>NZ_OZ244785.1:0-1810000 GCF_965219715.1 Bacterioplanoides sp.
AGCATAAAAAAGCCCCTGGCAGCATGGCTGCCAGGGGCTTTTTTATGAATGATGCGCTTGTCTGGCTTACTTGCTGTGTAGCTGCAGATACACCTGAATCACGGCGGCCGGGATATTGCCACACATCTGATCAGACAGCTCTACATCTTCGTCGATGTCAGCCATTTCTGGTTCATCTGCAAACAGACCGGAGGCGTACATGATCGGGAACAGGCACTCAGCCACTTTTTCTTCGTGCTCGGCGTACCAGTCTTCTTCCTGCAGCATCACTGCCGTCATATAACCGATGGCCCAGCTTTCCAGCGGTGGCTCTTCCTCTTCGTCGTCGACAAGGGTCAGATCAGCCGGCACCGGGAAGTCCTGGCCGGAATCCAACCAGGCCTGAATCTCTTTGCTGAGTTTCAGCATCAGCTCGTTCACCTGAGCTTTTTGTTCTTTGCTGAAGCCCAGTTGCTCGTCAAAGGCACAATCCCACACCTGGCGGATATCAAACTCATTTGGGCCAGACAGCAGGGCGGTGATCAGGCCATGAACGGCAAAAAAGTCAAAACTGTCCTGGCGTTCTGCTTCGGTTTCCAGCAAAACACCCAGGATTTCCAGCTCATCTTCAGTTAAAGCTGGGATACTGTTGAGGTCAGACATACAATACTCCTGAATTTGCAGGCAATCCTAACAGGCTTATGGGCGCGCGGAAATCGTATCAACAACAAATGTGGCTGGATATTGATGGTGAGTCAGTAAAACTACTCATCAGTGCCATGCAACGCAAAAGTATGCGACTGCAAATTAACGAGCAGGGTGAAGTGGATCTGCGTATTCCTCTGGGCTGCGCGAAAAATGATGTACTGGCATTTGTAAAAGCGAATGAAGCCTGGCTGAAACAGCAACGAGCCGGAGCGTTACAGCGCCAGCAGCAGGCACTAGAGAGTTTTTCGATTTTGGGAAAGGAATATCCCATCCAGACCAGCGCATTGGATGAGTTTCTGGTAACCGATAATCAGGTGTGGGTGCCGCAGGGGTGGAACTTCAGCGATGTGCGCGACGCCATGGATAAGTGGCTAAGGCCCCAGGCGCGCGCCTACTTTCAGCAACAAATCGATCATTGGTGGCCGTTTTTCAGCCGTTTTGCTAAACAGCAACCGACACTGAGGGTGAAGAAGATGAAAACCCGCTGGGGCAGTTTGTCCCAGCGTGGTTATATCAACCTTAATCTGGGGTTGATGCAATTGCCACCTGAGCTGATTGAGCTGGTGGTGGTACATGAACTTTGTCATTTAAAACACTTCGATCATGGCCCGGGATTTAAAGCATTAATGAGTGACGCGCTGCCGGACTGGCGTCAGCGCGAAAAGACTCTGCAGCAGGCGTCGGCGAAAGTTCTTTAGCTGAAATTCTTATTCATCTTTAGAGTTACTCGTCATACATCTGTCTTGAAAAAATCACGCTATTGATATGAATCCAAAATGACATTTAAATATGGCCAACGCTTACTGGTCATTGCTGGCCTTTTTGTGATTAACAGGGAATTTTAAAAAACAATGAAAGTATATAAATCACTGGCGATATTGCTTCTTATCTTAACGTCGGCCTGCAGTAGTCTTTCTGGCAAAAGTACTCCTGACCTGACTGATAATGACTCCATTGACAGCTTCTCAGATCGATTAATAACGGTCAGCTCGGGGTCTAAGAACAAGCTCTGGGAAGGTAACATTGTGGGAGCTTATTATTTACGCTTACCTGGCTATGGAAGTGATGCTCAAGTTGAAGCGATCAAAAATAAATTTCAGGAGTTATGTCATGCAAATCAAGGAAACGTGTTCGACCTGGACGCTGAATCTCCGGTAGCGACTTATTCCGAATCGGAGCTGATTAATGATTATGATATCTCTGTGAATGACATTAAAGAGTTCGGTAATGAGATTAAGTACCTGAGCAGTTACGAAATGAAAGGGTATAAGAAGCCCGCTTTCGGTGATATGAAAATATCATACATTCCGGGCTTTTTTGCTCAATACTCGCGTGTACATAAGTTAATTGGATCGGGGCAGATGGCTCCACGACGACCTTACTGGGAAGATTTGAGCGGCTATTGTGCGAATATAAAGAAGCGCAATGCGAGTTTGATTTTTTCCTGGTCATTTCTGACTAACCAATTGGAATATGATGGTAAGGGAGATCTCTTCATTGCAATAAGAAACCAGGCATCATTACATCAGCGTGAGAAAAAAGATGTTCAGAAATTTTTCTCAGCGAAAAAGCAGGAAAAAATCGATATTGCCCGCTATGAAATCCAACTCAGAGAAGAGAAAAAGGCCGAGTTGAAAAGAGAAAAACAGCTTGCCGAAAAGAAGAGAGTTGAATACGCCAGGCAAGAAAATGAAAGAAAACGCCTGGCCAGAGTAAAAGCAGAGGCTTTAGCTGCTAAACGCAAACGAGCCATTGCTTTCAGAGAACAGCTTCAGGAAGGTGATGAATCTCATTGCGGGCTTGTAGTAGAAGTAAAAAGTAAGGTAGTAATGGTCCAGTCTGTAATTGGACAGGTCTGGATAAAGAGGAACGAGATTTATCCAGACGGTGAAGCTCGCTGTCGTTTCGTTAACGGGCGTTATATTTCCTCGCCTTAGTTCGTTGATTCTGGGAGATCTTTTCCAGTTTTAATCCGGCCATCGCTGCCTTTGTTAAACGCAGTGGACTTTTCTCAAACAGAGCGTTAAAAAATTGAATCACCAACTGGTATTTTTCCTGAGTGTAGGGATACCAGTTGGCTTCTATCTGACTGCTGTTTTTATCAATTAAAACGTGTTTGCTCTGGCTGAAAGCCAATAAACCTTCGACGCCACGGGCGCGTCCTGTACCAGAGTTTTTTCGCCCCCCAAATGACAACCAGGGATTACCTTCCACCATATTAACGTTATTAATGGATACGCCGCCTACCTGTAGTTGACGGGCAATACGTTGTGCCTGGTTGATGTCGGCACTGAATACACTGGCCTGAAGGCCAAATTCATTATTATTAGCCAGTTCTATGACTTGTTGTTCAGTATCGAAAGGAATAACAGGGAGCAGCGGCCCGAACGTTTCTTGGCTGATACACTTCATCTGATCCGAAACGTCGGTTAATACCGTTGGTTGTAGCATGAGTTTTTCAGCATCAACTATGTCACCACCACAAACTAGCGTTGCGCCTTTATTGACGGCGTCTTCGATATGATCGCGGATAATGTCGAACTGAAAATCGACGGTGACCCGACTTAAATCAGTATCACCGTTTTTATCTTGTTCTTTCTGAATAAGCTGTTGGGTCTGGTGTTTAATTTCAGCCAGCAATTTCTTATAAATACCGGATTGAACGTATAAACGCTCCACCGCAGAACAAGACTGACCGTTGTGAGTATTCGCACCCCATACTGCCGCAGCAGCGGCACGTTTTATATCGGCACTGTCCATTACAATCATCGGGTCTTTGCCACCCAGTTCCAGATCCACCGGAACCAGATAATCAGCCGCCTGGCGTGAAATGGCTTTGCCTGTGCGGGTTGAACCGGTAAAAAAGATTTTATCCGGTCGCTGATCAATTAAATCGGCACCTAATTGTCCGTTTCCATAAGCAATAACAACGGATTCTTGCAGCAATGAATCAACAGCCAGCACGCGTTCGTAAATGCCTCGCATCGGCGTAATTTCAGACGGCTTGTATAACACTGCGTTGGCACAGGCGAAGGCGGTAAAAATCTGGGTAATTCCGATATGAAACGGGTAATTCCAGGGGGCAATAATTAATACGGTGCCAAGTGGTTGATGCCAGATACGCGATTGTTTTCCCAGCAGTGTAATGGGGGTGGGTACTTTCTTATCGTTGAGGAATTTTTCGGCGTGGTCCTGTAGCCATTTCAGCCAGTCCAGAACACCAATGATTTCGATATTGGCGTCGGTTTTGGTTTTGCCACACTCATCAACCAGGCTGGCGACAATCTCTTCACGCAGCGCCAGGATATTCTGCTGTACCTGAGCCAGAATCTTCAGTCGTTGCTTCAGACTGGATGCGGCCAGTTGTTTTTCCGCCTGGCGGGCTCGTGACATTAGTGAAGTAGCATGGTTTTCATCACTGGTGGCAGCGGAAAGAGCAGAAATGGACATGGTGATACCTATTGTTCTTTTTAGAACCAATGTACCACTATGTTTTGATGGCGAACAGTACAAGATTTGTACTATCCGCAACCATGAAGCGCGTAATCAGCGTTTTTTAACGTCGGTGTTAATCCACACCTGGGAATACCAGTAATAAAAGCCTTTGTGCTTTTTACTGGCGGCGGTGCAGTTGTAACGACCGCGGCCGGCCGTTATCGGCTTTTCAGCCTGGGTGACGATACTGATGTGCTGATCTTTTTTATTTGTTTCCGGATTTAAAATCTTTTTGGCTTTAGCTTCGGTTTTAATTGCACCTTCGCCGCTGGCAAAACACTGAATCTGAGATCGATATAAATCGTTGGAAACAAAACTCAGGGTTAATTCCGGAGGATTGTTTTCCGCCAGGATCGGATCAATCAGTTGCTCGGGAGGAATCGGAAATGCCAGTGTTTTTAACTTGGTTTTTAATGTTTTTGGATTGGCGTAAATGCCAGCCGCCGGAAAGCGTGGTAACGCCTGGAAATGTGAGTGTTTACCAACTGGTCCTGATTGCTGACCAAATGCGATATAGCCTTTTACTTTTAACCAATTGGCAATATCAGAATCAAATTCACCATAAGGGTAGGCCAGCATTTTATGGCTAACGCCCAGCTTTTTTTGGATTCGCTGTTCCGGCCCGGTAACTTCTTTGGTTAACCATTGATCCAGAGACAGATCCGCCGGTTTTTCGATTAAATACGGATGGCTGTGGGAGTGGTTTGCCATGGTGCCACCGTGCTCTTGCATCTCGGCTAATTGCTCCCAGCTGGCGACTTTTTTGTGCTTTTCATCCACCGCCTGAGTGTTTACAAAAATGGTAAACGGCCAGTTGCGCTGTTTCATCAGTGGAAATGCATTCAGGTAAATCGACTCCCAGGCGTCATCAAAGGTAATAGCGACGGCTTTATGCGGTAACTCCCCGCCATTCTGTAGTGTTTGCAAAGCAGATTTCAGGTCGACCACCTGCATGCCTTCACTTTCCAGCAACTGCATATGTTGTTCGAATTTTTCTGGCGAAATACTGGTTACCGGCGGGGTAGTGGCATCAATATGATGATATTGAAGAATCACCAGTGCCTGAGATAAAGGAGCAAACAGCAGGGAAAATAAAAGTAAGCCAAGGTGATGGGAAAAGCGCATAACTCTCTCTGTTAGTATTTGTTCTGAGGCGAATAATAACAGAAGAAAAATGATTTCGTTTTTCTGTTGTCGGTTGGCCAGTCAAAGGTTAATGATAAAACGGAGCTTGTTTTAACCGCTGGAATGCGGCGTTGATCTGGCGGAACTTCAGGCTATCACCACCCCGATCCGGGTGATGCTTCATGGCCAGGCGCCGATATTGCTGGCGTATTTCGCGCGCGGAAACTGGTGGTTTCAATTCCAGAGTCGCGAGATCTTCATCTTGGTGGCTGCTGTAATCCGGGCGTGCCATTTTTTTCCAGAACTGCTCCATTAACAGCTCAACCTCTTCGCGGCTGGTCGACAGGTTGGTAAGGTCGAGGTAGTACGCCTGCAGCGGGTCAGCATTATCCAGCTCAAGTGAATCGCTGGTTGTTGCTGAGTGCTGATCAGGTTGCCGCTGGTGTGAAGAGCCAGGTAAAAACTGGATATGTAATGCCGAAATTAATAATTCCCCAGCTTCTTCGCTTCGCCATTGATTTCTCAATTGATAAAGCGCATGCATGATGAAGAAATTGCAGCGGAACAGCAGTAAGGAATCTTTCAGGGCATCTTCATTAAAAATAGCCTGTTCAGGTTGTTGTAACCATTTGATCAGTTCGTAAAGCGAGCTGCGCTTACCATCGGACAAATAGCTGGCCAGCAGCTGACGAACAACATCCAGGTCGCCCAGTGCCTGCTGTTGCTCCTGATTCGCTGTTGGGTTGTTCTGATCATCAGTGGGTTCAAATGATTTCATAGCTTGACTGTAACAGAGTGATTCGATTCCGGGTTAGCAAATCTTTACTGGTGGGGAAAATGGCTTTGGCGCAATCTGTACAAGTAATGTACAGCTTTGGAGTCTGTTATGACGTTGAAAGAGTTAAAGCGTTGCGCCCATTATTCCCGTCCTGAAGTCCATGTGCTGGCGAATGAGGGTGACTTATATCTGGTCCAGATTTTTCACGACGGTATGCAAAGTTTGTTGACCGAAAATGATCAGCCAAAGCGCTTTCGAAGTTTGTCTGAGTGCTCCCATCAACTCGCGATGTTAGGTGTGCATCACGGCTATATGATTCAGAGTATGCCGTACGATGAAATGGTCAACAGTACCGACTCGGTAGCCCACAGCGAACGACAGCGGATGCATTTCCACTGAGTGTGGGAACGTTCGACTCATATATCAATTTTCCTATTGCTGTTCCTGAATCCAGGCCCGCTTCAGTTCGGTCAGTCCGGATCGGGAACACCTTTCCAGGTATGGCTGACCAGCTCAATGAGCTCGGACTGGTTGGCCACGTTCAGCTCACGGTAACAACTGGATAACTGGTTGCGCACGGTATTCACCGAAATATTCATGTCCTGAGCGATATCGGCCAGATTGTGCCCTTTAGTCAGCAGCATGGCTGCCTGGGCTTGTCGGCGGGTGATACCCAGCTGATTTTCTATGTCCTGTTCATCGGCAATGACTTTCTGTCCAACTAGTATGACCCGGCGCTGGTTGTGCTGGGTAAACGGAATTAACCAAAAGGTTTCAGTCTGCTGGTCGACGGTGAGGAAAACCGGCTCACGTTGAATCGCGTGTTGCAATAAGTGATCGCTGTGGGTGAGTAGTTGGATACGTTTTTCCAGCTGTGTGTGTTGATGATGTACTTTCAGGCGCAGTTGGTTATTGCTGAGGCTGAACGCCTTATTGTCCGCCAGCTGTTGTTGGCCATAGTGGTTGCTGTAATACAGCACCATGTTGCGGTCCAGCACCCAAACCGGACGGTTAATTGAATCCAGTGGCAGACTGCTGCTTATCTCCTGTTGTTGATCGCTGAAAATGCCGTGTAAACGGACCCATTGCTCAAAGTGGCCGTGGAGCAGGTTTAAGGTTTGCTCCTCTGCAATTGTAAAAGGCGTGTGATCGCAGTGACGCTGGAATGCCAGTTTCAGTATGTGTTGCTGGTCGATCTGAAAGCCGCTGCCCATGGCGTAACGAACGCCCCAATGCCTGCCCCAATCCTGATAAAACTCGCTGCGACAATAGTCTTTGTCGCTTACCAGTCGTTCCGAACATTGGAAGGGGGTATTAATCATGCCGCGATTGATGATGGTTTGGGTCCACGGATCGCGGCTGACGAAATAGTCCGAGTAACTGTTAATCGACGTTGGGTCGTAATTCACCAGGTGCATCTGGTCCAGACTGTGGTTATGTATTCCTTCCACCTGAAATGAGCTGTACGGTGCATCCACCAGAGTGCGCAGATCATCCATGATGGTGGGGATGTCTTCCGGTGTGAGTACGGCCTGATAGATACGGTCGATGTAGTCAGAAATGTGTGTCTGATTCATGTTCATTGTAATTAACCCGGTAATGTTAAATCAGACGCGGTGCCAGGCAGGCGGTTAGCTGCCCCTGCTTGTTGATGCCAAGGGCGGCATACATTTTTTTGATGTAGGAATAAACGGTGTTAATGCTGTAGCCGGTATGATCTGCCACCGACTCGGCGCTTTTGCCGCTGGCAAACAACATCATTACCCTGGCTTCTGAACTGCTGACAGCAAAAGCCTGGGTCAGCCATTCCGGTGTGGTTTGGTTATCCAGTTGAACAAGAACGAGCGAAGCGATGACATCCTCTCTGTGTTCTGTTGCCATGGTCAGAGACAGTGCCTGATTGGCTGGCCGCGAATCGGATGGCCGTTTATCAGGTGGCATGGGAAAGATCAGGGTTGCCAACCAACGCTGTTCGTTTACGGTCATCACCTTGTGGCGAATCGGGTGTGTTGTTGGCAGTTTGCCGGGCTGAATAGCAGCTAACCAGTGCTTAACGCTGTCGAGCAGTTTTGGTTGATAAACGCTGAATGCTGGTCTGCTCTGATTGTCCGGCTCGGTTAACTTGCCATTACGACTGACGGCAAAATATTGGTAACCCAGTTGGTTCAGAGTGGTATCGGTCAATGCCTTTTGTGCCAGATTACGACAATGTTTGCTGGCAATCCGGATCTGGCTGGTCAGGACGGGAAGCGAATCTGTGATTATTTGTTGCAACTGAAGCGACACTTTGCTGTCCACTTTGGTGTCGAAGTACCACTCGATTGTGACATCACCGATGGTGTGTTTTATGGAATCGGCACTTTTGGCTGACATCTGAGTGGCGGGTACACCGATCTGATATTCGGCTGGGCCGCTGACTATCAGGTCATCAACCGCAATAAAATCGAGTAATTGCAGACGCCAGGACTGCCAATCAGGCCACTGACCTGGCTGAATATTGAATGCTCGCATCAGTTGCTGAAACTGATTGCTGAGCTGCTGGGAAGAATGCAAAGCGTTTGTCATTGTTGCTGTTTTGGTTGTGACATCTGCCAGTCATGCTAAGGAAACCGCCGGATAAAAGAGTCCGTTTCGATCCAGCTGAACGTCCAAACACGGTTTTTTTGGCTGATTTAAACGAACCTGTTGCAGCTTTAGCAGACAATCATGTTTAATTTTTACCAATTGTTTCAGATTTAAGACAACAGGGAGTTTTTCGTTGCAGTGGTTTTATTGGTGCCTGTTGGCAACGTCGGCGTGTTTATGCCTCGTGGTTTTTTCGATTCGCTGCCGTTCGCGCTTGTGGCTGAGTGGTTATATGGCGTTTGTAGTGGGCTACCTCGGCCTTATTTTGCTGGATGCTCAGGATTTCTATATTTCCCCTAGGTTATATTTTTGTTTCCTGCCCATTGTGTTTTTGCCTGGCCCATTGCTGTTGGGTTACATCAGTCATATATCGACCCGTAATTATGTTGGCACGAAGGATTTCGTGTTGTGTTTATTGCCCCTGATGATTGTGTTGGCGGCGGGTAATCAGGTCAGTGATGTCGGCTTGTGGCAACCGGCCACTCAGCTCGATTACCAACAAGACAGTTACATCAGTTTGTTCAGCCTGATCACTATGATGGCCGGGTTACAAACCAGTGCCTATGTGTTTGCCTCGTTCCGTTTGATGATGCGTTTGCGTTCTGATTGGGCAAGCTACCAGAGTAAGACGTTACCCAGATCGTGGTTTCGTATGATGCTGGCTATTCTCGTTATTCTGATCACCACCATTACTCAGGTTGCCAGTGCGTTTCTGAATCCGTCGGGTAATGACCTGTCACTCGGCGATATCGGATTTATTGTACTGGTGCTGTTTTTTACCTGGATGTCTGTGGAAACGGCATGGCGTAACTTTAAAGGTTACGAATTGGAAGAGGCGCCAATTTTACAGACAACCGAGGTGGTGGCTCAGGAGCCGGAAGATTTGGAGGTTAAGCCGGATGATGCCAAAGACGATTCTGCTGCTGACCCCGATCCTTTGGCTCAACAGGTTCGTAACCGGGTTGAGCAGGAACAATTGTATCTCAACGATGACCTGTCGCTAGCCAGTCTTGCTAACCAGCTGGGCATGACCACGCATAAGTTATCGGAATTGATTAATCAGCAATTCAACCTGTCGTTCTATGAGTTCATTAACGATTTCCGGGTGCATTATGCGGCCGCGCGAATGCTGGAGATGCCAGCGCTATCGGTAACGGATATTTATATCGAGGCAGGTTTTACCAGCAAATCCACCTTCTACGGTTACTTTAAAAAGGCCTATGGCTGTACGCCCAGTGAGTACCGAAAAAATAATAAAACACTCAACTGAGACCCAGTTCCTCCTCTGATCAGATAGCCCTAAATTGCACTATTGTTGGTTTTTTATCTGCCTATAGCCTGTCGGGAAATTTTCCTTATCTCGACAGGAGCGGATAATGACTTTTCTGATACGAATAAAGCTGGTGACACTGATGTCGCTGTTGCTGATAGCCTGTGGTGGCAGTGGCTCATCGGGTGGTAATGATTCTTCCGGTGGTTCCGGAGGCAATGGTGGTGACGGCGGTAGTGGTAACACGCTGCTGGATCCGAAGCTGGCGCTGAGCAATCAGGTTGTGCTGACGGATGGCAAGTTACAGCTGAAAGTGGGTGATGAGCTGGCTTTACCGGTTACAACCGATTCCGATGCTACTGTCAGTTATTCCAGCAGTGATGAATCGGTAGTAAAAATCGGCGAAGGTGGCGGAGCATTAACAGTTGGTAGTGCAACCATCACCATTCGTGTCGCAGCAACCGCCAAATACAATGCCGCGTCTTTGTCGGTTGATGTGGTGGTGTCCAAGCGTCCGCAGCCGTTAACACTGCAGGATGGTGTCAGTAAGGTGTTTGACCTGACCAATAACAACCTGTCGATGCGTGTGTTTGGCAATCGTGGTAACGACAGTTTCACCGTGACCAGCAGTGATGAATCGGTCATTCGTATTGTTCAGCAGAGTTCTCAGTCTTTTAACTTTATGACGGCAGGAGCGGGCAGCGCCACGGTTTCGGTTGTTGCGGCTGGCAGCGACACTTATGAGCAGGGGCAGATTGATATCGTATTAAAGGTTCGTGCTGAACAGCAGGTTTCTTTTGCAGAATCCAGCGCCGTGACTCTGGTGAAAAACAGCACCATCAGTCGGCCTTTGCAGGTTCAGGGCATTGGTCAGGTGAGCTACGCCAGCAGCAATAGCGAAGTTGCGCAGGTGACCAATAATGGCTCTGTGGTTGGCGTGAGATTTGGTAGTGCAACCATAACTGCTTCGGTTGCAGCCGATGACAACTATTCTGCTGCGCAATCGAGTTACACCGTTAATGTTGTTGATGGTTCGATGGAGGTAATTGCTGAAGTAGGACAAAGCGGTAGCCGTTTATCCATTAAGAGCAGCCAGTATCCTTTAAATTGGACGGTTTCAGATTTGTCGTGTATCGGAATTTGCGTCAATCCGCAAAACGGGACCCTTACCGCAGATGGCAATGTAGACCAAACCGTAACAACACTGGCAAATCCTTCGCGATTACGTTTATCGACCAGCCTTCTGGAAACCGCCGATCTGACGCTAGGGTTTGGCCCACGCCCACAAATTCGTGGTGCTGCGCATATTGAATTTGGTGGTTATTGGTGGATCTTCGGTGGTCAGCCAGCCAACTCTAACCTGGCAACCAATGGTATCTGGAGAAGTAAAGACGGCATTTTGTGGGAAGGGCTACGAACTGCGTCACCATTTACCGCTCGTCGTCTCCACGATGTCGCGGAGCATAATGGAGAACTTTGGATTGCTGGTGGCTTATACCGTGAGAATACTCTGACTCAGGAAGCGTTTGTTGATACCGTCTGGAAAAGCAGTGATGGTATTAACTGGACGCAGGTTGCAGCCAATCTGCCGGTTACGGATCGCAGCTACCGCATGCACCGTACTTTAATCACAAGCTATAACAACAAGCTGCAAGTATTTGCTGGTGGCTTATCGATTTATAACATCAGCGGCTTATATTCCACGACCGATGGCACAGACTGGGATAAGGTCACGGGTTTTAGTAGCCGTAACTCCCTTTATGGTGACTCGCAATTATCAAAGCTGACGGGTCGTTTGGTTATCACGAATCCAACAGGTGATGTTTACTATTCAACTGATGCACAAAGCTGGACTGCAGCGCGAGTCAGTACGATCGATGCCAACCAGATTGGTGGTCACAAGGCACTGGCTTTTGATGGGCGAGTGTGGGTAATCGGTAGTAAAAATAGTATTTATTCTTCTGCTGACGGAAATAGCTGGGAAAAGGAAACGGATACTGCTGGTTATTCCACCCGACAAAGCTTTGACTTTGCTATGGCATTCAAAAACCGCTTCTGGATTGGCGGTGGTCGCAGCCGGGATCTGATTAATGTTCCTAAACATAAGATCGTTGATACTTCACTGGATACCTGGGTATCGAATGATTTAACCAACTGGACAAGGGAAGAAAGTGAAGGGGAGTTCCCAGGTCTGCAAAGTCACGAGATGGTCAGCTTTAACAATCGCTTATGGATTATCGGTGGCGCCAGTAACGAGAATAATGCTGCCTCTAATGAAGTGTGGGTGAGTGATGACGGTATTCATTGGCAGCCGAATCGACCTGCTGATGACAGTAAACTGTTACCACAATCGCTGGGTAAAGCGTCAGTTGCCGAGCTAAATGGTGCGTTATGGATGTATTTTGTTTCTTATACCGATAAAAAATCATATATCGCCAAAGGAGAGTTGGTTAATGGCACACTCGAGTGGAGTCGTCATGAGGTAGCTGATATTCCGGCTCGCAGAGACCAGCAGTTAGTGAGCTTCAAAGATCAGTTGTGGGTGATTGGCGGTCGCCAGTATGAAAGTCCGTTTGCTGGATTAGAGGATGTCTGGTCGAGCAGCGATGGCACCAGCTGGACACAGGCTACGGCAGATTTTGGTTTCGGTGAGGCTATCTATCATCTGCGCGCTGTGGCAAATAGTGAGCGCCTTGTGGTAACGGGCTCAACTAACTCAGGCAGTCGCGGTAACCTGCAAATACGCTATACCAGTGATGGTAGCCAATGGTTCACCGTGTCTACTAAGGATGCCAATAACAATGGCAATATCGAGCTTGAAAGTGGTTATGACATCACACTTGACGGTTCAGCACTGGCAATTCTGACCAGTAACAGCGGTGCCAGTTACTTCACCAGCATCAGTGGCTTAAACCCAATGCAAACGGCAACAAAGGTAACGTTAGAACATCCTCCGCGCTCAGGAATGGCGGTTCATCACTTTAACAACCGCATCTGGTTAACGGGTGGCGATGATCGTTTTGACCATTCTTATTCAAGCAAAAGCATTTGGGTGTCGGATGATGGTGAGAACTGGAAGCGGGTTGGTAAACGTCGTGCGCTTTTAAGAATCGCCGAGTAACTGACAACTTCCCGAAAATAAAAAGGCGCCCCTTATAAAAAAAGTGGCGCCTTTTACTTATAAATTCCCCCATATTGGGGTTGGTGAACTTATTCCGCTTTATATAGTGGTCCTGAATCATTCGGTCACTACACCTGTCTACTGGAATCCTTCTCTTGAAAACCATTTTTTTAATTCTGACGCTTTTTGTTAGCGGCTGTGCACTTGCACAATTGCCTGGTACCGGAAACCTGTATATTGCCATTGTTAACCAAACGACAAACAAACACATGCTCTACAGTGGCCAAACAGCAGGCGTAAAAATTTTGCGCAACAGCCAGACTCTCGATACTCAGGATGTTGCTGAATTTATCTGGTATCTGGACGGAACTGAAATTAAACGTGGACCGCTGGACCAACTTAAATTATCGGATGCCTATATCGGACAACGATTATCGGTTGGGGTTGTTCTGGCTAATCAGTTGCATAAAAAGGAGTTCCGATCTCACCGTGAACTGATTCATCGAAACTCACCTCCCAGGATTCTGCTGGGTATTCGGGCAAGTGTGAATGGAAATTACAGTCATTTAACGAATCTGACGGTTGGCGATAAAATAACGGTGGATTTCGACTACTTCGATTACGAAGGTGATAAGCAGGGAATAGATAATATTATCTTCAGAACGGATACTAAAATTCTGCAACAGGGCAGCAGTCGAGAATATTCTGTGCAACCTGAATATATGGGGCTGCGATTATGGGTTGAAGTTACCCCGGTTGCAGAGACCGGGGTGAAGTCTGGCAGAAATTACAAGTACCAGATATCGCAGCAAGACCGTTAGTTGCTGCTTATCTGCCGTATTTAGTACAGCTGTAGGGTTGTCGGAAGATATAAAGTTTATATGGTTCCCGGTGAATGATAACCGGGACCATCACAATGAAGACTGCTGTCGCTTTTCTATTGGTATTTTCCTTATTTTTGTTAACGCAAAGGACGATGGCCAAAGATGCAACTTTGATTATTGATTTGATCAACCAAACAACCAATAAACTACAGATTTTTTCCGGCCAGGTTGCAAAGGTAAATATTATTATTGGTGAAAAGAACGCAGATCAGTTCGATAGCGCCATATATATCTGGTACCTGAATGGCCTGGAGGTATCTCGTGGATCTTCTGATACTTTCCGCTTGCTGCCTCAGCATGCCGGGCAGCGAATTTCAGCGGGCGTCATTCTCGCCGGTAATAAAATTCAGGAGAAAAGAGTCTATCGATCGTATAGTGAAATGGTCTATGACAACACTGCGCCAGTAGTATTAATGGGGTTACAAAGCAGTGTTAATGGCAGTTCCAGTTCCTATATGCCAATAGAGCCGGGTGATATTCTGAATGTAAGCTTTCGCTACCATGATCAGGAGAATGACCCACAAGCGCCTGCCGAGTACGTATTCCGTACGAATAAAAAAGTACTTCAGGCCGGAGCTCATCGTGAATATCGGGTAAAAAAGGACGATCTTGCTGACAGGCTATGGGTTGAAGTGACTCCCAGAGCTAAGACGGGTGTTACTCGTGGTAGTACTTATCGGTACTACTTTAAACATGGCGAACGATGATATCGCCCGGTGGCTGTAGGGTAACAACAGGAAGAATTTTAAGTACAACGAGTTGCCGTTGTGTGACTAACTTAGCAATTTTAGGTTGCCTAGTACAATTGCAGGGTTCCCGGAAAACGCCGCTTCTTTACCATTCCGCGCTGAATATCTTTTAAGGGTAAAGAAATGAATCGGACAATACTTGCGGCAACATTAGTGCCGCTTTTTTTATCGGCGTGTGGTGGATCCGGAAGCAGTGGTAGTGACTCTTCTGATCCAACACCTGGGAATAATACACCCCCAACAGCTTCTGCTATTACCGTTGTCGATGAGAACGGAGGTCAGCTTATTCCAGGTGATAAGTTGGTGGGCGATTACCAGTTTTTGGATAAGGAAGGTGATAAGGAAGGCACCTCACTGTTTCGTTGGTTACGAAATGGCGAAGCAATTTCAGGTGCAACAGGGAAAACCTATACCCTTAGTTCAGATGATCTGGCAACAAATCTGATGTTCGAAGTCACACCGGTATCTGTAACAGGGGCATTGCAAGGAAGCGCGGCACGCTCCGCACAAATCAGTGTTCCCGGTAATTCTGCTCCTTCTTTTACCGCTCTGACATTTAACAAATCCTCAGCGCAGCTTGGCGAAGAGATTGTAATCCAGTTTAGCTATTCAGACGCAGATAATGACCCGGCGGGGAGTCATATTTTCAGCTGGTTCCGCAATGGCAGTAAAATAAGTGGTGCAGATGCAGCAACTTACACTATTACCGGTGACGATATCGGTAATGAAATAACCGCCAAAGTCACAGCGGTTGCCACATCAGGTATGCCACAAGGCAGTGAGCAGTCTGTTGAAGGAGCTGTCGCAGCGATTGCGCCCAATGAAGCTCCATCATTTTCAAATTTAGTTTTTGATAAAACTGACGTAAATGTTGGTGATCAGGTTACCATCAAATTTGAATACAAGGATGCCGAAGGTGATACGGCCGGTACGCATATTTTCCGCTGGTATCGCGACACGGTTGAGATTGAAGGTGCGAATGACGCGACCTATACCGTAACAAGTGACGATGCTGGTAAACAGCTGACTGCCAGGGCAACCGCTGTTGCGACCTCAGGCAATAAGCAAGGAGCGATTCAGAATGTTTCTGCTGGTAGTGCAGTTTCTGTTGCTGTGCTTAACGATGCGCCGGTGATCAGTAATGTAACGGTTGAAGACAAAAATGGTGGGCGTACCTTATACGGCGACACCTTAACAGTGAATTACCAATATAGTGATAGCGAGAACGACGCTGACGATTCACATATTATCTGGAAGTTCTCAAAAGACAGTACCGTCGCCGACATTCCGGATTCCGCCGGAAATAAAGAGTATGTTATCAGCTCAGCGTACGAAGGGGCTGAAATCTGGGCAGTTGTCACGGGTAAAGCCAAGACCGGTAATAAAGAAGGTAATACGTTAACGTCATCGCGGGTAATGATATCTCACAGGCCACAGGTGAGTGGTCTGACCGTTGTTGATGAAAATGGTGGAACGGTTGTTGTTGGTGATCGTCTGGTCGCTCAGTATACCTACCTTGATAAGGATGGTGATGCCGAAGCCGGAACCGGTTATTCCTGGTTCAGTAATGGCAATCTGGTTTCGGATCAACGCGGAAAAGTTTATATCGTTGGCCAAAAAGATGCTGGCAACAATATTAAAGTACATGTGCGTCCGGGGTCAGACGCTAACGAACCTGGTTCAACGTATATATCGGCGCCGGTTACCGTTGATGAAACACCACAACAAAACCTTACGTTTGCCCAGTCTGGTAATTTAAAGGCAATTGTTCGTGCGCAATTCACCAACCGCGCAACAGGCCTGGGACGTGGCGCAATCAGCTACTCCAGTTCAGATGACGGCATCGCTTTTGTTGTTGCAGAGGACGGGCCTAAAATTGCGGCGGGAACTGTGTTTCCGTTAAAGCCGGGACACGCAACAATTACCGCAGAAATTGCGGCATTTGGTGATTATCCGGCTGCTTCTGCCAGTTATGATGTGGAAGTGCGTGCAGCCAGCATGAATGTGAAAACCTGGGTTGGCAAAGATAGCTCCACGTTAAAATTCAGCGATAATCTATCGGGTGTCCAGCTGACCAGTAGTTCTGATTTAAACTGCGATTTAGCGAACCCTTCCGGCTGTCAGGATTATCAAACTGCTGAACTGCAAGATTATCAGACCACTCCTGAAAATGTAGATATTACTGCCTTAACTCTGCAGCGCGATGCCGCTTATCGTATGAGTTATGGTAACTACCAGGCGCGCGGGCAGCTCAGTGCAGAGCCGGATTTCAGTCTGTTTACCGGAGCGCATTTTGTTGAGTTTAAAGGAAAACTGTGGCGTTTTGGCGGTGATCCCGCTAACGGTGGAAGCAATGAGGTCTGGTCTTCTGTTGACGGGCGCGTATGGCAAAAAGAAGTTACCGCAAGCAATCGGGTGTTTACCCCGCGTTTTGATCATCATGTAGTCGAGTTCAAAGGTCGCTTGTGGTTAACCGGCGGAACTCAGGTTGTTGATGGTCGTGCTATTGTTCAGCAAGATATTTGGTCTTCTTATGACGGTATTGATTGGACTCAGAACACCACATTTGCTGATTTTAGTCGTTACAGTGACCATTCCGTTGTAGAAGCAAATGGCAAGTTATGGCTGTCCGGAGGTAATTCCACCAATAAACATGACTTATGGGCCTCAAGTGATGGTATCAACTGGAGTAAACAAAGTACCAATCAATCTTGCGGCGGTTTGTATGATCGTTTTGAGCTGGGAGTTGTTAAAGGCAGCGGTGATGAAGCGGATAAACTGATATGTCACGTAAAAGGGAAGGTATATCAGTTTAATAATTCTTCCTGGACGTTGGTTGCTTCAATTTCCAGCGTTGGTGGAAACGTACAAACCGGTAGCTATTCTCGTTTTGTTCAGATTAAGGATAAGTTATTTCTGGTCGATCCTGTCAGAGCACTGATTTTTGGCTATGGGGCGAATAGCGGTAGCTGGAGTCAGTATGATGCAGGCTCGGATCCCCGTAACTTAGTGCCTGCGGGAAATGCAGATGTGATGTCGTTTGCTGATAAAATCTGGGTGATTGGAGCGTATTCAAATCGTATTCGTGCGCAAAGTTCAACTGACGGATTCTCCTGGGCTAAAGGCAGTCAAAAATTACCTGGCCGATACAATTCAGTGGCTGTTGTAAGTAACAATAAAATTAATGTTATTGGCGGCATTGTGTCCTCATTTGTCACGGATACCTGGCAATCTGCGGAAGGGTTTGATTGGCAAAAACGCCAGACTTCAGGAGGGCTTATCAGTAAGAACACGCTATCGGCTGTGAATTATAACGATCAGTTGTGGGTGTTGCAGGATAACGGCACCGTTGCCCGTTTAAATGAGAGCAGTGACTCGGGCAATTGGCAAGTAACAGCCAGCACCGCAGATGGTGATTTTCCCGTGTTACGCTTTGCTCGTTTAGTTGTTCATGACAATAAACTTGTTTTAATTGCGACTGAGCGGGAAAGTGGATCGAGCAACATTTATCGTAATCGTGTCTTTACCTCTGAAAATGGTAGTGATTGGACCGCTATCACTACCGCAAATGATTCTTCCTTTGATGCGGAGTGGGGATTCGCCGCATTAAGCTTTAATGGGTCGTTATGGGTTATTGGTGGTTATGGTTCTACGCAGTATCATGGAAAAGTCTGGCAATCAACCGACAATGGCAAAACCTGGAGTGAGTCGGATGCAGCATTTGAACCTCGTGCGGATGCACGGGTTGTTGAATTGGCTGGTGAGCTTTGGATGTACAGTGGTGTTGGTAACAGTGGCGATAATTTCAATAATGTCTGGAAATCCGGAAATGGCACTGATTGGACTAAAGTGACCGACAATACCGGATTCCCAATGCGATTTTATCCTGCAATGGTTGCAAAAGACGATCGGTTAATCATTATTGGTGGTCTCGGTGAGAATCAGGAGCGCTTCGGTGAAATCTGGTCGTCAACGGATGGTATAAACTGGGGTAAGGCGGTTGAGGCTCAGATTGAATTTGATCCGAACCCCGTAAACCCTTTGTAAATCATAGTTTTCGTTGGATGTAATACGGGCGATTTCGCCCGTATTTTTTTTCTTCTGATTTTTAATTTTTACCTCTTTTTCTCCTTGTGTGAAATCAATCACAAATGCTCTAAATTGTTCTGAAAATTACGTTACTTCAAAGGATTTCAGGTGGTTTTAGTACAATTGCAGGGTGGCTTGAAAAAGGCCAATCTTTAACATTGAGCGACATTTTTATCTTAAGGTAAATCTCAATGTCTCTTTCAAAATATATGGTCAGTGCTTTGGCCGTTGCTGTGCTTTCGGGCTGTGGTGGTTCAGGTGGCAGCAGTTCTGATGGTGGTTCAAGTGGTGGTCCGGACGGTGGCTCTGGCGGAGGCCAGGATGGTGGTTCTGGTGGCGTCACTAATGCGGCTCCTACCGTCAGTAATCTCGCTATAACAGATAATAACGGTGAGCAGGCGCGGGTTGGCGATACGTTAACACTGTCTTACACATACTCGGACAATGACAATGATGCAGAGGGCGCATCATTGATTCGCTGGTTGCGTGATGGTGAAGCAATATCTGGAGAAAACGGAAAAAGCTACACGCTTGCTACTGCAGATGTCGGTAAACAAATCAGCTTTGAAGTGACTCCTGTCGCGGTATCCGGCGAATTAACCGGTACGCCTGTTGCGTCAGATAAAGTTACGGTTGAACAAAAAATCGCACCAAAAAACCTGGCGCCGGAAGCTCGTGATTTCTCGATTATTGATAATAACGGCGGTCTGCTATTGCTTGGCGATGATGTCAGCGTTTCCTTCACCTATTTTGATGCTGAAGGTGATAAGGCGGGCGAACATTTTATTGAGTGGCTGGCTGATGGTGAGCCAATTAACATAGTCGGATTCGAGTTTGGCATAGGCAGAGATCAACTTGGCAAAAAGATCTCTGCACGCATAACGCCAATGGCCCGCACCGGGACTGAAGAAGGCGTTCCCGTTTTATCAGACGAGCTGTCTGTTGCAAACTCGATACCGTATGCTGAGGATCAAAAAATTATCTCATCAGCGGGTAGCGATATCTACGTTGGTACGACGTTGACAATCGACTACACCCATCGTGATCTGGAATCGGATGCTTCTGCTGGGCCTGTTGATATTCAATGGTACCGTCGACTTCCGGTTGCAGGGCAGTCAACGGTGAAAATAGACGGTGCTACTGGTACCAGTTATCGGGTAACCACTGACGATATCGGCCACATTATAACCGTTGTATTTAAACCGTCTGCTCAAACAGGTGCCTCTCCTGGCCAAAGTGTTACTGCTGGCGGTGGTGGACAGGTTTCAGACAATTCTGCCCCCAGTATTAGCAAATTGCATATAAGTAAAGACTGTGACGCCCGTCCATTAGGACTATTAAAAGTGGGTGACCAGGTCAACGCTTGTTATTTTTACCTTGATGACGATAACGATGCTCAGGACGGGGATAAAACGACTTATCGTTGGGTTCAGATTAATGCAGACAGAACAGAAACGGAATTAGGAACAACCGCTGCTTTGGCTGTACCTTTCTCTGCCCGTGGAAAAGCTCTGAAGCTATATGTTAAGCCGTATGCTAAAACCGGTGTTGTTTCCGGTTCCGTACAAAGCACCTCCATCATTGTTGATGTTGAGGCAATGTTGTACACCAGCGTTGGCCGCTACAGCGACCAGCTTAATAAGTTCGGGTACTATACCGATGGTAGTTCTGAACGAAAAAATGGTGTAGCTATATCTTTGGGCCAGGTTAATGGCGATAACCCTCAAGAGGGCGAAATAACCAAGGCGGTGAGATTAGGCGCTAGTTTATACTCCATCTTGCGGACATACCGCTCATCAGGTCTTATTCGTGAGATTGAGATCGATGGTACAAGCCAGAGATATATCCAGCCTGATCAGCTAAATGGTTTGACTAAACCGAATAACCTGTATGCATTTGCTAATAAAATGGTGCTGTCTGGCGATGCTCAGGATAAAGGGACAGAATTGTGGGTCGTTCGTAATATCGACGGCACGCTTGAGTTCAAACAAATTGAACTGGCACCGGGGAGTAGTAGCAATCCCAGCAGCTTTGTATATGCCCCGGAGATTGATACTTTATTCTTTACCGCAATTTCCTACGAAAATGGTCAGTCACTGGGTCGTGAGTTATTTAAAGCACGTATCCCTGATACCGGCGACGATATTTCCGTTAGTCTGGTAAAAGATATTCGCGCTCCGGGCGATGAGGATCGTACACGTATGGGATCCGTTCCACTGAACCTCAGCTGGATTAATGGAAAGCTGTATTTCAGTGCCTGGGATGGAAAGCCGACTGGTCCAGGTTATGCTGGAACCGGACGTACTTTATGGGTATCTGATGGCAGTGAATCAGGAACGGTTAGCGTCACTGATCTTGATACCGGGAAACACAGTTACCCGTCGAACTTCGCGTCTGTCGACAGTAACCGAATCTTTTTTATGTCAAACGAAACAGGTTCTCAAGATTCTGGGCGTTTGTATGTTGGTTTTGGTACCACAAATGCTACTGAATTAAAATTTTCCGGTACACACGGTGATATCAGTCACTTAACAGAATTTCCTGCTAATGGCTCGGTGCTGTATAAAGCCACGGCCACTGAGGATGGTGTAGCGTATTTATGGGAGCTGAAACCGCAAGGTAATAGCTACAACCCAACACGTCTGAGTAGTATCAAAGACCCATTGGAAAAACCTCTGGTTAAAGGAAAAGAAATCTTTTACGCCCTGAAAAACAGTGAGGGTAACTACCACCTGGCGAAGTCGGTGAATACAGACCTTAATACTCCGGTATCTTTCCCGTTAGGCGATAATGATGAGCCGAGACAGTTAACTCTGTTAAATGACCGCATTGTGTTTACTGCTAATGGGCAGGAGAACAACAGTCGTGGTGTTTACTTCCTGGATGAAAAAGAGAGCAATGTTCCTCAGCTGATATTAAATACTAATAATGGCAGCACCGAGGCCAAGCATCAGCCGAATCTGCAATTGCCAACCACTCTGATCGACGCCCGAGAGTAACTGCGTCATAACAATCAGAGTCAAAAACGCCCGGTTAACCGGGCGTTTTTTTATGAGTTTATTCAGAAAAATTAAGTCAATCTAAGGTGTTAGAGAGGAGAATCAGCAGTCAAGTACCGGAATTGATGTCAGCATATTGACCAGAGCGGTCTGGCTGCTACAACCGGTTTTTTTGAATGACTGATAGAGTTGTTCACGAATGGTATTTACCGATTTACTTCTGATTTCCGCAATTTCCCTCAACTCTTTGCCTTCTAATATGTATTTGCAGACGGCGGCCTCTGAAGGTGTTAAAGAAAACATTCCCATTAAGGTTTCTACAGAGACATGCGTTCGATAATTTCTGCTTATGGCGAACAATAAAACGCCTTTGTTGGTTTTCAGATTGTTGTGCTTTCCACGGATTCCGCAGAAATGGAGGCGAATATCCTCGCTGACATCAACAAACATTGGTGCCGGTAATGCATCTTTATTGGCGCTGTTCATAATCGCGGTAGTGATAGCGCGATCAGTTCCGGGGATTTGAGCCCGAAGAATACCATCACGAATATACAGAGAGTTTTCGTCCTGAAGCAGCTCTTCCATCAAGCGGTTTGTGCCCCAGACTTTGCCAAATTCAGTAATAATTGCGACAGGAGTACGATAGCCCTCAAGAATCGTGCGCGTTCGGGTATTGTGTTGATTCAGTTGATCCCGCATGTAACATGCTTTAATCGCTCGTTCCAAATGAGGAACCAAATCGTTCATTCCGGCGATATCGTCTAGGTCGTATTTCCCCTGAGCTTTTGTACGGTTGTGTACTAAAATGCAACGCCAGTCATTTTCTGCGAATATGCAAGCAGCTCCGCTTTCAATTAAACCTTGAGGCAAGGCCCAGTTTTGATAAAACGATGAGTTGTAGTACAACTCTTTTTTGTCCCAGAGATTCGTTGCAAAAAATTTCCGGCTAGCGGATGTTCTTGCTTCGTGTATCACCATATCCTGAGATCTGTACTTCTCATGGTAAGCATCGGCGTATTTTTTGGTGGCGAGTTTTCCTGCATGTAAATGCGTCAAAATGGCATTTGTCGCATTATTCACCAAAATCAAATGACAAGCATTGAGGTTGAAGTGCTGCCGAAACTGTTCGAGAAATTGTGGCCAGGTATCCGCTTCCCGGGATGTGTTGCAAAGTAATTGTGCCAAATAATCGGTTGACGACCAGTAGCGCTGGGGGGCTGATACAGCATGATTTAACAAAGCATTGCCTCCTGATTAATCCGGGTATTCTCGGGCTTGGGGGCTATCGCCTCCGAGACAAAATGGTGCGCCGTTTGCGCCACCATGTTGAAAGGCCACACGCTATCATGGCCTTTGACGTGTTTTGGTATCCGGAAATGCAGGAAGGGTGTCTGAAACTGCAAAGCTGTTACAGAAAGATGACAGTATTGATGGGGTGTTCGCAATACGAGGCGGTTGTAGCTACGAAAGACGTTTACTCGGGGGCACTATAGGCTTCGCGATACTTCGCTGGTGATATGCCATAACGGCGGTTGAATGCCTTTGATAACGCAGCTGATTGGCTGAACCCTAGGGAGAAGGCAATTTCCTTGATCGGGCGCTCGTCCTGTAGCAGCAACATTCTGGCTTTTTCCATTCGCATCTCCGACAACAGCTGAGCAGGCCCGAAATTAAACATACTTTGGCATAGGTTATGGAGTTTTCTGACGGATACATTGGTATAAGCCGCCATATCCTGAACTGAAGTTGCTTTGTCCAGCCTCTCTTCCAGCCAGGCGATTAACGAAATAACGTTTTTATCATTAGATTGTGTCTGGAACTCCAGAGGAATCGAAAACTGCGATTGTCTGCCATCCCGCAATAGATAAACGACCAGTAATTTCGCGGTTTTAATGGCTATTTCAACACCAAAATCCCGTGTAATCAGTGCCAGCATCATATCAATACCAGAAGTGACACCACCTGAACTCCATACGTCACCATCGTTCTGAAACAGTGATTCGCCGGTAACGCGAACCCTGGGATAGTCATTTTGTAACTTGTTGATACCTGCCCAGTGCGTCGTTGCTTTTTTATTGTCGAGCCAGCCTAGTTTCGCGAAGAAGAAGGTACCCATACATACGCTGATCTTCACTTCTACTTTATTTGAGAGAGAGCCCAGCCAGCTCATCAATACCGGGTCTTCCAGCGCCTGGTCGACGGCGTCTTCCAGTGCGCCCGGAACAATCAACATATCGATACACTGGACGTCTGAAAAACTCCCGGTATTGATGCTCATTTGGCTACTTGTTATGACTTTCCTGTCTTTATTGCCGCTCACATAGTGCAGGTCGTAGACCGTCTCGCCCATAAGAGTGTTAACCATTGCCAGAACTGCTGCTGGGCCGCTGACATCCAGTAACTGAACATTATCGAACATAGCAAAGACGACGGTTTTAGGCATGGCAAAAATTACCTGTAGGCTACGTATATTAGTACAGCGCTACTTGCCACAGATAACCAGCGTAAGTCGGAATCGATATAACCGGTTCAGTAAAAAGACTTCACTTCATCAAAACGGACGCAATTGGATGATATGGCTATCGGCAGTAGGCACTTCGGATGGGGAAATCTAAAGGATTTCAAATAGGGCGGGAATAGTACGATCTCAGGGTTGCCGGGAGCGGCTGGGCTGATAGGATGGCCAGCATTAGTCAGCCGCACCCTGCCGGGAAATGGAAGGGATTCCAGTTTCCCGGTTTTTATCGATCAGGACAAAAGTCCGATTTCAGGTTCCTGATAATAAGGCAGTGTTGCCATCAGGTTCATTAGTGAAACCTGGCTGTTGCAGCCTGTTTTTTCGAAGGAGCGATACAGTTGTTCGCGGACAGTATTAACCGATTTTTGCTCTACTTTAGCGATTTCCTTCAGGCTACAGCCCTGGCTCAAGCGCTTGCACACCTGAGCTTCTGCCGGAGATAGTGAAAATAAATCCATCAGTTGCTGTATCGATGTTGAGGTAATCCATTGTTCCGAAACGGCATACACGAGTACCCCGAGAAAAACCGTCTGACCATCCTTTTCCTCAGTGAGTTCCTGAAAGGCTAATTGGGCTTTATCATTCAGTCTGAAACATTCTGAGTCATCGCTATCCATACCCAGGCCATTGACACGTTTGTGTATCTGGATCGGCCCGTTAGACAGCATTCGTTCGTGATCCTTATTGCTTGAATGCAGAGAGTTATTCTGTATATAAAGAGTTTTGTCATTTTCGATCAGGTTTTTCATCTGGTCATTCATCGCCCAGATTTCGCCATACTCGGTTAATGCCGCCACAGGAATGCGGAAGGTATTTACAAGCGCTCGGGAGCGCATATCACTCTTACTGTGTTCGGCAACCTGAAATGTAGTTTTGATGGCTTTTTCGATGTACGGCAGCAGGGTGTCCATACGCTCCAGTTCATCGCGCGAATATTTCCCCTGTTGAGCGTTACGGTTAGTGCCAATAATGCATCGCCATTCTCCCTCGGTAAACGCGCAGGCTGCAGCGCCTTCAGCCATTCCCTGTGGTTGAGCAAAGTTCAGGAAATAATCAGAGTCGTAAACGTTTTCTTCTTCATGAATTTCATTTGTTGCATAGAAATGGCCGGTTGGAGAACGGTTAATCTTATTCAGAACCTGATCATGCTGAATGTATTTCTCCAGATATATTTTCATAAACTCCGGAGAGGTGGGCTCGCCTGCCTCAACATGAAACCGCATCGCCTGTGTTCGCGAGCTGACTACCATCAGGTGGCACGACCTGAGGTTAAAATGTTGCAGATATACCTGCATAAAATGCTCCCAGGCCTGGGTGCTCTGATTCAGGTCCAGTAGCATTCCTAGTAGAAAGGCATCCTCTGACTTAGGTAATTTCATCGATATTTATCCATACAAACTGTTCGGTCTTGTTCTCACCCGGCGGCTGACCGGAGTGTCGTATTTTATCAACGACATACTGGGTGGGCATAGTACAACTGTAGGGTATTTTGCCGATGTTGCTTATTTTCTCTGATGCTGTACGTCTTACTGTCGGCAACGGATTCATCGCTATTTATGTGATTAATGTCATAAAAACAGACTTAGTCAGCAGTCTTCAGGGTGAGGTTAGTGCAATTGCAGGGTGGTTTGTTGCTTTGGGGTTCTTAGAATTGTCCGCTCTCAGATATTTTGAACAAAAATTAAAGCGGATTGTATACACCCCCATGCTTCCGGTGAATGGAATAAAGATCCGCCTTTAGCAAATTTTATGCAGGTAAAATAATGACTATTGAAAGTGGTAAGTACTATGCCATCGCCGTTGGATCCGATGAATCCTACGAAGTAGATATGAGTATTGGAGAAGGCGAATACCCTCTCAGATCGGTACGCAGCTCATCAAATCAACCTGAACAATTGAATGAAGTCGATGCTGCGAAAAAGGCAGTAAAAGATGGCATTGAGGAAGTAAAAAAAGGTGGTTTAAAAGCTGCTTTTGGCCTGGCAAAAAAGTTCATTACAGAAATGAATATGGATGAACGTGAAAAACTGGCCAGAAAGAATCAGGCAGCATACAAAGACCCTATGGATCCTGTTAATGCATTTGCTTTAGATGATGCCTCGGAAGTTCGTTACGAATCAGTCCGGGCGCTGGATAACAAAGATAATGACCTGGAATACTTCCAGTTTCGTACCCAATCCAGTTATGGCGTTCTGCAGCGCATGGAAGATGGTTTGTTACGTGAAGTCAGCTTTTCTTTTCCTTCTTACGAATATGCCGAAAAGCACAACCCATTAGAAATTGTTCAGGGGCCAAGCAATGAGAACTGGCGACGTGAAGATGATCGTCTCCACAAAATGCGGGTTCATTACCTGAGTAAAGATAAAGATCGGGCGGCAGCTGCGTCAGCAGAGAGTTCTGTCGAACAAGTGCGCCAGGAATGGTTTGATATTGATTTTAATTCCAGCCGCGATCAGGAAAAAATTAGGTTTTCTGAACCCAGATTCAACCTTAACTGCAAAAATGGCGAAGTTACTTTGTATGGCATTGCGGCGTGGTTTCTGCCGCGATACACGAAAGCAGGCCGCCAGGTTCAATATAACTGGGATGCACTGCGTGTTCGGATTATGCAGGATGATCAGTTGATTAAACGCTTTGTGTGCTGGAGTGCGGAGAAGGGACACGAAGTCATTCGATCCCAGCGAACGAATATGCTGTTGTCGGATGGTGGCTATATTGGTGCACTGGAACCAGGTCAATATCAGCTCCAGGTTTCAATATATGACGACGAGGTTTTCTGCTATCCATTTGAAGTCATTAAAACGACGTCGGAAGATAAACAAAACGCTTTTGGCCACTATTTTAATATTCGCACTCCTAAAGATGAGTACGCTGCTGTTGAAATGAATACGGAATCCTGGGACCTGGATATTTACTATCCTGCGGTACGTTTACTGGATAAGTGTGGCAGCCTTGAAAAATTTGATCTCACGGTAAGAGCCCTGAAAGACTGCAAGGTTTGGCAAGGATATGAATGGAATGAATATGAGAAAGGAGGCATGACCTACGATCAGGTGGTACGGGATAAACCAGCCTGGGCTGACCAACGATTGAAGCTGAGCATTCCTTGTGGTGATCATCCAACCTATGGTGAGCGCAAGCAAGCTGCCAAAGGTGAATTTACCATTGAAATCGATGTTAATGGCGAAGTTGTTGATTGGATTAATCTGAATATTACTGATTCTGGGCAACCAGAAATTCAGAAGGTCGGGATTGATCAGCCGTTAGCTGACATCGACTTTCCTGAAGAACATGGTGGTTATCTGCTGGCAATTAAATAAGCACTCCTTTTGATCTCTCCCCTTGAGGGCTTTGCTACGCCACGGATGGTGTGGCTTTTTTTAGGTAGGTAAACTTATGAAGACAATCGTCATTAATGCAAAAACTGTTTCAGGAACAGTTGGCCTTGCCATCTGTTATTTAATATCACTGTATTTTTTCTGGAATAGTCAGGTCTCGTTCTCAGATTTCTTTATTGACCCTCAGAACAGTCGATTTACTCGGTTTTTAAGAGGGATTTTTGTTTCCTTGCGTTGGGGGGATTCATACAAAACTCTTGGCGTAGTGATGGCATTCCTGAGTATCCATCTGAGCTGGGCGTTGCGTTATAGAATGGGGTATTTGATAGAGGCACTATTGAATCGGTATGTATATCGTAAAGATGCACCAGAACCCTGGATACGAGAGCGTAATACGC
This sequence comes from Bacterioplanoides sp., assembly GCF_965219715.1. Lineage (GTDB taxonomy): Bacteria > Pseudomonadota > Gammaproteobacteria > Pseudomonadales > Oceanobacteraceae > Bacterioplanoides. The sequence goes on from NZ_OZ244785.1 coordinate 28,077, forward strand.
CAAACACATCGGATAATCAGATTGTTGACCTTAATCCAGAAATTACCCATGACGAGCCATCCCAGCAGATTAATCAACTGAGCCCACTACAGAAGAACAACGAACCACTTCGCTCATTACCTGATCATGGTGACAAAGACAAAAACTAAGTTTCTGGCTCTTAGCGCTGAAATGTATACATGGCAAGGGGCGTGAATATTAGTACACCCAGCCCCTTTTCTTTTTATTAATTTATTGCCCTATGGTGTTAACTATTATCTTCTTCCACCGCTTCATATAAACGGTCCAGAACATCTGGCATGGCCGAGATAACCCGGTTCCAGCTCGGAATAAATGGCGTTTCCATCGGGTTTGCCAGGAAGTGTTCGCCAGCACGCATAATATTCTCTGCAAACAATTCAACGGCTTTTTCTTCAGCATGACGGTCAAGATTAAGGCCGTTCATTCGCGCATCGTTGTAGTAGGTTTCAATAAAGTCCAGCGCGATGCGGAAATAGGTTGCTTTTAAAGAGCGGAAGGTTTCGTTGGTAAATACTTCACCCTGGGTCGCGAGTTTGCGGAAAATGGCTTTGCAGATATCAATGCTCATTTTCGACAGGCCAGCGTTGGCATCTTCTTCTGACAGTGGCTGATGTTTGTGGTCGTAAACGTCGGCAATATCCACCTGACAAATACGATTGGTGGAGTAGTTGCGCTTCATCTCTGAAAGCACGCCTATTTCCAGGCCCCAGTCGCTTGGAATACGGATATCGTTCAGTACATCCGCACGCATGGAAAATTCACCCGATAGCGGGTAGCGGAAGCTGTCGAGGTATTCGAGGAAATCGAGAGAGCCATATACTTTTTTCAGCGCGCGCAGCAGCGGAGTAACTAACAGGCGGCTCACCCGGCCATTCATTTTTTGCTGGGCGATACGGGCGTAATAACCTTTGGCGAATTCGTAGTTAAATCCGGGATTGGCAACCGGATATATCAATCGTGCCAGCAGGCTGCGATCGTAGGTAACGATATCGCAATCGTGTAATGCAACGGATTCGGCTCTGCCGGATGCCAATACATAACCATAGCAATACCAGACGTTACGGCCTTTACCGAGTTCTTTAGGAGCCAGGCCTTCTTCCTGCAATAACGAGTCGAGTTTTTTCAGGCGGGGGCCATCATTCCATAAAATACGATGATGCTGTGGCAGGCGACCAAAAAACTCCTGAGCATGGTGATATTGTTGTTCGCTGGCGCGATCAAGGCCAATCACAATTTCGTTCAGGTAGGGTACCTGACAGATTTCCTGAATAATATTATCCAGAGCCGGGCCTTCCAGCTCGGAGTAGAGTGACGGTAAAACCAGTGACATTGGGCGCACCCGGGAAAAGCTCATTAACTCCTTTTCCAGATCTTCTAACGGTCTGTCCGTCAGGTTGTGCAGGTTGGTAATAATGCCGTTTTGATAAAAATCAGCCACTGTGATGCTCCTTAATACAGCCAGTAATGCGCCAGTCCGATCCGTTTTAGATTACCAACGGTTATGCGGAGGAGACGCTGAATTGTTCAATCAGTTTCAGAGTTTCCTGGTTCCAGCCAACCGGACCAGAGTGTTGTGCGGTAATGGTGTTTGGGTTGCTTAATTGCAGCGTGGTGTTTGCTGCTGCAGGTATCACAATCGGATAATCCGCTTGCTCAAGCATGTTGCGATCATTCTCGCCGTCGCCCAATGCGATAACACCAATGTTCTCTGCCGCGACGTTATGTTGGTGGGCGTAATAATTGCGGAAGAATTCATTGGCGTTGGCTTTATCACTGGCGCCCATAACATGATAAAAACGGCCACCTTGGATTAATTGCAATTTATGCGATTCGATAAAGCTCCGGAATCTTGGCAAATCTTCTTTATTGCCACGCCACAGTAATGGCTCTGATGCGCTGCGTTGTTTCGCCAGCCAGGCTTTATCTTCGTTTAATCCGGTGACAGCAGCGACTTCACTGGCAGGCATATCGTTGAAGCCACGGAAGTTAAATCCTTGCTGGCGTGCCTGATACAGCACTTTGAGCAGGTCTGCATACGGTGTTGCCAGAATTTCGCTGTTGTAGTCCTGCTGTTGAGTGCTGAGCGGATTAAACTGACCGTTATTTTTTGCAATAAATAATGCGCTACCGTTTTCACACACAAACGGGCTTGTGATATGCATATCGCGGCGTAGCTGAACAACTTCAGCAAAGGTCTTGCTGGTATTAAAAATACAGGGAATATCCAGCTGTGCTAAGCGGGATAAGGCATCACGGGCTGGCTCTGCGCTGTAGCTGTGATGGTCGAGCAGAGTGCCATCAAGGTCGGTCAGAACAATCCAGTGAGTAAACGCCGTCATACACTTTCCTCCACAGAGATCACCTGTGTTTGATTGTAGTGTACGGCACTGACCTGATGCTGATTATTGAGTTCTAATATCAGATCGGCATAACCCGGCATATCTCTTAATGCGCGTTCGGTTAAACGCTGATAATGCTGCACAAAACGGCGAATCTGAGCATCGGTCATACCGGATGCAGCCTGGCTATTACTGCTCAGTTTTTCATTGTCGCGTTCTTGCTGGCTGCGCCATTGATTAACACTTTCAATATCCGGAACTTTCAGCATCAGCAGATAATCAATTTGCGCAAACCAGGGTTGATAATGGTCTTTTAGCTGATCGTTAACCCACTGGCGCCAGAGGCCGTTACTGTCTTCCTGTTGTTCCAGGTCGTTAACCGGCTGCTGCAGTTCGGTGTTGTCAGCAGCCTGGCAGCCAACACACCAGCCTTCGAACAAAATCAGATCCACCGGGCCACTGATTCCATGCCACTCATCCTGCGGGCAACGGTCATCGGAGATTTTATCGAAGGCCGGATAATTCAGATATTTATTACTGCCGAGCGTTCGTAACTGCTGAAACAATTCGCTGCCGGTTACCACGTCGTGAGTACCCGGAACGCCGCGGGTTGCTAATAAAGGATGGATTTCGCTGGCCAGATTCTGGCGCTCATGTTTGGTGAGGTACAAGTCATCGATCGAAATAACCGCAACTTTCCAGTTGAATGCTTGCTGATAGAGGTCGGCCAGAGCCCGGCACAGAGTTGATTTGCCCGACCCCTGGCCGCCGTGAATACCAACGATGGCAGGTTGGTGATGCGTTGCTTTGTATTGTTCGCTGAATTCGGCCAGATGGCTTGCCAGTGGTAACCAGCATGTGTGGAGTTGTTCTTTCCATGCCTCAGGCATCGCTTGCCAGACTCGTTCCGCCTGTTGCGCCTGTTGCGCCTGTTGCGCCAGCATCTGGTTGTGGTTTGTTAAAGCGTCAGGCCATACCTTTGCCATATTCACCTCGAATCCTGTGATTAATATTAATAGTGCAGACTCTGTGCCATACCCTTAATTGCCCGCTGAAATCGGGCGATTCAGCGCAGAAAACTGCGTGTGATGTTGTTTTAGTACAAGGTTATCGTTACGGAATAACGTACAATCTTCTTTTTTGAGTACTTATTTCTGAGTTAGTTTTGTGTTTTTCGTGCACCAAAAAAGAGCTTAGAAAGAAGTGTCATCAATGTCAGTCGGTAGAAGTGCCCGTTTTTGGGGCGTGAAGGGAAAACAGCATGACTCAGCAAGATTCTTCATCCAAAACTTTTCGTGTTGCCTATCAGGGCACCGCAGGTGCCTATTCGCATTTGTCCTGCCGTAAGGTATTTCCGGAGTGGGAGGCGGTAGCGTGTGAAGACTTTTTGTCAGCGCTGGATCTGGTTTCCAATGGCTTTGCCGACCGTGCCATGATCCCGTTGGAAAACTCTACGGCTGGGCGGGTTGAAGAGATTTATCGTCTGATTCCACGCACCCAATTGCACGTGATTGGAGAGCACTTTGAGCCGGTGAACCACTGCTTGCTGGCTGTGCCGGGGGTAAAATTGACGGATATTGAAGAGGTTGCTTCTCACCCGCAGGCGCTGGCGCAATGTCATCAGCGTATTATTAATCTGGGGATGAAGCCGGTCGCCATGCTGGATACGGCGATGGAAGCTGAGAAGTTGAGTCAGACTCAGGATCTGAAACGCGGCGCCATTGCCTCGGAGCTGGCGGCCGAGTTGTACGGCCTGGAAATTCTGCACGATAACTTTCAGGATGTGATGGGTAATACCACGCGTTTTCTGGTCTTCAGCCGAGAGCCTGAACATAAAGAATATCAGCCAGATACAACCTATATCACCAGTATGTTGTTTGCGGTACGTAACATTCCGGCGGCTTTGTATAAGGCGTTGGGCGGCTTTGCAACCAATGGCATCAATATGATCAAACTCGAAAGTTACATGGATGGTGGCACAATGGAAGCCAGCCATTTTCATCTGGATGTACTGGGCCACCCTGAGCAGCCCGCGATGATTCACGCGCTTGAGGAGCTTGAACATTTTTCCCGGGATTTGCGGATTTTAGGTGCTTATCCGGCACACGAATATCGTAAGCGCAGTGCTTTCGTTTAATGCTTTCCACGAGTTCTTAAAAATTTCCGTTTAATATTTAACGACAAGCCCCTGATACGGCAATAAGTTTGGGAGTGACTGACGCACTCCCTTATTGCTTAGCGAAGTTTGGTGCGAATTAATAATGACGTTTGTGTTGTTATGGCTGTCTGAGTCGTGAATGTGTTTGTCAAAAAATTTCTTTTTCGAGGAGAAATTCAGAATAACTAAGAATCGCTCGCCATCCAGCTCACGCTGATACGCCAGAATATCTTTATCACTTTCAAGCAAGGTTAACGAACCGGAATGCAACGCCGGGGTACGTTTGCGTAACCAGATTAATTGTCGATACCAGCTTAATAAACTGTTCGGATCGGAATGTTGTTCCATCACACTGATGCCTGCCACCGGTGTTTGCGGCAACCAGCTGCGTTCGCGGCTAAAGCCACTTCGTGACCGTCGTTTGTGGTTCCACATCATGGGTTTACGACAGCCGTCACGGCCAGAATAAAGCGGCCAGTAGCGTTTACCAACCGGATCCTGAATATCCCGGCGCTTTACGGTTTGCTCGGGCATGCCAATTTCCTCGCCGTAATAGAGATAGGGTGTGCCACGTAAGGTCAGCAGCAATAAAGCCAGTAATTTTAATCGTGCCTGCGTGTCCTTCCCCTGTTGGTAGCGACTGGCATGACGAACAAAATCATGATTGCTGAGGGTGTAGTTGGGCCAGTTATGTTCGCCTAATAATTCTGTCCATTTCTGTATCACGCTACGGAAAGCGTCTGCTTTAAATGGGCAGCGCAAAAATTCGAAATTAAATGCCTGGTGTAATTCGTCGTTGTTACCGTAATAACTGGCAGGCAGATCGCTGTTGGATTCATCCGCCAACATCACTTCGCCAACCATCATGCGATCCGGATAGGCATCAACCCATTGGCGCATCTGTTGTAATAGCGGATGCATCTCCGGCTGGTCGCGATCAAATATATGCTGTTGACGATCGTAAGCGCGGCCAATTTTAAATCGGTGTGTTGGGTTATTTTGCAGTTGCTGGTCTTTAAAATAGAGATTAACAACATCCAGGCGAAAGCCATCAACCCCTTTATCCAGCCAGAACTCCATCACCTGCTTTATTGCTGATTTAACTTCGTGGTTTCGCCAGTTGAGATCCGGTTGTTGTGGTAAAAATGAGTGGTAATACCAGGCTTTCCGATCGTTGTGGTAGGTCCAGCCTTTGCCCCCAAAACACCCCAACCAGTTGTTTGGTGGGCGATTGGCCGGTCCTTCCTGCCAGATATACCAGTCTGCTTTTTCCGAGGTGGGATTGCAGCTTTCAATAAACCAGGGATGTTGATCTGAGCTGTGATTCACCACCAGATCGAGGATGATGCGAATGCCACGTTGATGGGCTTCGCTCAGCAGCTCTTCAAAGTCGGCCATGGAACCAAATACCGGATCGATATCGCAGTAATTCTGAATATCGTAACCAAAATCCGCCATGGGAGACGGGAAAAAAGGCGACAGCCAGATGGCATCAATTCCTAATGATTGCTCTGTACCATCGTTAAGGTAATCCAGGCGTTGAATTAAACCGCGCAGGTCGCCAATTCCATCCGGGGTATTTAAATCGTCCTGAAAACTGCGTGGATAAATCTGATAAATAACGCCTTGCTTCCACCACACAATCTGTCTCCCGAACATCCTTAGTTAGTTGTCCGAGAGTAAAGACAGGTTATGACAAATTCTTTTCAGCCAGTTTTCGTGCGCGGTATTCGCCAGGTGTTAACCCTTGCCACTTTTTAAAGGCACGATGAAAGGTACTGGCTTCGGTAAAGCCCAGGCGTTCGGCGATGTCGCGAATATTGGCATCGGCCTGTGTCAACATCAGGCTGGCTTCTTCCAATCGGCACTCGTCTTTTAATTTCTGATACGACGTCTGCTCTTCACTCAGGCGGCGACGTAACGTGGCACCGGAAACTTTCAGAATATCGGCGGTTTCGTTCAGCGCTGGCAGCTCTTCCAGAGGGTACTGGCGGAATAGTTGGCGCAACTTACCGGTCATGCTCTCATGTGGGTTTGGCCGGGCCAGGAAATCGGCCGGTGAGGTTGCCAGAAAAGCACGCAGTGAAGCCGGAGTCTGACTGACAGGCAACGACAGCATGCGGGTGGGTATCAGCAAAAAGGTTTCGTTCTGAGAAAATTTTACCGGTGTAGCGAACAATACCTGGTACAACTGATGATGCTGCGGCGGTGGATAAGCACAGCTGACCGATAACAGCGGAATGCCCTCGCCAACCAACCAGCTGCTGAGACGATGCCAGATGGCCAGTAACGATTCGGCGAGAAAGAAATCTGGATCGTATTGAGTTTGATGCTCAATAATAATCTTGCTTAAACGTTTGTCTTTTTCCAGGCGAATATTCGGAGCATGGTCGAACAGTGCATAGAACTGGCGGGCACGCTGCAGCGCATGCTCCAGCGAGGTGCAGCTGATAATGGCTTTGCACATCATGCTGAAGGTACCAAAGTGGGAGCGAACCTTAGCCAGGCCCATAAACTCGTCATCGCACTCGCGCCATAAAGTCCCCATCAGCTGAGCGTAATCTTCATGGCTAATGGTAAGCGCCTGTTGCTGCAACAGGCTGCTGTCGAGTCCGGCTGTTTGCCAGATTTGTTGACGTGAGACACCCAGAGACTCGGCTCCTCTTAAAGGAGCATCAATAAATTCGTAAGGGATTTGAGCGCGATGTGAAGTCATGGCCTGCGGTTTAGTTCAAAAACACGCAGGCAGTGTGAGCGAATAGGTCAATTATGGCAATAGTTGGCGGTTGGATTCCGACTATTGATGAGCTTTAGGGTGGTAAAGGGTTGTTTTATTGCCACCTTGTTGCTTTGCATGCAGTAAAGCCTTGTTGGCTGCGTGAATCCAGTCGGTTTCATTAGCAAATGTGTTCGAAAATTCAGCAACACCGATGCTGGCGGTGACTTTCAACTGTTGTTCCTGAGTTTGTACGTCCAGTACCTCAATGGTTTTGCGAATACGTTCGGCAAAACGACTGGCGTTTTCTTCGTTGGTATCAACCAGTAACACAGCAAACAAATCGCCACCAAAGCGGCAGGGCAAATCGGTCTGGCGCATTGTCTGACGTAACGAGTCAGAAACAATCTTCAGCACTTCATCACCGGTTTTATGGCCATGCTGCGCATTAATTTCAGTCAGGTTATCAACATCAAACACCACCAGAGTGGACGGATTCTGGCTGCGGCAGCAACGGCTGTATTCGCGCTGAACCTCTTGCTCCCAAACAACCCGGTTAGGCAGTTCGGTGAGGTGGTCTTCGCGGCTCAGTTGGCCCAGCGAGCGGTTAGCATTTAATGCGTCTTCACGGTTAACCGCCACATCGGTGACGTCGTAAATAATAATGCAGATATGGTCGACGGTTTTATTAATCGACTCCAGCGGAATAATGCTGGTGTTCTGATACATGGTGGCGGCCCGGCCGGTAATCGGACGGTAGTTTTTAAATTTAAATAAGTACGGCCGTTGTTCCCAGATGGTAAACGTGCGGGTTTTTAACTGGAAAACTGCTTCTGACTTCTGGGTAAACCAGTCTCGTGGAATTTCATCAAACAGCTCGAATAAATTCTGCCCTTTGGCATTTTGTGGGCTGATACCACTGTGGCTTTCCATAAAGCCATTCCACAGGTGTATTTCGTAATTGCGATCAAGCACCACAAGGCCAACGTCGATATTTTGCAAAATATCCATTAACCAGTGAATGTCGCCGATATCAAAATTTGAATCACTCATGATTAATCCAGCAAAAAGTCGATAACATTATTGAGTTTGTGTACCGAGTCTTCGGTAAACAGCAGTAATAAATCACAGTCGATATTGACGTGTTCAATGGTGTAATGGATTTCAATCGCCAGCGTTTTACTCCACTGATGATTGCCACTTTTAAGAATGTCGTCGACCTGACAATGTTGTCCGAGCACAACCGGGTGGCCCTGATTAAAGTGAATTTCCAGTTGCTCACCAATGCCCTGAATACAGGCGCCGATTAATACCGAGCTGACATCCATCAATAATTCCAGCTCAGCATGACGATCCAGCGGCCCGGTGTAATTCATCAGTGAGGATAAATCCTGGAAGCTGGTATCGTTAAACAGCAGCAAGGCTTCACCGGCAATCCCCGAGCCAATAAAGCCCTGGCAAACGGCGGAAATCGCAGCGTCTTTTTCAGCGTCCTGAATGGCCATGTGCAGTTCGCTGTTTTCAATCAGATTGACCCGCGGAATGGGCAATACGACGTAGGCGTCGAGCAGTCTTGCTAAGCGGTCAGCTGCCTGACCCATGGCGACGTTGGTCAGCTCCTGATAACAGTCGCGCTGATCTTCGCTCAGAGTTACCTCGCTCATATCAGGCCTCCATCGTCAGAATGCCGTATTCAGCCAGCACGGTGCGTGCTTTGTCGGCATCGATGGGCTTTTTGATAAACGCCATGGCGCCCAGTTTTCGAACTCTTTCCTGGGCGTCGGGCTGAATGTCGCCGGATACTACCAGCACCATCGCTGGAAGATCTTCGCGTTTGATGGTTTCCAGCACGCCGTAACCATCCATATTCGGCATGGTCAGATCGAGGAAGACTACTTCGCCATTGCCCTGACGAATCTGTTCAACGCCTTCCACCCCATCACTGGCAAAATGAACTTCAACGTCCCATTCCGGAGGAAGGGCGCGCGCCATTTGCTTTCGTGCAAAGCTGGAGTCGTCGCAAATAAGAACCTTTGTCGCCATAATGTCTCTGGGCCAGTCAATAAATACACTTAAGTAATAGTTGGCCCCAGGCGATTCGGCAACTTAAAACCCCGACTTCCGCAACGCTGCAGTCATTGATAGAAAGGTGTTTTTATCGTGTTTTCGCGACAACGTATTCTGATGCTTCTTGCGCTGTTGGCAACCGCCGCGCTGGCAGGGCACTGGTGGTTACAGAGCGAGAAAATTTATCATCAGAATCTGAGTGTATTTTGTCAGGCGCTCAGCTGTCGTTATGAGCTGCAATTACACAATCCCGGCGAACTGCAGGCGATACAGCTGGTGTGGATTGCCCACCAGGTGAATCAGGATCAGGGCCAGATATTCAGTCTGATTAATAAAAAGACGATTGAAGTTCCGGATCAGCAGGTTTTTATGACGGCGGATAGCCAGCGCACAATTTCCGGACATTTCCGGAAGCCTGCGCGCACGGCTTATGTGGTTTTAAAACTGCGTGAGGTCGCAGTTCATTAACTCAGTGTTGATCAGCGCTTGTCGTAAACCGCAATCAGCTGACGGCTGAGGGCCAGCAGGATACCGTCCTGGGTGGCGATACGTGCTTCTGTGTGGGCGTAACCGTCATGCGCCTGACGAATCTCCGCTTCGTAAATCAGATAGTCATCACCACGGATCGGCTGGGCCAGTTGGCTGATCGGAGTAACCATTTCCAGGCTCCAGGTGACACTGGCACAGGGTGCCGGAGACTTCAGCTTTTGAAGTACGGTTGGTGGCCAGGCGTCGATCAGGGCAACCAGATGCTCATCGCGAATTTCTTCCGGGTGGTCAGAGAAACGCATCATGCCGTGGATATGATTCACTCGGCTGTTGGTAAACGGAAACTGGCCATCGTGATAAATAAAATCGATATGGCGCACAAACTCGGGTGTGATGCCTTTCAGATAGGGGAGTTTCTGGCCATCTTCTGCTTTCAGAATGTTTACCGGAGCATGGCTGACATGCACATCCGATTCGCGCTCGCGGCCATAACAGGCATTAAGCAGAGTGGCGACTTTGTTGTCCTGCAGAATCTGGCCCTGCAAATGGCTGATGGATTTACCGCGACGAATAACCTGAGATTGCAGAGAGCAGGCTTGCTCGGTAAACAACGGACCACAGAAGGCAATGTTTAACGAGCGTAACAGGCCATCTTCTGTCGCCTGCTCATTCAGTTGTTTTAGAATCAATGCTGCTGACATGCCGCCAAAGGTAGTCCGTCCCTGACCCCAGCTTGAGTCCAGCTCAATGTCATTTTGGCCAACCTGGTTCAGGTAAAAATCGATATTGTTCAGTGAATCTGTCATTGCCCGTATTTCCTGGAATCTTAACTCGAAGTTTACGGTGTAAACTTTTGGCCTGCAATGTCTTGGCTAAAACGACCAGTTTACCGTGTGTTCGTTGGCATTTATGCCAATTGTGTGCGACAAAATGATCATTGCCTATTCTATTAATTCCGGTATAACCGCGCCCTCTGCAGTTAGGTAAGTTTTATGACATCACTTTCCATCGAAACCCGAGCGAAACGCTTCCTTGCGACTTTACGCCATTGTCAGGTATTAGGTCTGACGGTTGATTGTGCCAGTGAAGACAGTGTGACCATGCGTCTGCCTTATGCTCAGCAAATCGTGGGCAACCCGGTTCTGGGCACCGTTCATGGTGGCAGTCTGACAACGCTTATGGATACGGCTTGTGGCACCGCTGTGTTTTCGATATTGCCCGATTTCGAATTATGTCCAACGCTGGATCTGCGCATGGATTATATGAAGGCGGCAACCCCTGGCCTTGATCTGGTGGCGGTGGCGAAAGCAACCCGTATAGCCAGTAGTGTGGTGTTTACCGAATGTGAAGTTTACCAGGAAGAAGAGGGTGAACTGGGAGACCTGATTGCTAAGTGTGCCGCTACCTTTATGAGAATTGGTGCCAATATGACACCACCGGAATTCCGCGCCAAAATTGAATTCGGAGACGACGCATGAGTGATTCACCAATTGTGACTCCGGATCAGACATTGGTCGAGAGTACCGCCAGTTTTGAAGATGTACTGCGCCAGGCACAACAGAGCGGAAATTTTCAGCCGCTGGTCGATAGCATTCCTTACGCCAACCTGATTGGCCTGCAATTTCAGCGGCTGGGCAAAGACGTTTTGTTTCAACTGCCAAAAAACGACGACAACATCGGTAATCCTATTTTACCGGCTATTCACGGCGGGGTTATTGGCGGCTTTATGGAGTTGTCTGCATCGCTGCATCTGATTATGAATATGGATTGTGCAACGCTGCCTAAAATGATCGACTTTTCACTCGATTATTTACGCGCCGGTCGTCACCAGGATACCTATGCTGAGTGTCAGGTCTGGCGTCAGGGTACCCGGGTTGCTAACGTTGCAATCAACGCTTGGCAGACTGAGCGTTCCAGCCCGATTGCAACCGCCCGCGCTCATTTCCTGCTGACAAAATAAGTTGCCGCCCAAATAGGTCGCCGTCTAGAGAGCGGCCTTGCCAATAACTTGATAAACTCCGGCTTCTGTTAGTGACAGGAGCTTTTACGTGGAATACCGCAAATTAGGTCGTACCGGCCTGGATATCAGTTTAATCGGCTTAGGCACCATGACCTGGGGGAAACAAAACACCCAGGCAGAAGGCTTTGAGCAAATGGACTATGCGTTGGAACGAGGTATTAATTTTTTTGATACCGCGGAAATGTACGCAATTCCACCGTCTCCGGAAACTTATGGCACGACTGAAACCATTATTGGCCAATGGTTTAAAGAGCGTGGCCAGCGCGACAAGGTTATTCTTGCCAGTAAAATTACCGGACCTGGGCTGGCATGGATTCGCGACGGTGACATCATTAATCGCGACAACATTATTAAAGCCGTTGAAGACAGCCTGACGCGTTTGCAAACGGATTATATCGATTTATATCAGATGCACTGGCCAAATCGTGGCTCTTACCATTTTGGTAAAACCTGGGGATTTGCTCCGCAATTTGATGCCAATAAAGAGCAGGATAATTTCCTCGAAGTATTAAATACCTATCAGGATTTAATTGAGCAGGGAAAAATCCGCCACGTTGGTTTGTCCAATGAAACGGCCTGGGGAATCCAGCAGTGGTTGCGTTTGGCAGAAGAAAATAATCTGCCCCGTATGGCCAGTATTCAAAACGAATATTCTCTGTTATGCCGTTATTTTGAGCCTGACCTGGCAGAAATTGCATTGGCAGAAGATTGCGGCCTGCTGGCCTGGTCACCATTAACCCGTGGCATTCTCAGTGGCAAATATCTGAATGGCGCCAAGCCTGAAGGTGCACGTTTAACTATTGAGACCCGGCCTGAGCATCGCACCGGTGCCGCCGTTGATGCGGCTGCAGAACAGTATATTAATCTGGCCAAAGAGCATGGTCTTGATCCGTGCCAGATGGCTATTGCTTTTGTTAACAGCAAGCCATTTGTCAGCTCAACCTTAATTGGTGCGACCAGTATGGAGCAGTTGAAAACCAATATTGATGCGATTGATGTTACTTTGTCGCAGGATGTATTGGCAGGCATTGAAGCGATCCGCCGCGAGTATCCCGCTGTATTCTGACCGGTGTCGTTAGCTGGTTCATCGCTTTAACGGCGTCTAGACTGATAGTCTGGGCGTTGTTAAGCAGATGTTATGTCGTTAAAAAAACAAGCAGGCTTTTCCATAGTTGAATTGATCGCTGTGGTTGTGATTATCGGAGTATTGGCGGCTTTGGTCATTCCGAGATTTGCGACCATTGATCGTAATGCGCGCATTGCTACTCTCGAAGGTGTGGCAGCATCAATGCGTTCAAGTATTGCGATAGTACGTTCCGTTGCGTATTCCCAGGGCTTGTCGATTGCAGCTTCCAATCCGGGAAATCAGGCTGCTTATATTGTTGAAACCGAAGCTGGGCGATCAGAAGTCGACTGGCGAAATTTGTGCCCGGAGAGTCGGGCTGAATTGGCTGATTCGCTGGAAATGCGAGATCACATCGGATTACAAACAACACCTGAGCTGAATGTAGTTACCGGTAATCAATATACCCGTGTTGGTTATGATATTCGTGGCAGTGGCCCGGTGACAGCCGATGGTTGTTATGTCACCTACGACTCATTTGGCGATCCCAATTGCAGCGTTAATATCATCACCACAGATTGTTAATGGTTACCCTTCATGACCCAGCAAGCACTTCATCGTAAAGTCATGGTGGTGTGATATGGTCGCGTTATCAAAATAAGGAAGTAATATGGATATGATGAACTGGCAGCAATTATTGTCACCAATACGGTTTGGCGAACCACAAGGAACTCTGGCCGTAGAACTGGGGCGCTCGCCATTTCATAAAGATTATGACCGCATTATTTTCTCTTCCGCATTTCGTCGTCTGGATCGTAAAACCCAGGTTCATCCGTTATCTGAAAATGATCATATCCATAGCCGTCTGACACACAGCCTGGAAGTGGGCTGTGTTGGCCGTTCACTGGGTACCCGGGTAGGTGAAGCGCTGCAGAATGAACTGCCTGATGCAATTACTCCGCAGGACCTCGGCGCCATGGTTCAGGCTGCGTGCCTGGCACACGATATTGGTAACCCTCCTTATGGTCACACAGGCGAAGATGCCATTCGTCATTGGTTTCGTGATCCGCAGAACCAACATTTTCTCGAGGGTTTGAGTGAGCTGGAAAAAGCCGACCTGAAAACGTTTGAAGGCAATGCTCAGGGCTTACGCATTGTCACTCAGGTTGAATATCACCGATTTCAGGGAGGAATGCGGCTGACTTATGGCACCTTGGGGGCTTTTCTGAAATACCCGTGGAGTGTTGATTATGTCAGTCGTGGCGAACGTAAAAAGTTTGGTTGTTACCAGACTGAGATGCCTATTTTGCGCGAAGTGGCCAGTACCCTGGGTTTGATACAAACCAGCGAGGACGCATGGTGTCGTCATCCTCTGGTGTACTTATTAGAAGCTGCTGATGATATTTGTTATGGCCTGATCGATCTCGAAGACGGCATTGAAATGGGGCTGCTGCGTTATCAGGAAGTGGAAGATTTATTGCGACCGTTATTGGCGCAACAGTGGCAGGATTCCAGTCTCGATCTGGAACAGGCTGATAACGATCGCCGGCGCTTACAAATGTTGCGCGGCCAGGTAATGGAGGCCATGGTCAGTGGGGTCAGTAAAGCATTTGTGCAACAACAAACGGCATTGCTGTCGGGCACGTTAAAAGGCGATCTGGTTGATTATTGTGAAGGTCCGGTGGCACAGGTGATTTATGCGGCGAAAGATTTAGCCCGTCAGCGAATTTTTAAAGACGGTCGTAAGCTGGCGGTGGAAATTGGTTCTTATTCAACGCTGGGAATTTTACTGGAAGCTTTTCTTACGGCCGTGCGTCAGCGTATTTGTGAAGGTCAGGCGACGTTTCGCAATGAGCGGGTGCTGGAATTAATGGGTAAGTCAGCGCCACAAAGTGACTGGAGTTTGTATCAGGCCTATATGCGTGCACTGGATTATATTTCCGGTATGACTGACAACTATGCCGCGGACCTGGCACAACAGTTCTCGGGTTATCAGCCGGTTTGAATGCGCCGCTCAGTATGTGATGTTTCAGCGTGGGTAAGCGTATTTTTCTGCTCTTTTCTGATTATTTTACGCTGCCATTTTTTTTCCGATTTGTGCAGGTGTTTAATTAACATGCGGCTTAATTTCGGCACCAGTGCCGGAGGCAGGTCGTGCCCCATTCCCTGAATGATTTTTAGCTTGGCTTTGCGGATGCCCGCAGCGGTATCTTCACCCAAGCGTGCCGGTATCAGAGGATCATCCGAGCCATGGATGACCAGAGTCGGCACTTTAATTTTCTGCAGTAGCTGACTGCGATCTCCGGCGGCAGTAATGGCAACCAGCTGACGTTTAAAACCACCAGGTGTGCCGCTGCGTTCAAAACTGGTTTCAGCGAGTTGTCGTAATTCAACTTCATCCATTGGATAGGCCGGTGAACCAATCAGACGGTTCATACGCATGGTGTAGCGAATTGCAGCTTCGCGGTTAAAAGGAGAGGGGCGTTTCGCCAGCTGCAACAGCACTTTAAGGTTGGGGTCAGGCAGCCCCGGAGCTCTGGCGGCAGACATAATCGACGTCAGACTGCGTACCCGTTTTTTGTGTTTAGCTGCCAGGATCTGAGCAATCATACCACCCATCGAGGCGCCGACGAGGTGAACGTTGTCCAGCTCAAGCTGATCCATCAGAGCCAGCACGTCGCGGCTCATATCGCGTAATGTGTATGGCACCTGAGGTTTTTGCTGCAGTTTTTGTTGTAACCAGGTTTTGATCAGGCTTGGGTTTCCATGTTGATCAAACTGGCTGGAGCGGCCAACGTCGCGGTTATCAAAGCGGATGACAAAGTAGCCTGCCGCGGCAATGGCGGCGCAGAGGGAGTCGGGCCAGATTTTCATTTGTGCTCCGAGGCCCATAATCAGGATGACGGCTGGGTTTTCCGGTTCGCCAAAGCTTTCATAGGCCAGTTTCAGGCCGCTGCTGGTGGTTATCTGAGTCATTATTGTACGTGGCTGATGAAAATCGTAATAAAGAGTTTAGCCGCTCGCGTAAACTTGGTCAGGCGGTTAGAATGCCAGTTTTTATTATCGCCTGTTATAAGAATTATTATGGATATCGATTTTCCCCTGATTCTCATGGTTGCCACTGCGGTAACCGGATTGATCGCTTTGGCAGACAAGTTGTGGTTCGCCAAACAGAGGCTTGCCCGCATTGATGAGCTGCGTCAGCAACAAGCCAGTAGCGAAGAAGTTGAAGAGGCGGCCAAAGAACCGTTTATCATCGAGCAGGGCAAATCTTTCTTCCCGGTTTTAGCCATTGTGTTTGTGCTGCGCTCTTTTATTGCTGAACCCTTCCAGATCCCTTCCGGTTCGATGGAGCCTGGCCTGGTTAAGGGCGATTTTATCCTGGTAAGCAAATTCCATTACGGCCTGAGAATGCCGGTTTTTGGCAACACCCTGGTGCCTGTTGGCGAACCTGAGCGTGGCGATGTGATGGTCTTCTTCCCACCAAACGACCCTCGTTATTTCATCAAACGTGTGATTGGTTTGCCGGGTGACAAGATTGTTTATCGCAATAAACAGCTGACGATTAATGGTAAGGCAGTACCAACGAAAGAATTGGGTGGAGAGCCTCCTTACAACCCAACCAAATATCTGGCGCAGGAGCAAATGGACGCTGCAGACGCAGAGGTGCAATGGGTTGTTGGTGTTGATCGCCGAACTAACCAAAAAGTCGTTTGGGCGGGTCCGGAAGGTGAGTGGACGGTGCCAGAGGGCAGTTACTTTATGATGGGTGACAATCGCGGTAACAGTCACGACAGTCGTGGTTGGGGATTTGTGCCTGAAGAAAACATCGTTGGTAAAGCCGTTGCCGTTTGGATGCACTGGGAAAACTGGAGTGATATCCCGGGCTTCAGCCGTAATAAGTGGATTAACTGATCTATACTGGGTAGCAGACTTGGAGATTAACTATGTTTGCTACCCGCCATGCCTCTGCCAGCCGATCTGCGTCGACAAAGCAGCCAGTGAAACAACCCTGTAAATTCTGTCAGCGCAGTCGCTGGCTGATGACAATCACCATTCTGGTGGTGCTGGCTTCCGTTTCTTTGCTGAATAACCCCTGAGTGCTCGGGGAATAAGAGTAAAATCCCGGTCAATTTGGACTATTCGCTACTGGATATTTATCGCCAACTGCTTACAATGCCGCCTTCCTGTGCACGAGTGGTTTGTGATGAGCCTGACACGACAATTCAAAGGTATTACTGCGGATTTTATTGATCGCATTGTACCGGTGAAACCGATAGAACGATCTGTCACTGAACAAAACCACCTTAATCGTGCCTCACGGCGCATGCATCTCTATTTCTGCCGTACCTGCCCATCATCGATTGAAATAAAACGTCATTGTCAGAAGCTAGGCCTCAAAGTCGTCGAAAAAGACGTATTACGGGTAAATGCCTATCGTAATGAATTGCTCCACGGCGGTGGTGCTCCCCGGGTTCCTTGTTTACGGGTTGCCGATGGGCAGGATGAAAATTGGCTGTATAGCCGCGATAAAATTCTTGAGTACCTGAATCAACGCTTCTGATGGCCTGAGTGCCTCCGCTTATTGCACTTTCCGCTGCTGAATTTTTAACTCTGATGGTTACAATGCCTGCTCAGATTTACTGTTAGCAGAGCTGTTATGCCAATTATCCAATCCCGTTATCGTGCACCGCGTGGCTTTGCCAACGGTTATGTTCAGAGCATCTATCCAACTTTGTTTCGTAATCTTGGTATGCCTGACTTAGAAGCAGAGCGCATTGAACTGGATGACGGTGATTTTTTGGATCTCGATTGGGCAAAACTATCGCCAAGTGACACATCTATGCGACCTCTGGTTATTGCTTCCCATGGTCTGGAAGGCCATTCCCGGCGCCCTTATATTCTCGGCACGCTACGCCAGGCCAATCGTCATGGTTATGATGCGCTGGCGTGGAATTTTCGTAATTGCAGCCCGGAACCAAATCGCTTACCACGGATGTACCACAGTAGCGCGACAGAAGATCTGCACCGGGTTGTGCAACATGCGATCGGCAAAGGGTATCAGCAGATATTTCTGGTGGGTTACTCAATGGGCGGTAACCTCAGTCTGATTTACGCCGGGCGCGAGCAGCCACTGGCTCAGCAGGTTAAAGGCGTTTGTGCGTTTTCTGTGCCTTGTGATTTGCGTGGCAGTGCCGATCAGCTGGCTAAGCCGGCCAACCGCATATTTATGTGGCGCTTCCTGTGCGATTTACGAGTAAAAATGGAGCAAAAGGCGGAGCAATTCCCGGAACTGGTGTCGGTAGAGAACTATCGGGCAATTCGTACGTTTCGCCAGTTTGATGACCGTTACACCGCGCCGTTACACGGTTTTGATGATGCGCTGGATTACTGGTCAAAATCGAGTTGCCTTGGGTATTTACAAGACATCAATGTGCCGGCATTGCTGGTCAATGCCAGGAATGATCCGTTTTTGTCAGCCTCCTGTTATCCAAATGACATTGCTCGCGACCATCCTCATTTGTATCTCGAAATTCCGGAATCCGGTGGACACGTTGGTTTTATTCAGAAAAACCGCGATCAGACCTATTGGATGGAAGAAAGGGCGATGCAGTTTATTGATTCGCTGGTGGGCAGCGGCGCAGTGAAAGGGGAGAACTGCGAGGCTTTGGTAACCAGCCAGGGCTGAGTTTGGTAAAAAATTGGCAGAATTTTTAATAGGTACTGTCAATTAAATGTTTCTCTGTAGGGGTTTGTTAAAACGCCCTTTCAATGAACATGGGTTGACTATGGTTAAGTTAAGAAATTGCTTGATTCATAGTCATGTTCAGATTGATCTCCTACATTGTTATTTTCTTCCTGGCCGAGGCTGCTTCAGCCAATGTCTTGCCATTGCAGCAACCTTTTACGCTGACGTTATCCGACGGTTCACAAATCCAGGTAACACCCGCCGGTAACCGCGATAATCATTGGCTGGAAACTGCTGATGGTAAAAAAATCCTGCAACGTGGTGATGTTTGGTTTATTGCTGACGTCAACAATCATGGTGTGGTTACGGCAACTGACCAGCCGCTGGTCGATGGACTCGACGTTAGCCATATCATCGAGATGACTGAGTTTCATCAGCACGAGGTTGGGGAATTTACCGTTCATAGCCGTGAAGCTTTGTCGGTTGTCACTGCGCAAAACCAACAAACCGAAACAAGGACACCTTATCGCTATCCCGGTGGCTGGCAATATTTTCGCCAGAATCTGCTGGTGATACGGGTTGCCTTTGCCGATCAGGGATTCCGTTATTCCGATGCTGAGGTCGCACGCAGCTTATTTGGCGAAAGCGACAGTGTGAATCATTACTTCCTCGAAAATTCTTACGGTAACTTCGACGTTCAGCCCGTCAATGAGAACGTGGGGACTGCCAACGACGGTATTGTTTCAATTACATTGCCGGGCAAACACCCTGACTTTGGCAGTGCTTACGGCAGTGCCAGCCAGAACCTGGCCCGGGAAGCATTAGAACGCTTGCCCGAAACTTTAAACCTGGCGGCATACGATAAAAACGGCGATAACTGGCTGGACCCTAACGAGCTTGGTGTGGTGTTTCTGGTGTCAGGTTATGAGCAGGCATTTGCCGGAGCGGGAACTACTCGTCCACGTATCTGGGCACACAAAAGCAGCTTGTATCGTGGTCAATATCAGGGCCTGAATATTGGCGAATACGCGATGTTTGGTGAGCGTCATCAAACCCGGCAGGCCACCATCGGAATCATTTGTCACGAGCTGGGTCATCTGTTGTTCGACCTGCCCGACCTGTACGATCGATACGGTAAAAGCATGGGAATTGGCCGCTGGGGGCTGATGGGGCTTGGGGGCTGGAATTCTGCATCGGGTACTGCTGGCAACAGCCCTGCGCATATGCTGGGCTGGAGTAAAGAGCAGGCAGGCTTTATCTCATTAGGCCAGGTAAAAGAGGGCATGAACAACATCACCATGCGTGCCGTTACTGATGGCCCGGATGTGCTGGAAGTAAATCTCGACGGCTACCGCCATGGGCAGCGTATTCTGTTGGAGCACCGTCGCCAGCATAACTACGACCTCGGTTTGCCAGGTGAGGGCGTATTAGTGACCCGAATTGATGATTGGGTTGGCTATGGTCCATTAGGTAATCAAAATGATGATGTTAGTCGCCAGCTGGTGAATGTTGAGGAAGCGGACGGTGGTTCGGACCTCGACCAGAATCGTAATCGTGGTGATGCCAATGACGTGTTTCGCTCGGCTTCCGGTCAGACATTGTTTTCGGCAGTCAGCCCGAGCCCTGCTGCTAATGAATTACCTAATGTTGTTGAGTTACTGGAGATGGAAACCGGCGTTGTTGCTGATGTGAGTCTGAACGTCAGCAATCCGGTATTTGGCGATAACCTTGGGTACGACGATGTTGGCCCTAATGCCGCCTGGGGGAAATATGACGGTGTTGCACAGGTGCTGATCGAATTGTCTTTGAATGATAACGTCGTCTGGATGGATGGTATCGATTGGTTTGCACTGGGTGAAGGCCGGGTTGATGTCGAAATATTCCCTCATGATCCACAACTTTCAGGTTATCAGGGCGCGTTATGGAAGGAAGCGGGTTTTCCGGTGGTATCCGGTTGGAACCGTCTGATGTTTAAACAACGACTGCAAAATCAGAATTACAGCCAGGTGTTTGTATTATTGACCAGTCGTGCGGAAGCCAATCACCAACCGTTGGCGATCGACCTTCAGGGGCGGTTAAGTGAAAAGACCTGGGTACGTGAGGGGACAAGCGATAACTTCGGGGCGGCGGAATTTGATGTTGCGGCACGTTTGCTGGTGATGAATCGTGACATTCCGGCAGCACCTTTCCTGAATCGTGGTGACGTATCACGCTCTGAAGGTGAAAGTTCCTCCGGTGCGGGCATGTTGTCGTTGCTGTTACTCTTCGTCTTGGTTCCACGCCGTCGCCGGGTATAATAGCGGCTCTTTTTTCGGACAGGACGTCTCCTGTGTTGGCTTCTACCATTCAGCCATTCTGGCAAAGCTATGCGCTTTATCTGATTGTTATTCTGCTTATGTTGGGCTTAGGCCTCGGGCAACCCTATTCCTCACACTGGCTACAGTTTGATCGTATGCAAATTGATGCCGGGCAGTGGTGGCGTGTTTTCTCTGCTAACTGGGTGCACCTATCAACCAATCATCTGCTTGGAAATGCTCTGGGTATGATGCTGTTTGCTTATGTTGCAGGCCGTTATCTGAATAATCGTGTTGGTGTTTTATTGCTTTTCTGGTGCTGTCTCTGGGTTGGCACAGGCCTCTATTTTTATGCCGATTATCTGCAGCGGTACGTTGGTATGTCGGGAGCCCTTCATGGTTTGTTATTGGTTGCCCCTTTTATTTCTAATCATTACAGCCAGCGCATGGCATGGTTGTTTGCGATTGTCATTATCGCTAAAACAATCTGGGAGCAGTTACCCTGGTACGATGACATGGCCATGCAGGGTTACATTGGTGGGCGTGTTGAAACGAACTCACACCTGCTCGGAACCATATCGGGCATTTTATTTTTGATGATTTACGCAGGCGTAAAAAGACGGAGAAAACATGAGCACGGATAACCCCTGGCGGTTGATAAGTAAGGAAACGGTTTATCAAAACCCTTGGATAGAGGTTGAGCACCATGATGTATTAAATCCGGCGGGTAACCCGGGTATTTATGGCACCGTCAGTTTTAAAAACCGGGCGATTGGTATTGTTCCTATTGCAGAAAATGGTGATACCTGGCTTGTCGGTCAATATCGTTATCCATTGCAGCAATACCACTGGGAAATTCCGATGGGCGGCGCTCCTTATGGTGAACCGGGTAAAGACTGCGCAATTCGTGAGTTAAAAGAAGAAACTGGATTAATCGCAAACGAGGTTGCTGCCTTATTCAAACTGCATCTGAGCAATTCGATTACCAATGAAGAGGCGGAAGTTTTTGTTGCCCGTGATTTGTCTCAGGGAGAAACCGAGTTTGAAGAAACAGAAGTGATCAGTATTCGGCGGTTAGCTTTTGATGATGCACTGAAAATGGCATTAAACGGTGAGATCACGGATGCGATCAGTGTTGCTGCATTAATGCGCATCAGGCTCGAGGGTATTGCCTGATACGCGCTGTTAAGCGTCAGCCTGCTACCGCCACCAGTGGCGTTGAGCGCTGGCTTTGGCGATATTGTGCCGGGCTCTGATTGATTTCTTTGATAAAAATGCGATCCAGAGTGCGGCGGCCTGAAAGCCCGATATGCAGAGCAATTTGCTCGATGCTGTCGTCACTGGTAACGAGTAAACGTTTTGCAGTTTCGATGCGCACGTCCGTGACAATTTGTTTGAGCGACGTTTCTTCTTTGTGCAAATGACGGTTCAGGGTGCGCGCGCTGATATGAAAGTAGTCGGCCACTTCTTGCTGGTTGGCATTCAGACGAACTTTATTTTGTGTTAGTGCTTTGCGAATTCTTTCGGCAAGAGATCCTGAACGGGCGAGTTTGCGGTATTGTTCTTCAACCTCGCGTTTCATCATTTTCAGGATGTGTGGATTGGTGTTATGTAAGCCTTCATCCAGCCACTTGCTATGGAACTGGATATTACATTCTTCGCAATTAAATTCAGTTTCAGTTTTCCAGGCGCGCTGGTATTGGCTGCTGTATTGAGTTGCCGGAAATGGCAGTTGTACGGAGGTAATTTGGAGTTCGGGTCCACATAGCTGACGCAGCCAGCTTAGCAGTGTGCTGATCACCATTTCACTGCGGCGTCTTTCTGCTGCCACAATAAAGTTTTCGTTAACCGGCAGTTTGACTTTAATAATGTTGTCGCGGGTACGGGTGACCTGGACTTCAAGTTGATCGCCCAACAATGGCGAGAATTTTTCCAGATAATACAAAGCTTCGCGCAATGTGTTGCAGCATAAAAATAAATGCTGCAACTGACAGCTGCTGTGTGCATTAAATTTGTGAGCAGGCTGAACACACAAGGACTCGTCGTGCGTACTACTGATGAGTTCGTTCACCAGCTGATCGGCATCGTTGGCACTAACTCGGCTGTCCGGGTCTTTTAGTTGCTTCAGGATTCGTTGCACGGCATCAGGTTGTGACTGAATTTCATTGAAGAAAGCAGAACCTGCAGATTCCAGAAGTGGTCTAATTAGCGCGGTCGAAAGATAGCCTTGTTCCATTATTGAGTGCCCACTCGATTATTTCTTATTGTTAGACTCTACCCTTTAGCAATCGTTATGCCATTGGTCAAATTGCTAAAATGGCAGGTTTTATCGTAAACCCATGTGACAAAATTTGTTCACTGTTACTTTCCGTAACATGGGTGTGACACGCTTCTACCCGCAGCTGTGATGCAGGTCTCATTCACTGGGAAACGACAGTTCAGAGTATCTGGCTTTTGTAAGTTATCTGTCAATTAGCTTGAGGCTGTAGGTCGCAGAAACGGATAAACGGCACAGTAGAGGCGATGGCTGCGAATGATTTTGAGCTTGTTGGAAAAACGGGGGGAAAGAAGTAGAGGAGCACAACAATCTTTGGTCAGATTGCTGTGCTGATCGGTTTGATGCATCAAAACTCGTATTGAGCACCGAGCGTAATCATCTGAAAACGAACTCGATTGAAGTGTTGGCTGTCGAGAGCCGTGGTCTCTAGCTCAGCACGTAATGCCAGGTTTTTGATTGGTTGCCACAAGAAACCGCCACCGGAGATCTGATCGACGGCCGATGCCTTTTTATTCGAACTCACAACACGACGTTGAACCGGCCCTTTATTCTGGGTTGCAATCAGTTCAATTTCTTCCAGGTCCGCCTGCCAAATATTGGCACCGGTTTTTACGAAAAAACGCAAAGAATCTGAAAGGTCAAAGCTATAACGGAATGCAATCAGAAAGCTGCGGGGGTGAGCGGCCGATAAGCCGGAAAAGGTGGCTTTGGATGGCTCATCGCCACTGGCGTTGCTTCGCGATACGTTGCCATGGCGGCTGTTACGGAAGCTGGGTGGTTGGGTATCGCTGACATCATCATAGGTCGGAGTAGGGTCGTTGTAGCGGGCCTCTCCCATATCCAGCAGACCAAACTCCAGTGCAAAGTTGTCGAGAATGTTCGGGCCAAAGTGGATTTTGTAGGCGGTGCCAAATTTATCCATGTCCTGGGAGTCTGTGATACCAGCCTGCATGCTGACAAATCCACCTTCAGCATGTGCGGAGATCGACATGATCGCAGCCAGAAGAGAAAAAATTGCGGAAGCAGGGCTTAACGAAAAGCGCATAGTTAGGTGAGTCCGTTTTTGTTGTTTTTTGTTCGTCAGAACGGTTCTGCCCCACATAATACCAGCGCCGCGATGAAGTTAAAGTGGGGTTGTTGAGATGAGTGTAAATGTTGTGCCAAGCGGAGTACACGCTTAAGCCCTGCGAGCTTTGTCGTCATTAACCGCTGAGGTGTTTGATTCAGTGCATCGCTGCATACTTTGTCACTGTTCTTTAATGAAAATTCTGATATTGTTTCTAAAACTTTATTCTTATAACTGAAAGAAATATGACAGTTCGCGGTGTTGACCTTCCTCCCAAGCCTGATGTGTGGCTGGGTGAAGACAAAATTGTATACGCAGATCTGCGCGGTATTCGCCATTTGAGCCTGGAATTGGTGCAGTTTGTTTATCGTGAGCGTCGCCGTCTTGCCAGTAAAGAAAAGCTGCCACTGCTATTGTTGGCGAAAGATTTACTGACGATCGATTTTGAAGTGCAGTTGTTTGCCTCCCGGCCTGATACGCAATTTCTGACAACCGCACTGGCGATTGTTGGGCAATCTTTTATGCTCAAACACTTCGTTTCAGTTTTTGTCAGTTATCATGCTCCGGATTATCCGGTCGCGTTGTTTAAAAATCAGAGCGACGCTTGTGAGTGGCTGTCCGGAAGACAGCAGAGTTCGGAAGTTATTTAGTTTGAATGGATTGAAGGTCGGCGGAAAGGAGGAATCTACCGCGACGCAGCAGATTCCTGTTAATGATCAGATTGCTTTAATCGAACCTTTCATATGCACTTTTTCACCTTTGACATCGCGCAGGTCAAATTCCACTGCACCGTTTTCCTGGGTGTAATCCAGTTCAACCGTTGTTGGTAAATGAACTGGCAGCTTAAACTCAGTGACGATTGTGCAGGCTTCAACTCCCAGCTTTTTCTGCAATGCAGCAGCCGTGCGAGCCTTGCTCCACATGCCGTGGGCAATATGGCTTTTGAAACCAAACAGTTTGGCTGACATGGCGTACAGGTGAATCGGGTTGGAGTCACCGGAAACTCGCGCATAGCGGCGACCCAGGTCACTCGCCAGTGTCCAGCGCTCAGCCATTGCATAGCTTGGTAATGCCGGACGCGCTTTATTTTCCTTAGCCTTTTTCACACCGCCACCGATACGTGCCAGATTGGTGCTCACCGATTCCCAAACCAGTTCACCAGCCACTGAAATTTCTGCCTTGATGTCGAACTCGAGACCTTTATCAGTGCGCTCGCTGCCAGAAATAAAGCAACGAACATCCAGCTTTTCATCAACGTTAATGCTGCGAAATTGGGTAATGGTGTTGCGGATATGAACCAGGCCCATTAATGCCAGTGGGAACGACTTGTGCAGCATCAGTTCCATATGTAATGGGAAAGCCAGGATATGAGGATAAGTCAGTGGCAGAACAGAACTGTTTTTATTAAAACCGCAAACATCAGCATAAGCCGCTACTTTGCTTTTATCGGCTTTAACACCAGTCTGGATCGCCTCCAGCTCTGGCAGCTGAGGATCTTTTTGTTTGCTGCCTTTGGCCATCAGAGCGCGGGCATATTGGCTCAGAGTGCCAGGAGTTTCGCTGAATTGCAGACGTGTCGCTTGAGTCATGTTGAAAACCTTGAACGGGGAGAACGCATTACAAAAGCGCGAGTGTAGAGGGCGCTATGAATCCTCCCATTGGCAAGTTATGGCAGGCTTGCCGTCAGATTGGCCAATAAGGACTTGCAGCAAGCGTTATATCTGGCAAAATTCACCCACACTCATGAGGAAATTCAAGCACTTATGTCCGGCGGAATGGCAGAACTGCGCGACTCAGGCATTATGATTCAACTGGCGTACCAAGCTATGGTTAAGATGGGCCTGGACGTCGAAGCTGTGTGCGCGCGCCTGGGAATTACACCGGAATTGCTCGAAGACCGGCATTTACGCACGCCTCATGATGCACAGGTTGTATTCTGGAATGTTCTCGAAGAAATCAGTGGTGACAGCAATATTGGCCTTCACCTCGGCGAGAAAATGCCCTTGTTTAAAGGTCAGGTGCTGCAGTACCTGTTTCTTTCCAGCCCGACCTTTGGTGAAGGGCTAAACCGGGTCTTAAATTACCAGCGACTGTTAAGTGATGCATCACAAGCCAGTGTTGGTATGGACAACGGCCAGGCTTACATTTGTGTTGATAGCAGCAGTCAGAAAGTCTCAGCATTGCGGCACTTGTCCGAGTGTATGGCGCTCGGTCTGATTCAGTTTTTTCAATACGTGACCGATGGCG
This sequence comes from Bacterioplanoides sp., assembly GCF_965219715.1. Lineage (GTDB taxonomy): Bacteria > Pseudomonadota > Gammaproteobacteria > Pseudomonadales > Oceanobacteraceae > Bacterioplanoides. Next base: position 54,524 of record NZ_OZ244785.1, read on the forward strand.
CGTTTAAGCCTTCGTGTATTCATTTTTCCCATGCCGCTCCTGAAAACAGCAGTGAGCATGAGAGAATTTATCAATGTCCTGTGCAATTCTCAGAATCTGAAGTTCGTATTTACTTTGACGTTAAAATCCTGGATTTGCCCTCGTCTCATGCGGAGCCTGAGTTGCTGCAGCTGCATGAAAAGCTGGCCAGCGAACACGTCGCGAAACTAGAGCGTCAGGATGTTGTTTCCAAGGTATATAAAGTTTTTGGTGAAGTGTTAGAAACAGGCCAGGTTAATCTGGATGATGTGGCAGCACGACTGGATATCAAGCCAAGAACGTTGCGGACTCGTTTGACGGAAGCCGGAACCAACTTTAATCAGTTGTTGGCCGACTACCGCTGTAATCTGGCCAAGCGACTGCTGTCAGGCACCGACGAAAGCATTGATGAGATTGTCTACCTGACCGGGTTTTCCGAGCCCAGCACTTTCTACCGCGCATTCAAGCGCTGGACAAATCAGACACCTGTCGAGTATCGAAACCAGCGTAAACAAGCCTGATTTTTATCATTCATGAATTAGAGTCATAGCACTGTTCATTTTTTGCACTGGATTTCTGATCAATCACGGGCCATCTTTATTGTTCGACTGACTCTCAGTTCATTAAACAATGAGGTGGCGTATGGCTACAGAAAAACATTCCCTGATCAAACCTCTCGTCGATCACCTGCTGAATAATGGTGACATTAACAGCTGGCGCGTCGCTCTGGCAGAGCAGGGGGTTATGTCTCTGGAAGAGACGATGGGCCTGGATGAAACGGCTTGCCGTGCGGCATTTAAAGCCATGAAAATGATGCAGCTGCTGTCGTCATCGGTTGAAGAGGTCGTGATGGAGCTGGAACAGCACCGGATTACCTGGAATATCGAATTCTCTGAGGATTTCCAGCAAGGCGCTATTTGCTACTAGTCAGATTCTCGATGGGCGGGCTCGACGAATTGTAAAGTTTTCCTTTTTCCCTTCATTGTCAGCCTGTCCGGCCGATAACCTTCAATACAGATCTGTTTGTTTGGTGGCCTCTCATGTCGATTACCGTTAACCCAAGCCAATTCGGCTTTCTACAACCACAAAGCAGGCCGGATGGTGCAATATCTGGCCAACCCCCTGCAACCAATAAAGCAGCTACGGAACCGGTTGCCCAGGAATTGTTAAAAACCGATCGGCAATCCCCTCAGCGTACTGCAGATAACATGCTCGATTTTATTGGTCGGGGTGTTGAAAGTTTGCGTGCTTCTGGTGCCAGTGAGCAGCGTGTCGCCGACAGAATTGCTGCTGCACGCGAAGGCGTTGCGCGTGGTTATGCTGAGGCTGAAGAGATTCTTGAAGCACGGGGGTTAATGACAGACGAACTCCGACAGGAAATCGCGGCTGGGCGTGAGTTGGTCGAGGAAGGAATCAATCAACTTGAGCGTGGCGAGCAAAATACGACTGGTGCGGGTCAGCTGAATGCTGTTGCTTCTTCTTCCGCACTCAAAGTCGCTAATTCGTTGACCTTAGATGTTGTGACGCGTGATGGCGATACCGTTACCGTATCTTTTTCTCAGGCAGAGCAACGCAGCTCACAGTCTGGCCCTGGTTATTTCCAGGGGAGTTCAAGCAGCAGTTCGGCCTGGCAATTTGAGGTGGAAGGTAATCTCGATGAAGCTGAACGGGAAGCTCTTGGTAACCTGTTTAACTCCGTTCAGGATCTCAGTGAACGCTTCTTTTCGGGAGATCTGGGCGGTGCATTGGAGCAGGCTATGTCGTTGGGATTCGACGGTAACGAACTGGCATCGCTGAGTCTGAACCTTACCCAGCAAACGGTTGCTACCAGCACTAAGGCCTACTCTCAGGTTCAGCCGCAACTGCCGACGGAACAGCTTGAAACGCTGAAGGCGCCACTTGCCTCTTATATTGACGCCTACACTCGCGCAATTGAACAAGCGGATGCTCTGGCAAAACCTGAAAAGACTCTTCAGGATCTGGTGAACAGTCTGTTGCCAGAAGAAGAGCGTTTACCTATTTGGAATCAGTTCCACCAGGGTCTCGAAGCTGCAGGCAAGTTATCCGGACTGCTTTCAGGTAATGAAAGTTAATTTCCTTTCTGTATTCTGTTCAGTGTCTCTGGTTATCAACGCTATAATAAAAGTGTTGATAACGGAGGACTTTCATGGCGTATGTGTTGTATGGCACTGAAGCCTGCCATCTGTGTGAATTAGCACAGCAGGTTATTGTTGAGGTAGCTGCTCATATCCCGATTGAGGTTTATGTTGAGGATATCGCAGAATCTGAACAGCTGGTTGCCAGCCTTGGTACTCGCATCCCCGTTCTCAAGGACGAACAATCCGGCCGTGAACTAGATTGGCCTTTTAATCACGATGAATTGTTTGTCTGGTTAAATCACAAGGAAACACTATCTTAAGGGGAATTCCCATGCGTTCTGTTATTTCAATGTTGCTGCTCAGCCTCGGGCTGGTCGGCTGTTCTTCCAACCCGCTTTCTCCAACAGGCGAGGCTGTTTATTACGCGTTGCAGACTGATACCAGTCTGCGCAGCTGGGTTGATGCTTGTTACGATGTCAGCAGTGAAACCAAGCAGCAGGCTTTGCGCACTCAGAGAAACTGGTGGAAGCGTAACGGAGCATTTGTTGAAAGTGCGGATTTTGGTTTGGCGTATGACATTATTAAAGTCACTGACGACCGTGCTGAAACCGGCGCAAGAATGGCTATGGCGTTAACCTGGCAAGTGGTCGAAACAGCTGAGCAGGAAGTTAATGAATTAATGACCGGCGCTTCGGATAAAGAAGATTTATGTTTGCGAATACTCGAACGCTATAACGAAGGTGAAATGGATCTTCGTGGCAACGAAGAGTTATATCAGGGCTTAGTGAAACTTCAGCGTCGGTCACAGAGTCAGGGCAAAGATCTGGCGATGAAGCGCGCGTCAGTCGAGAAAAGAACCAAAACGGTTTATGGACGTTCATTCTATGTTGTAGAAAAACTGGCGAAGCGACATGGTTGTCCGGGGGCTCAGGTTCAGCTGCTGAAAAATGACTGGCCACATGAGGTGTATGATGGCCGCTGCCCGGATGGCAGTTATATTCTTGCTCGTTGTGAGTGGGGGAACTGCCTGATTACTGAGTGATCGGCATTTCGAGTCATCAGGCCATAAATACTAGCGTATTTATGGCCTTTTTATTTCTCCAGGGCGCTACTCGGTTGTGGTGATTAACATGCCATCATTCTTTTTTAAGGTGCTTTGCCCAATACCTTTAACCAACACCAGCTCTTCGATCGAGCTGAATGGGCCTTTTTCCTGACGATATTGCACAATCGCTTTGGCTTTATTGGGGCCAATTCCTTTCAGTTCAGTCAGTTGCTCCGCGGTTGCGGTATTGATGTTTACCGGTGTTGCCAGCTCGTTGGCCATTGCGAGGAAAGCGGCGCCAGAAAGGCATAAAGTGAACAGTGCTTTTTGTATCCATTTCATCATTATTTTCCTTATTCCATTAGTGGAACTCAGAAAATAACAATCTTCGTGAATAAAAAAATCCGGGAAAAGCATCAATTAACTGAAGCCTTTCTCGGATTATTTTATGAGCCAGTCAGTCCCTGATCAGGACTTTGTGCTTTTCTTTGTCGCTGCTTTTTTTGCGGCAGGTTTTTTGGCTGCTTTTTTCTTTTCTGTTACAACCCAGGCGTTTTCAACAAAGTGTGCGGCCCAACCGCTGGCTTTGCCTTTTTCATCCTCTGTCATAACGTATTGCTCTTTTGTCTTACGGCTGTAACGAATAATGGCCTGGTTGCCATCATTGTCTGCACGCGGCGCATCGAGCAGGTAGTGGTACTTTTCAGGTAACTCTGCTTGATGTGGAATCAATTCCGCGACCAGTGGTGCACGAGTTTCACGATTTTTCGGGAACTGACTGGCAGCCAGGAACAGTCCTGCTGCGCCATCACGCAATACATAAGTATCTTCAACCTTCTGGCAAGCCAGCTCCGGCATCGCAATCGGGTCCATTTTTGGCGGAGCGGCTTCACCGTTTTTCAGCAGTTTCCGGGTGTTTTTACACTCGTCATTGGTGCAGCCAAAATATTTACCGAAACGGCCGGATTTCAACTGCATTTCACTGCCGCAACGATCGCACTCAAGAGTTGGCCCGTCGTAGCCTTTAATCTTAAACTGGCCCTGTTCAACCTCGAAGCCCGAGCAATCCGGGTTATTACCACAGATATGGACTTTGCGGCTTTCATCCAGTAAGTAGCTATCCATGGCTGCGTCGCATATCTTACAGCGGCGTTTGTCCATTAAACGGCGGCTTTCAGCTTCTTCGTCTTCGTCCGCAGTGATGGCTTCATCACCTGGGATTAAGTTCAGAGTCTGAGTACAGCGCTCTTTGGGTGGCAAGCTATAGCCTGAACAGCCCAGGAATACCCCGGTGGTACCCGTGCGGATTTGCATATTACGGGCACATTTCGGGCATTCGATATCGGTGTCGACCGGAGCGTTAAGACGCATGCCGTCTTCGCTTTCAGCCGTGTCCAATTGTCCGTGGAAGTCACTGTAGAAATTGTCGAGAACCTGAGTCCAGTTGATATCACCTTCCGCAATATCATCCAGCTTTTCTTCCATACTGGCGGTAAAGCCAAAGTCCATCAGTTCATCGAAACTTTCAACCAGGCGACTGGTAACAATATCGCCCATTTTTTCAGCATAAAAACGACGCCCCTGTAGACTCACATAACCACGATCCTGGATCGTTGAAATAATCGAAGCATAGGTCGAAGGGCGGCCAATCCCCCGTTTTTCCAGCTCTTTAACCAGTGCAGCTTCAGAAAAACGCGGTGCTGGTTTAGTGAAGTGCTGCTTGGGTAGCAATTCCTGCAGATTCAGCTTTTCACCTTGTTCAACGTCAGGTAACAACAGGTCGTCATCACCTTTGCTGACAGGCGGCAATACTTTCAGATGGCCGTCAAAGCGAATAACCCGGCCACGGGTTTTTAAGTCGTAATCAGCAGCCGCAACTGTAATGGTGGTGCTGGTGAACTTGGCATCGTTTGTCTGACAAGCAACAAAACGGCGCCAGATCAGGTCGTAAAGACGCTCAGCATCCGGCTCCATGCTTTTCAGATCAGCAGCACGCAGTTTTACATCAGAAGGACGAATCGCTTCGTGTGCCTCCTGCGCGCCTTCTTTGCTGCTGTACAGGCGTGGCTTTTCAGGCAGGTAGGCATCACCCAGTTTATCGCTGATATAGCCTCGTACGCTGTCTACCGCGTCCTGACTCAGGTTGGTGGAGTCGGTACGCATGTAGGTAATGTAGCCTGCTTCATAGAGGCGCTGTGCCAGCATCATGGTCTTTTTAACGCTGAAACTCAGACGTGTGCTGGCTGCCTGCTGCAGGGTAGAGGTAATAAAGGGAGCAGCTGGTTTCGAGCTGGTTGGTTTGTCTTCACGGCTTTTGACCAGGAAGTCACTGGCACGCAAAGTATCGAGTGCCGACATCGTGTCGGCTTCATTGCCAGGGCGGAACTCTTCGCCTTTGTATTTGACGACCTGAGTGCGCAGTTCAGTACCATCTGCAGTCGTCAGTTGGGCAAATGCTTCCCAGTATTCTTCCGGAATAAAAGCGCGGATTTCGCGCTCCCGCTCAACAATTAAGCGCACGGCAACGGACTGTACGCGGCCTGCGGACAAGCCCCGGGCAACCTTGCTCCACAGCAGAGGAGACACCATAAAGCCAACAACCCGGTCGAGGAAGCGACGGGCTTGCTGAGCATTCACGCGATTCATATTCAGTTCGGATGGCTGTTCAAATGCGGCCTGAATCGCTTTCTTGGTAATCTCGTTGAATACCACGCGACGGTAGTCTTTGTCTTTCTCGCCAATGATTTCCCGCAGGTGCCAGGCAATGGCTTCCCCTTCGCGGTCCAAATCGGTTGCGAGATAGATATGGTCGGCATCTTTGGCCAGGCGTTTTAACTCATCGACAACTTTTTCCTTGCCGGGTAACACCTGATAATTCGCTTTCCAGCCGTCTTCCGGGTTTACCCCCATACGACTTATCAGCTGTTCTTTTGCCTTGCGTTTTTTATGCGCCACTTTTTCTTCTGGCGACATTTTACGGGTCAGCGCAGCCTGGCGAGCGCGCTCTTTCGGATCAGACTTTTTACCTGAGCCAGACGTAGGAAGGTCGCGAACGTGTCCCACACTGGACTTCACAACGTAGTCTTTACCCAGATATTTATTAATGGTTTTGGCCTTGGCAGGCGACTCCACAATTACCAGCGATTTGCCCATAATCCTTTGTTTTACCCTTATAGTTGAACCAGCCAGTCGCTAAGAGGCGACACTTTAATGGCAATACCGGGGGGGTGGTCAAGCCTCATTTAAACAAAACTTGCCCGGCGTATTGGTCAATTGTTGCTAAACTCAGTTGTATTCATCTTTTTCAGGAATAGCACAGAATTGGGGGGGAATGACAATTTATGTCTGCGATTGGCCTAGTTGTTGCGATCGCGTTACCGATTGCGCTGGTGTTAATTGGCTTGGTTTTCGCGGGTCGGAGACAGCAGTCGGAGTTTAAGCAGCGCTCCCAGGCAAGGGCGATAAAAACAGCGGCAGAAGATCTTCTGGAAGCGCTGGAGTTCCTTATGCTGGTCGATAACTTCAAAGAAATTCAGTTGGTTGTACTGGATCGGGTTGCCTACTTTTATCAGCGCCATCAGGAAGCACTGCCCAAAAAGGACCGGCAGGAAGGTTATGGGGGCTTTGATAAAACGCCGTACCAGCAAAAAATTGAAGCCACTAAATCGGTACGTAAGGTTCTGAAGAGCGATCGGGAGATTCGTTATGCCAAACAACAGTTTTCGCGAATTCTGAAAACCCTGAATCCGATGGTGAAGCAGCGTATCATCTCTGAAACTGCGATGATGGAATACCGGCGCTATTTGCGCATGACGTTACTCGATTGTGAGGTAGATACGTATACCGCTCAGGGGGATGTGGCAGCCAAAAGAGGCGATGTGGTCACTGCTGGCAACTATTATAAAGCCGCGAAAAAGCTGCTGATTGAGTTTGATATTCAGTATCCGGAGAAAAATGACAAAATCCGTGGGCTCGCCAATCGAACGAACTCGCTTTATAACGGTGGGGAAGAACCTGAGGACAATCTGAGTAAAGCGTTATCTCAGGAAGAAACCAACGCTCAGAATGAGTTTGGTATCCCATCTGACCCCTCCGCAGGAGAGAAACAGAAGTTCTGAGTGCATGTGAACTGAGTCACAAACACCTACCGATCATCAGAAAAACCTTTAGTCCGGTACGCTTTTTTATTAGTGTGCGAGCCAAAATAATAAGTTTTTACATTCGAGATACCATTGATGAGTCTTCAGGAAGCTGTATTTATCCTGCATCAGCATGAAGTTGTCGCCAGTTATTGGCTGACCGATTTTGAACAACTTGTGCGCCGTCAGTCATCCTTATCCCCCGTTGCCAGCGATAAATTGTTGGCAGCATATGTCCAGATCGGCAATCACCGCTGTGCCGAAGCGATCGTGCTGTTTGAGATTCCGACACAAAGCGATAGCAGTGAGCCCGGAGTGCCGGTGAGTGATTGGTATATGCCGTTGAGACGTCTTGCTGACAGCGCTGGCCGTGGTCCGAATATGGGAGCAGGGCGAATCAAGCTTGCTTGTCAGACCCAGTGTTCTATTTCGTGGCATGCGAATTCACTCTGGGAGCCGGTGACGTCTGACTTTATGGCGATCCGTAAAGCGTTACGTGATAACCGCCTGGCGGCCAACGAAACAAACACGAAAGCTGCAGAAAAAACGGTTAATCTGGTATCGGCTGTGGAGCGCGTAAGTGGTGCATCGGCGGGTTCATTGCTGGCGCAAAAGCATGCTGACCCTGAAGTTGAAGAGCTAAAACGGACGTTGCGTAATGAAGTTGAGGCCTATCGCAATCAGCTGGCGCAATTGCAGCAGGAAATTGAGCGTCAGCGCGGTATGAATGAGAAGCTCAGTCGTCAGTCTATGGCTCCGTCATCGAATGATCATAACGCCGATATGGAGCAGCTACGACAGCTGCACTGTCAGCAGGTAACGGACCTAGAGCATCAGATAGAGCAGTTGAAATCGGAGCTGGAGTTGGCTCAACGCACTCCGGTGGTCAGCAGTCATACTGACTCTCAGGCGGCTCCGGAGAGCGTGGTCGATCATGAACAGATTCGGTGTCTGCAGCAACAAATCGAAGACCTCGAAGAGCAAAGCATTGACCGGTTTGTCAGCCGTATTGATGGCCTTGATGCGGTGTTGGTGGCCTTTCATCCGGGGGCTGGCCATCTCACGATCACGCCAGATAACATGAAGGTGTATGCAGACAATCCAATTGCTTACGCCGCTCAAAAATGTTTCGTTGGTGAAGAGGAATATCGCAACTGGCTGGATCATTATGATGATCCGCGCTGTCAGCAATGCCAGGCTGAAATTCCCCGGGTTGAGCAGCCACGCGATTTTGAATATCGCCTCAGTGCCTTTTGTAAGCTCCATAAAAAAGCTAATCTGGCGGGCTAATCATCTTCCGGAACCGCCGTGTTACGCCAGCTACTGCAAAAAAAACTGCCTGTTGAGCCTTTGCCCGGTTGTCAGCAGGCCAGTGTTCTTCGCCTGGACCTTCTTGATCCGGTCATCTCTGGCAATAAAGCCTATAAACTGCTCGGCCATATTGAGCGTGCTCAAACCCTGAATATATCCCGAATCGTCAGTTTCGGCGGTCCTTTTTCCAATCACCTTCACGCTCTTGCCGCAGCAGGAAAAACGCTCGGACTGGAAACCGTGGGTATTGTACGCGGTTATGAGAATCTGCCCCTGACTGCCACATTGCAGGACTGCCAGGCGTTTGGCATGAAACTGGTGTTTGCGGATAAAAAACAATATGCCCGCCGTTATCAGGCGGATTATCTACAGCAGCTGGCGGATGAATTTCAGGCGTATGTGGTCGAAGAGGGTGGTTCTGGCTCAGAAGGGCTGAAAGGATGCGAATTGCTGGCGCCGTACTGTCAGGAATTTGATCAGGTCTGGCTTGCTGTTGGTACTGGTACCACTGCACTGGGTCTCGCCGGTGCGCTACAGCAGCAGGGCTCAGCTTGCCGTTTGGTTGGCGTTAATGTGGTTGCTGATCAGGGTGAGCGGCGATTGGCCTGGCGACAGTCAATGCCCGATAAAAATTGGCAGTTGCTCGACGATTACCACTTTAGTGGATTTGCCCGAACCAATGAACAGTTGCTTCAGATGATTCGCGAATTCGATACATTGGGGTTGCCGTTGGATCCGGTGTATACCGCTAAGTTGGTTTATGCTTACCAGACGGAGTTGCAACAGCGCGCTGAGTTAGAAAACCAGCGTGTATTGTTGATTCATTCCGGTGGTTTACAAGGGCGTCGCGGATACCCTTTGTGATCTTTAGGCAGGCTTTGGCCAGTGGTCGGGCATGATCAGCCAGCGCTGTTGCTCGCACCAGAATCCGGCCTTGTTTTTCTCCAGTTGGACAGCGCAAAGGGCAGTTTCGATGTGCCGGAAGTGAGTGTCTTTGTGTCGTAGCAGGGTGTCCCTGTCGACACTGAAATCAACTCTGGCAGGGCTGATCCACTGCGGTTTTGATAATAAATACCAATCTCCTTGCGGAAGATAATGCTGGGCGTTCGACTGATGAATCCAATGGCCGCGCCAGTGCTGCGGATTAACGTCTTCCGGCAAGGTGGCTGATATGTCCTTGTCAGCCGGGTGGAATAAACAACCGCGCATCAGTGCCTGTGGCTGTAATGAGCGCCAGTTGTGGCTCTTCAGTAGCTCGTGTGCTGCCGGGTTGTGTGACAACTGCAATTGCTTGTCCCGGGTATGCCGGATCTTATCGGCCAGATAATCACGACGGTTTGGTCCAATCCAGTCCTGGTTAAAGCCAAGATAAAATTTCAGAGCCAACTCAAGGTGCCATTGCTGTTGCGCGGAAGCCTGGCTCTCAACCAGTAAATCAAACTCCCCTATGGTCTTTTTCTGCTGCTGAATCTGCAGATTGGCCTGCCAGCGGTTACCGCATAATTCCAGATACTGATGCCATATCTGCTCAAACATCAGCCCAAGCCTTGGGCTGCGATATTCAGGGGCGCAGCCGATTTCAGCAATCCACTGCTGCCATTCGCAGGCTTTTGATAACAGCTCAGGAGAGGTTGGAGACCATGGGCAATCAAGCAGGGCCGGTCCTAGCAGGCTCCAGATCAGGTCGCGCTGGTGTTGGGAGGGTAACGCAAAATATGGGTGATCCGGGTCAAGCGGAGAAAAAAACACAAAGACTCCTGAAAGCGTTTTATGGACGGCTGTGGTATAACCCGCAGTTATACCCCATGCATCCGAATTCGACGAGTTAACAGCAGATGGAAGAGTTCCGCAATATTGGCATCATTGGTCGCCTGAACAGTAAAAAAGTGATTGAGACCATCAAGAGACTGAAGCAGTACCTGATGGAAGAGGGTTATCACGTCATCCTCGAAGATCGTATCGCAGAAGTGATGCCAGGCCATGGAATGCAAACCTCTAAGGTCAGCATTCTTGGCGAAATTTGCGATCTGGTAATCGTAGTGGGCGGCGATGGCAGTTTATTAGGTGCTGCTCGTGCGCTGGCGAAATTCAACACCCCGGTACTGGGCATTAACCGTGGTCGCCTGGGTTTCCTCACAGACATCAGCCCGGATGACACCATGCTGGACGCGGTGCAGGATGTACTCGACGGGCGTTACAAAGAAGAGCGCCGCTTCCTGCTGGATGCGGAAGTGAAGCGTGATGGTAACCCAATCGGCGCCGCCGCTGCGTTAAATGATGTGGTGCTGCACCCGGGTAAATCGGCGCGTATGATCGCCTTTGATCTGTATATCGAAGGCCAGTTTGTTTACAGCCTGCGTTCGGATGGTCTGATTGTATCAACACCAACCGGATCAACCGCTTATTCATTGTCGGGTGGTGGGCCGATTATGCATCCTCGCCTGGATGCGCTGGTGCTGGTGCCAATGTTCCCTCATACCTTATCCAGTCGCCCGATTGTGGTTGATGGCAAAAGCGAAATTAAGATTGTGGTCAGTGCCGATCAGGAAATTTATCCGACGGTAAGTTGTGATGGTCAGAACCATATTCCGTGTGCGCCTGGCGATGCGATTACTATCCGCAAGAAAGCCCATAAGCTGAAGCTGATTCATCCTGAAGGCCATAACTTCTATGAAATCTGCCGCACCAAGCTAGGATGGGCCAGCAACCTGGGAGACTAAATATGCACCAGGGATACGATTTAATCGGTGATATTCATGGTTGTGGTAATACGCTGGTCAGCCTGCTGGAGCAAATGGGTTACAGCAAAAAGAATGGCGTATATCAGCATCCCAAACGCAAAGTGGTGTTTTTAGGGGACATTGTTGATCGTGGCCCTCATATCCGCATGGCCTGTCATATCGTTCGGGATATGGTTGATGGTGGCCACGCAGAAATCGTCATGGGCAATCACGAGTACAACGTCGTTACCTATTGCACCCAGGCACCAGCCGGGATGCGTCAGCCTTTCCTGCGCCCTCATACCAAACGGAATGACTTTATTGTTGAGCAGACAATGGAGCAGTTTGCCAATCATCCGCATGACTTTAATGACTTTCTGGACTGGTTTGTCGAGCTGCCGTTGTTTCAGGAGTTCGAACATTTTCGGGTGGTTCATGCTTGCTGGGATCCGGCGATGATTGATGAATTTATCGCGCAGTATGGCGGTAACCAGTTGCACAAAGGATTGCTGGCGGAATCGGTAAAAACCGACTCCTTTATCTATAAATTTCTCGATCGCACCTTACGCGGCACGTCGCTGAAATTACCGGATGGTCGTTCAATGACCGCCAAAGATGGAATGGTACGCCAGTTTTTCCGCACCAAATTCTGGGCCGACACGCCACAACGCTACAGCGACGTTATCTTTCAGCCAGACCCGTTGCCGGATGATATTCACCATGCGTTGTTATCCGATGAAGAGAAAGAGCAATTGTTGTTCTATGGGCCTCAGGAAAAACCTCTATTTATTGGTCATTACTGGATGTGGGGGATACCGGCTCCGATTGTGCCGAATATTGCTTGTCTGGATTACAGCGCGGTGAAATACGGTCGATTGGTAGCGTACCGTATGGACACCGAACATCATTTACAGCCCGGTAAATTTACCTGGGTTCGTGTAGAAAAGAGCGAGCGCTGAGTGGAGCCAGAGATCGAACCTATGTTAGCTCTGGTGGCTGAGCCGGAAGTGGATTTATCACCGCTGACCAGCCGCTTATGGGCAAACAAAATTGCCCATCGGGTGATTCCTCAGGAAGGCAAGCAATGCCTTTACCTGGCCGATAGTCGTGATATCGAGCAGGTTAAGAACTGGCTTGAAGAATGGCAGCAAGGGCAGCTGGATGATGCCGACCTGATCGTCGAAAGTCAGAGTGGCAATTGGCTACTTAAAATCAGTGAGGCGCCGCTGGCTTTTTTGTTTATCCCGTTGTTTTTAGCGGTATTCGCATGGATGCATATCAGCACGGACTGGAACGCCTGGGTAATGTTGGGGCAAGCGCTCTGGCCAGAACATAGACTGAGTCTGGAAGCTTATGCTGAAATAGGGCTGTGGGACTTATGGCGTCCTACTTTGCTGCACTTTTCTTTCCTGCATATTCTGATGAACATGCTTTGGTGGTGGGTTCTGGCCCGTCGTATTGAGGTCGTGGACGGCAAGGCTGCACTTCTGCTGGTAATTCTGCTCTGTGGCCTTATTGGTAATGCCGCACAATGGTGGTATGCCGGGCCGGGCTTTGGCGGAGCTTCTGGTGTCACATTGGGCATGTTGGCCTGGGTCGCTACCCGCGAACGTCGTTTCAAACTGGGCTATCAGGTTCCCCCGGTATTGCTGACTGTGATGGTTGCCTGGTTATTGCTGACCTTATTAGGAGACACTGTGGTGCCAGGGTTGTCTGGTACTGCTCACGGTGCCCATTTTGGCGGCCTGATTTGTGGGTTATTATTTGCCCAGCTCTGGCCAGTACGCCGATTCGTACACGCGCCTTCCACTGAGCAATCTGATTTAACAAAAACCGGTAATCAGCCGGACTCCCGTGATAACTGATGAGAATGACATGACGCTTGATCAACTGATTCAATCCCTGACGCCTGAAGTCTATGAGAACCTGAAGAACGCCGTTGCAACGGGTCGTTGGCCCAACGGTATTAAGCTGAAGGACGGACAGCGTGAGTTGTGCATGGAAGCCATTCTGCATTACGAAAGCAGTCACGATGTACCCGCTGAACAGCGTGTTGGTTACATCGCTGACGGTTGTAAATCATCGAAAGGCGATGATGACGTTCAGACGCTGACCCTGCAATAATCCGGGGGCAGACATGAGTGAGTTTACCGGCCATCTGCAGAAGATGGCTGCCCGCGCTGTTGCTGCAGATCAGCAAAGCAGTGATGCGGTTCATTATGATTTGCTGCTGGATCAGCAGCAGATTCCTCTGGCGCCTCTCATTGGCAAGAAATTAACGATCGAATATCTGGGTGATATTCACTGCTGTCACTGCGGTCGCAAAAGCAAAAAAAGCTTTGGCCAGGGTTACTGTTATCCCTGCTTCAGTAAGCTGGCGCAATGCGATTCCTGCATGATGAGCCCGGAAAAGTGCCACTTTCATCTGGGCACATGCCGGGAGCCTGAATGGGCTCAAAAGGTGTGCTTTAACGATCATATTGTCTACCTGGCTAATTCTTCCGGTATCAAAGTGGGTATTACCCGTGCAACTCAGGTTCCGGTGCGCTGGCTGGATCAGGGCGCTACGCAGGCGTTACCGATTGCCCGGGTGGCAACCCGTCGACAGTCTGGCCTGATCGAAGATTGCTTGCGTCAGGATATCGCTGACAAAACCAACTGGCGAGCGATGCTGAAAGGCAATGCCGATCCGGTTGATCTGGAAGCCGAGCGGGATCGCCTGTTTGATTTATTTTCACTGGATCTGAACTCAATTATTGCGGCACAAGCGCCGGGAGAAATTGAGTTGTTATACGATGCTGAAGCGTATGCCTTTGATTTTCCGGTGCAGCAGTTCCCAACAAAAATCAGCAGCTTTAATCTGGATAAAAACCCGTTGGTTGAAGGAACGCTGATGGGAATCAAAGGGCAATACCTGATTTTCGACAGCGGCGTGATAAACATCCGTAAATTCACATCTTATGCCGTAAACGTTAAGGTTAACGACTAACGTTACTGTTTTCGGCCATTCATCTGAGGCGACTATGCGCGACGCACAACCTAATGCAATTTACCTGAAGGACTACCAGCAACCTGGTTACTGGATTGAACAAACGGACCTGACATTTGAATTGCAGGCGGACTATACCCTTGTGACGGCGCGCCTCAGTATTGTGCGTAATGATCAGGTGGATGGTGGCGGCACGCTGCGCCTGGATGGCCAGCAGCTTGAATTAATTTCTGTCGCTGTTGATGGCTCACAAATTGAGTCGCAACAGTACGATCTTGATGAAGAAAGCCTGACGCTGCATCAGTTATCTGCAAGCCATGAACTGACGATTAAAACCCGGATTTATCCGGATAAAAATACCGCACTTGAAGGTTTGTATCAGTCCGGTTCTATGTATTGCACCCAGTGTGAAGCGGAAGGTTTCCGCCGTATTACGTATTACCTCGATCGACCGGATGTGATGTCGGTGTTTACCACTCATATTATTGCTGACGGTGAGCAGTATCCGGTACTGCTGTCTAACGGTAATCTGACGGGTGAGGAAAACCTGGCTAACGGTCTGAAAAAAGTCAGCTGGCATGACCCCCATAAAAAACCCGCGTATTTGTTTGCGCTGGTTGCCGGAGATTTGCAGGTTAAAGAGGATCGTTTTACCACCATGAGTGGTCGTGACGTTACTCTGAAGATTTTTGTTGAGCCTCAGAATGTCGACAAAACCGATTATGCGCTGGATGCCTTAAAGCGCTCGATGAAGTGGGACGAAGATACCTATGGTCGGGAATACGATCTGGATATTTTTATGATCGTGGCGGTCGACGACTTCAATATGGGAGCGATGGAAAACAAAGGATTAAACATTTTTAATTCTTCCTGTGTTCTGGCGAATCCGGCGACCGCAACTGATGCGGCTTATCAGCGAATTGAAGCCATTGTTGCTCATGAGTATTTTCATAATTGGTCGGGTAACCGGGTTACCTGTCGTGACTGGTTCCAGCTCAGTCTGAAAGAAGGGTTTACGGTTTTCCGTGATGCCTGTTTCTCGGCGGATATGAATTCAGCCACGGTTAAGCGCATCGAAGATGCGCGTATTATGCGTACGGTTCAGTTTGCGGAAGATGCGGGCCCGATGGCGCACCCGGTGCAGCCGGATTCTTTTATCGAAATTTCCAACTTTTACACCGTTACTATTTATGAAAAGGGTGCAGAAGTGGTTGGCATGCAGCGAAAAATCCTTGGGGAAGAGGGCTTTCGCAAAGGCTCGGATTTGTACTTTGAACGCCACGATGGTCAGGCGGTTACCATTTACGATTTCACCAAAGCGATGGAAGACGCCAATGGTGTTGATCTGACCTTGTTTAAGCGTTGGTATAAACAGGCGGGAACACCGGTCGTACAGGTAAGCAGTGAATACGACGCTGCCTCGCAATCACTGACTCTGACCTTATCGCAGCAGTGTCCGGATACGCCAGGGCAAACCGATAAGCAACCGATGTGGATTCCGGTACAGCTGGGGCTATTGGGCAGTCAGGGCCACGATATGGCAGTTAACGTTGAGCCGGCTTCAGCCTGGACTGCGAGCAGTCAGGTGTTACACCTGACGGAAGCGACTCAGACGTTTGTATTTAATCAATTACCCGAACGTCCGGTATTGTCGTTATTCCGCGATTTTTCTGCGCCAGTGAAAGTGGAGTTTGATCAGAGTCGGGACGAGTTGTTGTTCCTGTTACAGCATGACAGCGATGGTTTTAACCGCTGGGATGCCGGCCAGCGTCTGATGTTGGGCTGGATCGATGATGCGATGACGACACCGTTTGCACTTGATGATCCGTCTCGAAACGCTTTGGCATCATTATTAACAGATGAGTCGCTGGATCCGGCGATGGTTGCTTATTTACTGACTCTGCCGTCTGAAGCCTATATTGCAGAATTCTCAGCTGAGATTGATCCGCAAGCGATTTACCAGGCGCGTCAGCAAGTGCGTTTGGCGATTGCTGAGTCACTGCAGCGGGAATTTTCTTCAGTTTATCAACGACTGGGTTCTGATCAGCCGTATGCGCCGGAGCCTCAGCAAATGTCGACCAGAGCACTGAAGAACCTTGCACTGAGTTATCTGTCATTGGTATCTGAAGCCGGGGTAAGCAGTGCTGAGCGCCAGTATCAACAAGCGGATAATATGACTGATCAGATGTCGGCTCTGGTGACTCTGATTAATGGTTCTGACTCTGCATTGGCGAACGACTATCTGGCACGTTTCTATCAGCAATGGAAAGACGATGTGCTTGTGATTAATCAGTGGTTGTCGGTTCAGGCGGGCTCGAGCAAGCTGGGGACTGCAGACTTTATTGAATTATTGCTGAATCACGAGGCTTTTGACTGGCACAATCCAAACAAGGTGCGTTCGGTAATTGGGGCTTTTGCCAATCAGGCTTTGTGCCATTTCCATGCAGAAGACGGGCGTGGTTATCAGCTGCTGGCGGATGCAGTGATTCGTCTGAACGCATCGAACCCGCAAATAGCATCGCGGTTATTGGCGCCACTGACTAAATGGAAGCGCCTGATCCCGGCTCAGGGAGAGCAAATGAAAGCCCAGCTGCAGCGTATTATGGCTCAGCAAGACTTGTCGAAAGACGTATACGAAGTGGTTAGTAAGAGTTTGGTTTGAGCATAAAGCGTTTATTCTTTATGCTTGAGCGCATATAAGCCGCTTAAGCGGTGTGTTGAGGTCGCAAAATGAAGAAAAATAATTGGATCGCGGCAGGTGCACTGGCACTGTCTTTGGCAGCTCCGTCGTTAATGGCGGCTGTTTCGGTCGAACAGGCCGAGCGCCTGAAAAATGAATTAACGCCTTTAGGTGCCGAGCGCGCCGGCAACAAAAGCGGAGATATTCCGCCATGGCGTGGTGGTTTAACTCTGCCACCGGTTGAGTACTCAAAAGCAGGTCAGCATCACCCTGACCCGTATGCAGCGGATAAGCCGTTGTTCACTATTACTGCGGCGAATATGAAGCAGTATCAGGAATTTCTGACCGATGGCCAGAAGGCCATGTTCAAAACCTATCCTGATACGTTCAGAATGCCGATCTATCAAACCCGTCGTACCGCAGCGGCGCCAGAATGGGTTTATGACAACACCTATAAAAACGCTTTGCGTGCTGAGCTGGCCGAGAATGGTAACGGCTTACTGTATGCCTATGGTGGTATTCCTTTCCCAATCGCTCAGAACGGTCTGGAAGCAATCTGGAACCACATTACCCGCTGGCGTGGTGTTTATCTGACCCGCCGTGCTTCGGAAATTGCAGTACAGGTTAATGGCGATTACTCGCTGGTAACGGTTCAGCAGGAAGTTGAATTTAACTACTACCGTCAGGATCGCAGCATCAACGATCTGGACAATATTCTGTTCTACTATCTGTCATTTACCAAGGCACCTGCGCGTCTGGCGGGTGGTGCGGTATTGGTTCATGAAACTCTGAACCAGGTCGATGAGCCTCGCCAGGCATGGGGTTATAACGCCGGTCAGCGCCGTGTACGTCGTGCACCGAACCTGGCTTATGACACGCCAATTGCAGCGGCTGACGGCCTGCGTTATGCCGATGACACCGATATGTTTAACGGTGCTCCGGATCGCTATGACTGGAAGCTGGTTGGTAAAAAAGAAGTCTATATCCCTTACAACAACTACAAGCTGAGCTCTAACCAGACCAGTTATGACGACATTATCAAGCCGGGCCACCTTAACCCTGGTTTCACACGCTATGAAAAACACCGTGTGTGGGTTGTTGAAGCAAATCTGAAAGAGGGCAGCCGTCACGTTTATCACAAGCGTCGCTTCTACTTGGATGAAGATACCTGGGGTATTGCAGCCGCAGATTTATACGATTCGGCCGGTGAGCTGTGGCGTGTGAACATGGCTTACATTAAGACCTTCTACGAGTTGCCGGTTACCTGGACAACGCTGGATGTGTTCCATGACCTGAAAGCGAAGCGTTATCACGTACAGGGTCTGGATAACGAAGAACAGAAAACCATCGACTTCAGTGACAAGCCGCCAGGCGAACGTTACTTCACACCGTCGGAATTACGCCGACGTGGTCGTCGCTAATCCTTAAGTATGAATGCGGATGGTGCTTTTGCCCATCCGTTTTCATATGTGGAACAATCGATACGGATAATCGTGAATTAGACCTAAAATGGCTTAACATTTCGTAACAACGGGGCGTTAGTCATTGATAACATCGTCGGCTAGACTAGCTGCCTTCCGACATTAGTATAAGAACGGAGCCCTTTATGAGGTTTAATTTGGTTCAGCCGGATGCTGCTTTGGGGAAAGCGCATTGTTCAGGCTTACGCCAGTTTTTGGTCATTCTGACCGTGGTTTTTTCTCAACTGTTTTTTGCTCAGGCCAGCCAGGCGAAGTGGAAAGATCCACTGGACACGCCGGCAGCTTCAACGGCTAAGGCACACAAAGCATTATTATTAGATGTTGTTCGGGCAGGGCAGCGTTTGGTTGCCGTTGGTGGCCATGGACACATCATTTATTCCGACGATAACGGTCGCAGCTGGCAGCAGGCCCGGGTTCCGGTCAGTGTGACGTTAACAGCCGTATATTTTTCCTCAGCCAAGCATGGCTGGGCTGTTGGTCATGATGGCGTGATTCTGATGTCGAACGATTCCGGTCAGAGCTGGAAACGTCAGTTTGATGGTTACAGTGCTAACAAAGCGATTGTAGCCGCAGCTAAAGATAAGAAGCAGCAGGCTCAGGCAGCGTTGGATGCTGCAGAAGCGTCGAATAACACAGTGCTGATTGAAGAAGCTGAGATGGCGCTGGAAACGGCTACTTATTCTCTTGAAGATGCCGAATACGATGCCAGCACCGGTTCGACCAAGCCGTTTCTGGATGTTTGGTTCTATGATGCCCGCCGTGGCTTTGCGGTTGGTGCTTACGGCATGTTTTTCTACACCTCCGATGGCGGCATTAACTGGAAAGATGTTTCTGCCCGTTTACCTAATCCGGAGCGTTTCCATCTGAACTCTATGACGCTGGTGGGGAATCGCTCACTGGTGGTTGTTGGTGAGATGGGCATGATTCTGCGTTCAGACGATCTGGGCGAAACCTGGCACTCAATCCCTTCACCTTATGAAGGTTCTCTATTTGGTCTGATTAATGTTGGCGATCAGCAATTGCTGTTCGGTTTACGTGGTCATGTCTACAGCTCTTCCGATGCCGGCATCAGCTGGACGGAAATTATGACAGGTAGCGAGCAGACTCTGCTGGCCGGTGTTGTTGGTTTAAAAAATGCGGTACTGGTCGGTAACGGCGGTTCTGCAATTTTGTTCGATAAGGCATTAAAGAAAAGCCGTACGTTAATTCTCGAAGGCCGTAAAGCCTATGCCGCGGTTGCAGAAGCTTCCGATGGCAGCTTTATTCTGGTCGGCGAAGCAGGTGTTCAACTGCTGAGCGCAACCGGAGAATTAATTGATCAAACCGTGAGTATGGCTGCAGGAGACTTCTGATAATGGCTGAACAAAAACATCATTTTTCTTCGGAGCCAGAACATTACATCCTGTCTCCGGAAACCGAACCTATGCTGGAGCGGTTGTTCTTTAACAATCGCTTCCTGGTGTTGCTGATTCTGACCGCATTAACCGCTGTTTTTGCTTATGGTCTGACGAAGGTGAAACTGGATTCCAGTATTGAAAAGTACATCCCGCTGAATCACGAGTACATCCAGAATTTCCTGGTGCATAAAGACTCGATGAAAAGTGGCGTTGCCAACGTGAAAATCTCCGTTGAATCGACCCAGGGCGAAATTTTCACCAAAGAATACATGGAAACCCTGAGCAAAATTAACGATGAAGTTTTCTTCGTTAAAGGTGTTGATCGCTCGGGTATGAAATCCCTGTGGACGCCAAATGTACGCTGGACCGAAGTAACGGAAGAGGGCTTCCAGGGTGGTCCGGTTATTCCAAGTACTTACGACGGTTCTGAAAACAGCCTGGAGCAGGTACGTCAGAACGTCTTGAAATCCGGTCAGGTTGGACGTCTGGTTTCTAACGACTTCCGTTCATCGATTATTGATGTCCCTTTAGTTGAGAAGGACCCGGATACCGGTGAGAAGCTGAACTATCAGCAGTTCTCCCATGATCTGGAAGAGAAAATCCGCGCCAAATATGGCGATGACAACTACCGTATCTACATTACTGGCACACCGAAAAAACTGGGCGACCTGTTAGACGGTGCTGGCAAAATTGCGATCTTCTTCCTGATGGCAATGGGCGCAACAGCCGTTCTGCTGTTCCTGTATTCCCGCTGTATCAAAGGAACCATTGTTCCGATTCTGGCATCTCTGATTGCGGTTGTATGGCAATTGGGTGCGCTGGCTCTGATGGGCTACACCGTTGATTTGTATTCGGTATTGGTACCTTTCCTGGTGTTTGCGATTGGTATCAGTCATGCGGTTCAGATCATTTCTGGTATCGCAATTGAAGCGGGTAAAGGTGAAAACCGCCTGATGGCTGCGCGTAAAGCGTTCCGTGGCTTGTACGTGCCTGGCATGCTGGCATTAATGAGTGATGCGATGGGCTTCCTGACGCTGCTGTTTATTGATATCGGCGTGATTCAGGAGCTGGCGGTTTCTGCATCGGTTGGTGTTGCCATGATCATTATTACCAATCTGGTATTGCTGCCGATTATCATGTCGTACATCGGTATCAGCGCCAGCGGTATTCGTCATGCTGAGAAAACCGAAAAATCTGAACCTAAGTTATGGAAATTCCTGTCTCACTTTGCAACCCGCAAAGTGGCGCCTTTCCCGATTATTATTGCTATCGCGATGGCGATTGGTGGCTACTTCGTCAGTCAGGATCTGAAAATTGGTGACCTTGATAAAGGTGCTCCGGAGCTGCGCGCGGATTCCCGCTATAACCTCGATAACGACTTTATGGTGAGTAACTACTCCACCAGTTCCGACCTGCTGGTTGTGATGGTGGAAACGGCGAAAGAGCAATGTAACTCTTATAAGGTGATGGACGCTGTGGACCGCTTTATGTGGTACATGGAAAACGTTCCGGGTGTGCAATCGACCACCTCGCTGGTAACCGTTTCCAAGTTGGTTACCAAAGCAATGAATGAAGGCAACCTGAACTGGTCAGCGCTGTCACGTAACCAGACCATTCTGAATACGTCTATCCAGCGTGCACCGAGTTCACTGCTGAATTCAGAGTGCTCAATGGCGCCGGTAATTGTTTATCTGAATGACCACAAAGCTGAGACGCTGGAAACAGCCGTTAAAGCGGTGGAAGATTTCAAAACTCAGTACGACGATCAGGTGGATCAGAAGTACTTTGGTTACAGCATCTCTGAAATCGATCAGGCAATTGCTGATGGTGAGATCGATTCTGTACCGGTACGTTTCCAGTTGGCATCGGGTAACGCAGGTATTGAGGCGGCAACCAACCAGGTGATTGCTGACGCGCAAAACACCATGCTGATCTTTGTATATGTGGTGGTATTCCTGCTGTGTTTCGCAACTTTCCGCTCGTTTACGGCAGTTGCTTGTATCATCATCCCATTAGCTCTGACCTCGGTACTGAGCCAGGCGCTGATGACTTACCTGGGTATTGGTGTGAAAGTAGCTACGCTACCGGTAATTGCGCTGGGTGTGGGTATCGGTGTTGACTACGGTATCTATATCTACAGCCGTCTGGAAGTGATGATTATTGCTGGTAAGTCTCTGCAGGAGTCTTTCCTGGAGACGCTGAAATCGACAGGTAAAGCAGTAAGCTTCACGGGTGTTACCCTGGCATTGGGTGTTGCGACCTGGATCTTCTCTCCGATCAAGTTCCAGGCCGATATGGGAATTTTGCTGACCTTTATGTTCCTGTGGAACATGCTGGGCGCATTGATCCTGTTGCCAGCTC
Organism: Bacterioplanoides sp.; assembly: GCF_965219715.1. Taxonomy (GTDB): domain Bacteria; phylum Pseudomonadota; class Gammaproteobacteria; order Pseudomonadales; family Oceanobacteraceae; genus Bacterioplanoides. The sequence goes on from NZ_OZ244785.1 coordinate 76,764, forward strand.
TGGCTCACTTCCTGCTGAGTCCTGAGCGAATTGTTAAGCGCCATAACAAACGCCACGGTGATGTGCCACCGGCGGGTTAATCGGCAGAGATAATAAAAAGCGGTGTTAGCTTGATGTTAATCACATTAAGATAGCACCGCTTTTTTTGTGTCATTAAATCGAGGAATGGAATGAAAAGTCGTCTGGGTCTGGAAGCTGAACTGCCGGTAGTCGATATTGTGCAGGAAGCGGTTGAGCTGCTCTGGGAAAAGCGTGTGGACGTTATTCGGATGTTCCTGCCAGCCATTTTGATTCTTGCGGCGATCGATTGGGCCAGTCAGCACTTCTTTCCTGGCGATGCGGAAGCCGAGGTGCCGGTTTTTCATCCTGAACAACTGATATTTGTGCTTGCTTCCGTTGTACTCAGCATATTAATGGCGACGGCTTGTCACCGGTTCACCTTGTTGCCGAAAGAAGGCTGGAATGCCAACGCTATCCATAGTTTTGGTCGTAATGAATTTCGCTATTTGCTGCGTGGCCTGCAAATCGCTGTTTGTTGTGTGGTGGTGTTCTTCTCTGTGATGATGAGCTTAATGGCGCTTGTGGGTCCTGAGCGGGCGATATTTGCCGTGGCGGTGGCCGTGATGCTGATGCTGTATATCTGGTCGCGGTTATCCATCACCTTGCCTGAAGTTGCGTTGGGCACAAAGTCGGACCTGGCGCGCGCCTGGTCTATTAGTAAAGGCAATGGCAGCCGGTTGGTTGTGGTTGTTTGGGTAGTGCCGATTATTATGGCGTTGCCGTTCTGGCTGGCCTTTATGGCAGAAGACGCATCGGGTTTGCTGAATTATCTGGCCGCATTTGGCATTTATCTGACAACCTTGGTTGGTTTGGTGATGTTGTCGCTTTCGTACCGGTTTTTGCTCGATTTTTATGAAGGCGAAGAGCAGTCACAGCAGCCACAGCAGCCGCAATCACAATCCGATGACAGCAGCTTTGATGCCTGATCATTATGAAGTTAGGTGATGTTTCGGTAGCGATTGTCGAGGTCATGGGCAGGGCGGTTGAGTCGCTTGGTGGAGATCCGGCAGCTCAGTTTGAGCAATATCAGATGGATCAGGTGAAGCTGAATTCGCCGGATGCGCGAATCAGTATTCCGCGCTTTATGCGTCTGGGTCACGCCTGTATCGAGGCCCATCAGATTCCCTGGTTAGGGCTTGAAATGGGGCGCTTGACCTCAGCAGGCAGTCTTGGGCTGGCAGGCCTGGTTGCTCAGACGGCTCCCGATGTTCGTGTGGCTTGTACGGCTATTGCAGAATTTGAATTACTATCATCCTTTAACGCTCGTGGGCGCTCTGGCTTTTACCTCGAAAACGGCGATGGCGTCGCCAATTTTTATTCGATCAGTCCTTATAACGAATACAACCTGTTTGTGGTTGATTCGGTGTTAGCTGGTTGGGTGAGAATGCTGCAATGGCTGAGTGGCCGTGATGACCTGGTAAAGCGTGTCGAATTTGAATTCCGTGCTCCGGCATACAGTGATCAGTACGATCAGTATTTTGATTGTGACGTGCGCTTTGGTGCTGAGCGAAACGCTGTTGTGATTCATGATTGGGCGCTGGCATTGCCGTCGCTCCATCGTTGTGCATCGACACATCAGGGATTAAAACAGCTGGCTGAGCGCGAATTAGAGCGTGTGCGCCTCGGTTTGAGTTTCAGGGAGGTGATTGAGCGCGCCATTGGGCCGCTGTTGAAAGGGCAGACGCCAACCCTTGATATGGTTGCTCATCGTCTGAATATGGCGCCCTGGACCGTTAGGCGGCGTCTCAATGCTGAAGGTATCAGCTTCCAACAAGTGATGAATGATACGCGACGGGATCTGGCGGTCAGTTACGTGCGTGATACAACGTTAACCTTGGGAGAGATTGCGTTTCTGCTGGGGTTTGGCTCGACGGCTGCGTTTCAGCGGGCCTTTAAACGATGGACCGGGCAAGCGCCCGGTCGTTTCAGAGAAGATGCTCGTGGCCGGTTAAGTTAGCTGGCCAGCGGGCAAGAGCATTACAGCTCTACTGCGTCATCAACGTCGTCGTCAAAATCGTCATAACCGACGTCGAGCAGATCATCAATATAATCAGACATAATTGTCCTCCTTCGTTTCCTTAATTTCTTACTACCTGAATTCCTTATCCAGGCTTCTGGCTGGTTTTCTTTGATGCTGATGTATGGACTTAGCATCATGCGTGCCAGATTTGCTAATCATATCGAATCTGACCTCGTGGTCAAGAAAATAGACAGGTTCAGAGTCAAACTGATTGCGGAGGACTGTAAAGCAGTTAGATGAACGACAGATGACAAAAACAGATAGTAGGAAGCTATTTGTCGAAGATATTTAGAAAAAATAGATAGGGTAAAGCAAGAAATGGCGGACTGGACGGGACTCGAACCCGCGACCCCCGGCGTGACAGGCCGGTATTCTAACCAACTGAACTACCAGTCCGCATAAGTCACTGTTTAACCACTTTGAGGTAGTGGTGGGTGATGACGGGATCGAACCGCCGACCCTCTGCTTGTAAGGCAGATGCTCTCCCAGCTGAGCTAATCACCCAAATTTTTACATCTCAGGAAAGATGGCGGACTGGACGGGACTCGAACCCGCGACCCCCGGCGTGACAGGCCGGTATTCTAACCAACTGAACTACCAGTCCGCATAAGTCACATTGTTTAACCACTTTGAGGTAGTGGTGGGTGATGACGGGATCGAACCGCCGACCCTCTGCTTGTAAGGCAGATGCTCTCCCAGCTGAGCTAATCACCCATTTTGTTTTCGCAAAAGTGCGAAATCAAAAGTTCGATTTAACGAAAGATGGCGGACTGGACGGGACTCGAACCCGCGACCCCCGGCGTGACAGGCCGGTATTCTAACCAACTGAACTACCAGTCCATCGTTTCGTAAATCGCTGCTTCACGGTTTGGTGGGTGATGACGGGATCGAACCGCCGACCCTCTGCTTGTAAGGCAGATGCTCTCCCAGCTGAGCTAATCACCCTTCCCCGTAAAAGCGAGGTCGCATTCTACTCAGAATCCGCAGGGTGTCAAACATTTATTTAAGACTTTTTTAGTTTTTTTTAATTTTTTCAGTAACTTGCGCGAATTTAAGGCATTTTGAACGGAAACTGATCAGAGTTGTTTAATCGTTGTTCATTTCTGGTTTTGAGAAAAACAGAAAAAAGCCGCCGATGAAATTTTCAGCGGCGGCTTTTTACGTACTAACGACGGGTTCAGCGAATCAGGCGTTAGCAGCGGCTTGTTTAGCAGCCTTCTTTGCGCGGCTCTTCTGTTTCATATTTTCGCCCAATACCAGCAGGCAAGGGGTCATAATCAACGTCAGAATAGTAGCGAAGGTCAAACCACCGGCAATCGCCGTCGATAGCTGAGTCCACCACTGGGAGGATGGTGCACCAATAGAGAACTGACGATTCATCAGATCGATATTCCATTGCATAACCATTGGCATTAGGCCGAGCACGGTGGTGATGGCGGTCAGCATCACCGGACGCAAACGTTGTGCTCCGGTCCGTAAAGCGGCATCCAATGGCGCTATACCATCGCGAATCAGGCGATTAAAGGTATCGATCAGAACAATGTTGTTGTTCACCACAATGCCCGCCAGAGCGATCACGCCAAGGCCACTCATAACAATGCCGAAAGGCTCGCCACGAATCAGCAGGCCAAACAATACACCAACAATCGACAGCACAATCGCGCTCATGATTAATCCGGCGTTATAGAAGCTGTTGAACTGAGTCACCAGAATGGTGGCCATCAGGAAGATGGCAATACCAAATGCTTTGCCCAGGAAGGCGCCGGTTTCGGCCATCTTCTCAAAATCACCGCGGAAACGTGGCTCAACACCGGCTGCACGCCAATCAAACTGCTTCAGTTCTTCTGTCAGCTGCAGAATCTTATCGGTTGGATTAATTCCTTCCTGTACGTTGGCAGTCAAGCGGTAGCGGCGTTTGCCATCGATACGGACAACGTCACCAGATTTTGGCACAGCAATCCGTTCCATAAAGTTAGAAACCGGTACCAGGCCATGGGCGGTCTGAACGTTAAACTGTGAGAACTGGTCAATGTTGCGCGCCTGAGTTGGGTAGCGCAGCATGATTTCGACTTCTTCATCGGTGTAATCTGGTTGGAACTCACCCACTTTCTGTCCACCGGTGATCATTCGAATCATCGATCCGGTGCTGACAATATCGGTGCCAAAGCGGGTGGCTTTTTCACGATTGATATCCAGCTGCCATTCGATACCGTCCAGTGGACGATCATCCCGTACGTCTTTCAAATCCGGGTCGGCTGCAAAAATGGCTTTTACTTTCTCCAGCATAGGAACAATGTCCTCGGCGCTGGCGGCGGTAAATTGCAGCTGAATGTCGGCACCAGCAGATGGCCCGTTGGCTTTTTTCTGTGTTTCAACAATGATACCGGCTATATCGGCGGTGCGTGCTTCGATATCCTTTAAGATTTCGTTTGCAGTGCGGCGGTGTTTCCAGTTAACCAACTCAATCTGAATGCGGCCAACCACGTCAGCGGCGGCTTCATTCGGTGGGCGTACAAAAGTGGCTGTGTAGATCGACTCAATCTCCGCCATATCGAAGATTCGTGCTTCAACCTGCTGTACCAGTGCTTCACTTTCTTCGATCGATAAATTCCCCCGGGCACGCACGTCCACCAGGCCAACATCGATATCAACATCCGGGAAGAACTCCACACCATGTCCCAGCTTGCCGTAGATAATGAAGGATAAAACCAGAGCCGTAACTGCCGCACCGAGGATCTTCAGTGGATGGTGCAAAGCGCTGTTTAATACCCGGATGTAACCGCCGGTAAAACCGGAAAGCTCGTCAAAACGACCTTCTTCGGCAGCTTTCACCATATCCAGTGTTTTCAGGTTCTGGGTCGATTGTTTACCCACTAAGGCGCCAATGGTTGGTACCACAATCAACGCCATCACCAGAGATGCGCTGAGAGTAAACAGCAGGGTCAGCGGCAGGTACTTCATAAACTCGCCGGTGGTACCTGGCCAGAACAGCAGAGGCAGGAATACCGCCAGGGTCGTGGCAGTCGATGCAATAATTGGCCAGGCCATACGCTTGGCCGCTTCACCGTAGGCGTGGCGGGCAGGCGCGCCCTCAGCCAGGCGTCTGTCAGCGTATTCAGTTACAACAATGGCACCGTCGACCAGCATGCCAACCGACAGAATCAGCGAGAACAGCACCACCATATTCAGGGTGTAGCCCATCATGCTTAAAACAATCAATGCCATCAGGAAGGCGCCGGGGATGGCCATGCCGACCATAAAGGAACTGCGTACACCAAGGCTGGCCAGGATCAGGATCATTACCAGCAGCGTCGCCACCAGTACGTTGTTAAACAGGTCGTTTAACATTTCTTTGATCTGGTCGGATTCATCCTGTGATAAGCCCACCTGAATGCCATTGGGCCAATAGGGTTGAACTTCTTTAATGATGCCTTTTACGTCATCCAGTGTATGAATGATGTTAGAGCCAATACGCTTCTTAATTTCCAGTGTAACGGCTTGTTTGCCATTCACCCGGGCGCTGTTTTTGCGATCTTTGTAAGCGAGGCGGCCGACGGCGATGTCGCGGAACAACACCACATCATCACCGTTCGCTTTAACCGGTAATTCCAGGATGTCGGGAATACTTTCAACCAAGCCAGGTACCTTGATACCAAAACGACCAACACCGGTATCCAGGTCTTCACTGGCAACCAGCTGAGCGTTATTACCCACCAGGCGGCCCAGTTCTCCCAGCGTCAGGCCATAGTTGTCCATGCGCGCTGGATCAACAATGATTTCAGCAATTTCTTCACGTTTACCACGTACTTCCACTTCTAATACGCCTGGTAGTGCTTCCAGGCGATCTTGCAGGTCGTTCGCAACGGCATACAAAGCGGACTCGTTAATTTCACCTGACAGGGTGACAACCATCACCGGGAATAACGCGACGTTAATCTCTTTGACTTTCGGTTCATTGGAATCGGAAGGTAATTCGCCCTTGGCGTCGTCGACCTTCTGGCGCACGTCCAGTAATGCCTGATCGATATCAGTATCGGTGTAGAACTCCAACTGAATCGATAGGTGACCGGCGGTGGCGGTGGAAATCATTTCTTTTAAGCCATCCAGAGCCCGCAGCTCTTTTTCCAATGGCTTGTAGATCAGAGTGTCGGCATCTTCCGGAGAAATACCGTCGTGATTAACCGAAACGTAAACCAGTGGCACAGTAATGTCCGGATTACTTTCTTTCGGGATGGTCACCAGGGTGACAATACCTACTAAAGCAATCAGGCAGAACAACATTAAAACGGTTCTGGAGCGGTGCAGGGATGCATCAATTAAGCTGTTCATGACTTATCCTGCCGTCAGTGCGGTTTGTTCATCAGCAGCTGGCTGAGAAGTAGGCTCACTGGTTTCGCTGTGCATTTCTTCGCTGACGAATACCGGCTCAACCTGCTCACCGTATTCAACAAAGCCCTGGCCGACGGTAATGATGTCAGCCTGTTCGCCTAAACCATAAACCCAAACACCATCGTTATCGGCTTTCAGCAGGCTGATTGGACGGAAGACCACTTTGTGTTGCTCGTCGATACCTTTTAAGCCCAGCTGACCATCGTCACTCAGAATCAGCAGCGCGGGAGATACGTGATAGGCGTGTGTTTCCGGCTGAGGTACGTGAATTTTCGCTGTCAGGCCACTGGTCATCACGCCACTAGGGTTGTCGATTTCCAGTTCAACCGGGAAGGTACGGGTCTGGCTGTCCGCTTCGGCGGCAACAAAACGAATTTTGCCATCAACGCGACTGCCATCGACCAGAATGGCGTAACCGGGGTCGCCGATGTGCACATTGGCGGTCTCAATTTCCGGTAAGTTGCCCACAACCAGGTATGGTGAGAAATCGAGCACCGTGATAATAGCCTGTGAATCTTTAACGAAATCACCGACTTCCACCATGCGCTGGTCAACGATGCCATCGAAAGGCGCGCGGATTTTGGTGGCGTTAACCTGAATGCGTGCCTGAATCATTTCAGCTTCAGCATTTGCCAGTGCGGTCTGGGCCTGGGCCAGTTGTGCTTCGTTGGCTAAATCTTTGTTAAACAGTTTTTGTGCACTCTGGGCCTCCAGCTGACGTTGCTTGAGGCTGGCTTTGGCTTGTTTCAGTCGGGCTGGCCAGTCGCGTGCATCCAGCTCAACCAGAACATCGCCTTTTTTAACCATTTCACCTTTGGCTTTGGTGATTCGAACGACTTTAGCGCGAATCTCTGAGCGCAGTTCAACCCGACGGTTAGCAGCGGTATGAGCTGATACTAAGACGTCGCGTTGAGTCGCCTGACCCTGCATGCGTTCTACCTGAACGCGTTTTAAACCAGTTTCCATGACCAGAGGGCGGGGGTTAGAAAATTCCTGTTCCGGGCCTAGGCTGCCGCTGGCGACCCAAAGGATCATGCCCAGAAACAAAACGATGGCAGCGAAGTGCCCCTGATTCAGATGTATTGTCATTATTGTGTTTCCGTCGTTAAAACGAGTTTTCTGTGCTGTTCACTGGTAAATCGGTGTTTACCAGTGATTTCATGCCATAAATATCAGCTTGTGGCGTGATGTTACCTCACAAGCCGGTTGGATAATCCAATCGGCTTTTTTACCTTAGAAGACGGTGGAAGTAAGTTGTTTATTTGCAAAGTTATTAGCAACACTATGTTGCAAATATAGGACAAAGCCAATGTTTTATTTATTCAAGTATACTGCGCGCTTTGCCGCAAAATTAAGGTGATATCCGGTAATGATGTTAGTGCAGTTGAAACAGGTTGAGCTGGCTTTTGGCGATCATGTGTTGTTCGACAAAATCGATGCTGAAGTCCACTCAGGTGAGCGGGTTTGTATCGTTGGTCGTAATGGTGCAGGCAAGTCGACACTGTTAAAAGTGCTTAGCGGCGAAGTGATTCCTGACGATGGTTCTGTGGTTCGCCGGGACATGTTGCGGGTATCGGTCTTGCAACAGGAGCTTCCGCAAACAACCGACTCACCGGTTTACGATGTGGTGGCCGAAGGCCTCGGTGAGTTAGGTCATGCTATTGCTCTGTATCACGATGAAACCGCCAAAGGTGAAGCGGCTGATCTCAAGTTACTGGAAAAGCTGCAGAATCAGATTGAAGCAGCCGACGGCTGGAGCTGGCAGCAGAAAGTAGATGCCATTATCCAGAAACTCAATCTTCCGGGAGAAGCCAGCTTCGCATCACTCTCAGGTGGTTGGCAGCGTCGTGTGATGCTGGCCCGGGCATTGGTGGTCGAGCCGGAACTGCTGATTCTTGATGAGCCAACCAACCATATGGATGTGCCCACGATCGAGTGGTTGGAAGAACAGTTAAAACAATTTAATGGCTCGCTGGTATTCATCAGTCACGACCGGGCATTTGTACAAAATCTTTCAACCCGGATTTTCGATCTTGATCGCGGCCATATTTATGAGTGGCGCGGCGACTATCAGAGCTTTATCAGCCACCGGGAAAAACGCCTGGAAGATGAAGCGGCTCAGAATGCCTTATTCGATAAGCGTCTGGCGGAAGAAGAGAAATGGATTCGCCAGGGCATTAAAGCACGTCGTACCCGTAACGAAGGTCGGGTCGAACGCTTGAAAGAAATGCGTAAAGAGCGCAAAGCCCGTCGGGAAGTTACCGGCACCGCCAACCTGAACCTGGGTCAGGCGGAAAGCTCCGGTAAGATGGTGTTTGAGATTCAGAATCTGTCCTATGCCTGGCAAAAACCTTCTTCAGACGGTGAACGGGGCGAATCTGTACCACAGGTCGATAACTTCACCACCAATGTACTGCGTGGTGACCGCATTGGATTGGTTGGCCCTAACGGTGTGGGCAAAAGTACCGTATTAAAGCTGTTGTTGGGCAAGCTCGAGCCGCAACAAGGTAAAATCAAAGTCGGAACCAAGCTGGAAGTTGCCTATTTTGATCAGGCTCGCCATCAGTTAGACGAAGAGAAGTCGATTGCCGATAACGTTGCGGACGGCAAAGACCATGTGATCGTTAACGGTAACTCACGTCATATTATTGGTTACCTGGGAGACTTCTTATTCTCCGGTGAACGTGCCCGCACGCCGGTCAAAGCCTTATCCGGTGGTGAGCGCAACCGGGTGTTGTTGGCCAAGCTATTCCTTAAACCCTGTAACCTGCTGGTAATGGATGAGCCAACCAACGATCTGGACGTGGAAACGCTGGAATTGCTGGAAGAGCGGCTGCTGGAATACAACGCCACATTATTACTGGTGAGTCACGATCGTGCCTTTATCGATAACGTGGTCACGCAGCTGTGGGTGTTTGGTGAGAATGGCCATATCGACGAGCAAGTGGGTGGTTACAGCGACTGGCAGGAGCGTAAGCAAGCGCTGGAAAAACAGTTCGGAAAACCAGCTGCTCAGAAGTCCGCTGTTAAGAAACCAGAGCCGGTTAAAGAAGCCACCGCAGAGCCAGCACCCCAGAAGAAAAAGCTCAGCTATAAACTGCAGCGTGAGCTGGACAGTCTGCCGGATCAGATCGCTGAAACCGAAGCCGAGCGTGATGCTCTGTTGGAACAAAGTAATGCTGCCGACTTTTATGCCGGTGATGCTGACAATGTTCAGAAAGTGCTGGCTCAGTTGGCTGAAAAAGAAGAAAAACTGGAGCAGCTGGAAGAACGCTGGCTGGAACTGGAGGAGATGACCGAATGACCTGGTTAATTATCGCCGGTGTGGTGATGGCCATTATGGGCTCGGTATTCTGGCTCAAACCCAGCGCCCGTGATGCCCGATTGGCAGACCTGCGTTTTAACGCCATTCGCAGTGGCATGCAGGTGCGTCAGTTTACGTTTAAGCCCGATGCCGCCAAGACCGGTGTGCGCGATGATATTACCGCGACCAGTTATACCTGGTTGAAAAAAGCAACGTCACACGAAGACGTTGCCGGTGGTGAATTGCAATTCAGCGTGGTGCGTCAACCCGCCTGGGATCAGGAGTTTCTGCCGGAAGGGTTAAGCTGGCATTATAAAGGTGACGAGGCGCTCGCCAGCCAGCATGCCAATAAGCTTGCCGCACTGCTGCCTGTATTGTCGGATGAGCTGTTAATGCTGGAAGTGTATGAGCGACGGGTGCTGATGATGACGTCCGAAAAGCAAGGTGCTAATGCCGAACAATACCTGGCCTTTTTGCAAGCGCTGTTGCCTTCGGACTAACTTAAGCCGGAACTGATGTATGAGTAATCCAAGTATTATTGTGGATCTTGCCATCTCCGCGGATGAATATCTGAGGTTTTACCAGGGCTCAGCCAAACTGGTGAGTGCGATTGCGATCGACGGACGCCGGGTACAATTCCCGGCCAATATTCTGCAGAAGATGGTCTCCCGGGAAGGCATTTACGGTCGTTTTATTATCGAGTTTAACCGCGAAGGTAAATTTCAGCAGATACAGCGTATCGGCTGAGCGGAATGCCAGCTCTGGCATTCCTTCATCATTTTGATTTTCCCTGCATAAGATCATCTACATCTGCCGTCGGCTTGCGTATAATGCCGCGCAATTTAACGATTGTGGCTTATGAGAGGTAGAAAATGGCGGATTGGTACAGCCTGACCCGACAACTGTTTTTTCGTTTAAGTGGTGAAACCTCCCATGAGCTGGGGCTTGATCTGCTGGGAGCTGGCGAACGTCTGGGCCTGTTGCAGTTTATGGCGCCTCAGGTTGCTGGTTTGCCAACTAACGTAGCGGGTATCGAATTCCCGAACCCGGTTGGTCTGGCCGCTGGCCTGGACAAAAACGGCGACTATATCGATGCCTTTGCCCGTTTAGGTTTTGGCTTTATCGAAATCGGAACTATTACCCCTCGTCCTCAGCCGGGCAATCCTAAGCCACGTTTATTCCGTATTCCCGAGCGTCGCGCCATCATCAACCGTATGGGTTTCAACAACAAAGGTGTTGATCATCTGGTTGAGCAGGTGAAAAAAGCCAAATACAAAGGTGTTCTGGGCATCAACATCGGTAAAAACTTTGATACGCCGGTTGAAAATGCTACTTCCGACTACCTGATTTGTCTGGAAAAGGTGTATCAGTACGCCACGTATATCACGGTGAATATTTCGTCTCCGAACACCCCCGGGCTGCGTACGCTGCAATACGGTGATGCGTTAAAAGAGCTGCTGGAGCCGATTAAAAAACGCCAGAAAGAACTGGCGGAAGAACACGGCTATAAGCCGGTGTTTGTGAAAATTGCACCGGATATGGATGAAAACGAAGTTGAGATGGTGGCGCAGACCCTGATCGATACTGAAATTGACGGTGTTATTGCTACCAATACCACGCTGTCACGTGACGGTGTTGAAGGCCTGAAACACGGTGATGAAGCCGGTGGTTTAAGTGGTGCACCGGTTGAAGAATTATCAACGGAAACCGTTGAACGTCTGGTAAAAGCACTGGACGGCAAGCTGCCTGTGATTGGTGTGGGCGGTATTCTTGATGGCAAAGGTGCGGTTGAGAAAATGGACGCTGGGTCTCAGCTGGTTCAGGTTTACTCCGGCTTTATCTATCGTGGCCCTGAGCTGATTGGCGAATGTGTTGATGCCATTGCGGCGATGAAGTAGCTCCTTTCAGAATTAAAAAGCCCGGCGCTTTAGCCGGGCTTAGCCTCCCTGGAGAGGAGGTCTGGGTTTTAACGGTAGAACCGTAGGTCGCTAAACAGCGATTTTATGAACTCCAGAAACGCCGGTGTAACCATCCCAGTGGTCTGCCCGGCCAGAACGCCATCCGGCGAGCCAGGCATCGCGTTGAGTCCCCATAGGGGCAAGATCTTTTGAACGGCGCTCGACACCTGCGCGATAACCTCGTGCAAAAGCTCTTTCCTGCATGTCGCGTTTCTGTTTTTTCATATTTAGCATCCTCGCTATATTGGAAACGATCGTCCGGCAAAAACTCGCTGGACGGCTATTTTTGTACCGCGAGTGGTGCACAATGTTAATGAACTATTTTTTATAAGCAGCGTGTCTTTTGCTGCTACAAACTATTTGACGAGATGGGTTTTATCACCATGCAGAATGAGTCATCGGTACCAAAAATGCGCTGGTTAGCGGCTTGCCCCAAAGGTATTGAACCTTTACTGGCGGCGGAAATCAGGGACTTAGGTGGCGAAGTTGAACGAGAAACCCACCTTGGCGTGTTGTGGCAGGGCGACTTACAAACCGCTTACCGCTTCTGTTTGTGGACACGTCTGGCGAGCAGATTGTTGTTTCCGTTACATGAAAGTCAGGTAGACAATGTCGACCAACTTTATGAGGTGGCGCGTGCCGTAGACTGGCAAACCGTATTTCCGGTGGGCGCGTCGTTTCGCATCGACTTTCACGGCAAAACCGACTTCGTACGTAACACCCAGTTTGGTGCTCAGCGTGTAAAAGATGGCATCGTGGATTGTTTCCGTGATGAGCTGGGCGCACGGCCTTCGGTAGATAAAGATGGCGATGTACGTATCGAAGCTCAGCTACGTAAAGGCAAGCTGGCGCTGTACTTCAATGTCAGTGGCGACAGCCTGCACCGTCGTGGTTATCGTCTACAGCCGGGCAAAGCGCCATTAAAAGAAAACCTGGCAGCGGCGATTCTGATTCGCTCCGGCTGGCCGGAAACTCTGAAAGAAGGTGGTCATCTGGTCGACCCAATGTGTGGTTCCGGCACATTACTCATCGAAGCAGGCATGATGGCGGCGGATATTGCGCCGGGTCTGAACCGTCAGAAATGGGGTTTCGAACGCTGGCAGCGCCATAATCGTAAAATGTGGATTGAGCAGGTCGAAGAAGCTCGCCAGCGTCGAACCGATGGTCTGGCGGCAATGAGTAATCGTTTATACGGGTTCGATATCGACCCGGAGCAATTAAACGCTGCGAATAAAAACCTCGAGCGTTCCGGTTTAAAAGACAAGGTTCATCTGGAGCGTCGTTCGATTGAAAATCTGCGTATTCAGAAAGAAACCGCTGAGCAGGGCGGTATGGTGGTGTGTAACCCGCCGTACGGTGAGCGCTTAAGTGAGCTGCCACAGTTAGCGCCGCTGTATCAGGATTTTAACGACGCCACCTTGCGTCTATTACCGCACTGGAAATTAGCGGTATTCACCGGTAATACCGATTTATCAAAAAGCATTCGTCGTCCATTGGATAAACAATACCGTTTTATGAACGGTAAAATTCAGACACGGTTATTGGTATTAGGCGCGGCTGATGAGAAGTCATCCGCACCTGCTCCAAGCCGGATTCGTGGTCCGGTGGAAGCCTTTGCTAACCGGCTGAAAAAGAATTTAAAGCCGTTAAATAAATGGGCGAAACGCGAAAGTATTCAGGCTTATCGCATTTATGATGCCGATATTCCGGAATACGCCGTAGCAGTGGATTTATACCGCGACTTTAATTCGGAAGCGGAATGGCTGCATGTGCAGGAATACGTGCCACCTAAATCCATTGATGAAGAAAAAGCCGAACGTCGTTTATTGGATGTGTTAGCAGCGTTGCCGGAAGTGACTGGAGTTGCGGCTGAGCAGATTATTTTAAAGCGCCGTGAGCGCCAGTCAGGCAAGCGTCAGTACGAGAAACAGCAGGACGTTGAGTCGCGCCGTTTCGAGGTGATTGAAGGTCAGGCTAAGGTTCTGGTGAATCTGAAAGATTACCTGGATACAGGCTTATTCCTCGATCACCGTCCAACTCGACTGGATATTGCTAAGCGTTGTGTAGCATTGCCGAAAGGTTCTCGCATGCTGAACCTGTTCTGTTATACCGCTGTCGGGTCATTACATGCAGCCATCGCCGGAGCAAAAACCACCAGTGTTGATATGTCCCGAACCTATCTGAATTGGGGTAAAGACAACTTCACGGCCAACGATTTAAAAATCAGTGATCATGAATTTATTCAGGCCGATTGTATGCAGTGGCTGAAAGATGCCGCGCAGGATTCTGAAGCAAAATATGACCTGATCTTTATGGATCCGCCTACCTTCTCCAATTCGAAACGAATGGAAGGGGTACTGGATGTTCAGCGCGATCATGTGCAGTTAATTCAGGATGCCATGGCGCTGTTAAAGCCAGACGGTTTGTTAATCTTCTCAAATAATTACCGTAAGTTTGAGATTGATAACGAAGCGTTAGCGGATTTTGATATTCAGAACGTCAGTCACAAATCAGTTCCGCAGGACTTTGCTCGCCGTAAAAATATTCATATGTGTTTTCACATTCGTCGCAAAGCTTCCTGAGGTATGTCAGCGGCCGGGCCCCGGCCGCTGATTCAGTCTTTTATTTCTCTAATCTTTTTTCTTTTTTCTTTTTACTTTGCTTTCCGGTTAATACAAAAAAGGCCCATACATCTCTGTATGAGCCAAGTCGGGGAGGGTTGTTAGCCTGGCTTATGCTTTGGCTTCTTCCTCTTTCGAGTTGTCTGCAAAAATCACTTCGTCTTCCGGATCGTGCTTGCCAAGCAGTTTCGGGCGCTCAATCAGGAAGTACAGCAGTAAACCAATCACAATCGCATAGACCGTTGATTTTGGATCCGGCATTGCCAGTGTTACAGCAACGATGCCAGCAACACCACGCTCGGTTGGATTATCCAGCTGTTCCATACCTACCATGATACAAATATAAGCGGTCAGGATCAGAGTCAGAGACAGTGCGATTGGCAATACCGGTTTAAACATGGTTACCAGAGGCAGACACAACAGTGCCATTAAGCCTGCTAACCAGAAGGTACCGGCACCGGAATAAATCGAATCCATCGCTTTTTTACCCATGGCATAACGTTCCGCAACGGTGGCGTGCACCGCAGTGAATAATGGGCCAGATAAACCCGGCCATGGCGCCAGGAATGCGTGCAGAGCGTTACGGATCGAAGTTACAACGTGAACGCGATCAACGTTGATTTCGATTTTTTCATCATCACGCTCACGGTCAACACGTTCTAACAGAGTACGGCCAACCAGAATGTCGCCAAAGGCAATTACATACGCAATTAACGCCGTTGGAATAGCCAGTAAAAACATTTCTGGCTCAGGGAAACCGGTGGCAAAGATTAAGTAATCAGCCATTAAACCGAAGTCAGGATTAGTAATACCCCACTCGATATCAGGCAGAGGGTATTCACCTACAACCCAGCCAATAATCATGGCGATGATCATGCCCGGTACCATACCGAAGTTCGCGATTTTACGGGCAAATGCATTTTGCTCCATAACGTTTTTAAACGACAGCGAGAACAGGATATAGGCAGCAACCACAGAACCGGCGATCAGAGAAATTGGAGTGGAATCGACCCGGCCACCGGTTTTTAATTCACCCATTAATGCCGCAATACCGGCACCAATAATAATGCCTGACTTCAGTGAGTTCGGAATCACATTCACCAGCTTGGAACCCCAGCCGGTTAAACCCAGAATCAGGAAAATCAGCGTGACTTCAATTTGCAATGCAAACATGGCTTTAATGGCTTCTGGCCCTGGCTCATAGCCGCCGAGGAACAGTAATACCACCGGAATCGCTGGTGTAATCCAGCCCGGCACCATAGGCACACCCAATAATGCCGGCAGGATATAGCCCAGGCCTGCAATAAAGGTGAAGGCCAGAGCCGCTTCGTACGGCATACCGAGGTATTTCTGCAGCAGTGGGATCATTGCCAGACCCACCACAAACATAATGAACCCCTGGATCATTTCAGGGAATTCCCAGCGGTAATGAATGAATGGCAGACGGATTTTAAATGGACCCGCCGGCCAATATGGATGCTCGGCACCATGTTGACGTTCAATTGCCATTTTCGGCTCCTTAATATTTTTTCTAACGGAATTTCTTACGGTTTATCGAGGAGTGGCAATGTAATGATTGGCAACTGATAGATCGATAGAAAGCGCTGCCACCTTAGTCGAAATTTACAACCAAAGTATTAATGGTTTTTGCTTAATTTATACGTAGTTGTGCGAATAATACGCACATTCATATAAGTGAATATATGGGTATTATCCCTTGGTCTCAGGTGTCTGATCTGAGTTGTAATCAGTGATTTTGAAATGTTTATTCAGGAGTTTTTAACTTGTCGGAAATAACTGAATGGCTGGCTGTTCTCCTGAGAAGTCCGGCAGCAACCAGATTTTTTCAAACGGATGTGGCTGCAGATGTAATTGCGCCATACAGGTATCAAAATCTTTCTTCTGCAAGATAGGGCTGGCATTGCGGATAACCAGCCACACCCGTTTTGAATCGTAATGTTTTTCTGCTTTGCGGTTAAGAATATGAGTGAGGGCTGTTTGCAGGCGCTGTTGGCTGTTCATTTCCACCAGTTCCGATAAGTAGCGTAATGATTCGAGATCTTTGTTGCTTGTTCGTGGATGACTTTCCGGATCGACCTGATCAATCAGCTCTTTGGTCAGAAGTTTGGCCTCACTGGCACTGGCGTAGAGGTGTGCGATTTCCAGATCGAGCGGCTGATTGTTCAGGTGGCAGGAAATATCGGGTTTCGCTGGCTCGTTGTGCCAGATATCGCGCATTGGAGTATCAAACCGTTGTTCATACTGGCGCATAAACAGGCGTGCAGCATCCCGCTCCAGTTGACGTTTAATGGTCTCGGAGCGATTCAGAGGCTTGCCATCATGGTAATGGTGGATATCAGACGTCATAAAGTGAAAATTCCCCGGCGTTTAACCAGCTTGCCATAAATCACAGAATTAACACTGATTCTGATCAGGAATCACGTATCATGCCGGGGTCAATCAGAGGGGGCATATTTTGGAACTGAGCTGGGAAATTCTTGCACTACTGGCGGCGGTTGCTGTTGCTGCCGGTTTTATCGATGCCGTTGCCGGCGGCGGTGGCTTGCTGACGATTCCTGCTTTGTTATTCGCCGGAGTGCCTCCGGTACAGGCGATTGCTACCAATAAACTACAGGCCTGTTTCGGCAGTTTTACGGCTACCCGTTTTTTTGTGCGGGAGGGTTTGGTGTCACCGAAAAAACAAAAGTGGGCCATATTTGCAGCGGGTGTTGGCGCCATTATTGGTGCTATTGCGATTCAGCTGTTTGACAGTGAGTTGCTGGTACGCGCGATGCCATTTGGTTTGATGGCGATTGCCGTGTACTTATTATTCGCCCGGAATTTTGGTCAGGGAACGGGGAAGGCGAAACTTAAAGAAGGTCCGTTTAACGCAACCGTTGCGGGTGGAGTGGGTGTTTATGATGGCTTTTTTGGTCCGGGCACCGGCACTTTCTTCAGTCTTGGTTATAGCAAGTTGCGCGGCATGAACCTGGTTGATGCAACGGCTCATGCTAAGTTGTTGAACTTCACCACCAACATTGTATCGCTGGTGGTGTTTATCGCTTCGGGGCAGATTCTGTTTCAGATTGGTCTGGCGATGGCAGTGGGTCAGGCGATTGGTGCACGCTTAGGCGCGGCGGCAGCGGTCAAGCAGGGCGTCGATTTTATTCGTTATATGACGGTGGCCGTGTGTATCGCCATGAGTGTGAGTTTATTACAGGGACTGTAGGTGAGACTGGTATGCAAGTGATGTAATTGTTATTATTTGCCGCTAACTATTGGGTCAATAATTATTCAAGGACGATTTATGCTGCGTGCTTCTGGTTTGTTCGCGTCAGTGCTGCTGACGGCGACAATGTATTCACAATCGGCAGCCGCCGATTTATGTGGCAATAACACTGCCTCTGGCTCGGGTTATAAGTTGGCTTGGTCGACTGCGACTCTTGGCACAGGCCTTGGAGCTTCTGGCTTCAGTGTTTTTGATGCTGATCAGGATGGAAAAAGTGAATTGCTGTTCGGAAGTGGTAATGGCTTCGGCCAGAATGCCAGTTTCGTAGTGGTAAAATTTGACACCGAAACTTCTGCTTACACGCCTGTTTGCCAATCTGCTCCTGGCAATATCAAAATTAAAAAAATCATCAGCTTTTCCTCAAACTCTATCTCTCAGGGTAGCGCTGTTCTATATGGTGATGGCCGAATCGAGATCATTGATCATCAGTTGGGTTCTTTGGTTCAGAAGATAACAACCGGTATCAGTGATGTTAATGATATGTTACTGGCTGATGTGGATAACGATGGCATTGATGAACTTGCGGTCTTAACCAACGACGATATCAGCTTATATCGAGCTGATTCTTATGTGACAGATGGCAGTATTAATTATGGTTCAAAACGATTTGCGTCAGGTTCCTTTACAGCGTCTGATAAAACCCAGCTGGCGCTGAATAATGGCGCCGTTATCGAATATGAAGGCGGTAGTGCAACGTTAAAGTGGGATTATCGCTCAACCGGATTTTCTAATAACCTGGTTGCTGCGGGTGATCTTGATGGCGATGGTCTGGATGAAATTGTAGCAGCAGATAGCTGGTACAAGTTGCGTGCTTTTAATGCTGATAGCAAAGGACTGTTGTGGGAGCACACAGCAGACCTGGATATTGATGCGCTGACAGTCGCTGATCATGATGGTGACGATGTGCCCAACGTTATCTATGGCGATGGCCAGTGGGGCAAGGTTCATATTCTTAAAAATTCCGATGGCTCTTTCTTAAGCAGTGTTAGTAATCCGGATCATGGCGTTACCGGCATCGCAGTTGCGCAACTTGATGTTGATAGTGGCCTTGAGCTGGTGTGGGGGGCTGGTTACAGCTCAACCGGAGCCGATTATCTTTATATCCATGATATTGAGTCAGATACTCGCGAATGGAAAAGTGGTGAATCTGAGGGGCCTTATTACGGCGTTGCTATGGCTGATGTGAATAATGATGGGATTACTGATCAGTTGTATGCTTCCCGCAAGAGCGCTTCCGGTTCTAACGATGGCATCGTGTTTGCGATTAATGGGAAGGATGGAGGAAAATTGTGGCAAACCACTGGGAATACCTTTAGCAGAAATGCCTGGACTGGCTTGCATGATCTTGCGGCTGCTGATACCGACGGCGATGGTGTGGTAGAAGTTTTTGTTGCGACCGACCGTTTATATGACGGACGTATTTATGTTTTAAATGGCATGGACGGTAGCATTAAGCAGACCATTGAATTTCAGGATGGCGCGCCAATTTATTCGCTCGAAATTGCTGATATTGATAATGACCAGGAGCTGGAGATTATTGCTGGGGGCGGGAAGGAACACACCGGTTCGCCGGGGAATTATGTTTATATTGTTGACGGTAATGATTTTAGCTGGGCAAGCCCTTTTCAGTCATTAAACAACGGCTGGCAGGATATCTGGACAGTTGAAAGTATCGACTTTGATGGTGATGGTAGCCGCGAAATTGTTGCCCTGAATGATAAGTTTTATGTACTCGACCCGGATAATAATGGCCTGGTGAAATCAGATCTGACGTTATCTGCGGTTGCACAAACTGTTGATGTACATACTGGTGATGAGGTGGTTTATGGTACTGCCGCAGGTACCTTGTATCGTCTGAACGCCGACGCCAGTTACAACAAAATTGCTGAGATTTGTGATGGCAATGTTGTTGCGCTGGAGGCTATTACCCCGATTGTGATGGCCTTTAGTTGTGGCGGCCGTTTAGCGACCTATGACGTGGTTGGTGATAATGTTGAATGGCATAGCAGTACAGCGATTGATCCGAGTTTGGGTGTAAACGATCGCTTGGTGTACGCATCAGTTAACGGTAAGCGGTCATTGTTACTGGGTGGATTGCGCCCGCACTTATTTGTTGAAGGTAACGCGGGTTCTTCTGCGGAAATCACTGCACAGGATGCAAGCTTTAATGGTCATTTCCGCAGCGATGTCAGCGGAACACTCACTGCCGATTATTCTGGTACAGCTTCACTCAGTTATGCGATATATCAGCAGCCAACAAGTGGCAGTGTAGAAATAACCAATAAAGCCACCGGTGAATTCACCTTCACACCTAACAGAAACTACGTTGGTGCAACGGCATTTAAATTTGTTGTAAGTGATGGATCTGTTGCATCTAACATCGCGACAGTCACTATTACACTGGAGAATTCTCAGCCTGCTGGTAAAACTGAAACATTCAACAACCACTGGAAACGTTTAATGTTGGCCCAGTTAAGCGGCAGTGACGCTGATAATGACCCTGTCTCTTTCGAAATAACCCGCCAGCCTGCAAATGGCACACTGACTTTACTTGATGAACTGACGGGCGAATTCTCTTATATAAGTCAGTCTGCTTTAGCCACACAGATGAGTTTTGATTACCGCGTATTTGATGGTGCTGAATATTCTCCAACTCATACGGTTACGGTTATTCTGACCAATGACAAACCGCAGGCCGTCGTTAATGAATTTGAAACCTATTATTCGGTCAATATTGCATCACGTTTAACTGCTGAAGACACCAATGGCGATAGCCTGACTTTCGAGCTGGTCGAGCAACCTGCGCTTGGCACTGCCACACTGACGCCAGATGGTTTATTCAGTTATCAGGTCAGCGGTACCGAGGCTTATTCTACAGTGGTCAGCTACCGTGTGTTCGACGGTCGTGAGTGGTCAGATGCTGGAAGTATTAATATCCGTGTGATTGGTCAGACATCGGGAGGCAACAACGGCAGTGTTAATCCAGTAGTGATAGACGCTATTTCCGCCGATCGTTACTCTGCTGTAGGCAATGGCCAGGTTAACTTTTCATTAGCAGTTTCTGGCGGCTCAGGTAACTATCAATACCGCTGGGAATTTGGTGATGGCTCTGTGTCGAATGACAAGAGTCCATCTCATACATACAGCACTGCGGGTATGTATGACATTAAAGTTGTGATAACCGATAGCGACAACGGCGCCAACGTTGCACAAGGGTACTTAAAATTTCACCTACTGCCCGCAATCGAATCACCACAAGTGCAATTGCAGGTTTCGGTGATTGATGCCGTGCAAAGAGCGATCAACCTGACTGTTGAGATTGCCAATGCCGAAGGTAACTATCAGGTAATCGCCAATATGGGAGATGGCAGTCGTTTTGAAGTTCAGGCTAATAACGGCCAGGCTGTAATTCCGCATAAATACCAACAGGATGGTGCTTATAACATCACTGTTGAGGTCCATTCTGCCAATGGTTCATCACTGTCGGCACTGACTCTGGCAAACAGCGTTGTCAGCTTCGACAAGGGCAAGGTTGAAGGCGCGGATAACTCTGGTGGTAGTTGGTCTGCATTGTGGGCAGCGATGCTGTTTTTGATGATGTTCGCCGCACGCCAGCGTCGTTATGGCTAATTACAACCTAAAGTAATTTCAACCCCGCCCAGTAAGCGCTGCGCGGGGTTTTTTATTGTCAGTCTGACACAAATGACAGTCACCCCGGGCAGATCTGTCATTGTCTGAAGAATGTTTATATATAAACTAAATGGTACACATATTAACTATTGGATGATTGCTGTTGGATAAGCGCTTGTTTTTTATGCTGAATATGGCCCAGCGCAAGTTGTTTAATCACATCGATAAGATCTGTGAAGAGCAGCTGGACGCGCCTGTTACTCAGTTGGCGGCCTTGATGTACGTCTGTAAAAACAGCGGCTGCCAGCAAAGTGATCTCGCCCAGGCGCTGGCATTAAATAAATCCGGTGTAACGACTCTGGTGCGGCGTATGGAAAAAAACACGCTGTTAGAGCGACGGACCAGTGATCATGACGGCCGTGCCATGCAGCTGTTTCCAACCCCGGATGGGTTAAAAAAAGTCATGCAGCTTGGGCCTTATATCGATCAGTTAAACCAGGGTTTTCGCGATGCCTTCAGCGATGAAGAAATCGCCACAGTGCTTAAATTTCTAAATTACATTTTGAAGCGCTTTTAAACGCTTTAACGCCGCGTCAACTTCTGGCGCATTAAATCAGCAGTAGTACCCGTACATCCTGGGGAAGACTGCTACTCGTGTAGTAAACGCAGAAGTAAGAGAAGAGGTATCGCTATGACGATGCAAAAACAAACATTATCCACCACCGCCGGTCACGATATTGTCGCGCGTGTTTTTCCGGCTGAGAAAGGAACTGACATCAAGGGCGTTTGTGTCATTGCAACCGCCACGGGCGTGGCGCAGTACCTGTACGATGATTTTGCCAACTGGTTAACCGAGCACGGTTATACCGCCATTACTTTCGATTATGACGGTATCGGTTTGTCGGTAGATCGCCATGTGAAATACAGCAAAAGCGATAAACTAAGTTGGGCGCAATACGATTGTGCGGCGGTGATGAAGTTTGTTAAGCAGGAATTTCCTGAGCAAAAAGTGACCTGGATTGGTCACAGTGTGGGTGCTCATATGTTGGGCATGATGGAAAGTACCGATGATATCGATCATGCCATTACCGTAGGCGCGGGTACCGGCACCTGGTGGTATAACGCTCCACCAACCAAACGTGTGGCCTGGTTCTTATGGTATTTTCTGGTTCCGGCTGTGGTACCGGTAATGGGCTATTTCCCCGGCGATAAATTAAAAATTATGTGTGATATGCCAAAAGGTGTGATCATGCAGTGGCGTCGCTGGTGTCTGAAGAAAAATTACGCGGTTGAACATGAAGGCGAGTGGTTAAAGCAGCGCTTTGCTGACGTGAAAATGCCAATCACCTCACTGGCATTCAGCGATGACGATATGATGTCGATGAAAAACGTTGAGATGTTGCATGGTTTCTTTACCAATGCACCGCAAAAAATGGTGAAAATTACACCGGCGGATGTGAACCAGAAACGTATTGGCCATATTGGCTGGCATAAGAAACGTTACCGTGAGTTGTGGGATAAATACTTCCTGCCAGCGCTGGAGCAGAATTCAGCCTGATCTATGTAACAGATGATCACTCTTTTGTATGGAGTGATCATCTTATGTCTATGCATTTATGTAGACGCTGTCAACATTAAGCGATATCGTGCCAGACACTTCCAACTGAGATAGGTGAGGCCTGAATGGCGGTCTGGATTGTGTTGTCGCTTTTGTTTGCTCTGGCCGCAGGTTATTACCTGCTGCGGGTCGTTAAAAAGCCCGAGCTCATCTATCAATCAAACCCTGATAATCAGCGTCTATTGGCACAGCTGCCTATTCTCCAGCGCCGTTACTGGCCAACTCCGTGGATTTTTAATACTCACTTGCAGCTGTTATTTCTCGGTCTGAAAAAAGCGTTCGCCCCGAAGCTTCACTACGATCGCAGCGATCAGTTAATTGCGCAAGATGGTGGAACCCTGGCGGTAGAATGGCTGGGTACCGAATTGCCTGACGACACACCCACTCTGGTGTTGCTTCATACCATCTCTGGCAGCGCCCACAGCATGCGTGGTTTTGTGCGTTATATTCATCAGCACCTCGGCTGGCGGGTTGCGGTCTGTATCCGCCGTGGTCATTCGGGCTTGCCGCTGACCGCTGCAAAATACAACACCATGGGTTGCAGTGCAGATTTTCGTTTGCAGCTGCAACATATTGAAAACAGCTTCCCACAATCTCCGTTATTTGCCGTTGGTATCTCTGCGGGCTCTGGTGTACTGGCACGTTATCTTGGTGAAGTGGGTGAAAATACGCCGCTAAAAGGTGCAGTGGCCTATTGTCCGGGTTATGATCTGGAAATTGCTTTTCAACGTTCCCAGCCTTTTTATAGCAAGATGATGGCAAAAAAACTGATCCGTACGTTTTTAAAGGGTCAGGAGCAACATTTTGGTCATATGCCGGGTTACATGAAGGCATTGGCTGCAAACGATCTGCATCAGCTGCACGATCATATGTATGAAATCGCGGGTTTTGATAATTATCAGGACTATTTACTGGCAACCAACCCGGTTGCTTGTTTCGAGAATATTGCGGTACCGATTTTAATCATCAACGCAAAAGATGATCCGGTCTGTCATATCAATAATGCCTACGAAAAAACACAACAAATAGAAAATATGGCGAATACCATGCTGGTGATTACTGATCGGGGAAGTCACTGCGCATACTTCGAAGGCCTCACCGCCAAACCCTGGGCTAACCGCTTAATTGCAGACTATCTGAGATGTCTGGTGTTATCAGACAAACACAACGCTATTTAATAACCGGGATTTTTATGAGCCAGGCAATCACATTGGAGCACCAGGAATCCGTTGCTGTATTAACAATGGAGACGGCTGAGAACCGTCATAATCCGCAGTTTATTGCGGAGTTTCATCAACACCTGGATACGATCGAAAAGCACCAGAAAACCGGTGCGATTGTATTAACCTCAGCGTCGGAAAAAAACTGGTCCTTAGGGATCGATCTGGACTGGATGTCTGCTCCGGACAACGATGCAGCAGGGAATGCCCGGTTTATGAACGACGTTACCGGGCTGTTTAAACGGTTAATCAACTATCCTGTGCCTGTTATTGCGGCATTAAATGGGCACACGTTTGGTAACGGTTCGGTGCTGGCGTGTGCCTGTGATTTCCGTTTTATGAAGTCGGATAAAGGTTTTTTCTGCTTCCCGGAAGTGGATGTGTTTGTGCCTTTCTTCCCGTCGATGTTTCCGCTGATTAACAAGGCAATTCCTCAGACGTTCTTTAATCGTCTGGCGATGACCGGAGAGCGTGTTGGAGCACAACAACTGCTGGACCATCAGGTGGTGGAAGCCATTTTTGACGATGAGCAGACACTGCAGGCTGGCGTTATGGCGTTTGCTTCTAAACTAAAGAAAAATCGCTGGATTTATGGTCAGAATAAATCGCAGATGAATAAAGGAATCACTCAGGTAATGGAACAGGAAGATCCTGCATTTATCGAAAAAATGAGCCTTGTTCTGACACAGATGATGCAAAAAAATAATGCCTGAGTAATATCCCCGCAAATTGCGCTGCATTTTGCGGGATTTTTTGATTTGCTCTTCATTCTGAAAATATTCAGAGATATTGATGAATATTTTCAGGGCACGGTTTCTGCAAGAGTCATTGATTGTCTTGCTGGAGCTGTTCTATGAATTTCTCTCTGAAAGATTTTCTGTTTATAAAACTTCTGCTGTTCTATCTGGTCATGGCGATCACAATGGTGTGTGCTGATCCCGGAATATCGAACTGGATAGATTCACTGGCATACGATTTAAAGGAAGGCGATCCGATTGCTCCGCGGATTATCGTGCTCTTGGCAACATCCGCTTTTGTCTGTTTGCCATTGATGGTGAGTACGCTGTGGTTACGACTCCCCTTGTTTCTGCTGTTTGTAATCAGTCTTACTATTGGTATCAGTTTCCGCCTGATTAACGGACAGTTTTCCGTCTGGGAGGCGACGCTGTTCCTTAATGAATTTGGCTTCGCAGGCGATGCCATCAACGAATTCCTGCCGGAAATTGCTAAAGCTCTGGCTTTTAGTCTGGTTGCTGCATGCCTGTTATGGCTGACCAGGCCTGAATTACGGCTGGCTGCACCGGTACAGATATTGTTGTTTGCTCCACTAATGTTGCCAGTCATGTATTTGCATATTGCTAAAGGTGGTTATTGGATCACGCATTTTGCAATGCCGTTAAAAGTACCTTCGTCTTTGTATTTCGCCGCTCAGTATGCTGTATATCAGGGGGATCGGGATGACGCCCGGATCATTGCCGTGAGTCCGGTGGATTACAATATCATTCTGATTGTTGATGAGAGTATTCGGGGCGATTGGTTATCGATTAATAACCCATATTCAGCGACCACTCCATATCTTGAGCGGCTGGTTTCAGATCCGCACTGGAGTAACTTTGGTGTGGTCAGTTCGATGTCTAATTGTTCGGCCTCCGCGAACTTGTTGCTGCGCAGTGGGGTGCCTGAGTCGGCGTTACCTGAGGCGTCTGAGCGCTTATTCAAAGACGCCAACCTTTTCCAGTACGCCAGTGCAGCCGGTTTTGAAACACATTATTTTGATGGTCAGGTTAAGGGAAAGCGACTGAATAATTATTTTACCCGCAGTGAAATTGCAGACATCGACCAATACAAAGCATTTCGTAATGTGTATCAACTGGCGGATGAAGAAATAGATCAGCATATGGCCGTTGATACTGTAAAAGCGGTGGGTCTGGCTCAATCTCCGTTGTTTATCTACATCAATAAAGTGGGTACTCACTTTCCCTATGAATTGACGTATCCGCAAGTTCAACAAAATGAAGATGACGACAAACCGGATCATTATCGAAAAGCCTTAAGCTGGAGCGTTGATCATTTTATGCAGGTGCTGGTTGAAGGTTTGCAGTCACTGAACGAACCCAGCCTTATTTTTTATACCTCTGATCATGGCCAGGGGCTGGGTGAAATGAATATTCGTTCGACACATTGTTTGCCAAAACAGGTTCCCGATGTTCAGGCCAGAGTGCCCTTGCTGGTAGGAGCCATAAATATGGTTTTGGATGAGAATTGGCAGTCTTCCGGTGGTGAATACTCACAATTTCAGTTATTTCCCAGTGTGATCAAGTCGATGGGATTAACGATCGACATGCCGGATATGGCCCAGGACTTATCGACGCCCTGGGAGGGGAAAAGGCTGTTCTTATCCGGAGATATAACCGGGCGCGGTCAGCTCAGTCGTAATCCTTTTAAATATCGCCCTGAAGGGGAGATGGCTCGGAAGTAACGCGATTTGTTCCAGAAAGTTACCGCGCAATTTGGCTAACAATAGCGAGATTTTTTGCACTGTGGCGGGGCGAAAATACGGGTTATGATGTTTGCACGTTTTCAATGAGCAATGATCATGACCAAAGAGCAAATGCAGCAGTTTTTTGCTGACGAGTTTCCGCAGGCGGAATTTACCATTGATGAACTGGGCCATCGCTGTGCGACCATTCGCAAACATATTGAATTTAAGCATCTGCGCCCGGGCGGCACCGTTTCCGGCCCGGTGATGATGGAACTGGCGGATGCGGCTTTGTATGTCACCATTCTGAATGAGATTGGCCTGGTTGCACTGGCAGTAACCACCAATCTCAACATTAATTTCCTGAATAAACCCGAGTCTGAAAAAGATCTGATCGCTGAATGTAAGCTGATCAAAGTGGGGAAGGCGTTAATTATTGGTGATGTGTATCTTTATTCAGAAGGCAAAGAAGATCCGGTGGCTCACGCTGTTGGAACCTATTCAGTTCCGCCTAAGCGCTAGTTTTCATATTTATTAAAGCCTGCGATATCTTTTTAATAACA
The DNA here is from genome assembly GCF_965219715.1 of Bacterioplanoides sp. GTDB lineage: Bacteria > Pseudomonadota > Gammaproteobacteria > Pseudomonadales > Oceanobacteraceae > Bacterioplanoides. Next base: position 103,915 of record NZ_OZ244785.1, read on the forward strand.
GCTGCAGGAGCAGCGGCCTGTCACCGGAGCAGGGACGCGATTGTGACAGGTGTGGCTGAAAAGATATGGCGGGGTTTAATGACCCTGCCTGTGCTTTAAACCTGACTGTTTAAATAGGCACGATAACGCTTAATCAGTTTCTTTAAACGAATCCGGTCACGAATCAAGGAAAGCAGCGGTGAGGCATTAACCTTAGGGTTTTTACCTTTACCCATACGCTGTAACTGTCGTTTGATTACCGCCATGGTGGCCAGCGACGCAATGGCCTTGTCTTTCCATTGCACTACCGGGTCGTGGGCGGAAACGGAAGCATCTTTTTGCCATTCGTTAGGCAGTTGAGGGTTCATTGCCAGTGCGGTGCCGATACCCACCATATCAAAGCCTTCAGTCAGTACCTGTTCGGCAACCGGTAGGCGGCGTACGCCTCCTGTAGTCATCACCGGTATCGTCGCGACAGCAGCAATGTCTTTGGCAAAGGCGAGAAAGTAGGCTTCGCGCTCTAATGTGCGGCCATCGGCGGTACGTCCTTGCATCGCCGGGCTTTCGTAACTACCGCCGGACAACTCTAATAAATCGATTGGCAGGGCATTCAGTGCTTTTACGACGGCCTTGGCATCGTTGGTATCAAAACCACCACGCTGGAAATCCGCAGAGTTAATTTTTACCGTCACTGCAAACTCTGGTGATACCTGTGCCCGTACGGCTTTGATAATGTCTACCAGCAGGCGCATGCGGTTTTCAATTGAGCCACCATATTCATCATTACGTTTATTGGTGAGCGGCGATAGAAATTGCGAAATTAAATACCCATGAGCTGCGTGAATCTGCACTCCATCAAAACCGGCTTTTTCTGCTTGTGAAGCGGTATCAACAAAACGCTGAATCAGGTTCTGTATCTCTTCAACAGTCATGGCGCGCGGTTGACCAAATAAATGTGAGTGTTTACCCAGGTCCAATGGAATATCCGAAGGAGACAACACATCACCACCCATGGCAGCAAACACCTGACGTCCGGGGTGATTAATCTGCATCCAGACCTTGGTGTCATTTTGTTTTGCTTGTTGTGCCCAGGTTTTAAACGGCGCCAGATCAGTCTCTTTTTCTAATACGATGCCACCGGGGCCGGTCAACGCCCGCTGGCTGACCATCACATTGCCAGTAATTGATACACCGGTCCCGCCATTAGCCCAGCGGCTATAAAGACGAAATAAACCGTCACCGGGAATTTGTCCGGTCTCCGACATATTTTCTTCCATCGCGGCTTTGGCGATGCGGTTTTTAATGGTCTGGCCGCAGGGCAGAGTAAAGGCTTGAAACGCTGAGTGAGTCATGGTCAGGTACCTGAATTTTTATTCAGTGTACCTGACCATGGAAAAGCGTGAGGAGGTTAAACAGGCCAGAATTCGATGGCGTTTGGCAGATCAGGCTTTGCGAACTTTAATTTTGCGGCCTTTAATGCGGCTTTGTTGCAGATGCTCCAGGGCAAATTTGGCCTGGTCTCGTTCGACTGCGACATAAGCAACGTAATCCAGCACATCAATTTTGCCAACGGTTTTACCATCAATACCGCCGTTGTTGGTTAATGCACCAAGAATATCGCCCGGGCGCAACTTGTCTTTACGACCGGCCTGTAAACACAGGCTGACATACGGCATTGGTGTAATCGTAGTTGCCTGCTCTGCGGTTAAATCCTGCTCGGCGTGTAAATCACCCGCCGGGTGCTCATTAATAGCCTCAATTTTGTACTGCTCTTTTTCTGTCGCAATACTGATGGCTATACCGGACTTGTCGGCACGGCCGGTTCGACCAATACGGTGAGCGTAGACATCGGTATCACGTGGTAAATCAAAGTTGATCACGTATTCCAGATCATCGACGTCCAAACCACGCGCAGCCACGTCGGTGGCAATTAAGAAATTAGCGCTTTGTTGCTTAAAGCGAATTAATACCCGATCCCGGTCTTTCTGATCCATATCGCCTTGCAGGGCCATGGCGCTGCAGCGCAAATCCTGCAACGCTTGGGACACTTCCTGCACTACTTGTTTGGTATTGCAGAAAATCACGGCCTGCTGAATATCAAAATAACTCAGCACTTTTTTCAGCGTTTCAATTTTTTCTGAACGAGGGCAGATAAATAATTGTTGCTGGATTTTTTTCTGGTCGTGGGTATCGGCAATACGAATCGACTCTGGCTGGTATTGTAAGTGCTTACTCAGCTGTTCGATATTTTCCGGGTAGGTTGCCGAAAACAGCAAAGTCTGACGTTGTTCCGGAGTGTGAGCGGCAATATCTTCGATATCATCGCGGAAACCCATATCCAGCATACGGTCGGCTTCGTCCAGCACCAGGGTTTTAATCTGATCGATTTTCAGTGTGTTTTTGCGCAGGTGATCTTTAATTCGCCCGGGAGTGCCCACCACAATATGAGCACCGTGCGATAGGGAACCGATTTGTGGACCAATTGGCTGACCACCGGATAAAATCACCACTTTGATATTGGCGATATGGCGCGCCAATTTACGGATTTCCTGAGCAACCTGAGTCGCCAGTTCCCGGGTCGGGCATAACACCAGCGCCTGGGCACCAAAAAAACGTGGATTAATTTTATCGAGAATTGCCAGGGAAAAAGCTGCTGTTTTACCGCTGCCGGTTTTTGCCTGGGCAATAACATCTTTGCCCTGCAATGCCAGAGGTAATGCCTGTGCCTGAATATCGGTCATCGACTGATAACCCATATTATTCAGATTGTCGATTTGTGCCTTGCTGATTTTTAATTCGCTGAAGTTTGACATGGTTAGCAGTGTTCTCAGTTAGGCTTGGTTTTTACGGACTAATACAACACCGGTTTCAATATGGTCGGTGTAAGGGAACTGATCAAACAGCGCAAAACGTTTGATATCGTGGGTTTCAGTTAATACCGCCAGGTTACGTTCCAGAGTATTCGGATTGCAGGAGATATAAATAATATTGTCGTACTGCTGCACTTGTTTCACCGACTCGTCATCCAGGCCTGCACGTGGAGGGTCAACCAGTACGGTCTGGAAGTCGTAACCGCTAAGGTCTATATCTTTTAACCGGGTAAACTGACGTTCGCCGCGTAATGCCTGAACAAATTCTTCACTAGATAAACGCGCAATAATTAAATTATCGACGTTATTAGCCCGAATATTTTCCTGGGCTGCATAAACCGATGTTTTAGAAATCTCGGTCGCCAACACCTTGTTGTATTTGTTCGCCAACGCAACTGAGAAGTTACCGTTACCACAATACAGTTCTAATAAATCACCAGTGAATTCATCGGAAGCATTACGTGCCCAGCTGAGCATTCTCTGGTTCATTTCACCATTAGGCTGGGTGAAGCCACCCTCGATCTGGCGATAAGAGTACTGCTCACCATCAACGTTCAGTACTTCGGTGACGTAATCGCGTTCCAGCACCAGTTTCTGCTTGCGCGAGCGGCCAATGATCGGAAAGCCTAACTGTTGTTGCAGCTTTTCCGCTTCTGCCTGCCATTCCTCATCCAGCTTTTTGTGATAGATCAGGGTAATCAGGGCATCGCCGCTAAGGGTGGTTAAAAACTCCACCTGGAACAGCTGGCGGCGTAATAACTCGTTCGGAGTAATGGCTTTTAACAGCTCTGCCATCAGGCGGTTGATTAACTCGCTGGCAATCGGGAAGTCCAGAACTTCGTATTTTTTGCTTTTATCACCCGGCTCACTCATGGCGTAAAAACAGCGATCACCTTCGTGCCATAGGCGGAATTCGGCCCGCAAACGGAAGTGTTTTGGTGCGCTGGCATACACTTCCAGTTCCGGCACCTGAAAATCTTCAAACAGCTGACGTAAGCATTCCGCTTTAGCATCTAATAGAGCAGGGTATTGATCCGGGTCTACCTGATGTTGGTAAATTTCAATGTTAGCCATGATGTTTGTTGTGCTCGCGCTGTAATTACTACTGAAATCAGAGGGGGCGGCCATTATACGGATTGTGGCGGTGACTGCATCTGATTCCGGGTTTGAACAAAAAATAGTCAGTTGTGGCGCTCTGTTACATAATTCTTTCTAATTGGGTTATCCAATGTGAGAATTGTCATTTCGGCCAATGCTAGTCTTAAGTGAAGCTTTAAGGTGAATGCATAATCACAAAAAACTGAATAAGCTCGGATGTTTTCCGGGTTTGCGCACAGAGTAAGGTAGCGTTATGAGTGATGTTCTTGAGCAGTTGATTGAGTTGTTACGACTGGAGTCTATTGGTGTAAACCGCTTTCGTGGCCAGAGTCAGGACCTTGGTTTTCGCAACCTGTTTGGTGGCCAGGTGTTGGGGCAAAGTTTGTCCGCGGCGATTCAAACGCTGGAGAGTGAAGATTGGAATCCACATTCATTGCACGCTTACTTCCTGCGCCCGGGAACGGTATCGGATCCGATTGAGTTTGAAGTGGACGTACTGCGCGACGGCCGCTCATTTGCAACCCGTCAGATTAAGGCCAGCCAGAATGGCAAAGCGATTCTGACCATGATCGCCTCGTTTCAACACCCGGAAGAGGGATTCGACCACCAGGCGGAGATGCCAGAGGTTAAAGGCCCGGACGGTATTCCGTCGCAGCTGGAATTGACCCGCATGTTCCAGGATCACTTCCCGGAGCGAGTACGCGATATTTATACCGCTGATAAGCCGATTGAAATTCGCGTGCTGGACCCGGTCAATATTTTTGCGCCGCAGAAAACCGAACCGGTTAAATACGCCTGGATGAAAGCCGATGCAAAAATGAATGGCGATTTTAACCAGCATGCGCGGGTATTAGCCTATGCCAGCGACTTCAACCTGATTACTACGGCTTTACACCCGCATGGTGTTTCTGTTGCTCAGAAAGACATGCAGGTAGCCAGCCTGGACCACAGTGTCTGGTTCCACCGTCCGTTCCGTATGGATGAATGGCTGCTGTATGCCATCGACAGCCCGAATGCCGGTGGCGCCCGTGGTTTCTGCCGTGGTCAGATTTTTAATCAACAAGGTGAATTAGTGGCGTCAGTGGCTCAGGAAGGCTTGATGCGTAAACGTGATCTGCCGAAGGAAAGGTCGTAGGTTGCCGTTATGATCCAGTTATTTCGTTACGTATTGCTGGTGGCTCAAAAACCCTGGCAGAAACGTCAGAGCCCGTTACGGACCAGCTCTCATGTGTTTCGTGTGATGCCGTGGGACTGTGACCTGAATCTGCATCTCACCAACGGCCGTTATCCGGTATGGCTGGATTTGGTTCGCACTCGCTTCTTTATCGAAATTGGTGCAACTTCTTTGTTTCTTAAGCAGGGTTGGCGTTCGGTGCTGGCGAGTCAGACGGTGACCTTTATTCGCGAAATTAAACCGCTGGCTGAGGTGGAGGTCTGTAGCCAGGTATTGCACTGGGATCGCAAATACCTCTATATCGAGCATCGATTCTTGGTAGATGGGAAGCTGCACGCGTCGACGCTGGCCAGAGTGGCGATGTTGCGTGGTGGTCGGGTGCGCTCTTTCTCGGCGATGCTGGAAGCTATTCATGGCAAAACCCAGCAATTCGATCCGCCAGCCGTACCACCCCATGTGCAGGCAAAAATGGATTTATTAGACGCGAAAAAAGCTCAGGCGGAAGTGAGCTGATAACAATGTAAATATCAGTAGCGGATTGCCGGTAACAGATCCTGACAGCCACTGTCAGTGCTTCCCCGTAAACTAATGAAATACACAGTTACGGGGGAATTGATATGGAAAACAATCAGAGCAACAGCAGCCAATACCAGGCTTGGGGAGATTGGTTATGCACCCGGGTGCAGGATTACCGTCGCTTCAGGAACCAAGAAAATCGTTCAGACGAATTTGCCAGCGTGCCGGGTCTACCGCCTGAACAATCTCATCCTGAACGCCCGGTCGCGACAGATCGATAAATTCCACCGGCAGGTAACGGCGGTTTTTCGCGTGGTAAATCACTTTGACGATTGGCTGGCGCTGATCTTTTTCTCCGGCTTCCTGGATAATCGCCAGTCGCTCACTTTTCAGTTTAACCAGAGACCCCACCGGGTATATGCCCATAGAACGAATAAAGCGATGCACCAGCTTTTCTTCCAGATGTGTGCCGCTCCATTCCAGTAATTTTTTCAGTGCCGCTGTTGGTGGCAGCCCTTTGTGATAAACCCGGTCAGCCGTGATGGCATCGTATACATCGGCAATAGCTACCATTTTACCTTCGCGGCAGATATCACAACCTTTCAGACCCATGGGGTAACCGCTACCATCAATGCGTTCATGGTGTTGCGCAGCCACTTTAACCGTCAGGTCTTTAATACCTGGTGTTTTTTGCAGTAACTCTTTGCTGAACACCACGTGTTGGCGCATCACGGCAAATTCATCGTCGGTTAATTTGCCGGGCTTGTTTAGCACCTCGTCAGGAATCAGAACCTTACCGATATCATGCAGCATGGCACCAACCACCGCCTGGTGCATGGTATCCCGGTCGAGTTTCATATCCCGGGCAAAAATCCCCATTAAGACTGCCAGATTTACCGAGTGCTCAAGCAGGTAATTGTCTTTCTGGCGGATGCGTCCAAGACAGGCGAGGGCGTTATGGTTACGCAGTACTGAATCAACCATACCATCGGCCAGAACATCAAATGCTTCGACATCAATAGCCTTGCCGGTTTTTACATCCTGTAGAACATTGGTTACCAGGTTTTTGGCTTCGTTATGGATTTTTCCGGCTTTGCGCATTTCTTCCTGCGCAGTTACCGAATGATCGCTGTCTGGTAGTAGGATGTCAGCAGCGTGGTCGAGGGCTTTTTGATTATTACGGGCAACTTCGTTTTCGGGGATGGCATCGGCTACATCAAGACCACGTGCTGGGTCGATGTAAACTTCTTTGATGCCACGGCGGACCAGTTCATTAATGGTCGCCTGATCGGGGATGCGACCTTCTTTCTGGTAGTTGTGGTGCGGAATCCAGTCGCAGTTGAGATCAGATACATACATGTCGGGGCGTAGCTGATCTACCGATATCTTCTTTTTCATGGCCAGTCGTAATACTCATCGATGATCGAAGTATAGACCTGACTTTGGCAGCTCGTGTGTTATTTCCTGACCTTTTTTGTGTCTATAGTGTTAGTTGGCTTGCTGGAACTATGTTGTTGATTTTCAGGCAAAAATTCGGCGGCTTTGGAGAAGTCAAAAGCGATATCCGGGTCCATTTTATCCAGATCCGGACGGATCCCGCAGCCAGATCCTTTAACCGGCATCAGTGAAGACGTGCCTGCGGGCTTATTGCTCATCGCTTATTTTTCCTTGTCGGCCAGGCTGGCAACGCCCTGCAGTGGCGCCATTAGCAGCAGCGGATTTACCCGGGCGTTGTTAAGGCTGACACTCCAGTGCAAATGAGGTCCGGTAACCCGGCCGGTCGCCCCAACTGTACCAAGGCGATCGCCAGCGGTAACACTTTCTCCATTTTTTACTTCGATGGAATTCAGGTGGCAATACATGCTGATCAGGCCCTGGCCATGGTCAACAAATACGCTGTTACCGTTAAAAAAGAAATCTCCGGTAAGAATCACTTTACCGTCAGCCGGCGCCAGAATGGGGGTGCCGGTGGCTGCAGCAATATCCAGTCCGCTGTGGGGTTTACGTGGCTTATCATTAAAAAAGCGTTTTAAGCCAAATGGGCTGCTGACTTGCCCGGCCAGTGGCCAGGCAAATGGAGAATATGAACGATCTTTACTGAAGGTTTTAAAGGCCTGGGTAATCTGCTTTTTTTCCTGTGTAACCCGTTGCAGATTTTCTTTGCTAAGGGAAACGTGTTTTTTATTAACCGTCAGGCGCTGCTCTTTGTAGGCAAAATCTTTGACTTCAAAGCGGTAGGTTTTATTGCCTACTTTAATTTCCGCGTTACCGGGAGCTTGTCCGAGTGGAATTCCGACCACGGCTTGCCAGGGTTTTTGTTCGTCCGGGCGCAACACCATTAACGGGTTGTTATTAAAGCTGGCTTTGGGCTGTTTTAAACCATATCCGATCGGAACAATCGCAACCCCACCGGGAATGCGTTGCTGTAATGGCAATTCGGATTGTTGCAGCTGATTAACCTCAGCGCTGGTTTGAATACTTCCGGCTGCAAACACAGACATCAGAAACTGGCTAACACCCTGAATCAGTTCTACCACAAAATTTTCCCGACGTTAATAATTTGATTCTCAGTATAGACAGTTAGATACAACGTCAATTCAGTACCTGAGAGTGAGGCTGATATTCACTGGTTATCGGCGTTGTCGCCATGTTTACTCTGTATATCAGAGCCGTTATGGATATCAGTGACAGAACATTCTATCCAGCCGTGATGTAACCGTGTGTGAAGCGAATCACCTTTTTCTAACTGTTTTACACTTTCTAACACTTCACCGTCGGGTTTCTGGGAAATCGAATAACCACGACCTAGCACCTGCAGTGGGCTGAGGTTATTCAGCAAGTGTGCCTGCTGATTCAGTTTCTGATTGGCTTGCTGCAGGGTTTGGCTGACGCTGTATTGCAGTTGTTTCTGCAAGTGCTCCAGCTGTTTCTGATAGTCGTTTAAAAGTCGCGTCGGGTGTTGATGAACCAGAGTCTGGTGTTTCACCTGTAATGCTTGCTGGCGCTGTTGTTGCTGTTGCTGCCAGGCTCGGGTCAGACGAATCTCGAGATTATCTAACTGTTGTGCGGCTGAATTTAATTGCTGCTGAGGTGTGCGTAAACGGCTGAAAACCTGAGTCACTCTTTGACGCTGTTGAACCAGATAATTACTCCAGCTTTGCTGTAAGCGGTGGCTGAGCAGCGTCAGCATGCGTTGCTGAACCTGCTGGTCACTGCTCAGTAACTCGGCAGCCGCAGATGGCGTTGGTGCACGGGCATCGGCAACAAAGTCGGCGATAGTGGTATCCGTTTCATGGCCAACAGCACTGACGACCGGTATGTGGGACGCGAATATTGCGCGCGCCACAACTTCCTCATTGAAGCACCACAAGTCTTCCAGTGAACCACCACCACGTCCAACAATAATCGCTTCAGCCCAGTTGTCGCGATTAGCACGTTCAATTGCACCGACGATTTGTGGCGTTGCCTCGCGCCCTTGCACCTGGGTCGGATAAATGCTGATTTCAATGGCCGGATTACGGCGCTTCAGCACTGTTAACATATCTTGCACAGCAGCACCGGTTGGCGACGTAATCAGAGCAATACGTTTGACCGTTGTAATGGGTTTTTTATATTCGCTGGCAAATAAACCTTCGTGCGCCAGGCGATTTTTTAACTGTTCAAAGGCCAGTAATAACGCACCTTCACCGGCGGGTTTCATGGCATCGACAATCAGTTGATAGTCACCACGATTTTCGTAAAGGCTGACTTTAGCGCGTAACTCAACTTTATCGCCTTCTTTTGGTTGAAAGCGTAATTGTGCGGTGCGCGAACGGAACATGGCACAGCGAACCTGAGCTCCCTGATCTTTTAGTGTGAAATACCAGTGGCCGGAAGAGGGGCGGGATAAATTCGAAATTTCTCCTTCGACGCGAACGGAGGCAAATGAAATTTCCAGCAATTGTTTGGCACGCTGATTCAGCTGGCTCACGGTAAACACGGCGTTGGCAGATTGAGAAGACATCGGGTTCTGTTTAGCTGAGGTTAATATTCGCAGGGTAAAGTCATACTCAGGAATGAGTGACCCGGCAAGGCTGCCATAAATTGATCTGACACACCAGCGGCACAATGTTAAACAGCATTAAAGTTGTTGTGGCGGTAGACAGAAAAAAGCAATGGGTCTAGTGTTTAGAACTTCAGCGGAAGCTGATAATAACAAATTCCAACGACAAGGATTATGAGCATGAAAAAAATCATTGCAGGTGCAATTCTGGTTTCTTCCTCAGCTTTCGCTATGGCACAAGATCCTGCTGGTTGTGGTGTTGGCACTGCTATCGTGTTTCCAGACGCTAACGAGTGGCATGAGCATGTATTAGCAGTAACCACGAATGAGTCTACCAGTAACACGGTCAGCATGACTTCGAATCTATTGAATTGTGATAGTGCTAACGGACCTCTGAAGCTGTCTCAAGCATTCATGGACAACAATATGGATCAGCTGGCAGCAGATTCTGCTAAAGGTCAGGGTGAAACGCTCGCGGCTTTAGCGGAAGTAATGGGTATTGAAGTACAGCACCAGCCGACATTTAATCGCCTGATGCAGTCAAACTTTGATGCTATTTTTTCTGTTGAAGCAACATCAGCTTCTGCTCATGAGGCAATGACTGCGGCGATGGCTGAAAGCACGGCGTTGAAAAAATATCTGGGCTGATTAATATTGTTGTCAGCTGGACAAAGCGCGTCAGGCTTGGCTTGTCGCGCTTTTTTAATATCTGTTGTTTGAGGAATGCCACTCTTGATGCAGAAAATGGAAAAGCGAATGCATCAGCTTACCGGTTCATTATTGCCGCTTGTATGTCTTGCCTTGACGTTGTTGTCTGGTGATCTTTATGCAGTACAGGTGCCTGAGCAGCGACTACAGGAGCTGGCTCAGGATAAACAATGGCGTCATTTATTACATTATCGGTACCATGTATTCTCTGCGAAAAACTACAGCCAGAATGACGACGACGAATTTTTCCTTTCTGAGCATGGGCAAACCGATCTATATCAGGAAATCCGAGCTAACTATATTGCCTTCAAACAAGCTCCATTAACTGATAACCAGTCTTCCCAGTGTCAATTCCCTGCGCGCTATTACTGGCTTAAGTCCAAACTGGGTAAAGAACACTTTGTTGACCAGCCTTGTAGTAGGTTGGATCGCTGGTTGGAAAAAATCAACGGCCATTCACTGACGTTAATTTTTCCTGCTTCTTATATCAACTCGCCTTCGTCTATGTATGGTCATACGTTACTACGTATCGATGATAAAAATCCGAAAAAAAGTAAACTGCTGGCACCCAGTGTTAATTTTGCAGCGCGAACTAACCCGGATGATAATGAGCTCTTGTATACCATTAAAGGGCTGGCTGGAGGATATCCGGGAGAAATATCCATTGCACCGTATTACACGAAAACCAATGGATATCAGCATATGGAATACCGTGATATTTGGGAATATTCTCTGAACTTTACTGAGGCGGAAGTTCAGCAGTTTGTTCGACATGTCTGGGAGGTGAAGGACTCCCGTTTTGATTATTACTTTTTCGATGAAAACTGCTCCTATCGGTTGTTAGCTTTGTTAGATGCAGCGAGCGAAAGAGCTGATCTGGCCGATGATTTTTTATTGAAAGCGGTTCCTGTTGATACTGTTCGCGCACTGAAAGAACAGCGTTTTATATCGGCTAAACAATTTCGTCCGTCAGCTTCAACCGAATTGAATCATCGTGAGCAACAGGCCAGTCTACCGGTGTGGAGTGCTGCGCGCAATATCGTAGAAACAGATCAGAATATTGATGAGCTGTTAGAACCGTTAACCCAAATCGATCGTATTCACGCATTAGAGTTGGCATATGGTTATGCAAGATACCTAGCGGTAAAAGAAAAGCGATCGGGTGTGCGAATGCGTCAGAGAACATTAAGAATTTTATCTCAGCGCAGCCGCTATCAGGCTGAAAGTGATTTTACCCCGGTACCGGCGCCAAAATTGTCCGATGATGAAGGACATGCTTCACAGAGGCTGACGGTTTTAGCTGGTCAGGCGACAACAAGATCCTTTGTGCAGCTAAACTGGCGCATCGCCTTTCATGATTTACTTGATCTCCCTGATGGCTTTATTCGTGGGTCGCAAATTCAGATGGGAAAAGTCGGTTTGCGGTATTGGCCAGACAAAAGTGCTGTTAAGCTGCAGGAATTTCAGTTAATCGATCTTTTTTCGATGGGGAATAAGTCCGTTTTCCAGAAACCCGGCGCCTGGGCTGTCAGTTCCGGGGCAGAACGTTTTCTGGCGCCGGGCTCAGAGCTTTATGCTTATCTGAAACTGGCTTTTGGTAAAAGCTACCAGACCGAAATTGGTCGTTTTTACGTTATGGCTGAGAGCCAGTTGCTGGCCGATAATCAATTTGATGAGGGTTTTCAGTTATCCGTTGGTCCCCGGGCTGGGTGGTTAATCCAGCATCGTGATATTCAACATCAACTGGAATTGAACTGGCAGCCGCTAACAACTCACGAAAATGTTGCTCGAAGGGAATTCAGCTGGCAATTGGGATGGCGTCTGGCGGATGACAAACAAATTCGTGCAGGATTTAAACGTCAATTGTTAAAAGATCAGGGCAATAACGAAACGGAGTTGTCATTTGTCTGGTATTTCTGAGTGGCTCGCTGATCGTTTAAAAACAACATTGCTCATCGTGTGTTTGCTGTTGTCGGGCTGCAGTTCATTAACCTCGCTGTATTTTTATCCGCAAACGGTCTGGATCCAAACGCCGGAAGCGCTGGGCCTGGAATACCAGGATGTCTGGCTGGCCGCTGCCGATGGTACAGAATTGCACGGTTGGTGGTTACCTGGGCAGTCACCAGATAAACACTTGCCGGGGCAACCACTTGCCGAAGACAACGAGCAACAAGCCGCCAGCGACCTGGTGGTGCTATTTCTCCATGGTAATGCTGAAAACGTCAGCAGCCATGTGCGTAATGTCGAGTGGTTACCGCCGTTAGGTGTGAGTGTTTTTGCTTTGGATTATCGTGGCTTTGGTGCGTCACAAGGTGAAGCACTCATGCCGTCGGTGTTGCAGGATGTCGAAGCCGCCGCTATCTGGCTTAAAACACACTTTCCGGATAAAAAGCTGGTGGTGCTGGGGCAGAGTATGGGAGCTGCGCTGGCGGTAAACTTTGTGGCCGCCGCACAAGATCGCTATCAGATACAGGCGTTGGTGCTCGATGCTCCGTTTGCAGGTTTTCCTCAGATTGCTCGTTCCGCACTGACTTCCACCTGGTTGGGCTGGATATTTGTGCCATTCACCTGGCTGATACCCGCCGACTGGAACCCGGTTGATAAAGCCTCGAAGATCACAATTCCGACGCTGGTGATGCACAGTCCGTACGATCAGGTGATTCCCTATGAGCAGGGTCAGGCGGTGTTTCAACAGCTGGGTGGAGAACGTTGCTGGCTTGATAGTCGGGGGGGACATATAGCAACATTTTCTTTTTTAACGTTGCGGCAGTCCGCTCTATCGTTTATCGAGCAGAAAAAATGTATTGGGCAGGCTGCTTTTTATAGAGGCTGGGCCTTAGAGAATCATTATGACTGCGCCAACAGATAGCGTTGGCGCAGGTTGCACGAGAACCGAAATCAGTTGCCGCTTACAACAGTGCAGTATTTTGAGAAAAATAGCATAACGCTGGTCACTTCAGCATCAACAGTAGCTACTTTCGTAATACCACCGGCCTTTTTAGCAGCTTCAATAGAAGCGTCGCCAGTGGCAAATAATCCCAGAATATTTGTTGCACAGGCACTACCCGTCTTTTGAGCTGTAGCATCATTGTTCGCCATGCCCTGATATTGAACATTGGTATATAACAGACCGTTGCCAGCAGGTGTAGGAGCCAGGGAACAACCAGTGGCCAATAATGCGATGCCGGAAATCGCTGCAGCTTTTAAAATCAGTTTCATGTTGTCTTCCTTAATTCTTAGTTAATAGTCCTAATCTGATTGATTTAGGACTGCTGAATAATAGCGCTATTAACAATAAATATGTAAGCACTGTTTTCAATGTTTGAGTTGCATGAGCAGTTGTGCTCCTCATATCACCTCATTTAACCAGGAGAAAAACAGACTCATTAGTCAGCTTTTTCTAAAGCAGCAGTCCTGCGCTGAAGCCACACCAGCTCTGGGCTCTGGGTAGATTTACTTAAGGAAAATCCGGCTTGGCCAGGAGGGCTTGTTCGGTTATAATGCGCCGCCTTCTAATATTCCTCTTTCTGGAAGGCACCTTATGTTGCGAATCGCTCAGGATGCACTCACATTTGATGATGTGCTTTTGGTACCCGGCTACTCCGAAGTTCTGCCTAATCAGGTCTCGCTGAAGACCAAACTGACTAAAGGCATCGAGCTGAATGTCCCTCTGATCTCTGCCGCTATGGACACCGTAACTGAAGCCCGTCTGGCGATTGCAATCGCCCAGGAAGGTGGCTTAGGTATCGTTCATAAAAACCTGACTGCAGAAGAGCAGGCCGCTGAAGTCCGTAAAGTTAAGAAATACGAAAGCGGTATCGTTAATGATCCTTTCACGGTTACCAGTAACACCACCATTCGCGAACTGCTGGAGCTGACTGCTCAACACAATATCTCCGGTATGCCGGTTGTCGATAACGGCGAGCTGGTCGGTATTGTTACCAGTCGTGATGTGCGTTTCGAAAAGAATCTGGATGCTTCCGTAGCAAGCGTAATGACTCAGAAAGAAAATCTGGTCACTGTGGTTGAAGGTACCGCTGCTGCTGACGTACAAAAATTACTGCGCAAGCACCGCATCGAAAAAGTGATGGTACTGGATGCCGATGGCAAATTAACCGGTCTGATGACGGTTAAAGATATCGAAAAAGCCCGTGCTTACCCGAATGCAGCTAAAGACGACCAGGGTCGTTTATTAGTGGGTGCCGCGGTTGGTACCGGTGCTGGTACTGAAGAACGTGTTGCTGCGCTGGTGAATGCCGGTGTTGACGTAATTGTGGTGGATACCGCTCATGGCCATACCAGCAACCCAAGTGGTACCGGTGTGATTGACCGAGTTCGTTGGGTTAAAGAAACCTATCCGCAGGTTCAGGTGATTGGTGGCAACATCGCCACAGCTGAAGCCGCGATTGCTCTGGCAGAAGCGGGCGCCGACGGCGTTAAAGTGGGTATTGGCCCGGGTTCTATCTGTACTACCCGTATCGTTGCTGGCGTTGGTGTACCTCAGATTTCTGCTGTGGCTAACGTTGCTGCGGCGATGGAAAAATACGGCGTACCGGTTGTTGCAGACGGTGGTATTCGTTTCTCCGGCGATATTGCTAAAGCCATCGTTGCCGGTGCTTCTGTAATTATGGTTGGCTCCATGCTGGCGGGTACTGATGAAGCGCCAGGTGAAGTTGAGCTGTATCAGGGTCGTGCTTATAAGTCTTATCGTGGCATGGGTTCTCTGGGTGCAATGGGTCAGAGCCAGGGCTCTTCCGACCGTTACTTCCAGGACAAAAAAGCCGGTGTCGACAAACTGGTACCGGAAGGTATCGAAGGTCGTATCGCGGTGAAAGGCCCGGCATTAAGTGTTGTTCACCAGCTGATGGGTGGTGTACGTGCAGCGATGGGTTACACCGGTTGTGCCACCATTGATGAGATGCGTACCAAGCCTGAGTTTGTGAAAATCACAGCGGCGGGCATGAAAGAATCTCACGTGCACGATGTACAAATTACTAAAGAAGCGCCGAACTACCGTTTAGGATAATAACCAAACGGTCAGGTTCGAAATTTTACACCGCGGTTTGGTGTATAATGGCGACAGATTTAAAAAGGGGGTGAAGATGATTCATCCCCGTTTTCGTTTTTGAAAAAGTTAATTTTGGTGTTGTTTTATGTCCCAAGACATCCACGCTCAACGTATTCTGATTCTCGACTTCGGTTCTCAGTACACACAGCTGATTGCCCGTCGTGTTCGTGAAATTGGTGTATTTTCTGAAATCCGCGCCTGGGATATGGACGAAGCGGAAATCCGCGAATACAACCCGACCGGTATTATCCTGGCTGGTGGCCCTGAGTCGGTAACCGAAGACGGTTCTCCGCGTGCACCACAGGTTGTATTTGAATTGGGCTTGCCGGTACTGGGTATTTGTTACGGCATGCAAACCATGTCAGAACAGCTGGGCGGTAAAGTTGAAGGTTCTGATGTTCGTGAATTTGGTTACGCTCAGGTTGCGGTTGAAGGCAGCAGCGAACTGTTAAAAGACATTAAAGACCACGTTGATGCAGAATCCGGCAAGTCACTGCTGGATGTATGGATGAGCCACGGCGACAAAGTAACGTCCATGCCGGAAGGTTTCGAGCTGATGGCTTCTACGCCAAGCTGCCCGATTGCTGGTATGTACCACGCTGAGAAAAACTTCTTTGGTGTTCAGTTCCACCCGGAAGTAACGCACACCCTGCAAGGTAAGCGTTTACTCGAGCATTTTGTAATGGATATCTGCGGCTGTGAAGCGCTGTGGACTCCGGCGAAAATCATCGAAGACCAGATCGAAAAAGTTAAAGCTCAGGTTGGCGACCAGAAAGTACTGCTGGGTCTGTCTGGTGGTGTCGATTCTTCCGTTGTGGCGGCACTGTTGCACAAAGCCATTGGCGATCAGCTGACTTGTGTATTCGTTGATAACGGTCTGCTGCGTAAGAACGAAGGCGATATGGTCATGGACATGTTCGCTAAGAACATGGGCGTTAAAGTAATTCGCTCTGATTCTGAAGAGCTGTTCCTGGGTAAGCTTGAAGGCGTATCCGATCCGGAGCAGAAGCGTAAAATTATCGGTAATACCTTTATCGACGTATTCGATGAAGAGTCGAATAAGCTGCAGGGCGTTAACTTCCTGGCGCAGGGCACCATCTACCCGGATGTGATCGAATCGGCTGCGGCTAAGACCGGTAAAGCACACGTTATTAAATCGCACCACAATGTGGGCGGTCTGCCAGAAGACATGAAAATGGAACTGGTAGAACCACTGCGTGAACTGTTTAAAGATGAAGTACGTAAAATTGGTCTGGAATTAGGTCTGCCATACGACATGGTTTACCGTCACCCATTCCCGGGTCCGGGTTTAGGTGTTCGTATTCTGGGCGAAGTGAAGAAAGAATACGCCGATATTCTGCGTGAAGCGGATGCCATCTTTATCGAAGAGCTGCACAACTTCGACTGGTACCACAAAACGTCACAAGCATTTGCGGTATTTATTCCTCAGAAGTCTGTGGGTGTTGTGGGTGATGCACGTCGTTACGAATGGGTTATCGCTATTCGTGCGGTAGAAACCGTAGACTTTATGACAGCTCGCTGGGCGCACCTGCCATACGAGCTGCTGGAGAAGGTTTCTAACCGTATTATTAACGAGATCGAGCATGTATCTCGTGTGACTTACGACGTGTCGTCTAAGCCACCGGCTACGATTGAGTGGGAATAAACGTCAGGAAAGACGTTTATAGCGAACTTAAGTTCGGCCGTAGGCCGAGCTACATGGACGTAGCGAGTCAATAATTCCACGTTCGCTAAACAAGAAACCGCCCGGTTTTAAAACAGGGCGGTTTTTTTGTGCCCGATGAATATGCACCGGTTGTTATGAATGGCACGAAATGGCACTTTGTTATCAATTAAGTCAATAGCATATGTTGGGCTGTTGCCGAAAGAGCGTGAAAGCGTTTTTCGAAGGGAGTGTCTTGCTAAGGAAGGTTTCAGATTGAAATTAGTTGTTCGTCTTTGGATTCTCGAAGAGTGCTTTCAAGCTTGTAAGGTATGCGACCTTGCAAGGTCCAACTATTAAAATGTTAGGCCTTAGAGAGATATGTTCAAGAAACTAGATCACAATGTGCCTGAGTTAGCACAACACAAATATTCAAATGAGAAATTTGAAGGTTACGAGATTGATCTTGGGTTCAAGGATGCAGTGCATGTGTTTCAAAACTGTATCTTTGAGAATTGTTGCTTAAGAATTAATTCAAACTCTTCTGCCACGCCTAATATTCTGAACACAAATCGTTTCATTAATTGCATTCTGTGGCCAGGAAGAAAGCTTTCCCTGAGTACGGTCGAGGCAGATTTTGAGCGGTGTACTTTTAAAGGTAAATGGTCTGGACGAGTGAAAGGCAATGTAAAAAATTGTGACTTTTCAGAGGCTGATCTTGAAATGGTCACTTTCTTCGATCAAAAAGAGATCGGAACTAATACATTCTCTGGTAATGACTTGGCAATAATTGAAAATGTTGGCTCACATAAGAAAGCAATCAAAGATGCTTTAGGCGATGAGTCTAAATTATGGATACATATTCGACCTAATATGGGACTATTTGTATTCAACATAAAAAAACATAAAGATTCGGATGTCTTGCAGCGTTTATTGCCTGACTTACCGTTCGTTAAAATAGCAGGCAATGCCTAACAAGGGCGTGCAATCTGACCTCCGGCAGTTGACGCCGGCGTTAAGAACCAATATGAACTTCATACCAAAAATCTGCACAACACTGATCGCCATTTCGTTAGTAATATTCTTCGCAACTTTCTACCACTATCAGGGAATTCTTGAAAATGAAGTGAAGCTTTCTTCTGTAGTTGCGGAAGCAGCATCTGCTTTTAACTCAGCCCCAGTCTACGATGAACCCAGTTTTGTACCTGGGCGTTATGGGATTACCGAAGAGCGAAGTGTCTTTCTGTTGTTTGCTCTGGCCGCCTTATTCTCACTCTCGGCCGCGGCTACTGCAGTGGCGGCCCGCTTGAAGAACGGACCTTTCCAGTCATTTGTAGCAATTACTCTTTGTTCATTGTGCGTAATTGGCTCCATCGCCTACACCGCATATTTGTATGGCTTAGACACTTACGCTTAGCAAAATCAGGAAGCACCACCTCAATGCCCGATAATCTCAATCTGCTGTTTATCTGTAGCCGTAACCAATGGCGCAGCCCAACCGGCGAAGAAGTCTGGCGTAAACGCCCTGGCTTTAATGCCCGCTCAGCAGGCACCAGCCCCAATGCCCGAAAAAACGTTGGAGCAGCTGACATTCGCTGGGCGGACCACATCTTTGTGATGGAGAAGAAACACAGAAACAAGCTGATGGCTGAGTTCTCACGGCTTCTGGAGCATAAGCCGATTCATGTATTGGACATCCCCGACGAATATCACTACATGGACCCGGAATTGGTCGACGAAATTGACGTCAGGGTCTCAACGATTCTCGATGCGTTACCGCACTAATGGAGTAAAGACCGCTCTCGGTCATTGAGCTACAGTTAACAGACGCTGGCCATATCGGCAGAGCAGCACACGGATAGTACTTAAGCCGCCAACAAACCGCCTTCGGGCGGTTTGTTGCTTTTGGGTGGAATTACTAGGTTATTTGTCATTAATGCCTAACTATTTGTGAGAAAACGTCTATGCTTAGAACCATGAGATATATACGAAGAATCACTTACCTCCTGCTGTTGTGCTGCATGCTCCCGGTTCAGGCACAGACACTGCGGGTTATTAATGACGTCTGGCCGCCTTTCAGTGATGCCTCCTTGCAGCAACATGGTTTGATCCCGGAGTTACTGAGCCTGATTTTCAGTGATCAGGACTATCAGATCAGCTATCAGGAATACCCCTGGACGCGTGTATTACGGATGGCTCAGGCAGGGGAGGCCGATATTATTTCCGGCCTGTGGTACACCGACGAACGCTCGGAATATTTGTTATACAGTAATCCGGTTTACGTCAGTCAGCTGAAGTTCCTCAAACGCGCCGATGATGACTTTAATTATCACAACGACCTGGAAGCGCTTCGTGGCAAAATCATCGGTATCGTTTCGAACTACCAGTACGGTGAAGATTTCTACGACGCCGACTATTTTCTGCGCCAGCCTGCACGCGATCTGCACGTTAATATTGATCGGTTGATTCATCGGCGTGTTGATTTAACGCTGGGCCTGGAAGGCGTGTTAAAAGCCGCTATTGATCAACTTCCGCACGAGCAACAACAACAGCTGGAGCTGGTGGATACTCCGCTGAAAAGTGTGCCGGTGTTTATTGCCTGTGCCAAAGCGAATAAAAACTGCGAGCGTATTATTACAACCTTTAATGACAAGCTTGAGCGTTACAAAGATTCCGGCGTTTATACTCGTTTGGTGGGTAAATATGGCTTACATAAAAAAGGCCACACACGTTTGTGTGCAGCCCCTGACAGTAACGACAAATGCTGAGGTCAGAACACTTTAGAAATAACCGAATCCGGTAATTTCGGCATCACACCTTTTAAGATCGCCCATGGCCAGGACGGCACAGTTACGTCTTTTTTGCCTTTAGCGATGGCTTTGATCATCGCTTTTGCGGCTTTATCCGCTTCGATAACAAACGGAAATTTTTCCATGTTGTCGGAAATATCGGTGTTAATAAAACCAGGGTGAATGCAGGTCACTTTAATGTTTTTGGTAAACAATTCAGTGCTGACGGCCTGTAGGTAATTGGTTAATGCTGCTTTGCTGGAGGAGTAGGCTGCACTGCCTGGAATACCGCGGAATGCGGAGAACGAAGAGATACCCACCAGGTGGCCTTTTTTCTGCTCCCGGAAAATAGCAACCGCAGCATCGATGGTCGCGATAGCGCCAAGCAAATTGGTGTTGATAATGCGGATATCTTTGTCCAGCTGGCCATTGCCGGTAGGGCGCACATCGGTAATACCAGCATTGGCGATAACAATATCCAGCTGGCCGAGGCGCGATTTAAGGCGTCCGAATACATCAGCAACGGTGTCCAGTTGCGCAACGTCGAGGCATTCGTAAATAAATTGCTGGTGAGGATATTGGTTTTGCAGTTGTTCGCATAACTGCTGCAGCTTGTCTTCACGGCGGGCACAGAGGGCGATGTCGCAACCTTTGGCAGCGTATTGCCACGCCAGTGCGGCACCAATACCGGAGGAGGCTCCGGTAATTACAACTTTTTCAGACATATCAGACCCTGATTTTTATTAGTAGGTGGTGATGCACCTAAGGGTCTGATATCAACCGGTCTGTGTAAAGTGCGAAAAGCGTCAGTCTGCGGCTAACTGGCCCTGATTGTAATCCAGGATTTCTTCTTTGAAGCGGCGCGATACCGGGTTTTCGCCAACCCAGATTTTTAACAAGGCGTCGTACAGGTCTTTACCCGGTAAAATACCTTTTACTTCGCCTTTAATTACCACCCGGGAGCCTACGCCGGGAACGTAATCGACATAACCTTCATCGCCACGTTTCATTTTTGAATCAAACATTTTGACTAACTGGTCGAGGCGGTCTTCAAGTTGGATGGCTTCCTCGCGGGACACGTTCAGCTGCAAGGCATCGTACATGGCTTTTGCAATTCGGCGGCCGGAAACCCGATTGACCAGAATATGATAAATAATGCGTTTGTAACCCTCGTCGCTGACGATGGCTTCAGCGCTGTTTGCCGGGTTTTCCATATAGAGCAGGCCAACATAAGTATCGACAAGATAATAGTAACTACGGATGGATGCACCGTTGAGGTGAAGCTGGGGTTGTTCAGCAACCGGGGAAAGAATTTCAGAAAATTCGGTATTGGCTATGGTGCGTGCCTGGCTTGCCAGAGAAAGGAAACTCGCAGCCAATATACATGTCTGTAAAAGCTTCATCGACGTACCCTCGTATAGTTATTTTTATGCTCCTTGCAAACTTCAAGGTAGTCGGATTTAACATTTTGATCAAATAAACAGCTTATTTCAGCTTTTATTACGTCGTTGTTACGTAACGGTGGTGGTCATAAATATAGTATTTGGCCGGGCTGGAATGGCCAGTCTAATTGCAAAGTGTTAAGTCGATATTATGAACACTCAGTCAATCAAACCTCTGTTAATCAATCAGTTGTCAGAGAATCGGAGCGCTTAAACGTGCTGTTTTCGTCAGCAAACGTTTAATGCGGCTGCTATCCACCGCCATGGGTAATGATTGTTCCAGATCTTGTTTCAGCATGGTTTCAACCTGAGTCGCAAACTTCTCATCGCAGATGAGTGCATTGGCTTCGAAATTAATCCGTAACGAGCGGTTATCCAGATTAGCGCTGCCAATTGAGCTCCAGTGCTGATCAATCAGCAGTACTTTCTGATGCATAAAGCCGGGCTGGTAACTGTAAAACTGCACACCACAAGGACTGAGTTCTTCGACGTAACTGCCCATCGCCTGCTGTACCAACCATTTATCGGTATTATCTGGCAGAATAACTCGGACATCCAGGCCTTTTAATGCCGCCAGTCGCAGCGCCGACAGAGTTGCGATATCCGGCACAAAATACGGTGTCGCAATCCATACGCGGTTTTTGGCCTGGTGAATTAAATGACTGAAAAACAGGCTGGCGCTTTCCTGGCTGTCAGCCGGACCGGTATTAATACACATTACCGCGCTGTTGTTTGTCTCGCCGTTTGATTCGTTGCTGGTTAAATCACTGTTTACTAAATCATTGGCGGGCAGTGGTTGCCATTTTAATCGCGGTAAATATTGCGTTGCCCAGTACCAGTCTTCAATAAAAGACAGTTGAAAAGTTAATGCCGACGGGCCACGAATCTGCAGATGAGTATCGCGCCAGTGATTATTCTGATAGAGGTATTCATCTCCCAGATTAATGCCACCAATAAAACACTGCTCGCCATCAATCAGCATTAATTTGCGATGATTGCGGAAATTAATCTGCAATCGATGACGCAATTGCAGGGCATTAAATCGGGAAATACGAATACCGGCATCGGCCATGGTCGTTAAAAAGGAATTTTTCAGGCCGTGGCTGCCAATCTCGTCGTAGAGAAAATACACCTGCACACCTTGTTGCGCTTTTTCGATTAACGCATCAGCCAGTCGCTGGCCGGAGGCATCGTCCCGGACAATATAAAACTGTACGCAGATAGAGTGACTCGCTTGCTGGATGGCGTGTTCCATAGCCGCGAAAGTTTGTTCGCCGTTAATCAGTAACTGACACTGATTGCCATGAGTCATTGGCAGACGAAAGAAATTATAAAGTGGTTGAGTAATGGTATTGGCACGACTGGCAAATGGCATTAATGAATGGCGAATCTGATGGCCCAGCGCATTTAGGCGTGCGTCACCACGGCGGCGAGCAAGGCGATAACCGTGAAATCTGCGGCTGCCGAACAACAAATACAGTGGAATGCCCACCATAGGAACAAAGATCAGTGCTACGATCCAGGCGATGGTGCCCTGGGCGGTGCGGCCTTGCCAGATGGCGTCGAGAGCAAAGGCGATGCCTAAGATATAAAGGAAGAGGGTGGCTAACCACCAGTCGGATACAATCATCGCAGCTCCGTGTTTGTTGCTGCGATGATTATCAGAGCAAAGTTACATACCAATCAAGCGCATAAATTCACTGCGGGTTGCCTGATTGTCACGGAAAGCACCTTGCATCACGGAAGTACGCATCATGGAATTCTGCTTCTGCACGCCGCGCATCATCATACACATGTGTTTCGCTTCGATGATGACACCAACGCCACGACAGCCGGTTACTTCAGTTACGGCATCGGCGATTTGTTTGGTCATGTTTTCCTGAATCTGGAAGCGACGGGCAAACACGTCAACGATGCGGGCGAATTTCGATAAGCCCAGTACTTTGCCGTTTGGCAGGTAGCCGATATGGGCTTTACCCAGAAACGGCAGCATGTGGTGTTCACACATGGAATAGAATTCGATGCCTTCGACCACCACCATTTCATCGTTGTCACTGGTGAATACGGCACCGTTGACCACTTCTTCCAGGCTGGTGGTGTAACCGCTGGTCAGATATTGCATGGCTTTGGCGGCACGTTTTGGCGTGTCTAATAAGCCTTCACGGTTAACGTCTTCGCCCAGTTCACTGAGAATCTGGCGGTAGTGTTGATCAAGGTTCGACATGAAGTTTCCGTTATTCGGTTGCTGGCTCGATAAATACCTGAGTATTTTACTCAAAAATTAAAAAGTTATACAACGACTAGTTGCATGTATAAGAATTTCCGGTCTCAGCACGGCAGTGATCCTACATCCTGCAGCTCGCCCAGCTGGCACAGAAAACGTTCGGCTCCGGGCTGGTGCGATTGAGACGACGTCCAGTGCAGATGGATACCAGCGTCAGACAACGCAGGTTGTTCGGACACCTGAGATCGAGAGGTTGCCGCGGGCGACAGGTGTAACAAAGAGGCGACCCGGCGGGCAATGGCTTCGCCAGAATCAATCCAGCTGATATGAGGCCAGTGCTGGCTTAACTGCTGCTTCAGCAATGGGAAGTGGGTACAACCAAGCACTACATGAGACATTGCCGGGTAGTCGTTAAACCAGGGTTGCAGGTGATCTTTCAGCTGATTCAGCGGTTTGCCATCCAGCAGATAATCTTCAGCCCACTGCACCAGCTGTGAGCTGCCAAAGCGGTCGACATTGCAATGTTCGGCGAAGTCCTGAATCAGGTCCTGGATATAAAGGCGATCGACCGTTGCCGGTGTTGCCAGCAAGCCAATATGGCCGCCCTTAGCCAGTTCTGCCGCCGGTTTAATCGCCGGTACCACGCCCACAATCGGAATGTTGATATGCTGGCGTAGCTGCGGCAAGGCCAGGGTGCTGGCGGTGTTGCAGGCAATCACCAGCAGGTCCGGTGAAAACGCAGCAACCGCTTGCTGGCAAACCTGTACCACCCGCTGTTGCAGCGTATCGTCAGGCTTCAGTCCATAAGGAAATTCGGCATCATCCATCAGGTAGCGCAGTTCCAGCTGTGGACAGAGCTGGCGGACTTCCGCCAATACGCTGAGGCCACCAACACCAGAATCAAAAAATAAGACGCTTTGAGTCATATCGCTACGGGATAAATGAAAGCGCGGGAGTCTAGCAAAGAAACGTTTTTTTTTCCGCCAATTTCATTGAATGGCAGGTGAAATTGAAACGAGCATCTATACTGGTTTAATCGATAAAGGAGCTGTACCCGCGTGGATCTGACGGAACTGCTGGAAAACGCTAGGCGCAATGAAGCGCTGCTAAAGCGACTGCAGGCTTTTGAACTACAACTACTTTCCTGCCAGACTTGGCTGGATTTTCTGACTCTGCTGCTGGAGGGCTTGCCCGACCAGTTTGATCTGGACGCCGCCACGCTGAAAGTCTGTGATCCCGACGGCGAGTTAAAAGCCGCTATGTTACAAGCCCTGGATATCGACCAGGGTGTACTGCTGAATCAGCTCGAATTCCAAAGCCGGGTTCCGATCATTGAAGCCCAGGCCGTGACACCACCACCACCATGGAAAAGTGGCCTGGCGCTGCCTTTGATGCGCAACGACCTTTACCTCGGCCAGCTGCGCTTATATTCCAACAGTAACGATCGTTTTCAGCCGGGTATGGCGACCGATTTTATGCAACATCTGGCAGCGGTTATCGCTGCCTGTCTGGTAATGGTGAAGCAATCGGAAGAGCAGGCCAGGCTGGCTTTGACGGATCCGCTCACCGGAGCAGAAAACCGCCGTGGTTTTGAGCGGGCTTATTGTCGTGAATGGTCACGGGGTCAGCGTCAGTATCATGTGTTTGCCATGATTTTGATGGACATTGATCACTTTAAACAGGTGAATGATGTTCACGGTCATGGCACCGGCGACCGGGTGCTGAAACACCTGTGTAAAACCCTTAAGGGGGTGATGCGGCCAACCGACCATGTCGGTCGATTAGGTGGTGAAGAATTTGCGCTGATTTTACCCGGTTGTCAGCCCGACCAGCTGGATGCTGTTGTGTCCCGTGTACAAAAAGCCATTCATGGTATGGAAGTTAAAAATGACCACGGGAAAGTGGTCCCATTAACGGCTTCCGGCAGTTATATTTCCGTCACTCCCCGTCCTCATCAGGAGCTGAAACTGGCTCAGGTTCTCGACTTCCTCGACAGCTATTTATATCGCGCTAAAAAACAAGGCAGAGACCGCTTTTTAAGCGTCGAACAGTGATATGCATCAAGCCCTTTTCTGAGCGTTGTATTACTTTATGGGTAGTGCAAAAGAAAGGAGGGAATATGTCAGAAATAATCGAACATCCGCCGCTGATTGTGCCGGACACAGAAATCGAAAAAACCCCACATTTGCCGTACGGTGAGCGTATTTCCCGTGCCCAGTATGAAAAGGAAAAAAAGCAGCTGCAAATTGAGCTGTTAAAAATGCAGGGTTGGGTAAAAGAAACCGGACAAAAAGTTGTGATCCTGTTTGAGGGTCGTGATGCAGCCGGTAAAGGTGGCGCCATTAAACGTTTTATGGAACACCTGAATCCTCGGGGCGCACGCGTTGTCGCACTGGAAAAACCCAGTGATACGGAAAAAACCCAATGGTATTTCCAGCGTTATATTCAGCATTTACCAGCCGAAGGCGAGATCGTTCTGCTTGACCGTTCCTGGTACAACCGTGCGGGCGTAGAACGAGTGATGGGCTTTTGTAAAAATTCAGAATATCTGGAATTTATGCGTGAAGTGCCGGAGCTGGAGCGTATGTTTGTTCGTTCCGGAATTCATTTATTTAAGTTCTGGTTCTCGGTCAGCCGTCACGAACAATTACGCCGTTTCCAAAAACGCCAGGTGGACCCGCTGAAGCAGTGGAAACTGAGCCCGATCGATTTAGCTTCGCTGGATAAATGGGAAGATTACACCGAAGCCAAAGAGGCCATGTTCTATTACTCAAATCATATGGATGCACCATGGACCGTGGTTCGTTCCGACGACAAAAAACGTGCCCGTCTGAACACCATGCGCGAAGTATTAAATCGCCTGGATTACACCAATAAAGCACCGGATCTGGATCTGACGCCTGATCCGCTGATTATTCAGCCTGCAACTCAGGCGATGGATTGTTAATCCGCCAGGAAATGTAACAGGAGACGTTGTTATGCATGATCGTCCACACAAAGCACACGCTGATCGCATCGTGAAGCAGTTTCGTGAAGAAGTTGGCGAAAAGATATCGGCCGATGTGAAAGACAAAGACTTCGATGGCCTGTCGGTGATGATTGAGTCAGCGCTGAATACCGCCGTAATGGATGCGCTAAACGCAACCGTATCGGAAATTCAGGACCTGGCGGATCATACCCGCAAGCGGGCAGCCGGTGAGCTGTAACGCTCTGAAGTTGTTGACGCAGGCACAATGATTAAAAGGGGCGCTTAATGCGCCTCTTTTTTTGCCTGTTTTTCTGTCGGTGGTAAACTGCCGCTTTCATTCTCTGACTGCTTCACAGGAAAGATCACACCACTATGCGCTTAAAAGCGATCAAACTGGCGGGCTTTAAGTCCTTTGTTGACCCAACAACCGTGCCTTTCAGTACCAATATGACCGGTATTGTTGGCCCTAACGGTTGTGGCAAATCCAACACCATTGATGCGGTGCGTTGGGTTATGGGTGAAAGTTCGGCCAAATACCTGCGTGGCGATGCCATGACAGACGTGATCTTTAACGGTTCGGCTGAGCGTAAACCGGTCAGTAAAGCCAGTGTTGATCTGATTTTTGATAACTCAGACGGCACTCTAAGAGGCGAATACGCCAGCTATAACGAAATCAGCCTGCGTCGTCAGGTCACTCGTGATGGCCAGTCGAGTTATTACCTCAACGGTACTAAGTGCCGCAAAAAAGACATTACCGATATTTTCCTGGGCACCGGTTTGGGACCTCGTTCCTACGCCATTATTGAGCAGGGCATGATCTCGCGGCTGATTGAAGCTAAGCCGGAAGAGTTGCGGGTGTATGTTGAAGAAGCGGCGGGTATTTCTAAATACAAAGAGCGCCGTCGTGAAACCGAAAACCGCATGCGCCGCACCAATGAAAACCTTGAGCGTTTGCAGGACATCCGCGAAGAGCTGGAGCGCCAGCTGGCACACCTGAAACGTCAGGCGGATGCGGCGGAAAAATACAAAGAATTAAAGTCTCAGGAACGTGAGAAAAAAGCACAGCTGCAGGCATTAAAATGGCAGATTCTCGACAAAGATTATCAGCAGCGTCAGCAGCAGATTTCTCAGCATCAGGTTCAGTTTGAAGCCCATACCGCGGCTCAGCGCAGCGCCGATGCGGAAATTGAAGCGTTACGTCTTGAGCACACCGATAAAAATGATGAATTCAGCTCAGCCCAGGCCAAGTTCTACGATGTGGGCTCTCAGATTGCTCGTCAGGAACAGAAGGTTGAGCACCAGGCGCAAATGGCGTTGCAGCTTGATCAGGAAATGGCCGAAGTTGAAAAGTCGATTCTTGATACCCAGCGCTCGTTAGAAGAAGACCAGCTGCAACTGGAAACCATTGCCGAAGAAAAGCTGATGCTTGAGCCGGAATTGGAAATGCTGCTGGCCGGTGAAGAAGAGTCCGCTGAAGCGTTAGCCATTGCCGAAGAGAATCAGCAGCAATGGCAGGAGCGTTGGGAACAATTTACTCAACGTGCCAGTGAGCCAACCCGTCAGGCAGAAGTGGCCCAGACGCGGATGCAGAATATCGAACAGCAGCTGTCCCGTTTGCAGCAACAGATCGGTCGATTACAGGATGAAAAACGCGAGCTGGCGGACAACCCGGAACTGGAAGAAATCCAGTTACTGCAGGAAGAAGTCAGCGAACAGGAAATGGCGTCCGAAGGCCTGCAGGAAAAAACCGACACTCTGCAGCAGCAGGTCAATCAGTCCCGTGAAGATCTGGAAGCCCGCCGTCGCCAGTTAGAAGATGGCAAAAACCAGCTGCAACACTTTATTAATCGCAAAGCGACTTTAGATGCGCTGCAAAAAGCGGCTTTGGGTGAAGGCTCGGAAGCGGTTAGTCACTGGTTGGAAAGTCATCAGTTGGCGCGTAAACCTCGTTTGGCGGAACAACTCCATGTGGAAGACGGTTGGGAACGCGCGGTTGAAACCGTACTGGGCGATTATCTCCAGGCGGTGGTGATTGATGACCTTGATCCAACTCAACACTGGCTTGGTAGTTTAAAAGAGGGGCAGCTTGCTCTGTGGCAGGCTGCACAAAACAATTCGCCGGCTGGTTCTGCTGATTCACTGCTGAGCAAGGTTCGCAGTGAACAGGATATATCGGGTTTCTTGTCCCGGGTGAAAACCGCGAGCGATTTACCCCAGGCATTGGCAATGCGTTCTCAGCTGAATGCCGATGAATCTGTAATTACCCCCGAAGGCATCTGGCTTGGTAAGCAGTGGTTGAGAGTGGCGAAAACTGCCGATGGCGAGGGTGGTGTACTAGCCCGTCAACAAGAACTGGAAACTCTTGAAGAACAAATCGAAGAGCTGGATATTCAGGTTGAAGAGTGGGAAGTGGATCTCGAAGCCGATCAGCTCAAATTGCGTTCTGCTGAACAACAGCGCGAAGTGGCCCAGCGTGAATTACAACAAGCCAGCCAACAGTTAATTCATCTGAAGTCGCAGCTATCCGGTAAGCAGGCCCGTGCCGAGCAATTTGCTCTGCGTGGTGAAAAGCTTGATCAGGATATTGCTGAAACCCGCGATCTGCAGGAGCTGGAGCGCGAGTCGCTGGAAGAAGTGCGCTTGCAATGGCAGGAAGCCATGTCGGCGATCGATGAAGACAGCGGCGAACGCGAGCGCTTGTTAGCCGATAAAACTCAGGTTCAGGTGGCGCTGGATCAGGCACGTATGTCTGCCGGACAGAACAAAGATCATAGCCATCAGCTGCAGTTAAAAGTGCAGAGCCTGGCAACCAAAGAGCAAAGTCTGAATCAGGCAATTGAGCGCCTGGCAGCACAAATGCAACGCCTGCGTGAACGTCGTGGTCAGATTGAGGCCAATCAGAGCCGCGACCATTCCGTCGATCTGGAAGAATTAAAAGCCCAGCTGGAAGAATTGCTGGAGCAAAAGCTGGTGGCAGAGCAAGCCATGCAGGCCGCCCGCCATGCATTGGAAGCGGTTGATAGTCAGTTGCGTAAGCTCGAACAGCAGCGTACCGATGCCGAGAAAAAAGCACTCGAAGTTCGCAATGAACTGGAAAAAGTACGGATGGAATGCCAGGCGCTGGATATCCGCCGTCAGGCGTTGGTCGAGCAATTACAGGAAGAAAAACTCAGCCTCGAGCAAGTGTTGGAAACTATGCCGGAAGAGGCCGATGCCGACACCTGGCAACAGGATTTACAGCGTATCGCCGAGCGCATCCAACGCTTAGGTGCAATTAACCTGGCGGCCATCGAAGAATATAAAACTCAGTCGGAGCGTAAAGTATACCTGGATGCACAACACGCGGATCTGGAAAAAGCGCTGAGTACGCTGGAAGGCGCCATTCATAAAATTGATCGTGAAACCCGCACCCGCTTTAAAGAAACCTTCGACAAAATGAATGCCGGTTTGGCGGAGTTATTCCCGAAAGTATTTGGCGGCGGCCATGCGTCACTGGAATTAACCGGCGATGATTTGCTGGATACTGGTGTGGCGATTATGGCGCGCCCGCCGGGTAAGAAAAACAGCACCATTCATTTGTTATCTGGTGGTGAAAAAGCACTGACAGCAATTGCCTTGGTGTTCTCGATCTTTCAGCTGAATCCAGCGCCTTTCTGTATGCTGGATGAGGTTGATGCGCCATTGGATGATGCCAATGTTGGACGTTATGCGCGACTGGTAAAAGCCATGTCGGAAAAGGTGCAGTTTATTTACATTACACACAATAAAATCGCGATGGAAAAGGCATCCCAGCTGATGGGGGTGACCATGCACGAGCCTGGTGTATCACGTTTAGTATCAGTAGATGTCGAAGAAGCGGCGGAAATGATCGACCAATAATTGGCATGCCAGAGAATTGGCTCAAAAACTGTAAAATTCATCACGAAAAAGCAGGGAAAGTCGCCCGTAGGTCTGTCATCGACTCCGGGCTTATGACACACTTGTCTGTTGATCTACTCCGTTAGTGTTACCGGTTTTTACGGAGTGTGAGTAATCGTCAACGTGTTTAAAAAGGCTAGGTGCAATTATGGAATGGAGCTGGCGTACCGTCTTAATCCTGATTGGGTTAGTGGCGATGGTAGCAATCCTTATTGATGGATTCCGTCGTATGCGTCGCGCGCGTGCTGAAGCACTGCGTCTCGATGTTTCAGAAGATTTTAAGTTCCCGGAAGAAGGTTATAACCCTGAATTACCGGGCGAAGTGCGTGTGGTGGGTGGTATTGCAGAGCAGGCCGCAGCTGAGCCACCGCCAGAGCGTCCAGAACTGCAAAAGTCCGAGCCTTCGCTGGATGATATTCCTGCTTTTACTGCGCTGGAAGATGAGCGCGAAACGGTTGCGGTCGATATTGCAATTAATCGTGAAGATATCTCAGCGGCTTCTGCTACAACATCTGAAGCAGCGGTTATTGAAGAAACGGCTGTTGAGGCGAGCAAAGAAGCCGATGATCAGCCCTCTCTCAGCGTCGATAGTGAAGTATTGTCGACTGATCAGGATGCGGTAGCTGAAACCTCTTGTGACGATAAATCACTGGCACAGCCAAATTCGCCGTTAATTCCGAAAGCTAAGCCAGTCAATCTGGATGAGCAGGTACCTGTTCTGCTGGATGTTGAAGAGCTGGGCGACGACACCGACGTTGTGTCAGATACCGTTTCCGATGTCGCTTCTGAGCTCGTTAAAGCTGAAGCAATAGCTGCTGAAGCAGATACGATTGCAGCTGACAGCCTGATTGCTGAACAACCAGTTTCAGCCAGCGAAACTGAAACCGAGCCGATGGTGGCCGAGTCAGCACCGGATTACGTCGCGGAATTGGAAGACCCTCAGCAGATTGAAGATCCTCATCTGGAGTTGGAAGCTGAGCCACAGCAAATGGCCGAATCATTTGCAGAAACGGCACAGATTATTACTCATCCAGTGAATTTTGCGGGTGCGGATGCAGAAGTGTTGGCGCATCGCCCACCTGCCGAAGTGGTACTGGTTATTCATGCTATTGCCCAATCGGATGAAGGCTTTAAAGGCAGTGATTTAATTTACCTGTTTAATTCCTGCGATTTACGTTACGGCGAGAAAAACATTTTCCACCGTTTTGAAGAAGCAGACGGTGCTGGCAATATCCAGTTCTCAGTATCACAAAGCCATGAACCTGGTATTTTTGAACCGGGTAAAATGGTTGACCAGCAATTCCGTGGATTAAGTTTCTTTATGAGCCTTCCGGGTGCAAAACGTCCGCTGGAAGCTTATGAAGCCATGTACGAAATGGCGATGGTGGTTGCCCGCAATCTGAAAGCCGACGTGTTGGATGAAAGCCTGAGTGCACTGACGCCACAAACGGTTGAAGCCAACCGGGAAGAAATTATGACCTTTGAACGTCATCAGCATCTGATGATGAAAAAACAAGGTACGCGCTAATTAAACGCGCTTTGATAATTAATATCGCAAGCACTGTTGGTGCAGTGAGTTTTTAAAAAGCAGCAACAGGATGATGCGGCGGCTTAAAAATTCCTGCATTAGCAGTTGCTGAATAACACTAAAAAGCCGCTATGACTCAGCAAGATGATCTTTTTTCAACCGCCGCAGATTCTGCGGCGGTTGACGTTTCAGCCTCTGAAACCACGCCTGCAATACGTGCCAAAGAACTGCGCGATCTGCTCAACGAATATAATCACCAGTATTACGTACTGGATAATCCTTCGGTACCGGACGCGGAATACGACCGTCTGCTACGCGAGTTACAGGATATCGAGCGTGAACATCAGCAGCTAAGAACCGCTGACTCACCAACTCAGAAAGTGGGTGCGATGCCGTTATCGGCGTTTGATCAGGTGAAGCATGAAATGGCGATGTTATCGCTTGATAACGCCATGAATGCCGAAGAATTTGCGGACTTTTACGCCCGTGTACAAAAGCAGTTGAATACCACAAATGATATCGAATTTGCCTGTGAGCCTAAATTGGATGGTGCTGCGGTCAGTATTCTTTATGAAGACGGTGTGTTGGTACAAGCTGCCACACGAGGTGATGGTCAGACTGGTGAAAATATCACCCAAAATGTTCGCACTATTAAAAACGTACCGTTAAAGCTGGTAGGGAATTATCCACAGCGTGTCGAGGTGCGTGGTGAAGTCTATATGCCTCTTGATGGCTTCGACGCTTATAACGAAAAAGCGTTGGCCGCCGACGAAAAAGTGTTCGCTAATCCACGTAATGCGGCAGCCGGGTCTTTGCGTCAGCTGGATTCAAAAATCACCGCAAAACGCCCGCTGGAATTCTGCTCCTACGGTATTGGTGTTGTTAGCGATGATTTTGATATGCCAGAAAACCTGAGTGGTATTTTCCAGCAGGTAAAAAGCTGGGGCATTAAAATTAATGACGAGTTAACCGTTGCCAAAAACTTGGTGGAAGCACAGGCATTTTTCGACGGCCTTGGTGATAAGCGTCATTCATTACCCTACGAAATTGATGGCACGGTTTTCAAAGTAAACAACCTGGCGCTGCAACAGCAGTTAGGATTTGTTGCTCGTGCTCCACGTTGGGCAATTGCTTATAAATTCCCGGCCGTAGAAGAAATGACCGTGCTGGAAAATGTTGATTTTCAGGTAGGTCGTACCGGTGCTATTACGCCGGTTGCTCGTTTAAATCCGGTTAAGGTTGCCGGTGTTATTGTCAGCAATGCAACACTGCATAATGCCGATGAAATTGCCCGTCTCGGTGTAAAAGTTGGCGATACGGTGATTATTCGTCGCGCCGGTGATGTGATTCCCCAGGTTGTATCTGTAGTGCAGGATCGCCGTCCAGAAAATGCAGAAGATATTGTTTTTCCTGAAACCTGTCCGGTATGTGATTCGGAAATCGAACGGGTAGAGGGCGAGGCCGTTGCTCGTTGTACCGGAGGCCTTGTGTGTTCAGCACAGCGCAAAGAAGCGATCAAGCATTTTGTATCGCGTAAGGCTCTGGATGTTGAAGGGTTAGGCGACAAACTGATCGACCAGCTGGTCGATCAGGATTTAATTCATTCGGTTGATGACTTATTTCATCTGACGCTGGAGCAATTATCCGGACTGGAACGTATGGCGGAAAAGTCGGCTCAAAACGTTCTGGATGCATTGGAAAACTCAAAGAAAACCACGCTGGGTCGTTTTTTGTACGCGTTAGGTATTCGTGAGGTCGGTACGGTCACCGCTAACAACCTGGCTGCTCATTTTGGTTTTCTGCAACGCATTATGGATGCAGATAAAGATACCCTGATTAACGTGAATGATGTTGGTGAAATAGTTGCCAGTCATATTGTTAATTTTTTCGCCCAACAGCGTAATCGCGATATCGTTGAACAGTTGCAGCTATCTGGCGTGAGTTGGGAAGAGAAGGAGCCTGTTGCCGCCGCAGATGATGCACCGTTAAGCGGTAAAGTCGCTGTAATCACCGGGACGCTGGCCAGTATGGGGCGTGATCAGGCGAAAGATTATCTGGAGCAACTGGGCGCTAAAGTAACCGGCAGTGTATCGAAGAAAACTGACTTTCTGGTGGCGGGTGAAAAAGCCGGTAGTAAGTTAACGAAAGCGCAAAGTCTGGATGTTGAGGTTCTGGATGACGATGCCTTTATGGCATTATTGGCAGAACATGGAATTGAGCACGTTTAGCGGCTTTCTTAAAAAAGGTTTATTCATGATCCGTCGAATATTATTAATGTTGCCAGTGGTTTTGCTGGCTGCTTGTTCTACACCTCAGCCGAAAAACATCGGCGATGTGTGTGAGATATTCGACGAGTATTACGATTGGTATAACGCTTCGAAGGCGGTGCAGAAGAAATACGGTATTCCGATTTCCGTCACCATGGCGTTTATCCATCAGGAATCCAAGTTTATCGATGATAACCGCCCCCCCAGAGAATGGTTCTTATGGATTATTCCCGGGCCACGGCCTTCGTCTGCGTACGGCTATGCTCAGGCGCTTGATGGTACCTGGGCCGAATATCAGCGTAAAACCGGTAATTGGGGAGCTGACCGTGATGAGTTCGAAGACGCGGTAGATTTTATCGGCTGGTATAACACCAATACCATAAAGCGCACCCGGATTAAGTCTCACGATGCTTATCGCCTGTACCTAGCTTATCACGATGGTGCTGGTGGTTATCTGCGTGGCACGTATAAAAAGAAACCCTGGCTAATGAAGGTCGCGAAGAAGGTAGAACGCCGTTCCAAGCTGTATCAGCGCCAGTTGGTACAATGCCGCGATGATCTGGAGAGCGGCTGGTTGTGGCGCACCTTATTTGGTGCTGAAGATCAGTTGCTCAGGCCGCCATTAGGCTGAGCCTGCTTTGTTGCTTAGATAGGCTGGCCCGTCGGGTCATGTATTCTGACGACATAATTATGCCAAAAGTATCAGGGTTACAATTTTCCGATTGCAGCAATCCCGGCCACTGCTAAGTTAAAAGTATTGGTCAGATATGGAAGGGATTGCCGTATGAACTACCACTACTTAATCATCACCATCGTTGCCGAAGTTATCGCAACGAGTGCACTCAAAGCCACGGATGAATTTACCCGCTTTATTCCCAGCCTGATTGTGGTGGTGGGTTACGCCATCGCTTTTTATTTTTTTACTTTAACGCTGCGTACCTTTCCGGTTGGCGTCGCTTATGCCTTGTGGGCCGGATTGGGTATCGTACTGGTGGCATTGGTCACGGCGATTTTTTATCGCCAGATGCCAGACTGGCCGGCCATTGCCGGTATCAGTCTGATTATTTGTGGGGTGGTGGTGATTCAGTTGTTTTCGAAAACGGCCAGCCATTAGTTAATCGCGGCGGCGGCTTCTTTTATCTTCGTACATCTTTTCGTCGGCCAGCTGAATCCAGCTTTCAAGTGGCCGGCTGAGATCATTCATTTGTAATAAACCAAAACTGACACCAGTACGAATATCGCTGTATTGCGCCAGGTGGTGTTTTAATTGCTGATCAATGTCCTGACAGCTTTTGGCCAGTGCATCCAGATCGTTAGTTTCTGCCATTAACAGAAACTCGTCGCCGCCGATGCGGGCCAGCACATCGCTGCTGCGAAAATGTTGTTTTAACGATTCCGCCAGCGCTTTTAACAAAGCATCTCCCTGTGGGTGACCCAGTTGATCGTTTACGGTTTTCAGGCCGTTCATATCCATATAAATCAGTGCCAGACTGGCGTCATTGCGTTTCGCCAATTGAATACGCTGCTCGGCAACGGTGGTGAAACCACGACGGTTATATAAACCGGTGAGTTCATCGGTCATTGCCAGAGCACGAAATTGATCAAAATGATCCAGTAACGCCAGATCGGCCTGCACAATATCCCGGAACTGGCGAATCAGTTCGACATAAGGCTCGTCGTAATCGGTAATCGCAAAATCCATGACACAAATGGTGCCGAACGGTTTACCGCTGGGCCAGAATATCGGCACCCCGAGATAAGAGTTGAAACCATCTTCGGAAACTTCCGGGTTGGTCAGCCATTCG
Source organism: Bacterioplanoides sp. (assembly GCF_965219715.1). Lineage (GTDB taxonomy): Bacteria > Pseudomonadota > Gammaproteobacteria > Pseudomonadales > Oceanobacteraceae > Bacterioplanoides. The sequence goes on from NZ_OZ244785.1 coordinate 139,974, forward strand.
TCTTCCTGCGTCGCCGCTTTAACATACAGCTCCTGGCGTGTCTGAACGATTTTGCGGCAAAAGATATTAGTGTCCGCCGGAATGATGCCACCAACGCTGTAAGGGTTTTCCTCTTGCTGGCTTGCGATCGTAACCTGATAGCCTTCTTCTGTATGTTGCACAATAAACCCTGCCGGAGCCTTAAACAGGCTGGCCATCAGGTTAACGGTGCGTTGCCATTTGGCAAAAGGCACAAGTTCCAGTGGTTGGTCGATTAACCACTTTTTCGGATCGGGCATGGAAACCTCAGAGTTGTACTGCGTGAGCAGTGAAAATAAAAATATTACTCACAAAGCATAGCTGCTGTATCAGATTCTGAGACTAATGGATGAGTAACTAACCTGCAGGCATTATTGGGGTTTTAGTCGCCTGAAGAAATGACCTCAGGCAACCACGGGCGTTAATGCCGCATTATTTGGGCTGTTCAGGAATACAAAGGCTTAAGGGAGTGTGATTCCTGGTCACCCAAGGCAGGTTCCAGTGCCTTCAGCAGCGCGAGCAGGTTGGCTCCGTTAAAGGCACTGTTTGCTGTGCCGTTGGCATAGAGCAGGGCATCCAGCTCGGCTAATGCGGCGTTGAGGCGAGGGTTATTGTGTAAGGTCTGAATCTGATCGAGTCGCACAATATCATCTCGCTGAAAGCGAGCCGACGCCCATAGGATGACGGCCGTGCGGATTTGTTGCGCATCATTTTGCTGGCAGGCTTTTTTCAGTTCTTTCCAGCGCTGTTTATCGCTGACGATTGGCGGCAACGATTCTTGTGTTTCAGGATCGCGGTTTTTCTCCCGCCAAAGCAGGTAGGCCAGGATCAGATTCGATAAAAACAGCACACAGGTCGCAATAATCCAGTAACCATTTGCGGGCCCGGTGACCATTTCGCTGTTGCTTGCCGTTGTCACGTCGTTGCTCTGAACCGGAGGGATGGTTTCTGGCTGGGTATTCGTCGCCGGTTGTACCTGAATGGTTCTGGCTGGCAATACGGCGTATTCCAGTGTGCCTAATCGGGTGTTCCACCAGGGAATCCGGACTTCCGGCAGTACCAGTCGGCCTTCGGCGGTAGGCACAATCGCCATGGATTGCTGCAGCGTGCCCTGAATACCACTTTCATTCATGCTTTCACTGTTATCTGACTGATCCGGGTAATAACGGATTTTATCGACCACCGGCAGGGCAATCGCGGGAATCTGGCTGCCGCTGAGGCCATTAGCCGTGACTTTGATTGTACGGGTCACGGGTTCTCCCACAGTCCATTGTGACTGGTCTCCGTTACTGAACGTCTCACTGATTTTCAGTCGGCTGGTGGGTAGCCAGGGCGCCTGAGGGTAGTTGGCTGGAATTGGTTTTATCGTCAACTGCACCGGTTTGCTGACAATGCCAGCCTGGCGTCCGCGACTCCAGCGATCGTAAGGGTTGGTTACGCGGGCATTAAATCGTTGTCCCGGGATGACCAGATTGCCACTTTCTTCAGGAAAAATAGCGTATTGGCGTTCGTAAACTCCCAGGCGTTGGCCATCGACAACGGTCTGATAAGAGCGCACTTCAGACAGGGGCTGAACACGGGCGTCTGTTACCTTGAAGTCTGACAGGCTAGGGTCTTCATGATTGACGCTGTAGAACAGTTTCTCTTTATAGATAATTTGGCCTTGAACGTAATAAGGACCTTCACTGATTTCGACATCAAAAAAGAATTCCTTTTCCAACTGTTTTTTCACCGCTGCCGATAACGCGCTGACATTCATAGTGATTGCCTGAGTGCGGCTGTTCTTAAAACTGATGGCAGGAATCGTCAGCTTACCGGTGCGTTTAGGCGTCAGTGTGAGCGTCCATTCGGTAAAGGATTCAGTGCGGCCATTAACTGAGCGGAACTGGTTGGAGCGTTGCTGGTTTAATACCTGAAAATCACGTTCCAACGGTGCTAAATCAGGTGAGCCAAAACCGACTTGTTCGCCATAACGCAACATCAGAGCAAAGGTGTCGTTTTCGCTGATGTTTTTACGATCGACACTGGCGCTGAAGGTCGCTGCCCAGCCGTGTTGGCTGATCAGTACGCTGGATAAAAAAACTAGAGTTAGTAAATAACGCAGAGGGTTTACCATAACACGTCCTCTTGTTGTTCTGCCTGGCCACCATCTTGCTGGCGATACTGATATAGAAATTTCCGTTGCAACAAATTGCCCGGATTATCCGGAATTCGATTAAGCCATTGCTGCATCGCAGCTTGCTCTTCACGATTCAACTGCGATTCCTGAATTTGCTGCTGCGTCATTGATGTTGGATCTGCAGCACTTTGGTCCGACTGCTGTTCACTGCTGCTGTTTTTTTGTTGTGTTGCCGATGGCGACTGTTGTTCGCTTTGCGGTTGCGCGTCCTGTGATTGTTCGCTCAGTGCTTGCTGTTCACCATCTTTATCCTGCTGCTGGTCCTGTTCTGCCAGTTGCTGTGCTTTTTGTTCTGCAGCTTTTTGTTCGGCAAACGCGTCATCCTGTTGCTTATTAACAGCGCTGGAATTTTGCGGCTCACCTTGCTCGCCGTTGTTCTGATCGCTTGGATCACCACTTTGTTGGCTTTGCTGCTGAGACTCGCCGGACTGCGATTGGTTTTGCTGGCTGTCTTGTGAATTCTGCTGTTGCGAATCTTGTTGCTGAGACTCTTGTGTTTGTGAAGAATCACCGCTCTGATTCTGATCACTATCCTGCGGCTGGCTGTTTTTATTTTGCTGTTGTTGGTTTTGTTGTTGCTTCAGAGCCTGCTCAACAAGCTTGCGATTTTCGGCGGCATCGGAAAAATCCGGTTGTTGCTGTAACGCTTCATCATAAGCGTCCAGGGCGGCTTGCAATTCTCCGGACTGGGCGAGGGCATTGGCGTAGTTATAACGGCCGTTTGCACTGTTATTGTCGGCGAATGCCCGTTGTGCCGCTTCAAAGTCACCCGCCTGATAAGACGCAACGCCTTGCCAATCCGGATTTTCAAAACGCTGTGCTGCAGCGGCAGGGTCGCTATTTAATAACTCTGCACCTTGCTGGTCCGGGGTCTGCCACAGGTTCTGCCAGAAGCTTGTTTCCTGTTCCGTTTGTTGTTGAGCCGCTTGCTGTTGAATTGCATTTTGCTTATCCGTTGAGGCTGTGTCATCAGCCCAGGCTGGAGCCGGATTCATCGCCGGTAATACCAGCGCTGGCAATAACAACCAGCTGAACAGCACGCCACGACGGAAGAGTAATAACGTCACCGGCAGTAACAGGAAGATTAACCAAAAGCCCTGGTCAAACCATTGATCAAATTGTTTGCTGTCACCGCCGCCGGAAAACTCTGACTGCGTTTCATTTGTGGTTTTAGGTTGCAACAGTTGTTGCCAGTCTTGGTCGTCGTAACGAATCGGTTGCCACGCAACATTCAGTTCAGACACCAGCTTGCGAATCGGTTGTAAATCGAGTTTGGGCAAGACGATGTTTCCCTGGCCATCGCGTAAAAAGCCGCTGTTTGGCATAGAAACCGGTGCCCCTTCCGCGGTACCCAATGTCATTACACTGAGTTGGAAACGCTTAGGGTCCAGTACTTTGTTGATGCGCTGAATATCTTTATTAATGATGCCATCGGTGATTAATAATAATCGTGCTTTATTAATACCCGCGTCGGTTACCAGCTTCTGTGCCAGAGCAATAGCTTTGTCCGGACGGCTACCTAGCTTGGGCATAATAAACGGAGAAATCGCAGGTAACAGATTCTCGATGGTGTCACGATCGTCAGTTAACGGTGTCACGGTATGGGCTTCGCCGGAATAGGTCAGCAGCGCGGTCAAACCATCTTTTCTGCCGCGAATAATATCGGTAACTTTCTGGATTGCCCGGGTCGCACGATCTGGTTTAACGTCCTGTGCCCCCATTGATAATGACATATCGAGCAAAATCACCAGCGCGTCCTGATTTTTTTCCACCGGTGTAGGCATTTTTTCCCAACTTGGACCGGCTAATGCGAGAGTTGCGGTTACCCAGGCAAACATGACTAACCATAAGCTGCTGCGGTCGGTTTTTTGTGGTGCATTATCGAGTACATACGACAACAATTCTTCGTCGATGACGTCCTGCCATTGGCCTGCAGTCAGCTTACGTTTAAGCAGTAACAAAAACAGTGCAAATGCTGGTAGCAATAACAATAACCAGTCCGGGCGGATAAAATGAAACTGTTGAATATGATCGAGCAGGCTCATTATTTTCCTCCCGCCGTATTAAAACGCGAAACGATACCTGACTGCTGCAGCGCCAATAACAAACTGGCGATAAATGCCGCTAATAATGGCCAGTGAAACAGGTTTTGCTGTGGGCGGTAAACCTGAGGGTCTTTTTCAGTTGGCTCCAGTTCATCAATAAACTGATAAATCTGTTGCAGCTCCTGACTGTCGCGGGCGCGGAAAAAAGATCCGCCGGTAATTTGGGCAATCTGACGCAGCGTGTCTTCATCCAGGTCGCGAGAAGGGTTTACCCGGCGAGTACCAAAAAAGCTCGGCACTTCCATCAAGTCGGCGCCGAGGCCAATGGTATAAATTTTCACGTTATTTTTAGCGGCGAGTTGTGCTGCTTTTAATGGCTCTACTTCACCCGATGTGTTCGAGCCATCGGTTAATAAAATCATTACCCGGCTGTTTTCCGGATTATTTTTCAGACGTTTTATGGTCAGGCCGATGGCATCACCAATGGCAGTAGATTTGCCCGCCAGGCCAATTTGAGCTTCGTTCATAAATTGTTTAACGGTTTGTGTATCAAACGTCAGTGGTGCCTGTAAAAAGGCTTCGGAACCAAACACCACCAGACCAAGGCGATCTCCCTGACGTTGAGCAATAAAGTTGTTGAGTACTTGTTTCACAATCACCAGACGATTAACCGGGCGATTGTTCAACTGCATATCTTCTTTTTCCATACTCGCTGATAAGTCAACGGCCAACATCAGATCGCGCCCGGAAACCGGTAATTCGACAACTTCACCGGATTGATAAGGACGGGCAAGGGCGGTTAATACCGCCAGCCAGACAAATAAAGGCAATAACCAATGGCGTAATGACGCCTTACTGACACCACTTTGTTGGTGACCAGCCTGGGTCCAGGCATCCAGGTTTGGCACTAATAAGGCGGCCTGCTGAACTTTGGCAGCCGGAATAAATGCACGAATAATCCAGGGCAGGGGAAATAATAAAAATGCCCACGGCCAATGCCATTCCATTAATGTGTCTCCCTGAGGTTGGCGTTTCTGGCTTTGTTCAGCCAGCGTTGGCAATTTTTCACCAAATCCTGCTCGTTGAGCGACGCCACTGGCTGAGCCCGATAAGCACCGGATTGCAGGGCAGTTGTTTGTTGCTCGGTAAATAAGGGAATGCCGGCACTTTTATTAAGAAATTCGGTCCAGCGTTGCTCGGATAACGAAACGGCCTCGGGAAAACGCTGACGACAAAAACGTTTCAGTACGGTATTCACTTGCAGAATCAGTTGCTGTTGGTTCTGGTCGGCCAGCCATTGACTGTAAGCGGAATTTAACAGCTGTCTGGCCTGGCGTTTGTCGCTGTTACAGCGCCACAGTCGTACGGCGGTAAACATTAACAGTGGTATCGCAACGATCAGAATGATGAGCAGCAGCCACCACCCCGGAGCTAATGGCCACCAACTGACGGCCTCGGGTAATTGCAAACCTTTTAACGGCAGCGGGTTAGCCTGACTGGCTGCTGGTGCCAGTTGTAATAATGATGCGATCACAGGCTTCTCCCTGATGCTTGCTGAGTCAGGCCCAGGCCGGTGCGCAAGGAAGTCAGTGGATCATCGTTTGTGGCGATACGAATCAGTGGCACTTTTAAGCGCAACATATGCTGGCGAATCTGTTGCTGCTGTTGGGCAAAGGCTTGTTGGTGTGCTTCCCGTACTGTCTGGGAATGAGTGTCCAGCGCCAGCTTCTGACGTTGATCTGTCAGGTTGTATAGCCCGGGTGGTGGTAACTCAGCTTCAATCGGGTCATGTAATTGCACTGCAATCAGATCACAATGGCGGGTGACGCTGAATAACTGGCGTTCACATTCGGCATCAAACCCAGCCCAGTCGCTGACAAAATAAATTGCGCTGCCCGGACGAGCGACCCGGCGAATATGGCGACATATTTGCTGCATACGTTGATGACTGTCGGCTGGCTGACTTCTCTCAACATCGGCCATGTTATGTAGCAAACTGAGAACCTGTTTGCGACCGGTTTTTGGTCGTAAGTCCACTTCGTGCTGGTCGTTGAAAATCAAACCACCAATGCGGTCACCATTGGCCATTGCCGCCCAGGCAATTAAGGCACTGATGTCTGCGGCTAAGACACTTTTCAGAGCTCTGCGGGTGCCAAAGTGCATGCCTGCACGCAGATCACAAACAACCAATACCGGGCGTTCCCGTTCTTCGCGGAACAATTTGATATGTGGGTCACCGGTACGGGCAGTCACACGCCAGTCCATCGAGCGAATGTCATCACCCGGCTGGTATTCACGAACTTCGGAAAAGTCGATGCCACGACCACGCACGGCAGAGGTATGTGTGCCGGCCAGGTCATTAAGAATACGCTTTTGTTTGTGCAACGGCAGTTGGCTGGCCAGATCACGAAGGGCCACCAGATTCGCTGGTTTGATTTCGGCGCCGGCTGAAAATCGTTGAGTAAAACTCATACTGGCCTCAGGCAACCGCGACGCGCTGAATCAACTCATTAATAACTTTATTCGCCGTCATACCACTGGCTTCGGCTTCAAAGCTCAGTAACAGGCGGTGGCGCAGGACGTCATGAATGACGGCTTGCACATCATCCGGGCTAACGTAATCACGGCCACGAATCCAGGCATGGGCGCGTGCGCAACGATCCAGTGCAATAGTGCCCCGCGGGCTGGCGCCAAACTCGATCCAGCTGGCAAGGTCATCACCGTAGGCTTGTGGTCGGCGGGTGGCCATAATCAGTTGCACGATATATTGCTCAACCGCTTCGCTCATATGCAGTGCCAGCGCTTCCTGACGTCCGGCAAAAATATCGGCCTGTGACAGCTCAATGGCATCGCCGATGTTCTGCTGCATAGCTTCACCACGGGCTAGGCGCAGAATCTGCTGTTCAGCTTCTGCGTCTGGATAATCAATCACAACGTGCATCAGGAAGCGATCAAGCTGTGCTTCCGGCAGAGGGTAGGTACCTTCTTGCTCAATCGGATTCTGGGTTGCCATCACCAGGAACAATTCCGGCAACTGGCGGGTTACGCCGCCCACCGTCACCTGGCGTTCCGCCATGGCTTCCAGTAATGCACTCTGCACTTTAGCCGGGGCACGGTTGATTTCGTCAGCCAGAATCAGGTTATGGAAAATCGGTCCGGCCTGGAAATCGAAGCTTTGTTGTTGCGGGCGATAGATTTCGGTACCGGTGATATCTCCAGGTAATAGATCAGGGGTGAACTGCACGCGTTTGAAGTCACCTTCGATACGATCTGCCAGGGCATTAATGGCTTTGGTTTTTGCCAGGCCAGGAGCACCTTCAACCAGTAAATGGCCGTCGGCCAATAAACTGATCAGAAGCCTTTCCACCAGATGAGGCTGGCCAATGATTTGCTGTTGTAGCGATTGTTTTAACTGAGCAAATCCTTGTTGTTTTGTCATTTGCACCGATTCCTAGAGCCTTGATTTGAAAATGATTTTATTGGATATCGGGCGAGCGTCAATGTTCCCGGCAACAGAAAAACGAAAGATTCGTGGTTTGCGGTAAAGGAGCGTCAAGAAGCGCTGCTTTTGGCCGGTTTTTGTTTTTTAAGTGAGTTTGGCCGGTTAACGCAGCCGATTTGTTACAAGCTGCTACGCTTATTTGTAACTGTGTATACAACAAGGACATCTGCATGTTAACGGCATTACATGATCTGATCGCACAACGTAACGAAAGCAGCCAGGTAGAACTGCTGCAAAGCTTTGCGGATTTGTATTATTCCAAGGCACCGATGGACGAGCTGTTGGCGCGTTCGGTAGAAGATGTCTACGGCGCTACTTTATCTTGTTGGCAGCTGCTGCAAACTCGCAAAGCCGGGGAGGCGAAAGTTCGGGTGCTTAATCCGGATTACGAGAACTACGGCTGGCAGTCGTTGCATACGGTTATTGAGATCGTCTGCGATGATGTCCCGTTTCTGGTTGACTCGGTGCGCATGCAGCTGAATAACCGTCAGATGTCCTTACACGCAATTCATTATTGTGTGTTCCATGCCGAGCGCGATAAACAAGGCAAGCTTAAAGGGGGTAAAGATGCCGATCGCTGGCGCAATGCAACCAAACAAAGCAAGCCAGAGGCGATTGTTTACATAGAAATTGACCACCACTCTGACAAGCAAATGCTGGATGATTTGCGTGATGAGTTGTTGTCGGTGCTGGCTGAAGTATCCCACTGTGTTGAGGATTATCCGGCGATTGTTAAAAAAGCCAGCGAAGCGATGAAGCTGGTGGAGAAAAACAAACACTTCAGTGATACCGATCGTCATGAGGCCAAGGCATTTATCGAGTGGCTGATGGATAACCACTTTACCTTCCTGGCGTATGATGAGTTTGAAATTCATCAGGGTAAGAATGACCTGGAAATCTGCCGTGAGGATAAAGAAGACCTTGGGGTTTTCCGCTTCCATAGCGGCCGTAAACATAATATTCCGATTCATGATCTGGATGCCGATGTACAGGAATTTATCGGCCAGAAGCAACTGATCAGCTTTATGAAATCCGGCACCCGCAGTCGGGTTCACCGTCCGGCGTATCCGGACTACGTTATCGTTAAACGCTTTAACAAAGATGGTGATGTGATTGGAGCCATGCGTTTTATTGGCTTGTATACCTCGATTGTTTACATCGAGAGCCCGAATCATATTCCGATCATTCGCGAAAAACTCAAAGACGTAAGACGGTTATCCGGTTTCGATAATCAGGGTCATAGCGGCAAAGAGTTAAACCGTATCCTGGAGGTGTATCCGCGTGACGAGTTGTTCCAATCGGATGCTCAGGAATTAGCGGATACCACCGTTGCGGTATTAAATATTCAGGAACGCCGCCAAACCCGGGTATTTCTGCGCCGGGATCCATACAGTAAGTTCTTATCCTGTCTAACGTACATTCCGCGTGATATCTATAACACTGAGTTGCGAGAGAAAATGCAGCAGGTGCTGGAGTCAGAATTTGCGCCGTTGGATGTCGAATTTAACACGTATTTCTCTGAGTCAATTCTGGCTCGAACACACTTTATGTTGCGTCTGAATCCGGACAAGCCGATCGATTTCGATCCGGGGTTGGTGTCGCGCAAAATTGTTCAGGTCGTACGCTCCTGGCAGGATGATTTACACGAAGCCCTGATCGAACAGGTTGGCGAAGAAAAGGGAAATCACCAGTTCCACCAGTATCGTGAAGCTTTCCCGGCCGGTTATCGCGAAAACTTCTCGGCCCGGACTGCGGTTGCTGATGTTCAGCACATCGATCAGTTATTGGTGCAGCAACCGGGTGAGCTGGCCATGAGCTTCTATCGTGAAATCGAAGAAGACGAAAGCCTGCTGCGTTTCAAATTGTTTAACCGCGATACCATTTTGCCGCTATCAGATGTGATTCCAGTGCTGGAAAATCTGGGGTTAAGAGTATTAGGTGAACACCCGTATGAAATTAATACCGTTGATGGCAATAAGGTCTGGATACACAACTTCCTGCTGAAATACGACTTGTCGGAAACCATCAATATCGCAGAAGTTAAAAGTCTGTTTCAGGAATCTTTCCGTGCAATCTGGCAGGGGAAAGCCGAGAACGATGGTTTCAACCGGTTAGTGCTCGGGGCTAATTTAGGTTGGCGGGATATCGCGTTATTGCGTGGTTATGCACGTTATATGAAGCAGATTCGCTTTGGCATTTCGGAAAGCTATATTGCAGAAACTCTGTGCCGTTATATTCCGATCAGTGCTGGTCTGGTGGACTTATTTCATCAGCGTTTTGGTCTTCAGGACGTCAAAGAAGAAATTCGTCAGGCGAATACTGAGCAGTGCGAACAGAAACTGATCGATGCGCTGGATGATGTTGAACAGCTTAACGAAGACCGAACCATTCGCCGTTACATCGAACTGATTAATGCGACGTTACGGACGAACTTTTTCCAGCCAGAAAATAGCGGTGATGATAAAGACTACATCAGTTTTAAAATTAATCCGGCAGCGATTTCTGACATGCCGTTGCCACGGCCAATGTTCGAGATCTTCGTTTATTCGCCACGGATTGAAGGTGTTCATTTGCGAGGCGGCAAAGTAGCCCGTGGCGGCTTACGCTGGTCGGATCGGACGGAAGATTTCCGTACTGAGGTATTGGGTCTGGTTAAAGCCCAGCAAGTGAAAAATGCCGTCATTGTTCCGGTGGGGGCTAAGGGCGGTTTTGTTGCGAAACAATTACCAAAAGATGGCGGCCGTGATGCCTTTATGGCTGAAGGTGTCGCCTGTTATCAAACCTTTATCAGTGCCTTACTGGATATTACCGATAACCTGGTGGACGGTGATATTGTTCCGCCGAATTGTGTTGTTCGCCACGATGAGGATGATCCATATCTGGTAGTGGCCGCGGATAAAGGCACCGCGACTTTCTCGGACATTGCCAATGAAATTGCGGTCAATCGTGGTTTCTGGATGGGCGACGGTTTTGCTTCTGGAGGCTCCATTGGCTACGACCATAAGAAAATGGGTATCACTGCTCGCGGAGCTTGGGTCTCGGTGCAGCGGCATTTCCGTGAACGTGGGCACAATGTGCAAGAGCAGGATTTTTCTGTTGTTGGCATCGGCGATATGGCGGGTGACGTTTTTGGCAACGGTATGCTGTTGTCGGAGCATATTTGCCTTACTGCTGCGTTTAACCATCTGCATATATTTATCGATCCTAATCCGGATTCAGCCAAGAGTTTTGTCGAGCGTAAACGGCTATTCGAACTGCCTCGTTCCAGCTGGGAAGATTACAACAAAACGTTGATTTCTAAAGGCGGCGGTATTTTCTCCAGAAGCGCGAAAAGTGTTCCTGTCTCTCTGGAGATGAAGCAGGTGTTTGGCATTACCGAAGATCGTCTGCCTCCTAATGATTTAATTAAAGCGTTATTAAAAGCACCGGTAGATCTGATCTGGAATGGCGGTATCGGCACTTATATTAAATCCAGTCAGGAGCAGGACTCTGACGTTGGTGACAAAGCCAATGATGCATTACGGATTAATGGTTCTGAGGTGCGTGCCAAAGTCATCGGTGAGGGCGGTAACCTCGGTGTAACGCAGCTGGGCCGGATTGAATTTGGTTTAAATGGTGGCGCCTCTTACACCGACTTTATCGATAATGCCGCAGGTGTTGATTGCTCTGACCATGAAGTCAATATCAAGATCATGCTGAATGAAATCCTTGATGCCGGTGACCTGACCCGCAAGCAGCGCAATCAGATCTTTATGGATATGACCGATCAGGTTTCTAAACTGGTGTTGAATAATAATTATCGTCAGACCCAGGCGATTGCGCTGGCGTATCGTGATTGTCAGGGGCGCATGGATGAGTACGTGCGTTTGATGCATGAATATGAAAACGCCGGAAAACTGGATCGTGCCCTGGAATTCTTGCCAAACGAAGAAACTCTGGCAGAACGTCGTAGCGAATCTCTGGGATTAACCCGCCCGGAATTATCGGTATTAATCTCGTACACCAAAGCCGATTTAAAAGAAGTACTGAATCATCCGGATATCAGCGGCGATAGCTACATTTCAGATATTCTGAAAACGGAATTCCCACAAGAGCTGGTGGAGCGTTTCTGTGAACCTATGTACCGTCATCGTCTGCGCAGTGAGATTATTGCGACTCAGCTGGCTAACGATATGGTGAATTACATGGGAATCACTTTTGTTAACCGTTTGCGAGACTCCACCGGATCGAATGTCAGTGATATTGCCCGCGCCTTTTTAACGGCACGCGATATTTTTGCTCTGCCGGAATACTGGAACGCCATTGCCACGCTGGATTACAAAATCACCACCGATGTTCAGGAAAGTATGATGGCCGACATGATGCGTCTGGTACGCCGCGCTACTCGTTGGTTCCTGCGTAACCGCCGTGCGACCATTGATATTGGTGCTGAGGTATCTAAGTTTGGCGGACCGGTGCAGAGCATGATGGCGTCTCTCGGTGAAACCCTGAAAGGCTCTGAGCTGGAGCGCTGGCAAGCCGTTTACGATGAGCGCATTGCCGCAGGAGTTCCTGAGCAGTTAGCCGCGGTCACAGCTGGCGCGGCTAATTTATATTCTTCATTGGGCATTATTGAGGCATCAGGTCAGGCTGAGCGTGACCTGCAACAAGTGGCTGAAACCTATTTCGAAATGGGTGAATACCTGTCGCTTAACTGGTTTATGCAGCAGATTAATGCCTTGCCTTCTTCCAGTCATTGGGATGCGTTGGCGCGAGAAACGTTACGTGATGACCTGGACTGGCAGCAGCGTGGGCTGACTGAAGGTATCCTTGCCAGTATGCAGGAAGGTCAGACTTTGCAGCAGGCGGTCGAGCTGTGGGAAGAAGAACAGGCAGTATTGGTTAAACGCTGGCAGCGAATGCTGACAGAACTTAAGAATACCGATCATCTCGAGTTCTCTATGGTGTCTGTGGCACTTCGGGAATTGCTGGACCTGGCGCAATCAAGCCGTCATCAGAAGGCTTGTGATTAACTTCTGGTCGATTCTACAGACATAAAAAAGCCCCGCATTGCGGGGCTTTTTTATGTCTTCAACTGAGTCATCAGATCGAATTACTGAAAGCGTTGCTCCAGCTCATCCAGATGCATCAGAATGCGGTCGTTGTAACTGACAACCAGGAAAGGCACGGTATTTTCGTTATAGTTTTTCACCGATTGCGCCATAAATTTCCATTTGCTGTTAATGCTCTTCAGGATGTTGTTAACCCCTTTATTGGCTAACAAAGCGCGCAGTTCTTCCAGGCCTTTCTGAAAATCATCGGCCATTTGCTCTAAAGAGCGTTCAGAGTTACCCATAAAAACCTGACCCAGGTTGGTGGTGCCACGCGCAGCGTACTGAGAGGTAATTTCTTCCATTAGTAATGCCAGAGAGCGGGCTTTCTGAACGATTGGGGCAGGGGTAATGCCGCTGGTTTCTTTTACCTGCTCATAAGTCATCGTAACTTTTTTCACGATTTCCTGATTAGTACGGCCCATTTCGTCGACCAGACGTACGTTCGGGAAACCCTGAGTCATCATATCTTTGCGGTTGGCCATCAGCAGCTCTTTAAATTCTGACCATTCTGCATTGATGGCTGCCAGGCTGTCTTCAACGCCATTGGCAGAAGCTTGTTCGAGAGCACTTTTCAACGCAACGTCGAATTTTTTCATGCCCTGTTGCATGCGGCGATCGTATTTGGAGTCGGCGTCCAGGCCGGTAAACATATAGAAGTTGGTGACCACGTCGGTGGAGGTCAGGCGCAGTTTCTGCAGGTCGGTCAACAGCTGTTGTGGTGTTGCGAGGGCGATTTGCGTCAGCAAACTCAACGTCAAAACTTGGACGAATCTGATCATTTTGTTTATCTACCGTAGATTTTATTATTTTTGGAATCACTTCTTTTCCGTGGAGTTTATGTGAAAAGACTCGATTCGCCCTAGCCTTAGATACAAAAGGTAACAAAATTGAACAATAAACGCTCATGCGCCAGAAAATAACACCCTCAATCTGTAGGGGATATCACGTATGTGCAAACCCTTGTGCGCAAATTGATCAGCCCGGCTGTGCAATTATGGCCAATCTATTGACTTTCGTCTGGCTTTATCCGAAGGTGTGCAGCACGGATTCAAACGCTCGTATGAATCGGTTGTTTAACTCTGTTGTAACGATAGAGGAGTTAAGTGGCCGGGAGCGTTGGTTCACTCACAAGCAAAATGCTGAATCAGTACTATTCTGATCAGCCCAAGCTAACCCAAGTGGAGATCAGTTGATGATTTACGAAGGTAAAGCCATCACGGTAAATATGATCGAAGGCGGCATCGCCGAATTAAAATTCGATCTGCAAGGCGACTCAGTTAACAAGTTTAACCGTGTTACTTTGGAAGACCTGAAGGCAGCAGTTGAAGCGATTCAAGGCAACAATGACGTTAAAGGTGTACTGGTAACTTCCGGTAAAGACTGCTTTATCGTTGGTGCAGACATCACCGAATTCGGTGACGCGTTCAAAAACAGCGAAGAAGAAATCGCTGCATGGGTGGCAGAAGCCAACCTGGTATTCAACGCAGTTGAAGACCTGAACGTTCCAACTCTGACTGCAATCAATGGCATCGCCCTGGGTGGTGGTTTCGAAATGTGTCTGTCGACTGATATGCGTATCATGTCTGACAAGGCGAAAGTGGGTCTGCCAGAAGTTAAGCTGGGCCTGATGCCTGGTTTCGGTGGTACCGTACGTCTGCCACGTGTTATCGGTGCTGACAATGCGATCGAATGGATCTGCATGGGCGCTGAAAACAAAGCAGAAAAAGCCCTGAAAGACGGCGCTGTTGACGCGGTAGTTGCTGCAGACAAGCTGCAGGAACAAGCAATTGCTATGCTGAAATCTGCTATCGCTGGCGAGATCAACTGGGAAGCTCGTCGCGAAGAGAAGAAATCCAAGCTGCACCTGAACAGCATGGAACAAATGATGGTATTCGAAACCGCTAAAGGTTTCGTAGCGGGCCAGACCAAAGGTCAGTACCCGGCTCCTATCGTTGCGATCAAAACCATGCAGAAAGCGGCTAACGCTGGCCGTGATAAAGCACTGGAAGCGGAAGCAAAAGGTTTCGCTAAGCTGGCTAAAACCACTGAGTCTCAGGCTCTGATCGGTCTGTTCAACAACGACCAGTTGCTGAAGAAAAAAGCCAAAGAATCTGAAAAAGCAGCTAAGCCGACGAACAAAGCGGCAGTATTGGGTGCTGGCATCATGGGTGGTGGTATTGCATACCAGTCTGCTGTTAAAGGCACGCCAATCATGATGAAAGACATCGCTGAAGCCGGTATCGAACTGGGCCTGAGCGAAGCAAACAAGCTGCTGTCTAAGCGCGTTGAGCGTAAGAAGATGAAGCCGCTGGCAATGGGTGAAACTCTGAACCGCATCCGTCCAACTCTGTCTTACGCTGAGTTCGGTGACGTTGACACGGTTGTTGAAGCTGTTGTTGAGAATCCAAAAGTTAAGAAGATGGTTCTGGCTGAGCTGGAAGACAATGTTCGCGAAGACACTGTAATCACTTCTAACACCTCTACCATTTCTATCGATCTGCTGGCTGA
The DNA here is from genome assembly GCF_965219715.1 of Bacterioplanoides sp. Taxonomy (GTDB): domain Bacteria; phylum Pseudomonadota; class Gammaproteobacteria; order Pseudomonadales; family Oceanobacteraceae; genus Bacterioplanoides. The sequence goes on from NZ_OZ244785.1 coordinate 155,319, forward strand.
AGACCTGAAGCGTCCGGAAAACTTCCTGGGTATGCACTTCTTCAACCCGGTACACATGATGCCTCTGGTAGAAGTTATCCGTGGTAAGAAGACTTCTGAAGAAGCCGTTGCGACTACCGTTGCTTACGCGAAGAAAATGGGTAAAACCCCAATCGTTGTAAACGACTGCCCTGGCTTCCTGGTTAACCGTGTTCTGTTCCCTTACTTCGCTGGTTTCGCTGGCCTGGTACGTGACGGTGCTGACTTCCAGAAAGTCGACAAGGTTATGGAGAAGTTCGGTTTCCCAATGGGTCCTGCATATCTGCTGGACGTTGTGGGTATCGATACCGGTGTTCACGCTAACGAAATCATGGCGGAAGGTTTCCCTGACCGCATGAAGGCTGACTTCAAAACTTCTATGGAAGTAATGTTCGAAAATGAGCGTTATGGCCAGAAGAACGGTAAAGGTTTCTACGTTTACGAAACCGATAAGAAGGGCAAGCCGAAGAAAGTTGTCGACGAGACTACTTACGAGCTGATCAAGCCAGTTGTGGCTGACGCTAAAGACTTCGAAACAGACGAGATCATAGCACGTTGTATGATTCCTCTGTGCATCGAGATCGCCCGCTGTCTGGAAGAGGGTATCGTTGATACTCCTGCAGAAGCAGATATGGGTCTGATCTTCGGTATTGGTTTCCCTCCATTCCGTGGTGGTGCATGTCGTTACATGGATACCGTTGGTATGGCTGAGTTTGTTGCTCTGTGCGACAAGTTCGCTGATCTGGGCAACCTCTACAAACCAACCGATCGCATGCGTGAAATGGCTGCGAACGGCGAAAGCTACTTCGGTTAATTGGCGCACTAGGAGAATTAAACTATGTCTTACAATCCAAGAGACGTTGTCGTTGTTGACGCAGTGCGCTCACCAATGGGTCGTTCCAAAGGTGGTGTATTCCGCAACGTACGTGCAGAGACCATTTCTGCAAACCTGATCAATGCTATGTTCGAGCGTACTGGTGTAAACCCGGCGCTGGTAGAAGACGTGATCTGGGGCTGTGTAAACCAGACTCTGGAACAGGGCTTCAACGTTGCTCGTCAGATCTCTCTGACCTCTGTTGTGCCTAAAGAAGCTGGCGCACAAACTGTTAACCGTCTGTGTGGTTCTGCAATGTCTGCAATCCACACGGCAGCTCAGGCGATTCAGACTGGTAACGGCGATGTATTCGTTGTTGGTGGTGTTGAGCACATGGGCCACGTAAACATGCAGCACGGTTTCGATCATAACCCGGAAGCGTCTAAGTTCTCTGCGAAAGCATCGAACATGATGGGTCTGACCGCTGAAATGCTGGGTAAAATGCACGGCATTTCCCGTCAACAGCAAGACGAATTCGCTGCACGTTCTCACCGTCGCGCTCACGCTGCGACCCTGAACGGCGACTTCAAAAACGAAATCGTACCTATGTACGGTCACGATGCTGATGGCAAAGAAATCCTGGTAACTGAAGACGAAACTATTCGTCCAGAGACTACTGCGGAAAGCCTGGGCAAACTGCGTCCGGCATTCGATCCTAAAGCAGGTACCGTAACTGCAGGTACTTCTTCTCAGATCACTGATGGTGCGTCTGCGATGCTGCTGATGAGCTACGAAAAAGCTCAGGAACTGGGTCTGAAGCCACGTGCTCGTATCCTGGGTATGGCGGTTGCTGGTGTTGATGCTGCGATCATGGGCTACGGTCCTGTTCCTGCGACCAAAAAAGCACTGAAGCGTGCTGGACTGGACGTAACTGACATCGACTACTGGGAACTGAACGAAGCATTCGCTGCTCAGTCTCTGCCATGTGTTAAAGATCTGAAGCTGAAAGACATTGCTGAAGACCGCGTTAACATCCATGGTGGTGCAATCGCTCTGGGTCACCCACTGGGTTGTTCCGGTGCTCGTATCTCTACTACTCTGATCAACGTATTAGAGCAGAAAGAAGCGAAGTACGGCGTTTCTACCATGTGTATTGGTTTAGGTCAGGGTATCGCTACCGTTTGGGAGCGCATGTAATTCCCGGCTTGTGTGCTTGGTAATACTGTGTTGAAAGTGGTTTCAGAATGCTCATGTAGGTGAACTACACTGCGCTTCTTCAACCACTTTCGCCTTGTCTTGCCATCGCACACGGCACCTGATTCAGTTCAGGTAATCAAAAAAACCGGCTTTATTGCCGGTTTTTTTATGCCTGCGATTTATTTGGGATTAAGAAACATATCGGCATTATCTGATTGATAGAAAGTATCAGGTTCGCTGTTAAATAATCTTGATGCCAGGTATTGATGAAAGTCGACCAGAATTCTTTCCATATCGACCAGTTTGCCGCCTTGGGTATGGGTCGAATTCATGCCTCGCTGTACCCGCTCACAAATTGCTTTATCTTCGGCAAAAAAGGCGTCGGTAAATTCCTGCGTTTTTTTATCGTTATAACCCCAGGTGCTTTTCGCAATACCGCCGGAGCGAATAAAACTCTCGTTTTCATTGATCGGTAAAACCTGTATCCAGTCGAAGCCGTAATAAGTCAAAATGCCAACAAAGGAAGGGGGCAGCGACACCAGCACATAGTGGTTATACATTTCCGGATAATCACCACTTAACCATTTCATTAATTTTGATTGTGGCTGGTTAATTTTCCCAGCCGTCAGAGACCATTCGGAGCTGCCAGCCAGATAAAAAGCACCACGCGTTGGTGTTGTGGTTTCCAGCGTTTCTTTGTGCACTTTAAATAAGTGATAACTCTCCATGGCATTTTCCATCGCCAGTTTCCAGTTGCTTTGCCAGTATTCTTCGGCTCCGGTATTGCCGGTTTTAAATTCCGCCAGGTCGAAACCGCTGAGGTAGTCATCAATTCCTTCCAGTCGTTGCATCAGCGATTCGGCTTCAGCATTAAGATTAATAAACAACAGGCCGTGCCAGCTTTCCAGGCGAAATACCGGCAGACAATGTTCCTTCTTGTCCGGTCCGTTTTTCCCTGCCAGAGGGATTGCTTTCAGGTCGCCATTTTTTTCGTAGGCCCAGGCATGATAAGGACAGACAATCAGTTTTTCTGTGGTGCCAAAACCCGTTTCCAGTAACGGAGTTCCTCGATGACGGCATACGTTCGACAGCGCTACAAAGCTGTTATCATCCTGGCGAATAATGGCCAGTGATTCGCCAGCCAGTTCAAAGGCATAATAGCTACCCGCTTCTTTGAGTTCTTGTTCGCAGCAAATAAATACCCAGTCGTTGTGAAAAATCCGACGTGCTTCTTCCTGCCAGACCGCCGGGTTTCGGTATACCTCAAACGGCAGGCAATGCGCTTCTCCCGCTTTGCTGCTGGCTGAAGTCTGATAGTGCTGAAGTAAATCTGACATGGTGAATTATTCCCGGTCTGACAGCCAGGTACCGAAAATAGCCTGGCGTAATAGAGTAACAGGTTAGTAAACCCGCGTTTAACTATCATATGTTTGTCGATGCTCTGATACAATGCTGTTTCATTAGAGTCAGGAAATCATCGTCGACCACTATGAAATATAAAGATGCCAGGGCGAATCGTTCGAGACAGGCGTTATTGGATGCCGGAATACAGCTGTTACTTAAAAACCCGGGTGCGTCATTAAGTCAGGTTGCGGAGCATGCTGGAGTCGGGCGTGCGACCTTGTATCGCCATTTTGATACACGTGAGCAGTTAATTCAGGAAATTGCCCAGGATGCTTTAATCCAGACCGAAGAATTAATGGTACCGATCCGGGAAGCCGAGCTGAGTGGCAGGGAGACGGTAGAAAAAATGTTTCATGCATTGATGCCGATGGCAGACCGGTTCCATTTTTTATTGTCGCTGTGGTCGATAGCCGGTGATGATGCGGAAGTACAGCAAATATACAATCAACAACTTCAGGACTTGTATTTACTGGTCGAAAGAATGCGGGCTGAAGGTCAGGTGTCATCAGGACTGACAACCGACTGGGTGCTGGTGACGATCGATACTCTGATCTATGCCGGTTGGTGGTTAATTGCCGAAGGTAAGTGCACGCCAGAGTCTGCGGCTGACCAGGCGTTGATAACCTTATTTCAGGGTATTACGCCAAAATAGAGATTGGCAGAACACCCTGAATAAATCGGCCACAATGGCCATTAGCCTTAAAGGCTATGCGAAGGAAGATAAATCGCCAGACTGCAAAAAGCGATAAGCAGGATGCCAGCCAGGCCGCTGATCGTATTTTCAATTGTCATAACACAGTCCTTACGAGTGAGATACCTGATCACTTTAATCGAATCCGCTACCATTGTAAATGATAATAAATATCATTTGTGTCTTTGGCGGGTTTTTTCCGGATCCGTGTCTTCGATAAGTTCACGCAGAAAGGCGGGCATTCGCTTTCCTAGCTGATTCAGTCGCGCGGATGACTGACGGTATTTCAGCCGTAACCGAATCAACCAATGACGCACTGCCGGAACCACGCTGACCAGCAGTGACAAACCGACCAGAATACTCACTAATCCCAGTGGTATGGGCAATGGAGTAATCACGATTCCTAATAAAATCAGCAGGATAGCTGCGGTAAATTTTGCACTGCGCTTGATCATTCGGCTATAAAGAGTCCTGAAAGAGAGCCACTGTTACACAGTCTTATTGCGATGCTGTGACGGCAGTTACCCGGAATTAGAGAAATGGTCTGATTTATGAGTGACCCAAATAAAAAACCACTGCCTAAGCGTAGTCTGTTAATCACTCCGGAAGGAGAGCAAGCGCTGCGGGAAGAGCATGACTATTTATGGAGGGTAGAGCGCCCGAGAGTTACCCAGCAGGTTTCTGATGCGGCAAAGCTGGGTGATCGCTCTGAAAATGCCGAGTACATCTATGGTAAAAAACGTTTGCGCCAGATTGATAGCCGGTTACGTTTTTTGCGTAAGCGTATGGAGGCATTGACGGTGGTTGACCGTGAACCCGCCGACAAACACAAAGTGTATTTTGGTGCCTGGATTGAGCTGGAAGATGATGATGAAGAATTATACCGTTATCGAATTGTCGGTGAGGATGAGATAGATCTGAAGCGTGGTTATATCAGTGTGGACGCGCCACTTGCTCGTGGATTGATGGGGAAGGAATTGGATGACGAAGTCGAAATTCGTCTGCCAAAGGGCATTGAAAACTACTGCATCGTAGCGGTGAGCTACAGCAAACCCGATTGGGATCAGGGCGAACGACAAGGTCATCGCTGGGCCGATAATCATTAACACCCGGTAAATAAAGTTAACGAAATCCTCCCCTGTTGCCGATAGCCAGATTAGTAGCAGCTGCTAGTCTTATTGCAGGAGGGTTTTATGTCCAAACTTGTTTATCTGTTTGCTGGCCTGTTTGTGAATAGCGCCGTGCTGGCTAACAACAACGCCACACCGCTGAAAGATGTCTACAAATTGCCGGTCTGGGTTGATCAGGTTCAGCGTGTCTGTCCCTGGAAGTCAAAGGCCGGGAGTGGTTATGTACGCATGATTCGCACAGAAGTGGATGGCCGTCATGGCTTGTTTCTGCAATGGGTGCGAAAAGGCATTGCCGGTGCTCCTACTCAACCAACATCGACAGTTCTTGTTGAAGAACTGACCCATGAATTTCCGGTAAGGCTGGAAATGCCCAAAGCAAAGTTGTTACCGAATAGTTGCCAGCTGTCGGCAACGGCGGAAAATATTAATACAGAACGACGTTATATGATGACGTTTACGCTGAAGGGGCCGGGTAGCTACGATATGCAGGTTACCCGTTTGTATGAAGGTGGACTGTAGGGATTGCTGCTTAGTCCACCTGAACAACGTCCAGTAAATTCAGGTTTTTCCCCAGGTGTGGACCTTCCTGCTGCTCCTGCAGGCCTTTGAAGTCGAACAGATTCGTATCACCCAGCTGTGATGGGGCAACATTACATACCGCAGCAAAGATATTCTCACTGCGGCCTGGCTGGTCTTTATCCCATTGCGCCAACATTTGTTTAATATTCTGACGTTGCAGGTTTTCCTGAGAGCCACACAGATTGCACGGAATGATCGGAAATTCTTTAGCTGTTGCGAATTTCTCGATGTCCTTTTCTTTGCAATATGCCAGCGGGCGAATCAATACATGACGTTTATCATCGCTCAGCAATTTTGGTGGCATCGCTTTTAATTTACCGCCGTGGAACATATTCAGAAACAGCGTTTCGATAATGTCATCGCGGTGATGACCCAGAGCAATCTTGTTTGCGCCGATCTTTTCAGCAAAGCCGTAAAGGGTACCGCGGCGCAGGCGTGAACACAGGCTGCAAGTGGTTTTACCTTCAGGAATTATGTCTTTAACAACGCTGTACGTGTCTTTTTCGACGATGTGATAAGGCACACCAATGGATTCCAGATACGCTGGCAAAACTTCTTCAGGAAAGCCGGGTTGTTTCTGATCCATATTCACGGCAACCAGTTCAAACTTCACAGGAGCACTTTTTTGCAGGCTCATCAAAATGTCGAGCATGGTGTAGGAGTCTTTACCGCCGGACAGGCACACCATGATCTTATCGCCATCCTCGATCATATTGTAATCTTCGATGGCCTTACCGACATTACGACGAATGCGCTTTTGCAACTTGTTAAAGTTGGTTTTTTGTTTGCGTTCTGCGAGTGGGTCAACAGGAGTTTCCGCTGACTGCTCGGGCTGATTCATGGTTGCAGGATCAAAAGTGGCAACGTCTTGCATGGCAGGGTACTGCTCCTGGAGTATTGTGCGGGCCAGCTGGCCGATTAAGCAGGGCTTTATATCAAAAACTGGCTACTCAGGAAACTACTGTAAGGGTGGGAGTAACGATCGACAGTGGAATTCAGATTCTTTCCGGCTGTATTGACGCCCGGTCTCAAGCGACCTGTTCAACGCCTTCCACCAGCAACCGATAGTTATTGATAAAATGTTCACAGGTTGCATCGGATTTGGGGTGATAAAAGCGTTTCCACAGTTTTGCCAAAGTTTCGATATCGGCATCTGCTGGCAAGTCAAATTCCGGGTGGCGGATGTAACTCATCCAGGCAATGGCAGTGGCGTAGGACAAATTTGTGGTCAGCTCGGCATGCGGATGATCGAGAAAGTCACGCTGGCTTGCGAGGCCACGGACCACGCTGGCAAGATCCGGTTGCTGGGCAAGGAAGTCATCCCAGATATGGCGATGAGTTAAACCGTGAATCTGATAAATCCCCAGACCTTTTTGTCCGGAAGTTTTTATATGAGAGCCCATCGCCGATTCTTGAGCAGCAGTTCCCAGCAGCAGTTTTAATGCGGCTTTGTTTGTAATCTGCAAACGTTGCAGTGTGGGTTTGATGACCCAGCGTTTCAGTTCCTGCGTGCAAATTCCCATAATCAGTCCTCTGTGTCCTGGCATTGCAGGTCAATTGATTGTTTGACAGTCAATCGGCCGAGTGGGTGCATTACTACCTTAGAAGAACTTTGTTAGTGCTGCCCCGTTTATATTCAAATAATCGACGTCAAAAACACGAATTCCGACTAAAGTTTGAGCATGTCTTATGCCAATAGCGGAAAAGAAGGGGCGTTAGTCAGGTGATGTGCTTATTTCAGGTTTTTTATCAATATTCTCCAGGCAATAAAAAACCCGGACTAGCCGGGTTTATTTGTATCAGGCAAAACTTATTCGTCTTCGTGACCACATTCGTCTTCAGACACCAAACCAGCCAACTCATTTAAGGTATCCAGATCCTGCAGGATAATTTCTTTACCCTGAGTTTCGATCATGCCGTTTTTCTGGAAACGGGTGAATACACGGCTAATGGTCTCAACGGCCAGGCCAAGGTGATTACTGATATCCACCCGTGACATTGGCAGACGGAAATGGGTCGCAGAGAAACCACGACGGGCATAGCGGGTGGAAATGTCCATCAGGAAGGACGCAACACGCTCTTCTGCATTTTTCTTGCTCAGCAGCAGCATCATATTCTGGTCGTGGCGAATTTCTGTGCCCATCGTGCGCATCAGCTGCTTGCGCAGATCCGGCAGTTCATCCGCCAGTTCATCCAGCTGGCTCAATGGAATTTCGCAGACGGTGGTGGTTTCCAGTGCTTTTGCCGACAACGGATAAAAGTCGTTGTTGTAGCCAGCCAGGCCCACCAGTTCACTGGCTAGATGGAAGCCAGTAATCTGCTCTTCACCATTAGATGCCAGCGTGTACGTTTTTAATGCGCCGGTACGCACGGCAAAGACCGACTGAAACGGCTCACCTTGCTGAAACAACAACTGGCCTTTCTGAATAGGGCGACCACGGCGGATAATATCGTCGAGACGTTCCATATCGTTATCGTTGAGCGATAACGGCAGACACAACGCATTTAATGAGCAGGTCTGGCAATGGGGTTGAGTACCACGTAGTGGTGTAGTTGATATTGAAGATTTCATAACGCGTCCCGAATCACAACTCCATAGCTACAGAGTTATTGGGTTGAGGCAAAAAAACTGGCCCTATGTTCCTAGTGACAGAGCTATCTGTCAAGAATTGGCAACCATACAGAACTGATCGTCCATAATCCGTAACCAATTAGCAGCATGCCTGCGGCTTGTTTTGTTACCTGATGATTTAAAAATCGACTCAGACTTGCCGCCGCCAGGCTACCGGCAAACAGCGCAGGCAATGTACCCAGACCAAATGCCGCCATGGTTGTTGCCCCCATCAGTGGATCGCCATTGGCTGCCACCCAACTGAGAGTGCTGTATATCAGACCACAAGGCAGCCATCCCCAGACCATTCCCAGAGCAAATCGGGAGCTCAGGCTGGTTTTGCCCATCAGCTTACCGGCGCTCGGTTGAATACGTTTCCAGAACCATTGGCCTGCCTGCTCAACCCGCGTTAGCCAAGTGGCCCAACGCGCGACATAAAGCCCCATTAACACCAGCATAACGCCGGCCAGGGAGCGCAGCAGCAATAACAGTGTGTCGTGTTGTTGTTGCAGCCAGAGGCCGGCCAGGCCAACCAGGCCACCGGCAAAGGTGTAAGAGCTGATGCGGCCGAGGTTGAACGCAAGAATGGCGGAAAATTTGCCGCTACTGGCGGTGGCGCTGTTGTTACCGACCGCTGCCGCTATGCCGCCACACATGACCAAGCAATGGCTGGCACCAAACAAACCGATCAGCAGGGCGGTTATCAGCGAAAGTGGTTCAACCATTGGCCGTTACTCGGAATCTTGAGTCTGACTGTTTTTGGCTTCGGGCGTTTGTGGCTGTTTGGCCGATGGCGCTTCCGGCTCGTCATCATCAAACAGGATTTTGTGCGCCGGTGAATCCATATCATCGAATTGACCGCTGCGCACTGCCCAGAAGAAGATACCAATGGCAATGCTCAACAGCACCAGTGATAGCGGTACCAGGACGTAGATAATATCCATAATTAGTTTCCGGAGTGTTTGCGCGCCAGACTTGTCAGACGCAGGGCATTACTAACAACCAGCAGAGAGCTGAATGCCATACCAATGGCCGCTGCCCATGGCGGAATTAAACCAATCGCGGCCAGTGGCAGAGCCAGCAGATTATACAGCAATGCCCAGGCAATATTCTGGCGAATAATGCGGTGTGTTGCCGCACTGCCATCAATTGCTGTTAGCAGCACTTCTAAGCGGCCATTGGTCAGAATGGTATCAGCATTGGTCTTGGCCAGGTCGGTAGCTTCGTTCACCGCCAGCGATATATCGGCACCCGCAAGTACCGGCACATCATTGATGCCATCACCAGCCATTAAGATCCGTTCGCCATTCGCTTGCCATTGTTTAACGGCTGCTAGTTTCTGTTCCGGGCTCACGCCAAACTGCAAGTCGTCGATACCGAGCTGTTCCGCGACATATTGCCCGGACTGGCTCGGATCGCCGGTCAGCAGCGCCGTTTTGATGCCTCGTTGCTGTAAACCTGCCAGTAAGCGATAAGATGATTTGCGCAATGAGTCGTTAATCTGAATCCACGCCAGTGGTTGTTCATCACTGGCAAGTAACAACCATTGTCCTTGTTGGTTGGCTTCGGGAGGCGTTATTTCTTCGTGCCAGGCAAAAGCAGGGTGGCCGAGCCGAAGCGTCTGTTGTTGCCAGTTGCCCTGAATCCCTTGTGCAGGAATCTGTTCGATGTCTGTTACGGTTTCCGGGGCGATATCACGAAACGCTTTGGCGATTGGATGGCTGGAATGCTCTTCCAGTCCGGAAGCCAGTGCCAGAATCTGCTGCTGATTAATATCGGCCAGAGGGATTACCTGCTCCAGCGTCAAGCGGCCAAGTGTCAGAGTGCCGGTTTTATCAAATACGACGCGGTCGATCTGAGGCAATGTTTCCAGAACATGGCCTTTACTGATTAATAAACCTGCCTCACGAAGGGCGGCGGTGGCCGCCGTTAGTGCCGTTGGCGTTGCCAAAGACAGTGCGCAAGGGCAGGTGACAACCAGTACCGATAACGCGATAAAGAATGCGTGCTCATTTCCCTGCCAGGCCCAGAAACCAAATACTGAGCCTGAAATCAGCAGAACTGCTGCGACAAAACGACTGGCGATCCGGTCGGCCAATAGCGCAATCTGTGGCTTCTCCTGTTGCGCACGATCCATTAAACGCATAATGGTTGAAAGCTGTGCTTCAGCGCCGGTGGCGGTGACTTTCATCAACATCGGGCTTTCGACATTGAAGGTACCACCAATCAGGCTGTCGCCCGGTGACTTGGTTAATGGCAGGTATTCGCCGGTCAATGCGGCTTCGTCGACCGAGCTTTGACCTTCAATAACCTCGCCATCTGCCGGGATCGCATGGCCGGGCTTCAGGCGCAGAATATCACCGACACGAATTTCTTCGCTGCTGATGACATGGTCGTCTTCACCTTCAACAACCTTCAGAGCGACGTTGGGCAGCAACGTCATCAGATTGTTACCGGCTTTCCCCATACGATGGCGGGCGCGCATTTCCAGATAGCGGCCTAGCAGTAGAAAGAAGGTGAACATACAGACGGAATCAAAATAGACTTCAACGCCCTGATTGAAGGTGCTCCAGATGCTGGCGCCAAAAGCCAGCAGAATGGCCAGTGAGACCGGTACATCCATGGTCAGGTGGCGGGTTTTCAGATCGCGGATGGCGGCCATAAAAAACGGTTTGGCACTGAACAGTACAACCGGCAGGGTCAGCAACATGGCGGCAAAGCGCATAAAGACTTCATATTGTGCCGCCATACCCACGTAAAGAGGCACAGACAGCATCATCACCTGCATCATGCCGATGCCGGCTACGGCCAGACGACGGATGGCTTGTTTACCTTCCCGGGTGCGTTGCTCTTCTTGCTCCGTAGCGGAAAACGGTGACGCGCGATAACCAAGGCGGTAAATGGCTTCGACCAGATGGGAGACCGGAACCTTATCGTAGTTCCAGCGAATCACAAGGCGATGGTTCGATAAGTTAAGTACCGCGTTATCAACTCCATCAAGTTGATTCATACGGTGTTCGATCAGCCAGGCGCACGCAGCACAGCTGATGCCATCGATGATCAGAGTGGCTTCTGCTAAATCGCCATTACGGGCGACAAAGTTGCGCTGTAATGCTTCCGAGTCATAAAGCTTGAGAGTATCACGCGCAGTCAGATCCTGATCATCACCGTCAGCCGGAGATAACTCGGGTAACTCAGTTCTGTGTTTGTAATAGTCTTTCAGGCCGCTGGCGATAATGGTTTCAGCAACGGCCCTACAGCCCGGGCAACACATGGGTTGTTGCTGTCCGTCAATTTCAGTCGACCAGCGATCGCCTTCGTCGGTGAGCTCACCGCAGTGAAAACAGCTTTGATGTGTACTCATTTGGAGCTAAGCGCAACTTCCTTACCGGCTTCGATAAAAGGATAAGCACGGATACGCCAGCCCTGATCCAGGCTGTCCAGCCAGATACGACGTTTGCCTGGCAGAGACATATCATTTACGCCGGCATAGCTGCCATCGGCCATTTTTTGTAATAGCAGAACCTGGTCCTGATCTTCCAGTGTTGGGTGAATCAGGGTCATTTTTAAGGTGTGTGGGTATTCGTCCAGATAACCATCGATGGTCACACGCACTTCATCTTCGGTGAAAATAGCGCTTCCGTTAACCTGCAGACGTTTGGCTTTCTTGTCTGACTCCTGATCCTGCGTGTAAGCCATGCCATCTTTGTAATAGCTATCGCTTACCAGAGAATCTTTACCACTGAGCGCCGCGGATAACATCACGCCACCCCAGATAACGGCAATAATCGGGATTCCGGCAACCAGCAGCATATAAGGCTCCTGATACCAGCGGGTAATGCGTTCTTGATTCTCAGGTTTCATCCGGACTCTCTTTGTGGTTATACAGCGCTAATCGCTATCGGGTAGCGGCTACCTATAAAAAAACCGCCCAAGTTTAACGACTTGGGCGGTTGTGCTCTAGCACTTTGCGTTTATTTACTGACGCGGCGCAATGAATCGACTCTCTTCCCGTGCGACTTCTTCGCCAGTCGTTTTATTGACCACAACAAACTCGATAATTGTCTTGCTGCTCTTCAGTGGATGCTCAGCCGGGTCGAGCTCCAGAGTCAGGGCAATCTCTTCCAGGTCGTTCACATCCAGCTGGTAGGTCGTTGGTACATTCATGGTTGCACCGTTCAGGCCTTCCATCGACAGTTCATACGTGTGTGGTGTCTGACTCATGTTCATCAATTTCAGATAATACGAGTTTTTCACTGTATCGTTTGGTGTTAGCTGGTAGAGCGAACCACGACTGCGCTCAATATCCAGTTCAAACGGCGTGCGGCTGATCATAGAGTAAGTGAAGCCACCGATCATCAATGACAACATCACGGCATAGCCAACCAGACGCGGACGGAAGAAGTGTGTTTTCTGGCCTTCCAGTTCATTTTCTGTGGTGTAGCGAATTAAGCCACGCGGCATTTCCAGCTTGTCCATCACAGAATCGCAAGCATCGATGCATAATGCACAACCGATACATTGATACTGCATGCCATCGCGAATATCGATACCGGTAGGGCATACCTGAACACACAAAGAACAGTCGACGCAGTCACCAGGTTTCTCGTTGCGTGCTTCCATTTCAGCCAGTTTTTTCTTGCTGCGGTGCATGCGTGGCTCACCACGATTCGGGTCGTATGAAACGGCTAGAGTATCGCGGTCATACATCACTGACTGGAAGCGGGCATATGGACACATATAGATGCACACCTGCTCGCGCATCCAGCCTGCATTGATATAAGTTGCTGCGGTGAAAAAAGCGATCCAGAAAACCCCCCAGCCATTCACGTCGAAGGCCAGCATATCGGGGATCAGATCATAAATCGGGGTGAAGTAACCAACAAACGTGACGCCGGTCCAGAAGGCGATCACCAGCCAGGCGATGTGTTTTATTGCCTTTTTACGGAATTTGGTCAGCGACATTTTTTCTTTGTCGAGCTTAATACGCTGGTTGCGTGTGCCTTCAGCGCGTTCTTCAATCCACATGAAGATAAACGACCAGGCGGATTGCGGACAGGTGTAACCACACCAGAGACGGCCAGCCAGATTCGTGACGGTAAATAAACCGTAGGCGGCAATAATCAGCAGGGCTGCGAGCAGCGGGAAATCCTGAGGCCAGAAGGTCAGGCCAAATACGTGGAATTGGCGTGCGGGTAAATCAAACAGCACCAGCTGCTTTCCTTCCCAGCTCAGCCAGGCGGTACCGAAATAGGCCAGCATTAACGCCCATAGGGAATAGGTACGGATTTTCTGGAAAAAACCTTCGACTTCACGGACGTAAATTTTTTCCCGTTTTTGGTACATGCTTTGGGATTGGTTTGGGGCTTTGGGCGTAACGTCCTTAACCGGAATATTACTCATAGTGGCAAATCACCTTGGTTGTGTACTCTCTGTGATGCTTTTACCTGGCCCAATGGTCTGGTAGCACTCTTAATCACTTGGCCCTGTGGCAGGCTCTTGTACTATTCGTTGTTCAGGATTTCCTTATATAACGCATTAATTATATAGCGAAAAGTACGGTGCTTATAACGAAAAAAGCGGCATTGAGCCGCTTTTTTCTGGTTTTCTTGTCTTAGCTCAACCTTCAGTTTAGACAGCTAAATTGAAGGCTGAACTAACATCTTACTTCTGAGACAGAGAGTAGATGTAAGCAGATACCACGTGTACTTTCTGAGCTGAGTTAGTATCCCATATCTCACCGAAAGCAGGCATCTTACCGTTACGACCATTCTTCAGAGTGAAGGCGATGTCCTTCGAAGAACCACCGTACAGCCATACGTCGTCAGTCAGGTTTGGCGCACCAACATAGATGCTACCGGAACCGTCAGCGCCGTGACATGCCATACACAGTTGCTGGTACTGCGGAGCAGCACGCTCAGCACCGGCTTCATCGTGCTTCAGACCAGACAGGCTACGAACGTAAGCTGTCATATCAGCAACACCTTGCTCGCCCAGAACAGGACCCCAGGCTGGCATTGCGCCCTGACGACCGTGAGTGATGGTTTGTACGATCTGCTCCGGAGAACCGCCGTATAACCAATCGTTGTCGGTCAGGTTAGGGAAGCCTTTAGTACCTGTTGCATCAGTTTGGTGACAGATGGTGCAGTTGCTCATGAATAAGCGCTTACCGGTTTCCATCGCTTCAGCATTTTTTACCAGCTCTGGAATTGGCGTTGCCGCATATTTGTTGAACAGAGGTGCAACGTCTTTTTCGAACGCCTGAACTTCCGCTTTCCACTGGTTTTCAGAGGTCCAGGTCACTTGCTCGCCGTCAACTTCAACAGTCAATAGACCGTTCCAGTTACCCAGGCCATATACACCGATATAACCAAAGCCAAATGCAATAGTGGCCCAGAACATCATTACCCACCAGCGAGGTAGCGGGTTGTCCAGTTCCTGAATGCCATCGTATTCGTGGCCGGTAGTTTGGTCAGTTTCTTCTTTACGTTGGCCGCGGCTGGTGTACTGGATCAGTACGCCGCAACCAATGATGGATCCGATTACAATAACCGCAACCCACACTTGCCAAAAAGTGCTTAACATATCTATTTACTCCGATCGTTATCGTCGTGCGGTGGCATTCCGTCATCGTTATTCAGAAACGGAATCTGAGCGTCGTCTTCAAAACGCTTCTTACGGCTGGAGCCATAGGCCCACCAAATCACCGCACTAAAAGCTATCAGGGCGAATACGGAGCCCAAACCGCGCACGTCGTTAATGTCCATGGGATTACCGCTTAGTGATCACTGTGCCCAGCTGCTGCAGGTAAGCAACCAGAGCTTCGATTTCAGTTACACCGTCAACTGCCGCTTTTGCGCCCTCGATGTCTTCATCGGTGTAAGGAACACCAACCAGACGCAGAGCTTCCATCTTGCGAGGAGTCAGACGACCATCAACTTTATCTTCGAATAACCATGGGTACGAAGGCATAACAGACTCAGGTACAACATCACGAGGGTTGTACATGTGCGCACGGTGCCATTCGTCGGAGTAGCGACCGCCAACACGTGCCAGATCAGGACCGGTACGCTTAGAGCCCCACAGGAATGGGTGTTCGTAAACGAACTCACCAGACACAGAGTAAGGACCATAACGCTCAGTCTCAGCACGGAACGGACGAATCATCTGGGTGTGACATACGTGACAACCTTCACGGATGTAGATGTCACGACCTTCCAGCTGCACTGCGTTCAGTGGTTTCAGACCTTCAACCGGAGTGGTTGTGTCTTTATTGAAGAACAGTGGAACGATTTCAGCCATACCACCCCAGCTCAGGGCGATGACAATCATCACCACCATGAGTGGTAAGCTGCGTTCAATATCATCATGCTTAATCATAATTCTCTTACTCCTTATGCCTGAGCTGGTGCTGCGTTAGCGGCTTCTTTCTTGGCATCACGAACCGTCATGTAGACGTTGTATGCCATAACCAGCATGCCCACCAGGAACAGTCCGCCACCAATGGTACGAACGATGTAGCCAGGAACAGAAGCTTCTACTGATTCAACGAAGCTGTAAGTCAGGGTGCCGTCAGCGTTAACCGCACGCCACATCAGACCTTGCATAATACCGTTCACCCACAGAGCAGCGATGTACAGTACAGTACCGATAGTTGCCAGCCAGAAGTGTGTGTTGATCAGTTTAATGGAGTACATGTCACCGGCTTTGCGGCCGAACATGATAGGAATCAGGTGGTACAGAGCACCGATAGAAACCATCGCAACCCAACCCAGAGCACCAGAGTGTACGTGACCAATGGTCCAGTCGGTGTTGTGAGACAGTGCGTTTACCGTTTTGATCGACATCATCGGGCCTTCGAAGGTAGACATACCGTAGAAAGACAGAGATACAACCAGGAAACGCAGAATAGGGTCGTTACGCAGTTTGTGCCATGCGCCAGACAGCGTCATCATACCGTTGATCATACCACCCCAGGACGGAGCCAGCAGGATCAGAGACATAATCATACCTGCAGTCTGAGCCCAGTCAGGCAGTGCAGAGTAGTGCAGGTGGTGACCACCAGCCCAAACGTAGATAGAAATCAGTGCCCAAAAGTGAACGATCGACAGACGGTAAGAGTAAACCGGACGACCCGCTTGCTTTGGCACGAAGTAGTACATAATACCCAGGAAGCCCGCTGTCAGGAAGAAACCTACCGCGTTATGACCCCACCACCACTGGATCATGGCGTCGATTGTGCCAGGCCAGATTGAGTAAGACTTAGTCAGGGATACTACTGTTGGCAGGTTGTTACCGATGTACAGGATAGCAACCATGATCATGAAGGCAGCGAAGAACCAGTTAGCTACATAGATGTGAGCTTCTTTACGGTTTGCAACGGTACCCAGGAAGTTGATGATGTAGGCAACCCACACCAGCGTAACCATAATATCGATTGGCCATTCCAGCTCAGCGTATTCTTTCGCAGACGTCATACCCAGAGGCAGAGTGATTGCGGCCGCAACGATAATGGCATTCCAACCCCAGAAGGTGAAAGACGCCAGTGTGTCTGAGAACAGACGGGTGCGACAGGTACGTTGAACAATGTAGTAGGAGGTTGCAAATAAAGCAGAACCACCAAAGGCGAAAATAACCGCATTAGTGTGCAGTGGACGTAAACGGCCAAAAGACAACCAAGGGGTATCAAAGTTTAAAGCAGGCCATGCCAGCTGAGCAGCGATTAATACACCGACTGCCATGCCAACAATGCCCCAAACTACAGTCATGATGGCAAATTGTCTTACCACCTTGTAGTTGTACTCGGGATGGTCAAATGCTGTGCTCATGATCATATTCCATTTAACAGCGAGGGTTGAGGGTTAAAAAATCGGTGCGACATTATCTGTGCGTTCATTGCTATTTGCAATCAAAGTCAGAAAAAACGCCTGATTTTCAGCAGCTTAAGCCACATTTTTTGTGATTATATGCTCGCCATTGAGAACGGCTCTCAACACCATTGCTCCCAATCAAGCTATCACCGTGTCGAACCAGCTTAGCCGAGGCTGACAACTTTCTTCGACACAGTGCATATTAAATTGGTGGTAGGTCAAAATATTGATATAAAGCAATAGTTTCGCCGAAGCAGGCAGGAAATCTCCTTATAAAACCAAAGGTTATGACTAGAGAAGAGATGCTGATGGAAGACTGGTTAACCGATGGTGAGAAAAAGAATCCGTTAGTCATTCTGGCACACGGTGCGGGAGCGGGCAGTGACAGTGACTTTATGCAGCAAATGGCGCAATTGTTGGCTGCCAGAGGGCTGTATGTTGTGCGGTTCGACTTTCCATACATGCTCAAGCGTCGTGAGGACGGTAAAAAGCGACCGCCTGATCGTGCTCCTAAACTGCTGGAAGCGTATCGCGCCGTTATCGCTGAATTCGATCGCCCTTGTGTGATTGCTGGCAAATCCATGGGCGGGCGCATGGCGAGCCTGATCGCTACCGAAGAAGAGGTATCCGCTCAGGTGAAAGGCTGCGTTGCGCTTGGGTATCCGTTTCATCCTTTGGGGAAACCCGAAAACCTCCGGATTGACCATTTACAGTCGATCGAACTGCCGATGCTTTTTCTGCAGGGCGTGCGCGATAAAATGGGAAGCTTCGAAGAAGTCAGCGGTTACCCTCTGTCGGAAGAGCTTGAGATTCAATGGCTGTTTGATGGTGATCATGACCTGAAGCCGAGAAAGGCCAGCGGAATCAGTCATCAGCGTAATCTTGAAGCAGCAGCTGAAGCGGTTTGTGCTTTTGTTAAGGACGTTCTGGCTGACTGATTCTGCGAAGTCGCGATTAAAAAATCGTAACGGATGACGAGATTGGTGCCCTGTAACAACAGGGCACCTGACTTATTGTTTATTTATTGTTCAAGCGGTTAATACAGTAATTTTTTCCTGCTGCTCGAGAATTGGTTGAATGGAACCAATCACATCCTGACGCGCCTGAGAGTGAGACCAGTTATTCCAGGCTTCAACACTCTGCCAGTTGGTAATGATAATACGGTGGTTTTTATTGCTGGCGTCTTTGTAAGAAGCGCCGGAAATATAACCGTCGGCCTCAAGAATGGCACGCAGTGTATTTTTTACGGCATTTTCATAGGTGCTTTCCATACCGTCAGCAATAACGCGTTCAATAATTACCTTAATCATTTTCTTGTTTCCTTATTTCGATGAAGACAGACGACGAGTGTTTGCACGCTTTCAGCATATAAGCATAGTGGATTGTGATGGTGAGTTGCATCAACAATTAGTACCTTATGTTTGCGATTGTGGAAAGCGTAACTCAATCTCGAAGCCGTCGCTGTGTGCAGGCCATTGAATACAGCCCTGCATTAATTCAGTAACCAGATTATACGTCTGATAAAGTCCCAGCCCTTTGCTGGATGCCTGTTGTCGCTGGGTGGTGTAAAACGGCAGGAAGACTTTGTCGCGTTCTTCGGTTGCAACACCACTACCATTATCGCGGTAACGCAGTATTAAATAATCCTTATCGTCATTAATGGAGATGTTGGCGCTCAGTTCACCCGATTCGGCTTTGTCTTCATTATGGCTGATGGAATTGCTGATTAACTGCTCGAGAATGCTTTTTAATGCGTCCGGATAGGTGTGCCACTCGACGGCAAAGCTATGAACTTCCTGCTGGATATTAATAGCGTTTTTGTCACTCTCCATCTGATGCGTCCAGTTCGTTAACCATTGGCGGATCTGGATGGTTTCCTGCTGATATTCACGATCCAGAGCAATAGAGCTTTTCATCAGCGCATTAAGCTCGCATAAGCGTTCAACGGCATGGTCGATATGGCTCAGGCCGTCGGCACACAGTTGCTGGCCGTCGGGCAGTAGTTGTGATTGATCCTTCAAAAAGCTCTGGGCCATGCGGATGTTACCCAGCGGAGTATTCATTTCATGGGATACCCCCATAACCAGTTGGCGTAATGACTGGTTTTTTTCCTCTTGCAGCTGACGCAGTTTTTCTTCTTTCTGATATTTTTCCGAAACGTCCTGCGCTGCGCCAATCCAGTGAGCGTTTTCTCCCTCGAATGCTTTGCGTATCGATAGGCTGATCATGAGTTGTTGTTGGCTGCCCGGCTGAATGAGCGCAAAGATAAATCCTTGTGTACGTCCATCCTGGTTCACATTGTGCTCCAACCGGATAAAGTCCTGCGGGTTGTCGAACAGGTTTTTCAAGGTCAGCTCGGAGCTGATTTTGTCCTGACCAATCATGGCCCGCCAGGCGGGATTCGACTTGATAAAGTGCCCTTGACTATCAATCTGAAATTGTCCGGTGAAGGAATTCTGATACAACTCTTCATAGTTTCGCAGATGATGGATTGACTCTTCCTGACTGGCGAGCAGCGCTTTGCGGTTTTGTAGTTTTTCCCGTTGCAGCTCGGTAATTCTCTCTCCGAGAGCCAGCGACAACAGCAGTATTTCGGCAAAGGAGCCCGCCTGGTAGCCATAAATGGTAAACAGATTGGTTGGTACAAAGCCGAGACTGCGGGCAGTTGCCAGTGACAATCCGGCGATAAAAAATACCCATGCGAGGGTGAATATGCGTGCCGAGGAAACGCCTTTCAGCCAAAAGCGAATACCCAACAGTAATGCTGACAAAGTAATGGCCAACATCAGAACATTCTGTACCGCAACAACCGGACGATAGGGCAAGAATAAATTGGCCAGAAGGGTGATCAATGCTACAGCGAAAAAGCCACGAAACAGCTTGTGAGCAATCGGACTGTGGTTAGCAAGGTCGAGAAAGCGCGGAATAAACAGCGAGATTGCACAAATAGTGATGGAAAACAGCCATGGTAAGGCATATTGGTTGATTTCCGGCTTGTCTGGCCAGAGGTACTGGAAAGCATCCCCGGAGTAACTGGTATGGAATAGCAAAAAGCTGAGCACAAAGGCGGAGTAATACAGATAAATACGGTCCCGGGTTGAGAAGAACAGGAACAGGTTATACAGCCCCATAATCAGCATCATCGAAATATAGCCGCCGCGTAGCCAGCTGTTGAACAGCAGATCGTCGTACAGGCTTTTCTCATCAACCAGGTCGGTGGGAAACTGATGCGTCCCCTCGGTGGCCATACGGAACAGCAACCAATAGGGTTCATTCATCGCCGGCAGCGGAATGATCAGTTCCGGATGATTAACCATGCGTTGTGAAAATGGCAGCAGGTCACCACTCAGTTGTTCCAGGCAGTTTTCTGGCTGTTGCAGGGATGCGCAGGTATACACATCAAAATGATCGATCAGAGAGTAATGATTCCGAACAAACCAGCGGCTCGGTACCTTTGAGGTATCAATTTTTGCTATTAGCCAGAACGCTGAGCCGCTGAAGCCAAAATTCGGATTTTCGCTTTGGCTGGTTTGCCATGTATTGGCGGTTAACACATCAGCAAGTTGCATATCACCGGACTCGTCTTCTAAAAACGCGCTGTACCCGCCGACTGGGAAGTGGCCGGGGTGTTCAGGAGCCAGAGAACTCAGTTGCAGCTTATCGGCTTGCTGTAGATTCAGGTGTGAAGCAACGGATGAATTAGCCTGGGATGACAGGCTGATAAAAAACAGTACCAACAATACGACGATCAGTCGTAGGGTGGCTGTTAAATCTGTGATCCGGATTCCGGGGTAATACAAGGTGAGATTCCGTATTGTTATTAGCTGATTGCCATTACCAGTATAGTCAGCCAGATAACGATGCCAGCAATAAGTACACCCCAATCCAGCCCATCGAGCTCGGTGTTCTGAGCGTAGAAATGAATTCGTTTGTCATGGATACGGTTGATTGCCTGATTGACCAGCAGATTAGGCAGCAGGGTTAACATAATCACCAGAAAGCCCCAGGGGTGGCCGGTAACCAGCAGCCAGGTCGGAATCAGGTTAAAGATAACAAACAATATATAGACTCTGATCGGGCTCCAGCGTGCGCTTTCGCGATCAGCCTGGCTTTGTTTGTGAACACGCTGATACAGGTCGAGCTGATAGACGATTGCCAGCAGGGTACGCAGCAGTGGCTTGATCGTGGGGTCCTGGCGTTTGAGCTGAACCCAGTTCTGGTAACTCCAGACCAGACCATAGAGGCCAAAAGTTGCCAGTGACAACTCAATCAGTTTCTCAGTACCAATCTGAAAAAACAGTCCCTTTTCCAGGGTTTCCTTGTGCTGCTGCATGGTGTTTCCTGCGTTGAGGTGCTTCCGCAGTATACCCATGGAAAGTGATCGCGCGAAACCCCGTTCCGTCTGTTGTAATCGTGGGCTGGTGTTCATCCGCTGCTTTCAGTAATCTAGGTCGGTTTTAGTCAGCGCCGAAATAGAAGTGTATGTTTTTTGAACAGGAACGAGGGCAGTTTTTCCGTCCTCTTACCGGTAAATACCGGGCTCAGGTAATGGAGTGCCTGCGCGAGTTGTATCAGCGCCTGTACAGCTCCAGCAGCGCCGACTATGGCCAGGCATTGGCCCGCGATACCCTGATAGAGATTTTCCAGGAAGCGTTAGTCCGTTCACCTCAGCTTGCTGACGGCGAACTGGCCGACGAAATTGATGAGTTGCTGGAAAAGTCTGACAGCAATGACCAGGAAGGCCGATTTAAGAACAGCCGTGAACATGCGGTTTGGGTGCTGAACCAGTTAATGGATCACGGCTGGATTGAAAAGCAGGTGGACGAAGCGACGCTGCAAAGCACCTTTGCGTTCAGTCGTTTTGGTCGCTTGTTCACCGAACCCTTTGTGTCGGAAAGCCGTACCACCGCACGTACCCGTCATCGGAATACCCGGAATACCCGTAACTCGCTGGAATCTTTCCTTGAGCGTGGCGATGTCTACGATCTGCTCGATGCTTATGAATATTCCGAACGTATTATCAGTGACTTCACCGATGTGATTGCCGAGTTGGAAGAACGTAAACGCGATTTAGTGCGCGAAATGGAAGATCAGTTATTGGTGCAACGCGCCAGTGAAGCCTTCTTTGATTTTATGGAAAACCGTTTCCAGCCGGATCTGTCGGTGCGTTTATCGGCGGATAACGTCGAGAAGCACCGCGATCAGATCAGCAAGCTGATTAAAGGCATTCGTAAACAAGACAAAGTGTTTAAAGCGTCAGCGGAAAAACGCCTGCGTGAGTTATTGCCGGAACTGGCGCAGGAGGGCACGTCTGTGCTCTGGACCTTATTGGATGGTATCGATCAGCGTTTGCGTAACGCCAGCGATATTATGCTGCCAGCCTTGCGTAAAGCGCTGCAAAGCTTTACCAAACGCGCCGATATTATTATCCGTCAGATGAGTTATCTGGCGTCACAGCAACATAATGATGTGTTGTCTGTGTGCAAACACCTGGCGTCTCAGCCAGAAGAAAAACAGAACGAATTGTTACTACGCGCTGGCGACATGATGGCGGTGCCGGAAATTGGTTTTATTGATCCGGGCAGCGTGAAAATGCATGCCACCCGTCAGCGTCGTACCGTGGATGCCGGACTGGATGATGGCGGTGGTGATTTCGATATCGATGCACGTAAAGATATTTATGTGCAGCAGGTATTGGATCAGGCCTTCCTGGTGAATCAGCAGGCGCTGCGTTCCTATATGCGCCAGCATTTAACCTCAGGCAATAAAATTTCCACCCGTGATTTACCGATTGAATCGGCCCAGGATTTCCTGGCGGTGTCACACGCGATTGGCCTGGGTGCTTCCGATGGTTTATCCAGCGAATTTGAATTCCGTATTGATTACGCCGACGGTTATGGCCCGGATTTGCCGAATTCCACCGCAGAAAGTGACGGCGCCGCCGGTGAATATTTTGAACGTAAAGACCACTTCAGCTTTGAATTGCTTATAAAAGAAAGTGCAAAAGAAACAGATAAAGAAAGCGCTTCCGCTGAAACCAGTCCAGAAGCTGGTGAACAAGAAAATAATACCGAGGCCCAGGCGGAATAGAGAGAACTGATATGTTACAAGCCATTGATAAAGATTTAGAAAAAGAAGGCCTCAGCCAGCGCGACTTTTCCGAATTATTAGTGCGACTGCTGGATTACGGTGTGATTTGCCGTGACGAAAGCCAGGTCGAGCAACAATTGTATGACCGTTATTTGCGTCTGGAAGAATTGGTTGCCGATTATTTAACTGTGTTGGGCATTCGTATTCAGCATGACCGTCGTTTCCAATTTGTACGTTTGTATCCGCCGGGTGCTCAGGTACCAGGCATGGAAGAAGATCCACAGCCAGGTAATCAGGCGTTCCGTACGCGTTTAACCCAGAACGAAGTGGCATTAACGCTGGTATTGCGAGCGCAATACGATAAAGCGCTGCGAGAAGGGTTAGTGGACGAGCAGGGTTGTGTGATGGTGTCGCTGGAAAGCCTCAGCATCGCTATGAAAAATCTGCTGAAACGTGCCTTGCCGGATAATCTCACCGAACGTAAGCAGCTGTTCCGCCGCTTAAAGCAATTACGCTTAGTGCAAATCAGTAACGAAGATCAGCTCACCGACGGTGATATGTGGTTACGCGTCCGTCCGATGATTATGAGTTACGTCAGCGATCAGGTGTTGTCCGAATTGTTAGACAATGAGTCGGACGAAGAATCTGAAAATCAAACGGATGATGCTGAAAACGCAGAAGCTGCGAATTCAGAGCAGCAGGAAGAAAACTCAGAGTCTGAAGAAAGTGCCGAACAATCGGAATCCGATGAAGTCGATAAAGAAGGCCCTGTTGCAGAAAACGTCGTCGAAGAAACTGTTGTCGAAGCCGAAGCGCAAGATGCGGACGCAGTAGAAGAAGTAGAAACAGAAAACGAAGAACAGGTAGCTGAGACTGAAGAAGCCGAAGCAACTGATGAGGTGTCTGCACTAGAAGCATCGGAAGAGGCTGAACAGTCAGAACCAGCGCAAACAGAAAAAGAAGCGCCAGCCAGCTTATTTGGGGAATAAATAGTAGCCATGTTTTTAAAGAAATTTGTATACGTAAACTGGGGCAATATTCCGGCTACCGAATTTGAATTTGGCCCAATTAATTTGTTATCCGGTGGTAACGGTTCGGGTAAAACCACGGCAGCGGATGCGGTGCAAACCATTATGACCGCAGCCCACGATACCTTGTTCCACTACAACCCGGGCCAGGATGAAGCCACGCAGCGTGGTCGTGGTAAAAATGTACGGACGTTAGCATCTTACGTTTTAGGTTGTGATGATGGCTCCTACGCTCGCCCGAACGGCGCTGTGGGTTATTTAGCCGCGGTTTTTCATCCAACCCAGGGTGAAAGCGGTGAGCCATTTACCGCAGTGATTGGTGTCAGCGCGTCGATTGACCGCGCTGGCAGCCAGCCGGTGGCACGTCAGAATGATCTGCAGTTTTTTATTGTTGCCGGTGAGCAGTTAACGCTGTCAGACTTTATTGCTGAAGATTTAGAAGGCGCTAAAAACGTATTACCGCTGAATAAATTCAGCGCTAATTTAAAGCGCCGCATTAAAAGCGATAACGTCGAAAAATACGACACTAAAAAACAATATCTGCGTCGTTTATACGGTGCGTTGCGTGGTCGTCATGATGCGGTGAATGAACGTGAAGCGATGAATGCCGCTCGTACGTTCTCACGTTTTATGGCGTACAAACCGGTGAAAAGTATCAACGGTTTTGTACAGAACGAAATTCTTGAAGCCAAAGATCTGGGTGATGCCATTCGCAGCGTTTCTGATCTGATGAAAACCATCTACGCGATGGAATCGGATGCCAATACCCTGGCCGAAACCATTCAGATTCTGACCAACACCAAAGGTGCTTCCGACCGTTATATCGATCAGTGGATTGATTACAACGTACTGGAATACACCGCCGCGAAAAGCCGTTATTTAAATGACCAGCGTTCTTATCTGTCGGCGAAAGAAGGTCAGCAGGCATTACGCGAGCGTCTAAGCAACGCTGAAAAAGAACGTGAAGTTTCCCAGGAACGTCGTAAACAATTACGCGAACAATTGATTTCTATGGAAGCCCAGCGTCGTGGTATTGATGCGTTGCAGGATAAAGATGCTGCAGAGCAGGCACTGGAAGATGGCAAACGCCAGCTGCAACAACAAGCGGTTCCGCTGTTAGAGCAGGAACAAATGCTTCAAGCCAGCTTACGCGCGACCGAGCTGGTGTATGGTGCGTTGCAAAAGACCTCGATTGGTCTGGAAATTCCATCGCTGGGTTCGAAAAAAATCATCGATCAGGCGAAACAGGTATTAGCTATTAAAGATCAGGGGGCGGTGGATTTCCGCAAGCTGATGGGCAAAGACTGGATTGATTTATCACCACTGGAAGCACACCTGGATGACTCTCGTGAGCAGCAGAGTTTATTAAACCAGTGGCGAGATCGCTTCCATAATGTTGAGCTGGAAAGCAGTGGTATTTCTCTGCGCGATCAGATTTCCAAACAAGTCGATAAGCGCGAACAAAAGCTGCAGCAAATTCAGGGTCGTATGGCGCAGAAGCAGGCGGATATCGATAGCCTGGAAGCGCGTCAGTTAAATTACCCGGGTTTTGTGCGTCAGGCGCTGGAAGTGATTCGTCGCGAATGCCCGCAAGCAGATCCTCGTGTTTTAGCTGACTACGTTGAAATTACTGATCCGGCCTGGCAAAGCGCGATCGAAGGTTATATCGGTGGTGCGCGTTTCAGCATTATCGTCGAGCCAAAATTCGAAGCGGAAGCGGCGCATATTTTACGCTCGATTCCAGGCGGCAGCCGTGCCCGGGTAATTCAGGGCGAAAAAGCGAAAAAAGACTGTGACCGTATTCGTGTGCCGTCCAATTCCATTACCCATTTAATGGAGTTTGAACATGCGACGGCCCGTTATTATTTAGAAGCCAGTTACGGCACCGTAGAACAGGTGGAAGACCTGCACGTATTACGCATGACCCGCCGTGGTGTTACTAAAGAAGGTCTGGGTTCCGGTGCGTATTCCATCTATCGTTGTGACCTTGACGACACCGAACTGGTGTTTGGTATGGGCGCCCGTGAACGTGCTCTGGCGGCGAAGAAATCCGAACTGGATAGCATGGCCGAACAAGCCAACGAAGCTCAGTTCCAGCTACGTCAGGTGGAACAATTCCACGATGCGGTGAATTTATTACGCCATGTCACCTTCGCTGATCAGATGCAGAATATGTTGGATATTCAGTATCAGATGCAGCAGGCAGAAAATGCGTTAAATAATGTCGACGTATCCGACTTTTCTCATCTGGAAGATGAATTCAGCGCGCTGAAAGCCAAAGGTGATGATCTGGATGCTCAGATTAAAGATCTGGATGGTGAGTTAGGCCGTTTACAGCAGCAATTAAATGACAGCGAACGCCAGTGTAAAAAGCTGTCGGATGAACAAGAACGTACTTCTGAAATTGCTGATGAAAAAGAAGAAAACCTGCGTCATATCGTATCGGTATGGCCGGAATTTGATACCGAAGCTCGATTAAAAGCGGCGGATGAAGAAGCGGCGGAAAGCCCGGCGGAAGCGGTCGAAAACCAGCGTAAAACCATTGCGCAGGAATTAAGCAGCTCTGCTCATGAGATCGACCGAAATATCAGCGAGCACAATCAGCGTTGTCAGACCGTGGACGCGATTGTGTATATGCCGAACTATCGCGAAGAGCACAGCATTGGTTTCTTTAAAACCGTGTGTGGTTTAGAGCGTGAAGTCGAACGTGTTCATAACCGCCTGAAAAACAATATTCTGGTGGAAAAACAAGAGCAGCTGGTACAACTGCGTGAAAGCTTTAACAACGCCTTTGTTACTAACCTGTGTCACTCGATTTACCAAGCCATTAATGACGGCAAACGTATTCTTGAAGATCTGAACAAAGAACTGGCTCATCACCAGTTTGGTGCTGACCGCGAAACTTATTGGTTCGATTGGGAGTGGGTGCCGGAATACAAAGAATACTGGCAGTTCTTCGAAGAAATCATCAAAAACCCATCGCTGGGCGACGGCGCCACTCTGTTTGATGCCGACCTGCCAAAAGGTGCGCAGCGAGTGCGTGATCAGTTAATGGCCATGCTGTTGGATGAAGACGAACAAAAAGCGATGCGAGAGCTGGAGCGTATTTCCGATTATCGTAATTACCGTTCTTACGAAATTTATAAGCAGCCTGCCAATAAAGACCCGATTGCCTTAAGCCAATACGGTACCGGCTCCGGCGGTCAGTTGGAAACTCCGGCTTATATTATTCGCTCTGCGGCTATTACTTCAGCGTTCCGCTTTAACGAAGGTGATACCCACCTGCGTGTTGTGCTGGTGGATGAAGCCTTCTCGAAAATGGATGAAACCCGTTCGAAAGAAGTGATCAACTACCTGACGGAAAGCCTGGGTCTGCAGCTGCTGTTTATTATGCCAACCAGTAAATCCGGTCCGTTTATGGATCTGGTGTCTAACCAGTTTGTGTTCTCCAAAGTGCCGTTAGTTGGTGGTCAGAAGAAAGGTGAATTACAAACCAAGGTGCTGGTGGATCGACAGCAGTGTAACCAGGATAAAGTGAAGGAACTGTGGGCTAACCACCGCCGCACGATTCGCCATCAGGCTGGGTTAGATTTTATGGAAGAGTTCGCATGATTTGGAGAGAAGTATGTCTAATAGCTTAATTAATATTTGTTATGACGGAGAGTCAGGAAGAAGCGAAATTAGAACCGCTACTTTTGATGATACTCTGTATGTTTCTCTAAATGATATCCTCTTAACTATAAACAAAGAGAACCAGCAGTTGGATGATAAAAATCCACGAACTGCGTTGATGAATCTTGTTAAGGGGCAAATGGGAATCATCGACTCTGATGAAATGATCATGCTGCCCATTCCTGGGGAAGGTGATAGTCAACAAGAGGTTTTTGTTACAGAGCCAGGCTTATATCGAGTGATGGCTTCGAATAAAAGCAAGGCTGGAAAGAAATTTCAGCGTTGGCTATTTCATGATGTCATCCCATCAATTGTTAAACATGGAAGCTATCCGCCGCCTATAACCTCTCAAGAAGGAAAGGCTTCAACTCTTGTACAAATGGCTGAAATGCTGGCTCAGAACTCTCGAGCTCTTGCAGATTCGATTATTGAACAGGAGAAAATAAAATCAGATGTGAGTAATCTTAAAAATTCTCTTGATGATTTAGGTGGAAGGCTATCAAGTTTAGAAAGTAATTCAGTATCTATTGGAATGCTTACTGTTGAAGAATTTTTGGAAAGAAGGTCGTTAGTTGCTAATTTGGTGGATTTCGTTGCGTGGTGTGAAAATATCGCTTTTAGAGAGAACTCATCAGTAATTAAGTCTGACTGTGGTGAGCGGTTAAAAGCTAGATATCAAGAAGCTGTTCTTGAAAAAGCTTATACATTCACTGCTAGTCAAAAATAATCATTCTATATAGAGTAAGATAGAGGGTTAATTCTTGGTTAGAGATTCTACTCTTAATCCTGTTTATGAAACCGGCCTGACTTACGGCGAAGGCGATGGCTCGTTTCGCACCGCCGGTGGTGTCGTTGGTGTCCGTAAACTGGTGGATGCCTTCTATGACGCTATGTGTGAGTTGCCTGAGGCAAAAAAAGTCCGGGATATGCACCCGGACGACCTCGATGAGTCACGTGATAAGCTGGCCCGTTTTTTAAGCGGCTGGCTCGGCGGGCCAAAGCTGTTCAGTGAAAAATACGGACAGATAAGAATTCCGGTTGCTCATCGTCATCTGGAAATTGGTCCGGCTGAACGTGATGCTTGGTTATTGTGTATGCAGGTCGCTGCTGATCAGCAACCGTATCCGGATGATTTTAAGGAATATTTGCTGAAGCAGCTTTTTGTTCCGGCAGAACGTTCGCGTAACAGGGATTAAGCAGGTAAATACAATGCGTTTCTTACCGTTTTTATGGTTTATGTTTTTCAGCCTGTTCAGCCAGGCTGAAATTTATAAATGGGTGGATGAGAACGGTAAGGTCCATTTTGGCGATAAGCCACGTCAGCAAAAAGCTGTGAACGCGCAAAAGGTTCAGATTCAGACCAACCCTTCCAGCTGGCAGCCTCTTAATATTCAGGTGCTGTACCGCGGTTCTTTAGAGCAAACCTTAACCGATGAGCATGAGCTCGATCAGCAGCGTATCCAGAAAGAAGTTAACTGGGTGTATCGCTTTTACGACGAAATATTGTATTTCGATTTCTACAAAAAAGTTCCGGTCAAAATTAATGTCCTGCGTGATGTGCAGGAATACCATAATTACGTCTTTAAGATTTCAGGTTTCAGCCCTAAAAATTCACTGGGAGTGTATTTGCCCAGCTTGCATGAAATAGCCGTCTTTATTCATCCTGATCGCTACGGTGGTAAAGAGGGCACATATCGCACGATTAAACACGAAGCCAGCCATGCAATCATCGGCTCGCTGGCGGAGTTAATCCCTGCATGGCTAAACGAAGGTATGGCCGAACAAATGGAATATATGACCTATCAGGGGGGGAAATTTACTATTCCTCACCATAAGCGCAACCGCCGCAGTGTGTTGCGCTCTCGCCAGCGTTTGATGGCGGTCGATAGTTTTATTGAAATTGATAGCCAGCGTTGGCGCAAAGCTCAGGCGGACGGTGTTCCTACCCAGGAGGTTGCAGGACAACTGGTGTATCTGTCGCTAAGTAAGTCCTATGGCCGCAGTTTTATTACCCGGTTGTTGCAGGACTATAAACGCGGTGTCAGAAAACGTTCATTTTATCTGTTGGACGAACACTATATCGGCGGTGCCAGTGCGTTTAAATTGCACTGGCAGACATGGCTTAACAAGGATATGAAAAACCCTGCCGAGATCCAGCTTCCCTGACGACGTTGTACTGCTGAATATATATTTTACGAGGTGCGGTAAAGTGTGGGCTGGCTTGGCCAGCCCACCAGCAGAGACAGAATTATTTACGGGTAATGCCTTTGTCCAGGGCGTATCGGATCAGGCCTGCTGAGGTCGAAATGCCCAGCTTTTGCTTAATCTTCAAACGATGAGCTTCTACTGTACGCACGGAAATATTCAATTCACGTGCAATTTCTTTGTTACCCATACCTTCGGCCAGCAACACTAATACGTCCTCTTCGCGTGGACTTAATACATCATCGCTCTGGCTGGTGCGTGCTTCGTTAAAGTCAGTGAACAACGTTTTAGCAACGCTGGAGCTAAAGTAAGTACCGCCCTGATGTACCGTTTGTACGGCAAGAATCAGTTCTTCTGCCGCGACGTCTTTAAGTACGTAACCGGCTGCACCAGACTGAACCACTTTCAGGATGTATTCACGATCATCGTGCATGGTGATAATCAGAATACGGATATCCGGATAGCGCTTTTTAAACTCAATACAGGCTTCCATACCATTCATAACCGGCATTGAGATGTCGAGCATCACAACGTCCGGATTTAATTCTGCAGCGGCGTCCAGTGCCTCCTGACCATTGTTCACGTCGGCAACAACGGTTAAGCCGTCTTCACTTTCGAGGCTGACCTTCAGCCCTTCGCGTACCATCGGGTGGTCGTCGGCGATAATGATTCGAATTGTTTTAGACATGGTTATTTTGCTCCGTTCTCGTTTGGTTCAGCAGAAGACAGAGGCGATGGAGGAAGAAGCTCTGAATCTGCTGCCAGTTGAATTTCTGATGGTGACACCGTGAGGGCAAGCTCTGCACGTATGCTGGTACCTTGTTTGTAATGACTGCGAACACTGAATTTGCCGCCAAGTAATTCCACCCGTTCGCGCATGTTCATCATGCCGATGCCGGATGAGTTTTCGTCTGCTGAGAAGCCTTCGCCGTTATCTTCAACGATGACCACGACGGTTTTATCGCTGGCGGTAACCGACAGAGTTACTAAATCAGCATCTGCATGTTTCTGGATATTGGTAATGGCTTCCTGTACCAGACGGTAAACCGTCATTTCGACAGCGTCGGGCAGTCGCTCATCCGGTAATCGTATTTTTCGCAGAACGGTATGAGCACCTTGTTCTTCCAACGTATCCAGAATTCCGTGCAGTGCCGCTTTTAAGCCCAGGTCATCTAACAGTATAGGACGCAGATTATGGGATATCCGGCGAACTTCCTGAATAGACATATTCAGCAATTCTTCGGTTTTTTCCAGATGTTCCATCGCAACATCTTCCGGCCATTTCTTTTTTAATAAACCGAGGCGCAATTTTGCCGATACCAGCAGCTGATTAATACCATCATGCAGCTCCCGGGCAAACGTACGACGCTGCATAATCTGGAAGGATACTGAACGGTGAGCCAGTTCTTTCAGGCGGTCATCGGCCAATTGCGTGGCGTGAATATTAATCACCACCACAATCACCACAACCAGTGCCAGCGTCACCGCTAACAGCAGAGAGGCGGCAACAAAGGTTTTGCGGATATTCGCGTCAACTTTATCCTGCAGGCCTTTGGTTTCCAGTGCGATGTCATCCAGGTAGAGCCCGGTACCCATCATCCAGCCAAGTTTGGGAATGCGGACAACATAGCTGAGTTTTTTAGTACTGGAATTGACCGATGGCTTATTCCACACATATTCGTAAAAGCCGCCGCCACTGTTTGCAACTTCAATTAAATCGCGAATAACGTATTGGCCGTTCTCGTCCTGCACATCAATCAGGTCACGACCAACCAGGTCGGGCTGAACCGGCAGTACGATATTGACGCCATCATCGCCATAGGCAAAAAAGTAGCCATCCGGGCCGTACGTCAGGCTGGATAAAATACGTTTTATGTCATATTCCGCCCGGGTACGGGACAGACTGAAACTTTCGTCCATTTCATCCAGTATCGGTGTAATCGAAGTCATCGCCAGATTGACGTAGTCACGCAATGCTCTGCGTTTATCTTCCATCATGGACTCCTGCACGATGGACAGTTGTTGTTCTGACAGGCTTTTGGCCTGACGTTGTGTTACCCAGGTAATGGTCAGCGTCAGGGCGACCAGAGGGAACACGGTAAGCAGCAATATTTTGGCTTTCAGAGTAAGGTTCATGCCGAATGCCTTTGTGTTTATTGTAATGTTTCAGAGTCTGTTCTGACCCTGAGTTGAGCTGGGTATTTTTTAATTTGTATAAACGAAAAAGGGCGGCCAGAGGCCGCCAAAGGTCGCTATTAGTAATCGGTCAGTCCGTAGAACTCCGGGAAGAGGAGTATCGAGACCACCACTCCAACCTGCATCAGGATGAAGGGCATCACTCCCCGATATATATCCGTTGTTTTTATTCCCGCCGGTGCTACCCCTTTAAGGTAGAACAAACTGAATCCAAACGGTGGTGTCAGGAAGGATGTTTGTAAGTTCATTGCAATCAGAATAGCAAACCATACCGGTGCAATATCCAGAGCCATAGCTGCCGGAGCCAGAATCGGCACGATGATAAAGCTGATTTCAACAAAGTCGATAAAGAAACCAAGAATCAGAATTGCCAGCATCGACAGAATCAGGAAGCCCATCTGGCCACCCGGTAAACCGGACAATACTTCTTCAACAATATAGTCACCGCCGGTATAGCTGAAGGCCATCGAGAAGGCGGTTGCACCCAGCAGGATGGCAAATACCATGGAGGAAATTTTTACCGTTTCCTGAGCCGATTCGTACAACATCTTAAAGCTGAACTGACCATATACGGCAGCCAGTACAATTGCACCGATACCACCTAACGCGGATGATTCAGTTGGTGTGGCAATACCCGCAAAGATAGAACCCAGTACCACCAGGATTAATGCCAGTGGAGGAATAATGGCTTTTAACGCACGAACGTATTCTTCGCGTTTGCTGCCTGCATCTTCATCGGCCGGAATCGCCGGAGCCACTTCGGGTTTCAGCCAGGAATAAATCAGGATGTAAGCGATATAAATACCCACCAGAATCAGCCCCGGGCCAACGGCTGCCTGGAATAAATCACCGACCGGGATACCCAGTACATCGCCAAGAATAATTAACACGATGGACGGAGGAATAATCTGACCCAGAGTACCGGATGCACAGATGGTTCCGCACGCCAGAGATTTATCGTAGTTGTACTTCATCATCACCGGCAGCGAGATTAATCCCATTGCCACAACGGAAGCACCAACAACACCGGTAGATGCTGCTAATAAAGCACCAACCAGTACGGTCGAAATTGCCAGACCACCACGTACACCACCAAACAGTTTGCCCATGGATTCGAGTAACTGCTCAGCCAGACGGGTTTTCTGTAACACAATGCCCATAAAAATGAACAACGGCACCGCCATTAACACCACGTTTTCCATAATGCTTTGAATACGGAAAGGCATAAAGGCAAACATATCAGGGCCTTCGGCAATTAAACCGAAAATTAATGCGACGCCACCAAAAGTAAATGCCACTGGGAAGCCGAATAACAGCATCAGCAGGGCAACAAAAAACATGACAATACCGATCATAATTCTGGCTCGTGTGGGTTGATGTGTTTAGCCTGTTCCGGGTGCAGTGCAACGCGAATGCTGCTGAGTATCAGACCCAGACCCGCGATAGCAGTGGCGAAAAAGGCAAATGGAATAACGGCTTTGATGATCCAGCGATGTGGTAAACCACCCGGGTCTCCGGAGGTTTCACCGAGAGCGTATGCTTCTTTCGCAAAATCAACACCGTAATAAGCAACCAACAGGCAAAACGGCAGTAATAAAATAAATCCACCCATAATATCAATGATGGCTTTGGTGCGGTCGCTGCGGCCCTCATAAATCAAATCTACACGTACATGGCCACCAACTTTTAAGGTGTAAGGGACGCCTAACATAAACATTGCAGCAAACAGGTGCCATTCCATTTCCTGCATACCAATTGATACATCATTCAGGGCGTAACGCATGACAACGTCGATAAAAACGTTAACCAGCATCAGCAGAAACAATATGGAAGATATTGTTCCAAGTAATTCAGAAAAGCGGTTGATTAAACGCTCGGCCTGATAAAGCATGGGGATTCTCCGGTGTTACTTGCTCTGGCCAATACTTCACAGCAGTGGCCAGAACCTGGAGTGATTTTTTAGGCTGGCATAACCAGCCTGAGGTTTATTATTGCGCGATACTGTTCAGGTACGCTTTGTCAGAAATCTCGGTCCAGCGGCGAACTTTCTTCATGTAGTTTGCCTGTGAATCCAGAATTTCTTTTGCCAGAGGATCGGCAGCGGCTTTTTCTGCCAGCAGGTCTTCGTTAGCTTTACGCATAGCGCTCATAACCGGTTCCGGGAAGGTTTTGATCTGAACGTTTTTGTACTCGTTTTCGATCTTAGCCAGGTTCTCACCAGACTCGTGGTAAGACTGAACGTACATGTCGTAAGCGGCGGTACGCATCGCTACGCGCAGGATTTCCTGCAGGTCGGCTGGCAGACGATCCCAGCTGCGCTTGTTGATCATGAATTGCAGTTCAGTTGCTGGCTCATGCCAACCGGTGTAGTAGAAAGGTGCAATCTTGTGGAAGCCCATACGCAGGTCCAGAGAAGGGCCTACCCATTCCAGTGCGTCGATGGTGCGGCGTTCCAGAGCGGTGTATAACTCACCCGCTGGGATATTGGTTGGCTTAGCGCCCAGTTTTGCCAGAACTTCACCTGCGAAACCCGGAATACGCATTTTCAGACCTTTCAGGTCGTCCAGGGTTTTGATTTCTTTCTGGAACCAGCCACCCATTTGGTTACCGGTGTTACCGCCAGGGAAGCTCAGCAGGTTGTATTTGCTGTAAACCTTCTCCATCAGCTCCATACCGCCGCCGTAGTAGAACCAGGAATACTGTTCTGGCGCAGTCATACCGAATGGCATGGTGGTGAAGTACAGAGTCGCAGGTACTTTACCTTTCCAGTAGTAAGACGCAGAGTGGCCCATGTCGTACTGACCGGCACGAACCATATCAAAAATGCCCAGTGGCGCTTTGTGCTTGTTCTTTGAGTCGATAGTAATTTTCAGACGACCTTTCGACATCTTCTCGGCCATCGCGGCCATGTTACGAGGAGCATCGCCAAATACCGGGAAGTTGGTTGGCCAGGTTTCGGCCAGCTTCAGACGGTACACTTTTTCTGCTGCCTGGGTAGGGGCAACGATAGCAAGGGTGCAAACACCGGCTGCAAGCCAGCGTTTCATACGGTTCAGGCTGATCATTTTGTTGTTATCCTTTGCAGGTTTTGTTGGGTAACGGTTTGAATAAACCTTCTCCGGAAGTTGGCTTATTCAACTGACTTTCGATAGTGCAGTGCTGGCCTGATTGAGCCTATTCGCACGAGTGCGGCCTACCTCCGCTCTACTACGGGTTTTAACCAGTCGACTACTTATCTTGGCTGGGTGTAACTACGTAGTGGTTAAGATTGATAAGCCGCGCCAGCCCAGTTATTAAGGGCTTTCTCATGGTATGACCAATGAACCAGATTTTGTGATGCGACTTTGGTAGAAATCCACTGAAAATCAGGGATATTCATCAGCTTAGCTGATGATTTCCAGCTTTCAGGCAACGCTTTGATGATGTGCAGTACACGCCGGAGTGCCCCCTTTAGCGATATGGGAACACAGCTGATCGCACTGTTATCAGTGTTGAAAAAAGTTGATAGAAATATTGATGACAGTGTGACTATTGTTGGTACGGCTTCAGGATGCGCGCCATTGTGCCGTTAGCCCGTATGGCCGCCAGGCCTTTATTAAATGCAGTGATAATGGCGCCGGCCTTAGGGTTCTTACTGGCAACGGCGACATGCAGCTGGTTAGTGGTTAAAGCGTTGTTGCTGAACTCTATCTTTTCCAACAGTGATGGCGCTTCACGGCCAATGGTTGTGCGTGCAACCAGTTCATCGTCCAGTGTCAGGCTGATGCGATGACTGACCAGCTTTTGCACATTAGAGATCAGACTGTTGGTTTCTGTCCGTTTAAAGCTGTCGGCGTTGAGAAATGCATCGTCATAGCCATAACCACGAACGACGCCAACATTTTTACCATTCAGACTGGTGATATCGTGATATTCAAACGTGTCGCCTTTGCGCTTGATAAATTTAATCGCGTTTTCGAAATAGGGCTCACTGTAGTCGTAGAATGCAGAGCGCTCTTCAGTCCACCAGGCGCCGAGTGTGATGTCGTACTGCTGGTTCTTTACGCCAATATTTACCCGCGCCCAGGGAGCGCGATACAGCTGCAGGGAATAACCCTGTGAGGCAAACGCCGCGCGGGTAATCTCAAGGGCGACGCCGCTTTCTGTCTCGGCATCAAAGAACGGCGGCCAATCGCCATAGGCCGCTGTAATGGTATCTGCCCGGCAAAACCCGGAAAGCAGAAACAGCAATGTCAGGCCTGGCAATGATCGCATCGGTTGTACCTCAGGTACGTTGTGTGGGGCCATCAAACCCAGTATAGAGTGCTCATCTGGGTTTGTTAGAAGAGAAAGCAGGGTAGAGTATTTAGTGGCGCCTGACCACAGGCATAAAAAAGCCCGGCATAAAGCCGGGCGAGGTCCTTCAACGCGGTGAGTGCGCGATTGAATTGAAGTTGGTTCAGGCGGCCGATTCAGCGCTTTCAGGTTGCGGTGGCGGGAAGGCCGTTGCCGGATTCTGTCTGATGTCGGCTAATGGCCGGGCAGCTTTTGAGAAACGCAGTCGTGGATCGCTGACTTTACCGAAGCGCAACATAAGCAGGTCAACGGCGTAGTTCTGCGCCAGCTTCCAGGGTATTTTTGAGCCCTGTTTCGGCGCTTTATCCAGTGCTCGCTGAATATAGCCGGATTCCATATCGACAAACGGGCGGTGTTCAACGCTGTCGTCGAAGTTACGTGGCACCACAACGCTGTTGCCGGTTTTATCCATGTGATTCAGCAGACGGCACATCCACTCGGTGATCAGATCGGCTTTTAAGGTCCAGGAGGCATTGGTGTAGCCAAACACCATACCGGCGTTGGGCAGGTCTTCCATCAGGAAGCCGCGATAGACCATCTTCTCCTTGGCGACCAGAGGTTTGTTATCGATCTGCACTTCCATTTTGCCAAACATTTCCACGTCCAGACCGGTGGCTGTAATTACGATATCAGCCTGCAACTTTTCTCCGGATTTAAGTTTAATGCCGTCTTTTGTGAAGGTATCGATATGA
Source organism: Bacterioplanoides sp. (assembly GCF_965219715.1). GTDB lineage: Bacteria > Pseudomonadota > Gammaproteobacteria > Pseudomonadales > Oceanobacteraceae > Bacterioplanoides. The sequence goes on from NZ_OZ244785.1 coordinate 192,851, forward strand.
TCGGTAACCACGGATACTTGTTTTTCGCGAATGGCTTTAAACAGATCACCATCCGGCACGGCACATAAACGTTCATCCCACGGGTTGTAACTTGGGGTGAAATGTTTCATATCGAAATCGGCACCGACCTGTTTCCGCGTCAGTTTATAGATCAGCTTGCGCGCGTGATTCGGGAAGGTCTTACAGTAGTTGTACATCAGCAATGACAAGCTGATATTACGGGTTCGGGTGATGCGGTAAACCCACTTTTCCGGAAGCAGTTTGCGCAGGCCGTTGACCATGGCATCGTCCTGGGGAATGGTCATGACATAGGTCGGCGAACGTTGCAGCATGGTCACGTGACCGGCTTTTTCGGCCATTGCCGGAACCACGGTAACGGCGGTGGCGCCACTGCCAATCACCACAACTTTTTTGTTGCTGTAATCCAGATCTTCCGGCCACTTTTGAGGATGAATAATCTGACCGGCAAAATCGGAGATACCCGGGAAGTCGGGGGTATAGCCATGGTCGTAATTGTAATAACCAGTACAGCACAGCAGGAAGTTACAGACGTAATGCTTTGTGGTTTCGCTATTACTGTCTCTGACCGTTACTTTCCAGACTCCGGCTTCACTGTCCCAATTGGAATTAATCACACGACTGCCATAGCGAATATGACGGTCGATGTCGTTTTCATCAGCGGCCTGGCGAATGTATTCACGGATATCTTTTCCGTCAGCAATGCCTTTGGCATTGGTCCAGGGCTTAAAGTTGTAGCCCAGAGTGTACATGTCCGAGTCAGAACGAATCCCTGGGTAGCGGAATAAATCCCAGGTGCCACCCATGGCGTCACGGCCCTCAAGGATGGCGAAAGTTTTTTGCGGGCAGTCTTTTTTCAGGTGACAGGCGGCGCCGATACCAGACAACCCGGCGCCAATAATAATCACATCAAAATATTCAGTAGCAGACATCGCGGTGAGCCTTATTGTCATTATGGTGCAGATGGGCGCTACTGTGCGCGAATCGCCCTACGCTGAACAGGTGATTCAGCGTCAGCTTTTCAGTGATTCAGCGTCAGCCGAGAAGAGCTTTGCTGTTAATCGCGGTCTTGCTGTTTGTAGGCATTGGGGGTTAAACCGGTCCAGCTTTTAAACGATTTACTGAAATTTGAACCGTCACAAAAACCCAGTTGTGCAGCGATGTCTTCTACCGACAGGTTGCTGTTGCGCAGCAAATCGCAGGCTTCCTGCTGGCGCACTTCGGCTTTCAGTTGCTGGTAGGTTTTTCCCTGTTGTTTTAAGCGTCGTTGCAGAGTACTGGCTGACATATACAGCTCGCCTGCCATTTTCTCCAATGATGGCTTAATGCCGTTGGCGCTGCGGATTCGTTCGCGTATTTCATCCAGCAGGTCTTTTGGTGACAAATCCTGCAGCTCCGATTCACAACGCTCTGCAGCAATGCGTGATAATTCTGCATTACCGCCTTGTAGTGGCAGGTCAAGCCAGCTATTGGGAATACACACCTGCATTTCAGGTTTGCGGTAGCGGGGGATACAGAGATTAAAGGTTACCGGATCTTCGATCTGTTGAGGTTCGTCGCTGGTGACATGGACCATCACTTTGCCGCTGAGGCGGTGGCGTTTCAGCAGCTCCGTCATAATAAAATCGACATTGCCCATAATCGAAAACTCAAAGAAGGTATCCACCATTGGCATAACGCCAGGTTGATACTTCTGATCGTGTAATACCCGCACGGTTAAATACTCATCGCCGGGTTGCAACTCGGCCGAGCGCACTTCGGTACGGGTTTTAATAAACTGTACCGCCAGCTGAATCACATCCCTCAGTGAGTGGCAACCCTGGATGGCAATGCCAAGAAATCCGTGGGATGCGGTTGCCATAAAATGACCAAATTCCACCGCCATATGTTCAGCCGGGAGCAGCGTTGTTGCGAGGTTATTCACCATATGATGCATGGCGGTATAAGGCACACGGGTGGGTGGTTTTAACAGATCTTCCAATCCTAGCCCGGTATTCTGCAGTAGTGTTTGAGCTTCAACGCCACGCGCTAAAGCAAAGTCCCGCATCGAGGTGATGTAGTCGCCGGAAAAGGTTAACGAATCCTGATGTTCATCTGTGCGCATAAATACTCATCATCGGCTGTACAGCGTTGTATTTTTATTGTTTGGCAATTACGTGAGGTGATTTTACCGACATGGCTGACTTGAGAGCACCATAAGATTGAAATCCGATCACCTGTCGCTGTTTTGCCATTTTCGGCAAATTATACCCTGCAATTGGTAACTAAAAACAAGTGTCGATAACAGGTGAAGCAATGACAGACTTTGCAATAAACAATAATAAAAGCGTAACCGATAGCGGATCTGAAAACGTGGCGGTTGAAATTAAGCCACGCCGTATGAATTTTCCTTTTCAGCAGGTTAAAGCGAGAAAATTCTTTAATAACAATACCTTGTTATCCGCCTTTGGTGCGGTGTTGTCCGGTACCTTTCCTCCGGGAGAGGCGGAATTTATTGCTTCCGTACGTTTATATCGAGACCGTATTGATAACCCGGAATTAAAGCAACAAATCAGCGGCTTTATTGGTCAGGAAGGCCATCACAGTCATCAGCATGGTCGGGCAAATAAAGTACTGCAGCAGCTGGGCTGGGATGCGCCCTGGGTTGAACAACGGCTGGCTGCGGATATCCGTAAACGTAATAAAAACAAACGCCTGGGGAGTGATAAATTTCGTCTGGCGTTAACCGCCGGACTGGAGCATTTAACCGCGATAATGTCGGAATATATGTTAACGCATCCCCAGGTGCTGGATGATCTGGATCCAACAGTACGTGAGCTAATCTTCTGGCATGCTGTTGAAGAAATCGAACACAAAGCCGTAGCATTTGATTTATTTATGCTGTGTGAAAACGATCAGAAATATATGCAGCGGGTTTTGCGCCTGGGCACCGTGATGTTTATTACCAAAATTCTGCGGTTAATGGTGCGCTTGATGTGGAAAGCTAAAACGATTCCTTCCTGGCGTGAAGCAAAACAGTTCTGGCAGTTTATGTTTGCTGAGAATGGATTAATCACCCAAGTAAAAACGCCATACAAAGATTATTTCCGTGAAGGTTTTCACCCATGGGATCACAATAATCAGGAATTAATCGATATGTGGAAAAAACAATATTATCGCGCGGATCACGATAAGGGCAGTGAGCAGTATCGTAGCGATACTGTTTGAGCCAGGTCGCTCAATTGAAGTTTTTTAGTGAAATTGATTGAGCGGCAGCACAAAAATTCCGGAACATTTCTAACCGTGATATTCGGTATTGCTGTATTGCAGCCTGCCTGACGATTCAGGCATGCTGTTTTCGTCTTTCTGTCAGGCGGAGTCCGGATTATGGATCAGGAAAAGCAGCACTTTCTTAATGGTGGCGAGCAATACGCACGTTTTCGCCCGGATTATCCGGCGGAATTAGCGGCAGAGCTTTCGGGGTTGTGTGAAGGGCATGAGCTGGCACTGGATGTCGGCTGTGGTAGCGGTCAGCTTACCCGGCTATTAAGTCCTTATTTTACCGAAGTCGTTGGTAGCGACAGCAGTGCGGGCCAGATTCAGCACGCGGTTAAAGCCGATAATATCCGCTATGTGTGTGAAGCAGCTGAGCAGATTAGCTTGGAGGATCACAGTCTTGATCTGTTGGTGGTGGCACAAGCCGCTCACTGGTTTGACCTTGATCGTTTTTACCGCGAAGCACGGCGTGTGTTGAAGCCCAGCGGAATGATTGCGTTGGTGAGTTACGGAGTGCCTTATCTCGAAGATGCGGCCAATTCAGTGTTTCAGCAGGGCTACTGGCAGCGGGTTCATCGCTTCTGGCCAGCCGAACGCCAACATGTTGAAAACGGTTATCTGGATCTGGCATTTCCGTTTGATCCGGTTACCCTGGCGCCTCTATTTATCCGCCGTGCGCTGAATTATCCGCAATTAACCGGATATATTCAGACCTGGTCGGCCTACAAGTGTGCAGTAGAGCAACAACGTACGGCAGAATTTGAGGCGTTTTTCCGTAACCTGGAACGAGCCTGGGGCCCGGATTTGCAGCAAGCAAAAACGGTCACCTGGCCCGTATCGGTTAAAGCAGGGCGGGTGAGCTAATCAGGTGCCGGGCATCGTCAGAATCAGTGTGCCGGTTTTGCGGCCGCTTTCTGCCCGGTGATGAGCCGCAGCAATGTTTTCTAGCGAGTATTCGCTATCAATCACGGCTTTCAGTCGGCCCTGCAGAATTAATTCGGCGAACCATTCGATATCCGCTTGCTGCTCTATGGCGATATCCATGACCAGACGCTTTTTTTGCCATTTCAATAAACGGGCGATGGCATTAATAAATGCCTGACGCATTTCTTTCAGCCCCCCGGCGATGGCCAGATACTGGCCTTGTGGCGTGAGGCAGGGTTTTATCTGGTTAAAATCGGTTTTACCAACGGTATCCATAATGACATGCCACGGTTGTCCTTCTTGGTGTTGGTTAACAGCCGGGAAACCCTCCTTGGTGTAATCAATCACCTCGTCAGCGCCAGCCCGGGTTACTAAATCGGCATTGCTTCCGCTGCAGACTGCGGTGACGCGTGCGCCGAGAATCTTCCCCAACTGTACGGCGTAAATACCAACTGCGCCGGATGCTCCATATACCAGTAACTCCTGGCCCGGCGCCAAATTCGCTTGTTTTTGCAGGAAATGTTTTGCTGTGACGGCACCAAACGGAATGGCAGCGGCCTCCCTAAAAGAAATATTTCCGGGTTTAATCGCAATCGGTGCATCTTCCGACAGACACAAATATTCTGCGTTGGCACCCAGGCTCAGACCGGTGGCGCCGAACACCTCGTCACCTACCTTAAAACGTTTTACGTTTGCGCCGGTTGCGGTGATAACGCCGGCCAGTTCAGAGCCTAATATCGTTAATTTGGGTTTAAACAGCCCATTAAAAAAACGTGCGGCAAACGGGTCTGCTTTGCGTAAGTGCCAGTCGCCGGAGGAAACGCTGCTGGCTTTTATCTGAATCTGTACTTCATCATCGGCGGGTTGGGGAATGTCCATGTCTTCCAGCTGTAAGACTTCCGGAGGACCATAACGTCGGTAAACGGCAGCTTTCATGGTGATTTTCCTGTTGGCTAAATGAATGACCACAGGGTAGATGTTTAATCTGACGCTTTTTTGATAATTTGTGCGTCGAAGTCGTTGCCGTGGAGAAACCGACATGACCACCTTTACCCACGATGCTGAACTGATTCAGCAGGTGGTGGACCATATTGAAAACCACCTGGCGTTGCAGCAGGCTGACGAACTGAGTGTTGCCCACCTGGCGCAACAGGTTGGTGTTTCACCCTGGCATTTTCAGCGTTTGTTTAAAACCTGGGTTGGTGAGACGCTGGGGAACTACATCCGTGGCCGGCGTTTATCGGCGGCTGCGCAGCAGCTGTTACACGGCAGCGACAGCATTATTGATATCGCGTTTGCAGTGGGGTTTAACTCGCACGAGGCTTTTAGTCGCTCGTTTAAGAGTCAGTATGGTTTGCCTCCGAAGCAATTTCGACAACAGGCGCCGGCGGTGGATTTACAGCAGAAGCCGGTGCTGAGTCAGCAGCTGTATCAGCACTTAAGCGAAGAGATGCAGCGTCAGCCGGAAATCATTACCCGCCCGGAGTTAACTCTGCAGGGGTTTAAAACCCGCATTCCGTCACCGTTTCTGGTTGAAGGCAGTTATTGCCATTTACTGGAAAACAGCTGGCGTCAGTTGTTTTCTCACCTTGATCAACTTCCCGGTCATGTTCCACATACCATGATGGGTATCACCATCAGTGACAGTGGCCGCTTCGATGAACCGGAACTGGATTATATGGCGGCAGTAGCTTTCGATGACGCTGCTGCTTTGCCTTCACTCGGCGCTGGCATGTCTCGTTATTCATTGCCTCAACAAACCATCGCCCGATTTTCAGTTGCCAGTGTTGATATTGATACTGTCGGCAAAACCATGGATTACATCTACGGCTATTGGTTACCAGACTCTGGATATCAGCGCGCCAGCGGTGATGATTACGAACTGTTCGAAGAGGTCATGGATATGGACTTCAGCAATATCAAATCCAGTTACGTGATACCGGTATCCGCTCTACCAGAAAGTTCTTAGAGATCTATTGTTTTGTAGACAAAGCAATGACTTGATGAAATTTGGCGCGTTCTGGCAAGGGAAATCAGCCTTTGCGGACAAACTAACTATTTTGTTATGCTGAGAACTGTTTAGAGTACTAATGAGTTGGTAACCCTTTTATGGCAAGTTCGAACGACAAGTACAGTATTGAAAATACTGATTACACAATAGGGCAGGACAATGTACAGAAATGGGGGTTTGACGTTCATAACCCGGTTTTTGGCATCAGCGCTGCGCTTATCACCATTTTCCTGATCGCGGTATTAGCGGTTGAACCGGAAACCGCAAAGAAAGCACTGGATGGCCTTAAATGGGACATCATTGGTACGTTTGATAGTTTCTTTGTCTGGTCGGTAAATATTCTTTTGCTGTTTATTGTCGCCATATGTGTGTCTCCTTTCGGCAAGATTCGTTTAGGTGGCGAAAATGCAGAAGCTGAGCACTCGTTGTTATCCTGGTTTGCCATGCTGTTTGCTGCAGGTATTGGTATTGGTCTGATGTTCTGGGGCACCGCAGAGCCGCTGGCGTACTACACCGGCTGGTATAAAACGCCTTTGGCGGTCGAGCCAAATACTCCTGAGGCACTCGATCTGGCGATGGGTGCCACCATGTATCACTGGGGTTTCCATGCCTGGGCGGTCTACGGCATCGTTGCGTTATCGTTAGCCTTTTTCGCCTATAACAAAGGTTTACCGTTATCGATTCGTTCGGTGTTCTATCCGATTCTTGGCGATCGCACCTGGGGCTGGGCAGGTCACGTGATTGATATTCTGGCGGTACTGGCAACCTTATTCGGTTTGGCTACATCTCTGGGTTTAGGTGCTCAACAGGCGGCGGGTGGTATTAACCATGTGTTTGGTCTGGAAGGTGGCGTTGGTCTGCAAATTCTGGTGATTGCGTTTGTGACCTCATTGGCGATCGTTTCGGTTGTTCGTGGCCTGGAAGGCGGCGTTAAAGTGCTGAGTAACGTCAATATGGTGATGGCGCTGGCATTTTTACTGTTCGTGATGTTCACCGCGTTTGGCCCGGCGATGTCGAACATTCCGACTACCGTGATTTCCTATTTCGAATACATCATTCCGCTGAGTAACCCTCATGGCCGTGAAGACGAAGCCTGGTTGCAAGGCTGGTCGGTGTTCTACTGGGCCTGGTGGGTATCCTGGTCGCCATTCGTTGGTATGTTTATCGCTCGTGTTTCCAAAGGTCGCACCATTCGTCAGTTTATTGCTGGTGTATTGCTGGTGCCAACCGCGATTACCGCAATCTGGATGGCTGTATTTGGTGGCGTTGCCATCGATCAGGTCATCAATAATGTCGGCGCGCTGGGAGCGAATGGGTTAACCGAAGTGTCGATGACAACTTTCCAGGTGCTGGACGAGTTGCCACTGGCGAGCATTGTGTCGGTTATTGCGATTATGCTGGTGATGGTGTTCTTTATTACTTCTTCTGATTCCGGTTCGTTAGTGATTGATAGCATCACGGCGGGTGGCAAGATTGATGCGCCGGTGCCACAGCGTATTTTCTGGGCAACGGTTGAAGGTGCAATTGCAGCCGCGCTGTTATGGATTGGTGGCACAGAAGCCATGCAGGCATTGCAGGCCGGAACCATTTCCACCGGTTTACCATTTACCTTTGTATTGCTGCTGATGTGTGTGAGCCTGATGATGGGCTTACGGACAGAGAAGCGCTAACCAGGCTATCTCGATTCGTTTGGAATTAACGAAAGCCCTTGCTCTGAAAAGAGCGAGGGCTTTTTTATTACCTGGCCTATAACCAGATATCGCCGATCTTTGTATCGCACCTGAGGTGATAAGCTGCCTGTGCCTGAAATAATTCAGCCGTGGCAATCGCATCGGTTAATGCATGATGGGGGGTATAGCAGGGTAGGGAATAGCGCCGACGACAGTCCCATAAACGAACTGAATCTAATGGCTGCTTCAGCAGACGGCCAATAAGCCCCTGTCTTTGCCGTAGTGCATCAATTTCAATCTGCATGGTATCAACCACCGGAAATTCAAGCGTTTGCTGAATACGCTCCATCAGCGCGTAGTGAATAAATTCACGCTCAATGTTTCTGTGATGAACCACTACAACACGCCCGGCCAGAGCCGCTAACAATGGTTCAAGAATCTGCTCCAGATCCGGAGCCGTTTGTACTTCATCATGGGTGATGCCATGAATAATAACCGACTCCTCTTCCAGTGGCTGGTTGGGTTTAACCAGCCACTCGGCACTGTCGCGCAATTGAATTCGCTGCAGAGTAAATGGCACCAGGCCAACACTGATGATGTCGTCCTGTTTCGGGTCAAGCCCGGTGGTTTCGAAATCGAGCGCAACCAGCGGCGTGTTGCTCAATTGGGTTTCTGCGCTAACCATGCCAGTGTTGTAGTAACCCTGCAGGCGTGAATCGTTGACCCGTTGCCGGGAAAATTTTTCCGGCCAGTTGATATTGGTCATTTAACGCACATCCACCGGACGACCGGATTGATAACGGAATTTTAAAAACGCCTGAGCCTTATCCAGCACCTGAAACGCTTCTTTTAAATTACGTCGTTCAAAGGTGGATAAATTGTCCGGTTCAATATTGTTATCTGGTTCAATGGCATTTTCGATATCCAGTGCCTGGTGACGAATCCTTACCATGGCGATGTATTCCAGTGCATCACTCAGATCGCGGGCTTTGCCCGGCGGCAGCAGTTTGGAATCTTTAATATCGTCCAATCGTTCAAAAGAATTTTGTGCGCGTGAACCAATCGCCAGTGCGTGAACCCGGATAACATCGGATAAAGGCGCTGTACCCCGGCGTTTTAAATTGATGGAGTTTTTGTGCTCGCCATCCTGTTCCATCACAAAGCCTTTAAAAAAGCCCAGAGGAGGAGTGCGGTTGAGTGAATTCCGGGCCAGATAGGCGAGGAATTTAGGAGACTGTTTGGCTTTTTTACTGACAAAATTACTGAGCTGTTTGGCCCACTTTTGCTTACCATAAACACCATCGAGATCAAAAAAGATGGACGAATGAAGTAATGCTTTGGGAGACGGATTTTCGATCCAGTCGCTGAACTGTTGTTGCCACTGTTTAACGGTTAAACGCCATTCCGGGTTTTTCGCCATAATGCCGCCGTCGCAATATTTATAGCCGCACTGTGCCAGGCCGTCACAAACAAACTCTGCCAGCTGGCGGAAATACTCATCGTGTTTATCAGGCTCAAAACCGTTGTCGAGAATAATGGCGTTATCCTGATCGGTAACAATCAATTGCTCGTCACGCGCCATTGAACCCAATGCCAGGAAACAGTAGGGCACCGGTGGCGGGCCGAATTTTTCTTCTGCCAGTTCTAATAAACGTTGTTTAAAAGCACGACCAATCACCGCCATTGCAGAGCCAATCATATGTGAATTCGCGTCTTCATTAACCATGCGCAAAAACACATTGGGTAATTGTTGTGATAACTCGGCCAGATCTTCGATACAGCTCTGGGATAAAATACTGCGTACAAACAGCAAGCTGTTTTGCGATTCGTGCTGCACGATATCGGACAGCGCGATAACGCCAATCGGTTTGGAGCGATGAACAATCGGCAAGTGATGCACGTTCTGACGCAGCATAGTGAGCATGGCTTCAAACACGTAAGCGTTGTCGTCGATGATGACCATATCGGCGGACATAATGTCGCCAGCGTAGGTGGTTAATGGACGCCCTTGCGCCAATACCCGGGTACGTAAATCCCGATCGGTGATGATGCCAACAACCTGGCCATCGTCATCATCCGGGTCCGCTGCAATTGGTTTGTCAGGGTCGGTTACCAGGATGGAAGAGACGCGCTCTTCGGTCATGGTTCGGGCAATTTGCGGAATATCGGTATCGATGGTGACTGATACGGCTTCGCGGCAAATCAGAGATTTAACTTTGACGGTTGTCAGGTCATTGCCTTCCGCTTGCTGCGAAATAGCCTGGCGCAATAAATCGGTGCCGTCGCTTTCGAAAAAGTCGGAAAAGAAATCGTAGCGCTCGCATAATTCATCGAATAAGTCAGCGGGGATGCAATACAGCAGGGTATCTTCGATGGCTTTGACTGGATAACGCACCTTACGATTCATAAACAGGCCAAAATGACCAAAGGTGTCGCCACGATCCAGGCGGTTATAAAGGTCGCCGCTGCGGCGATAGGTTTCTACCGCGCCACTGCGAACCAGATACAGGTCGTTAATCGGATCGCCGTAATTGAGGATTTCCTGACCAGCCCGCACGTAACTGATTTCTGTCTGGTGGGCTAAATTACCCAGGGCGTCTTCTGGCAGTTCTGCAAATGGCGCATGATCCTGCAGAAAACGCATCACTTCGAGGATTTCGGCTTGCATCGTTGCGCTCCGGTTTATGATTAAGCAAAGGCTAACATGCGAGCAGGGTGGACAAAAATAATTTCCTCAGTGGTTGGGCTGCTGCTTAAGCGTTTTGTACTCCCTGATGTTCAATCAGTTTCTGAAATGCCTCGCTGTCTCTGAGCATGTTAAAGCTACTGTCGACCTCAGCCTGCAGGCGCAGTGATTCGGATTTCTCAATCGCGAACGCCAGGTCTCTCAGTGCTTCTTCTGTGAAACCCGATTCAGAGTACGCACAAGCCCGTTGATAAAGTGCCAGGCTGTTATGCGGCTCAATATCCAGTGCGTGGTTAGCAAGACTGGTTGCCCATTCTGCTTGTCCCAAAGCCAGAGCAGCATCAGCTTTGTAGGTTAGTGCTTCAAGGTCGTCCGGGCGCAGTGACAGTATCTGGTCATAAAGAGCAATTTTGTTTTGCAGGCTACCTTCCTGCGAGGCCTTCAGCCACAGCGAATGGATTTCGTTGGTCAGCTCAATTTCCTCCTGCGCTGCCTTAATGTGTTTGGATTTTCTGCTCAGTTCTTTTTCCAGTGCTTCCAATCGTTCTTCATACGATGCAGTAATCCGGTGAATTTCCTCATTGGCGTAGGAACCCACTCGTTCTTTTACGTCGCGTAATGAATTCCAGCCAATGATCACCAACAGAGACGATGCACCTGCCAGCAGATAAAAGAAATACGTCACGGTATCTGTCGCGTACGTTAATGCCCGGTCGGCAAGCTCGATTTCCCGGTCGACAATCTTGGTTGTCATCTCAACGCGCACATCGGCAATACCCTGTCGCAGGTTTTTAACTTCGTCCAGAATATAACGCTCGGTAAAAGCGCTATAGAGTGGTTTATCCAGTTGATTGACGTGTTGCTCTGCCATTTGTTGTTTGCTTTCTTCAGAAGCTGGCTGAGTAGTGGCAGATACTGCCGGGCTCAATAGGCACAGCAGTGCAAGTATTAACCAGCGTCGTGTTCGTATCACTTTGGTTAAGCCAACTTTTTCTGCCATAAGGCTGACTCCTCCACAAATTGTTCGTGTAACGCTGACACTGCCTGGCGATAATCTTTTTCTGCAATAAGAAACATAATATCCACCTGACGCAGTGCCTGGTGTGCAGAGAGAATGCTGACGCCTGCTTGAGCCAACGCCCCCGATGCTTTTTGCATCAGGCCGGGAATATTCAGGTCGCTACCAATAGCACTGACCAGTGCGAGTTTCTCGGCACGGATATCCGCTTCGGGATAGTGTTGCTGCAGTTTGTCGAGTAAGCGGTGTATGCGGCGTTTATCACCACGTAAATAAAAGGTCACCGTATTGGCGTTGTAGTCTTTGGTCAGAACGCGTAACCCGGATTCTTCAACCAGGTTATTCATTGGTTTTGCGTATTTGGGTTCACCCACCATATCCTGATCAAATAATTCAATCGCCCAAACACCCTTGGTACCGGCAATGATTTCGACCTTTGGTGTATCGCTGCAGTAGTCATTGCAAATAACCGTTCCGCTGTGCGTTGGTTCGAAGGTATTTTTAATGCGAAGAACAATATTGTTTTTTCGTAGCCCTGATGCTGCGCGGGGATGAATCGCTTCCATTCCGAGGTTTGCCAGCTGGTCAGCAACATCAAAATTCGTCAAGCCGATTGGCAATATTTTATCTGTACCAACCAATGCCGGATCCGCAGTACTTAAATGATATTCTTTGTGAATAATGGCTTCGCGCGCTTTGGTAATCGTGGCAATTTTACTGAAGGTCATTTCGCTGTAGCCACGGTCGAATGTTTTCATCAGGCCTTCGCGGCATTGCGTGTATCCGGTAACAATGGGCATTTGCTCCTTCAGGTTCACGTCACGGAAAGCTGTTGTTATGGTCTCATTAAGATCCGGTTGGTGTTCAGAGCGCCAATTAGTCAGGTCAATGAAGGTTGCATTAACCCCTTGTTGGCGCAATAGCAGCGTTGAATTAAAAGCACTGTGTGATTCGCCCAGGCCACTCAGCATTTCGCGGACCTGATGCAAATGATCTTTCAGTTGAAAAGTACCGAAATCACACACGGTTTCGAGGTTTTCAAGGCAGGCTCGCGTATCTGCAAAACGCTGGATAATAAAGCGGTCGGCGCGTTTGCGCTGAGTAGAGTTATCGAAAATGATGGCGTTCTTGGCCAGCATGGTTTCCAGAACCTGGTCGAGCTTGGCCTGCCAGGGCGCGTTTTCATCCATCTCTGAAAACAAGGCATAAACACCGGGCTCTCCGGTCTTTTTGTGCTCGAGTAATGCATTGGTCATTCCTGCATAGGCAGAGACAACAAAGATGCGTTGATAAAGAGTTGTATTTCTTCCATCTGGTTTGTGAGGGCGTAACCAGATATTTTCCATTACGTGTTGATGCTGGCTCATTGAAGTACCGCCAATTTTTTCGACGGTATGAATATTGTGTGTTAGTTCAGACATAACTTCCCTGCAACGATGTGATTCGTGATTAAAAATTAAATAAATGCCAGAGCAGCCCGGAATCAGGCTGCCTGATTGAAAAAATGCAATATGAGGAGAGGGTGACGTCAGTCGTGACTTTCCAGAGCGTAGGCTCCGTTTTTGTCATGGACTTCTTTACCAATCAGCGGCGGGTTGAAAACGCAGGCCATTTGCATGTCGTCGCTGGTGGCACGTAATAAGTGTTTGTCGTTTTTATCCAGGATATACAGTGTGCCCGGATGTATTTCGTAGATTTCGCCGTCGGCGCAGGTTTCGACTTCACCATGGCCGCTGATGCAATAAACAGACTCCAGATGGTTTTGATACCAAATAGGTGTTTCGGTGCCAGCAAAAATGGTTGTGATGTGGAACGAGAAGCCCATTTTGTCGCTTTCGAGCAACATACGCACCGATTCCCAGTTACCACCATGAACGCGGCGATCTGATTTTTTACATTGGTCGAGTGTTCTGACAATCATAACGACACCTCCTTAAGACGCTTTGCTGATTTGTTCTGCCATTGCGTCTGCAACACAGTCATGCAGAATGTTCAGGCCCTGTGCTAACTCGGTCACAGGAATCGTTAACGGACACAACACTTTTACCACCTGACCATGGGAGCCACTGGTTTCAATAATCAGATTGCGCTGAAAAGCCAGCTCGGTAATGCGCTCTGCGGTCTGACCGTCGTTAAACTCTAGGCCCTGCATCAGCCCGCGGCCCTTATGTTTCATCTGGCCACCATGTGCCGCCTGAATGCGTTTCAGTTGCGAGCTGACCAGTCGTGCTTTTTGTTGAATTTCGCGACTGAATTGATCGTTCCTCCAGTATTCTTCCAGTGCACGACGAGCGGTGATAAATGCGTGATTGTTACCGCGAAAAGTACCGTTGTGTTCGCCGGGCTTCCAGATATCCAGATCTTCTTTCAGCAATACCACAGCCATCGGCAGGCCGTATCCGCTCAGGGATTTTGACAAGGTAACAATATCGGGTTTTATGCCTGCTTCTTCAAAACTGAAAAATGTTCCACTACGGCCACAGCCTGCCTGGATATCATCCACAATCAGGACCATTGAATAACGACGACAAATGTCTTCCAGGCCTTGCAGCCATTCTTTGCTGGCAACGTTTAATCCGCCTTCGCCCTGGATGCATTCCACGATCACCGCTGCCGGATGGCCGATGCCTGATGAAGGGTCCTGCAGTGCTTTTTCGAAATATTTCAGCGTGTCAAAATCGCCCATATAACCGTCATAGGGCATAAACTGAACCCCTGGCAATGGCATGCCAAATGATGCTTTATATTTTTCATTGCCGGTAACTGCTGCAGCTCCCTGAGTTACGCCATGAAATCCATTGGTAAATGAAACAATGGTTTGGCGGCCGGTATTTTTACGGGCAATTTTTAATGCGGCTTCAACAGCATTGGTCCCTGTAGGGCCGGTGAACTGCATTCGGTAGCGCATGTTGCGCGGTTGCAAAATCAGATCACGGAACGTTTCCATAAATGCTGCTTTTGCTTCGGTGTGCATATCCAGACCGTGGGTCATCCCATCTGACTCTATATAGTCAATCAGAGCCTGCTTAAATTTAGGGTTGTTATGGCCATAGTTGAGAGTGCCCGCACCGCCCAGAAAGTCGATGTACTTCTCATCGGATGTATCGGTTAATAACGCATTCTGAGCGGAGCTGAAGGTCACAGGAAATGAGCGACAGTAGCCACGTACGTTCGATTCCATTTCATTAAAAATTGTCATAGTGATTACTCCCCTAAATTATCAGCAGAAAAAAAAGTAAATGGTCCGATTTCGACCAGTTGCTCACTGTCGTGGCGGTTATCAAAGTGACGTTCACGATCAAATAACATGCGCATGTGAATATCAGCGCCAAGATCCAGCGCCAGCCTTCGGAATGTCTGCCAGGATGCTTTGTTGTCTTCCGTGATGCTGGTGTGAACGTATCGAATTCCGCTCAGGCGCTGTAACAGTGTGTGCAGCATGCGAGGTGCTAAGCCATTGCCACGAAAGGCCGGGTGAACAGCAATTTGCCAGATAAATAAAGTGTCAGCGTGTTCTGGCAGCCGATACGCCGAAATAAAGCCAGCCAGCTGATCATTGATTTCTGCCACAAGGGAGGTGTTACGAAAATGGCTACATTGCAGCAGATTGCAGTAAAGCGAATTTTCGTCGAGCGGTTTACAGGTTTTTATCAATTCGAAAACACTCACGCCGTCGTGGCTTTCTGGTTTTCTGAAATGAAAGTAGTGAAGTGCAGTGTCTGGGTTGGAAGTGGATTGTGATTTCGTACAGTTAACGTCCATTAGTGAGAGGGAATCGCTTACCAGTCAAGCTGTTACGAACCCTTTATTTGTTTAGAGTACTAAACAATATACCAGCAAAATAAATATTTACAACTCTAAGTAAATTTTGGATTTTTCATAGGTTGTTGTTAGTTAAGTGATTGATAAATATGGATTTAATCTGTATTTATGATTTTGTATTCGAAGTAATCTGTTGGTTTTCTTTTGAAAATAATTAGAGATCTAATTAAAAATCATGATGTTTAGGCAGGTTCAAGCAGGGCAGGAATAAAGAATGGCAGGCTGTGAAAACCTGCCTGGAGAGGGGGCAGAAACACTGGAGTAAGCCAGGACAAACAAACGAAGCTTAAATCAGTATCTCACCTTTGAGGTAGGTGACGGCATTGCCAGAAATAAGAACACGTTTGCCTTTGTCCTGGCAGGTCAGAGTTCCAACTCGCGACGATAACTGCAGCGCTTGTAACGAAGTTTTATTCAACCGCTCACTCCAGAAAGGAATCAGCGAGCAATGAGCAGAGCCTGTGACCGGGTCTTCAAAGATATGCGCCTGAGGAGTAAAAAAGCGTGAAACAAAATCGACGTCGTCTCCCCGTGCAGTTATACAGACACCACCTGGATCCAGGTTGATCTGGTCGAGAACTTTCTGATCCACCTGCATGTTACGGATGATGTCTTCAGATTCAAACACCAGCACATAGTCGCGTGATTTCAATACTTCGATTGGTGCAGTATCAAAAGCGTTAATAATCGCTTTGGGAACTTCAGACATTTGAACAGGCTCAGGTTTGCGCGATGGAAAGTCGAGCGTTAGCAAATCATCATTCCGTGTGACAATCAGGTCGCCACTTTTTGAGGAAAACGTGACCGAATTCAGTTCAGTCTGCAGGTAATTAAATACAACGTAGGCTGAGGCCAGTGTCGCATGGCCGCATAAATCCATTTCGATATCGGGTGTAAACCAGCGAATTTCGTATGTGTTTTTCTGGAAACTATTGTTGCTGACTTTTATAAAAGCGGTTTCTGGCAGAGCGTTTTCCATTGCAATACTTTGCAGGACTTCATCAGCCAGCCAGTTCTCCAGCGGGCAAACTGCTGCCGGGTTACCACCAAAGGTTTTCGATGTAAAAGCATCAATCTGGTAGATAGGAAGTTTCATCTGGAATCTCATTGTGGAAGCACACGTAATTCGATAATCCGGTATTAGTGTTTGGGAATTAGATGAAAACCTCAATAAACCACTTAGGCTGCATCTGATCAAAATCCGTGCGTACGTTGCAAGGCAGGTAACTGGCAGAATCGAGTACGGTGGTTTGCTCTCCATCGCGCTTAAACACCACCCAATGCCAGAAATTCTTTCCGTTTTTCTGGTGATGCTTAATAGCCAGCAGGGCGCAGTCTGGTAACGATTCCCAGTTGTTAAACGGGGTTTCCTCGGGGGAGGTGGTCACACCCGACTCGGTTAGCAGGCGGCGTACATAGTGCGTGTCCGACCAGAGATTTTCGTCGTCTGCAAAAATTCCCAACTGGTTAGCAATGACTTTCATATCTTCGTAGCTTTTGCCAAGAATATTAGCAGCGGAAGCGATACCGCAGCCGGTGGCTTCCTGTTGGATGACTGAGTGCATGTGACGACTGGCTCTTAGTACGGGTGATTAAATCTAACCCCGTAAGATTAACATACTAATGACACAGAGCATTATGAATGCGAGTGTGGGCCATGACGAAAGTCGATGGGAGTTAATCCGGTTTCTGCCTTGAAAAAGCGGCGGAAACTGCCGGTATCCTGAAAGCCTAATTGTTGAGCGATATCGTCCTGGCTGAGTTGGGTGTACATCAGTAACAAATGAGCCTGCTCCGAGCGATACAGTTTCAGCTCGCTATTGAAACTGGTATCCGCTTGTTTAAGTCGGCGCTTCAGGGTGGTTGCGCTGGTGTGTAGCCGGGAGGCGCATTTTTCCAGCTGAAACTGCTGTTTGCCGAATAGGCTGTGCAGTGCATGTAATTCGCCGGTCAGAATCGGCATTTGCTGCATCTGACCTTTCAGCAGGGTCACCATATTGTTGGTGATCACCGGATTGCTGGCATTACTGTTGCTGATGGGCGTTTGCAGATAACTCTGATGGACCTTTAAGGCGTAACACCAGTAACCGTATTCGATATTCTGATCAAATGCCGCCTGACTGATGTCGTTGTAGTCTGGTTTTTGATGTTGCAGGTAAATGCGGAAATCGGCCGTGCCGGATTTAATTAAATCGCGGAATTCCGCCAGGCTGATGATGGCCTGATAAATCGCCAGAAAAAAACATTCGATAAACTTTTGCGTAATCGGGTCGCGGCTGAATTCCGGACGCAGTAACAAAATAACGTGTTCGTCGGTGTCGTGTTTCTCAACATAAAATAAGGCGGTGACCAGGTTTTTAAATTTCACCATCAAATCCAGTACCTGATCCCAGCCGGAGCAATTCATCACCGCCAGGCTTAATAATCCATGGCTGGCCAGAGTCAGGCGCTGACCCATCAATATGCCCCAATGGGGCGGACAATGCTGTTCAACCAGACGTGCCATTGCCCGGTACTGGTGCCAGCTGATGAGTAATTCGCTGTTGCTTATATCCTCATTACTGAGCCCGGCTGCCTGCAGCAGGGTGTCACCGGACAAGCCATATTCCTGTGCTAATGCATACAGCTGTGCTGGATGCAGGTGCCAGGGAAAGACCGGGCTATGAACATCAATAAACTGGCTCATGGTCTGATTTGCATGCTCTTGTCGGATTCAAACGGTTTAGTAAATCCCATGATAGCGGTGTTTGTGGCAGATAGATTGGCTTTGGCGCCCGTGAGGCTGGTCCGATCTGCCTTGGTAGGTGCTGCAGCCTGCGGGCACAATGTGACTAAATCGCCTGATGAGAATAATGATAATGACCCAACCTGCTGATAACTCTGCGGCTGCGATTCGTGACAGCAAAACCAAACCATTACACGCCAGCGCTTGTGTATTGTGTTCGATGAATTGTGGCTTACAGCTGGATGTGGAAGACAACCAGATCCTGCGGATAAAAGCCGACGATACCAACCCGATTACGCTCGGCCACATTTGCAATAAGGCCTACAGCGTTAATCATTATGTGCATCACAAACAACGCCTTTCCGGTCCGCTAAAGCGGTCGGCCGATCAATCAGGGCACCAGTCGGTAAGTTGGGATAATGCCTTATCGGAGATTGGCCATCGCCTGCGCCAGATTGCCGATATTCACGGTGGCGACAAAATTGCGATGGCTGGCCTGGGTGGTCAGGGTAATCACTCGGATGTATTGCACGGTCTGGCGATGCTGAAGTCGTTCAAATCACCGTGGTTTTTCAGCGCCTATGCGCAGGAAAAAACCCAACATCACCTGGTGGAACGCTGGATGTTGGGCTCACCGCCACACTCGATGATTCACCCGGACCCATGGAACAGCGATGTTCTGGTGGTGATTGGCTGTAATCCGATTCATTCCAATCGGGGCTACAAAACTCAGGAAAACCTGCGTGAATTCAAAAAGCAGGGCAAACAACTGATTGTGATTGATCCGCGTAAATCTGAAACCGCACGCAAAGCGGATATTCATGTGGCGCACAAACCAGGCACTGACGTCTGGTTACTAAGTGCGATGGTGTCGCTGGTGGTGAATAACAACTGGATCGATCAGTCGTTCGTCGTTAATCACACCCGGGACTATGATGAAATCCTGAATCATTTCCGTGGCCTGGATATCGACGATTTATGCCAGCGTTGTGATGTTGAACCTGAGCAACTGTTGGAAATTACCAGAGCTTATGCGACCGCTGATAAAGGCAGTTTATTCTGGGATACCGGGGTGGAGTGGATTCCCAACACCACGCTGGTGAGCTGGTTGCTGCGGGTATTGCTGACCATTACCGGTAACTTCGGGCGCCCAGGCGGTAATACGTTACGCCCTGGTTTTATGGCGGATGGTCATTTGCTGGAAAGCAAGGTTCCGTTTGTGGCTCCGGCATCCGGCATCGTGGGCATTCCGGCGTTAGGCCCGTTTGAAATGTTCTCGCCGAATTTATTAGTGGACGAAATTGAAGCCGGCAATATTAAAGCGCTGGTGGTTTCCAGTGCGAATCCGCTGCGCAGCTATGCCAACAGTGAAGCGATGAAAGCTGCGTTTGCCAAGCTTGAATTGCTGGTTGTTATGGATACTTCTTATACCGAAACCGCCATGGAAGCGGATTATGTACTTGCGTGCCCAGGCGGCTATGAGAAATGGGAGTGGACCACGTTTGGTCGCAAATTCCCGAAGTTAACGTCGCATTTACGCCCACCGGTTATTCAGCCAATGGGGGATGTTAAAACCGAAGCGGAAATATTTCATCGTATTGTTGAAGCTTCGGGTGGCCCGGCCAAGGCTCCGAAATGGCTGAAGATGCTCGGGAAAAAAGGCTGGGAAAATCCGCTGATTGGTCCGGCGATTATTGCAACAGCGATGGTCGAGGCAAAGGCGAATCCGGTTCAGGCTTTTGTGCGTTGGGTTAACTGGAGTTATGACGCATTAGGGCATTCAATGCCGCAAGGAAAGAACGGCTTATTAGCGGCGAAGAACGCTACAACTCTGTGGCTGACTTGCCAGTTGGCGTCGTTCACACGCTTCCGTCAGTTCGAAAATATTCCAACGAAAAATCCGTTTAAATTGGGAACACAATGGTTCCGTCAAATTGTCGATAATCCTAATGGTACCATCCTCGCAACCTTGCCATGGGAATGGCATATGAACGAAGCATTGGGTCATAAAGACAAAAAGATTCGCTTATATCCGCAGGCATTAAGAGCGGCATGGCAACGGGTTATTAATGAGCAACCGGTGTTCAGTGACGAATATCCGATTTGGCTGGCGGCGGGGGAGCGCAGTCCCTGGACTGCCAATACCATTCAGCGTGATGGCTCCTGGCGTAAAGGCCGTGCCGGGCGGTGCTTGTTAAAAATAAACCCGGAACAAGCAGCAGAAATGGAACTCGCCAACGACGATTGGGTTGAACTGGAAACCCTGAGTGGCAAAGTACAAATGCAGGTGACGCTCGATAAAGGCATGCGCCGTGATAATCTGTCTATGCCTAATGGTATGGGATTGTTGTACCCGGATGAGCAGGGCGCGTTAAAGCCTTACGGAGTGAATACCAATGATTTAACGCATTACCAATGGCGTGATGAGTTTACCGGTATTCCATTTCATAAAACCGTGCCGTGTAAGGTGACTAAGTTGATACAGGTGGAAGATGTATTAACGGAAGAAGCTGAGGCTTAAATCCGGTTTGGTTGAAAAAGGAAAGGACGCTGTGGCGTCCTTTTTTATTGCCCGTTGTCTTTTATCGGTTTGTTCGTTGTCAGCAGTACGGCTTTAACATTGTGCCCGATCAGCTCGGCTTGTGGATCTTGAAAACCACTTTGCTGGCAAAGAGTTTTGGCCAGCTCGGGAGAGAGTGGGGCATTATTGGATGATTTATTGCCATACGTTTTTACGTAGCGATACTTCAGCGCCAGCTGATTTAAGAACGTCATACCGTGCAAGGTAAAGCTGACGACGATTAACCGGCCACCATCTTTCAAAACACGTAGGCACTCAGATAACAGCGCTGGTTGATCCGGCACTATATGCAGCAGATTCGCCATAAATACGGTATCAAAAGAATTATCCGGGTATGTCAGGTTAAAACAGTCAGCCTGTTCAACCTGGATATGGTGGCTGGTGTTAAAGCGCTCTCGGGTAACCGCTACCATATCTTCTGATAGATCTGTGGCAACGATTGCTGTCGCTGCCGCAGCGATACTTTCGGTGTAAGTGCCATTGCCGCAGCCTAATTCGAGCACGTTGCCAAGTTCTGCGAATGACGCCAGCGCTTCTTTAACGGCGCTGATGTCTTTGAGGCCGACAACGTAGTTGTTCTTTTCTTCGAAGCTGGCGGCAAACTGCTCCCATGTATTGATTGTCATTGATGACTCCTAATGCGATTGAATGAATCGGCATACAGACGTCATCTGTGTGGTGTTCTCTCGTGAGCTACTTTTTAATTGATGTTTATGTAATCAAATTGGATTGTGCAGTATCTGGCTACATATAGCCAGAACAGGAAGCCCGCTACTAGTCCTTTTCGGGGCTGGCTTGTGTCGATTTGCAGGATGGGTAGCCGGAGCAGCCCCAGAATTGTTGACCGGTATTTTTACCGCGTTTTGCTGTTCGTAACACCATGGCTTTACCACATTTGGGGCAAGACTTCTCACTAGCAAGGGTATGGCGTTTCTTCAGGCTCTCCAGGTGTTGTTTATGAGTTTCTCTGGATGGCACCAAACGAAGGGTCTCTATTGCAGATATAAGCTGCTGCACTTCAGATTCTGAATATATTTGCTCATTAAAAGAGCGGATATACCGAATATAGCCTACTCCGCGTGTAACATTTTCGGGCATTGGTGTTTTAAATGTATTATCGCCAACAAATACCACGACGGAATGGATATTCTCGGGTGGAGTTTTAAGTGTTTCTTCGATGGCTTTTACATGTTTGTAATTCTGACGAATCGGGTTCTGAAATTGGTAGCTCTTTTTGTAAATCTTTTGAGTCCACTGTGGCTGTCGTTCACTACCAAATATCCAACCCTTCATATTTTTGGTTTCTACAACAAAGATACCGAAACGCGATATAAACAGGTGGTCGATTTGGGTGGTTCCGTCGGCTGTTGCCAGTGTGACGTTATGGATGGGGTGGTAAGTTGTTTTGGGAAGGGTGAGCCTGGCAATCAGGCGAATTATGAGTTCACCCGATATTCCCTTGAATACAGGCGACTGTAAAAACGCTAGCGCAAAAAGAATAGGTAGTAGCCACCAGAGTTGCAGTAGTTCATTAATGATAGGTGTGAAGTCCATATCGTTTTCCTGGGAATATAGGTGCTAATATACACTCTAAATCAGAATCTATGCGTCAAATATGAGTAATTGGTAGCAGGATAGGGCAATAGATTTCTATCGAAGCATTAATACAATGGACGCATAATCAGTGGTAATTCAATTACCGGCTCTTCAGGAACTATCAATATTTCGTAATCTTTCTGATTCAAACCGTCAATCACGTAGGTTGCCCTAAATGCACAGTTGCAGCCAACTACATTAGGCACTATGGGTTTGTACTCCAATATAATTTCATTTGAGTTGGTCATTCTGTAATTCCCGAATAGCCAGGTTGTTCCACAGTTAGGTGTAAGAGTTGTTTTGATAATCAAACTGCTATGTTTCCACTGTGTGCTAATAACTTGGTTTTTAGAAGTTACTTCCTCTTCACACCATGAGAAGGAGAATGAAAGAGATTTATGCTGGTTGTGGTTCGAATACTCAGAAATAATTGTTGGTCCACCGATTAGATCGAAAGATAACAAGGAAACGATTAGCAAAATGAGAGAAAGTACCGATATTAAAGCTTTAAAGTGATTCTTCATTGGGCTTTCTGAATCAAAATGACGACTTTCGGTTTAGCTTTCCACCGCAATAAGGGCAGGCCAGGGAGGTCGACAACACTGTTCTATTGCAGTTCAGGCAATCACTTCTTTCTTTTGTGTTTATTTTTCCATCGGCTTTACCATCCATAAGGTCCACTTTCTCTATATACTTTCTCAGGTCTCCTTCGGTTAATCCGGTGTGGTCTTTTAGTAAAGTCCACATCGCCATTGTTACTAATTTTAGTTGCTCGTGACGTTGTTCCAGGTCCTTCAGGCGGATATCAGATGACGTAATTTTATGGTCCTGATATTTGTCCTTTTCTTTGCCTAGTTCAATGTCAGCCTTGGCATCATGAATTTGTCCTTGTTGAAACAAATCGAAAATAAAGTCAATCATGCTGAGTTCCGTTGTGTATTTAAAGCAGTGTACTGGCTGGTGATCGCGCTTGGCCTTGTTACACAGCAGTTGTTGCCCACTGTGATTGTTTAATTTTATACAACTCATGCTCTCTGAGTTTGTGTCCGATAGGCAAAGCTGGATGCTCGAAGCTTGATGATTGCTTGAGCATACCTAACCTTTTCATCACGGCCAATGAGCGAACATTATCTTTGGCTGCAAAGGAAACGACTTCATAAAGGTTTAGCTTTGCAAATGCTACTCCTAGTGCTGCTTGCGCTGCCTCAGTTACAAGTCCTTGTCCCCAGCGCTTAGGATTGAGTCTCCATCCAATCTCTACGCATGGAGAAAATGGCAGATCATGACTGGGAATATGCAAACCAGTGAAACCTATAAAGCAATTTGTGGACTTTTCCTCAAGTGCCCAGAATCCCCATCCTCTCTCAGTGATCAGAGACTGACAGCGTAAAGCCATTTCATTACTTTGTTCTTGCGACAGGGGCGAAGGGTAGAACTCCATAACCTGTTCATCAGAGTTCATATCAGAAAACGGCTTGAAATCACTCTCTTTCCATTGACGGAGAATTAACCGCTGTGTTTCTGCTTCAATTATTTCAGTCATTCCACTTAGCGAGAAGATTACTCAATTTTTGGTTTCGCCGTGTAACATTTTAGTTATAGACATGCACGTTTGCAGAAATAACAGGCGCCGGTTATTTCTACTGATAACTTTATTAGACCTATGATTCTGCAACAAATTTCTGAGGGCTTCCAGTACAATGAGCATTTCAGTCGCGTGTCTGTGTGCAAATATGCAAGAAATTCGGCGGAGGCAGGAAATAAGTTTTATAGAGATCCATGTTCTGTCATGCATGGATTAGCGAAAAAACTCAACCATATGTGTCCAGAATATGGCTGAGTGGACCATCATAATTGTCCTAAAGCTCTTCTCGTGGAGAGAGAAGGGGCATGCAAAGGAGGCCAGGGCAGGCCTCCGAAGGTTTCATCGTTAAGCCATCTTAGCTTGTAATGCGTTATCTGCGATTACCGACTCCTGAAAGGCTTTGATACCGCTTTTAGCGTTCGCTTCGCGTACCAGCTCCAACTCTTCTGCTGTTGCGTATTTCGCATCCCACTCCAGCACTTTAGGAATCATCAGCTTGTGCCACAGGGGTGGAATCAGAGCAACAACGATGGTGGTCAAGTAACCGCTGATCATCATTGGTGCTTCCGGGTAGGGTTTCAGATCCTGGTATGGCACTTCGCCTTGTGCATGGTGGTGCGAGTGACGTGTCAGGTTAAACATTGCCCAGGAGCTGATGCGTTTATTGGTGTTCCAGGAATGGCGTGGTTGTACCGGAGTTTCCGGGTTACGAACCATACCGTAATGCTCCATGTAGTTTACGATTTCCAGCAGCGCTTTACCCCAAAGCATACAAGCGATGATAAACAGGGTTGGCATCAGGCCGCTGAGTGCGTAAGCGATCGCAACCAGTAATACACTCATCAGGTGGCCACGGATCACGGCATTACGTGGGCCGAATAAAGCATAACCTTTACGGGTCAGGCGTTTTTTCTCAATTTTCCAGGCACTGATGTTTCCTTTAATCGTCGAAGCCAGAATGTGAAAGTAAACATTGCGGCCACGTGGTGCCGTTGCCGGATCTTCTTTTGTCGATACGTAACGGTGGTGACCGTAAACGTGTTCAATCGAGAAGATAGTGTCGAAGCTGAAGGCTAACAGCCAGCGGCCAATCAGCATGGAGGTCGGATCCCAGGTACGGTGGGTCAATTCATGGGCGGTGATGGTGCCCACTAAGCCAATAATTAAACCGGCTAAAATAAACAGCGCGATATAATGCAGTACACCAATACTGTCGCGCGCCGCTAACGCATCGTACCCGGTTAACTCAGAGGCGATTGCGCCCACAGAAAACAGATCGGTAGGGCTGATATTCCACAGCACCAGAAACATAATTAATGCCAGTAATGGCAATGCCATCCACAATTGTACCGTCAGAATTTGCGGCATTTGGTATTCCGGCGTTGACGTGTCATCACCCGAAATACTATCTCCGACTATGTATACCAGCAGAATGCCCGCCAGCGCATAAATAATATAATCACCGCTGAAAATCAGTGCAGCAATTACCGACAGGCTGGTTACGTGAAATAAAAAATATTTCAGGTAGTGAAATAACATCATGGCTGAGTCTCCTTTTACTCAAATGAGTAGTGGTTATAGGTGTTGTTATTTTTTTGAAAAACTAGTTAAGCGCTTTGTTTAACGTTGGATGGCTGGGTTTCTGGCGTCAACGTAACAAAGCGATCTGCGTGAATATGTTCTTGCCTGATGCCTTGCTGCTTCAGTACCACTTCAGCGGCATCGATCATGGCTGGTGGGCCACATAGGTAGGCGTGGCTGTCAGGGACTAACGCCTCCTGAATGTATTCGGTCACCAGGCCACGCAAACCTTGCCAATCATCTTCCGATGACGCGTTCTCTGGCTCTTCCGACAACACGGGCATAAATTCAAACTCAGCGGTCCACTGTTGTTTGATGTCTGCAATGGCTTCCAGGGCGTATAAATCCTGTTGAGTGCGTGCGCCAAACAACAGTAGCAGCGGGCGGTGGCGTGACTGTTTTACTTCTTCCTGTAGCATGGCAATGATGGGTGCCAGACCACTGCCACCGGCGATCATAACAATCGGGTTTTGCGCCGGACGTAGCCAGAAATCGCCCAATGGGCCTTTCACGGAGATACTTTCACCAACCAGTTGCTGCTGATTAATGGCGCCGGAAAAACGCCCGCCCGGCACTTCGCGCACGAAGAAACTCAGCTCATTGCTGCTTTCCTGGCGGTTAGACGGGGCCGAGGCAAAGGAATAGCTGCGTGGCAGGCCGGGCAGCGACGACAGTATCAGATCAGCAAACTGGCCCGGCTGATATTCCAGAGGTTCGTCAGTGCGGATCTTCAGTTCAGTGATATCGTGAGTCAGGCGATTTTGAGCAATGATTTCGCCAGAAACTTCTTTTAACGCATGTTGCGGCAGATCCAGGGTAATGCTGATATCGGTTTTGGGCACACTCTGGCAGGCGAGAATGTAGCCGTTATCCAGATCTTCATCCGACAGGATGTAACCCGCGTCGGTTAATTCTGTCACTTTGCCGTCGGTGAGCTGGCATTTACAGGCCGCACAACCACCAACCCGGCAAGAATGTGGGAATTCAATATCGTGGCGTAACGCGGCATTCAGCAGGGTTTCTTTGGGTAAGACTTCAATCACCTGACCGTTAATATTTGCATTGTGTGGCTTTTTATTTTTTTTGAAAAATGAAAACATGGTTGCGCTCCGGGGTACTCAATAGTGATTAGATTAGGGCAGCAGGCCCAATCCTCAGAGAGCAGAGATTGACACTAGGGGGTCATTTTTTGACAACTAAACCAACAATAACAACAACCGTGCAACCGGCAATGCCACAAAGTGATATCACCTTGCCTGGATTCTACGTCGCTCAGATTCTCGATGTGGTCGCCAGCTTTGGTGTTGATACGGGGCTGTGGGCCAGTGAACTTGGGCTGGAACCGATCGCCGAAGATCTCGATTCCGTAACCATGCCCTGGGATGTGTTTTATCGCATGGTCCAGCAGGCAGAAGGTTACAGCGGAGACACCGCACTTGGCCTGAAGGTTGGCCAGCGACTGGCAGTGAATACCCATGGCATTCTTGGATTTGCGGCGATGAACAGCGGTTCGATTCGCCAGGTTGTAGACCTGGTTGCACGCTTTATACCGTTGCGCACCGATCTGATTACCGTGGTTGGTGAGGTGCACCAGCAACACTTCCGCATTGTTTTTCAGGAAAAGCGTGAGCTGGATGATATTCGCCGCAGTGTGCTGGAAGCGATTGTACTGGCGATTAAAAACATCCTCGATTTTATCGCTATGGGAGAGAAACTCAGCCTTGAAGTTGCATTACCGTATCCGGCGCACCGATATTCGGATTTTCTCCGTTCGATGTTTAACACACCGGTGCATTTTTCTCAGGATTGGGTTGGCATCTCTTTACCGCTGGAGGTGGTCGACCGGCCGCTGAAAATGGCCAATAACGCCAGCTTCCGCGACGCCATTAAAATCTGTCAGCAAGAGCTGGAACAGCTGGAAAATCAGGACAGCCTGGCTACTCAGATCCAGCAGTTGTTGCTATCCGGTAGCCAGCAATTCCCGACTCTGGAAACCACAGCGCGTTGTTTTCATATGACACCGAGAACCCTGCACCGGCGTTTGCAGGAAGAGGGCACCAGCTACAAATTCCTGGTCGAGGACGTACGTCATCGGCTGGCATTGCAGCATTTCAAAAAAGGTGATTTAACCATTCAACAGGTCGCCTATGCGCTGGGATATTCCGACGTGGCGAACTTTCGTCGTGCTTTTAAGCGTTGGCAGGGCGTTCCCCCTTCGGAATATATCGAGTCACTAAAATCCGATTCATAACGAACTATGCAACGGCGGCATCAGAAATGGCGGTATCAACCGCTGATCTGGCGTTGCAATACGGACAATAACCCGGGGCGATTCAGCTCGCTGTACAGCGAGCTGAGTTTTTCCAGCGGGTAACTGAAATCACTGTCGACCCAGCGGCGTAAAATCATCCAGGAAGCACCAGCAAGGTAGTCAATCACATACGCCAATTCATCCGGATCACTTGGGGTTTTAATATGACAGCGAATGTATAAACCAATGGTGCGGCTGATGTAATTCTGAAAGCGCCTGATCACCAGATGTTGGATATCGGCCGCCAGTGCCAACTTCGAAAAGCGCGCGTGGTTTTTCCATTGTTCGAATAACAGGGTCGAGATGACCGGATCCGGATCTGGCGAAGCTTCGATATGCCCGGCAATATCCTGATAAAACTCGTCAAATACCTCGTCAATATAATCCAGTAATACGTCGTCTTTACGCTTGAAATGCAGATAAAACGTCTGGCGAGCGATATCTGCCCGGTTGGTGATGTCAGAGATTTTAATTTTCTGATACGACTGTTGCTCCATCAGACTCAGCAGTGCATCAACAATCTGGCGCCGGGTGCGTTCAATTCTGGGGTCGGACTTTTCTGACGGAGTATTTGTAAGAGTATTTACCGGAGAAAGTGACGATTTTTTAGCTGGCGAAGATTTTTGCGACATATCTGAAATTCTGTCAATTACAGGACATTTTTAAAAATTATGTCCATTGAGGCTAAAGCCAGACACGACTTTAATCAAGCTCAGTAACTAATTAGCCAAACGTATCGGGGAATAAACGATGGGAATTTTTCGTGATCATAAAAAGCGCCAGCAATTGAGCCAGACACCGCTTTATGAAAACTATCACGAGCGGGTTAAATATCTGGCGAACACCGATATGCCGATCGATTTTTTACTGGCGGGAGAGCTCGCTCAGATCCAGACGTTTGTGATTCCCAGTATCAGCCGGTTATTACATCGAACCAAGCAATACGAACACGCCGGGACAAAACGACTGGACGACACTCGTGCCATTCTGACGGAATGTATGGCCGATACAGTTCATAGTGACCGTGGCCAGCTGATGGTTGAACAGCTGAATTTTATTCATGGCCATTATCAGATCAGCAACGATGATTATTTATACACCCTGGCATTGTTTATGGTGGAGCCTGTGCGCTGGAGTGAAACCTTCGGTTATCGCAGATTATCAGAAGACGAAAAACAGGCGCTGTATCTGGAATTTCGTGATCTGGGCGAGGCGATGAACATTCAGCAAATACCGGAAGATTTTTACGCCGTAAAACGTTGGTATGAACAATATCGCCGGGAAAATATGGCGTTCGATCCGGCCAATCGTGCGGTCACAGAAGGGTTGATCCGTGGTATGCAACAGATGATGCCTAAGTGGATTCAACCACTGACCAGCCCGTTATTACGCACGTTCGTTCTGACCATGATCAATGATGATGTGGCGCTACAGGCATTGGGTATTAAGCCACCTTCGAAACCGGTTCAGGGATTACTGCGTGGAATAATGAAGTTGCGTTCCAGGCTGGCAAAACGCATTAACATCTGGCAGATATTTGATTATGAAAGCAGCCTGATCTATCGCTATTACAAGAGTTATCCGGGTGGTTATCAGGTTCGTTGTTTAGGGCCGGAAAAAATCATCAGCCGTTTACCTGCGACTGAAAAGGCAGCGGTTTGTCCTTTTAGCGGCTCGGTTAACCGTCAGCGGGAAGAAGAAAATGAAGTGGCAATGAACGCAAAAAACGAGGCCAATATTGTTGGTTAATCGTGGCCAAATTTATCCATAATCTGGCGATAGGCACCGTTGTCATGAATTTGTTGCAGGCCGCGGTTGTATGCGTCACGGATATCCAGATCACGAAACACCGGGACCGCCGGAACTCGTGGAAACAGCTGATCATTCGCATCGTAGGGGATGGTATAAAGGCTCTGGCGATAAAAATAATCGAATATCCAATAGTCCAGTAATACCAGATCAGCGCGGTCATTCATCAGCATATCGATCAAATGCTCCATGGATCTGTGCTGATAAAATGCCGGAGCCCGCTGAGTTGCTGCCTCCAGTTCTGCGCCAAAGTAGCCAATTACTCCCTGAAAACTGGCGATCCGATAGTTGCCCATATCGGCGATGGAATTCAGCTGGATATTTTTTGATTTAAGCGAGAATACTGTTGGCCGGTAAAGAATATGAGGGTCGCCATTAAACAAACCGGGCTGCTCGGTTACAAAACTGGGCACAACCAGATCGACCCGTTTGGCAACTAATTCTGCCATAGCGCGATGTAATGAATAAAACTGTACGTCAACCTGATAACCCTGCTGTTCCAATGCCGCTTTAACGGTGTCGATATCCAGGCCGCTGACGGGTTTCCGGATCATATAAGGCGGCCCTTCGGAGGTCGCCATAATCAATTGTTTGTTGTGTTGTTCTGGGTTTGCGAATGTGACGGGGGATATCAATAAATTGATCAACAGGGTCAGAATTACAGCGTAGCCAAACTGAGTGGTTGGGCTGGATGGAATTCTGAGGGTTTTCATAAAGTGTGATTGTCGGCCGTTAGTCAGGTAAGTATGCCGTAGTGACGATTTATCTCAACTTTTAGCATGGGTCGAGTAGCGAGCTGGCGCCACATACTCTCACTGAGCCATTGCGCGAATCATAACGAATAATAATCTGCCCAGAGTTCTGATTGCCGAGGTCACCATTACGGCGGTACACATAGCTGCATATCCGGCTGCTGGTATGGCGGAAAGAGCGGTAGTCCTGATTGTTGTTGTTAAACGCGGTTGTTGGGGCATCAACAAGAAGACCATCCCACAACTCATCACAGCCTTTGTTATTGCGGCCGATGTTTTCGTTGCCATTGCCCTTATCGATACCGATTGGGTAACCGATGTTATTGGTATCGATATTGTTATTGCCAAAACCCTGAAGGTTTTGCACCCGGGTGGCGTGGCCCTGACTACGGAAAATGGCTTTTACGGTATTCACGGCACTGCGCAGGCTGCCTGCTACTCCCTCAGTTTTTGCAATCACGGCTTCTTCGGACAGATCAGACGCTCTGGGGATAACAATGGCCGCAAGGATGCCGACCACTACCAGAGTGATAATCAGTTCAATCAGAGTAAAGCCTTGGTTGTGTCGCATGGTCGACCAGTAAAGTTTCTATTGAATGAGTATAGAAAACTCTGATCAAAGCGTCAGGCATTGTTACTAACGGTGTTGTTACAAACCGTAAACTTTCAGACTGATACGATATTGCTCGCTGACTTCAACGCCATCGTCGCGTAATCGTTCGGCCTGGCGTTCAGCGGCTTCACTGCCCGGAGGGAAGCTGATCTTGCCCTGGGAATTAATCACTTTGAACCAGGGCAGGGTTGTGTCTTTGGGCAAATTTTTCAGTACCTGGCCAACCCAGCGGGCGCGGCGTGGCATTCCGGCCAGTTCCGCCAGTTGGCCATAGGTAACCACTTTCGCCGCGGGAATGTTGGCAAGTGCGGTGTATAAACGTTCGGTGGGACTGAGGTCTTCAGTCATGAAGCGGCAGGCTCCTGATCAATCACAATGCTGCGGATGATGCCCATATCGAACCATGCCTGTAAAGCCTGCAGCACCTGTAAGGCAACCTGATCTTCTGCGAACCACTGCAACATAGCCTCGCATTGCTGGGCGAAATTATGGCCCTGTAGAAAGCCGTGAATCAGAGTTTGCTGATATGACTGCATTGAAATAAATTCGGTCAAACGTTCTTTACCGCGCCAGATCAGCCAGTGGCGGGCGTCGCCGACTTCAGGCTGTGGTGGCGTTTGTTCTGCTTTTAACGCCTGCCAGCTTTCCACGGCGTTAGTGTTACAGCTGAATAACTGCAGGCTGGGGTGGAAGCGAAACTGAATTTCAGGCCATAAGTCCGGTGAAATAACCTGCAATTCGGCAAGGGTTGCATGCTCGCTGTCGGCTGCATCAAAAGCACTGATTAAACGGCGCTCAAAGGCCGCCAGATCGGCCAGAATCGGATACTGTGAAAAGAACTCATCCGTTGCCAGGTAATCCGGTAATGCATCGGCAAACTGGCGCAACGAACGAAACGTCGATGGATTCTGGCGTACGTAATCTTCCACCATTTTTTCGAATAAATCATCGCCCAGATAAATACCCAACAGTTCGTGATCGGTGTCGATGGTTTCGCGCAAACGCAACATATATGCGTTGGCGTAAATCTGCATCCGGCTGGCAGCAGGCAGGCCAGCCTGTTCACTGACCCAGCCATGAAACTGTTCGCCGGTTTGCTGATTCGGTGCCAACAGGTACTGCATAAAATCCTGTTGCAATTGCTTCAGTTTGGGGGCTTTGCAATCCTGATCAGCCATAAATAACGTCCTGTTGGGTTGTGGTATTAATGGCTAGTTGTTGCGCCGTGAGTTCTTGGTTAGCGATGTCTTTGGCAACCTGTAATTCGGCGTACAGTTCCGGGAATTCCGGGATGTTGTCGTCACGTTCAATCATGGTACTGATGGCGCCAAAGCGTTTTAATGCTTCACGATAAAGTTGCCAGACGGCATCCGGGACATCGTGATCGTGGGTATCAATGACATGATCGCCAAAATCGCTGTGGCCGGCTAAATGAAATTGCTGGACTCGTTTGGGATCGATTTTATTTAAGAATTCCAGTGGTTCGAAATGGTGGTTACGCGCGCTGACGTAAATGTTGTTGATGTCGAGCAGAATCAAACAGTCGGCTTCTTCTGCTACCTGGGATAAAAACTCCCATTCGTCCATTTCGCTGTTGTTGTAGGACAAATAACTGGAAACATTTTCCAGCAAAATGCGTCGCCCTAAAAAATCCTGTACCTGTTTTACTCGCTCTGCAACGTGAGCAACGGTTTCCATGGTATAGGGCAGGGGTAATAAATCGTGGCTGTTTTTGCCATGAATGGATGTCCAGCAAATATGGTCAGAAATCCACTTCGGCTGCACGTCATTTGCCAGCTTTTTTAATGCCTTTAAATAATCCATATCCAGTGGGTCGGTGCTGCCAATCGACATCGATACTCCGTGCATCACCAGCGGGTACTGCTCGGCAATAGCATCAAGGTAATAACGTGGTTTACCGCCAGCGACCATATAGTTTTCCGACAGAATTTCGAACCAGTCTATGTCTGGTTGATGTTGCAACACATGTTCGAAATGCTGGGTTCTTAATCCCAGGCCGAAACCGAGAAAAGGGTGGGTAATCGAGTTTTCAGATGGGGTTTTCATCGTTAGCTACAGGCAGTTAACACAGAGTTATTATTATGAACAGAAATGGCCGCATAGCGCGACCATTCTGCGGGATGGTCGGGCAAATTATGCGCCTTCTTTACCACCGATATCAGCACAAGATTTAGCTGTTGTGGTTACGAAACCAGTACCTTTACAAGAAGCATGACCACCACAAGCGTTGTTGGCTGTTTTGCAGTCGTTGTGACCTTTACAGATGTTCACGCCATAGCAATGAACCAGATCGGCTTTGGATACAGAACCTTTCCAGTCATCTTTCTGTTCGCCACCCACGTCCGCACACGCTTTAGAAGGCATGCCAACAAAGCCGGTGCCTTTACAGGACGCCTGGCCAGAGCAGGAGTTATTTGCAGTACCACAGTCATTGTGGCCCTTACATACGTTTACGCCGTAACAATGAACCAGATCGGTGCTACCTGCCGGAGTTGCCGAAGCGCTATCCGTGCTGTTGGTTGCACAGCCAGCCAGACCCGCAACAGCTACTGCTAATGCAGCACCGGACAGCAGATTTTGAGCTTTTTTATTCATGGTCGTTTCCTGTCTAATTCAGATTTTTAGTTATCGCTTATTGCGGCCGTGCCAGTCGGTTAAATACTAACCTGGTCAGGGCAACAGTCCGTTCCAGCGTGAAGTTAGAGTAGACAGAAATTCGTAAGTTCATCTTTTGTTGAGCTTTTTTCTCTCCTTTCTGATGCTTTTGTTTTAATACGGCATTTTTATAGATCCGATTTAATTGGTTTGCTTTTTGCTGATTCATTTGTAGTTAAGACAATTCACTCATCGACATCTGCAATCAGGGAGAGCCAGGCCATTATGGACGTTAATACACGGAATATCGTATCAGCGACGGCAACGTTGGGTATCGACCGGCAACAACCGCGGCAAACAGTGGCCGAGGCAACAACTCCTGCAAAGCCTGAAAGCGCGGGTGAAATCTATCAGATCAGTGATCGTGGGCAGAAGTACAGCGCCGAGTTAGAGAAAAATACTCAGTTACTGTTTGAGCTGGCGCCGTTGGCAATTCCCGGACCGGCGGATATCAAACAGTTTGAGCAGGATTTTGGTCGGGCACTGCAAAAAGCCGGTATTGATGGTGATGAGACGATTGAGCTGACAACCGACTATGATGGCAGAGTGATGGTTTTAAATGATCATCCGCAAAAAGATCGGATAGAAGCCATCTTTGAAAAAGATCCGGAACTGCAGCAACAATTTGCCAAGGCCAGTCAGGCGAGAACGTTTCAACAGTTGGGGGAACTACACAACCAATGGCTGAAAAAAATCGAATCCGGCATGAATGAACAAGCTGCAGGCTTGTGGCTGGTGAATGAAGCCAGAGCACTGACGGATCGTTCACAGGTCATGAAGTTTAATTCTGATGGCAGCGAAGCCGTTGCCGATTCAAACAGCAATAGTACGTCTCAGGGGGCGATGATGGCGGCGTTTTATCGTCAGATATCCGGCTAGGGGGAATTCGGTAATATAAAAAAAGCCCTCTCTGGAGGGCTTTTTTTATTGGCAGCAGAACTAACGGATTACAAACGTAAGCCGCCGTCCACTTCAACCATGCGACCAGACACATAGTCGTTTTCCATCAGATAAGCGACGGTATGAGCAATTTCTTCCGGCTGGCCCATACGTTTGGCCGGAATACCCGCGGTCATTTTATCCAGTGCTTCTGGTTTCATGCCTGCCGTCATCTCAGTAGCGATAAAGCCCGGAGCGATGGCATTTGCGCGAATGTTGTAACGCGCCAGTTCTTTCGCCCAAACCACGGCCATGGAAGCAACACCGGCTTTAGCAGCAGAATAGTTGCTCTGGCCCATATTACCGGCACGTGAGATGCTGGAAATATTGATGATACAACCACCTTCACCCGATTCGATCATTTTCACCGCGGCTTCACGGCCACACAGGAAAACACCGGTCAGGTTTACATCAATCACGGTTTGCCACTGAGCCAGTGACATTTTGGTGATTTCACCATCTTTGGCTTTTACCATTAAGCCATCACGCAGAACACCCGCGTTGTTGACCAGGCCATGCAGACCACCCATCTGGGTAACAATGCCAGAAAAGGTTTCTTCTACCTGTTGCTCATCGGCAACGTTACACAGGAAAGTTGAAGCGCTGGAACCTGCAGCTTCCACCTGAGTTTTTGTTTCGTCCATCAATTCCTGATTGAGGTCGATAACGGCGATCCTTGCCCCTTTTTCTGCCAGATAAACCGCCATAGCACGACCTAAACCCTGGCCAGCACCGGTAATGGCAATCACTTTGTCTTGTAAGTTCATATGAACTCCAGTTAATTAACTAAGGGGATTTTCATCCCGGCCTCATACCACTCAATTCAGGAAAACCGGGGTTCAGGAAGGCAGAGATACAGGCCGTTCCTGATGCAGCGGAAGTATAGACAAATGCCGACACAAATCGTGCTCTTGACAAGTGATTAACTAGGTAAAAGTACTGGTTTTATGCACTAAAGTCGTAAGTATTTTGGGTTTTGCCACTCGCGCGCAGATTAACAAATGCTCAAACAGATTGAATTTCCGCGACTGGTCAAATCAAATCTGTGGCTGCTACACTGCCTCGCTGTCCGATCTGATCTGAGATTTATTCCGTCTATGAGCAAAAGCGTTATTACTGAAGCCGCGGTTAACGACCAGGAATACACCGTTGCCCAATTGGCGGAAGAGTTTGGTATTACCCCACGTGCCATTCGTTTTTACGAATCAAAAGGCTTACTGCAGTCACGACGTGAAGGCCGGGCAATGTTTTATGATCGGCGTCAGCGGGCCCGGCTGAAAATTGTGCTGCGTTCCAAGCGTGTAGGGTTCTCGTTGGAAGATACCAAACATTATCTCGATTTGTACGAAGCTGATCGCACCAACCCGCAACGTCTTCTCGATTTACAGGAGCATTGTCAGGCCCGCATTCAGGAGCTGGAAGCACAACGAAAAGCGCTGGATTCCGCACTGGAAGAATTGCGCGGCATCGAACAATCTGCCCGGCAAGATCTGGAGCATCTGTCCTGACGCTGGCAATCTCGCTTTCGTTCTTTGTGTTCTTTTCAAACATCGCTGTCATATTTATCTGAGCATTTAGGCCAATAGGCCAGCGCACTTCGTCCCTTGACCCAAAGCAAGCGCTTGGGTAGCTTGAGTTACGTTAACGTAACTCGACTTCAGGAGCCTTTATGACACTGCCTTTGGAAGGAATGTTGGTACTCGATTTATCCCGCTTGTTGCCTGGTCCTATGTGCTCCATGCATCTGCGCGATATGGGTGCCCGGGTGATTAAGGTAGAAGACACAGGTGCTGGTGACTACGTGCGCACCATGGGTATGCCAAAAGGCATGATCAGCCCGGCGTTCGATATTCTTAATCGTGGTAAAGAATCCATCTCTATTGATATCACCACACCAGCCGGTCACGACATTCTGATGGGTCTGATCAAACAAGCCGACGTGTTATTAGAAAGTTTCCGTCCGGGTGTGATGGATCGTTTAGGTCTGAGTTACGACAAATTAAAAGCAGCCAATCCACAAATTGTGGTGTGTGCGATTTCCGGTTATGGCCAGACAGGCCCTTGGGCGAATAAGGCCGGCCACGATATGAACTACACCGCCACCGCTGGCATTCTCGATCAGTGTGGTGAAGCCGGTGGTGCACCAACCCTGAGTAACTTCCAGATTGCTGATTTAGCCGGTGGCGCCCTAAGTGGTGCTATGGCGATTCTGGCCGGGTTAGTAGGGCGCCTAAGCGCTCAATTACGAGGTGAACCAGGCGAAGGTTGTTATCTGGATATCTCAATGACCGACTGTGCCTTTGCTAATAACGTGATTCCACTGTCAGTGATGAATCTGGCTGGTCGTACGTTGGCGCGTGGTGAAGATATGCTTACCGGCGAACGCCCGTGTTATTCGCTGTATGCCACCGCCGACGGCAAACATATGGCCGTGGGTTCTCTGGAAGCGAAATTCTGGGCTCAGGTATGTGACACCCTGGGTCACCCGGAATGGAAAGAACGTTACACCGATAAAGGTGAACAGGCCGAACAATTGCGCGCCGAAGTGGCTGCAGTTTTTGCCAGTCAGCCACAATCACACTGGCGTGAAGTATTCGCCGATACTGATTGTTGTGTGACACCAATTCTGAAACTCGAAGAAGCCTTCGAGCATCCTCAATTGTTAGCTCGTGAAATGGTTCAGGTATTAACTAACCAGGCCGGGCAAAAATTACGTTGCCCAGCGCCGGCAATTAACTTCGCTTCTCATAATGGCGACAAAAAAGAATTAATAAACGAACCTGGCCCGGCCCAGGGACAACACTCAAAAAATATCTTAAGCGAGCTGAAATATGCCGTTCAGGATATTGAAGAATTTATTCAGCAGGGCGTTTTACGCGCTGACTGATATTAACTGAATAAATCAGTACACCTATTTAATAAAGATAATTAACTGGAGCGAATCCGATGATCCCTCGTAATGTCTACACCGAAGAACACGATATGTTCCGCGACGCGGTGCGTAAGTTTATGCAGCGTGAAATTGAGCCTCACACAGAACAGTGGGAAAAAGACGGCCACATTTCTCGCGAAGCCTGGAAAAAAGCGGGTGATGCCGGAATTCTGTGTACCCATCTGCCTGCGGAGTATGGCGGTTCTGAAGTGGACTTCCGTTATTCAGCCATTGCCATTGAAGAGCAAATGCGTGTATTCGCAACTGGCCCGGGTTTCTCTCTGCATTCCGATATCGTTGCCCCTTATATCCTGCATTACGGTAACGAAGAACAAAAACAAAAGTGGCTGCCACAAATGGCGTCCGGTGATGTGATTTCTGCCATCGCTATGACTGAGCCAGGCGCAGGTTCTGACCTGGCAGGTGTTCGTACCACCGCGGTTCTGGACGGCGATGACTACGTCATTAACGGTTCTAAAACCTTTATCACTAATGGTCAGATGGCTGACCTGATTGTGGTAGTGGCTAAAACCGATACTTCAGCCGGTGCTAAAGGTGTGAGCCTGTTCCTGGTTGAAGCGGATCGTGCTGGCTTCCAGCGTGGCCAGAACCTGAACAAGGTTGGTATGAAAGCCCAGGATACATCAGAGCTGTTCTTCGACAACGTTCGTATCCCAAAAGGAAACTTATTAGGTCAGGAAAATAAGGGCTTTATTTACCTGATGCAGGAACTGCCACAAGAGCGTTTAAGTGTCGCGCTGATGGCGGTTGGTGCGATGCGCGCTTGTTATGAAGCAACGGTTGAATACGTGAAAGAGCGTAAAGCCTTCGGTAAGCCAATTGCTGCACTGCAAAACACCCGCTTTAAACTGGCAGAAATTCTGACCGAAGTTGAAGTAACTCAAGCCTACGTTGACCGTTGTTTAGCATTACATTGCGAAGGTCAGCTGAGTGTTGAAGCTGCGGCTTCCTGTAAGCTGTGGGCGACCGAAGCTCAGTGCCGCATTATCGACGAGTGTGTGCAGCTGCACGGTGGTTACGGTTATATGTGGGAATACCCGGTTGCTCGTGCTTACGCCGATGCTCGTGTACAGCGTATTTACGCCGGTACTTCCGAAATTATGAAAGAAATTATTTCTCGTACTATCTGATTCTAAATAATTATTTTTTTAAGTTAATGAAAAGCGAGAGCAGATTGTAGGCGAGGCAGGGAGAACAAGGAAAAACCAACGAAAAAAGCGGAGTTTATAAGTAATAAATGAGCAATTTTGAGTTGGTTATGACGCAGTTCTGGCAACGCAGGTAAATCTGAATCGCTTTTCTGGAGAAAGAGATGACTGAAGCTTATATCTACGACGCGGTACGTACTCCGCGCGGACGTGGTAAGAACGATGGCAGTTTGCATCCGGTTACCCCAATTAAATTAATTTCCGGCCTGTTAAAAGGTCTGCAACAACGTCACGATTTAGATACTTCTCTGATTGATGACGTGGTTCTGGGTTGTGTTGAACCGGTAATGGAACAGGGCGCCGATATCGCCCGTACTGCTGTGTTAATGGCCGATTACAGCCAGCAAACTGCCGGTACTGTCGTAAGCCGTTTCTGTGCTTCTGGTCTGGAAGCCGTAAACATGGCGTCTGCCAAGGTTAAAGCGGGCGAAGCTCAGCTGACCATTGGTGGTGGTGTTGAATGTATGTCTCGTGTGCCTATGGGCGGCGGTGGCGGTGCGTATTACACCGACCCATACGTAACTAACAAACTGTCTTTTACTCCTCAGGGTGTTTCTGCTGATTTAATCGCGACGCTGGAAGGTTTCTCCCGTGAAGACGTTGATGCTTACGCGGTTGAATCTCAGCGTCGTGCGGCACACGCCTGGGAAAACGGCTACTTCGATAAGTCGGTAATTCCGGTTAAAGACGAACTGGGTCAGGTGATGCTGGCGAAAGACGAACATATGCGTCCTGGCGTTAGTGTTGAAGATTTAGGTGGCCTGCGTCCTTCATTCGAAGGTCCGGGTAAAATTGGTTTCGATGCCATTGCTCAGCAGGTTTACCCTCAGGTAGAAACCATTAATCACGTTCACCACGCGGGTAACTCCTCCGGTATCGTTGATGGCGCGGCTGCGGTATTAATCGGTAATAAAGAAGCCGGTGAAAAAATGGGCCTGAAACCTCGTGCCCGTATCGTAGCTCAGGCGTCTGTTGGTTCAGAGCCAACCATCATGCTGACGGGTCCAACCCCAAGTGCGTTAAAAGCGTTAAAAAATGCTGGCATGAAACCAGAAGATATCGATCTGTGGGAATTAAACGAAGCATTCGCTTCTGTGGTTCTGAAGATGATGAAAGATCTGGATATTCCACGCGAAAAAATTAACGTAAATGGTGGTTCTATCGCTATGGGTCACCCACTGGGTGCCACCGGTGCGATGATTTTAGGCACGGTTCTGGATGAGCTGGAACGTACCGGTAAAAAGACCGCATTAATTAATTTATGTGTTGGTGGTGGTATGGGTACTGCCACTATCATCGAGCGAGTGTAGGAATAACTATCTGCGTTGCCATTGCTGCGTTAAAAATTTTTTCAGAATGCTCATTTATAACGACATAAACTGCGCGTCTTTAAAAATTTTTGCCTTGCACTGACTGCTTCGATCAACGCTATTCCGGCAGCAGAAAGAGCAGTGGTAACTCAAGGAGAAAAGCTATGAAAAATATTTTTAGTTACGAAATAGATACCGACGGTTTAGCGGTATTAACCTGGGACGACCAGAACGGCCCGGTTAACTCTTTATCCCAGGCGGCGATGCAGTCTCTGTCTTACAATGTTGACGAGCTGGTAGCTAACGCTGATGTAAAAGGTGTGGTACTGGCTTCGGGTAAATCGGATTTTGTGGTTGGTGCCAACCTGAAAGAAATCCTGACCATGCAAACCGGCGACTACGACAAAGACGTTGCCAGCACCATGGAATTTATCCGTTTAATTCACTCCACTATGCGCAAAATGGAAACCGGTGGTAAGCCATTTGTTGCGGCCTTAAACGGCACTGCGCTGGGTGGTGGTATGGAAGTAGCGCTGGCGTGTCATCAGCGTATTGCTGCGGATAACGCTAAAGCGAAATTCGGCTTCCCGGAAGTAAACTTAGGCCTGCTGCCAGGCGGCGGTGGTACTCAGCGTCTGGCTCGTATGGTTGGTGTTGAAAAATCTCTGCCTTGGTTAACTCAGGCAACTCAGGTAGGCCCTAAGCCTGCTTTAGAAGCCGGTCTGGTTGATCAGGTGGTTGCGGCTGACGACGTTATCGCAACCGCTAAGCAGTGGTTAAAAGATAATCCGGAAGCGATTCAGCCTTGGGACGTCTCCCGTATTGATCGCAAGAAAAAATTCCGTCTGCCGGGTGGTGAAGTTCAGACACCTAAGGTATCTCAGGTGTTTATGGGCGCAGAAGCCATGCTTCGTAAGAAAACCCTGGGCAACTACAATGCACCACAGAAAATTCTGGAAGTATTGTTCGAAGGTTGTCAGGCGCCAATCGATGCGGCACTGGAAATTGAAGGCCGTGGTTTTACCCAGCTGCTGTTATCCAGCCAGTCTAAAGCCATGATCCGTACCTTCTTTATGGCGTTGCAGGATGCCAACAAACTGAAGAACCGTCCGAAAGGCGTTGATAAAGCACGCTTCTCAAAAGTCGGTATTTTAGGCGCGGGCATGATGGGTGCCGGTATTGCGTATTCTTCTGCCATGTCGGGTATTCAGGTTGTGCTGCTGGACAGCACGCAGGAATCGGCTGATAAAGGTAAGGCGTATTCTGAAGGCCTGCTGACCAAACGTGTTTCCCGCGGCAAGATGGCTGAAGAAAAAGCACAAGGCGTTTTAAGCTTAATTAAAGCAACCACCGATTATGCAGATCTGGAAGGTTGTGAGCTGGTGATCGAAGCGGTATTCGAAGACCGCGCCATTAAAGCGGACGTAACGGCTAAAGCCGAAGCGGTCATTGGTGAAGACGCAATTTTTGCTTCTAATACCTCTACGCTGCCTATTACTGGCCTGGCGGAAGCGAGCAAACGTCCGGATCAGTTTATTGGTCTGCACTTCTTCTCACCGGTAGACAAAATGCAGCTGGTGGAAGTGATTCTGGGCGAAAAAACCTCGGATGAAACACTGGCCAAATCTCTGGATTACATCCAGCAGATCCGCAAAACACCAATCACTGTAAATGACAGCCGTGGTTTCTACACTTCCCGTGTATTCAAAACCTACGTACTGGAAGGTATGGCGCTGCTGAAAGAAGGTGTGGCTCCGGCACTGATCGAAAATGCTGGCCGCATGGCGGGTATGCCGGTTGGTCCTCTGGTGCTGTCTGACGAAGTAACTACTGAACTGATGGATCGTATCACTACCCAGACTAAGAAAGACCTGGGCGATGCTTACATCGAACACCCAGCCGACGAAGTTGTGAACTTTATGGTTCACGAAGTAAAACGTATCGGTAAAAAAGTCGGTCAGGGCTTCTACGATTATTCCGAAGATCGTCGCGACAAGAAGCTGTGGTCTGGTTTAGCAGAGCGCTTCTCGGTTGCTGCAGAACAGCCTGACGTTGAATACGTAAAAGAGCGTTTGTTAGCTGTGCAAGCGGTTGAAACCCTGCACTGCTTTAACGAAAACGTTATCACTAATGCGATGGAAGCGGATATCGGTTCTATCTTCGGTTGGGGCTTTGCGGCACAAACCGGTGGTGTGATTTCTTACGTTGAAACCATTCTCGGCCTGGAAAACTTCATCAAGCTTGCTGATGATCTGGCTGAAAATGTTGGTCAGCGTTACGCGCTGCCTGAGATGGTTCGTGAGAAAGCCGCAAAAGGTGAATCCTTTTACGGTTAAGTCTTACGGCGGTTAATTAACCGTTGTTAGATTGCGTTAAGAAAACCGGATCTGGAAACAGATCCGGTTTTTTTATTGCTAACGACTTCGTTATCAAATAGCCTCTGTTGTAATCGATTGCTCACATTTAGATCAGTTCAGGATCATGGAAATAC
Organism: Bacterioplanoides sp.; assembly: GCF_965219715.1. Lineage (GTDB taxonomy): Bacteria > Pseudomonadota > Gammaproteobacteria > Pseudomonadales > Oceanobacteraceae > Bacterioplanoides. The sequence continues at coordinate 235,385 of NZ_OZ244785.1, forward strand.
TCTTAATTCCCGCTTTTATATTTTTATGGATATTCGTTGAATACAGACATAGAACCTTTAAGCCTGAAGGGAGAAATGGAGGGTTGCACTTTCTTGAGTTTATAGAAAGTCTTCTGGGAGCAAAAAGGGAGGTCATTAACTCGCTTATTACAGGCTCATGCTCTGGCTATTCTATATCCGGAACTTATCGAACGCATAAGGTTCAGGTCAGGCAAGTAGCAACCTTTATTCAAATTAAAATTATTAGCCAGGATTTGAGAGTGAAGTCTTTAGGTAATGATATGTTCAGGTATAAATCTGGTTCCTATTTTTGCGAGATTAGGCTTGTAGATATTCTTTCTGGAAAAGTGACTAATGATACCTTGAAGGAAATGATCGATGCTGTTATTGATGAAACACAGAAGATTGAAAGTAGTATTAAGCAGGTTAAGTAAACTATGGCGACTATAGAACAGCTACGAATCATCCTCTCAATCCTGTTATTTATCTTTGGTTGCTACTTTGTCTACGATCTGTTCGCCAATGGCTTTGACTTTCTTGTTTTATTATTGATGCTTGCAGGATTCTACCTCGCTAAGCTTATGTGGCCAAAATACAGCAGAATGTCAGACAGATATGAATGGTTGGAAAGCGTTGGGGAAATTATCGAATTTCCAATCAGTATCTTCATTCAGGGAGCGAAATTTCTGGCTCAGTCGGCACGGTTGATGGGTGACGATTAAAGCTTTAGTCAGCAGTTGAATAACTGGCTGTTAATTAAATAACCATCAAGATATCTGCTATATAATCATTCTTTTTGATAAAAAATGTTGATACTTTTATTGATAATTGCTTTGTCAGAAACCCTTGTTTTGCATTGGTCAGACCTATAGACTCCGCGGCCCATTTAATTGCTAAGGATGCAGGTTTGAAAAACTACAAACTTCTCGTCGGTTTACTTCAAATAAAAATAAAAATCCTTGTAAGCTTTTTTATGTTGCTGGTTTCAGCAATCTCATACTCTGATACGCCTCATATCGACTTTGTTACTAATCGCCTGAGTCAGGAATTTCCCGGTTCGGCTGGTACTTTGTGGCAGGTAACGCATAACAACACCATCGCAGGCTATGGTTCGCGTAACGATAGTTGGTTATTACAGACTCCAGGATGCTGGGGTGATGCTCAATGTACCGATACAGGAGCGTTGCAACACTACGCTGACACGATACGTGAAGATATTTCCCGGGCCCGCCACTGGGTCGATATTACCACTCTGGTGACTTACCCTGATGGTGTCTTCCAGGAAGCCATTGTTGCTGGTATTAAATCGGCCTATGCGGCAGCACCTCAGGTTCAGATTCGTATTTTAGGTGGAACACCACCGGTTATGGGTAACTTCAATACCTCATTCAGCGAAACGGCAGCAGCCTACATGACTCGCTTAAAAGCCGATTTAGGCGACATTGCCGACAATGTGAAAATTTCGGTCGCAGGTGTTGAAACCAGCTGGTTGTATTCCTGGAATCACTCAAAAATTATTGCGGTTGATGGCCGCACCAGCATTGTTGGTGGTCACAATATGTGGGAGGCCGCTTATGGCCAGGTTGAGAATCCAATCAGTGATTTAACCATGCGCTTGGAAGGCCAGGCTGCAAAATCAGCTCACACCTTTGCCGATTTATTATGGACATTTACTTGCCGCTGGAGTGATGGTGTGGTGAATAGCACATTTTATGTCGACCTGGTTTCGACCCAGGCCAGTGGTGATGTTTGTCCGGCTGCTTTCAGTGCTCCTGCCATCGCCTATAACGGCAACGCCAGCGTACTTGCTTTGGGTGGCCTTGGTTTCGGTATGGATGTACCGGGCGGTCAGCAAGGTGGGCTGTCAGATGCCAATGACAGTGAGGCGGATTGTTCATGGTTCTTCGCGGATTACGTCAATGATAACCAGGAGTACACGGTGGCAAATCCTGAAGAAGAAGGTCTGCGTGCTTTTATCAATAGCGCAACTGATTCCGTGTTTATTTCTCAGCAAGACCTGATTGCTCCGTGCGCACCGCCATTTGCGAACTCATATTACGATGCTCGTTTATTTGATGTTCTGGCTGACAAATTGAACCAGGGTGTAAAAGTACAGATTGTGGTGAGCACACCGGGTGCTAAGCAGAGCCTGTTGGCCCCTTATTCGAATATGAAAAAGATGACCGAAATCAGCGATATCCTGATTCGTAAAATTAAGCAGCGTGCATCGGTGTCTGAATCACAGGCGAAAGCGGTGATGTGTCAGTCGTTACAGTTAGCACCGTTACGGATTGCTTCTGGTGTGGGCACCTGGGCGAATGGAAACTCCATTGGTAACCATTCGAAAACCATTGCCGTGGATGCTGCTGCATTCTATATCGGCTCGAAAAACCTGTATCCGGCTACATTGCAGGATTTCGGTTATATCGTTGAAGATGTAGACGCTGCAAATGAGTACTTCCAGAGCTATCAAAACCCGATGTGGCAGAACTCGAAGTCTTCTGCCGTTATCGATTATCAGCAGGGTGTATGTCTGTAACATCGATCTTTGCAGCTAAATAGCTGTGACTTGCTTGCTTAAAAAGAAACCGGATCTGGAAACAGATCCGGTTTTTTTGTGGCCAAGTGATAGAGAAGAAACAGGCCAGCTTGATATCGTTGGTGAAATCATCGAATTTCCGATACGGGCCGCCATTCTAGCAGCTCGCACTCTGGCAAGAACAATCAGAACGTTGGATGATTAATCTAGTCTGAAATAACCGGTGCCAATGAATAAATCAACGTCCCCCCGTGTTTGGCATCCAGTCCAACAAGTTGAGCATTGTTATCGTTAAACTGCGAATAGTCTATCGCGCTACCATTTGAGTAACGGAAGGTATAAGAGCATTTAGTACGCGCCAGTGGCTGATATTTAATATCGTTATGGTCACAAACAGCGCTGGCGTTGCCATCGCGACTCACATCAATGGCAAAGTAGTGCCGGGCAACAAAATCAGTACTAGGGCTCAGGTCTGCAATAAAACGAATTTCATCGGTCAGTTCGGGTTCGGCTTTCAGGCAACCTGTATCTGGGTCCGAACTAACCACATATGTCTGATCAGCTTTGCTGGCGGATTCAACGTTAATACGCAAGCCATTATCTTGTGGAGTAAAGGTTAACGTCCGGCTTTCTTCGCCGCTGTAGCTTGCCGTGAATTTTTGCTCGGCTTCGAAGTTTCGAACCGCAATACTGGAACATTGCTCCTGCGAGTCTTCATCGCCAACACAGCCGGTTAATACCAGTGTCAGTGTTGCTGCCAATGCTTGCCTCAAAATTAACATCCTTGTGTTCACGATATTTGATTAATAACAGTATTGTAATCAACTGGCCGTTGCAAAGGTGTGACAAGTGTCTGATAACGCCCAGGAAAGTTCCCACCGGTTTATATCGTGTTTGCGCAACAGTCCTTCCAGCGATCGCATCTTCATAAAGCCTTCATTAAGCACTTTAATCAATCTCATCTACGCTGGTTCATAGAGATAGATGTGACCAATCACTGTCATAAACATCTTTCATTATCGCTCGGGAACCAGGCTGGCATTATGGATTCTTACTGAAACATCACAACACTAATTGACTGAGTCAAACGGGATACAGCTTATGAAGGCATCGGATCTGTTCGTAAAAGCATTGGAACAGGAAGGCGTGGAATACATTTTTGGTATTCCTGGTGAAGAAAATCTGGATTTACTGGAGTCGCTGCGAACCTCGTCAATCAAGCTGATTCTGACCCGGCATGAACAGGCGGCGGGCTTTATGGCGGCGACCTATGGTCGTTTAACCGGAAAAGTCGGGGTCTGTATGTCGACCCTCGGCCCGGGTGCCACCAACTTTGTGACGGCGGCGGCTTATGCGCAGCTGGGCGCCATGCCGATGCTGATGATCACCGGTCAGAAGCCGATTAAAGCGAGCAAGCAGGGCCGTTTCCAGGTTCTTGATGTGGTCGACATGATGCGACCAATCACCAAATACACGGCGCAAATTGTCAGCGGTGAACGTATCGCTTCCCAGGTGCGTGAGGCCTTCCGTATTGCCAGTGCCGAGCGTCCCGGAGCAGTGCATCTGGAGTTGCCGGAAGATATCGCCGATGAAGAAACTTCGCCAAATCTGATTCCCGAAAGTTCGATGCGTCGTCCGGTTGCGGAAGAAAAGTCGATCAAGCATGCGGTTGATATGATCGAACTGGCCAAGTCGCCGTTGCTGCTGATTGGTGCTGGTGCCAACCGTAAGATGTCGAGTTCTATGCTGACCGAGCTGGTGGACGACTTTGGTATTCCGTTTGTGACCACCCAAATGGGTAAAGGGGTGGTGGATGAAACCAAAGATCTGTTCCTCGGCAACACTACCTTATCCGATGGTGATTTTGTCCATCGCGCTATTGCCCACGCCGATCTGATTATTAATGTTGGTCACGATGTGGTGGAGAAGCCGCCGTTCTTTATGCGTGATAACGATAAAAAAGTTATTCATATCAATTACAACGCCGCGGAAGTAGACCCGGTGTATTTCCCTCAGGTGGAAGTGATCGGTGATATTGCCAACAGCATCTGGGCGATTAAAGACAAGCTTCAGTCGCAGAAGCATTGGGATTTCAGCTATTTCGATAAGGTGAAAAAGGCGGAAGAGAAAGAACTGCCACACGGTTGTGAAGACGATCGTTTCCCTGTGTATCCGCAACGCCTGGTCGCGGATGTGCGTAAGGCGATGCCCGACGATGGCATTATTGCGCTGGATAACGGTGTTTATAAAATCTGGTTTGCCCGTAATTACAAGGCGAAGAAACCCAATACCGTTCTGCTTGATAATGCACTGGCCACCATGGGTGCTGGTCTGCCATCGGCGATGGCATCAAAGCTGGTCTATCCAGACCGTCCAGTCATCGCCATTTGTGGTGACGGTGGCTTTATGATGAACAGCCAGGAGCTGGAAACGGCGGTGCGGTTAAATCAGCATCTGATTATTCTGATTCTGCGGGATGATGCTTACGGCATGATTAAGTGGAAACAGGCCAATATGAAGTTTGATGATTTTGGTCTCGATTATGGCAACCCGGATTACGTCAAATACGTTGAAGCGTATGGCGGTAAAGGCCACCGGGTAGAAGCAGCGGATCAGTTATTACCGTTGCTGGAAAAATGTATGCAGGAACACGCGGTGCATCTGATTGATATTCCAATCGACTACAGCGAAAACGATGAAATTCTGAATAATCAATTGCGCGTATTAAGCGCAAAAGTGTAAGCCATTATTCGGTTAAGGGAGGAAGAAACCATGTTAGCGAAAAGTTACCCTTATTATCTGGCCAACAAAGCGGTGTTTGCCAACGAAGATCTGGAAGTGACCGATAAATATTCCGGTGAAGTTGCCACCCGGGTGGCTCTGGCGGATGCGGCTGTGATTGATAAAGCCATTGCCGCAGCGGATGCCAGTCAGGAAGCACTGCGTAAAATGGCGCCGTATGAGCGTCAGGCGATTCTGAATCACTGCGTAAAACGCTTTGAAGAACGTTTTGAAGAAATGGCACAGGCTTTGTGTGTTGAAGCCGGTAAGCCAATCAAAGACGCTCGTGGTGAGGTAGGGCGCTTAATCGATACTTTCCGGGTAGCGGCGGAAGAATCTGTACGTATGAATGGCGAAGTGATGAATCTGGAAGTGGCACCGCGTGCCCGTGGTTATTCCGGTATGTACAAGCGCGTGCCGATTGGTCCGTGCTCTTTTATTTCGCCATTTAATTTTCCATTAAATCTGGCGGCACACAAGGTGGCTCCAGCGTTAGCCGTGGGTTGTCCGTTTGTTCTGAAACCAGCTAGCCGTACACCCATTGGTGCATTAATCATCGGTGAAATTCTGGCAGAAACTGATTTGCCGGAAGGTGCGTTTTCAATTTTGCCGTGCTCCCGTGACGGCGCGGATTTATTCACCACAGATGACCGTCTAAAACTGCTGAGCTTTACCGGTTCTCCGGATGTTGGCTGGGATCTCAAAGCCCGTGCTGGCAAAAAGCCGGTGGTGCTGGAGCTGGGTGGTAATGCAGCCTGTATCGTTGATGAAGATACGTCTGTTGAAAACGGCGACTTAAATGATGCCATTGAGCGCATTATTTTTGGTGCCTTTTATCAGTCTGGTCAGAGCTGTATTGGTGTGCAACGCATTATGGTGCACGAGTCGTTATACGAACCTTTTAAAGCCGAGTTTGTGCGTAAAGTTGGCGAGTTAAAAATGGGCGACCCTAAAGACGAAGAGACCTTTATTGGCCCGATGATTTCGTTGTCGGAAGCCAATCGTCTGAAAGGCTGGATTGATGAAGCACAACAGCTGGGTGGTAACCTGCTGGTGGGCGGTAATCAGGATGGCGCCATGCTCGAAGCCACGGTGCTGGAAAACGTCCCGGCGAACGCCCAGCTGAATACCGAAGAAGCGTTTGGCCCGGCGGCTATTTTGTCTTCATTCTCGGACTTCGATGATGCCTTAGCACAGGTCAACGACAGTAAGTTTGGCCTGCAGGCAGGCATCTTCACCAAAGACATCTACAAGATCCAGAAAGCCTGGGACGAGTTGGAAGTTGGCGGCGTGGTGATTGGTGATGTACCAAGCTGGCGGGTCGATAATATGCCGTACGGTGGTGTAAAAGATTCCGGTGTTGGACGTGAAGGCATTAAGTTCGCGATGGAAGATATGACCGAGCTGAGGTTGCTGGTAATTCGCGATAAGAATCGTTAATTCCGGTTTCAACTGCCACGAAATAAAAAAGCCAGCTAATTGCTGGCTTTTTTTATTGTGGTAGCCCTCTGTTGGTATCAGTTCAACGACAAGCGATACGCCTTATAACCCGGATAGAAACTGACTAACTGGCTGGCGATCACAATGATCGCCAGTGTTTTTATGACTTCAGGAGTCAGAAAGTTCGGATCAATACTGATGCCAAAACGGCTGCTGATCAGATCCTGGGCGTCACTCAGTATTAAACCAAAACTGACCAGAGCGATTACGATCGCCGTCAATGTCACTAATAAAGTCTCGGCCTGAATCAGGGCAAAAATAAACCAGGGTCTTGCACCTAAGGTGCGTAGTACGGCCAGTTCTTTCTGGCGTTCGCGCATGGAGGCAAGCAGGGTGGCACTCAGGCCCATCAATGCGGCGCTGAGTATCAGCCAGGAAATTACTCTTAAAGTGTTCTCCATCATATTCATGCTTTCCCATAGCTGGCTGAGTGATACGCCGGGTAAAATTGCCATTAATGGTTCGGGTTGTGACTGATTAATGTTGCGTTGTAAATGAAAGGTTTTTAATCGGGATTTAAGCCCAACCATGGCTGCGGTGATGCTTTCTGGTTTTAATAATTCTGCCTGGGCAGGCGTTACGCCAGGTTTATGAACCGCTTCCAGTCCAGCCAGGCTAACGTACAACGCCTGGTCTACGGGGGTGCCGGTAGTCTCCAATATACCGACGACTTTAAACGGATACTGGTCGTGTTGCTGAAAACTCTGGCGACCCAGACCATGGGCAATGGTGATATTGTCTCCGGTTTTGTAATTCAGTTGTTTGGCGACGGCAGCACCTATCACAACGCTCCGGGCATTATTAAACGCTTCGCCGGATTGAAATATCAGTGGTTGTTTCTGGCCATAACGAAAGTGCTCAAAGAAATTCTGATCGGTGCCCACCACACGAAACCCGCGATGTGAATCGCCCATAGAAAGCGGAATTACCCACTTAACGTCACGTGTATCACGCAGGTTTTCAAAACTCTGGTATGAAATATTACGACTGGCATTGCCGATATAAAAAACCGAATACAGCAACAGGTTAATTTCACCGCCGCGTGCGCCAACAATTAAGTCAACGCCTGATACCGTCTGAGAAAATCCGGCTTTGGCCTGATGACGTAAATGCTCGACCGCAGTCACGGAGAAAACACTGATGGCCACCGCCAATAACGTCAGAATCGCGGAGCCTTTGCGGTGTAACAGGCTGAAAAATGCAACACGCCAGAACATCATTGCGCCTCCACAGAATTGATATCAGCCAGAGCTGTGGTTTGACTAAAATTTGGTGCCAGTGACATATCGTGGCTGACCATCACCAGTGTTGTTTGGTGTTCGCGACACATTGCGTGCAATTTATCCATAAATAAATCGCGGTTGTGCTGATCGAGTGCAGACGTTGGCTCGTCAGCCAGAATCAATTCCGGCTGGTGAATCATGGCGCGTACGATGGCGACTCGCTGTTGTTGACCGATACTCAGGTTTTCTGCTTTTTGCTGATGGAGCTCCGCACCAAGGTTCACATGCTGTAGCTGCTCCGCCGCTTGTTTGGCCAGTTGTGAACGTGAGGTTTTGGTGCCACTCAGTCGGGCAGCCAACAGTACGTTGTCGATCACGGATAAGTACGGAATCAGATTTAAGCGCTGAGAAATAAAGCCGATGTGTTTTGCCCGGAAACGATCCTTACGACGGCCCGACATCCGACTCAGTTCTTCTCCGGCGATGAAGAGCTGGCCACTGTCGGGTTGATTAAGTCCTGCTAACAGGTGCAGCAAGGTGGATTTTCCGCTGCCCGAATCACCACAGAGAAGCAGTTGCTCACCACGCTTCACCTGCCAGTCAGCGATACTGAGCACCGGTTTCTGCTGGTAAGAAAACTGTAGGTCGGTCAGTTGGATCATCACACTAGACTCTTAATAATGGGTTGTTATGATATAACATATTGAAGTTGTTGAGGTAAGTTGCATGTCCGTTATCAGAGGTTTGTCAGGGTTAACAGCCCGGATCTCCCGGGGGTTCGTTTTATTGATGTGGCTGGGTCTGAGTTCGGCCCTGAGTTCGGTCGCGGTGGCCGACTATCAGTCGGTTGAATGGCCGGACCTGATTCCGGAGGAGGATTTAAAAGCGCTGCAAAATCCACCGGAGCGGATTACCGGCGGTGACGAAGGCGGACTGGCGGATGCTATCGCCAGTAAGTTAGCGTTGGCGATGGACCCTGAGCGTGAGTTGTCCGCTTATGAAAAAGCGCTGACGTCGAGCAAGGTGAAGCAGGAATACAACAACAAGAAAATTCGTATGCCGGGTTTTATTGTGCCGCTGGAATTTAACAAGGAACAACGTGTTACCGAATTTTTCCTGGTGCCATTTTTTGGCGCTTGCATGCATCTACCACCGCCACCACCTAATCAGATTGTCTACGGAAAAATGGAGCAGGGGGTAGAGTTATATTCTCTGATGGATGCTTTCTGGATTGAGGGAACCATGTCGACCAAAGCGGTAAAAAATGAAACCGCCACGGCTGCTTATTCCATGACGGTTGATAAGGTTGAGCCTTATTACAACGACTAGCTGGTCGATGAAAAATTACTTACGTTGCTATAACTGTGATAAAAATCAGAATTCATTCGCCAGCTGTTTATAACCTTTCACCAGATAATGGTTGGCGGAAATAATCGATTCGGAAAAGTCACTGGCTGACTGATCTGTTTGTGGCAAGGTTGCCAGATCGTACTCCGGCCCTATATGCACCACCGGTGGAATAACGGTTCCGGCGGGAATATCGGTACCGTCCACCACACAGTTGTGGCGAACTACACAACCATCACCAATATCGGTGCGGAATACCACGCTGTTAAAACCGATAAACACGTTATTCCCGACAGAGCAGGGGCCATGGATAATGGAACGGTGGGCGATGGATGTACGACTGCCAACCGTGACGCGTGCTCCGGCTTTTGAATGAATCACGACGCCATCCTGAATATTGGAATCGCTGCCAATAATAATAGGCTCCATGTCTCCGTTTTCGTCCACTTCATCGGCGCGGATAACTGCATAAGGGCCGACAAAAACGTTGTCGCCAATAATCACATTGCCACAAATAATGGCGGTTTTATCGATATAGGCGCTGGTGCTGACTTGCGGATAATGACCGCTGGGATTTTTGCGTAACATCGTAATTCCTCGAAAATTCTCTTAAAAACCAGAACTTGGATGAAAACCACCGGGAATATCAGCCACGGCAATGGCGACAGCATTGTGTGGATGCAGGCTTTCCTGGTGTTCCACTTTTAACCAATAGTCGGATATGTGGTTGTGTTGCATCAGGCTGTGTTTTACCCGACGGGCCGCGTCTTCACAGAACATCAGATTTTCACCATTCAGGCGGGCAAATTCCTGTTCGTCTTCGCGTTTTACTGCCGTTTGTACCGGTGTTTTTAAAGCGTTTTCGATAGCATCGATCAACTCAACAATCGGAAAATAATCGTTATGTTGGAAACGTACCTTGATATAGGCGTATGAACGTTGACTGTGTGGTGTGGCAACAGAGCCTTCGCTGCTTTCCAGCCAGCTGGTCAGTTGATCCAAATCTATTTGATTAGAGCCAGACTGGTTGTTGGCGGGCTCAGTATTTTCATCGCGGGAAAAATGTCGACGGATTTTATTGGCTAATAACTGGCGCGACAGAGAAGCAGAACACGGACAGGTGCTGGAATAGGGCACCGTGACCTTAAGCTCGCTGATATTATGGCCTTCCTGCTGGCGACAAATAATTTCCACTGGGTAACTTTTCCAGCCGGAGTTATCACTTAGCAATGCCGGGCGGTTTAAGGTTAAATCAAACGTCAGATGAAAATAGGCATCACAACTCAGATCGCGATGACTGGCGATCATTTCATCCAGTAGCTCGTGGGCAACCTCAGGAGTAAATGCCTGTTGTTGGGCATAGTGATTAACCGACCGATACAGCCGTGACATATGAATGCCTTTCGCCTGTTCGTTATCCAGACTGACGTAACAATTTACCCGGGCATCTACCGCGGATGTATTGATACCGGTATCTGTGTGTTGGCGGGTAACAATAGAAAGTGGCAGATCAATCTGATCCATACCAACCCAGTTAAGTGACAAAGCGATCGGTGTCGAGTGAGCACTGGCGACATCGGGTAGCTTGTTGGTGGCATCGGTTATTTCACGATTTATTAACATGATTGATTCACTTATCTATGATGGGTTTAATTTCGGTTATTGATCACTTATTACGGATAAACCGTCAGGAATTGCCGCGTTGAAAAACAAGTGGCAACGCCGGTGAATTGCCTGCGGCAAATGGCTCGGTAAGTTCACCATCGCAGTACACCGGCATACCGTTAACAAAGGTAGATCGGATACGGGCACTGAAGGTGTGTCCCTCAAACGGAGACCACTGACATAAATATCGCAGGTTATGGCGGTTAACCGCGGTTGGAGCATTCAGATCCACCAATACCAGGTCGGCAAAGTATCCCTCACGGATAAAACCCCGGTCTTTTACCTGATAACGAATAGCCGGGTTATGGCAGACTTTTTCCACTACTTTTTCCAGTGTGAAAACACCACGCTGATGCTGATCAAACAGGGTTAATAAGGCGTGTTGTACCAGCGGTAATCCCGCCGGGGCCTGAAAGAATGGCTGCTGTTTTTCTGCCAGCGTATGTGGCGCGTGGTCGGTGGCAATAATATCGATGACATCGTCGTTGATTGCCTGTAACAAGGTCTGGCGATCCAGCTCTGATTTGATCGCCGGGTTACATTTAATCTGATTGCCGAGGCGGGCATAGTCTTTATCGGAGAACCATAAGTGATGCACGCAGGCTTCGGCGGTAATTTTTTTGCGCTGACCCTGTGTATTGATCAGAGGTCCGGCAGAAAAAAGCGCCATCTCTTTCGCCGTGGTCAGATGTAATACGTGTAAATCTGAATTGTGTTTTTTTGCCAGTTCAACCGCCAGTGACGATGAGCGATAGCAAGCTTCTTCATCACGAATTTGTGGGTGATGGATCGGTTGCCATTGTTCCTGGGGCAATCTCAGTTCCAGTTTACGGCTGTTTGCCTGAACCGTGGCGTTGTCTTCACAGTGGGTAGCAATTAATACCGGCGAATAGCGGAATACCTCTTCCAGCGCTTTGGGATCATCGACCAGCAGGCTGCCGGTTGAGGCACCCATAAAGGCTTTGACGCCACACACCTGTGTTGGATCAACCTTTTTAATATCTTCGATATTGTCGTTGGTGGCACCAAGATAAAAGGAATAATTTGCCAGCGAGCTTTGGCTGGCAATATCGAGCTTTTGCTGCAGAGCGGCCTGGTTGGTGGTCGCCGGAATCACATTGGGCATTTCCATATAGCTGGTAATACCACCGGCAACCGCAGCGCGGGATTCTGAATAAATGGTGCCTTTGCCTGGCATTCCCGGTTCACGAAAATGCACCTGATCATCAATCATGCCGGGTAGCAAATAAAGGCCGCTGGCATCAATGACCTCGTCATTATGGGATGCAGAAATATCATCAGCGATTAAATCAATACGCTGATTAATTATACGAACATCCTGTTCTTTAATAACGCCTTCATTAACGATGCAGGCATGTTTGATCAGAATGGCAGACATTGTTATTTACCTTGTTATCTCTCTTTAGCTTTCAGCGTTATTTCTATCGATTTCAGCGTTATCTCTAGGGCTTTCCGCATAAACCCACCGCGGCCGTTTATACAAATGGAAGTTAATGGCCCGGATCTGATGTGATTAAAAACTCATTAGTATCGGCATCCAGCGAGAAATAAAAACAATGGCGACGTCCGGTGTGACAGGCTGCACCCACTTGGTTTACCCGGAATAACAAGGCGTCTCCGTCACAATCCACCTGCATGGAAACAATATGCTGCCAGTGACCGCTGGATTCGCCTTTTTTCCAAAGGGTATTTCTCGAACGCGACCAATACGTCATAACGCCGTTATTTAATGAATAATTCAGCGACTCTTTGTTCATCCAGGCCATCATTAATACCTGACCAGATGTCGCGTCCTGGGCAATGGCTGGGATCAATCCCTGCTCATTAAATGTCAGTTGATCCAGGATTTCGGCCGCAGCAAAGCGCCTACCGAACTCTGAAAGTTCGATATCTTTAAAAAAGGATTTGCTCATGTTTTCTGTATTATCGATTCAATATCAGGACAGAATGATTGGCTGTCAGGCGGCTGACACCTTGTTGATTACCGTTAATCCACATCACCTGCAGTTTTTCTAAACCGGGAAAATGTTGAAATAAAGGGATATTTAATTGCTCAACTTGTTTTGTGGTCTGGCAGTTAAGGCTGTATTGCGCATGAATCTCACTGTGTTCAGCGGCTTCCGTATCCTGATGCTTCTTATGGTGGTCGTTATGATGGTCATCGCTATGCTCATTTTTATGCCCGTTGTTATGGTCATGACCATGGTGCGAATCATGGTGATCACTCTTGTGGTCAGCATAAGGCATTTCAATCTCAGCCGAGACCAGCTGACAATTCAGGCCACCGAGTTCAACCAGCGAATCGACATTCGATAACAGTGACTGTGTTTTTTTCAGCTGCTGTTTCTGTGCCTGATTTTGTGGTGCGTGCTCAAAGCCCAGTAAATTGGCTGCCGGGCTTTCCAGCTCCAGCAGTAGCTCATTGCCGTCAATCTCCAGATTCAGTGTGGCTTCGCCATGAACATGGGCATCGTGCGAGTGTGTTTCTGCCATCACAATACTGGCGAACAAAGTCGCTGTTGAAATGCCAATGAAACTGCTGAATAAATATTTCATATCAGTCCGAAAAATCCAGAGTCAGTAATAAGCGGCTTTCTCCGGCGACTGGCATCGGAGAGCGGTGAACCGCACCGTTTTGTTCGTTACCTTCCCAGGCTTCACCTTTGAGTAAGACCACGTCCTGGGTGCCGACTTGTTGAATAAAGCGCTGGTGAATAAATACACCTGCATCTTTATCGGATTTTCCCTGGGTATTGTGGCCCATTTTATGACGACGCACCTGATGATTTTCCAGCCACTCGGTACCGGCGCCACAAAAACTGCTGACCAGACGGCAGGGCACCTTATCGGTGTGGAATTTCGGGCACATGGCAGAATCCAGTACCGATACCCGCGCCAATGCCGCCGGTAATTCAAACAGGGTGCAGAACATATCAACCAACAAAACAAAGTCGTCGATAAAATCCTGTTTGTACAAATGTTCCGGCAATTCTTTTTGCAGAATGTCGGCCGCAGATTCTGGCTCCAGACGGTTTTTAAACACCGAAAAGTGACTGCTGTTTGAGGTTAAATACTGGGCGTATTCGCGCACCTTCGGGTTTTCCGGGCGCTGCCACTGAATCAGATTAATGCCGTCCTGATAAATCAGCGGTAATACTTCGGGCGTATCACCTTTCAGGTTATTGGCGACGTTACAGGCAATTGCAGAACTAGCCATTCAGAAGCTTCCTGTTTTTCAGGTGGGCGATAATCAGTAAGCCAGCACCAATGGATGTCAGCAGGGTTTCTGTTGCTTCTCCGAGCACCAGCGCCAGCACCAGCCCGGTTAAACCGGCTAACGCCAGAGCACTTGGCAGCACACTGCCGTGGCGACGATAACCACCCGGGAAACTCATAACTGCCAGCAAAACAACCGGTACCAGCAGCATCAGATGGGTTTGTTCACTGGCCAGTAACGCACCGGCAGTACCAAGCGCACCCGTTGCCAGCAACATGGGCAGCAGCAGGCAATGTGCCAGACATAAGCTGGAGCAAATCACACCAAAGGAATCTTTGACGGATGTTGGTGGAGCGTCGGTGGCAATCACCTGGCTGGGCTCAGACATAGAGAATATCCAAATCTACGAAATGTTATAATATAACAATTATGATCCTGAAATGGATTTGTCGTCAAGATGGATTGTGAAAATCAGAATGCCGCCTGGTATTGGCCCGGGGTAATGCCCAGCGCTTTGCGGAAGTTGCGGTGCAAATGGCTCTGATCGTGGAAGCCACTGGAAATGGCCGCTTCGGCAATCGGCATTCCGCTTTTCAGCAATTGCTTGGCGTGACGCAAACGCGCCTGCACCTGATAGGCGTGGGGCGGTAAACCGAAGGCTTTTTTAAACGAACGGGTTAAATGGTAGGGGCTGAGGCCTGCCAGTTTGGCCAGCTCTTCCAGCGAAATATCCGAATCCGGATAGTCATCGAGAAATTCTTTCACCAGCGCTAACGGTTTTTGTGCACGCCTGGCAGTAGCTTCAGTGGGGCGGCTTTTGCTGTGGCGTAACATCAGTTTGCGCAGCGCTTCGTACAACACAGATTCCTGCGCCAGACGGCTGTTAGTCTGTTGATCGAGAGTTAACAGCTGATACAAATCCCGGGCGACTTCCGGGTCTTGAACCACGGCATTAGGAAAGTAGGGCGCACCGCGGGTACCGGTGGACTGATTCAGATCGGTGTTTAATTGTTCGAGTTGCTCCGGCGTCGGATACATCGCCCGATAGGCCCAGCCGCCCTGGGTTTCAGAATGACCGCTGTGTACTTCATCGGCGTTCACCAGAATGATGGTGCCGGCTGGCGCGACATGATTATCACCGGTGCGGTAGAAGCCCTGGGCACCGTCTTCAATCACGCCAATGGTGTACCCCTCATGGCTGTGACGCGAGAAGGTGTGATTTTCGAACCGTGCCTGCAACAGCTCAACGCCACCCATCACATCGCTGTTGTGATAGTGCACGTATTCCTTCTGTTGTTTGCCGGGTTCGTGTTTCATCTTAAACGTCGTTTGCCTGGGCCGCTTCTGGTCTGACCTTTACCTTAATCGCGCTTCAGTATCGCTGATTGTACAAAATTGCTGTGTCAGGAATTGTGAGCTGATAAGCGGCCATTGGTTGAAATCTCCATGGCTGTCTCCATATAGAAACCATCGATTTAAGTAATCTATCTCAACAAGCGGAGAGCATCGTGCCTCTTTTATTGATCTTTATTATTGTTCCTATGATTGAGCTGGCCGTCCTGATTCAGGTTGGCTCTTATATCGGCGTATTGTGGACTCTGGCGCTGATTTTTATCACCGCCATTATTGGTGTGCGCCTGCTGAAACTGCAGGGCTTATCCACGCTGATGCGTGCTCAGCAACGTCTGGCGGAAGGTGGTATTCCGGCGAAAGAACTGGCGGAAGGCTTTTTACTGGCGTTAGCCGGTGCCTTACTGCTGACTCCGGGGTTCTTAACCGATGCCTTTGGTTTTGCGCTGCTGACTCCGGGCGTACGGGGTGCCATGGCGGGTTCGGTGATGAAGATGCTGAAACCAAAAATGATGATGGGTGGTTTTGAACAACCGGGTAACACCTACCAATCACACCAGCCTCCGGGTCACGAACAACCACAGAACCCATTCCATCCTCGCCAGGGTGACGTTCATCGCAACGATGGCCCTAAGAATGTTATCGAAGGCGACTTTAAGCGCGAAGAGTGACAAAGGCGTTCGAGCAGAAGTTAAGCGCCAAGACTGATCAAAACTTCAACAACTGCTGAGCCAATTTTCGGCTCAGCCAGCGAAAATCAAAAAATTTTCATATTCAGCTGTTGAAATCGTTTTATCTAACCCTATCTACGAAATTGAACTATAAATATTGCCTTGCGGAGAACGTACTCCGCCAGGCTTGTTAATTGAATGTTGGAGAAAGCTTCAAATGAAAATCCGTCCTTTACACGATCGCGTCGTTGTACGTCGCAAGGAAGAAGAGCAAGCAACCGCTGGTGGCATCATTCTGCCAGGCGCTGCAGCTGAAAAACCAAACCAGGGTGTAGTGGTTGCTGTCGGTAATGGTCGAGTTCTGGATAACGGCGACACCAGCCCGTTAGCAGTTAAAGAAGGCGACGTTGTGGTATTCGGTAAATACTCTGGTTCTAACACCATCGAAGTGGATGGCGAAGAGTTGCTGATTCTGAGCGAAAACGAAATTTACGGTGTGCTGGAAGACTGATTCTTCCGCTTTTGTTTCTGCACCTAACTGAATACATACGAATTAAAAGGAAAGTCTGATGGCTGCTAAAGAAGTTAAATTTGGTAACGATGGCCGCATTGCAATGCTGAACG
Source organism: Bacterioplanoides sp. (assembly GCF_965219715.1). GTDB lineage: Bacteria > Pseudomonadota > Gammaproteobacteria > Pseudomonadales > Oceanobacteraceae > Bacterioplanoides. Next base: position 252,323 of record NZ_OZ244785.1, read on the forward strand.
GCGTAAACGTTCTGGCTGACGCGGTAAAAGTAACTCTGGGTCCTAAGGGCCGTAACGTGGTTCTGGAGAAGTCTTTCGGCGCTCCAACCATCACTAAAGACGGTGTATCCGTAGCACGTGAAATCGAACTGGAAGACAAGTTCGAAAACATGGGCGCACAAATGGTTAAAGAAGTAGCGTCTCAAGCCAACGATCAGGCGGGTGACGGTACTACCACGGCAACCGTACTGGCTCAGTCCATCGTTAACGAAGGTCTGAAGTCTGTTGCTGCTGGCATGAACCCAATGGATCTGAAGCGCGGCATCGACAAAGCGACTGCTGCGGTTGTTGAATCTCTGAAGGCACAAGCTCAGCCTTGTACTGATTCTAAAGCGATCGCTCAGGTAGGTACTATCTCTGCAAACGCTGATGAAACTGTTGGCCGTATCATCGCTGAAGCGATGGAAAAAGTAGGTCAGGAAGGTGTAATCACCGTTGAAGAAGGTAAAGGTCTGGAAGACGAGCTGGACGTGGTTGAAGGTATGCAATTCGACCGTGGTTACCTGTCTCCATACTTCGTAAACAACCAGGAAAAAATGACCACAGAGCTGGAAAACCCGCTGCTGTTACTGGTTGATAAGAAAGTAGACAACCTGCAGGAACTGATTCCGGTACTGGAAGGTGTTGCTAAAGCCGGTCGTCCACTGCTGATCGTTGCAGAAGACGTTGAAGGTCAGGCACTGGCGACTCTGGTTGTAAACAACCTGCGTGGTACCTTCAAAGTTGCTGCTGTTAAAGCACCGGGCTTCGGCGACCGTCGTAAAGCCATGCTGCAAGACATCGCGATTTTGACTGGTGGTCAGGTAATTTCTGAAGAAGTAGGCATGTCTCTGGAAACTACGTCTCTGGAAATGCTGGGTACTGCTAAGAAAGTTGTGATCAGCAAAGAAAACACTGTAATCGTTGACGGCGCTGGTGCAGAAACTGAAGTGGCTGCTCGCGTTGAACAGATCCGCGCTGAAATCGCATCGTCTACTTCTGATTACGACAAAGAAAAACTACAGGAGCGTGTTGCTAAGCTGGCCGGCGGTGTTGCCGTGATCAAGGTTGGTGCTGGTTCTGAAGTTGAAATGAAAGAGAAAAAAGACCGCGTTGACGACGCTCTGCACGCAACTCGCGCCGCAGTAGAAGAAGGTGTTGTTGCTGGTGGTGGTGTTGCTCTGGTTCGTGCGCTGGCTTCTGTAGAGGTGAACGGCGACAACGAAGACCAGAACGTAGGTATCACCCTGGCACTGCGTGCGATGGAAGCTCCTATCCGTCAGATCGCTGAAAACGCCGGTGCAGAAGGTTCTGTAGTTGTCGACAAAGTGAAAGCAGGCGAAGGTTCCTACGGTTTCAACGCAGGTACCGGTGAGTACGGCGACATGATCGACATGGGTATCCTGGATCCAGCTAAAGTAACCCGTTCTTCTCTGCAAGCGGCTGCTTCTATCGCTGGTCTGATGATCACTACCGAAGCAATGGTTGCTGAACTGCCAGCTAAAGACGCTCCTGCAATGCCTGATATGGGTGGCATGGGCGGTATGGGTGGCATGGGCGGCATGATGTAATCATCGCTCATGAGTACCTAAGCTAGTTACATAGCTTTTATAAAAAACCCGGCTTTTTTAAGCCGGGTTTTTTTGTGGGTGGTTGTTATTTTCGTGTGTATATAAACAGTATGATTGCCTCACAATTACAATTTAGCACCTCAATAGGAACGCTAAATTGTCAGTGATGCCTGTTTGCACTGGCCAGCGACGAAAATCTGTAGCAGAATCAAGATCTTGTTAGTTATATCAATGGGAATAACGGGGTCACGTTATCAGGTATAACAGGCGTGCGCGTTTTTAAAGGAAGGTAGTTCTATCAAATGGAAGTTTCGGTAAAGAATTCAGTCAGTTATGAGAATGTCCGAAGTTTAGGCATTCCATGCAAACGCGCATGCGCACAATTAAAATGTTATGCGCCAAGCGTTGCCAAGAATATCAAGATAAAAAGGAAAAATTATGTCTTACGAGGCTAAGGTATTTAGAGTTTTAATTGCATCTCCATCTGATGTGGTTGAGGAGAGAGAAATTGCAGTAAAAACCATCCAAGAATGGAATGACTTAAATTCTCCTGAAAGAAAAGTAGTTCTATTACCTCTGCGCTGGGAGACTCATACTGCACCTGAATACGGTGCTCGACCTCAAGAAATTATCAATAGGCAGGTTGTTGATCATTGCGATCTAGTCATAGGTGTTTTTTGGACGAGAATAGGTAGCCCAACAGGGGTTGCTGATAGCGGAACCCTAGAAGAAATTGAACGGGTAGCATCAAAAGGTCATCCGGTAATGTTGTACTTTTCTCAGGTCAAAAAAGATCCAAATCAGATTGATTTAGAACAACTAGCTAAGTTAAGAGAGTTCAAGGACAAAACATTCCCAAAAGCACTTGTTGAAAGTTATAACAGCCAAATTGAGTTTAGGGATAAATTAGCTAAGCAAATCGAAATTCAACTAAGGAATCTAGTTGCTGAAGAAAGTAACTCAAATAACACAGCAGACTTAGGGGCTCGTGAAAAGATAGAAATAGAGTTTTGTGACCCTAAAACAGGAGAGCTTTTAGGTTCAGAAATTAATCTAGAAGCTGATTTCTTGGATGTCTCGGACATAGATGACATTCCCGATTATTCGTCTTCGCAGAGCGATCAAGACGAAGACGGAGAAGTGAAAAAGATTTTTAGAAGATCTGAAAACAGAGATTACTACCGTCAATATGTTGAATACGTAGTTAAAAAGTCGATGTACAAAAACATTGGTTTTTCATTGAAAAACAACGGTGTCATAGGCGCACGGGATATATTTATCGACATGGATATTAATGTCGACGGTGGGGTGGAAGAGCTAATTAGCAATGATCGACTAGAGCTAAAGGCACCTAAAAAAGAAAAAGATAGTAGTATCTCTTTTTCACTTGATGATTTTGGGGCATTAGCAAGTGAGCGTCTGCAACTTGAAGGCTCTGATAAAGATTGGAAAGCGAGTTTTGAAATCAGGGCTTTGCAACCAAAACGTACTGTTAAATCTCGTCAGCAATTTGTAGTTGGTGCTATTTCAGATTGCGTGGTCAATATTTCAGCAAAAATATATGCTGATATATTGCCCGAACCTTTAATTCAAAGCTTAAAAATAGACCTAAAAGTCAACACTATTGAAGCTAAAAGTTCAGAAATTTTGCAAGAACTAGGATACGAGCTAGAGGACTGTGCTAAGAGTGCATAACAATTCAAACCACACGGACTCAGCAAAGCTGGGCCGGTGTTTGAGGCGTTATGTGTCAGCCAGAGTCTAGGTCTAGCTATGAAAGAAGAAATTAATTGGATAGAACCTTGGTGGCATGTAAGTGACAATGCAAAGGTTAAAGCTGGCATACAGAAAGAGCTTGAAGCTGAAATTGGCCCCAAGCATCCTTTATGGCAATTAAAGCCTGAAACTATTGCTAAAACAGATGCAAATGATGACGTTATAGTTCTACTTAATGATGGTAGGTTTGCTTGCGTGCATTTAGTTTGGCATGGAAAAATTGACCAGTTTCCAGATAAATTTCCATCAAGCGTTATCTTCGATACTGTTAAAAGTCTGCAGACTTATATAAATGAAGAGGCAGATGAATACACATAACAAGCGCCTGCAATCTGACCTCCGGCCACTGTCACCTTTTGTGCAAAAAGCCGCGCAAAATGCGCCAGTAGCCTCCGGCAGTTGAGGCGGGCGTTATGTTTTCTTTGGAGTGTGAATGGATCCAAAAATAATCGCAGTACTGATAGGTGTGATTGGCGCTCTCCTTGGAGTTTATGCCAAGGAATATTTGCAATCTCAATTCAAAAAGCGTCGCTCAATCACGATATTGAAAGCAAACTTGCTTCTGTTTTTACACAAAGTGCAAGACAACGAGCATCTTAATAAGCTGTTGATGGCTGGTTCTATATTAGATGATCGATACATTAAGTCATTAACATCCGGCGACGATAGTAAGTACAAAGAACTTCTCAACCAAATTAAAAGCATCGAAGAGCATGCAAAATCTGATGAGTTATTGACTGATGATGCTGTTGATGAAATGTGTGCCAAAATCAAATCGGCTTCCAGAAGAGAAATCGACATTACGTTCGAAGAGATTGATCGCCTAAGAGAAGATATAGAACACGGTACATATATTCTGGGAAGCTCAGAACTAGACTGTCTGGATTCAGACATGGTACATCGAGTTCTCCAGGTAAAGCGTTCTGTTAATGAAATTCTTATATCTATTAAGGTTGGTATAGCAGGAGTTTATGAGCGTGAAGAGGTTGATCGAGAGCTTGTTAAATCACTGGTTCTTGGTGCAATTAAAGAGTCTGTTATGGCTTGTAGGCATATTGTTCCTCTAATGAAGATGTGCAATGACCGGTCGTAGTAAAAACATAACAAAGCCATCAAAAATCGCGCTTTCAGCGCTGGACTCGCAACAAGTTGCTCGCCTTTTATGGCGGCGTTATCAAACTCCAAGAGGGATATGACAGGTGATTCAAATCGGCAACACTAGCGTTTGGCTCACGGATGGCATTATTCGCTGCGAATTATATACCGGTGATGTTCACGGAAATTTCTCTGTCAAACAGAAACTGATCTCAACCAATGAGATGGCTTCAAATAGAATTGTGCTGAAAACAAACAAAGGCGAAGGCTATATTCACTTTAATGAATCAAGTACTGGTAACTATACCGTTGAGCTCGTTTTACCGAGGTTTTTCGGTAGACACCGGTTTTATGGAAGTTCTAGTGCTGTTCAAGTTGAAACTATTCTCAATCAACTAAGTCGTTATAACCAATGTAAATCGGATTAAGTTTGCAGCCATGATTCTATTAAGCAATGGAAAGCCAACGCTGAACATCAGCAAGCCCAGTGACTGGGCGAGGAGCAATGGTACTCGGCATTTACCGTCCGAATTGCTAAAGTCTAGCAGGAATACAGCTTTGACACTCAGGCGCGCGGTGCTGACTTAGGCTCTCTATAAAAGGCTCAAGCATGAAAGAACTACCTATTAGCGCGAGCAAAGATACGCTGATGGCGACTGTTGAAGAGTGGATTGATCTGCTTGTCGCCAAGAAATATCAGGAAGCATTGGATTTTATATATCCAATACCTTATCCAGAGTGGGATGCTCAGTATCTTGAAAACTGGATTCGGAACTATGGATTTGATCAACCTTTTAAGGATGGAACTACAGTTGAGATAACCTCAAGACATGAAGCTACAGGTAAGCAATTCAATCGAGAATTTGAAGCTAGCGATCCATTTGTTGAAGAGAGTACCGGCTTGGAAGTAATCGGAACGGTTCTATATGATGTTCCTCTAGATGGTAAATGGAGTGACCTTACGGTTCAGTTTAACGTCTGTAAATTCGAAGGTGGCTTGGTGCTTGATATGTCTGGCTTTCATGTAATGTAAGAGTCACCAGAGTGTTCAAGGTATTGAAATGAATAGCTGCACTCGGAAATGAGAATTTTAAATAGAAGGAGCTATCTTTGAATAAAGATAACTATCCCAAGTACTATATATGGGCGTGTTCGATTGTTTATGTAGCTGCCTTTTCAATTCTCCCTGTATATGCCGTTAGGGAATTGTCAAAACGTGATTATTTTCATAATTCAGAGCTACTCATGATTTTCAATGAGAACGCAGTTGCCTATTTGATAATTGTCTTAGGGAGCTGGTTCTTTTTCGGGTGGTTCGCGGTTTACCTTAGTCGTCACATCCCTTGTACATCTTGCGGAGAACCAATCGTTACTTCAAAGAAAGATAGCTTTAAGGACTTAGCGATAAAGCCTTATATTAACCTTATCGAGGGACGCCAGGTTTGTAAGCCATGTCAGCATGAGGGCCGAGCATAGGATGTCACTTCAGTGAATAGCCGTGCGCCTCTAAAGTATGAAGCTGCTATGGTCTATTTACTTCTGGTCAATTGTTATAATTACCTTCGGGATGAATGATGATTCAAATTGGTAACACAAGCGTGTGGCTCACGGATGGCATTATTCGCTGCGAATCATATAGCGGTGATGTACACGGAAATGGTTGAGAGCTTCATTAGGCAAGATCCAAGTTGGGAATCTGTCGCCCTGACTATTCTTATCTATGTCTTCTTGTTGTGGGTACCTCCGAACTTATCGTTCGTTCTGGCGGGACACTCTTGGGCGCAACGTATCCAGTTCCGTCTTGCAATGTTCGGCAGTATTTACCTGGCAGTGACTATATCTGTTTACACTATTACGATTAGTTATCTTGTTTTAATTCTGGCTTTAGTAAACTGGGGTCTTCTAGTATGGACCTATCTGCATAGAGATAACTTAGATAAAAAATAATAAAGTGCGGTAGTCGGAGTATGAGTGTTCGCATTCTTTCGGTCGATATAAGCTTCTAATGCCCTTCTGGTGAGGGAGGCATTGTTATCGCCTAAGTTAAGAGCATTTATTAACTGCAAGTAATGCGAGCAAACTGAAGATGCCGTAAACTGTTCCGCTTAAAGTAATTCCTAATTTATTTGGTCGATTGAAGGAGTATAAATGAACGTCAGAAAGGCATTTTTTATTGTACTCTGTCTTGCGTTTATATCGATGTGCATAACTTCTCATTTGATGGCTAGTTTTTCAGGTGCACCGATACTGATTTTTCTAGTTGTGCCTATTCTGAATATATTGCTTTTAAGTGCAACGTGTCCAGGATGCGGAAAGCCAGTGCATGGAACTCTTCAACTATTTGGTACCCTGATTAGTGGAGAGTGCAATGATTGTCGATAGAGTTTACTTGGAAATACCTCGTGTAATCTTACTTTGCGGCTGGGCTCACTCGTCGCTGGTAAAAAGTATTGCGCTGTTTATGTAGGGAGGTCATAGTTGGTGAGGTTCCATAAATACAGTCTGTATATATTCATTGCTCTGATATCTGGGTTTCTATACTGGAGGCATTCTGAACTCACCAATACGCCACAGTTTCATATTGCAGAGGTCTATGTTCAGTCATCTTCAAAGTTGCATGATGAAATAGGCAATCTCGATTCTTACGAGGTTCTCTCAATAGGCCAATCTGGCGATCTGAAACATCATCATTTTGAGTCTTCCTTGTTATCAAGCAATGGAAAACAGCATTTGGATTTATGGATCTACAAAACTGACTCATGTTCCGGTTACTCAGTAAAATCTGTCCTTACTAAGCCAGATAAATCCAAAGCGGAATTTCAAGAAGGTTGTTATAAGTAACTGAAGTCAACGTAAAGAAGCCTCTTTAGGCACTATGGGATATTGAAAGTTTGTTATGCGATATATTGATGTTGAATGGATTCACGATTTTCAGGATGAGCCAGTTAGGCTGATCTCTGAGATTGACCATGAGAACTATGAATTGAGAAAGCTGGAGATATACCGAGATGGTTCGGTAGGCTTCGCAACAGATAATATCGAGCACGGCGGCTCCAGATTAGGGGTATCGGAAATCCCTCCGGTTGAGGAGATTAACTCTGACCCAGAATTCAAAGGGCGAGAGATTGATAAGCATGAATTTGATGTACTATGGAATCAATTCACGTCAGGTAATTTAGAATCAATATGAAAGATTTACCAAAGGACTTAATGGAAAATATCTCTGATTCAGAGGTTGAAGTTTTATCTTGGAGTGCAGAGTCCCAAGAACTGAAACTATTGATCGAAAAGGAAGTGGGCTCTGAGAATGGGATTATCACGTTTTCTGGAGTAGGCCTGGTTCATATGCCGCCTCGAATTTCGCTGGAAAGTATCACAATAGCAACTCTAGAATCCGAGTACCCCAAAGAAGTTTCATTACAAGAAGATGAGAATATTTATCTACTGAATGAATCCTGGGGAGAAGAATACTATATTGTTGCGGAATCTATTGAATACGATAAAAACTTATAAAAATACTCTATCTGAAACTATGAATTACCTCAAAAAATAGGGAAAGGTATATTATGTGGGGATATTTACACGAACAAAAAGAGATCTTTATTAAGTTGCCTTGTGTAATTGATCCGGGTAAGGCCAATCGATTACTTCGAGAGCTTGGTGCTACCGTCCATTACGACGTATATGGCTTTGATGCACAGTCTTATGAAGCTTGGCAATCAGAGTCGATACTGTACCTAAACCTATTCAGGGAAGGCGTTGAGGTATATGTCCAGGATGACTTTGATGAAATTCACATTTCTTACCCTCTGGCCACTCGGCCGAGTTTTGACCAAACATCAGCTTTAGATTTGTTATCAAAAATCATTGCCAAATTCGATGGTAATGCAACCTATCAAGGGCAGCCATTCTCAGCCCAGCTTGTCCAGGAAGACTGGGATAAGTGTAATAGTTTTTTGCTCAAGGAGTGGGGAGAAGAGCCTGGCAGTTTCTCACTTCGCCGAATGATTGAAGAAAACTATGAATAACAAAGCCAATAAAGGACTACTCACCGCAACCACTGTGATTCTGGCGATCTGCAGTATCGCCGGGTTCTTCAGCAGCACTGGCCATATTCCAGAGCTGCTGTCTCATTTCCGCTTACAGTACCTTATCGGAGCACTGCTCTGCCTGATGATATTTGCTTTGCATAAAGACAAGCTCAGAAGCCTGGCAGCAGGCCTACTGCTGATTATTAATGGTTATACGATTGCGCCTCTGTATTTTGGGGTGCCTATGTATCTCTCAGAAAGCCCATCAACTGCTTCTGGCGAAATATCGGAAAACAGAGCCCACAAAATACTGCTGAGCAACGTCAACTCCGCCAACAACGAACATCAGCGGCTGATTGATCTGATTCAACAAGACTCCCCGGATATTCTGGTGCTATTGGAAATAAACGATGCCTGGCTCAATTCTTTGCAAGTCATCAAAACAATGTACCCGTTTGAAAAAGCCATCGCCCGCAACGATAACTTCGGCATTGCGGTTTTCAGCAAGTTGCCCCTCGACAACGCCGAGGTGCGTTACTGGGGTAATAGTGGTTTACCCAGCTTAATGCTGAACTATCAGTGGCAAGGCGAGGGCATTACCTTGCTGGCAACTCATCCATTGCCACCGATCACAAAAGACATGATGCAACAGCGCGATACTCAGCTGTTGCAGGCTGCTGCTGACGCGGCACAACAAAGCGGACCAGTGATTATGCTGGGCGATTTTAATATCACGCCCTGGTCGTCGACCTTCAACCAGATCACTGAGCTTTCTGGATTGAACAATTGCCGCAATGGTTTTGGCATTCTGCCGACTTGGCCAGCACAGCTGAAATGGCCAGCCCTGATGATTCCCATCGATCATTGTCTGGCAAGTGGCGAAATCACCATCTCGGAGTTACGTACCGGAAACGATATTGGTTCGGATCACCTGCCGCTGATGATCAGTTTGCAGTTGCGTTAACCTTTCCATTAATCTCTCTGTTAATTGCTGCACAGGAATAATAAAACCCCATGGACTTTAAGCAGGAGCGTATTTAAATGGGAATGATCATATTATTTGGCCTGGTTGGTGGGCTTGCCATTCTGGCGCTGATCGCTCTGGGTCTGAGCTATCTGACCAGTATCAGCTTCAGCCATTGGATGCTGATTTTGCCGTTGGTGTTATTAGCCCTGAGCGCCTGTTCCATGTCGATCAGCTGGATCAAAGAGCGTAATCAGGATACTGGCCTGCCACTGACCTTAATCGATGAGAAAACCATAAATCCCCATTGGTTGTTGCCACGCAGAAATAGCGATGACTTAACGGCAGAAGAAAAAGCCGAACAGCAGCAGGCAGATAAGGTACTTATGTCACCACGCTGGTCGCACTCCAGCGTCGCGAGCACCACCGACATTAAAATCAGTAAGTCAGAAACTCCACAATTATTATCAACGGATATCTGGAATAACGATGAAGGCCACTATGGTTATCAGATCAGTTACCCAAAAGATAAAAACGCTAACCAACCACAGGATCGCTTTTTTATCACCGAACATATTATTAAACCCGAATGCGGAGTAAATACCCGCTTACTTTCCTGGGCCGGTCAATTAACGGATAAAAATAACGCCATCGAATTATTAGCCAACGAAACGGTTGGCGGAATGACAGTCGTGGGTGTCGATAAAAATCAAACCATCATTAATGTCAGCTACCGCTATCACAGTGAACGTCAGATCTTTTTATTTGATCATGCCAGTGGTGAAATGCAGGCAATCACTAAAAAACACACCATGGCTTCCGCCAAGCTGGAGTGGGGCGATGTAAGCAACTATATGTTGGTGAGTCGTTTAAATAGCGGCGAGATTTTATTGGCTTTGTATCATGACGAAAAAAACTACGACGACTTTTTCAGCAGCCGTGGACGTTATTTACCAACCATCACACAGTTGCTGCGGATTTCAGATAATCAGCCACAAAGTAAGTTATTATCACGCTTACGCCTGGAGCAGCAGGGCATGTTGATCGCCCTGAAACAAGGCGACAACAACGAATTGATTCTGGAAACACTGGATCAGCGCGACGTTGAAAAGCCAGTATTGCGGCACTTTTCTGTAAAGATTTAACAATCGTACTCTGCTTCAGAGATTTTTCCGTAGAAACCAGAGCGGAGCTGGCCAGTGCACCAATAAGAAGCTGCTTGTTGTTATAAATCTGACAGTTTAATTGCGCTGTTGGGCAGGCTTAGCTATTTTTAATGACCATTCCCAATCGATATTGATGCAATCATTGGATCTTTCCTGGGGAAACAAACCAGATCGTTTGGCCTCGGAAATTTAATAAATCAAGGAGCGACTATGTTATACAAATTGGCAATAACTCTTTCTGTTCTGTTGGTATCCGCTTGTTCCATAAGTCCGAACCAGGGGTCTTCTGCCGAACTTCCGTACAACAGAGATCTTGTACGCACTGCGCAGTATTACGATGAGGCATTACGCCAGAGTCCGGTAAATAAGGCACGTTTAAATCTCTTCTTTACTAAAATGCCAAAGGGAGGCGATTTACATCATCACTTTTCCGGTTCGATATACGCTGAAACCTATCTGGACTGGGTTGCGAAGAACCCTGATCTCAGAATTGATCAGTGCACTCTGAGAATCGTCGATCGCAAAGACGCTGAAAACAACGCTGCTTGCCCACTGCTGACGGTCTCAGAGCTACTTAAGGACAACCCGTCATACCGAAAGTTACTGACGCTGTGGTCTGATAAAGATTATGGGAATCACAACCATATTCAGCCTGCTCCCGATACCAATTTCTTTAATACATTTGGCTATTTTGCAAGGGTCTCAGGCGATTACTCCAACATGGAAGTTGGCCTGAATATTCTGAAACGCAGGGCGTTAGCCGAGAATGTCAGTTACATCGAAACCATGTTGAGTACGGTAAAGGGAATATCAGGTTCTCTGATATCCGATCAACAAAAGGAAGGTGAAATTTCAGCCAGCCTGATTGCAGCAACTTCATATGCAGAAGTTCGCTCCATACTGGACGTATTGCTGTCGGATGATGCCATGAAGGCGAAGGTTTCTTCAGCGGTTGATGATTTCGTAACCAAAGTTGAATGTATGCACAAAGGTAAGGAGCTGATTCCGAATGGTGCCGGTGGCTACTCGTGTGGAACCAACTCCGTTTATCCAGAAATTGATTGTCGAGAGTGTGGGGAAGGCAATAAAAGCAGCTTTGTTATGCGCTATCAAACCTACGGCGTTCGCACGCTTGCGCCGCTGGACGTATTTATGGACCTTTATGCGGGCTACCTTGCTGCCGCCCGATCTGACCTGATTGTCGGCGTTAATATTGTTGCCCCGGAGAATGACTATGTTGCTCTGCGGGATTACGAACTTCATATGCAGTTCTTTAAGTATTTGAATGAACTTAAAGCAAAAGAAGGCCAGATATGTCCGTCGGGCAGTGATTGTGTTGTTAATCGCGCTCTTCATGCAGGTGAGCTGACCATTGGTATGGTTCGTCCGAAGGATCTGGAATTCCACATCGACCAGGCCATTAATATTGCCGGCGCGCAACGTGTTGGCCACGGTATTGATCTGCCTTACGAGAATCGTTCATTACAAATGCTTTCTGAGATGAAAAGAAAAGGGAAAGAGGTTGCTGTAGAAATAAACCTGACCAGTAATGAATTTATTCTGGGAGTTGAAAAGGGCGAACATCCTTATCAGATTTATGCCAGTAACAAGGTTCCTATGATTATTTCGACGGACGATTCTGGCGTCTCCAGGAATAATCTGACCAATGAGTATGTGCTGCTTGCATCACGTTATAAGCCTGACTATCTAACGATTAAATCTTATGTTTATAACAGTATTAAGTACTCTTTTCTGTCGGAAGAAGAGAAGGTCGAGCAACAGGCAATACTGGACAGCAAGTTTGCAGAGTTCGAGAGAAGCATTGCCAGCCTGACAGATTCTGAATAGATCCTGCTGAATCAGCGATAGCCTGGCCGAACTCAGGCCAGCATCTATTACCGGTGTAATTTTTGTTATGCCGGTACTCTTCTTACCACCATTGGGTCAATTTATTCCTGTAAAGCTCACAGCTGTCAGGTAAAGCTCGCGGCAGCCAGGTAAAGCTCACGGCTGCTAGGTAAAGCTTAAGTTAAGGCCCAGCGGCACCATATTCGATTGTTCTTAATAGCGGACATTGTGTCTGCTAACACGCCGTTTACTTAAACCACTCGCGCTTTAGACTGACGCGCAAACTTCTTTCAAATATGCGCTGCGGCTGAATCTGCCGTGTGGCCCACCTCACGATATAAAGCTAAGAAACCCATGAGAATACAATTTCCGGCATTCGCCGCCAGACACAAACTTGTTTTAACCGGCCTGGTCAGTTTACTGCTGGTTGCCTGTTCCGATGAGGCAGCCCAGGAGGCCGCGCCACAGCGCATTCAGGCGGTTAAGCTGATGCCGGTGATTGACAGTAACAACGTGGTTGATCGTACTTTTCCAGCGGAAGTTTCGGCGGTGAAAACCGTTAATCTCAGCTTTGAAGTGTCTGGCCGGTTAATCAAAACCGAGCTGGTTACCGGTACCGAAGTCAGCAAAGGTCAGGTATTAGCGCAGATTGATCCAACCTCGTTTAAGCAACGCGTTCAGGAAGCGGAAACGCGTCTGAACCAGGCGTCACGTGATCTGAAGCGGGTAAAAGCCACGGCGAAAAATGGCCTGTTATCACAAAGTCAGTTAGACGATGCCGAAACCAGTTTTGACCTGGCGACCGTGGCGTTAAAACGCGCCCAGGAAGAGTTAAGTTACACCACCTTATCCGCACCGTTTAATGCCCAGATTGCTGAGCGTTTTGCCGAGCGTGGCAACTATGTTCAGGCCGGTGATGTGGTCGCGAATCTGCAGGATGTTTCCCTGTATTACTTCAACGTGAATATCCCGGAAAAACTGGTAAGCAAATACCAGGGCAGCCATTTGTTAAAAGCCCAGGCGGAAATTGTCTCGGCTCCGGAAAAGAACTTTGAGCTGGTCTACGTCGAGCATGCCACTCGCCCGGACCCGATTACTCAGACCTATAAAGTGGTGTTTGCCACTGAGCCGGAGAACATCAAGTTAACACCCGGAGCACGGGCGATTGTTAAAGTCAGCTTTGAAAGTAATGCTGAAAAGTCGTCGTTACTGATTCCGTTTAATGCCTTACAGGGCAATGATGCTGAAGGTTTCCACGTATGGAAATTCGATGCGGCAAGCAGCCAGGTGGTGAAAGCCGCTGTGGAGGTAAAAGCCATCGACAACAACTGGGCGTCGATTACCGCCGGTGTCAGTGAAGGGGACCTGGTTGTGGCCGCCGGAGCATCGCAGATGCACGAAGGCCTGACTGTTAAACCTTATCAGGCGGAGCTGTAATCGTGGATATTGCACGTTATTCAATCAACAAACCCGTCAATATCTGGCTGATGATTCTGGTCATGATGATTGGTGGTCTGATTGCCCTGGGTGGTATTGGTCGCTTAGAAGACCCGTCGTTTACCATTAAACAGGTGCAGGTGGTGACTCAGTTCCCGGGCGCCAGTGCAAAAAAAGTCGAGAGCGAAATTACCGAACAGCTGGAAATTGCGTTGCAGCAAATGCCACAGCTGTATCGCTTAACGTCGATTTCAAAACCCGGTCTGTCGGAAATTACCGTTGAGGTAAAACCAACCTACGACACCGGCGAGCTGCCACAAATCTGGGATGAACTGCGCAAACGGTTACGCGATGCCACTTCGATTTTACCGATTGGCAGCCAGGCACCGACGGTGTACGACGACTTTGGTGATGTCTACGGCATGTATTACGCCTTAAGTGCACCGGAATTCAGCCCGCAGGAATTGCGTGAATTTGCCCGTATTATCCGCCGTGATTTATTGGTCACCGACGGTGTTGCCAAGGTTCAGGTGAGTGGTGTTCAGCAGGAGCAGCTGGTCGCCTACATCAATCCGTATCAGTTATCCGGTCTGGGCATTTCGTTTCCGGAAATTACCCGTCTGCTGGAGGAAAATCTGAAACCCACCAATGGCGGTCGGGTGTTGGTGGATGGTCGTACCTTGCGTCTGAGCATCGAAAATCCACTGGATCAGATTGAAGAAATTTATAACCTCAATATCGTGGTTCCGGGTACCAATCAGTCATTTAAAATCCGTGATATTGCCGAATTAAAATTTGAGCCGCTGGATATTCAGCCGCGTTTAATTCGTTATCAGGGCCATGAAGCCATTACCCTGGCGGTGTCGGCATTAAACGACGTTAACATTGTTGAAGTGGGTAAAGCGGTTAACCAGAAAGCCGAAGAACTGCTGAGTCGTTTACCTGCTGGTATCACCTTAACGCCAATTTATGACCAGGCGGCCATTGTTGATGAGTCGGTAAAAGGTTTTATCGATAACCTGATTATGTCGGTGGTGGTGGTAACCCTGACCCTGATGGTGTTTATGGGCTGGCGCTCCGGTGTTGTAGTGGGCTCTGTGCTGTTAATTACCGTGATGGGCACGGTGCTGATTATGTGGCTGATGGGCCTGCAACTGCAGCGTATTTCACTCGGTGCCATGGTGATTGCCATGGGCATGTTGGTGGATAACGCCATTGTGGTGGCAGAAGGCATGATGCTGCGCATGAAGCAGGGTAAAACCGCGCAGGAAGCGGCCAGTTTTATTGTTAAAAGAACGCAATGGCCACTGTTAGGAGCAACGGTTATTGGTATTGCAGCTTTCTCGGGCATCGGTCTGTCTGACGATGCTACCGGTGAGTTTCTGTTTTCGCTGTTTGCCGTGGTGTTGATTTCTCTGATGCTGAGCTGGGTACTGGCGATTACCGTGGTGCCGTTATTTGGTAAGTATTTCTATAAAGTCGAAAACCAGTCTGCGGAAGAAGCGGGCGATAATGCGTTGTATAAATTCTATAACGTGGCGTTACGCTCGGCGTTAAAAATGCGTTGGTTAACCGTGGCGGCATTGCTGGTAATTACTGTTATTGCCTACGCCGGTTTTGGCATGGTGAAACAGGGCTTTTTCCCACCATCGAATGCGCCACTGTTTTTTGTGCATTACTGGGGTCCACAAGGCCAGGACATTCGTGAAACCACGGTGCAGGTGACCAAGGCTGAAAAGCTGTTGCTGGAAAACGCCCAGGTCGAATCGGTCACCAGCTTTATTGGCCAGGGTGCGGATCGTTTCACTTTAACCTACGCGCCACAGCAACCGAATGAAAGTTATGGCTTCTTCCTGGTGCGTGCCCACAGCCGGGATGCGATTGATGGCATCATCACCGAAATTACTCAGCAGATGCCGGATATCGATCTCGATGCCAGCTTCTACACCGAACGCATGCAGTTTGGTCCGGGTGGTGGCGCTAAGCTGGCGGCGCGTTTCTCTGGCCCTGATCCGGAAGTGTTGCGTGAGATTGCCCAGCGCGCCGAACAGATTTTTATCAACGACGGTAAAGTGAAAGACGTACGTCACAACTGGCGTGATAAAGGTGTGGTGGTCAGCACCCAATACGACTCCATCAGTGCCGGTATTGCCGGTGTGTCGCGCAATGATTTTGCCCAGGCAATTCAGTATTCGTCCACCGGGCTGGAATTAGGCCGACTGCAGGACGGTGATTACAGTTACGCCATTACCGCCAAAGCAGCGAACGCCGGTCAGTCGGAAATTGAAGCGATTGAAAACAGCCTGGTGTGGAGCTCTTCACAACGTCAGTACATTCCTTTTGCTCAGGTTTCGGAAGGCTTAAAAATTGAAAACGAAGAAACCCTGATTCACCGCCGTAATCGCCTGAAAACCATTACCGTTTCAGCCGACCCGGGTGCCGGTGAAACCGCGGGTAAAGCCTTTGCACGTATCCGCCCGCAGGTTGAAGCTCTGGAGTTGCCGTATGGCTACAAGCTGGAGTGGGGCGGTGAATACGAAGCTTCACGGGATGCCCAGAAGGCCTTAGGCACCGGCTTACCGGCTGGCTTCCTGGTGATGTTGCTGGTGACCATTCTGTTGTTTGGTCGTGTGCGTCAGCCACTGATTATCTGGCTGGTGGTACCGATGGCGGCTGTGGGTGTGGTATCCGGCCTGCTGGCGACGGACATGCCGTTTGGCTTTATGTCGTTGCTGGGCTTCCTCAGTCTGTTTGGCATGCTGATCAAAAACGCCATTGTGCTGCTGGAAGAAATAGATCTGCAGATCGCTGAAGGGATAGCACCGGATCAGGCCATTCTGCTGGCCAGTACCTCCAGGTTACGTCCGGTTGCACTGGCGGCGATTACCACCATTCTTGGTATGGCACCGTTACTGAGCGATGCGTTCTTCGCCGATATGTCGGTTACCATTATGGGTGGTCTGGCGTTTGCGACGGTATTAACGCTGATCGCGGTGCCGGTATTCTACAGCCTGTTCTTCCGGATCAGCTTCCGCGGCTCTGATAAGTAGCCGCTGCAGCGTCTCTTCTGTAGCGGCCTGCTGAGGTTGCATCAGGCAGGCTGCTACGACTATCGGGTTTATTCGTCAGCCGCCGGTCTGTGGTAAAGTACGCGCCTGTTACACTATTTCAGGTTAAGTATGGACTGGAAAATCTTCGCAACGATCTTCGCCTCGGTGTTTATCGCCGAACTGGGTGATAAAACTCAGCTGGCGACCATGTTGTTCGCCGCCGATAAAGACGTTAGTAAATGGACGGTGTTTTTTGCCGCCTCCGCTGCATTAATTGTTGCTTCAGCCATTGGCGTATTAGCCGGCAGTGTATTGTCGGGATATCTGAACGAAAAAGTCCTGAGTTATATTGCCGGTACAGGTTTTATTCTGATTGGCGCTTACACCTTGTATAGTGCTTAATTCCGCCGCTTCAATTCGAATTAACTAATCTGATATTGATTAAAGTTGAATAAGCTATCGTTTTAACTGATAGCTTCGATGGCAGGCATTACATTGATTCAATATCAGATGTAATTCCTGCTGAATTTTCTTTTCGTTCGTTGTTGGTTGTAGCAAAACTTTCCAGTGTTGATTCATAGTTTTGCTCATGGCGCGAAAACCCGGTGGAAAGGATTTGCCAATCCCCTTTGGTTTTACTGCACGTTCGTGCGCTTTTAATTCCTTAACCCGCTCAGCCACCTGTTCTGGATTATCGCGAGCCAGATGCTGTTGAATTGCACCTATGGTTTCCAGCATGGATTTCATATGGTTGAGTACAAATTCTTGTTGTTTGCCATTCAGTTCAACCATTAAGCGGTCGTCGGCCTGGGTGTAGGCGGTGAAAAGCAGCGCAGTCAGCAAACAAAAATACAATCGGATCATGGTTAACACAGATAAATAACTATAACTGGCTGGTTATATTAATGCTTTGCTAGGAATATATCTACATGGGAATGTTTTGTCTGGGAAGCCATCAGCTCGCAGCAGACCAAAGTTGGACGTGACTGGCCGTTCTGGTCGCTTGAATACTGCGCACAGCAGGCGAATACTGAATATTCGCCTGATTCAACGGGGGCCGTATGTTTATCAGTACGCTTGATCTGTTCAAACCGGGGATCGGACCGTCCAGTTCTCACACGGTTGGTCCGATGTTGGCCGCTTGCCGCTTTCGCGACGAGGTATTAGCCGCGCTGCAAACGCTGCCTGCGGGTGCACGGGTGCGTTGTGTTCTGACCGGTTCACTGGCGTTGACTGGTCATGGTCACGCCACCGATAAAGCGGTGTTGCTGGGATTACACGGGCATTGCCCGGATCAGGTTGCGCACATAGACATCGAAGCTGAAGTTGCCCGGTTACAGCAGCTTGAGGGTTTTGAGCTGGGCGGGCGCTGTTTTAACTTTCGTTTCAGTGATGACCTGGTGTTTGCCATGGAGCAGCGTTTGCCAGAGCACCCGAACGCCATGTTACTTGAATTGCGTAATGATCAGGATGATGTGGTTTGCTGTGAGCATTACTTCTCGATTGGTGGCGGGTTTATTCATAACCGTGCGGAATTGGATGGCCTGGTTGCGCCACTGAAATTATTGCCCGCCAGCCAGTATCCGTTTCCTTTTGATAGCGCCGACTCAATGGTGCAGATGGCACAAAGCAGTGGCTTGAGCATTGCAGAAATGAAACGGCAGAATGAGCATTTTCATTTAACTGACGATGACCTCAATAAAGGGCTGAACGGCATCTGGCAGGCAATGAAGGTCTGTGTCGAAAATGGCTTAAGCAGCGAAGGGGAGTTGCCCGGCGGTCTTAAAGTACAGCGCAGGGCCCAGCGTTTGTTTCGGCAATTACAGCAGTGTGAAGAAGGCCCGCAATTACACGAGTGGTTGTGTGCGTATGCGATGGCGGTGAATGAAGAAAACGCTGCCGGTCACGCGGTGGTTACGGCACCCACCAACGGTGCTGCCGGAGTAATTCCAGCGGTGTTGTACTACGCCTGGTTGAATAGACAATTATCTGAACAACAGATTCAGGACTTCCTGCTGACTGCAGCTGCCATCGGCGGAATTATCAAACACAAAAGCTCGATTTCCGGCGCAGAAGTGGGTTGCCAGGGGGAAGTTGGCTCCGCCAGTGCCATGGCCGCTGCAGGATTGTGTGCCGTTTTAGGTGGTAGTGCAGAACAGATTGAGCATGCTGCAGAAATTGCACTGGAACATCATCTGGGCATGACTTGTGATCCGGTTAAAGGTTTGGTTCAGGTTCCCTGTATTGAACGTAATGGTTTTGGTGCATTAAAAGCCTATACCGCGGCTTCACTGGCAATTCGGGACAGTGGTCAGCACGTGATGTCGTTGGATAATTGCGTTGCTGCGATGAAGCAAACAGGGTTGGAAATGTCGGAGAAATACAAAGAGACGTCATTGGGTGGTTTAGCGGTTAATTACACCGAGTGCTAACGCGAATCTTAAACGAGTGCTAACGCGAATTTTAAATGAGTGAGACCCTGCTTTATTGATAACGGAGAGCCTTGGCTCTCCGTTTTTGTATTCAGCGTAACAACCGTCGTTTTGCAATGATCAGGGAGGTTAAACCAAATAAGCTCAGCAGAATTAATGGTGGCACTAACAATAGATCCCAGATTGGCCGCTGTCGCACACCGGATGAGAAATCCCAGCTGTGTAATGCATTAAATAACCAGCGATACCAGCGGCGGTTATTGTCGAGAAATAATGACATCTCGGCGGTTTCTGCATCAAAATAAAACCAATGGTTTTCAGAAGCGTGCTGATTTTCCAGGCGCCAGACTGGCAGGTGTTTTTCTTTTTTGTGGCCGTAATAATAATGGTCGTAGTCAATCTGGTGATGGACAGCGATGCTGTTATCCGACAGGCCTGCTGCAATCATATTCATATAATCCGAATTGATCAGGATTTTATTTCCGTATTGATCCCAGCGTTCCCGGCTACCATCACTGAATGAAACGATCCAGTTTGCCTGACCAAAGCGTGGTGCCAGACGCAATTGTTTAATGTGTGGTTTTTTCTTACCGGCGATAACATTCAGACTTTGTTGCAGGCTGGCATAATCAACCGATTGCTTCAGAGTCTGGGAATGAGGAGAGCGATTGGATTCCAGTAACCCCCCATGGATTCATCGATAATAAACCGCTGAATAAAAACAGTAATAGAAATAACGAAAAAGCCAGGCCTCCAATATGGTGAAGTTTCGAAATGCCGCGATAAGGCGAAACGCCTTTTCCTTTTAAGCGTTGTTTTTTCTTGCGGATTTGTTTCAGTCCCAACCAGATGCCTGTGAGCGTCGACAGCAACGCCAGTAATGTCAGCACAATCACCAGCCAATACCAGAAACTGGCGTGCTGCCGCAAAAAGGTTGGGTATAACCAGTGGCTGACGGTACCCAGCCAGCTCCAGCCGCGTTGAAACTCAGTGGTTGCCTGAACAACCTGACCGCTGCGAGAGGAAATATACAGCTCGGTAGCGTCCGGATCTGAGGCCGTCACTTTGAACAGCGGTCGGTGTTGGTGATAACGCGAATAAACGGTCCATTGGTCACGTTCAATTTCTTCTACCGCCATAATAGGAGCGCCATTAAATTGCGCGGCAATTTCCATCGCCTGTTGCGCATTGGTATTCGACCAAGGTCTGGCTGTTTCTGCCAGGCTGGCAGAGAGTTGGTTCTGTTGGTTTTTATAGATAAAACTGAGCTGGTTCTGGCGCATCTCCAGTTGCAGGCTGGAGATGTTATCTTGAGGGATATCGGCCGGTAATCGCAGTGTTTCAGGCAATTTATCCAGTTCGCCAAGCTGCTCAATGCGTTGATTCTCAGACAGCTTCGGATAGCCGACATACATCATGACAACTCCGGAAACGCACCAGATAAAAACAATCGGTGCTAATACAATTCCGGTGTAGCGGTGGATCAATAGCAGGTACTTCTTCCATTTTTTCATTATAAATTCGCCGATGAATTCAAAAACAACGGATTTTTATCAGTTGACTCAGTACTGACAAAAATCTAGACTCCGCAGCGGATTTCTTTGGCAAGAAGTCAAAAAATTATTTCAGGTTTTCTGTTTTATTGCAAAACAGAAATTAAAAGGGAATAAGGTGGCGCTGAATTTTCAGCCATTCCTTAGCTGCCCCCGCAACGGTAAATAGAGTAGAGCATTCAACACGCCACTGTGCCGACACCCTGTCAGCATGGGAAGGCGAATGCTCACACACTCCTTTATAAGCCCGGAGACCTGCCCGAAATAAGTAACCTAAAGTGTTGCGGAGGGCGTCACTGGGGAGAGTCACAAGCCAGAATTTTCACTTTTTTAGTGGTTGTCTGTCAGTGTGCCTTGTCTACCCGCCTTTTTCGCAAAAATGAACCTTTGAAAATGCTTCCTAATG
Source organism: Bacterioplanoides sp. (assembly GCF_965219715.1). GTDB lineage: Bacteria > Pseudomonadota > Gammaproteobacteria > Pseudomonadales > Oceanobacteraceae > Bacterioplanoides. The sequence goes on from NZ_OZ244785.1 coordinate 273,670, forward strand.
AGAGGCAGGATGATGTTTGGGGTAAATTTATGCGCAAGATCGTTTTATTCAGCAGTTTGCTGGCAACCGGTGCTGTATAGGCCGCCGATGCTGACCTTGAAAAAGTAGTGGTTTCTGGCCAGTCTCTGGAAGAATCGCTGCCACAAAAAATTTCTCAATACGGCTCGGAATTTTCCGTTATTAACAGCGTGGCCATTCGTGCCAGTGGTGCTCAGGATGTAGCAAAAGCGCTACAAATGCTGGCGCCGGGATTATTTATTGCACCTAAAAACGGAGCGTTTGATTACGTTGACGCGTCACTGCAAGGCTCACGACCACAGGGTATTTTATGGCTGCTTGACGGCGTGCGGATTAATAACCGTCTCTACGCCACAACGTCGCCGCTGGATTCTATTCCGGCCGCCATTGTTGAACGTATCGAAATTCTTAAAGGCGGACAAAGCCTGTTTTATGGCACACAAGCAGTTGCCGGTGTGGTGAATATCGTCACACACTCCGCCCGTAGTGGAGAAAATGAAGTCAGCATTGGTGCTCAGTCGGACGGTGGTCGTTCTCACAGTGGCAGAATTGGTGGCGTAAACGATAATGGCAGTTATTTATTGTTTGCAGCAACAGATCGCTCGAACGGTTTTAAACCGTATAAAAATAAGGATTTCGAAGCATCCTCTACCGATCGTAAACGTGGTTACAACGTGACAACCATGGGTGCTAAAGCAGATTACGCATTTTCAGACCAGCTGGTACTGACGGCTTTTTATCAGCAAAATAAATCTGAACTGGATTACGCCCGGCCAACGGATAACTTCCTGACTGAAAACCAACGCACCGAAGATCTGGCTTATCTGAAGTTGGATGGTCGTATCAGCGACGACGTACGTTTGTTTGTTAAAGGTTATTACCACGAGTGGGACACGCGTTATTTACGCATTTATAACGCCGCTGCGGGCATCGAATTAAAAAGTAATTACGATTACTGGGGTTACGTCGATAAAGGCCTGAATGTGATGGCTGAAGTAAATACCGGTGCTGGTGTTGATGTTCGCTTTGGTTATGACCAGCAAAACTTCTCTGGCAGTGATGACGTTCTGAAGATTGGTCGCCAGACCGAAAAAGTCCAGGCTGTGTTCGCTCAGGTATCGAGTAATAATCGTTTATTCGAAGACGGCGTTTTGTCTTTGGGTGGTCGTTACAACAAACCTGAAGGCGAAGGTGATAAATTTGTGGGGCACTTCAGTGGCTCTTATAACCTGAATGAACAGCTGTCGTTCCACACCAGTCTGGGCACCCGCTTCCGTTTGCCAACCGCTTACGAGCTTTACGCCATTGATAGTTGTTGTACTCAGGGCAACTCTGACCTGGAGCCGGAAACGGGTAAAAACATTAACCTTGGTGGTGAATTCAGCAACGATGCGTTACAGGCAAGTCTGAGTGTATTTGCCCGTGAGGTTGATAACCTGATTAAAGCAGAAACTCAGGGCGACAGTCGTGTATTTGCTAACTCGGATGATCAGGTCAGCTTTAAAGGTGCGGAAGCAAATCTGCATTTACATCTGACGGATGAATTCACATTTAATGCCAACCACGTTTATTCCCGCGCGGTGGAAAAAGGTGAAACCAAGCAGATTAATCTGATTCCGCTGAACAATACCAAGTTGAGTCTGATTTATGATGCGCTGGAGAATGGTCTGCGTGTTTCTGTTAATGCTAACCGTGTAGGTAGCCTGTGGGATGAGAAAAACAGCCGCCGCATAAACTACGGTAACTACACACTCGTTGATCTGAGTATCCAGAAGACACTGGACGAAGAACAGAAGCAAACCGTGACGCTGAGCCTGGAGAACCTGACCGATCAGCAGTATGCATCGGGTATTGGCAGTGCTAAACGAGATGGCGATGACAGCCCTTATGTCTATGAAGACCTGGGAACACCGTTTGCCACCAAGCTGAGCTACAGTCATAGATTCTGATGGCAGACGTTTGACCAATAAAAAAGCCGTTCGATTGAGCGGCTTTTTTCTGATTATCGGAACTCTTACATTTCCAGCGTGACTTCCCGCTGTGGCATTTTGTTCAGAATAAACGCACACGCCAGGCCACTGAGTGCGCCAAAAATATTACTTTCCCATGAGATATAGGCGTTCATTGGTAACAGACCCAATACCAAACCGCCATATCCGAGCAAGGTAATGAAGGATATGGCGAGGTGCTTTAATTGTCGGGTGCGAATGCCGCTCACCAGTAAAAAACCAAACAGTGCATACACCAGGCTGTTCAGTCCCATGTGGGGCACCCCTCGTGCAAACAACCAAACGCCAACTCCGGTTGCAATAAGGCTGGTCAGTAATACGGTCAGATAGGTTTTCTGGCTGTACTGAAGGGTTAAAAACGAAAGAATCATAAAAGGAATGATATTCGATGCAAAATGCCAGATATCTTTGTGAAGCAAGGGTGCCGTAATAATAAAGGGCAGGCGGGTGAGGTCACGGGGTATCAACGCTAGCTGGTTCAGGCTTCTCAGCGTTAGCAGATTAATGACTTCAATGATGGCAATACTTGCGGCGATGATCAGAACCAGACGTAATTGCTGTCTGAATTTTTGTTTTAGAGAAGACATCTTGCCTGGTGTCATGACGCGTTACTTCCTTGTTACCGTGGGCTATAAAAAATAAGCAGCTTCAGTGAGCTGCTTATTTTTTTTACGATTTATTTTTTTGTGACTTATTTATTGAGCCAGCGAATGAGAAACGAATTAATCCGCTTTATGCTCACGCGCTAAATAATCGTGAGATTGCATTTCCAGCATACGCGAGGTGGTGCGCTGGAATTCAAATTCCAGTTTGCCGGTGCCGTAAATCTCATGAATCGGCGCATCCGCCGACATAATCACTTTTACGCCGCGATCGTAAAATTCATCGATCAGGTTGATATAACGACGTGCCAGATCGTCATTCTTGGTGCCCATTACCGGCACGTTAGAAATCAGAATCGCGTGGAACAATTTACCCAGCTCGATGTAGTCGTTCTGAGAACGCGGGCCATCACACAAACCTTCAAACTCGAACCAGGCAACGTCGTCACAAATCGCTTTGGCCGGGATGTTACGGCCAAGAATTTCAACATTAACGTTGGTTTCGGTGTGTTTGCAGTCCGGTGCCAGGCTGTCGAAGCTCTTTTGTAGTGAGGCTTCGGCGCTGTCGTCCAGCGGGTAGTGGTACAGCTCGGCCTGCTCCAGAGTACGCAGGCGATAGTCCACGCCGCTATCGACGTTCACAACTTCAGTGTATTTGTTCAGCAGTTTAATCGCCGGGATAAACCGATCACGTTGCAGGCCGTCTTTATACAGACCGTCCGGAACGATGTTGGATGTCGATACCAGCGTTACACCACGAGCAAACAGTTCCTGCATCAGGCCGCCAAGGATCATGGCGTCACCGATATCGGATACAAAAAATTCGTCAAAACAGATCACTACCGCTTCTTCAGCAATCTGATCGGCAACCGTTTCCAGGGGATTTTTTGCGCCGGTCAGCTTGGTCAGATCGGCGTGCACGCGCTGCATAAAGCGGTGAAAGTGGGTACGCATTTTACGTTCGAACGGCAGCGCATCGTAGAAGGTGTCGACTAAGTAGGTTTTGCCACGGCCAACACCGCCCCAGAAATACAGACCTTTAATTGGCTCTTTCTGCTTTTTCTTGCCGAACAGCTTGGAGACAAACCCCTTGTTCTTCTGGGCTTCGTAATCAGCCACCAGGTCTTCATACAGGCGCTGCAGATGTTTAACGGCCATTTCCTGGGCTGCATCGTAAGAGAAGTCGTCGCGTTTTAAGTCTTCTTGGTAGAGTTCCCATGGAGTAGAAACTGGAGATGTCGACACGGTGTTTTCCTCGTAAAAGCCGTTGTGGCAGGCCTTGGACCAAATTTCAGGGGGCGCAATTTAACCTAAAACCGCACTTTTTTGTAGTGGCTTATGGTCTTTGTCAGTCTTTCTACAGGCCATCAATGACGGATTTTGTTGAAACAATTAGTTACAAAACAAAACGAGAACATATGTGCGCATTTATTGAAAGGGTGAGGATGCTTGTGTTTATATAAAGGTGAGGTCTCATTCATGTTTATGGCGAGATCATAAGAAAAATATGAAATTACCAACAGCGGAACACTCAAATGAATCATCCACAAACCATCTATCAGTTGATTAAACGATCGAGCGAGTTATATCCCAATTATGCTGCTTTCACTTTGATAACTAAGTTAGATCCAGAGTTTTGTCATACAGAAGTCAGCTATCGTCAGTTTTTTTCTGATGTGAAGCGCGCTGGTCGTATGTTTTCTGAAGTCTCAGAGAAAAAGGCGGATGTTGTTGTTTCCACCCTGCTTCCCAATATCCCCCAGCATCATGTTGCTTTGTGGGGGGCAGAATGTATTGGTATCGCTAATCCATTGAATCCGCTGTTGTCTGTTGGGGCAATTACCGAACTTATACTTAAAGCAGATTCGGATATTCTTATTTCAGTTGGTCCGACCCCTGGTATCGATATCTGGGAAAAGGCGAAAAAAGCCGTCGCAGATGTTGAACGTCAGGCGGGAAAAAAGATAAAACTGTTTGCCGTTTCGTTATTGCCTCCGACACTGAAAATGATGTTGCGCCTGATAAATGCTCCGCTTCCGAGTGTCGTAAAATCAGAGTCGGTCAGGAATGATTTTGATCGTGCCTTAAGGTGTTACAGCGATGATGAGTTGGATGCAACGCTGCTCAACCGAAATCAAGATGTGGTTGCATATTTCCATACGGGTGGGACTACTGGCACGCCAAAGTTAGCTAAACACACAGCTCTTAATCAGCTGACCAGCGCCTCACGTGTTTGTTCCAACAGTGATTTTCAGCCGGGTGAAAAAGTACTTAATGGCTTACCTTTGTTCCATGTAGCAGGCGCTATCGTAACCAGTCTGGGGGCGTTGCTGTCGGGTATGAATATTGTTCTGCCAACCATAAAAGTTTCCGTGATCCTGACGTCATAAAAGCTCACTGGAAAATGATTGAATATTATAAAATCAATGTAAGCGGTGGAATTCCGACTTCGGTTGCGTCAATGGCAGCGGTTCCGTTACAGGGTGCTGAAATCTCCAGTTTGCGCATGATGTTTTCCGGAGGTGCACCGGTACCAGAAAATTTATACGCTGACATTCGAATACTCACGGGAATTGATCTTTATTGTATTTATGGCATGACAGAAACTGCTGGCTTGATATCAATGGCAACCGTGGGGAAGCCCATTGCCAAAGGGAGTGCTGGATTTGCTGGCCCGGACTCTGGTATTCGAATTTCCGGAGCTGCTGAAGCGGGTGAAAGTGGTGAGATATTGGTCAGAAGTGATTCGGTTTTCCCGGGCTATCTTGGCAGTACTGAATCACCGGTAAAAGAGGGATGGCTGTATACCGGAGATCTGGGGCATATTGATGAAAATTCAAATCTGTTTATTACCGGTCGAGCGAAAGATCTGATTATCCGCAGTGGCCATAATATTGATCCCGCTATGATTGAACAGTGTCTGGAGAGGCATCCGGAAGTTGAGTTGGCGGCTGCTGTTGGCTGGCCGGATGAATACGCCGGAGAATTACCTGTCGCGTATGTGCAGTTAAGAGAAGGATCGACTGTGACTGCACAGCAGCTAAAGGATTTTTCCGATTGTCACATTGACGAGCAGCCCGCCAGTCCTAAACGTATCATCATTCTCGACTCATTGCCGGTGACAGCGGTTGGAAAAATACACAAACCGACGTTACGTGAACTATCGGTTGCTGCAGCAATTGAAGAATTACTGGGGGAAATGTTTGATGACCTTGCTTTGCGGGTTGAAGCAACTCTGACTGATCAGGGGCGATTTGATGTTAAGGCTTATACCGAGCGAGAAGACGCATCTTTCACCCAGGCGTGTGAGAAAATGTCAGAGGTACTTGGTATGAGTATTGATGCATGTACCGGGAGTATATGATATGGAAGTGGCGATGAAAAACAGCAATAGCCCGATCAACTTTTATTTTGATTTCATTTCACCTTACGGTTACGTTGCTGCTGCAAAGATTAAGGAAATAGCTGACAGATACGACCGTCAGATTGAATGGCATCCTATGTTGCTTGGGGTTTCTGTCTTAAAAAAAATGGGTTTGAAGCCGTTGTTGGAAACACCTTTAAAAGGTGCGTATTGCATGAAGGACTTACCGCGCCTGGCAGCACTGTATGACATCCCTTTGAAGCCAGCCTTTCCAATGCCAAAGCCTTTGCCTGCGGCCAGATGTCTGACCTGGGTAAGACAGAATATGCCGATTAAAACCGAAGAATTCGCTCTTGCTGTTTACCGCAGCTATTGGGCTGAAGGGAAAAATATCAGTGATTATTCGGTGTTAGCAGGGATCGCAGATTTGATTGGAATCGATGGTGACCGAATGATAGCCGACGCTGAAGGGGAGCCGGTTAAACAGGCATTAATGTCAGCAGTTGAAGATTCGATGAAGCAAGGCGTTTTCGGATCTCCGACCTTTGAAGTAGATGGCGAACTTATCTGGGGATGTGATCGTTTGTGGATGCTTGAGCACTGGTTAAAGTATGGCCGCTGGCAACCGCTTTCTTCATAATTGAAGAAATAAAAAATACTAAAGTGGCGTCAGCCACTTTAGTCGTTGAAGCACTCTTTACTGAGCAATGAAAAACTGGCTTTTTTATGCCATTCCATTCTTCTTTTATACGCTGAAAAATCGTACTTGCATGCGGCTTCAACAGAATTCTGAGCTTCATACATATATCCCGCCAAATCGATCAGGGCCTTGTCGTCCAAATCTGAGCCGAGTTGTTTCATCAAGTGAACCACGAATTGAGCAATAAACTCATTATGCTGTTGTTCAAGTATTTCCAGTTCCGGAGACTGCGCTGTTGCTCTGAACAGTTCAGCATGCAATTTAAGTTGTTCTGGCGTTGTCACTGTTTGCGTATAAAAACGATCGATCATTTCTCCGATGAGTGTATTGCGCCGCTCTTTAGTATCAATCGGGTAGTTGCTAAGTTCATCCAGGATTGCTGATAGACTGGATTCAATATCCTGGCGCCATTCAATAATCAATTCAGATAATATGGAAAGTTTATTGGGGAAGTATTGGTACACTGAACCAATTGATGTTCCAGCACGTTTTGCCAGAGTTTCAGTTGTAAAGGTATCCAGGCCGCCTTCGACCAGCATATCTTTTGCTATCGATAGCATTTTATCGAATTTAAGTCGCGATCTTTCTTGTTTGGGGACTTTTCGCGGAGGGATGGTTGTTTTCATTCAGAGTGTCTGCAGCACAAGCTTCCGAGCAGTTTAATATAGATAAATCGCTAAGTCGCGGCAGAATTGGTGACAGACTGCTAATAGTTCAGCAGTCTGTCGTGTTCTCAGAGTTTTCCTGCGACCAACTTGCCATCCATAACAACTGCCCGAGGCTTCAGTTTATGAATCTGATTCTGGTCCATCGATAACAGATTTTGGTCTAATACGATAAAATCAGCTTTTTTTCCTGCTTCAAGTGATCCTGTCAGATTGCTAATACCCAGCTGTTTTGCCGCATTGATAGTGTAGCCTGACAGCATTTGCTCCAGACTAACCGCTTCATTAAGGGGAAGAGCGGGTTTAATATCTGCAGCAATGCCATCACCACGGGTTATGCCTGCCTGGATACCGAGAAAAGGCGTGATTAGAGGTGTTTCCGCCGGGCCAAAGGTATCGCTTGAAAACGTAACCTTAACACCTTTATCAAAATAGGACTTGATCAGAGTGTAGTTATGGTCAACCTGGTGCTGACCAATGGTCATGGTGGCAGCTTTTGAGGCGCCTGCGGTTAACCACTGAGGGGTGAAATTCGCGTGTACACTCAGGGTTGCGAGGTCATCTATATCTTCAGGGTCGGTAATCTCGAGATGAGACAAGGTAATTTCGTTACTCAATTCAGTGGCCGCTTTGGCCATTTTTACCGCATCTAATGCTTCACGAATCGAACGATTGCCAACCGTGTGTAAATGTAAATCAATGTTTGCCTGGTTTAACTCGAGAATAAAGTCAGCCAGTTCTTTGGCTGTTAACAATACACCGCCAATATTCGGCTTAGAGCCATGTATGTGCTGATACTCTTGTTTTACATAGGCGGTACCTAAAGCATGATCACCGTCATAGTGAATCTTAATTGTGTCGAACTTCAGGTTTTTTCCTGCATACTTTTTTCTCAGAGCTTGTAAATCAGCTACCGCTGTTTTGACCTGTCTGGCGTCGAAAATATGATGGGAGGCATAGTATCGAACAGGAAGCTTATTTTCATCATCCATTTTTTTCAAAATTGAATAGACATTATCCTGAGAGGTAAAGTTTCCTGCATCCCAAAGTGCAGTGACTCCATAATCGGCATAGTGCTGGAGTAACTTTTTCAGGCGACTGGTAAGCACGGCTTCGTTCGGTGTTATTGTCGCAAGAATAAAGGGGACTAATGAAAACTCTTTGGCCCAACCTGTTAATTCTCCATTTTCATCTTTAACGAAATAGGAAATATTGCGAGACAAATCCGGAGTATTTTTGTCGATGCCAAATACTGCGAGTGCTGCGCTGTTTAACCAAAAACTATGGCCGGTATTATCCTGCAAAATGACTGGTGTATTTCCGAAAATTTCATCCAGTTGAGCTTTGTTTGGCCCTTCCGGTAGGAACATATCGACATGCCAGGTACCGGTAAAAACTAAAGGCTGACCTTTTGTCTGTTCTGCCAGCTTACGCAAATCGGAGAAAAACTCTTCTTTATTGTTTTTACTTAATTCAAGGTGTGACTCCGTCGAGAACGGATCGCCGAGAATTGACATGGCGCCTGGGTGGGTATGAGCATCAATGATGCCAGGCATCACAAAATGTCCATTCAGATCAGTTTTCTTGAGTTGATCGACATTGCGGTAGTCCCGTCGAAACTCTGCCAGCGTACCAACCGCAATAATTTTGTCATCAGCCGTGATGATCGCATTGGCGTTGCTGTTTTGCTTATCCATTGTTTTTATGGCTGCATTGTGATATAGCGTGGCGTTGCTTGGTAGCGGTTTTTTCTGATTCTTGCTCTTATTGTTGTTGTCCAGGCAGCCCAGCATCATAAATGTGCATAACAACACCGTCGTTATGCGGGCCCAGTAAGATCTCATATTCATCATTTTTATATTTCTCTCGTGTTCGTTCAGATTCGATCAGGATTCATTAACTTATCAAATGCGCACAAATGTGCGCATAATTTATTTGTAATAACTTGTTACTGGGATTAATTGACGGGGTGCCGTTGGATCGTCTTTCGCTGCTCTGGAAGCTGGAATAACGTTATCGCTATTTTTGATATAGTTACTTCTGATATTGAACTGACACAGCGAAAGATATGGCCGTAAAACGCAATACCGAGAGCCGGAAGCAACCCTCTCAGGAACGTTCGAAGAAGATGGTTGAGAAAATTCTGAAAGCCACGCGAGAGGTCTTGTTGAAGGACGGGGTTGATGGCTTGTCAACCAGAAAGATAGCAGCACAGGCTGGCATCTCAACGGGCTCTCTATACCAGTATTTCCCGAATAAACTGGCAGTGGTCAAAGCAATTTATAGTGCCTGTCTGGAGGACGTTATTAGCGACCTGGAAGTTTTGGTCGATATTCCTCCTATGTCCATTGGCGAGTTTATGGAGACATTGGATACCAGGCTGGACCGTTTCTATACTCCCGAAAAATACTCTGAATCTTCTCCTGATCGTGCTTTTGAACTGGAATTATTCAAAGCTATGAATATCTTTAAGGAATTGAGGGAGATCGATGAGCAGCATGAGCGAAATGTGGTGAATGTACTGGCGAATGGATTGGCGAAAGTATTCGTAGATCAATCTCCCGATAACTTATTACGGGTAAGTACCTATCTTTATGGTATTCATACTGCTTTTGATGAAATACTCGTTGCTGGCATTTGCGAATCCGCGCCATTACTGATTCCCCATAAAAAAGCAATGGTAGCTGTTATACAAACTTTGGAATGACAAGCCTGTAACGGGTTAACTTATTATCGCTTCAAGATCTTGCTGCAACGATTGTTTCAGGTCGGTCAGGCGACCGTGGAAGAAATGGCTGCCATCGCTGAAAACCCGCCAGTGTGGCTGAGGCACCAGTCGTTCCACCCAGTCGTCAACTTCATCAAAAGGAACAACTTCATCGGCATCGCCCATATACACGTGGCTCTCGAACTCGTAGGGCAGGGCATTAGGAGCATCGAAGTGGTGAACTGCCGGAGCCACCAGAAACAGTCCGGATACCAGCTCCGTTTGTTGGCAGGAAGCCAGGCAGGCCATACCGGCACCAAACGAAAATCCACCGAGATAGATCTTGTTCCAGCCCAGCTCCTGTTTGGCGAATGTCAGCGCCGCAAGTACGTCATCGATCTCGCCTTTGCCGTGATCGTGCTCGCCCGGGCTATCGCCAACTCCGCGAAAATTAAACCGCAGGGTCGACAGACCCAGGCTTGCTGCAGCGCGGGTCGCTGTGGTGACCACTTTATTATTCATGGTGCCGTCAAACAGCGGGTGAGGGTGGCACATCAGAAAACCATCGCTGCCCTGACTGTCTACCCGGGCTTCCAGATCTCCATTGGGCGTTACGATGCGGGTTGCGATTTCACTCATAGATTGTCTCTGATGTTCGGATTGATAGGGGCGTCAGCCTAAGCTGATTGCCGCGGAAAAGCTCTACCACCTTTCGGCTTGTGGCTTCTACTTAATGGTAGGATCCGGGCTGGAGAAATGATACGACAAGCTGCCTATATCTATATAGCTAAATGTTATCGAACATGCCTTCTTATATATCTCACCTCTTGATATAGTTCCGTCCATCTAAATTAGGCTAAAAGTAAATCCGACAATTTCCCTTAGGGATAGCTCGGAAGCAGAAGAGCAACCATGACTGACTACAACCTGACGCATTTAAAGCAGCTCGAAGCGGAAAGTATTCATATTATCCGTGAAGTGGCTGCAGAGTTTGATAATCCGGTAATGCTGTACTCCGTGGGTAAAGATTCCGCGGTAATGCTGCACCTGGCCCGTAAAGCTTTTTATCCGGGTAAACCACCGTTTCCACTGATGCACGTGGACACCAAGTGGAAGTTCAAAGAAATGATCGAGTTCCGCGACAAAATGGCGGAAACCGTTGGTATGGAACTGCTGGTTCATACCAATCCGGAAGGTCTGGCGCAGGGCGTAGGTCCGTTCACCCATGGTTCTTCCAAGCACACCGACATCATGAAAACCCAGGCGCTGAAACAAGCGCTGGATAAATGGGGCTTTGATGCGGCCTTTGGTGGTGCGCGTCGTGATGAAGAAAAATCCCGTGCGAAAGAGCGCGTGTACTCTTTCCGTGATGAAAACCACCGTTGGGACCCGAAAAACCAGCGTCCTGAACTGTGGAACATCTACAACGGTAAAGTTAATAAAGGTGAATCCATCCGTGTATTCCCATTATCCAACTGGACTGAGCTGGATATCTGGCAGTACATCTACATGGAAAACATCGAAATTCCAGGTCTGTACCTGGCAGAAGAACGTCCTGTGGTTGAGCGTGATGGCATGCTGATCATGGTTGACGACGAGCGTATGCCGTTAGACGAAGGCGAAGTGCCTGAGAAGAAAATGGTTCGCTTCCGTACCCTGGGTTGTTACCCATTAACCGGTGCTGTGGAATCCACTGCCAATACTCTGCCTGAGATTATTCAGGAAATGCTGCTGACCACCACGTCAGAGCGTCAGGGTCGTGCGATTGACCACGATTCATCTGGTTCCATGGAGAAGAAGAAACAAGAGGGGTACTTCTAATGTCACACCAATCAAACCTGATTGCAGAAGATATCCTGGCGTATCTGAAGCAACACGAAAACAAAGAACTGCTGCGCTTTCTGACCTGCGGTAACGTGGATGACGGTAAGTCTACCCTGATCGGTCGTCTGTTATACGATTCCAAGATGATCTTTGAAGATCAGTTGGCAGCGGTTGAAAACGACTCGGCAAAATCCGGTACTCAGGGCGACAAAATCGACCTGGCGCTGCTGGTAGACGGCTTGGCCGCTGAGCGTGAGCAAGGCATCACCATCGATGTGGCTTACCGTTATTTCTCCACTGAGAAACGTAAGTTCATTATCGCTGATACGCCTGGACACGAGCAGTACACCCGTAACATGGCCACCGGTGCTTCGACCTGTGACCTGGCGATCATCCTGATCGATGCCCGTTACGGTGTTCAGACTCAGACCAAACGTCACTCGTACATTGCGTCACTGCTGGGTATTAAGCACGTTGTTGTCGCCGTGAACAAAATGGACCTGCTGGACTTCTCCGAAGAGCGCTTCGAAGAGATCAAAGCGGATTACCTCAAGTTTGCTGAAAATCTGAATCTGAGCGACATCAAGTGTGTGCCAATTTCGGCGTTAGACGGTGACAACATTGTTAACCGTACTGAGCGTTCTAACTGGTACACCGATAAAACGCTGATGGAAATTCTTGAGACGGCTGAAATTTCGGCCGACAAAAACCTGCAGAACTTCCGCTTCCCGGTTCAGTACGTAAACCGTCCAAACCTGGATTTCCGTGGTTTCTGCGGTACCGTGGCGTCGGGTTCTATTCGCCCGGGTGATAGCGTAATGGCACTGCCATCACGTAAAACCAGCACCGTCGACAAGATTGTGACCTACGAAGGTGACCAGGACGAAGCATTCATCGATCAGGCGGTGACCATCACCCTGAAAGATGAAATTGACGTATCCCGTGGTGACACTCTGGTTCATATCGACGACGTTCCAACGGTATCCAGCAAGTTGAATGCCGACATTGTATGGATGGCTGAAGACGCGCTGGTTCCGGGTAAGCCTTACGACATTAAGTTTGCTTCACAGATGTCTCAGGGTGCTGTGTCTAAAATCCACCACCGTGTTGATGTCAACACGCTGGACCAACACGATGCAGACGACGTTAAGCTGAACGAAATTGCTCTGTGTGAAGTTGCACTGACTAAACCGGTTGCTTTTGACCCGTATCAGAAAAACCGCGCAACGGGTGGTTTTATCGTGATTGACCGCCTGACCAACGTAACCGTTGGCGCTGGTATGATTGTCGGTGAAGCTCAGGACGGTGAGGGTGATGCGCACCCAGTGTCGGCTGAAGAAAAAGCCGCACGTTTCGGTCAGAAGCCAGCTGTTGTGGCTATTAACGCTGCAGACGCAGAAGACGTTGTTCTGAAGCTGGATCGCCGCCTGTTCGAAATGGGTCGCGTATCTGGCATCGCAACAGCCGAGAATGCGGAACTGCTGAAAGCAGCGGGTCTGGTTGCTCTGGTTGCTGGTGGTGCAGACGGCGCTGATATCAGTCTGGCAGCGGATCAGGAATCTCTGGATAGCCTGATTGCTGAACTGCAGGAGAAAGGAATTATTTAATTCCTGCTCTTTGTTTATAAAACCCCGGTCTGGAAACAGCCCGGGGTTTTTTATTGCTCGGTTTTTATTGCTCAGTTTTATCGTTGAGCGTTTTATTAGACGTGATTAACGCCAAATAGCTATTACATATTCAGAGGCTTTAACAGTTTCACACTCACCGCACTTTCTTCAATCAGACTGAAAACTCTGGCTCTCATTTCAGTTTTCCACCAATCATCATAGGTTTCAGCATAAAGACGCTGCCGGGACTCCTCATTGTCAAACTCCCGGAGCCAGACGAAATAGTCGTTGCCGTCTTCGTCCGTTTGCAGATAAGTATCGAGTACAGTCATGCCTTTATTACGTTGGTAGGGCAGAATTTCTGTGCCCATCAGTTCAAGCCATTCCTGTGTTTTTCCAGGTTTAATCTTATATTCGCGAAGTTCGATGATTTTCATACTGCTTAGCATCATTGTCTGAAAGTTGGTTGGTTTGTGTCATAGGCTATTTTAGATCAATTACAGACTCGTATCGGGTAATTTCGAGTGAGGTTGCGGATTATAGCGCCGAATAGTTATCCTCTTTGAATCTGTTAAACTGCCAGTTGAAGTTATTAATGATAATAAGGTTTCTATATGCTAAGGCTGGCTACAATTCTGTTATTTTTTCTCTGTGCTTCTGCATGCTCTACCACTGGTGGTGCTCAGAATCTGGCACCTCCTTCTTTTACAGCCGCCGAGGCGCAGGCAACGCAATCTAATGAGGCTGCTTATGTATCGCGATACCTGGTTAAGGAAGCTGATATTAGTCTGGAAGTGGAATCGATTGATACCGTTGTGTCTGATCTAAAGGCATCTTTGGAGCGACTGCAGGGTTATGTCGATCGTTCGGAGCAACGTAATGAACGGACTATTGATATTACCGCTAAAGTGCCTTCGGAAAAGTTCGATACCTTTATCAGTGCTATCGGAAAAAGCGGCATCATCACGAACAAATCAGTGCGGGTAAAAGATATCACTGATCAGGTGATCGATACCGGCGCCCGTTTGAAAAGTATGAAAGCCTTGCGCAGCCGGATGGAGGCGCTGCTGAATAAAACCCTGGATATTGGACAAATTCTGCAGATTGAAAAAGAGATTACCCGGCTTCAGGGTGAGATAGAACGTATTGAAGGGCGTTTAAATAGCCTTAAAAAGCAGGCCGCAATGTCAGAAGTGAATATATCCATTTCGAAGAAACGTGTGTTAGGCCCACTGTCTTATATCGGTGTGGGTGTTTACTGGGTATTTGAGAAATTGTTTATCATCGAATAAGGGAAAATCCGGGTGAAAGCCCGGTGTTCTTGCGTCATTTTGTATCCATATCCTGCAGTTTTGTGCACTGCTTTGCTGGCCCTCTGAGCCTATGATGATTCCACTAGCTAATTGAATCATTTCACGAAGGGGTGAATGTATGACTGTTAAGAAAGTGACGTTTAAATCATTCGGTGTCGACCTGGCAGCAAACCTGTACCTGCCTGAGGGTTTTGATGAAAACAAGCAATACAAAGCGATTTTGTCACTGGCAGCTTTCCATCATACCTAATCACTAGTTCTTATCCTGTTCGCTGGTGCCATCTTGCCTGTGTCGCTCTGCAATCTAAGGTTTTAGTACCTGATAAACAGATGGCGGGAGTCACCATGGTCGCATTACACAAACTAGAAGAGGTCAGGGCAGGCTTTGTTCTGCCATCGCCTCCGTCCTTGTTGATTAAGGTGCAGGACCTTTGTACGGCGGAAGAACCGGATCTGGCGAAACTGGCGGAACTGGTGGCCTGTGACATCGGTTTGTCAGCTGCCATTCTGCAGGCGATTAACTCTTCGGCGTATGGTATGAACCGACAGATATCCGATGCACGCCAGGCGGTGATGTTTCTGGGCTTTAAAACAGTGTCAGGGTTGGTGTCGTCCGTTCTGATTCAGCAGGCATTTGTTGGTAAATCGGCCATTAACTTTGAGCGCTTCTGGGATACTTCGCGGCAAATTGCCGAAGCGATGGTGTTTATCGGTCAGATCATTAAAGATCGTGTGCCGCTGGAAAATTTATACACCACCGGCCTGTTTCATGATTGTGGTGTTGCCGCCATGAGCATCCGCTTTCATGACAGTTACTTGCAGTGCCTGCAGGAAGCCGACAAAAGCGATGATCAGACGCTGATGGAAATCGAAGACGCCCGTTATAACACTTCCCATCCGATTGTTGGTTATCTGATTGCTAATGGCTGGAATCTGCCAAAAGAGGTCTGCAAAGTGATTCTTGGTCATCATGATCCTGACTCTTTCGACTTTGGCCACGACAGCATCGAAAACCTGATGATGAGCACGCTGAAACTGGCAGAAAATATTGTTGAACGCAGCAGCCGCGACAGAGATTGCGTCGGTTGGCTGGAATATAAAGACACGTATTTTGATCAGCTTGGGCTGATGGAGTCGGACTACTTTGATTTGCAGGAAGATCTTCAGCAAATCTGGAATGAGCAGGTGATGGGAGGCTGAAATCGTCACTAAACAGGCCGTTGTAATTGCTCTAAAATAGCGGCGCTTTTCTTTTCTGCAGGATGGCGTCAGCCTGAAGATGATTAACAAACGAGGTCGCCTCGACCGTTTTCTCAGCCGAACCCTGAATATCAGCCGCAATAACCTGCGTCCCTTGTTGGCGGCCGGGCGCGTTAGCGTAAATGGCAGTGTTGTTAACGATTCGGCTTTTCAGATTGATGAATTCTGCAACATTATTCTCGATGCAGGCACCAACAGAGAAACCGTTTTGCAGCACAATACGCCGCTGTATCTGATGCTGAACAAACCCGTAGGTGTGGTCAGCGCAACCAGAGACGATTTGCATAAAACCGTCATCGACCTGATCGATCATCCACGTAAACACGAATTGCATATTGTCGGCCGACTGGACCTGAATACCAGCGGCTTGCTGTTGTTAACCAATGACAGCCGCTGGTCGGAAAAAATCATGGCGCCTGAGGCCAAAGTCGAAAAAGTGTATAACGTGGAGCTGGAAAACGATCTTAACGACGAGTATGTCAGCGCTTTTGCTAAAGGGATGTATTTCCCGTTTGAAAATATCACCACTCAACCGGCTGTGTTGGAAGTAACCGGAGCTAAATCAGCACGTGTGATTTTAAAAGAAGGGAAATACCATCAGATAAAACGCATGTTTGGTCGGTTCCGTAATGCGGTGATCCGTTTACATCGAGAGAGAGTGGGTGAGCTCGAGTTAGCAGATAATTCAGGTAATTATTTGCCGCAAGGCTGCAGTTGTTTGATTGATCCGGATGCGATCTGGAATCAACGATGATCAATAAACCAGTATTTTTCCCAGAACATCATCACTTTTTCCGGATATTTTGTACGTCCTAAACTGCCGTTATAACGAGCTAAGGCACGTATCCAGTCGCCTTTTTCGCGCTTTAAATAATGTTTCAGGATGGTACAGCCGTAACGCAAATTGGTACGGGTTTTCATCAGGTTATCGTCTTCACGACCAATTTCTTTTTTCCAGAACGGCATTATCTGCATATAACCCTGGGCACCCACCACAGACAATGCAAAGCGCTGAAAGCCGCTTTCGACATGAATAAGCGCCATTACTAATTCCGGTGATAAATCAGCACGAGAGGCTTCCTGATGCACCATGCGAAGAAAATCCAGCCGCTTTTTATCGTCTTTGATATAACGTTTTAAGCGTGTCGACATATCAACCAGCCACACCTGTGCGGCAAACTCATCTTCGAACGATGTAGCATCGTTAACCGCGTTACGTAATGCATCGCGCAGTTCGCTATCGACTTTCGGTTTGTTCGATGAAGTTTTATTGGCGTGAACAGCAGGGGAGGTGCCGATTAATAACAGGCATAAAAAAAACGCAGAAAAAACGTTTTGGTTAAATCGTTTCATCTGCGCTTTCTCCTTGTGTTCTTATACTTACTACAAAACGTTTCCGAGGCCGTCAGAGCAAGGCAAAAATAATCGAAAACGCGCAGTTTATAGCTAATAAATGAGCATTTGAGATTATTTTTAACACAGCTCTGACAACGCAGGTAGTTTTGTTACAGCTGAACGTTTTGTTTCAGGAACTCAACTACAGAATCCGCAGCTAAGTCTTGCTTGTCTTCCGCACGGCGCGATTTATATTCCAGCGTGCCAGCTTCAAGACCACGGTCAGAAATCACGATACGGTGCGGAATACCCATCAGTTCCATATCAGCGAATTTAACGCCCGGGCTGGTTTTCTTATCACGATCATCCAGGAATACATCGAAACCGGCTTCGGTAAGCTCAGCGTACAGCTTTTCAGTGGCTTGCTGAACCGCTTCTGAGCGATGCAGGTTCATCGGCACAATACCAATCTGGAAAGGTGCGATCGCGTCTGGCCAGATAATGCCGTTGTCGTCGTTGTTCTGCTCAATTGCAGCGGCAACCACACGAGTAACACCAATACCATAACAACCCATAATCAGAGTCTGGTCTTTACCGTTAACGTTCAGTACCGAGGCTTTCATCGCTTCGGAGTACTTGGTGCCCAGCTGGAAGATATGGCCCACTTCGATGCCACGTTTGATCTCCAGTGTGCCGTTACCACATGGGCTTGGATCACCGGCAACCACGTTACGCAGATCAGCTACCTCCGGCAGTGGTAAATCACGTTCCCAGTTAATGCCAAACAGGTGTTTGCCATCGGTGTTGGCGCCAGCACCAAAGTCAGAGCAGTGAGCAACCGCGCGATCTGCAACGATACGGATGTTCATACCAACCGGACCTAAAGAACCTGGGCCAGCACCAACAGCCGCGCGGATTTCTTCTTCACCGGCAAATTGCAGCGGGTTAGCAACGCCTTCCAGCTTCTCAGCTTTAATTTCATTCAGCTCATGATCGCCACGAACCAGCAGAGCGATTAACGGCTGGTTGCCGTCTTCATCCGCTTCACCACGAACAATCAGAGTTTTGATGGTTTTTTCAATCGCCAGACCAAACTGTTCAACCAGCTCATCGATGGTTTTGGCATTTGGCGTATCGACTTCACGCATCTCTTCCGTTGCCGCAGAACGCTCACCGGCAGGTGCCAGTGCTTCAGCCAGCTCAACGTTTGCGGCGTAATCACTGGCGTTCGAGAAGGCGATATCGTCTTCGCCGGACTCCGCTAATACGTGGAATTCGTGAGATTTTGCACCACCGATCGAACCGGTATCTGCCCATACCGGACGGAAGTCCAGGCCTAAGCGGGTGAAAATACGGGTATACGCTTCGTGCATCGCCTGGTAGGTGTTTTCCAGACAAGCTTCGTCAGAGTGGAACGAATAAGCGTCTTTCATGATGAATTCACGCGAGCGCATCACACCAAAACGTGGACGGGTTTCATCGCGGAACTTGGTCTGAATCTGATACATATTCAGCGGTAATTGCTTGTAGCTGCTGATGTTGTTACGAACCAGATCGGTGATTACTTCTTCGTGGGTTGGGCCAACACAGAAGTCACGGCTGTGACGGTCTTTCAGACGCAGCAGTTCGCCGCCGTATTGTTGCCAGCGACCACTTTCTTCCCATAATTCAGCCGGTTGAACGGCGGGCATCAATACTTCCATCGCACCGGCGCGGTTCATTTCTTCGCGCACAATGGCCTCTACTTTACGCAGAGTACGTAAACCCAGGGGCATCCAGTTGTACAGGCCGGCGGCCAGTTTACGGATCATGCCGGAGCGCAGCATCAGCTTATGGCTGATAACCACCGCATCTGCCGGGGTTTCTTTTTCGGTTGCAATCAGGAATTGAGTAGCGCGCATGCGTCTTATTTGCCCATGTAGATTCAAATGACGGGCAATTTTAAAGGCTGGAGCTGTTTGCGGCAATGCGACATAGGCTGTTTTCTGCGCTTGTTGTCTGGTTTGTGGTGGTCAGGTTTCAAAGGTTGAGGGCTGATTTGAGGTTTCGTCGGGCGCAACAGAGTTTTTTCCCGGCTGTGCTTGTGCTGCGGTGTCGCTGTGAGATACTTCGCCAGACAATATGCCCCGGGCAAATAAGAGAGTGAATCATGGTGGAAGCTGTTACCACACAGCTTGAAGCATTGCTGGCGGAAGATTTACCCGTCGCGCCAGCTTGTTTGCGTAATCAGAAACCGATCGCCGATGTGTTACAGCAGGAAATTGCGCAACACTCGGTGGTTCTGGAGTTGGGCAGTGGTACTGGCCAGCATGCCAGCTACTTCACCACTGCTTTGCCGGATATCATCTGGCAACCTTCCGATCTGGCTAATACCATCGATGGCATTAACGCCTGGCGTGAGCGAACGGCTAAAGAGAATTTTTTACCGCCGTTGGTGCTGGATATTGAGCAGGACCTGTGGCCGGTAAAACAGGTCGATGCCGTATTCAGCGCTAACCTGGTGCATTACGTCAGCTGGCCGAAAGTACGCGCTATGATGACGGGAATTGGTCGGGTACTGAAAGACTCGGGCATCGCCTTGTTTTATGGACCGTATAATTACGATGGTCAGTTCACCAGTGACGGTAATCGCGACCTGGATACCTGGTTAAGAGAGCGCGACCCGGAGTCGGGAATTAAAGACTTCGAGCAAATTATTCTCGCTGCCCGTAAAGAAAAACTGCGATTAATCAAAGACATCGCCATGCCAGCCAATAACCGTATTTTAGTGCTGCAGAAGTACGCTGACAGTTAATCCCCGATCATTGATGTTGCTCTTTCTGGTGATCAGGCTTCTTTTTCTATATGCGAGTGATTGTTCATTTTTTGTAACCATAGTGTTCCGCAAAATACAGTCGTGTCGGTAAATCAGTCATTTAATATGTGACTTTCGGGGAACACAACCCGGTTATTAGGTGAAGTGGCTGAGCGTACCAGCGCAGACTGATATTAGCTGCTTTACTCCTTAATGATGCGAACCACTATCTTATCCGGGAGACATTTTATGGATTGCACTAAAACGCTAATAATGTTGGTCTCAATCGCAACAACCTTAATAACGGAATCAGCTTACGCCGGGCTTGATGTTGAAGCGAACCCAACGAATATGGCGGATGTTCCTGGCCATGCCTTTGAAACGCTGAATCGGCTGGAGCCTGCAGCAACAATAGGGGCGACGTATTTTACTCCTGGTAAAGTTAAGACGGATAAAGACGTAGAGGTTACTCAGGTTCAGTCTTATTTTAATGTGCCATTAACCGGCGGCGGTGATGAAGACGGTTGGATATATTTTGTTGGCCTGAACTTCAGTGAAAATGAATTCAGAGTATCAGACACTAAATCCGGTGCCGATGCCAAACAACGATTATACGATATAACCGTACCGCTAACTCTGTTTCGTCAGGCCGATGCAGAAACCGCCTACGTTGCTTATATTGCCCCAGGCCTGCGTTCTTCACTGGAATATGTGGGTGATGAAGACTTTGGTGGTGATGTAATTTTTCAGGTGGTAAAAGACAAAGGTATTCACTCGTATCAGTACGGCGCCGGTATTATCACCGCGTTTGGTGAGTCTCAGCTGGTACCGGTTGTTTCCTACAGCTATCAACCCAATTCGCAATTAAATGTCACACTGGGTTTACCCACTTTTGTTGATTATGCCGTGAGTGAAAGCCAGAGTTATTTTGCGCGTTTAACGCCGAATGGTGGTCAATGGCATGCCTATGATGGCAATAAAAAAGATAACGGCTTTGATTATAAACAAGAAGGTTTTCGTTTTGGTGGCGGCGGCGAATGGCAATTATTCGGGCCTTTATATCTTGAATTAGAAGCCGGCGTGCAGTTTGGCCAGAAGGTGACCTATAAAGAACGTGGTCAGGAAGTTACCGCCAAATTTGATCCGTCTAACTATATCAATGCCAGCCTGAACATTTATTTTGACTGAGGTTGAACAGATGAAGTGTATTCAACTAACCGCGATAAAAATGAGTGTTATCGTCCTGGCTGCAGCCTTACTCAGCGCATGTCAGTCGTATTACGCACAACCTTCATTGAGTCGGGCAGAATTAAAACAGTATGATTTTAACAGTCTGACATTGAAGGCCGGTAACCGTATTAATTATCGGGTTCAGGGCGAGAATAACCAAAAGACGTTGCTGATGGTGCATGGTGGTGGAGATTCACTGAGTGTCTGGAACCGTTGGGCTGATCAATTGCAGCAGGATTACCGGGTGATTCGTATTGATATGCCGGGTCACGGTTTATCTGACCCTTATCCTGATGGCCAATACAATACTGTTAAAATCGCTGACAGCATTGGCGAAGTCGTGGATTTATTGCAACTGAACGAGTTTGTGCTGGTAGCACATTCCTATGGTGGTGAAGCCAGTCTGCATTATATCCAGCGCCAGCCAGACAAGGTAAAAGCCCTGGTACTGGTGGCTCCTGGTGCCTATAAGCCGGAATGGGAAGATATTAAAGACTATGTAGAAAGCTTTAATCAGTCATATTTACCGGGTAAATCAGGAGTACGCCAGTCGTTGCAGATTATGTTTGCTGATCCGGCTCGTATTGGAGATGAAATCGTCGATTATTCTTACGACCTGTATCAGTATCAACCAAACTGGGGCACGCTGCAGGCGATGGAACAAGGCAGTGCGGATCATTATCAGGAAGTATCGGGTACCACAGATATTAAGGTGCCAACTCTGTTGTTGTGGGGTGATCAGGATAAGGTGTCGAACCTGAACAATATCGGTCGCCGGTTACATCGGGAGATACCGGACTCTGAACTGGTTGTTTATCCTGATGTTGGTCATATGCCGAACTATGCCATTGCCACGCAGTCGGTTAAGGACGTACAAAAATTCCTTAAAGATCGAGTCTGGTCCATAAACAACTAATTGGAGGTAGCAATGAAAATTTTTATAACCCTGTTAGTTCTATTGTTAAGTTCCGGCGTTCATGCGACAACTAAAGACGAGCTGGTTGCTCTGGTTGAACGTTATTATGTACTGGAAGCTGAAGAAAATTATCGGGCGGTTAGCAAGCTGTTTAAACCTGGTGCAGAGGTATCTTATTCGCTTGATTTTGGTATGTTAATGCCGGACTACAATTTTGAATTTATCGTTAATAATGCAGCTTCGTTTGACGTTTTAACGGAAGGAGAAGAACAGGACGATTCTGAAATATCGAATATTCAGTGGGATATTGCGGATGCCGAAATTTCAGCTGACAGCGGTAAAGTTGTGGTTAAGCTGAGCTGGGATTATAAAAGTTCCGACGGTGATGGCAGTGTAAAAGCTGAAGATACCTTTAACTTCACGATTGTTGATGGCAAGACGTTAATAAACTCCTATCACTCCGAACAGGAATATTAATTGGCCATCAATACCCTTAGCGTCGTTGGTTTTATTAAGATGCAGGCAGGTTAGTCCCCTGCCTGCCAACGGCGTATAGCAACATAACCGTCTTTTTCTCCCAGCTGATAAGCCTGCTCCAGTGTTTCCAGATCCATTGTGAACTGCCCCGCAGCAAAACTCTCGTCCGGACATATTTCGATAATTTCACAATCGCCAGGTGGATTGCGGATAAAACTCAGAGAATGGTTGTAAGCGATATGGCGTTGTTGTAGTGCTCTGGCGATTGACGGGTAGGGCCGCAGCAATAGCGGAAAGAGCTTATTGATGCGGTAACTTTGTTTCTGGTAACTGGCCGGATTAGAGCGTAATACCAGAATTTTCCGCGCACCACGCCGATATGCTTCGTGCACCGGCAATGAATCACTGACTCCACCATCAAACCATTGCTTGCCCTCATGCATCACTTTATTGCGGAAAGCGAATGGCATATTTCCCGATGCTTTTAACAGCTGAAACAGGGTGTCGCGGCGTGGAGCTAAATATTGCGTTTCTGCGGTATTCGCACAGGTGACCGTGGCCAGGAACTCAGTGTTAGCTGAGAAAATAGTATCCAGGCCTATAGGCAATTCTTTTTCGGTAATCTGCCAAAGCCAGTCGATATCAATTAAATGACCTCCGCGTAAAAAATGCCAGAAACTTTTAAATTCCGGGCGGCGACAATAATCTGTATAAATATAGTGATTTCTGCCGCGTTTATTACCCAGATAGGCTGCGGCGTTAGAAGCACCGGCTGACACGCCAATGCATAAATCGAACGGATTAAACTGATGCAAAAGAAAGGTATCGAGAATGCCGGCGCTGTAAATGCCACGCATGGCTCCACCTTCAACAATAAGTGCGGTTTTTGTTTTCATAATATTTCAGACTTGTTTATTGACCCAATAAAGCAGCTTGGGCTGGCGCTAAAAATGCCCGGTTTGTAAAAGTCGCTGGACAAACCGGGGCGCCCAAATTCGGATATAATAGCAGTCATGCTCACACGAGGAGGGGGAAGAGTGCTACACGGGCAAAGAAAAAAGTGTTTCAGGCCGGAGTCTGTTTATCGTTAACAGACCCACGACGGCAGTAGCATTCCTCAGGCAACTTCGAATAACGCAGCGGCTCCCATGCCACCACCAATACACATACTGACAACCACATATCTGGCACCACGGCGTTTGCCTTCAATTAAGGCATGGCCTGCCAACCGGGCACCAGTCATTCCATAAGGATGGCCTACGGAAATACCACCACCATTAACGTTATAGATATCCGGATCGATGCCAAGGAACTCCTGACAATATAATGCCTGGCAGGCGAAGGCTTCATTCAGTTCCCATAAACCGATATCACGAATGGTCAGGCCATGTTGTTTTAACAGTTTAGGAATGGCGTAGACCGGTCCAATTCCCATTTCTTCCGGGGCATTACCAGCGATTGCCATACCACGATAAATCCCTAATGGCTGCAGGCCTCGTTTTTCTGCCAGCTTACGTTCCATCACCACGCAGGCAGAGGCGCCATCGGACAGCTGACTGGCATTGCCAGCGGTAATTACCCCATTTTCAATAATCGGTTTAAGACCGGCGAGGCTTTCCAGAGTTGTTTGTGGACGGTTGCCTTCGTCGGCTGAAAATACCTGTTCACGAAAGCTGATTTCCCCGGTTTCTTTATTAACCAGTTTTTGCTGAACCTGAATCGGTACAATTTCGTCGTCAAATCTACCAGCCAGCTGTGCTGCGGCAGTCCGCTGTTGCGATAATAACGCGTATTTATCCTGGGCTTCACGGCCGATATTAAAACGCTCGCTGACATTTTCGGCGGTCAGTAACATCGGCATATAAGCGTGTTCTGCGTGGGCAATTACATTGCTGTCCTGTTCCCGGGCAACCCATTCGAAATAAGGACCCTGCAACGCAGAAATATTTTCCTGGCCGCCAGCAACAACAACCTGCATACCATCAACAATAATTTGTTTCGCAGCATTGGCAATGGCCAATAACCCGGAGGCACATTGGCGATCAACGGTCTGACCTGCCGCGCTGTAAGGTAAACCGGCAGCTAATGCAGCATTACGGCCCAGATTCGAACCGGCCGTACCGGCTGTTAATACAGTACCTGCGATTACGTCTTCTACTTCATCACTGGCGATGCCAGCACGGTTTACCGCGTGTTCGATGGCATGGGCCAGCATAGAAGGGGATTTAATATTATTCAGCGATCCCCGAAATGCTTTACCAATAGGGGTTCGTGCGGTTGAAACAATAACGGCTTCTTTCATAACTCAGCTCTCCAGGTCGGCAAAGGTTTTATTCTGTTGCACCAGCTCAATTAATAAGTTGGCCGGTTTAAACCAGTCGGTACCGTAGTCGCCTAACGTTTGCTGGTATTTAGTCAGTCCGTCTAACACGCGTTGCAGTCCAATTTCATTGGCATATTGCATTGTTCCACCACGCCATGCCGGGAAGCCGTAACCATTAATAAACACCAGGTCGATATCTGATGCCCGATAGGCAATGTTTTCTTCGAGAATCCGGGCACCTTCGTTAATCATGGCAAACAGGGTACGTTCAACGATTTCTTCAGCAGAAATATCTCGCCGGTTCACTTGAAGCTGTGCTGCTAATTCTTCCGCCAGAGTGATCACGCTGTTATCTTCAATACGATCACGGCCTTCGTAGATATAAAAACCACGTTTGGTTTTTTGTCCCAGATGGCCTTTGTGGTTCAGATGATCACAAATCACCTGATAGCTCGGGTCGTGCTGCAGCTGGCTGCGAATACCTTCGCGCGCCAGATAACCCACATCAATACCCGCCAGATCAATCACGGAACAAAAACCCATGGCGAAACCAAATTCAGTTAATGCATGATCAACTTCAGCCGGGGAAGCGCCTTCCAGTACCAGGCGGGTGGCTTCACGACCATAGGGTTCAAACATACGATTGCCAATAAAGCCCCAGCAAACACCGGAAACTACCGCTGTTTTTTTAATGCGGCGGGCGATATTTAAGGTGGTTAATAACACCTGATCGGAAGTTCGTGCACCACGTACGACTTCCAATAAACGCATCACATTGGCCGGGCTGAAAAAGTGCAGACCAATCACATCCTGTGGACGTTTGGTTGCGGCGGCAATCAGATCAACATCCTGATAAGAGGTATTGGTTGCGAGAATAGCGCCGGGTTTACACACCTGATCCAGCTGTTTAAATACCTGGGTTTTAATGGCGATATCTTCGAACACAGCTTCGATCACCAGATCACAATCACTCAGGTCCTGGTAATTCAGGGTACCGGTAATATGTTGCTGGCAGGCCTGTGCCTGCTGTTGTGATATGCGCCCACGGCTGACACTGATTTCATAATTCTGATGAATATTATTCAGGCCACGCTGTAATGCATCGTCTTTAATTTCCAGCAATTTAACCGGAATACCGGCATTGGCGAAATTCATGGCAATGCCACCACCCATGGTGCCGGCGCCAATAATCGCTACCTGTTTGATTTCCCGGGCAGTTACTGCATCGTCCAGACCGGGAATTTTCTGTGCCGCACGCTGGGCAAAAAATACATGTTGTAATGCCCGTGCCTGGGAACTATTGCTGGCCTGAATAAACAGCTCTTTTTCTTTTTTCAGGCCATCGTGTAATGGCAGAGCAACCGCAGCCTGAATTGCTTCGAGTGCCAGTTGCTGGGCGTAACTACCTTTTTTGCGCCGCAGTTCATCCTGCCGTTGACTGAAAAACTCACTATCTATGCCTTTCATATCCAGACTAGTGTCTGAACAGGAACGTGTACCTTCTTTATGAATGATAATTTCTTCGGCATAGGCCAGAGCAGCGTCGAGTAAGTTTTCTGACTGATCAATACGATCAACTAATCCCATATGCATCGCCGCTTCCGCGGAGCAGGGTTTGCCGGACAGAATCATATCGCTGGCGTGTTGAATACCAACAATTCGTGGCAGTCGCTGAGTGCCACCGGCACCTGGAATGATACCTAATGAAACTTCTGGCAGACCCAGCTGACAATGTTGATCGGCGATACGATAATCACACGCCAGCGCCAGCTCTAACCCACCACCTAATGCAACGCCGTTCATTGCCGCAATAACCGGTTTGTTTAGCGCTTCAATGGCATTTAATACCGTGGGTAATGCCGGTGAGGCAAAGGCATCCCCCTGTGAAAATTCTTTAATATCGGCGCCAGCACAAAATACTTTGGCCAGTGAATAAATCACTACTGCCTGGCTGTTATCGTTTGCAGCTTTTTTGATTGCATCCTGTAATTGCTGACGTAAGTCTTGTCCCAGGCTATTAACCGCATCACCATTTAAAACAATCAGAGCAAGGTTGCCGCTGCGTTTATAATTTACTGCTTGTGTCATGTTATTACCTGTTAAGCCTCTGGATTTCTTACGACTAATAAGCGAATTTCGGTCATATCTTCAATGGCATAGCGGATGCCTTCACGCCCTAGGCCGCTGTCTTTAACACCGCCATATGGCATATGGTCGACCCGCCAGGACGGCACATCACCAATGACGACGCCACCAACTTCCAGTCGTTGCCAGGCTTTTTGTGCCTTGTATAAATCGCGCGTAAAAATACCGGCCTGTAAACCAAATTTACTGTTATTAATTTCTTCCAATACCGCATCAAAATCACTGAAGCGGTCAAGAATAGCGACCGGGCCAAAAGCTTCTTCGTCGCGCAGTGGTTGGTTGGCTGGCACATTTTCCATCAGAGTTGCCTGTAACATGGCACCGTCACGCTCTCCGCCGCACAGTACAATAGCGCCTGCGTCAGCCGCCTGATTTATCCAGCTGTGTAACCGGCTGGCTTCTGCTTCGCTGATCATAGGGCCAATAAAGGTCTGCGGGTTTTTCGGATCACCGGATTTTAATGCCTGAGTTGCAGTAACCAGTTTCTGGCGTAGCTCATCAATAGTATCTTCATGGGCGTAAATACGTTGTACGCCGATACAGCTTTGACCAGACTGATAAAAGGCACCAAAAACAATACGTTCAACGGCATCGTTAATATCGGCATCTTTATCCACCACGCAGGCCGCATTACCACCCAGCTCCAGCACAACGGGTTTTTTCCCGGCTTGGGCTTTAAGCGCCCAGCCAATATCCGGAGAACCGGTAAAGCTCAGCAGTTTTAATCGTTCGTCGGTGGTAAATAATTCCGCGCCATCTCGGCGGCAGGGCAGAATGGAAAAAGCACCCGCAGGTAATTCGGTTTCTGCCAGTACTTCACCAATCATTAATGCCCCAATGGGTGTCAGGCTGGCGGGTTTCAGAATAAATGGGCAGCCTGCTGCAATGGCTGGAGCGATTTTATGGGCGGCTAAGTTCAGCGGGAAATTAAACGGGCTGATAAAGGAACAGGGACCAATCGGAACGCGTCGGGTCATGCCTGAATAACCTTCTGCCCGGGGGCTGATATCCATGGTGATCACTTCGCCATTAATTCGCACCGCTTCTTCTGCGGCAATGCGGAAGGTGTCGATTAAACGACCGACTTCGCCCCGGGCATCGTTGATGGGTTTACCGGCTTCGATGCATAACGCCTGAGCAAACTCTTCAAAACGTTGCTGAAAACGCTCAACACAATGATTCAGTATTTGCTGACGTTTATAAGCAGGCAACGCCGCCATGGCTTCTTTCGCCTGGTCGGCGGCGCTGATGGCCTGATCAATAATGTCGGCGTTGGCCATGGCCACATGACACACGACATCGTTGGTGTACTTATCCTGGATGGCCAGGTCCTGATTAGCAAACACCGGCTGGTTTGCCAGATAATACGGATAGTGGTTATTCAGCATGATTGGCCTCGTCAGCGCTGTGGTCAGACATTAACGCCTGTAAAACATCACGTGTGTGATTGGGAATCGGAGTGGGTTTGTCGCTGGCACGATCGACAAAAACATGGACAAAAAAACCACAGGCGGCCGGAACGTCTTCACCTTGACGGAACATGGCCAGTTCATAACGAACGGATGAATTGCCCAGGTGAGCCACACGAATACCCACTTCAATGGCATCGGGAAAGGCCAGCGGTGAATAATAATCGCAGCCGGAACTGACGACATAACCGATGGCGTCACTGTGCTGAATATCTAACCCGCCTTGCTGAATTAAATAACTGTTGATGGCACTGTCGAAATAACCGTAATACACCATATTGTTCAGGTGGCCATACGCATCGTTATCTAGCCAGCGACTGGTTACAGGCATAAAAACCTGATAGTTATCACGCTTCTCAGTAATTTTTGACATAAAATTTTATCCCGTTTTTTTAACAGGTTAATAAACCGATAAATCGTTTTTAAAGAGTTGCAACCCGGTGGGATTACAAAACCGCCTGGTAGATGGCAAACGCGTCTTGTTCACTCATCTCTTTCGGGTTATTGGTTAATAATCGCTGCTGTTTCATGGCATCACTGGCCAGCGTGCGCAGGGCCGCCGAAGTAATATCCAGATCGCTCAGGCGGGTAGGCAGGTTTAAATCAACAATTAACTTTTCCAGGCCCTGAATCAGGGCCAGAGCTTTACCGCTGTTATTACCGGCGAGGATATCGGGAAAAATGATATTGGCGAGTTCAGCGTATTGTTGTTCGGCGGCATCCAGGTTAAAGCGCATCACTTCGGTTAATACCAGTGAGTTGCTTAAACCATGGGGGATATGAAAAATACTGCCGAGTGGATACGCCAGTGCATGCACGGCACCAACCGGTGCGTTAGCAAATGCCTGTCCGGCTAACATGGCGCCAAGCAACATATTTTCCCGGGCGTTAATGTCGCTGCCGTTATGTACGGCCTGGGAAATATTGCCCGCCAGCAGGCGTAATGCTTCACGGGCGTACATATCAGACAGCGGATTCTTTTTAATCCGGCTGGTATAAGCTTCGATGGCGTGAACCATGGCATCAATACCGGTTGCTGCGGTAATGGCTGGTGGCAGGTCAATGGTCAGCCCGGCATCCAGCAGCGCCAGGTCGGGCAATAATAACGGACTGACGACCCCCATTTTTCCCATATGGCGGGTGGTAACAATTGCCACTGGCGTTACTTCTGATCCGGTGCCTGAGGTTGTTGGAATCTGAATCAGAGGTAACCGTTTGCCATTGGCCTTTTCGATACCGTAGATGTCTGCCAATGACTGCTCGCATTCTGGGTGGGCCAGTAAAGCCACCAGTTTGGCAACATCCATCGAGCTTCCGCCACCAAAACCAATAACGGCATCGGCCTGACAATGTTGCGCCTGTAGGCTGGCATCCAGCACAACCTGTTCCGACGGGTCAGCTTTAACGTCGCTGAACAGCGTGACGTTAACTCCGGTTTTCGCGAAGCTGTTTAACATACCTTTGTGCAAATCAAGCTGCACAATACCCGGGTCGGTAATAATTAATACCGAACGGAACCGGCGTTGGCGGCAGAGATTCCCTAAACGGTTGCTGGCACCAATTTCACACTGGATGGATTCGCAATTATTAAAATTAAACGACATAGTTAATTTCCCGGTTAAAAGGCAAAATGCTCAGCAGCGAGTGACATCAGGTTATCCGCGCCGGATAACAAGCTGGCTTTATGCATTTGGCAGCGGGGTAAAATACGGTCGAAGTAGAATTGTGCGGTGCTGATTTTGCTCTGATAAAAATCGCTGTCGTCCGGATTAAGTAACATTTGCTGGGCTGCTTTATTGGCCATACGTAACCAATAACCTGCCAGCGACACATACGCAGAGTATTGCAGGAAGTCGACAGAGCAGGCGCCAACTTCTTCCGGGTTTGCGGCGCTCATGATTTGCACCTTCGCGCTCAGTTGCTGCCATTCGTTCAGCTGGTTATTCAACTCACCGGCCAGCGCGGCAAGAATATGACCGTCAGCCACTTCATCTTTAAGTTGTTGCGCCTGGCTACAGTCCTGCTCAAACTGCTGTTGCAGACGGGCTAAGGTTTCTGCCTGATCGCCGATGACTTTACGGCGCAGATAATCCAGCGCCTGAATGCCATTTGTGCCTTCGTATAACATCAGAATCCGGCTGTCGCGCATCAGTTGTTCCATACCCCATTCACGGATAAAACCGTGGCCGCCATAAACCTGCACGCCAAGGCTGGCACATTCCTGACTGATGTCGGTGAGGAAGGATTTAACAATAGGCACTAACAACGCCAGCAGCTTCAGCTGTTGTTTGTGATCACTGGCGTCTTTGGCAAAACGTTCTTTGTCCAGCAGTGTTGCGACTTCATAGGCTAACAAGCGGCTGCCTTCGGTCAGTGCTTTCTGGGTTAATAACATCCGCCGCACGTCCGGATGGACGATGATCGGGTCAGCCGCCTGATCGGGATTTTTGACTCCGCTTAATGAACGCGTTTGCAAACGATCATTGGCATATTCCAGTGCTCCCTGAAACGCCATTTCAGCGATGCCCAGACCCTGCAGCCCAACCTGAAAACGGGCGTCGTTCATCATGGTAAACATGCAGGCCAGACCCTGGTGTTCACCACCTACCAGCCAGCCTTTGGCTGCTTCAAAATTCATCACACAGGTAGCGGAGGCTTTAATGCCCATTTTATGTTCAACCGAACCACAGCTCAGGCTGTTACGTTCGCCTGGCTGACCCTGGTCGTCGGCTAAAAACTTAGGAACCGCAAATAAACTGATGCCTTTGCTGCCGGAAGGCGCATCCGGCAATTTGGCCAACACCAGATGGACAATATTGTCGCTCAGGTCGTGCTCGCCAGCTGTGATAAAAATTTTGGTGCCGGTAATGGCATACGAACCATCTGCGTTGGGTTCGGCTTTGGTGCGCAGCAAAGCCAGATCGGTTCCGGCCTGGGGTTCGGTCAGACACATGGTGCCGGACCATTCGCCGCTGATCATTTTTTCCAGATAGGTGTGTTTCAGTTGTTCGCTGCCGTGGGCATAAATTGCCAGCGTTGCGCCTTCGGTTAAACCCGGATAGGTACGCCATGACAGGTTGGCCGACATGGTCATTTCATGGAATGGGGTTGCCAGGCTGTTGGGTAAATCCTGACCGCCAAATTCGGCTGGTGCTGTCATCGACGCCCAGCCATTGTCGCAATACTGGCGATAAGCATGTTTAAAACCCGCTGGTGTGGTGACTTCGCCGGCGTTAAAAACCACGCCTTGTTCATCACCTTCGCGGTTAAGCGGCGCTAATTCGTTGCTGGCGAACTTAGCGCCTTCTTCGAGGATAGCGTCGATCAGTTCCTGATTCAGATCCTGTAAACCAAGCTGCTGGTAGTGCTTTTCCAGGCCAATGACTTCGTTCAGTAAAAAGCGCATATCGCGCAGGGGTGCTTTGTAAGCCGTCATAACTTGTATCTCAATGCAGGGCAGGCTGCCCGGTTCATTCACTGTTGCAATAGCCTAAGTAGCTTTTTAGTATTTGAGAAATTGATAGTTTGAATTCAGGTATTTGTCTGGTGAATATTAATAATCTTGATCTGAACTTATTGCGTGCGTTTGATGCGCTGATGCGTGAGCAGAATGTGTCCCGTGCTGCCCAGCGTATTTCACTCAGTCAGCCGGCTATGAGTAACGCCCTGAACCGGTTACGGGAATTATTGGATGACCCGGTACTGGTACGGGTGGGGCGTGGAATGCAACCGACACAAAAGGCTCGGGCTATGGAACTGCCGATTCGCAGTGCATTAAAAATGATTGAGAACAGCCTGATTCCCGAGGCCGACTTTGATGCGGCACACTCCGATCGGGTGTTCCGCATTCTGGCCACCGATTATGTGCAGTTGTTATTGTTGCCAGCCTTGCTGGAGTTGTTGCAACAGCAGGCGCCGGGTGTACGGATTGAAGTCAGCCATCTCGATCCGGATGTGCCTGAACTGCAACTGGAGCAAGGAGAATTCGATTTTGCCATTGGCCGCTTTCCGCAGTTACCACAGAGGTTGAGTCGGATGTGGTTATTTTCCGACGATCTGCGCTGTTTGGTTGCGGCCAATAATCCGGCGTTCGGCGATGAAGTGACGGAACAGCAGTTTCTGCAAACCCCGCAGATCTGGGTGTCGGGAGGCCAGCGCCGTGGATTAATTGATGAGTGGTTGGCGAAACAGGGGAAACAACGGCAAGTCAGCGTTGTCACTCCGAGTTTTTTATTAGCGCCGTTACTGGTATCTGCCAGCGATACGCTGGTAGTAACGCCTGCCAGGGTGGCGCAACAATACGCCCGTTATCTGCCGTTAAAAATTCTGCCATTGCCAATGCCCATTCCGGCATTTGATATTCATCTGATCTGGCATCCGTGCCAGGCTGAAACTTCATCGCACCGCTGGTTGCGGGACACTTTATCCCAACTGTGTGCATCTATGAGCTGAACCCGGCCTGCCGGGTTAATCAGAATATTGTTCAAAAGCTCATTAATTTTAAAAGCGAATAAATACTTGTTTTTAAAAAAATGCAGTGATATTTCTAAATAAAGCGAGCAAATACTTGCTTTTAATAACAAGATAACTACAAACGCATTTTCACCTTCTCTGAACTGAGTCGGAAGTAATGTCAGGCATTCTTGGCCCGACATTGTTGATTGGATTCAGACGGCAACGAATAAAAATAACTGCGAATGTGAAGAGAACAATATGACAAGTTTAACTAAGGCGGCACTGGTGTCAGCCTCATTAATTCTGGCCGCCTGCGGTTCGGATAACAAAAAAAACTCCACTGAAAATTCCGCGGAAAATCCGCAAAAGCCTGCCGGAAATGGCTTGCTGGTGAAAACAACGGCGGGCACGGTTGAAGGTTTTCAGCACAGTCTCGGAGTCA
Source organism: Bacterioplanoides sp. (assembly GCF_965219715.1). Taxonomy (GTDB): domain Bacteria; phylum Pseudomonadota; class Gammaproteobacteria; order Pseudomonadales; family Oceanobacteraceae; genus Bacterioplanoides. The sequence goes on from NZ_OZ244785.1 coordinate 307,325, forward strand.
GCCGCTTTAACGCCATTCCCTTTGCCGAGGCACCAGTGAACGAATTACGTTTTTCACCTCCGGTTGCGAAAAAATCCTGGCAGGGTATTCGTCCGGCCAAAGAAATTGGCCCACGTTGTATTCAGGTTGAAGCGGGTATCAATAACGAAAGTGAACATTGGCAGGGCGGTGAATCCGAAGACTGCTTATGGCTGGATATTAATACACCGGCAACCGGTGAAAATCATAAACGTCCGGTTATTGTCTGGGTGTATGGTGGTGGCTTTTATGGCCACGGTGCGGCTTACCCGGTTTATGACGCAGCGCGCCTGGCAAAACAGGCCGATGCCGTGGTGGTGAATATTCAATACCGTATGGGGGCGTTAGGCTGGTGGAACGCGGCGGAATGGCGTGGCGAAGATGAAATTACTGATCACAGCGATCCGCAATATCTGAAAAATGGCCAGAAAGATGTGATTCTGGCATTGCAATGGGTACAGCAAAATATCAATGCATTTGGTGGCGATAACAATAACGTTACCCTGATGGGTGAATCCGCCGGGGGCTTATTAGTCACCACACTTATGGGCGAGCCACAACTTGATCAGCTGTACCATAAGGTCATTAATTTCAGCGGCATTCGTGAAGAGGATTTTAAACACGGGGATCGCAAAGCCATGACCCGGCGCATGAAAGCCGAGCTGGGTGACGAAAATATGAGCCTGGAGTCGTTACGGGCACTGCCGGTTGAAAAAATTATTGCTGCGCAACAAAAAGTTCAACTGGGCGAAGGCTTTCGTTTTGACCAGCCTATTCTGTTTAATCCGGTGCAACGTGGTTTTGGCCGGGAAATCGCTCATTACCGTGAATTGGGCGAACGCCTGAAAAAACCCGCGCTGGTGGCTTATACCCGTGATGAATTTAATACCTTTGCTCTGCTGACGTTATTCCAGCGAACAGAAATGGACGCCATGCGTTATCAGCAGCAGCTTGCTGAAGCAAAAGAAAATGGTCGTAGTCCGGATACCGTTGCACCGGCTAAAAACTATCTGGATGCGAACCTGCCAGCGGATGAAAAACTGGCGCTATATTCGGGGCTGGCGTTTCAGGCGTTAACCGGTGATTCTCCGGCAGGCCAGGGCTTACGTATCGAAGAAGTAGCGGAACTGGCCGGGCTGATTTTTGCTGCCAATGGCGGAGATCCTGCAGCATTAGCCGATCCATCTGCCATGACGGAACAGCATAAAAGCCAGCTTGCTGATGCTCACCTGGCGGTGATTTCAGCCTTCGCAGCACACCGTCCAGCGCTCGAATTTGCTGACGAGTACAGTAAAGGCTCAGACGTTTTTATGCTCAGCTTTGATAAAACGTCCGGTAAATACCCACATCTGGGTGCCATGCACGGCGCTGAGCTACCGTATGTGTTTGGTAATCTGCAATACGATGAAGCTCTGATTGGCGAAAACGCTCCACGAGCGTTATCCACTCACCTGCAAAAACTGATCGGTGCTTTTGCGCGTACCGGCAACCCGTCGCTTCCCGGTTATAGCTGGCCAGCCTATGAGCACAGTCCGGCTAATGATTTCGCCAACAGCCGGGTGATGCGGGTTGATTATGATCTGAAAAACGACCAGCTGCAGGCTGAAGTCACTGGCTTTACTAAGCCCTGGCTGAAAGCCTTTATCGCAAAAGTGGCCGGGTTCCGTGCAAAAGGTGACGACCGCCCGGGCACAACACTGGAAGACCTGCTTAAGGCCGAGGCCGGGCTGTGATGTTGGCCGCTGCCAACAAAGATAAACATTTCGTAACAAAAATCTAAGCGAGTAAATATTCGCATATATTGACCTGGGTCTTTTGTGATGTTTTTATTTGTTAATGCGAGTATATATTCGCATTAATGATTGAGCCCACGGAAGACCTCTGATCTATAACAACAATCCAAATCGGAGAAGATAAGTGAAAAGCCAGAATTTATTTCCCCTGACCTTTGCCGCCTGTGCGGTGATCAGTGCCAACAATGTGATGGCCGGAGGATTAGAAAACGCCCGTATGCCAACCAGTTATTTATACGGTGAATCAAAAAACCTGTTACACGTGGCGGTAGGTTATGCCACTGGTAATGTTGAAGGCACCGCCGCGGATGGTTCAAAAACCGGCAATGGCGCACCTGAACTGGTGGTGACGGATATCGGTTACCGTCATAACGTGAATGATAAATGGGCGCTTGGCCTGCGCTATAACCAGCCTTATACCTCCAAGATCAAGTACAAAAAAGGTTTATACAAAGGTACCGAAGGCGAGTGGGATTCCCAGGCATTGACCGGTGTAGTGAAGTATCAGATTGATGATAACTACGGTGTTTATGGTGGCTTGTCTGTTGTGCGTACCTCCGTTTCTAAAACAAAATTAAACGCTAATCTGATTCAGTCGCCGGCTCCTGGTGTCCCGGGGGGCTATCAGACCGAAGCAAAAACCGATTACAGCCCACGGTATTTATTGGGCGTTTCTTATCAGATTCCTGAAATTGGTTTCCTGACCACACTTACCTATCAGAGTGAAGTGAATGTTGACCTGAAACCACGTGAAGAAATGTTCGGTGAAGTCAGTACGAAAACCGTGAAAGTGGAATTACCACGGGCATTATCGTGGGATTTTGAAACCGCCGTTGCTGAAGATAAATTTATTTATGGCTCGGTTCGTTGGGTGCAGTGGTCGAAATTTAAAATTGCACCAACGTTATTTAAGCGTAATACCGGTCAGAACCTGCTGGACTACAAAGACAGCGTTTCTTACGCCTTTGGTTACGCACAACAGCTGAGTGAAAAATTTATCGGTACGGTATTTTTCGGTTATGAAAAACCGGAAGGTGGCAAGTTAGCCGCATTGGCGCCGTTTGATGGTTACCAGAGTGTGGGTGTGGGTGGTTCTTATAATTTGGGTGATCTGGATGTTAATGCCGGGGTGGAATATTCCACTGGTCGTAACGGCACCGACGACTTCGGTACAAAGTATAAAAACATCGATGCCGTTGGCGTAAAAATGTCGTTCGATTATCACTTTTAAGCAAATAGCTACTGCTGAGCTTTTAACGACTTAATTCAGACAGGATTGACAAATTAACGAATAAATCGCGTATTTGTGCATCTCCATATAAGTCTGAGGTGGCTCGGGTTGTTTCAGTACAAAGTTATCCATGCAGGTATGAGTGGCATAGATGTACTTACCCAACTGAATCAACTCCGGGCGCGCTTTTGCCGGATTAAACGGCTGCAACAGGTCGGCGATGATTTCGGCGATTTGCAATCCGTGTTTGCTGTCGAGTTCTTTCAGCTCGGTATACAGCTCGGTGGCCTTAACCAGCTCGGATTCCAGCTTCAGCTGAACCGCATCAAGCTGTTCGTAGTTATAGAGGGAATCGACCGCTTGCCATAGTTGTTGCTCTTTTTCGCCATCGTCAATGGTTTGTACAGGAGCAGCCATTTGTTGCAGCCCGAGCCGGACTTCTTCCAGCCAGCGGGAATACAGCTCGGACAAAATGGCGAGTTTGTTGGGGAAATACTGATACAGAGAGCCCACCGACATACCGGAAAGCTGAGCAACACGATTGGTAGTGAGCTTTTCCAGACCTTCGTTGATCAGAATATCGCGGGTGGTTTTGAGGATAGTTTCCACCTTGGCACGCGAGCGCAACTGGGTTGGCTGTTTGCGGGCCGTTAACTTGGCCGGTTTGGTTTTATCCGTACGGGATGGGGTATCAGCAGGCATAACTAACTCAGAGAACAAGGTCAGGCCGATTGTTTCATATTCGTGTCGGCCTAGCAAAACGGACAGAAATACAGAGTAGAGAATCAGGGGAAATTTATGAAACGTGTGTTACTAACGGCTGCGGCAGGACTGATGTCAGCGACCTTGTTATCACCACTGGCCGGCTGTGCATCGTCCAGTCGCCCGTCGACCGCAGAGCAGAATGGTGAGCAGCCGGCGGATCGGGTGTTAACCGATGCCCGAGTGTATTCAGCGGTCGCAGGTGCCGGTGTTAAAGCGCAGCAAGCCATTGCCATTCGCGACGGGAAAATTATTTATATTGGTGATGAAGCCGGTGTGTCAGCCTTTATTGGTGACGATACGATTGAGCAAGACGTCGATGGCAAACTGGTGATGCCCGGGTTAATCGACAGTCATACCCATGCTGGTCTGATTGCATTATTGGCCAATGCCACACCGATGCCGGAAAATCTGGACAAAGACGGTATTGTCAGCTGGTTAAAACAACATATCGAAGATAACCCGGAGTTACCTTATGTGTTTGCCGGTGCCTGGAATGTATCGACCTTTGGTCTGGCCGGGCCACATAAAAAAGATCTGGATGCCGTCAGTAAGGGCATTCCAGTGGTACTGATGGACGACTCTGGTCACAGTGCCTGGTTGAACAGCAAAGCACTGGCATTGCTGGATAACAACGATGATCTGGCGCCGGGGTTGTCGTTTTATGTGCGTGATGAGCAAGGTGAACCCACCGGCTGGTTAAAAGAGATGGTGATGGTGGATGCCATCGATAAAATCCACACACCGGATGAAACCATGCCGGAAGTGCTGGAGTTTTTCCTCGGTTATTTATCCGCCCATGGTGTTACAACCATGATGGACGGCGGCAATATGTCGGTCGGCGAGCTGGTATATCCAACCCTGAAACAACTCGACGAGGCGGGAAGACTACCGCTGCGTTATGAAGGGGTTCATCATATTTACGACCCGCAACAACTGGACACTGCGGTGGCAGAGTTAGTGGCACTGCGTAAAAAGTATCAGAGCGACAATATTCATTTTAATACCATTAAGATTCACTTCGATGGTGTGATGGAAATCCGTACTGCGGCGATGTTAGAAGGTTATAACGATCAGCCACACAATAAAGGCCGCACCATTGTTTCGGAACAACGTTTGTACCAGCTGATGAAGCAGGGTAACGCCGAGAAAATTGATTTTCATATCCATACTGTTGGTGATGCGGCTATCCGCACCAGTCTCAACGCTTACGAGCGTTTAAAAAATGAGTTAGGTGATCAGCTGTATAGCCGTATGACGCTGGCTCATCTGGAATACATTCATCCGCAGGATATTAAACGCTTTCAGCAGCTGGGGGTGATTGCCAACTTCACGCCACAATGGCACGGCGGTTATTTTGAACTGGACTACCACGCCTTAGGTGAGCGCCAGAAACGTCGTATGGTGGTACAGCCATTATTGGATGAAAAGGCGATTGTGGCTTTCTCAAGTGACGTGGTGACGCCGGATGAATTAACCCGGGCTAATCCTTTTTTAGGTATGCAGGTTGCCCATAACCGACAGGATATCGAAGGTGGCGAGGATGCCGCGGTGATGGAGCCGTTATCGGATCGGTTAAAACTGACCGATTTAATTGATGGTTATACCCGTGGCAGTGCCTATCAGTTGCGCCTGGAAGCTCAGGAAGGAACGTTACAGCCGGGTAAAGAGGCCAATCTGGTGGTGATGCGTGACGATATTCTGGAAATGGATCGTTACGACATTCACAACGCCAAAGTGGCTATGACCATCCGTCAGGGTCAGGTGGTATATGAACGTGACTTCGGTGCTATTGTTGAAGAATGGTTGTTTGAGTTGTTGTATCAGTAATGGTCGCTGACTGAGCGGTAGTGTGCGCTCAGTGAGTAAAGTAGTGAGTTAAGCAAGGCCGCAGCCTATGCTGCTTTCCCCGGGGAGTTTAGCTGATGTGCACTCAGCCCCCGGGGCTTTTTACGTTTTTATGACAGGGTTTTATACCCGCAAGCAGATCTGAAGAAGGAAGGAGAGTTGTAATGGCCAATAAAATCCTGTGCGGCATTATGGTTATTATCCTGATCATACTGGTCGGGCTGGTCGTATTGTTTTATCGCCCGGATATTAATAAAGAAGGGCTACCACAATATATTAAAGACTCGTCACGTTTTCTGCGTTTGCCTAACGGTGCCAATATGCATTACCGAGACGAGGGTAATCAGGATGGTCCGGTACTGGTGATGATTCATGGCGGCTTTGGTTCATTACAGAACTGGGAAGGCTGGGTTGAACAATTAAAAGCCGATTATCGTCTGATCTCGATGGATTTATTAGGGCATGGATTAACCGGCAGTTATCCGGCCAATGTCTATGATCGAATTGCAGAACGTGATGCTGTGTATCAGTTATTACAAGCGTTGGATATTGGACATTTTGCTGTGGCGGGTAATTCTTTTGGTGGTGGTGTTGCACTGGAGTTAGCACTGCAGTATCCACAACAGGTATCGCGTTTAATTCTGGTGGATTCTGAAGGTATTCCTAATTCCGACGACGGTTATGACGCTTCGTTGTTTTCTGATAGCGAAGCGGTATCGCCGGATTCTCCCGAATTTACTCAGTTGTCGTGGTTTGAGCGCAGCGCCAGCCAGTTTATCAGCAAACGGGTTATTCGCAGTGTGATGGAGCAAATGACGTTTAATAAATCGCTATTAACCGATGAATATGTGGATTATTTTTCCGAGGTTAATCGCCACCAGGGCAATCGTGAAGCTCAGTTATTAATGTTTCGCCAGGGTATGTATCTGGTTGAGAAAAATGGCCCTCAGGATTTATTGCCGCGCTTATCTGAATTGAATATGCCTGTGTTGGTGGTGAACGGCAAGCAGGATGAATTAGTGCCGGTCAGTGTAGCTGAAAAATTTCACCAGCATATTAACAACAGTCAGTTAGCGATTGTTGATCAGGCCGGACATATGCCAATGATGGAAAAGCCCAAAGAAACCGCCGCTATTATCCGGGATTTTATTAATGATTAAGATGTTGTTGGTATGTATCTCTGCCGTTGTTGTGCTGATTGTTGTTGCGTTAAGCCTGTGGGTGGCCAGCTTATGGCAAAGCAGCCTGACGATAGAAGAGCTGGATCAATACGTTAAAAAGTATGTGACACTCAGTGACGGTAGTCATGTCCATTACCTGGACAGTGGTGAAGTGAGCAGCGCTGAAGTGGGTAATGGTGAGGCTAAAAAACCGGCTTTATTACTATTACATGGTGGTATGGATAATCTTTATACCTGGGAACTGTGGCGTCAGAGGCTGGAGCAGGATTATCGTGTGATCGCTGTTGACCTTCCAGGCCATGGCCTTAGCGATCCGGTGCCGGGTGGTCACTATGATCGTTGGTTATTTGCTGAGTTTATTGATCATTTTACTGCGGCAATTAATCTGCAGCAGTTTGTTATTGCCGGTAATTCTTATGGTGGCGAAACCGCGATTCGTTATGTACTGGATTTTCCGGGAAAAGCCCAAGGATTAGTGTTGGTTGATTCCGGCGGTTTATTAATGAATGCTGATGATCTGGTCAACAATGCTCCGGCGTTTGAAAAAATGGTATTGGCGTTATCGAAAATACCTGGCCTGGGCTTTGTTCTTGATCATGTGTTGCTGGCGTTATTATCCGAACAAAGTGATTATAACTATAATTCAGCTTATTTTACTGAAGCTTATGGCCAGCGCTTTAATGATATCAGTCGTTATATAAAGAATCGCAGTACGATTCGTGAGCTGGCGATGCAGGGAGCAAAAACCTACAACGAGATTTCCAGATTAGAGAACATTGAGATTCCTACTCTGATTCTCTGGGGGCAGCGTGATGCAGCCTTACCGGTTGAGCTGGCGCATCGTTTTAATCAGGCAATTCCTGCTTCTGAACTGATAATTTATCCGGATTCCGGCCATATGCCACAAATGGAGGTGCCAGATAAAAGTGCGGCTGATGTTGCGGGGTTTATTCAGAAACTTGGTAATCCGTAAATTCAGCTGAAAAGACATGACTCTACTGTTGTTAAACCCGTGCGTTAACCGGCATTAAATATTGATGTCGGTTAACGCAGGTTTAACTTATGGGGGTTATGCAACCTGGCGCTGCGATGATTTCTGGGTGGATAATTCAGCCATCGCAGCCACTTCTCCAACCACAATCAACGCTGGACCTGCACCGGAATACTGGCCAGCCAGATGAGGTAGATCCATCAATACGCCTTTAATGACCTGCTGGTTGGGCAAAGTACCGTTGGCGATGATGGCAATCGGCGTGGATTCATGCAGACCTTCGGTTAACAGTCGGGCTGTAATGGCGCCGGCTTGTTTGGCACCCATATAAAATACCCGCGTCGGATTTTGCGGCAGATCGAATTCGCCGTGCTGACTGTGACCACTCTGCAATACCAGTGCATTGCCAAGATGGCGGTGAGTCAGCGGAATTTTAGCGGCTGCAGCACAACCTCCGGCTGCGGTAATGCCCGGGACCACCAAAACGTCGATGCCACGTTGTTGCAGATACTGTAGCTCTTCACCTCCACGACCAAAAATAAACGGATCACCACCTTTGAGGCGCACAACCCGCTGATATTTCCGGGCGCAGGAAACCAACAAAGTCTGAATATCGGCCTGACCCATCTTGTGATCGCCACAGCGTTTTCCAACATGAATACGGGTACATTGTTGCGGAATTAATTCAAGAATTTCCGGTGAGATGAGCGCGTCATAAAGTACGCAGTCTGCCTGGCTGATGGCTTTCATCGCTTTAATGGTTAATAACTCCGGATCGCCAGGGCCTGCACCGACTAAGGTCACGGTACCGAAAGATTGAGTTAACTGTTTTGTCGTCGGTTTTTTATTTAACGTCGTCATGTTATTTCTCACTTAATTCGGTAAATAATTCTGCAGCGGTGTTGTCACTGCGATATTGCTGCGTCAGTGCGGTCAGCTCCGGAATACAGGATCCACAATTAGTGCCACATTGCAGTTGTTGACCCAATGCTTCGGCGTTATTTGCACCGTCCGCGATGGCGGCTTTAATGGCGTTCTCGCCCACCTGAAAACAAGAGCAGATAATTTTCCCCGGGTCGCTTTGTTTGCCGGGTGCTCTGCCTCCCAGCAGTGCTTTGCGGGTCAGGGCATCGATATTTTGGTTATCAAACTGTTCGGTTAACCACTGACGATTAACACTGAAGTCCGGTTCGTGAATTCCCTGAACGAAGGCAATCGCCTGTAGCTTGCCATCGTTGATGCAGGCCCAACGGTGATGCTGTCGCTGGTCATCATCAAGGGATAACCATTGTCCCGGTAGCTGTTGTTCACAGCGTTGTTTAAATGTGTTCATAAAATCGACTGCCGTTTGATTACCGGCAACTTCGTAAAAATGCCCTGAGCTGGTTAAGCCGTATGCCCAGTAATCACAATCGAGCGGTGACAGATTGCTATCGCTGATAAACAGATCCTGACGGGATAAAATAAAGCCTTGCCACTGCAAGGGCAGAGGACGCAGTTGAATGCGGGTTATTTTTAACTCCGGCTGCCCCGAGAACGGGTCGTGGTCGGAATTGACCAGGCTGCCCATTCGTGCCTGATTAGCGTAGCGATCGTTCCAGTGCATCGGCACAAAGGCTTCTCCGCGACGCTGCTGATCAGAAATCCGCGCGCGGACGCGAATGCCTGCACGACGGTTAAACACTTCCACCAATTGATTCTGTTTGACGCCATAATCTTCGGCATCATCAGGGTGCAATTCAATAAATGGTTCGCTGATGTGCTGTGCCAGGCGGGCACTTTTACCGGTACGGGTCATGGTGTGCCAGTGATCACGAATGCGCCCGGTGTTCATATTTAATCCCGCGGACTTGTCGTTATCAGCGGCACTTTCCTGCTGTGGCAGGCAAGCATCAATGGCGAGAAAACGGGCTTTTTTATTGGCGGTAAAAAACTGGCCGTCTGCAAAAAAGCGCGCCTTACCCGTGGGGTAATCATCGTTAACCGGCCACTGGACCGGAGCCAGGGCGTCGTATTGTTGCTGGCTCATACCCACTAATGCGGATAAATCAAAATCGCGGCGGCCGTTGTTTTCGAACGCGGATAAGCGGGCGTGTTCGTCAAAAATTTCAGCCGGGTGTTGGTAGTTAAAGGCGTCTTTATAGCCCAGGCGTTGGCCAACCTGAGAAATAATCCACCAATCCGGTTTGGCCTCTCCCGGTGGTGGTAAAAAACCACGCTGACGGGAAATACGGCGTTCGGAATTCGTCACGGTACCGTTTTTTTCTCCCCAACTGGCCGCTGGCAACAAAACATGCGCGGCTCTGGCGGTATCGCTGTAGGCCATACAATCGGAAACCACCACCAACTCACATTTCTCCAACGCCCGCTTTACCAGGTCTGCATTTGGCATACTCACCAGTGGATTGGTTGACATAATCCAGAGGAACTTAATGTCGCCACGCAGTACCGCTTCAAACAGTTCAATGGCTTTCAGGCCGGGTTTTTCCGCAATTCTCGGGGCTTGCCAGAAGCGTTTAACCCGCTCACGCTCGCCTGCAGAAAAATCCATGTGGGCGGCTAATTGATTCGCCAGGCCACCCACTTCACGACCGCCCATGGCGTTTGGTTGGCCAGTAATGGAAAAAGGGGCGCAGCCGGGTTTGCCAATTTTACCGCTGGCCAGGTGGGCGTTAATAATGGCGTTGGTTTTATCTGTGCCGGTGGCACTTTGGTTAATACCCATGGAATAAACCGTTACCGCTCGCGGGCTGGCGGCGAACCAGTCAAACCAGCGTAATAAATCATTCACCGCAAGGTCGGTATTGGCGGACAGCTGTTGTAGATCTTCACTTTGTGATCGAGCTTGCTCCAGTGCCAGCTCAAAATCGTCGGTACAGTTTTCAATAAATGGCTGATCAAGCTGATCGGTCGTGGCCAGGTAATTCAGCAGAGCATTAAACAGGAAGGCATCAGCTCCTGGTCGAATGGCCAGGTGCAAATCAGCAATGTCACAGCTGGCGGTTTTACGTGGATCAATCACGACGACTTTTAATGATGGATTACGCTGTTTTGCTGCAACAATACGCTGGTAAATAATCGGGTGGGCCCAGGCCAGGTTACTGCCAACCAGAGTGATCAGATCCGTTTGCTCCAGATCTTCATAACATCCGGGGACTGTATCGGAACCAAACGCACGTTTGTAACCGGCCACCGCAGAAGCCATACACAAACGCGAGTTGGTATCCATATTGGCACTGCCGATAAAACCTTTCATCAGCTTATTGGCGACGTAATAATCCTCGGTTAATAACTGTCCGGAGCCATAAAATGCCACGGCTTCCGGCCCATGGTTATTCACCACCTGCTGAATTTTATCGCTGATCAGATTCAGTGCCTGATCCCAGCTGGCACGATGACCGTTTAACAGAGGTGTGGTTAAGCGTTCATTGTGGTCCAGGGTTTGATGCAGCGCGGAACCTTTAACGCATAGCTTGCCAAAGTTAGCCGGATGATCGGCCAGACCGGTTACCGGGGCAGGGACACCGTTATCGGTTTCAACCTTTACACCGCAGCCGACACCACAATAGGGGCAGGTAGTATCGGTAGTTACAGCTGTCGTTGCAGTCGCTATGTCGCTCATCATCACTTTCCAAAAAAAAAAGCGCCCACAGATCATCATCTGTGAGCGCCAATGCTCAGGTCTGAAAACGGAGGAAACAGACCTCGTTACACAACACGAAAACTGAAATACCAACGCTGGTATTCCGGAGTACTTGCCATTCGGCTAGCAGAGGTCTTCTTTCAAGTTTGATGCCAGATCTGTTTTCTCGGCAGGTTGTGCTGATCAGCACGATAAACCCGGAGGCGGCAGGTTGTGTGTGCACTGTGTTTGGCTGCTGAGAGGTTATTATGCACTAATATGTTGCGCAAATCGTAATTGCTCGCGCTGTGGTATGAGAGGATTGGCCGCAAGTACCAGGAATCGTAAAAATTGCTGTGTTTTCTATGACATAAGAATGAAAATTTTATGTCGCTTTATGCCAGCACTGCTAGGCTTTAGGAATAACTAATATTGTTCGAGCGGGTTAAATGACTGATATCACAGCGGTTCCGGACGAGGCCTTTGCCGCTTCCGAAGGTGTATCACTGCTACATCGCAGAGTTCATCAATACATCAAAGGTGAACCCCTGCATGTTCTCATTTTGGGGCGTAATGAGGCGACCGAGGCACTTGAAGGTGCAATTACGGCGGCTGGCTATAAAGTGAAAATGGTCGACTCGATCTCGCACCTGTTAGCCCGCGAAGAAGCCAACACCTTTGCAGTGATTATTGATCTTGATGAACTGTCGAAAAAGCAACACGGCTGGCTGATCGACATGGCGGAGAGCAATAAACAGTGGCCGGTGATTGCACTCAGTAGCCAGGACACTCTGTCACTTCGCGCGACTGCCGTGCGTATGGGCGGGCAGGCGTTTGTTACCACGCCGGTGGATGTGAATCAGGTATTGCTCGAGCTTGATGCACTCAGTGAGCGGTTTGAACGCGACCCGTATCATGTATTGGTGGTCGATGATCAGCAGTCGGTGGCCGACTTCCATTCTGAGATCCTGAAAAAAGCCGGCTTTGTCACTCACACCATTGTGACACCGCTCGAACAGCTGATGCCTTATCTGCAGGATAATATTCCGGATCTGATTCTGCTCGACTTATATATGCCGGATATTAACGGCCAGGAACTGGCTGGCATTATTCGCCAGATGGACAACCTGATCTCGGTTCCTATTGTTTTCCTGTCGTGTGAAATGAGTCCGCAGCAACAGTTAAAGTCGTTGTGCACCGGAGCGGATACCTTCCTGACCAAACCTGTGCGCTCCGCTGATTTGTTATCCGCGGTGGAATCCCGTATTCGCCGGGGTCGTACGGTACGTAATCTGGTGATGCGTGATCCGTTAACCGGATTGTTAAATCGTCGTGAGACCATGCGCCGCCTTGAAGAGGAGCGGGTGCGTTACTGTCGTTATGGCCACAATATGTGCCTGGCGATGCTGGATCTGGATCGTTTTAAATCGATTAACGATACCTATGGTCACGCGGTGGGTGACAAGGTCATCAAACATTTTGCCATGATGTTGAAATCCTGCCTGCGAGAGAACGATATTATTGGTCGCTGGGGTGGTGAAGAATTTGTGGTCGCCTTATGTGAAACTGGCCCGGAAACCGCACAGCAGGTGCTTGACCGGGTTGCCATGAAATTAAAAGAGCAAAGCCCGTGCGCTGAGTTTAATTATTCGTTCTCCGGTGGTCTGGTGTGTTGTGATCAGGGGTTAAGCCTGGAAGGTATGTTGGATAAAGCCGATCAGGCGCTGTATAAAGCTAAAGAAAATGGCCGTAACCAGGTGTGTATTGCTGCGCTGGACAATTAATGGTGAATCGCTGAGCTTCAGGCTGCAAACCTGCCTCGTTACAGCAGCCCTTAATGAAATCTTTATCTCTCTTATGAACAGGCTTTATGCCTGTTCTTTCGTTTAATGGCTTTTGATGGCTTTCCGGTAAGTCTGTTTCTGTTAAGGCTCTTTCCGTTAGGCTTTATATCGATAAGCTGCTTTCTGTAGCTCCGTTTCCTTCTGTTTTTTCGCACCTGCATGGTGCGAATAGATTGTTTTCAGCTCATTCGTTGTGCGTTTTTAACCTGAGTTTCTGCCGCAGATTCAATACAGCTTGAATAAATATCCCCCATAATTGGCCAAAACCATTATCTGGCATCTACTTTGCTAAAGCCTGTGTGATGTTCATCGTTACAACGCCGTAGCGATTGAAGAGGGCAATGAAGCACCTTAGGAGACATAAATAATTATGACCAGATAGAGAGAGTTCATTATGAGCGAATTAAATACCTCCGCTACGGCAAATAAAAAACGCATCATCGTCGTTGGCAACGGCATGGTCGGCCATCAGTTTTTGTCTACCCTGGCGTCCTCTGAAAACGCGTCCGACTACGAATTAATTACTTTTTCTGAAGAGCCACGTCTGGCTTACGACCGTGTTCAGTTGAGTAAATATTTTTCCGGTGCAACTGCAGACGATTTATCCCTGACGAATGAAGACGAATACCAACAACAAAGCATTCGTTACTTGTTGAAGGATAAAGTGGTTGCGATTAACAGCAGTGAAAAAACCATCACCACAGCAAATGGCTTAACCGAAAGCTACGACAAACTGGTATTAGCAACCGGTTCGTATCCATTTGTTCCTCCTATCCCGGGTAAAGATCAGGATCATTGCCTGGTTTACCGCACCATTGAAGATTTAGAAGCCATTTCTGCTTCCGCTGAACAAAGTAAAGTGGGTGTTGTTGTGGGCGGTGGTTTATTAGGGTTAGAAGCAGCTAACGCTCTGAAACAAGCCGGATTAGAAACCCATGTGGTTGAGTTCGCACCTCGCCTGATGGCGGTACAACTGGACAGTGGTGGTGGTGAATTATTACGCGCGAAGATTGAAGACCTTGGTGTTCGTGTTCATACCGAAAAAAATACTCAGGAAATTGTTGCCGGTGAAAACTGTCGTTACCGCATGAACTTTGCGGATGGCAGCTTCCTGGAAACCGATATGATTCTGTTTTCTGCGGGTATTCGTCCGCAGGATGAGCTGGCACGTCAATTTGATTTAACCATTGGTGAGCGTGGCGGTATCGTTATTAATGATTCCTGTCAGACTTCAGATCCGGATATTTACGCTATTGGTGAGTGCGCTCTTTGGGATAATAAGATTTATGGTTTAGTGGCACCGGGTTATCAGATGGCCAAGGTGGCAATTAATCATATTCAGGCCAGTTTCAGCGGCGATGCTGCAACGCTGGAATTCCAGGGTGCTGATATGTCGACCAAGCTGAAATTGCTGGGTGTTGATGTTGCTTCGATTGGTGACGCCCATGGCAGCAGTGAAGGCTGTCAGAGCTATGTGTTTAAAGACGAAGTCAGTGAAGTTTATAAGCGTTTAATTGTATCCGCCGATGGCAAAAAGCTGTTGGGTGCCGTGTTGGTGGGTGACGTTGAAGCATACGGCTCTCTGTTGCAGCTGAAATTAAATGACATGGACATTCCCGGTGATCCAGCAGCCTTATTATTGCCCGCTGCCTCTGATGACGAAGGTGGTGCGGGCTTAGGTGTCGCAGCTCTGCCTGAAACGGCTCAGATTTGTTCCTGTTTTGATGTGACCAAAGGTGATATCGCGGCTGCTGTACAGGGGGGTTGCTGCACCATGGGTGATATTAAAGATGCGACCAAAGCGTCAACCGGATGTGGCGGTTGTGCGGCATTAACCAAGCAGGTAATGGACGCTGAACTCGAATCACTGGGTGTTGAAGTTAATAACGACCTGTGTGAACACTTCGCGTATTCACGTCAGGAGCTGGCGGATATTATCCGGGTTAAAGGGTTTACAACATTTAAAGAAGTACTGGCCGAGCACGGTAAAGGTCATGGTTGTGAAATCTGTAAGCCAACCATTGGTTCGATTCTGGCCTCATTCGAAAATGAGTATGTACTGAAAGACGATCACATCGGTTTGCAGGACACCAACGATATTTTCCTAGGGAATATGCAGAAAGATGGTACCTATTCGATTGTGCCGCGTGTTGCTGGTGGTGAAATTACGCCGGAAAAACTGATTGTTCTCGGCGAAGTGGCAAAAGAATACGATCTGTATACCAAAATTACCGGTGGTCAGCGTATTGATTTATTTGGTGCTCAGTTGCACGAATTACCTGAAATTTGGGGCAAGCTGGTGGACGCCGGATTTGAAACCGGTCATGCCTATGGTAAATCGCTGCGTACCGTAAAATCCTGCGTTGGCAGCACCTGGTGCCGTTACGGTGTTCTGGATTCAGTGTCGATGGCCATTGCTCTGGAAGACCGTTATAAAGGTTTGCGCGCACCACATAAAATTAAATTTGCCGTTTCCGGATGCACCCGGGAATGTGCGGAAGCACAAAGCAAAGATATTGGTGTTATCGCCACAGAGAATGGCTGGAATTTATACGTTTGTGGTAATGGTGGCATGCGCCCGCGTCATGGTGATTTATTTGCGACTGACCTTGATGACGAAACACTGGTGAAATACATCGATCGCATTCTGATGTTTTATGTGCGTACCGGTGACCGCCTGCAACGTACTTCGGTATGGATGGAAAACCTCGAAGGCGGGCTCGACTATCTGCGTGAAGTAGTCATCGACGATAAGCTGGATATTAACAGCGAACTCGAAGATGCGATGACGAAGGTAGTAAGCACTTACCAGTGTGAGTGGAAAACCACGATTAATGACACTGAAAAACTCAAACGCTTTAAGCACTTTATCAACTCCGACGACGAAGACAGCGCTTTGTATTATGTACGTGAGCGTGGCCAGCGACGTCCGGCAACGGAAGCAGAGAAAATCGAACTGATTGAACTGAATCCGGTGGAATAACTGTATTTAATCAATGCCTGGCAGGCAACTGCCGGGCACATCAAATTTTCATAAAAATGTGTATTTATTTTCAGGAGATCCGTGATGTCTGACTGGATTGCTGTATGTGATTTAAATGATATTGCTCCGGATACCGGTGTGTGTGCTGCGTTGGCCGGAGAGCAGGTCGCTTTGTTTCGCTTAGGGAATAGCGAGCAGGTTTTTGCCGTATCCAATTACGACCCGTTTGGTAAAGCCAATGTGTTATCGCGCGGGATTATCGGTTCTGTTGGTGAGCAGCTGGTTGTGGCGTCACCTCTGTACAAACAACACTTCGATCTGGCAACCGGTGTGTGTCTCGAATATGACGAAGTTTCATTAAAAACATTTCAGGTTAAGGTCGAGAACGACCAGATACTGTTAGCGGCATAAAAGATTGGGTTAGTAAGGTTTAGTTATGACTACGGAAAAATTTAATATTTTTTCATTCAGCGGAAAAATGAAAACACTGCATTTAAGTTGGATGGCATTTTTTATCACCTTCCTTGTGTGGTTTAACCACGCTCCTTTATTACAGGCGATTGCAGCCAGTTTAGGGTTGGCTCCTTCGGAAGTAAAAACCCTGTTGATTCTTAACGTCGCTTTAACCATTCCTGCACGTGTTGTTATCGGCATGCTGACCGACCGCTTTGGTCCACGGCTGGTTTATTCTGCTTTGTTAGCAATTTGTTCGATTCCGTGTTTTATGTTCGCACTGGCGGATGACTTTACCCAGGCGGCGATTGCCCGATTCCTGTTAGGCTTTATTGGCGCTGGTTTCGTTATTGGTATTCGTCTGGTGAGTGAATGGTTCCCGGCTAATGAGCTGGGTACCGCTGAAGGCATTTACGGTGGCTGGGGTAACTTTGGTTCCGCTGCTGCTGCATTTACCTTACCTGTGGTTGCTCTGGCTTTTGGTGGAGATGACGGCTGGCGTTATGCTGTTGGTATTACCGGTGCATTAAGCCTGGTGTTCGCTTTTATCTTTTATGCCAACGTTTCTGATACACCAAAAGGTTCTACCTATTTCCGTCCGAAAAATCTTGGTGCACTGGAAGTGACCAGCAAGGGAGACTTTTTCTTCCTGCTGATTATGAAGGTGCCTATGTACGCAGCTCTGGCATTATTAACCTGGAAGCTGTCACCAGCGGGTGTCAGTTTGTTATCCGATACCACTGCCTTGTTATGTTACGTTGGTTTGGTTCTGTTATTCCTGTACGAACTGACTCATGTCTGGAAGGTAAACAAGCACGTGTTTGAAGCACCGGTGGACGAAGTTCATCAATACAAATTCAAACAGGTTGCGGTATTAAACGTATTGTATTTTGCGACGTTCGGTTCTGAACTGGCCGTAGTGTCTATGTTGCCGTTATTCTTTGCTGAGACTTTTGAATTAACGCCGGTATTGGCTGGTATGGTGGCTTCGGCATACGCCTTTATGAATCTGATGTCGCGTCCGGGTGGTGGCTGGCTATCGGATAAATTTGGCCGTAAATCTACCTTGTTGATTTTGACGGCTGGCCTGGCTGTGGGGTACTACGTTATGTCGATGGTGGATAGCAGCTGGCCGCTGTGGTTAGCAGTTGTTGCTGCGATGGCATGTTCTTTCTTTGTACAATCCGGCGAAGGCGCTGTGTTCGCAGCGGTACCATTAATTAAGCGTCGTTTGACCGGCCAGATCGCTGGTATGACCGGAGCCTATGGTAACGTTGGTGCGGTAACCTATCTGACGGTACTGTCGCTGGTTGATTACTCAACCTTCTTCCTGGTGATTGCTGCTACCGCTGTGGTTGGTTTCGTAGCGCTGTTGGCAATGGAAGAGCCGGAAGGTCATATGGCCGAGATTAATGAAGATGGTTCGGTTGAGTTAATTAAGGTTTCTTAATCCGAAGATGTGCAGGCGTTCAGGCTTTTGATTTTTGACCGTCTATTGCATGGATGCAATAGTCGAGCGTACAGGGAAGTACTCACCGCGTGTCAAAAAGTAAAAGTCTGAATGTCTGTACGTCGAACGAGTGTCTATTGTTAATATGCCCGAAACTTTCAGCTATGAGCTTATAAAAGCAATATAGGAATTTATAGCTCGGCACGCTGTATATACGTCCTTGTAAGCTCGGCTGCTGCGTCCTGCAGCAGACGGCCGATCAACAAACACCTACATTACTTCTATAAATGTTGTTGCTGCTGTTAAAAGTACTCCGGTATCTTAACTGTGTGGAAAGCATCCGAACTTTTAAGAGTGGATATGGCGGTTGTGATGGTTGAGCAATTAAAAGTCAGTTTTGGTGGTTATTCGACGGCAGGTATGAAAGATGAAAATCAGGATGCCTTTGCTGCCCATCAACCCGGACTGTCTCAGGCAAAATACAAAGGTATTGGTGTTTGTATTGCCGATGGTGTGAGCTGTAGCGAGCAGGCTCAATTAGCGTCCAGTACCGCTGTTACCCATTTTTTACAGGACTACTATTGCACACCGGATAGCTGGGACGTAAAAACCTCAGCCAGTAAAGTGCTTTCTTCGCTAAATGCCTGGTTATATCACCATGGGCAACAAGCCAGTGCGCGTCATAATGGTCTGGTTACCACCTTCAGTTCATTAATTGCCAAATCCAACAGCGCCCATATTTTCCATGCCGGTGACAGCCGGATTTATCGTTATCGTGTGGCTGATAAAAATCAGGACGCTGAATTCGAGCAGCTCACCCGCGATCATTGTATCAGTCAGGGCAATCCGCAAAAGGGTGGGAAGGTCTATCTAAGCCGGGCTCTGGGAATGGATAATCACCTGGAAGTTGATTATCACTGCGTCGATATTCATCCGGGTGATTATTTCTTATTTTCTACCGATGGTGTGCACGAATATTTCAGCACCGCAGAAATAAAACAGTGGTTTTCACAGTTCAGCCTGGAAGACCAGCAATATCAGTTTGAACAGGCTTGTCAGCAATTGGTCGAACAGGCATTGCAGCGTGGCAGCGACGACAACTGCAGCTGTTTTGTATTACGTATCGAACAGACACCAACACCGGACATTGTTGAAGCACAGCGCCAGTTGAGCGAAAGAGTTATTCCTCCGGTGCTGGAGGTGGGGCACAAAATCGATCAGTTGCTGGTTCAGAAAGTACTGTACAGCGGTACCCGCAGTCACGTTTATCTGGTCGAAAACAGTGAAAAAAAGAAGTTTGTGTTAAAGGCACCTTCCGCTAATTTCAGCGATGACCTGGTGTATCTGGATGGTTTTGCCCGTGAACAGTGGGTGGGCAATCGGGTTGATCACAGCAATATTATGAAAATTCATCCGGTTCGTGATGGCAGCCGTTTTCTCTATCATTTGTGTGAATACGTGGAAGGAACGTCATTGCGGCAATGGATGCATGATCATCCATCGCCATCGTTAAAAGAAGTACGTGATATTGTTGAACAGATTATTCATGGCCTGCGGGCTTTCCAACGTCTTGGCATGGTTCACCGTGATCTGAAACCTGAAAATATTCTGATCACAAATGATGGCAGAGTTAAGTTAATCGATTTTGGTACCGTGTCAGTGCAGGGGTTAGCAGAAGTTGCTAACGCCGTTGAAGAAGATTGCCCGGTTGGCTCAGTGTTATATATCGCTCCCGAATATGTGATGCATAGCGTTGCCGGAACTCAAAGTGACTTATTCTCCTTAGCGGTGATTATCTATGAAATGCTGGCGGGCAAAACGCCCTATGAGATGGAAGAGGTGCATCGTAAAACACCCAAATCCACCTCGGAATGGCAATATCGTTCGTTAAAGCTGTTACGCCCTGATATACCTGTATGGCTCGATTTAGCATTGGAAAAAGCCTGCCATGCAAATATTCAGAAGCGCCATCAGGCGTACTCTGAGTTATGGCAGGATCTTAATCAGCCGAATCTGGCTTTGGTTGGCAAAGCCGCTAAACGTCCGCTGATTGAACGAAACCCTTTGCGTTTCTGGCAGGGCACCAGTTTGCTGTTGTTGGTCATTATTATCGTCCAGCAAGTGCTACTGGCCGCTTAAGTGGTACCTTGAACGACACGCCAAATGACAGATCGCCTGAATATCTCATCTGGTAACTTTGTGCCACTTTTTAAATACCAAGGTTCGATACTAAAGTAGATACCAAAGTAGATACCGAAGTAGATACCAAAAGCACCCCATTATTGTGCCTAAGTCGCAGCGCAAATCCGTGCGTTTTTTGATCTGAGTCGTTGAAAAATACAATTGTTGTCCAACTTATCAAAAAACGTGGCGTTCTGAATATCCTCGTCTAGCCTGTACATCAGAATTATATGCTCGTGATAGAGGTCGAGATGTCGTTGTTTCTGAATCTTTCCATTCGGATGAAGTTGTTAATATCCATTATCCTGCCGCTGTTGTTAGTTTGTTTCTTCGCCGCCAAAGCGCTTTATACGGAGCGCAAACTGGTTGTTAGCCTGGAACAGGCAGAAACCTTAATTAATTTGTCTCTGATATCCAGTAACCTGGTGCATGAAATCCAGAAAGAAAGGGGCGCCTCGTCAGTTTATATCGCCAGTCAGGGGGAAACGTTTTCGCGCGAATTAGCGCAGCAGAAACAACAAACCGATACTGTGTTTGATCGCTTCAGTCGTTATGTTGAACAACAACAGCTGGCGACTGGCTCAGATGAGCTGGCGCGTGATTTAAAAGCGATCATCGACAGCCGTCTGGCGGTTAATAAAATACGCCAGCAGGTTAAAAATCACACAATAGGTATGAAGACCGCCATTAGCTTTTATACCAATCTCAATACGGATTTATTGTCATTAACGGCGGGAATATCGCAGATCGTTGCCGACAAAGATATTTCCCGCGCGGCAACGGCTTACCTGTATTTTATGCAAGGCAAAGAACGTGCTGGTATCGAACGCGCGGTTATTGGCTCGGTATTGACGAAAGACAGTGCCGATGCCAATACCAAGGCAAAATATCTGGCATTAGGCGTTGAGCAGGCCCGGTTTTACCAGCTATTTCTCGACTTCAGCGATGCTGCTTTAACGCATACCATTCGTCAGATTATTTCCGGTCCGGCAATTGATGAAGTTGAGCGAATTCGCCGTATCACCCGTGAGAACGATCAGAATTTTGGTGTTGATGCGGTCTACTGGTTTCAGCAGGCAACCGAGCGTATTAATTTATTAAAGAAAGCTGAAGACAGCGTGGGTGCCAGCTTAACCGAATTTGTTGTCCGCAAGCGTCGCCAGGAAGAACAGACTTTCTATCTCTATTTATTGCTGGTGTGCTTGTTTGTCAGCGCAACCATTGCCATCAGTTTTTACAGTCAATTAATGATCAGCCGACAGCTGCATCGTTTATCGCAAGGTATGCAACATTTTGGCGACCATGCCGATCTCGATATCTATATTGAACCGTTGAGCCGGGATGACCTTGGCCGTTTAACCCGTACCTTTAACGAAACCATTCAACATATTCGGGCTATGGTGGGAGATATTTCCAGTGCCAGTTCCGATCTGCAACAGTCCTCGCTGGCGCTGCAGCAAGTGTCTGATGATGTTGAGCGCCAGGTTGAACAGGGCTTACAGCAAACCGAGCAGGCAGCGGCATCAATGACGGAAATGGATTCCAGTGTCAGGAACGTCAGTGAAAACTGTGCCGGGGCGTCTGTGCAGTCGTCCCGGGCGAATGAAGCGGCAAAACGCGGCGAACAGTTGCTGGCAATAACATCGGCGGATATTGCCGAGCTGGGAGATAACCTCAGCGCGACCCGTGAAGATATTGTTCGGGTTGAGTCACACAGTGCAGAGATTGGCTCGATTCTCGATGTCATTAAAGGCATTGCCGAACAAACCAACCTGCTGGCATTAAACGCTGCCATTGAAGCGGCACGTGCCGGAGAGCAAGGGCGCGGTTTTGCCGTAGTCGCCGATGAAGTGCGAACACTGGCGCAGAAAACTCAGGAATCGACTGGCCGTATTGAAGAAATGATTACGGTGCTGCAGCAGGGCAGTGTGCGCGCAGTGGAATCAATGAATATCAGTGCCAGTAAAGCCGATGCAACCCGCGAAAGTGTTATGACCATCATTGATGAGATCAGTAATATTGTTCTCCAGGTTGATAGTGTTAACGACCTGAACGCCAGCTCCGCTGCAGCAACAGAACAGCAGGCTGTGACGGTTGCAGATATCAGCCGCAATGTGGTGGAGATTCAGCAGCAATATGCAGATAACCAATCCAGTGTGGTGGGTATGGGGGATACGGCGGATAAAGTTGCTGAGCTGGCTCAGCAACTGAAAACCAGCATTGGCCGTTTTAAAATGAGTTAGGCAACCTTTGATTAATCACCGGATGTCAGGCCGCATCCTCACAAAAAGCCTGGCCAAAGGTGAGCAGTGAACGATAAGCAGAGACATCTTCGCCGTTACGCATTAACGAAAAATACCACTGGCTGTCGGCAACATCGCCAACGCATAAAGCACCTACTAAGCGGTTATTGTTAAGAATTATTTTTTTATAAATGGCCTGTTGCGGGTCGCGTAAGATAATCTCTTCATTGCCGGGCTCGGCGCTAATCTGACCCAGGCTGTGTACGTCGAGGCCGGATACTTTTAATTTGGTTAAATGCTGATTTTCACGGTAGGTCAGTGTACTGCTTTCTTCAATCAGTTCGGCGGCCAGCACTTTTGCCTGCTCCCAGATTGGTGCCACCAGACCGTAGGTAAATTGTTCGAACTGGCAACATTCACCAAAGGCATAAATTCCATCAAGACTGGTGCGCATACGCTCATCAACCTGAATACCACGATCACACATTAGACCGGCCAGCTGGGCAACCTGAATGGTTGGTTTAATTCCGGTAGCAAAAACCACCAGGTCGGTTGTCTGGGCATCATCATGGCCAGCCACTTGCCAGCTGATGGCGTCGACATGGCGATTGTTGCTGTTAATATGAATATCGTCTGCGCCGGTAACCACCCGGATACCACGTTGCTGTAATGCGCTGCCAAGTAACGTTGACGCTTCACTATCAAGCTGGCGGTTCATTAATACCGGATTACGATGCAACAGCGTGACTTCGATGCCATGAGAGCGTAATCCCACGGCTGCTTCAACACCTAATAAGCCGGCGCCAACAACGGTGGCAGTATGAATCTCAGGTGACTTCTCCAGCATATAATCGACGTCGTATAAATCGCGAAAGCCGATGACGTTATCAGCATCAACGCCGGGCAGAGCGGGAATAAACGATTCTGAGCCGGTAGCAATAACCAGTGCCTGATAACGGAATTGTGCGCCATTGGCACAAACAATCATTTTATTGTTATGACGAATATCACTGACCCAGTGGTTTAACAGCACACGGATACGGCGTTGTTGATACCAGTTATCGTCGTGTGGCGTAATCGCTTCCAGAGTGGTTTCGCCGGCTAATAACGGCGACAACATAATGCGGTTGTAGTGGGCCGAAGTTTCACCGCTGAGTACCAGAATTTCATCAAACGGATGTTGATCTCCCAGTTCTTCCAACAGGCGGTTAGCCGCCATACCGTTACCAATAATCACCAGATTGTTTGTTGTCATGTTATTAACCAGGGCTGAGTCTTAAATACGTCTGAAAAATAAAAAACACCGCAATCCCCGGTGTCGACAGGAGTGCTGTCGACATCCGGGTTGCGGCAAGTGAAGGAACTCTGAATGATCAGGCGATCAGAACTTCGCGCCGATCCAGGCCCACAGCTTATTGGTATCGTTAGCGGCATCATCCCCTTCTGAGAACGCCGCGTATTTGATACCGGCACTGAAGTTCTTATTGATCTTACCGGCGGCCAGTAAATTAATTTCGCTACCAAAATCTTCGCTGTCCTCAACGCCCGAGTAGGTGTGATAAGCAGCGACCAGTTTTACCGGACCGGCTTTGGTTGCAATCAACGCGTATTTATCGTCCAGACCCGCTGCTGGTGTGCCCAGGTAACGGTCTGCCCAGCCACCAAACTTATGGTTGGTACCGTATGGGGTAATAAATCCACCTTTACCGTCGTCGGAACCTTTGATTTCGTTACCCAGTTTGAAGGTAAAGCCAGAAACTTTAACGCCACCTTCCAGCAACACGTAAGTAGTATCGAACTCAGTACCGTTTTTTAATTCACGATTCTGAGTGGCGAATTCAGCACGGTATAACACCGTCAGAGAATCCAGTTTTTGCTTGCCATCCAGGTACGCACCGTAGGTATTAATGGTGGTTTCTGAATCTTTGTTATCCAGCAGGTAAGCGTAACCAGCTACTTTGCCCACAGGTAAACCACTATAAGACGCGTTTAATAAGTGGTCGCTGGTGTCATTGGCGGTAAAGTTCAGGAAGTTACGCTGATCGATGTAGGCGTAGGTCAGGTTCAATTTATCCTGTTTATAACCGAGTTTTACAGCATCGTAGGTCACTTCGTTCTGACGCCAGCCGACGTTCCCAATAAAGCGCGCGTTATCCAAAATGATACGCTGGCGACCAACCACGGCAGACATACCATCTTTGGCATAAGACAGCTGGAAGCGGTTCCATTCGGTATTTTCCGGGTCGGCAATCACGTCGTATTTCGCGTCTTCCGGAGCATACTCATCAACGATGGCACGAATGTCTTCCAGTTCGGCTAACAGTTTGAAACCGGAAAAATCAGCGGTTTCATAACCCACGCGAGAACGTAATGTCAGAGCGGTTGCTGCATCTGCGCCACCGTCGGTATCGGCAGTCTCGTAACGTAGGCGGAAGTTATTCAGAATTTTGCCATCTGTGAGTGCATCCATTGCAGCATTTGCCTGAACCTGAGCAGTGGTTGTCAGTGAGGCTGCCAGTACAGCTGCAGACAGTAGAGCCGGAGTCAGGTTGCGTGACGTTTTACGGTTGTTTTTCATAACTTCTCCAGAAGTGGTTGTATCCATAGTGAATTGTTTTAAGCGACTTTTTCGTTTGATTTCTCGGTGGCCGGTTTTTTAACCGACTGAATGTCCTCTACCTTTTTTTGTTTTTCGTACAGGAAGCTCAGTACCTGTTGGCGGTAGCGGTTGTATGTTGGGTCATCGGCGAGCTGAATACGGTTGCGTGGACGCTCCAGTTCGATATCCAGAATTTCGCCAATGGTGGCGGCAGGGCCGTTGGTCATCATGACAATACGGTCGGACAGCAGCACTGCTTCATCAACGTCATGGGTAATCATGATGACGGTGTTATTCAGTTCTTTCTGAATTTCCATCAGGGAATCCTGCAGGTGAGCACGGGTTAACGCATCCAGTGCGCCAAATGGCTCATCCATTAGTAATACCTGTGGTTCCATCGCCAGCGCCCGGGCAATACCCACCCGTTGTTTCATGCCGCCGGAAATTTCATCCGGGCGTTTATGCATGGCATGGCTCATGTGCACCAGTTCAAGGTTGTTCTCGATCCATTGCTTCATTTCGGCTTTTGATTTTTTGCCTTTAAATACCTGGTTAACGGCCAGCTCTACGTTTTCGTAGGCCGTCAGCCATGGCAGCAGCGAGTGATTCTGAAACACAACTGCTCGTTCCGGACCGGGCTCGTTCACTTCTTTGCCATTTAATACCGCGCCGCCTTCGGTGGCCTGCAGTAATCCGGCAACGATATTGAGCACGGTTGATTTACCACAGCCGGAGTGACCAATCAGTGAGATGTACTCACCTTGCTGAATTTTTAAATCAACATTCTGTAGCGCGCGGAAGGAGCCGTTTGGGGTTGGGAATTCGATGCCAACCTGAGTTAATTCAAGTAACGTTTTCATAAATAATTCCTCGATTAGCGTAAGGTGGCTGACTTGTCCCAGGACACGGACTTCTGAATAATCAACATCACACGATCCAGCATGAATCCAATAACACCGATGGTTAATACGGCAACCATAATGCGGCCCAGTGAGTTAGAGCTGCCGTTCTGGAA
Source organism: Bacterioplanoides sp. (assembly GCF_965219715.1). Classification (GTDB taxonomy): domain Bacteria; phylum Pseudomonadota; class Gammaproteobacteria; order Pseudomonadales; family Oceanobacteraceae; genus Bacterioplanoides. Next base: position 333,539 of record NZ_OZ244785.1, read on the forward strand.
TTCATCCCAGACAAATTTTCCCAGCCCCGGGTTTTGAGCCAACATTTCTGCGGCGATTAAAACCATCCAGGCAATACCAAGGGATAAACGTAAGCCGGTGAACACCATCGGAATGGAAGAAGGCAGTACGATTTTGCGAATATGGGTAAAGTAATTCAGACGTAATACCTGGCTAACGTTTAATAAATCTTTTGAAATTGACGCTACACCCACTGCGGTATTAATCATGGTTGGCCATAAGCAGCAGAGCATTACGGTGATCATCGAGGTAATAAATGATTTTGGTACCGTTGGGTCGTCAGAAACATATAAGGCACTGACCACCATGGTCACCAGAGGCAACCAGGCCAGCGGCGATACTGGCTTAAACAGCTGAATAACCGGGTTAAACGCAGAATATAAGTTGGCGCTTAAACCAATAACGATGCCAACCGGAATGGCGATAACTGACGCCAGCACGAAGCCGCTCAGTACCGTAATCAGGCTGGTACCAATCTGATCGAAATAGGTTGGTTTACCGGTGTATTCACGAATACGCGGCTGGTAATCAGGATCCTGGGCGATGCGAGCAGCATTGCGTTTTTCCTGGCGCAGGTAAAAGGCGTCTGCTTTTTCACGCTCTTCAACATGCTCTGAATACAATGCCGACGCCTGGGTCATGGCTTCATAAGGGCCAGGGAATTTACCCAGCGAGGTATTGATGTTGCTGGCCGCGGCGTGCCAGATCATTAAAAAGACTAATAAGCCAGCCAGAGGTATGCCGATATTTTTGGCGATAATCTGAAACTGCAGGCCAATATTTTCGCCTTTGCCGATTTTAATAATCGGTTCCAGCCAACTGACATTGGCGAGGTTGGGTAATGCGATGGTTCTGCTCATGGTTGCTTCCTGTCAGTTATTGTCGAAATTCAGGTTAATTAGGTGGTATCTGATAACGCTAACTGTGTAAAAACGGTTTCTGGTAAAAAATGGTTCTGATAAATGCGTTTAATCGGGTTACTGAGACGGGAAGGGCAAAGCCCTTCCGGCCCCGGTAACGATCAATCCATGCGGTTAAATCTTGTCCGAACCTTTTAAGCCGATTTTGAATTGTTCGAGGTATTCATTTGGCTTAGTACCATCGTAAGTCACGTTATCGATGAATTCGGTTTGTACAGGTTTGAAACCGGTTTCGGTTGCAAAATCCGGGAAGTCTTTTGCGTTAACCTTGCCTTCTTTAATCAGATCTTTTGCTGCGGCAGCGTAAATATCCGGACGGTAGACTTTTTTCGCGATTTCTTTGTACCAGTTATCCGATTTGGGTTCGGAGATCTGACCCCAGCGGCGCATTTGCGTCAGGTACCAGATAGCGTCGGAGTAGTATGGGTAGGTTGCGTTGTAACGGAAGAACACGTTGAAATCTGGCACTTCACGTTTGTCGCCTTTTTCATATTCGAAGGTACCGGTCATGGAGTTTGCAATCACATCATAATCCGCACCAACGTACTGGCTCTTAGCGAGAATTTTTACGGCTTCCGGACGGTTGGCGTTGTTGTTGGCATCCAGCCACTGAGCGGCACGGATCATGGCTTTTACAACACGTTTGTGAGTGTTCGGGTATTTGTCGGCCCAGCCTTTGCTAACACCAAACACTTTTTCCGGATTGTTTTTCCAGATCTCGTAATCGGTAATAACCGGTACACCAATGCCTTTAAATACCGCTTGTTGGTTCCATGGTTCGCCTACGCAGTAGCCGTAAATGGTTCCGGCTTCCATGGTGGCTGGCATTTGTGGTGGTGGCGTTACAGATAATAAAGCATCAGCATCAATCTGACCGGATGTATCACCCTTGTGCGGAGCGTAATAACCCGGGTGGATACCACCGGCAGCTAACCAGTAGCGCAGCTCGTAGTTGTGCGTCGATACCGGGAATACCATTCCCATGTTGAACGGTTTGCCGTCTTCTTTATATTTTTCAACCACCGGCTTTAACGCATCGGCTTTAATCGGGTGAACCGGTTTGCCATTTTCGTGTGGGATATTTTTTTTCATCTGTTTCCAGATGTCATTGGATACGGTAATGCCGTTACCATTTAAATCCATGCTGAAGGCGGTGATGATGTCAGCTTTGGTGCCAAAGCCAATCGTTGCCCCTAATGGCTGACCAGCCAACATATGCGCGCCATCTAACTGACCGTCGATCACCCGGTCCAGCAGTACTTTCCAGTTGGCCTGAGCTTCTAGTGTTACGTACAGGCCTTCGTCTTCAAAAAAGCCTTTTTCGTAAGCAACTGCCAGTGGTGCCATGTCGGTTAATTTAATAAAACCGAATTTAAGCTCTTCTTTTTCTGGCCAGTCTGAAGCTGCCGCAACAGGTGCTGCCAGCGTTGCCAGACCGGTGGAGACTACCAATGCTGCTTTCAGCAGGTTGCGTCTCAAGGTATTTATTCCTCGCATCTTTCTTCCCCTTTCTCAGGCCAAAAAAAAAACGCTAACGGATTCATTCCGTTAGCGTCGGTGCTAAATATAAATGCCCGGCAATGGGCATCGAATTAGTTTGTATACATGATCCACCGTTGGATCTCTGTGATCAGGATATAGCGAGGACTGTGCCAGTTTTAAAAAGTCCTTATGTGTTGCGGACTTGCGAGGATTGTTCGGTTTGTCCCCGGATAAAAGTACATATTGCAGGCACCAAAATAAATAAATACCTGCGGTTTAAGTAACAAAAATGGTGCACAAAACACTCACTGTGCTGGTGCGATAGCAATAGGGGAATGGCGCATTGTGGGGCGAAAATAAAATAGTCTGCGAAATATTGTGGTTTTTTATTGCGGCTTCAGCGAAGTATTTGTCCACCATTGAGTGTCAGGAACCGGAGTTCCGGCAGGCAGAGTTGGGTTGTCGAGAATAAAAATATTACGCTGATCGAACTTTAACTGCTCCATGAGCTCAGCATGATGTTTAACAAACAAAGCTTTAAAACTGCCGTTTGTTAACGCTTTGTTCAGGCCATCTTCCAGCCGACCTGCCAGCTCGTGATCATTTTTATGAACAAAAAAGTACACCGGGTAAGAGTAGAAAAAGGCGTTGTTACTTTCTATTTCGAGGGTTGGATATTGCTGCCGGAATCGCTTCAGCTCGGGAAATACTTCGTTGACGCCACGCGGGAAATAGCGAAAGCGTCCGGCGGTTAACATCGGAAAAACCGTTTCATACCGGGTTGCGGGCACCACTGTTAATTTATTGTGCCGCAGAACTTCGATGTCGCCCCAGTGCTGAACGAAACCCAGAGGGATTTGCTGCAGCTGCTCCAGAGTTGAGATCGGGTTAAACAGGTGCCGCTGGTCACTTGATATCAGAAATACCCGCATCCCCAGAATGCCCGCCATGATCGGAACCCGGATAGCGAGAAAATCCTGTTCCCGTTGTTTATTGGTGGCCAGAGAAACAACCCCGCGCAGCTTGCCGCTTTTTAACCAGCGTTGACCTCGCTGGTGCGGCAGATTATTCAGCGCCTGCAGTTTGATAGGAGCCTGGTCGGTGTTGTCATTATTCAGCCCGATGGCAAGCTGCAGCAGCTCGGTGCGATAGTCGTAGCGACCATCGGTCTGAAAGTAGCTGACGATCTGCTCGGGTTGAGCGGATAAACGCAGGCTAAACGGCAGGGTGATAATAAGAGTGATCAGAACGGTAACATTTCTCATGCTTCCAGCTTAGCTGAATGCATGAGAGTTGCCGTGATTATGGCTGCATTTGGCGTTATTGGTTCAGTGGCGTTTATGCCTCAGCGGCGCCAGCGAGAAATGAAATCTGGATGACTATAGAGAAGTCTGGCTGTAGCACTGGCTGGCAATGTCAGCGATGTTGCTGCTTTGCGGCAACCAGCCCCAGCGTTGCATTTGTTGCAGGAACCAAGTGGCATGCTGCTGTTGTGCTTCACAGGCACGCTCTGGACTAAACACCAGCATATCGGCGATGTATCGCGGTGGTTGCTCATTGCGATAAACAAATTGACCACTGAGCGCCGGTAATAAGCACTCCAGTGGCAGGTCCAGATGCTGGCTGAGTAATTCGGCGCCGGTTTGTGGGTTCTCAGCGGCCCATTGGCAACCGGCTTTGATGGCGCGGACAACGGCCGACAAGGTGTTCGGATGTTGCTGGCTCCAGTCCTGAGTGACACCAAGCACTTTATCCGGCGCTTCGTTCCATAAATCCGGGCCGGCCAATAAGCATTGGCCAACGCCTTGTTGAATCGCCACGCTGTTCCACGGCGCCCCGGCGAAGAAACCATCGATGTGCTGTTGCTGCAGGTGCTCCACCATTTGTGACGGCGGCAGCACGACAAGCTGTACATCTTCATCCGGGTTAACTCCGGCACCAGCCAGCCAATCGCGCAGCATCAGGTTGTGGACTGAAAACGGAAAGACCACCGCAAACACCAGTTTGTCGCCGCCTTCTCGCTTGTTCTGATCAATGATGGCTGCCAGCGTTTCACCTGCTTTGGTGCTGTTGGTGTACAGTTCATCCAGTGCCGTGTGGTCACTCAGGCGTTGTGCCAGGGCGTTGGAGATGGTTAAGGCATTGCCATTCAGTGCCAGTGACATAGGTGCCAGCATTGGTTTCTTCAGGCCGCCCAGGCCGATGTGGCTGGCGAGTAACATGGGTGCCAGCATTTGTGCGGCATCAAAATGACCAACAATGAGTTTGTCGCGAATATTGGCCCAGGACACTTCCTGCTGCAGTGTCACCTCCAAACCCTGTTGGCGGAAATAACCAAGCTCCTGTGCAGCGATCAGCGGCAGGCTGTCGCTTAGCGGCATGTATCCAATGGTCAGCGAGGTTTTTTCCGGGGTAGGGAATGAGGTGGTCATTTCGGCGTTCTCTGTTGCAGTGTCAGGTGCGATATCAATTGCACGTTCAGTTACTCAGCAAATCCATAACGGAGATAATGTTTTTGGCGACGTCCACCATGCGCTGGCCACGATCCATCGCCATTTTGCGGATGGCGTGGTAAGCCTCTTCCTCCGACATGCCTTTTTGTTTCATCAGCAGCGATTTGGCTTCGTCTAGTAAACGACGGTCGGCCAGCTGGTTACGGGTTTTCTCCAGCTCCGAGCGTAATGCCTGGAATTCGCGGAAGCGGGCAACCGCAACGTCCATAATGGACTTCAGTCTGCCAGGGTTGAGGCCGTCTACCACATAGGCACTGACGCCGGCACGCATGGCCTTTTCAATGGTGCTGGTGTCGTCTTCATCGCTGAACATGATGACGGGTTTGGGGTTGTGCTGATTGAGCACACTCATGTGTTCGAGCATATCCCGGTCAGGGCTCTCGATGTCGATGATGATGACGTCGGGTTGATGTTCTTCGACTCGTTTCATCAGCCCCTGAGCGCTGCTGAGACGGGCGATGACGCTACAACCGGCATCCGTCAGAGCCTGCTCTAACAATGCCGCCCGGGCGGGTTGGTCATCTACCAGCATAATTCTGGCTGATTCACGCGGGCCAGATGGCTTGGTCATGTTTGTATTTCCACATTCGACGGCGATAACGCCTTGAAAAGTAAGGTCAAATCATCCTTGTTCGGGGCGAATGATGCAATCTCCGGTGTTCGGTCAAGTGTCATTGCTGACTTTGGCAACCGAACCTGGGTGGCCTGTTCCTATACTGAAACTATCCAATCAGGAGCCAGGTGATGAATACAACCAGCGGGTTACCGATTTGTGGCTATTGTTCCCCCGGCGGCTGGCACTGCGATCAGCCAGCCATGTATGGTCACTATTGTTTCTGGCACGACAAATCGCACAGCAAGGCTGGCATTGAGCTGAAACACACACTGGAACAATGGGCGCAGTCGGGAAGGCCGTTAGACGGGCTGCAGCTGGCAAGGACAGATTTACGCGGTGTTAATCTGGTGAATCGCGATCATAAAGACGGTTATTCCTGCCGGGATGCCGATTTTTATCGGGCTGATTTATCCGGCGCGCATTTATTTAAATTAAACGCCCGGGGCAGCTCATTTATGAAAGCCAATCTCGCGGGCGCTAATCTGCATTGCGCTGATTTTCGTGGTTGTAATCTGCTCGGAACCCGCCTGACCCATGCGCGGTTAGAAAATATTCAATGGGGAGATCATCTGCGCCAGGAATTACAGGCGCTTCGTTTGTCATCGCATCGTCAAACTAGCGAAGCGAACGATTTATGGCAGGAAGCGGAAGAGGTGTCACGTAATATCCGCAAGCAATGTGAGAAGCAGGGTATGTTTGAAAATGCCGGTTTTTTCTTCCAGAAAGAAATGGTGTGCCGACGTTATCAGATGCCGCTGCTCAGTGCGCGGCGCTTGATTTCAAAAGTGGTTGATCTGTTTTGTGGTTATGGCGAATCACCGCTGCGGGTCGTGTTGTTTTCATTGGCTATGATTGTTTGCTGCGCACTGATTTATTTTGTAATGGGCGTAACAACCGGTGCGGATATGTTGCACTACTCAATGGATGTCAGCGTTTCGGAAAACCTGTTGCGGTTTCTTAACTCGCTGTATTTCAGCATCGTTACGTTTACTACGTTAGGGTACGGCGATATTGCGCCGGTAGGCGTTGCACGATTTGTTGCCGCCATGGAAGCGTTTTTTGGCAGCTTTACCATGGCTTTGTTTGTTGTTGTCTTCGTGAAAAAAATGACACGTTAATGCCCACTTTTTATTGGTTATCAACCGCGCAGTCCTGATAGGGCAGTGAATCAATCCATTGGCGAATCAACTGGTTCGCCTCGTCATCGGCAAGGGTACGGCCAATGGGTGGCATACGGTCGGTCGCGCCGTTCAGCTGCATGCGCAGTGGCAGACTGGATAAATCGCTACGTCCTGGCCAGATATCGAAACCACCGCCACGCCAGCCATGGGCGGAATTACAAACGCCGTGGTTATAATCAATTTCCTGACGCCAGAACTCCAGCCGCAAGCCGGATAATGCTGCCGCTCCACGGTCGTTATGGCAGTGGGCGCAATTAATATCCAGATAGGCTTTTGCACGTTGTTTTAGTGCCTGGCTCGGATCACGCCAGTCGGGCGCAAACGGCATTTGTTGTGGTGATACATTCTCCGGCAAAGTGATCAACCCCAGGTTTTGCCAGTGTTGAATCTGATTAATAGCCTGGCCATTTACACTAATGGTTTGATTCAAATGGCGAATACTTGGGCCAATAGGTTGGAACTGCACTCCGCCGTCAGGCAGTGTTTGCTGGTGGCAGCTTTGGCACCGCAATAACGAGGGTACCTGATAGTCAAACGACAGGGACTTGCCGTTATGAACAAAGGCTACCGGCTGTTGCTCTCCGGCAATCGCCAGAATGCCATCCTGAGTGGCTTCGTCCCAACGATAGGGAATAAAAATCCAGCCATTTTCACGCAATACCATCAGCCGTACTTCGACGATTCTTTCCGCGCTTTCAGCCGTGTCTGACGTGGGAATGGTAAATACTTTGGCCAGCACAGTGCCGGTTGGAAAGCCGACAATGTCGCTGGCGTTGTATTGAATCTTTTTCCCTTGAGGTAAAAAGAAATAGCGGTATTTTCTGGCGTGATCGGTGAACAGCGTGCTGCCAAGTTCAAATGGCTGGCCGCGTTGCTGAAGTGCCGGCTGATTGGGCGCTGCAGTAAACAGTTTGTACTGCGACAGTCGCTGGCAACGTTGTGAGGCCAGTGCTGGCCAGTTAATTCCCGCAGTGTTGGTTACACAGATGTTGTTGGCTGCCGCCTGACTATCGGCTTGCTGATTGCCGGAATCCTTTCCGCCACAAGCCGTGATTGCCAGTAAGACAAGCAGCCACTGGGCGCAGATGCGCCCGCCGAAATTAACGTTTATTGGCACAGGTCTGGGTCCATACCGTCGATCCAGGCTTTGATCAGCGCGGTACCCTCCTGGTGAATAACTGCACGACCCAGCGGTGGCATGGTAACCCCGGCTTTGGTGGTGTTCAGACGGTTAAACAACAAGGATTCACCAGCGTTACCCGGTTCGATAATCCGTGCGGATCCTTCACTGGCACCTGAAACTGCGACAGCACAGGCGCCGTGATAACCTTCATTGCCTTGCCACGGAATATTGTAATCCGCGCGGAAAGCGGTGTTACTGGCCTGACCTTCGGTTCGGTGGCAATGACCACAGTTGATATCCAGCCAGGACTTGGCGGTTGCCGTCAGCAGTTCTTTGGAAGCGGTGTAATCCGATAGCGGTTTGTTGTTAGAGAACGTGGCGGCTTTCTGAATGCTGGATAATTCCTGCGGCAGACCCGACAACATATTTTCGGCAACCCATTTCTGCAACTGATTCTCTGGCCCCTGACCATAATCAAAATCAGAGTTCAGGAATCGTGCTTTTGGACCAATCGGGCTGAAGCGCACCGGCGTTGGGTCAACACCATTGACAGCGTCGTTATCACCGTTTGGATTAAACTGATGGCAGGTGGTACAGGCATTCTGATTGGGCACCTGGTAGGTGAACGACAGGTTGTCACTGCCATGTTTCAGGTTATTAATGGCAACCTGTTCTCCGGTGGTATCCCAGGTGGCTTCGGTTTGTTCTGCATTCCAGACGTAAGGGCGGGCAACCCAGCCGGCTTCTTTTTTAATTAATAAACGGGTTTCAATAAGGCGTTCATTTTTTACGCCACGCTGGCTGGTATCCGCCGGCATGGTGAATGTTTTTGCGATAATACTGCCAACCGGAAAATCAAATGATTCGGTTGCGGAATAACTGGCTGTTTTACCTTCCGGAATAAAAATAAAGCGATATTTACTGGCATAGTCGGTAAACAGTGGTGCTGATAAATCGTAAGCCAGTCCACGATTACTGGGATTTTGAGTCGGGTCGCAGGGATTTGCGAACAGTTGATATTGAGACAACTTTTCAGCGTCAGCGGTTAATGCCTGTTGCCAGTTCACGGTTTTATTCTGGCTTTGGCAAGACGCACTGGCGGAAGGTGTCGATGGTTTTGGCGAACTGTTGTCTGAGCTGCCACAGGCCAGTAGCGCCAGGCTGGTTGCCGGTACTAAAAGATATTTTATTGTTTTCATAAAGCGGGTCCGGTTCACGGCGGGGTGGAGGAGCCGAAGCTCCTCCGGGGTTTTTTATGGCTTAGCTTTACATCACAGTGCACAAGCAGCTTTGCTGCGGTCATCCGTTGTGCAGCCGAATGTTTTATCGTTAAACGTGACGGTTACCGGGCTGCCTTTAAAGGCATTTTCGCTGGCACAGTTCATCACGCCGTTAGGGTCACGCATAATTGCATTGGCGACTCCGGTCACACCGGCAGCCAGCATCTGTAATTTTTCGCGTGGTGCGCCAGTGGCGAAGGTGTCAGCCGTTGCACTGGTCTGATAGACAGAGGCGGCAAACAGTTTTGGGTCGTTTAGGGCGATATCAGACTGACACACACCGCTGTCTTCAGCATACGCAGCAAACGCAGCCATATTGATTGGTGTGTAATCTTTAGCGCCAGGAATATTGGCTTTAATACCTGCAGCGACCTGATTAATGCCACCGGCGATTGCGGCAATCATGGATTCACCCTGGCCACCAGGACGCGGGGTGTTGGCCAATAGTTCGGCAATGCCATCGTATAAAATATGTGGTGCTGTGGTTTTACCACTGGCGATGTCCGGATTACCCTGGTGGAACGCTTTTAACCCGGTAATCAGATCTTTGATTAAATCACCCTGAGGGTTATCAATGCCGTCGGCAACCGTGATGGTGTTGTCGTGAATATTCAGGTTACGTACAAATGGGCTCCAGCCATCCATAAATGCCGTCGCATACGGATGAATATCGCCGTAGTTTCGCACCTGGCCTTCACCTACACCGACGTTGGTTTTTGGCGGTTGTGCCACTTTGTCATCGGCGAGGATGTAGGAGGCAATCGCAATTGAGATGGTTTGGTGGTCGCGGATTTTGTTGTGATAAATTTCAACATCTGAAGTCGACAATACAATCACGCCAGTGCCCGGTGGAACAATATGAACACCACCGGCAAAGGTACCGGTTTTGGCAAAGTTCGGCGCATTGTTGGCGGTCACTTCATTATCGAAAACACGCACGCCCGAGCCGTATTTGCCGTTACCAATCGGCAGATCAAACACCAGGATGCCGCCGGTATTCCCGCGTGCGGTGTTGCCATAAACGTCGGCATTGGTGGAATTCTCAATCTCAATACCCGCTACGTTTTTCTCCGCAATGTTATTACGCACCACGATTTTGTCAGATTGACCAACGTAGATACCGGCATCCGCCGAGCCTTTTACGAAGCAGTCTTCGATTAAGACGTTGGTGGTCTCCACCGGATATAACCCGTATGCGCCATTGCTCGCCTGGTAATCCGTCTCCCAGACGGTTGCCATATTACGCATGATAACGCCGTTGGACTTGGTCACTTTTAATGCATTGTTATTGGATTCGTAAATGCCGAAGTCTTCGAAAGTCAGGTAATTGGTGTTGTTAATCAGGAAGCCGTCGGCAGCCGCGCCACTGGCATCAATAATGGTTTTGTCTTTACCGGCACCGCGGAATGTCAGGTTGGAAACCGCAACGTTGTCGACCAAGCCATTAAATTCAATGGTTGAGTTAAAGTTGTAGCGACCGCTTGGAAGAATAAAAGTATCGCCGGTTTTGGCCACGGCTAATGCCGCAATTAAATCGTCCTGAACTTTCTGATCACTCAGGTCGTCGGCGGAACCGATACAAATAACCCGGGCGCCTGCTGTGCTGCTTTCAGTGCAATCGAAGGCTTTGCCGGAGGCGGCTACCGGATTATTGTTGTTGGATTTTTTGTCATCGCTGCCACAACCACTGAGTGCCAGAGAGGCCATGGCCATTGCTGTGACCAGTGCCAGCGGTTTTATCCTGCTTGCTGTTTTTTTATTTATCATTATGAAGTCCCGAATGTTTGCTGAGTAGAACGCGATCCCTTGGCTTGATTATTGTTATTCCAACCTTCCGTGGTTGCCTGACTAGTAAAAGGCAGCGTTTGTTGACGGGTAAAAACAATTCGATAATTAACTTTTGATAATCGTTGTGCAAAAGCTGAAAAGGCCGATGTAGCAAGGGCTGGAGTGGTGTTTTACGGCCACGGTTTTTACTTTGTGCAAATCTGAAATGCAGAAATTACACAGAATAAATGCGCTTAAAATTCAAACTGGCTGAATTGGTCTGGAGCTTTCAGGAGGAGATTCAGCAACCGGTTATCCGGTTGCTGTAAAATAATCCGCAATGGCAGGTTGGCGACTACTGGTTGATCGTCACAGGGTTATTCAGGTTTTTATCGTCGGTGTCAGATTCAAGCGGTAAGCCATCTGAGTCGCGATACTGGGAAGGCGTCATATCGTGGATTTTACGGAATGCCCGGTTAAACGAACTCATGGTGCGATAGCCAACATCCAGAGCAATGTTCGTGACCGGTGTTTCTTTTTCAGTGACCAGACGATTGGCCGCTTCACCAATACGCAGCTGGTTGATGTACTCATTAAAGTTGTTGTAACCCAGCGACTTATTGATGGTGGCCCGCAACTTGTATTCCGGTATTTCCAATGCCTGCGCCAGTATCGCTAATGTCAGGTTCTCCTGACGATAAAAGCCCGATGCCATCAACCCATGCAGTTGTTCCAGATGAGGGTTCTGGCTGGCGAGTGGTGCGGTTTCCTCGGCCACAGGATGTTCTTCCGGTGAAGCATCAGCGTGATGTGTGATTTCCGGCGAGTGTTGCGCCAACGGGTTGTTATTGATGGAACGTAATTTCCACAATTCCGGGCGGCTCTGGAGCAGAAACCCGACCATGATGATCAGGCTGATATCGATGCCCAGATAACGCATGGCATCGCCACCAATACTGAAGCGGTAAGAGAATATCGACCAGCCGGTGGCAATTCCCATCGACAGCAATAAACCACCACGCAGACGGCGTCGTGCTTCGACCAGATCGTTGTTCCAGTTATTGACGATTTCGAAAATGCCGAGCATCACCACCAGATACTCCAGTTTTTGTGGCATATCGATTAATACGGTGCGCAACTCCTGCGGCTGGCCTGCCAGAAACCAGATAAAGGGTAAAAGAAAACTGGTCACCGCCAGCGTCCAGCTCAATGTGCGTGGTTCGTCCGGGTCAACAAAGGTGTAGCGGGTGGCAATCCAGAACATCGCCGGTGCCATGCTTTGCACATTCCACGATAAGACAAACCAGTTTTCTGGCATAAAGATGTGGTACATGTGCACGTTGGCGCACAGTAATAACATGATGAAGGCTTTGGCGGCCGGGGTATCCAGGTAGTCTCTGGCTATCAGCAGGGCTAATGACAAAGACAGTCCTGTGCCAAGGGCGGCCAGGAACAGCTCAGCTTGCTCTTGAATCATAAGGTATCAGGTTTCGTTGTTATTGTTATTCGAGGTCCGAATGCCTTTTTGATGGTCTGGCACCGGCCACAAAAACTCAAGTGAAATCTCTGGTACATACGTACACAAATATCAAGGAAAGACTTCGCAGTTATTAAAATTGCACAACGAAAGCGGTAATTCAGGCGTGTTAATTCAGCCACTAATCCTTAGAAAAAATATGGCTTAAAACCAGATTTTTCGGGACTTTCTGTGAATCTGCTTTTGTGTCGACGGGAATTTTGGGAGAATGCACAAACTTCCGATTAATTATTAGTTTTGTTCATGAATCAGCCTCAGAAACACCTGTTTTCTAATTATCCATACTGGGCCGAGTGCTTTGGTACTGCGCCGTTTTTACCTATGTCCCGACAGGAAATGGATGAACTGGGCTGGGACAGCTGTGATGTGATTCTGGTAACCGGCGATGCTTACGTCGATCACCCGAGTTTTGGTATGGCTGTTATGGGTCGTATGCTGGAATCTCAGGGCTTCCGTGTGGGCATTATCGCCCAGCCGGATTGGAACGACCCTGAAGCATTCACCCGCTTAGGTAAGCCAAACTTTTATTTTGGTGTCACTGCCGGAAACATGGACTCCTTGATTAATCGTTACACCGCTGATCTGAAAGTGCGCTCAGACGATGCCTATACCCCTCATGGTGAGCCCGGTAAGCGTCCCGATCGTGCGGTGATTGTGTATTCCCAGAAGTGCCGTGAAGCTTATAAAGATGTGCCAATTGTTGTTGGCGGCATCGAAGCCAGTTTGCGGCGTATTGCCCAATACGATTACTGGTCGGATCAGGTACGTCGTTCCGTATTGATTGATTCTGGAGCTGATATTCTGCTGTACGGCAATGCTGAACGGGCCATTGTTGACCTGACCCATCGTCTGGCGGCCGGTGAGCCGGTTGAGCAGATTGACGATTTACGCGGCACTACCATCGTACGTGATGCCACTCCGGCGGGCTGGACTGAAATTGATTCCAGCCGCATTGATTGGCCAGGGCACATTGACCAGTTGCCAAATCCGTACGACATGAAAGAAGCCAATACCGAAGGTTGCGCTTCTGATCAGAAAGATCAGCAAAATGCGGGCGAAGATGACGATGTGATGCCGGTGAAAATCATCCCGATGCCATTGCAGCGTAAGGTTGATCACGACGCCGATACCACCGCAATTCGTTTGCCATCGTTTGAAAAAGTTAAAAATGACAGTGCGTTATATGCTCATGCTTCCCGGGTATTGCACCAGGAATCGAACCCGTATAACGCCCGTCCATTAATTCAGAAGCACGGCAACAAAGAGATTTGGGTAAACCCACCGCCGATCCCGTTAGAAACCGACGAGATGGATTCGGTATTTGGTTTTCCTTATAAACGCGTACCGCATCCGAGTTATGGCGATGCCAGGATTCCGGCCTATGAGATGATTCGTTTCTCGGTCAACATCATGCGTGGCTGTTTTGGTGGTTGTACTTTCTGTTCGATTACGGAACATGAAGGGCGGATTATTCAGAGCCGCTCGCAGGAATCCATCATCAACGAAATCGAAGAAATCCGCGATAAAGTTCCTGGCTTTACCGGCACCATTTCGGACCTTGGTGGACCGACCGCAAACATGTATTTCCTGAAATGTAAGAGCCAGGAAATTCTGAAAAACTGTCGTCGTTTATCCTGCGTTTATCCGGGTATTTGTAAAAACCTGGAGACCAGCCATAAGCCGACGACTGAATTGTATCGCGCTGCGCGTGCGTTACCGGGGATCAAACGTATCGCAATTGCCTCCGGCCTGCGTTACGACCTGGCCGTAGAAGATCCGGAATATGTGCGTGAGCTTGTGACTCATCATGTTGGTGGTTATTTAAAAATTGCACCGGAGCACACCGAACAAAACGTGCTCACGAAAATGATGAAGCCGGGGATGGGCACTTACGATAACTTCAAGCGTATGTTTGATAAGTTCTCGAAAGAAGCGGGCAAAGAACAATATTTAATTCCTTATTTTATTGCCGCCCATCCGGGTACCGAAAATAAGGACATGATGAACCTGGCATTATGGCTGAAGCGCAATAAATTCCGGGTTGATCAGGTGCAGACTTTCTATCCTTCGCCGATGGCGCTGGCGACGGCCATGTATCACTCTGAGCGTAATCCGCTGAAACGCATGAGCTACAAACAGCAGAAGATGAATATTCCTCGTGATATTAATCAGCGTCGAATGCATAAAGCGTTTCTGCGTTATCACGATGCGAAAAACTGGCCGATGCTGCGCGAAGAATTAAAAGCGATGGGGCGCCAGGATCTGATTGGCTCAGGGCCAAATGCATTAATTCCGGCTGAAGATGATGTTGGTAATAAGCGCGTTCAGCGTCCTGGCTTTAAGAAATCCATCAGCAGTAAAAAGCCTGGCAATAAGTCTCCGGTTAAACCTCAGGGTAAACAGGCGGCAGGTGGGGCTAAAGCATCCAGCGGGAAAAAGGCCGCCAGTAAAAAGCCAGGTAAATTTGCCGCGCAAATTAAAGCCAGCGGCGCCAAAGGCAATGCAGGTTCTGGTGCAGGAAAAGCTAAGCGCGTGCGTAAACTGAAATAGCCAGCTGAGTCTGAAAAGGGGCCTGCCGCTGTGGCAGGCCCCTTAAGTTTTCAGTCGTTAGCGTTAATCCGACTTTTTCTCGCCCATTTTAGAAATCTCTTCCAGGCGTTTAATGATGTCGCCATTCACACTGCCTTCAGGGAAGTCGCCGTCAGCATCCGCCACACCTGCTTCACGATTGAGCAAAATTTCAATTGCCTGATCAACGTGGGAAACCGCGTAAACGCTGAACTCACCGGCTGCCGCCGCATCGAGCACTTCTTGTTTTAACAGCAGGTTATTGGCATTGGATGCCGGAATAATTACGCCTTGGTTACCGGTTAATCCGCGCGCTTTACACAGGCGGAAGAAACCTTCGATTTTTTCATTTACGCCGCCAATCGCCTGAACTTCCCCATACTGGTTAACCGAGCCTGTAATGGCGTAACTTTGATCGATCGGTGAGTGAATTAATGCTGAAATCAGACATACCAGCTCGCCCAGTGAGGCGCTGTCGCCGTCGATATAGCCATAGGACTGTTCCATCGCAATGTGTGCAGAAATAGCCAATGGGAATTTCTGTGCGTAGCGATTACCCAGGAAGCCGCTGAGAATCATAACGCCTTTTGAGTGGATGGCCTGGCCAAGAGAAACTTCACGTTCGATATCCACCACGCCTTTGGAGCCCGGATAAACTGTGGTCGTAATGCGTGCCGGTGAACCAAAGCTGGTATCGCCCAATGCCATCACGGTCAGGCCATTAATCTTGCCGATGGCCTCACTCTGGGTTTCCAGTAATACCGTGCCGTCCATCATTTGTTCGAACAATTTGTCGTATACCCGACCAGTGCGCTCCTGCTTAGCGGCAATGGCACGATCCAGATGCAAACGATCGATAACATCGTCCCCGGCCAGCTGACGTAAAAAATCGGCTTCGGCCAGCAGATCAAACTGTTCACCAATGCGGGCGCTGATCACGTCTTGTTGTTCTGCCAGGCGGGCGCTGAACTGAACCATACGCACCACGGCATCACGGCTCAGGTCGGCGTAACCTTGTTCATTGGTACGACTCTTTAACAGGCGGGCGTAGCCCAGCAGGTTGTCGTCGTTTAACGGCAGATCCGAGTCAAAATCGACAACCGCGCGGAACAGTCGCTTGAAGTCTTCATCGTATTCCTGCAACAGGTAATAAATCTGACGTGAACCAATTAACACCAGCTTCACATCAAGCGGAATGAGCTCTGGTAGCAAGCTGGTGGTGTTGATCAGGCCCATTTCCGAATAAGGCGAATCAAGCTTGAGCTGTTTGGATTGCAGTGAGCGTTTTAACGCATCCCAAACCCAGGGTTCGCTCAGCACTTTTTCAGCATCAAGAATTAAGTAACCTCCGTTGGCCTTGTGCAGAGCACCGGCACAAATTCTCTGGAAGTTGGTGACCAGTGCGCCCTGGTCGCTGGCATATTCAATGCGGCCAAATAAATTGCCGTAACTTGGGTGAGGTTCGTAGACCACCGGAGCGCCGCTGTCACTTTCGTGACGTGTAGCGAAATTCGGCATTAAGGACTCTTCCATGCTAGAGCGTTTTACGTACTCTTCGCGCAGTTCAAGCAGCTTTTCTTCAACCAATTCTTCTAACACCAGGCGCGGTAGGTGCTCTTCCATTTCATCGAGATAGGCAATCAGGGCGCTTTGCTCATGGAAATCATCACGAATCGGATTCAGCAAGGGAGCGATAGCATCTTTGATGGTAGTTTGATTCAGCTGGCGTAATGAGTCGCTGCTTTCCCGCTTCCATTGCGGCAGCTCGGCCAGCTGCTCGCTGAGCATTTGTTCCAGCTCACCGATGTCGTCATGAAAGGTCTCCCGTTCGTCCTCGCTCAGCTGAGCAAATTCGGTTTCATCCAGTGCTTTGCCATCACGCATGGGAGTAAAGCTGATGGTCGTCGCGTCGCGATACAGGGCAACACCACGTTTGTGGGCTTCCCGCTCGACGGTTTCAATCGCGCGATCGTACTTGCGGTTAAAAACATAATCGATGGCCGACTTCTTTTGCTGATAGGCCGGATGCTCCAGAGCGGCTGGGAAGGTGGCCAGCAGCTGATCAATTAACGTGGCAATACGTTCTTTGAATTGCGATGCCTGTTCTGGCATCAGCTCCAATGCTTTTGGTTCGCGGGGATTCTTGAAGTTGTTAACGTAACACCAGACGTTCGGGGTGTGCTGACGTTTGGCTTCACTTTTCAGATAGTCTTTGACGTAGGAAGAGCGACCGGTTCCGGTATCGCCCATCACAAAGATGTTATAGCCCGGGCGGTTCATGGCGACGCCAAACTGGATGGCGTTAACGGCGCGGTCCTGGCCGAGAACGCCCTGGAACTCATCCAGATCGGCGGTGGAGGTAAAGTTCAGCTGGCTTTCGCTGACGGAAAGGCACAGTTTTTCGGGCTGCAGTTGGGTGTCCTGACTCATGTAAAAATCACTTCGTCCTGTAAATCTCGTTCGATAACCCTATTGTGAACCCTTGGGTGGCGCAAGTGTATTGATTTTAAAAGGCTATTGAGCATAATTGCGCAGTTAATTGCCCGAGCCTGTTATGTCTGTACAACCCGAAGATCGCACGACCATTGATATGTTTACCCGCCGCGGGCCAGGAAGGCCGCGCAGCAACCCATATGATCGTGCGCTACAGTGTAAACATAACAAGCGCAGTCAGCGTCAGCGTGACAAGGCAGCGGGCATGCATCGCCTTGAAGTTAAGGTGGATGGTGATGTTGTTCGTCGCCTCGATGATGTCTGTGATGAGCTGAATCTCAGTCGTGCTGAAGTGATCGAGCTCGCTTTGAAGCAATGGCTGCATATCTGACCACAGGAAAATTTACGAATAGATCGGTCGGGTATTGATTGGGAAAGGGATGTTCACTAAAATAAGTTCCAGATAAAATTATCAGGAACGGAAGTCAAGGAAGGATAAATTCTTATGGATAAGATATTACTGCTGCCCGGCAGCTGGCTTTTGTTACTCACTCTAATGTTTGGCGGTTGCGCCAATCAGTCTCTTTCTGGTAACGCGGTTACCAACACTCCTCCTGCAATCGGTGAAATAGAACGCTATTTAGACTCGGTTCATCTGGTTCCTGTGCCACTTTATGGGTTGCCTGAACTGTCTCTTGGTGCGCGCTGGCAAGAAGGTAAGCCACTGCTTCTGGAGCTCTGTGATAGTCGCAATCGCAATCTGCAGCCACAGAAGCCGTTGGTGGTTTATCTTGATGGTGAGCTGGCTTATCTGAAGCCGGCTGGCAAAGGTGTCGGAGGTTGCAATGAGTTTGCTGTCACAGAAAATGAGTTGGCCAGCATCAGTTCCGGTAAACGGGTGATACTGCGCGTCTTTTTTGATGGCGAAGTGGTTGAGCAGCGAGTATCCGGTACGACATCTGATTACTTCTCGCGGCCAAAATTTTACGGCCCACAGTCGCGGATGAAACAATTTATTGAAGCGTTGCCAAAAAACTCAGCAGAAAATCAATTGGTTGGCGGATAACTGCTTGATTTTAAATTGAGTTTTGATAAAGTGCGCGCTCCTGAAGTTCTTCAGGACGTTATGGTGGCCTCTGTTGGTCCCCTCGCAACGATAGGCTGCGAACCCCGCCAGGCCCGGAAGGGAGCAACGGTAGTAGCTGACTCGTGTGCCGGGGTGTGGCTGGCGGAGGTCATCTCCAAATCTTCCCCCTGACTTTCCCTTTTCTTCACGGTATTATGCGCATCAATGTGCAACCTTCCAGATTGGAAAATTCATGAGTTATCAAGTACTTGCTCGAAAATGGCGGCCCCGTTTCTTTGATGAAATGGTCGGGCAGGAGCATGTGCTGCGTGCACTGATTAACGCGCTTAATGAAGAGCGTCTGCATCACGCTTATTTATTTACCGGTACACGGGGTGTTGGTAAAACCACCATTGCCCGGATTTTGGCGAAATGTCTCAACTGTGAGCAGGGCGTTAGTGCCCGTCCTTGTGGTACTTGTACGTCGTGTCAGGAAATTGCCGAAGGCCGCTTTGTTGATCTGATTGAGGTGGATGCGGCCTCGCGAACCAAAGTCGAAGATACCCGCGAATTACTCGATAACGTCCAGTACGCTCCAACGCGTGGTCGCTTTAAGGTCTACCTGATCGACGAAGTGCACATGCTGTCGACACACAGTTTTAATGCGCTGCTGAAAACTCTGGAAGAACCGCCTGCCCACGTAAAGTTTCTGCTGGCAACAACGGATCCACAAAAGCTGCCGGTAACGATTCTGTCGCGTTGTTTGCAATTCAGCCTGAAGAATATGACGCCGGAGAAAATTGTCAGTTATCTGGCTCAGGTGCTTGAGGCAGAAAAACTGCAGTTTGAAGAACCTGCGCTGTGGCAGCTTGGGCGTGCAGCGCAGGGCAGTATGCGTGATGCGCTATCTCTGACCGATCAGGCCATCGCATATGGCGAAGGCATGGTTGGTGAAAGCCAGGTTAATGCGATGCTGGGCACCATGGATCGTGGTCGCCTGTTTAAGTTGGCAGAGGTTATGGCCAAGGCCAATGCGGCTGATGTGTTAGCGGAAGTGGCTGCGATGGCAGAGCATGGCCCGGATTACGACGAGGTCTTGCAGGGTTTATTGCACATCTGGCACCGGGCGTCATTAGCTCAGGTGGTCCCAGATGCGATCGAAAACTCCCAGGGTGATCGGGAAGCCATTCTGCAATTGTCTATGAATATGCAGGCTGAAGATCTGCAGCTGTATTATCAGATTGCTTTATCTGGACGGGCTGATCTGAACCTGGCGCCGGATCCTCGCCAGGGCTTTGAAATGATTCTACTGCGTATGCTGGCGTTTCGTCCGGCTCCTCAGGCGCCGGTCGATCTGGATCTGAACTCTGCTTTACAGGCAGCGCCTCCGATTGAACACAGTCCTGCTGTTGCAGTCAGTGAAGCCCCGGCAGAAGACGAAAAAAAAAAGTCACTGAGCCATAGCGACGAAGAGTCTGTGGCGCCGACAGATACTGCTGACGCTGCCGTTGAAAGTCCGGTTGTTTCTCAGTCGGATATAGGAAGTAGTAGTGTTGCTTCCGATGAATCGGCGAATCATCAGAATGTCGCCATTGAGGCAGTGTCTGCTGAGCCGGAAATGCCGGTTGCTGAAGTCGTGCATGATGTTGCTGACAAAGGCCCGGATGTTTTAGCAGGCCCTGATGTTATTGATGCTGATGAAGTTGACGATGTTTCTCCGGCGACACCTGTTTTCTCTATCGAAGAGCGCCTGAAGCAGGCGGAACAAGCACCGGTAGAAATCGAAACGCCGGTTGCAGCTAAGCCCGTAGTAGCAAGCAAAGACGAAGCGCAAGATCAGGGGCCGTTGGATCCGCTTCAGCCACATAACTGGTGGCAGTGGGTGCAACGCCTGCCACTGGCGGGTTTGCCACAGGCCATTGCGCGTAATAGTGCACTGATTCAGGTGAATGGTGACGCATTGGTTTTTGATGTCGATCCGGCACAGGGTGCATTGTTTAATGCCAGTCAGGTCGGCCGAATCCAGGATGCGTTGCAACAGCTGTTGCCTGGCGTGAGAATTGAAATGACATTGCAGCCGCCTCGCGGTGAAACGCCGGATCAGCGGCGTCAGCGCGAGCAGGCGGAAGCATTTTATGCAGCTAAACAATCCATTGAATCTGATCCGGTTGTGAATCAGATTCTGACCGAGATGGGTGGCTTCGTGATCGAAGACAGCATCCGTCCGGCGAATTAAAGAATAACCCCTTAGAGTTTGAAGAGGTCGAATTATGATTAAAGGTGGTATGGGCAATCTGATGAAGCAGGCCCAGAAAATGCAAGAGCAAATGCAGGAAGCTCAGGCGAAACTGGCAGAAGCCGAAGTAACCGGTGAGTCCGGTGCGGGCCTGGTGAAAGTGACCATGAATGGTCGTCACGATGTAAAGCGTGTTGAGCTGGACGACTCCGTGATGGAAGAAGATAAAGAAATGCTGGAAGACCTGCTGGCTGCCGCTGTGAATGATGCTGTGCGTAAAATTGAAGCCAATAGTCAGGAGCAGATGTCGAAAATGACAGCGGGCATGGGCTTACCTCCAGGTATGAAGCTGCCATTCTGATCGTTTGAATGAAAAGTAGCGGCAGACATTGAAGAAAAACGAATTTGCTGAATTGTTTCAGCGGCTGGAGCAGGGCTTCGACGCATTGCCAGGTATCGGGCCGCAGGCTGCCAGGCGACTGGCGAGGCACGTTTTTAAGCCGGCAGGTGCCGCTGAGCTGGCTGAATGCATTCAATCGGCGCAGCAGTTTACCCGCTGTGAACAGTGTCGTATGCCAATCACGACCGAGTGTGACGGCTGCGGCAATGCCTCCTCTGGAGAGTTGCTGATCGTTGAGCAAGCGGATCAGGCGTTAACCTGGCGAGAGTTCGGATTTTCCGGGCGCGTCTTTGTATTGCATGGCTTGTTATCGCCTGCCGCTGGTTGTGGGCCAACTGAATTGGGGTTGGCGCAATTAAAGCGAGTGGTCGCAGAGTTACAGCCATTCGCTATTTGGTTGCAGTTTAACGGCGGCGTTGAGGCTCAGGTAACTGAGCAATTTATTCGCAATTTATTGCCAGAAATGTCGCTACGCAGCTGGTCTGCAGATGACCTTCAGCAACATCTACATATTAACGGGGCAAAAAGCAGTGACTGAGTTGTTTCAGCCAAACTGGATTGCAGATAATCAGACTTTAACAGAGGTCTGCAGTCTCTGGCAGGGAGAGGCTTATCTCGCTGTGGATACCGAGTTCGTCCGAACAACGACCTTTTACCCAAAAGCGGGTTTGATTCAGATTACCTCGAGTCATGGCGACTACCTGATTGATCCGCTGGCCATCGACGATTGGCAGCCGTTGCGCGAGATATTTGAGCATCCTTTGATTGTGAAGGTCTTTCATGCCTGCGCCGAGGATCTGGAAGTTTGCCGACAATTAGTGGGTTGTGTGCCATCGCCACTGGCAGATAGCCAACATGCTGCAGCGTTAGCAGGGTTGGGTGGATCAATGGGATTCCAGCGTCTTGTATCGGCGGTATTGGGAATTGATTTACCGAAAGGTGAAACCCGCTCAAATTGGCTGGAGCGTCCGTTGCGTGAAGAGCAGGTGCAATATGCAGTTGCTGATGTGCATTATTTATATCGCCTGTATCCGAAGTTAATTGCTCAGTTAAAGAAGATGGAGCGGGAATCCTGGCTGGCGGAAGATTGTCAGCGCCTTGTGGATCAGGCGAAGGCCCCGGAGGTATTAGCGGATTATTACCGCCGGGTGAAGCTGGCCTGGAAATTACGTGCTCAGGAACAATTTGTATTGCAGCAACTTGTGGTGTGGCGTGAGCAGCAAGCGCGTGAGCGTGATGTACCCCGGAACAAAGTGGTTGATGACAATACGCTGTGGAATCTTGCGCGTTATAAGGCAAAGAACCACGATCAGTTGATCCGTTCGGGAATGAAACCGCCCGCTGCGCGACAGGATGGCAAGTCTTTGCTGAAAATCATTGAGCAAGCGCTGGCGATGGAAAATCGCTACTGGCCAAAGCAGCTGGATAAACCATTGTCACCGCAAGCTGGCCAAACGCTGAAAGACCTGAAAAAAGTAATCGCGGCCAAAGCCGAGCAGTTGAATATCCCGACCGATATCCTGGTGAAGAAAAAAGCGCTTGAGGCTTTGCTGCGTTCGGGGATGGCATCGGGCAAATACAGCTTGCCTGAAAGCCTGGCTGGTTGGCGTAAGGCAGAAATTGCAGATGAATTAGTTCTGGCGTTAACCGAAGTGCCAACAACCTGAATACCAGAAGCCTAAGTGACACAAACTAGGTAACAACAGCCTAGGTAACGACAAGCGAAGAATAACGCCTGTTTGAAAGATGTGAGTTGAGAGAGTTCATGACTAAGATTTTATGTGACGTTTATAAGTCATTGAAAAAAGATGAAGCTTATTTGTACGTCGAGCAAAAAAAGGGTTTGAAAGAATTGCCGGACGAATTACTCGAAGTGTTCGGCCCGGCGGAGAAAACGCTGACAATTATTCTTACCGAAGACAAGAAGCTGGCGCGAGCGGAAGCGGCCAAAGTTATGTCAGAGATTGAAGACAAAGGTTATTACCTTCAGATGCCTCCGCCGAAAGAAACCTATATGTTGGATCTGTTCTGTAAAAAGGACAAAAGCGACCATGAGTGCTGAGCCGTTCTGGCGCACTAAAACACTGGCGCAAATGAACCGCCCGGAGTGGGAGTCGTTATGTGACGGTTGTGCGCTCTGCTGTTTGCATAAGCTTGAAGATGAAGATACGGGCGAAGTTTATTATACCGACGTTCATTGTCGTTATATGGATACCAAAAATTGTCAGTGTACTGTCTATCAGGAGCGCAATAAAAAAGTGCCAACCTGCGTTTGGCTGACTCCTGAGCAGGCGGAAAGCTTCTTCTGGTTGCCTGAAACCTGTGCGTATCGTGTGTTGCAGGAAGGCAAGGATTTACCCGAGTGGCATCCCTTAATTACAGGGGATCCGGAATCCGTTCACCGGGCCGGGATTTCAATTAAAAACAAAGGCATTGCCGACGATCAGATTGCCGAAGAGTATTGGCAGGATCGGATTATCTGGAAAGCATAAAGCGGAATTGTTAATGGAAGGTATCTCAGAGTTTATTGTTTTTTGGCTGCTGTATTTTGTGTTTGCTACATTGGCATTCTGGTGTTGGCGCAGATTGTTTTTCTGGATGGACGCTGGCGGAGAGGCTCGCCGTTTTTGTTATATGGCGGGCGCTGTTTTACTTTACACTCCGGCACCAATTGAAGCTGGGTCGCAATACTTCGCGCCAGCGTTTGTTGTCTTTCCCTTCACCTTATTAACCTCGTCGATGGCGCAGGCTATGTACGCTGCAAACTGGTTGCTTTCTGGTCTGGCTGCTGGTGCTTTGTTGTTGGCTATCTCTCAACTTGTACGTCGTTTTACCTCTGATGAAACAAAAGCGGCCAACTAATGGCCGTTTTATTTGTTTAAATTCTGATCTGCCTGATCCTTGCCTCTGATCGCTTAACCAGCGATCAATTAATTTTTTTATTACTTTTCTGGCTAACACCGGATTCTTTGCTAGTTTTAATGCAAGGAACGTTCTGATTTCGTCGATTCTGGCGAAAGTGCGGAATGAAAAAGTAACTTGGGGGTTCTTCCATCAACGGAATAACAGGACTTAGAGGTTGAGTCTCTGAACGAGATAATTCCTCTGATGGATGAGGTTAGAGATTATGGCAAATCATATTTTTATTCTGGCAACAGTAATGTTGCTGGCCGGTATTTTTGGCGGTCTGGTGAATTATTACCTGTATGGTGAAAAAGACCCGGATGCGGCAAGTCTGCCACGTTTTCTGGTTGTTGGTGTAGGTGCTTCGTTTCTGGTGCCGGTAATCCTTGATATGGTCAATAGCGAACTGGTGCTGGAAAGCCAGGGTGATCCGTCACGTTTGTTGATCTTTACGGGTTTCTGTCTGATTTCCGCTCTGTTAAGCCGCTTCTTTATCGATAATTTATCCGACCGGATTCTTAACGAAGCTCAGGTTGCTAAATCCCGTTCTGAAGAAGTGCAACAAAATCTGCGTACCATTCAGAATGAACTGCTGCCATTAATCGACACAGAAACTGAACAGGACATGGCTAATGCTGATCCTCAGGTTGTCGAAATGAATGATGAGCTGGATGTGACCTCTGCTCAGGTATTAAAAATTCTGTCCAGTGGTCGTTTTATCTTCCGTTCTCTGGCTGGCGTATGTCGTGAGGCTAACGAAGAAGAGTCAACCATTCTTAAAACACTGCACGTGTTAACCACGCGTAGTCTGGCTGGCAAAGTGAGCGGTAAAAACGGTGTTCGCTGGCATATCACTGAAAAAGGCCGACGTGTTCTAGAAACCAGTCTGTAATTTTTTAACCCCCGGAGCACTTATGGTTGAGCGTCGCTGGCTGTCGGGGGTGATGTTTTTATCACTCCTGCTGTTTTCCTTCCCTGTTATATTTTCTGTTCAGCATACTTATGCTGAAGATACTCCGGCAAAAGCCTCTGATGTACGAATTGTCATCGATATTTCCGGCAGTATGAAACAAACCGATCCTAATAATCTGCGTACACCGGCACTGAATCTACTGGTTGAGCTACTGCCTGACGGCGCCCAGAGTGGTGTCTGGACATTTGGGCGTTACGTCAACATGTTGGTACCCTTGGGCAGTGTTGACCAGGCATGGCGGGAAAAGGCCAAACTCAGTGCTGGGCAGATTAATTCAGTTGGTCTGCAAACCAATCTGGTTGATGCCTTAGATAAAGCCTTCTGGAAAATGTCTGCGGACTCCGGTTTTGATCACAGCGTGATTCTTCTTACGGACGGCAAAATTGATATGGTCGCTCCCGGGCAGGGTGCTGATATCAACGTCAGTGAAAAAGCGCGGTTGCTTAATCAGGTATTGCCTAAATACATAGAGGCTGGTGCCCGGATTCACACATTAGCGTTATCGGGGGCAGCTGATAATGCAACATTACAACAGATCTCTCTCGAGACCGGCGGACTGTATCTACAGGCTGAAAATGCTGATCAGCTATTAAAAGCGTTTCTGAAAGCGTTCGATCGTGCTGTTCCGGTCGAGCAGGTGCCGATGACGAATAATCAGTTCGAAATAGATGCCAGTGTTGAAGAATTCACGGCATTGGTATTTCGTGCTGGTGGGGCGCGTGAAACCACTCTTGTAGCGCCCGATGGTGCTGTGATTTCAGAGGATAATAGTCGTAAAAATGAAGATATCCGCTGGCATCGGGATATCAATTTCGATCTGATTACTGTTAAGAACCCTCAGACCGGTAATTGGGCCGCAGATGCTGATATCGATCCTGACAATCGCGTCCAGATCCTGACTGACCTTAAATTGCAGGTCGATGGCTTGCCGAGCAGTATCTTTGCCGGCTATCCGGTTAACCTCGAGATGGCGCTGACAGAAAAAGATCAGGTACTGAATGAAAAAGCCATTCTGGAGTTAACGGACTTTACATTAAAAGTGACGGCGCCGGATGGCAGAACCGGAAGTAAGTTGTTATCTGATCCGGAAGCTTTGCCAGAAGACGGCGTATTTCGTGAATCCCTGACACGGTTATCTCAGCAAGGGGAATATCAGATCGAAATCACCGCCACTGGCCGCACTTTTCAGCGTCGTCAGCTATTGACCGCAACGCTAATGGAGCCTTTGGCGGTTAGTGTTGAGCCGGATTATGCTGAGCAGGTATTGAATATTTTTGTTACTCCTCAGGTTGATAATGTTGATACCGGTCTTTCCAGAGTGATTGCGCGGGTTACAAGTCCCGATGGCAGTTCCGTTATTCATTCGATGACATTTGATCCGCAAAATAATTTCTGGCATTTGCCATTGTCTGCTGACAAGGGGCTAGGGGACTATGAGGCGCTGCTCAACATTCGCGGCGTCACATCAAATGGCAGTACTTTTAAGAGCAAGCCTGAAAGTATTAAAGCAACTTTCCCGCTGATTGAAGACAGAGGCGATTCGCAGTCTGATGGGGCGGCAGCTGAAACGGATGTTGCCATGATAGGTGGGCCTGAAAAAGTCGCGGTAGAGAAGGCAGATATGGATGTTCCGCCAGCTCAGCCAGAAGTGCAGCAAACAGAGCCACCTGCAGAAGCAATGCAGCCTGAAAGTAAGCCTGAGCCTGAAGAGCAGCCTGAACCCGAAGGACAGCATGAGCCGGAGCCTGTGGCAGAAGAAAAGCCTCCGGTGGAAGAAAAACCAGAAATCCAGCCGGATCTGGCGAAGAAATTCGAGCAGCAGATGAACGACGAGCCGCAGGTAGATCCTGAAGAAGAGGTTGAAGACGGTGTGTCCTGGTGGATATATCTGATTCTGGCCTTGGGCAATCTGGCAGTATTTGGTGGGGCAGCGTTTTGGTGGTTTAAGAAGCGTAAGCCGATCATGGCGCCAGCTGATCCGGGCGCGGCTCCTAAGCCGGGCGACAGTGGATTGCCTCCTGATCTTGAAGCGGAATTTGATGAAGCTGACCTGGATGGTGACTTTGACTCCTTCGACGATGATGGCGAAGAGGAGATTGCTGCTGGTGGTGCGCCAGGCGCAGCACTTGGTCCGGGCGCAGACGATGGTCTTGGTTTGGATGACGATTTCTCCATCGATCCTGAAGAGGTTGATGCCAGTGATGGCGGAGACGATGATTGGGGAGAATTTGATGCCCCGGATGACGACAAAAAAGAATAAAGACTGACATAAAATGGACAGGAATTAACAAACTGTTCACTGAGCTGGCAAAATCGACGGGCTGTTGACGTCGTTTTTGCCTTGCTGATCCATAATCCCCTCCTTATACTTCCGGCGTATTTTGTTGAATAACATTCGTGTCAGCTAACTTAAGCCAGAGGTCTTTTATGAAGTTTCAGGGTACAGATGATTATGTAGCAACGCCGGAGTTGCGTATGGCCGTCAACGCCGCCATTACCTTGCAGCGCCCATTGTTACTGAAAGGTGAGCCTGGAACCGGTAAAACCATGCTGGCCGAGCAGCTGGCTAAGTCTCTGGATACTGAACTGATCCAGTGGCACATCAAGAGTACTACCAAGGCTCATCAGGGGCTGTACGAATACGATGCCGTGTCTCGTTTACGTGACTCTCAGT
Source organism: Bacterioplanoides sp. (assembly GCF_965219715.1). Taxonomy (GTDB): domain Bacteria; phylum Pseudomonadota; class Gammaproteobacteria; order Pseudomonadales; family Oceanobacteraceae; genus Bacterioplanoides. Next base: position 361,231 of record NZ_OZ244785.1, read on the forward strand.
TGGGTAACGACAAAGTTCATGACATCAAAAACTACATCGTAAAAGGCAAGTTGTGGGAAGCCTTTACCGCCGATAAGCCGGTTGTGCTGCTGATTGACGAAATCGATAAAGCCGATATCGAGTTTCCAAACGACTTGCTGTTAGAGCTCGATAAGATGGAATTCTTCTGTTACGAAACTCAGGAGCGTATCGTTGCTAAGCATCGCCCAATCATCCTGATTACCAGTAACAATGAGAAGGAATTGCCGGATGCTTTCCTGCGTCGTTGTTTCTTCCATTACATCGACTTCCCTGACCGCGATACCATGAAAGAGATCGTCGAAGTTCATTATCCGGGTATCCAGAACGAACTGGTTACAGAGTCCATGGATGTGTTCTTTGATGTTCGTAAAGTGCCGGGTCTGAAGAAAAAGCCTTCGACTTCAGAATTAATCGATTGGCTGAAGCTGTTAATGGCCGACGATATTGGTGTCGATATCCTCCGTAACAAAGACACTTCAAAGGCGATTCCACCTATGTATGGTGCGCTGGTGAAAAACGAACAGGACGTCCAGTTGCTGGAAAAACTGGCATTTATGAGTCGTCGTAAGGGCTGATAAGGCATTTCTTATGCTCATTGATTTCTTTCAAACAGTACGTCAGGCCAAAGTTCCTTGTTCAATCCGGGAATATCTGGATCTGGTTGCAGCGGTGCAGGCCCATGTTGCCTTCGCTGATATGAATGACTTTTATGCTTTGGCCAAGCTGGTGCTGGTAAAAGACGAAAAGCATTACGATAAGTTCGACAAAGCATTCGGCAGTTACTTTAAAGGCCTGGATGCTTTGCCTGCGCTGATGGAAGAAGCCAACATTCCTGATGATTGGATGCGCAAAGAATTTGAACGCATGCTGACGGAAGAGCAAATGGAGCAGATTGAGGCCATGGGAGGCCTCGATAAAGTTATGGACGAATTCCAGAAGCGTCTGGATGAGCAGAAAAAACGCCATCAGGGTGGCAATAAGATGATTGGTACAGGAGGAACATCTCCATTCGGTGCCAATGGCTACAACCCTGAGGGTATACGAATCGAGCAAGGACGTTCTCGCCATAAAAAGGCGATTAAGGTCTGGGAGCAGCGTAACTACCGCGATTTGGACGACTCAATCGATCTGGGTATCCGTAACGTTAAAGTGGCCTTAAGACGACTGCGCAAGTTTGCCCGTCAAGGTGCTGCTGAAGAGCTGGATATGAACGATACCATTGCGTCGACGGCCAAGAATGCAGGCTTTCTCGATATCAAAATGGTGCCCGAACGTCATAACGCGGTGAAGGTGCTGCTGTTTTTTGATGTCGGTGGCTCGATGGATCCTCACGTGCGTGTATGTGAAGAGCTGTTTTCAGCGGCTCGTACCGAGTTCAAGCACATGGAAACCTTCTATTTCCATAACTGCCTGTATGAATCCGTCTGGAAGAACAATATCCGCCGTATGAACGAACGTACGGAGACCTGGGATATCCTGCGCAAATACAGTGGTGACTATAAGGTTATCTTTGTCGGTGACGCCATGATGGCACCGTACGAAGTTACTCACGCCGGTGGCAGTGTTGAGCATTGGAATGAAGAGCCGGGTGCTGTGTGGATGCAGCGTATGGCTGATCAATTCGATAAGTTGGTTTGGCTCAATCCAGCTCCGGAGGCGCACTGGGGGCAGGGCGGATCTCTTGGGGCAATCAAAGAGATCGTAAAAGATAAAATGTATCCTCTGAGCCTTCAAGGGCTGGAAGATGCGATGCGTCATTTGAGTAAATAGCGCACAAAAAACTATGTAAAGTACAAGCGTACCAATTGTTTGGTGCTGGTCTTTATAGGACAATACCGCGAAACCGGCAGGGATGTCCGAATAACTAAAATAATGACTAGGGCGTTAGACCATGTTGGGCCTGGGGAAACATCCATCGGCAGCTTGCTCCTGCAAACTGTTGATTATCACATTGCTGCAATTGTTTTGCGTCCAGGTCAGCCTGGCTCAGAATGATCGTATCCTCCTGCGTAATGGTCCCGGCAGCGCCTTTTCTGTGGTGTTTGAAGTTCCTGCTAACCATGACTTGAAGCCAATCCGTCTGCAAGGCGAGTGGCTGCTTCTGGGCAATGAACGCAAACAAGGCTGGGCTCATCGCTCAGATATTCCCCAATCTTCCCATGTCAGCGAATCCCAGTTATGGCTTATTCAGCAGGATCCGGTTGTGTCTCAGTGGAGTTTGCAATTGGGTGGTAGTAGTCAAAACGCTGTGAATGTCGCCTTAACACATCCATGGAAACAAAGAACACTGGCTTTTCGTGCCCAGCGCCGTGCTTCTGGTGAAGCGGCCTGGCAAAGCCTTTCTCTGGCTCTGGAGACGGATCTGAAACACTTTAACCAGGATCACTCTGTCCGTGCCGGGGCATCGCTTGGGGTGGGTATTAACGAAGAAGGCAGTAGCCACTGGAGTGACGATCAGAAAATGCTGACCACGGGTCTCATTGGTCTGAATCTGGATTGGCACAGCCAACTGAACAAACAACTGAGCATGATTATACGTTTGAGCACAGAGCAGTCTTTTTCCGGCAACAGTGCTAATCACAACGAAGCTTCATTGATCTGGAATTTAAAGATATGACGCCCCTGATTAAAAACTTCTGCGTTTTTCTGAGTTTGGTTGCCGTTGTGGTTGCTGATACTCAGGCGGAAACTACGGACATCTACCAGCCCAGAGTTCTGGTTGCCGGAGTAAAAAAACAGGAGAGCATCGAGCGCACCAATGGCAGCTGGGGTTTTGGTGTTGGTCAGGTTGCTCAGGAAAATCTCACCGCCAGTATGGCTTTCACCTTTGGTGGCCGTTATTTTACTGGCGAGCGCTGGTACGTATTGGCTAATCTGCAGGCCGGTAATTTCAGCGATCGTGTAATCACCGATTCTAACGGCAAAGTGCTGGTTAAAAAGGATGTTACCAGTGTACTGGTCAATAGTGGCCTTGGTTATAACCTGATGCAGGGGTCGGCCAGTTTTTCAGGTGTGCGGGCGTATCCGTGGCAGCTGGGTATTGAAGCCTATCTGGGAGAGCAATTCACCGGTGACAGCAGCGGTCGCTATACAGGGTTAGGGTTATCCTGGCAGTTAATTATGGGAAAACGTTGGTTGTCGCTGGATTCCAGAACGTTCCAAATCAACGATGACAATCTGAAACAAGCCAAAGTCAGCAAGGGGATCCAATGGGGATTATCGTTCGGTTCCTATTTCTGATCAGCACCCTGGCGGGCACCGTTGATACGGTTATTGCTCAGGACAATGTTGACGAAAATGTTATCGCTCCCGGTCAGGCAGTTCCGGACTTTTCTATGCCTGCTGCCAATGGTTGGGGACAGCGACTTGCTGAAGTAAAAGGTCAGGCCGTTATGCTGATCTGGCTTGATGATTGTGATCAATGCGAAGAGCAACTGGCCCAATATCAGCTGATGGCTGAGGGGTTGCAGGCGGAAGGATTGGTAACCTGGTTTATCTGGACGCCAGACGATGATGATAAACCACCACATATGCGGTTGCCGGTTTTGATTGCTGATCCTTACTGGAAAACAGCGTGGCAATTTGAATCGCGTCCGGCAATTATGCTGGTTAATGGTGAGGGTGTTCTTGAACATCTGATTCTGGGTGATCTGGATGATAATTTCGCCACGACAGATGCATTGCTGCCAACCTGGCTGGCAGGGCAGCAAAGGCTGAAATAAATAGCCGCTTATACAGAACAAACAGCCGCAATTCTGAACGTTCGTGGCTGATCAAAAGAATAAAATTATGTCGTGCTGACGGCATAAAGTGAGGAAAACATGACGTTGGTAAAACAGATCCTATCTGTTGTCTTAGTCACCATGGCGATGGCCACCCAGGCAAATCAGGCTGAAGTCGGTGATGACATTCGCTCTGTTAAGCAAGCGGTGCTGGAGCTGAACAAAGAACTGTATGCGCTGGAAGAAGATCTGTTAAGCCCTGCGACAACCCGGGCGGCATTTTATTTCTCACTGGCGTATGGCGAATTCTTCGAGCCATTGTCGATCGAAGTGAAAAGCGACGATTTTGATCCGGTTCAGCACATTTATACCGAACGTCAGATCAATGCCCTGCGAATGGGTGCGGTTCAGCCTCTGGCGCAGATGAATATGGGGCCGGGTAATCATCAGCTGCGTATTGTTATTCGTGGTGTTGATCATCTGGGGCAGAACCGTGAGTTAGTGATCAATGAGACGGTTGAAAAAAATGATCAGCCATTATTGCTGGAAATTGTTATTTCTGATGAAGCTGAGCTGAAAACTTCAAATGCCCGGCTGAAACGCTGGTAATCGCAGGCAGTATTATTCTTATGCGTTTGATGTTCTGTCTTCTGATTCCCTTACTCTCTGCAGCATTACCACTGCAGGCAGAGACACCCGCCAGTTCCACTGTGTTTTTGCAGGGGGATCAGACCCGCGAACAAAATATTGCAGAGCATTTGTTACGCGGTGCTTTTTATTACCATTACCTGGATGATAATTATCAGCAGGCATTAAATGCATTGCGCTCATGGGAGCTTGCGGCTGGTAAAACCAACAGCGAAAGCAAAGTGATGGAAGCGGCCATCTTGTTAGCTTTAGGTCTAGATCGCCAGGCACAAGAGCTTTATTCGCAGGTCAGTATCCGGGAAGTTGCCGGTAGCGGTAACGCCTGGTTTCACCTGGCTCGTCGTTGGTTATCGGTTGGTGAATGGCAAAATGCCGAGGCCAGCATCAATAAAGCGCTTAAATTGCGCACGTCTCTGAATGATGAATATTACGATCAGGCATTGTTTATTCAGTCTGCGAGTCGCTCGAATCTCGACATGATTGCTGAAGCCAAAATGTCGTTAGCAAATATGGATACCAACAGCATCTGGACAGGTCTTGCTCGTTACAACTGGATGTTGGCGCTGATGCGCAGCAATGCCAATAGTCGCGACCTCGAAAAGTTAGTTGAGGAATCCGCCTTCTATGCACCGGAGACGTTCGAAGGTAAGGCATTAAGAGATCGTATTCTGTTAGTCGCTGGTATCTATGCGCTGGACTCGGGTAAAAACCGCAGTGCGGAAGCGTATTTTAAAGAAATCAGTCAGGATTCAGCGTTTACTGCGCCTGGTTTATTGCATTACGGCTGGGCTTTGGTAGAGCAGTGGAAGTACCAGGAAGCGATGCAGCCGTGGAGAATTTTGCAGCAGAAATACAACGATTTTCACCCGGCAGTGGTGGAGTCGATTCTTGGTGTGCCACACGCATTGGAACTGTTAAATGCCACCACACAATCGTTAAAAACGTATGAAGTTGTTGAGCTTCGCCTACAGCGAATGCTTAACAAACTGGAAGCGCTGAATCAGGACGATGCAATTGATGCCTGGTTGGCGCAGTGGCTGGAGCAACAACAAGACCAGCAATGGGGCTGGATGCGTGCACAGTTACAGGATATGCCCGATTCCGATATGACCCGCTCATTGCAGCTGATGCTTGATGATGTCGAATTTAACCAACTCACGGCAAACCTGCACGATTTACAGCAATTAGCCCTCGAGTTAGAAAAGCACCAGAAAGAGCTGGGTTTATGGCAGCAAATTCTGGAAAAACGCCAGAGCCAGTTGCAGCAAGCGGGCGGTAAAGCGCGTTTTCGAGCGATGGAAAAACGCCATCAGCAACTGGTGCGAAAAATTCTGCAAATGCAGCAAAAATTACATGCCGAAGACGAAAAAATATTCGCCTATGCGTCGAAACAAGATGCTAAGAATATTGCTCATCTTTCCAGCGTTGTGCCACGTGTAGAGTATCTGCAAAAAATTAATACCCCTACGCGTGATTTATCCGTTTATAAAGAACGCTGGCGTCGCATGCGCGGGTTGCAGTTATGGACCATTTACGAGGAAAAACCTGAGCGTCGCTGGAACAGTAACCAGGCATACTGGCAGCTACGTGAAGACAGCGAGTTATTGCTTGAGCAACTTGATAATAGCCGTGAGGCACTTGTTTGGGCCGACAGTAGCTGGAAAGGTTTCCCTCTCAAAGTAAATACTGCGCAACGGAACGTATCCCGACTGCAGCAGGAAACCAAAGCTCTGGCACAACAGCAGCAGCAAAAGATGCGCGACATGGTGCATGATTTCCTGAACAAATTAGAAATCCGTTTGACGGATTACCTGGCCCAATCACGTTTGTCGATTGCTCGTTTGTACGACGACGCTTTGCAGAACAATGTCGCTGGTGGTGGTTACGATGATTATCAGCATCCGACAGCGGAAGAAGAAACAGACACAACCGGAGGTGAGCGTGAATAAGTTGCTTACCATCATTTTGCTGGCCGTCATGATCAGTGGTTGTGCTATTTTTCAGGACCCTGCCAAGCAACAGGTAAAGCTGGAAAATATTCAGGAATTAAAAGTTCGTTTAATGAGTAACGAGCCTCTGGAAGTCACTCCTGAAGAAGTGATTGACCGTTATCAGAGCTATCTTTCGGTATCGACGGAAGCCGAAATCCGCATTCGTGTTGCCCACCGTATCGCCAGTCTTAAATTACAGGCTGAAGAGCTGGAAATGGATCGCCTTGCTGAGGCGGCAGATGAAGCACTGCGTGGAGATGGCGATCAAAGTGCGGAAGCGATTGAGAAGCAACAGGCTGAATTATTAGCGCAGGAGCTGGCGGAAGAAGCCCAGGCGACTCGTGAAGAACGCAACATGGCGTTATCGTCGATTAAAGATTATGAGGCGTTATTAAAAGAGTTCCCTGATCGTGTCGACAACGATGCTGTGCTGTATCAGTTGGCAAAAGCGTACACCATTACCGGTCAGCCTTATCAGGCAATTGCGGTACTGGAAGAACTCTCTCTTAAATATCCCCGCTCCGGTTATTACCTGGAAACTGAGTTTCGTTTAGGGCAACTGCTGTACGCCGCAGGTGACTATGAAGCGTCTGCGGAAGCTTACCAACGCTTGGTCGACCGTGGCCGTGAAGATAATAAATTCTACGTCAGCGCCGGTTATCTAAAGGGTTGGGCTCTCTTTAAGCTGGAAGAAAATGAACAGTCGTTGCTGGCCTTTACCAAGGTGCTGGACGAAGAATACCCGGATGTTGCTGCTTTGTCTTCGGCTAAGGGCGGCGAGTTGGATATGCTGAATGATATCCTGCGTATCATGGCAATTATTTTTGATTACATGGGCGATTGGGAGCAGATCGCCATGTTCTTTGATAAGCACGGCCAGCGTCATTACGAATATCTGCTTTACGATCGCCTGGCCAGTCAGTACTACGATAAAAAATACTATAAATCCGGAGCCTCGACGCTGCGTGCGTTTGTTACCCGTTATCCTGATGACGTGCTTGCGCCGCAATATTATGAGCGCCTGATCGAAGGCTACAAAAAAGCCCGTTACCCAACACTGTTGCGTAAACACAAAACCATTTATATCAAGCGTTTTGGCGTTGGTAGCGATTACTGGCAAAAACATGGGCAGGCGGTGCGCGATATTATTTCTACGCCGTTGGCCGGTTATATCTGGGATCTTGCCAGCTTCCATCATGCCTGGGGTCAGAGCACTAAGAAGCGCAAGGATAAGCTGAAGCGCCTTAAAATCGCTGAAAAGTGGTACCAGGAATACGTGCGTAGCTTCCCGCTGGCAGACGATGTGGTAAAGGCACATTTCCTGTTGGCAGAGGTTGCGACAGAGTTACGAGATTATAGGCTGGCAAAAGATCACTACGAGATTGTCGCTTATCAATATCCTGAATATGACAAAGCGGCTGAAGCCGGTTATGCCGCGATTCTTGCGTATAACAAATACAAACCCGCTAAAAATGAAAAAGCGATCTGGCGTCAGTTAACCGTTGCCAGTGCAATGCGCTTTGTTCAGGAATTCCCGGATGACCCGAGACGTGGAACCGTTCTGGTTAATACTGCGGAAATGTTGCTGAAAGATAAATATTACGATCAGGCATTATCAACATCGCGTTTGGCCTGGGAGGCTAAAGGAAAGTTACCCGCTCGGTATAAATACGGTGCGGCTTTGGTGCGCGGCCACTCAAGTTTTGAACTGGGTCATTATGGCGAGTCAGAAATGGCGTTGTTAGAAGCCAGTCAGTACAAAAAGCTAAGCCGTAAAAAGCGTCGTGATTTACGAGAGAAAGTGGCTGCAGCAATTTACAAACAAGGTGAAGTGGCTAAAGCCAATGGGGAGCCTCAGGTTGCAGTAGGGCACTGGCGCCGACTGGCTGAAGTAATTCCCGAAAGTAACACCAAAGTTAATGCTGAATACGATGCGGCAACCATTCTGATGGAAGCCCAGGACTACGATCAGGCCATCGAGGTGTTACTGAAGTTCCGTAAGGATTACCCGGATCACAAATTAATTGCAGACATTCCGAGTAAACTGATTATCGCCTATGAAGAAAAAGGCGATTGGCGTAAGGCGGCATTTGAATTGCAAACGATCTGGAAAATCAGTAAAAACCGCGAAGAACAACGAATTGCATGTTTCCAGTCCGCCGAATACTTCGAAAAAGCGGGCGATCAGGAAAACGCCATCGTTATGTATAAGCGCTACGCCCATTCTTACAAGCGCCCCTTTGATGCCGCAATTGAAGCGCACTTCAAACTGGATCAGATCTATGCCAGTCGTGGCGATGAAGATAAACGTCGTTTCTGGCTTGGAAAAATTATCGGTTTAAATGCTAAAGCGAAAAAAGAACAGACCGATCGTTCTAAATTCCTGGCAGCAAAAGCGGCCTATGAGCTGGGTGACTTTGAACGTATCGCGTTTGAAAAAGTGAAGCTGAGTCTGCCGCTGGATAAAAGTGTGACCCGTAAGAATAAATTCATGCAGGCGGCGCTGAAACGTTATACCCAGGCTGTGCAATTAGGTGTACTTGAATACACAACCTCTTCAACATTCCGCATTGGTGAGCTTTACAAGCAGCTGGCCAAAGGACTGATGAATTCCGAACGTCCTGCTGGGATGGATGAAGTTGAAGCAGAGGAATATCAGTTCCTGCTTGAAGATCAGGCGTTTCCTCTTGAAGAAGCGGCGATTGAAGTGCATCAGACCAACGCTGGCCGTACTTATGATGGCTTGTACGACAGCTGGATTAAACAAAGTTATAAATCCCTTGGTGAGTTGATGCCAGGTCAGTACAACAAACAGGAGAGGGCGATTTCTTATGTTGAACAAATTCGTTAAGCCCCTGCCAGTCGTTTTCTCACTGGTAAAGCGTCTTTCTGCTGTCAGTGCGGTGTTGTTGTTAACTGCGTGTAGCTTTTTGCAGTCTGCGCCGGAAATTATCGATGAGGGGCCAAAAGAAAAACCCCTGCCACCACAATTAATCGAAGCCTATAACAGCGGCCTGGAATTGTTGCAGGATATGGATGAGGCCTTGGCTTCAGGTTCTGAGGGGGATGAAACAAGCGAAGCGTCGGGAGAGAGTGATGCTGTCGAAAAAGCATCGCAGCACTGGCAGGCGCTGGCAGAACAATTTCCTGAATATCCAGGTGTCTGGACGAATCTGGCTTTAACTCAGTTGCATCTTAAGCAATACGAAGATAGCCACAACAGCTTAACCAAAGCGTTAGTAATTAATCCGGAGTTTTGTCCCAGCTTTAAATTAAAGGGTCTTGTTGAACGTGAGCTGGGCAAATTCAGCGATGCTGAAAACAGTTATCTGGCAGCGGCGAAATGTGATCCACAAGATCCGGATGTCCCTTACAACCTGGGGATCTTATACGATCTGTATTTACACGATCTGGAAAAAGCACTGGCTCAGTACGAAGTTGCCCAACAATTGATGGCTGAGCCTGATCAAACTTTGGCGGTCTGGATTCCGGATTTGCAGCGCCGTAACGATGCTAATAAGCCAGCAGATTCTGAAAAGCAGGTTGCGGGAGAGTAACGATGCGATTGTTTTTGATGCTGCGATTGTTTCCAATACTGAGTGCATTGCTCTGTTTCAACGCTGTTGCTGAAGACGATAATGTTGTTCGTTTACAAGGCATTTCGATTCAGGGGAACAGCGAAGAACCACACGTTATTTATATCACTCCATGGCGCCCACCACCGGGCACCGGGCGTTTGTACCAGCCAATTTTCAGCTACCGTGATCACTGGATGAAACCCATTGACCGAGCCAGTCTTGGTCGTGAAATGCGTTACAGTGAGCGTTACCTGCCGAAAGAAGTGAATCAGGAACGGGTGCGGGAATTGACCACAAAAGCCAATAACAATAATAAATCGATCACAGAACAACCAGCGAAACCGGAATAACGGCAGATAGAGCCATAATCCTGAGTTTCGGGTATTTTTTCATCACGAAAATAGTGGTTAAATCAGGCCTTTAATTATAAAGGCCTGCACAACTGCGGCTAATAACTCTAACAAAGACATAGCTACTTCAAAGCTAGGGGGAAGTATCAATGGAAACTATCGTTCGTTTTTTCCAGGAAGGTGGTACCTTTATGTACCCAATCGCAATCATCATGGCGATTGGTTTGGCCATCGCTTTCGAGCGCCTGTTTTTCTTAATGAAGGAAAAAACCAGCAACCGCCAGGCATTTGATGACATGTTGCCTATGTTACAAAAGCGTGACCTGCGTGCGGCTCTGAATTACGCCAACTCATCCGACAGCAAAATCGGCAATATTTTCTCGGCAGCCATCGCTCGCATCCCGGGTTCTCAGCGTCGTGAAGAAATTGAATACGCGCTGGAAGAAGGTCTGATGGAAGCGATTCCACAGCTGGAAAAACGCACACAATACGTTTCCACTCTGGCAAACATTGCTACTTTAATGGGCCTGCTGGGTACCATTATGGGTCTGATCGCGGCATTTACTGCCGTTGCTAATGCTGCACCGGCAGAAAAAGCGACCCTGCTTTCGCAGTCCATTTCTGTTGCGATGAACACCACTGCATTTGGTCTGATGGCAGCGATTCCATTGCTGTTAATGCACAGCTTCCTGCAAACCAAAACCAACGAAATTGTCGATAGTATTGAGATGGCAGGCGTTAAATTCCTGAACATCATCACCGAACGTAAGCCAGGCCAAAACGACAAAGCAGCATAATAGTTGAGCTAATCCAATGAGACGCCATAAAAGACCACAAGAAGAGGCGGAGCTCAACGTAACATCCTTTATGAATCTGATGATCGTATTAGTGCCGGTATTGCTGATGAACATGGTGTTCTCGCAAGTGGCCGTTCTCGATCTGAAGCTTCCCAACGGAGATCAGCCTGGGCTGGTAAATCCGGAGGATGTTTCGCTGGAAGTCACCATTCGGGATTCCGGGTTCGTGGTATCACGCACCTATAAGGAACAAACCGAAGAACTGGCGGCGCTGCCGAAAATTGCTAAAGAATTTGACTACGAGGGGCTGTCACGCACCTTGCAGGACATTAAAAAGAATCCGGTTTTTAAAGACAAAAAAGACATCAGTTTGTTGTCTGAAGCAGAGGTGGATTATCAGACGTTAGTGACTGTTATGGATACCGTGCGTCGTTATCCTGCGGTGGTTGCTGCGTCACTGGTTGATGCCGAACTGTTTCCGGAAATTTCGTTAGGTGACGCTGTCGATAAAAATGCGGCTGTTGAAGGCGCAACTGCCAGTGCGGAGGTGACACCATGAAGAGGTCCCGTCGTGCTAAGCGCATGCAACGCAATCACAAACGTAATAAGGCCAGCGGTACGCTGAACCTCACGGCACTGATGGATATTTTCACCATTCTGGTTTTCTTCCTGATGGTGAACCAATCCGAAGTGGAAGTTCAGAATAACGACGATATTAAGTTACCGGTTTCTATTTCAGAAAATAAACCCAATGAGCAGGTCACTATTATGGTGAGCTCAGCGGACATTCTGGTTCAGGGCCGTGTGATTTTATCGACCGCGGATGCGAAAAAAGAAAAAGGGGAGCAACTGCCACAGCTGAAAAAAGAGCTGGAATATATGGCATCCCGAGCGCCGCTTTCTCCTGAGCAAAAAGCGCTTGGACGCCCGATTACCATTATGGGTGATAAAGGCATTCCTTATACGCTGCTGAAAAAAGTGATGAATACCAGTGCTAAATCTGGTTTCAACAACATTTCATTAGCCGTTGAGCAAAAGCCACCACAGGAAGGAGGAGCCTGATATGACGGTATATTATCGTGCTCCTGAACTGCCCTGGAACGACGGTGGCCAGCAGCAACGCTTTTTCGGAATCCTGCTTGGCTTATTATTGTTCGTAGTGATGGTGGGTATCGCCATTCCTATGATTGAGCTGCCTGCAAAAGACCGAAAAGAACTGGAACAGCTGCCGCCGCAGCTGGCTAAGGTACTCGAACGTAAAAAGAAAGAGAAACCAAAGCCTAAGCCGGTAGTTAAGAAAGAAAAACCGAAGCCGAAGCCTGAGCCCGAGAAAAAACCGGAGCCTAAGCCAGAGCCGAAAGTTGAAAAGCCGAAGCCAAAACCAAAGCCTAAGCCGAAACCTAAGCCCAAGCCGAAACCAAAACCTAAGGTGAAGGCTACTAAGGAAAAACGAGCCGCGGCTAAAGAAAAAGCGAAAAAAGCCTTCGGTGGTAATGCATTAGCTGCATTGCAGGCAACCCGGGCCCAGGTTCCGATTGCTGCACTCAGCACTAGTAGTAAAGGTCTGAGTAACGCAGGCGCCAAAGCAACCGCTGTTGGCAGTGTGGTTGACCGTTCAGCGGCTACTCGTGGTTCTGGTGGTGTAGATGTCGCCGCATTAACAACGGATACCGTTGGTGAGAAGCTGGGTGATCGCGATGTAACCGCAGTAGAGCTGACGGAAGAGCAAATTGCTGAAACTCAGGAAAGCTCAACCCGCAGTCAGGAAGAGTTACGCCTGGCGTTCGAACAGTACAAAGTACAGTTTGACCGCATCTATCGCAGTGCTTTACGCCGCAATCCAAACCTGGCCGGTTCTGTGACTCTGCGTGCTGAGATTCAGCCGGATGGCTCGGTATCATCCTGTAAGGTTGAGAAGAGTGAGCTGAACAACGCCAAGGTTCACAAACGTCTGGAAGCCAAGTGTCGTCAGATGCAATTTGGTAACCGTGATGGCGTGGACGTGACGGTTGCCGAATACCCAATCAAGTTTATTCCATAAACAATTGGTTGTTTGCTTTGCTTAATTGAAAAACCCGCTTTGTCAAAAAGCGGGTTTTTTATGCTTCCGATTGCAACGTTAGTTTTCCGGATTGACTTACCGACACTTCTCAATCAGAGTACCGTGATGCATCAATACACCAACCAACGATTTCAGCGAATTATCATCATTCCATAAGGAGTGGTGGGATTCTGCATGTATCAAATTTCAGCAAACCCGCCCAAGAGGCGGGTTTGTTTTTTCCATCTCCTGGGCTTATTTCACCAACAGGAGTATCAGGATATGAAGAAAGTTGCAGTATTCGGCAAACCCGGCAGCGGAAAATCGACCTTTAGCAAAAAAATGGCTGAAAAGGCGAATTTACCACTGATTGCTCTCGACTCGTTGATCTACAACCCGGATGGGACATCGGTAGAGCGCCATGTTTATACGAAAGCACATGATGAGATTCTCAGCTCTCCGGCCTGGTTGATCGACGGGCTTGGGCCGATTTCATCTTTTCATCAGCGACTGGAAGCAGCCGACACTCTGATTTACATCGATTTGCCTTACTGGCTGAGTTATTGGCTGGTGACAAAACGATTAATCAAAGGATTATTTGTCCGGCCAGAGGGGTGGCCTGAGGGCAGTTCGGTCATCGCCGGCTCCATCCAGAGTTATCGGTTTTTACGGCTATCACCGCAATTCTGGAATGACTCCTTCCTGTTGCAGCTTGAGCAACTCACTTCTGAGAAAAAAGCCGAGAAGCAACTGTATTATGTACGCTCGTTGTCGCAGCTCAATGCCATATTAAGAGGGTTGTAAGCATCTGGTTAACCGGTAGCAAGACTGACTATTGTGACAGCTTTAGGCCTGGAATCGTCTTAAATGAGGTAATTCTGGTCTAATACGTTATACCGGTTATACTTAGTTTTCCTATTGAACCAACAAGAGCGGACACCGGACGACCAGCCAAGCAGATATGCCAAGGGGATCGTTCTGGATGAAAGACTATAAAGTACAGAAAGCTCTCGGCTTTACGCTTTATGTTTTGTCGGTGGTGCTGATGAGCCTGGCGGCTTATGCAGCGCTTCTCGATATCAAACAGCGCACTCTGATTAACACTCGCGATTCGCTGCAGACGGTTCTGGTTACGGTTCAAAAAGCCAACCAGATTCTGGTCAGCGAGAGCCAGAACATTATCAATCATATTTCCCAATCGGCGTCGGTACGCCAGCTGACCCAACAAGTGCTCGATCAGCCCAGTACCGTCAGCAGTGGCGCGGCGCTGAGCAGGGCTATTGCAACTGAGCTCAGTTACCATCGCAATCAGCGTTTCTTCGTTCTGAATAAAGACGGAATTAATATCGCCAGTGATGATCTGAGTCGCCTCGGACAAAAGAACGCAATTTTTCGCCAGCACCCGTTTTTGGTAAACCGGATTCTTAACGGTAGTCAGGCGGCGATTCGTTCTATGAGATTACCGGGCGAGCAGGCATCCAGCTTCGTTCCTATTTTCTTTATAACAGCGGCTATCCATGCGGATGACGGTGAACCGGTGGCGGCATTTATTAAAATTATCGATCCAAAAGCGCAGTTCTCAGAGATCAGTGCATTGGGGCGTATCGGTGATACCGGGGAGACGTATGCGTTTGATCGCCGGGCGCTGTTATTGACCGACAGTCGTTTTGATCATCACCTTGAGCGCGCCAATCTGATTGATGTAGGTAAGGACAGCCTGATGAATCTCTATATCACCGACCCGGGTGGTGACACGTTGCAGGGATTTAAACCGCAGGCCAGTAACCGAAATTTGCCGATGACCCATATGGCGAAACAGGCGACGGCAGGGATCAGTGGCTTTGATATTAAAGGGTACCGCGATTATCGCGGTGTACTCGTGTTTGGTGCCTGGTCCTGGGATCACGAGCTGGGTATTGGCATTGCCTCAGAAATCAACGTCGACGAGGCGCTGCAGCCGTATTACAAAACCCGTAATGTATTTGTTGCCGTTATTGCATTGGGGGCGGTGATTACCTTCTTACTGTTGCAGTTTATCTTCAGTTTGTTAAGAAAATCCGCTGAACTGATCGAGAAAGATAATCAGGTATTGGAAAGCCTGGTGGAAGAGCGAACTCAGGAACTGGTTGATGCGCAGCGCCAGTTGTCAGAAAAAAACCAGCGACTGGAAGCGATGGCAACCACGGATGAGTTGACCAAGCTGGCTAACCGGCGAAAATTTTCCAATGAATTATCCCTGACCTGGCAGCGTAATTTGCGTGACGGAAAATCCGTGGCAGTGATGTTGATCGATGTCGATAGCTTTAAAGAATACAACGACAATTATGGCCATCTGGAAGGGGATATGTGTCTGGCGCAGGTTGCTGAGGTATTGCGTCACAGTCACGTCAGTAAACGTCCGGGAGATTTAATTGCACGCTACGGCGGTGAAGAATTTGTTCTGGTACTGGATAACCCGAGTCGCGAATACGTTATGCAGATGGCGCAACAACTTTGTGATGATGTACGTTACCGCGCGATTCCACATACCTTCACCAAGGTGAAAGTGGGTGACCCGGTTCAGAACAGTGAATTAAACCGGGTCGTAACTATCAGTGTGGGCGTGTGCTTTATCGCTGATTTATCCGGTGCCAGTATTCGCGAAACACTGTCACGGGCGGATATTGCGTTGTATCGGGCAAAAAATGCCGGGCGTAATTGCGTTCGTGAATTTTTAACGGATGAATAAATTATCGCTTGGCGTTCCTTGCCAGTTAAAACTCCATCGTTAATTCGCATGTCCCGGTCAGTTAACGTCTTAGCCAGTTATCCTTCTGCTTTAGTGGCTGGGAATAATATCACCGGTAATAATGTCATTACTGTTCTGGTCCATGCCGGCGATAATTGCATCAGCCATCAGTTTTGACAGGGCCTGAATCAACTCAGTCTGTTGCTGTGAGAAGCCATCTTTCTGATTGCTGGCAAACAACAGTATAAAGTTGTTATGTCGCGGGCAGCGGAATGGGTAACCAATGATTTCACTGGCCATCGTATTTTTATGCAATTCGCGTAAAAAACGCTCGTCATGGCGGTTAAGTGATAACTGACGTAACGATTTAATTTCAAGCCAGCCAGATTTCAGTGTGTTCAGTAACTCTTTACCAAATGCTTTGTGCAGTGATACATGACGATGGCGGAAATTCAGGTCGAGAGACATTGGCACCGAAGCATTTAAATCCACGGTCTGTTCATTAAATGCCATCAGGCCAATCCAGTTGCTGCCTAAGGCTTCTCGACCACTGTCGTAAATGCACTGCAGTTTGTCGCTGACATCGCCTGGTTGATTGATGTCACTGAGCATATCCATCATCAGCTTGGAGCGAGCGGATAATTCGTTAAATGCTTGCTGTAAACGTTGGGTTTCTCCGGAACCACTGACTTCAACCTTTGTGCCGTAAGCACCCGCAGCAACGGCCTCACAAGCTTTGGTGGTTACCGAAACCGGACGAATAATGCGCAAGGCAAAAATGGTCAGACTGAATAATAAATAGCCCATCACAAAAATCACCAGGCCGTTATTTATTTTTGCATAAGTCGAAGCAAACCACTGATTTGCCCCCGTAATCTGTTCTGCCAGTGCAACGGCTTCACGGGTAAGTTTTTCCTGATGAGTAATAATGTATTCCGCTCCCCATTCAAGGCGTGGCTCTTGCGGGTCACCGATTTGTGCCTGTAATTCGTCAACAAAAATATACCAGAACGCATGCCAGGCTGACTGCTTTTGGATGGCGTGTAATAACGGGCTGCTTTCCTGAGTTAGCCAGGCATATGTGAATTTACTGCTTAGATCCGTGACGCTGGTATTGGCACGGTTAAAGGTTTGATCCAGTGTCGCCAGCTGTTGTTTAAATTGCTGATAAAAAACTGCCACATCGCGGTTGTAGCTTTCGAAATCCCGGGGGGCATTTAATTTATAATGCTGGGCTTGTTGTTGCAGGTTAGCGATATCCAACTGGATTTTATCCGCCTGGGCCTGCCAGTCGGTCAGCAGTCGCTGGATTTGTGTGGCTTCGCGCTGACTGACGGTAAGAATCAGCACGCAAGCCACCATAATGGCAGCGCCTACTACAAACTGTGTCATCAGACTTTTATGAAATTTCATTGTTATTCCCCCCTGAAGTGTTGTTTATGACCGGAGGGAAAAAAACTAGTTCCATCAATCTGACCAGTTTTCTCAACTGGCACGATATGAGGTTATTACTCAGGCCGGTAATACCAGCCTGATCAGGCAAAGCAGATTACAGAGCGTTGAGGCCGGATTGATCTGACTGGCGATAATCGCACACGCCATCCGGGAAAATTGCCTCCAGTTCTGACTGAATCGGCGAGACATTGAGCGGCGCATAAATACCGCTGATTATCGCTTCGGCAACCGGAATGCGCTGGCAGAACAGAGTGCTGGCAGCGGCTGAATCCCCGGCAACCTGGCGGCTGCTGCGATTAAATGGGAAGCGCTGGCTGCATTGGCCGGCTGCTTTGCCATTCCAGGCGCCATCCCAAACCTGTGGCCCTGTGGCGATCAGATTGCCTTCTTTGTCGACGCAACGATCTTCACTGAACGTCGCTTTGTTCGTCGCCCCGGATTCCAGCCATTTTTCCATCGCAGCAAATGCGTCCCAGCGAATTTGTTTGTAATTGCGCTCCGCCATCCAGATTGCCTGGAGTGGATTGTCACCTTTGTTACGATCAAGAATGCGCTGGCGACTTGAAACCGCTGCCCATGAATGATGAATATCAAGAATATCATCGCGATAAACGCGCACGTCGATTAGCGGCATGTTTAACGCACCGTGGAACATATTGCCGGAACGCCAGGCACCTTTGGCTGCGTCCAGGCTACCAGGCAGACGTGGCGCCAGCGTCATGGCGTTTCCCTGATGGCTGAAGTTTTTTTGCTGATAAGGGCTGAAGCGGCGTAGCCCAGCGAAGGAGTCATCATTGCTGATTAGCCATAACTTCTCTGGCTTCATTTCAGCTTGTGGTACCCAGCTGCCGATTTTGCGGTTGAGGTCGAAGAACTGCTGTTGGCTGATACGACCTTCTTTCCAGGCCTGTAATCCATATTGAACACCCACATTACTCCAGGGAACCGGAGCACGTCCTTGCTCATCTGTGCCATAAAAGTCGCGGTTATCCTGCCAGTGGGTCCAGAAGTTTTGTGCCATTACTTGTTCGCTGTAACGGCTGTAATGGGTATTAAACCTGGGGTTATTGACCATCTGCACCGAGCCTCGCCAGCTATAGCTGCACTCGGTGGCGCCACGACGTTTCGGTGGTGATTCAAAACGCATCCAGGAGGTAATATCTTCCAGTTGCTGACCGCGGGTTTTAAATTCGGAATTAAAACTTAACCCAGCAACCAGACTGCGGTGTTCCGCCTTTTCCCAGAAGGTTTTATCATCGGCCAGATAATCAAAATAATATTCCAGTAGCGGGCAATCGAGACCATAAAGAATCTGGCTGGTCATATCCGGGTAGGCGACAATAGCAACGCCGCCATCGAGCATATCCGGGTGGTTTTGTGACAGCAGATATTGTTGTAAGGCTCCGCCGGAATCTCCAATGGCGATGGTGAACTCTGGTTTGCCGTAGCGGCTGGTAAATTGTTTTTTCACCCGCAATGCGGTGTCTTCCTGTAACCAGATATTGTAGTGGTTATCGGTTTCATTGCCGCTGGAATAGGCGATGGCGTAACCTTTTTCCAGCGCCGGGCGCATATCACGAATAATACTTTTCAGGCGGGCTTTGCCTTGCTGAAAACCAATGCCGATAGCACCTTTAAAGTGATAGACCAGGCGGCCATTCCAGGCGGATAAATCCGGTTTTTCTTGTTGGTCACTGGCTGTAGTAGGCAGCACCAGTGCGTAAATAAAGCGATTGATGGTGCCTGTCTCAACTCTCACCAGTAAATCACCTTTATCATCGGCAGAGCTTTTTTCCAGCGCCGTTTGCAGGGTGTCAGCCTGCTTGATGCCGTCTTCTCCGGCACTGTAAAAATAGTGCAGCCGAGTGTTTAACAAACAATCTTTGCTGTAACCAATAACCGTGTCAGACAAACTGCCATCTTTATTTTCTTTAAATACCGGTGTGCCAATACCGTCCTGATTATCAACCAATGGCTGACCCAGACCGGAATCCATGCCCTGACACATAAATGGGTATTGATTTGGCCCGGCGAATAACGCCTGTGCAGGACCGCTTTTGCCAAATTCCACCGGAAAATTAAAGGTTTCCTGCGGGCGTGGGTTGCTACCGGGAAGTGGCCCATTGTAAGCGGGTTTATTTTTTATCAGCGCTCCGGCGGGCATGGTGGCAACCGCAGGGTAGGGAGTATCGAGTTTCAGTTGTTTACGGGTGTAGGCTTCGAAGGCTTTGTAAGCAAGGAGAGTGATTACAGAAAGCACAACAACGGTGATCACCACCGGCTTAATAAAACGCATAAAAATTCCTTGTTTGCGAGGTTCCAGCCAGATAACGAATCGTCTCTGGCTTGACCTTTATACCTGATTTATTTCCAAAATTTTATTATTTTACAAAATAATCAATTGCGCTCCTGGTCAGAGGCTGGCTGGTCGTGCACGGTCTCCCTGGCGGAAGTCACACACGCCCTGAGGGAAGATCTGCTCTAGCTGGCGTTGATAAGGACGCATATCTTTGGGCGCGTATAACCCTGCAGCCAAAGCTTCCGAGACCGGGATCAGATGGCATTGGAAGGTATAGCCACTGATGGCTTCTCCGGCGACCTGGCGACTGCTCTGGTGAAACGGCATCTGACGTTGGCATTTCCCGATTTCTCGCTGGTTCCATTTGCCATCCCAGACATCGCGCCCTCTGGCAATTACCTGACCACTGCTGTCAAAGCAGCTGTCTTCGGCTTCTTGTGGACGCAACTCAGCCGATTGCTGGCGCAGGGTGAGCCATTGGTCCATTACCTGAACGGCATTCCACATCGGGTTATGTGGTGCTTTTGCGGTCCAGATAACGTGATTACCAGCGTCGTAGCCAGCTTCAATGATGCGTTCACGGGCGGAACCACTGGCAAAGGCATGATGGATATCGAGCTTATGGTCGAGGTACATACGGACGTCGATCATTGGTGTATTCAGCGCACCAACAAACACCAGCCCTGAACGATAGGCTGCTTTTGCCGCCTCCAGATTGCCATTGTAGCGTGGTGCGAGATTCCGGATTTTACCCCGGTGCGTCATATTGTGTTCGCCATAAGGACTGAAGCGACGGATGTCGGAATCCATACTCAGATACCACAGACGCTCCTGAGTCATTTGTTGTGGCTCAATCCAGCTGCCGATACGACTGTTGAGCTCGAGAAACTGATGCGCACTGATGACATCGTTTTGCAGCGCGGAAAGTCCGTACTGAACACCTTGATTGCTCCATAAGGACGGTGCCCGGCCTTCCTCGTCGGTACCGTAAACCTGTTGATTATCCTGCCAGTGGGTCCAGGGGGTGTTGCTGCGCACCGATTCACTGAAGCGATGACCATCGCTGTGGAATTTTGGATTATTAATCAGCGCGGTCGACCCTCGCCAGCCACTGCTGCATTCGGAACCCGGTGGCTGTGGATGTGGCCAGTTAAAGTTTAGTAATTGCGACAAACGATACAACCAGCTAAGCCGCGGCGGCTGGGCATAATTGGTACTCAGGCCCATTACTGCCTGGCGGTTGGCGGCGGATTGCCAGAAATGCTTATCGCTGGCGATATGGTCGAAATAATATTCCAGCAACTCACAATCGAGGGTGTAGTGAATCTGGGTAATCATATCCGGGTAAGCCACCACGGCGACGGAGCCGTCAATGATGCCCGGGTGATTTTGCGAAAACAGAAATTGCTGGATGGCGCCGCCTGAGCCACCAAAACCAATGGTAAATTTCGGCTTACCATAGCGGCTGGTGAACTGGTGTTTCAGCCTCAGTGCCGTGTCTTCCTGCAACCGGATGTTATAGGTGTTATCCGTTTCTGTCGCCGAAGAAAAAACCACGGCGTAGCCCTGATTCAGCAACTCACGCATTTTTTTTGCGATATGGGTCAGCCGCATTTTTCCCTGTTGAAAACCGATACTGATACCACCGCGAAAATAATAAATTAATTTACCGTTCCAGCGGGAAAGGTCGGGTTTATCAATCTGATCATTAAATGTGGTTGGAATTAAGATGCTGTAAAGATGACGATTAATGGTTCCGGTTTCGGCCCTGACCAGCAGATGAATATCCCGCGATATACCCAGGTGATGGTCGTTCTGGCGCTTGGCGCTGCGATCATACGGTTTGGAGAAATACAAATAATGGTGGCGGGTGGGGAGCAAGCAATCTTTGCTGTAACCAATGACCTGGTCGGTACGTTTACCTGCCAGTGTTTTTGCAAAGACCGGTACGCCCCAGCCATGGTGATTATCAATTAACGGCTGGCCCAGGCGTGAATCTGAAGTCTGGCACAGAAACGGATATTGATTATCCCCGGCAAATAAGGGGATGGCCGGTCCTGTTTCACCATAAGGGATCGGAAACGGATAGGTTTCATCCGGTCGTGGAGTGGTGGAAGGGTGTGGCCCACTGTAGGCCGGAGCATTCGGTTTGACGCTGCCGGGAGGCAGGCCTACGACTTTGGGGAAATCACTGACCAGTCCTAACTTTGGCAGTACTTTCTGAATAATAGCCGCACTGCCACCCACTAACGGTGCAAAAATCAGCACGACAACTAACAGCATAGCCCGGTGTTTAACCATACCTATCTCCGCCAACCCGTCTTAAAAACAGATTAGACGAATTACGTAGCCGGTGTTGTATGAAGTTACTGATATTTATGTAACAGAGTACGTCAGAAATGAATGGTGGTTTTGCTGAAGGGCAGGGTTAACAGGCGCTGGGGATACCTTTCAGGCCTGTTAACACGCAGATGGCAATGGCCTAATTTGATACAACTCGATTGTTACTGGTACCCAGGATGCCGGCTTTAAATTCTTCACTGAAGGGCTCGTCGCCAATCCAGATGCCAAGAAAGGCATTGAACAAATCCTTGCTGTTGATTTCGCCGCGCAGTTCACCTTTCACAATAATACGTGTGCCTTCACCGGGAACGTACTCAATAAAGGTTTCATCACCTTCGGTCATCTCGACATCAAACATATCGATCACCTCTTCAATCGGAGCCCCCAGAGCTGCCGCTTCTTCCGGGCTGAGCTTTAGCGATTCATACAAGGCTTTACCAATACGACGGCCGCTGGCACGTGACAAAAGGGTATGAAATACCATGCGTTTATAACTTTCGTCTGCAAAGATGTCCGCCGGCTCCGACGATGGGTTTTGCAGATATAGCAAACCGACATACATATCAACGACGTAATAATAAGTTCGGGTTGCAGCGCCATTAAGCGTTAGTTGCGGGTAATAATAATCAGCGACGGTGTGCTCAGGAAACTCAATACCTTCGAGAGTACGCGCCTGGCTGTAAGTCGGGAATAGAGCGCTAAGAACCAGCGCCAACAGGGGAGCAGAAAGCTTTTTCATCATAATTCCTCCGTGAAGATGTGCTACGAAATCCGTCTGAGTTCTGTACTTTAAACAGCCGTAGAGAAGCTTTCAATAGCTGCAAAACTAATAATATATGTGTAATTATCAGTTGTTTGTCGACTGTGTCCTCTCAGTATAGGCCGAAGTTCCATAGAGCGGCACACTACTTAAGCTGTGTTTATAACTGCCGTTTATTTCTTTGGTGGAGTAAGACACATACATCAGAGTTTGCGAGCTGGCATCGTAAATACGGCGGGTTTTCAGAGTTTTCAGCAAAATGCTTTTTGATTTGCGAAAGATCACTTCACCGGAAGCGGATTTATCGATCTGGGCAATCATATCAGTCGTAATCGGACCGGTCTGACGGCAGGCAATGGAGGTATCACTTGGGTCGGAAAAATCGAGGTCGGCTTCGATACTGGCAACATGGCAGGTAACGCCGGGAATCAGCGGATCCTGAAGTACATTAATTTTAATATCCTTGGTGGTGAATAAACCGAGGGATACATCACCCACTTCGGATTTATCACAGCCGGTTAACCCAGCAGCAGTGATTAGCAATACGACTGAAATTTTGCTGATTTTCATATTCAACGTCCTTGGGAAAATTTGAAAACAGGAAAGGAGTTTCTTTTGAAAGCAGCAACAGGAAGTTGCGGTAGCATAAAAGGCACAGGGATGTGCCTCTTATGCGGCGGCAAAAAGAAACTGCTTTTTTGTTTTTGATTATAAGTTTTACTTCGAACTCAGCTTACGCTGCTGCTCTTTTAATGCCAGCTTTTCCTGACGACGTTTTTCAATAACCTGTTGCAGGTCAGTACCCAGATGATCCTCGCCGCGCTTTTTCGCCAGTTGCATTTGTTGTTCACGCTGGGCAAAGCGGGCTTTCTGGTCTTCGCTGAATTCATCAAAACAATGGTGACAGCTGACACCTGCAACGTATTTTTCGGATTGCTTGTCGTCTTCGGTAATCGGGCGACGGCACGCATGACACTGATCGTAGTTGCCTTTTTCCAGCTGGTGGTCAACGGTGACGCGGTTATCGAAAACAAAACACTCGCCTTCCCACATTGACTCTTCAGCCGGTACTTCTTCCAGGTATTTCAGAATACCGCCTTCCAGGTGGTAAACCTCTTCGAAGCCTTGCTCTTTCATATAGGCCGTCGATTTTTCACAACGGATGCCACCGGTGCAGAACATCGCCACTTTTTTCTGCTTCGCCGGGTCCATGTTGTCTTTGACGTACTGCGGAAACTCGCGGAAGGTTTTGGTGCGCGGATCGACGGCGTTTTTAAAGGTGCCAACTTCAACTTCGTAATCATTACGGGTATCGACCAGTACTACATCCGGGTCGGAAATCAGAGCGTTCCAGTCCTGCGGTTTTACGTAGGTACCTACCACTTGTTTCGGATCGATGCCTTCAACACCCATGGTGACAATTTCTTTTTTCAGTTTTACCTTGGTGCGGTAAAACGGCATGGTTTCGTCAAAAGACTCTTTATAGACGATGTCGGCCAGGCGTTCGTCCTTTTGTAACCACTCCAGCAGAGCATCGATGCCTTTGCGGTCTGAAGCGACCGTGCCATTAATCCCTTCCTGGGCCAGCAATAATGTGCCTTTTACGTCGTTGGCGGTCATCACATCCAGCAATGGCTGGCGAATCGCTTCGAAGTTTTCCAGAGTCACAAATTTGTACATGGCGCAAACCACAACAGGTTGGTTTGCAGAGTCTTGATAAATGGTCATATCAGATACCTTGCTGGCCGGAGCGTAAATCCGGTGCTTTGTGTTGAATTAATACTGTTTCGTGTTGTGATAAGCGTCCCGGGCTTTATCCGGGCGCAACCGCATCGGCTTGAAGCAGCTGTGCAACAAGCTGAAACAAGCGGGCGCGGATTATAGCGATAGCCGCGACGGCTATCACCGGAAGAAAAGTAAGGTTAATGCTTCGGCGTTTGTTCCGTGGGCTAATCAGGACGCGCTATGGATATAGGCTTCTGTGCGGCTGTGATCTTTCAGATCGTCCAGCTCCGGCGTACGTTCGGCACGTAACGCAACCCAGGCGGCCACGTCTTCACGCCATTCTTCTACCGGGCGTATCTCTGGCGCGGCCAGTACTTTGGCGTCACTGCCTCGGCTGGCGAATACCAGCATGTCGTTAACTTTGTAGGCTTTCAGGGGTTCAGGAGCTTGTGCCACAGCAGTTTTCCGGCGGTCAATTATCAGGTTGGCTGTTATATCAGATAGGCGCAGGAATTTCAGTAGTCACCGATTGGGACAGAGTGATTGGTTAATTGAGCCATTTGCGCGCATATGTCATAAAAAAGTAACACTTTTCTGAGTTCTGAGATAAATTCGGGCTTCTAATAAGAATGATTACCAAAGGAGAGGTGTGTCAGATGTCGATACTCACCCGTTCCGTGCTGAATAAAGCACTGTTGTCAGCGTCTCTGTTGTCCGTTTCTGTGGCTGCAGGTGCGATGTCTAAGCCGCCAGCACCTACTCAGCTGGATACCGAAATTCAGTTGACCAACAGCACGCTGGATACACTGACCGTCAGCCTGCAGGGTAATGCCCGTGCTGAACTGGTATCTGCAACGATTCCACCTCTGGCGACCCGTACTGTAGCCAAACTGGGTCGTGACAGTGACAAAAACACTGACTTAGATATCCGTTTAAGTTCTGCAGATTACGATCTGACGCTGACGCAACAAACCCGCGGTACTGCATTAACTTTCTCCGCAGAAGGCAATGGCTGGGATGTTGCTGACAAGTCGGGCGAAAATATTCATCGCTTTCCGGTAAGCCTGGCAGGCGACAATGCTCAGATCGCATTTAAAGGCAGCGATTTGGGTAACGGCGGTAATGTTCGTTATGTGATTCAGGAAGAAGATCAGAAGCCAGCCCTGGGTGGTGCAGGTGAGTTAAATGTCCTGAGCTATAACGTCTGGGCAACCACCATTTATGGTTCTAAGAAAGTTGATACTCGTCTGGGGCTGATGCCGGAAGTGATGTCAGGGTACGACGTATTGGTATTAACTGAAGTGTTCGATCTGTCGCCAAGCAACAAGCTGATGAGCGAGCTCAGTAAGGAATATCCATACCAGTCGGCTGAAATTTTTAAAGCCGGTAAGTTAATGAAATCCGGTACCCGTATTGTTTCGCGCTGGCCATTTGAGATCGAAGGCGCGGAAATTTATGACGCCTGTAATGCCATTCAGTGTGCTGCTACCCGCGGTGTGATTTACGCTAAGATTCAAAAGCAGGGCAAGCCATATCACGTATTTGCCACTCACACTCAATCTTCCGATGACGACGCCAACCGTAATGCACGTAAAGCTCAGCTGCAGGAAATGGGCGACTATATCCGTAGCCTGAATATTCCGGCGGATGAAGCAGTGATTATGGCGGGTGACTTTAACGTTAATAAGATTGGCCTGCCGGAAGATCGTGATTACATGGAATCGGTATTAAATGCCGAAGAGCCGACCAACAAAGGTCATAACCTGAGCTACGATTCCGACACCAATGCCTGGGCGGAAGCGCCGTATCTGGAATACCTGGATTACACCCTGGTTAGCCGTGCCAACCAGCAACCGATCAGCGCAACTCAGGAAGTGATCGCGCCGCGTTCTACCATTGATAAGCTGTGGGGCCAGTGGGATATTTCTGACCACTATGCAGCACGTGGTGAATTTAAGTTTGATGCCACTGGCGTAAGCCGTGCTCCATTCCCATATTTTGGTGATGTGGTTCACCTGCGTACCGATGATGGTCATTACGTGCGTGCAATGAGCGGTGGTGGTAGCTTTATTTCTGCTGGTTCCGACAATATCGGTACCTGGGAAAGCTTTGTATTAGAGCAGGCGGATAACGGTAAGGTATTGCTGCGTGCCCGCGATGGTCACTACGTTGAGCTGGATTCCTATCTGGTAGGTACGCTGAAAGCGAGCAACCACGACAAAGGTGCAGCAGCACAGTTTGAACTGGTTGATCGTGGTAACGGTAAGATTGCTTTAAAAGCGGATAACGGCAAGTTCCTGCGAGCGGATTTCGCCGGTGGTGCTGGTCTGAGTGCCCGTGCTTCGGTAGCGGATTCCTGGGAAACCTTTACTCTGGTTCGTCCATAATTCAGACGCTATTTAAAGCATAAAAAAACCGGCCCTCATACCTAATGAGGGCCGGTTTTTTTATGGCTGATATTCAGAGAATACCAATTATTTGCTGCTCATAACCAAGGACGTAATTGGTAACAGAATCGCTTTGGGTGTCCATTTACCACTGAGTCCCATGATCTGATTTAACAGGCCATGCACCACAACCCGTTTACCATTCAGGCAGGCATTCACTGCTTGTTCAGCAACCTTGGATGCTGGCATTAAGGCAATGCGATTGAACATACCAATCTGATCGGAACCCGCGTGTTGGTGGAATTCGGATTCGGTCGGACCAGGACAGCTGGCGGTGACAACCACGCCTTTTTTGCGGTTTTCCTGCCACAAACCTTCCGACAGTGCCTGCACGTAATTTTTACTGGCGTGATAAATAGCCAGATTAGGTCCCGGCATTAATCCGGAAACCGACGATACGTTGAGGATATATCCCGACTTTCGCTGTTGCATGGCGGGCAGGTAGTCGCAGATTAAAGCCGTCAGTGCGGTACAGTTAAGATCAATCGTACGCTGATAGTCGGCCATGGAGTTGTCTTCAAACTGGCCAACCTGACCAATGCCAGCGTTATTAACCAAAAATTCCGGCTCAATTTGTTCGGCTGCAAGGTTAGCTTTTAATTCGTTGCGCGCCTGTTCGGAGGTGATATCCAGGGCCTGTACCGATACCTGCACCTGATACTGCTGCTGTAATTTTTCCGCCAGCTGACGTAACAGGGGTTCACGTCGGGCAACCAGAACCAGGTTGTATTTTCGTTTTGCCAGAGACGCAGCGATCTCTGCACCAATACCGGATGACGCTCCGGTAACCAAAGCCCAGCTCATATCTTGCTCCACATTGATGTTGTTGTTCTGAAGTCAGAATCGGTGAGTGATGAGATCTGGCTGATATTTTCAGCCAGTCAGGAATGAACGGAATTGTGCCTTGTTTACATAAGTAACCAAAGGTTATTTAAGGTCAGTGTATTCGCGTTTTATGCCATGTTCAGCGAATATCCGATGCAGCAATGGCTTTCAGGCTGGCCAGGTCATTAATGGTAAACACGCCTTTATTTTTCTCGATGACCTGATCGTCTTCCAGCTCGCCTAACACGATGCTGGCGGTTGGTCGTGAAATACCGGTCAGCTTGGCGACGTCGGCGTGGGTCAGATGCAGCAGCGGCTTAACCGACAGTTCGATTAACTTACGGGCTACCCGGCTTTTTGCATCTTTAAAGACCAGATCTTCGATATTCACTTTGGCATCGGTCAGGCGCTTAGCCAGTTGCAGGCTGATGTTATTACTGAATTCTAGCGAGTGGTGCATGCTGTAAAGAAACGATTCTTTCGGAATTTTGATCACGCTGGATTTCTCCACCGCTTCAGCAAAGTTACGCCGCTCGATATTTTCCAGAATGGGTAATTCACCAAAAATAAAACCCGGTTCGACAAAACTGAAGGTAAATTCGCCACCCTGACTGGAATTGCGGTAAATGCGGATACGTCCACTTTCAAGCAGGTAAACCGTATCCGGTTCCGGTTCTGGCTCAAAAATCATACTGCCGCGCGGATATTCGCGCACCGCTGAAGCGTTGCGTAAATACGCCAGAATGTCATCGGGTAGGGTATCAATCCAATTTAAGGTTGCCTGGTGCCAGTGAGACATAATTTATAATTATTTGCCAAAAAAGGCCGCCATTATACCACGCAAAACCTGGATGCCGATGTTGGCGGGCTGACAAAGGACTCGGCTAAGCTGACGTTCAATCGCCTTTGTTTACGCTCGCTTACCCGCACTGTTAGCTGGCTAACACGTCGTATTTACCACTGTCATTACCATAACAACCTCACTTATGAGGAGTTATAAAAATGATTAAAAAACTGATTTTACCAACCGTTCTGGCACTCAGCAGCACCTTGGCTATGGCCGACACCGAAGAGCAGATCAGTGTGGTTTCCAGCTATACCTGTGATCGTCTGGTGGCAATGGATTTTGAAGATGTACCGTCAGCGGTTTATTACATCGAAGGTTTTTCGGATTCTGATGAGGTTGTTGATGAAATTACCGAAGAAGATTTTGTCTCGGTGCCGGTAGAGCGTGTCTACACCTATTGCTATCAGAACCCGGATGAAGTTGTGGCTGATGTGATTGAGAAGTTTGATGACGAGGATTAATCACTAAAAAACAGTCAGGCCGCTGAGATCGTTGCGTACCAATGCAGGTATGTGCAACTGGTTACTTTATATAGTTAGTCGCTATGTACAAGTAACTGCTATGTACAGACAGTTGTGGCGATTTGAGCGGCTGTTGATTCTCATCAGTAATCGCCTCGATCTGCGGCTAAAACCTGATAGTATCGGATGAATAAATCCGACAGCAGATAAATAAGGAACAGCCGTGGGCTTGTTTGATCACTTTATTACGATTTTTCTCGGCTTTTTCGCCATTATGAATCCCATTGCCAATACCGCGATCTTTGTTGGTTTAACGGCACAGCAAAGTCGCAAGAAACAGATTCAGATTGCGTTTAAGTCTCTGTTGGTGGCATTTATTATCATTGCCTTGTTTGCCCTGGCGGGTAAAGGCATCTTCCACTTCTTTGGTATCAGCTTGCCGGCGCTGCGAATCACCGGTGGAATATTGGTATTTATAATTGGTTATCACATGTTGCACGGTGAAGGCTCAGCTCTTCATCAGAGTGACCAGGGCAGCTCGGATATGGCCATTTCGCCACTGGCGTTGCCGATTCTGGCCGGGCCGGGAACCATTGCCACATCGATGAACTTTGCTGCCTCCGGCGGTGGCGAAATCTTCACAACCATCGCTACCTTTGCGGTGTTATGTGTTATCACCTTTATTTTCTTCGTTTTTGGTCAGCGTATTGTTGCGTTGGTGGGAGAAAGTGGCCTCGACATCGTTACGCGTCTGATGGGGTTGATTCTTGCGGTGATAGGTATGGAAATGCTGACTATGGGAATTCGCTCAGCGCAGCTGTTCGGTAGCGCATAAAGCGACTAATGTCTGTTAGCCAGCTAACATCAAGCGTGTAAACTCTGTGTTAGCCTCGCGCCGCTTTTTCGGGAGCTGCTGTTATTGCAAGCGGCTCTTCGCAGGCAAACCACCATGATGCTACCAACGTCCGGAATATACATTCTATGTTCGAACTACTGATCGCAATTGCCGCTCTGGGTTTTCTCTCGATTATTTTTGAAGATCTGACCCATATCGATAAAGCCAAGTCGACGCTGTTTTTCGGCACCCTGGCCTGGTTCGTGTATTTTATTGGTACCCATGGTGAGCAGGGTGATGCCGTTCATCACACCTTTAACGAAAATCTGCTGGATATCGCGTCGTTATGGCTGTTCTTGTTTGCAGCCATGACTTTTGTTGCCTATTTATCTGAGAAAGGGGTGATTCAGACCGTGGCATCCTGGTTGTTGCCACACCAGATTGGGTTAAAAACACTGCTGTTTTTTATCGGTGGCTTTGCCTTTTTATTCTCTTCTCTGGCCGACAATATCACCGCAACCCTGGTCAGTCTGGCGTTAATTAATAGCCTGGCGTTATCTACCAAACTGAAAGTCCGTTACGCCGTGGCCATTGTTTATGGTGTGAATGCCGGTGGCGTATCTCTGATTACCGGTGATGTCACCACGCTGATGATTTTCCTGGCGGATAAGGTTTCTATCACCAACTTATTGGGACTGATTTTGCCGTCACTGGTGTCGGTGATGGTGTTGTGCCTGTTGCTATCTTTTGGTGTTACCGGGCAGTTGGTCATCGAAAAACGGGAAACTCAGCTTGATCGGGTTGACTGGATTATCACCGGCTTGTTCTTCCTGACGATTCTGATGGTTATTTTTGCCAATGTATTTTTTGCTGTGCCGCCGGTGCTGACCTTTTTGTTCGGTCTTGGGATGATGTTTATGGTGGCTCAGTTTATTGATAAAAATGAACCGGTACTTGATTACATTCGCAAGATCGAATTCGACACCTTATTGTTCTTCCTGGGGGTGTTATTGCTGGTGGGTATCCTCAAAGAAATTGGCGCGCTGGATTCGATTCTGTTGATTTACCAGCACTGGTCACCGATGGCGGCAAATTACTCGTTGGGTATCGTTTCTGCGATTTTTGATAACGTACCGTTAACGTCGGCGTTGCTGAAATCAGGCATTGATATGTCCACCGATGACTGGCTGGGCCTGACATTCTCCGTTGGTGTGGGTGGTGCGATGCTGGCGATTGGTTCCGCTGCCGGTGTGGTGGCAATGAATAAGGTGAAAGGGCTGACCTTCCTGAATTATCTGAAGTACACACCGCTGCTGTTAATTGCCTACAGCGTTGGTTATGTAATGGTGATGTTCAGTCGTCAGCTGTTGGGCTGATGTGATTTTTGCTTAGGTGTTGAAATCAGACCATGACCGTCACGACAGGCGACGGTCATTTACATAATGTAACTGACAACTCACTTATTTACCTCTGTAACTACTGTTGCTTTTGTTATCATTAGCCTTTGCTATTTTCGCTCAGGCGAGTGTATTCAGGTTGCAGTATGTCCATTCCCGATTTTCTTATCCCGATTAATCTCACCCTTCAGTTACAACAGCAGGTGAGTCAGTTAGGCGACTATGATGACCCTTGTTTTGTATCCGTTTGCACCTCGCTGGATAGCGATGCGTTCGGTGGCATTCTGGATCAGTGCAGTTATGACGCAGATCTGGAACTCGAAGATTTTATGACCATCGAATCGGAAACAGAACAGGATCGGTTATTTTATTTCTCGCTGGATGGTGATTATGGCGACATTGGTATTTTTGCCGAAGCACTGGCAGCGCAATTAGAGGCATACAAGGGTTATGTGTCGGTGTTTCGTCATAATCCGATCGGCGAACCACAGGAAACATTATTCTGGTGCTGGGTACAGTTGCAGAGATTAATAGAATCACCAGCCGATGCCAGCCGTGTTGCCATTAACGATTTTACCGACCGACAGCGTTGGCCCGGCTTGAGTGGTTATCCTGATTTTTGGCAAGCGAAACAAGCCGCTGAGCTATCTGCTGCAAAACAAAATAAGGGTGGCTTTCTGAAGGGGGTTGCTCAGGGAATTGTTCGCGGCCTTGCTCGGGGCATTGATGCGGCAATTTTTGGTGATAAATCCAAAACACATAATGACGGACAGAAAATTAACGCTGCAGCCGTGCCGGAATGGCAGAAAATGGCGGATGAATTATGGCCGTTGCCAATGCAGAGTGGGCTGAAACCGCTGGCGCCATTTATTTTTCACCTGCCAAATGGCGAGGCGCTGTGGCGTTATGTCCTCACCGGAGAAGGCCGCGAGTCGTTATACGAACAAAACCATCTGCTGGATCTGGATAGCGTCCTGATATTCGCCCACGCACAAGATTATGCACCTGAATTTTATCGCCAGCTGGATACCTGTTTGCGCGGAGTGTCTGAACAAGCGGATATTCTCGATGATTTGCGCGAGGTTCTCGAGGATCTGTCTGAAGAACTGCTTGAAGCCAGCGGCTATGAGCATGAGCGGCAATCCAGAGTTGATTGCTTCTTGCGTGTGCTGGATATCTTTTTTCATTTGCTGGATCAGCAAACACCGGAAACGGATATGTTCGAATTATTGGTTGAAGAACAGCAATGTCTCAGCCGCGAAGCCTATCGGCAGCGCTATCGGGTAGCGGAGCAGGTGGAAGAAGGCTGTATCAGCGAAGAGCAGGCTAAAGCACTGAAGAACATCATTCGTGGTTTAAAACGGTTTTATACCGCCGACTATGATGAGCTGAAGGCTATTCGCGAATTACGCCTTGAATCCCGTGCTGTTGCGGACGTTTCTCTGTGGGATATTGAGCATAAGCCGCACGAATTGTTATTGGTGGCGATTATGCTGGCCAATGATCACGCCGATGGTATTAACTACGAATATCACCAGTCTGCGCAAAAATTATTCGATGAGCATTTTATTTCCAAATCGTTGAAGTCATTATCGAAGTATTACGACGGCGAGAATCAGGATATCGAAACCTGGTTAAACAGTGATGGCAGTAACGTAGAGCTGCTGGAAACCGCAGTAAAACAGTTACGGGATGGGCTGGAACTGAGCAGTTATCGAGGTCGACGTGATGTTGCTCAACCGCCGTACGAATGTCTGGACTCGAACAGTAAGTTTGCGCCGATGCTGGTATCGGCATATTTCCGTTTGCAGGTATGTTCGTATGCTCCGGCCGCGCGTCTGCTTGAACTCTTTTTAAGGCTGGCGCCACAAAAAACGCTGGATTGGTGTTCACGTTTATACCGCGATGGCTTCCGTGGATTTGTTGATTCGGATACCGCAGACGAATTTGAACGTTCTCTGGAGAATATTGAAGCGACTCCGTCAGATCGCTTTGTGTTCATGCAACGCCTGTACGCTAAGTGTGATGCTGAGCGTTATCAGCAACACATCCAGCATTATCTGAACAGTGATAAGGAAACGCGCCTTAAGCTGGATCAGAGTGTCAGTCGTTTATTCGTCCCTCATCAGCAACGCTTTTATTTTGATGTCTGGTTAGCGGATGAGCAATATCAGCCTGCGGTTAGTGATTTATGGCGTGATGCCTTTGCTGCCATTCATCAACAAATAAGTTTGATGGACGATGATGTGTTTGCCGCAATGTTCGATAAAAAACAGATATTGTTTGCCGATCGCGGCGAATATTTACCCGAAGATTTGAATCTGGATATTCGTATCAGCGACAACACTCGTAACAATCCGTGTTGGCACGGAGCAGAACAGCCGCCACGCTCAATCAGTTATGCCGTACTGCGCTATCAGAACGATTACCTTGAGCTGCTGTTGGAAGCACCGGGTGCCGATTTTAAAACAGAACAATATCTCGGTGTTAATAACCTGGTGGTGCTGGATTCTGCCGTAACCAACGAGCAGTTGGACGAGGTGTTAAGTCAGTTAGCTGATATCTATAAATCCGGCCTGAAAACAGATGGGCTTATTGCCGAAGCGCTGGACTTATTTATTGCCGGAGAGCTGAGCTTTAGCGACTATCACAGCAGAATCCAGTATCTGGTTGACGCTAAAGAATACGACTTTGTTACGCAGAATCAGAGTCCCTATGCGGCTCGGTTGTTAACGGCAATTCGGATGGAGAATAATCGCGACAGACAGCTGCGATTGATCAAAGCCCTCACGCTTCATCCGATCCGGGGGCCAAAATTACGTGATGAAATTGCTTTGCGCCTGTATCTGGATCAGGCCTGTCGCCGTGGGGAGGTTGCACGTGACGATCTGAATGTTCTGGAGTTGCGGGATTTATCTCGCCCGGCCAGAGAAGGTGTGCGGGAAACACTGGCGCAGATACAGCAAGCGCTGATTCAGCTTTAACATCACGATCGGAAGTGGCAGGAAAAATTATGTTAGATCAAACCGGTGTGTTATCCGAATACCGTCCTTTTCATCCGATATCGGCGGGAGAGGTTTATGATGTTCATCCGGAATACGGTGAAAACTACCCGTATCTGAATGAGTATGACTTCAGCTGGCAGCCTGATCTGAATCAGCGCTATGTTCCGCAATTGTATCTTGAACAGTCATCGCCGCTGTCATTTAAAGCAGAAGGCAGCAGTGCTGCTGATCCTGAAAGATTAAAGGCTCTCCTGAAGGGCAAGCCACTTCGTATTCCGGCAATTTCCCGATGCTGGGGACGGCACTCCTGGATGTTTGCGGATGATCTGCTGGAGAATCTGACCTTTGCTCCACTATTGGGTATTACCCGTCGGGCGGCACAGTTGACTGATGCCGCTGGTGGAAAACATCAGGGTTACAGCGCGTTATCTTTTCATAAGGCTTTGACTCCGGCGCGCGCCAATTTACGTTTGCCAACGATAAAGCCGGAAGAACGACTAATGGTCCATCTGGACCTGGGTGACCAAAACCGGATGTGGTTGCTGCACGAATCGTTATTGCAGAAATGGGTTGCTCTGGGGGCTGATTTACAGACAGAATTCAGTGACGAAGAATTATCGATTCGCGAATTGTCGCGCAATGAATTTTATTATGCCTCGGGTGGTAGCCGCAGTTACAACAGCGTTGCGGATTATCAGCAGAATGTTTCCGGGCATCTCTGGGGAGAGTGACTATGTCGTTAGAAGTGATTATTGCAATTGCCGTTATTGGTATGTTGGTGTTTGTGATTGGCCTGAAGGTATGGCTGGGCAAACTGCTTAAGGCAAAGATGGATGAGGGGAGTGTGATTGATGCACTGGAGCAGCACTCTGGGGAGGCGCTGAGTTCAGAAGTTATTGCAGGACTGACAAGTCTGACCAGCGATCAGGTTGAACAAATTTGTAAAAAGCATGTACGTATCACGCGACATCCTGATAATGGCGGCTGGGCGCTTAAGCCCTGATGTATCCGATTTAATCATGGCGCGAGTGCCATATCAGTAAAAGAACGTTAATGAAAACGAAATTAGACCTGGAAAGCTGGGCCAGAAAAGAACACTTCGAGTTCTTCAGTAACTTCGATGAACCCTATACCGGTGTTTCGGTTGAGATCGATTGCACAGCAGCTTATGAGCATTGTAAGCAAAACAATATTTCCTTCTTTCTATACTATTTTCACCAGGCGCTGATTGCGGTGAATTCGGTTGAAGCGCTGCGTTACCGCATTGAAGACGGTAACGTTT
Source organism: Bacterioplanoides sp. (assembly GCF_965219715.1). Classification (GTDB taxonomy): domain Bacteria; phylum Pseudomonadota; class Gammaproteobacteria; order Pseudomonadales; family Oceanobacteraceae; genus Bacterioplanoides. The sequence continues at coordinate 396,788 of NZ_OZ244785.1, forward strand.
ACAGCTACGACACGATTCATGGCTCTGCCACTATTAACCGGCCGGATGGTACTTTTCAGTTTTCTCATTTTCCGTTTGACGGCGATTTTGAGTCTTTTGTTGAGCGTGCAGAGAAAGAAATTGAAGCGGCGAAACAAAGTAAAGGGCTGGACTTAACCTCTTCAGGTATTGATGCGATTCATTTCTCATCCATCCCCTGGGTTAAATTTACCGGTCTGTCCCATGCTCGTAACTTCGCCTGGAAAGACAGCTGCCCGAAAATCTCAGTGGGTAAGATGACGGTTGTTGATGGAAAGCGTCAGATGCCACTTTCCATTCATGCTCATCATGCGCTGGTGGATGGCATCGACCTGGCCAGGTTTATTGATAAGTTCAGTGAGCTGATGGCAGAGCAATCATAGCAGGGCAATAATAGAAACAAGCACCGCCGAAAAAGTAATTCGGTGCTAGGCGAATTTCCGGCAGTGTCCAAACAAAAAAGGCTCCCAATGATGGGAGCCAAGAGCGGAGTAACTCAGCCTGACCAATACTCCGGGTCAATCAAATCATTTTTGCAACCATTCCCAGGCTTCAGCCTGTTGTTCTGGTGAGAAATGTTTTTCGCCAATATTCATAAATTTAGCGAAAAAGCTGTCTACGCCAACCAGCCATTTCATCACGCTGCTGCTGGAAACTATGGCCAGCTTTTCCAGTTTGTTGGCGTGGGTGACAGCAAACTTAAGGTCTTTAACGCCGGCTTTTACTCCCCAATGAGCTGAGTCATCAAGGATCATTAACAGGCGGACTTTACCGCATTCATCGATAATGGCTTGCAGCTCATCAATCCAGTGTTGTTCCTGTTCGGCAGACACGCTGTCTTTGATTCGAAATGCCAGGCAGTTTCCCTGGCTGATCGGTAAGAACTCAATCATGGTTATTGCTCCTGTATCAGAGCTTCAATGTAAGCGCGAATGCAGTCAGGTTCTGTTAGCTGGCTAACACGCCGTTTCAGGAAAAGTCAGTTTTCGTCATCCCAGTCGCTGAAATCGATCTCAGACAGAATTTCCTGTTTAACCTGCTGCGCTTCGCCCGGTTCAAGAAAATGTGGTCCGGCGCCACGTTTCTGAAGCCGGTCTCCGGGGTTGATCATTTCGCAGTATTTTTCTGACAAACAACCGCAGCCGATGCAATAACTCAACGTGTCACGCAGCAACGTCAGGCGTTCGATTCGTTCGTCGATTTCCTGTTTCCAGCTGCTTGATAGTTGCTGCCAGTCTTCATGGCTGATCTTTTCGTAGTCGGGCAGAGTTGAGAATGCCTGGCTGATGTCTTGCAGCGACATGCCCGAACGCTGTGCGGCTTTGATAATCGATACTCGGCGCAGAGTCGAGCGACTGTAGCGGCGGTGATTGCTGCTGTTCCGCCAGGAGCGGATCAGGCCTTTCTGTTCGTAGAAATGCAGGGCGGAGACCGCAACACCGGCACGTTGTGCTAGCTCGCCCACCGATAAATCGGCATGTTTGGTAGACATAAACAAAAAGCCTTTGACCTCAGGTTTACTTGAGGTTTTAGCATGCGACCGGTCAAACAGCAATATTGGTGGCAGCTATGAAACAACTTCGCCCAGATCTTTGGCAGACTTCCTGCTATCAGTCCGGCATGCTCAGCAGCCACGCTTATTATCTGCAAACGGAGCAGGGCAACCTGCTAATTTACAACACTGCTGACCCTTCGGAGCTGGAACAGATAACAGCACTGGGTGGAATCGATGCTCAGCTTGTCACTCACCGGGATGAAGCAACTCCCTCTCTGGCACGAATTCAGCAACAGTTTCAGTCGCGATTATTCTGTTCGGAGAAAGAGTTGGTATCGGTAGCCAAGTACGCACGTGCTGAAGTTGTAACCGAAGCCGATAGTGGTGATTTTTATGGTATTCAGATCCTCGCAACTCCGGGTCATACCGATGGCAGCCTTTGTTTTTATTACGAATCTCCTTTTGGTGACCATTACCTGTTTACTGGCGATACCATTTTTCTGTGGAATGGCCAGTGGAGTACGCTGGTAGTAAGCAGTGCCGGCGGAAGTGCCGAAGATCTGAAAACCAGCCTGAAGCAATTAAGGGATTTAAGGCCGCAACTGGTGATGAGCAGTGGTTTTGTTGGTGACCAGGGTCTGGCAGAAATGAAAAGCGATGACTGGCCAGCGGTTGTTGACGCTGCAATAGAGCAATTAGAACGCTGAGTGACTGCTGAAAAACAAAAAGCCACCCGCTTGGGTGGCTTTTAAGATATTGGCGTGGCTTTTTAAGATCTTTGGCCTGGCCTTTTAGCGGGCTTGAGGGATCAGGCTTTTTTCACAAACTTCGCGGTCACCATCATTTCTCCCACGCCATCGACTTTGCAGTCCAGCTCGTGGTCTTTGGCATCAACGATACGACGGATCACCGCCTTGGTGCCGACTTTAATGACCTGGGAGCTGCCTTTGACTTTCAGGTCTTTGGCGGCTGTTACTTTATCGCCCGCTTGAAGCAGGGTGCCGTTAGCATCTTTAGCAGTAGGCTCGTCGTTTTCCGGCTCTTCGTTCGGGTTCCACTCGTTGGCACACTCCGGGCAGATCAACAGATCCTGGTCCTGGTAAACGTACTCAGATTCGCATTTCGGGCATGGAGGTAAAGACATAAACGTGCTCTTTAAACGGATGGATATTCAACAGGGCGCGCAGTATACCCGAAATAGCCACAGAATAGTTGCGGGATACTGCTTGTTTACTTTGGGGTACGGTTTTCGCTAAAGACTGTTAGCTGTCAGGCTCCGACGGGTTGCAGGCCTGCTGCAGTGTCTCAATAAACAGTCTTACCTTGGCGGATAAATGGCGGCGATTAGGGTACATCACATATAAGGCCGTAGTTGGCGGGTGCCAGCCTTCTATCGCAGCCACCAGGCTACCGTCACGTAATTGCTGTTCAACCGCAAATTCAGGACAGCTGCCAATGCCTTTATGCTGCAGCATTAAATCGCGAATTGCCCGGGCACTGTTGATGCGCAATGAGGCGTTAACCGTCACCATTTCGGTTCCCTGATCCGCATGAAGCAGTTGCCATTGTTTGCCGCCGCGGTAATTCGAATCGACCAGTAATTGATGATGTTGCAGCTCGCTTGGATGTGCGGGTTTTCCGTGTTGCTGCAAATACTCCGGACTGGCGCAAAGCCAGCTGGGCATATCGCAGATACGCCGGGCAATTAAGCTGGAATCTTCCAGCTGACCGATACGTACCGCCAGGTCGTAACCTTCTTCCACCAGATCGACATAGCGGTCGGTCAGGTCCAGTTCAATGGCGATATCCGGATATTGTTGATTGAAACGCTCGACGATGGGTAATAGCTGCATTTCACCGTAGGTCGCCGGAGCGCTGATGCGTAAACGTCCGCGCGGGCTGTGATTCAGCTCCTGCACCGAGCCCTGCAATAACTCAAACTCTTCAATCAAGGCTGCACAGGGTTCGAGATACGCCTCACCGGTCGTAGTCAGGCTGACCTTACGGGTGGTGCGATGCAACAGGCGCACTCCTAACTCATCTTCCAGCTGGCCGACGTATTTGCTCACCAGCACCTTGGAGATGCCTAATGAGCGGGCGGCGGCGGAAAAACTGTTGTCATTGGCAACGGCCACAAAGGCCTGCATGCAGGTGATTCTGTCCATCTGAAAATCAATCACTGTAAACGATATGAATACAATCTATCAGCAATGTTGAATATTGTTAATGGTTGGTCTGGATCTCATACTGAATTCATGCAGTAAACAACACGCTGTTGAACACATCATTTAACCGATTTTTTGATCTTTCAGGAGGCCGCTATGGCGAACCAACAATCAGCTATTCAGAACTCACCTCAGCTTATTCAAACCCCATCTCAGGTTATTCAAAGCAACCCCGAAACCGCAGCACTGATTCTGCGTCTGGCGTTGGGTGTAATGTTCCTGGCCCATGGCTTGTTAAAACTGCTGGTATTTACTCCGGCTGGCACCGCCGGGTTTTTCGCATCTTTAGGAGTGCCTGGCTGGTTTGGTTACGCTGCTATTGCGGCAGAAGTTATTGGTGGTTTGTTATTGATTATTGGCTTTCGTGTGCAGCTGGTGGCAGCCGGATTAATTCCATTGCTGGTGGGAAGTATTGTGCTGGTGCATGGCGATAAAGGTTGGGCGTTTTCCAACGAAGGCGGCGGCTGGGAATATTCGGCGTTCTTAATTATGGCGTCGCTGGCGCTGATCTTTCTCGGTAACGGTCGATTTGCCGCCCCCATTCCCGGTAACCGCTAAGGCCAGAAAACCGATTTATCCCGGCGGCTAATAACGCCGGGATCGATCAATTTTAAAGTGTATGTATTAAGGCTGGGTATCACCCCTGATATTTTGGAGGAATAGAGATGAAACAGAGCAGTTATTTTATTTCTCACGGCGCGCCGGACCTGGTGGTGAAACCGATTGCGGCCCATCAGTTCTTGCGTCAGTTAGGTGAGAAGTTACGTGCGGATAACAGTCTGAAAGGTATTGTGATGGTGTCTGCACACTGGCAGCAGCATCAACGCCGAGAACACCACCATCAGCTTGGCAGCCAAAACAATCGGGTGCTACTGGAGCGCAATGATCGGCCAGGCATTCAATACGATTTTGGTGGCTTTGGTCCGGAGCTGCACCAGTATCAATACGATATTCATAGCCATGTGGATGTAAGGCATGCGGTGATTCATAGCCTTGAACAAGGTGGTTGGCTGGTCGAGCAGGTTGATCGTCCGGTTGATCACGGCAGCTGGGTGCCGTTAGCGGTGCTGGATAAAGAGGCTGATATTCCTGTCGTAAATATTTCATTACCGGCGGAAGAAACGCCACAAGCCACCCTGGCTTTAGGAAAGTCATTGGCGTCGCTGCGTGAACAGGGGATTGCCATTATAGGCTCCGGTGCCATTACTCATAACCTCAGTATTCTGGGTCGCGAGGGTGCTGAGCCACCAGATTGGGCATTGGATTTTGCTGAAGGTATCCGGGTTTTATTAAATGACGGAAATATCGACGCAATCGCCGAATTATTTGATACCGCGGAATTTCGTTTTGCTCATCCAACGCCAGAGCATTTTTTACCATTGCTGGTTGCTGCGGGTGCCGGTGTTAATTTCGAAAATGGCGGGGGAGTGATCAATGCTGAGCAAGTTCACCAATCATTTAGTTATCAGACGATTGCGATGGATGCCTATCGTTTTGGTTGACGGGATTGCACCTACTTAATCAGTACTGATCTCGCTAAGATGGCGGCTGAAAATCATCAAACACGATGTATAACGTGGTGTTAAAAAAACAGGAGATCAAAAATGAAACTATCCATGCTGTCGGCAGGTTTTGTAGTTGCGGGCTTAGCCAATATTGTTGGTATTTTAACCGTCAGCCGGTTTTTTACCGATAGCACTGTGTCGCAATACGATCCAACGGTGATGTCGACCTTTGGTCTGATCTGTATTGTGTTGTGGGGGCTGGCTTATATCGCGGCGTCTCGTATTAAGGACAACGCGGTGCAATGGTTGGCAGCGGTATTTGCGGCAGAAAAAGTATTGTACGTGGTGGTGTGGTTAATCTGGATGGCCGGTAACTGGGATACCTTGCCGGATATCTACGCTGATGACTGGCTGACCGGCGTGTTCTACTCGATTTACGGTTTAAATGATCTGTTGTTTGCAGTGTTCTTTGTTTATGCCTTTAAGACTTACCGCAACAACCCTCAGGTCTGATTATTTTTGAATTTTCCATTCGGTCTTACCATCTTCTCTTCTATTTATCGGAGCGCTATCAGGCATAACTTGCCTGCATAGCAGCCCGGTGATAGCGTTGGCAGCCATTGTCAGAGTTGCTGTTTAAGCGGTTGGAAAATAGTTGAAGAAGAAAATCCTTGTTATTACGACCGGTGGCACCATCGGTTCCATCCTGAAGTCCGATCACGTTGCTGTTGAAGCAAGCGCCAGTAAAATCGCCGAAGAAATTGAAGCGGTGAAACAAAAGCTGGGCTTCGAGGTTGAGGTGGTGTCACCAATCAACAAAAACTCCGAAGTGCTTAGCCCGGCTGATTGGATTGAGGTGCTGAACAGCATTGAAGATGGCTGCAACAGCGACTGTGATGGCATTGTGGTGACTCACGGCACGGATACCAAAGCCTACACCGTTGCGGCGGCGGTCGCCTTCAGCCATCTCTGGAGTAAAAAAGTCTGCTTTACCGGCGCATTTTTATCGCCGGATCATCCGGTATCGGATACCGCGTTAAGTCTGTTGTCGTCGCTGGAATTTGCAGCGGCGGATCGACCAGAAAGCGGTGTTTATGTTGCTTTCCGTTCGGATGCCAATAACAGTGAAGCTAAAATCCTCAACGGCATTGATGTAAAACCGATGGGCTTTGACGAGGAAGTCTTTAATTCGGTGTACGACAATGTTGTCACACGTTATTGCCCAAAAGCAGGCCTGGCGTTTGATGCATCGGTTACGGCACCGCCGCAGCCCATCATTAACGATACGGGTTTGCCCACCAAAACGGCCGTTGCAACAGCGCAGAAAAAAATTGCCTATCTGCATTTATATCCGGGTATTGATAAAGACTTATTGCGGGCGGTTTCCGCCGGTAAAGACGTGGTGGTGTTGCAGCTGTACCACAGTGGCACCGGACCGTTTGGTGAAGAATATTCCGATATTATCGAGCATATCGAAGAAACAGCAGGAGATACCTTGTTCCTGCTGGGCTCTTTCCCTGGCAAACACATCAGCACACCGTATGGCAGCACCCATGCGTTAACTGCCTCCGGCGGTGTGTTGTATCGCGATCTTCAGACGCACTTTTTATACGTATTTGCGTTGCTGGCGTTGTCGTCTGGTAAAAGTCAGTCTGATATTCGAGTCTTGTTGTCTGGCTGGGAAGTGTAATTGCAATACAGAGAGAGCTGATCAATGTCTGCCACCGAAATCGCTCTGTTAGTTGTTTTGCTGCTGGTATTTCTGGCGGCAGGCTCAATTGTCTGGAGCACTTTAGTGGCGGGTATTTCTCCGATGCCCAGCTCCCGGGCGGCGCGAGATGCTATGTTGCCATTGCTTGATAAAGCAGTAGCCTTTCAGTGTTCTTTTGAACGGTCAGAAACAGCTCCGGACAATGGGGAAATAGTCGAGCTTGGCACCGGCTGGGGCAATCTGTTAATCGTTCTGGCACGGCGTTATCCGCAGTATCAGATTATTGGCTATGAAATCTCCTGGTTACCCTGGTTGGTGTCTCTGTTATTGGTTCGTTTATATCGGCTGAATAATGTGCAGGTTTTGCGCAAGAATTTTCTCAAGCAGGATTTAACCAAGGCACCTGTTTTAGTGTGTTATTTATATCCGGGTGCGATGCAAGCCATCAGTGATAAATTGCAGGAAGAGCAGGGCGGAAAGAGTTCTGCTTCTGGTGAACAATTTTTAATCAGCAATAACTTTGCTTTGCCTGGCTTACAGCCTGAGGAAACCGTTAAATCAAAAGACTTCTATCAATCGCCGGTGTATTTGTATCGGTTAGGTCAGCAAGATCAGTTGGAAGCAGAAGCATGAGTGAATGGAAGGTATACGCTGTAAAAACGCTCTATCGTACGAAAACATCCGGTGTTGCTCATTCTCAGGCTGAAGGTTATTCCGATGAATTTGATATGGTCGAAGAACGGATTGTAACGATTAAGGCTCGTTCCTTTGATGAAGCGACAAAAAGAGCCGAACGGGAAGCAGAAGAATATGCTTCCGATAGTTTTATAAACCCCTTCGGGCAGCAGGTGAGTTGGTATTTTACCGGTGAATCAGTTGCTTTTGAGCCGTTTGACTCTGTGCCTGCCAATATCGAAGTTTTTTCAAACACGTATTTGATTCCAAGAACCATGTCTGATGAACAGCTTGGCGACAATGTGTTGGGTGTCGCACACGAAAATGAACAAAATCTAAGGTTGAATTTCCTTAATTCTGAGTTGGCTGGTTTTCGATAGTAAAGAATCATAGTGTTGAATTCAGCAGTTCAATTGAGTCGTGTGGCTCTATTATGGAAGGATCTATCATGACTCCTAAACAAACCGGTAAAGCCTACGATAAAATCACCGAGTGCTGGAACGACGATGTCTTTCCAATGGATAACGGCATTGACCAGCTAAACCGGGCATTACAGTTTCTCTCTTATAACGATTGGGATGCCGAAGGAAGTGTTTCACGAAAAGCGCTGGACGTGGGCTGCGGCCATACCGGGCGTTTTATGAAGCATCTGGCTGAGCAGGGTTATGACGTTGAAGGTGTCGATGTTTCAGCCGAGATGATTCGATTGGCTCAGGAGAAACACCCGCAGTTTCGCTTTTATCATCAGGATATTTGCCAGTGGCAATTGCCTTGTCAGTACGACTTTATCAGCGCCTGGGACAGCATCTGGCATGTGCCGCTGGCGCAGCAAGCCTCGTCAATTACCAAGCTGGTGGGCGCGCTCAACCCTGGCGGTGTATTTATCTTTTCTTTTGGTGCGCTTGATGAAGAGGGTGAGCACAGTAACTGTGTGATGGGGCCAGAGGTTTATTATTCGTCGCTGGGCGTAAATGGGTTTTTAGAGACTGTGATGGCGGCGGGTGGTGTGGTTCGTCATCTTGAGTACGATCAGTATCCGGAGAATCACGGGTATATGGTGGTGCAGAAGGGCGGCTGAGGGTCGGCTATTCCGCACTCTGTAATCGTTGTCTCCAGCAGTTTTGCTTTTGATTCTTTAAATACTGTTTGGCTGAACAGAGGCGTCTTTTTATGAAAATCGCATTCTTCTTGGCATTGCTTTGCGGATGCCTTCCATAATCCGACTCATGTCGGTGCGTCTCTTCCATAACTTGCCGTTGACTATCACCCGGTAACAATCCATTCGGTCGGACTGGTAAAGCTCAATGACTGTTGTCTTTGGTTCGGTACAGTCAAATTTAGTAATCTCAATCCTTTTTCGTAGATCTGGCTAATCCAGCTCAACTTCATTTTCCGAAACTGCCTGTAAGCGTTTATGTTCGCGAGCTGCAACGGAAGCGGCAGCTCTTGCGCTAAGTTGCTGGCACTTCTTACTGCGTCGATACATAATAAAGCCTTCGTGCTTGTAAGGTTGCGTACCTTACAAGGTCCGACTATTAAAATGTTAAGTGTCTAGCAGGAGAGAATAATATGATTGAGGGAATGTCTCATGTTCCTCCAGCTTTAATAATGTTGTACCAAGAACTAGCAGGAAAAGAGTCTTGGTCCGATATGCGAAAAACATTAAAAGGGATGCTAAAGGAGCTGAGAGATCAATCCGAAGGTTATTTTTATTATCAGGCAGAGCATGGAAGAGATATAGATTCACATAATAATTTTGAAGTCCACCTTCATGGCGCCATGGATTTATTGACAGGTGCCGGTTGTGAGGAACTCCCCTGCAGAGTCGCAACTGCTGAAAGAATATCACGAAGCATGGGATTGATTTCTGATCGAGTATGGATGACAGATCTTTTGACGGAAAGGTTTATTGATTTTGGTCGGCCCACAAATGACAAGTTGGACTACATGCTTGAAGACTTTATGGTCTTGTTCACTTTGTTTCCATTGGTTGCTAAGGGAATTATAAAATTCAGAACTCCTTGGGCGGTCACGTGTTCTTCCTGCGCCGATGAGTTCTACTCAAGAATTGAAGAAACAACCGAAGTAATAGCAAATGAATTTAAAGCAGAGTTCAACTTGGAAAAAACGTATGGTGGCTTTGTGGCAGATGTTGGATCATGTGTTTACCCCTCTATGAAGCTCACGGGGTTTAATCAAAAGAAACCCAAGAAAATGGATTTCGCGCGAGCATGGACAGCAGAGCAAATTAGGTCAATTTTCTGGACTGCGCGTGAGGCTTCTTTCACTGGCGGTTCCGTTATTTCAAATTCAAGAATAGGTCTGGCTGGCTTGTTACAAAGCGAGGGGCGGTTCGTAAATCATTCCGCGCTACAGTTATTGGATAATGAAAGAGAATTCTCTATTCCTTGGGTAAGCTCTCTTAGCCCAGCACAGATTTTGGAGCTGAGAGAAGAAGCTAGTGAGGCTTTGCCGCTATTCAGGGAAAAACTATTTCAAATAATGTCCGGTTCTGCTTCAAGTGGAAAATCGTCTAGAGATCAAATAATGGAGCTGAGGGAACAGGCTGAGCAAGTCAGAGTAGAGTTGCAACGAACTCAAAAGCATTCAGCCAAATATTGGAAAGTTACCTATGGGCTCTTGGGCCTCGGCCTATCGGCATATGGTGTTGCAACAGATCAAGTATTACCAGGAGTTGGAGGCCTGCTGCCAATATTACAGCTTCTTATCGGACACAAATCAGGTCATGAATCGGATGTCGATAGTCAATTACATAAGCCTGCATATGTGTTGCTCAAAGCACAGGATATACTGGCTCATGCGCACGAAAAATAAGCACTTAACAAAGCGCTGCTGTCGGAAAAATTTTCCGCTGCGCTCCAAATTTGCCGCAGAGCGCGGCGTTAGGCACATTAAAGACAGAGAAATATGGTTAGGTTGAATTTCATCTTAAAAGTCGTTTGTGTGCTCTTTGGAATTTCACTTCTGGCAATTACTCCTCTAGTTGTATTTAACGAGGTCTATTTCAATACTGGTTTTAAGATTGATGTTGATCTGGCTTCAAAATTTGGTGATTTCTTTGGAGGATTTATCGGGACGATGTTCTCGATTTTGAGTGTTCTACTTCTGATATACACAATATCATCTCAATATATAGAAGCTTCGAAAAACAACGCGAAAGACCATTTCTTTAAGATGCTCGACTATCATACTGAAAACGTCAGAGGTATAAGAGTAGCGAGTCTTGAAGTAGAGAAGAAGGATGTAGTTGAGGAAGGAAGAAGAGCATTTGTGGTTTATAAAATTCAGTTCAAGAGGCTTTTGCAAGCTGTCAATGAGGTTGATCTGGAGCTTTCTTTAAACCTATCGCCAGCCGCTAAAGTCGATATCGCATACATGTGCTTTTTCTATGGTCAAAGTGAAACATGGATTGAATTTATACAGGGGAAACTATCTAGTCATGCTGGCGGCGCTGTAATTGCAGAGGCTATGTTAGAAAAGGTCAATAATAACGACAAATTAAAACTAGGTCGTACGAACCAAACTGAATTAAGCAGCTATTTTCGCAACATGTATAACGCAGTAAAGATGGTCGATGGAGATAAATACCTATCTCAGCAAGAGAAAAAGGATTTGATAAAAATATATAGGGCACAGCTTTCGAACCCAGAGTTGTACATACTATTTTTCAACTTACTTTCAAGATTCGGTAAGAAATGGAAGGAAAGAGGTTATATTACAGAGTACGAGTTGTTGACAAACCTACCTCATGATTATTGTGACGGGTATAATCCATCAGATTACTTCGAGATATCATACGAAGAAGATGAAATAGGCAATTGGAAAGAAAATGCCTAGCAAGGCAATCAACCTCTTTACGGCCACGTTGTGGCCTTCGCCGGACAGCCCACGCTTCGTGCGGTCTGTCGGCTATTGCAGGTGTTATCTTCAGGGAACGAAATGAGAAAATTAGCACAAAGTACCGTACTTCTGATTTCACTTGTCTTCGCAGGCTGCACAACCTATAGCAACAAGCATTTTGCTCTAATGGACGCTCCAGCGAAGGAAAGCATCAAAGTCATCACAAACAATATTAAAAGTACTATTGAGCCCATATTGAATAACCATGGTCTAGAAGACAGAATGACTAAAACCATGCCTGAAGGTGTTATGCTTTATTACTCATCAGGTGGGAATAGTGCAATTCGGATTGGATTTCGAGTGCATGAAAAAAGGGTGGTTTTCGATGCCTTTCAATATCATCCTGGCGCAGGGGACACAGATGAATACACCGGAGTAGTTAATGAGGTATTGTCGGCTCTGCGCGAGATTGAAGGCGTTAATTTAGTGCAAATAGATGGGCCTTCAATGTGAAAGATAACAAGGCCACTTAATATCATTCTGATCTTCCCATTTTATAATTTCGGGATTTGACCGCTCTAAGAGAAAGCTGTCAGGAAAGGTCAGATCAACGTGTTTTGATAGAATCAGAGAACAGAAAGGAGCACGAAGTGCTCCTTTTTAGTTAATGACTAATCACCCCTCAACCTTCTTCCCACCAAAATGCCGATACACCAACTGATACAACGTCGGCAACACGACCAGTGTTAATAAGGTCGACGAAATAATCCCGCCAATCACCACGGTCGCCAAAGGCCGCTGAACCTCGGCGCCAGTCCCGGTATTAAACGCCATCGGCACAAACCCAAGGCTTGCCACCAATGCCGTCATCAGTACCGGGCGTAAACGCTGGCTGGCACCTTCCCAGATTGCCTGGGCCAGGCCTTTACCTTCATCCCGCAATTCGCGAATAAACGACAGCATCACCACGCCGTTCAGAACCGCAACACCCGAGAGGGCAATAAAACCAACCGCGGCAGAAATCGACAGCGGCATATCGCGCAGGGTCAGGGCAATCACACCACCGGTTAACGCCAGTGGTACACCGGTAAAGATCACCAGTGCATCGCGCAGTGAATTAAAGGCGCTATAGAGTAAACCTAAAATCAGCAATAACGTCAGAGGCACGACAATGCTTAAACGCTGGCTGGCGGACTGCAGCTGCTCAAAGGTGCCGCCGTACTCCAGCCAATAACCGGCAGGCAGGCCCAGTTCATCACGCATAACCTGTTGGGTTTCTTTAATAAAAGAACCTAAATCACGGCCTTCGACGTTAGCGGTAACCACGATATTACGTTTACCAAAACGGCGGTTAATCTGGTTCGGTCCCTGAATCTCAACGATATCGGCGACTTCACCCAGCGGCACATAATCCAGCTCTGATTTCTCATCATCCGGATTTGCCGGGTAGGGAATGGCCACCGGAATTTGCGCCAGTGCTTTGGGATTTTTACGCAGGCTTTCGTCCATGCGTACCAGTAATTTAAAGCGACGGTCACCTTCATAAATCAGACCCGTCTGCTGGCCACTGATGGCGGTTTGCAACGCGCTCTGAATATCGGCCACGGTTAAACCTAACAGTGCCAGATGATCGCGATCCGGAACCACCGAAATCATCGGCAGACCTTTGGCCTGTTCCATTCGTACATCACGCCCGCCAGCCACTTTCGATAATAAGCCGGTGGCTTTCTCGGCGTATTCAGCCAGTACATCCAGATCATCACCCACGATACGAACCGCAACGTCAGAACGCACACCGGCGATTAATTCGTTAAAACGCATTTCAATCGGCTGGGTTAATTCGTATTTATTGCCGGGAATCTGCTCCACGGCGATACGAACTTCTTCCACCAGTTCGGCTTTTGATTTATCCGGGTTCGGCCACTGATCCCGGGGTTTTAACATCATAAAAGTATCGGCGACATTCGGTGGCATCGGGTCGGTGGCCACTTCAGCGGTACCAATTTTGGCAAACACATTTTCCACCTCCGGAAATTCGCGTAAGCGCGCTTCCAGCACTTTCTGCATACCAACGGCCTGTTCAATCCCGGTACCGGGAATACGCAAGGCGTGTAACGCCAGGTCATGCTCATCTAACTGAGGTAAAAATTCGCTGCCCAAACGCGTGGCCTGGAAGGCGCTGCCAATTACCAGAGCGGAAGCAAGGATCATCACCAGTGGTGCATTATTCAGCGATTTTTCCAGAATCGGCTGATACAGCTGACGGGCTTTGCTCATCACCACATTTTCATGTTCGCTGACTTTGCCTTTCACCAGAATGGCGATAGCCGCCGGAACAAAAGTTACCGAGAAAACTAAGGCGCCTAATAATGCCGCAACCACGGTAAAGGCCATTGGGTGGAACATTTTGCCTTCGACACCGGTTAAGGCAAAAATCGGCAGGTACACCAGCATAATAATTAATACGCCAAATACCGCCGGGCGGAATACTTCACGGGTGGCGATGGCCACTTCTTTTAGCCGTTCCTGCAGGGTTAATAAACGACCATACTGTTGCTGCGCTAAGCCTAAGCGACGCAATGAATTTTCCACTACGATCACAGCCCCATCAACGATCAGGCCAAAATCAATCGCACCCAAACTCATCAGGTTGCCGGATACCCGGTTAGTGGTCATACCGGTTATGGCAAATAACATACTCAGCGGGATCACCAGTGCTGCAATTAATGCTGCACGAATATTGCCCAGCAATGCGAACAACACGGCAATAACCAATACCGCGCCTTCAAACAGGTTGGTTTTCACCGTGTCGATGGTTTTTTCTACCAGCGTGGTGCGGTCGTATAAGGCTTCCGCGTAAACCCCTGGCGGTAAGCTCGGATTAATTTCAGCCAGCTTCTGTGCCACGGCTTTGGACACGGTGCGGCTGTTTTCACCCAGCAACATAAAGGCGGTACCGAGTACGGTTTCTTCACCATTGCGGGTGGCGGCACCGGTTCTCAGTTCTTTACCAAAACGTACGTCTGCCAGATCTTTAATCCGCACTGGGGCATCATCACGTTTGGCGACTACGAGTTGCGCAATATCATCGAGGTTGTTTAATTGCCCCGGCGAGCGAATTAACCATTGCTCGCCGTTACGTTCGATGTAACCGGCACCAGCATTTTGATTGTTGCTTTCCAGCGCGGTAATAATATCGGCGACGGTCAGTTTGTAAGCCAGCAATTTGCCGGGATAGGGTGCAACCTGGTATTCCTTTTCAAAACCGCCAATGGTGTTAATTTCGGTAATGCCAGGCACTTTCACCAGTTGTGGGCGAATAATCCAGTCCTGAATTTCGCGCAGATCCTGAGCGGTGTAAGCTGTACCATCGGCTTTTACGGCATTTTCTTCTGCACGCACTGCGTACATAAAGATTTCGCCCAGACCGCTGGTAATTGGCCCTAACGCAGGTTCTATTCCTGATGGCAGGTTATTGCGGATACCCTGCAGGCGTTCGCTGATTTGCTGGCGCGCCCAATAAATATCCGTACCTTCTTTAAAGATTACCGTTACCTGAGACAGGCCGTAACGGGAAACCGACCGGGTGTAATCCAGATCAGGAATGCCGGCCATGGCATTTTCAACGATATAGGTAATACGTTGTTCCGCTTCTAACGGTGAATAACCAGCGGCTTCGCTGTTAATTTGTACCTGAACATTGGTGATATCCGGCACTGCATCGATAGGTAATTTACTGGTGTTGTAAATTCCCAGGGCAGCAATTAATAAGGTGGCTGCCAGCACCAACCAGCGCCGCTCAACGGCGAAGTTGATTAATTGATTCATGGTTACTACCTCTTAATGATCGTGGCTGGCGCCGTCTTTCAGAACATCAGCTTTTAATAAAAAGCTGTTTTCTGTGACGTATTCTGTGCCCGGTTCTAAACCACCCAACACTTCAATCCAGTCATCGGTTTGTTCACCCATTTCCAGCATGCGTACTTCGTACTGATCACCGTATTTGGCGAACACGACTGGCATTTCGCGGAAGCTTTGCAGGGCAGAGGTTTTTACCGCCAGCTTTACCTGGCGTTCAGAGGTTTTAACATCGGCTTTAATATGCATGCCGGGGCGCCAATGGCCTTCGCTGTTATCAATCACTGCTCGGGCGCGGGCAATATGACCACCGGTCATTTGCGGTGCAACGTATTCAATTTTCCCGAAAGAACGTTCGTGGTCGTGCATGTCATACACTTCGACTTCCTGACCAATAGCGATGTTTTCGATATTTTCCGGGAAGGCCGACAAGTTCACCCAGACTCTGGACAGATCAGAAACCTGAATCAGTGACTGATTAAAAGCGCGATCACCCTGGTTAACATCCAGATCGGTAATTTCGCCATTACTCGGGCTTTTTAACGAATAGCTTTGCAGGGTTTCGGTATTTTTCAGGCGCATTAAGGTCTGGCCTTTTTTTACCGAATCGCCCACCTGTACCAGTACCTTTTCGACGATGCTGGAGTAGGGCGCGTGCAGGTTAAACACTTTATCCTGGGCGGCGCCAACCACACCAAATAACGTGTCGCTGCTTTTAATCACCTGCGGGCCTGCGGCTTCGGTTTTTACCCCGGATAATTGCGCTAACCGTGGTGGAATTTCTGCGCGCCCTTCGTGGCTGTCGAATTTCCATTGGAAACTTTTACCTTCGAAGCTGGCATTAATGGTGACGTCGTAGGAATGTGGTTCGACAATGGTTTGATCACCCACACGATAACCACGCTCCGGGCTGAAGTTTAATTTGTCCTGGGCACCACCTAAGCGATCGAGGGTGACGCTGACATTAAATTTTTCCGGTGGAATGGCTTCACCATTTTCATAAGCGAACAAACGCATTTCCGGTGGAATACCGGTTTCGAAAATGGTCATTTCCAGCGCAAAGTTACCTTCCGTTAACAGCTTACCGCCATTTGGACCTTTGGCTTCTTCTTCCTTTTCTTCATGATGGTCTTCGTGACCATGGCCGCCACCGGCCATGACAAAAGAGGAAATCGGGAATAACAACGAGCCAATTAATACCGCTCGCAACAGGGTGTTTATTTTGAATGTTTTCATCGTTTAAAACCTTTAAATCTTGTTCTTAGCTGGAGCGTTTGTTTTTTCAGTGACGCTTGTTGTTTCTGATGCGCCTGTTGCTTCTGGGAAATTTGCTGTATCTGATTGGACGGTCGGTGACACAACAGGGCGCCCCAATACGCGTTCCAGTTCAAGAATCTGGTTAAATACAGCCAGGCGGGTATCAACTAAGCGCAGCTGTAAACGGAAGAATTGTTGTTGTGCATCGATCCACTGCAACACTGAATAACGGCCCTGGGTATAAGCGGTCTGGCTGCTTTTCAGCAGCTGGCGCGCCAGTGGCATTTGTTGCATTTCGATATGCTCAACATGTTCCAGATTGGCCGTCAGCTGTTGCTGAATGCCTTCCAGAGCCAGTGCCAGTTGCTGGCGTTTGATATCGGTTTGTTGCTGCGACAGCTGCTGTTCAATCTGAGCTCGGGCAATACGGCCGCGGTTGGGATTTTCGAATGCCAGAGGCATCGAAAAGCCAAGCGTAAACGCCTGATCGCCAGTCGCTTCAAGTTGGCGAATACCAGCGTTAACCGTGACGTCGGAACGACCATTAGCCTGGGCCAGCTGGAGCTGGTTGTCGGCCAGACGTTGCATCGCCAGCTGATAACGGAAATCCGGTAATCCATCGTCTTTCTGCAATGAGTTTATACCGTTATCTATGCTCGCTTTCAGCTCAGTTTGGTTTGGCAGGGCAGGAGGTTGAACCAGTGATCCGGCGGCTGCGGCGAAGTCGGCTTTGGCCAGCCACATCTGACTCAGGCTCAGACGTGCCTGTTGCTGATCACGTTCATTGTGGTGCTGCTGAGCTTCACTATTGGCCAGTTGCAGCGCCATATTGGCAACATCTGCCTGGGCCACAGCACCCGCACGGGCACGTTGTTTGATCACCTTCAGTGCCTGGCGCTCACGTTGAATACGTTGTGCCAGCAAATCACCTTTGGCCTGCAAGGCCAGCAGCTGGTAATAACGACGGCTGGTTTCTGCCAGGGTATCGAGGCGGCTGATATCGTATTCCAGCTGCAACTGTTGTTGCTTACCTGAGGCGTAGTCATAACGCGATTGACGTTTGCCACCCAACTCAATCGTCTGGCTGAACGACAGGGTGATTTCCGCTTCATCCAGGCCCGACTTGTTACCGCTGCCGAGGATATTGTCGGCGCTCAGACCCACTCTGGGTGTCGGGCGAATATCAGCCTGCAGTTTATCGGCATCGGCCTGGCGCAAATAAAACGGGTAGGCCGCTAACTGCGGATTATTCTGCAGCGTGCGATTAACCGCCTGCTGCAGAGTCAGGATTGTTTGATCGCTGCTTTGAGTTTGTTCAGCAACCGCCGTCATACTCAGAAGCGCAATAGCAGTGACCTGCAGCGGCCTGGTTAAGCCCTGCGGGGGATAAATGTTCATAGGTTCTCCACCTGTCCGTGTGGAATTAGCCCCCTGGCTACGCGCACTGAGTACGCAAAACAGGCGTTACAATTCCAGACGGAAAAAACGAATTAACACAAAATTTAGATAGAACTGTGGTGTGAATTACGCGTTTGGTGGAGGAAGCAGGGGCTTATAGGTAACACCGGTGTAGCTGTGGTAAATATTCAGCGGTTTTTCGCTTTGCATTTCTACCAGAGCAACTTCGGCAACATGGGCGAGGGGGCAAACCACATGAACGTGTACTTCGTCACGGGTGTCGTGACCTTCTTCGCCATGGGGAATGGAATGTGAATCGGATGACTCATCATGATCATCAGCACTTTGGATTGAGAAGATATCAACCAATGCACTTAATGAATGAATATGGGGTGTTTCACGCATAGAGTGGTCTTCGGCAGACAGGTGCACAGACGCCGCCACTGTATTAACCAGTGTGTGCTGTAGCAACAAGACAAATACCAAAACCAGTCGCAGAGACATGATTCAACCCATTAAAATTTCTAACAAAATACGTAATTACCAACGACTAAGCAATTCGGATTACGTTTCTATACAAGCTGATTAGCCTATGACTCGCTGCCAGTGGTAAGGTTCCATTAGTTAATTGAACCGATCAAATCCCTTATTTTGACTACTACGAACACTGGCCATGCCTCGCTGAAGGCGAAAAAACCACAGACCCGGCTATTGGCGCTAGCGCTGATTCTGCTGCTGGTTAATGGTGTCAGTGCGTCTTTGGTTGGCCTGGTGGTTTCTCATGCCAGTGTTGAATTAAATGAGTTGATTGCCGGACATCACCATAATGATGTTGATCAGTCACATCCTGGTCATGATCAAAGTCAGAGCCAGCTGGATCATCAGTTGTCACATGATGATCATTCACAACAACATGATGGTCATCCGCATGATACTCATCCACATGGTAGTCAGGCGCATCACGACGCCAGTGATCATATGCATGATATTCCCGGGCAATTAAATACTCGCTTGCTGCGTAATACCGAAATTGCTGATTTTCCCTTCCATTTAATCGAACGCGATGAGCCTGTCCGTGCTCATTATCCGTTTGAGCGCCCTCCAAAAACTCTGGCTTGACTGGCACCTGTAGAGTGCTGTTTGTTCCGGCTTAAGTCCGGACGTATTTAAAATTTATTCCGTTTTAACAAGTTATTGTTTTGGAGCTTGTATGTTTCAACCTGTTTTTCAGCGTTGGCGGTTATGGCTGCCTGCTGTGATTATGATGTGTTTATTGCCTCTGGAGGTGATGGCTCACGCCGTTGCTGAAGGGGATAAGGGGTATATTCAGGAAATTTCCGGTACCCATATCGTTTCGTTTATCTACCTCGGGGCCAAACACATGGTCACCGGTTACGATCATCTGCTGTTTCTATTCGGTGTGATATTTTTCCTCTACCGCATGCAACATATTGCTTTGTATGTGAGTTTATTTGCACTGGGTCATTCCACCACCATGTTGCTGGGTGTGTACTTTGAAGTCGGCATCAACAGCTACATCATCGACGCCATTATTGGTTTATCTGTGGTGTACAAGGCGCTGGATAATCTTGGTGCTTTCCGTCGCTGGTTTGGTGTGCAGCCGGATACCCGGGGGGCGACCCTGGTGTTTGGTTTATTTCACGGTTTTGGTTTATCCACCAAAATTCTTGAATATCAGATTTCACCCGATGGCCTGATCCCGAATTTACTGGCTTTTAATGTCGGTGTAGAGCTGGGCCAGCTACTGGCGTTAAGCGCTATTTTAATTGTTATGGGGTTCTGGCGTCGCAGTCATTCCTTCGGACGTCATGCCTATATGGCGAATGTTGCCATGATGAGTGCTGGCTTTTTGCTGATTGGTTACCAGCTCAGTGGCTATTTTTTAGTCTAGTATTCGGCCTGTTTTTTGAACCAGTTTTATTTTTTTAGATTAGTTTTCATTTTTTAACGAGTGACATTTTTATGTACAACGCAAATTTACCCTCGAAAGATGAGCTGCCAAGCTCAAAACAACTGATTAAATCCACGCTACTGGCACTGGTTGTCGCCATGGTAATACTGGTCACTGTGGTATTGCCTGCGGAATATGCCATTGACCCAACCGGTGCGGGCCGTTGGTTAGGTCTGACGGATATGGGTGAAATTAAACAGCAGTTATCAGAAGAAGCGGAAGCGGATCGGGCGCTGGCAGCTGCAGAACAAAAACAGTCGGCCGAGTCTGCCCCGGTTAACAATGTGCAAGTGCCAACAGCCAAAGCAGTTGGTGATGAAAATTCTGCGGTTGAAAAACAAGTTGAGGTGAAGACAGAGCCCGTATCTTCCCAGCCAGAGCCGCAAGCACCATCACAACCTGTCTGGAAAGACACGGTTCAATTTGTCTTAACACCAGGACAAGGCACAGAATATAAGCTGGTGATGAATGCCAATGCCGTTGCTCAGTATTTCTGGGTGTCTGAAGGCGGGCCTATTAATTTTGATGCCCATGGTGACGGCCGGGTGAATGGTCAGCGTCGTTCCATTTCTTATGAGAAAGGGCGTGGCATCGCGGAAGATCAGGGTGATTTAACCGCTGCCTTTACCGGCAAACACGGCTGGTTTTTCCGCAATCGTAATAAACACAATGTGACGGTCACGCTGAAAGTAAAAGGCGACTACAGTGAGTTAAAGAAACTGATTTAAATCGCTGGCATAATTTATGTGGTCTTTGACTCGTCATTGGCCACATATCCATTGTGATCTCAGTTATCGTCACATTCATTGCTCAACAAACACAGTACCTATCATGCAACACAACATCATTCATATTTCTCTGCTGGTTAATGACTACGATGAAGCACTGGAATTCTATTTGGGGAAGCTCGGTTTTGAGTTACTCGAAGATACGCCTCTGGACGATCATGGCAAACGCTGGGTGGTGATTGCGCCAAAGCACTCTCAGGGTGTAACGCTGGTGCTGGCTCGCGCATCCGATTCTCAGCAACAAGCTCAGATTGGCAATCAGTGTGCCGGCCGGGTGATGTTATTTCTCAGTAGTGATGATGTGCAGCGTGATTACGAGCAATGGACATCCGCTGGAGTCACCTTTGTGCAACCACCGGTGGTATTACCACACGGTACCGTTGCAATCTTTGAAGACCTGTACGGCAATCGCTGGGACTTGATTCAAATGTCAGAACGTCACTCATTGAAGTCGCGTTTTAGTGAATAAAACCGGCGATTAGCTGGTTAATACCAGCGCCAGGTCGATGATTTCACCACTATGGTCGGCGTTATAACCGGCCAGCTGATCCACACTGTGTCTGAACGACGCCGACGATATCGCTTGAATAAAACTTTCTACCGCGGCTTGTTTGAGTTTTCTCTGGTGGCAAACCAATAAATAGTCTTCCTGACAGAGTGGGATAAAATCCAAATCAAATTTATGTGCGGCTTCTTTTACGCCAAAACCGACATCGGCCATTCCCGCCGCAACAAACGCGGCAACGGCCGAGTGGGTAAATTCATGATTGTGATAACCATTAATGCTGGCTGCATCGATGTTGTGATTAATCAGTAACTGATCGAACAGGGCGCGGGTACCACAGTCCTGTTGGCGGTTAATAAAGCGCGGTCGAATGCCATCTTCTTCATTGATAACTGCGAGATCCTGCAGGTCATTGATATTCAGCGGATTGTTTTTTGCGACGATCAGCCCTTGTTCGCGACGGATAAAACGAATCACTTTATGGGCGCGCGGCTTTAACAGGCGACGATAATCTTCAACCAGTGATGGCACCAATACATCCGATGGCAAGTGGAAACCGGCGATATCACACTCATCACGGTTCATTGCTGCCAGTGCCTGCAGGGCGGTGTTGTATTGCAGATCCAGTTGCAGGCTTTCTGCAGGTGCCTGACTGTTTTCTGGAGTGAGGTTGTCTTCTGATACGCGGCTGTCTTCCAAGTCGGCGGACTGATCATGGCTGGTTAAGGCAGACGGCAGCAGCTCAACCGCATAACCATGACTGGCCTGAATTTTCAGCACTGGCGCGGCATTGGCCAGCGCTTTATTAAGCTCGACATTAATTTCCGATGCCATGCTGGCCATCTGCGGTTGAAAGCGTGCCATAACCCGCTGTTCTGCCCACACCAGTTTTTGCCCCAGTGGTGTCAGTTGTGCACCTTTTCCACGTTCAAGAATCACCAGCTCGGTACCAAAAAAATCCGACCACTTATTAATCAGATTCCAGGCATGGCGATAAGAGATGCCCGTGGCTTTGGCTGCATGGGTCAGTTTTTTATGACTGAATAAGGCAAGCAGCAGCTGAAACAGCTGCGGATCAAGACGGTTGCCGTTGTCATCATGGAACGACCAGCTGGGGTGAATATGGATGCGTTTAGTACTCATAGAATTAAATAGGAACAAAAATGCATATTTTCACCATCATACAAGGGTGCTAACTTTTATCCAGTTATAGGTAGATCTTATAGAGTATCTGCCTGTTTATATATGAATAGCTATGCATATTAGACTGATATTGAATTGGGAGGCCGGATGCAATCAGTTTGTGCTGTATCGACCCTGTATGGTTCCGCCTCTGAACAGCTGAGTGACGCCACCGAGCTGCATGAAGCCGCGATTGCGATCTGTATTAACGGCATCAGTCAGGCGGTGATGATGGCAACCCCGCGCGACTTGGAAGCCTTTGCCCGTGGTTTTGCCATCAGTGAAGGTCTTATCGCAAACGCCAGCGATATTCTCGATGTTGAAGCCGAACAGATTCCGGATGGCTGGCAGGCCGATATCCGGGTATTGGCCGCTGCTGAGCACCAGTTAAAAGCACGGCGTCGGTTAATGGCTGGTCCCAGTGGCTGTGGTTTATGTGGCACCGATTCCGTGTCGGCGGCGATCACTTTGCCGGAAGTGACACAGAGTACCGCCTGTGTGCCGGATGAAGCTGCTATTCGTATGGCCGTCCAGCAACTGCCTGAAATCCAGAAACAGCAGGGTTGTATCCGCGGGCATCATGGTGCGGCATTTTTCGATTTGCATGGTTGTTGTATTGCGCTGGCGGAAGACGTTGGCCGGCACTCCGCTCTGGATAAGCTGATTGGCCGTTTATTGTCTCAGCCGTTAAACAAGCAGCAATCAGGTCATAAAAGTTTAACCGGGCTGCAGGGTTTTGCCGTTATTACCAGTCGTTGCAGTCATGATCTGATTCAGAAATCCGCCCGTAGCGGTCTGGGTAATCTGGTGACCTTATCGCCACCAACCGATCTGGCGGTTAAATCCGCGCGCCAATGTGGCCTGAAACTGTTCTGTTTTAAACGGGGTGAACTGCATCGCTTTGCCTGATGCAAATTTACCTTTCGCTATTGTCTGATTTTTAAACCAATAAAAAATTAATATCCGAGTATTTTTGTATGAGCCAGTCCAACGATTCTTCGTCTCCGTATTCTCATCCTGCTGGTGGCTGGGGAGCGTTAAAAAGCTCGGCCAAACATCTGGCGCAAAGCGAAAATGCCATGGAAGGGGTAAAAGCCTTATTAAATGCCAACCAGCCAGACGGTTTTGATTGCCCGGGCTGTGCCTGGGGTGAAGAAAGCGACAGCGGTAAAATTAATTTTTGTGAAAATGGCGTTAAAGCCATCACCTGGGAAGTCACCAGCAAACGGGTTGATGCGGAATTTCTCGCTCATTACAGCATCAGCGAATTAAAAACCTGGACCGAACACGAGCTGGAGAAAAGTGGCCGGTTATCTCAGCCATTATTTTATGATGGCCGTTCTGATCATTATCGGGCGGTTTCCTGGGAGCAGGCCTTTACCATTATCAGCCGTCAATTAAAGCATCTGAATACACCGGATGAAGCTCTGTTATATACCTCCGGGCGTGCCAGCAATGAAGCGGCGTATTTATATCAGTTATTTGGCCGTATGTTGGGCACCAATAATTTTCCGGATTGCTCCAATATGTGTCACGAGGCATCCGGCGTTGGTCTGACTGAAAGCATTGGTGTTGGTAAAGGCACGGTAACTCTGCACGATTTTGATAAGGCTGAAGCGATTTTTGTCTTTGGTCAGAATCCAGGCACTAACCATCCTCGTATGTTAGCCACGCTACGCAAAGCGTCGAAACGCGGTGCCAAAGTGGTGGCGATTAATAATTTAAAAGAGCGCGGTTTGCAGCGTTTTTCTGACCCACAAAGCCCGAAAGAAATGTTAATTGGTGCCAGCACCAGTATCAGTCAGCATTATTTTACCCCACGCTTAGGTGGTGATATGGCATTGGTTCGGGGTATTGCCAAAGCGTTATTTGAGCGTGTGGCGAATGACCCGGATGCGGTTGGCTCAGATATTATTGATTACCACTTTATTCACCAACATTGCGTTAATTTTGATCAGTATCAGGCTGAAATTGAAAAAACGTCCTGGGAAAAAATTGTCAATCAGAGTGGTATCAGCCGCGAAGACATCGAGTTAATGGCAACCATTTATGCCAACAGCGAACGGACGATTTTTACCTGGGCGATGGGTATTACCCAGCACCGTCACTCGGTTGCGACTATTCAAGAGCTGGTTAACCTGTTGTTGATGCGGGGCAATATTGGTAAAGAAGGAGCGGGTGCTTGTCCGGTAAGGGGTCATTCTAACGTTCAGGGCAATCGCACCGTGGGTATTAACGAACACCCAACTGCGGCATTTCTGGATGCATTAGAGCAACGTTACGATTTTGCGATGCCGCGACAATCCGGATTAAACACGGTGGATTCCATTCATGCGATGTTAAATGGCGAAGCCAAGGTATTTATTGCATTGGGAGGCAACTTTGCCGCCGCCGCTCCGGACAGCGAATTAACTCAGCGTGCTCTGGCCAACTGCGAATTAACCGTTAATATTGCCACCAAGCTGAATCGAACCCATGTCACGCCGGGCAAGCAGTCGTTAATTTTACCTTGCCTGGGACGTACTGAAATTGATACTCAGGAAAGTGGCGAACAAGCCATCACCGTGGAAGATTCCATGAGTATGGTGCACAGCTCTCGTGGGGCGAATCTACCGGCGACTGAAAATCTGCGATCGGAAACCGCTATTATTGCCGGAATTGCGGATGCCACTTTGGGTGATAAAACCGTTGACTGGTTGAAGCTGGCCGGAAACTACGCTCTGATTCGTGATGAAATCAGTGCCGTGATTCCTGGCTTTGAAAACTTTAATCAGCGTATTCAGACGCCGGGTGGTTTTTATCTGCAAAACAGTGCAGCGCTGCGCCAGTGGCGAACAAGCTCTGGTAAAGCACAGTTCTCGGCCAAAGGATTACCGGACGCTTTATTGCATGAAATGCCGGTTGATCAGCAAGATCGTCGTTTTTCTCTGCAAACTCTGAGATCTCATGATCAATACAACACCACGGTGTATGGTCTGAACGATCGCTATCGTGGTGTTTCCGGTGAACGTGAAGTGTTATTTATGAGCCCGGATGATATTGCCGCGCTGGGTTTTAGTGAAGGGCAGAGAGTGGATATCAGTACGATATTAGACGATGACGCGCTTTCTGCATCCGAGTCTGACTATAAAGTAAGCGCCTTTAAGATTGTGCCGTATCAGATTCCCAGCGGTTGTGTGGCGGCTTATTACCCGGAAACCAATCCGCTGGTGCCACTGAGCAGCGTTGCTGAAGACTGCGGCACACCTACTTATAAATCGGTGCCTGTGCGATTAACTGCCAGTTGATATCACTTAGCTGTCGTCACATTTAAACGGCAGCAGTGTTTCTGCATCTTCCCGATAAGCGTGGATATGCTGCTGCTCTTCATCAAGAAAATTAGCCACCGCCTGATTAAATTCCGGGTGTAATAATTGATGAGCGCTGTAGGTCAGGGTGGGCTGAAAACCTCGGCTGATTTTATGTTCACCCTGGGTGCCCGGATCAAATCGTTTTAATCCTCGCTCGATGCAGAACTCGATGCCCTGGTAATAACAGGCCTCAAAATGCAGCGCATCAATATCCACCAATGACCCCCAATAACGGCCATACAGGGTGTCGTTATCAAACAGATATAACGCACAGGCAATGGTTTTATCCGGTGCATCGTCATAAGCCGCACACACCAGTAACATTTGCTCAGGCATGGTGGCCAATAACTGACGGAAAAAATCCAGATTTAAATAACCACGGGAACGACGCCGGGCATAGGTCATTTGATAGCAGTGATAGAAGACTTTAATGTCGTCTTCACTGATCTGGTTTGCGGTTTTGCGTTCGATGCAGAGTTTTTGCTGTGGGATTTTATTCCGTTCTTTTTTAACACTTTTGCGTTTGCGGCTGGTGAAGTGCTCCAGATAATGGTCAAAGCTCTGATAAGGCTCACCATCAGCTCCCTGATTAAACCAGTGAAACTGACAGGCCTGACGCCCTAATACCTGAGGTAATTGGGATAACTGCTGGTGACTGTTCTGGCTGATAAAGTTGATATGCAAGCCGGATAAATCCAGCTCCACACACTGGCGATACAGTTCCGCTGAAATGGATGGCCAGTCCGGTGCCGAAGTCCCCAGTACCCTTGGCCCGGTGGCTGGCGTAAAAGGCGCGGCTAACAGCAGTTTCGGGTAATAATCAAAACCGTGGCGTTGATAGGCATCAGCCCAGGCCCAATCAAACACGTATTCGCCATAGCTATGTTGTTTAATAAAACAGGGCAAGATTTGCTCGATTTCACCTGAGCTATTTTCGCCAATCAGGTAATAAATTAACCAGCCGGTGTGGCTTTGTTCAAACGGATTATTGGTGTTGGCATCGATACACTGATTGTCTTCCAGCGCTTTTAGAAAACGATAATCAAGAAACGGGTAGAGCATTTCAGATTCACCCGAATCGTTGTTGCCACAGCTGTGGTGTAACAATCGTTGCCAGGTGGTTGAGTCAATGTCGTTAATTGATCGTACTGGATAATAAGTCAGAGAATCAGACAAGTATCTTTACCCAAAGAGTCGGTTATTTTTCAGTCACTGTTTGTGTTGCTGTAACAACTGCTTCAGTTGCTGCACACCTGCCGCAAGTTCAGCTTCCGGCGCCCCGGAATAACCCAGGATTAACCCTTGCGGTTTTGTCTTTATATTATCGGGATAACAGTCGGACAATGGCAATGCCTGAATGTTCTGTTTTGCCAACTGTTGTTGCAGATTCAGATCGCTGAAATCCGGTTGAGAGGCACTGACCTCAGGATAAAACTGAAACAACAGATGTAAGCCATTTTCCGGCAGAGTGCAGTCACCAAATTCTGCCAGTTGTTGTTTAACCAGCGGATATAAAAAATCACGGCGTTGCTGATAGATGCGTTTCATTTTGCGCATATGGCTGGCGAATTTTCGATGTTGTAAAAAGTCGGCCAGCGCTGGCTGAATCGGTAATGAAGCGATATTGCCCATTTTCTTCTGTGCCTGGTGGAAAGCCGCAATTAACGAATGTGGCACCACCAGATAACCAATCCTCAGTGTACGGAACATCACCTTGGTGAAACTGCCGGCCCAGATCACCCGTTGCTGCTGTTGTTCAGGGTTCTGCGAATACAGCTGTTGCGAAAGACTGAATAAAGACACCAATGGGGTTTTATGAAAATAAAATTCCGAGTCGTAATCATCTTCCACCAGCAGGGTGTTATTTTCCCGGGCGTAATTCAGCCATTGCAGGCGGCGCTCCATCGACATGGAAATCGCTAACGGATATTGACGCCCGGGGGTTAGCCAGGCCAGATCCGGCTTCTGTTGCTGTTGCTGTTGCTGTTGCTGTTGCTGTTGCTGCTGGTGTTGATAGTGATGCGGCAACTGCGCGCCCTGGTCATCAACATCACAATAATGAATTGGCCGGTGTTTAAATCCCTTGGCCAATGCCGGATAGCAGGGCTTCTCTAATGCTACTTCCGCATCCTGGCCAATTTGAGCATCCAGTACTGTATTTACCAATGCCACCGCATCACGGCTTCCGGCGGTAATAATCACTTGTTGTGGAGAGCAGTCGATCCCCCGTAGCCCTTTTAAATACTGGCAAATGGCCTGTTGTAAGCCGGGATAACCGCCGTCGGGGAAGTTTCGTAATAACGCCACGTCAGCCTGGCGCCAGACCCGGGCTGAGCTGCGTGCCCAATCGGCGAAGGGAAACAGTTCGACGTCCGGACCGGTATCGAATACCGCTCTTTGTGGATTGCCCGCTAACGGGTTTTCAGGAGTTGTGTTGTCTAACGCGCTTGTCTGCTGCGGCCTGTTTTCCGCCAAACCAGACACATACATGCCCGATGCCGGGCGGCTGATTAAATAACCTTCCGCTACCAGTTGCTCATAAGCATTAAGACAGGCGGTGCGCGAGATACTCAGCTGTTGCGCCAGCTGGCGTGAAGAGGGCAGCTTGGCTCCGGCAGAGAGCTGCCCTTGTTGGATCTGCTGGCGAATCTGGTCGCTCAGGCGGCGAAACAGAGGCTGCTTTGGTTCAGGCCCGTCTTTAACCGACAGGTTCAGAGTAGCCAGTTCCGGTCTTCTCGGCATATTGGTTTTCTCGACATACGGGTCTTCTCACATAAGAGATAGCTCCACTGGTATCTGTAAAAAAGATAAAAGTGGATATTAAGGAGAGTCCAGTTTCGACTTAAGCTGATGTTTTTACAAGCCCGGTTGGCGCTTGATGAATGGAATCCGTGAACTTTTGCGAGCTTAAGGAGTAAAAAATGACGATAAGAAAAAATCCGTTGGGGCAACCCATCGGTGAGCCATTGCCTGACTGGCAGCCTTGCCCAAAGCCAGAGGCTAAGCCGTTATCCGGGCGCTTTTGTCGGCTGGAAAAACTGGATGTTGAACAACATGCTGAGCAACTGTTTCAGGCCTTTGCCCTTGATAAAGAGGGTAAAAACTGGACCTATCTGGCTTATGGCCCGTTTGACGATTTCAGTGCCTTCAGGGACTGGCTGATATCGGACTGTCTCGGGGCCGATCCGCTGTTTTTTGCCATCGTTGATCTCAAAACAGAGCAGGCGGTTGGTATGACAGCGCTGATGCGTATTCAGCCTCAACACGGTTCTATCGAAGTTGGAAATGTACACTTTTCACCACTGATGCAACAAACGCCTATCGCCACCGAAGCCATGGTTTTGCTGATGGCGTATGCCTTTGAAGAGCTGGGTTATCGTCGTTACGAATGGAAGTGTGACGATCTTAACTTACAGTCGAAAAAAGCCGCAAAGCGACTGGGTTTCCAGTATGAAGGCACCTTTCGTCAGGCCGTGGTGTATAACGGCCGCAACCGTGATACCGCCTGGTTTTCTTTATTAGACAACGAATGGCCGCAACAAAAGGCCCGCTTTGAAAAATGGCTTTCGCCAGACAACTTTGATGAAAACGGCCAGCAGATTCATTCACTGGGGAGAAAGGTATGACGCTTACCATCGGCTCACCACAGACAACCGACTTCGAAAATTGGGCAGAACTGTATCAGGGTTATGCTGATTTCTATCAGGTGCCAATGAATGAAGAGATTCAGCAACAGGTCTGGCATTGGATTCATGATGAGAATCAGGCGTTTTATTGCCTGGTGGCCAGGAATGAAGAGGGCCAACTGCTGGGACTGATGCATTACCGCGCGATGCCATCGCCGTTAAGGGGCAAGATGGTTGGTTTTCTCGATGATTTGTACGTTGTGCCCGGAGTGAGAAAGCAGGGTGTCGCTAAGTTGTTGTTTGCAGAACTTAAGGCACAGGCTGAGCAGCAGGGCTGGCCCTTCGTGCGTTGGATCACTGCGCCGGATAATCATCAGGCCCAGGCGTTGTATAACCAGCTGGCGGATAAAACCCCGTGGCTGACTTACCAGATGAACTGTCAGATGTAATACAGCTGTCTGTTAGCTGCAGATAAAAACTCTCCGCAAATCAGTGACCTGTGCCAACATCGGAGCTAAGATTAAGCAAAACCTATGATCAGGAGAACGACGATGTTTCAGCTCGATGAACGTCTGCAGGGAGATACAATTTTGCTGGGGCGCTTGCCTCTGTGCCAGGTATTGCTGATGAATGACAGCCGTTATCCATGGGTGATTCTGGTGCCGGCCCGTAATGATGTGCGCGAGTATTATCATTTGTCGGCGGAAGACCAGCAGCAGATGATGAAAGAGTCGGTCTGGGTAACGGAAAAAATGGCTGATCATTTTTCCGCCAAATCCATGAACGTAGCGGCTCTGGGTAATGTGGTTGCTCAGCTACATGTTCATCATATCGCTCGTTTTGAAGACGATCCGGCCTGGCCAGGTCCTGTCTGGGGTCATAGTCCGGCGGTTGCCTATGCGTCTGATGCGCTGGAAACCCAGGCACACGAATTAAAGAGCCTGTTTGAAAGCCATTTCGTTGAAGATCTGCACGCGGAAGAAGACGCCGAAAATAATATCTACTGGTAATATCGGTTACTGACTGAATGAAAATCCTGCGCCGTTATATGTTTAACCGATTGGGTAATTTTAATTATCTGATCGGTTGCGAACAAACCAAGCAAGCCATCGCTCTCGACCCGCTTGATGGCGAACAAATGTTAGCCCTGGCAGAACAGCATGGCTGGCAAATCAAACTCATCATTAATACCCACGAACACCACGATCATATTGAAGGCAATCCGGTGGTTGCTGCAGCGACCGGTGCGCAAATCTGGGCGCACAAAAATGCCATGGGGAAAATTCCAAATGTCGATCGTGGCCTGGTTGCCGGAAATCTGGTTGAGCTGGGTTCGATCCGGTTAAAAGTGTTGTACACCCCGGGACACACTCCGGTGCATTTGTGTTTGTTGGCGGAAGCCGATGAGCACAATCCGGTACCGATTTTATTCTCTGGTGATACTTTGTTTAACGCTTGTGCCGGTAACTGCTTTAACGGTGGTGACGTCGACACCATGTACGACACCTTTGTTTCTCAGTTGAATCCACTGCCAGACGAAACCCTGTTGTATCCCGGGCACGACTACATGAAAAATAATCTGGGTTTTGCTTTAAGCCGTGAACCAGGAAATGCCAGAGCGTTACATTGGCAGAAAAATGTGGCGGAGCTGGAACATGATGATATGCCGATTATGACGCTGGGTCAGGAGCGCAGCTACAATCCGTTTTTGCGTCTGCACAGCGATAAAATCCGCCAGACATTAAAACAGGAATTCCCGCACCTGGGGGAAGGTGACCGTGATGTCTTTAAGGCATTACGTGCGTTGCGTGATAAATGGTAAGCAGTAACAAGAGCCAAACATGATTAATAGCGAATTACCGTCTGCGTCCGGCACTATGTTAAAACCCTTTCGGTTTATGGTGGTTTTTTCTTTGTTGTTGCAAATCAGCTGGCTGTTGCTGCCGCTGAGTTGGTCGTCTTTGTATTCCAATGAGCAAATGGAACTGCTGCAGTATTCAGGCATGGGTGCGATGGCAAATATCACGAGCTGGTACCTGGCATTAACCGTTGGCTTTTTTATTACCGCTATTGGTTTGTGGCGATTAAAGCAATGGGCGCGTATCGCTTATGTTGTGGTCACCGTGCTGGCGGTTTTTGTTATCGCTAATTCCGGAATTTCCGTGGCGCCTGCATTTGATAGTTTGGTGTATCACTTGTTGGCGTTGGTTGATGGTGCCATTTTAACCTTTATGTATCTGACGCCATTACGACAGGATTTTTCCTGACAAGGTGCCCATTTAACCCTGTTCGGATGGATCTATAACAGGGCTTGTGGAGTTGTCCCGAAATTCCCCCGGAGTTTTGCCACTCCACTTTTTAAACGCCCGGCAAAAGACCGCCGGGTTCTGGATGCCACACTCAAAAGCAATTTGTTTGGTGGTTTTCTGGGTGTCGATTAACAGCCGTCGGGCGATATTAAAGCGCGCCTGGTCCAATAGCGGCTGAAACGATAAACCGTCTTCTTTCAGTTTACGATTTAGTGTTCGTACCGACACCGCCATTTCCTGCGCCAGCTGTTCGCGGCTGAAAAAGATGCCCTGACGAGCAAACTGCTCAATGGTACGCCGGGTTCTGAGGCTGAAACTTTCGTGGTCCCGGGTGGATTCCGCCTGTTGTTTCAGCTGCTCCATATACAGGGCGTGCATGGCGGTATTCGGACTTTTCAGTGGTTGCTCCAGTGCCGAACGTGGGAAGCGAATGGCAGGGCGAGAGGCCATTTCCTGCAAGCTGCCCTGGGTAAATGTTTCAAATTCCGTTTTGTGTTTGCCCAGACGATAGGGCAGCGAATATCGCATTTCTATCGATAAACCGCTGCTGCGAATATAAAAGGCAAATGCACAAAAAATTAATTCCAGCATGGTGCGCTCAACATTGCGATCGAACTGTACCAGTGGCGTCAGGGTGATTTCGGCAAATTCCTGTTGTTCTTCAAAATGAAAGTCAAATCCCGGGCTGTAGATAAAGGCATACTGCTGAAAGGTTTCCAGCGCCTGACGAGACGTGGCTGAATTCACTAGCGCCAGGCCTAGTACGCCCAGGGTGTCTTCTTTAAATACCTGTCCCAGTTGCACGCTGAACGGCAGAGACTTATCCGCCATCATGCGGCCAACGGCCATCAGCAACTGAACATTATGACCACTTAAGGTGGCGTGGGGGTTGGTCAGGCTGTGGGACGGAATGCCCAGCAACTGATAGGCACGTTGCAAGGGGATATTCATACGCGATAAGCGTGGAGATGCGGCGATAAAGTCGCGCGCCAGCTGGCTGTAAATAGCAGGGAACTTTAATTGTTTTAATTCTTGGCTCATGGTTCAGAGTATAACCGCGGTTGTTCTCTGACCACAGGGAAAAGGCCGCCACAGTGGCGGCCATCCATGATTAATAAGCGGCGAGATCGACCCGGGCCTGTTCGATCAGGTGCTCATCATCAACCTGGTTCGGATGGAAGCCAGGTTTGAAATAAGAGAAAAACAGCGGCGTCAGATATGAATTACGTTTTAGAACCTGGCGCTGACTTTTGCGGATCAGGCTGGCAGCCTTCCAGCGCCCAAACCCTTCCTGGCGCATAAACATATTGGCGAATTTAAAGGCGTACCCACCCACCAGAACGATGGCAATCAGGTAGCCGAAAATGCGCAGGAAGTAGTTGCCGTAGGCGGCTTTATAAACATCAAAAGCAACCGCTTTATGTTCGATTTCTTCAATTGCGTGCCATTGCATCAGATCACGCATCAAAGGATGGGCGTTGACCACATCTTTATCGAGCAAGGACACACCACCCGCGATGGCGGTCAGATGCTCGGCGCCAGCGGTCATGGCCAAGCGCAGGCCTACCGGCAGCTTTTTGCGCAGTTTAATGATCAGCTGGTCAAACTTGTTCAGTTCGTCACGGAACTGGTAGCCGTTCTGATCGAGGATCTCAAAGTACTTCAGATGCTCAATCGAATGTTGTGCTTCCTGACCGTAGAAACCTTTGGCCTGTTGGCTGAGTTCTTCGGAAGGGTTGTCGATCTTCTTCAGACCATCCCGTACGGCGTGCATAAAAAACCGTTCGCCTTCCGGGAAGAGCAGATTCATGCCGTTAAAGAAGTTGCTGAATGCCAGATTGCCGTTGAGATAATCCCGTGGCACGGCATCAAACTCGAAGTTCATTTTGCGTACCGGAATTTTGCCGGCTTCATGGGCTGCGCTCATGGCGATCTTCCTTTTTGTTGTTTGTATTAAGACTATCCGAACGGCTGTTTTATGTGGGTCATTGTGTATGCATATCGGGCCAAAAGTGGCGGCAGTTGGGTTAAAAAGGACTAAGCTGAAAGGGTAACTGTGTGAGAGGTAGGCTATGGCACTGGCAAATATGAGTCTGGATGAGGTTGAAGCCATCTTTGACCTGTCATTCGATGCCATTGTGGTGATCGATCAACACGGCCAGCCGGTGTACCACAACCGGGTGTTTGCTGAGCTGAGCGAGCATACACGTTGCCATATTATCGCTCACCATCATTGTCCGGATCTGGTGGTTAGTGACTATCACGTGCACCGGGTATCTATTCGCTGCGGCACGGTTGTGATTCTGGCCAGTAATACTCCTTATCAGGAACAGGAAACCGTACTTGCGGCTCTGGTGCGGGGCATGGAAAACAGCGACAACATCTACAAAACAGCGGCACAAGCCGTTTCCAAAGCTCTTGGCTGGCACTGGATCTCAGTGACGCGCTTTAATGGCTCGTTGGTGGAGGTGCTGGCTCACTGTGCGGAGGGTGTGATTGTCGATAACTTCAGTTTTGAAATTGCCGGTACGCCGTGTGAGGCCATGGCGCGAACTCAACGATTTACCCTGTTCAGTGATGTTGCCCAGGCATTTCCGGAAAACCAGGAATTGCAAAAGATGGGCGCGAAAACCTACGCCGGTCTGGTGTATCGCGATAAAGACAATCAGGCAGTCGGACATATTATGGCGATCCACGATCATCGTGATATCGATTACCGTCACACCGAAGAAGTGTTAACACTGGCCACACTGGCGTTATCCTCTCACCTGATGCTGGATCAGACCCACCAGAAACTGCAGACCGCCATTGAAGAATCGCGCACCGATCCGCTCACTCACCTCTATAACCGTAAGTTATTCGACGAAAACATCAGTGCCTCGGTGGAGCGTTTTAAGCGCAATCAGTGTGATGCGTGCCTGGCCATTATCGATGTCGACGACTTTAAGGGGTATAACGACACCTTTGGTCACGCCGAAGGAGATCGGTTACTAAAATTGCTGGCGACCGAACTTACAAAATTGGGACGCGAAGCCGATTTTGCTTACCGCATTGGTGGTGATGAGTTTGCAATGATTTTTGCGGATGCCAATGAGCATATTGTGACGCGAGCGGACCGCCAGTTTCATGCAGCACTGAAGAACCTGTCATTAATCACTCAACGGGACGTTTCCGGCAGTATTGGTTATGCCATGTTGTCAGACTGCAGTGACGCAAAAGACTGGTATCACCAGGCGGACCAGGATATGTACCGCCGTAAAGCGGGTGAATAAACCCTAAATTGCACTATGTTCAAACTGACGTAGCTGCCTAGACTGCTCCACCTGTTTACTTCTTTACAGGTGGCTCTCCAATGAAAAAGCTCTTATTACCTCTGGCAATTGCCTCGCTGACCGCCTGTGGTGGTGGCAGTAACAGCAGTTCCGACAACGCGGGTGGTGACAGCAACGGTGGCAATAATGGCGGTGGTTCTCCCGTGGTAAAAGACACCACGGCACCGGTATTAACCAATCTGACCCGTCAACAAGCTGCAACCACCCGCACCCGGGTCGAGATTGCCTTCAACACCAGTGAAGCTGGCAAGGTAGCGATTCAGGGCAAAGGCTGTGTATTGGCAGCCAATCAGCCGGATGCGACTGAAGGCGACAACAAAACCGAAATTCAGCTGACGGAAGGTGCCGGTAATTACAACTGTTCCATTGCGGTAACGGACGCTGCGGGTAACCAATCTGAATTTCTGGCATTGCCACAATTTCAACGGGTATTGCTGCAGGATCTGACGGCGACTGCCTATATCGGACCACAAGATACCCGTATTGAGCTGCCACCACTGCCGTTGGCGTATGAGTTCTATCGCAGCCGTGATGAAAACTGCGATCTGGCGAATTACAACAGCTGTGAACAGGGCCTGCTGGATGTGACGTCGGGTGAAGTCACTCTGGTTGATAGCGCATTAACGGCCACTAAGGCCGCGACTTACGCATTAAGAGTCGACGGCAACAACGCCAAAGCCACCATCGAAACCCGCGATACCTGGGGAGGTCGTCAAACCTGGGATATGACGCCGGTTAACCTGAGTGGAAAACTGTTTCTGTTGAATGGTCTTTTTCAGTCGAAAATCTGGTCTTCCGACGATGGCATTAACTGGACCGAAGTAGAAGGACATAACCTGGAAAACCGCGTGTTTACCGATGCCAAAGTATTTAAAGAACGCATTTGGGTGTTGGGCGGTCGTAAAAATGGTAACGATCGTGTTGGCGATATGTGGAGCAGTGCTGATGGCAAAACCTGGCGCCGTGACTTTACCAGTGCCGCATTTGGTCAACGTGAGTTTCATCAACTGGCGGTTTACGACAACGCTTTATGGTTGATTGGCGGTCGTAACAACACGGTTGATCGTAAGGATGTCTGGAAAAGTGGCGATGGTATTAACTGGACTCAGGTAACCGCGGATACCGGCATGTCGACCGGCCTGTACGATCATCAGGTTGTCGCAGTAGAAGGCGATGGCATGTATGTGTTCTACAACAATAATTTCCGTTCCGATCCGCGTGTGGTTGAAGTGTGGAAAAGTCAGAATGGTAAAGATTGGAATAAGTTGAGCGAGATTCCACATCGTACCGATTATTCTGTAGCGCACAAAGATGGCCGTCTCTACGTGATTGGTGGTGTTCGCCTGGAAGCTTCGAATGCAGAAAACAACATTCTGACTTCCTCTGATGGTATTACCTGGTCTGGCCAGCAAGCGACCGGTGCATTCGAAGGTTTTAAGAATTCCGATGTGATTGTCTTTAAAGATCGCTTCTGGCGTTATGGTGGTTTGTCTGTTCAGAGTGGAGGCACCAGCGCAATTAAAACCTCTAAAGATGGTATTGAATGGCGCATTCCGCAGACAATTAAGGTGCAGTTCCCACGTTAAGAGCGAATTCGATATAAAGGGATCAGATCCTGGTTTTATACCTGTTTGATATGGGTGTTAAACCGGGATTTAAATCTCGGTGAGTTCTTTTGCTACACCTTCTCCCCATAATTGATATCCAGCGGCGTTAGGGTGATAACCATCTTCTGCCATCCATTCAGGCTGCAGCGGAATATCGATTGAAATAAAGCGCCAGTGATTTTCCCGACAGAGCAATTGCAGTTCCTGATTCAGTTGCCATGCACGTAATCCTAAAAACAGATTTAATGGTTTCGCCAGAGCAGGGAAGCGATGCATGGGTGGTACCTGGGTAAAAAACACCTGAATCGCCGGATTCTGTTGCCGAACTTTGCTAACCAGTGTTTTAAGATTATTGCGCCATGTTTTTCGTCGTGAAAAACCGGTGGTGTCATTCACACCCATGGTGATAATCAGATGGGTACAGCTGGGGATAACATCTTGTTCATTGATCAGGTTAATTAATTCAGAAGTATCCAGTCCTGTTTGGGCAATATAGTGCCAGTGATGATCGGTATTCAGTTTTGTCAGTGTTTTGCTGATATTTGCGGTAAAGCCGAGTTCGCTATGTTGAACACCCACTCCGGCGACGGTGCTTTCCCCTAAATGCAGAATATTCAGCGAAGCGGGTGTTGTGGAATTAAACTCTCCGGATCTTGGCCCATCGGCCTCTGGCAGTCTGAGTGCTGTTTCCCGTGTGTTTTTTCCCTGCCAGATAATTAATGGCAGGAGTGGTGCAAGTAAACAATAGCCGCTGTAACTCAGCAATAATGGCAAGCGCTGAAACATCAGTCGGACTCCGGTTGTAATAAACGTTGCACTTCCGAACGAATAAAAGGAACAACGTCAGCTTCAAACCAGGCATTTTTCTTTAACCAGATCTGATTTCTCGGTGAAGGATGGGGCAGGGGAATAAAACCGGTCGGCGCGTCACGCCAATTCCTGACTCTTTCGGTCAGCGTTTTATGGCGTTTTAAAAAATCACCAGCCGTATCGCCTGACGATTTTAAATAATACTGTTGCGAATATTGGCCGATTAATAACGTCAGTTCGATATCCGGCATGTGCTGCAATAATTTTGCATGCCATTGTGGTGCGCATTCAGGACGCGGCGGCAGATCGCCACTTTTACCTTTGCCCGGGTAACAAAAACCCATCGGCATGATGGCAATGTTCCGGCTGTCGTAAAAAACCTCGTTGGGTGTTTGCAGCCATTCTCTAAGACGTTTGCCGCTGGCATCGTCCCAGGGAATGCCACTGGCATGTACCTTGGTTCCCGGTGCCTGGCCAATAATTAAAATGCGCGCCGACGACGAAGCGGAAACCACCGGGCGAGGGCCGAGTGGTAAGTGTTCAGCGCAGTGGTCGCAGTGTTTAATTTTATCCAGCAGCGGAATCAGTTCGGACATGTTTTTTACCGGAATTCAGGCATAAAAAAAGCGGCCTGATATTCTCGATATCAAAGGCCGCTTCTCAGAAAGATAAAACTCTTACAGAGCCATGTCTTTCAGTTTCTTCAGTGGCAGAACCTTAACTTTGGTAGAAGCAGGTTTTGCAGCAACGTCCATGGTTTCACCAGGGCGGAAAGGATTTGGTACGTTTTTGCGAGCTTTTTGAGCAGGCTTTTTAACGGTTTTGATCTTCAGCAGACCAGGCAGGGTGAACTCACCCACAGAACGCTTCTTAACGTGGCGTTCGATCACAATGCTCAGTTCGTCCAGAACAGCAGTCACTTCTTTACGAGACAGACCTGTGTTGTCTGCGATCTCGTTCAGAATCTGAGTTTTGGTGAACTTCTCTTTTACTGCAGTAATTTTACGTGCAGGAGCGGCTTTTTTGGCAGGCATAAGTTTCAGGTCCTTAAAAGTATTCTTATTCCGGATGGCTGATTGCTTCAATCAACCAGCGACATGATTCTTATGCAAAACACCAAGGGAGGCAAGCCTGAAATCCCTGTTTTTGTAGGCTTTTGTAAGCCATTCGATCAAAAAATGCGCTGCGGCAAGGGATTTCAGTGTTTTACGTTGGATTGCTTACGCCAATTTACGTAATACCCAGCCAAATATGTCGGTATATTTGATTGGGAATAAACGCTGGGTTCGATCCATCGCTTTGGCGTCGGAGCCAATCAGAATGCGGCGTTTGCCTTTTAATGTACCGTCAATAATGGTGCTGGCCGCCTGTGCCGGTGTGGTTTTTGCCATTTTTTCAAACTCTCTGGCTTGCTGCTCGAGAGATTTTTCACCGGCCATGGAGGTTTTCATGCGGCCATTGCGGACAATATTGGTTTTGATACCACCCGGGTGAACCGTCGTTACCATGACATTGGTGCTGGCCAGTTCCTGACGCAGCGATTCGGTAAAGCCGCGTACCGCGAATTTGGTGGCGTTGTAAGCGCCCTGGGTAGGGAGTGCAATAATGCCAAAGATGCTGGATACGTTAATAATGGCGGCTTCGGGGCGGGCTTTTAATAACGGCAGGAAGGTTTTGGTGCCATACACCACGCCCCAGAAGTTAATGTCTACGATCCACTCCATGTCTTCGTAGCTCATTTTTTCGATGGTTTCAGACAGGGCAACACCGGCGTTATTAATGATGGCATCGACCTGACCATGATCCGCAACCACAGTTTCTGCATAGGCTTCCCAAGCGGCGCGATCGGCAACATTTAATGTGTGCAGAGTAACTTTGCCAGCACCCTTTAATGAAGCTTTGGTTTCTTCCAGGCCGTCCATGTTGACGTCGGACAGTGCCAGGTGAGCACCGTCAGCACTCAGTTGTTGTGCCAGAGCACGGCCAATGCCGGATGCCGCACCGGTAATAACGACCACTTTATTTGCGAAAGATTGCATGCTGAATACACTCCTGAAGCGGGACTTGGTGCATCCCACCTTTGATTTTGTTGTTATGTCTGAAATAGGTGTTGCTGATGTGTCTGCCGTTGTGGCGCTGATGAATCGTCAGAACAGGGCGCAGATTACCTGAGTACCGGGCCTTCTCAAGGTGGATTTACGTCGTGATGGCAGGGCAGATGAGGCATTTTCACCACCGGGTATCATGGTTTTGCCATTGTTCTTCCTTAATAAGGCTGTTCTTTTCAAGGTTTCATCATTAATTCATGTTTGGGTATCGGACGCCCGGCAAAAATTCTGTATACTGCCCGCCTTTTATTTTCTATTACGTATTGATGCGGGACCAAACGATGCGCACGCACTATTGTGGTGATATCAACGAAACCTTGATTGACGAAACCGTAACCTTTTGTGGTTGGGTTCACCGTCGCCGTGACCACGGTGGCGTAATTTTCTTAGACGTTCGCGATCGTGAAGGTCTGGTACAGGTAGTATTCGATCCGGATACGGTTGAAGCCTTTAATACTGCAGACAGCGTTCGTTCTGAGTTTGTGGTTCAGATCACTGGTCGCGTTCGTGGTCGTCCGGAAGGCACCATCAACGAAAACATGCGTACCGGTAAGATCGAAGTACTGGGTAAAGAAATCAATGTCGTGAACAAGGCTGCAACGCCTCCGTTCCCATTAGACGGCTACACCGACGTGGGCGAAGACATCCGTCTGAAGTACCGCTACATGGATATGCGTCGTCCTGAGATGCAAGAGAAGCTGCGTTTCCGTTCGAAGGTTTCTTCCCACGTACGTCGTTACCTGGAAGATAACGGCTTCCTGGATATCGAAACGCCAATCCTGACCCGTGCTACCCCAGAAGGCGCACGTGACTACCTGGTGCCAAGCCGTACTCACGAGCACAACTTCTTTGCACTGCCTCAGTCGCCACAGCTGTTTAAGCAGCTGCTGATGGTTTCCGGTTTCGACCGTTACTATCAGATTGCTAAGTGTTTCCGTGACGAAGACCTGCGTGCTGACCGTCAGCCGGAATTCACTCAGATCGATATCGAAGCGTCTTTCATCGATGAAGAAGAAATCATGGGCCTGACTCAGGGCATGATCACTGAGATCTTCGAAAAAGAATTAAACGTACAGTTGGGTGAATTCCCACGTATGCCTTATTCCGAAGCGATGGAGAAGTACGGTTCAGATAAGCCAGACCTGCGTATTCCTCTGCAGCTGGTGGACGTTGCTGAATTCCTGCAAGACATCGAATTCAAAGTATTCGCTGGCCCGGCTAAAGATCCTAAAGGTCGCGTAGCGGCTCTGCGTGTACCGGGTGGTGCTGAAATCTCCCGTAAGCAGATCGACGAATACACCAAGTTCGTTGGCATCTACGGTGCGAAAGGCTTAGCTTGGATTAAGGTGAACGAGATTGAAAACGGCGTTAACGGCCTGCAATCTCCAATCATCAAGTTCATCGGTGAAGAAAACACCATGGACATTATGAACAAGCTGGGCGCACAAAACGGCGACATCATCTTCTTCGGTGCAGACAAAGAAGTGATCGTAAACGAAGCGCTGGGTGCACTGCGTTGTAAGCTGGGTGAAGACCTGAACCTGTACACCTGTGAGTGGGCACCTCTGTGGGTTGTCGACTTCCCGATGTTCGAAGAAACCAAAGACGGTGGCATCACTGCGATTCACCACCCATTCACTGCACCAAGCTGTTCTCCGGAAGAACTGAAAGCGGCACCAACCACAGCCCTGTCTCGTGCTTACGATATGGTTCTGAACGGTTGTGAGCTGGGCGGTGGTTCTATCCGTATCCACGAACAGTCCATGCAGGAAACTGTATTCGACGTACTGGGTATCAGCGAAGAAGAACAGCAAGAGAAGTTCGGCTTCCTGCTGGACGCACTGAAGTACGGTGCTCCGGTACACGGTGGTCTGGCATTTGGTTTAGACCGTCTGGTTATGCTGTTGACTGGTGCTCAGTCTATCCGTGAAGTGATTGCCTTCCCGAAAACCCAGTCTGCTGCGTGTGTGATGACCGACGCACCAGGAGAGGTGGGCAACGCTCAGCTGCGTGAGCTGCATATCAAACTGCGTGAGAAGCCGAAAGCTGACTCTTAATAAATAGTTAAGATTTAGCTGGTTTTAAGTGTAAGAAAAACGGGAGCTTCGGCTCCCGTTTTTACTTGTCAATTATTGGGCTTGATATGAAATACTCTAAAATTTTTAATCGCTTCTTCATGCAAAAAATATCTATTTTTCTTATCTTTTTGGGGCTCTTGTCTGGGTGTGCGACTAAATATTCTCCACCTGTATCAGGAAAGTTAGCAACTGTTACTTATCGGGTAGCACCTGGTACAAATGATTTTCACATTTTTCTGTTTAATGACTATAAGTGTGAAAATGCTTCAATTATTGAATCAATCGATGAGAGTGAAGAGCTTCAAGATATTACCGTTAGTTTTGAAGCTGATAAAAAGGTCATAAATACATTTACTAGCGTAAGTAACGACTCATCAAGTGTATATTTTCATTATACAACGGTAGATTTTATACCAGAGGAAGGAAAGAGATACGCGATAGAGTTAAAAGGCCGGGATAAAATTTATTTTAATCTTCTGGGTCGGGAAGAGGGTTATGAAGAATTGCAGTTGAATACACCAGAAAAGGTATGTATTCATTGATTATTTTTTGGCTTTGGTTAGATATATGGAAGACTTTAAACTTCCGATAAAAATCAATTCAAGCGGTGAAATAGTTCTCCACCGCTTGATGAATCCCAAAACCAACATCACCGGCCTACCGGTGATTATTGCCCACGGCACTTTATCCAACTCCGACGCCGTCCGTGACTTAGCCATCTATCTCTCTGATTTGGGCTTTGATTGCTGGTTATTAGAGTGGGGTGGCCACGGCCACAGTACACCATCCTCCAATAAACAAGACTTCGAATTTCCTGCCTTTAACGATGCTCCATTAGCCATAGATACCGTGCTGGAGAAAACCGGCCACCAGAAGCTGTACTGGATCTCCCACAGCGGCGGCGGTCATTTGCCACTGATGTATTTGGCTCGCTACCCGGAACAACAAGGCAAAATCGCAGGTATCGCTACGCTAGGCACTCAGGCGACCGACGCTGCTCCCGATTTAAACTACAAATTCAGAGCTGCCTATTTGTGGCTGCTATCCATGCTGTTTAATCAGGTTTCGCTTAAAGCCTTGCCAATCAAAATGGCCGAAGGGGAGCCAACCCGGTTATTAGCCCAGTGGGCAAAATGGAATCTCCGCAAACAATGGCTCGGTAATGATGGCTTCGATTATATGAAAGGCATTGAAGAGCTGAATCTGCCGTTTTTTATGATTGCCGGAGGCAATGACGATATCGCGCCGGTATCCGGCTGTAAGCGCATTTATGATCATATCGGCAATGACGATAAAACCTGGCTGGAATGTTCGTTAAAGAAAGGCTTCTCAAGAAACTTCACTCATGGCCAGCTGGTAAAAGGCAGGGCTGCCCGGGAAGAGATATATCCAAAGATTGGTGAGTGGCTGGCAGCCAGGAACAAGTAGCAAAGTCGATCACGGCGAGTGAGTATAATATCAATTGATGGTAATATCGCCGCCGTAAATCTGATTGTTATGTTTAAGGATGAATATGAAGTTCCCCATTCTTTGTTTATTGATTACGCTGACTCAGCTTACTGGCTGTGCTTATAGCAATATCGGTCGCGGTTATTCCTACCTCGATGACGATAATATCAGGGAAGCCTTGCCTCTTTTCGAAAAAGCCGCAATTGAAGAAAATAGTAAAGAAGCCGCCATTATGGCCAGCTTTCTTTATATGAGCGATTTTCAGGTACCACTTAATCTGGCGAAGGCGGAGGAGTTCTATCTGTTAGCTGAAGAGCTTGATGGTGGCTATTACAGTCAGATTGACCAATATTTTATGCCATTAGCGAAAGCCCGCATTCTTATTCATGATGACGATGATGAAAACGATGC
The DNA here is from genome assembly GCF_965219715.1 of Bacterioplanoides sp. GTDB lineage: Bacteria > Pseudomonadota > Gammaproteobacteria > Pseudomonadales > Oceanobacteraceae > Bacterioplanoides. The sequence goes on from NZ_OZ244785.1 coordinate 440,318, forward strand.
AGAGGCGATGAAGCTGATTCGGGCCGACCGCTATGCTACCTACGCGCCTGTGCTGAGAATGCTGGGCAAAGCTTACGCGTTTGGCAAGGGGGTTGATCAAAATCTGGCAGTATCTGCGCGCTTGTATGAGCGCGCAATGGAATATGATGGAACAGATTATTCTTTAATCTCTTATAGCTGGTGGTTGTCTGCCCACCCAGCAGTTGAATATCGCAGACCGCAATATGCGGTACAGCTGATGGAGGAAATTGTTCCGGATTATCAAGGTGAAGGTGTAAGAAACCGCTCTTATGTTTTCGATGGTTACGCTGGTGCGCTGGCAGCCAATGGTCGTTATGGCGATGCCATTGTTAATCAGCAGAAAGCGATTGAGTACCTGAATCAGGAAAGAGCAGATTATCCGGATTTTGCGGAGCGATTAAGCTGGTACGAATGCCGGTTACAAAATTATAAAAAAAATAAGCCCTGGCATATGACCGAAAATCAGACGCCTTATGTAGGCTCAGCTGGTATCGATTTTTGTGTTCCTGAGACAGTAGCGAACAATCAGTGATTGCGGCATCACTGATTGGTTAGACCATTATCTGGCTATATGAAATTTATCCGAAAATAGCCGAATGGCTAATCACACGAAATAACGTTTAAATTTACGAAGTTTCATAAAAAAGGCCAGCCCCCGGACAGGCTGGCCAAAAAGGGCGCAATAAAGTCACGCCCGACACCTCGAATTAAAGTGGGTAGGAAGTCACTTTATTACAGGTCTTTGATCTGCTTAACCGTTGTTTCGGTATCACGCAGTGCATGAGCAATCATACGGAAGTTAACCAGAGACGCCTGATACGCATCCAGACCTGGTAAAATTGCACCCGCAGTTGCATCAGAAACTACCTGTACTTCAAAACCCTGTTCAACCAGTTCACGCATGTGAGATTCGGTACACAGGTTAGAAGACATGCCCGCCAGAATTACTTTATCAATACCGCGCTTACGCAGTTGTAAAACCAGATCGTTAGTTTCCGGGCCGTACACTTTGTGTGGGCTGGTTACTACGGTTTTACCATCGTTAATGTATTTCTTATAACGCTTCAGCCAGTCTGCACCGGAATTTTTAAAGCCTTTCAGAGACAGCGGGTCTTTACGGTCGAACATGTGGATGCTGTGCATCACGGTTTCCAGAGTACCTTCGTGATCCCATTTGTGATCATGTGGGTAGTAGTAATGCGGCGAAATAAACATCGGCAGGTCTTCCGACTTAGCCGCTTTCATCAGTTTTTCCAGGTTTTCTACGGTATTGTTGGCAACAACACTTTTACCAACCACACCCCATGCAACACCGTCCGGGCTTAAAAAGTCATTTTGTGGATCGGTAATCACCAAAGCGGTGTTGCTCTTATCAAATTTAACTCCGTTATCTGGTAAGCCTTCTGCCGTTGCCTGAACGGATAATCCCATCAGTGAAACAACCAAACCTAAAGATACGAAATTTTTAACAGTTGAAAACTTCATGTTTAACTCCTCGTAATTAATTAAAGTTTCGCATTCTATTTTCCAGAATTGTAAGGAACTTTCAGTATTCGAAAGTCTCAATTAAATGTGTAATCGTACAAGGATAAAAAAATGGATGTATTAAACAGCATTTTAAGATCGGTTAAGTTGTGCAGCAGTATGTATTTTAATGCCAGATTTTGTGCGCCATGGGGTGTCGACCTCGCCGAAGATTATCGTTCTTCTTTTCACATTGTTGAGCGTGGTCATTGTTGGTTAAGAATGAATGGCCGTGAACCACTGCAACTAAATGAAGGCGATATTGTTATTCTTCCTCATGGTAGTGCGCACCTGATGTCGGATCAGCCGAATTCCGCCTGTCGTCCGGTAGCGGATGTGGTTGGCGATTTAATGCAGGGTGTTTCTCCTTTTCCCGGCGAAGGTGATGGATTAAAAATGATCTGTGGCTTTTTCGAATTTAATAAAGACGGTGAAGTGCATTTTTTAAAGTCGCTGCCGAATCTGATTCACTTTACTCAGCAGCACAGAACGCAGTTTCAGTTTTTAGACAGTGCGCTGGAGATGATCAGTCACGAATCTTCGTCACCGTTTCCGATTGGTGGTTTATTAAAGGATAAAATAACCGAGTTGCTATTTATTCAGGCGGTTCATACTTTTATGGAATTAAACCCGGAGAGAAATTGTTATATTGTTGCATTAAATGATCGTTATATTTCCCAGGCGCTGGCTTTAATGATTGAGCAGCCTCAATATCCCTGGACGTTAAATAAACTGGCGTTAAAAATAGGTATGTCGCGTTCGCGCTTTGCTCAGCATTTTCATCAGTTAATGGGCACGACCCCCATGCGTTATTTGCTGAACTGTCGTATGCAGCTGGCGAAGCAGTATATCGAAACGGGGAATATGCCAATCAGTAATATCAACGAGATGGTGGGGTACGCCTCCGACAGTGCATTTAAAAAAGCCTTTAAAGAATTTTTTGGTAATACACCGTCGTTTTACCGGCGTGAGATGAGAGAGCAGCTGGTGCTCTAACGCACCAGTATCTCTTCGGTAATTTCTTCCACCCGGTTTACACCCGTCAGTGACATCGCCACATGCATCTCTTTTTTCATAATATCGAGAATATGACTGACACCTTGTTCGCCACGTGCGGCCAGTGCATAAGACCAGGCACGGCCAATCATGCAGGCATCGGCGCCACAGGCTAACGCTTTCACCACATCTAATCCGCTGCGAATGCCGCTATCAACGATGATTTTGGTTTTACCATCGACTGCTTGTTTTATTTCCGGCAACACAGCCAGGGTTGCAGGTACGCCGTCGAGCTGGCGACCACCGTGGTTGGATACCACAATGGCATCGGCACCAATCGCAACGGCCTGTTTAGCATCTTCGGCATCGAGTATGCCTTTTAATACGATATTGCCGTCCCAGTGATCACGAATCCAGTTCAGGTCTTCCCAGCAGATGCTTGGGTCAAACTGCTCATCAACCCAGCCTTTAAAGTCAGACAAACCCTGGGCGTCGGGTAACGCTTCCTGCAAGTTACCAAAGGTCAGCGGTTTACCACCAATCGGAACATCGAGCAGCCAGCACGGATGTGAAATGATGTCCCATCCACGTTTTAAATTGCCTAATAAGGAACCATTGCCAGACAAGCCATTACGGGTATCACGATAACGCTCACCCAGTACCGGCAGGTCAACGGTAAATACCAGGGTGTCGCAGCCTGCGGCTTTAGCGCGTTCTAATAAACGAATACAGAATTGGCGATCTTTAATCACATACAGCTGAAACCAGAAGGGTTGGGTGGCGGCCTGTTGCAGCTCTTCAATGGAACAGATGCCCACGGTCGACAGGGTAAAAGGTACATTGGCTCTATTTGCCGCTTTTAGTCCCTGAACTTCACCGCGTTTGGCAAAACATCCTGTTAAGCCAACCGGTGCCAGAACCACTGGCATGTCCATCTGGCGGCCGAGAAACTCAGTTGAGGTATCAACCCGTGAAACGTCCTGAAGAATACGCTGACGCAGCTGCAGATCTTCAAATGCCTGAACGTTCGCTTGTCCGGTTTTTTCCTGATAGGAGTGACCATCAATATAGTCGAAGAACTGGCGCGGCAGACGTTTGCGCGCTAATTCACGGTAATCATCAACACAAGCGGGGGCGACATTGAGGCTGGAGGCCATCTGCAAATCTCCTGTTATTTCTGCAGTAGTTTTCGCGTTGTTATTTTTGCCAGCGAAATACGATGCCGCTAGTTAACCAAAAAACCAACAGAGGCGCATCTGCCATTATCGCACCGCAGTGCAATAAGCTCCGGAATGAGCTAAGTGATTAACGCTAAAGCGCTTTTATGCTAGTGTGCGATGCTTTCATCCGCCAAAATCATCTTCATTATGAACGCCAATCAAGCTCTGTTAGATATGTCTGAAATCGCCAGTGAAGCCCATGGCCGAATTCAACAGGATTTTGCTGATATTAATCCGGTAATCGGGGTAATGCAGGGCATGCGCAAAATGGGTATTCCGGCAGACGTGATGACCATCGACTGCCTGGTGAGCAAAAAACGCATCCTGGTGGTGTTACACGATGAGCATCCTGGCCTGGTGCAATATCAGTTCACCTTCAGTGATCAGGATCCGGGTGATGATTATCAGGCGCTAAAATCCGAGGATGTCAGCAGCGATACTTTATATGACTGGATTAAGGATTATTTTTCTGCAGATTCAAATCACTGATTATTGAATATGAAGATCCGGGCCTTCACTGATCAGGATTTCGCCGACGTCGAACGTATTTATAATCTGTCCAAACTGGATGAGCTGAAATTCGAACATCACGAGTTTCAGCTGATCCCATTAACTCAGGATAGAAAGCGTTTTGCTCAGTTGATGGAATCCGATATTTATCTGCTCGAATCAGAGGGCCAGGTTATAGCAATGGCGGGTTTGTACCAAAATGAGGTGCGCGCATTTTTTGTTCACCCGGATCATCGTGGCAATGGATACGCCGGAAGGTTGTTACAACATATGCTGGCGCAAACTGAAGGTGTTGTCAGTCTGCAGGTGTTAGCCAGTAACCAACCAGCAAAGCAGCTGTATCTGAAATCCGGATTTGTTGTCAGCGAAGCAATTACCGGAGAATACGGTGGTGTGCCGTTAACGGTCGAGCGTATGATCAGGCCCGATCTCTCCCGATAGAAGGAGGCGCACTCACAAACGCACACAACGGTTTTCAGAACAGAGCTTGCAGGGCGTGACAGAGAACAGCAGGAAAAACTGAGAGCAGCAGGGAGTTCGTAAACAAGGAGTTAGTAAGCATGGAGCTGTTGAATTCAGTGCTATTGAGGCTTGAGCTATGGAAATTAGAGCTATGGAAATTAGACCTATGGAAAGCAGAGCTCTTTAAGTCAGAGCTAACCAGTCTGATAAGCACCACTTACCTGCTTGGTATCGCTGGAGTCATTGCCAATATTTGCTGGCCGCTGTTTAAACAACGTAAGCATATTCTGCTCGGCCAAATAATGGCGTGTGTGCTGATGGCCAGTCATTTCTATCTGCTGGGCGCTGCTACCGGTGCTGTGGTGATGGCCGTTGCGGGTATTCAGGCGGCACTGGCGTTGCCGTTAGAAAACCACCCTCAGTTTAAGCGCGTTTATCTGCTTTCAGTCTTTCTGACACCGGTGGTTTGTTGGCTCAGCTGGCAGGGGATTGCTTCGGTTTTTTCGTCTCTGGCGTTGCTGCTCTTCTGTATGGGTAACCTGCAAACGATGACGCTGAAACTACGGCTCTGGCTGTTAGCGTGTCTCGGTGCCTGGATCGTTCACAACTCCCTGGTCTTGTCTTATCCGGGGCTGGTATCCAATGCTTTGGCGTTGGCAACCAGCTTATTGGCGCTGAAGCGTGAATGGCGCCAGTCGTTTGATAAAGGCAATGCAGAGCATCAAGTTGCGACAACCAGCCAACCCGGACAGTGACCTGTTTTTTACGACAATGTTGACTGACTCTGCGCTTTTTTGCTGGGTTATCGCTCCGAAACAGCTAGCATAATGTGTGACGAAGTAGGAATCAGCCATGCATTTAATGACGTTGTTTCTGGGCCTGATATTTACCATCTCCACTCTGGCCAATCCCCGAGATCAGCTGCAGGTTCTGACCATCGAGGAACCACCGTTTAACTTTACCAATCGCGCCGGTGAGCTCGACGGTATCAGTGTTGATGCCGTAAAAGCCATTGGGCATGAATTGGGGGAAAGCATCGATATCGAGCAGATCCCCTGGGTGCGTGCTTATCAGATGGCCGAAACGCTCCCAGGCGTTGTCTTGTTCACTGCTGCAAGAATTCAGGAGCGGGAGAGCAGCTTTTATTGGATCATGCCAGTGGTTCAGAATTCCTGGGGCTTCTTCAGCTTGCCGGAGAACCAGAAGACGATTACCTCGCTGCAGCAATTAAAAAACGAACGGGCGATTGGCGTGCTTCGCGGCGGAGCGCGTGAAGCCTACCTGAAGCGCCATGGCTTTAATAATCTGGTGGCGGCGACCACTTATCTGCAATTAAAAAAGATGTTACTCAAAGGCCGCATCAGTATGTTCTTTTTTGCTAAATCCGGACTGATGGAATTAGGTGCGGATAAAGGGAATGCCGTTTGTGTTGCGAGCTCGTATGAGGTTGTTCCGCCTCCAAGCTACATCATTATGTCGAAAGTTACGGATGCTGAAACGGTAAAGCGCTGGCGCCACGCGGCAGCAATAATTCGTTCGAACGGTACGTATAAAGCCATTGCTGAAAAATGGGCCAGACAGCTAAGCAATGAGTGTGGCGCAACTGCCGTGTATCGTAATGGCTTATTGGATTTCTCGAATCAATAAGCCACTCTGCTTTTTAATATCTTGCCTGACGATACTTAAATCAAAATACGTCTTTTAATTGCTGATATAACCAACTTAATGCCGGGCCGCGCACCTGATTTTTCGGTGTCAGGATATCAATTGCCGGCGCCCAGGTTTTATAGTCAAACGCAAAGTTCAGGGCCACCAACTCTCCAGAATCAATATCTGCCTGAACCAGATGTTGAGGTAAATAACTCCAGCCTAATCCCTGGCGAATTAATGCCAGGCCATTATAGAAACTGTTGCAACTCCAGGCTTTGGCAGAAATTTGCGGAACGTGTGGGTTGCTTCGGCTGGACTGACCGCTGAATAAAATCTGACGGTGGCTGGTGAGGTGTTGCGGGTGTATTTCTTCACACTTGGCCAGATCAAGCTGGTGATGGCAGACCGGTAAAAAGGGCAGGTTACCGATAAAGCACAAATCCAGTTGGAAGTTAAAGTCGAGATCGACAAACCCTAAGCCGATATCGCCTTGTTGGTTGACGAGCAGTTCGCCGATATCCATGGCGGATACCGAATTCACCTGCATGCGGGTAGCAGGGAACTGCTCGGCAAAGTCCAACAGTAATTTCGACAGTTGAGGTGCAAACAACGAATCGTCGACCAGCAACGTGATGCTGCTTTCTTCCTGCCGCTGAATCGCCGCTGCCGTGGCCTGAAATTCATAACTTTGCTGCAACACCGCCCGGGCATGACTGAGCAGGCGCTGGCCACTATCGGTCAGGCCTGGTTTGCGGGTAGAGCGATCAAACAGTTGGGTGTTCAGATCAATCTCCAGATTGGCAATGCCCTGGCTGACCGCAGACTGGGCTTTTCCTAATTGACGGGCACAGGCTGAGAACGACCCCTGATCAACGGTTTCAACAAACATTCTTAACTGTTCGAGGTTATACATATCACTAAAGCCGATAGTTATTAACTTTGAAGTATCTTAATAAAGGATAGTATTGCCTGAAACAGCGATGATAACCAACCCCGGAGGCCATATGTCCACATCAGCAAATTCCGTTGCAATAACGCCCATGAGTAACCGTGAGCGCTTGTTTCATACCCTGTTGTTTGAGGCGGTTGCACTGTTGATCCTGATCCTGATCCTGACCCTGGCAGCGGTGCTGATTACCGGTGAAGCGCCGCTAAAGATGGGGCTGATGGCGGTGATTCTGTCGTTAATTGCGATGTTATGGAATCTGGTATTCAACAAGGTGTTTGATGCCTGTTTTGGCCACGACCGGATTAACCGCAGCCTGAAATTACGTATTGGTCATGGCCTGGCATTTGAAGCGGGTATGATCGTTTTCTCGTTCCCGGTGATTATGCTGATACTGAATCTGAGTTTCTGGCAGGTATTACTGATGGATATTGGCTTTGTGACCTTCTTTCTGGTGTACGCCATTGTCTTTAACTGGGGGTACGACATAGTCCGGCATAAGCGTTTGCACCAAGGTGGTTTTTCTTCGGCTGAAATCTGAACGGGGTTCAGCGGATCGCACGGATAAAAAGATATCAGTCGAGTCAAACCGAAATAAACGAGATAACCTGACTTTATATACCACTTATTGGGTAATGGCCGCTAAGTAAGAACCGCAGCTCCACTGTAATGCTACGCAACGCTGTCGATATCGGAATTTTTCGTGAATATAATCCGGCGCTTTTATTTATCCGCAGGTTGACGGTATGCAGGCGTTTCGCCGGTTTGATGTTTTAGCACTGGGTTTTATGACCTTTGCTTTGTTTTTGGGAGCGGGCAATTTAATTGTGCCTCCTGAGATTGGTCGTAACGCTGGCGCTGATTTCTGGCCGGCAACATTAGGGTTTCTGGCAACCGGTGTGGGCTTACCTTTATTAGGTGTGGTTGCGGTGGCGGTTATTGGTGGCGGCCTGCGCGATTTAACCCAGCCGTTACCTCGTTGGGCAGGCATTGCTTATGGACTGGTCATTTATTTATCGATTGGCCCTTTGTTTGCCATTCCCCGTACCGCCACGGTAGCGTTTGAAATGGGTGCGGCTCCGTGGCTCAGCAACGGTGACGAGTCGGCGGTTGCCTTGGCTGTTTACACGTTAATCTTTTTTGCGGTCAGTACGTATCTGGCGTTATCGCCAGGTAAATTGATGGATCGCATTGGTAAATACATAACACCATTATTGATTCTTGTTCTGGCGGTGATGGCCATTGCTGTGGTGTTATTTCCTCAGGGAGATATCGGGCAGGGTAGCGACAAGCTGAACAACGGCGCCTTTATTTTTGGCTTCCTTCAAGGCTATCAAACCATGGACGCTTTGGCTTCCGTGGTGTTTGGTATCGTTATTATTCAGGCTATTAAAGATCGCGGTATCACGGACCGCACACTGATTACCCGTTACGTCGTTCTTGCGGGTGTGATCGCTGCAGTCTGTTTATCCCTGGTGTATGTGCCTTTGTCCTGGCTCGGAGCAACCTGTCATGAAGTGGCGAGCCAGTATAATAATGGCAGTCATTTAATTGCCTTATACATCACTGAAATTTTTGGCTCGGCCGGGCAGTTGATTCTGGCGCTGATTATTACGCTGGCTTGTGTGACCACCGCCGTTGGACTGTTAACCAGTTGTGGCGAATATTTTCATCAACTGATGCCTTCAGTTTCTTATCGTCAATTTGTGATTGCCATGGCACTGGTGAGTGCGCTGCTGGCGAATCAGGGACTGGCGCAGATTATTCAGCTTTCTATTCCGGTTCTGGTCGCGTTATACCCGCTAACGATGGTGTTAATTGCGTTGTCGTTGTTGCGTCCATGGTTGCGTGATGCCAACCGGGTATTTTCTGTTGCCATGGCGGGTACGGCTGTGATTGCCGTTTATGACGGTTTAAACACCGCAGCGTTAGCCCCTGAGTTTTTAACATCTTTGTATCAGCAACTGCCATTGGCAACCGAGGGCATGGCCTGGTTATGTCCGGCGCTGCTGTTGATTTTTGTTGGCCTGTTTTTTCAACGCCGAATGCCTAACGGCTGATAATTTCTGGATTTATTATGAACTTCTTATCTCATCTTATTATGCGTATCGCCTCTGGCAGCCTGGTGAAGCAGATTATTGTTGGCTTGGCGATCGGTATTGCGCTGGCGTTAACTCAGCCAGAGTGGGCCATGAGCCTGTCGATTTTGGGTGATCTGTTTATTCGTGGTTTAAAAGCGGTTGCTCCGGTACTGGTGTTGATTCTGGTGATGTCAGCCATTGCAAATCAGTCACTCGAGGGAGAAGGGCGACTGCGTCCGGTACTGTACTTGTATCTGAGTGGTACTTTCCTGGCCGCGGTTGTCGCTGTGGTATTAAGTTTTGCATTTCCGACGCAATTGGCGCTGGTATCCAGTGAAATTACAACCCAACCGCCTGCGGGCATTGGCGAAGTATTAACGACCCTGCTGTTTAATATTGTCGATAATCCGGTTAATGCCTTATTAAACAGTAACTTTATTGGCTTGCTGGCCTGGGCTTTTGGTTTGGGCTATGCGTTACGTGGCGCCAGCGACAGCAGTAAAAAGTTCGTTGCGGATCTGGCCGATGGCGTGTCATTACTGGTTAAAGTGGTGATTCGTTTTGCTCCACTGGGCATTTGTGGATTGGTTGCCAACACCGTAGCAACCACAGGTGTTGATGCTCTACTGGGCTACAGTCAGTTACTGCTGGTTCTGGTCGGTGCCATGGTGGTGGTCGCTCTGGTTGTTAACCCACTGTTGGTCTTTATTAAAACCCGTGAAAACCCATATCCGCTGGTGTTGATCTGTTTACGCGAAAGTGGTGTTACTGCATTTTTCACCCGCAGTTCCGCCGCCAATATTCCGGTTAATATGGAATTATGTGAAAAGCTGGGTGTTCATAAAGATCGTTATTCCGTTTCTATTCCCCTGGGTGCAACCATTAATATGGCCGGTGCTGCAATTACGATTACGGTTTTATCGTTAGCGGCGGTGCACACCTTAGGTATTAACGTTGATCTCGGCAGTGCCTTGCTGCTAAGCATGATTGCTTCTTTGTCTGCCTGTGGTGCATCGGGCGTTGCGGGTGGTTCTCTGCTGTTAATTCCAATGGCGTGTAACCTGTTTGGTATTAACAATGATATTGCTCTGCAGGTGGTTGCGGTTGGCTTTATTATTGGTGTGATTCAGGATTCTGCTGAAACTGCGCTGAACAGTTCTACCGACGTATTGTTTACTGCCGCAGCGGATCGTGCTGAGCGTCGTTAATATCGCCGTTTCACTCCTGGGAATTCAGGAAGATTATCCCTTAACTGGTTAAAATAGTGCGCTGTTTTGCTGCTGTTTAGTTGTTACTTTATAACAGTTAATCAGCAGCTAGCAGTCAGCACTATGAATAAAATCTCCGGTAATGCCGCATTGGCCATAGTCGTTGCCAATATGATTGGTACCGGTGTCTTCACCAGCCTGGGTTTCCAGCTGGTCTCCAGCAATAATACCTGGAGCATCATTCTGCTCTGGTTGATCGGCGCTGTGATGGCGTTGTGTGGCGCCTTTGTTTATGCCGAGCTCGGTACGGTGTTTAAACGTTCGGGCGGCGAATATCATTTTTTATCCGAAATATATGGTAAGCAGGTTGGCTATCTAGCTGGCTGGACGTCGTTAACAGTCGGTTTTGCAGCGCCGGTCGCGTTAGCGGCAATGGCGGTCGGTGAATACACTGAGAGTTATCTTGGCGGAGCAGCAAAAGTAATTGCCATTGCTGTCGTGCTGGTTATTTCGGCACTGCATATGTTCGACACTCAAAAAAGCAGCCATTTCCAGAAAACCACCACCTTTATTAAAGTGGCCATTGTTATCGCTTTGATTGCGTGCGGGTTATTGCTGCCGTCTACAGAAAGTGGTCTGGACTGGAGTGCTTCCTGGACGGAAGAAGTATTAATGCCGTCGTTTGCTGTGTCTCTGGTTTATGTGTCGTATTCTTTTTCTGGCTGGAACGCAGCCGCTTATATCACCGATGAAATAAAAGACGTTAAACGTAATCTGCCGTTGGCATTGGTAGGCGGTACGTTATTTGTCAGTCTGTTATATATCCTTTTGCAATTGATATTTCTTAAACACGCCAGTGTTGATCAGCTTGCGGGTGAAGTGGAGGTCGGGAAAATTGTTGCCATTAACCTGTTTGGTGACAATGGTGGCCAGCTGGTCAGCTACCTGATTGCTTTTATGCTGATATCCAGCATCAGTGCCATGATCTGGGTTGGACCTAGGGTTACCCGTACCATGGGGGAAGACTATAAACTCTGGTCATATTTCAGCAGTACCAATAGCAATCAGGTGCCGGTGCGCGCCATTATTCTGCAATCGCTGATATCCATTGTGATGATTATCACAGGTTCGTTCGAACAGGTACTTATTTACAGCGGTTTTATTCTGCAGCTGTTTGTGGTGCTGACGGTAATTGGTTCTTTTATCGTGCGTCAACGTAATATTCAATCGGTATATCGCACGCCAGGTTATCCGTTACCACAAATCATCTATAGCGTTCTCGGCTGTTGGATTCTGATTTATCTGATGAAAGAAAGTTTCTGGGAATCCATGGTTGGTCTGGGAATTATTGCTGCTGGTAGTGTCAGCTATTGGCTGAATCAGAAGCTGGAGAGTAAAGCTTTATCTGAGTCCAGCTCTTTATCCTAGTCCGGCCATTTATCCCAGTCCGATTCTAAATCCTGACCCGTTAATAGTAATCGATTTATAGAAATAATATTAAGGAATTTATATGTCGAAAGAAGATTCATCAAAATCAAACACCATATTCAGAAACTTGGTTATTCCGGCCGTTATATCAGGGAGTGTCATTATGCAAACCTCAGCTAATCCGTCAGCCAATGATGTATTTCTGAATAAAAGCCTGGATGAAAAAGTGCATGCTCTGGATGCCAAAGATCGGGATCAATGGCAGCAACCGGAAAAAGTGCTGCAGGTTATTGGGGAACTACGTGATAAAACCGTATTGGATCTCGGTGCGGGTTCCGGTTATTTCAGCCTTAAACTGGTTTATGCCGGTGCCCGTGTGATCGCTGCGGATATTGATCCAACTCTATTACAAACGATCCAACAGAAAGCCAGACAACAGGGCATAGATCAGCAAAAGCTGGAAGTCCGTCAGGTGAATGAATCCGATGCCGGTTTATCAGAACAGGAAGTGGATGTGATTCTGACGGTGGATACCTATCATCATTTTGATAACCGCATTGCTTATTTCAGTGAGCTGAAGCAGGGTTTAAAGCCGGATGGAAAACTGGTAGTGGTGGATTATAAAAAACATGCAGACATCAAACAGGGTCCTGATTTTCATCATCGTATTGCCGCCAAACAGGTTATTGATGAGCTAACCGAAGCGGGCTATCAAACGATCCGTTTGCACCAGGACGTATTACCGAAACAATACATCATTGAAGCCTTTAAACAGAAGCAACAGGCTGGTACGGAATGGATGCGGCAGCAATGGAATAAGGAATACGCTAGCAAAGACTATGTATTTGGCACCGAACCAGACCCGTATTTTAAACAAGCGATTGATGGCCTGACTCCGGGAAAACTATTACTACCGGGAGAAGGCGAAGGCCGGAATGCCGTGTATGCTGCCCGTTCCGGCTGGCAGGTTACCGCTTATGATTATAGTGACAGCGCCAAAGTTAAGGCCGATGCATTGGCGGAAAAACATTCGGTGGCAGTGGATTATCAGGTTATGGATATTCTGACCGGTGATTTTAAACCGGAAGAATACGATATGGTTGCTTTTATGTTTGTTCACTTTGAAGATCCGGGCCGCCAGCAGTTGCACCACAAACTGGATATGGCATTAAAGCCTGGTGGTGTGATGTTAATCCAGAACTTCAGTACCGAGCATCCACAATATAACCAGGCTGGGCCACAACAGGAAAAGAACCTGTATTCTGCGGGAGTTATAAAGCGCGATTTTCCGGGCTATCGTACCCATGTGCTGGCAGCAGAAAAGATCGTAATGCAAGCTGGAGAAAATGGTATGGGAGATAGCTCAGTATTGCGCTTTATTGGCTATAAACCAAAGCGGAATGTCAAATAGGCCTGAAGCTCTGAAATAAACTTTATAAAAAATATATAAACCATAAATATCAGTTAGCAATAGGGATTGTTGACTGATTTTATATGGATGGCTGTTATGAATAAAAAAAATGTAATTCCTTTGATTATTTCGATGCAATGTGTTTCTGGTATATCATTAGCAGAAACACCAGATAAACAATTAAATCCTTCGGCAGAGCTAAATTCCGTTGTAGTTACCGGGCTTAAATCCAGTCGTGATTTGCAGAAAATCAGTGGCAGTATTCACGTTATAGATGCCGAGCGGATTCGGGATGAAGGTATTCGCGATGTGTACGACGTGATGGACACCACGGTGAACATGGGCGGACGTCGTGAGTTGGACTTTAACATTCGTGGTATCAGTGCCTTTGACATCACCGGCGGTGGCCAGGGGCAACTGGCCACCGTGTATGTTGATGATGCACCGGTACCCTTTCGTGCTGCTCAGTTAGGGGCTTTCTCCAGTTGGGATATTGAACAAATTGAAGTATTACGTGGGCCACAATCAACCATATTAGGTGCTAATTCACTTGCCGGTGCTGTGGTGGTTAATAGTCGTGATCCGGATAACGAATGGCAGGCTAACAGTCGTTTGGTCTTTGGCAGTTATGGTCGGAAAGAGGCGGCATTAGCAGTGGGTGGTGGTCGGAAGGATGGCCAGCTGGCGTTTCGTCTAGCGGCAGAGAACCAACAGTCGGATGGTTTTATCAAAAACCCTTATCGCAGTGAAAACGGCAATTATTACGATAAATACAACCTGCGTTTAAAGCTTGCTATTGCCCCAACCAATATCCCTGACTTAAAGCTGCGTATCAGTCACGCAGTGCATCATAACGAGATTGGTGTTCCCTGGCAGTCGAGTGACTCTCCTCATCGCTATAATAAACCCAGAGTGTATTTCAACGATCGTACCCGGGAACGTGTAACGTCAGATCGAAGTACTCTTAAGGCCGTATACCAGTTGGCGCCAGACTTGCAAATCACGGCGATCAGTGCTTATACCGAATCCCTCTATCGTCGGGAATGGGACGGTGATTCCGGGTCGGTATTAAATGACGTATTCAAAAGCGATCGTAACGATGCCTTATTTTCTCAGGAACTGCGCCTGAACTTTGAAACCGAGAGCGTGAACGGTGTTGCCGGTGGATTTTTCTCCAGACTGGATATTGATGATGACTATTCAGGCTCTGTAGCGCAACCATTGCAGTTATTGGGTATCAGTACCGACGGCATTAAAAGTCTTCTGAACAAAGAAATAAAAACCGATATCAGTGAGTCCCAGGCACAGTCGTTACTGCAGCTATATTCACCCTATGACCCAATGCGGCGTGGCTTAGGCGGAGAAACGGATCAGAGTGTTGATACACAGGCGTTGTTTATGGATCTGACGATTAAAACCACAGATCAGCTGGACCTGCTGGCGGGTGTCCGTTACGACCGTGAGCAGCATAAAAGGGCGGTACAGAATCGGGTGTTATTCAGCCGTAATTTACCGGATGCCAATGCAGATCTGAGTGCAATCGATTCGCAAGCTTCAACCTGGGTAAATCACATTAATCAACATATCCTTGGATCGTCTGGCGATTCCCGTACGGTTGGCCCCAAAGCGCGTGGTAAATTTTCAGCCTGGTTACCTAAGCTTGGATTGCAATATCATTTTTCCGATAGCCTGATGAGTAGTTTTGTGGTGCAACGCGGTTACCGCTCCGGTGGTGTCGACAGTAATTTACATCGTGGTTATAGCTACCGTTATAAGCCTGAATATACCTGGAATTATGAGGCGTCATTACGCTCGGCCTGGTTTGATGGGCGATTAACAGCGAATGCCAATGTGTTTTATCTGGATTGGCAGGATCAGCAAATTTCCGTGAGTTTATCCGGCAGTCCGGCGGATCGGGAAATACGTAACGCCGCCAGCTCAGAAGTCAAAGGTGCTGAGCTGGAATTGGCGTGGTTTGATGGTTATCGCAATGCGTATCTGGGCATAGGACACAACAAAACCCGCTTTAACAAGTTTATTGATAATGGCAGAAATTTATCTGGCAGACCTTTTGTTGCTGCGGCAGAGTGGAATATTGTAGCGGGTGGCAGTCTTCGTAGCGATGATGGCTGGCTGGTTCAGGCCAATGCGAATTACCTGTCAGCCTCAAATGCCAAATTAAATCCGGATACTTTTAATGTGCCAGAACACTTACCGGCTTATGATCCGGAAAACGATGCTCGAACGGTGGTGAATGTCAGTGCCGGATACGAATGGTCGACTGCTAGCCTGGTCTTTGAAGTCGACAACCTGACGGACGAAAAATATTTGATGTCGGCTAATGTTGGCCGCGGACCTGAAACAACGGGGCTCAGACGAAACTATGCACTTCGACTTGAGACCCGGTTTTGACATTCGCCTTTAGGGGGTTGTACAAACTACCCCCGGTTTTCTTTGATGGCTTTTAAATAGATAGCATTCATTGGAATTCCGGGGGTTGGTTGTTTAATCACTGTGCTTTTAACTACGTTAAAACCAGCAGCAGACACGATAGACTTCAGTTGTTCTTCGTTATAAAGGTGTGCCTCAAGCGAAGATTCGTCACCATAATCTATGGCTCCATCACCTTGCCAGCAACCTAATATCAGAATCCCCTGATTTTGCAGCAGCCGATGCCACTCTTTGAATGCCAGGTGAATATTCTCTGTGTCCAGATGCTGAATCGCAAAAAAGCTGATCACGGCGGCAGCAGAACAGGGAGGAAACTGGTGCATATTCAGCATATTGCCTACCGACAAATCGGCTCTGTTTCCCAGCCGTCGTTTTGCCTCATTCAACATCGGTGGGGAGAGATCTATCCCTGCCAGCACAACATCTGAGGCCACCAGGTTGCCGATAGCCTGAAGAAAGTGGCCGGTACCGCAGGAAGAATCAATAATCATACCTTTGCGGCTAGCCATCTCTGACGCTAAGTCCTTCTGAATGCTCTGAAACCAGGAGCTACCTATTTCAGCATCCATTTCGGTGCTGTAGGACTCAACATCCTGATATAAAGCAATGATGTCGGATTGTTGTTGATCCATAAAACCCTCGTTGTTCTTTATCTGAGTAATAAATTTTTCGATTGTCCTTAATATAAATCACTTAGCTATAAATCGCGGTGCGACTTGTAGGCGCCGGAAAATAATTGCGACCAATAAAATAGTCAGTGTTTCTGCAAACAGGGTTAACATCCAGATGCCTTGTTCCGGCCACCATAACGGCAACACAAACAGAGCGGCGAGATAAAATACTAAACTTCGGCTTAAACCAATCAGGGTAGAGGTAACGGGTTGTTCGATGGCCTGGTAATAAGACGCCGCCATCAGATTGATACCGAGCAAGGGCGCAGCCCAGAAGTACCATAGGATAGCCTGAGACGCTAAAATATCGACCTCACTATTGCCATCGGTATACAGAGGGATAATCCATTGGTGTGTTAACTGCAGAAACAGGATGGCAAACAGACCAATAAATGCTGAGGTGTAAAAGCCCAGTTTCAGAGTTTGCCAACTGCGTTGTTGATTACCGGCACCATGACTGAAGCTGATAATGGGTTGGCAGGCTTGGCCAATTGCACCAAACAGGAAGAGTAATACCATAGCGATATTCATACTGACGCCGTAAGCAGCAAGGTGGTTGTCGCTGTATTGATTTAATAACACATAGTTAAACACCATCATGGCAACGCTGGCACCCAGCTCCAGCAGAAATACCGGTGAACCACTGAACAATATATGCAACAGGTCTTTAACGTTATAAAACTGAACGTTGAGCTTCAGTTTGCCCTGTATCGTGACAAAATGAATGGCTAATACTGCAAGGGCAGTGAGTTGTGCAAACATCGACGCAAAAGCCGCACCGCGTATGCCCATATCCAGCACAAAAATAAAAATATAGTCCAGCAGGATATTAACCACAGAAGCGGCAAATATGGCAATCATAGGTAATCTGGGGTTATTATCGTTGACCACGAAAAATATCAGCACCAACACCAGGGTATGGAAAAAATAGAAAGGAAACAGGTGAACCAGATAATCACCGGCTATTTCGGCCAGCTTTCCTTCGGCCCCAAGCAATATCACGATATCCTCAGTGTACATCCAGCCGAGTAAACACAGTGGAGCCACTACGATAATCGCCAGGAATAATGATTGTGAGAACAGTGCCTGGGCGCCTTTAACATCATTCTGGCCAAATTTGATCGACGCCAGGGCTGATCCACCTAACCCCACCATAACGGCGAAGGAAGAAAAGAAAGCAAAAAACGGCATTAATAATCCGGCGCTCGCCAGACCCAATGGACCGACGCCCTGACCGATAAAGATAGTATCGACTACGATAGTGACCGACTTGATCACGACTGCGATAAGTGCCGGTATTAAAAAACGAATAAACAGCCGGTTGATCGGTGCCGTTTTCATGTCGTTAGTATGATTCATAATGTATCCGGTAAAATCGTACAAATTAGAAAGCAAAAAAGCCCGCAGTTGCAGGCTTAAAATAAATATAAAAGTTAGAACTTAAATGCAGCGGCTAAGCGCACATCACGTCCGGGTTCTGGCAAACCAATTTCTTGGCCCGAGTCCGGATCAAAACCATAGGTAGCATGATCATAATGCTGTCGATCAAAAATATTATGGATGCTCAAATTGAGTGACAAACGTTGTTGGTAGGCCAACCATTGAATATAGGCATTATGTGTGCTGTAACCCGGTTTTTTCGGGTAACCCATCGGTGTTTTCTTCAGATCATTGACAAACTCGCTGTTCCACCCCAGCTCCAGCTGGTAAGCAGGAATGTGTTGGGAGAGATTGATCGATAATTTGTCACCAGATGACGTACCTATACCAAAATGACTGTCGTTCAATGGTTCGCCACCAAGCTCCACTTCAGTATGGTTGTAGTTGGCACTCAATTGAGTGTTGTCCCAGGATTTTGCTATTACTAACGATACTCCTTTGCTTTTTAGTGTACCGCCATTGCGGTATACCTTAGTGCCTGGTCCCGGAGGCCCTTGCAGACTGACAACGTCTTTAATGCGGGTTTCAAATAAGCTGATGCTGGAAAACAGACCACTATCAGAATATTCCAGCGTCAGGTCGGTGTTTTCTGCTTTTTCTGCCTTCAGATTTTTATCATTAACGTCCTGACCGATAGAAACTGCCTGGCGAATCTTCTGGCCACGTAGTGCCTGGCTGTAACCTGGCTTAAAACTGAATTGATCGTTAATCTGATAGATCAGTCCCAGATTTGGGCTGAAACCGTCGGAGGTTAATTTCTGGCCATTGGTATCTTTCAACTGGTATCTATCGAAACGGCCACCAAAGTCCAGAGTAAGGTCCTGCATCAGGCGATACTGATCCTGGATATACATCCCCTGGATATCACCTTTGTCGCTGGCACCTGCGGTTTTATTGCGGGCTTTATCCTGCTGAAACTGTGCGCCATAGGTCAGCTTATGCTCACCAATAATACTGGTATTGCGGATATCCAGCCCGGTTGTTTTGATATCTGCTTTGATAATGCCACCAAAGTCAGTGGTGTTCTTATTTTCAGTGATATAAGTATTGGCTTGCAGTTGAATGAACGGGCTATCCGGATTAAAACCATAAGCCAGGGTCGTGGTATTACGCTTGGACTTCTGCTTAACCGCTGGATTCCAGGGAGCGTTAATAAAATGAGGGCGCTGGTTTCGATAGCCATCGTCCTGACGTTGCTCAAACGAAATGGCTAATGACTGATTATTGCTCAGTTTTCCTTTTAGCTTAATCAGACTGTTCAGTTGTTCAACATCGGTATTGGCAATTTTATCTTTGTTTCCATCTTTCAGATCAGATGTATTAACCGCGCTGAGGGTAGCTAACGCTGACCAATCGCTTCCGATCAAACCATAGGCTGCGGCTGAGGTTTTATTGCCGTTATTATTGCTGGAATAAGATGACTTGATCTGAGCACCGGCTTTTTCATCCGCATGTAAAAAATCTTCGGCATCCTTGGTGGTATAACGAATAGCACCTCCGAGGGCACCAAAGCCGGATAAAGCATTTCCGCTGCCAGATTGAACTTCTACTTTTTTTAACAGTTCCGGGTCAACTGCAACGCGGCCCTGGTGCTGAAAAATCTGACCTGACTGGCTGGCACCATCAATAGAAACATTCAGGTTGGTATCTTCTATCCCGCGTACATACACTTTTTGTGCAAAGCCAAACCCACCACCCACGGCAATATCAGATTGTTGACCGAACAATTCTGCCAGATCGGTTAACTGATTTTTTTCAATATCTTCGGCTTCGATCAGTTTGTTTTTATTGCTGCTCTGGCCCTCAACAATAATGGTGTCCATTTTGGCAGGATCTGCGTGGCTGGTAGGGGTTAGCGTGACTCCCAGCGCCAGTAGGGCGAGGGAGGAATAGGAGTTTTTGCTGGTCATCTCACTGCTTCTTTACTACAAAACTAAGTGAGAGTGATTATCATTGAATGCCATCCTGTGGGGATGGCATTATTTGCACCTGAATGAGTACTTTCTGAACCAATTTACAGCCTGGTTTGAAATCAGGCAGATTTTTTAATACGGATAGAAGGCTTAATATCCAGCAGTTTAGTGCCGTTCAGGCAATCCATGCCTTTAACAAAAATGACGCCATCTTCAATTTTTTCGATCTGACGTTCTGCAGCAGCAATTGGATTAGGGCGGTAAGGGGAACGCAAATTAAACGTTCCGGTTGTGCCTTTGCCATTACAGTTAGTCTGATGCATCACTTCCCGATCGACATTTTCAAACCAGTATAAAATCATAATGGTATCACCCGGTTTAAGGCCCAGCAGACCATCCTGATACTGATCCTTTAATTTCAGTTCAGCCATTGGCCCGTTTTTTTCGACATTACGCGGGCATTCATCGACGGATTGATAAGGGGTATGAATGTGGCCGATGATATGTAACATCGGTTGTTCCTGATCCATTATCGTATTTTCAAAAGTATTATTGGTTGTCATCGTTATTCTCGCTTGTCATCGAAGTCCATGTGTAAATAAAGATAGTGATTAAAATTATGCCGCCACCAATCAGGCTATAAATTGTCGGAATTTCGGCAAAAAAGATCACGCCCCAGATGCTGGCTAATACCGTTTCTAACATCAGTGTCATCGAAACTTCGGCGGCGCTGATATGGCGGGTGGCCACCATACTTAGTACCCGTCCGACCGGAGCAGAAAATAATCCCATCGCTGCCATGATTAGCCAGGTATTACTGCTGTATTCAGAAGGTGTGGCAAAAAATGCCATAGCCAATGCCAGCATTAAGCTGCCTAAACCCACCACGGCCAAACGACTGACATCCTGATATTTACGTAATAAGGTCATCATCAGTGCCAGGAAACTAACCGCGATTATGGCTAATACGTCGCCGAACCAGTTGGCGCTTTGGCCGCCAGTTGAACTTGTCTGATGGCCCGCAGAATCACCGGAACTGAACGAACCATAGGCCACCACCAAAATCCCCAGCATGACTGCAATAATGGCTAACCAGGTTTCGCGGCTGGCGCGTTCTCTTAAGAATATCCAGCTGAACAGGGCAGCCAGTGCTGGAGTCGCAGCAAAGATCACAAAGGTATTGGCGATGCTGGTATTTTTTACGCTGAACACCAGGCCACTGGAGCTGCCTAACATTAATAAAGCGGCAAAAAGTAGCGGCCAACCGCTGGCTTTTATAACTGTGACTAATCCTCGTTTATCAATAATCTGGATGAGTACCGGCATAGAAATGGCGGTAAATAAGCCAAATAAAAATGCCGTATCAAAACCGCTGACCCCAGCGAAACGAATAAATAAAGGGTCGATACTCATCAGCAATGCGCCGAGTATTGCCAAAGAAAAGCCCGCAGCACGTCCTTGTTTTGCGAACATCGACGGTAAAGTCGCCTGTAACATGACGCAGTCCTCTCAAACCATTAGTGAATGTTGAGAAGAATTATCATCTGCTTGTAGGCGAACGAAAATGGATAGATTGGAGTTGTAGTTGGACTATTTGAACATTTTGTCGCGAAAGGCTTTGGGTGATTCACCTTCATTGCGGCGGAAGAAACGACTGAAGTAGGTGACGTCTTCGATCCCCAGATCCAGCGCTATCGCTTTTACCGTTTTATTGGTGTAAGCCAGGTCACGCTTGGCTTCCAGCATAATACGGTCATGAATCAGTTGAGTAACGGTTTTGCTGAAATGAGCCCTGGTCAGCTCATTTACCCGTTTACTGCTTAGCGCCAGTTTGTCTGCATAAAAACTTGTGTCTTTATGACTTTTATAATGATCTTCAATCAGACTCATCAGTTTCACCATTCGCTGATCCGACTCTGAGGCAGACTCCCCCTGATCCGGGCTGTAACGCATCAGATAACGCATAAAGCCGGTGAGCAGAGCGGATAACATCTCATGATCAGGGCTTTCTGCCTGGCGCTCACGCATCATCATATTCAGCAGTTGTTTCAGTTCCCTGCGGCCGGTGTCATCCAATATAACAAAGGGGCCACTGGCACTGTTCTGGGAGAAAATCCGTTCCACCGCCAGCTGTGAGCGATAGTCAGGATTGACAAAATCCGGGTTAAACGACAGTGCAAACATGGTGTCAGCGATGCTATGGGCTTCATGCACCTGACCCGGTGCCATAAAATAGATCCGATCAGGAATCAGTGGATATTCGATAAAATCGATACTGTGACTACCTTCTCCTGTTAGCACCCAGAAAATTTCATAGTATTTATGCCGGTGAGGGCCGACGTAATCGAGTTTGCCTTCCATCTCAACGGCATCAACCAGTTCCAGATCAAAAGGTTCGTTATCAGGCAATACACGGATATCGATAATATCGTTCATAGTGGCGCCATTATATTCTGTTAGGTTAAGTTTAGTCGCTTTCTTCGGGCAGGGCAGCGGGCATTTCTCCAGTAAAAATCGAATTGCAATTTTTACAACCTGCCAGACAAATACTTACCATTTATCAACATTTTCATATCGGTTCAACCGCCCCTCTTGAAGCTCCTGGAAAAAGTCACAACTCGTAAGCCTCAGCATCAGTGTGTTATCAATCTTTGTTGTAGTATCATGAATATCCCCAGGCAGGTATACAGAACACTGTCCATCTTTTAGTGCGTACTCATCTTGTTGTACTATTTCGAAACTACCGTCATCACGAATCACCTTCCCAAATATACCCATATCAACTTGACCAGATACGGTGGCGTATATCACCCACCCGTCACCATGATCGTGAGGAGGGCTAACATCACCTTTTTGCTCTACATGCGCCATTAAAATAAAGCCATGTTCGCTGCTTCGATACACTTCTTTATATGGTAGACCCTCTTTAAGTAAATCCTTGACCCAATCTTCATCCTTGCATTTCACGATAAGCTCTTCCAATAAGCGCTTCGCTTCTTTAGTTAAGCCAGATGTAGCTGGCCCCCAGATACGATTGAGTTCAGTTTTAAATTTTTCGAGTGCTGGATTTTTCATGATCAGGTTTCTCACTAAGCTAAATCAAAAAGTTTTAGAAAATTGCCATTCGGTCTTAGTTATGGGGAATACGCTCTTAGAAGCGATATGTACGATTAAAAATACCGTTCCAGAGTCAGCTGAAATCGATCGTCCTTACGGATTGCAGTGATCGGGTCGGCGGCTTTTTTGCCATCGAATACGCGCATATCCAGCGATAACTTCCAGCTTTCACCAATACGGCGACTGGCTTCCACCAACAGACTTTTACTGTGGTAGTCAGGATCGTAACCGCCGCCAATAAGCAAATCGCTGCTTGCAGCATCGTTCAGAGTTAAACGGGCTCCGGCGTAGATATCATTCTGGGCAACAGAGTCAGAATGTTTACCGCGTTCATTCCAGCCGTATTCGGTTAATAAGCCAAGATCCATATCAGAATCCTGAATACCGTATAAGGTGTATTCGAAACCCGCTTGTAGCGCACTGAAGTTGTGCTCTTTGGCATCCCGATAAATGGCCTCGGCTTTCCATAACCAGGCATCAATGGTGGCCTGAAGGTCGACACCGAACTGAGTCATCTGTTCGTAGTAAGGCGTCAGCTTATCGCCGTTTACTTCAAACACAGGTTCGCGGTTGGTACCGTTAAACCAATAGGCTCCGAGATCAAAGACATCAACTGAATGGCTCCAGCGCAGGGCATAGTCGACGTGTTGATCTTTATCGTCGGATTGGTAACGGGCATTATCGTCGTCAATCACCATGCCGGGGCGTAAGCGACCGTGTTTTCCGGCAAAACTGCGTTCACGAAAGCCTGGCAGCACAAAAGCATCGACGATACCCCAGTCATTAACCAGCGACAGGTTAACCATGGGTTGCCCCAATTTTTCTTCGCCATCAAAACTGTCTACCGAATCGGTCTGATTAATGACATCCACCAGATGCTGAAATTCAGTAACCCCCCAAAATACTTTGCTGATACCGGCTTTTATCTCGATATTATCGTGGGTATGCATCCACAAAAACTCACGAATATCACCGCGACTGCGTTCGTCATCGTGTTCGTCAATACGATAGTAGGGTTTAACTAATAGGCTGGAGTTACCATCCCGCCATTGCCAATAAAATTCTGGCCCAATATTGGCTGATAGATTGGATTGATATTGTTGCCCGCTGTATTGGCCTTTGTCAGGATAAGCCTGCCATTGCAGTCCGACCTTGCCTGAAACCTGCACCGCAAAAGCGGTGCAGGGCAGTGACAGGCCAGCAAATAATAACGCTGATCTGATCATATTAACGTGCCCGTTTCAGAGAATTTTTATTAAAGTCAGAGTCTTTCAGGCCGGTGTTGAAGCGGATGTCCGATAGTTTAAGGTCCGTGCTTTTACCGTTCTGATGATTCACCATCTTCTGCAGCTGAGAACGCCAGAACTTGCCTTCGTATTGCTGGTATTGTTCAAAACTCAGGGTCTTCAGCAGGCTGTTTTTGCGATCGTAAAATTCAATTTTCTGGATACGGTATTCCGGCTTATCTATCCATACCAGACGGCGTTTATAACCGGAGAATTTGTCCTTGGGGTATTGTGCTACTACCTCACAGCTATTCGCACCACAGGGTTCTTCACGGATAAACTCATAATTGTATTTTTCGATCTCGAACGAACTTAAATCTTCAAATGAAAACTCGGAGCCCATAAATGGCCCGGACTTATTCTTCGATGAAATCCGTTTTACTCGTTTCAGTGCGGGCAAATACAACCATTGGTCATCTGCTGTTGCTACATGAGAGAAGCTCAGAAAAGCGGTGCCTTTCACGTCCCTTGGCTGATCGAATACGGTCAGAGCCTTATCGCCGTCATTAAGCTGCTCCAGGTTTTTGCTGCGAATCTGGCGTGTGCTTTCTTCTCCACGTTTGTTACGTAATGTCATCAGCATATTGCTTTGACTATCACCCCAGCCAGTGTCTTTCTCTTTGGCGATGGAAGAAATACGCAAACCACGTTGTTCCGCTGTTTCAGCCATTGTCAGCTGGGACATCAGTGACGCGCTTAATAAGGCCGATGATAAAGCAAAAATCGTTGGCAATTTTTTGTTGCTATCATGCATTTTCATAAGCTGTTTGCTCCGTATCGTTATCTGTTTCAGTAGAAGTAGCTGATGCTTGTTTTTTACGATCAAGTAACAGCAGCAGAGGAGGCAGGAAGAAGAAATCAACTACCAGTGCTAGGACGATGGTGACCGCGGTTAAGAAGCCCATATCACCGTTTAATTTAAAGTGAGAATGCGCCAGTACCGAGAAGCCGATTACCAGCACAATGGTGGTCACCCATAACGCATTTCCCACGCTGTTAAAGGTGTAACGCACCGCAGCTTCAGTATCAGCGCCCAGATCACGGCGGGCGTGCAGGTATTTGCTGAGGAAATGAACGGTATAGTCGACCACAATACCCAGGGTCATTCCGGCCACCATGGATAAACCCAGGCCAACTTCGCCACTTAATAAATACCAGGCGCCAAAGCCCATCGCAGCCGGAGCAATATTCGGTACCAGACTGATCAGTGAGAATTGAAATGATCCCAAGGCCAGGCCTAATAAGCCGCAAATTAACACCAGTGCGATGGCCGTACCAGACAACATACTTTCGATATTACTTTGGCCGATATGAGCAAACATCAGATCCGGACCGGTAATCATCACCTTATAATCCGGTGCACTTTTCGCCAGCCATTGGGTCACTCGTTGTTCCAGGTCGAGTAATTCAACACTGCTGATATTTTTTAACGTACTTACCACACGGGTGGCGGATTTATCGACATTGATCTGGTTATTTAAATCAAGGCCATAAGGCAGAGACATTTCGTATAACAGCAAATACTGAGCTGCTAATTCACGATTCTCCGGCAGGCGGTAGTAATCCGGATTATCGGCGTGCATATTTTTATTCAGACGTTTAAAGGTATCACTCAGGGTGCTGACATGATCCACTTCAGGTTGCTGCCGGAACCAATTGCTGAAGGTATCTATGGTCTGAATATAACGACTGCCGCTGATGCCACCGGTCTCCTGACTGTTGATGGCGACTTCCATCAGAATAATGCCGGACATATTTTCCTGCATATAACTGGTGGAGGTGCGGATTGGCATGGACTCGTCAAAATACTCCACGAAGTTATCGTTAAGGGTGTTTTGTGGCAGCAGGAACGTTAATCCGGCAATAATCAGTGCCATGGTTGGCAGCAATACCCGGCTCTTTGCGATAACAAAATTACCCAGAGACATCATTAAGGTGTTTCTATTTTGTGGTTGTGGTTTTACCCGAACCGGAAGAATCATCATTAATGCCGGGAATAAAGTCAGCGATAAAATACACGCCATCATCACACCAATGGCAACGATATTACCCAGGTCGCGGAACGGAGGAGATTCCGAGAAGTTCATGCTGAGGAAGCCAATCGCGGTAGTGATACTGGTGAGCATAATTGGCTGGAAATTCAGACGCAGACTTTCTTTTAATGCTGCGGATTTGCTTTTGCCCTGGCGCATTTCATAGAACATGGAGTTCATGACATGAATACAGTCGGCGACGGCTAAGGTTAAAATCATTACCGGTGAGCTGGCAGAAGGGCCGGATAAATACAAGCCAGTCCAGCCTGCTAAACCCATGGCGCTGACGATACTGGTAATCACAATAACGACAGTGGCGAAGGTACCGGTAAAGCTTTTCAGTAGCGCAATCATAATGACGATGACTGCAGCAAACATCAGTGGTACCAGCACTTCGTTATCATGAATGGCAGACTCACTGAAACTACCGTTCATCATCACCATGCCAGACAACATGATTTTCAGATCCGGATATTGCTTTTCGTATTTTTGTTTCATCTCCCGGGCTTTGGCCATCACAATAGGTTCGAGGTTGACCTCGTTTAATTGCACGGTGACATTAACTACGGTGGAATTGGCCGACGGTGCTACCAGCTTTTTAATCAGCAGTGGTTCGTTCAGAGCAATCTCACGAATGTTGTTCAGGGACGTTAGCGTTAGTGGCGTATCCTCAGCCACCAGGTCAGCCACACTCAGATCATCTTCTTCTGATTGGGTATGCTGGAAGTTAGTTAATGAATCCACCCTGGATGAATAGGGAATCTGCCAGGCTTCTTCGGTGATCTCGCGAATGGCTGTCAGGGTTTCCGGAGTAAAAACGTTGCCATCATTGGGCGCTATAACAAAGGCGACGTTATCGCTCTTGCTGAACTCCGCCTGGACCGCTTCGTAGTTCATTAGCAGCGGGCTGTCTTCACCGAAGAAGATTTTGTAGTCCGCCTTAAAAGTCAGGTACTGGCCACCATAACCAGCTCCTGCAATCAGCAGAAAGATCAACAGCATCACCCGTATGGGGGCGTTGATCAGAGTATCGAATAGTTTTTCCTTCATAAGTCCACTCAGATTAACGGGAATGAGGCATTTATTATTCGCCGTCAGCCTGGTTGCCGGAATGGACGTACTTCGGGGAGTGTTGGACTATTTGGACCTGATGTTCAGATAGTCCAAAGGATAGGTAGTGTTCAAATAGTCCAACCTTTGGTGCGAACCGTCTCTTTTTCGGCCATGCATTCCGGTTCACTGTTGAAGCTGGTTTCTAAGAAAGGGTGAAGCAGATGAAAGAAGTTGTACTGGAAGGTGTGCCAGAGCGGGTTCCGGACTATTTATTGCCGGAGGCTATGGCTGCTGATGAACACGAAGTATGGGGGCGCTTTGTATTCAGTACAGTATATGGATATGTGTTGGTGGTACTGAATGAAAATAATGACGAAGCCGATCATCCGGTATGGTTTATCCTGCGCCATACAGAATTATCCCGAATTGAGTTTTCAGTTCCTTTTGATAACCGGGAAAATGCCCGGGAATTTATGCAGCAGTTGAAGGAAGGTGAGGTGGATCAATTAATTGATGCTGAACTTGCAGAGCGCAAGTCCGATTAATCCGATAAATTCAGCTCCCGGTTGCGGTAGAAAAATTGCAGCTGGGAGCCGGACTGGATGAATGTTTAAACAATCTCCAGTACTTTTTCTACCGGTCTGCGTTTTTTCTGGCTCCAGCTTTTATTCGCCGCTTTACCAACGGTTACCAGCATCACCGGGATATTATCCTCGCTCAGATTAAATGCCTGTTGCACTTGTTCGCGTACGAGACCACTCATTGGCCCGGTGGCAAATCCCATATCTTCTGCCGCCAGCATTAAGGTCATGGCCGCTAATGAAGCACTGCGAAACGCTTCATCCATTTGTAATTGAGGATTGCCTTCGTGGGTTTGTGTCGCCACTGCAACCCAGCCATCGGCAGCGGTTTGTGGCATTAACTCAGCATCAACCGACGGTTGCAGAGCCGCAGCCAACTGTTTATGCGCATTTAACTGGCCAACCACAATAAAGGTAACGGCTGCATCCAGAATCTGTGGTTGCTGGTAGCTCGCTTGGTGAAGTGCTTGTTTTTGCTCTTCAGATTTCACCGCAATAAACCGCCAGTTTTGCAGGTTATAAGCACTGGGAGTCAGTGTTGTCTGGCGGATTAACTCGGTAATGGTTTGATCGTCAATTTCAAAATCCGGATCGTAGCGTCCAGTCGATACACGTTGCTGTAACAGTTTGCTGACGTGTGTATTCGTAATATCTGTCATGGAGATTTATTCCTTAATCGTTTTGAAAAGCGTGGGAAATTTCGGACGCTCAGGCAGCATGGCCCATTGCACAATTAATACGCTGAGCAATACGGTGATAAATCCGAGCAGGGCAACTCCTTGCAGGGCTTCTCCGAGAAATACCCAGCCTAATACCGCAGCCGATAGCGGGCTTAATAACCCCAGTGATGAGACGGCAACCGGCGATAACTTATGGATGCCGTTAAACCAGAGGAAATAGCCGGTCAGAGATCCGGCCAGGGATAAATACACGTAGGCGAGAATTTGTGCTTGGCTCAACGCCGGCATGGGTGCATCAAACAACAGGGCTACCGGGGCGAGCATGACGCCGCCCAGCACCAGCTGCCAGCCGGTAAACGCCAGAGTTGGCATATTCATCTGCCAATGGCGGGTGAGGAATACACCGCCACCAACACTGATAGCACCGATTAAAGCCGCCAGGATGCCAATCAAATCCCATTGGCTGCCCGGCGACAGGATCAGTGCCGTCATTCCCAGAATGCTGGCGATACTGGCAATCACCGCAACCAGATTGGGACCTTTGTGGTTAACCCACCAGATCAGCAGCATCACCACAAACGGTTGTACTGCCCCAAGAATGGCCGCCAGACCACCTGGCAAGCGATAAGCGGCAACAAATAACAGCGCCTGGAATAACCCAATGTTGAGCACCGACAGCAGAGCTAATTTCAGCCACTGCTGTTTTTGCGGCCATACCCGGGTAATCAGTAATAACAATAAGCCAGCGGGCAAAACCCGCATGGCTGCGGAGGTAACCGGAACTCCTTCTGGCAGGAATTCGCTGGTGACGATATAGGTTGAGCCCCAGATGACAGGGGCTAATGCAGTCAGCAGAATTAATAAAACAGTGCGCATAACATACTCGATTTCAATTTATCTTAACTTCAAGATAAATTCAGTTTAAACGAAACTATCTTGAAATCAAGATAAATCCTAGATAGAGTCGCTTGCCAATAACAATGAAGAATCAGCTCAGGATTTACTGATGGATAAAGTCGACAACATTCTTGCCCAATGGCAGGCGGAACGTCCGGATCTCGATACCACCCCCATGGGGCCGATTGGCCGCCTGAAACGCTGTGCTGCGTTAATGCAGCCGAAGCTGGATAAAGTGTTTGCCGAGTTTGAACTCAGTTATTGGGAATTTGATGTGCTGGCGACATTAAAGCGCTCTGGCGCACCTTATTGCCTGGCGCCAACCACTTTGTTTTCTACTTTGATGGTGACCTCTGGCACCATGACGCATCGGATGAATCAGCTGGAAAAGCGGGGGCTGATCGAACGGCTGGCAAATCCGGAAGATGCCCGCAGTAAGCTGGTTCGGCTCACCGCAGAAGGCGCTGCACTGGCAGACCGGGCGGTTGAGGCTCATCTGCAGAACGAACGACATATCATCTCTGAATTGTCACCTGAGCAACTGCAGCAAATTGATGACAATCTGCGCACGTTGCTCGCGGTACTGGAAGAGCACTAAGCTTCGTTGGCTAATGCCTCCGCAACAAAATCAATAAATGCCCGCACCTTAGACGACATATGTTTGCGGCTGGCATAAATCAGAAATACATCGATGGGGAAGCGCTGGTGATCACAAAACAGTTCAACCAGCGTTCCTTGCTGCAGCTCATCGGTGAGCAGAAACTCCGGAATCCGGGCAATGCCCTGGCCATCACGGCACAACGACAAAATCATCTCCGAGCTGTTGGTCAGCGTTCGGCTGCCGACTTCCACCTGAATATCCTTGCCGTATTGATTCTGGTATTGCCACAGTCTTGGCTGCTTAAGATGGCTGTAGGTAATACATTCGTGCTGATCGGGGTGTTGTTGCGCTAATTGTTCCGGACGGCTTGGTGTGCCTTTGCGATTCAAATAGTCGGGCGAGGCTACCGTAATGCCACGTGACGTCATCACCCGGCGGCTGATCAGGCTCGAGTCGGCCAGCTGAGGCGTTGCGCGAATAACTACGTCAAACCCTTCGGCAATTACATCGACTTTGCGGTTGCTGACATCCAGCTCCAGCGCAACCTGTGGATAGCGGCTGAGGAAGCCGGAGAACACCGGTTGCATCTGGGCTTCACCAAAGCTGGCCGGGCAGCTGATACGTAATGTTCCGGTTGGTTCCAGCTGTTGGCCCATCAATGCGTTTTGTGCCTGGGTTGCTTCAGCGATGATTTGCTGACATTGCTGGAAGTAGATTTCTCCCTCGGCGGTGAGGCTTTGGGAGCGGGTGGTGCGATTCATCAGTCGTACGCCCAGGCGCTCTTCGAGTTTGTTTATCTCTTTACTGATGTAAGAGGTTGAGTGCCCGGTATTTTCTGCCGCCAGAGTAAAGCTTCCGGCATTAACAACTTCGGTAAAAATGACCATACCGTCGAGCAACTGGCCGTTGTAGCTCATTTACCAACCTCATCAGAAGTGTGAAAAGCCCAGAATAGGGGAGTTTTGACTCCATTGCGAGTCAAATGGAAATAATAAGTCCACGCTCAGGCTATTAATCTTTATTCGTGGCGAATCTATAGTGAACTCATCAAAACAAACCGTTAAACACACAGGCCTGAGGGCCAGGGGAACGATGATGAAAGTATTAGCATTTGCCGCAACCAACTCCAGTCAGTCCATTAACAAAGCGCTGGTTACCCACGCAGCCGAGCTGTTAAAAAACAATACCGACGCTGAATTTGAAGTACTGGATTTAAACGATTTTGAAATGCCGATTTACAGCTCTGACCGTGAAAACGAGTCGGGCATTCCGGCGCCAGCGCAGGCATTCCGTAACAAGATTGCAGAAGCGGATGCCATTCTGATTTCGTTTGCAGAACACAATGGCTCCTACACCGCTGCGTATAAGAACCTGTTCGACTGGACTTCCCGTATTGATCAGAAGGTATATCAGAACAAGAAGGCGGTATTACTGGCGACTTCACCGGGCCCAGGCGGTGCACAAAATGTACTGGGTTCTGCAGTGGGCTCAGCGCCGTATTTCGCTCTGGAGGTTAAAGGCAGTCTGTCGGTGCCATCGTTCTACGATAACTTTGACGGGGAAAAGGGCGTCTTAACCAATGATGAACTGAGCGAGCAGCTGGTTGAGCAGTTGTCGTTGTTAACCAACGCCTGATTGCAATAATTCTCGATAGAACAAGCTGAGCGCCATCCGCTGAATGTCAGTTGCTGATATTGCGGATGGCGCTGCTTTGTTCTGGTTGTTTTGGGCTTATTCGGCGGGTTATTCAGGGGCTTTTACGTTGGCTTTTTCTGATTTGTCCTGGCCAACCCAATTGTAATAAAAGGCTTCCAGCTCAGGCGCTGGCAGTGGTCTGCTGTAGCCATATCCCTGAGCCTGAATACAACCATGCTGTTTGAGATAATCCGACTGCTCCATGGTTTCCACACCTTCGGCCAACACACTTAATCCCAGGTTTTCAGACAGGGCGATGATGGTGCGACAAATGGCCATGTCATCGGCATCAACCGGAATATCACCAATAAAAGATTTATCAATCTTAAGCTTATGGATCGGTAACTTTTTCAGATAACTGAGTGACGAATAACCGGTACCAAAATCATCGATTGCCAGCTCAATCCCCAGTTCACTCAGCTGCTGCAGGTGACGGATGGTTTGTTCATTGGTCATGATGAAGGTTTCGGTCAGCTCCAGAGCCAGATGCTGCGGTGGCAGATCATAGCGCTTTAACACCGACTTCACTTTCTCTGTCAGGTCTTCTTTAGTGATTTGGGGGCCAGCAATATTAACCGCCACAGCACCGATATTAATGCCCTGATCGAGCCAGGTCTTGGCCTGCCAGGCGGCCTGTTCCAACACCCATTCACCGATGGCGAGGATCAGGCCGGTCTCTTCAGCAACCGGAATAAACTGATCCGGCGGCACCAGGCCTCTTTCCGGATGGATCCAGCGAATCAATGCTTCAACGCCGATGATTTGCTGTGTTTCGGTGTCGATTTGCGGCTGATAATACAGCGCAAATTCGTTACGAATCAGTGCATGACGCAGGTCACTTTCGATCTGCATACGTTCAGAGGCCTGGCGGGTCAGCTCTTCGGTATAGAAGTTATAGGTGTTACGTCCCAGTTGTTTGGCACGGTACATGGCGGCGTCGGAATTTCGCCATAACTCACCGGCATCCGAACCATCCTGAGGGTACATGCAAATACCAATGCTGGCGGACACATTCACCACATTGTTGCTCAACTGAATCGGTTGCTGGATATGTTCCAGTATTTTTTCCGCCAGGTGAGCGGCTTGTTCCGGGTGATCGAGATCGTCAAACAGCAGAACAAACTCATCACCACCAAGGCGACCAATGGTGTCTTTTTCCCGCAGAATGCTGCGCAGATTATCGGCAACATCAATCAGCAACTGGTCACCTTCGGTGTGAC
The DNA here is from genome assembly GCF_965219715.1 of Bacterioplanoides sp. Taxonomy (GTDB): domain Bacteria; phylum Pseudomonadota; class Gammaproteobacteria; order Pseudomonadales; family Oceanobacteraceae; genus Bacterioplanoides. The sequence goes on from NZ_OZ244785.1 coordinate 473,413, forward strand.
CCATGCTGTCGTTAATATTCTTAAAGTTGTCGAGATCCATGTACATCAGGGTAAACGACTGGCCGCTGCGATCGGCGTGTTTGATAGCTTGGTCGAGACGTTCCTTTAACAATACGCGGTTTGGCAGGTTAGTCAGTGAATCGTGATAGGCCAGATACGAGATCTTTTCCTGAGTCTTTTTCAGCTCACTGATGTCGGAGAAGACGGAAACGTAGTGGGTTATGTCTCCGGCGTTATTGCGCACCTCACTGATGGTTTGCCAGGCGGGAAAGATGTCACCATTTTTACGACGGTTATAAATTTCGCCACTCCAGCGACCACGATCATTAATGTTGTGCCACATATTGGCGTAGAACGAGGGACCTTGCTCGCCGGATTTGAGCATGCTCGGGTTGTTGCCCAGCGCTTCTTCACGTTGGTAGCCGGTGATCTCGCTGAAGGCGGAGTTGATCTCAATGATGCGACGGTCGGCATTGGTAATCACCACACCTTCGGCGGTGTTTTTCACCACGCTGGCTAATAGCCGCAATGACTCTTCGTTTGCTTTACGCTGGGTAATATCGCGGCCGACGCCCAGTACTCCCAATAAGCGCCCGTGTTGTTTGTCGTACACCGGGGTTTTGATGGTTTCCAGCAGTTCGGTGCGGCCATCACTGGCGTATTGGATCTGTTCCTCGTTGATCGAGCGGGAATTCGAATTTAACGCCAGCAGGTCGTTATTGCGGAAGGCATCTGCCAGCTCTTTTTCAACAAAGTCGTAATCGGTTTTGTTGACGATGTCTTTTTCGCTGGCACCAAAGAACTGCTCAAAGCGTTTATTGCAGGCCAGGTATACGCCTTTAGGGTCTTTGATCCATACCAGGTCGGGCAGGGTGGCCATCAGCAGGCGGAAGAAACTGGTTTGTTCTGCCAGGCGGTGGCTGAGGCGGCGCATCTTGATGTTGTTGTTGATGAGGTACATGGCGGCGCCAATCAACATAAGGAAGAACAGAGTTAACACTGAAAGCTGAGTGCGATATTTGTACCAGAGTGATTCTGGCTGAAACAGCACCAGGCTGTCCTGCGGCAGTTGTGAGCGCTGGAGACCAAAGGTTTTTAACTGTTGGAAATCGAACATCGGCCGATTCGGACTGTTCGCCAGAATGTTTATGTTGTCGATCGATTCACCCGACAGTACCCGGCGCGCCATCATCCCGGCTTGCAGTCCTTGTTCTTTATGACTGACCAGCACGCCACCGAGAATACCGTCACCCATACCGTGCTCCCAAAAGTGGAACAGAGGCACCTGATTGTGTTCGGTAATAAACGCCAGGCTTTCATCGAAGGTTTTAAAGTTTGAATCTTTATCACTGTAGGCCGATAACAGCAGCACCAGGTCGCGGCTACCAAGCAGACTCAGTTGGTTGCCCAGTTGTTGCCAGTTCAATTGTTGCAGCGAGAGTGGGTGGAAATGCAGATCGGCAAAATCCTGTTTGAAACCGAGCAGAGATTTGTAATCCGACTGGCCCGATACCCGGTTATCAACGATGACATAAACGTTGTCGCGCTGTGGGAACAGGCCTCTGGCAACAGACAGGCTGTCAGCAAATGACGGTGCTTCCACGACTCCGGTAATCCATGGAGTATCTTCGAGTGACAGCGCTTTGTTCAGATCATTTACGCCTAAAAATATTACCGGGGCACCAGCAAATAACGGCTGGTGATTGGCGATAACAAAATCAAGGGCGTTGTCGTCGGCGGTGATAATCAGATCGTAGGCGGGCAGGCGCTTAAGCTTATATCCGAGCAACTGCCGGAACAGCTGCTGGCTGGCGTCGTCGTTAATGTGTTTGCTGTCCATGTATTCGACGTCGAGAATCGGCTGATTATCAGCGAATGCCTGGTGCAGGCCATCAAGAACTTTGGTACTGGTTGGAAAGGTCGAGTGATAGGAAAACAGCAATAAAATACGTTTTTGGCTCAGATCCTGCGCGCTAACACTGTGCCCCGAGAACAGCAGTGGAAAAAACAGGAGTAAACATAAAAATAGTTTTTGCACGACGATGGGATCTGAATGTTAAAAAGGTTGGCTTATTATAGTTGACCGTTAAGCAAAAGGTTTACGGTTGTTAGTCTCATTCCGGCACTCAGACCCTGACTAATGTCAAAAAACACCCTAAAAAACTAAGCTTTATTTCTATATGTTTTGGTGCTTATAGAATAAAGAGCTATTGAAAGCGGAGTTGTTGCTATATCCCTATAAAAAAAGCCGCTTAACAGCCGGTGGTTAATACCCGGATTTCCGGACCGGTACCGGATGTCTGATTCTGATAGCGGATCTGGCATGGGAAGGAAACGCTTTTACTGTCGTAGTCTTCGCTGAAGAAAATAAAAATCTGATTAAATGCGCTGGCTTTATCGGTAAAAAAGATCGCTGCGTTTCTATCGTTCCGGGCGGTATTGCGATCAACCGAAGAAATATCCAGCCAGGCCTGAATCTGATTATTAATATCGACAAAGCTGGAGCTGCCATCCACTGCCGGGTAACCGTTAAACAACGGGATGCTAACCCCATTAATTACAACGGAACCGTTTCCTGTGGTTTGGCCCTGCAGCAATGCCTGGCTGTGCACCAGAGCCAACGCACTTTCAATGGCACCTGCGGTGGCATTGAGTGTCGATACTTTACTGTCGTCATTAAAATCGCTGTAGCGCGGCAGGATAATCGCAGCCAATACTCCCACCAGGACAATAACGGTAATAAGTTCGGCCAGGGTAAAGCCGCGGTTAGTTGAGGAGATGCGGGTCATTCAGGTCACGGGAATAATAGAAACACACTGAGTTTAGCAGACCGCCGTCCCGGTGATCCGGTTGTCCCGGAGATGATTAACAAAAGTTAATTAAAAGTAATGTTTACTTACAGCACAAGGGCGGGCGCTTTTGGTAATTACGGATGTGGGTAGGTAAAAATACCGATTCTGTTACTATTGTCAGAGTTTATGTTCCGATCGATAACTAGGTATGGATGGCCAGGGAATGAGCGCAATTCCAACCAATATTATGCGCCGCGAACAACTTGCGGTGATAGAAAAACAAATGTTGCGTGGATTGCCCGGTCCCATCGTTACCGCAATCGCCAGCTGTTATTTATTCTGGGACAAACTCGATTCATTCTGGGTGGCCTGCTGGGGAATCGCCAGCGTATCCAATAGCCTGGCGAATTGGTTTTATCTCTGGTACACCCGCAAACATCCGTTAGACGACCCGAAAATCAATCGCTTCCGCCTCAATATGACGGCGCTGTCGGGTTGTATCGCCGGGATAATCTGGAGTTTTCCATTATTAAGTTTGCTTGACTACAACTTTTCTGATGTCGATTACACCTATCAGTTTATCTATTTTTCCTTACTGGTGATTGGTCTGGGTGCTGGAGCACTTGGCGCTAATGCGCCGTATTTGCCGATGTATTATTTTTTATTATTCCGTTTATGTTGGTGTTCTGGTATCTCACCATTGCAGCGGTCAATATCGAAGAGATCAATACGGTTGGTTGGGTCGCATTATTTTATTTCGTGATTCTTACCCGTTATGCCCACACTATTAATTCCGATCTGAAAAACTCCATTCGAATGCGCTTTGCTAATAAAATTCTGGCAGACGAATATCGTGAACAAAAAGAACGGGCGGAAAAAAGTGATCTGGCCAAGTCCCGCTTCCTGGCAGCGGCCAGTCATGATTTGCGCCAACCGTTACAGGCGCTGGGTTTCTATGCCGATGCGTTACAACAACAGAATAAAAATCAAATCAGTCAGCGATTGGTGAACGGTATTTATAAAACCACTGAATCGCTGCGCAGTATGCTGAATGTTATTCTGGATTTATCCAAAATTCAGTCCGGGACATTGGAGACCCATGTTACCGCGGTTCCCGTAGCCACCTTATTGGATGATGTTTATCGCAGTACCAAACTGGCGGCGGAAGAAAAGAATATTACGCTCAGAGTTATGCCGAGCTCGCTAGTAGTGAACACCGATTACACCATGGTGACCCGGGTATTACTCAATCTGGTGTCGAATGCCATCCGTTATACCAACAGCGGGCGGGTCGTTATGGGTGTGCGTCGACGAGCGGATCAACAGGTTGAAATTCAGGTGTGGGACACCGGGGTTGGTATTGCGGCAGAGCATCAGCAGGATATTTTTGAAGAATATTTTCAGGTGAAAAACCAACAACGAGATTCTAGTCAGGGATTGGGTCTCGGCCTTTCGATTGTAAAAGGGTTACTGAACAGCATTGGTAGCGACATCTATATGCGCTCAGTGCTGGGTAAGGGCAGTTGTTTTTCTTTTGTTTTGCCCGGTTGTGATTCTGTTTGTTGTGACCCTGATGAGTATAGCGAAAGAAATAAGTCATCTGCAGAACAAACGCTGGAATCACTGAGCTTGCTGTTGATTGATGACGATCGCGATATTCTCGACAGTGTGTCACTGCTGCTCAATAGCTGGGGTTGTGAGGTAAAAACGGCTGACAGCCCGGCGCAGGTTCAGCAAGTGACTGCAGAAGGCTTTTATCCTGACGTGGTGTTGTCGGATTTACGCCTGCCAGATCAGGTCAGTGGTATTGAGGTGATGAATCAATTACGCCAGCAAGGGTATGATTTTTTCGGCGTATTAATCACCGGAGATACCGCCGAAGAGCGTTTACAGCAAGCCAAAGCTTCTGGCTATACCTTATTGCATAAACCGTTAAAACCGGCGCGGCTGCGTTTGCTGCTGAATCGCCATCAACAGCAACGCGAGAATATTCCCGGCTAAACAGATTGTGTTGTCAATTATTGAAGCGGGTGAGCGTGAATTATTTTTGAAACGGTTAATCACGAATTATTGTTGAAAGTGGTTCGGATTAGCCAGCGGAATGCGCAGCCGCACCGATAAACCCGAATCCCGGTTTTGCAGTGACAGGCCAATATTTAACCGTGCGCAGCCACTGTTAACCAGCGCTAAACCCAGGCCAATACCACCGGAGCGCCGATCACGGCTGTCGTCTAAGCGGCGATAGGGTTGCAGTGCCTGTTCAATGAGTTCCTCGGCAATACCCGGACCATCATCTTCCACAATTAATTCCGCCTGATTCCCCCGGGTGGTTAAATTTACCCGAATGCTTTGCTGACAATAGCGTTCTGCATTGCTGAAAATATTATCGATAATCAGTGTGAAGAAACGCTCATCCACAGCGACCGAGCAGGGCGTTAATGCCATCTGCCAGTCAATATGACTCTGGTGTCCCTGGCGACTGACGACTTTCTGTCTGATCCAGTTATCCAGCGGCAGCTCACTCAACGTGGGTTCTGAATTCTGCAGTCGCACCAGCTGCAAGCTGTTATCCGTCACTTTTTCCAGCTCATCCAGATAGCGATCCAGGTCGGATAACAACTCCTGCTGGAATTCATTTTCTGGCTGTCGTTGTAACAGCCCCAGTGCCAGTCGCGCACGACTTAACGGCGTGCGTAATTCGTGTGCCATGGCATTGGCCAGCAATCGTTTTTCTTCGAGATTGTTGCGGATTACTTCAATCATGCGGTTAAAGCGTTCCGACAATTGAAAAAACGGGCTGACATTTAATGCCGGTAGATGCACGTTATAGTCTTCTCTGGCGAGTGAGTCGGCGGAGTGTTCCAGCTGCTGTAACCAGCGGATCAGACGCTTAACCGGCCAGTAAAGAAATAATGCAATCGATGCTAATAGTAATAACGTGATGCCGATGGCGGTGACAAAGATATCCGCAGGACTGTCGTTACGTGCTGCTTCATCCAGGTGTTCGGGATTATCACGCACCCACAGGGCAGGTTGGTTTGTGACCTGAGCCTGAAATCCGGAAGCGAACTTAAATACCAGAATGTCTTCATCCAGATGCGGCCAGCCATCGATGAAATCGCTGTCTTTATCGTTCTCGATATTGGCGTCGTCATTTCCGTTACTGTCGGCGTAAAACTGCTGGCTGATTTCAAAACCGTGATCATTAATTAAATTGCTTACACAGGGGTTCTGCAGATGTTCGGTGCCACATTCAACCCGTGCCATCAGTAACAGCTGCTGGATATCACGGGCAAAATCTTCCCAGTCATCCTGACGTTCAACAAGGTGGATGGTGAGAAATAAAGCGCTGATGGTCAGCACCAGTGCCAGTGCCACTGCACCGTATAAATACCAGAAAAAACTAACGGGTTTCATCGTTTGCCAACATATAACCGGTGCCACGCACGGTTTTGATAAATCGTTGTGGTGCCTGGTCTCCCAGACGTTTGCGTAATGACGAAATGCGCATGTCCAGCGAGCGGTCGGCACCGTCGTAATCTATGCCACGCAGGCTTTTATAACAGCGGTCGCGACTCACGGCCTGACCCTGATGACGGGCGAGTAATTCGAGTAAATCGAACTCGCCGCTTTGCAGTTCAACGACCTCACCATTGAGCAATACCTCGCGACGACCGGGAATAATTTCAATCGGTCCGCAACGATATTGCTCAGACTGAACCGTACTCGTGGCACAACGTTTCAGTAATGCCTGGATGCGCATCAACAGCACATCCGGGCGGATCGGCTTGCGCACATAATCATCAGCGCCAGAGCGAAACGCCGTGAGTTCCGACACATCGTCTTCACAAGCGGTCAACATCAGAATCGGGCCCTGATAAAACGAACGAACCTGCTGGCAAACCGATAAGCCATCCTGGCCGGGCAGCAAAATGTCGAGAATTAACAAGTCGGGCGAGGCCTGGCGAACCGCCAGTGGCGCCTGATCGCCACGTTGGCAAACCTGAACATTAAAACCCTCGGTTTTTAAAAACACCGTCAGCAGGCGGCTGATTTCTGCATCGTCCTCAACCACCAGAATGTGTTTTTCTGCAAATTCGTTCATCGTTTTCTGTGCTTTTTAATTTACGGTTTGTGTGTCGCGTGTTGCCTTTCAGAGGTCATTCACATTCACTCTGTCATTGTCCCTAAAGCTAATAAACTCGACGTTAAGTAACACATCGTGACCATCGCGACCGTTAATGTTGTCAGAAACATGCCATTCTTTACCCTGTTGAGAAACCTGATACTCACGCTGCAGGCCAGAAAATACCGCAACGTCCTGATCTCCACCTGCTCCGTCTATAATATTGTGACCTTCATTGCCTCGCAAAATATTAGCTTGATCATTACCCAGTATATTGCTGTTGTTGCTGCCCGTCAGGTGCACGTGCTGTAAGTACTGAGATTGGCTAGTATATTCCAGCGCAGAATTGTACTGCAGGCTGAAGGTTTCACCAGCTGGGAAATCAGCACTGATTGGCATGCTGGTGGTGATGTACGACGGCCAGACTTCTTTAATTAACGCCAGTCCACCCGGATCTTTTTGTTGTTGAACCAGGCGGGTCGTACCGAGATAGCCGTCTAAGCCACGATCGGAATAGCCCCACAGGCCGTAAAAACCTTCCACTGCTGCAGCGAGATATTCATAGTTCAAAGAGGTGTAACCGTTTTGGTCTGTTTCAGCCTGCCATTCGTTTACGTCTTCCTGGCTGGGATTCCAGCTTTTATCCGCAAGAGCCTGGTTGGCGAGGGTGACGATTCGTTCTTGTAGTGCTTTCTCCGCAGACGCTAAACCATGGCCCTGAACCAGATGCAGGATTTCTTCATAGGTAGCATCACGGCCGCTGGCTTCGCTGCGTTTCAGATAATTTTGTGTTCCTTCAACAAACACCTCGCTGGCGTATAAGTCCTGACCATGTTGAGCCAGAGCCGATTGTCCGAGGCTGCCATTAAAGGCGGCTTCCGAGTCTTGCTGGGTAGCGAACATAAACAGACTGGCCTGGTCATCGCCCAGCTTGGCGCTCATTTTATCTTTGTTTTGCAGGCCTTTTTCATTGGTCAGGTAGTGCTGCATTACCGCCCGGGCTTTGGCCATTTGTAAAGGCGCCACGGTTTTTGAGGCAAAGATATGAATTGGTTTTTTGTTGGCGGCGTTTACCCAGGTGTACTGAGAGAATAAAGCACCGATGGCTTTATCTGTGCTGGCATGATGAGTAATCATGTTCAGTTCTTTCTCAGTCGCTGCCCGCGTGGTGATGCCATATTGTTTACGCTCAGCGCTCGACATCCAGTGAATGTTATCGGCGTCAGCGGCTTTGATGGTGTACCAATAAAAATCTTCGTTGATGCCCAGGGCTTTGTAATAGTCGAGATACGGTTTATGCGATGCATGATCGCGGGGCAGAGTGCTGGCATCCTTAACGCCATCGCCGCCCCAGGAATGGACACCCACCAGGACATCTTGAGCGGCGAAACGCTCTTTGCCGGCAAGGAATAGGTCCACGCCGCCGGAGGCAATTTCACCACCCGGTGGTAAATAGGTATTCAGTCCCAACTGACGTAAACGCAAACCGGCTTTCAGATTCATTTCATCGTCGCTGGAGCCGGGAACATTTTGCAGCACAACGGTTTTTACCTGCGGATTGTTCTTTACCAGAGTGTTCAGCTGGTCGACGATTTTGGAGGTAATTTCGCCATCCATAATGGCCCAGTCACCACGCACGGCAAATAACCCATCCGCTTGCTGACCAGTGCCCGGTTTGGTGACATTACCTGAGTTATTGCCGCCGTTGTTGCCGGTATTGCTTCCTGAATTACTGGAAGCGCTGTTGGATTTGCTATCAGAGCCACAGCCCGTCAGGCCGACAATCGAAGCCAGAGTGGCAGCCAGCAGAGCCGTACGTAAATTGGATGTCTTTAGAGCTTTCATCAGTGTTCTCCTGTCAGTTCGGAGAACAGCATAAGCAGGTGGGGAAAGGGAAAGTATCTGGCTTATGTCTGAACTTTGTCAGCAGATGTCAGCCCCGCTGAATCGGGGCTGAACCAGCCGACTTTCAGCGGTTTACATCAGCTCCAGAGCTTCTGGCTGATGGACAGTGGTATGTTGCTGCCAATAGCTTTGTGCCATTGATTCCAGCTCGTCTTCGCTGAAATTGCGCACGGTTTTTTGCTCAATGCGGGCGGATGACGTTGCACTGTTATTGGCATTAACCCGTTGTTGTAAGAGCACCGGATCATTGGTTTCCAGTAAGCGTTGGGTAATTTCAAAATCCAGCTTAATACCGGGAAAGTCCATGCGCTCAAATTTCATTTTTGAGGTCAGTTTTAACAAGGTGCCGGTGCGACGTTCCAGCCACATGGTTCCCGTAGCGCTGGTGCGTGTGCTCTTGCTCAGGTTACCGCTGATCGCCTGGGCACGGCTATCAGTAACAGCCACTTTGAAAGTGTTCCATAGATCTCCACCAACGGTGATATCTTCAACGCCCTGATATGTAGACTGTACATCGCTGGAGCGGTTTCCTGCCGGATTACCGGAAGGGTATTGCAGCAGGTCAGCACTTTGAACGGAGCTGCTCTTCTGACCAACCTGCGGCGCACTGCTGTTATTGCTGTTTGTTATTGTGGTGGTCGTGGTGTGCAGGTTGTTGTACCACTGATTTGTGATATCCAGCGTCGCCAGCAGCTTAGGCGCAGCTTCAATCGTAAAATAACTTGTGCTTGAGTGCTCAGCGGGCTTACCCGTGTACTCAACAAAGTTTTTGATCTTTTTATAGGGGGCCGGGCTATCGGTCGACACCTTAAGTGCTGCCGGGATGCTGTTTACCACTTCAGTCTGGCGAAAAGTTTTAAAGTACTCTGACTTCGGTGGCAACTGAGCTCGGGAAACCGTCTGATAATGCCCGTAAATAATCGTATTACTGGCGGCGGTTCCGGGAGTTGCATGAATACCGACATTTTTCTGGATAGGCTCGGATGAATCGGAATCACTGCCACCACCACAAGCGGCAACAAGTACAGAAAGAAGGGTGACTGGCAGGTAGGCAACGGCGCGCATATCGTTCCTTGATAAATATGTAAAAAAGCGCGCGAATACTACTGAATGCCCGTACAACTATCAAGACGCAGATCTGTTGATTGAATCAGACTATTCGGTGTCGATGTATGAATCGTTATTGGTTTCGTAACCTGAACTCCCCCGGAGTACAGCCGTGCCAGAGTTTAAAGGCGCGGCGAAAGCTGGAAAAATCCTGGTAGCCCAGCTGGGCCGCAATGGCATCAATCGTCAGGTCCGATTCCCGTAAATAGAACTCGGCATAATCTTTCAGTGCGAGATTACGTAACTCACGGAAATTATTACCCTCGCGACTCAGGTGCCTGTTTAACGTACGCTCGCTGATATTCAGGCTTTGGGCGGTGGCGGTAACATCCGGCAGAGGAGGTGGTTGGGCGGATAAAAAACGCCGCACGTGATCGCTGTAGGGGTGATTGCTGGTCTGCTGCAGCTTATTCAATTGCTGCGATAATTTCAGTTGGTAGCTGTCCCAGGCAATGGCATCATAAAACGGCGAGGCAATCTCCAGATCGGCTTTGGGTATCTCCAGCGTCGCATGGGTGGCGTTGAACTCACACTGACTATTGAAGTAATGCGGGTACTGTTCTGCGTTGTCTGGTGCTGCGTAGGGAAAGCAAATCCTGCCTTTTGCCAGCGGTTTACCGGTAACGGCTTCAATCAGATTCTGCGACATCATCAGCATCACCTCGGTCTGAAACTGACGGGTATCGGCCAGGTCGACCAGCTCTACAAACACCAGCTTACTGCCGGTTTGGGTGGGAATCAGATCGAGGCGAAAGTAACCAGCGTGGATTTGTACAAAAGCGGTTGGTAATTGCAGCGCTTGTGCCAGAGAAGGAGCCGATAAAATCGCGTGTCCGAGTTCACCCAGTGAGGCTGGCGCCAGTTTTTGCCCAACTTTCAGGCCCAGCAACGGGTCTGGAGTGAAGGCCCGGATTCGGCGTAAAAACGCAAAAAAATCCTGATAAGGCATAAACGCTTCACCGTTGATTTGGTCAAAATCCACCGTGGCGTCCGCCAGTAACGGCTCCGCAGACGTGGCTGTTAAACCCAGTTCGCGGCAGATAAAGCGGGCGTAGATGGTGGAGATATGATGCATCGGTCGTCAGCGATAAACGTGTCTGACCGAAAATACCATAGTGCTGTCCTTGCCCGCAATTTTGCTTTTTATCCGTGTCGGCAGAATAACCCCATACCAACCCCAACCGCACAGAGGTCTGAAATGGCACAACAATCTTCTTTACGCGTTGCCGCAATTCAGCTTGAAACAAAAATTGCCGATGTCACCGCCAATCTGCAGGCGTGTGAAAGGTTGGCGTTGCAAGCACTCGAAGCCGGGGCTGAGTGGATTGCCTTGCCGGAGTTCTTTAACAGTGGCGTTAATTTTTCCGATGAAATGTTAAGCGCTATCGAAACTGAGAACGGCCCGTCGGCGACCTTTCTGCAGCAGTTTTCTGCCCAGCATCAGGTTGTGATTGGTGGCTCGTTTTTATGTCGTCTGACCAAATCGGATGGCAGTCCTGGTGGTGTTCGTAACCGCTATTTATGCTTTAACAAGGGCGAGTTGGTGGGTTATCACGATAAAGATTTACCCACCATGTGGGAGGCCGCGTATTACGAAAATGGAGAAGCTGGTGACGATGGCGTTTTGGGCGATATTGATGGTATCCGCACAGGTACGGCAGTTTGTTGGGAGTTCTTACGCAGCCAAACATCCCGGAGATTGCAGGGAAAAATTGATGTGCTGATAGGTGGCTCACACTGGTGGAGCATTCCGGAAAACTGGCCTGCATGGTTGACCCACAGTATGGAAGCACGCAATCAGGAGAACGTTATTGCAACGGTTCAACATAGTGCCCGACTCATTGGTTGTCCGGTTATTCACGCCTCTCACTGTGGTCATTTCGAAGGCAGGCACCCAAGTGTTCCGTTTATGCCGTATCGTGGCCAATTGGAGGGGCAGGCCGCCATTATTGATGGTCATGGTAATCTGCTGGCACATCGCAGCCGGGAACAGGGTGAAGGTTTTGTTATTGCGGATATTACCCCGGAGAATGTTAGCAACCAGGAGCCGATACCAGACAATTACTGGTTACGAAAACGTGGGGTATTGCCAACCTTTTCCTGGATTGCTGACGGCTTTGTTGGACGCCTGTGGTACAAAAAGAACGTATTAAATAAATCACTGTAAAAGGAAAATAAACGTGGTATTTCCTGATGGAACTCTGATGGCACAGCCCATTACTGACTGGACGCCAAAACCTGAATGGCTGCTGGTTACTGCAGCCCTTGCTATGCTGATTTCACTGATTGAAGCCTGGCTGGCAACACTGATTATTTATGGCAAAGTCGGATGGCTGAAAAAGATATTTCCCGCCACTCATAATCTGATTCGTTCCCATGTGGATTACACCATAATGACTGGCCTGGCGGCGGTGCTGTATTTTGTCATTATTCATTTGCAGTTGCAGATTCCACCGGCTGTTATTGCGATTTTCTGTATTGGGCTGTTGTACAACCCCGCCGGGTTTATTGCTAAAGCTGTTAATCCGAATATGGGAAATAGCGATACCGTTCTTGGCAGGGTGATGGTGTGTGCCGGTTTCTTACCGGCGACCATTGGATTTGGTTACATTATGATCGCTGTTATCGACAGCTTAATTGCTTGATGAGTGATCTAATGATAAATACCTAATTTACTGACAATACAATAAATTGAGTACTAATGAGTTTTTGATTCGATTAATTTTCCGGCTTCGATTAACACAACACGGAGTTGTTTCTTATGTTCAGAAAATTATTAGTTTCTTCATTGCTTATGGTTTCTGCATCAGCCTCGCTGGCTGGTGTACAAACTTTCACCACTGAAAACATCGGTGGGATTGATAATTTCGTTTATCCCAACCTGGATGTCAGCGGTATAAGTGGCATTGATATTCGCCTTGAGTCAACTCAGGTTCCGGGCAGCCCGGAGACACAAAACGTAATTAAGCGGGTAGAATTTAAGCTGCCAAATGCTAATAACGTGATTGCAACAAACCTGGTAAAAAGCACCACGTCACCGGATAGCTACCGTAAAATCATCAACAGCCCGTGGGTATTCAAAAAGCTGTTAGTTGAGATTAAGGGTTATGAAATCAGCGAAGGTCAGAACATTGAATACCGCGTGATGGTGGTTGAAAACCACTCAAGCAATAACGTGCTGGAAGAAGCGGCTGGTCAAACTGTGATCAGTGGCAACGCTGTTCTGGTGGACAAAACCCGTAACAAAGTGGTTGATGTTACCCGTGCCACCGTTGCTGGAAAGCGCGTAACTCTAAAGCTGCTGGATCGCATTAAAAATGATAAAGCCCAGGTTGAGGCTGTATGGATGGGGCATGGCACCAAGACTCTGCTGATCGATGCGCCTGCTTATAATGCCACTGCAAAGTCCATCAAGTTACAAACGGCTGGAGATGACAATGCAGTTGAAGTGGTTGTGGTTGATAGCTTTGGTTCTGAACAAACCCACTTCAGTCCAAGTCTGAAACAGCTTTTGGAAGCGGCGTTTGGTCCAATTCCTCAGTGAACACCGTTACAGATTTGCAGTTAAAATAACGAAAATAAAAAACCGCCTGAAGGCGGTTTTTTATTTTTCTGATTCTGAACTTAGTCAGAACTGCTTTATCTGGTTGGTCTGAAAATCGTTCAATCAAATGGCCTGAAATAAACAGATCCGGATTGAACAGATTAAAAATAAATATTGGCCTCCAGAGAAACCGCACTGACGTCCTCGTGAAAGTGAGCAATATTTTCGTAAGTCAGTGACAGGTCGAGATCGCTGGCGACTTTCAGCTCCAGACCGGCGCCATAAACAAAACCGCTTGAGGTAATTTTACCGGTGCGCTCTTTTGATGATTGAAAATTATATTTAAATTCTGCGGTATTCAGACCGAGAATTAACAATGGCGTCAGGGTTTTATTACCAAGTGGGCGAACCTTTGCCAGTGCACTCAGGCTGTAGGCGAGTTTAGCGGCATATTGCGCTGTTTTATCTTTTTCATTCTCATAATCAGACGTCTGGTTTTTGATCCCTGTAGCCAGCTCCAGGTGTGTACTGAAATAGGGTGACACACGATCTGAAACAGCAATCGCGACGGCGGGAAAATCATTGCTTTTATCAATGCGAGATACGTCGCTCTGGTGTGGTACGGCAGCATTAATATGCTTGTAGGCAATGCCAAACTTAAGCTGATGGTTGGTGCTCTGATCTGCCTGTGCCATCGTAGAAAGGCTAATCAGTAGCGAGAGAAGTGGCAGCGCCGGTTTCATTAATACTTCCTTATTTCATGAAGCGGATAAAACCCAGAGATGATATCCATTCTCATTGATATAAGGAAGTAAATTATCAGTAGCAGCGGCGACGGGATAAACGATTTGAGACGTCTATCCCATTGCTGAATGCATTAGCAAATTCAGGGTTGCCACTTCTGCTGAATACAGCACCTTAGCATTAATGAAATACGGAGAATCCGGTGTCGTTACCAATGCGCTTCAGGCTATTGCTTTTAAGCACATTCACGCTGTAAATGCCGCCGTAATTTCTGCCATCGGTATCCAGCGTACTCAGTAGTGCAACGCCACTTTTGCTGGTGTAAGGGTCCAGACGAACCGCTTCAACGCTTTTATCAAACTGTGCCAGCACGTGCAGCGGTTTTGATTGCGCCGCAGACCAGGCCACCAGGCTGTTGTTGGTTTCGCCATAGTTCAGTAACACGGGCAGATTGTTCTCGCTATTGATTGGGCTGCCGACGTTGACCCAGCTGGCGTTCTCAATGTTAGTCACTTTACCCGCGTTGCTGATTAAGCTGGCTACCCGGCTTTTATCAGTGTTGGCTCCGCCAGACACAAAGCCACCTTCAACGGCGTAAAGCGTGCTGCTGGCATTGGCGATGGTCAGGTTCAGTTCGGTAACAACCGGAGCAGATACCGATGTGAAATTCACCAGTTTGTAGCGCGTCAAAGCGCCAAATTGAGTACGTACAATGGCACTGTTCTGACCCAGATCGATATTACGGATATCGGCACTTGGGTTGCTGTTATCTGCGCCATTGTCGTTATAAACCAGAGTGGAGGTTTTGCTCGCCAGGTCGTAGTGATACAGCTTGGCGGAATCGGCGTAGACAAAAGTTCCGCTGTGCAGGCTTTCGGCTTCGGTCCAGCTGTTGCTGCTGGTGTAGAAGGCTTCGCCCAGCTCGCCAGCGGCTAGCTGAGTGGCGGTGACATCGTACAGGTCTGAGCCAATTCGCAGGATCACTGAGCTGTGATTAGCGAAATTAAAGACATGCACGGGAGCATCAATGCCGTTTTTTAACTGCACGGTTTCGCCATCTAAGTTGGCGTACAACAGCGTATCGCCACGTTCACCCGTACGAATCACCATACCGGTCAGGTTGTTATTGATCACCACGGCGTCCGCATCGTAGTTATCGGCAACTGCAGCATTGGCAATGGCCAGTGGTGCTTCGCTGCTGGTCTGGCTGCTATCAATGCGCCAGTAACGGTTGTCGGCGGTCTTGCCACAATCGTTGTCGGCGCCGGGAGTGGAATAAAACAGATAGGCTTTGCCAACGGAACCAAAAGCTTCGTTGTCGCACACTTCGTTGCTGATTAATGCACTGCTGACCTGAGACGCCGCATTCGTGGTGGCTGACACCTGATACCAACGCTGATCTTTCAGATAAAACATGGTGCCAAATATTTCGCGGCCCTGGCTGTCGTATTGGTCGGCCAGATCAAGCAACTTGGGCTTAGAAACAACCTCTTTAATTTCGTTGTTGGTTTTATTAAAACTTAAAATGGTTTCGCTGGCGGGCTTGGCGAAATAGGTGAACTCGTTTTCGGCTTTTTTACTGCTGCTGGAATCAGAACCACAAGCAGTTAACAGAGCGATAGGTAAAGCCAACAGGAAAGGGAACGTAACAATACGTGTCACTGGGATCTCCACTGAATCTACGTGTAATACAAAAACAGCGCATGTCTGATGGATAAATCAGATCATTCGCTGTTTAACTGGCCCGGACTATACCCGAATGAAAATGAACAGACTGTGAACTCTTGTTGTTTTGGACAACTTTTTACGCCGTTCTTACGCGGATGTTCGTTACGCTGGTTTTGTGAATTACCAATTGGCCCATCAGATTACATAATGGCTCAGTCGTTAAAAGAACAAGTCAGTGTGAAGTTTTCTTTTCACGATGGTTTTGGCGTTTTTTTAACCAGATAACGATGCCGCTGTAGCTGAAATAACAGATCATTAATCCCAATAAAAACACCAGTAATTGATAAGGCCAGCCGAATACTTCCGCCATATGCAAACCGTATAACCACTGAGTTACGGTAATTGCTGCGTGTTGTTCACTCGGCCAGTATTCGCCTAATAATTGACCACTATTAGCATCGATGTATATCCGGCTGCGGGTCAGTTGTGGGTCGAGATCCCGGGATGAATTAAACCGATAAACATAACTGTTGGAGAATTCGCTGTAGCGGATTGAACCTTCTAGGCCGAGTTCCAGTCGGTATTTCTCGCTTAAATCTTGTGCGTGCTGACGGGCGAACATCAGCGCTTTATACATCTTCATTTCCGGAAGTTGATGGCCTGCAGAGGGTGTAGCCGGTGGTTCGCCGAGTACCGTGTAGGTCACCGGTTTATAAACATCGCGCAGGTTAAATGCCACCGACGACCAGGCAAAAATCAGTAACAATCCCCACAACCATAAACCGGCCGAGCGGTGTAATAAAAAATGAAATGAATAACCACGGCTGCGCCAGCGCATTTTAAAACTCTGCTTCCAGCGGCTGAAAAATAACCGTAAGCGAAACACCTTCACTACCGGCAAGGTTGTTACCAGTGAGATAAAACAATCCAGCGTCCACAGCAGGGCGACAATACCCAACAACCAATAGCCCCAGTTATTTGGAATCCATAAGGTGTAATGCAGTTTATAGATAAAACCCATCAGGTTTCGCAAGCTCTGGCCAAGGTCGGATGGGTCGCGCAGGCCGATGATGTCGGCGGTGTAGGGATTAATAAATAACTGACTGAAGCCACCGTCATGACGTACCCAGATCAGTAATGACCGACCATCGCGGAAATTCAATGGCATGGTGTTGAACTCACCATCAAATGTGGCGACGTGGCGTCGTGCGATCAGGAATAATTCACTCGGCTCCAGAAACTGATCACCGTGCTCGGCGGTATAAAACAACTGCGGGTTCAGCCATTCATCAATTTCGTCGTGATAGGCCAGGGCTGCCCCGGTTATGCCAGTAACAATCAGGAATAGCGCGGCTGTTAAACCGAGGTAGCGGTGTAGCAGGATAAACCATTGTTTGTGTCTGGCGTGGGTGAACATGAATAATTAAGGGGGATGGCTCAGGGTTATTTATTGTTGAGCTCTTCGAGCTGCACGAGTAATTCTGGAATGTTCTCAGAAACTATGTTCCAGAGAATATCGTTATCGATACCAAGGTAGCCATGAATCAGCTGATTTCTTGTTGCTACCATCATTCGCCAGGGGACCTCTGGGTATTGGTCTCGAATACCCGGTGGAATATGAGTTGCCGCTTCACCGATAACTTCGATATTTCGGATAGTGGCATCGTAAGTGAGGCTGCTGGATTCAAAGTCAACCTGAGTCATATCTGCGGTATAGCTAAGAATCTTCTCAGAACAGGAAATCATATCCTGAATATAGAACTGCCATTCACGATCAGACATCTATGCGATCCTGATTAATATAAGGCTCTAGTTCTTTGCGCAGTGCTTTGCGGGTAACCAGATCAACGGAAGAACCGAGCATATCTTCTAAATAGAACTGAACTCCAAAGAACTGCTTTGAGGTGGCAGGGCCATCGAAGTCGATGAGGATGTCTATATCGCTGTCATCGTTAGCTGTATTACGCGCCGTGGAGCCAAACAGAGACAACGCAGACAAGCGATAACGCTCCTGCAGAATTGGCTTGCAACGAGATAGAATCTCCAAGACCTGGTCTCTGTTCACAGTCGCCTCCTTAGGCAGATCTGAATGGATAAGGGAAAGTTTAACCCAGATTGGCAGTTAGCCAAAAGCACCGATCACTTCAATAACGGCGCTACCACCAGCACACAGCTGCTGACAAAACCTACGCCCCAGCTCAGGCTGCGCATTGCATGAACATCCATCCAATAGAACACCGTGTAGAGCACCCGGCCAGCGATAAATAGCAGGCAACAGGCATTAACCAGAGTTTCGTCTGCCTGGAAAAACAACGCGCAGAACAGGCCTGCAATAAAGACTGGCAGTGCTTCAAGACTGTTCATGTGAGCGGAGAGTGCGCGTTTGCCGAAACCAGTCAGCTGCGCCTGCTGATCTCGCGGGTAGCGGTTGTTGTAGCCGCCTTTCTGTTGGTTCATGGCGTATGCCACCGGCATCTTAGTGATTACGATCGACAGGATGGCGAATAGTACAGTCAGTACTGGGATGGTCATTTATCAGGCTCCGGTTAGGAATGAGTCAGGTTGTGAAAGTGTCGGACAGTGTGGCTGGCTGCGGTGTTCGGTTGAAGGGTGAATCAAGACAGAAGGGTGGTAAATACGGACAGGGTTGGTTGTGGTTGAGTTGGCCTATCTGCGCAGGTTGATTGTCGGATTGGCCTAAAAACAATGGAAGATGTCGTCTCAGGTCAATTTATTAATGGATAAGATTGTTAGTATTGGGGCCAATATTGAATGAGTCTGCCAAGGTTTTACTGCTCTGAGGTTGAAGAGTAGGGGTGGACAGGGAATACAAGGATCTCGTGTGATGACGGTCATACGTTACTTCTGGAACATCTCATTTTTAGGAAAAATAGAGTTGTAAGGGGAAAGAGTATGAAAAAGGATGTGGTCGCATACTTAGCAAAGGAAGGTGTTACTAAAGATGATTTTATTGACAGAAGTTCGCGGCCGCAGCGGATCGAAATTAATCATGATGACTTGGTGGCAGAGCTTTATATCAAAAGGAAAGAAAGCACTCCCCAATGGCTGGAGTTGTTTAGTGACATTGATATTAGTGATGCGCTTAGAAAACAGAGCACTCTCAGAGGTCTATTGTTAGTCGAATCTGGTGATAGATTGATAGCTCTAACCTTTGGCCATGGCAGGTCATTAATAAAACAACACTTAATAGTTCGTGGATTCGGACTGAGGGTTGCGATGAACCTTGGCAACCCGAAGCAATTGAAATCTATCGATAAATCTACATTAGACAAAGTCTCGTTAAACACCAGATCTCAAGCAGCAAAAAATACTGGGGTAGAGGACTTTGGATTTGAATTTGATCACGAAATATTGAAGTCGTTAACTGCTATTGTGGATGGAGATGATGAAGATCTCGAAATAGTATCAGGTAAGGATTCTGTTTCGTTATATACGGATATTCGTTTTGATACGATTCAGGAGATTGTCGATCGACTTATCGAGGCTTATAAGTTAGAAGATTTTCGCCGAACATATCCTTGGGCTGAAGATATTGAGCCTGAGCGTGATGGTTTGATTGTCGATGCGTTAGACGAGCTGGTTGTTACTAAGCTAAACCGAGGAGAGATAGACGGTCTGTGGATGTCACCACCAGAGATTATCGACTATATGGATTTTTCTGGGTTTGTATACCGCCAGCGAGATCCCATTGTTAAGTACCAAGAATTAAATTTACCTTCTTTTATAAGCGATGCTGGATTTCGAGGTGATTTAACCGTTTCTTCCCTCAAGTCAAAGAAGGTGTGTATCTACAATGCTTCGGAAAGCTATAAAGAGCATTGGAGCGCTTTTCGCTGTTTAAATGGTGAAATGGATCTGGATGGAGCAAGATATATCCTAAATGACGGGCAATGGTACAAGATTAAGCAATCATTCTACGAAGAGGTTTGTGATTTCTTTAATGGAATTAAAAAATCGAACTTACTCTTTCCAGATTATCAAGGTCGAAAAGAAGGCCCTTACCTACGTTCAATCGCGAATGATGTTGATTTGGCGCTATTAGATCAGAAGTGGGTCAGACCGAACGGCGTTACGAATAACTTGGAATTTTGCGATCTGTTATCAAGCTGTAATGGGATTATCCACGTGAAGAAATATGGCGCATCTTCCGTATTAAATCATCTATTCGCCCAAGCCTACCAGTCCATAGAAATGCTCGTTAATAGCCCAGAAGTTATTGAGAGAGTTAACGAACATCTTGCGAATACGAAATTGACTTTGAATTTTGATCCAAATATTTCTCCACGGGTTCAAAGAATTGTTTTGGCAATTATGGATCATCGAAATGGGGATCTAGATATTCCATTCTTTGCCAAAGTTAATCTTCGGCAGTATGTCAGAAAAATCACTGCTATGGGGTTTGCTGTCGAGCTAGCTAAAATTAATATGGGCTTGCCGATGACAGATTTGGAATTAAAGGCTGAAGAGAAAGCCTTAGCTTGATTAGTTGAATTTTGAGTATATCTAGATTTAGAGAGTTATGCGCCGATTACTTGATATAAGATCCATAGGTAATTAGCCAGTACTTGAACACTAGGGAATAGTTTATAGCAACCTATGTGCTATTTGACCGGTTAAAGTAATGTTTGGTGAAAACATCCTGGTTGTCTGCCTTTGGCTATCCCCCTACAATGTCGCTCGTTTTTACACTATCCCATTACCTTAAACTCAGGTTGTAACAATGAGCGACAAGCCAGCACTGCCAGACCACCTGTCTGTTAACCCTAAAAGCAAGTTCTACGCAGAAGAGTACTTCGAGCATGAAGTCGGTATCCGCCTGAACGGCAAAGAGCGCAACAACGTTGAAGAATACTGCATCAGCGAAGGCTGGGTGAAAGTATCCTCACCAGTTGCCAAAGACCGTTTCGGCAACCCAATGCTGGTGAAGCTGAAAGGCGAAGTAGAAGCGTTCTACAAGTAAGTCTCAGTGCTTTTCCTAGCCAGCTATTCGCTGAATAGCTGGCAACAAAAACCGCCCAACCTTTCTCAAGGTGGGCGGTTTTTTTATTGCTTCAAAGCAAGACCAAAATCTACAGACGCAGTTTCAGCATCAGGTTGGTCACGTTCTTAAACAGTGGGCCGTACGGTGGCGCCAACATCAGAATAATCTTAGACGTCATGGTCGACTGCTTAAATACCGGACGCAGTTTCGAGAACTCAATGAAGCCTTCGATGCCATGGTAGTGGCCCATGCCGCTGTTACCAACACCACCAAATGGCATGTCGTGTTGAGCAACGTGGAACATGCTGTCGTTAATACATACCGCACCAGACAGGGTGCTGTAGAACACCTTATCCTGGAACTTCTTATCGTTAGAGAACATATACAGTGCCAGCGGACGCTCGCGCTCGTTAATGTACTCAACCACGTCGTCCAGCGACTTGTAGGTTTTGATCGGGAACAGCGGCCCGAAAATTTCGTCCTGCATAATGATCATATCGTCAGTCGGGTTAACGACGACGTGAGGCGCAATCTTCTGACCTTCGGTATTGCTGTCATCACCGCTCAGCAGGTTGATGCATTCTGCGCCTTTTTCTTTGGCGTCCGCCAGAGTCGCGGTTAAACGATTAAACGCCGCTTCATCGATGATGGCGGTTAGGTCGTTATTGTTGACGCTGTCGTAGCGGCTGCCAACGATGTCTTTGGCGTGCTTAACGAACTCTTCAACTTTACCTTCCGGCACGAACAGGTAGTCCGGCGCCACACAGGTCTGGCCCGCGTTTAAGAACTTGGTGAAGGTCACACGTTCTGCCGCCGTACGGATATCGAAATCCGGTGCGATGATGGTTGGAGATTTACCACCCAGTTCCAGCGTAACCGGCGTCAGGTTTTTAGACGCCGCTTCCATGACCACTTTACCGGTGGCGGCAGAGCCGGTGAATACCATGTGATCCCACGGCATGGAGGAGAATTTGCGTGCTGATGTACCCGGAATTACCGCCAGTACAGTTTCATCCAGTACCGGAGAAATAATCTCGTCTAATAAACGACACAGGTTCTGCGAGTTTGCAGCCTGCTTAACGATACAGCGGTTACCGGCAGCCATGGCGCTGACAACCGGGCCCAGAGCCAGTAGCAGCGGGTAGTTCCATGGGGTAACGACACCAATCACACCTTTCGGCTGAGGAATCAGCTTGTTACTGGCGCCTTTAAACGCCAGGCCAACGTGACGACGTTGCGGCTTTGACCACTTCTTCAGACGCTTCTTGGCATCGGCGATGTTGCCCATCAGCGGTACCAGTTCCAGCAGGGTGGATTCGTTGTGGGAGCGGCCACCAAAGTCTTTATCAATGGCGTCACAGATACGATCGCGGTTAGCGTCGATCACCTGGGCCAGTTTTTCCAGGTTGTCTTTACGTTCCTGAATGCTTGGGTAGGCGTGTTTACGGGAAGCTTCGTATTGCTTCTTATAGGTAGCCTGAAGTCTTTCTGAAGGAGTCATAGGAGATCAGTTTCGTTAATGTTATTAGAGTATTTACTCAGGTGAGTGTACCGTGCTTTTCGAGGCAAATCGACATTAGTATTAAGAATAAATATTTAGAACGTTGGGGCATAAAGGCGATGGCTGCCATGCGGCTTTTGGAGGCATAAAAAAACCGCCCAACTCAGGGAGTAGGGCGGTTTTTGTTGGATCCGAGTTTAATGGCTCAGGTAATCCAGACCGGCTCCAATAAACTCGCCTAATGCTTCGTATTGCTTATTCACGATGACGGCTTCGATACGAGCCCAGTCCAGATTCAGGTAATCATGAACAATCGCATTTCTCATCCCAGCGGCGCCTTTCAGTGTCGCGTGAGGAATGTTGCTATTCAATAGGTCATGAGCGGTTAGCAGGTTTTTATAAGCATCACCAGAGTGGGTTTTTCCGGCTTTTTTGCAGCAATGTTTAGCTACACCGATGGCAGCTTCGATCATGATTTGCAGGCTACGCTCTGCAGCGAGACGTTCGATTTTACGCAGCGGCTGTAGTTTTATGGCTTCAGCAAGTTCGTTTAATGTTTCGAGTTGTTCCTGCACATGCTGGCGCATGGAGATAACGTAAGCTTCATTCATCCTTGCTGGCTCCAGTATTTAAAATCTTCCCATTTCGACCACACCCTTTGTTCAATCAGCATTGCCTGATCTTCACCGAAAAGGCGTTTACCTTCGATTGCTTCGAAAGCGAGTGGCGCAGGTGCTTCGATGATTGAGATAGAGTTAACATCACGTTGAGTTAAATCACTCAGAGCTGAATCAAACTCAGGGAGTTGCTGCCAGGAATCAGACTGTTCTGGCAGCAGAAGGGCAAGATCAATATCGCTGTGTTCGTTGGCAGTTCCTTTGGCAAAGCTGCCATACAGCCAGGCTGCCAGAACCCCTTGCTGTTGCAAGTAATCAGATACTTGTTGGAGGAGTGCGTCAGATAGCTGCATCGGAAGCTCCTTTATTCCTGCATAATTTCTACGGCTCTGGGATCAAGACATGAGCGCATAAAGGCATTCATAGGGCCTTGCTCATCCGACTCATAAAAATCCAGCATCAGCTGGTTAAATTCCAGTTGCCGGGAGGCGGGTAGGTTAATCGCCGGGTAGCCTGCTTGCAGCAGAATACCATTCATCATAAAACGGCCCATGCGTTTATTGACGTCCCAGAAGAACTGATTGCGGGCCATGGTCAAGAATATATGAATAGCCTGATCGTAAATATCAGTCAGCTGATTCATATCGGCGACCATTTTTTCAAATGCAGCTGGCAACAAATCGGCTTTGGGCGGGGTGTAGCTGGTGCCTGCGATCAGAACGCCCCCTGTTCTGAAATGACCCCATTCCAACGCTTCTTCCAGTCCGGCTATGCCATGAAGTTTGCAGGCAATGTCTGCAGTTACTTCAAACTCATCATTTTTGATCATGGTGAATAAAGCATTCCAGGCTTTGCCCTGGTTTGCGGTAATCACCTGGTCGGTTAATTTACTGCCGCCAATGGTGATGCCATCGAGAATGGTCTGAACTTCCGGCAGGGTGAAATTAATATTTTCCAGCTGAATGGCGTTATGAACCAATGAAGACAGGTCATGCTTAGCCAGCATCAGGGCTTTAGCCTGATTGGGTTTGATCTGAACGAAAGCTTGTTGGTTCATAGGATAAAGCTCAGAAAGAGATTGGTTTTTCGCTATTTTAGCGGAAGCAGATAATAAAATCCCTCTGAGCTAAAAGCATCAGAGGGATTTAAAGTTCGAGAATTCAGCAGCTGATTACAGCGCCTGAATTTTCTCGATTTGCTCTTTCAGCTTAGCGATATCACGCTCGAAACCAGCGGCTTTTTCTTTCTCTTTTTCGATAACCGCAGCGGGAGCTTTGTCGGTAAAGCCTGGGTTGCCCAGCTTGTTGGTTACGCGATCCAGATCTTTGCCCAGCTTCTCAATCGATTTATTCAGACGCGCAACTTCGGCGTCTTTATCGATAAAGCCAGCCATTGGAATCAAAATTTCCATGTCGCCAACTAACTGAGTGACCGACATTGGTTCTTCATCACCTTCGTTCAGCCAGGTCAGCTTCTCCAGCTTGGCCAGCTTCATCAGGAAGGCCTGGTTTTCTTCAGCACGACGGAAGTCATCGTCGTCGCCGTTTTTGAACAATAATTCCAGTTCTTTACTTGGTGGAATCTGCTTTTCACCACGTACGTTACGTACCGCGGTGATCACATCCTGCAGCCATTTTACGTCAGCTTCCGCGTCGGTATCGATCAGGGCTTCCTGAGCTTGCGGGAATTCCGCCAGCATAATGCTGTCACCAGATTTACCCGCCAGCTCTTTTACCTGCTGCCAGATTTCTTCGGTGATAAACGGCATGATTGGGTGAGCCAGTCGTAATACCGCTTCCAGTACACGAACCAGAGTGCCCAGGGTGCCACGCTTAGCTTCGATTGGTGCATTTTCGTCCCACAGAACCGGCTTAGACAGTTCCAGGTACCAATCGCAGTATTCGTTCCAGATAAATTCGTACAGCGCAGACGCCGCCATATCGAAACGGTACTGGTCGAAGTGACGACGCACTTCCTGCTCGGCAAATTGCAGGCGGGAAATAATCCAGCGATCTGCCAGAGACAGCATTGCATCTTCGCCGTTGGCGCCACACTTGGCTTTCATTTCGTCAGTGATGGCGATGGTGGTGCCATCTGCTGCGGCTTTATCAACCGCTTCTTCGCCAGCAACCGATAACATCACATAACGCGAGGCGTTCCATAACTTGTTACAGAAGTTACGGTAACCCTCCAGACGTTTCATATCCCAGTTGATATCACGACCGGTAGAAGCCATCGCCGCCAGGGTGAAACGCAGGGCGTCGGTACCGTGTGGTGCAATGCCTTCCGGGAATTCTTTTTTCGTGCGCTTGCCAATTTTCTCAGCCAGCTGTGGCTGCATCATGTTGCCGGTACGCTTGTGCATCAGGTTGTCGAGGGAAATACCATCGATCATATCCAGTGGGTCGAGTACGTTACCCTTGGATTTCGACATCTTCTGACCGACTTCGTCACGAATCAGGCCGGTCACGTAAATGGTTTTAAACGGTACCTGAGCTTTGCCGTCTTCATCTTTGCAGAAGTGCATGGTCATCATGATCATGCGCGCAACCCAGAAGAAGATAATATCGAAACCGGTAACCAGAACGTCAGTCGGGTGGAAGTCCTGCATGCGTTTCAGTACTTCAGGATCATCCAGGTTTGGCCAGCCTAAGGTGCCGAAGGTCCATAGGGCAGAGGAGAACCAGGTATCCAGAACGTCGTTGTCCTGAACCAGTTCAACGTCGGCCGCCAGGTTGTTTTGCTCACGCACTTCTTCTTCGGTACGCGCAACGTAGACGTTACCTTCTTCGTCGTACCAGGCCGGGATACGGTGACCCCACCACAGCTGACGGGAAATACACCAGTCCTGGATGTCGCGCATCCAGGAGAAGTACATGTTTTCGTAGTTTTTCGGCACAAATTCGATGTCGCCGTTTTCAACCGCTTCGATAGCCGGTTTCGCCATGGTTTTCGCGTCAACGTACCATTGGTCGGTCAGCATTGGCTCAATCACCACGCCGCCACGGTCGCCATAAGGGATAACCATGTCGTTTTCAGCGATTTCAACCAGCAGGCCGGCTTCTTCGAAATCGGCCACAATGGCTTTACGCGCCGCAAAACGCTCCATGCCGCGGTATTTTTCAGGAATAAAACCAGACAGTTCGTTATTCACGCTGCCGTCGGTGTTGAAGGTCTGAGCTTCGTCGCGGATATCGGCGTTAAAGGTCAGCACGTTGATCATCGGTAATTTACAGCGCTGGCCAACTCCATAGTCATTGAAGTCGTGGGCCGGAGTGATTTTCACACAGCCGGTGCCTTTTTCCATATCGGCGTGTTCATCACCAACGATTGGAATACGACGCTCAACAAACGGCAGTACCACTTCTTTGCCAATTAAATGCTTGTAGCGTGGATCTTCCGGGTTAACGGCTACGCCGGTATCACCCAGCATGGTTTCCGGACGAGTTGTTGCGACCACGATATGAGCGTGTTCGTTACCGTCTTCGTCTTTGTAGGTTAAGCCGTCAGCCAGTGGGTATTTCAGGTGCCACATCTTGCCTTTTACGTCTTTGTTTTCGACTTCCAGGTCAGAGATGGCGGTGTGTAATTTCGGGTCCCAGTTAACCAGGCGCTTACCGCGGTAGATCAGGCCGTCTTTGTATAAACGAACGAATACTTCCTGAACCGCTTTGTAGAAACCGTCGTCCATGGTGAAACGTTCGGTTTCCCAGTCAACGGAGTTACCTAAACGGCGCATCTGGCTGGTGATGGTGCCACCGGAGTGTTCTTTCCACTCCCAGATTTTTTTAGTGAATTCTTCACGACCTAGCGCGTGACGATCTGGCTGGCCTTCCGCCGCCAGTTTACGCTCAACCACCATCTGGGTGGCGATACCGGCGTGGTCGGTACCAACCTGCCACAGGGCTTTGTTGCCGTTCATACGCTTGTAGCGGGTGAGGGCATCCTGAATGGTGTGCTGGAACGCGTGACCCATGTGCAGCGAGCCGGTGACGTTCGGCGGCGGAATCATGATGGAATATCCTTCGCCGGTCAGGTGGTCCTGATAAGGTTTGAAATAACCTTTCTCTTCCCACTGCTTGTACCAGTTTTGCTCTAAAGCGTTGGGTTGATACGTCTTATCCATAGTGCTCGTTGCTACTCGTTCGTTGTATTCGGGCGTTTTGTTCGGAATGCGTCAGTGGCGGGCGTTTGTTTAAATGCCAGTCAGTGCGCGAAAAATGGGGCGTATTATAGCGGAAGTAAAGCAAGGAAGCAGCCGGTTTTCAGCGGCTTTTACAGGCATAAAAAAACGCCGCTCAGGGCTGACTGAGCGGCGTTTTTGTTAATGACGTTGTTATTAATGGCGATGTGCTCAGAGTTTATCAGCCAGAATCTGACGTAACCGCGCTTCAATTTCCGGCATCATTTCGTGTACCAGCTGGTCGATGATGGCGGTTTTGTGCAGCTCGGTCAGTGGTACTGAACTGGCCGCTGGTGTAGCTGCAGGCTTGATCGGCTGTGGTGGTTCTTCCGCCGGAGTTCCCATGATTTTCGCCATGGTCGCTTGTGCCTGTTCGGCGCTGAACTGGGCGGCTTCACGTTCACGAGCCAGGCGCTCCAGTACCGCCTGGGGCAGGAATGGGTTGTTCGATGCCACTGTCGACTTGATTTGTGGCGCTGCAGTCGACATTAGTGGTGGTTCTGATGATTGTTGGGCAGATTGGTCGGATGAGCGCTCAACGGGCTGTTCAGTTTCCGCCCCCGCAGGCTGCCGGTCATCCAGTGCAAACACATCGTTGTCAGCCAGGGTTGGAATGTCGATATCGTTGGCGGCCGGGTTGCCCTGTGGTTCATCGAACAGGTCAACATACACGTCGCTGTTATTGTCCAGAGCACTGTCGATCAGATCGGCAATGGCGTTTGGATCAAAACTGGTGGCTTCTTCTTCGAGTGGGAAGATGGCTTCGTTGGAAGAGGGCTGGTTAGGATTGAATGCAGGTTTGGCGACGGCTTTGAGAACGGGGGCTTCGGGTTTGAGCAATGGTGGTTCCGATTGCATTGCCGCTTTGTCGCCCAGAGCATCACTGAGTACCGGGATGTCCTGGGCAGGCTCAATCACGGGTACGGCTTTTGCCTGATCCACCTGATCACTGGCGGCGTCATCAAGCACCCGCTGCAGTGTCTCTAACTCGTCTAACAAGTCACGTGGTTCGTTGCTGTTGCTCATCTAGCGCATTCTCATATCGGTATGGGTTATAGGATAACCCCGGTCTTGCAAATATTTATAGTGTTTTCGAGTGTAGTTCAGTACGTCGTCCTGTTGAACCACTACCTCAACCAGACGATGAAATCGGCTGAAAAAGTCTGGTAGCTGATGGCTGAGATTGATCAGCACATCATGCTGGTGTCCGGCATCGGCCTGCCAGCCAATACTGACCTGACAATTAGCCGGAGCCTGTGGATCATTCAGCAGGGCGTGGGGCACAAAGGCATCATCACGATAGCACCAGAGTAATTCACTAAATGCCTTAGCCTGTTGCTCTGAATCAAGCTGAATTAACACCTGATTGCCTTGGCGGCTGGCTTTTTCGGTTAAACGGCAGGCGAACTGCCATTGATCCTGCTGTTGTTGTCCGGCCAGGATATAGAAGCCAACGTCGGTCATCGCTTGTGTTCTCTGTTCATGGCTCGCCACGCTCGGTCTGGATAAAGCCGGCCATTAACCAGTGAATATGCTGGTGAAACACGGTTTTAAAATCGACCAGTAATATATTGAACGGCGGCTGTTGCATGGCCTCTGCGGCGGTTTCGCTTGGGTGAGCTATGTGCCAGCAGCCAATCATGGTGGCCTGAATATGGTGTAACAGGCTGATAGCCTGGGGAATGGAAATGCCCAGCCAGTCGGAAATTTTCTGGGCGAAACGTGCCATTAGTGGCATTAATTCGCGCTTAAAGTCTTTTGCTTCATCAACGGTCAGATTCTGTTCCAGCACGGTATGCAGAATGGCATTCAGGCGGCAAAACAGCGGATGCTGGTTGATCACTTCAACGCAGGCGTCGGCCGGAGTTCGTTGTTCATCCAGCGCCTCGGCAGAAACCACCATGGCTTCGAGCTGTTGCAGATAGAGCGCCAGAAACAGCGTTTCCTTTGAACGGAAATAGCGATACAGCGCCGCTTTAGTGATGCCGATGTGTTGTGCAATATCGATCAGATTCACCTTATCAAACGCGGCATCGTCAAAATGCACGGCCGCAGCGTCCAGAATTTGCTGGCGACGCAGGGCTTTTTGTTCCGGGCTTTTGGCTCGCTGGCGAATTTCCGGGATGGCGTTGTCTGATTTGGCGGTCATAAGGTACTGCAGTGACTTAACTCGCTAATGGGCTACTGATCAACATTCAGGTCAGAGGTATTCTGCGTTGCTGATGGGTTTTGTGCAAACTGGTGCAATACCACATCAATAGTGACGGTCAGGTTCTCCCGCGCCAGCAATCGATCACGCGCTTCCTGGCTGGCTTTCCATACATGGGGTGTCATCAACAGTAAGTCGTGAATCTGCTCCGAACTGGTCAGTTCAATGGTGTAGCTCAGCGGTTGTTCGTTAACGCAGAAAAATCCGTTGTCTTCCATTACCCGGGTCGGGTTAAAGCAGCTGTCTTTAACTTGCGGGTAGAGGATTTCGCGCATTTCGCGTAGATGGCCAAGGCCGGTATTGATGGTAAATACCTGACCTTCCGGGCGCAGTACCTTGCTGAAACCTTCCGGCATCAGGCGGGTAAACAAACAGCAGATATGGTCGAGGCTGTGTTGCTGAAACGGCAAGTCAGCGCCGGACGCAACCAGCCATTCGAGCTGATTGTTGGCCGCTTCAAGCTGTTTGCCACGACGAGCCGCCGCGCGTACCGCATCCTTGGAAATATCAACGCCGTAGACACGATGCGTATGTTGGCTGTTGCTCAGCGACTGCGATAAGCGGGTGGTGTAATAACCCTCGCCACAGCCAACATCACACAGCTGCAGTGACTGATCGGCAACCAGGCTGTTATTTACGGCCTTATTTAATAGCTCAGAAATAGGCTGGTATACACCGGAATCCAGCAGCCGTTGGCGTGCGTCGACCATGTCGGCACCGTCGCCGGGAGACTTTGAACGCTTTTTATGCGCCAGCAGTAAATTCAGGTATCCCTGGCGCGCACGGTCGAAGCTGTGGTTGTTGTCGCAGCGCCAGTGCTTATGGTCGTCACTGCTCAGTGGCTCGCGGCACACCGGGCAGATCAGTTGTGAAGGTAAAGCCTGGGTCATATCAGTCTGCTGCTAACAGCAGTTCCAGCATACGCTCGTAGATTTCGGTCAGGGTGTCGAGATCCTCGGCAGAGACGTGTTCATTCACCTGGTGGATTGTCGCATTAATAGGACCCAGTTCCAGTACCTGAGCACCGGTTGGCGCAATAAAGCGACCATCGGATGTACCACCTGCGGTCGACAGTTCGGTATCGCGACCGGTAATTTCTTTGATGGCCTGAACGCTGGCATCGACTAATGGACCGCAATCGGTTAGGAATGGCTGGCCGCTGAGGTTCCATTCGATATCGTATTTCAGACCGTGTTTGTCGAGGATGGCTTCGGTGCGTTGCTGCAGAATTTCAGCAGTCAGCTCGGTGGAGAAACGGAAGTTAAAGACAACTTCCAGTTCACCCGGAATCACGTTGGTGGCACCGGTGCCGGCGTTAATGTTTGAAATCTGGAAGCTGGTGGCTGGGAAGAAATCATTGCCTTCGTCCCAGTGTTCTGCCGCCAGTTCAGCCAGTGCTGGTGCGGCTGTGTGTACCGGGTTTTCGGCCAGGTGAGGGTAGGCCACGTGACCTTGCTTGCCGTGCACGCGCAAAATCGCACCTAATGATCCACGCCGGCCGTTCTTAACTGTGTCACCCACCAGGCTGGTGGATGATGGCTCGCCAACGATACACA
Source organism: Bacterioplanoides sp. (assembly GCF_965219715.1). Classification (GTDB taxonomy): domain Bacteria; phylum Pseudomonadota; class Gammaproteobacteria; order Pseudomonadales; family Oceanobacteraceae; genus Bacterioplanoides. Next base: position 504,367 of record NZ_OZ244785.1, read on the forward strand.
TATCGATTTTTTCGTTACGGGCTTCCAGCGTCTCAACCACTTTAACGGTGCCGTTTTTCGCCGGGCCTTCTTCATCGCTGGTGATCAGGTAGGCGATCGAACCTTTGTGGTTCGGGTGTTTTTTCACGAAGTTTTCGGTGGCGACCAGGAACGCAGCCAACGAGCCTTTCATATCCGCAGCGCCGCGGCCGTGTAGCATGCCGTCGATAACGGCAGGTTCAAACGGCGGGTTGTTCCAGTTCTTTTCCGGACCGGTTGGTACTACGTCGGTATGACCAGCGAAACACACCAGCGGGCCTTCGCTACCGCGGCGTGACCAGAAATTATCGACTTCTTCAAAGCGTAACTCTTCATTGTTGAAGCCAACCGCAGCCAGGCGCTCCATCATCAATGCCTGACAACCATCATCTTCTGGAGTGACGGAACGGCGACGGATCAGCTCTAGGGCCAGTTCTAAGGTTGGAGTCATGGAGATACCTAACTGCTTTAAACAAGGTGGATGTAAAAATCGGCGGCATGATAACACAGCTGTAACGAAATATTTGCAATTGCGCCTCGCGCTGGCGGTGGTAACATACGCGCCTTTTACCAGCCCGATAATCACTCTACAGGTAGTAATACGATGAGCCAGCCGCTGACTCTGGAAGAATTGAATAAGGTAATGGAAGACGCTGATTTGCTGAAAACCGAACAAGAGGTTGATCAGGCGTTAGATGCGATGGCAGCGGCCATTTGTGAGCGCATGAAAGATGAAATGCCGGTTGTTTACGGCATCATGAACGGTGGTCTGGTGACTGCGGGTCGTTTATTGCCAAAACTGAATTTCCCGCTGGAACAGGGATATATGCATGCAACCCGTTACCGCGGTGAAACCACAGGCTCTACCGACCTGCAATGGCAGGCGCCACCGTCAATCGATATGACGGACCGCACGGTTCTGATCGTTGATGACATCTTTGATGAAGGCAACACCTTATGTGAAGTGGTTAAATCCTGTCAGATGCAGGGTGCCAAGCAGGTATTAACGGCCGTGCTGGTGAACAAGGTACACGATCGTAAAAACACCGATCTGAAAATCGACTTTGTTGGTATGGATGTCGAAGATCGTTATGTCTTTGGTTGTGGTATGGACTACCGCGGTTTCTGGCGCAATGCGCCGGGCATCTACGCGGTTAAAGGTCTGTAACGCCGCACATTATCCAGACACAAAAAACACCGCTGACTCACATCAGCGGCGTTTTTTTATGGCTGAAATTCAGCGGTCAGAGCCGGGCTGTCAGGCAGCCCGTGTTTCTTTTTCTTCAGCAGATTCTTCCGTGACCTGAGACTTGCGGCCCTGTTTGGCTTTCTCTGTTGGTTTTGGCAGGCGCCAGCCAAAATAGCCACACACCAATGCCAGGGCAATCAGTGTCAGGTGAATGCCATCAACAATCTCATTGCCGCCACCAATCCAGCGTTGGCTGATAACGCCATCGGCAACGATAACTGACAATAGCGCAACCACGGTGGCGGCCAGATAACCGCGGGTGCGTGCGTGCAGATCGCGACCAAACATGGCTGGCAGGATGGCGATAAACCAGGCACCCCAGAAAATCGCTTCTTCGGTGTGATGTTGTTCTTCACCCAGGTTCAGTGGCAGCAGCCATTGGCTGGCGCCCAGGGTAATGCCACAGCTGACCACCAGTCCGGCGCAAATGCCGAGTGTCAGGCGCGCCAGCATATGAGGTTTATCAAGTTCGGCAGTGTTGTCGCTGCTGGCCTGACCCTGTTTTTTCTTCGCCAGCCAGATCATATTGCCGCTGATGATCAGGGCACACAGCGCCAGAGTTGAAATGGCATAGAAGAATTTCAGCGCCATATCACCAAATAACACGTAATGCAGTGGCGTCACTGCGGCGAAGATGCGCTGGAACGGACCTTTCTCAACGCCGTTTAATTCATGAATCTGAGCGCCGTCTTTCAGCTGGAAGGTAATGCTCTGCAGATTGCTCAATGCATCTTTGTGGTTGCCGGAGAACTTCGCCACACCACCGGCATCACCATAGCCATCCACCTGGATAAAGGTCACATCCAGCTCGGGTTGAATGGTTAAAGTGCGCTGGTACAGCTCATTTAAAGAAACTGCTGGGGCGGCCTCTCCGACCACTTCGGCGGTTGGGCCTAAAACAGCGATGGTGGCTTTTTCGACATCACCGTCGAACTTCGCCAGTGCCAGGATCGGAGAGATCAGTCCCAGTAAGCCAAGAATGGTGCCGGTGAATGCCAGAATAAAAGAGAACGGCAGCGTCCACAGGCCCATCAATTTGTGGTGATCCGTCAGCAACAAACGCCAGCTGCGTTTAGGGCGCAACATCACAAACTCTTTGCGCCATTTGGTATGAATGACAATACCGGCAATGATCGACAGCAGCATAACCATACCCGCCAGGCCAACCAGGTAGCGACCAAAAGGGCGAGGGATATGCAGATCCGTGTGCAGGTGTTCGAAAATATGAGATACCTCGGAGCCACCAATATCGATTTGCTGATAGTTTTCCAATTCAACATAACGGATCACGGAGTTTTCACCGTCGAAGCGGGCGACCATGCCGTAACCTTTGTCGGTTTCTGGTGCGACAAAGAAGGTCTCGGTACCGAATTCTTCGCTGTTGGCTGCAGCCAGCAATCGATCCAGGTCAATGGATTCGGCTGGCTTTAGATTATTCAGCGTGGTGGACTGCCAGTTCTCCAGTTCGTGGGCAAACATGGCCGGAAAGCCGGAAAAGGTGACCACAAACAATAAAATTCCGGCCAGGATACCGAGCCAGGTATGGGCGCCGTAAAACACCTTATGGGTACGTTGTTGCATACAGAACTTCCTAAGCGAATACGGTCAGAGACAGGGCGTCGTAAATACCAAACGCCAATAACAGTGAACCAACTCTGGCCCAGGCTTTTAATCCGCCGTCTGCCAGCAGCGCCCAGTAAAACAGTGACGCCCAGAACACAAAGAAGAACACACCACCGGCAAAAATCTGTTCGACTTTATCGCCGAACGGCCATGACAGGGTGATGGCGATGGTCAGGCTGATGGTCGTCAGGAAAGCACCAAGAATCGCGGCGGTGATCTGACTGGCATTAGAGTTAAATTTGCGTTTAAACCAGAGCATAAATACCTCCGGCAATACTGATGGCGGTAATGGCCTGAACCAGTACCGGGCGCCAGATACGCAGCTGAACAAAAACCACAGAACAGGCCATCAGCGAAAACAGCAGATAAAAAATACCTTTTTCCCAACCGTACGGCTGGCTAGCAAATAAGAAGGCTGCGAATAACAGAGCACGGCCAGCATAGCGGCGGCGCTGGTCAATTTTGTCACTGCGATGCTGGTTTACACCGTACATCAGATGCAGAGCAGGCCAGAGGGCAAAAACCGCAATGGGCATAAGGGCTTACCTGATAATTTTATAAAACGCGAATGGTAATGAAATGCAAATGATTATCAAGGTTTTTTGAATGCTGCGAAGGATATTGTCAGAAGCGATGAAATGGGTGCTTGGAGACGCTGGGTTTCAAGCTTTGTCAGCTCGGTAAAGATGGGTAAAAGCCGTAACCTTGGGCTTTTGTGGCTGCTTATCATAGCCACCTGTCCCTAACCTTCCTATGGTTATTCAACGCTAAAAAGGAACCCTTTATGACTGCCGTCGTCCGACGACCTCTGATGGCTGCTTTGTTGTTGCCCTTGCTTTTGCAAGGGTTAACTGCCTGTAGCAGCGTCGAGTCTGTCCCTCAGCCCGAATTCGAATCATCAGAATTATTGTCTGGCTTTGCCGACTCGGAGACGACTGCGACGCAGAGCCGCTGGTGGAATGAATTCAGTGACGTTCAGCTGGATCAACTGGTCAGTCAGGCGCTGGAGAAAAATTACGATCTGAAAGCATCTCTGGCGCGGTTGCGCCAGAGTGAGGCGTTGTTACGTATTAACTCCGCTGATCAGTACCCAAGCGTTAATCTCAATGCCGGAAAAAACCGCAGCTGGCGTGAGAATTCTACCGGAGACAGCTGGTCCGCCGGGCTAAGTGCCAGTTACGAGATCGATTTCTGGGGATCGGTTGCAGCAACTCGTCAACGTGCAGAATACGATTTATTAGCCACGCGTGCCGCCAGCCGGATTCAGGCCAATACAGTGGCCAGTCAGGTTGGGATTGCCTGGTTTGGTTTATTACACGAGACCTATCTCATAGAACTGTTGAATCAGCAGAAGCAACGGATTGAATCCGGACTGAAGGTCATTAATGCCCGCTTCCAGCGTGGTCAATCTCAGGTTTCCGACGTCTGGCAGCAACAAACTCTGCTGGAATCCATTAACGGTGATCTGGTGTCAGCAACCGCAAAGCGGGATATTTATCAGCAGCAGTTACAGTTATGGCTCGCATCTGACATCAACATCAATCTGCAGCAAATGACATTGCCTGCTGTTGCTGTTAGCCGTATGGAGGTTAATGCGGCGGCGTTGTTCGAACGCCCGGATGTGCAGCGGGCCTTCTTTAACGTGCAGTCGGCAAATGCTGGGGTCGCCGTCGCCGAAGCCAATCGTTATCCGCGTTTTACCTTAACTGCCAGCTACAACGGTCAGGATCCAAATATTGAAAACGTGTTTGATAACTGGGTAGCGAACCTAGCAGGTAATCTGGTGTTACCTCTTATTGATGGAGGAAATCGCCGTGCTCAGGTCGATAGTCAGCAGGCGCTGTTGGAAGCTGAGATTGCCGCCTATCAGCAGGTGTATCTGAAAGCCGCGCAACAGGTTCAGGAATTATTGGTGACGCTGGATGAACAGCAGCGTCTTGATACCAGCTTGCAGCGCCAGCTGCAGTTGGCGCAGAAAACCGAATCGTTCCAGACCAGCCGCTACCGCAAGGGCGTTGGCGATTATTTATCGCTATTAAATGCCCAGCGTGACGTACTTAAACTGGAGCGGCAGTTGCTGGCTAACCAGCTGAATTTTAACCAGTCCCGCATTCGTTTATACCAGGCTGTCAGTCATGGGCGTTTTTCTGAATCCCACACTGACACTCAACCGTTATCACAGGAATCCTGACAGTTATGAGCTCCGTTAATGATCCGTATCGCCATTCGGGCGACCATTCCGGCAATAAAGGCAGTGCCGTAAAAAGTATTCTGATCGGTGTTGGCGTTCTGGCGATGGGTATCGCGATAGCGGTGTGGGTGGTAAAGAGCGCGCCGAAACCCGGAAAGGTGGTACCTGAAACCAAAGCCCGGTTAGTGGAAGTTGAACCGTTATTAATGCAAAGCAGCCGTCCGACCTGGCAGGCCGGTGGTCAGGTGACTGCGTCACAACAGGTCATGTTAAAACCCCAGGTCAACGGCCGGGTTATTGCCATTGCTGAGGCTGCGGTTCCGGGTGCCCGATTAGCGCAGGGAGATTTATTAGCGCGTATCGATCCTAAGGATTTTCGCCTGATGCTGGAGCAGAAGCAGGCGGCTTACACCCAGGCAATGGCGGATCTGGATATCGAAAAAGGCCAGGCGTCGCTGGCACGGGAAGAATACGAACTGTCAGAAGCCCGGTTATCGCCACAAGACAAAGCTCTGGTGTTACGTGAACCACAGATTGCCAAGGCCAAAGCGGCGGTAAAAACCGCCAAAGCCAATCTCAATCAAGCCAGGCTGGATCTGCAGCGCAGCGAAATTCGTATGCCGTTCCCCGGTCAGATTAACAGCCGTAACGTTTCCATCGGCAGTCAGGTGTCAGCCAGCTCTGATGTGTTCGACCTGATCAGCACCGATGAATTCTGGATTGAAGTAAAAATTCCGGCGGCGTTTCTGCCATGGTTGGATAAACAACATATCGTTGAAATCACCATGCCGGGCTGGCAGGGAAAAACCCGCGAAGCCCGCGTTCTCAACGTATTGCCTGCGGTAGACAGTACCGATCGCCAGGTAAAACTGGTGTTGGCGATTCAAGACCCGCTGGCGTTGCAAAACAGTGATTTACCTCCGGTGCTGTTAAACGATTTTGTTGAAGTGCAGTTGTTTGGTCGCGAGTTGAAAAACACGTATCAGATTGAAACCCGCCACCTCAATAATAACGATGAGGTATGGGTGGTCAGTGCCAACAATGAACTGCAAAAACGGGCGGTGACCGTGTTGTATCACGGCCGGGAAATGTCCTGGGTCGCAGTTGAAAATGCCGCCGAAGCTAATGGCCAGGTCGATAGCCAAGCCGGTAACAACAGCGGATTTAACGCTGACGATCGCTTGCTGGTCAGTCGTGTCGATGCACCTGTGCCTGGGTATCCGGTTCGTATCCTGGGTGATAGGCAAGCCGCTGGCGCTGAAGACGCACTGGCCGATCATACTGATGGCAAGCCACAGCGCTAACAGGAGATAACCGATGAGTATTGATCATAAGCTCGCTTCTCGTCGCGGGCCTGTTGCCTGGATGTCGGAACACCGGGTTGCTCCGAACCTGCTGATGGCATTTTTAATTGTTGGCGGCTTTTTGATGTCGCTGGTTATCCGCAAAGAATTTATCCCTCCATTTGAAGCCGACATGATTATTGTTGGCGTCGCTTATCCCGGCGCTACGCCGTCGGAAATGGAAAAAGGCGTGGTGTTGCCAATCGAAAACGAACTGGCATCGCTGGAAGGCTTTAAAGAAATAAAATCGTCGGCCAGTCGGGGTTCGGCAGATGTTCGGATTGAACTGGAGAACGGTGTCGATCGACAAAAAGCCTATCAGGATATCCAGCAGGCGGTTAACCGTATCAGTACCTTCCCGGCGGATATCGAGCGACCGGTAGTGAGCATTGCCAGTCGTTCCATTGAAGTGATGGAGCTGGCGTTTTTTGGGCCGTTAGAGCGCTTTGAATTAAAGCGTCTGGCAGAGCGGGTAAAAGATCAGCTACTGTCGTCGCCACAAATCAGTAAGGTCGAATTAAAAGGCATGCCGGATGAAGAAATTCAGATCGAAATCCGTCAGCGCGATTTGCAACGTTACGGTTTAAGCCTCAACGAAGTTGCCAATATCATCAGTAATAATGCATTGGAGCAAAGTGCCGGTGCCGTGAAAACCGATGGTGGAGATATTCTGGTTACCTTAAATGATCGTGTTTATTGGGCTGCGGGTTTTAAAGATATTCCGCTGATCAGTGATGACGGTGGTGTGCGTGTGCGACTGGGTGATGTGGCCACCATTCGTGAAGGCTTCAGTGACAGTGCAAGGCTGGTGACCTACAACGGTCAGACTTCTGTACGCTTCGATATTTTCCGGGGTGAAAATCAGACGCCGTTAACCGTGGTTGAAGCAGCCTACGTTGAGCTGGAAAAAATACGCGCTGAATTACCGCCGGGCGTTGAAATTATTATCACCGATGATGATGGTGAAACGTATCGTCAGCGTGTTGGCCTGTTATTAAAAAATGCCGCCATTGGTTTAATTCTGGTGATGGTGCTGTTGAGTTTGTTCCTGGAATATAAGCTGGCCTTCTGGGTCACCATGGGTATTCCAACGGCCTTTATGGGGGCGATGTTGTTGCTGCCTATCTGGGATGTGTCGATCAATATGGTGTCGATGTTCGCCTTTATTGTTGCCCTCGGGATTGTGGTCGATGACGCCATTATTGCTGGTGAAAATATTTACGAACATATGCAGCGTGGCATGCCGTTCCACGATGCGGCCATTGTTGGCGCACGGGAAGTGGCGATGCCATTGGCGTTTGCGATTCTCACCAATATTGCCGCTTTCCTGCCGTTATTAAGTCTGCCGGGTATGATGGGCAAGCTGTTCCTTGCCATTCCGATTGTGGTGATCAGTTGCTTTATGATTTCCTGGCTGGAAGCGCTGTTTATTTTGCCGACACACTTAGCGCATCTGAAAGAGAAAAATCCTTCCGCAATCGGTCGTAAAGTCGATGCCATGCAGGCACGGGTCGATAAGCGGCTGCATCATTTTATTAATAACACCTATCTTCCGGTTTTAAATAAGGTACTGGCGAATCCGGGGTTAACTCTGATTACCGCCATTTCTATTGCGTTTGTGGTGATGTCGTACCCGGCCAGCGGTCGTATGGGCTTCAGCATGTTTCCGCGTCTTGAGGGTGAGTTTGCCGTTGCGACGGTTGAGCTGCCGAGCAATGCGCCATTCGATCAGGCGAAAGCGGTTCGTGAACATCTCGAGAAAAGTCTGTACCAGGTGTCGCAACCGTTTGATGACGCCGATGTACCGTTAGTGATCAGTGTTGAGGGCAATATCACCGGCTCCAGCATTGAAGTAGAAGCGCGTTTGGTTCCGAACGAAGTGCGTCCGATCAGTGCCAATGAAACGGTAAAACGCTGGCGGGAAATAATTGGAGAAATCCCCGGTATCCGCAGCTTAACCTTTGATGCCGAGCGCGGCGGCGGCCCGTCCGGTGGTTTTGGTTTAACCGTCGAATTGCGCGGCAGTAACAGTGATGAGTTGCGTTTGGCCAGTGCCGAACTGGCGAATCAGCTGGCACAGCTGTCGGGTGTTACCGATGTTGCCAACAGTTTTGAAGCCGGCTCACCCCAGTGGGATGTTGAATTAAATCAACTGGGCCGAAGCCTTAATCTCGATGCGAACAACGTTGCACGCCAGGTCCGCTCGGCATTATATGGCGCCCGTGCGCTACGTCAGCAACGTGAACGGAATGAAGTGACGGTGCTGGTGCGTTTGCCACTGGAAGAGCGCTCTTTCAGTGCAGATATCGAACGCCTGCAGATTCGGACTCCGGCTGGTGGTTATGTGCAGCTGGGTGATATCGCCACGCTGAAGAAAGAACGTGCCCCGGCCAAGATCAGTCGTCGCGATGGTGAGCAAATCGTAAAAGTCACCTCCGAAGTTGAGCCTCGGGAACAGATACCGGCAGCGATGGATGTTCTGCGTGAAGATGTCTTCCCATTATTGCAGGCGCGTTTTCCGTCGGTGGATTTCAGCTTCCGCGGACGCCAGGCGAATACTCAGGAAACCATGGATAACCTGCAGCTGTATGGCATGTTCTCGTTGTTGCTGATTTATGTGTTGCTGGCGATTCCATTCCGCAGCTACGCACAGCCGTTGCTGATTATGCTGGTGATTCCGTTTGGCGCAGTAGGAGCGATTATTGGCCATATTATGCTTGGTTACGGTTTGTCGATCATGAGCATAATGGGCATTGTGGCATTGGCCGGTGTGGTGGTGAACGACAGTCTGATTCTGGTGACCTATGCCAATGAACAACAACAAAAGGGACTGTCGGCCTTTGAAGCGGTGCGTGCGGCAGGTGTGCGTCGCTTCCGTCCTATTTTGCTGACCACGCTAACGACCTTTGGTGGTCTGTCGCCGATGGTGTTTGAAACGTCACGCCAAGCGCAGTTTATTACGCCAATGGCGGTGTCACTTGGCTTTGGTATTTTGTTTACCACCTTTGTCTGCTTACTGATCCTGCCAGCGATTTATGTGCTGCTGGATACCGTTCAGCAAAAACTGGGCTTTAACACCATGCGCACGGAGCCTGCTTCCCAGGCGGTATCTGAGCAAGTGTCGCAGTAGGGGCAATGGTCGTACCGGGTTTGGACGGACTGCTGAGTATTAACTCTCAGCGGCCAAATTCATGCTTGGGATGTTAATACACGTCATTTTCACTGATTAGCTCAACACCAATACTGCCGTCGCCCATTGGGTCGCTGATTAAGCGGATGTAGATAGGGCGACAACACACCTGGCAGTCCTGTTGTTGATCAAGACTTAGCTCATCCAGCTGATCGTCCAGCTCGTCATACTCCGGCAATTCGATAAATACAGTAATGAGTTCGTTGCAGTAGGGGCAGCTACGGCTGTGTTCAATAACCGGCATCGCGACCTCTCAGAGTAGTGATTGTTGTGGTGTGAACAATTCAATGCGGTCGCCGAGCCGAATTTTCCCTGAGTGAATGACCTTACAGCATAAGCCACCATGGCCAAGCATGGCGGCCAGGCCACCTTTGCCCAGCTCCTGTTCCATACGACTGCAGGGATGACACAGAGCGGTGGCTTCGAAGACAGCGTCACCAATTTTGAACGTCTGGTAGCGCAGTGCATTAAGGTTGATATTGCGCACCACCAGATTGCGTCTCAGTTGCTCCGGGCGAACGACTTTGCCGCCGAGGAAATGGCCAATCTGCTGAATAAACTCTTCGCTGATCAATGTGACCTGGCGGCCGCTACCGGGAGTTTTTTCCATGCGGTGGTCGCCTTTAAGGCCCAGTGTGGCCACGGCCTGGGTGCTTTCTAATGATTGCATCGACATACGTCTGCCGGGACGAACGCCAATCCAGCTCAACTCGCCGGGCGGCAACTGGGTAACATAGCGGGAGAATAATCTGCTCTGGGCTGACATAACAAAATCACTTTAACGTACAACTAAACACGACCAGTGTGATGGTCGCAGGTTTGTGGCTGAAGCGTAAAGTAAATGGTGCAGGCTTCTGCGGTGGCTTTTGCTTTGCACTTTCACTTTGCACTTTGCACTTTGCACTTTGCACTTTGCACTTTGCACTTTGCACTTTCGCTTCGTGCATTTCAGGCGAGATATCAGAGTGATGCTGCAATGTGAGGAATACTAATGACAACATGAGAAATGACCAATTTTCTTCATGAGACCAATTTATTAGAGTGCTGCCCGGTTATTCATCGCAACAGGAACTTTACCGTGGCTCATATTCTTCACTCCGATTTCTCCGCTGGCAGTCATCAGCTCCAGGAAGCGTTCTCGCTGTCCAACCTGATTGGGGAAATGGCTGCGGTGATGGGATGTGAAGTGGCATCGTCTGGTTTGAGATTCGGTGAAGATCATCCGTATCAAGCGCCAGTCGTTGGGAAAAACACTCAGTTTTCATTTAATCCGGGTGTGTTACAGCAACAATGGCGTCAGGACAAAGCATCAAACTCCGAGGTTAAACCGGCAATTCTTGGGCCACTGACGTTTCTGGCGCTGGCAGAAAACGAAGATGGCAGTGATCCACTATCACTGCTTGACCAGCTGATCCCGTTGTACAGTGAGCTGCTGGAATTGTTTGCGGCAGAAGGGGCGGAATGGGTTCAGATAGATGAGCCCATTCTGGTGACTGAGCTGTCACTGGCATGGAAGATCGCTTTTGAACAGTCCTACCACACACTGAAGGCGAATCGTCCGAATATTTTACTGGCCACGTATTTTGGTGCGTTAAAAGATAACCTGCAGCTGGCCTGTAACTTACCAGTAGCCGGGTTGCACCTGGATGTTGCTGCTGATCGTTCAGAGCTTAACCGTGTGATTGACTGGTTACCCATTCATAAGGTGCTGTCGTTGGCGGTTATAGTGGGAGCTGAATCGTCGGAAACCGACACGGTGCGCGGCGCTGAACGTTCTGGTTGGCTGCAGTCATTAGCGGAAAAGCTCGGCGAAAGATTATGGCTGGCTTCTGCCTGTCGCTGATTTTTGTTTATCGCTGGTTTCGGCTCGTCGCGAACAGCGGAGCACGGAGCATCCGATAGGATGCTTTTTTCATGACTTAATACGCTTTCCTGACATTCCTGTCTGATATTTCGGCGGTTATCAGGCCAATCACTGGCCTGCTAATGACCGCCTGCTTTACTAAATTCATACGCATTGCTTAGAAGCGGAGATCGCCTGGTATGAATTTTCCTGTCTTACCCTTTTTAAAAACGTCCTTTACAACGTTGTTGGCTGTTTGCTCAGGCCAGAAAAAACGGGGGAGCTGAGGTATGTTGCGCAAAATACACTACAAAATAGCCATGGCGGCCGGGCTTTGTATCGTGGTCGCAGTGGTGACTCTGGCACTGGTGGTGGTCAATCGAAACAACGCGCTGCAACAGCAGGTTATGGCAATGACCTCCCAGGAGCTCAGTCAGAAAGCCGAAAACGAGCTGCAGAAGCTGGCGGAAATCCAGGCGGGCAAGGTAATTGAGCCTCTGACCCAGGCGATGGAAGTTACCCGTGGCATCACCAACACCATGAAAAGCTTTTTGCTTGGTCAACGCCCGGAATTGCTTGATCGGGTTGCATTCAGTGAATACACCCGTGATGTTCTGGTTCAGAATCCGGATTTGATGGGCACATACATTGCCTGGGAAGAGGGTGTGGGTGATGGTCGTGATGCGGAATTTATTGGTACCAACCATACCCACGAATCCGGCCAGTTTGCTCCTTACTGGAATCGTTCTGCCGACGGTAATATCGCCATTCGGCCACTGAACCTGACCAAGGTTTACGATGATGAAGCCAAGGGCAATCCGGGCGGGGTGTCCGATTGGTATTTGTGCCCAAAGCATGAGAAACGCGATTGTATGGTTGACCCTTATACCTGGGAGGTACAGGGGCAAACCGTGGTTGGCACTTCACTGGTATCCGCCATTTTGGATCGTAATCGCTTTATTGGTATGACGGGGATCGATATCAGTCTGGGGTTCCTGCAGGGCATCGCACAAAACGGTGACAGCAATTTCTACAACGGTGCTGGCAGCATCTTCTTTGTCGCGCCGAATAATATGTTGGGTGCGGCTTCGGATAACTCTGAGCTGGTGGGCAAACCGCTGCCGGGTGATCGTGCCCAGATTATCGCCTCAGCAATGGCCGACGGTAAGGCTCAGGTGTTGTCTGCGGGAGACCTTTATTACGCCATTGCGCCGATTGTGGTGAAGGGCGTTCCGGAACGCTGGGCTGCTGTAATCGAAATTGAAAAAGCGGTGGTACTTGCCGGTGTCGCCAAAACCGATCAGGTGGTTACGGCATCATTCGTCAGCACCATTGAGGTGTTTGTATTGATTGCTGCCCTGATTGCGGTGCTTTCAGTGGTGGTTATGAGCGTGCTGGCGAAAGGTATTTCTTCACCAATCGAAAATACTGCCCGGGCGCTGGCGCAGCTGGCTTCCAATGAGGGTGATCTGACCCGTCGTACAGCGTTGAGTCGTGATGATGAAATTGGTGATTTATCGAAATCTATTGATGCTTTCCTTAGTAAAACCCACGATATCGTTAAAGACATTGCCGGTGAGATGGATCAGGTGAACAACAGTGTGGATGTGTCAAAACGGCTGTCGGATAACACCAACAAAGGTATGCAAACCCAGCGCGAAGAGTTGGAGCTGGTGTCGGTTGCGATCAACGAAATGAGTGCGACTGCGGCTGAAGTAGCGAAGTCTGCTGCGATGACGGCGGAGTCTGCCGGGTCTGTGCGTGACTCTGTGCATGCCGGTAATCAGAAGGTGGAGCTGAATCTGAATTCTATTCGCGAGCTGGTGGAAGATATGGAGTCGACGGGTTCTGTGATTCAGCGCTTGTCTGACGACAGTGCCAATATCAGCAATATTGTGAATGTGATTAATGGTATTTCTGAGCAAACCAATTTACTGGCTCTCAACGCTGCGATTGAGGCGGCGCGTGCAGGCGAGCAGGGGCGTGGTTTTGCGGTGGTTGCCGATGAGGTACGTACATTGGCAGCGAAAACTCAGGAATCCACCGGTGAGATTCAGTCATTAATCGATACGCTGCAGGCCTGTACCAATGAAGCGGTCAGCTCAATTGATCAGGGCCGTGAGAAATCCGCCCGTTGTATTGAGCAGGCCCAGGATGCCGTTGCTTCGCTACAAGAGGTGGTGTTATCGATCAGCCAGGTGGACGATATGACCACCCAGATTGCCAGTGCTGCAGAAGAACAGCGCAGTGTATCGGAAGACATCACCCGCAATGTGAACACCATCAGTGATGTTGCTACAGATGTTGCTAACGGTGCTGAAGAAAGTCAGCGTGAAAGTGCACATATGATGGATTCTGTGTTTGCGTTAAAAGAGCAGCTGAATCGCTTCCGCTACTAAAACTTTGCTGCCTGATTTATTCGAATCCGATTGGTCGTCTTTATCGCAGAATCTGAGATCCCGGGTCCTTCCGGGATCATGCGAAAAACCTGAATTTGTTATCCGATGCTGGTATAGTTCGCGCCTTTTTACGGCGCTCTGATTCCATCGCCGACATAATCCAACAGAAGGGACCCGCTCTGATGTTATTGCTGCGCGAATTTATGCAGACTTTTTCTCCCAACCTGAAAAACGACACGCTATCAGGTTTAACCGTTGCGCTGGCTTTGGTGCCTGAGGCAGTGGCGTTTGCCTTTGTTGCTGGTGTGCATCCGTTAACCGGCTTGTATGCTGCCTTTATGGTGGGTCTGGTAACGGCTGTTATGGGTGGTCGCCCGGGTATGATTTCCGGTGCAACCGGTGCTCTGGCCGTTGTAATGGTATCCCTGGTGGCCGAGGCCGAACGTGATTTTGGTTCCGGTATGGGACCGCAATACCTGTTTGCCGCTGTGGTGCTGATGGGGGTGATTCAGATCACTGCCGGTGCATTTAAACTCGGTAAATTCATTCGTATTGTGCCGTATCCGGTGATGCTGGGTTTCGTAAATGGCCTGGCAATTGTGATCTTTCTGGCCCAGTTACCACAGTTACAATCGGCGACTCCGGGTGGTAAGTGGGGCTGGACCGACGGCACCTGGTTGGCAGGTTCCGAGCTGTTCATTATGTTGGGCTTAATCGCCTTAACCATGGCGATTACGCATTATCTGCCTAAGATCACCACTGCATTTCCATCCGCTCTGGCCGGTATTCTGGCGGTGAGTGGTATCGCCTTGTTTGCTGATCTGGATACCAAAACTGTTGGAGATCTGGCTTCGATTGCCGGTGGCTTGCCAGAGTTTGGTGTACCTAATGTTCCGCTAACCATGGAAACCTTCTGGTTCATCCTGCCTTATTCAGTGATTTTTGCCGCCATTGGTTTGATTGAATCTCTGCTGACGGTCACAGTGATTGATGAAATGACCAACACTCGTGGTCGTGGTAACAAAGAATGTGTCGCCCAGGGCAGTGCCAACCTGTTAACCGGTTTCTTCGGTGGTATGGGTGGTTGTGCCATGATTGGTCAGAGCATGATTAACGTCAGCTCTGGTGGTCGTGGTCGCTGGTCTGGCATCGCAGCAGCATTGTTCCTGCTGAGCTTTATTCTGTTTGCCTCGCCATTGATTGAACAGATTCCGATTGCTGCATTAACCGGCGTGATGTTTATGGTGGTGATTGGCACCTTTGAGTGGTCCAGCTTCCGTATGTTGCGCAAAATTCCGAAGCAGGATGCTTTTATTATTGTGCTGGTATCCGGCGTAACGGTTGTGACTGACTTGGCGATTGCTGTGATTGTTGGTGTAATTGTGGCGGCTCTGGTGTTTGCCTGGGAGCATGCCAAGCACATCAGTGCCCGCACCATCATTCAGGAAGATGGCGCTAAGGTTTATGATCTGTTTGGCCCGCTGTTCTTTGGTTCTGTGTCTGCGTTTAAAGACATCTTTGAGCCGGAAACAGATCCGGATGTGGTGATCATCGAGTTTAAGAACTCACGCGTTGCGGATTCTTCAGCGATTGAAGCGATTGACACCATTGCTGAGCGTTACATTGCCGCGGGTAAAGAAGTGCATCTGCGTCACTTATCTGAAGAGTGTCGACTGTTGCTGAAGAAAGCTGGCAACCTTTGTGATGTTAACGTGATTGAAGATCCTAACTATCGTGTAGCAACGGATAAGCTGGCTTGATACCGCCTGGCTTTATTTTGTAGTTCTGCATAAACAGGCTGTCAGGACTGTTTATGCCACTGGATCGGAGGTACGCCATTGTGCCTCCGATTCTAGCGCGTTCGATCATTCCGTACTTCCATATACTTCTCCCAGCGGGCAGCTTCATTGCCCAAAGCTCAATCAGTTTAATATCTTTTTAAAGCGGTAACGGCTAAAAGTTGTTGTGCTGGTTGTAGCTATGAAAGGCGTGAGCAGGTTTGCCAAGCGCTATGCGTCCTGCAACAATACGCCTTTGAATTATGAAAGGCTCACGCCCGTGCACATCGTTGCTGACGAAAATATTCCTCTTATCGACGAATTCTTCGCCGATATCGGCCAGATTACCCGGGTTCCGGGACGCACTTTAACCAACGACGATATAAAAGACGCGGATGCGTTATTGGTTCGCTCTGTCACTCAGGTTAATGAGTCTTTGTTGGCAGGATCCAAGGTCAAATTTGTTGGTACGGCAACCATTGGCACCGATCATATTGATGAAGAATACCTTCAGCAGCAGGGTATTGGTTTTAAGAGTGCGCCAGGTTGTAACGCTCAGGCTGTCGTCGATTATGTTCTGAGTGCTGTTAGCGTTGTTATTGATGATCGCGGCATTGGTTTCACCGATTTGTCGGTTGCCATTATTGGTATCGGTAACGTTGGCTTGTTATTGCGCCAGCGACTGGAAGAAATGGGCGTGTCGGTTCTGGCGGTTGACCCGTTTAAGGATCCGGAAACTGTTGGCGATCTGGTTTCGCTGGATGAGGCGTTAACGGCTGACGTTATTTCTCTGCATACACCGTTGACTACCGAAGGCGAACACGCCACATATCATCTGATTAATGAACAGCGCCTGCAGCAAATGAAACCGGATGCATGCCTGATCAATAGTTGCCGTGGTGCGGTTGTCGACAATAAGGCGTTGTTAGCTCACCTGGATGGCAATAACGAATTCGAAGCCATTATGGATGTCTGGGAAAATGAGCCGGAGCTCGATATTGAGCTGATGCATCGCGTGATGCTTGCAACACCACACATTGCCGGGTATTCGTTGGATGGCAAAATGCGTGGCACTGAATTTGTGTATCAGGGGCTGAGTGAATTTTTTGGTCTGCCAGTGCGCCGTAAACTGGCTCAGTTTCTACCTGAGCCGGGTATCAAAATGGTAGCCTTCACCGATCAGGTGCCGAAGTTTCAGGCGTTGCGGACCGCCATTCGCGCTGCTTATGAAATTCGGGTAGATGATGGTGTGATGCGTTCCGCCATGATTCGTGCAGATAAAGCCGGAGAGGGATTGCGTGAGACGTTCGATCGTCTGCGCAAGAACTATCCGCTGCGTCGTGATATACCAAGGCTTAAAGTGAATGTTCCGGCTAAGTGTCATAAATTGCAGGACACGTTAAAAGCCGCTGGCTTCGATGTCAGAACCAAATAAAAAAACGGGGACTGAAAAGTCCCCGTTTTTTTTGTTCAGGTCAGTTAAGCACTACCGGTTTATCCTGATAATTGAGGGATACCTTATCACCAATTTTCACCGCGGGCAGTTCATCACACTCTGCTTGCCAGTTGTCGATGTCCAGCTCTGGAAATTCAATTGAGATTAAATGGCCGCGCCCGGTAAATTGAATATCATTGATCACACCACAACCGTTTTCGGCCGGATGAACTGACAGACGATGGCGTTTGAATAACGCGGTGCCAGATTCGCGTTCAGTATTTCGCTGGGAAGTTGGCAAAATATGATTAAGGTGTTGCTCGGGGCATAAATTGCCGGCTTCCATAAAGCGTGCAACCTCGAGATTTTCTGGCTCGTTAAATACGTTGGCCGGAGTGTCACTCTGTTGCAGTGCTCCATTAATCATCACAGCGGTTTTATCGGCAAAAGCAAACGCTTCGTCTTTGGCATGAGTAACAAATATTACACTGATGCCTGCTTGCTTCAGCAGTGCACGCAGCTCAGCCATCATTCGTCGTTTAACCTGGGTATCAACGTTTGAAAATGGCTCGTCCATTAGCAGCAATTTGGGTTTATTGGCCAGTGCTCGGGCCAGTGCAATTCGTTGTTGTTGGCCGCCGGATAATTCGTGGGGATAACGATTTTCCAGAGTTGATAGTTCCACCAGTGACAGCACGTCGCGGATTCGCTGCTGTTGTTCGCTATTGGATAGCGACGTCAGACCGTAAGCAATGTTTTTTGCCACGGTCATGTGTGGGAATAACGCATAATCCTGAAAAATAAAACCAATCTGGCGTTGTTGTGGTGGCAGATTAAAGCGGCCGTCGACAACCGTATTGCCGAATAACTCGATTTTGCCGCTGTCGGATTGATGCAAACCGGCGATGGTTTTTAATGCCGTGGTCTTGCCGCAGCCACTGGGACCAAGTAAACAAAGAATGTCACCTTGTTCCAGCTCCAGATTGAAATCTTTCAGCACCTGAGTTTGAGCAAACGACAGGTTCAGGTTGTGTGCGCTCAGAGCTTTCATAATTAATCCATTTTCTGGGTTCGGGATAATAAAGCGATAGGCAGCAGGCTGACGGCGACAATTAACAGAGCGCCCAGAGCTGCATGTTCCAGATGTTCATCCGAGGCATATTGAAAAACAAAGGTAGCCAGCGTTTCGAAATCAAACGGTCTTAACAGCAGGGATGCCGGGAGTTCTTTGACGCATTCAATAAATACCAGCAACAATGCGGAAACAACTGCTGGTTTTAACAGAGGCCAGTGAATTTTCTGAAACGTTCGACCCCGGCTGGCGCCAAGTATTTGTGAGGCGGAATCGAGGTTTACCGGCATATGTTGGTAAGCCGCCTGGACGCTGCCATTGGAGATTGCAGCAAAACGAATTACAAAAGCCAGAATTAACGCAAAGCTGGTGCCTGAAAAAATCAAACCAACACGATCCATTTCCCAGCTGATTAATAACCGGTTGAGCCATAGGTCGGCCTGGGTGAGTGGAATTAATAAGCCAATGGCTAATACAGTTCCGGGCAGGGCGTATCCGAGAGACGACATCGCCAGCATGTTTCGGTTAATCGGAACTGGTTGAAAACGAACCTGGCTGTTGAACAGTAAAGCAATCAGGGTGGCGATGAATGCTGCACTGGCTGCGAGAACAAAAGTGCTCTGACTGTGCTGCCAAAGATTACCGCTGAGGTTTTCCGAAAAATACGTTGTGGTATAGCCGATAAGAGTTATCACCGGATAAATAAATCCGGCAATCACAATCAAGCCACAAACGCTCCAGATTAACGCGGTTCTTTTAACTCCGGCAGCTTGTTTGGTTGCTTCCAGTTTCTGGTTACGACCTTCGAAAAATTGCTGACGGCGTCGATTATATTTTTCTGCGCTGACAAGTACTACAACAAACAACAACATCAGACAGGAAATTTTAGCGGCCGTTGTCAGGCTGCCATACACCAGCCAGCTGTCATAAATTGCGGTGGTGAGTGTGCTGATGGCGAATAAATGAACGGTGCCATAATCCGCCAACGATTCCATCGCCACAAGGGTGCAGCCAATCGCGAGTGCCGGACGAACCAGAGGTAACTCAATTGAGAAAAATACACGATGGCGGCTGGCTCCCATTAACTTAGCCGCGTTTGCCAGATTTTCTGAGCGACGACTGAATGCGTTGCGCAGCAATAAATAAATATACGGGTAGAGCGCCAGGGCCAGCATCATGCTGGCGCCCCAGCGGCTGCGTATATCCGGAAACCAATAGTCCTGGGGTGATTGCCAGGAAAACGTTGCCCGTAAGGCATTCTGGATTGGGCCCGCGTAATCAAATAATTCGGTGTAAATATAGGCTGATATATAAGCCGGTATTGCTAATGGGAACACCAGTGCCCACTGGAGCAGGCGTCGACCTTTAAATTCGTAATGAGAGCACCACCAGGCCGGGAGTATCGCCAGCATCGCGGCAAAAATAACGGCACCAGCGACCACGAGTATGCTGTTAAGTGTGTAGCTGATTAATACCGTATCTGCGAGTTCAGCAAAAGTGCTGTCGGCTTCGGAGCGCCCTAGGTCGATCAAAGATTCCAGCACCAGGGCAACGACTGGCATAAATAACAGCAAGCTGATGAGTAAGCTGGATGGACGTTGCAATTTTGCCAACAGAGCGCTGAAAACATAAACGCCAGAGCCCGCAATTTGCGGGCTCTGTTCAGATTCGCTGGCTGGTATCGATGCCGATTTCATACATTTGCGATGTCAGAGGAAAACGCGATTATATGTCGAAACGATACCAGACCGAAATGAATTACAGGTCAAAACCAACTTTATCAACCAGCTTAAGTGCGGCTTTGCGATTTTCTGCAATCTTAACCAGTGGCAGCTCGTCAGCTTTGAATTCGCCCCAGCTTTGTACCAGTTCGGATGCAGGCACGCCTGGTTTTACCGGGTATTCCATGTTCAGTTCGGCGTACAGTTTTTGTGCCTTGTCACCCGATAAAAAGTTCAGCAGCTGCTGTGCTTCTGCTTTATGAGGTGCGTGTGCAGCAATAACAGCGCCTGACACATTGATGTGAGAACCGCGGTTGGTCTGATTCGGGAAGTTCAGATTGACGGCATTGGCCCAGGCAATCTGGTTCTTGTCCTGCAGCATTTTGCCCAGGTAGTAGCTGTTGCCCAGTGAAACATCGCACAGACCTTCTTTAATGGCTTTAACTTGCGCGCGGTCATTACCTTGTGGCTTGCGTGCCAGATTGGCTTTAACACCACGTAACCAGGTTTCGGTTTCTGCTTCGCCGTGGTGAGCAATCATCGATGCAATCAAACCCAGGTTGTATGGGTGCTTACCACTGCGGGTGCAGATCTTGCCTTTAAAATCGGCTTTCGCGAGATCTTCATACTGGATTTTGCTCTGGTCGCCGGCGCGTTCTTTTGACGAGTAAACGTTACGAACGCGTTGTGTGAGTGCCAGCCATTGATTGCCAGTATCGCGGAATTTGGCCGGGACATTTTTTTCCAGTTCAGTGCTCAGCTCGTAAGGCTGAGTCAGATTTTCGTCTTTCAGCTGTAACAATTTGGAAAAATTAGACGTTAAAACAATGTCTGCCGGAGATAATTCACCTTCACGCTTCAGGCGTTGAATCAGCCCTTTTTTAGCAAAGATGACTTTGGTTTTGATGCCGGTTTCAGCAGTGAACTCTTTCAGGATAGGTTCGATCAGGAAAGGCTGGCGAAAAGAATAGATATTTACCTGATCAGCAGCCGCAGCAGGTAGAGAAAGTGTGGCTGTGAGACCCGCGGCTACAAAAGAAGCGAAACGCATTGGAGGCTCCAAAAAGTCCTGAATGAGAAGGATTCTTATTTTACACAAAAGTGACAAAGCTGCAGCTTTTTTGTGGGTAATTAAGTGTAAAAGAAACGGTGTTTATCCAATCGGTTGAGGGTTCTGTAATTACAAAAACAGGAAGTGGTCGCGCAATACATGGCCTAGTAAAATAGAGTCGCCCTGCAGGCGGGCGTACTCAATAGCGTCGAGAATCGTAGCGCCTTCGTTGCGTGGATCCGGCTTTAATAAACGCGAGAAGGATTTGCTGGTCAGGACGAATTCGTCCACTGATTTTTGGCCATCCATTTCACTGAAACGAATAAAGCCTTCATCTTTCAGCCAGATGACCGCACCAAAAGCCGACTGGTGGCGCGGTGAGTGCAGGCCAAATTCATCAACATCATCGGGTCCGGAAATATCTTCGACAAACAGGGTTTGTGCACGTGGAAACTGACGAAAGCCTTGCAGCAATACCACGGCACAATCTTTATAAAAATCGTCGATATGGACGTCGAGCACGATAGTTCCCTTATCCGTTTCAGTTTACAGCTGGCGGTAGCCGTTGAAGAAAATTTCCATACGTTCCATGGCCGCAGTCAGGTCTTCCGGACGTGGCAGGAACACAACACGGAAATGATCCGGGTAGGCCCAGTTAAAGGCAGTGCCGTGAACGATCAGAATTTTTTGTTGCTCTAATAAGTCGAGCACCATGCGTTCATCATTACGGATGTTGAATTTTTTGGTGTCCATTTTCGGGAAGCAATACAGCGCCCCTTTAGGTTTCACACAGCTGATGCCATCAATATTGTTCAGTGCTTCCCAGGCAATATCGCGTTGCTGGCAAATACGACCGCCCGGAGCAACCAGGTCGTCGATGCTCTGATAGCCACCTAAAGCGGTTTGAATCGCATGCATGGCGGGTACGTTGGAGCACAGTCGCATCGAAGCCAGCATTTCCAGGCCTTCGATGTAATCTCTAGCCAGGTGTTTGGCACCACTGATGATCATCCAGCCTGCGCGGAAGCCGGCCAGGCGGTAATTTTTAGATAAACCATTAAAGGTGATGATCAGTAGGTCATCTGCAAGTGATGCGGTTGATGTATGGGTTTCGCCATCAAACAGGATCTTGTCGTAAATCTCATCCGAGAACACGATCAGATTATGCTGACGGGCAATTTCCAGCATCTGCTTCAGCATCTCATCGGAATACACCGCACCGGTTGGATTGTTTGGATTAATCAGCACCATCGCGCGGGTTTTATCTGTGATTTTTGCGCGCATATCATCAAGGTCCGGGAACCAGTCGGAGCCTTCATCGCAGGTGTAGTGAACGGCTTTGCCGCCAGCCAGGCTGACTGCGCCTGTCCACAATGGATAGTCCGGCGAAGGTACTAATACCTCATCGCCATTGTTCAGCAAGCCTTGCATGCACATCACAATCAGCTCGCTGACGCCATTACCAACGATGATGTCTTCAATGGCAACGTTGGCAATATTCTTCTGCTGAGCGTATTGCATAATCGCTTTACGGGCAGAAAATAAGCCTTTGGAATCGCTGTAGCCTTCTGAATCCGGCAGGTTATAAATCACGTCCTGGATGATTTCTTCCGGCGCATCGAGGCCAAACGGTTTTGGGTTGCCGATATTCAGTTTCAGGATTCGGTGGCCATCTTCTTCGAGTTTTTTGGCGGCATGCAGAACGGGTCCACGAATGTCGTAAAACACATTGGCCAGTTTGTTGGACTTCTTAATTTCCTGCATGGAACCGCATTGCCTCGTTAAGCTCTAAAAGATTGAAATAGCTTCAAAAAATCGAAAGGAAGCATGATACTCCTACCGAGGCAGGTACGAAATAGGGCATATCATGAAAAAACTAAATAAAAGCCCGGAAGAATGGCGCAAAGAGCTGGATCCGGAGACTTATCGCATTACTCGTGAAGCCGGAACTGAGCGTGCATTCACGGGTAAGTATTACGATTGTAAAGAGAAGGGCAGTTACGCCTGTGTGTGTTGCGGCGAGGTGCTGTTTTTCTCGGATGCAAAGTATGACTCAGGATGTGGTTGGCCGAGCTTTTTCCAACCGGCTGATGATCAGGTGATAGAGGAGCGTCAGGATACCTCTCATTTTATGGTGCGAACCGAAGTGGTGTGTCAGCATTGTGATGCGCATCTTGGCCATGTTTTTACCGATGGGCCAGCTCCGACCGGATTACGTTACTGCATTAACTCCGCGTCTATTCAACTAAACCCAGAAGATAGTTAGTTATAGAAGGCGACCGCTTGGCATTTATGCCACGGCCGCTGACCCAAAACCCATCTTGCGTGTTCTTATAATGATATGTATTGTGCACAATATAAAAGTAAGCGATATATCTAATGTGAGACATACCAATGAGTGTACTGAACTACGAAATGCCATTATTGAATGGTGAGATGCAAAACTTGGCTGAATATCAGGGAAGTGTTGTACTGATCGTTAATACCGCCAGTAAATGTGGTTTTACGCCGCAATACGAAGGTCTTGAGGCGATCTACCAGGACTACAAAGACAAAGGTCTGGTGATTCTGGGTTTCCCTTGTAATCAGTTTGGCAAGCAAGAGCAGGGCGATGCCAGTGAAATTGGTGCCTTTTGTCAGAAGAACTACGGAGTGTCTTTTCCGATGTTCTCCAAAATTGAAGTGAATGGTGATAATGCTGCACCTCTCTATAATGACCTGAAAAAAGCAGCGCCGGGTGTAATGGGTACAAAAGGCATTAAGTGGAACTTCACTAAATTTCTGGTTAATAAAGAAGGCAAGGTGCTGAAGCGTTATGCGCCAACGACTAAGCCAGAGGATATCAAAGCTGATATTGAGGCTGCTCTGGCCTGATTGTCTGCGACCTGAATCAACTTGGCTGTGTTCAGGTTGATTTATCCTGCTTTTGAATCTCTGAATATTTCAACGTTCGTAATAAAAGATCCGTTGCGTGACCATTAAGAAGCTCCCTCAGTTACATCTGGATAACCAACTCTGCTTTTCGGTCTACAGCCTGTCGCGTCAGATTACTCAGGCCTATCAGCCGTTGCTTAAGCCTTTAGGGCTGACTTACCCGCAATATCTGGTGATGTTGGTTCTGTGGCAGGACTACGAAGAACAGCGTTTACCTGTATCGGTTAAACATCTTTGCCAGCAGTTGATGCTGGACACTGGGACCATCACTCCGCTGCTGAAGCGGATGGAATCAAATGGCTTGTTAACGCGACAGCGTTCTGAGCAGGATGAGCGGGTCGTGTTGGTGATGTTGAGCGAAGAGGGTATTGCTTTGAGAGATCAGGCGGCGAGTGTGCCGATCAAACTGGCGTGTGGGCATGGTTTTGATGTGAATGAAGCCATCAGCTTACGCGACAGAATTCGCTCCTGGTTAAAAGCCTGGCGTTGATTTTTATCTGCCTAAGGCATTTCTGATCAGAAATGTTTCTTCTTCCAGGATTCCTGTTCTTCCGCCAATTGCTCAGCTGCGTCGGCCAGTTTATTGGTTGCAACCGCAGGGCGGGGGGCTAGATTCTGTAACATTTGTTTCGCTTCGGCTTCCAGTTTTCGTTGATCTTCACTGGGTTTTCGAATCGCTTTTAATGTTTTCAGCAGCTTATTGAGTTGAAGTTCGGCTTTGGCTGGGTTGTTTAAGCTAATGGCAGCCTTTGCTTGCGAAAAGAACACTGTGGTGACCAGGTTGACGTTTAACACTCGCAGTTCATTCAATAACAGGCTCGCCTTCTGCTGGTCGATCATTCTTTTTTTATAACAGGCCTTAATCAGTTCAATCTGTTGTTGAATGGATTTGCGCAGCTGCTTTGCTTTGAGTTCATCCTGAGGCAGGCGTGCTTTATGAGAAGGTGGGGATTGCAGCCAGTCTGAGGTTTGTTGAATGGCGTGTTTTACTTTGCTGTTAATCGGTAAGCCTATTTGTGCCAGGCTCACACCCGCTTGTGAAATCATGCCACACAACCAGCTGAAAGAATCTCCGCCCAGCCATGGATTAAGCGTATCTGCCAATTGGTATTGCAGATTAATAAAGTCCATGAGTTCAACTGACGCTCTTGCGCGCTCCAGTCTTTGCTGTTCGCGCCAGCGCACAAACCAGAGGGCGGTGGTGGCCGCGATAGCGGTAAAAACTGCGAGAATGATCAGGGCCGTGGTCGACATTATTTTCCCATCCCGGGAGCTCTATTGTTAGCTATGTCCTTAGTGTAGTTGGATTTTTTTTATTTGTAGGGGTTGACGTAAGATCTAACTCTCTCTAATATTCGCGCTCCTTGATTGAGACGTCCCCATCGTCTAGAGGCCTAGGACACCGCCCTTTCACGGCGGTAACAGGGGTTCGAATCCCCTTGGGGATGCCATCTTCCTTCTGATTCAGAAGAAGATGCATTAAGTGCGGGAATAGCTCAGTTGGTAGAGCACGACCTTGCCAAGGTCGGGGTCGCGAGTTCGAATCTCGTTTCCCGCTCCAATTTCTTTGTTGAAGTTGGAGTCGACGTTAAAATCAGGAAAGCAGCACTAGGCGCTGCAATACGGTGCGTCCCCATCGTCTAGAGGCCTAGGACACCGCCCTTTCACGGCGGTAACAGGGGTTCGAATCCCCTTGGGGATGCCAACTTCTTATTTGCTTTGGTAAATAGAAGTTGCTGCATGTGCGGGAATAGCTCAGTTGGTAGAGCACGACCTTGCCAAGGTCGGGGTCGCGAGTTCGAATCTCGTTTCCCGCTCCAATTCAAAAATGAGTTGGAAGCCGCAAGCACCGAAAATTGATTTTTAAGAAAAAAGTCTTGCAAATCAATAAATTAGCTGTATTATACGCAGCAGCTAAACGATGCGTCCCCATCGTCTAGAGGCCTAGGACACCGCCCTTTCACGGCGGTAACAGGGGTTCGAATCCCCTTGGGGATGCCACTTTCTTTTCAATGTGATTTGAAAGTTAGCATAAGCGGGAATAGCTCAGTTGGTAGAGCACGACCTTGCCAAGGTCGGGGTCGCGAGTTCGAATCTCGTTTCCCGCTCCAATTCAAACCAAGCGTTTGAATAGAGATAAATAAAAGCTGCACTTGATGCGGCTTTTTTTATGCCTGTCGTTCAGAGAAGCGTTATGTTGCGCCCGAAAATGCCACGGGCGCGTACATTCGAAATCAGGCGTCGAACTGATCCGAGCTTTGCTGCAGCAGGGCTTTAACGGCATCGCGGTCAAAGCTACCGGATGTCTGATCATGCTCGGCTTCCTGCTCATCCAGTTTCTGGAACAGATCGATTTCTTCGTCCGACATAAAGTGCAAGCATTCGCCGCCGAAAAACCACAGCAGATCACGGTCAATAACCGGCGTCAGTTGTGGCTGATGAACCAGGATGCCCATAAGCCAGTCTTGTCCGGCGGCATAAGCTGAATCAGTGCGTTCCTCCAGTTGCTCAATCAGCTGCTGTAACTGGTGTAAAATCTCATCTGCTATAGCGCCAGGATTCGACTCGTTGGCGCGTTGCATTCGTTGCTGTACCTGATTCAGCAATTGGATGTGATGGTTCAGGCGTTCATTTACAGGTTGATTCATAAAGGTACTTATCAAGATGGTTCCAGCGTTACAGGTGTCGGGCTTATCTAAAGTCTATGACAACGGCTTTCAGGCGTTGAAAGGCATTGATCTGACGGTAGAGCAGGGTGATTTTTTTGCACTGCTCGGCCCGAACGGAGCTGGTAAGTCTACCACGCTTGGTATCGTATCGGGACTGGTGCAGAAAACGGCCGGAAGCGCAGCCATTATGGGGCATGATGTGAATACCCAGGCGTTTGATGCCAAACGTGATCTCGGGGTGGTGCCGCAGGAGTTTAATTTTAACCAGTTTGAGAAAGTGCGCGATATTGTTGTGACTCAGGCGGGTTTTTTTGGTTTGACCGCCAGTCAGGCGGGTGATAATGCGGATTACTTATTAAAAGCACTGGATCTTTGGGATAAGCGTGACACCCAGGCGCGTATGCTATCTGGTGGCATGAAGCGCCGGTTAATGATTGCCCGGGCCTTGGTTCACAAGCCGAAAGTGTTGATTCTGGATGAACCGACCGCTGGTGTTGATATTGAGCTGCGTCGTTCCATGTGGGAATTTATGCAGCAATTAAATCAACAGGGAACCACCATTATTTTAACGACGCATTACCTCGAAGAAGCTGAGCAATTGTGTCGTAATATCGCCATTATCAATCAGGGAGAGATTGTTAAGGCAACCAGTACCCGAGAGCTGCTGTCGCAATTGCACACCGAAACGTTTGTTTTTGATCTGGATTCAGCCGTGCCTGAGGGTTTGCAGTTGCCAGGCTATGACGTTTCCGTTGCTTCCCAGGACTGCATCGAAATAACGGTCGAAAAAGGCCAGAGCATTAATGCTATTTTTCAGCAATTAACGGAAGTGGGATTAGAAGTACGTAGTATGCGGACAAAATCCAATCGTCTGGAAGAGTTGTTTGTTAATCTTGTTCAGGAGTCAAAGTAATGTCTGTGATGCAGGTGCAGTGGATTGCTCTGAAAACAATTGTTACCAAAGAAATTCGTCGCTTTATGCGCATCTGGCAGCAAACGCTGGTGCCACCCGCAATTACAATGACGCTGTATTTTATTATTTTTGGTAATCTGATTGGCTCACGCATTGGTGAAATGGGTGGGGTCGATTATATGGCGTTTATCGTCCCGGGATTAATTATGATGAGCGTGATTACCAATGCTTACGGTAATGTTGCCTCATCATTTTTCAGCAATAAATTTCAGCGTAGCGTTGAAGAAATGATGGTTGCCCCAGTGCATCCCGGAACTATTTTGCTGGGATTTGTCGCGGGTGGTGTGGCTCGTGGTGTGCTCGTTGGTTTGATCGTCACCCTGTTGTCACTCTATTTTACTCAGTTACAGATTCATAATATTTTCGTTGTTGTGGCGGTAATATTATTGTCGGCGGTGTTGTTTTCATTGGGTGGATTTATTAATGCGATTTTTGCCAATAAATTCGATGATATTTCAATTATTCCAACCTTTGTTATAACGCCTCTGACGTATCTGGGTGGTGTGTTTTATTCCATCGGTTTATTGCCTGAATTCTGGCAAAGTGTTTCGATGTTTAATCCTATCTTATACATGGTTAATACCTTCCGTTACGGCATTTTAGGCGTGTCGGACGTTGATTTGTTAACCTCATTTATCATGTTGTTTGTCTTTATTATTGTTGCATCGCTCTATTGCATCTGGTTGATGCGTCGTGGTGTTGGTATGAGACAATAATCAGAAAATTATTCGCAGGAAAATGTATGACTTCCGTAAATAGTGAACACAATCCCCTCGGTCAGGTATCCGAATACAAGGATGTGTATGATCCGACCTTGCTCTATCCAATTGCTCGGGATGAAAGTTGGAAAAATCAGGGGCTTGATCGTTATCAGGTGCCGTTTTTTGGTCTGGATATCTGGAATAGTTATGAGATTTCCTGGCTGAACCCTAAAGGCAAACCACATGTGTGCCTGGCGGAGTTTCGTATTCCTGCGACGTCGGAGTTTCTGATAGAATCGAAGTCCTTCAAGTTGTATCTCAACTCCTATAACCAGACTAAGGTTGCTTCTGCGGAAGAAGTGCGTGCACGTATGGCCCGTGATTTGTCGGCAGCAGCGGGTGCGCCGGTTGAGGTGATTTTTCATCCAATTGATGCAACGTTTGCGTCGGCGCCAGCTGCATTATGCATCGATGATGAAGACATCAGTGTTGAGAGTTACGAGTTGGATGCCTCATTGCTTAAGGTATCGGAAGGGGAGTTTGATGGTTGGTTGTGCAGCCATCTGTTGAAATCCAACTGTCCGGTTACCGGGCAACCCGATTGGGGCAGCCTGTTTATCCGATACAAGGGTAAGCAAATCGATAAGGCTGGATTATTGTCTTATGTGGTTTCGCTGCGCCAGCATCAGGACTTTCATGAGCAGTGTGTTGAGCGCACGTTCCGCGACATTATGCTGGCTTGTCAGCCGGAAGCGTTAACGGTTTACGCCCGTTATGTGCGTCGAGGTGGTTTGGATATTAATCCGTTCCGCAGTACCGATGCAGAGGCTGAAGCGATCAACTTCCGTTTGTCCCGACAGTAAGCGTCTCTGGATTATTGAATGTGTGGCCTGCTGTCAGGCCACAATATTGTTACGGATTTTACTGGCGGCTTTTTCTAGTGCCGCTGCGACAGCATCACGATCTTCTTCGCGGATTTTGTCCGACTCCAGATGAAGCGAGAACCCGTCGGTTTCATGATTCATAAAGCTTGGGTTGGCACCCAGATCACGACGGTAGTCAATGATTTGATATAACGGGAGAGGGTCGCGGAAACCTTTTACTTCCGCCGTGCCGCGTTTGCGGCAGATGATCTTATCTTTCACCAGGGCATAGGTTTCGTGTGAAATCAGAATTTCGCCGGGCTCTGCTTTGGATTCCAGGCGGCTGGCGAGGTTCACTTCTTTGCCAATGATGGTGTAATCCATACGGCTTTCGGTACCGAAATTCCCAACCGTACAATAACCGGTGTTGATGCCCATGCGAATTTGCAGGGGAGCCGTCATACCTATTTCTGCCCATTGTTTTCTCAGGCGTAACATGTGACGGCGCATTTCGATTGCCATTGAAACACAGGCGATGGCATCACCTTTTGTGCCTTTGCTGGATGGATCGCCGAAGAAGATCATCATGCCGTCACCGATGAACTTATCAATGGTGCCGCCATATTTCAGGGCGATGCGCGACATGTCGGTCAGGTACTGATTAAGCAGGTCGGTGAACGCTTCTGCTTCCATTTGCTCTGATAAGGCTGAAAAGCCAACGATGTCTGAGAAGAAGATCACCAGCTTTTTTCGCTGAGTTTCAAGTTTTGCCTGACGCCTGCCGGAAAAAATGGACTGCCAGACCTGGGGGGCGACATAGCGGGATACTTGTTGAGACAGCGCCTGAAAGCGTTCAACCTGGCCCTGAAACTTGAGTTTCAGTCGCATCAGATCACGAGCTTGGCGATTGCTGTTAAATGCCGAAATGGCCAGATGCATACCAACGCCCAGGGCCGCGGTGATAAATACCGGGTCCGGAATGGGGGCTGCTTTGTGGTAGCCAAACATCAACAGGCCGGCTGCTCCACCGGAGACCAGTGAAATGACACAAAACGCCCACGCAGTCACGCTGCCGACAATAATAAAGCTGGTGTTGATCATGATCAGAAACAGCACCACCAATTCTATTGGTAAATGCAGATAGGCCAGGAAGATTCCACACAATACGGCGTCGCCATGAATCAGAAACTGACGCGTGGAATAAGCGTGACGCTTGCGAAAAGGGCGGCTGATGACGTGGACCAGATGAGGGTATAGCAAGGCGATGATAACAACGCCGTATGCACTGGCGCTGTAATGGTTCTGAATAATGCCAACCAGGGTGGTAACCACGGCAACACTATAGCCCATGATCCGGGCGAGATAGTCTTGTTTAGGCAGAGTTGTCTCTGAAAATTGAGCCGTTTCTTGCGGGTCAAACATCGTCAGAACCTGAATCGTTGTTGTTATTAGTCGGCGCTGGCAGAGCAAAGGCGGCGAATCTGTACATCTATATACCCAGAATTGGCGTCAGCAGCAAGTCATTGACTCTTAAGTCAGGCTGCTATGTCGTTGATGTCAGGATACAATAGTGACATTTCAAAATTATTGATCTGGAACTTTATGGACGCCTTGCAAAATATCTTACAACGGGTTTCTGCGCCGCAACTGACCGGCCCGGATGTTACTGCTGAACAGCTGGATACCCTGATTCAGGCTGCATTGAGAGCACCTGATCATGCGTGGCTACGACCAAGTCATTACATCTCGGTTCAGGGTGAAGGTCGTGTTGCTTTAGGTGAGGTGTTTTATCAGGCAACACCCGATCGGGAGCAGTTATCGCCGGAGAAGCAGCAAAAGATC
Source organism: Bacterioplanoides sp. (assembly GCF_965219715.1). GTDB lineage: Bacteria > Pseudomonadota > Gammaproteobacteria > Pseudomonadales > Oceanobacteraceae > Bacterioplanoides. The sequence goes on from NZ_OZ244785.1 coordinate 535,262, forward strand.
CGTAACATGGCGATGCGTGCACCGCTGGTATTGGTTGCGGTGACCAAAATCGTTGACCACCCGAAGGTGCCGAGGGAGGAATTATTGCTCTCCACCGGTGCGGGAATTCAGAATATTCTGAGTGCGGCCTGGGCGATGGGGCTGGGTGCCATCTGGCGTACCGGTGATTTGGCGTATAACTCTGGAGTGAAGCAGGAATTAGGGTTGGCGGATGATGAAGAAATTGTTGGTTTTATCTATGTGGGCCACGTGAACTGCAAGCTGAAACAACCGCCCGAACTTAGCAGTGCTGATTTCTTAACCAGCTGGGATGGAAAAAGCGAATAAAAACAAAGAATTAGAGATAAGGTGTTGACCTTGGAAGAATCACTGCGTATAGTTCGCGGCCTCTGACGTTGAGTCAGCTTGGTGAGGTGTCCGAGTGGCCGAAGGAGCACGCCTGGAAAGTGTGTATACCGAAAGGTATCGAGGGTTCGAATCCCTCCCTCACCGCCACTAATTCTATTAAAGCCCTGATTTATCAGGGCTTTTTTATGTCTGCTAGAAAGCTATCCCCCAGGTTATCCCCTTGTAGTCATTATTTAGGTCTTGTTATGAAAAGCTGCATAAATAAGATCTTCAATAACCTCGTACTGCTTTTTTCCCGTTCTAGTAGCGAGCTTTTTTAGCTGAGTCTTACTTTCGGGAGAAATTTTTGTACTTAGTGCGACCCGCCCGGAGTTTTTAGCCCGATTGCGTCTGACCCCTAGATTGTTGCTGAAATTTTTATCGTATAGTTCTCGTTCAATGTAACTGGCATCCCATAAGCGCAGCATGGCGTTCAATACTCTCATCTTTGTTGAATACTCGGTGTTTTGTAGATGATTCTGGGCTTGGAGAATTGAAGCTGGAACGTGATCAGAGTACCGGTCAATGTGGTCAATCAAATGACTTGCCGCCCACTCTTCTGATGCGTCTTTAGGCTTAAGACGGTTGAAAGTGTCCAGGGATCTTTTAGGCCGAGATGGCTGGCTATTAGGAGCGCTTGTAGACCGTGACTCAATGAGTTTTTGTTTTCTTCGGAACTCAGAATGAAGATACCTTAGGAGGTAGGTTTTGTTGATCCATCGTGTTGGAAATGTATCCAAAGCCTCGAACAAATCCTCAGCGCTACTCGATATTGAAATGTCAGCATCTTTAATGGGGTGGGCACCCAAGTCGATTGAGCTTAATAGTTCACTGGAAACAGGAGGAAAGACATTATCTTCAATTCGTCCTGCGGGTCCTCGTTTGATTCGTCTCCACCTATTAGCTGGTCCGTCGTTTATGGCCTTATCAAAGGCATCCTCTATTTGCTTCAGTGAACCTCTATGAAAGGTATTGAGTAGGCAGATCACATAGGTTCGTTCTACGTCGTTTTCGATTAGCCATGGAAAGTCTGAAGGCGATTTTGCATCTTCTATTTCGGATTCCACAAAGCGCTTTAACTGGGCATTTGCTGAACCTTCTTCTTTCAAGTTAGTGCTGTATATGCCTGGATTCTCATCTTTGAAGATGATGGGTACAGTGGTCTTTATCCGACTTATTCTATCTTCTTTCATAAAATTACACAGTAATAAATAGATAATAAAAAGATAGTATAAAGGTAATTTAATGTGAAATATAAATGGATGAATTCCTCTGTAATAAAGGATTTCCACAGATTTATCTAACTCCAGAGCAGAATTTTGAGCTTCTAAAGCTCGATAGGGCAGCCGTATCGGGTCTTGAAGTAGGTTGATCTAAGCGTTCTTGGTGTCGGTTATAACTAGTATTACCAGCTGACTTATACATAAGCAGTTGAGGAGCTGGAGAGAGGAAAAATACACATTGGGTTGATGCCTTGTACTAACACAACAAGGTAACTACCAATGACCAATCAATACGATTCATCAATTCCCTTTTCTTCAGACAGCAGACCGCCGGTTATACAGAATCATGGTCCTTTGAATGAACGCTATCTCGACCAGATTGAGCGGACCATTGAGAAAGCTATTCAGTGCCATCCCCGCACAATGGCGGTAAGAGTGGATCTTAGGTTTCCAGCTTGTGCAGCCAGAACGGACAAGTCAGTGATTTCGCGTTTTGTGGATTCGCTGAAAGCGCAAATCAAAGCTGACCTTAAAGCTAAGGATCGGGCTGGTAAGCGGGTACATCCCTGCCATCTGCGTTACATATGGACTAGAGAGCAGGATTCTGGAGCCCGCCAGCACTATCACGTTCTATTGCTACTGAATCTCGATACCTATCGCGACTTGGGGAGATACGATGCTGCTGGAGGAAATCTGACCCATCGAATCCGCTCCGCCTGGGCGAGTGCCATTGGTGTTCCGCTATGTAGGCTTGGTGGAGCAGTTCATATCCCTGATAACCCAATCTATCACCTTAATATCAACTCTTCTGACTTCGGTGATAGTTTTGACGCGTTGTATTATCGAACCAGTTATTTTGCAAAGCAGAAGACTAAGCAGTACGGGGCGGGCGTAAGGCATTTTGGATGCAGTTCGAGATGAGGTTTTCAGTAGGGTACTTTGCGAAGGCTGATGAAAAATCGACGTTTATTACTAACTGACCAGATCGCATGTGTTAAGCCTACTAAGACTAAAAACCATGAAGATCTTAAAACTTAAAGAAGTAATGGACCGCACCGCATTGGGTCGTTCAACTATCTACAAGTACATTGCTGAAGATACTTTCCCTAAGCCTATCCCTCTGGGCTCTCGTTCAGTGGGGTGGCTGGAGAGTGAGGTGGATGAATGGATTCTTGCCAGAATTGCGGAGAGGGATGAGGCGCCTACACCGATGGTGAGCTGCTAGGCAGCTCACTTAAGCCGGTAAGGTTTATAAGTTATATCGATGGCGAATAATTCGAACATTCGTGTCGTCACACAAGTGCTCGGCATCAATATTCAGCACAACATTCAATATCGCCGCCATTGCCTTATTGGAAAACCTGAAATCGTCTGGGAGCTGATTTCCCATCTCGAAGCTCTTGTCAAAACTAATCACAAAGTCTTTTGCGACTGATTCACGTCCATTTAAAACTTCGTCAGTAAAAATGTAGTGTGTCGGTGAATCTAGAGACTGTTCAAATTCTGCAATTGCTGAGACCATTTCGGATCTGTCTGGCCAGTATCGTAGGTCAAATTGTCCTGAGAGCGGCTTAATAGCTTTAGACACGTAGCCTGAGTAGCGTGGGTTGTTAGAACCCGCAAGCTCCAGCAGTGCAGGTATACTTTGGTAATTAGCACGAGAAAACCCACTTTGCTCATACAGTATCTCCTGCTCTTGAAGCGCGGCTGATAATTCTTGTGATAGCTCTGAAACCTTATGATCAATTTGCCTTAGTGCCTTTAGCTCGGCCTTCGCCTGATTGACGCTTTCTAGGCTGTAATCATGGCCGCTCCAAATATGCTCAAGAATCAACCAAATGGCCTCTTTAGACTCCTGATTGGCAAAAGGGTCTCGAACGTCACTAAAACCGAACCGGGCTATTAACTCTTCATAGGCATCAGTCATTTCTTCACTGCGTTCAATCAAGCGGCTCATTGTGTCCCAGGAGGACATCCAAATCTGCTCTGTCTTGAATTCCTCCAGTTGGCGTTCAATAAAAGCTTTGCAGAAATTAGTAGCTGAAGAGGTTGGTAAGGTACTCATTTATCTTTTCCTTTTTAAAATACACAAACCAGAGGGTATGCAATCGGTTGAGCAGGCTCCGTATCTGAAGTTTTAAAGTTTTCTTGCTTTCAGATACGGTTGGGGCAAAAGTTTCCAATTTGGTTAGTCTAAAGATTTAATTTGTGGGTGCTACTTGCTTTGTTGGATGAAAGGAAGTTCGTGCTGAAGTGGGGTGTAAAAGCCTCTTTGAGTGTCGAAGGAAGAAAAAATAAGATGAGCTTAATAACCCCTCACTACTTCTGTAGTGAGGGGTTTTCTTTATAGGTTTTGATGGCTTGAATACCACTTAGAGCCACGCTGGATAAAGAACAGTCTGCCCTCTGCTAACTGTGGAGCATATATGTCACGGCCAAAGTACTCTTTGAAACCCTTTGCCTCAAACTTTGCTACATCTTCATCGCTTAGATAATAGGTGATAGCGTATTCGATGACGGTGTACTCCTCGTTTTCGATATCCTGGCTGTATTCATTGGTTACTTCCCATTTGTCTACAACATACCCTTGATCCATTTTCTTGGATTTGCTGAGCATATGAGCTTCTAAAACTTCGTTTGGAATACTGCTACCACAGGCTGCCATGAGTGCAGATAAAAATAGGGCGGAGATTACTTTTAGTACCGTTGATGGCTTGTTCATTTGATGTCTGTCCTTAAGTTGGATGAGATGTAATACCTGGCCAGTCGTCTTTTTAGGTCGACTCTCTATAGATATTCGCATCATTATGTTGGTTTTGATTGTTTGATTCAACAGATCTGTTCGTTTTTGATGGTGAGTTCCGGACTTATATTGCGAGTATGGAAACTCTCAATGACAGTACCGACGACAAACGACTTCGAAACCAGGCTTTTGGGAAGCGTCTTAAGGTGTTACGCCAGGCCTCTGGATTCACCCAAGATCAACTTGCGGAGCAGGTTGGCAAGTCATCTGAAACAATTAGCAAGCTTGAACGTGGGCTTATTTACCCTGGCGTTGATATGCTGATTTTGTTAGCAGAGAAGCTAGACAGTTCGTTAGATGAGTTGGTGGGGGTGACCCAGAGCCGAGGGCTTTCCGGCAAGCAAGTTACTCTGTTATCTGAAGCTCATATCGCTTTAAAGCAGATGGATGAAGAATTGCTCAGTGTTGCACTCAAGCAATTACAGGCGTTGAATACTTTAAGTACGCGTTAAACGATTTTGGTTCGTCACGCCACCAGCGCAAGTGCAGCATCAAGAGCTTTCTTCTTGGTGTTCGCACCATGGCCGAACCAGGCTGAGTCAATACGGTGTTCCGTACTGATAGCTCGCTTCTCGTGATCAACGAACTCCGTAATGGAATTCAGTAACCCGTAAGCGGTACGGTGTGCTGACTCCAGCTGTGAGCCTCTGCCATTGCCTTCAAACAAATTGATGGCTTTTGCGATAGAGTGCTTTCCAGCTGATTCTACTCCTGCATACTGAGGTGGAATAAGAACCTTATGGTAGAAATCTCTGGCCTCTTTTAAAGAAACCTTTCGCTCACTCAGTGTTTTCATTTCATATATAAAGTTATCCCAGCCAGAGACAGAAATACCGAGTTGCTTCTTCACAGCTTCTGGATCGAATTTAGTACTGTGTGGGATTTTGACTGCGCTTTCTTTATCTTGAGATAGAGAAATTGCCAGAGTGTTGTTACATACAACTCGAACGCTGGTGAATTGAGCTGTAGTGGCCATCGTGCCGTCACACGCGGTAGCTAATAGCACATAGCCGTTGGTTACATCATTGCCCTTCAAGCTGGTGGATTGGCCTGTACGAGCTAATGCCCAGATTTTCTTACCTCCCTTGAGTACTCCGGCTGTTTCCAGCTCAAAACCGGATACCTCGGTCAGGTCTCGATAGAATTCGAGGATCTCCCGTGGTTGAACGACGTTATACCGTTGTCCAACTACAGATAGTGCATCACCAGTATCAGAACGATAGAGCACGGTTTTGTCTTCGAATGAACCGAGAGAATCAGTTTCAATACCTGTATTGAACAGCACAGGGCTACGATTAATTTCCCAGTTTAACCCGGCCTTATCTGCCCAGAATTCTAACGGCATACCTTTTTCTAAGCGGGTACCCAGTTCATGCCAAGGCATTTCACCGACGTATGCCATGCTTTCTACTAAATGAGACATATTAGTTTCCTCTAATGTATGGTTTTATGCGCAGGTGCTGAATTCATGCCAGCAAGAATTGCAGAGATAATTATCGAGTACTTTTTCGTCGATAGTTTTACCGACGGCAGCTCCGGTGGTCCCACCGGTAGCAGCACCAAGTAGACCTCCGATAATGGCACCGCCAATACCTCCAATTACTGGCCCGCCTGGGCCTGCGATCACGCCCACTTTCATTCCTATTTGGGCTCCGGTGTAAGAAGCTTTGGCACCCCCTATAGCACCGGCAGCGGTACCGATTTTTCCTGCAAGTTTACGAGCGGTGTTTTTTGTATGAACTGAATCTGACTTGCATTTTGGGCATAGTGTCATGTGTGTTTTCTCCATATTTACTGAGGGTAGAGGCTAATTCCTCTATTCGGGTTAGTAATATGGAACTGAAATTTCTTAGAACACGGAATAGTAATAATGTCCCGATTTTTCTCGAATAGGCTAAGCGAGTGCCCAGAAGAATTACTTATAATCTTTATGTGGGCGATAGAGGTTAAAACCACAGTGGTTTCTGCATAGAGGTTTAGATATGTGATGCTGAGAATTTACCGAAGACATGTTATTTGACTCGGCTGGTGTCTATCCGAAAAATATTCAGAATAGTGATATTGTCGTATGTGTCTCGGGTATTTTCCCTTAATAATAAAGATTATTAATTGATACCTTGCGTTTTTACAGGGGTGTTCTACGCTGGATTAACGAAAGGATTGTAAGCACATGTAACTCAGCACGGATGGCGAGTATGTTAGATCTGGCTTTACAGCTAATAAAGGATTCTCTTGATCGGTTCCTGTCCAATTTCTTCTCATTGGAGGAGGGAGTTGTCGTCATTAATCGCATCATCGATCAGGACGGAAAGCGTCCGGCGGGTAACAGCAATAAGGTTATTCTTTGCCTGATCAATCTTTCGCAAGAAACTAACAGTCAATATTATAATCGGCCTGCCGCAGCAGTTGACGGTAGTATGGTATCAACTCAGCCAGCTATGTACTTCAATATGGAATTACTGTGTGTCGCTGACTTTGATGAGTACGATGAAGCCCTTCGTTGTCTCGGTGCTATCCTGAGTTTCTTTCAAAAAAATCCCTCTTTATCATTAAATAGCAGCTCGGATTCTTTTAACGACAAAAATCAGTTACGCCTTGATATTGAGTCAGAGTCTTGTTTCAACATGCATAATCTTTGGAGCTCTATTGGCGCTAAATATCAGCCATCTGTCGTTGTTCGTGCCAGTCATATCACTATCGATGGCGATGTAATTAATCACCGTAGTCACGGGGTGCGAAGAGCTGAGGTATCTGCTCATGGATAACCGAACTCCTTTAATGAGCCTTCGTTTCTGCCACCGTTACTTTGGAGCATCATTCCTCAAACATTTTGAATGCCTGTGTGATGCATCAACTTTGTCTCTTTTTAATCAGTATGGGTTGGTGGTTCGGACGTACAAGGAGTCCGGAGATTGCACTTGTATCGGGATTTATTCTTTAGGTGACTTTCCTCAAGGCTTACTCATTTCAAGGTTGGATGAGCTGTTAGGGAAGGAAGCTCTTGTATTTAATATCTGCGGGGATTCATCCATCTATTATGCAGCAACGGACCTAGGTGATGACAAGCCAAAGAGCCTTGTTTTTAGCAATAAAATTAAATCAGATAAGCCTGTTGATGCTAATGATTCTGAGAGCTCAAGGACACTAAGTAGTGAAGTTTTACCTGGTTTCAAAAGCGATTTCCTGCTGCGGGTAGAGATATTTCCACACATTCTGAAAGAAGATGTTATGCGTGGGTTTAATACATACTCTGTGCAAATCTCTGAGCGAAAGTTACCGAGATTCTATTACGTTGAAAATCAGGGGCGTATTCGTCAGCAGTCTATCAGTATTCTCTCGTCGGAAGGTTTTAAATTTCATAGTGAAGAATGCAGTGAGCTAATAAACGGAAAAGAGTATCGCGTATTACATTCCGGGTATGTTGCTATGCCGTTGGTTACTTCCGAGGGTGAAACACTATCGTTAGTAGCCGAAGATCCTGAAGACCCAGTTACAGGGCATGTAAGAAGAGATACGCTGATTAAAAATTTACCGGACCCGATATTGGGAAATTTTTCTGTAAGAAAAAATAATGGGAAGGCACATGCATGCTGCGACATGTTTGTGTATGTCTAACCATTTAAGTCATATTAACAGAGGGCAACAGGATGCCAGGCACAGCTAAAACTCCAGGTGTTTATATAAACGAAGCAAACGGATTTCCTAATTCCGTAGTACCGATAGCGACAGCGGTACCGGCTTTTATTGGATATACACCGAAAGCTGAATACGAAGGGAAATCGTATCGAAATAAAGCGCAGAAAATTTCTTCTTTCTCCGAATTTAAAGCCATATACATGCTGGAAGATCCTGCGCTGCCAGCCGACCCGGTTAAGCAATACCAACCGGAGTATTACCTGGTTCCTCAGAAAGTGAAGCCAGAAAGTGGCGATTATGTCGCTATCGGAGGCAAGTATTATTCAGTGCTGCCAGATCCGACCACAATTTACTATATGTATAACGCAATACGCTTGTTTTTCGAAAACGGTGGTGGTGATGCTTACATTGTTTCAGTCGGCGGTTATGGTGATATCGCAGGCAAACCAATGGATAGTAAAGATACCCATATAGTAAACCCAAATGTCCAGTTAGCAGATTTAAAGAAAGGTCTGGAACCATTGATGTTCGAGCAAGAGCCGACGATGTACTACTGCCCGGATGCGACTCTTATGCCTGCCGATAAAAACGGAACTGTTATGCAGTTGATGTTGTTACAGGCGGAAAAAATGCAAACGGTGGTTTGTCTGTTTGATGTTATTGGAGGACGTGCACCTGATCCGGTGATGTTCCCGAATGATATTCAGAACTTCCGTAATAGTACTGGGTCCCAGGGACTTAAGTATGGAACCGCTTATTATCCTTTCGTTAATACCACCATCATGGGAGCAGGAGAAATAGACTTTACGTCTCTGTTTGGTGGTGATGTCAGTAAGTTAGCGGATATTATTAACCCTTCCGGAAGCAGCGACCCAGTGTCAACCCAGTTACTGGAAATGATTGAGAGCCCTAAATCTCATGATATGACGAATAAGCAGCTGCATACGGCTTTAATGAATGCTAATAAACATTACGCCTTGATTATAAAGCACGCAACAAATGACGCTAACGTCCTACCACCATGTGGTGGTATGGCAGGAATTTATGCCGTGAATGATCAGGAAAAGGGCGTTTGGCATGCACCAGCTAATGTCAGCATGGTTGGCGTTTCAGGTTTACCACTGCTCCTTAACGATCATCAGCAGGAAGATCTGAATGTTGATGCGATTTCAGGGAAATCCATCAATGCGATTCGTTTTTTTAACGGCCAGGGCATTCTGGTCTGGGGGGCGAGAACGCTGGATGGTAACAGCGAGGATTGGCGCTATGTCTCCGTCAGGCGCACGATGACTTTTCTGGAACAGTCGGTAAAACTGGCAGCCAGGGCGTATGTGTTTGAACCCAATGATGCAAATACATGGTCGGCTGTAGAATCTATGATTAGTGGGTTTTTAACATCGATTTGGAAGGAAGGTGGGTTGCAGGGAGCATCGGCGGCCGAAGCATTTCAGGTTGAAATCGGTTTGGGCTCGACCATGACAGCGGAAGACCTGTTAAACGGCTATATGAATATTACAGTAAAGGTTGCTGTTGTACGGCCGGCTGAATTTATTGAAATTACTTTCCAACAAGAAATGGCAAAATCTGGCTGATTAAAATCATTCTGATTTCGTTTTATTATTTGATTCAACAAAAGGAACATTGTTATGGCTGATGATGGTAGCAAAGAAGGCGCAACCTGGCCCATGCCGAAATTCCGGTTCGAAGTGGACTTGGGTAAAGAGTTAAAGGGTATTGCATTTCAGGAAGTTTCCGGAATGGAGAAAGAAGTGCAGGTTATTGAATACCGAAAGAGCAATAGTAAGTTATTTTCTGTTGAGAAAATGCCGGGAATTGCAAAATACGGTAATGTGACGATGAAACGTGGTGTTTTCGTAAAAGACAATCGATTCTGGAAATGGATGAACGAAATAAAAATGAACACCATTAAGCGGCGTACTGTGATGATAAAACTATTGGATGAGAATGGAAAAGTCACTGTTCAATGGACGCTGCACAATGCTTGGCCGACTAAAATTTCCGGAACTGATCTTAAGTCGGATGATAGTTCTGTCGCTGTCGATACACTAGAAATTGCTCATGAGTATATGACGGTGAAGAATGCCTGATTTTCTGTCTGGATTTTATTTCACTGTTCAGGCTCTGGATCCGGTAAACTTCTTTGAAGCCGACTTCAAGGAAATTTCCGGTCTTGAGAAAGAAATGAAGACTGAAGAAGTTGTCTGTGGCGGTGAAAATCGTTTCAAATACAAGCTGCCCTCTGGATCTTCTTATAATAATTTAATTCTTAAGAGAGCGGTTGTCTCAAAATCATCAGGCCTTTTAGATTGGTGTAGTAGCGTAATTGATGGTGGCCTGACGAAAGCTATCTGTACCAAAGATATACAGGTTCAGCTGAAGAATTCTGACGGAAAACCTGCGCTTTGCTGGACCTTTAAATCAGCCTACCCAATCAAATATTCTTCCAGTGACCTTAATTCTCAGGAAGGAAGCTTACTTGTTGAAACTATAGAGTTAGCGTATCTGTACTTTGATATTAAAAAATGACAGGCATGATCCTGTTTATAATCTCTTGGTGGAGAAAATATAATGACTGTTGAGATTCGGGAAGTTGTGATCAAAACAGAAATCAAGACCCGTGAAGAGGTTGGTTCGATTTCGCAGCAAGAACTTCGCAGGCTTAAACATAATATTGTTCGGGAATGTATGAGCCGGATAAGTAAAAAGGCGACCACAGGCTTTCGTAGTCGGTAATAAGGTGAAGGTATGGCGGTACAAAATGGGGCATTAGAAAAAATGGTGCTAACGGGCTATAAGAATGGCCAGTTCAGTGAGAAAACCGGTGATACCTATACGGTGATGCTCAATCCCGAAAAGTTTAATCTGAATTCATCCGTGAGTTACAACGATAAATCAGCTCCTGGTTCTGTTGGCGGGACCCCTGAATATACCAGTACTCCTGGTGATGACCTGAGTTTTGAGTTGTTATTGGACTGTACTGGAATTGTTGATCAGAAAAGAACTGACTTGCAAAAAGAACTTAAAGATTTTAAACAGGTTGCATACGAGTACAATGGCAGTATTCACCGGCCAAACTTTGTGGTTATACGCTGGGGGGAGGGTTTAGATTTCTCTGGTGTATTAAACGATATGAAGGTTAGCTATACGCTTTTTTCACCGAGTGGAAAGCCCCTCCGTGCCAGGCTATCGCTTTCATTTTCTTCCTATGTCGATCCAGAGGAAGCGGAGAAAAAGAAGGGAAAAAACTCTCCTGATATGACCCATATGATCTCAGTTGTCGAGGGAGATGATCTACCTGCATTGGCTTATCAGACTTACCAGGATGCTTCTTTATGTATCCCACTTGCACGTTTTAATGACCTTGATCGTTTCCGCAGGCTGAAGCCCAATAACAATTTGGTATTTCCTCCATTAGACCAATCGTCAGGGAGGCAACATGGCTGACGAAGGGATTGTTACTTATTTGGTTAAGGTTGAAGGCAAGCAGATACCAGATGAATACGAGATAAGTTCGCTGGAGATCAATCAACAAGTTAATAGTATCAGTTCTGCCGTAATCACTTTGAAAGAAGAGTACAGCGTAAATAAAAAATATCCGGCTAGTGCTTCTGATCTGTTTATTCCGGGTAAAAAGCTTTCAATTGAAGCCGGATACAGTAACCAAACAGAATCTATATTTAGTGGGATTGTCGTCTCACAGAGTATCAGCCTTGATTCAGAAGAAGGAACCATGTTGACGGTACAGTGTAAGGATCCTGCTGTCCTTATGGCGGCCGCACGAAAAAACGGGACCTTTCAAAAAATAAAAGACAGTGCTGCTATCTCAAAAATAATCGGTAACTACTCAGGGTTGACTGCCAGTGTTTCAGAAACATCCGTAGAAGTACCATTACTGCAGCAATATTACTGTAGTGATTGGGATTTTATAGTCACTAGAGCTGAGGCAAACGGTCTGATCGTAGTAAATGAAAATGGCAAAGTTTCCGCCATTAAGCCGGATGCAGATACTACTTCGGTAGCTACTGTCGATGCTGAAGGTGATCTGCTGGAATTGTCTGCGGATCTTAACTCCATTGGTCAGGTTGCGTCGATGAAGGCCAGTGCCTGGGATCCGGAAAGCCAGAAAGTTATAGAATCAGAGAGTGAACCTGCTGGCACAGGCCCGGGGAATTTGTCCAGTAAGGACATTGCTGACGCAGTGGGCAGCAAAGATCCTGGGTTGTTAACCATGAGTCAGGTTAGCTCGGATGATCTTAAATCATGGTCAGCAGCACGAATGGTGAAATGTACTTACAGTAAGGTGAACGCCACTGCCGTTACACATGGAAACCCGAAATTAAAAGTTGGCTGTTACCTTACACTTGGTGGGACCGGAGCTCGTTTTGATGGCGATCATTTAATCTCTGCGGTGACCCACTCTATTGAAGATGGTACATGGACAAGTAAGGTTGAGTTAGGTTTATCCGCTGAATGGTTCACTGAAACCCGTCGCGATATTTCTGCTCCAGCGGCGTCTGGTTTGCTGCCCGGCATAGGTGGGTTGTGCAGTGCTGTGGTAAAGCAGATTCATGATGACCCGGATAACGGTTTTCGCATCATGATTAATCTTCCTATGTTTAATACCGATGATGATGGCATTTGGGCAAGGCTAATCCAGGATTATGCATCCGATGGGGCTGGCTTCTTTTTTTACCCGGAAGTGGGTGATGAGGTTGTGGTTGGATTCCTTAATAACGACCCGTGTTTCCCGGTAGTGTTAGGTGGGGTCTATAGTGGCAAACACAAACCCCAGTCGGATCTTACTCCTGATGAAAAAAACAGCAAAAAAGCAGTTGTAACTAAAGCGGGCCTGACGCTCCTGTTTAACGATGAAGATAAAGTCGTTACTGTCAAGACACCGGGTAATAACAGTGTTGTTCTTGATGATAAAAATAAAAAGGTAGCTATTGAAGATCAGAATGGGAATTCGCTGGTGATGGGGGATTCCGGCATTACGATTAAAAGCAGTAAAAACATCACACTTCAGGCAGAACAAAAAGTTTCACTAAAAGGTGATCAGGGTGTGTCTCAGGAAGCATCTGGTGGTGACGTTGCGATTAAAGGCATGAATGTTAAACAGAGTGCTGATGCTGAGCTGTCTCTTGAAGGCAGTGCTACCGCTAAAATTCAAGGTGGAACGGAGTTGTCCCTTAAAGGGGCGATGGTAATGATTAACTGATTTTTCGACTTATTTGATAAACAAGGATGTGTTTATGCCACCCGCTGCCCGATTAACCGATTTTCATTCATGCCCGATGGTGACCCCTGCTGTACCACCGATTCCACATGTTGGAGGTCCAATCAGCGGGCCTGGTGAGCCTACCGTCCTTATCGAAAAAATGCCTGCTGCACGAGTGGGAGATATGTTGGTTTGCGTTGGACCACCGGACAGTATTGTTAAAGGTTCTTCGACCGTGATGATTGGTGGTGTTCCAGCCGCGCGAATGGGAGATCAGACCGCCCATGGCGGGACTATTATGCTTGGCGCATTTACGGTAATGATTGGAGGATAGCTGTGACCAGGGAAAAGGGATTTTGGGGAAGTGGCTGGTCTTTTCCACCTACGTTTAATATTGCGAATAATCAGTTGCAGATGACTGCCGGAGAAGAAAATATCCAGCAATCTATCGATATTATTTTGCGAACACAAAGGGGAGAAAGAAGTTTTTTACCTCAGTGGGGAATTGACCTTAATGACTTCTTGTTTAAGCCTTTATCTGGTCACCTTAAGGGAGAAATCATTAGTGCTGTTAAGCAGGCCTTGCTGAATTATGAACCACGTATACGCGTATTAGAGGTATTAATTCAGCAGAATGAGAATGAAGGTACCCGACTTGATATCTCAATCGAATACCTGATTCGGAAAACCAATACACGACACAATCATGTTTATCCTTTCTCTGACATCGAAGGGACTAATCTGGTTGCTCCGGTAATCAGGTGATGTAATGCTATTGCGTCATTCGATGGTGCCAGCAGCTTTGGAGCCCAGTCATGCCCGGCTGGACGCCCGCACATTGCTTAAGCGTTTGCAATTTCTGGTCGGCTTTAGTCGTAAAGTAAACTTTTATGACAGCGATAATAAGAAGAATGGAAATTGGGCGCCTTTTTTACTGAAAGATCCTCTGATTCTTTCAGCCTGGCTTAGTAATAATCAGCATCGTATTGCCTGTTACGAATTCCTTGGCGTTAGCCAGCGTCTCGAGCAACAGTTTAAGGCTCATAAAAATGCTTTGAGTAGCGAAGCTTTGCAAGCAGAAGTGAAAACGCTGGCTCCAGGCATAGCCAGCCAACTAAACCGGCTTAGCCAACTGGTTGCCCGGTTATTCGCTGATATGCATGAATGGTTCTCGGTGTTGCATATACATCATATGCAGCAACCGTTGGCACATAGCTTTTTGGCAATGCTTTATCGCGAACTGATTCCACAATTATCATCGTTTCTGTCGCTACAGAACTTTCTGAACGATCAGTGTGATTCAGCCAGGGAGTTTACAGATGTTGATCTCCGGATGGTGTATGAATGTTGGTCTGATGCAGGAGAGGTTAGCTCGGTGTTTTCGACGTCTTTCGAAACCGAGGCAGCTTATAACTTCTCAGACTCAATGGTTTGCCTGGAATTATTGAAACAAATACATAACCGTGTTTATCGCTGCTACGTGAATACAACGCTCGAAGCTGAAGCGAATTTTAAACGATTACAGCAAGGGTTCCAGGGATACCCGGATACATCATTATTGATAGCACTGGTTCAGCGCTTGGATGATTATACTGATCAGATTAATCATTTCAGCGACAGACACCTGGATTTTTACTATCAGAAAATTTTGCATGGCCGACCATCAGCAGAAATTCCGGATGAAGTCTATGTATGTCTTGCATTGAAACCTCAATATCAGCAGCTTGAGTTGAAGCCAGAATTTACATTCAAAGCCGGTACATACAAAAATAAGAAACCCGTTTTATTTGAGACAATTAAGCCTGAGGTGATAAGCCAGGCATATATTTCCCGCATCTCCACCGTCAGTTATCGTCCTGATTCTGAGTCACGCTACCGGTTGTATGTTCAGGATGCATCCGGCTACGCCGGTGCCAAAGGTCATAAGCGACTGAGCTCTGTTACTCAGGATATAGGAATTAACCTTTTTAATGGTGATCAGGGGGATATATCTAAGCCGGCGATATTAATTGCTTCCCCCTTATTCTGTTTGTACAGCGGGCAGCGTGAAATCGTTGTCTCCTTTGAGTTATCAGACGATATCGTTAATGCGAAAACGCAACTCACAGATTTAAGTACACAGATCTCGGGTGAAAAGAAACAAGATAACGATTTTTTTGTTGAGCTTTCCACTAGTACCGGATGGCAGGCTGTATCCGATGTTGAATGGAATCTGGAGGCTGATAATAAACTAATACTAACAATTAATCTTATGCCGGAGTTCCCTGCCATATGCCGAGGAAAACAAGGCCCTGAATCGGTCAATTCGGACTGGCCTGTGCTTAGGGTTATATCGAGTGATTCTGTTGATTTACGAAAAAGTATATCGATCGCTAAAATTTCGATTGATGTGACAGTGAATAATGCTCTGGCGAAGGTCAGTAATGATCATGGGCCAATAAAATCTGATCATCTGGCGATGCCTTTTGGTCCGGTTCCCGAGGTTGGTGATACCTTCAATATTCACCTTCCTGAAATGTATATCAAACCGCTGACATCACTAACTGTTAGTTTTCGTTGGAATAATATCCCAGAGAGCTTTTCAGAATATTATTTTGATTATAACCGGATACTGAAATCGGACTCTAAAGACACTCTTTTTTCTAATCAGTGTTTTACGGTCAGTGCGCAATGCTTAAAGAACGATAGCTGGAACCCATTACCACTTATCCATAAAGAGAAGGGTAGTGCTGCAACAGAAGAAGTGAGTTTATTTCAACAGCAGGACGTTAATAACCTTGCTGGCAGCAATCTTCAGGTTAATGAAGATAGCGTCAACGAGAAGTACTCGGAGTTCCTGATTGCAGACGAAGGTGCCGTTTATTGTAAACCCCACATTGTGAATGAAGACCAGCTGAATAATAGCTGCAAAAAATATCTTTTTCGGATGAGGTTGGATTCACCTAACCAGGGCTTTGGGCATTCTATGTATGCTTCGGTTGTAGCAGAGTGGTCCTTCGCTATGGCTCATAAACAGGGAGGGGCAGAATCATCTGATAACAATACTCCTGCTCCACATCGACCACCTCCTCAACCCTGGACGCCTCAGACCAACAGCATACAGGTTTCTTATAGCAGTCAATGTACGATAGATTTCAACGATGTTTCTGAAGGCGGCACCAATAACGTTCCATTGCAGCTGTTCCATCAGAATACCTTTGCAGAATATGTTGTATTCGATAACCGCAGGCCGGTTGATAAGCTGAACTATTTGCCATCTGATCAAACGTCAGCATCAACGCTTCCTGAACTTTTTCCCCGGGTATCAGACAGGGCGGTATGTTATGTGCGATTAGAGAAGCTGAATCCTGGAAGCCCTTTCAGTTTGTTTTTTCAAATGTCCGCCTGGGAGACAGAAAAGTCTTACGGGGCGGACTCGCTGGACTTTTACTATATGACCAAGGCTGGCTGGAAGCGCTTTCTTCCAGACAATGATGAAACGCATGGTTTGATCAATACCGGAATAATGTCATTTATCTTGCCGTCTGATGCAGTTTCACAATCAGAGCTTTTTGCTTCCGCGGGGTATCAGATTGCAATCGTAGATCCATCAATGAGCAGCGTACGAGGGAATCCTGTTTTAATTGATACTAATGTGGTACGGCTGCGGCGCAGTTTTCCAAGCGGGCTTCAGGAAGGTGAAGCGCCTCAGCTATCAGTGCAAAAAATTAATCAAACCAATGAGAAGTGCCCTGAAATTAAGTCGGTAAAACAGCCGTTTCCATCATTTGCCGGACGGGCGAGTGAAGATCAACTCGGTTTTCGTCAACAAATGAGTCAGCGAATTCGTCATCGTGGCCGGGCTGTCAGTCGTCATGATTTTGAAGTCATATGTATGAATCTGCTACCACAGCTATATATGGCTCACTGTTTTAAACCTTCAGATGGTGCGTCAGATATTGCCGTTGCTGTTGTTGGCAGTCATGACGATGGCATTGTTGGTATGCCTCCAAGGGTTGGCTCCGATAGCCTGAGTTATGCTGAAGAGCAGTTGAAGCAACAGGCTGCTTCCTGCAGTAAAATTCGGGTTTTGAATATGCAACAACAGCCCGTGAGAATTGAAGCCGATGTCCGCTTTCTGAAAATGTATGGCTCCAGGCAAGACTGTGAACAGCTAGCTCAGGTTATTAATGCGTATTTATCTCCATGGTGCCAACAGAATGAGCCGGTTATGGACTTGAAAAATGGTTTACGGCGAGCAGATATCCTGGGACTGATTGGTAAGCATCCTGGCGTCTCTGAAGTCATTTCCCTCAGTATAAAAATCGATCATAAAGAAAGGCCGGAGGAGGTTTTATACCCGGATCGTGAGGATGCCGTGCTGGTTGTTGACTCGGATATTACAATCAGGAACGTCGCCTACAATGTGCAACATAAAGAGGTATTGAGATGACCTCTGAAAACACCATTGCTGATTTTATCCAAATAGGCGATCTGCCTATCACTTCAGATTTCTCCTACCAAAAAGCCAAAGCAATGGAGGAGATCAAGCGCTACTTCGATGGCAGCTGGAGTAATTTTAATGAAAGCGACCCGGGAATCACTGTTCTAGAGCAGCTGGTTTATGGCCTGACTGAGCTGGGTTATTGCAATGACTTCTCTGTAGAAGACATTCTCTCGAATAGAAACAATGAAATTGAGTTTGAAGATCAATTTCTTACTCCTGAACAAGCATTATTAACTAACCCTGTCACCGATCACGATGTAGCAAAAGTGATATTGGATGCTTTTCCTATGATTGGGGGAGTTTATGTTGACTGCCTGACTACAAATGAGGATATTCCGCCGGACCATAAAATGGAACGGAAAGCTGAAGCCGATACAGAACCTTCCAACTATCAATACACCGGAAGCTACTCAATTTCTCTGGCCACCTATCAGGATCTGCCGTTGTCTCAGCGGCTGCTGCTATTGGGAGACGTGAGTGTACTATTGGCAGGGCAACGAAATATCGCAACGTTATTTTCGCAATTCAATATTCTCCAGCCCAAGAGTGTAACCCTGCATGGAGAGGTTCTGTTGGATGCAGCTTCTGACCCTTATCAGGTTCGCGAAGCGCTTCAACAAGCAATCAATAACTTTGTACTTCCTGCTATATCTGAATCTTCACAAGCTGAAAACTTAGCTGAAGAAGAGCAATCGCAAGCATTTTATGATGGTCCTCTGTTAGAAAATAACTGGTCAGGTGATATAGCTCCTCACACTACCCAACACAAACAAATACGGTGCTCAGATCTGGCGGTATGTATCATGAGCATTAAAGGTGTTTTAGCTGTAAATAATCTGGCGTTTGTTTCTCACCAGGAACAGAAGGATGAACAAGCTATTACAGTGTTGGATGTTGGACGTGCTGAAATAGCGCGTATAAAGCTCGACCCCGAAGCATTTCAACTGTTGAAAAACGGCTCTGTAGTCCAGGTGCCTGAACATCCTTCGGTTGAAGGATACGTTCAGAGAACTTTGCACGATGTTCAAGCCGTTTCTTCCGTCGCTGTAACCGAAGAAGTTCCAGCAGGAAAGTATCGAAATCCTGGCGAGTATTATTCTGTTCAGAATACTTTTCCTCAACAATATGCTACCGGTCCTAATGGATTACCTGCCAGTGCGTCTCCATATCGGGTTGCACAAATGCGCCAGCTGAAAGGATATTTGACTCTGTGTGATCGCCTGATTGCTGATCAATTCGCCCAGCTTGCGCATATTCCCAAACTGCTCTCTTTTCGAATGAGTGATAACGGTGAAAACATACCTGCGTATGCAACCGGGTCACTGGACAGTATCAGTGGCATCGACGATTTAATACAAGATCGTGAGGTTCTTTCAGCAGATCTGTATGCAGATAATGATGATTTTTTCCGTAACAGGAACCTGGATCATTTGCTTGCCCGCCATGGTGAAAATGGGGCGGATTTCGCCAGGATAGTACCCGCGATCGCAGGGTTGCAAAGTGAAGAGCGAACATCCGTTTTTATTAAGTCAATCTGGTTGCAGAATTCCGCCTTGTTGGGATACCACCGAAACCGTGGTTTTAATTATTTAACAGCGAAACCTTTAATTAAGCCAGGGCGTTATCGGGTTGCCAGGCAGTATGCTGAACATTTATTGTCTGACGGTGCTTCCGCTTCAGATTTATATAGCCTGCTACCCATTTTACACGATGCTTATCCTTCAAGAGAAAATCTGAAAAAAGCGATTGCAGTAGTATCTGAAAATTCGGATATAGCCCAAAAAATTGATATTGATGACAATAATGAAGAATTGATTGGCTTCTACCCATTCGTTAATGGGCAGCTGGATGCCGCGAGGCTGGAGTGCCGGGAGAAGCTTGCACCCGCAGATATTGATAATTTTTCAGCTTTTGAATGTCGTCTAAACATTCTTACCGGACTGTGCATCCAATATCAGCTTGTGGCTGGGGTATTGCTCGAGCTGATAGCAAGCGAAGAGTTCTTAAGCTGGATTAAAGTCGCCACCTCTGGAGAAGTATTTGATAGCAGTCAAGCCGATGATCTCGCCGGAAATAGTGGCCTGAATATCCGTGTAGAAGCCAGTGACAGCCATCATATTGTCTATTTGTCCGAACGTAAGCTGGTCACCTTATGCCCAGTAGGTTCAGGCAGTCCGGATAAACACCTGTACCAGTCGCACATTGACCAGCTTCACTGGTTTGGTACGCAGTGCAAGGGGTCTGTATTTATTGAAATGATTCTACTTTTGAAGTCTTCGTCAATGACCGCTGATGAGGTAAAAGAAAGTGGTATTAAGGCTTCAGATTGTTTCCTCAATACCCGACTGTTGTTTCCGGAATACCTCGAGCAGGTTAATAGTCCTGACTTTCGCCATTCACTGAAAAGCATTACAAACCTTTATTTGCCTGCGAACATCAACAATCAGATTCATTTTGTATCTCATGAGTACCTGATTGAATTTTTGCCTGATTTTTGCAATTGGCGAAACAGTTTAGTTGAGATAAAAACAGCGCAAGCCACTGGTGTTAAAAAACAAGACACAGTCATTTACGCGCGTAAGCTACTTGAAAGGCTGTCCAATATCTCAGCTTTAGAATCAGGGTCTGCCACATGACCAACCAAGGGCTGATTGCACGTTGCCGTTGGGATACGTCTATCGACGACGAAGACTATAGCTTTGCCTTGCAGCAATTTCTCAGTCGCTGGACACAACCAGAATTTCAGAAAATGGTTACCCGGTGTGCTGAAGATATTCTTCCGGACAACCAGTGCTGGCGAATAGACTCTCTGCAACTGGACCTGGGAATGATCCGGTTTGACGATCTGAATACACAATTGCCAGAAAAAGTAGAAGAAGCGCTGCGGTCCGCTTTGAAAGAGCATGTAAGACTACATACTGGTTTTGCTGCTACCCCTGAAATTGCTCAGCAGGAACGCTTAATCTCTCAAGATCGCTTCGAGCAGTCTGAACTTACGTCAGATGATTCGCGCTCTGACGAAAAGAACGCAGTGAATTGGTTTATTGAGCGAGGTACGGCCCCCTGGTGGTACCGAAGCAGTGACAGTATTCGCGATGCATTAAACAAGCAGTTGGATAGTGATCCTGCTTTTATCCGGACTATTGTGGGAAAAATACAGGGGCGGGGAACGTTACGCAGGCGGGTTTTATGGCAATGTGGAGAAAACGGCAGCCAGCATATCGTCCGCCATCTTGGTTCACATTACTATGAGGCAATAGAAAGTCAGATTAATCTGTTAAGTTCACTGAACAAAAAGTACAGGATCCTTTCAACAGATATAGCCAGGCTCAATGAATATTTGTGGCAACGTGCTGCAGAATTCCTGTTGATTAACAGGGCGACAACATTGAGTCTTCACTTCCTTAATCAATATCTGTTAATCAGTCTGTCGCAAAAGTTCGCTATGTATCATGACAATATGATCGAGAAATTTTTAGAGTGCTGTGAAGGCTCTGAGCAACGGGATATTGTTTCGAATGGAATGCTGAATAATATTTCGTTGAATTCCTGGTTTAAGGCTGTGACTCCGGAAGGCTCAACAGCTGTCACAACAGCGGCTGACGTTCTCATCAGAATGCTGGCTGATAAAAAAGCACGTGCTCATGTCCACTATGGGAATGGGAGATCTTCGCTGAAGAGAGAGTTGAGCTTGAATGAAGCTATCTTCGATTTGGCCGAAGAGGATTCAAAGACTTTAGTTCGAGTATTAAGGCGCTACGCGCGCGAGAAATCTGTCCGACGCCATTTAATACGCCAGTTCGACCGGCCCGAACGCATTAAAGTAATCTACCTGTTGGCACCTGATGATGGTGACTTTATATCTGCTCACACATTGAACACTGAGAAAAGTGTGAGTGAGAAAAAGAAAGAAGCTGATATTGTTTGGGATATTGTTTTCGCCTACCTTCTTAATGATAGCGGTACCCAGTTTAACCGACTTCAGTTTATAAAGCATACGTTGTCCGATATCAGTCATGAACAGGGAATTTCATATTCGTATTTGCTTTCAATGTTGCTGGAATTCATACGCAAGGATTCTACTCTTCATAAAAAAAGTGAACTAATTCGAATTTTGTTGAGGTTACAGAAAGAAGAGAAACCGAAGCAGGCTGATTCCTCCAGATCACTAGCTCTGGGATATGACTCACTTATAGAACACTTTCTTGATCACGGCAGCTGGCCAATCTCTGCAAAAGAGGGGGATGCTGATAAGGAATACCCTGTACTCGCCTTTGTAAAGAAGAAGCCTGAAATCGTAATCAGGCTGATACAACAAAAGATAGCCTCGTTGTCTGAAAAGAGGCAAGAGGCATTGTTCGTCAACTTCGTAGAAATGTTAGGGGTAAAAGAGTCTCAGATTTGTCTGAAAAAGCAGATTAAGAATCAATGCTCTGAGCTGAATGAATTGATTCACTTGTTCCCTGATTGGCAGAAAAAATCAGGATTAAGTGGTTTTAATCGCACTGATTTTACAATGATCGCCTATCAGATGGCCTTTTCCATTATTTGCCAATCAAGGGGGCGATCACGCCAGGAAATCATAAAAACCTGGCTTGAAGGGGTCGCAATATCCAGTGGCCTGTCATATCAGGCAGTTATTCGGGATATAAATTCAGAGTCATTGCTCCGCCTGTCATCTTTATCCAGGCCCGTAAAAGCCATTCTGAAGGACTTGATGAGAGAATCAGAGGCTCAGGTTGATAATCAATATTTCCCAAGGGTCATTAATCGAAGAACTGGAATTAAAAGAAGTCATTTCAAAAGAAATGAATCCAGAATTGATACGATAGATCTTAGTAAGGTTGGCGAATTTTCTCTATCGGAAAAGTCAGAGGTTGTACGGGGAGTTATTGATGGTACGGATTCGTTTGGAAGCAGTGCTCATGGTGTGTCAAAAGATTGTGATGTATTAAATCGGATTTTTCGCAGTGTATCACAACAGGAATGGGATCGTATTTTGAAGAGCATACTGATTGCTAATCTGGATCAGTATATACCTCAACTTATCCGGTTGAAAAATTGCACCTCTATCCAGAATCGGTTAACGGTATTTAGTGGCGGAATTTCTGCTGAATATCTGCCTCTTCGCAGGGAAATATACGATGAACTAAGGGCTGTGAAGAGTAATATTTCGTCAGTCGATTACCGTCAGGTCGACGATATACTTGTTGGAAAATTAATCCGGTTACGCCTCTCTTCACAAACTTCATTTTCAGCTCAAAGGATTAAAGAGCAAGTATTAAATAAATGCATGCTGGGTTTAGGAATAACCCCGCCTGGCTCGAAAAGTATTTATCCGGATACTATCTCTCAAGATGAAAAATATTTAGAAGAACCGCAGTCATATGTATATCCAGAGTCAAAAGTCCAGACTGATCTTATTACGGAATGGATTGTTTCCGGTCGCCCGGATGTTGCTGATATAAAGAGTAAACTTCAAAGCATACTGACAAATAATCCGGATACATTCGTTAAACTGATATCTGATACGAATAAGCCGCAAACATCAATCTGGCGTATTTGTGCGCATATTGATCTCAAGCAATTGATTAAAGTGCTACGAAGACGGAAAAGTCATTGGTCCTCTGTATTGCAATTTCTGACAGAACAGATCCTGAATACGATCAATACAGAAATAAATCAATCTGATGCTCGGGTACTACAGCAGAGTCTTACTGTTGTTCTGGTTGAAAACTGGTTGCATGAGTTCAACGGAGTGCAGGTTTCGGAAGAAAGAATTTTGTCAGATATCAAATCTTGTCTGAAAGAGTCACTCTCAGGAATAAGCTCAAACCATAGTGTTATTCGTGAACTTATATCTGATATGGGGAATAACCAACTTCGACGCTCTGTTGAAATCGATCTTTTAGATATTGAATTAACTCACACCGATCCCCCGACGGTGTCGCCATCTTCCATGCAAATCAGTGAAAACGAAGTCATAGAAGTGTCCAATGCCGGAATAGTGCTGTTACAGAGTTATCTGGTTATGTATCTGAAACGATTGGGATTGGTGTCCGGTGATGACAGTGCTGTATTTATCGACTGGAGTAGCCAGGCGAAGGCCATTCATTGTTTACAATATTTAGTGACGGGCGCGACAGATACTGAAGAACATCACCTGTTATTAAATAAAGTACTCTGTGGCATGCCATTTCAGGAAGCTATCCCCAGAGCCGTTGACTTATCAGAAGATGAAAAATCTCTGGCAGACGGGTTGCTTGGAGCGATGATGGAGTACTGGCCTGAGTCTGGCTGCAACTCAGCTGATGGATTTCGTGGTAGCTGGTTGGTCCGGGATGGCGTTCTGAAAGAGCTTGAAGATAATTGGGAGTTGACCATTACAAAAAGAGGGTACGACATTCTTCTTAAAAGCTCTCCATTTTCCAGTTCTGTTATCCGGTATCCATGGATGAACAAACCAATTTATGTCAATTGGCATGTGTAATTGAGAATGCTGTCTATACTGCATTTTCTACATTGAAATAATTTTTAAATTATTAAAAATCAAGGAAGGTTTTGTGATGAATACTTATCAGGAAAAGTTATTTGAAACAACAAATAGCCTGTTAAAAGGATTAAAAGCAGAGCAGGCTAAGAGAATTTCTCAGGAAAACTGCGATTCTTTATCTCTTTATTTCGCTCAGGGGGCGCTAAGGTCTGCGGCCGATAAACTGGATGAAACCGTATCAGAATTCCAGGCAGTTCAAATAATGAATGATCAGGTTGTCGCCTGTAACAGCCAGTCGGATTGCCTGATTAATACTGCAGCCCTGACCGATAAAAGCACAAAAAAATCAGCGGTGTTAACCCAGAAGTCGGCAGAAGATATTCAGTTGGCTTCTAATGCCATTTCCCATCTTTCTGCCGATATCGGTAGTGCTTTAAATATCGTATTCGCTGCAGATTACGGAACTGATATAGCTGAAATGACTAAAGACGTTAATAAGTATGTCAGAGAAACAGCTTATAGCGCTGAGCAAACAGCACAGCTAGCACTGGAGGCGGCAACCGCCGTCGCTGAAGTCACGCCAGGACAGATAAAAAGCAGCACCAGTCAAACCAGTAAGGTCATCAAAAGTTTTGCGAAGGATACCCTGAATAATATTCAGCTGCTGAACTCCCAAAAAGAATCGGAAACGGCGACACTGGCTGTCAGGCTGAAATCGGAGAAGCTGGCTGGTGGAACATTAAAAAGTGCGGAGAGTTTTACAGAGTCTGCTCAAACCAGTTTTCGAGCCTGCAATACTGAAATGAATCAGGGCTTTACGGTCGAGCCCGTTGGTAGTGATCGTATTTCCGTTTCTTTTGAGAATAAGGATACTGGGTTTTCCGGAGGTGAAATTCCGGAAAAGGTCGAGGGGCACTTTGTTGTTCTTGTTAAAGCGAATAAACGAGATACCTTTAATCCGGTAACCGCTCGTGTGTTGTTTGAGAGCTTTAAGGAACGTTTTTATCCGTTGACAACACATAAGGGTGAAACGGTAACCGTTGAAGTTGATGCCGACGGTGAAACGGTAAAAACCGGTGCTCGTTATGTTGCCTATTTATATACTGAATACAGTAATGGATATAAAAAGTTTGTGGACGATCAGAATGATCAGCTTTCTTCTTCGTCCGTTTCTTTTGTCCTCCAACAGCCACTTCCGGATGTTACGAATCCCGTCATTGTCGAAAAGGCTAATGGACGAGCAAGTAAGGTTACCGTTGACCTGAACAATCGGTTACCTGATGACGCTGAACTCCGCTTAATTTTCGTTCGCTCCAATGCTGACGAGTCCGGGGCGGTGTTGATAGACGGTGATCAACAATATGCCAATGGTGCACAGCATCAGGTTTACGATCCAACAGTCATTACGGCAGCCATTGCAGAGACGATTGCCATGTCCGGGTATCTCACTGCTGATAATATTTCAGGGAATCAGTTTGAGTTTTTATTACCTGAAGATCTGACGGATAACTTCAGTAAACCGGTAATCGCTGGAGTTGAATATCGCCTGGCGATATTGCTGACGTCTTCTTCAGCAGAAAATATGGCGGAGTTTGCAAGTGCCGTCGATTTCCCAGCGGTAGATGTAAATGAGGCCGGTAATGCTAAAGGCGTTGATGGTAAACAAGAGTCAGCTAAATCGGGTAAAAATACCCGGGGCAAAGCTAAAAAGTAATCAGAGACTTTTCAGAGAAAAACTGAACTAAAGGGAATTGGACATGACAGCTAAAAAATACGGCATTAATGAGCGCAAAAAAGCAGATATCTCAGCATTAACCGATGATGTCGAAGTACTTGAATACCAGCTTCGTCAGCAACAAGCGGTGGTTGATGAGTTATCTGAAAAAGCTACGGAGTTTTCTGCGCAGCTGGCCGATGCAGAAAAAAAACGGGATCAGGCCGCCAGGCGCTCCGACATGGTGATAGAGGCTGCATCTAATGTCAGGTCAATCATGCATAAAGCCAGTATGGTTCAGAAGCAAACCGGGAAATCAGGCGCTGGTGCCAGTAAAACCCTGGTGCAGATGAAAACTCTGGTTCAACAAGTCATATTTTCCGCGGATCTGGTTGGTCGCCTGGTGGTGATGGTGCAGAAGAAAAAAAGTGCCGGTGCGCTTATTTCTTCAGAACTAATCCGGGTATTGGATGGTGCTGCGAAAGATGCTGACGGTGCCGTCTCCAGCACATTAAAGGCCCTGACCAGTTGCTACAACGCAGTTGCTGAAACAGAAGACAGTACACGGCTGACCCATCAGGAGCTGCACCAGAGTATCGAGTTGTACACCATGATCAGCGGTGACAAGAATATTCTCGAAGAAAGCAAAAAGCTGCAGCAACAAATTTCCGCCAAGGAGCACAATGAGCATTCCAGCAGTGATGGTATTGCCGATCAGGAAAAAGCGATTAGGGGGCTGATGAATAAAGTAGAAACCAGTATCCGGTCTTTTGGTCAGGCAGAACCGGATAACCAGTCTTTATTAGGGCTGGTCAGCCAGGCAAGCCGCCATGCAAACAGGCAATACGATCTGGCTCAGGCTGCAAGCGGACGTGCCAGCCGTGAGCTGGAAGAGGCCAAAACCAAGTTGGCCCGGACCTCCGTTAATCTGGAATCTCTTCAGGCCGGGCTGTCCGCAGCAGATGCTGCGGCTGCATTAATCTGAACAAATCAACCAGGACAAAAGGAGGTGTGTGATGGCGTCACAGGCAATTGAAATCCAGCAACTGGATACTTTTCAATACACGGCTGATCACACCTCAGCAGTTACTGGTACAGAAGACCAACACGCTCATAACCTCAGCACCCTGTATCAGGAGCTGGCCTGGCTGGAGCAGGTAATACACCAGGCGATTCGTTCCTATCTGAAACAGGAAGGTTACGAGCAGCACTGGAGTGAAATCCCGGTTCCGGATATCAGCCAGGATACCAGTTTATATGCCGAAGATGTTCGTCACTGGCAACTCAACGCGTTTGAGCGCCTAACATTGGCCCTGGTAATGGCACCTCATTTAAGGCCAGAAATTCTTGATGTCTTTTTTGGCATGAATGAACTGTATCAGCGTGGCTTTACCGAGTTTGGTGGGGTGAGTGATAAAACTTTCAGTGGCTTTGTACCAACCGGACAAACACTTAATTTCCTGATTAGCGGAAACGACCCGCTGTGGCGAACCGCAACCATGGAGATTCTGAATAATCGTCATCGGCTACAGGTTGAACAAGTGCTTACACTGCAAGCGGCTGACGCTGATTTGCCAGCCTGGACCGGTACGCTGAATCTGTCTGAATCACGCCTGCATTATTGGATCAGCGGTGAGCATATTACACCCGAGCTGAGTTCGGCCTTTCCTGCACAAGCGATCACTACGCCACTTAACTGGTCAGACCTGGTGTTGGAATATCCGGTGATGCAACAGATCGCTGAGATTCAGGCATGGCTGCAGTACGGTTCAACACTGATGCAGGATTGGGGATTAAATAAAAAAGTAAAACCCGGCTACCGGGCCTTGTTTTACGGACCTCCGGGAACCGGGAAAACTCTGACGGCTTCCTTGCTCGCGAAACACACTGGTCGCGAAATATACCGGGTCGATTTGTCGATGGTTGTTTCTAAATACATCGGTGAAACAGAAAAAAACCTGTCAAAAGTATTTGATGCAGCGGCACATAAGAACTGGATTCTGTTTTTTGATGAAGCCGATGCCTTGTTTGGTCAGCGTACTGAAACCAGTTCATCTAATGACCGCCACGCAAATCAGCAAATCGGGTATTTATTACAACGTATTGAGGACTTTCCCGGAGTTGTGATTTTAGCTACTAACTTAAAAGGCAATATGGATGAAGCTTTTAGTCGGCGGTTTCAGAGTATGGTGGGCTTTAAACTACCAGAAAAAGAAGAGCGGCTGACACTGTGGAAAAACGCCTTTCAGGGCAGTTGCGAATTGGCGGATGACGTTGATTTAAATCTTATCGCCGAAAAATATCCGTTGGCCGGCGGCGCCATTATTAACGTACTGCGCTACTGCGCTCTGGCTGCTGTTCAGCGCAACGAAAAAAGGGTAACTCAATCTGACATTCTGAACGGTATTCGACGGGAATATCGTAAGGATAATCGCACACTTCAGGTGTGAAGGCAGGTTTGTATGGCTCATGCAGAAAAAGAAGGCAAAGCTTTATCGAAAAGTGGGCGGAGTGCCGCGCATAGTCGAGCCGTTTCACAACGGCGCTTAGTCTCGCAGCGACACGCCTATCTTGAAGATAATCGTGATCATGAAAATCACAGCGATTCTGTCTCACAGCAGGTAGCTCAAAAACAATCTCGCCCGAACCATACCGGCCTGCCGGACAACTTAAAAAGCGGTATGGAGAATCTGTCCGGTATGAGTCTTGATCACGTAAAAGTACATTACAACTCATCTAAACCTGCGGCTGTTCAGGCGCATGCATTTGCTCAAGGCTCCGATATTCATCTGGCCAGTGGCCAGGAAAAACACCTGCCTCATGAATTAGGACATGTGGTTCAACAAATGCAAGGGCGGGTTACTGCAAATACCAGTGTGAATGGCATGGCGGTTAATGATAATCCATCGCTAGAGACCGAAGCGACAGTGATGGGTGAGAAGGCGTTGCGGAGTTAATGAATAACGTCTCCAAGATTTTATTTATCAGCTCTTATGCGTTATACAAATTCATTGTGATGAATTAGTTAATTAATAAGTTCGCCGATGGATGGCATTGTTTTAGTCAGCTGAAGACAGCCTGTAGAAACGTCTAAATCCAATTATAAAAAGGTCTGAAATATGTATGAGCAAGTAGAGAAGCCGAAAGATATTAAAAGTAGGGTAGTTGTTAATTCTGTTGGGCAGAAGAAGAGTATTGGGAAGCAAGGTTTTGGTTTTGTTGATAATCGACCGAAAACGGATTGTCGCGACCTGAAACCTTTACAGAGATCTGTATATAACTTTAAGTCAACCGGAACAATGATTTATAGTCCTTTAGAGCAAATAAAGAATCTAGCACAAAACACGGATTATGAAGAAAATGAAGATAAACAAGGATTGCATGAGGCTCTTACTGATGCTTTACCCAAGACACCCAAATCAATACCAAAAGTCAGTTTTGTTGAAGCTGAAATTGAAAAAAAAGAACTCAAAAGTTTAGATAGAAAAGAATATAAAAGTAAAGTCGTTGGACGTTGTGGCAGGCAAGAATCTCTCCTTACAATAGGAGAGGAGGCCTACTATCAAGGGGGGCATCTAATTTCTCATGCTTTTTTAGATAATCAATCCGATGACAAATCATCGGAAGAAGTAGATGGATATTTTAATCTAGTACCAATGGAGGCATCATTAAATAACCTTACATACAAAAAAATTGAGACTAAACTAATGGACTTATCTGGAAAATCTCGAGTAAAATTAAGTGTAGAAACTTCTCCAGCAATTGTATGTCCAAAAGTACTGGCTGGGTTGACTGGATGCAAACTAAAAAATAGTAGTTTGCCCCCCTATGGACTAAATTCTACAATTGCGAGAGAAGTTAAGGTGAGTGTTAATGGGGGTAAACCAGAAACAGCAACAAGCTTAAAAAATTTGTTAGGGCCTGGTGATGCTGGAGCTATAGATTCTCCAATACTGCTCTATAGCTACCTGGGAAAAATTGGAAAATTAGATATGATTAGTGAATCGATGAAAATATGGTTAAAACAAGGTTGGAATTCTATTCCTGAAGCCGAAGGCCTCTAATAAAAAATACTCCAATAACTTGAAGTTTTAGCGAAGCTGTAATGGTAAAAAAAACCTATGTTCGAGATGTTTATAACAATGTTCGTGGTTTGCGATCTCGAACTCTTATATAAAGATCTGTGATCCGACTAAGTGATAGAAAATAATTTGTCTTGGAAGGCGGATTACAAACTGCTGAAACTTGAGATATTGTCACTGAAGGAAAAATACAGTGGCTTATTCGGTAGATTTGTCACTTGAATATTATCTAAACCTAAAAGTTGGGGGAGTTATTCCATTAACAGATATAAAATTTCAGTGGGTGAAAAAATTCTGAGAAGAAAAGAGGTGGAATAAATACTGTGTCAGATATTTTTAAAATTGTGCTCAGCTTCGTATAAGTATCCTTGTGTTTTTTTTGACCTGTGCTATTGATTGTATGCCGATTTTTTAATGTGAGAAAGGCACATAATAAAACCTAAGGTTTATTAAAAATGCCCTTTATCACTATTATTGTCAGTTCTAGGAGGTTTGTTTAATAAATTATTAGTATTTGAAAAATATACATTAATTAATATAGGCGGATGTTGGTAAGTTTTTGTGAGTGATAAAAATATATTAAAAAATTTGGTTTTTATCATGAATGGTAATCTCTTGGGTTGCCTCTGTGAATGCGATGTACTAAAAGAGAAATCGTTTGAAGTCCTGCAGGGAAAAAATTTATAACCCTGTACATAACCGGGTTGAAAAATGTCGACTGATACTGCCGCGGCGGCTTCTTATTACCAATCTTATCCCTATCTAGGGAGAGGGTTTTAGTATGTTAGTACTCAAGTCATTTGTTGTGTTTATTTAAGTGGAATAGGTATCTATTGGAGGTAGTATTTTTTAAGAGAAACGAGTTTCTTCGACTATTATTAATAGGAAGTCAACGAAAAGTGATGTAATAAAAAGGAATTTATTATGAATGAAAATACAGTTGTATTAGACGAATCAAACTCAACCGGCAGCCACGTCGTCCTGCTGATTGCAATCGGTCTCTCAGGTTATATCTGGGACCTAAGCTTCAATCTTGGTGCCTTTAATAGCGTTTTTCTCGGCCATTATATCGCTATCTGGCTGTTCTCCCTCAGTGTTTTGTTCGTATCAATCACAGCCCCGGGGGCACTTGTACCCGGAAATAAAGTGATTGGTTATTTCTTATTAACCTTGCCAAGCCTGTGGCTGATACTGCGTATTATTGACGATGCTTCTATCGCAGGTAAAACAACGGATATGGTGATGCACAGTGTTGGAGTGCTGGCCATCGGCATATCACTCCCTTACCTGGTGTATTTGTTTTTCCATTTTACCTGTCCGGAAGTTTTACGATTACGTGGTCGGCTATTAGTAGGGCTGATGACGATTGTTGTTGTCAGTGGCTCGTTAGGTTTTGCGTTGGGTAGAAATAATCACTTAATTATGACCTGTGAGAATTTTGTCGTCAGCGGGCAGGATACGCCGGCTAACTGTGTTAAAACGAACTAATTCAGCTCAAGTTATTCTGTGATTGAGAATCGGAAAGTTAACTAGATTCAGCGTCTTTCTCTTTGTTACCAGACGTGAAGAAGTGAAGATCTGGAATCTCCTTCCGGATCATGATGATCAGTAGTTTTGACAGAAACACCACAATAAACAACGGCAGTAATATAAACTCCGTCACTGTGTATAACACATGTTTTACCGCCATCAGTGAATAGTCACCGGTTTTGTTGGTGTGTTCCTTTAAACCTTTCTTAAAATGTTTCCTAAGTTCAGAAACCTGATCTTTAAGATCTCCCTGGTTGCTGTGATGAGGCAAGCTATTGCTGAAATCAGAAAATTGCTTGTGTAGTGCTTGTTTCTGAGGCTGGAGATAATATTGGCTGACCTTGGCTGTACCATAAATACCCAGAGGTACAATGATATGGGTGAATACGGCCAGGAATATTCCCAGTGACACCAGTCGCTCCAGTCTGAGAGATAACGTCGGGCTGAACTTTTTTAGCCCAATGCTCAGTCCGAGTACGAGGAACAGAGCGACCAGCAGTGGTTTCATCGTGAAATAAACCGAGTGATGCAATAACGACAAAGTTTCGGCGGCGCCGACGGAACTGAGAGAAATCGCCCAGGCTTTATCTGTGATATTGCTTAGCACCGATAATGAATCGCCCAGCTGAACTTCAACATCAACAATAAAAGAAACACCACCAGATAAGCTCTGCAGCAGCGCCATGACTGACTTTATCGCCGCAACAATTTCAAGGGTCTTCACGGAATCCTGGGAAGCTGTTGTCAGATAAAGGCTGTTAAACGCATAAATATTATCGTGCAACAGATAAGCAAAAAGCTGACTGATATGGCCGCTGAGGCTGAGATGGAACAAAGCCAGAATCAGCATCAGCTTTATTACATCTTTGCCTTCTCGTGATTGTAAGTGATAAAGCACGCCATGCTCTGCCAACCCTTTGATTTTTGTGCCGGAGCGATGGGCAATGCTTTTGGCTGTTTTTATTGCCGGGCTTGCTGAGGATGATTTTAGTTCGGGTGTGGTGTGTTTCTGTGGCACATCATTAGCAGTTTGATTTTTATCGTCTGTATTAACTGTTGTTACTGACGGAGCAACGGTATCCTTCGCTTGCTTTAGAGGTTTTGCAGTCTTTGGTGCTGCGCCCAGAGCAGAGTTTTTCTCAGATACATTTTGCTTACCTGAATGTACCGCCTGCTTGTCGACAGGCTTAGGCCCCACATACAGATGCAGTTGGCGAACGTTTGTATTGTTGGAAGCTGTCTCACCCATACTGATTCACAGATTCGACTGTTGAATAAAGGCTTTCAGGTTGGCCAGTGACCCGCGATAATGGCTCAGGTCGACATTCCCCTTGATACCATCTACTTTGCCGTTTTGTGCATGTTGTAACAAAAACCAGCGTTTCTTTTTCCAGGCTTGAGGAGCAGGTGGATTTTCGTTGCTATAGTCAGCCAGCCACAGATAGTAGTGGCCGAACCTCGGATCCGTTAAAAACTCCTGACCAAATGCGGAATCGGTGTAAACAATGGGCTTTCTTTTAGTCGCTTTTTCGACCGTCTCTAACCAGATAAGCGTGTGTTCAATTAATAACTCAGGGCTCATCTCATCGGTTATTTCAACGTCCAGAATTGGCGGAAGGTCGTTCTTCCGAATCTGACCGACGGTATCAAGATAGTGTTCGGCCTGTTTTTCCGGGTCATCGCCTGCGTAAAAAAAGTGATAGGCTCCACGAATCAGTTCATGGCGGCGAATTCCATACCAGTTATTAGTAAAACTCGGATCGGTGTAGTTTTCTCCACCGGTTGCTTTGGCAATCGCAAAGCTTTTACCGCTGGCTGCAACCCGATGCCAGAGGACTTCGCCCTGGTAGTGAGATACGTCGATACCTTTCTGAATATCACTAGGGTGTAGCGTTGTTACTGGCTGACAGCTGGTATTGGATGGCAGGTGGCTTGGTACAATTTGTTCTATGTAAGGATTACAGATAAACAAGCTATCAAATAGGTTGTCATCATCTGCAGCACGAACTGATATATAAATTAATGGAATAACAAAACCGGCCAGCAACAATATATTGAGAAGGCTGAATCGGGTTGTTGTCAGAAATGACTGCGAAAAATATGCGCTCAGCTTTTTTATCGCTTCACTGCGCAGGGCAAGGGTATCCATACCATGTACCTGTTTACGTCCTGTCGAACCAGTGTAGTAAATATCGGTGAAGTCGCGAGTTAATTGCTTTAAATATTGAAGATCACAGAACCCTGCATATACTTTGTAGTGACTATTTTGTTACTGGCAGGAAATGGATTTTGGCAGCCTACAACACCTTACTGAACTTATTTCATACTTTTTCAGCCTTACCTCTGGCAGATGCCGTTAAGCAGTTGTCCGAAGCCGCTGGCAAGTTACCCTCTGATCTGCAATCCCAGATCAATGCAGCAGATCTGCCGACCTGGGCCAAAGCTATACACTCTGCCAGAGGGGAAGAGCTGTCGATGGAAGAGCTGACAGAGGGGCTTGGCGCTCTGGCAAGGTTTTCAGATGATGATATTCAGCAGGAAGTGAAACGTCATTTTGTCAGTATTTCGGTGCATATCGATACCGAATGTATGTGTGAACAGTACGACGTGCACGGCAATGAGCCCGCGATTGAGCTGAGTTTTCAGCAAGATGATTCGCCATCACCGAATATGGCTGAGAATAAAACCGATGTTATCCCTGATTGCACCATTGACTGGCAGTTTGTACCTTCAAGAAAAGAAGACACTCTGGAACTCAAAGCATTTTATGTCGGAAGTGAGGAGGGGCAGTCTCATTGCAGTGCAATTAGTGCTGAAGCGAAGATGCAGTACCGAAGTCATGAGAGCCGTACCGCTGGGCAGCCTCCAATGAATTACTTTTTTGACTTTACGATTAATCACGGAAGCCAGGTGTTTCGCATTCCCGCATTTACCCGGGATTTGGTTGAATGAGTGACTGGGGGAAGTTTCATCAGGAGCTGGAAAAGCTACGATCGGCTTCGGATGATCCAATTGCTGTTGTTCTGGCTTGTGAGCGACTGGCTGATGAAAGTGGTATCTTTACTTCTGAGCAAATCCTCAACTCATTAAAACAAAGCGAACATCAGGAATTGATTAACGCTTCTGGCAAACACAGTCATGCTGCGTATCGCAGCGAGTTATATGAATCGGTGTTTAAACCATTGATTTCAGCCTTCCCGACAGGGGATATCGAATATTGGTATTCGTGTGTCGTTTTGGCGTTAAAAGAAGTGGGGATAGCAGAGCCCGACTGCAGTTATTGCATGAGTTGCTGCTTTAAAGATCGCAGCTGGGTATATGATCTGAGCTATGCGGTGCTCCTGACTCAGCTATATCAGCTGCACTCCGGCTATAAAGAAGAGTGCGTACGGCAGCAGGCGGAAAAGGATGTTGAAGACGGTTATCAGCTTAATGCCTTTGGTGTCAGTATTCGTGAGGAGTCACTGGCCTAGAGTTGGTTCGATTTGTTTGTGGGCGTAAAGAAGTCGGCCCAATCCTGCATCATCTCCGCTCTTTTCTTAAACATATCACCACGCCGATAGGCTGCTTCGACCTTGTTGTCGATGGTGTGGGCGAGGGCCATTTCTACGACATCCCGTGGATAGTTGGAAACTTCACCAGCCCAGTCTCGGAATGTTGAACGGAAACCGTGGGGAACATAATCACCTTTCTCGCTGCCACTTTCGTAACCCATTTTTCGCATTAAAGTCAGCATGGCCATGTTCGATAAGGCGCTTCCTTTTCTGTTTCCTGGGAAAAGATAGTTAGATCCCTCAATTTTAGGTAACTCTCCAAGCAGGCGTATAGCCTGCTTGGAGAGCGGGACTCTATGTTCTTTTTTGGTCTTCATTCTTTCTTTTGGGATGACCCATATTCCCTCGTCCAGGTCGATTTCATCCCAGGTGGCCTTTAAAACTTCAGAAGTTCGGGTTGCTGTTAGGATAAGAAGCTGAAGAGCATTTGCTGACGTTGCTTGCTTCGATGATAGGATCTTCCAAAAGTTACTTACTTCCCCCAGTGGCATAGCAGGGTGATGCTTACGTTTCTGAATACTGGTGGGTTTGGGCAATATGGTATCGAGGTGACCCTGCCATTTAGCTGGATTGGACGATGAGCGATACTTTCTGGCGATTGCATAATCAAGAATTTTGGCAACTCGTGTTTGAACGCGTTTAGCTGTTTCATTCTTTTCGTACCAGATGGGTTCCAGTACTTTAAGGATATGATCAACATTAATGTTGGTAACACTTTTGTTGCCGATTACTGGAAATGCATAGGTAGTCAGGGAATTGGACCATTGGTCTGCATGCTTCTTGTTAGTCCAGGCGTGTTTGTTAGATTCGATGTAGGCAATCGCGCATTCTCTGAATGTGGGGGTTCTGCTGTCCTTTTCCTTACGGTTCTCAATGGGGTCCTGTCCTGCATAAACTTGCCTTCTGCACTCCAGAGCATGTTCTCGCGCAGCTTCAAGTGTTACAACAGGGTAGGGGCCTAATCCCTTCTCGCGGCGTTTCCCATCAATGGTAAATCGAAGTACCCAGCGCTTACTGCCGTTGGCAGATACGACCAGGCGTAAGCCGCCACCGTCTTCATACTTACCGGCTTGAGCCGTTTCAACTTTCCGAGCTGATAGTTTATGAATTGCCATTTGAGATAAGGTTCTCCGCCATACTTTTCTATCCCCCAATGCATCCCCAAAATGGATTGGATTGAGTGAAATTCCAGTGGATTAATATGGACTCTAAAGTCAGTTAATTCAAGGGGTTGTAGACTTCTGTGGACGTTGGTGGAAATTAACAGGTTAGACTCCCTCACCGCCACTAATTCTGAAAACCGCGTTTCAAACGAAACGCGGTTTTTTTATGCCTGGCTTTTGGCGGGTAATGTCTCCGAAGCTCTTCGCTAAATATCTGTTCTGTGTATGGCGCATTTTGTCGCTCTGAACTTTTAAAACACTCGCTAATCCTTTTTTCTTACCACGCAAAGCCCGGATTCTTTTCTATATTTATTCCTGTTCGTGCATAAAGAATCTCTGGAGGCGGTGTGTTTTTCTCTAATAAAAAGACGAATGAACCTTCTGCTCAGCTGATTGCGCTGGAGCGCAGGATTGAGCAGCTGGAGGGGGAAAATGAATTGCTGCGCAAGGTGAAGGATGTGGCAGATATGCGCAGTCAGTACAGTCTGAATCAATTCACCTATATGGAAGATATGCGCAATTTATGGTTTTCCTCGAACGAAACCATTGATCAGATTCGTAATACTTTGGCTGAGTCAGCCACCAATCTTACCGAGGAAAATGCTCAGATTGAGGATTCGATTCATGAAGTCGGAGATATCAGTTCGACTTTAGGTGGTCTGACTGAGCAGTTATCCGGCATTCGTGAAAAATCTTCGGACGCTTCCGAAGCTGTTGGTGGATTAAAAAGTGTTGCCAGTGGCATCGAAAATTTTGTTGGTCTGATTCAGGGAATTTCTGAACAGACTAATTTACTGGCATTGAATGCGGCTATCGAAGCCGCACGCGCCGGTGAGCAAGGTCGTGGATTTGCGGTGGTTGCCGATGAGGTGCGGACACTGGCACAACGAACCGCCGAAGCAACAGCAGAAATCGGTGCCTTAATCTCGACCATCAGTGGTGAAGTTGATCGCGTGTCCTCCGGTATTACATCGGTTGGTGATCAGGGGGCTTATCTGGCAGCAGAGGTGCAGAAAGTATCTGACCATATTCAGGCCGTGGGAGATGTATCCCGCCGCGTGTCAGAGAGTTTTTCTTATACCGCCGCTGAGAGTTTCCTGGAAACGGTTAAGCTGGATCATGTTGTCTGGAAATCGCAGGTATATAACCGCATCTGGAGTAATGACGTCGGCTCGGTTGAGGGCATGGCGGACCATACCAGTTGTCGCCTGGGTAAGTGGTATTCTCAGGGAATTGGCTATGAAAAATATCGACACCTCAGTTCTTATTCTCGCCTGGAGGATCCGCACCGGGAAGTTCATGACAGCGGCTTTAAAGCTCTGGAGTGTTTTAAAAATCACGATGAAAGTAATGCTATTCAGCATTTACAGCGCATGGAAAGCGCCAGTTCACGGGTGATTGATATTATTAGTGGCATGGAAGCTGAGATTCGCCAGTCTGCCTGATCTTGGTGGTTTCGGCTGCTAAACAGAAACGCAGCAAAACGCTGCGTTTTTTTATTGCACTTCTTTCTTTATAATCGCGGCGTTTTTAATCCAAATCAGAGATATCCATTATGACGGTTCGCACCCGCGTTGCACCTTCTCCAACCGGTGATCCTCACGTAGGCACGGCTTACATCGCGTTGTTTAACCTGGCTTTTGCCCGCCAGCACGGTGGTCAGTTTGTGTTACGAATAGAAGATACTGACCAGGCGCGCAGCACGCCGGAGTCTGAGCAAGCGATTATGGATAGCCTTAATTGGTTGGGCATGGATTGGGATGAAGGTCCTGATCGTGGTGGTGACTTTGGCCCGTACCGCCAGAGTGAACGAAAAGATATCTATCTCGAACACGTCAATAAGCTGCTTGAAAGTGGTCATGCGTTTAAGTGTTATCGCACCTCGGAAGAACTGGATGCGTTGCGTGCAGAACGTCAGGAATCCGGAAACAGCATGGCATTAAAGCCATCTGATCTTAAATTATCTGATGAGGAGGTGGCCGCACGTGAAGCAGCCGGTGCTCCTTATGTGGTTCGCATGATGGTGCCGGAAGAGGGTGTATGCGAAGTAACGGATATGTTACGTGGCGTAATCGAGCTTGATTGGTCTCAGGTTGACGCCCAGATTCTGTTGAAATCCGACGGCATGCCGACGTATCACCTGGCAAACGTCGTGGATGACCATCTTATGCAGATTACTCATGTAATCCGTGGCGAAGAGTGGATCAGTTCTGCGCCTAAACATAAGCTGCTGTATCAGTACTTTGGTTGGGATATGCCGAAGTTATGCCATATGCCACTGCTGCGTAACCCGGATAAGTCGAAGCTGAGTAAACGTAAAAACCCAACGTCCATTATGTTTTATGAGCGCATGGGCTTTATGCCAGAAGCGGTATTGAATTACCTGGGCCGTATGGGGTGGTCGATGCCGGATGAGCGTGAGAAATTCTCTCGTGACGAAATGTTCGGTAATTTTGATATTCAGCGAGTGTCCCTGGGCGGGCCGGTATTTGATGTTGAAAAACTGCGCTGGCTGAACAGTTTATGGTTGCGTGATCTTGATGTTGACACCTTTGCTCAGCGATTTGCTGCGTGGGGTCTGCAGCCTGAGAAAGTGAATCCGATCATTCCTCATATACAGCCGCGCGTTGAAGTGTTCTCTGATGTTGCGCCGCTGGCAGGTCATTTCCTGGCAGGTTTGCAGGTTCTGACAAAGGAGCAGTTTGAACATAAAGCGTATGACGAAGATAAAATGCTGGCGACCGTGCAATACGGTTTGTGGCAGCTGGAAGCGATTCGTCATTGGGAAAAAGAAGAAATCGAAAAGCGCCTGTTTGCTCTGGCAAAACAGTTGGATTTGAAAGTGCGCGACTTCCTGTATCCGTTCTTTATGGCCATTGCCGGGACATCGGCCACTATTTCTGTGCTTGATACCATGGCGTTGCTTGGGCCAGATATGAGTCGTGCTCGTGTCCGTCACGCACTGGATACCCTGGGCGGTGTTGGTAAGAAGAAGATGAAAAAGATGGAAAAGGAGTACCGTTCAATTTCGGCTGCGATTGAGGCTGAGATCGCAGAATCCTAAGTTCTTCTGTGTTTGACCAGAAAGCCCGCTTTTGCAGCGGGCTTTTTGTTTCTGGTTCTGTTTGCTTGGCTGACTGTTTTCTGAACAAAATACGTCGTTGTGCTGTAAGTTGTTGTTTTAGAGAAATATTTTTAAGGAAAATGAAAAAATAGTGTTGACAGTGCAGGGGGGCAACCGTAAGATACGCCCACGTTTTGAGACGGGGCCTTAGCTCAGCTGGGAGAGCGCAACACTGGCAGTGTTGAGGTCAGCGGTTCGATCCCGCTAGGCTCCACCAAATCTCTTACGTTTGTCTTAGTGTCCCCATCGTCTAGAGGCCTAGGACACCGCCCTTTCACGGCGGTAACAGGGGTTCGAATCCCCTTGGGGATGCCATTTCTTTTCCGGTTCTCGGAATACTTTAAGCCAAATGATAAATCCTGAGAAATCAGGTTACAATTGCCTGAGTAACTACTGTTCAGGTGAAATTATGGTTCATCTTCCAAATGCAATAAAAGAAAAAGCTCGCGCAGTTAAGCTGGTGGTTTTTGATGTTGATGGTGTTTTAACCGACGGCACTCTGAGTTATTCAGCTAATGGCGAAGAAGTGAAACACTTTAATGTTAAAGACGGTGTTGGGATCAAATTATTGGGCGAATATGATGTCGTTACGGCGATTATTTCCGCTAAAGATTCTGCCCCGTTAAAAAAACGTGCAGCCGATTTGGGAGTTGGCCATTTTTATCCGGGCTGTAAAGATAAATGGGCACAACTCTCTACCTTGTTGGATGAGCTTTGGTTTACGCCGGAAGAAGTGTGCTATGTCGGTGATGATGTCATCGATCTCAAAGTTATGAAGCGGGTTGGTCTGAGCGTTGCGCCAAAAGATGCTTTTTGGTTGGTGAAAGATCACGCCGACCTGATTACCGAAGCCAAAGGTGGTAAGGGTGTCGCCCGTGAAGTCGCAGATATTATTCTTGGTAGTAGAATGCCGCTTGATGAAGCCTATATAAAGGCCATGCTGCCAGAGTTTGAAAATCAAAAATCAGAAATTTAATTCGGATTAACTCATGAAAATATTGGTTACAGGTGCTGCAGGATTTATTGGTTCATTTACCAGTAAGCAATTTGTTGAGCAGGGGCATGAGGTAATAGGCATTGATAACCTCAATGACTATTACGACGTGTCATTAAAAGAGTCCCGTCTTGAGTGGTTGGCGGAACTGGAAGGGTTTCAGTTTAAAAAAGTTGAATT
The DNA here is from genome assembly GCF_965219715.1 of Bacterioplanoides sp. Classification (GTDB taxonomy): domain Bacteria; phylum Pseudomonadota; class Gammaproteobacteria; order Pseudomonadales; family Oceanobacteraceae; genus Bacterioplanoides. The sequence goes on from NZ_OZ244785.1 coordinate 575,870, forward strand.
GGCTAATCGCGATGAAGTCGAAGTGGTTTTTGCTGAGCACAAGTTTGATCGGGTTGTGCATTTAGCCGCTCAGGCTGGGGTGCGCTATTCGATTGAGAACCCTCATGCTTATGTCGATAGTAATCTGGTCGGCTTCGTAAACATCCTTGAGGGCTGCCGTAATCATAAGGTTGAGCATTTGGTTTATGCCTCTTCCAGTTCTGTTTATGGCTTGAATACAGATATTCCTTATTCAACTTCCGATCGCGTCGATCACCCTGTATCGCTGTATGCAGCAACGAAAAAGTCGAATGAGTTAATGGCGCATACTTATTCCCACCTTTACGGTTTGCCAACCACGGGATTGCGTTTCTTCACCGTCTATGGCCCGTGGGGTCGTCCGGATATGGCGTATTTTGGTTTCACCAAAAAGATCCTTGGTGGCGAAACCATTGATGTTTATAACCACGGAAAAATGCAGCGCGATTTCACCTACATCGATGATATTGTTGAGGGTGTTACCCGTATTACCCAGAAAATTCCTGCCGGGGCTGGTGCCGATTGGACGCCAGAGTCGGGCGATACCAGTCGCAGTTCGGCTCCTTATAAAATCTACAACATTGGTAATCACAATACCGTGCAATTGGGTGATTTTATTCAGACCATTGAAGATGTTCTGGGTGTTGAGGCCGACAAAAATTATATGGAAATGCAGGCGGGTGATGTTGTGCGCACCTATGCTAATGTTGATGATTTGATTGAAGATGTCGACTTTGCACCCAATACGCCATTAAAAGATGGCATTGAAAAATTTGCTGTTTGGTATCGCGACTATTACGGCGCCAAGTAACTATCCATGATTAGGCAGCAACTCGCCGAGGCCGCCGATGTCAAAAGGAAAAAAAATGTCTGACTACAAAATTGTGATACCTGCGCGTTATGCATCATCGCGTTTACCTGGCAAACCGCTGATTGAGCTGGCTGGTAAAACTATGATCCAGCACGTCTACGAGAGAGCGCTAGAGACGGGTGTTCAAGATATTGTCATTGCTACGGATAACGAACGTATTCAGCGGGAAGCTGTTTCGTTTGGTGCCGAAGTGGTTATGACTTCGCCAGATCATGAAAATGGCACTGAGCGAATTGCGGAAGTTGCAGAAATTAAGGGTTGGGACGATGACGTTGTTATCGTAAACCTTCAGGGGGATGAGCCATTGATCCCTCAGGCGTTGATAGAAAAAACCGCTGAAAGCCTGATTAATTATCCGCAGGCGGGTATGAGTTCTGTGTGTACTCCGTTGTCCGGAAATCACGATGCCTTTGATCCAAACGTGGTTAAGGTGGTATTGGATAAAGACCAGTTCGCGATGTATTTCAGTCGTGCTTCTATCCCCTGGGATCGTGATGGCTATAAAGATGGCACAGATGAGATAACCGCCAAGATGCCGGTGTTTCGTCACATTGGTATGTACGGTTATCGCGTTTCATTTTTGCGTCAGTACCAGAAAATGGAAGTGTGTGCACTGGAAACTACCGAGGCCCTCGAGCAATTGCGGGCGCTTTGGTATGGCGTAAAAATCCATATGTCCATCATTGATGAGCCTCCGGGTCATGGTATTGATACGCCTGAAGATGTTGAGCGTGTAGAGGCATTGTTGGCTGGGAAGTAATTAACGTTAACAACTGCTGACAAAATAAAAAGCCATAACGGAATACCGTTATGGCTTTTTTGTTTTATATTTAAAAGGAATACTAAAAAGGAACTGCCGATGATGAAGTCACTGAGTTTATCTGAACGTTTGGGGTATGCGGGTCTGATCCCGTTTGTATTAATTGGTCTTGCGGTTGGAATTGGGGTAGAAGGTTCAGCCGAGCTGTTCAAATTGTACTCTGTTTTGATTCTCGCTTTTATGGCAGGTGGATGCTGGGGCGTAGAGCAGGCAAACCCCGAAAAAATCGACAATACATTGTTAGCATTATCCATCGGCGCTTTCTTGTGGGGCTGTATTGCTTATTTTCTGCCAATTAACGTTGCCGTATTAATGCTGCTGGTTGGATTTGTTCTGCTGTTATGGATTGAGGCGAATCCATTGTTCAAAAGTGCGTACGAAGAGTCTTATAAAAAGTTGAGGCTGATTCTGACATCCGTTGTCCTGGCGATGCATGTCTTTGTATTTCTTTCCACCAATTACAGTGCGTAATGCATTTACTTGCGGCGATTACAAATGTATTCGCCGCGCCTCACGGGTTGGCAATGCGCTCGCCCAAAGCTCTGTGAATTGTTCTTTATAGCGGCTGGTGATTGAGCGATCGTTGAAGCATGCTTTTACGTCGCTGCCACTGGCCAATAAATAGCCGTAGGGTTCGAACAGGGCACCATTCGTTTTTAAGCCACTGTGCACTTTGAGCTCAATTCGGCTGCTCATTTTGTGCGCCAGCTGAATCAGTGGGTGGTCATTAATTCCGGGGTATTCTGCATTGATCAGTATTTGAATCCGTCTTTTGGGAGAGCTGCGGATAAAGCGCTTGATCGAGTCGAGGGAGCTGCTTGATGACCACATCGGGTGCTGTAGCTCGTTAATGCCGAGAATAATGGCTCGGGGACGATTCTGGCAGCCAATCTGAAACAGCCCTTCAATAGCGGCTTCATTATTTAACTTATAAACCTGAGAGTCTTCGCCGGGTTCAAAATTGTGGCTGACGCTGGCTTCGCGGCCCAGTACTTTGGTCATGGTCAGGTGTGGAATCCCTGCATCCCAGAAAAACTCGACTTCCGGAACAAAGCCATTCCGTAAGTAGAAATTATACGCCTGGGCCTGAACCGATGCTTTAAGAATGCGACCGCGCATTTCCCTTTGGTAATAATCGCCCATTGCTCTGATCAAACGAGATCCCCAGTGCTGATCGCGATGTTCTGCAAGGACTGCCATGCGACCGAAATATCCATCCTCAAACAAGCGGGCACAACCTACCGGGCGTTTACCATCCATCGCCATAAAGTGAACGGCTTTGCTGTCTTTATCGTCCCACTCTTCCTCGGCCGGCACGCCTTGTTCTTCGACAAACACCCGCTGGCGAATGTTTCTCAGGGATTCTCTCTGTGCCCGATCGGCCCAGTTAGCGATTTTTACTTCCACGCAGTGATACCTGTAGTCATAAAACGTGTGTTGCTTACTCTTCAGTGTATATCAATTGTTGACGGAAGAGGGTGGTTAGCAGGTTTCTTGCGTCGCTGCTGGAAGAAAGCTCGAGGATGGCACCAACATCTAATGCATTGCCGCCGCACAGCTGCTCGATCAGTGGAAGTTCTTGTGTGCCCAGTGTCAGATATTGACCCTGATAGAAGAACTCAATGACATTGCCATTGTGGCTGAAAGCAAAGCGGCTGAATTCGGATTTTCTCAGCTGGCTACAGCTGTTTAATTCCTGCTCAGCATCAGTCCAGCTTAGTTCGTCGATGGTTTCCGGGTGGTGTTCCGGGTATTTCGCTTCTGTCATTAATTTGCCAAGAATACGCTGGCAGGCGGTGTCATCTGTCAGTGCTGCTTTTAAGGTATTGCGCAGTCTCTCGGCTGCGCTGCTGTCGATTTCGCCGCTGTGTTTTTGCAGGCTCAGATCGGGGTCTTGATAACGAATGTCTTCACTGGCACTTACCAGGATCTCATCAAGTGTTGCCTGCGCCAGTTCGACCTGAGAAGGAGCGCGAAAACCGATGGAATAGGTCATGCATTCGCCTTTGGCCACCCCATGATGGGCGAGTTGTGGTGGCAGATACAGCATGTCACTAGGGTTTAATACCCAGGAATCGCTTTCATTAAACTCTTCTAAAACCCGGATTTGTGGGCCTTTAACGAACGGACTATGCTCCGAGCACATCTGGCCAATCGACCACTCTCGTTGACCTTCGGCCTGGAGGAGGAATACATCGTACTGGTCGTAATGGGGGCCAACATTGCCACCATCGACGGCATAACTGATCATCAGATCGTCGATACGCCAGGATGGAATAAAGCGAAAGTGCTCCAGCAGGTCGGCGGCTTCAGGAATCCATTGATCAACACCTTGAATCAGCAAGGTCCACTTGTTTTCCGGTAGAGATCGGAAATCTTCTTCGCTGAACGGGCCGCGCTTTAACTGCCAAGGACCACTGTCGTTATCGCCCGGAATACCATCTTCGATGATTAGCCGCGATTCAATTTCCTGCTCCAGGCTAAGGCCTGCCAGTTCGTCGGCAGGCAATAATGGCTCGAAACCCGGCCAGGCATTACGGATTAATACTGGTTTTTTCTGCCAGTAATCGCGCAGAAACTCTTCAACGGATAAGTGACCGAGGACGTGCATATGGTGAACCTTTCAGGATGCTGAATCCCACAGATATGGGTTTCTTTAGCCGTCGCCCAGAAGGGACATCCCTGTTCCTGCCGGGCGAACGCGACATCCTGTCGCTGCTATTAAAGAAACCCATATCCGCGGAATTCTAGACTAACGGCTGGTTGTTTGTTCGAAAGCAGCAACATGGATGTTGCGGTAGGATCTAAGGCCATGGATGGCCTACAGATCCTGCGGCAGAACAAATTGCCGGTTGTTAGTCAGGGTGTATTTCAACAAAAAAGCCCTGACGAATCAGGGCTTTCTGTAAATCAGCAGCAGCTGCTTAAATAGCTTTTGCCTGCGCTGCAGCATTACCTAAGTAAGCCGCCGGAGTCATAGCATTCAGCTCATCTTTTACTGCTTGTGGCAGTTCCAAGCTGGCAATAAAGTCTCCCATTGCGTCCTGAGTGATGGCTTTACCGCGAGTGAAGGCTTTCAGCTTCTCGTACGGTTGTTCGATGCCGTAACGACGCATCACGGTCTGGATCGGCTCGGCCAGAACTTCCCAGGCGTTGTTCAGATCTTCAGCCAGACGCTGTTCGTTCACTTCCAGCTTGCTGATGCCTTTCATGGTAGCGGCATAAGCAATCAGACTGTAGCCGGCACCAACACCCATGTTACGCAGAACAGTGGAGTCAGTCAGGTCACGCTGCCAGCGAGAGATTGGCAGTTTCTGAGCCATGTGAGCCAGAACGGCATTGGCCAGGCCCAGGTTGCCTTCAGAGTTTTCGAAGTCGATTGGGTTAACCTTGTGCGGCATGGTGGAAGAACCGACTTCACCGGCAATGGTCTTCTGCTTGAAGTAACCGTTGGAGATGTATGCCCAGATATCACGGTCGAAATCGATCACGATGGTGTTGAAACGAGCAATCGCGTCAAACAGCTCAGCAATGTAATCGTGTGGCTCGATCTGAGTGGTGTATGGGTTCCAGTTGATGCCTAAAGACGTCACAAATTCCTCAGCATTCGCTTGCCAGTCAACGTCTGGGTAAGCAGAGATGTGAGCGTTGTAGTTACCGACAGCACCGTTGATTTTACCCAGCATCTGAACATCTTCGATCTGTTTGATCTGACGCTCCAGACGAGCAACCACGTTGGCCATCTCTTTACCCAGAGTAGAAGGAGAGGCAGTTTGGCCGTGGGTGCGAGACAGCATTGGCAACTCGGCGTGTTCGTGTGCCAGAGCGCGGATGGCGTTGGCGATTTCGCGCATGGCTGGTAACAGAACGTCGTCACGACCCGCGCGCAGCATAATGGCATGCGACAGGTTGTTAATGTCTTCAGAGGTACAGGCGAAGTGAACAAATTCGTTCACTTTGTTCAGCTCGTCGTTGCCAGCGAATTTTTCCTTGATGAAGTATTCAACCGCTTTTACATCGTGGTTGGTCGTGGCTTCGATATCTTTAATGCGCTGAGCGTCGGCTTCACTGAAGTCGCTGACGATAGCGTCCAGTTGAGCTTGTGTTTCAGCGCTGAAAGCCGGCACTTCAGAAATGGCTTCGTGCGCAGCCAGGCGCTGCAACCAGCGAATTTCAACTTCAACACGGGCGCGAATCAGACCGTACTCAGAAAAAATCGGACGCAGGGCGGCAGTTTTGCTGCCGTAACGGCCATCAATAGGAGAAATTGCAGTTAACGCAGACAGTTCCAGTGAGGTGGACATACGTACTCTCGACGAGGCTGTGAATGAAAAGGCGCAAGATTCTAACGGATTTTTGTCTCAAACTCAGCAATTGCGGCAAAAATCTTGGCCGTCAATTTGTCATACAAAAATGCTAGACTGCTGCGCTACTTTGGATGCGACCTGTAAAAGCGACAACAAATACATGCTTGAGTCACTGTTAACCTATTCTGATCACCCGGCCTGGCTGATCCTGATTGTGATTGTCTCTACCTTTATGCTTGAGGATCTGGCGATTATTGGTGCAGCCCTGTTGGCGGCGAGCGGGAAGATGGCGCCGGAGGTAGCCTTTGCTGCGACTTGTGTGGGTATGTTTATTGGTGATAGTGCGTTGTACTTGTTTGGACGTGCCGCTCACGTATCTCCCTGGTTAGCGAAGCGTTTTCAGCACGACATGATTCAGCGTCAGGTTAAGCCCTTGCAGCAAGCGCCATGGCATCAGCTGGCACTGATACGTTGTATGCCGGGGTTACGGACCTTTGGATACATCGCTTGTGGTTTAGCAAAAGTGCCGGGCTGGACTTTCACAATCGCCAACGTGGTTTCCATCTGGGTGTGGGCTGCCGCAATATTTGGTGTGGCTTATGTGTTCGGTAAGCAATACGCCGATTCGATGGCCGACTGGCTGTGGTGGTTGCTGCCGGTTGCGGTGATTATCTTTATTCTGGGGCAGCGTAAGCTGCGCCAGAATATGGAAGAGGAAGATGCAGCGATTGCTGCGGATGGTAAATAGGTTGCTGCTAATGCGGGATTAAGCCGTCGCAATTGCGCCTTTATTTACGCCTTCGAATGCCTGAGCTTTAACTTCCGAAGATGGATGCTCCAGCTTGATCGCCTGAGCAAGGTGGCTGGCAATAAACTCGACCGTTGTGTCTGTATCCATCAGGTAGCAATGGGATTCAGGCATCCAAAGCTCAAACTCACCTTGTTGCGCCTGATAGCGATAGTGAATCGAGCCTCCCTCGAGACTGACGATATCTTCGGTGCTGCCCAAGTAGATATCTGCCCATTTTTCTGACCAGTCCTGCTCCAGTTGCTGCGAGCGTTGACCATTCAGGAATAGCTTAATGCGAGAACGATGGCCGTGAGCAATGCGCTGGCAGTTGCCGTCATGCTTTTTCAGACCGTGGCTGTAGTGATAGAAAGCACCGTCAATCGATTCTGGTTCAAAGCTCAGGTTCAGCTGCTCAACATTGATCGGGAAGAAAGGGCGCAGTTGGTCACGACACCACTCGGCTAACGACTCGGCATTAATTTCTTCGGCATCGACCAGTGCGACGGCCTGGCGAGGTGCTTTCATGCGCAACACTTTACCGTCCGCGTAACTCCAGCTCATATCAATCCGATCGCCATCCAGCGAGTACTTCAGATTTTGACTCTTAATCGGAAGTAGCAAGCGGTGGTCGACATCGTCATCCAGCCAGTTGCGCAGCACTTTTTTTACGATGCCAAAATCACAAATCATTCCCTGATCATCGAGTACGCCATCAAGCAGGGCTGACGCCCACCAGGTTTCACCCACCATGCCACGATTGGCATCCAGGTAGCTGAAATCGACATTGGTTAATTGATCAACGAATAATTGCATAAGGCCTCCGGAAAGCGGCGGGCATTCTAGCGAAAAAGCACTCAGGCTGCACGAATTGCCGTGTGTGTTGAAAATGGGGATTTACTAATCCTTACCAAACACCCAGCTTTAAACCCTGTTATGATAGCCGATCAAAATTTTGTGGTCTGGAGCTTGTGGCTCTGGCCGGTTACCAGATGGTTCAGGGGTTTATGAACAGATTTACTTTGGCGCCTATTGTGGTGTCAGTGGTTTTGGCGGGTGTTGCCGGGTGTAGTGATAATAAAAACAACTCTGGTTCAAGCAGCAGTGCAACGGTGACGGTGCATTCTAACCAGGGTGACATCGCCTACGGCCTGATTCGTTCTCAGGTTATTGGTGAATCAGGTTTACCAAGTACTGATTTCGAGCAGCAGCCAAACGTTGTTGCTGTGGCCGCCGCTGAAAATGGCGAGGCCAGCATCGCTATCCCAAACGATGAAGTGCATCAGTTCCAGTTAGTCAGCCGTGTTGCTGATTCGTCTCGTGATATCAAAGCCACGTTGCGCAAGTGCCAGCTGGTGGATGGTTGCAACGATACCGCTTTTGGCAATAGCTACGCTCCTGAAGATATGTTGTGGCGAGCAGTTGCTTATGATCTGGGTAATAACGAAAACATATATGTTACACCGTTTACTGAGCTGGCGGCTGAGTTGGCGATGCAACGTGTGTTTGTTGAAACCTATCAGGAAACCGGCGGCAGTCGCGCTGGCGTTTGGGATACAACCGGCTTTTATTCACCGTATTCTGTTGTTCAGTCGGTATCTCAGGTCAATCAGTTGATGGGGGTTGATGACATTCAGGGCTGTGCTCCGGCAGATCTGACCCGTTTAGATGCGCTGAGTGTGCCTTCAAACTGTAGCCTGGCACTCGCGGTGAGGCATGGTGCTCTATTGGCCGCGTGGCAAAAACTGAATCTGGACTTCAAGCAAGCCAACCCTTCGGAAGAACCACTCGCCGTTAAAGTTGCCAAAGAGCTGGCGACAAACAATGGCCAAATGTTGCAGTCGGGAACTCTGGCTGGCTATAGTGTTGCTCTCGATAATTTGTACGAGACGGCCAAGAATAACCTTGAAAAAGCATCCGTTAATAACGCCGATGTAAAAGCCGCAGTTAATCAGACTGTGCTGGCTCTTGATGGCAATATCAAGAGTTTACGTGAAAACGTTGGCAAGCCAACTGAAATCAAGCCGGCGTCTCTTTCTTCTTTGCTTGGAGAGAGTGTTGCCAAAGATATGCAGCTGGGTATCGAGCGCAGTAAAAAGTTTTTACAGAATCTGCGTGATAACCAGGCCGACTTCTTTAATGGCGGTGAGGATTTTAAAAAACGTCTGGTCGCTTACCGGGATAAATTAAAAGCCGTTGGTGAAGAACATCAGGGCAGTTTTAATAAAATCATTGATGCGTTTGTAAAAACCAAGCAGCTTTACACTGAATGCTTACAGGGCAATTGCACTACCCATGATGGCGAAGCTGGCTGGGAATGGTTAACTGAAGCGTCCTTCAGCAACAATGTTTTAACCATAAACTCCGGCGCTGTGACGGTCAGTCAGACGGTTGCTGATATCAATACAACGGACAGTGTCACCGATCCGACTTCCTCTCAGGCTATTGATCTGTTAATTAAGGGTAAATACGAGATTGGTGGTGTTACATTTGTACTTGATCACACCTATAAAGACAGCACGGCTAAAACGGATATTGCGTCGCCATCCGGAATTCGTGTGTATTACGCAAATGCGGTATCGGCCATTCAGCCGGGTGCCGATGAGCTGGCATATGAAATTCGCTGGGCTGATTTTAATTTCTACGCCAATAAGGGTGATGCCGATGAAGTGGAAGTCGAGGGAAGCTACACACAGTTCTATTTTGGTGTGAAAAACCCGGATAACACCAATGATGAGCGTCGCTACAATATTCAGAGCGTTGCGTTGAATGGTCGTATTTCCGACAAAATCGATGGCGATGATAATGCCGACGACGAGGTGACCAAGCTGGTTGTGACAGCTCGGTCGAACAACGCCGACGAATTTTATCCTGAGAAAAAATTTGTTCCTTTCAGTGGCTTCCTCGAAGAGCGAACCAATCCTCTCTATAAAAAAGGCGACAGTCAGGCTGGTCTTGTAAGTTACAGCTTTGGTTCTGAAACGGTGTCAGGCCAGCCTGCAGAGTATTTCGATTTTGTTGTGCCTCTGGCGGATTCGTATCGCTATCGTTTCTATCAGGATCGTACAATTACCGATAGTCGCGACCTGGACAGCGATCGTGATACCAAGGATACGGTGACAATTCACGATTTTGAGCGTTGCACATTAACCGTGAGCGGTAATACCCGCACCGTTAAAAGCTGTGATCCTAAGCAACGCATTCTCGGAGCGCGTGATATACAAAAATCGCTGAATGACCTTTGGGAAGTTGGTGTGTTTTCACGCATTGCGGTGGCCAATCGCGGAACCTATTTTGTCTCCTGGCCTGCATCTCAGGACAGCAATCAATGCCTGAAGCTGGATACTCTTAATAATTCAGGCGCTGAATTAAGCGGTACTCTTTATGAGCAAGCGGTGCTGGGTCTCAATACCATGCGTTTTGCTGCTGAAGTGTTGCTCGACGACAATACCGCGGCGACCAAAGATCCGAATACCTTGTTAGACGTGTCACTCACACTAACGACGAAAGAGCGTTATCAGGTGACGGCCGTGCTGTCTCATGACTACGAACGTGACGCAGCGGGTAATGTATCTACGGCCATTGGCTCTGGTCTGGATCGTATCTCAGTTGTTTATAACACCACCAACGAATTAGCGGACTCTGGCAGCATCGCTATTTTTCAGGATGGTGTGAGTCTTAAAGTGGACGGCGATACTGCCGACCCTCAACCAGCAGAAATTGTTGCCGCCGTACAGAAGGCGAACAACTCAAATGTGCTGCCATACAAATTTATTACCGGGAACGATGGTCAATACGATCGCTGTGTAACGGCGAATCAGGCCGAGTTTCCAAATACTAGTACGCTGGACGATGCGATTATCCCGATCAATTATCGCGGTGTCGTGTATGGCCGTATTCGTAAAGAGAATAATGTCTGGGTCGTTCGTTTTGTAAATGGTGAGTTCCAGACCTTAATGTAAGGTGCCTTCTTACTGAATTAAAGCCGCACACTTGTGCGGCTTTTTTGTTGGTGCAGGGGAGGTGTTCAGGCGAAGAGCAGGGCGTGACAAACGATTCGGAAGCCAATGCCGATCAGGGCGCCATAAATCGCTGGTTTGGCAACCGCAGATACCCGTTTGCCTGCCGCTATTAATATGGCGACACCGGCAACATCGAGTGGGCACAACAATAATCCCGCCAGAAGATTTACATCACTGCTATCAATGATTCCCTGATTAAAACTCTCTACAGCCAGTCCCATCATCGCTGTGCCACCCGCGACGTACTTGGTGATGGCAAGGATCAGTGTTTCACCGGGATAGCCAAATGTTGAAAGTAACGGGCTGATGAATTGCTCGATCCATTGGATAGTGCCCGTGAGGGTAAATAGCTTGACCGCAACCAGAGCAACCACGAGAAGTGGTAGTGCCCCCATGGCTATATCCCAAGCATCCTGGCCTGCTTTTCGGATCACAGCCAGTAAGTTGTCTCCCTGGCCATCCTGTTGTTGTAAATCATCCGTCAGCGTTTCAGTGTTATTCAGATTTTTGCCAAACACGTAATAAGTGACGCTTGAGGCGATAAGCCCTCCCATCAGTGCGATGGCCATCGTAGCTGGGATGTTCAGGCCGATAGAAGCCATGGGGAAAACAACGTTGGCTTGAGCTAATGCCAGAACCATCGCGAATGTTGCTGCGATGTGCCTGTCGGATGCGCCACCCCTGGCCATCATTGCCAGAGTTGCGATGGGGGCAGCGAAACTCACCATAAGCACCTGAATCATGGCAAAGATCCCCATGCCATTGAGACCAAACGGCCTGAGTGCGGGAGTGAGGGCGGTTACGATCTTTTGCAGCAATCCTTTCGCTTCCAGCCAGCGCATAATGCTGAGCATTACAATCATAATTGGCAGTAAGATAAATAAGGCCAGCTCGACCGCTGATCGGCCGGATGAGAGAACGAGTGTTGTGATTTCTTGCATTAATCAGGGGAACCTGTAACCAAAGCATGGAAGGTACCCCGTTGCTGCGTCGAATTGCAATTAGCGGTTAATCAAATCATCTGGCCTGGGGCGATGTGATTCGGGAGTTTGACCACCGTACACGGACGGTCGATTTTCCTGCCTTTTAACCACGGGTGTTTTTCACCGGTAATGCCCTCCTTAATTTTCTGTATTTTGCCGCCTGACTTAAGAAATCGTTGAATGTCTTCCTCAAGCAGCTTCTGGCGCTCGCTAGGATCAGCTTGTTGCTTTTTGGCCATACCACACCTCCGGTGTTTGTATATTTAATGCATAAGCTATGTATAAGTATTGTATATGAATAAATTTAATATCGGCAAAAGGGAAAAGCGTAGGGAAGTGTCAAAGCCTTTGGTTGTATATTGTTCGTATTTATGCGCCTTATCTTGGACATTAATGCTGCTTATAGGAGATGAAGGCGCTGATAGGTATACTGCGGCAACTTATTATTTGGCCGAACTGTTCAAACACGCAGTCTCTGAGTGTTTTTTCGTAAGTGGCTTTATGGACCCGGATTCTGTTTTCAGAATTCATTAAAAATTTGAGGCTTAATCATGACTGCATACGTTCAGAAGGGTGGCATCCAGGTCGCTCAGGAACTGTACGATTTCATCACCGACAAAGCGATTCCAGGTACCGGCGTTGATGCTGAGAAATTCTGGGCTGAGTTCGACAAGATCGCTAACGAACTGGCACCTACGAACAAAGCGCTGCTGGCTAAGCGTGATGATCTGCAAGCCAAGATCGACGCTTACCACACTGAGCGTAAAGGTCAGCCTCTGAACTTCCCTGAGTACAAAGCATTCCTTCAGGAAATCGGCTACCTGTTACCAGAAGGTGAAGACTTCGCTGCGACAACTGCGAATGTTGAGCCGGAAATCGCTGAAATGGCTGGTCCTCAGCTGGTTGTGCCAATCATGAATGCACGTTTTGCACTGAACGCTTCCAACGCTCGTTGGGGTTCTCTGTACGATGCGCTGTACGGCACCAAAGCCATCTCTGAAGAAGGTGGCGCTGAGAAAGGTCATGGTTACAACCAGGTGCGTGGCGACAAAGTTATCGCATACGCTCGTGATTTCCTGAACGAAGCTGCACCTCTGGCCGCTGGTAATCAGGCAGACAGCACTAAGTACGCTATCGAAGGTGGCAAGCTGGTTGTAACTCTGAAAGACGGTTCTGTGACTGGCCTGAAAGATGAAGCACAACTGCAAGGCTACACCGGCGATGCAGCGGCTCCTACTGGCATCCTGCTGAAAAACAACGGTCTGCGTTTCGAAATTCAGATCGATGCTTCAAGCCCAATCGGTTCTACTGACGCGGCTGGCGTGAAAGACGTACTGATGGAATCTGCACTGACCACCATTATGGATTGTGAAGACTCTGTTGCTTGTGTTGATGGCGCTGACAAAGTAGTTACTTACGGCAACTGGTTAGGCCTGATGAAAGGCGACCTGGCTGAAGAAGTTTCTAAAGGCGGCAAAACTTTCACCCGTACTATGAACGCTGACCGTGAGTACACTGGTTTAGATGGCGAAACTTTCACTGTGAAAGGCCGTTCGATGCTGTTCGTACGTAACGTGGGTCACCTGATGACTAACCCGGCAATCCTGCTGGCTGACGGTTCTGAAGTACCGGAAGGCATCATGGATGGCATGATGACTACTATGATCGCTATGCACGATCTGAAGGGTAACGCACCGTTCCAGAACTCTACGACCGGTTCTGTAAACATCGTTAAGCCTAAGATGCACGGTCCTGAAGAAGTGGCTTTTGCTAACGAACTGTTTGGTCGTATCGAAGACGCACTGGGTCTGCCACGCTTCACCATGAAGATGGGTATCATGGACGAAGAACGTCGTACCACGGTTAACCTGAAAGAGTGTATCCGCGCTGCGAAAGACCGTGTTGTATTCATCAACACTGGTTTCTTAGACCGTACCGGTGATGAGCTGCACACTTCTATGCTGGCTGGTCCTTTTGTTGCTAAAACTGTAATGAAGCAACAAACCTGGATTAACGCTTACGAAGACTGGAACGTAGACACGGGTCTGGAAACGTCTCTGTCTGGCCGTGCTCAGATCGGTAAAGGCATGTGGCCTATCCCGGATGAGATGGGCATGATGATGGAGCAGAAGATTGGTCACCCTAAAGCCGGTGCAAACACCGCATGGGTTCCATCTCCGACTGCTGCTACTCTGCACGCTATGCACTACCACAAAGTAGACGTATTCGCGGTACAGGAAGAGCTGAAGAAGCGTGAGCACGCCAACGTAGACGACATCCTGACTGTACCCCTGATGACTCAGGAGCAAATCGATGCGCTGACTCCGGAATTCATCCAGAACGAAATCGACAACAACTGTCAGGGTATCCTGGGTTATGTTGTACGTTGGGTTGACGCGGGTGTTGGTTGTTCCAAAGTACCGGATATCAACAACGTTGGCCTGATGGAAGACCGCGCGACTCTGCGTATTTCTTCTCAGCACGTTGCTAACTGGCTGGAACACGGTATCTGCACTAAAGAACAGGTTGAAGACAGCCTGAAGCGTATGGCTGCTGTTGTAGATGGCCAGAACGCTAACGATCCTGCTTACATTGCAATGGCGCCTAACTTCGATGGTATTGCGTTCCAGGCAGCATCTGACCTGATCTTCAAAGGCAAAGAGCAGCCAAGTGGCTATACTGAACCACTGCTGCACGCTTACCGCCTGAAGTTTAAGGCTGCTAACTAATCTGAAGTAATTCAATTGGTTACGCCACTCCGTTAAGGAGAGTAAATAACCCGGTCATTGCAGAAATGGCCGGGTTTTTTTATGCATGAATATTTTGGATTTTATGCAAATCTATCAATAAGACGTGTAAAGTGGCGGTAAAACGGGACCGCAGGCGTAGGCAAATGCCTCGCAGTCCGTACAATCGGTTTAGGGAAATCTAAAGAAGAATAACTATGCATTACGCTCGCCTGATCTCATTATCAGCGGCTGCTGTCATCGCTCTTGTGGGCTGCAGTGGTAACTCGTCAACAAGCTTCCAGGAGTCTAAAGAAGAAAAAGTCACTGGTTTCGCTGGTGCTGCCAATATGGCTTCTACTTCGATTCAGGCGATCTCAATTTCTAATCAAGGTCAACCAGAGACAGCGATTAATAGACTAAACAAAGAAGTTTATGTAGGCGGGCGGACGACTTCCTCTCCTAATGGTTTTTACCAAGTTGTGATTGATGGGGAGAAGCTTGGTAGACCGACAGTTGTAATCGCTTCATCTCCTGAGGGTAAAGCAAGGTCTCGCTGTGAGCTTGTGAGTGGCTGCGGTGATGTACCGTATTTGGGGTTGATTGATTTGGGGCAAGAGTTCGAATATCGGGCATTGGTTACGGATATTCGTGCAGATATGACGATCAATGTTAACTGGTTGACTCATATCGCGAATGCCTTTGCCTACACCTCTTACATTGATGTAACGGATGACAATGAGAATAATCCGGAAAAAGCTCAGCCAGGTATCTACACACGCTACACAATTGATGTTGCTAATAAGCGAATGACTCAGATCTTTGGAATTGATGATATCGTTTCGACACGTCCTATCCCGCCCTCTGAAATAACTAAGCTGACTGAACTCTCTCTGTTGCAGCAACAACAAGGTATCACTTACGGTGCATTGCTAGCGGGGATTCAGGCTATTAAACCCGACGGTGTTAGTGTTAATGCTTTTCTCAATCAGATCATCCTCGCCTTTAATAATAACAAAGGGCAATTGCTTGTTCGTGGTGATGATGGAACCTCTGAAATTTCTGTTGATGATTTATGGCGTGGAGCACAACAAGCGCTGCAGGAGAATATTCAGCATTTTCGGGCCCGGGATTTAGTCGTCCCGTCAGTGGCTAATGCTGTTTTAGATGATATATCAACGGCTCGAACGACACTGCAGAATATTGATGCTGGTACATATACAAATTATCCGGTGCCAGTCCTGGGAACGACGGCTCAAGCAGAGTTGAATGCAGTGGGTGATGCCAAAACTTTTATTACTGATCTAAATAAACGCTTCATTAATTTTGATGGCTCTGATCCTAATACTTGCAGCGGAGGTGAGTCTGATTCAGCTGATTGTATGCCAAGTTTTGTCGACCTTGAGTATCGAAGTCATATCGAGACCTATTCGAAAGATATGCTTGCAGGACTAGAAAAAGCAGGGCCTGATTTGCTTGAGGCATTTAAAGTAATAAGGAATACCGTTGACTATTACGCATCCGTGCTAGCTGAGGATCCAGATGTAAATAACCCTTTGCATGCATCCGGACGTGTGCTTTTTGAGAATGTTGTGTTACCAGATAATGAGGGCGTCGAAGATGACACCAATATAGATGGTGTTGTATCAAAGAAGATGCGCCTGCAATCCGGTGGAGAGAATACCCCTTCAACTCTTACTTTAAGTTTTGCTGGTAGCAAAGATACACCTCGAAAGCCAAAAGAATCTCATTTTTTCTTATTTAAAATAAATCTCGAAGGTAAGTTGCAGGTTGGTGATACAACCTTCAGATTCGATGTTGGAAGCAATCCAGCCGGAGTCAACGTTAAATCACATATTGAGATGGAGTACGAAAGTGAGGCGAAAACGCCTCTGCCTTTTGCCGATGAAGAACCATTAACATATAAGCTCCTTTGGCCGAAGGTGTGGGTGTATGTAAATGGGGTGGACAGAAATTATGACACGACACAGTATTTTGAAGTTGAACTTGTAGGCAATACAGATCCGGTTCTTAAGAGTAGTGAAATGCGCTACAACCTAAAAAGAGCCGGTTACAAATTGTTGTCTGAGGAGTCCAAGGTTGGTGATAATGATAAAAGTAAGAAGGATCGTTCAGAGGGTGTGCTGACCTTAAGTACATCTGCTTGGAGTGCTTATTATCCTGAGAATAAGTGGCCGGACTTTTCGGATTTCTTAACTTTTCGCCCTGGATTTGATGTAACAACGGTAGAGCAGAGGGTATTTAGTTACTTCGTTGGTTCCGAGGATATCAGTGGAGACGGGGTGGTTCAGTATCTTGACTTGGCATTCTATAACAGTGATGGAGCTCTGACTTCAGGAAAACGCTATCGACTGTTTCCAGATGATGAGAGTGTTGGTTTGTTTTATCTGCAAACTTGCGAGCTCGACGTCACTAACCGAAATGCACCGGTCGTCAGTGGATGTGGCGAAAGAGTTAGACGTTACGAAAAGCTATTGAATGGCGTGAGTGGTGTTAGTGCAGAGCAGGTTGCTAAAAAACTTATTTCAGGAATTTATAATATTTCAGGGCGAGGTTACTATAGCCCTAAATTTAAACTGTTGACATCTGGTGCGGTAGCTCTGCTGGAAAAAGGTCAATGGGTTGATTTACCTGGGCTCGTTGTTAGGGTTGCTGAAAATCAATTTGAATACGCTGTTGGTAGTGAAGATGTTATCGACAATGGTAACCAAAAAGCAGCAAACTTCGTTGATGTAATGCTTAAGGCGGATGATGGCACTACACCGGTAGCTCGCCGATATAGGCAAATATCAATAGATGGCCGTTCGGATCGCTTTAATTTACAGCGATGTTCTCTGGTTGTTTCTTCTAATGATATTCGTAGAGTGCCATTAGATAAAGATAATAGGGAGCAGTGTGACGATAAGACGGAGGTTGTAGGTTCACCAGAGCTTTCTTCGCTTGCAAGTGCAATACAAACGCTTAGCTTTACTATTCCCTCCAGGGGAATTTATAGGCTAATGCTTGTTGAGAATCCTACTGTTGAAAAAGATGAAAAAACAGGTGCTTATTCTGAGCGTATGGTGCCGTTGTTGTCTGATCAAAATGGGGCTGTGAAAGTTGGCGCATCACTAGTGGCGCCGGTCAGTCTTGGTATCGACATTATGACCCTTAGGTTAGCTGCTGAGCTTTACAGTAGGAAATCAGATGATCAGCAAGAACCGATAGGTTCATTAATTGCTGATGTGAAGCTTAAGCTGTTGGCTGAAGATGTTTTTGATATTGCAATTACCTTTGGATATAAATATGACGGTATTGTTGGTATTTTGCCAACTGGTGTTAATGCACAAAGTTTCTATGTTGCCTATCAGGCAGGGTTCAATACAGGTAACGAAGTGCGGCCTGAAGAATTAGGCAGCCTGGCTATTTTTCGTGGCGGGGTTACTCTCGCAGGCAAGGATTCCGCAGAAGGTATTGGTTTATTCGCGACCAGTGAAGCCAATTACGATCTAACAGAAGCAGATTCTGGTGTTAAGGCCTGTGGCGTTGTGAATCGAAAAATGAACGTTGTTGATTGCGATGCAGTTGCTTACATCGGTGTTAAAGGAACTCTGCTAGGTGTCGTTCGTGAAGAGCGCAAAGGTGTTTATGTTGCGCGTTTCATCAATGGTGACTTTGTAATTCTCGGCAAATGATGAGTAAGCCTGGAAAAACAGTAGCCTTGTTCGCAGCTGCGACAGCCTTAGCGTTTGGCGTTCAATCTGTAATGGCCGCAGGTTCTGTATTTGTTGAAACGGATCTTGTTGCCAGCTCAGGGCCGGTTTCGGTTGAAGATATGGTGTCTGGCTGGGATGGTTCATTTCAGCCAGGGGAGCACGCTTACGCAAATCTGAATATTGCTTACGGTTTCTCCGTTGATGGTTGGCGTTTCAGTCGAGATCAGCGTTGGTATTATTACTTGTCGTTTTCAAAACAAACGTCACGTTTTTTCAATTCTTTGGAAAAAGGTGGCGGTGTTGCGGCAGGCGATGTCGACCTGGATGCGAAATCTTTTCAGGCGAATGGCTTCTCTTTCAGTAAGTCAGTTGAAATTAGTGAGGGCTGGATTGTTGAGCCCAGGATTTCAGTTTATGACATTAATCGCTATCAATTTGGCAGCTTAAAAGGTTTTGCTGAAGGTGGTAGTGGGGAGTCGGACCTTAAGGCTTCCGCTCTTCTGGATTATTACTTTGATGAAGATAAAATTCTTGAGTATGAGGATGATTATAAAAACGGCCAGGGACTGAGCTTATCATTATCAGGGCAAGCAATTCTTAACCCGTCGTTCCGGCTTGATTATCAACTATCGGATATCTGGAATCGCTTAGAATTTGATGCCGCCACGTTTACCAGGGGGTGTATTGAATTTAATTCACCTGCTAATCCAATCTGTAATGCGCAGGGTAGTGCCAGTGGGCGCTCCGGGCTGGATGAATATTCAACTTCGATACCGATGACTGTGCAGGCGCGTCTGTTTTATTCGCCTTTGAGTGTTGAGGCAGCAGTCTATTCTCATGAGAAATATCGCCGTTTGGGGTTGGCGAAGGGCTGGGATACTGCCATAGGGCAGCTTTATGTTCAGGCATACTCGACACGACAGCTTGGGTTTCGTTGGCAGTCAGACTGGCATCGACTGACGCTTGCCTCGGATCACTCGAAAGCTTCAAAAACCCGCGATGTCGATGTTAATTTATCCTTCTACTGGCGCTGGTGATTCGTTTTTGGGGCATGTTTGTTCATCTGGCCTGCTTCCGGTATTAAATTCCGGTATCATGCCCGTTAACCCGGCACAGCAAGCACTCCATGTATCTTGAACACTTCGGCCTGACACGCTTTCCATTCAGTATTGCGCCTGATCCAGATTTTTTATATCCCACCCAGGCTCACCAGGAAGCCCTTGCTCATCTGCATTACGCATTTACCGGGTCTGGTGGCCTGGTGTGCCTGACTGGTGAGGTGGGTACCGGAAAAACGACGGTGTGTCGCGCCTTTATGGGCCAGCTACCGGAGAATACCCGGCTCGCTTATATCTTTAACCCGCAATTGTCGCCCATTGAGCTGCTGCAATCGATCTGCGAAGAATTGGAAGTGGACTACCCATCTGATGCAAGTCTGAAGGTTTTGTATCGCACGCTGAACGAAGCTTTGCTGGATATGTATGCTCGTGGTGAAAAGGTCATCTGTCTGATTGATGAAGCTCAGACAATGCCAGCACCTCTGCTGGAGCAGGTTCGGTTGTTGACGAATCTGGAAACCAGTAAAGAGAAGCTGCTTACCTTGATTCTGGTTGGGCAACCTGAATTGAATGAGCTGTTAGCCCGTTATGAATTGCGGCAGTTGAGTCAGCGAATTACTGCCCGGTTCCACCTCAAGCACTTAAACAAAGATGAATGCTTTCAATATCTGTCGCATCGGCTTGCGCACAGCGGTGCTGAAAACAATGCGTTGTTTGGGGCGTCCTTGTCACGGCTGATATGGCAGGCAACGAAAGGGGTTCCCAGGTTGATTAACACGGTTGCCGACCGAGTGTTGCTTGGGACATACGCGCAGGGTAAGTCGTCACCTGATAAAAAAATAGTTGTTAACGCTATTGCTGAGCTAAGACCGGTTGCAGTGAAGCGGTCTGTCGCTCCGTTGTTGAAATGGCTCGGCTTGATGTCAGTGGGTGTGGCTCTGTTGCTGAGTTTGTTTATTTTTCAGTACCTTCAAACAAAGCCATTAGTGGTTGAGGAATCAGTGCAGGCGAAGCCGACTCCGGTTGCATTGCTTGCGAAGATCCATGGTATTGAAGCAGAGGGCTGTGCTCAGCTGGAAACATCGTCCCTGAGCTGTTTGTGGGCTGATTGGCCACTCAGGGATATTCAGTCCATTGGTCTGCCTGCAATGATTTATGTTCGTGATGCTCTGTCAGGAGAGGAGCGCTGGATCAATGTAAATGCATCACGTCAGGATAATTATGATTATCTCGGCCGTGGTTTGATTCTCTGGGCTCCGCCAGAGGGATATAAAAACGTTGTTAAGCCAGGTCAAAGCTCCGAAGTTGTAGCCTGGGTTCGTGAAAGGCTGATGGGCGATGAGCAAGCAGGTTGGAAGGTTATTTCGCCTGCGGGGAAAGACTCTCCGGCTAATATCGCAAACTTTTATGATCCGCTGTTGGCGCGTCTTGTCGCTGAATTTCAAAGTAATCATAGTCTGAAACCGGATCAGATAATTGGCCCTAAAACATTGATAGCGCTGCAAAAAGTGCATACACCGGTAGCCGAAAATACAACGGAGAGTGTGCAGTAATGTCGTATATTCTCGACGCATTAAAAAAATCGGAACAGCAGCGCCAGCAAAATAATAATCACAGTCCAGCAGCCACCAGTTGGCTTAATGATGGTTCGGAAAAACAAACATCCTCATTAATTCCCGGTCTGCTGATTGGCGTTGTTATGAGTGTGGTCGTTACTGCAATCATCGCCTACTGGTACTTTCCGCAAAGTAATGAGTTTGACGAGTCTTTTGAAAAGGCCCATGAAGTCGTTGATATAAAAGATGAACGTCAGGTGCCAGTGATCCAAACCAAAAGTATTGATGTTGCGCCGGTTGCTCAAACACTGGATACGGGTCGACTTCATTCTGATAAGCCACCCGTGGAAGCCAGTAATGGCTCTGGTGCTTCTGTTAGTGAATCGCAATCCGCATTAAAAAGTCAGCGTGAAATGCAAGCGCAGTTGGGCTCAAGTGAGCAGAGTGAGGGAATCACTCTTGAAAACAAGGTTGCGGAAAGCCAGTTTTCGGAAATAGTTGAGCAGCGAGTTCAGCGAAGCAAAAGACAATTACCGCCGTTAAATGTACTTAAGAAAGTTCCCGACTTGATTATAACCGGTCACATATACAGCTCAGTGGCAGATAAGCGTAGCGTAAGTATGAATGGTCATGACTGGCAAGAAGGGGATTTTATTGCCCCTGGCCTGACGCTGAGCGAGATAACGCCAAGCGGAATTGTCGTTGAAATAGAAGGCTGGAGCCTCCCGGTGAAACGAAATCGCGGTTGGCAGGCGATCGACTAATATGTTGCAGAAAGAAACCAAAGAACGTATTCAGGGCTTGTATCGTGAATTGATAAAAGCTCTGGACTTAAAACCGCGATATGGTCAGCGTGTTATGATTGCTGAGGTCGCTAAGACGCTCGGTGCAGTTCACGAGGATGACAAAGGCCAGCGTGATAATGACCAGGGGATCTGCGTTGTTGAAGCGGGAACCGGTACCGGTAAGACACTCGCTTATTTGTTGGCAGCCCTGCCAATAGCAATCGAAAAAGAAAAAAAACTGCTGGTATCAACCGCAACGGTTGCTCTGCAGGAGCAAATTCTCGATAAGGATCTTCCCAATCTAAAGAAGAACATTTCGTTGCCTTTTAATTTCGCCTTGGCGAAAGGGCGAGGTCGTTACCTCTGTCTCCTCAAGTTGGATAAGTCGCTGCAGCAGCTATCCGGTTTGCTGTCGACAACGGTAGATTTGTTTGAGCAGTCTCCCGAAGAGCAAGATAAAGAGTTGTACGAAGCAATGCTGCTGGCGTATGGCAAAGGTGACTGGGATGGTGATCGTGATCGCTGGCCGGATGAAATTGAAAACAGTCAATGGAATCACCTGACGGCAACACACCGTGAATGTTCCAATCGTCGCTGTCAGCATTTTGATAACTGTTCTTTCTTTAAAGCACGTAAGGCCATGGAAGATGCAGATATCATCGTAGCTAATCATGACCTTGTTCTATCTGATTTATCCCTCGGTGGGGGGGCAGTTTTACCCGCGCCGGAAAAAACGATTTATGTGCTCGATGAAGGTCATCACCTGGCGGATAAAGCGCTTAATCACTTTCGTTTGGAAATAGGTGTTCGGGCTCAGAGGAAGTGGCTTACGCAACTTGAAAAAGGCTTAGAGCAGTTCGTAGCCGCGGGTGGTATTCCTCATTCAATGTTGCATTCCCTTGGAGAAGCGCCTTCTCAGATTCGCGAAATCATTCAGACCATGAGCCTGGTGTGGCCGTTGGTCATGGAGTTGTTGGGTGAGCAGGAACGCTTAAGGTTTGAATTTGGCCAGATGCCGGAAAATTTGCGGCAACTGATGGCAAATATTAAAGAGCCTTTGCAGCCGTTGCTGCTATGCCTTGAAAAACTAACGGATGCGTTGCAGAAGTCGCTTGATCCTAAGGGTGATGGCGATTTTGCCCGGGATGTTGCGGAAAGCTGGCAGGCACCAATGGGCATAATGTACGCCCGAGCTGAGCAGTTATCTGAAGCAGTTTCCTGGTTAGCAGCAGAAGATAAAGAGGGAGAGCTGCCGGTGGCTCGCTGGCTATCGCGCACGCCTTATGGTGATGATTGGGATATTCGTATCTCTGCATCTCCGATTTCTGTGGCAGGCCAGTTAAGGAAAAATCTTTGGTGGCGCTGTTATGGAGCTGTGTTGACGTCGGCAACACTGACTGCATTAAATAGCTTTAATAACCTGACGTTTGAAACCGGGTTGCCGGATTGGGCGAATTATCAGCGTGTTGTTTCGCCTTTCAATTATCCGGAATTGGGGCAGCTTGAAACGGTGAATTTGGCGTCTGATCCAAAGAGTGATCAGTTCCAGTCGGATGTTGAGCAGTGGCTAAAGGATAATATTGACCTGAGCAAGGGTTCGTTAATTCTATTCAGCTCCCGTGCGCAGTTGGAAGCGACTCGTGACTACTTTATATCTGACTGGTACGACAATCTATTGTGTCAGGGCTTTCTTCCTAAGGCTGAGATCGTCAGAAGGCATAAAGAACGAATTGATAATGGTGATGGCAATGTGATTTTTGGTCTTGCCAGTTTCGCCGAAGGTATCGACTTGCCAGGCGATTATGTTACTCATGTGGTTATTGTGAAAATACCCTTCGGAGTTCCTGATGACCCAATTCTCGCAGCAACCAGTGAGTGGCTTGAAAGCAGGGGGCGTAATCCGTTTATGGACCTCACCTTGCCGGCAGCTTCTGTAAGGCTTGTGCAGGCCTGCGGGCGGTTGATTCGAAAAGAAGACGATCACGGCCGTGTGAGTATGCTCGACAAAAGGCTGATATCACATCGTTATGGTCAGTTGTTGTTGGATGCTCTGCCGCCGCTTAAGCGAATCTGAGTTGGTGCTGAAACAAAAAAAGCCCTGCGTCTGAAAGAGGCAGGGCTTTTTTTTGTTTACAGGGCTCAGGCCAGCTGGCCTTCCTCCCGTTGTGGTTCGTTGTCGCGAACCATAAGCAAATGATCTTTCAGATAGGTTAACAGGGCATCTGCTGCTTTGAGTTCACGCTGAATAACCAAGCAGCGGAGTACGCGCTTGTCTCGCTCCATAATACGAACATGATAGTCATTGCCCGTCTCTGGTAGTGATAAGAACAAGTCGCGACTTGATTCATTCAGGGATAAATCAGCATTAACCAGCTCCAGTTCGCAACCAGCAAAATTGATATTCTGGATGCGTACTGTGTGTTCTTTGCCTGTTTGGCCGTCACGTAATGTATAAGGTTGCTCAAGCGGACGCTGGCGACTTTGCAAGCGTTGGTCGGCAGGATCGTATGCCAGAGGGTTGTAGACAGTTACGCCATCGACGTCGCCAATAGGTTTGCCGCACATGTAATTGTGGAACAGGGTGCTGGCCGCTTCTTTTCGTTCAAACTGGGCCAGATGATCGGCGTTATGAATGATGGCGAACGTTGCAGCGGCGCACTGGCGCGCAACGGCAGCGTTTTCTGATGGCAAAGTGAAATTGTCGAATTCTCCGGTGGCGATCAAAGTCGGGCATTTAGGAAATTTTTCGAAACCCGGGAAGCGCAGCAGGCGTTCAGTGTTTTGCGCATAGCGCGCTTGTTCATTCTCGTTCAGGCGAGCGATCTGGCGGTACATCACTTTGCGGTAAGTCGGACTGACTTCGGTTTCTTCCAGGCGGTTGTGATTGATTAGATTACAGACCGCTGTGGTTGCAAATGCCTGCATTTCGCCTTGTGCCATCATTTCCAAGCTGTCTTCCAGCAGGGTGATCAGGCTTTCCCGGCGGAAACAGGTAATGCCCGATAATAACAGTCGATCAATTCGCTCCGGGTGGCTGGCTGCAAACAAGGTTGCCATGGCCGAACCATAACTGATGCCGAGTAAAATAACTTTATCGATGTTATTGAGGTCGAGAAAGTCTGCAATCAGATTTCCGTAGTCTTCCAAGTCTAACTCGGGTGCGAGTTGATCATTGCTGCCCTGAGACGGGAAGTCTGCGAGGATTACCGGGTGTGTGGTGTAAACCAGCTCAACTTCGCTGCGGAAGGAGCTGAAGCTCTGGAAGGCGCCACCTAAAAATACTACAGGTGTCTTGTGGCTGTTTTCAGGAAGACTGAATGCCTGATACTCGACCTTATAGCTATCCAGCATCTGAATCTTCGGAGATGCGCGTAACTCTGAGGCGGAAAAGCTTGAGAACTGCATAACACGTAGGCTCTCTGTGTAGTGGTGGTTTATTGTTATTGTGAAACTCACCTTACTGCATTTATAGACAAATAGCCACAGTTGTATGTTTTCTTTACGGTCTCTTGTCACGGTCTTAGAGCCTTGAAAAACCAGTGTTTTTCATCGGTCTTAATGAAAGAGTGGATAAAACAGGCCAAATTAATGGCCTGAATTGATGTGGGAGAGGAGTGGTTTGTTACTGGGGGGCGTTGATCGTGAAATTAATGCGATCAGGAGTAATGTCGATCTGGTATTCGCCACCCGGAGTCACGTAGTTCTTCGGCGTATAGTTGCCGGTATTGGGGATTGAAAGCACAAACTGGCTTGGTGATGTGCTGACATCGGTACCCAGTGGCGGAATCACACCATCAGGAATCTGACTGGGGAAGCGAAGATTGTCGTAATCGATCGCCTCACCAGGCTGCAAATTCAGCGCGGCGCGCAGGGCGTTGTCACGGACTTCCTTGTTTTCATCCGCTTGTGGTGCGCGGAAGCTGTAAGCCACCTGATTGAGTAGCTCCATGGTGTGATGCTCACCAAGATATTGTTGCTCCGGCAGCGGTGAATACTCATTGTTCTGCGTAGTGGATGCGGTCGCTTCACCTTCGGAAAAGTCCTGCTCAAGAGGGGAAACCCGAATGACAGCATTAGCTTCGTTGCTTTGCTCGTCAGTCGGCTTTTGCTTGCGAACGATAACCGTTGTATCGCGGATGTAGGCTTCGGTCATTTCTTCGGGAGGGATTTCTCTGATTTCAGCCACTGTAAATGTACTGGCGAAAAGGCTGAAAGCAATCAGGCTCATTGTAAAATTTTTCATAGTGCTTCCTGAGTGACGTCATAGCTCAATGCTAGTGAACGATTGTCAAACCACAAGGCACTTTACGCCATGTTTGCGCAGGCCTGTGGTGTCGCCAGTGGCCGTTAAGCACTGCGTTATTGACTGTTCCCATGTATCTGCATTGTCAGACAATGCAGCGAGCCAAATTGTTCAATAACCGGGCGGCAATTGATCGGATAAATTTTGTGGGTCGGAAAAGCCTGCATCAACCGCTCCACGGCTGACAGGTCTTCGTCCACACCATAAACAGGCAACAGCACTGCGCCGTTGATAATCAGGAAGTTTGCATAGGTTGCTGGCAGACGATTACCTTCTTCATCATACTGAGCAGTTGGCAGAGGAAGCGGTATCAGCTTGTAAGGTTGCCCGTTTTTCTGACGAAAACCCTGGAGTTCCAGTTCCATCGCATGAAGCGACTCGTAGTGCTCGTCACTCTGTTTTGCCTGGCAGTAAGCAATGGTGTCGGCAGAACAAAAGCGGGCGAGGGTGTCGATGTGTGCGTCTGTATCGTCCCCTTCAAGATGACCTTGTTCAAGCCATAGAATTCGCTCAAATCCAAGATCCGTTTTAAGTTGCCGCTCAACTTGCAGCTTGCTCATGTGAGGGTTGCGATTCGGATTCAACAGACATTGTGTCGTTGTTAATAAGGTTCCCTGGCCATCAGACTCCAGGCTACCGCCCTCAAGAACCCAGCTTGCTCCTCGAAGTGGAATATCTCCAAACGCCTTTTTCAGGTGCAGTGTCTGAGTAATGCGATCATCACGTTGATGGTCGTACTTGTTGCCCCAGCCATTAAAGCGGAAATCAACCAGCTCAGGTTTGTCATCATTGAAACAACTGATCGGACCGTGGTCTCGGGCCCAGGTGTCGTTTGTATCAATACGGTATGGTCTGATATTGCTATGGTTCTGATACAGGTGCTGCAGGCGGTGGTAATCAGCATCGGTACCACAGGCAATTATGACTGGCTGATGTGTTGCGATGGTGGTGGCGATGGCATGAAACACCGGCTCCACTCTGTGCAGGTTACTGCCCCAGTCGCTTTGTTTTTGTGGCCAGGTCAGTTGAACGGCAGATTGGTGTTCCCATTCTGCAGGCATGCGCTTATTCAATATCGGAGCTCGTCTCGGAGGATTAACGCCAAGATTCTAGGCCGCTTTTGCTTTTGCGAGTAGCGCTTTATGCAAATTTTTGTCTGAAACCCGGTTCTACTATCGCATCTGCATCCGATGTCGTGCAAACTTGCGGCCTTTGTCAGTTACAGAATTCTTATAATGAAGGTCCTGAAGTCATTGCCCTTATGGATAGGGCTGCGATACCTCGCCGCTAAACGACGTAATCACTTTATCTCTTTTATCTCTGCATCCTCCATGGTTGGAATGACCCTGGGGGTTGCGGTGCTGATTCTCGTGTTGTCAGTAATGAACGGATTTGACCGGGAATTGCGTGAGCGGATTCTCGGTATGGTGCCACATGGGGTGTTATACGAACGCGGTGGTGTTAAAGACTGGAAAGCACTTGCGGAAGAAGTTGAAGCGCATCCGGGAGTGACGGCGACGGCACCACTCACACGCCTGCAAGGCATGCTTGGATATGGCGGTCGTGTTCAGGGGGTGATGATTACAGGGATTGATCCAGAAGCCGAAAGCCGGGTATCTATTTTGCCCAACCATATTACCGATGGTGAGCTGGAAGCGTTAAAGCCAAAAAGTTACGGCGTGTTGTTAGGCGACTTGCTGGCCAAAAGGCTGAATGTTGTGGTTGGCGACAAAATCACACTGATGCTGCCAGAAGCAACCTTGTCTCCGGCCGGTGTGCTGCCACGAATTAAGCGTCTTAATGTGGTTGGTATATTTTCGGTTGGTGCTGAACTGGATGCCAATCTGGCGGTGATTCATTTGCGTGATGCGGGCAAATTGGCGCGACTGAAGGCAGATGCTCAGGCCTTGCGGGTGAAGTTCGACAACCTGTTCGATGCACCAAGAGGAATTTGGAGTTTGGCCAGTAAGTTAAATGGCTATTATTCCGGCAGTGACTGGACCCGCACCCATGGCAATCTGTTCCAGGCAATTAAGCTGGAAAAAACCATGATTGGCTTGTTGCTGCTGATTATCGTTGCTGTGGCAGCATTTAACATCATTTCAACACTGGTAATGGTGGTCACCGATAAACAATCCGATATTGCTATTCTGCGTACGATGGGTGCTAAGCCCCGAACCATTATGGCTATCTTTATGGTGCAGGGTATATCGATTGGATTGGTAGGTGTCGTACTTGGGACTGTATTGGGAGTTGCTGGCGCCTTGTCTATTTCTGAAATCATCGCCTGGATAGAGCAGGTATTTGGCTTCCAAATCCTCAGCGCCGATGTGTATTTTATCTCCTATCTGCCATCTCAACTCTTATGGTCGGATGTTGCGGTTGTAACGTCGGCTTCGCTGATGCTAAGTTTCCTGGCCACTTTGTACCCATCTTACCGTGCTTCCCGTGTTCAACCAGCAGAGGCTTTGCGCTATGAATGATCAATCTCTGGTGCTGGATGCCAGCAATCTCAAAAAAACCTATACCTCTGGACCTCAGGCGGTAACCGTTTGGCAAGATGTTGCACTCCAGGTTTCAGCCGGAGAGAGTGTTGCCATTGTTGGTGCTTCTGGTTCAGGTAAAACCACGTTGCTGAATGCTCTGGGTGGGCTGGATTCTCTGGATGACGGTGAGGTTAAGATTAGCGGCCAGTCTCTGAATCAGATGTCTGAGAAGGCTAAAACTGAATTACGCAACCAACAGATTGGTTTCGTTTATCAATTTCATCATTTGTTGCCTGAATTCTCCGCGCTTGAGAATGTGATGATGCCGCAGTTATTAGGCGGTGTTGCTCGTGGTGAAGCTAAAAAACGAGCGGCAGAGTGCCTCGCGCAAATGGGCCTGGAGCACCGCATGGATCATAAGCCTGCTGAATTGTCGGGCGGTGAGCGACAGCGTACCGCGATTGCGCGAGCGTTGGTGAATAAACCACGGTTAGTGCTGATGGATGAGCCGACTGGCAATCTCGATCAGCAAACAGCAGAGCAGGTGGAGAATGCGATGGTGCAGCTAACCGATTCGTCTGATACTGCATTTATCATGGTCACCCACGATGCCAGCCTTGCACGCCGTATGAATCGACAATATCGATTGTTGGATCAGACGCTGAGCTTGTTAGACGAGTAGGCGTTGCCAACAAACGACAGACACAAAAAAAGGGCCTTAACTGGCCCTTTTTTTTGTTTGCTGAATTTACTGATCAGCACGTCATCGTCCGTCAGTTAAGTTTCTGGCGATTAATTTTGCGTTTCTTCCAGTTGCTCATAACGTGCATGCGCCATGCAATATGAATCCCGAAATATCCGAGTAAGCCAAAAATCAGGCCTGCAGTGATTGAGCCGGCAAACAGCGGCTTCCAGATGGCGTTCAGTTCCGTCATCACCCAGTCGACGGATAGCTCAATATTGAATTCTGTGGCGGGAGTGTCGAGCATCCAGGTGCCAAATACATAAGTTGCATAAAACAGCGGTGGCATGGTGATTGGGTTGCTGATCCATACCAGACCAACGGAAATCGGCACGTTTGCATTGACGTAAAAAGCGATGAAAGCCGATATCACCATCTGAAATGGCAGAGGGAGAAAAGCGGCAAATAAGCCGACTAAAAAGGCACGAGCGACTGATCGACGATTCAGGTGCCACAGGTTAGGCTTACTGAATAGCGGACTCAGGAAGGCCAGGGATGGATTCGCCTGTACTTGTTCCGGAGTAGGAAATACCTTTTTCAGTAACTTTTTGGGCATACAGAAAGATGACTCGCAAACCAGAGATTAAACGTCACTGTGAATGGTCACAGGGCGCGCGGATTATGCCGACTTCGTAACCGAAATACCAGAGAGCAGATCACGGATGAAGCTGTCTATAACTATGCTGGCCTGGCTGGTCAGTCTTTCTGTTGTTGTATCAACTTTGCTGACGCCACTTCAGCTGGTGATTTATGCCGTGCTGGTGGTAACCATAGCTTATCTGACACGCAAGAGATCCGTGTTCTTGTCCTCAAAAACTCAATCTCCATGGTCATTTTGGATTTCGCTTCTGCTGCTTATTCTCCTTTCGGTTGGTTATGGTCATTACTGGTTGACCGAGTCGTTGTCGAGCCGGCTTGCGTTGCAACAGGACAGGTCGCAGGTTGAACTTGATTTAATTCCTGAGCAGCTGGAACGGCAAATCACAGGCCTTCGAATAACGGCTCGACTGATTAAAGCGCCTGCACATGTTTCAAATATCCAGCGAGTGAAGCTGAGTTGGTATTCAAATAAACGTGAGGAGATTGAGCCTGCTTTCCTTGTTGGATGTCCGGTAAGAGTGGAAGTGGTGCTGCGGGCTCCAAGACGTTTCGCTAATCCGCTGTTGTTTGATTACGAAGCTTATAACCTGCTGAGTGATATTGATGCGATTGGTTACATTCGTGAGGTGATCCATCCTGCGGAGCCATTAGCCCGTCAGTGCGAGGGTTATTCCAGTGCTGAAACTCGGACAAGGTTGATTAATGAGCGATTGAGTCGCTTGGCTGCGGATGCATCCCCCTGGGTAGCTGGATTGGTGTTTGCGGAGAAAAACGCATTCTCCTCCGAGAAGTGGCAGTTGGCACAAGCAACAGGAACCTTGCATTTGTTAGTTGTGAGTGGACTGCATCTCGGGATTATTAGTGTTTTTGCACTGGGAGTCGCTGCTTTGGTGATAAGGCTGTTGGTAATGCTGGCTTCAGTCAATGCACTGGCCGGCCGATGGGTAACCTTGTTAGTCATCGTGTCGCTTACCGGAATGTATGCCTGGTTGGCTGGTTTTGGCATTTCCTTGTTCCGATCCTGGTTGATGTTAGTGCTTTTTTGGTTTTTGTGGATGTCGTTACGGCGCTTTGACTGGATGGCCGTTTTATCTCTGGTGATGATGGCAGCATTATTAGTGAATCCGCTGATATTCACTCAGCTAGGCTTTCAGCTTTCGTTTATCGCTGTTGCTGCTTTATTAACCTTCTTTAATGGCCAGAGAGGTTCACGTTTAGGCTCTCTGTTCATGCCACAATTACTCGTATTTCTCGCCTTAATGCCACTTATGTTGAGCTGGGCTATGCCGGTTAGCTTTGGGCAGGTTGTTATGAATGTGGTCGCGATTCCTTACGTTGGATTGGTTTTATTGCCACTGTCGTTATTTAACGCCGTGTTCGACGTCGGCTTGTTTCAGCAGGTGCTGATTATTGCGGGTAACGGCTACTGGTTCTTGCTTGAGCAGTATCATGGCTGGAGCTTATTGAATGTCGGTCTTGCGGCGGAGTCGGGTTTTCAGTTGCTGGTGGTTGCTGTCCTGCTCATGCTGTGGATGAAGGCGTTAACTTTCCCTATCAATCTTTTACTGCCTGTTTTTCTGGTTATTGCTCTGGTGATCGGATCTTCGGCTCCGGCTCAATTACGTATGCTCGACGTTGGCCAGGGTTTGAGTGTGGTTATTAATGACGGCGATAAAGCGCTGGTTGTGGATGCAGGGGCTCGTTACCGGGGTGGCTTTGACTTGGGTGAGAAGGTGGTTGCTCCATACCTGAGAGGGAGTGGGGCTAAACGATTGCAGCTTGTTGTCACCCATTCTGATAATGATCATGCGGGAGGAATCCCCGCTTTAGTGAGTCAGTTTGATATTGATGCGATTTATGAAGGGCAGGCCGGGCAGGAGAGTGCCCTGGTTGATAAACATCAGTCTCTGACCTGTCGGGGGGATAACTTCTGGCGAGTGATGTCTCCTAAAGTGCGCTACCGCTTCTTTAAATATGAACTTCCCGAGGCGAATGATAACAATCAGTCGTGTGTGGTAATGGTTAGCTTTGCCGGCATCAGGATACTGATTCCTGGTGATATCGAGGTGGCAGCAGAAAAAGCGCTGGTCGACTTGTATGGCAGTGAGCTGCGGGCGGATATATTGGTTGCTCCTCACCATGGTAGTCGTACCAGTTCTTCTGCGGTCTTGCTGGATGCGGTCGCTCCCGATCAGGTTTGGATCTCTTCGGGCTTTAACAACCGCTTCAGACATCCGCATTCCGATGTTGTTGAGCGCTATCACAAAGCTGGAATCCCGGTTGTTAATACGGCCGATCATGGTTCGGTTGTGCTGGATGAAAATGGCGTTGTTAGCTTTACTCGCCAGGGTTGGCAGCGCCCATGGTTATATCCATAAGCCAAAAAGGTCGCTAATACTGCTGTAATTCTTGTTTTGAGATCATCTTATTTGTCGTTGCCCTTGATTTTGTTGGAGTTTTTGCGGATTCTTGCTCGTCGTTAAGATTCATTGATCGCTGTGTTAGAGTAGCGCTCAAACCGTTTGGCAGGAGTAGCCCAATATGCTGGAAATCATCCAGAGTGGTGGTTGGATGATGGTGCCTATCATCATTTCTTCCATTTTAGCCTTAGCAATTACCGTAGAGCGGTTCTGGACATTACGCGCCGAACAGATTGCGCCGAAAGACTTGCTGGCGAAAGTCTGGGGTTGGATGAAAAACAACCAGCTGGACGGCTCCCGCATCAAAGAATTGCGCGCTTCTTCTCCTTTGGGTCGTGTTCTTGCGGCCGGTCTGATGAACTCCCGCCATGGCCGTACCATCATGAAGGAGAGCATCGAAGAAGTTGCTTCTCACGAAATTCATGAAATGGAACGTTACCTCAGTGCGTTGGGTACAATCGCTGCGGTTGCTCCTCTGATGGGTCTGCTGGGTACCGTCATCGGTATGATCAAAGTATTCTCTGAAATTGTTATCGCCGGAACCGGTCAGGCTAATTTATTGGCTGGTGGTATTTCTGAAGCACTGATCACCACAGCGGCCGGTATGGTTGTTGCGATTCCGGCTTTAATTGCTCACCGTATGCTGCAACGCCGAGTCGATGAAGTGGTTGTCTTTATGGAGCAGGAAGCCATCAAGTTGGTTGATGTGTTGCACGGTGAACGTGAAGTTGCCGATAACGACGAGGCTGCTTAAGTGAATTTTAAACGTCAGAATCGCGAAGAAGTGGCGGTTAACCTGACGCCGCTGATTGATATTGTGTTTCTGCTGCTGATTTTCTTTATGGTCTCGACCACCTTCACCAAGGAAAATCACCTCAGCATTGATTTGCCTGAAGCCACGGCAGAAGCCGCCAATGCCCCCATTCAGGCGCTGGAAATTTTAATTTCTGCTTCCGGAGAGTACAGCGTTAACGATCAGTCCCTCGTTAATGCGCAGCTACAAACACTCAAGCGTGCTTTACAAAAAATGCTGGGTGGACGTGAAACCGCTCCGGTCGTCATTACCGCTGATGCTAAAACGCCACACGAAGCTGTCGTTAAAGCAATGGATGCCGCAGGCCAGCTAGGGTTAGTCAATCTCAGTATTACCACACGCCAGCCAGCCAAGTCTGAATAAGCCGAATGTCAGAAAACAATTTAAACCCCCAAGCTCAAAACCCTTACAGCACCGGGCGCCTTTACAGGCGCCTTATTTCGTATGTATGGCCGCATAAACTGGCTTTTGCCATCAGTATTTTAGGCTTTGCTATATTTGCAACGGCTGCGCCAGTGATGGCTTATCTGATGGGTGTGGTGGAAGAAACGCTGCAGGACCCTCAGGAAGAAAAAATCATCATGCTGGTGGCTATGCTGGTCGGTGCATTTTTCTATCGTGGCATTGCTACCTTTATGGGTAAATATTTTACCGCTGTTGTTGGTCGTGGTGTTGTTCATGCGTTACGCACCGAGTTATTTAATAAAATGACCCGATTACCAACCAGTTATTACGACACAGAATCCCGGGGGCGGTTAATTTCTCGGGTAACCTTTGATGTTGAGCAGGTTACGGGCGCTTCAACCAAGGCGTTAACCGTTGTTGTACAGGAAGGCCTCACGGTTATTTTCCTGATGGCATACCTGATTTATCTCGATTACACCTTAACTTTTATTTTCTTCGGTATTATTCCTGCGATCGGCTTGATGGTTGCTTTGGCCAGTCGTTTCTTCCGTAAGTACAGTCGCCGTATTCAGAAATCAGTTGGTGAAGTGACGCAGATCACCAATGAAACCATTAATGGATTTCGGGAAGTACGCACCTTTGGTGGTCGCGAATATGAAGAGGGACGCTTTTTAACTGCCAGTGAATACAACCGCAAGCAAGCGCTTAAATTTGAATTAACCAACGCCATTAATATTCCAATTAACCAGATTATTGTCGCGGTTGGTTTGGGCTTTATGATTTATATGATGTTTGGTCGTGTCGCAGCAGGCAGCATGAACAGTGCCGAGTTTCTGCAGTTTATTACCGCTGCATCGTTAATTGCCAAACCAATCCGGGCATTAACCGATATCAACTCTATTGTTCAGAAAGGCGTCGCCGCTGCCGAGTCGATTTTCACAGTGATCGATGCGCCAGAAGAGTTGGATGGTGGTGAAATACATCGTGAAAAAGTAAACGGTGATGTTCACTTCCGACGGGTAGGCTTTCGTTACCAGGGCGCTGATAAACCCGCGTTGCAAAACATTAATCTGGATGTAACTGCCGGAACATCAGTCGCTTTTGTTGGTAAATCCGGTAGTGGTAAGTCAACGCTGATAAACCTGATTCCACGTTTTTATGACGTGACCGACGGCGAAGTGTTGATTGATAACGATAATATCGAACAGTTCACGCTGGATAATCTGCGCAGTCACATTGCTATCGTTAGTCAGAATGTCACCTTATTTAACGGCACCATTAAAGAAAATATCGCTTATGGCGCGTTGCGTGATAAAACTGACGAAGAAATTTTTGCCGCAGCTAAAGCAGCACACGCGGATGAATTTATTCAGAAACTGGACAACGGCTACGATACTGAAGTGGGTGAAAGCGGCGTGTTGTTATCTGGCGGTCAGCGCCAGCGTATCGCAATTGCTCGCGCATTGTTAAAAGATGCACCGATTCTGATACTTGATGAAGCGACGTCCGCACTCGACACCCAATCCGAACGCCATATCCAGGCGGCGATGGAAGAGGTGATGAAAGGCCGGACAACCTTTGTAATTGCCCACAGGTTGAGCACGATCGAAAGTGTCGACCGGATCGTTGTAATCGACAAAGGTGAGATTAAAGAAGACGGAAGTCATGAGCAGCTATTGGCTCAGCAAGGAATTTATGCCCAATTGCATCAACTGCAATTTGCCGAAGGGGCGGAGTAACAGATGTTACAACGCCTGACAGCAGCGATAGAAGCTAACTGGTATCGACCGTCTCCCGGGTTAAACTGGCTGTTGTTACCATTGTGGCTGATCGCTGCGCCACTGATTATTCGCAAAAGAAAGCAGGCACAGCAACAGCCAGCAGCAACGTTGAACACTCCGGTTGCTGTTATCGGTAACATTACGGTGGGTGGAACAGGTAAAACACCACTGATTACTTACTTGGTCGATCGGGTGCGAAAACTTGGTTATGAGCCAGGAATTATCAGCCGGGGCTATGGCGGTAATAGTAAGACGTTTCCTTTGATGGTTACCCAGGCGGTGCCCGCTCAGCAGTGTGGAGATGAACCAAAGTTATTACAGCAACGACTTAATTGCCCTGTAGTGGTTGATCCGGTACGCAAGCGTGCAGCTGAGTTGCTCGACAATCAAGTCGATATTATTTTCAGTGACGATGGCTTGCAGCATTATGCCCTGGGGCGAGACGCTGAAATCCTGGTAGTGGATGGTCAGCGTCAGTTTGGCAATGGCTGGCTACTGCCTGTTGGCCCTTTGCGAGAGCCTTTGTCCAGAGCAGAGCAGGTTGATGTGCGGTTGGATAATGGTTCAGATTTTACCGTTGTCGCCAGTAATTTGATTAATGCCCACAACGGAGAATGCAGGAGCCTGGAGTTGCTGAGTGGCCAGAAGGTTCACGCCGTTGCAGGAATCGGTAATCCATCACGCTTTTTTGATACGCTACAGCAGCTGGGCGCTGAAGTGATCAGGCATGAGTATGCTGATCATTACCAGTTTAAGCCTCAGGATCTGCAGTTTGGCGATGATTATCCTGTGATAATGACGGAAAAAGATTGGGTGAAATGCAGCGGTTTTACTGATCTCAATATGTGGTATCTGGCCGTTGATGCTCAGTTGGAAGACGGTGCTGCAAAAAAGATTGATCAGTTATTGTTATCGCTTTTAAAAGCAGGCAACTAAGTTTATACGATCGAAGTTCATGCCGGTCGTTAGATATTTCAAAATTAAGACTTGAGAGAAACAAAAATGGATAAGCAATTATTAGCGATGCTGGTATGCCCGGTATGTCAGGGTAAGTTAAAGCTGGATAGCGAAGCACAAGAATTGCTATGTACCTTTGATGGATTGGCTTTTCCGATTCAGGATGGCGTACCAGTAATGCTGGATAACGAAGCGCGTAAAATGAGCGAAGAAGAAAAGCTGGAGAAAGCCCAGGCTGGTAGCGAAGGCGCTGAATAATTATGAAGCGTGTGTTGTTTGTATGTCTGGGAAATATTTGTCGTTCGCCAACTGCTCACGGTGTGTTTCAGCAAATGGTTGATAATGCTGGCTTGAGTGACAAAATATTTGTCGACTCCGCCGGTACGGCAGCCTGGCATATCGGTAAATCACCTGACTCTCGTTCCACAGCACACGCCAAATTGCGCGGATATGACTTATCTCCACTTCGCGCCCGTCAGGCAGTCTCGGCTGATTTTGATCAGTTCGACTATGTTTTGGCCATGGATAAAGAAAACCTTTCAAATCTTCAGGATATTTGCCCTAACGGTGCGAAGTCTGCGCCTCAGTTGTTTCTGTATGAATTCAGCCAGAAATTTAACGAGCTTGAGGTGCCGGATCCGTATTATGGTGGCGAAGCCGGTTTTGAGCATGTGCTCGACCTGGTAGAAGATGCCTGTGAAGGCTTATTGGCTGATATTAAAAAGCAGCTGTAATTTGTATGACCAGTACCTCGTCCTCTGCCGCAGCACTCGTTGAATTTAATAAAAGCTTAAAGGCATTCAATACCTTGAGTTTGCCTGGGAATGCTGCTGAATTTGCCCAGTTTTCTTCTGTTTCAGAACTCCTGTCTTTACTTTCCTATGCTCGCCAAAGAGAGCTGACTGTCAAAGTGCTTGGTGGCGGCAGTAACGTCTTAATGCCCGAGCAAGTTGACGGTTTGGTGGTGCAATCATCGATGCAATCGATAGAGATTTTGCGTGAGGATGAAAACTCAGTTTCACTCAAGGTTGATGCCGGTAAACACTGGCATTCCTGGGTGGTTGAGTCTCAACGGTACGGTCATGGCATTGAAAATCTGGCGTTAATTCCCGGTACGGTTGGTGCGTCACCGATACAAAATATCGGTGCTTATGGTGTCGAAGTTGCCGATGTGCTGGAGAGTGTGCAGGGGATTTGTCTGAGTTCAATGCAGCTGATGACCTTATCGAATTCTGACTGCCGCTTCGGCTATCGCGATTCAATCTTTAAGCGCGAGCTGAAAAACGATTTTATTGTTACATCAGTAACCTTTCGCTTAACGAAATCATTTAACCCGAATGTTAGCTATGGTCCTTTGGCTAGCTGGGCTTTTCAGAATTCAGGATTTTCTTCCCAGGATCTGATCGATCAGGTGTGTGTCATTCGCTCTTTAAAATTACCAGACCCGGCTGAAATTCCTAATGCCGGTTCTTTCTTTAAAAACCCAGTGGTTTCTGCTGCAGATGCCGAAAAATTAAATTCTCAATATCCGGATCTACCGGGTTATCCGCAAGCCGATGGCAGCGTTAAGTTGGCTGCAGGCTGGTTGATTGAGCAGGCGGGCTGGAAAGGCAAATCGCTTGGTAATGCATCAATGCATTCGTTGCAGGCCTTGGTGTTAACGACCAATGGCTCTGCGGAATTATCCGATGTGTTTGCAATCAGGGATGCCGTTGCGAGTGACGTAAAAGAAAAATTTAGAGTTGAGCTGGAGCCTGAGCCGCAGGTCTTTTGATCTTTCATCAGTCGATGCCTGTAGAAAAATAAAAAAGCGACCACTTGGGTCGCTTTTTTATTTTTAGGACGCTGCGGAGTTAACTAAAGAACAAACTCTTTTAGCTTGATGCCGCTATCTTCATCCCAACGAATTTCCCAGCCATTTTCATCTGACCAATCCCCTAAGACATAGCGCGTTTTGCCACTGTCTAAATTATGAACTGCTGGGCGATGTGTATGGCCGTGAATCATGATATTGACGCCATGCTCGGATAGTTCGCGCTCAACTTCAGACGGTGTAACGTCCATAATTTCCGCCGACTTCATTTGTTGATCGCTCTGGCTTTCGGATCGAACCTGACGAGCAAATGCGATGCGTTCTTCAATGGACTTTGATAAGAAGTCTTTCTGCCAAGCTTCGCTGCGAAACACCTGGCGGATTTTCATATATTCGATGTCTTCCGTGCACAGGCTATCGCCGTGCATTAATAATACTTTTTCGTCGCCGAGTTGAATGACAGATGGGTCCTGAAGCAGGGTGCAGCCAGCGTCGCGACAAAAATCATTACCCAATAGAAAATCACGGTTGCCGTGCATCAGAAAAATATCAGTGCCTGTATCACTGAGTGCTTTTAGTGCGGCTTTTACCTGATCAACAAACGGATTAATAAAGTCATCACCCATCCAGACTTCAAAGAAGTCACCGAGAATATAAAGCTGGCTAGCGTCACCTTTTACGGCGAGATTTTGCAGGTACTTGGCAAACCCTTGAGCAAGAGCAGGACGACCGGGCTCCAGGTGAATATCAGAGATAAAGTAGATGGCCATTTTGACTGTTGTTCCGTATCGATGAGGTGTTTGGGCTTACAGGAGTTTTTGCCTATGGTGTGTTTTTCAGAGGCCGGTAACAAGACGTTACCGCCGGATCTCTTTGCAGGGATGTCGCCTTGATCCGGCGATTGAAAAACACACCATAGGTGAAAGCGACCAGACCTTAAACGATCTCTGCTTTCTCGATGATTACATCTTCAACCGGTACGTCCTGGTGGCCCATGGCCATAGTGGTGCGAACCGCTTTGATACGATTAACCACGTCCATACCTTCAACCACTTCACCGAATACACAGTAGCCCCAGCCTTCCGGGTTTTTGCCGGTGTGGTTCAGGAACGCGTTGTCAGCTACGTTGATGAAGAACTGAGCAGAAGCAGAGTGTGGGTCCATGGTGCGGGCCATCGCTAAGGTGCCGGTTTTGTTTTCAAGACCGTTGTCAGCTTCGTTTTCGATTGGAGAGTTGGTGCTCTTCTGAGTCATGCCAGGCTCAAAACCGCCACCCTGGATCATGAAGTTATCGATAACACGGTGGAAGATAACGCCATCGTAGTGGCCTTCTTTCACGTAGTTTTCGAAGTTTTCAGCGGTTTTTGGCGCCTTCTCGTGGTTCAGTTCGATTTTAATGTCGCCAAAGTTGGTTTTCAGCAGGATCATATTGAGCCTCAGATAGTGAATTCGTGTATCCCAAACGGGAAGTGAAGGCGTATAATAGCGCCTTTTTTCCGGCCTTACAGCCAAGATGAAAGGCCGATATTGAGTTTCGGGTGATGCTTTTCAAGCCTCACCGATAAGTTTGTACAAAAAACGGACGGTTATGACTGACACCAACGCCACCAATGCTGCTAACAGCAACACCACTACAGCCAATGAAGCGGAAGCGAATCCGGTAAGTAACAACTTTGTTGCCAAAATTGTTCAGGAAGATCTGAACAGCGGCAAAATCGACAAAGTGATTACTCGTTTTCCGCCTGAGCCAAACGGTTATCTGCACGTTGGCCACGCCAAATCTATTTGTCTGAACTTTGGTCTGGCGGAGCAGTTTCAGGGTGAGTGTAACCTGCGTTTTGATGACACTAACCCGGAAAAAGAAAGCCAGGAATTTATCGACGCGATTAAAGAAGACGTCAGCTGGCTGGGCTTTGAGTGGGCTGGCGATATCCGTTACTCCTCGGATTACTTTGACACGCTGTTCGATTACGCCGTTGAAGCGATCAAAGCTGGTAACGCCTACGTATGTAACCTGACGCCGGAAGAGGCAGACGAATACAAAGGCGACTTTAACCGTCCGGGCAAAAACAGCCCGTACCGTGAACGCAGCGTTGAAGAAAACCTGGCTGAATTTGAAAAAATGCGTGCTGGCGAATACGAAGACGGCAAAGCGGTTCTGCGCGCCAAGATCGATATGCAGTCACCAAACATGAATATGCGTGATCCGATTATGTATCGCGTGCGCCATATTGAGCACCATCAGACCGGTGATAAGTGGTGCATCTACCCGATGTACGATTTCACTCACGGTCAGTCGGACGCCATTGAGCACATCACTCACTCGGTATGTACGCTGGAGTTTGAAGATCACAAGCCGCTGTACGAATGGTATATCAACAATCTGCCGGTTCCGGCACAGCCAACTCAGTACGAGTTTGGCCGTCTGAACCTGAACTACACGGTAACGTCGAAGCGTAAGCTGAAGCGTCTGGTGGATGA
Organism: Bacterioplanoides sp.; assembly: GCF_965219715.1. Lineage (GTDB taxonomy): Bacteria > Pseudomonadota > Gammaproteobacteria > Pseudomonadales > Oceanobacteraceae > Bacterioplanoides. The sequence continues at coordinate 616,321 of NZ_OZ244785.1, forward strand.
AGAAGTGGTTGCTGGTTGGGATGACCCGCGTATGACCACCATTTCTGGTATGCGTCGCCGCGGTTTTACTCCGGCTTCCATCCGCAACTTCTGCGATATGATTGGTGTTAGCCGCTCTGACGGTATGGTTGATGTGGCGATGCTGGAACACGCACTGCGTACCGATCTGAACAACAATGCACCGCGTGGTATGGCGGTGATCAAGCCGTTAAAAGTTGTGATCGAAAATCTGCCGGAAGATCATCTGGAAATGTTATCGGCGGAATACCATCACGAATTGGATTTAGGCACACGTGAAATGCCGTTCACCCGTGAGCTGTATATCGACCAGGATGACTTTAAAGAAGAATACAGCAAGAAGTTCAAGAAGAAGTTCACTCCGGGTAAACGTATTCGTCTGCGTCACTCTTATGTGCTGGAAGCAACCGGCTATGAAAAAGATGAGCAGGATAATGTGGTTCTGGTGCGCGCTAAGCTGATTGAAAACACCCTGGGTCTGGACCCGGAAGACGGTGATAAACCAAAAGGCGTGGTTCACTGGGTATCGGCGACTCATAGCAAAGAAGCAGAATTACGCGTGTATTCACGTCTGTTTACCAGCGCGACGCCGGAGAAAGAAGAGGGTGACTTTATGGATCACGTTAATAAAGACTCTCTGCAAATTACCACGGCATTTGTTGAACCTGCGCTGGCCGATGTGGCACCGGAATCGAACTTCCAGTTTGAACGTGAAGGTTATTACGTGGCGGATCGTTACGATCACTCTGCTGAGAAGCCGGTATTTAACCTGACCATTGGTTTGCGTGAAGATAAATCTTTAACGCAGTAACATAAGATTATTATTTAACGTTAAAACAACCTTCTGCCCCTGTTTTTAACCGTCGTGCCGAAGGGCCACCCCTGGCCCTGTCGCACGAGCGCAGCATCCATGCTGCTCATAAAAACAGCTGAAGAAGATTGCTGAATCACACACAAAAAGTTAAACGAGCAAATAAAAGACTATGGCTTTAACCATCTACAACACGCTGACGCGTCAGAAAGAAGAATTTAAACCTCTGGTTGATGGCAAGGTAGGCATGTACGTGTGTGGCATGACCGTCTATGACTACTGTCATATGGGTCATGGTCGGGTGATGGTAGCGTTCGATGTGATCGTACGTTACCTGCGCCACAAAGGTTATGAGGTGAATTACATCCGTAATATCACCGACATCGACGATAAAATTATTAACCGTGCTAATGAAAACGGCGAGCCATTTAATGTGCTGGTTGATCGTATGGTTGACGCCATGAACGAAGATTTCACCAAGTTAGGTGTGATTGCGCCGAACTCTGAACCAAAAGCCACCGAACATATCGATGGCATTCTTTCGATGGTGCAAACCCTGATCGATAAAGGATTTGCGTATGCCGCGTCGAATGGTGATGTGTATTACCGCGTTCGTAAGTTTGAAGGTTACGGCAAGCTGTCCGGCAAAATCTTAGAAGAGCTTGAAAGTGGTGCCCGTGTTGATGTCGCCGCTGAAAAAGAAGATCCGCTTGATTTCGTGTTATGGAAATCTGCTAAGCCAGGTGAACCATCATGGACTTCTCCGTGGGGTGAAGGTCGTCCCGGCTGGCATATCGAATGTTCTGCTATGTCGACCTGCTGCTTAGGTAACAATTTCGATATTCACGGTGGCGGTCCGGATCTGAAATTCCCACACCATGAAAATGAAATTGCCCAGAGTGAAGCAGCAACCGGTGAAAACTACGCTAATACCTGGATGCACGCCGGTGCACTGCGTATCGATGGCGAGAAGATGTCTAAGTCGTTAAACAACTTCTTCACCATTCGTGATGTATTAAAAGAATACGACGCCGAAGTATTACGTTTCTTCCTGCTGTCGAGCCAGTACCGCAGTGAGATCAACTACTCGCAAGAAGGCTTAAAAGAAGCACAGCAAAAGCTGGAGCGTTTTTACACAGCGCTGCAATCGGCTGATACATCTGTCGAAGCACCGACAGGCACTGACTATGCTCAGCGCTTTGAAGCAGCCATGGATGACGACTTCAATACCCCGCAAGCAATTTCCGTATTGTTTGAACTGGTTACAGCCATCAACAAAGCTGAAGGTGATGAAAAGAACCAACTTGCTGCCTTACTGAAAAAACTGGGTGATGTATTAGGTACGTTGCAAAGCGATCCGGAAGCCTTCTTTAAAGGTGATGTTGATGACAGCGAAGAAAGCTGGATTCAGCAAATGATTGAGAAACGTGCTGAAGCCAAAGCTAATAAAGACTGGGGCACTGCTGATCAGGTTCGTGATGAATTAGCAGCTAAAGGCATTGTTTTAAAAGATGGCCCGGAAGGGACTAGCTGGTCGAAGGGCTAATTTCTGAACAGTTAGTTTGATATCTATAAAATCCTCAGCAAAAAGTCTGGGGATTTTTTTTATCAAATGTTAATATGCAGCCGCTCGGTACATAAGGATATGCCATGAAGTTTCTCGCTGTATTTTCGTTTTTAAGCGTATTGCTCGCTTGTACACATTCTCAGAACCCAATTTCTCAGGGTGTTAATCCGCAGGTCTCTGATTCACAAGGTCTGGAAAAACTCTCTGAATCTTTGCAGCAGATCGTTACCAGTCAAAGTACCACCTCTAACAATATAAGCCTGCTACGAGTGACCACTCAGGGAATGACTTCGGGTCATCGCGCGTTGCTCGAACAGCAGGAATTAAATATTCAGAACATCTCAACTGAATATCAGCAATTTACCGTTCTCATTTCATCTATTGATCAGCTCAATTGGCTTGCTAACCAACCGTTTGTCGTTCGTATACAAATGGCACAGCCTGCCAGTCGCCGATAGCTTATTGAAACAGGATTTCATCATGATAAGCACATTACGCAAAACATTGCTGTCCGCAGCAATGATGACTTTGGGGTGCACTCTATCAGCGCCATCGTTTAGTGATAGCCAACCAGATAAGTTATGGAACTCGTCTGCACTTAATAAGGTCAGTGGCAGGCTTGCCAATATCCTGCCAGCTAAATCAACCAGTGGTGGCGGTGTATCCAGGTACGCCCCACAGGAGCAGCCTGTATCCGTTGATGTTCGTTTCGACGGCAATGCAACAAAAATCCGTGAAACTCTTGAAGCCGCAGGTCTGAGAGTAGAACTTGCTTCCGATGAATACCGTCGTGCGATTGTTCTGGTAAAAAACAGTGGCGAGCTTGAGACGCTGAATAACCTGGAGTCTGTTGTCCACGTTACGATCCCAGAGAAGGGTACAAGTCGTGCAGGGCTGGTTGGCACTCAGTTAATCCAGAGTATGGAAACCTCCCGCCTTTACAGTGCACCGTATAATTTGTCGGGCGAGGGCGTAAAAATCGGCATTATCTCTGACAGTTTTGCTAGAACGGCAGCGGTCCGCGGGGATTCTGCCAGTCTCGCTTCCTGTGCTAAAGGAATACTTGAAAATACGGTGCCACAAAAAAGTGGGGATCTGCCTGCAAGCGTAGAAATTCGTCGCGATGACAGTGGCGGTTGTGAAAATAACGATGATTTGCCGTCGGACGAGGGCGCTGGCATGGCAGAGCTGATTCATGATCTGGCTCCATCAGCCTCACTTGCATTCCATACGGCGGGTTCATCACAGCTTGCAATGGCAATGGCGATTGATGACTTGTGTAAGCCATTGTCTGAAGGTGGTGCTGGCTCCGATATTGTTGTAGACGATATTTTCTTTACCGATCAGTCGATTTATCAGAATGATATTGTTGCTCAGGCAGCAGAAAACTGCGTCAAGCGAGGTGTCCATTATTTCTCCGCAGCAGGTAATGATGGAGATCAGGCATTCCAGTTTACTTTTAAAGACGTAAATCCTGCGAAGCGTGATGTAACGAAAGAAGCTGAAACCATTAAAGATTCTCATGACTGGGGAAATGGTGATGCCTTTATGCAGGTCGTTGTTCAGCCAGGAGACTCGTTCCAGGCTCATCTGCATTGGAATCAGCCAACATTAAGCGCGCAGAAAGACAAAAAGAACTTCCCTCAGGTTGACCTCGATTTATATCTGTTAAAAGAGCCTGGAGAGCTTACTCAGTCAAACGTGATTGCTGTCAGTAACGAAGAGCAAATAAAAGGTGTTAACAGCGCCGACCCGGTTGAAGGTGTTTCGTACGAAAATGAAACTGATCGGGCGCAGGCGTTCTATATCAATGTGAACTTTTGGGACGGTGTAAGAGGATTTATTCCGCAGAGTGATGCTGAAAATATTCCGACGGTATTTACTCTGTTGATATACAAGAAAGGCGATGTTCAGTTCGAATATCCCTTCTCTGGCTCAACTATGCTAGGGCATACCAATGCCAATGGAGTGAATTCAGTGGCCGCAGTGCCTTGGTATGACACCGATGCTTACGATAAAACACTCGAATTCACTAACGAAATAGATCCAGAGGCATTCACCGCGCGAGGTGGTGTTATTCAGAAATACTACGCCAATGATGGTAGTTTTAGGAAAGCTCAGGTTACCGTTCCAACGATGGCTGCGGTAAATGGCGTTAACACGACCTTCTTTGGTAATCCGCTTAAGTTAGGTGGGCGATTTGGTGAACCGGATAATTATCCTAATTTCTTCGGAACGTCAGCTTCAGCCCCTATTGCGGCGGCTTCAGCGGCTCTGGCTCTGCAAAAGCTGGGGGCGAAACAACCAACGAATGCCCTGACAGATATTATGCTTCGCACAGCCCAGGACATTAAGGGGCAGCGTGCGGCAGAAGGCCCGGATGATGTAACCGGTCGTGGTCTTATTCGACCTCAGCAAATGATCGATAGCTTACCGACCATTACAATGGCAGATGCAACAGCAGCGCCACAGCAAAAAATCACTTTGAATGCGACAGCGAATTACTCGGGACATGACTTGATCCGAACACGCTGGACATTCAGCAGAAGTGGCGAAGTTATAGAAAAAACGACTCAACAACCAACTATAGAGATGTTTGCTCCCGAAGTTCCCGGAACTTATTCCGCATCACTGAACGTTGAGTTCCGTAGTGGCCTCGTTGTTGCTGAACGCTTTGCTCTGACAGTTGGTGGTGCTTCTTTCTTTAGTGTAAATGCCGGAAATGATTTTCAGGCCCAATTAGGCAGGGCGACCAGTTTAACCGCACTTGTCAGTGCTCGTGGCGAAATGAAATTAAAGTCCATTAAATGGACCAAGCTTTCAGGACCTGATGTGGCAATGGGTCGTGCGGATCAGGCAAAGCTGAATCTGACCTTTACAGAAAATGGACGTTATCGCTTCAAAGTCAAAGCGCTTGCAGAAAATGGTGCATTTTCTGAAGACGAAGTTGTTGTGTCCGTTGGCTTTTCACCGGAAACTCCGGATTTATCCCTTAAGGTATCAGCACCGGATACCGTGGAAGTTGGCAAAGCTGTCGGGATTAAAGCAACGGTTGCTGACACCGAAAACCAATCTGTGACCTATCAGTGGCAGGTTAAGCAGGGTGGTGCGACGCTTCAGAATGCACAGAACCAAACGGTGATATTTAATGCAAATATCGCCGGTAGCATTGAACTGCAGGTAACGGTAAAAGCAGCCGATGGGCGCTCTGCGAGCCAGATTGTAACCTTACTCGCGAAGGGGAATGCTCCAACAACAACTCCTGGTCCTCAGACACCTGCCAGCCCGGATTCAGACTCTGGCTCAAGCGGCGGCGGTACTATGCCAATTATGTTTGTCTTTATGTTGCTGCTTTGTGCCGTGGGAAGGCGCAAACCAAGATAGTAATAAAAAAGCCCGGTTTGATTTTTCAAGCCGGGCTTTTTAAATAGTTAACCTACGCTAGATTATTCTGCGCTGGCAACCGGTTTCATCGCCAGTTCTACCTGGCTGAAGTGTTCAATAACTTCTTCAATTTCATGCTCAGCCGATTCCCATTGCTCATCGGTTTTAATACCGATCTTCGCCATTGCCTGAACCGTTGCAGGGTGTACCAGCAGATCTTTGGCGTGGTAGCACTGAGCGTTTTTCAGTGGTGGAAGCTTACCGTCAGCGTGGTATCCGGACTCAATTTCTTCCAGAGGTAATGTTGGAATCACCGAGGCTGCTTTCTTTAACGCACCCAGATATTCGCTGCACTCCGGGTATTTCACAATAAACTGGTCAACAATCGGCAGGCTGGTGTTTACCAGCTCGGCTGATGCAGCTTCGATATTTTTGCCCTTGTTTTCCAAGGTCGTTAATAAAGTTTTCGCTTGCTGCTGGTATGTTTGCAGAGCGTTATCAGCCTGAGCAGCAACGGTTAATGCGGTCAGTGCTGCAAAGGTAGCCAGAGACTTCTTCATAGTAACTTCTTGTAATTGAGAATTAATAGCATTCGATTATGCCTTAAACCTTCTGTTTGTTGCAATCGAATTACAAACGACTCCGATTTGTAGTAGTTGTTACCATTTGCAAATTGCTACTCGTTACCCTGAGATTGCATTTTGCAACCAGTCTTTGAAAAATATTCCTTTAAAAACAATGGATTAGATTTTGGCATTTGTGTTGCTCTACAAGGTTTATTGAACAATAACGTTCTGAAATTTGCCTGGAGCAATTGTTATGCTGCGATCTCTTTTCACATTGATGGTGTTAACTGCGTTACCGGTGGTGAGTCTGGCTTCGCCGTTTGAAACTTGCCCGAGTAAAGCATTTCTGTTCCAGGGGACTCCGGTAACCGCTTATGCGGTGAATCTCGTGTCAGGTAGTTACGAGATTCTGGAGGATGATGTTGGTATGCCGGTAAACGTGAATGGCGTTGGTTTCAACGATCATACCGATGATGACGGTACAAACCGCCGCTACATGTACGGTTTCAGCACTACGACGTTGCAATTCGTCAGGCTTGATAAAGACTTTCAGGCAACGGTGCTACCTATAACTAACCAGCCCGATGGCTCTTTTTATGTTGGCGATGTGTATCAGAACCACTACTACATGTATCGCAAAGGAAAAGGTTTTTACAAAATCAACCTCGACCCAAGCGCAGAAAACTACCTTGATGTACAAACCATTACCAATACAGCCGACGTCAGGCTGACTGATTTCGCGTTCCACCCGGATAACAACAACCTATATGGCATCGACAATAACAACGGTAAATTGTTCGAATTTAACATCGAAACTGGCGCGGCAACCGAGCTTGGCAGTACCGGAGAAACCGGTACGTTTGGTGCTGCCTACTTTGATGTAAATGGTTATTTCTATGTGTCTCGCAACCAGGATGGCCAGATCTATCGGGTTAACCTGTCAAACGAAAACCTGGCGAGTGCTTCACCTGATTATGAAGCTGTGAAGTTCGCCGACGGCCCACTTTCTAATCAAAACGACGGCGCTCGCTGTGCCAATGCGCCGCTGATTGATGAAAGTGAAGGTGCAAGCACCATCGACTTTGGTGACGCGCCAGATACTTATTCGACTTCCATTGCTGGTAACGGTGCCCGTCACGAGATTGGCAGTGGTATTTACCTTGGCACTACTGCGCCGGATGGTGAGGCCGATGCGCAAAACACTTCTGATCCATCAAGCTCAAGTGATGATGCCGCTTCGTCTGATGATGAAGACGGTCTGGGCCTGGTAACCGGTTTAGTTCGTGGTCTCGATAATCTGGTAGTCATTACAGCATCTCAACAAGCCTATCTGCAGGCATGGTTTGACTGGAATGGAGATGGCGATTTTGCTGACGCCGGAGAACATGTATTTCAGGATAAACAACTTGCGGCGGGAGCGAACACTCTGGTCGTGCGCGTGCCATTAGACGCTGCTCCGGGTTCAAGCTGGGCTCGTTTACGCCTGGGTTCACAAACCGGTATCGACTACTTCGGCGGTGCAACCGACGGTGAGGTGGAAGACCATGCGATCGAGATCAGCGATGCCGGTGTTACCTACAGCTATTACCCATCAGCATCCGGCTGGACCACATTGGCATACGAAGATCTGTGGCCGTATGAAGGTGATTACGACATGAATGATGTGGTCTTCCATTACCGTACGGTTACTGTTGAACGTGACGATAAGCTGCAACGCGTCGATTTCTACGGTCAATTAGCCGCCATTGGTGCCAGTTATCACAACGGTTTCGCTATCCGCGTACCGGGTGTTCAGGCCTCGGCAGTTGATACCCAGAAAATGCGCTTCCGTTATGCCTTCAATGGTGGAGCACAAAGCGAACAAGGCAATCCTATTGAAGCGGAAAGTGATGAGCTGATCGCTATTGTTACCAACGACGTATGGAGTCTGGTGGATACCAGCTGCGATTACTATCGCACCAGCGCCAATTGTATGGATGACATTCAGTTTGAATTTGAACTGAGCCTGCCATTTACTGAGCTGCAACCGGCGTCCGCGATGAGCACTCTGTATGATCCGTTTATCTTTGCTACGCCAAACCGTTACCACGGCTCTTACTTTTCGACTCACCCTGGTCGCCAGTGGGAGATGCACCTGGCTGATGTTGGCCCGAGTGAGCAAGCCGATACCAGTATCTTTAATACCGGTGACGATACGTCCGATTCACAAAACCAGCGCTTCTTCAAAAACAGCAACAACCTGCCTTGGGCGATGGAAGTGGCAACCAGCTGGAAGCACCCTCGCACCGGCGTTGATCTGCTGAAAGCTTATCCAAAGTTCCGCAATCACATTGAATCCGGTAAAGCCGAAGACCTTGATTGGTATCAGCAGGAGCATCGCGTCGAAGGCAAGGTGTTCCCGTAGTGGCCGCTGTTCATAAAAAAACAGCGAAAAAGAACAGCGAAAGTCAGATACAAACAGAAGAGAAAGATTATGAATACGAAATTAAATAAAACACTGATTGCTGTACCTGTATTGATTGCCTTATTGACCGGATGTCAGGGAGGCGCCGGTGGTGATTCTGCTAAGACAGATAACCAGCCGGCTGACGATAAGAACCAGGATGTCGCCGTGGAGGTTAAAACCGCTGACATCAAAGCCGACGAGAAACTTAAGTTTGTTTCACACCGAGAGATGACTCTGGTTCTGGATTTGTCCGAGCAGTCAGATAACCTGGCCTATCTGTCGGTTTACAGTAACTATTCAGCGGGCGGTGATGCAGCAGAAAACAGTTGGGTTATTGATTATGACAGTCGCATTCTCGGCAGTTCGTTAACCAGCAAAAATGTGGAACGCGAACTTGTAGTGCCACAGCATCACAAAAAGCTGTTGGTACAGGTGTGGTTCTACGATGCTTCAAAAGAACCGCTTACCTGGGAGGTTGAAGTGAGTGAGCGGGTTGTTTTATAAACCCGCAGGCTGCTCACTATTACGGCTCGTTATCTTGACCAGGTCGTTGCGCTTTCAATATAGCGACGATAATCAGGAAACTGACTTTGGGTGTGGAATGCTTGATAAGTTGTTGTAAACAAATCACTGAACGACAACTTATCTAACGTTTTCAGCAGGGCGCCCGTATCTTGTTGCGGCAGTCGGCAACACTTCAGATAGCGCTTTAATACAGCCGTTAATCCTCCGCGTTGGTTTAGCTTGGCATCAAGTTGCAGAAAAAATACCGCGCCGCCCCAGTACATGGTTGGGCTATCCCCAAGCTGGCCGCTTAACCTCAGTCTTTCAGCAAGCGATAAACTGGCATGACTCGCAGAAATACTCCCCAATAATTGTTTGTTGTAGGCTGCTTCTGCTTTCTGAATGCGGCTAACCAGTCGTTGCTGGCGGATATAACCATCAATAACGCCCATTTCTTCCATAACGATAAATTGCATATAACTGGCGAAGCCTTCTGCCAGCCAGGAATCTTTTTCGCCGAGGTACGGCAATAGCAAATGAGACAGTTCGTGCGGAGCTGTCCAGTCGCGTTTGAATTCTGATAGGGAATAGCGGGTATCCAGGTACAACTGAACCGCCTGGCGTTCTGGGTTACGCCAGGTTCGTGCCCAGGGCACAGGTTCGCCCATGTCTTCAGAACTGAAATTTCTGGCACTGAATAATTCAATATGCACGGTAAATGGCAATGGGCCTGTCACTCTGCCCAGGGCGTCATATACATCGGTCAACCAGCCTTGGTAGTTGCGCTGCTGTTGTGGGCTGAAACTATCTTTCCAGTGCCAGGCAATTGGTTTGGGTTCAGCCTGGGCTGCTGGAAGCATACAAGACGCCATCAGCAGTGATAGCGCGAAGATAAGTCGTTTCATCGATAACCCTGTGCTTTGGCGATAAATAGAGTCAGACACTGAAAAAATCAGCATGACATAAATCCGTTGGCGGTGACGCTGCAAAACACAGTTCCACTGTTCAAATCGCTTCGCAAAACGCAAATGGATAAATATCCCCGGTTATACAAAATTCGCTTCAACACCAGATTTAAGAAGCAAAAGTCAATAAAAACAATGTCATAGAAGGCTTTGTTAAAGCTGGCCCGGTTATCGCTAAAGATTTCAGACAATCGAAAAAGTATCGAAACCGAGGGTGATGTTATGTGTGGAATTTTTGGAGTCGTAAATGACCAACAGGCAGCGCAAACACTGATCAGTGGACTAAGAGCACTGGAATATCGGGGTTACGATTCTGCAGGCATCGCCACTATTGATGACAAGGTAATCGATGTTTGCCGCGCTAACGGTAAGCTGAATAATCTTGAAAGCGCGCTGCAAAATCATCCTCTCTCTGGCCGTACCGGTATTGCTCACACTCGCTGGGCTACCCATGGCGAACCGACGGTTATTAATGCCCATCCCCATATGACTGACGATGTTGCGCTGGTGCACAACGGCATTATTGAAAACTACCAGGAATTACGCACCGAGCTGGAAGCCAATGGCCATGTTTTTACCAGCGATACCGACAGCGAAGTGCTGCCTATGCTGATCAGTGACTTTCTCGCCAAAGGGTATAAGCCGTTAATCGCCACCAAACGAGCACTAAGTCGTGTTCGGGGAACATACGCCATTGGCGCGTTGTTTAACGGTAAGGATGGCCAGATCATCGCCGCCCGTCGAGGTAGTCCATTGGTGGTTGGTTTTAACAAGCAGTCGGCGTTTATTGCGTCGGACGCGGTGGCTGCGAGCTTGATGGCAGATGAAGTGATTTACCTTGAAGAGGGTGATCTGGCTCTGGTTGAAGCCGGTGATATTTATATCTTCGACAAGCACATGGACGTCGTGAATCGTCCGCGCAAACGCATTGAGCATTCTGCTGAGGGGGTGTCGAAGGAAGGTCACGAGCACTTTATGCATAAAGAAATCCATGAGCAGACTATTGCTGTGCAGCGCACGCTGGATGGTTTGAATCAGCTGAGTTTGTCAGCAGCACCAGAAATGGATTTTGCAGAGATTGACCGGCTTCATATCATCGCCTGTGGCACCAGTTACTACGCTGCCATGGTAGCTAAATACTGGTTTGAGAAGCTCGCCCGATTACCGGTTGAAGTAGATCTGGCGTCCGAATTCCGTTATCGAGAGCCTCCGTTAATCGAAAAGGGCGGTTGCCTGTTCGTGTCCCAAAGTGGTGAAACCGCCGATACCCTGGCTGCACTGCGTTACGCCAAAGAGCAGAGTCAGTTTTGTCTGTCGATTGTGAATGTGCCGGACAGCTCGATCGCCCGGGAATCCGATTTTGTCTATCACACATTGTGTGGGCCGGAAATTGGTGTGGCTTCGACCAAGGCGTTTACCTCGCAATTAACCGTGCTGATTCGATTGGCCGTTGATGCCGCCAGGCAGCGTTTTGCTCAGGAGGAGACCGAGCTGAACAACCTTATGTCGATTCTGGGGGAAGTGCCTCACTGTATCGCGACTGCGCTGCAACACGAGTCGGCAATTCAACAGGTTGCCCGAATTCTCGATAAAGCAACCAGCGCAATCTTTCTCGGCCGAGGCCAGTGTTATCCAATCGCACTGGAGGGCGCTCTTAAGTTAAAAGAGATTTCCTACATACACGCAGAGGGCTACGCCGCTGGCGAACTGAAGCACGGCCCAATTGCCCTAATCGATAAAGAAATGCCGGTGGTGGTATTGGCGCCATTTGATGGGCTATTTGAGAAAACCATCTCCAATCTGCAGGAAGTCAGGGCCAGAGGTGCAAAAGTCATACTGATCAGTGATCAACGCGGTATCGCAGCCTGTGGTGATAAAGCCGATGCTGCCATCGAGATGCCAACTGCATCTGCCGCATTACATCCGATCCTCTACTCAATTCCGGTTCAGTTACTGGCTTACCATACCGCCGTATTACGGGAAACCGATGTCGATCAGCCGCGTAATCTGGCCAAGTCAGTGACGGTTGAGTAACAAAACAGAGTTTAAGGAGGACAGACAGATGCAAGCTGTAAAACACTGGTTAAAAACCTCGGATTCGCCCCTGGCAAAGATCTGTTTCGACCTGATTAACAGCCTTCGATTCTTCCAGGTACCGAGTATCTCGCTGATCCATAAACCACTTTACTGGTTGCACAATCAACTGGTGAATGGCTGGGCAAACCTGACCCGCATCCTTTACTGGACTCCTCTGTTTAAAAGCCGCCTGAATCAATGTGGCAGCCGTTTTTACTTATACAGCGGCATGCCACAAGTGTTGGGCAATCTCAATATCGAGATCGGTAACAACACCCGTATGTCGGGTATTTCAACCTTATGCGGTCGAAGCTGTGCGACCAAAACGCCGCAACTGAAAATTGGCAGCAACGTGGACGTTGGTTGGCAGAACACCATTGCGGTGGGTACCCGGGTAGAACTTGGCGATAACGTGCGATTGGCGGGCAAGGTATTTCTTGCCGGATTTCCTGGCCATCCATTGGATCCGGTTGCCCGGGCACAAGGTCTGCCAGAAACCGATGACCAGGTTGGCGACATCGTACTGGAGCCGGATGTCTGGCTGGCAACCGGTGTGACCGTAATGGCCGGCGTCACCATAGGACGAGGCACGGTTGTCGCAGCAGGTAGTGTTGTTACGACCGATTTGCCGCCCGGTGTCCTGGCCGGAGGTGTACCCGCCAAAGTGATTAAAGCGCTGAACTGATCAGAGGAACCGGAGCAAGTTATGACCCATTCAGAACACCATGAGAACACAACGATGTTAACAGATACTCCGATGGTTATTTTTGGCGAAGATTGGGGAGGGCACCCAAGCAGCACTCAGCATCTGGCCCGCGAGTTGTCCAAATTTCACGAAATCACCTGGGTAAATTCCATTGGTATGCGTTCGCCAAAGTTATCGGTTGATGATTTGTCCCGGGTTGTGAATAAGGGCTGGCGTATGATTAATCCCAGTCCGCAGCTAACACCAGAAGAAGCTAATCATCAAAACCCGCTAAATAAGAAGGCACCAACCGACTGGCAGCCAACTGTGGTTGATCCGGTAGCGATACCCTTTCACGGCAATAAAGGGGTTCGCTGGCTTAACGAAAAGCTGATCAAGCAACGACTCTACAGTGCCCAGGCCTCACTGGCGCAGCAAAAACCCATCTTATGGCTGTCTCTGCCGAGCGCTGTTCCTCTGCTTGGCCAGGTGAATGAATGTTTCACAATTTATTACTGCGGCGATGACTTCACCGCTCTTGAAGGGGTCGATCACGACGTGATCGAAAAGCTCGAGGATGAGCTGGTGGAAAAAGCGGACCTCATTCTGGCAGCAAGTGAAACGCTGCTGAATAAATTCCCACGAGAAAAGACCTTATTTATCCCCCACGGTGTGGCTGACTACTTTTTTGAAGCGCCGGGGAAGCGACCTGATGATCTGCCGGATGGTCCGGTAGCCGGTTTCTACGGCAGTATCAGCAGTTGGCTTGATCAGGAAATGTTGGCGCGTACGGCTAAGAACCTGCCGCACTGGAATTTTGTTCTGATCGGGCAGGTTCGGTGTGACGTCAGTGTGCTGCAGGCGCTGCCTAATATTCACTTCCTCGGCGAAAAAACACATCAACAACTGCCGGATTATGTCCACCATTGGCAGGTGTCGCTGTTGCCATTTAAAGACAATGCTCAGATCCAGGCCTGTAATCCACTAAAACTGCGCGAATATATGGCGGTAGGTAAACCGATTGTAGCCACGGACTTTCCGGCGTTACTGCCGTATCGCAATTGGATCAAGGTGAGCCTGCCATCGGATCACGCCGGTTTCTCCGAGCTGATTCAGAAAGCAGCGGCTGATATTCCGCTGGTGGATCAGCTGGTGATGGATAAAGCCGGTCTTAACTTGTTCGATGTGGTAACCGACTGGAGCGATATTCAGCGGATGCAAAGTCACAGTAGTCGCCGCAAAGAACAGGTAACCGATCAAAGCTGGCGTGCACGTGCGCTGCTGGTGGAGCGTGAGATTATGCGACGCCTGCAAGGAGCTGAATCAGGGGGTGACGAGTGCGAAGTTATTTAGCCCCGCGGCCTTTGCGTATTGAGTTATACCGTTATCCATTTACGCTGATTTGGCTTATGTTTGTGCTCGTAGGCAGTCAAGCGAGAGCAGAGCAGATGGTCGATACGACTGGTGAATCTCAGAGTCTGATTACGAAAGCCGGTAAAAACGCACTGCTGAATACCCATACTGATGTCCCGGCTGTTTCGGGAGCATCAGAAGTGCAGGAATTTGAGTACCCGTTATTGGACCATGAGCAGAGTTTGCCCTGGTCGCAACGCTTCCGTAGCAACAAAAAGATCGACGCATCAATGAATCTGACCATTAGTGGCATCAATCCGAACACAGCGGAGGTGTTGATTGTTCTGAGATTGGATGACGCCAACAGTTCTGATTATTTCTCTCGCGTTAATATCGAGCGCCAGATTGCTCCGGGGCCGTTCTCCCTCGATTTTAGCTTGAAGGGCATTCGCCGTAGCGATGGTGAATTATCGGATCTCACGTCATTAAAAAAAATGACCGTATTTTATGGTCGGGAGCTGGACAAAAACTTTAAAGATATACAGCTAAAAACAGTTTTTATCTCAAAAGTTAAGCCAGTTCCCGGCAGTGTAGTGTTGTCTGAACGAAGTGATGCGCGTAAGGGTGTTAAAACGTCAGGTGCACTGGTTATTGATTTTGGTACCGAGTTCAGTTCGGTATTAAAAGGCACACAACAGGTCACAGATAAGCGACATTCATTTCAACAAATAACATTAAAAGGCAGTCTGAGAGGTGTTGATCGCCCTGGTCCCGATCCGTGGTTGCGGGACGGAATTGCTGGTGTTGATCAGATTAGAATTCCTGTTGATCATGAAACATCAAAACTCAGTCGTTTCTGGCGCCTGACATTATTTCGTGAAGACATCGGTGAGTGGGAAAACCTGCCACGGCAGATGAATCTCGACATAAAAATGAATGGGAAATTGTACAGTGGTCAGCATGACTTTAAGGATCCACGGGATTGGTATCACAATGCCTATCTGAGTTTTTATCGCAAAGCTGCAACCGACGATCCGTGGAATGATATTGTTCGCCACCGCGGTTTGGTGCAGCAATATCCGGTGGAAATTTCCGAAGAGTTGCTCAAAAAAGGATCACTCGAAATCAACCTGCAAGGCGACAGCCCTCAGCAGCGGTATGTATCTGGCTTGGTTTTTGAGCCCATTGACGTAGCAGGCCCGAGCTTGGTTTCTGAAGTAAATCGTCGCAGAGAAAATTACTTTAATCAGCATTGGCATCATGCGGATGCTACTGAAAAAATTCGGGAAAGCATTGCAGGGAGAACAAAAACAGAAATCAGCCAGCTGGCATTAAACCAACCTTACAGCTTGCAGTTCCCGATAACGATTCCGGCTAATGCTGATAAGGATGAATCTTTCATTCGAATTGATACGCCAAAAAAACTGCCGTTTAAAATAGAAACCCGCATCGCGGTGCCACAGTGGGTCAGGGCTGGCAGTAATTTTCGGTTGGAGAAACAATATCGCTACGCCAGTGAACTTGTTCAGGCTGGTAATAAACATGCTGGTAATAAACAGGGTGATGACAGACAAGCAGATCAGAAAAAACAATCATTACTGCCGGGTAACTATGTCCTGCACTTGTTAATTTACCCTGAGAATAAACTCTCGGCAGGCGATGCGGATGTTTATCCGTTTGAGGTAGTTTTGGTATCCGGAAATCAAGCCGAGGAAACTCTGGTCAAGCACACCCTGGACGTTCTGCCAATTCATCTGCCGCTACCGGCGCAATCCGTTGGCGTGTATCTCGACCAGAACCCGGCATTAAACTGGTTTGAACCTTTAAAACATTACCAGCTGGCACAATCGTATTGTGATCTGACGTTTTTACAAAAAACCGGCCTTAAGGCACTGGCGCCGCCTATGGTAACGCCTGTATCGAATCAACAGCAGGCCTGGCAGCGACAACTGGCGTTGTATCGCAAGTTCTATCCAGATCAGGAAATTCTCGCCTATACACCGTTCAAGCGGTTACGTCAGTGGCTCAAAGAGGATGCGTTGCAATCCCGGCTGAATGCCGTTCAACCGGATTATGATCTCTATTGGTCAATTGCCGATGAAGCCCATCAAAAGCAATTTAATGAGATCAACAACAATGCCAGCTTGTTGCATTCTGCAAACCGCTTTGCAAAAACGGCTGGCCATTTAAACAACCCCAATCAGAAATCGTTGATGAAATCGCTCGATCTGGCGCTGATTAACCACGGCTTTGGCGTTCGAAAACAGGAAATCGCCAGATTCAAAAACGATGGTGATGGCCAGTCTAATAAGCTCTGGTTATATAACATGCCGAGATTTCGTCTTGCGGCCGGGGCCTTCCTTTGGCATTCGGGGGCCGACGCCTATGTTCAGTGGCATGGCCGGATGCCGACCGCCAACCCGTACGATCCCACCGACGGCCGTGAAGCCGACTACCAGTTTTTCCCACCACAGCCTGAGGTTTGTCACTCTGTTCCGGATGTTGATTTACGCTTGTTTGATTTGATGACGGGCTACACCGACCTGGCCTGGCTAACCTGGTTACAACAGCAGGAGAGTAGTGACGCACGACAGCTGATTCGGAAAATCCGCCAATCCCTGGGGGATGATTGGCAGCGCGCCAGCCGCCTGAGCGATGATGATATAGACAGCATGATCAAAGAAATCACAATCATGGCACGAAGGTTGAAACACTCAGATAGGCATACGCAAGATGTGATGCAAAATGCAAATAATCTGGGTGGGGATGATGAGTCAGCAGCAGGCCAACCGGCTTCAAACAAGTCAACAACAGCAGCAATCTATTCAAGGCCAGATTCCTGGCCGGATAGCGGTCTGCCTGAAAGGCTGGTGTTCTGACTCTGCGACCTTAATCATATCAATCGCCAGCAACTTCAGGCAGTCAATGAATTTGCCGGTGAGATTGTTGGCGGGCATGTTGGTGTTAGGGCTGCAGGGGTGTGCTCTGAAGCCTGAAAACCATAATCAGTCGATATTCGAACAAGCTCTGGTGCTGCAGCAAGTAGCGCCCACTCAGGCTGGGCCGGGCCAGCAAGCTGATTCTTC
The DNA here is from genome assembly GCF_965219715.1 of Bacterioplanoides sp. GTDB lineage: Bacteria > Pseudomonadota > Gammaproteobacteria > Pseudomonadales > Oceanobacteraceae > Bacterioplanoides. The sequence continues at coordinate 633,782 of NZ_OZ244785.1, forward strand.
CAGCGATTCTTCGCAACGTTCAGGTTTTTCACAACAAACACATCAGAGCGAGGTTAACTGGTCTTTTCCTGCCGGGGAAACAACACTGAGCGACGCTCAGGTAACTGAGCTATTTAATTGGTTGGCGATAGAAAGTCGTGAAAAAGCGTCCGATTACAAAGGCTACGTTTTACTGCTGCGTCAGGGGCCAGACTGGCTCAGCAGTCATAATCGCGGAAAATCCATTCGCAACCTTATTCCACGTGCACTCACCGTGCGCCAGGAATACCATCCGGATATGCAGCCACATCGCGTCTCGCTAAAAATGGTGAACGTTCAGGCACCCGCATCAAACGCCATTCTTAAGGAAAAACAAAAAGCGCTGAAAAGCGAGACGGAAAACGCTGAGGTTACGCGTAACGGCGCCATGACCCGCGAACAAATTATGGCATTGATTCGTCAGGGAGGCCGAAATGAGCAATAACTCGGCCTGGGGTAATTTCTATCTGATTTTAATGGCCGCATGGCGTCAGCGTTATGTCATTTTAATTCCTGTGTTGGTACTCCCTATATTAGGCGGTGCCATTGCAACAACACAGGGAAAAATTTACGACACCCATACCACCATCCTGGTACAGGAAACATCGAAGTTAAATCCATTCCTTGAGGACTTGTCGGTATCAACCAACCTCAAAGAACGCATGGCGGCTCTCGATACCTTGCTGCACAGTCGTCATGTTTTGTCTTCTGTTGCAGATGAACTCGAGTTATTTGAAGAGGGAGTCAGCGAAGCAGAAAAAGACCGCATTATTCGTCGCTTATCTTCGGGTATTGGCCTTAATCAACGTGGTAAAGATCTGGTGCAGATTTCTTATCGTGCCGGATCCCCCGATGATATGAAGAGAACACTGGAAGTCGTGAGCAAATATTTTGTTGACCAGTTACTGGCGCCGGAACGTTCTTCTATTGCGAAGTCCGAAGAGTTTATTAAGGCGCAAATTGAACAGCAGAAAGAAGAATTACTGCGTGCTGAACAGTCGCTATCTGATTTTAAACATAAAAATGCCGCCCGCTTGCCAGCCTTTCATGGTGGTAATGTTAAGCGCTTGCGGGAGCTTCGACAGCTGCTGGCGGAGAAGAATGTCGAGCTTTCGGGGGCGACGGCTGAGTTATCCAGCATGGATAAACAATTAACCTCAACCAATCCGGTTGTTGGCGCTCTGGAAAAAAGAATCGTTGGCCTTACTGGCGAACTTGAGCTGCTGCGTTCGCGTTATACCGACCAGCATTCAAAGGTAGTTCATGCCCAAAGGCAGCTGGTGCATCTGCGGGAAAAACGAAATTACCTGATTGAAAAAACATCAAAGCTGACACCTGAGCAGGTTGAGCGTTTATGGAACCTGGCGATGAGCTCAACCAATAACGGTGAAGTCAACGGCAATGCATCGATAGGTGATCAATCCCGTGTATCAACCTTATTAGTGTCGCAATTGCAGGATATTCAGAAATCCAAAACTAAAGAGCAGCGTTTAAAGCAGGAGATCTCCAGCATCGAGGCTCAGATCAGTAACATGGATATGCAGGTTCGTTCCTTTGCCACAGTAGAACGTGAACTAACTGAACTGGAACGTGACCTGGATACCCGCCAAAAACTGTATAACGAATTTCTGAAGCGATACGAAATGGCCAAAGTTACCGGCTCGCTGGGAAAATTCGAAGAAAAGAACCGCATCAAAATTATCGATCAGCCGTATACACCCAGTGCGCCATCGAATATTCCAGCGCTGATCTTTGTGGTCGCCGGGATTATTGGAGGCCTGGCACTTGGTGCTGGCCTGGCGTTATTACTGGAATTATTGGACACCACATTGCGCCGCAGTGATCAGCTGCAGCAAATGACCAATGCTCCGGTGCTGAGTCGTATCCCGAAATTAAAACCGCTGGCCATCAGCGATACCGTATTCGATGACTAATCAGGGGTGATGCCATGATTAATAGCGATTTAAACAGTGTAAAAGAACGCGCGACAAGCAGTGCCACTAAGGGCGCCATTATGAATAACTCCAATCTACCGGTACAGAACCCCGTAGCTACTCCAGAGCCCAAAGTGGTGGTGCACGTGGTGCAGCATTTACGGCCGGGCGGTATCGAATGTCTGGCGTTGGAAATGCTGAAGCACAGTCATGATGAAATTCATATCGTCAGCCTCGAAGGCAATGCTGCCGAGTCCTTAGCGCATTGGCCACGACTGAAAGAATATTCTTCACGGCTGTATTTCCTCAATAAATACTCGGGATGGCGACCATCGGTTGTAAAACAGCTGAAAGAAATATTCAGCGCTCTAAAGGCTGAAGTGATTCATACCCATCATATCGGTCCATTAATTTATGCAGGCACTGCCGCTCGTCTCGCTCGGGTAAAGCACAGGATTCATACAGAGCACGATGCCTGGCATTTAACCGGTTTAAAGCGTCGGCTGCTGGAGTTTTTAGCCTTGCAGTGGGCCCGGCCACACCTTGTCGCTGACGCTAATTTGGTTGCAGAAAATGTTCAGAACGCCGGGCTGCGTTATCCGGTAACCGTGATCGAAAACGGTATCGATAGCCAACATTTTTCGCCTGGCGATCAGGCTGAGGCACTCGACGCTCTTGGACTCAATAAACTTCTTGGCCGAACCCGTGAGTCCGCAAAACAAAGTGGTGGCAGCCTGCAGATCATAGGGGCGGCTGGTCGTCTGGTTGCCGAAAAGGGGTATCGCGTATTAATCGATAGTATGAAGGAATTGCCCGAATCGGTCGTACTCTTGATTGCTGGTGAAGGGCCATTAAAAGACGAATTAACTCAGCAAATTCAAACTCATAACCTTGAGCGGAGGGTGTTTTTGCTGGGCAATCTCAGTGATATGTTGCCGTTTTATCAGGCCATTGATCTGTTTGTTCTGGCATCCAATAAAGAAGGGTTGCCGCTATCGCCATTGGAAGCTCAGGCGTGCAATAAACCGGTGGTGTTAACGGATGTGGGTGCTTGTAAAGAAGCCTGTTGCGAAGAGAGTGGGTTGCTGGTTCCAGCAAACGATAGTCAGGCTCTGAGTTGGGCGATTCGCCGTCAGTTGCGCCAGTTAGTCCCAGACAATGAAACAGCTAGTCCAAGAAAATTTGTCGAAGAACATCGCGATATTCGACAGATGATCCTGGCCTATCAGCAACTTCTGGAGAGTGAATAAAACTCCTTAAATGATTTATCGCAGCTTGTTAAGGCTCGCAGTGTTAACTGAAAAAGTGTCCGGAAATTATACGTAAGAAGGGACTTCTAGGGGAGATGGTTATGAATTATGAAAGTGCTGTAATGGTTGTAGAAATCGCCGCAGTCATGTTGATGGTCTTTATTGTTTACCATCATTTTGGCTATCCGGTTTTGCTCAAGTTAATTTCTTCGTTTAAACGTCGTTATCGCGCAGACCTGTCGTTTTTACGACCACGGGATTTTCGCGACTGTGTTGGTGATTCCAGAGTGCCAACCGTACATTTGTATATTCCCGCTTACAACGAGGCTGCGGTAATTGAACAGAAAATCGACAGTCTGAGCTGGATCGATTATCCGGCCAATAAATTAACCATCACTATCCTGTGTGACGGTTGTAGCGACGATACGGTGGCTATCGCGCGCAAAGCCGTAGCCCGTTTTTCGAACAAAGATTTGAATATCCGTATTGCTGATTTCGATGAGAACCGTGGCAAAGTTGCCATGGTGAATGAAGCCATTGCCCAGTGTGAAGCCGATATTCTGGCGTTCTCAGATGCATCAGCCATCCTGGCTGCCGATGCAATCTGGCGAATGGCGCAACATTTTATTTGTAATCCTCATATTGGTGTTGTGACCGGTGATTATTCGCTACTGCAGCAAGGCACCGAAGGTGAGGGTGCTTATTGGCAATACCAGAATCGCATTCGTGAGATGGAGAGTGATCTCGGTGCAGTAATGGGAGCGCCGGGTGCCTTTTATGCCGTGCGTACCCAGCTGTGTGATCCGCTGGAAGTCGATACCATCAATGATGATTTTATTCTGCCGATGCGTGTTATCGCCAAGGGTTACCAAAGCCTGTTTGACCCTGATCTGCGTATTCTGGAAACCGAAGGATCGGATGAAGAGTTGGATGCGAAACGCCGCATTCGCATTTCGCAAGGCAATCTGCAACAGGTATTGCGACTCAAAAGGCTGTTTCTGCCAGATCAGGGTTGGGTCAGCTGGATGTTCGCATCGGGCAAGCTGCTGCGTGTGCTGATGCCTTATTGCATGCTGGCTTTGTTGGTGATTTCCGCCTGGTTAACGCCGTACCACTGGTTCTGGGGGTTGATTTATATGGGGCAGCTGGCGGTGTATATGCTGGCCTGCCTGCATTACCTGGATACCGAACATTGGATCGTACGTTCAAAGCTGGTGAATAACAGGCTTGTCAGGTTAGTCAGTTACTTGTGCGTGGGTCACTTTATGGGATTGATCGGTTCGGCCAGCTATTTGCTGAAGAGTAGTTATCACTCAGTCAGACGCTTATTCGGACTTAAAACTGAAGAAAAGCGTGGTTGGCAGAAAATTCGTTAGCATAGTGAGGTCCAGAATATGACGATTGCAACGATACAGCTGAAGAAAAATAAGAAACTTGATCAATCATCGCCGGATTACAGTGCAGAACAAGAACTGCGGCATATGAGAACCCAGCGCTTGCCTCATCAGTTTGTACCGGCAAAGGTAGCCATGTTCAAACGCTGGTTCGATGTAGCCGCTGCTGGCGCAGGCCTGTTGCTGTTTTTACCGCTGTTCCCTCTGATTGCGCTGGCAATTAAGTTGGAAAGTCGCGGTCCTGTGTTCTTCAAACAGCTTCGTATCGGTCAGGCACTGCCGTCGCGCACCGACGTTTTTATGATGATTAAATTCCGTACCATGGCGGCCGATGCCGAAAAAAGAAGTGGCCCGGTACTGGCGAGTAAAAACGATTGTCGCGTAACCCGGGTTGGTAAATTCCTGAGAAAAACCCGTTTGGACGAACTGCCGCAGTTTCTTAACGTATTGCGCGGCGAGATGTCATTAATTGGTCCGCGACCTGAGCGTCCGAGTTTTTGTAATCGTCTGGAAAAACAGATCCCGTATTTTACTGATCGTACTTATGGCCTGAAACCTGGTATTACCGGCCTGTCCCAAATTTATCAGGGGTATGACGAAAGCCTGGAAGATGTAAAAAATAAACTCGGTTACGACCTGTCTTATACCTTGTCGCTGAACAGCGTCTGGAACTGGCTGAAAGCCGACATCTCAATTGTATTCGGCACGATTAAAGTCATGATTCTTGGACGAGGTCAGTAACAGCGGCTAAAGATTGGTTGGCTGAAGCTGGAGTTGATGTGATGGAAAATCAACACTACCCATTAGCCCAAAGCGGCGGAGAGCCGCAGCTAGCCCGTATTATCGCTGTATCCTTTTTATGTGTTGTACTGGGTGTGGTTTGGAACTTTATTCCGCACCCAATCATTATCCTGGTTGCCGGTTTGGCACCTATCGCTATTATCGGCGTGTTGTATATGCCATTTATGGTGTGTCTTGGCTTTATTATCTTTTCTTTCTTCCGTATTCACGAAGCCTTTCCGTTTTTAATGCCCTTTAAAATTCCCTTGTTACTGGCGTTGGCATCGCTGGCAGCCCTGGGTTGGCACCTGGTGATTACACGTGAAATCAAACCCTTTATCACAACGGAGTTGAAGTGGTTTCTGGTGTTCTTTGGACTGGTGACTCTGGGGCTGATGTTCGCCAGTAATCGCGGTATCGCCATTGGTATGTTTACCGGCAGTTATTCCAAAATTGCCATAATGGTGTTTGCGATTGCCTGGATGGTTCGGGAAGAAAAGCAGTTTGCGTTATTGGCCAATATGATTGTGATCGCGGGTATCGCGATTGGTATGGTGGCGTTAAATAATAAAGCCAATGGTATTGGACTGGTTGAAGGTACACGGGTAACCATTGCCAGGGATATGCGCTCAGTGTTGGGCGACCCAAATGACTTGGCGTTGGTGCTGTCATTTCCAATCAGTTTTGCGGCTGGCCTGGCTCTCACAAAAGGACGGGCGCGACCGGTGCGCCTGCTGGGTGTTATTGGTTATTTCGTTATTGCCAGCGCCATTATTGCAACCCAAAGCCGCGGTGGATTGTTAGCCATTCTGGCGGTGTCGGGCGTTTTTGGCTTGTACAAAATTAAATCAAAACTATTGTTGATGGGCATTGGTGCCGTTGCCTTGGTCGCACTTTTAGCGATGGCGGGAATATCCGATCGAAGCTCTGGCGGTGCTTCTGAAGACGGTATTGATGAATCAGCAAAAGGGCGGTTATACGCCTGGCAGGCGGCATTTAATATGGCTAATACACATCCCCTGACGGGTGTCGGATTAAACAACTTCACATCAAACTATTTCTTCTACTCACCTCACTGGGATGGCATGAACCATGCTGTACACAGTACATGGTTTGGCGTGTTGGCCGAGACCGGTTATGTCGGCTTAACCGTATTTTTAATATTGGCCGTCAAGTTGGTGTTAGGAATGCGCCGACTGGTCGACAACCTGGTGCCATTGTATGAGCAGGGGAAATGTTCCCCGGTGATTTTCGGCACGGCGCAATCGGCGCTGGCGGGTTTGGCTGGCTTTATGGTGTCGGGAACGTTTTTAACCCAGGGCTTTACCTGGCCTCTTTATATTTTGCTTGCCGTGAGTGTTGCTGTCACACAGGCAGGTAATCGAATACTTGAGGGTGCTGCGCAGTCAAAACCCGACGACAATAAAGCGCAGACTTAAAACTTTTACTTTTAAACCGTTTATTAAAGAAGCGGCGAATTAAAAGTCGATGATTTAAACCGGAGCAGTAAATTCAGGACGAACTTGTGGGAAGTAATTTTTCAGGAGTTGGATATGATTTTAGTCACTGGTGGAGCAGGGTATATAGGCTCGCATACGTGTGTTGAACTGATTGAATCGGGTTATGACGTGTTGGTGCTGGATAATCTGAGTAATTCCAGTCGCGAATCTCTGCACCGGGTCGAGCGACTAACCGGCCATAAGGTTAGTTTTGTGGAAGGCGATGTTCGTAACGGAGATATACTGAATGTACTGTTCGATACGCATGATATCGATGCCGTTATTCATTTTGCTGGCCTGAAAGCGGTGGGTGAATCTTGTGAATGTCCGATTTTCTATTATGAAAATAATATTGAATGCACACTGAAGCTGGTTCAGGCGATGCAGGACCACAATGTTAAAAATCTGGTGTTCAGTTCTTCGGCGACTGTTTACGGTGATCCTCAAAAACTACCTCTGACAGAGGATATGCCGTTATCAGCAACCAATCCTTATGGTCGTTCTAAGCTGATTATTGAAGAAATGCTGCGCGACTTACCTCGCGCAGACGAGCTAACGCATTCTGATAACCCCTGGTCGGTCGCGCTGTTGCGTTATTTTAATCCGGTGGGTGCTCATAAAAGTGGTCAGATTGGCGAAGACCCGAACGGTATTCCCAATAACCTGATGCCATTTATCAGTCAGACGGCAATTGGTAAACGTGATTGTTTGTCGGTGTTTGGTGGTGATTACAATACTTGTGATGGCACCGGTGTGCGTGACTATATCCATGTGGTCGATCTGGCCAAAGGCCATGTAAAAGCGGTGCAGCGGTTATTATCTGAGCAGGGATTGGATGGTGTGCAGGCGTTTAACCTCGGCACAGGTCATGGCATCAGTGTGCTGGAAATGGTGAACGCCTTTAAAGACTGTAACCATGTCGATGTGCCGTATCAGATCAGTGATCGCCGACCGGGCGATGTGGCGGCTTGTTATGCTGATGTCAGTCGGGCTCAGACCGAGCTTGGTTGGAAAGCGGAGCTGGGGTTAGCTGATATGGTGAAAGACAGCTGGCGCTGGCAGAGTCGTAATCCGGAGGGGTATAGGGTTATCGGATAACCATGTCGATTGGTTGAAGCTGGTTTGAAAGTCAGATTTGTAGCAATATTCACCTCCTGTTGGTTGAATTGATGGAGATGTTGTGGGCATAAGCAGGAGAGGGTTGCTAAAGGCTTTTGGAGCATCGGGTGCATCGATTGCTTTGTCTCCCGTCAGTGCAATCACTCTAGAAGACAATCTTTATTTGAATCAACGGTTAGGTTTTTGCTTAGAAAAACCACGAGGTTGGCATTACTTATCTGTTAGAGATTTCATAAAGAGCTCAGAGGGCATTGAATATCTACCGACAGATCCTGAATTGCAGCAGGATCTTTTAGAGTTAACTGGCACTCCGGTTTTAACCGTTGGAAAGTATTCTGGAGATAATGGCGTTGATCGATTTTCGCCTAATGTGCAGGTTTATGCGGATCCAGTTACTTCAGATAGTGCTGATGACTTTCTTGATGATATTGATCGTGGGAAATATCAGTTAGGAGAATATTACGATAACTATCGAATCGTAGAAGATATGCGCTCAGGTACTATTGGACGTCATGTCTATGGTTCATATAAGGCGAACTTTGATTTGCGGCTAGGTAGCGAAACGCAAAGGCTGTGGGCGAGAATGTTTAGTGTCTATACGGAACAGGCTGAGTTGTCTTTAACGGTAATGGGGGCTGAAGCAGGCCCGGATTCATGTATCAGCGAACTTGATAAGGTTGTTCGATCATTTAAATTACTTGGACGATAATTGAAGCATGGAAATAGCCCACTTCTCGAAGGTACACTGAAATAATTGAGCGCCTGAGTAAGTGGCAAGATGCTGCCAGTATTATCTATTTGAAGAGTAACCTCTATTTCCTTTTTTTGGCGTGAGATACACAGATAAAAATGACAAGAATGGCGTTAGCGTTGGCACTAAGTGCCAGAGATTGTGACGGAGTCGAAGCTGCTCTAAGTCCAGCACCGCTCAATGATCCTGAGTATATAAAGCTTTTAATAGATCTTCTTCCATTAGAATGGCATAAAAGCCATGAAAATATTGTGAGCCATCTTCAGGCTCTGAAGCCTGCAGCGGCAGTTTCTGTACTCAGCAGTGTAGCTGTAACGAAATATCCCTACCTTGAATATGATAACTCTTTGGCACTGGCCAGAAAGTGTACTTGGGCTCTAGCTGATATCGGAACGGATGATGCGAAAGAAGCACTTGTTCGGATTTCGAGATGTGGAGAGGTTGAGATAGAGGTGTATGCGGTGAAGCGTCTCAAAAATTGGAAAAAAGAGCTAGCGCGGAAGGGGTGGAAAACGGAGTGTTTGCTTGCTCGTTTGGTTAAGTTGTTTGGCAATGGGAAGACTTACATTGAATGAGTTGTAACTCGGATGGCTGTGAGGCTTGATAGTTTCTCTGCTGGAGGTTTACTTCAAAGTAGTTAATCTCTTGCTAGCCTTGGATATTATCCCGTTAGTTTGAGGTAGAGTAGTATTAGTTTCTCATGATAGGTTTAGTGCGATGACTTTTAAGAAAGCAGTTGAATAGGGAAATTGATGAAGAAAGAGTATTACCGGTTTAGATCAATTGATAATTTGATGGGTAATTACAAAGAACTGGAGAGTCAAACGATATACTTTGCACCACCTGAACAGTTAAATGACCCGATGGAAGGCAGTCGAGACGTGTTCTGGGAGGGGGATGTAATAGCGTGGAAAAAGCTGTTTATTCATTATTTGTTTTGCCTAGATGATTTTGTGGTAACGCTGTTTTCACAGGATGAACCTGAAGATTTTTCAAGAGCTTGTATTCCTGTTGCTGGTAGGATATCTGAATCGCTTACGGGCTCTCGGCGTAATATATTTTCTAAAGCCTGCGATGCTTTTTTAGGCGATGATGATATTTACTCCTTTATTACCTCGATATCTAAAAGGTCGACGCCTGTAAGGAAGGATGAACTGAAGTTTTATCTTGGCTGCATACACTTTTCAGCGCTAAAGATAATATTGGATTCTTATATAGATGAAGGTGCTATGCCAGAGGCTAATAGAATTCATGGAGATTTCTCATCTATGGTTTCTGATCTAAATTCAAAAAATTTCTTTCAAGTAATTGAAGATTTGATTCGTCTCGGTGGAGTTCAAGAGTCAAAAACTTACGAGCTTTTCCATCACAAGAGCCTTTGGCGAGAGCAGACAATTCTACAGGCTAGGTATCTCAATGATAAGATATCGAATCCAGAGTTAAAGGACGTTTTGCTGAATGATTACCCAATGATATATGTCGAGTGTTTGTGTGATCTTTTATACCCCAAATGGTATACGTCATGCTTTATGACTGAATATAAAAATTCATCCGTTTGGGGGCACTACGGAGATCACCACAGAGGAGTGTGCCTGATCTTTGAATCAGATTTGGATGGTAATGATAGCTTTCTAGAGCTAAATGGTGTTGTTGGCTGGAGCGGAAGTGGCCCTTTACTCGGCAAAAAGCGAATGAAATTTAACCGTATTAATTATGAAAGCAAACTTGTTCCTGTTGATTTTTTTAGGTCCCTGGGGAATCTCCCGATACCAACATTGTATGAAATGTGGTACATGGATGACGATGGGGGTGTTAGTGAATGTGCAGAAGGGATGAGTGGAAGTGAGGAGCAATGGCGCGAGGCTTATTGGGAATCGTTTATTGAAGGAGTTAGTGTCAAGTCAAATGACTGGGCGTACGAGAATGAATATAGATTAATACTCAGCAGTTCTATATTAAATTTATCTGACAAGGAAAGCCGTACGCTAACTTATGACTTCTCTTCTTTGAAAGGAATAATCTTTGGTATTAAAACGTCGCGAGAAGATAAATTGGAGGTATTAAGAGTGATCCGGGAAAAATGCCAGGCTGAAGGTAGGAGAGATTTTACTTTTTATCAGGCTTACTATTCGCCGGACCATGGCTGTATCCAGAAGGCAGAGTTACGAACACTGTACTTCTAGAGAAAGAGCTACCACGAATGGAATTCTGTGGACTTTTCATAGTCCTAATTAAACCTTGCCTGCTGGCAGGCACCACTTAGAATGCCTGCCATTCTCACCATAAAAACGACTCCATCATGCTAGAACGTTACATTCGCTGGGTAATTGCCCAGCGCAAATGGCTCACCGTCATCACTTTCCTTGCTGTTGCCATCATCACCTTTGGTGCCTCCAAGCTGACTTTCACCAGCGACTTCCGAACCTACTTCGGCCCGGATAACCCGCAGTTGCTCGCCTTTGAAAATATGGAGCGCACCTTCTCCAAGCAGGAGAATGTGTTCTTCTACGTAAGAGCAAAAGAGGGCGATATCTTCACCAATCGTGGCCTGGCACTGATCGAAACCCTGACCAATAAAGGTTGGGAGTTGCCCCATTCCCAACGGGTAACCTCGCTGCAGAATTATCAGCATACCGATGTGGAAGAAGACGAGCTGATGATTGATTACCTCTACGAAGAGGCAATGGATCTCGATAGCAGCCAGCTACAACGGATTAAAAACATCACTTTTGATGAACCCACCATGATACATCGGCTGATCTCAGAAGATGGTGCATCCACTGGCGTCACGGTACGTACGGTATTACCGGAAGAAATGACCCGGGAGGCCTCCGGCGAAGTCGTAAACGCTGCCCGCGATCTGGCCAATACATTACGCCCTGAATATCCGGATTTCGATATTATGATTGGTGGCTCGTTGGCCTCCAACGTCACCATGGGAGAAGCCATCAAGCAGGATATTGAAAACCTGCTGGGGTTGTCTTACCTGATTATGATCATCGCCATGGTGATTTTATTGCGCACCTTCTCCGGCATGATTCTCACCCTGATGATCATCAGTTTTTCGGTATTGTCGACCATCGGTTTATTCGGCTGGCTTGGCTTTACTATGACGCCGCCCACCGGCTTTGTACCCACGGCGATTCTGACCATCGCCGTGGCCGACACCATCCATATTCTGATTACCTATTATTATGAGCTGACCCATGGTCGCTCAAAACTGGAAGCCATCCAGGAAGCGTTGCGAATTAACTTTTCGCCGGTGTTTATCACCAGTATCACCACCATTATTGGGGTGTTATGTCTGAACACCAGCGATTCTCCGCCGTATCAGGATATGGGCAATATGATTGCCGCCGGGGTATTTTTCGCCTGGATTTACAGCATTACCTTTTTACCGGCCATGCTGGCGATTATGCCCGCACCCAAAGGCAAAGCGGTTAATAATGAACCAACCGGCATGATTGCCTTTGCCGATTTTGTTATCAAACACTACAAGCCGCTGTTTGTCGCCATGCTCGTATTAATTTTGGCGGTAGGTGTTCAGGTAAACCGCAATATTATTACCGAGCGCTGGCACGAATTTTTTGACGAAACTTTTGAAGTACGTAATACCCTGGAAGCGACCAATGATTCGCTGGGTGGTTTGCACCGGATATTTTTTGTACTGGACAGCAAAGAAGAGGGCGGTATTAACAGCCCGGCTTTCCTGCAACAGGCGGACGATTTTTCTAAATGGTTAGCCACCCAGAATAAGGTTACCAGTGTTGATAGCCTGACGGACATTATCAAGCGCCTAAATAAAAACCTGCACGAAAATGATCAGGACTGGTATCAGATTCCGGAAAGCCGCGAACTGTCAGCACAGTATTTATTATTGTACGAACTGTCGCTGCCATTGGGCCTGGGACTGGACGACACCATTAACAACGCCCGTTCGGCTATCCGTATGTCGGTGGCGTTCTCCAAAGCCGATTCCATTTATATTCTTGAGCTGGAACAAAAGGCATTAGAGTGGCTGGATGCTAATGCACCGGCCATTCATGTAAACGAAGGCACTGGCTTAGATATCGTATTTGCCAATCTGACCTTCCGTAATATCGGCAGCATGATGAGCGGCACTTCGATGGCGCTGGTGCTAATTTCTTTCCTGCTTATTTTCGCTTTGCGCTCATTTAAAATCGGCATGATCAGCCTGGTGCCGAATATTGTTCCGGCGGTATTGGCGTACGGAATTTGGGGCATGATTAATGGCCAGATTGATACCGCCATTTCTGTGGTGGTATGCCTTAGCCTGGGTATCGTTGTCGATGATACGGTTCACTTTTTAAGCAAATATCTGCGTGCCCGCCGGGAAAAAGGTTACTCCGCCGAAGAAGCCATTCGTTATGCCTTCAGTGCCGTGGGGACCGCATTAATTGTCACCTCGACTGTGTTGATTGGTGGCTTTATGGTTATGCAGTTCTCGCACTTTAATCCAAGCAATCATATGGGCATGTTGCTGGCGATCACAATCCTGGTCGCGCTGTTGGTTGATTTCTTATTCCTGCCGCCGTTATTGATGTTCCTAGATCGTAATAATGAGACTTCCCAAAATAACAATGAGCCGGAATTTGAAATAAAGGCTTTTGCAGCAGCGGGCGAAGAGCCTGCGAAAAAGCAGGCTGAAGTGTAAGTAGATTAAAAAACAGAGCGGAATTTAAAAAAGCGGAATTTATTCGACCTCGTCGGTTTCCGCTTCTTTAATTCGTTGCAGTCGTTCCTGCTCTTCAGCAAAGGCGGCTTTAATTTCTTCCAATACCGAATCAACATCCGCCTCTTCGGTTGGATCTTCAAACAGGCCGGTTAACTCGGTATCCAGAGTTAACTTGCCGTCTTCGAATAAATCCCACATCTCATCGGCGTAACGGCTGTTTTTTAACTCGGGGGCAAACTGGCCGTAATACAAACTCATATTACGCACGTCTCGATCTAACATGGCCTTGGCGTTATTATTCGCCGCCGCATCGACCGCCTGAGGCAGGTCGATAATCACCGGGCCGTAGTCGTCCACCAGCACGTTAAATTCGGATAAATCGCCGTGCACAATGCCGCTGCATAACATGCGGGCGATATAGTGCATGACAATAAAGTGATCTTCCCGGGCTTGTTCGGCATCCATCATCACATCGTTTAACCGTGGCGCAACATCACCTTCGTCATCGCGAATCAGCTCCATCACTAACACGCCATCGAAACAGCCATAAGGTTCCGGCACCCGCACACCGGCTGCAGCCAGTTTGTACAAGGCATCCACTTCGGCGTTTTGCCAGATATCTTCCTGTTGCGAGCGTCCGTATTTGGAACCTTTCTCCATCGCCCGGGCACGTCGGGAATTCCTTACTTTACGGCCTTCCTGGTATTGAGCGGCTTTTTTGAAGCTGCGTTTGGCGGCATCTTTATACACCTTGGCGCAGCGGATTTCGTCGCCTACGCGAACACTGTAAACCGTGGCTTCTTTGCCACTCATCAGTTGGCTGAGTACTTCGTCGATGATGCCGTCGGCAATCAGGGGCTGGAGTCGTTTTGGAGTTTTCATTCAGGCCTTATAGCGCAAATGGCCTCATGAAGAAAGGGGAGAACGGCGGGGATGAGCTGCCCGCCGTTGTAGGGTGCTGTGATCAAGCTGGCGCTATCACGCCGTTTGTTTCTCTTTTTTGGACTTCCAGGCCCAATACAGCTGGGCTGCGGCGGCTTTCAGATTGCGCTTGGACGGATTCAGTAAGAATGCTTTGGACTGATGCCAGAAGGCACGCAGATAGCGGTGTTCTTCGGCATAGTACTCGGCGTATCCGGTTTCCAGACGACCACGAGCCTGCATTACCGACCAGACATTGAGGCGTTTCACATAACGCTCATAGCGGTTCATGATGATCTTCATATGATCGAGTCGGCGCAGGCGATTGCTGGTTTTTGAACCCGGGCGTACCAGATACTCCATCAGTTCATCGTTACAATAGCCAACCTTGCCGAACTTACAGAAGCGCATCCATAAATCCCAGTCTTCCGCCGACTTCAGTTTGTGATCAAAGCCGCCAACCGCTCGTTGCACTTTGGTTTTAACCATCACACACGAAGTCCCGATCACATTCTCGCTGAAAATACGCTCCGCAGCCGACGGCAAGGTATGGAACTGGTCGTCTTTAATGGCTACCCGATTGAAGTGTGGCCAGAAGCCAAAACAATCACCCAGATCGGTATTTTCCGGTGTGGTGTGATGGTAGTTAGTGAAGCTCATCACCACGCGTGGGTTCTTACGGTGGAAATCCAGCTGTTTCTGCAGCTTACCCGGGTGCCAGTAATCGTCAGCATCGAGGAAGGCGATAAATTCGCCATGGACACGTTTTAACGCAAAGTTACGTGCCCGGGCTGAGCCAACACCACGCAGGCGATAAGCGCGCAACTCGGGTGTAGTTTCTTGCTGCTGCTTCAGCCATTCAAACGTGCCGTCATCGGAATTGTCGTCTATTACTAATATTTCGATGTTCTCAACTTCCTGGTTAAGGATGCTCTCAATCGCCTTAGGGAGATACTCCAGGCAATTATGAGTTGGAATAACAACACTGACACTGCGCTTAAACTTTTTATCGGAATTGCTGCTCATCGTCTTTCTCCGTTGCTCGGATTTTTTGGTTGGCATTTGCTTTGCTCAACCTAATTCAGATTCTTTTAGTTCAGAGCAAAGTGGGTGCCAGATTTTCAGACGTCAGAAATTAACGCCGGAAAATTTGCCCAATGGCCACAAGGGACAGTTATGAAAAAAATCGCCTATCTGGTTCCGGTGTTTCCGGTCGCAAGTGAAACCTTTATAACCACCGAAATTAAAGCCTTACAGCAGCAGGGTTATGACGTACAACTGATCTGCCTGGAGCGTTCTTCTCAGCCTTGTTTACAGGGTGATGAGGCCATTCTGGAGCAATCGTTATCAGTTGAAGAAGTACCGCTAAATCAGCTGTTTTCGACAACTTTGTGGCTGATTTTTAAGACATTTTTCTCAACGCTGTTAATAGCAAAAAAACGTGCATCCTTTATATCTGGCCTGCGTTTTTTATTTGCCCAGCAAGGAGTGAGGCCTAGATCACTCTTCCTGCAAGCGCTGAAGATAATTCACCTGGTTCAACAAACCGGCTGCCAGCATATTCATGCTCATTTTGGTTGGGCGCCGGCTGGCAATGGCATAGTTGCCGCGCGGTTGTCGGGGTTGCGTATTTCATTCACTTGTCACGGTTCGGATGTTTATAAAACGCCCCAGGACTTGCAGATTAAATTGCAGAATGCGGATTTTGTTGTTGCAGTTTGCAAACGAATGTACGAACAATTTCGCCAGCTGGCGCCGAATACCGCCATTGTGCATCTGCCATGTGGCGTTGATACGCAGTTATTCAGTGCTGGTGAAGAAAGGTCCGGGCAGTCGAGCGAGGCACAGGCAAACAGCGCAGCGGACCTTCGGTTTTTATTTCTGGGGCGGCTGTCTGAAACCAAAGGTGTGGATTACCTGATCCAGTCGCTGGCGCAGCTTCCGGAAGAAAAGCGAGTTGTGATCGACATAGCCGGAGACGGTCCTATGTCGCAAGAACTGCGGGCGTTGACCGATCAGCATCAGCTCGGGCGCTGGCTGAATTTTATTGGCCGGGTAGAGCGGCGCTGGGTAACCGAGGAGCTGAAACACTACCACGCGGTTGTGCTGCCATTTTGTAAAACGGCGGAAGGCATTATGGATACCGGCCCGCTGACATTAAAAGAAGCGATGGCATGTCAGGTACCGATTGTCACCACCGATATAATGGCCGATGGTGAAATTCTTGATGGCGCCAGCGCCTGGGTCTGCCGCCATAACGACGCTGAGGACCTGGCAGCCACGCTGTCGCAGTTGATTGATCAATTGATGCAATCCAACTCGGAATCGTCAGTGATTCAGTCAGATTCTGTCCATCCTTCACTACAGCGTCGTATTGATCTGGCGTATCGGAAAGTCACCAATGATTTTGATGCGTTACTGCTGGCCCGACGACTGGGGCAATGGTTTGATGCTGAGGCGCCTGCCAGCGAGCGTAAGGAACATCATTATGGCGTCTGAGATTACGGCAAGTGCTCAGCCGGAGACTGACGATGCACAGGCCTGCGGAAAACAGCAGGCGGCTAATAAACAAAACCCCAGTGGTTTAAGCCAGGCTGTGTATTACGGCATCGGTATTCTGATGATGAAGGGCATATCTCTGCTGATGATGCCTTACGTCACTCGACAGTTGGATCCGGCCGCATACGGACTGCTCGAAACCCTGCTGATTCTGGCCGATATCGGCACCATTGTGATTGGTTTTGGCCTGGTGGAGGCTCTGTATCGGTACGTGAACGGTGAGCGTCCAAACGATGCCAGTGTTGTTGCTGGCTGCCTCAGTCTGGCATTTGCCATTACGTTGATGGCTATCGCGTTATTGGCACTGTTCGACGATGGGTTGCTCAGGTTGTTACCCGCAGGCATCGAGGTTTATCAGATCTGGCTGATTGCCATTCCCACCTTTCTCGAAGGATTTATCGCCATTCCGCTCACCCTGATGAGAATGCAGTCACTGGCCAAGCAGTTTTGTCTGGTGAATGTGGCTAAAGCAATTATCCAGGCTGGGTTAGTGATTGTGCTGCTGGAATTGGGGGGGGGCATTGATGCCATTCTGATTGCCGGGGCGATAGCCAGCACCTTGATGATCATCGCCTTGTTGCGCTTTCAGTTCTCTTTCTTTGATCAAGCTGGTTTTTTCGACTGCCTGAAACACTGCGACCTGAGACGAATTGGTCGTTACGGCGCGCCGATTGTGCTCAGCCGTATCGGTTTGTTTGCAATTACCGGGCTGGATCGTTGGTTATTGGCGGATAAGGTTGGGGTGGAGCAGTTGGCTATTTATGCCATCGCTGCAAAATTTGCCTTGGTTTTAGGCTTGCTGATGCAGCCCTTTGGTTTGTGGTGGTTCCCTCAGCGAATTCGACTGTCGCAACAACCCGGTGGAGACAAGCAGTGTGCTGACTATGCTTTGCTTGGTGCCAATATGGGAATCTTCCTTGGTGCGGCGATGATGATGACGTTACCCGCGTTTCTGATTCTGGCGCTGCCGGTCGATTATCATGGCGCTGCCACATTGGTGATTGGGCTGGCGGTTGTTGGAGCTATAAAAAACGCCGGAGATCTGCTTAATCTTGGCTGTTTCAGCGGGGATTCCAGTCAATCGCAAATGTGGATTCAGTGGTGTGCAGCCATTCTGGCGGTCGCTGGCTACCTGTGGCTTATTCCGCAGCAGGGTGTCTGGGGCGCCGTGATGGTATTGGCTGTCGTTTATGCAGTTAGACTGTTGTTGTTTTATTGGTACAGCCAGCGTCGGCTGTATTTACCTTATCAGCACAAGTCCTGGATTATCACCCTGATTGCTTCTGCGTTTTCCGCAGGTTCGTTATGGCTTTTAGCGCCGCTACTGAGTGTGGCAGGTCAATTAGTCAGCGGACTCTTAACAAGTCTCGTCTTGCTGGCAGTCTTATTCTGGTTTGGTGTCTTCCCTCAATCGCTGATCTCAAGCCTCGCAGGACGCTTTTCAAAATAGCCGGAACTGCTTTGCAATTTGCAATGCATTATCAGAATGCCTGAGGGCAGCCATTGATTTACCGTAGATAATACTTTCTTAAAACGGGTTAAGTTGTTGAATATAAAGAGCTATTTGCAACTGGCATTGCGTTTGCTCCTATTCATTACATAACGAACAACACAGCAGTTCCCAGAGTAAGTAACGGAGTAATGGCAATGAGTATTATCAACTATCAGTGCAATCAGGATCAGGTGGTTAGCCTGAACGGCGATTTCGATGTCACCAGTGTGGGCAGTGCAAAGCCACTTTTTGAAGATCTCGCGGTGAATGGCAGCGATGTCGTTGTCGATTTAAGCGGCGTACGTTTTATCGACTCTTCCGGCATAGGCGCCCTGGTATTCCTCTACAAGCGCCTGGTCGCACAAAAGCACAACATGGTACTGCTGGGCGTAACCGGTCAGCCAAAAGAGCTGCTGGATATTCTCAAGATCACCAATACGATTCCGGTGTTCGATACACTCAACAGTTACCTGTCTCAGAAGGCGGATGACGAGAGCACGGTTCATTAACAGCGCTCATCATTCACCGCCAGGAGACCGGAACATGACCACGCAATTCAAACGATCGAAAAACAGATCAGACGCCAACTGCACAAGCCGCCTATTGCCGATGTCAGCGATTGTAATACTGACTTCACTGATATCCGCTTGTAGTAGTTGGCCAGATCACGGTCATGGTGGTGATGTTCAGGTGGATACAACCCGACAGTATTATCTTGATCAAATCGATGATTGGATTGGAATTCCGGCGGAAAGCAAAGGTGCACTGGAAACTCAGTGGAGCTTGCACAACGTAAAACTGGATACGCTGATTTTGCGTGGTGCGCGTGAATGTATTCCGGCCAGAGTGCGAGAAGTGGTGATGATGTCGAATCGCACCCGTCGCGAACTTGATAGCCACCTGCTGGAAGATGCGCGTAACTCATTAGTGATTATGCACCGTGAAATTGATGAGCTGGAACGTCGCCTTATTTACATCAAGCGACACACAAATTGCCCTGAAAGTCTGGTTCGCGATCAAGCCAAACCAGATGCCTCGATGAAGGCGCGTTACGTTCGATACCAGCTTCAGCAGCTGCTGAACAGCGATTACGCCTTCGAAAACGACTCAGACAAATTATCAATCAGTTACCGCGAACGGGTGTTAGTGGCTGCCCGTTATCTGAAGCAGTATCCGCAATTAACGCTTCGGGTAAATGGTCACACCGATGCTGCGGCAGATTACGATTACAACCAGGATTTATCGCTTCGTCGTGCCAATGCGGTAAAAAAAGAATTGGTGGCGCGAGGAATAGCTGAGGAAAAAATCGAAGTCCGCGCCTTTGGTGAGCATTTGCCTCGGGATACTAACCTGACCTGGGAAGGGCGGATGAACAACCGCCGGGTTCATGTTGAGATTATCGAACCGCAACCACCGCTGGATTATTTTTATCTGCAAATGGATCAGCAGTTCGGATTGATTAATACCCATCCAGACGGCGCGGCAAAACGTGTTAGGGACTGGCAGCCAGTGATCAGTGAAGCATACAAGCCTTACGCATCCGGGGAAGAGTCCGAAAGTTTAAATCAGGATTTCAGTCACTCGCACTTCGATGAGTTTAAACGTCGTCAGTCTGTGCTTGAAGGAGAGTAGTTATGGAATTGCCTACCGCACTGAATAATAAAATCCATGCGTTTCAACGGGCAATCATCGTTTTACTTATGTGTCTGCTGCCTTCGGCAATTACAGCAGAAGCCATTTTAGATACCACCACAAAGGTTGTGGACCCGGAGCTGGAAGTTCTTGCACAGCAGCTGCGTGACATGCTGGCGGTCAACGAACGCGAATCCCAGACCGAGGATCAGCAAGCGAATACAAGTCGTGATCTTGCAGAACCTGCAAACGCAAAAAACTCCACCCAACAAAATCAGCAACCTGATCGCACCACTGAGCGAGATCCAATCATTAATATCGGAGATCGTTTGCATATTTCTTTGGCAGGCGAGGACGAATTAAACAAAGACTTCTCGGTTGATAAACGTGGCGTCATTATTCTTCCGGAAGTTGGAGAGTTTCCACTCGCCGGACTAACCCTGCAGCAGACCGATTTGTCGATTCGACAAGCTCTGTCGACTGTATATCGGGATATTTCGCGACTGGATATTGCAATCAAACAACGTCGACTGTTAATCACCGTATTAGGCTATGTTGAAAACCCCGGGCAGGTTGATTTGCCAGCGGATGCGAATATCCAAATGGCATTATCCCTGGCCGGTGGTCTGAAAACCGGTGCCCAGTTGGACAAAATGCAGATTAAACGCTCCACCGCAAACGGCAAAAAAGAGCAGATATTCGACTATAAGGCATATTTGGATAGTGGTGATGAAAGCCTGATCCCGGCACTGCAAAGTATGGATGTGATTTTTGTACCAGCATCGCCTTTGATTGGTAATGTTCAGGCCGAATTTGATGCAGCAACCTTGATTTCTGGCGGTGATGCGGCAGAGGATCAAACCGCCATTAAGGTATTCGGTGAGGTGCAGAACCCTGGCCTTTTCTCCTTTAAAAATAACAGCACAGTCATTGATGTGATCATGCGTGCAGGTGGTGTAACCCGTTACGCCGGCGTTGAACAAATTCGCATTATTAATAACAACAAACCAACGTTGTTTAATCTGAAAGCCTATCTTGATGATGGCAACAGCCAGAAACTGATTAAGCTGGAAAAAGGCTCCACGGTGTTTGTGCCAATCGCAGCAAAAGAAGTGAAGGTTGGTGCGCGCATGGTGTACGTCATGGGTGAAGTGCCTAAACCAGGCGCATTTGAAAACCAGGAGGGAGCAACCTTTCTCGATATTCTGGCAAATGCCGGTGGTCCAACCCGGTTCGCAGAAACCCGCCAGATTCGATTATTAAGGGCCAACGGAGAAGTTGTGCCTTTTGATTTGCAGGAATATACCGAATACGGCAGCAGCGTTGGCTTGCCGGAAATTAAGCCAGGTGACGCCATTTTTGTTCCGGAAAAAACTGCCACCGACGAGAACTCCTGGCTAAAAGTTCCGCCATCCAGAGCGATTTATATTATGGGTGCGGTACGTCGCCCTGGCCGATATGAGTGGTCGGACGAAATGAATATCTTTGACTTGCTGGCCCACGCAGGCGGCCCGGAAGAACGGGCGGATATCGCGGGCACGCAAATTATTGTGCGTCATTCTGATGGCCGGGTTGAAAGTAAAGTTTTTGATCTGGCGGCATTTAATGAAAGTGGCGGCCACATTAAAGATCTGCCTTTACTAAAAGCTGGCTACACAGTAATGGTACCGGAGTTGCCACAAGACCCAACCGACAATAAAGCCAAATGGTTGCGCCAGGCTCCGGATCGCTCAATTTATGTATTTGGTCAGGTTAATGCGGCTGGTCGTTATGCTTTTGATGCCAGCATGGGGTTCCTGGATATCCTGTCAGCTGCAGACGGTCCGTCGAATAATGCCGATATTCACAACATTCGGGTGATGCACCGCAACGGCGATCAACCACGGGTCAGCAAACTGAATCTGGCGCTGTATTTTGAGACCGGTGATGAAACTCTGTTGCCACGGGTTTTGCCAGGAGACAGCATCTTTATTCCTGAGAAAGATCGCAACTGGCTGGATGAAGAGAAAGAGTCGACGATCCGTGTGCTTGGTTCGGTGGCTAAACCCGGTCGTTATCGCTTTAACGACAATATGACCTTACTAGACTTGCTTGCACAGGCGGGCGGGCCAACCGAAGCAGCGTATGTTGAACGCATTGTTGTGGTGAATGCCTCTTGCTGCCGCGAACAATCAACCTCTTTTGATCTGGTCGAATTTGTTAAAAATCCCGATTTTGCCAACCTACCGGCGCTGCGCGAGGGAGATACTGTGTATGTCCCTAACGTTTCCCGCAGTAACTGGCGAATCTTTATGGAAGGGGTAACAGACGCGCTGAGTATTATTTCAGTCTATGCATTGGGGGCAGCGGCACTATGAACACAATGAAACGGATGAACAGCAACGCAAAAATATCAGAACGATTTGAATTGCCGATCCATTATGCGGAACTGGAGAGCATTTATTCCCAAACCATCGATCGCGGCCTGCGTAGTCTGGCTGTGACGTCGTGTAATGGCGGTGAAGGTACAACCACACTGGCTTGCGCCCTGGCTCGTCGGGCTGAAGCGGGCGGCCATAAGACATTATTGGTTGATATGAATTTCTGTCGCCCGGCGATTGCTGCCGAAATGGGGTTAGAAAACAGTAGCTGGCAGAATCTCGATCAACATCTGACCAGCCAGATTGAGACCACACACGTAGCCGCAGAGTCTGCGGGGTGTCTGGCGGTTCTTCCGGCACCGGTGACGCCAACTGGAAACCTCATGTTGCGAGAAAAACATTATCTGTCTCGCTGCCTGGAGGCCTGGTTGCAGGAGTATGAAGTTGTCATTATCGACACTTCGCCTCTGAATGCGATTAATCGTCATAACCTGCCCGCAGAACGCATTGCAGCTGAATGCGAAGGCGTGTTGCTGATGGTTAAAGCCGGCGTAACCCGCCAAAGCCATCTGAACAGTGCTGTTAATCGACTTAATACCTTGGGAATTCAGCTTTCCGGCTGTGTTTATAACGATGCCCAAAACCCAAGCCTGGCGGACGAGCTGATACGCGAAACCTATCGGTTACAGCGATGGCTCCCTGGGCCAATGGGCTGGATTCGAAAAAAAGTACGAAGTTCTCCACTGTTAAATATGTCGATCTGATTTCCTGCTAGGCTGAGGGTAATGGATTAAAGGATTGCCTATGATCGTAACCAGCCATTTTACCAGGCAGATTGGTCGCAAGCTGAGACGGGTAAATCAGCAGTCACAAAAACGTCAGCAACAACAGTCGCGTAAACACTTACCACCGCGCTCTCAGTTTAAGTTTAAGCCACAATCTCAGCCATACTGCGCTGAGCTGCGCAATACCGTTGGTGATGATCAGAATTTGTACGCGGAACATCTGGTTCTGCTGATGGATCATCTGGCTGACGCTGTACTCGCGTTTGACCTGGATGGTCGTATCGTTAGCCTCAATCGATCAGCCGCAACCATGTTTTCTATTGATGAGCATCGGCTGAAAGCCATCACCAGTTATTTTCACGGGTTTGATATTCAACATTGCCTGCAAAGCGCGTCAGTCAGCTTACGTCGTGGTCAGTCGCCGGACTTCCCAGAGCATGGATTACGCAGTTGGGCACGGCGCAGTGATAACAGCCTGTTTCCCGTCGAGTTATCACTCAGTTACTGCTACCAGCAGCAGGTGCCTTTAATTATTGCGATCGTTAAGGATGTTAGCGAACGCCAGAGAGTTGAGGAAAATCTGCAGGCGCAACAGGCAATCCACTCTGCGGTAATTGATCACAGCACCAATGCGATCATTCTGATTGATGAACACAGTGTGGTGCAGGACTTTAATATCGCAGCTTGCCAGACATTTGGTTATCTCAAAGATGAAGCGCTGGGTCGTGACCTCGGAGAATTGATTATTCCGGAAGAGGCCAGAGCCTTCCATAAAGCCGGAATGCAGCGTTATCTGGAAAATGGCGGCGGGGATTTTATTAATAAACGCGTTGAGGTGGTGGCTCAGCGTAAATCCCGGGAACGTTTCTCGGTTGAACTGACGATTTTCCCTTTACATGCGGGCGGGAAAACAATTTTTGCAGCGGCACTCCAGGATATCAGTGAGCGCAAGGAAAACGAGCAGCGCTTATTACACGCCAAGGAACAAGCCGAGCGGGCAAACCTCTACAAGTCTCAGTTTGTTGCATCCATTTCTCACGAGATTCGTACACCCATGAATGCGGTATTGGGTCTGTTGGGCTTGCTGCAGGAGTCGGAGCTGGATGAGAGTCAGCGACACTTCGTGGATACCGCATTAAATTCAGGCCAGGCGCTGTTGTCGATTATTAATGATGTATTGGATTTTTCCAAAATCGAAGCAGGCAAACTCAGTCTTGAACCAGCGGAATTCTACCCGGCACAAATGTTATACGGCGTTGTCGATTTATTATCTGCCCGGGCGACTGAGTCAGGCGTGGCATTAGCCTGTTTTATCGATCCTGAAATACCTTCCCGCCTTGTTGGCGATCAAAGCCGCATTCGTCAGATTTTGATGAATTTAATTGGCAATGCCCTGAAATTTACCGAAAGCGGATATGTATTGGTCAGGGTTGATTTGATTGGTTGTGACGAAACAAATGTGACGCTGAATTTCTCCATTGAAGACAGTGGTATTGGTATCAGTGAAGAGAACCAACGCCGTCTGTTTGATGATTTTGTGCAGGCTGACGGAGCGGATACGCGTCGCTTCGGTGGCACCGGACTTGGGCTTTCGATCAGTCGAAAGCTGGTTGAAATGATGTCTGGCAAAATTGACTTAAAAAGTGAGCTCGGCCAGGGCAGTTGTTTCTCTTTTGCGATTAGCCTCAACTGCGCAGAAGAGAGCAGATCGGTTTTATCTTCCAGGCTGGAGGAGGTTCATATTGGCTTGACGGTTGGCAGTGGCAAGGATTCTTTGCTGCTGAAAGAACAGCTGCTGTCGATGAAATCTTATATTTCGGTTGTTGATCGAATCGAATCGATTTTCTCTCTGGATCCTGAAGAGCCGATCCAGATTCTGGTTGTTGATTTTCGTTATTTGCCTTACGAAGCCGATCGCTTTATCGATGAGTTTAAGTGTTATTTCCCAAGTACGCCGATTTTGTTATTGATCGAGGGTAATAACCAGGCACTGTTCGAGCACTATTGCGACCTGGGATTCGACGCATGTTTATCGCTATTAAGCCGGCCGGAGCTGCTGGCAAATACAATTCAGACATTGATTGGTAACGAAGATGACGTAATTGATCAGGCCGACCATGCAGTGACGACTCAGTTATCACCGGAAATTCCTTTCCGAATATTGCTGGCGGAAGACAGTCAGGCCAATCAGTTGGTTGCGCTAAATGTACTTCGCACTGCTGGTTACTCGGTGGATGCGGTGGCGAATGGGTTGGAGGCTTTGCGTGCCGTGCAGAGTTTACCGTATGACCTGGTCTTAATGGATCTACAGATGCCGGAAATGGATGGCCTGGAGGCAACACGGCAAATACGTGCCTTGCCAGGAAAGCTGGGAGAAATTCCGATATTGGCGATGACCGCTAATGTTATTGCCGATGTAAAAGCAGAATGCCGTCAGGTTGGAATGCAGGGTTTTATTTCCAAGCCCATTAACAAGCAGGAAATGTTTTCACAGCTGACCAGTTGGTATCGAAAGAAATGTGAGGCTCGTGGTGTTGCAATGCCTGCAGTATCCGCCAGTACTGAATCAGATGGTCGTGAGCGCCATTTGCAAGCGCAAGCGCCGATACCTGACCTGAGCGTGGAAAAAAATGGAGCCCTTAAAAATGAAGAGGCTAATAAGTCGTCAGACGAGGAATTAATCGAAATGGATGTATTGAACTCATTGATTTCTGATACGTCATCTGCAGCGGTAAGGCGCATGTCTGCAGTATTTATTGAAGAGACAGAGCAACGCAGGAAATTTTTTGGTGCTCTGGCCAGAGAAGGTAACTGGACGGGAGTATCCCGAGAAGCTCATACCATTAAAAGCAGTTCAGCCAGTTATGGCGCAATGGCATTGGCCCAGGAGGCGAAGGCCATAGAACTAAGCACGAAAGGCGGGGAGGCTTTGTCGATGGAAAAGGTAGAGCACTTTGACCGGTTGATTGAGACCAGTTTGGAACAGTTGAAGCAGCACCTCGAGCAGGTCTGCTAGAGCCGAGATTATGATCAGCTATCAAAACAGATACGAATGTAAGGAATTTTCGCCAGAAATGATCGCGCCACTGAGGCAAAAAGTCAGTGATTGGTGCGCTCCTGTTGGTAACTCACGGCTCGATCAGTTGGTTTTACTGACCAGCGAATGGCTGACGAATCTGGTCAGGCACCCTGAGGTAATCCCTACAACTGTTGGTTTGGAGCTGAAGGATGACGGCAAAACCTGGATGCTGGATATTGAGGATGATGGTACTTGTCTGAAAACGTTTGAACAGCTTATGTCGTCGGCAGACACGGAATTTGAGGAATTAAAAACCGGCGGTATGGGGTTGGGGCTGATAAAGAGCTTGTCCGATCAGATTGAATATTCAACATCTGACGGCATTAATTGCCTGACCATGAGAATTAATAAACCAGAATCACTGGCGAAGAAAACAATCATGGTTGTTGATGACGATCTGAGCTTGCTGGTTCTTATCGAAGCTTATCTGGAAGATGAATATCAGGTGGAAACTTTCTCTGAGGCGGACGCGGCCTTGCAGTGGCTGAAGCAGCATTCGCCGGATCTGATTCTTTCAGATATCAATATGCCCGGTATGACAGGCGTCGAATTTCGTATAAAGGCGCAGGAGCTTAATAACTCCCTGCCTTTTATTTTCCTTACCGGGGAAGAGAGCGATAATCTGAGTCGACTGGCAATCGATGATGTACTGAAAAAACCGGTTTCAAAAAAGTTGTTGCTCGACAAGCTTGATCGGGTGTTTGTTCGTCATCAACAGCTGCAGCGTGAAATTTCCAGTCAGCTGGCGCCTGCCATTTCCAATCAGCTACATCCGGAAGTTAAGCGTACGACGCCCGGGTTTAAAGTCTATTGTGCGTATCGCACGGCAGAGGGCGGCGGTGGCGATTTTGTCTATCAGCATGACTGCGCCGATGGTCAGTTGTTGATGTTGGCGGACGTAATGGGACATGATCAACAAGCGAAATTCTTTGTGCATGCATACCAGGGGTTCCTGCAAGGTATGGCTGCGGGTTTGTCTGCTGCTGGTTGTGCCATTACCCCGGATGGATTTCTGAATGCGTTTGCCAGTTCGCTTGAGGAGGTCAGTTTGTTAGGGAGTTCACTGCTAACCGCAGTGGCAATAAAAACCGATGGTTCACGAGATATTGAGGTTGCTTCAGCAGGGCATCCTTACCCTTGGTTGTTTGATGGCGACGACTTTCAAACGATTGAGCTGATTGGCGGCCCATTGCTTGGTTTTGTTGGTGGCAGCTATCAATCCGAAAAAATACGACTTGATGGGCCGCTGGTACTATTTACTGATGGATTAATAGAAGATCTCTCAGATGAAGAGCTCGTGACCGTTAAGTCACAAATTAAACAACAACTAATGCAGCCAGAGCCCGACCTTAACCGGGTATTAGACTATTATGATGATAGGTCCGGTGTATCTGTGGCTGATGACATAACGTTATTGGTATTACTGCCAGGATAGAAGTTTTACTTTGTGTTAACGCAGAAGGATTGGGAGAACTGACGTGTCAAGAAAACGGATTCTGATCGTTGAAGATAGTGAATCAATGGCTGAACTCTATAAGGAATATCTACTCGGTGCGGGTTATGAGGTCGATATTGTTGGAGACGGTCAAAGCTCTTTAAGCTATCTCGACGGTGATTTGCCGGAAGCTGTTGTGCTTGATATTAACCTTCCGGATATGAGTGGTATGAACGTACTGCGTCATATTCATGAGAAGCAATACCCATTAGTCAGTTTAGTCATCACCGGTCACGGTTCAGTGGATATGGCGGTTGAAGCTATGGGATTCGGAGCTTACGACTTTATTGAAAAGCCGTTTTCGTCAAAAAGACTTTTAACGACGCTCTCTAATGCGCTTGATCATCAGAGTATGAGCGAAGCGCTGGATAATTTTAAAGATCAGTTTAACCGTGAGGGCTATGAAGATTTTATTGGCTCTTCGTTACCGATGCAGAGTGTCTACCGCATCATTGACAGTTCCGCCAGCAGTAATGCCACTGTCTTTATTACCGGTGAAAGCGGAACCGGAAAAGAGGTTTGTGCTACTTCGATTCACAAGCGCAGCTCCCGATCAGATAAACCATTTATAGCGCTTAACTGTGGCGCGATTCCTCGTGATTTAATGGAAAGTGAAATCTTTGGCCATACCAAGGGAGCTTTTACCGGAGCGGTATCTGCCAGAGACGGAGCGGCCAGTCGGGCCAGTGGTGGCACACTGTTTCTCGATGAATTGTGTGAAATGGATCTCGATCTACAGACCAAATTACTGCGTTTTATACAAACAGGTACATTCCAGAAGGTTGGCAGCAATAAGCTGGAAACGGTCGACGTGCGCTTTGTCTGTGCCACAAATAAAGATCCACTGGAAGAAGTTAAAAAAGGGAATTTTCGCGAAGACCTTTATTATCGCCTCCACGTTATTCCGATTCATTTGCCGCCACTGCGTGAGCGTGGTGCCGATGTTGGGCTGATAATGAATCATTTGCTCAATCAGTATGCATCTGAAGAAAATAAACGTTTTGCAGGTTTCGAAGCTGGTGCCAATATCGCCATGCAAACGTATGAGTGGCCCGGTAACGTCCGACAGCTACAAAATGTAATACGTAACATTGTGGTATTGAATCAGGGGGGCGCAATTACTCAAGAAATGTTGCCACCGCCCCTTAATGAAATTGCTCCTCCGGAAATGGTACCGAACCCGGTACTGAATATAGCGGCGCCAACACAACAGCCGGTGGTGGCAATTGATTCAGCGCAGGGACAGATCAGGCCCTTATGGCAGGTTGAAAAAGACGCCATTGAAAGTGCAATCAAACAGTGCGGTGATAATATTCCCAAGGCGGCAGCGTTGTTAGAGGTGAGTGCCTCGACCATTTATCGCAAGCGCGAGCGTTGGGCAAATGGAAATAATTAATTCTGACCTGAAATTAGTCTGCTTTGGTGGTGGGCATGGATTAGGCCGGCTACTGACTTCTCTGGAGTCACTTGGTGAAAATCTTACCGGTGTTGTGACGACAACCGATAACGGTGGATCTACCGGCAGGCTTCGCCAGGAAGCCGATACAATTGCCTGGGGCGACCTTAGAAATTGTCTTAATCAGTTGTGCCGCCAGCCTAGCATTGGTCAGTTATTGTTTGAGTATCGTTTCTCTACGGAAGGCGAACTGGATGGCCATAACCTGGGCAATCTGATGTTGTTCGCGCTTGAACAAATGTCCGTATCGCCGACCGATGCCATTGACGTTATGCGTGAATTGCTGCATATCAAACCGCGATTACTACCAATGTCAGATACACCTGTCGCATTAACCGGGTTTGATGGTGAAATTGAGGTTGTTGGTGAAGTCGAAATTGATGATCACCATGAGCCTTTTGCTCGCCTTGGGCTAAGTCATAAAGCAGGGTTAACCCCAGAGGTTGCAGATGCAATAAATTCAGCCGATGGCATTTTATTATCACCTGGAAGTTTTATGACCAGTGTTATGCCACCATTGCTGGTTGATGGGGTGTCTGATCTTGTCAATGAATCAAAAAGTAAATTAATTCTCGTAGGTAATTTAGCCCCTGAAAAACTCGGAGCCCGTGATCGTACATATCAACTGACCTTAGATCGTCAGGTGGAATTGTTGCGTGAGGCGGACATCAGAATGCCCGATGTCGTACTGTGGCCAAAGAGCCGCATGAAAGAGGGCACCTGCGAAGATATTGCTTCGATGAAAATTATTGAAGCCGATCTGACGGTCGATGGTCAGCGGCATGATGCTGTGATGCTGAGAGCTGCAATTAATCGATTATTTTTCTGACCTGAAAAACAAACTCAGCTTATTTCTTCAGCGTAATAGCTCGCTGCGTTGCGATAGATTTCAATTACTGATGGCAGGCATGCCCTCAGGCTATAGTTATTATAAATAAAGTCTCTGGCTTTGTTGGCGTCGGCTAAATATTCCTCATTGTTTTTATGCATCCAAAAGTCGATTTTTCTTCTGAAATCATCAGTTTTACTCAGCTCAATCGTATTGCCTACGCCGGCAGCTTTTATAAGTTTTGGTAAGTCTCCAGCTTTGCTCGAAACTACCGGAATGCCATGACTCAATGCTTCGATTGCTGCCAGTGGTAAGCCTTCGTGGCGCGAAGGAATTACCAATAAGCGTATTTTTTGCCAGTGGTTTTTCATGTCAACAGTGCCGTACATTCTTATATTCGGGTTGTCCTGCTTTAGCTGCATTCGCATATCCCCATCGCCATACATGGCAAAGGAGTAAGGAAGACTCTTCGCGATTTCCGTAAAAATATCTGGACCTTTCTCGCTGGAGAAGCGCCCAACAAATGCAACCTGGTACCGACCGTTGTGATTTTCTTCTACTTTTGGGAAATCAACAAAGTTGGGGATTAATGTCTTTTCTCCCGGAACTTTATTCAGAATTTTTTCGCTCACACAGATATTTTGGCTGGCGAAGGACGTTAGGCGATCGATGAGGTTATAAATAAAAATCCGACCTTTTCCTGGGTCGCCATTATGGTGAGTAGAGACGACCGGCAGCCGATGGACATAACACAAGAGTCTTCCAATGATGCCCGCTTTGTATCCATGAGTATGGAGTAGTGGTCGTTCATTTTTGAGGTAATGACTGAGTCTGGTTACTGACCCTTTAAGGTCAACCACATTGACCGAGCCTTTGAGTTGTTGAAGCAAGGGATGCTGATCCTCGTAGCGATTGTAAAATACGAGGTCAAAAGGAATATTGCAGGCAAGGAGTCCTCTGCTCAATTGCGCTACATGAGTTTCTATGCCACCTGCATTTCGGCTGTCCAAAAATATTGCTATTTTCATGGTTTGACCTTTCCTCTTGCCTATGCTCAATCTCATTGCGAAAACTGTGCCGTTAGTAAGTTGCTTGGAGGTGCTACGGATAATGCGGTTTATGAGTGTTGCAGCTTTGCAATGTGCAAATAAATTAAGAAAAAGTGCATCACGATTTTTAATATGCAAACAATCGTGGTGGCCAGTGCAGGATTTAACGACGTTTTACACCATAAAGATTGGCCGGTTAATTGCTGAAACAGAGACTTAGCATAAAACGAAGGCTTCGATGTTATGGCTAAAATACTGGTTACAGGTTCGGCTGGGTATGTTGCAGGCTGGCTGATTCCTCAGCTACTCAGAATGGGGCATCATGTTATTGGTTATGATTGCCTTAAGTGTCCGGATCACTTAATAAATCTGGTTGGTGTTGAATGGCATCAGGGGTTTTTAAGCGATCGAACGCTTCTGGAAAGGGTATTCAGTACTGCGCGGCCGGATATTTGTATTCACCTGGCAAAGCCCGCGGCAGAAATGCTCGAATCATATACTCCTGAGGAGCGCCATCGTGAAATACAGGGGCGTGACCTCAGTGTGCGGGTATTGCACACTTGTCTGGCCGATCAGTTAAATATTTTTGAAACCGCTATCCGGTTTGGCAATATCCCGGTTTTGTTTGCTTCCTCTGATTCCGTATACGGGCCTAACAGTTCAACCAGTGTGCTGGAAAATGCACAGCTCCAGCCTATTAGCATGAAAGGCTTGTTTAACTTCTTTACTGAGCAATACGGTCGTTTTTACGCATTGCGTTACGGTGCCAGCATTACGGCAATGCGCTTCTTTAATGTCTATGGCTATTGGCTGGAAGGCTGGCGCGGTGATGTGATCAGTCGCTTTTGTCAGGCTGCTCTGACGAACCAAAAGCTGGATGTTTATGGTGATGGTAGTCAAATGAGGGATTTTATTTATATAGAAGACGCTGTTGCTGCAATTATTGCGATGACATCTTCGGTGAAGCCTGGTTTTAGTGCTGTAAATATCTCTACCGGGGTTGGCACAACTCTGAATGAGTTGGTGAGGTTGGTGGGCTTGTTAACAGCTACTGCGTTTGATGTCGTAAATCACCCATTTCGCCCGGGAGATCTGAGCTGCGCTGTTGGCAATAATCAGAGATTGGAGGCTCTTGAAGGTGGTGTTGTGAGTACGGAGCTTGCAGAAGGTTTGCGACGCACCATGAATGCCGCCGGGGTTATCACGATGCGTCGTAGTCAGGCGTAGCGATGCTAGTCTCGTAAGGTTTCGCAGCTTAATAAGGTGTTCTCCAGCAACTTGGCGCGGGTCATTGGGCCTACGCCTCCAGGTACAGGTGTGATAAAGCTTGCTCTTTCCGCGGCAGTATCGAAGTCCACGTCGCCTATCAGTTTGCCGCTATCTAGGCGATTGATGCCCACGTCGATTACCACCGCGCCAGGTTTAATCCATTCGCCTTTAACGATTCCAGGCTTGCCTACAGCAACCACCACAATGTCAGCCTGGCTAACATGGTGTTCGAGGTCGCGGGTGAAGCGGTGGCAGGTAGTGACCGTACAGCCTTTGATTAACAGCTCCAGCCCCATTGGGCGGCCTACGATATTGGATGCGCCAACGATGACAGCGTGTTGGCCGCGAACAGGCTCGCCGGTGCTGTCGAGCAAATCTACGATGCCAGCGGGCGTGCATGGGCGAAGCAGGGGGATTCTTTGGGCCAGTCGACCAACATTAAATGGGTGGAAACCATCAACATCTTTGGTTGGTGCGATGCGTTCTAGAACTTCAGATGCTTCCAGTCCTTCCGGCAGCGGAAGCTGCACCAGAATGCCATCTACTTCATTGTCATCGTTCAGTTGATCAATCAGGGTGAGCAACTCTTCCTGAGTGGTGGTTTCCGGCAAATCATAAGCCTTAGATAGAATGCCGACTTGTTGGCAGTCTTTGCGCTTATGAGAGACGTAAACCTCTGATGCTGGGTCGTTGCCGACGAGTACTACCGCGAGCCCCGGGGCTCTGAGGCCTTCTTTAATACGCTGATCCACACGGGCTTTTACAGACTCACGAATAGCAGCAGCTGCTGCCTTGCCGTCGATTAACTGAGCGGACATAGATGGAGATATCCTGTGACAAATTTTAAGAGCGCGGGATTTTCTCACGTGCGCCTTACAAAACAAAGATGCACTCGCACTTATATTGCAGGAAACACCGCAAATACGGGGAAGCGATTGTTTTTATTAATTTTTTTTGAAAAAGGTGTTGACGGGCAGGGGGGCGATCTATACTATGCGCAGCCACTCAAGGGGTGAACGCCTTTTGAGAGGTAGATCGGGGTATAGCGCAGTCTGGTAGCGCGCCTGCTTTGGGAGCAGGATGTCGGGAGTTCGAATCTCTCTACCCCGACCACTTGATAGTAGGACTTATTAAGTGGCCATGCGCCCGTAGCTCAACTGGATAGAGCATCGGCCTTCTAAGCCGAGGGTTGCAGGTTCAAGCCCTGCCGGGCGTGCCAATTTAATTGGTGCCTCGTCAGTACAATGTGGTGGCCGTAGCTCAGTTGGTAGAGTCCAGGATTGTGATTCCTGTTGTCGCGGGTTCGATCCCCGTCGGCCACCCCACTTCTTCCTCCCTCCTTATTTTTATTTACTCCTTGTTTTAACATCCTGTCATTCGTGACTAATCTTCTGTTTTCTTCCTTGTAGGCGTTGCGCTATAATCCGCGACCTTCTGAATTTGTTGATGCTCAATTGTTTTGTGGCATCGTTTGTAAATTGTTGATTGAGAGGCATCTATGCAAGTGTCCATTGAGACCACCACAGGTCTGGAACAAGTAATGACCGCTGGTGTTCCGGCTGCTGAGGTTGAAGCGCAAGTAGTAAATGAATTGAAGCGCATTTCACAAAGCCAAAAAAACAACCCGGGTCCGGGTTTCCGTAAAGGCAAGCCTCTGCCTCCTAAAGTTGCTAAGCAGAAATTCGGTAAGCAAGCTCGCGCAGAGGCGGTTTACCAGCAAATGCAGCAGTCTTTCTTTAAGGCTGTTCAGGAAAAAGAGATCAAGCTGGCTGGCATGCCTAAGTTTGAACTGGTTGTTGATGAAGAAGGCAAAGACCTGGAATTCAAAGCGACCTTCGAAGTGTACCCAGAAGTTAATCTGGCTGACTTCGCTTCTATTGAAGTGGAGCAACAGTCTGCTGAAGTAAAAGATGCAGATCTGGAAACTATGGTTGAGACCCTGCGTAAGCAGCAAGCACAGTGGAATGCTTCTGAAGAAGCTGCTGCTGATGGCGATCAGGTCAATATTGATTTCGAAGGCTTCATCGATGGCGAAGCATTTGAAGGCGGCTCTGCCGAAGGTTATGGCCTGACACTGGGTTCCAACTCTATGATTCCTGGTTTCGAGTCTGGTCTTGAGGGCTCAAAAGCCGGCGATGAAAAAACACTGGAAGTTGCTTTCCCAGAGGACTACCACAAAGAAGAGCTGAAAGGTAAGCCTGCTCAGTTCAAAGTTAAGGTTAATGAAGTTAAAAAGCCTGAGCTGCCTGAGCTGAATGAAGAGTTCTATAAAGCGTTTGGCGTTGAGACCTCTGATGAGACTGAGTTTCGCGCAGAGATCCGCAAGAATATGGATCGCGAACTGGCCCGCGCCATTCGCACCTTAACCAAGCAGCAGGTTGTGACCGGTCTGGTAGAAGCCAATGAAGTTGAAGTACCTTCTTCACTGGTTGATCAGGAGATCGATCGCCTGCGCCAGCAAGCTGTTCAGCAGTTTGGTGGTGGCCAGGGTATGGATGCAAGCATGCTTCCGGCAGAACTGTTCAAAGAACAGGCTGAAAAGCGCGTAGTAATCGGCCTGCTGATGAACGCTGCCATTGAGGCCAATGAGCTGACTCCTTCTGATGAGAAGGTTGAAGAGCTGATTGAAGAAGTGGCAGCAACTTATCAGGATCCGGATCAGGTGCGCGAATACTACAGCAGCAACCCAGAGCAGCGCTCTCAGGTTGAGGCAATGGCTCTGGAAGAGCAGGTAGTTGAAAAAGTTCTGGCGAGTGCAAAAGTTAGCCAAACTGAGACAACTTACGAAGAAATTATTCGTGCAGCGAACCAGCCAGCTCAATAAGTTGTCTGTAATAACTGACATTTAGCCAATCAATGGCTAAACTTCTAGACAGCCGTTATCCATTGGATGCGGCTGTTTTTGTTAAAAAAGAATACTCACAGATCAGGGAGTGCAGAGTCGAATGATTGACTCCATTAAGCAGCAGTCAGAAATTATCCAGGCCAGCGGCCTGGTTCCTATGGTGGTAGAGCAGTCCGCTCGCGGAGAGCGTTCTTATGACATCTATTCTCGACTCCTGAAGGAGCGGGTAATTTTTCTTGTCGGACCAGTAGAAGATCACATGGCCAATCTGGTTGTCGCTCAATTACTGTTCCTGGAATCTGAGAATCCCGACAAAGATATTCATCTGTACATTAATTCCCCGGGCGGTTCAGTAACTGCTGGCATGTCTATCTATGACACTATGCAGTTCATCAAGCCAGATGTGAGCACTATGGTTATTGGCCAAGCTTGCAGTATGGGGGCATTCCTGTTGGCTGCTGGCGCACCTGGCAAGCGCTTTAGCGTTCCTAATTCTCGCGTTATGATTCACCAGCCTAGTGGTGGTGCTCAGGGCCAGGCGACTGACATTCAGATTCAGGCGCAGAATATTCAGAATACCAAAGAGCAACTCAATCGAATTTTAGCGTCTCATACTGGTCAGAGTTACGAGACAATTGCAGCGGATACAGAGCGTGACAACTTTATGGATGCTCAGACTGCAATGGAATATGGCCTGATTGACAAGGTGCTTGAGAAGCGCGGCTAACAAAGGAATACTTTGTTGGCTTGAAATATAAAGCAAAAAGATACATCTTTTTGAAAGTAGATTTAGAGAACGAGGCAGTCGAATGACCGACGATACAAAAGGCAAGGGCGATGATAATGGCAAGTTGCTGTATTGCTCTTTTTGCGGCAAAAGTCAGCATGAAGTCAGAAAGCTGATCGCCGGGCCATCGGTATTCATCTGTGATGAGTGTGTCGACCTGTGTAACGACATTATTCGTGAAGAAGTACAGGAAGCCGAAAGTAAGAGCAGTAGCGATAGCCTGCCAACTCCGCAGGAAATCAAAACGACTCTCGATGAATATGTAATTGGCCAGGACAAAGCGAAAGTTGTTCTCGCAGTAGCGGTATACAATCACTACAAACGCCTTCAGTTTGGTGGTAGCAAGGGTGAAGTTGAGCTTTCTAAAAGCAACATCCTGCTTATCGGACCAACCGGTAGTGGTAAGACTTTACTGGCAGAAACACTTGCTCGCTTATTGAATGTTCCATTTACCATTGCAGACGCTACCACATTGACTGAAGCTGGCTATGTAGGTGAAGACGTTGAGAATATCATTCAGAAGCTGCTGCAGAAGTGTGATTATGATGTTGATAAGGCCCAGCGCGGCATAGTCTACATTGACGAAATTGATAAGATTTCTCGCAAATCAGATAACCCATCCATAACCCGTGACGTTTCCGGTGAAGGTGTTCAGCAGGCGCTGTTAAAACTGATTGAGGGCACCGTGGCTTCTGTTCCTCCGCAGGGTGGCAGAAAACATCCTCAGCAGGAGTTCTTGCAGGTTGATACCTCTAACATCCTGTTTATTTGTGGTGGCGCATTCGCTGGTCTTGATCAGATTATCCGTGACCGCTCGGAAAAGAGCAGTATTGGTTTCTCTGCAACCGTAAAAGGCAAAGAAGACGAGAAAGCCGTCGGCGATGTGCTGCGTGATATCGAATCGGGCGATCTGGTTAAGTATGGTTTGATTCCTGAATTTATCGGGCGTTTGCCAATGGTTGCGACACTGGATGAGCTTGATCGCGACGCTCTTGTTCGCATTCTGACCGAGCCTAAGAACTCTCTTATTCGTCAGTACGAAAAGCTGTTCGAAATGGAGTCGGTTGAACTTGAATTCCGCGACACCGCTCTCGAAGCTGTTGCAGAGTTGGCTATGGAGCGTAAAACCGGCGCTCGTGGTCTTCGTTCTATTATGGAGGGTGCACTGCTTGAAACCATGTATCGCATTCCGTCCGAAGAGCATGTGGCTAAAGTAGTCGTTGAAGAGTCAGTGATTACATCTGATTCTGAGCCACTGGTGATCTATGAAAGCAATGATGTGGGCAAAGTCTCTCCTGATGACGACTAATCACTGATCAATTGCTAAACAACAAAAGGAGCTTCGGCTCCTTTTGTTGTTTTTAGCCTTGTATTTATAGCTGCCAATCCCCACTATCAAATTAAGTATCGATAAAAGTAGAGTCAGATATCTATGTCCACTGAAATATTGCCATTACTACCATTGCGCGATGTTGTTGTTTTCCCGGCAATGGTTATTCCTTTGTTTGTGGGTCGTGAAAAGTCAATCAATGCGCTCGAAGAGGCGATGGCGTCAGACAAGCGCATCATGCTGGTTGCCCAGACCGACGCATCAGATGACGAGCCTGGCATTGAAGATATGCACTCAGTTGGCACTATCGCAACCATCTTGCAGTTACTAAAGCTTCCTGACGGCACGGTTAAAGTGCTTGTTGAAGGGGAGTCTCGCGCAATCATGAAATCTTTGATTGATGAGGAAGAGCTCTTCCGCGGAGAAATTACAGAAGAACAGGGGGTCGACCTTCCTGAACGAGAAAATGAAGTATTAGTTCGTTCTCTGACGGGCAACTTTGAGCAGTATGTCCAACTTTCAAAGAAAGTACCTGGGGAGGTCCTTTCTACCATTTCGGGTATTGAAGATGCCAGCCGCCTGGCGGATACCATTGCTGCCCATATCTCCCTTAAGTTAGATGAAAAACAAAACGTCCTGGAAATGACCGACGTCAAGCTTCGCGTTGAGCATCTGATGGAGTTAATGGAATCTGAAATTGATTTGCTTAAGGTCGAAAAACGCATTCGCGGCCGTGTTAAAAAGCAAATGGAGAAGAGTCAGCGCGAGTACTACTTGAATGAGCAAATGAAAGCCATTCAAAAAGAGCTTGGCGAAAGTGAAGATGGCTCCAATGAGTTCGACGAACTGAACCAAAAGATCGAGCAATCTGGAATGACCAAGGAGGCACGTGAAAAAGCCGATTCAGAAATGAAGAAGCTGCGCATGATGTCTCCAATGTCTGCAGAGGCTTCCGTGGTAAGGGGCTACCTCGACTGGTTGGTTAATCTGCCGTGGAAAAAACGCAGTCGCGTCAGCCATGATCTGGCTAAAGCTGAAGAGATCCTCAATGCCGACCACTACGGTCTTGAGGAAGTGAAGGAGCGCATCCTCGAATATCTCGCAGTTCAGAATCGCGTTAAAAAAGTACGCGGAGCAGTCTTGTGTCTGGTTGGGCCTCCGGGGGTTGGTAAAACCTCGCTGGGTAAGTCCATTGCCAGGGCGACGAATCGTAAATTTATCCGGATGGCCTTAGGTGGCGTTCGTGACGAAGCGGAAATTCGCGGCCACAGAAGAACATATATCGGTTCTATGCCGGGCAAGCTTGTTCAGAAAATGTCGAAGGTAGGCGTAAAGAACCCGCTATTCCTGTTTGATGAGATCGATAAAATGGGCATGGATCATCGCGGTGATCCGGCTTCTGCGCTACTGGAAGTGTTAGATCCAGAGCAAAACAGTGCTTTCGCCGACCATTACCTGGAAGTTGATTACGACCTTTCTGATGTGATGTTTGTTTGTACTTCCAATAGTATGGACATGCCTGGACCATTGCTTGATCGCATGGAAGTTATCCGTATTCCAGGGTACACCGAAGACGAAAAAGTAAATATCGCTAAGCGTTATTTGCTGCCTAAGCAGATCAAGCAGAACGGCTTGAAAGAAAATGAATTGTCACTGAGTGATGAGCGACTTAAAGACATTATCCGTCACTACACGCGAGAGGCGGGTGTGCGGGGGCTTGAGCGTGAAATCGCCAAGCTGTGTCGTCGTGTAGTTAAGGCAAATATTCTTGAGTCCAACCAGAAAACACGTGACATCAGTGAAGAGCTGTTGCAGGAATATCTAGGTGTTCACAAGTTCCGATACGGCCTGGCAGGCGCTCAAAACGAAGTTGGCCAGGTTACGGGCCTGGCCTGGACTTCCGTTGGCGGTGAGCTGCTAACACTTGAATCTGCTGCAACACCTGGCAAAGGGCGCATCGTAAAAACAGGCTCTCTGGGCGATGTAATGCAGGAATCCATTCAAGCGGCCCTGACCGTCGTGCGTAGTCGTTCTGCGGGTATGGGGATTGCTCAGGACTACTTTGAAAAACATGATCTCCATGTTCATGTACCTGAAGGTGCAACTCCAAAGGATGGTCCGAGTGCGGGCATTGGTATGGCTACTGCACTGGTATCTGTAATGACTGGCATCCCTGTGCGTGCTGATGTCGCTATGACTGGTGAAATCACGCTTCGCGGTAAGGTCTTGGCAATTGGTGGCTTAAAAGAGAAGCTGCTGGCGGCGCACCGTGGTGGTATAAAAACCGTGGTGATACCTAAAGAAAATGAAAAAGACCTGCGCGACATTCCGGAAAATATTAAAGCAGACCTGAATGTTGTTGCAGTCGACTGGATTGATGAAGTGCTGGATCTCGCTCTTGAAGAGAAACCGGATGGCGCATTAGCGGACATTTCTGCGTCAGATGATGCCGCACAGTCTTCAGAAG
The DNA here is from genome assembly GCF_965219715.1 of Bacterioplanoides sp. Classification (GTDB taxonomy): domain Bacteria; phylum Pseudomonadota; class Gammaproteobacteria; order Pseudomonadales; family Oceanobacteraceae; genus Bacterioplanoides. The sequence continues at coordinate 673,578 of NZ_OZ244785.1, forward strand.
AAAAAACAAGGCCAAGTACCCACTAAGGTTGCTTGACGGTATAAGGGCTTGTTGGTATAAATCACGGCTCTTAATAATTTTTTGATTAGCGATCACCCAGTCGCATAACAAGAATTGACAATTGCGCACAGAGTAAGGGGATTAAGTGTGAACAAGTCTGAATTGATCGACGCTATTGCAGCATCCGCCGACATTCCAAAGGCCGCCGCTGGCCGTGCATTAGACGCCATGATCGATAGTATCGGTGGTGCTCTAAAGGAAGGTGATCAGGTGGCTCTCGTTGGTTTTGGTACTTTCCAGGTTAAAGAGCGTGCAGCCCGTACTGGCCGTAACCCTCAAACTGGCGAGCCAATTGAAATCAAAGCCGCTAAGGTTCCAAGCTTCAAGCCTGGCAAGGCATTGAAAGACGCGGTTAACTAAAGAAATTCGGACCGGTAGTTCAGTTGGTTAGAATACCGGCCTGTCACGCCGGGGGTCGCGGGTTCGAGTCCCGTCCGGTCCGCCAAATTAAAAGCGCATCGACTGATGCGCTTTTTTTGTGACAAAGAGCCTAAAAAAATAATTGGGAGTAAGCATGTTACAAACGATGCGCGATAATGCTCAGGGTATAGTCGCTAAGATAATCGTATTTTTTATTATCGCTGTATTTGCACTTTGGGGCGTTGAAAGCATCGTTACCCTGGGTGGCGGAGAAGAGGCGAAAGCTTCCGTTGGTGGTAACGATATTAATGAAGTTGAAATTGTTCGATTAGTTGAGCAGCAAAAAAATAATCTGCGTAATCAATTTGGTGATCAGTATAACGAAGACCTGTTCAATGAAGGCTTCTTACGTAAATCTGCACTGGAGCAACTAATTAATCAAAAAGTAGCGCTTGTTCAGGCGGATAAGCTTGGCCTGCACGCTTCAACGTCGGCCATCGATGCCCAAATCGTATCGATGCCTGCGTTTCAGCTGGATGGAAAATTCAGCAAAGAACAGTTCCAGAATATTTTACGCATGAACGGATGGTCGCCACTTAGCTTCCGAAATGAGTTGGCGGGTGACATCAAAGTTAACCAAGCTCGTGCAGCTTTTGTTTTAAGTTCTGTCGAAACTCCTTTTTCTGTTCAGCTCGAAGAAGCTTTGGATAATGAAAAGCGTAGTTTCAAATTTGTTGAGTTAAACAGCGCATCTCTGGAAAAGGATATCGAAGTTTCTGACGAAGAAATTCAGAACTTCTATGGCGAGAACAAGAGCCGCTTCATGACCGATGAGAATGTAAGCATCGATTATGTTCTGCTCGAGCGCTCTGCACTGGCTGCCAAGCAAGAAGTCAGCGATGAAGATATTGAGTTGCTATATCAGGACTACGTTGCCAAAGAGAAAGAACTTGAGCAGCGCGACTCCAGTCACATCCTAATCGAAATTTCCGATGAGGTTAGCGAAGAAGACGCTGAGAAATTAGCAAACGACATCAAGCAACGTCTGGATAACGGCGAAGATTTTGCCGAGCTTGCATCACAGCTCTCTGATGATATCGGCACGAAAGCACAGGGCGGCAAACTTGGCCTGAATACCCGCGGCGCATTCGTGGAAGAGTTTGAGAATGCTCTGTACAGCCTCAATACCGGTGAGATTTCAGGTCCGGTAAAAACAGAATTCGGTTACCACATTATCAAACTGAATGACGTTGCTGCGGCTGACGTTAAACCTCTGGATGAAATGAAAGAACAACTGGCAACGGACGTTCGCAATGAAAAAGCAGAAGTTGAGTTTGCTGAGCTACAGCAAGAGCTGTCAAATATTGCTTTCTCAGCGGGTTCCGTTGAGGAAGTTGCAGATGCTCTAAGCCTGGATAAGCAGTCTACCGGGTTATTCTCAAGAAATTATGGCGATGGCATTGCTTCAAATAATGAGATTCGCACCGCAGCTTTCCAGGATAATATCCTTCTGGATCGTGAGATCAGTGGCGTAATTGAAACAGCCGCCGGCGCGTTGGTATTTGCAATTAATGAGCACAAGCCTTCAAAACTCAAAACACTGGATCTTGTTAAGTCGGGTATTGTTGCTGAACTTACTTCGACCAAGGCAAAAGAAGTTGCCAAAGATAAAGCTGAAGCCATCAAAGATGGTGATGCGGCGGATGTGCAGTGGATTCAGATTGAGACTAACTTTAATCAGTCTTCAGATGCGCCGCGTTCAGTGCAGCAAAAAGCGTTTGAAATTGCCGAGGGTCAATCAGCCGTTGTAAGCACGCCAGGTGGTTATTCTGTTGTTATGGTCGAAGGAGTCGACAAAAAAGATTGGCAGAGTATGCAAACCAGCGAAACCTTGATAGAGCAGGGTCGCACCCAGCAAAGCCGTGCTGATATGGTGAGTTATCAAGTATGGGCTAAAGAGAATGTTGAAATAAAACGTTCCGGAAGCTAAAAAATAAAAACGGCCACGACTAAGTGGCCGTTTTTATTTCAGCTTGCAGTTAAATCCCTTCGCCAAAAAAATCCTGGAAACCTCTTTTGCCTCGTCCTTTGGCACCCCCGTGGAAATAGTGATGCCTGCTGTTTTGTATTCAACCGTCAGATTGATTGCGTTGTGCTCATCAAGCAATCTGCGCAGAATTCCTTCCTCACTGAAATCGGCAATTAATTCCAGTTGTTGCATATCGACGACGGCGGTATAGCAATCCTCATTCAGTGAAGATATGGCCTCAGATGCAGCATGGCTATATGCGCGCTGCAACCCGCCCGTACCAAGCTTAGTTCCGCCGAAATAACGAGTAATTAACACCGCACAATTAACCAGATTGTGGTGGCGCATGGTTTTCAGAATTGGCATGCCGGCTGTCCCAGAAGGCTCGCCATCATCGGAAAAACCCTCTGATATTACAGAGTCTTTGCGAATTCTGAACGCGGAACATACGTGGCTTGCTTTTGGGTGGCTTTTTTTCAGGGAGCTGATGCGATCCTTTATTGCCTGCTCATTATCAACCGGAAGCAGTTCAGTTATAAATCGACTGCGCTTCTCTTCAAAAAGAATTTCGGTAGTTTCAGATGGTTGAATTAACTGGCTGCTTTCTGACATAGATAGACATTAAATTTCGAATCGCGGCCGCGTATTTCTACTTTGGGAAATAGACGACGCAGCATTTTTTCATAAGGAAGGTGGCGATTGGCAACGACCAGTAAGCGACCGCCACTTTTTAATTTACTGGCAGAGTGCTTAAACATCGTCGCGGCGATATTGGTAAGTTCTTTGTGGCCGTCATGATAAGGAGGGTTGCAGACCACCCAATCCAAAACATCTCCGACTTCATCCAAAGCGTTGCTGTGCACCGTCCTGATATCGAGATTGTTAGCTTCTGCGTTATCGGCGGCAGATCGAACAGCAACCATTGAGTCATCGCAAGCAATCAACTGAGCGTCAGGGCACTGCCGCTTTATCACCAGGCTTAACAAACCATTACCACAGCCAATATCTGCAACAGTACCACCTGTTATTATTTCTAGGTGTGGCAGTAATGACTGGCTGCCGATATCGAGCTTATTGCGAGAGAAAACACCGGGAAGGGCACTGAGACTGAGTCCCTGAAATTGGTAACCCTGAGGCTTGGTTTTGCAGTTCACCGGATTTGTTAATTTCAGCAGCCTGGCTTTCTTTTCTATTCGATATTGCTCATAGCTGTCACTATTGGCTTCTAGCCACTGCAGCCATGCAACTGGTATATGTTTTGCCATCCCAGCCAGCCAGATCTCGCCACCTTCAATCAACCGTTGTGAGCAGATGGACAGCCAGAATTTAAGCTGTTCGAGATTCTTAGGGATTTTAATCACGGCCTGCTGGATGTCGGCTGGAATAGCATCCTCATGAGTAACAATCTGGCAGCGTCCATTCGATGTGTTGAATGAGCGATTTCTCTCAATTGCCCGGATAGCACAGGCACTGTCTACCAGGTTGTAGTGATCTTCAAACAGGCAGGAAAGCGCACCATGACGATCGTTTATTACCAGTGTTGCTTTGCTCAGAGGGGCTGTACGAAAGATAAATTCATCACCAGAATCCCATGGTTTGGCGACATGCTCAGGAACTTCAGGGAAGCATGAGAGCTGCAGGCCAGCGTCTTTCCACAGCATCATCAATAAATATCTTTAAAGTCTTTCGATTCCAGCTGATCGAGCAAGCCACGGTCTTTGACCGTCTTTTCTTTAGGTGTCGCTTTTTCTGGTTTAGGTGTTTCAGCGATTTTCTGAGCTTTTTGCTGCTCATTGACCGCCTGCTTCTTGGCTTCCGGGTTCTCGGCCAGGAATTTCTCATAAGCAGAGGTCTGCTTTCTGCCTTTGATACGCTTAGACGACTGGCGGTCGTTACCGGCTTCTCGTTTCAGTTTCGAGATGCTGCCTGTCTTTACTTTGTGGATGCGGCTCAGAGAGCGCGTCTTTTTTTTGCGGGTCATGATGTCTGTTTGCCAACATTAAAGCCCGATTTTATCTCATCAGCGCTGAAATGTAATTGTTTTACATTCTGAGCCCTGTTTCGGTTTGTTCTGAGTGTGCCAGCGCTGTTATAGTTAACCGAACAGCAACAAGTTAAAGCAGCAGGTACGCTGCGATGAAGGATTTCGTACAACAATGCCAGAACAAAAACACTACCTGGTTTATCTCGCCTCAACAGCAGAAGGAATGGAGCTGGAGCGTTACGAAGTTGAACGAATGCTGGCCCGCCACAACATGGTCAATATTGGCTTTGCTTACCGCCCGGAAGCCAGCGCCTACGATTGGAACCTGGTTAGAGCTCAAATAGAGAAAGCTGATCTTTTTGTTTTGTTGCTGGGTGACTCATATGGCCCCATGGCACCCACGGGCATCAGCTTTTTACACCGCGAGTTTGTCCATGCTCAGACGCTGGGTAAGCCAATAGTTTCCTTCATAAAAAACACCCTGCCAGAAAAGAATCTATCCGAAGAGCAAAGGCGTCTAAGCGGCTTTCACAGAGTTGTAACGCAGCAATCCAGCTACCGTTTGTGGCACTTGCGGGATGAACTGTTGTCCCACATTAAGAATACACTGGCCAATCAAAAGCTTGAGGGAGGGTGGCTACCACAACCTTCTTCAGTTGCTCCCAAGGCAGAATCAAACCCAAAGCCGTCATCACAGACGTCGGTCGCCCCCGCCAGCAACCTGTCAGCAAAGCAGCGTCTGGCCAGGGCAAAACAGGTTGTCAGCTTACAAATTGCGGCGAAGGTATACGAGGCTGGAAATCTGACGCGAGAGGAGGTCTTTCTTCCTGTTCGTTTAGATCAATTACTTCAAGGTGTGCTGCACTTGTTGCGCAATGGCGCCAGTGAGGACCGCCTCCGGTCGCAGCTGGAGTCAGTTATTTCGAAGAAGGTTTCCAATCAACTTCTTAAACGTCACCCACAAGCCCACGCAGTAGATGATGTGCGCATCAGTCGCGGACAATTTCAACAGATATTGAAGAGTTGGCAAAGTTTAGGGCTGGTAAACGGGCGGGGAGAGCCAGGCCGCTCAGTTTGGACAGTTGCTGAAGCGGCTGGCGCATAAAGAGATCTAGCTATTCAGGCTACCGAGCAAGTTCTGTTTCTGTTCCCATTCGGTCTTCATGCTGTCGCATACGGTATTGCATACATCGAAAATAAACGGCGCGCTGATACTGAAGAATGCCATATTGCCGTCCTGGCGGCGCTTCACCATGCCATGACTGCGCAAGGTCGATAAGTGCTTTGACACATTCGGCTGAGATGCGCCGGTGGCTTGTACTAACTCAGTGACTGATTTTTCACTTTCCTGCAGCTGATGCAATATTTTTAAGCGCATTGGATCTGCCAGCAGGCGGAAACGCTGTGCGATCAATTCCAGCATTTCATCAGACATAACTTCTTGCATATATATTCTCCACGTCTATCAAAAAGATTCTACGTGATAATCGTTTGCAACCCAATATTAATTTAGCAGATGCTTAATTGGTTATATGTGAATCATTCTCTATTGATTTTATAGTCAGAAATAACAGGGTAGTGGTCCGATAAATATAGATATTTACCGTAGTTCAGAACACGTTGTGCAGAAGGCTTGATTTGGGCGCTATTCAGCAGAAAATCGATGCTTCGATCAGGCTCTCTAATTGCTGGGTTGTTCGGCCAATGGGTAGCCCATTTTCGTACGTTACCGCTGACCTGCTTAGGCGATGGAAAGATAGACCAGTTCAACAGTGGCTTTAGATCTGTTTCCTCGGCATAAAGGTATTGCTGCGAGTGATCCAGCGTTGCGCGCTGCTGCGGCAAAAGCAAGTTTAAATCCCCACCGACAACCCAGGAAAGGCGTTGGTTATCCTTCTCTACAAGCAACTTTTGAAGCGCACCTACCTGTCGAGCCATTGTGTTACTGCCTTGGGCGAACGCGTCAAAATGGGTGTTAATGATCGAAATCGTACCGTTGGATGTCTGAACTTCGGTGTCGAGTATGGCCCGCTTTAAATAGAATTGTGATGTTAGCCAATCCATTGGGGGTTGCGGGAGGCGCAATCGTTCAGCATTTACAATTTTGTATTTCGACAAGGTGACCAGCTTCATGCCAACAGCACCCATTATTTTCGGGTGGGGTACAAAATCGGCCAGCCAATAGAACGTTTCGCTGCGACAAGGGTATTTATCCTTTTCCAATTCTGCCAGCAACTGCTCCGCCTGGTCGGAAAAATCGGTAGCGGCTGCTCCGTCATGTATTTCCTGTAGCAAGACAAAATCAGCGTCTTGCTCCTCCAGCATTGTTGCACTGGCTTTGATTGTGGCGGCAAGATCAGTGGCTGATGGCCTGAGGTGCGGCCCTTTATTGTTGGGCAGGTCAAAATAAAAGACGTAGTTTTTGCCGGCAAAAAATTGAGCATTCAGAGTCAATACTCTGAAACTTCTATTGTCGTTAAGAGGCGGTGCCCCGGTGCAGGTTATCCTGGCATTTTCTACCGCCTTCGGGTGATAGGTTGACGCATACACCCAGATAACAAATGCCAGCACCAGTACAAAAAGTGCACTTAAGAAAAAGCCGATACCACGTTTGAGATAGTTCATATTAAGCAGATAGAACGCATTGTTGTGTTAGCCGCATAAAACCACATGCCCATTGTTATCACCTTAGTTTATAATCGCCCGGTTTCGGAGGGTGTATGATTTATCGAGTATTGCTGTTAATTGCCGTTTCTTTATTTGTTGCTGGGTGCATGCCTGAAAAAGAGAAGCGTCAGGTTTACAAAATTTCCGGCAATACAATGGGCACGACTTACAATATCAGCTGGGTCGATAGTAGCGATCGATCTTTTGAGTTGAAGAATCGTGTTGATCATCGCTTGCGAGAGATCAATGCTGCGATGTCTACTTACATCAGCAATTCAGAGCTATCCCTGATTAATCAATCGGAGAACTCCAGCTTCACGATTTCTCCGGATCTTGCTGAGGTGCTGTCGATTTCTTTGTCGATCCATCAATCATCTGACGGTCTGTTTGATGTCACCGTCGGGCCTTTGGTGAACCTCTGGGGCTTTGGTCCTGATGCCAGTATAGATCGTCAACCTTCTGAGGCGCAGATAGAGCGCCAGCTTAAGCGAATTGGTGGTGATGCTTTAACGTTACAAGGGCTGGATTTGCACCGCTCAGAGTATCGATATATCGATCTGTCAGCCGTTGCTAAGGGTTGGGGGGTTGATGAGATTGCTGAATTGTATGAATCGCAAGGAGTTGATAGTTATCTGGTCGAAATTGGCGGGGAAATGCGCCTGTCCGGTAACAAACCATCAAACACTCCCTGGCGCATCGCAATAGAAAGACCTGCAGGTGATATGCAGCAAAGATCTCCTCAGCTTATTTTCTCGCCAGGAAGTAGAGCGGTGGCGACATCCGGGGATTATCGCAATTATTTTGAACAAGATGGTGTGCGCTATTCTCATACCATTGATGTAAAAAACGGCAAGCCAATTACCCACAAACTGGCCTCCGTTACAGTTGTGCATAAAAGCAGTGCCTATGCTGATGCCTGGGCAACTGCTCTGAATGTGGCAGGACCGGAAGCAGGCATGGAGTTGGCCGAGCAAAATGGCCTCGCGGCCTATATGATTGTCCGCGAAGAGAATGGATTCGAAGAATATTTCTCTAATCAGTTCAGAGAGTGGTTCCCGCAAGTGGTATCACAATCTGAAGAACAAGACAGGTAACGATAATGTCGACATTAGTAATCGTGTTTGGCGCCATGCTGGCGTTTGTAATTTTAATGGCCGTTGGCGTGCTTATGGGTCGCAAGCCTATTTCCGGTTCTTGTGGCGGCATGGCAGCCATTGGAATGGAAAGCGCCTGCGATGTATGCGGCGGTGACAAAAACAAGTGCGAAAAAGAAAGCAAGAAGGCTGCAGATGCATCGGACAATGCGGATTTTTATGATGCGACTAAACGCTAATCCTGCGGATTTGACATAATAGCCTACAATGACAGGTGTCTAACAAACAATAAGTGGATGGAGTTGCCAACATGACAGATTATCAATACGACGTGGTCATCATCGGTGCCGGCCCTGCAGGGGAAGGCGCAGCGATGAATGCGGCAAAAAATGGTAAAAAGGTCGCAGTCGTAGAAGATAAGAATATGGTCGGTGGTAACTGTACGCACTTGGGTACAATACCGTCCAAAGCACTGCGTCACGCGGTCAAACAGATTATTTCCTTTAATACCAATCCGATGTTCCGCGAGATTGGCGAGCCTCGCTGGTTCTCATTTCCGCGTGTTCTGAAAAGTGCGGAAAAGGTTATCGCTAAGCAGGTTAAACTGCGGACCGAGTTTTATGGCCGCAACCGCATCAGTGTCTACAATGGCACCGCACGCTTTGCTGATGCCAATACCATCGATGTTTATAACGGCGCAGCGTCAAACACGCGCCTGCACACCAAGGAAGTGGTTATCGCGACCGGCTCAAGTCCGTGGCGGCCAAACAACATCGACTTCTCCCATCCGCGCGTTTACGACTCAGATACTGTTCTGCAGCTGGAGCATACGCCGCGTACCATTATCATCTATGGCGCTGGTGTGATTGGTTGTGAGTACGCATCTATCTTCTCAGGCCTGGGCGTCAAGGTGGACTTGATCCACCCGGGTGACCGGCTTTTAAATTTCCTCGATGATGAGATCTCAGACGCACTGAGTTATCACCTGCGTGATAAGGGTGCCTTGATTCGCCACAACGAGCAATTCGATTCCCTTGAGATCAATGAGCGCTACGTCACCATGCGCATGGCATCTGGCAAAAAGGTTAAAGCCGATGCTTTCTTATGGGCGGCAGGTCGCTCAGGAAATACTCAGAATCTGGGGCTTGAGAATATTGGCCTGGAAACCAATTCCCGCGGTCAGCTGGAAATTGACAGCGAATACCGCACAGCCGTAGAAAACATTTACGCCGTTGGTGATGTGATCGGCTGGCCGGCATTGGCATCTGCAGCCTATGATCAGGGTCGTGCAGCCGCGGCGAAAATTTCCTCCCAGCCGGACTTCCGCTTTGTTGGCTCGGTGCCAACCGGTATTTATACCATTCCGGAAATCAGCTCAGTAGGAAAAACTGAAGCTCAGCTCACCGAAGAAAAAGTGCCTTATGAAGTAGGGCAAGCGTTCTTTAAAAACATTGCACGGGCGCAGATTACCGCCGAAGGCGTGGGCATGCTGAAGATTCTGTTCCATCGCGAAACACTGGAAATCCTGGGCATTCATTGCTTCGGTGACCAGGCAGCCGAGATCGTACATATTGGTCAGGCGATTATGGAACAGAAAGGCGAAGGTAATACGCTGAAGTATTTTGTGAATACGACCTTCAACTACCCAACCATGGCCGAAGCGTACCGCGTCGCTGCACTGAATGGATTGAACCGACTATAAGGTTGGTTTAGTCCTGATTTTCAGACATAAAAAAACCGCACGGCTTTAACAAGGAGTGCGGTTTTTTTTATGTGCTTAAACTATTAAGCCGGGAACAGTTCGCCCAGTTTAGTAGCCAGCATCATGTCACCTTCAACGCGCAGCTGACCAGACATGAAAGCTTGCATGCCGTCAGTTTCACCAGAAGCGATACCTGCGAAAGTATCAGTGTTCATGATCAGGGTAACGTTTGCATCGTCGTTTTCGCCAGCAGCTACAGAGCAAGCGCCGTCTTTAACGATCAGGTGATGAGTGTCACCGTCTTCAATGTTGAATTGGAAGATCAGGTCCAGGCCAGCAGCAGCGTCGGCGTTGAACTTGCTGTTCATGGTTTCAATGATTTCTGCAACAGATGCCATAACGGTTTCCTTTTTATTGCTTGAGTAAAACAGGTGCACAGCTGAGATGTTACGTATTCAGCATCCTGTTCTTGAAATTGTCGTTATCAGACGCTGGTCACTCTATGGTGCGCTGAGCTGGCTGTCAATCGAATTTCATACGATTGTTTGAATTTGTCTTTTCACGCCAGAAAGTATGATCTTTCCTGCCATTCACGCATTGGTTTGTTCGCCTGATGCTTTGGGTTATGCTTGCGCGCTTGTGCAATTTATTTTAAGGACGTGTTTGTGGAATTCCTGATTGAATACGGGGCTTTTCTGCTTAAAGCAATCACTATTGTTGTCGCCATTTTAATCGTTGTTGGCGGCATCATATCTCTGAGCGCCAAACAAAAAGGCACCAATGATGGTGATCTTGTGGTGAAGAAGCTGAATGAAGAGCTGGACGATCATAAAGAACAGCTGGAAGAAGTGTTGCTTGATAAAGAAGCATTAAAGCAGCAGGAAAAAGACAAAAAGAAGGAAGAGAAAGAAAAGGCCAAAGCAGCTAAAAAGTCTGCAAAAGAGAAGAAAGAAAACGACAACGAAGAGCAGCGCAAGCGTGTTTTTGTACTGGATTTTGATGGTGATATCAAAGCCAGTGACGTTGACTTAATGCGTCAAGAAATTACAGCCGTCTTAACTATGGCGACCAAGGATGATGAAATTGTGGTGACACTGGAAAGTGGTGGCGGCATGGTCCACAGCTATGGTCTGGCATCATCTCAGCTGGAGCGCATTCGCGCCAAAGGTATTCCTTTGACTGTTTGCGTTGATAAAGTCGCTGCCAGTGGTGGCTATATGATGGCCTGCCTGGCGGACAAAATCGTTGCAGCTCCGTTCGCTATTATTGGCTCTATTGGTGTAGTCGCTCAGTTACCTAATTTTAACCGTCTGCTGAAAAAGCACGACGTGGACTTCGAAATGTTCACAGCGGGAGAATATAAGCGCACCGTCACCATGTTTGGTCACAACTCTGCAAAGGCCAAGGATAAATTCCAGTCCGACCTGGAAGATACCCACGAACTGTTTAAGCAGCATGTAGGTCAGTACCGTAAAGATCTGAATGTTGAGTCTGTGGCCACAGGTGACATCTGGTACGGCCAGCAGGCATTAGAAAATGGTCTAATTGATGAAATCGGCACCAGTGATGACTATCTGGTATCAGCCTGTGACAACGCCGATGTTTACACCGTGCGTTATGAGTATAAAAAATCTCTGCAGGAAAAACTGGGCATTGCAGTTCAGGCGGGAGTCGAATCTGCGATGACAAAACTGCTTACTGCTGCAAACAATCGCATGCAAAGCAAAAGCTGATCAGAACAACACGAAGGGGCTTTTATGACATTTCTGGCGTATCGCGTAGAAGAAGCAGAGCAGGGGATGGTTGCGTCCTGGCAAGAGCAGGATGTTACCGATTTACCTGAAGGTGAAGTGTTGATCGATGTTGAGTATTCGTCGATTAATTACAAGGACGCTTTATCCGCCAGTGGCAATAAGGGAGTGACCCGAGAGTTTCCTCATACTCCAGGTATCGATGTTGCGGGAACCGTGGTCGAAAGTTCGGCAGAAGGTTTTTCAGCAGGAGATCCGGTCGTTGTTTTTGGTTATGACCTGGGAATGAATACCGCCGGTGGTTTTGCACAAAAAGTTCGTGTCCCGGCTGCCTGGGTACTTAAACGCCCGACTGATTTAAGCGCCGCACAAGCTATGTCGTGGGGCACAGCAGGTTTTACAGCAGCATTGAGCGTACAAAAACTGGAACGCAATGGCATCAACCCAGACTCAGGGCCGATTGTGGTAACCGGTGCGACTGGTGGTGTAGGTTCTGTTGCGGTTGCCATACTTGCCAAGCTTGGTTACGAGGTGCTGGCTGTTACCGGTAAGCCTGAACAGCAAGAGTTTCTCAAGTCGCTTGGGGCGAACGGCTTTTTAACCCGGGATGATATTTTAGCAACCAAAGGTAAAGCCATGGCCAAGCCTGTTTACCAGGCCGCTATCGATACTGTTGGCGGGGATCTGGTGTCTGGTTTAATTCCACAAATCAAACCAGAGGGTGCAGTAACAACTTGCGGCATGATCGCAGGCATTAAAGTAGAGGCATCTGTTTTTCCATTTATTCTGCGGGGTGTAAGCTTGCTGGGTGTTGATTCAGTTGAGATTCCACTGGCAGAGAAGCAAGCCGTGCTAAATAAAGCCGCTGCTGAATGGCAGCTGGATCAGCTCGAGTCGATGACAACCGAGCTCGGCCGCTCAAAGTTAGCCGATACCTTGGCTAAAGTATTGAATGGCCAGGGAGTAGGGCGTTATCGCCTGAATCTCCAGGCGGATTAATTCATCCGCCAGAAGAAGCCGGCTGCCGAAAGACTGCCGGCTTTTTTGCGCCTGAATGCCGCAGGTAAAACCACCGACAATAAAAAAGCAGCCCTAAGGCTGCTTTTTTATCTTAAAGAATAACGGCTGTTATTCTTTGCTTTCGGCTTCTACTTCAGCAGATGCCTTTACTTCAGAGCCTTCAGCCTCCTGCCCCTGATTGCGAGGGTCATTGGCAGCACGACCAGTATTGCGACGGCGAGAACGGCGTCGGGTACTGGCTTTCTCATCGGTTGCGCTTTCGGCTTTTTCAGATTTCACTGCTTCGGCAGGTTTCGCCTCAGGAGTTTTTTCTTCTGCTTTAGCTGGTTGCTCTACAGGAGCCGGCTTAGTTTCTTCAGCTTCTTTTTTGGGTGTCTGAGGAGCTTCTGCAACTGTTGTTTCTTTCACAGCAGGCGCAGTTTTTTCTTCGACTTTGCTTTCCGCTTTTACTTCGGCGCTTGGCTCTGAATTACCTTCAGCATCATTGCGACGACGACTACGACGACGTGTGTTGCGGCGGCGTGGCTTTTCTTCCTGAGCTTCGTCGGAGGAAGATTTAGTTTCGGCAGACTTATCGGCTGCTTTTACTTCCTTTTCCTCTGCTTTTTCAGCTTTGGCCGGAGATGATGCTTCAGCTGGCTTTTCAGCCGCTACTTCTGAAGCTTCAGTTGCCGTTGTTTCAGTCGTTGCGTCTTTGTCGCTGCGGTTATTGCGACGACGGCTACGGCGTTCGCGACGAGGCTTGCGCTCTTCACTTGCTTCCGGAGCGGCAGATTCAAGAATGGTTGCCTGGCTCGCTACCTTGGCTTCTGTCTCTGTTTTGGTTTCGCCAGCGGCTGTTACTACAACCTCGGATGGCTCATTTGACTTTTCACGCGGCTCGCGACGACGACGAGGGTTTTCGCCCTGGCTACGGTCGCGACGAGGTGCCTTCTGACCTTCGTTGCGGTTTTCCGAAGAAGTGTCTTCAGATTTGCGCTTATCGTCTCGGCGATCGTTATCGCGCTTTTTATTGCGCTGATTATTATCGCGTGCATTGTCACGCTGGCCGTTATCTCGATTATTGTCGCGCTGACCATCGCGTGAGTCGTTTTTACGACGTGAATCACCGCGGTTGTTTTCGCTGCGCTCAGAATCGTTACGCTTATTCTGGTTGCGCTCTTTGCGGCGGTTATCGTTGTTGTCGCGGCCTTCATTGCGATCGTTACGGTTGCCATTGCGATTATTGCGACCGTTGTTGCGATCATTACCACGCTCATTTTTGTTGTTTCGTGAGCGATTGTTGTCGTTTTTACGGTTTCTGTTATTGCCTTTGGCTGGCTTTTTCTCTTTATCTTTTTCGTCGTTAGCGCTGTCGAACAGAGTTGCCAGAGCGGCGCCAATTTTGCCCCAGAAGCTAGGTTGTGGAGCAGGGGTAGCCGGAGCAACAGCTTTTACGGCAGCCTTCTGCTGAGGGCGGCTGTTTTCTACCGTTGCAAGATCAACACCGTATTCAACTTCACCGGCTTCGATTTTGTGCTCGTAACTCACTTCGCCGATCAGGCTGTCATCCGGGCGCAGGCGCAATACTTCGTAATGCGGCGTTTCCATGTGAGGATTTGGAAGAATCAACACTTTGCTGTTGTGGCGTTGCTCAATCGCTGCAATCAGGTTGCGTTTTTCGTTCAGCAGGAAACTGGCAACGGATACAGGAACAATCGCGCGGATCTGGCCAGTATTTTCTTTTGCAGCTTCTTCTTCAATCAGGCGCAGGATGGACAGGCCGGAAGACTGAATGTCGCGAATAACGCCAGTGCCACTACAACGAGGGCATACGTGTCCGCTGGTTTCACCCAGGGAAGGGCGCAGGCGCTGGCGAGACATTTCCACCAGTCCAAAACGAGAAATGCGGCCAACCTGCACACGAGCACGATCCATTTCCAGGGCGCGTTTCAGACGATTTTCAACTTCACGCTGATTTTTATTGGCCATCATATCGATGAAGTCGATAACTACCAGGCCACCCATGTCACGCAGGCGCAGTTGGCGAGCAATTTCGTCTGCCGCTTCCAGGTTGGTGTTCAGAGCAGTTTCTTCAATGTCTGAACCCTTGGTGGCGCGAGCAGAGTTGATATCGATAGATACCAGTGCTTCCGTCGGATCGATAACAATCGAACCACCGGAAGGCAGTTTAACTTCGCGCTGGAAGGCACTTTCGATCTGAGTTTCGATCTGGTAGCGGTTGAACAGCGGAACGCTGTCTTCATAACGCTTAAACTTGTTTTCGTATTCAGGCATTACCTGCTGAACAAAACCCAGTGCTTCGGCAAAGGCCTTTTCTGTATCGATCAGAACTTCACCAATGTCCTGGCGCAAGTAGTCACGAATGGCACGGATGATGACGTTGCTTTCCTGCAGTAGCAGGCAAGGTGCCTCACGATTCTCTGACTCGTTCTGAATCGCATCCCACAGTTTTACCAGGTAATCCAGGTCCCACTGCAGGTCTTCGGAGCTGCGGCCAATACCAGCGGTGCGCACAATAACGCCCATTTTATCCGGTACACTGACGCCCTTCATGGCTTCACGTAATTCCTGGCGCTCTTCGCCTTCGATACGACGAGAAATGCCGCCGGCGCGGGCATTGTTTGGCATCAGCACCAGATAGCGACCCGCCAGGCTCACCTGAGTGGTCAGAGCCGCGCCTTTGTTACCTCGCTCTTCTTTGTCTACCTGAACGATAACTTCCTGACCTTCGCGCATAACATCTTTGATGTTAATGCGGCCCGGGCCCGGGTCCTTAACGAAGTATTCGCGGGAAATTTCTTTCAGAGGCAAGAAGCCATGGCGCTCTGCGCCAAAATCGACGAATGCGGCTTCCAGGCTTGGTTCGATGCGGGTGATTTTGCCTTTGTAGATGTTGGCTTTTTTCTGCTCACGAGTGCCTGGTTCGATGTCCAGATCGTATAGTTTTTGGCCGTCAACAAGGGCTACGCGTAACTCTTCAGATTGAGTCGCGTTAATTAGCATTCTTTTCATGCTGTACGTTGTGCTCTTTAAGGGCAACGTACCTGCTGGCATTGCCGAAGCGCTAACACTTCTGGCCGCTACCAAAATATTTATGGGTGCTTTGCATTGTTATCAGCGCCAGTTGGGTCACTGATCTAGTTCCGCATTGGTGCCTCTTACAATACTGGGCACCGACACTGTCCATAATTTGATATTGCGAGATGCCGGCAAGGTTGCCTGGTTTATCTCACTGCGCAGTACACTTCGTGTGTCTGCTCCATTAATTCTCGGGAAGAGTTTTAACCATTTATCTTCTTCCCTATACTGTGCCGCTTTCCGGCACCGTCTGACTGCTCCGTGTTACGTTTCGGGTGGAGACTTACCGTCGACCGAGCGAATATAGCAGCAAAGACAGGGTGCAGCAAACCAACAGGCAAGATTAGCGCCTGATGGGCTAATAACTTTCTGATTTGGATTTCATGTCTCAGACTCAACTCGACACCAGCAAGGTTTCATTCGTCACGATCAACGACGGCAATGACGGTCAGCGCCTGGATAACTTTCTTCTTTCTATATTAAAGGGTGTGCCTAAAGCGCTGATTTATCGCGTCATTCGCAAAGGCGAAGTCCGCATCAATAAAAAACGCGCCAAGGCTGACACGCGTGTCGCTGAAGGGGATATCGTACGAATTCCACCAATGCGTATTGCTCAGCGGGACGAAGCACCGCCGGTTTCCAGCGTGCTTCAGGGAATTCTGGATAATGCCATCATTCACGAAGATGATGGTTTATTGGTGGTCAACAAACCAAGCGGGCTGGCGGTCCATGGCGGCTCGGGGGTTAATCTGGGTTTAATCGAAGCGCTTAGGCAAATGCGACCAGCCCATACCTTTCTTGAATTGGTGCATCGTCTCGACAGGGATACATCTGGCCTGATACTGGTAGCGAAGAAGCGCTCCGTTTTGACGGCACTTCAAAGAATGCTGGCCAACAAGTCTGGCATTTCAAAGCGCTACCTCGCCATGGTGCATGGCGGCTGGAATCGAAAAACTCGCGACATCAAAGTGCCATTATTACGAATCGAGCGTCAATCAGGAGAGCGAATGGTTGTCGTCGATGACGAAGGGAAAAAAGCACACACCCGTACGCGATTAATTAGTGCTGGCGCCCATTACTCTTTAATTGAGGCTGAACCCGTTACCGGACGTACTCACCAAATTCGAGTGCATTGCCAGTATGAAGGGCATGTTATCGCCGGGGATCAGAAGTACCGCGACAAAGTGTTGGTAGAAATCGATAAGAAACAGGGTGTTCATCGATTGTTCCTGCATGCCTGGCAGCTTGAATTTCGCCACCCGCTAAGTGGTGACTTCCTGAAGCTGGAAGCACTGCCCGATAATGATTTTCAAAAAGCGTTAGAGAAGGGAGGCTGTCCTCTTGAAGTATAAACTGGTCATCTTTGATTGGGATGGAACTCTGGTCGACTCAACCGGACGAATTGTCGACAGTATGCAGCAAGCCTCTATTGAGGTTGGCTTACCTACCGTGCCTGACTCTGCGGTGCAGAATATTATTGGGCTGGGCCTGCCTGAAGCGTTGAGAACCGTTTGGCCGCAAATCAATCCTGAGCAGCTATCTGAGATGACTCAGGTATACGCGCGGAATTTTGTATATGACAGTAAAGTTGCTATGGCTTTCTTTTCTGGCGTAGCAGAATTATTTCGCGACCTGAGAGCTTCCGGCCGCCAACTGGCTGTCGCTACGGGCAAAAGCCGCAAAGGCCTTAACCGTATGTTCAATGACCTCCAGATTGATGGTCGCCCAGTTGGAGATCAATTTACTGCGAGTCGCTGTGCTGACGAAACACGATCAAAGCCGGACCCGTTAATGCTGCAGGAATTACTGGACGAGTTGGGAGTGCCTGGTGAAGCCGCACTCATGGTCGGTGATACAAGCTTTGATCTTGATATGGCGAAGAACTTGGGCATGGACAGCATCGCAATAAGTCACGGCGCGCACGACAATGATGTACTGCTCAGCTGCCAGCCAAAGGCACTGTGTCATTCCATTACAGAACTTAATAAGTGGATACAACAGAATGGATAATGAAAATCTGAATCAACCTACCAATAATGGTGCAACCAGTAATCGGCCCGACGACAGCAGCAAAGAATGGAAATTGATCGAAAAAGTCGTCATGGAGATGCAGGGTGAGCAGCGCCGGACAAGGCGCTGGGGCATCTTCTTTAAGCTGGCTTTCCTTGTGTATCTGTTAACCATTCTTTTTATGGTTCGCCTGCCAACCGAAAATCTGGACAAGGCGGGCGCTGCTGAAAGCTATGCCGCAGTCATTGAAGTAAATGGCGTTATCGCTGCTGATCAGGATGCCAGTGCCGATGCCATTATCTCTGCGCTTCGCGATGCATTTAAAGATGAAAAGGCACTGGGGGTCATCCTCAGAATTAACAGCCCAGGCGGAAGCCCGGTTCAGTCCGGCTATGTTTATGATGAAATCAAACGCTTAAAAGAAACGCGTGAAGACTTCCCGGTTTATGCTGTCATCATGGATCTGGGTGCATCTGGCGCTTACTATATCGCCGCCGCCGCTGACGAGATTTATGCCGATAAAGCCAGTCTGGTTGGCTCAATCGGCGTTGTTGGTTCTGGCTTCGGCTTTGTAGATGCAATGGAGAAGCTCGGCGTCGAGCGACGTCAGTATACCGCCGGCGCCCACAAGGGCTTCCTGGATCCATTTACCCCTGAAAAACCGGAAGAAAAAGCATTCTGGCAGGGCGTGCTGAAGGTGACTCATCAGCAGTTTATCGATCAGGTTAAGAAGGGACGCGGAGATCGCCTTAAGCAAGATCCTGAACTGTTTAGCGGTCTAGTTTGGTCTGGCGAGCAAGCACTGGAGCTTGGATTAATTGATGGCTTATCGTCAAGCAGTGGCATTGCTCGGGATAAGCTTGGCACGGAAGAGCTGGTAAACTTCACCTATCAGCCTACACCGTGGGATGAGCTGGTAAGTCGCTTAGGCGCGAGCATTGGTGAAGGCATCGCTCTGCAGGTTATGCAGCAGCTGCACATTAACTCCGACGCCCCCCAGTTACGCTGACAACTGATAATATTTACCTTAACTTGCGAACGACAGCCGTCGTTCGCACTAAATAATTTTGACACAGGAGCTTTGCATACCTATTATGTCGCGCACTATGGCAGAGGCTAGGCTACCCCAGCGTGTTGATGCAGCGAAATTAGTTGAATCAAATCAACGATTTAGCGCAGATATCGACAGCAAAAAATTACTCAGATTACAATCCGCAGTGTTAAGCTGTGATACTCCTGTTTCCTGTGAAGTAGAATTTGATCGGGATGAGGAACGTAATCGGGTATTATTCGGTAGCTGCAAAACACAAGTAGTAATGACATGTCAGCGTTGTCTTGGGCCGGTAACGGTTTCCATAGAAAGCGACTTTAAGTTGGGGCTTGTGTTTAACGACGAACAGGCAAAACAGTTGCCAAGGCGACTGGAGCCGGTTGAGCTGGATGAGGATGCTCGTCTGGATCTTTGGGAAGCAATTGAAGATGAAGTTCTTCTGATGTTGCCCAGCTTTCCGACCCATCCTGAAAGTGAATGTCAGATAAAACAGCCAACGCCGGAGACAACGGCAATTGAAGATTCAGACGACAAACGGCCAAACCCGTTTGACGTTTTAGCTCAGCTTAAACAGAAATAGCGTTAGTTAGGAGCCAAACATGGCGGTTCAAAAAAGCAAAGTAACTCGTTCCAAGCGTGGCATGCGTCGTTCTCACGATGCTCTGGATAATGGTGCTGCACTGGCTACAGATCCAACCACTGGTGAAACTCACCGTCGTCACCACGTGACTGCTGACGGTTTCTACCGTGGCAAAAAAGTCGTGGAGACTGGCAACGACTAATATGTTTACCATCGCGGTAGATGTAATGGGCGGGGACTTAGGTCCCCGCGTTGCGTTTAAAGCCTGTAAGAAGATCCTGCGCTCGCATTCAGATCTTCACCTCATCATCACTCTTACGGCAGACGTCTTAACGGAAGCCGAACAATATTTCTCTCGACATCAATCCCGGGTCGAACTCATCATTTGCGATTCCTTTATTGCTATGAGTGATCAGCCTGCACGTGTCTTGCGTCATGGCAAATCATCGACCATGGCCACAGCGCTCAAACAGGTTAAAGAACAGAACGCCCAGGGAATTATTTCGGTTGGCAATACGGGGGCACTTATGGTGCTGTCGCGATCCATATTAGGCACAATGCAGGGCGTGTCGCGACCGGCACTGGCAACCCAGCTTCCTACTGGCGGCAAACCACTGCTCATGCTTGATCTTGGCGCCAACCTTTCATCCAGTGCGGACCAGTTGTGTGAATTTGCCCGACTGGGTGCTGCTTGGTGCAAAACACGCGGAGAGCGCAGTCCAAAGGTAGGCTTGCTAAATATCGGCCAGGAAGAAAGCAAAGGCACAGAGGAGGTTCAGCAGGCTGGACAGCTGCTTAGCGATACCATGGGACAGTACTACGTCGGCTTTCGAGAAGGGGATAGTATCTATTCGGGAGACCTCGATGTCCTCGCTTGTGATGGTTTTTCAGGCAATGTAGCTCTGAAGACCAGCGAAGGCCTGGCAGGCTGGGTAAGTAAAGAACTCAGCCGGGTATTTGATCAATCTCCCGCAGCCTGGTTATTAAGGCCAATCTGGCGCCAGCTGTTAAAAAGGGTTCTGAAGCGCTTCACGTCAACCCGTTACGCCGGAGCATTATTGCTTGGGGTTGACGGCATCGTGGTTAAAACACATGGCAAGTCCGACGAAATAGCATTTTATGCCGCCATGAATTATTTACTTGAGCAAACACGCCAAGTGGATCTCAGCCAGGTAAAAGCGGAGCTCATAAGACTGGCTCCAAAAGACTCGGCTACAGCCCTGTAGCGCCTTTTTGTCAGGAATTGAAAAACTAAGGAATCTAATTCAATAATCTTGTGCATTCCTGACCATTTATTGTAACAATCCCTATCCAATAATATGTGCCCCTCATTCAGCGAGGCACCTGATTCAAAACTGAACCAGTTAGCTTGAACACGTAAGGTTAAACATGACAGATGTAATTGCTTATTTCCCGGGACAAGGTGCTCAACAGGTTGGCATGCTGACCGATCTCGCAGAACAGTACAGCGAAATTCGCGAAACCTTCCAGGAAGCCTCTGACGCAATCGGCCAGGACTTATGGGCTCTTGCAAGCGAAGGTCCGGCAGAGTCTCTCAATCTCACATACAACACGCAGCCAGCACTTCTGACCGCCAGCACGGCCGTATTAAGAGTTCTGCACTCTCAATCCGACGACATGAATATTGTCGCAGCCGCTGGTCATTCACTCGGCGAGTATTCAGCCCTGGTTGCCGCCGACGCTATTGATTTTGCCGATGCTGTTAAGCTGGTTAAAAAACGTGGCGAATTAATGGATCAGGCAGTCCCTGCTGGCGATGGCGGCATGGCTGCCATTCTGAACCTGGACGAAGCGCAGATTCGCGAAGTGTGCGAACAGGCGTCAGGCCATGGTGTAGTAGAGCCTGCAAACTTTAATGCTCCTGGTCAGATCGTTATCGCTGGTGCAATGCCTGCTGTTGAAGCAGCCATTCCACTGGCTAAAGAAGCCGGAGCAAAGCGCGCTATGAAATTGGTTGTGAGTGGTCCGTTTCACTCCAGCCTAATGAAGGCCGCAGCCGAAGAGCTGGGTCAGGCATTAAATGCAATCAGCTGGCGTCAGCCTAAGTTTCCGGTTTACCACAACGTCGATAACGCTCCGGCAGAACAGCACGAGATTGCCAACAAGCTGCTGGCACAGCTGTATAGCCCGGTAAACTGGACCGGAGCTGTAACAGCCTCTAGACCAAAGGCGAATGCCGCAATTGAAATAGGCCCGGGTAAAGTACTCGCCGGCCTGAATAAACGAATCGATAAGTCACTGGCCACTTATGGCACCGGTGATCTGAAATCACTGCAAGCAGCAGTGGAAATTATCCAAGGAAAATAATTATGTCAGACAAGCAACTGGCTCTGGTAACCGGAGCAAGTCGCGGCATTGGCCGGGCAATTGCTGAGCGTCTCGCCAATGATGGTTTTAAAGTCGTTGGTACAGCAACCAGCGACGCGGGTGCAGACAGCATTCGCAGTGCCTTGCAGGCAATTTCGGCAGATAACAACGCCATCGTTCTTAATATCGCCGACGCCGAGCAAACGGCAGAAGCGCTAAAGGCGCTACTGGCTGAATTTGGTACTCCAGCCGTTGTTGTGAACAATGCAGGCATTACTCGCGACAACCTGTTCCTGAGAATGTCTGACGATGAATGGAATGCCGTGCTGAACACCAATTTGAGTGGTGTTTTCCGCGTATGCAAAGCACTGGCTAAACCCATGATTAAACAAAAAGCGGGCAGCATTATTAATATCAGTTCCATTATTGGTACGACGGGTAATGCTGGTCAGGCGAATTATGCAGCGGCAAAAGCCGGGCTTGAGGGCTTCACTCGCTCCCTTGCTCAGGAAATCGCCAGCCGCAATATTCGGGTGAATTGTGTCGCTCCAGGATTTATTCAAACAGATATGACGGATATCTTGCCTGAAGCGCAAAAAGAGGCCATCCTAGCGTCCATTCCTGGCAAACGCTTAGGACAAGTAGAAGATATCGCTGGAGCGGTTGCCTTCTTGGCTGGTAAAGATTCTCAATATATTACAGGTCAGACCATTCATGTGAATGGCGGCATGAATATGGGATAAGGCCAAATTACTGGCCATTTAGAGTTAATAAACGGTAGGAAAAAACCATGAGTAACATTGAAGAACGCGTAAAGAAAATCGTATGTGAACAACTGGGCGTTAAAGAAGAAGACGTGAAGCCTTCCTCTTCTTTCGTAGACGACCTGGGTGCCGATTCTCTGGACACTGTTGAGCTGGTAATGGCTCTGGAAGAAGAATTCGAAACTGAGATTCCAGACGAAGATGCAGAGAAGCTGACTAGCGTTCAGGAAGCCATCGACTACATCATTGCCAATCTGTAAGATTCGCAATGTCTGAAAGCCGCCTCTTCGGACGCGGCTTTTTTTGTGCCCGTTATTCAGCAGAATGCGCGGCATCTGATGCAATCATCAAAGTGAACAGGATTATGAGTAAGCGACGCGTTGTAATCACAGGCATGGGAACCGTTAACCCACTGGCGAATACTGCAGCCGGTACCTGGGAAGCGGTCCAGCAGGGCAAAAGTGGCATAGGTAAAATTGAACACTTCGACTGCGATGGCTATGCCACCCAAATTGGCGGTGCTGTTAAGGATTTTGATGTATCCAGTGTAATGACCCCAAAAGATGCGAGAAAGATCGACTTATTTCTGCAGTACGCGATGGTTGCTGCCGAAGAAGCAATTCTCGACGCCAATATTAACGATCAGGTAAACAAAGATCGTGTTGGTGTAGCCGTAGGCTCCGGCATTGGTGGTTTAAACATGATTGAAAACAATCATGCGCAACTGCAGAAAAGCGGACCACGACGCGTCTCACCATTTTTAGTGCCTGGTTCGGTAATTAACATGGCAGCTGGCAATATTGCCATTCGTCATGGCTTAAAGGGCCCAAATTTCGCCATTACCACGGCCTGTACAACGGGTACTCACAATATTGGTTATGCAGCACGGACGATCGCTTACGGTGATGCAGATGTCATGGTTGCTGGCGGTGCTGAGTTTGGTTCATCACCTCTTGGGGTTGCAGGTTTTGCGTCCGCGCGTGCGATGAGCACACGCAATGATGAGCCGGAAAAAGCATCCCGTCCGTGGGACAAAGACCGTGATGGATTTGTTCTTGGTGATGGTGCAGCCATTCTGGTACTGGAATCACTGGAGCATGCTCAGCAACGCGGAGCAACGATTTATGCCGAAGTATCAGGCCTCGGCATGAGTGATGATGCTCACCACATTACATCGCCACCGGAAGACGGTGCCGGTGCCCAGACTGCAATGCGCAACGCAATTAATGATGCGGGCCTTCAGCCTGAAGACATTGATTATATTAATGCCCACGGCACATCAACACTGGTTGGCGACATTGCCGAAACCAATGCCGTTAAAGCGGTATTTGCCGATCATGCTGAAAAGCTGGCCGTATCTTCCACCAAGTCGATGACAGGGCACTTACTCGGTGCGGCAGGTGCACTGGAAGCATTGATTACCACGCTGGCTGTGCGAGATGGTGTTGCACCACCCACCATTAACCTGGATAACCCGGATGACGGTTGTGATCTCGACTATGTGCCGAATCAAAGCCGCAAAATGGATATTAAGGCAGCCATTTCCAACTCATTTGGATTCGGCGGAACCAACGGCAGCCTGTTACTCACTCGCTACGAAGGTTAATTCTTGATCATTACTGCCAGTTACAGCGAAGAGGGCTGGATTAGCGGTCCTCTGCTTGCCGACCGGGGCCAAGAATTTGGCGATGGTCTGTTTGAAACCATACGCCTGACTCATGATTTCATTCCACCATTACTGGCGCTGCACCGGCAGCGGCTCCTTCGCGGGCTTGTTCGTCTGGATTTTCCCATCGACACGCTCCAGCGCATTGATACTGCACTTAAACACATCGCCTCAATTAAAGGCACAGCAGAGCTTAGTCGCGACGCCAAACAAGCGAATCGCGACATTCAGTTGAAACTGATCGTTAGCCGGCAGTTAAATCATTCAGTTTCAAACGATCCGGATCAATGGCCAAGAGGCTATCAAATAGGCGCGAGTCACCCGGTCAACCTTCAGCTCCAGCTAAGGCTGGCTCCTGCATGGAATCAATGGATCGCTGGTTGGGAAGTTGGCGTCAATCCGGTCACCATCGCAGAACAACCATTATTAGCAAGGATTAAACACCTGAATCGGCTTGAACAAGTCATGGCGCGTCATGCTTTTCAACCAGGTTGGAAAGAATCGCTCATGCTTAACCGCGCCGGCGATGTTATTGAAGGCTGCATGAGTAATGTTTACCTGTTAGAGGGCGATCGTCTGATTACTCCAATATTGGAAAATTCAGGTATTGAAGGCGTTGCCAGGCAGTGGCTGCTGAATAACGCCAGTAATCTGGGTATCACTTGCCAACAAGGCATTTTGGATTTGAATCGTATCCGAGCTGCTGATGGCTTGTTATTCAGTAATACATTAAATGGCTTCAGCTGGGTCAATCAGATTGATGACTTTGTTTATTCTGCTGATAAACAACAGCTAACCCACAACGTACAACAAAAAATTCAAACCATGTTTATCTCCGCTTTTAATTCAGGGATATCTGATCATGAAAATTAAAATCACATTACTGGTGATTTTCTTAAGCTGCATTGCCGCGGGAATTTACACCTGGAATATACCAACCAGGAATCAGGACACTGTACGTGTTGATATCAAACCTGGCAGTAGTCTTTCCGCAGTAGCCCGCCAATGGCAAAGCGACGGTTGGCTGGTATCCGCAGACTTACTGAAGTTACAAGCGAAACTCCTGAAAAAAGAGCACGTGTTACGTGCTGGGGAGTTTGATATACCAGCCTCACTGACGGGACCAAAACTATTGGCATTTCTCGCCAGCGCCAAACCGGTTAGCTATAAAGTTCAGTTTATTGAAGGTACGACGTTAACTCAGGCGATTGAATCACTGAAGAAAGCAAAAAGCCTGAAGCAGGATGTACAACCACTGACGCACACAACCATTGCGCAGTTGATTGGGCTACAGGGCAATCCGGAAGGGTGGTTATACCCGGACACTTACGTTTATCACAGCGGTGAAGCCGTTAGTTCCATTATTCTCCAGTCGTACCAGCGCATGAAAAAAGTTCTGCAGCAGGAGTGGCAGAATAAAGCTTCCAATCTGCCTTACAGTACTCCATACGATGCACTGGTTATGGCATCTATTGTCGAAAAAGAAACCGGTGCCGCGCATGAGCGCCCGCAAATTGCCGGTGTTTTTGTCAGACGACTGCAAAAAAACATGCGACTGGAAACCGACCCGACCATTATTTATGGTCTGGGTGATAGTTTTGACGGCAACCTGAAGAAAAAACATTTGCGTGATCGCTCTAACAAATACAATAGCTACCGTCATAAAGGGTTGCCACCCAGCCCGATTGCGTTTGCCGGTCGCTCTGCGATTCATGCTGCCTTGCACCCGCAAGATGGAAAAACGCTTTATTTTGTTGCCAAAGGTGATGGCAGTCATTATTTTTCCGCCACCCTGGCAGAGCACAATAAGGCCGTCAGAAAATATCAGATATTCCGCCGTAAAAAAGAATATCGCTCGGCTCCACAAACGAATTAATCCGGACAAAATATGAGCAATAACACAGGTCGCTTTATCACTTTTGAAGGTGGTGAAGGTGTTGGTAAATCCACCAATATTCAGTTTGTTTCCGAGTGGCTGCAACAGCAGGGGATTCGTACACTGATCACCCGCGAGCCTGGTGGGACTGAAATTGCAGAAAAAATCCGCAATGATTTATTAAAGGCTCATCACAACGAAGATATGTCGGATCTGGCAGAGCTTCTTCTGGTTTTCGCTGCACGAGCGCAACATCTGGAAAAAGTAATACGTCCGGCACTTGCATCTGGCACCTGGGTGCTTTGCGATCGTTTTACTGACTCAACCATCGCTTACCAGGGATACGGCCGGGGCTTGTCGAAAGAGGTTATTGCAAGCCTGAAAAAATTGGTGCAACAAGGCATGGAGCCGGATTGCACATTCTTGCTTGAAGCGCCTCTGGAGCTTGGCATGAGCAGAGCCAGAGGTCGGGCAGCCGATGCCGGAGAACAGGTTGATCGATTTGAAACCGAAAAGCTGGAATTTTTTCAACGCGTACAACAAGGCTTCACTGAGCTGGCAGAGCAACAGCCGCGCTTCCGACGGATAGATGCGAGCCAGCCATTAACTCAGGTTCAGAAAGCCATTGCGACACAAATGGAACAACTGCTGACAACCGGTGGCCTGGTATGATTTTGCCCTGGCAGACTCAGGTCTGGGAGGATCTGGTTAAGCGCCAGCAAACGGCTGGTTTACCTCACGCACTGATGTTTACCGGCATCAGTGGTATTGGTAAACATCAGCTGTCTTTGTACACCGCCGAATGGCTACTGTGCCAACGCGCAAAGACCGAGTCACTAAGTCAGCCTTGCGGCTCTTGCCACTCTTGCCAGCTTTGGAAAGCCGGAAGTCACCCGGATTTCATGATATGCCAACCGGAAGACAACAGCCGACAGATTCGTATCGACAGCATTCGTAAGGTGAATGAGTTTCTCGCCCAGACGCCGCAGATCAGTCACTGCCAGGTGGTTATTCTCAAACCGGTCGAGGTGATGAACACCAATGCTGCCAATGCACTGCTGAAAACTCTGGAAGAACCTGCAGGGGAAAGTTTCCTGCTTCTTGAGGCAGAACGTTTTGGCTCGGTACTGCCAACGATTCGCAGTCGCTGCCAGCGTCTTCAGCTACAAGCGCCAACCGAGGCAGAAGCGCTCGCCTGGCTGCAACAGCAGGGAGTTAATGACACTGACGCACACTCTGCTTTGCGCTATAACCCCGGCGCACCACTGGCAGCAAAGCGCTGGCTCGAACAGGATGCCGGAAGTCAGCAGCAAGCCTGGGTGAATCAGTTCAGACAATGGACTCTTGACGCAGCGCCGTTGGAACAGTTGGTGTCAGCCTGGAATAAGCTGGAAATAGAAGACGTCATTCACTGGTTTAACACCGCCCTGGCTGACGCGTTAAAAACACAGCTTGGCGTAACGTCAGAACAGCTCGTTTATCAGCAGCTGCTGCCGGAACTCTTAAGCGGCGCTATGCTGGATTCTTCAAAGCTGATAACCTTGCAGCGCAAAGTACAGGAAGTGCAGGGCAATTTGATGTCCGGTGTTTCACATTATAATAAGCAGCTTTTGCTGGAATCTTTGCTGCTGGATTGGCAGGCAACAATTCGTCGCCATCCGGTAAGTTAGTACACCAGAGATCAGGAGATAACATGAACCCTATGGGCGGTCGCAGCGGTATTCTGTCACTGACAATCAAAGATAAGTCGGTGTTATATGCTGCCTATATGCCATTCATTACCGATGGCGGTTTGTTTATTCCAACAAACAAACAATACCAGCTGGGCGATGAAGTATTTATGCTGTTAAAACTGATGGACGAGCCGGAGAAAATTCCGGTAGCGGGCAAGGTAGTCTGGGTTACACCGAAAGGCGCTCAAGGCAACAAAGTTGCTGGCATCGGTGTTCAGTTCACGGGTGATGACAATATCGCACGGAATAAAATCGAAACATTCCTGGCCGGTGCTCTTAAGTCAGATCGCCTGACACACACCATGTAGTCTGAATCACATCACAGTTAATCCGTTTGGCGCCTGCCTCTGCGCAGTCGCCTTTCCGGCTCTCCATTTTTCCCATACAAATCGTGCATCAAGCCAATATCAAGACGCCTTGAATCCTGACGCCTGTCGTCAAAATGGGTGTAATCACAACGGCAGTTTGAACACGTGCAGCCGGATAACGGAAACAGCGGTGCTTCAGCAGCGAGAAAACGCTTTCCTCTGAGTCGCTTTGCTGCGCGACAGCAGCCCGGATGCAGGTGCGCCTCAACGGCATGAAAAGGATTGAGATGACCTTTTCGGGATTTCCTGCGGCAACGCAATTTAGCTGAATGATTTCGAATGGCAAACACACAAATCGCCAACGACAAAACCACCAGCAAAGTCACAAAGAGCGCCATAACCACCTCCTGCGAATGCCAAATATCTTAGCTATAGCACAGGCAAAACACATTGGCGGCTTGTTAGCAGGGAGACTTGTATTGGCTTTGTGATAATCCGCTGGAAACACTGGCCAGATCGACCTGACCAGTGCCGGAGAGCTATCGGGGTTGCAGCATCGGCAGCAGGCTTTCTAACGCTTCAAGCGCATCATCCAATGCTTCCTGCGTGGTGTGAAAGTGCGGAGAAAAACGAATGCCGCCACCACGATTGGCGCAGATAACGCCCGTCTGCATCAGTGTTTTGTGCAGTCTGGCGCTATCGATATTCCAGAAGTGGAAAGTGAGAATGCCAGAAGGACGCTCATCAATCAGTGGATTGAGAAAAACGGCCTCCATTTCCATCAGGCCGTCTTTCAGGTATTGAATCCGCTCAGCAATGGCGTATTCAATCTGTGGCAAGCCGACCTTCAAAATCAGCTCAAGGCTGGCGTTTAATGCATAACCAGCCAGCATATTCGGGCTACCACATTCAAACCGTTTGGCATCCGGCGCCAATTGCCATTCTCTGGTATTGTAATTCCCTGCATCGGCAACCATGTGCCAGCCATATTCCTGGATTCTCAGCAGATCCATCACCTCCGGGCGCACATAAAAGAAACCTAAACCTTCCGGCCCCAACATCCACTTGTGGCCATCGGCCATGGCGAAATCACATTGGTTCTGTTGTACAGAAAAAGGCTGGGCGCCAACCGCTTGAATCGCATCAATACAAAATAAAACACCAGCTGCACGACAAGCAGCACCAATCCGATCAATATCAAGGCGCAATCCAGAGGCGTACTGCACAGCACTGATGGACACCAATCTTGGCTTTTGCTCGATGGCCATCAGAAGCTCTGATTCAGGGTCGTCGTACGGCAAGGCAACTTCTACAACTTTAACGCCTTTGTCCGCCAGCGATTCCCAGACGATACGGTTAGAGGGAAATTCCTGATCGGAAATCACCACCACGTCGCCAGGCTGCCAATTTAAACCATAAGCAACGAACGACAACGCCTCTGAGGTATTTTTAACCAAAGCGACACTGCCACGAGGAGCGTCGATCAGAGTTTCAAGGTTGCGGCGGAGTTTATCTTCGGCTTTTTCCCATTGAGGATAGTGCGTGGCACCCAGCGCGACATTTTCCGTAGCAAAATCATTGATCGCTTTTCTCGCCGATTCCGGCCAGGGTGCAACCGCGGCATGATTGAGATAACTGCATTCATCATTCACCGGAAATTCACTGCGCCAGTCAAAACCGGCTTGTGGATCATATTGTTCAGTCATGCTTAGCCTTTAATCCTTCGGAGATGGACATAACGCTGCTAAGATTAACGGATTAATATCCATAATGAATAGAGAAGTTATGTCTGATCACAATCTGGCCCATGCGGCATTTCGTCATATCGATGCTACTCAGGTCGAATCGCTGAATCTCACCGTACACCATTATGAACACATCAAAACCGGTGCCGTTCATTACCATCTGGCCAGCGATCATGACGAAAAAGCTTTTCTGGTAGCGTTACGCACCATGCCTCACGACTCAACCGGTGTGGCGCATATTCTGGAACATACCGCTTTGTGTGGTAGTGAAAAGTATCCGGTGCGCGACCCGTTTTTTATGATGACGCGTCGCTCTTTAAATACCTTTATGAATGCCATGACCAGCTCTGACTGGACCGCATATCCATTTGCGTCACAAAACGATAAAGACTTTAACAATCTGCTGGACGTGTATTTAGACGCTGTATTTTTCTCACGTCTGGATCCGTTGGATTTTACCCAGGAAGGTCATCGCGTCGAATTCAGTGAAGAGGGTAATAAAAACTCGCCACTGGAATTTAAAGGTGTGGTTTTTAATGAAATGAAAGGGGCGATGTCGTCACCTGTCAGTCAGCTGTGGCAAGGTATCTCCAGCTATTTATTTCCGACCACAACCTATCACTACAACAGTGGTGGCGAACCAGCCGATATCGTTGATTTAAGTTATGACGAATTAATCGATTTTTATAAAACCCACTACCATCCATCCAATGCCATATTTATGACCTTTGGCGATATGGATGTTGTGGAGCTGCAACAAAAGCTCGACGAGCAAGCATTAAGCCGTTTCGAAAAGCAAAGCAAGCAGTGGCGAGTCCAACCGGAAAAGCGTTACCCATCTCCGATTTCCATCGAGCAGGGCTATGGCGTCGACGGTGACGATTTAACCAATAAAACTCACCACGTCATGGGCTGGCTACTGGGTGATTCAACTGATCTGGATGCCCAGCTGGAAGCCAATTTATTAAGTCAGGTTCTGCTGGATAACAGTGCATCACCTCTGCGTAAAGTACTGGAGCAAACCGATCTGGGTGGTTCTCCATCACCACTGTGTGGCCTGGAAGATTCCAATCGTGAAATGAGTTTTATGTGCGGTGTTGAAGGCAGTGAACCGGAACATGCGGCCGCCATTGAAAAGCTCATTCTCGACACGCTGACACAAATCAGCGAAACCGGCGTCGAGCAAAGCATGGTTGATGCTGCCTTGCATCAATTGGAATTACACCAGCGCGAAATTGGCGGCGACCATTATCCTTATGGCCTCCAGTTGATCTTTAATGCTATCCCGGCAGCCACCCATTATGGCGACCCGGTTAGTCTGCTTAATCTGGACCCGGCGATTAATCGCCTGAAAGAAAAAGTTCAGCAGCCTGACTTTATCCAGTCTGCGGTTAAACGTTTGTTACTGGAAAATCGTCATCGTGTTCGTTTTACCCTTAAGCCCGATGCTTTACTAAACGAAGAAGCGAAACGCCTGGAAACTCAACAGCTGGTGAATATCGCTGATGCCATGAGTGATGCCGATAAGGACGCTGTTGTTGCAGAAACTCAGGCATTAAAAGAACGTCAGGCACAGGAAGATGATCCGGGTATCTTGCCGCAAGTAACACTGGACGATGTTCGCCCGGAAATTTCCCATACCGCTGCCAGCAACAATCATTCAGGTGGATTAAATATCGCTGAATACAACGCTGGCACCAATGGCATTGTGTATCAGCAGCAGATGGTCGATCTTCCGTCACTCAGTCATGAGCAGCTCACCTGGTTACCGTTTTTCTCTCACGCCTGGACCGAGGTTGGTGCTGGCGGAAACGATTATCTGGCCCAACAGCAAAAACAGACGTCAATTGTTGGCAGCTTAACCGCTTACAGCTCAATTAAAGGCCACGTCGATAACAGTGATGCACTGCAAGCTTATTTAGTAATGACTGGCAAAGCACTGGCAGACAATACAAATGAATTCAGTGCACTGGTGAAAGAAACCTGGACGCAACCGGATTTTAGCGAATCTCAGCGTTTGCTGGATTTATTAACTCAGGCGCGTGCCCGAAAAGAACAGGGCATTACCGGTGCGGGTCATTCGCTGGCGATGAGCCTGGCGGCTGCACCACTGAATAAAGCCGCGAATATCGCTAATGAGCTGGGTGGTTTACCCCAGGCCAAACGCCTGAAGCATCGATTGGAAGCTGCACAGAAAGATCCTGCATTATTAGCCAGTGCACTAAACGATCTTTACCAACACATTAAAAGCCCTAATCAGGCGTTACTGGTTCAGGATGAAGCACTGGCAGCGGCCCATGTCGCCAGCGTTAATCAACTCTGGCAAGCCGGTGGCGATACTTCTTCCGTGTTTAATTGGCAAAACACCGAGGGTGGTCAGTATTGGATGGTCGATTCACAGGTGAATTTCTGCGCCTGGGCAATACCAACCGTAACTCTCGATCACGCCGATGCGGCGCCGCTGGCGGTATTGGGTGGTGTATTGCGCAATGGCTATTTACACACTGCAATTCGTGAGCAAGGCGGTGCGTACGGTGCGGGAGCAACTCAGGATTCATCGATCGCCTGTTTTAAATTCTACTCTTATCGCGACCCTCGGGTAGAAGGCACATTTGACGATTATCAATCGTCGATTGACTGGGTACTGAATAAAACCGCTGGCGAGAATCTGGTTGAGCAGGCTGTGCTGGGAATTATTGGCAGTATGGATCGTCCTGGCTCACCAGCAGGTGAGGCGAAACAATCTTTCCATATGGATAAGACTGGTCGCAGCAGGGCAATTCGTCAGACATTCCGTGAACGCCTGCTGGCGGTAAAATGGGATGATGTGTTGCGCGTTGCGGACCAGTACCTGCGCAATCAGGCTGGCCATAAAGCCGTGGTTGCACCACGTGGTAGTGAAGATATCGCCGTTAAGCTAGGCCTGAATGTGGTCGAATATTAAACACGACATTCAGTAAATTCCCTGCCAACGCAAAAAGAAACTCAATTGAGAATTGCTATCAATTGAGTTTCTTTTTATGAGGCGGCATAATGCGCCTCAACTTTTCAGCGGCGGTTAAGCTAAAGCAGTGCACACTGCCAGCTTAATTTGCCCGATACGCCAAATGGCGCTTGATCATCATTGGAATTTCCAGACTATGAAACCTGCAATTTCACATGTCAGCAAAGGACTCGCTCTGTTAGGGCTGATCGGTTCTGTGCTTTCTCCATCGCTGTCCGTTGCTCAAGACGTAGCTGACGCTAAAAAAGAAATCGCCAGCAGCGAGAAGGCTGGTCAAAACAGCCAGCAGCGCATTAACTCGCTCGACGATCAGGCGCAAAAACTGTTAAACGAATATCGCCAGATTAAAGCCGAAGCCGATCAGCTGAATTTATACAATCGCCAGATGACCCGCATCGTTGGCAATCAGGAAGAAGAACTGGCGTCACTCGATCGCCAGATTAATGAAATCGAGCGCACCGAACGCGGCATATTACCTCTGATGAGCCGCATGCTGGATAACCTGCAGCAATTCGTCGAATTAGACACACCATTCCTGCCTAAAGAGCGTGCCACGCGAGTTGCGTTATTGCGTGACCTGATGACTCGTGCTGACGTTACTATTTCTGAGAAATTTCGCCGGGTTCTTGAAGCCTATCAGGTAGAGGTTGATTACGGTCGTAATATCGAAGCGTACCGCGGCCAATTAGACAACACCTCGTACGATTTCCTGCGTATTGGCCGGGTAGCTCTGTACCGTTTAACCAATGACGGCCAGCAGGCCTGGGTTTGGTCACAGAAGAAAAAAGACTGGTTAAGTCTCGATCAGGCTTATATGCGCGATTTACGCAAAGCACTCAAAGTGGCACAACAAACAGCCGCTCCGGAATTATTAAACCTGCCTCTGCCAACCGCAGCTAAGTCATAAGGAATATTGTCATGAAAATGTTGTCTTCTTTATTACTGTCTCTGGCATTGGTTGTACCTGCAACGGCCCAGGCCGAATCTGCCGAAAGCGAATTACAACAATTGCTGCAAAAAGCCAGTGCTTATAAATCCAACGAAGCTGAAATCGATAAAGCACGTCAGGCAGCGTTCCGCAAAGATCTGGCAGCGCAAAAACGATTATTAGCGGAAGCGAAAGAGCAGCTCAAGCGCGAGCAAAAAAGTGCAGACGATTTGAAAAATCGTTTTGACTCGAATGAAAAAAAGCTAATCGACAAAGAAGAAGAACTGCGCCTGCGGGTTGGTAACCTGGGCGAAATGTTTGGTGTTGTGCGCCAGGTCGCTACTGATCTGCAAACCGTGCTGTCGGACAGCCTGACACTGGCTCAGCTTCCGGAGCGCAAAGCAGATCTTGAGAAATTATCCGAAGCCAAAGAATTACCGAATATTTCCGAACTGGAAGACCTGTGGTTCACCCTGCAGCAGGAAATGACCTTAAACGGCCAGATTGCCAGCTTTGAAACTCAGGTAACCGACCAGCAAGGCAAACCGCAAACCCAAACGGTCACTCGTATTGGTGTATTTAATGCGGTAGATGATCAGGGGTATTTATCTTACGACCCTGAATTGCAACAACTTGGCGAATTGGGTCGCCAGCCTGCTGTGGCTGATTTAATTCCTGGCTACTTAGCATCTTCCGCTGACGTTGCTCCTTTTGCTCTGGATCCAAGTCGTGGTGCCTTGATTAACCTGACACTGGAAAACCCGGATTTACTGGAGCGTGTTCAGCAAGGTGCTGAAGTGGGTTACATCATTATCGCGTTGGGCATTCTTGGTTTGTTATTAGCCGCATGGCGCCTGATCACGCTGGCTGGCATTTCTTCGAAAGTGAAACAACAACAAAAGAATATTGATCAGCCTAATGACAACAATCCATTAGGACGTGTACTGAAGAGCTATCAGGAACTGCCGGACCAGATTGAATCGGAAGTTCTGGAAGCCAAGATGGATGAAGCGGTATTACGCGAATTGCCAGCTCTAGAGCGCGGCCAATCAATTATCAAACTGTTTGCCGGCATTGCACCATTATTGGGCCTGCTGGGCACAGTGACGGGTATGATCGCGACCTTCCAGGCAATTACCAACTTCGGCACCGGTGATCCAAAGCTGATGGCCGCAGGTATTTCCCAGGCGTTGATTACCACGGTACTGGGCCTGCTGGCAGCAATCCCGCTGTTACTGGCTCACAACTGGGTGGCATCACAAAGTAAACGCCTGATTCAGTTGCTGGACGAACAGTCTGCTGGCCTGATGGCTCAAAGCCTTGAAGCGAACGCTAAAAACGTTAAAGGATGAGCTGAGCAATGAATTCGCCATTGCAGTGGTTATTTGATTTTATGGCCCAGGGCGGGCCAGTGCTTTACGGCATTTTGCTGCTTAGCATTTTATTGTGGGCGCTGATTCTGGAACGTTTATGGTTTTTCTACATCGAATTGCCTCGTTCCAACCGCCGGGTGGCAGAATCCTGGAAGCAACGCAAAGAACACGATAGCTGGGCGGCACGTAAAATCCGCATCACACTGATCAGTCAGCAGCAACAAGCTGCGAATGCTTTTTTATCAACCGTCGGCATCCTGATTGCCATTTGTCCATTAATGGGACTGCTGGGCACAGTAACCGGCATGATCAGTGTATTTGATGTTCTGGCGGTTACCGGTACCGGTAACGCCCGGGCCATGGCAAACGGTATTTCTCAGGCGACCATTCCAACCATGGCTGGGCTGGTTGTTGCGTTAACAGGTTTATATTTCCGCACGCGCTTTAAGCGCCTCAGCGAACGCGGTGTTCATCAACTCGCAGAAATGCTGCCAACGGATTAATTAACGGATATTTATTATGGCAAGACGTCATACAGATAACGACGCAGATGGAAACGATATCGACATCACACCAATGCTGGATATCGTTTTTATCATGCTGATCTTCTTTATTGTGACCACCTCATTTGTGAAAGAAAGTGGGGTCACAGTCAATCGCCCAAGCGCACAAACCGCGGAAGAGAAAAAGGGTAGTAACATTCTGGTCGCTATTCGCGCCAATGGTGAGATCTGGATCGATCGCCGTGCCATTGATGTGCGCGCTGTTCGACCAAACATTGAACGAATGAAAGCAGAAAACCCGGAAGGTGCAGTTATTATTCAAGCGGATGAGTTCTCGCCTACCGGCCTTTTGGTTAAAGTGATGGATCAGATTCGCCTAGCGGGGATTCAGGATATCTCGATATCGGCTGAGGCAGCTAACTGATGGCAGCGCCGATTCGCATTTTATTAGCACTGCTGGCTGCTGGCGGAGTTTCGCTGGGACTGTTCTTTGCGATGCACAGCATGGTCTCAGGCCCCGCTGATCTGGCAAAAAACAAGAGCGAATCCACCTATATCGATTTCGTCCGGGTAAAGCAGGACAGCCAGACGCAATTAAAAGAGCGTCGTAAAAAAGAGCCGCCAAAACCGAAAAAACCACAATTACCAAAAACGTCTGTTTCCCAACAAAATGTTCAGACTCAGAAAATGCCATTTAACATGCCCCAGGTCGAAGCAGACCTGGCGCTGTCGAATCAGTCATTTCTCGGTGATGCGGTTGTAGGTATGGGCTTTGGGGATAGCGACGTTATTCCGCTGGTGCGTCAGAATCCGGTTTATCCGGAAAAAGCCAAACGGCGTAAGATTGAAGGCTACGTAACGGCCCGGTTGGACATTAATCCTGAAGGCTCAGTGGAAGATGTCGAGATTATCGACTCCAAACCGCGCGGCGTATTCGAGCGGGAAGCTCGCAGGGCGCTGTTCCGCTACAAATTTAAGCCGAAGATGCAGGATGGTAAGCCGGTTGGTCAGGTTGCAACACAGACCATCGAATTCACACTTGGGAAGCGCTGATAATGAAAGCATTATTATTGATGGTTTTGGCTGCCTTTGTTGTGAGCCAACCAGTTCAGGCTGCAGATCAGTCTATCTCGCAATCAACTTATGAAGCACTGAATGAAATTCAGGTTTTTCTGCAGG
Source organism: Bacterioplanoides sp. (assembly GCF_965219715.1). Classification (GTDB taxonomy): domain Bacteria; phylum Pseudomonadota; class Gammaproteobacteria; order Pseudomonadales; family Oceanobacteraceae; genus Bacterioplanoides. The sequence continues at coordinate 710,374 of NZ_OZ244785.1, forward strand.
AAGAAAAGTGGCCAGAGGCTGAAGAAGAGCTGTCGCGCTTAAGCGAAAAACTAAAACCCAGCTTTGGTTTGGCATTAACTTATCAATTGTACGGGCAGTTTTATCTTGCCCAGGAAAAAAACACTCAGGCGCTCGAGCAATTTGAAAAAGCCTTAAAGCTTGAAAAGCTGGCACCAGCACAGGAAGCAGCATTGGCTACCAATGTCGCTCAGTTGTATCTTGCGGAAGAAAAAACATCAGAGGCAGTTGCGAGCCTGGAGTCTCGATTATTAAAAATCGAAAAGGCAGAAGCTGAAGCCAATAAAAAATCTCCGGAAAAGCCCAAGGTTTTTATCCAGCCTATGGCCTATGCCACTCTGGCGATGGCGTATCACATTCATCAGCAATACCCTCAGGTTATTCCCTGGATTAACAAAGCACTAGAGCGCAGCAAAAAACCGAAGGAAAACTGGTTGCAGGTCATGACGGTTGCGTATTACGAGCAAAAAAAGTACTTGAAAGCTGCCCAGGGTTTTCAGCGCTTATTGAATGTTAATCCGGGCAAAGAGGATTATTGGGTTCAGCAAGCTTCAATGTACCAACTGCTTGAACGTCCGAAAGACAGTATGAAAACTATGGAAACTGCTTTTGCCGGTGGCTACCTGACGAAAGACAACAACCTGATGTTGTTGGTGCAGCTGCTGATTTCAAACGGCTTGCCGGAGCGTGGCGGACGCATCTTAAGTAAGCAACTTAATGACGGTAAGATAGAGCTCAATGAACGTAACTGGCGCCTGCTTGCATCAGCCTGGCAACAGGGAAGGGAGCGTTCTGATGCCATTACAGCTCTTCGTGAAGCTTCCAGATTTACCGATGATGGCAAACTTCTGGTGCGCGCTGCCCAAATGTCGATCCAAAACAATGACTACAAAACCGTCATTGTTGATATAGAAGCCGCGATTAAGAAGGGACTATCAGATAAGCAGAAGGGCAATGCATTAATTCTCGCAGGAAACAGCGCGTTTGAACTGCAGGATTACCCAACGGCTAAGCGTTACTTTCAAAGAGCATTAAAGGAGCCCGATAGCGCTTCTTCAGCGAAGACTTGGCTTGATTACATAGCTAGCGTTGAAGAGTACCTTTGATACGGCTGTAACTGATACACCTGCTTGAACTCTCTCAGAGCAGGTGCTGCCTCATAACCCGCTGAAGTTGACCTTAAATCCGCTCTGGTCTTAAGTTACATGTATCTTTATCAAAAGGTACTAGGCATGGAACGGCTGAATTCTCGTCTGTTACTGTTACTTCTGGTGTTCACCAGCCCACTTCTGACAGCTAACACAAAACCCTACGATGAGCTGATAATCTATCTGGATGCCGATCAAACCGGCGCCGTTAATTCTGGTCGTTCTATCCATCAAGGCATGACCGTTGCAATTAATCAGGCTGGAGGTCAGGTCAGTAACATTCCATTACGAATAGTTATCAAAGACCACAGAGGAAACTCACGAAGAAGCCTGAAGCACCTGACGCAATTTCTGAAAGCCGACAACACCCTTGCTGTCTTCAGTGGCTTGCACTCACCACCTTTGCTAACGCACAGGCAATTCATTAATGATCAGGAAATCCTTGTGATGGATCCCTGGGCTGCCGCCGGACCAATCACCCGAACAGAAGGAAAAAACTGGATATTCAGACTCTCTGTTGACGATACAAAAGCTGGCAAGGTGATTGCGACCTCGGCATTAAAAGAGGGGCTGAATAAGCCATATCTGCTATTGGAAGATACCGGCTGGGGGCGGTCTAATCATAAAAATATGTCGGCCGCTCTGAAACAACAAAATAAAGAAGTAGTAGGAGTTAAGTGGTTTAACTGGGGGTTGAGCGAAAACTCAGCGCGCATAATGCTGCGCAAAATTAAGCAATCCGGTGCCGATAGCCTTTATCTGGTGGCCAATGCTCCGGAAGGTAAAACATTTGCCCGGGCAATGCTGTCTTTGGAGAAAAACGAAAGACTACCGATTCGAAGCCACTGGGGAATAACTGGCGGTGATTTTGCCGAAGCGCTGGGAGAGGACCTTCAGGATCTGGACCTTAAGTTTATCCAAACGCGGTTTTCATTTCTAAATCCGATGAGCTCACTTGCAACAAGTATCTTCGATGCCGCAAAACAGGAATTCAGCGATATTCAGAAGCCCGAAGATATCAAAGCTGCAACCGGCTTTGTTCATAGCCATGACCTGATGAAAATCCTGATTGCAGCCATCAACCAAGCAGGTCTCTCCGGCAATATCGTTCAAGACCGTAAGGCTGTAAAACTCGCACTTGAAGATTTATCGAATAACGTTGATGGCTTAATCAAAGTGTATAGCAAGCCTTTTTCTGCCGAAGGGTTTGATAGCCATGAAGCACTTAGCAGCAACGACTACACCATGGGTTACTTCGATTCAAAAGGCGTCATTCGCCTGGTGCAACAAGAGAAGAAGTAGTGCAGAAACAATTCAGCCGCCATTTAAAAACCGAGACCAGCTTTAGCCTTTTTACTGCTGGCGGGATCCTGCTTATCAGCATCATTGTGATTTTGGTAACCTGGTTCAGTCTTCGAAGCATTCTTATCAACCAACAAATAACAGCACAGCTGAATAGCATTAACAACATTGTCGATCAGCTCGATCAATACGTTGAAGTACGCGCCAACGAGCTGATGGGGCAACGCCAGCTTCCTCTGATTACACAGGCAGTTCTGCAACCAGAAATACTGCTGCCCAGCGTTAAAGACTTATTTCGAGACTTGTCCATCCAAAACATAAAGACCCAACAGCTATTACTCGATTTTGCAGGCGATGTAATTTACGCCAGATTCCCCCCCAGAGAAGACAGCTTTTCGGATTCCCCCTGGTTCATGGAGCTATCGGATAATCCGGGCAGCCGTTCAATGCGACTGGTCTCGGGTGCAAGCCCTTATGTCGAAATTGCACTGCCCGTTGTATACAACGACAACACCGAGGGTTTTTTCCTGGCACATTTAAGATGGCAGCGGATGAAAAATATCCTGTCGCTCGACTCCAGGCTCACGGAGTTTCCATTAAGTATTGGCAAGCCCGAAGATAGCAGCTCAATCATTATCGGCAAAAGCAACAATTCCCAATGGCACAAAGCCAGGCAGGAATTCCTGAATTATCCGATCTATTACAAAGTAAATCTGGATAAAATTAACAGTTACACGTATCAGCACCTGACCACAATATTAGTGGTACTCAGTGTGATTGCGGTGCTGGTAACTTATATCGCCATTGCCTGGGGTAAGCGCTACTTCGTAACCCCCATCAAAGAGCTGGATACCCATATTATTGATCTGGCAGAAGGCAACATAAAAGAAATCAACATCCCTGATCATGCGTCGGTTGAGATGCTTGCGTTAACCCGTCAATTTAATTCGATGGCACGCTCCGTCAGAAAGCGTGAAAAGCAGCTAACTGAAACAAACCAACAACTGATTGCCAATCAGGCCCAGTTACTTCATTCGGAAAAAATGGCCAGTATTGGCACCATGGCTGCCGGTGTGGCTCATGAAATTAATAATCCCATTGCTTTTGTAATGAGCAACAATAACTTCCTGGAAGAAATGGTCAGCAACACCAGTCATCTGATTACCTTGATAAAAAGTGGTGAAGTGCAGGCGGCCATCGACTTTATCAACTCCGAAGGCCTGAGCGAGGTATTAGAGGATTGCCGGGATGTGATCAGCGAAAATAAAACCGGACTGCAGCGAGTTAAAGATATCGTTACCAGTCTTAAGCAGTTTACTCACTCAGATGGCGATAAAACAGAAGTTGTCGATCTCAAACGTTGCCTGGAGTTCACAATTAAGCTGATCTGGAATGAGCTTAAATACAGGGCCAAGGTGTCGACTGATTTAAACAGTAATATTTACGTCCGGGCAAATGAAGGGCAGCTGTCTCAGGTTTTCACCAATTTATTAATAAACGCGTCCCACGCTATTGAAGAGGGCGGAGAGATTGGTATCAAGCTGTCTACAGAAGGTGAAAACGCCGTTATATCCATCAAGGACAACGGCAAAGGAATGTCAGAACAAACTCTGCAGAAAATCTTTGAGCCTTTCTATACCGACAAGCCGGTTGGTGTCGGCAGTGGCCTGGGGCTGAGCATTTCTTACGGCATTATTGAAAAGTACGAGGGTGATATCCAGGTCGATAGCACCCTCGGCGAAGGCTCAGTTTTTACCGTGTGTTTGCCGCTCAGCTCCACAAAATAAAAGTTCTGCAGATAAATCCAGTATCAGCTGAACTCAGACCAGATAGGGGCGTGATCGGACGGTTTTTCCATGCCGCGAATATCATAACTCACTCCGGCGCTATGACAGGCTTCGTACAGTGCTGGCGTTGCTAGGATGTGATCGATGCGCAGGCCGCGTTTAGGGTCATCATTAAAGCCCTTAGAACGATAATCAAACCAGCTGAAGGTATCGGACGAATCTGGGTAATGCTTGCGATAGGTGTCCTGTAAACCCCAGGCCAACAAATCCTGATACCATTCACGTTCTTCCGGTAAGAAACTGCATTTTCCGGATTTCAGCCAGCGCTTACGATTAGGCTCACCAATACCGATATCGGTATCTTCCGGTGAAATATTCATATCACCAATGACAACCACATTATCTTCCGGCGTAAAGTTTTCACTCAGATAACGCATCAGATCAGCGTAAAACTTTTCTTTAGCGGGAAACTTGGTTTCGTGGTCGCGACTTTCACCCTGCGGGAAGTAGCCATTTAACACGTCGTAGGTTTTTCCGTCGATTTCATATCGAGCGTGGATCAGACGTTTCTGGGCGTCCTCGTCATCCCAGGGCCAGCCTTTTTGTACCAAAACAGGCGAAGTCTTGCTCAGTAACGCCACACCGTAATGGCTTTTCTGGCCGAAAAACTCAACGTGATACCCAAGGCCTTCGACATCAGCCAGAGGGAATTGTTCGTCATGAACTTTGGTTTCCTGTAAACCCATCACATCAGGGTCCAGTTGGTCGCGAATTGCTTCCAGCTGATGTTGACGAGCACGGATTCCATTAATGTTAAAACTGATAATTTTTGCCATACAGGTTCTACTTCGGATGTGTCTATTGTTCTTTAAATTTAAAGCGTTCATCGGAGACTCTGACAGCCTCTTCACCTGAACGTCGATCAGGTCGGCCAAGTACATCAGCGCGTAATTCCGGGTTAATCCAGAACAGTCCACCACTTACCGGATCAAAAGGGTCGAATACGTCTGCTGAAACACGTGTACCAAGATTGTCTGGCAGCTCAAGCCACTGCCAATACGCATAACGACTAAAAGGCTGACTGGCTCCCGGAGCAAATAAATAATTACTGATCCCGGTTTGCATTTCTTCAGCAGAAGGGGTGGTGTTTAAAATTCCGGAAAACGGATTGTCCGGCGTGCCTTTGATCGCAATCCAGGCTAACGGATAATCGTCATTTCTGAGCTTTTCCATCAAGGCAGAATGATCAACCTGGCGAGCTTTCAGCTTCAAGCCAGCTGCGAGTGCATTATCGAGAAGATAATTCAGTTCACCGCTGTTTTGTGTGCTGTATAACAGCTCTATGGCGGGGATGCTTTTGGCATTAACGGATTTTCCGGATACCGCATCGACAATTTTTTTCCGGGTCTTCAGGCTTTCCAGCTGAGGATGTTTCTGATTCAGAATAAGTCCGGAGAAGCGTGTAATTCCCTGATGATAAAACTCAATCAGCGCAATGCGTTTGCGTTCGTTAAGTCGCTTAATCTTTGCACTGTGCCAATTACTGTCTTTCTGCAGCGGAATGCTATCAATTTCGCCAGATTCAAAATCATCCAGCATTAGCTCTGCATTCTGATAACGCTGATATACCACACGATCAACATTAAATCGCCCGGCAAAAAAAGGCTTGTCTGCTGCCCACCAATCAAGTGTCTTTCTGATTGTTACACGACCGGAACGGGAGATTTTATCAATGTAGTAGGCAGAAGTACTGGGTTCGGAAAGCAGATCAAAGGAATCTGGCCAACCACTGCGGGAGGTGTAAAAGTGCTTTGCCAGCGGACGAAACGCTATTACCCGATTCAGAACCTGGAGAGTAAGTGGCATTCGGGTTTTTACCGCAAAAACTTTTTCTGAAAATATTTCAACCGAATGTATATAGCTGTTTAGCGTTTCGTTCTGAATAGTGGCTTGTGCTTCTGTCGATTGAATAAATTCAAAGCTGAACGCGACATCGGAAGTAGTGACGGCAACTCCGTCCGACCAGCGGGCGTCGTTGTCTATCTGGCAGTAGATTTTTTGCTGCTTGACCTCCACACTCCAGGCTGAACAAAGCATCGAAATGAGTTCACTATCGTCCGGATGGCGCGCCAGCAAAGGCAATTGCATCCGGTTTAAAATTGCTGCCACTTCATTATTTGTGTCCGGACCTATGCGGCGAAGATTGGTTGGCAGGGAGGCAATACCCTGGCGATAAATTCCTCCCGTTACCACATCATCAACCCGTGTTAACGGCTTTCCTTCGTTTGCTTGCCAATTAATTGCAGGTAAGCCGCCATAAGAATATTCAACCGGGACCGCTGCTTCAGCGAATGTCTGAAATGCCAACAATAAAAACAGAATGATCCCTTTCATACAAACCCAGCCTTAGCGTGTTACATCGACATACAAGGTTAACTTCTGACCTGGCTGCAGATATTTATTTTTGGTTTGACGCGAATTCCAGCGACGAATATCGGAAACGCGCACATTAAATTTCTGAGATATACGAGCCAGTGAATCCCCTGAGCGCACCCGATAATTAACCTTTCGGATAACTTCGCGCTTATTCGGCTGAGACTTTTTGCTCCAGATAACCAGTTTTTGACCCGCTTTTAACGGATCGCCCGGAGCCATGCCATTCCAGCGGGCCAATTGGCTGACCTTGACGTCATGATTGCGGGCTATTTGCCAAAAGCTGTCACCGGAACGTACAGCGTATTCCAGGCGCTGACTATTTCCCGGACGACGCGCCGTTTTCAGGCGGGCCATACGCTGAGAAACACTGTGAGAGTAGGCATCCTGACCTTTAAATGCGCCGGGAATTAACAGCTGCTGACCAGCACGAATGATATTGCCACGAATGCTGTTCGCCTGTTTTAACGCATCTGGTGTGGTGCGGAAGCGACGTGCAATGGTTAACAGGCTGTCGCCACCTTTAACTTTGTAGCGTTGCCATTTAACACGAGAGGTTGCCGGCATAGAAGCCAACTGCTGCTCAAATATCTCTTTTTTATCAACCGGAATTAACAGCTCATGAGGGCCGGACGGGTGAGTTGCCCAGCGGTTGTATTCAGGATTCAGTCGGTAAATTTCTTCCAGGCTGGTGTCGGCAAGTTCGGCAGCTTGTGACAGATCGATCTGTCCACCAGTATTTACAATGGCGAAGTAAGGTTTGTTATCAATCGGTTTTAACTCAACACCGTATTTGGCCGGATCTTTCACCAGCTTGGCGAGTGCAATCAGCTTTGGCACATAAGCTCGGGTTTCCTTCGGCAGACTTAGGGACCAAAAATCAGTAGGCTTGCCTTTGCGTCGATTCTTTCGAATTGCCTTACGTACCGTGCCTGCACCTGAGTTATAAGCGGCCAATGCGAGCAACCAGTCGCCATCGAATTCTCGTTGCAGAGCGTTCAGATAGCGCAATGCACCTTCTGTCGCTGCGCGAATATCGCGTCGTCCATCGTGCCACCAGTCTTGTTGCAAACCGAAGTCACGCCCGGTCGCCGGGATAAACTGCCAGACTCCGGATGCCCGACCATGAGAATAAGCAAACGGGTCAAATGCGCTCTCTACGATTGGCAGCATTGCCAGCTCACCCGGCAATTGACGAGCTTCGATTTGTTCGGCAATAAAGTGCAGATAACGAACACCACGATCAGCAACTCGGTTGAGATAGCCCTGATGGGATTTATACCAATTTAACTGTGCCGTAATTCTCGGGTTGTCGACATTAAGATTCAGACGATAGTCGCTGATAATACGAGGCCAGATATTGTCGAATTCCTGCGCATCTTCTTCAGCGGGAGTGGTAGCGGAGTAGTCATCCACCAGCACCAGCGACTGTTCCGATTTTTTGGTCGGCTCAGCAGGCTGTACGATGGCTTGGTGGTTTGCACAGCTGCTGGCAAACAGCGCCAGCAGCAGAGGAATTAATGGTGTGAAGCGTTGCATCTGATTACAATGGAGTGACGAAAAGGGCTCAGTCTAAATTCACCGGGTCTGGCTATCAAGGAATTAAGAGCTTAGGCATGAACAGAATCGGTAATCGGATCAAGCCAGAGGTTTATCAGCGCTGGCTAAAAAAAGATTCCGCACGGCGTCTGATGTCATTGGAAGCGCGCTGGTTGAAAGATGCAGTACAGCCATTCCGCGGGTTACACCTCGCTTATGCGGGAATAGATCCTGAGCCAAGGTTTCTCAACGGCTGCCGCTGCCATCATCGCTTCAGAATCGGATTGCCGTGGCAAAACAACCTTGTTGAGGCTGACGTAAAAAGCAGAGATTACAGCTGGCCACTGGCCGATGAAACCCTGGATGTCGTGGTGTTGCAACATATGCTCGACATGGGACGACGTCCACATCAGAGTATTCGGGAAGCGTGTCGGGTTCTGGTTCCCAATGGCTACCTGGTTGTCGTTGGCTTCAACCCATACAGCCTGTGGGGCGCAAACCGCTTTTTGCGAACGTTTTCTGGTGAGCTTCCCTGGATATCAAATCCGGTTGCTCCAGGTCGATTGCAAGACTGGCTGACATTGCTGGATCTCAGGGTTGAATATATTCAACATATTGAACATCTGTGGCCGCTGAAACTCGGTTCCGAACGACTCAGTCGTCGCTTTGATCGTGTGCTGGCAAATCGCAATCAGTTTCCAGGTAATGGCTACTTACTGGTTGCAAGAAAAACCGTTGCGGGCATCACTCCGATACGAGAGCGCCGCTGGCTAAGCTCCGGCCGAGGGTTCGCCGTTACAGCCCCCGCAACCAGAAACAACATTAACGTTTAACAGCACATCCGCTGTTTCTACAGAGCAAGTAAATGAGACAAATCGTACTTGATACCGAAACAACCGGTATTGGTGAAGGTCACCGGATTATCGAAATCGGTTGCGTGGAAGTGATCGAAAGAAAACTCACTGGCCGTCATTACCACCGTTACATTCACCCGCAGCGTGATATTGATGCTGAAGCACAGGAAGTTCACGGCATCTCGATTGAATGGCTCGAAGAAACCGGGGCACCGGTATTTGCTCAGGTTGCTGACGAATTTCGCGAATTTATTGCTGGCGCGGAGCTGGTTATTCATAACGCCGCGTTTGACGTGGGCATGATGGATGCCGAGTTTGATCGACTCAACCTCACCAAAACCGCTCAATTTTGCGGTGTGCTTGATACGCTGAAGCTGGCACGGGATATGTTTCCCGGATCCCGGGTAAGCCTCGATGCATTATGTAAACGCTATGACATCGACAACAGCCATCGTGAACTCCACGGAGCATTGCTCGACTCCGAGATCCTGGCTGAAGTCTACCTGGCAATGACCGGCGGCCAGACCGATCTGGCGCTGGCAGTTGAAGACAACCAACAAGGCGGTGCTGCTGACATTAATATTGATGAATCGTTATTAAACGCCGCGGAGCTGGTTGTTGTCAGAGCCAGCGATGACGAAATACAGGCCCACGAACAAATGCTGGATCTGGTTGATAAGAAAAGTGAAGGCGCTTTGTGGCGTCGCTCCTGACATCTCACGCCCCCAATCTTTGAGAGCGACTGCCAGCCAGCAGTCGCTTTTTTGTCTGTCAGATCTTTCTTATCGCCCGCGGGATTACAATAGATAGGTAACAGCAGCAAAGCCGACCAACGTCATCACAACCGTATATGGCAGCGCCATAATCACCATTCGCCCATAAGACAAGCGAATCAAGGGTGCCAATGCCGATGTCAGCAAGAATAAGAAGGCGGCCTGACCGTTAGGTGTTGCCACACTTGGCAGATTGGTTCCGGTATTTATCGCTGCAGCCAACAAATCAAATTGCTGACGACTGATATCACCTGCATCGAATGACGCCTTCACTTCAGAAATGTAGACGGTTGCGACAAACACATTATCGCTGATCATCGACAGCACACCGTTAGCGAGGAAAAACACGCCTGGCTGAGCGGCCAGAGAAACGTTATCCGTACTCAGGATCCAGGTAATAATCGGTGTAAACAGATGCTGGCTGTGAATCACACCCACGATGGTAAAGAACACCACCAATAATGCGGTAAAAGGCAGGGCTTCCTGGAACGCTTTGCCAATTTGATGCTCTTCGATAATGCCGTTAAACGACGTCACCAGAACGATCACCGTTAAACCAATCAGGCCAACTTCTGCCAGATGGAATGCAAGGCCAGCAATCAGAAAGAGGGCAACGGCACCTTGCACCCACAGCTTTGCAGTGTGTTTGTGGGTCATCTGCTGCTTTTGCTCATCATCATACTGCTGCAGGATGTTGCGAACTTCTTCAGGGATTAATGAGCCGTAGCCAAACCAGCCGGTCTTCTCCAGCACAATGCAGGTTAACAACCCTGCAACCAGAACTGGCATGGTCACTGGCGCCATCGTCAGAAAGAAAGTAATAAAGTCCCACTTAGCAACCTGAGCAATCAACAGGTTTTGCGGCTCACCCACCAAGGTACAAACACCACCAAGAGCAGTACCCACCGCACCATGCATCAACAAACTGCGCAGAAAGGCACGAAACTGTTCCAGATTCTCACGATGAGCGGCGCGTAATTCATCGTCATTGCCATGATCATGGCTGGTGCTGAAGGTCTTACCAGAAGCCACCTTGTGATAAACACTATAGAAACCAACGCCAACACTAATCAGAACTGCAGTAACTGTCAGTGCATCGAGGAACGCGGACAAGAATGCTGAAACGATGCAGAACAAAAATGACAGCGCTACCTTAGAGCGAACATTTAATAAGATCTTGGTGAAGGTAAAAAGCAGCAGGTCTTTCATAAAGTAGATACCTGCCACCATAAACATCAGTAACAGAATCACTGGAAAGTTAGTAATGGCCTCGTCATAGACGACTTGCGGCGAAACCATTCCAAGCAATACTGCCTCAAGCGCCAGTAGACCGCCCGGCTGCAGTGGATAGCACTTCAGCGCCATCGCCAGAGTAAAAATAAACTCAATAATCAGTAGCCATCCCGTTACATAGGGGCCAGCAATATTCAGTACAACAATATTCGCAAGCAGGAAGCCAACAATGGTCTTTTTATACCAATGCGGAGCATTTCCCAGGAAGTTATTTAGGAAGGCGGAGGCGAGAGAGGACGACATTATATTTCCCAATGATCTTGGTGCAGGGTAAGAAATGCGCGCAATGTAATACGTTTGCAATAATTTGCAATATGTAGTTTCTTGAAACTGTCTTGAATACGCCGACAAGGCCTGTTAGCAAGCCGCTTATCGGCTATCGCTAACGTCGCTGCAGCGCCCGTGTATATTGAAGTTTGACTGTTTTTCGCAAAAGCTTCGCGCTTTGCAGACTAAGTAGGTAGAATGGCAGAAAATACAACAAAGAACGTCCCTGGTATGGCCGAATTAACAACAGGAAGTGAAGTTTCACAATTTGCCGCCTCTCTGAATCTGGTAAAGACAGAGATCGCAAATGCATTGGATCAGGCTGCAGTTCAGCTCGATGCCTACTCAGAATCAGGCAGCGCCGATAGTCTGCGTTTATTTCTGGAAGAAGTTCAGCAAATTCGCGGTACCTTTAAGATACTCGACTTCCGTGCAGGGGAACGTATTTGTGAAGAGTTGGCTGAAACCGGCAGGGCAGTAAAAGCTCAAAAGGTCAACGAAGCAACACTGGAGGCCTTCACCCAGGCTGTTGTGTTTCTTAAGCGTTATGTCGATTTTGTTGCCAACGGCGAACAAGTCGCTCCAAGCCTTCTGGTTCCAACCATCAATCTCATTCGGAAGCAGCGTCAGGAAAAGCCTTTACCGGAAGCCTATTTCTTTCTGGTTAACCTGCGCCCCAAACTAAGCATGCCAGAAGCCGTTCCTGGTGCCGGTAGTTTTCCTTACCGTCGTGCAAGACAGCTTTACCAACTGGGCCTCATCGGGCTTATGCGTAATCAGGGACGTCGTGGTCCGTTACAAGTTATGTTGCGCGCCGTTAAACGTTTTGAAGCCGCAAGCCGTGGTGGTGCGGCGTGGCCTTTCTGGTACGTTACCCTCGCAGCCCTCGAAGCCTTATCTCAGGACGCCTACGAGATGACACCTCAGCGCCTGGCACTACTGGGGGCTCTTGATCGCCAGGTGCGTAAGATTCAGGACACCGAAGGCAAAGCTTTTAATGAAAAAATGCCTGATTGGCTACTGAAAGAACTGCTGTATCTGGTGGCGCTCGGCGAAGCAGATACCAAAGATATTGAACGCGTACAGAACGACTTCCACGTCGGTGTTGGCGTAAAAGAAACTCAGCTTGCTGATGCCCGCAATCGTCTCTCAGGCCCTGATCAATCAGCCCTGGACTCACTGTCGGAAGCGCTGCAGGAAGAGCTGCAGTCGGTTAAAGACCTGATTGATATGCTGGAGCGTACTGATACCAGCGAATCCAACTTCGAAGAGTTGTTTACCAGCCTGACCCGCATTGCTGATACGTTGCAAATCGCCAACCTCAATGAAGCCGCAGAACAAACCCGTCGTCTGTGTACCGCACTCAAAGCCAATGGCCCGGAGAAGATGCAAAGCCAGATGCCGGCCGTTGCCGACAGCATCATTCGCATCGAACAGGAAATGCGCGGCATTACACAGAGCGGCCTGGAACAAACCGCCCTGGTTGATCCTGTTAGCCTCAGTGAAGCCAAGATTGCAGTTCTGTCTGAATCCATGACGGCGCTGACCATGATCAAGCGTGCCATTGGTTCATACATTGATTCGAACGGCGACAAGCTGCACGTTAAGAACATTGGCAAGAGCCTGCACGATGTGGCTGGCTCTCTGATTTTCCTGGAGAAGGAAAATATTGCTGAGATGCTGCATCAGCTTGAGCACTTTATAGCCAAACGCTTAATTGAAAACCCAAGCACACCGGCCGAGTCTCAGCTTGAGTCTTTTGCTGATGCCATTACAGCGATTGAATATTACCTGGACTCAATGATTGGCCAGACAACGGGCGCTGAAGACGCTCTGAAAATGGCTCGTGAAAGCCTTGCCGCGCTAAAGGACTAATAATGCTGCAACCAAGCCTGACTGTAATCACCGTCATTTTTATACTGATTGCTCTGATTGCTATCGCGTTTGCATGGAAAGGAAGAGAGTGGTTCATGCACTGGCTGAAAGGCAGTGTGGGGTTTTTCCTGCTTGCTGGGTGCATATCGGCTGCCTTCGCACTTGCTGACCTATGGAGCTACCGCCAACTTCTCGAAGAAGAACCACTGGCCACTCTGAGCGTTTACCAGCTGGGTGATCAGGCATTTGATGTCACCCTGGCACAGCCAGATGGCACCGAAGAGCGCTTCAAAATCTCCGGCGACCAATGGCAGCTCGACGCTCGACTACTGACATGGACCGGCCCTTTCGCTGCCGCTGGCGCCCAGCCACTTTATCGCCTGGATCGACTATCCGGCCGCTATTTGTCTTTGGAGCAGGAGCGCACTGCAGAGCGCAGCGTGTATAGCCTGTCTGAGTCTCGCTGGTTTGATTTATGGAAATCCGTACAAGGTGCCGCGCTTTGGCTGGATGCGCAGTTTGGTAGCGCTGTTTATATGCCATTGGCTAACGGCGCGGTATTCGCCATACACCTCAGCCCCAAAGGACTCATTGCTCGCCCCGTCAACGAGGTTGCTGAAAAAGCACTCGGTGGTGACTGGTAAATTCCGCGAAGTCCGACCATAAAAAAGCCCGCTCGATGCGGGTTTTTTTTATGTAACCTGACTCGACAGAACCTCAGCCAATCAACACGGCAAAGTTGCCTTTTTCCTGCGCATTTAAATGATGCGCATGAATCTTACTCATGGTGCCTTTCTGACAATACAACAAGTGGCGTTTGCCAGACTCAAGCTCCGATACTTTATTATCCAGTTCATAGAAGGGGATTGTCAGCACATCGTTATTGGTCAGATGCAAAGGTGCATCTTCCACTTCATTTGGATGACGAATATCAACAACCACATCATCTATGGCAGGCGTGGAAACCAGCTGAACGTTTTCCAGGCCACTTTCTTCGCCATCAAGTACATCATCAATGCGCTCAACCTTGGCATTATCCAGCGCGGCTTCCAATACGGAAAAATCAAAATCCTGCTCAGTTTTTTCCACCTTAGCGAGATCGCCAACGGTAGTTGGTCGCACTGAAATAACGCCACAATACTCCGGCATAGTTGCTGCGAAACTTTCTGTGCCAATTCGACGAGAGATATCGATAATCTCCGGCTTATCCATAGCCGCCAACGGGCGTAGCACCATATGGTCAGATACTTTATCAATGACAGCAAGATTAGTGATTGTCTGACTGGCAACCTGGGCAACCGATTCACCAGTAACAACCGCAGGAATATTTAAACGATCAGCCACACGAGAAGCAGCTCTCAGCATCATACGCTTGAGCACCACACCCATTTGACCAGTGTCGATATTCTTGAGAATTTCTTCAACCACACCTTCGAACGGCACCGTAACGAACTTAACACGGTGACTCTCACTGTAATTCGACCAAATGTAGTTCGATACCTGCTTAACCCCAATTTCATGGGCACTACCACCCAGGTTAAAAAAGCAGTAATGAGTCTTAATGCCGCGGCGAATCATCAGGTAGCTGGCGACGGTCGAATCAAAGCCACCGGAGATTAATGACAACGCTTCACCCTGGGAGCCCAGAGGGTAGCCACCAATGCCATCCATCTGCTGACGAACAACCTGAACCTTATCGTTACGAATCTCGGCCTTTACAACAACATCAGGATTCTTCAGAGAAACGGCACTGGCGTCGGTTTCTTTTAACAGGCCACCACCCATGTAAATTTCAGCCTGATGGGAGGTGAAATCGTGCTGGCCAGCACGCTTAATCCGCACACAAAAAGTCTTGCCCGCAATCTCATCGGCATAGGCTGCTTTCACGTGCTGATAAGCGTCATCAAGGGTAGTAAATTCGTATTCGACAATCTCAAGAACCGATCCTATGCCCGGTGTATGGGTCAGAATCTGAACCGCCTGGCGACGCGCTGCATCATCATCGTGATTAAGCACAACAACCAGGCTATCCCAGCGATTTTGCACATCCGCCGACAGTTCATGCTTACGAAAAAGAGTCTGCAGATTCTGGCGCAAAATCTTAGTGATCTGTTTACGCACCGGACGCGACTTAATGGTTATTTCCGGAAACAACTTGATTACAAAATTCATAGACATAAGCGGTGTATCAGCCCGACAAGCGAAAAAGGCGCGAATTATAGCTCAGCCAGTGCTTTAGTGGCAGCTTTGCTGAACAATCGACTAATGGTTAATTATTAGTCATCTGCAATTTTAGATGCATACGTTTCCGGCTTCATATTAGTGTCATGTAAGGCAGCGATTCTGCCTTAGCAATCTAGCAAATACGCACTGAAGGAGTAGAGCATGACTAAACGTATCGCGTTAGTAACCGGCGGCACCGGTGGTATCGGTACTTCAATCTGTAAGCAACTGCATGATGACGGATATCAGGTTATCGCCGGATATTATTCTGGCGGCAACCACGAAAAAGCGCAGGCATGGCAAGATCAGATGAAAGCTGACGGTTATGACATTGCGGTTGCCTACGGCAACATCCGTGATTTCGATTCCTGCCAGACCTGTATCGATGGCATACGTAAGGATTTCGGCACCATCGACATTCTTGTCAACAACGGCGGCATTACCCGCGACACCACGCTGAAGAAAATGTCACCGGAGCATTGGGATGATGTTATCGCGACCAACCTGACCTCGGTTTTCTACATGACGCGCCTGGTTATCAACGACATGCTTGAGCAGAAGTGGGGCCGCATCGTTAACATCTCCTCGGTTAACGGCGAGAAAGGGCAATTTGGTCAGGCTAACTACTCTGCGGCTAAAGCCGGCATGTACGGATTTACCAAAGCTGTGGCACAGGAAGTGGCCAGCAAAGGAATCACCGTCAATACCGTCTCCCCGGGGTACATAGCCACCTCCATGATCATGGATGTACCGGAAGAAATTCGCGAACAGATTCGCAAAGGTATCCCGGTAGGACGATTCGGCAAGCCGGAAGAGATAGCCCGCGTCGTTAGCTTCCTGGCAGGCGAAGAAAACGGCTTTATCACCGGTGCTAATATCTCAGCCAACGGCGGACAGTACATGCACTAATCCCTCAGCATAAAAAAACCGGCAGCTGCCGGTTTTTTTATGCCTGTTAGACGGGACCATCATGCAGACGCTGATACATACCTGTGATTTCATCCATTCGTTTGAGCATACTCTCCGTCGTACGGGAAATGACGTGCGGTGTATACTGGCGGCTCTCCAGGCGCTTAAACCCTGACTTTGAAAAAGCCAGCTGCGCCTTCACACCGGAAAGAGCTGATTGAATCTCGGAGCTGTTTTGCGGCGAGCTCATCAGCATCGCCAGCCCTTGCTCAAATTCCCCCAAAGTACTGTAAAAACCGGCGGTGATATCTTCGAGGTTTTCACCACTCAGATGAGCGAAATAATACTTGGCCATCCGCTGACTGAGCATGCGCTGGCGACCTGAAACATTCACCAGTACTGCGCTATCCGTTCCGGCATAGGCCTCGATATCCAAAACGACCTGATGACAGGCGGCCACCAGATCTTCACCAAGCCCAATTAATTGCTGCAGCTGCGGTGAGCTTGCCGCAGACAGCGCGGCTTGTAGCTTAAGCCAGCGCTCCTCAACTGTGCGCAGGTTATTCTGTATGCGCAATGTCGGGGCATAATTGCGAAGATTACCAAGCTGCGTAGCGAACAGATCGCGGGCCAGCTGCAGCTGCTTTTCGGCCTTAAGCGTATCAATATCCGCCGCCAGCTGAATGTACGCTTTAACCATACGCTCACTCAACATACGCTGGCGCCCGGCCTGATTCAGCGCTGCGCCGTCCGTTAACGTCGGGGAATCAGCCGCTTCGGCCAACAATCGAGGGGAGAGCACCAGCAGGATCGCCGGAATAAGGGAAAGCCAAAGAATACGCATCGAACTGCCTCCGTAACATGAGTTTCACTCTGGCCTGAGCAAAAACAGTTCCCGAATTCAGAATAAATTGTTCTCTTTGTTGGCTTTTAGCCGCGCTAATACTCTGGCTTGAGCTTTTTATGGCGAGCACTGGCATGGCGCTCGCGCATCTCGGTGTCAATGTAGCGATCGGTGGTTGCCATACTGGCATGTCCCGCATCTTCTTTTACATGTTCTTTCGGCCGGAATTTAACATCCTCAGAAATACCGGTATGACGGAGCCAGTGTACGGTTGCCACCTGCAACTCCTCGGCTTCATCTTTTAAGCCTTCTTCGCGCATGCGCTGATATGCGGCATCAAAACAGCCCTGAACAAGATAACGGATCTGGCGGGTGCTGGTGACCGCACCACGACCTTTAATCTTGGCCACAATCGGAGTCTGCTCGCCAACACGGGGCAGGGGAGTCAGCCCGAGATGATTCCGATAACGTTTTAATGCATCCAGCATATCATCTGACACCGTCACCATTCTCACCTTGTTACCTTTACCAACTACCCGCAACCACCAATGCTGGTCACGATCCTGCTGAAAGTCGCCCATTACAGGCGTTCCGCGCTCATCTGCAACCAGCTCAGAAATCCGCAAATACATACCAAACAAGCAACGCATCACAAACAGCGAACGCTCATGTTCTTTAGGATTATCCTGCGCCGCCCGCTCAACCGTTTCCAGAATGTAATCCCACTGCAAATTCGATATGCGGCGGATAGGTTCCTGATAAGCATGGCGTTGCAGGTAGCGACTGCGCTGACGAATCAGCTTTATCGGGTTAATCGCGAGATAATCTTCCTGCTGCAGGTAGTTAAAATAGGTCGATAAGATAGAGAAAACCGCCTGCAGACTTTTCTGGGACAGATTAAAATCGTCGGTTTGGGAGCGCTTATTTTGCTGGGCGACAAACGGACGCCAGTCCGGGTTGATCACTCGCTCTCCCTGGTAATTCCGAAAGCGTGCAACCTGCTTGTTACCTACCCAGCTGGCAGGAGGAGATTGGCAAAACGCCAGATAGTCTTCCATATCCTGACGATTCAATTCCGCCAAACCGGCCTGCCGAACCAGCCAGCTCCACTGCAGCAACCTTTCGACTTCGCGTCGGTAGCTGTTAAACGTCGCGGAAGAACCGTTATAACTGCCCAGGAAGTTGAGACTGTTCACCAGGTCATCATAGATTTGTTCAATAGCCCGCAGCTCGGGCTGACGCTGCAGGATGGATCGGGCATAGGTCAGAGGGTTGCCAATATGAGCCGCCTGGTCAAACAGCGGCGCCGGTGGAAGTTCGGTGTTTTTCATCATTTCAATAATTATCGGAATTATTGCAACGATACGAAATTTACCACCCCAGGACAACCGCAACGACAATCGTAAAAAAACAGGGAAGATAATCTAAGATCAGCAACTAACGAATAATGGACGCCGACTTGATCTGCGCCCAAACCTGCATGCCAGTTTCCAACTTCAGCTGATGCACAGAACGGCGCGTTAAACGGGCCAGCAACATGGATGACCCATCTTCGTTTTCCAGCTTCAGCTGCAGCAACGCAGTAGCCACATCAATATCACTGATATTTTGAATCGTTGCCGGAATTCGATTGGCAATGCTGCTTTCCGAATAGTCACTCAAGGCGATACTGACATCTTTAGCTGGTACGCGAATCCTGACGAGTTCATCTCTCTCTACCTCAGGCCGGACGACGCAGGCGTCATTGAGCCACAAACGCCCACCAGAAAAGCGCAGCTCAGCGAGATGCCACTCAGGATCAATACTTTCAACCCGCGCCTCGAGCACCGATCCTGCATCATCGGCGTCAAAACCACTCAAGCCAACCCGCGAGAACACGTCATTAACAAATCCCCGAGCCGAAACCATGCCATTATCGAGTAACACAGCGTAGTCAGCCAGTCTGGCCACCTCGTCCATGGAATGACTGACGTAAATCATGGGGATATCCAAAGTCTGCTTAATGCGTTCGAGATAGGGCAAAATCTCCTGCTTTCGCTGTCGGTCGAGTGCTGAGAGGGGCTCATCCATCAACAATAACTGTGGACCAACCATTAACGCCCGGGCAATCGCCACGCGCTGCTGCTCGCCACCGGACAACTCATCCGGTTTATTATCGAGCAACGCAGACAAGCCCAGCAGCTCGATAATTTCATCACAACCCGACTGATTCAGAGCACTAGCAGAGCGCTTGAGAGCGAAATTGAAGTTGCCAGAAACGGTGAGATGGGGGAACAAGCTTGGCTCCTGGAATACGTAACCAATTGGTCTTTTCCAGGCTGGCAATAGAATATCGTTGTCGCCGTTATCGTTCTGCCAAACCGAGCCATCAACCTCAAGAAAGCCAGGACACCCGGACTCCAGTCCGGCCAGCCAGCGCAACAGAGTCGTCTTTCCGCACCCAGAGTGGCCAAAGATTGCCGTGACGCCACTGGCCGGAATATCCAGATCAATGTCCAGAACAAATCGCTTACCGGCCGGCTTAGATTCTCGCTGCAACTGAAAGCACATATGGATTTTGCCAGACATCAAATTCCTACCTGCTGATTTTTAGTCAAACCTGCCAGCGCAGCCATATTCAATAACCTCATCGAACAATCGCAGTCTGTTGCTTTTGGCTGAGATACAAGCCAAGCAGCACAACAAAAGCAAACACCACCATCAGACCTGATAATGCATGAGCCTGATCGTATTGCAGCGCCTCAACGTGATCATAAATCTGAACCGAAACCATACGGGTCTCATCAGGAATATTGCCGCCAATCATCAGAACAATGCCAAACTCACCAACAGTGTGGGCAAAGCCAAGAATCGCCGCGGTGATAAAGCCTGGTTTCGCCAATGGCACAACAACACTGAAAAAGCGATCCAGCGGCGCCGCTCTCAGAGTCGCCGCCACTTCCAGCGGTCGAGCACCAATCGCCTGCATCGAATTCTGAATTGGCTGAACAACAAACGGCAATGAATAAAGCAGCGATGCCACCACCAGACCAGGAAAGGTAAAGGGCAGAAGTCCGAGACCCAGACTTTGTGTCAACTGACCAACCGGCCCCTGGGGACCCATGGCGATCAGTAAATAGAAACCCAGCACGGTTGGCGGAAGTATTAAAGGCAAAGCAACAACAGCAGAAACAACCGCTTTCCATCGAGAGCGGGTATTGACCAGCCACCATGCGATTGGGGTGCCGATAATCAGTAAAAGCAGGGTAACCACACTGGCAAGCTTTAAGCTCAGCCAGATAGCGCCTAAATCTGCATCAGATAACATTATTTTTCAGCCAGGTGATATCCATAAGAACGGATTATGGCACGACCCGGCTTAGATTGAATAAAGCGATGCAACTCAATCGCAGGGCCAAAGGCCGAACCTTTCTTAGTCAGCACCATATCCTGGCGAATAGGTTGATAATAGGACTCAGGGATAATCCAGGACGAGCCCGACTTAAGCTGCTCTTCAGCGTAAATCTGCGACCGGGCAACAAATCCGATCTGGGCATTTCCGGTGGCAACAAACTGATAGGCCTGGGCAATATTCTCGCCGGTAATCAATCTGGATTTCAGCTGCTGATCCAAATCCAGAGCTTTAAGAGTTTCCATAGCGGCGAAGCCGTAAGGGGCCAGCTTTGGATTGGCGAGAGACAGACGACTGTAATTATCGGAAATAAGATAGTGGCGATTCAACAGAAGATCCATCTCAGAACTCCATAAAACTAAAGACCCCAGGGCATACGTTGTTAATGAGGCCTGATCGGCAAGGTCAGCTTCAATCAATGCCGCGGGCTTCTGTTGGTCAGCAGACAAAAACAGATGAAAAGGTGCGCCATAACGAATTTGAGCAAACAGCTTGCCGGAGGATGCGTAAGAGACTTTCAGGTCATGACCAGATAGCCGCTTGAACTCGCGAGACAGATGTTTCATTGGCGCAATGAAATTTGATGCGACTCCGACATAAACCGTATCGGCATACACAGGCGTTTTAAAAGACACAGACGTCAGCATCAAAAACAGCAGCCATAACATCCGTCGAGCAAACCCTGAACAGCGGGACAATAAACACCAGGACAAATCGTACTTAGGCAATTCGTTCGCCTTATCTGAACCGTTAATATTTATCGCGCCAGTCTGAAGTAATGGCATGGCTGGCTCAAGACATAAATGCTGATGCGGCCAGTATCCAGATCAAATATGTTCCGAGTGAAAGGTGTTCCACAGCTTACAAACAGACTCACAAAAGACTTGTAAGCGATTGTTTTTATTATCAATTAAAAGTAGATAGCAATGAACAGCTTAGGAAAAACACAGAGCAACTCTCTGCTTAAACGGCTCACTCAATATATTCCGATAATACCAATTATCGGAAATATTATGATATGACTGACTCCCTCGTACCAGCATCAATGGCCGTCCAATCGATATCGCATTTAAGCCGCCAACCAACATAAGCCAATCAGCAGCCTCTGATTTATACAGCGCCTATTTATACAGCACCTTACCAACGCGTACCTTTTTCAAAACTTCACTACTTCAAATTCGATACGCGTTCGTTTATCTCGATCATTTGAAGCTATGGCCAGACTACTCAACCCATGCCAGGTCATTCAGCGTGAGTTCGCCTTTATCGAAGTTAATCTGAGTTTTAAGCTTTGTCCCCTGGTGGCTCAGATATCCCTGGTCAACCAGCTGTAATACAGCATCACCCAGCGATGATTCAAGCACGCTGTCATTAAGACTGACGCTGAGCCCACCACTCAGCCTGGTCGGCGTCAACACCTCTCCCAAAGAAGCGATTTCCTGTAACTGCGAAGCGTTCAGATCACCCTCAGCCACCAACCGGGTTATCACTGGCTGATCACCAAGGGCTGGATTTTCTACCGAGACATCCAGCGACAAAGCCTCAAGGTTCAGTGAATATGGGTTTGATGCTAATTGAACAACCGCGGGAATCAGAGCATCAAGACTATCAACATCAACCTCTGCCAGCCCTTCAACTTCATCGACCTTAATACCGTCGATATAGAAAGCCACATTGGACGGCCTGACGTCAGCAGCCATGGTTGCTGTTTTGATATGCGCATTATCCACCCCGATCCGGCTGTGGAATGTCATATGGTTGTTCTCAGTCACCGCAGCTGAAATAACACTGAAGCCTTCCAACTGAGATTTAGTTCGCGCATCAACCACCAACAATGAACGCAACTCGACCGACGAATAATCGTCTTGCTGCCCATCCGCCCGTATCCAGCGCGATTGTTCGACCTTCAATCCGTCTAACAGAAATTGCTGACCATCCGGAGCAGATACACTGATCCCCTCAATATCAAACCAGGTGCGGTAGCCTCCATCATTTGTTATTTCCGATAATACTTTGGCACCTTCAAACTTTGCAGCACCTCCAGCCTCAAATGCTTTAACCTGGTACTCCAATTCGAACGCATCCTTCCAGAACGCAGCAAAGAAGCGACCGCCCTGCAATTCATCAAAATCAACACCAAACTGGTTCAGTGCCATCTTGCTTCCTGCCAGGCTGCCCCGCGTAGTTAGCGCGATATCACCGGTAACAAAACCTGGCCAGAACTGGTTGTCAGCAATAAACACCAGCTTCTTGCCGTCTTGCTCGACAATCAACTCAATCTTACTGCTGAACCAGCCTTGTTGATTGGTGGCCATTTTGAGCTGCGGCTGTTGATCAACGTAGGTTTTCAGTGCCTGAGTAAAGACATTGCCACTGTAATAAGCCGATCCAGCGGATAAAAGACAACCGGCGACGAGAACGCCACCTAATAGGGAGGGTTTCATTGATATTCCTTTAATAAGACATTCATTCCATGACTGCGCTGCCATAGTAAACAGCGCCCCGCTGTTTGTAAAACAACTGGAACTGGGTTTTTCTGAGGGATTACGGTAGACTGCGCGCCCTTTTTAAACAGCAGTAAAGCAGGTATCGAGACACTATGTATTCAGTAGGTCAGCGTTGGATTAGTGAAGCCGAAACGGACTTAGGCTTGGGTTTAATTCAGGACGTTGATTTCAGAATGGTAACCGTCTATTTCCCGGTTATCGACGACGTCCGCACCTACTCCAAACAAAACGCCCCTCTTACGCGTGTTCGCTTCAAAGTGGGTGATGTTGTACCGCTGCAGGATGGTGAAAGCATCACCATTACTGAAGTTCAGGAACAGAATGACATCATTTTCTATGGTGATGATGAGCGCTTTGTTCCAGAGACTCACCTGAGTGGCCAGATACAACTCAACCAACCAACAGATCGCCTGTTCTCAGGTCAGATTGATAACAACAATCTGTACGAACTGCGTCAGATCGCCCTGCAACAGCTGAGTAAATTACGCAAACGTCCGTTCTATGGACTGCTGGGTGGCCGCACATCGTTACTGCCTCACCAGTTATACATTGCTGAACAGGTGACTCAGGATTCAATTCCTCGTGTTTTGTTGGCCGACGAGGTTGGCTTGGGTAAAACCATCGAAGCCGGCTTAATACTGCACCGCCTGTTGCTGCAGCAGCGTATTTCACGCGTCATGATCATGGTACCGGATCACCTGCTGCACCAATGGCTGGTTGAAATGATCCGTCGCTTCAATCTGCGCTTTACCATTGTCGATCGCGCCATGGTGGCTGAAAACCGCCTGGCAGCCATGGAAGGTGATGTCAGCAACATGTTTGCTGACAGCCAACTGTTCCTGTGCCCACTGTCTATTGCTACCCAGACCGAAGTGGCAGCACAAATGACTTCCTCCGAGTGGGACATGCTGGTTGTTGATGAAGCGCACCACCTGGAGTGGGACGAAGACGGTCACGACGATGCCTACGGCCTGGTTGATCAGATTTCTGCCCAAACCGCGGGTTTACTGCTGTTGACGGCAACACCAGAGCAACTGGGTATTAACGGTCATTACGCGCGTCTGCGTTTACTTGATCCGGAGCGTTATCCAAGCCTGCAGCAGTTCCTGGATGAACAACAACAGTATCACCCAGTGGCAGAACTTGCTTCTGCACTGGCTGGCGATGACTCTCTGAGCAATGATCAGCAAAAAGCCCTTGCTGAATTGCTGCCAGACCTGGCCGACAGTGATGATCGTAGCAAGCAACTGGAAACACTGATTGACCGTCGCGGGCCAGGACGTGCTCTGTACCGGAATACCCGCCACGGCGTCAGCGGCTTCCCGCAGCGTATTCCAAACATCAGTTATTTGCCGGTACCGGACTATACCGAAGCGGCCAGCGCTGACCTTGATAGTGCTTTATTCCCGGAGCTGGGGGTTAATAACTGGAGCGACAGCGATCCGCGTTGCAATTGGCTGTTAGACGTCTTGGCAGCAAATAAGAAAGACAAAGTTGTACTGATCTGCCACTCGGCTCAGACCGTGTTAGATCTGGAAAAATTCCTGTGGGAAAAACACGCCACTCCTGCGGCGGTATTCCATGAGAACATGGATCTGGTAGAACGCGACCGCGCTGCTGCTTACTTTGCCGATCATGAGCAAGGCGCGCGCATCTTATTGTGTTCTGAGATTGGTAGTGAAGGTCGTAACTTCCAGTTTGCTCATCATCTGGTGCTGTTTGACCTGCCGTTCAACTGCGATCTGCTGGAGCAGCGTATTGGCCGTCTGGATCGTATTGGCCAGAAGCATGACATCCAGATTCATATCCCGGTATTCGAAGGCCACCTCAATGGCCAATGGGCACATATCCTGAATGAAGGCCTGGATGTGTTTACCCGCCCTAACCCGGCTGCTCAGCCGCTACTGGAAAAACACCGTAACGATATTGAGCAGGCCCTGCAAAGTAACGCCAATCTGGGCGCGTTAATCAGCACCCTTGCCGCCGAGCGTGACGAGTTACTGCAAGCACTGGAAGCCGGTCGTGACCGTCTGCTGGAATTACATTCCTGCCATCCGACTAAGGCACGTGAACTGGGTCAGGAAATGACCATCACTCACATCGAAGACGAAGCCGAACTGAACGACTTTATTGAGCTGTTTGCCGACGCATTCGGACTCGACCTGGTCGATTTAGGTGGCGAATGCATCACCATCGCACCGGGGGATCACATGCTGGTTCCGGATATGCCTCACCTGCCAGAAGATGGCTTTATGGCGACTACCAACCGCGACATCGCCCTGTCTCGCGATGATGTGCAATTCCTTAGTTGGGAACACCCGTTTATCGACCAGGCTCTGGAGTTAATTGTCAGCAGTCCATCCGGTAACGCGGCGGTTGGCTACATTGAAGATCACGGCCACAACACCGGTGATTGCTTTATTCAGCTGCAGTTTGTTGCACAGTGTGCGGCACCTAAAGCCCTGCAGGTCGAACGTTACCTGCCACCGAATGCAATGCATCTGATGATGACACCCAAAGGTGATCTGGTGGTGAATGAGCCAGAGACTCTTCCAGGTTTTGCCCTGCCATTAAAGAAAGGTACTGCGCGCGGACTGGTAGAACAGAAAACAGCCGAAACACAGCCACTGATCCATAAGCTGGAAAAGCTTGGTGCTGGCCAACTGAGCAAGATGGTGGCACGCGCCGAAGCTAAAGCGGAAGAAGCCTTCGATGCTCGCCTGGAACGACTGCAGGCACTTTCACAGCAGAATCCAAACATCCCTGCCCAGCTGGTTAATGCCGTTAAGCAGGAACGTGATCAGGTACTGACTGCGATTCGTGATTCACAGCTGATTCTCGATAGCGTACGCCTGGTGTTCTGCGGCTGATCGGTTACTTTAAAAAACCGTTATCCGAAGCATAAAAAAAACCGGTATTCATATCTTGAATACCGGTTTTTTTATTGGTCGCCAGCAGGGATAAAAATCAGCTGCGTGGTGAGCGCATGGTGACAAATTCTTCCGCTGCCGTTGGGTGAATCCCAATCGTTGAATCAAATACCGCCTTGGTCGCTCCTGCCTTAATTGCAACCGCCAAACCCTGCACGATTTCACCGGCATCCGGCCCAACCATATGAGCTCCGATGACCTTATCAGTACTGGTTTGCACCAATAGCTTCATCATGCTGCGCTCAGGTAGACCACTGATGGTATGTTTCATTGGCTTGAAGCTGGACTCGAACACGGTCAGATCATCACCAAATTCAGCAACCGCCTCTTCCTCGGTTAAGCCAACCGTTGCGATGTTCGGCTGACAGAAAACAGCCGTTGGAATATTGCTGTAATCCATCGGTGTATTGTCACCAGCATAGAAGTTGGCAACCAGCTTCATACCCTGCGCCAGAGCAACCGGAGTTAACGCAGGTGTACCAATAACATCACCCAGCGCATAGATGCTTGGTACAGAGGTCTGGAAGAAATCATCGGCGATAATGGTACCGTTCTCACGCGTATCCACACCCACCTGCTCCAGATTCAGGCCATCAGTCATCGGACGACGCCCTGTCGCATACATCACAGCGTCAGTGACGATATTGCCACCCGATTTCAGGTGAACCAGCAGTTCGCCATCATCCAGTTTCTCAATACGTTCTATGTCTGTTTTGGTGAGAACATTGATGCCTTTTGCTGCAATCTGTTCTGCGGCAAAATTACGAATGCCTTCATCGAAGCCGCGCAGAACCTGATCGCCGCGGTACATCAGTGTGGTTTCTGAACCCAGCCCGTTAAAGATGCCAGCGAACTCAACCGCAATATAGCCACCACCCACAACCACAACACGCTTAGGGAATTCTTCCAGATAAAACGCTTCATTCGAGGTGATCGCATGTTCGGCACCAGGAACATCCGGCTTAAATGGCCAGCCACCAGTCGCAATAAGAATTTTATCGGCGGTGTACTCTTTGCCATTAACGTCCACCGTGTGGCCATCTTTCAGACTGGCAGTACCATTGATCAGAGTAACGCCGGAGTTATCCAGCAGGTTGTTATAAATACCGTTTAAGCGACTGATTTCTTTAGACTTATTATCCCGAAGTGTCGGCCAGTCAAACGACTTCAATTCACCTTCGACGCCGAAGCCTTTGGCTTCCTGGAATTTTTCAGAGTACTCAGAGGCGTAAACAAACAGCTTTTTCGGCACGCAGCCGACATTAACGCAGGTGCCACCCAGGTAGCGGTTTTCGACTACTGCCACCTTAACCCCTTTAGCAGCAGCCATACGAGAGGCGCGCACTCCACCAGAACCCGCGCCAATCACCAACAATTCAAAATCGTGACTCATTATCCAATTTCCTCACAGAGTATTTAGCACACCCAGAACAGCATCGCGAGGGATCGACTCTGAGTGCTATGGGCTAAGTGTAGCTCGAAGATCTACCCAGCCCGGATTGTCTTTTCTTTCAATATTAATCTGACTAACAGCAATGCCGTTTTTAGCCTGAAGTTCTTCCAGCCAGGCGATAGCTTCATCAAACGCTACCTTGTCTACCCAGATGCGCAGGCCTTTACCGTCCTGCTCATAGCGACTCAGCGTAATACCACTGCGTCGGGCTTGTTGTGTAACCACAGACAATATCGGACCCGAAGAAGTTCCTGCGCCGCCGAATTTATGCGCGTTCTGCGCAATTTTGTTGTAACTGGCGACCGCTCGATCCAGTCGCCCTTCCAGCGAACGCTGATCTTTAATCAATGGTGCATAAACAATTAAAAACACCAACGCCAGAGCAACAAATAACCCAACGCCACGAACGATCAGCTGATCCCGCGCAGACAACGCCTGATACCACTGAATGCCAGCCTGAACCTGTGGCTGAGCAGTGATTTGCTGGGTGATTTCCTGAACCTTACTCATGCGGCACCTCCAATCTTCAGACGGCCTTTCACACCATCTTTGTCGTTAGTCGCCGATGCCACCTCAGCAACCAGCCCCTCCTGCTCCAGCGCCTGCTTCAGCATCTGAAGTTCATTAAGGCTTGAGGCTTTAACTTCCACCACCAATTCATTAAGACGATCGTTAAAGCGGATAGACTGCAAATGAACGGATTTTTGCAGGCCTTTGGCTGCATACACCCGCGAGGTGGTATTAATCAGAGATATAAAACCATCACCGGAGTCGCTGCTGCCACCAGACAA
This sequence comes from Bacterioplanoides sp., assembly GCF_965219715.1. GTDB lineage: Bacteria > Pseudomonadota > Gammaproteobacteria > Pseudomonadales > Oceanobacteraceae > Bacterioplanoides. The sequence continues at coordinate 738,711 of NZ_OZ244785.1, forward strand.
GTGTTCGCGAAACTGACGATCCAGGTTACGAATGCGCTCACCCGGGAATAATTGCTTATATAACGCAACACTTGCCTGGCGAACCTGCTTTTCTTTCTCGGCCAGCATATTGTTGTCGATATACAGGTAGATTGTCGAAACGACCAGCCATACTGCTGCAACGGCCGCCAGCGGACGCCACCATACCGCCGGTTTGTCTTCCTTCACTTCGCGTACGACAAACTCGCCAACCAACAGATTGACCAGCTTGTTTTCAAGCGCCGCAAGGACCTGACTATTGCCGTCCGTTGCAGTCACCTCAATGGTTTCAAAGCTGTCACCGTATCCGGTCTCCAGCGAGGTCTTTAACAACTGCGCCTGGTCAAGCGCTGGCGCCCAGACTGAAGTGTGCTCAGCCTGAAATTCATCCAGTGTATTCTCCAGCACCGGCGTCAGAGCAACATCGTGCACCCAGCCTTCAAACTGACCTGGCAGCATAATTTGCCAGCCATCACCACTGCGGCGCATCAGGTTCTGAACCGGCAATAACTGAGTCTCAGGAATTAACTCGCGCACCTGGACGTGGTGCAGCTCACACTCCTGAATCAGACGCTCAATTAAGTCTCTCGCCACAGCATAGGCACGCACTTTTTTGTTGTGCTTGCCCGCCGGGACGATCAGATAGTTTTCGACATCGTCAATTAACGACTCTTCCAGCGCAAACGGCAGTGCTTTCGCCAGATTACGATTGTTAACGCCGGGCATGGATAACCAGTGTGTCGAATAATTCTCAGCACTCAACACCAGGCGCACCTGGGTAAGATCCGGCAGCTCATCGGCCCATTTGTCGAGAGCGACTCCCTGCTCAGTGAGATTGTCGTTTATGTCACCGATCAGCCATTGTCCGGTATGGGACTGCCAGTGAACTTTTTTTGTTTCCATGATGTTGTCTCTGGTTAGCTTGAGCCAGTCTGATACTGGCTAGTATTGCTATTTTGTTGCCCAGGCACTTGTGCCTTGGGCTTTTGTTCACGTCGTGAATAGTCCCGGTAAACGATACTCGTACGACCATCACCTTTATCGCGCTTAATTAAAATTTCGCTGGTTGCGTAACGCTCAGCCAGATCTGCCCTTGCAAATAATTCAAAATATTCAGTAAGAATGGCAAAGTCACCCTTCTGCCACTTGGACTCAGCCTGGTTGTTATCATTGCCGGTATTTTGTGGCTCAGTATATCGCTTGAGAATATCCTGATTCCAGAAATCATCGAGACTGGCAAAACCGTCTTTGCCGCGGCTGTTAACCAGCGATTCGCCGTCCTGAAGTGTCAGCTCATTACCGAGGGAAGCAAGTACTGCTGCACTGGCTGTATTAACATTAAGTTGCACCTCGATCGGCAAACAGGTGATGTATGGGAGTAGTTTCTGGTAAGCCTCTGCTGAAAACTCTTCAACCAACAACAGTTCTGATGTATGGCTGCAGCCCTGATATGCAGCACGATACGCCGGTTCGAGTGCCTCATAAACATTATCAACCTGCGATTCTTTGTCCATCCAGCGACTGACACTGCTGGCTAATTGAGTATCCAGCCCCAGCAACTTAAGCAGGTTACTGAAACGTTGCTGCTGCACAGCCTTATTCGCAGATTTAGCTGACAAGCTGTTCAGGTTAAATCGCCCCTGGGCGTCGATAATGTATCCGGTTATCTTACCGTCACCTATTTGATATGGGCCATGGATACCGGTTTTATTCTGCCCTAAGCCATTCCAGTGATCATTCAGAGTGTCCTTGGTTTTGTCATCTTTCCAGTCTTCGTATAAAACCGCACGAATTGCTTCTTCAGCGGCGTACGTCAGTGCACGTGACTGCTGGAAGGTAAACATATTAGCGCTTCGCTGAACGTCGGTCGCCTGACGATCAATGATATTGGTTGCCAGCAGGGTTACGATGGCAAATACCAATAACACCGTGATTAACGCCAGCCCTTGTTGCTTACGATAACCAGGCATTAGCTCCCTCCGCCATAGGCGATTAGCCAGGTGCGTTCAATATCCCCCAGGCGAGGCAATTCAAAGCGCCAGCGTACTGCCCTCGGTACTTCCTGCCCTTGACCTGCGGTTTGCAATGCAGGCCAGGCTGAGTACCAGTCTCTGCCATCAACTTTCACTGACTGATCTTGTTGCTGGCTTAATTTTTCAACCAGAAGATCGATTTCTAAAGACTCAACTTGCTCTAACACAACCTGTGATACAGGCTCGGAATCAGTAGAACGGTCCAGTACCCGCCAGAAATAGCGCACCAGACAATCACCTTCCGGTTCTGCAACTCCCCACTTCAGCAGTCGTTCACGAGCAGGCTTACATACATCATCATCCATCGACTCCATACGATATGCGACGCGTTGCAGCGTAGAGCGTGGATCTTTTGCGATCGGAGAATTACGCCAACCGGCACGGGTAAATTCTATTGGATAGTCGCCATTTTCCAGTATCAGGGCGGATTGGGAATCGCCGTACTGATCTCTAATGGAGCGATTAATGAACTGCTCGATATCACGACTAAGCACTTGATTAAACCGCTGCAGACTTGTGAGCTGTTCAGACGTTATTTCTGTGGAGCTTTTCGTGTCGATGACGCTGCGGAGTAATTGACTGGCACCAACACCCAGCATTGCAGTAATTGCCACAGCAACTAACACCTCCAGTAGCGTAAAACCGCGGGAAAGATGCATCAATACTTCCCCCGATAGGCTTCAAGAGTAATCAAATTGGCATCCTTATCCTGAGCATTGGCTACTGAAATGGTGATTTTTCTCAGGCTAGCCTGGTCCATATTCTCAATCTTGGTATTTACTCGCCATTCGCGACTGGCCATATCAACAACATCGTTGGAATTTGCAACATTAGGGAATGGACCGAGGCGGATTTCAGCCAGCTTGTTTTCTGCAACGAAGGCAGCCAGCGTTTTCTCCTGCAGATACAACAGATTGTTAACACTTTGGCTGGTGGTTTGACTGATGGTGGTAGCAATAACGGCAAATACCGTAACTGCGATCATCACTTCCAGTAGCGTAAAACCTTTCGATCGCTGATTAACCTTCATAACGCTCCACTTCAGTAAATAATGCACTGAAACCGTCGCCTTTTAAGCGCACGACAAAGTTATTGTCACTATTGTGGCTGAGCTCAAGGCGGAAAGGCGTGTATTCGTCTGAGGAGAGGAACAGGAGCGCGGGCTTTGGCCCGATTTTATCATCGACCAGCTCGTCGAAATCAATCTTTTCATCTTCAACGTACAGCACCATCTCAACTTCTTCCGGTGCTTCGAGGCTGGTTTTTAGCGTACCTTCACTATGCGATTGCCAGGGGTTTTTTTCGATTTTTGCACGCTCTTTAGCGTCGAGACTCCTGACTCTTTCACTGTGAATATCGTTGTAGGACAGCAATAACAACTCCTGGGATGTCATTGCTAATCCTAAGTCTACATTCTGAAAAACCGCGTCTTCGCGATACGCTTCCAGCAATACAGTAAGTTGACGGGCATATTGACGGGTTTCATCCTCAGCCGGATTGCTGCTGGCCGTGAGCGTGGCCATCGACATTAATCCGCCAATGATCGCCAACACCACCAATACTTCCAGCAGGGTAAAACCCTGCTGCTTGCGATAAACCGTCATCATGAAAATATCAACGATTAATCGTTGCTGCTGATATCTGCACCATCTTCTTCACCACCCTCTACGCCATCCGCACCCATAGATACGATTTCGTATTTATTGGCTTTTTCACGGTAGTAGATGAACTCATTACCCCAGGCATCCGTTGGCACGCTGCTGCCCTTCATATAACCGCCGGACTTGTAGTTCTTAGGTTCAGGCGAGCTGCTTGGCTTAGTAATCAGCGCCTCCAGGCCTTGCTCAGTGGTTGGGTACTGGTAGTTATCCAGTTTGTACAGATCCAGTGCGCTTTCAATCAGCTTCATCTGGCTCTTGGTGGTTTTGATGTTAGCTTCACTGGCTGAGCCAAGAATATTCGCACCAACCAGGGCCATGATGCCACCAATAATCGCCAGTACGACCATCACTTCTAACAGGGTAAAACCTTTAACTTTTTGTGCATTAACTTGCATTGTTGTTTGCTCCTACTGAACCATTTGTTGCAATTCGAGAATGGGTAACATGATTGCGGCAACGATTAAGGCCACAATCGCGCCCATGGATAACAGCATCATGGGCTCAAAAATTTTAACTAACGCGGATACGGTATTTTCCAGCGTGGTTTCCTGCTGCTGTGCAGTACGCGCCAGCATTGAGTCCAGTTCACCACTGTTCTCACCACTGGCAATCATGTGCAGCATAATCGGGGAAAAATGACCGGTATCACCCAGGGCCTGGTGCAAGCTGCCCCCTTCACTCACAGCAACGGTTGCGTCAGTTAACGCCGCCTGTATTGGTAAATTGGTAACAACCTGGCTGGCAATACGCATTGCCTCAACCAAAGGCACGCCACTTGATGTAAGAATCGCCAATGTGCTGCCAAAACGCGCGGTGTTGGCATCACGCACGAAACCACCCAAACCAGGGATTGTCAGCACAAAACGATGGAATTTCCGCCGGAAAGCTTCTTTCTTCAACGCCCGGTTAAACAGGATCAACCCACCAATCGTACCGCCAAGAATATAAAGGCCAAAGTTGCTGATCAGGTGGCTGATATTCAGCATGAACTGGGTTAAACCAGGCAGCTCCTGACCATTTTTAATAAATACTTCAACGATATCCGGCACAACATAGGTCAACAGACCAACAACGATACCGATCGCAACAATTGTCAGAATGATCGGATACATAGCTGCCAGCTTAATCTTCTGATCAGACTCCTGACGAGATTCCGTGTAATCCGCCAGGCGATTTAACACGCCATCAAGGTGACCTGCGTGTTCGCCGGCAGCAACGGTTGAGCGATATAAATGAGGAAATGCCCGTGGGTACTCTTCAAGCGCTTTCGCCAGGGTGTAACCTTCCAGCACTTTGGAGCGAATCGCCAGAATCATGGCTTTGATTTTTTGCTTTCCGGTTTGCTCAGATAACGCACGCAGCGATTCGTCGATTGGCAGCCCCGCAGCAATCAGAGTCGCGAGCTGACGGGTGATCAGAGCCAGTTCAGGTACAGACAGAGATGGGCCGCGATTAAAGAAACCACCCCCACCGTCACCTTTTTGTTTGTTGGTGGTCGCTTCTACAGACAGCGGCATCCAGCCTTTATCGCGCAATTGCTGACGAATCTGGCGGGCACTGTCGGCTTCGAGTACACCTTTTTGCTGTTTGCCTTTAGCATCCAGCGCCTGATATTCAAAAGCAGCCATGTTCTAATCCTTGTATCAGCCCTTGGCCACTCTCAATAATTCTTCGATGGTTGTACTGCCGGTCAGTACTTTTCGAATACCGTCCTGACGAATACTCGGGCCAGAAGCACGTGCGTGCTCTTCCAGCTCTTGTTCACCAGCTTTATCGTGAATCAAGGTTTTCATTTGCTCATCAACTTCGATGATTTCATAAATACCCTGACGTCCGCGATAACCCAACTGGTTACACTTATCACAGCCTTTCGCGTGATAAATCAGCGGCGGATTTGCCGGATCAGCACCTAATACTTCGCATTCAGAAGCATCCGCCGGTGCAGCCGTTTTACAATCGTCACATAACACACGCACCAGACGCTGAGCGATCACACCCACCATGGATGAAGACAGCAGGAACGGCTCAACACCCATATCCTGCAGTCGGGTGATTGCACCCACCGCGGTATTGGTGTGCAGCGTTGATAACACTAAGTGACCGGTTAACGATGCCTGAATCGCAATTTCTACCGTTTCCAGGTCACGAATCTCACCAATCATCACCACATCCGGATCCTGACGCAGAATCGCCCGCAGACCTTTGGCGAAGGTCATATCAACCTTGGTATTCACCTGAGTCTGACCGATACCCGGAAGGCTGTACTCCACCGGGTCTTCTACGGTCAGAATATTGCGACTGGTTTCGTTAAGATCGGATAACGCGCCATAAAGCGTGGTAGTTTTACCGGAGCCGGTTGGGCCGGTAACCAGAATAATACCGTGCGGTTTAGAGATAATATTACGCAGGGTGCGCAGATCGCGATCTGCCAGGCCCAACTGAGCCAAACCTAATCGACCGGCTTGCTTATCCAGCAAACGCATTACAATACGCTCACCATGTTGTGATGGCATGGTCGACACCCGCACATCCACCTCGCGACCACCGATACGCAAAGCGATTCGGCCGTCCTGAGGAACACGTTTCTCAGCGATATCAAGCTTCGCCATTACCTTAATACGTGACACCAGTAATGCCGCCAGGGCACGCTTCGGCTGCACCACTTCACGCAGTACACCATCAACGCGGAAGCGCACAACCAGACGCTTTTCGTAAGTCTCAACATGGATATCAGACGCACTTTCTTTAACCGCTTCCGTTAACAGTGCGTTGATCAGGCGAATAATCGGTGCATCACCTTCCTGCTCTAGAAGGTCTTCCGTTTCAGGAACAGAATCGGCCAGGCTGGCCAGATCCATTTCATCCCCCAAACCTTCAACCATTTCCATCGCTTCAGAACTGTCGCTTTGATAAGCGAGACCTAAACGTCGATCGAATTCATCGTCACTGATGGCTTCAAGGCGAAACGGCGCCGCAAGAAAGCGCTGAACTTCCATAATAACGTCGGCACGAATGCCTTCTTTGTGAAGCACCATAAGCTGGTCTGTCGAACCTTCAACCAGCACACCGAAGCGCTTGGCAAATCCAAACGGGATACGTGTACTGATATGAGTGCTCTGAGGAGACGTTAATTCACTCGCTGAAGCTTCCGCCTCAACAGGATCTGGAGCTGCTAATTCTTGTTGGTCCAGCTCACTGGTTACTGCGCCTGTCATGTTTTACCCTAACTGGTCGCGGCCAATGCCGCTGTAGTCGAAGCCCTGTGCTTTCAGGCTGTATGGATCGTATTGATTACGTCCATCAATGATCACAGGCTGCTTCAGAAGTTTTTTGATCGCATTAAAATCCGGCTGGCGGAACGGTTTCCACTCAGTCACCAACACCATTGCGTCAGCATCGGCTAATGCGTCGTATTGATGCTCGCATAAAACAATGCGCTCTTCACTGAAAACTGTGTCAGGAAAGTGCAGTTTTGCGACATCCATTGCCACCGGATCGTAAGCGCGTATCTTGGCGCCGGCCTCCAGCAGACTGTTTATCAACTCAATAGAACTGGCTTCGCGCATATCGTCTGTACCCGGCTTAAACGCAAGCCCCCATAAACCAATCGTGCGGCCAGTCATATCATCACCGAAACGCTGCTTTAGTTTTTCAAACAAACGCTGCTTCTGACGGTTATTGCGGGTTTCGATGCTGTTCAGAATGCCGGTTTCACAACCATTCTCCTGACCCATACGAATCAGGGTTTGTACGTCTTGCGGTACAAATGAGCCGCCGTAACCACACCCGGGGTAAATATAGGAATAACCGATTCGGCTATCAGAGCCGATACCTTTACGGACCTGCTCAATATCAACACCGACGCTCTCAGCCAGATTAGCAATTTCATTCATAAAGGAAATTTTGGTGGCAAGCATGGCGCTGGCTGCGTATTTGGTCATCTCCGCATCACGCACACCCATAAACATCAGCTTGTCATGATTGCGCGAAAAGCTCTGATACAGTTCAGACATTGCGTTCCGCGCTCGTTGGTTTTCGACACCAACAACAATCCGGTCCGGACGCATAAAGTCATCGATAGCGACGCCTTCTTTAAGGAATTCCGGATTGGATACCACATCAAATTCAACACTGACACCACGACCAGCTAACGTTTCTTCAACGACCTGCTGTATCTGGTCAGTTGTGCCAACAGCCGCAGCGGATTTATTAACAATAAGTGCGTAATTGCCCAGCACAGCCGCAATGGACGCAGCCCAGTGAAGCACGGTCTCTTGTTGATTTTCACCAGCCAGAGCATCGAGAGCGATAATGTACACATCTGAGTTTTGAGTCAGAGAGGTCGAGAAAGATAAGCGCCCTGCTTTGCTGTTATTCTGAATCATGGCATCCAGCCCCGGCTCAAATACCGGAGATTGTCCATCATTCAGGCGGGTGATTACTTGATTGTCGGTACCAACACAGGTTACGGCGTTTCCCATTTCCGCAAAACAAGCACCTGTGACCAAACCAACATAGCCGGTTCCTACGACTGTGATATTCAAGAGAGATTTCCTTCGGGCAGAGCAATTTGAACGAGTACGTTACCTTATTACCAAAAAATGACAACTCGATGACATAAAAAAACCCGGCAATAGCCGGGTTTTTTCTAAGCTACTGATATTACAGAGCATTTTCCAGTTCTGGAACTGCTTCGAACAGATCAGCAACCAGACCGAAATCAGCAACCTGGAAGATAGGCGCTTCTTCGTCTTTGTTGATAGCAACAATAACTTTAGAGTCCTTCATACCAGCCAAGTGCTGGATTGCGCCGGAAATACCAACCGCAACATACAGTCCTGGAGCAACAATTTTACCGGTTTGACCAACCTGCATATCGTTAGGAACGAAACCTGCGTCAACTGCTGCACGAGATGCACCAACCGCTGCACCCAGCTTGTCAGCTACTTTGTACAGCATTTCGAAGTTGTCGCCATTCTGCATACCACGACCACCGGAGATTACGATGTCAGCAGCAGTCAGATCAGGGCGGTCAGACTTAGCCAGCTCTTCGCCAGCAAAAGCAGAGATACCAGCGTCTTTTGCAACATCTACCGCTTCAACAGCAGCAGAACCGCCTTCAGTAGCAGCTGCATCGAATGCAGTACCACGAACAGTCATCACCTTGATGCTGTCAGAAGACTTAACAGTTGCGATAGCGTTACCAGCGTAGATTGGACGAGAGAAAGTATCTGCAGACTCAACACCAATAACTTCAGACAGCATGTTAACGTCTAACAGAGCTGCAGCGCGAGGCAGGAAGTCTTTACCAGTGGTTGTCGCAGCAGCCAGGATGTGGCTATAGCCTTTACCCAGCTCAGCAACCAGCTCACCCATATTTTCAGCCAGCTGATACTCGTATGCTGCATTGTCAGCAACCAGTACTTTAGCTACGCCATCAACTTTGGCAGCTGCTTCAGCAACAGCACCACAGTTAGAACCAGCAACCAGCACTTCAACGTCGCCACCAATTGCTTTAGCAGCAGTGATAGTGTTCAGAGTTGCAGCACCTAAAGCAGCGTTATTGTGCTCAGCGATTACTAAGATAGTCATTACATAGTCTCCTTAAAGCACTTTCGCGTCGTTTTTCAGTTTGTCGACCAGCTCGGCAACGTCAGCAACCTTGATGCCAGCAGAACGCTCAGCAGGCGGCGCAACTTTAACCAGAGACAGAGTGGAAGCAACTTCAACACCCAGGTCAGCCGGAGAAGTCATGTCCAGCGGCTTACGCTTAGCTTTCATGATGTTCGGCAGAGAAGCGTAACGAGGCTCGTTCAGACGCAGGTCAGTCGTTACGATTGCTGGCAGGTTCAGAGCTACAGTACGCAGACCGCCATCGATTTCACGAGTAACGTTTACTTTGTCGCCATCTACAGCAACTTCAGAAGCGAAAGTACCCTGAGGCATGCCAGTCAGAGCGCCCAGCATCTGGCCAGTCTGGTTGTTATCGCTATCGATGGTTTGCTTACCCATCAGAACGATTTGAGGCTGTTCTTTTTCAACTACGGCTTTCAGCAGCTTGGCAACAGACAGAGACTCAAGCTTCTCTTCAGTTTCAACCAGAATACCGCGATCAGCGCCCAGAGCCAGAGCAGTACGGATTTGCTCCTGAGCTACTTTAGGACCGATAGAAACAACCACAACTTCAGAAGCAACACCTTTTTCTTTCAGGCGAACAGCTTCTTCCACTGCGATTTCACAGAATGGGTTCATAGCCATTTTAACGTTGGTCAGGTCAACGTCAGAATTATCAGGCTTTACGCGTACTTTTACGTTGTAATCGATTACGCGTTTAACAGCGACAAGAACCTTCATAGATTCCTCGTAATTATCTTGGTGGATGAATAAAGAGGCCGATGCCACACCATAAGATGAAACCGGAATAGCCCCTTTCCAGCGCGCCACATTATTGGGATGTTTGACGTAAGCGTCAATAGCATGTCCAATATCCGCCCCTTTCTTGCCTGCATCAGGCAACTTTTGCGCGATTTTCCCGTGAAATCAGTTGCTTGGTAAAAACACCGACGTATAATGCCGAAATTCAAACGCCCGTTTGATGTTTACAGTTTTGTTTACTAACGGGCCAATATAAAAGTGTTAACACCGAACACATGAACAGCACCGTGAGCTGTTCCGTTTGAGTTTGAGGAGAACACCATGCAACGTGAAGTTATGGAATACGACGTAGTTATCGTCGGCGGCGGTCCTGCGGGCCTGTCTACTGCAATCCGCATCAAGCAACTGGCCGAAGAAGCCGGTGAAGAAATTGCAGTATGTCTGGTAGAAAAAGGCTCTGAGGTTGGCGCACACATCCTGTCGGGTGCGGTAATCGAAGATCGTGCTTTAGCCGAGCTGTTCCCTAACTGGAAAGAGCTGGGCGCACCTCTGAACACGCCGGTTAAAGGTGACGAAGTTTACTTCCTGACCAGCGAAGAGAAAGCAACCAAAGCTCCGCACTGGGCAATTCCTAAGCCAATGCACAACGATGGCAACTACATCGTTTCGCTGGGTAACTTCGCTCGCTGGTTAGGCGAACAAGCTGAAAACCTGGGCGTTGAAATCTACCCTGGCTTCCCGGCTGCAGAATACATCGTTGAAGATGGCGCTGTTAAAGGCATCATCACTGGCGATATGGGTATCTCTGAAGAAGGTGAGCAGAAAGACACTTACATGCCAGGCATGGAACTGCGCGCTAAGTACACCATCTTCGCAGAAGGCTGTCGTGGCCACCTGGGCAAACAACTGATCTCTGAGTTCAAGCTGGACGAAGGCAAAGACCCTCAGCACTACGGTATCGGTATTAAAGAGCTGTGGGACATCAACCCAGAGCTGCACGAAGAAGGCCTGGTACTGCACGGCGCTGGCTGGCCTCTGAGCGAATCTGGCTCTTCTGGTGGTTTCTTCCTGTACCACGCAGAAAACAACCAGGTAGTTGTTGGTCTGATTACCGACCTGTCTTACGACAACCCACACCTGAGCCCGTTCGACGAATTCCAGCGCATGAAGCACCACCCGGTGATCAAAAAATACCTGGAAGGCGGCAAGCGTGTATCTTACGGCGCTCGTGCAATCACCAAAGGCGGCCTGAACTGCCTGCCTAAGATGACCTTCCCTGGCGGCCTGGTAGTAGGTTGCGACGCCGGCACCCTGAACTTCTCCAAGATCAAGGGCACCCACACTGCAATGAAGAGCGGCATCGTTGCGGCTGAGCAAGTGGTTGCAGCAATGAAAGCTGACCGTGCTAACGATGAAATCGTTGAGTTCACCAAAGCCTTCGAAGACAGCTGGGCATGGCAGGAACTGCACCGCAGCCGTAACTTCGGCCCGGCGATGCACAAATTCGGCACCTTCCTGGGTGGCGCATTTAACTTCATCGACCAGAACATCTTCCCGATCCCGGTTACCCTGCACGATACCACGCCAGACCACGCAACCCTGAAGCCTGCGTCTGAGTGCAAGAAGATCGACTATCCGAAGCCGGATGGTGTAATCAGCTTCGCTAAGCTGGACTCGGTATTTATCGGTAACGTGAACCACGCTGAAGACCAGCTGTGTCACCTGCGCTTAAAAGACAACAGCATTCCACTGGGTGTCAACCTGGAGAAATGGGACGAGCCAGCTCAACGCTACTGCCCTGCTGGTGTTTACGAGATTGTTGAAGACGAAAACGGCAAACGCTTCCAGATCAACTCTCAGAACTGCGTACACTGTAAGACCTGTGATATTAAAGACCCATCACAGAACATTACCTGGGTTACTCCAGAAGGTGGCGGCGGTCCTAACTACCCGAACATGTAAGCTAGCTTTTATTGGCTAAAAAAAACGGCGCTCTTGAAAAGAAGCGCCGTTTTTTATGCCTGTCCAATATCCAGACTCTATCTATGGAATGGTGAAAAGTTCCATTAAATCGCCAAATTCGTCAAAATGAATTGTTCCATTTTCAGCGATTGAGAATAAAACCAACAACACCCACTATAATTCCAACCAAATCATTATCGTTTTATTGGAATTTTTCATGAGCGCACAGCAAGACTATCTTTCCGTATCTGATTACCCAATCAACCAGCGCTGGCCGGCCAGCAACCCCGATTTCCTGCAACTGTATTCTTACCCAACCCCCAATGGCGTAAAAATTTCGATCGCCCTTGAAGAAATGGGCATCGAATACGAACCCCATCTTGTTCAGCTATCAGATGCAGATGTAAAAAGCCCAGAGTTCTTATCCCTCAACCCAAACAATAAAATTCCGGCTATCGTTGACCCAAACGGACCCAATGGCAAACCGCTTGGACTGTTTGAGTCCGGAGCGATCTTGCTCTATTTGGCAGAGAAATCCGGCAAACTGCTTGGCAGCAACGCTGCAGAAAAAGCCAAAATCATCCAATGGCTGATGTTTCAAATGGGTGGCATTGGCCCTATGACTGGACAGCTGGGCTTCTTCCACGCCTATGGCGGCAAAGATATTGAAGATCCACGTCCACGTGAACGTTATTACAATGAAGTAAAACGCTTATTAAATGTGGTTGACCAACAGGTTGCGGATCAAGACTGGATTGCCGGTGATTTTTCCATCGCTGATATTGCCATCGCGCCATGGTTACAAACGATTTCGAAGTTTTATAAAGCGGAGAAAGAAGTTGAACTGGCGAGCTTTAAAAATGTTTTAGCTTATATTGAGCGTTTTGCCGCTCGCCCTGCGGTTATTAAAGGTTGGAATATTCCGGCCGTTTAATTTTTCGCAAGCGAATGATGATGCTTTTTAAAACAGCGACAGGATGTCGCGCTAGTATCTAGCCACAGGGATGTGGCACAGATGCGGTGGCTAAAAAAGCATCATTATTTGATTGCAGCTCAGCCTATCTTAAATTCAGCCCCTGCTGAATTGATCACAAAATCAGACCCGCCGCTTCCTTGCGGCTTTTCCATAGCCAGCCCCGCCAGATCATAAAAAGCATTACGGGAAAAGCGTGCCTTTAATCCATTACGCACCTCAATTTCTGGAATTAATTCGCCATCCAGCTCAGATAATTCGAGTGGATGCTCACTGCTGATTATTAATAAATCACCGGTATTGGTAATCGCTTCAATATGATCGGCTTTTTGTTCAATCATAGTAATCACAAACGGTAGATCCTCAACCTGAATTCGCCATTTTTCTACCGGCGTCAGAATAAAGAAATCATCGTTTTCTTTGCGCAAAATACTGGCAAACAAACGCGTCAGCTTTTCTCGCTCAATCTTTGTGCCTTCATGCCACCAGGACCCATCTTTGCGGATCACCATGTCCATATCGCCGCTAAGCTCAGGATGCCATTTTTCCACTGGCGGTAGCTGATTACTGCCTTCCAGGCCAATTTGTTGTTCGAGATTGGATAAATTCATGTGCACCCTAACATTCAACTGAAGCCTTACTTGCTGATATAGATTTATTTTAGCCGCAGCATCTGTGCCACATCCCTGCGGCTAGATGCTACCGCAACATCCTGCTGCTGCTTTAAAACAAATCCACACCACCAAGCGGCATTATAGAAGTGTTACAAACCACGCTGCCATTCCTGGCGAAGAGCAATACGCCCCGCCATCGCCTCATCCAGCTGCGCCAGCATAGTTGCTTTATCGTCACCAAGATTGCCTTTTAGCGGCAGATAGTTCGACGCATGGTCGCTACGGAATACCGTCTTTTCGAGCTCCAGGGTATCAATCAATAAACGCAGCTCTTTGAACAGCTGCATCTGATCCGGCGACTGATATTCACCATTAAAACCCTGCTTTACACGCTCATCACCCAATGGATAACTCACAACCAGGGTCGACAGAAAATCCGGCTGAGCTTCGTTCATTAGCAGTGCGGAATTACGTGCATGCTGCTCACTGTACTTAACACCACCCATGCCATTTAAGATCATCACCGAGGATTTAATTCCAGCCTGCTTGATCTTAACCAGTGCATCCAGCGTCGACTGATACGTTTCGCCTTTATTAATAAACTCCAGCACCTCATCATCGCCACTTTCAGCGCCGACATACAAAATACCCAAGCCAAGCTCCCGCATTTGCTGCAGTTCTTCAACGGATTTCTTGCGGATATTACGCGGCAGACAATACGCACCAACCCGTTTAACCCAGGGCGTATATTGTTTGATCGCCTCCAGAATAGTGATTAGTTTCCGTGACGACAGAACCATCGCATCACCATCGGCGAGAAAGATCTTTTCAAAGCGCGGACCGACAGCCGCAGCTTCTTTTAATTCCTCGATGATCTCTTCTTCTTTCTTCGCTCGGAATTTTTTCTGCGGCTGAGTGTACATATCGCAAAAGGTACAGTTATTCCAGGAACAACCATTGGTAACCTGCAATATCAGAGACCGCCCTTCGGACGGAGGACGGAAAACGGGTTCAATATAATCGAAAAGGCTCATCACGGATGCTTTTGTAGTAGTTTCCGTAATTTTACCGCCAGCAAACGATAAGCTGAAGCACCTTGTAGCTTAACCAGGCAGAATCAAACTGCCATATCGAAAGCCTACCTCGCGATAGCCCCAAGAACACCTGTCGCATTGAAGGGAAAGGCTATTCCCACGTGGCTTTGAAACTCACCAGCGGTATAGAAAGAATCTAAATACAGACCAATTCCAGCGCGGCGATGGCTACCCAATATCACATCAATTCCGACTACGATGCCAGGATCATCCAGATCCTTTCGATCACAACGATCGGTATTAGTACGTGAGCCTTGAACTTTTATATTCTTACAATCAAAGCGCCAGGTTCCAGAAAAATAGCCTACCCCCAAATACGGCCGAAACCAGCCATACCTTCCAGAATACTGGAGATGGTAAGACGCTGAAAATCCAGTCATTGCCGGATCAAATTCGTTACCTTCCCGGTCTTCGGTAAACGCCTGCGAACCAAGGGGGTTTATTTCATATTTGCGGTATGTGGCTTGCCAGCCGCGGCTTTCTTTATTGCTGTAAATAGAGAAGAAAGACTGATATCCAGGAAAGCCTTTTAATTCCAGCCAGTAGTCGCTGTTAAGTTGCTCAGCGTTTGCAGTGAAACGGGCAAGCAAAAAAGGGAAGAAGAAAATCCGTTTAAACATCGACACTTCCAGTTAAAACTTAATTGAAGCAAAGAATATCAGTAATCATAAGTCTTATATATTACTAACACTACTCAGTATTATGAACTGGTTGCGCCTCACAACTCTCAAGGAATAAATCGAAATCCCCAGTGAGGTATATTTCACGAATCAAATTTTTAATTCTTTTTCTTATGATAAAGCTGCCCAACCCAGAAGCTATAACAGAAACAATGGCTTCATCAAGCTTTTCACTACCACTCGGTCTCGGAATTAACCGCCCGTTAGTTTTTGTACTGTGAAGCTCTGCAGCCTGATCACAACTTGCTTTGACAACATCCAAAGAGCTCTGAGAAATCTGAAGTTTTTCAAGGTTGGATAGAATCCGTTCCAATGCAATACTCATAATCAGTCCTATCGGCGAAATCCGTCGCCTCTTTTAGTGAACAGATCATCAACCAACAACCCTTTAATTGCTACCAATTGCCATTAAATCCATACCTAATACCGATACGTTCGAATTATTCCGAGAGTGCATCTGACAATATTCGTACATCGTGGAATAACCATGGAAACTATCACAATAAAGCTGGGCGGCAGAAAATCGACCGCAAAAATTCAAGCAGCATAGAGCTAAACAGAGAACAAAACTGGTTGTTTGGAGTACAAAAGATATAAGAAAAGGAGGGTTATAAAATGGTGCCCGGGGCCGGACTTGAACCGGCACGTACTAAGTACGGGAGATTTTAAGTCTCCTGTGTCTACCAATTCCACCACCCGGGCATCGGGGTCGACTGAAAAGTCGATGCAGTATGTCACTGCCAGGAATCTATCGTTTTAATCGATCACTTAATAAGTGGAGGCGCGAGCCGGATTCGAACCGGCGTCAGCGGATTTGCAATCCGCGGCATGGCCTCTTTGCTATCGCGCCATTATCGATTGAACTTCCCAGAGAGAAGTTGGAGCGGGAAACGAGATTCGAACTCGCGACCCCGACCTTGGCAAGGTCGTGCTCTACCAACTGAGCTATTCCCGCTAAACGATGGAGCGCATTTTAGAGATTACGTTCCTGAAGTCAACTGTTTTTTCTTACTTTTTAAGCACTTAGCGAATTTTTTATGAATTTGTTTGAGAATCAACCAACTAGCACCAGCGAGTAACGTAATCGTCAGTTACTGGCACGCAAATCTGGCCAGGCCGCTTTGAGGTACACAAACATCGACCAGATAGTAAGGATGGATGCACCAAACAGAGAGATCCAACCAACAATTTCGACGTAGGGATGTACGCCACCGGCCATCAGGAAGAAAATCGCTGACATCTGCAGGAACGTCTTCACCTTACCAACATAACTAACCGCAACACTGGCGCGCTTACCCAGCTCAGCCATCCATTCGCGCAGAGCAGAGATCACAATCTCACGACCAACAATAATCATTGCAGGAATGGTCAGCCAGATGGTGGAGAACTCCTCGACCAACAGAATAAACGCCACCGCCACAATCAGCTTATCAGCCACAGGGTCAAGAAATGCTCCCAGAGGCGTGCTCTGATTCAGCTTGCGGGCGAGGTAACCGTCAAACCAATCGGTCACCGCGGCCAACCAGAACAACAGTGCTGCCCACAACTTCCCTTCTTCACCCAACCAGTAGAAGCAGATCACCATCATTGGAATCATGATGATACGGCCCAGGGTAAGGATGTTTGGCAAATTCATGTCTTTCTACTCCTGATGCTTACCGCGCGAAAATTATTCACCATGTAATTGGGCAAATATTTGTCCGGCAAGCTTTTTACTGATTCCGGGAACCTTCTCCAGTTCCTCGCGACGCGCACTGCGCATATTTTTTAAGCTGCCAAAGTGCAGCAACAACTCTCGCCGACGCTTCGGGCCGACGCCTTGTAATTTTTCCAAGCCGGACTCACCACGGCTTTTTGCTCGCTCCTTACGATGGCCGGTGATAGCAAAACGGTGCGCTTCATCGCGAACCATCTGCAGTAGGCGAAAACCTTCATCGTGAGCGTCGGGCATTATAGGGCGAGTTGCATCCGCTTCCCATAGAAATTCCCAGCCTGATTTTCGCGTCTCACCCTTGGAAATACCAAATGCAGCCACCTTATCTTCCAGCTCCAGACCAATGAGTACATCAGCAATTCGGTTAATCTGCCCTTTACCACCATCAATTAATAATAAATCGGGCAAATCCTGTTGTTCTTTTAACCGTGTCAGGTGCCTGGTTACCGCCTGATCAAGTGCTGCGTAATCATCTCCGGCTGCCACGCCTTTAATGGCGAAACGACGATAGCGTGATTTTGTTAAGCCTTCTTCCTCACCATAAACAACGCAGGAGGCATAGGTTGCTTCGCCTTTGGAATGGCTGATATCAAAACATTCGATGCGCCTAGGCACGCTTGGCAAGGTCAGCAGATCAGCAACTTTCTCAAGTTTATTTAATGCCGCCTGACGCCCGGAAATTTTGGTTTGGGCACCGGTGCGGGCATTTTCCTGAGCCATATGCAGCCACTGACGATTTGATCCCCGTAATCCCAAAGAGTGTTGAACTTTTTTCTGGAAATGTATTTGAATAGCTTCAAGCAGTGGCTCTACCTGTTCTTTCTCAACATCCAGAATCAGGTCTTTAGGCAAACCATCAACGGCATGGTCGGCAAGGTAAAACTGACTGATAAATTCGGTCAGCAATTCGTTCAATTCTTCGCCCGCTTTATTCTCAGGGTAAAAATTCTGGCTTGATGTCAGGCGACCATTGCGGAATGTCAGACGATGAATACAAATGATTTCCTGCCAGTCGACAATCCCCCAGGCGTCAGCATTACCCGAACCACCATCGACGAATTGTTTTTCCTGAATGCGGCGCATCATTTCAATCTGATCGCGTAATTCTCCGGCGCGTTCAAAATTCAGTTTTTCCGCTTCTTGCTGCATTTCATCCTGCAGCAATTGAATTAACTCGCGACTTTTACCTTGTAAGAACAGGCGCGCGTGCTCGATATCACGCTGATAATCATCTTTTGAAATCTTGCCAACACAAGGTCCGGAACAGCGTTTAATTTCATACTGCAAGCATGGCCGGCTGCGATGATTAAAGTAGGAGTCTTCACAAGAACGCAGCATAAACAGTCGCTGCAAATGATTCAGTGCTTCACGCACCGCACCGCTGTTGGGATACGGGCCAAAATAACGACCGTCTTTTTTACGCTTACCGCGACGATAAGCAAGCAATGGATAATCGTGATCGGATAAATGCAAGAACGGATACGACTTACCGTCTTTCAGCAGGATGTTGTACTGGGGTTTATGCTGCTTGATTAATGTTTGCTCAAGCAGGAGTGCTTCCGCTTCATTAGCCGTCACCGTCACTTCGATATGATGAATATGACTGACCAGAGCCACGGTCTTGGTGTTCAGACCCCGGGCGCGAAAATAGCTGGAAACACGATTTTTGAGATTTTTAGCCTTACCGACGTAAAGCAGCTCGCCATCTTCTGCGAACATACGATAAACCCCGGCACGTTGGCTCAGGGTTTGGAGGAATGCCGCAATATCAAACTCCGCCATCAGGCGGAGGCACCGGAATCAACTGTACCCGGATCAACCAGGCCATGGCGCATTGCCAGTAGCGTTAATTCAACGTCACTTTCAATATCGAGTTTATCAAAGATGCGATAGCGGTAACTGTTCACTGTTTTCGGACTGAGGAAGAGCTTTTCGCTGATAGCCTGAACTTTCTGACAGCCAACAATCATCAATGCAATCTGCATTTCCCGTTCAGACAATTCATCAAACGGCGATGTCTGATCCTGCTGAAACGGCTTTAACGCCATACGCTGGGCAATTTCAGGACTGATGTATTTTTGTCCGGTCTTCACCTTGAGAATCGCGTTATACATTTCTGCGGCATCAGCACCTTTGGTGATGTAGCCGCTGGCACCAGCCTGTAACAACCGCGAGGCGAACGGATTGTCGTCACACGCGGTCACGGCAATCACATGCACATCAGGGTTCTGACGTAAAATTTTCCGGGTTGCTTCCAGGCCACCGATGCCTGGCATGCGAATATCCATCAGGATAATATCTGGCGGAGTTTCCTTGGCGAACTGGACCGCATCTTCCCCACTTGCGGCCTCTCCGATCACCTCAATGCCATTCTGATCAGCAAGGATTCGCGATATTCCTGAGCGAACCAATTCGTGATCATCAACGACCAAAACCTTAATCAAAGGTAACTACCTCACTTTTACTGTCTGTCCGCTACCACACTAAAACGGTTTGTTTGTAATTATTATAAGTTTAATCAACGCGTGTTATTGCATCATGACAAAGGCAACATTTTTTTGCGTTGCCACCCGTATTTTAACGGGTTCAAATTTTTACCAACTTCAACAACGCCTTCTTCCATATTGGTATGCAAGCTGAAACCAAGACGTTCACAGAGTTTGAGCATACCAGAGTTATGCGGTAATACTGTACCAATTATCTGCAATACCCCTCGATTTTTCAGGTATTCAATAATTTCGCTCATCAATCGATGCCCCAGTCCTTCACCACGACAATCGTCATCGATGATCACTGCGTACTCAGCGGTCACATCATCCGGATCAATCCAGACCCGCACGACGCCGTACAACTTACCATCGCGCATGGCAACAAATGCCATTTCCCGGTCGTAATCAATCTGGGTAAAGCGCGCCAGCTCTTTATGATCGAACTGTCGGCGTGCCGTAAAGAATCTCAATCGCAATGATTCCGGGCTCAGTCGCTGGTAGAAAGCCTGCAGCAGCGGTTCGTCTTCACCCCGAATCGGGCGTATACGATAACCATTACCCTGTTTGCTTTCATACAAGGTTTCCAACTCGACCGGGTACGGCAATATGGCGCTCTTTAATGGGTGGCCAACCTCACCCGCCACACCAATCACCCGATAGCGTCCAACCTGACGACGAATGGCATTGGCTTCAAAACCTGCCAGCCAGGGATGATTCAATGCCATGTGTGACAGTGCCACCAACCAACGCTCCAGGGTTACCAACTCACGCTCGATATTATCGGAGCGCTCGTTGAGGACACGATAGAAGTGACTGCGCTTAATCAGCTTCTCCGCCAGATTGGCATTTAACGGTGGCAAGGCAACCTGGCGATCCACCAGAATATCTGCGGTCGAGCCTCCGCCACCAAAAAAGATATAAGGACCAAGTTCACGATCACGACCAATACCGAAGGAAAACTGCAGATTGTCCAACGCGCGGTATTGTTTCTGCACGGTATAACCCAGCACCGGGCTGTCTGGAAAAGCAGCTGCAATGGCTGATTCGAGTTTCTCAGCTGCCGGCAGCAATTCCTGCTTACTATAGAGTTCACGGGTTACCGCACGTAGACGTTCGCGAGGGTTATTGCCGTAAGCAAACGGATACAGGTAGTCGCGGTGATGAACACGCAACACCCATGGTTTTTCGATGTCGTCCGCCGTCTCCAGCATCGTCGCCATATCCGGGCTGTAATGGTTTTCCGAAATGGCAAAGCCATACGCTTCGAGCAAATCCCAGGCGTAATTAGGTAACAGGTAATCTCCCGGACGATGCTCTTTGCGAATGACCGCATCGACCTCTTCATGAGCGGATGAAATCGGAATTTCCAGACTTTCCGGGGTCTCTCGCAGCAAGTCCTGGGTTCTCTGATGCTGCACCATATACATGTACGACTTGATGGCGTTATCAGGAGTGTCGAATGTTGGTACACCGTGCTTATCAAAATACTCACGCACCGGCTCGGCGGTGTATTCACCCATCCAGCTGGTAAGAATGGTTTTTGGCGTTTTCTTTGACACCTCAACCAGCGCCTTAGCATTTTCCATTGGATCAGAACCAAGACTTGGAATATGAACAACCAATACGGCATCGACACCGCGATCACGAACGATGGTGCTGACCACTGCGGATAATTGTTGTGCTTTTAATTCCGGGTTCAGCAGAACCGGATTGTCGGTCTTAACGTATTCCGGTAATAACCCACGCAAATGAGTGCGGGTATCAGAAGATAACTCAGCCAGCTGGCCGTTATCGTGAATCAGGCGATCCATGGCCAGGATGGCAGGCCCACGACCATTGGCAACAATCGCTAGTCGCGGTCCAAAGTTTTCACGCCGTGGACTCAGGGCATCAACACAATCAAATAATTCATCGGTGGCAGACACACGCAGAACACCAGCGCGCGCCAGCGTTTCATCGATCAGCGTATCGCGGCTACGCAGGCCCTTTGGAGTCTCAATACGATTGAGCGGACTTTCCTGAAAGCGATTGCTTTTAACTGCCAGCACCAGCTTATGACGAGAAGCTGCGCGCAATGAACGCACCAGCGCCTTACCCGAACCGATTTCATCAAGTTGAATCAGAATCGTACGCACATGAGGTTCTTGTACGATGTAATCGATCAGATCCGGCAGAATAACGTCCTGGCTTTTACCCAGAGTTAATACGTGGGAAAAACCAATATTACGGCTGTAGGCCCAATCCATGACGCCAGACGCCAAGGTTCCCGACTGCCCGATGTAGGCAATATTGCCTTTTTTAACCGGAACATGCAGGAAGCTGGCATTCAGATTACGCCACGGCACAACCATCCCGAGACAATCTGGCCCCAGGATTCTCATGCGGGTTTGCTCAATCACCTGATCGAGGCGATCAGAAGACGGACGAAACTGCCAGGAGCGCGCCCGGGCGATACCGCCAGTTAACAGCATCGCGGCACCGACACCTTTCTTATGCAACTGCTTAATAATTTTGGGGACGGTATCCGCTGGAGTACAAATAATTGCCAGATCAGGAACTGAATCCAGCTCACCAATGCGGGACAACGCAGGCAAGCCATAAATGGATTTATACCCACGACTGTTGACCGGGATTATTTGTCCGCTGTATTGACCACTCTGCAGATTCTGTACGATGGCTCCGCCGAGACTCCCCTGTCGTTCCGAAGCACCAATGACGGCAATGCTGGTAGGTTGAAAGAAGAGTTCTAACGAACGTGTACCCATATCAAGTGATCCATAAGTTTAGTTGCGTACAGTAGTAACGCGGTTACACTGACGAAAATTACTAAAGCAAGCGCATTATGACGACTGCCTATTATACATTCGAACAGCATTTTGCTCACAATACCGGTGACGACCACCCCGAGCATGCCATGCGCCTACTTGCCATTGAGCAGGGCCTGAAACAATCCGGGTTATGGCAAGAGTTGGACATTATTCAGGGAAGTATGGCTCATACACCGGATATTTTGCGAGCTCACAGCCACGGCTATTATGACCAATTGCAACTGATACAACCTGAGCAAGGTCATATTTATGTTGATGAAGACACACCAATGGCCCCCGGCTCTCTGGAAGCGGCACTGTATTCAGTAGGTACATGCACCCAGGCACTGGACGATGTATTGCATCGCGACAGCCAGCATTGCAATGCTTTCGTTGGCGTCCGCCCGCCCGGCCATCATGCCGAACACAAAAAAAGCAAAGGCTTTTGCTTCTTTAACAATATCGCCATTTGCGGCTTACGCGCCGCTGATATACACCACCTTCAGCGCGTGCTGATCATCGACTTTGATGCCCATCAATGCAACGGTACGATTGACATCCTGGCAAACGACCAGCGCTTTCTGATCTGCTCCAGCTTTCAGCACCCGTTCTATCCAAACTCTCACTATCAGGTCGGCCTGCACAATAACGTTCTGAACGTACCAATGGACGCAGGCACCGGCAGTCAGGAATTTCGAGACAAAGTGACCGATGCTTGGGATGACGCCATCCGCAAGTTTGCACCAGAGCTGATATTAGTATCGGCAGGTTTTGATGCCCATGAGGCTGATCCCATGGCAGAGCTGAACCTGCAAGATAACGATTACACCTGGCTGGGCAACTGGATTGGTGAAATTGCCGCCAATCGCAATACTCCGGTACTGTCTTTATTAGAAGGCGGTTACGATTTGAACGCTCTGGCAAGATCGGTAGTCAGCTACATTCGGGCAATGCAGTAAAAAAGCATCAGCCCCGATTACGTTGCGAAACATTCGCACACACAAACACGCTATTTCTGCTTTCGCTTTGTCGGCATGCTGTAAGAAAGTCAGCAGATGAAGCGAAGACAGTATGGCAGGCACCCAGGCACCACATTCCGAACTGGGCACTCAGCAACACCAGATGCTTTCCAGTATTCGCCGTCGCTGGCAACGCTGGAGCGGCTGGATCAAAACAAGCAAGCAGTCGTTTCCGATACCTGATCTGCGCTCGAATCACCTGACCCGCCTGATTAAGGCCGAATGGCTGGTTATCAGCCTGTTATTTACCTGGTCGAGTTTTCTTCTTCTCTCTGCACTCAATTGATATTGCCACTTCGACTTCTTACGAAGTGGTGCTTTTCAGGCATCTCAGCTAGCCGCTCTAACAAGCTCTATTGCTCGCCACAACAAACAAGCATGACAAAAGCCGTACGCGAAAGATAAAAGTTTTGGATAACTGAGGCTAAGAAGAAACTTAAGAAGCAGAAATGAAAAAGGCCTGCTCAATGAGCAGGCCTTTTAGAATATGGCGGAGGGATAGGGATTTGAACCCTAGATAGGCTATTAACCTATGCCGGTTTTCAAGACCGGTGCTTTCAACCGCTCAGCCATCCCTCCGAACGCGAGACGTATAATACCCTGAGAATTTTTTACGTCAACACTTATTTTAAAAAAAGTTCATTAAATCAATGCGATACGCTTTTCTGCTGGATCGTTTCTTTCTTTCAGGATTACGGGCAATTATCATACAGGCTGTCCAAACAGAGTTTTTATCATGGCTCGCACCTCGATTTTCCTGAATCAAAGCCCTTTTACCTTTAATAGCCACCTGCAGGCCATGGATTACATTCGTAACCTGCCCACCACAGAGCTACTCGAACGAGTCTTCTTTTATCAGGATGCCACTCTGGCCGGTTTGAAAAACCAACAACCGATACAAGGCCAGGCCAGTATTATGGAGCTCTGGCAGGAGCTCGCCAGTGAACGTGGCTTCGCACTACAAAGCTGCATCGCCAATAGCTTGCGTCGCGGTATCTTTAATGAAGAAGAAGCACAACGTTACGATCGCCAGGCCAATCTGGCGGATCAATTCGAACTTACCGGACTGGGTGAAATGGCAGAAGCGGTGATCAGCAGCGACCGTATTGTTCAGTTCCCGCACATTAAACCGATTGAGGCTCCACAGTCCGAAGCGCAGGATATTGATCTGCTGATACACATTACCAGTAAGCCAACACTGGACCTGGAGCCACTGGAGCTGGCGATGGCCTGCGCAGCATTCGAACAACAGGTTGCTTTGGTTTTTTCTGGTGAAGGACTCAGCTGGTTAATTAAGAATCAAGCGCCACAGCGCCCCGGCGGCAAAGCAGCTGATAAGCTGATTAAGGCATTGGCGATGTACGATTGTGATCAGGTTTATTTTTTTACCGCAAAAGATAATGAACAACCGGATGCCGAATTAGTAAACAATGTCGAGCAAATCCCATTACAACAGAGCTATGCCCTGATCGCCCAAAGCAAACATCAACTGACTTTTTGATATGATCCCTGAAACCGACAAAGACGGCTTTTTAGCCAACCTGGACGACTGGAATAGCGCAGTTGCTGATGAACTCGCTGCATCCGAAGGTATTTCATTAACCGAAGCCCACTGGGAAATCCTGAACGCATTACGTTCGTTTTATCAGGAGTTTGATGTTTCTCCAGCGATGCGCCCGTTGAGCAAATATCTCAAACTGCATCTGGGTGCAGATAAAGCCAGCAGCATTTACCTGCTCCGGCTATTCCCTGGTAGCCCGGCAAAAATAGCGGCAAAAATAGCAGGACTGCCACGTCCTGAAAATTGTTTATAACCGAGAAGTTTTGATGGAAAAGCACGATTTAGCCGAATACGTTCGTATTCTGGCCCGGGGTAAAAATGCTAGCCGGCACATGACCCTCGAAGAAGCGCATTACACCATGAGCAATATGCTGAAAGGCAACTACCACCCGGAACAGCTCGGTGCCATTTTTATGCTGATGCGCGTTCTGGAAGAAGATTCTCAGGAAATTGCCGGTTTCGCTAAAGCCATCAATGAATATTTACCCGATACGCTGGAAGCCGATCTGATCTGGGCCAGCTACGCTGGTAAACGCCGCCAACCATTCTGGTCGCTGCTATCCGCTCTGCTGCTGAGTGAAATGGGCTATAAAATTCTGTTCCATGGCAGCCTGTCTCATACTGAAGGTCGTGTTTACCTGCACGAGGTATTTGATCAATTTGGGCTGCCACAACTGAAGTCTGCAGAAGAATTTGCGCAGCATAACCTGGCATACCTGCCCTGCTCCGCCATTAACCCAAATCTACAGGATTGGCTGCTGCTGAAATCAGTCCTAGGCGTTCGCTCGCCGATCAACACCGTTTTAAAAACCGTTTCGCCAGACCATATCCCCAGCGTTCAGGGAATTTTCCATCCAAATTACCGCGCTTTACATTGCGATGCGGCTCAGCAACTGGGCCATGATGCTCTCGTCATTAAAGGTGAAGGCGGTGAATTTGAGGTCAACCCGGAGCGCAAGTGTATTGCTCAGTACTGCTTTAACGGCGAACAGGGTGAGATTTCCATTGCCAATGATCAAAGCCTGTTTGAAGACAAACCCGGCGATCCCTCCCCTCAACACCTGCTGGATTTCTGGCGTGGAGAACTGACAAGCCGTTATGCCAGCCAGGCCGTGTTAAAGACTGCCGCTCTCGCCTTGTGTGCCATCGAAAAAAACAGCGACTTTGATTCCGCGTTAAAACGCTGCGAACAAGCATGGCAACAGCGCGATACCAAGCGCCTGTAATATTCCTGGTAGAAATTCAGACAATAAAAAGCCCGGCTACTCTGCCGGGCTTTTTATTTGATGCTTATCGGCGAACAATCTGGGCTCGCATTACACCTTAAACTGATCGGTTACTTTCTGCAGCCGTCTGGATATATCGGTAAGCGAGCGACTCGCTGCCTCTACCTGGGTCATACTGCTCATCGCCTGTTCAGACCTGTCTTTAATACCAATCACATTGTCTTTGATGCTGTAAGCCGCTTGCTCCTGATGCTCAGTTGCGCTGGCAATCTGTGAATTCATCTGACTGATCGATCCTACCTTCTCAGTGATTGCCTGCAGGCTTTCGTCGGTGCGCGCCGCTTGTGACACACTATTCTGCGCCCGATCCTGGCTTTCGCTCATCACAGAGACTGCTGATTGAGCCGCACCCTGAAGCTGCTCAATAACCGCCTGAATTTCCTGAGTCGAGTCCTGGGTACGGGACGCCAGAGTACGAACCTCATCAGCCACCACCGCAAAGCCACGCCCCTGTTCACCAGCACGAGCAGCTTCAATAGCAGCATTCAGTGCAAGTAAGTTTGTCTGCTCCGCAATGCCTTTAATCACGTCTAGAATGCTACCGACGTTGGCAGTATCCGCTTCCAACTGACGAATCACGTCACTGGCACGCTCCACTTCTCCGGCCAGGCCATTAATGCTGGCCACGGTTTCGCTCACAATGGCACGCCCTTCTTTGGCTGCAACGTCGGCCTCGGTTGCAGCTTTTGCCGCCGAGTTAGCGTTACCGGAAACTTCTTTAACACTGTCCACCATATCTTCCACAACACGGGACACTTCTTCGGTGGCCTGATTCTGACTCGCCGCAATTTGAGATGTCTTACTGGTCAGGCTTCCAAGATCGTCTGAAACCCCAGCCAATGGCCGGGTCGAACTCACAACCTCTCCGATGTTCTGATGCAGCTTGTCGACAAATTGATTGAACCAATCAACAACATCTCCCAACTCATCATTTGAGGTTTTCTCAATACGCTGGGTCAGATCCCCATCACCGGTTGCAATACCTTTTAATGAACGAACAAGACGTTTAAGCGCAGTATCAATCACCGAGCTGGTGGTCCAGGCAAAAAATGCTAAAACCGCAACCGTGACGACAGTGATGGTTACTCCAACAGACGTGGCGTTTTGAGCAGCCTGGTTAGATTCATCTACTGTGCTGTTAAACGCCGCCAAGCCTGCCTCTGAATAGGTCTCCATCAGCGCTTTCACTTTTTCCAGATTGGTATTCATCTGCTGAACGGCTGAAGGCATCTGAGAAGGGTCAAGCGTGCCCTGCAACATCCCTGCTGAAAGCCCTTTTGCTGCAGAAAAGTAAGCCTCAAACGCATTGCGTGTGGCGGTCACATCACCAGAGCGTTCAGCCCAGATGCGCTCCAGCATATCGAGACTGTTATTGACCTGGCCTTTAATCTTTTCAGCGTTATTTACAAAGTCCATTTCCCCCGTGCTGACGGCAGTAGAGAACAGCTCTTTAATCTGTTCAAGCCTCACCAGGTTTGACTTGGAGTCCTGAACTACCGGGAAAAACGTTTGTTGAATTTTTTGCAGACGCTCAGAGTTAGCGCTGTTGATGTTGCCGTTAACCACAAGGCTGATAATAAACCCGATAACGGCTACGCCAGCTAACGACAGAATTTTTGCCTTGATGCTTAATGAACTCAGGAGATTCATGCTCATTCCCATAGATTTTATTACTCTCTGGGAATAAGCATAGTAGATATCAGTAGAAGTACCGATTTTTTGACGCTATTGATAGCGGTTTAAGTTATTGACGCCAATTCAAGCGATCGTGAAGTGAAACAACGCTACCAATAATGGTTAATGTCGGCGCCTGAAGGCTGTTGTTTGCGACGTATTCCGGCATGTCACGGATGGTCGACACATGAACCTTCTGATCCGGTAGTGTGCCTTTTTCGACCAACGCAATTGGCGTGTCTGCCGCCATGCCATGGTCCATCAATTGCTGACAAATCAGAGGAATACCCGTCAATCCCATATAAATGACCAAAGTCTGGTGCGGATGAATCAATTCATTCCAAGGGAGGTTGCAGCTGCCATCCTTAAGGTGACCCGTGACAAACCGAACACTCTGGGCATGATCACGATGAGTCAATGGAATGCCCGAGTACGCCGCACAACCACTGGCTGCGGTAATTCCGGGAACAACCTGAAACGGAATGCCTGCTGCTGCCAACTCCTCGATCTCTTCTCCACCACGACCAAAGATAAAGGGATCACCGCCCTTTAAACGCAATACCCGTTTACCTTCTTGAGCGGACTGAACCAATAATTGATTAATACCATCCTGTGGCACGGCGTGATCACTTTTGGCTTTACCTACATAAAATTTTTCAGCATCCGGCGAGATAAACTCGAGAATTCTCGGATTCACCAGGCGATCGTAATAAACCACGTCAGCACTTTGAATCAGACGCAGTGCACGAAACGTCAGCAAGTCCGGATCACCAGGCCCGGCTCCAACAAGATAGGCTTCACCCGCAGCAGAGTCGGCACCATCAACCAAAGCTTCACTCAGACTTTCAGCACGCTCATGCTGACGCGACAAAATCAGTTCTGGCACATTACTGTGAATCCAGCGACGCCAGAATGCTGCACGTTCTCTTGCCGGCAACTTTTGTTTGATGCGATCCCTTAATGATTGCATCAGCTTGCCAAGATCCGCGTATTCCAATGGCAGAAATGCTTCCAGTCGCTCTTTCAGATAGCGCGTTAACGCTGGCGATGCGCCACTGGTAGAAACAGACACTAGGACCGGTGAGCGGTCAATCACCGCCGGAAAAATAAAGTCATTACTGCTGGTCTGATCGACACGACACACTTTGCGATTTTCTGCCCGGGCCTTATCTGCCAGCGCCTGATTTAACTCGCTGTTATCAGTCGCTAACACGACGTATTCAGCATTGCCGAAATCAAGCTGCTGATCGGCCATGGCTTGATGCCAGGTAGCCTGAGCAGCCTCAGATACCTGCTGCTGTAATTCAGCAGGAAGTTCGGGAGCAATGATTGATACCGTAGAACCAGCAGCAATCAATGTGCGGATTTTGCGCTGGGCGATATTGCCACCACCCACCACAACAAAGGAGGTATTATCCCCCCGGAGTACGAGGGGTAAATTCATCATCAGATCTGATCTCTCATCAATCGTCTGTAGAGCAAAAGCGCCGATTAAGCAGCGCTGATAACTTCCAGACCACCCATGTATGGGCGCAGTGCTTCAGGGACAATAATCGACCCGTCTTCTTGTTGATAGTTCTCCAGAACGGCAACCATAGTACGGCCAACCGCCAGACCAGAACCATTCAAGGTGTGTAACAGTTCCGGCTTATTGGTTTCAGGATTACGCCAGCGGGCACCCATACGACGCGCCTGATAATCTTCAAAGTTTGAGCAGGAAGAGATCTCACGGTACTTCTGCTGACCTGGCAGCCAAACTTCCAGATCGTAGGTTTTCGCGGCGGAGAAGCCCAGGTCACCGCCACACAGAATAACTTTACGGTATGGCAGATTCAGTTTTTGCAGAATGGTTTCAGCGTGCCCGGTTAACTCTTCCAGAGCGGCATCAGACTGGCCAGCCTGAACAAACTGAACCAGCTCAACTTTGTCGAACTGATGCTGACGGATCATGCCACGAGTATCACGACCATAGCTGCCCGCCTCTGAACGGAAACATGGCGTATGCGCTACTTTTTTAATCGGCAGGTCTGCAACTGAGATCGTTTCGCGCAACAGGTTTGTTACCGGTACTTCCGCAGTTGGAATCAGGTAGAGATCTTTATCACCCTGAGCATTCGGGATTTTAAACAGATCTTCTTCGAATTTAGGCAGCTGACCTGTCCCTTCGAGAGCGTCTTTATTGACCAGATAAGGCGTGTAGGTTTCTTCGTAACCGTGCTCTTCACTATGCGTGTCCAGCATAAACTGAGCCAGTGCACGATGCAGGCGCGCCATCTTGCCAGACATAGCAACAAAACGAGACCCAGCTACCGTGGCACCTGCATCGAAGCTCAGCCCCAGAGGCTCACCCAGATCAACGTGGTCTTTTGCTTCAAATGCGTACTGGGTTGGCTCACCCCAAACGGATACTTCAACGTTGTCTTCTTCGTCGTTGCCGTGTGGCACTTCGTCACGAGGAACGTTCGGAATGCTCATCAGCAGCTCACGGAGTGTTTGCTCTGCCTGTTTAGCCGCCGCTTCCGCTTCGGTGATATCGGCATCAATGCTGCCCATCACCTGAGCTTTGGCATCTTCTGGCGACATGCCCTGGCCAATCAACGCACCAATCTGTTTCGACGCCTTTTTCTTCTCGGCTTGCAATGCCTGCGCCTTGGTTAACGAAGCCTTACGCTCTTCGTCCAGGCGCTTGAATTCGATATCGTCAAAGGTAAATCCTTTTTTCGCCAGGCCTGCTTTTACCTGATCCAGATTGTCGCGAATAAATTTGATGTCCAGCATTCGTCTGCTTCTACTATTCCAGAAAAATTAAAGAATCTTTTAAAAAATTAACTGATCGATTTTGATAGCCACATGCCCGCCAGCGTTGCGAACAAACATCCCGCCAGGCTGATTCCCATATAACTGAATGCAGCCAGCCAGCGCTCTTGCTGCAACATGGAAATACTTTCCAGGGAAAAGGTGGAAAATGTGGTAAATGCGCCGAGGAATCCCACCATCGCTAACTGCTTATGGTGATCACCGCCCCACTGATGCTCCACTA
Source organism: Bacterioplanoides sp. (assembly GCF_965219715.1). Lineage (GTDB taxonomy): Bacteria > Pseudomonadota > Gammaproteobacteria > Pseudomonadales > Oceanobacteraceae > Bacterioplanoides. The sequence continues at coordinate 769,711 of NZ_OZ244785.1, forward strand.
GCCAGATGTAGGCTATGCCAATGGCGAAGGAGCCTATCAGGTTCACTGACAGGGTGCCATAGGGAAAAGGCTTATCCATCCATTTAAAGATCGCAGTGGCAACCAGGTAACGAGACATCGCTCCCAGAGCACCGCCCAATCCAATCCAAAGTAACGGCATTTAATCTGATTCCGGTGATCCTGTTGGCTGACTCATATCATCAGCATATCGTTGTTGCGAAGAATGCTGATTGAGCTGACGCAGGTGTTCCAGCTTTTGTCCGATTTTACCTTCAAGGCCACGAGGTGTCGGCTCATATAGTCGGGTATGTCGAATCTCTTCAGGAAAATAATTTTCGCCCGCAGCAAACGCCTCCGGCTCATTATGAGCGTAACGATACTCAGCGCCATAACCGGACTCTTTCATCAATTTGGTAGGAGCATTACGTAAATGAAGCGGTACATCATAGCTGGGCTGCTCCGACACTAACGCCCGTGCTTTGTTATAGGCCATATACACTGCATTGCTTTTCGGAGCACACGCAAGGTAGGTAACCGCCTGCGCGATCGCGAGCTCACCTTCCGGGCTTCCAAGGCGGGTTTGCACATCCCAGGCATTTACACACAAATCGAGCGCACGAGGGTCGGCATTGCCAATATCTTCTGACGCCATACGTACAACCCGCCTTGCGATGTACAAAGGATCACACCCCCCATCCAGCATGCGAACAAACCAATACATAGCGGCATCTGGGTCTGACCCCCTGACCGATTTATGCAGTGCTGAAATCTGGTCGTAAAAGGCCTCGCCACCTTTATCAAAACGGCGCAGATTATTAGCCAGCAGCTGATCAACCACATCCAGATCAAGTCGGTTTTCTGCCTTGGCCAGTTGCAGAGCAAATTCAAGCAAATTGAGAGATTTACGGGCATCACCATCCGCCACCTGGGCGATACGACGTACAGCTTCCGATTCGACTTCCGGAGCTTTATCCAGCTTCAGCAAAGCCTGGTTTAACACCTGCTCGATCTGCTCGGGTGATAAACTTTTGAGAATATACACCTGCGCTCGTGACAGCAGTGCATTATTCAGTTCAAACGATGGATTTTCAGTCGTTGCGCCAACGAACAGGAAAGTCCCGTCTTCAACATACGGCAGAAAAGCGTCCTGCTGCGATTTATTGAAGCGATGGACTTCGTCGATAAACAGAACCGTCTTACGACCTGCAGCACGACTTTGCTGAGCACGCACAACGGCTTCGCGAATGTCTTTAACACCGGACATCACAGCACTGATTGTCAGGAAGGTTGCATCAACGTAATGCGCTATCAACCTCGCCAGCGTGGTTTTACCAACTCCAGGCGGCCCCCAGAATATAATGGAATGCAGCTCACCATTATCAAGGCTGCGGCGCAGCGGCGTGCCAGGGCCAACGACATGCTCCTGACCGACGTATTCATCGAGAGTTACTGGCCGCAGGCGAGAAGCCAGAGGCTCATAAGCTGGCTCTGCCGAGCCAAACAAATCATCAGTCAAAGCAGCATTTCACCTTAATCAAATAGCCAGTCATCAAAATGACTTTCTGCCATCAATAACATCCACACCCTCAGGCACATCAAAGATAAAAGCCTGCTCATCGATCGCTTCGTTGGCTTTTTGCTCGCTAAAAGCGATTTCTGTAACCTGGCCCGCGGCATCAAAAATCATCATGCGCTGCAGAATTTTTCCTTCATAGTGGAATTCCAATGACTGGAACAATTGGCTTGGATCTTTAGGCACCAGCTGAAACAACGAGTTTTTGCCGCTGGCTTCATAACTCACCACAAAGCTGGCATCAATCTGATCGGTATCACCACTCAACAATAACGCCGGCGTTTCCTGAACCCGCTGATCCATATTGCGAATGGTCACCTGTTCCAGATCCATATCGTACACCCAGATAAGCTGGCCATCCGATACCACCAACTGAGCGTAAGGATCTTCAGTTTCCCAACGCATTTTTCCCGGCTTTGCGACGCTGAGGGTGCCCTGCATCTGCTGCAGGATCTCACCACCCTGAGCTCTGGAGGTCTGAACGAAAGCCGCTTGAAAATTCTCCATCCCCTGCAATTTTGCCAGAAACTCTTTCAGACCAGAGCTCTGCGTATCAGCCGCCAATGCGAGTGAAGACATAAAAAAAGAGAAAACCAACATAACACGAGTGAACATATTTTTGGGCATTCCTGTTGCTGAATGTTTTTGAGTTTATTTAATACTTTTTAAGTGTATTTATTGCGGTGCAGCACGGGCAATGACTTCCCGCGCACCATTGTGAGCCGGAGGTGAAACCACCCCTGACGCTTCCATCGTTTCAACCAGACGTGCTGCCCGGTTGTAACCAATTCTCAACTTCCGCTGAACCGAGGAAATCGAGCATTTGCCCGACTCAGTGACAAAGGCAACCGCCTGATCATAAAGGTCATCTTTTTCATCCCCACCTTCCATTCCCGGAACACCGTCACCTTCGCTCCCTTGAGTAATCTCTTCGATGTACTCAGGCTCACCACGCTGCTTCCATTCCGCAACCAACCGATGCACTTCGTCATCATCAACAAAGGCACCATGAACACGCTCAGGCAATGCACTGCCCGGTGGCATAAACAACATATCACCGTGACCGAGTAACTGCTCCGCGCCACCCTGATCAAGAATGGTTCGGGAATCAATTTTTGACGAAACCTGGAATGCAATCCGGGTCGGCACATTCGCCTTAATCAAACCCGTAATGACATCCACAGACGGTCTTTGTGTCGCCAGAACCATATGAATACCGGCTGCACGGGCCTTTTGTGCAATCCGCGCGATCAGCTCCTCAACCTTTTTGCCAACCATCATCATCATGTCGGCAAACTCGTCGATCACGATCACAATGTAAGGCAAAGGCTCCAGCGTTGGCGGCGTGGTATCAAATGACTTATCAATTTGCCAGGTAGGGTCAACAATCGACTCTCCGGCCTCCATTGCATCTTTCACTTTTTTGTTAAAGCCCGCGATGTTTCGTACGCCCATCGCAGCCATCAACTGATAACGACGCTCCATTTCTTCAACCGACCAACGCAGGCCGTTGTGAGCCTCTTTCATATCGGTAATCACAGGCGTCAGAAGGTGTGGAATGCCCTCGTAAACTGATAATTCGAGCATCTTTGGATCGACCAGAATCAGTCGCAATTCTTCTGGCGTCGCTTTGAATAGCAGCGACAATAACATCGCGTTCACACCCACCGACTTACCCGAGCCTGTGGTGCCCGCGACCAACATATGTGGTGCTTTAGCTAAATCCGTTACGATTGGATTACCGCCAATATCGTGGCCCAACGCGATGGTCAGGGGCGACTTGCTCTTATCGTATTCTTTTGAAGCCAATACCTCAGAGATACAAACCATGGCGCGATTTTCATTCGGCACCTCGATACCCATAACGGATTTACCGGGAATAACCTCTACGACACGTACCGCAACCATTGCCATGGAACGCGCCAGATCGCGTGCCAAGCCGGAGATCTTACTGGCCTTCACACCTGGTGCAGGCTGAATCTCGAAACGAGTAATGACCGGGCCTGGCGCAACGGCAGTAACTTCAACCTTAACGCCAAAATCTGCCAGCTTCTGCACCAGCATCTGAGACATTTCCTGCAAGCGCTCAGGAGCAAAACCAGCCCCCTGATCCGTTCTTGGTGGATCCAGCAGTGCGATCGAAGGTAGCGGCTGATCAGACTTAAATAAGTTACCCTGCAGTTCACGGGTCGCGCGCTCAGACAAACCAGTATCTTTCTTTTCCAACGGCTGAATCGGAATTTCTTTGTCTGCAACCTCTTGCTGAGCAGCGCCACCGTTCAGCAGCTGTAGCTCCGGCTTACTGGCCTGCTGAGACTTAGCGGTTGCAACCTTAGGAATCAAACCACTCGCAAGCGTGTCAGAAGCTTCCTGTTGATTTGATTGCTTCTCTCTGCGAGTGACCTCAACGGCTTCTTTTCCCGCAGCATTCGATACGTCCGCAATCGGTTCTTCAACAATGTCATCGACAACAGGTGGAACATCGTGAAAATTACCGTCGAGCGACAAGTCGGCAACAGGATCACCTGGCACACCTGCATCCTGAGGCGAAAAGCTGAAGTTCTCTGTATCCAAAAGCTGGGGTTCAGCACGCTCTGAGTGTTCGGACAGAGTATTGTCCTGCGCTACATCAGCCGCCTTTTTTCTCCTGATCTTTTGTTTCAGGCGTGCGAACACTCCTTCTCGCTGTTTCTCAGGGCTACTATCAGCGCTCTCTGCTTCGCCGCCCTCAGGAGCAGTAACCTCTTGTGATGCTTCCGGCACCTCAACGGGTAACTGATTTGGTTCAGCACTTTCTCGGGAAGCCTTCTCACGAACAAATCGCTGCGGCAATCCCATCAAAAAGCCGCCGATGCTTTCAAACAGCGCCAACCAGGAAAATTCCAGAAACAGCACCAAACCCAACGCCAATGTCGCGGTTGTTATAACAACAGAGCCAGCAAAACCAAACAACGGCCAGAGCATCGCCATCAACGTCTGCCCAAGTGCTCCACCAGGGCCTGCCGGTAGCCAGGCAGATTGCCAGACACTGACGTCTGCCAGCGCACACAAGCTGGCAACTGTTATCAATATACCGACGAGGCGAACATACCAATGCCCGACATCGCTCTTACGTCGTCGAAAAAGCAGTCCCAGTCTGGCAATGATCAACAGGGGTAATGCAAATGCAAGAAAACCAAAGGCATGAAAAAGGAAATCGGCGATGTACGCACCAACCTGACCGGCGGCGTTAGACCCGGATGATTGGCCAATAGCCGCCCAGCCACTTTGCTCAGGGGAATAAGAGCCCAGCGCGAGCAACAGCAACAACGAGCCTACCAGCAGTAAAAGAAATACCGCATCCTGGCGTTTTTTCCATTTGGGTGGCCTGATGTCCGAATTCTCATTGCCATCTGGCGGAGTAACATCAAGATCTTGAGAAGACTTATCCTCGGACAAATCGCGTTCCTGTTACACTAACTAGTAAATCGCAGAGTTTACCACGGGTTTTACATGATTGATTGGTTGGATGACACACAACCGCCGAAATTCCCAAAGACCAGCCAGGCACTGAATGATCCCAACGGTCTGTTGGCCGCCGGCGGCTGCTTGTCACCGCTATGGCTTGATGAGGCATACCGCAATGGCGTGTTCCCCTGGAATGACCCTGACGAAGTTCGGTTATGGTGGTCTCCAGCACCCCGGGCGGTGATTACCCGAGACTCATTCCGCATCTCAAGAACGGTACGCAAACTGATTAAACGCCTTAATAAACAAACAATCACCCTTAACCAGGCATTCGATCAGGTTATCGATAGTTGCGCAGAGCCCAGAGATTATCAGCAAGGAACCTGGATCGACGAAGACATCCTGCATCACTACAAGCAACTCAGGCTGAACGGCCGCGCCCTGAGTATTGAACATTGGAGTTGCGACGGCGAATTGATAGGCGGCTGTTATGGTGTTGTAAAAGGTGCGGTATTTTTTGGCGAATCGATGTTCTCCAGAGAACCCAATGCCTCAAAAATAGCCTTCGCAGTTGCTGCACCTGCTTTGTTTAACGCAGGCATCCAACTAATCGACTGCCAGATGCACACCGATCATCTGGCCCAATTTGGCGCTCAGGAAATTGATCGACACCATTTTGAAACACTTCTTCAGCAGCACACTCAACTTGCAACCAGCTTGAAGCTACCAACCGTTATCGATATAGCGAAGTACAAGCAATGAAACAGATACGCGTCTTTCTGCCACACGAGAGCCATACGTGTTCGTATCTGCCTCAGTTTCGCTCACGTAGCTTATATGTCGATCCAAGAATAGATCTGAGCCAAGAAGAACTGTCACTTCTTAATCAAAATGGTTTTCGCCGGAGCGGCAAAGTTGTTTACCGCCCAGAGTGCCCAAACTGCAACGCCTGCACCCCGCTGCGAATACTTACCGACGATCTGAATTTCAGTCGCTCCCAAAAACGCATCATGAAACGCAATCGAGATCTGGAACTGAGAGTCGAAAGCCCGGTCGACGGTGCCCTTCACTACCCGATCTACGAAAACTACATTATTCAGCGCCATTCTGACGGTGACATGTTCCCGCCGTCCTTTGATCAGTATCAGGGATTCCTGCTTGAAGACTTTGGCACAACCCGTTTTTTATGTGCCTACAAAGACAACCACCTACTGGGTGCGCTGGTTTTCGATCAGCTTGATGACGGACTTTCGTCGGTCTACTGTTTTTTCGATCCCGATCAATCAAAACGCTCCCCGGCAATGTTTCTGATACTATCGCTTTCCACGATAAGTAATCAACTTGGGCTGCCGTACAATTATCTGGGATATCAGGTAGATGGCTGCCAAAAGATGGCTTACAAAAGCCAATTTTCGCCACTGGAAGCGCTAATTGATGACGAGTGGCAGGCGATTCAGAGATAGCCCTTTGCTTTTACAGAGAATTGAGGCAGAATGCGCGCGCACTGCACTAACCAAGTAGGTGTTGTACTAACCAAGCGGGCATAAGCTCAGCGTCTAAACAGGTGACGAATGGCAAAAGATGATCACATTGAAATGGAAGGCGAAGTAATCGATACCCTTCCAAACACTATGTTCCGTGTAAAACTGGAAAACGGACACGTAGTTACTGCTCATATTTCAGGCAAGATGCGTAAAAACTACATCCGCATCCTGACCGGCGACAAGGTGAAAGTGGAATTAACGCCATACGACCTGAGCAAAGGCCGCATCACCTACCGAGCCCGTTAATTCAGGCTCGACGTTTGCCTCTGAACTCCAGAGGCAAACGAAGTAAAGTTCCGTTAAGCAGGAACCTCCTCCACCAACTCAATCGCAATATCCCCGTCCTCTACCAGGATATCAACCTCTCCACCGTGATCAGCCAGATCACCAAACAGAATCTTCTCTGCAAGCGGTTTCTTGATTTTATCCTGAACCAGACGATTCATTGGACGAGCGCCCATTTTTTCATCGTATCCGTGCTCACCAAGCCACTGCTTAGCTTCTTCAGATACATTTAACATGACACGCTTCTCATCCAATTGACCCTGCAGCTCCGTTATAAACTTATCAACGACATGCAGAATCGTATCTTTTGACAAAGGAGCAAACTGAATCACAGAGTCCAGGCGATTGCGAAACTCCGGCGTGAAGACTTTCTTCAACTCTTCAGCACCATCCGTCGAATGGTCCTGATGAGTAAAGCCAATGCTGTTACGGCTCATCATCTGAGCTCCTGCATTGGTCGTCATAATCAGAATTACATTGCGGAAATCAGTCTTGCGACCATTGTTATCGGTCAACGTGCCATGATCCATCACCTGCAGCAAGATGTTAAACACCTCTGGGTGAGCCTTCTCGATTTCATCAAGCAGCAGCACACAATGAGGGTTTTTGTTCACCGCTTCCGTTAACAAACCACCCTGGTCATAACCGACGTAACCAGGAGGCGCACCAATCAGGCGCGATACCGTATGGCGCTCCATATATTCCGACATATCGAAACGAACCAATTCCATCCCCATAACAGACGCAAGCTGTTTTGAGACTTCGGTCTTACCAACACCGGTCGGACCTGAAAACAGGAAGGAGCCAATAGGCTTTTCCGGAGAATTCAGACCAGCGCGCGACATTTTAACGGCGGTAGACAAGCTTTGAATCGCTTCATCCTGGCCAAACACCACCATGGATAACTTATCTTCGAGCTTAAACAACAATTCTTTATCCGATGCCGACACAGATTTTGGTGGAATACGGGCAATCGAAGCAACAACCTGTTCAATCTCTCCAACACCAATAACCTTTTTGCGCTTGCTCTGCGGTAACAAATGCTGCTGAGCACCCACCTCATCAATAACATCAATCGCCTTATCAGGCTGATTGCGATCATTAATGTAGCGATCTGCTAATTCTGCCGCCGCCTTCAGCGCTTTATCTGTGTAGCGAATTGCATGATGCTCCTCAAAACGCGACTTCAGCCCTTTAAGGATCTTATAAGTGTCATCTACAGAAGGCTGAGCGACATCGATTTTCTGAAAGCGCCGCGTCAGAGCACTATCTTTCTCAAAAATGCCACGAAACTCGGTAAAAGTTGTCGACCCTACGCAACGGATCTCACCGGAACTGAGCAGTGGTTTAAGCAGATTACTGGCATCCATAACACCACCCGATGCCGCACCTGCACCAATAATCGTGTGGATTTCATCGATAAACAGTATGCCGTGAGGCTGTTTCTTAAGCTCAGCCAGCAGGGCTTTAAAGCGTTTTTCAAAATCGCCGCGGTATTTGGTTCCGGCCAGCAACGCACCCATATCCAGGCTATAAACTACAGCATCCTTGATAACTTCCGGCACATCCTGATCAACAATACGCTTAGCAAGACCTTCCACAATGGCCGTTTTGCCAACACCGGAATCACCAACCAACAGCGGGTTATTTTTACGACGGCGTGCAAGAATCTGCACCAGGCGTCCAACCTCGAAGTCCCGCCCAATCAGCGGATCGATTTTGCCTTCTTTCGCTACCTTATTGAGATTCGTAGCGTAACCTTCCAGCGCGTTTTTGCCGCTGCTTTCGCCCTCTTCTTCTGGCGACTCAGCCATCTGGTCGGAGCTTTCTTCCGGCCCCGATACTTTAGAAATACCGTGGGAGATATAATTCACAACATCGATACGAGCGATATTCTGCTGCTTCAGGAAATACACAGCCTGACTTTCCTGCTCACTGAATATAGCGACCAGCACATTAGCGCCAGTAACCTCAGACTTCCCGGAAGACTGAACATGGAATACTGCACGCTGCAGCACTCTCTGAAATCCAAGTGTTGGCTGAGTTTCTCGCTCCAGATCAGACTCCGGAATCAATGGGGTTGTAGAGTCGACAAACTCCTGCAGGTCTTTTCGCAGTTTGATAACATCCGCACCACAGGCTTCAAGAACCCGTCCTGCAGCGTCATTGTCGAGCAGAGCCAGCAACAAGTGCTCTACCGTCATAAACTCATGACGTTTGGTGCGAGCTTCCTTGAACGCTTCATTCAGTGTTTGCTCTAACTCACGATTCAGCATAGCGCCTCCTAAGCGTTAATCTTCTACCGGTGCAATTTCACACATCAGCGGATGCTGGCAGTCTCTTGCATATTGATTCACTAAAGCGGCTTTAGTTTCAGCAATATCACGCGTGTAGATTGCACATACAGCACTGCCCTTGTTATGGACGGTGAGCATGATCTGGGTCGCTTCCTCAGAACCCTTGTTAAAAAAGCTCTGCAAAACTTCGACCACAAATTCCATCGGCGTGTAATCGTCATTCATCATAATGACGCTGTACATCGAAGGACGCTTAAGTTCCGGCTTTGCCGTCTCAAAAGCTACGTTACCTTCGTCGCCGTAATCCGGTTCATCATTATGTAATTCTAGTTGAGATTTAGGGTTATGAAGCATGGAGGTCTGTAAATGGTGGATAAAGGCTTATGATACTCTGCCACACACAACGCTCCAACCACTGAAACAAGCTGATCCCGCAGAAACAATCTGTGCCGAATACTTGACGAAATCTGGAGTGGCGCGTAGGGTTACAAAAAACGCCAGGACGGTGACACTCCAAATAACCTCTTGGTAATAAATGCCCGGTTTTAAAGGCTTGCAAAGGAGGTTCAGGATGAAAACAGGGACAGTAAAATGGTTCAACAATGCAAAGGGCTATGGCTTTATTCTGGCGGATGACAGTAATGAAGATCTCTTTGCTCATTACTCGACCATCCAGATGGATGGCTACCGCACTCTCAAGGCTGGCCAGGCCGTCCAGTTCGACACAAAACCCAGCGACAAAGGCACCCACGCGATCAACATTCGCGCTCTGGAGTCTGAATCCAATACCGTAATAGAAGAAAGCCCACAACTGGAAGAGGCTTAACCCTCAACAGACAGCCATAAAAAAACCGCCATTTGGCGGTTTTTTTATGGCTGACATTCGCTGCTTAGCAGTGAATATTTGCCACCAACTCATTTAACGTTGCACTCGGACGCATCGCTTTTTCTGCCAGCTGTGGGTCTGGGCGATAGTAACCACCGATCTCCACAGCCTTACCTTGAACTTCAGTCAGCTCAGCAATCACTTTGTCTTCTTTGTCAGCAAAGGATTGAGCAACAGGACCGAAACAAGTTTTCAGTGCCTCGTCTTCATTTTGCTCAGCCAAAGCCTCAGCCCAGAACTTAGCGATGAAGAAATGACTACCGCGATTGTCCAGACCACCCACTTTACGCTCAGGTGATTTGTTTTCGTCAAGCAGCTTGCCTGTCGCGTCGTCCAGGGCCTTGGCCAGAACCTGAGCACGCTCATTACCAGTTTGATCAGCAAGATGCTCCAGCGATGCTGCCAGAGCCATAAACTCACCCAGAGAATCCCAACGCAGGAAATCTTCTTCCAACAGCTGCTGAACGTGCTTAGGCGCAGAACCGCCAGCGCCAGTCTCAAACAAGCCGCCGCCGTTCATCAGAGGCACAATCGAAAGCATTTTGGCACTGGTACCCAGTTCCATAATAGGGAACAGGTCTGTCAGGTAATCACGCAAAACGTTACCGGTGACAGAAATGGTGTCTTCGCCATTCTTAATACGCTCAAGGGAGAAACGCGTCGCTTCTTCCGGCGCCATAATACGGATATCAAGGCCGTCAGTATCATGCCCTGGCAGGTATTTCTCTACTTTTGCAATTAACTGTGCATCGTGTGCACGATTCTTATCCAGCCAGAAAATAGCCGGAGTCTTAGTGATTCGCGCGCGCTTAACAGCCAGCTTAATCCAATCCTGAATCGGAGCGTCCTTCGCCTGGCACATACGCCAGATATCACCCTGCTCCACAGAATGCTGCAGCAGTACATTTCCGTCAGAATCGATCACGGACATAGTTCCGTTTGCCGGCACTTCGAACGTTTTATCGTGAGAACCGTACTCTTCGGCTTTCTGAGCCATTAAGCCGACATTTGGTACGGTACCCATAGTCGTCGGATCAAATGCACCGTTCTTTTTACAGAAATCGATGGTTTCCTGATAAACACCTGCATAACAACGATCAGGGATAATCGCCTTGGTATCTGCCAAACCGCCATTCTCATCCCAGGCCTTACCCGAGTTACGAATTAAGGCAGGCATAGAAGCATCAACAATCACGTCGTTTGGAACGTGCAGGTTGGTAATGCCCTTATCAGAATCAACCATTGCAACTTTAGTGCGTGCAGCAAAGATTTCGTCGATTTTAGCCTGGATCGCTTTCTGCTTATCTTCAGGCAGACGGTCCATTTTATTAACTACATCACCAAAACCATTATTTGGATTAATGCTTACCGAAGCAAAATCTTCGGCAAATTCGGCGTACAGCTCACGGAAGAACACATCAACAGCGTGACCAAAGATGATCGGATCGGACACCTTCATCATGGTTGCTTTTAAATGCAGAGACAGCAACAGGCCCTGTTCTTTGCAGTCTTCAATCTGAGCGGCAAGAAAATCACGCAGCGCCTGACGGCTCATTACTGAAGCATCAATAACTTCACCAGCCAGCAACGCTGTTTTTTCCTTCAGCACCTGGGTATTGCCTTCGGCATCGGCAAATTCGATGCGTACTGTGGTATCACCAGCAACGGTTACAGACTTTTCACTGCCATAAAAATCGCCAGATTCCATATGAGCAACATGAGTCTTTGAATCTGCTGACCATTCACCCATTGAGTGTGGGTTCTTACGTGCGTATGCCTTAACAGCACCCGGCGCACGACGGTCTGAGTTACCTTCACGCAGAACCGGATTCACCGCACTGCCTTTTACCTTGTCATACAAGGCTTTGATTTTAACTTCTTCTTCGTTCTGAGGCTCATCCGGGTACTTCGGGAAAGCATAGCCTTTGGCACGAAGCTCTTTCAGTGCATCTTTCATCTGAGGAATAGAAGCACTGATATTAGGTAATTTAATAATGTTAGCTTCTGGAGTCTTAGCCAGATCACCCAGCTCAGCCAGTGCATCAGCAATGCGCTGATCTTCATTCAGGTATTCACCCATGGTCGCAATCAGTCGACCTGATAATGAGATGTCGCGAGTTTCTACTTCGATTCCGGCAGACTGGGTGAACGCTTTAACGATAGGTAATAAAGAATACGTCGCCAGCGCTGGCGCCTCGTCGGTCTCGGTGTAGATTATTTTCGGTGTGTTTGTCGACATCTTTACTCCTATAGCATTTTGCTTGTGCTGTATCGCGAGGGCTCAACAAATAGGTTGCTTGTGGCAGCCAGGTTTCGGTTGAATCGCCCTTAAGAACTCGCCAATCGTGTGTCTGACGAGTCATAATCAGACAAATAAACGTCTCATTTGGTTCATTCACTGATATTCCGGGCGCTAATTTGTAGTTTTTCTACAAAAATTGCAAGCTAGACGAAAGAATTAGTAGTTTTCTTACACATCTATGGCAAACCTGATCCTGCTTAACAAACCTTTTAATGTTCTGTCTCAGTTTAGTGACTCTGAAGGACGCTGCACGCTGAAAGCGCATATTTCTCAAACAAATGTATATCCGGCAGGCCGACTGGACTATGACTCAGAAGGGTTACTATTGCTTACCGATAACGGCCAGCTGCAAGCGCAAATCTCAAGCCCGAAATTCAAAATGGAAAAAACCTACTGGGTACAGGTTGAGGGCAATCCTGACGAAGCAGCGCTCGATGCATTGCGCCAGGGGGTTACGTTAAAAGACGGACCAACCCGCCCAGCGAAAGTCAGAAAGATAGACGAACCGGACATTTGGCAGCGTAATCCGCCGATACGGCAACGCCAGAACGACATCACACAGTGGCTGGAAATAAAAATCAGCGAAGGCAGAAATCGCCAGGTCCGTCGAATGACGGCACACATTGGCTTCCCGACTCTGCGACTTATTCGAGCTGCTATCGGCAACTGGTCACTGGATAAACTACAACCAGGAGAAAGCCGTTCTCTCTCGGTTCACATGCCAGAAACCAAACCAACGGCCAAACGCTCAATGCCCGGCAAACGCCAACAACGTCACAATCACAAGCACGACAGGAAACCAAAACGCTGATTCAATTTGAGCAACATCTGCGTCTTATGTAGACTCTCCGCCTTTTTATACCCTTTGAATCTGATAGGTTATTCGTATGTCTGAACGCTGGACCCCACACGCCACGGTTGCCACCGTCATCGAGCAAGATGGCCGCTTCCTGATGGTAGAGGAAGTCAGTTCAGGCAAAACCGTGATCAACCAACCAGCTGGCCACGTTGAAAAAGGCGAGTCCATTCTTGATGCCGCTCGTCGAGAAACTTTAGAAGAAACCGGCTGGACGGCTGAGCCCCAGAATTTGATTGGTCTCTACACCTACACCGCGCCAAGCAACGGAGTTACTTATCACCGTTACTGCTTCGCCGCGCAAGCCGGTGAAGCGATTGAGAACGCGGTGTTAGATGATGGCATCATCGGACCGCGTTGGATGACCATTGAAGAATTGCGCAACAGCCCCAACCTCAGATCTGACATGGTATTAACCTGCGTAGAAGATTATCTCGCAGGGCGGCAATTTCCTCTGGAAATTATCGTCGAGCATCCTTGATCGGCCCGCCCTGCTCACAAAACAGTTTTTGTTTAATATCAAAAACTTACATTAACAACTTAACAAAAGCATCCAAGCGAAATGACCAAGTTAGCTGACCTTAACCCAGCCGAAACAAAAGTCATCGTTGGCATGTCCGGCGGTGTCGACTCTTCCGTTTCAGCCTACCTGCTGCTGCAGCAAGGCTATCAGGTGGAAGGTCTGTTTATGAAAAACTGGGACGAAGATGACGGTACCGAATACTGTACCGCCAAAGAAGACCTTAACGACGCACAGCAAGTGTGTGACACACTGGGCATCAAACTGCACCAAGCCAACTTTGCTGCCGAGTACTGGGACAACGTGTTTGAGCATTTCCTTGAGGAATATAAAGCCGGACGCACCCCAAACCCTGACATTCTGTGCAACCGCGAAATCAAATTTAAAGCATTCCTTGAATACGCTCAGGTACTAGGGGCCGATCTGATTGCGACCGGCCACTACGTCCGTCGCGGCGATAACGGTGAAATTACTCAGCTGCTGAAAGGTTTGGATAACAATAAAGACCAAAGTTATTTCCTGCATGCGGTCGGTGGCGATGAAATTGCCAAGACCCTGTTTCCGGTCGGCGAACTGGAAAAGCCGGAAGTCCGCCGCATTGCCGAAGAAAATAACCTGATCACTCACAATAAAAAAGACTCCACCGGAATCTGTTTTATTGGCGAACGCCGCTTTAAGGACTTCCTGCAACAGTATTTGCCAGCACAACCGGGGCGCATCGAAACCGAAGACGGAATCGATATTGGCGAACACCAGGGGCTGATGTACCACACCCTTGGTCAACGCCAGGGCTTAGGCATTGGTGGTTTAAACGGATTCTCGGAAGAGCCTTGGTTTGTTGCCGATAAAGACCTGGAGCGAAACGTTCTGATCGCCGTACAAGGCAAGAACCACCCTCGCCTTTTTAAAGACTGGCTGAAGACATCCGAAATCTACTGGGTCAACGACGAGCCGGAATTGCCACTGCGTTGTAAAGCCAAGGTACGTTACCGCCAGGCCGATCAGGATTGCGTCATCCATAAATCGGAAAGTGGCTATCGGGTTGAGTTCGACCAACCGCAACGAGCGGTTACTCCAGGTCAATCTCTGGTGTTATATCTCGGTGAAATTTGCCTTGGCGGCGGCGTCATCGAACAAACCGGCAATGCCAGCTAAGCAGACAGGGACAATGAAAGAAAATAACTACACTCCAATGACCCGCAACTACGAGCAAGCCACGGCACTTGCTGCCGTGTTCCAGGCTGCTTCTCTGGTGGAACAGCTGGCTCGCAGCGGAGATATTCCGGAAGAGACTTCCCAGCCATTGCTGGAAAGTTTGTTCTGCCAGAACCCGGATCATTTTCACGATATTTATGGTGATGCCAGCACTCGCCTGACGATTGGCCTGAAGCAACTCCGCGCCATTGCAGGCAAAGATCCCCAGGGCATTAGCCCGGATGTCACCCGTTATGCTCTGAGCTTATTGCACCTGGAGAAAAAGCTCAGTAAAGCGCCGGAAATGCTGAACACTCTAGGCCAGGGCATTCACGATGCTGAGCGCCAGGCGCATCACTTTGGTATCACCCACGAAAACACCATTGCCTCCCTGGCGGGTCTGTACAAGCAAACACTGAGCAACCTCAGCTTTCGCATCCGGGTAACCGGGAACCCTAGCTACCTGCAAACCAACCACACTGCCAACCGCGTTCGCACCCTGCTACTGGCGGGTATTCGAGCGGCTATGCTATGGCGCCAGGTCGGCGGCAAACGCTGGCACTTATTGGTTAATCGCGGTCGTTACCTGAAAGCCTGTAATGAATTACTCAGCGGTGACGTTAACCGATGAAAAAGATCAATCGCCGCTTCAGTACCGCTCCCATGATGGACTGGAGCGACAGACACTGCCGCGCTTTCTGGCGCCAACTCAGCAAAGAAGCCCTGTTGTATACCGAAATGGTAACCACAGGAGCGTTGATTCATGGCAATCGAGAACGCTTCCTGCAATATAACGATATCGAACATCCGGTCGCCCTTCAGCTAGGAGGCTCCAACCCGGATGAGTTGGCTCAATGTGCAAAATTTGCAGAAGAATGGGGTTATGACGAAGTCAATCTGAACGTTGGCTGCCCCAGCGACCGGGTTCAGAACAACATGATTGGCGCATGCCTGATGGCCCATCCGCAGCTGGTGGCCGACTGCATTAAGGCGATGCAGGATGCCTGCAACATAGAAGTAACGATCAAGCACCGTATCGGCATCGACGATATTGACAGTTACGAACATATGCGAGACTTCGTTGCTACCGTCGCTGAAACCGGCTGCAAATCGTTCACCGTGCATGCTCGCAAAGCGATTCTTCAGGGGCTTTCACCAAAAGAAAACCGCGATATTCCACCGCTGCAATACCCGCTGGTTTACCAGCTGAAACAGGAATTTCCCGAGCTGGAAATCATTATTAACGGTGGCATTAAAACCCACGAAGAATGTGACCAACATCTTAAGCAGGTTGATGGTGTTATGCTGGGCCGCGAGGCGTACCACAACCCCGGCATTCTGATGCAGGCCGATGAACGCTATTTCGGTAAAGAAGCGATTGAGAACGCTGACTCTCTGGAAAGGCGTATTCAGGCGGTACGTGACTTCTATCCCTATATTGAAGATCAACTCAGCTGTGGCGCCACACTGCACTACATCAGCCGACATATGCTGGGACTGTTTAACGGCATTAAAGGTGCGCGTCAGTTCCGTCGCCACCTCAGTGAAAACGCTTTCAAAAAAGAATCTGGCATCGATGTGATGGAAACAGCACTGAGCTTTGTTGAATAGGCTCAGCGCTGCTTTTTCGTATCAGAGCGGCCCACCATAACGCTGAGCATCTTCAAAACCACCAATGTTTTTAACATTGGTGTAACCCTGCTGTTGCAGCTGCTCCAAAGCAAACGTTGCACGACGACCTGAGCGACAATAGAGCAAAACCTCTGCGTCCTTATCAAGCTTAAGTGCTTTAACACCCGCAACGATCTCGTTGTGAGGGATATTGTGCGCGCCTTCAATATGACCACCAGAGAATTCTCCGGCACTGCGCACATCGATCCATACCGGATCACCTGCCCATACAGCCATACTAAAAAGCACAATAAAAAGTGCACTGAACATTTTCATCATATTTCTCCAAGTAATTGTCTGAGTTGACTTTTTTTAACCAAAGAGACTTGCAAACGCATTGACCTGAGTCGCTGCTTAAGAGAATCTAAGCTTTGTCTTTTTATTTATTAACACAGGATTCAGGAAATAGCATGAGCAAACTGGACGCCCTGAGAGATATGACGGTAGTCGTGGCTGACACCGGCGATATTGAAGCCATTCGCCAACACCAGCCAGTCGATGCAACCACCAACCCTTCTCTTATTCTTAAGGCCGCGCAACTGGATGCCTATCAACCCCTTCTGAAAGAAGCGATTGAATGGGCAAGCCAATGCAAAAACTCTGAATCCCTGGTTGCTAACGCCAGTGATAAACTCGCCGTCAGCATAGGATGTGAGATCCTGGAGATCATTCCCGGATTAATCTCTACCGAAGTTGATGCGCGCTTATCATTCGACCGTGATGCCACCGTCGCCAAAGCCCGCAAACTGATTCAGATGTATCATGATGCCGGCGTCAGCAAAGACCGTATTCTGATTAAAATCGCCTCAACCTGGGAAGGCATTCAGGCCGCCAGAATTCTTGAGTCTGAGGGCATTCACTGCAACCTGACATTGCTGTTCAACTTTAGCCAGGCTGTTGCCTGTGCCGAAGCCGGCGTGACTTTAATCTCTCCATTCGTTGGTCGCATTCTCGACTGGTATAAGGCTAACCAACCAGAACAAGACTACTCAGGTAGCCGTGACCCGGGCGTTCAGTCTGTATCTCAGATTTATAACTATTACAAACAGCATGGTTATAAAACGGTGGTTATGGGCGCCAGCTTCCGCAATACCGGAGAAATCGAACAACTGGCTGGCTGCGATAAGTTAACCATCAGTCCGGATTTACTGGAACAACTCAGCAAAGACCCGAATCCGCTGCCGCGGGTACTGTCTGCTGACAATGCCACAACCAGTATCGAGAAGGTCAGCATTAACGAAGCCGAGTTCCGCTGGGCAATGAATCAGGACACCATGGCTTGCGAGAAGCTGTCCGACGGTATTCGCCGTTTTGCAGCAGATCAGCAAACTCTGGAAGACAAACTGAATCAGATCGCCAAGAATGCTTAACTCTCTTTTCGAGCTGTTCAAACAGCCTCAACCACAACGCAGCGAACACAGCCTGGCATTGGCATCCGCTGCGTTACTGGTCGAGATCATGCGTGCCGATCATGAGATTGATGAGCACGAAAAACAGGCTCTTGTTGGTGCTCTGCAAAGCTCTCTTGGATTGTCTTCGCAGGAAGCGACCAACCTGATGAAAGAAGCGATTGTGTTAACTGATGCATCGAACGACCTGCAGCAGTTCACCAAAGTCATTCATGCTCAGTGCGACGTTAATGAAAAGTTCACCTTGCTTTGTAATCTCTGGCGTGTTGCCTACGCCAGTGACGGACTCGATAAGTATGAAGAGCATATGATTCGTCGCATATCAGAATTGCTCTACATTCCACACAGCGAATTTATCCGCGCCAAACTTGCCGTACGCGACGCAACCGCCGGAGATCAACGTTGATCAGCGACCTGATTGAAGAGTTCAGACAACTTACCGATTTGCTACAACAACTCAGGAATCATCTGCTCAACAACCGCCCCGGACATTACTTCCCACTATCAGATAACGAACGGTTAGTCTGCGATGATTCGCTGCAACATGCCTGCGATTTGTTAACGGACCTGTGGTACAAGGGCAATCAGGATGGCCGCGAAACCCGGACTCGCCACGGCTTGATTCTGGCTGACGAGCACACCACAAGGTTAATCGAGCAAACAAACCAACAAAAGGATCGCTTTCGCCTTGCCGTTAATCAGGAAAAGCAAAACCTGGATGCTGAGCAATGGCACTCACGCCAGCAAGAACTGGGCACGCAGGCACAATCGCTGCGCTCAAGCCTGATCTTTGCAGGCATGCAAAGAGTGCATCTGAAACAAAGCTATCGTCATATTCCCCTACTCTCACAAAAACCGAGCAAGATTGGTTTCAGCTGGTATAACAATGGTCGCTCAATAAAGAAGATATCGCACCAGCAGGCACAAGAGCTGCTACTGGATTTAGGCGAGGAAAAAACACATATTCAGGCACAACTGCAAACACTGGCTAATTTATCCGCCAACACTCAACTTGCACAAGTACAGACACTAGCGCCGACCATGCGCGCTAACCTGGTATTTAAAAGCGGCGAGAATATTGTTCGAAAAGCGATGAATTGCCCGCTGCCACTGTTTATTCCCGCGTCATATGACAACGATCAGATATTGCCAGAATTTAATCAGATTGATTTAACGCCGCCGGTCGGCAGGACTCGAATATCAAGAAGGGACAATAAAATTACTGAAGAAGCGATATTACCCAGTATTCGGGCTTTTGGTTATTCCGATTAATCAAACACGAATATATCTAGCCAACCAATTGTTCGGCCTGCGCCTCTGGCTGCTCTGAAGCGAGATGATGGGCAATCTGGTGATAGCCACCCTGAGCCAGATCGGCAAATCGTATAGAAACACTGCAATGATTCTGAGATACACGCCGGACGGAATTAATAATCCCCTGCCCGGAGATATGATCTTTGCTTTTATATGGCTGAAGATTAAGTTCAAGATCAAAACGAATAAAACGACCAGAACCATCACGAAAACATTCCGCCTGATCAATGGGCATATTAACGGATATACCAAGGGGGCTCAGCTCCAGCGCTTCACCTTCAAATAAAATGTCGTCGATATGTTTCAGCGTTATCTGAATCATGGATATATCCATCAGAACTCAAAACTATCCTGACCTTAGCGTATATATGTTCAAATTCCAACCAACTAATAATACCCTCGGGTTAGAGTTCGTAGCGTATTGTTTCGATATGTTTTAACGCCTTTATTCGATCACTACTCATATTCAAAAGTAAAACTCGATTTATATCCGTTTGCGCAGGGACTTAGCGTCGTATGGATAACAATCTATTCCACTGCATTAATGATTATTCAAAATAACCCTGACTTCATTCCAAAGATTCAATATTTGACCTTTAAAAACAATAAGTTAGATATCAATAACAACAATCCAAGATTGTCCTTTAACGACAGTAGAGAGTACAATCTGGCATCCAATTACAATTAGAAGTATGTTCTCATGACATTCCGTTCAATAATGAAAATGGCTACTGCGGCAGCCATGATGACGCTCGCCGCGTGCTCCAGCAAACTGCAACTCCCCGCTTACGAAGACACAGCACAGTCTAAATCTCTGGCGGATGATTCTTTGTCAATTCAGTATCTTGGCGTAGGTGGTCATATTCTGTCCTACAAAGGTACACGCATTATGACCGCCCCTTCGTTCAGCAACCCTCACTTTATGTTTGCCGGCCCGTTCTTTCCTATGTCAGTTGATGAAGAAAAAGTGGATGAGTTTATCCCGGATGTTTCCGATGTTGAGATGATTCTGGTTGGCCACGCACATTACGACCACTTGCTGGATGTACCTTATGTGATGGACCGCCATGCTCGCAAAGCACACGTTTATGGTTCCAACACCATGGCGAACACATTGGCGCCGGTGATGAAAAAAGAACGCATCCATGCATTAAACGACAAAATGGGCGACATTGATCGCGAAGGTGAATGGATCTACAGCCAAAGTGGCAAAGTGCGCATCATGCCGATCAAAGCCAGTCATGCTCCCCACATCATGGGCATTAAGTTTATGGGCGGAGAACACGATGAACCACTGAGTGACCTGCCATGGCATGCATTTGGCTGGAAAGAAGGCCAGACCCTGGCATTTATCATTGATTTTCTGGATGACGATAAAACCGTCGCACATCGCATCTTCTACCAGGACGCTGCCAGCAGCGAACCTCGTGGCCTGGTACCACAAATGGCTGATGGCAAAGAAATCGACATCGCAATTTTATGCCCTGCGGCATTCACCCAGGTGGATGACTACCCGGAATCAATTGTTAAAAACACCCAGGCGCAGCATTTCATCCTGGGTCACTGGGAAGACTTTTTCGCCAACGACCTGGCGGGGGAGCAACGCTTTGTTCGCCTGACCAATCAACACGACTTTATTGAGCGACTGGAAGGTTCGATGCCAAAAGGCAGCACCTGGACACTACCAGCACTCTTCAGTACCCAACACTTCGCTAAAGACGGGATTATTCGTAAATAATGACTGCTGCAGCACCGCTTACCAACTCCATACAACGGGCCGCCTGGTGCGCGGCTGTTGCACGCATAAACCGCTCACACCTGACGTTCTGGTGTGAGCATCAGAATTATCAGGACCAGCCTTTTGTTAAGCTCAGCAATAAGCTTGATGCGTATCTAAAAGGTGAACTGAAATCCCTGGCGAATCTCGAACGCTTCCACGCAGCGTTTGCAGAGTGGCGCAACGATTTCCCGGAAGATGACAACCTCGCTTATCGCATTGCAGAGCTCGTTTGTTCAGCGCTGTATTCTGGTGTTGAGGCCATCCTTGATCCGGAATGTGACGACATCCCATTACTGAATGGCAACATCCAGGATTTGTATCAGGAAATGGCGTCGCTGAGTGATCATACCGACGATATGCGACAGTACTGGTCCGATATTCAATCTGCCCTGAGTGATGTGTTGGCGGAACAACAGTCCACGC
The DNA here is from genome assembly GCF_965219715.1 of Bacterioplanoides sp. Taxonomy (GTDB): domain Bacteria; phylum Pseudomonadota; class Gammaproteobacteria; order Pseudomonadales; family Oceanobacteraceae; genus Bacterioplanoides. The sequence continues at coordinate 791,212 of NZ_OZ244785.1, forward strand.
CGGTTAACCGCGATTATTTTGATCTGCTCAAACAGATCGATACCTCCCTGTTTGGTATGTAACGCCTTATTGACCTATCTCTCCTTTTGAAAACTGTTTCGCTATAGACTGGCGTTACCTCAAAAGGAGAAGGTTATGGCAAATAAGATTACCCAACTTGTAATAGCAATATGTATATCCCTGGCATTACCAACCGCATTCGCCGACCAGACTGCCCTGCAACATCTTCGTTTTAAAACCCAGCACGATACGCCGGTCAAAATATCATCCAACATCCGCATTGTTTTATTTGCCCATGATATGGACAGCAAAGATGTGATTGATGAAATGCTGGCAGGTAAGCCTGAGGATTACCTGAAACAACATGATGCCATTTATGTCGCCAATGTTTCCGGAATGCCAAGAATCATCGCACGTATGTTTGCCTACCCTGCAATGCGCGAAAAGCCGTATGACATCTGGCTGGACGAATCCGGAACACAAACCAGCGACTGGCTTCAATCCGAAGGCAAAGTAACCATCTTTCAGCTGGATAGTTTTCGCATAGTCAGCTCAAATACCACGGACAACATTGAAGAGCTGAATCACATATTGGCTAAAACTCATACCGAACCAACGCCTGCTACTTCTATTGTTAAAGCACCAACTGCGGATTGAGCACCGAATCAAGGGCGAATTCACGGCTTGTCACAATAAATTTCTGATTTCGCATTTACGCCAGAGACGCCGGAATTTAAAATCCGGCTTTTTTATATGGTTATACCGAGGCCGCAGTGACCAATAAGCCCGTTTTTACTCCTGAACTTCTCTCTCCCGCTGGCACTTTCCAGAACATGGAATATGCATTTGCCTACGGCGCCGATGCCGTTTACGCCGGCCAACCGAGATACAGCCTGCGTGTCAGAAACAACGATTTCACTCTGGATAACCTCGCAAAAGGCATCGACTACGCCCACAGTCTTGACAAGCAATTCTATGTCGCCAGCAACATTGCGCCGCACAATAGCAAAGTCGATACCTACATGCGCGATATCGAGCCCGTCATTGGCATGAATCCGGATGCTCTGATCATGTCGGATCCTGGTCTGATTATGCTGGTAAAAGATAAGTGGCCCGATCAGGTGGTACACCTTTCAGTGCAGGCAAACGTCGTTAACTACGCCTCTGTCGAATTCTGGCGCCGCCAGGGCGTCAGTCGCATCATTCTGTCGCGCGAACTGTCGCTGGATGAAATCGCTGAGATTCGTCAACGCTGCCCAGAAATGGAAATCGAAGTGTTTGTTCATGGTGCGTTGTGTATCGCCTATTCCGGTCGCTGCCTGCTATCTGGCTATATGAACCACCGCGATCCGAACCAGGGCACCTGCACTAACGCCTGTCGCTGGAAATACGACGCCCATGAAGCTCAGGAAACAGACAGCGGTGACATCATTCCTGCCAACGTCGAACAATTCGATCCGAGTCAACCAAGCACCCAAATCGTTAGCAATAAAAGCTCTACTCTGGGCGAGGGTGGTACAACCGATAAAATATTCCTGTTGCAGGAAGGCAACCGCGACAATGAATACATGCCGGCGTTTGAAGATGAGCACGGCACCTACATCATGAACTCCCGCGATTTACGCGCCATTCAGCATATTGAGAAACTGGTTGAACTAGGCGTACATTCTTTAAAAATCGAAGGCCGTACAAAATCTCACTACTACGCCGCCCGGACCGCCCAGGCCTACCGCAAAGCAATTGATGATGCCGTTGCAGGTCGCCATTTCGATAAAAACCTGATGGACACTCTTGAGCACATGTCCAACCGCGGCTACACCGAAGGCTTCTTCCGTCGCCACGTGCATGACGAATATCAGAACTACGAACGAGGCACATCGCTCAGCACGGCACAGCAATTCGTGGGTGCAATCACTCATTCGGATGACGAATACCTGACCATCGAAGTTAAAAACCGCTTTGAGGTTGGCGATTCACTCGAACTGATGACGACCGATGGCAACACCACCTTCACTCTTGATCAATTAACCGACAGTGGTGATCAACCAAGAAACGATGCACCAGGCTCTGGTTTTATCGTCAAAATCGCCATTCCCGATGCAGCGAAAAGTCATAACATGCACCGCGCTATGCTGATTAGGAATTTGCCAAGTAAGTCGCAGTAAAGTGGCTTGGCAAGACACGACAGCTTATCTATAGTGCCGTGATACAACCAAAAACAATAACGAGGACTTTATGAAAAAGGCACTGCTCAGCGGGTTGATGATCATCACCAGCCTGTTTGCCGTGGTCAGTCATGCCGAACAGGATGTTCCCCGCCAACTGGTGGAAAACGCATCTAAACAAATGACAGAACGTCTGATTGCCGATCGCCAGATGGTGCAATCGCAAGAGTATTACATCGAGCAATTAGTCGATGAATTACTGCTGCCGGTTGTCGATCACGTTTATATGTCCAAACGTGTGCTGGGCAAGCACTGGCGCCGCGCATCGAAGGAACAACAAAAAACCTTCGTTCGTGCCTTTAAACAAAAAGTTATCCGCACTTATGCCGGAGCTTTTAAAGCCTTTAATGGTGAAGAGATTCGCTACGACGAATCCCGCCTGAATAAAAAAGGCAACCAGGCACTGGTCAAAAGCCAGATCGTACGCATTGGTGCGGCCAATATTCGTGTCGACTACAAGCTCTACTTCAAGAAAGATAAGTGGCGCGTCTTTGATGTCATCATTGAAGGTGTCAGCCTGACCAAGAGCTTCCGCGACCAGGTCAGCATGAGCATCGAACAAAACGGCCTCGCCAAAGCCATTTCCAAGCTGGCCGACGAATATAAGAGCGAAGCCCCCCAGGTAAAGCTCGGGGGACACGCGTGGGGACCGTATCTGGGTAAACATCTTCCCAACTACGGCCTGGCTGCAGAAATTGTGACTGCAGCCTTCACGCGTGTCGGCTACAAAGTCACAATCGAATTTATGCCATGGTCACGCGTCATGGACGAAGCTGGCAGTGGCGAGCTCGACGGCTCTATTGCGACCTGGTATACCCCGGAGCGAGCAAAATCGCTCTACTTCTCCGATTCCTACATCGACAACAAACTGGTATTCGTCAAACGCAGCAACGACCCGTTTGAGTTTCAGAGCCCTGAACAAATTCAGCAGTTTATTGCCAACAAAGGCTATCGTCTGGGCATCTTCGATGATTTTGCCTACGGCAAAGAGTTCGATCAGGTGAAACCGCTGTTCAGTGTTGAGACCCGCGAATATTGCTCCCAGTTGTTTCGCGATGTTGCTAATAAAAGCCTTGATCTTGCGCTGGTGGATCACTGGGTCGCCGACACCGAACTGGCGGACAAGAAACACATCGCAGAACACCTGACTCAGGTAGCTGGCACCCTGGCCTCCCGCCCTCTTCACGTCACTATTCCCAAGTCCAGTAAAAATGGCCAGGCACTGATTGATGCCTTCAACACCGGACTCAAACGACTCAAACAAGACGGCACCTACCAACAACTGCTGGAGCAACATCAGTTCCCACAATGACAGATTTAGAAGTACTGTTCTCCGATGACGATATCGTCGTCATCAACAAGCCCTCAGGTTTATTAAGTGTTCCAGGTCGTTACGAACCCGATTGCGCAGTCAGCCGACTGGAACAGCAATTCGGAACGATTCTGGTGATTCACCGTCTGGATATGGATACCTCAGGTATTCTGGTGTTCGCACGCCATAAAACAGCCCAGGCAAACATCCAGCGCCAGTTTGAGCGCCAGACAACCCGAAAAGTGTACGAGGCTCTGGTATATGGAAAGGTCAAAGGCAATTGGGGCTGTATCAATATGCCGATTATTGTTGACTGGCCAAATCGACCTCTACAAATGATCAGCCATACTCAAGGTCGCTACGCTCTGACCCGCTGGCAAAAACAAGCGGTTGAAGGTGACTATTGCCGGATGACACTGTTACCCAAAACCGGGCGTTCTCACCAGCTGCGTATTCACATGCAACAGCTGGGGCACCCGATTGTTGGTGATACTCTCTACGCCAATGGTCACGACCTTGCTGACAAACGCTTATGCCTGCATGCCAGGGAATTGGATTTTGACCACCCAGCAACGGCCGAACGACTCACCTTTGTCTGCCCACCGGCATTCTGACCAGAGCGACATACCTAAGCCAGCAAACTTGGCCTTAGCGTTTAAGGCCTATCAGGCGTTGCGGCAATATCGCCGTAGCGCCAGGATATACAACGCAAACAACACCAGCGCCAGCACCAACATCGCCACAGCAATTCCGCCAAAAATGAAAGGAGCCTTCATCAAGGTAGTCATTAAGGAATCCTGATAGTAGAAAAACCATTCATGATCTGGCGGAAACATCCAGACATGCATCTGGTAAAACACGGTTTTTGGCCCAATAACAACCACAACAACCGTCAGGCCCGCAATAACGCCGAGCAGAATACCCAATTGCTGAAACCAGGCTGGCTGATTACCGGAACGAACCAGCACGGTAGTCAGCAGCAATGCCACGACAACAGCGCCAAACCCCAGCAGCTGAAACGCATCGACCAGATTAGCGACATCCTGCAAATGAACCACTTCGGGTTCGCGCATTAGAACAATCGATTGACCATCACGCTGAAAAGCAATTTGTGCAAGCCCTTCGCCCTGATGGTGAATACCATGCACGATTTCCGCAAACATACGCTCATGATCTTCACGGCCGGTGAGCTCTAATCCGGAAATGTAGCGGTTTTGTGGACCAAACTTATCAATATGCTGTTCGATGCCATAGAGGTCGTAAAACCAGCCATAGCCATAGTCCTGACTGGCCAGCAGGTTCCAGCTGAAAAATAATGCGGCGACAAACCCAGCCAACAAGGCAATAAACCATAACGCTGCGCGCAATCGACTGATCATACCTGCACCTCGGCCAAAAATTGCAAAACCTGCCCTGCGACCACTTCAGCCGTAGACGCCTCCAGGTGAAAGTGGTGATGCCCTTCGATACTTTCAAAATGACTTTGCGCCAGATACGACAGGCGCAGGTCAAACATCGACTGCGGAATAAAGCTCTGACTTGCGCGAATCACAAGAACCTCACAAGCAACCTGGTTAAAAAAGCCCTTCACCATGTCCTCCGTCATCCTCACCTTGGAAGCGTGACGTAAACGCGGGTCTGTTCGCCAACTCAGACCGTTCTCTGAAGACCTTAAATTTCGTTCGACCACCGGAAGAATACATTGCGGCGACAATACCGGATCTTTAGCGGTTCTGGCTTCCAGAGCTTTTTCGACCGAGGTATAAAATTTAGTGCGACTACCCTGTTTTTTTCTGCGAATGGCATCGTCAATCCCTTTGCGTAGCTGGTCAGCCGCCTGATTAGGCGGTGTAGACAACGGCCCCATCGCATCTAGTGCTGAAACAGACAACACTTGCTCAGGAAAGCTGGCGGCACAAATAAGTGCCGTTGCGGCGCCCATCGAATGCCCCACCAGATGCACCTTAGCATCAAGCTGCTGCAGTACTTCAACAACCGCTGCGGTTGCTTCCCAGATGTAATAGTCACCACCATCAGCCAGCCAATCCGAATGACCATGACCCGGTAAATCCAGGGCCAGCAAGCGATAACCCTGAGCGATGATGGCCGGTGCAAATCGATCAAAACTGGCCGCACTATCGAGCCAACCATGCAGCGCTACAACAATCGGAGCATCCGGGTTCTGCCAATCTCCCCAGGCGATGGCGGCAATATTCCCTTCTGCGGTATCGAATACCTTGTCTTGCCTCATAACATCTCTCCCAGTAACTGATGAATCAGCTCTGCGGTTTCGCGGGGTTTTTCCAGCGGGAACATATGGCCGCCGGGTAACCAGCGCACCTTCATGCCCACTTTGCTCTTCATTCTTGCGCCATTCATTGGCCAGAACACATCGCTGTTGCGGCCACCAATAACCGCCGATGGCATTGCCAATGGCTTATCGCTGCGTACATTGTGCGGAATAGTACGATAAATATTCATTTCAGTTTCAGGATCAAAACGCAATCGCACCCCTTTAGCAGGATCATTAGCATCAACCCATTCAGTCCCGGCGTTGACATAGTGACGTAATGACTCCGGATGAAAACGCTTCATCAGCGATTTACCTGAAAAATAATCCATCGCTTCTTGCTGATCAGCCCAGTGTTGACGCCTGCCATCCGTACGCCCTGCCGGTGTTACGCGGTCAGAGAGGTTTAAACGCTTCAACATCTTAAAGCCGAACGCCTGCATCGGCGTCAGCACAGGCGAATCAAGCATAATCAGCCCTTTGATCAGATCCGGTCGGTTACGCGCCACCATATAACTGAGCAAGCCACCTAATGAGTGACCCACCGCGATTACCGGACGAGAGTAATTCTGCTCAAAATAGTGGGTGAGCTCTTTTTCAAGTTGAGTCCAGTTATCTGTAACCGGGTACTGAGGCTGATGACCAAGACGATCAATGGTTTTAACATCATAATGTTCAGCCAATTGATCAAGCAGGATTTGATAACTCCCGGCAGGAAAGCCATTAGCATGGGAGAAATGCAGGATGTCACGAAGACCGGATTGAGACGTCATCAGAAGTAAGCATTATAACCAAAAGCTGGAAACTACCTTTTGGTTATTCAGATGACAAGGGGAAATAATGCCTTATGAAGGCAGGCTTAACCTTCTTCGAGCGCCGGGTACCATACAGACGCTACCGACATACAGCCGGACGCCGCAATATCACCTTCCAGCAACCAGCACTCCGCTGGCGACCATGGCTGGTCATAAATTTGCCCGTCGACCAGCTTAGCCGCCAATCGACCAACCAGCGGCAAATGAGAAACCAACACAATATCCGTTTGCTCGGAAGTCAGTTGTTCGACCAACCTCTCGACCTTTCCATGCGGCACAATCTCTTCATGCTCTTCCACAGCTAACGACGTTGCAGCAGCAATTGCGTCGGCCGTCTGGCGGGCTCTCAGGTAAGGACTGGCGAAGATTCTGGCATTGTCCGACAAATCACCTTTTGCCAGCAATTCAGCCAGCCAGCGACCGGCGCCTTGTGCCTGTCCCTGACCTTTGGCCGTGAGCTGGCGCAGGTTATCTTCATCAGCGCCAATTTCAGCGCTGCCATGTCGAACAATACATATCTTCACGATCGTTTAAACCTTGGATTCAGGCCAGTCCTGGAAAGGATATGGCTTTTCTTCAGTTGCACCTGACAGATACTGAACAATCTGACCGATGTAAGTTCCCAGGCTGTCACCAAATTGCGCCAGCGCCGGATTTACATCACCGGTCAATAAACGGAAGCCCCATTGAGCGGCACCCAAAACCAGAATCACCAGATCCAGGATTCGGTAGACCACAAAAAATCCAACCAGATAAATGGTTTTCAGCCAGAAGGCATCCGAAGTTACGTTGTCTTTCAGGTCACTCATTTCAATCACTCAAGTTAGGGAAAATTTAAAAATACAGCGTCAAACTAAATTTCACTGCGCGGTAAGGCAAATTCAACGTCAGAGGCGTGCTCACCCGACATTAGCCCCTGAGCAATCAGCCTTGGGTCTGCACCGTTAAACAGAACTTCATACGCTCCCATAACCAGAGGCATATAAATATCTAATTCAGCAGCTTTTGCCCTGACATAACGCAAGGTATTAACACCTTCTGCCACTTCACCTAAAGATTCGATGGCTTCATCCAGTGTTTTGCCTTCACCAATAGCAAAACCAACACGGTAGTTACGACTCAATGGCGAGCTACAGGTCACAACCAGATCACCAACGCCGGCCAGGCCAAGAAAGGTTAACGGATTCGCTCCCAACGCCACAGCAAAGCGACTCATCTCTGCCAGTGAGCGGGTAATAATCATACTGCGGGAGTTTTCACCCATACCAAGTGCGGCAACAAATCCCGACACAATGGCGTAAATGTTCTTCAGGGCACCGCTCAGCTCAACACCATACAGATCGTCAGAGGCGTACACCCGGAAGTAGGAACAGCTTAAGCCAGACTGAACATTGCGGCGTAAATCACTGTTTTTGCTTGCAATAACGGTTGCAGCCAGTTCTCTTCGGGCAATTTCCTTAGCCAGATTAGGGCCAGACAGAACACCAACCGGATTATCAGGACAGAGATCAGACAACACCTGACTCATCAGCAGGAAATTCTCCTGCTCAATCCCCTTCGTTGTGCTGACCAGCGCCTGATGCGGTTTCAGCTTTGCGGCAAATGTGGAAACCACATCACGCACTGAGCGGCTTGGTACAGACACGAAAATCACGTCCGCATCTTCAATCACCGCATCCAGGTCTGTACTGGCCGACAGCTCTGGATTCAGCTCCGTGCCCGGCAAGTATTTCGGATTCAGATTCTGCTGATTAATGGCGTCAGCAATGGCAGGATCACGCAGCCACTGCACGGTTTGAATATCATTATCTGCAAGGATATTGGCGACAACAGTACCAAAGCTGCCCCCACCAATAACCGTGGCCTTGTTAAAATTCACACATCCCCCTATTGGGTGCTTCAGCAGTTGTGACGATCGGACTCTAAACAGTCCACCAGTTCTTTAAATACGTCCTTATTTTTGTCATTCAAGCCCATCAGGACTTTATGGGCGGCAATCACCTGCTCCCGGGCTTCATCCTCGGTCACAGCATCCGCAACCCACTGGCAAAAATCAGCCGGATCTTCGAACGGTTCATCGATAATATGGAAAACCTGATCAAACCCCATACTCAGCAAAATACGGGTAATGCTTGGGTTTGGACTGGAAATGGTCGGCGTAATCGCGAAGCGATCACGGCATAGAATGGAAATTTTGGCGATCTGACCAAGTGTTGTGCTATCGACACCTTCAGCCTGTGACAGATCAATCACCACATTGGAAAAGTCCGGGCGTTCGAGAATATCGTCGAGATACTTCTCAAGCGCTGAACACAAATTCAGACGGACATCGCCTCGCAAGCGAATAATATGCGTGCCGTTATGAAAGGCGACGAGCACTTCACCTGATGTCATACGGAACCTCGGGCTATCGATACCATGGCAATATCATCCGGAACTTCAACTCCGGCACGAACCCCAAGCGCTTCAGCAAGGCGTTCAATATTACCCTGACTCTCTATCGCCGCAGCTAACAGAGCGTCTTCTTTTTTATTCAAGGTCGATTCTGGCATGATTTCCAGTATTCCATCGGAAAACATTAGTAAAGAAAAGTTCTCAGGCAGCGCCATTGTGTATTCCTGGTAACTGGCTTCCGGGAACAATCCCACCGGCATGGCCCGCCCTTCGAGATAGCTGGCGCGGTTCTCCGCGAGCATAATTGGCATCGGGAAATGACCACCAACACTGTACAGCAACTGATTCTTCTCGAGGCATACAACGCCGTAAAACATGGTCAGATGTTTATCGAGCTCGGAAGCGTGCAGTTCAGAATTCACTCGCGACAATACCCGAGCCGGATGTAATACGTCCGCACTGGAGCCACGCCTGAAGTTTCGCTTCAGGCGATAGGTCAGGTTTTTCAGCAATACCGTAACAAATGCAGAGGATGCGCCATGGCCGGAAACGTCGGCGATGTAAAACACCAGGCGATTATCATCGAGTTCGAAATAATCAAGAAAGTCACCACTGAGCATCAGTGATGGTGTGACCGAGTGTCGACAAGAAATCTGCTTGAAGTCCAGCGGCTCAGGCAACATTCGTAACTGCGCCTGACGCCCGGCCAACTGATCGTTGCGCAGCTCGTCTAAACCACGCTGGAGCTCGGTATTGGTCTTTTCCAAATACTCGCGATAGGCGCGATTCTCTTCTTCAAGCTGAGCACTCTGCAGCGCTTTCGTCAGAGAATGGTGCAACACTTCCAGATCGATAATGGGCTTCACCAGATAATCGTCTGCGCCGAGACGTAACGCCTGCACTACGTCGTCCATTACACCAGCACCGGAAACAACAATAACCGGAAGCAACGGACTGCGGGCTTTGATCAGCTGCAGCAATTCGATTCCGCCAACACCAGGCATCTTAAGATCGCAAATCACAGCATCGACACGATGCTCATCCAGCACGACCAGACCTGTGGCAGCTGAATCAGCGGTCAACATCGAATAATCGCAATCATCAAGATAAGCCGCAATGCTATCGCGGACTAATGAGTCGTCATCAATGACCAGCACGGCTGTGGCCATTTACGTCTCCCATCTCTTTTAGAAGTGGCGAACGTTACCCCCATATTACGGGGGTTGCAATCCCGATTGGTAAATTTGTGGGGCCGGTAATTCGATTTTAATTACCGAACTTTCCTGACTATCATTATTTCTGTGCAGCTCGAACATTGTATCGGCACAAGCTATGCTGAATTATCCAATAACAACAAGCAGAGACAGCAGGTCATCCAAGGAGAATCTTATGTCAAATCTGGCCCGGAATTTTCAGGAGAAAAGGGACTACATTCGTATGCAGGTGGACACCCCGGCCACACTGACCCTAAGTGATGGACAGAGCTACCAGGTTACCTGTATCGACCTGAGCTCCAGTGGCGTTCAGCTGAAAAGCCAGGAACCCATACCGGTTAATTCCGCCGGTGAACTGAAAGTAGAAAGTGGTGGCGGCTCAACCTTGCCGTTACATGCAAGAGTATCGACTTGTCGCGTACAGTCCTTAGACAGCGGCGACTATCGAATCGGGTTGAGCATCGATTCCTTCCTTTAAATAAAAAAGCCGAAGCATCGCTTCGGCTTTTTTGACTCAGGCTCCGTCCAGAATAGCCAGAAAGGTTTCTGGTTCCGGGCGCACACGATAATTATCGGTCAGGTCCAGAAAGATCACCTTCCCTTCCGCATTCGTCATTACCACCGTCGGCATAGCAGTATCACTGTCATAACCCAGGCCCTGAAGTCCGGCTGGCGTACCGCCAATTGCATCAATTTTAAGTGCCTTTGCCGCATTGTTATCAACATCAACCATAAAATTGAAATTTACCTTAAAGCGCTTTGCCAGTCCTTCGCTGTTGTTATGAGATTGCGAACTGACCAGAAAGGTCTGCACGCCGCGCTTTTCCAATTCCTGATATTGGCTCGCCACTTCTTTAATCTGCGCCATACACAATGGACACCAGTTGCCACGATAGAAGATAAACAACCCCGGCTTACCAAAACTATCTGACGACTTAAATTCACGCCCGTCAGGGTATTGCAACTGGAAGTCAGGCAATGTCTTACCCTGTTGTAGCGGAGACTGCTGACGACCGCTGAAGCGGCTGTACCAGAATACATAAAGCAGCGCACCAACCACCAAAGCAGCCGAGACAACAATCGGCAGCGCTTGCTGCCCTGTCAGACCCAGATACCCGGTTATAGCTCCAGCCAATACCGTTGGCACGATCACGCTGGGGAGGTTGGCGCTGGTGCGAGAGACACCACCCAGAAACAACCAGGTCATAAAAATACTGATTGGCAAAGCCGTCAGACTCAGTGCGGCATAAGCGACAGAAGACGATTGCCATGCCTGAACGGCAGCACCGAATAACGTACCAAACGCAAGCGTCAGATACGTCGAGATAAAGAAAGATTTAATCCACATGCTATTCATAGCAGCACTCCAGTGAGATTGTTATTGTGATTTCTTCAGCTGATCGAGCGACCAGTTAATTTGTTGATTTAATACCTCTGGCGATGAACCGGCCTGGCTTTGTAAGCGCCACCCCAGTAGCAAACTGAACACCCATTCGACCGCCTGATGAGCGTCCAGGGACAGCTGGTCTTTATTTAACTCAACCAGCCACGCTGCTTTTACAGCATCAAATTCGCGCATCACCTGAGCCCGCAGCTCATCATCAACTCCAGACAACTCAGATACCGAGCTCACCAGCAAACATCCTTGCTTTAATGGAATCGCCTGCTCATTGGTCAACGTCAGCAACAGAAACTGGCGTAACGCATCAATGCCGTGATATTGCTGGGCAATCACGGTAAACAGTTGCACCGCACTTTGCGCATACAGTGCAACGCAGTCCTGAAACAGACTGCGTTTATCACCAAAACTGTTATAAAAGCTGCTGCGACTGATTCCCATGGCCTCAAGCAGTACCGCCATACTGGCGGCCTGATACCCCTGCTTCCAGAAGCAATTCATGGCTTTTACCAATACCTGTTGTCGATCAAACTCCGCCGGTCTCAATTCAGCCTCCAATTAACAAATGCATTCTGTACTGATCATTCCAATTAAGGCAAAAATAAACCCGACTGCCAACAGCCGGGTTTAAACATTATTTGAAATAGGCGTTATCTGCCTGAGAGTGATCAGTTTCGTCGCGTACGCCGGTTACTTCCGGAATTTTTGCAACCAAACTGGCTTCTACGCCATCTTTCAGAGTCATATCAACGGCGCTACAACCCTGACAACCACCGCCAAATTTAAGAACGGCAATCCCCTCTTCGGTCAGCTCAACCAGGCTGACTTCACCACCATGAGCCGCAAGCCCCGGGTTAATTTCGGTATACAGCAGATAGTTTATGCGTTCTTCCACCGGGCTATCGGCATTAACTTTGGGCATCTTGGCGTTTGGCGCTTTGATTGTCAGCTGGCCACCCATACGGTCTTTCGCAAAATCAATTTTTGATTCTTCCAGATACGGAATACTCATCGCCTCAACATAAACGCGCAGCTTATCCATCTGCTGTAACTCGTCATTGGCGCTGACTTCTTCCGGACGACAGTACGCAAGACAGGTTTCTGCATACTTGGTACCTGGCTGCGTAATAAAGATGCGTACGGCCATACCTTCGGTATTTTGCTTTTCCAGCAATTCCGCCAGATAGGTTTCCGCATCCGGAGTAATATTTACGTAAGTCGTCATCATCTCTACCTCAATCAAGTGGCGCCATATTACCTAATAGTACTGCCTGACGAAATACCCTAGCAAAGCAGTTGGGTAAGATAGATTGTTGCAATGAAGGTGCGCAATGCTTCAGGAAAACCGTATCTTGTGCTGAAATTTTCTCACTTTTAATCACGCTTTCCTCATAAAAACCTCAGCAACGCGATAAAACCGCTATTTTGATATTTCTAACACTTCTTACTGAAAACCAACCTGAGTGTGAAGCGGTGTTAGGCTTTGGTACAATCTCGCGCCATTTTTTCATCCACAGCCACAGGTTCTACCATGACTGACAACCAAACCAGCCACAACTTAACTGAGTTGCGCCAGCAACGTATTGCACAGTTAAAAGCCAATATGGAACAACGTATCCATATTCTGGACGGTGGTATGGGAACTCTGATTCAGTCGCATCAACTGGAAGAACAAGACTACCGTGGTGAACGTTTTGCCGATTTAGTTCAGGAAGTTAAAGGTAATAACGATTTATTGGTGATCACTCAGCCTGAGATTATCGCCGGCATTCACCGCCAGTACTTTATGGCCGGTGCTGATATCGTTGAAACCAACACCTTTAACTCAACCCGTGTTTCCCAGGCCGATTATCAGCTGGAAGAACTGGTACCTGAACTGAACACAGCCGCGGCGGCACTGGCACGTAAAGTCGCTGACGAGGTGGAAGCTGAGACCGGCATCCCACGTTATGTTGCTGGTGTATTGGGCCCAACCAGTAAAACGGCATCCATTTCCCCAGACGTTAATGACCCTGGCTACCGCAACATTACATTCGACCAGCTGGTGGAAGAATACGTTGAGGCCACCGAAGGCCTGATGGATGGCGGCGCCGACATCATCCTGATCGAAACCGTGTTCGATACGCTGAACGCCAAAGCCGCTATTTTTGCGGTACAGGAAGCGTTTGAGCGCAAAGGCGAAGAGCTGCCGATTATGATTTCCGGCACCATCACTGACGCCTCCGGCCGTACTTTATCCGGCCAGACCGCAGAAGCTTTCTGGAACTCCGTTGCCCACGCCAAACCTCTGTCCGTTGGCCTGAACTGCGCGTTGGGTGCAGAAGAGTTACGCCCTCACGTGGAAGAGCTGTCGAACAAAGTCTCCACATTTATCTCTGCTCACCCAAATGCTGGCCTACCAAATGAATTTGGTGAGTACGATCAATCCGCCGATGAAATGGCCGTGATCGTTGAAGAATTTGCCGCCAGTGGTTTCTTAAACATTGTTGGTGGTTGTTGTGGCACCACGCCACAACATATTGAAGCGGTTGCCAAAGCCGTCGCCAAGCACCCTGCCCGTAAGATCCCGGAATTAAAACGCGCTTGTCGCTTGTCTGGTCTGGAACCGTTTAATTTCGATGAAGACAGTCTTTTCGTAAACGTCGGCGAACGTGCCAACGTCACCGGATCTGCCCGCTTTAAGCGCCTGATTAAAGAAGAGGCTTACGACGAAGCATTAGAAGTCGCCCGTGTACAGGTGGAAAACGGCGCCCAGATCATCGACATCAACATGGATGAAGGCATGCTGGATTCCGAGGCCGCCATGGTGCGCTACCTCAACCTGATTGCCTCTGAGCCTGATATTTCGCGCGTGCCAATCATGGTCGACTCCTCAAAATGGGAGATCATCGAAGCTGGCCTGAAATGCATCCAGGGTAAAGCCGTGGTGAACTCCATTTCCCTGAAAGAAGGTGAAGAAGAGTTTATTGAAAAAGCCAAACGCTGCATGCGCTTTGGTGCTGCAGTTGTGGTCATGGCATTTGACGAAGTTGGTCAGGCAGACACAGTTGCACGTAAAAACGAAATTTGTGAGCGCTCTTACCGCGTACTGGTTGATAAGGTTGGCTTCCCGCCGGAAGACATCATCTTCGACCCGAACATCTTCGCCATTGCCACCGGCATCGAAGAGCACAACAACTACGCCGTTGATTTTATCGACAGCTGTAAGTTCATTACCGACAACCTGCCTTACGCCAAAATCTCTGGCGGTGTCAGTAACGTTTCCTTCTCATTCCGTGGCAACGAGCCGGTACGTGAAGCAATTCACTCGGTCTTCCTGTATTACGCCATTCAGAACGGCATGAGCATGGGTATCGTCAACGCCGGTCAGCTGGCGGTGTACGATGACTTGCCTGCCGAGCTGAAAGATCGCGTTGAAGATGTAATTCTCAACAAACGCGAAGACGGCACCGACCGACTGCTGGAAATTGCCGAGAAATACCGTGGCGATGGCGCAGTTCAGGAAAAAGAAAACGAAGCCTGGCGTGAGCTGCCGGTTCGTGAACGCCTGACTCATGCATTGGTTAAAGGCATCAATGCTCACGTTGAAGAAGACACCGAAGAAGCACGCCAGATGTTCGATCGCCCGATTGAAGTGATTGAAGGTCCGTTAATGGACGGCATGAACGTGGTTGGTGACCTGTTTGGCTCCGGCAAAATGTTCCTGCCTCAGGTGGTAAAAAGCGCACGGGTGATGAAACAAGCCGTGGCCTACCTGCTGCCATTTATTGAAGAAGAGAAAGGTGGCGAAGTTCAGACCCAGGGCAAGATCCTGATGGCTACCGTAAAAGGCGACGTTCATGACATCGGTAAAAACATTGTTGGTGTGGTGCTGCAGTGTAACAACTTCGAAGTGATCGATCTGGGCGTGATGGTACCGGCAGAAAAAATTCTGAAAGTTGCCAAAGAAGAAAACTGCGACATCATTGGTTTGTCTGGTCTGATCACCCCATCGCTGGATGAGATGGTACACGTTGCACGTGAAATGCAGCGCCTGGACTTCCATCTGCCATTGCTGATTGGTGGTGCAACGACCTCCAAAGCTCACACAGCAGTGAAAATTGAGCCGCAATACCAGAATGATATCGCCACATATGTTGCCGATGCATCCCGTGCGGTGGGTGTTGCTCAGAAACTGGTTAACCCTCAGGACAAAGCCGAATTCATCGACGAGCGCCGCGCGGAATACGAGAAAGTTCGTGAGCGCAGTGCCAATCGTAAGTCCAAAGCACTATTGACCTATGACGACGCCGTCGCCAATGGCTTCCAGGAAAACTGGAGCACTGCCAACAACCAGGACGGTTAC
The DNA here is from genome assembly GCF_965219715.1 of Bacterioplanoides sp. Taxonomy (GTDB): domain Bacteria; phylum Pseudomonadota; class Gammaproteobacteria; order Pseudomonadales; family Oceanobacteraceae; genus Bacterioplanoides. The sequence continues at coordinate 807,206 of NZ_OZ244785.1, forward strand.
GTACCGCCGAAGCCAAATAAACTGGGTATCACCACCTACGAAGATTTCGATTTGGCGGAACTGGTGAACTACATCGACTGGACGCCGTTCTTTATCTCCTGGGAACTGGCCGGCAAATTCCCGCGCATTCTGGAAGACGAAGTGGTCGGCGAAGCGGCTACCAACCTCTACAAGGATGCACAAGCAATGCTGAAGCGCATCGTTGATGAGAAGTTATTTACCGCCAAAGGCGTGGTAGGCATCTGGCCGGCTCAACGTCGTGGCGCCGACGATATCGTGGTATTCAATGTCGAAGGTGACTCTGAGCAGCGTGATGAAGAAATCGCCCTGCTTCACCACCTGCGCCAGCAAACGGATAAGCCGAACGATCAGCCTAACTTCTCGCTCGCCGATTTTGTTGCACCGGAAGGTACCGTTGATGACTATTTAGGTGCATTTGTGGTTACCACAGGTCTGGAAGCCGAAGAATTGGCCAAGGACTACGACAGCAAACACGATGACTACAACAGCATCATGATCAAAGCTCTGGCCGATCGACTGGCAGAAGCCTTTGCTGAACGCATGCATGAAATCGTACGTAAAGAGACCTGGGGCTATGCTGCCGATGAGAGCCTGGATAACGACGCCCTGATTAAGGAAGCCTATAAAGGTATCCGCCCGGCACCGGGTTACCCAGCATGTCCGGATCACACGGAAAAAACGGCACTGTTTAAGTTACTGGACGCTAGCGCAGCAACCGGTGTCACGCTAACGGAGAACTTTGCTATGTATCCTGCTGCGTCTGTCAGTGGCTGGTACTTCTCCCACCCGAACGCCAAATATTTTGGCCTGGGTAAAATCAGCAAAGATCAGGTCGAAAACATTGCCCAGCGCAAAGGGTTTGAACTGGAAACCATGGAACGCTGGTTGTCGCCAAACCTGAGCTACGATCGTTAATAACCAAACTCATTAACATCTAGCCCGAAAAGACTGATAAAATGCCCGGCGATTTTAATACGTTGCGCATTTATCAGTCTTTTTCGTTTTTGAGGCTGCTACAACGCCTTTTTCGAGCTTAATTCATGCCCGGCTTCTTTCGGCTTTTCGCAAAATTTCTCCACATTGCACCCGAACGCTTACAGCGCATTCTGATTATTGGAGTGCCGATTATTGGCGGCATGTTATCTCAAAGCCTGATTAACCTGGTGGACGCTGCCATGGTTGGTCGCCTGGGCGACGTTGCCCTGGCCGGCGTTGGTGTTGGCAGCTACGCCAGCTTTATTGTTGTATCCAGTGTTATGGGTTTATCTTCCGGTGTTCAGGCGCTGGTGGCACGGCGCTATGGTGCTGGCCAACATTCACTGCTCTCCGAACCCTTACTCGCAGGCCTGTCGCTGGCACTGCTGCTGGGAATTCCACTGACCTTGCTGTTCTACTTCGGTGCCCCCTACTTTATTCCGCTGTTCAACGACTCCAGTGACGTTGCCGCCATTGCCATTCCTTATTTCGAGTGGCGTACCCTGGCCGCCGCATTTATTGGTATGAATTTCGTATTTCGCGGATTCTGGAGTGGCATTGGTGAATCTAAAACCTATTTAAAGGTGCTTCTGCTGATGCACCTGGCCAATGTGGTGCTGAGCTATTTGCTGATTTTTGGCATTCCTGAGCTGGGCTTATACGGCTATGGCGCGGTGGGTTCCGGCATGGGGACCGCAGCATCCATGGTGCTGGGCACGTTAGTGTATTTCTGGCTGACCTTTAAACGCCATATCGGTCGCCTGCCGTCATTAGAGCTGCCGAATCGCTCCACTATATTGTCGGTCGCCCAACTGGCAGTTCCCAATTCTACCCAACAGGTTTTATTCGCTGCCGGCACCAGCGTGATGTTCTGGATCATCGGTCAGATCGGCACCCAGGAACAAGCCGTGGGGCATATTCTGATTAACCTGGCGCTGCTGCTTATTTTGCCTGCCGTGGGTCTTGGAATCGCTTCAACCAGCCTGGTAGGCCAGGCCTTGGGTCGCGAAGACAAAGATGATGCCTATCAATGGGGCTGGGAGGTGGTTCGTGTCGCAGCACTGATCATGGCTTTGGCAGGCTTGCCGCTGTGGTTATTCCCGCAAGAGATTTTAAGACTATTCACCCCGGACATTCATCTAATCGAACTTGGTACCTGGCCGTTGCGTATTTCAGGCATTGCCATCACCCTGGAAGTCACCGCTATGGTCCTCACCCAGGCATTATTGGGCGCAGGCGCCAGCAAACAAGTCATGCGTATCAACCTGATCATGCAATGGGCAGTATTATTACCGCTCGCCTATTTTGTTGGGCCTTTGGCCGGTGCAGGCCTGACCGGCGTGTGGATTTTACAAGGCGTTCAGCGTATTTCGTTATCCCTGATTTATGGTGTAATGTGGCGCAGTAAGCAATGGGCTGACATCCGAATCTGACGCTGCCACCCAACGTTTGTTTCTATCTATATTGTTTGCATCGCCAGGAACATGCCATGCCGTCCTTTCGTCCACTGACCACCTCAAACCCGTATCAATCAATGGAACCGGTGATTGCCCATCGTGGCGCCAGTGGTGAAGCTCCGGAAAACACAGCAGCCTCGATCGGCCTCGCAGCACAACAAGGGGCGCACTGGATTGAGGTTGACGCAACCATCAGCGCCGATGGCATTGCTGTCATATTCCATGACTCTGAGCTGCAACGTTGCTCTGACGGCAGCGGACACCTTACCCAGTCAAAACTGAGCGAACTCAAGAAGCTGGATTGTGGTAGCTGGTTTGCGCCTGAGTTCAAAAACGAACGCATCCTGACGCTAACTGAGCTGCTGACTTTATGTAATCAACTCAATCTGAACCTGAACCTCGAAGTCAAACCAACAATTGGTCGCGAAACAGAAACCGTCTGGGCCATCAAAACGGCGTTGCAACAGGTGCCCTTCGACCACCAACTACTGTTCAGCAGCTTTAACCACCACGCACTGAAAGCTTGCCATGAACACCTGCCGGAAGTGCCAAGAGCGCTGAATGTTGATGCCATTCCATACAACTGGCAGGAACGCCTGGAAGAATACGACGCGGTTGGTCTGCACTTTTGCGCAGACTTCTTCGACGAGAAACTGGTTAAGCAACTCTCAGATCATAATGTCCCGATGGCCTGCTTTACTGTTAATTGCCCGGAGCAAGCAGAAAAGCTGTGGCGTGCCGGTGTCTTATCCGTTTTTTCCGATTATCCATATCGATTAATCCAGACAGCCCGAAAAGCCAATCAATGGCATAATCACTGAAACTGTCGCACCCTACCTACCTCGTTAGATATACCTGTTTGCTATTTCTATATAGATAAATATTCATTTTAAGAATATAAAAGCTCTGTTAAGGTGCGCGCTATAACCACAACAGGATTATTGGCTTTGGCCAGTAATCGGCTTGATTAGATTAGAAACGGATCACTATGTACGTTTATGATGAGTACGATCAGCAGCTGCTGAATGAGCGTGTCGCCCAGTTCCAGGGGCAGATGGACCGCTATCTTGCCGGCAAAATCCCGGAAGAAGAATTCCTGCCTTTGCGACTGCAAAACGGCATTTATGTACAGCGTTATGCACCAATGTTGCGTGTTGCTATTCCATACGGTCTGTTTAACTCCAAGCAGATGCGTGCACTGGCTATGGTTGCCCGTGACTACGACAAAGGTTACGCCCACTTCAGTACTCGCCAGAACCTGCAATTTAACTGGCCTGCACTGGAAAAATGCCCTGAAATTCTGGCGAAACTGGCCGAAGTTCAGATGCATGCGGTTCAGACCAGCGGTAACTGTATCCGTAATACCACAACGGACGAGTACGCCGGTGTTATTAAAGAAGAGCTGGTAGACCCACGTCCCTACTGTGAAATCATTCGTCAGTGGTCCACCTTCCACCCGGAATTCGCCTTCCTGCCGCGTAAATTTAAGATTGCAGTGAACTCAGTACCGGGCGAAGACCGTGCTGCCATCAAGGTTCACGACATCGGCGTTAATATCGTTAAGAACGATGCCGGTGAAATCGGTTACCGCATTCTGGTTGGTGGTGGCCTGGGTCGTACGCCAATCATTGGTACTGAAATCTGCGACTTCCTGCCGGAAGAAGACCTGCTGACCTACTTAGACGCCATTATCCGCGTTTACAACCAGTTTGGCCGTCGTGATAACAAGTACAAAGCCCGTATCAAGATTCTGGTGAAAGCACTGGGTATCGATCGTATGCGTGAGCTGGTCAACGAAGAATGGGATCGTATCAAAGACGGCGACGGCAAACTGCCTGCTGCTGAACTTGAGCGTGTTAAGTCTCACTTCACTGAGCCTGCTTATCAGACTCTGGAAGACAATCCAGCAGAATACCAACAAGCACTGGCAGATAACGCTGCGTTTGCTCGCTGGGTGCAACGTAATGTGCGTGCTCACAAGAAGTCGGGCTACGCCATTGTAAGCCTGGCGCTGAAGCAAAAAGGCAACGCACCGGGTGACGTAACTGCAGAACAGATGGAAGACATCGCTGATCTGGCAGACAGCTACAGCTTTGGTGAAATCCGCTCGACGCACCAACAGAACCTGGTACTGGCAGACGTTGAACAAAGCAAACTGTTCGATCTGTGGCAAACGGCAAAAGCTAAAGGTCTGGCTACTCCAACACTGGGCTTGCTGACTGACATGATCTGCTGCCCTGGCGGTGACTTCTGTGCACTGGCGAATGCGAAGTCGATTCCGATCGCAGAAGACTTACAAATTCGTTTCGACAACCTCGATTACCTGCATGACCTGGGCGAGATTGATCTGAACATCTCCGGCTGCATGAACGCCTGTGGTCACCACCACATCGGTAATATCGGCATTCTGGGTGTTGATAAAAAAGGCGAAGAGTTTTATCAGGTATCACTGGGCGGTAACGCCGGTGACGACTCATCGTTAGGTAAGATTCTGGGCCCATCATTCTCTCGTGAAGCCATTCCAGACGTTATTACCAAAGTACTGGATCACTACGTAGAGACACGTTCCGACGGTGAAAGCTTCCTGGAAGTGTACCGTCGTCTTGGCCACAACACCTTTAAGGAGGCGGTATATGGAAAACCAGAATAATGCAAAGCTGATCAAAGACCGCCAACTGGTGGAAAACGATCAATGGAAAATCGTTGCAGATGACGAAGCGCTGCATGACTTTTCTATCATCAGCCTGACCCGTTGGTTAGAAAATAAAGATGAGTTAAAAGCCCAGGCAACAGCAGGGAAACTCGCTGTTCACCTGGCTGCTGGTGAAACGGCTGACCAACTGGCGGAAGACAGCCAGAGCTTTGCTCTTATCACTGTCGACTTCCCGAAATTTGCAGACGGTCGTGGCTACTCCGCAGCGCGTTTATTGCGTGAGCGTTATGGTTATGAAGGCGAGCTGCGCTCAGTGGGTGATGTATTGATCGATCAGCTGTTCTTTATGCAGCGTTGTGGCTTCAGCAGCTACGAACTGCGTGGTGATCAGGATCTGGACGACGCAATTGCGGCTTTTGGCACATTCAGCGTTTGCTATCAGAACGATGTTAATGACACGCGCCCTCTGTATCGTCGTCGCTGATTGATACAAATTGGTGGCACGAGTGCCACATGATTAAAAAACCGCCACTATGGCGGTTTTTTTGTTTTTCCTGGCAGAAAAACTGCATTCCTGTGCGTGATATCACTGGCGACAACAGACACCCTAACTTAAGCTTAGAGCCATGGATCAAGATATCGTTTTCTCGTTTTTTCTGGTGTTCTCCGGAGCTACCATTCTCGCCACTCTGGCCCTGTTTACCCGGCAGCCGGTCCTGATTGCTTACATTGCCCTGGGTGCCATTGTTGGCCCGTTTGGTATGGGCTGGATTGAGCATCCGGAGAATCTCTCGGACATGGCCCATATCGGCATTATCTTTCTGCTGTTTCTGCTAGGCCTGGATATGCAGCCGTCGGCATTGGTGTCGGTTTTGCGTAAAGCAACTCTGGTTGCTCTGGTGAGTTCGTTGGTTTTCTTTGCCTCAGGTTATGGCCTTACACAGGCATTTGGGTACAGCCAGATGGACAGCGTTGTTATTGGACTGGCAATGATGTTCTCCTCCACCATCATCGGCTTGAAGCTGCTGCCCACTACGGTTCTGCATCACAAGCACATTGGTGAACTGATGATTGGCTTGCTATTGATTCAGGATTTATTGGCTATTTTGGTACTTATTTTTCTCGGAGTGATGGCCGGAGAAAGCAATATGCCGGTATGGCAACCGTTCGTTGCCCTGCCGCTCCTTGTTGCTGGCTGCTACCTGATGGTTAAAGGCGTTTTACTGCCTTTGATCACCCGCTTCGACCGTTATCAGGAATATCTGTTTATTCTCGCTATTGGTTGGTGTCTGGCCGTCGCCGAAGGTGCCAAAATCGTTGGGCTAACTCATGAAATTGGCGCTTTCATCGCTGGCGTTACTCTCGCTACCAGCCCTATCGCACAATTTATCGCAATCAGTCTGAAACCACTGCGCGACTTCTTTTTGGTGATGTTCTTCTTTGCACTCGGTGCCAGTCTGAACCTTGGACTGCTATCAAGTGTTATTCTGCCGGCGGGCATATTGGCCGTAATTATACTGGCGATTAAGCCGGTGACTTTCCGCTACCTCCTCGGCGGGTTCAGTGAGCGGCCAGCATTGGCCTGGGACGTGGGTTTCCGTCTTGGACAAATCAGTGAATTCTCATTATTGATCGGCTTTGTCGCATTACAGAGTCAGCTGCTTACCGAGCAAGCTTCGTCATTAATTCAGGCAACAGCGATTATCACTTTTGCTATATCGAGCTATATCGTGGTGTTTAATTACCCCAACCCGATAGCGATAAAGGATGAGTTGCGGCGCGACTAATCAGCAGTTTGAACCAGGTTATCTATACTGCCGTTAAATACCCCGACGGCAGGAATAACCATGGTGTTTTTCAGTAATTTATCAATTCGCAGCAAACACTTAGTGATACTGGCTCTGGTTGTAACCGGCCTTGTTGTTACAGCCATCTTTTCTGTGAATCGACTATCCCAGCTGGAATCTCTCCACCAGGTAACGCTGAGTCTGCAGACGCTGAACAGCCATTTCAACCAGCTGCAGCAAATCGAAAAAAACTTCCTTCTATACAAACAGCCTGCTGCTATCGACAACTTCAGGGCATCCGAACAACAGTTGGATCTCAGTCTTAAATCTTTACAAGCGACACTGACTCACAACAATCTCGACGCAACGCTTACGGAACCCGTCGCGGTAGAGATGAAACAGTACCGTGCACTTTTCAACGAGCTAGCAACAACACAGACCGAAGTCGGGTTAACACCAAAAACCGGGCTGTATGGCTCATTGCGAAATGCTGTACACGAGGTTGAAACACTTGCGAAAGCTCAACAGGAATATGAATTGCTGTTTCATATGCTGATGCTGAGACGTAACGAGAAGGATTTTATGCTCAGGCGGGACATGAAATACCTGGAAAAATTCGACAAAAACATTGCTAAGTTCGATCAAACACTTTCCAGCCTGTTTTTGTCATCAGAAACTGAAATCCGGCAAAAACTTGAAAACTACCAACGCGACTTTAAAGCGCTGATTGCAAAAGAGCAGCAAATTGGCTTAAAGAACAGCGACGGCATTCTGGGAAGGTTAAGCACTCAGTCTCAAAATTCAAAAGACACCCTAAAACAATTTGACGAAGTGATTAATGCAACCATCAGTGCCGAAGTTAATCAGGCTGCTTCAACTCTTATGGTGTTAATTATTACGATCATCGCAGTGGTTGGTTTATCCATCTTGCTCGTTTCGCGAGCCATCTATTTACCCGTCAGCAAAATCACTGAAAAAATCCATCGAATTGCTTCGACACTCGACCTCAGCAGCCCACTGAAATTTTCTTCAAGGGACGAAGTTGGCAGCCTGGCAAAATCCTTCGACTCGCTAATTGGCAGTCTTAAAGGAACGATCACTCAGGTTCACGATACATCTGATCACTTATCTACCTGCTCCTCTGAACTTGTGTCCATGACACACAATGTTGGCAATGCCAGCGAACAACAACAGCAGGAAATTGAGCAAGCGGTGACCGCAATCAACCAGATGACCGCAACTATCTCCAGCATTGCTGACAACGCCAACCTTGCATCCGAAGCCGTTAATAAAGTCTCTGGAGAGATCAGCAGAGGGAAAGAAACTGCGGATGCAGCAAGAGACGAAATCAGCTTGTTAAATAACGAAGTGTTTGAAGCCAGCCAGGCAATTGAAGAGTTGCAAAAAAACAGCGAAAGCATCGGTGAGATATTATCAACCATCAGTGCAATCGCAGAACAAACCAATTTATTAGCGTTAAATGCTGCCATTGAGGCAGCGCGCGCCGGCGAACAAGGCCGGGGATTTGCTGTTGTTGCGGATGAAGTTCGCACCCTTGCCAGCCGTACTCAGGAATCAACAGAATCCATCCGCGATAATATTGCTCAGTTCAAACGCGGCACAGAAGAAGTTGTTAAAACCGTATTAAGCTCGAGGGAACGAGCACAGTCGGGAATCAATAAAGTTGAAGAATCAGGCCTCATTCTGGATGCCATCTCAAACAGCATTCAGAACATCAATGAAATGAATGCTCAGGTGGCGACTGCCTCTAAGGAGCAGGGCATGGCTTCAGAGGAAATCAATCGCAACATAGCCGCAGTCAACGAACTGTCACATCAATGCATCGATCAGGCCCGTTCAGCAGATGATACCAGTCGTAATCTTGAAAACCTGGGCAATGAACTGCGCACATTGGTGAACAAGTTCACCGTTTAGCTGGCGTGTAATTTTACGCAGAAAGTCCTGGCTGATTAATCAGCCAGAATGGCGTATTGCCCTGAAAAGGAAACCGCAACTTTGCTATCGGCTTCACCATCGGTTGTAATCTCTGCTTCAAGAGATATTTTGGCGCGCCCTTTCCGATCAAAGTGGTCGAGAAAACTGGCAATAATATCGTCACCAGGATTTTTGCATACTGCGCGAATCTTACCCGTCACAGGTGCGATGTATTTTACATCGCCGCCCGTCACTACCTGATTACACACCAGGCCTTTTTCCTGGGTTTTCAGATACGCAAACCCCCAGCAAGCCATTACCGCGGCATTGTACAAACTCCCACCAAACGCGGTTTGTTTATCATTAATATTCGGACCTAATGGCGCTGTTAATACAAGCTGTTCTCCATCGTAGGATTCCACCTCTAAACCCATAAACTGAGTGATGGGTAAGTGTTCTACAAAAAAGTCTTTTAGCTTCTGGCTGATATCAGTGTTCATTCTCTGTTCTAACTTTGATACTTTTTTAGATCCATCATGGAAGTTACTGGTGCAACACGCTGTAAATACATCCCTGTACGCTCGGGTAATTCATCCCTGAATTACACGGTCTCACCAGCAACCACCATGATGAATTCGAATTAACTCAGAACGCCGTAGATTCTTTAGGCGTTTATAAAAGATCGATAATTTTCTGCGCGGCATTGTAAGGTGTTGTCTGATTATTCAACACCTGATTTTCCAATTCCGGCATTTGTTGCTGCACATCAGGGTTTTGCTTTAACCGCAGCTCCAGCATTTCGTGAATCAGCTTTTTCAGCCACTCACTATTTTGGCGAGCACGCTTTTCATCAAAAGCGGAAATACCTGCGTTAATGCATTCATTTGCGGCAGTCTGATACTCTTCGATCATTTGCCACACATCCTGAATACGCTCTTTTTTCAGCGCAGAACAGGTTTTTACTTGCGGGCTCCAGAAGCTGGAGTTTTTCATTAAGTGGAATGCACTTTGATAGTGGCTTTGGGTTTGTTGAGCGAGATTAATGCTTTCACCGTCGGCTTTATTAATCACCAACGCATCCGCCAACTCCATAATACCGCGCTTAATACCCTGCAATTCATCACCAGCATTTGGCAGCATCAGCACTAAAAAGAAATCGACCATAGCGGCGACTTCGTATTCTGACTGACCAACCCCCACTGTTTCGACCAAAATCACGTCGTAGCCTGCGGCTTCGCACAGCAGCATGGTTTCGCGGGTTTTCTGAGCAACACCACCTAACGCACCTTCGCTTGGTGATGGACGAATAAATGCATTTTCTTCGCGGGACAATAATTCCATGCGGGTTTTATCGCCGAGAATACTGCCACCACGCAGCGGCGAGCTTGGGTCAACCGCCAGCACCGCGACCTTTTTACCTTGCTCGATTAAATACAGGCCAAAAGCTTCGATAAAAGTGGATTTCCCTACACCGGGAATACCGGTAATTCCAATGCGAATGGATTTGCCAGTGTCCGGCAGCAACTGATTCAGAATGCCCTGGGCTTGCTCGCGGTGAGTATCGAGCTTACTTTCAACCAGCGTAATGGCTTTCGCCAGTGCTCTGCGATTACCCAATGTTAGTTTTTCTAAATCAATCATTTCGTCGCTTCCAAAGAATTTCCACCGGATGACTTTAGGTGAGGGCGTGCGATGGCATGGATGCCATCGCCGAGCCTACATGGATGTATTTATGGCGTTCCGAACCAAAGTTATGCGTTGGAAGTTCGACAGCCTCAAACAGAAAAACCGATTATTTTTCAGCCGCCGCCCCGAAGGCACATCCCTGTGCCTGCCGGGCTACCGCAACATCCTGTTGCTGCTTTGAAAAACAATCGATTCTTCTGTTTGTATTATCCGAAACGCTGGTTTAGCCCTGCGCTTCGTTAATTGCATCCAGTACCTGGCGTGCACTTACCGGGATTTTGGTTCCCGGACCAAAGATGCCTTTAACGCCCGATTCCCACAGGTAATCATAATCCTGCTTCGGAATCACACCGCCAGCAACCACGATAATGTCATCCGCGCCCTGCTTTTTCAGCTCTTCAATCAAAGCCGGAACCAGAGTTTTATGACCTGCCGCCTGTGAAGATACACCCACTACGTGAACGTCATTTTCAATCGCCTGCTTAGCAACTTCTTCCGGCGTGGAGAACATCGGTGATAAGTCGATATCAAAACCAACATCGGCAAATGCGGTTGCAATCACTTTAGCGCCACGGTCGTGACCGTCCTGACCCATCTTACACACCAGCATACGAGGGCGACGACCATGACTGCCTTCAAAGCTTTCAATATCTGCTTTGATGGACTGCCAGTCCGCATCGTTTTCGTACGGTGCGCCATACACACCAGAGATAGTGCGAGCTTCCGCCTGGAAGCGACCAAATTCTTCTTCCATCGCGTCGGAAATCTCACCAACCGTGGCACGTAAACGCGCAGCTTTTACCGCCAGATCCAGCAAGTTGCCTTCACCACTTTTCGCACAAGCGGTAATCGCAGCCAGCGCGGCATTTACCGCATCAGTGTCACGGGTCGCACGGATTTCTTCCAGACGCTTAATCTGAGAATCACGCACCGCCATGTTATCGACTTCGAGAATTTCCAGATCGTCTTCTTTCTCGAGTTCGTATTTGTTTACACCAACGATAACGTCTTCACCGCGGTCGATACGGGCTTGTTTCTTCGCCGCCGATTCTTCGATACGCAGCTTCGGCAGGCCTTCCTCAATCGCTTTCGCCATGCCACCTTTGGATTCAATCTCTTCGATTAACTCCCAGGCTTTATCAGCGATTTGTTGGGTAAGGCTTTCCATCATATAAGAGCCGCCCCACGGGTCGACTACCTGACGGATACCGGTTTCTTCCTGAATAATGATCTGGGTATTACGGGCAATACGCGCAGAAAATTCAGTTGGTAGAGCAACAGCTTCATCCAATGCGTTGGTATGCAGAGATTGAGTGCCGCCGAACACTGCTGCCATGGCTTCAATCGTGGTACGAACCACGTTGTTGTATGGGTCTTGCTCGGTCAGAGACCAGCCTGACGTTTGCGAGTGAGTACGCAACATCGAAGACTTAGGATTCTGAGGGTTAAACTCCTTCATAATCCGATCCCACAACAAACGACCGGCACGTAGCTTGGCGATTTCCATATAAAAGTTCATGGAAATGCCCCAGAAGAACGACAGGCGCGGCGCAAAGGCATCGACATCCAGACCGGCGTTAATCGCGGTACGTACGTATTCACGGCCGTCACTCAGGGTATAAGCCAGCTCAAGTGCGGCATCGGCACCGGCTTCCTGAATGTGGTAGCCGGAAATCGAAATCGAGTTGAATTTCGGCATATGCTCAGAGGTATAAGCAATGATATCGCCGATGATTTTCATCGATGGGGACGGTGGGTAAATGTAGGTATTACGCACCATAAATTCTTTCAGGATATCGTTCTGAATGGTGCCACTCAGCTTATCCTGAGAAACACCCTGCTCTTCTGCAGCAACAATATAGTTCGCCAGAATCGGCAGTACCGCACCATTCATGGTCATGGAGACGGAGACTTTATCCAGCGGAATGCCGTCAAACAGGATTTTGGAGTCTTCGACCGAATCAATCGCAACCCCCGCCTTACCCACGTCACCGGTTACCCGAGGATGATCGGAGTCGTAGCCACGGTGCGTCGCCAGGTCAAAAGCAACAGAAACGCCCTGAGCACCAGCCTTCAGGTTCTTACGATAAAACGCGTTAGATTCTTCCGCAGTGGAGAAGCCCGCGTACTGACGAATAGTCCAGGGACGACCGGCGTACATGGTCGCTTGCGGGCCACGTACATACGGCGCCATGCCCGGCATGGTGTCGGCGTATTCCAGATCTTTAACATCATCTTTGGTGTAAAGAATTTTGATCGGAATATCTTCCGGCGTGTGCCACTCCATTTCTTCCGGAGTCATGCCCTTCATTTGTTTGGTGGCTAACGCTTCCCATTCTTCCAGGGTTGGTTTATTGGAATCAGTCATAACTACAATCCTGAATTAATGATCATCTTGAGGTTGATTCAGTTCAATCAGAACGCCGTCACAGCTTTTCGGATGAATAAAAATCACCTTGCAGTTGTGAGCACCGATAGAAGGCTCGTCCGATAAAAACTGATAGCCCTTTTCTTTCAGGCGCGCGACATCGGCTTCGAGGTCATCGGAGCGGAAACACAGGTGATGAATACCACCACCCTTCTTATCCAGGTACCCCTGAATCGGGCCTTCACCGTTTAATGGGTGTACCAACTCAATGCTGGTTTCCGGCAGAGGGAAAAATGCCGTGCTGGTTTTAGCCGCAGGCACATCTTCCTGGCCCTTATACGGAAGACCAAAATCTTCCATAAAACGTTTGATGGCTTTTTCGAGATCCGGTACCGCGATGGCGATATGGTCTAAAGCAACAATCATAACTCTCTCACCTGTTTTCGTTTTGGCTCACCTGTTTTCAAAATGAGCAAAAGCCTCTGATCGCTCAGAGGCTTGCTTAAATGGCTGTTATTTAATCGCAGCCAGGAACTCACCGGTTTGTTTTTCGATACGAGCCTGAATTTCTTCGACCGTTTCTTCAATCACAACTTCGTCCGGTGTGATCTTAAACAGTGGCTGACCTTTACTGATAATGGTGCCGTCTTCTTCCACCAGAATCTTCTCGATGGTACCTGCAAACGGAGCATTCACCTTGTTGAACATCTTCATCACTTCGATGATGTACAAAGGCTGGCCCGCTTCGAAGTGGGTTCCGACTTCAACAAATGGTGGTAAACCCGGTGCTTCACAGGAATAGAACATACCGCCAGTTGGAGCCAGAATTTCATCACTCTTAGCAACCGGTGGTGGCACCAGAACCTTGGCCATTTTCGCCTGTAGATCTTCGTCCGTCAGACGCTCAGGGATATGAATGCTCAGGTCGTCATTAACCTTCAGGTCGAAGAACTGCGTGCTGAAACCAATAAACGGTAACAACGACAGAATTTCACAACCCGCCTGATATCCCATATGAGCAGACTGAACCGCAACCCACTGATCCGCTTCAATGCCTTCCGGCGCAGATTTAGTCGCCAGCGCAGCATTCAGTTCAGCAAAGTCTGTGATGCCTAAACGGTTTTCCAGCTCAGCATAGAAATCCAGCGCCTGGGACAATACTTCATGATCGTGATCCCAGATCATGCTTGCCGCCGGGCTTTCCGGATTGAAATCCATATTCAGGAAGTGATAGGTATCCTTTAATACCTGAACCGGGTTTTTCAGCCAGCTGATCTGACCTTTTTCACTTTTTGCAAAGTTGTTCTGATTGATGCTTAACCAGCCCGACAGAATATGTGGATCGGCAAATAAACGCTCGATCGGACGAGTCAGCAACAGCTCTTTCTGAGCCAGAACCTGCTGCATCGCCGCCTTTTCATCTTTGCCACGCAGGCCAGTCATTGCCTTGGCACACACTTGTTTGTAGGCGTGCTTCAGGTCGAAGTTATTGGCTTTTTCTTTCAGTAAGCCCACAGCGGTCAGGTAAGGAACGATATAACGCGTGGTTGGGCGCGCGTTGATATTGTTGCCCAGGAACCAGTTAACCAGACCGTAATGAAACTCCAGATTGGTCGCCAGATCTTTACCCTGAAGTTCAGTGGTACGCAGAATTTCGGCCATACGCTCATAGCTGTCGAGACGCTTATTGCCTACGGTCAGCAGCAGAGCAATATTACTATCGTACGCACCCGCCAGGTGGTACTTCATAAATACGTCGGTATCCGGGTTATGCAGAGAAATACCCTGGTCGTCACGAATTTCACCTTCGCGAGCATCTGACCAGTGTTCAATTACACCACCGGCATGTGGAGCCAATGCATGGTTAGTGGCATTCAGACGCGCTTCAACCGAAGCGATATTACGCACAACACGTTGCGGCTTAGGCAAGCGCGGACCGTGAGCGGCCAGCAATACCATGGCTTCAACCAGCGAGTTAACGATAAAGAAGTCGTTTTCATTATCCGGGTTAACAAATTTAAGCGCATAACACAGTTCAGTTACGCGGTGCTCAACCTGAATACGGGTGTTCATCTCCATAAAGAAGTGCTTGTCGCGATCAACAATACACTCAAAAGTCGACACGCTATCCAGGCCCACTGCCTGACCAAACACTTCCGACTGACGTTCCATTTCCAGCAGGGTTTCAATGTCCTGCTTCAGAATCTGTGCTTCATTATCACGGCCATCTTTAACCGCTTCGGTTAGTGCCGCTTCTAAATCTTCAACGGTAACAGATACTTCTAACAGCTTCTGCTCGTGCATCTGCAGCGAACAGTCACGACCACCCATTGCCAGGGTCCAGTCGCCATTACCAATCACCTGGATTTCCTGGTGACGGGTGGTTTCGATGTTCAGCTCGATCAGTACGTTTTTATTGTCGCCCTGACCAGTGGCTTTTACTTCGTTCAGGATTTCCAGCACCAGAGATGGCGCCAGCTCGGCTACCTGCGCCAGCTGTTTATCCAGATCACCTTCAAACGATGATGGGTTTGGCAGGATGCGCTGGCCTTTACCACCGCCACCACCGATGCACTTCAGACGGATACGGTTTTGCGGATAATCACGACCCATCACGATAACCTGTTCGGCGATGGTCGCCGCCAGTTCGTCGATGGTGTATAAATCAACGCCTTTATCATAAGACGCGGCTAGTACCACATCCGCTTTACTGACCAGCTCTTCGGCAGCGTCAAATGCTTCCTGATTCAGTGGCAGCTGTTCTTTTTCAACCAGTGCTAACAGCGCTTTTTCATCGCTGTGTTTTTTCAGCAAGGTAATCGCAGTCGCATTATCGATACCCGGCGTTACGCTTACGCCAACTTTTAATGCGGTACGTTTCGCTTCGTCTTTCAGGCCTGCATCGTGAACTGTTTTTGAACAAGGTCCAATAAAGTTCAGACCGGCCTTTTCCATCGCGGACACCATGTTTTCATCTTCGGCCATAAAGCCGTAACCGGTGTAGATGGAGTTGTAGCCGTTTTCTTTAGCGATGTTGATGATCTGCTTGATACGAACATCACGTTCTTCTTTATCAACACCGGTGTAATCCGGCACACGGTGAACGCGATTTGGATCAGTCAGCTTGCGCAGTTCTGGCGCTAAAGCGTTCTGATAAACAATGGAGTCTTTTTCCGACAGCAGAATACCGTAATGTTCGATACCCATTTCTTCGAACACATCCATCGCTTCTTTACGAATCGGACCACGACAGATAATCAGTGGTTTCATTTCGGTACAGCTGAAGCTTTGAACCCATTCGCTGTTGGCGTTAGCCAGTTGACGATCCTGATGAATCAGCGGATTGTTCAGATAATAATCGTTGCTCATAATTAAACCCGTCTCTATCTCTTAATTCTGTGTGGCTCTATTAATGGAATTCGCGCTGCACGCCGTTAAACGGTTCCGGCGTGTAATGGCGCAGATGGAAATCCATGTTTTCACACAGGACTTTGCGCAGATCGCTTGGCATCACGATTTGCGAGATCGAACCTAAGCTCAGGGCTTCATTCGGGTTCATTAATTCTTCTTCGTAGCGCTTGGCTAACAGGGCTTCCTGCTCTTTTGCCCAATCAGCAGATTGAGACCCATTTTTCACCGCACCACGAATTTCTTTCAGTTCATTTTTATAAACAAACTCAACACCCGCTGGCCCCATTACTGCAGCACGAGTCGACGGCAGGGCCACAACAAAGTCGGCGCCGGTTGGGTAGTTGTTATAAGACGCGTAAGCACCACCAAAGGCGTTACGGATAATCACCAGGAAGCGCGGAGTACGCAGATCGATAATCGCATCCAGCATAGCGCGACCCGCCTGAACGATACCCATGCTCTCCTGTTCTTTACCTGGCAGGAAGCCGGTGGTGTCTTCCATAAAGATCACCGGGATGTTGTACAGGTTACAGAAGCGGATAAACCGCGCGTTTTTATAAGCCGCTGCGATATCAATCTGACCAGAAGAAACCGCCGAGTTATTGGCAACAAAGCCCACCACATTGCCGCCCATTCGGCCTAATGCCGTAATGGTGTTGCGAGCGCGGTCTGGTTGGATCTCGAGGAAGTCACCGTGATCACACAATTGCTGAATCATAATGGTGACATCAATCGGTGTGTTAAAACCGGTTGGTGCGTTAAAAGCTTTCTTCAGCAGAATATCAACGTCCCAGGTTTTGCGATCAACCGGATCGGATGTTGGCTGATGTGGCGCCAGCTCGCTGTTATTACCTGGCAGATAGTTCAACAGCTGTTTCACTTTTTTCAGTGCCGACACTTCGTCTTTCACAACAAAGTCGGTTACACCACTCTGGCTATGAACACCCGGGCCACCCAGCTCATCTGGGGTTACGTCTTCACCCAGAACCGACTTCACAACACCCGGGCCAGTCAGACCAAAGAAAGTATCGTTTGGCTGAATCAGGAAGCTGCCCTGACGTGGCAGATAAGAACCACCACCGGCGTTAAAACCAAACATACACATAATGGAAGGCACAACACCGGAGATTTTACGCAGCGCAGTGAATGCTTCAGCATAACCGTCCAGGCCACCTACACCGGCTGGAACATAAGCACCAGCGCTGTCATTCAGACCGACTAGTGGAATACGGCGTTTGCCGGCCAGCTCAAATAAACGTGCCAGCTTTTTACCATTGGTGGCATCCATGGAACCTGCACGAACGGTAAAGTCATGACCATATAAAGCAACGTCACGCCCATTGATCTTCACAACCGCAGTCACCAGCGACGCGCCATCCAGATTTTTGCCCCAGTTCTGGAACAGAACGGTTGGATCTTCGTCGGTTAATACAGCAATACGTTCCCAGATGGTCATACGTTTTTTGCTGTGCTGACGAGTAATGGCGTTTACACCAGCTGCTTTGCGGGGGCGCTGAATCAGCTCATAACCCTTTTTCAGGTTTTCTTCATATAAACCGGGGTTATAGGACGCCTGACCGGGAATAGCGAATTCAACTTCTTCTTTCTGGTCAAACGGGTTGGCCAGAGAAGCCTGCGGCTTTTTGGTTTGGTTTGCTGTTGCTTTTGTCATTTAGGTGTCGTTCCGTTGAATGGGTTTACTACGACTAACTTTCTGCGGGTAAAAATCACACCATGCGGCTTTTACCAATTGCATGAAGGAAGCTCACCAGGAAATTGCGGATTGATAATAATGGCGTCTATCCATCTTGTGAATAGTCATAATGTCGAATGCGAATGGGGGCGTTTGATTAAACAGAACACTATACCGGTCTTATTATTTCCTTAAATGGCCAAATCGGAGAATTTGACTGGCAAATATCGCCAAAAAAGAAAAAACAGATCAATTTTCAGTCAAATGCATTCATTACAGGCATTAATTCCAATGGCTCATCACAGCATTAATCATTTATTTTTATTCGCTGCAATACGATCAAGGGAGGTGACCAAAGAATGATTCTTTGGTCACTCGTACTGGTAGAACTACCAACAGAGGGGATTACTCCGGCATGCTCAGCGCTTCTGGAGAAACGATCACACCGTTGTTGTCGGCGTAAACGAACTGACCAGGCACAAATTCAACACCGCCAAATTTAACGGTGACATCAACATCACCCAAGCCACGCTTATCGGTTTTCAGCGGATTGGTCGCTAACGCCTGAACACCCAGATCCGTTTGCATGATCACATCAACGTCACGGATGCAGCCATAAATAATGATGCCTTCCCAACCGTTTTTAGAAGCTTTCTCCGCCAGCATGTCACCCAGCAACGCATGACGCAGGGAAGCACCACCATCGACAACCATCACTTTGCCTTTGCCATCGGTATCAACCAACTCTTTTACTTTAGAGTTATCTTCAAAGCATTTAACGGTAACAATCTGACCGCCAAATGATTCACGACCACCATAATTATTGAACATTGGCTCAACAACCTGAATCAGGTCCGGGTATTCATCACACAGGTCCGGAGTTACGTATTCAGTCATTTTCTGATCCTTATTTATCGATGTTAATTGGTAAGTTGTTTAATTGATTGAACCCGATGTCGAACCACACCGGACTCTGCATTTGGAGTAGCAGCAATCATGGCACGAGCGATCTGTTTTCCCGGTAACGCCTGATAATTGCCGAATATCGGAAACGCTAACAGTCGAGCAGCAATTTCTTCACCGATTCGGAACTCGTCACGAGCACCTATCAAAACCGAAGGTTGCCAGAAGATGGTATTGTCAAAACTCAAGGCTTGTATGCCCTGCTCCATTTCACCTTTAATACGGTTATAAAAGAATGGCGAATCGGGAGACACACCAATAGCACTGACAATAGAAGCGGTCTTTGCGCCCTTATCTTTTGCGATTCTTGCACTATCAATAACCAGCTCTTTATCGACGTAACGCAAGCCATCTTTGCCGGACTTTTTCTGCGTTGTTCCTAAGGCGCAATAAAAGTCATCGATTTCGATAGCATTCTCAAGCCCATTATCAAAAGCAGACTCAAAGGTTAATACGCTTAACTTGTCAGATTGAACTGCAATCGCATCAGGACGGCGGGCTAAAACAATCACTTTTTTATATTCGTCACCGGCTATGAGCAGCTGTAACAATTCCCCGCCAATTAAGCCCGTTGCTCCAACGACTAAAGCGACGTTTCCGCGGACTTCAGACATAACGTTTTTTTAACCAACCACTGATTTTTGGCCAGACGTCATCTGCAGCTTCTTTGCTGACGACCATATCGACATGGCCATAATCTTTATTAAAGCCCTGCGCCTTGCCGAGTAACATATATTCTTTGTCAGTGGTTTTGGTCTCTGCGCCCGAAGTGGCATCAGCGCCATACATATCAAAAAAACGTTTGCAGTATTTTGCCGGGTCCGACGTATCAGCATGGGCAGCAATCGACAACATGGGCAAGGACGCATTTTTCCACGCCGGCAAAAGCTTCTGCTTGGTTGATTTTAATTGCCAACGGCCAAACCAGTCATGACGACGCAGATATTCATTCACCAGACCCGCAGGTTCATTTTCCGGGCCGATTTTCAGTTGGCGACCGTCCAGCTCACCTTTTACAGCAACAATTCCGCGCAATAACAGGCCGCAGAAAGGTAGCCACAAATACCAGGGACGACGCACAGCCTGTGCACCTAACAACACCATAGACTGGCTGTTTTTATCATTAAGAATATCCGCAGCAACAGCACTGGCAATAATAACGCCTCCCAGAGAGTGGCCAAGCCAACTGGCCTTCTGACCGGTTTGCTCCTGAACAAATTCGTTGATGGCCGTTACATCAGATAAAACGTATTGCTCTAACGTATTTTTCCGATAAGCCTGATTGCGTGGAGATAAACCATGGCCACGCTGGTCGTATAACCAAACATCGAAACCTTCATCCAATAAATGTTTGGCCAGGCCAATGCCTTTTTCAGACAACCAGAAACCACGATTGCTGAAACTGCCATGCACCAGAACAACCGGCGGCTTAGTTCGTGAAGTGCCACAGGTTGAGCTGATACGACTGAGCGCCACTTCAACGCTGTGGTCAGCACAGCGATTGTGTTTGAGAAGATAAACATCTTCATTGAGGTCTCCCCAGGTCTCTGCACGCAACAAAGACACCGGGAATAAAGCACTACTACTTTTCATTAAATTCTTATTTCAATCCGTAAAGACGGGTGAGACCATTATTGTTGCGGTTTATCAGCCAGGAAGAACCAGGTATCCATCACAGAATCCGGGTTCAGCGATACGCTATCAATACCATGCTCCATCAACCATTTAGCAAAATCCGGGTGATCTGACGGGCCTTGACCACAAATACCAATATATTTACCGGCTTTTTTACAGGCGTTGATGGCATTTTCCAGCAGCGCCAGAATGGCTGGATTTCGCTCATCAAACAGGTGAGCAATAATTCCGGAGTCGCGATCCAGACCGAGCGTCAGCTGAGTTAAATCGTTAGACCCCACAGAGAAACCATCAAAATGCTCCAGGAACTGCTCGGCTAAAACAGCATTCGCGGGCAGCTCACACATCATAATTAAGCGCAGATCGTTTTCACCACGCTTCAGACCATTTTCCGCCAGCAGATTAACTACCTGCTCTGCTTCACCCGGGGTACGGACGAACGGCACCATAATTTCAACGTTAGTAAAGCCCATTTCATTACGGACTTTACGCATTGCACGACATTCCAGTTCGAAGCAATCGCGGAAGTTTTTCGAGATATAACGAGAAGCGCCGCGGAAACCTAACATTGGATTCTCTTCTTCCGGCTCATACAAACGACCACCAATCAGGTTGGCATATTCGTTCGATTTAAAGTCAGACAAACGCACAATCACACGCTTAGGCCAGAAAGCTGCCGCCAGCGTAGAGATACCTTCAACCAGTTTATCGACATAAAAATCAACCGGGCCTGCATAACCAGAAATTCGACGCTCAACCGTGGGCTTAACCTCTTCCGGTAACGTATCAAAATTCAGCAGCGCCTTAGGGTGCACGCCAATCATACGGTTAATAATAAATTCGAGTCGCGCCAGGCCAACACCTTCGTTTGGGAACCCCTGGAAATCGAATGCACGATCCGGGTTACCAACGTTCATCATGATTTTGAACGGTAAATCTGGCATTGAGTCAACGCTGTTGGTTTTTACATCGAAATCAAGCGCACCGTCGTATACAAAGCCGGTATCACCTTCAGCACACGACACTGTGACTTCTTGGCCGTCGGTTAATATATCAGTCGCATCCTCACAACCAACTACGGCAGGAATACCCAGCTCACGAGCAATAATTGCAGCGTGACAGGTACGACCACCACGATTTGTAACAATCGCAGATGAACGCTTCATCACCGGCTCCCAGTCCGGGTCGGTCATATCGGCAACCAGTACATCACCTTCCTGAACCTGATCCATCTGATCCACACTATCGATCACACGCACCTTACCTTTACCGATACGGTGACCAATCGAACGCCCTTCAACCAGCACTTTGCCGGTTTCCTTCAGCAGGTAACGTTCCATAATGTTTTTGTTGTCGCGGCTTTTAACCGTTTCCGGACGAGCCTGGACGATATACAACTGCCCATCATCACCGTCTTTAGCCCACTCAATGTCCATCGGACGCTGATAGTGCTGTTCGATAATCAAGGCCTGACGGGCCAGCGCTTCAACTTCAGCATCGGTAACCGAAAACATACGACGCAATTCGCGATCAACCCGCTGTGTTTCAACCGATTTTCCAACGGCGGCATCCGGGTTGTAGACCATCTTAATCGCTTTAGCGCCCAGATTGCGGCGTAAAATCGCCGGGCGATCTTCTTTCAGGTTGTTCTTATGAACGTAGAATTCATCCGGGTTAACCGCGCCTTGCACGACTGTTTCACCCAAACCATAAGAGGAAGTAACAAATACCACCTGGTCAAAGCCAGACTCCGTATCCAGGGTAAACATCACACCACTGGATGCTGTCTCACTGCGCACCATGCGCTGGATGCCTGCTGATAAAGCGACCTTATGATGATCAAAACCCTGGTGATCACGATAAGCAATAGCGCGATCGTTAAAGAGAGAAGCGAAGACATCACGGATGGCATGCAATACGTTTTCGATACCCACGATATTCAGGTGAGTTTCTTGCTGACCGGCGAAAGACGCGTCTGGTAAATCCTCTGCCGTGGCAGAGGAACGAACTGCAACAGCAATCGACTCATTACCACTTTGCAAATCGACAAAGGCTTTACGAACATCGGCTTCAAGCTGAGGAGGCAACGGCGCATCAAGAATCCAGTTGCGGATTTTTGCCCCGGTTTCGGTTAAAGCCGGAATATTATCGACATCCAGTGAATCTAGCTCAGCCTGAATTTTTTGATCAAGGCCTTCGTAATTGAGGAATTCGCGATAAGCATCGGCGGTTGTCGCAAAGCCATTAGGCACCGACACTCCTGCATTAGTTAAGTTACTGATCATCTCACCGAGAGAGGCATTTTTGCCCCCTACCCGTTCTACATCGCCCATAGACACCTGATCGAACCAGAGTACGTAATCAGTCAACTTCTTATCTCCTATACGGGTAGATCGGCTTTTGGCCAATCAATGAACAGCTAAGGCCTGGATTTGGCTTTGAATCCGACACTTTGTCACGGCTTTTCAATTAGCCTATAGTGGCGGCCCGCTAATACTAAGTGCAGCAAGAACAAATTTCCACATGAAGCGTTACGCCTACTTTATTTCAGACGGTACCGGCATCACGGCGGAGACCCTTGGCAACAGCCTGTTATCCCAGTTCGAAGAGATAGAATTCGAACGAATCACCTTGCCCTATATCGATTCTGAGGAGAAAGCACGGGAAGCCGTTCAGCAAATCAATCAACAGGCACAGGAAAGCGGCCACTCTGCCATTGTGTTTGACACCATCGTTGATAAAAACATACGAAAGATCATCGATTCTGCTGATGTGTTTAAAGTCGATATTTTCTCCGCCTTCCTGGCGCCTTTGGAAAGTGAACTCGCGGTCAAATCGTCTTATACCGTTGGCAAATCCCATTCACCGACGGATAGCGACGATTATTTAAGCCGCATGGATGCAGTAAACTTCGCACTGGATAACGATGACGGCGCACGCACTCGCCACTATGCGGATGCTGATGTGATTTTGGTTGGCGTCTCTCGCTGCGGCAAAACACCAACCAGCCTGTATATGGCCATGCAATTTGGTATAAAAGCGGCGAATTACCCTCTCACCGAGGAAGATATGCTGGACCTGAAATTACCCCAGAGCTTGTCGCAGCATAAACACAAACTGTTTGGGCTGACCATTGATCCGGATCGCCTGGCAGCAATACGCACAGAGCGCCGTGCAAACAGCCGATATTCTTCGCTGAAACAGTGCTATCACGAAGTCGACGAGGTGGAGTTTTTATATGAACGGGAAAAAATCCCATTTATAAGCACCACCGATAAATCAATCGAAGAGATTTCAACCCGCATTATGGCTGAGACAGGGTTACAGCGGCGCCTGCAAAGCTAGCGCTGCTCTGCCTTCTTCGCATTCATTGCCTTAGCGATGGTTCGTGGCTTGGTGAAAACCAGACTATGATCTGAATTAGGGACTTCGATAAATTGCCAGTCCGGGCTTTGCTCTGACAACAGCCGGTGGCGCTGCTTCATTGGCTCCCGACTCAATCCTCCTACAAAACTGACTCCGGAATACGGTGATTGCCAGGCGACAAAGTCTTTCCCGCGAGCAGTCAGGTTCTTCTCAACAACCCTCAAGGCAACCGCAAAACCCGAAGCATTTTCGCGCAACCGCTGCATGGTTAACTCATCCGCCGTCGCGTTGGGTTTTCTGTTCGGGGATACTGAATTCAAGAAGCGCCGATATACCGAAACATCTGCTTCGCCCTTCTCAATTTCACGAGCGATTGAAGCGTATTCAGCGGCCTTATTATTAAGATCTGCAATTTTTGATGAGAACAACATTGCCGGTTCAATAAGAAACAGCAATCCTTCAAAGCCTTCTCCTGAGTAAGAACTGTGAAAATTACTCAGATAATCCAGAGCAATCAGCCCACCAAAAGAGTAACCGCCGATATCAAACTGCTGCCAATCCAATGCTTCAAGCAACTCGACTAATTGCAGAGAGAAGTTAGAAGCCTCGACATCATTCTTTGTCAGAAATTCAGCACCACCCATACCAGCCAGATCAACAACTAAAATCTCTTGCCAGTGATCAAGGTAGTTACAAACGTAAGTCCAGGTGACCTCCCCAGCCACACCAGCTCCATGCAATAACACTAAGCGATTGCCGGAGTTCGATGATGTCTCGGGATATTGAAAAATCCAGCCATGCTGATGAACAGTGGCCGTATTGAAATTAATCTGATGCTTTTCCATGCCACCAGTTTACCTCCAGAGAGGCATTAGCGGGAGCATCAGCAGGAAAATAAATGATGACCGAAACGACGTCCTGATCGTCTATTTTTACCATCGTGTTCTTAGATGGCTGTCCCAGCCAACTGCCTTCCTTTGAAACAAAAGAGAGCTGCGGCGTGAAGTACAAAGCGGAGAACTGGTGATCAGCCAAAATAATGGACACAGGTAGGTTTGCAGCAGAATCCTCTTGCCGCAACTTAAGCTGCAAGACCCGAAAATCAGACGGATCGTCTAATTTAAAGTACCAGGCTTTTTTAGGACCAAAGCGAGTAGAAATCGGAACAGTATTCAGGAAGCCGGAAAACAAAACAGATTTTTCTGCTGAAATCTGTTCTTTAAAATACGAGCGATATCGCTGACAACAACCACTCGACATTTTCTCTGACACACGAAATGGAGGAGCATAGATATGGTCATAACTTACCGGTACATCAACTTCTTCAACTTCAATTTGGGAATCAATAATCGTCTGATTACGAACCTGGCCAGTTTCATCGACATAGGTGAAAAAGGGTGGGTTATCCGCTTTCTCTTTCTCAAGTTTTTTCTCGAACTGCTCTTCAGTAAGATACTCATCCTTTTCAGCAGAGAGTGAAGGAACCTTATTCTTAGTGCCCAGAGGTTGCTCGCTTTCACTTTCGGTTTGCTTGCCAGCCTCTTGCCCTTTTTCGTCTGATTCTCGATTTACCAGCGAGTTATGAATTCTCCCCTGAGCATCAACCCAGGTAAAATATTCCTGCTCTGCCATTACAAACAATGGCAACAGCAGCAGAAATACCATACGACGCATCAGAACTTGGTCCGGAAACTGAAGCCAGCAGCACCAATTGTAAGCTTGGTGTTCACATCAAGACCAGGGTACGGGTTAGTTACAGTACAGGTCAGACAGTTACGGTTAATTGCGTTACTTGAGTTCGGATAGTTACCCGTGTCAGTGTTAGCCTGAGGATCAGCACGAATTTCTTCTTTCGACTGCATAAAACTCAATGACAAATCGATGGTCGTATCGAGATCCCAACGATACCCCATACCAACACTGTAAAGCTCAGCAAAACCAAGTGGCGCCTGAATACTACGTGCATCATCGGGAATAGAGGTTTCACGAGGCTCATAACCTGCACGCAGTTTGATACGAGAATTCAGATCATATTGAAAACCAAAACCGAAACTCCAAACACTGCGGAACCCCATTGGCTGCCTTAGACTGGTATTCGTCACCAAGTCTGGCGCTAATGTTTTTGCGGAACTCAGGAAGCTAACCGGTCTGTCGAATTGAATTTCCAAAGCGTCCCATTTATCAAAATCGGTCCAACCGGCATCCACATTAATCTGGAACTTATCGAGAAAACGAAACTTAGTACCAATTTGCAAATGTTGAGGATACGTCAATTCAATTGCAACGTGACCTTTCTCAGACGTTTGACCGGTTGGCAAACCGAAAATAGCACCACCAATGGCACCAATAATCGATGCACGGAATTTACGAAAGAAGCCGGAGAACTGATCATCATATTGAAGATCAAATGTCCCTTTAAGATTGGTTACTGCCTCACTTTGATAACCAACACCAATGCCGAACCAATCAGTAGGCTCCCATAGGAAACCAACATTAAAAGACGGAGACAATGTCTCCTCAGAAATTACACTCAGCTCACCAACATCTTCATATGGACCAACCTTACCACCACACAAGGTTACAAGCGGCGCAAGCGGGTCATTATTCGGGGCTGGCGTACCATCCTTATTAAAGCATCCAAATGCATCCTGAAGCTCCCCAACCACACCAATCAATACACTGGGTGCACGAATATCCTGTACAACGGCAACAGCCTGATGAGAAAACAGAAAGCTGGCCCCGACGGAAAACTCATCAGTAACGCGATAACCAAACGACGGAGAGAGATAGGTAAAGCGCTGCAGCGCAACCTGCTTAGCCTGATAACGACCTGGGTCATCATCTTCTTTGGCAAAGCCAGCCGCCATCGGTGCATATACTGCGTTTGCAAATGTAAATTTAGAGCCTGGTGGCTGAATGGATATTCCACCGGTAGGCAATGTCAGAATCGGCGCCTTCATTGGCAAAAGACCAATACCTGGAATATAAGCCGCAGCGGTACTTTTACTTTTACCTTCTTTTAATATGGGGTCATCGTGCGGCTTTAAAAGATTTCCATTTGCCGCCTCTAAATCATAGTCTTCAGGCAGACTGAAAGTAGCTTCAGCAGCCAGATAAATATTCTGGAGCTGAACCTCTAACTGACGGCCGTCCAATTTGGCCAGGCCTGCAGGATTAAAGTGAATACTCATAATCCCCTGTGGATCGCCGGTAATAGCATTTCCCATAGACATAGCTCGCGTATCGAGGAACAAATTGGTAGCAAGCTGACCATTTGCAGTACCAGCAACACTTCCAATTAATGCCCCGAGCGCAGTAGCAATCAGTCGCTTAATACGACGTTTGGTGATAGTCATTGTTATCATTCTTCTGTGACTGATCAGTTAGGCTTCACACCTTCGATATCGATCGGCAACGATAAACCCAGAATAAAATCTGGCGCTAATTCCGTTACCCCATAGCCAACATTGATATTGGCAATCGTTTTTGGCGAAACCCTGACGCCTAAAGCGAAGTTCATAATACCCGTCATCTGGCTCCCTGCGGTTGATGTACGAGTATTTGCACCGTCCTGCAAAACAAAACGAGTTTTATCGTTAAATGAACCCTGGAATGACGCACTCAATGAAACATCATAAGAAAGAGAGTAAGCAAAGCCCATCGAGAAAGATAAGTTACTTCCCGGATGCACCTCGCGGAGAATAGCACTACCCCTAACCTGATTTAGGTCTGTTAGAGGGAAATTATAACCAAATGTACCAGAGCCAAATAAAACAACCGGGTCGAGTACTTTAGATACACTTACCCCACCACTTAAACCGTAAGTTCCGGAACCGGTGGATAGATTTTTGTTTAAATCAATTTCGTATGGACTATCACCAGTCTTTAAACGGGCACTACCAAAGAAAGTTGAAGACATTTTTCCCGGAACATACTCAAAAGGCTGCCAGCGCGTAGTACCAGTTAAATCACCAATTGAGTACGCGGTCAGGTCTTCACCTGTATCAAATTTTGCAATAAGAGGTAAACGACCGCTCAATGTCAGATTATTTAACAAGCCATAATCGAAAGTAATCGAATTGGTGAAAGTATGAGAAGCAACTGGAGAGACATTGGCATTTTTCACTACACCCGATCCCTGTGGTCTACCATCAACAAGATTTGGCTCGATAACCAGCTCAATGCGCTGATCACCAAAATAGGAATAGTCGAAGTTATAATTCAGACTCATTCCACCTTGCTTAAGTAATGAGTAGTTTTTCTCTGCTGCTTCAAATACTTCTTCAAGCGCCCTTTCTGTATCCGCGTCATTATCCTGTTTAGACAACGCCTCCCGTGCCTTTGACAAATCACGGGCACTCTCTGCTGATGCTAAGCCCGCCATCAAAACCAAAGAAACCATTACCAGCGTGGATCGAATTAACATGTACCTATGCCCTGTATCTTATTATTTTCTTCGAAAGCGCAACGTTTTCTCGATACGCTCGGTAGGATCACTACTATTCCAAACATTAAAGTCGTCCTGCGCTACACCGTCTGCTGCAGTCTCAATTTTAAATTCAAATAAAGTTTCGCCGTCTTCATTCTTTTTAATATTGCCGTTTTCATCGCGCTGACTTTGGAGTGTTGAACGTAGATTATTGTGCAAAGAAGCGATTTTATTACCAACAAGATCCTCGTGACGCATCATAAAATGAGGAAATTCTCGATATGTATTTTGGGCAATAATATAGTCGGAGACATAACGCATATCTTCTTCTCTTAATTCCAGCCCACTTGCTGGACGGTGACCATTAGGAAAAACAATAAAGAGGACATTATTATCCCAGATTTCAAGAAAACGATTTAATGTAAAGCTTAAATTACCAAGCGCAGGATCAGCAACATAGACCCTACCCTCATAAACTGTACGAATAACAACAAAATGTTTAAATCCAGCGTATTCAATCGGAGCGATTGCCGGGTGATCAAGCTCAATCAGGTCAGAGGCCTCGGCTTTAAACCCGCCCGATGGGTGACCCAAGGCAGTTACCAGGCGTTTCATATCTAACAGAGAAAAGCCGCGTCGCTGGACGATGCGCTCAGTTTCACCGAAACGTAGCAACCCCTCCATCACCTGGCGTTCCTGGAAATTACGTCCCAGATAGAAATCGAGAAGAGTCGTTAATGCAGCGGAACCACAAGAGTAATCATATGCCTGACGTACGACGTTATTAAATTTCTGAACTGCCAAAGGCTCAACATTGACGACTTGATCGTATTGACCATCTTGACCAACAGCAACTCGCACAACGGTATCACCCTGATTTCTATCAGGAACAATCGCAAATTCGTTAACCATTGCAAACGCAATAATAGAACCTAGGAGAATGACAAACATTTTATTTTTATCTTAATTATTAGTCTTAGCAATGTTACATAAAATCACACAACCAACCAAGCCAAAATTGCTCACTTTTAAACATTTTCGGCCATATTTTTGCCAACTTTACATTTACATCAGGCACAAAAAAACCCGCCGAAGCGGGTCTTTTTTTAACAGTTCACCAAGTAAAACTTAGTGACCGTAAATACGCTGAGTCAGACCATTTAGCTGGATATTACTCACCGACACAGAACCGATGGAAGCACCGCCCAACTCAATACCACCAACTTCCAGAGTGCCATTGATGTTACCCATTGCAATGTAAACACCACCACCTGATGCAGCAGTCCCACCTTGAGCCCAAATAGTTTGCTTAACGTTCACAGCACCACCTGCACCATCATCAAAGGTAACATCTTTCAGCTTGACTGCAGAACCGCCTGCAATTGCACCTTGCAACGCTGTCAGCTCAGCACCCTCAATGTCACCATCATTATCCGCATCGAAGGTGTTAGCACCCGCAAACGCAGCCTTATCTGTCGCAGCAGCATAGCCAGCAGCATAAGCAGTCGCAGAATCAGTACCACGAGTATTTGCTTGAGCCTGAGTATAACCGAATGCACCAACATCCAGATCTACAATACGAACATCCATATCAGCCAGGATCACAGCAGAACCGTCAGCAGCATTAGAAGTTACACCTGCACCATTATCGAAAGACTGAGTAATGCCGTAGGCAGCCGCGGCACCCGGGTTAGCCATATTAACAACCGTAGTATCGTTGCGCTCAAGAGCAATTACAGCATGAACATCATTAACCACTTCCGTTTGGTAAGCTGTACCGTTTGAATCAGCTACCCAAGTCGAGTTTGTATCAACCTGTGCAGTAGAAGCACCAACTGCACCAGTTGGAGCCGTAGCGCTTGTCAGAACGTATTCAGACTCATTGGTAGTTTTTTCACCAGCAGCATTCAAAAAATCGCCATCAGAATCAACATGATACTGTTGCTGAGACCAAGAACCTTTAGTGCTACGCAAAGCAACCGCACTGGTACCTGCCTGAACGCCATTACCGATATCGATAGTCAGATTATTGGTAGTAGTCATACCAATCTTCAGGGAACCATCAGCCAGAGTGTCGATGGTCTGAGTGATATCAGTCTCGCTCACACGGATATTTTCCAGAACAACCGTACCTTCATCAGTGTAAGCAACTTCGCCGATAGTGATACCAGCCGCATCCATATCAATTTCAATGGTAACACCAGCCTGACCAGTCACACCGCCCAACTCAGAATCACCGATTGGCTGCAGCGCTTGAGCAGCAAATGAGGCTGCAGCAATTGCTGCGGCGAGAGTAGCTTTTTGTAAGAATTTCATTGAGTGCACACTCCAATATTATTTTTTTTACTTAAGTATTCGAGCATTTCCATGCTCTATCACCACCCAGCTTCTCAACCAGTTTATGTGTTTGACAATCTAAGCAGATGAATTTTTTTACTTAACGTAGTTGGCTTACGTTTTGGCAGATTTTTATATCTGACGATTTAGTTTTTCTTGTTCTTGTTTTCCCAGCTCTGTGGGAGAATGCACACAATCTATTATGGGGTTAAAAACTTGTCTAGCTCTTTTTTACATATTTTCACAGAGACGCTTGTGATTGTTACTTAGAAAATTGACACACAAGACAAGAAGAACCAACTTAACCCTTAATTATCAGTAACTTAGAAAAACGAAACGAGCATTAAAACTGGCTTATTATGTCCCACAAGAAGCTAGACCTTAGCGCCAGAACAGCCTTAAACCGAGCACATGCTTTGGATAATCCAATACTACTCTCCGCAGGAGATTACAGCGGTCGTTACATATTGGCTTACGCACCAGAACAACTGGTCCCATCAGCAACATCCTGTGCGACAGAGTGGCAGAAACAAATCAAACCTGCATGGCTAGATGACACATCGAACTGCGAAAGCACTGAGAAATCATCAGCAAACAAACCCTTCGCGAGCGGCTGGGCCGGCTTCTTTCACTATCCAAGTATCTCTAGCCTGAATACAAAGCCCGAGCATCACAATCAGCCCAAAGGGGTTATGGCTTACTACAACTGCTCTCTTCTTTTGGATATCGATACCGACGAAGTCTGGTTACAGAACCCTAAGCAGTTAAGTGACAAAACAATCCTATCCTGGCTTGAGCCTCTCTACAGTGGGCATTCAGTAGAAGCCGAACCACACCAACATAAATGGTCGGCCTTATGGAGTCAGCCTGAGTACACCAATGCCTTTAATAAGGTGCAGGACTACTTACGTGCTGGTGATTGCTACCAGATCAATCTAACCATGCCGTTTCGCTGTTCGGGTGATTTAACTGAAAAGAGCCCTTACCCGCTGATTAAGCAGTTTCGCCCAGCCTTTGGCGGCTATATGAAAACCAAAGGACTGACGCTTTTCAGTGTAAGTCCTGAACGCTTTATCCGAATCGACGGCGATCGCATCGAGACCAAACCAATTAAAGGAACCCTCCCTCGGGGAGCAACATCGGAGCAAGACCAACAATTGAAGCAGCAACTTGCTGACAGCAACAAGAACAAAGCAGAGAATCTGATGATTGTTGACCTGCTTCGCAACGATCTCAGCCGCAGCGCTGAACCACACAGCGTAAAAGTCGAGAAACTGTTCGAACTTGAATCCCATGCAAACGTGCATCACTTGGTAAGTACTATTTCAGCGAAAAAGCGGGCTGATAAGTCACATCTGGACGTTATTCTCGATGCCTTTCCTGGGGGATCGATTACCGGCGCACCCAAAAAGCGAGCGATGGAAGTTATTGAGGAGCTGGAGATTAAGCCACGCGGCCTCTATTGCGGCTCATTAGGCTATTTTGATGATGCAGGCCATAGCGACTTCAATATTCTGATACGGAGTATCGTTGCAACCAAAGAAGGTGCCGAGTGCTGGGGAGGTGGAGGAATTACAGTTGATTCAACCGCAGATGACGAGTACCAGGAGATCATGAACAAGGTCGGTAAGATATTATCTACGCCAATGTAGGCCATTAGCTAACATTCAGTCGGGAGAACAGATGCTCTCCCGACTTTCAGACTGGCTATTAAAGCGTCAGCTCACGATTACTGGCTTTAATAAACTCTTTCTTCAGATCTTCGTAAGTATGCACCGCAGGGAATTGCGGAAACTCTTCGATCACATTTTGTGGTGCATGGAACAGAATACCGGCATCCGCTTCTGCAAGCATGGTGGTGTCATTGTATGAGTCACCTGCTGCAATAGTGCGGTAGTAAATCGTTTGCAATGCACGAATGGATTGGCGCTTAGGGTCTGCCTGACGCAGCTTATAATCAACAACGCGACCTTCGTCATCAGTAATC
Organism: Bacterioplanoides sp.; assembly: GCF_965219715.1. Lineage (GTDB taxonomy): Bacteria > Pseudomonadota > Gammaproteobacteria > Pseudomonadales > Oceanobacteraceae > Bacterioplanoides. The sequence continues at coordinate 839,909 of NZ_OZ244785.1, forward strand.
AGACGATGACAGAACAGCGTTGGGAAGCCCAGCTGACGCATCAATGGCTGAGAGAACTCATAAAAGGTATCCGACAGGATGATCACCTGAAAACGCTCACGCAACCAATCCACAAACTCACGAGCACCCTCTAAAGGCGCAAGCGTAGCGATCACTTCCTGAATATCCTGAATCTTCAGATTATTCTCATCGAGAATACGCAGACGCTGCTTCATAAGAACATCGTAATCCGGAATATCACGTGTTGTAGCCTTTAATTCTTCAATACCGGTCTTATTAGCAAATTCGATCCAAATTTCCGGTACCAATACACCTTCCAGATCCAGACATGCGATTTCCATGTGAGCTCCCGCTGTTTTCGTGACTAAATATGATGAGTTTTGTTCGCGCGTACTCTACCAATGCAGATTTCAAAGACAAGTTGAAAACCACATATAAATATTCTTTTTTATTCTTTTATCGAATACAAAGGCCATGCTAGCCTTTCACGCTTTAATAATTACGCCGGAAATCAGCCATGACCGATATTGCTAACGCCAATCTGCAACTCGCTGATGCAGATCCACAAACAATCGTACGCTGGGCCATTGAAAATGGTAGCAACCCTCTGGTTACCACCAACTTCGGTCCGTATGAAGCTGTGATTTTACACATGGCGACTCAGGTTAAGTCCGACATTCGTGTAATCTGGATCGACTCTGGTTACAACACCCGCGAAACCTACAAAGTCGCAGAAGAGTTAATCAGCTCTCTGAATCTTAATATTGATGTATATACACCTAAAGTATCTGCAGCACGTCGCGATGCGGCACTGGGTGGTATTCCAGGTGTCGATGACCCTGCGCACGAAGAGTTCACCCGCCAGTTCAAGCTTGAACCATTCGAACGCGCTATGGCCGAAGCAAAACCAGATGTTTGGCTGACAGCAGTGCGTAAAGAGCAAACAGCCTTCCGCCAGGAGATGGATATCGTTTCCGAAGGCCCGAATGGTGTTCTGAAAGTTGCTCCGGTATTAAACTGGCTGGAAAGTGATATGCAGAAGTACCTTGAAGAAAATAATCTTCCGAATGTGATCAAGTATTTTGACCCGACTAAAGCGATCTCAAACCGCGAGTGTGGTTTACATACCAAGATCTGATGTCGATAGTTTCAGAGCAATAAAAAAGGGCGATCTAATCGCCCTTTTTTATTGCTCTGAAACTCAGACTGCTCATCAATGCTCTGGCAACACAACATCCGAAAACAGCTCATCAATTTCTTGTCGACTGTGACAATGGGTAGCCTTCTCGACCAGATCTCGACTCAGGTGTGGTGCAAAAGCGGAGATAAAGTCGTACATATAGCCACGCAAGAACGTGCCTTTGCGGAAACCAATCTGAGTTACGCTTGGTGCAAACAGATGACTCGCATCAATCGCTACCAGATCTGAATCCTGCTCTTTATCCAATGCCATGCTGGCAACGATTCCAACACCTACCCCTAATCGAACATAGGTTTTTATCACATCGGAATCAGCTGCCGTAAACGCAACACGTGGCGTCAGGCCACGGGTTTTGAATGCTTCATCCAATTTCGAACGCCCGGTAAACCCAAAAACGTAAGTTACCAGCGGATATGCAGCGACCTGCTCAAGCGACGGCCTCGGGTTCTGAGCCAACGGATGATTTCGTGGCACCAATATACTGCGATTCCAGCGATAGCACGGCATCATAATCAGATCAGAGAACAGCTCCATCGCTTCGGTAGCAATGGCAAAGTCGGTTGTTCCGTTAGCTGCCATCTCAGAAATCTGCATCGGCGTCCCCTGATGCATATGCAGAGAGACATCCGGATACTTTTGCATAAACCCTTCTATAACACCCGGCAAAGCGTAGCGTGCCTGGGTGTGGGTCGTAGCAATCGACAAGCTGCCTTTGGTTTCGTCACTGAACTCCTGAGCAACCTGTTTAATGCTTTCTACTTTACGCAGAATCTCACCAGCCACCTGCAAAATGGCCTCACCTGCCGGCGTAATGCGCGTTAAATGCTTACCACTGCGGGCAAACACCTCAACACCTAACTCATCTTCCAGCAGGCGGATTTGCTTACTGATACCCGGCTGAGAGGTGTACAGTACCTGAGCAGTCGCAGAGACATTCAGGTCGTGATGCGCTACCTCCCATATGTAACGCAGTTGCTGTAACTTCATACGTCCTCCGTGCCAGACCTTGTGTTTCGTTATAAAAATATAAACAAATATTCTTTTCCAGAATAGATGCAACACACTACATTAGCGTTGAATCTTTATTTTTTAGAGCTACTGGTACTACTTTAGACCATATTTCATGGATATTTTGTTATATATAGCTTCAGGCGCGATCGTTGGTCTGATTGTTGGCGTTACCGGCATTGGCGGCGGTGCTCTGATGACTCCGCTACTCCTGATGTTTGGCTTTCCTCCTCATATCGCTGTTGGTACCGATCTGATGTATGCAGCACTGACAAAGGCGGGAGGAGCCTACAGCCACCACAAGCAGAATCACGTCCAGTGGTCACTGGTTCGCACATTGGCTTTAGGCAGCATTCCTGCTGCTCTGATTACAGGCTTTGCCCTGAAAACACTGTTTGAAGACTCCGAGCAGTACGCTTCTCTGCTGAGTAGCGCTCTGGGTATCATGCTGTTGCTGACAGCAACCGTTATCCTTATTCGCAGCAAAATACAAAATTGGGCAGCAGCAACCTTTAAGGGCAACTTCAGCCATTACCGCCGGCATGCAACCCTGGTGATGGGTGTGCTACTCGGCGTATTTGTTACGCTGTCATCGGTTGGAGCTGGCGCTATTGGTACAGCAATACTGATGATGCTTTACCCGGCGCTACGCTCAACAAACATCGTCGGCACCGACATTGCTCATGCCGTGCCGCTGACGCTGGCTGCAGGCCTTATTCATATGTACCTGGGTAACGTCGACTTTTATCTGCTTTGTGCCCTGTTAATCGGCTCGCTCCCAGCGATTCATGTCGGCAGCCATCTTAGTCGTAAAGTGCCGGAGAAATTATTGAAACCTATTCTCGCGAGTATCTTATTTACGATTGGGGCAAAATACGCGTTCTTTTAAATAGCGACGGCAGGAAAGTCATTCAATTCTCCCGAACAGACTCAAATGGAGTGTTAATTTGCGTCTAAGCTAAGTGAGTTCACACTTAACAAAGGGAGAAAAAGACAATGCAACAAGCGGAATTACTGACGCTCGACCAGGTTGCCGACATCCTCAGCCTGAAGCCGATTACCATCAAACGTTACGCCCGCGAAGGATTGCTGGACTCGGAAGAAGAAAAAGGCGAACTGCTTTTTCAACCAGAAAAAGTACAACGCTTTAAAGACATTCAGGCCAAGCTGCGCTAACCAAACAGATCATCCGTTTTACCTGGTCCGCTTTCTCCGGGCCAGGTTTGCTCACCCAGCCCCCAAAGCTCTTCCAGATAACGAACAAAATACTGAACATCGGTATTGCCAGCAGTATGAATAAAGAAGTACGGCGTCCTGCCCTCTTCCAGCCACAGCCCTAACTTCTGTTTCCACTGTAATAAGTAACGTTCATTCTGCTTCCAGTCACTGTGACCGATAAACCGAACCACAGGCGAGCTGTGAGTTGCTATCGGATGAACTGGCATACGTGGCTTTTTAGCTCTGGCATCCAACACCGCATCCGTCATCGCACTGTCGGCAAACAAACCTCTGGAATCAAAAATAGTTCGCCCTGCACCAACATCCGATAAGGATCTCAGCAATATTGATTCGTGCTCCGACTTATCGAAGAACTGCAGATTCCGTAACTCGACGGAAATATCCATCGCAACGTCTTGCTTTAACTGCCCAAGAAACTCCCTTAACTCCTGCTGACGAAGTGGAGAAAACGTAGCAGGTAGTTGCAGCAATACAGACCCTAAACGATCACCCAATTGATTAAAAAAGGCGAGAATCTGCTGCCGGTGGTTGCAATAAGCCGCAACCAGGTTATCTGAATGGCTAACGTCTTTTGGCAATTTAAAGCAAAAGCGAAAATTATCCGGCACCATTTTCAGCCATTGATCCACTCTCTGGGCGGAAGGCAAACCATAAAATGTAGTATTCCCCTCAACCGAGGCAAATACTCTGGAATACTCCTCCAACGCGGTTGTACTGGTTTGCCAATCACTGAGCATATTTCCTCGCCAGTCATCCATAAACCACATTGGTAACCCTAATTTAAGATTTCCGCTGTTTAACGCTGTTTTCAGGCAATATTCCATAGGCTTTTGAGTGTGCTTTTAGCGCATGTTTTGTCATAATCCGTAGCCATTGTAACAAAAGCTCTAATGCTCAACTCTACCACGTCGATTTAGGACGAATAATGACTGACAACCGTGTTGAAGACCTCAATATTGGCTCGATCACTCAGCTGGTAACTCCGGATCAGCTGAAAACTGAAATGCCAATCACAGAACAAGCTGTAGCCAGCGTACAGAAAGGACGCCAGACCGTCCGCGATATTCTTGATCGCAAAGACCACCGTATTTTCCTGGTGGTTGGCCCTTGCTCCATTCACGACGTAGATGCAGCCAAAGATTATGCCGAGCGTCTGCGTGACCTGGCAGAAAAAGTATCTGACACCCTGTATCTGGTGATGCGTGTTTATTTCGAAAAGCCGCGTACCACCGTCGGCTGGAAAGGTCTGATTAACGACCCATTTATGAATGACACCTTCAAAATCCAGGAAGGCCTTCATATCTCCCGCCAGCTGTTAATTGACCTGGCCGAAATGGGCTTGCCACTGTCAACCGAAGCACTGGATCCAATTTCACCTCAGTACCTGCAGGACCTGATTACCTGGTCTGCTATCGGCGCACGTACAACTGAGTCACAAACGCACCGTGAAATGGCTTCTGGTCTGTCCTCTGCAGTTGGCTTCAAAAATGGTACCGATGGTAGCCTGACGGTTGCGACCAATGCACTGATGTCGGTAGCTAACCCTCACCGCTTCCTGGGTATTAACCAAAGCGGCGCGGTATCTATCGTAGAAACCAACGGTAACCAATACGGCCATGTAGTATTGCGTGGCGGTGGCGGTAAGCCAAACTACGATTCCGTTAGTGTATCCATTGCTGAACAAGCGCTGGAAAAAGCGGATCTGCCGAAGAACATCATGGTCGACTGCAGCCATGAGAACTCCAGCAAAAAGCCGGAGCTTCAGCCACTGGTTATGGATAACGTGACTAACCAGATTCTTGAAGGCAACAATTCCATCGTTGGCTTGATGATCGAATCCAATATCAAACATGGCCGCCAGAACATCCCAGCAAACCTGGATGATCTGGAATATGGCTTATCGGTTACCGACGGCTGCATCAGCTGGGACGAAACGGAAGAAGCCATCATGAAAATGCACGATAAGCTGAAAGACGTTTTACCAAAACGTAATGCTTAATCTGCAGCAATAAAAAATCCCATCCGTGTAATCACGGATGGGATTTTTTATTTTCGGCGAATAATCAGGAACCCACTATTCAGCAGGTTCTTCATCCCAATCATCACCCCAGTCGTCTTCTTCGTCATCAAAATCATCGAAGTCTTCAAATTCATCTTCCACTACGCCATCTTTCAACAGATATTCACGACGCTGCAAATAGAAACTGCGAATAAATGTATAACGATCACCACTGATCAACCCTTCTGAAGCGATAAGATCAGCTCGCCCATCAATATTATTCAGCACAAACAAACCAGATTGCTGAGCAAAATTCTGCCCCGCATTGGTGTAGGACAAGCCGGAAACATAATCGAGCCCACGGCCACTGGCATCGCGTACGGTACTTGGACCAAGCACAGGCAACATCAAGTATGGACCAGTACCCACTCCCCAATATCCCAGGGTCTGTCCAAAGTCTTCGTCATGTTTCTCAAGTCCGATGTGCGATGCGACATCGAAGAAGCCGAAAAAACCAACCGTAGTATTAATCAGAAAACGTGCCGTATCCGAAGCCGCCTGAGCAAATTTCAACTGACCCAGATCGTTTACGATAACCAGTACGTCACCGAGATTGGAGAAAAAGGCGCTGACAGACTGATCTACAGGCTCTGGAGTGATGTACTGATAGCCCTCGGCAACTGGCTTGGCAATGTATTTATCAAGGGTCTCATTAAACGCAAAAACCTTTCGGTTAAAGCCTTCCCATGGATCTGGATTCTGCTCTTCTGAAAAAGAAGTTGCCGACAACATGGTTGCCATCAACATCATTGTTAAACGCACGATTGCTAAGCGCATTGGGCGACCTGCCTTTTCCTTAATTTTGCAGTATTAAAGCAGCATAATCCGCATAAAAAAAGGCGCCTTAGCGCCTTTTTAAAATTTCATTCCAGCAAACGTTCGATCAGTCTTCCGGACGGAATTTTGCTTTGATCCAGTGATCAACACTGAGATATTTGCCTGCGCCGTTAAAGAACAGTACCAACAGCATCACCAGATAAGTTACCGCAAATTCAATACCGTTGTTCAGAATCACGAAGCCGCCTTTAGCCGTAATCCAGTCGTAATTGCTGTTTTCCCGCAGAATGTCTTTCGCACGATTTAAGCGGTCGGCGACTTCAGGGTCTGTACTCTGGGCAATTGCATACCAGCCGTGATCCCAATGCACTGCAAAGATTGCAACAATCATGGTAACCATCAGGGGAATGGTGATGTAACGCGTGGCAAAACCAATCAACAGAAATACTGCGCCGAGAATTTCCGTCCAGGTCGCGAGAAAAGCCAGCAGTTCAGGGGCTGGCAATCCAAGTCCCCAATCCGGGTTACCAAACCAGGCTACCGTGCTGTCAAAGCCCGCTAATTTATTGGTGCCAGCCATCCAGAAAGGAAAGAACAGGTAAATACGTAAAGCCAGCGGGCCGACGAAATCAATAGACTTAGCCACATCAAGCTGGTCGTGAACCCAATGGGCCAGCGATTGAATACTCATGAATTGCGCTCCAGAAACAGTTTTTAATATCAAGCAACTAAGCGGCACGACCGCCAAGGATTAACCCTTGCTGACGCCATTCTTCGAGAATAGACAATCCCCCCTGAACTGCCACCTCCGACAGCTCCATGCCGCTTTCTTGCAATAACTGTTCGACTGCCTGAAGGCCAGTGAGTTCCTCAGATTTCAGCTTAATCAGCAAATGAATGGTCATTAAGTTAGTTTCGATAAAACGCACATGATCTTGGCGATCACGAAATACAATTAATGCCGTCTGCTGTGGCTCGGGGTTGGTATTGACACCACTGATACGATGCACCGGATATTGATACACGAAGCCCTGCGCTGCAGCGGCAAACAGTGGAATCGCAGAAGCCAGATCGGCGTTTGCATCGATCTCAGCGCTAATTTCGTCATCGCTGACGTCGATTGCCAATTCAAGCCACTCATAATGAGCTAACTCATAAAAGTAATCCGGGTCACCCGGCTGAGCCTGAAACTCCTGCTCCAGATAATTTAAGAATTCCTGCGGAATCTCAAGAAAATAAGGGGTTTGGCAATGATGACTTTCGAAAAAGTCGCGGGCAATTTCAGTCCAGCGCTTGGCACCAATGATTTCTGCACACACCGGAAATGTTCCGTCGAGAAAGCCACTGACATTGTTAAAAAACAGATCGTTGTAGACTTTCATTCGCCGGGGATCGACATCATCCGGAATGGGATGTTTATGAGGTGCACGAATATGCGCGGCAAATTCGTGCTGAGTCTGAATATGTTTTTGGGATAGTGGTTCGGCCTGAGCCATATTAACCAACCTGAATTGAATTTGGATTGTACTGGTGTTGCAGCGAACGAATCTGATCAACCTCAGCAACCAATTCCTCTATTGGAGGGAAATTAAAATCGCGCTCCAGCAACGTTGGTATAACGCCGTGAATTTTGTAAGTTTCAGCCAGCATATCCCAAACGATATCTTTCACTTCCATACCGTGAGTATCAACCAGCAAATCATCGGCTTCGTCAAAATGACCAGCAACGTGAAGATATTTAATACGTTCGGTGGGCATCGCTTTAATAAATGCCATGGCATCACTGTCATGATTGATGCTGTTAACGTAAACGTTGTTCACATCGAGCAACATGTCACAATCCGCAGTTTCTATAACCGCTCTGACAAATTCAGCTTCTTCCATTTCTTTACCGGGCTCTGCGTATGCCGAGACATTTTCAATAATCAGGCGCTGCCCGATGATGTCCTGCACTCGCTGGATACGCTCAGCAACGTATTTGACCGCCTGATCGGTAAATGGGATCGGCATCAGATCGTACATGTGACCCTGATCGCTGCAATAGCTCAGATGTTCGCTGTACGCTTTAATACCGTGTTCATCCATGAATTGTTTTACCTGGCGAACAAAATCTTCATCAAGTGGAGCCGGACTGCCAATAGACAGGGAAAGCCCGTGGCAAATAAAGTCGTATTTTTCGGTAAAAGAACGAAATGATTTACCGAGACGACCACCCACGCCAATCCAGTTTTCTGGCGCAATTTCCATAAAATCGATTTTGTGCTCAGGCACATCTGCCAACGAGCTCATCAGAGCTCGTCGCAGACCTAACCCGGCACCTTGGACGGGATATTTCATAAGCGCTTAGTGGCTACCGCCACATTTGCCTTCGCCGCATTTGCCTTCAGAAGAAGACTTGCTGCTGCCGCCGCACTTACCTTCACCACACTTACCTTCTGAAGAAGACTTGCTGCTACCGCCACACTTGCCTTCACCGCACTTACCTTCAGAAGAAGACTTGCTGCTACCGCCACACTTGCCTTCGGACGAAGACTTGCTGCTACCGCCACACTTGCCTTCACCGCACTTACCTTCAGAAGAAGACTTACCATGACCACCGCCACATTTGCCTTCACCACACTTACCTTCGCTGTGGTTGCCAGCCAGCTTGTAGCCGCCCTGCAGCTCAGCAGATGCGAACGGGTTTTCAGCGGCATTTGCCAGAGGTGCCTGAGACATTGCAGTTACGAATGCAGTACCCAGAACAGCTGCTACAGGTTTGATTGTCTTAGCCATAATCGTTTCCTACTCTTTTAGTCGAGGTTTTAATAATAGTCCGCTTATCGGATGCAGTATCCCGAAGTTGATAAGCTCGGTTACCTTGCATGCTTATTAGTTACCGGAAACGTCTGACAGTTCAATATTTTTTTCTGCCTGTTGGACTTTTATCGAACAACAACCAGAGGAACGCCTGAAATCCCATCCAGACAATCAGATTTTTGCGATCTCCTGCCAACGTTTCTGCAGCCGCTTCAGCGACACTGGCTCTTTGGTACCCAATGGTTGAGCAAAAAGCGATACACGCCATTCTTCTAACAGCCAGCCAAATTCATCCAGCTCAGAGCCTTCCGTAACCTGAGTCTTATCCGCCACCTCACGATAAGGCTTATATAAGCTTTCAAACTCAATCATAGATTGGCGATCTCGCGGCAGGTTCCCTTGTAGCTTCTCGATTCGATAATCCATCGCTTTCAGGTAGCGACTGAAACTTTGCAGGTGTGACCATGTGGTTCGCTGCATAAAGCCTTTGGCCAGCAAGCGCTCCAGATGGGCTTTCACGTCGGAATAGGCCATCGCCCGATCCAGACTGACCACGCCACCCATGGCTTTGAGAATCTTATGTCGCAAAGTAATCCAGTCAATAAACTGCTCTAACAACTTATTGCCATGATCGAACAGTTCAGAACGGCGTTCGGTTCTTTGCTTAAACTCTTGCTCCAGATACGGCAAATCGCCGTCCAGAGGCACAAATATCTGAATAAAAGCGGCCTGAATCAGATCCTGAGTGATCTCAGCTTCAGAGCCCAGGCCTTTGCAGTACAGCCATTTACCCTTCATCTGCTTCTGAATATGGGATTTCAGCGCCCGCTCCTGATCCGGTAGCTGGCGACGCATCAACTGGCAAACCCCCATTCGATGCTGGCGACCGGCCTCAAACTCGTCGGCTTCCACCGTCAGCTGAATATCCGACTTTTCAGAGTTTTCCTTGGTTGGTTTCAGGCACGGGAAAGCACGCACCGGCAGACCGTTGACTTCGGTTTGTGTGCTCTGAGGTAAATCGCCGAAGTCCCAGCCATTGACCTGATCTCGCTGGAAACCCGAATGACTGAGGTCCTGAATCTGAGCCTGGGAAGCATCAGCGTACTGCTCTTTTAATGCCGTTAAATCCCGGCTTTGCGCCAACAGTTTACGATCCGCCATTACCCGAATATTCATCCGCAGATGATCCGGCAGCTCGATCTCCCGTAGCTGTTGCATCTCAATCTGTTCCGGGCGCAGATCGTAATTGAGGTAGTTCAGTAACTGGCTATACAAGCCACCATTCGCCGGGCTGCATTTATTCAGAAATGCCTGGGCGGTGTTCGGCACCGGTACAAACTGCTTACGAATGGCTTTCGGCAAGCCTTTGATCAGAGAAACCACCTTGTCTTCGATAAAGCCCGGAACCAGCCATTCGGTTTGTTCAGCTGGCACCTGCTGCAACATGGCTACCGGCACACTTAACGACACGCCATCGTCTTTGGTGCCGGGGGCAAAGCTGTAGCTCAACGGAAACGCCATGCCCTGCCAGTCCAGCTCCGTTGGGTAATCTTGTGCGCCAACGCCCGCGGCTTCCGGGCTTAACAGGAAGTCACGACTGAAATACATGGCCTGCTTTTCTGCAGCCTTGGCTTTTTCGAACCAGCGCTCCAGGTGTTTGGTAGTAACGATATGTTCCGGCAGCGCTTTGTTATAGAACTCCGCCAGATAGGCGTCATCAATGACCAGGTCCCGACGGCGGGATTTTTCTTCGTATTCAGTCACCTCTTCCAGCAGTTTGAGGTTCTTCTTGTAGAAATCCGCTTTGGTACGAATCTTCTGCTCAACCAAACCTTCCTGAATCAGAATTTCACGCGCTTCTTTCGGATGCGTATTGGCATAGTTCACCCGTTTTTTCGGATTAATAATCAGGCCATACAAGGTGCTTTGCTCAAACGCGACCACCTGGCCTCGCTGGCCCTGCCAGTGAGGCTCGAAGTACTGGTATTTCAGTAACGGCTTGCCAATTTCTTCAATCCACTGGGGTTCGATTTTCGCTACGGTTCTGGCGAACAGCTTGGAGGTTTCGACCAGCTCCGCTGCCATCATCCATTTCGGCTTTTTCTTGTATTGACTGGAGGCCGGGAAGATCCATAACTTACGGTTACGGGCACCGAGATATTCCATGTTTTCGGATTTGAAACCGATCTGGCTTAACATACCGGACAGCAACGACTTATGAACGGCTTCGTAATCGGCCGCTTTATCTTTCTCCTCCAGACCCAGCTCTTTACAAAGAATATGAAGCTGGCGGTGAGTATCACGCCACTCACGCATACGCATAAAATTCAGGAAATATTTCGCGCACCACTTGCGCAGCTGATTCTGAGACAACTCTTGGCGTTGCTCTTCAAAACCATTCCAGAGGTTTAACAAACTGGTGAAATCCGAGTCTTCATCCTTCCAGGTACGGTGTTTCTCATCCGCCTGCTGTTGTTTCTCCGGTGGACGCTCTCTAGGGTCCTGAACAGTCAGTGCTGCAGCAATAATCAGCACTTCTTTTAAGGCATGCTGTTTTTGTGCTTCCAGCATCATACGGCCGATACGCGGATCTACCGGCAGACGAGCCATCTGGCGACCCAGTTCGGTCAGATGCTGTTTGTCGTTAACGGCTTCCAGTTCCAGAAGCAGATTAAAACCATCTTTTACAAAGCGCTCATCCGGTGCATCAACAAACGGGAAGTCCTGCAAACGCCCCAGTTTCAGATGCAACATCTGCAATACAACCGCCGCCAAGTTCGTACGGCGAATTTCCGGGTCGGTAAATTCCGGACGCCCCTGGAAGTCAGATTCTTCGTACAAACGAATACATACACCCGGCGCAACCCGACCACAACGACCGGCACGCTGATTAGCGCTGGCCTGGGATATCGCCTCAGTCGGCAGTCGCTGAACCTTACTGCGGTAGCTGTAACGGCTGATACGGGCAACACCCGAATCCACCACATAACGGATACCCGGCACCGTTAACGAGGTTTCCGCCACGTTAGTCGCCAGCACCACCCGGCGTCCGCCGTGAGGTTTAAAAATCTTCTGCTGATCGCCAGCACTTAAGCGCGCATATAACGGCAAAATATCCGTCGCAGGTAACTGCGCACGACGTAAAAATTCGGCACATTCACGGATTTCCCGCTCACCCGGTAAAAACACCAGCACATCACCAGGCTGGCCTTTGGCTTTGTCTTCGGCACGCAGCTCAGCTAACGCATCGGCAATACCTTCAAACAGTGAGCGGTCTTCACCCTCCTCGTCTTCTCTTACCAGGGGGCGATAGCGGGTTTCAACCGGGAAAGTACGACCGGAGACTTCAATAACCGGGGCAGGCTTGCCGTTTTCGTCGGCAAAATGTTTGGCAAAGCGATCAACGTCGATGGTGGCCGAGGTGATAATAACTTTCAGGTCTGGACGTTTTGGCAATAGCTGCTTCAGATACCCCATCAGAAAGTCGATATTCAGACTGCGCTCGTGGGCTTCGTCGATGATGATGACATCGTATTCATTCAGAAACTTATCGTGCTGAGTTTGCGCCAACAGGATACCGTCGGTCATCAGCTTGATGCGGGTCTGATCGTTACTCTGATCGGTAAAACGTACCTGGAAACCGACCTGATTTCCGAGCTGGCATTGCAGCTCTTCGGCAATACGACCGGCCACGGCACGAGCCGCCAGCCGACGTGGCTGGGTATGGGCAATGCGGCCGAATATTCCAAACCCAGCTTCCAGACATACCTTTGGCAACTGAGTGGTTTTACCGGAGCCGGTTTCACCGGCGACCACAACGACCTGATTTTCTTTAACCGCTTTGAGGATTTCGTCTTTGCGCTCAGAAACCGGCAAATCGGGATAATTGATCGCCAGCTGCTGGGAACGTAGCTTCACCAGCTCCTGACTTTTCTGAATCCGGGTTAGCAGCTTCTCCAGCACCTTGTCGAACGGCTTACTCTCTTCGACCAGCGTTTTAATCTGGCGCACACTGCGCCGCAGCGGGAACCTGTCTTTAATCAGACAGTGATCAATCGCCTGATATAAGGCTTTAATATCGGTGCTGGGACTGGATGCCTGATCAGGCTGATTGCTGGACAATGCTGACTCGCTTTCTGATTACGCTGTACAGTCTGAAACAACAGATAATTTGCAGCCGCCGGATCGTACAGCACGCCCCTGTGCTGGCGATCCTAACGCGACATCCTGTCGCTGCTTTGCAAACTACCCGTTATTCCAGACTTAAAAAATCCAATAAAAAACGCCCGGCCGGTTTCCCGGGCGGGCGTATTCTAACAACTTTATGAGCCAATGTTTAAACCGTTAGCGAGGCAGCCAGGGCTAGACAAAAATCCGGAGAAAGCGCAGTGTATTCAACATACATGAGCATTTTGATCGGATTTTTAACACCGCCCTGGCAACGTAGGTAGGTTTAGTGCTTAGCCAATTCTTCGTCACGCAGCTCGCGACGCAATATCTTACCAACGTTGGTTTTAGGCAGCTCGTCACGGAATTCAATATGACGCGGCACTTTATAAGCGGTTAAACGCTCACGACACCAGTTGATCACATCCGACGCGGTCAGGTTCTCGTTGCTGGATACCAGGAACACTTTTACAGCTTCAGAGCTCTTCGGATCAGGGATACCAATCGCTGCCGCTTCAACCACATCCGGGTGAGCCACAACCACGTCTTCCACCTCATTCGGGTACACGTTAAAGCCAGATACGATGATCATATCTTTCTTACGGTCAACGATCTTCATGTAACCGTCTTCCTGAATCACTGCAACGTCACCGGTTTTCAGCCAGCCATCTTCGTCGATGGTTTCCGCCGTAGCTTCCGGACGTTGCCAGTAACCTTTCATCACCTGTGGGCCTTTCACACACAGCTCACCCGGGTTACCAATACCCTGATCGTTACCGTCTTCGTCGATAACCTTACAAACCGTGCCAGATACAGGCATACCAATCGTACCCAGCTGGATATGGCCCGGCGGGTTAAAGGATACAACCGGTGAAGTTTCAGTCATGCCGAAACCTTCTGCGATATCGCAACTAGTTACTTTCTTCCACTGGTCAGCAGCGTCTTTGGTCAGTGCCATACCACCGGAAATGGTAAGTTTCAGACCGGAGAAATCCAGGTCACAGAAATCTTTCTGGCCACACAAGGCAACAAACAAGGTATTCAGGCCAACAAACGCGCTGAACTTGGTGCCTTGCAGGGTTTTGATAAAGCCAGGGATATCACGCGGATTCGGAATTAATACCGAGTGGTTACCGGTTTCCAGCATTACCATGCAGTGAACGGTAAAGGCGTAAATGTGGTACAGCGGCAGTGGAGCGATGGCGGTTTCTTTACCTTCGTCCAGTACCATATTAAACAGGCCGTGGCATTGCATCATGTTGGCCATCAGGTTGCGGTGAGTCAGCATCGCACCTTTAGCCACACCGGTAGTACCACCCGTGTATTGCAGAACCGCGACGTCGTTGCGATCCACTTTAACCGGAGTGAAGCGCTGACCTTCACCTTTTGCCAGTGCACTGCGCAGTGACACAGCACCAGCAATGTTAAATGCCGGCACTTCTTTTTTAACGTGCTTCAGTACGGTGTTGATCAGAGTACGTTTTACCAGACCGTGCATATCACCCACCTGGGTAACAATCACGTGCTTAATGCCAGTATTTGGTAATACGGTTTCTGCTTTAGACGCCATATTCGCCAGTACAACCAGCGCTTTTGCACCGGAGTCATTAAACTGGTGCTCCATTTCGCGCTCGGTGTACAGCGGGTTGGTGTTAACCACAACCATACCGGCACGCATAGCACCAAATACCACAATCGGGTATTGCAGAACGTTAGGCAGTTGAACAGCAATACGGTCACCCGCTTCCAGCGAGGTGTGGTTTTGCAGGTAAGAGGCAAAGGCCGCACTTTTCTCGTTCAGCTCTGCGTAAGTCAGAGTCTGACCCAGACAGCTGAACGCCGGGCGATCGGCAAATTTGGCAACAAAACCATTAAAAATTTCTACAACCGACTCGTGCTTATCCGCATCCACTGACTTCGGATAGTCTTCCGGATATTTTTCCTGGAAGAATTGCTCGTTCATACGACCTCCTGACACAATATTGTTATCTCTGCTGGACATTAATTAACCAGCAGTTGCGTTTATCGTTTTGTTATTTCCGGCTAACCATCAATAAAATATAAAATCAATGGCCTGTTAGACTTTAGTGCCGGATAATTAGGTGGCCGCGAGTTTAGCGCTTTTGCTCTAATCCAGCAAAAAACCGCCGAATGTATTTACAAATTGCTACATAAAGACCAGCCTATAGCCTTTAAAGAATTCCAAAAAAGCATTTTCACCATGAATCAAGTCGCAGAAGCACAACAACCCATTAAACAAACTGTCGATATTTCAACCAAAGACAACCAGATCTTCACCGCTCACATCTGGCGCCAGCAACAACCCAAAGCCACGATTCATATTGTCCATGGCATGGCAGAACACTGTCAGCGCTATGCACCCCTGGCGGAGTTTCTCCACGCGCAGGGGTTTCAGGTATTCACCCATAATCATCGGGGCCACGGTGAGCGTGCGCCTCAGGGTCATTACGCCGATAACGATGGCTGGGAATTGGTTATCGACGATATGTTACAAGCACAAAATACCTTGTGTGGTAACGAACCGGTTATTTTGTTTGGCCATTCCATGGGCTCTTTTATTTCCCAGGGATTTGCCATTCGTTATGGTGAAAAACTCAGTGGTCTGATTTTATCCGGCTCAAACTATCAGAATCCGGCTCTGTATCACGCCGGTCAGATTGTTGCCAAAGGCTTAAAAGTATTTCAGGGCGGACGTACTCAATCGAACGTGATGGATAAAGTATCCTTCGCTTCGTTTAATAACCAGTTCAAGCCTGCCCGGACCGATTTTGATTGGCTGTCCCGTAACGAACAACAGGTCGATAAATACGTCAACGATGCTGCCTGTGGTCATACCTGTTCTTTGCAGTTATGGATTGACCTGTTTGATGGTCTGATCGAAATCAGCAACAAAAATAATCTGTCCAAGATACCGCAAAGCCTGCCAATCTATTTGTTTGCTGGCGACCAGGACCCGGTTGGCCAGAAAGGCAAAGGCGTAAAAGCACTGGAGCAAGTGCTTTTACAAACCGGTCATAAAACTGTCAGTTGCAAGCTGTACGTTAATGGCCGTCATGAAATGTTGAACGAGATCAACGCCGACGAAGTTTATCAGGACATACTGAACTGGATTCAGACCATTTAAAGAAACAAGGAAATCACATGGAACGCATTACCAATCGTACTTTTGAAGAAATTCAGCTGGGAGACAGCTGCCAGCGCAAGCACACGGTTGAAGAAAAAGATCTGATTTTATTTGCCGCAGTATCCGGAGACCACAACCCGGTTCATCTGGATGCTGAATACGCGGCCACCACTCCGTTTAAAGGTCAGATTGCCCACGGCATGTTTACCGGCGCACTTATTTCAGCGGCGTTAGCGATGGATTTACCAGGGCCCGGCACAGTTTATCTGGGTCAGAACCTGTCTTTCCGCAAGCCAGTTATGATTGGTGATGAATTAACCGTTGAATTAAAAGTAACGGCCAAGCACGAGTCTAAACCGATTGTGACACTGGAATGCACCGTCAGCAATCAGACCGGAAAAGCCGTAGCCGTTGGTGAGGCAACTGTTATGGCTCCGACAGAAAAAATTACCGTCGAAGCTCCGGAGTTGCCTGCCATTTCTCTCGGTTAAGCTCTCCTTTTAGCTAAGCTCTTCTCTGGGCTAGGCGTTCTCAGCCAACCACCAGTTTGAGCATAAGCACGGACGAGCTCTATCTCGTCCGTGCTTTATTTTTTCCGCTTTATTTTATTCTTAGCTTTATTGCGCAATTGATCGCGTTCAATTTCAGCCAGATTCTGCTGATAAAATTCACTCAGGTAATCGTATAATTTTGGATGTTTGTTTTTCAGCATCAAGGGGCGCTCGAAGAAGTATTCCGAAGCTACCGCAAAAAATTCCTGATTATTCGTAGCGCCATAATCATTAATATTACTTTTGCGCTTTTCAATTTCCGATATTTTACAACGCACTAATTCAAACCACTGGTGCGAACACTGCCCTGAGTTAACAGCTTCAGGAAAACCATCACATTTGCCATCCGCCATATCGAGAATATGGACAAATTCGTGAACACCAACATTGTGTTTATCTTTGTCGTTACTGAAGCCATAAATCAGATCCGGCTTACTCAGCGCCATTTTTCCAGCCATCGCACCACTGCCCACCATACCAGAAATGGTTGAGTCACTCTGACCGCAAACAAAGTCGCGATTAAAACATCCCGGAAACAGCACAACCGCTTTAACACTTAAATACGGCCAGTCAGCAAAGCCCCAAACAGGTATAACCGCACTGGCTGCAACCAGCAGTCGGTCTTCGTCAGTTACCTCAACCTCGCCACTGACTTCAATCCGCGTGGTTTGCAAAAAGGCGAAACAATTCTGTTCAAACTGCTGTTTTTGTGGATGACTGAGTTGGCGATAAAATTCCACTTTTTCTTCCAGTATCTGACTCCATGCATCCTGCCAGAAAAAGTCCGAATCGTTTTTATCAAACAGCCAACGTTGAACGGCTTGCCAGAATCTGAGCATTTTCTTCCCTGTATTAAATTAATTAAAACTAACCGGCCATAAAAAAAACCGCTGTCAGTGTAACACCAACAGCGGCTTGATATTGAGCAAAGCCGTCTTACAGCGCGGTTTTAGGCAGGCGCTCTAACGCGGCATCAATTTCAGATTGAGGATACTCATAATCCTCCAGCTCTTTATTGAGGTATTTATCGTATGACACCATATCAAAATGGCCATGCCCGGACAGGTTAAAGAACAGTGTTTTTTCTTCACCGGATTCCTTACAACGCAGCGCTTCATCGATACAGGCACGAATGGCGTGATTTGATTCCGGCGCAGGAATAATACCTTCGGCACGGGCAAACTGAACACCGGCATCAAACGTCGCTACCTGAGGAACCGCAACCGCTTCAATCAGTTTTTCGTGATACATCTGAGAAACCAGTGAAGAGGCACCGTGATAACGCAGACCACCGGCATGAATACCCGGAGGCATAAAGTCGTGACCCAGCGTATATTGCAGCGTCATCGGCGTATGACCAACCGTATCGCCAAAGTCATACGCATAATGGCCTTTGGTCAGACTTGGACAGGACGTTGGCTCAACCGCAACCAAGCGCGTTTGTTTACCACCCGCGGCTTCCTCTGCGAAGAACGGAAATGCAACGCCGCCAAAGTTAGATCCACCGCCACACGGAGCAAAAATCATATCCGGTGAATCACCAACCATGGCAAATTGCTTCTGAGCTTCCAGGCCAATAATGGTCTGGTGCAACAACACGTGATTTAACACCGAGCCCAGGCTGTATTTGGTATCTTCACGGCTAACGGCTTCTTCCACCGCTTCGGAAATGGCAATACCCAGGGAGCCCTGGTTGTTTGGATCCTGAGCCAGAATGTTACGCCCGGTTTCCGTCATATCCGTTGGGCTGGCTAACACTTCGCCACCCCAGGTCTGCATCATAGAACGACGGAATGGCTTCTGCTGAAAGCTCACTTTCACCATATAAACGCGCACATCAATGCCAAACATCTGGCCTGCCAGAGACAAAGATGAGCCCCACTGCCCCGCACCGGTTTCCGTCGTTAAACGGTTAATGCCAGCAACCTTGTTGTAATACGCTTGTGGAATCGCAGAATTCAGCTTGTGCGAACCGGCCGGGCTGATGCCCTCGTATTTGTAATAAATTTTAGCCGGAGTACCTAACGCCTCTTCCAGACGATGCGCACGGAACATCGGTGTTGGACGCCACTGCTGGTAAATTTCGCGCACCGGATCCGGGATATCGATCCAGCGCTGGTCAGACACTTCCTGCTCAATGATGTTGTCAGCAAAAATGGCGGACATCGCCGATGGATCCATTGGCTTGCCATCCGGACCTAATGGTGGCGCTGGTGGGTTTTTCAGATCGGCGGCCACGTTGTACCACTGCTTTGGCATTTCTGTTTCAGGCAGCAGGATTTTGGTCTGCTTCATAAGTCCTTGTTCCCATTATTTTTCTAAGGTTATAAGGGCAGAACTTTATGATATATAAAAGCCAATCTCAACCGAGTTACTGAGGGAATACAAAATAGTCGACATTCAGATGAATGATTGTAGTTCATGACTATCCGGTCTAAGCTGGCGAAAAAGACATGATCGTTGTTTCTCATGACTCGTTTACTGATTTTGTTGCTGCTGTTCGCCTCAAGCTTCCATGGCCGAACACAACCAACCGACAACCTGCCATCCCAGCTGACTCTGGCCGCAACCGACTGGTGTCCGTTTTCCTGTTCGCCTTCGGGTTCTCCGCAACGGCCTGGCATCATCAGCGAATACCTGAGCCAGATACTGAAGCAACATAACATCACTCTGAATATTAAATTTCTGCCCTGGTCACGGGCGTTAGTAGAAGCCAACAACGGCACGGTTGATGGTCTGTTGACGGTTGTACCTG
The DNA here is from genome assembly GCF_965219715.1 of Bacterioplanoides sp. Taxonomy (GTDB): domain Bacteria; phylum Pseudomonadota; class Gammaproteobacteria; order Pseudomonadales; family Oceanobacteraceae; genus Bacterioplanoides. Next base: position 859,610 of record NZ_OZ244785.1, read on the forward strand.
AGGAAACCGGCCATCTGCTGATGCCAAAAACAGCCACAGCGAATTACACCGATTGTTTTTTTGTGCGCCCGGATGAGAACTGGCGCTATCGTGATAGCGCCTCTCTGAAGCAGGTAAAAATTGCCTATGTTCAGGACTATGGTTACAACGAGCCGCTGCACAGCCATATCCATGATCCCGGGAATGCTGCCCGATTGTTTGAGGTTTCCGGTGCAGATCCGAGCCGTCGCATGGTCCGACTGGTACAGGCCGGACGAGCGGATGCCCTGATTGAAGAACAACTGGTAGCTGCCTGGGCGCAGAAACAAGCCACAAAAAAACTCTACCAACCAACGCAGCTGAAACCTGCTGGCTGCCTGAACAGCAATCCGTTTTATCTGGCCATCTCGCCAGATCTGCCGGCCAGCAAAGCGCTGATTCAACTATTTGATCGCGTGCTGCAACAGCCTGAAAGCCTGAAGCTACTCGAGAAAATCACCCAGTCCTACATTGCCGACTAAACAGCCATAGCGGTAACCATTTCAGGTTGGAGAGAACAATTTAGTACGCACTTTTTGGCGAAACTGTCCCGGTGTTTGCCCTGCTTGTTTCTTAAAAATGCGGGTAAAATAGCCGCCGTCCTGATACCCCACCACGGCGGCTACATCAGCGATATTCAGGTTAGTATCCTGCAATAATTGTCGAGCCTGATCACAACGCAATTGCTGCAGATATTGACCAGGCGAGCAGCCAACCACCTTTTTAAAGCGCCGATCAAACTGGCGTTCACTTAAACCAATCATCTGCGCCAGTCGGGTTAACCCCAATTCTTCCTTAAGATTATGCTGCAGCCAGGTCTGGACCATGGCAATGTCTTCATCACCATGTTGATGACGACCGTCGGCGTAGAACACCTTCTTTTCAAACGGGTTGCGGACTTCCGGAGAAAACTGCTGCTCAACCTGCAGCGCCAGATCACGGCCAAACAACAGACCAATCAAATGCACCATCATATCAGCACCAGAGTTCACACTGGCGGCACAAAAAATCCGGTCGGACTGCGTCAGTAAGTGGTTGGTCTGCAGATTCACTTTGGGGTAATCCCGGGCAAAGTTTTCAAGATAATGCCAGTGGGTGGTGGCTGGCTTACCGTCTAATATTCCCGCTTCGGCCAGTAAGCAAACTCCGGTGCCGACCGCGAATACACTGGCTCCGGCGAGATACTGCTGACGTAACCAGGCGATGGTTGGCTGATATTTTCCCAGTAACGGCTTAGGGTTTCGCCACAGTGCCGGAACAATAATCAGGTCGCTGTTCATCGATGACTGGTTACACTCATCAATGGTTTTTTGCGGCGTCAGTGGGAAGCCACCCAACACCTTCACCGCTCGCTCCTGCTGACCAATAATTTCGACATTGAAGCGCCGCTCTGGTTTGCGCATTAAAGCCAACCGAGCTCTGGCCGCCTCCAGCATTTCCAGGGGTATCGCAGCACTGGACATCAGCATTTGCTCAACTGCCAACAAGGTAACATGGTTGATCATAGTTACGTTTCCCGTAGCGACATAATGACGTCTTTTTTATCCTGTTATTTGTCCATTATCTACTAATAAGAAAACAAAGTCGCTTCCTACAATAACCCCGGTTATTCGTTATCCCTCACACCTTTTCTTACACAACAACGTCAATTGGAAACTGTTTATATGAGCTCTCAGCCTGCACTTGCTTTGATTACCGGCTTTGGTGGAATTAACGCTGCCGGGCGCAGTTCCGGGCATTTGGCCTTTCAGCGAGTGGTGTATGAAGCACTTAGTGAACAGCAAAAGCTCGAAACCCTGAGCTCGTTAAATCAGATTATGGGCCTCGATGGTGAACCATTGGCCAACGAAGAAGCGATCCTGAATGGCACACTGGTGCGTAACTGGGACAATGTGGACTGGGATGCCGATAAGATTCCCTTTCACCAGCCGTTTAACGACGAAAATGGCGAACAGTGCTGGCGCCTGAGTCACAAACGCCTGTCAGTTCAAAGTGCTGGCCAGACCCCCAAAGGATTCGATCCGGCAGCACTCTATCCTTCCCGCCATCACCCCCGTGGCCTGCAGATGACCATCTACGCGGCTTCGGATGCCATTGCTTCGCTGGGCGTGGACTGGGAAACACTGAAACAAGCGGTGCGTCCAGATCAGATTGGTGTATACGCTGGGTCCGCCATGGGTCAGCTCGATCAGGCTGGCCACGGCGGTATGATTCAGGCGAACCTGAAAGGAAAACGCACCAGCTCTAAACAATGTGCGCTTGGCCTGAGCGAAATGCCAGCCGATTTCGTTAACGCTTATGTGCTCGGTAATGTGGGCGCAACCGGCAGCAGTGTTGGTGCCTGTGCGACATTCTTATATAACCTCAAAGCAGCTCTGGACGACTTGTGCTCGGGACGCCGTCGCATTGTGGTGGTTGGTAACGCCGAAGCGCCGCTAACACCCGAAATTGTTGAAGGCTACGCGGCCATGACCGCACTGATCAGCGAACAGAAGTTGCGGGATCTGGACGGTAAAAGCAAAGACGAAGCCCCTGATTATCGTCGTTCCAGCCGACCTTTTGGCCACAACGGTGGTTTCACAATCGCGGAATCCGCCCAGTTTTTTGTCCTGACCGATCAGGATCTGGCACTGAAGCTGGGTCTGAATATTTATGGTTCGGTTGGTGATGTCTACGTCAATGCCGATGGCTTCAAAAAATCCATCTCAAACCCGGGCGTCGGTAATTATCTGACGATGGGAAAAGCCGTGGCAGAAGCGCAGCGCTGGCTCGGTCGAGATGCCGTGCGCCATGGCAGCTATATTCAATCCCACGGCAGCAGCACGCCACAAAACCGGGTGACGGAGTCACATATTTACGCCGAACTGGCGCGTGCTTTTGATATTAATGATTGGAAAATCACCGCAGTTAAGGCCCACCTTGGTCATCCGCTGGCAGCGGCTTCTGCAGATCAACTGACCATGACTTTGGGTGGCTGGGCGCACAATATGATTCCGGGAATAACCACCACCGACAGAATCGCCGAGGATGTCCATCAGTTCGGTCTGAATTTTTTACTGCAACATACTTCCGTCGACAGCAAAGAATTACCGCTGGCGTTTATTAATTCGAAAGGATTTGGCGGTAACAATGCGTCGGCATTTATTATTTCTCCGGATAAAACCCGGGAACTGATTTCTTCCACCATTGAGCAACAAAGCTGGCATCAGTACCTGGATAAAAACGAACAGACCCGTATTAATGTTGAGCAATACAATCAGGATATGAATGCCGGGAAAATAAAACCGATTTATCAATTTGGTGAGCAAGTACTGGAACCGGAAGATCTGACCATCAGCGCGGAAGAAATCCGGATTAAAGGCTGGAATAACAGCGTAATTCTGTAAATAAAAAAACCTTCTTTCAGCTTGTACAAGCCAACTGAAAGAAGGTTTTTATTTATTACGGTGAGATACTTGTTTCTGTTTAATCAGAAATACTTACCCAAACCCACGAAGTATTGCTGTACTAAACCATCATCAACCAGTGGGCTGTCTTGGGCTTCGCTGTCGTACTGGAAATGGCGTAAACCTGCATAAGCACCCCACTCTTCACCAGCACCCCATTCAAAATTATAGGTCGCAATTACTTCTAATTCGGCGGAAAAACCGGCTCCCGGCTTATACACTTTTTGGGTAGCGCTGTTTTTAATTTCGTCGGCATCAATACCAAAATAATAGTCGTTAAATTTCTCAGCCTGATATTGAGCACCAATGGTAGTCAGAATGCGTAACCCGGCAATATCGTCACGACGATAAAACAGCAGTTCTGCTTCCTGGGATTTATGAGCGCCGGAAATATCCTGCAGTAGCGCCGCGCGACCAACCCAACCGGCACCCAGACGTCGCCCGGCCTGAATACCCACTTCTAATGCCGCCTTTCGCTCATCCAGATCGTATTGCGACAGGTCCTTACTGTCATCAATCTGATCCTCAGTTAAACGAGTATGGCTGCGCAGATTGCCAATAACCGACGCGAAATTAGTGCCGTCGCGATAAAAACCATAGCCGAAGCGGTTTGCTTCGATAAACACATCGCCATATCCGCCAAACACCAATAAGGCTGGGCTGACCACAGGATCGACGTCTTTAAATACACTGTCTTTCACCGTAATACCAGCAGACCATAAACCGTGAACCGGATCGCTCACGGTTTGCCAGAGTGATTCTTCCGCAACGACGGAGCCTGAAAATGAGATTGCAGCCAGGGCTGCGAGAGTTGTACGGCGCATATGTTTCTCCCTTAAGTGATGCCTGATTGACCTTATCTGACATCAAAAGTTCCTATATTTCGTGTTCTGCTATCCGGATTTATACAGTGTATGCCATTGTTGGGCCGATGATTGGGCCAACCACGCCGAAATATCACTGACCTTCAGCTCGCCTGCCAATGCCACTGCAACCTTATTTGTCGCCTGTTCGATATCGCCAGTGGTATAACGGCAGTCGGAAGAATATTGTTCGCGGTAACACAAATCATCGGGCACAACGGGAATGGCGCCAGCGCTTGCCGCTTCCAGCATCGATAACCCCTGAAATTCGTGAATTGCACAACTGACAACCACCTGAGAGCGTTGTAACCAATGCTCATACTCCGATCGTGACACCCGTCCATCGACCACAATCTGGTCTGAAAACTCATCACGAATGGCATTTAATGCAGTCGGGGTTTTCTGTGCCCGAGGCCCTAATAAGGCCAGCGTGAAGTTGACTCCCTTTTGTTGGAGTCGCCGCAGTATCGCGTGAAAACCCTCAGGGCGTTTGTCGTATTCCCAGCGATGATTCCAGAGAATCAGGCCTTCTTCTTTTTCAGCTTCAGGCGTCGGAGCAATGGCATTAACCGGCACCGGCAACCAATCACTCTTCTGTCCTAAACGCTGCGCCAGATCATCGGGTTTATGGTCAGGCATTTTTTTCATCAGAGTAGCAACGCCCGAAAGAAAGGACTGTTGGTTATAGTCTGAATTAAAGAAAATACGATCGGCCGCTAACGCGCCATAGAGCTGAACCATTTGCGGATCAAGCGATGAGTGCTGGCCTTCTCCGGCAGGGTAAGCAAACTGATTCTCGTGAAAATAGTAGTCCAGAGGCACGCCTGCCAATGCCGGGAATAAACCGCGAATGGTTGAAATATCAACCATGGATGTTGCGAGTATCTGATCTGGCTGCCACTGCGCCAACAAGTCCGACAGCGGTTGCAGCCATGACAACGGATTGCCGCGAATTCGCCAGCGAAAATAACGCCCGGGTAACTCCAGTACACGCCAGTCAACATCCACTTCCTGTTGTAGCCAGTCACACCAGCTGGCATGGCTGTCGGAGCGATAGGCAGATAACAACAAAACTTTCTTTTTCATTCACTATTAACTTTTATATAAAAGACTTGTCCGGCCAGCGCAGTGCTGTATACCATGGCAATTAATAATCATAACAATCCGTAGACCACTATGTTCACTAAATCATCGATTCTGATCCTCACCAGCAGCTTGTTGCTGCACGGTTGCAGCGGCAACAGCTCTGGTACCAGCAGTAACTTACCACCCGGCTCTGTGTGCCCCAAAGACAACGTTGCGCTCATTGATGGCATTCTGGTGAGCCAGTTAACTTATGATGATAACGCTGACCAATGCTTATCGCCGGATGAGCAAAAGAATATGAACGCTGCCGTGTCTAAAGCGAAACTGTCTACGCTGGCAACTGACGCAACGGCTGGCGATAATGCCAATTCAGTATTAACACGCTTCAGTGTACAAGGTAACGCCGAGATATCGGACAACAAAGTACAGGTCCACCCGGTAGGCAGCATGGGCAGTTTTGGTGTTTATGTCGAAGCCAGCGTAGACAAAGATCAGAGCAGTGATATTCGTATAGAATTCGGTAACCAATCGGGCGCGGATCAATCCGGAGCCGCTTCCGACAGTATTCGCTTCACCAATCTGCCAGAGGGCAACAGTATTATTGCCATGTTATGCCAGCTTCGGGATAACCTGTCTTTTACCTGCTCAAACCCGGTGTATTTTCTCAATAACAAGCTCGCGTCGATTCTTCCTGCAAGTTTCAAAAGTGAGAACGGTGAGAATTTTGAAAACACATCACCACAAGCGGGGTTTATTACCGCCACGTCGTGCATTAACGATGTTTGTTTCGAAAATTATGTCAGCATTCCAGCGTCATTTAATTAACTGAAAACAACAGCGCTGATTGCCAGTGACACAGGTCCGGCGTAATCAATCAAGCAAAATAAAAACCGGCTATATGCCAGTTTTTATTTTCTTCTCAATTAATGGCTGCCAGATGTACTCGTAATAAAAATACGCAGGTTGTTTACGACTGAGCTTGAGCTGCTCTAACGCTTTTTCCGCTTCACCATCGAGCCAGAAGCGATAAGCCGTATAGAAATGTGCCTCTGATTTCTCACACACATCGCTGGCCTGAGCAATCAAATAATCAGCGTCGCCCTGCCCCTGTTCGTAACTAAGAAAATACTCTTTTATCGTTTTCAGCCACGGTAACTCTGCGGTCGTTTCTTCAATAGGAGTTGGTGTATATGCAACACCAGCCAGAGAAGTCATCCAGCGGGCGCGCAATTCATCCAGGATGGTTTTTTTACCGGCAATGTCTTTTTGCTGATTAAATTCTGCCAGCATGTTATCGGCTTCAGCCTGCTGGAAATAATACATGGCACGATATTCCTGTATCGTTGTTTCCGATAAGCCTTTGTTATTGATGTTGGTTTGCTCAAATGCAGTAGCAAAATCTCCGGCAACCGCAGCCACATCAGCCAGCGCTGCACGAGCATAACGACCGTCTTCGGTTTTTAGCGCCAGCTCGGCTTCACGCTTTGCCAGTGGCACAATGCCCAGACTGAGAAAAAGATAAGACGATTCGCTGTAACGATATTCTGTTGGATCATTTACCGCCGCTTTGGCCATATGGGTAGCGGCAGATCGCATCAGGCTTTTGTGGTTGTAGCGACAACCGTCGGCACTGGCAACCTGCTTCAGGGCATAACCCAGTTCTTCCTGCAAATCAGCGTTATTGGAATACAAGCGCATTGCCTGACTGCTAACGGCCGATGCCATCCAATATTGCTCAGTTTCGTTATATGCGGCCGCCAATGCGGTTAACACGTGACGGTTGCCCGGGTAACGCTGCAGCAAGTTGCGTAAATCTTTAATAACACCGGATTGGTATTGATTCAGGTACCAGGCAATCATTTCCGGTGGTGATAACAAAGGTTGTAAATTTTTATCGAGACCGCCAAATAAAGTCTTCAGTTCAGGGCTGGCATATTCCAACAAGATAAAATCGTGCTGAAACAGAACTTTGTAGAATTTATCCTGGCTGCGGATATCGTCGGGCTTCACCCGATACAACTGCCGTGCTGCAGTAACCGCACCTTTCATATCGGCGATACTATTGGTGCGGTAAAAGCGTTGCAGGTGCTCTTCGGTTTGTTGCTGATAATAACTGCTGGGCAATTGTGAAACAGCAGCTTTTCTGGCTGACATCGTTTCGCACCCCATCAGCCCCATAGCAGCTATCAACAATAATAAAAATCTAAGGTGCATAACCTAACTCCATGGCTTTTGCGAACGACTCGTCGGCTTTTTCTAACTGCCCCAAAAGTCCTTGAGCGGTACCCAGCACATACCAGCTCTCGCCTTTTTCCGGAGCCAGCACCGATGCTTTTTCTGCGGTCAGCAACGCATCATCAAACAAACCTTTATCTAACTGACGTCGGGCCAGATTAATCTGGAAATCGTAGCTATCTTCGCCCTTCTCATCGGAAATAGCAGACAACTCGTGGTCGAGTGCTTTTTGCTGATCGGTGGCAATACTCAGATACCAGTGATCGCTCTGCGACAGGTTAGTAATTAATTTAAAGAATTCCTCATACTGCTCTGGCGTAATTTCCATTGGCTTTTGCTGATAATGGATTTTTATATCCAGGCCATTGCCGTTGTCTTGTTTTGATTGAGTGAGACTGAACCAATCGTTGTCGATCGTTTCACCGGAGGTTACGGAAATGACTTTGCGGGTTTCCGGAACATTGATCGACACATTCACGTCGGCGGTAAATGGCCGTTTAATATAAACGTCCCGGGTGCGACCATCGGGTTGCGGTAAAGCGTTATACAATTCAAGCAGCATCATAATCTGGCGCATACCTAACACCAGAGTCAGCGGGTCCTGATCCATGGGTTTAAAGGTAAAGGTTGCAGACATCTGCAATGCTTCGGTCAATGACGTAGCATTAATCACATCAGCTTCGAATTCATAGCTGCCATTATCACTGAATAAAGACGCGAATTTTTTGCGCAATGTTGTCGCGCCCTGGGGATCATTTTTCCACCAGTTACGATAAATTTCTTCACTGTTGCCCTGAGGAGATAACGTCGCTTTTACAATCAGCTGGTTATTGTCGTCCAGCGTCATATCCAAAGTAACGTCGGAATGGTTGCGACGATGATTATCGACACGCTTAAACTCGCCACCCTGACCGGTTAAAACAAAAGCGCTCAGACCATTGATGTAGCTGGTGGAGCCCGGAAATTGCAGTCGGTCACCGGTGGTATCAAACCACATTGGTTGTCCGCCATCGGCATCGGGCAAATACACCAGTACATGATCAAAAGCCTGATATACCAGCTTACGATTGATATCTACCGACGAATTTAATTGCGCCAACGCTGGCATTGCCTGAATACCCAGCTGTCTGAATAACGTCAGCGCCAGGAACGTCTGATCCTTACAGTCTCCATAACCATTACGCACGATGTCGCGAATACGGTGTGGGTTAAAACCGCCACGTCCCAGATGCGCATAGACGTAGCGCAGGTTGTTTTGCAGATAACGATAGACCGCAAACACCTTGTCTCTGGCAGACATATCAGCCTTAAGATCAAGCGTGGCGATGATTTCATCAGCGGCTACCAGATCATCCGCCGTTGGTTGATATAAGGGCGCTGCCCAGCGATCCATCACTGACCAGTCATCATGATTACTGGTACGAATCATAGGTGGAAACGCCTGTGATGGTGACATCATAGGCTCCATAACGAATTCAGGAATATTTTGCTGCTGCCAGAAGTAACTGCGAACCCCATTGTTTTGCTCAACACTGGCCTTGCCCAGATCACCAATGGAGAAGTGTTTCAACTCGGTATCGTCCAGTACCTCAATACGATGGGAGAAGTGCTGCACCGGATCGGCACGATAGCCTTGGCCGGAATTCATCTCCTGAAACCAGTGAGCGACGCTGCGATCACTCGCCAGGTCGGTGACTGAAACCCGCTTCTGGGTGCGCAGATACTGAAATTCCAGAATGCTGTTCTCGGCCACTCTTGGCAGCGAAAATACCAGAACATTTTCGTCGGAGTAAAAATCCTGACCGCCACCAACAACCCGCTCCTGAATGGCATCCTGAGCAACATCGAGGATTTCGCCATCGGCGGTAATAACCCGGGCAAATTCGATATCCAGATCGCTGTAGAACGGCCGGTATTCAATGGCGATACGGCCATAATCATGCACTGCTTCTGCATCGAGGATACGAATAGACTGATAGATCCGCTTCTGCCACAGACCATCTTTCAGGCGACTCTCGGATAATGAGTACAAAACTTCGGCACCAGTGTCCGATTTGGCTGCCAGTTTTTGTTGCTCGGTTAATTCTGGCGCAAGTCGCCCGGCAATCGCCGCCAGGCTGATCAGCCACAAGCTCAGAATGGAAAAAATAGACTTCACGAATTTCCCTCTTTCATACGCCAGACGGCGCGGATTCCAGATAATCAGAACCGCAGGATTTTATCAGGATTATCAATTATTGCAGCGTTCATTTCACAACGGTTCTTTCAATGACGGCATTCGCTAAAACAAGTACAATCGCGCCCAGATTAGCAAGATACATAAGTGCACCCGGTCAACAGCGCCATATCAGAGTGCACATAACGAGGTCCCGCAGATGTCTGAACATCCGATTTCAGAAGACACCCCTATTGAATCCATCAGCAACGGCCGGGTTGGCATGGTAAGCCTTGGCTGCCCGAAGAACTCAGTCGACAGTGAAAAAATCCTCACTCAGCTGCAGTTAAACGGTTATGAAATCAGCAACAACTACAGCGATGCTGATGTTGTAGTGGTTAATACCTGCGGTTTTATTGATGCCGCAAAACAGGAATCTCTCGACGCCATCCGCGAAGCCATGACCGAAAACGGCAAAGTTATCGTTACCGGTTGTATGGGCAAAGGCGCCGATGCAGAGCTGATTAAAGAAGAAAATCCGGGGGTTCTGGCAATTACCGGCGCCCACGCGTATGAAGAAGTAATGGACGCCGTACATGAGTGGGTTCCTCCGACTCAGGAGCACAATCCATTTATCGACCTGGTGCCGGAAGAAGGCGTAAAGCTGACTCCGCGTCATTACTCGTACCTGAAAATATCAGAAGGCTGTAACCACAGCTGTACCTTCTGCATCATTCCGGACATGCGCGGTAAGCTGGTTAGTCGTCCGGTTGGTGATGTGCTTGATGAAGCAAAGCGTCTGGTAGCCGCTGGTACAAAAGAGCTACTGGTGATTTCTCAGGATACGTCCGCTTACGGTGTTGATCTGAAATACCGCACCGGTTTCTGGGATGGTATGCCGGTAAAAACCAAGCTCTACGATCTGTGTAATCAGATGAGTAAGCTGGGTGCCTGGGTACGCCTGCACTACGTCTATCCGTATCCAAGTGTCGACGACATCATGCCTCTGATGGCGGAAGGCAAAGTACTGCCTTACCTGGATATCCCATTCCAGCACGCCAGCCCACGGGTACTGAAACTGATGAAGCGCCCTGCTCATTCTGAAAACACGCTGGAGCGCATTAAAAAGTGGCGTGAACAGGTACCGAATCTGGTGCTGCGCTCGACCTTTGTTGTTGGTTTCCCCGGTGAAACTGAAGAAGATTTCCAGATTCTGCTGGATTGGCTCGACGAAGCCGAGCTGGACCGCGTTGGCTGCTTTAAATACAGCCCGGTTGAAGGTGCAAAAGCCAACGATCTGCCAGATCATATTCCGGAAGATGTCCAGCAAGATCGTTGGGAACGCTTTATGGCTAAAGCTCAGGAAATCAGTACCCGTAAACTGGCGCGCCGCGTTGGCCAGCAAATGACGGTTCTGATTGATGAAGTGGACGATGAAGGAGCCATCGGCCGGACCTATGCGGATGCGCCGAATATCGATGGTATGGTTTACCTGAACGGCTATCAGGATTGTCAGCCAGGTGACATGGTCGAAGTGATGATTGAACACTCCGACGAATACGATCTGTGGGGAACGCCCGTCTGATCTTGTCATCGGAAAAACAAAAGGCCGCAACAAAGAGATTTGTTGCGGCCTTTTTTGTCTGTGTAATACAGCAATCGTTCGTCTTTAAACTCTACTGCCGCGTTGCCACCTGAGTATCACTCGCTTCACCGGGCAGCGACACCAGGGATAGCTCGCCCAGCCACAAACCACTGTCTGCCATTTTGCGTATTGCCTGACGGGCATCCTCGCGCCCGGCAAAACCTTCGGCAACCAGCCAGAATTCCGTTTCATTAACCTGATTAGTCACCTTAAACACCCTGGTACTGTAGCCGAACTGCATCAACAAACGCATGTCGGCTAACAGCCTTGACTTGACCCGATTGTGAGATATCAGAATGCCTGTGTCATCCCACTGCCCCGGAATGCCAAACTCGCGATAATCCAGCTGAGCGGAACGGTTAAGTGGCGGTACCGAATAAGAGGCGTCAGCCGATCGGGACTGATAACTCGAACACCCTGTCGCCAAAGACAACAAAGCCAAAATAGATAACGGTATAATTCCCGCTATAAGACGTAAAAACAGGGCGAACAAAAACGGAACAACAGCAGCCATTGTGAGATCCTTTTTCTCATTGCCTGCAATTAACGTTAGTCGCTCCGCCACATAGTGACAGGCTCCATTTGTAGTAAAATGCTACAAAAGGTTATGGCACGCAGTTTACGTCGCTGCTGACTTTACGCATTACCAACAAAACCTGGCCAACGCCAAGACCAAACTTTTCCATTCTGGTTTCATTAATGACCACACCCGGCGCTACCTGATACATACGGTCAATCATCGACAACGCCAGGGTTTCGGCTTCCCCCTGCTCGTCCACACCGGTTTGGTATTGCAGCTGATAATCCATGTAGATGGCATTGCCTGAGAACGTCATCACCGTCGGATCAGGTACGTCGGTGGCTCGAGCCTGATAGCCATCTACATCTCCGGCGGCATTTGTAATCGGGGTCAGCCACCATTTGCGGTATTCAATACCATCATTGAAATGGAAGGTTTCATCGAGCAAGCCAATTCCCTGCTCGTCCCAACTGGCGATAATTTCGGCGTTGAAGTGTCGAATCTGTGTACCGCTACGGTCGCGTACTACACCATCGGCGCAAACCTTCCCATCAAAGAACTCCCTCGGGTTGAGTACATCAGCAAATGCCTGATTGTCTTCAACCTGATTCGAGCTGCAGCCCACTACCATACTGATAGCCGCAAGAAATAGATAACGGTATAACATACAAACTCAACACTATACATTAGTTATACATTCAATGTACAGGATTGCGGTTCGATAGGAAGTAAAGTTTAGAAAAGACCTGGGAGCACCGTTATAGCGCCACACCGTTCATCAACCAGCCAATCAATAACACCTGGGGCACGGTAATCAGCGGCAAAAATAACGCTATCTTCCAGCTTTTTGTGGTTTCTTTCAGTGCCATAATTTCGGTGTAATCCGTCGCAGCCCCTGCCATCAGGAAAGTAAAGGCATTACCCGGCGCACCGGCGCGGTTAAACAGATCGGCAGCAATGGGCGATGAACCTTCTGAACACACTTCAATGACAGTGGTTGCAGCCAGCGTCAGAAACAGGCCCGATAAGCTGGCGCCAAACCACAAACCAAAACTGTCGGCCGGTACAAACGCCCGGATCAGAGCAACCAGCACCACACCAAATACGACCCAGCGCAGCACCATTTTCGATTCCTTCAATCCCTGCCAGAACAGGCCTAACCAGGCAGAAAATGACCAGTCATACTGACCCATACTCTGCTTTAACGTTGGCCAGAACGGAATCTGACGAAACTCAGTTTGATGTGGGTTAGCGGGTAAAGTGCCACGCTCCACCAGCCGGTCAAAAATCCAGCCGGTAATCCAGGCGATAACCATCGAAGCTACTATAAACAATAACGTCCACTTCAGGCCAATCAACCCCACCAGAATCAAGGTTAACGTCAGCGAGTTCCACGGACTGGCGACCAGGAATGCCATCACCTGCCCAGCACTGGCGCCGCGTTCATACAATTTCATGCCAACCATCAGAATGCCATGGTTACACAAATCGAGCATCAGCCCGGCCAGTGTGGCCCGGAAGATACCGCGTTTAGAGCCTCCCTGCCCCAGCACTGACATAATCAGCTCCCGTGGGATTCGCCCTAATAAACCAACAAACAAAGATGCGGAAATAATCCCCCACCACATGGCATTCACCATCTCGTAGGCAGTGTGCATCATAGTTTCCCACCAGGGCATAACCATGGTGGCTTCGGTTTTGGCCATTGCCTCCATGTGGTCAGCATCGCCCCAGATAAGGAAGCTCAGGTAACCTATCAGCACCAGTGGCGTACAAATCCACAAGATCCAGTCGATTTTATTGCTGTCGTCAGACCCACAACAACCGCCAGCATCGCCCGATGATGCTGCAGCAGCCGCGTTGGACGAACTACAACAGCTGCCAGCAACCTGTGGCTCCACTTCAGTCTTTGATGCGCAGCAGCTGGCGGTTTCGCCCTGTTCAGCTTGTGCCGAACTGCAACAGCCTGAGGCCGAGGTTTTTGCCGGCACTTTTTTTTCGTGCTCTGTCACTTTAACAACGCTGTGGTCAGCGCCTTTATCCGAACCGCAACATGAACTCATACCGTATCCTCATGCAGGTGAGCACCTTCAATTAAGTGGCAGATATGATCACCACAAGGCAAACAATCCGGTTGCTCTTCCCAGCTTTTGACTGCCGTTTCCATCCTCTCCACCAGCTGTTGCATAGCCAGCAGCTTCGCCCGCGCCTCGATCAGCCGCGGCGCAATTAATTCGCGTACCCGGGGACAAGGCGATTGCCCCTTACCGGCATCGGCCAGAATCTGTTCAATATCTTCCAGCGTAAAACCGAGATCGCGCGCCTGCAGAATAAACCGCAACCGTTGTTGGTCGTTCAGGTTGAAGTTGTGGTAACCACTGTGATCCTTAACCGGGGCTAAAAGACCAATACGCACGTAATGACGAATGGTATTGGCATTCACCTTCTCTTGTTTGGCCAGCTGTTGTACTCGCATAACACTCCATCCATTACAGGAATCGTTTCAGGATACCTGCACGATAAACCTTTGAGTAGCTCACAGGTCAAGTTCCACTTAAATAGGACATTGCCAGCAGCTGAGGCTGTCTATACTTGGCCCAGAGAGATCAAAAAGAGTCACAGATGCTGACCATCCGAAAAACCGCCTTAGTGTTGTCTTCCATTTATCTGATACTGCTGTTTGCAGGCGTATTGGCGTCGCGCTATTGGTGGTTTTACCCGAAAGAAGTCGAAAGTGTGCGGCTGTTGCAGCAGAAAGAAATCATCAGTGTTCAGGGGTTTCTGGAGCAGAAATTCCACCAGCAGCAAACCGTCACCCAAGACTATGCTCAGTGGGATGATACCTACCAGTTTGTTAAAGACAGCAACCCATCGTATATCTCTGCCAATCTGATTGCCGATACCTACCGCACTCTGGAGTTGGATGGTTTAGCAATATCGGATAATCGGGGCAATATTAAGGTGGCTCAGCTGATGAAAAACGACCAGCTTGAGACCGCCGACAACCATCTCAGTCGCTGGTTCAGGGCGGAAATTACCAACGGTCGCGTTGGCCAGATGTTAGATTTTGCAGTTTTCTATCGCCTCGACGAACGCCTTTACCTGATCAGTGTTGCCGAAATCAGTAATTCCAGTGGCAATCAGCCCGGTAACGGCTATCTGATGTTCGCCCGGGAAGTGCACTATGACTTCTGGCAAAAGGTGCGCAAAATCACCCGGGTCGACTTTGATGTCGCTTTTCCGGATGGTCCTTGTCGCAACATCAGTGAACCACTGGTGCATGTGAAAGCACTGACCGAACGCTGCCTGCGTAACAATTTTGCCGAGAACGTCGTGAAGCTGCAGTTTGTTACTGCTGAGCAGCTGATTCCTCGCATGATGCCAGCGGAAATCTATTTCACTTTCCTGGTTCTTGCCGCCATTCCGATGATGCTCTACGCGTTGTTCCTGCATGTTGTGGTTGAGCCGGTGCGCATCGCCGCCCGCCATATGCAGGACAGTAATATTATTTCGCCATTACCGGATCTGCACACCACTCCGGGGCTGAAAATTCAGGAATTGGAAAACCTGAAAGACAGCTATAACCAGCTGATTGAGCGGGTTCGCGAGCAGCAGTATCAGCTCACCAAGCTGTCGAAGACCGACAAGTTAACCGGCATTGGCAACCGTCGTGCTTTTGAAGAGATGCTTAGCCAAACCTGGCGCCGTGCCATTCGCCGCAAAGACAACATTGCGCTGATTCTGATTGATATCGACTACTTCAAACTCTACAACGATCACTATGGCCACCAGCAGGGAGATATTGCTTTGCAACAGGTCGCCAAGGCGCTAAAGGACTGCATTAAGCGTCAGGATGAATGTGTATTCCGCTACGGCGGCGAAGAGTTTGTGGTTATCTGCTACGCCAGGGATGCCAACGAGTTAAATCACGTACGGGAAAAGCTGAAAGGCGCTCTGGACGATCTGAAGATCAGACACGACACCTCAAAAATTGCCAACCACCTGACTGCCTCATCAGGCATTGCCTGGATCATACAGTCGGGCAACTGGCTGAATAACATGGAACAAAAAGAGTGGCTGAAGGCCGCCGACGCTGCGCTTTATGAAGCAAAAGCTGCCGGCCGCAACTGCAGCATGCTGCAGATCATCAGCGAAGAAATTGCCTTTACAGGGACACCTGTATTGGATCAATCACCGCCAACGCTTTAGCTTTGGCTTGTTCGACATCTTCGCCACGGGCCAGTGCCACACCTAAGCGTCGCTTGCCCTTCACCTCTGGCTTACCAAACAAGCGCAGCTGGGTATCAATACCCGCCAGAGCCTGATTCAGACCACTGTAGGCCATACGAGAAGATTCCCCCGGAACCAACAGCACCGCTGATGCAGATGGCCCATGACAATGGATGTTTGGAATCGGTAAGCCGAGGATCGCGCGCACATGCAAAGCAAACTCTGACAGATCCTGAGAAATCAGAGTTACCAGACCAGTGTCATGTGGCCGGGGAGAAACTTCAGAGAAGATCACCTGATCGCCTTTCACAAACAGCTCAACACCAAATAATCCCAGGCCACCTAATTCAGCGGTGACCGCCGCACCGATACGCTGCGCTTCGGCTAACGCCGCTTCCGCCATTGCCTGTGGCTGCCAGGACTCCTGATAATCACCATCCTGCTGTCGATGACCAATAGGATCACAGAAACTGGTCACTACATTGCCTTGCTCGTCTGTATGACGAATGGTCAGCAGGGTAATTTCAAAATCAAAATCAACAAAGCCTTCGATAATGACTTTACCTTTACCGGCTCGCCCCCCCTCCTGCGCATAGTCCCACGCGGCTTTTAACTCATTGTGACTGCGAACAAAGCTTTGACCCTTACCCGAGGAGCTCATGATCGGCTTAACCAGACATGGCAAGCCGATTTTGTCGGCGGCTGCCATAAATTCAGCTTCGTCCGCTGCAAATTCGTATGTTGAGGTGGGAAGTTGCAGAGTTTCTGCCGCCAACCGGCGAATACCTTCACGATTCATGGTGAGCTGGGTCGCCCGGGCAGTTGGAACGATATTCACCCCTTCCTGCTCCAGTTCAGCCAATGTATCAGTGGCGATGGCTTCAATTTCCGGAACAACCAGCATGGGCTTTTCACGCTCAATCACAGCGCGTAACGCGGCACCATCGAGCATATCCACCACATGGCTGCGATCAGCCACCTGCATCGCCGGCGCATTAGCATAACGATCGACGGCAATTACCTCACACCCCAGGCGCTGAAGCTCAATAACCACTTCTTTACCCAGTTCGCCGGAGCCACACAACAACACACGCGTTGCGGTATCTGAAAACGGCGTGCCAATGGTAGTCATTTCCTTGCTGGTCATTATTTTTCTCTCAGATAAGACAGTCAGGCCATCAGGACGATGGCGTATAAAAATTCATTGAGGCACGCTCACGCTCACCCACTTTTTCCAATACCGCGCGTTTTTCGGCATTGCTGTAACGTCCCCAATGAGTGATCTCTTCGCCGCTGCGATAGCACCCCATACAGATGTTATTGTCATCCAGAGCGCAAATATAAACACATGGGGAAGCAACCGGTTGTTCCGCTTGCTGATCGTTACCATCAACCTGTTTCATGATTACAACTCGATCACTTTTAATTCTTTGCTGAAGCGCGCCGCATTATGAACGTAATGCGCTGCACTGGCTTCCAGCATTTTTTGCTGCATAGCGTTCAGCTCTCGCTTTATCTTGGCCGGAGAGCCGACGACCAGAGAACCGTCTGGAATTTCCATACCCTCAGGTATCAGTGCATTTGCACCGATAATGCAATGCTTGCCGATTTTGGCTCCGTTAAGGACCACCGCATTGATACCAATCAGGGAGTAATCTCCCACCTGACAACCGTGCAACATGGCTTTATGACCGACGGTCACGCCCTTACCCAATGTCATTGGATAGCCAGAATCGGTGTGGAGTACGGAACCATCCTGAACGTTGGTCATTTCTCCAATGCTGATCAGCTCGTTGTCACCGCGAATCACAACATTAAACCAGACACTGGATTGCTGCTTTAACTCGACATTACCGATAACAGACGCGTTGTCCGCGACAAATACATCGTCAGCTTTTACCGGCGCCTTATCCCCTAACTGATAAAACATGCTTCTCTCTCTATTATTGTTATCGCGCCTGAACTCAGAAACGGAAAGAAATATCCGCATCCCACAGGTTATTCATCATTTCAGCGATCATCATCGCCGTCAGCCCCCAGATATGAAAACCGTCGTAGTCATAACTTGGAATTTTCACCTGACCGCGTTCAAAGTAGCTGCTCGGAGGCTGCTGGAAAAACGACAGAGGGACTTTAAATACTGCGTCCAGCTCATCGGGATTGGCCTTCAGCTCAACGCTGGCCGGCACCAACGCCAGCACCGGCGTTACCAGATAACCAAAGCGCGATACCACCTGATCCATTTCACCGATCACATGAACCAGCGCGGCATCAAGCTCAACTTCTTCTTCCGCTTCACGGATGGCGGTGGCAACGATGTCATTATCCTCGGGGTCACGCTTGCCACCGGGAAACGCCACTTCGCCTTTGTGAGACGACAGGTGATCAGCACGTCGGGTAAGAATCAACTGAGGCTCAGCCTCATTGGTAATGGCGACCAGCACACCCGCCTCCGCCAGGTCGGGTTGATTAATCTTTCGTGGGCGCCTTTGCTCAAGGCGCTGCTGCAATTGCAGAAACAGTTCAGAATCTCTCATACCTGCATTGTACGACGATAGTCATCCGGCTCACCAGCCAAAGAACGAAGCCGGGCTTCTATACATTATTTTCATTAGTACAACCGTTTCAATTCCACATGCTTATATCAAGAGTTCCGAGGCCGGTTTCAAACGTTTACTTAACACTCTGTTTTTAAACGTTTTTCCTCTTCCCGAGCAGAACGTCAAAATTTTAACCGTCGATTTTTCAACAACTTAGATCGGAAATTAACCAGTTTTGCAAGATTATGACGGCTTTTTGATCGCGGTAGACTATATCCATACTTTTGCAAATTCCGACGGCAAAAAAGTTATCTTTTGCTCGTCGAATGTTTTACGACTCTGAAAATGAAGGAGATTGGTTATGGAATTCCCGTCTTTTGATGAAATGGCCGAGTTGGCCAAAAACAATCCTGAAAAGCTGGAAGT
Organism: Bacterioplanoides sp.; assembly: GCF_965219715.1. GTDB lineage: Bacteria > Pseudomonadota > Gammaproteobacteria > Pseudomonadales > Oceanobacteraceae > Bacterioplanoides. Next base: position 878,774 of record NZ_OZ244785.1, read on the forward strand.
TCTGCGCCAACAACTGATTGATCAGATCATTGAGCAGGCACCGGAAGATTATCACCGCCGCTTACGTGGCTTGCAGTTTCAGATTGATGCGCAACGCCAGATCGCCCCGAACCCGATGGCTGCGTGCTTAAAAATCTCGAAGATGATGCATGACAGCCTGGCAGATTTGCGTTCGTTTCTTCAGCCAGATGATATGCAGGGTATGATGCAGCAGGTTGTGGAAGCATCAGACAGCGAGGCCGCGATACTGCCTTTCCGTGGCGGTGCGTTAGCTAATTGATCGCGGCTCTACATACACCAACTCTTCAAACGGATTCCTGCATTACCGTATACTCGGAGCATTGAGTTCACCACCAAGAGCCCGTCCATGAAGTTTTGCAGCCACTGCGCCACCCCGGTAGAAGTGAAAACGCCAGAGGGTGATAACCGTCCACGCTTCGTCTGCCCTGGCTGCGATACCATCTTTTACCAAAACCCGCGCATCGTCGCAGGCACACTGCCGGTGTATCGCAACGGCGATCTTCATCAGATATTGCTCTGCAAACGTGCCATCGAACCGCGCAAAGGCTATTGGACGCTACCTGCAGGATTTATGGAAAACGGTGAAAGTACGGTTCAGGCAGCGGAACGGGAAACCCTCGAAGAAGCCAATGCCCGGGTGATCAGCCAATCGGCTTTTACCATGATCAGCGTGCCACACATTAATCAGGTGCACCTGTTTTATCTGGCGGACTTGCCTGAACCAGAGTTTTCTTCAGGCAGTGAAAGTCTGGAGGTCGCGCTTTTCGACGAGAAGGACATCCCCTGGAAGGAAATCGCTTTCCCAACGGTCGCCAGAACTCTCAAGCACTACTTTGCCAATCAGCATGACCCACAGGAGCTCCAGCGCTGTGCCAGCTCAGTGATCGAATTGGATCAGGCTCTGAAAAAACTCGAGGAAGAAGAAAAGCAACGCTACAAGTCGGCCAATCGCCAGACATCATAAGCAGGCTCTTCATAAGGATGCGCCTGCTTTAACGCAGCCAATGCGGCGTGAATAAACGGATCGTCGCAGACCATCTCAATCCTCAGTTCAACAACCGTCTCCAGTTTGTCAGCCTCACCGATAAATGGATTAGCAGCTGCATCTGGCCTGAACTGCCCCACTCCCTCCGTTTGCCAGCAACATTCCTGATAGTCGCCAATACGTCCGGCTCCGGCAGCAAAAACCGCCTGCTTAACAGACTCCGCCTGATCCGGCGGCACAAAAAAGGCCAGTTTGTACACAGTATTTAATCAGCTCTTTATTATTAGGCATTTCGAGCCAGCGGTAGTTTAGCGAAAGCTAAATTATCGACTAGCCTATATACAGAGTTCATTTTAGCAGTTTTAGGAATAGTTCATGAGCGACAATCGAATGTCGATTCAACGCAAGGTCTACCTGGCACTGGGTACTATATTTCTGGTCGTCATGGTCGTGGTAATCAGCATCGCGGTTTCGTCGGAGCGGCAGCTAAGCCACCAAATGGTACATACCCAGTTGAAAGACAAAGCATCGGGCTACCTCGACACTATGAATATGCTGATGATTTCCGGCGCGATTGGTAACAGGGAACTGCTACGGGAAAAAATCCTGGCGGATCATAGCATTATCGAAGCGCGTATGATGCGCAGTGATAAAGTCGACAGAATCTATGGCCGTGGGCTGGACCACGAATACCCGCAGGATGAACTGGATCGTCGCGCCATGAATGGTGAAGAAGCGTTTGTGGAACGTGACGACGAAAACGGGCACACCATTTCTTTCGTACGGCCGGTAATTGCTGAAGAAAACTATCGTGGTACCAATTGCCTGTTATGTCACCAGGCAAAACAAGGCGACATTCTCGGTGCTATTAGAATCACCTATGACCTCAGCAAGCTTGACGAAGAAATTCACAGCAACATGCTGACCATGGCCAGCACCCAGGCCGCTATGTTTATCGCCGCGCTGGCTTTGCTGACCTTTATGTTACGCCGCGTGGTTCTGAAACCTATTCGCGCAGTAAACCGCACCATCGCCAATATTGAGCGTGATTCAGATCTCACTCAACGCGTCAAAGTATTCACCCGCGATGAAGTAGGTCGTGCCGCAGAAGCGCTTAATACCATGACCACACGTTTCTCTGATTCGTTAAAAGAAGTGGTTCAGACTGCCGACCAACTGGAAGACGCATCACAGCATATTGAACGCAGTGCCCTGCTGTCTCGTGATGCCGCAGAGCAACAGAATAACGAAACCAGCCAGATTCAGGACGCCATTGAACAGCTTCACGCCAGCATCAACAGCGTACGGAACAACGCGGAACAAAGCACTCACGCTTCTCAGGAAGCCAAGCTGGTTGCCAAAGACGGTGTCAGCAAAACCGACCAGGCCGCAGCCACAATTGAGAGCATGAACATCGCGATTAAATCCACCGCCGATGTGATCACCGATCTGAATGATCGCACCACAACCGTAGGCGGCGTGCTGGAAGTGATTAAAGGTATCGCTGAACAAACCAACCTGCTGGCATTAAATGCCGCGATTGAAGCGGCTCGCGCTGGTGAGAGCGGACGCGGCTTTGCCGTGGTAGCAGATGAGGTTCGCACGTTATCACAACGGACTCAGGAATCGGCGCAGGAAATTGAAGCCATGATTGAGCAACTGCAGCAGGAGGCTGGCAAAGCGGTAAACTCGATGCAAAATGCTCAGGCAACAGCGGATGAAGGGTTAACCCGGGTAAATGAAGCGGCAGCAGCTCTGCACAGCATGTCACAGCATGTCGAACAAATGGATCAGATGAATACTGAAACCGTTGCGCAGTTACAGGAGCAGGTGCAATACGGTGAGGATGTCAGCCGTGGCATTCATACGATCTCGGGTCATTCACAGAAAACCGTGGAAAATGCCGAGGAAACCACGCGCGTATCAACCAATCTGGTGTCTTTGGCAAATAGCCTGACGACTCTGGTTAAGCGCTTTAAACTCTAAAATGGGTAATTAAGTGTATTAGTTCAGACCTGATCTTACACTTCAATTTGAAAAGAAGAGAGTTTCCCATTTTGATGTTGGTGTCGAATCAAGATCTAAACAAAGGAAACTCTCTATGCTTGAGCCTACCAATCCAATCATTAAACACAAAGCCGGTTTGCTGAATCTTGCTCAGGAACTCGGTAATGTATCCAAAGCCAGTAAGGTCATGGGTGTATCCAGAGATACGTTTTATCGCTACCAGCAATCCGGGAAGAACTGCTACAGATAATGCCTCCTGTCCTTTAGGAGACAAGCTCCACGATTTACTTATCCCATCGCGGAGCATCACAGGCCTAGATGGAGTGTCCGTCAGCAATACTAACTCTCCTCTTTTGAGCTTCTCCATAAAGATCAGCTCTCCCATTCCCTTCAATGCCAGAGTGTGCTTTGACCTTAAATACCTCGATAGGCTTTCCGGAACTCAGCTCATCCACTTGTTGCCACAATTGCCGGTGCTAGAAGTACAAACACTCCATTGCCCCAAGATTGAATCGTATATTTAAACTAAAGCGTTTTATCTTCGAATACGGTACAAAAACGCTCAATCAAGAACTCAAGAAACAGTCGAACTCGTCTCGGTTGATACTTTCTACTTAGATATATGACATTCAAGTCCACCCCGACTGCTGAGGTCGATGCATTGAAGTTCTTCATGTAACCATTAAGCACCGTCACGAGGCGCTGCTGTTTGATGTCTTCTTGTACATCTAGAATCGATTTCAACGCAATACCCGCCCCATCTAACGCCCATTGACGAATCACTTCGCCATCATCAGAAAAACGCGTCGGTACGACAGTAACAGCGTTGTGCTGCTCTTCATCCTGAAAGTGCCACGTTTTCAATTCTTCATTGCTACGAACCATGACTAAACAATCGTGATGTGCTAGATCTTGTGGCGTGATCGGCGTGCCTTTTTTTGCCAAATATTGAGGGGAAGCGCAAAGCACTCGGCGACTGGGCGCCAGTTTGCGAGAAATAAGGCTGCTGTCGGCTAGCTCCCCATATCGGATAACGATGTCCAAACCGGACTCAGCTAAGTTGGATAAATTATCGTTCAAATACAAGTAAGGGATCACATCAGGATAGAGCTGACTAAATTCAGACACTATTGGCGAAATGTATTGCTTACCAATATCACGAGGAGCCGAGATTTTAAGTGCGCCGCGCACTTCTTTGGTGCCAGTTTGAAGTAAGTTTTCCGTCTCTTTAACGCTGTCGATGATTTCTAAGCATGCCTGATGGTACATCGCACCAGAGTCCGTCAGTGAAATATGCCTTGTACTGCGATTAAGTAATTTCACCCCATAACGGTCTTCCAGCGACTGCAATCTTGCCGTTACTGTTGCTGGCGATAAACCGAGCTCTCGACCAGCCGCCGCCAGCCCTTGGTTCTTCACTATGCTGACAAACAGCGTCATATCCGAAAACTTGTCCACATTACCTCCTAAAACCTTATTATTCGACTGAACTGAATAATCAATTCAAATATTACCCAATTATCAAATTTCTTCCAATCAATATACTGGCTCCAACGAAACGAGATTGGAGAAACAAATCATGAAAACAGAAAAAACTGTCTACGTCGTACTAGGTGGCACATCAGGTATTGGTGCTGAACTTAGCCAACAACTTGCAAGCGACAATGCGGTTGTCCACGTAGCAAGCCGCAAAACAGGGCTAGACATCAGCGATGAACAGTCGGTTTACCACTACTTCGAAACCATTGGTGCTTTTGACCACCTGATCGTCACAGCAGGCTCTTATGCTCCGGCGGGCAAAGTGATGGACGTGGAATTTTCCCAAGCAAAATACGCTTTTGATACCAAGTTTTGGGGCGCCATCAACGCAGCGAAACATGGGGCACGCTACATCAAGAAAGGCGGCTCAATCACGCTAACTTCCGGCATGTTATCGCGCAAAGTTGTTGCTAACACCTACGTCAAAACTGCCATCAATGCGGCCATTGAAGCGACCACAAAGGTACTCGCGAAAGAATTGGCTCCGATCAGAGTGAATGCGGTCAGTCCAGGTTTAACCAAAACCGAGGCATATCAAGGCATGAACGAAGACGACAGAAATGCCATGTTCAAACGTACGCAAAATAGCTTACCTGTTGGCAAAGTAGGCGAAGCCAGTGACGTTGCAAAAGCTTACTTACTTCTGATTGAAAACAGCTACATGACTGGCGCCGTGATTGATGTTGATGGTGGCGCACTGCTTGGCTAACAACACACGTTTAGCTAAACGCAAATAAAAACAAGGTGCCAGAGCAATAAAAAAGCATGGCACCAATTGGTTCAAGCGAAATAAAAAAAGAGACTCCCCCCATGAATAAAGAAAAAATGCCGCTGCAGGTATGGATCCTAACGCTTGCAGCTTTTGCTATCGGTACTGCGGAATTTGTTATTGCAGGAATCCTTCTTCAAGTCGCCAACTCTTTGTCCATCACCGAAGGGCAAGCGGGTTACCTAATCAGTGCCTATGCGCTTGCCATTGTGTTTGGCGGCCCGCTACTTACGATTTACTTAGCACGCTTTAACAAGAAAGCCGTACTAACAGGGCTGATGGTGCTGTTTATTCTCGGCAACGTATTGTCCGCTTTCGCACCTAACTACTTTGTGTTGATGGTCAGCCGAGTGATCACGGGCTTGGTTCAAGGCCCTTTCTACGGTATCGGAGCCGTGGTCGCGACCAATTTGGTTTCAGAAAAAATGGCAGGCCGTGCAGTCGGACAGATGTTCGCGGGCCTAACACTGGCTAACGTTTTAGGTGTGCCTGGCGGTACCTGGATTGGCTTGCAATTCGGCTGGCACACCACTTTCTTGACCGTTGCCGCTTTTGGTTTAGTGGCTCTGTTCTTCATCACTTCAGTGATCAAATCGACTGGTCATGGCGAAGCAAAAGATGTCAAAGCGCAATTGGCTGCGTTCAAAAACCCAATGCTACTTATCAGCCTTGCGATCACCGTATTCGCTTGGTCGGGGTTTATGACTTTGTATGGTTACATCGCCCCTATCGCCATGCACATCACTGGCTTTGGTGAAAGTGCCGTGACTTGGATTTTGGTTATCGTTGGCGTCGGTCTGATTGTTGGCAACACCATGGGTGGTCGTTCATCAGATAAAAACCTACAAAAAGCGTCCATGTTCTGGGCTATCGCGATGATTGTATCACTGGTACTGGTCGGCCTAACTGTCGACAGCAAAGCTCTGTTTATTGCCACCGCCTTTGTATTTGGTATTGCGTCATTCGCTAACGTGCCAGCAATGCAACTTCGAGTAATGAACCACGGTGGTGAAGGTCAAGAGCTAGCGGCGACGGCAAACATCTCTGCGTTCAACTTAGCCAATGCCTTTGGCGGCTTCTTAGGCGGCATGGTGCTCGATAGCCAAATGGGCGCTGGCATGATCCCTTACGCAGCCATCATTGTTCCACTGATTGGTCTGCTATTCATCGCCAAGGCGAACCGCAAAGAAAGCAAACAAACTGAGCTAACACCAAGCTTCAACAACTAATTTCATCCCTACTGGTAGCCCTGACTTAACGCCTCCCGAAAAGGCGGGGCTACCCAATTAAATCACTAGGAAAACACTATGAAACTCTACATTTACGAACATTGCCCATTCAGTGCTCGCGTCCGCTACGTTGCTGGCATGTTGAATATCCAACTCGACGTCATCAATATTGCTTATGACGATGACAAAACCACAACAGACCTGATTGGAACCAAGCAAGTACCACTTCTTATCAAAGACAACGGTGAAGCGATGGCAGAAAGCCTAGATATCATCGCTTACTTCCTTGAACTGGCTACATCAAGTGAAACAAGCCAACCATCTCAACAAGCGCTAGATTGGCAAAAAATCGCGTTTCTTCCACTGCAGAAGGTGGGTTACCCACGTTGGTCAAACATGGATTTACCAGAGTTTGCCACTCAGTCTGCACAGCTCGCTTGGCGCGCGAAAAAGGAAACTGAAGCACTCAATTTTGACGCACTTCTGCAAGACACACCAAACATTGCCAAAGAGGTAGAAGCGCTCATCGAACGTGCGAAAAGTGTGTTGAACCTCGACTCTTATCAGCATGTGACTTTGGTAGACGAAGCGATCCTATTTTCTATTTTGCGCGGGTTCTTCAGTGCCACAGAAATCCAATGGGTCAACGCCGTGAAAGATTGGATGGAATCTGTAAGCAACAAAACCCAAGTACCACTACTTAAGTAAGGAATCGATCATGAGCATGCTATTTGAACCAGCACAGCTAAAACAACTGGGTCTACAAAACCGCGTAGCCATGGCTCCAATGACCCGAGCGCGCACTAGCCAACCGGGAAACATTCCAAACCAAATGATGGCGACTTACTACAAGCAGCGCGCTACCGCAGGGTTAATCATCTCTGAAGCCACCCAGATTTCAGACGATTCGCAGGGTTACTCATTCACACCAGGCGTCTACACTGATGAACAAGTGGCAGGCTGGAAAACCGTCACTCAAGCAGCAAAAGAGCAAGGCGCAGCGATATTTTGTCAGTTATGGCATGTTGGCTGTGCATCACACCCAACATTCCAAAAAGGCGAACAGCCTATTGCCCCATCAGCACTAAAACCCGTAGAAACCCAAGTGTGGATTGCCGACGAACAAGGCAATGGCAACATGGTCGATTGTGTAGAGCCACGAGCGATGACTCAAGCCGATATTGACCGTGTGGTAAGTGATTTTGCCCATGCAGCGAAACGAGCGACTGTCAGATCGGGGCTAAACTACTACAAATTAAGGAATGCGAACGGCGATCAAATAACTATCTGATCGTCATCTGCTCCAGTTCGGTCAAGTTGCGCAAGGCGATCTGATTGGCTGAGCCACATATCGCCTCTTCTGCTTTAAAGTCATCACACACGTCCGGCCGTGACGGGTCACCGAATATTTTACAGAGATTCTGGTCATCCAACTGAATGCAACGTTGTCCCGCTGGTTTACCGTTTGGCATCCCGGGAATGGGGGTAGAAATCGACGGCGCGATACAACAGGCTCCGCAGCCTAAACGACATTCCAATGAAATTCTCCGGATCGGTTAATAGCGATATTTGAAACGTGGACTCTGGGCGCTTTGCGTCAGCTTCCACATCATCAGATTATACCGGATTGCATAACGCTTCATACGACGATAACGCTTTGGTTGCTGTTCAATGTTGTCGAATGTTTTCCAGCGGCGATTCAATGAGCGGGTTTTATGTTCACGCTTGACCACTTCCAGCTGCTTCGGCTTCAACCCGGGAATTTCCAGATCATCTTCGAGTTCTATAGCAACATAATCTGTATTTCCCGCCTTATAGGCCGCTTTTGCATCTTCAGTCGGATTCCCCAGTTCATCTTCAATGGCCACAACAGGCAACGACAACATCAGACCGCAAAAAATCAGCAATGCCTTCACGATTCTTCCCCAACAATATTAAATCTCTCAGTATAGACGGTGAATCAGTGTTATCCGCCAGAGCTGGCTGGATGCTGGCTGTTGTATCCGTGCTCTCGCTGAGATAGCCTTGGCGCCAGCATTATTTTGTTATTAAGGAAGCAAGAATGTCTGGCTCTCGTTTATGGATGGCCGCCGCACTGCTCGGCGCCAGCGCTGCCACTATGGCAGAACCGACCAACTTTCGTGTCGGTGTTGGTTCTTTTCAGCTGGATAGCGATCCGGCACCAGCATACCTGCCAGACAATTCCGACACGGGCTTCAGCGTGTTTGCAGAAATGCCTCAATCAGACAACACCGCTACCCGTTTTATGCTGTATCGCATTGATCAGGACGATAAGTTCACCACAGGGTTTCAAACCCAGCTGATGTGGGGCGTCGGTCTGTCACAACCCGGCTTCCGGGCATACACAGGGCCAAGCTGGCACCATGAAAAAACCCGCATCGGCCGTCCAGGCAAAAATCATCAGGTATTTAATGGCTGGGGCTGGCAGCTGGGGCTGGGCTACCAATACAAAGCAGTGACTGTTGATCTTGCTGGCACCGTTCGTGATCCTCACGATTACCGTACTGAGAATCGTCGCGCCGGACTGGGTAAAAAGACACCATCGGTCTACACCACCAGCCTGTTAATCAGCTACCGATTCTGAGCGAGCAGTAATTTATGACCAATCCGGTAACCGTGCGTTATATGTCGCGCGCCGAAATCGAACGACTGATGTACAGCCTCAGTGCCGATGCAGATAACGACCAGGCACAACTCTTCGAAGCGCTGGTGCGTCGCCTGCTGGAAATCATGGAACAGGAAAATTAAGCCTGCTCCATGTCCCCCGCCTTTTCTATTATCCACCAAACCGATGACTGGTTAGCCATCGCCAAGCCAGAAGGCATTGGTATGCATACCGAAGACGACCAGAAAGGTCTGGTGGTGTTAGCCTCCGAGCAACTGGGCACCGAACTATGGCCTGTTCATCGGCTCGACAGAGTTACTTCCGGAATCTTGTTGCTGGCTAAAAACAAACCGGCGGCAGCCCGCCTGTCGCAGTTATTCAGCGAGCGCAAGGTACAGAAATATTATCTGGCGGCGTCAGCAGATAAGCCGAAAAAGAAACAAGGCTGGATCAAGGGCGATATGACTAAATCGCGCAACGGCAGCTGGAAGCTGTTACGAAGTCAGGACAACCCGGCCATCACACGCTTTATCAGCCAGCATGACGAACACAGCGGCTTACGCCTGTATCTGCTGAAGCCGACAACCGGCAAAACCCATCAGTTGAGAGTCGCACTAAAGAGTATCGGCGCAGCGATTCTCGGAGACCAACGTTATGCCGGCAAACCAGCTGATCGTACTTACCTGCACGCCTACGCCATATCCTTTGAAGATGATGGGAAACCGGTGCAGCTGAGCCTTCAGCCGTGCTCGGGTAACTGGCCAGACCTGCCACAGGCCTGGTCCAGCCCAGAACAGTGCTTCTGACTATTTAGCCGATAAAGACGCTGCCAGTTCCGTATATCCGCCAATGTATTCACGACCGTGAAAAATCTGCGGCACAGTCGCAACCGGCTTACCGATGGTTTTCTCCAGGTCGGCCTGACTGATGCCTTCTTTCTGAATATCGACGTAGCGATACTCCAGCTGTTTGATCTCACATAATTGTTTCGCACGGCTGCAGTAGCCACAGCCTTCACGGCCAAAGATTGTATACGTCGCCATATCATTCTCCTGTTATGACTATTGATTCTGTGGATTCAGTATCACCCAACTACAGGGCTGTAGATATTTTATTAATTCTATCCCAACGATAGAAAATCATAATTCAACAGCACGGTTGCATTCTTATTATTAGTATATTCTAATATATGCATACTTAGTTATACGTGCCGCAATACGATTTTTGTTAAGGACTCTGTTATGAACGCAAATGCATTAGCACCCAAGCTGTTAGTCAGTCTCACCGCTGCCACCTTGCTGGGTACTGCCAGCAAAGCAATGGCTGAAACCACAACAGAAACACTGGTGCTGCAGAACATTCCACAGCAGTTTGAACTGGATGCAACACTGGAAGCCGTCAATCAAAGCACGGTCTCTGCCCAAACCAGCGGTGCAGTTCAATCTGTTTTGTTCGACGTAAATGACCGTGTCGAAAAAGGCGCTCTACTGCTTGAGATCGATAATACTCAGCAACAAGCCGCACTGGCACAAGCCAAAGCGAATCTGGCACAAGCACTGGCACAAAATGAAGATGCACAGGTATTGCTGAAACGAAACCAACGCTTATTTCGCCAGGGCACGCTCTCTCAGGGAGAACTCGACAGCACAAGCGCACGCGCTAAAAGCTCGGCAGCAGCGGTTGAAGCAGCCCGCGCTGGTGTCCGTCAGGCCCGGGAACAACTGGCTTACACCCAGGTTCGTGCGCCCTATTCCGGCATTGTAAGAGCCCGACATATCGAAGCGGGTGAGCTGGTGGCACCAGGTACACCTCTGATGACCGGCTTATCACTGGATCGCCTGCGAGCAGTTGCAGATGCTCCGCAGCGCCTGGCTCAAAAATATCACTCACCGCAACAAATCCAGATTCGGGTGAACGGCACATTGATAGAACCAACCAAAGTTACCCGCTATCCGTATGCCGACAACCAGCTGCATAGCGTGCGTATTCGCGCCGAGCTGCCAGCCAATACGCAACAACTGATTCCCGGCAGCTGGGCCAAGATGCTCATCACAACCGGCGAACGTCAGGCCATTACCGTACCGAAAACAGCCATCATTCAACGCTCAGAACTGTCGGCGGTTTATATCAACGACAATGGCACCAGCAAACTGCGTCAGGTAAGAACCGGCAACCGTTATCAGGACCGGGTTGAGGTGTTATCCGGACTGAATGCAGGCGATACCATTTTTGTTGATGGTTACGACACCCTCGCCAGACTCAAGTCTGCCAAACAATCTTCCGAACAACTTGCCAAGCAACAACAATAAGAGGCCCACTGATGAGTTCATTACCGGACAATCAACCATTAGGGATTTCAGGTAAAACCGCCCGGGCTTTCCAGAACTCGGCGATCACCCCCTTGCTGGCACTGGTTGGTTTATTACTCGGCTTTTTCGCCATTATGGTAACCCCAAAAGAAGAAGAGCCACAAATTGATGTGACCTTTGCCAATGTTTTTATTGGTTTCCCCGGCGCCAGCCCGAAAGAAGTGGAACAGCTGGTAGCAATCCCGGCAGAACAGGTGCTGTCGGAAATTAAAGGTGTCGACGATATTTTTTCGATCTCACAACCCGGCCAAGCGGTTCTGACCGTCGAATTTGAAGTGGGTATCCCGCGTCAGGAAGCCATCCTGAATCTTTACAATCAGGTATACAGCCACAACGACTGGTTTCCACAGAACCTCGGGGTAATGCAGCCAGTGATTAAGCCGATGGGCATCGACGATGTTCCGATTATGGCGATCACACTATGGTCAGACGATGTTGATGTCAGTGGCGAACAGCTGACCCAGGTCGCCCACGCGCTCGAGAGTGATCTGAAACGTGTGCCCGGTACCCGCGATATTTACACCATTGGTAAACAGGCAACCGTGGTCGAGGTGGAATTAGATCCGGCGCGCATGAACGGTCATGGACTGGCTTTCAACGATGTTCGCAACGCTCTGAAAAGTGCCAATGCAGGAGGCCATCAGCAAGCACTGGTACAGAACAATCGGGTGATTCAGGTCCAGGCCGGCAGTTTTCTCGATTCAACCCATGCGCTGGGCCAGCTGATTGTTGGTAAACATAACAATGGCCTGGTTTACCTGGCGGATGTCGCCGATATTCGCTTGCAGGCTGACGTTGCTGAACATCAAACCCGCCACATCGAGGTGATCAACGGCAGCAGCAGTGCCAGCAAAACCGCGGTGACACTGGCGATTGCCAAACAACCGGGAATGAACGCCATTGATATTACGCAACAGATTGAGCAGCGCCTTAACGCGCTGAAAAACCGTCTGATCCCCGATACCATTCAGGCCGACGTTACCCGCGACTATGGCACCACCGCAAAAGACAAGTCTGACAAGTTAATTGCCAAACTGTTGTTTGCTACCGCTGCAGTCGTTGTTCTGGTGCTCGCCACCATGAGCTGGCGCGAGGCCGTTATCGTCGGCGGTGCGATTTTTATCACTCTGGCCATCACCCTGTTCGCTTCCTGGGTCTGGGGCTTCACCCTCAATCGTGTATCTCTGTTTGCGTTGATTTTCTCGATTGGAATCCTGGTTGATGATGCCATTGTGGTGGTTGAGAACATCCATCGCCATATGCACCTGGGCGGCAAAAAACTGCTGGAGATTATCCCGGCAGCGGTTGATGAAGTGGGCGGCCCGACCATTCTCGCGACCTTTACCGTGATTGCCGCGCTGATGCCGATGGCCTTTGTTTCTGGCCTGATGGGGCCTTACATGAGCCCAATCCCAATCAACGCCTCCACAGGCATGCTGATCTCCCTGATTGTGGCTTTTGTTGTTACCCCGTGGCTGTCTTACAAGCTGCTGAAAAATCAGCAACACAAACATGAACACCAAACTGCAGAACACAACCCTGAAGCCGATAAACTGTACCGTTTATTTAATGGCCTTATGCGTCCGTTTATCGAAGGCGCGCAGGCAGGAAAAAAACGTGCGCTGTTGTTCATCGCAGTGATGGGTCTGATCGCGATTGCCGTATCGCTGCCGGTATTTAAAGCGGTGGTGTTAAAAATGCTGCCGTTCGACAACAAATCTGAATTCCAGATTGTCGTGGATATGCCGGAAGGCACTCCGGTTGAACAAACCCTGCTGGTGCTGGAAGCACTGTCGGAAGAACTGGTTAAAGTACCGGAAGTTAAAGACTTACAGCTCTACGCCGGAACCGCTGCACCGATTAATTTTAATGGTCTGGTGCGCCAGTATTATCAGCGCCGCCTGCCGAATCAGGGCGACATCCAGGTCAACCTGGTCGATAAAAGCCAGCGCGACCGCCAAAGCCATGCCATTGCGCTATCGGTGCGTGAACCTCTGCAGATGATTGGCAAGCAGTACAACGCCAACGTCAAAATTGTCGAAGTTCCTCCGGGTCCGCCGGTTATGGCGCCGATTGTTGCCGAAGTATATGGCGCCAATTACACGCAACAAATAGCAGCCGCAAAACAGTTACGTCAGCTGTTTGAGCAAACACCAGACATTGTGGATGTTGATGACTGGATTGAAGCCGATCAGGAAAAGTGGCTGGTGGATATCGATCGCCAGCGTGCCGCTCATTTGGGCATTGCCCAGAGCACCATTGTTCAGGCAATCAATACCGCACTGGGCGGTGAAGACGTCAGCTATCTGCACACCGAACAGAACAAATACCCACTGGCGATTCGCCTGGAACTGAGTGAAGGCAATAAGGTAAATCTTAACCAGTTGATGGTGATGCAGGTAAAAGTAGGAAATGGTCAGCTGATAAGCCTCGGGGATCTGATCGCTGTACGGAAAACAACCATCGATAAAAATATCTATCGCAAAAACCTGCAGCCGGTGGTGTTTGTCACCGCGGATATGGCGGGCGATCTGGACAGCCCACTGTACGGCTTGTTTTCGGTCGCCTTTGCGATGCCGGATCAAGGGCTGAACTGGCCACAAAGTTATATTTCGCCACCAACGCTGCCCGACTCTGCCGAGGTGAAATGGGACGGTGAGTGGCAAATCACCTACGAGACCTTCCGGGATATGGGCATTGCTTACGGTGTTGGCATGATCCTGATTTATTTACTGGTAGTTGCCCAGTTCCGCTCTTACCTGGTGCCGCTGATTATTATGGCGCCAATTCCGTTAACTGTGATTGGAGTGATGCCTGGGCATGCATTATTTGGCGCTCAGTTCACCGCAACGTCGATGATCGGCATGATTGCTCTGGCTGGCATCATCGTTCGCAACTCAATTCTGCTGGTCGACTTTATCAATCAGCAGTTATCAGAAGGTATGCGCTTTGAGGATGCGGTGGTGACGTCAGCAGCGGTGCGTGCCCGCCCTATTGTACTGACGGCAGTGGCGGCAATGATTGGTGCGTTCTTTATCATCGATGATCCGATCTTTAACGGCCTTGCCATCGCGCTGATCTTTGGCATCCTGATTTCAACGCTGTTAACGCTGGTGATCATTCCGCTGCTGTATTTTGCCGCCTTCCGTAAACGGCTAAGCAGCTGATTTCAAAAAGAAAGGCCCGCACAAACGGAGTATTTTTGCGGGCCTTTCTGCTATTCAACAAAAGTCCATATCCGCCAGCGCGACAGGTGAAATTCAGCTAGAATGAAGTTAATTTCTGATTCCAGCTGATAACAGGCCGCCCCGAGCGAATGGATACATCAACATCATCAAACCCGTTGGGCAAAGATAACACCGGGCAACAGTGGCACCACTCTCTGGTGTGGCGCATCATTCTTTATTTTGCAATCGCCTCGGTAACGCTGTCGCTGGCCATCAGTGCCATTATTGTTGCCTGGAATTATCAGCAGCAAACCGATGCATTTGCCGAGCGGCTCGAGTCCATTGCCGTTGGCTACAGTGAATCGCTGGGTTCCAGCCTGTGGTTCTATGACGAAGTACAGATCCGCACTCAGGTGAAAGGCATTATGAATCTGGACGCTATCAGCTACGTCCGGGTAACCGATAATCTCAATCTGAATATCGAAGACGGCTCCCGCCCCCATCACGGCAACATCGACACCATCGATATCTATTTCAATGACAAACTGCTGGGCAAACTGGAAGTCGCTTTTGACCACGACGCAGTATTCGCATCCGCCACAAAAACCGCACTGTCCAACATGGTGGCACAGCTGATCAGTATGCTGTTGCTGGCGTCGTTACTGGCGCTGGTGGTTCACCGACTGATTAACGCCCGTATTCGCCATATGGCGCTGGAAGTGAATTACCGCATCAATAACGACAGCTTCGTACCGCTGTCGCTGCGGGAATCCGATGCCCACGACGAAATCGATATTCTGGTGCATGCGTTTAACGCGTTAAGTGCTGCCATGAACGATGAACTGCAGCAAAAGACCCAGGCGCAGCAACAATTGCGTATTATGAA
Organism: Bacterioplanoides sp.; assembly: GCF_965219715.1. Taxonomy (GTDB): domain Bacteria; phylum Pseudomonadota; class Gammaproteobacteria; order Pseudomonadales; family Oceanobacteraceae; genus Bacterioplanoides. The sequence goes on from NZ_OZ244785.1 coordinate 894,372, forward strand.
TGCCGAGCTGGAAGACCGTGTGGGTGAACGAACCCAAAGCCTACAGCGCACCGTCGACGAATTGAATCAAACCCTTCAAGAGCTGCACTCAACCCAAGGCAAATTAATCGAAGCGGAAAAACTGTCATCGCTGGGTGGTATGGTGGCGGGTATTTCTCACGAAATTAACACGCCGCTGGGGTTATGCATCACCATTCACTCCTACATCAATGATCATTACCAGCAAATGCGCACATTGTTTGATAAAGGTGAAATGACCAAGCAGGACTTCGAAGACTTTATCCGCATGATGGAAGAAAGCCTGGGGATCCTCGACAAAAATCTGCAACGAGCCGCACATCTGATTAAGAGCTTTAAACAGGTATCGGAAGATCAGACTGGCGAACACATCCGCGATTTCTCATTAAAAGAGTACCTGACCGAAATACTCGAAACTCTGTCACCCAAATTTAAACAAACCAAGCACACCGTTGAGATCGATTGCTCCGAACAGCTGCGCATGAGTACCTACCCGGGCGCGATTTCTCAGGTAATCACCAATCTGGTGATGAACTCATTAATTCATGGTTATGAAGACAAGAACGACGGTGTGATTCGCATTGTTGTGGCGGAAGAACGTGGCAATGCCGTTATCCGCTACACCGACGACGGCAAAGGCTTAAGTGAAGAGGCTCGCCAGAAGATTTTCGAGCCGTTCTACACCACAAAACGTGGCCAGGGCGGTACCGGTCTGGGGATGCACCTGGTGTACAACATCGTTCACCAACGCCTTAAAGGCGAGATTTTTCTCGACCCGGACTATCAGTCGGGAGCAGGTTTCCGCTTATTAATTCCAAAGAAAATCGACAACTGAATCTACCATCCCGAATGCACACCGTGATGCATTCGAACCTGAATAACAACCAATAAAAAACGGGCCTATGGCCCGTTTTTTATATCAGCTAGGGCAGCATTCTCTGCCCCAACCTAAACATTACAGCTCTGCGGCCAGCTCACTTGCCAGACGGATAGCACGCTTAGCATCCAACTCGCCGGCAAACTCAGCGCCACCAACCAGGTGCAGGTTAAATGTTTTGCTTTCGTCCTGTTCCAGCTGCTGATGCAGTTTGTTCACGGATACCTGACCGGCACAAAGAACAACATGATCGACGTCCAGTACGCGGGTTTCCGTCACTTCTTCGCCCTTCTTACCGCTGGTAATGGTTACGTGCAGGCCTTCATCATCAACCTTGTCGTAGCTCACACCACCAATGGTTTCAACGCCTTTCATGGCAACCACGGCACGGTGTACCCAACCCGAAGTCTTGTTCAGGCCTTTACCAAAAGAAGACGCCTTACGCTGCAACATATACACCTTACGTGGCGATTCTTCGATTTCCTGAGGCTTCAGGCCACCGCGAATTTCGTTCTGGCCATCAACACCCCACTCCTTCATCCAGGCATCTTTGTCCAGAGTCAGAGACGGACCTTCGTGAGTCAGGTATTCGCACATATCGAAGCCGATGCCACCAGCACCCATTACCGCCACTTTTTTACCCAGTTCCATGCCCTGGTCCAGAACCTGCTGGTAGGTCACGACTTTCGGGTGATCAGCACCTGGCATGTTTGGTACGCGTGGTTCAACACCAGAAGCGATAACCACTTCATCAAAACCTTCCGCTTTCAGCTGTTCCGCATCCACCCAGGTGTTCAGGCGCAAGTCGATGTTATGCACTTCGATCATCTTGTGGAAGTAACGGATGGTTTCGTGGAATTCTTCTTTACCCGGAATACGTGCCGCGTAGTTGAACTGACCACCAATGTGCTCACGCGCTTCGAACAGGGTCACATTATGGCCACGTTGCGCAGCAACATTGGCACATGCCAGACCGGCAGGACCGGCACCAACAACAGCAACTTTTTTCGCCTGACCAACGGTTTTATAAATCAGCTTGGTTTCGTGGCCCGCACGTGGGTTCACCAGACAGCTGGCGCGCTTCATCTGGAAAGTATGATCCAGACAAGCCTGGTTACAGGCGATACAGGTGTTAATCTCGTCTGCCTTACCCGCTTCCGCTTTATTTGCCCATTCCGAGTCAGCCAGTAGTGGACGCGCCATGGAGATCATATCGGCCTTACCGCTGGAGATAATATCTTCAGCAGTATCCGGCATATTGATACGGTTCGAGGCAACAACCGGCACGTTCACCACTTCTTTTACTTTTGCCGTTACATCGACAAACGCAGCACGAGGTACAGAGGTTACGATGGTTGGAACACGTGCTTCGTGCCAGCCAATACCGGTGTTAATGATGGTCACACCGACTTTTTCCAGCTCTTTCGCCAGCTGCAGAACTTCGTCCATTTCGGAACCGTCTTCTACCAGATCCAGCATCGACAGACGGAACATAAGGATAAAGTCTTCACCCACCGCTTCACGGATACGACGTACCACTTCCAGAGGGAAACGAATACGGTTTTCGTAAGAACCACCCCACTCATCGGTACGCTTGTTAACGCGCTTGTTGATCATCTGACAAATGAAGTAACCCTCAGAGCCCATGATTTCAACGCCATCGTAGTTCGCTTTCTGGGCCAGCTTGGCGCAACGAACGTAATCATCGATGGTTTTTTCGATCTGCTTAGCGCTTAACTCTTTTGGCTTAAACGGCGTAATTGGTGACTTAACAGCCGATGGAGCAACGTTAAACGGGGTGTAACCATAACGACCCGCGTGCAGGATCTGCAGCAGGATCTTGCTGTCAGCAGCGGCTTCATGAACCGCTGTGGTCACCTTCTTATGGAACGGCACCTGCCAGCCGGAAATCAGCTTGGAACCAAATGGTAATAAATCACCACGACGGTTTGGAGAAAAACCACCGGTCACCATCAGGCCAGTACCACCACGAGCACGCTCAGCGAAGTACTCCGCCATTTCATCAAAATGCCACGGACGATCTTCCAGACCTACGTGCATGGAACCCATAACGATACGGTTTTTTAACTTCGTAAAGCCCAGATCTAATGGCTCAAAAACGTGAGGGTAATGACTCATCTCTATACGGTCTCCAGAGAGGGATTAGCCTGATTCAGCTAGTTATTTGTTATGCGCCCAGTTTAACGCTATTACCTGAGGGGTAAATGATCTTTTATAGCAGAACAATGATTATTTATAACAAGAGGCGAATTTGGACCGGGTAATTACCAATTCACGGAGAATTGCAGCGTTGCGCCGAGGGAAAAGACCCGGTGCAACACCGGGCCATGAAACAGCTATAGAGGGAATTAATCGTCGGAGATCTGAATATCCGGCATCGCTGTGCTGGCCTCTGCACTGCGGGCCAACACCACAGCCATCTTACGGGCGGCATGACGATACATCATACTGACCTCGGAACAGTCATCGGCAGCAACCACAGGGGTACCGGCATCGCTTTGCTCACGGATGTACTTCGACAATGGCAGAGAGCCCAGTACCTCGGTCTGATAAGTTTCAGCCAGACGTTCAGCACCGTCTTCACCAAAGATGTGTTCAGCATGACCGCAATTTGAGCAAATATGCATACTCATGTTTTCGATCATCCCCAGCACCGGGATATTCACTTTGCGGAACATCTCAACACCTTTTTTGGCGTCTGCCAGAGCAATATCCTGCGGTGTGGTAACAATCACGGAACCGGTTACCGGGAACTTTTGACTCAGTGTTAGCTGAATGTCACCGGTGCCCGGAGGCATATCAATGATCAGATAATCCAGTTCGCCCCATTGGGTCTGGGTCATAATCTGCTGCAATGCCCCGGCAACCATAGGTCCACGCCAGACCATCGGAGTATCTTCCGTCACCAGGTACGCCATCGACATGGTTTTAATACCGTGAGCTTCCACCGGAACAAACCATTTGCCATCAACCGTTTCCGGACGAGTACCGTCGGCCACACCCAGCATAATGCCCTGACTCGGGCCATAGATATCGGCATCCAGCAAACCTACTTTGGCGCCGTCTTTGGCTAACGCTAACGCCAGGTTCACCGACGTGGTGGATTTACCCACGCCACCTTTGCCGGAAGCAACGGCAACAATATTTTTCACCTGAGCGATGGCTTCGATTGCCTCAGTCGCCGGATTATCGGCGACGCGCCAGTCAACATTCACAGTTGCATTGGCACATTCATCGATATTCTCCAGCGCCACCACCAGCATTTGCGCAATACCGTCTTTCAGATACTCCGATGGATATCCGAGAAAAATATCGACGGTGACCTGATCGCCATTAATTTCAATATTCTTAATGGCACCTGCTGAAACCAGATCCTGATTCAGATAAGGGTCGGTGTAACCGGATAATGCTTGTTCCACCTGGGAGTGGGTAAGTTGAGCCACCATCTGTTCCTATAAAAATAACAATGTAATCGCAGGAATTTTACGTAGATAAACAACAATTACCACTGACAGAAATTATGGCTATTAGAAAAGACTGTTTTGAGACGAGATTGGATTAAAGAGACACTTTCTCTAATCAAGCCAATTTATATTCCTACACTGAAATAACCTCATAAAAAGCCGGAGGCACTATGCGTACTCTGATTTTAACGTCCGCGGTTATTTCTGCGTCACTGTCCCTTTCTCAACCTGCCTTTGCCGACCTTGAACAACGACTGGCGCAACTGGAAAAAGAAATAGAACAAATGCGCAAAAGCAAAGCGCACAGGCAGCATGATTCCGATTTATCCTTGTACGGTAGTTTCCGTCCAGTACTCACTTACAGCGACGACGATAAAAAAACCACCACAGATATTCAGGATGGTTTATCACGCTTTGGTCTGAAAGGATCGACAAATGTTATGGAATCAACTCAGGTGTTTTTTCAGGGCGAATGGAACGTAAAAATTGCAGACGGTGGCCAGATCGACGGCGCCCGCCTGGCATTTGCCGGCATCTCCGGCGAATACGGTAAACTGACGCTGGGTAAACAACGTCCACCACAATATTTATTGATTGGCGAACACGTCGATATTTTTAACCACAGAGCCAGTCCCTACGCCTACGACGGCACTGCTTTTGCTCACGGAGATACCACCGCAGGCTTCAATAATTTCTTTATCGATAACTCCACGATGTACGACTACCAGCGCAACGGCTTCCGTTTTCTCGCGGCAGTTCGTACCGATGGCAGCAGCGGAGAAAATTCGGCCGACATCGTGAATGCAGGTGTTTCGTTTGATGCAGGCGTTGTCTATCTGGCCTACGCGTATGCCGATTCAACCGGCGCCGACAAAGTGAACAGCGAGCTGGTCGGCGACAAGTTGGAAAGCAATGCATTCGCGATACATACGACCCTTGCGGGTTTATACATCGCTGCCGCTTATCAGGACATCACCTTCGATCCTGCCGCCGGGAAAAGTGTCGATCGCAACAGCACCGACGTATCACTGGCCTATCCGTTACCACGTCGGTTCAAAGTAAAAACCGGCTACTTCGATTACGATGATGGTGACAAAACCGGCTCCAGCCGATCTTTTTCCGGTATAAATCTGACGCTGGAAAAACAGCTGGCGGATAATGTTCGGGTCCATCTTGAATACCTGTATCAGGATCCGGAATCCGGAGATTCAACCACCCAGATCAGTGCCGGGCTACGCTATGATTTCTCCGGAAATTTGTTGTAACACCCGCTGGTCAAAATCAACCTAACTAATCAGGGAAGTCATTGTGCATAGCTGGAAACATCGCTGGAACATCCTGATATCGGCGCTGCTGCTTAGCCTGATCACCAGTATCCCGGCCTACGGGCTTGAGATCGCTGGTGACCAGTCTTACCCGCCTTATTCATTCAAAGCGAATGGAAAAATCACTGGTATTTACACCGATATTATTGCCAGTGCAGTGACCCGCATGGAGCAACCCGCCACCATCACATTTTTGCCCTGGAAACGAGGGCTGAGCGACCTGAAAAACGGCAAGCTGTCGATGTTGTACCCACCCTACTATCGACCAAAACAACGACCTTATATGGCTTATTCGACCGCGATTCTGGAAGAGACGCTGGTGATTTATTGCCATCGCGATCTTAAGTTAACGGACAAACAATTCCCGCAGGATTACAACGGTCTGACGTTTGGGCAGAACTCCGGATTCAGTTCCGGTCCGGCGGTAGAAGCAGCAACCCGCCAGGGAATTATTCGTCTGACTGAAGTCAACAGCACCGCCGCAAACCTGAAAAAACTGTTTAATCGCCGCATCGATTGTTACATCAACGATCGTCTGTCCATTCAGTACCAACTGGCACTCATGAATAAAGCACGCCCACTCTCGCTGTCAGATATTGAGGAAACTCATATTCTGTCACGCGAAAAAGGCTATCTGGCGTTTAATAAAGAAGCAGGAAATGACGTCAAACGCTTTATCGAGCAGTTCAATCAGGTTATTGCAACGATGAAAGCTTCTGGCGAGATCGATGCGATTGTTGAACGCTACACCCGGACTTCCAGCGCTGCCAAATAAACCAGCATCCACACAAACAAACATTCCTCAACAGGCATATTATTGATGCGCATCATGGCTGATAACGGCCAGCCTGTTTACACTTCTGCCCAGGCCCATGGTCTGATTTGCATGCACCAGCACGATCCCGGCCAGCAATAAACATCAACATTGAGACGACTTGGGCCGCGACTGTCTCGTTGAGCCTGAGCCAATCTGCCTTGTTAAATACGGCTAACAGACTGCAAAATCAGACGAATAGCTATGTCTGCCGCTAAGCTTATTCCATTTTGTGATTAAAACCAGTCAAGACCAGCTTGTAGGAAATATCGCAAATTTGGGATAATGCGCGCCCAAATTTAAACCGTGACGGCTCCGCTTTACTCGCCGCCATTGATAACCCGCCGTTAAGTGCGGATAAGCAAGAGTACACCGATGACTGATTATCTGCTGATTCTGGTGAGCACCATACTGGTGAACAACTTTGTATTAGTGCAATTCCTGGGTCTGTGCCCTTTTATGGGTGTGTCGAACAAACTGGAAACCGCCATTGGTATGGGCGCAGCCACCACCTTCGTACTGACCCTGGCGTCGGTATGTAGCTATCTGGTGTACACCTACATCCTGCTGCCGTTCGATCTGGCCTACCTCAAAACCATCAGCTTCATTATGGTAATTGCTGTGGTTGTCGGTTTTACCGAAATGGCTATCCGGAAAACCAGTCCACTGCTTTACCGTGTTTTAGGTATATTCCTGCCCCTGATTACCACCAACTGTGCCGTGCTTGGTGTTGCCCTGCTGAACATCAAACGCGACAACGGCTTTGTTGAATCCATTCTTTATGGCTTTGGCGCTGCGGTTGGTTTTTCTTTAGTTATGGTGCTGTTTGCTGCAATGCGTGAACGTATTGCCGTGGCCGATGTACCTAAGCCGTTCCAGGGTTCGGCCATCGCTATGATTACCGCAGGCCTGATGTCACTGGCCTTTATGGGCTTTACCGGCCTGGTCAGCATTTAAGGGTGTGTGAATAGTATGTCTACTGCTGTTATCGCTATTCTGATAGCCATTGTTGTCCTGGTGATTCTTGCTGCCGTCTTTGGTGGCGTGCTCGGCTTTGCCGCAGTGCGTTTCAAGGTGGAAGGCAACCCAATCGTTGATCAGATCAATAATCTGCTGCCACAAACCCAGTGTGGCCAGTGCTCCTATCCCGGCTGTAAGCCTTACGCCGAAGCCATCGCTAATGGCGACAAAATCAACAAATGTCCTCCCGGCGGCGAAAGCACCATCCAGGCGCTGGCTGATTTACTCGGTGTTGAACCCGAACCGCTAGACGCCGAACACGGTGCAGAAAATGACGTTCCGAATGTCGCCGTCATTCGCGAAGACGAATGTATTGGTTGTACTAAATGTATCCAGGCCTGCCCGGTTGACGCCATTCTTGGTGCCGCTAAACAAATGCACACCGTGATTGCCGATGAATGTACCGGCTGTGATTTGTGTGTTGAGCCGTGCCCGGTCGATTGTATTGATATGGTGCCTGTCAGCACCGATAAAAGCAGCTGGTATTGGCAAGCGCCAACCTCCGGAGTGGAATTGATTGCTACAGATAAAAAACCTGCTATCGCTAGCGATATGAAGGAACAGGCTACACCCGCCAATGACGATGATGAGCGAGGTGCCGCATGACCAACCTGATTCGTCTGTACGATTTTGACGGCGGTATTCATCCGGCAGAAAACAAAACCCAGTCAACCGGCCAGCCAATTCAACAGGCGCCGATTGCACCACAACTGATTTTGCCGTTGCACCAGCATATTGGTGCCCCTGCTGAGCCACTGGTTAAAGTCGGCGACGCGGTTCTTAAAGGCCAGATGCTGGCGGAAGCCAACGGCTTTGTCAGCGTACCACTACACGCGCCGACATCCGGCACAATCAGCGCCATCGAACCACGCCAGGTTCCGCATGCCTCCGGCTTGGAAGAACTGTGCATTGTGATCGACAGTGATGGCAAAGATGAATGGATTGAACGCCAGGGTTTGCTGGCCAAACGTGGCGTCGACGATATTCGCGACTTAGAAGCGACAGAACTGGTTAGTCACATCAGTGATTGTGGCATCGCTGGCATGGGTGGCGCAGGCTTCCCGACAGCAGTCAAACTGCATACCGGCAAACGTGATATTAGCACCCTGATTCTGAACGGCGCAGAGTGTGAGCCTTATATCACCGCCGACGACATGTTGATGCGTGAGCGCGCTCAACAGGTGATTTCCGGTGCTCAGATTCTGTTGCACATACTTGGCGCCAAACGTTGCTTGATTGGTGTTGAAGACAACAAACCTGAAGCCGTAGAGGCATTAAACGCCGCTCTGGTTGAACTGCACGAAGAACATCATATCGATGTGGTCGCCATTCCGACCAAATACCCTTCCGGTGGCGAAAAGCAGCTGATTCAGATTCTGACCGGCGAAGAAGTACCCGCCGGTGGCATTCCTGCTGACCTGGGCATTGTCTGTCAGAACGTCGGTACCGTCGCGGCCATTTCCGACGCGGTGTATCACGGCACACCTCTGATCAGCCGTATCACCACCTTAACCGGTGACGCCAACCAGCAACCGGGTAACTGGGAAGTGTTATTAGGTACCCCAGCCAATTTCCTGTTGCAACAGGCCGGTTACCAACAGCAGAAACGTGAGCGTGTGATTATGGGTGGCCCGATGATGGGGTTTGCTCTGCCATCACTGGATTTACCCGTGGTTAAAACCACCAACTGCTTATTGGCACCAACCGATAAAGAGCTGCCGCCAAACGATATCGCCATGGCTTGTATCCGTTGTGGCATGTGTGCTGACGCCTGCCCGGCTGAGTTACTGCCACAGCAGCTGTACTGGTTCAGCAAAGCGCAGGAATTCGACAAAGCCGAGCAGCACAACCTGTTCGACTGTATTGAATGTGGTGCCTGCTCTTACGTTTGCCCAAGCCATATTCCATTGGTGCAATATTACCGTTACGCCAAAGGTGCGGTGCGTGAAGAACGCGCAGCCCAATCTAAAGCGGAAAAAGCCAAAGAACGTTTCGAAAATCGTGTTGCCCGTCAGGAACGCGAAAAAGCCGAAAAAGAAGCCAAACGCAAAGCCCGTGCTGAAGCAGCCACCAAGGCTCAGAGTGCGAAAAAAGCAGCGACTCCGGCTGCAGCAACTGCCGCTCCGGCGAACAATGCCGAACTGGAAAAGCTGCAGAAGCAACTGGATGGCGCTCAATCCGCTCTGAAGAAGACCCAGGAAAAACTCGACAACGCCCGTGAAGACGCGGCTCAGTCTGAGAAGATCCCGGCGTTTGAAGCGGCCCTGGAAAAAACCCAGGAAAAAATTAAAACGCTGGCGAAACAAATCGCTGAAGCGAAAAAAGCCGCCAAAGCGGCTCCTGCTTCGGCAACCGACAGCGATAAAGGTGATCCGAACTCTCCAGAACGTCTGAAGAAAAAATGGGAAACCGCCCAGGCTCGCCTGGAAACAGCACAAAAACGTTTAGCCGACGCGAAAGAGCAAGGTCTCGATACCGTTGCTGCGCTGGAAGAAGGTATTGCCAAGCAACAGACCCGTGTCGACGAAGCCAAAGCGGCTTACGATGCCAGCCTGTCTGCTGGTTCTGCTAATGGCACTTCGGCTGCAGCAGCTGCGGTTCCGGCCTTTGATCCGGCTGAGCTGGAAAAACTGCAGAAGCAATTAGCCGCTGCGCAAACAGCCAAAAGTAAAACAGAAGAAAAGATTGCTGCTGCCAAAGAAGATCCGGAAAAAGCTGACAAAGTCCCTGCTTTTGAATCCGCGCTGGCGAAAACTCAGGACAAGATCAAAGACCTGGCGAAGCAAATTGCGGCCGCGAAAAAAGCCGAAAAAGCAGCCCAGAAAGCCGCAGAGTCAGCTCCGGAACATGTCGCATCTGACAAAGGTGATCCAAACACGCCGGAACGTTTACAGCGCAAGCTGGAGACATTACAGGCCCGTCTGGATACTGCCATGACTCGCCTGCAGCAAGCCGAAGCAGACGGTCTGGACACGGTTGATGCCTTAAAAGCCGGTATCGAACGCCAGCAAGGCAAGGTGGACGAAGTGAAAGCGCAACTGGCTGCGGCTCAGAATGGGGTTGCTACAAAGAGCACCAACGAGAGTGCTGCCAGTGGCTCAGAAACAGACAGTCCTGCATCCGCTAACACCGACAGCACCAGCACTGCCAGTAACGAACAGCTGGAAGCCCTGGAAAAGAAAATCCGGGCGCAGCAGGATCGTGTCGCCAAAGCCCAGGAACGCCTGACCATGGCTCAGGAGCAAGGTCTGGAAACTGTTGATGCTCTGAGCAAAGCGGTTAACAAACAACAAGACAAACTTAACGCACTGCAAACCGAGCTGTCTCAGCTGCAAGCGGGTGCTACTGCAGAGGGAGATGCCTGATGGCACTGATTACCCTGTCATCGCCACACACTCACGGCCCAAACAGCACCAGCAATGTGATGCTAACCGTGATTCTGGCCACCCTGCCGGGTCTGGCTGTGGCCACCGGTTTATTCGGCTTTGGCACTCTGGTGAATGTATTGCTGGCCAGCGCTACTGCACTGATATCCGAAGCACTGGTGCTGAAGATTCGCAAACGTCCGCTGGCTTTCTTCCTGAAAGATAACACCGCCCTGCTGACCGGCGTGTTGCTCGGCCTGGCGTTACCGCCGTTTGCGCCGTGGTGGATTACGGTTCTGGCAACCAGCTTTGCCATCGTTTTCGCCAAGCAGTTGTATGGTGGTTTGGGCAACAATCCGTTTAATCCGGCGATGGTGGGTTACGCCCTGGTACTGGTGTCTTTCCCGGTACAAATGACCACCAACTGGGCCTTATCTTCGCAAATGACCGGCAGCGGTTTTGCCGATATTGGCAGCACGTTAAGCGCTATTTTTGGTACCGAGGCGGTTGATGGTGTCTCTGTGGTTGACGGCTTTACCGGCGCAACTCCGCTGGATGCCTACAAACACTTAATCGCCAAAGAAACTTCCGATGTGGTGCTGCAACAAAGCACCTTTAACGGCTGGTTAAACGGCGGCTGGGAATGGGTCAATCTGGCGTACCTGCTCGGTGGTGTATTCCTGATCTGGCGTAAAATCATCAGCTGGCATATTCCGGTGGCCATGTTAGCGGCACTGGCGACCTGCTCACTGCTGCTGGGCTGGGACGAAGACATGTATACGCCAATGTCACTACACCTGTTAAGCGGCGCCACCATGCTGGGTGCATTCTTTATTGCCACCGATCCGGTTTCCGCCTCAACGACATCACGCGGCAAACTGATTTATGGCGCTGGCATTGGCATTCTGCTGTATATCATCCGTACCTGGGGCGCCTATCCGGACGCCGTGGCTTTTGCTGTCATTCTGATGAACTTTGCCGCGCCGTTTATTGATGCCTACACCCAACCACGCACCTATGGCCATAAAAAAGCCAAACGTGGTTTAGCTGCGAAAAAGAATTAAGGAGAGCACCCCATGAACGAACTTCTGCTTTCCATCCGCAATAACGCCATTGGCCTGGGACTATTTGCCCTGGTTACCGCTGGCGCTATTGCCGTAGCTCAGGTGGGCACTAAGGAACGTATTGAAAACAACATTCGCCAGGCCGAAGCCCGGGCGTTAAATGAAATTGTGCCGGCCAGCGATTATGACAATGATCTGCTGAACGATACCCTGACCATCAATGGCGACTTTAACCAACAGCTGTTAGGACCCATTGCCGACGACGCTAAGATTCATCTGGCGCGTCATCAGGGTGTGGTGCATACCGCCATTATCCCGGTGGTTGCTCCGGACGGTTACACCACCCATATCTCTATGATTGTTGGAGTGAAAGCCGATGGCACACTGGCGGGTGTACGGGTAATCGAACACAAAGAAACACCAGGACTGGGCGATAAAGTCGACATTAAAAAATCCGACTGGGTACTGTCGTTCACCGGCAAGTCGTTGTTTAACCCGGAAGAAAGCCGCTGGAACGTGAAAAAAGACGGTGGCGACTTTGATCAGTTTACCGGCGCTACGATCACCCCTCGCGCGGTGGTTCGGGCGGTAAAACGGGCGCTGAACTTCTTTGATCAACACAAGGCACAGATCCTTAACAGCCGCCTGGTTGAGCCACAGAACACTGGCCAGTCTCAGTCCGACAATACGCCTCAAGCAGCTTCCGTGGAGACACGCTAATGGCCACTAAATCTTTACGCGATATCAGCCTCGACGGTTTATGGAACAACAACCCGGCTCTGGTTCAGCTGCTGGGCTTATGTCCGCTGCTGGCGGTCACCGGTTCGGTGGTCAATGCCTTAGGCCTGGGTCTGGCGACCATGATGGTATTAGTCGGTTCCAACCTGTCGGTCTCCCTGATTCGTAACCATGTATCTGAAGCGGTGCGATTACCGGCGTTTGTGATGATTATTGCCTCGTTCGTAACCGTCGCCGAACTGGTAATGCAGGCTTTTACCTATGAGCTGTACCAGGTGCTGGGGATCTTTATTCCACTGATCGTAACCAACTGTGCGATTTTAGGTCGTGCCGATGCTTTCGCCTGTAAAAACCCGATTCTGCCATCTGTGGTAGATGGCTTTATGATGGCACTGGGTTTCACCGTGGTGCTTGTGGTACTGGGCGCCATGCGCGAAATTCTTGGCCAGGGCGTGATCTTCTCCGATATGCAGCTGTTGTTTGGGCCAATGGCGTCTGACTGGAAAATCGAGCTGGTGAAAGACTACCCGGATTTCCTGTTTGCCATCCTGCCACCCGGCGCTTTTGTTGCCATGGGGTTATTGATCGCCGTGAAAAACATCATTGATGATCAGATCAAACAGGCCGCCGAAGCGAAAAAAGCACCAGTGGAAGTGGGCAGTAAACGCGCCCGGGTAACCGGAAAAATCAGCTGACCTGTTACCTTCCTACGACCCTGTTGTGACCTTCAAGTGACCTTCCCGGCCGCTTGAACAACTCCGGCGCAGTACTCTCTGCGCCCGAAAACCTTTTGTTACATTCAACGCTTACGCACTGCAAACAAGCTGTCGTTGCATTCATCGCTCACACTTCCATACTTTAACTACCTGTTGTTATAAAGACATTCGCCTGTGACCTATCGACGTCATTCGCCACGAGTCGCATGGATGCCGTTTGTATTGCTGCTTTTCCTCCTGCCTACTGTTGGAAATGCACAACAAGATGTGGTGTTACAGCTTAAATGGAAGCACCAGTTTCAGTTTGCCGGATTTTACGCCGCGCAAACCCAGGGCTATTTCGCTGACGAAGGGCTGAATGTCGAAATCCGTGAACTTAACCCGAATAAGTCGCCGCTGGAGAGTGTGGTGGACGGTGAAGCTCAATTCGGTATCTCTGATTCCAGCCTGGTGCTGGCACGCCTGCAAGGCAAAAAGCCGGTCGTGCTGGCTGCCATATTTCAAACGTCACCTCTGGTACTGGCGACGTTGAAAAGCAGTCAACTGGTCAGCCCGCTGGACTTGAAAAACAAACGGGTGATGTACATTAAAGACGCAGACGACGCCGTGCTGCAGGCGATGTTTTCTGAATTTTCGATGACCTCCAAAGACATCACTCACGTGCCCCACTCGTTTAACAATCAGGATCTGATTGACGGCCGTGTCGACGCCATTTCTGTTTACAGCACCAGCCAGCCTTTCGATTTTAAAAACGCTGGTATCGAGATCGATCTGATTGCCCCCAGCAGCTACGGCATCGATTTTTATGGCGATATGATTTTTGTCGAAGAGAGTTATTTTAAGGCCAATAGCCAGCAGGTACTGGCGTTTCGTCGCGCGGCGTTAAAAGGCTGGCGTTATGCGCTGAAAAATCCGGAGAAAATGGCGGTCTGGATTCACAATAACCTGACACCAGATATGTCGATAGAACACCTGCTGTTTGAAGCGGAAATGACCGCCCGGATTATTCATGCCAGCGCCATTGAGTTAGGTTACTTCAGTCCAAACCGCCTGTTACGCATCGCTGACATTTATAAAAATACCGGAAAAGCACCCGACTCCGCCAGCCTGGAGGGGATTCATTATCTCGATCATATTAATCAGCCGGTGGTCAGTGACGAATGGCTTAAAGCCGGTGCTGTTGCCTTATTAGTACTAAGCATTTTTGTTGGTTTTCAGTATTACAACAATCTTCGCCTGAGGGCTCGGGTAAAAGAAAAAACACAGGAATTAAGCCGCACTAACGATGCCATGCAGGATTATCTTCGAGTGATTAACCAGTGGGTGCACGCCTGTATTTTATCTCCCGATCTGAACTTTATTATGGCGTCAAAAGCCTGGGCAAATCTGACTCAATACACAGCGGAAGAACTGATCAACACGCCGTTCAGAAACTTATTAACGAATCCGGATTGCAACCAGTTTCAGCAAATGAAAGCCGCCATCAACGATAACCGTTTATGGTCAGGCGAGCTGCAGATCCACGATAAACAGGGTACCAACTCCTGGCTCAGCATCACCATTCAACCGGATTTTCGCGTTGATGACGTCGAAGACGGTGTGGCACTGGTTGCCACCGACATCAGTGATAAAAAACGCGTCGAACATTTATCCCGTACCGATTCCCTAACCGGGCTGTCTAATCGCCGCCATTTTGATGAAGCAATCGAGCGGGAAATATTACGCTGCCGTCGTGAACGCACGCCATTATCGCTGATAATGCTGGATGTCGATTTCTTTAAACAATATAACGATGCTTATGGCCACCTGGAGGGCGATCACTGTTTGCAGAAAGTCGCCGCAGTGATTCGTCTGTGTGCCAAACGCCCGGCTGATCTGACTGCGCGGTTTGGTGGTGAAGAATTTGTGGTGTTATTGCCAGGGTCGGATCTGCAGGGAGCCAACAGCGTAGCACTGCAGATTCAGCAAAAAATCCGCAGCGTACAACTGGAGCACAAAGCTTCAAGTGTCGCCCCCTTTATTACCTTGAGTATGGGCGTTGCCAGTTTCGATGCGGAAACACTGACCTCTGCCGATCAGCTGATAGAGCAAGCCGACCTGAGGATGTATAACGCCAAATCCAATGGCCGCAACCAAATTTCCAGCCCGGGAATTCTTAATCCGGTTCAGATTAAACCGGATAAATCCGGCAGCTGAATTACGCTGCCGCTTTTTTGAAGTACTCAGGTATTACTAAAGATTGTCAGGCGACTTCAGAAGCCAGGGCCTGAGGGTTCTCCTGATTCACAACACACAACTCCACTGGTACACCGTTTAACGCGGTATTACCGGTTAATTCATCGATAAATAATTCATCGGTTAATTCGTTGGTGTTCACACCCGGATTACTCTGCGCCTGATTCAGCTGCACACCTTTCTGACCGTGACCATAACCGTGCGGCAAACTGACCACGCCGGGCATTAACTCGTCGGTAATTTCTACCGGTACTTCCAGACTGGCAACCCGTGATTTCACCGATAATCGCCCACCTTCGGCGACATTCAGTTTTTCAGCGTCCTGTGGGTTTAACATCAGAGTACAGCGATCAGCGCCTTTGATCAGACGCTGGCTATTGTGCATCCAGGAATTATTGGAGCGGATATGACGGCGGCCAATTAGTACAAACTCTGGCGTTGTACGCTGTAATAACGTTTCCTTTACGCGATCCAGTTCCTGTAAATAAATATCCGGCGTTAACGCCAGACGTTTATTTTTATGGAATAAACGCTTTGGCATTTGTGGTGTTAATTCGCCCAGATCAACCCCCTGTGGCGACTGCTCCAGTGTTTTAAGATCCAGGCCGGATTTTCCGCTGGCCATTAATTTATTCAAAACACCTTTAGGTTTTAACCAACGGATCGACTGATAGGTCAGCCAGTTGGTGAGTCGTTTTTTAACCGGCCCGGCATTAGCACCGGAGTTAAAGCCCGAAGCCAGATCCAGCAGAATCTGCCAATCGTGTCTGCTGCCTTTTGCCGGGGTAAACAACGGCTGAGAATATTTCGCGACATTGCGCACGGCAAAATTATTAAAAATTAAATCATAATGATCACGTTCCAGCTGGCTTACCGGTGGCAAAATAATATTCGCATGGCGGGTGGTTTCATTAATAAAGCCATCCACCGACACCATAAAGTCGAGCGATTCGAACGCTTTATTTAATTGTTGGCTGTTTGGCGTGGCCACAATCGGGTTACCGGCAACCGTCACCATGGCTTTAATCTGAGTCTCACCTTTGCTTTTATCTGCTTCGGTCAGAATTTCTTCGGCCAGCGCCGCAACCGGAAATTCGCCGCCGAATTCCGGTAAATCACGTACACGCGAGCGATATAAGTCGTAATGGCCGCGACTACCACGAGCGGCCAACACCGCCGGTAAATCGACTGCTGGCTGGGTGAACATAGCACCACCCTGGCGGTCGAAATTACCCGTGATAACGTTCAGTACATTAATCAGCCACTGACATAAGCCACCAAATTCCTGCACCGAGACGCCCATGCGGCCATAACATACGGCGGATTTTGCCGCTAACCATTGTGCCGCCAGTTCGCGTAACGCTTTTGCGTCGATGCCGGTAATGGCGGCGGTATTTTCCGGAGAAAATTCAGCACATAACGATTTTAAATCGGCGCTATCGACATACTCAGGTAGAGCCGGTAATTGCTGTTCATGGGTAAATACAAACAATAACGACAACAGCAATAAAATATCCTGGCCGGGTTTAATAAACAGATGCTGCTGGGCAAATTTCGCTGTTTCACTGCGGCGCGGATCAACCAGCACCACCCGACCGCCACGCTCATTAATGGCTTTTAAACGGTTTTTGATATCCGGCACCGTCATAATGGAGCCGTTCGACGCCACCGGGTTGCCACCAATAATCAGCATAAAATCGGTGTGATCAATATCCGGAATTGGCATTAACAGCTGATGGCCAAACATAAAATAGCTGGCCATATGGTGTGGTAACTGATCGACTGAGGTGGCAGAGAATTTATTCTTTGACCCCAGCGCTTTTAACAACATCGGGCCAACCAGCAGATTGCCGTAATTATGAACGTTGGGATTACCCAGATAACTGCCAATAGAGTCTCTGCCGTGACGTTTTTGAACGCCTTTTAACCCGGCAACCGCTTCGCGAATGGCCTGTTTCCAGCTGATTTCTTTCCAGCTGCCGTCGGCCATCTTTTTCACCGGTTTGGTTAAACGATCCGGATCGTCGTGCAGATCCTGCAATGCCGTTGCTTTCGGGCAGATATAACCGCGACTGAAGGGATCATCCTTGTCGCCTTTTATCGACAGAATCTGCTTTTCAGCGCCCTGTCCCTGGGTGGTAATTTCAAGGCCACAGGTGGCTTCACATAAACAACAGGTACGTTTATGAATGGCTGGCGCTGCTCCGGATTCACTCATCAGCATGATCCTTCTACGGTTTTTTATCAGATTGTTATTATCGGTTTTTCTCCACCTTACCCAGTCACATAACACTACGCAGCAGCCAATCGTGCCAATTTCTGAGCGATTTCAGGATGACTAAGACCCCATCACAGCCCGGAAATAAGAGTGACTTTCATTTACCCTGCGACTAAAGGCGGCATTCATATTATTTATATCGAACATAAGCCGAATAAGGACAATTTATGAACTATTCGACCATCGGCTTCCTTAACCCTACAGACGCGATGGCCTATACTTAGCGCCTTAAATTCCGTGTGAATGTTTTAACTGTCCAAAGGCTGTGCAGCGTCATGAACTGCAGTGTGTCGGCGGATGTCATTAGATGAGGGATGAAGCGATGAGCTTGTATTCAGAATATTTAGAAGAAATTGAGGTTCGTAAAAAGGACCTGGGTCTGAACCCAAAACCAATCGACAGTGCAGAACTGCTGTCTGAAATCATTGCCCAGATCAAAGACACTGGCAATGCAGAGCGCGAAGCTTCTCTGAACTTCTTCATCTACAACACTCTGCCAGGTACAACTCCTGCTGCTGGTGTTAAAGCTAAGTTCCTGAAAGACATCGTTACCGGTGCAGAAACGGTTGCTGAAATCTCTCCAGAGTTCGCTTTAGAGCAACTGTCTCACATGAAAGGTGGTCCTTCTGTTGAAGCACTGCTGGACATCGCTCTGTCTGACGACGCTAACAACGCTGCTGCTGGTGAAGTTCTGAAGTCTCAGGTATTCCTGTACGACGCAGACACCAAGCGCTTAGCTGATGCTTTCAAAGCAGGCAACGCCATTGCTAAAGACATTCTGGAAAGCTACTCAAAAGCTGAGTTCTTCACCAAGCTGGACGATATCCCAGAGCAAATTAAAGTTATCACCTACATCGCTGCTGAAGGTGATATCTCTACTGACTTACTGTCTCCAGGTAACCAGTCTCACTCCCGTGCTGACCGTGAACTGCACGGCCAGTGCATGATCACTCCAGAAGCACAGCAAGAAATTAAGAAGATGGGTGAAGACAACCCAGACGCTAAAGTAATGCTGATCGCTGAGAAAGGCACCATGGGTGTTGGTTCTTCCCGTATGTCTGGTGTTAACAACGTTGCACTGTGGGCTGGTGAGAAGACTTCTCCATACATTCCTTTCATCAACAACCGTCCGGTCGTTGCTGGTACTAACGGTATCGCACCTATCTTCCTGACCACTGTTGGTGTAACTGGCGGTATCGGTCTGGACCTGAAAAACTGGGTTAAGAAAACCGACGCTAACGGCGAAATCGTACGTGACGC
Source organism: Bacterioplanoides sp. (assembly GCF_965219715.1). Taxonomy (GTDB): domain Bacteria; phylum Pseudomonadota; class Gammaproteobacteria; order Pseudomonadales; family Oceanobacteraceae; genus Bacterioplanoides. The sequence goes on from NZ_OZ244785.1 coordinate 913,567, forward strand.
AAACGGCGATCCAGTACTGGAAGAAGCATACTCTGTTGCTACCGGTACCGTTCTGACCATCGACACTAAAGCTAAGAAACTGTTAGACAGCGAAGGCAATGTACTGTCTGACGTGAGCGACGCTTTCACTCCACAAAAAGTGGAATTCATGAAAGCTGGCGGTTCTTACGCAGTAACTTTCGGTAAGAAGATCCAGACTTTCGCTGCTGAAACTCTGGGCGTTGAAGCACCAGTTGTTTACGCTGCTTCTAAAGAAATCTCCAACGAAGGCCAGGGCCTGACTGCAGTTGAGAAGATCTTCAACCGCAACGCTGTTGGTGTTACTTCTAAGACTCCTCTGCACACAGGTTCTGACGTTCGCGTTAAAGTGAACATCGTTGGTTCTCAGGACACTACTGGTCCTATGACTTGTCAGGAACTGGAAGCTATGGCTGCTTCTACTATCTCTCCTGATGTTGATGGTGCATTCCAGTCTGGTTGTCACACAGCTTCTGTATGGGACAACAAAGCTAAGGCTAACACGCCTAAGCTGATGGCGTTCATGAACGCATTCGGTGTAATCACTGCACGTGACCCGAAAGGCGTTTACCACTCCATGACTGACGTAATCCACAAAGTACTGAACGACATTACTGTTGACGATCGCGCGATCATCATCGGTGGTGACTCTCACACCCGTATGTCTAAAGGTGTAGCGTTCGGTGCTGACTCCGGTACTGTTGCAATCGCACTGGCAACTGGTGAAGCAGCAATGCCAATCCCAGAGTCTGTGAAGGTAACCTTCAAAGGCAACATGAAGCCACACATGGACTTCCGTGACATCGTACACGCGACTCAAGCGCAAATGCTGAAGAAGTTCTCTGGCGAAAACGTCTTCCAGGGTCGTGTGATCGAAGTACAAATCGGTACTCTGCTGGCTGACCAAGCCTTCACCTTCACCGACTGGACTGCAGAAATGAAAGCGAAAGCTTCTATCTGTATTTCTACCGATGAAACTCTGATCAAGTCTCTGGAACTGGCTAAGTCCCGTATCCAGATCATGATCAACAAAGGTATGGAAAACGAAGCTGGCATGCTGCAAGGTCTGATCGACCTGGCTGACAAGCGTATCGCTGAAGTTAAATCTGGCGAAGCACCTGCTCTGGCTCCAGACGACAACGCTAAGTACTACGCAGAAGTTGAAGTTGACCTGGACGCAATCGACGAGCCAATGATTGCTGACCCAGACGTAAACAACGAAGACGTATCTAAGCGTTACACTCACGACGTGATCCGTCCGACTTCTTACTACGATGGCCGTAAAGTTGACCTGGGCTTCGTTGGTTCTTGTATGGTTCACAAAGGTGACATGCAAATCATCGCTGCGATGCTGCGTAACCTGGAGAAGAACGGTCCTATCACGTTCAACGCACCACTGGTTGTTGCACCACCAACGTACAACATCGTTGACGAACTGAAAGCAGAAGGCGATTGGGACATCCTGTCTAAATACGCTGGCTTCACTTTCGACGATGACAACCCGAAAGAAGCTGCACGTACTTCCTACGAGAACATCCTGTACTTAGAGCGTCCTGGATGTAACCTGTGTATGGGTAACCAGGAAAAAGCTGAAGCTGGTGACACTGTTCTGGCTACTTCTACTCGTCTGTTCCAAGGCCGTGTTGTAGAAGACAGCGCTGAGAAGAAAGGTGAGTCTCTGTTAGGCTCTACTCCAATGGTTGTCCTGTCTACTATCCTGGGTCGTTTCCCGACTCTGGAAGAGTACAAAGCAGCAGTTGAAGGTATCAACCTGACTTCTTTCGCTCCACCGTCTGAAGACCTGGCTCGTCCAGCTATCCCTCTGAAAGCTGTTTAAGTTTTAGAGGTTATTAGCCCACTGCCCTGCTGTTTACTACAAACGCGCAGAAAGTGGGCTAAGCTCAGATATAACGGTTGGGTTTTGAGGTTCTGAAAAGAACGTGTTCAGACGCACAAAAGATCAATGACGACAGAGTGGATTTAGGCCTCAGCCTATGTAGCTCACTGAACTGATCGGCTTCTACTGAAAACAAAACCTGATCGAATAAAAAAACCGGCACTCGAAAGAGGAGCCGGTTTTTTTGTTTCTAACACACCTCCCGAACCTCCATTCTCAACACTACGAAAGATAATAATTTACTCATCATAAGAATAATGGAAGAATGGATAATGTTATCAAGAAAGGTCCTACCATCTTAGGACATAACACTAACGGCTCTACTCTTTGTTAAAACGATGAGAACAAAACATGAGTGACATTTGGGAAATTGATAAACTTCTGATCTTCATAGCCTTTGTTATTCCCGGCTTCATATCAATTAAGGCTTACGAACTAACATTCCCACCTTCGGCAGTTAGTGCCAGCTCCAAAATAGTAGATGCCATAACTTACAGCTGCATTAACTATGCAATTTTATTGTGGCCGATCATTGCAATTGACACAGCAGAGTTCCAAACAGCACACCCTGATTTAAGGCTATTCTTTTACACCCTCATATTATTTGTATGCCCAGTGATCTGGGTAGCAATCTGGAAAAAACTTAGATATTCGAATTGGTTTCAGGAGAATGCCCCACATCCGACATCTAAGCCTTGGGATTTCGTTTTCTCTCAAAGAAAAGAATACTGGATGATCATAACTTTGAAAAATGGTAAAGAGATCGGTGGGAAGTATTCTGGTAACTCTTTTGTCTCTAGCTCACCAGCCGAAGAACAAATATATATTGAAGAAGTATGGCTTTTAAATAATAAACGGGGCTTTGAAAGACCTGTTGAACGCTCATCCGGAGCAATTATTCTAAGCAGTGAAATATCAACAGTTGAATTAATTGAAATGTAAACAGGAGAAGACATGAGTAAAAAAGTAGCAAAAGGGTATTCACCCTCGATCTCAGCAACCAACGGGTATAAACCTAAAAGTTCAAGCTCCTCTGAAACTTATGGTTATACCCCATCAAAAACCACATCAAGCTCTTCAACAGCTAAACCGCCTAAATCTCAATAAATACAAGGACAATGTAATGGCAAACCAAAAAACAAATGTTCCATTCAAAAAAGGTTATAGGCCTTCAGGTTCGGGTCAAGATGGATACTCTCCATCTCCACAAGAAAACAGCCCTCTGTCCGGATACTCTCCTACAATTAAAAATGAAAATGCTCCAAAGCCAAAACCTCCAAAATCACAATAAACCCAATTGTCGAAGAGCCTATGACGACAAAGGAATCATAGGTTCTTTGATTTTTTTAATCAAAGTATCTACTGCTCGACAATAATTATCTTAAAGTTACATACGAAGTTTCAAATAAAGAGTTCTGCAGCATTTAGGGCCTAACTTCGAAAAATCAGATACCATTGAGTATCACAATAATATTGAGATATTGGCTGATAAGCCTTTCTTTGCAGCTTAACTGTTAGCCTATACTGAGCGTCACAAGTAACAAAACACTGCTATTAGTCACTTGATCCACTTTCGATAGTTGATTCGCTAAATCCTCCATACTAAAAGAAAGACTTACTCTCCTTTCCGAATAACCTTCGCATATGGCTCTCCCTCATCACTGTAATACAGCCACATCACCCCAATGGCGACAGCAACCACAAGACTCAAGAAACCAGCCAAAGCATTACCACCTGGCAAATAATGACAAGCAAGAATAAGAAGAGCTTCAATCACCAGCGCAATACCAAGATATCTCCGGCATGAACCAAGGTTTTGCTTCAGAGCCGTTCCAAGGGGAAACAGAGCCAGTGAAAACAGAACCCCACCCACACCGATGAGAATAAACACTAAATCGTTGTTGGAGCCGTCATAGTTAAGGAGAGCGGCACATAGAAACAGCGGCATCACAATCACGTTTCCGCGCGCTCCTGCACCCCAAATCCTTGGCACTTTCGAATAGCCGTTAAACACGCTCCAGCGGGCATGCTTTGCATCCCAATGTGTAAGCTTGGCCATCCACCAGGGCATAGATAGGAAAACGGCAAAAATCAGAATGATAAAACCAACGACGCTAACCAAAGACCTTCCCTTCTGTTTTCCAATCACATCAGCAGACTAATTGGCGTCACTGAGCGTTTTAATGAAGATCCATTCTACGCTAGTTAAAACAGACAATGAGCCGCAAATACCAAATTTGCGGCTCACCACCCTCACAAGCTGAAAGCCACCATCCCCATATTGACCGCCACAAACAACAAAAACACCGCCATCAGCCGATTAATCCACTTCAGATAACTGGCCTGATAAATCCTGCGCCCCAACAGGCGCCCAAAACCGTAATACAGTGACGGCGCTCCCAACCCAAGAAACGCCAAGCCAACGCTCCAGACAACCAAAGAACCACCAGTGATGCCCGCCGCTGGGAACTGCACCGTCGCCAGCGGTAAGGCGACCGAAAACCCTTTGGGGTTGAGAATCTGCATCAGCACACCATCGGCAAACGCCAGTGGGCGTACCTTCTCATCCCCCTGCCCTGATACATCCGAACGAAAGATCTTATAACTCAGCCAAACGATATACGCCGTACCTAATGCCGCCGTACATTGCAGCAAGGTATCGCTGATCAGCTGCGCACCAACAAAAGAAACCGCCAGGAACAAAATGGTCATGCCGGTCGACACACCAACAAAGAAGCCAAGCATGCCGCTCTGCTTCTGAATACCGCTGTTAAGAGCAATAAAATTGACGGGACCGGGTGTGTACATCACACCAACGGCATACAAAATGATTTCCAGCATAAGGATGACGACTCAACAAACCTGCGACTTAGCAAGGCAAAATGGTAGGAAAGCCGGACTTGGAAAAATAGAACAAAGTTGCGGAATACTGCTCACCAAAGAACATGGGGAGCAGACTATAGCAACGGGCCGGAGAATACGGCCCTAAGATTAAGCCCTTAAGGTGACGGGCCTAAACCGACGGTCCAAATTGACAGGCTTAAGACGAACAACTGTAGTGCGACACCCCACCAGCATGGAAATATTCAGCCGGTTTCTGGCGATAAAATTTCGCTTCTATTTCCGGCGTTTGCTCATCATAAGGATGAGTTAACACCTGCTGCAGCTCTTTCACCAGATCGTAATTACCACGTCCATCAGAACAAGACTGCATCGCCTGCTGATAAGCCGGAACCACCAGCCATTCACGCCAGGTGTATTTCGGATTGGTTTGTTTCATTTTCGCAGCAACAAACGCTTCTTTCTGATTATCCAGCACCGCATTGCGCCATTGCTCCAGCCAGCTTTGCCATTTTTGCTCCAGCTGCGAATCACGGGACTCAGAGATATTTAAATAAAAAGTTTCTTTTAGCGATTCAATGCTGGTTGGCACCGATGATAATTCGCGGAAGAAACGTGTGTAGTCAGCTTCCGACTGATGCATCAGCGACAATAACTGAGTCGTCAGTGCTTCGTCGTAGCTATCAAGCCCAAGCTTGGCCGCCCACATATTTTGAATGGCAATACGCTGTTCTTTTTCAAAACCCCGGCGAACGTCATCCAGTCGCTGTATGTAGCCATCTTCTCCCTCACTTTCCAGCAGAGTTCGTACCGACTTCCAGAACATATGGAAGTTAGCTTCCGCCGCTGCAGGCTGATTAAAGAAGGAGAAATGTTCACCACCGCCGGTCCAGGGCTGGAATTGCGGATCAAACTGCTCGCAAAAACCAAACGGGCCGTAATCCAGAGTGTAACCACCCGCCGGGCAGTTATCGCTATTAAAGTTGCCCTGACAAAAACCGACCCGAATCCAGTTGGCTACCAACGCCGTTAAGCGACCACGGAAACATTCCGCCAGCTTAATCACCTGATCCGGGAAGGATAACGCCGCATCAATATCATCTTTATATTCACGCTCAATCAGATGCTGAACAATTAATTTCAGCTCGTCCGTCGCATGATCATATTCTTTATTACGGGTCCGGCGAGCAAATAACTCCACCTGACCAACCCGTAAAAACGACGGTGCCACACGGGTCGAAATCGCAACCGGATTCTCCACCAGAATATCCGGTTCATAGGTTTGGGATTGTTCGGAATACCACGGACGAGTCACCGTTTCTGCGGTCGAAGTAAACAAAGTCAGTGAACGCGAGGTTGGAATGCCTAACGCGTGCATATGCTCCTGGGCCAAAAATTCGCGCACACTGGAACGTAATACCGCACGACCATCGGCACCACGACAATACGGTGTACGACCACCACCTTTTAATTGCATCTCCCAGCGCTTGCCGTTAAATACCCCTTCAAAAATCGACATCGCCCGGCCATCGCCATAACCATTGCCGTTACGGAAAGGACACTGCTGGGTGTATTCGGTGCCATAAATCGACAAGGCATAACCGGTGGCCCAACCATACGGGCGCATCGGTGACGTGCCCTTCTCCATCACGCTCTCCAATACAGGAGAAATATCAGCGGAAAATACTTTGGCAAATGCTTTGTCTTGAACCAGAGAATCATCCAGGCCCAACTCAGCGAATAATGTAGAGCTATGAGCGATATATTGCGGCGCAGCAATCGGCGTAGGAATCACCGGCACATAATGCCCGGAAAAAACCTGTCGTGGTTGATGCTCAACCCCATCCTGACGTGCTTGCGGATCGATATTCAGATTTTCCAGCAGCGAATAGTCCGCTGTTTTACTGAACTCAGCAAAACTGGTGATCAGTTTTTCATCGGAAGCATGGGAGGAAGACGACATGGAAAACAGGCCTGAAAATAAATACGAATAATCAGTTTACCCGGCCCGGCTTTTGAAAGACACACAGATGCCCGCCAGCTGACACTGCCTTACGTATAGCAGCGCATCGGGGCTAAAAGATAAGCAAAATACCCTTAAAATTATTTGGGAATTGCGGTTAAAAATCTTCGGTTAACAACAAGCGTTGATTTTTATAGGTCACCACACCGTTATCACGCAGCTGCTGATACGCCTGCTTAATTTTTTGGTACAACTCTTTAGCCTGCGGGTGGGCTTTTACGACGGCAATTGGCCAACCATCCAGCTTCTCCAGGGTACGACTCCAGATTTTATGACCTTCGAGATTAACTTTGCGCACGTCTTTCTGGAATGGATCATCGAGGGTGATGATGTAATCCACCCGCCCCAGCAGCAATAGCCGAATGGCCTGCTCTACACTGTTGGTGGTGATGGTGCGGTATTTTTCCTGCTGCAAAGCATCGGCGTAACCACCCAAAGGAAAACCACGTTTGATGGCAATACGTTTGCCTTCCAGCGGTTCCAGAGTATCAACCGGCTCAGCATTCAGGCCATAAATCCGTAATTCAATAGACGTTTGGGGAATCGGAAACAGAAACCGATCATCGGTTTCGGCATTAGCGCCGTACGCCACAATGGCGACGTTATCGGGTAACAGCAGACGATGAATTCGCGCATAAGGCACACTTTCCATTTCCACCTGCAGGCCAGCCTGCTGATACAAACGCCGTGACAAACGTGCGTGTAATCCGGAAACCTGTTTATCGGCTCCTTCCCAATACGGAGGGAAATACAAGGTGTAATGCGCCAGAGAGGCTGCCGCAGCGGGTTCCTGAGCGTATAGCGGTAACTGCATGGCAATCGCCAGAAGCAATATCATCCGTTTTATTACCTGCATCACCGTCACCAACTACCATTCCAGACTGGTTATGCAGTGTAACGAATTGTCCGGATTGCGGACAAGCACTCACACAACCCGCCTTGTCTTTAATCAATCACCGAGGAAACAACCCGATTACGCCCGGCTTCTTTGGCCCGGTATAAATTTTCATCGGCGGCCTTCAGCAGAGCTTCCGCGCCGTGCACAGTATCCGGAACGATACTGCAGCAACCCAGGCTGGCAGTAACCGTTAATACCTGACGCTGCCAGCTTGCCTGACGCGAGGCCACAGCGGTACGAATACGCTCGGCAATTTCTGCCGCCTGCCCGGCATCGGTATTCACCAGTAACACGCAAAATTCTTCACCGCCGTAACGGCACACCAGATCGCCTTCGCCACGCACTTCTGCAGTGATGGTTTCAGCAACTTTGCGCAACACCAGGTCTCCGGCCTGATGGCCATGCTGATCATTAAAGGCTTTAAAATGGTCGACATCGATCATAAGCAATGACAACCACTTGTTACCAATGCAGGCTTTCTGGAATTCACTTGCCAGCTGAGTATCGAAGAAACGCCGGTTTTTAACCCCGGTTAGAGAATCGGTTACCGACACCTCTTTTAAGCGCACATTCAGTTGCTCCAATGCTTCGGTGCGTTCTTTTACTTTCTGATCCAGTTCGATATTGGCCTGAACCTGTAATTCCAGCATGCGGTTCTGGGTTACCAAATGCGCTTTACGCTCGGAGTTAATACGGTCGGCAAGACTGAGCGCCAGTAACAACACTTCAAAAATGGCACCCACTTCGATGGCGTGTTCGGTAAAGCTGTTGATCGGCATCCAACCCAGTTTCTGTGACACGTAGACCACATAGCCCATCATCAGCGTTGCCCAGGCGGTCAGAAAGATTACCACCTCCCGGCTGTTGCGCTGGATAAGCACCGCCACCGAGACATACAACATAATAAATACCGTGGCGACGGCCACGATGCTGGTCGTTTTAACCACAAACCCGTACGGCAGCATAAAGGCGCCAATCATACCCATTACCCCCAGCCATGAGAGTGTCGCCATGATGCGGTAAAGGATGGGATTGTTATCGATCAAACGTAAGAAACTGCAGCCGAACAATGGCGCAGTCAGCAACACCGCATTCATAAATAGCAGCACACTGACCTGATGAAATTCTGTGCTGCCGGGCCACAGGTACTGATAAGCCAGACCATCCATACTGGCCATCAAAAAGATAAACGACCCAAGGTACAGGATGTAATACAGATAACTCTGATCCCGCACCATCAGATAGAGGATGCCGTTGTAAATAAACATCGAAATCAGGACGGCATAAAAAAATAATCAGGAAGATTTTTTCCGTCAGATGGGTTTTCCAGAAATCGGCTTTACTACGCAGCGACATCGGTGCCTGCACCGAACTGCTGGTTTGCAGCTCAACGTACAGCCAATATTGCTGTCGGGGTTTTAGCTGAAACGGAAACAGGAAGTTGGGATAGGCCTCGGGTCGCAGATCAAACGGTTGGCGATCACCACTGTTGTACTGCTGAATAACCCGCTGATTCTGCACCAGGTAAACGGTCAGATGATCAAGTAACGGATAGCCAACTTCCAGCAGCCAGTTTTCATCTGCGCCGTCTGGTGTGCGTATCGGATAACGAAACCAGTAATAACCCAGATCGAAACCAAAGTTGGCATCCTGCGCCGCAATACTCCGCCAGCGGTGTTCAGACATCGAATGAGCTTGCTGTTGTGCAGAGTCAGATTGGCGATCCTCTCTATCAACCCCATCACCTTCATCAAGCCCCTCAACCTCAGCCAGTGTCAGCTGACGATCACTGCGCAGGTACTCAATCGTCTCCGGCACCAGGTTGCCGGGGTTTAAATCAGGATCCGTTACGAACTGATCATGGCTGTGGCCAGATACCGCCAGCAGACATAACCAGAAGAAGAGTAATAGCCGGAATGGGTTCCGCACGTTCAGAATTACCTCAGTCAGGCAACGGAGCAGATACCGACCGAATGCCGGATTGCCGTTGCTGAATACGTATAGGGTAATTTTAAGATACGCAGTGGTCTCTCGCCAGCCGACGACTCATTTGATATCAATTCCCATTATCAACAATTTATAGTACTTTAGCCGCCGTTTGAGCAGGCAACCTCCGAGTCTCCGTCTATGCCGTTAGAGGCCTTTAAAGCACTGTATCTGGTTTCGATTACCCTGGGCGGGTTTATCATCGTCTCGCTACTGGCTCCGGCACGTCGCCAGTTCCCGGGGTCAAAAATTCTGGCTGCTTTGTTGGCCGCCGTATTGGTATTTCCACTGCACTCCTATGTGCAGGCGGCGACCTTTGCCGTGCCCTGGCCGATTACTCTTTCGACGCACTGTTTTATTCTGCTCTACGGCCCGTTTATTTATTTTATGTTGAAGCTGGTGAGCAAGCGGCCAATGGCCATGCGTTCGATGCTCGTACACTTTATTCCGTTTGTGATTACCCTGAGCCTGGTACTAGCGGATGTCGATTACCCGCAAAAACTGCTGGTTATACTCGCCGCACTGCAGATTGTTGGTTATTTGCTGTTTAACTTAGTCACGGCGTTTAAACACCGTTCATTACTTACCACAGTGGTACTTCATTATCGTAACTCCGGCTTTTATTGGCTGCTGCATATCATGCTGGCGGCTACTTGTTATGCCCTGCTCGATATCGTGCTGCTGATGATTCAGCTGTGGTATCAACCGCTGATTAACGATCAGTGGCGCGCTGCCGTTGCCCTGATTTCCCTGTATCTGGTTGCCATCGCTGGTTTCTACGCGTATCGGCCGATGTGGTTTCCGGAACCAAAAGATGTTGATGCGCAATTACCCGTATCGGTATCAGCCGGTGATTCATCATTCGGCTCAACAACCTCGACTCAACAACCGATGGCAGACAGCAATGCCGCAGGCAACACCAAGTCCGCCAAAGCTATCGAGTTCAAAAACAATACTGAGCACGAACTAACCGATCACAGAGAACTGAGCGACACGCTGGCCAGTGCATTAAAGCAACAACTTATCACACTGGTGGAGCAGCAACGTCCACACCTGAAAAATGATTTGTCACTGACAGAGCTGGCTACCCAGCTCGAGATTACTGCCAGTCAATTATCTGAACTGCTGAATCAGCATATGGGAGTGAGCTTCTACAACTGGCTTAACCAGTTGCGCTATGACGAAGCACAGCGATTATTACTTGATCAGGATTGCCAGCAATCAATTATTGATATCGCCTATCTGGCCGGCTTCAACAACAAAAATACCTTTTACCGGGTGTTTAAACAGCAATCCGGTTTAACCCCGAATCAGTTTCGCCAACAACAGCGTAATTCCCTGTCGCCATGCAGCTTACAGCCAGAGTGACCTGGTCATTCTGAAGCAGATTGACTCATTATTGCGCCTCTTGGGCTAGGCTGGCGGCCGCCGTTATCGCAGCACCAGATGATTATCTTTTTGTGCTGTCGCACGCTCCATCAACGGCACTTTGAATCACTTCCGACAGTTGGCTGTTGAGCCAGCTGGCGGAAGGTAAACAGCCGCTTGTTTTCACAGGGACTCCAATGACACGCCATCGAGTTTTATCAAATCATCTGATTTCTGCCACTTTAAGCCTGGCCTTGTTTCCACTCTTTTTGCCCGCCTTAACACCCGCATTGGCGCAGGCAGAATCTTCCGACAGCACCACCCTGGATACCATTGAAGTGGTGGGAACACCACTGAGCCGCTATTACGTGCGTGAATCCCAGGGAGCGACCCGAACCACCACAGATATTATGAATATTCCGCGCTCGGTGACGCTGATTCCGGAGCAGGTCATCATCGACCAGCAAGCTACCGAGCTGGCGGACATACTGCGTAATGTCAGCAGCACCTCCGAAGGCGACGGTAATGGCAACGTTAAGGATGATTTTGGCTTACGTGGTTTTAAGTCTGCCACCACCTACCGCGACGGTGTTCGGGTGATTACCAGTAAAACCTCAACCGCTAACATCGAAGCACTGGAAGTGATAAAAGGTCCGGCATCGGTTCTTTATGGTGCGGTGCAACCCGGCGGCATCGTGAATATTGTGACGAAAAAGCCCCAGGCGAGTCCTTATCATTTGCTCAACACCACGCTGGATAATAAGGGCAAACGCTATCTGTTGGCCGACTCAACCAACAGTATCAATGACGATCAGTCGCTGCTGTATCGGATGGTCGCCAGTTACGAAGATTCTGAAACTTTCCGGGATGAAAGCGACATTAAGCGAACCTTACTGTCACCTTCGCTGCGCTGGCACATCAACAATCAATCGTATCTGAACATCAATTACGAATATCAAAAAGACAAAGGCTCGGTTGATCACGGCCTGGTGGGAACCTTTAGGGACAATAATCCGGACAACCCGGTAATCGTTCCGAATGTACCGATCAGTCGCGATTATGGTGAGGCGTTTGAATTCAACCGGAGCGAAATTTCCACGCTGACGCTGGATTACGACCTGACCTTCGCTAACGACTGGCACCTCACGGCGAAGCTGATGACTCAGGACAGCGACAACAAAAGTCTCGAAACCAATGTGCTGGGCACCATCCATGGTTATAAAACCTATTTCGACGACAAACTCGCCGGTGATTTTTCCCGATTAAAAGCACTCGGTTTACCGGAAGCACCCGATGGCACAGTATTACGACGGGTGATGGGCAGTCGCGGAGACCAGGATAATGACCACCTGAATTTGTCGCTGGATAAACATTTTGACACCGGTTTTATTCGCCACCATGCCTTGGTAGGAATTGACTTCCATGATCAGAAATCCTTCTCAACCCTGAGTACCGGTGATCATCAGGGTGCCCAGTTACAGCGAGATGTGCTGGCCATTCTGCAGGCAGTGGAACAAGGTGACCTGGCCAAAGCATCACAATTAACCGCAGCCATTCCGACCAACTATTACGGCTACACCCTGTACCAGCCAGTTCGCGGTAAACTCTCCTCTGCCACTGCGAATAAAGACTTTGACTACACCACCGAATCTGAGCATCTGGCGGTTTATTTTCAGGATCAGCTGAGTATTGGCGATAGGCTGAAGTTACTGTTGGGAGCACGTTACGACGATTTCGACACGCGCATGAATAATGTTCGCTTTGATGAACAACAAAGCACAAAAGGTAAATTCAGTGACCAGCAATGGACCTACCAGGCAGGCGCATTATGCAAGCTGTTCAACCAGGCCTCGTTATACGCCAGCTACAGCGAGTCGTTTACCCCACAATCGTTATTTAACGTATTAAACGCTAGTAAAGGGGAAACCAAAACCGACCTGTTAACACCGGAAGAAGGCAAACAATACGAAGTCGGAAGCAAGTTCAGCTGGTTTAACGATAAGTTGACCATGACCGTCTCCTACTTCGATATCGAAAAGAAAAACATCCTTGCATACGTCACCACAGAAGGCGCTGGACTGGAGGCAGTATTGCTCGGAAAACAAACCTCAAAAGGCTTCGAAGTAGACACCACGGCGCAACTATCAGAAGGCGTCAATTTACTCGCCAGCTTCTCGGATCTCGATATAAAAATTGATGACCCGGGTCGGGCAACCGGAGTCGCCCAGGGTAATAAGCCGAGTAATGTTGCAGATACCAGTGCCAGCTTGTGGCTCAGCTACGAACCGAAAAATTCCAGCTGGGGCAATTGGGGGGTTGGTGCAGGTACCTTCTATGTCGGCGATCGTTATGGCACCAACCGCAATACCTGGAAGCTGGATGGCTACACCACCTCCGATGTATCCGCCTGGTACTACATACCCGCGGGTGATGGTCAGTTAAAAATGCAATTCGGAGTACAGAACCTGGCGGATGAGCGTTATTTTATTGCCAGTGGAGCACGTAAAGAACGCATTAAAGCCGGCAGCCCACGTACCTTTAGTTTGTCGTTGAGTTATCTCGCTTTCTGATATCAAGACGCTCAATCGGCACTATAAATTAACGCAACGCCGCGGATATCACCGTGGCGTTGCCCATTATTCAATGGCTTAAATTTATTTCTCACCAGGAAAGTGCCAATGTTTCTCAAACGGCACACTGCGGCGCCAGATAACACCGCCATAGGGGCCTTTCTTCGGATAATGCTCAAACCGGACTTCCAGTGAGCTGGTATAAGAACGACTTTTATTATCCTGTTCCAGATTGCTGCGGCTTAGTCCAATACGGATACGCGCCAGGCTAAACCCCTCTTCAGCTCTGACTGAAGCGACGGACCAGTAACGATGGTTGGGCATCATAAAGACTTTAATATCGGATGCCGGGATGTCCGGATGATCGTAGGTGTAACTGACGTCCATCAACAGAGAATCTTCAGACTCTGATACCACACGAATTTCATTAACCTTAATGGTCTGGGGTCGTCGTGGCGCACCGGCAGAGCTGTATAACACTTTGCCGCTGGCATCGGATTTCGATACTTCGGGTTTCGGTAAATTAAAGGTATTCAATTCGCGTACGGTGACGGCTTTTTCCTGCTGTCCGGCACGGCATTCGGAGTCCTGAAATACCACCTTCCCAGACGCCAGCTTACATTGAAAGATCTGGCCATGACTGATGCTGCTAAACGCCAGTGTTAATGCAATGGCGGCTGTGTTGGTAACTCTTGTTATTATTTTCACAGTTATTATCCCGACAACGATTACTCTGATCATATCGGCTTACGGCAACATTGGCGAATATGCTAACCTCCCGGCCCCAACGCCTGAAAAATAACAAAGACCATGGATTCAGCGAACTCACCCAGCAGTAACGTTATTCACCTGAAGCGCCCGGTATTATTCGGTGATTGTGACCCGGAAGGTATTGTCTACACACCGCGCTTTGCCTTCTTTGCGGTAGAAGCCATTCACGATGCACTGGCAATCTGGCTGGATGATGGCAGTGGTAAATACCACAAACACGGTGGCGGCCTACGGCGGTTGATGGGCTACGATATTTTGCCGCCAGCACGGGCATTTAATCTCGAGTTTTTACACCCGGTAACCTGGGACGAAGTGCTGGATATTCGCGTCAGCGTTGCTAATGTCAGCGACCGATCTTTTACTTTCCATATTGAAGGCTGGTTGGAACAAAGCCGCTTAACGAAGGCGAAAAACGTGCAGATATTCAGTGCTGATTTAACTCAGGTCTGCGCAGATCCAAAGACAGTAAAAAGCATGCCAATTCCGGCAGAACTGAAGAGTATTTTGCAGCGTTTAATAGCTGAGTAATAATAAAAAACAGCATCCGAAGATGCTGTTTTTTTCAGGGCTAACTATTCAACTCAAATCAGAACCTGGCGCATATTAAAATTCTAACCGGGCAGAAATATAGCTGGTTCGTGGCTCACCAACATTAACGCGGAAAGCGTTAATTGAAGCCGGGTAATATTCCTTATCGGTGAGGTTTTTAATACCCGCCTGCAAACGGATACGGGTATTATCACTGACGGAAACGTAATACCAGGCAGCGGCATCCCACAAGGTATACGATGGCAAGGTAAAGCGATTTTCATCATCTCCCTCACGCTCATCAACGTATTCAGCTCCAAGGCCAATCCCCAGGCCCGCATAATTGCCAGACTGAAATTCGTAGGAACCCCAAGCACGTGCTTTATTCTGTGGCACACTTTTCGGCGTATTGCCTTCATTATCGCTCTGATCATCTTCGACAATCTCGGCATTTAGGTGAGTCATGCTCGCTAATACATTTAACCCCGGAATAAACTGCATGGTGGCAGTTAATTCAATACCTTCACTTTTTTCTTTACCGTTCAAACGGCTCTGGAAGTTATTATCAACAGTTAATACATTTTCACGTTCCAGCTGATAAACAGAACCAACAATACGTAATTTATCGTCCATAAACGACGACTTAAAGCCCAGTTCATACTGTGCGGCTTCCTCAGGATCAAGATTTTCTTTCGCTAATCCTGAGGTAGTGACATCGGGATAGTTAGGAATAAAAGACTCGGCATAGGAGGCATACAGAGAAATATTACCCGTCAGCTGATGCAGAACACCGATTTGCCCTGAGATATTGTCATTCGAACTTTTGATCTTACGCTTTTCGGTTTTAGCCAACTCAACGTAAGTGCCGGCCTGAGGGCCTGCGGAGAAATAGATATCGGCTTCACTATCGAGTTCAAATTTGTCGTAACGCAAGCCCAACAACAGGGTCATTTCATCCGTGAGATACGTCAGATTCTGGACGGAAATACCGTATTCAGTATGTGTTTCAAGTTCGTCATTGAGTACCTGCTGCGGACGCTTAGTATAAGACGGTCGGACTGGATCATAGATATTAAGAATATCCAGTACCGGTGCATAAATCGGAATTGGTGCTCCTAATGCCCGGCTAATATCCTGTAAGGCAAAACCATTACTCTTATCCAGTTCACGTTGGGTGTAGTTAACCCCAACAAACAAGCGGTTGTCGATACCGGCCACCCGGAAGTCACCACTGAGGCTGTTGGCCAGATAAATATCACTTTCGCTGACGTCGATATTGGTATCGGCACTGCGCGCTAATAAACCATTAGCCTGGATCGAGCTGGTATTACGTAAACCAATCACTTCCAGTAAATTGGACGGTACACCGTTTAAACCAAAAGCCGGACGTGCCTGATAATCATCGTATTCTTTGTCGGAGTAACTCAGTTTTAAACGATTGATCCAGCCATTACGAAACTCGTGATCAAATCCCAGCGACGCTCGCTTTTCAATGCTTTCACGTGTGCTGTATTCACTGCCTAAACGACGCTCAACAGGAATATCAGCAATTTTAATCTTGCCAGCACCATCATCAATAGCGACAGTTCCACGATCAATCGGCACGGTCTTATCACTGTAATCCAGGCTGAAGGTCAGCGTATTAAAACTGTCCGGTGTGTAGCTTATGGAAGGAGCAATGGTAAGATTTTCTGTGCTTGCTTTGGTTGTACCATCCTGAGTTTTCACTTCACGAAACGAGTCAGAATCCTCATGTGCGACGATAAAGCGGTATTGCACCTCATCGCTGATGCCCCCGGTACTGTCAGCCATCAGTTTCTGGCGTCCCTGATTGTCCACCATCACCTGCAGTGTTTGGGCACTTTGTGGTTCAGGCTGCTTGCGAACAATATTAATTAAGCCACCCGGACTTACCTGACCGTGTAATACCGACGCCGGACCACTGATCACTTCTACCCGATCAATTAATTCCACATCAATACGGCTCTCCGGACTGACCGGACTGCCATCGATAAATATATGACTGTTGTCCATACCACGGATAAATACTTCATCCTGAGCACCGCCAAAACCATCTGAGCGGCTGACGCTGACGGCATTAATCAATACATCCGTCAGCCGTTCAGAGTTCTGATCGAGGATAAGTTGTTCAGGTAAAACCTGCACGGAACGAGGCAAACCATCAACGTCAGTTTCAAAACCCGTTGCGGAATTCGCACGGTCAAATTCGTAACGGCTTAATAGTGTGCCGCGGACTTTAACGTCATCCAACTGGTATTCCACTTGCTTAAGGGGTTGCAGGGTATAACTGCCGTCAGCTTGTTGTACGGCCATCAGACCTGTACCGTCCAGCAACTTTTTAAAGGCGCCTGCCAGGGTAAATTTCCCGGTTAATGCGGTGCTGGTTTTATCTGAGGTCAACTGTGGCGAATAGGACAATAAAATACCTGCCTGCTGACCCAGCTGGTTTAATGCATTCTCAAGCGAACCGGCCGCAATATTGAATTCCAGCGTGTTATTCGCCACGGCTTTTTCAGATACAGTATCAGCCAGAACATTAGGCGAGATAACAACACCTCCCAGTGCCGTCAGCAACATACTTTTAGCAACAGCGAGGGCGAGTTTTGATTTCACCGCAGATGGTGAACGAGATGCTGCGGTAGTAAATTTTTGAGCCATGAATATCAAATCCTCAAGGGTTACTTCCATGGAAAATAGTGAAGAATACGACTTCCTTTATTCTCTATGTCCCGTGAGAATTCAAAACAGACCACTTTTTTTGAAAAAATATTTTTTTGTTCAGGCTGGCTGTGCGGTAACAAAATATCGCGTCAGATACTGCATTTTTACCGGCAACACATTTTCCAGAGCAGCAAGAATACGGTCAGTATCTTCGAGCGGATAACTGCCGGATACTTTCAGGTCGGCTATTTGTGGCGCACATCTGAGTGTTCCGCGGCGATAGCGACTGACTTCAGCGAGGAAATCCTCCAATCGCATACTGCTGGCCACCAACATGCCTCGGCGCCAGGCCAGGCTGCTTGGCTCAAACTCAGATCGCCGCAATAGCTGATCACTCTGTAAAACCAGCTGATCTCCCGCCTCAGCAGTAGCCATGAGCTCTTTCTTCGAAGTGGCACCTGAATGAGGGATAGAAAATACTTCTACTCTGCCAGCCATAACACTGAGACGACATTGCTTATTGTGCTGATAAAGTGAAAATTCAGCCTTATGACTGCGAATTAAGCAATCCAGTGACTGAGCAGTGACGCTCAGCTCGGCTGATGACGCCTGCCCAGCAGACAGTAATATTTCACCGTCGATCAGGTGTACGCCTGGGGGCTGCCCTGCCTCCTGTTTCAGGTTAACGGCAGAGTCAGTATTAAGGGTCAAAGTATGACCAGCAAACGTTAGTGTTTTTTGTTGACCAACCGAGGTGCGGTGATCGGCACTCCAGGCCTGCCAGGGAAGTTGCTCCGTTGCCAACCAACCTCCGGAGCCACAAAACAGCAACCACGTCAGCGCCTTAACGGAATCACGCCGCGATATCGCTTTATCCTGTAATATGGCATCGCGCATCATGGGATGACCACTGAGCTGGCTGAGGTCAGAAAACTGATTATTCATCTGTTGGATATGACGCCAGGCTTTTGCATTATCCGGGTGCTGCTGACACCAGTCTGCCACCTGCTGGCGAACCGTATCCGGATTGTCACCGGTTTGCAGTTCGACCAGATATTCCACCGCCTGCATCGCTACAGCTTCAGCGATATCCGGCGGGCAGGATATATCACGATTCATGATTCATCGTTACCAATGGCGAAATAACATTGGGCAGTAGCACGTACCAGATGACGTTTTACGCTGGTAACTGAAATATTCAGCTTTCTGGCAATCTCTGCCTGCTTTAAACCATCAAGTTGTGCATAGAGGAATGCCTGCTTAACCACTACCGGCAATCCATCCAGTAAACGGTCAATGTGATACAGAGTTTCAAACAGAATTGCCCGCTCTTCTTCGGACGGCGCAAAGCTTTCCGGTGTCTGGGCCAGAGCCTGCAGATAAGCCTGCTCCAGCTGTTCACGCCGCCAATGATTAGCCAATACACGTTTGGCAACCGCGGTCAGAAAAGCCCTCGGTTCTTGCAGGGACAAGTATTGTTGTTTCTTCAGCAGACGAACAAAGGTGTCCTGACTCAGGTCTGCGGCCTGCTGCCGACACCCCAACCTGTTGCCCAGCCAAGACAATAACCACGGCTGATGATCACTGTACAATTGCTGTAGCTGCTGATTAACGGCCGATACGGCAGAATCAGAGCCGGATAAATCAGCTGACGACATAATCCCCTCTTATCATGCTAACGGCTTAATAAATACGAATGGTTCGCATTATAGGGATTTGGTGACGGGGTTCAACAGGCTTTACCAAAGCCTCTTACCTGTCTGCGGTAACAAGCAAACGAACGCCTTGCGAGACGTCTCTGGGTTAAGGCCCCATCCAGTTATCTTTCCAGCTACGGATTTTTGCTTTTTTCAGTGCCTGTTCATCTTCAGAATGAATTGCTTCTGGCGATGAAAATCCTGTCTGATTAGCGGATAGTAAAACCGATAAAAATGCCATCAGAATAAAAAATACAAGTGCTTTCATTTCGACCTCCGGGTTAGTGGTTCCAGAGTATCGAATGCACATTATTCAGCGCTTGTATAAAATTGCTTTAATTCTTATTGGATAATTATTTATTTTTTAGTTCGATATTAATTAAACAAAAATCAACCCAGAACAGACTTTTGATATTGTTTCGGTGTCATGCCATAAATTGGTTTAAAGCGTCGATTAAAATGACTTAAATCGGAAAAACCAAAATCAAACACCACATCATCAATACCAGTGCCCTTCTCCAGCTCCGACCTGGCCGCATTAATTTTACAACTAACAATATATTGATGTGGCGTGATGCCAAACTGACTGCGAAACAGCCGTAAAAAGTGATATTTCGACATGCCAATGGCATTACCAACATCATCCAGTGTGATATCGGCGCGGACATGGTCCTGAATAAACTCTTTGGATTTAACCAGCAACTGATCCGCTTTACGCACCACCTGATTGGGCACAAATTCCTGCTGATAAGCTGCCATCCGGGCGCATAACTGATACAGCCAATAATCCAGTATCAGGGCATCGTTACTTTGCTGTGAAATCAGCTCGCTGAGCATTAACACCGAATCGCCCAGTAAAGCATCGCCGATCACGCTATTGCTTACCCGGAAATTATCGACCTGTTTGACCCCTGCGGCTTCCAGCATCGGGCGTAACTGTTGCGGATGGATATACAACATATCGTAAAGCAGTGTGTTACCTGCTTCACCGTGACCATCGTGTACCTGCTCCGGGTTAAACAACACGATATTGCCCGGCTCGCTGCGATGAAAAGAGCCGCTGCTGTTAAAATGCTGTAACCCCTGTCGGGTCAGGCCAATCGACAGCTCTTCGTGGGCGTGTTTGTCATAGCTGAAATCGTTAATTTCAGCGCGCAGCATGGTCACATCGTTCAGATGTTTGCTGCGTTGATACCGAAACTGATTATCCGTTTTCATGGCCATGACCAATGTTTATGCGACCACCACAGCTTAACCCGAATCGCCTGACGCGACTTGGACAATATTGCTATAAAGGGTAATTCATCCGGAAGTGAAAGATAGCTTAGTGAGACAAGTAAAACCGGGAGCTGATGGGAGCATCAACGAGGCCGCGAGGGTTACATAAGAGATACTTCTGACGGGCGCTACGCTCAGCGCCCGAGAGGAGGAGAGACATCAGGACTTAACACGATCCCCCGAACCTTTGCCCAGAACCGTTTGGAAAATAAACTTAAAATAGCTTGCTACATTCAGTTCTTTGATCATTTGAGCATCGGTTTTGGCCAGCAACTCAGGTGTCGACATATCAATTTCATTCACCTGGGCCAGCCCGGTAATGCCCGGACGTACGTCGAACACACCCGCCGCTTCTCGAGCAGCGGTCAGCTCTTCCTGATTAAAGAGCCCAGGACGTGGGCCTACCAAACTCATCTCACCTTTCAATACGTTCCACAACTGTGGTAACTCATCCAGTTTGGTTTTGCGCAGAAAAGCCCCCATAGGAGTGATGGCAGAACTACTCGCCAGGTGGCTGGCAACCGAGGCGGTATCAACCTTCATTGTGCGGAATTTAACCAGCGTAAACGGTTTTTTATTGCGACCAACACGCTCCTGGGTAAATACCGGGGAGCCCGTATCAAACAAGCCCACAACATAAATAACAACCAATACCGGAAAGCCGAATACCAGGCCCAGTAAAGAAAATATAAAATCGAATACCCTTAACACCTCAGGCTCCCTACCTTGTTTCTGAGGCGCGCAGTTTAACAAATCCACGGTGTAAAGCTAAAGAATTTGCCGTGGCCCTTTGGGTATACTGCACCTTTTTCTCCAGAGCTCCGATTATGCCAAAGATCCTGATTCAGACCCTGTGCCAACAATGGGAAAAAGACCAGCGTGGCGAGTCTTTCGAAACAGCACGGAATCAGGTCCCCACCACGGCTCTGGTTAACCCGGAGAATCTTGAACCACTGAAATTAGATAACGGTATAAATATAATATTGGAGCAACGCGGTGAGCACAGACCGACTTCTGTCTACCCGAAGAGTCGCTTCGATTTGAAAGCAGTTCCGGCAATGGGAACTCAGCTCGATCGGCTGTTAATCTATCGCGATAAACCTGACTGGATTTGTTTCCGACTGGATGGTGAATTCAAACAATGGAATCTGAAAGACGGCTGGGCGCAGCTGGAGTATCAGCACCGCTACCGGGTTGAGGATTTGCAGAACGGCAAGGAAGTCATTTATTGGCTATATGAGCGAGTCGTAATTAACGTAGCTTTGATCACCAGCAACGTTGAGTTAAACAACACCAGCGATAAAACCGACAACCACCCAGAGCTGAATAGTTTTTTATCCAGCCCCGGGCTTGTTGTTACCTTAGCGGATCAGTTTTAACGCTAATTGGTTTAACAGGCACACTCGAACGCGCTTAATCAGGCATTCAACGCTTCAGCATGGAAGCGCAGATGCTCATCAATAAATGAAGCAATAAAGTAGTAACTGTGGTCATAACCTTCGTGCTGGCGTAGCGTCAGCGGGTACGACACTTTATCCGCAACCTGTTGCAGCACTTCGGGTTTTAACTGCTCTTGCAGGAAGTTATCCGCCAGGCCCTGATCCACCAGCAACGATGGATAATCACTGACATCAGTAACGGCCGACATCAGTTCACAGCTATCGTATTGCTTCCAGTCTTCACGATTGTCACCTAGATAGGCCGTAAAGGCTTTTTCACCCCAAGGGCAATTGATTGGATTAGTAATCGGGCTGAAAGCCGATACTGAGGTGTAGTTGCCCGGGTTTTTCAGCGCAATTGTAATGGCACCATGGCCGCCCATGGAATGCCCGGAAATTGCTTTTTTGTCGGTCACCGGAAAATTCGCTTCAATCAGCTGCGGTAATTCTTCAACAATATATTGATACATATTGAAGTGTTTCTGCCACGGCTGTTCAGTTGCATTCAGATAGAAGCCAGCTCCCTGCCCCAGATCATAACCGTCTGCATCGGCAATTTGGCCACCATTCAGATCTTTACCATCATCACCGCGAGGACTGGTATCCGGCGCAACAATAGCAATACCCAGCTCAGCCGCCAACTTTTGTGCACCGGCTTTTTGCATAAAGTTTTCGTCGGTACAGGTTAAACCGGATAACCAATACAAAACCGGTACTTTTTCTTCATTCGCTTTAGGCGGTAGAAAAATCGCAAAACGCATTTTGCACTGAGTGCTGGTTGCAGCATGGCTATATTGCTTATGCCAGCCACCGAAACTTTTATTCTGAGAAATCAGTTCAATACTCATGGTATTTTTCTCTTTTTTAAATTTATCCACCAGTCAGAAGAAAGCCCGAAACAGAATCTGATTCGGGTTTTTCTTAAAGGGTTTGATAATTAAAAATGGATAACCGTACGAATACTCTTACCTTCATGCATCAGCTCGAAGGCATCGTTAATACCTTCCAGCGCCATGGTATGAGTAATAAAGTCGCTTAACTTAAATTCACCCGCCAGGTAGCGCTCAACATAATCCGGTAATTCACTGCGGCCTTTCACACCACCAAACGCAGTACCACGCCATACACGACCGGTAACCAGCTGGAATGGACGGGTAGAAATTTCCTGACCAGCACCGGCAACACCAATAATGACCGACTCACCCCAACCTTTGTGACAACACTCTAATGCGCTGCGCATCACATCAACGTTACCGATACATTCGAACGAATAATCAACACCGCCATCAGTCAGTTCAACAATCACTTCCTGAATAGGCTTGTCGTAGTTCTTTGGATTAATGCAGTCAGTTGCACCCAGCTGTTTTGCCAGTTCAAACTTACTTTCATTAATATCGATAGCAATAATGCGGCTGGCTTTGGCCATGGCTGCACCAATTACCGCACTTAAACCAATACCACCCATACCAAAGATGGCAACGGTGTCACCTTCCTGTACTTTGGCAGTATTCATCACCGCGCCCATACCTGTGGTAACGCCACAACCTAATAAGCACACTTCTTCCAGCGGCGCCGATTTATTCACTTTCGCCAGGGAAATTTCCGGCAGTACCGTGTATTCAGAGAAGGTTGAGCAACCCATGTAGTGATAAATCGGCTCGCCGTTAATGGAGAAACGGCTGGTGCCATCCGGCATCAGGCCTTTGCCCTGGGTTTCACGGATTTTCTGACACAGGTTGGTTTTACCGGATTTACAGAACTTACACTCGCCACATTCCGGCGTGTACAGCGGAATGACGTGATCACCAACAGCAACACTGGTCACACCTTCGCCGATGGATTCAACGATACCGCCACCTTCATGGCCCAGAATCGCCGGGAAAATACCTTCTGGGTCATCACCAGACAGAGTGAATGCATCAGTGTGACAGACGCCAGAGGCGATGATTTTCACCCGCACTTCACCCGGCTTAGGTGGAGCTACTTCAACTTGTTCGATTTTTAACGGTTCACCGGCAGCCCAGGCTACCGCTGCACGACAGGTAATTGGTTTGGCGCTCATAACGTTGTCCTTTCAGGATCTGATTTTAATGAAGCCGGAGTCTCTCCAGCCGATGAATTTATCCTACATTAGCTATTACACCGTGATAATAGCTATAATCTAAAATCACTATTACACCTGAGTAATAATCAATAGTAACCACACCAGGGTCCCACCATGTCTTTTATCCCTCGCTGGGAAGGTATCGCTGAATTCGTCTGTGTGGTTGAAGCAGGTAGCTTTACCGCAGCATCAAAACGGCTGGCGATTTCTACTGCGCAAGTCAGCCGTCAGGTGAACAGTCTGGAGCAACGCCTGGGTACCCAGCTATTGCACCGCACTACCCGCAAGGTAACGGTCACCGAACAAGGCAAACGTTATTATCAGAGTTGCCGACAGCTGCTGGATGGTTTTGAAAGTGCCGAGAACAGTCTGCAGGAACTGCAAACCGTGCCCAAAGGTAAAATCCGCCTGACTGCCCCGATTACCTTTGGTGAACGCTTATTGATGCCACTGATTAATGACTTTCAGCAGCAATATCCGCAGCTGAGCTTTGAAGTGGAACTAACAAATGCCCGGCTCGATATCGTTGATGCGGGTTTTGACCTGGCCATTCGTCTGGGGCGCCTGCAGGACAGCCGTTTAAGAGCACGTAAACTTGCCAGTCGCCAGGTGTATACCTGCGCTTCTAAGAAGTACGTTGAGCAGTTTGGTCAGCCCCACAGCTTGTCTGAGCTGAAACACCACAATTGTCTATTAGGATCGGTGGATCACTGGCGCTTTAACGATCAGGGCAGTGAAAAACAAGTGAAAGTCGCCGGCAGTCTGCGTTGTAACAGTGGCGTTTCCCTGCTCGACGCCGCACAGAAGCACGGTGGCATTGTGCAACTCCCGGCGGAATACGTCAGCCAGGGACTGTCAGAAGGTTCACTGGTAGAAGTGTTGCAGAGTTACCGCCCCCAGGCCGAAGGCATCTGGGGTTTATACCCGGACAGCCGCTGGACCTCGCCCAAGGTGGCGTTATTGCTCGACTACTTTGAAGAGCATCTTTCATAATCCAGTGTGCTGAAAACCCTTCAATCAAGGCGCGAAGCATGATGTTTAACGCGTTAAATGAATGATGAGCAACACAGAGTGAAGGATTTTCAGGCGAAAATACGCTGGGCCCAGACGGTTAAACCGGCAGCAACACTACCAAAGTGATCGCCATCCACCACCGGAATATTGCCCAGCTTGCGTTCAATCGCCTGGCGCACCACCGGCGATTGCGCGGTGCCGCCAGTGACATAAATACAGTCCGGCAGACAACCACCCTGAGCCAGCGCTTCATCCATTAACGCCACCATTTTCTCAACCGGACGTTCGACGGCCTCAGCATAAGCTGCTCGATCAATGGCACAGGTTAAACCAGCTTCGGCATAAGCCAGGTCGAGTTGAATATGCCCCGCAGCGGACAATTCGATTTTCCCCTGTTCCGCACTGCGTACCAGATGGTGATTCTGACGTTCCTGACGCAAACGCACGAAACGGCGAATCAGATCTGGTTCAGCATTATCACGCACCAGCTGATCGAGATATAAACCGGTTTCCAGGCTGTTAAAGTCTGCCTGAGCACTGACGTCGTTAGTGGTGACGGCGTTAAAGAAGGTTTGCTTCGGCACTGGTTTGCCGGTTTTCATCAGTGACTCTGAACCAAACAACGGCAACAACTGCTTCGATGCCAGCTGGATATCCAGATCATTACCACCAACACGCTCACCACTGTGACCGAGAAAATCGGCACCGCGGTCACTGTTGCCACGATAATCCGGCCCCATACGCACCAGAGCACAGTCGGTAGTACCACCACCGACGTCCACCACCAGTACTGTCTGATTCTGCTGTAAGCCCTGTTCATAATGCAGGCCTGCAGCAATTGGCTCGTATAAAAACTCAACCTGATGAAATCCGGCGCGACGTGCCGCCACCGACAGAATAGCTAGCGCCTGCTGGTTGCTCTGCTCGGCATTTAACCCCTGGAAGTTCACCGGGCGACCGATAACGGTATGAGTAATTTCTTTGCCCGCCGCGATTTCCGCATGACGTTTTACGTTTTGCATCATGGCAGTGACGATGTCTTCAAAGAAACCTAACTGCTGTGGTTGTAAACCACTGGCACCAAGAAACGATTTAGGCGACTTAACGAAGTAGCCGTCTTCCGGCCATTCGAAATACTGATGGAAGGCTGAGCGACCAAAAAACAGGCTTTGTTCATCGGCCTCAATTCCCTCTTCAGCACGTACCCGACGAGCCTGAGCCAGATTAGCCTGGCGCAGGGCGATAAAATCCTGCTGTGCAGTTTTGTCGTGAATATTTAAACCAACAAACTCGCAGATTAACTCCCGGGATAAAGCATACAAAGCCGACGGTACAAACGCCTTTCCCTGTTCCAGAGGTAACAGAGAGACGGTTTGCTGATCATCCGCCATAACACCCAAAGCACAATTGGAGGTACCGTAATCAAATCCAGAGATCATTCATTCACCGAAACTGCAGCGTAAAGAAAAAGGCCGCGGACAGTATCACAGCATCAACGATTTACCAATCTCAGCAACATCGACTCCCGGGATTAACAAGACAGCGACAAAACTCACCATAAAATGTTACATCTGGTAAAAAACTCTTAACCAACTTGAACCTTACTGTCGCCTTGTTACTCTGAAAGCTGTGCCGGGAGTAAAGTTGCCAATGTTAAAGTTGTTTCAGATAGCCAGTCTGTTGGTTGCTATGTTGTGCTCCCTGCTCTGTGTGCCTCTGATATTCGCGTCTCCGGCTTCTGAACCGGCACTGCAGAACTTCCCAATGCCACTGCAAACCCAGCTGGTCGACCAACAACAAGTCATCCCTCCCCTGATCAAAACGGATTATCCCGAGCTTATCGTTGAGCTGGGCAAGACCTTGTTTTACGACAAATTGCTGTCTGAAAATCAGCAACTGAGCTGCAGCGACTGCCACAGTCCGGACCATGGTTTTGCTGACCGCCGTGATTTTTCGCCCAGCACGCAAGGTGGTGTTATTCCGGTCAATACCCCAGGCCTGGCCTACAGCACCTTGCTGCTTTATCAGAACTGGGCTGGCCAGCTGCCCTCACTGGAAGTCCAGCTGGAGGTGGTGGTGGAAAATCCAAAGGTGATGAATCTGCCATGGCCACAACTGATCAGACGCTTAAAGCAACATCCGGATTACCCGGCTCGGTTCAAACAAGCAGGCTACTCTGGCATCGATAAAAGCACGATTACTGACGCGATTGTAACGTATGAAAAATCACTCGCCGTGCCTTCACGCTTTGACGCGTTTCTGCGTGGCGACAGCAATCAGCTGAGCGCACAGGAGCAGGAAGGTTTTCGAAAGTTTAAAAACTTTGGCTGTGTCAGCTGCCATCAGGGGATAGCACTGGGGGGTAATCTGCGGCAAAAGTTCGGTGTAATGCGCGATTATTTACCCGTCGATGACAACACACTGAAACGGGATCTGGGTTACTTTAATTTCAGCAATCACCCCCAGGACAAATACTATTTCCGCGTACCCACCCTGCGCAACGTGGCACTCACAGCTCCGTATTTCCACGACGCCTCGGCGAAAACCCTGGAACAAGCGATTAAAGTGATGTTTCGTCATCAGTTGGCAATTGAGGCCCGACCTGAGGATATTAGTGATATTGCAGCCTTCCTGAAAAGCCTGAACGGGATACCCTATGAACCGGAGTAATTTTCCACTCATTGCCATTGCTGCGGTATTTCTGTCGTTTCCTCTGCTGTGGCTGTACCAGCACAGCGGCAGCAGCGCGATTATGCTCGACAAAGAAAAGTCCATGGCGCTGACCACTCTGCGACAGCATCATGCCATTCTGTCAGAGCGGGTGTTAAGCGTGCGTAGTGGTTTTGAGCAAAATTTTGATGCATTAGCCAACAGCCAGCAACAAGCCAGCAGAGGTTTTAACGACTTATACGCCAGCCTGAATGACAATCAGGCGAGAGCAAAAGCTCTGTTAGAACAACTGCAGCAACATCATGAACAACGTCTGGTTGCCGTTGAGCGCTTTAAGTCACTGCATGCCAAGCTATCGAACTCGTTGCGTTACCTGCCACGGGTGCAGTACCAGCTATTATTGCAGCCCGAGCT
The DNA here is from genome assembly GCF_965219715.1 of Bacterioplanoides sp. Taxonomy (GTDB): domain Bacteria; phylum Pseudomonadota; class Gammaproteobacteria; order Pseudomonadales; family Oceanobacteraceae; genus Bacterioplanoides. Next base: position 941,765 of record NZ_OZ244785.1, read on the forward strand.
GAGCATTCAGCAAAAGCAGCAGATCAGCCAGCTGTCGTTAATGCTGATAAACAACCACAGCTACGCCGACCCGGACGAGTATCAGAAACTCAGATCTTTGCTGATCGATATCGAACGCTTGCGTCAGACAATAAAACTGCCGCTATTAGATAGCTTCACCCTGCATAGTGAACAGTTATTGCAATTCAAGCAGCAGGAAAACGCTATTCTTCAGGAAATTCTCGCCAACCCTATCAGCCGTTTTTTTGCCCGCTTGAATAACCAGTTAACCCGCGACCACGATCGTAATATCATCGCCGCTGAAAGGCTGAAATACTTCCTGGTATTTTATTCCGGCGCACTGATCATTCTGGTTTTAGCCTTTCTGGTGAACCGTTATCAGCTTCATCAGCATCTCAAACGCCATAAATACCTGAGTGAAAAGGACCAGCTGACGGGACTGAATAATCGCCGTTATTTTCTTGATCAACTGCAACGCAGCATCCGCCGCAATAATGATTATTTTGGCGCCCTGATTTTTATTGATCTGGATGGTTTTAAGGCGATCAACGATCACCTGGGGCATAGCGAGGGTGACAAAGTACTACGCCGCCTGGCGACACGTTTATCGGATTATTGCGGCAAGCTCAGTTACAGTTGCAAAAAAATGCAGTCGGCCGAGATAACGCTGGCCAGATTGGGGGGCGATGAATTCGTTATTCTGTTATCCGATCTTGACGCTGAAGACGCACAACAGCTGGTAACCAATATCTGCGATAAAGTACTGCAACTGCTGAGCCGGCCATTATCCGATAAATACGACGAGTACCCATTGTCCGGCAGTTTAGGAGTGGCCTTTTTCCCGGATCATGGCGCTTGTGTTGCCGACATCATGCATGCGGCCGACAAAGCGATGTATTACTCCAAGGAGCATGGAAAAAACACCTACAATCTGTATCACCCTGATATGGCGTAAATCTTTAAGAAATGATCCAGCAACAACAGTAAAAAACAATACAAGATGTAGCGAATAGAAAACCAGAAAGATATTTTTGACGCCGTCATTAACTGGGTTTTCTGCAATTTAAACACACGATAATTCAGCCATAACCAGCGAATATTAATCACCACGATTCCGCACAAATAGATCTCCCCAACCATGCCGGTCACGTATGGCATCAGACTCGCGGCAACCGTTAACCAGCTATAAAGCCACACCTGCAGTTGAGTAAAACTGAGCCCGTGAGTCACCGGTAACATAGGGACACCCGCCTGACGATATTCTTCACAACGATAAATGGCCAATGCCCAGAAATGTGCCGGGGTCCAGGCGAAAATAATCAACACCAATAAAATAGCATCGGCGGATACCGAACCTGTGACGGCGGTCCAGCCCAACAATGGCGGCGCGGCTCCGGCCAGCCCGCCAATGGTAATATTCTGCGGTGTGGCATGTTTTAAAAACGCGGTGTATATAACGGCGTAGCCAACCAGCGCTGCTGCCGTCAGCAATGCCGTCAACACATTCGCTTCCGAGACCAGCACGGCAAAACCCAGTAACGTCAGAAGCCAGGCATATAATAATGCCTGCCAAGTTTGCAACTTATCACGCACCAAAGGACGACGCCGGGTGCGAGCCATTAATCGATCAAATCGCCGGTCGAGAACATGATTAAATGCGGCCGCTCCCATCGACATCAGGCCAATCCCCAGCAACCCGTAAAACATGCTCAGTAGCGAAGGCATAGCAGGCGTCGCCATCAACATACCAACCAGAGCACAGACCAGCATCACCAACACCACTCGCGGTTTGCCCAGCGTCCAGTAATCGGCAAAACTAACCGGTTCAGATATCGTCAAACTCTGTGTTTTAGAGTCCATACCCCACTCCTTTTGGCTGAATCTTCTGGTTTACAGGGCCATCCAGGTGTTCACCGTGCTTTACCGCCTGTCTTACGATGCCCTGATAACCCGCAACAAACAGGCAAAGCCAAAGTGCAACGGCGACACTGGTATGCAATAACGCCAGCGACAAAGGCAGAGAAAAAACAACTAAAGCCGCGGCAACCAGTACCTGAGTGACATACAGAGCCACAGCGATATTGACGAAGTTCCGTGCGGGTGCAGGATTACTGCGCTGTTGCCGCCACAACAACAATAAACTGATACCCAGAACCACAGCACCAGACCGATGTACTAAATGAATGCCGGTACGGGCAGACGCATTAAGCTGGCCATGAAGGTAGTCTGGCCCTATTTCCTGGCTTAAATGAAACCCCTGGGAAAAATCTGCATCAGGCCACCATTCGCCATTGCATTGCGGAAAACCGATACAGCCAACACCTGCGTAATTACTGGAAGTCCACCCTCCTAAAGCGATCTGAGCAATCAAGGCAACGCAAGCAAACATATACAGCGGATTTAGCGGCGTTTTTTTATCAACTATGCGGGCTTCTGATGGCCGTTTACTGCTGATTAACGCCAGCCAGGAGAACAACGTCAAACACAGAATCCCGCCCAATAAATGCAACGTCACCACCACCGGCCATAGCTTCAGAGTGACGGTTAACATTCCGAAGATCCCCTGAATACCAACGGCAATAAATGTTAGTAACGACGGAATAAATAACGCCGGATACGCTTTTTTATTCCGCCATGCCATCACAACCAGAACGGTTGCGATAACACCAAGAAAACCAGCGACGTATCTGTGTATCATTTCCATCCAGGCTTTTACCGGCTCTAACGGCTGTGGCGAAAATAACGCTGCAACCTTAGCATCCGGCACAATTAACTGGCCATAACAGCCAGGCCAATCCGGGCACCCCAGCCCGGCATCCATTAACCGCGTCGCCACCCCGAGAATAATGACAACAATGGCCATAATGGCGGCACTGACCGCCATGCGATGAAACCAGAGTTTTTTTTCTGCCATAGCGTTACTCCGGTTATTGTTTAAATGTTTTTGTTTGATTACGACGGGTTATTTGCGTTTCGCTACCAGTGTTAATACCGTTCGCTTGCCATTGTGGCGGCGCTGGGTTTCGTCGCAGCAGATAACGCAAATCATCAAACACATCATCGATCAGAATTTTTCCGCCATAACTGACCACAACTTCACCATTAGGATCCGCCAGCCAGATCATATACCCCCCCATATCCTCAGCGGTAACCGCGGAATACAACAGCGCAACCTGCTCGCCGAGGAATCGGCCAGCAATCGGATCTTCAGTATTTTCTGACAATAAATACCAGCGTTGGACACGTGCAGCATCTCGTCCCAGAGCGCGATGTAAACGCCACATTTCATCACGCAACTGACAGTCCGGAATTAACGGCTGACAACGGAAGATCAGGTACCAGCTGCGTGTTGTCTGCTGGAATATAGGAGATACGGTTGGCCAATCCTGAATATTGTCGATCTCGGGAAGAATCTGACCATTGGCAACCTGCTGCTGAGGAATACCCCATTGCCAGTACCACATGCTCCAGGCAAGTGGCATCGGACACATCAGTATCACCAGTAGTAACGTTAATTTCAGTTTATCAGCGGCTGGTCTCATTACATTTCTCCGCAGTTACATCAATACGTCTTCAGTTCAGAAAATGTCGGCGGCCAAGAATCGCAAACATACCGGCAACCGCTGCCAGCAAAAACCACTGCAGGCTGTAGCCAAGGTGTCGTTCCGGCGAAACCTGATGAGAACGCCACCAGGGTATAAAGCGTTGTCCAGAAATGCTGCGCTGTTGCACACTGCTGCTGGTCAGATGAAGTACTCCGGGAAAATACTCCGAATGATCCGGCCACAGACTTAAATCGAGTGTCTGAATGCGCATTCCTTCCTGATTATTGCCGAGCAATAAATCACGGTTTCGTTGATCCAGGCGTTGCCAGGTACCGGCAACCACAATGAGAGGTTCACTGGCAACCGGGTTATAAGCTTCAAGGGGGCCACGACGCCCCTGGGTATTCAGAAAACCACGATCAACCAGCCACAGGCGTCCGTGAATATCCATAAAAGGCGTCATCAATGCGACGCCTACCTGGCCCTGATAAATCCGGTTATCCAACCAGCGACTTTGCTCATCGAGAAAATATCCAGTGAGTGTTATCTGACTGAGCGGCTCCGGCAACATTTGAGGGTTGTAGAGAATTTCGGCCTGATTCTGTTGCTGTAAAATGGCAGTTTTTAACTGTGCACGCTGCCATTGCCAGTGACTCAGCAACAAACCGGCGACAATCAGGCTGAACCAGAAAAGCCACCAGAAAAATGCCCGCAACGAATACCCGCGTCGTAATTTTAACTGGCAGTTCAGCGCGTGCTCTGCTTTATTTTTACTGATCCCCGTTGCCATAAGGAAACTCCGGTGCTGAAACTATCCATCGTTATTACATTTATCCTGATGCTGGCCAGCCTGGTTGCGGGCGCTGGTTTTTTAATAAAAAACCGTCCTCTGCAACTACTGCAATCGCTTAGCGTAAGAATATCGCTGGCGTTGTTGCTGGCATTGCAATTAACTGCGTGGTTCTACCTTCCTCAAACAACATAAACAAAAATAAATAACCCCACCCAAACAACGTCGACAAAGTGCCAATACCAGGCAGCCGCCTCAAAAGCAAAATGATGTTCCGCCGTAAAATGGCCACGAATAACTCGAAGCCAAATCACAAATAAAATGATGGCACCAATGGTGACGTGCAAGCCATGAAACCCAGTCAGTAAAAAGAATGTGCCGCCATAAACGCCCGCTTGTAAAGTCAGTCCCAGATGACGATAAGCCTCTATGTATTCAATTCCCTGCACTACCAGAAACACAGCCCCGAGCAGCAATGTGACAGCCAGCCAGACTTTTACCAGTTTCCGGTTATCCGCTCTTAAAGCGTGATGAGCCGCTGTCAGAGTGACACTGGAAGACAGTAACAACAGCGTATTAATAAAAGGTAAATGCCATGGATCAATCACAGCATCCGGGCCTTTAATGTCTGCTCCGGGAGGGTTCAGCAGTGGCCAGCTGGAAACAAAATCCGGCCACAACAAGGCACTGATTCCTTTAGCGCCTTCACCATCGAGCCAGGGTAACGCGAAAGTGCGGATATAAAATAACGCTCCGAAAAATGCGCCGAAAAACATGACTTCTGAAAAAATAAACCAGCCCATACCTTGCCTGAATGAGCGGTCCATTTGTTCATCGTATAATCCGCTGCGGGATTCCTTCACCACATCGCCAAACCAGAAGTACATCACCAGCAGTACGCCGATAAAACCGACAATGGCAATACCACCACCCCAGCCGAATGAAAGACTGGAACCGGCACCAATGGCCAGCACGGCCAACACCAACACCGCGATCACAGGCCAGCGGCTGCTGGCAGGAACATAATATGTACCACTCATACTAACCTCCTTCACTCCCATCAACCTGATACAGGTTATAGGCCAGGGTCAGGCGGCGGAAATCATCCGGCACCGCTGCAGACAAAAAATAAATCAGTGGAATGTCTTTTTGTTCAAACGGAGCAAATTCAAGTTCCTGAAAACAGAAACACTCTATCTTCAGTAAATGGCGACTGGCGGCAGCCGGGCTGACACTGGGCACCGCTTTAGCGGTCAGCACCCGATTACTGAGGTTACGAAAGCGAAACATCACCTGTTTTCTGCCGCCTGGCTGAATAACCTGACTACCCTCAAGTGCCTTAAACTCCAGCGCCAACCCCGTACCCGTCTGGGTAACAAACTGAATGTCGTACTCAGCACCACTGCCGGGTTGGGAATTGAGCAATTCGCTATCAGCTGCCTGACTAAGCCCGGAAGATCGTCCATTCAGCCCGGTTACATCACAAAAAACCTGATACAACGGAATCAAAGCCAGAGTAAACAACACCATCGCAACAACAGCCCACAAGGACTGACGCACCGTCGCCCGAATTGCAGACTGCCGCTCACTATCGGTTAACATCGGTTGCGACATAACCTAACTCCGGCTCGGAGAGTCACGTTCCGGAATAAACTCCGGAGGCGTACTGAAGGTGTGGGATGGAGCGGGACTGGGTACAACCCACTCCAGTCCTTCCGCCCCATCCCACGGTTTTTCCGGAGCTGGCCGACCGCCACGAACACAACGCACCACAACAACAATTAACAACAGTTGGGATAAGCCGAATAAAAAACCACCTACAGATGAAATCATATTAAAGTCAGCAAACTGCAGGGCGTAATCCGGAATACGTCGTGGCATGCCGGCCAGTCCGGAAAAATGCATAGGGAAGAACGTCAGATTGACGCCAATAACAGACAACCAGAAATGCCACCGTCCAAGGGTTTCATCCGGGTAAAAACCGGTCCACTTGGGCAGCCAGTAATAAATTCCGGCAATAATTGCAAAAATAGCACCGGGAACAAGCACGTAATGAAAGTGCGCTACCACAAAATATGTGTCGTGATACTGAAAGTCTGCCGGAACAATCGCCAGCATCACACCGGACAAACCACCAATGGTGAACTGCACAATAAATGCGAGAGCAAATAACATCGGGACTTCAAAACTGATTGAACCCTGAAATAACGTCGCAACCCAGTTAAATACTTTTACACCGGTTGGTACCGCAATCAGCATCGTGGTGTACATAAAAAATAATTGTGCCGGCAATGGCAAACCAACGGTAAACATATGATGCGCCCACACCACAAACGACATGATGGCAATGGAGGCCGTTGCATAAACCATCGAACGGTAACCAAATAACCGTTTACGGGAAAATGCCGGAATAATCAGCGACACAATACCAAAAGCTGGCAAGATCATGATGTAAACTTCCGGATGACCAAAAAACCAGAATAAATGTTGGAATAAAACCGGGTCACCACCACCGGCGGCATTAAAAAAACTGGTTCCAAAGTTAATATCCAGCAGCATCATGGTGACAACACCAGCGAGCACCGGCATCACTGCAATCAGCAAAAATGCAGTGATCAACCAGGTCCAGACAAACAATGACATATCCATCAGACGCATACCCGGTGTACGCATATTCAAGATGGTTGCAATAATATTAATCGCTCCCAAAATCGAACTTATGCCCGCCAGGTGAATGGAAAGAATAAAGAAATTGGTTGATGGTGGCGCATAGGTTGTTGAAAGTGGTGCATAAAATGTCCAGCCAAAATTCGGCCCGCCACCTTCCATTAATAAGGTGCTGAGCAACATGCCAAATGCAACAGGCAATAACCAGAAACTGAAGTTATTCAGTCGTGGCAATGCCATATCAGGGGCGCCAATCTGTAGCGGCACCATCCAGTTGGCCAGCCCCACAAATGCTGGCATCACCGCACCAAACACCATAATCAGACCGTGCATTGTGGTCATCTGATTGAAGAATTCCGGTTGCACAAATTGCAGCCCCGGTTGAAATAATTCAGCACGGATTACCAGCGCCATCAGACCACCAACAAACAGCATGGAGCAGGAGAAAATCAGATACAGAGTGCCGACCTCTTTGTGATTGGTGGTCACCAGCCAGCGCATCAGACCGGAGCTTGTGGTATGAGCATCAGAGTGAAGATCCGTTCGCATCTGCAACCTCCTCAGATTGAGCAGTGATGGTTTCTGCCGAGTCCGGCTGCCCCCGCGTTAACCGTTGCGTAATTTCTCCGGGCTGAACGGTATCGCCGCTGCTATTACCCCAGGCGTTGCGTTCATAGGTAATAACGGCTGCCAGATCCGTGACCGACAATACCTGGCCAAAAGCGGACATGGCCGTTCCGGCCCGACCGAACAACACACTATCAATATGTTCTTGCCGCCCGGATTCCAGCTTCATCAGATCACTGCCCGCCAAAGCGGGAAATACCGGAGGAATCCCTGCACCATTTGACTGATGGCAGGATGAGCAATACGTGTTGTAAACCGTTTCTCCCTGCGCCATCAGCTCTTCCATCGCCCACTCTTTATTGGCGCCACTGGCTTGCGCCTGCAATTGCGCCTTTTTCTCTGCCAGCCAACGGTTGTATTCTTCTTGCTCCACGGCCTTTACTTCGATTGGCATAAAACCATGGTTACGCCCACACAGCTCCGCACACTGGCCACGGTAAACTCCGGGCTCTTCAATCAAGGCCCAGCTCTCGTTAATAAATCCAGGCACCGCATCTTTTTTCACCGCCAGCTCCGGAACCCACCAGGCATGAATAACGTCGGCAGAAGTTAATAAAAACCGGATTTTTTTGCCGACGGGAACAACCAGAGGTTCGTCCACCTCAAGTAAATAATGCTCACCTTTTTTCTGCAGGTTTTCGATTTGCTCGGGTGGCGTTGATAGATTGGAGAAGTAACTGACATCCTGCTGCATATATTCGTAACGCCAGCGCCATTGATAACCGGTAATCAGTACATCAAGGTCTGCAGCACTGGGGTCATACATTTTTTTCAGCGTGGCGGTTGCCGGGATCGCCATCGCGACCAGAATAAGCAAGGGAATTGCGGTCCAAAGTAATTCGACCCAGGTATTTTCGTGGAAATGGGATGCCTTCGACCCTTTTGATCGACGGTAGCGAATCAGCGACCAGAACATAACGCCGAATACCACCACCGCAATGGCGACACAAATCCAGAAGATGATCATATGCAGGGAAAAGACTTCACGACTGATTTCCGTGACGCCAACGGGAAGGTTCCATGTAGATTCGCTGCTCACTGCCATACAGACTCCTAAATGATCTGCTTGTATACAGTTAAGACAGAAGCCCATCTCAGCTCAACCCGGCTGAATCAGAGCTTTTCAGCGGTTAAGAGCACATCGTCATAAATAAAAATGCTTTTTATAATTCGAAATTATTGAACAGCTCTGACTATTTCCCAGAAACCAAGTAAAACACTCGGGAAATCAATAACATGAAGTTAGTTTGGAAAAGTAGTGTAATTTCTTGCGTTAAGAACTCAGACGCACAAAGAAAAGCTGCTAAGAGTAATTTACTCTGAGCAGCGTGTTATAAAATTCATCAGGATATTCAGAAACCGGCAAACGATCTGGATTTGCGGCGGAAATCGCGCGTTCCAAGATACGTGATCAGTCCACTTTTATCGACACGACATTTTGCATAACCTGACTGCGACGAATCAGACAGATCAAAATAGATATCGTAGTATTCGCGGGTTTCACGGCTGGAATATTCATCAAGGGAAATACGGGTGCCTTGTGGCATTTCATGGGTGGTGTAAGCCCGGCAATGCGACATCGCATCCCCCAGAGTATCCACATCCCCTTGCAGGTCAAAGTCGTTTGGCTTTACGCAGGCGCTGCATCCCATAGCCAAGGCAATCAGTCCCAGATATCGAACCAAAGGTGAGATCTCTTTTTTATTGATATATAGCATGACTATAGTGACCTCCATCCGGATACGATAGGAGTGTTACGTTGCAGAGCGTTAAGCTCGGTTTCCTTGTGTAAAAGCACTGCATATAACGCTCTTCCACCAGCATAGACCTGTTGCTGCTTTTTTAAAGAGGATGGTCGGGGAAAGTCATGTAAGAAAAAGCCCACACGCAAGTTGGGTGGGCGTTTAAATCTGAAGGTTTAAAAGAGTTGTTTTAAGAGAACGAGTTTAATACGAACAACCTTCGCGCGGAGTTTGCTCAACCAACGGTGCTCGCTGGTTGGCAATATCCGACAAGAAGCAGGCTAACTGGTCGTGCGCATTGGTTTGCTGAAAGTACACGTTGTGCCCGGAAATAACCCCATCTTCGGCATAACGCACCACAGCGTTTGTAACGCCCGAACGGCTATTAGCCGCTACAGCAGAATACTGCTCTCCACCATAAGCACGAACATCTGTAATCAGCTTATCCTTTTGTTCAACATCGATATCGTCACCCACCATATCCGGCTGAATAGCACGCAACAATTTGCGCTGAGACGGCAGGCCAACCCAATCATCAAAATGACCCAACACCAATAGCTGATGAGTAGGATTACCCAGACGTTGCCGGGAATTTAAGCCGTAGGAAAAATCTGCCGGTGCCAGAATCTGATCGGTAATCGCCCAGACAGGATGAAACGGGTCGTTGATAACGCTTTGTTTGGACGTCCAGAAAAACAGTGGCTCCAGTGTTTCTCCCAATGGTGTATTGGTCGCACTGATGGCAGCCAGGTTCATAACCAAACGTAAATCATAAGCACCGGCACCAGTACCGATGTAACCTTGCAGTGGCTGAGGATCAAACGCGACCTGTGCCCCTGCGGTAAATGAGCCCAACGACTGCCCCATCGCCACCTGAGTCGCCTGATCAAAACGAATCGGGTTTGCATTATCACAACTGCCAGCTTCGATCGTCAGATTGTTAACCAGGCGCCGAAAAAGAATCCTCTCCCCCATCATTTGCAGCAGGTTATCCCGCATCGCCTGGATATTAATGAAGTTATAGGACGCGATGTTTAATGACAGCCCGGGGATCTGGTCGCCAATAAAATCGAGTAACGGCAAAGAGTCCTGATGATCAGCTCCCATGTAACCGCCCATCGATGCAGTCGCCCAGCCCTGGCTGGCAGCCACTTCCGCCGGAGCTCCCTCACGTGTTTTTTCCCCGGAAGCCAGGGTAACACCACGGGTAAAGGACTGTGTCGACCGACCATCAGTGCCATGATGATAAAACATCAGTGGAAGTTGATCAGCCGTCGCCTGTTTTGGAATAGTGATAGTGATCGGACTGGTACGTTCGCTGTATTGCTTCAGCGCACCATTATTCAGTTCCAGCCTGCCGTTATCCAATGGCGTTGCAAACGGGAACAACCCGCGCTGCCATTGTGGCACCTGCCAGCTGCCGGATAAGATGCAGTAATTGTCATTTTCCTCGACACGTTGCAACTCACCATTCAAAACCGGTTGCGCTAAATCTTGCACCGCAGTGGCAATCTGCTGCGCTTTAGCGGTGACCTTTCCGGTAGTCCAGACGCTGGCGCCTATGATTTGCTGACGTGACAGTGAGTCCTGCTGCAGGAATTCCCGCAACGGCTGATATACCTTCAGAGCTTCATCAGCCCGCTGCCGGGATACTCCCTTTGGCCGCTTGCCGCTGAGTAAATCCGCCAGCGTTGAATTCACCTCTAATTTGTCACCATTTTTAGCTGCAACGGCACGGGTGACCACCAGAGCATAGGTGGTATCTTGTTGCAGATAGTCCACTGCCGGGCGCACCTGAAGTAAATCATCCGGGCGATATTCATCTTTATCAAAACGGTATTCGGTGATCAGCGGATAACGCTTACCAAAACTGGCGGAGTCCGGGTCAATATCGATCAGCTGTACTGCCGCTGACGAGGAAACATAGGCATCAATATCCGACGGAAGATGAATATCTTCTGGCTGAATATCTCCCTGGAACTTCATATACAGGGTCTGGTCCGGAGCAAAGCCGGAGAAGTCCCGCTCCGCGATAGCCCGGTATTGCAGCAGGGTTGGATTGATTTCCATACCAACCTTGGGGAATCCAGCCATCGATAATTTACCCTTTTGCAGCAATAAATCCGATGGATAGCCTCCGCGCTCAAAGAACTGGCCTCCCTCAAGTTTAAGATCCATCACCTTATCCTGATAACAACCACTCAGAGACAAGGTCAAGAATCCCGCCACCACAGATGACAGCAGTGTTTTAGCCGCCCTCATATCACACCTCACATTGTTATTTTTTTCGTGCGTTGAACTTATGAGCTGATAAATAAAGACGAATAATCAGCCGCTGTTAATCAATATGGCGTGATTCAGACATATTTTTGGTACCAAAGCCCCGTTTTATCAAGCACTCAATGCCAGCAACTGAAGTAGTGGCGCAATTTGGCAATCACAGATCCGAAATGTCGTTCATTGTGCGTTCAGGCCAGAAGCACTAGAATGCGCGTCCTCATACTCAACTAAGTAAAGGATCAACAAGTAATACGTATGAAATCTATTTTTCCACTCATTCCTATCAAACTGATTTTCCTGGCCGCAACCATCTATATCTGGAAGCAGTTGTTTAAGCATGGAGCAGAAAAACAACAAACAAAGGCCGCCAAAATGATGTTAGCGGCGGGCATTCTGAGTGTCATATTGTCGGTAATATCCGTTGGCAAAATTTATCCTTATGGCGTTGCCGTGGATCTGCTGATTTTTGCAGCAGCAACCACAATCTTTATGACGTTGCCGAAATCGAATTTCCCATTGCGTTTGCTGGCGACGCTGGTACTGGCTATTCCTGTAATGGGACCGCTGGCCTATCTGCTGCACTACATTGTTGTCGGCGGAGCCATGAACAAAGACAGCTTTATCGCGGTGTATCAGACAACCGGTAACGAAGCATTCGAATACCTGTCTACGTTTACGTCAGTGATATCAATTCTGCCGATTCTGGCCTTGCTGGTACTGTTGGCATGGATTGGCAAGCAGGAAGGCAAAACAAGTCGTACCTTACCAACCAAGGTCGCTCTTAAGCTGGTAGCAATGTGTGTCTTTTTTATTGCTCTCGCCCCAATTGAAAAAGGTCTGTTTACCTATCCGGTTAAGGTTTATGCCAGTTACATCGAAGAAATTCAGTCCAGCAAAGAACGACTCGCATCCTTCGATGCCCGCGATATTAAAAAGTCGTACACCGCAGCCAAAGATGAAAAAGGCGAAGTGTATGTGGTTATTGTCGGCGAATCGCTGAACAAACATCATATGGGCGTCTACGGCTACCCGCTTGATACAACCCCAGAGCTGGGAAAAATCCAGCAGCAAGACAATCTGTTTATCTCGGCCAATTCTTACTCTAATTACCCGGGCACGATGGCTGCCTTGTCTTATGCGCTAACCGAAGCCAATCAGAAAAACCAGAAGACCTATCTGGAATCAGTCGGCGTAGTTGAAGTGTTAAATGACGCAGGCTTCAACACCCACTGGCTGGGAAATCAGCCGCTGTCTAACAGCTATGACATGATTCTCGGCCTGATCGCCAAAGAAGCTCAGGATGTGCAGCTGACCTTTGATATCAAGTTCCACAGCATGTCGCACAAGAACCATAAACCGGATGGTGTGTTATTACCGCTGTACACCGACAAGCTTAAGCAACTCGATGATCAGCAAAGCCATGTGATTTTTGTTCACCTGATGGGCAACCACACAAACTACTGTGAACGTTACCCGGAAGAATATAAACGCTACGAAGTCTCCGCTCTGGATGCCGCCTGGTTACATATCTTCAAGGGAGGATTGGGACACAGCCGGGAATGTTATGACAACAGTGTTCTCTACAATGACTTTGTGGTGTCTGAGATTATTACTCAACTGAAGCAATCATTGGGTGAACAAGGGGTCGGCGCTGTCTTATATTTTGCCGATCACTCAGAAGATATTAAACGCGGCGTCGGCCATTCAACCGCTAACTTCTCATACGACATGGTTGAGTCACCGGCAATCATGTGGCTTTCACAGGGCTATAAACAACAATATGCAGAAAAAGCGTCAACACTGGCAGAAAATCAGAATGCGTTTTTCCCGAACGACTTTATTTTCGATACCGTACTGGGCATGACCAATACCCGTGTCAGCGGCGATATCTACTGCGAGCAGTGTGACTTGTTCAACAGCAATTATCGCTTACCAGCCGAAGAAGCAACAACGCTTCACGGTAAGAAACCCTATATTCCGGTAAAAGAAGGTTTCAGTCTCAGCTCTGCCGACTAACAAAGTCGACTAATTGATATTTGCCCTGACCTGATCCTCGCAGGGTACTCAAAGACCGTTAGCGGCCTCTCGCTAACGGTCTTTTCGTTCCGGTATCAACAAATCACGGTCAAGCACTGCAAACCCGGCAATATCGACTATGCTTAAAGCAAGGCTTTATTTAATGAAGCAGATATTCACCATGGAGGTAGGTATTAATGACCGATGTAACGAGTCAGGAACAGCCCACATTGAACGAACAAATCGCCCATCTGGAAGATGAAATTCATCGTATAAGCAACAAGCTGAATAACAGCGGCTTTGTATCAAAAGCACCCGCTGCCACCATCGAAAAAGAGAAAAACCGACTGGCGGATTTTGAAAAAGACCTTCAGGCACTGCAGGATAAGCTTGCATCCTGAGTGAATCATTCAAGCTAGTCACCTTGCCGGGTACGTTTGCGAAAAACGGCCTGGCACTCTTCATCAACCAGAGTAAATATCGAATAACGCCGCTCACCGGTTTTGATATAGCTTGCCACTTCCTTTCGTCTGCTTGGGTGATGGACCTTCAGAACCCTGGCTGGCCGGAATACTTCCGCCTCTTTAAAGAACTTTTGAGCCAGCTCATCACTTGCCGCCCAGGCATCACGATCGCGACACATGGCGTAACCCGTGTAAGACAGAAGCAATAACATCAGCAACAGTAGATATTTCATAGCTAAGTTATCGCCCTGCTTCTCCATTCCTTGAGCCTGAAACAAAAAAAGCCCTGACAGCTCACGCCGTCAGGGCTTTTTGTATTCACTCCACGAATTAATCGTCAGAGCTGAGAGCACCAGTCAGATGCAGCAGCGCAGTGAACAGGTTGTAGATGTTCAGATACAGCGACGTTGTTGCCATCAGGTAGTTGGTCTCACCACCATTCACGATGCGGCTGGTATCGAACAAAATAAAGCCCGACATCAGCAATACGATGCCTGCACTCAGTGCCAGATGCATACCGGAAATGTTCACGCCAAAGAAAGCGCCAGCAACCGCCAGAGCCAGTCCAGACAAAATGGCAACAATCAGACCTACGAACAGGAAACCGCCCAGGAAGCTGAAATCTTTACGGGTAGTCAGTACATAAGCAGACAGTGACAGGAATACGACTGCTGTGCCGCCCAGAGCCTGCATCACTATCGATCCACCGTTACTCATACCCAGGTAGTGATTTAACATTGGTCCTAATGCAGCACCAAGTAAACCCGTGAAGGCAAACACAACCACAACACCGGCAGAAGAGTTAGCAGTACGCGGTAAAGCAAACCAAATCAACAGCAAAGCACTGATGCTGAAAATCATACCTAAGCCGTGACCAATGCCAGCAGCCATAGAGATACCTGCAGTCACGGCACTGAACATCAGTGTCATGGCCAGCAGCGCGTAAGTATTTCTCAATACCTTGCTGCTATCGTGGGTAATGGCCTGAGCCTGTTGCTGAAAGTCTACCGGCTCAACAGCAGCTTCCTGTGCTGCTGTCTGCTTCATGTTGAGATAATCCGGACGGTTATTCATTTCCTGCTCCTGTGAGGAAGTTTAAATCGTTAATTACCCGATTGTAGCCAAGCTTTGGGGTAACTAAAACCTGCAAATTATGCGGTTTATCTTTCTTTACTCTAACTTCAGGCGACATTCGTCGGCATTGGCATCAATCTTACAACGAACTTTGCGCATCAACTTCAGCATTCGGGCGTCGTAGGTGCCCTTGTCGCGCATTGCCAGGCGTAGCTGTTGTAACTGTTCATTACGCTTCTGTTGCTCGGTGACGTTCACCGATTGCCAGTTCTCCGCCGGAACATTTCGCACTTCGGCTTCAACGCGATTCACATAGTTGTCAAACTTAAACAGGAAATCTTCACGCAATAACTGCGCTAATCCGGTCGGGAACTTATCCTTGCGTCCAACCAGCTGCATGGTCGATAAAGACTGCGGCATATTCATAATCCGCACCGGACCATTGAGCTGACCGGAAATTAACGCATGATAGATCACTGCCGGAGCAAGAATGGCATCAACCTGACGATTCACAAAGGATTCCGCTGCTCGTACCGGTGGCTGTGCCATCGCCTTATCATTCAGCTGTTTTGCCATCGCCACTAACGTCAGATCGTCGTCCAGTACTCCAAGCTTCTGGCGCGACAAACCCGCAAAGGTGCCTTTAGAAGTACCATTGCGAATCACGTAGCTATCTCCCAGATAAGCCACACCGGCAACAACATAGTCGCCCTCTTCCATACGCTTAGCAGTTTTTGGGCTGGCAATAACCTGACTGAGAATTTGCAGATGCTGTGTCGATGGTACGGCACCCGGCGCTTCTAACGTTGCGGTGAACTTATTAAATTCGTAAACCTGATTACCGCGCACCAGAGCCGCATCACATTCACCACTTTTCAACTTGGAGATCAGCTCTTTTTCATCGGTAAAGGCACGAACATCCAGCGCCAACCCGTAATGCAGCGAGCGTAATTTCTGATCGTCCACCGTCGCATAAATAGGACCGTTGCGCCCCAGTGGATCCCAGACACAAAAGCTGCGTTCGATTTTGCCATTAACCAATTGGTCGGCATGAAGCTTTTTCAGGGCACGAACACGCTTCTGCAGCGGCAGATTCATATTCATCACGGTGGAATTCAGCTTTGCCAGCTTCTTTTCTGACAGTTCAGGTACCGCGAGAGCCAATCTGGGTAAGACCATTAACGCCAGAGCCAGACCTGCGAAGGTCATTATCCGTTTCATTGTGAGAAATCCTTATTATTTTTTTAAGCAGATTTCACCCACAAATCATGAAATCTGGCTTTATTAAACGCCCAACAGGCCTATCGTGCATTGACTCCCGTGCCATAACAAGGGGCCAAATATGCCACACAGGAGAACCCCCGTTCAGCCAATTACGATTTTTAACAGACGAATAAGAAAAGTGTCATTAATGTGGTAAGCATAAAAATAACAAGGACCGAATAATGTCGATTAACACCCTGAAAACCCCACTGGAAATGTTATACCACTGGGAGCAAACACGGCCTGAGGCCATTTATTTACGCCAACCGATTGATGGCGTTTTTTACGAATACAGTTGGTACGACGTTGGCCAGAAGGTACGCCGTCTTGCCAGCGCCTTAATTGCGCAGAATTTTGATCAGGGCAGTCACATTGCCATCCTGTCGAAAAACTGCGCCGAATGGTTTATCGCCGACCTGGCAATCATGATGGCAGGCCATGTATCGGTTCCCATTTATGCCACTGCGGGGCAGGAAACCATTCAATATGTGTTGAACCACAGTAACTGTCGGGCCGTATTTATCGGCAAACTCGACGATACCCAAAACCAGTGTGATGCCATTCCGGAGCAGGTAAAACGTCTTGGCTTCCCGTATCCCAACGTTGAACGTGCCGAACTGAAACTGGATTTCCAGTGGTCAGAATTGCAGGCGCAACCGCCTCATCCGGGCAACCCGGTGCCGGATCTGCAAGACACCATGACCATTATTTATACCTCTGGCAGCACCGGAAATCCTAAAGGTGTGGTTAACACCTATGAATCTTATGCCTTTGCCAGTCAGCAATTTGTCGACACCATGGCGTTCACTCATAAAGAACGTGCACTGAGCTATTTACCTCTGGCGCATATCACGGAGCGTACAGTGGTTGAAGGTTCCAGCTTTTATTGCGGCTGCGAGATCTCGTTTGTCGAAAGTCTCGACACCTTTGTCGATAATTTAAAAGCGGTATCACCAACGCTGTTTTTATCCGTGCCACGTCTGTGGACGCGCTTCCAGATGGGTGTTCTGGCGAAAATGCCACCGAAAAAACTCAACCTGTTATTGAGCATTCCGATTCTCAATAAAGTTGTCGCGAAGAAAATTCGCCAGCAACTGGGACTGGATAGTGCTCGGGTATTTGGCAGTGGCTCGGCTCCGTTATCACCGGCAACCATTCGTTGGTATGAACGCATCGGCGTAAATATTACCGAAGCCTGGGGCATGTCAGAAACCAATGCACTGGGCACCAACTGCCACCCTTTCCGCAGCGATAAAATCGGCAGTATTGGCCGCCCCTACCCTGGCGTCGAATTGCGTATCGCAGAAGATGGCGAAATTCAGGTACGAGGCGATTTCCTAATGAAGGAATATTATCTGGAACCTGAAAAAACCGCGGAAGTTTTTACCGACGATGGCTTTCTGCGCACCGGTGATAAAGGTGAAGTTGATGGCGATGGTTATGTAAAGATTACCGGACGCCTGAAAGAGATCTTTAAAACTGCAAAAGGCAAATACGTTGCTCCGGTTCCGATTGAATCACGCCTGATGGAAAACCCGTTAATTGAACAGATCTGCGTAACCGGCTCTAATTTAAAACAACCGGTTGCTCTGGTGGTGTTAACGCCAGAAGCGCAACAGCATGATCAACAACACATTCGCACCAGCCTGATCAAAACGCTGAAAAAAACCAACAGCAAGCTCGAAAGCCATGCGGTATTAGATGGTTTATTGATTGTGCAGGAGGCCTGGACGCCGGATAACGGCTTATTAACACCTACGTTAAAAATACGCCGTCATTTATTGGAAGGTCGTTATCAGGAAGCCATTCAACAGGAACTGAGCGATAAAGTTGTTTGGCTGTAACCGATATACCAGCTAAACAATAGCGAATACGTCAGCCATAAAAAAACCGCTTCGATTGAAGCGGTTTTTTTTATGTTTACTGATAAATCAGAAACCTCAGGTCTGAAACCTCAAGGACGGTCGTCCTCTTCTTCTTCCAGTTCAGGTGGCATCAGATCTTCACGGCTGATGTTCATCATCAGCAGAATATTCGCAGCAACATAAATCGACGAATAAGTACCAACAACCACACCAATCATTAACGCCAGTGCAAAGTTATGGATCAGCTCACCGCCAACAACCATTAATGCACCTAACACCAGAGCGGTTGTTAAGGAGGTCATAATGGTACGGCCCAGAGTCTGGTTCAGAGATTCGTTAATCACTTCAACCGGGCCACCGCGACGAACGATACGGAAGTTCTCACGAATACGGTCAGCAACAACGATGGTATCGTTCAGGGAGTAACCAATAACCGCCAGCAATGCCGCCAGTACCGTTAAGTCAAAGTCCCACTGGAACAGCGAGAAGAAGCCAAGAATAATGACCACGTCGTGGAACAAAGCAGCAACCGCACCCACCGAGAATTTAATCTGGAAGCGCGCTGCAACATAGATCATCACCACAAACAGAGCGAGCAATAAAGCCAGGCCGCCCTGGTCACGTAACTCTTCACCAACGTTCGCGCCAACGAATTCGGAACGCTTCAGAATAATGTGATTGCCCTGTGCTTCGTTCTGCAGCACCAGCAATACTTCATTACCCAGGTCATCGCGGAATGCTTCAGACATACGGACCAACACGTCGGTTTCCGAACCAAAGTTCTGAACCACAACGTCTTTATAGCCCGCACCGTCGAGGATTTTAGTGATGGCATCCAGGTTCTCCGGCTGCTCGTATTCCACTTCCAGCAGCGTACCACCGGTGAAATCAAGGCCCAGATTCAGTCCCTGAGTCGCCAGGGAACCAATGGATACAACAATCAGAATCGCAGACAGCACCATGGCTGCCATGCGTAACTTCATAAAATCGTAATTTGGCACCTTACTCATGACTGGCCTCCGATAGATAAAGAATCAATACGACGGCCGCCGTAAATGGTGTTGATGATGGCACGAGTCAGAACAATCGCAGTGAACATCGAAGTGATGATACCGAACGACAGAGTGACTGCGAATCCTTTCACCGGACCGGTACCCGCAGCGAACAGAATCACCGCAACCAACAAGGTGGTTAAGTTGGCATCAAGAATGGTCACAAACGCGCGGTCATAACCTTCATGAATCGCCTGTTGCGGCGATCGTCCTGCCAGCAGCTCTTCACGAATACGCGAGAAAATAAGTACGTTCGCATCCACTGCCATACCAACGGTTAATACAATACCGGCAATACCCGGCAAGGTCAGAGTGGCACCAATAATCGACATCAAAGCGATCAGAATCACCAGGTTAGCGACAAGTGCGATGTTAGCCACCATACCGAATAAGCGATAGAACACCACCATAGCGACCAGCACCAGCGCCAGACCAGCCATGACTGAGTTCACACCCATTTCGATGTTTTCTTTACCCAGGCTTGGGCCAACGGTACGTTCTTCTACGAAGAACATAGGTGCAGCCAGAGCACCGGCGCGTAATAACAGCGCCAGCTCCGACGCTTCAGCCGACTCCAGACCAGTGATACGGAAGCTGGAACCTAACGTGCTCTGAATCGTAGCCAGAGAAATAATCGACTTCTCGACTACCTGAATGGTTTTTTGCTTTTCAACACCATCAACTATTTCATAAGTGGTTTTCGGTTTACGCTCAACAAACAGCACCGCCATACGACGTTTGATGTTTTTGCGCGTTACCTGAGTCATGCGCGCACCGCCCTTGGAATCCAGATCGATATTCACCTGTGGGAAGCCATTTTCATCAAATGAAGGCTGGGCGTTGGTCACGCTGTCACCGGTGGTGATGATCGTTTTCTGCAGTCGTGCAGTGCGAAAATCTTCGTTACGGAAGCTGTATTCTTCTGTCTGGAAACGACTCGCGCCTGGCTCGGCTTCAAGACGGAACTCCAGGTTCGCGGCTTTACCCAGAATCTTCTTCGCTTCAGCGGTGTCCTGTACACCTGGCAGCTCGACCACAATACGATTACGGCCCTGACGCTGAACCAGAGGTTCGGCAACACCCAGCTCATTCACACGGTTACGAATGGTGGTTAAGTTTTGTTTGATGGCATAGTTTTCGAACGACTTAATCTGCTGCTCAGTCACCTTCAGCACCAGATCATAAAACTCACCATTATCTTCTGAAGAACGCAGGAATTCATTGTAGTTCCGAGCAACAAAGTTGGACGCTTCATCCCGGATTGCCGGGTCAACAAAGCTGATGCGCAGGCTCTGACCTTCCACCTGGATACGGCGATATTTCAGCTTTTCTTCACGCAGTTTGTTACGCATTTCCTGACGGTAGTTTTTGATTTTGCTGGCCAGATAATCGGCCATATCAACTTCCATCAGGAAGTGCACACCACCACTCAGGTCCAGGCCCAGAGTCATAGGTCCGGCGCCCAGGTTAACCAACCATTCCGGCGTGGTTGGCGCCAGGTTCAGGGCAACAATATATTCATCACCCAACAAACGCTGTACTGCGGCTTTCGCCGGTAACTGATTTTTGGTTTCGGTCAGACGGAACAAAGCCGTGCTGCCTTTTACTTCTTCACCAAAGAATTCAATGTCGTTTTTGTTGAGCGCATCGCGTACCTGAGTCAGCGTCGCTTCGCTCATCTCAGCACCGGAACGGGCCGGTGTAACCTGAATCGCAGGATCGGGTGGGTACAGGTTTGGAGCGGCGTAAATGGCCGAGAGTACCAGCACCAGCAGGATCAGAATGTGTTTCCAGATGGGTGTTTTATTGAGCATACAACTGCCCTTATTCCTTATTGTGTTCCTTAAACAGCAACAAAGACGGCCGCCCGTAACGGACGCCGTCTTATGGGTGCAGACCCACAGGCCTGCCGCAGCCGATTAAGCTTTAACTTCTTTAATGGTGCCTTTTGGCAGTGCCGCTGTTACCGCAATTTTCTGAACCGGCAGTTCCACGCCTTTAGACACTTCGATTACGATAAAGTCTTCGGTTACCTTGGTTACTTTACCCAGCATGCCGCCAGCCGTTACCACTTCATCACCAACAGACAGACCGCCAACCAGCTCTTTGTGTTCCTTCTGACGCTTGCTCTGTGGACGCCACAGCAGGAAGTAGAAAATCAGCAGGAAGCCACCCAGGAAAATCAGCTGGCCAGTCACGCCCATTGGCTGAGCGGCTGCGCCTTCTGCGAAGGCCAGTGGTGAAGTAGCTAAAGCCAGTACGGCTAACAGTGCTTTCATTGAAAGTGTCCCCAATGTCATTTTTGTGTGCAGCGTACTGCACGGTTATTACAAGATTTGAATAGTTTCGCGTTATGCATCATCGCCAGGATTAACCGGCGTCTCCAGCGGCGGCGTTTCCAGACCGCGCTTGGCATAGAATTCGTCAACAAAGTCGGCAAATGTACCCTCTTCCAGAGAGCGGCGCAAACCAGCCATCAGTGTCTGGTAGTAATGGAGGTTATGAATGCTATTTAAAGTGGCGCCTAATATTTCTTTACACTTATCTAAGTGATGCAGGTAAGCACGACTGAAGTTTTTACAGGTATAGCAATCACACTCAGCATCCACCGGCTCAGTGCTGGTGCGGTTAGCGGCATTACGGATTTTTAACACCCCGGTCGAGGTAAACAGGTGCGAGTTACGCGCATTACGGGTTGGCATGACGCAATCGAACATATCGACACCACGGCGCACACCTTCCACCAGGTCTTCCGGTTTACCAACCCCCATCAGATAACGCGGCTTATCTTTCGGCATTTTCGGAGCGGTGTGCTTCAGAATGCGCATCATGTCAGGCTTAGGCTCACCCACACTTAAACCACCAATGGCATAACCATCAAAGCCAATGTCGGTCAGGCCCTCGAGCGATTCATCACGCAGATCTTCATACATCCCGCCCTGAATAATGCCAAACAGCGCCGATGGATTATCACCGTGAGCATCTTTGGAGCGCTTGGCCCAACGCAGCGACATACGCATGGAGTCCGCCGCTTCTTTGGTGGTCGCCGGATAAGGCGTACATTCATCAAAGATCATCACGATATCGGAGCCCAGGTCACGTTGAACCTGCATCGAGCTTTCCGGAGTCATCAATACCTTTTCGCCATTGACCGGCGATTTAAAGGTCACACCTTCTTCGGTGATCTTACGCATATCACCCAGGCTGAATACCTGGAAGCCGCCGGAGTCGGTCAGAATAGGCTTATCCCAGCCGATAAAATCGTGCAGATCACCGTGTTGTTTAATGATCTCAGTCCCCGGGCGCAACATCAGATGGAACGTGTTGCCGAGGATAATATCCGCACCCAGATCGTTAATCTGATCCGGATTCAGACCTTTCACCGTGCCGTAGGTGCCTACCGGCATAAACGCCGGAGTCTGCACTTCACCCCGAGGGAACTTTAACGTTCCGCGGCGGGCGTGACTGCTGCCATCGGTAATTTCCGAGTGCAGCTCAAAATTCATAAAACATTCGCGCGTCATATTCTGTAAACCTGACTGTTCTGCAAAGCTGTTGCGGCTGGATAACCCGCTCAGGCCTTATTCGGGGTGACAAACATAGCATCCCCATAACTGTAAAAACGGTATTGTTCAGCAATGGCCTGTTCGTAAGCAGACATTACCTGTTCTTTTCCGGCAAACGCCGACACCAGCATAATTAACGTCGATTCCGGCAAATGGAAATTGGTGATCATGGCATCCACACTGCGGAACTGATAACCCGGGAAGATAAAGATTTCGCTGTCATCATAAAACGTGGCAATTTCCCCCTGCTGACTGGCACTTTCAAGGCTGCGCACCGAGGTTGTCCCCACCGCAATCACACGTTTGCCGTTAGCACGGGTCTGTTTTACCGCTTCCACCACTTGCTGAGACACTTCGATGTATTCCGAATGCATTTTATGCTCATGCACATCATCAACTTTTACGGGCTGGAAGGTTCCGGCGCCCACATGTAACGTCACATAAGCAAAGTTAACGCCCTTGCCTTTTAAACGTTCCAGCAAACCGTCATCAAAGTGCAAGCCAGCCGTTGGTGCCGCCACAGCACCCGGCTTTTCTGCATACACGGTTTGGTAACGCTCTTTATCTTCTTCCGCATCATCACGTTCCATATACGGCGGCAGCGGCATATGACCAACGTCATCGAGCAAATCAAGCAGCGGTTTTTCGCCGGCAAACTTCAGATGAAACAAGGCGCCTTCACGACCAACCACTTCAACGGCAACACCATCGTCTTTGCCGCCACCGAGATAAATCGTCTGACCCGGCTTAGGCGAACGAGACGACTTCAGGTGTGCCAGTGCTTCCCGCTCATTCAGCACACGCTCAATTAACGCTTCCAGCTTGCCGCCACTTTCCTTCTCTCCATATAAGCGCGCCGGAATCACCTTGGTATTGTTAAATACTAATAAGTCACCCGGCTCGATCAGAGCTTCGATATCCCGGAAAATTTTGTGCTCAACAGCACCGCCCTGGCCATTCAGGCACAATAAACGCGATGCGCTGCGTTCTGCCATCGGATAGCGGGCAATCAGCTCATCCGGCAGTTCAAAATTAAAATCGCTGGTTTTCATCTTTTTTTGACGTCGTGTGAGAGGAGCGCAACTCAGTACTGGAGCGCCTTGCTCATTGAAAGTGCGGCAAGATTACCGGATAAATTTCACTAAGTTAAGGAAATCATTAGAAAAAAAGTGTTGACACCCCATAAATCCCCTGTAGAATGCGCCGCCACTGACACAGCAGACGCCGATTTGCCAGAGTGGCGAAATTGGTAGACGCAGGGGATTCAAAATCCCCCGCCTTAACGGGTGTGCCGGTTCGAGTCCGGCCTCTGGTACCAGTTATGCAGGTACGCTTCGGTTCTCAGCAGTCAGTGACAATGATTCAGTAGATCTCTACTTTTTACTGAATGAAAAATGCCCAGGTGGTGGAATTGGTAGACACGCTAGCTTCAGGTGCTAGTGGCCGTATGGCCGTGGGAGTTCAAGTCTCCCCCTGGGCACCACTACTTACTTTATGTAATTAGTTGGTGTCGCATTTTTCGAAGACACACGTTATTTAGCACTTCTCCGGAAGATCGCTAAACGCCTTGCCCAGGTGGTGGAATTGGTAGACACGCTAGCTTCAGGTGCTAGTGGCCGTATGGCCGTGGGAGTTCAAGTCTCCCCCTGGGCACCACAATATTTCCTGATTGTGATGATTTCCCCGAAAACTCACTCGAAACATTTTATCTTCTGATAATGCATATCTGTTTGTATCTGTCAGTTAGACTAAATACCCCTATTACCTGTATTGCTTTTAGCTAAACTTTGTTCTGTTTCAGGAACAGAGGAAGCGCTATGGCGATTATCCGCAAACGCACACACTCAATCGCCCTCGCCATTGTCATATCGGCGATAACGGCTCTGATCAGCCATCAGTTTTTTGCTGTGCCGTTATTGGGCATTGCCCTGCCTTCTCTAACAACCGGCATTCTAATCGCCTTTATTTGCAACTCCGGTGTCACCAGCGACGGCAAAACGGCTGACAACACCGCACAGCAAAGTCAGGACCCTGTTCAGGCCGTTTCCGCTTACGGCGGCGACATTGCAATTGCAGCCGCTGAGGTTTCCTTTGCGGCAGACCAACTGCAACGTAAGATTCATGATGAGCTGCACGACACCGAACAACTCATCGAATCAGCCAACAGCATACGTAACAGCATCAGTCGTATTGTTGAACTCACCCATAACGCCAGTGAAACTTCCGACGCCGCCAAAAACGTGAATCAGAAAGGCCGCAATGCCCTGGAACAGGTATTACCGCAAATGCAGGGAACCCAGCAACAGACCCATGAGAACCGCGAACTGGTGTCACAACTGGAAGCCAAATCCAGCCAGATTCAAAGTGTTACCCGGGTCATCAGCGATATTGCCGAACAAACCAACCTGCTGGCGCTCAATGCTGCCATCGAGGCCGCCCGTGCCGGAGAGCAGGGACGAGGCTTCGCCGTTGTCGCCGATGAAGTAAGAGCACTGGCAGCCAAAACCAGCGATGCAACAGAGCAGATTGGCCAGACGGCTGAGGAGATTAATCGCCAGATCAAACGAACAGTTGATAACAGCAACGCACTCAGCGATACCATCGCCGCCACCACTGAAATGATTGAGAAGATCGACATTCACCTGGGAGAAACCTTCGATTTCGCCGACCAGATACAAGGTGCAATCAAAGACATTACTGGCAGCGTATCCGACAATAGCGACGGCATTCATCAGATATCCGACATTCTGCAGCAAACCAGCACCCGCTCAAGCGATAACGAAGCTGATATCCGTGCCATATCACAACGCTCACTGGCCCTGTCTGATACGGCGGAGAAGATCTATGAAAGCATCGGTAGCGAAGCATTAGCCGGTATTCACGGTGATGCGTTAGAGGAAGCACTTCAGGCCAGTGCAGCCATCGGCGCACGTTTTGAAGCAGCCATCAGCAATGGCGAAATCAGCCAGGCGGATTTATTCGATCGCAACTATCAGGAAATTGCCAACACCAACCCGGTGAAACACTCCACCCGCTTTGATCAGTTTACCGATCGGGTATTACCCGACATTCAGGAACCCATTCTGCACCGCCACTCGACATTTGCCTATGCTGGCGCAGTTGATAACCTCGGCTACTTCCCGACCCACAATAAACGTTTCAGCCAGCCCCTGACCGGCAACTACGACACCGATCTGGTAAACAATCGCACCAAACGCATTTTCAGTGATCGCACCGGCTCACGCTGCGGCTCAAACACCCGCACTATGCTGCTGCAAACCTATAAACGCGATACCGGCGAAGTCATGCACGACTTATCGGTACCCATCTGGGTTAATGGCCAGCACTGGGGAGGCTTTCGGATTGGTTATCGCAGTGATCAGCCTGATACAGAGTGACCTGATTGCGGCCATTTTCTTTCGACTGATATAAGGCATCATCAGCGAATTTAACCCAATCATCTGCGCGGCTGTGTGGCGCCGGAACGCCGCCATAAATGCCAATACTCATGGTCACCGCCAGCCCTGTTTCAATACGATCAAAATTCAACTGCTGGACTGCGCCACGCAAACACTCGGCAACGTGGCAGGCCCCCTGAGTATCAGTATTAGGCAGCACCAGTACAAATTCTTCCCCGCCATAACGGGCGATAAAATCGGTATTACGATGAACACCATGTTTAATCGCCTGGGCAACAGCGCGCAGGATATCGTCACCGGCCTGATGACCATGACTATCATTAATTTTTTTGAATTTGTCGATGTCCAGCATCAGCACACTCAAGGGCTCACGTTCACGAATGGCACGCGCCAACTCCCGATCAATCACATCTTCGAAGAAACGACGATTTCGTAAGGCCGTTAACGGATCTGTAGTACTCAAATATTCCAATCGCTGATTTAATCTTTCCAGCTCGCCGGTCCGTTGCCGCACTCTGGATTCCAGCGTTTCATTAGCACGACGCTGAACTTCCAGTGCACGATCCTGAGCTTCACGAGCCTCACGCTCATGTTCCAGCGCCTTCTCCTGAGCGTGTCGCGCATTGCGCTCCTGGGACAGTGCATCCTCCTGAGCAACACGGGCGATTTTTTCATGCTCAAAGGCAGCCAATTGGGCTTCAAAACGTTCACGCTTTTCCTGATTTAATCGATCAGCGAGCGCAAAGGACAGCAGAATTACTTCCAGCGCCGAGCCAATCTGAATCGCGTATTCGGTAAAGAAATTGCGCGGAATAATATCGAATTTATTCAGCGCCAGTACCACACCACCCAGCAACATGGACGACCAGGCAATGGTGTAAAAACGCGCAGACGAATACCCCTGACTCCAGCGCACCACACCACCATAAACAGCGCAAAAAATACCAATAATAGCCACGGCAATCAGACTGCGAATCATCAGGTGATACGGTGCAAAATTGCTGATCACAATAATTCCCAGAGCTGCGATCACAACAGCACTGAAAAGTCGCCCCAACAATGCCATATCATTTTTCAGCGATAAAAAATTAATGGTGAATAAACCACCAAAAATCACCACACCGGCCAGCGCAATCACAATACTCTGGTCATTCCAGTGTGTAGCCTGTGGCCATAAATACTGAAAATTAAATCCATGCAGACTGCCAATAAATGCCGTCATACTGGCAACGTACAATACGTAATAAAGGTAGTTAATTTCCCGGACTGATAAAAAAACAAACAGGTTATACAACACCATAATTAACATGATGCCGTAATAAATCCCCATTCCGAATAACTGCCCCATCTCTTCTACAAAAAATGGTCGCTCATGCCAGACGGTTAACGGAAACTGCATCGAACTGGAGGTTTCTACACGAAACACCCACTCCTGCTGCTCGCCGGACTCTAAAGAAAACGGCAGTACAAAAAAACGATGAGGAATGGGTCGTTCGGAGTGTGGTTGCTTGTCGCCATATTGCTGTAATTGCCAGTCACTTTTCTGGCCATTTTTTATACTGCGTAGATACAGGCGAATATTATCCAGCACCGGATAACCAATTTCGAGAAAGTACGGCAACTGCCTTGCCCGACTATCACTCAGTACAAAACGAAACCAATAAACCGAGTTGGTATAACCGAATGACAGGTTTTCAACACCGCCTGTCTTCCAGGTTCGCGCTTGTAACTGGTTAATTGTACCGTGTCCTTCAGGGTCTTCGGCATATGCCACAAGAGGGTCCAGGACGAGAGAAGTATTTATCCGGGCCAGATCGATTTCCGGACTGGTTTGAGCCAGCGACAGCTGACTGAGGATGAGTACCAAGGATACAAGCAAAATCCTGAACATTTGGATTAAAAACAACCTTATTAATACGTGCAGAAAGTGTAGTCTATTTGTAACGGTTACGCCTAAAGCGGCCATTTTTAAAAGCGCTTCACACTTTTTGCCACAGGATTTTGCTATGGTTTCTGCAACCGGCCCGAAGAATGGCCGGAATAAAAATAATGTCTTGCCAACTAAGAGCAAAACACAGCCTGACGCAGGCGAGGTGCGGGATGAACAGAGGAATAACCGGTATCTTCGTGATACTGATGAGCATGGCGCTGAGCGCCTGTATCAACGACTATTCAGGTGATGTTGGTGGTGCTTCCGCCGGCGGCGATGGCAAGGTCATTGGCCCGGTCAATGAAAATGGCCGACGTGAGTACATTGCCCAATGTGCTTCCTGTCATGGCACGGATGGTAACGGCACACCAGCAGGATCATCACTGGTGGGTTGCGCGACCTGTACCAGCCAGAGCGTATTAGCAGATGAGATCAGCCGCACCATGCCAATCGCCAACGTCAATAACTGCAGCGGCGACTGCGCCAGCGATACCGCCGAATATATCCTGCAGGTCTTCAACGATCGTATTCTCAGCGGCGGAACCACCAGCCTCGAAGGTGTCACCAATTCGCCTCAGGCAACCACTCTGCGCCGCGCCACACTGCAAATGACCGGCAGAATGCCAACCGACGCTGAACTGGCACTGGTCAATGAAAAAGGCGATGTCGGCCTCAGTCAGGCCTTATCGTCGATGATGGAAGAAGAAGCGTTTTATCAGTCGCTGATGGAAGTGTTTAACGAACAGCTGCTGACCGACAAGTACCTCAGCAGCAACTTGTTTGAAGGTGGCATTAACCTGCTGGATAACGAAGATTTCCCGAAACGTAAGTGGTACAACGATGAATACTCAGAAGACAACGAAAGCCGTATGCGCAGCTGTGTCCGCACCATCACCAACGACGCCGTTGCCCGGGAACCACTGGAGCTGATTCGCTACCTGTCAAAAAATGGCAAACCACACACCGAGTTTATGACCGCCGACTACATCATGGTGAACTGGTACAGCCAAAAGGTGTATGAAGCCGAACTGCTGGATCCTGATGCTAAATTCCGTGAACTGGACACACCGGTCTGTGCCGATCCGGATCGCACAAGCAAGTCAGTGAGTCACGATCCGAATGACTTTAAACCTGCCCGCATTAAAAAAGAGCTGGAGTTTGAAAATGGTGGGATTCCTCACTCCGGTATTCTGACCTCAGCCATGTTCCTTAACCGCTACCCAACCACCTTTACCAACCGTAATCGTCACCGCTCAAAAATTGTGTTCGATTACTTCCTTGATACCGACATCCTGCAGATTCAGGGCGACCGCCCGGGTGATGGTATTGGCAACGGCAAGCCTAATCCAACGCTGTTAGACCCGGCATGTTATGCCTGCCATCAGGTTATGGACCCGGTTGCTTCAGCCTTTCAACACTGGACCGAGCGGGGCCAGTATATTGTTACCGGCAGCACCTCACGTAACCGCTGGGATAATGCTGATATTGAACCAGCAGGCCTGGGTGGTAAAAAGGTACCTCTGTCAGGCAGCACTGGTTACTTCCGTAATATGTTGCAATGGCTGGGTAAAGAGATTGCTAACGACCCTCGCTTTATTCGTGCCACAGTGCGCACCCTGTATAAAGGCATCGTTGGTCAGGACCCATTAATTGCACCGGGTGAAAGTGCCAGCGATGCTGACAAGCAGGCATTTAACTCCCAGCGCGCAATTCTCAATGCCATTGGCCAGGCCATGGTTGCCGATGGCTGGAATTTAAAAACCGCGGTTAAGGGCGTGATTATGAGCCCTTATTACCGGGCTTCGGGTGTAGATAGCAACACCCTGAGCAGCAACAGCCATATTGGTTCCAGCCAGTTTTTAAGCCCGGAACAACTGCAGAGAAAACTCAAAGCCACCTTTGGCTTTGTCTGGGACGACCTGCGCTGGGAAAACAACCGCCTGATGTTAGGTGGTATGGATTCCGATTCCATCACCGAACGCATTCGTGAGCCGAGTGGCTTAATGATCGCGATTCAGAACCGTATGGCTGTTGAAATGGCCTGCCGTGGCGTGCCGTACGATTTCACCTGGCATAACAGCAAGCGTCGCCTGTTCCCCCACGTTGAAACCTCGACTCAGCCCGTCGATACCAGCGGCAATCCTGACCAGGCGGGTATCAACGCCATCAAACATAACATCCAGCACCTGCACTGGCGCCTGACCGGTGAAAGCCTGCCGCTGAACCACGCTGAAATTGAAGCCAGCTTCCAGCTGTTTATGGATGTGTTTAATCAGGGTCAGCAGCTGCTCGAAAATAATCAGGATTATAACCCTCGTCCACAATATCTGGTCTGTAGGGCTGAGCGCGACTTCCGCGACGACGGCCGCTTTGGTGACCGCTTCGCTCATGGTGACGAAATCGACGAAGTGAAAATTCCACCGGAACAACAGCGCACCCGTATTCGCGAAGATGACAACTACGTTATCCGCTCCTGGATCGCGGTTGTTACCTATTTATTATCTGACTACCGCTTTATTTACCAATAGGAGGCTGCCATGAAACGTCGTAATTTTTTACAGCTGCTGGCAGCCACTGGCATGACAGCACAAATGCCGTTGATCAGCTCCAAAGCACACGCGGCAACCGCGCCCGAGAAGTATCTGATATTGGTGAATGCTGGCGGTGGCTGGGATCCAACCTCTATCTGTGATCCCAAAGGGCTGAACCGATCTTACACCGCGAACAGTACCCGCCACGAAGGTTCCACCAACTCAGTGGATCTCGACAGCAACAAACGTATTGGCGATATTCAGTGGAGCGCCATCCCTGAGTTTGTCTCGAATGATGTTGCAGTGCGCAACCGCATCGAAAACCAGTTTGATCAGTTCTTCCAGGGCTATGGTGATCGTATGACCGTGATTAACGGCATCGATAACGGCACCAATAACCACGACACAGGCAACCGCGTTACCTGGTCTGGTCATGAGGAACTGGGCTATCCATCGATCACCGCCCTCTACGCCGCAGCGGTATCACCCACCCTGCCAATGGCGTTTATCAGTAACGGTGGCTATGACTTTACCGATTCACTGGTTGCCCGCGCACGTGCCAGCAGCGCCGGTTTTATTAATGAAATTTCCGACCCGAACCTGTGGTACACCGACAGTAACGACCAATTCAAACTGGGCCTGAACTATCGTGACCGTGACGGCAAAGTTGATATCTACAAACGCATTCAACAAGCCCAGCAAGCGCGCATTCAGCGCCAGCAGAATAACGAACCCCTGCCCCAGCGCCGCGCTCAACTGAGCCAGCTGTTTGGCATCCGTAACGAAGAAAGTAACCTCGGAGAGCTAACCGTTCAGCTGAGTAATATTCAGCAGTACGTTACCCCGGAGGGCGACGATCCTCATCCGGCCTGGCATTGGAATCCTACGCGTGCAACGTCCCTGAAAAGTCAGGCACAAGTGGTTGCAGCCGCCTTTAAATCAAACCTGGCCGCCAGTGCTAACCTGAATTTTGGTGGCTTTGATACCCATGGTGACCACGACAGCCGCGCCTATCCACGCCTGGGTGATTTACTGGAAGGGGTGAATTACCTGTGCGAAGTGCTGAAATTTGCCGGTATCGCCGATAAAACCACCATCGTGATTGGCTCTGACTTTGGCCGAACACCGTATTACAACTCAGGTAATGGTAAGGATCACTGGCCGGTAACCAGCGTTATGGTGCTGCATCCGAGCGATGTCTCAACCGGTGGTAAAGTATTTGGTGCCTCCACCACCGCTTTCCGTTCCCAGACCGTTAACCGCCAGACCGGTTTACCCGACAGCAGCGGTACCATTCTTGAACCCAAACACGTGAATATCGCCTTACGGCAGTTAATGGGGATTGATTCCAACCCGGTTGTCGGTAAATATCCGCTAAACTTCACACCGTTTAATATTTTTTCTTAAGGAAAAGACGTGCGTATTTTAACCACTCTGTTGTTACTGGCTTTATCTTCCACCAGCTTTGCATTAAAGGCCGGAGATAAAGCCCCCAACTTTAAACTGCCATTGCTCACGCAAAAAGGCTCACTGTCACTGTCGGAATACCGTGGCAAAGTGGTCTACCTGGATTTCTGGGCTTCCTGGTGCGGGCCGTGTCGCAAGTCACTGCCACTGCTGAATAAAATGCGTAATTCATTAAAGGGTCAGCCTTTCGAAGTTATTGCCATTAATCTCGACGAAGAAATTAAAGACGCTCGCGGCTTCCTGAAACAATTCCCGGTCAGTTACCCGACACTGCACGATGTGACGGGCCAGTCTCCGGAAAAATACGCGTTACAGGGTATGCCAACCTCTTATCTGATCGATAAAAAAGGCGTGGTTCGCGCAGTGCATACCGGATTCAAACCATCCGATATGAAAAAAATCCAACAAGAAGTGAATCAACTTTTGGGTAAAAAATAATGCAGAAGCTGACCGTCCTGGTGCTGGCTGTTGTCGCCGTCAGTGGTTGCGCTCAGGTAAAACCCTGGGAACGTGGCAACCTGTCGAAAGACGTTATGGCCTGGCAAAGCGACCCGTTAAAAGGCTCGCTGGATAATCACATTTTTTTCAGTAAGGAAGGATCTTCCGGTGGCGGCCAGGCGGCCGGTGGCGGATGTGGCTGTAATTAACGTGTGATTTAAATTAACAAGCTCAGGACGAATTAATGGCCCAGAAAAAAACTGCCTTTGCTGCCCTGGCAGCCGCTGCGGCACTGCCGATTGCCAGCCAGGCTGAAGTGGCTCCGGAAGATGAAATATTTGCTTATCGTTACAGCCAGTACAGCGAAAGCGATAACCCGCGTGAACGTACGTTTACTCCGGAATTAAAGCGTTACGAAATCGATGTTCATCAGTTCCGCTACGCTAAACCCCTGGGCGAAGACTGGTACATTAACAGTGAATTTCAGTACGAAACCTTATCCGGAGCCTCGCCGACACAAACCTACCGGGAAAATGGCAAAAGCGTATTAATTACCTCAGGCGCGACCATTGACGAAACCCGCTACGACGTCAAAGTATCACCCAAGCGCTATTTCTCTGAAGGTTCCCTGGGTGGCACTTTTGCTTTTTCCACGGAAAATGATTACCAATCGATATCGTTAGGGACCGACGGCTCGCTGGAACTGTTTAATAAACACACCACATTAATTGCCGCCATCAGTGCCTCCATTGATACCTTGTCGCCCACCGATGCCAAAGGCAGTCGCAATCGCGAAGCCGCCGATGGTCGCAACAAACGCAGCTTATCGCTGTATGAAGGTGTCAGTCAGATCATCGATAAAAACCGCGTTATTCAGATTGGCCTGGGCGTCACCCATTTTTCCGGATTTTTATCCGACCCGTATAAAACCTACGATAAACGTCCCGACGAACGTGACCAGTTCACCCTCTCTGCCAACTATCGCCACTATTTTTCCGTTGGTGATGGCGCAGCATTCCATGGTGACTACCGTTTTTATGCCGATGATTGGGGCGTGTTGTCACATACCCTGACCGCTCGCTGGGCACAACGCTACAACACCAACTGGGCGCAGTTCCGATTTATTCCCTCGTTGCGTTATTACCGCCAGAGTGAAGCGGATTTTTATACGCTGGAACGGGTACCCCAGGGAGAATACTTCAGTTCCGATGCGCGTTTGTCCAACTATGGCGCCATCACTCTGGGGCTGGAAAATCAGGCGAACTGGAGACAATGGACCTTCAGTTTTGATTTCCAATATTATTTTGCCGATGAAACGTTATCCGTTATTGGCCGCACCAGAGATGAAACCCCCTCACTGCTGAGTTACACCGTACTCAGTTTTGGTGTAGCGTATCGTTTCTGATCGCATTTAATACAAGCACCCTGCCGCTATGAACATTCAGCGTTTTTCTTTTACTGCCATGACTTCACCGTGTGAATTACATTTACTCGGGGAGCCGGAGCGCTGCCAGGCCGCCGCCCAAGCGGTGGAGCGGGAAGTAAAACGTATCGAACAGAAATACAGCCGATACCGCGATGATTCCGTGTTGTCGGACATTAACCGCAACGCCGGTACAACCACTGATATCGATGCCGAAAGCCACTACTTATTAAATTATGCCGTCATCTGCTGGCAGCAAAGTGAGGGCTTGTTTGATATCAGTTCCGGAATCTTGCGGCAGGCATGGAATTTTCGTGAAGCGGCTTTACCGGCAAAAGAATCCCTTCAACCGCTGTTGCAACGTATCGGGTTTGATCAGGCTAAATTAACTGCCAATCAGCTCACCATGCCAGCTACGATGGAAATTGATTTAGGTGGCATTGGTAAAGAATACGCCGCCGATCGTGCCGCGAATATTTGCCGGGAGCACGGTATTCACTCTGGTATTGTCGATTTGGGCGGTGATTTGTTAGTGCTCGGGCCAAAGCCGGATAACTCCCCCTGGCTGCTGGGAGTTCGCCACCCACGCGATCCGGAAAATGCATTTGCCCAGTTACCGGTTTATGAAGGAGGCATGGCCACCAGTGGCGACTATGAGCGCTTTTTTGAACTCGACGGCCAGCGCTATTGCCATCTGCTGAATCCAAAAAATGGCTTCCCGGTAAATTATTGGGCTTCCATTACTGTACTCGCACCCAACTGTTTATTGGCCGGAACCTTTTCTTCCATCGCCATGTTAAAGCAACAGGATGCCCTGCCCTGGCTCGACGAACAGGGATTACACTATCTCGCCATCCGCCCGGATGGCAGTCATGTTGCCTCTGCTGGCGCGGCCTCAGGCGCCTCATAACCGGCATCCACCAGCTCATCTTCCTGTCCCTTACTCAGACTGACCATCTGCCCGCTTTATACGGCGAAATAAGCCATTCCTTTCGGGAAATAAGCTGGCTAGAATCGGGGCAACAGAAAAATTAAAAAGGGACCACCATGACGACTTCCGCTGCCGGTAATTCAGCTACCCGTCCACACAAATTATTAACCCAGGACGATTACCAGGGTTACGACGCCATGGGCCTGGCGGAGCTGGTAAAAAAAGGCGAAGTCAGCGCCGAAGAATTATTACAGGCGGCCATTCAGCGTGCTGAAGTGGTTAATCCCAAGGTTAACGCCATCGTCACACCGTTATACGATTTCGCCCGCGAGCAGATTCGCAATGGCCTGCCCGACGGCCCGTTTACCGGTGTTCCCTTTCTGCTGAAAGATTTATTAACCGCATTAGAAGGCACTCCGTTAAGCAACGGCAGCAGCGCTTATAAAGGTCAGATTTCTCCCAGCGACAGTGAATTAACCCGTCGCTATAAAAACAGTGGCGTGGTGATTTTTGGTAAAACCAACACGCCGGAATTCGGTTTAATGGGCATTACCGAACCCAAAGCATTTGGTGCTTCCCGCAACCCATGGAATACCGACCATACACCAGGCGGCTCAAGTGGTGGTTCCGGCGCTGCCATTGCCGCCGGTATTGTGCCGATGGCGTCCGGTGGTGATGGTGGTGGTTCCATTCGTATTCCGGCAGCCTGTTGTGGCCTGTTTGGTTTAAAACCAAGTCGTGGCCGTACCCCCACCGGCCCGTATTATTCCGAATTATGGGACGGCGCCGCCGTGGAGCACGTGTTAACCCGCAGTGTGCGTGACAGCGCTGCTATGTTAGACGCCATCGCCGGCCCTGACGGTTCAACACCGTACCCGCTGGTTAAACCTGAATCTTATTTAACCGCATTAGACACCCCGGTCAGGCCAATAAAAATCGGTTTCAGCCGCAAATCTTTTGTTGGTCGCCCGGTTGATGCCGAAGCAGAAGCGGCGATTGACCAGGCCGTTTCTCTGTTACAGGAGCTTGGCCACGAAGTCGAAGAAGTCACCCTGCAAATCGATGGTGAAGCGTTAGCCGATTCGTATCTGACCATGTACTTTGGCCATGTCGCTGCCGATATGGAATACGCCGCTCAGTTATTGGGAACCGGCTTTGGTAATCTCGACGTAGAAGACACCACCAAAACTCTTGGCTATATCGGCAAAGCCATTTCCGCAGGTGAATTTGTGACCGCCAAACGTCGCTGGAATCAGCTGGCGCAAACCATGGCGATGTACCACCAGCGCTACGATGTATTATTAACCCCAACCCTGGCAGCAGAGCCGGTTGAAATCGGCACCTTTGAACCACCCGCGTTTGAAAAAGTCGGCATGAAAGTAATTAACGCCTTTGGCCTGCACAAATTACTGCTGAAAAGTGGCATGGTGAAACAAATGGCGATGGAAAGTCTGGAAAAACTGCCATTCACTCAGCTAGCGAATTTAACCGGTGCACCGGCTATGTCAGTGCCACTGTACTGGAGCAAAAATAATCTGCCTTTAGGGGTTCAGTTTATGGCGCCAATGGGAGACGAAACCACCCTGCTGCAGCTGGCAAAACAACTGGAACAGGCACAACCCTGGTTTAACCGAACCGCAACAATTGACTGAAACACTGGCGTTAAAAACCAGATAAACACACAACCAACTCGTCGATAAAAAGATTCGACATTCAAAAGGAAACATTTATGAGCGCAAGAACGGTTCTGATTACAGGTTGCTCCAGCGGTATTGGCCGGGCATTAACCGAAGAGTTTTTGCGCCATGGTTTTCGTGTGTATGCCGCGGCACGTAATACTCAGACACTGGCCGATTTAACCAGTGATCAGCTGGTGCCGGTATCAATGGACGTTAATAACCCGGACGATATTGCTGCCACGGTCGAAGTCATTAACAAAGACAGTGGCAAGCTGGATTATCTGATTAATAATGCCGGTTATGCTGCCATGGGACCGGTGGTTGAATTGTCCGCCGATAATTTAAAGCGCCAGTTCGAAACCAATGTATTTGCCCCTATCGCTCTGACCAAAGCCCTGTTACCGCTGCTGCGCGCCAGTGGTAATGCCCAGGTGGTAAATATTGGATCGGTATCCGGTATTTTAACCACGCCATTTTCCGGAGCCTATTGCGCAACCAAAGCCGCACTCCATGCCTTATCCGATGCGCTGCGCATGGAACTGGCGCCGTTTAATGTTAAAGTGGTGACGGTACAACCAGGTGCGATTGAATCAAAATTTGGCGACAACTCGCTGGCCAATCTGGGCAACCTGATTGATGAACAATCGATTTATGCGCCACTGAAAAAATCGATTCAGGATCGTGCAACCGCATCCCAGGACAATCCAACGCCGGCGAAGGAATTTGCCACCGAATTAATGGCTCAGCTACTGAGCCAGCCGGATGCGGTTATCCGTATTGGTAATGGCAGTCGTGCCCTGCCGTTTATTCGTCGCTGGATTCCGGTTGAGTGGGTGGATAAATTATTGAGCAAAAAGTTTGGTTTGGATTCACTCTGAGTTTTTGTGCCTTGTTTCCGGGCAGTAAATCAAATCTGAACCGTAAAACGTAAAAAGCAGCTAAGCGGCATAAACCACTTAGCTGCTTTTTTATTACCACTTCACCGTCAGACCAGCACCGATATTACGACCCGCCGCCGGAGCATAATTCGCGGTACCACTGCCATACCAAACAGACTCGGCATAGGTTTTATCCAGCAGGTTATTAACCTGAACATACAATTTCAGATCACTGTCACTGCCAGCCGCAGCAACGTTATAAAACGCCGTCAGATCGACCACCTCAAAACCTTTGTAAGACTGATCGTTATCGTCGCTGATGTAATATTTTCCAGTCGAACGCCAGGCGATGCTGCCACCCAATGCCGTTGGTGGCGTATAGCTGGCTTTTAAGGTTGCCGTATGTTCCGGCACGCCCGTTACCGACTTACCTTCCAGCTCCTTGTTCTCGTTCTTTTTCACATCGCTGTCAAATAAGCCTAATAATCCCACCAGCTCAAAATAAGCAATCGGATTAAAACGTAATTCCGCTTCTAAACCGCGGCGACGGGTTTCACCTAAGTTTTTAACCACACCGCCCTGCTCCTGATATTCACCGGAGGAGTCGAGCACAAATGCAGCAATATCCAGGTACCACATCTCAACGGGCACACCACCAAAGCCCACTTCATATTGCCAATAATCAACCGGATCAACATCAATGCTGGCATCGTATTTAGCCTGCCCGGATGGCAAAGCATAACCGTTGGCAGCGCTGCCTCGCAGCTGCCAGTTATCCGTCAAGTGATAGCGTACACCCACCTTCGGGCTTAAGTGCGCATAGTCTTCCATCGATGATTTTTTACCGTCGGTTTTATTGTGCGCATCGCCATCAAAACGGTCGTAGCGCAGGCCCAGCGTTGAGATAAGATCCTGGGTCAGCATCATATCCACCTGAGCAAATGCCGAGCTGGTTTGCGTGGTTAATTCGCGGTTTTCGGTAACGTCACCACGCACCCGGTTTTTGCTGTTATAACGTGCTGCATCGGTGGTTTCATCCAGATATTCAACACCCGCCACCCAGGCAGCCGTTGCGCCCATAAGTTCGCTTTGGCCATTTAAACTAGCACCTAATGCCAGACCTTCACGACTGTAAATCCGTTCCGACTGACCGTCTTCGCCATAACTGAATTTGGCAAACCGCACCGAATCCTGATCCACGCCGTAGGCATAGGTCAGCAAACGAATATCAGCGGTTACCATGGTGTTGTAATCCAGCCGGTAGGAGGTGAAATTACGGTTACCGCCATCGTCTTCTGCCGTCAGCTTGCCATTGGCATCACGGGCGCGATCACGGCGGGCCTTTTCACCCCGATTAAATTGTTCTTCGGTGATATAACCCGGCGCATTAAAGTGACCGCTGTGACGGCGCAGGGAAAATGCCAGTTCAGAATCACTGTCGATGTCGTAGGCAATCCGCGCTGCGGCATTGGTTTTGGTGTATTCCTGATGATCGCGATAACCCGTTGTATCGTAACCCTGCAACGCAAAATTGGTTGAAATCGGACCAACGGAATTACCCACCGCCAGCTGGGCATTTACCGTATCGTAGGCACCAATAAAGACATCCGCTTCGGAATATTTTCCGCCCTTACGGGTTTCAAACGCCAGTGTGCCTCCCCGGGCAAAATTACCGTACAAGGGTGAAACCGGGCCTTTATAAACACGGATCGTTTCTAATTCGATGGGCATCATAATATTGGTATCAGCATAACCGTCACCGTGGGAACCACCCTCGTTGAGCGAAATGCCATCGATATATACCGCAGCGTCACTGCCATGTCCGGCCGCAGCAAAACCACGAATCTGGAAGGCGCTGGCAACACCACCCTGGGCATAAGCACCGGTACTCATGGTCATGCCGGGTACGTCTTCAATGGCACGTAACACATCGCTGGTATTACGTTGCTCCAGCATTTCGCGATCAATCAGATTCACCGTAAAGGATTGATTGGCTTCTGCCATGCCTTCACCGGTTACCGTGATATTGCTCAGCTCTGTGGTTGTTTCTTCGGCGGTTGTTTCTTCGGCGTTAACAGATGTCGCAAGCGCCATACTGATGGCCACTGCCAAAGGTTTTACCGCAAGCAATGTTAACGGGGCTTTTGTCCGCATATTCATAAATCCTTAATTCGTTAAAAATCGTATCGGTAACAGAAAAATAAAAAATGATCAGAAGGCGTCGTTCGATCAGCGAACACCTTCAAGAAAACGATTCGCCTGCAGCAGCTTTTGCGTATACGGATGCAGCTGTTTTTGCGTCTCAGAATCCACAGCGTGACTCAGCAACTGATCACAATTTCCGCGCTCAACGATGTCGCCTTGACGCATCACCAGCAGCTGGTCACACAACTGATTAACCGCCGCTAAATCGTGGGAAATAAATAAAATGGCTAAACCATGGCGTTGTTGCAGCTGGCGCAATAACGTCAGCACCTGCGCCTGAACGGTTTTATCCAGCGCCGATACCGCTTCATCACACACCAGTAATTGCGGCTTTAGCGTTAACGCCCGGGCAATACACACACGCTGGCGCTCACCACCACTGAGTTGATGTGGGTAGGCATGTAATAAACGTTGCGGCAGCCCGACATCCTTTAACGCTGCCGAGGCAATCGATTGGCGCTGACCTTGATTCAGCGTTTCAAAGTTGGTCAGTGGTTCAACAATGGCGGCATCAATGCGTTGCAGAGGATTTAACGCAGCATAAGGATTCTGAAACACCATTTGCACCGAACGCCGTATCTGTCGCAGCTGCTGGCCAGAGCACGGATGAATATCGAGACCATTTATCAACACACTGCCGGAGTCGGGGTTTTCTAATCCCATGATCATGCGCGCCAGAGTACTTTTGCCCGAGCCACTTTCCCCAACCAGGCCTACAACCTCGCCGCGGTTAACTGTCAGCGAGACACCGTTGACCGCAGCCACGTTATAACGCTTTTTGGTAAACCAGTTGGCGCTGAACATACCACCAACATTGCGGTAGGTGCGGCTGACGTTTTTAATTTCCAGCAGTGTATTAGTCATTCACCAGCACCTTTTGCCTATCTTGTTGCAGAGGCTCGGTTAATCGCGGAATGGCATTAATCAATTCTGCGGTGTACGGGTGTTGCGGCTGAGTTAATACCAAATGCGTATCCCCCTGCTCCAGCACCTCGCCCTGATACATCACCAATAAGCGATCCGCCAGCCGGGCAATTAAATTCAGATCGTGGCTGATCATTAACATGGCAAAACCACGCTTTTTCTGGATATCCGCCAGCCAGCGCACCAGTTCCGCCTGGGCCACCACATCAAGCGATGCCGTTGGTTCGTCCGCCAGAATTAATGATGGCTGCAATGCCATAACCATCGCCAAGGCAGCGCGCTGGCACATACCACCACTGAGCTCAAACGCGTAGTTATGCAGGATTTCTTCAGGCCGAGGCATGCCCACATCCTGCAATGCGATCAACGCCAGTTGCCGTGCCTGGGATTTATTCAGTTTTAAATGCCAGCGAATGGCTTCTGTCATTTGCTGGCCAATGGTCATTTGCGGATTAAAAGCGGAATGCGACGACTGAAACATCATGCCGATATGACGGCCACGCACACGCTGTAAATGATGGCTATCGGTCAATAGGCTGCGGCCTTCAAACTGTATATCACCACGAACAGAGGCGCTGCTCTGGCCGGAAACATCCTGATTTAATAAACCCAGAATGGCCTGGGCAACGGTGCTTTTACCACTGCCACTTTCGCCGACTAAACCAACAATTTCCCCCGGCGCTATCGTAAAAGACACATCACGAACCGCCTGAACTGCTTGAGCTCCGGCGCCATAACTAACCGATAAATGATCAACGGATAACAGCGTATTTAAAGTATTTACATTTAACTTATTCAACACCTGGCCCTCCGCCGATATGTCTTCGTTTCGGGTCAACAATATCGCGCAAACCATCCCCTACCAGATTAATGCTTAATACCGTGATCACAATCATCACACCCGGAAACACCACCATCCACCAGGCACCACTGAGCATGCTGCTCATGCCATTGCCCAATAAATTGCCCCAGCTGGGTAAGGTGCTGGGCACACCCAGATTTAAAAAACTCAGGGTGGATTCAATCAGTACCGCCTGACCAACACCCACGGTGACCACCACCAATAACGGCGCGGCGGCATTGGGTAGTACATGTACCAGTGCCAGGCGCAAACGTGATGCACCACCAACAATGGCGGCGGCGACAAATTCACTCTGCATTAATCGTCGGGTTTCGGTACGCATTAATCGCGCGGTGCCCATCCAGCTCGCTAAACCAATGACAGCAATAACTTTTAATAAACTGGATTCACCAAATGCCTGAGACACAATCACCAGCAATAACACCGGGATGGCTAACACCGCATCAAGTAACTGCATTAATATCCGGTCGAGCCACATCGGGGCCATACCGGCTAACAGGCCGTAACAACAGCCCAGCAAGGTGGCAATTAACGTGGCGATAAATGCCACTAGCAAAGACACCTGAGCACCGGCCAGTAAACGTGCGAATAAATCCCGGCCGAGCTGATCGGTACCCAGCCAATGCGACAACGACGGTGCCGCATAAATGGCCGATAAATCTGGCGTATCCGCAGCATAAGGTGCCAATAGCGGGCCGAGTAACGCCACAGCAATAATAATTGCCAAGCCGATTAATCCGGCTTTTGCCAGACGATGGCGCAGGAAAGAAGCCATATTAAACATCGGCATACTGGCGCCTCATTTTCGGGTTCAGCCAGGCGACCAATAAATCCGCAATTAAATTACCAAGAATCACCAGCACGCCGGTTACCAGAACCGCGGCCATTAATACCGTGTAATTTTTACCAATGGCGGATTTAAGAAATAACTGACCAAGACCGGGCCAGGAGAAAATCCATTCAACAATAAAAGCGCCGCCCATCAGCAAGGGTAACGACACACCACACCAGGTAATAAAAGGCGTTAAAGCATTGGGCAGCTCGTAACGCCACATTAATGTTGATGGCGGTAATCCCCGGGCCACCGCAGCGCGGTAATAATCCGATGCCAGCACGTCCCGCACACTGCCACGTACCAAACGAATATAAGGGCCGGCATGGGCAAGAATAATGGTGACCACCGGCAAAATAAGATGTTGTATCCGACTAGAAAGCGTATCTGCTTTGCCCAGCGTCATCATGCCGGAGGACGGTAACCAGTCGAGCACCACCGAGAAGAATAAGATCAGCAGTAATCCCAGCCAGAATGCCGGAGTGGCAAAACTCACCAGCGCCAGACCACTGGTCAGATAATCGGCGGGCGATTGTGCCCAGCGTCCGGCGATATAACCCAACAACAAAGACAACAACACAATCCCGCTGCCTGCGACCGCCATTAATAACGCGGTATTAAGCGTGGCATTCCAGATCACCTGACTGACCGGGCGACCGTCTTTAATGGAAAATCCCCAGTCGCCCTGCAGCAGCTTGCCTAACCAATTACCGTATTGGCTGATTAACGGATCATTTAAACCGAGATTATCCGCCACCCGGTCGTAATCCGTCGCCGACATAAATTCCCGGCCACCAACTAAGCTGGCCACCGGCGAACCCGGTGCGGCTTTCATAATCACAAACGCCAGCAGACTGATCAGCAATAATTGCGGTAACGCGGCAACCAGTCGCAGCAACACATAACGCAACATCAGTGGCTGGCCGCCTGGCTATGCTGTTCAGCGGCTGGAGCTGGGTTTAGGTTTAGGCTTGGGTTGGGATTTGAAGCTGGGTTG
This sequence comes from Bacterioplanoides sp., assembly GCF_965219715.1. Lineage (GTDB taxonomy): Bacteria > Pseudomonadota > Gammaproteobacteria > Pseudomonadales > Oceanobacteraceae > Bacterioplanoides. The sequence continues at coordinate 985,232 of NZ_OZ244785.1, forward strand.
GCGTTACGCCACTGCTCGATATTCCACAGCGGCGAAGTGCCATGGCCAAAAATCTTTTTCTGAAATCCCTGCAGCCCTTTGCGCACGCCATACACGTGCTCCAGATACACCAGATAGTTGTACGCCGGATTTTCCGTTAGCTCACGCTGCAGACGGCGATAAATCTGAACCCGTTGCAGATCATTGGTAGTACGGCGACCAGCAATCAGCAGTGCATCAATGTCCGGATTACTGAAGCCGCTGTAATTACTGCCGGCATCCAACATATAAGACGAGAAGAAGCGATACAGATCATCGTCCGGATCGCCCGGTAAACCACCACCCAGAATTAATGCCTGGGTTTGCGGAATATCAATCACCGCCCAGTCTTTTACATCAACTTTGGCTTCGATGCCCAGCCGCTGCAACTGACTGGCTAATAACGTCGCCAGATCCACCCGAACCGGAGAACTGACCGGCGCCGTTAATACAAACGAAAATGGCTTGCCGTCTTTTTCCATCAGACCATCGCGGTTACGCTGCCAACCGGCCTGATTTAGTAACTGCTCGGCACGCTGAATATCATTATCGTGCTTCAGTAATTGCGCTGGCGCTGCCGTCATACGATTAAATTGCAACGGCGCATAAGCCGCGCTGCCTCGGCCCAGCAAAGCACCTTTTACTAACGCCTCACGATCGGTGGCAAACTGAATTGCCTGACGTACCCGCACATCGGCAAATAACGGATCGCGATGATTAAACATCATCACCCGATAATCCGCAGACGGGGTTGTTTCGATGCGAAAAACATCATCGTCTTTCACCGCCGCTATTTGCTTTGGCGTCAGTGCGGCCACATCAATTTCGCCTTTTTTCAGCTGTACCAGGCGTACGTTCGGATCCGGCAGGAATTTATAAATAACGCGCTTAAATGCCGGGGCACCGTCGTAAAAATCCGGATTGGCCACCAGTTCCAGATATTCACCCGGACGACGTGATTTAAATTGATACGGCCCGGTACCAATCGGCTGATCGAAATTAAACGGATCGGTATTAAAATCTTTACCGGCTAATGCATGTTTGGGAATCATGCCGATTTTTAACCGCCCCGGCAGTGGCGACAACGGCTGACTGAGGCTGATCTGAACCGTTAACGGATCAATCACACGGACGTTATTAATCTCTTCCACTTCCTTGCGCAAGCCACTGTGATTGTCCGGATTCTGAATACTCTCGATGGTGAACTTCACATCCTCGGCGGTAAACGCAACGCCGTCGTGCCACTTAATGCCATCGCGTAATTTGATGGTGTACACCTTGCCGTCGTCCGATACCGACCACGACTGCGCCATATCCGGCACCAGACGATTATCCAGATCGAGCTTAAACAAACCGCGGAATATCGATTTATCGGCATCCGCATGCTGATGCCCGGCTACCGGGTTTAACCACTCCGGCTCACTGGCGCGGGCAACAATTAACGTATCCTCACGGGAAATGGCATCTTTGTCCGCTGCATCGGCGTCTTGCCAGCTGGCAGATTGGTCACACGCCGTTATGCTGGCGAGCGTTATTGCGCTCAGGGTCAATACCCTGATCAGGGAAGCAAACGGAGAAAAGGAAACGTTCATAAACAGATAACTACTCGTGGTGGTATTCAGGGCCGCTCTTTCAGGCCAACAGGCCCGGCGATCTGTCGCTGAAAAGTTGACATAGCGACGGCAGTGTGAAGAATCGCATCGAGAATAATTATCAACTGGCTGACGAAAACCGATAAGGGATCGGCGATGACCAAAATAGACAACATGCTGGAACGGCTACTGGGGATCCGCCGATCGAAAAACCCCATGCCGCCACTGGGCCCACGGGAACTGGAAGTACTGAAGTTGCTGTGGCGCGAACAACCTTTAACCGCCCAGTGCATTCACCAGCGCAGCCAGTCACAAGACATTTCCCTCAGTACCGTACAAAGCACGCTGGAGCGTTTGTATCGCAAACAGCTGATCGAACGTGAGAAAAGCGGCCGCTCTTACGTTTATACCGCTGCGATTAACCAAAGCACGGTGATCAGCCGCCTGCTGCAGGATCTGGCCATTGAAATCAGCGATGGTGATATGGCGCCGATGATTTCCGGCTTTATGGACTTTATCAGTGAGGAAGTTCCGGATGCCGACACCTCCGGGTTAAAAGCGATGATGCCTGCTGATAACAGCATCAGTCAGGCGACTGACAACTCCGACCTCAAACAAAGCAGTGACTGAGATGTTGGCGCATTCCCTGCCCGGCATTATTCCCGGTGTATTTACCTGGAGCGTCATCACATTAATGCTCAGCGGCTGCCTGGCGTTTTTATATCCGCTGCTACGGCGGCTGATGTTGGCGTATCCGGCGCCGTTACGAACCACACTGATTGTATTAATTGCTGCGGCGCCCAGTCTGATTGCTTCCATTGTACTGGTGTTGTATGCCAGCCCGGAACTTAGCCACTTATTTATTCACGAACATTGCCATGGCGATGTGTGTGGCGCCCATTCCCTGCACATGCCCATTTCGACGCAAACCAGTGCCGGTCTGGTGATATTAAGTGTGCTGGCGTTGTTTTTAATGGGTTATCTGGCGCTGCGCCAATTATCGAAAGGCAAACGTTATTCGGCAACGCTAGCGATGTTATCCGAGGCGCGGCCGAATCAGGATTTCCGCCTGATTCAGACAGAGCAACCGGCTGCCTGGTGTGTCGGCCTGTTAAGACCGCAGATTTATTTATCTCAGGGTTTGATTAATCAGGTATCGAAACAACAACTGCAAACCATGCTGGCCCATGAGCACGCCCATGTCAGCCGTCGGGATAATCTGCGAAAGTTTCTGGTGCACTGGTTCACCTTTCCCTGGCCCCGGGCCAAAGCGCAGCAGATTCGACAGGATTTATTGCAGGATACTGAGAATACCTGCGACCTGATGGCGGTGGAATTTACTCAGACGTCTGCCGAAGAGCTTGGCGAACTTCTTAATACCGTTGAGCAGTATTGTGCTGAGCACGGTAAGCAGCATCAGGTTACGTCTGAGCAACGCCTGGCGGCGTTTAAGCATGAGATGCGCTTGTATCAGGAGTTTGATAAAGCGCATTGGCGGCGGTTGCTGCTGGCGCTTTCTGGGAGTTTTTTGATGGGTGCAGTGTTGTTTATAGCAGCGGCGTTTGTCAGCCATCCGGTGCTGGAGTGGCTGTCGCGGTAGCGGACAACCAAGCAACAGCATTTCCAATCCTCCAAGTAATACTCCTAATATTATTTTATCATTTTTGATTATTTTAATTTTTTTGTAACTCTTTCGGCGGAATACTGAACATTCCCGCAAATAACTACATAAGGTAATGCATATGAACATTCTGGCTAACTTCCTGGTAAAAGAACTGATCGAACTGATCAAACGCAAAACGGACAAGAACTGGGATCAAATCATCCATTCAGTATCTGAGTTGGCGAAAGAGAAAGGCTTAAACCCTGACGACAATAGCGATTCAGCTCTTCGAACGATTGCCGATTGTTTCGCTGAGCATGTGCGTGAATCCAATATCTTTGGTCAGAAAGAAGATGATTTGTATTTCTGGGTAATGAAGGTTGGCAATGTTAATTGGGATGAGCGCATTAAGAATAATGTCAGGGCTCTTTCGAACTAACTTGCAGTAGATATCACTTTTAATCGGAATGCTAGAGTTCCTCCAAGGCGCAAAAAGCAGCAAATTTGCTGCTTTTTTTACCCCCTAAAATATTCAGAATAGGCCAAATTATTTGGCCATATTAAGATATTAATTTTGCAGCTTTTTTTTCTTGCACACACCAACCTCCAAACCGCATGAGGCACGTAGCTTTGAGGGAATATCTGAACTCCCTAGATAAACTTGCCCTTTTGAATAGTTTTCTAAAAGGCAGTACTCGTATGTATTCCACAAAGAAGAGTCAGTCAGAGTAATCGGGCTACACATGATCGACAGCTCCTTTTCGTTATACAAGTTAAGTAATTTCTGATTCTCATCTATAAATGACTGTCGCTGATTCCTGATAGCTTCAGATTTTTGAAATCCTGACAGCAGAACTTCAACATTTCTAGCAGTTTCTTCTGCTTTTCCCGCAGAACTCCAAGCTGAGAATGCACCGATCAAAGTTGCTAATGAGCCAATTAGTGCAGTCCATGCTCCCAACTTTGAAATCATACGGTTTTCTTTATCAGACTCAGCAATATGAGTAGATATATATTGAGCGACCAACTCATCCGTGGTCATTTTTGTTTCTTCTGCTTTCACATCAATCATCCTTTGGTTTAATGAAATAGATATAAACCCTTAAAAACTAAAGATAAATTCAAAAATATTTTAAAATCAATAAAAAATACTAATAAACTAAACAACCCTTAGCTTAAGAGAAAAAAATAACATAACTTCTTAGAGCTCCATAGAAAAACTCACACGACTACAGCGGTTACATTCATGACAACATACTTTATACAAAATCAAAAAAAATACACTACTTAATAAAAAATAATTTTGAAAATAATAAAACAACCTTATTAGAAAAAACTAATTTAAATATTCCTCTAATCTATAAATATAAAGAAAATTAGAATGTTACAACATCATCGTGATTAATCTGGCGTAAGAAAAGGAGCTCACTATCGAGCCGATAATTGCCTACCGAGCCAATAAAGTGAGGTAATTCGTATTAGTGACAACAAACATCCCCTGCAGTACATTTGCCACTGGATTCCGGTTGAATGGATGGATAAGTTGTTGAGTAAAAAGTTTGGGCTGGATTCGCTTTGAAGCTGAGCGCCTGGCTTAGATTTGAACAATAAAAAGCAGCCGATTGGCTGCTTTGTTACGCAAGTTCATTCTACATTGTTAATTTTCTTTATTTGCTCCTCTAGAGCCTCGATATCAGCCTCACTAAGCGGAGAGAAAAATTCGCTTTTCTTATCCATATCATCACAAGAGATACTAGTTATGGCTGGAATTTCAACATCGCCAGTATACTCTGACTTCATTGAAAGTTTTCCCTTGCATGCCGCCGCGAAACCAGAAGTATGTTTCTGAAGAGCTATAGTCTGGTGAAGCTTTGTATTTACTAAATCTTCGTTGCTACATCCATAAGCTGCTGTGATTGAGGCCAGCACCACAACTTTGAATAAACTCATAATATTCTACTCCTCTAACTATGATTACATAACTCCCGCTTCAGCCGCAGTAGGCTACTTTAACCTTTGTGCGTTTTTTCACACAAAAGGTGACTGTGTCCGAAGCTTAGATTGCAGATCTATTAGGTAATTGTTGTTCACAACGCCTGAGCCTCAATAAAAACCCTCATATCATTAATAGACGTCTGTAACTGCTCATCCGTATATCTTGCATTATGGTTGTTTTCTGGGTGATGAATCTGATGTCGAATGTACTCACTGACTATTTTTTGTTCCGACATTAAATCTCCATTTCTCTTAATTCTTATATATTCAATTGTGTCTTTTCCATCTTTATAGTCGGCCAGTAGCTCTTCACTCTCAATAAATCCATACAACTCATTATGATATTCATCATTTGCCTCTCCGAAAGCTAAAAAATTAACTTCGTTCAAAGATGGATATGGGAGCTCATTTCTCTCTACAGAAACAACTTTTTTAGATTGCTCGCTCTTGATGAGCTTTAGGTGATCAAACTGTAGCATTTTGACAATTGACGGACTATGAGTCGTCAATAAAACCTGAGTATTATCTGATTCTGACAATTCGATAAAAGCTTCAATCAACTTTCTCTGGTGGCTAGGGTGCTGTGATGTTTCCGGTTCTTCGATTGCATAGATTATGTTAGGAACATTACTTTCAGACTTTCTTCTTTCAGCTTCTGCACGGAAGAAGTTTAGTAGCACAAGCCGCTTAACACCGCTGCCTCTTTTATTAATCGGAATATCTTCGTCGCCAGTGATTGATACGCTCTTGAAAACATCGGCCCATTTCAAGCTTTCTGGGCTAGGTATAACAGGGTTTAAGCTATTTGCTATCTCCGGGTTCATTTCGTTCAACTTTTCCAGAGTTTGATCTGCAACCTCTTTTAGCTTCTTCTCTACCTCAACAGCAACTTGATTCAAGCTGTTCATTAGCCCCTTATCTTTCAAGATTTCCTGAACTGCCAATTTCATTGGATTTTGGATTTCATTATCCCCATCACTATTTTTGCGATCTGACTGAAAAAGCGAATACAATGGAAGGTAGGTTTTTAGTTGCTCCCAAGTATTCTTAGCGTCAATTTTAGCAAGTTCTATCTCAATCTCTTTTAACTCAAGACTTTCAGAATAAAATCCCCATATTGCCTTACGGATTTCAGAATTTTTAGTCTTATCCTCACAAACCATCTCTTCTGTGAGTAATTTCTTGAGATCTGGTTGTTTTTTTAGAAGAAGCTCTGAGCATAAGGCGTTAGTTGGGTGGTAGGCCTTTACGTAAACCTTTTCCCTTCCCGCATTTGGGTATTTCTTAATAACGGCAAGTTTCCCTTCTTGATTTAGCAGATACTCATCTTCTAAGCGAGTAGGGTTAGTTGCATCGATGGTCAATTCGGTTGGCAAATCTCCGAAGACGACACCTATTTTGATCTCAGAGTTTCCTTCTTCTTTCGCCTGCTTATTAATATCATCCTTATCCAACTTGATAATCCCCTTGCCTTCATTAAAGAAGATATCTAGCGCCTCAAGAATGGTGGATTTACCAATATCATTTTTTCCAACAAAAACATTCAGATCATCAAAATCAATGAAAATCTCGTCCTTATATGATCTGAAATTGGAGAGAATTAGCTTTTCAATTTTCATTCTTAAATCTTCCTTAATTTGGGCTACATACAGATTTCTAACTGAAACCTTCTCTAGCAAAACATTCCCTTTACTGCCAACAAGAGCACTTACTTGTTGCTGGCTTAACTCGATAAAAGAGCTGTAAACCACCAACACTATTGATATTTAAATTATCACCTCATACAAAAACGGGCAAGCTTCATCACAAAGCTTGCCCCCTATAATGACCCAGATCAGCTATTTCCATCGCCAATTGAGCTTATTAGTAAATACTAATTTAGAAACCCATCACAACCACAGCTTCCTCGCCCTTCTGCGGCTGGCACGTCGTCACGCGAGGCAGTAACTCCTGATGCTGCACCTTAAACCAGGCTTTGATATTACCCGAACGCTGCTGCGCCAGTTGCTGCCAGGTTGGCGCTTTACCGGAAGATGCTTCAGCCGCTTTCTCAGCCAGTGTTTTCACTTCCGCTTCACTGGCGAAACCACACACCTGCAATTCCAGCGTTTCTTTCTCGACCATCATCTCAGCAACCTTCTCCAGATACTGAGCCTGGTCGTCGTTCACCTTTGATTCCAAAGGCTGGTACGTCAGATCATCCAGACGGATCGCAAATAAATAGTCACCAGCATAAGTCGATAATGAAATCAGCGTGCCGTACGGTTGTAACGCCTGCTTCAGGTAATAAGTCGCAGCTTCTTTTAATGCCAGCATACTGAGCTGATTCATCAGATCATCCAGACCCACATCCGGGTCGTTAATATTGCCCGACAGTGGCATGGTCAGTTTAATATTGTTGTTATCGTCGCGCAGAATAGACAACACGGTATCCACCGGCATGGAAATCTGTTTCCCCAGACGATCAATCGTCTCTTCATCGACCGGTAAAAACTCGCTGTTACGCAGCAGAATATCCGCTTCACCGTCCATTTCAGCGTTACGAATAGCTAAATCCACATCCAGCTTTAACGCGCCTTTCTGAACGTGATAGCCCATCGCCTGGGCAACATAACCATTAAACGGCACCAGGTTCAGCTGCTCGATATGTAATTCGATATCCCCTTCCGGCTGATTATTTAACAGCCCCATCTCACCACTGGCGACAATACGGTTGTATTCATCCAGACCGAGTTCAATTTGCAGCGGAATTTTCTGCTGCAGCTGAGCGCTATCAACCGCACCGATATTAATGCTGCGAATCGCCAGACGGACATCCGCCGCAGGTGTTACCGATTGATCAATAAAGTGCACATACGATTCCGGGCCGTCGCTTTGTTGCAGACCGGCAATCTGAACGGAGAAGGTTTTTTCTACGGCTTTTTCGGCTTCTGACTCTGCTTCAGAAACAGACGCATCTTCAGGTATGGCATTGGCAATAACATCCGCTTTATCGCCAGACGTTATTTCAGAATCGGCAGTTTGTGTTTCATCAGTAGCCTGAGCTTCGTCAGTCACCGGTGCTTCGTCAGTCTCTTGCCCTTCAGCGGCAGCTGTTTCGGCACCAGGAGCTGTTTCTTCAACAGGTGTTGTTTCGGCAGCAGGCGCCACCGGTACACCCTGAATAACACCATCCGCCAGTTTGGTTAACTGGACAACTAAGCCGTTATAATTTTGCACGCCAGTCATCAGCTGTAATTGTTGCGCATCAAAACGAATATCATCAATCTGATACTGATTTAATTGCAGCAACGGTTCCGCGTTGGTCTTCGTGCTTTCCTCTTCAACACCACGAACAACCAAACCCTTCAGCGTTAATTGTTTAACGGCTTGAGTCTGTTCAGTGGCGTCGATACCCGTCAGAGAAAACTGCTCAAAACCAATCGCCGGGGCGTTATAGGCTTTTAAAGCCAGATCACTCACTTGCAGTTCAGCCAGAACCTGTTGATCGAACAAGGCCATTGGTTGCCAATGCAGCTGCAATTCACCCAGCGACACAGACTTCAGCTGTTCAATGGTGCCCTGTTCAGACTGATGCAGTTTTAAATCTTTTAAAATCACCCGACCACGTAACGGCGAGATCTCAACCGAGTGCAGGGTAAATGCCTGCCCCGGGTGTTGCTCGGCAAACCAGTGCTCGGCATAACGCACCGCAACAAAAGGTGCGACACTGGTGAGAATCACATAAATCAGTACCAGCAGCAGTGAAAGGTACAATGCCAACTTAAAAAACAGTTTTGTTATCCAATTCGATTTTGCAAACATCATTTAAAACTTCAGAAAATTAAAATCTTTTTATAACGCTAAAGGGCTCTAGGCTCCGGTTTAAGGCTTAGAGCTCAGAGTTTAGTGCTTAGCAGTTAAAGTCAGCACCATAATTTATCGCGCAAACCACTGGCCCGCTCGACTCTGGCCGATAAACCCGCCTGCCAGCTGTGCATGCTGGTTAACAACCGGAAATGGCTTTTTGCCCGGGTAATACCGGTATAAATCAGCTCACGGGTGATCACACTTTGCCAGGTAGTCGGCAATATCATAAAGACCTGATCAAACTCCGACCCCTGGCTTTTGTGTACCGTCATCGCAAATGCGGTTTCGTGTTCCGGCAGACGACTAGGCAATAACAAACGTACCTCGCCATCACTGTCCATAAAGGCGGCTTTTAATTCGCGTTCGGACTTTGCTTCGCTGTCTTTCGGCACTTCCACTAAAATACCAATATCACCATTAAACAAACCCAGGTCGTAATCGTTACGACTGATCATCACCGCCCGCCCGGGATACATGGCACCAGAATATTGATGTTTTTTATCCAGCTGCGGGCGTAACAATAATTCAATCTGGCGATTCACTTCTTCGATACCAAACGGTCCCTGACGGGTCGCCACCAATACCTGGAATTCCGAGAAGGCCTGAATAATCTGCTTCGGATCCCCCTTGGCCACGGTTTTACAATAATTCTGATAACCCTTGGCGGTGGCAATTTTCCAAAAGTCCGTGGTTTTGGACGTTTTATTATCGGCAGAAGTATCGTGCCAGTGCAGATCAATATCCTCGAATTTTTCAAACGCCGCCAAGGCATCGTGATAATTGCCCTGATTCACCGCCGCCGCCAACCGACCAATACCGCTGTTGGCATGGAAGCGATGCGACACCCGCAGTTGTGCCACGGCATTCTGGATACCCTGGCCACCATCAATATGTTCCACATAACCGGAAATATCCTGGCCGGTCAGTTGTTGCATTAATTGCGCAAATTCCTGCGATGGCCCGTGTTCGTTACCGGAATCACATAAATCCGCCAACACACTGCCCGCTTCCACCGACGCCAGCTGATCACGATCGCCTAATAAAATTAACCGGGTATCCGCCGACAATGCCGACATCAGGTGATGCATCATGGGCAAATCAATCATCGACGCTTCATCCACCACCACACAATCGTACGGTAACGGATGATCGCGATTGTAACGATATCCACGCGGCGTCCAGCCTAATAAACGATGCAGGGTAAAACTGTCGTCGGGAATTAAATCAGCATGGACCAAACCGGATTCGCCATTTTCGCTGTTCTGGCTTTCGCGAATTTTGGCTCCACGAATCGATTCGGTCATTCGTGCCGCGGCTTTACCGGTGGGTGCCGCCAGCGCAATATGCATCGACGGATTCAGGCTTAATAATGCACTCAGCAGCTTGGTTACTGTGGTGGTTTTACCGGTACCCGGGCCACCGGTAATTACCGCAAACGGCATGCTACAGGCACTGGCAGCAGCGATATTCTGCCAGTCGATTACATCGCCAGTTGCGGCGCCGGGAAATAACTGTTGCAACGGTTGTTTCAGGCTGGCAATTAATTCTTCCTGACTCATGGCAGGCGTTAACCGTTGGCGGATATGTTGGTACACACCCTGCTCATAAAAATAATAACGCGCCAGATACAATCGTGGCGTGGTAATACCATTACCGGGATCAAGCACCAGCGGCTGATTTTGCCAATTCTGCTCAGAATCATCTGCAACAACAAACACATTGTCACAACCGCTCAGCAGCTCAACCAGCTGAGGCATATTCAACCACCAGGCGGATAAATCCCGAATAAAACAGCGATCCAGCGGTAAACACACCTGACCTTTGGCCAGCGACGCACTGAGCGCCACACAGGCAAAATACAACTGAATGATTTTTTCTGGCTGGCTATCAGTCTGGTCTTTTGGTTCAGTCGCCAGCTCATAGCTCACCACTTGTTGTGCCAGCTGCAGATCAATCTCACGTAATTTGCGCTGGGCAATGAGTTCGCGGCATTGTTGCTGCAGTTTTTCCAGCGTGTTTTCCTCGGTTCCGTTCAACAATGACACCTCATCCTGATAACTCATTAGCGGCGTCCTCCATCATTGTTGTTGGATTGCTCAAAGGCAAAAAAACAATCACGCCATCGTTGCAACTGTTGTAAATCCACCGCCTGATAAAACACACCGGATTTCTGTGTTGTATCGAATGCAGTTTGTTGGTCAGAAAAATCGTCTGCATCATCCGCAAATAAATCCAATGACTGATGACTTAATGGAGATTGCATAACCGATGGCTCTGCGTCATGGAACTCGTCGATCATGCCACGCAGATAGAAATAGAACACACCACCCAGATGTTGTTGTGGATCATAATCCGCTAACCGTTGCTGTAATAACCGATCCAGCGCCAGGGTATAAATCCACGCCTGTAAATCGTAATCGTGATCCGCCATCGACAAGGCTAACTGCTCATGGGAATAGTCCGCCGCCTCATAACCCAGGTGATTGGATTTATAGTCAGCAACGTAATAACGACCGTTATGAATAAAGATTAAATCGATAAACCCTTTCAGATAACCGTTTAATGCATCAAAGCTTAGTTTTTTTCCATCAATTAATGCGTTAATTTTGGCCGGCGTCAGCATCTGATTGCCATTGCCTAGCGGCAGATAAAATTCCATTTCATCCAGACGCTGGGATTGCGTCAGCTGCGACAGGTTAAATTCCTGCTCGTGCGCCAATAACGGCGTATTCACCACCTGAGTTAACCATTGACCTAATTGCTGTTCGTCACAATCGGATAAACTGTAATATTGCAGCTGATTGCTGCAAATCTCGATTAGTGCTTCGCTATCGTTAAAATCCCAATGCTCGAGAATGCCGTGCAAACAGGTACCCGGATTCGCGCCCTTAGGAAAAGTTAAGGCGTAATTCTGCGCTTGCTCACTTTCATTTTCTGATCCGAGCATTTCTGCTGCCCGATCCCCGGCAATATCCTGCTGCGCTTCCCAGTCTAATAACTGTAAATCTTCGTCCTGCCAATCCGGCGAATCGGCAACATCTGTCTGAACATGTGGTGCGGAGTGATCACCCGCTAACTGGCTGTAACTGCTGACCCGCCAGCTATCGTATAAATGGCTGCTGAAACTTTTTGCCTGCACTGCCGTTTTGTCACTATCCGTTGGTGCAGAGACGTTTAACTGCTGCTGCCAGACTGGCATCGAACCAACATAACGACTGCTATCAGAAAAGGTATCTTTCATCTGTTGCCAGTCGATGGGCTCACTGCTGGAGGCGCTGTCCAGCTGTAATAAATAACCAATCGCACTTTTATGTAACGCCGATTTTTTCGAACGACCATCAACCACATCCATCAGCCAGATATAACAGCCGTATTTGGCCCGGGTTAACGCAACGTACAACAGGCGCAGGTATTCGGCTTTAATATCACGAATGGCGAGTTCTTTTTCATCGCTATCCGGCGCCAGATTTAAGACCACACCGGCATTTTCTTCAGAATTCTCTGAATCCGGCGCGTCGTTATAACCGAGATAATATTGTGCTTCGGTCAGCTGGTGAGGGATAAAACTGTCGTCCCATAAAAATGGCAAAAAGACTAACGGGTATTCCAGACCTTTGGATTTATGGATGGTAACAATGGTCACCAGATTGGCATCGGTTTCCAGTCGCAACTGGGCTTCGTCACCGTTACGTTCCGGATCAAAAATACGTTCACCAAACCAGCGCACCAGTCCTTGCTGGCCACGCAAACGACGACTGGCCGACTGCAATAATTCGCCCAGATGCATAATATTGGTTAAACAACGCTCACCCTGGGGTGATTGTTTTAACCGTACCGCCAGCGACATATCGTTTTGGTCCGTTAATCCCAGCGGACTTTCCAGCCATAACATAATGGCGGCCATAATGCCGCGCTTTTTCCAGTGCCACTGGAAGCTCTGGATTTTCTCCAGTTCCTGCTCCCAACGACTCTCGTTATTTAACATGTCATCTAAGGTTGCCGCGTTAAGCCCCTGGGTTTTGGTTGCCAGCGCGGTACGGATTAAGCGTTCGTCCGCAGGATTTAACAGCGCATTTAACCAGGCCAATAAATCGATGGCTTCCTGACTGTCGAATACACTGTCACGGGTTAAAAACACACTGCCAATCTGTTGTTCCGATAAAGCATCACGAATCCAGCCCGCCTGACGACGGCTGCGTACCAATACCGCAATATCTCTTGCCTGAACCGGCTGTTCGCCCAGTTTGGCCTGGTCACTGCGGATTAACGCGGCAATTTGTTGTGCGCATTGTTCGGCGGCCAGGCTATGGCCTTCCGCCCGTGACACACTGTCGTCCGATAACCATAACTGCATCGGTTGTGGTGACTCACCGGCCAGAGTTAAGGCGTTATGATCGTGTTTGCCAGCGGCATTCACCGCAACAAAATCGATGTCTTTATCGAACACAAACGGGCTGTTATGTTGCTGCCATAACGAATTCACCGCATTAATTAACTGGGAGTGGCTGCGCCAGTTGGTATCCAGTGTGTAACGTTGCTGGTCGGATAACGAGCGCCGTGCCTGCATATAGGTGAAAATATCCGCACCACGGAAGCCATAAATTGCCTGCTTTGGGTCACCAATCATATACAGGCCGTAGGCGTTTACTTTACTGCCCGTTACGCCAGAATCCGCCTGATCTTCGTTCACAACCGCCGGATAAATACGATTAAAAATTTCGTATTGTTGCGGGTCGGTATCCTGAAATTCGTCAATCATCGCCACTGGATAACTGGCGCGGATTTGCGCTGCCAGCTGATCGCCCTGCTCACCTTGTAATGCTGTGGCCAATAACCGCAATAAATCATCCGGGGTTAACGCAGCCGCCTGCTCTAACAGGTAAAAATAGCGATCGCGAACCTGTTGGTACCAGGCAATATCCAGTTGTAAGCCTAACTGCTGGCTTTGCTGACAGTAGTCTTCAATCAGATCAAATAACGGGTGTTGAGGTGGTTCGCCTTTTTTGGTTTTTTCTTCCAACTGGCGACGGCTGAATTTTTCCAGCTCGGCAGAAACCGGCAAATAAAATTCACCGGTTAAATAATGGCCAGCCTTTTCCAGCCAGCGTGGTAAATTCCGACTACTGTAACTGCGTTTATCAACGCCAGAGTCGGCAATCAGTTGTTGCAGATTGTCACTGCCTAACTGTTGCCAGCTTTGCTGAATCGCCTGATATTGCGATTTCAGCGACTGCCATTGCTCTGCAAACTCGGACTCTTGAGGTTGTGGAATAAACTTCAGGTGTGGCCGAGATAACCAGCTGCGGAACTTATGCAATAACGCATCCGGCCCGGCGTAACGGTTTAATAAAAAACGTCCCTGATCACTGTCGAGGTGATAACACTGTAAACGCCAGATATCTTCACAGGCCTGCTGCAGGTAGGTTTCACTGTCTAACACCAGCTCGGCATCAAACATCACTCCGGAATCAAACGCGAATTGTTTTAACATCCGTTGGCAAAAGCCGTGAATGGTAAAAATCGACGCTTCATCCATTTGTGCCAGGTTGGCCTGCAACCAGGTGGTCAGTTCCATTAACTGCGAATGATCGTTACCACTTTCTGACTGTACGCCAATATCGGTTAATTGCTGAGCAAAACCAGCATCATTAACGGCGGAATTATTTTGCAGGCGTAAACATTCTTCAAAACTGTCACGGATACGATCACGGATACGGCCACGTAATTCTTCCGTTGCTGCTCGGGTAAAGGTTACCACCAGAATCTGATCGCAACCCAAACGCGGCAATTCGGTATTGTGGGCCAGCAATAAGCGGTTATATAACGCGGTAATGGTAAAGGTTTTACCGGTACCGGCACTGGCTTCAATCAGTGACTGGCCGGTTAACGGAAACTGATTAATATCTAACTTTTGCATCAGTTGCTCTCCGCTAGCAGTTCGTCGTCACTGAGGTGCTGGTGTAGGTCCGCAAGTAATTTATGGTGTTGCTGATACCAGCGGCTGAATCCATCAGCCTGGCTTAGCTGCTGCACCAATTCCGGCAGACAGCGTTGGATATAAACGTTATGCAACGGCGAAAAATCGCTGTTAATCTGGCGTTGTAGCAGTTTCTGCTGTTCCTGTTCGATCAGCTCAGCATCACCGTCCAGCTTGTCCGACAGGCTCAATAACAGACTTTCCCATAATAAATCCGGGATAAAATCCACTGGGCCTTGCCAGCATTGCCAATACAGGGTTAAACACTGGTCAACAATATCCAGTGCCTGTAATTGAGTCGGCGCTTTTAATACCAGTTTGCGGATCGCCGATGATTTTTTGTCTTTCCCTTTAACAACACCATAAACACTGGCATGACTGACCAACCCGGGTTGTGCTGCTACCGCTAACACCAGATCGAGCCAGGCATCTAATAAATGCTGGCCACGAATACCACCAACCCGATGACGAATGATTTCAGCATTGTTTAATTCACTCACCGGCAAAGCCGCACTATTCTCTTCTGCCAGGTAGGCCTGCTGTAATTCACCAATAACACGCGTACTTGCACCTGAAGGGCTGGCATTAGTCTCGCCAATCGATAATTGCAGCGCACAAGCATCTAACGGATAAAGGCACTCAGCTTTTAACGTTTGTGCTAACGGTGTCATTTCCTGCTGAATATCATCCGCCCATACCGCGCCTAAACGGTTCACCGGGAGTTTTCCTAATGCATGTTGTTGCTCGAGGAAAAACGACTGATCAGCCGGATAATCACCTGCCGGCGACAGCTGTTGCTGCAACCATTGTTGACGCAGCTGAAAGAGCTCCAGACCATCGGGAACAAAGGGTTCTTCGGTTTGGTGATGTTGCCAATAGATATCGAGATTGGCGCGCAAGCGACGTTGTACAAAAAACTTACAAGGATTTAATAACGCCTGTTTGACGTCTTGCCAGTGTACTTCCTGCTGATTAATTTCTTCCGGAATCGGCAAGCCACCATCAACAAACACACTCTGACTATCGCTGTCATTTGGGTTATCAACCGCATTCGCGACATCGGCCCAGATGGTTTGGTAACCGTTATATTTTTCCGGATTAAACGGCTGTAACGGCAGTTGTTGCACCAGATGATTAAAGAGGTGTTCACGGCTGAGGTTATGGGGTTGATCAGCGAAATCGGTTAAACAATAACCGTCACAAATATAATCCTGTAATTCACTCACCAGCACCGATGGCTGTAATTCGCTGTTTTCCCTGGCGTCACGGCCACGATAACTGATATAGAGTTTTTGCTGGGCAGAGCACACGGCTTCGAGGAATAAATAACGGTCATCATCCCGGCGCGAACGGTCACCACGGCGACTATTGCCCGATACCATTAAATCAAAACCAATTGGCGTAACACGACGCGGATAATCCTCATCGTTCATACCCAACATACACACCGCTTTAAACGGGATGGAACGCATCGGCATCAGGGTACAGAAGTTAACAGGCCCGGCTAAGAAACGCTGCCAGCCGCCCTGCTGCCCTAACTGTTCAACAAACCAGCTGCGCACCACCTGGGGTGATAACGCTTGATCAAACGCCGCATCCAATAAACCTTCCTGCCAGCGTTCAATAGCATCCCGCACTTTTTGCAGTGAAGCGCTATCGCTAAGTTCGGGCAAATAAAAATCATCGGTCAGTTGCAATAACAACTGCTGCCATTGCTGAATGCTGTGTGACTGATTCAGTCGCTGTTGCCAGTGTTCCAGCTGATCAATAAAGGCTAATAATTTACCTAATAATTCACCGTCGTTGCCTTCCACCGCACTGACCGGGAAATCCTGCTGCCACTGACCGGCGTCATCCGGCAACATCAGCCCCAGCATTAATTGTTTTAACCCTTTGCGCCAACTGTTTTGCTCAAACCCCGGCAAACCCAAAGACTGGCGATGATCGCTGTTCAGTCCCCAGCGAATTTCCGCACGCTGCAACCAGTCTTTTAATTGTTCAACATCGTCTTCGGATAAATCAAAACGCTGGCGAATGGCGGCAACGTCGAGCCAGTCCTGCACTTCGGTAATTAATAAGCGCGATTCGGCCAGCCCCACCAGCTTTAACCAGGAATCAATAACCGGGTTTTCCTGCACCATGGATTGGTCAGCAATCGCCCAGGGAATCCGGGTGTGATCAGCCACACTGGAAAATACTGCATCGATATAGGGTGCATACTGGTCAATATCCGGCACCATCACTACGATATCGCGCGGTTTTAAATTTTTATCGCTCTCGAACCAGCTTAATAACTGATCGTGTAATTGCTGCACTTCCCGCAATGGGCTGTGGGCAGAGACAAACTGAACGCTGTTATCGTCCGCGGCAATTGGTTGTTTAAAATAACTGTGCTCTAACGCCTCAACGGTAAAGGCGGCTTTTTGTTTATCCTGCAGGGTTAAAATATCGTTTTGCAGCTGTTTTAGCAGTGTAAATTCCGATCCAGAACCGGACCCGGTTTCCACTTCAACGTAGGCTTCGATATCACTGATTTCACTGTCGTGTACCAGGGTTAAAAACTCTTTTCCGAGTTTGCCCCAGGAGGCCAATAACGGATTGCCACGTTCAAAATAACTTTCTGCTGCCGGTTGTTTTTTCAGAATCTGTAACCGGCGCTTATCGTCGACAATATCGCCCCAGAAATTTTTACACGGGTTCAGCAGGAAAAAATGCACATCAATCACAGACGAAATCGCCTGCAATACATCCCAATAACTGCCCGGCAAAGCAGCGATACCAAACACAAATAGGCGTTTCGGCAGATTATTTAACCGTTCAGGATGTTCCCGCACCAGAGATTCTAACTGCTGTAACAACGACGCCCGGTGCTCCAGTGAATGACCTAAACGGTCGCTGTCTTTAATCAGTGCACGCCATAAATGTGGCTGCCAGGGATGGCGATTGACATCGGTGTCGGGCACCTGATCCTGACCCATTTCCCAGCTTAATAACCAGTCCGGGCGATACACCAGATATTGGTCAAATACGTCGGCAATTTTATGCGCCAGCTGATAACACTTAAGACCGGAGTCATCACCTTCGAGATAATGGCGAATCGCCTGATAACTCGGATCATCGATCAACTGCGGCAACAATCGCATCAGCTTCCACGACATCGCCTGCTTTTCGAAGTGGGAACGCTCGGGTAACTCCGGCTTTAACTGGTTAAAGATTTTCCAGACAAAACTCGAGGGTAACGGGAAGTCGATTTGCGCCGCGATGCCCAGGCCATCGGCCAGTTGCAGTTTCAGCCAGTGGGCCATACCCTGACTCTGAACCAGAATGGCTTCCTGCTCAAACGGTGCCGGTAGCTGGTCAGCCATCAGCTTAACCAGAATGCCGCGTAAGACGTCGAGATCGTTAGAATGATAGAGGTGAAACATGCGTTCCCTGACAGCAGATTTTTCTGCTGCAAGGGTAACAAATCAGGCGCTTAGCCGACTATTAAAAGCGGTAAAAAATCAGGAAATGGCGGCCAGCCGATCAACCGCTTCAATATTCTGGGCTGCAGCCACTTCCGCCACGGTTAACTGGCCCTGCCAGACATTCAGTCCCTGCAATAAATGCGGGTCGTCCAACAGCGCCGCTTTGGCACCTTTATTGGCCAGCGCCAACACAAATGGCAGTGTGGCATTGTTTAATGCCTGGGTTGAGGTACGCGCCACCGCGCCGGGCATATTGGCAACGCAATAATGAACGACGCCCTCTTCCACGAAGGTTGGATCACTGTGGGTGGTAGGACGAGCAGTTTCAACACAGCCCCCCTGATCGATGGCGACATCAACAATCACCGAACCCTGTTTCATCGATTCCAGATGTATACGACGAACCAGTTTAGGCGCCGCCGAACCCGGAATTAATACCGCACCAATCACCAGATCCGCCTGGGGTAAACATTCGTCCAGTGCGGTACGGGTGGAATTCAGCGTCTGTATACGGTTGCCGTATTGCTGATCGAGCTCACGCAGGGTTTGCATCGAAGTATCCAGCACTGTTACTCGTGCTCCCATACCCACGGCAATGGCCACCGCATTACGGCCAACCACACCACCACCAATCACCAACACATTACCGGCCGGAACGCCTGGCGCACCGGACAATAAAACGCCACGACCACCGGCTTCCATTTCCAGGCTGCGCGCTCCAGCCTGGACCGCAATGCGCCCAGCGATTTCCGACATTGGTGCTAATAAGGGCAACCGCCCTAAGGTATCGGTGACGGTTTCATAAGCGATACAGATCGCTCCGGATTTTATCAGCCCCTGGGTCAGCTGCGGGTCCGGAGCCAGGTGCAAATAAGTGAAGATGGTATGCTGCTCGTTCAGCAGTTTAACTTCCTGAGGCTGTGGCTCTTTTACTTTGACGATTAAATGAGCAAATTCGAACACTTCAGCGGCACTGTTCAGCACCATGGCGCCACTGGCGAGATAGTCCTCATCACGAAATCCAATCGCTTTACCGGCATCGTGTTCGATAGCCACTTCATGGCCATGATGAACCAGCTCACGCACACTGTTTGGCGTCAGTCCAACACGGTATTCGTGGTTTTTGACTTCTTTAGGTACACCGATCCGCATACGCACCTCGACGGGTTACTGAGAGGAATGTTTTTATTCAGCAATGTCTTGAGTTTAGTACAAAAAATGTCCACTCTTACATCGAAACGCTATAACTCAAAGGACTGGTTATGACCACTTTTTCGACCCGTATTTCCCCTCTGATATACTCCTGCGCTTGTTCACTGACGTGTTTTCTGTCGCTGATTCTGATCAGCATCAGCAGTTATGCAGAGCCGAGCAAGGAAGCCATCGATGGCGTCTACCAGCTGGGCGCTCCGGAACGTGGCCAGCAGAAGCTGATGATCCAGTACGGTGAATTAAACGGTCGTAAGGTACTGGCAGCTGCAGCCTGCCAGGGCTGTCCTCCTGCGGTGTATACCTATCAGGAAGAGCCGTCGAAAACCCTTAAAACTGATATTTTTATGGTGATGGGGCTGTATCTGATTCGCTATGACAACGACAGCTTTGTGGTCGTTCAGCCCGACAAAGAACTGGGAAGAGCAGTCTGGACACAAATTGGTCACGCCAATATCTATTCAAAAAACCCGGAAACAGCGCGTAATACTACCCGCGAGCAAATCACTCAATTTTCTCTGGCGCTGTCGGACAAAATTATGAATCAGGAAGTAGGCGAACTCAGCCATTCCGCAGGCACCTACCATCTGGCCGCTCCCATGACCCATTTAGGTCGCCCACAGCGAACCTATGAAATTACCTTTAACTCAGAGGGTAAAAAATCAATCGATATCAAACCGTGTGACAAATGTGGAATCGATCGTTATGAATTTTTACCCAATGAGAGTTCGATTATTGGTGTGGATGTTTACCGCCATGCCACCAGCTATTATCTGTTCGATATCAAAGATGGCGTATTAATTTACACCTTTGCCAACGCCGCTGGCCTTGGTCGTGACGATTGGAGTAAACACAGCAAGTTTAATCTGTACTCCAATAATCAGGCGTATGTTCGCCAACTACTGGCCAGCCAGGAAAAACAACAAAATATCGATAACGCCATGGCCGGCTATTTTAAAGCCATTAAAGACGAATTTATTCGCCAGGCTGAAGAGGAGCAAAAAGCGGCAACAGAGCAACGTGATTTACCCGCCGAAGGCTATGCTGATCGCAGTCAGAAACAGCAGGCATTAAAAGCGGCCAAACAATGGGCCAATAACTGGGGCTGGAAGGAAACGCTGAAAGACGCCTATTTTACCAGCAACGACTGGTCAACGCTGCGTCATCCACTCACCGGCATTGTCACCGGTAAAAGTATTCGTGGCATTGTCACCATGACCCACCCGGATGGTCGCTGCCGCTTCCAGTACACCAGCTTCCGCCAGGACCACGACGGCCAGAAATTTTATAATCTGCATATGACCGGTGTTGGTCCGATATACGACATCCGCTGCGACAAACTCTGATCAGCGTTTCAGCGCTGATTCTTCTGTCTTATTCAGGCCGGTTAACTGGCCTGAATGCCTCTTTTCACCGACACAAACAACCGTAATAATGGCAGCATCGATAATAAAAAAGATCTCTGTTGTTATGCCTGTTTATTCCCGGATATTCGCCGTTGCCAACCGTATCACTCTGGTTGCCTGGATCGCTTTGCTGGTCAGTCTGTTTCTCGATGATTATCGCGAGCAGATTCACCAAATATTATTTGCGGTAATTATCTTTGGCTTGTCGGCGCTGTATTCCTATCTGATGTTTTTAGGCAAACGCCACGATGGTGAAGGTGAAAAACCGAAGGGGCATTTCAAGTCTCTAAAGGGAGTGATGTCGTTATTTAAAGCGCCCAGGGCGGCACTGGCAGGTTGGATTCATTATCTGGCGTTTGACTTATTAACCGGCATTTTAATCAGTCAGCATGCTTTGCAGCACGGCATCAGTGTCTGGATTTTAATTCCGATTCTGGCATTTACTCTGATGCTGGCCCCGGCCGGTCTGATGTTTTATTTTCTGGTATTTTTTATCGCACAGGGAGAGTGGCTACTGCAGTTTTAGCCAATATTCGCCAGGCCGGGAGAATTATTCGGCCGTTTCTTTCTGACCTGCCAACAGCTGTGACAAGGTATCAAACAGCTTGTTGGCATCAACGGGCTTGGCCAGAACCAGATCCATTCCCGAATCAAAACAAATCTGCCGTTCGCCTTCGGTAACCCCAGCGGTCAAAGCAATCACCGGTTTCTGATAACCCTGATCACGTACCTCACGGGAAGTAGTGAAACCATCTTTAACCGGCATATGACAATCCAGAATTAACGCGTCACACGCCGGGTACTGATTATCATCCAGCAGCTGTTGGCCGTTTTCGTAGGCGGCCACCTGTACTCCGCGCTTTTCAAGTAAGCGGGTTAATACTTTGCGGCTGGTGACGTCGTCTTCACACAACGCAATCTTAGCGCTCATTAATGTGCGCTTCTGGTCAGAGCAGGCCTGCACTTCCGACGCGGCTGTTAATGGCAGACTCAGCCAAAAACAACTGCCCTGCCCTTCATCACTGCTGACGCCAACGTCACCACCCATCAGATGGGACAAGCTGCGACATAAACTCAGCCCTAATCCGGTGCCGCCAAACTGACCGGCAGTTGCCGCACTTTCCTGTTCGTAAGCATCGAACACCTGTGCAACGCGGTCAGCACTGATGCCGATACCGTTGTCCTGCACCTGGAAATACAGCGAATGATCATCTTCCGAGCGCGACACCCGAATGGAGACTTCCCCTCCTTCCGATGTGAACTTGTAAGCATTACTGAGGAAGTTCATCAGAATTTGCTGAATCCGCAGGCTATCACCTGCGACACAAACATCCGCTGCTGGCGCAACATCGGAATAAAAGCGGATATTTTTTTGCTGCATATTGGCCGAGAAGATAGCGCTGACTTTTTCGATCAGTTCATTTACGGCAAAAGAAGCAATATTAAGTTCCAGCTTGCCTGCTTCGATTTTCGATACATCCAGCACATCGTTAACAATGCCTAATAACGCTTCCGTGGTGTAATCGAGGTCTTTAATTAACTGCTGCTGTTCGTCGCTCATTTTAGTGTCGGACAACAGTTGCACCGTCCCCAATAAACCGTTCAGCGGTGTGCGGATTTCATGACTCATATGCGCCAAAAACTGGGTTTTGGCCAATGACGCCTTATCCGCCTGAGCCACACGACTGCCCAGATACTCCGCCGTGAGAATATCGCGATAGCCACGCAAGGCCGTGGTCAGGGAGAAAAACAGGCGATTCTGGGTAACGTCTGCCTTCGACAGATAATCGTTAATATCGTAATTCTGAATTACTTCATGTTCCGGTGCGTAGCCTGCCTGACCGGTGCGTAACAGAATGCGGGTGGTGTGATTTTTCAGATCATTGCGGATTGTTTCAACCAGACGCAAACCAGCATCGTCGGTTTCCATCACCACATCCAGCAGGATGACAGCGATATCCGGGCGCTGATTAAGCAAAGCTCGGGCTTCACTGGCGCTTCTGGCTTCGAGGATTTCCAGCCCCTTTCCTTCGAACCGGAATCGCGATAACACGAGGCGAGTCACTTGTATGACCGACTCGTCATCGTCAACCACCAGCAGAGGCAATCGATCTGCTAATAGATCTGGCAATGATTCTGCTGCGTTCATGGCTTCCTTTACTCTTGTGCAGGCAATCAATAGGACTATCAATTGATGATAGTCGAACTTCCGCGGTTCGCTTTGGGCAAATTAATAAAACGGCAAGTTAATTATCCGGTGTCTATAGTTAATAGTGTATCAAAAACTCATCGATAGCTCTTTTCGGATAAGGCAACTTTATGGCTGTATCGTTACCCGCAACTCACTGGCTCAGTAATATACCATTCCGGTTAAAATTCAGACTGATCATCGTCATTTTTATTTTGCCTTTGCTGTACAGTGGCTGGTTTATCTATCAATCGGAAAATAAGGTCATCCAGATGGCCAGCCAACGTCTGATGGAAATGGCCAACAGCCAGCAACTCAGAGCCATCCACAAAACATCACTGGAACAACGCCTGAGTGATGCCTTACAAGGTCAGCAAACCAACTGGCGTCAGATTTCGCTCAACGGTTTAAACAGCAAACACCAAAGTAAACTGAATGAAATTGCCGCAGGCTCTGCCCCCCGACCATTCCGGCTCTGGACCCATCAACTGGAACAGGCGCTGGAAGAACAAGCCCTGACGTCCGGGCTGTTATTGGATGATCACCCAACCACTCTGCTGATCGCCCAACTCGACAGTATCGACATTCCAAGATTGGAGTCTGTGCTGGCATCGCTGCAACTCCACGGCGTGATGATGGCCCGGGCCGGGCAATTCACGCCTGACAGTTATATTCAACTCAGCCAGCTGTTCAGCCAGGCCAGTAACATGCTGGAGTCGGTGAACAATAAAATGATGCTGCTGGATGACAGCAACAGCCGCAGTCAGTGGCAGAATACCCATAAATCCGTCCAGAGCTTCCTTGATCTGATTAATCGCGAATACATTCAGGCTGATGCCATCGCGATTACAACGTCCACCATCAGCAACCAGGGTAATCAACTGCTGGACAATCTCGAGTCATTTTCGCAACAGCTGTATCAAAGCTACGAGCAACTAAATCAGACTTATCAGCAAGCTTCCCGTAATCAACTGATGTGGTCTGCCTTGATTTTCCTATTAATGGTGGCGGTTGCCATGTACCTGATTGCTGCGGTTAACCTGGCCCTGAGCAGCAACATCAGCCTGGTGGCGAAAATGGCGCGCGACATTGAGAGCGGCAATCTGCGTGGTGGATATCCGAAAACCGGCGAAGATGAGCTCGGCCAGGTTGTGAACTCTCTGGCCAATTCGATTCTGAGTCTGCAGCAAACGGTCTGTGCAATCAGCGATAACACCGCCAGCTTGTCGTCAACGTCCAACAGCATGAACAGTTCAGCCCAGGAACTGAGCACATTAGGCAGCCAGCAAAAACTGAAAGTTGAGCGCATTACCCAGGCAGCCGACAACCTGGCAGAAAGCGCTCAGCAGGTTGACCAGTTATGCCGCAGCGCCGAAGAAGAAAGCCACTCGACCCAACAGACCGCCCAAAGCAGCGCTGAGCGCAGTAAAGAATCCGCTCAGGTAATTCGTAACCTGGCAGAAACAATTCGTACCGCCGCCGACCGCATCTCCGCTCTGGCAGCTCAGACCGCGGAAATATCCGGCGTGACCGACGTGATTAAAACCATCGCAGAACAAACCAACCTGCTGGCACTGAATGCGGCTATTGAAGCTGCACGCGCCGGTGAGCAAGGCCGTGGATTTGCCGTGGTTGCTGACGAAGTCCGGACCCTGGCGACCCGAACTCAGGAAAGTACCGAAGAAATTGAGTCCACCATCGGCAGCCTGCAAACCGTGGCTGAAGAGGCGGTAAAAGTGATGAACGAGGCATGTGAAAAGGCCAATCAGGGAGAGCAGGAATCGCTGGCCACCGGTGAGGCGATGGAAACCATCCTGTCGTCCATGGCGAGCATCAATACAGTGATTCAGCAGTTGACCAGTGCCGGCAGAGAACAAACCAGCGTGGCGAACGATATCAGCCAGAATATCTTTGCCGTGGATGAGTCAGCCAGCCAGCTTCAGGATCAGTCGCAACAGGTTGCACAAGCGTCTGCCAGTGTTGCCGATCAAAGTCAGCAGCTGACCAGCCTCAGTGGCAAGTTTCAGGTATGAGTATGGAATCACAGCAACAGGCCCAGATTCCGGAGTCTTAGCAGTATACGTCAGACACAAAAAAGCCCTCATCCGAGGGCTTTTTTTATGCGACGCCGAATCGATCAGCTGTCCAGCATTTTGTCTTTTAAACGATCCTGAATCGGATCTTCTGATAACCAGATACCAAACAGAGCCTGTTTAAACTTCAGACCTTTTACGTTGGATTTGGACTCACCATTACGGTAAACCGTCACACCGGATGCTGGCTCATACACCAGATCAAAGGTATCACCCTCTTCTACAGCGTCCTGGAACGCGGTAATCAGCTCTTCAACTTCTGCTTCAATAGGTGCAACGTTACCACCGGTAGAGCGAACGAAACCGTCACGGGTTGAATCAGACATACGCTTAGGGTTAATCATGCTGGAAACGATGTGTAAGCGAATGGCCATTGGCTCATCAGCGGCAATAATTTCTTCAGCATTCTGATTCGTTTTTGGCAGATATAACGCCGCAACGTAAATATCCATAAAGAACTTGGTACGGATACCAACACCGTTCAGTACTAACTCCTGCTGATCGGCAGCAAATTTGTCAGCCACGTCAACACCAGCAACCTCTTTCGCGGAAACCAGCGGGGATAAGCTCAGGACAAGAGCCAGACTCATGAGAAAACGCATCATGTGAGATTCCTTTATGTTTGTTTTTATCAGTAGAACGTTCGCAGCGGCCTTTATAGTTACCACCCGATGCAAATGCAAGCACTATCTTGCACACTCGTACAATCAAAGTACAGGTCATTCCGGCCCGGAAAGCGGTTATAACCAATGTGGTAAAAACACAATCAGAGCAACGGCCAGGGCTGCAATTGCGCAGAATAACACGGCACCGGCAGCCACATCCTTGGCTTTACCTACCAGGGGGTGATGTCCCGGGTGCAAAGCATCGGATAACGCCTCCAGTGCAGTATTCATTCCTTCGGCTGCCACAACCAGCGCAATGGTCAGAATAATTGCCAGCCATTCCCAGCGTTCCAGTCCGGTTATTAAGCCAGCAACGGTGACAACAACCAACGCCAGCAAATGAATCTGAGCATGGGTTTCGGTACGGAATAAGGTCCACAGACCGTTAAAGGCATAACCAAAACTTTTCAGACGGGTTTTTATCCAGGACATAAAATCAACACAAACACAAAAGGCCCTGATGCACTAAGCAGCAGGGCCGGAAAACGTTAGCAACAAAAATCAGCGGAATTCTTTCAGATTTTTGGCGACAAATTTAAGCGTCAGCTCAACCAGGTTTTCACCAGCATCGTAAAAACGATCATCAAGCTCGGCAATATCGTCAGCACGCTCGCTTTCGATATGATCAAACATCTCGATGCGCTCATCTTCATCCGTGGGGACATGACGATTTTCAAAAAAGTCGACCAGCCTATTCAGCAAGCCGTAGGACTCTTTGGCCTTAATGGTTTCCAACGCCAGTAACGTATCTTCGGCTTTGGCACCAGCATCATGGTGGATGAACTGCACAAAGCCACCATTTTCCATTTCGCGAAGCAAATGGTCGATACAAAACACCACTTTTTCAGCAAGGCTGAGCGATTCGTATCCCTGATCCGCTTCTTTGTCGAAGATCACATCAGTGATCTGAAGAAATGAATCGGTTTCATCGGCGACATCCAGCGCCGCCTGAATCTCCATGTTCATAAGGTCCTACTCGTTTCTCTCTTAAATACAAAGGGTAAATCCACCATAGCTTACACCCCCTTGTTTGACAAAGGTTTTACAAGCTTTCCATAAGATAGGCCCAATTGGCGTATTTACCCTATACCAGAGAAAATAACTGGCGGTTTTAGTCCAGTTCCAGTAGTTCCAGTATTTTTTCGGCAGTCTGCTGCGGTTGCTCCATCGGGAAACAATGACTGTTGCCAAACATCTGCCAACGAATATTGGAATTGACCCGGGCTGCACGCCGCGCAGATCGCTGAATAAACCCATAGCTGTCATTTGCCACCAGAATATCAACCGGTACCTTAACCTGCCTAACCCCGTGCCACAGACCGCGTGGATAAGAACCAAAAATGGCACCTTCCCAGCGCGGGTTACAGCTGAGCGTGTACTCGCCGTCGCGCAGCTGACTGCCATCCTCAACAAACGCCTGTAAGACATCCGGGCGCCAATGGCGATACAGGCCTTTTTCTTTTAATTCGTTAAACATGGTTTCCTGATCGGGCCAGGTTTGACGTCGATTGGTCACCGAACGCACCAACGCACTGCGTTTCCAGATACCGGTGGTCCGTGATACCTGCTGTGCCAATACAATTTCCGGCGAAAACAGCACTGGATCCAGCAGAATGATACGACTGAATAATTTCGGATCACGCGCAGCTGCCAGCAAGGTCAGCACTCCGCCCATGGAGTGACCCACACCCACTACCGGCTTTCCGGTAGGGTTATTCTGGCGTAGCGCATCTGCCACCGCTCTGGCCATTGCCTGCCAGTCTGGCATACGGTGTTTTGGTTGTTCAGAACCGCCGTGTCCGGGAACGTCAGTCAGCCACAACTGAGCGGCCGCTGGCATCTGCTCGGCAATCGCGGCCAGAGTTGTGGCGCAAAAACCATTGCCATGAAGAAAGTGAAGTTGCGGCGCATCATCGTGCTGACCCGGCCGTTCATATCCTGTTAACTGCTGAATATGATGACCGCTTTTTACCGGAAAAGACCACGGGGTCAGGGAGTCACGAATAAAAGTCATTACTGCTCTCTTACAGGTTCGAAACAATTACGTTTGCGGACACAGAGTCCGAAAATGGCGCGAGATGTTACATTAGCCGATAAGATTAATAATAGTTAAAAATGCGCAGACCACAGCAAAGGTCAATCATTCGTTAAAAAAGGCAATAACCACCCGAACGGCGAAGTTTGTCGGCAATGCCCAGGCAGCTCAACCAAATGGCTCAAAAAATGTACAACTAAAGGATTGCAGCCAGAATGTTTTGCTCTATTCTGGAGATGACAATGACAAGGGAGAGAAATGACAATGACGTCTGCCGCAGTATTATCCGCATTAGAATCAAATCGCCGTTATACCGACTTTAAAGACGCGAAAGCCCGCCTCGATCAGGCACGCAGAGATCTGGAAGCCAGAGTCATCGACGATCAGGAATATCACCAGATCGCCGAAGATTGCCTGAAAATTATTCGTTCCAGCGGCAAACATTAAGCCCGAACGACATCAGCGATCAGGCGGCGCTGGGAACACCACTGTGGAAACGGAATTCATCATCAGGCGCTTCAATTAACTCACGCTCCAGTTCACGGAACATCTGGACCCGATCATCGATCGGTTCACTGGAGTATTGTGCAGCCAGACCAAGGTAATCCTGATAATGGCGACCTTCCGAGCGTAACAGTGAACGATAGAATTTCTCCAGCTTGGCATCCAGAAACGGCGCCAGTTTGGCAAAGCGCTCACACGAGCGAGCTTCAATAAAGGCGCCAACAATCAATACATCAATCAGTTCTTCTGTGCCGCCTTTACGTACGGCATCGCGCAAGCCAGAGGCGTAACGTGATGAAGAAACGTGGCGATACTGGATATCGCGCTCTTTCATGATGTTAACGACCTGCTCAAAATGCAGTAATTCTTCACGTGCCAGCTGGCTCATCTTTTTCAACAGATCTTCGCGTTCAATATGCTTATACAGCAGATTCATTGCGGTGGTAGCGGCTTTCTTTTCACAGTTAGCATGATCAATCAGCAGAATTTCCTGCTCCTGCAAGGCGCGCTCAACCCAGCTGTTCGGGGTTTCGCAGGCAAGAAAATCATTAATTTCGGCAAGAACTGCTTCAATGCTCATAATCAGACTCGGTGATGGAGAAAAAACGCTGCGGATTTTAAGGAAAAGACCGGCCGATAACAATGACGAGGCTCAAGGCCTGCATCAGCGCTCAGTCGTTTGATGGTTTTGCCAACGCAAATCACTGAGATTGATACCCAGGGGGACATCCAGCCTCAGACTGGCAAGAATACGAGTGAGAATGGCATCCCGCCAATGCTGCTCGAGCCGTTGTTGTTGCTTAGTATCCAGCTGATCGAGACACACCAGCAACTGATCAAGTGAACCAAACTGGTCGAGCAGATGACCGGCAGTTTTCGGGCCTATACCCGCCACACCAGGCAGATGATTGGTGCTGTCTCCGGTTAATGCCCAATAATCCACCAGCTGCTGTGGCTGCAAGGCAAATTTCTGCTCCACCATCAGTTCGTTATAACTGAAGCGGTCAAAGTGGTTACGAACCTGAATGCGACCATTAACCAGCTGACAAAAACCTTTATCGGTCGACAGTATCATCACATCCAGTCCGGCAAAGGCCGCTTTATTGGCCAGCGTCGCGATAACATCATCCGCTTCCCAACCCGCCATATCGATGCACGGCAAGCCATTCTGATGAAAATACTGAGTCACCTGCTCCAGCTTTTGCTGCAGCGCTTCCGGCATCGGAGGACGATTGAGTTTGTAGTCGGGATACAACTGGTGACGCCAGGTCTGGCATTTTTGTTCGAACACCATCGCCACATGACTGGCCTGAAACTGCTCAGCATTACGTGCAATAGCACTCAGACAACGACTTTGAGTTGCCTCTATCTGTAAATCGCCCTGGGGAGCAGCAGCATAGATGCGACGAATCAGGTTCATCGCATCAACAATCAACAAGCGCAAATGTCAGACCTCAAAAATACGGGGGGATACCAGCCATGGCTTTCATAGCCGGTAACAATACCGGCTATTCTACGCCAGTTCGCCGCTGGCCTGAATCGCATGGGCGGGCATTAATCCGGTGGTATTGAGTTTTTCCGACAACCAACGCCGTTCACTGTTGGTCAGGTCATTAAACTGGCGTTTCAGTTGTTGCCATGTTTGCACCTGAAAACTTTTAGCAACCGATTTAAATGGCGTGCCATCAATTTCTCCGGCATAGATCACCTGGCCTTTCCAGAAAGCCGCCTCATTAAATAACGTCTGCCCCTGTAATTTGTAATTCAGGTACGCCGCTTCATTTTGTTGCATTAATGGCAGGTAGACGCGACTGATCTCCGCCAGTAATGGCTGCAGATCATCAAACCATCGCGCCGGCGTATCGGCATTGGCCTGAGAGAAATCCAGTTCAGCCATTCGCAACAACCAGACATAGGTGTTGGGCGCCTGGGATTCGATCCACCTCGCGGCTTCCGGGTCCGGTAAGTTCATTCCCAGTTGACCATAAATACTGGCATCGGCCAGTGAATAACAGTCACCAAATAAATACGGGCGATGACTGAAGATGGCTTCTAGCGCCTGCAATACCCGTAAAAAAGAAGCTTCCAGCAGCGCATGTGTTGCTGGGAAATCTTTGTGAGCCGGTGGCTGACGATTACTGGCGACTCCCTCAATTTGAAATTCCTGAGGTGCAACACTGAACAAATATGGTAAACGCCGGGTCTGTCGGGCACTGAAAAACCGTGCAGCAAGAATTTGTAATGGCCCCATCACCGACCGTAATTCACGACCAAGGCGATCACCGGCATCATTTTCGACCGCTGCAACTTTCCAGCGGTTGTGATGCACCATGTACAAACCCCAGTCATCAAAAAATTCTTCGATCAGGTTTTGTAACCAGTTTAATGCTGCATCGTGTTTCGCCGGAAATACCGACCGTTTAATATCCAACTCCGTTTGCCGATGTTCAAACCAATCAGCAATCGCAGTGGAATCGTATAACGCTTCACCCGCCGGGCCAAAAACAAACGGCACCAGAGGGTATTCGTCTTTATCATCCATCTGTGGCCAGGTCAGTGATTTAAAACCACCCACCAGCGCCATTTTATTCGCTTGCACCAGAATATTATCGAGGGTGTTGCCCTGTTCATACAAAAAGCGGAACGGTACGCCCATATATTGCAGGCAATTAATCACCTTTAAGGTAAAAGGTGATAATTCCGAGCCGAGAACCGTCCAGAGCTGCTTTTTTTCAGCTCGTGATAAACCCTGAATATCCGGTAAGCGATAGTGAGATGACATGTTCATTTTCATTTATTATCTGGCGTTATTTTTCTGCTTCCTGCTGCATTTGCCACAACTGGAAATAGCGTCCTCTTTTGTTCATCAGTGTGGCATGACTGCCCTGTTCAACAATCTGGCCATCTTCCAGCACAGCTATGTTATCTGCTTCCACTACCGTTGATAGCCGATGGGCGATGATCAGCGCGGTATGACCGGCTGAAACCTGACGAATGGCGTCCATAATGCCACGTTCGGTATGAGAGTCGAGGGACGATGTCGCCTCATCAAACACCATAATGGCCGGTTTTTTCAGCAACATCCGGGCAATAGCCACTCGTTGTTTTTCACCACCGGATAATTTCAGACCACGTTCCCCGACACGGGTATGCCAGCCGTCTTTGGCGTGTGACAACAAGTGATCCAGCTGCGCCATACTAATCACCCGTTGCAGCTCCTCATCACTGGCATCCGGTTTAGCATATAACAGGTTATTTTTTAAAGTATCGTTAAACAGCACCGATTCCTGCGGCACAATACCTAACTGTTGTCGCAGTTGCTGCTGCGGCACCTGATCAATGGCGATGCCGTCAATCAGCACACTGCCCTGATTCACATCGTAAAAACGGAATAATAATTTCGTCAGCGTCGACTTACCTGCGCCACTGCTGCCCACCACCGCCAGCGTTTTTCCGGCTTCCAGCGTCAGGTTCAGTTGTTTAAGAATGGGACGTTCGGCGTTATAGGCGAAATCAACCGCATTAAATTCCACCTTGCCCTGGTTAACTACCAATGGCTGCTGACCGGTATCGGCGACCGTTGGTGTTTCATCCAACAGCTCAAACATACGCTCAATATTGGCCATCGATGCTTTAATTTCACGATAAACAAAGCCGAGAAAATTCAGTGGTAAAAACAGCTGGAACATAAACGCATTAACCAGCGTAAAATCGCCAAGGGTCATACGGCCAATCACCACGTAATAGGCGGCAAACAGCAGCATACTGGTCATCGCCAGGGTAATGATCAGTGCTTGTCCGGCATTTAAACCAAACAGAGTTAAGCGATTTTTGCGTCGCGCCTGTTCCCAGTCGGCCAGCGCACTGTCATAAGCATTTGCCTCCCGGGTTTCAGCGGTAAAATATTTAACGGTTTCATAATTCAGTAAGCTGTCGAGCGCCCGTGCATGGGTCGTGGAATCCGCCTGCGCGGCCTGGCGCACATAACGGGTGCGCCACTCGGTCATTTTTATTGAATAACCAACATAGGCCACGACGGCGATAAGTGTAATCAGGGCAAAAACCGGCGGGTAATTGGCCAGTAATAATCCAATCACCAGCACCAGCTCTAATAACGTCGGGCCGATATTAAATACAAAAAATCGCATCAGAAAGCTGATGCCGTTAGTACCGCGTTCGATATCACGTTGTAACGCACCGGTCTGGCGATCGAGATGAAAACTCAGGCTCAGGCTGTGTAAATGGCGAAATAATTTTAGCGACATCCGCCGCATCGCACGCTCGGTGACCCGGCCAAACAGCACATCACGAATTTCCCCCATTAAAACGTTGAGGAAGCGAACCGCACCATACGCCAGTAATAAACCTAACGGGAACCACAACCACCAATCCTCGGCCACCGCATTATTAACCTGAGAAAGATGATCAACCTGATATTTGAGTAAAAACGGCATTCCGACACTCGCCAGCTTTGCCGCCACCAGACATAACAGCGCCAGCAAAACCCGATAACGGTATTCCATCAGGTAAGGCCAGAGGGTTTTCAGCCAGTAGCCCATGCGCAACTGATCCGGCTCATAGGTGGGAAGCTGGGAATAGGTTTTCATCAAATTGTTACTCTACACTGATGTAATGGCGGGTCGATTCAGTGCAAGAGTAAGGATCAGAGGACTGTGATTCAACGGATTTACCACATAAAACGTGCATTACCGGAATTGTTTGAGCTGGAAAAACTGCTCGAAGACGGTCGACAGCATATCCGCGTCAGTGTGCCGACACACATTCCCCAACAGGATGTTCAGCTACCGTTTTATGTGCTGGAGATGGGATCGGATGCCCCACTGGCACCCACGTTGGCATTAATTGGCGGCGTACATGGCATTGAGCGCATTGGCACTCAGGTAATTCTGTCATTTCTGCGTACCTTGCTAAGGCGGCTGGACTGGGACCCTGTTGCCCATGAGCAACTGGCACAGATTCGTCTGGTAATGATTCCGATCGTGAATCCCGGTGGCATGTGGCACAACACCCGTGCTAATCCAAACGGTGTGGACCTGATGCGGAATGCTCCAGTTGACGCGTTACATAAAACGCCGTTTCTGGTTGGCGGCCAGCGCATCAGCAAACACCTGCCCTGGTTTCGCGGAAAAAAAGATGCCGCGATGGAAGACGAAAACATTGCATTAACGCAAACGATGGAGCAGGTTTTTGCCAATCAGAAACACTGCATCAGCCTCGATTGTCATTCCGGTTTTGGCAGTAAAGACCGCATCTGGTTCCCCTACGCTAAAAGCCTGCTGCCCTGGCCAAATCTCGCTGAAGCCTATGCGTTAACGGAGATGTTTGAACACACCTACCCCAGCCATGATGTGTATTTATTCGAACCCCAGGCACACTCCTACACCACCAATGGTGACGTCTGGGACTATGTGTATGACCGTTATTGCCAACACCAACCGGACGGCCTGTACCTGCCACTGACACTGGAAATGGGATCCTGGCTTTGGGTGAGAAAAAATCCGCGTCATTTATTCCGCTATCACAGTCTGTTTAACCCCATTCTGCCGCATCGGCATCAGCGTATTCTGCGGCGCCACTTTACCCTGATGGACTTCCTGATGTCGGCCGTGCGCAGCATGCCCAGCTGGGCTCCCGCCAGTGTCGAAGAGAAAGCCGGACTCCACAGACGCGCCATCGAACGCTGGTATCCGGAATCATTACATCAGCCGTAATTGTTGTGATGACAACCACCGATTCAGACCGAATCGGGTAAATAAGCGTAAGGACGTGGCCCGGGCACGTTATCGCGGTCACAAACGGCGAAAAATTGCGTATGATAGCCACCTGTTTTTTATAGTTAAGTTTGGTTCCATGTTACGTCTGTCTTTGCTTGCTGCTTCACTGACTCTGGGCTTCAGCCTGCCATCATCTGCGGATTTCAGCGCCAATATCGGCCTGGCCAGCGAGTACGTTAAAGATGGTATTTCGTTATCACGGGGACGTGTTACGCCGCAGGTTGGTTTGACCTATCTGAATGATTGGGGCGCTTATGGCGGTCTGTGGGCGTCTAACCTGGATCAGAAAGGCGATAGCCGTTACGCCGAGTGGAGCGGTTTTGGTGGTTTCTATTTCCCGGTGACGGAAAGCCTGGCACTGGATCTTGGAGTAACCCGCTACGACTACCTGGGTGATGCCAAATTTAATGATCAGGAATACAACGAAGGTTTTGCCCGCCTGCTAATAAACGACGCCTGGACCCTTGGCCTGCGTCACGCCAATGATTACCTCGGCTCAGGCCATGACAAGCAAGCCATCGAAAGTGCCTACACCATGCAAAGCGGGTCATTTTCAATTGAGTTTTACCTGGCTCAGAATCGTTATCTGACCACTGACGACACCACCAACTTCGGTGGAAATCGCGACAATTACTGGCACTTCCGCTTTGGCCTGGGTCGTACCTACGACAACTGGGATTATCGTCTGCGGATCGAACGCACGAACCTGGGCAGCCGTTTTGATGGTGGTACCAACATTACCTTCGGTATACACCGCTACTTTGATTTTTGATTAATTTCTGATCAGTTTTTGATTCGCAGGAGATGGGGATATGGATGTCGATGTTGTTCCGCCGGAAAACAGCCAACAACATAACAACCTGCCTCATCTGGTGTTGTTGCGCGGTCTGATTCGCAGTCGTTTTCATTGGGAACAGTTTCCCCAGCAACTGCAATCGGCCTTCCCTGATCACCCCATCCTGACCCCTGAACTGGCCGGCAACGGCGAACGTTATCGCGAAAAAACGCCGTTTTCTGTCGCCGCCATGGTGGAAGATATCCGCCAGCAAATCACCGATACCCGTCGCAACCAGCAACCGGTAATTGTTATTGCAATATCGATGGGGGCCATGATCGCTTCGGAATGGGCACGTCGCTATCCGCAGGAAATCGACCAGTTACATCTGATTAATACCAGCTTCAGCAATTTATCGCTGCCCTGGCAACGCATGCAGGCACCGGCATTTTTTTCTCTGGTGAGCCGGTTATTCGACCGACAAAAACTTGAGCGTGAAATTATTCGCTGGACCATCAACACCGATCAGGGAGTCGAACTGGAGAAGCGTTGGCAACATTTTGCTGTCACCCACCCACTCAGTCATCGTAATGCCATTACCCAGCTATTGTCTGCCAGCAGTTACCGGGGACCACTGAAGGCGCCTCTGGAAAACGCCTTCTTTTACTGCAGTCGTCACGACCAGCTGGTTAATAGTCACTGCACCCGGCAGATTGCCCATCAGTGGCAAAAGCCTTTGTTAATTCACCAATCTGCAGGTCATGATTTATCAATGGATGACCCGCAGTGGCTAATTCATAACATCCAATCAAATATCCATGGGTTAGCTGATAAGGGCATATCAAAGACAGGCTGACATAGCGTTTAGAGTTTAAAAACGCTTTTTTATTGACTTATTCCCGGTGGCTCTATTTTTTAAAGAAAGGCAGAAAGCTCACGTTAATGCCCTGTTTAAGAACCGGAGACACCTATGGATATTCATCGCAGGCTGACAGAGTTCTTTGAAAATCTTTGGCTGCCCTATCAGGCCATCACCCCGCAAGCCGGGAAAATTCACGCATTGCTACAGCACCATAATGAATCGGTAGACAACGATCATGTAGCGGTGCGCACCTGGGCCGATTCACCGGTACAGATATCTCACCTTGAACAGCAATTATTTGACCTGGGATTTTTTGTTTTTGATGAGTACCACCTGACACAAAAAAACGTCTACGCCCGTAGCTACAACCACAGCGAAACCAACACCAAAATCTTTCTCAGCGAACTGAACTGGCGGGCACTGCCAGCGGATTGCCAGCCCTTAATTTCGGCGATGATTGCGCAGATTCCTGACAGTTATCCAAATGGCTTTAATAACGGTTGTTTGTGGCGAACACCCAGCTATGACGATTATTGCCAATTGCAACAGCACAGTGAATACGCTGCCTGGTTAAGTGTCTGGGGATTACGGGCAAATCACTTCACGGTGTTTATTAACTCACTGAAGCATTTCACGCATTTGCAGCAACTGGTGGATGTCCTGCAACAGCAGGGGTTTGAATTAAATAACGCAGGGGGAATTATTAAAGGCGAAGAGGACATCGGATTAATACAGGCCAGTACCCTGGCAGATTATCAGCCGGTTCTGTTCAGCTGTGGCAGCAGGCATGAAA
The DNA here is from genome assembly GCF_965219715.1 of Bacterioplanoides sp. GTDB lineage: Bacteria > Pseudomonadota > Gammaproteobacteria > Pseudomonadales > Oceanobacteraceae > Bacterioplanoides. The sequence continues at coordinate 1,022,058 of NZ_OZ244785.1, forward strand.
TACCCAGCTGTTATTACGAGTTTGCCCAGCGCTTTGACGTCGACGGTGAATTGTACCAGGGGTTTGTCAGCACCAGCGCCGATAAAATATTTGAATCCACTAATAGTAAAAAATAATACATTTTATTCTACCAAGAGGCCGGGCACCGGCGACGTAGTGCCCACCTCACTTTTCAGGCAGAAAATTATAAATATTATTCAATAACCTATTCTGTTTTAACGTTACCAGTTGGAGACGTTTTCACCGCGGTCAGCTGGTACCAGTTGATATTACGGGTGCTGATCATTGTCAGCGCTAACATCAGGAAGATAAGCATCGACCCCATCAACATCGCATGGTCTTCGGATTGTATAATCCCGTAGAGCAGCGCATACAAGGTGGAAATACTGGCAAAAAACACAGCTGCCAGCTTTCGACTGAAAAAGACATAACGAAGGTACCAGCTAATCAACAAACTACTGGCAATCGCCGCGATCAAATAAGCAAGCAAAAAGGAAAACTGCTCAGAAAGTGCAAATAACAACAGGTAAAATACCACCAATGCCATACCAACCAAAGAATACTGAATCGGATGAACTGGTAGTTTTTTAATTACTTCAAACAAGAAAAATGCAATAAACATCAATCCTATAAATAAAATTGCGTATTTGGTTGAGCGCTCAGACTGGCTATAGATATTTACAGGTTCGATCAAATCCACCCCAAAAGTATTCTTCTGGCAACTTTCAGAACCACATTTTTTTGATATACGTTGAGCACGGCGATCAATAGCTATTGCAGATATAGACCAACTGGCACTAAAACCATTCTCTGAAACGTTGCGACTAACCGGCAAATAGCGTCCGGTAAACTTTGGGTGTGGCCAATTTGAAGACAGGCTGACTTTGGTTTCTTCTGCAACGGGTAAAAATCGTAAATACTGAGAACCGCGAACCCTGAGGTTTAACCGAAACCTCAGCTGAGCATCAGCCCCTTTAACATTGACCTTATTACCTTTCAACCCCAATGAGCGACCTTCTAATAAAGCATGAATGGCATTGCCGCTATACGAGTAACCACTGCCAGCAGAAAACGAATACTTTTGCTCATCCTCAAAAAGTATCACAGGCTTCTCAACAATACCTCTGACATCTTGTATATGAACGACCACTCTGGGCTTTCCAATACTTACAAGGTTTTTCTTCTGGTTCAGAGTTTCTAATTCTATAAGGCTGAAATACCCCGACACATCAGAGTTTGATGTATATACAGGAAGCTCATATATACCCGAAAATAAGGATTCAAGATCTACCTGCGTCTCATACGCCAGGTGCCCTGGCTGCACAATTAACTCTCTTTTAACAATGGAAGTTTTTTTGACAACCGAGCCATCATCTTCCTTTTTTTCGTAAGTTCTTCTGACCTTATAGGGAACAACCAGTCTTGGTCCAGACAAAACCTGTGGACCGCTCCAACTGGTCGATATACGGTCTTCTGCCTGCTGATGGTAATAACGGCGATCATTAATTTGCTCTGAAACCATAGATAACGGAATCATCAGTAATAATGACAACACAGTAATCGTGATAAGTTTTATCAATAGCGATCGATTAGTCATAGCATCTCTCCTTTATTAGTAGAGAATGAAGACTAAAGAGGTAATATGTTCTCTGTATGTGGTTTTGGTGTGGTTAGTGTAAAGCCGGAAAAATCAGTCTCGCCAGGGTGCCGTCACCATCGGGGTTAGCACTGATATCAACCTCTCCGCCATGAAGCTCCATTATCTGAGAAACGAAACTCAGCCCTAATCCGCTGCTTTTCCCCTTATCGGCCCTGGGCAACGAATAAAAACGTTCGAATATCCGGTCACGGGCATAGTCTGGAATGCCAGCCCCCTGGTCCAACACATAAACAACCGCTACTGCTGGATGAACATCAGTATCTTGATAACAACCGATTTCTATAACTGTATCGGAAGAAGAAAAATCCAGTGCATTGGCTAAAAGGTTATCCAATGCCTGAACAACTAAAAACCGTTCCGCGGTAATGCATAGAGGATCTTTATTAACCACTTTCAATCTGACTGCCTTAGCATCAGCCCTGTCTTGATAACTAATACACATCGCTTGCAATAAGTCCGGTATATCAATCAATTCCGGAGTTTCTGGTCGGGTGCGGTTCTCCAGAGTCGTCAGTGCCAGCATACGACTGATTATATCTTCAAGGCGCTTCCCCTGTTCAAAGATATTTTTTGAAAAGAGCTGCTTTTGTTGCTCTTCCATCGGAAGTTGCAATAGCTCCGCAGCACCTACAACAGCAGCCACCGGGCTTTTCAGTTCATGAGTTAAAACCTGAACGTATTTTTCAATATAATCTTTGCCAGCCAGCTCGGTTTCTAAATCGCTCACCGCTTCTACCAGATTCTGCAGCTCATGACTTCCGAGATCTGGTTTTTCAACTCCTATTTTTCCGGTTCTTAAAGCACTGACATAGTTTTGCAACTTTGCGACTGCCAATGTCAGATACCAGGACAATAAACCGGCTAAGAAAAAGGAGAGAGCCAATAACCACAAACTTTCATTACGGATTTTCTGCCAACTCGATAATACAAAAGGCTGGATGGCGTCATTTGGTTTGATCAGCGTAACAACGCCAAACAGTTCCTGCTGAAAATAAACCGGAGCAGCAACATACATAGTTGAAGTAGAAGCATCATGTTTTTCAGCTCGTGTCGTTCGCGCACCATATTCACCCTGCAACGTCAGAAAAACATCATTCCAACGTGAGTAGTCTTCACCCTGTGCCTCCCCGCGGGAGTCAAACAGTACAATGCCGTTATTATCCGTTAGGTAAAACTCCAGATTACTGCGTAACTTATGCACACTCCAGATATCGGCATTGATCTGACGCTGTTTGAAATGCTCAGATATATCCTGCAACCGATCAATATTAAAACTGCTATTTGCCAGATCGCTGGTTATAAACTCAGCAATCAGGTTCGCTGTATCAACCAGTGTTTCTTCAGTCGCATTTTTTAAAGCCGGGCGTAACTCCTGCTCAAATGAAGAAAATGACCAATAACTGCTGATAGAAATTAATATTAAAAAGCTGAGGAAGATGCGGACGCTGAAACGTTTCATAACTTCAGACTGTATCCGAGGCCACGATGGGTTATCAATGGATCATCATTGGCGCTTATCACCCTTAATTTCGCCCGCAGAGTTTTTATATGGGTATCCACTACTCTGTCCGAACTACTGAGCGGCTCACGCCACACTGCCAGCAACAACTGCTCACGGGTGAAAACCTGATTCGGATGATTCAGTAAATAGCTGAGAACTCCGTACTCGTACCGGGTTAGATCAAGCTGTACATCACGATATTTTATTTCGCAAGCTTTATCATTAATCTCAAACAGGCCAGAAGGTTCTGTCTGAGTATTAATCCGTTTCAGAATAGCTTTGATTCGCGCGACCAATTCTCGTGGACTAAACGGTTTACAAACGTAGTCGTCAGCGCCAATTTCAAAGCCAACGATACGGTCGACCTCTTCGGAACGGGCTGTTAAAAACAAAATCGGTACCTGAGAATATTGCCGAATAGCTTTGCACACCTCAAAACCATTGATATCAGGCAAACCAACATCAAGCACAACACATCCAGCTTTGTGTACGCCAAACCAATCCAGAGCTGACTGGCCCTCCGTAAAGTGAGTGGTGGAAAATCCTTCATAACGCAGAGCAAAACAGATGTTATCTGCTATTGCCTGTTCATCCTCAACAACCAATATCATTTCGGACATGAATCAGGACGCCGGAACCCAATTCACACATGGAGCGGTCTTTCCTAAACACAAAGGAGCAAACTCTTCGGCTAAAATCGAAAAAGCTTTTTTTTGGTCTTCAAGGCGGGGTTTATACAATTTAGGGAAAGTGACAATACCAGTGGAGTCAACACCCGAAGGAAAACTGGCAACCTCTGGGTAATAACCAATCAGAGTTTTTTTATCGAATAACAACAAGCTGAAATACTGCAGATAATCGTCGCCCTTAATACGCTCAAGGCCGATTAAGGTGCGTGTGCCGCTGTCTCCGAAGTAATACAACGACACAACATGGTCGGTATGACTACCCTTCATCAGCGGTGATCGAATGGCATACAGGTGACGTTCGGTCCATTCCGGCGTCACCCATTTCGGTTGGTTTTTAACCCCGTCCGGCGTTTCCTGCAGCACCGAATAAACTTCAGCCAACGCCTGAGAACTGAGCATCAGGCAAAAACAACAAAGAAGAAAATGTTTCAATGACGTCATTGTTTTTATCCTCACCTTTTTATGGCTGTCATCCTTTTCAACCCGGCTGCCGATTCGTGGTGGCGGTGCAAGGCCGCCTCCACAACGTTCAGCCTGATTAATCAGGCTGCGTCAGTTCGAGTTTTGTGCCGAGGTATTTTTCCAACGGTGGTAAGTTAAACGCATCGTCTTCCGACACAAAACTTACCGAGGTACCTTTGGCACCGGCACGACCGGTACGGCCAATCCGGTGTACGTAATCTTCGGGATCTTCCGGCAAAGTAAAGTTGATAACGTGGCTGACGTTATCAACGTGAATACCACGACCAGCAACGTCAGTTGCCACCATAATGTTCACATGACCATCGCGGAAACGCTCCAGCGTGCGAATACGCTTCTGCTGATTCACTTCACCCGATAACAGCACGGATACGTAACCATTTTTGTTTAATTTATCACACAGATTTCGCGTCAGATCACGGCGGTTTGCAAAGATAATGCAACGCTCTGGTTTATCGCGCTCAAGGATTTTAGCCAGCAGGTCGTATTTGTCGGATTCCGCCACCAGGTACAAGGTCTGTGTCACACGGTCGGTGGTCACCTGCTCCGGCTCAATGACGACGGTTAACGGATCAAACATCCACTGGTCGATCAGAATACGAACATCGTAGTTAAAGGTGGCCGAATACAGCAGTGTCTGACGCTCTTCTTTCGGCGGCGTTGAACGCACAATGCGGCGCACATCCGGGATAAAGCCCATGTCCAGCATGCGGTCCGCTTCATCCAGCACCAGCACTTCGATCTGGTCGAGGTAGACATCCTGGCTGCGCATAAAGTCGATCAGACGGCCCGGCGTGGCCACCAGAATATCGACCACTTCATTACGTAATTGATGACGCTGTTCTTCATAGTTCATACCGCCCACAACAGTACAAACATTCAGTCCGGTGAATTTCGCCAGACCTTCAGCGTCTTTACCAATCTGCATGGCCAGCTCTCGGGTTGGCGCCACAATTAATGCACGTGGCTCACTGGCAAAACGTTCTTCGATTTTGTCGGTCAGTAGCTGGTTAAGAATGGTCAGCAGGAAGGCTGCCGTTTTACCGGTACCGGTCTGGGCCTGACCAATGGTGTCACGGCCACGTAACGCAGCAGGTAAGCTCTGTGCCTGGATCGGCGAGCAATATTCAAAGCCCAGGGCGTGGATGCCGCGCATTACGCTCTCGGGCAAATCCAAATCATGAAAACGCACCTTGCCTTCCATCGGCTCGACTTTAAAGTCTGCCGGATTCCACGGTGTATCCTGTGGCTTAGGTTTGCGGTTCTGGTTGCGCTTGTTGTTACCGCCCTGCTTTTTCTTCTGGCCGCCTTTGTGAGCCTGGTGCTCCGCTTTATGCGTGTCGCGTGCTGGCTGATTACTTTTTTTATGAGCTTTACCTTGCGGCTGGCCCTTTGTTTTGGCTTTCTGTGCGGCTTTGGGAGCATCTTTGCTCTTAGCCGAACCGAACAATTTTTTTAACAAAACGAACTCCGGTTATAGACGGTCCAGCACAAATAACTCGGCGCTGAATTGACGGTGGCGTTGATAATAATCTAATAAGGACTGTTTTAACACTTCGGCCCGGTCTGGCAGGCCTTCGCTGAGATAGTGCTGCGCCTGTTGCACGACGTTATGGCGAAAACGCGCCAGACCGGCAGCAACTTCATCCGGATCACCGTCCAGATTGTCAGTGCTGACGTGGAACTTGCGACCACAGGCTTCCGACAGAATCCACTCCAGCGCCTGAGGTTTCACCTCGACCTGCTCAAACTCACGCTGACGATCAGCACTACGGCCATCCGGTTCATACCAATAACCAAAATCCACCAGCTGGCGCCGTTCCTTTCCGGCGATACACCAGTGACTGATTTCATGCAGCGCAGATTCATAAAAGCCATGAGCAAAAACCACCCGGTGATGTGGTGATTGCTGATCGGCGGGCAAATATATCGGTTCATCATCACCGGCAACCAACACGGTATTTTCACTGGATTGGAACAACTGGTTGAACAGTCTGATCAAGTCGTCAACGTTTAACAAATATCTATTCACTCTTACTGCACATCAGGGCAGAATGCAGCCCTGAAATTTTCTCTCTGTATTCATTCGCGGAAACTAGCGGCATGACTTTCAAAGCTCAAGAATTACGAGCTCTGCGCCAACTGACCCTTCCTATCCTGGCAACTCAACTGGCTCAAATCGGCATGGGCACCGTCGACACATTGATGTCCGGCTATGTCAGCACCCGAGACCTGGCCGCTGTGGCCATTGGCACTTCCATCTGGTTGCCTATCTGGTTGCTGCTGGCTGGCATTCTGGTGGCATTATCACCCCTTACTGCCCAGTTTAATGGCGCTGGCCAGACAAGCCGTTTACCCAAACTGCTGTCTGCCGCCTTATTCACCGGTCTGGCATTTGGCCTGATTGCTTCGGTTTCGCTGGCGGGATTATCGCAGCTACTGCCCCTGATCGTCGATGACCCACTGACCGCTAATATTGCCGGTGACTATTTATTAGCCATTGCCTTCGGCATGCCATCCGCCGGAATCTTTCTCGCCTACCGTTTTTACGCAGAAGCACTGCACCATCCGGCCCACGTAACCCGGGTGATGTTAATTGGCTTAGCATTGAACGTACCGGCAAACGGGTTATTCCTGTATGGCTGGTTTGGTCTGCCGGAGCTGGGTGGCGTGGGCTGCGGTATTGGTTCAGCACTGGTATTTACCGGAATGGCAATTGCTATGGCGCTGAATACCCGTAAGCACCGGCTGCAGCCACAAACGCCATTATGGCAGGAAGTTTTCCGCCCTGACTGGACTCAGGTCAAAGCTCTGGTTGCTCTGGGATTACCAATCGGAACCTCGATCTTTTTTGAGGTCAGCCTGTTTTCTGTCATTGCCTTATTCCTGACCGAACTCGGCCATATCACGGTTGCCGGGCATCAGGTTGCGCTGAATGTCTCGTCACTGACGTTTATGATTCCCCTGAGCCTGGGCATGGCACTCACCGTTCGTGTTGGCCACCACCTCGGCGCTAACAATGCGGATCTGGCACGCCAGACGGCCTGGCTTGGCGTAAAATTGAATCTGGCAATTGCTGCCTTTAATGCCACCTTAATGGTGACATTATCGAGCTTTATTGCCGGGCTTTATTCGCCCGATGCCGAAGTGGTAAAAGTGGCTTCCGGCCTGTTGTTATTTGCTGCGGTATTCCAGTTGTCGGATGCGATCCAGGTCGGCGCAGCCGGTGCCCTGCGTGGCTATCAGGACACTTTGCCAGTGATGGTCATCACCTTTATTTCATACTGGGCCATCGGCCTGACACTGGGTTATTACCTGGCCTTTAACGACCTCTGGTTTAACCAGAATCAGCCACTTGGGGCGGAAGGTTTCTGGAGTGGTTTAGTGATCGGGTTAACGGCGGCTGCGATTGCTTTGGGCTATCGTTTGTATCGGGTCAGCCAGAATCCGAAACTGGTGCACGCGGTGTAATCAATCAACAACACGCTTTCATCATTTTGTAACTGAATATCCCTGGCCTGGCCCTTACACTGGTTGATCTACGGTTTGTTTTCAACGACGTAAAAAGGATCATTGGATGGAATCATGGCGGGATAAATTACTGTTCTGGATTCAGCTGCCATTTCAGCGTTTGTGGCACTGGAGCCGGACCCTGCTGCTTATTACCGGTGCGCTGGTCTGGCTCGGGATAGCTGCCGTCAGTGTGTTTACCGCACTGTTACTGAAAGATCTGCCGACCAGTGAACAAATGTCGATGGATAATCTGCAGCAGATCGCCAATCAGCGCCTGCACATGCGTGCCGAGTTAAATAAAACCTCAGCACAAAGCCGTGACGCCACTATTTACCCCTGGGTCGCTCTCGACCAGGTCAGCCGCGATTTGTTATACAGCATTGTATTAAGCGAAGACGGTGATTTTTTTGCTCACCAGGGCATTGATTATGATGCACTGCAAGCTGCACTGGCCGAAAACATCAAGCGCCGGGAATGGGCATTTGGTGCCAGCACCATCAGCCAGCAAACCGCAAAAAACCTGTTTCTCGACAGCAACAAATCACTGACCCGGAAATTTCAGGAATTAATTGCCACCCTCCGCCTGGAGCAGGCATTAAATAAAAATCAGATTCTTGAAATTTATTTAAATATTGCGGAATTTGGCCCGGACTTATACGGTGTTAAAGCCGCTGCACAGTACTATTTTGAAACCACACCCGATCAGTTAAATGCCGCGCAAGGTGCGTTTCTGGCATTATTATTACCATCGCCACGCCGTTACCACTACTCTCTGGTCAGCAATGGTAACTGGTCTCCGGCACTGCGTAAAAAGATGCAACGTATTTTACGTGATATGCGCTTTAAAGAGTTTATCAGTGCTGAGCAGTATCAGTCCTACCGCAAATGGCGCTATGCCGGTTTACCGGAAAAAAGTAATTTAGCCATCCGTGAAGCCAGCGAAAAAAGCAGCGGCTAATCCTGTCTTTAAAAACATCGGTTTAAAACGAAAAAAGCAGCCGAAGCTGCTTTTTTATTGTCTGCCCGTGATCAGTTCAACTGAGCTTTACGGACAAGGATTAGAAATACGTGCATGGATGGCATCGATTTTAGCCACGGCCTCGGCATCAAGAATAATCTGAGCGCTATCAATATTTTCCTTTAACTGATCCATATTGGTCGCACCAATAATATTCGAGGTCACAAAGCTGCGTTCAGTAACAAACGCCTGAGCCATCACCGCTGCAGACATACCTAACTCCTGTGCTAACTCAACGTATTCCCGGGTAGCCTGCTGGGCAACGTCACCAGTGTAGCGGGTGAAACGATCAAACAAGGTTAACCGGGCATTTTCCGGCTGCTGATCATTCAGGTATTTACCGCTTAACACGCCGAATGCCAGCGGCGAATATGCCAGCAACCCCATCTGTTCGCGATGAGAAACTTCCGCCAGCCCAACCTCATAACTGCGGTTCAGCAGATTGTACGGATTTTGAATCGAAACAGGACGCGGCCAACCGTTCGCATCAGCGATTTGCGCCACCTTCATGGCTCCCCAGGCCGTTTCATTAGACAAACCGTAATGGCGAATTTTGCCTTGCTGAATTAACTCGTTCAGCGCTGCCAGCGTTTCTTCCAGCGGGGTCGCGTCGTCTTCGTCCTGATGGTCATACCCCAGCTGACCAAAAAAGTTGGTCTTACGTGCAGGCCAGTGCAGCTGATACAGATCGATGTAGTCGGTTTGCAAACGCTCAAGACTGGACTCAACGGCCTGAAAAATATGTTCGCGCGTCAACTGTGGGCCACCACGAACGTGAAGCAGCCAATCGGCTGGCCCGGCGACTTTGGTTGCCAGAATAACGTTGCTGCGGTTACCGGTCTTTTTAAACCAGCTGCCGATGTAGCGCTCTGTCGAACCCTGGGTGTCCGGCTTAGGTGGTACCGGATACATCTCAGCAACGTCAAAAAAATTGATACCCTGGGCCAGAGCGTAATCCATCTGTTCATGCGCCTGGGCTTCGGTATTCTGCTCCCCCCAGGTCATGGTTCCGAGACAAATTTTGCTGACCTGCAGCTGAGTGTTTCCCAATAGACGGGTTTGCATAATAATTCACCAGTAATAACAGAATGGTTGCGGGTATTATTCATACCAGCACCCACGCTGTTAAGACAAGTGCAGGGATCTTTGTGTTGCTTCAGTGCAACAGCGTTAACAGCGACTTAAATGAAACGAATTCAGCTGAGCGTCCAATTCATCAGCCAGCCCATTCAGCGTATCACTACTGCTTAATAACTCTCTTGCAGTCTGCTTGTGGCCATCTGCAGCCTGCGCCAGGCTCAACAGGTTATGGTTCACTTCTTCGGTAACCTGCCCCTGTTGTTCAATACTGGCCGCCAACTGAATATTCATATCTTTCACATCGGTAACACTGACGTTAATCGCCGCCAGCTGTTGCTGTGCCTGATCGATATTAACCGCACATTGTTGCGTTTCCGTACTGCTCGATTGCATTACAGAAACCGCTTCGCGAGTGCCATTCACAATGGTGTCGATGACCTGTTTAATTTCGTCAGTGGCAACACCTGTGCGTTGCGCCAGCGTTCTGACTTCATCAGCAACCACCGCAAAGCCACGTCCACTCTCACCGGCACGAGCCGCCTCAATTGCCGCATTTAACGCGAGTAAATTGGTTTGTTCAGAAATACTGGCAATCACTTCTGCAACGTTGCCAATCTGACTTGCCGCGCTGTTCAGTGTTTCCACTGAATGCGCGGAATGATCGAGTTTTGAAGTCAGCTGATGGATTTGCTGGCGTGCGGTATCCATCATGGCTTCCCCCTGCCCGGCCGCGTCGGCGGCTTTATTCATGGATTGCGCCGCAGTATTAGCAGAGCCAGACATCACCTGAATGGTTTGCACCAGCTCATTCATGGCTACACTGAGCTGATCCAGCTCTTTATGTTGCTGATCGGAATTGTGCTCACCGGTTTCTGCCGATAACTGCAATTGATCGGTGGCCATAACAATCTTCTGGCTATCGCCTTTGACCAGACTTAACAGCTCCACCATACGCTGTTGCATACGGTTCATATTCAGACTGAGCTGATTCAGATCGCGGGTTTTAAATGGACGACAAGGCTGCGTCAGATCTCCCTGAGCCATCCTTTCCAGACACTTTCCGGCTTGCTCCAACGGGCGGGAAATGGTCAGCACAAAATAATGCCCTAATACGGCCATTAACAGAGCCCAGACCAATCCAAGACCAATCAACATCCAGCTTTTCTGTTGCACCAGCTGATCAATGTCGTCGATATAAATTCCGGTACCGATCACCCAGGGACGAGACGATAATAAATGCACCGCGGATAACTTAGCCGAGGCCTGATCAGCACCAGGCTTCGGCCACTGATATTCAAAAAAGCCAATACGGTTTTGTTGGGCGGCATGCAGCATATTTTTAAATAATGCATCTCCCCGTGCATCCTTAACCTGAGCCACGGATTTTCCTTCAAGCTGAGGTTTATAGGGATGAACACGCATTGTCAGATTGCGATCAAACAAAAAAAAATACTGATTATCCTGATAGCGGGCATCACGAATTACACGACGGATCAGCGTTTCTTTCTGTTCATCGGGCAACGAAGTGCGTTGTATCGCATTTACCTGACTGCTCAGAGTTTCGATCAGGCTGGCTAATTGTTGTTGTTTTTCCTGGTACAGATCCTGGCGGTATTCAGACACCTGAAATACCAGAAAAATCACACCAGAAATAAAGACACTAACAAGAATAAAACTAAGACGTTGAGAAACACTGAGATTATTCAGTGACATGCTACCCTCCCAGGATACTGCTGGATTCCTACAGGAGCCGATAAGACATCCTGCCTGGCTCTGACCATTTAACTGGCGATAAGCCTTATAATTATTTATCACCCAGATCGTAGTGATAAATATAACTGTAGACTTATTTTCAATTGTCGCCAGAAAACAATGGAATTAATTCATTGATAGAAAGAATTTCTATCAGCGCTAATGAGAAGGCCGAAAAACATCGGTGGGATTTTTTATAACGAATCAGTCAGGTTTTTTATAAGAGAACCTGACTGCTAGTTCTGACCATTCAGCCAACTAAAAAAACGACGACGGAGTTGTTGGGCAACCGCGCGATCAGACAAGGTATCAATTAATTGTAAAAACTGACGTTTTACCGTGTCAGGCGCCGATGCCTGTTGCTGCTCTAATTGCTGTAATAATTTTTCTGCGGCTAACTGATAATTTTCCTGTAGCAGCAGAGCATAAATTTCTGAATCAAATTCGTCGCCATAACTTCCGGCAATAAAACCAAAACGCTGTTGCGCCTGTTGGATTTCTGGACCGCGTAACCATTCAAAATGATCCACCTGTAATAACACCGCAATCGGAGACAGCGCTTCCTTAGGTTGCGGAAACTCAGATTTCAGTTGGTCCAGCAACGCATGAATAAGCAGAGCACGGACACGTGAATTCTCTGGCTTAACATCCAGCGTGCGTTTTAGAAAAGAAAGATCATCGGTTAACAAATGCCTGCCAGCGAAACGTTTTTGCTCCAACAACTGCACGCGGCTACCGATATCATCTTCCAGCCAGGGTTGCAGCAACGCCATAACCTGAGACTCACCACACACGCCCTGCAATCGACCAACCACCACCCCGTCTTGCAACAAGATCAGTGTCGGTAAACTGCGGACCTGATAATTTTCTGCCAGACCGGTTTGATCATCCGCATTCACTTTGACGATGTGTACCTGTCGCAAACGTTGCTGTAATGACTGCAATAGCGGCAGCATCGCCAGGCAGGGAGCACAAGAAGGTGCCCAGAAGTCCAGCAGCACCAGTGGATGCTGCTGCAATACGCCAGTCAGGCTGTCGGCGTTAAGCTCGGGAAGATGATTCAAAGCAATGAGTCCGCGGGTTTAGATTAGCTCCGAAGCGAGGGATGGGAGTATACTGCGACCATGAATACGACATCCAACGCTTCACGTAAAAACTTTCTGATTGGCAGCCTGATCACCGTCTGGCTGGCAGCAACTCTGTTAGGTCTGTGGTGGTTTCAGCAACAAACCATTCGCCCGTTTATTTCCGCCAACGACGATGCACGATTGTGGCAAGCCGCTGAAGTTGAGTCGCTGTTCCAATCGGCTGTTGCCAGGTTACCTGCGGATATGGCAGCGGATGTTGTACTGTTTCACTTCTGGAACCCGGACTGCCTGTGCAACCAGGTCAGCCAGCGGCACTTCAATGGCATCCTGCGAGAATTTGATCAGCAACAACTGAGAGTGGTGGCTATAACCTCGACCACCACCAGTACAGAGCAAATCGAAGATTTCAAACGCTTAAATGGCGAGCGAATTGATTTAATTCAACTCAGTCCGCAGGAACTGCCATTATCAGCCAGCCCGGGACTGGCGTTGTTTAATCGCATCGATGGCGAATATCGCATGGGTTACTTTGGCGCGTATGGCTTTGGTGCGTTATGCACCGTAGCCAACGATGATTTTTTCCCGAACATTATTCGTAATCTGAAAAAGGGCCCTTACGGCCCCTTTATGAATGTTGCTGGCGATGGCTGTTTCTGTGCCTGGAATCCCGCTGAAAAATAGCGGGACGTTCTGGTTTTTCAGGCTTTCTTCAGAGTTCGTCGCAGTCGTCCTGTCATTTTAATCAGCTCTCGTTCGGCTGTTTTATCGCCTTTCTCAGCGATATAGAAATAGTGAACCAGTTTGTTATTCAGCTCTCTGGCTAACAAAATCGTTGCCGGAAAAGTCTGCTCAACACGCTGTAAATACTGCCCTGGCGTTTCACCAACACGAGCTTCCAGCCCCAAGCGCTGGGCGCGCTTCTGCAGTTTATTCCACGCCTTCATAAAGCCAGAGCTGGATTTTGGCCGTTGTCCCCACCAGATAATCAGCGCACCGCCGAGAAAAACCACAGCGAACAGAGTCGCTATGCCATATAACAGTTTTTCGTAGGATTTAATCCCCAGCACACTGCTCAACAACTGACTCTGACGTTCATTGTCATAGGACAAAACCCAGCGTTGCCAATAATAATTCAGACTATCGATCTGTAATCGCAGCTGATTAATCCAGTTAACCCCTTTGAGCTTGTGTGCGGAAAATAACTGCTCATCCAGGAAGCTCCCCTCTTCCTGCATAGCCGCTTCAAGACCTAACTCAATTCGTTCCGGAGAGACCGCTGCGGTTGGATCAATACGTACCCAGCCACGATCTTTAATCCAGACTTCGATCCAGGCATGGGCGTCATACTGACGCACCGACAGGTATTTTTCTTCTTCATTCCACTCGCCCCCCTGATAACCGGCAACCACACGAGCAGGAATTCCAACCGCACGGGCAGCAAACGTCATGGCACCGGAGTAATGCGCACAAAATCCGCGGCGACTGTCGAACAAAAATTCATCGATATCGTGTTCACCCAACACCGGCGGCTTGAGGGTGTAGAAAAATGGCTGCTGGCGGAAATGATTCCATAAGCCATTCATGTATTCCGCATCACTGGCAAATTGCTGACGGAATTGCTTCGCCCAGGCCAGGGTTCTTGGATTTTTATCGGCAGGCAAACGAGTGTAATTTCTCAAGCTACGCTGGCTCAGTCCACGATGATCGACCCGAACACTGGGCCAGGAAACAACACTGTAACGCTTTCGCTGATAAACCGGGCGGCGATTTACCAACCGGTCGTCCGAGGTCATGCCGGTTCCTTTTTCAACCGCAGCCACACCGCGCAGAGCAAATAACCATTTCTGATCGGTGGGCTCCTGAATAATTTCATATTCCAGAACACCCTGTGCGTCAGCGGGCGGCTTCCAGCTTTGTGGTGCCCATTCGGTTGTAACCCGGGCAGAAGGATTCCAGCTGCGGCCATCGTAGCCATCCAGAATGACACCACGGAAATAACGCTCTTCCCTGGCTGGCACCTGATCGTCTTTAAACGACACGCGAAATGCCAGCTCGTCCGACTGGCTGAGATTAGCAATGTCTCCGGGAGACATAGAATCGGATAACCCGGTGCGCGCCTGTTCTGATTGCAGACCAACACTCCACAGCGGCCCGAGACGAGGGAACACCAGATAGATCACCAGCATAAAGGGCAGCGACACCAACAGAATCCGCAACGACAGAGTTGACGCTGTTTTGCGCTGTTTGATGCCACCGCTGTGATTTTGCTGTAGCGCAATCAGCGCCGTGGTAATCAACCAAACGACCACAATGCCAGTGGCGGCTGCCATAATTCCCTGATCAAACAGGAAACCAACGGCGAGCAAAAAATAGCAGAGAAATATAACGATCTGACCATCACGCCGGTTGCGCATTTCCAGTACTTTCAGAATTGCAGCCGCAACCAGAAAGGCCGACGCACTTTCAAGAGAAAATGATTTTCCAAACGACAATACCACCGCAGCAGTCGCAGCAATAACGGCAAGGGTTTTGACCGTTTTATTCGGATAAGGGAAACGCCCGAGGTGAACCATCCAGCGCCAGCCAGCAACAAACACCACCACAGCCCACATCCATAACGGCAGATGTAATGAATGCAAACCGAGACTGGCGGCAACCGCCAGTAAAATCCAGACCAGCGCGATGCGGGGAATGTGTTTCATGATTTATTCTCCGCGCCAGGCAAACCATCAGTAGACAAACCATAAACGGCCAGCTGTTGCAGACAGTAGTCACGGTGGACTTCGCTGTTATCCGGTTTTATCTCACTACCAGGCAAACGCAGCCCGTACTTCCAGCCATTCTGGTGTGCCTGCAATACCCAGCCGGTTAATCGCGAAATACGACTTTCCATGTTAGCAGGGGCCAGCATTTCCCAGTCAAGCCAACAGGTAGCGCCTTCGTCGCTGTCGAACTCTTTAGTCACCAGGCCTTTGCCACGCGCCAGTTGTTTCCAGGCGATTTGTTTCAACGAGTCACCCGGTTGATAAGGCCTTAAACCGTTAAAATCCTGATTACCACTTTGTTGAGACGCAGCACCCTGCAATTCTTCACCGCCTTCACCTGGAGCAAAGATAAACGGCACAAGCTCCGGCTTAGGATAAACCAGAACCTTAAAATCGAGACGCACCCAGGTCCAGGCCGTATACATGCCGACCGGAAAACGGGTTTCCATACGCAGTCGTCCGGGGTTTAACCAACCACGCTGGTGAGTACGAAGGCTGAGGCCAACAACATTGGTCTCCCCAGCCACAACATCCGCTTCAAGTTCCGGGTTATCAGGAAATCCAACCGTCAACGCTTCATGGGATTTCTTCTCGGCGGCGATAAGGCGAACCGGTAACTCAATCACATCTCCACTAAACACCGGATAGGCGTGGCCTGCCGCAATGGTCAGTCCGGATAAATTACCGTAGGTAAAATTCATCGCCGCCATGGCAACACAAAACAGCCAGAATGTAAGCGCATAAATCAGGCTGTTCTGGTAGTTGATCGCACTGACCAACATCACCAGCAGAATACCGGAAAATAACAGACCAACCCGATTTGGTACGATAAAGATGGACCTGTGATTCAGCTCGACCTGGCGGGCAGGCGGAATACGACGATCCAGCCAGCTCAGCCAGCGTTGACGCCAGGCAGCAGGAATAGGCAACTTCATCATGTTCCGAACCTAAACCAGTACCGGTACCGTATTTAATATTTGTTGCGAAACACTGTGTGCTCCACCATCAGCCGCATCTGCCAGGCGGTGATCAACCACCGCAGGCAATACAGCCTGAATATCTTCCGGCACCATATGACTACGGCCATGAATTAATGCCCAGGCTTTGGCACTGCGCAATAACGCCAACGACCCACGAGGTGATAAACCATACTGGTAACCTCCCTCATAACGGGTAAAGGCGATAATGCGTTGAATATAATCGAGCACAGAAGAAGAGGTCTGAACCTGATTTACCTGTTGCTGTAACTGCGACAGTTGCTCGTGAGAAATCACCCCGGCCAGATTATTTGCCATGGCACGGCGGTCTTTACCTTCCAGCAGTTCGCGTTCGGCTTTTTCGTGCGGATACCCCAGCTGAATACGCATCAGGAAGCGGTCCAGCTGAGACTCAGGTAATGGAAACGTCCCGGACTGAGAAACCGGGTTTTGTGTGGCAATAACAAAAAACGGATCCGGTAATGCGCGGGTTTCCCCTTCTACAGTTACCTGGCCTTCTTCCATTGCTTCCAGCAATGCACTTTGCGCTTTAGGCGTTGCCCGGTTAATTTCATCAGCCAATAGAAGCTGAGAAAAAACAGGACCGGGGTGAAAACGAAAACGACCGAGTTCAGTACCAGGCTCTTTCTCAAAGATGCTGACACCAAGGATATCGGCGGGTAATAAATCACTGGTGAACTGAATGCGATTGTATTGCAGGCTTAAGGCACTTGCCAGAGCATGGGATAATGTCGTTTTCCCCATACCCGGCAAATCTTCAATCAGTAAATGTCCTTTCGCCAGTAAACAGGCTAACGCCATTTTTAACTGAGTTTCTTTACCCAATACCACCTGATTCAGTTGGCTTAATGCCTGATCAATTACCTGGGACATGCGCGTACCTTAGTTATTATTGCGATACCCGGAAAACAAACGGAGTTTATCGGGCAAAAACTCCGACAAGAATATGTGACTCAGGTTCACTTGGAAAGGCTTGTCACGCCAATTTCGTGATAGCCGAGTTCGCTCTGTTGTTACTTTTAGCAAGATAATAAAAAACCCCATAAACGTTCAGCTTATGGGGTTCGTTTGATGCAACGGAAAGGAGCGATTACAAGCTCTGTAATCCCAACTCCAGATCTTTCTGAATATCGGCGATATTTTCCAAACCAACTGCAATACGTAACAATCCCTGAGAAATGCCAGCACGGTCACGCTCTTCATCACTCAGGCGGCCATGGGTTGTTGTCGCTGGATGAGTAATGGTGGTTTTAGCATCACCCAGATTGGCGGTGATGGAAATCATACGAGTCGCATCCACCACCTTCCAGGCTGCTTCACGTCCGCCTGCCACTTCAAACGACAATACACCGCCCGACATTGATTGCTGCTTCTGTGCCAGCGCAAATTGTGGATGAGATGGCAGTCCGCAATAATTCACTTTGGTCACAGCCGGTTGCTGCTCAAGCCATTGCGCCAACGCAAGTGCATTTTCAGTATGCGCTTTCATACGCAGCGATAATGTCTCAAGGCCCTTGGTAAACACCCAGGCATTAAACGGGCTCATGGTGGGTCCGGCTGAACGCAATACACCAATAACCGGTTCAATTAATTCATCGGAACCAACAACCGCACCACCAACACAACGTCCCTGGCCATCGATGTATTTCGTCGCGGAGTGCACCACCAGATCAGCACCCAGACTCAAAGGCCGTTGAATGGCTGGAGTACAGAAGCAGTTATCAACCACCAGCAAAATATCATTCTGATGGGCCAGTTCTGCTAATACCGGAATATCCGCAACTTCGGTAATTGGGTTGGATGGCGACTCCAGGAAAAACAGTTTGGTGTTTTCTTGCAGATTATTTTTCCAGTCGTTGATATCCAGTAAGTCGACATAACTCACCTGAATATCAAACTTCTTCAGAAATTTCTCGAACAGTACATTGGTGCTGCCAAAAACACTGCGGGAAGAAATTAAATGATCACCGGCTTTTAAGTGCGCCATACACACAGCATAAATTGCCGCCATACCAGAAGCCGTTGCAGCACAGGCTGCTCCACCTTCAAGTGCTGCCAGACGCTCCTCAAAGGTGCGTACCGTTGGATTGGTATAACGCGAATATACATTCCCTTGCGCATCGCCGGAGAAACGCGCTGCTGCTTCCGCAGCAGAATTAAATACATAGCTACTGGTCGGGAAAATAGCTTCACTGTGTTCACACTCTGGCGTGCGCACCTGGCCGGCGCGCACCGCTAACGTTTCAAACTCAGCGTTAGTCAGATCCGATTGATAGCGATCATTAAATTCTGAAAAGTCGGTCACTTTTTACTTTATCCACTTCAGGATTGTGATTCGTTGTGCAAGTCGATAGCGACATTTTCTACCGCATTGCGTTTGCCCTTGGAGGCATCATTACGTAAAGCGTGCAGGCGTGCAAAATACGTATCGTCGATATCACCAGTAATGTATTCACCGTTGAAAACCGAGCAATCAAACTGCTTCGCTTCCGTGTTACTGCCTTCAATACAGGCATCAATCAGGTCAGGAAGTTCCTGATAAATCAGCCAGTCTGCTCCGATTTCCGCTGCAATCTCTTCAGTTGAGCGATCGTGGGCAATAAATTCTTCTTTTGCCGGCATATCAATGCCGTAAACATTCGGATAACGCACCGCTGGTGCAGCAGACGCAAAGTACACTTTTTTCGCACCGGCTTCGCGTGCCATCTCAATGATTTGTTCGCAGGTTGTACCACGAACAATAGAGTCATCAACCAGCAATACATTCTTGCCGCGGAATTCCAGATCCAGCGCATTCAGTTTTTGCTTAACCGATTTTTTACGCTGCTGCTGGCCCGGCATAATAAAAGTACGGCCAATGTAGCGGTTCTTCATAAAGCCTTCGCGGAACTTCACACCCAGACGGTTAGCCAATTCCAGCGCGGAAGAACGACTGGTATCCGGAATCGGGATAACCACGTCGATATCATGATCCGGGCGCTCACGCATAATGCGCTCCGCCAGTTTTTCACCCATATGCAAACGGGCTTTATAAACCGACATACCATCAATAATGGAATCCGGACGGGCGAAATAAACGTGTTCAAAAATACACGGCACCAGCTGCGTATTTTCTGCACACTGCTGGGTAAATAATTCGCCCTGCTCGGTAATCACAACGGCTTCACCCGGAGCGATGTCGCGCTCAATCTTGAAGCCCGCAGCATCCAGAGCAACCGACTCAGACGCCACCATATATTCTTTACCGTTTTCGGTCTCTCGACTGCCATAAATGGCCGGACGGATACCGTTAGGATCACGGAAAGCGATAATGCCGTAACCACAAATCATAGCAACAACGGCATAACCGCCACGTACACGTTTGTGTACTCGTTTGACCGCTTCAAAAATCATTTCCGGAGTTGGCTTTAACTGATTCTGACGCTGCAGTTCGTGAGCGAAAACGTTCAGTAATACTTCGGAATCTGACGTCGTGTTCACATGACGCAGGTCGGCGCGATAAATATCTTCGGCCAGTTCGGCGGTGTTGGTCAGGTTACCGTTGTGCGCCAGAGTAATACCGTAAGGCGAGTTCACATAAAACGGCTGAGCTTCTGCTGAGCTGGAGGAGCCTGCCGTAGGATAACGAACGTGACCGATTCCAATATTGCCAACTAAACGCTGCATATGACGGGTACGAAACACATCACTAGCCAGACCATTGTCTTTACGCAGATACAATTTGCCTTCGTTACTGGTAACGATACCAGCGGCATCTTGCCCACGGTGCTGCAAAACTGTCAGAGCATCATAAATGATCTGGTTGACATGGGTTTTAGCAACGATACCCACTATTCCGCACATGCGCGTATAACCTCAAACAAGCTTAATAATTATTGATTCAGAAAAGAAAAAGACATCACCTGATCTTTTGCGCCTGGCAGCGTTTTACGCGCCCAGTCAGCAACCGATTCAAGATGAGGGATCAGCATCGAGTCCTGCCACCAGGTGTCCTGAGGCACCAGAGTGAATTGCAGACCATATACCGCAGCCACGAGAATAATCAGACCACGAACAAAACCGAATACCATTCCGAAAACACGATCAGTACCACCTAAGCCCGTCATACGAACCACTTCGACCAGCAGGTGATTAATCATGGCACAGATCACTAATGTGCCAGCGAAGAGAATTGCAAAAGAAACGATCCAGCGCAGTGAGTTAGTGTCGATACTGCCTTCAAGCAGCGTGGCAAGGTTGCCACTTAACAGGCGGGCTACCAGAAAGGCGAGAATCCAGCTGGCCAATGACAGGGCTTCTTTTACGAAACCACGTTTCAGACTGATTAAACTGGAGATGGCTAATACCGCCACGATGACCCAATCAATTACCGCCATGCGAGCTGTGCCTCAGACACTGTGCTAAAGCGCGAAGTATAGCAAAGGCGCTGCTGTCGAAGGAACCTGAAAAATGCCTCTGAGCCTGAGAAAAAGTCGTCGATCAGGGTTGCATTTTTATCGGCTGCATCCGACCAGACGGTCAGATTTTGGATTTAAAGCGTTTTATATGAATATCGCGCTGCTTCAGCTCTGTGCGCAATGTTTGTTGCAGCGCTTCGATTTTACTGCGTTGCAACTCAGGGCCAACATAAACCCGGGTCAGCTTATCGCTGGCAAATTCCTGAACATAGGCCTTATAGCCCTTATTTCTTAACTTATCGCGCAGAGCATGGGCATTGCTGCGTTTTTCAAACGCACCTAATTGCAGTGTCCAGGCATACGCCAGCTGCTGATCATCCAGCGCAGCACGATCGCCTTTTGAACCTAAAGCTGCTGGGTCATCCTGCTCAACCACGCGCACTTCTGTCAGCTCGATCTCTTCATCTGCATCACCACTGGCCAGGGTCTCGAGATCGATACGTACATGGCGTTCGTTTTCGATTGGCTGCCACGGCTCCATAACAGGCATTGCCGGAACATCCGATTGCAGCTGAATATGTGAGCGTGAGCCATCCAGCACGATAGGCATCGCAATACCCAGCGCCAGCACAGTGACAAAAGCACCAAGAATGCGTTTTTTCAGGTGTTGTTCCATGCCAGGGAAGCCCTCAGTCTCGCTGCTGCAAATAATTCAGCGCAGCTTCTACCGTATGAAAGGAACCGGCGATCAACCAATGCTGACCAGCCACAGACTCTTTTCGCAATAACTGCGCTATCGCGTCGGCCACAGTAGCAAATTTCTCAGTGACCAAACAGTCATTTGCTGTGGCAACACGTTCAGCCAACTGATCAGCCGATAAACCACGCCAGCAATCCAACCCGGCCAGCCAGCAATCCGGCATTTTGGGTAGCGTATTTATCAGCGCTTCGACGGGCTTATCTTCCAGCATACCAATGATTGCGCCATCAACCGAGCCAAGGCGCTCTGCGATATAAGCCGCTGCCTGCTGGTTATGAGCAACATCCAGCGTCAGCGTTAATTCACCGCCATCTACCGGTACAGTAAGAGTTTGCAAACGACCAGCCACTGATGTGTTTTTCACCACATCCGCAACCACGGCACGGTTCGGCAAGCGCCCAATGAGCGATAGCGCCTGAATTGCTGTTCCAACGTTGTGGTAAGGAATATTAGCCTTGGGCAAATTCCATTCTGCCTGGCCTTCGTGAGTCATAAAGCTCAGCAATAACTCATCGCCCTCTTCAACGATATCGAAGTGCTGACCGCGAGCACACCACTGCCCACCTAACGATTCCGTTTGCTCTTTAGCGGTATGCGGCGGATTCGGCTGACCACAAACCAGATATTTGCCAGATCGGGCAACGCCGCATTTTTCGAACGCAATCCGCTCGACGGTATCGCCCAGCCAGGCCTGGTGATCCAAACCAACACTGGTCACCAGAGATATATCTGCATCAACGATATTCACCGCGTCCAGACGTCCGCCCAGACCAATCTCCAACACACAGGCATCAAGACCCGACTGCTGGAAATACGACAGCGCCGCTAATGTGCCAAACTCAAAATAGGTTAAGCCGATGTCAGCGCGAACGGATTCAACGGTTTCGAATGAACGAACCAGATCATCATCTGAGATTAACTCGCCATTGATCTGGACCCGCTCGTTGTAACGCTGAATATGCGGCGAACTGTAAACCCCCACTTTCATCCCCTGAGCCATCAGCAGATTCGCTACTAAGGCCGAAGTCGTTCCTTTGCCGTTTGTGCCAGCAACCAGAATGACTAACGGTGCAGGCTTAAGGCAATCCAGTCGCTCACCAACCCCTTTAATGCGCTCAAGACCCAGTTCAATTTCGCTGGGGTGCAGTGACTCAAGATATTCGAGCCATTCATTTACAGTTCGCTTCATTACTTCAAATATTCATTAGCGTCATTGAGGAGGCTATAGCTACTGATCCATCGCTGAGCGCATTTCGCGCATCAACTCGGTCACTTCGGCCTGAGCCTGTTGTGGGTTGTCGGCATTGGCAGCAATACGATTCACAATCGCACTGCCGACAATAACGCCGTCGGCCACTTTAGCGACCTGGGCTGCAGTCTCACCATTGGTGATACCGAAACCCACACCAACAGGCACAGAAACGTGTTTGCGGATACGCTCCAGATTGCGGGCAACGTCGTCAACATCCAGCGCTTTTGAACCCGTCACACCTTTCAGTGATACGTAGTACACATAGCCGCTACCGGACTGGCCAATTTTTTCAATACGAGCATCAGTGGTGGTTGGAGCAATCAGGTACACCATATCCAGATCTTTCGCTTTGAAGATACCTTCAACTTCTGTGGCTTCTTCAGGCGGTAAGTCCACCAATAAAACTCCGTCTACACCGGCTTTCACAGCACGATCAACAAAGGTCTCATAACCCATGGCTTCAACCGGGTTCAGATACCCCATCAATACCACAGCAGTATCGGCATCTTTTTCACGAAACTCAGCAACCATCGCCAACACATCCGTTAACGAGGTACCGTGCTCAAGGGCACGTTCGCACGCCAGCTGAATCGTTGGACCATCGGCCATCGGATCAGAGAAAGGCACGCCCAGCTCGATAATGTCGCAACCAGCTTCTACCAGTGCATGCATCATTGGCACAGTGGCTTCTTTATTCGGATCACCGGCCGTGATGTAGGGAATCAGTGCCTGGCGATTTTGCTCTTTCAGAGCATTTAAAACAGTCGTAATACGGCTCATTCTGTTAATCCTTAGCTCTTAAGCGGTGATGCCATCAAGTGACGCAATGGTATGAATATCTTTATCACCGCGACCCGACAGGTTCACAACAATCACCTGATCTTTATCCATCGTCGCCGCCAGCTTCATCGCGTATGCAACCGCATGGGATGATTCCAGAGCCGGCATAATGCCTTCCAACTGAGTCAGTTTGTAGAAACCGTCCAGCGCTTCTTCGTCGGTAGCCGCAACGTAATTGGCACGCTTAACGTCTTTCAACCAGGAGTGTTCCGGACCAACGCCCGGGTAATCCAGACCGGCAGAGATAGAATGCGTCCCCATGATCTGACCATTATCATCTTCCATCAGATAAGTACGATTACCGTGTAATACACCCGGGCGGCCTTTACATAAAGGCGCAGCGTGATCGTCACCTTCCAGACCCAGACCGCCAGCTTCTACGCCGTACATGGCGACGTCTTCATAACCCAGGTAAGGATGGAATAAACCAATGGCATTGGAGCCGCCACCAACACAGGCTACCAGCGCATCCGGCTGACGACCCAGTTGCTCGTCACACTGACGGATACATTCACGGCCAATCACGCTCTGGAAATCACGCACCAGCATTGGATATGGGTGCGGACCTGCTGCGGTACCAATCACGTAGAAGGTATCATCAACGTTGGTTACCCAGTGACGCATGGCTTCGTTCATAGCGTCTTTCAGGGTTTTGGTTCCGGATTGAACCGCTTCAACTTCAGCTCCAAGAAGCTTCATGCGATATACATTCAGCTTCTGACGCTCAACGTCGGTAGAGCCCATAAAGACCTTACATTCCAGACCAAAACGCGCAGCAACGGTCGCAGAAGCAACACCGTGTTGGCCCGCACCAGTCTCGGCGATGATCTTTTTCTTGCCCATAAATTTAGCCAGCAGTGCCTGGCCAATAGTGTTGTTTACCTTGTGCGCACCGGTGTGGTTCAGATCTTCACGCTTCAGGTAAATTTTTGCACCACCACATTCGGCGGTCAGTCGCTCGGCGAAATACAATGGCGAAGGACGGCCAACATAGTGCGCTAAGTCAGAGTCAAACGCAGCCTGAAACTCAGGATCATTACGCAGCTTTTCATATGTGCTGTTTAATTCGTCCAGCGCACTGGTCAGTGTTTCAGAAACAAAGCGTCCACCATGAATACCAAAGTGGCCACGCTCGTCTGGCAAAGTTAAATCAATCTTGCTGTTTTCTGGTGTGTGAGTCGACACGATACACCTCATCTAAAAATTGGTTCATTTTGCCGTGGTCTTTAATGCCTTTCTGCTCGATGCCATCAAGCACCGCTTCAACACCGCCACTGACATCAACAGCAAACGGTTTGACCTGCTCAATTGCGAAAGCAATATTTTCGGGGTTCAGACCACCGGCAAGAATAATAGGTTTTAAATCATCAGATTGTGGAACCAACGACCAGTCAAAGGTTTCGCCGGTTCCGCCTGGGACTCCAGGCTTATAGCTATCTAGCAGTACTGCCAGGGCGCTTGGGAAGCGCACGCAAGACGCCACCACATCCGACGCTTGCCGGACCCGGATGGCTTTAATGTAGGGACGGTTGAATTGAGCACAGAAGGCCTCGTCTTCATCACCATGAAATTGAAGTAGATCAATTCTAACGGCATCCAGAACAGATTGCACCTGTTCCACCGTCGGATTCACGAATAGTCCGGTAACTGAAACAAATGCCGGAACATCTGCCACCACGTCAGCCGCCTGCTCAATGGAAAGAGATCGTGGGCTGGGCGGATAAAACACCAAACCAATGGCATCAACGCCAGCCCCAACAGCGGCATTAGCATCTTGAGCCCGGGTCAGGCCACATATTTTACTTCGAGTTCGGAAAGACATAAGAGAATGAGGTTTCAGGAAAAATCTGAAACCATCATATCAGACACTCAACTAAATCGGGTCCAGCCCCGCCGCTTCTTTTAATTGATTCGCAAACGGCTGCTGAAAACCGGTCGCGTCCAGCAACGGCTGGAGCAATGTCGGACCATAAGGATCACAAGGAACATTAAACTGCGGAGGAAAGTCTACGCCGACAAAATACAATCCTTCGCCAGGAGCAGTGATACCAGCCTGGGTGCGATCCCGGGTATCCAGCACCTCTTTCATCCATTGAACCGGTTGATGCTCCTCGCCAATTGGTAACAACACACCAACAATGTTACGCACCATATGGTAAAGAAAGGCACTGGCTTCGAGCTCCAGCATAATCAGATCACCCCATCGCTTAACCTCGATACGATGCATGATCTTAACCGGCGACTTTGCCTGACAATCTTTTGCACGAAACGCACTGAAATCATGCTCACCCAATAAGTATTGAGCAGCTTCATTCATCTTTTGCGCATTCAGCGGATAGCGCCACCAGGTCAACTGGTCGTATTGCAACGCCGATTTTGCTGGGGAATTATTGATCAGATAGCGGTAACGGCGGGCCCGCGCTTTATAGCGCGCATGAAATTCGGGGCTGACCTCATCAACCCACTGAATCGCAACGCCATTTGGCAAATTCGTATTAACACCCATTAACCAGCTGTAGTTACTGCGCTTCGCGGCTGAATCAAAATGAATAACCTGACGCGTAGCGTGCACGCCAGTGTCTGTGCGGCCAGCACAGAAAATATCGACTTTATGATTGGCTACTTTCGATATGGCCGCTTCGAGAGCGGCCTGAACGGTAGGTTGATTGTGGTGGGCTTGCTTTTGCCAACCGTGGAAGTGAGTACCATTGTACTCAACCACCGCGGCATAACGACGTACTTCAGTCATCTACTACTCGATTAGGACAGATTATCCATCAAACCACGAGCATCCTGCTTCTGCTGATCACTACCTTCTTGCAGAACTTCCTGCAGCAGCTCACGAGCGCCGTCCATATCTTCCATATCAATGTAAGCGCGCGCCAGGTCCAGCTTGGTCGCACACTCATCGGTGCCTGCCAGGAAATCAAATTCATCTTCCGCTGCTGCCAGCTTATCTAAATCGATATCTTGTTCAGCATCTCCGGAGGACGCCTGAACTTCATCCTCAATAACCGGCACTTCTGCCTCATCTACAACCTCAGAATCCAGAACAGGTGTTTCAGCAGCAACAGATGGCTCTTCGATAGTATGGACGTCATCACTTACCGCAACGTCATCTGCCAGCGGCACTTCAAAGTCTTCAAGCTCAGCATCGAGATCAGCCAGATCTGAGGCAAAGTCCATTTCCTCATCGTTGTCATCCAGCAAACTGGATTCTTCAACTGCCTCGGCAACATCAGTTTCGATGCCAGAATCTAAATCAAGAGCAACATCCTGATCTTCATCTGAGCCAAGATCGAACTCATCATTCAGGTCGATTTCCGCATCCGCAGCAGCCAGGTCTTCCAACTCTGATTCAAGGCCATCAGCCTGACCAGAAACTTCCAGATCGTCGCTCAGGTCAAGCAACTCTTCGGACTCAGCGTCCTGTTCAACGACAGAATCCAGCTCAGCTTCTAACGACTTAAGATCATCGTCTTCGGACTCAGCAAAACCGGTACCCTCTTCCAGATCAAACGACAGATCCGGCAATTCAGAGTCACCAACACTGCCCTCTGCATCCATGAGGCTTTCCAGATCGGTCAGCTCAGCTTCTGGAGCATCTTCGTTTGTTTCAAATTCGGCTAATTCAGCGGATAAATCCAGCAGCTCATCATCATTAGATGCTTCTTCAGTAGCATCCGCTACCGGCAATTCTGCAACATCATCACCAGCGGATTCTAACGAGTCAAAATCGATATCCAGCGAATTATCATCACCTTCATCCAGGTCCAAAGCAGCTACCAGATCATCAGCTTCGCCGTCTTCAGAATCATCACCAAGAGAACCTAAATCGAATTCCAGTTCGTTGCCATCAGACAGGTCAACAGCTTCTTCCTGCTCAGTCGAAGCATCATCACCCGCTGTCAGCTCACCCAGGTCGAACTCCAATGAGTTGTCGTCTTCGGAAGAATCAGCAAGACCCTCTGTCAGATCCAGCTCAACAGACTCACCATCCAAATTCAGACCTTGCTCGGACTCAGCATCCAGATCAAATGCAAGACTGTCATTATCGTCAAGATCCAGTGTTGGAACATCTTCCAACGATGCCTCTTCATCCAGAGACGGAATATCATCTGTGCTGCCCGCTTCGATATTCAGTTCCGGCGCATCTTGTACTGAATCTCCCAGATCGAAATCCAGTGCTGCCGAATCATCACCGCCCAAGCTTTCAGGTAGATCAAATTCCTGACCATCATCGCCATCTGCCAGATCCAGAGCGTCACCAAAATCCAGACCATCGCTGAATTCATCGCCCAGAGTGTCGTCCAGCGACGGAATATTTTCATCCAGAGTCAGCGCGTCATCGGCGGCATCCGCAGTAGGAGTAATCGGCGTTGATAAACGGGAACGCAACTGCTCAGCTTGATCATTAGCATCACGATCACCGAGACTAATCAACGACATTTCTTGCTTAGCAAAGCCGTCTGCGTCGTCCATTTCAACAAACACTTCAAGCAGCTTCAGGCGCAAATCAGAACGACTCGGTTCTTGCTCAATAGCACCGGATAACAGATCAACAGCTTGTTCAAACTTACCGTAGGCAATGTAGATATCAGATTCGCTGATGACATCCTCTGTTTGAGCAACTGCTCCAAAATCGGATTCATCTTCTTCCAGATCGCCAAGATTCAGGTCGTCATCACCGTCGATGTTCAGCTCATCATGATCAACATCGATATCACCACCGGACAGACCATCATCATCAAAATCAATATCGTCAAGCTCTGCGCCGTCAACATCGGCACCACTGAAAGCAACCTCGGATTCTTCGAATGCTTCCTCTTCTTCCTTAGCGGCCTTGCGTTTCTGCACCAGCTTCACAGCACCAAGGATCAATAGCAGTATGGCTGCCAAGCCGCCACCTAATAGCTCAGGGCGCTGCAACATGGAGTCAACAAAACCAGTCTGAGCTCGTCGCTCAGCTTCTTGCTTGGCGAGCATAGCCGCGATACGCGCTTTTCGTTCTTCGCGCGCTTTTTCTTCAGCGGCTACCTGAGCCGGATCAACCGCGACCTGCTGTTCTTCCTGGTAGTTAAAGTCTACTTCTTCCGCTGGGGTAGCTTCACTGGTTGCCGAAACCAGTTCTTCAGATGCAGCCTGTCCATCTACCGAAGCAACCTCAGCAACCGTTTCTACTGCACTCTCAACAGTTGCTTCCACTGAACTTTCGCCAGTTTCTGCGGCAGTTTGATTCTGGTCAGTTTCAGCAACCACACCGTCTTCAAGCACCTGTGTAGTTGGCTCTTCAACGTCAGTTACCTGAGCTTCAGCGGTCTCTGCCTCAACAACATCTACTGTCTGTTGCGCTTGCTCAACCTGAATACCAGCGAGCTGGTCATCTTTCAGGGTAATCAGGCGCTGCAACGTATTAATCTGTTCTTCCAGAGCTTCAAGTCGCTGACGAAGCTCCTGATTTTCCAAGCGGCTTTTATCCAATGTTTCAAGCGCGATGGCCAGGTCATTTTCCAGCGCTTGCTGGCGGCCTGAGCCTTGTCCGTCAACATCACCACTGGCACCCGCTGACTCTGCATTATCACTATCCGCAGACAGTAGACGTACTTCACCACCGTTTTCAGAAGCCTGGGCAGCTACTGGGGTATCGCGTCGACCCGTCGCATCCAGCTGAGCAGCTCCGGCATTCAAGGCCTGGTTCTGTCGTTCAACCTCTGCTACGGCCTGGCCGAAACGGATATTGTCAATTTGTTCTGCATCAGGGATTCGCAACACCTGATGGGTCTTCAGGCGGTTAATGTTACCGCCAATAAAGGCTTCTGGATTCTGTCGCTGGATGGCAAGCATCATTTGCTGCGCACTCACAGAAGTATCCGGACGATTCTCCAGCGCGATTTCCCAAAGAGTGTCATTAGGCTGGACTTTATAAGTTCCAGGCTGAGCGGGCTTATCCAGCCAGTCATGGCTTTGACTAGCCACAGCAGCTGGCTGTTCTTCAACTGCAGCAACATCTCCAGCTTCGGCAGCACGCGGAGCGACCACTAATGGGTTAATGGTTTCTTCTTCAAAAACAGGAGGGTCAAGCAGAACGGTGTATTCACGCAACACACGGCCCGACGGCCAGTTCAGCTCAACTAAAAAATTCAGGAAAGGTTCGGTGACTGGCTCACGCGTTGAAAGTACCAGCTTGTCGCCATCTACTTTGAATTTGATTTTTGTGAGAAAAAACAGGCGATCAACACCCGCACGATCAAAGTCTTCTGTCGAAGCTAATGAAGGTTTGATTTCCCACTTAGACAAATCCGCGACATCGACCAACTCAACTTTAGCATTGAGGGGTTGATTCAGTGCAGACTTAAGTGTCATCTCTCCAAGCCCCAATGCCAGTAACTGAGAGGATAACGATAATCCACCCACCAGCATCAGAGATTTCGCAATTAGGCGCTTCATTAGTGCTTCCTTGTTGTTAAGGCGACGTCTCGCCTCTTCTTGTGTATCGAATCTAAAGCCGAAACCATTTTATTTTGAGATATTCCTAACCCAGCTTAGTTGTCGATTCCATTCATAAGCAGCGTAAGTATCAGTGATAAAAATGCAATGCGCAATATTTTGGCGGCTTTCAGCGGCATAAAACCGATATTAAAGAATGAGTTAGCGCACTTTCAGAAGAAATGAGGTGAGAAAAGAGGAAGCGTAAATAAAAAAGCGGGGCCTTGCCCCGCTTTCAGTCTAGACCGAATCAGCCAGCATTCAACAAAATGCGCAACATCCGGCGCAGAGGCTCTGCAGCCCCCCACAGCAATTGGTCACCCACGGTGAACGCAGAAATATATTCAGGCCCCATGGTCAACTTACGGATACGACCAACCGGAATGGTCAGAGTGCCGGTGGTTTTTGCAGGAGTAAGCTCTTCCATGGTCACTTCACGATCGTTTGAAATTACCTTCACCCAGTCATTGTGCTCTGCCAGAATCTTTTCGATTTCTTCAACCGACAGATCCTGCTTCAGCTTCAGCGTAATTGCCTGACTGTGACAACGCATCGCCCCCACACGAACACACAAGCCATCAATTGGCGTTGCAGCCTCAGTTGTACCGAGGATTTTGTTCGCTTCAGCTTCCGCTTTCCATTCTTCACGACTCTGACCAGACGGCAGTTGTGAATCAATGTATGGAATTAAGCTGCCTGCCAGCGGCACACCAAACTGATCTTTCGGGTAATCTTCACCACGAATAAAGTCGGCCACCTGACGATCGATATCCAGAATCGCAGTCGCCGGATCTTCAACTTTATCTTTTACATTGGCGTGGATCGCCCCCATTTGGCTGATCAGTTCACGCATGTGCTTAGCACCAGAACCAGAAGCTGCCTGATAGGTCATTGGAGTTGCCCACTCCACCAGACCTTTTTCAAACAGACCACCCAGCGCCAGCAACATCAGAGAAACGGTACAGTTACCACCCACATAGGTTTTAACGCCGCTTTTAACACCTGCATCAATTACATCACGGTTGACTGGATCCAGTACGATGATGGCATCATCATCCATACGCAGCGCAGATGCCGCATCAATCCAGTAGCCATCCCAACCCGCTTCACGCAGCTTCGGATACACCTCTTTGGTGTAGTCTCCACCCTGACAGGTGATAATTACGTCTTGTTGCTTCAGCGCATCAACATCGAATGCATCTTCCAGCACACCACAATCTTTACCGGCATAGTCCGGAGCCGGCAGGCCTTTTTGTGAGGTCGTGAAGAAGGTCGGCTTAATCAGGTCGAAATCTTTTTCTTCCTGCATACGTTGCATCAGTACGGAACCGACCATTCCGCGCCAGCCAACCAGACCTACTTTTTGTTCAGACATTTCTTTAACCTTTAAATCTAATTTTGAAAACCGTCATCGAAGACGCTAATGCAAGGCAAAAACAGGCGATAAAGCGCAGTTTATAAATCATAAATGAGCATTTAGAGCCTGTTTTTAACAACGCAGTAGCTATGCAGATAGGTTTTCCAGGGCTGCAACAACTGCTTCACCCATCTCTTCAGTACTTACTTTGTTCATACCGTCAGAATAGATATCCGCGGTACGCAGACCCTGATCCAGAACATCACTTACGGCTTTTTCGATAGCATCCGCAGCAGCACTTTCATTCAGAGAATAACGTAACATCATAGCGGCAGACAAAATTGTCGCTAATGGGTTAGCGATACCCTGACCTGCGATATCCGGAGCAGAACCATGACAAGGTTCATACATACCCTTGTTGTTCTTATCCAGAGACGCCGATGGCAGCATACCAATAGAGCCTGTCAGCATCGCTGCAGCATCAGACAAGATATCACCGAACATGTTTCCGGTAACCATGACATCAAACTGTTTCGGTGCACGTACTAATTGCATTGCTGCGTTATCAACGTACATATGAGACAGCTCAACATCCGGGTAGTCTTTTGCTACGTCGTTCATGATTTCGCGCCACAGCACGGTTACTTCCAGAACGTTAGCCTTATCCACTGAGCACAGTTTTTTACCGCGTTTCTGAGCCGATTCAAATGCCACTTTAGCGATACGACGGATCTCAGATTCGGAGTATACGTAGGTGTTGTAACCTTCACGCTCACCGTTTTCCAGCTCACGGATACCACGTGGCTTACCGAAATAAATACCACCGGTTAATTCACGAACAATCAGAATATCCAGACCAGAAACCACCTCAGGCTTCAGTGAAGAAGCATCCGCCAGCTGTGGGTACAGAATTGCCGGACGTAGGTTACCGAATAATTCCAGGCCAGAACGCAGACCTAACAGGCCTTTTTCCGGACGCAGCTCGCGATCTTCCAGCTCATCCCATTTAGGGCCACCGACAGCACCCAGCAGAATCGCATCCGCTTTTTCTGCTTTCTGCATAGTCACTTCTGGCAGCGGCGTGCCAAACTCGTCGTATGCAGAACCACCAACCAGAGCGTTATCCAGCTCAATATCCAGGTTGAATTTTTCTTTTGCGGTTTCCAGAACTTTAACCGCTTCGGTTACGATTTCCGGACCAATGCCATCACCTGGCAAAACTAAAACATTCTGAGTCATTTTCTTTTCGCTTAACTTTTAAAATTCTTAAAAACTTACTTAACCTGATCAAACAGCCACGGATTAGCGGCACGGCGTTTTTCTTCATACGCCTTAATATCATCCGCATCCTGAAGTGTCAGACCAATATCATCCAAACCATTTAATAAGCAGTGCTTACGGAACGGATCAACATCAAAAGCAATCTCACCACCATCTGGCGTGATAATTTTTTGCTGCTCTAAATCAACGGTTAATTCATAACCTTCATTCGCTTCAACCGCTTTAAATAAATCATCAACAGTTTTTTCGTCGAGAATGATTGGCAGCAGGCCGTTTTTAAAGCTGTTATTAAAGAAGATATCAGCATAGCTCGGCGCAATAATCGCACGAAAACCAAAATCTTCTAATGCCCAAGGCGCGTGTTCACGGCTGGAGCCACAACCAAAGTTTTCACGAGCCAATAAAACCGAAGCGCCCTGATAACGAGACTGGTTTAAAACAAAGTCCGGATTTAACGGACGGCCAGAATTATCAGCATCCGGCTGACCTTCATCCAGGTAACGTAATTCGTCAAACAGGTTTGGACCAAAACCACTGCGTTTAATAGATTTCAAAAACTGCTTCGGGATAATCATATCGGTATCGATATTCGGGCGATCCATCGGAGCCACTACACCACTGTGTACAACAAAAGGTTTCATCGCATTAGCTCCTTAAAGATCACGCATATCAATAAAATGACCAGCAACTGCTGCTGCTGCTGCCATCGCCGGGCTCACTAAGTGAGTACGACCGCCGTAACCCTGACGACCTTCGAAGTTACGGTTGGACGTCGACGCACAATGCTCGCCGTTGCCCAGCTTGTCGGCATTCATCGCCAAACACATAGAGCAACCCGGCTCACGCCATTCAAATCCGGCTTCAACAAAAATCTTATCCAGACCTTCTGCTTCCGCCTGCTCTTTTACCAAACCAGAACCCGGAACAACTAACGCCTGAATCACGCTATCAGCAACCTTACGGCCTTTGGCGATCTCCGCCGCCTGACGTAAATCTTCGATACGACTATTAGTACAAGAACCAATAAAAACACGATCCAGCTTGATATCAGTAATCTTCTGGCCGCCAGTCAGACCCATGTATTCATGAGCGCGCTTAATAGCCGATTGCTGAACGTCGTCTTTACCGTCTTCAACGCGTGGCACAGTACCGTCAACCGTGGTTACCATTTCCGGAGAAGTACCCCAGGTTACCTGCGGCTTAATGTCTTCGGCTTTGATTTCAACGATTTGATCGAACTCTGCATCGTCATCGGAAACCAGGTTTTTCCAGGTATCAACCGCCAGATCCCAATGGTCACCTTTTGGTGCATAAGGGCGACCTTTCACGTATTCCGCAGTGATATCGTCGAATGCCACCATACCCACACGAGCACCCGCTTCGATGGCCATGTTACACATGGTCATACGGCCTTCCATGCTCATGCTACGAATGGCGCTACCGCCAAATTCCATCGCACAACCATTACCACCGGCTGTACCGATCACACCAATCACGTGTAAAACCACGTCTTTACCGGTAATACCGGTTGCCAGCTCGCCATCAACGCGAATCAGCAGGTTTTTCATTTTGCGCTGAATCAGGCACTGAGTCGCCAGTACGTGTTCAACTTCTGACGTACCGATACCATGCGCTAACGCAGCGAAAGCACCGTGAGTCGCAGTGTGGGAATCACCACAAACAACCGTCATACCCGGCAGAGTGGCGCCCTGCTCCGGGCCAACCACGTGCACAATGCCCTGGCGCTTGTCCTGCATCTTAAACTCAACGATGCCGAAATCGTCACAGTTTTCATCCAAAGTTTTAACCTGAATTTTGGAAACCGGATCCTGAATACCGTCAATACCCGACTCACGCTCTGCAGAGGTGGTCGGTACGTTGTGATCCGGAGTCGCCAGGTTAGCGTCCAGACGCCATGGTTTACGACCAGCAATACGCAGGCCTTCAAATGCCTGCGGTGAGGTTACTTCGTGCAGTAACTGACGATCGATGTAAATTAACGCCGTGCCGTCATCACGCTCTTTCACCAGATGCTGTTGCCACAGCTTGTCGTAAAGGGTTTGTCCAGCCATCAGGGACTCCTTCTCAGATATTTTCTCTCATCATCAGCGACTGATCATCGCCTTAATAAGCGGTTGAAAAACGTTTCTGAGGCAGCCAGAACAAGGCAAAAATCTGTAAAAAAGCGCAGTTTATAAATCATAAATGAGCATTTTGATCAGATTTTTAACGTAGTTATGGCAACGCAAGTAGTTTTTCAGCAGCTTGTTCGTTATTGCAATAATATACGCCATCTGCTAAACAACATAAATTCATATTTTTCCATCAAAGCATTCCATAAAGGAATACTTGAAAATTACAGTAGAAATCCGCCAAGCCTATGGATACTCAATCACTAAAAGCATTCTTATCCGTTGCCGACCAGGGATCTTTTTCTCTCGCGGCCGAGCAGCTTTATCTGACGCAATCCGCTGTCAGTAAACGCATCCAACATCTGGAAAGCCAACTGGATACCCCTTTATTCGAACGCCATAACCGCACCATCAGCCTGACCGAGGCCGGACGCGCACTGCTCCCCAAAGCACAACAGATTCTCGACCTAGTCGCAGACACCGAACTCAAGCTGCACAACCTCAGCGGCGAAGTCAGCGGCACGTTATCTCTGGCCACCAGCCACCACATCGGCCTTCACCGGCTGCCGCCGGTGTTAAAAGAATTCGTCCGCTGCTATCCGGCAGCTCAACTGAATCTGGAATTTATGGGATCGGAGCGCGCCTATCAGGCGATTAGCTCACGCCAGGTCGAGCTGGCGTTAACCACGTTGGAAAATGAATCACCACCACATATTCATTCCGATCTGTTGTGGCAGGACGATATGGTGTGCGTTTGTTCGACAGAACACGTTTTAGCAAGCCATGCCAAACCCAGCCTGAAGCTACTGGCGCAAACCCCCGCCATTCTGCCGGAACGACATACCATCACTTATCAGCTGATTGAATCGGCGTTTCTTAAAAAAGGCCTGAAACTCCAGGCGCCCATGCCTACTAACTATCTGGAGACCATCAAAATGATGGTATCGGTTGGCCTGGGCTGGAGCATGTTGCCGCAATCCATGGTCAGCAGCAGTGATAGCCACCTTTGTGTCATCCCCTGGCCAGGGCCGGAAATCAAACGTTCACTGGGCTTAATTCGGTTAAAAGAACGGACCCTGAGCAATGCTGCCCAGGCGTTAATCGATCTATTGAATAAGGGCTAATCAAAAAGGCATGAAAATTACGCTGTAGTCATTGAAATTGATTCAAAACAAGGAGCATGCTGATAACAGGCGCTAGTCTGAATCTTATAGACAACAAGCCTGATGTGCTTGCCGGTTAAACCAAGAGAAGGAAATTGCCATGTTGGACGTTAATCATATTCTGGTCGTACTGGATAGCGATCATCCGGAACAGGTTGCTCTGGATCGGGCACTGTGGCTCGCCCGCTCATTGGATGCCGATCTGACATTAATGACCAACACTTACGAGGCTTATTGCGAAGAAGGTTCACCACTGACCGCTATCGACAGTGATACCCAGCAACGCATCAAACAGGCGTTACTGAACAAAGCAGAAAACTGGATCGACAGTTTTATCAGTGAAGCGGAAGCCGACGGCGTTGAGGTTGATACCGAAGTGCACTGGCAAAAACACCTGCACGATGCCGTAATCGAATCCATGCGCAATAAATGTTTTGATCTGGTGATCAAAGGTACTCAACCACACTCTCTGGTTGATCGTATTTTTACTCACACTGATTGGAATATGCTGCGTCACTGCCCTGCGCCGGTCCTGCTGGTCAAGGAAGCGAAACCGTGGCAGCACAATCGTATTCTTGCGGCAATTGATGCCACAGCACCGGATCAAAGCCACGACTTAATTAACGATAATATTTTATCTTTTGCTGAACATCTGGCGGATCACTTTGATACCGATCTGCACTTGGGTAACGCCTACCCACTGGTCAGTGTGGCGTTTGCCATGGTACCGGAAGTAACCGCACCGGATGACATTCAGCATTACGTTACTGAACAGCATGAAGATGCCTGCCAGCAATGGGCACAGAAATTTAACGTAAATAACGATCACCTGCATATTGGTGAAGGTGATACTGATGATGTTATTGCAGGCTTTGCCAATGATATTGAAGCGGATCTGGTTGTTGTCGGAACCGTTGGTCGCGAAGGTTTATCCGGGGTATTAATTGGCAATACTGCAGAATCCTTGGTTGATAAAGTACCGTGTGATGTCTTGGTTATTAAACCGTTAGATGGTGTTCGGCCGGATGCGGATTAATTAACCCGAGGCTCGATAAAGGAAGACCGCTTTTGCGGTCTTTTTTATTTTTAAGGTTATATTTTTGAATGATTTTATCTTCCGGCTTTCAATCGTTATGATCCAATAAAACCCAAATAAGTTATCGAAATGAAAAATCTGCTGGTAATTGCCCATACACCTTCTGACAACCTGCGAAAAATTACCTCAGCGATTAAAGCAGGTTTTGAATCTGCGGAATCCGAGCAGGTTTCGATCACAATCCAGTCTCCCTTCGACACCCAGCCTGACGACGTAAAATCTGCTGCTGCGATTTTACTAGTAACCCCAGAAAACCTCGGTTATATCTCTGGCGCTTTAAAAGACTTCTTCGATCGCTGTTATTACCCTTGCCTGGAAGAAACACAGGGCAAACCCTGCGCGGCAATCGTGCGGGCCGGCCATGATGGAACCGGCAGTGTTCGAGCTTTGCAGACTATCACTACAGGATTACGCTGGCGCTGGGTGCAGGAGCCGTTAATACTTCGTGGAGAATGGCAGGAGAATTTCCTCGAACAAGCGGAAGAACTAAGCTGCGCGATGACCATGGCACTGGATCAGGGAATTATCTGACGATTCGATTGTGAAATAGCGAGGCATAAAAAAACCGGATTAAACTGCACAATGTTTAATCCGGTAAGATGGAGAGAGAAGTCACAAAACCGCCACGGATTTTTCAATCCACTATTTTGTAACGTCTCATTTGAGGGACGAACTTAAACTTAGTTCCAACCCTGACGTTGTATTTACACTTTAATACTCGAATTAGAACACTTTCTTAACGCAAGCCCTTCTCTGAAAGAGTACCTTCAATTTCCTGCAGGCATGCTGGATCATCAATAGTAGAAGGCGTCGCATATTCTTCGTTATTGGCGATATTACGCAACACTTTGCGCAGAATTTTACCCGAACGGGTTTTCGGTAAACGTTGCACCACCACCGCATTTTTAAAGCTGGCAACCGCACCAATATTGTCACGAACTCGCTGAACCAGTTCTTTTTTAAGCTGCTCTTCGTCAATATCAATACCGTCTTTCAGCAGCACCAGACCCAGCGGCTCTTCGCCTTTCAGATCACTGCTTTGACCAATCACCGCACATTCCGCAACGGCGTCGTGTCCGGCAACCACTTCTTCCATTTCACCAGTAGACAAACGATGTCCAGCAACATTAATGATGTCATCGGTGCGGCCGAGTACGAACAGATAGCCATCGTCATCCAACATACCGCCATCACCGGAAACGTAATAGCCGTTATAGGTATTCAGATAACCGGCTTCAAAACGTGCATGGTTACGCCAGATGGTTGGCAAGCAGCCCGGAGGTAATGGCAACTTCACCGCGATACTTCCCTGCTCTCCGGCTTCCACCGGATTGCCTTTTGAATCGAGAATCTGAACGTTATAACCCGGTGATGGTCGGGTTACAGAGCCTGCTTTTGGCTGACCAGGTTCAAGCCCCATATGATTACCGGCAATCGCCCAACCGGTTTCAGTTTGCCACCAGTGATCGACAATCGGACGCTGAATATGTTGATCGACCCAATCATAGGTTGGTGGATCAAGCCGCTCACCCGCCATAAACACGGTTTTTAATGCTGACAGGTCGTATTTTTTCGCTTGCAGGCAATCCGGATCTTCTTTGCGAATGGCACGGAATGCGGTAGGCGCAGCAAAGATACCCTTAACCTTATATTCTTCACACATACGCCAGAAGGCACCAGCGTCTGGTGTACGTACCGGTTTGCCTTCATAAAATACCGTGGTACAGCCGCGAATCAGCGGCCCATAGACAATGTAGGAATGGCCAACAACCCAGCCAACGTCAGAAGCCGCCCAGAATACGTCTCCGGGATTCATGTCGTAGACCAGCTCCATGGAATAATTCATAGCAACAGCATGACCACCATTGTCACGTACCACACCTTTCGGTTTGCCGGTTGTGCCCGAGGTATACAG
The DNA here is from genome assembly GCF_965219715.1 of Bacterioplanoides sp. GTDB lineage: Bacteria > Pseudomonadota > Gammaproteobacteria > Pseudomonadales > Oceanobacteraceae > Bacterioplanoides. Next base: position 1,061,281 of record NZ_OZ244785.1, read on the forward strand.
CACATACAGCGGGTCTGTCGCGCTCACAGCAACACAGTCGGCAGGTTCTGCTTCAGAAACTGCTTTTTGCCAATCAATATCGCGGCCAGCGGTAAGCTCACATTCTTTTGTTGGGCGTTGCAGAATGATACACGAAGAAGGCTTAGCCTCAGCCATTGCAATGGCTTCATCAAGAATCGGCTTGTATTCGATAACACGATCAATTTCGATACCGCATGACGCTGACACAATCACTTTAGGTTCAGCATCATCAATTCTTACCGCCAGTTCATGAGGTGCAAAACCACCAAAAACAACCGAATGAATCGCCCCTAAGCGGGCGCAGGCCAGCATAGCAATAGCGGCTTCCGGCACCATCGGCATGTAAACAATGACTCGGTCGCCTTTTTCCACGCCCTGTGCTGCCAGCACACCCGCAAAGCGAGCAACCGCCTCGGTGAGTTCGCTGAAGGTATATTGTTTCTTAACACCGGTAACCGGAGAGTCGTAAATAAGCGCTGTCTGGTCACCACGGCCGTTCAGTACATGATGATCTAAAGCCAGATAAGCAGTGTTAAGTTCGCCATCCGCAAACCAGCGATCGATGCCGTTTTCATCTTTGCTGAGAATCGTTTGAGGTTGCTTGAACCAGTGAATCTTATTGGCCTGTTCCTGCCAGAATTGCTCTGGCTGCTCAATAGACGCTTTATATTGTTGTTGGTAGCTCATACAGCCTCCTTTACTCTCGAATAACTTCACAATATGTGAGGTAAAGCTAAGTGACTATACGACTAAGGATGATGATCATCCCAAGGTATAACTAGGTATTTTTACCATCTCTCACTGACTCTCCTGGTAACCAATTTATTTCAGACATAAAAAAACCACGCCGAGGCGTGGTTTTTCTCGAGCAACGAAGAACTTACCAGCCAGTAACTTCTTTCAGTGCATCACCGATTTGCGCCAGAGAACGTACGGTTTTAACACCGGCGTCTTCCAGAGCAGCGAACTTCTCATCAGCAGTACCTTTACCGCCGGAGATGATTGCACCAGCGTGACCCATACGCTTGCCTTTAGGTGCAGTAACACCAGCAATGTAGGACACAACAGGCTTAGTTACATTCGCTTTGATGTAAGCAGCAGCTTCTTCTTCAGCAGTACCACCAATCTCACCAATCATAACGATTGCTTCAGTTTGCGGATCGTTCTGGAACAGCTCCAGAATATCGATGAAGTTAGAACCCGGAATAGGGTCACCACCAATACCGACACAAGTAGACTGACCAAAACCGTAATCGGTAGTTTGCTTAACCGCTTCGTACGTCAGAGTACCGGAACGAGAAACAATACCGACTTTACCAGGCAGGTGAATATGACCAGGCATGATGCCGATCTTACATTCTCCAGGAGTAATTACGCCCGGGCAGTTAGGACCGATCAGACGAACACCCAGCTCATCACATTTCACTTTACATTCCAGCATATCCAGAACCGGGATGTGCTCAGTGATACATACGATCAGCTTGATACCAGCATTCGCAGCTTCCAGGATAGAATCCTTACAGAAAGGTGCCGGTACGTAGATTACAGAAGCGTCTGCGCCAGTGGCTTCAACGGCTTCAGCAACGGTATTGAATACCGGTAAACCCAGATGCTCAGTACCGCCTTTGCCTGGCGTTACACCGCCAACCATTTGCGTACCGTAGGCAATTGCTTGCTCAGAGTGGAAAGTACCCTGACCGCCAGTGAAACCCTGACAGATAACTTTGGTGTCTTTATTAATTAAAACGGACATGATTAGTTCCCCGCTGCCTTAACTGCTTGCTCAGCAGCGTCAGTCAAACTTGTTGCTGCGATGATATCCAGACCAGATTCAGACAGAACCTGCTTACCCAGATCAGCGTTAGTACCTTCCAGGCGAACTACCACAGGAACGTTCACACCTACTTCTTTAACCGCACCGATAATACCTTCTGCGATCATGTCACAACGTACGATACCGCCGAAGATGTTCACCAGAACACACTTCACTTTTTCGTCAGACAGAATCAGTTTGAATGCATGAGCAACACGCTCTTTAGTTGCACCGCCACCAACGTCCAGGAAGTTAGCCGGAAAACCACCGTGCAGAGCAACGATATCCATAGTACCCATCGCCAGACCAGCACCGTTAACCATACAGCCGATGTTGCCATCTAATGCTACGTAGTTCAGGTCCCACTCAGCAGCTTCAGCTTCACGAGCATCTTCCTGAGAAGGATCGTTCATCGCAGCTACTTCTTTCTGACGGTACAGAGAGTTGCCATCAACACCCAGTTTGGCGTCCAGACAGTGCAGATCACCGTCCTCTTTGATTACCAGAGGGTTGATTTCGATCAGAGCCAGGTCTTTGTCCTGGAATAGTTGAGCCAGACCCATGAAGATCTTGGTGAACTGCTTAACCTGATCACCGGTTAAACCCAGCTTGAAAGCCAGCTCACGACCTTGATAAGGCTGTGCACCAGTTAGCGGATCGATTTCAGCCTTGAGGATCTTCTCTGGCGTTTCTTCCGCAACTTTTTCAATTTCCACACCACCTTCAGTCGATGCCATGAAAACTACGCGGCGTGTTGCACGATCGACAACCGCACCCAGATACAGCTCGTCAGCGATATCAGTCAGGCTTTCTACCAGAATACGGCTAACAGGCTGGCCGTTTTCGTCAGTCTGGTAAGTTACCAGGTTTTTACCTAACCAGTTTTCTGCAAACTCTTTAATTTCTTCGCGTGAAGAAACCAGCTTAACACCGCCCGCTTTACCGCGGCCGCCGGCGTGCACCTGAGCTTTAACAACCCATTTTTCACCGCCGATCTCGTCAGCTGCTGCTACAGCTTCTTCCGCAGTCTTAGCTGCCACGCCTTTTGACACTGGCAAACCGTACTGCGCAAAAAGCTGTTTACCCTGATATTCGTGAAGGTTCATCGCTTTCGTCCTGTTTTTATATATGCCGGGGGTTTCCCGGCAGCTACTGTTAACTGAATACCCGATTGTGTCGGTAATGCCTGCTTAAGCTCAGCACCATTCAGCCATAAAGCAAGGCCCGGAATTCCGGGCCGTTGCATTATTTCTTCTTAGGTCTGCGATTCGCTTTGTGAATCGCTGCGTTGTTCACTGCCAGAGCAGCTTCATGCACCGCTTCAGAAATGCTTGGGTGTGCAAACACCATCATGCCAACATCTTCAGCAGTAGACCCAAATTCCATCGCTACAACAATTTGCTGTACCAGATCGCCAGCATTAGGGCCGATCACGCTGGCACCTAAAATACGATCTGTTTCTGCATCCGCAACGATTTTTACGAAACCGTCGGTATCTGCAGCAGCCATTGCACGACCATTTGCAGCGAATGGGAACATACCTACATTGTAGGATTCGCCATCAGCTTTCAATTCGTCTTCAGTCTTACCTACCCAGGCAATTTCAGGGTGGGTATAGATCACAGAAGGAATAACATCGTAGTTCAGTTGTGCTTTGTGACCGGCAATACGCTCAGCAACCATTACACCTTCTTCAGATGCTTTGTGAGCCAGCATCGGACCACGAACCACATCACCAATCGCGTAAACGCCTGGTGCGTCGGTTGCGCAATGTTCATTTACAAAGATAAAGCCACGCTCATCCATGTTCACACCACTATCACCGGCCAACAGACCTTCGGTGTAAGGACGACGACCAACCGCAACAATCAGTTTGTCGAAGGTTTCAGATTTCTCACCTTCACTGTCCTGATAAGTGACCGTGACTTCTTCGTCCTTCACTTCAGAACCTGTTACACGGGCACCAACACGGATATCCATGCCCTGCTTGGTGAACAGTTTCTTAGCTTCTTTAGCAACCGTCTGGTCAACCAGGTGCAGGAAGTTATCCTGAGCTTCCAGAACAACAACTTCAGAACCTAAACGACCCCAAACGCTGCCCAGCTCCAGACCAATTACACCAGCACCAATTACGCCCAGGCGCTTAGGAACTTCGGTGAACTCCAGCGCACCAGTAGAATCAACGATAATGTCGTCAGTCTTAGGTGCCGGTGGAATATCTACCGGTACAGAACCAGTAGCAATGATGACGTTTTCTGCATCAATGGTTTCGGTCACGCCAGCGTGGTTAGTGAACTCAACCTTCTTGCCAGCCAGAACTTTACCAGTACCTTCTAATGGTGTGACGCCATTCGCCTTGAATAACGTGGCGACGCCCATGGTCAGATTTTTTACGATCTGATCTTTACGCTTCAGCATATCGGCGATGTTAATACCAACATCACCCGTGCTGATGCCATGCAGAGAAAACTTCTCTTTTGCTTCTTCGTATTTGTGGGAAGTATCCAGCAACGCTTTTGACGGAATACAACCAACGTTCAGACAAGTACCGCCAAAGACAGCCTTGCCTTCTTTATTAATCCACTTGTCGATACATGCGGTTTCCAGACCCAGCTGGGCGCAGCGGATAGCAGCCACATAACCGGCAGGGCCACCACCGATAACGACAACATCAAATTTCTTGCTCATTCGAAAATTTCCTTAAACTATCCGATTAAATGTCTAATAACAGGCGAGCCGGATCTTCCAGCAATTCCTTGATAGTTACCAGGAACTGCACTGCTTCCTTACCGTCAATCATGCGGTGATCGTAGGACAGCGCCAGATACATCATTGGTAAGATAACAACCTCACCATTAACAGCCATCGGACGTTCCTGGATCTTATGCATACCCATAATCGCGGTTTGCGGTGGATTCAGAATTGGAGTCGACATCAGGGAACCGAAGGTGCCGCCGTTTGAAATAGTGAAGGTACCACCCTGCATTTCATCGATGCCAAGTTTACCGTCTCGTGCACGTGCTCCGAAATCAGCAATAGTACTCTCAACTTCTGCTAAACCCATACCGTCAGTATCGCGCAAAATAGGTACTACCAGACCACGATCAGTAGAAACCGCAACACCGATATCCTGATAACCGTGATAAACCATGTCGTTACCATCGATTGAAGCGTTAACCGCAGGGAATCGCTTCAGCGCTTCAGTCGCTGCCTTCACAAAGAACGACATAAAGCCCAGCTTCACGTCATGCTTCTTAGCAAACTGATCTTTGTATTTGTTACGCAGATCCATGATTGGCTTCATGTTAACTTCGTTATAAGTCGTTAACATGGCAGCGTTTTGCTGTGCCTCAACCAGGCGACGGGCAATGGTTGCGCGCAGGCGAGTCATTGGAACACGCTTTTCAACTCGCTCACCCGCGTCAAAGCTGACCGCACCAGCATTCGCCGGAGCAGATTTTGCCGCGGCAGGAGCAGGTGCTGGAGCAGCCGCCGGTGCTGGCGCTGCTTTCAGGTGGTTTTGTACGTCTTCTTTAGTAACGCGACCGCCTTTACCTGTACCTTTGACGTCAGCCAGATTGATGCCTTTTTCGTCCGCCAGCTTGCGTGCCGCCGGACCAGCGATTGCGTCTTCAGTGCTGTCGCCAGTGCTTGCTTCAGCCGCTGGCTCAGCAGCAGGTGCTGCATCAGCAACTTCGCCTTCAACAAATACAGCCAGTACTTCATCACTCAGTACAACATCACCCTCTTCTTTCAGAATGTTCTTCAGAGAGCCAGCGGCTGGTGCCAGTACTTCCAAAACGACCTTATCGGTCTCAATGTCCACAATTAACTCATCACGCTGGATCGCCTCGCCCGGCTTCTTATGCCAGGTCGCTACTGTGCCATCGGCTACAGATTCAGGAAAAGTGGGTGCCTTAATTTCGATGCTCATTGATATTTTCCTTAGTGTTCCTGCGTTTAACCCTGAAGCCCTAAAGCGTCACGGATCAATTGTTCTTGTTGCTCCAGGTGGAGCGCCATATAACCAGCAGCTGGTGAAGCCGAAGCGTCACGACCTGCATATTCAAGGTGTAATTTGTTATCGATTGCCGCAACTGCGCGACGCATATGATGCTGACTGCTGTACCAGGCGCCCATATTCATTGGCTCTTCCTGTACCCAGTAAACTTCTTCCATATTGGTGAACTTCTTCAGAACCTCACCCAGGTCATCCGCCGGGAACGGATACAGCTGTTCAATACGAACAATAGCAACATCGTCGATGCTTTCCGCACGACGACGCTCCAGCAGATCGTAATAAACCTTACCGGAACACATCACAACGCGACGTACTTTCGCTGGATCCAGTTCATCAATTTCGTCCAGAACTGTCTGGAAGTGACCTTCGGCCAACTCTTCAAGCGTACTGGTTGCCAGCTTGTGGCGTAATAAGCTCTTAGGCGACATTACCACCAATGGCTTACGCAGCGGACGAATCACCTGACGACGTAACATGTGATAAACCTGTGCCGGGGTCGACGGTACACAAATCTGAACATTGTGCTCCGCACACAGCTGCAGGTAGCGCTCTAAGCGAGCAGACGAATGCTCAGGGCCCTGACCTTCATAACCGTGAGGCAGCAACATCGTCAAACCACACAGGCGGCTCCACTTATGCTCACCGGAAGAAATAAACTGATCGAACACCACCTGAGCACCGTTGGCGAAATCACCAAACTGAGCTTCCCAGATAACCAGCGCACCTGGGGTGGTTGTTGCGTAACCGTATTCGAATGCCAGTACCGCTTCTTCCGACAGGGTGGAGTCGTAAAGATCGAAAGCAGGCTGTTCGTCTTTCAGGTTACGTAATGGAATATAGGCTTCGCCGTCTTTTTGATTGTGCAACACAGCGTGACGGTGAGAGAAAGTACCACGACCAACATCCTGCCCTGTCATACGCACCTGATGACCTTCATCCAGCAAGGTGGCGTAAGCCATGGTCTCAGCGAAGCCCCAGTTAATAGGCATCGCGCCGGCAGCCATCTTACGGCGATCTTCAAGAATCTTGCTGACCTGACGCTGAACAGCAAAACCATCCGGCACTTCCAGCTGTTTATTCGCCAGTTCCTGCATACGCTTCAAGTCGAATGAAGTATCTGCTTTTGCAGTCCACTCATGACCCAGGTATGGAGTCCAGTCAACAAACAACTCTTCATTAGGTTCTTTCACCAGACTTTTGGCAACATGCAAGCCATTATCCAGTGCATTACGATATTCTTCTTCCAGGTCCTTTGACTGAGCCTGATCCAGAACACCTTCGCCAATCAGCTTCGTCGCGTATAAATCACGGGTGGTTTTTTGTGATTTAATTTTCGAGTACATCAGAGGCTGAGTACCAGATGGCTCGTCCGCTTCGTTGTGACCACGACGGCGATAACACACCATGTCAATCACGATGTCTTTTTTGAACTCATTGCGATAATCAACCGCTAACTGAGTCACAAACAATACAGCTTCCGGATCATCACCATTCACATGAAGAATTGGCGCCTCAACGATTTTGGCGACATCAGTACAGTATTCGGTAGAACGGTTATCATCGCGACGAGAAGTGGTAAAACCAACCTGGTTATTAATAACGATATGAATCGTACCGCCGGTTTTGTAAGCACGGGTCTGTGATAACTGGAAAGTTTCCATCACCACGCCCTGGCCAGCAAAAGCTGAGTCTCCGTGAATAAGAACCGGAACCACCTTTTCACCGGTCTCATCTTCACGACGGTCCTGACGAGCACGTACAGAGCCTTCAACTACCGGAGAAACAATCTCCAGGTGAGACGGGTTAAATGCCAGTGCCAGATGCACTTCGCCGCCAGATGTCATGATATTGGAAGAAAAGCCCTGGTGATATTTCACGTCACCGTGCGATTCGAACTGAACCTTACCATCGAATTCATCAAACAGATCCGACGTCTTTTTACCCAAGGTATTAATCAGGGTATTCAAACGTCCACGGTGCGCCATACCAATAACAATTTCTTTGGCACCGTAGGTTCCGGAACGCTGGATCAGCTCATCCATTAGCGGAATTAAACTTTCACCACCTTCCAGGCCAAAACGCTTAACACCCGGGTAACGTGAACCCAGGTATTTTTCCAAACCTTCACCAGCGGTTAAGCGCTCGAGCAGATGCAACTTAACTTCTTCGCCGAATTTAGGATGGGCACGCACACTTTCCAGGCGTTGCTGGAACCAGCGTTGTTCAGCGGTATTAACGATGTGCATGTATTCAGAGCCAACCGTACCGCAGTAGGTTGCATCCAATGCATCAACAATTTCTTTTAAGCTGGCTTCTTCCTGACCAATAAATAATGAACCGGTCTGGAATGTTGTATCCATATCTGCCTGGGACAACCCATGAAAAGACAGATCCAGATCCGGCACCACTTCTCGCTGCATCAGACCCAAAGGATCTAATTTTGCTTGCTGGTGACCACGACCGCGGTAAGCATTAATTAATTGGAGAACCTGAACCTGTTTACGTTCAAAATCTGAACTAACCGCCGCCTGAGAAGTGGGGCGTGAACGATTCTGGTTTTTGGATAAAAGAAGAAACTGTTCCCGAATGGGCTTGTGAGGAGTATCGACGGAAGTATTTTCGTCGACTCGTGGAAGCTGATCAAAGTAGCTGCGCCACTCTTCCGGCACTTCGTTCGGATCACGAAGATACGTTTCAAAGAGCTCTTCCACGTAAGCAACATTGCCACCCGCCAACTGCGAGGTGTTCCATAGTTGCTCCATTGTCTGCTCGTGCATGTTGTACGACCACCCTGTTTTTATTTAATACGAGGGATTCATCTACAGAGTGCACGCACCGACATTACGCTTTAGGGGCAAATGGAGGGCCAACCGGATATGGTTGAGAAGCCTCTGAGTTGAACCGGGGATTCCCCGTTCCCTCAACTAACAATATAGCTTAGTTAAAAATAGCGCTTTGTGGGCGCCATTTTTGAAAAAATGTTAACGTAAGTGAGCTGTGTGTCCAGCCCAACTTACGTCTAATACCACATGGTCGGTCTGTGGTAATTCCTTACAGCTGCTGGCTCAGCAGCATGTTACGGATGTGACCAATAGCCCGGGTCGGGTTCAGACCTTTCGGGCATACATTGACACAATTCATGATCCCACGGCAACGGAAAACGCTGAATGGATCACTCAATCCTGCCAATCGCTCTTCTGTTTTAGTGTCACGACTGTCCGCCAGGAAGCGGTAAGCCTGCAACAGACCAGAAGGACCAATGAACTTATCCGGATTCCACCAGAAAGAAGGACAAGCGGTAGAACAGCATGCACACAGAATACACTCGTACAAGCCGTCCAGCTTCTCACGCTCTTCCGGAGACTGCAGACGTTCAATCGCAGGAGCTGGCTTGTCATTCTGCAAGAATGGCTGAACCTTCTCGAACTGCTGATAGAACATGCTCATGTCAATTACCAGGTCACGAATAACCGGCAGACCAGGCAGAGGACGCAGAACCAGCTTGTCCATTTTGCCTTTAGTAGCTTCAGAGATCGGAGTGATACATGCCAGGCCGTTTTTGCCATTGATGCTCATACCGTCAGAACCACATACACCTTCACGACAAGAACGACGGTAGGCAACAGTTGGGTCCTGCTCTTTAACCAGAGCCAGCACATCCAGAATCATTACGTCTTTATTACCTGGAATGGTAATGTCGTAATCCTGCATGTATGGCGCTTCATCTTTTTCTGGATTGTAGCGATAAATACTAACTAACACGGTTCGACTCCCTATTAATAAGTACGGACTTTCGGCGGGAATGCTTCAACTGTCTTAGGAGCGAAGTTGACAGCACGCTTGCCGATTGTCTTGGTTTCAGGGAAATACAGAGAGTGGCACAGCCAGTTCTCATCATCACGCTCAGTAAAGTCATTACGGGCGTGAGCACCACGAGATTCTTTACGCTCAATCGCTGCAACAGCCGTTGCATAAGCAGTCTCGAACAGGTTATCCAGTTCCAGTGCTTCGATACGAGCCGTATTGAACGGACCACTCTTATCATCAAGAACCGTGTTCTTAACGCGAGCGCCGATTTCTTTCAGCATCTCGAGACCTTTTTCCATGCTTGGGCCTTCACGGAATACACCGAAGTACAGCTGCATGGTTTTTTGCAGATCAGCACGAACCTCAGCCACTTTTTCACCAGTGGAAGCATTGTTCAAACGATCCAGACGAGCCATTGCACGCTCGATGTCTTCGTCAGTCGGGTCAACAAAGTCGAAGCCTTCAGCAAAGCTCTTCTCAACCTGCAGACCTACCGCACGACCAAATACCACCAGGTCAAGCAGTGAGTTACCACCCAGGCGGTTAGCACCGTGAACCGATACACAAGCGATTTCACCCGCCGCATACAGACCTTCAATAACAACGTCGTTGCCATTTTCGTCCTGAGTCAGAGCCTGACCACCGATGTTCGTTGGTACACCACCCATCATGTAGTGACACGTCGGAACTACCGGAATAGGCACTTTTACAGGGTCAGCCTGAGCAAAGGTACGAGACAGCTCAAGAATACCCGGCAGCTTGGCGTTCAGGGTTTCTTCACCCAGGTGATCCAGCTTCAGGAATACGTGATCGCCATCTTCACCACAGCCACGACCTTCCAAAATTTCCAGAACCATCGAACGGGCAACAACGTCACGACCCGCCAGGTCTTTGGCGTTCGGAGCATAACGCTCCATGAAGCGCTCACCGTCTTTATTGATCAGGTAACCACCTTCACCACGACAGCCTTCTGTTACCAGCACACCCGCACCCGCAATACCGGTTGGGTGGAACTGCCACATTTCCATGTCCTGCATAGGAACACCGGCACGCAGCGCCATACCAACACCATCACCGGTATTGATCAGAGCATTAGTAGTAGACTGATAAATACGACCAGCACCACCAGTTGCCAGTACAGTTGCCTTGGCTTTGATGTATACGGTTTCGCCCGACTCAAGATCAATTGCAATAACACCAGCAACCTGACCTTTAGCGTTTTTAACCAGATCTACGGCGTACCATTCATTCAGGAAGGTGGTACCGCCTTTCAGGTTACCCTGGTACAAAGCGTGCAGCAGAGCGTGACCAGTACGGTCAGCAGCAGCACAGGTACGAGCAGCCTGAGTTGGATTATCAGGGCCTTTAGACTGACCACCGAAAGGACGCTGATAGATACGGCCATTCTCAAAACGAGAGAAAGGCAGACCCATGTGTTCCAGTTCGAATACAGCCTGAGGACCTACAGAACACATGTACTCAATGGCGTCCTGGTCACCGATGTAGTCGGAGCCCTTAACGGTGTCGTACATGTGCCAGCGCCAATCATCATTCGGATCAGCAGAAGCGATTGCACAGGTGATACCACCCTGCGCTGATACGGTGTGAGAACGGGTTGGGAAAACCTTGGTCACACACGCGGTTTTAATGCCAGCTTCAGTTAATTGCAGTGCAGCACGCATACCTGCACCACCACCACCAATTACGATGGCATCGAAGGACATAGTCTTAATTTTTGACATGACTTACACACCCCAAAGAATGTCGATACCCCAAACCAGGTATACAAACAGAGCGCCTGCACACACCAGTTGGAAAGCAAAGCGAACGCCGGCTGCTTTCAGGTAATCAGTTGAAACAGTCCACATACCTATCCAGGCATGGGCACACAGAGAAATCAGTGCTGCCAGCGAGAAAACCTTCATCCAGGTTTGCGCGAACAGGCCTTGCCACTGTGCAAACTGCAAGTCAGGCGAAGCAATTAAAAAGCCCAGTAAAAACAGAGTGTAAAGGGCCAGGACGACTGCAGTTAAACGCTGCACCACCCAATCGTACAGGCCACTACGGCCTAAGTTAGTGACACTTGCTACCATACCCAAACTCCCGCAAGAACGATTACGATGACACCAGCTACCAGAGTAATCATGGCACCAGTACGACCGCCTTCTTTGGTTTCACCAATTCCCATATCCATCAACAGGTGTTTGATACCTGCTACCAAGTGGTAACCCAGTGCGGAAACAATGCCCCAGGTGATGAATTTAACCAGGCCATTATCGAAGCCAGCTTTCAGTTCAGCGAAGCTTTCAGCAGATTCCAGCGAAGCACCCAGTGCGCACAGCATAAATGCTACGGCAACAAACAGGATGATTCCCGAAATACGATGCAGGATAGAGGCTTTGGCAGGAAGTGGGAGCTCAATAGTAGTCAGATCTAAATTTGTAGGTCTATTGCTATTCACGGCTCTTCTACACTCTCATTTTGGCTTAAGCTCAGGACGGCATCCCGGCATAAACACAGGCTTAAGAAATAACACCCGAACGCTGTACAAGTTCTGTATAGGTTTCAGGTTGCGACAAATTATAGTCGCGCCCCACCCGATTTACAAACCCAGACGATGTATGGAGGAATCCACATCACCTTAGTAGTAATACCTAACCGGGGCGCAGCAACTATACTAGAGCTCTCTCAGAGTAGCAGCTCGACCGCTGGGTAATTGACAAACAAAGTTCAGAACCTATAGTTGTGCCCTTTATTTTGAGGTCACGCCTTATTTCCAGCGGAAAAAGGCTAAAATTTGAACAAGCAGGAGGCCTGTATGGCTGACAAAAAAGCAACATTGAAAGTTGATGGCGTTGAGGAAACCTTAGAACTGCCGGTATATGAAGGCACACTGGGACCTGATGTAGTTGACGTTCGTAGTCTGACTGGCAAAGGCCTGTTCACCTATGACCCAGGCTTCGTATCTACCGCCGCTACCGAATCTAAAATCACCTTTATTGATGGTGGTAAAGGTGTGTTGCTGCACCGCGGCTATCCAATTGACCAATTGGCAGAAAAGTCCGATTATCTGGAAACCTGCTACCTGCTGCTGCACGGTGAGCTGCCAAACGCTGAACAAAAAGAAGCGTTCGTAAGCACCATTAAGAACCACACCATGGTTCACGAGCAACTGAGCCACTTCTTTAATGGCTTCCGTCGCGATGCTCACCCGATGGCTATCATGTGTGGTGTTGTGGGCGCTCTGTCTGCCTTCTACCACGATTCAACCGATATCTCGAATGAATCACACCGCATGATCTCGGCTCACCGTCTGATTGCTAAAATGCCAACTCTGGCAGCGATGGTTTATAAGTACAGCATTGGCCAGCCGTTCATGTTCCCACGTAACGACCTGAGCTACTCCGAAAACTTCCTGCACATGATGTTCAACACGCCATGTGAAGAAAAAGAAGTAAGCCCGGTTCTGGCCAAAGCAATGGATCGTATCTTCCTGCTGCACGCCGACCACGAGCAAAACGCTTCTACCTCCACTGTACGTCTGGCTGGCTCTACCGGTGCTAACCCATTCGCGTGTATTGCTTCTGGTATTGCTGCTCTGTGGGGCCCTGCTCACGGTGGCGCTAACGAAGCTGTACTGAACATGTTGAATGAAATTGGTGATGAGTCCAACATCGACAAGTTCATTGAAAAAGCCAAAGACAAGAACGATCCGTTCCGTCTGATGGGCTTTGGTCACCGTGTATACAAAAACTTCGACCCACGCGCCAAGGTTATGAAACAAACCTGTGACGAAGTTCTGGCTGAGCTGGGCATGGAGAACGATCCTCTGCTGAAGATCGCTATGAAGCTTGAGAAAATCGCTACTGAAGACGAGTACTTCGTTAAGCGTGGTCTGTACCCGAACGTAGACTTCTACTCCGGCATCATCCTGAAAGCGATTGGCATCCCTACAGAGATGTTCACTGTTATCTTCGCTACCGGCCGTACTCCAGGCTGGATCGCTCACTGGAACGAGATGATCAGCAGCGACTACCGTATCGGTCGTCCGCGTCAGCTGTACACTGGTCACCAGAAGCGTGATTACCCAGCGAAATAAGAAAAGTCTTTCTTTTCTGAATAAAAAAACCGCCAATTGGCGGTTTTTTTATGTCTCCCATTTCTGGCTGAATCAGGTTTTGATCAACCCCAGCGGATTATCTGCTTCCGTATCAAACGCATAGAAGTTTTTAAGGTTCGGGAATAATTTCCCCAAATCTCCTTTCTGCACACCAAACCATAATGCCAGCTCAGCATAGAGTTCATCAGTCGCTGTCGTTGGAATCAACACCCCATCACCGGCATCCAATGGATTAGCGTCGCCTAATGACAGCGCCGGATATTCACCAAATACTTTGCCACCATCAACATCATTGCCCATCACCAGAGTATTCCCTCCCCATGCGTGATCCGTGCCGTTACCATTGGAGGTTAATGTTCGTCCGAAGTCTGAACCGGTAAAAGTAACCACTTTATCTGCAACACCTAACTCATCCAAAGCCTGCTGAAAAGAACCAAGCGCATCATCAAGAATCTTCAGCATAGAACCATGTTTTTTCAGCAGCTCATCATGATGATCCCAGCCGATATAGCGAATAAAGAACGTTTGCTGGCGCATTCCCAACTGCGGTGCAGCTTTAATTGACTTAGCCACCATTTTTAACTGACGAGATAAGTCCGTATCCGCAAATCCAGTATTAATGGTTATATCTTTGGTCGCTGCCAGAAATTTCTCATGTTGCGCCTGAGAATTACGTGTCGCGCCAATGTAGGATTCCTGAAAAGCGCTTGATGGTTGCGACTCAAGGATTTTATTAAAACCATTCAGGAGTTCGCGATTCAGATCCGCCTGAGGTCCGGTAATACTCGGATCTTTTACGGCCAGACCAATACTGCCTTTATCTGTGATGGCGTATTCCGTGACTTCCTTACCATTTTGCATAATGTTGCTGCCAGCCAGAGATATATTCATTGATATATCGCTGCTCGCCTTATTTTTCTGCAACACATCGGCAAAATCGCCAAACCAGCCACGATTAATCCGCTCTCCGGGATTCGAAGTCTGCCAATGCTTAAACTGATCAGAGTGTGACATCAACCCTACTGGCAGAGGCTTAGAACTGGCTTTGAATTCTGCCTTAGTGACACGCTCAATCATCGGGGCAACATTGGCGACAAACGCCAGTTTATTCTGATTAAACAGCGCCTGAACTTTCGGCAGGTTCTGATGCAGACCAAAGGTTTTCTGGTTTGTGTCGGTAAATCCATTTAATGCAAGCAAGGACTCCTTAGTCAGCGACAAACCGCCACGACTGGCCTTATATTCGTTGTACGCAGCTGTCGATGTAGGTACCAGCATATTGAAACTGTCATTACCACCATCCAACATAATAAACACCAGCGCTTTATCGGCAGCATTAATACTGATCTGATCGCCTGGCGTTGCCGGGTTATTGTTATCCGGCTCTTGTGGTGGAGTGACGGGATCGGTTGGCTTATCCGGCTCGGGCGCAGTAATTGGCTTATTTTTAACACTGCCACCACCACAACCAACCATTACCCCCGAACCCAGTACAACCGTACCGGTGGTTTTTACGAAATCTCGTCGTGTAATTTTTTTATTTTTCACTTAGGCCTCCAATACGACAAAGTCCGGTGAAATCGCCACCATAAAAATAACCGTCTGCACAATCCACAGGCGTTGCTCAGGACTGGTTACATCGTAGTTTTTAAACGCATCTTTAATATTAGGTTTAATCGTCAGATTCGTCTTACCGCATAAAATCAGACTGACACGGTCGATCAATTCGTCATGCTTAGCCACGTCGGCTGCCAACTCCAGCTCTTTCGTCAGGTTAAGCTTCAGCTTGTCCGCAGATCTGGCCAGTAACTTATCGGGATCCAGTTCCGGTACATTTTTAATATCAGATTTGCTGTTAGTGGTGGTGCTCACCAATGGCAATGCGCCCCCCAGCAGCCAATCATAAATCATGTTCACATAAGCGATCGACGTAGAGGAATTATGTAACTCAAACTCTGGCGCAACTTTATCAGCCTGTTCTAGTTTTCCATGAGGAACAAAATCTGGCTTATAAAAGTTAAACACGGTTGGTGACGACAACGGATGCTGACTCAATGCTTGTTTTACAGATTCGCCAATCACCCACATCCGATGACTGTCATTGTTGACACCGAATGCACGCAGAATCTGCGTCACGCGCAATAACGGAGATTTAAGTTTTTCGGTTCCATCGGTTGCGGATGAATCCGTCTTTTTTGTCACCGGATTGCTTTGCGGATACAACAGAGTTTCACGTACGGCAGCTTTCAAATCACCAGCTGCGCCAAACTTTTCAGCAACGGCATGAATATATTCTGGTGTAGGGTTTGACGTCACCAACTGCTGGATCAATTTTCGGCAAATAAACGGAGCCGTACTGGGGTGTCCAACCAGGCCCTCGACGGCCTGATCAATATCCTGCTGAGCGGTATTTCCAGCCGCCAGACTGATGCGCCCTTTCAGCAGGCTTTTGCTGTCTTTATCATGAAAGGCATCATCCAACGTCATGGTGCTGACCATGTCAACATAAGGCACCATTTTAAAGGTCTTACTAACGCCATCTCCCAGAGAAATTGATTTACCCTCAATATCTCCGAACGTGATTTTAGCGCCGTCATCCCCTACTTTAGCGCTTGGCCATTCATAGCTGTATTTATTCGACTTCAGCCCGGTAAATACCCGTGCGAGCTGTTTAATATCATTATTATCGTAGGTTGGAATATCCTGATTAGCCAGGTTCTTTTTACGCTCTCCATTTTTCTCCAGTTCGAATAAACCGATGGAGAAAAGCTGCATAATTTCACGGGCGTAGTTTTCGTCCGGATGAATATTTTTACTTTTATCGCCTTTCACATTATTCATATGACTGAGATACACACCCATACATGGATGCATCGTCACTTCTTTTAATAATGTTTTATAGCTGCCTAACGCATTGCGATACAAGATATCGTAAAAGCTTCCTAAGCCTTCTGAATCAAGCTCCAATATAGAATTATCAGATACCACCAGAATTTCACTTAATGCCTGAGCAATCCGATGACGCAACAAATCTTTATCGTCAGCTTCTTTGGCCGAGACTCTTGCCGTTTCAGTAATTGGATCATTAGCCAGATCCGGACTATTAGTCCCCTTTGCTAAGGTCCGGTGCCACCAGGCCATGCGAAAATAATATTTGTACGGCAGTGCCGGGTTATTTCCTTCACCGTTGATTGCGGTTTCGCCATGCTGAGATTTCAGCAACTCACGAAAACCTTTATTACCACTTTCACCACGCCACAATTGTTTTACTTTGGTATGAAAACTATCGCTGGCATCATAATTATTATTTAACTGTTGCTCGAGCCAATTACTGATCCCCTGGTTTTTAACCTGCTGAATCGTATCGTAGTTGCTCCCAAGCGTTGCCTGCATCAGAAAACGCGCGGCTTCTTGCTCTGTATTTGGCATTACTGCATACCCGGAATTAATCAAACTAACTCAGTAACTCTAGCACTGACAAATCCCGCCAACAGTGGGTTTACGCGGTTATCTGACACGTATCACAAGTTCGTCATTCAGTTTCTAACTGAGCAATTCTGGACACGCCAAAATGAATATTCGTGCTCCTCATAATGAAGCTCGCACTTATCGTATTATCATCTATGCTGAATGCAGCATATTGGGAAGAGATACATATGAGTTCTGCACAACGCCATACGCTGGGGGGAACCTCCGGGGCAGCTCAGGGTGAGCCAGACTGGAGCCAGATCAGTGAAACGCTTGCAATGCTGGCATTGGCCATCGCTCAGATCGACACGTCACTGCAAGAAGGCAATCAGTCGGTTAACCAGCTGACAGAGAACTTTACGGCAATGGCCAATAACACCCATAAGATCCTGGAGCTCAGCCAGGACAGCGACGGCGATAACCACAGTCAGATTTCGGGGATTGCCGGCGAAATAAATGGCGAGATCCAGCAGGCAGTAATTGCCTTTCAGTTTTATGATCGCCTGACCCAACGACTTGAACACGTTGGTGACAGCCTGGAACGCATGGGCCACCTGATGAATGACGCCAAACAGCGCTATCAGATTGAGTCCTGGCGTTCGCTGCAGGATCACATCAAAGGCAACTACACCATGGAAGCCGAGCGCATCATGTTTGAACATATCATGGCTGGCCACTCTGTTGCAGAAGCATTAGAGATTTACCATCACCACTTTGAACAGGGTGAAGAAGAGTCGTTTGGAACCGACGATGAGATAGAGCTGTTTTAAACAGCTCTTAGTGTTTCCCCAACCCGAATTTCCGCCAGGTCATATTCAATCCCATTCTGTCCGAAGATAATTTTACCATCGATACGACAGTATTGTTTCAGCACCTCAAGTACGTCCGCTTCTCGCTCTTGTGTCTCAAGATTTCGGGTTGGAATGACACAGCGTTCACAAGGCTTGACCAACTTCACTCCGCCCTGGGCAAATTCAAGCGCCTGCCATTTCAGCTCAGCAAACGCCGCGATATCGCCCGCAACCAAAACATTCGGGCGAAAACGCTCAATGGCGATCTCACGTCCAACCTCAGCCGAAATAAAATCAATACTGGCCTCAGTAGTAACCAACAACGGATAGCCGTCAGCAAACCCGACATAGCGACCGTGCTCTGCTCGTTTCAGGCTCACCTGACGCTGACTGTCGTCTGGCAGCATCACCAGGCGGCAAGGCTTACCCAGCAATTCAGAGAGCCATTCAGCCGCCTCATCACCACAATCGGTAGCCTCCAGCGAATCTTTCCATACTGTCACAGACAGCTTGTCCGTTTTTAGCGTATTCACCGACACATGCAGCGGGCTGACATCCTTTGCGGATAACGTCAGTGTTTCAATCTGGTGAGAGTTATTGATTTCGACCGATGGCTGTATAAAAGCCATTTTTGGCAACTGGCGCTGAGTTAAGAATTTACCTTCCGGATTCACCACCATAAAACGGCGATCTCCGGCCGGGCCATATTGATCAAAGTGCAACCGGTCTACTTCAACTGGGGCGCAGGATTTGACGGGATAGATAAACAGACGGGAAATATGCATAACAGCCTCACCAGTAGATTAGGCCGTTATGCTACAAGGAAAGGCCGCTACTCTAAAGGAGGCATTTTCATCTTTTCGCGCATCAGACGCTGAACCTCTTTTGCCATGGTTTCAGGGGCAAACTTCGACAGGAAGCCGTTACAACCCACCTTCTCAACCATTGCTTTGTTGAAGTTACCAGACAACGATGTGTGCAGAATGATGAAGGTGTCTTTTAATTCAGGATCACGACGAATTTCGGTGGTCAGCATGTAGCCGTCCATTTCCGGCATTTCTGCGTCGGTAATGATCATCACCAGCTCGTCATTGATATCCCGACCTTCTTCTTTCCAGTGTGTCAGCAGCTGGTAAGCCTCAAGGCCATTATTGGCCTGGATTACATTCAACCCCATTGGATCGAGCACTGATCGCATCTGTTGTAACGCTACGGAAGAGTCATCAACAATAAGGATTTTCTTATCCTTAATACGCGCCAACAATTCCTGATCGTATACGTCTGCCGACAGCTGCATATTGTATGGAGCAATTTCGGCCAGCACTTTCTCAACGTCGATAATTTCAACGATACGATCATCAATCCGGGTAATTGCCGTCAGGTAATGTTGTCGCCCCGCCCCTCCGGGAGGTGGCAGAATTTCATTCCAGTTCATATTAACGATTCGATCAACGCCACCCACAAGAAACGCCTGCACCGTCATATTGTATTCGGTAACAATGATAGTGGCGTCTTCATCCGGAGTGCGTAACGGCCCCATCTGAATCGCGTTACGCAGGTCAACCACAGGCACTGTCTGACCACGCAAATGCGTTACTCCACGAACCACCGGATGGCGATCAGGGATTTCAGTCAGCGGCGGTAATCGCATTACTTCCTGCACCTTGAATACGTTGATCGCGAACTGCTGCGATCCGCCCAGGTGAAACAACAACAATTCAAGCCGGTTTTGCCCCACCAACTTGGTACGGGCGTCAACCGCACTGAGAACACCGCTCATATTACACTCCAATAACCTTTCTCTAACAAAGTGTAGCCAAGCTCATCAAAAACGCATGGAAATAGCAGCTACACTGTAATCAGGTTCGCAGAGAATAATAAGATGACTGATATCGGGCTGCCGCTACTGGCACGACAACCCATTCTGGATCACAACTTACAGGTAATTGGCTATGAGCTTTTGTGCCGCCCTCATCCTCAGGATGATGCTGCCTGGCAGGAAAGTCAGGGTGACCATGCCACCAGCGAAGTGATGATTGGCGCCTATCAGGAGCTGGGATTTGAGAAAGTAACAGGAGGCTTACCGGCTTTTGTAAACTTCACCCGCAACTGGTTATTCAATCCGCCAGTGGTCTCCAGCAACATGTTGGTTGCAGAAGTACTCGAATACGTGTCAGCGGACGAAGATACGATTCTGGCGATTGAGCAGTTACGGCGGATGAACTACCAGATTGCGCTAGATGACTTTATTGCCGAACCCAATCAGATTCGCCTATTACCTTATGTAGACATTGTTAAAGTCGATATTTTGCGTTTGCCTGATATCCAGCAATTGTTCCCGATGATTCAGGCCTACCAACGCCCGGGGTTAACCTGGCTGGCAGAGAAAGTGGAAACACCTGAAGAGTATGAAGAGTGTCGCAAGGCCGGCTGTACGTTATTCCAAGGCTATTTTTTCGCTAAACCAACCACGATGTACGGCAAACGATTACCCGACAATAAAATATCGGTACTCCAGCTGCTTGAGCAATTAAATAACCCGGATGCTGAAATTGCTGACATCAGTAAAACCCTGCAAACCGAGCCACAGCTCAGCTTTCGATTGCTGCAACTGGTTAATTCCGCTGCGGTAGCTTGCGCTGTGGAAGTAACCTCGATTCAACAGGCACTGATGTTGGTTGGGCTGGATAAAATTAAAACCTGGGCCAAAGTTTTATCGCTGGGACAATTATCTGACAAACCAGAAGTATTACGCGAGCAAGCGGTTCTACGTGGTTTTCTGACACAGGAACTGGCAACCAAGCAAACCACTCTGGATAGCAACACCGCGTTTACTCTTGGTTTATTTTCGCTATTGGATGCTTTTCTGGATTTATCCATGGAAGAAGTGTGCGAACGCCTGAATTTACCTCAAGAACTGTCTGGCGCCCTTACCCACCACAAAGGGAAATATGGACAGGTTCTCGGCCTGGTTGAGGAGATGGAGCGAGCAAACTGGGAAAGTGCCAGCTTCAGTCAGCTGGAAGAATTGCAACTGGAAATTACTGATATTACCAGCAGCTATCAAAATGCATTGCATGCCAGCAGAGATTTACTGCTATCAACAAAAAGCCAGGCTTAATGCCTGGCTTTTTTGATCTGGTTATTTAGGGTAACCGGTAATTTCGCGAATCGATTGATACAAGGGCTTCATGCGCTTGTACATCTTCTGATAAACCTCTTTGTAGAGACGATCATACAACTGAACCGTTGGGAAATGAGGCTCAAACACATCCCCTTTATGGGTCATATTATCAATCGCAGTGCGATAGTCCGGATAAATACCTAAGCCTACAGCACAATTGATTGCCGCCCCCAGCCCCGATGCCTCAAACGTGTGCGGACGCTCCGCTGGCATACCGAAAATATCAGCCGTTAACTGCATCGCTGCATCCGACTGAGAACCACCACCCGATACACGTAAACGTGTAATAGGTATACGGCTGCGTTTTTCGATCTGCTCTTTACCCTGACGCAACTCGTACGCCAGACCTTCGAGAATCGCGCGATAAATATGTGCACGTTTGTGGACGTCACCAAAACCAATCAAGGAGCCTTTACCTTCCGGCCCTGGCTGGCGAACACCCGGCGACCAGTAAGGTTGCATCATCAGGCCCATAGAACCTGCAGGCACCTGATTTAATAATTCATCAAATAACTGCTCAGCTTCCAACCCCATTTCTTTGGCTTTGCGCTGTTCGTAATGGGCGAACTCTTCCTTAAACCAGCTCACCATCCAGAAGCCACGATACACCATCATCTCGGTATTGTAGTGACCCGGAATAGCCGCAGTATAAGGCGGAATAAACGGAATGGTTTCGATGTACTTCGGCGTTGTGGTGTTGATGGTTGCGGTAGTACCGTAACTTAAACAACCAATGTGTGGATCAGAACCACCGGCACCTAATACTTCACAGGCTTTATCCGAAGCTGCGGCGATCATTGGCAGACCCACTGGTAAGCCGGTTGCTTCGGCAGCGGCTGGAGAAATATGGCCCAATGTTTCGCCGGGCTTAACCAGCTCAGGCATCATCTCACGACGAGCAGCCAGCAATTTCCATTTCAGGTCTGATTTTTTCGCCCAGTCCTGGCGCTTATAATCGTAAGGCAAATAACCAACAATCGAACCAACCGAGTCTTTTAATTCACCGGTTAACTGCAGCGTTAAATAACCGGACAGATTCACATAATGTTTGGTTTTTTCCCAAACTTCAGGCTCATTCTGAGCTAACCAGTTACAACGGGCTTTTGATCTCAGTTCATTGATCAGGTTACTCAGGCCCAGCATTTTAATCGCAAAACCCAGTGGACCGGATAATGGCTTTTCCGGCTCGGCTTTACGCTGGTCCATCCAGACGATCGCCGGACGTAATGGCTTTTTATCTTCACCCAGATTAATCATGGTGTAACGCTGGGTCGTCAGCGATACGCCACGCACCTGCTCAGGCTTCACAACCCCCTGAGCCCAGAAGTTTTCGAATGCTTTCGCCAGCGACTGCCAATAATATTCTGCGTCCTGCTCCGCCCACCCTGGGTGCTCAGAAACATACGCTTCCAGGTTAACCTTGCTCTTTGCGACTTCATTACCATTCAGATCGAATGCCAACACCCGGACACTTTGGGTTCCGTTATCAATAGACAATAAATAAGGCTGATCGCTCACAAGGTTTTCCTTCAGATATTATTGTATTTTTTGTTATCGCAGCCTGAACAGATTATTCAGGCCACGAGAGTACTGCGTTAACTCAGGCAGGAATGCCGTAGTGCTTTTCCCAGATTGACTGGTAACGCGCTTTTTCTTCAGCCCACTGTTGCTCAGTCCAGCCTAATTCTTCAGCGCAGATCGCACGGATTTTATCTTCATAAATTAAGCCGCCCTGCTCGATCAATAAACCAATACGGGTACGACGTAATAATAAATCATCCAGATGAACGACCGCTTCATTCGCAGCCGCCCAGCGCAATTCTGCCCATACAGCACGCGCACCCGGAATCACTTCCATTTCTCCATCACGGGCACACGCCAGCAATGCATCAATGTCCATACCATAGTGGCCTTTCAGACGCTTCTGAATATAAGACGGCAATGCAGCAAACTGTTTGAACGTTGGCTCATACTTAGTAAAAATCTGAGCGCCAAATTCGCCATCGTTATAGTTTTTGATATATTTTTTCGCGGCATTTAACGTATCCAGTGCAATCAGACGGAACGTCGTTAACTTACCGCCAGAAACCGATACCAGACCGTTATCATCCCAAACGCTGTGGTCACGTTTTTCTTTGGATGGGTTCAGTGCACCGGAAGAAACTAACGGACGAACACCCGCCCAGCTGGAAATAATGTCGCCTTCATTTAATTCCGCTTTCGGGAATTGATGACGTGCCACTTTGAGCAAATATTCCAGTTCTTCACGAGTCATGCTGGCTTCGGTGTTATCGATGCCATTATTGTCGAGGTCGGTGGTACCAACGACGGTACGGCCTTCCCACGGGAAGATAAAAATCGGACGTTTATCATCAGGATGCATCGCAGTGTAAGACTGCGAAACCGGCAGACGCCAGTAAGGCACAACAATGTGTGATCCACGCGCCGGACGAATATTTTTTTCGTCGGTCATTTCTGCGCGTAATTCATCCGCCCAGGCGCCGGTAGCGTTAATCACTGCATCGGATTTAACTTCGTAGGTTTCGCCGGTTAAAGCATTTTCCAGCACAGCACCAACAACGCGGTCACCGTCTTTTAACAGGCTTTTAACACCGACATAGTTAACCACTTCAGCACCGTCTTTTTGTGCTTCGCGTAATACACGAACCACCAGGCGGGAGTCATCGGTTACTGCATCGGCGAACTGAGTACCACCGATCAGGTTGTCTTCATTAATGTTCGGGCTTAAGAAGCCCACTTTGTCGTTTTCGAAGAACTTGCGATAACGACGACCAGCAAAAAAATCATAAACACGCAGCAAGGTGTTAAAAACAAACGGTCCCGGGAAGCCACCTTTATAGTGCGCCATCATGTAAGCCATCTGGTCTACCAGACCAGGCGCCTCAACCATCAGACGTTCACGTTCCTGTACCGAGTGCATAGTAGTTTTTACATCACCCGCGGCGATGTAACGCAAACCACCGTGAACCATTTTCGAAGAGCGGCTAGAGGTTCCCCAGGCAAAATCCTGGCGCTCCAGCAGCAGGGTTTTTAAACCGCGACGGGCCGCTTCACGGGCGATCCCCGCGCCGGTAATACCGCCACCAGCGATAATCACATCCCATTGCTCAGATTCATTTTTCAGACGGTTTAACAGACGGTCTCGGTTACCTGCCTGCCATGCTTCTTGCCACATATTCGTTTTTATTCCTGTTTCACAAAGTAGCCCGGCACTGGAAATTCCAGGCCGGGCTGTGATAACGCGTTAAGCCACATCATCTGTCTGAGCAGATTTTAAAGCGATGCCACCGCCAGCGTACGACGAGGTGAGAACCCAGCCATTCAGTTATTTGTAAGACTTGCCTTTTTCCAGCAAAGTCCCCGGATTCAGACGCTGATCCGGATCAAAATCTTCCGTTAAGGTTTGCAGGATACGCATACCCAGCTTGCCTTTTTCCGCTTCCAGATATGGAGCGTGATCTTTACCCACACCGTGTTGGTGCGAAATGGTTGCGCGATGGCTGGCAATCACCTCAGAAGCACTGCCCTTCAGCTTCTGCCAACGCTTGTAAGTCTGCTCGTAGCTGTCTGCACAGCGGAAGAAATACGTGGTGTAGATACTGCAACCCTGACCGTATAAGTGAGACAGGTGAGTAAATACCATCACATCTTCGTTTTCGTCTTTCAGTGCATTTTCCAGTGACGATTCAATATCGTTTAACAGCTTATCGACGTTGTCCCAATCGGTAGAGGTTTCCAGCGTATCGATGGCGATACCTTCCTCCCAGGTGGTTTCACGCAGATAAGGGAATTTGAAACGACCTTCCGCCCAGATGGTGCCCATCATGTTAGCGATAACACCACCAACACCGCCGTTCGACTTCAGCACTTTGCGGATTTGCTTTAACGAGGCCTTGTTCTGGAACTTGCTGCCGGTTACACCGAAAGTCAGCATGCAACGCTCATCGCCCATGCCGCGGAAACGCAGGAATTTATCCAGCGCCTTAAACTGCGACTCTTTGGTGCCCAGGTGAGCGTGTGCTTTGGATTCTTTGGCGTTGGAAACACGCATCATCGACATAGGTACACGTTGCTGAACCAGTTCACGTACCGCGTCTTTGGCCGCTTTCCAGTTCGGCATAAAATACACGAAGAATTTTTCTTCTTCGGCCAGGCGGCTAACGCGAACCTTAACTTCGGTAAAGATACCCATGCGGCCTTCGGTGCCCATGGTCACTTCACGCAGATCCGGACCTGCAGAAGATGCCGGAATCGTTGGAATTTCTAACGAGCCATGCAGCGTTTCCATGCGGCCACCGGCAAACATCTGCTCGATACGGCCATAACGCAGAGACTGCTGACCGGAAGAACGGGAAGCAATCCAACCCCCAACGGTTGCCAGCTCCCAGGATTGCGGGTAATGACCCAGCGTATAACCACGAGCACGCAGCTGAGATTCAACCAGCGGACCCGGAGTACCAGCGCCAAACGTAGCGATCTGGCTTTCTTCGTTCAGATCCATCAGCTGATTCATGCGACCCATATCAATGGTCAGGATCGCACGAGTGCTTTCTCCCGGAGTGATATGACCAGCAACGGAAGTACCACCGCCGTAAGGAATCACTTCGAAATCGTTCTGTACTGCGAAATCTAATAATTCGCGTACCTGAGCACTGGTTTCCGGATAGGCGACACCGTCAGGGAAATGCCCAAAATCACCACTGTGCATTGCCAGCCAATCCGGAAAGCTTTGACCACGAGCATGACGGACACGGTCTTCAGCCGCCGTCATAATCAGTGGATGTTGCGGTAAACGGGAAGCAGGTACCTTAGCCATTACCTCTTCTAAGGTTGCTGACGGCAGGGCTTCTGGCTTACCAATGATCGAATGAATCAGCTCACGACCGTGATCCGATACTTCTTTTGTGTAATTTTCATCACCCCAGCCATTCCAACGACGACCCATGCTTCCACCTTTATTATTTTGCGACAGCCCGACCAACATGCGGCCAGACCAGATAGTTAACTTTTGTTGAGCAGATTCACAACATAAATGCGATCAACCCGTTAGACCCCAACCACAGACAAGGTTACACTGTGGGCTTAAACACCAGACGCTCAGGGCCGATTCTCTTCTATGGCACTCACTATAAAGCGTTCGGCAGGACAATCACTGACCCAATGGGACAGAAAAAGTAGTAAATTCAGCCACCCATGATTGATACGGATTCTCTTGGTACCGCTTCGGCGAATGCAATTCGGCAATACCTGCGTGCTGCCCAGGATTACGATATCCAGGCAGAAGATGCCCTGAACGCTGCCGACCTGCCGCTGGGCATTATTGATAACTCGGTTGCCCGGGTGAAAGGGCGTGCCTTTCAAACCCTGATCCGCTGGTTAATAGAACAGACCAATGACCCTTTATTCGGCCTGAAAAGTGCGCGCTACGTTCAGCCAGGCTCCTACAGCCTGGTGGGCTACATGGCGATGAATTCCCGCACCGCACGCGAAGCCTTACATCTGACGCCGGAATACGAAGCCATTGTTGGCGATATGGGCATTACCAAAATCGAAAAGCACGGCCCTCATCTGGCCATGCGCTGGGTTTGTCAGTACGACGATCCGATTGTCCGCCCCCATATGATTGATAACGTATTAGGCTCATGGCTGCTATTCGCCCGTTGGTTAGCGGATATGGAAGATGGCAAACCCGAGGCGGTTTTATTCGAGCGCCCGGCTCCGGATGCCGACCTGCTGCCTGCCTATGAAGAAATCTTTGGCTGCCCACTGGAGTTCAACGCTGGCAAAAGTGCGCTGATTTTCCCTGAACATGTATTAGATACCCCGCTGCGCCAACCAGACCCTCTGCTATTGAGCAATCTGGAGCAACAAGCCAGTTCCGTCATGTCAGAGATCCAGGAGCGCCATCCGATCGTGATGCAAACCCGCACCCTGTTACGCACCCTGATGGATGAAGGTATTCCACGCCGGGAAAAAGTGGCAGAACAGTTGGGAATTACCGAGCGCACATTACAACGCCGCTTACAGGATGCTGGCACTGGTTATCAGCAACTATTGGATGATCTGAGGCAGGAAACAGCAACCGAATGGTTAACCAGCACAGAAATGCCAATTAATGATATCGCGTTGAAATTAGGTTTTAGTGAAGCACGCTCTTTCCATCGGCGTTTTAAGACCTGGACTGGTATTACGCCGGGTGAATATCGTTTGCAGCATGGTAAATAAATTTTATCTAGATGCCTGGGAAATGCTGAAGAGTATTTTTCAAAAGTAGCAACAAGCTCATTCAGCACATCCATGTGCTTCACCCTTCGGGCAGCTCCGCTGTGCAAAAATGCGATCCTGCATTTTTGTGTCGCGTGCTTTTGAAAAAACACTCACTACAGTTTTTAATATTGGAAGCGATTACTTACGGCCTATTTCAATCGCCTGACGCACTAAATTCCCTTTAGAAATATTGTAGCGTGACAGTTTCGATAACATATCCTCTGGCCCTACCAGCTTCTCGATCACCTGCTCTTCCGTTAAACCTTCAGCAGAATACGCAGCTGCCTTTTGGCACATTGCTTCCAGGTTGTTTAATTTATCTTGTAACGCCGCTTTGCCATCTTCAACAATGCCATTATGCGGACAGAACACAATTTCGAAATCCAGTTTTAACAGCTTGCGCAAGCCGTCCATTAATTGCTCTAAATTTTCATCGGCACGCATATATTTCAATGAACGGGAAATATACATATCGCCGCTGAATAAATATTTTTGTTTGGGCAAAAACAAGCAGGTTAAATCTTTTGCATGCCCGGGTGTATGCACTGCGATAACAGGACTGCCATCAGTTAAGGTAAATTCTTCTGGCATCGTATCCGTTTTTGCCGGAACTGGGCTCCCCCAGATTAGTTTCTGCATCACCGGCGTTTTAAAACCAGAAGCAATTTTCGCCTGCCCCAATGCCGGAGCCAATGGCACGATACCTTTCATTTCAGCAATACGCTGGGTATTACCGGCATGGTCTTCATGATGATGGGTTATCAGCAACTGCTGAATATCGGTGTCTTTAAGCTGGAGGCGAATATCCTTCCATTGGTTCGTCGGCCCGGTATCAATCAACGTATTGCCAATCCGATAGAGAATAAAGGTGGTGTTTATGCCCAGATTAAAACGGCCGACACGGAAGCCATAGACGCTGTCATCTCCACGATCATATTGATAAAACTTACGAACCGGCATGGAAAACTCTCGATAAATCACACAACGATCCAGTATGTCGTCTGAGTCAGGTAACACAATGGCCATTCAGCCAAAGATAGCTAGCGAAAAGTGTCAGCACCATCGTCTTCAACAACAAAAAACGCTATACTCCGCCGTCATTTTTTACACCCCTGATGTTGCGATATTCGCCCAGACTGCCTGTACTACAGTCTCTGAGCCCGCCGAGCGACCATCACGCCACCCGAGAGCCACTATGTCATTTGCCGAACTGGGATTATCACCTGCCATTCTTGAAGCTGTTGCCGAACAGGGTTACGACAAGCCTTCACCGATTCAGGAAAAAGCCATCCCTGCGGTCTTAACCGGTCAGGATGTGATGGCGGCGGCACAAACCGGTACCGGAAAAACAGCCGGCTTCACCCTGCCAATCCTGGAAAAACTCAGCGCTGGAGAACGTGCGCGGGCGAACCAGGTCCGTGCGCTGATAGTTACCCCAACCCGCGAGCTGGCGGCCCAGGTGGGCGACAACGTCCGTGCTTATTCTGAGCACCTGCCACTGACCTCAGCCGTGGTATTTGGCGGCGTAAAGATCAACCCACAAATGATGCGTATGCGCCGTGGTGCCGATGTACTGGTGGCAACTCCGGGGCGCCTGCTGGATTTGTATCAGCAAAATGCCGTGCGTTTTAAACAGCTGGAAGTGTTGGTACTGGATGAAGCCGACCGTATGTTAGACATGGGTTTTATCCACGATATTAAAAAAATCCTGAATATCCTGCCGAAAGAACGCCAGAACCTGCTGTTCTCCGCTACTTTCTCCGATGAAATCAAAGATCTGGCGAAACGCCTGACCAACAATCCAGTTGAGATTTCTGTTACTCCACCCAACAGTACAGCGAAACGCGTCGATCAGTGTATTCATCCGGTTGATAAGAAACAGAAGTCTGCTCTGCTTGCACACTTAATCAAAGAAAACAACTGGCAGCAGGTTCTGGTATTTTGCCGCACCAAACACGGTGCAAACCGCCTGACCAAATACCTGGAAGAAAAGAAAATTAAAGCCGCCGCCATCCACGGCAACAAAAGCCAGGGGGCACGCACCCGGGCACTGGCGGAATTCAAATCCGGCGACATTCGCGCATTAATCGCCACCGACATTGCCGCTCGTGGTATCGATATTGATCAACTGCCCCAGGTGGTTAACTTCGACCTGCCGAACGTCGCGGAAGATTACGTCCACCGCATTGGCCGTACCGGTCGTGCCGGTGCCGCAGGTAACGCTGTATCGCTGGTTTCAGCAGACGAATTTAAAGAGTTATCTCAGGTTGAAAATCTGATTGGCAAGTTGCTGGAACGAGATTACATTCCGGGGTTTGAGCCGATTCACGAGATTCCACAATCGACATTACGCGCTAAACCGAAAAAGCCTAAGAAACCCAAAAAGCCTAAGGCTCACTCAGATCACAGAGATGGCCAGCGCAGCGGTGAGAAAAAGCACCACTCACAAGGCAAATCAACAAATTCAAACGGCAATCAAAAACGCGGTACCACCGGTAATAAAACGTCAGGAAATTCGGAGAATAAAAATTCTCCCTGGGAAAAGTCTGGCGCCACCAAACGCAAGGTTGAAGGTGCGGCTAACAAAAACACTAATAAACCGATGCGCAAACCTCAAAAAAGAAAACCGGCTAATTAAGCCGGTTTTCTTCTAAGGCATTATGCGTCGCTGAATCTAATATTCAGCGATAACACCGGTTAAATAATCAAACACCCGCTGAGGTGAAATCTCGCGATAACACGGCGGCTGAATATCGCCCGGCTCGTTTAACAAGCATTTTTTCGACAAACACGGCGCGCAATTCATTTCGCTTTTCATAACTTCAACCTGCGGGCCAAGCACACCAGTCAGGGTGGCGGAAGTCGCTCCGTAAATCGCGACAGAAGGCACTTCAAGTGCGGCAACAACATGAGACAAACCGGTATCAACGCCAACAACGGCCTGAGCATAAGCGAGGTACGCATTGAGATCGTTTAAGCCCATTTTTGGCAATACAGACACACCGTCAATACCATCAGCAATGCGTTCGGCTCGTTGTTTCTCTTCGTCGTTACCCCAGGGAAGCATTACCTGCTTACCGGAATTGGTAACCAGCTGTGCTAATTGCTTCCAGTAGCCTTCCGGCCACAACTTGGTGATCCAGGTGGTTCCATGCAGGAATACCCAATAATCACCCTGTACATCAGGACGCTGCCAACGACCACGATCAACGCCGTAAGATAAAGAATCAGGAACCTGATACCCCAACACCTGAGCGAATAACTGACGTACCCGGGGAATGGCATGTTGCCCCTTCGCGATTGCTTGCGGGAATTGATACGCCTTAGCCGCCAGAGGTTCACGACAGGAGTTTTTATCCAGACCATAGCGCGGGCCATTGGCCAAACGCGTAAATACTGCACTTTTGATAAGGCCCTGAGCATCAAGCACGATGTCGTATTGTTCACTCTTTAACTGCTGGCGAAACGCCTTCATTTCCTGGCGATTGTGTTTATTAAACAGGTTCTTGCGCCAACGGCGCCAGGCAACCGGGATCACCCTTTTAACCGCCGGGTGCCAGGTGGGTATATCAGCAAATCCTTCTTCGACCAGCCAGTGAAACTCGATGTCCGGCAGTGTTTGCCAGGCATCTTCTATCGCCGGCAAGGTGTGAAACACATCTCCCAGGGAGGAAGTTTTGACTACTAATACTTTCAAGGCACACGTCTCATCAGAATCACAGCAGGCCGCAGTTACGGCCGCCAATCACGGTAGAGGCGAACTTTACGTGATTTCGTCAGTTATTCAAACTTGACTTTAACGACACCAACCGCAACCATCCGCCCTCTTTGTCAGGGCTGTGAGCGAGTCGGGGAACAATTGTTAAAGTCGTGGAAATTCTGGGCCGGCGTGGCCCTGTTAGTTGGCCTGATCATTCTGGTAGAAAGCAGTTTCGGCTGGCATTCGGTATTAGTCAGCTGGCAGCTGATTCCAGCGCAATCGCTGTTGATTGCAGTGCTGTTGATGCTGGTAAGTTATTTATTACGCGCCCTGCGTTTTTATGATTTTTTTCATCAGTACTGCCGCGGTCATTTTACCCTGCTGACACGCATTACGGTTTTACATAACTTCTTTAACAACCTGCTGCCGATGCGCAGTGGCGAAACCGCCTTCCCACTATTAATGAAACAACATTTCGACTTGCCGTATCGCCATAGCGCTCCGGCACTGTTGTGGCTCAGATTGCTCGATTTATATGCTTTATTAGTACTGGCCGTTGTATCACTGCAAAGCCTGTTGCCTCTCAGCGAGCAAACTCGCTGGCTAATCAGCGGAGCGTTACTTGCTGCACCATTAATTGTCTTGCCACTGCAAAACCGGGTGGAAACGTTTCTGAATCAACACCCTGCTGGCTGGTCAGATAAAGTAGCCGAGCTGATGCACGCACTGCCTAAGTCTCCATGGCCGTTTGTCCGGGCTCTGTTCTGGACTCTGATTAACTGGGCATTAAAGCTGGCGGTTTACGCCTGGTTGTTGCAGCAGTTTTTACCCATGCCATTTAACCAGAGCTGGATTGGCGCCACTGCCGGAGAGTTATCCAGCGTTCTCCCCATTAATGGACTGGCGGGCGCAGGCACGTATGAAGCCGGCATCGTTGCCGGATTAATCCCATGGGGACTGGATAAATCGCAGGCTCTCGCGGCCGCAGTGAATCTGCATTTATTTGTGCTTGGCAGTACCTTTATTCTGACGGGCTTGATTGCTTTGCTCACTATTCGTACAGCGAAGAATCGCCCAGCGCATCATTAAAACACTCTGTTGCACCATCACAGCCCTTCCCAGCCTGACGTTGACACGACTTTAGTTTTCACTGCTCAGGCTTTTGGGTATTATCCCCCAACTTTTTTATAATTATCGGTACAGAGTGGTATCTACCTTGACTGAGGCAACAACACCATCCTTATCCGTTGTCATTCCAATGTTCAACGAAATTGACAACGTTTCCCCTATGGTTGCTCGTGTACACGAGGGACTGGCTGATTATCAGGGAGCATGGGAACTGCTGGTCGTTGATGACGGCAGTACCGATGGCACCCCGCAAGCTCTGCATAAAGAGACTGAAAAATACGGCACTCACGTGCGCGTGATCGAGCTGCGTCGTAACTTCGGCCAGACTGCTGCCATGCAAGCTGGTATTGATGAAGCCCGTGGTGAACTGATTGCCACATTAGATGGCGATCTGCAGAACGACCCAGCCGACATTCCCCGCATGGTTGACCACCTGATTGAAAATGATCTGGACCTGTTAACCGGCTGGCGCAAAAACCGTAAAGATGACCTGGTGCTGCGTAAAATCCCATCCCGCATCGCTAACCGCTTAATCGGTAAAATCACCGGTGTGCGCATCAATGACTACGGTTGCTCACTGAAAATCTATAAATCATCGGTCATCAAACAGGTTCGTTTGTACGGTGAAATGCACCGCTTTATCCCGGCCTGGGTCGCTGCGGTTGTGCCGCCAAGCCGTATTGGTGAGATTGTGGTTAAACACAATGCGCGTGTGGCAGGCGAATCCAAATACGGTATTTCGCGTACTTTCCGCGTTATTCTGGACCTGCTGTCGGTTTACTTCTTTATGCGTTACCGCGCACGTCCGGGCCATTTCTTCGGTTCAATTGGTCTGGCACTGGGTTCCGTTGGTGGTTTATTACTGGCTTATCTGGGCTTCCTGAAAATCTTCCTCGGCGAAGACATAGGCACCCGTCCGCTGTTCCTGATCTCGGTTGTGTGTGTCATTGCGGCACTGCAATTCCTGACCACCGGGGTATTGTCTGAGCTGATTTCACGAACCTACTTCGAATCATCGCAGCGTCAGCAATACGTGATCTACAACCGTGATGCTGAATGTGATGACGAAGAAACCTGTTGGGCAAACTCGTCAGAAATGAAACAGCCAACCGCACCAGCGGCAGACAGCAACACGGAAAACAGCTGA
The DNA here is from genome assembly GCF_965219715.1 of Bacterioplanoides sp. Lineage (GTDB taxonomy): Bacteria > Pseudomonadota > Gammaproteobacteria > Pseudomonadales > Oceanobacteraceae > Bacterioplanoides. The sequence continues at coordinate 1,094,769 of NZ_OZ244785.1, forward strand.
TCCATGCGAAACCTCTCTGTCCCTTACTGGCTGATAGCCGCCCTGATTGCATTTTTCTTTATGAATCTGGGCGGCTACCTGCTGTTCGATCACGATGAAGGGGCTTTCAGTGAAGCAACCCGTGGCATGTTCGAACGTGGTGACTTTATCACCACCTACCTCAACGATCGGGTGCGTTTCGACAAACCTATTTTGATTTATTGGCTGCAGGCCGCCTCCATTGCCGTATTTGGCAATGAGGTCTGGGCGTTCCGTCTGCCTTCTGCATTAGCGGGCATTGGCTGGTCACTGGCAATTTTCTATTTTTGTCGCCGCTTCCTGAATCAGGACATTGCTGTTACCGCAGCACTGGTTGCAGCAGCTGCGCTGGGCATTAATATGATTGCCCACGTGGCCACAGCCGACGCGGTATTAAATGTTATTCTGGCCACCACCATGTTGTGCATGTATCGCTACACGGTTGAGCCTTCGAATAAGCTGCTGTTTATCATCTATGCCCTGATGGGGCTAGGCGTGTTAACCAAAGGGCCGGTTGCTGTTGCGATTCCGTTGATGGTATCTGCAATCTTTTTTATCTGGTCAGGCATGCGTGACGCATTTATTAAAGCCATCTTCTTTTTCCCGGGCTGGATTCTGTTCTTATTGATTGCAGCGCCCTGGTACATTCTCGAATACATGGCACAGGGTCAAGCGTTTATCGACGGCTTTATTCTGAAACACAACGTCAATCGCTTTAACAATGCGATGGAAGGCCATGATGGTGGACCTTTCTTCTACTTGTTGTTCCTGCCATTTATCCTGGCTCCGTTTGGCGCCCTGCTGGTGCGAATTGTACCGAGCCTTAAAACCATTCGTCAGCGTGATGGCGAACCGGCGGATTTACTGAACCGTTATTTGTGGATTTGGTTTTTAGTAGTTCTGGTGCTGTTCAGCGTCGCCAGCACTAAATTACCGCACTACATTTTATACGGTGTTACTCCTCTGGTTATTCTGATGGCGCGTTATCGTCACTGGCTGAAAAGCCGCATTCTGACGCTGATTTTTCCGTCACTGCTGTTTGCTGTATTTACCGCGTTCCCGCTGTTGATTCCGGGCATTATCGATGGCCTGACAAACCCTATTGAGATTGCAGCAGCCAATCGTGCAGCAGAATTTATCAATCAGGATTTTGCCATTCTGGCGGCGCTGACCTGGATCATATCCGCCGCTCTGATTTTATGGCCGCGCATCAGCCCGTGGTTTTCACTGGTACTGACAGGTGCCTTGCAGTCGGCTTTTGTCTGGTTTGTTTTTGTACCGGCGATTAGTGAGGCGCAACAGCGTCCGGTTTGGGAAGCCGCTCAGTTTGCCAAAGAGCTGAATCAGCCGGTTGTGACTCAATCGATTGATATGCCGAGTTTTAACGTCTACCTCGATAAATGGACTGAGCGCCGCCCACTGCAACCTGGTGAGATTGGTTACGCCCGCGAAGACCGCCTGAAGGATACCGGCGACATTGATGTGTTATTCCAGTCGGGGCCGATCATGATTATTCGACGTAGAACGGCGGAAGAAAATGCGTCAGGTATCATCAATGCACAATAACAACGTCCTGTTGCGCCCGGTACTGTTTACCGGTGCGGTGCTTATGTTAGTAGCAGCGGCCGTCATCGCAGCAACAGGTACCAATCAGGCCATCTTCCTCAGCTGGAATGAAGCTGGCTCTGCCCTGCCACCGGCTATCTGGGCCAATCTGACGTTAATGGCGGATACCCTATGGGCCATTGCCCTACTGCTTGCTGTTGCGGTTTATCGTCCGAGAATGCTGACACAATCATTGTTATTGCTGATCATTGGCGGTATTGCCGTTCATATTTTCAAACAAAGCCTTAATCTGCCACGACCTCCTGCCGCATTGGAAGCTGGCAGCTTTAACCTGATTGGTCCGGCTCTGAAAAACGAGAGTTTTCCTTCAGGACATGCTTTTACTGCGCTGAGTTGCGCCACATTAATTGCGCTGAATACTTTGCGCCCGGCATTGATCGTTTTTGTCATGATCATGGGTGTTTTGGCTGCACTCAGCCGGGTGATGGTTGGCGCACATTGGCCGGTCGATATTTTAACTGGCGGTGGTGCCGGTATCGCGACTGCCATTTTTTGCGTGTACCTGGAAAGCCACTTTAAGGCATTTCAGGCACATGGTTGGAAGTTTGCGAGTGTTATCTTGCTGACATTAGCGACCGTCGCGCTAGCATTTCATGAAGACCGATACCCTGACACTCAGGCACTGGGAGTAATCACCAGCGTCACCGCTTTGGTGATCGCCGTACGTCAATTCTGGTTGCCATTTATTCGTTTATTACGACCTTCGGTATAACCGCTTAAAGCCCTGCTTGTTCAGGGCTTTAAATTGCTGAGCATCGATACTCAGGATCCAAATAAGTCGAAGGTAATTCCGCCGTCATCTCCCTGGTCGAGCCAGCCTTGTGGCTTGGAAAATGTCTGCTCCATTTGTTGCGCCAGTGAGTCAGGGATTTTACGTTTAGCACTTTCACCAATCATGGCTTCAAGCTTAACCTCATCCACTCCCAAGCAAGCCGCCATGGTTTCAACGTCCAGTGCATTTTCCAGCATAAGCTCCTGAACACGCTGCCAGCGCACACCTTTTTCAGCCATTTCGAATACAACCTTTAACCTTTGATTAACAACCTGATGTCAATAATATTTTTCTTTATGCCTTTTCCACCACTGCTATATAGTGGAGCGCAGAAATATTAGTTGAAGCTGAAATATTACCTCAATCTTTCGGTAATATGCTGGCAAGAATTTAAAAAACACAAGTTGAGATTAGATATGCGTCGAGTAGTTGTTACAGGTATGGGCATCGTGGGTTGTCTGGGCAACAATAAAGAAGAAGTTTTGGCTTCATTGCAGGCTCAGCGCTCCGGTATTTCCTTCCAGCCTGAATATCAGGAAATGGGCTTTCGCAGCCATGTCGCCGGCAAACCGAATATTGACCTGGCGGAACATATTGATCGTAAATTAAAGCGCTTTATGGGTGACTCGGCCGCGTATTCGTATCTGTCGATGAAAGAAGCCATCGCAGACGCTGGCCTGCCTGAAGAAATCGTTAGCAACCCACGTACCGGTCTGGTTACCGGCTCTGGTGGTGCTTCTTCTTCAGACATCGTTGAATCCGTTGATATCCTGCGTGAAAAAGGCATTCGTAAGGTTGGCCCTTATCGTGTGACCCGTACCATGGGCTCGACGACTTCTGCCAACCTGGCAACCCCGTTCTCGATTAAAGGCGTGAACTACTCCATGACCTCCGCGTGTGCCACCAGTGCACATTGTATTGGCCATGCAATGGAACTGATTCAATGGGGTAAGCAAGACGTGGTATTTGCCGGTGGCGGCGAAGAAGAGCACTGGAGCCTCAGCGCCCAGTTTGATGCCATGGGCGCATTATCCAGCAAATATAACGACACACCAGAAAGCGCTTCCCGCGCGTATTGCTCCACCCGTGATGGTTTTGTGATCGCTGGCGGTGGCGGCATGTTGGTATTAGAAGAATATGAACACGCGGTAGCCCGTGGTGCGACCATTTACGCCGAACTGGTTGGCTATGGCGCAACCTCCGATGGCGCTGATATGGTCGCCCCTTCCGGCGAAGGTGCTGTGCGCTGCATGCAAATGGCGCTGGAAATGGCTGACAACCCGGAGATTGATTACCTGAACACCCACGGCACCAGTACGCCGGCTGGCGACATTACTGAATTAAAAGCCGTTGGTGAAGCATTTGGCGAACAACGCCCTCCAATCAGCTCCACCAAATCACTGACCGGCCACTCTCTGGGCGCTGCAGGCGTTCAGGAAGCTATTTACAGCTTATTAATGCAACAACACGGCTTTATTACCGGTAGCGCCAACATCGAAGCCATCGATGAAGGCACAGAAGGATTTGATATCGTCACCAAAAACCGTGAAGCCCAATTAACTACCGTAATGTCGAACAGCTTTGGATTTGGTGGCACCAACGCCACCCTGATATTTAAGGCCGTTTGATTATTAAAGGAATGTCAATATTGCTGTGATGACGTTGTTCACTTACCGCAAAAAATGACATACTCAGTCGCTGTACAAGGCATTAGCTGTTTTCAGGAAAAAGCGCTGCTGACATCCGTCGGCAGCCAGCTTTCAGCGGAGCCAATACCGTCCCCGAAAAATGAATGCCAACTCAATATTTTTTAGTTTTTTCCGGTCAACCCCGTTTCATCTGACTTTGGTTGATCTCGCTTTGGCACAGTATGGATTTAGTTACAATGACAGACCAACAGGCACCCAGTTCCATCGACAACGAACAGGCCCATATTGATCAGCTGTTTTTGAAAGCTGAACAGCTTTCTGCTGACTTTTCTCTTTTCCCGGAATTCGAAGACAACCCGATTGATCACACAGTAAAAGGCTTAATTGCTCCGGAACGGTGTGACAGCGAACGCGAGCGTTTATCCGGCTTAAATATCGATGATTATATCGAGCAGGTTGTTTCTCCCAGTGAAAACAACCAGCGTATTGGTGCAAAAGCGATTGTTCAGCACCTGATTCTGCGCACGATTACCGAACTGGAAGACGGCCCGTTATATACCTGTGAAGCCGATATGGACTTCAATGGTAAGGTTCGTCGTGTTGGCTTTATCTGCCAGAACCGTGAACACAACAATGGCGTTTGGGGTCCTCAGCACCACAACAAAGCCGCCGAGCAGGTTCGTGCTTTTGCTCAGCGTGCGATGCCAATTGTTACGTTTATCGACACCCCCGGAGCAGACGCGGGCGAAGCCGCCAATGCTGGTAACCAGGCGCATTCGATTTCGCACCTGATTACTGAAATGGCCAACAACGATGTACCAACTCTGGGTATTATCTGGGGTGCGGGTTATTCCGGTGGTGCTATCCCACTGGCAACAACCAACATTTTGTTATCCGTCCGTGATGGTATCTTTAACACCATTCAGCCTCAGGGTCTGGCCAGTATTGCGCGCAAGTACAACTTGTCCTGGCAAGAATGTGCAAAATATGTGGGCGTTTCCGGATTCGAATTAAAAGAAGCCGGCATCATCGATGGCATTATCGATTACGCCCCAAGCGATGCTGACGAAAAACGTTACAACCTGCACCAGGCTGTGGTGACGGGCATTGAGTCCATCGAAGCAAGTTCGGCAGAATTTGCCCGCAATAATCCGTATCTGATGGATCACTACAAGCGCAGTATTGATCGCTTCCTGGAACCATCCGATAAACTGGAAAAAGTGCAGCGTGATGCCAACTTTTTCCTGGCGGAAACGCCAACCGAACACCTGAACATCTTTGGCCTGACGTATCGTTATACCCGCTACCTGACTCTGCGCCGCCGTATTCACGCCACCAGCGTTGAAAATTATGGCCGCCTGGCGGAAAAAGAAATTCCGGAAGGCCAGCTGCAACAACGCAACGAGCGTGAAGCGCAACGCAAATTCCAGAACTGGATCCAGGCGCCGGAAAAAATCGTTTACGACGACGCTCTGCACAAAAGCTGGAAAACCTTCTGGAGCAAGTACGAAGAGCGCGATGAAAGCCGTTCAACTATTGCTCGTTTGTTCTTCGGTGAACCAAAAGATAATTACCTCAAGGCCAAACAGGACCTGTGCTTTAACCTGGGTCTGTATCTGTTTAACCGCTGGAAAGCCGACGCTCCGGTTAATTTCCAGGGCCTGCTTAATTATCTGGAAGACTACAAGCAAAGCCGCTTTATGCTGCGTGCGAACGATATTCTCGATACCGAAGCCGTTGCAGATTTTATCGAAAATAACCCGCACCCACTGGCTGTGTATATTCGTGAAGTACTGCCACACGAAACCCGCCAGGACCTGACCACTGAAATGGCCGGTGAACAGGCCAAAGGTGCGTTAAAGCAATCAATTGCCAGTGCGCTGAATACCGTACTGCAACACGAACTTATCCCGGAAAATGTCCGTGACGAACTGAAGTTATCAACCCGCACGGAAGCCATCGCCAACAGCGTGGCAGTGGCTAAAGTTGAAGCGAATCGTCGCATTCTGGAAGAAGCACTGGCCCCTTATATTCAGTTCCGCCAGGAAAACATCCAGAACCCGGCACACCCTGATATCACCATCCTGGATGCGATTCTGCACGACGAACTGCGATACGAATTCAGCCAGGTTTGCCAGAACATGCTGGTGTTTGGTCAGCTGTACGATAACTTTATCTACAACCTGGTAAACGTTGCCAAAGAAGCGAACGAAACCCGCGCGCTTTCCAGCGATGCGGTGAAAGAATTACTGGATAAGTCACTGGCAGAAGCCACTTCCGGTGACAGCTATACCCCGCAGGAACGCGAATCCTTTAACCACTGGTTGAGCTACTTCATTAAGAGCTCTGCCCGTGTCGAATTCCTGAAGTCGGTTGAAGAATGGAAGAAACTGGCCTTCCCTCGCCTGTCAGACACCCTGTTTGTTGTTATTACCTTTATCTTTGAAAAACTGCTGGCGGAATACCACGAAGCCGAGCAGGAAGGTAAAAACTATAACGGCCGTATTAATCCGGTTTCCATTGGTCGTCGTAAAGACTTCTGGAACCGTCTGACCATGGGCTACCACGACCTGCTTATTCAACAGGTTCTGGATGACACTAAACGTCAGAAGAAAACCACTCCGGCTGCATTAATCGAACGCTTCTTCGCCGATTTCGATGAAATTAACGGTTCGCTGATGTCTGCTGATCCGGTTTCATTCCCGGGCTTCCGTAGCTCCATCGAAGGTGCGTTAAATAAAGACGAAAAACCATGCGGCGTATTAACCGGTATCGGCACCATTAAAATTGGTGATCGCCAACAACGCGTTGGTGCGCTGGTTTCCAACCTGAATTTCCAGGCGGGCGCCTTCGATATGGCCAGTGCCGAGAAGTTCTGCAAGTTGATGGTCGAGTGTGCTCGCCAGCAACTGCCGATCGTTTGCTTTGTATCTTCTGGTGGTATGCAAACTAAAGAAGGTGCAGCAGCCTTATTCTCCATGGCGATCGTTAATGACCGCATCACCCGCTTTGTTCGAGACAACGACCTGCCATTAGTGATCTTTGGTTTTGGTGATTGTACCGGTGGCGCACAGGCGTCGTTTGTGACTCACCCACTGGCGCAAACCTATTACTTCTCCGGCACCAACATGCCGTTTGCCGGTCAGATTGTCGTACCAAGCTACCTGCCAAGTACGTGTACCCTGTCGAACTACTTATCGGTTTCTCCGGAATCGATGGACGGTCTGGTACAACATCCGTTCTTTGATGACCTCGACAGTCGCCTGCGTGCGATTGACCCGGATATGCCAACCGCGCGTCATACCGTCGATGACGTTCTGGATCGCGTACTTCAGGGTTATGTCACCGCCGAACGTTTTGCCCCAGACACGGGTGACGCGGCCAACGAAAGCAAGAAATACGGCAATATCGATAAAGTATTGGTGCATGCCCGTGGCTGTACTGCCGTTAAGCTGATCCGTAAGGCTCAGGAAAACGACATCAAAGTTGTACTGGTTCAGTCCGACCCGGATATGGACTCAGTGCCGGTCGACATGTTGGGGCCTGAAGATCGCGTGGTGTGTATCGGTGGTAATACGCCAGACGAATCCTACCTGAACGCCAAATCGGTGCTGCGTGTTGCTCATCATGAAGGCATTGATGCGTTACACCCGGGTATTGGCTTCCTGTCAGAAAGCAGCCAGTTTGCCGCCCTGTGTGGTAACCACGATATCAATTTTGTTGGCCCGCCGGTTTCATCAATGGAAACCATGGGTAATAAGTCCAACGCCATTAACACCGCAATGCGTGTAGAAGTTCCGGTTGTACCGGGTTCACATGGCATTCTGACCAGCTCTGCCAATGCCGCCAGCGTGGCTGATGAGATTGGTTACCCGGTACTGTTAAAAGCGGTACACGGTGGTGGTGGTAAAGGCATTCAGGTGGTGGAATCTCCGGATAAGATTCATAGCTTGTTCCATCAGATTTCGACCGAAGCAAAAGCGGCCTTCGGTAACGGTGACGTCTACCTGGAAAAATACGTTACATCATTGCGCCATATTGAAGTGCAGGTGTTACGCGACAGCCATGGAAACACCAAGATTCTGGGTCTGCGCGACTGTTCGGTGCAGCGTAATAACCAGAAGATTTTCGAAGAGTCCGGCTCTACGATGCTGCCACGTGAGCTGGAACAAGGTGCATACGATTTTGCCGCCAAACTGGCAGATGCCGTTAACTACGTTGGCGCCGGTACCGTTGAATTTATCTTCGATCTCGACAACGACACCATCTACTTTATGGAGATGAACACACGTCTGCAGGTTGAGCACCCAGTAACTGAGCTGGTATCTGGTATTGATATCGTCAGCACTCAGTTCAAGATCGCCCAGGGCGAAGCCATTGACGATCTGAAGCCAGTGGCCAACGGTTATGCTATCGAAGTTCGTGTTAACGCTGAGAAAGCAGTCCGCAAAGGCGATGATGTTGAGTTTGTACCAACACCGGGTCGAATTCGCGAATGTATATTGCCGGAAGAAGACTATATTGAGCTGATCTCAATGGCAGCACCTGGCAAGCAGGTATCGCCATTCTACGACAGCATGGTGACTCAGATTATCTGTTACGGTAAGGATCGTGACGATACCATTGCCAAGCTGCGTGAGTATCTGGAACGGGTTCGTATCACGGGTGTATGCACCAATATTCCATTGCTGAAACGCGTTCTGGATGATGAGGTATTCCAGAAAGGTATCTACGATACAACCTATCTGCCGCAATTCCTCGACCGTATGGACGTAGATGCGTTGATCAGTGATATCGAAGAGGCCGCTGATTTATCCGCAGATGCCGTTGATGCTTCCGCGCTGGCCATCGAAGGCTCTGACGAGTTGAAAGTACTGTCGCCAAGCACCAGTATCTTCTACGGCTCCGCATCACCAACGGAACCTCCGTTTGTGAAAGAAGGTGACATCATCAGCATTGACCAGACTCTGTGCCTGATGGAAGCGATGAAGATGTTTACCCCGCTCAACCTGAAACAGTTCAACCGCGCCGGCGCTGAGCTTTACCCTGCTAAGCAGCAGTTTAAAGTCACCCGGATTATGAACTCGGATGGCCAACAAGTGAACCAGGGCGACCTGCTCTATGTGGTCAAACCTGTTAATGCAGAGCCTGCCTGATCAGGTCCTGCAATCGAACATAAAAAACGCCACTATTAAGTGGCGTTTTTTATGTCTGATCAAATACGATTTTCGGGTCTGGAGCTTATAAACCGGCGGTGCACTCGAACACACAAATCTGATCCCGGGTGGACGCAGAGCAACTGCAGTCGCTCTGATCATCCATACATTCCTGCGGCATACGATAAACAGCACTGGTTGGATCTGCAGCTCCCTCTGCTGTTACGACATCCAGATCGGCGACAACAGAACAGGCATTGATGAATCGTTCACTGACTTCCACCACTTCAATACTCACTGGTTGGCTGGCAGCCTGAAGCGCTTTGAACTTCTGATACTCGTTTTGATGGTCATTTCCATATGCCTGCGTTGTAAAACAAACAATATTAATAACAAAGAATGAGACAATTAATTTGATATTCAACATATAGCGTCCTGATATGAATTGCTATTATCAGATGCCGCAATTATGTCTGTAACAGAATTGAAATATCAAGATTTTATATCTATAGGAAAAGTAAAATACATCAAGACATTATTGATAACTATTTACGTTAATAAGAAAGATATAAAAAAACCACGCATATGCGTGGTTTTTTTATATCTTTCTTATTAGTGCTTAAAAGTTCAAATCAGAACTTCATACCTGCACCGACCATAAATACCAGCGGGTCGATTTCTACATCTTTACCACCTTCATTCAGTTCGGAATCAATATCAATTTTCCAAACTGCAACATTCGCCATGAACTTGTCATCGATGTCATAGTTCATACCGGCAGACAGAGCTAAACCAGTGCTTTTGCCCAGGTGGTTAACGATACCATCTTCATCAAAGAAGAACGTGTGGTTAATACCTAAACCGACGTACGGCTGAATCTTAGACGCCGGATCCATCGGGTAGTATTGAGCAGAAATGGTTGGTGGCAGGTGTTTGGTAGTCGCCACTTTTTTACCATTCAGCTTAATATCGTGTTTAAACGGGGTTGCCGCCAAAACTTCCACACCAATTTGTGGGGTTACCATGTAAGTAGCAGTAATACCCAGCTGAGTGTCACTTTCAACTTCTACGGTACCTGCACCAGCCAGTTTAAGATTGTCATCTTTAGGAGCTACGTGAGCAATACCAGCTTTAACAATGATATCACCAGCGTCATACGCCAGAGCAGGCATCGCAGATACAGCAACAGCGCTTGCTAACAGGGTTTTTAACAGTTTCATTAAGCACTCCTTAATTTTGTGCGTCTTCATAAGATGAGTGCAGATTAAAGAACTGTGACTGCACCATTTTGATACAAATCAATAATAAAGAGCCCAGTTCCCGACATGCCGTGAGGATATTGCACCAGATCAACAAATACAGATATTTACATCACCTGCTGATAAACTGGCACGAATATTACTTTGGTATTACAAAGCAACGGATGAAGAATCTCCCAACGGAGATACCCTGCCCCTGCCAGAGTAGCTATAGTTAAAGCATCGCTGTTTGGGATAACCGCTTTGAATAGCCTGACTGAGTCTGAAAAAAATAATCGCCGCCACGTCGGTATCACACTGCTGTCTTATCTGTTGGCGTTCAGCTTTGTTATTACCCTGGCGACGTCCGGCTTTATTCTGCTGAGCGACTATAAGCGTGGTGTCAGTGAATATGAGACCAACGGCCAGCAAATTCAGAACAGCTATCAGCAAAGTATCAGTTACAGCTTATGGAATTTCGATACCCGCCAGATTGAGTCTCAGCTGGAAGGTATTCTTAACTTTCCCGGCGTTGTCTATGTCTACATTGAGACACAGAATAATCTGATCCACAGCGCCGGGGATGTATTAAGCCGCACCGATCAGCGCCATTCCTTTCCGTTGAATTATCAGAACTCGGGAAAAGAATATAATCTCGGCAATCTGCATATCGATATCAATTACGCTGACCTGTATGACGAATTACAGGAAAAGGCTGTACAGATTCTTTTAACCCAGTTTATTAAAACTTTCTCGGTATCGATTTTCCTGTTGGCCATTGTCCGGGCGTTAATCACCCAACGGTTACGGATTATGTCGAACTGGGCCAGCCGCTTTTCTCTCGATAACCTGGAGTCGGCATTAACCCTGAATAGTCGCTCAGAGAAACAGGACGAACTGGATCTGGTAGCTGCTGCCATTAATAAAATGCGCAACACGTTAAAAGCCGACATGGTCGAGCGCGAAAAAAGTAAGGCACAGTTAGAAGAGACCAAAGAGCAGCTCTCGATTGCGGTTGATAACGCTGCTCTCGGGCTTTGTCAGTACAACAGCCAGGAAGACAAGATCAGCTGCAACCATCATTTCGCCCAACTTCTTGGCAGTAACCAGAAAGAGCTGGAAGCCAGCGAACATCCGATGGAAAAATTCCGCGAGCTGTTTCATGGTGAGCAAAGTGTTGAGTTGAGAGAACGTTTTAATCAATTGTTATTCGGCCGGGTCAATCGGCTGCAAACCTGTATTCAGGTGATTAATCTGAATCAGGAAGAGAAGTTTCTTGATACCACCATCCAGGTTATCTCGTACCACGAAAGCCGGCCATTGGATATTTTGTTGTGCCTGGTGGATAAAACCAAAGAGCAGATTGCTACCCGCAAAGCTCAGGAACTGGCGATTAATCTGGAAAATAAAGTCGCGAAACGCACTGAAGAGCTGTACGAAGAACAGCAACGTGCGAAAGCCAATATCCAGAAATTGACCGGTCAACTCGAGCGCTTCCAGCAAAGTCAGATGAACCAGTTGAATACCCGCTTTAATATTTTACTGTTGGAATATCTGAAAACAGAAAACCACACAATGCTCGATCTGTTGGGCCAGTATCTGGACCTAGAGATCAATCACCCTCCGCGCAGTCTCGATCTGAGTTCCATGCTGCGAGTCTGGCTGCAACAACATCACCAGTTAAGCGCGGTCACCATTCATGAAGATTTTCCACTGTCACTGATATTGGAAGAGAACGACAAGCTGATTGCCTTTCTACTGAATTGTCTGATTTTGCAGGAGCCACTGCTGAAGGTTACCGACGCATTAACACTGCGTCTGACTCTGAGAGGAGACCTTGCTTGTCTGGCGATGACGTTTGCCACCACAAACAACACGAATATTGATGACAGCCCATTACCAGAAGCATGGCTGCTCTGTGACTACATTGTCGGCAGCCAACTGCAGGGAGAATTAACCCGCCATGTGCAGGCAAATGAACTGCAGGTTGAGTTCAGCTTCTCCCTCAGTAGGAGTCACGAGCATTAAGGATTCAGGCGTTGTTTTTGCCAGCCACCATTACCGTCGGCATTGTACTCAACCCGATCGTGTAAACGATGTGCACCACCCTGCCAGAATTCCATACGCTGCGGTTTGATTCGATAACCACCCCAGTAGCCCGGCAGCGGTACATCCTGCCCTTCAAACTGTTCTGATACAGCGGCAAATTTGTCTTCTAATTGCTGACGGTTTTGCAAAGGTCGGCTTTGGGCGGACGCCCAGGCACCCAGCTGACTTTCCCGCGGTCGGGAATGGAAGTAACGCTCGGCATCTTCACGGGAAATTTTCTCGACTTCGCCCTGAATCTGAACCTGGCGTTCCATATTGATCCAGAAGAAATGCAGAGCCGCTTTACCATTTTCGGCCAGTTGCTGACCCTTGTTGCTCTCATAGTTGGTAAAGAACACAAAGCCCTGTTCGTCATACCCCTTTAACAACAAAATACGCTGCCACGGCTGACCATTCTCATCACAGCTGGCCATCGTCATAATGGTTGGCTCAGGAGGATTGGTTTCACGGTACTGCTCAAACCAGGCATGAAACTGAGTGATCGGATCCGGAGCACAGGTCTCCTCGTCCAGCCGCCCTTGGGTATATTCTTTACGTATATCAGCGATATCTACCATAACAACCTCGTTTATTTCTATCTGCACCTATTGTGAAAAAACAGGCGATTAAATCCAATGATCTGCAACAACAACCAGGCTGTAAATCAAACAAAACACGGCAGTCTGCGCTAACTGCTGATTCAAAGCCACACCTTCACGGCGATACAATTTTCGCCATAAAGCAGCGCTGATTAGACATAAGAAGATGGCAGACAAGCTGAACTGCAAGTGCCACAGCGATGCAGAAAACAGCAGCAATCCATAGAAAACTCGACCCCAATCCGTGCCGATGATAACAATCAATGTGTGCTTGCCCGCTGCCCGGTCACTGCTGACGTCACGGATATTATTGACCAGCATAATGGCAGCGGTCAGTGCCCCCATCGCCGCACCGTATCCCCAAACAGAATCACTGATTTCCGGGTGCTGTAAATAGAAGCCACCAACAACGGCTAGCAAACCAAAAAACAAAAAGACCGTCACTTCACCCAGCGCATGAGACGCCAACGGAAACGGCCCGGCACTGTAAGCCAATGCAGCGAGAATACTGAGACTACCCAGCAATAAAAACAGCCAGCCGCCATAAGCAACTAACACCAGCCCCAATAAACTGGCGAGGCTCAGAACAAGGATCAGGCCTCGACGCAACTGTTGCACAGTCAGCCATCCGGACTGCGCAGCTCTGGCAGGCCCTAACCGATCAAGGCCATCAACACCGGCCTCAAAATCAAAAACATCATTCGCCAGGTTAACGCCAATTTGTAATAACAAAGCACAGCCTGAAATGACAGCTGCCAGAAACCAGGAGAATTGGCTGGCAGCCTGCCACGCCAGGAACTGACCGAGAATCACCGGCGCAAGCACGGCCGGCAATGTTTTCAGCCGGATAGCGGCAATCCAGCCACGCCAGGCTGGCATTTGATCGTTCAGAGGTTGATTGTTATGCATCAATATTCAGCGTTCTGCAGTGTTTTGTTATGATGTCGGCGTTTTTTACGCTCAGTAGCAAGCCCAACCAATAACTGGAAGTCTATGTCTGATACCAACTATGCAACGGCACCATTAATCCGGCGCCTGGCCGCTATGATCTATGATGGTCTGATTTTGATTGCACTTTATATCATGGCAGGCTTTGCTGTGGTCGCCGTGATTAAAGCCACCAATAATAATCAATTCCCGGGGGAACTGCCCGCGGCCGTTAATTTGTCGCTGATGTTTATCATTGCATTCTTTTACTACAGTGACTCATGGCGTCGCCGTAATGGTCAGACAGTCGGTATGAAAGCCTGGGGACTGAAACTAGTGAATGACAACGGCGGCATGTTACAACTCAGTCAATGCATGCTCCGTGTTGGTATTGGCTTCTTTTCCCTGGCAACCTTTGGACTCGGTTTTTTCTGGGCGTTAATCGACAAAAAACAACGCAGCTGGCACGACATTGCTTCTGTCAGCCATCAGGTTTTTATTCCCAAAGAAATGCGCCAGAAGAAGTAACGACTCTCATCATTGCGTAAAGCGGCTAACCCGCTTTACGCAACATCCAGAAGCCGATACTGAAACAGCCAACAATCGGTATCACACTGGCCCATACCGGCTCGAAGCCAAACACGATACTGGCAGGCGCCAACAACTCTTCGGCATATTTATACACCAACCCCACCAGAATTCCTGAGAAGATACGATAACCCGGTGTTACCGCCCGCAGCGGACCAAAAATAAACGAAATCCCCAACACCACCAGCGCAAATGTTCCCAGTGGCTGGGTCACCTTCCGCCAGAACGACAACAAATAGTTGTCCGCATTCAGCCCCTGACTTTCCAGATAGCGGGTATAACGATAGAGGTTGGAGATCGACATATCCCGCGGCTGTACCATCACCACATTGAGGCTTTCCGGCGTTAGACCGGTTTCCCAACTGAGGCTGTTGAAGCTTTGTTTAGACGTGCGCTCGTCGGTGACAGAAACATCGGTTACCTGTTCCATTAACCACTGCTCACGCTGGTAAATCGCTCGTCTGGCACTGCGGATACGCTGTAATTGCGCTTCGTCATCAAATTGATAAAGCGTCAAACCGTGCAATACACCATTGGGCTCGATGGCGGTAAAGCGCATAAACTCATTGCCCTCACGATGCCAGTAACCCCTGCCTTTATTACTGTGGGTTTCGGCTTTTCCTTGAGCCACGGCACGTTGAGATTGAGCAATACGTTCAAGAGATGGGATGGCGTATTCAGCAATCAACATGCTGATTACCATTAACAACGCCACCGGCTTCATAACCGCCAGAGAAATACGCCCAACGGAAACACCCGCTGCCCGCATCACCGTCAGTTCACTGTTAGCCGCCATAGTTCCCAGGCCAGCCAGACAGCCAATCAAACAAGCCATTGGCATATATTCGTAGGCACGACGGGGTAAACGCATACCAATAAACTGCAGCGCTTCGACGAATTGATAGTCGCCTTTCAGACGGCCCAACTCATCCACCAGGCCAAAGATACCGTCCAGGCCAACAATCACCAGCACCACCATCAGGCTGGCAAATAACACATTACGAGCGACGTATTGATCTAAACGATTCACAGTTGTTTCACCTTATGACGACGCAGCCATTCCGGCACCAGCATCAGCCCCAGACCAATCATCAGATAAACCAAATGTAATCCCCAGATCGCACCGTCAGCGGCAATTTTGCCTTTTTCAATCATGCCAACCAGACCAATTATCAACGAGATATACATCATAAACAGAATGATGGCAGGAAATAATTTGGCGAATTTTCCCTGTCGCGGATTCACTTTCGACAGTGGGAAAGCAATCAGGGTCACAATCGGCACCATCAGAATTAACGATATACGCCAGCGTAATTGGCCCTGATGTTTTGGATTATCAGAACCAATCAGATCCATGGTCGGTACGGCTTCCTTACGCAATTTACGTCGCGCTTCCGGCTCATCGGCAATTTTGACCCCGTATAAATCAAAATCCAGACTCTGCATGGCCAGCTGCCCGGGCGTCACGTCGTAGCGCCGCCCCTCGTGCAGTTCAAGAAAACGCGATCCGGTTTCATCACTGACGTATTGAGTACCCCGCTTGGCCACCAGCAACGATGTACCATCGGCAATAAATACGTTACGCATTTCCGATTTATCATCCGATAAACTTTCGGCGTAGGTGACCCGTGATCCTTTTTCAGTACTCTGAAAACGTCCGGGGGCCAATAATTCAAACTCCGTCAGCTGTGATTGTTTTTTATACAGCTCTTCCATCTTCTGAGCGCCCCATGGGCTCAGGTATAGCGTAAAAGAAGCAACCAGCAGCGTCAGTGCTGTTGCAGGGATCATGGTGTAACCCAACAAGCGGCGATTAGAAAAACCCGTTGCGGTTAACACCGTCATTTCACTTTCAGCGTACAAGCGGCCATAAGTCAGCAAAATTGAAATAAATAACGCCAACGGCAGAATCATTTCCAGAAACGAAGGCAAACGCAGTAATAAGGTAAAAAATACAATTTCCAATGACACTTCACCGGCGGCAGCAGAAGCCAGCTGGCGAATCAGTCGCCCACTCATCAGAATCATCAGCAACACCGTGGTTACTGCAACCATAGAACCAGCCAGCTCCCTGGCCAGATATCGAAATAAAATCAAACTAAAAACCCTTAAAAATCTGCCAGACCTTGTAATCTTAAAAACAGGCAGCATCTATACTGTTTACACTTATATAACATCATGCTGCAGGAGCAAGTATGCAATATCAGGTTTCCCAGAATTCTGCCACCGACGTCCAGGCGAGTTGTATTGTCGTCACTCTCGACCAGACAGGCAAGCTATCTGAAGCTGCAGAGGCAATAAATAATGCCGCAAACGGTTTTTTACAGGCTCGTGTCGACGCTGGTGATATCAGCGGTAAGCTGGCAGAAACTCTGTTGCTGCCAGGTGTCAGTGGTATCAGCGCGGAACGTGTACTGCTTGTTGGTACAGGTGATAAACCACAAACCACTGAAACGGCGTTAAAAGTACTGAACGCAATCGCTGCCGCCAGTGCAAAGTTATCCGGCTCTGTGGCGCTGAGCATCCACAATCTGGCCAACGAAGAAGTGAGTGAGTCCTGGTTAGCAGAACAAACAGCTATGGCCTATGGCCGCAGCCAATACAGCTTCACCGCAACCAAACCTCAAGCCGATAATGATCAGGCTGCTAAAAAAGCAGAACAGATTATCTGGCTGGGTACCGATGTAAGCAGCCAGCTGGAAAAAGGCGAAGCCATCGCCCAGGGTGTTAATTACGCCCGCGATCTGGGTAACCTGCCGGGCAACATCTGTACGCCAAGCTATCTGGCAGAAGAAGCGGAAAAGCTGGCGGACAACCCAGCCGTTGAAACCACCATTATTGATGAAGATCAGATGGAAGCCATGGGCGCAGGCGCCTTTGTCTCCGTTGCCAAGGGGTCGATCGAACCGGGCAAACTGATCATTATGAAATATTCCGGTGCCGATAATGCAGACGATGCGCCGCATATTATTCTTGGTAAAGGCATCACCTTTGATACCGGTGGCATCAGCCTCAAGCCTGGCGCCAAAATGGACGAAATGAAATACGACATGTGTGGTGCCGCCTCGGTTCTCGGCACCATGCAGGCACTGGTTGCACTGAAACCGAAAGTTAACATCATTGGTATGATCACCAGTGCTGAAAATATGCCATCTGGCCACGCCTCTAAACCGGGTGATGTAGTAACCAGTCTATCGGGCAAAACCATCGAAATCCTCAATACCGATGCCGAAGGTCGCCTGGTGTTATGTGATGCACTGACCTATGGCATCGATAACTTTAAACCGGCATCCGTCGTTGATATCGCCACGCTTACCGGTGCCTGTATGGCAGCCTTAGGTGCCGTAAACTCGGGTCTGTTTACCAAGGACGAAGCCCTGGCTGATGAGCTGCAACTGGCGGCTCGTTATTCACGGGATAAAGTCTGGCGTTTACCACTGGAAGACGATTATCAGGAATTGCTGGATACCAACTTTGCCGATATGGCGAACATTGGTGGTCCACTGGCTGGCGCAACCACTGCGGCCTGCTTCCTGGCTCGTTTCACTGAAGGTACTCCATGGGCTCATTTGGATATTGCTGGTACAGCCTGGGGCGGCGCCGGTAAAACCAAGGGTGCCAGCGGCCGTCCGGTTGCCTTGCTGGTGAATTACTTACTGAATAAGTAACTCCTTACGCCCTCCTTCTGCACCCCTTCAAACCAGCAATGGATTACTGGGTCGCAAACAAACGTCCACGGCAATCAATTGATTGCCGTGGACGTTATTTATCCTGAACGTATTTCACACCCTTTCTGTCACATCTGCACACTTTCCTTGTCGTTTCTGACTGTTACCATCAGTGTAACGATATTAATAACAGCAACAAAAACAGGAACGTCCGATGGCACTTAGCGAGATTCTTAACAGCCGTTATTCCGTGCGCGCATTTAAAAAAGAAGCCGTTGATCAGGCAACTCTGGAAGAAATTTTTACTCTGGCGCAGAAGTCCCCTTCTAACTGCAATGTTCAGCCATGGAAAACCTATGTGTTATCCGGCGAGAAAAAGGATCAGTTAAAAAACAAACTGATTGGCGCTGTGATGAAGCAACAGCCACCATCTCCGGATTTTGACTGGAAAATTGCTTACCAGGGCATTCATCGCGAGCGTCAGTTTGGTTCAGCAAATGCACTGTACAGCGCCATGGGCATTGAGCGTGAAGATAAAATGAAGCGTAATATGGCCATGCTGCGTAACTGGGCTTTTTTTGATGCCCCACATGTCGCTTTTTTCACCATGGATAAATATCTGGGCATTATGGGAGCCGTTGATATTGGTATTTACGCCCAAACGCTCACTCTGTTATTAAAAGAGCGTGGTATCGACAGCTGTATGCAGGGTGCGCTGGGTCAGTTCCCTGAAGAAGTGCGTGAATTTTTACAGCTACCGGAAGATGCCGGGGTACTGTTTGGGATGTCGTTTGGTTATGCCGACGATAATGCCGATGCTAACAAAGCCCGCACCGATCGCGCCCCTCTGGAAGAAGCCGTTTCTTTCGTTTAATTAAAAACTGAAACGCAATTTGCTGTCGCTGGGGGTAATACCACTCCAGCGCTTAAAGGCACGGCGAAAATTCGTCGTGTCGTTAAAATTCAGATAATGGGCGACCTGCTCATTACTCCAGCCATTCACATGAAATAAATACAAACTGGTGTGTAAACGCGCCTGGTCCTGCAGTTGCTGGAAACTGGTATTGTGTTTTTTCAACTTACGTTTAAACGTCGCCGGACTCATACAAAATGCCTCAGCGGCAACATCAAGTCCGGGTGAACGCTGAATCCGGGCCATTAACCATTGGTAAACTGCTTCTGCCATCAATGGCGCAGCCAGCTGGTCACTCCAGTGTTGCTCACATTCACGCTGCAATACCCGCCGCGCAGTTAACGTCATGGTTGCCTGACTGGCCCGGCGCGAGAAAGGTTTATTCAACCAGTCCTTATCAATCATCATCACGTCGATCCCCGTACCAAACTGCAACTGCTCACCAAGATTTAACTGGTATTGCTCAATATATTTTGGCTGCTCATGACTGAAGGCAAAACGCCATGGCAAACGTTCATCATGTAACCAACGGCTAGCGGCAACAATGGCCGTCATTGCCATCTCAGCCAGAAATGCCTGGTGCTCTGCTAAACCGGTCGCCGGAACCCAATGGAGATACAGGTTGTTATGATCATGATAAATACGCGGAGTTAACAGCGGTGAAAATACCCGGCGATACTGACCCAAAATTTCGATAAATTGTTGCAAATTTTCGGCACTGGACAGCAATTGGCTATAGCGGCCACAATGACCAGGCAAAGCACTTGCGCCCCAGCGAAAACTGAGATCATTATCTTTTTCCAGTTGCTGTGCATTTTTAATCAGCTGTAACAGCTGATCAGCAGACAACCACTGCTCCCCTTCCCCCAGGTCATCATAAAAAATGCCGGTACCACGCAGGATTTTATGACTGCTGATATCACGAGCCACCAGCAGATCAATTAATAGTGCTGGCTGCCAATGAGCGGCAATCAGTTTTTCACTGGACTCCGTCCACTCAGTGATTGAACGGTTTTTGATAAAGCTGATACTGCTCATGACGCCATCTCCGGAGTTTCAGAGTAACGCCTGGCAACCAGACTCTGATTAGCCTGATGAATCAGAGCTTCGCCATCACACACATCATCCCCCAGTCCGTCCAGATGCATGACCGATGATATACCAACGCTGATACGTTGATAATGCGTACTGCCACTCTGGCGTAATTTAAACGCAAAATACTGAACGGCCAGCTGCAATTCATTGGCAATTAAACGGGCTTTTGCCGGTGGGGTATGTGGCAGCAATACGGCAAAACGATCACCACCATAACGACAGATTAAATCGCCATCGCGTAAATTCAGTAACAGAACTTCGCTGATTTCATGCAGCAAGCGGTCACCTTCCCGATGGCCAAACTGACGATTGATTGCGGCAAAATCATCAATATCAATCATCAACAATGACAGCGGTAGCTCCTCATTGCGCTGAATAAAACTCTGGATTTGTTTTTTCAGATAATCGACTTTACCGATCTGAGTTAAACGATCGAGCATGCGGTGTTCACGAAAAACGCGTTCACGTTTTTTTAATTGCTCATTAATCGCCAGTTGTTCACTGTGCCAGTGAAATAAACCGTAAGTCAGCAAAGCAATACCAATCGGCATGGCAACATTTTCCAGCCATTGGTCCCACCACTGCGGATTGGGCAGGTGAATAAATTCATCAATGCCATCCTGCCACAACGCCAGAAACATAAATCCCAGACCAAGCGTTAACAGATCCGTAACTCTGCCCGCAGGACGGCTACCCAAAATCAGTATCATCCACACCGCCAGCGCAACAGCACTGCCACCTTCACCAACAACGTCGAGCCAGTCGATATCGCTCAGCGCCTTTGCTTCGCCAATCCATAATGTCGCCGTTAGGGAAGCCATCAACAAGCCACCAATCAATAACAATTTATGTCGGTGTAAATTCAGAGTGCGCCACATAAAAAAACTTCTGTCGGTTAATACACTATTCGGATTATCCAGCCGCAAATGACAGTTATGTGACATCCCATGATATTGCGAGGGGTCGATTCAGCTCAGCAGAAATACAGATAAACTCCAGGTCTTTTCAGCTCACACCACAGTTTATGTGCACTGGCGAGTCGATCTGAAGACTTCAAAGTAGCGCAAAACGGATTAAACGGCCGATATCAGGGGTCATATCAGCTCAGTTGTTCACAAAGCACACAATAAAACCGGGGAAACCATTGCACGCCCCGTGCTACTGTCACAGAACTGAAATACGACATTTTTATGGTCGCTGCCATCACAAAAAAGAACCCCAATGGAGAGGAATACATGTCGTCTTTAAAGAATCGACTGATCATGAAACCGCTGGCCGCGACCATCGCCTTAGTTGCCGCCGGAATAGCGCATGCCGATGGCAGTGTTGAAGGCCGCCTGATTGATGCAATGGGCAAAACCACCTATACCGATGCGGTTGTGCGCGTCGAAGAGTTAAACCGTGAAGTATTAACCGGAGCCAGCGGTCGCTTCCGCTTACCGGTATTACCAGCCGGTGAGTACACCCTGTCAGTTATTGTTGGTGGTGAGCAGGTGAAACAGCACACCATCGTAGTCGCCGACGGTGAAACTGCCGAGGCAAAAATTCTGTTAAACGACAGCAGCGACTCAATGGAAGAAATTCTGGTCATTGGCCAGGCCGCACAAATGCAACGCGCACTGGATCGCCAGCGCTTCGCCGACAACGTTGTCAGTGCTATTAATGCCGATGCCATCGGTCAGTTACCGGACAGCAACGCCGCTGAAGCCTTACAGCGGGTACCGGGTCTGTCGATTGAGCGAGACCAGGGCGAAGGCCGCTTTGTCCGTGTTCGTGGCATCAGTCCGGACCTGAACGCCGTTACCGTTAACGGTACCCAACTACCAGCACCAGAAGGCGGTCGCCGTGCCGTGGCACTCGACGTGATGCCATCCGATTTAATCAGCTCTCTGGTTGTCACCAAAACTCTGACTCCGGATATGGACGCCAACGCCATTGGTGGCTCGATTGAAGTTGAGAGCCTGTCAGCGCTGGAGCGTGATGGTTTATTTTACAGCGCCCGTGTTGAAGCGTCCTACGACGAACACGAAGAAGAAACCAGCCCGGCCTACTCGTTCACCGCAGGTAATACGTTTGAGTTATCCGAAGGCCGCCGTTTAGGTGTGGCTGGTGCGTTCAGTTATGACAATCGTAAATTCGGTTCCGATAATGTTGAGACTGGCGGCAAATGGAAATTCGACGACGGCAACGTTGAAGGCCTGGAAGAAATGCAGACGCGCGAATACACGCTGGAACGTGAGCGTATCGGCGCAGCACTGAACTTTGACCTGGAGCTGGATGCATCCAACAGCTTGTATTTACGCACCCTGTACAGCAAATACAAAGACGATGAACAGCGCCAGCTCAGTGAAATTGCCTTTGGTGCACTCGAGGACGACGATGGCGAAATGGTATTCGAGGGTGGTGAGCGCATGCCGGGAGCCACTGGGTTAGCAGAGGCCAAACGTGAATTAAAAGACCGTGAAGAAACTCAGAAAATTGTTTCAACGACGTTTGGTGGTGAACACTTTATTGACGACTGGACCGTCGAATATGCGCTGGGGTATTCCAAAGCAGAAGAAGATGAGCCAGGCGGCGTGGAAGCTGTGTTTGAACTGGATGACGACGTTGTTGGCAACGAATACCTGAGCAACATCGGCTTCAGCAACAGCCGCAAGCCACGCTTGATTGCCGGTGATGATTTCTATGCCGCCAACAGCTACAAAATTGATGAAATTGAACAGGAAAAAGCGCTGGTAGAAGACAAACAAACGTCGTTTAAATTTGATATTACCCGCGACCTGTTTATTGACGACAACCCTGCCCTGATTAAATTCGGCGTAAAATCCAGCGCCCGTAAAAAAACTCAGGATGAAGACGTTCGTATTTTCAAAGACGTAAAAGACGAATCATTAAGCGCCTATGCCAGTGGTCAGGTGGATTACGAACTCGGCCGCTTTGGAGCAAAAATCTCACCGTCCAAGGTTCGTAATGCCATTACCGGTGTCACGGCTGAAGTCGATGAAAAAGGTAAAATGCTGGCTTCCGATGACGAGATCAAAGAAGACATTAAAGCCGCTTATCTAATGGGTCGGATTGATATTGACCAATGGCGCATTCTCGCTGGCGTTCGTCATGAAAGCACCTCTACCGATCTGCAGGGTTACTCCATCACCGAAGGTGACGATGCGCCGGCCACGGCAGAAAAAATCAAAGTCGATAACGACTACAGCCACACCCTGCCGGCGTTACACCTTCGCTATCAACTGGATGACGCGACTCAGGTACGTGCCGCCTGGACCAACTCAATCGCCCGCCCGTCCTTTGAACAAATGCGCCCTGGATTCACGTCCAATGCCGATGGCGATGAAGCGGAAACCGGCAACACCGATCTTAAAGCGATGGAATCGGCCAACTTCGATTTAGGCATTGAGCACTTTACCGGTACTGCTGGTGTGATTTCCGCGTTCTTGTTCCGTAAAGACGTTGATCACTTTATTTTCGAAACCGATCTGGCTGGCACCGGAAAATACGCAGGCACCGATTATAAAGAAGTAAAATCTTTCCGTAACGGTGAGCAGGCAACCATTACCGGACTGGAACTGGCGTTCTCACAAAAACTCGACATGCTGCCAGAACCGTTTGATGGCTTGCTGGTATCCGCGAATGCAACACTCAGCGAATCTGATGCAAGCATCGAAAGTAGCAAAGAAGATGACGGAAAATTCGAAACCGTTAAACGCGATATTCAAATGCCCAATCAATCTGACCTGACGGGTAATTTTGTTGTTGGTTATGAAAAAGGCGCGTTGATGTTACGCCTGGCTGCCAACTATAAATCGGAATACCTGCTGGAAGTTCAGGACCCAACGGAAAAAACCGAAGATATTTATCAGGCAGCACAAACACAGTTGGATTTCAGTTCGGCCTATACGATCAACGAGCAGTGGAAAGTGACGTTTGATATTTCCAACCTGACCGATGAGCCGTACTACAGCTATCAGAACAAAGAAAAGTACAACGCACAGTATGAAGACTACGGTCCGACGTACCGTCTGGGTGTGAGCTTCCACAGTTTCTGATCAGCGAAGTCGGACAATAGAAATCATAACAACCGAAATCGCAACAACCGGAATTTTGGTAACCAGGGTAATGCCAGCGGAGTTAATCGCTGGCATTACCATAACGCGCATTAAGACCATGATCAGCTTTGGTGCGCTCATAATTTTTGTACGAATACTGCTATGACAACGTTTAAAAGACCGATTACTGCAAGCCTGCTGGCGATACCTTTAGCAATAAGTTTGCTGTCTGGCTGCAGCCCTAAAGCCAGCGAACCCGCCAACGACGTACAAGCCAGCAAGAAAGTTTCCGCATCAGCACTGGAGACCCAATTATTTTCAGAAACCGCTGTGGCTGCGATGTACCTGAATAATCAGCTGGTAACAATTGGCGAACAATTATCGCTTGCCGGACAAACATTCGATATCGAGAGCGAATTTCTCGACCAGCGCGGTGATGTTATTGCTACATTAAACAGCCGCAATCAGTTGGTAATCGCTAACCAACAGAGCAAAAAAATAGCCGTTTCAGATACGATTCCTTATCCGCTGGAAACCTTATGCTTATATCAGGACCAGGGATTACAGGTATTTTTGCTGGATGAACGCCACATGGCGCATCAGATGTTAATCACGCTGGACAACAATACAGTTAATCTCAGCAAAATCCGTGAATTCCCGATGCCACCAGCGACCGAGTACTGCGTTGCTGATGACCAGTCTCAACGACTGTTTGTTTCCGAAGAAAATATCGGTGTCTGGTCTTACAATGCCCGCGCAGAAAGTGAAATTGTTCGCTCGCCAGTTGCATTGGTTGCTCCATTTGGTCGCCTTAATAAAAACTCAGGACCCTTGGCAATTAATAACAACCGTCTGTGGATTGGTGAAGGTGGCCAGGCACAACTGCACAGCCTGAGTCTGAATGACTTCTCTGATATGCAAAGTTATCAACTGGATAATAGCATCGCGATTGATACTTTATCCGTCAGTCATTATGAACAACAACAGCAACTGTTTTTGCTAAACGATCATTCGGGCGAATTGCTACAAGCAAGCCTGAAAGATACAGTTGATGATTCGTCAAAGGAGAACCTGACAATCAATCGCATTATTAATATTGCGCCAACCGCAGAAACCCAACCCGTTACCACCGATGGTGATGCCGCCGATGACCCGGCAATCTGGGTTCACCCGAATACACCTGAAAAAAGCCGGATTTTAGGCACCAATAAAAAATTCGGTTTGCATGTTTACGATATGCAAGGCAACACCTTACAAACTCTGACATCCGGCCGGGTAAATAATGTCGACGTACGTCAGGGCTTTACCTTTAAACAATCAGCCGCCGATATCGCCAGTGCCAGCCAGCGCGATAATAACAGCATTGCCTTGTATCACATTGACCCAAACACTGGCGTTACAACAGCGGCGGGAGAAATTGCCACCACTCTGGATGAGGTATACGGCTTATGCATGGGACGTGGTGCCAATAACGAAGTGTATGTATTTATTAACGACGAAGATGGCCGTTTTGAGCAACATCAGGTGATTGATTCGTATACTGGCTGGAGTGGCAAACTGGTGCGCGAGTTCGCGGTTAAAACTCAACCGGAAGGCTGCGCCAGCGACGACAAACACCAACGTTTATTCCTGGGAGAGGAAAACTACGGCATCTGGGCACTGGACTTATCCGATAACAGCTCAGAACCGCAACTGATCCAGACACTCAATGATGCAATAACCAATAATCAGCTGCATGCGGATATTGAAGGCATGGATATTTACCACGGTAAAGGGCAGAGTTACCTGGTGGTTTCCAGCCAGGGCAACGACAGCTATGTATTGTTCGATACCCTTCCGCCTTTTGCTTATAAAGGTCACTTCCGTATCGGAATGAATACCAGCGTCACCCCAGCCATAGATGGTGCGTCCGAAACAGATGGCTTAACCGTCAGTTCTGCGTATCTGGGGCCTCAATATCCGCAAGGTTTATTAGTGGTTCAGGATGGCCGCAACCTGATGCCGGAAGAGTTCCAGAATTTTAAACTGGTTTCCTGGAAGGATATTCGCGAAGGGTTAACGCTGAAATAACCGCTATATCGGTTATCGATCGTTAAGCCTCTTAAAGAGGCTCATAAAAAGCTGAAGCCAGATTTTAAAAAATCTGGCTTCAGCTTTTTTATTTTTCAGGTTTATTTTGACCGGAGTCCAACCAGGTCAGCCATACCCGTAAATCAAACTCGAGCTGATGATAATCAGGCTCCATGTGGCAACACAGGTTATAAAACGCTTTGTTATGATCCATCTCTTTCAGGTGGGCCAGCTCATGTACCACAATCATACGTAAGAAGGCTTCGGGGACATCACGAAAGCGATTATCGATATGAATTTCTTTTTTCGCCACCAGTTTTCCGCCGTGAGCACGGGAAATCCGCTTATGTAATCCAAGTGCATTGTAGGCTGGTGCCTTATCGCTGTATTCGACTTTGCTCAGCGGTGCGGACTTACGTAAATAGCGGTTTTTTAGCTCGATCGCATAATCGTACAACGCTTTATTACTGCGGATATTGTGATGATACGGGTAGCGTTTTTTCAATACCTCACCCAGCTGGCCATTATCCAGCAACTGTTGCACCTGATCGGTCAGGTGTGATGGGTAATGTTTTATATATTTAGAAACCAAGCCTGTTCACCGCAGCGAATTAAATAGTACGGGCAGACCAGACGATTCGACCAAGAACCGGATTCTCTTCCAGCCTGGTTAAATCCAGCTGCCAGCTGTCATACTCGTGGTTATCGCTGTTTACCTGCAGCTGTTTGCCTTTTTGCTGCAAACGTTTGGTCACCAGCCCCTGTTCACTATTCAGCAGATAAACCGCGTTATTTCGTACTGAACGTTGAGTCATATCCACCAGCACCTGATCGCCATCAGATAACGTCGGCTCCATGCTGTCGCCGTCAACGGTAACAAACACCAATTGCTCGCCGCTGACACCCAGCTGGCGTGATAAAAACGATTTATTAAAGGTGAAGTAATCTTCCACCGCTTCGCTGTCGGTTAATGCGCCCGCTCCGGCACTGGCTTTTACGTCAAACATTGGAGCCACGACCTGATCGCCCGGATTTAACACGCCAGCAGGATTGGCTGATTCGTTCTGTTCACCGGTTAACAGCCAGGTGATATCAACCCGGAATTCTTCGTACAGTTCCTGCAAGTAGGCCATTGATGGCCGCCCGGAGCCACGACAAATCTTATAAATATGAGACGCCGATTTACCCGTCATCTCAGCAAATTGCTTTTTGTTGCCTGCCGCTAATTGATCAATCACGGTTTGGAAACGATAAGCCAGGGACATAATTACTCCGGAAAAACAAAAAAGATGGCTGCACAGGCTGGCTGCAACCAAAATGGCGGGCGATTATACCCGCCGATAACGGCATGTGATACTCATAAACGCGGCTAGTAATTCATAGCGATTATTTACGGCGACGACGATTCCCGCTGCTTTTGCCGTGTGCACGCTGCTTGGCACGACGCTTCTGGGCGCTGCGGCTGTTTTTATTATTCTGCGGAATTTCGCGGGTCAGATCCGGCTCATAACCTTCCAGCCATTGCTGTGGCAGGCGTTCATCGAGAATCACCTCAATTTCTTCCAGCAGATACTCTTCGCCCAGACTCATCAGTGTAATCGCAAGGCCATCCTGCCCTGCCCGCCCGGTTCTGCCAATGCGGTGAATATAGTCTTCAGCGATATAGGGTAAATCAAAGTTGATAACGGTATTCAGCTGGGGAATATCGATGCCACGGGCGGCAACATCGGTAGCCACCAACACCCGGGTTGTCCCCGCCTTAAATTCCTCAAGCACCCGTTCACGCGCGCCCTGGGATTTATCGCCATGAATCGCTTTGGTGACCAGACCGTCTTTGCACATTTCTGCGGCCAGCTGATCAGCACCCTGTTTGGTTTTGACAAAAATCAAAACCTGATGCCAGTTCTTACTGCCGATCAGATGCGATACCAGCTCACGCTTACGTTCCGCATCAACAACATACACTTTTTGCTCGACGGTAACCGCGGCAGTGTTGCGTGCATCCACCTCAATCAAAACCGGCTCAGTCAGTAATTGTTTACTGAGTTTGAAGATTTCATCGCCAAAGGTGGCAGAAAACAGCAGCGTTTGCCGCTTGCTTGGTAGCCGTTTCAGAATCTGCTGGATTTCGTCGATAAAGCCCATGTCGAGCATCCGGTCGGCTTCATCAAACACCAGAGTCTGTAACAGCGATAAGTCCACTGCGCGCTTAAACACCAGATCCAGCAATCTTCCGGGTGTGGCGACCAATACCTCACAGCCGTTTGCCAATGCTTCTAACTGTGGATTCAGGCTCACTCCACCGTATGCCAGTTCGATTCTTACAGATGTAAATTGAGCGTACTGGCAAAAACTTTTATGAACTTGCTGCGCCAGTTCGCGGGTGGGTGTTAAAACCAGAACCTGTAAAGCGTTATTTTCAGACTGAGCTTTGCTATCTCCGGTCTGAATTTCACTTTCTTCAGACTGAGCTTCGCTATCTTCGGACTGGCGTGTTAACACGCGATTGAGCAATGGCAAAGCAAAGGCAGCGGTTTTCCCAGTACCGGTTTGCGCACCAGCCATAACGTCCGCCCCGGTGATCACCTCAGGAATGGCTTGCTGTTGAATGGGGGTCGGCTGCTGATATCCCAATTGCGCCAGTGCCTGTTGTAAATCCGGGTGCAATTGAGAAAAGGTGAAACTCATAATAAATCCGCTAATCGCTTAACAATAAACCGAGAAAAGCCAGCCTCTGGCTAAAGGCGCGAGGGTAGCACATTTACACTATGCACTGTTCCTCATCAGTGTTTTGCTTGCACCTCACGCACTGGCTGGTCATGCTGACACCGTTACAAGTGAGAGAACACATAATGGAATTCAACTGGAGCCAAACACCGGCACACACCCTTTCTATCCGCGTTGAAGAGAAACATATTGATGTACTTGGCCACGCGAACAATTGCGAATACCCCAAGTGGATGGAGGATGTTGCCTGGTCACACTGCCACCAAGTTGGATTGCCGTTCGAAAAATGGCAGCAGTTGGGGTATGCCTGGGTCGCACGTCGCACGGAAATCGATTATCTGGTATCCGCGATGAAAGACGATGAAATCATTGCCGCCACCTGGATCGAAGAAAATGATCAGAAACTCAGCATGACCCGAGCGTATGAATTAAAGCGCGCCAGTGATGGTGTTACTCTCATCAAAGGCAAAACCAAATGGGTTTGTATTAACCTCAGTACCGGTCGGCCTGCACGTATGCCACCGGAGTTTCAACAAGCCTTTCCTGTCGCCAACAGCTGATAACCCGGGATTTATCTCCTACACTATAAGGATTAGTTTTAATCCGGGTTTCAAAGATGCTGGCACCTGCCATTCCTGACAACGAAAGTGAACGCCTGCAGTCATTACAGGCGTTACATATGTTGGATACCCAACCCGAAGAACGCTTTGAGAGAATCACCCGCCTGGCAAAACGTCTGTTTAACACGCCGTTTGCGGCCGTTACGCTGATTGATCAGGATCGACAATGGTTTAAATCGATTCAGGGAATCGATATTCAGGAAACCACCCGGGATATCTCCTTTTGTGGCCACACCATCCTCAGCCAGGAAGCCTTTATCGTAAACGATGCTGCCGCCGACCCACGCTTTGCAGACAACCCGCTGGTAGCTGGCCCACCTTTTGTGCGGTTTTATGCGGGTTTTCCGATTACTCTGCCGGGCGGCCATCGGATTGGTACATTGTGTATTCTCGACCAACAGGCACGGAGCTTTTCCGCGGACGACATTGCCTCACTGCAGGATCTGGCGCACATCGTTCAGACTGAAATTGCCTCCCAGCAGGCAGCAATCATTGATGACCTGACACAGATTTTTAATCGCCGTGGCTTTTCTTTATTAGGAGACAAAGCACTGGCCAACGCCCAGCGTTACCAGTGGGCTTGTTCACTGGTGTACTTTGACCTGAATAAATTTAAAAACATTAATGATCAGTTTGGTCACGCCGTGGGCGATGAAGTACTGACAAACTTCTGCACCCTGCTGAATAATAATATGCGTGGTTCGGATATTTTTGCCCGGATTGGTGGCGATGAATTTGTTGCCCTGTTACTCAACACGGATAAGACCCAGGCGAAAAACAAGGTTAAGCGGATTCGGGAAGTGGTCGCAGAATACAACCAATACAACCCGGAAGATGTGGCGATTCACTTCTCTTCCGGTGTGGTTGAGTTCACAACCGGTAAACACGAACACCTCAGCGATCTGATGGCCGAAGGTGATCGTTTAATGTACCAATGCAAACAAAATCAGGACTCTGACGCCCTGTGATCAGATAGGCGTTTAGTTTAACAGCGCCTCAATATCATCTTCGTCCGGCATAAAGAAGCTGGAATTTGAACTGATAATCTTTCCATCCGAGCCCACCAGATACTTATAAAAATTCCAGCGTGGTGCCACATCCTGGCGAGCCACTTCCAGGAACATCGGGTGGGCGTTTTCGCCCTTCACCGGCACTGTCGACAGCATGGTGAAACTCACACCAAAGTTCTTAAAGCAGATTTCTGCCGCTTTGCCTTCGTCTTCGTCTTCCTGATCAAACGAATCGGACGATACACCCAGTACCACTAACCCCTGGTCTTTGTATTTTTTGTGCAGCGCTTCCAGATCACCAAACTGGTCAGTAAAACCACAATGGCTGGCGGTATTCACCAGCAAAACCGGCTTTCCTGCCGTCACTTCACACACGTCCAGAATTTTGGAACTGTGCAGCTTTTTCATTTTGTGGTTAAAAATGGCCGGACAATCTTTGCTGCTGTCGCTTGCCTGAGGCGCGGAAGCGGCTTCGGGCTCTGACTGACCGGCGGCCGTAGCCAACGGTAATAGCGCGACCGAAAGACCCAGCGCCAGCTTTCTGAACATCGACTTCATAGTTTGTATCCACCCTGCATCAAAATCTGATTTATACAAATGTTATACAAAGTTCGGTGATGCTTGTCACTGGCCATATGTGTCAGATTGATGCCAATGCCTGGCGTAAGCCTTCATCCAGCTCATAAGGATCCACCAATAAGGCTTCTTCTTTCAGGTTCGGGAATACCACCAGCAAGGTTTCATCCTGCTCTAAGCCCGGCGTCCAGCGCTCCAGCCAGACATCCAGCTCAACCGCTTTGGGCTGACAATCACTCCATTCACCATTACACCACTCTTTAGCGTAATCCGGGTGCGGCCATACCGGCAGACAGTTCTCCCCCTCTTCCGAGCTGATGGTCACCCAACCCTCATCATTGGCCAGACTCCAGATTTCACCGTATTGAGCGGCTTTTTTCAGAAACAGCTCATAACGTTTGTTATTGGATAATTTCAGGGTAGCCTGATGGTCTTTCTGGCTCAGGGAATAGCTCATAAAGGGGTACTTTCACAGATATAAAAACGCCCTGCATGATACTCGTATTCGACATACAGGGCGATGCGGATTTGTAACAGTAGCGTTATTGGTTAAATACCACCGGTAGCAGAGCCTGGTCGCCGCTATCGAGGTTAGTTATCACCAGTGTTTTTAACCCTCTATCGAAACCGATTAGGCGGTTATTTATTTCATCAACAGCTATCACATCAAGTTGCCTGCTCACTCCCGAACGACCAGCAAAAATCTCAGAATTAACTCGATCATCCGTTACGGAAACTAAGCGAAGGGGCTGGCGAATATCGCCAAATAACCACCCCTGACGATAAACCGGATAGGATACAAAACGCTGATATACAGAGTCATACAGATAATTCCCTTCCACGAAAACGGAAGGTAGATTCTCATCAACCTTCAGTTTTTTAATATTCGAATTATCATCCCCATCAATGATATACGCTGAATCTCGGCCAATAATCAGCAGTTCACCTGTAGGTAAAGGTAACGAAAGCCCAATAGAGCCGTGATCCGGGAATTGCTTTTTTATCAGCGATGTAACACTCCTGGAAGTACCGTCTTCGTCATAAACATGGTTTGTATCTGATAAGAAGCTATCAACAATGAACTGTCCCTGCCAGGATGACACTCTGACAAATGGTGTGAGTATACCCAATATTGCAAATACAGGATCTCGACACTCATTTTTGCCCTGAACATGTATCGTTTTTTCAATAACCTGCTCTGCAAAATCAACTTGTCGAACTATACACTCAGCTGCCGTTTCATCCCTGCCGGGTATCCAGGTAGCAATGGTAGCTAAACGACCACTTTCTGGCCGGGTAGAGAATCTTGATATAAGCGATTGAATGTCACTATTCAATTCGGCTGTCTTAACCAACTCCTCCCCTGCCCCGAAGCGGTATGTAGCCCAGGAATCATCTGCAACCTTAGCAACTGCTTTCAGCTCACCAGCCGAATCTTTATATAAATTGTAAAACTCGACGGATTTATTGGCATCAGGATCTTCAAAAACCGGAGATGGCGAAGACACCCTGAACACCGCGTATTCATTTAAGTAGTAGAGCTCTCCCTGAGAGTGATGAAGATCACCAATAACATGTACGTCATTGGTAGTGGCATAAATATTTGAATACTCCCCGGAAGCTATATCATAAACGGAGCTCTCATATCGGTAGAGTTTTTTATTTTCCGTCTGACTGATTTCCTGCCGGGTCTGAAACATCCATTTTTCACCATCAGACCTGATATCACTGGCGATATATTTGCCTTTTAACTTTTCACTCAGATTATCTTTAATAACTGTTTCACCCGTAGTCGGGTTATATTCGCTAACCCAGCCATTGCAGGGATGAAAGCTGTATATTTTCTGAGTTCTAGCAGAGTAATGAATATTTTTTGCACAACCTAAAATCCCATAGCCACTGGGGTCTGGCCTGCTAAAAGAGGTTTTCTCTTCAATTTCTGCAGATGAAATATCAAACTCATACAACTTTTCGCTGCTTAATAAAAAGACACGATTAATATTTTCATCCAGCGTCAATCCAACATCGAAGCCGCCACCCATCAAGCCATCGTCTGTTTTATCCTGCCAAAGCGTTACCATACGTTTATCTGAAAACGAATAACGCAATAGTTTTTTTTGTGTTTGTTCCCATAGGTACAGGTCAGCCCTGTCTTTGGACAATTTAAAACTGGTATAACGTTCAAAACGTTCTTCTGAAGCATTGGGGCGATGCAGAATAGAATAGTTTTTTGTAGAGAGGTCCACATCAAGCAACCAACCCTGCAGTGTGCTGACAATCCAGCGATTGCCAGACAGATAAAACATATTCGAAACCCTGAGATCGAATATAAAGTTTTTAAATTCAGAAGTTAACGAAGCATCCGGCTCATGACTGGCTACGACTTCGATGGAGTTTTCTCCATAGATAACCGGCATATCCGCCGTCCAGTACCCTTTACGCTTAGGGTTCCATTTGGCTTTAACACCATTAACCATAATCGATTCAACATCCGACTGCAGGTTGTCGCCCTTAACGATGGAATCAACATAACCACTGACTGAAGTTACCGTCGCCTTACCACCCAGATTACTGCCCTCAGGTGGAAAGGTAACAACAAGATCACCAGAGATGCGTTTAGGCGCTGGATCAGATTCCTTATCGTTGCCGAAATCAATCTCACAACCAGATAGAAACAATAGTGTCAGGGTGATAGCAAGGGAGCGTAGCACTGCCATTGAAAGTCCTTTTCCTGCGGGCAAAAGAGAGTTTAAAGATTCGGAATTATAGCGTCAGAGGTGCAATTTTGACAGATCAATCAATTCCTCTGGGTTTGACCACACATAAAAAAGCCGCTGCCTTGTTACCAAAGCAGCGGCTTTCTCATTGAGACCAGAAACATTGAATCAGCCGACGAAAATCACTTTCGCCAGCAGCAGTGCGGCAATCACAATCACACTGGTATTCAGTTCATGTGCTTTTCCGCCCAGCAGTTTAGCGGCCGCATAGGTGATAAAACCAAGGGTTACACCATGTGCAATCGAAAACGTCAGAGGTGTTAACAGCAATACTACGGCAACCGGGGCCGCTTCTGTCAGGTCTTCCCACTCCACTTCCTTAAGCGTGAACATCATCAGAATCGATACATAGAAGATCGCGCCAGCTGTTGCGTAAGCCGGAATCATGCCAGCCAGAGGAGCGATAAAGATGCTCAACAGAAATAACAGACCAACAGTCACGGCGGTTAAACCCGTGCGACCACCCGCAGCAACACCGGCAACACTTTCGATGTAACTGGTCGTCGTCGATGTACCCAGTGCCGCACCGGCAACGGTTGCAGAGCTATCCGCTAATAGAGCACGACCTAAACGTGGCACTTCGCCTTTTGAGGTGTTCAGGCCGGCACGCTCGCTCACCGCAATCAGGGTACCGGAGGTGTCAAACAGATCGACAAATAAGAAGGCAAAGATAACGCTTAACATCGCAACGTCTAACGCAGCTTTTACATCCATCGCCATAAAGGTTGGTGCCAGTGATGGCGGAGCAGACACGACACCTGTGTATTCAACATTGCCAGTTACCAGAGCAACGACGGTAACCAGCAGGATCGCCAGCATTACGGCACCAGGAATATTGCGCTGAACAAATGCCACGATCAGGAAGAAACCGGTCAGAGCCATGGCCGGACCAAAATCGGTTAAATCGCCCAGGCTTACTAATGTGGCCGGGTGATCAACAATAATGCCGGCGTTCTTCAGCGCAATCAGCGCCAGAAAAGCACCAATACCTGCGGCAATGGCTTTCTTTAACGTCGCAGGAATGGCATTGATGATCCACTCACGTACTTTGAACAAGCTCAGCAGAATAAAGATAACGCCGGAGAGAAACACAGCTCCTAATGCCGTTTCCCAGCTGTGCCCCATTCCCAATACAACACCATAGGTAAAGAAGGCGTTTAAGCCCATTCCCGGCGCCAGTGCTACCGGCAGGTTTGCCCAGAAGCCCATGATAAAACAGCCAATTGCAGCGGCAACACAGCTGGCAACAAACACCGCACCGTGATCCATACCTGCATCCGCCAGCATCGCCGGGTTAACAAAGATGATGTAGGCCATGGTCAGGTATGTGGTTACGCCGGCCAACATTTCAGTTTTTACCGATGTACCAAACCGGTTTAGCTGGAACAGTTTTTCTAGCATTTTGCAGCACCTTAGTGTTGGAGGCTGAGCCAGCCGCCGAGAGGTCAGAATTTAGTGAGTGGGCGATTATACCGGTCAGATGGCGTTCGCCAAGATTTACCGGGCAAATAGCTGACTAACCTGACAAATTTTCATCTTAATCGGCACATGGCTCAAATAGTCATAAAAAATTCATTCATCGACCCTTTCCAATACATACGTTCTTGTATGTATAATTGCCAAACTCATTACATACATTCATGCATGTATTTAAAAATCAACAACAGGTACAAAGATGAAACCGGTGCGCCCAATGATTCACAGAACGCTGCTAATTGCTTCACTGCTGATGCTGACTACTTACGCTGCCAATGCAGAGGATTCTGAGATGCCTGTGCAGAACAGCGTCAGCCGACCAAAAGTTTCTGTAGAACAGGTGCAAACTGCAGATATTACTCAGTGGGTGATGACTCAGGGTCGTGCGAGTGCCATCCGTCACGAGTACCTGAACTTCGAACGCCCTGGCAAAGTACGCTACATCGCCAAAGGAGAAGACGGCCGGCAGTTGCGAGCCGGGGACAAAGTGCGCGGCCCGATTGAGGGCGAGAAGTTCGGCCAGCTACTGGCACAACTCGACAGCCGCGAAGATCTTGAGCGCGTTCGTGGTCAGGAAGCGGCATTGGTTGCAGCACAGCGCCAGGTCGACAGCATGACTTCGGCATTGGAACAATCCCGCGCCAATGCCCAACAGGCAGAAAAAGATTTTCAGCGCGCAGAAGAGATTTTTGCCAAAGGCGCATACAGCCAGGGCCAGTTTGATCAGATCAAAACTCAACACATTAATGCTCAGGCCGAAGTGAAACGCGCACAGGCAGCACTGGCCAGCAGCCGCAGCCAGGTGAAAACTGCCGTTTCACAACTGAATGCGGCCAAAATTGGTCTTGAGAAAACCAGTATTTTTGCCCCCTTCGATGGTGTAATCAGCTATCTAAACATCCGCAAAGGTGATTACAGCAATGGCCAGCCGATGGCCGGTGCCGATGCTCAACGGCAATCCAATGCTGCCATTGTTGTTGTCGATAACAGCGCTTACGAGATTACTCTGGAAGTGCCCTTCTATCAGGCCAATCACCTGAGCGAAGGACAGCCTGCCTTTATCGCACCCAGTGCCATCTCCCTCACAGCGGCTGCGTCAGGCAATTTTAACGACAGCGGCATTGCCAGTGGTGAAGTGTATTCCGTCAGCCCGTCAATCAGCCTCGCCGGACGCACCGTTCAGGTAAAAGTACGCACCAACAATAAAGTCGAACAATTACGTGACGGTTTGCCGGTATCGGTATGGATCGCCAGTCAGCAGGCAAATAACACCCTCAGTGTTAACGAAAATGCCGTGCAATACCGTGGCACCGGGTCATTTGCTTATGTTGTAAACGGCGCAGGCATTATCGAAAAGCGCCAACTTGTTCTTGGACTGGAAGGGTTGAACAAATACCAGGTTATTGAAGGACTGGAAAAAGGCGAGAACGTGGTAACCGGTGGTGCTCACCTGGTATTTGATGGCAGCCAGGTTGAAGTTGTCAGTGCCCGTATCGAAGGAGCGCAATAATGGCCGGGTTATTCGATAAGCTATTTCTGCAAACCGTTTTCGCTCGTTTAATGCTGGTGTTTATCCTGCTTGCGGGTACTGGCGCTGCCATGACGATGATTATCGAGAACAACCCCGATCTCGAAATTCCACAAATGGTGGTCACCATTGAGTGGCCCGGCGCCTCATCGAGTCAGATAGAAAAAGAGATCATCAATAAAGCGGAAAAGAAAATTAAGGGAATCAAAGGCCTGAAGAAATACGCCAGCGGCTCGTTTAACTCCTTTGGCATTATTACCGTCGAGTTTAATGCCGACATGGATATTCCCGTCGCTCGCCAGCGTTTAAAAGCACGCCTTGACGAAGCTCGCAGCGAATTCCCGGATGCCGCCAAAGCGCCCCAAATAGAAGAAGTTTCGGTTAGTGATATTCCGATTGTCTCCTTTATGCTGCACGGTGCGCTGGATAATGAAACCATGGCCACCGTGTCTGAGCACGTTAAACGCAAGCTTGAAAACCTCAAAGGTGTTAAGAAAATTGAATTAGCCGGTGAAACCAAAAAAGTGGTTCACATACGTATGATCAGTGATCGCTTACGTGCTCTGGCCATCAGTCCGATTACCGTCAGAGATCGTTTACAGGCTGCTAATATCGATGCTCCATGGGGAAAATTTGAAGGCGATCATCAGGAATATCAGATTAATCTGAATGAACGCTTCGCAGATATTGAACGCCTGAAAAAATTGCCAATTATTAAATTATCCGAAAATCGCACCGTATTATTAAAAGAAATTGCCGACGTTTACCTGGGCACTCAGCGCTTAAAATCATTGTCAGCATACAGTGTTGATGGCCAGCCATTCGAAAACGGCGTCAATGTTTCTGTCTTTAAACGCCCTGGTGCGGATGCCTTGCTCTGGATTGAAACCGCTAAGCAGGAAATGGAAAAAATTTCCCAGTCATCAGTCTGGCCACAGGCATTGAATTATTCCGTCATCAGTGACGAGTCCGAACAAATTGATCAGGCATTCGGCGATATGTTTTCCAACATGTGGCAAGCCATGGTTCTGGTATTTATCGTTTTATTTGTCATCATGACCTGGCGCGAAGCGCTGATTGCCGGCATGGCAATTCCACTGACCTTCCTGGCCAGTTTAATTTTACTGGCAGCCACCGGTTACACCCTGAATTCCATTGTATTGATTGGCATGGTGATGGCGCTGGGTATGTTAGTGGATGTTTTTATTCTGGTGATGGATGGCATGAACGACAGCCTGAATAACAAAAAAATGTCGATGTCCGACGCCATTCGAAATACGGTGAAAAGCTACGCCCTTCCCGCTTTTGCAGGTCAACTAACGACCATTCTGGCGATGGCACCGTTAATGGCCATTGGTGGACTTGATGGTAAGTTTATTCGCCAGATCCCCATGGCCGTTGTCTACTGCCTGATATTCAGTTTTATTATTGCCTTTATTATTTCAGTGCCGTTATCCCGATATCTGTTAAAAGAAAAAACCGATAACAGCAAAGCCGATTCAGGATTTTTTGACCGTTTGATGCAAGCCAGCAGCCAGAAGGTTCACAGCTGGATTCTGGCAGGACCGCTGGCAAGCAAACGCCGCTCGGGAGTGTATGTCGGTATTACCGTTGTTGCTTTTATTGGCTCTATGATACTGGCCGGATTTTTACAATCTGAAATGTATCCGAAAGCGGATGGCCGCAATCTCGGCATTACGCTGGAATTGCATCCGAATACCGAGTTACAGGAATCGCGTCGCATTGCTGAAAAAGTAGGTGATTACTTACGCCAGCAACCCTATTTTTCTGACATTACCATGCTGGTAGGTGCACAATCTCCATTCGCCCGTACCAGCCTGTCGGACAATCTTTTACCGGAAGAGTCCGAACACCTGATTGGTTTCAGCGTACGTTTCACTCCCAAAGACAAACGCGAAAAGCTGGCCTATCAATATCTGCCGGAAATCAGCAATGGTATTCACCAGAGTCTGAAAAATGAGCCTGGCTGGAATCTGATTCTGACACCTCAGGTTGGTGGTTCTAATGCACAAGACCCGGTTCAGATCGAAATTACCGGCCCGGACGTTAAGCAATTACAAACCCTGGCACAGCAAATTAAACAGAAATTGGAGCAAATTCCGGGAACAACCGACGCTCGCGACAATATTGGTGCGTTAAGAAATGAAGTGGAAATTTCCTATGATCACGACGCCTTGAATTATTTTGGTTTAAGTGAAGACGATGTCTCCGACCAGGTTCGGTTAGCACTGGAAAATGATGAAATCGGTAAATTTAAACGCGACGGTATTCTGGAAGATTACCCGATTCATTTGGGCACCGAGTGGCCAAGCCGCAATAAACACGTCGGCGGGCCAACAACCGACGAAGAATTTATGCTGATGAAAGTCCTGAACAGCGAAGGTCAGGATATCAGCCTGAGTCTGTTGACCCGCTATCGTGTTGAACAAAAACCGGTCACTCTGATTCACTCCCAGGGGATGCGCGCGGTTACCATCAGCGCAAAAACCCAGGATCGAACCGTCGCAGAAATTCTCGCAGACATTCAGCCACAGCTGGACACCCTGGTTGGTGGTTATGGCGACCAGTACCAATATCGCTTCCGTGGCGAGGCAGAAAGCAGTGAAGAAGCCTACGGCAATATCGGCAGCGTATTTATTCTCGCTATGTTCCTGGTGTTTGCGGTACTGACGCTGTTATTTAATTCATTCCGCCAACCATTAATTATTCTGGTCACCATTCCTTTCGCCATGATCGGGGTCTTCGGCGGCTTCTTTTTGTTTGGAATGAACATGTCCTTCCCGGCAATGATTGGCATTGTGTCCCTGGTTGGCATTGTGGTGAACAACGCCATCGTGATGGTGGAATACATTAATCAACAAACCAAGCTGGGCATGTCGGCAGTTATGGCAGCGGCCGCAGGTACCCGGGATCGTTTCCGGCCAATTATCAGCACCAGTTTAACCACCACTCTGGGCCTGATTCCTCTGGCCATGAGCGACCCTCAGTGGTACCCATTGTGTATGGCCATTGTCTTTGGATTAACCAGCTCTACCGTTATTACACTGGTGATCATTCCCTGCATTTACCATCTGTTAGCGCCAGCGCAGAAGGAGCAGGTATAATGGACGGCATTACTCTGCCACCAGCCACCCTGGAACATACAAAAGACTACAATAGTCGCTGGCCGGTTCACCCGGTCAGCCTGCTGTACCAACAACTGGCTCTGAGCTTTAAAGAACAGGTAAAACCCTATATGCCACGTAAAACCAAAGATGAAGCTGAACAAACCCGCCTGAGCATTATGCAGGCGGCCATCGAAGTGTTTAACGACAAGGGCGTGTCGCGTTCAACGCTGGCAGATATTGCCACCGAAGCAGGCGTTACACGTGGTGCGATTTACTGGCATTTCGACAACAAAACGGATCTGGTGCATCAAATGATGAGCCATTACTTTGATGGCATCGATCAGCAGGTTCGCGAACAGCACAGCGGCCTTCAGGGCGTGGAAATGCTGCTGAAGGCAGTCGACAGCTGGATTGATATCATTGAGGAGCGCGAAGACATCCAGAAACTGCTGGAAATTTCTTTCTTTAAGATGGAACACACCGGTGATATGTCTGCTTTGCACGAAATTGAAAGCAACATTCTGCAAAGTGATATCTCTCAACTGGTCAGCGATTTACAACACAATGTACAAACCGGCGACATCAGGGCAGATGCAGACCTGACCAAAGCCAGCATCTCATTTATTGCTCTTTCCCAGGGCATCCTGATGCAATGGATACTGCTGAAGAAAACCTTTTCTCTTCGTTCCGTATTGATATCCAGTATCGAAGCACTGCTTAATGACATCCGGGTAAAATAAAACCCGCCATATAAGCAGTGAGACCTCCCATTACTGCGCAGCTCTGTATAAGCGCTTCGCAGTTGGTTAGAATGCGCGGCTTTATTTGACCAACCAGACAACTCTTGATCTGTTGCTATGGCACAGATCTGCTACCGGAGCCCCTATGAGCCGCTATAGCCAGGAAATTAAAGACGCCATCCGCACCGTTCCGAACTGGCCTGAAGAAGGTGTGATGTTTCGTGACATTATGCCGCTGCTTCAGGATGCCAAGGCATTTCGCCTGTTGATTGACAGCTTTGTTCACCGCTATCAGAACATGCAACTCGACGCGATTGCCGCCATTGATGCTCGCGGCTTTATTCTGGGTGCCCCACTCGCTTACGAACTGGGTTTAAGCCTGGTGCCGGTGCGTAAAAAAGGAAAACTGCCATTTAAAACCGTTACTCAGGATTACGATCTGGAATACGGCAGCGCCACCATTGAGTTGCATACTGATGCGTTTAAAGCCGGTGATCGGGTACTGGTAATGGATGACTTAATTGCCACAGGTGGTACTATGCTGGCCGCCTGTGAGCTGGTGAAAAAACTGGGTGCTGAAGTGGTCGAAACCGCGGCCATCATCGACCTGCCAGATCTCAAAGGTGGTGAAAAGTTGCGTCAGGCTGGTTTTGACGTTTACGCCATTTGTGAATTTGAAGGCCTCTGATACGGAGCCAGAGTTTTATGACCATACGCCACTTTGTTACTCATCAGATCAGCAAAGATCCGAAAGAACCTGCCGCTACACTGCATTGCAGCGAACAGGAAGCCGACTTTGACGACGAACACAGTGAGCGTTTTTATTCCCAGGCGACCAGTCAGCTCAAGGGCATTCTGACCCAGCGTGCCGGCAAACGTTACGGTGCTTTCCACCCGGAAGTGACCCTGATGCGGGCGCAGATACAGGACTGGAAAGGTGATCGACAGAACTTTATGTCGCTCACCCGCCGCCTCAGCAAGTACTTCGCCAACAGCCTCGATAACACCGAGTTTGCCATCGACGGTTATCTGGCTTTTATCTATGAAGAACTGGCCGACAGCGATCGGTTATACGTATTCCATTTGCGTCGCAAAACCAGCGTATCGATTAATGCCGATATGACGTTAACAGAAACGCATTATATTGATTTTTCCAATACTGGCTTTGGTGTCATGATCAACCTGACCGATTGGCTGGTACAGGAAGAAGAAAAATACATCACCTTCAGTTTTGGCCGTGCCGATAAACCGCTGCAAAATCAGTTCGGTGATTTTATGGGGTTTACCGATACGTTAGACACTGCTGCTGAAACCGAAGCCTTCCTGCAGATTGTTGATGAGTTCAGCCAGAACCTGCCTGCAGAACAAAGCTTCGAATACAAAAGCAAAGTTGTCGATTACTGCATGGAGCAGGATAAACGCGGTGAGGCCGTCGATTTTACCGACTTGGCAGATTACGTTGAATCGCAAATGGAATCGAAACCGGAA
Source organism: Bacterioplanoides sp. (assembly GCF_965219715.1). Taxonomy (GTDB): domain Bacteria; phylum Pseudomonadota; class Gammaproteobacteria; order Pseudomonadales; family Oceanobacteraceae; genus Bacterioplanoides. The sequence continues at coordinate 1,137,307 of NZ_OZ244785.1, forward strand.
AGTAAATCCGGCGAAGACTTTTCTCATTATATTGTCGAAAAACAAAAGGAACGTCAGGCCAGCAAACCCGCTTTAACGCCGGAACAAATGGCCGAACAAGGCGCTCCAACTGCTCAGGTAGCAGAAGCCATTAAAACCGAATTAATTCCGGACCGGAGAAAACTCAAGAGTTTTATTCGTTACAGCGGTAAAAACAAAGATATCAGCCTGAGTTTTTCCGCTGCCATGCTGGAAGGTGACGTGGTATTTGACGGCGTTAATAACCGTTTGCAGATTAATAAGTTGCCTGAATCTCTGATCAAGCAACTTAAAGCACAAAAAGAAGACGACTAAGACGATTCGCCTGCGACCAGTTCATCAGAGATACCGGTCTGAATTAATGTCCGCAATGAACTGGCAGTACGGCGAACAATAAAAACGGCCGAATTTTTATTGTAATCCAACACGGTTTTTTCGATAAATTTCCATTTGCGCGTCAGTGTTTTCGCCAAGGCCGCATCGCTGACCTTCAGGTTTTCCAGCTCCGTTTTAAACATACGGTTGTAGTCTTCGATACCAGTTTCCGGCACCGAGAACCCACCAAATACATTGATGTTATAAAAAGTATAACCACCGACAACCTGCTCAAGATGAATTAAAGACATCAGTAGTGGTCTTTTGTCTGCGGCGATATCACCTTCAGAAATCTCTGCCCTAGCCTTCTGCAGTGCTTCAACTAATTGCTGCTGCAACACTTCGTAACGGCGGGGAAATTTCACCATATCAGCCTGATCATCTTCAATCAGATCGGAGTACACAAAACGCGTCAGTACTTGCCAGTGTTTGGCGACCTGTGGCCAACGGGAATTAAAATCGGCAACCAGTTCATCGCCGTTTTGCAGGGTTTTTTCCAGATCAGCCAGAGAGCGGCGATCCTTTTCTTTGTGAATATAGTCACTCATATCGCCGAGGGTACGATATATATTTGCTTCGAAAAGCAGCAGAGAATGACTTTGTTTAGCTGATTCTGCCTGACAATGAGCCGTTAGCATCAAACTCAAAGCGACCAGAGTAATTGCGATGTGGTTGAAGAAGCGATCCATGGCACCAGCTCAGTTATTATTATGAACCTTCATGCTAAGGTGCCAGAGCGAGATAATCAATCATTAGCGTTGAGCAAATCAGCCAACCAGCAAACATTTCAGCTCATGCTCAGCTTTTCTTGCCAGCATCCCTGGCAATTCGCTCAATCACGCGGGATGCGGCGACAAATCCGAACGTTCCCGTCACCATTGTGGCTGAACCAAACCCGGACGAACAATCCAGCCGGGTACTGTCACCAGCAAAGGACTTAGTCTGGCAAACACTGCCATCCGCCTGGGGGTAAGAAAGTTGTTCGGTAGAAAACACACAGGGAACAGAATAATTACGCGAAGCATTGCGGGAAAAATTGTATTCGCGACGTAATAACGAGCGGACCTTACGGGCCAGTGGATCATTAAACGTTTTATTTAAATCACCAATCTGAATCTGTGTCGGGTCAATCTGCCCGCCCGCAGCACCGGTGGTCACTATGCGGATTTTATTACGCTTACAGTGAGCAATCAGCGCCGCTTTATTTTTTACGCTATCAATGCAATCGATGACGTAATCAAAACCCGGGGGAATTAACTCGCGCTGATTCGCTGCCGTTACAAACTCCATCTTGCTGTGTACGGTTACTTCAGGGTTGATGGCTTTGAGACGCTGCTCAACTGCCTCAATCTTTAATTGCCCAACAGTGGATTTCATTGCGTGAATCTGACGATTGGTATTGGTCACACAAATGTCGTCCATATCAATCAGTGTTATTTCACCCACACCTGAACGCACCAGCGCCTCAGCAGCCCAGGAACCCACACCACCAATGCCAACCACACAAACGTGAGCACTGGCTAAGCGCAGCAGACCATCGTTACCATACAGGCGGCCAATGCCGCCAAAACGATCAATATAATCGGGAGTCAGAGAAGAAAAATCGGCGCTCATCACACTGTCGGACAGAAAACTTGGAGGCTGGAGTATACCACTAATGTTAGGAAGCGTTACTTGCCAGCGTTGTGCTTTGTTGTTGCGGCAAGCGCAACCAGCGAGCTGTTTGAGAGATGCGGTGCAACGTCGGCTCACCGTGATCAAATGTACGCTGAATGCCCCGTAGTGTGTCTTTTGGCAGCTTACCCAGCAGTCCGTGTTTTAACGCCGGAACCGGAGAAATTTTAGCCGTCAGTACAGTCACCAGAGTGTTCAGAAAGTCAGCCGATAAACGCGCGTGCTCGTGATAGTTGATACTCAGAGACACATGATCTTTTTCCTGCTTCAGCACCAGATAATCATGCTGCTGCAAAGACCCCTTTACCGCACCGAGGAATCGGGTGAAATCCTGATGGCCCTGCAATGAATCATGATCAACTGCAGATAACGCATCAATCCAAAGCTGGCGGAAGCGACGCTGGCTGATACTGGCTTCAACCACTTTGAACTCAAGACGCATCGGTAGTGCCGGAGTTTCAGCGGTGTCTTCACTGTCAGCCTGTTCGCCACTCAGATCAAGACGCTCGTAACGATCCTGAGTGTATAACGCCGTAGCAAACCAGGGCTTATCGAGGGTTTCAAACAAACCAACCCCTTTCAGATCCGCCGCGGAAGTAACACTGGCGAACGTCATAGTGAGCAGCAAAAACAGCGCTTTTCTCACGGTCATTTTTTACCTCGTTTTACATTTCGACCGACACGACCATCATGCGTTTTTATGAAATATCCCAGCAACGACCAAATACGCCATGTTCGCCCAAACTCGTCAAACAACCGTCACAAAAGCCAATAACCCACATAAACCATTGATTTAAAACAATTTTAATTTTTGACCAAAAACGGAGCTGGCACCTGAAAGACCATAATTGAGACATGGGTCATAAATATGACAACGATCAGCAGAAACGGCTTTTCGAAAGATAGAGAGGAAGGAAAGTCAGAGGTTAATCAGGTTGATACGGCCCGATTGATCAACCAGGTCGCGATACAAGCGGTCCTGCATTTCGGGCTTACGCACATCTTCAAGCGTTACCCGGGCAAGCACCTGCATCAACAGTTTATTGATACCGCCCCAGCTACTCGACAGTGAACAGTTCTCTATAATGTCGCACTGATGATCATCAACCGAGCATTCCGTCAGAGCCACTGGCCCTTCAAATGCCTGTACCACGTCGAGAATGCGGATCTGCTCCGGTGCGCGGGCAAGCCGGTAACCACCCTTGGCACCACGCTGGGCAATCACAAGTCCGGCATCCGCCAATGCTTTCATTACTTTGCGCACGGTTGGCAGTGGAAGGACGGTGGCGTCAACAATGTCTTCGGTGGATTGCTTCACCGACCCGGCACGGGCCAGGTGATCAAGCACCACCACACCGTAATCTGTCAGCTTACCAATCTTTAACATTCACCTGCCCCACTGTTGCTGGATGTGATGATACCATGAAGCACCTTCACAAATGCATTCGCTTACATTAGCGTAACGACACTTATAAAAACTCCATGGAGAGAACTATGCGCCCTATGGCCAAAATTTTTATTCTGATCACCAGTTTACTGGCAACTCTGATGTCTTTTTCAGCTTACGCTGCCGATAACAAAGCAGCAGCAAAAGAGGCAACCAATCAGGCTGAGGACACGGTGACTGTTGTGATCAAAACCAGCCAGGGTGATATTGAGCTGGAATTAGACCGCGCCAAAGCGCCAATCAGTGTTGAAAACTTCCTGACCTATATCGAATCAGACCATTATGACAGCACTATCTTCCACCGTGTTATCCGCAACTTCATGATTCAGGGCGGCGGTTTCGATGAAAACATGATCCGCAAAGCAACGCTGCCGGCGATTAAAAACGAAGCCAAGAACGGTTTAAAAAATGATCGTGGCACCATCGCGATGGCTCGTACCGGTCAGGTTGATAGCGCTACCAGCCAGTTTTTTATTAACACCAAAAATAACGACTTCCTGAACCATGGTTTCCGCGATTATGGTTATGCCGTATTTGGTAAAGTGACTCAGGGAATGGACGTCGTCGATAAAATTGATAGCACAGCGACCGGTGCACGAGACGTTCCGGTTGAGCCAATTGTGATTAAGGATGTTATTGTTAAAAAATAATGACTCTGAAACTAAAAAGCGCGACCGATTCCGTCGCGCTTTTTAATTCTGACCAGATAATATCCGCAACAATCCTGCTCCGGCACTTTTCAAAGCAGCCGCTACAAATTTACAGCAATGACTGCAAATTCAAAGCAACCACCACAGCAGCGCAGGCACAGAAGCAAAAGAGATCAATGTCGACATAACCACCATACCCGCTACCGCTTCCGGTTCACGCTGATAGCGCTCCGCAAACAGATAATTAAATACGGCCACCGGCATTGCCGCCTGAATAATAACAACCCCTTTCTCTGTTCCCTCTAAACCCAGAAGCCCGGCAACCAACAGCCCGACTAATAAGCCTCCACCAATGCGCATCACACTGTAAAACAAGGCTTGCTGCCACTGTCCAACATGCAACCGCTGTAGCGAAACACCCAACGTGATCAACATCAACGGGATGGTCATACCACCAATTAATTCAACCGAATTTTTCACCGGAGCTGGAAGAGACAGATCAAATGCGAGCAAGCTGACTCCCAGGACGATGGCGTACAGAATAGGCATCTTTATCATGCCTTTTAAACCACCGGCGTCGCGCCCTCCGGCTAATAAAATACCGGCGGGAAAATGTGCCACCGACAGCACCATAAAAAATGCCAGAGCTAATGCCAGACCTTCTTCACCAAATGCCAGCATACAAATGGGCAGACCCATATTGCCAACATTCGGGAACATAAATGACGGTAAAAAAGCCCGAACATCATCGCCACGGAGTCGCGGAATAATAGCACCCAAAGCTCCCATCACAGCAGCAACCAGAATGCAGGCTAACGCCGTGCGCTGAAAAGCCTGAATATCCAGCTCAACACTACTGAGTACAGACAACATCAGACAAGGCGCACCAACGTGCAACACCAGTCGGGAGATAAATTCCGGATCAAAGTCATAACCAGACTTTGCCCAATAAAAACCGATGGCGGCACAGGCAAGTACTGGCGCCATCACAGAAAAGATTTCATATAACATAGGCGAATGCTACACCAAGCCCGCCTCGCTCAACAGGCGCTTAACGTCGTAGGTAAAAATCCTTTACCGCGCTGCACGGACATCCCCTACCGTGCGGCTGAATTGTTTTTTAAAGGCACGAGAAAATGCCGCCTCAGAGCGATAACCAACAGCGTCGGCTACGGCTTCAACACTGGCGCCACGCTGTAATTCAGCCCAGGCCAGCTGAATTCGCCACCAGGTTAAATATTGCGTTGCCGTCATACCACTGGTTTTACTGAATAATTCGGCAAAACGGGTCCGGGACATGCCCGCCTCTTTCGCCAGCGTTTGCAGTTGCCACGGATTTGCGGGCTGTCGATGAATGGCTTCAACCGCTTTATATAATCGCGGTTGTGCGTACAACGCCAGAATACCGCTTTCGTGTGGGTAATTTTCGGCATAACAGCGCAATGCATAAGCCACCAGTAATTCGCACAAGCGATTCAGCACCGGGCTGTTCATCTCGACTCCGGCAATGCTTTCAGCGACGATTAATTGCTTCAGCGGCTCCAGCCATTGCCGGGCTCTTTCTGCCTTAACCACCAGTACTCTGGGCAACAACCTAACTAGCTGCTCGCCACCCTGATGCTGAAAATGAATCGAACCACACAACATACTGGTACCAGCCTGGTGCTGGGATGCTGCAATGCCCAGATGTTGCTGTGGCCCGGTTAACGGCTCAATTGGCTCCATGGTGTGCGGCAATTCACGTGGGAAAATTACCACGTCGCCTTCGTCCAGACGCCACTCACCTTCATCAGGCACCCGCAATAAACAGCCTCCCTGGGTAGGCATATGGAAACAGGTTGCGTCCAGCGTATGCTCTCGAATCAACCAGTTACCGCACACCCGGGCATTATGGTAAACATCCACATCCAGACGGACTAAGTTCAATAAATCATGAATGACGGCCAATCGTAACGTCTCCTGCAGCAATCAAACCGGTACGTTAAAGCATATATTTCGTACTATAAAGCATTAATCAACCCACTCATAACCTCTATAGTGATATCTCACTTATCACAACGGCCACCCAATTTACGGTGGCACCAGGAGATCAACGATGGCGTTTACCCTATACGATATTGAGACGGCTCCAGAAGCAGTTGCAAAAGAGCTGGAAGCTTCACAAAAAGCGTTTGGCTTTATTCCGGGACTGCACAAAGTACTGGCAGCAGCACCAGAGGTTCTGACGGCCTATAAACAACTGCATACGGCATTTCAGAACACCAGTTTTAACAGCACCGAGCTGACGGTGGTCTGGCAGACCATCAACTATTACCACCAATGTCATTATTGCTTACCAGCACACACTGGCATTGCTCATATGATGAAGGTTGATGAAACAATTATCTCTGACCTGCAACACGGCAAAGAGTTGCAGGATGACAAACTGCGTTCATTACAGGAGACCACCCGAGCATTAGTGGATCAGCGCGGAAACCTGACAGAAGAGCAAGTCGCTGCATTTAAGGCTGCAGGTTACGGCGAACAACAACTGTTGGAGATCGTGCTGGGATTGGCACAGAAAACCATCAGTAACTTCGCGAATCACCTGGCAGATACACCAGTGGACGAGCCGTTCCAGAAGTTCGTGGTTTAATTCTTTGAGTCACCGCTGACGTTAAAAGTCATCGAACTTGTTCGGTCATACCGGTTTCTATCCACGAAACCGGTATTCGCACTACTCTGACAGATATCAAAACTACACTTGCCAGATATCCAAGAGGCATTAAATTCATTAGGCCAGAACAACAACTGCGGATAAAATATCGGCTTGTCGAACGTTATAAGCCATCCACAGTGTCTAAATCAAACAGCCTTTCAAATCACCTGCCTTCTCAACCATTAACCAGCCCAGAACTGAGCTGGAATGATCAGGGACTGCCTGTTTCACAACAGTTTGATGATCCATACTTTTCTGTTGAAGATGGCCTCAATGAAAGTCGCTATGTATTTTTACAACACAACGGCTTACCGCAGCGCTGGCAAAACTGGCAGGGAGAGTTTGATATTATCGAGACCGGTTTTGGCACCGGTTTGAATTTCCTCATGACCTGGCAGAGTTTTGCCCAGTCCCGACAGGAGTCAGGCAACGAGGACATCTGGTTACACTACACCAGTATCGAAAAATTCCCGCTGAATAAACAAGAACTCCGGCAAGCGATGGCACTCTGGCCCGAGCTCAACGAATTTACCGAATTATTATTGCAGCAATATCCGCTGGCAGTTAACGGCTTTCATCATTTAATCTGGCCGGAACATAAAATCCAGCTGACACTGATCTTTAATGACGTTCACGACGCATTGCCACAAATAAATGGTCCGGTTCACGCATGGTATCTGGATGGTTTTGCTCCCTCAAAAAATCCTGAAATGTGGACCGATAATTTATTCCGGCAAATGCGGCGAATTAATGCATTACAGCCACATCAGGAATCAACCATAGCAACTTTTACGGCTGCTGGTATTGTTCGCCGTGGTATTAAAGGTGCTGGATTTAATATTAAAAAAGTACCGGGGTTTGGCCGCAAACGAGAGATGCTGGCGGGTATTTATCAGCAATTTAATGGGCCAGAATTGCCTCCATTAAAATGGCATAAACCCTGGTTAGTAAATACCAACTCTCACGGCAATCAGCCTCCCAAAAAAGTTACGATTATTGGCGCTGGCCTGGCAGGTTGTACCACTGCACGGGCTTTAGCGGAACGCGGTATTGAAGTACAGATTATTGATCGCAAAGGCATCGCACAGGCCGCATCAGGCAATCCCCAGGGTGGCTTATATGTGAAACTGGCCGCTGGCGACAACGCCGTTCATACCGATTTTTATCTGGCGGCTTACCAGAGCAGCTTGCGGCACGTCGTGAACGTACTTGGCCAGGGTAAAGATGAAGGCAACTGGAAAAACTGTGGCGTCCTGCAACTGGCGTATGACGAAAAAGAAGCGCGTCGCCAGCAAAAATTTCTTCAGGCGCAATCTTATCCGCCAGAGCTGGTGCACGAAGTAACAGCAGATCAAGCCAGTGCCCTGGCGGGCTGCCCGCAATCCAGCGGCGGATTGTTCTTCCCACAAGCCGGCTGGGTTTCTCCGGCGGAATTTTGCCAGCAGTTGATTGATCACCCTGCTATTTCTTTCGAGAAAAGAGACATCCAGGCGCTGGCAAAAAACACCGATGACTGGACCTTAACAAACAACGCAGGCGACACACTTTTCTGCCAGCAACTGGTTATTGCCAGTGCGTTCGAAGCCAAGCAACTACTTCCCGAAGCCTATTTACCGGTTAAACGTATTCGTGGCCAGCTAAGCATCCTCGACACCAGCCTGGTGCCGAATATCAATACGGTTCTGTGTGCCCGTTCTTATATGGCGCCGTCTAAGCTCGGACTAACTTGCCTTGGTGCAACGTACAATCTGAATGATGACGACGAAAACGTTCGCGCCAGTGATCATCAGACCAATCTCGGCCATCTCAGCGATTTTGGTCCGGCCTGGGAAGATATTGATCATGACGCGGTGGTGCAGGGTCGCGTGGGCTTCCGCTGTACCACGCCGGACTACCTGCCGATGGTGGGTCGACTTCCGATGACCGATGCCTTTATTGAGGCGTTCCGGCCAATGGTTAAAAATGCCAAACACATACCCGCAGTTGAGGCGCCTCAGCTGCCCGACTTGTGGCTGAATATTGGCCACGGCTCCCGTGGTTTAGCATCAGCACCCTTGTGCGCTCAACTTCTGGCAGCCCATATAACCGGTGGCGCACTGCCACTCAGCGCTGCCATTCAGGAGGCTCTGTGGCCTGGACGATTTTTACTGCGGGATATGCAAAGAAGAAAAATTGGCGGGTAACGACAGACTGCGCGATACCGCATTGCGATAGGTCATCGGCTCTGCGGATGTAACAACGAGATTCAGACCACCCGTTTGATTTGTTTACGCTTGGCATCCGCGATGGCACGGCTTTTCGCCTGCTCGCCGTTTAACCGAATATCGCGCATGGTTTGCTCCAGCTCAGCACAACACTCGCGGATCTCCGCCAACTGATTTTTAAGCAGATCCACATCCTGCATCGCATCATGGATGCGGCGGCGGAGTTTAACTTGCTGGATATCGGTAATTCGCTTCACACGGCCTCCGGAACTCAACACATCACCGGCGCATTCACAGCTGGAACCCCTGAAGCAATCTCAGAGTTACCCCTGCCAACCCTGCTGCCGGAGAAATTCGGTCATTTCAATGTGGCAGGTCTGCTGCACCGGGTCAAATAAAAGTGTCGCCTGGCCCGATTTGAGTTGTGCCAGAACCTGAGCTTTTTTATCGCTCAATGAAAAATTGTAGTCGCCATAATCAGTGCCTTCACGGCCGACATAGTCTTCCAGAATAGCATCAAGCGCGTCAGCGCTAAGGCGCTGATAAGGCACAGCGATCACACCTTGTTCAGGCGCATCTTCCATGTGTGAGGGCAATTCATCCGTATTAGGGTTTGAGGTGTAATCAGCCGGCAAAACTGGCTTCCCTTTCCCATTCACAGCTCATACGTAACTCTGCGTCTGACGGCGCGTGGGAACCGTTTTCTGCCTGCCAGTGAAAGGTGTGTTTACCGGACAACTCCGTTTCAAGATGAACCGTGGCATTAACCCAATACATCCCTTTCAACAGAGTTTCAAATTGTTTCAGCCAATGTTCCCATTCGTATTCGACGGCTTTGTACGAAGCCGCAAAATGGATCAGCTGAGTTTGATAGGTGCCGCTGAAGACATCTTCACCGGGCATAGAGAACATTTCGCGGCATAACAAAGACCATTCGTCATCAACTCCCAGCGGCAGATTCTGGATTGAACTCCAGTTAGCGCGACGCTGTAAACGAGCACTGAACTCATCTACAGCGGGAACATGGCGAATAACGCCATAGACAACAGATTCCTGATCAAATTGAGACACGAGATGTCCTTACCACTAATAGCTTCTGGCATAATAGCTGAAAGCGCCAGCAGGAAAAACCCTTGTTTTAATTCCGTTCAGGCAAAGCTGCAAATATTCCAAGCGTTTGATTCATAAACGAAAAACGGCGCCGAAGCGCCGTTTTTACTAGCAGAAATGACAGCTTATGCTACCGATTAACTGGCCACCACATCGATGATGCGTTGCTTAACATAACGACCTGGCGCTTCTTCTAATGTTTCCAGTTTGCCATCGCCAGGCTGACGCACGTCAACCATATCCATATCCCCCTGCTTCAGCACCCACTGCTGCCAATCCAGCCACCAGGAACCTTCGTGGTTTTCACTGCCCTGATACCAGTCATCGGCAGACTCAGGCAGTTTCTCGTTGGTCCAGTAACCGTATTTATTGGCTTCCGGAGGATTAACAATACCAGCAATGTGACCCGAACCACCCAGTACAAAGCGGTTCTTACCGCCGAGCACTTTGGCACCGGTGTACGTTGCCTGCCACAAAGCAATATGATCCTGAGCGGCAGAGATAAAGTAGCTTGGCGCTTTAATCGCACTCAAATCGATTTTCACACCATCCAGCTCCAACGCATCCTTTTCAATCAGCTGATTGTTGAGATACATATTGCGCAGATAAAACGAGTGCATTGCCGCTGGCAAATTAGTACTGTCGGTATTCCAGTACAGCAAATCAAATGCCGCAGGACGCTCACCTTTCAGATAATTATTAATAAAGAACGACCAGAACAAATCATTCTCGCGCAATGTGTTAAAACTGAATGCCATTTGACGACCATCGTAATAACCCAACGCGTCCATTTGTTTTTCCAGACCTGCAATGGCGGTTTCGTTAATAAACACACCTATTTCACCCGGCTTGGAGAAGTCCATCAGTGTTGCCATAAAGGTGGCTGACTTAATGGTCTCTTTTTTCTTTTTCTTCTGATAGGCCAGCGTGGCCGATAACAAGGTGCCACCCAGGCAGTAACCGATGGCGTTCACACCTTTTTCACCGGTCGCTTGCTCAATCGCTTCAGCTGCCGCAATTGGGCCTTCAAGCATGTAGTTTTCAAAACCTTTATTGCGCAGCGACGGACCAGGATTAATCCAGGAAATAACAAAGACTGTATGACCCTGATCGACCAACCATTTAATAAAGGAATTTTTCTCACGCAAATCGAGAATATAAAATTTATTAATAAACGGCGGAACCACCAACAGAGGACGTTTATAAGTTTGTGCCGTTGTTGGCGTGTACTGAATCAGCTGCATCAGGTCATTCTGATACACCACGCTGCCTTCGGTGGTCGCCAGGTTACGGCCAACCTGAAACGCACTGGTGTCAGTCATGGCAACATTCAGTGCACCACTAACGCTGGTTTCCAAATCTTCCAGCAACTGCTCCATGCCAGACACCAGATTTGAGCCGCCCGTTTCCATGGTTTTACGGATAACTTCCGGATTCAGGTTGGCAAAGTTGGTTGGCGACAATGCGTTCACATATTGACGAACTAAATATTCAACTTTTTGACGAGAATGATCACTTAAGCCATCAGTGTCCTTGATCATTTTCATCAGAGTCTGCCCCTGTAATAAATACAGTTGCTTCATATAATCGAACATTGGGTTTTCGGACCATTGTTCGTCTTTAAATCGTTTATCACCTTTCTCCGGTGCAACAACAGGATCAACATCCTGACCCATAAAACGCAAAGCCGTTTGCTGAAACAGCTCTTGCTGTTGTTTCATCATTTCCATCTGATCAGCAATCACTTTGTTCGGATTGCTTATCATCGCTTCGCCCAGTTCACGAAATGCCTGAGTGAAGTCAGTCATAACAGAACCTGCCGGGTCCTCTGCAGTACTTGGTTGCGTTGCCATCTTTTGCCAGAAGCGGCCATATTGCTCCGCAGCACGCCCTGCCATGTCATAAAAATCTTTTACGGCAGTTTCCATGTTTTCCGTTGGCAGCCCTTTCATACATCACCTATCCATATCCGAGAGAAAGAAAATAAAAAGGCCACCAAGATCAAATCCGGGTGGCCTTAGCTACTTCAGTCTGAATTAAGCCGCTTTAGACTTAGACTTAGCAGTAGTTGCAGTGGTAGTTGTCGCAGCAGCAGAAGAACGCGCTTCTTCCATGATGCCTTCTACTTGTGCTTTAAAATCCATCGCCATGTCAGACAGTGCTTTAGCGTCGTCCATGATCTTTTTGTTCAGTGAGCTGGCAGCTTCAGCCTGAGCGGTAGTGAAAGCCTGCATGGATTCAGCATCTTTAATTTCAGATGCCTGCTTCATTTGCTCCACACCCATATCTGCGTACGACTTGATGGCGTTCAGTTGAAATTCCGTCATCTTTTCCATGTTATCAACAAACAGCGAGTTGAATTTGGACATCGGCGCATACATGGTTTTTGCTTGCTCAGCGAATGCGTTCAGAATGTTGTCTTGCATGGTTTTGCTCCTTCAAAGGTCTAATAGCCGTAGTGGTAATCACATACTAGTTGAATTTATCTTACAGTTGCATGACATCTGCCACATAAAGTAACAGTATCTTGATTAAAATCAGTCCTTGTCATGAGAGACATGAGAACAAAGGTAACAAAATTAAATCCCTGGCTTTTATTGTCCTAAATTTTTATCGAGATTATTTAGAACTATCGTTTGTATTTCCCGACATTATATTAATCATCATATTCTGAAACTGAGCCATGGCATTCATTCCTTCTTTCATCATTGGCTGATACAAAGACATAGGGTCATAACCTTCCTCACCCGCCTGCATTTTACTCATCATTTGTGAAAATAATTCCTGCTGGAACTGCTGCACATCCGGCAGTCCCATAACGCGACGAAACTCATCGGGCGTCATATCAAATGTGACGTTTATTTTCATAGCCAATCCTTTTTTACTACTTAAATATAAAGTTCAGAAATGAATATATACCCTATTCGTCGCGGCGCAACCCTGTCCATGCGATCAGAAAAGCCACTACAGCAATCACTGCTGATAAAACAAACACTTGATCACCACCAAGTTTGTTCCAGAAAATACCACATCCCCAGGCACCAATTGCGCCACCCAGGCCAAAGCCAATGCTGGAATATAACGCCTGCCCCTGAGCCTGATTTGCGCGGCTGAAATAATGCTGAATATACCGCATCGATACAGCATGCATGGCTCCGAAGCTGAATGCATGTAATACCTGAGCAACCAATAACAGAATTAATTGATCAGCCTGCTGAGATATCAGCAACCAACGCACCGCCGTTAAAATCAAACTTGTCATTACCCAGCCGCGCCAACTGAGCAAATGAAGCAACCGATGGAATTGCCAGAATAAAATTACTTCTGAAAAGACACCCAACGACCACAGTAGGCCAATCGCCGATTTGCTGTACCCCAGCTGTTCCAGATAAATACTGAAAAATGTGTAATACGCACCGTGACTTATTTGCAATAACACCGTTATCGAAATAAAAACAATAACCGGTTTCTGTAATGCCTGGGATATAAAGTCTTGCCCTTTCTTTTCTTCACGCAACGTCGCACTGGCAGAAAGAAAAAAGCCATTGGCCGTAATTAACAACATAATTACTAACATAACAGCCGGCAGGTAATTAACCGAAAGCACATCAAACAGCCAACCCAATGCAACAACGGCAACGATAAAACCAACAGATCCCCACAGCCGGATTTTCGAGTAATCGTCAATCCTATTATTAAGAGCCTGCATGGTGATGGTTTCGTACTGGGGCAACATCGCCGCCCAGAAAAAGCCATAGGCCAACATCACCAACAACATGGATGACAATGAATTCGCCCACCACACACCGGCAAAACACAATGCGGTTAACACACCAGCCCAGCGCACCATGACCAGTGGAGATGAAAAATAACCCGCTGCATGAGCCCATAAATTTGGCGCAAGGATACGAATGGCTGCAAAAGCAGCCATCAGAAAACCAATATCTTCAGCACTGAATTCACGTGTCTGAAGAAACAGCCCCCAAAAGGGTGCAATACAACCCAGAAGTGCGAAATAAAGAAAGTAGAAAAACGATAAACGACGATATGGCACCTCAGAACGAGGCACAGGGGAATCCATATCGCCGCTCCTGAATTATTCTGAAACCGGTGCCTGGGCAGCCACTACCGGAGTGTCGCACTGCACATCACCATTCTGCCCGCGATGACGCAGCAGATGATCCGTTAACACAATCGCCATCATGGCTTCGGCAATCGGTGTCGCACGAATACCAACACAAGGGTCATGGCGACCCTTGGTCACTACTTCAATCGGATTACCATCAGAGTCTATCGACTGACCAGGGATAGTAATACTGGAAGTTGGCTTCAGTGCCATATGAGCAACAATATCCTGCCCAGTGGAAATACCACCAACGATACCGCCGGCATGATTGCTGAGGAAACCTTCCGGAGTCATCTCATCACGGTGTTCGGTACCTTTTTGTTCAACCGAATCAAAACCATCACCAATCTCGACGCCCTTAACGGCGTTGATGCTCATCAGGGCGTGAGCTAATTCTGCATCTAAGCGGTCGAAAATCGGCTCGCCCAGACCTGGCAGCATACCGGTTGCCACAACGCTGATCTTGGCGCCAACCGAGTTACATTCGCGACGTAAAGCATCCATATACGCTTCCATTTCCGGCACAACTGCCGCATCTGGAGAAAAGAATGGATTCTGACGTACCTGCTGCCAATCGAAATTCGCCTGATCAATTTTAATCGGACCTAACTGCGACAGATAGCCACGTACTTCGATACCTTTAGCTGCCAGTACTTTCTTGGCAATCGCACCCGCTGCTACACGCATCGCCGTTTCGCGCGCCGATGAGCGACCACCACCGCGGTAATCACGGAAGCCATACTTTTGCGTGTAGGCATAATCGGCATGCGCCGGGCGGAAGGTTTTTGCGATATTGGAGTAATCTTTCGAACGCTGATCGGTGTTTTCAATCAGCAAACCAATCGGAGTTCCGGTGGTTTTGCCTTCAAAAACACCCGACAGGATTTTCACCTGATCCGGCTCACGACGCTGAGTGGTGAATTTTGACGTACCCGGTTTACGCAGATCCAGGTCTCCCTGCAGGTCGGCTTCCGACAGCTCGATACCCGGAGGACAGCCGTCAACAATGGCGCCTAACGCCAGACCGTGGCTTTCACCAAAGGTGGTGACGGTAAAACTTTTGCCAAAGGTATTGCCAGACATACTTTATATACTCGTATTTCTTAAAATTTTAATTACGCTGCTTACAGGTTGTCCAAATCCGCGGCATTCAGGACAAACACGCCATGGCCACCCCGTTCAAATTCCTGCCACTGAAATGGCAACTGCGGATAGGCTTCGGCCAATGCGGGCCAACTGTTTCCGACTTCCACCACCACCACACCATTATCGGTTAATAGCTCACGCGCCTGGGATAACATAATACGCACCAGATCCAGGCCATCATCACCCGCCGCCAATGCCAGTTCCGGCTCATGATGGAATTCATCCGGCAAGCAAGCCATATCGTCAGCATCAACGTACGGAGGGTTGGAAACAATCAGATCGTACTTACCGCTGGCGGCAGCAAATAAATCCGACTGCAGGGCAATCACGCGATCTTCCACCTGTAACCGCTGAATATTTTCTTCAGCCACTGCCAGAGCATCAAATGAGATATCCAGCAGCTCAACTTCAGCCTGCTCAAACTGCATCGCACAGGCAATACCAATGCAGCCACTGCCGGTACATAAATCCATAATGCGCTTGGGTTCATGCTGCAGCCACGGCTGAAAACCGTTTTCAATCAGCTCGGCAATTGGTGAGCGAGGAATCAGCACACGCTCATCAACCACGTAAGGCAAACCGCAGAACCAGGCTTCCCCCACCAGATAAGGCGCTGGGACACGCTGCTCAATACGGCAACAAATCAGCTCAACAATACGTTCACGTTCCTGTCGGGTAAGACGACAGTCACGCCATTGATCAACCTGATTCCAGGGTAAACCCAGCGCATGTGTCACCAGCAATACCGCTTCATCCACCGGATTATCGGTGCCGTGGCCAAAATAGATGCCAGCCTCAGCCATACGGCTAACGGCCCAACGCACCATATCCTGGAGCGATAACAATTCATCAACGGCCTGAAGTTTGTGCTGTTGCAGAGATAAAGACGGTAGTTCGGACACTCGGATTCCTGTAACTGGTTTTCGCTGGCGGAGCAGCAATCAGAAAGGCGGCTAGTTTAACCGTTTTCGCGCATTAACGCACTGCTGAGCCGCCGGCCAGATTTGTCACAGTTAATGACTGGCAATTCCCTGCCCGTACAAACTGCTCTGCCCTTGCTCAAACGCATCCAGTGCCTGAGCAGCGATATGACGACCGAGACGAATCATCTCGTCTGCACGATAGAACTCATACATCTGACAACACTGATTTGGCATACGCATCAGTAAATCCGGCGGATAACCCGCGGTTTTAAACTGAGACAACGATGCCTGCATCACTTCAAACATTTCGTTCAGGATTTCCAGTTTGCCAAGGTTATCCTGGGCAATCTGATTGGGTTTATCCGTCGCGTTTTTATCCGAACTGTCGAACTTCTCCAGCAAGGCACCGGCCTTATCAATGGCCGAGTTAACCGCAGAATTGAACCAATCGTCCTTTTCTTCTGCCGATGGTTGCGGTTCACAGGCAAAATCTGCGGGCATCGGCACATCGGCGTTGAGATCAACGGCAAAAATGTAATCCGCGTGGGCAGAGACACAAGGCGCAATTGGCAGTGGATTTAGCACACCGCCATCCACCAGCAGACGGCCATTCGAAGAAACAGGCGTCAGCAAACTGGGGATCGCAGCGGATGCACGGATAGCTTCATTTAATGCGCCACTCTGGAACCAGATTTCCTTTTTATGCGTCAGGTCCGTAGCCACGGCCGTAAAAGGCAAGGGTAGCTCCTCGATCGTCTGACCATTGAGCATCCCTTCGAGAATGTTAAATACCCGATCGCCACGAATGGCACCGTTCGATAACAAACTGAAATCCACCAGCTTCAGCACTTCCAGATAATTAAGACTGGTTGCCCACTGACGGAACTCCGCTAATTTACCAGCGCAGAAGAAGCCGCCAACAATTGCGCCCATCGAGCAACCTGAAACCGACACGATGTTATAACCACGTGACTGCAACTCATCAATCACGCCCAAATGGGTGTAACCCCGGGCGCCACCACTGCCGAGTGCCAGTGCCACGGTTTTACCGGCTGTCATACTTTTCGTCATAATCTCTGCCTCCTAACGCTGAGGCCAGAAAATGTAACGCAATTTCGGCGACAAACCGTCATCCGGAGCAGCAACCAAAGCCCCCTGACCAATGATGTTTAATTCAGATGTTTCGTTAAAGGTGGCTACCCGCAATTGCTTTGCCAGACGTTCGGAACACAACAGATTGTCAGCCATCAGGCTGGCGTCGTAACAATGCATCATCAGATACAAGCGACGCTTATCACGCCCAGGTAACGCTTTAAGCACCTCGATCAGATTGGCACTGCGCTCTTCGTTTAACAAACCGTTATCCGCAACCAGACCGGGTAACCATCCCGAATTCTGTCGCAGCGCTGCCTGAATCTGCTCTTTACTGAGCTGCTGCAGACTGACCTCGTCGGCAGTTACAACCCGATCCATGGCAATAAACACCTGGCGCGAACCGCGCTGCACCAGATACAGCACCCATACTTCACTGCGACCATTCGCCAGAGGACGCTTGGCAACCCAATAGTGCTGATTCTGCTCACGCCCAACCAAACGGCCGTTTTTGAATACACTATTGGCCCAGAAGTGACTGCTGCCGCAATCAAGCCCCTGGCACTGATAAATCAGTTCCAGCTCGCTCATTTGCCGCTGAAAAAACTCACTGACTTCATCCAGTGCAAACCCTGGCTGAACGGCCCAGACGCGGCGCCACAAGTCACCATCCAGGCGACGTTCCTGTTCACCAAACGTGGTCGCCTGACTGCGCTTTAACTCAGAGATCACCAGGCGATAATGGTCCACCGGCATTTTCTCTTGCTCAAGCAGGCGCGCCGAGGCAAACGGCTGAATTTCAGCGCTTACCAGGCCACTAACAAACATCAGACAAATCAGAGTCAAACTGCACAAGCGCATAAAGAATTCCTTAATACTGGCTTTGGGGGAACCAAAACCCTGCTCTACAATCGAACTGAGCATAACAAATTATAGAAAAGATTATGGAGACTAATTATGGCGGAACCCAAGTGCCCGAGTTGCAGCACAGAAGGAATCGAACACTTTGCTTCAAAAGCCAGTAACGAGACCGCAAAAAACGGCACGCCCTGGTTTTATGTGGTCTATTGCAACCAGTGTGGTCACGTTTATGAGGTGATCAACAAGCACACATTCAGCGCCAATCAATCCAAATTCGTGATGCCGGATTTACGCCGTTAACTTTGCTACACTCGCCTGCTTCGAAAATTTTCCCAGTTGAGCGAGTGTTATGTTTTCTGTTTTCCGGTTATTGCCTGTTCTGGCTTTACCTGTGGTGCTGAACGGCTGTCAGATGGCGGCAGAAAAACCACAACCATTGGCCCCGGCAGTGGTGATCACCTCAGAACAGAAACAACAAGCCAACCAACAAGCCGGGAAAATATTCTCCGAATACACGGAGTGGCAACTGGAATCCAGCCCGGTGCTGGCAAGCTATAGCGGCACTCGTGGTCAGTTTGACTGGGACAATATTTCTGCCGAAGCCCAGGAACAACAACTGGAAAACATTCAGGAGTTCCGCAGTCGCCTCAAAGCCATTAACGAAGCTGCCTTAGACATAACCAATCTGGGCAGCTATCACGCATTAATGGACGAGCTGGAATATCAACTGCTACTGGCGCCGCTACAGCAACTGAAAGACCCATTCGCTAAAAACAACAACTGGTTACTGCGAATAGAAGCCACGCTGTTACAACATCATCCGATTACCAGCATTGAAGATGCCCACGACTATATCGCCCGTATCAATACGCTATCTTCGCTATTAACACGCTGGCAGGAGGAATTAACCGATCGGGTACAAAACGGCTATTTATCTCCCGCTTTTGCTTACCAGCAAAATATTAACCGTCTGAATATGTGGCTTGGCAACGGTGCCAACAGAACCGCTAACAGCCGTTTCAATGAAAACAACCTTTTCTGGCAAGACTTCCAAAGCAAATTATCTGGACTGGCGCTTTACCCATCCAGCCGCCAGTTACTGCTGAAAAAGATGAAACGAGCACTGACCCGTTCAGCGTTGCCAGCGCTTAACCAGCTGCTGGTCACTCTCCAGCAACAACAGCAACAGGCTCCTAACCTGATTTCACTGCAACAGCAAACTCAGGGGATGCGTTACTACCAGCTGCAGCTGCAGCACTATTCGCAAACAGAGATGGACGCCAACCAGATATTTCAATACGGCTTATCTGAACTTGGCGGCATCCAGCAGGAAATTCTGGCTTTCGCACAACGTAACGGCTGGAAAAGCAGTCAGGAACAACCGCAATTCAGTGAACTGAAGGGTTGGTTAAACCAGCAGCAACAGCCATTTTCACAACAAACCGAAACACAACTGATTAAGCCGCAGTTATTGGGCTTTCAACAGCAAACGTTAACCCAACTGGCGCAACAACTGCCTTATGAGTTTACCGATATTCCACAAACACCGCTGGCAGTGAATCAGGGAAAATCTTTACCGGGCCGCTATACCAGTGCAGATCAGAATTTCGCTTACATTCCGGCATCAGGCGTCAGCGCTGCGGAGTTTCGCTGGAATCCCGACGCCCTTGAGTCGTTCTCCCGCGCTCAGCTGGGTTTGAATATTGCCAGCTATGCCGTACCCGGATTACACATGCAACTGGCACTGGCCGCTGAAAATCAGCAGCTGCCTGACTTCCGCCGAAATCCTTATATGAGCCGGTTTAATGCTGGCTGGCAGCTTTACAGCCAGGAGTTAGCCCTGGCGAATAATGCCGATAACGCCTTACAACTGATGTTCTGGAAAAATCAAATGAGGCAGTTGGTGTTAATGGTCATCGACAGCGGCATTCATGCCAAAGGCTGGCAACGACTTCAGGCTCTGGAGTTTGTGCAGAACAGCCTGCAGATTGAGTTACCTGAAGCACAGGCAATGGTCGATCAGGTGTTATTAAACCCGGCGCAAAGCAGCGAGATGTATCTGAGTTTTAAAGCATTATTGCAGTTGCGCAGTAATATTCAGAAAAAGCTGGCGCCAGTCACTGTATTCGATGAAGCCAGTTACCACAGCCACATGCTGCAACTGGGTGCTTTACCACTGGATGCGCTGGAGCAACAAATGAATAGTTGGGCAGACGAGCTGATTCAGCAGGCGGCACAACAGGCTGCGCTGAACAAACAATAAGCTAACCAAACAATACGTTAGCCAAATAAAAACGGCCACCCTAACAAGGTGGCCGTTTTTCTTTAAACGATAATAATCAGAACTTAACGCTCAGTCCGAACTGGGTATAGGCATCATCTCCGGGACGAGACGTTTGCTGTGCTCCGGTGTTGTCCGACGCCTTAATCGTGCGCAGTCGTGTCTGACCAATTTCTGCCGTTAGCCATAAGTGCTTGCGCCAGTGAAACTCGCCACCCGCACCAATTCGCCAATTACGGTAAGACACCTTAAACGCGCCCTGCTGACCGGTAATTTCCTCCCGCCAGACACCTCCGGCCGGACGGATATGCAGAAATGACGTTAAAGAACTGCTCCACTGCGTTGTTACCTTCGTGCGTGGAAAACCCAACAGTACCCGGGTTTGCTTACTGCTCTGGAACGACGTTGCAACCGCCGGTCTCGGGTTCAGATCACCAAAGGCGCGATCAATCACCACGCCAAATTGCCAGAAGCCACCACCGCGACGATAACGTCTGCCATAGACTTCCAGATTGGCGGCCAGAGAATCTGATTCCAGACTTTTCAGATCTGTCATCAATCCCGGTTCAACCTGAATAAGAAATTCATTGTTGCGATCACGGCGCTGCTGATAATGAATAGGAACGGAAAACCAGTAATAGTCATTACGGGCAATATTCGCCCCTGCCAGTTTAAAACTGGTCTGATCAAGATGCAGATAGCTGGATACCGATTCTCGCCGGTTGCGCTTTACCTCTAATGGCAGGGTTACACTCACCTGACTGCTGGAAAATTTACTGCCGACACCGGCATCCGGGCTACCCGGCCCTTCCGAAGTCAGCAACAAACCATTGGCTGACACCTGCCCAGCAGAAGCTACCAAGGCAGCCGCCATTAATAATTGCTTAAACCGCATAAAATATTTCACCTATGTCATGCCCCTCTGCCAATATGCTGCAACCAGGCTGGTTAAGCAGAGTTATTACCTTGTTTTGGCTTGTCTTCGTAAAGCGCCTTGTGCGCTTCTTCAACACTGGCATAACTTGCCAGTGCTCCGGTTTTTGCTTCATTGCTGCGAACTTTATTTAATGTCACCAACACCTCTGTGACTTTTTCGAAGCCTTTAATGATATCGGCCGGAGCTTCGGTTTCTTTGAGCATTTCAGTGTAGTTGCCGACAAATTCCAGCGCCTGTTTTTCCTGTTCTCGCCGACCAGCTGTGGCTGGGGCATTCATTTGCTCGATCACCTCAAGGGCAGACAGTAATGATTTTGCACCTTCGGTATCACCATCAACCGACTCGTTGAGAATAAAATTATTGAGAAAATGAACGGATTCCGAAACCGCAGAAACCGGCGTACTACTGAAGCCACCGAGTGATTGAAGTTGCTCACTGTTAATCAGACCATCCTCGAATAAACGCTGGGTCAGCGCAGGAATCTGATCTGAGCGGATGGTTGATGAGAAAAATTCAGCCCGAATTAAATCCAGCTTCTGTGCTTTATAAGAAATAGAAACCTGCTCATTATTTCCCTGGGAATTAAGCCGGTCGATTAAACGACGCGCCGCAGGTTCAGGAACCTGACTACTGGTGCTGGTTAGCGGGCTTTTGCCTGAAGAATTTGGATTGATATCCATAAAACTGACCTGAAAACGAACTATCAGAGAGCTACAGCAATTCCCAAGCCAAGGCGGATTTTTAGCTATTTTTCATAGGGTTAAATAAAAAAGCGGCCATTTACCGCCTACTCGTGACGATAATTTGCCGCTTTTTATGAGTGCGAGACTAATCGTTACTTTCAGGCTCCAAAGACGAGCTGCCACGATTATTTTTGGTAATATGCTGACGCAGGCTGTGCACCCCAAGATAAACAACCGCCAATACGATTGGCAGCGCAATACCTTTAAACAGGTCAGAGTTCATGGTGTCGATTCCGGCGGCCTTGATGCCATCAAAACCAATCCCCAGTAACGCCAGAATATAGTAACCAATCGCCACCACCGATAAACCTTCAACGGTTTGCTGCAAACGCAGTTGCAGCTGGCTGCGGCGGTTCATTGATGACAGCAGCGTTTGGTTTTGCTCCTGGATCGATAACTCAACACGGGTACGCAACATACTGGTGGTACGGTGAATACGTCGTGACAAATCCTCCAACCGGTCACGAACAGAGTTACAGGTCTTAATGCCTGGTGTTAACCGTCGTTCAAGAAATTCCCGCAGGCTTTGCACACCGTTAATCGGGGTTTCTTTTAATTGATCTAGGCGGTCACGCACCAGATCGTGATACGCCACCGCCGCAGCAAAACGAAAGTTGGTATCAGAACGCAGGCGCTCGACCTCTGCTGCGAGCATAGACAATTCCTGCAACAGAACCCGTTCGTCTTTATCCGCATCAATATCAGAAATACTCTGGTTCAGCGTCGCAAGACCTTCTTCAATCCGGCTGAGCTCACCACCCATCTGACGGGCAATAGGCAGCGCCATCAACGACATCATGCGGTAGGTTTCCAGTTCAAACAGACGCTGTACCAGACGACCGGTCTGATACGGCGTCAGGCCCTGATTACAGGTAACGATGCGACCAAATCCGTCGTTGTGCAGTTTGAATGCGGTCCAAACCTGAGCTTTTTCTTCAGCCACCCTGGAACCTGACGCCCGCTGACCTTCAAACCAGCGATGTAAATCTTTGCCTTCCGGCGCGGCATCAACCACCGCCATCTGAACCGCTACCACCAGCTCTCCGGGAATACCCGCCAGCCAGTCTTTAGGAATAAAGTTCAGCGCTTCGGATGAAAATGGCTCAACATCCGGGCAAATAAAGGTGAAGTTGGCAAACTCCAGATGACGCTCCCAACGCAGCTCAAAACCGCCGAAATCCTGGTACAAACAAGAGGAATCTGGTCCCGGTGCCGGCACACTGAAGCGCTTGCACAAATCAACGACGTGGTCGTGTAACGCCTGACGGTTGTCATTCAGCAACACTGTAAAATGAGCAACCTGGCAGTTGCCATGAATAATGGGAGACGGTCGGTTATGCAGTTCTTCGTAGAGCGAAGATCGCCATGGATGAACTTTTAACGTTAATGAAGCAGCCCCCAAATCCGGCGCCTGATTATCCGCCGTAGATTCGATTTCCGGCTCCTGAATACTGTTATTCATTCAGCGCTATCCTTATAAATTTTGCGGCATTTTAGCCACATTCCCTTTTGTTAGGCCAGTTAACAAGCCGGCAACAGGCTGGTCGAGGCTGTTTTTCATGCTCTGAATCAATCCCTGACGCCAATCTTTCAGACTTTGATTAACTTCATGTTGCTGGTCCAGCTGACTGATATTCAGATCACTCACCAGGTCGCGAATCATCAGTTGCTGTGGGTCACGAATCCATAACAGCTCGTTTTCATGGGAGACTTTCAGCCACAGCTGCTGCTCGGCATAACGCACAAACACTTCAATTTGTTCAAGATCATCTTCACACAGAAGCAACTCAAGTTTTTGCTGATCCAACGGCTCACTGTTGTTTTGCGCTGCCAGCAGCTGGCTGATGATATTCAGTCGCAACAGTAACGGCTCACTGTGACGACTGTGTTGCTGACGGTGGCTAAACGCAAAACTCACCTCAGCGCCAAGAATCAGCAACATCCAACCAAGATACATCCACAATAAAAACAGCGGTACGGCAGCAAAGGCACCGTAAATTAACTGATAAGAAGGAAACATTCCCATAATACGGCCAAACAGAAATTTGGCCGCTTCGAATACGGTTGCCACCAAAATGGCCGCCAACAATGCATGTTTCCAGGGTACTTTGCAGTTTGGTACCAGCATATAAAGCGAGGTCAGCGCAAGCGCACTTAATGCCCACGGAATCAGCCGCGCCGCTCCCGGTACCATGGCCGCGGCATCACCAAATAACCTGACCGAAGCCAGCAGTGAACTGGCAGCAAAGGCGGCACCAAATAATAACGGGCCAAGACTTAACACCGCCCAGTAGCGCAGAAACGTCTGCATACCAGAACGCGGGTTACTGACATTCCAGATGCGGTTAAATTGCATTTCAATGGTACGCAGCAGCATAAACGCTGTCACAAATAAGAAAGGCACACCAAACCAGGTTAATTGCCGCGCCTGCTGACTGAACTGAGTCAGATAATCAGAAATCACACTGCTGCCTTCGGGCATCACATACGCCAGCAATTGTTGATTTGCCTGTTCTCCCCAGCTCTGTAATGCCGGAATTGCACTGAGGATCGAATAACTGACGGTGATTACCGGCACCAAAGCAAACAGCGTGGTATATGTCAGTGCCGCGGCATCCCGGCGCCGCTCTTCGCGCTCAAAACGTTTGAGACTGCGCCACAGGAGTTGAATCAAGCTGTTATTCGCCATAAATCCCTCAGAAACCATGGCCAGAAAGGCATTTCTCTGGCCTGACAAAACTGGGTGGTTGCACCTGCGAGGTGATACAATGCACGCCATTTCAACCAGTTACAGGACGCCTCAGCATGAGCGACATTCAGATTTACCACAATCCACGCTGCTCGAAATCCCGCCAGACCCTGGCGCTATTACAAGAAAAAGGCATCGAGCCGGAGGTTATCGAATATCTTAAGCAGGTACCAGCCGCTGGCGAATTGAAAGCTGTGTTAACCAAGCTGGGAATAAGCGCGCGTGAACTGTTACGCACTAAAGAAGACGCCTACAAAGAACACAACCTGGCTGACGACAGCCTATCGGACGACGCCATCATCGCTGCGATGATCGCTTCGCCAAAACTGATTGAGCGTCCGATTGTGATTAATGGCGATGCCGCGCGTATCGGTCGTCCACCGGAGCAGGTGCTGGAGATTATCTGATGGCTGAAGCGCCTTACGTTTTAGTGCTGTATTACAGCCGCCGTGGCAAAACCGAAGCAATGGCTCGCCAGGTTGCACGTGGTATCGAGCAGCACAGTGGCATGAGTGCCCGGTTGCGCACCGTGCCTGAAATCTCACCGGACACCGAAGCAACAGCACCATCAATTCCGGACTCCGGCGCCGTCTACTGCTCGATCGACGACCTGAAACATTGCTCCGGGCTGGTACTCGGCAGCCCTACCCGCTTCGGTAATATGGCAGCCCCGTTAAAGTACTTCCTCGACACAACTTCCAACCTATGGCTGACCGGTGCCCTGATCGATAAGCCAGCTGGTGTGTTTACCTCATCGTCATCTCTGCATGGCGGCCAGGAAGCAACCTTACTCACTATGTTGATGCCACTGTTACACCACGGCATGGTGTTCGCTGGCATTCCCTACAGTGAAGCAGGCCTACTCAGTACCGAATCCGGCGGCACACCTTATGGCAGCAGTCACTGGTCAGGTTCCGATAACGACAAAGCGCTGAGCAAAGCAGAAACCGAGCTGTGCCAGGCGCAAGGTCATCGGATTGCCAGACTGGCCAGCCGTCTCAACACCGAGGACAACACATGAAAACTGCAGAGAGCCGTAACACCAGTTATGCCTACTCGGTGATGCTCAGCAGCTATCTGGCGATCATCACGATTCTGTTGCTATCAACCTTCAGCAACCCACCGCAAAACATCGAATCAACACTGATGTTTGTTTTAACCGGCACAGGCATTTGGCTGTTTAAAATTTTACCGCTCATGCTGTTTATTCCCGGATTAATCAAACGCGCTCACAAATCGGCAGCGTGGTTAAGCTACATGAGCATGTTGTATTTTATTCTTGCGGTATTACTGGCTTTTACTCCGGGTGCTTCTGGTTGGGGCTGGGGTTTGGTACTGGCTAGCATGATTTTATTTATCAGCAGTATGCTTTTTACCCGCTGGAAAAAAGCAGACGAGAACAACGCTTAAAACCCCAATAATTAAGGAAAAAACCGTGAAATTATCTGTTTATTTATCGGGCGAAATTCATACTGACTGGCGAGATGATATTGCCAAAGGTATCAAAGAAGCCGGACTCAAAGTAAAATTAACTGGCCCAAACACCAATCATGCCGCATCAGATGACTGTGGTGATGAAATTCTTGGCAAAGAAGAAAATAATTTCTGGAAAGACCATAAAGCTGCAAAAATTAATGCGTTGCGTACCCGCAAATTAATTGCAGATGCGGATATTGTGGTTGTTCGTTTTGGCGACAAGTACAAGCAGTGGAATGCAGCTTTTGATGCTGGTTACGCAGCAGCATTGGGTAAATCATTGATCGTACAACACGATCCTTCTCTGACCCATCCGTTAAAAGAAGTGGATGCCGCAGCGCTGGCTGTATGCGAAACACCACAACAGGTGGTGGAAATTCTGAAGTATATTAATAAAAACGGATAAAAAATGATGATCTCAGCAGTCGATACAATATCCGACTGCTGAAGTCAGATTAAACAAATTATTCGTCGTCCCAATCGCCGTCAGTAGACTCGTCGGCGATCTCGGTTACCACTGGCTCACCACATTTAGTACATTTTCCTTCGATATAAACCACACCATCCAGTTCATATTCCTGAGGCTCTTTCATACCAAGATCGGCCGCCATACAGTTGTTGCACCAGGTCTGGCTCAAAAAGTCGTTTTGATCTTCTTCGGTACGAGCATAAAAATCGCGTTCTTCGCGGGACATAGTCACCTTCTCCACAATGTAACTGGTTTTAGGGTTACAAAACTTGCTTAGATTCAGCATGCAAATTGCTAATACTATTCTAATCTTAATGACAAAGGATGAACACCAGAAAACCGATAGCGAATAGGACATATATGAAAGTTAAACATCAGGTTATTGCAACCGTCACAATCACAGCGGTATTGGCGGTCATACTGAGCATTCTGATCAGTAGCAACATCGCGATGGAAACCTCTCAACACAGTGCTCAACAGCAAGTTGAACAAAGTCTTATCAGCCGCCGGGATCTTAACAAGAAAAGTATTGAGCGATACCTCAATACAATTGAATCGCAAATTATCACTCTCAGTAAAAGCCCGCTGATCCAGCAATCTGCTCAGCTGATGACCAGTGCATTTTTCAACTTTGATAAACAAATTTCATCACAGAACAACACTCCGCTAAGAGCCTTTTACGATCAGCAATTTGATTCCAACTTCAAGCAAGTCAATCAGGGTAAAAGCGCAAATCCGCAACAGATTTTCAATGGCCTAAGTGGCATCAGTCGCTCATTACAGACTGAATATATTGCAGAAAACCGTTATCCGCTGGGTGAAAAAAATCAGTTAAACTCGGCTGCCAACGGTACAGAGTACGATGAATTACATGCAACCCTGCACCCGTATCTGAATGAGTTCTTACAGCGCTTTGGCTATTACGATATCTTTCTGATTGAGCCTGAAAACGGCCATGTTATTTATTCGGTATTTAAAGAAGTCGATTTCGCGACGTCGCTGAAAAGCGGACCATTTTCTAACTCGGGTATTGCAGAGGCTTATCAAAAAGGGTTGTCGGTCGGCAACGGCAATGCAGCATTTATCGATTTTAAGCCTTACCTGCCATCTTATGGAGCACCAGCCTCTTTTATTTCTACACCAGTCTACACAGAAGGGAAATTGACCGGGGTATTGATATTCCAAATGCCGGTTGATGAAATTAACGCCATCATGACCAACAACAATCAATGGAAAGACGTTGGTTTTGGAGAATCGGGCGAAAGCTATCTGATCGGTCAGGATAGTACATTACGAAGTCAAAGCCGTTTTCTGATTGAAGATAAGGCAGGTTATATTCAAGCGCTGAATAACGCAGGCATGCCTTCTCAGTTAGTTGGCGAGATTGATGTACGCGGTTCCGCTATCGGCTTACAACCGGTGAACACAAGTACTGCCAGCGCCGCACTGTCCGGTCAATCAGGTGTCGAACACATTAAAGACTACCGCCAGGTGAACGTCTTATCAGCCTTCACGTTCATAGACTTTCTCGGCACCCGCTGGGCGCTGATCAGTGAAGTTGATGAAACGGAAGCATATGCTGGTGTCACCGCTATGATCGATAAGCTGGTTAGCAGCTCCATTCTGGTTGCACTCATCATTACTGCAGCAGTTATCGCGATTGGTTTCTGGGTTGGCGTCCGGGTTACCGCACCCATCGATGTTTTTATTGGAAAAATCAAAACCATCGCCGACCAGCGCCAGCTTGACGCTAACTTCCGCGACAGTGGTAATGATGAATTCGCCCAGCTTGGTAAAGCGCTAAACCAGCTATTCACCCAACTGGCCGGTTTCTTCCGCAATATGAAAGATACCGCAGATACATTGAGCCGTAACTCCAATCTGATGAAAGAAACGACCGGCCGCACTGCCGACCAGGTTCACAAGCAGAACGAAGAAGTAAATTCCGCCGCAACGGCCACAACAGAAGTCAGTGCCTCCGTGGCTGAAGTGGCAAGTCATGCCGAGCTGGCTTCCGATAGTATGAAGAATACCCGTAGCCGGGTAAAAGACAGCCAGGATATGTCACGCCAGGCTCGACAAACAATTTATCAGCTCAGCGAAAACATGAATGGCGCAATTCATGATTTGGAAAAGCTGGAACAGGAAAGCCAGAGTATCGGTGCCGTACTGGATGTGATTCAAACCATTGCCGAACAAACAAACTTACTTGCTCTGAATGCAGCCATTGAAGCCGCCCGCGCTGGCGAACAAGGCCGTGGATTCGCGGTAGTTGCCGACGAAGTGCGCACACTGGCCAGCCGCACGGCGCAGAGTACCGATGAAATTCGCGATAAAATTCAATCATTGCAATCTCAGGTCGCTGCTGTTCAGCAATCAGTACAAGCATCTCAGTCAGAAACCGAAAACAGCATGGAGAAGGTAGAAAACACTGCCAACCAAATGGATGAAGTCTCACATCTGATTGATCAGGTGGAAGAGATGAGTACTCAGATTGCGACCGCAGCAGAACAACAAAGCGCTGTGACCTCTGAGATCGACAGAAATGTTATCCACGTAAAAGATTTATCGGATGGTATCCTCGAAGCAGCATCCGAAATTCAGAATGCCAGCAGTGAACTGGATCAGGTGGCCGTCGACATCAACAATAAAATCAGCGAGTTTCGTTTTTAACTCGGTGATTGCTTGATAAAAAAAGGGGCATTAAATGCCCCTTTTTTTATTCAAAATTAGAAAAAATACCAATAAATTCTGCATTAATTTCCTGCTGAGATTTATCTTCGCCGTCGATCCTGGCCGAACCGCTGGTCAACCAGATTGACCGCTGTTGTTCCACATCATTGATATTAATCACCATTTTGGCGATGGTTGCGGACTCAACGTCGTGCTGAGTACGGGTACCCAGACCTTGCGGATAAAAGTGCATATTTACTGAGTTAACATTACGAATACCAACACCGTATTCAATCAGCAATTCACCACCCTGTTCGACGTACCGCAGCCCTTTTTGCTCAAGTGCGTATTTGATTGCTTTTCCGACTTTGACCATTGCCGACATATTCAGACCACGGGCCTTTTGGATAGCTTGTATTGAGAACGTCTGATAATCGGCGGCATGGCTATCCGGAGCCTGTCGATACTGTAAAACTGATGTTGTTGAGCAGGCGACCAGCGCAATCGCCAGCATCAGCAGTGAGAGTATTTTCATAGCAACACTTCCCTGGCTTGATTGGTTCGTCAAAAAACGCGGAGCCGCTGTTGTCACAGCAGTCAGCGTTTCATTCGTATTTAGTAACTCAGTGCTTAGGCTGTTTTTTCTTGCCGACTAAACCAAACCAGAATAAACCTTCGAATACCAGTCCAGCGATAAGGAACAATACCCCGCCCTGAGGTATGCCGAAGGTGTAGCAGGCAATTGCAGCAAAAAGGCACACAATGACGAAGACAAAACGTTTGATAAATTCCATTTCCCAGCCCTCAATAAGAAGATTATTTCAGCCTAAGCCGCATCAGCATGAGAAGGAAACAGTTTTCGGTAAAGAAGTGGCAGTCATCTGCCTGCAGAATACTCTGTCTGCAGAACTCGCAGTTTCTGAAACGTCTCAGAAACTACAAGCTTCAGGAAAAACCGGACTCTACAGACAGCGATACCATAAGACGGTGAATTAAATTAAGACGATTGTTGAATGAGCAGCTAGCCCTTCGCCTGGAAGAAAGTAACCAGACGTTGGAAAAACGCTTTGGTTTGCTCGCCCAGGTGATCATAAAGATCGTTAACCAACAACGTGTTGTACTTTAATGCCGCCGGTGTTTTCAGAAAGTTCTCATACGCCTCAAGCTCAGCATCAGTCAGTGAACGATATGGATACACCAGATTCAGCCACATCGCCTGTTCAATCTGAACACGAATGACTGGCAGCTGACTGTCAATCTGAGCCTCCAGAAACTCCATCCCCGGACGCTTATCTTCCGGCTGCATGGCCGAGGTTGCACTCATTCCGGCAAGGGATGCATAACGCAGGGTTGCCAACGCCCCATCAGTAGCATTGATCAGCTTTTCCACGCGCTTGGCAAACGCTAAACGTTTCTGGTTAGCCATCAACGTAGCTGCGTTCATTTGCATATCCTGCTGCGCTTCAGCAGTCGATGCCTCCACTTCGAGGCGCGAAATTTTCTTGCCCAGTGGCGTGTTAAACCAGGTTTTCAGCGCCTGAGCTTCATCCTCATTAAGTTTTTTAGCCAACACCTCTTCGGCTGAAGTAACAACAATTTCCGCCTGATAGGATTCACGCACCATACCCAGAATGGTTTGCAGGTCATCGGCATCAATATCGTCGCCAAGCTGCTGCAATTGGGCACCCATCATGCCTTCAAACATGTCAGGAATTTGTTTCATTTGTTCAACATAACCCGACCGGGTCATCAGTTGATTGGCTTCATTCGCTGGAATCGCAGCCCAGGAAGCAGCAGAAAAGAGGGTAAAAAATGAGAAGACCAGTAAAGTCTTTTGAATGAAGGTCATGCAGTCAGTCCTTTTTAGCTATAGCGAGCGCAAAAGAAGAAACGAAAAATCACGATCTTCCCCTTACGCACAGTTCAGGGCTGATTATCCAAGCTATTTACAAAACACTCAACGAAAAACACCCTGGAGATTGCTCTTCAGGGTGTTTTTTTATTTCAGAGCTGTCAGCTTACGAGCTTATTCCGCGTCGCTGGTTGCACCAATTTTGTGAATCGACAGATCGGCGCCGTTGTATTCTTCTTCTTCATCCAGACGAATACCAGATACCGCTTTCACCATACCGTACACCAGGAAACCACCAATCAGGGCAACCGCGATACCAGCCAGAGTACCAACCAGCTGAGACATAAAGGTTACACCACCTAGGCCACCGAACGCTTCGGTACCGAAGATACCCGCAGCAATACCACCCCAGGCACCACACAGACCGTGCAGTGGCCATACACCTAACACGTCGTCGAATTTAGGGAACTTGTTCTGCGCCAGGGTAAAGATAAAGACGAACAAACCACCGGCAACACCACCGATAAACAGAGCACCAATTGGGTGCAGCAAGTCAGAACCGGCACACACAGCAACCAGACCCGCCAGCGGACCGTTATGGATAAAGCCAGGGTCGTTTTTACCAACAACCATCGCAACCACAATACCGCCAACCATCGCCATCAGGCTGTTTACTGCAACCAGACCAGAGATACCGTCCAGAGTCTGAGCCGACATGACGTTAAAGCCGAACCAGCCAACGGTCAGTACCCAGGCACCCAGCGCCAGGAAAGGAATATTAGACGGCGCAAACGCAACCACACGACCATCGCGGTAACGGCCTTTACGGGAACCCAGCAGAGCAACCGCAGCGAATGCAATCCAGCCACCCACGCCATGAACAACCACAGAACCAGCGAAATCATGGAATTGAGCGCCAAAGGTCTCTTCTAACCAGGCCTGGAAGCCGTAGTTGCCATTCCAGATCATGCCTTCAAAGAACGGATATACAAACGCCACTGTTAAAGCAGAAGCAATCAGGATTGGGTAGAACTTAGCACGCTCAGCAATACCACCAGAAACAATCGCCGGAATCGCAGCCGCAAAAGTTAACAGGAAGAAAAACTTAACCAGCTCATAACCATTGTTTTCAGTCAGCTCTGCGGCACTGGCGAAGAAATCCATACCGTAAGCAATCTGATAACCGATGAAGAAGTACGCCAGGGTTGATACACCAAAATCGGTGATGATTTTTACCAGAGCGTTTACCTGGTTCTTATGGCGAACGGTACCCACTTCCAAGAAAGCAAAACCGGCGTGCATCGCCAGAACCATAATGGCACCCAGCAGGATGAACATGGTGTTAGCGCTCTGCATCAGAGTTTCTACTGCGCTGTTGATACTGGTTACGTCAAGATTTTCCACTTGAGTTCCTCTTTAGTTTTCGTGTTGTTCTGAGCCGGACACCACTGAGTTCTGACGACCCATTCTGGTGCTCTGTCAAAGCCGACTTGAAAGTGCCCCGCTTCAGCGCAGTGCAAAGTTAACAAAGGCGACATTGATATCATTGGCAACTTGTTGGCAGCGTTTTAGCAGAATGCGTACCAACTTTGTCACAATTGTCGCCCTACAAAGAGGCAATTTCTCGAAATCAGGCTATGACGCCAGTAAGAAAGCGGATTTCCTGGCACTGCTTTTGTGCGAAGAAATTTCCAATCAGGAGAATAATTCAGAAAACGGATGGATAACGGTGCAAGAGCTTAAAGTATCAGGCACTGATATCGTGCCTGAAAACTAAATCACGCACCACTATAGTGCAGACCCATAAAGTACGTTATAGCAGAGATAAAACTTACAGACTGGCGCCGTCAAAAACTTCAAATGGCAGATCTGCAGCATCCAGGCCATGGATACATCCCAGATTGATCCGGTAATGGCCAGGCTTTCTCAGTGTCTGATGAAATGGGTAGATACCACAGCGATTACAAAAGTGGTGCTGCGCAACGTCGCTACCAAACTCATAGGTCGACAAACAGTCACCAGAAATGTCTATACTCAGCTCATCCGGAGCCAATACAAAAGACGACATAGTGGCGCCTTTACGCACACACAACGAGCAATTGCAGCGCAATCCCGATGTGATGGTGTCGGCATCAAACTGAAACCGAACCGATCCGCAATGACAGCTTCCACGATAGAGCATACTTAATTCCCCCAGACTTTAAGGTCAACCAGAACTGACGCTCTGAAAACCGCGATCAGTAGTCAGTGTAAGGAAAAATCGATTCGGCGTATAACTGCAGATCCTGAATCCATTGCAGCTTTACCGGATCATCCATAACTTGCTGCGCCGCTAACTGTAATTCATGCGCGAATTTTTCGTAATTTAACAGCGGCGAATCAGCTACTCCCTGAATCAAACGCGCCTGGCGATGTTGCTCCCAACGCTCGCGTTCGTCTTCATTTAAGGTATCCGGGTAATTACGTGCGCGGTAGCGAAATAACATCTCTTCACCACGCGGGTCTGCAAATGGGGCTGGCCAGTCTGCCAGATCCCAGTCCGACAACCGATGTAAATCGTTCATCGCACTTTTATCCTGAGCCGAGAAGAAACCGCTGTATAAACGTGCATCAACATCCGGGCTGTCGCTGAATTCGCGACTGCTGAATACCTGATGCAGTTTGGCGGTTAAGTCCGCTCCATTCTTAATCATCGCCAGGTGTTGGCGCAGCGTTTCACCGGATAAATTCCAGCGTTCTGCCTGATCCGGCGTCAGTGTTTTCGCCGGTGCAACCACGGGTGACTTATTGATATGAACTTCTTTCAGCGGTAAACGTGTCATGCCATCCGGCATATCTGCGGTTTTAGTGAATACCCGCTGCTGAATTTCCTCGGCGCTCAGATCAAACAACGGCGCAGGGTCCTGGTGTAAATCGTAAACAATGACACTGTTTTTATTGCTCGGGTGCCAGCATAAAGGCACCACCACGGCCATGCAGCCCTGCTCGACCGGAAACATACCGGAAATATGCATCAGTGGCTTATTGCCCTGAACATCAATCAACTCTGCGACTTTTTGCTTGGTGCGTAACTGGTAGAGATATTGATAGAGCTTAGGTTGCTTGTCTTTAATCAGCCGTGCCAGAGCAATGGTGGCGCGTACATCAGATACCGCATCATGAGCCTTTCCATGATCCAGGCCGTTTGCTGCCGTTAAATGCTCTAGCTTAAAACTGACTTTGCCGTCGTCATTCTTCGGCCAATTGATGCCATCCGGACGTAATGCATAAGCACAACGTGCAACATCAAGAATATCCCAGCGACTATTGCCGCCCTGCCACTCACGGGCATATGGGTCATAAAAATTGCGGTATAAGCCGTAACGGGTTACTTCATCGTCGAACCGAATGCTGTTATAGCCTGCACTGCAGGTGCCCGGAACACTGAACACCTCGTTAACCTGGCGAATAAAATCGGTCTCCGGCAAACCTTTTTGCTGACAATCCTGGGGAGTAATGCCGGTAATCAGAACCGCCTGAGGGTGCGGCAGGTAATCGTCCGCGGGCTTACAGAACAACTCAACCGGCTGCTCTATTTCGTTCAGGTCTTCATCCGTGCGGATGGCTGCAAATTGCGCCGGACGATCCCATGCAGGGCTGGCGCCAAAGGTTTCGTAGTCGTACCAGACGATACTGCTCACACATTGTTCCTCAAAGCCACATCAACATAATTGCTGATGTGGCAGATTGTAATTAACCGCCGTTGGCTGATTTGTACGGCAAAGTGGCGGCCCGGCCGTTTTGCAGGAAGTCGGCAGCATCACGCGCGGTTTGCAGCGGCAGTTCTTCCATTGGCATATGGCCAACACCTTCATAAGTAATAACACGGGCGTTCGGCAGGTCTTCGCGGAATCGCTCCATGGTAGTAAGAGGTACCCATTGATCTTCCTCACCCCACATCAGCAGAGTTGGCGTACGAATTTCTTTAACCCGATCACCCAACCCAGGGTTCTGACTCTGTTCTTTCATGGTGCGGAACACATTTACCAGTCCCTTGCGGTTGCCCGGGCGCAACGTCAGATCGTGATAACGCTTAACCAGCCTTTCACTGACTTTGGTTTCATCGCCGTACGCTTCATGCACATTCGCCGAGACGATAAAACGCGGCATCATTAAGGTGCTCATTTCACCAATCACCGGCAGCGCAGCAAAATTCATAATAAATGGCATATCCTGCGGGTAACCTGCAGCATCAATCAGAATCAGCTTTTCCACCAGATCCGGGCGGTGCAACGTATAGTTCCAGGCAATATAACCACCGAGCGAATTACCTGCCATAAAGGCCTTACGCACACCAATTTTTTTCAGAAACTTATCGAGCTTATCGACCATATAGCCAATTTCGTAACGCTCCAGCTTAGGATCAGGACCGGTCAGGCCGTGAGCTGGCATATCGATACGAATGATGCGATAGCGATCTTTTAATTCTTCTACCCAGCCATCCCAGGTGTGTAATGAAGACGCCACACCGTGCAGTAATACCAGCGCTGGCCCCTGACCTTCATCACGATAATGAATGACCAGATCATCAACGGCGAGAAACTTCGACGTGTCGTCGGTGTAATTGCGGGTCAGCTCTGACAGTGGACGTGAGCCAATGCCCATGGATGCACAACCTGTCATGATCAGCAGGCTGAATATTACGAGAATCTTGCTAATTTTCATGCGTTTCCCCGAGCTATCTTATTATTGTCTTTGGTCTAAGCAGTGGTTTGTTTCTGGGTAAGAAGGCGCGACTTTACCACATCCTGAGCACTAATGTATCCGTTCCTGCTCTTCCCCTTTGGCGCCCGCCCTGTAAAATGAGCCGGCTTTTTTTATGTGACATCTGCAATGGAATCCATCGATGGCTTTATTAAGTAAGTTCTTCAAACCCGAGTTATTTAAACCTAAGTGGCAACATGACAACCCGGAAGTTCGGCGTAAAGCCATCGCAGACCTGAAACCCGGCGAACAATTGTTAAATTACATCGACACCGAAACCGTTGCCGAACTTCGTCAGATTGCCATTGCTCGGATCACCAACGATCAGGAACTGGAAAAACTGCTGTCACACAGCAATAAAGATGTCCGAGAGATGACTCGTCAGCACTGGCTGAAAAGTCTGCTTTCCGGCCAGTCAGAACTGTCACAAATCACTGACAACAACACGCTGATTCGCATCGCCTCTCTGACCGATGATCAGCAACAACGACTGCAGGCAATCGAGCGCATTACCGATCAGCAACAACGCCTGACACTGGCAATGGAAAATCCGGTTGCCAAAGTTCGTCTGGCTGCCGCAGAAGGCATTGATGATGCCGATAAACTGCAACAGCTGATGAATCACGCCCAGGGGAAAGACAAAGCGATTTATCGTTTATGTAAAGACCGTCTGAATGCTGGCAAAGCGGAGCGTGAAGCCCAGCAGGCTCTGATCGAAAAAATTAATGCGCTGCTGGCGAATGCTCAGCAACTCAACCGACTCGGTTACAACCCGGAATTTAACGGTCGCTTT
Organism: Bacterioplanoides sp.; assembly: GCF_965219715.1. Taxonomy (GTDB): domain Bacteria; phylum Pseudomonadota; class Gammaproteobacteria; order Pseudomonadales; family Oceanobacteraceae; genus Bacterioplanoides. Next base: position 1,174,347 of record NZ_OZ244785.1, read on the forward strand.
CAGGTATTAAGCAAAGACTGGAGCAGCCTGAAAGAGGCAGCCAATGCAGAGCAAGTGACTCAGATAGACACTGAGCTGGCAACGGCAGCGGCAACCCTGCAGCAACATGCCGAAGAGGAAGCGCGTCAGGCTGCAGCCAAAGCAGAGTCCGAGCAAGCACAACAGCAACAGCAATTGCTGCTAAACCAATTGCAAAGTTTGTTGGATGAAACCATTGTTTCAGCACCGTCTGATTTACACGAGCAAATTACCGCACTGGAACAAAACTGGAGCAAAGCAGCGACTCAGCATAAAGCCAATGCCGAACAAAGCCGCCAATTTGAAAACCAGCTGCAGCAGCTGTTAGCGATACAAACTGCTCTGAGCCACTTCGCTGAGAAGGAAAACGAATTAAAAGAATGGCTGGAACAAAAACTGCCATCCGATCTGCGCGGTTTAACCAGCATCCGCAAACAGGCGCAACAATGGCAAAAGCAATTGCACTGGCCTACCACCGACAACGCACCTCAGTGGGTCGGACAGATTGCCGCCAAATTAGACCAGGCCAACAATCAACTGGATGAATTGGCTAAACAACAAAAGAGTCGTCTGCTGGCCATCGACGAGCAACTGGTGAAGCTGGAAAAAGCGCTTGATGAAGGTCATGCCAAAGACGCCAGCAAATTAAATCAGCAGCTCAACCAGAACCTGCGTCAGGTCGACAACAAAGCTGCAGCCAGTCAGCAACGTCAGGCCAAAGCTCTGGCAGCACGTCTTAATGAAATGCGTGATTGGCAAGGTTTTGCCACCACTCCGAAAAAAGAAGCGCTGTGCCTGGAAATGGAAGCTCTGGTTGATGCAGATATCGACCCGGCACAACTGGCCGAAAAAATTCACGACCTGCAGGACCAGTGGAAAGCGCTGGGCAGTAGCCAGCCGGATAAAGAATTATGGCAACGCTTCCAGGCCGCCGGTGATAAAGCCTTTGATCCATGCCGTGATTATTTTGCTCAACAGGCAGAAAAGCGTCAGCAATTTATTGAAGCGCGCCGCACTCTGACCGCAGAGTTACGCAGCTACGAACAACAAATGGATTGGTCAGGCGCTGATTGGAAAGTGGTTCAGAAAACACTGGAAGCAGCACGGGAAACATTCCGCAGCTACTCGCCGGTTGATCGCGCGGCACACAAGGAAACTCAAAATGATTTCCATGCCGCGTGCGACGCCATCTATGACCATCTGAAAGCAGAGTACGACCGCAACCTGAATGCTAAGAAAGCGCTGACGGAACAGGCTCAAACGCTGATTGAACAGGAAGACCTGAGCACAGCGATTGAATCGGTCAAACAGCTGCAACAAGATTGGAAAGCCATTGGCGTAACTCCACGCAATCCGGATCAGAAACTGTGGAAGCAATTCCGCAGCCATTGCGATGCAATTTTTGCCCGACTGGATAGCGAAAAAGCCCAGCGAAAAGCCGAAATTAACGACGCCGTCGTTGCTGCAGAAGCGCTGGTACAACAAGCGGAAGTGTTAGTTGCAGAGTCCGTCAGTGACAATGCAGCAATCTCCGCAGCACAAACGGCGTTAGCCGATATCAAACAGCAGTTCAGTGACATTGAATTACCGAAGAGCGCTCATCAGCGCCTGGTGAAAAAACTGCAAGCTTGCGACAAATCCCTGAGCGAACAACGCCAGGAATTGAAGCAAGCCGCAGAAAAAGCTCGCTGGAACGGTCTGATTGATCAATTACAAGCCATTGCCGAACAAGACAAAGCCGCATTCGAAGCCGCTGGAGATTTACCTGCGGGCTACAATTCTGAATTGTTTGCCCAGGCAATTAACGGCGAACTGGCAGCAGATAGCAGTGATGCTCAGGCTATTGTGATTGCTATGGAAGTGCTGGCAGATGTTGAATCTCCAGAAAGCGATAAATCACGACGAATGGAATTGCAGGTTCAGAAACTGGCTCAGGGTATTGGTAATAACCAGAGCAAGGATGTCGAGCGCCAGCAGCTGATCGAACAGTGGCTTTACGCCGGAGTTAATGACCAGTTCCAGAGCCGCTTTATCCAGGCATTAAAAGCCAGTCTGTAGCGGCCAGTTTAAAAGCCATGACACTGAAGCCGTACTTAACATATTTAAGTGCGGCTTTTTTATGTCCGGCAGATGGCCAATACCACCCGTGATTCAATAGTTTGCCCTACTTATAACTAGTACTTTTCACCTATTAACAATTATAACAAGTGACAACGCCCTGCCAGCCAGTACTCTTGCCCGCATCTGAGGAATGTCTGAACTCTTATGCATTTAACACCTACCTTGACACATTCGGAACAACGACAACCGGTTGATGAAAGAGACCTGTTTTTAATCGATGCCCTACTTGACGCCAGCCGCATCAGTAATGGCTGGCAAAAATTTCTTGATGCTTTCAGAGATCACTTTCAACTCCATTCTTGTCATATCTATATCTCCTCCGTTAACGATATGGCACCGCGCTTTCAGGACTTCAGCGGCCCCCAGCCGTCAGACTGGCAGTTAAAAGAGTACATGGAGAAGTATTTCCATACCGACTATACCCACCTGGCAATTTTAAGAGGCACTCCCGGAAACTGGTATGCCAGCAACCTGCTGCCGAACAGAGCGGAAGTCGAAGCTGCGCCGGTTTATAACGAATGGTGCGTACCAAACGGTATTATCTGTGTTGCTGGCTGCTGCCTGTTCCGAAATGAAAACTCCGTGTGTGTATTTGTTCACAACCGCGGTCCTGAGCATCAGGAATACAGCCATGAAGAAATCAGACGTTTTTCTGCACTGACTTCCTATCTGATGAAAGCCGTTCAATTGCGGATAAAGCTGGCCGAGGGCAACCACGATCGTCTGAGAATAAAATCAATCCTGAATAAATTCCGCCTGCCCGTTGCCAGCTTAAATGAGTTTGGCGAAGTGATTGCCCAAAACGATCTGATGCGCCAGCTACTGCAAAGCCATCACAACCTTCGAATCAGCCATGATAAAGAGTTGCAACTAAGCCAGCAGGATAAAGATAAACAATTTAAAATGGCCATTGCCGAGCGAATTGCCAGCGCTAAAGGCCGATCTCTGAGCTACCAGGCCGAAACCTTGCTGATTCCGGCAGAAGGTCACATTCCAGAGTATCGTCTTGGCATTGATCAGATTGTTGAAGACTCTGGCGATGGTGACAGTGTTTTTGTTGGCGCACTGGTTTATGCCGTGTCCCCGGAAATGCTGATTGCTCCGAGCGAACGTCAGTTAATTCATCTATTTAACCTGACACCTGCGGAAGCGCGTTGCTGCCATTTATTTGCATCGGGGGTATCGCTCAAAGAAATTGCCGAGCAGGAAAACAAAAGCATTAATACCGCACGTGAACAACTGCAGAACTGCTATCGAAAAACAAACAGTAAAAATCAGCTGGAACTGATTAACCTGCTGGCAGGATTACCAGCAGGTTGATGAGCATATCACTCGACAATTGAGCTAATATCAACTCCAAAATTCATGATAAATGCACCTTTTGTATCTTTAGGTTCGCTATTAGTAGCAGCTAAGTCCCAAGCGTAACCAAAGTTAACGGCAAAATCTTCTGAGACTTGATATCCAAGTAATAATCCAACAGAAAAGACTAAATCACTACTTTCATTTTCATTAGATTCATCTTTATCATCTTTATCCTGACTGATTTGATTTAACATGAATGCTGGCATAAAAGTAATGTTATATAAACCACTATCATAATCTTGACTTGCCCACCCTTTAAAACTCAGACCAGCAAACGCTCCCTTTAGGGGAGTTATATCGCCCCCATCCCTAAGAGCCAAAGCATTAATTCCCGGAACAAATGTTACTGTTTCATCCGAATAAGATTCCGATGAAACAAAGACTATAAAAAGGATAATTCCAACAATAGTTTTTTTCATATTGACTCTCCATAATCAACGAGCAAATTAGGCTCTTCATACCAGATAAAATTCAGACACACCAATCCCTTTAACAGCCAAAAGAAGAGAACGTTCGGTAGAATCCGAAAGATGGTTGATATTAGATCTTTATCTACATTGCACATACCCCACACATTTAGGGTATTTGCAAAAAACAGTATTTCAAACACAGACAACTAGCACTTTACTACTACGACAGCCTTTACCCCAAAAGCATCTACCCCCTACACTTTAGAGTTAGTCGAACACTCCAAATCATATTTTATAATCATGAGTAGCCAACACCTCACACAACTATTATCCGCAGCCAATCTATGTGAAAATGGCTAGCAGAATTTTTGAATATTTTTCTGAAACATTTCTCTCTTCATTACTGCCATTTATATATCTGACCAACAACGTTTAGCACCTCGATTTCAGGAGTTGACAGGAACACCACCGATACCGGCGGTTTTAAACAATATCTGAGAAAGTACATTAGCCTGGGCGCGGCACAACGTTTTATTATTGAGAATGATACAGCTAAGTTTATGCTACTAACTCATTACTGGATCCCGATTCATATTAGAATACAGCGACTTATAAGGAATGGACTTACTAGCAGGGAATCTGACAGGACCGTGCCAGCCAATTATTCAGAGATGAACGCGGGATATCTGGATTCTCCCGTAACCGGATCAAGCCCCAGTGCCTATATAAACCTGATGAAATCGAGCGCATAAATACACTGAATCCTTTTATTGCAAAAGCATTAAAACAGCGAGTCGAATTTTTGAAATCCAATAGAATAAAAAGCAACTATAAGCATTATTATTGCCGTTGAGCAGATACTAGAAAAAGACGACCAATCCGACGAGATGTATATTGGTGCGTTTTTCTACTTTTTAATAAAAAATCAACCCCCACCAAAAACACAACAGTAAAAATCAGCTGGAATTAATTAACCTGCTGGCTGGATTACCAGCAGGTTAATCTCATCGAAGGTGGCAGTCACTCTTCCTCTGACTGCTTACAAATCAGGAAACGATAAACACCGTCAATTTCTTCGCTGGCTAACATTTCCTGATCAAGGAAATTACAGAACTTCAGAAAATCACGCTTGGTGGAAGGATCGGTTGCCTGAATTTCCACCACGTCTCCGATTTGCATATCACGAATCATATTGTGCAACATCATCACCGGCTCCGGGCAAAACAAACCTTTTGCATCCAGGTGGTGGGTAATTTTTACATCGTTCATGGCTTAGACAGAACTCTCAGATTTTTTAGAAACAGAAACAATCAGATGTTGCTGAACGGCTCGCCAGACAACAAATAAAGCAACGATACAGAGAACAGCAGCCAACATAAAGTGGCCGTCATACCCCAACATTTTCGCACTGAAGCCAGACAAGGAGCCTGCAATCAGGCCTGCAATCACCACCACACAACTCTGCAAGGCATAGTCTGCCGCAGCACTGTGTTCACGACAGCGATCCATCATTACCGTAAATAAAGCCGCTGTCGCCATGCCACCAGCGATGTGTTCCAGTACAACCGCCAGGTAAATATGGAACATATCCTGACCGTTGATGCCGAGATAACTTAACAGGGCAAAGGTTTCTAGCAGCAGAAAACCCAATAACGCCGCTTGCCGTCCCAGCTTACTGACCAGCCAACCACCAGCTAAAGCACCAAACAATCCGGCGGCAAAACCAACGGAGCCCAGAATCAGCCCCATTTGTTCCAGTGTAATACCCTGATCAAACAACATAGGGCGAATCATCTGGGTGCCAAAGGCATCACCGAACTTGAACAGAAAAATCATCAGCAGCCATAACCAGGCACCAGGTTCTTTAAAGAACGCCAGCCATAATGGCCAAACCGGCTGGTCATCCACCACGTGCGCTTTTGGCTTAAAGTTCCACAACGGCAAGGTACCCAGCACCATCATGGCCGCCAGTAATAACAAAGCGCCCTGCCAGCCAAACACGCCAAAAAATGACACCAGCACACCACCCGCCAGCACCATACCAATACGATAACCGGCAACCTGAACGCCATTACCGATACCACGCTCCGAGTTACTGAGGTTTTCAACCGCCAGCGCATCCGTGGCGATATCCTGCGTGGAGATAAATAAATTGAGACAGAAGATTAATAATGCAAAAGTCACCATCCCCTGTTGCACCCAGTATTCCACCGGTGTCAGCGCCAGAATGACCAGCAAAGCGGCGGCGCAATAGTTCATCAAAATAATCCAGCTGCGACGATATTCATCGCGGAATAAACTGACGTTATCCAATAGCGGCGCCCAGATAAATTTCAGCGCCCAGGGCAACGCCAGTAACGACAATAAGCCAATAACGGTCAGATCTAATCCTTGTTCACGCATCAATACCGGCATTGCCTGGCCAAAAAAACCATGGGGTAAACCCTGAACCAGGTAGAGAAATATCAGTGCGATCCATTTTTTCATTGAAAGTATCCGACGTTACAGGCTAAGCACGAGACAGGCATCATAATAAATTCCAGCCATAAAAAAACCCGCTGTGTCAGCGGGTTTTCAGCGTACCTTTTCCCGGTATTAAAACCGACGCAGGTATCTTGCGGTGAGGGTGTAGCTAAAGAGTGTAGGTAAACCTACTTTCAGGCACCTGATAACAAGGCGCCTGATTCCTCAAACGTGATTAGTCACGTTCCAGGATTGCAACAGCGCCCTGACCACCTGCAGCACAGATAGAGATCAGGCCACGGCCAGAACCTTTCTCTTCCAGCATTTTCGCCAGAGAAGAAACGATACGACCACCGGTTGCAGCAAATGGGTGACCTGTAGCGATAGAAGAGCCACGTACGTTCAGCTTGCTGCGATCGATTGAACCCAGAGCAGAGTCACGACCCAGACGCTCTTTACAGAATTTCTCGTCTTCCCACGCTTTCAGGGTAGAAGCGACAACACCAGCAAATGCTTCGTGGATTTCGTAGAAATCGAAGTCCTGCAGCGTCAGACCAGCACGATCCAGCATGTTAGACACAGCGTATGCAGGTGCCATCAGCAGGCCTTCGGCATCTTTACCAACGAAGTTAACCGCAGAAGTTTCGTAGAAGCTCAGGTAAGCACGAACTGGCAGGTTACGCTCTTTCGCCCACTCTTCAGAAGCCAGCAGTACTACAGAAGCACCATCAGTCAGAGCAGAAGAGTTAGCAGCAGTCAGAGTACCTTTACCGGATTTCTTATCGAAAGCAGGCTTCAGAGTCGCCATTTTTTCCAGGTTAGGTTCACGCGCAGAGTTGTCTTTTTCCAGACCCTGGAACGGAGTTACCAGGTCATCGAAGAAACCATCTTCGTAAGCTTTCAGCAGGTTAGTGTGAGAGTTGAATGCAATCTGATCCTGCTCTTCCTGACCAATGCCCCACTCTTTAACGGTGATTTCAGTGTGCTCACCCATAGACATGTTGGTACGTGGTTCGCCGTTACGTGGAACCAGTGGCGCCAGGTGCTTAGGACGAATCTTAGACAGCAGTTTCAGACGCTCACCCGTGGTTTTCGCACGGTTAACGTCCAGCAGGATTTTACGCAGACCTTCAGAAACACCAATTGGCGCATCAGAAGTGGTGTCAGAACCACCCGCGATACCTACGTCGATATGGCCCAGTGCGATTTTGTTAGCAACCTGCATACAAGCTTGCAGACCCGTTGCACACGCTTGCTGGATGTCTGTCGCTGGAGACATTGGGTCCAGAGACGTGCTCAGCAGAGTTTCACGCGCCAGGTTGAAATCACGGCTGTGCTTAATTACAGAACCAGCAACGAATTCGCCGATTTTTTCGCCTTGCAGGTTGTAGCGATTAACCAGACCGTTCAGTGCTGCAGTCAGCATGTCCTGGTTAGAAGCGTAAGAATAAACGGTGTTAGAACGAGCAAATGGAATACGGTTACCGCCAATAATGGCAACGCGGCGTACAGTCTGGGTCATGTGTTAATCCTAAATAAAAACCAATAACCTGGCAGAACGATCACTCTCTGCCTGAAGAAGCCCGCAGTCTAGCTTTCTATATAGTGCAGGCATTGGCTGAACTGACAGTCAGCTTGGCGGCTCAGGTCAATTTAACTACTTATAGATGTTGCTGTAATCTGCGCTCCCGGACACCGGCCTCAGATTTAGCCGTCCGGATATGAACAGGCGCCGGACATCGCGCCAGGATGCAGAGACGACATAGCAACACACAACCGGCAATTTTTTCAGCCAACCGTGAACGTCTTATTAACCAGATAGCAACTCTTTAACGGAAACGTATCATGAGTAACTTTTACGAAACCATGCTGAACAACAAAACCGGCCGTAGCCTGCTGAAAACCGTTGGTCTGCCGACTCCTATCGATCTGAAGCGCTACCGCGCAGATCAGGAAACTTACTTCGAAGGCAAAGTACTGGTAGGTGCTTCTGAAAACGCCGCTCTGTTAAACGACCTGATGCGTAACCTGGCGGCAGCTAAAGCCACCGTATGCTTCCCGGCTAACGCTCACACTGCTGCGGCCATCGTAGCAGCAGCTAACAACGCTGGTGTAAAAGCAGTTGGCGTTGAATGTTCTAAAAACATGACTGACAAGTTTGACGCTTTCGTTTTTGATGCGTCTGGCTTCCAGGAAGCATCTGATCTGGATCAGCTGTACACCTTCTTCAACCCGGTAATGCGTAAACTGGGCAGCAATGGCCGTGTGATCACACTGGGTCGTCCACACCTGAAAGCAAAAACCGGTGAACAAGCAGCTGCGATGCGTGCACTGGAAGGTTTCTCCCGTTCTGTTGCTAAAGAAATCGGCAAAAAGAGCGCGACTTCTCAGGCGGTATACGTGGAAGAAGGCGCAGAAGCGAACATGGACCCTGCGTTCCGTTTCGTGATCTCGGCTAAGTCTGCTTACGTTGACGGCCAGGTAATCACCGTACGTAAAGCCGAAGAAGTTGCATACCCGGACTGGCACAAGCCGCTGGCGGGTAAAGTTGCTCTGGTAACCGGTGCTTCCCGTGGTATTGGTGAATCCATCGCTCGTACTCTGGCTCGCGACGGCGCTCGTGTACTGGGTCTGGACATTCCACCAGCAGAAGCGGATCTGAACCGTGTTATGGCTGAAATTGGTGGTGAAGTACTGCTGGGCGATATCTCTTCCGCCGAAGCACCACAACAGATTTCTGACAAGCTGAAAGAAATGGGCGGTGGCGACATCATCGTTCACAACGCTGGTGTTACCCGCGATAAAACGCTGGCGAACATGCCTGAGCATTGGTGGCACATGACCATCGACATCAACCTGTCTGCTGAAGAGCGCATCAACCACGCACTGTTCGAGCAAGGTACTCTGAATGCCGGTGGCCGTATCGTATGTGTATCTTCTATGAACGGTATTGCTGGCCAGGTTGGTCAGACTAACTACTCGGCTTCTAAAGCAGGTGTTATCGGTTACGTTCAGTACATGGCTGACGAGCTGGCGGCTAAGAACATCACCATCAACGCCGTTGCTCCAGGTTTCATTGAAACCGCGATGACGGATGCTATCCCATTCATGACCCGTGAAGTGGGCCGTCGTCTGAACTCTCTGTCTCAGGGCGGTAAGCCAGTAGACGTTGCAGAAACCATCGCGTTCTTCGCTAACCCGGCGTCTTCCGGTGTTACCGGCAACATCGTACGTGTATGTGGTCAGTCTCTGGTTGGTGCATAAACACTCTCCAGGCTTCAGAGCCGCATTACAAACAGGGCTGATTCTCTGTCCTGTTTGTCCCTCCTCTCTTTTGCTCTGCATTCCCCCTTAGACGTTGTTCTTATCAACACATTTTCGCAATTCCAGCTAAACTGTCTGTGATGTATTCAGTTTAAGCCGTTTTATGACCATCAAAACCGCACGCGCAGACAGCCCCAAAGCTGTGGTCAGTCTCAGCCGCTACAGTCAGATTCTCGAGATTCTGGTCTCCGGACGTTCACTTTATGACCTGCTGGAAGAACTGTGCTATCTGATCGAAGACAAACAGCCAGGCTGCCAGGCCTCGGTGCTGCTGTTAAGTGATGATGGCAAACGCCTGACCCATGGCGCTGCGCCTTCGATTGCCAAACATTACATTGAAGCCATCGATGGCGTCGAAATTGGTCATGGTGTCGGCAGTTGTGGCACCTCTGCGTTTTCCAAACAACTGGTGGTGGTTGACGACATTCAAAGCCATCCCTTCTGGGAGCCCTACAAAGAATTAGCCGAATCAGCCAACCTCAGAGCCTGCTGGTCGCAACCCATCATGGGTCAGGGTGATAAAGTGCTCGGCACCTTCGCCATGTATTACGATCACCCTAAAGCTCCTCACCAAGACGATTTACTACTGATTGTTGAAGCGTCGCGACTGGCGCGATTTGGTATTGAGTACACCCAGGCCTGGACCCAGGGCAAACTGTCCAGCGCCATTGCTCAGCACCTGCCAATGGGCATGGTCATTACCGATGAAAACTTTATCGTATCGGACGTTAATCCGGCGTTCTGCCAGATGACCGGCTACAGCACCGAGGATGTGATCGGCCAGTCCCCCAAAATGCTGACCGCCTCCCAAAGCCAATTGCAGCAGTATCGTGAAATTCTGCAGAATCTGCCCGCCAACCGCAGCTGGACTGGCGAGGTTCAGGCAACCCGACGCAATGGAGAAACCTTTACCGCTGAAATCTGTTTCTCTGCTGTACGTGGCAGTGACAACCGGATTCTGAAAAGCGTTGCACTGATCAGTGATATCTCTGAGCGCAAGCGTTCTGAAGAGACCATTCAGTACCTGGCGAATTATGATGTACTGACCAATTTGCCGAATCGTAACCTGTTTTACGAGCGTATGGGCTGGGCCATAGAACACTGCCGCCGCAAAGAACAAAGCTTCGCCGTGTTTATCTTTGACCTCGACTATTTCAAAGAAATTAATGATAACCACGGCCACGATGTGGGTGATGAGTTATTGGTCAAAACCGCCAACCGCTTGCAACAATGTTTCAGTAACAGCGATACAACAGCGCGGCTGGGCGGTGATGAATTTGCTGTGATTGTGTCTCAGGATATGTCTGAGACAGAGTTGAATAACCTGGCAGAAAAGGCACTGGAGCAAATCGCCAAGCCCTTCACCTTGCGTCAGGTGAAAGACTGTCGAATTTCCACCAGTCTGGGGATTGCACGCTTCCCGGAAGACGGAAAAACCATTGAACAGCTGATGAAAGCGGCCGACCAGGCAGTATATGCAGCAAAGGCCAGCGGCCGCAGCGGCCATGCCTTCTTCACAGAAGCCATGAATCAGGAAGCCAAACAACAGGCGTTATTGCATCAGGAATTACGTCACGCCATCGAGCGAGATCAACTGGAATTACACTTCCAACCAATCAAATGCCTAGCAAGCAACAGAATCTCACAACTCGAAGCATTAGTACGCTGGAACCATCCGGATCGCGGCATGATTCGCCCGGATGTCTTTATCCCGCTAGCCGAAAAAACCGGCATTATCCGTGATATCGGTAGCTGGGTAAGAGATGCTGCCCTGAAGCAAATAAAACACTTGCAGGCTTTAGGAATGGAATTACCCATTGCCGTTAATCTGTCGACCGCTGAGTTCTACGACAATGAACTGGCAACTCATATTATCGATCAGATTGATGTTTCTGGCGTCGCTCCGGAATTGCTGGTGATCGAAATTACTGAAAGCTTATTTATTCAAAACCAGGCTGATACACAGAAATTCCTGCAGGAACTGCAACACAAGAATATTAAAGTCGCACTCGATGACTTTGGCACTGGGTTTTCATCCCTGTCTTATCTCGCCGCTTTCCCGGTTGATAAATTAAAAATCGACCGTGCCTTTATCGACAAAATGTGTGGTGACAATCGTAAGCAGGCTTTAGTCGATACCATTATTACGCTCGGACATAGTCTGGGAATGCAGGTAATTGCTGAGGGCGTGGAAGAACAGGAACAGCAGGACGAACTGGTCGCTAAACGGTGTGATTGTATTCAGGGCTACTATCTCAGCAAGCCTCTGAACGCCAGTGCGATTGAAACCTATTTATTAAGCCAGTAACGCTTAATATCAGCGCTTTTTCTTGGCTTTTTTCTTACGCAAAAAGTCTTTAACCGGCGTCTTTTTATCCGGCAACGCGTTACTGAAACGCGCCTTCATTTCATCGACCTTAGCTTCTTTACGGTCGTGTTCACGGTCCTGCTTAAATTTGCGACTGGCCGACGCAAAGTCAACCACAGAGACGTTGTTATTTTCTGACATCATTTTCACCTCATCATGGTAATAGGCTACCATGCGCGTTTTGTATCGTCTGCCACCTGAGTCCATGAGCCACACTTCTTTACCGATTGATCAGGCACTCCCTGAGTTAAAACAAGCACTGAACGATCACGCCAATGTTGTTCTGGTCGCGGCGCCCGGAGCAGGTAAAACCACACGAGTGCCACTGGCGTTGTTAAACGAACCCTGGCTGCAGCAGCAAAAAATTCTGATGCTGGAGCCGCGACGCATTGCCACACGCAACGCCGCCCGCTTTATGGCACAGCAGCTATCGGAAGATGCCGGCAATACCGTCGGCTATCGCATGCGAATGGAAAACCGCACGTCGGCCACAACCCGTATCGAAGTCATCACCGAAGGCCTGCTAACCCGCATGCTACTGGAAGACCCGGAACTGACTGGCGTTGGCTTGATTATTTTCGATGAATTCCACGAGCGTAATCAACATTCCGACCTCGGCCTGGCGCTTGCCCATAACTGCCAACAGCTATTCCGGGAAGACCTTAAAATTCTGGTTATGTCCGCAACACTGGATGAAGATACCTTATCGCAACAACTCCAGGCCCCTGTGGTTCGCAGTGAAGGTCGCAGCTTCGATATCACCAGCCATTACCGCCCGGCAAGTGAACCACTTAACGCTCATCGCAGTGTATTAACTCAGCACTGTAATAAGGTCGTTCGAGAAGCGATTAATCAACCCGGAGACATACTGGTATTTCTTCCGGGTGTTGCAGAAATTGATGCATTGCAACAGGAGTTGCGCGATCTCGACGCATTGGTTGTGCCATTACATGGCCAGTTAAATGATCAACAACAGAAGCTGGCATTGCAGCCCCAAGCGTCATCTGGCAAATCGCAAAAGAAGATCATACTGGCGACCAATATCGCCGAGAGTTCGGTCACTATCGATGGGGTTCGCGTGGTGATCGACAGCGGCTTAGAGCGCCAACAGCAATTCGATGTGCGCTCAGGCATTGAACGGCTGGTTACCCAGAATATTTCGCAGGCATCGGCTACACAGCGCCAGGGGCGCGCTGGTCGCCAGGCTGCCGGAGTTTGTTACCGCCTGTGGGCCGAAAGCCAACACCAGACAAGGCCAAAACACATTGCTGCCGACATCGCTCACAGCGAGCTGTCCGGTCTGCTGCTGGCGTTACAGCAATGGGGGGCAGAAGTCGATGAGCTGACCTGGCTGTCCCCTCCTAATCCCGCGGCATTAAGTCGCGCACACCAGTTACTGCAACAGCTCAATATTCTGAATACTGACTCTCACCTTACGGAGCATGGCCAGCGAATTGCGGAAACAGGTCTTGAGCCACGCTGGGCACACAGCCTTATTTGCGCCGATGAACAAGGGTACGGCCGGGCCACCGCGGAGTTAACTGCGTTATTGCAGTTGATTCCGCATAAATCTAAGCGCAGTGATGATCTTGAGACGCTGCTGCACCAGGTACCCACTCAGCTGAAACATCAGGCGACAAAGCTGGCGAAAAGCTGGATCGCGAAACTACAGCTGTCAGAAGATCAGTCCCCCATCAACCTTGGCAGAGTGATCGCACTGGCGTTTCCTGACCGGATCGCACGTTTACGTTCATCGTCGGGCAACCAACAAGCCAGCTATCAGCTCAGCTCCGGGGCTGGAGTGGTGCTCCAGTCCAACTCAGCGCTGCATAATCAAGAGTGGTTAGCGATAGCTGATATCGGTGGCCAACAGCAGTCTGTGCGTCTGGCCTGCAAGCTTGATCAACAGGATATCGCCCATCTTCTGGAGCAACATACGTATCTTGCCGATGAGCAAATCGTTGTTGATTGGCAAAGTAATGGCCAACTGATTGCCGAACGACGAAAAATGCTGGGAAAACTCACCTGGCAAAAACAGGCATTACCCGCCCTTGAGCCATCTCAATGGGACGAGGCCTGGAGTGGTTATTTCCTTAATAACGGCCTCGATTCACTTCCCTGGGACGAAAATTGCCTGGCGTTACGACAACGAATGCATCTTGCGTTTCACTCGGATACTAACAGCTCGTGGCCGGACGTTAGTGATGTCACTTTGACTGCAAATCTTGAGCAATGGCTGCTGCCTTTTTTACAACAGGCCAGACACCAGAAAGATCTGAAGAAAGTCGACTTATACAGCGCACTGCTGTCCCTTCTCGATTGGCCGCAACAGCAACAACTGGACCAGCTCCTGCCAACTCACATTCAGGTAGCCAGCGGTTCAAAAATACGCATCAATTACGAAGAAAATCCTCCGGTACTGGCGGTAAAGCTGCAGGAAATGTTCGGTTTTGATGGCCAACCCAGCGTACTAAACGGCCAGTTGTCACTGATGATTCACCTGTTATCGCCAGCACGGCGGCCATTGGCAGTCACTCAGGACTTAACTAGCTTCTGGCACAACGCTTACCCAGACGTCCGCAAAGACATGCGCGGCCGTTATCCGAAACACCCATGGCCGGAAGATCCGCTCGCAGCAGAAGCCACCCGCTTCACCAAAAAGCGCCAATAACTCAGCATAAAGTGGTAATAGTTCTCAATTTAACCAATCGATACATTTGTTTACGTCTGACAGCTGAATTCGCTCAGATATGGGGCTAGCCTGACTTAAACGATTTTATTGAGGCTTGGAAGTGAAACGCGACCGGCAAAGTATATTGGTTATTGTGTCTCTGTTTTTTACCGCAAGTCTGGTGGCGGGTATCTATTTTGCGGCCCAGCAATCGGGTCCCGCCCCTTTGGTTGAAATACAGCCACAACTGCAAGTGCAGCCTCAGGCAGCAATGACTCAGTCGATTAAAACCGACGACACTAAACCAATTGCAAGACCGTCATTATCCACTTCAGCACCGTCCGGCCGTTACAACACGCAGCCTCAGCAACATGATCATGACCACGATCATACGCATGATCACTCATTGCAGATCCCGGTAGAAATCCAGGCCTATATCGATAAGCAACGGATTCCGCAAAGCGAGCTTCAGCCGCAGCGAAATCAGCAGGGTAACCTGTCACTGGACCCAAAAGGTCAGTTTGAAACTGTTTCAATCGCCGTCTTAGGAGAAGACGGTGA
Organism: Bacterioplanoides sp.; assembly: GCF_965219715.1. GTDB lineage: Bacteria > Pseudomonadota > Gammaproteobacteria > Pseudomonadales > Oceanobacteraceae > Bacterioplanoides. Next base: position 1,189,648 of record NZ_OZ244785.1, read on the forward strand.
AGTTCGTATCACGGAGCGACAAATTCAGCCTCTGGCTGAGCCACAAAAACCGTAGGCAGGTAGCTCCCCATGTTAACCCGATTTATCTTTCTCCTCCTGCTGGCACCGGCAAGTTATGGTTCCGTCTCAATCGTCAATAACGATGGCGCCGGAGAAGGCTTTAATGACCCGACTTCTGTAGTCGCTGTTGGTGGCAACCCCGGCACAACACTCGGCCAACAACGACTGAATGTATTCAACAAAGCCGCTGAAATTCTTAACACCGTCTTCCAAATTAACCAGCCGGTAAAAGTTAACGCCCAGTTTAACCCTCTGACCTGCACTCCAACCTCCGCAGTTCTGGGACAGGCAGGTCCTGCCAATTATCAATTCCAGAATAATGCCGGTAATTACACTGTTTATCCGGATGCGCTCTACAACCAGCTGCAAAACTCAGATGTAGACAGCAGTAAACTGGAAATAAACGCGACATTTAACTCCAATCTGGATAGCGGAGCCTGCCTCGGTGGAAGAACCTGGTATTACGGTTACAGCGACAACGGCGGTTCAAACTCCGCTTTGTTACCTGTGGCTTTACACGAAATTATGCATGGTATGGGTTTTCTGAGTTTATTAAACAGCTCAGGAGCATCCGGCGCCACGGTCGGTGGCAATCAGGTTTTTGATATCTATACCAAGATGCTGAAACGCCAGAGTAACGGGATATTCCTGAAAGATATGAGTCAGGGAGATCGTGCATCCGCGATCGTCAGTAACGGTGATCTGGTCTGGAGTGGCGCTAAAGTTAATGCAAAATCCGGTAATTATTCAGCAGGAACCAACGGCGGTAGCGTACGTATGTATGCGCCATCTGCTTACACCTCAGGTTCTTCAGTGGGTCATTTTGATTCGCTGCTTTCCCCCAACGAAATAATGGAACCCAGCTACACCGAGTTTCTCGATAGCCCGGGGCTTGCAACTCAGCTGCTGGAAGATATTGGCTGGACGGTGAACAGTGCGAATACCGCGCCAACAATCAATGCCATCAGCAATCAAACCCTGAATGAAGACACCGACAAAAATATTACCTTGTCGGGAAGCGATCCAGAAAACGACAGCCTGGTTTATTCAATTGTATCCGCCACTGCCTCACTGAATGCAAGTATCTCAGGGACGACACTGACACTGGACCCGGCCGCTAATTTTAATGGCAGCGGCTCCGTCACCGTTCAGGTCAGCGACGGCAACCTGACTGATTCAACCAGCTTCAATGTCACAGTAACCGCCGTTAATGACGCGCCAATTATTTCTGCCATCAGCAATAAAACCCTCAGCGAAGACGGCAGTCTGAATATCAGCTTGTCTTCCAGTGATGTTGATGGCCCTTTGACCACATACAGCCTGGTGTCGTCAAGCAGCAATCTTGGTGCTTCGGTATCAGGAAGTACTCTGAGCCTCAACCCCATTGCTAATTTCAGCGGCTCGGGCTCAGTGACAGTGAAAGTTTCGGATGGCAGTCTGGAAGACAGCACCAGCTTTAACGTAACGGTCACCCCTGTTAACGACAGACCTGTAATCACTGCAATTCCGGATAAAACACTGAATGAAGACAGCCAGTTATCCTTTAGTGTGTCGGCCACCGATGTCGACAGCAGTAACCTGGTTTTCTCCTTAGGTACCGCGCCATCACAATTAGGCGCCTCGCTGAGTGGCAATCAGCTGACGCTGGATCCGATAGATAATTACTTTGGGCAGGGTAATGTCGAAGTTCAGGTTTCGGATGGCGCTCTGGTCGCTTCAACGACATTCAGCGTAACGGTTAACGCGGTTAACGATACCCCGGTATTCGCTCAGATTGCTGATGTTGCCATTGCCAAAGCAGGAAGCACTGTTGTTAGTTTGAATGCCAGCGATGCTGATAATGATCCGCTCTCCTTCAGCATCGTTTCGGCGATTAACGAATTAAATGCCAGCATTACAAACGACCAGCTTACCCTTGATCCCACTGACAGTTATGAAGGCTCTTCTACTGTCACTCTGCGGGTAAGCGACGGCTCCCTGACTGCCGACCGCAGCTTCGGTGTTGTTGTGTCAGAACAAAACCTGGCGCCAGTATTGGCCAACATTGCGCCAGTCACACTGGCGGAAGATTCCTCGAAAGAAGTTACTCTGACCGCCACGGATGCCAATAGTGATGCAATCACCTTCAGCATCAGCAATGCCACTGCGCAACTTGGTATCACGATCGAAAACAACAAGCTGTCTATTAATCCGGATGCAAACTTTAATGGTAATGGTGTTGTTACCGTAACAGCTTCCGATGGTCAGTTGAATGACAGCCAGCAGGTGCAGATCACGGTAACTGCCGTTGATGATGCCCCGGTATTTACCCCCATCAATACCGTAACCCTGATTGGTACCACAGCACAGAGTGTTAGCCTGAGTGCTACAGATATTGATTCAGTCGCTGATCAACTGACATTCAGTATCGTCAGTTTTGATAACGCGCTGATAAATGCGTCACTGCAAAACAAGCAACTGACTCTGTCTGCCAAATCAGCGGCCAATAACAATACACAAATACTGCTCAGAGTCAGCGACGGAACCAGTCAGGTTGATCTGAACCTGTCTGTGGAGCTCAAAATTGCGGCCTCTCCTCAACCTCCGGTGCTGGCGAGTATTCCGCCACAGTCTGTGCTGAAAGGCACCCGTAAACAGGTGCTGCTCAGCGCCACAGATCTGGACACCAGCAGCGACCAATTAAGCTTCAGCATTCGTACAAAGTCCGGGGGATTATCCGCCTCTGTTACGGCGAACCAACTGACCATTGATGCCGGCAACGGCATTACCGAAGGAGATTACACCGCAGAAATCGAGGTTTCTGATGGCAGTCTTACGGATCGTCAGATTGTAAATATCAAAATTTTGCCTGATTTCAATCTGCAGAACGGCGACACAAACATCAGCGATGGCGGGACTCTAACTGCGGGCCTGAACGCCATCAACCTGGGCATCAGCGGCGGAGACAATCAGTTAACGGTTAGTGTGTTCTATAACGGCAGCGATCAAAGTGGCTTGCTATCCCGCACCGACCAAGGCTATCAGTTGTTAATGCCGGAGAATGGTGCCTTTGCCGGAACCTACCGATTTGATGTCACGGATAAGTCCGGCAACTCGGCCCGATATTTTATTGAGCGTCCGTTACGAGTGGTCACCAATGTATCCAGCCTGTTGGATGCTGCTAACAGTCAACAGGTTTACGTTGAAGGTGCTCCTGCTGGCAGTGAGATTGAACTGAGCGTGAATAACCCTGCAATCACCTTCGCTGCAGAAAATAACCGCATCACAGCCAGCGATAACGCTCAGCAATTTAATCGCGCGGTATCGGCTTTAACGCTCAGTCGCAGCCCGGAAAATAAAGATTACCGAATCTCAGCTGAATCAACGAACCTGCCAAAGGGGACAAAAGATGGAACGATTGTGATTTCACAAAGTGTCGAATTCACAGTTAAAGACACAGACGGCAACATCATTGAAGGTGCTGTTATTAAAGCAACCGACCAGCGGCTGGCAGAATGGCAACTGCCTTCCATCACAACAACCAATACCAATGGTACCGCCAGCTTAACGCTTGCATCTGGCACACAAACACTGACCGTAACGGCATCCGGATACGCTGAAAGAAATATTCAGCTTGAATCCGGAAAAAGCTCTCTTGAAATCACACTGAATAAACCTGAATCACCGTTCACACTGACAGGTAGTGTCATATCTCAGGGCGTCGATTTTATCTCCGAAGCACCTAAAGTGACGCTGTTCTTCAGTAACGGCACTCAGGAAGTTTTAACCACACAGGTCAATAGCAGTGGCAACCGTGCGACGTTTGAATGGCAGGGAGACCTCAGCAAGCAAACACCTGAACGGGTAAACATCAGCCATAGCAGAGCAAACGATATTAACAGCACCGTTATCTCCTCCACCCCGTCGGCATTTGTCAGTGCTTTATTGATTGCGATTCCACTTCCACAGCAACAAGACCCTATCATTTTAGGGGGAGCGGCATCCGGTTCTGGTGCGGAAAGCCTGCTGTGGTTATTGCTTTTTGTTAGTAGTTTCGCATTTTATAGACGAAAGCCATTCACACACAGATAGTGCAGCCTCTATACTCCATAATCTATATACAAATTCGTTTATAGATAAGACGATGGACTGAGCGCAGGGAATCAACCTGATGAGATGGCATAGCGCTAAATTCGCTACCACTGTATTGATAATACTGACCAGCCTGCTTTCCTGGCAGGCTTGCGCGCATCTGGTGAAAGACCTCGACAATGAACGTTGGGTGGAATTTAACGACAACATCACCATTGCCGACAGCAACAACGCTATTTATTTCCACCAGGACCCATTATCTCAGCTTTCCCTTTCCTATCTGAAAAACAACGGCATTTTATTCGAACAATATCCAAAGAAAGTTTTTAACGAAGGTTTTACCAGCTCCGGATATTGGCTGAAAATGCATTTGCGCAGCGACACACTGGAACACAATCGCTGGTTGATGGAAATTGGTTATCCTCTGCTCGATCACCTCGAGGTTTATATTGAGAACGAAGACGGAGCCAGGCTTAAACAATATTTATTAGGCGATTTACAGTCTTTCACCCACCGCCCTGTGCAGCACCGCAACTTCGTTATTCCTCTGGATTTTTCCCAACATAAAATTCAAACGCTTTACATCAACGTCCAGACCAGCAGCTCGATGCAATTGCCGGTTCAGTTCTGGCAACGTGATCACTTTATTGAAGCACACTCCACCGAGCAGTACGGCCTTGGAATGTACTACGGCATGATGCTGGTTATGTTCCTTTATAACCTGTTTTTATGGTTAAGTTTTCGTGACCAAAGCTACCTGCTCTACATTGCTTACATCGCATCATTTGCAGCTTTACAACTGGCAACCAGTGGCATTGGTTATCAGTTTGTCTGGCAGGACTCCACCTATTTCCAACAATTAGCCGTGCCACTGACGATTGCTTTGGTCGGGGTATTTGGCACCGCTTTCAGTCGCAGCTTTTTACACACCCAACGCTATAACCGCAGTGCCGATCGGGCATTGTTATCCTGCCTGGTACTCAGCGCATTTACCGGGATACTTGCGTTCGTGGTCGACACCTCGACTGTGATGGCCATAGCCGGTCCGGTTGTGCTGGCGTTTTTATTAGTCATCCTTTACGCATCCACAGTCACTCTATTACAAGGAAAACGTGAAGCACGTTTTTTCCTGGCAGCCTGGGTCGCCTTTATTATTGGTGGCCTGGTCACCATTTCGACCATTTTCGGAATTTTGCCTAATAATATGTTGACCATTCATGCCAGCAAGATCGGCAGTGTTTTTGAAATCGTATTGTTATCCTTTGCTCTCGCAGACCGGATTAACCTATTACAAGCTGAGAAAAAAGCTGCTGAAAATCAGGTTAAAAAAGAGCTGCAGCGTAAGACCGAAAGCCTGCTGGAATCGAACCGCCTTAAGAATGATTTCCTGGCCACCATCAGTCATGAATTTCGCACACCATTAAATGGCATTCTCGGCTCACTGGAGTTGGCCAAAGATGGCGACAAAGCAGAACTGCTTTCCTCCATCGCGAATGCACGGGTCAGTGCTAATGAGATGCTTGAACTGGTGGATAATGTACTTACCTATACTGAGCTGCAGGCAGGCAGTCGTATTGCAACACCATGTAATACGGAGTTGTCATCAACACTAAAAAACTTCGCAGATAAAATACAGCCATTGTGCAACGCCAAGGGGCTCGGGTTTGAGCTGATGATCAGCGATGATATGCCAGACAATCTGCTGATCGACTTTAAATGCCTGCAACATGCGTTAAAAGCCTTGATCGATAATGCAATTAAGTTCACCAACGAAGGTCATATTCGCCTAGCCGTTTCCTGGCTGAATCTGCATGAAGAAAGCTGTATTCAGTTTGAAATTCAGGATACCGGCATCGGTATGTCCGCAGATGAAGTACAGCAGGTTCAGGGATTTATGGCACAGGCCGACTCTTCCCATCAGCGTCGCTATCAGGGTCTGGGAATTGGATTGTCGTTAGTTCGTGCAGCCTGCTTATGTCTGCACGGTGACATACATATTTCATCAGAAAAAGACAAAGGTACTAATGCGCAATTGCGTATTCCAGCCAAAGAACCTCTGGATCTTAATCAGAGTGTTCATCCATTAGCTCTGCATCAGGATGACTCCCTTTCCGATCAGGAATTACGTGGTCACGTGCTGATTGTCGAAGACAATACAATCAATCAAAAAGTGCTGCGCAGCATGCTGGGTCGTATGCAGCTGAAGGTGGATATTGCCGACAACGGAGAAAATGCACTGGAGAAACTGCAACAAACTAAAGATTACCACTACGACCTGATCTTTATGGATTGCCAGATGCCCGTCATGGATGGCTTTGAAGCAACCAAACGCATCCGCAGCAGTGCCAGTGTTGAGGCGACAATCCCGATCATTGCAGTAACCGCAAATGCCATGTCAGGTGACGAGCAGCAGTGCCTGGATGCGGGGATGAACGACTATCTGAGTAAACCCATCAATATTGAGCAGGTACGCCACATCGTTTTCAAATGGTTGCCGGCTTTTAACCAAGCAGCAGCTTCAGGCCAACAATAAACGTAACCACTTCATAAACCCGTTTAATAGCCAGATTCCCTGCCTGAATCGAGGTGTGAGCACCGAGGTATCCACCAGCCAGAGAACCAAGAATTAACGCCGGAATCCAACTCCACTGAACGGCAGCCACTGCCCCCATCGTTAATGCCCCGGTTCCATTCCAGCCCAACCCCACGGCGACCAGAGTCTGCGCAACCGCAACCTTATATTCCAGTCCAAACCAGTACACCAGCCACAAGGTTACAAACAAGCCACTGCGCTGACAAAGCACCATTGGCGAAACCAATCAGCATCAACACCATGCCGCCGATAAAATATCCGAACCAATCTCTATGTTTAGGGTCAGAGTGCAGACCGAGTTCCGGTTTAAACAGCGAATACAGCGCCAGGCCAAGAGTGATAATGCCGAGTGCGACTTCAGATTGCCTGGCCGGAATATCCAGAATGAAGAACACACCGGCAATCACACCGGGGACACCGGCACACAGGATCAGTAATAAAATATGACGACTGAGGTGACCCTCTTTCAGATGTCTGAGCGTTGCCCCGACCCCCAACGCAACCGTGGCAATCTTATGTGTCGCCAGTGCCAGAGGAAAAGGTAAGCCCATAAAAATCAGGATGGGAAGCTGAATCAGGCCTGCACCACCACCCGCTAATGCAGAAAACCAGTTCGCAACAACAGCAATCAGAAATAACAGGATTTGTTCGGTATAATCCATACAAACTCAATATCAGGAGTAACCATGACCTACGCTTTGTATTACTACGACGCCTGCCCATTTTGCCAACGGGTACTGATGGCATTACCAAAAGCCAAGGTAAACGTAGAAAAACGTAATATTTTACAAAACCCGAAGTTCCGCCAGCAGCAGCAACAAGCCACTGGCCGCACCACGGTTCCCTGCCTGCTGATCAAAGATGAAGCAGGCGAGGAAAACTGGATGTTTGAATCCAGAGATATTATTCAGTATCTGTTATCGCTGTAATCAGCTCTTTCAGATTGGCAGTATTGCCGATTAATCGGCGCACAGTATCCACCACAGCCTGGGTCTGAGCGTCGATTTCCAGATTCACCGAATCCCCCGCAACAATCCCACCAAATACCGTAATATCCAGCGTCTCCGGAATCAGATGAACGGCAAACCGATCGTCTTTAACTTCAGCAATGGTCAGGCTACAACCATTCAGGGCAACAAAACCTTTATCCAGTAAATATGGCGCTAGTGCTTTCGGCCGCTGCATCCAGACCACACGATTATTCGCACTATCAACCACATCAACAACACGAACCTGATCCATCACATGGCCTGATACGACATGGCCACCAATCTCATCGCCGTATTTTGCCGCACGCTCGAGGTTAACAACGCTACCTGGCTCTATTTGTCCGAGGTTGGTAACTTTCAGAGTCTGAGCAATGGCATCAAAGTAAACACGGTTACCATCGATCGATCGAACCGTCAGGCAAGTGCCATTAATCGCCACTGACGCCCCGGTTTCCAGGCCCGTCAGCAGTTTGTTATCAAATTCAAACACAAAGGTCGTAAGGCCTTCCGCCTTAAGTACTTCTGCCACAGGCAGCTTTGTTTGCACGATTCCGGTGAACATCAGTCTCTCCAGCCAACACGAATGGCGGCATTATGCACTATTATTTATGCTATTCAGAGAGCAGTCGATAAAAGGGCAAACTTTTGCAATATCAGAAAACAGGGCTCATTCTTTCTGGCGGCGGTGCACGTGCGGCCTATCAGGTGGGAGTTTTAAAAGCAATTCACAAGATTCTGCCTCGCGGACACTACAATCCGTTCGACGTGATCTCTGGCACCTCTGCGGGTGCAATTAACGGTATTGCCTTGGCCAGTTATGCCGAAAACTACCGCATTGGTATTCGCCACCTGGAGCGTATCTGGGCCAATTTTGAGTGTAATCAGATATACCGTACCGACTTTGGCGGTGTCACCGGCACCTTAGGCCGTTTAATTCGCAGCCTGGTGATTGGCCGTCGTTTTAAGCATGATCCAGTCTCTCTGCTGGATAATGCCCCACTGCGCGAACTGCTGCTGGAAGTGATCCGCTTCGATAATATTCAAAGCGCCATTGATAACGGTGCGCTGCATGCAATTGCGATTAATTGCTCCGGTCTGGAGTCAGGTGAATCCGTCAGTTTCTTCCAGGGTCACTACAGCATCACCAACTGGCAACGGGAACGTCGTATTGGCTCACGCGCCCGCCTGAACATCGATCATTTGATGGCCTCTTCAGCAATCCCGATGATTTTTCCGTCGATTAAAATTAATCGTGAATATTTTGCCGATGGTGCCGTCCGCCAACTGGCACCATTAAGCCCTGCCCTGCACCTCGGGGCTGAAAAAATAATGGTGATTGGCGTCAGTGGTGTTGCTCACAAGCGAAAAGAACATCGCCAGCAAAGCGTTTACCCAACCCCGGCAAAAATTATGGGGCATATGCTGAACGCTGCGTTTCTCGACAGTATTGAATCTGATGTTGAACGCTTGCGCCGGATTAATCGCACCGTCGATAAAATTCCGGAAAAAATCCGTAAGCAGGAAGGCATGGAACTGAAAAAAATCGACTTGCTCGAAATTAATCCGAGCCAGTCCATTGATGACATTGCCGGTGAACATGCTTCTGAAATTCCGCGCGCCCTGAAACTGGCGCTGGGTGGTAGTGGTAACACCAGCCGTAATGGTTCGGGGATTCTCAGTTATCTGCTGTTTTCCCAGGGGTTCTGTCAAAATCTGATTGAATTGGGTTATAACGATGGGATGAATCGAGCCGAAGAAATTCGTGAATTTTTCTCCGATCATTTCGACGGTTGCCAGCAAACCCAGAAAACAGGAACGGAATAACCGTACTCTCCGCTGAGGAATAAAATGAGCAAACATATTGTTGTATTAACCGGAGCGGGCATCTCGGCGGAGTCTGGCGTGAAAACGTTTCGCGACAATGATGGCTTATGGGAAAACCACCGCCTGGAAGATGTTGCCACACCAGAAGCTTTTCAGCGCGATCCGCAACTGGTTCAACGATTTTATAACGCGCGCCGGGCGCAATTACAGGATGTTGAGCCAAATGAGGCTCACCTCGCTCTGGCCAGGTTTGAACAGAATTTTCTCGAAGCTAATCCCAACAACAGGTTTTTGCTGATTACCCAGAACGTCGATAACCTGCATGACCGTGCTGGTAGTAAAAACCTGTTGCACATGCATGGGGAATTGATGCTATCGCGCTGCAGTAAAAGGCAGCAGATATTCCCTCAACAGAGTGACATTAAAGCCGACAGCCTGTGTGCCTGCTGCCAGCAACCAAATTTGCGACCACACATCGTCTGGTTCGGCGAGATGCCACTGTATATGGATGAGATTTATCAGGCGCTGGAAAACTGTGATTTATTCATCAGTATTGGTACCTCCGGCCATGTCTACCCAGCAGCCGGCTTTGTCGAAGTGGCACGTAACAGCGGTGCACAAACCGTTGAAATCAATCCTGAGCGCTCACAGGTCAATAACCTGTTCCATCAGCATATTCAGGGCAAAGCCGGAACCAGCGTTCCTGAGTACTTTGCAGACTTGCTGACGAAAGATTGAGTGTACGGCTTTCGAAACTTCCGCGTTTTTGCACTCCTAAGTTTTTGCACTTCTAAGTTTCTGCACCTCTGCACCGCAAAACCCTGGCGCCAGGCCAGGCATCCGATCACACAGTTAAAGATGTTTTTGCTGGCCACTTTGTTTTAAATACGGCCAGAATAAAAACATTCTGCTTCTATTGATTCAGTTTTCAGAACATTAGGTTATCCGTTTTGGGGCTGATCCTACTCCGGTAACTTCGCCTACAATAAATATGTATTAGCGTTATTCTAGCCAACAGGATCCCATCCATGCGCCTTCTGCTCATTCCCGTATTACTCGGTTTAATAGCTTGTTCCGAACAGGAAAAGACAACACCCGAGACCAATATCCGCCCGGTTAAGATTTATCAGGTACCGCAAGAGAATGAAGTGTTACTGCGCAAGTTTCCGGCACAGGTTCAGGCGGCAGAACAATCCGCACTGGCGTTCCGGGTCTCCGGTGAATTGCTCAAACTCCCCGTGCGTGCAGGCGAGCTAGTCCGCCGTGGTCAGATTCTTGCCCGCCTTGACCCGGTCAACTATCAAATCCTGGTGGATGACCGAAAAGCCCGTTTCGAGTTAGCCACCTCTCAGTTTCAACGAATGAAAGACTTGTTTAATCAGCAACAGGTGTCACAAGCCCAATTTGATCAGGCAAAAGCCGAGCAGGAAATTGCCAAGGCCGCACTGGAAGCGGCACGCCTGGATTTAACCGATACACGCCTGAAAGCACCTTTTTCAGGCGTTATTGGTGAAGTGTATTTAGACAACCACCAGCCTGTTCGTGCCGGTCAGGCAGTTATTATGTTACAGGTGCAGGATCAACTCGAAGTTCAGCTACAGATGCCCGAGAATCTGATGGCAAAAATTGTTGATGCCCGTGAAGAAAACAATACGGTTAATTATCAACCGGAAGTGGAATTTGAAGCCTTACCGGGAAAACGCTTCCTCGCCAGCTATAAAGAACACAACGCACAAGCGGACCGGGCGACAGGCAGTTATACCGTCACACTCACCCTACCTCGCCCACCATCACTGAATTTACTGCCAGGTATGTCGGCCAGCATACACGTCGATCTCAACCAGGTACTCAGCAACCGCCATACTCAAATGCTGATCCCGGCTTCTTCCGTGTACCAGAGTGAGCAACAGACAGAAGGCAGCAGTCTTGCCAGCGTATGGATTGTTAACGCTGATATGACACTTAGCCAACGCCAGGTGGAAGTGGGTGAGTTGACCCAACGCGGAGTGGAAATTCGCAGCGGCCTGCAACCGGGTGAGCAGATTCTCGCCGCTGGCGTTCATCAGGCGCGTGAAGGTATGCACGTGCGCCCGTGGGTGCAGGAGCGAGGCCTGTAACATGAGTCAAAGCAATAATACGGCCGGATACTTTATTCAGCACGGCACCACAAGCTGGATGTTGATTCTGATTTTGCTTGCCGGCGGTCTGGTTTCTTACCTTGGTCTCGGGCGTCTGGAAGACCCGCAATTTACCATTAAAGAAGCCATGGTATTCAGTTATTACCCCGGTGCGAATGCACTGCAGGTAGAAGAAGAAGTTACCGCACCACTGGAAAATGCAATTCAGTCGTTACCCTATATCGACTATGTCGACTCCATTTCTAAAGCCGGTGTATCTCAAATTCATCTGGTTATTAAACCAACCTATAACTCCGATGAGTTGCCGCAAATATGGGATGAGTTACGTCGTAAAGTGCGTGACAAGCAAGCTCAGTTACCACCCGGTGTGAACCCTCCCATCGTATTTGACGATTTTGGCGACGTATTTGGAGTTTTACTCGCCATTACCGGGGATGATTACAGCTATCAGGAAATGAGTGACTACGCCGATTATCTGAAGCGCGAGCTGGTCACTGTAGACGGCATTGCCAAAGTTAATATTGCCGGCACTCAGGCGGAACAGATTTTTATCGATATTTCACGCGAGCGTATGGCCAACCTCGGTATCCCGGTGTCACGCCTGTACAGCTTATTAAATACCCAGAACGTTGTTCAGGATGCCGGCCATATTCGTTATGCCGGTGAATACATCCGTATTCATCCAACCGGAGAGTTTGCTTCCACCCAGGAGATGGGTGAGCTGCTGGTCAGCACACCGGGCTCCGAAAAACTGATTTACCTGAAAGATATTGCCACCATTTCAGAAGGTGTTGCCGATGTTCCGGATCATCTGGTGAATTTTAAAGGTGCTCGGTCACTGCATATGGGAATTGCGTTTAACCGAGGTGTAAACGTTGTTGAAGTCGGTAAAACTCTGCGTCAGAAACTGAATTTTCTGGATCAGAATCGTCCGCTGGGCATTCAGTTACATACCCTCTACGATCAGCCAGCAGAAGTGGAAGCGTCATCAACGGGGTTTGTTCTCAACCTGCTGATTTCCGTCATTATTGTAATTGCCGTCCTGTTTGTTTTTATGGGCGCTAAAGCCGGCATTATTATTGGCTCAGTATTGTTACTGACCATTCTCGGAACCTTTATCGCCATGAAATTCGTTGATATTGAATTACACCGGATTTCATTAGGCGCATTAATTATTGCTCTGGGCATGCTGGTCGACAATGCTCTGGTCATCACCGAAGGAATTATGGTGGGTCTGCAAAAAGGTCAGAGCCGCTTGCAGTCAGCAATTGCGATTGTTAAACAGACGCAATGGCCATTATTAGGCGCAACCATTATTGCAGTCACAGCATTCGCACCCATTGGTTTATCACCAGATTCTACCGGTGAATTTGTCGGTTCATTATTTTATGTTCTGCTGATTTCTCTGCTACTGAGCTGGTTCACGGCACTCTCCATTACGCCATTCCTGTGTAACCTGATGTTTGCTAAACAAGAAGCACAAGGTGCCGATCAACAAACTAACACTCAGCCTTACCAGGGTTGGCTGTACGACGTTTATCGCAGTGCACTGAGTTTATTCCTGCACAACCGCGTAACCACCATGGTTACTATGTTGGTTGCACTATTTATTGCAATTTATGGCTTTGGTTTTGTTAAGCAGAGTTTCTTCCCGCCATCAAATACTCCAATGTTCCTGGTGGATATCTGGTTGCCGGAAGGCAGCGACATTCATGCAACCCAACAACAAGCATTGTCACTGGAAAAATATTTCCGCGATAAAGATGAAGTTGAATTTACCGCATCGACGGTTGGCCAGGGAGAATTGCGCTTTATGCTGACCTACGCGCCGGAGCGACAATACTACGCCTATGCTCAGGTCATGATTCGAACTCAGAACCGAGAACAAATTCCCTCATTAATTGATGATGCCCGAATCTGGACTGAACGTCAGATGCCGAATGCTTTTGTTAAATTTAAGCGCCTGCAGATTGGCCCGGGAACCAATGCAAAAATTGAAGCACGCTTTTCCGGTCCTGACCAGGCACAACTGCGTCAGCTGGCGGAACAGGCAAAAGTAATTTTGTTAAATGACCCGGACAGCGACAACGTTCGCCACGACTGGCGGGAACGTGAAAAAGTAATTCGCCCGGTGTTTATTGAAGATAACGCCCGTCGCGCCGGAATTTCCCGTCAGGATCTCGATGATTTATTACAGATGAGTGTTGCTGGTAAAAATGTTGGCCTTTACCGTGAAGGCACCAAATTAAAACCAATTATACTGCGCCCGCCAGCCGTCGAACGACTCAACATCGATAGCCTGATGGATTTACAAATCTGGAGCCCGGTGTTTAATCGATATATCCCGATTCAGCAGGTGGTTGAACGTTTTGATCTGGTATTCGAAGATCCGATTATTGCTCGCCGCGATCGTAAACGTACGATACAGGTCTATGCAGACCCACAACTTGGCTCCGGACTAACCGCAAATGCCTTGTTTAAACGCGTTGCACCTCAGATAGAAGCGATTCCGTTACCGCCAGGTTATGAGCTCAGCTGGGGCGGAGAATACGAAGCGTCAAAAGACGCTGAAAGCAGCGTGTTTGCCTCGCTGCCGCTGGGTTATCTGATTATGTTTATTATTACCGTACTGCTGTTTAATGAGTTACGCAGTGCGCTGGTCATCTGGGCTTGTGTTCCCCTAGCAATCATTGGGGTAACGGCGGGCATGCTGATATTAGGCGCAGAATTTGGCTTTATGGCGTTACTCGGGTTCCTGAGTTTGTCGGGTATGATTGTTAAGAACGGCATTGTCCTGGTTGATCAGATTCGCCTCGAAATCGACGAAGGTAAAGCACCGTATGACGCGGTTTTTGATGCCTCGATCAGTCGTTTACGTCCGGTAACGATGGCGGCGCTGACCACAATTCTCGGCCTGTTACCGTTATTGGTTGATCCGTTCTTCAGCGCAATGGCGGTTGTGATTTGCTTTGGCCTGGGCTTCGCCACCATCCTGACGTTGGGTATTGTTCCGGTGCTTTATGCCATGATTCACCGCATTCAGTCACCAGCGAAATAGCCAATCATCGACAGCAGATGTCAGCCCAATACAGCAACACTGGTTGGGTTTACATCTGCGATAACTCTGTTTGGGTGTACATCAGCAATTACCCTGGAGCTGACACTGACAACATCCATCTTGACCCATTCTCCCTCTCGGAACTTCTCTTCCTTACCGGTAACATAAAGCCCTCACCACCATTTCAGGGATTTTTTTATGATCACCTTGCACCATCTGAACAACTCTCGTTCGCAACGTATTATCTGGCTGCTGGAAGAGCTTGGCGTCGATTATCAGATCAAACATTATAAGCGTAATGAAAAAACCTCCCTGGCACCGAAGGAACTGGAAGCCATTCACCCGCTTGGCAAATCACCGGTGATCACTGATGGAGAACAAACCATCGCAGAGTCCGGCCTGATAATTGATTACCTGATGCAAACCTACGGTGCCTCTCAATTCCCGGAAAACACCGGAAACGATAACAAATGGCAAAGCCAGTATTGGTTACACTATGCCGAAGGTTCGTTAATGCCACTGCTGTTAATTGCATTAATGTTTGAAAAAGTACGAACCGCTCCGATGCCGTTTTTTATCAAACCAATCGCTCGCGCTATCGCAGATAAAGCCATGGCGGCTTATGCCGGCCCGAATATGCAAAAGCACCTGGGTTATATCAATAGTCACCTCGCTGATAAGCAGTGGTTTTGTGGCGAAGAAAAAACAGCTGCCGATTTTCAGATGATTTTCCCATTGGAAGCTGCGCTCACACGGGGTGCAACACGAGATGCATTCCCACATATCGCTCGCTACGTTGACCAGGTACACGCATTAGCCAGCTATAAAACAGCATTACAAAAAGGTGGCCCATACGATTACGCATGATTATTAGCTCTGAGTGATTATTGATTCCGAGTAATCATTACGCCGGGCAATTTAAGCCGCTTTGCATGCGCAATTGCCCACTCAACTGTCTGCCTATTCCCTTCCGCTGATTTCCAGATTTGTTACCGTATAGCCTGAATAAACAATATAGATTTTTGCATGAACATTCTGATTGTTGGCGCTGGCGCAGTAGGCCAGGTATATGGACACCATTTTCAACAACAAGGTCACCAGGTTACCTTTCTAATTAAAGAGAAGTATCAGGCTGAACTGTCACAAGGCATGACCTTATATCATTTGAACAAGGACAAAAGCCTGGAAAACCCGATCAGTTTTGACGAATACCAGTTAATAACAGATTGGCCTGATCATAGCAGCCATAACTTTGATGTTATTCTCCTCAGCATTCCATCGACTGCCTTACGGCACTTACCTTTTGCCAACGTTGGGCGCTGCTGCAGTCAGAAAACTCCAATATTAATGTTACAACCCAGCGCCGAAGACTTTGCAATTCTTGCGGATAATCTTCCCGGAGTGCCTCTGGCGGAAGGACTAATCAGCCTGATTGCATATCAGACACCACTTATCGACAATCGCAATCAGCAACTCAGTCAGCAACCGGATAAACGTGGAATCGCCTACTATTTACCGCCGATGGCGATGCCGGTTTCGAGTGATAATCAACAACTGGCTCGGCAACTAACAACGCTGTTCAACGACAGTAATATCAAAGCCAGAGTCAGCCGTTCTGCTATTGCGGATTCCAAAGTGCCGTCTGCATTTTTAATGACGTTTTTATGCGCACTGGAAGCGGCCGATTGGAACCTGAAACAGTTGTGCCAAAATAAAACACTGCTCAGAGAGCTGACCAGTGCACAACGTTTCTTCTTGCCGACACGCTTACCACAAGGATGGCAGCAGACAATCGCCAGCATTTTGGTTACCGCAGCGTTACGCCCGATGTTATACCGGCTTCTGATACGTGTTGCGCCCTGGTTTTTGCCTTTGCCGCTGTAGGCATACCTGAAGTTTCATTTCAGTAAGGTACGACAACAAACTCTGCTTTATATGCATGATTACATTAAAGAAATTCCCGACCAGCGTTTAATCCGGCTGCTTCAACGTATCGATAAATCCAGCGACTAATACTGCTTTATAGTCTCAGACGACAACCTCATTTCAGGCCAATACACAGAAACAAGCCATACACTGGCCTGAAATTATTTATTTATCACAGTGTTGCACTCATGGGACTTAATTTTACTTTTTTGAGCTCTGATCAAGGTTGATAAACTGTTAAAATCATCGCCTGTATGGCGGAGTATTTTTTATGTTTTTATCACTATGGTCACGGGTTTCAACATCACTGCGCAGCATGCGTCTGATACTGATCATAATCTTCCTGGCGGGTTGCAGCAGCGTTGCTATCTTGTCGGAAGATCTTGACGCACTCTATGGCAAAACATTTATCGCCGACCGCCGCCTTCCTGCAGACAATGTTAATGCTCAGCATTTTAACCAGCAGGTTAAACCCATTATTGAAAACCGCTGTGTTGTCTGCCATGGCTGCTACGATGCACCTTGTCAGCTGAAACTGAATTCGCCAGAAGGCATCATGCGCGGAGCAAACCCTGAACTGGTCTATAACGGAACGCGCATTCTCGCCTCAACGCCCAACCGCCTGGGCATCGATGCAACCTCCACTGAGCAGTGGCGCGAGCGTGGCTTCCACACCATTCTTAATGAGCGTAGCCAGACAGCGGCGATTAACAGCCAGAACTCTGTGATGTATCAGATGCTGGCCCTTAAACAAGCACATCCCGATGCCAGCGATGACGGTGGCCACCTGCTTAGCGATGACATCACCCTTGGTCTCGATCGTGAACAACAGTGCACCACTCGTCAGGGCTTTAATGAGTTCGCCCAACAACATCCATTATGGGGAATGCCCTACGCACTTCCCGCACTCAGCGAAGAAGAACACAATACCTTATCTGAGTGGATCAAAAGTGGCGCACCCATGTCACTGCCAGCAGAATTACCCGCTGCAATCGCTAAACAACGGGATCAGTGGGAACAATTTCTCAATCAGGATTCGCTGAAGCAGCAGCTTGCCAGCCGATATATTTATGAGCACTGGTACCTGGGGAATTTATATTTTTCTGACCTGCCATTATTTACTAAAGCCGAACCCGCGCAACGACCAGAGTACTTCTTTAAACTGGTGCGCTCAGCAACCCCTCCCGGCTTGCCGATTAGCCCCATTGCTACGCGCCGTCCTTATGATGATCCGGCGGTAAAGCGGGTTTACTATCGTCTGCAATTAAATCCGGCCAGCATCGTTGCCAAAAATCACATGCCCTATCGTTTAAACAAGGAGCGTATGGATTGGTTAACAGCACTGTTTATTGACCCGGATTACAAGGTCGAAAAACTCCCGGGTTACGACACTGAAATTGCCGCCAATCCGTTCGTTGCTTTCCGTGACTTACCTGTTGGATCCCGATACCGCTTTATGCTTCAGGAAGCCCAATACACCATTATGGGTTTCATTAAAGGACCAGTGTGTCGCGGCCAGGTAGCACTGAATGTTATTGACGATCACTTCTGGGTATTTTTCAGTGACCCATCAAACGAAGACGACGAATACGTTGCTGAATTTCTCGATCAGCAGAGCAGTAACCTGCGTCTGCCTGGCGAGGCTGAAAGTAACTCCGGCATCGTCACCAACTGGCTGAAATACAGCTATCTGCAAGGCCAGTATCTGAAAGCCAAACGGGATATTCTGAAAAAATACTCCGACCCAACCAATAAGTTTGATACCCGCCTTATTTGGGATGGAGAAAAACAAAACCCGAATGCAGCACTGACTGTTTTCCGCCATTTTGACAGCTCAACCGTCGTGAAAGGTTTGGCCGGACAACATCCTAAAACAGCATGGGTGATTACCTATCCATTATTGGAACGTATTCATTACCTGTTAGTAGCTGAGTTTGATGTGTATGGAAATATCGGCCATCAATTATTGACCCGGCTCTATATGGATTTCCTGCGGATGGAAGGCGAGTTTAATTTCCTGGCATTTTTACCGCAGCAACATCGCATTGAACTGGCTGACTATTGGTACCGCGACACCAGCGATGAAGTGAAAGAGTTTCTGGTTGCACACGGAAAACAGATGATCCGTGACCCGGATATTAACTACACCACGGATAATCCAAAAGCAGAATTATTTGAACAATTAAAGCAGCACCTGGGCGCAGCCCTGGATGAGAAATACTCGCTGCAGCAACACCTCAAGCCTGAGCAATTGGGTATCGTATCCCCAGTGAATAATATTCGTGGTGTTGCCGCAAACCTGATGCCGGAAATGTCACTGCTTATGGTGGATGGCTACCTCGGCCAACAGCAACTCTTCAGCATTATTCGAAACAGCGGCCACAGTAATATAAATGGTCTGCTCACCGAAGATGATAATCGCCTATTCGAGGAGGATTACCTGACTCTGGTTCCAGGCGTTCTCGGCTCCTACCCGGGAGCAATGTATCGGGTTTCAGCATTCCGTCTTCCTGATCTTGTAGCCGACCTGAACAACATGGAAGATGAAGAAGATTATCGTCGTTTTGCTGACCATTACGGTGTACGAAGAACCAATAACAGCTTCTGGCACCACAGCGACCAGGTGCATAATGAGTTTTTCAAGCAAGATCCGTTAAATGCAGGACTGCTGGATTTTAACCGCCTGGAAAATCGCTGAGACTGAATACAAACCGGAGACGCCAGTATGTTAACACCACACTGCGAATATCAGATCGAAGTGAAGCAGAACATCATGTATTGCACGATGTCGGGCACCTGGAATGTAGAAGGCACATTGCAGTATTTTGAAGCGATCAAACAGCAGGCTGAGCAACTCAAAGAGGATAAGTGGTGCCGAATCGTTAATGCTGAAAATTTTGAAGGCGGCCCATTGGAGGTTATGGAAACTCTGATTAATATCCAAAACTGGAGCCTGGCAAACAACTGCATGCTGTTGGTATTGGTTGGATCAAGAAGCCTGAACAAAGGCATTATCGAGAAGAATAAATCGCAATATCACGGAATGGAGCTGGCAGATTCAATGGATGAAGCTGAGGGACTGGTCGCTAAGATATTACTGACTTAAGAGGGGAAATTAATGGCCCGCCCGAGAGGATTCGAACCTCTGGCCTTCGCCTCCGGAGGGCGACGCTCTATCCAGCTGAGCTACGGGCGGAAATTGGTCGGGATGAGAGGATTTGAACCTCCGACCACCTGCACCCCATACAGGTGCGCTACCAGGCTGCGCTACATCCCGATACCTTTCTGAGAGCAAGTCTCAGGTGCGGAGCAGTATAACTTAAGTGTCTGAAATGTGAAGGATTTTATAACCAGCCATCACTGCTGATTACTCAGGCCTCAGTAACTCTTCCAACTCCTTGAGCTCGGAGATCATATTTTTGATCAACGCCTTATCCATCGCCACCGCACCAGAGTCGCCTTCTTCAGAAAGGCGCTGGCGTGCACCACCAATGGTGTAACCATTTTCATAAAGCAATGCGCGGATTTCGCGGACGAGAATAACGTCCTGGCGT
Source organism: Bacterioplanoides sp. (assembly GCF_965219715.1). Classification (GTDB taxonomy): domain Bacteria; phylum Pseudomonadota; class Gammaproteobacteria; order Pseudomonadales; family Oceanobacteraceae; genus Bacterioplanoides. Next base: position 1,209,861 of record NZ_OZ244785.1, read on the forward strand.
TGATAATAACGACGGTTGCCACGGCGTTTAACCGGGCTTAACTGAGGAAACTCCTGTTCCCAATAACGTAAAACATGGGGTTTTACATCACACAAATCGCTGACTTCACCAATGGTAAAGTAACGCTTGGCAGGAATAGGCGGTAATTCGTTATTGTGGCTCGCTTCCAGCATAGGCTTCTACCCGGATTTTGAGTTTTTGCCCTGGCTTAAACGTCACCACACGGCGCGCAGAAATCGGAATCTCTTCACCGGTTTTTGGATTACGGCCTGGTCGTTGGCTTTTATCACGCAAGTCGAAGTTGCCAAATCCTGACAACTTCACTTGTTCGTTTCGGCTCAGGCTACCGCGGATCTCATCAAAGAAGAGATCCACCATATCCTTCGCTTCACGCTTATTCAGACCAAGATCGTCAAACAGCTTTTCTGCTAATTCTGCTTTGGTCAGAGCGGTCATGCTAACCCCTTAGCGTTGCTCCCAAACTTTGTTCAAGGTGAGCGAGTACGGCATTCACCGAATCGTTCACTTCTTCATCAGTTAGAGTGCGTGAAGGATGCTGCCAGGTCAAGCCTAAAGCCAGACTTTTTCTATCTGGATCAATACCTTTGCCAACATATACGTCAAACAGGTTGAGGTTTGTCAGGTATTCTCCGGCTTTGGCGCGAATCGCCGCAAACACGTCTTCAACCTGCTGTTCCTGCTTAACAACCAGGGCCAGGTCACGACGCATTTCAGGGAATTTCGACAGTTCACCAAAGGCTGGAACCGCCATTTGCTGAATCGCTTCCTGATCCAGCTCAACCAGATATACGGTTTGTTTCACACCCACCTGCTTCTGCAGACTTGGGTGAATGGCACCAATCCAGCCAACCGGCTTGCCGTTTTTCTCGATACGAGCGCTTTGTCCCGGATGTAATGTCGGATGTTGAGCAACCACAAACTTATAAGCGTCCGCTTCACCGGTACGTGCCAGCAGAGTTTCGACATCACCTTTTACGTCGAAGAAATCAACCGCTTCATCCTGAGCACTCCAGGACTGTGGCATACGGGTACCACATACAGCCAGCGCCAGGGTTGGTGTTTGAATTAATTCGCTATTGCCATCAACAACCGTTGGCACAAAACGCAGGCCGGTTTCGAATAAACGAACACGTGGTTGCTGGCGCTTGAGGTTATGGGAAACCGCGCCTACCAGGCCCGCCCATAAGTTAGTGCGCATCACCGACATCTCGGTGGAAATCGGATTCAGCAGCGCCAGACCTTCAACTTCCGGGTCCATGGCTTTTTGCATCTTAGGATCAACAAAGCTGTAAGTAATCGCTTCCTGATAACCACGAGCGACCAGCTGGCGACGCAGGTCTTTGATACCCATTTTCGCTTCTGGCGCAGTGGCCAGTGGCGTATGCGCTTTTGGTGTACGAACCGGCAAACGGTTGTAGCCATAAATACGCGCCAGTTCTTCGATCAGATCGGCTTCAATCGCCATATCGAAACGATAGCTTGGTGCTTTTGCTGTCCAGCTTACATCGTCGCCAGAGCCGTTAACGGTGACATCCATACCTAAACGCGTCAGGATTTCAGTCACTTCGTCCTGTGCCATTTCCAGACCCAGAACCTGCTTAACTCGACGGTTACGTAAGGTGATATCAGCTGCTACTGGCAGATCTTTTTCACTTAAGGCTTCAACAATTGGACCTGGTTGACCACCACAGATTTCAATAACCAGAGCGGTAGCACGCTCCATTGCGTTACGCGCCAGCTCATAATCCACACCACGTTCAAAGCGGTGGGAAGAGTCGGTATGCAAACCGTAAGAACGTGCACGGCCAGCAATAGTAATCGGGTTAAAGAAAGCGGCTTCTAACAACAGATCCTGAGTTTCACCGTTCACACCAGAGTGTTCGCCACCCATGATGCCGGCAATCGCCAGCGCCTTGTTATGGTCAGCAATTACCAGCGTGTTGTCTTTCAGTTCAACTTCCTGACCATCTAACAGAGTCAGTTTTTCACCCTGCTCGGCCATACGCACACGAATGCCGCCATCGATCTTAGCCAGATCAAATGCGTGCATCGGCTGGCCTTGTTCCAGCAGGATGTAGTTGGTGATATCAACCACAGGATCGATGGAACGGATGCCGCTACGACGCAGCTTTTCAACCATCCACAGTGGCGTTTCCGCTTTCACGTTAACACCTTTAACGATACGACCTAAATAACGCGGGCAACCTTCGGTGGCAGACACTTCGATCGAGGCTTTATCGTCAACCGCCGGAGCAACGGCTTCAATCGCCGGGCCCTGAACGTCAGACTTGCTTAATACACCCACTTCACGTGCTAAACCGGCAATGCTTAAACAGTCAGCGCGGTTTGGCGTCAGATCCACTTCGATGATTTTGTCATCCAGAGCTAAATATTCACGGAAGTCATCACCCACTGGTGCCGATTCCGGTAACTCCATCAGACCATCAGAGGCTTCGGATAAACCTAGCTCTTGTTCGGCACACAACATGCCGAAAGACTCGACACCACGCAGCTTGGCTTTTTTGATTTTAAAACCTTTGCCGTCTTCTGTTGGCAGCACAGCTCCGATTTTGGCGAAAGGAATTTTCAGACCTTCACGCACATTCGGTGCGCCACATACGATCTGGAACGTTTCGTTGCCGTCACTCACCTGACACAGGCTTAATTTGTCAGCATCCGGATGTTGTTCGCGCTTAACCACCAGGCCAACCACAACGCCGGAAAACTCTCCAGCAACGTCTTCAACACCGTCGACTTCCAGGCCAGCTAACGTGACCTGATCACATAATTGTTGAGTGCCCCACGCGCCGTCAGAATCGGCAGGCTGCACCCATTCGCGTAACCACTGTTCGCTAAATTTCATACGGGTGCCCCTTAGTTAAATTGCTGCAGGAAACGCAGATCATTTTCGAAGAATAAACGCAGGTCGTTTACGCCGTAACGCAACATCGCCATACGCTCAACACCCATACCGAAAGCAAAACCACTGTATTGTTCTGGGTCGATGCCAACGGCCTCAAATACTTTTGGATGCACCATGCCGCAGCCGCCAATTTCCAGCCAGCCGTGCTTGGTACCTTCCGGCGTTTCCACAATCCACTCGATGTCGATTTCAGCCGATGGCTCAGTGAACGGGAAATATGACGGACGCAAACGCACTTTTACGTCGCGCTCGAAGAAGGCCGCCATAAATTGCTCCAGCGTGCCTTTTAAATCAGCAAAACTGATGTCTTTGTCGACCAGCAGACCTTCCACCTGGTGGAACATAGGTGAATGCGTCTGATCGTAATCGCAACGGTATACACGACCCGGGCAAATAATACGGATCGGTGGTTGCTGAGCTTCCATGGTACGTACCTGAACCGGTGAGGTGTGGGTACGCAGCAGCGTGTGCGCATCAAAATAGAAGGTATCGTGCATGGCACGAGCCGGGTGATGCGATGGAATATTTAATGCCTCGAAGTTGTGGAAGTCATCTTCCACTTCCGGCCCTTCTGCCACCTGGTAACCAGCACCGGCAAAAAAGCTTTCAATTCGTTCCAGAGTGCGGGTCACCGGGTGTAAACCACCGGTTTGTGCTGCACGGCCCGGCAGAGTGATATCAATGGTTTCACTCGCCAGCTTGGCATTCAGCGCGGCTGTTTCCAGCGCTTCTTTGCGTGCATTAATCGCATTCTGTACCTGGGTTTTGGCTTCGTTAATCACCGCACCAATTTTTGGACGATCTTCCGGTGCGACATTACCCAGGTTCTTCATCAGGGAAGTGATTTCCCCTTTTTTACCCAGAAACTGAACCCGGACCTGATCCAGCGCAGCGATGTCCTGCGCTTGTTCGACGGCGCCCAGGGCTTGTTTTGTCAGGGCTTCGAGGTTTTCCATGTTGGTTTCCACGTTGCTTGTTTTCAACAATGACTAAGCATCAACAATGAATAATGATTCAATAATTGTTGAGTCTTTAAAGACTGAATATGTCGCTTCCTGATGACGGATAAAACGACAAAAAAATAGGGGAATGAACGAATCCACTCCCCTATTTCCTAAGCTCCACTTGCGCGGAGCCTGTTCCGGACTAAACCGGCGAAATTACAGGCTGGACTTGGCTTTTTCTACCAGAGCCGCAAACGCTGCTTTTTCGTTAACTGCTAAATCAGCCAGTACCTTACGGTCAATTTCAACAGTTGCCTTTTTCAGGCCATTGATGAACTTGCTGTAAGACAGACCGTTCTGACGTGCACCAGCGTTGATACGCGCGATCCACAGCTGACGGAACTGACGCTTACGCTGACGACGGTCACGGTAAGCGTATTGACCAGCTTTGATAACCGCTTGCTTAGCTACGCGGAATACACGGCTACGAGCACCGTAGTAACCTTTAGCCTGCTTCAGAATTTTTTTGTGACGACGACGAGCGACAACACCACGTTTTACACGAGCCATAATTTATCTCCTGAACAGTACCGATTAAAGGTTAGGTAACATACGCACAACCAACTTTTTGTCGGCAGCGTGTAATTGCAGCATTGGACGTAAGTGACGCTTACGCTTAGTGCTCTTCTTGGTCAGGATGTGGCTACGGTGAGCCTGACGGTGCTTGAAACCGTTCGCAGTCTTTTTGAAGCGCTTCGCAGCGCCGCTCTTAGTTTTGATCTTAGGCATTTTTGAACTCCAAAGTTATGGTGCGCGCAGAAACTAAGACCCTGCGTCGACACCTGCCGTAGTAACAGCAAGCTTCACAAAAATGAGCTTACTGCAGCGTCTGGCAGAACGTATAAACCCCGGTTCAACAACATGTTCCACCGGGGCCTATATTTCTTTGAAAACCAGACTACTTCTTTTTAATGGGAGCGATCACCATCACCATCTGACGACCTTCCATCTTAGGGTGCTGTTCAACAGTACCCAATTCGGCCAGATCAGCTTCCACACGCTTCATCAGTTCCATACCGATGTTCTGGTGGGCCATCTCGCGACCACGGAAACGCAGTGATACTTTGGCTTTATTACCGCTCTCCAGAAAGCGCGTTAAGTTACGCAGCTTAATCTGATAATCGCCTTCTTCAGTGCCAGGACGGAATTTAATTTCCTTAATCTGCACCTGATGCTGGCGTTTTTTCGCTTCGGCTTTCTGCTTTTTCTCTTCGTACAGCTTTTTGCCGAAGTCCATAATTTTACAGACAATCGGATCGCCGTCGGAGATCTGTACCAGATCCAGCTCTGCTTCAGCAGCAGCTTCCAAAGCTTCTTTAATACTTACAACGCCGACCTGATCGCCGTCAGCACCGATTAAACGTACCTCGGTGGCACGGATATTATCGTTAATAGCCGCGCGTGGTTCTTGACGGCCTCTTCTATTATCGCGTCTGATAACTCAGCTCTCCATTCCAAACCGACCGCGCTGTGCAATAGCGCCTTCCAACAGCTCGATAAAGGCATCGATACTCATTACGCCCAGGTCTTCACCTTTACGCGTACGGACAGCTACGGTGTTTGCTTCTACTTCTTTATCCCCCACCACTAACAGGTAAGGTACCTTGTGCAAAGTGTGCTCGCGGATTTTAAAGCCGATCTTCTCGTTTCTCAAGTCCGCTTGGGCACGGAATCCGCGTGATTTCAGGCTTTCTGCCAATTTTTCGCAATATTCGCTCTGATTATCGGTGATATTCAGTACCGAAACCTGCTGTGGAGCCAACCAAGGTGGCATAGCACCAGCGTAATGTTCGATCAGAATACCCACGAAACGCTCGAAAGAACCCAGAATAGCACGGTGCAACATCACCGGCGTTTTGCGCTCGCCATCTTCGTCAACAAACTGTGCACCCAAACGGCCCGGCAACATAAAGTCGAGCTGCAAAGTGCCGCACTGCCAAACACGATTCAGACAGTCGCGCAGGGAGAATTCGATTTTAGGACCATAGAAGGCACCTTCACCAGGCTGTAACTCCCAGTCAAGACCAGCATCGTTTAAGGCATCTTCCAACGCAGCTTCAGCCAGATCCCATTGTTCATCTTCACCGATACGGCCTTCCGGACGAGTCGACAGCTTCATTTCAACGGCGTCGAAACCGAAATCTTTATATACATCAAGAGTCAGCTTAATAAAGTCAGAGGCTTCCTGACGGATCTGATTTTCAGAAACGAAAATATGAGCATCATCCTGAGTAAAGCCACGTACACGCATAATGCCGTGCAGTGCACCAGACGGCTCATTACGGTGACAACAACCAAATTCCGCTAAACGCAACGGCAGATCACGGTAACTCTTCAGACCCTGATTAAATACCTGGATATGACCCGGGCAGTTCATCGGTTTTACCGCATAAGTGCGCTTTTCTGACTCAGTGGTGAACATCGCATCGGAATAGTGTTCCCAGTGACCAGACTTCTCCCACAATGCACGATCCACAACCTGCGGGGTTTTAATTTCTTTATAACCGGCATCGTTCTGAACTTTACGCATGTATTGTTCAAGCACCTGATACATGGTCCAGCCATTCGGATGCCAGAACACCATACCCGGCGCTTCTTCCTGCAGGTGGAACAGATCCAGCTGCTTCGCCAGTTTACGGTGGTCACGCTTCTCAGCTTCTTCCAGACGAGTCAGATAGGCTTTCTGCTCTTTTTTGTCGTTCCAGGCAGTGCCGTAAATACGTTGCAGCTGCTGGTTATTGGCATCACCACGCCAGTAAGCACCGGATACACGCATCAGTTTAAATACGCGTAATACACGGGTGTTAGGAACGTGTGGGCCACGACACATGTCGATGTATTCTTCGTGGTGGTACAGACCCACCTCGGTTTCGCCACTTTCAATCAGGTTATCGATCAGTTCGACTTTATAGTCTTCCTGGCGATCAACAAAGATTCGACGCGCCTCTTTAATAGGCGTCATTTTTTTAACAACGTCGTAGTCTTTTTTGATCAGCTCTTTAATGCGCTTTTCAATATCGGCCACATCTTCCGGCGTAAATGGACGCTCAAAATCGATGTCGTAATAAAAGCCATCATCAATCACAGGACCAATCGCCATTTTGGCGTGCGGGTGTAATTGTTTAACCGCATGACCAACCAGGTGAGCAAAGGAGTGACGAATCACTTCCAGACCTTCCTCATCACGCCCGGTAATCAGGGTGATATCAGAATCCTCAGAGATCAGCTCACAAGCATCAACCAGCTTGCCATTAATACGACCACATACAGTCGCTTTCGCCAGGCCAGGACCGATATCTTCGGCCACTTGCATTAAAGTAACGGGTTGGTCGAACTCACGTTTCGAACCATCAGGGAGAGTAATTACAGGCATGAACCTATCCTTTCGCAGTGGTGGCCCCTACCAAAGGCCACATGTGAAACACAAAATTTAGATCCCGAATTCCTGCTTCCGCATACGTGGCGGTAAACATGGCGAATTCAGGCTAAGACAAAGAGCGCAACAGGGTATCTGGAACCTCCGTCTCTGTCTACTGATTGCGGCATCAGGATCAGTGAACCCGCTCTCTGGGCCACTTCACTCATTCCGTAAACTCCAGACACGGGATTTTGCACCAGAAATAAATTAATAATTTCCTGACCACACAATCATCAGATACATTTTTTTACATGTCTTTCCAAGATATTTTGACTTCGTTCCTTCTATTCCATTTTGAACAACAATAGATTTGAATATCCATTCAATGAGAAGACAACGGGGACAATTTGACTTATATTTTCCCTTTATATTCATAGACTTATCAACCAGCCACAAAAAATAGACCCTATACGTAAGTATTAATACCTATCTCTTAACAAGCATTCATTATTTACACGCCTGCAGAAAGCACCAATAGTAAACACCCCAAAAAAAACGGACTGGCCATTTAGTCAAAAAACTGTAATGTAACGCCGGATTTCACAGGAATAACACCCTGTTCCTGCGACAAGAATTACAACAAGGTATGAACATATGTCTTATAAAACTCCACTGGCAATTGCCGTGGCAGCTGCCGCCTTATCCTCTCAAGCAGTTGCAGCCCCAAGCGTTAACTTCTATGGCTTTGTAGATATCGGTCTGGAGTCTTACTCCAGCAGTGCAAAAAATGGCACTGACGTATTCGCAAACGGTGGTTCAGATGATCCAAACAACAAAGCTAACCGCAACACAGACGATCGCGAATTTGCATTGGCAAACGGCGTTCAATCACGTCTGGGCGTAAAAGGCGAAGAAGAGCTGGATGATGGCTGGGTAGCTAAATACCGCGTTGAAGCTCGTATTAACGTATTGGACGATGGCGGCAGCTTTGCACGTACTCGCCTGGGTTGGTTCGGCATGTCTAAGGGCGATCACCACATTAAAGTTGGCGCTCAATGGTCTCCATTCTTTGAATACAGCGCATGGAACACTCACCGCAATGAAGTTCAGGGTGTTGGCTCTTACTTCTACATCACTTCTCTGATGCCAGGATCTGTTGGCTACGGATACCGTAACGACAGTACCGTTAACTACACCTTTGGTGGTGGCGGTTTCTCTACCAGCCCATTCACTGCAACCGTTGCACTGCACATTGCAGAAGATGGCCGTGAGACTACAGTAGACGCCAAACCAGTAACAGCTGGCGGCAACCCGGTTCTTGTTGATGGCGAGCCATTAACTCAGGGCGGCAGCAAAAAATTACTGAACGACAGTGGCGTTACAGCTGTAACTTTGGGTGGTGCAGCGACCTTCGGCGGCCTGACCCTGAACGCAGTTGGTATTAAGTCTATTGTTAAAGAAAGCCGTGCAGCTAAAGATGCAAACATCGATGTTGCAGCACCAATGATCTACAGCCTGGGCGCTAAATACGTCGTTAACGATGCACTGGACTTTGGCTTTGCACACCGTGTTGCCGATCGCGATACCGGTAAAGATGACGGCCGTACTTCGACCACCCTGGCAGCAACCTTCAAAACCAGCGAAAAGCTGACTCTGAACCTGGGCTATGCAGTGGGTGAAGATGACGATAAAACTCAGCGTCAGCTGGATGGCAACGTGTTCGGCAGCGCATACTACAAGCTGAGTGGCAATCGCTTGGCAGGCTTTGAGTTTGAAGAAGCAGATTACGGTAAAGACGGTAAAACACAGGCTTTCCTTGTTAGCCTGCGTCAAAGCTTCTGATTAGTCGTTTAACGATTTAAATCAGACAAAAGGAAAAAGCCCGATCAGAAGCATTTCTGATCGGGCTTTTTTTATTTTTTATAATTGAAAAATCAGCCTTTCTTGCGTTTCTCTGCAGATTGGCGAATTTTCTGACGTTTTTGCTGACGCACAAACTGCTCTTTTTCTTTACCAATAAGACGCTTGGTACGCTTACGCGCCTGGCCAACCAAATCGGCAAGGTCATTCACTTCACGCTGCTTCAGCTCCACCCAGGTACCAACCGGAATATTCGCCGGCATAAAAATACAGCCATAACGCACACGCTTCAGACGGCTGACTTCAACGCCCTGGCTTTCCCATAAGCGACGTACTTCACGATTCCGGCCTTCCATCACAACCACGTGATACCACTTGTTCTGACCTTCGCCATCAAAAAACTGTACATCGGTAAAACGGGCCGGACCATCTTCCAGCATCACACCCTCTTTCAGACGCTCAATCATGGCTTCATCAACATCACCACGAACCCGAACGGCGTATTCACGATCGATTTCCGAAGACGGGTGCATCAGCTTATTCGCCAGATCACCGTCGGTAGTGAATAACAATAAACCACTGGTATTAATGTCCAGTCGGCCAACGTTAATCCAGCGCTCATTTTTGGTTTTTGGCAGATGATCAAAAACGGTTGGGCGACCTTCCGGATCATTGCGTGAACATACTTCACCAACAGGCTTGTTGTACGCCAGCACCCGACGCGTGCGACCCACTTCTTCCAGTTTAATCGGGCGACCGCTTACCCGAACGTCATCAAGACGATGCGCACGATCACCTAACGTCGCTTTTTCACCATTAACGGTCACCTTGCCTTCGGCAATCCAACGCTCAGCCTCACGGCGTGATGCAACACCCGCCTGGGCCAGTAATTTCTGAATACGTTCTCTCATAATATCTCTTCTTTAAAATTCGTTTTGCCGCAGCGATTGTTTTGCCAGCATCAGCCAAACAAGCTAGGCCCAGAAGGCGATTGATCGCCTTCGTCGTCTTCATTCTGTTCTGCCGGGCTCGGTTCTTCCTGAGAAGGCTCTGACATTTCTCGCAGCAACTCGGCCTCTGCCCTGGCTTCCGCTTCCAATTGTTCCTGCTCGCGATTCAATTGCTCAGCCATTTGCTGTTCTTGCCGCTCTAGCTGTTCTGCTTCCAGTAACTCTTGTTCAGCTTGTTGCTCCGCTTCCAACCGTTCCTGTTCAAGCTTTTGCTGCAACAGGCGTTCCTGCTCTTCAGCTTCAAGCAGTTCTTTTTCAGCACGAGCTTCCGCAGCCAGTATCTCGTCTTCTTCGGCGACAACGTCTGAATGAGATTCAACGATGACAGGCTCTTCCGGTTCAAACACCTGCGTCTCAACCATTTCAGGGTCAAACATTTCTGGGGCAAACGCCTGGTCGGCGGATAATTCTTCTTGAGCTTGCGCCGCCTGTTCAGCAGCGATTTCAGCCATTAACCTGTCTTTAATCGCCTGCTGCTCTGCCAGTAAACGCGCACGCTGGGCATCTTCCAGTGTTTTCGGAACGTCGGCCGTTTCCTGGGAAGCGCCGTTATGATCCACGGCCTGGTCTGTAAAATCCGCGACCTGCAACTCGGGAGGTTGTTCTTCATCGACTAGTGTTACCGATCCACCTTCTCTGTCGGCGACATCCATCTCAGTACCAGCATCAACCTCAGCCAAAACCTCAGGCGCCTGCCCTTCACTCAATGCTTGCTGCTCATCGACCAGGTCACTGAGGTCGCGATCCTTCTCGACAGTTTCCAGACGCTTGAGCAAGTCACCCAGATCACGAGGTTTGTTCTGGCCGCCTTCCTCGTCGTCTTCATCATCCGGTCGGGCAAACACGTTAGCCTCAACCCGATCAACCAGAGCAGCGGCCTTAGCCAGATCCTCTTCTGTGGCATCCAGTACACTGGCACCCCGCTCTTCAACATCTTCTTCTGAGGTGAAGTCGTATTCTTTAGGTGTTTCTTTACGTGCTTCAGCATCTTCACCCAACTCAAGCTTGCGATTGGTATCTTCAAGCTCGCGGATTTCCATCAGGCTCGGCAAATCTTCCAGAGTTTTTAAGCCAAAATAATCGAGAAATTCTTTAGTTGTGGCGTACATGGCGGGACGACCCGGCACATCCCGGTAACCCACAATACGAACCCAATCGCGTTCGATCAGGGTTTTCATCATCTGCGAGCTGACCACGACACCACGAACATCTTCAATGTCACCACGGGTGATTGGCTGGCGATACGCAATCAGAGCCAGAGTCTCTAACAACGCCCGGGAATAACGCTGAGGGCGCTCATCCCAAAGACGTCCGACCCAGGGCGCCACTTCAGTACGCACCTGTAAACGATAGCCGGTGGCCACTTCAATCAGTTCAATACCACGACCCAACAGGTCCTGTTTGATTTCAGTGAGTGCTTGTTTCAGCTCGGTGCTTTTGGGTTGTTCATGATCATCGAACAGTGACTGCATGCGCTCCAGCGACACAGGGCCGCCAGCCGCCATCAATACAGCTTCAAGAATGTTTTTTAATGCGGGCCTGCTCATAAAAAAGCGTCCATAAAGAGTGTCTCACGACGGTCTTATTTAACGGGATTCAGATCAACGATCAGCTGACGGCGTCGTCTGCATCATCCCGGGCCTGACGGTGTGGGCTGATCGCCTCACGGGTTTTTACATGGATAGGACCAAAGGTATCCTGCTGAACGATATCGATCAGCGATTCCTTCACCAGTTCCAGAATAGCGAGGAACGTCACCACCACGCCAAGTTTACCTTCTTCCGGCTCAAACAGGGACTTAAATGTGGTGAAATGCCCTGCTCTTAACTTATCCAGCACCTGGGACATACGCTCCCGGGTGGATAATTGCTCACGCTGAATTTCGTGATGTTCAAAGCGCTCTGCACGACGCAGTACCGCAGCAAATGCCAGCATGATTTCCTGCATATCAACGTCAGGATGAATACGCTCCTGAATACGCTCTGGCGCATCAACATCCGGCAGAAAAACATCACGTTCAAGCCGTGGCAATTCATCTAGGTTTTCGGCTGCGGTTTTAAACCGTTCGTATTCCTGCAAACGACGAATCAGCTCGGCACGAGGATCTTCCTCCTCTTCGCCGTCCGCTTCCTTATTGCGCGGCAACAGCATACGGCTTTTGATTTCTGCCAGCATAGCTGCCATCACCAGGTATTCGCCGGCAACTTCCAGTTGCAGCGCTTTCATCATGTCGATGTATTCCAAATACTGCTCAACAATCTCCGACACATTAATCTCGAGAATATCGAGGTTTTGCTTACGAATCAGGTACAGTAACAGGTCAAGCGGGCCTTCGAACTGCTCCAGGATTACTTCCAAAGCGTCTGGTGGAATATACAGATCCAGCGGCAGCTGGGTCATGGGTTCGCCCTGAACCAGAGCAAATGGCATTTCCTGCTGAGGATTCTGTCCCACGGCCAGATCAGGCGCAGTTTCCTGGCCGTTTTCCGGTTGATCGTTAGTGGTCACAGATTCAGACATAAAAGCGTGGTTTCAGCAAAACAAGGAGGCAATATCAAAAACAGCCGCTAGCTTACTGGTTTTAGACAAAAAATGCTGCTGAAAGTTATCGCAGAATGGCACTCAACCCAGCATTATGGTACAAACGTACAACTAAAATAATAAGACGACTCCACTTCATGCACACTGCGGAAACTTTAATGAGCGATCTCTACTTCCAGGACATGACCAATACGCTGCAACAAGCGGGCATCAGCCACCCAACACTGGTCATTGATAAGCAGCGCCTGGATCGCAATATTGACCATGTACTGGAAGCGATTAACCGCGGTTTCAGCTACCGTATCGTTGCCAAATCTCTGCCATCTATCCCGCTGTTGCAATACATCATGCGTCGTACTGGCAGTAATCGCTTGATGAGCTTCCACGTTCCGTTTCTGATCCACGTGGTTGAGCATATTCCGCAGGCCGATATTCTGATGGGCAAACCTATGCCGATGGCTGCTGTACGTCACTTCTACCAGTGGCTTGGGCAAAATCAATCCACCTTTAAAGCAGCGAACCAATTGCAATGGCTGGTTGATAGCAAAGAGCGGCTTCTGGAGTATCGCGATTTTGCTGAACAACAGGGGTTACAACTGCGCATCAACCTGGAAATCAACGTCGGGCTCAATCGTGGCGGCTTCAGCGACCATGACGAATTTGCACAAAGTCTAAAATTAATTCATGCCAGCCCCAACCTGACACTCTCCGGTATGATGGGTTATGAAGCCCACGTAACTAAAATTCCTGCAATCGCAGGAGGGCACAAAAAAGCCTTCCGCCTGGCGATGAAACGCTATCAGGAATTTACCGATCTGATCCGTAACACACTCGGCGACGATGCACTAAAACGATTGTGCTTAAACGCGGGCGGCAGCAGCACTTACCCTCTGTATCAACAACCGGGCCTAGTGAACGAAATTGCCACCGCATCGGCATTGGTAAAACCCACTGACTTCGATGTATTTACTCTCGATCACCACCAGCCTGCTTGCTACATCGCAGCTCCGGTATTAAAAGATATCAGTAATCCAGAAATTCCGATGGCAACAGGTCTGTCGTCGTTGTTGCGCCGTATTGGTAAGCTGCCAAAGCGCGGTTTATTTATTTATGGTGGTAATTGGCTGGCATCACCGTGTTATCCAAAAGGCAGCGTACGCTCCAATATTCTCGGTCATTCGAGCAATCAGGAACTTTACGAAGTAGCTGCTGAGCACTCGATTCGACGCGAAGATTTTATGTTTTTCCGACCAACACAAAGCGAAGCCGTATTTTTGCAATTTGGCGATATCGCAGTGATGGATCAGGGAGAAATCAGTGAGTACTGGCCGGTATTTAACTACCCACAAGTTAACTATCCGGAAAAGATTTCGAACGACGCCAAACCAACGACATCAACAGTTTCTATAAAACAACAATAATAATTAACAACAACGATTAACCGAGGATATCTAACGTGTCTGCCCTATTTGCCGCCATTGCTTATTTGTTAGTACCGGCATTGCTGATCATTTTATGTCAGAAATTTCAGTTACTCGATAAAATCGGCGTCGTCGTATTATCGTTTGGTTTAGGCATTGCTCTCAGTGCTGGCCTAGATTTACCGGGACTGATTGGCAAGGATGGCCTGACGGCTGTACAGACTAATTTGTCTGAAATTTCGATTGCCCTGGCGTTGCCGTTGCTGGTTTTTTCTATTGATGTGAAACACTCCCTCAGTATGGCCGGGGATACCATGAAGAGCATGGGGGTTGCTCTACTGGCCGTGATGATCGTGAGTGCAGCAGGCGCAGTTCTATTTAATGGCCAGCTACAGAATATCTGGCAAATTGCTGGCATGTCAGTCGGCGCTTATACCGGTGGTGGTCCGAATATGGCGGCGATTAAAACAGCAATCGACGCAGATCAGGACATTTTCGTTACTATGACGACCTACGATATTTTACTGTCGGCGTTATACCTGATGTTTGTAATGACTCTGGCTAAGCCATTGTTTGGCTTATTTCTGCGTCCGTTTGAGTCAAATGGCAACCATGATGACGGCGAGAGTCAGGATAAGTTTGCTCATATGGCAGATGAAACCGCCAATAGCTATAAAGTTCTGGTGAATACCAAAACCATGCCTCAAACCTTCCTGGCACTGCTTTGCTCGGGTGTTGTTGTCGGCTTGTCCGTTGGACTGGCATCCTTATTACCCAAATCTATGTCATCTGCAGCCACCATTATCAGTCTGACGACATTCGGTCTGGCAGCATCATTTATTCCACAAGTACGCCAACTGGCTAACAGCTTTCAACTGGGCATGTATTTAATTCTGGTTTTCTGTTTCACCATGGGCACCATGACTGACACCAGCATCCTGACTAACCTGAATTTAGATTTATTCGCCTATATCGGGTTTATTCTGATTGGCTCTCTGATTATTCAGGCACTCATTTGCAAGCTGCTGAAAATTGATACCGATACTTTTTTAATCACCTCGTCTGCGGCCATTATGTCGGTGCCTTTTATTCCAGTCATTGCGGGTGCATTAAAGAATCGGGAAATTATTTTACCCGGCTTTGCCGCCGCAATTATTGGCTATGTGATTGGCAATTATCTGGGTGTGATGGTGGCCTATGCGACCCGCCATCTGGTTGGCGCCTAACTATTAATAAGAACTAAAAAATATGAAACTCAGTGACAAACGCATTCTCATCGTTGGCGCGTCATCAGGCATCGGTCGTGCCGTCGCACTTAAACTGGCACAACGCAACAACCGGTTAATTTTATCAGCCCGACGTGAGTCGGAATTAACCGAACTGGCAAAGGAAGTGGAAGCTGCCGGTAGCCAGGCCTTAGTAATCGCCAGTGACGCATTGGATGCCAATGCTTCGAACGACGTGGTCAGCAAAGCCGTTTCAGAATTTGGCGCCATTGATGTGGCTCTACTGAACGTTGGTGATGGTCCGTCATTTAATATGGCAAAAGTCAGCTCCGACGAAATTCGTCGAAATATGGATCTGAACTACAGCACTCTGGTGAATTTTCTGACGCCGCTGATTGCTCACATGAAAGAGCGCCAGCAAGGCCTGATCGCTCACACGAACTCGTTGGCCGGTTTTTTAGGATTGCCAATGCAAGGACCCTATTCGGCTGCCAAAGCTGCAGGAAGAATACTGATGGACACCTGTCGCCTTGAGTTAAAAAAAGACAATATCCACTTTGTTTCTCTATACCCCGGATTTGTTGCCACAGAGCGTGTCGCCGATGATGGCATTCCGGCACCGATGGAGATTTCCGAACAACAAGCAGCCGACCATATGATTCGAGGAATGGAAAGTGGCAAGTCGGATTATCTGTTTCCGGCAACCACCAAATGGCTAATTCGCCTGGCGCTGGTATTACCTAAAAAAGTAACCGGCTGGCTGTTATTAAAGGCAACACCAGAAAGCTACTAACCCCTACGGCGCGTTAACCCATTAACCTGCTTGAAGAACCGTCGCCGCTTCACGAATGTGTTAATTCTGAGAATAAAAGCTATATACTGGGCCATCATTTACTGGCGGCCCCGTATGTCTGACTCCAATACTCTCGATTTAATTCGTCACAACCCTGATGTAACACCCGATAGCTGCATCATCTGGCTTCATGGCCTCGGAGCCAGCGGTCACGATTTTGCACCGGTTACGCCGTTACTGCGTCAGGTGGCATCAGCTCCGGGCCTGACAGCCATTTATCCTCATGCACCAGAACTCGCTGTAACCATTAATGGTGGTATGAAAATGCCCGCCTGGTATGACATCCTTGCCGCCTCACCACGCCGCGTGATCAACCCACATCAGTTTCAACAATCCGTTGCGGATGTACAGCAACTGATTTCCAACCTGATCGCAGAAGGCATTAGCAGCCAGCGCATTATATTGGCCGGATTTTCCCAGGGCGGCGCCGTTGCGTATCAGGCCGCACTTGGATTCGGACAGCAATTAGGCGGACTGATTTGTCTGTCAACTTATCTGGCACAAGAACCACTCATCAGCGAAGAGAATAAACGCCTACCGGTATTTATTGGCCATGGCCAGATGGATATGGTGGTACCACAAATGCTTGGATTGGAAGCCGTATCTTTGCTGGAAGGCCGGGAGCTCACCCCGGTATGGCGAGAGTACCCGATTCAGCATGAGGTCAGCCAACAAGAGCTGGAAGATGTGGCGACATTTATTCGCCGGGTTTTAACCTGATAATTACGCTTTATCAGGCTGTGCCTAAATCAAAGCGGTCAGCCTGATCGTTTAAGTCTTTCGCCAGAGCTCTTTGCTCCTGTGCTGTTTTACGCATAAAGTCAGATGTCGCAACCGTATGTTCTGCAATACTATCAATTTCTCGCATCGAACCAGCAAGCTCCTGATTAGTGGCCACCTGCTCTTCTGCGGCCGCGGCAACCTGATCGGAAAGGTTCTGGATATCGCGAATGGCCGACTGAATCGACGCCAGCGCCTGCTCCAGCTCGCCTGACATGGATACGGTTTCACTCACCGCATGTTGCGATTGCTCAACTGCACGAAACGCCGCTTCTGACTCACTCTGGAATTTACCAACAATACTTTCGATCTCTGCGGTTGACTCCTGAGTGCGCTGCGCCAGCGTTCGAACCTCATCGGCAACCACAGCAAAACCGCGCCCTTGCTCTCCGGCCCGTGCCGCTTCAATCGCTGCGTTTAAAGCCAGTAAGTTCGTTTGCTCAGCAATACTCTTAATCACGTTCAAGACGCCGCCAATTGCACTGCTGCTTTCGTGTAACTCACGAATGGTTGAGGACACCTGGCCCATATGCTCGTTAAGATTGGAAATACGTGTCACGCTCTGAGTGACTACTTCACCGCTGCGCTGAGTGACATCATTTGCCTGACAGGTGTGGTCTGCAACCGTCTGAATATTGGATGCAATTTCCCGCGTAGCCTGCTCAAGCTGACCAACACCAACAACCACTTTTTCCGTTTGTTCTTTCTGAACCTGCATGCCTTTACTGCTTAATGACACGGTGCAATGATTCTGAATCGAAATAAGCTCAAGCTGTTGCGACGTCATGTCCAAACTGCGAACCAGCGTCGATATATTCGATAACATGCTGTTTAACGCATCCGCGGTCTGACCCAGTTCATCTTTCATATAAACCTGGCAACGACTATCCAGTTTTAACTGGTTTCCCGCCAAGGACATAACGTGAGATAACTCATGAACCTGGCGGTACATAAGTCGTGCCAACCAGAAAGCCAATGCGAAAGAGAAAATAAGAATAGCGGACGACATAACAATGGAAGTCCACAGCCTGGCATTCAGGCTCTGCATTGCATCCCTGCCATAGCCCACCATATTGCCTTTAAATTCATCTTCCAATTGCTTCAGTTTATTAATTCTTCGGGTTGATGCCGCGAACCACTCCGAGGGGTTTGTATTGAAACCACCGTCGCGAAAATTATCGTTAGCAATCGCACGAAAACGTTCAACATCCTGCTGTTCCGGGCCTTTCAGGAAGGTACGAAAATGTTGTGCACCTTCATCTCCGGCGAATAATAAATAACTGCCAAAAAAGGCATCCTGCGAAATAACCAAACGTAAATAACGAGTATATAAATCACCGGCAAATGCATCCTGAGCAAACGCATTACTTAAAACAGCTCGCTCAATACCTGAGCGTTCTTTGCCTTGCAGGAAGTTAAAATACGCCTGCAATCGCCGCGACATTTCGCCATCAATAGTGTAGCGGGTAGCCCATGCGGGAACGTTCAGCAGATGGCGGATATTTGAGGTATAGAATTTTAAAACCTGTGCCAGGGGAATGGATTGTTGTGTAACCTGATTACGGATAGAAGTGAGTTCTTTAATTTCACTCTGGACTGCCTGAATTTCGTTCAGAACCTTAGGGTCTTCACTGTATTGATGACCCTCAACCCAGCCTCGCCATTGATTCAGCAACTGATCAGTAAGCTGACGTTGCTCGGTCAATTCACTCCCAAACTTACGGCCACCACTTCCGAGATAGCCAGCAGACATACCGCGCTCTTTTTGCAGCTCATGCGCCAGCTCACTGTTGATTCCCGATAATTCAGCCAGGTCGACCACATGCGCCATAGAATTCAGATCCTGATAATGACGCTGAATATTCAATCCCTCGAAAAGAATTAAGGCGCTAAGCGGAGCAATCAACAGTAGTAGTAACTTTTGTTTAACATTGGCGTTGCGTAAATATTCCATAATGGCGATCCTTGAATACTGATTTAACGCTAGACCAATTTCCCGCGACCGCCAAAGAATCGAACTTCAGGTAACACCATATACTGATAAAAAAGACAGTCAGTCGTAACGTACCTCATACGTCTCCTGAATAAAGCCATTGGCAAATGCTGTCACTGTCGCGTTCTCAAGACGAATATCGCGCTCGAGTTTGCCGAATAAAGGGACACCTTCCCCAAGCAATACCGGCGCTTTGGTCAATATTAACCGGTTTATCAGACCCAGATTAATGAACGATCGGATAGTGGCACCACCGTCAATATAGGCGTGGCAATAACCTTCCTGTTCCAACCGAGACATCAAGGCAGGGATCTCGCCGGAGCATATCTCAACCTTATCTTTCAGTGATTCAGGTGGTTGCTTCAGACTGTTGCTCAACACCATAATTCTGAGATTGCCGTACGGCCACTGCTCAGGCGTCAGATTCATTGCTGCAATCACCTCCATCGTGGTACGGCCCATAATCAGACAATCAACCGAACGGATAAAATCATCCCAGCCAGTATCAACATCAACGCCTTGCTTTCCCGCACTGTGCAGCCAATCCAGGCTGTTATCTTTTTTCGCAATATAACCATCCACACTGGTGGCAATGTATACAGAACACTTCATCGTTTGCTCCTGACGTTAGTGATACATGCAAATCAGGCTTCACCTAAGCCCTGATTTGAATTATATTCTACACCGTAGAAATAATAGCTTAGCGAGAGGAATTAATGACTGTCAACAAGAGGAAGGCCGGCCGCCCCAAAAGCTCTGAAAGTCAGCTGAGTTCTGACTATATTCTGCACTCAGCGAAAGTTCTGATGCGTGAACAAGGGAAAATTCCGAGCGTTCGCCAATTGGCCAATAGCCTGAACGCAGACCCAATGGCGATTTATCATTATTTCGCCAACAAAAACGCACTACTTGAATCACTCAGCGCTTCGTTACTGAACGATATTTATGAGCCTGGAAATGAACAGGACTGGCAACAAGCGTTATTGCAACTGAGCATCAGCTATCTGGACTTGTTATCAACCTATCCCGGGCTATTGGAAATATTCCTCTGCATGACCTCAACCACCCCGGCAGATATCTTCAGTGAGCGTTTTTTTAATGTGATCGAACCTTTATCACTGGATCAGGAAGAACAAGTAAACGCACTGGAGTTACTGGTTGATTACCTGCACGGCTTTTCTCTGGCAATGGCGAATAACAAGACAGACACTGAACTGAACAGCACGATGATTAATGGCCCGCTGAAGCTATATTTCAGAGCGCTTAAAGCTTCTGTCGGTAAGGGTTAACCCTGCAGAAGGCCAATGTTAGTGGCAACATTAAACCGCTTAGCAGCAATAATCACCTTCAACGATAGCGATATAACTAGCTACAGCCGGGTAACTTCTGCTGCTGGAAAATGATGGTGTCAGCTTTTACATCCAACTTCAGCAGATAATACGGATACTCACCAACATAAATAGCGTCACAGACAGTATTTGGATCTGTATCAGGGCATTCTTGCTGCAAAATTGGCCTAACGACCAAAGACCCATCTTCAGAAATATAAGTCTCAATTCGTTTCAAATTGATCTTATCCGTACAAGGACTGGCATCGACCTCTCCTCGCTGGAAAAGCACATAAGAAGCATTGGTATCAAATTCAGGGGCCTGTTTACT
The DNA here is from genome assembly GCF_965219715.1 of Bacterioplanoides sp. GTDB lineage: Bacteria > Pseudomonadota > Gammaproteobacteria > Pseudomonadales > Oceanobacteraceae > Bacterioplanoides. Next base: position 1,230,510 of record NZ_OZ244785.1, read on the forward strand.
TATCAGCGAAAGCCATAAGTGATTAAACTCCGTTTTGGTCACAATCTCCCGGAACAACAATCCCTCTGTCCGATTTGTGTGTTCAATAGGAACCAACCCCTGAAGAACGATTTGGCTATCAACATTCACTTGTTTGTCTGAGTTGGAATCCGACCCACAAGCCAACAGACACAGTGAAAGAAAAGTAATAATTGAGAAACGAACCATGAAGCCCATCATCCATAATGACAAAAAAGTCATTATATATTCATTCGGGGGCGAGAAACAGCTTTCCGAATAATGCTGAGCGATATGATCTGGCCAATCGCACCCTTAAACCGAGAGCCGTCAGAGCTACTCGAATGCATATATCTGATCATCAATCCCCCTAAACACCCTCCCCCACTTCTGCTACCATAGCGCCCGTTTTGCACACAGAAATCCGCATTGTTTTAGAGGAAATACGCCTTGATCACCGTGTATGGCATAAAGAACTGCGAGCTATTTTTGTGAGTTAAACCATATAAGCTTTCTGAGGCTATAAATCGGTTCTGATGACAATAAAAATGGGGCCTTGGCCCCATCAATAAACTATTCCACAGTGAAACTCTCAAACTTCTACTTCTATAAAACGAAGGTTTTTTGTCTCTGGTTTCAAATACGCATCACCATTCTCTGACAAGTTTTTCCGTATCGTGTCGTGAAAGTTGAACTCGCGGCCTGGGCCGTTATTTGCCAAACCATCCAGAATATCTCTAGCACTAATCACTACAGCGGCACTGTCTCGATCTAAATCGTAATGCTCAGCCGAGCCTGTATTCCGTCGATATCGATAGTCAGCTTCACTCATCTTAACAACGCCATCTTGTATCCCTTTCAGCCCCTCTTTTATGGAAGCCTTATCAAAAAGATCTGTGAGAAGTTTTGCCTCACTAGCAGAGATTCCAGCTCCTCCGGTTTTGATAATAAGCTCGTCCTCTGAATTTACGGCTATATCCCAATCTTTATTCAATAAATCAGGTTCGGTCTTCTTTATCTCTTTCAGGGCATCTTTATACTCATCAACGATGCCTCGGGCAGCATTTTTGGCCTGATACCCTCCTTCACTAGATATTCGGGCAGTTTCTTCTCGCTCCACAAAGGACATCTGAGGAGCACTATCAACCAGTAACTTCACCGAATCAGATACGATTGATTTTAGCTCTCCAGCCTTGGGCTCAACGATATTGTCCGCAGCTTTTGCCACTTTCGCATCGACCTTGGCTGATGTTGCCAGGTTCCCACCCGAGGGTAGATTTGCTATTTCCATGCACTTTCTCCAGATAAACGGTCTCAAGAGAAGATATCGACCGAATCTCGATATAGTTGAGTTATCTAAAAGTAGTAATTTAACAAATAACTCAACAATTATCGTGAAAAGCTATCTATCAGTACTATCTTGTCATTCTAGTCAATAACGACTTTCAAGGACTAAATAGATGGATAAGAAGTTTGTACTACTCACACTGATGACAACTCTAGCGATGCAGGGGTGTATGTCAGATAGCTCCACTCGACAGGAGAAGTCAAAAATTTCAAAGGAGAGCTATCAAAGCACAACTCAGAACATTGACCTCGGTAATTTGAGCATTAATGAACTCCCTGAGTTTGAGTTTCAACAGGCAACACCTACAGTTTTTCAAAATTTAGATGCTGACTTATCATCCACAGCTGCACCTCTCAGAGAAAGCTCGATAACGATTCCAGAAGAAAAACAAGAAGAAACAATATCGGCATTGGCATACAACCCATCATACGTACAAATATCTGGCTGCGTACGAATCCAACACAATACCGCCTACAATTATAAGCCAGCCTCTGGAAATAGCGCTTGCCTATATATCGATATAAACGATGATGCAATTACTGAATTTTTTGCCATCGACCAAAATCCTAATCGACAAGTTACCATTACAGCTATCGACGACCCTAATGGCAATCATAGCCTTGTTGGTATAAAGAAAAGTCAAGAAACCGACTCTGATGACAATATCAGAATTTATACAGAAAAAGGACATTACTACATGCTAGTTTCTGGCGTTTCTGGGGATGGCGGAAACGTTAGAGTAGGAGTTGCCGTGAAAACAAAGGGAGTCGATGACCTAGAGAATATCGGCAGCACTCCAAGCTACGATGGAAATAACTCGACTCCATACACTCTCCCTAATGGCACATTAAAAGATTACTATCCGACTCTTCACTCTCCTCAGGATATAGACCTTTATAAGTTGCAATCATTTTGGGGGCAAGATCTTTTCGTTAGGGTAACTCCGCAGCCAGGCCATGCGCCACAATTTATTGCTGAGGCTCTGTTAAACAACAAATGGACTAACCTATCAATAGGAGGACACAATAACTTTACGAATATCCCTCAATTTGGTGAACTGATAATAAGAGTTAGAGCAGCAAATCCGAATCAGCCACTTACTACCGGAATTTACGTACTGGAAGCTGGGAGCCGGGTTATGCAAATAAAAGATGAAACTCCGGATGGTGATCGAGCTGCTAGAGTCACATCAGGGTCTGACTATGCTCGGGTTCAGAACAAAGAAAAATTTAAGTGGCAAACTAAAATAATGGATTCAACAGGAAATCCTGTTCGAGGGGTTAAAACGTGGCTGCGTACCACTACTGAAGCTTACACTACTGTCTCTCTTAACCAGGAAACGACAGACTATTTTGGTGTTGCGAAGGGAACATACAATCTAATACCTTGTACAGGGAAAAATGCTTTTCCTCATCAACAAGCAAGTCCGCACATTCGTTACGACACTGGAGAGTACTGGTTTGAAGTCGCCCCAGCTCATTTCAACACCCCCCCAGTTGTCGCAACAAATAAGCAAAACTGGCTTAATCTCTGTACAGAATATCAAAGTTATCCTCCAAACAATTAACTGAAATCTCTATTGGGGACAAATAGTCCCCAATAGTTCTTAACCTATTCTACCCCTCATCCCTCCGTCGTTCGTGCTCGGCTACAGCCCCAACAACGGCCACCAGCACTCCGATGATGATTTTCACAACTAATTGGCTATTCATAAGCCCCTCCTACAAGTATCCAAGTTCAGCAAGGGAGCTGACCTCCCTGCCAACGATCAAATGATCCAGCACACGGATATCCACCAAGCTCAGTGCATCCACCAGCCTTTCCGTAATAGCTCGATCAGACTGCGATGGGGTGACATCACCGGATGGATGGTTGTGTGCCAGTATGACGGCAGCAGCATTGGCTCTCAGGGCTTCTTTCACCACCTCACGGGGATATACCGCAGCACCATCAATAGTGCCTCTGAACATCTCCTCATAGCGAATCAGGCGGTGTTGGTTATCCAAGAACAGGACGGCAAACACCTCATATTCGAGATGGGCAAGTTTGGTTCGTACGAAGTCACCAGTTGCACGTGGTGAAGTGAATGCTCCACCATTGGCAAAGCGGTTAGCCAGAATACAGGATGCTGCTTCCAGCACCTGATACTCTGTCATCGGTTCAGTAGTGAAGTATTCCATGATGTTCTCCCAATGTTACTCCAGGTTACTTATAACCATTTGTATTGGAATTCTTGAGAGTAACCCTGTAACCCGTTCGACCTGATGGTCGGTTACAGGGCTGCTGGAATTATTTCTAACGTATTATTAAAAATATTTTCAGCGTAACTCTGTTACCAGCGTAACTGGGTTAACAGGTGAAGCCATCGCCATCATCAGCTAACGCATCCGGCAAATTATCATCGCTTTCTATACCACCCTCAGCAGCCGGTTCTTCAATTACACCATCTTGGAGAATTGACAGCTTAATGCCATAAAGCTTGACTGTCGTTTTCTTAGTACTTTGAGCTCGCTTGAATTTTGCGCTTCTTTTCACTGTGCCATTAGAGTTCAGTTCGAGATAGTTTCTCTCTTCCAATAGCTCTTTTACTTTTTTGGGGTTTGTGAACAGTTCATCAAATTTATTGGCGAAGATGTATGCAACATCATTTTCAACATAGCCCACCGGGTTTCTTAAGTTCGGGTTTTCATGACGAGCTGCACTTTCATCTGTTCCATTGAAAAATCGGGTTGCAAGGCCATTGTGTAATAGGTTTTTAACCTCTTCCATCAACTCAAAATCTTCTTGCGAATGATCGCCTCCACGCTCTTCAATCCAACGCTGAAAGCAGTTATTTACGGATCTGATCACCTCTCCTTCAGGCCAGCCAGTAATTCCCATATCAGTGGCTAACATGCCACCAACATAAACCAGTGCAAATTGCTCAGCGACCCTTTTAACCTGAGCATCAGCCGCACTGATATGTAGTTGCTCGATAAATTCCTTTTTGTACCTGGCCGCATCTGTTCGGAAACCATCCATATTCTCAGTAAACTGCTCCAGGAATGCCTGAATAGCACTACCGTAATAGCGACCCGTTTTGTCTTTAATCTCCATCGCAAATTCATTGCCATCAGCAAAGTCTTGGACGGTATCAAATACACCATGGCCACCTGGCACTTCAGCAGGAATATCAATAAACCGAACTGCTTGGCCTCCTGTCACTTTTTCACCGGCTTGGGCCATCGTATCTTTTAGGCTTATTTCTCCAGTCGACAAATAGAACAATGTCCAGGTTTGACGCTCTTGTGCTCTACCTGTTTTAGTAGCACGCGCTTTGCCTTCACCGTTGCCCAGCATGTAGATCACCTTACCCGCTTCTTTTGGTGGCAGCTCTCCCAACTCGTCCAAACACAACAATGCGTCATTATGATCAGCTGCAATGGCTTCCATACCGTTCCCTGTCGATCTCCAGGTAGATTTACCGGATGGCGAGCCCCATACAGACTGGGCTAACTGTAACGAGGTGGTTTTGCCCCGACTACTTGCACCACGGAAGTGGAAACCATAGGTAGCGTTAGAGACGATTTTGCGAATCAATGGGGCAGCGAAAGCAACTGAAACTGCAAAGGTCAATAAGTTATTACCGACACATAACTTGGACACATTTTCCTGCCACTTTTCTAATGTACCTACAGGGCGATATACATCTCTAATCCGCTCTTTGGACTGAAACACCACTAACTCAGCATCATCACCAATCACACGATCTGGCAAAACAAAGTAGTCATCTTTCCAGCCAATCTGAGTTGCAGCCCTGGCTCTTCTGAAAGGCTTAACGCTGTTAATGTAGTCACAAATCTGTTGCGGTCTTCCAGTCAATCCGTAGTAGGATAAAAAGCCGTAGCATTCTTTAGCCTCGTAAATGGACTCTGCTGGAAGTGCAAACCTATGAAAGTTTCCATCATCATCCTTTAGCTCGATATATCGGCCCCAATTCTGATTAGAGATATTTCGGGATTGGGCAATCACCTTAAGGTAAGTAGAGACATATTCTCGCTCTGTTTGCCCCTCCTTATTCTCAAAGATTCTATAGATGTCGTCTCCAACACTGTAACAAGGCGGTATTCCCAATTCGAGATCTTGGGCAACGGGCATAACTTGGTTTTTGACCTCTTCCAGCCCTTCAAGTGCCGCAAGATCATTGAAGTCCGTCGGCTTTGATGTTTCATCCCGGAAGGTTGGCACTACTATTTCCGCAGACCTTGGCTTTAAAACATTGGGCCTTGATAATGATTCAACAGCTGCTGTTGCTGCATCTACACCTGGGTTTTTATCTTCATCTTTGTACTTATCGTTGTCAGCACAGAAAAGAAGAGCACTCTTTTTAAAACGGGCAGAGTTCCTGAGTGCATGTCCAACCGGCTTTAAGTTGCCGCAATCAACAGCCATTACAGCCGTATAACCTGTCGCTTCATGTAACGTCACCGCAGTTGCATAGCCCTCTGCAACTAATACAACGGTGTCATCACCATCAATAATGTGGAAGGCACCTTGCTTTTTACCACCTGGCAATAATTGTTTATCGCCACTTCCTTTAATGAACTGCGCAGTTGCAATGTTCCTCCGGATATTAGCTTCTGTTGAAATTACATCTGCCGTTCTGACCAGAGGGATCATCAACATACCTTTCAACGACCGCACAAATGGTGTGAGAGCAATCCCTTTCCTAACAGAGTATGGATGCTTTGGTAATTCCTTAGCGGTTCCATACAGCTTTAGTGATTGTTCTGCTGCGGCAAGATTTTTGGCCTCTGTCAGTTTCTTTAACTCGCTCTTTTTCGCTTCAAACTTTCGCTCAAACTCTTGCTTTTGATCTTCAGTGATCGCTCCGTAACCAGAGAACTTCCACAAATGGTTTTCTCCAGTGTCTCTCCAAGTACCGTAGCTTGCAGCAATGAGCTTTCCACCGTCATAAAATGGCAGGCACCAACCCGGATTCCCCACACTACTATCAGCATCGGGAAAGCGACTGAACTCACCATCACTCAAAGAGCTGAAATCAAAGTCGTGCTCTGGTGACAAACAGCCTTTCTCAATCATCTCTGAAATCAACGACTGCTCTGCTACATGCTGGCTATCAGCCTGAAAATCATTATTTTTTGTGGTTACGGCAGTTACGCGGTTACGATCCTCTACAGCCCCCGTGTTATCTGGGTTTACTGGAATTTCAGGCGTAACCTCAGTGTAGTTCTGTTCGGTTACAGTGGTTTCAGGGGTAGTAACGGAATCGTTAGCAGCGTTTTTATCGACAGCTTCAACCTGTGAAGAACCACCACTAACATTCACAACATCGACTACAGATACATCATCAGATTGGGCTTCTACCGCCATATTCTTATTACTCATATACATTACCTTTTCATTTTTGATTACCTGCCAACTCGGCAGAACTGCATATTGGAGGAACCAAAGGTTCGAAAAAGGTACACTTCTGCCGCAGATTCGTACCATTTTGAGAAATTGCTATGGACAACAGGTGGAATGAAGACACGATTGCTCTGATCAAACAAACCGCAGAGACCGATTACACAGAGTCCTCAAGGTGCATGAGGAGTCTAATACGACAGGCCAAAAAAGATATTATTGCGGATCAGGGAGTTAATACCGCCACAGCTAACTTTTTAGTGCTCCAGTTAAACGAGTATTTGGATGAGTTAGACAATGAAAGAAAGGCCTCATTACCTGCACTTCTTTCAAGAAAGCTCTTCCTCGCAGGTAAAAAACCAGAGATTGATGACCTGCTTGTATCCATCAGGATGATGGTGATCGCTGTTCTGAAGGGTTTCAATAATAATGAACAACCGATAACGCCAGGACTGATCATCTACGACAGGCTGGATGCTCACAATATTCGCCTAGTGTTTAGTACAGCACAGCGGATCAAACTCATTCAGGACAACCTCTCTTTCTTCGAAGACGAAGGAAGGCACTTTAGGAAGCAAGGATTAAAGAAAATCAAGAAAGAGCAGATAGCAAACCTGCTCACCGAAGTGCTGAAACTGGAGGGCGATAACGCTCAAAAGATGTATCGAGATGCTAAAATCAGCGAGCTATTGAAAACTGAACAATCCGGCTAGCTCAACGCCAAGCACAGTAGCGATACTGTTCAACTTCAGAACTGAAGCATTCCTCCGGCCTTTCTCAATCCCAGAGATATAGGTCGGATGTATCCCCGCCCGCTCAGCAAGAGCTTCTTGCGACATATCACACTGGAGCCTATACCGCCTGACGTTAAGTCCAATCTGGCGTAATACCTCTTCTTCAGTCATCGGGATCTCTGGAAATTTAGATCCCGTAATGCTCCCGGCTTTCTATACTCTCAACCATAGAATATAATCTAAATTTAATAGCTTATATTCTAATAAGGAATTATAAATGAATACTGCCGTACCGCTCATAATGGTCGCTTATGTCGCAGTTGCTACCGGATTTAAAGTAGCAGCAAAGGAAGCTCTCCCCGCTTGGATAGTTATTAGCGCTGCAACAGCAATACTGCCGTTAAGCATGCTAGTGCTGTCAAAAATGCTTAAATCGTCAGCGTTAACAGGTAGAACCTGGGCTGTAGCGACCTTGTTCCCAGCTTTTATGACTCAAATGACGGCTTCATGGAATTTTCTGGGTAAATCAGGGACAGAGACATTCTTAATCTCGATCATGGTCATAAGTAGCCTGCTTGGGTCTGTACTACTGATCATTGAAGCGGCAAAAAAGCAGAAGCAGTTATGGGTAACTGCTGGTGGTGGAGCCGTGCTGCTCACACTTGTCGCTGTAGCACTTCAGATACCTGAACTCCTCTACCCTGTAGTCTTAGCAACTGCACTATCACCTTGGATGCTACCTGACCGTCAGTGGAAATCGTTGCCACCATACCTTTTGATGCTGTTCGCTTACGTTGGTATTGGCTTGGAACAAGACGTCAGAACCTACCTGAATTTAAGCATCGTCGTAACGATTTACTCAATCGGTGGCTGGTTGATGTCCCGGTACATCACCAAACAGATTCAAAAAGCTGAACCTGAAAGCAAGTGTTAACAGCAATGTAGTCAATGGGTAGTCATACCCTTCTTACACCATTCAGCCCTATTAATCTGGGCTTCTAACTGCAATCGAAAAGGAACCAACATGAGACTCATATTGCTTTTATCATCATTAATATTTCCATTTAGTGCTCTGGCGCTAAAGTATGATGAGAAACCGTCTGCTGGAAGCTTCTGTTATCAACAAGGGTTTCATAAAAGGGCACTCTCGGCACAGGGGATATCTGTAATACCAAGGCAAAGGAAAATAATTAGGGAGCTACTGGAGAGAAACCCTGATTACTACACAAAATTTCAGGATAGAGCTAAAACTCGTGATTTTTGTAATGAGTATGCCAGGACATTTGGCATCCATTACTTCGATTATACTCGAAGCATTCCTGATGCTCAGGAACAATACTCAAAGTTTATAAATCAGCTAAAAGAAACCCAAAGCAAAAAGGAAGAAGCCGAGAGACAAAAAAAGGCTGAAAAAGTAAAGTTAGACAATGATCGGGCAATAGCTCCTAAAAAAGTTGAAGAACTTAAAGCACTGGCAGCAACCAAGCGTTCAGAAATACAAAAGACTGAACAAAAAATCCGTCAGCTAAAAGACAAAATACACGAAGTGGAAAAGGCAGGAAAGAAGCCCTTTAAATACTTTTATCAGATGTACAAAAGTCTTGGTGATGGGCTCTATGTTAGCCGCTTAGGAACGACAGGAGAAACTTTCGTATTGCGTGACGGAAGTCGATTAATTACAAATCCACGTGCCGGTGAATTTTATAGTTACCTAACCCGCTCTGGTACTATGTCCCTATCTAAAAACGGTTTTCCTATAGAGGTAGCTGTTTATGACCTGGCAGATGAAGGTACAAAGCCTTATCAGAACTGGGTGGAGAATTACGCTCCTAAATATGATCGCCACTATAAAGACTGGGATCGTGAAGAGAAAAAATTAAAAACGCTCATCAAAGAGCGAAGTGACGCGGAACAGAAACAAAAATACTATTCAAAACTCATCAGCAAGGAATAAATCGCAGCTGACCTTGTTATAAGCCATATGGGACTCTCCCAAATAACCATGCCCTATTGAGCGACATTCACCCCACCCCGAATCTCTCCCAATAGGGTCATATCCCACTTTTTGAAAGACAATTCCCACAGGGTCTACCCCTAATAGGAGACTGATATGGCAACTATCGGCTATGCCCGTGTATCGACGTTCGGACAATCACTGGACGCACAAATCGAAGCACTGAACGGCTGTGACAAAATATTTCAGGAGAAGATCAGCGGCAGTAAACGTGAACGCCCGGCTCTGGATGCTGCGTTAGATTACGTCAGGGACGGAGACGTTCTGATAGTGACCAAGCTCGACCGACTGGCACGCAACACCGCACACCTGCTGGAGCTGGTAGAGGTGTTTGAGGCCAAAGGCGTGACGCTTCAAATCAAAAACATTGGCATCGATACTGGCACCCCAACGGGTCGCCTGATGCTGACAATGATCGGTGCTATCGCCACATTTGAGCGTGAAATTATGCTTGAACGACAGGCGGAAGGAATCGCCAAAGCCAAGCAGGACGGGCGTTATAAGGGTAGAAAGCCAACAGCTCAGGCCAAGAAAACTGAGCTGTTAGAACTGATCGCCAAAGGTATAAGTAAGCGCCAAGCAGCATCAAAGCTAGGGATCAGTGAGTCGAGTGTGTATCGAATTCTAACTAAAATAAACTCTTCTGGTCTGATCTAGTATCTTCTGCAAATACCCTTTCAACAGGCCTCCCGAACAGTAAAAAATCCTTTATCTGTAACGGGGGGACTTCCATTAAACTATTTTCGTTGTCGACTCTAAGCTTTTCCCTAAGCTCCATAAGTAAACGGCCTAATACATTCTCTCCCCGGAGAGTATGCTCTTCATTCTTTGTAGGGACGGCCCCCCAGAAACTATCTTTGTTCGAAAACTCTACAATTGGCAGCTTCTCTGTCAGTAATAGCAGCTCCCCGAATGCTTGATAGTTCTGTGCAAGTTTCACTCGCAAGCACCACCTCATGACCATATGGCGTACGTCATTCCAGTCAGTTCTGGATTCCATCAAATAGAGTTTACTTTTTTGTTTAGCAACCATAGGACTAAATTGCCCGACAATCTCTTTCTGAACCTCGGGCAAATGAGGGTAACGACATGCTTGGTAGAGAGCTTCTGAAGTTAAAATTTCAACACCATTCACCTTAAGTGGAAAACCAGAGGCCATGTTCGAAAGGCCACCAAATTGTTCCCTCGTTTTATGAAATATGACTACAGAATTAGTATCATACTCCCGAACCTTGTCAGAATGATTTAAATCAGATCGCACGGGATTCTTTCCTTACGATTAGTATCCATTACGAGGTAACAGAGGATACCAGTTAAGCGCGGCATTTCCACTATTACCGCCATCGCCCCACCAAAGTGCAAGAGGGCAATTATTTGGGCAGTTTCTATAAGAAGCTATGACCGAGCCAAAGCCAGGTTCATACCTACTAAAACCAAGAGGTTTCCAGTATTGGTCTGAACATTTTGCAGCTATCTTAGCTCCTGCGATTAAAAATTCCTCTTCTAAAATTGACCTCTTATCTTGCCTTGAAAACGGCTCAACACTTTTTCGAGCAACCCGCCTTAACGGAAAACTAATATTCTTAGGGTCATATCTATCATGAAGTTCCTCCTCTGCGGGAATAAAACTCGGCCATAAAACACCACTTTCACTCCGCTTAGAACGACGATTCTCGATAACAAAATTGTCGATATAACAGACAGTGATATTCTTACCTAATTCACGCGCTGCATTTCTGATACGCTTTGGAACATAGTAAGAGCTACTATGGCGTGCCAATGTAACCACATAGACTGTGCAAAATTCTGGTGCAAATTTAATCCATTCCTCTAAATCTAGTCTCAGTCTCAACCCAGTAAAAATAACATCATCAACATATATAAAGGTGTTTGTATCTAAGGCAGCTTGCCTAATGTCCACGTCAAGCTCTTGATTAAGGCATCTGGCCATAACTTCCCGTAACTCACACTGGCTTTGTCCCCTCAGCTGGATATTCATGAAACAAGCTGATGACCAAAACTCATAAGCACTATCCCAATGAGGCGATGGGTAATTCTTAATCAAATGGCTGAAATAGAGCTTAACTTTCTCTTGAGTGATATAGCTCTTGCGTAGTACATGGTCGAACTCTCTTATAAAAGGGAGTTGATTTTTAGAGGTAAACTGCTTTAACCACTCATCGACATGATTAGTTGTTGGCTCTTCAATCTGACCTTTCCTATAACCCTTAATCGTATTTGCTACCGATATTATCAGCTGCTCGCGCTCATCCATTTACAATCCCTGCGTTTCTTACCTAGCCACCGGTAGATATTACCATTAACAGTATTGACAATGATATAAATTTTGAAAATTGGTTATGAGATATTGTTTATTTATTAACCAGCAAGGTTTACAGTCGCTATTAACTATAAGTCAACACTCCCGATAGACTTATAGCTGGTATTTTCTCAGCCGAAGCATTAACAATAAGGATGACCCATGAAAGTAAATTTCGAAAGTCTAATCGAAACTCTTGTAGGGCTTCACTGGGGTTATAAGATTTTCACGCTATTTTTTGTTACGTGCTCAATAATCTATATCATTTTTTCATCAGGAAAGAACTGCATAAATCCAAACAACATAGAAATTGATCAAATAAACTGTAAAAATTTTAATGATAAAACAGCTTGTGATAATTTAGCTAAGCTTGGTATTGGCCCAGATTCAGCTCCACCGACATTAAGCAAATGTGGTGAATCTATAGCAAGTGCTGAGGCTCTTTCTGACCATATAATCAAAAAGAAAGAAACACCTAAAGGAACATGGCAAGGGCTCGAAGTACGAGCGGAGAATAGGTGTTCAGTTTATGATAAAAAAAGCACTACCCATATACTCAAAGTATTGAAGACTCAATAGTTGCAAGTATGAACGGCAAAGTTTATGGCCCATATACAGGGCGCTATTTTGAAACAGACAAACTAACTGATATAGAGCATATAGTAGCCACATCCGAGGGCCATGACAGTGGACTATGCTCTGCATCGAACGAAATAAAACGCCAGTTTTCAGTAGACCCTTTAAACTTAACGCTAGCTGCATCAGATATTAATAGATGTAATACAGGTGGAAAATGTGGAAAAGATGCGGGAGAGTGGATGCCCCCCCAAAACAGGTGTTGGTTTGTAAAAAGAGTTATGCAAGTAAAAAGTAAATACAAGCTCTCTATAGACGAAACCGAAAAACGCGCATTAAAATCTGTTTTCGATTCATGCGATAACTTCGATATGATTTTCGTTCCTATAGATGAGAGTAATTTTATTTCTACTCAATAGATGACTAGAGTGTAGTAATTCAGATCAGGTCTGAACTACTACACACATACACCCTAGTTCCCAAGGGCTAGCTTTGCTCTACTCATCATCATCATCATCATCATCATCATCATCGTTATCTTGCTGGCTTCCACACTCACAGTCATATTGCCCACATCCAGAACATCGTATCATATGCTCATCCCAGCCCATGGCTTTTTCCTCCTGGTTTTTAAATATCTGTTAAGTCTCCGTAGGCATCCTCCACGTTTTCATCCAAGTCTGCAAATTCCTCAATCCAGTCCGTAAGAACATAAGGTTCACAACTCTGAGTTTTCGACACAACATGCATATCATGGTCGTATACCGTGCTGGTGGACTTTCGCCAATGAGACGCAAATTCTTGGGTCAGAATAACCTGAGATTTGCCATCGACCGTTGCCCAATACTCCAGCACTCTTGGCTCATTCGGATTAGAAACGCTATTCGCCACAATCCTATCGATATACAGCCGTAGTTTACTGTTAAATGTGGCTCTTTGTTGAGGGGTATCTAATTCCTCAAACGTCAGTAATGTGACCGCCCTCTCCTGCTCTGCCGCTTGCTGCTGTACCAACTCATCACGCTCAGCTTGTATTTTTGCAGCCTCCGACTCTTGCGTGGTAATAAGTTTGGCAAGCGTCACTGAGGGAGATTCAGCCATCATTTCGGTCATTTCAGCTAACCGCTTTTGCTTGGCCTCCAAACTCAGCTCTAACTCCGCCAGTTCGTTACCGTGGTCAATTGGCTTAAATCCCTGAATCACTTTTGTGATGGAGCTTAATGCAACCAACATCTGCGGCTCCGCATATTGGTATCTGAGATTGCCTTTGCAGGTGATGGTTTGGCACCGCAGATAAGACGCGCTATTTGTTTTAGACTGCCCGCCCAGCGTCATTGCCCGGCCACATTCACATTCAATGACCCCCATAAACAGGTTTGAAAAAGCACCTTTTCTGTAACCTGCTCCCCGCTTATTCCGGCTCTTAATCGCGTTCTGAACCGCCAAAAATAATTGGGGTTCGATAGCCTGGGGGTAGTAGTTTGGAATGGGCTCACCGTCCGGTACTCGCTCTCCATCTAGCATTACGTGAGGCTGGTACTCTCCCATAACACTTTTGTTTTTCAGAACTGAGCCAACCATAGCAGCAGTCCAATCAGACTGTTTTTGGAAGCTCTTGTGACCGTTTTCTCTCAAAGTCTTAGCAATTTGTTCATAGCCCATACCATCCTTAGCTAGCGTGAACATCCAATTCAAGACGTCACAGGCGTCCTTACGCACAACCAGTTTATCTCCATCTAATTCCAGCCAGCGCGGATAGTTACTATTGGAGATCGTCTTGCCAGTTTCCCTTGCTTCTTCTTTTCTTTTATCCCAAACGGCTTTGGTGCGGCGACTCTTTTGTTGTGACTCATCATTAGCCCGTGCCATGAACATGATGCTTACCATCAATCGCATCGGGTCCATCTCTCCAGCCTTAAAAATATTCCCATCACTCAAGGTAACGACAACAACACCGGATTGAATAATAGCCAGAAAATTCTGCAATGCCGTTTCAACATGCTCCCGACTTAAGCGATCAAAGTTCTCAACAAGTAGGTAACTGCCAGCCTCAATGACACCTTGATTCACCAGATCAAGAAAGGACGCCAATGCACCAGTAGCGTAGTTACCTCCACGAAAGGCGGATACTCCCATGTCCCTGAAACTGTCACTTTGTAGATCCAGATTGTGCTCTCTGGCGTAATCTTCAGCCATTTGCATCTGGCGTCGAACAGAGTCCCCACGTTTCTGTCTGACAGAGCTGAATCTGATATAGGAATATGCTTTAATCACGCCAAATTTTCCGAGGTTGATGAGCAGTTATGAGCAAAGTTACATTATATGGTTTATCTCCCAGCAAATGCGACACCATCAAGAAAGCCCGCAAGTGGCTGGAAGAAAACGGGGTTGATTATCAGTTCCATGACTACAAAAAAGACGGTTTAAGCGAAGCCCAGCTGGATAGCTGGCTGGATGAATTAGGCTTCGAAGCTCTGATCAATAAACGCGGTACCACCTGGCGCAAGCTGCCAGACGACGTAAAAGACAATATTGACCGTGATAGCGCGAGAACAGTGATGCTGGAGAACCAGTCCATCATCAAACGTCCGCTACTGGATACCGGCTCCCAGAAAGTACTGGGCTTTAAGGCCGACGAATATCAGCAGCTGTTCAGTTAAACAACTAGCCTGCGAAGAAACGAATTAACAAGACACATCTATTTTTATTTGAGGATATCCAATGAGCACATTTGCCCTAGCCATCGGCGTTGGTACTAAAAACAGTAAAGGCGAGTGGTTAGAAGTTTTCTACCAGCAGCCTCTGTTAAACCCGGCAGCTGAGCTGGTAGCAGCAGCCAAGGAAACTCTGGGCTACGAAGGTGGCAACCAGGCAATCGAAGCTGACGGCGGTGAACTGAGCGCATTCGCAGACGCGATTGAAGCAGCTGACGCCGCACAAGCAGCACTGGCCCGCGCCTGCACCGAAAGCCAGAAGCCAGTAGTTGTGACTATTCTGGAGAAAGACGAGCAGTCTTCCACCACGCCAGAAGTGTATCTGAAGCTTCACCTGTTATCTCATCGCCTGGTTAAGCCACACGGTGTTGATCTGTCTGGTATGTTCGGCCTGCTGCCAAACGTTGCCTGGACCAACCTGGGTGCAATCGACCTGGCTGAACTGCCAGAAGCACAGCTACAGGCACGTCTGAACGGCGAACTGTTAAGCGTAAACAGCGTTGATAAATTCCCACGTATGACCGACTACGTGGTACCAAGTGGCGTTCGTATCGCACACACCGCTCGTGTACGTCTGGGCGCTTACATCGGTGAAGGCACCACCATCATGCACGAAGGTTTCGTGAACTTTAATGCCGGCACCATGGGCGTTTCCATGATCGAAGGCCGTATCTCTGCCGGTGTTGTGGTAGGCGATGGTTCTGACCTGGGTGGCGGTTGTTCCACTATGGGTACTCTGTCTGGCGGCGGCAACATCATCATCTCTGTCGGCGAGAAGTGCCTGCTGGGCGCTAACGCCGGTATCGGTATTCCTCTGGGCGACCGTTGTACTGTCGAAGCTGGCCTGTACATCACTGCGGGTAGCAAGATTCAGGTTCTGGACGACAACAAAGCCGTGGTTGAAACTGTGAAGGCGCGTGACCTGGCGGGTAAATCTGACCTGCTGTTCCGTCGTGATTCCATCACAGGTGCCCTGCAGTGTGTAACCAACAAAACCGCGATTGAGCTGAACAACGAGCTGCACGCTAACAACTAAGTTTGTTTATCGTACAGCAATAAAAAAGCGCCGTAAGTTTCTGCTTACGGCGCTTTTTTTATATCTTTTTACTAAAGAGGGATTACGGCATTTTCAGCGTTAAACCAATTCCCGCCTGAGCTGTTTTTTCCTGAGTAAAAGATTTATCGGCAAACAACTGAATACCCACCCACTTCGACAAGCTGATATCCAGGCCACCACCTAAACGTGCCACCAGAAAATCACGGGCAAAATCCTCGTCTTCATCTCCGGCTTTTTCCGGGAAGTTATGGATAAAGCGCTCGCCATCTTCGCTGGCATATTCGTGATAACCAACACCCAGTTGCATATTAACAAAAGGTACAAACGCCACTTTTCCGTAAATATGCAGAGGCTGGCCTTTCCCAACATTCGTCAACTGTAAGCCGAGGTTATACAAAATGTCGCCACTGTATTTGCCTTTCGCCTGAGCAACCATAATACCCGGACCATGGCGCAGCCATTTATTCATAAATAAATAATTGATTCGTGCCTGATGCAGGCCATCAAACTCACTGCCCGCCAGCGTCTCAACCTCATCAGGCACGTAGGAATAACCGTATTTAATTTCCAGGCGACTACCACTGCTGAACTGGTCTGCCAGCTGTTGCAAATCGCGCAGATCCTGAGTGCTGTAAAAGCGGAAATAGTCATCGATATCAGCTCCAGGCTTGAGACTGTAACTGCGGTCTTCACTTTGTGTGCGGCCATCGCGGAACGTTGCTACCACGCTAATACCTCCATCACAACGTTCAATGGTAAAGCTCTCACCAGCTTTACGACGTTTACCGTCGACCATCAGTTGAACCTGCTTAGGCTTATTTGTGCCGAGCTGCATCACCGGTAAGCGATAATCATCCAGGTCGACTTGAACCTTTTCGTCGCTATGGCTATCCAGAGTTACTTCTCCGGACACCTCACAGAAACCCGGTGTTATTACACGATATTGATATTCGCCAACCGGCAGATAACGCTCTTCACCCGACTGAATTGTTTTGCCTGCCAGATAAATTTTGCTGCGTTTGTTATTCACCCGGATCACAACTGCCTGCGGATATAAACCGGAACGTTCGTCCGTAAGCGTTTTAACCTGACGCTGAAGCGTCTTTTGCCAACCACGCGGAAATTCAGAAGAGAATAAAATACCAAATAAGCGGATTTGTTTAAGATCTTCTAACCACTTATCCAGCGTTTTAATTCTGGGGCGAACATTTTCTGGCAAATTAGAAATTTTGTAATTGCGCGACTGCTGATAATAATTCTTCGCTGATACCAGCAGTTCCGCTTTATTAACGTACGCACAGAACTGGCCATTTTCCTGCTTTACTTTTACGTCGGTCAATTTGAGATTGGTACTCACCTGTTGCTTCAGCTGATCATTGCGACTGGCCATTTCAATACCAAACAATGTCAGGCTGGTAGCTCCCTGACTGGCTTCAGAAATGACATCACTCACCAAAGCAACTGCCAGGTTGGTCATTGCCTCGTCGCGGCTGGCGCCACATTCATGGAAATCATATTGCTTTGCCTGGGCGATCAGCGGCAGCAGCAATAACAAGAGAATAATCGGTCGCATAATATACATCCGTGAAATAAGTGGCCCGAAGCGGGAATATTGCGCAGACAGTATAGAGTGGCGCCTCAGATATCCAAGTGGCATCCGGCAAAATATTGATCTGACGATCGCTGAATCGATCGTTTGCAACTTGCCTGAAGCACAATCAGTGCTCTGCAATCAACTGCGAAGATTCAAATTGCTGAATATGTTGGCGAATCAGCCGCTGTACTTCGGTGCTGGCTAACCACGCATTGAGCTGTGGTAACAGCGCGGCATATTGGCTTTTGTGACTAAAGGCCAGATACAGGCCCGCACTATTGAGATTGCGACTGGCAACAACGACCTGCTCGGCAGGCTGTCCCATTTTGCGTGCAACATCGACTCCCTGATACAGAGTGGCGATAACATAATCCACCCGCCCGGCGGACAACATACGAAATGCCTGTTTCAGATCCGGTAGCCGGGTAACGTTGAGGTTTTCTTCGATATAACGGTCAAGCTCCCCTCCCCAACTGTCGCCAATGGTAGTGGCTCCCGCTCCCTGAACCAGACTCTGCCAGTTGTTATAGGGAAAAGGCCGAACATTCGACTGAAACAAACCAACGTACTCCTGGGCAAACGCTTCGCTATAGCTGAGAAATTGTTGCCGTTCTTGTGTTTTATACACTCCACATAAAACATCCAGCTTGCCATTTTCTGCCGCGACCAGAGCACGCTTCCAGGGCATTACCAGGGCTTCAGCGCTGAGCTCTTGCAGTTGGGCAAACTGGGTAATCAACTTATGGCATAAACCTTCCACCCTGCCCTGATGATGCACTGAAAACGGTGCTGCGTTGGCCGGTGAACCGTAATACAAAGGACGTGCCTGGGAGTTTAATGTCGCAAGCACAAAGCCGATTAAAAAAAGAGGTTTAACAAAATTCAAAAAGAGTAACTCGCCAGTCCATGCCTAATCCATTCACTGACGCAGTATAAGTGACTCATCAATGAGATATCAGACATTAAGCCAGTTACTCAGTAATAAACCAACCTTGCGGACAATTTAAAGCGATGCCGGGAGTTTTTTAATCTGATCGGCAACCAACTTCCCCAGTTTTTTGATGGCCTGATCGATTTCTTCCGTCCACGGAACGGCAGTGCTAAGGCGCAGATAATTGGAAAAATGTTCGGTATTGGAGAATAAATCCCCCGGCACAACAATAATCGAGTGCTCCAGCGCCTGATAATGCAGATCCATTGCACTGACCCCAGGTGGCAAACTTAACCACAAAATAAAACCACCGGCAGGCTCATTAATTTTTGTGCCCTCGGGAAAATACTGACGAATCGCCTGCACAAAGCGTTGCATATTAGCCGCTGCTTTTGCCCGGAACTGACGTAAATGACGGTCATAATGACCATTTTGCAAATACGATAACATCGCATACTGTGACAAACTGGCGGCTGAAAACGTGGTAAAAGTCTGGCGTTCCATCACTTTTTTCCGCCATCTTCCGGGCACACACCAGCCAACGCGTAAACCTGCCGCGACGGTTTTAGAAAAAGACGAGCAATACAACACCCATCCTTCTTTGTCGTGCGTTTTCAGTACCGAATTTAACGGTTGAAAATGGCTTCGTGGGGTAGGAAAACCGATATCGCCATAAATATCATCCTCAATCACTGGTACCTGATACTCACTGGCTAATGCCACTAACTGTTTCTGATTGGCCGTGGGAATACTTGAACCCGTAGGATTGGAATAACGACTGCTTACTTCAATCGCTTTAATCGGCCATTGCTGCAACGCCAGCTTTAATGCGTCAATACTGATGCCTTGTTGTGGGTCCGTGGGAATTTCAATGATTTTTAACCCGAGCATGTTGGCAATCTGCAGGAAGCCGTAATAACACGGAGACTCCACCGCAACCAGATCTCCCGGTTCTGTTACTGCCCGGAGGCAGAGTGTCAGTGCTTCGGCGCAGCCGTGCGTTACAACAATATCGTCAGCCGTACTGCGCACACCCACATCACGCATACGCACTGCGATTTGTGACCGCAGGTCTTCCAGCCCGGGGGAAAACATATAATCCAGCACATCGGCCGCCTGGAAACGGCTGACCTTCTGAATATGGGTTTGCAACGCACGTTGTGGCAGCCAGCTGATATGGGGAATCGCCGCGCCGAGATTAACCGTGGCCGGGCGATTTATCTGAGCCAGCATCTGGTTAATAAACTCTGCCTTGGTTACATCTCTTGGCTCGTCCCCCTGGGAAAGTGGCGGCACATTCGAGAAATCCGGAGCAGTATCCGAGCGAACGAAGTACCCGGATTGTGGCTTAGCGGTAATCCAGCCCTGATCTTCCAGCCAGGCATAGGCCTGAGTCACGGTAGAAATACTGACACCACGCTGACCGGCCAGCTTACGCACACTGGGCACCTTACTCCCGGCGGCATAAACGCCCACCCGGATATCATCGGCGACCTGGTCGGCAAGTTGTATATATAAAGGCTGATCAGCCTGACGCTGTAACATGGCTCTTTCCTGTCTGAGCTAACAATATTCAGGTCGGATATCTTAGCCAGAAAACTGTACTGGCGATCAGTACAGTTTAATCCATCTTAACCAGTACAGTTGCATAAAATGACAGAACTGTACTGCTGTTTCTCCACGACTGTGCTGCTGCCGCAAGATCCCGGACTGCCGCACACTGTGCCTCGTTGTTCTGACCATTGTTACAGACCAGAGGAGGCTCTTATGAACAATACAAGCTTATTGAACAGTATTCGCTTACCACATCTGCCAACCCGCGGCTGTGATAAAAAAGCCAGCGCCGCCAGTCAGGCAGTATTTGCGGTTGTCGTATTCTCACTGACAGTTCCAGCAACCCAGATGGCATTAGCGGCATTCAGCCCGGAGTTTATAGCCGCCAGTCGAGCTATGATCGCAGGTGTATTAGCCTGGTTTGTTGTACACATTAATGGCTGGAATTTCCCGGAAAAGCGTGTGATTCCCTGGCTGCTTCTGGCCGGTATTGGCGTAATTGCGGGCTTTCCTTACGCTCTCAGCATCAGCCTGACACACATTCCGGCAGCCGATATGGGCGTCGTGTTAGCCGGTCTGCCACTGATGACATCGCTATTAGCCAGTGTGATTCATAGCGAACGTCACGGTATTCAATTCTGGACGTTATCGGCTTTGGGATGTGGTTTATTGGCACTGTATGTAGTTACCAATCTGGGCCAGCTTCCTCAGTTTGAAGCGCAACATCTTGGTTTGTTGTTGCTGACATTAGCGCTGGGTGGCATCGGCTACAGTGCCGGAGCGAAAGCTGCAAAAGTCATTGGTGGCTGGCAAACCATTTGCTGGACTCTGGTGATTTACCTACCGCTGTCGGCATTAGCCTGGGGCTATAGCTGGGCCTTAGAAGCTGAGCAATTACGTCGCCCGATGGATTGGCAGCCTTTGGCCGCACTAATTTACCTGGCACTGTTCAGTCAGCTATGGGGGTTTAAATTCTGGTATCAGGCATTAGCACAAGCCGGTGTTGGCCGTATCAGTCAGCTACAACTACTGCAGCCATTCTTTACCCTGGCATTTATCAGCCTGATGCTGCAGCAGTCGATAACCGCCATTCAGATCGTGTTTTGTTTGTTAATTGTGTTAACGGTGATGGCCTCTATGCGTGTTGCCAGACCATAAAGAAAATTTCGAATAAGGCATTAAGAAATACAGCAGTGAATAGCATTACATCGCTGTTCGCTGCTGTTATCATTTTATCTCTTCTGATTTCCCGGTTTTTGGACGCTTTCGGTTCTGCCGTTGAATACCCTTTCCTGCATCATTAATAAGCCAATCGTATACTTCGGGTTTATTAACGCTGGCTGAACAGGTCAAATCAAAATTAATTAAAACCCCAGCAGTTCGCAAAAATAATAATCCGGTCAAAAATCCAATCAAATCGACTTTGTGTCCTCAGTGAGTCGCACTATTATGAGAATGAACATTTACAAGGACTAAAAAATGTTACTCAACATCTCCCGCTCATTGCTACTTATCTGCTGCGCACTGATACTGCCCTCACATGCTGGTAATTTCCTGCCGGGAACCTTTCCGGATTACTCCACGCTTAATTTTGTTCCTTATACCGAAGGAAAACTGCCAGCCGACTCGTATCAGACATTACCTTCGGAAATGCGAAGGAAAATAAAAGTTTACGCCATAAAATTACCTGATATCGAAGATGGTATGGACTTTACTCTTAACAGCATCGCAATAGACGACGAGATTTTTGCTGCGACGGTAACGATTCTTGATGAGGATTTTATTCCGATCGATTTCAGCGGGATCGGTGATAATTTATCGGTATGTGATAAGCGTATCGAACATCACATGGAGCTATCTGTCAGAGCCCGTTATATGATTATTGCCCCTTCCGGCTACGTCTATGCTGATTCTAAAGGCAGCATCTGCACCAGCTGGGTTATCGACAGAAGAGTCATTGTCCTCCCTGTACCAACCTACAAATCCATTAAACTCACAGGCACCGATCAGAGTGCTCTGGATATCAGCCTCAGCAAGCCATGGTTCACCAGGAACCGAATATTCTGGCACACAGAAATAGAATCACCTGGCAGGCACCTGAGTGGAAGCAGAAACGACCGACAGCCCGAGGTTCCATCCAGTGTTAACACCTTCTTAGGTGTGGATGCCCCTGTTAACGAACACTGGTTCGTCAAATTTAAAGCCGGTGCGCGTGTAACACTGCTGAATAACCAAAGTCACAAAGGTTTTATACTGAATACCGGTTTAGGTTACCGTCTGGATAAAAACTGGCACCTGATTTCGTCGCTGAATTTCGACATTAAGCGCAAGCAACGATATTTTAAATCCGACTATAACGGACCAAACTTTATTCATTACAAAAATACAGTGGGACTGAATTTCAGTACGGAATACCACATCAACAGAAACTGGCATGCAGAGGCCGCTCTGAACCTGACAGAACTGGAAACCAAACAAGGGGTAAAAGTTCCGGCAAACAGTATCAAGCTGGGACTGAGTTATTACTTTAACTAATGACACACCCCATAAAAAAACGCGGCGCCTGGTAACAGATCGCCGCGTTTTTTATTAAATAGCTTGAGGATAAATCAGGCGCTTTTCTTAAGCAGATCCTTCTCTTGCTTTACGTTGGCCAGGTTCGGGTTATCAGAGTACGCGCGCTTAGCGATCGACATTTTTTGCCATTGCTCCATATGCTCAGGCAGTGGCTCTTCCGGGCTTCCGATATTCAGCTGAGTTGCAACAGCAGACGGTGAAGCCAGTTTACCGCGTTGCATAAATAC
This sequence comes from Bacterioplanoides sp., assembly GCF_965219715.1. Taxonomy (GTDB): domain Bacteria; phylum Pseudomonadota; class Gammaproteobacteria; order Pseudomonadales; family Oceanobacteraceae; genus Bacterioplanoides. Next base: position 1,253,559 of record NZ_OZ244785.1, read on the forward strand.
AGCTTTCACCAGCCCATAAGCGTGGATCTTGCCATCGGCAATAAAGCGCTGCTCGATGTAGAAATACTTGTCGTCCCAGCCAACATAGCGGGTTTCGACTTCGAACGTCTTAAACAGTCGAATTTCGCGAATGTAACCCATCTCGATACCAGCAACGATAAAGTTAAGCTTACTGCCCAACATTTTATCCCAGCTTGCGGTCTGTACCGGGTGATCCCAACGAGCACGTTCCATAAACACCATATAGCGGGCGTTATTAATGTGCATATTAAAGTCGATGTCACGCAAGCCAACACGGAAGGTGCGTTTGGTGCTTTCAAAGAAGTTTTTCGGGCGGAAGTCCGCGCGTTTCTTATTCTTCTTATTCAGATAAATCGAACGAATAATTTCACTGATCATGGGTCAATCTTCGCAGTTAATAACACTGTTGGTTGAGAATTGGCGCGCAGTGTACAGATTTCGAACCGGGTGTCACCCTTGACAAAGCATTTGCTCGGTCAATGGCTACAAAAAGGTCATATATGACAGGGAAATTGGCTGAATCAGACCGCTTATCACAACTTTCCGTAACGTGTATTCGTTTCAAGAAAACGGAACTCGCTGGCGGCAAACATCAATACAAAACTTCCCATACAGTCGTATATCGGCGCTATGACAACGGAGAAGATGCTCCCCATCCATTTATGACAGGCATAAAAAAGCCCTCCAAAGAGGGCTTCGTATGCAACAAGAGAATTTAATTCACCTGCTCGCTGATCACTAACTTAACCAGCTCGGACTCCGCGTTACTCACCGGCGATTTTTCAATCTGCCAATCTCCGGGCTGGGCAATCGGGTTACCAGATTTCGACAACCGTGCGACCAGCGTTAGCTGTTCATAGTTGCTGATGCTCATACCGGCCATCATGGCCTGAGCATCCGATAACGTCACTACCTGAGGTAAATCTGCCACGGTCATTTTCTGCGCGGCTAACGGCACCTTAGGACCTGAAGCAGCACGTGCCAGTACAAACACCGCATCCGTTGAATTAGCAGCTTGTTTGGCTGCCTCCGAGATATCAACCAGCACTTTAATTTCCGCACGCTGCAGGAAGCTCAGATCCGCCTGCTCCCCCTGTTCTTCGAGCTTAGCTGCAGCCCGGCGAATCCCCTGCTCCAGATAGGCCGCTTCCTGACCAGCAGGCAGGCCCATCCATAAACTGCGCCAATGGGCAATTGCTTGCTGATAGTACTGCAATTCGAAGGCAAAAATACCGGCCAGTCCCATTGCCTGGCGGTTATCCGGCATGATTTCCAGCGCCTGCTGAACCAGCTGATAATTCTGTTCATCGGCCTTTTGGTCTGCCGCAAAAAAACGCGCCTGCGCCAACATCGTCATGGTCGTTGCACGATCGACTTTTGCTTCTTCAGGCAATGCCACCAGAATATCGGCAAATACATCAGCCGCCTGAGCAAAGTCACCGGAAGCATTCAGCAGTCGCCCGCGTAAATATTTCCATTCAACTTCCTGTGGGTGATTGTCAGCTGCCATTTCTAAGCGCTGCACCAACTCCTGATTTTCCAGCACACTCAGTTCAGCAGTCGAACTCTTACGTAACAATTCGGTGGCACGTAACTCATTCGACGCCCCCCAGGTCTGGTACAAAAGGAGCGTGGCAGCAATCGCTGCAACAAATAACGATAGCGACAGAACCCAACGGCTTTTGCTGCTGGCATCACCTTCCAGTTGTTGCTCCGCGGCCTCACTGGCCAGAAATTCGCGATCGAGCTCAAGCTGCAAAGCAGTACGGGTCTCATCGTCTAAGTCAGTACTTGCTAACTCAGTACAACGTTCCTGATATAAACGCAGGTTTTCTTCGCTCTGGCTCACTACCTGAACATCCTGTTTATAAAAAACCGGTTTAATCAGCAGGGCCAACAATGGCAATAACAGCAGAATAATTGCCCAAATCATAATTTCTGACCTTTTTCTTCACTGACTGCAGCAGCTTTTAATTTTTCCAGCCGCGCTTTTTCTTCATCACTTAAAGGTTTGCTGCCACCCGATTTATGACCACGACGAATCAGTACAATAATCAATAAACCAAAACCGAAAATAATCGCAGGCCCGTACCACAGCAATAAGGTATTGGCGCGAACCGGCGGGTTATAACGAACAAAATCACCGTAGCGATCTACCATATAGCCAACCACTTCATCATCGCTTTTACCCTGCTGCAACAACTCGTAAACCTTGTCACGCATATCCCGGGCAACCGGCGCATTGGAATCCGCCAGATTCTGGTTCTGACATTTCGGGCAGCGCAGGTCTTCAGCTAACTGATTAAAACGTTCAGTATCCTGCTGGTTATCAAACGGGTATTTATGGCCTTCGACGACCGCAAAACTCAACGCGCTCAGAAATAACGAACAACACAAAAACAACACTTTCATATCGCTCTCCTATTGCATCGCATCAAACTTGGGTTTCAGTTTTTGCCACACCCGCGGATTTAAATCGCCAATGTGTTTCGCCCGGATAATCCCTTCACTGTCCACCAGGAAGGTCTCCGGCGCGCCATAGACCCCTAAATCCAGACCAAGCTTGCCGTCCGGGTCAGACACATTAAATTCATAAGGGTTGCCATAAGCTGCGAGCCATTGCTTGGCTTTAAAGTCGTCGTCTTTGTAATTCACACCAATAATGCGAATCCCCTGACTTGCCAGCGTGTTCAGAAACTCATGTTCGGCTTTACAGGTCGGGCACCAGGTTGCCCAGACATTCACCAGCATCGGCTGACCGTTAAGACTGGTAGCCGAAATTTCGGCACCACTTTCCAGAGCCTTGGTAGCAAATTCCGGAAACGGCTTACCAATTAACGGCGAAGGCAAAACGTCTTTATCTTCTTTACCCAGGCCGATCCAGAACAGAACGCCCATGGCGATAAAAATCCCCAGGGGAATAAATAACAAGGCGCGATTCATGCGTTCTGCTCCTGTAACTCGGCGGATTTATCATCAGCGGCACTCACTTGCTTCTGCTGACGACGGCCTTTTTTCAGACGATAACGTTTATCCATAATGGCCATCAGTCCACCCAGCGACATAAAGATGGCTCCCAGCCAAACCCAGCGCATAAAAGGTTTTACCTGTAACCGCATGCCCCAGGCACCATTTTGCAACGGCTCCCCCATGGAGACATACACATCGCGCCAAAGATTCACATCGATTTCAGCTTCTGTCATGACGGTGCCACGAGCGGTGTAACGACGTTTTTCCGGAGTCATCGTATCGACCAACTTGTCGCCATCGTAAACCTTAAAACGGGTTGCCTGAGAGGTGTAGTTTGGCCCCTGAATCTGGCCACTTTCGACGAACTCAAAACGATAGCCGGCAAATTCCGCGGACTCACCCGGAGACAAGCGCACCGATTTTTCGACACTGTAATTGGCAACCAGAGTGACACCAATCACACTGATACCAACACCGATATGCGCAACTACCATCCCCAGGTAGCTCAGACCTAATTTTGGAATACGGGAAATCTGACCGCGGGATTTTTTCCAGACATCCCATTTGGTGGCAGCAATGACCCAGAGCGCAACCGCCATTCCCATCACTACCTGCCAGTTCATGTCGCTGGCCATCAGTAATGGCGTGGCAAATGCCAGTAACACAGCAATAACAAAGGCGGCCGTTAATTCTTTGCGTAAACGTTGCAGACTGTCAGCCTTCCAGCGCGACATAGCGCCAAGGCCAATCAGGAAACTCAGCAGCACCGATAACGGCACAAACATGGTGTTGAACCAAGCAGCGCCTACTGAAATTTTCCCCATACCCATAAAGTCGATAATCAGCGGATAAAGCGTGCCTAATAAAATTGCAAAAGCCGCTACCAACAGCACCAGGTTATTCGCCAACAAAGCACTCTCACGTGAAATCCATTGATAACGACCCACAGAAGCAACGGTTGGTGCTTTTAGCGCGTATAACAACAATGAACCGCCAACACAGATTCCCAGCAGTGCGAGAATAAACACACCCCGTTCCGGATCGGACGCAAATGCGTGCACCGAAGTTAATACTCCGGAACGCACCAGGAACGTCCCTAATAAACTCAGCGAGAAAGCAAAAATGGCTAATAACACGGTCCAGCTTTTGAACAGACCGCGCTTTTCAGTTACTGCCAGCGAGTGAATTAATGCTGTCGCCACTAGCCACGGCATAAGCGACGCATTTTCAACCGGGTCCCAGAACCACCAGCCGCCCCAGCCAAGCTCGTAATACGCCCACCAGCTACCGAGCGCGATCCCCAGAGTCAGGAAGATCCAGGCAGCCACCGTCCACGGACGAGACCAACGCGCCCAGGCAGCATCCAGACGACCGCCCATTAGCGCCGCCAGAGCAAAAGCAAAAGCGACCGACAGACCGACATAACCCATATACAGAGTTGGCGGATGTACGATCAGACCAAAATCCTGTAACAGCGGATTCAGATCGCCACCTTCACGCGGCGGTGACGGCAGAATACGTTCGAACGGATTGGAGGTTTCCAGCGTAAACAGGATAAAACCAACTGAAATCATGCCCATGATCGACAATACCCGGGCGACCATATCTAACGGCAGAGATTTACTGAACCAGGCAACCGCCAGGCCCCAACAACCTAACATCGCAACCCATAACAACAACGAACCTTCGTGGGCGCCCCACACGGCACTGACCTTGTAGGCCGTTGGTAATGCAGTATTGGAGTTTGCAGCGACGTAGGCCACAGAGAAGTCATCGATCACAAAGCTGTAGGTCAGAGCCACCAGGCTCACCACCAGAAACAACGCCTGTCCGGTGGCTAACGGTCGGGCATAGGCCATCAGCCACTCGCGCCGGGCAGTCACACCAACCAACGGTACGATTACCTGAAATACAGCAACTACTAAGGCCAGAATTAACGCAAGTTGGCCAAACTCAGGAGCAATAGCCTGAAACTCTGTCATGGGAATGCCTTATTCACGAGCCGAATTAATTGCCTGCACACCATCAACGTGTGCTTTTTCCAGGGCTTCCTTGACCTCAGGTGGCATGTAGTTTTCATCGTGCTTAGCCAGCACTTCGGAAGCCTGGAATACGCCTTGCTCATCGAGCTTGCCCAGCGCCACAATGCCCTGCCCCTCACGGAACAAGTCCGGCAGAATGCCTTCGTAAAAAATCGGTACTTCGGCGGCACCATCCGTCACTTTGAATAAAACTCCCAGACCGTCTTCTTCCCGTTCTACCGAGCCTTCAACAACCAGGCCACCAGCACGCATGGTACGGCCTACAGGCGCTTCACCATTGGCGATCTGAGTAGGCGTCAAAAACAAATTGATATTCTGACTGAGTGAATACATCAGCAGGCCAACGGCACTGCCAATTCCCAATACCATAAAGATAATCAGGGTTAAGCGTTTTTTACGCTGTGGGTGCATCGTTACTCTCCACCTGGCTTTTTTTAGCAGAACGGGCGCGCTCACGGCGTAAACGCTGGCTCTGTTCTTTTATTAATTTACGTCGGGCGATCACGGGCGCCATAACGTTAAACAGAATGATGGCTGCGGTTAAACCGTAAGCCAACCAGACATAAAAACCATGGCCACCCATGGCGATAAATTCAGCAAAACTGTCGAACTGCATCAGGACTCCAGAATCTTCTTAACCCAGCTGCGCTTGCGTTCGTGCAGCAAAATTTCATTACGGGTACGTAACACCACTAGCAGCACAAAAAACGCATACACAGCAACAATCATAATCAGCAGAGGGATTAACATTTCCGTTGCCATACTGGGCTTTTCAGTCAGTGTTATCGTGGCCGGTTGATGCAGCGTGTTCCACCACTCCACCGAGTATTTGATGATCGGAATATTGACCAGCCCCACCAGAGATAAAATCGCTGCGGCCTTATGGCCACTTTCTTCTGATTCCATCGCCTGCTGGATTGCCATCGCGCCAAAATACAAAAACAGCAACAGCAACATCGAGGTTAAACGTGCATCCCAAACCCACCAGGTGCCCCAGGTTGGCTTGCCCCAGATCGCACCGGTCAGCAATGCAATCAGGCAGAAGCTGGCACCAATGGGGGCAATGGTTTTGGCAACCCAGGCCGCCATTTTCATACGCCACACCAGAAACACAGCGCCGGCAACCGCCATCATCATATAAGCGCTCTGGGCCAGAATTGCTGCCGGAACATGGATATAGATAATCCGGAAACTATTGCCCTGCTGATAGTCTGCCGGAGCATAAGCCAGCCCCCAAACCAGGCCAACAGCAGCACCAATAACAGAAACGGCTAACAGCCAAGGAATCCACTTCTCGGTAATTTCATAAAACCACTTGGGCGAACCCAGGCGATGATAAAGACGAACCAGCCACTGCCACATATCTCATCCAATCCGGTAAATCATTAACGCGATAAATTCAGCTTTAATGCCGCCGCCACGGCAAAAGGAGTCAGACACATGGCCAGTGCCAGAATTGCCCCCAGAAAACCAATCTGTCCATTGTAATCCATCCCTATCCCGGCGTGGTAAACCGCACTGGCGGCAAATATCAGCACCGGGATATAAAGCGGCAGGATCAACAGACTCAGTAACAAACCACCACTGCGAACGCCAGCAGTGAGCGCAGCGCCTACAGCGCCTAATAAACTTAATACCGGGGTTCCGATCGCCAGGCTGACCAGCAAAGCAAGGTACGCTTCTTCAGGCAGATTCAGCATCAGCCCCAATACCGGCGCCATGATTGTTAGCGGCAAGCCACTGATGCACCAATGCACCAGTGCTTTGCCCAGCGCCATGGCGTATAACGATTCGCCCGATGCCAGCCACTGCTCCAATGAGCCGTCTTCGACATCGGCCTTAAACAAGGCGTCCAGCGATAACAAGGTAGCTAACAACGCAGCAACCCAGATAACACCACCGGCAATCTTGCCCAAAAATTTCGGATCAGGGTCGACAGCCAACGGAAACAGCGCCGCAACCATCAGAAAAAACATCAACGGATTGAGCCACTCACCCGGATTACGGGCAGCAAGCAGAAAATCACGTTTTACCGTCGCCAGAACCAGGCTCATTGCGGCCACCTGCTTGTCATGAGCTAAATTCTCCCCAATTCCAGCTGACGCAGGGACGCAATGTTTTCCAATGCGTGGTGCGATGTAATAACAACACTTCCCTGGCTCTCCACATGCTGCTGAAGCCGGCCTTCAAGCCAGGCAACGCCAGCTTTGTCCAGAGCGGTAAAAGGTTCATCAAGAATCCACAGCGGCATCGGTCCAACACCACTCTCGGCCAATGCCAGCCTGGCCAGACCAACACGTCGCTGCTGACCAGCCGATAATTGCTGACACGGAGTCTGCTCGTAACCGTAAAGCTGCACTTCATCCAGCGCCTGCCACAAGTCATCTTCCGATACCTGCCAGGCAGCCGTTAACCAACGCAGATTCTCAATTGGGGTCAGGGCTTTTTTAACTGCAGATAAGTGGCCCATGTATAAACGTTGCTGGGCATACTCGCTGTAAACATCAATCAGGTTATTACCCTGCCAGATCAACTCACCGTCATAATCGCGATTGAGCCCGGCCAACAACCGCAGCAAGGTGGTTTTACCGGCACCGTTCGGGCCGACCAGCTGAAGTAATTCACCATTGCCTAATTGCAGATCCAGGCCTTCAAACAGCACACGATCGTCGCGCTCGCAATAGAGCTGACGTGCCTGTAAATCGATGTTGTGGCTGCCTGGGGCGGTCATACAGACCCCTTATTGTTTATGGATAAATTGACTCATTTAACGCCGCTAAAACGCAAAAAAATCAAAGCGGGCGCATTATATACAAATTCGCTCTTTAAGGACGAAGGCGCGCAAACTAACATGGGTAAAGATGAGTAAACCTTGGCCGATGTCAAAATTATGTCCGATGCACTGCCGTTAATTTCACTGAACACCCTGAATGCTGCACGTCTGAGTAGCCTTTCGGAATCCTCGCAGTTACGTACGCAGGAGATCACCGCACGGGTAGTTGATAGTGGAGAGCGCCCGAGTGATGGCCAGTATGAGGTCACACTGGAAGCGGACGGACGACAATTCAAGGTAGTCAGCGATCAACCGTTGCCCAAGGATGCGGAGCTGAAACTGCAGCTGTTAATTGCCAGCCAGAAATCACCAGAGAAGGCACAACCCGATAGCAGCTCCCCGCGCGATGCTGTACGAAGTCAGGCCCAGCAAGCATCCAAAGACACACTGACCAAAGAAACGCTACCGAAAGAAATCGATGCAAAACAAACTGCTGTCAGCGACTCAGCAGCCAGAGAACTTATAAAAGAAACGGTAAAGCAGATTCGGGTGATTGCCATCGACAGCAGCAAAACAGAACAATCCGGCAAAATCACACCGGCATTACACGCCAATCAATCGGCCAAAATCGAAAGCAATCACTCGGAAGCCGATATCGCTGCCAACCTGAAGCGCCTCGCCGCCCTGCTGCAGCAATCCGAGCAAAAAGGTCAACCTCTCAACCTGGCGAAAGACATCAGCACCCAGGACCTGAAACAATGGCTGGCGCAGAAACTGCCACTGATTCTGATTCAACCTGACAGAACCAACACAACCACCGCGCTGTATGAAAAAGGCAACCATACTGCACTGCAATCAGCTGCCAGCACAAGTCTGCAAGACCCGTTAATGGCCACAAATGGGCGTAACACTTCCCTGCTTCGCTTATTGCCAACCATCCAACAACTATTAAATAAACCCGATGTCCCGTCTGCGGTAAAACAACAAATTAACCAATACCTGGCACAACTGACCAGCGCTACAGAGGCGACAGGCAGCCAACAACAAATTAATAACAGCGGTTTGAACTACGAAGCCAAATTAACCAAGTTATTGCTGCAGGTGGCACAAGGTGTTAATCAGCCAACAAAAACGCTTACTGATTCAGGTTCAGCAACTCAAACAACCAACTCTGCGACAAACTCCGCTGCTCCTCAGACAGCGTCCAGCTTGTTCCGGCAACTTTGGCAGCAAGGTAGCGCAACATCTGCACCTTCCACCGCGGCTCCCTTCACCACCGCCGCAACACCTACCTCATCAACACCGGCAGCTTCCCTATCAGAGTCACAGGCTAAAACGGCAGAAGCAGGTACACAGGCATCTCGCGCAGGTATCGATACATCAGGTAACCAGAGCGTCAGCGACCTGCTGGCCGCCACCAAACAAAAGCTGGAATCAGCCCTGGCAACGGCCACCAGCAAGATAACGGGCAACAGTGACAGCACCGTTTTCTCCACCAGCCTCAGCCTGATGTCCGATCAGCTGCAGCAACTGCAAAACAGCGATCAGAAAGCCGTTCTCAGCAAAAGCCTGCAATTGTGGCTGAATCAGATCAACGCAACCCGGGCGGCCAACAACGAACCAGCACAGAATCTGCAACAACTCAGTGCGAACCTGCAAGAACGACTGCCGGAAGGTTTTCGACTATTGCAGGGGGCACTGGCTCAGATTGAACTGGAGCAAAGCCAGCGTTTGCAGCAATCACAAGACCAATGGCAACTGAATATCCCGCTTCTGGTGCGCCAGGACCAACAACTCAGTGAGGTGCGGATGCAGATATTTAAAGAGCAACCAGAGGACGATAAGACTGAGCAGAAGAAGCAAAAGCAGCGCTGGCGCATTCACCTGCATTTCGATCTGAAGCAGCTGGGTCCATTGGATGTTGAAGTTGATATGACCTTACCGAAAATGGCAGCGACATTCTGGTCGACGCAGGCGTCAACATTGGCAGAATTGCAAAAACAGCTTCAGCCATTGCGCAGCAAACTCGCACAGCTGGGCGTTGACGTTGAAACGTTAAATGCCCGACATGGCCTCCTGGCAGAAACCCAACGCAACCATATTCAGACCAGCCTAGTAGATTTACATACCTGAGCCTTAACCATGCAGCATGATTCCAACAATAAAACCTACGGCATTCCCGACTCCCTGTTTAGCGCCAGCGAAGCCATTGCTCTCAGCTATGACGGCCGTTCAGCGCCAACAGTCAGCGCCAAAGGCGAAGACGAGCTGGCTCAGGCAATTATCGGTCTGGCACTGCAACATGAAGTTCCTGTTTACGAAAATGCATCGCTGCTGCGCTGGCTTAGCCAACTGGATCTGGGCGATGAAATCCCCGAAAGCATGTATCAGGTGATTGCGGAAATTCTGGCGTTTGTTTACCAGCTGGAAGGAAAAAAGCCGGATACTGAATGATCCGGCCAGATAAGACATCCGCCTGACTAAGAGACTAACAGGCGAAGGCTAACAGACAGTGGTTAACTGGCGGCAGCCTGTTGTACTCGTGTCTCGAGCGTCGAGCGCAGCGATATCAGCAAACTGCTGACATGAGACGTTACCATGTCCTGAGAAATCAGCTCGGTTTCAGCAACCAAACCTGGCAATGCCTGATAACGATAGGTATCAATCAAGCCGTGTAACGACGCGACCACAAACAGTGTCATTTGCTTCTGACGCGACTCTGGCTGATCCACCAGTTCAGGAATGGCATCCACCAGCAAGGTCTGCGCGTGCTGTTGCCATTCATCAACCAGCCTGCCCAGCTGATGCTGCACTTCCTGATCGGCGAGATCGGATTCTTCCAGGCTTAATAACGGCGGCTGAAACATCAGCTGATAGTAACCCGGAAAACGCTGGGCAAAGGCCACCAGGTTGCTGGCAAAACTCAGCAGTCCCTGTTGCGGGCTGTAACCCACACGCAATTGCTCATTAATATCAAGAAACGCCAATTCAAAACCGCGGCAACGGGTATGAATAAACAGCGACTCTTTATTCGGAAAATAGTTGTAAATGTTACTTGCCGTCATACCCAGCTGTGACGCCAACTTACGCATGGATAAATGATGAAAACCAACTTCCGCCATCACACTGGAAGCGCTATCCATGATTCGTTGACGTTGAGCGACAATTTCTTCCGCAGTGAACGGTTTCTTTGGCATCTCACCTTTCCCCTGTTACAGCTCTGTCAGTAAAACTCACTAAAACAGAACGATATTTTAATTATCTTTACATGCGGCCATAAAACGACCGATTTTTACCAAAAGCAAGTTTCATATCGGCCAAATTGACTCAAAGTTTAGTGAACGACAGGAAAGGCATGGAATAAAAACCGCACCAGAGCTGGCGCGCCTGGAAATGTTAAAAGAAAGTAAAATTTTGAAAAATGACACGCCACCTGAAATCGCGCCTGGAACCTCGCCGCTCTTGACGTAGAACAAGGTCGACAAAAAACAAACATTTAAACTCTTCAGCCATTGATCAAAAGGCCGTCAGAGCCGTCCACTCAGCCCAATAAAAGAATCGACTATGACTGAACATTTAGCATGGGATCCGCTGTTAATTCAGCGTTATAACCGCCCTGGCCCAAGATACACTTCCTACCCAACCGCGGTTGAGTTTTTACCAGTCACAGATGACCACCATGAACGACAAGCGTTTGCTCAGCGAGATAACAACAAACCGTTGTCGCTGTATATTCATATCCCGTTCTGCGCCCACGTTTGTTATTACTGCGGCTGTAATAAAATTGTAACAAAGCGTCGTGAGCAAGCTGCTCCATACCTTGAAATTCTGAAGCAGGAAATTCTTGCTAAAAAATCACTGCTGGGTAGCAACCGTCGGGTTGAACAGCTGCATTTTGGTGGCGGTACGCCAACCTTCTTATCCGACGAACAATTACAGGAGCTGATCCGCTTCCTGCAGCAACATTTCGATTTCAGCCAGGACAGCAGCGCAGACTACTCGATTGAAATTGACCCACGGGAACTGCGCCCGAACACCTTATCCATGTTGCGCCAACTTGGATTTAACCGCATCAGTTTTGGCGTACAGGATCTGGAAGAAAAAGTTCAGGTCGCCGTAAACCGGGTACAACCGGAAAGTATGATCCGCGCAGTGATGAAAGAAGCGAGAGAACTCGGTTACCGTTCGATCAACATGGATCTGATCTATGGCCTCCCCCATCAAACGCTGGAGAGTTTTGATCGCACCCTGGACACAATCATCGAACTGAGCCCGGATCGTTTATCAGTCTTTAACTACGCCCATTTACCAGAGCGTTTTAAACCACAACGCCGCATTAACGGTGATGACCTGCCATCCGCTCAGGAAAAACTCGCCATTCTGGGTCATTGCATCGAGAAATTATCCGGCGCTGATTACCACTACGTCGGTATGGATCACTTCGCTAAGCCGGATGATGAACTGGCTATTGCCCAAGCCAACGGCAAACTGCACCGCAACTTCCAGGGTTATACCACCCACGGCGACTGTGACCTGATTGGCTTTGGTGTCTCATCGATCAGCCAGATTGGTGATTACTACCTGCAGAATCAGGTGACTGTTGATGCTTATGAGCATGCGATTGCCGCGGGCCAGCTGCCAACACTGAAATACCGTCATATTGACCAGGACGATAAAATTCGCCGTGAAGTGATTGCCGAACTGTTATGCCACCTCAACATTCAGTTTGCCGAGCTGGATCAGAAATACGCCATTAACAGCCGCGACTATCTCAGCGCCAGCATTGATGAATTAAAACCGATGCTGGCCGATGAACTTGTGATGGTGGATGATGTCGAAATCCGCATCAGTGACAGAGGACGCTTAGTGGTTCGTAATGCCTGTATGGCATTCGATCATTATCTGAAACAACATGAGCAACCCAACCAAGAAAGACGACGCTTCTCCAAAGCCATCTGACAACACCAGCAAATGGCTCGGCAGGCTGGTTGAATTCAGCCTGCTGATTATCGGTTTTGTTGCACTCAGCAGCTGGCTAAGCAGTCATTTACTCGATGATGGCAGTCAGATTCCGGAACTTTCCTTACCTCAGCTCAGTAGCAACGCAAACGGCGAACTGAACTGGCCATCAAGCGAAGACAAAACACTGGTCTATTTCTTTGCTCCCTGGTGCAGCGTATGCCGCATCAGCATGCCGGGCCTGAATTTATTACCGAATGACAATCTGCGGGTGGTCGCCATTGCTCAGGATTGGGAGGACCGCCCGGAAATTGAAAAATTTATCGCCGATGTTGGCTTCAATGGAGAAGTATTACTTGGCAGCCCGGACACACGAGCGTATTTCCGGGTAAAAGGTTATCCAAGTTATTACGTGCTGGATAAAAACGGGCAAGTGATTCATCAGGATCAGGGCGTTTCGACACCGCCGGGCTTATGGTTAAGAACTCAGCTTTGAGCGATCTCAGCCGCAACGACAACAGTAAAAACGGGCTGGCTACAGCTCGCCTGGCTTACCTTCCCAAAACGCCCAACTGTTACCATCGTATTGCAGAAACACCCTTTTCTCGAAAGGTCGGCGAAACGATTCGCGGGAACGACGCAACGTACGGGCACCATCAAACGCCGAATCTTTGATCCACTCCTGCATATCATCGACATACCACTGGATATAGGCTTCGACGTAATAGTATTCGCCAATCAGATAAGGGCTGGATAATTCCAGAATATTCTTCAGCCGACCATATCCGTAATAAAACCCTTCATCCGTTGTCCGCTCACCATTGGACATCGGATAGTCATAGATCCAACTCACCAGTACCTTGCGTTTACGTTTACCGTTTTCTTCAACCGTTGCCATGCGCGTTTCTTTTTTACGCACCAGTAATTTGTGGTCAGCCAACGCAGATAAAAAGCGTGCATCTTTTCCCTTATCTGCACGGGCAATGGCATACGGCATTGGAAACGGCAACCACTTCAGATCTTTGCTTTTCAGCGCCTGATTAATTAGCTGGCTGGCGTGATTGGTACCAATAAATGGCTGTGCTGAGCAATACAGGCTGTTCAGCAACAAAATTGTAATAATCAGTGGTTTCATCTCTTCCCCCTCTCACTTAGGATAGCTCGCTTAAGACGAATGTCGGGTTTCCGGGTCAGAATTTTTACCGAGCCGTGCAGCCGCTCCCCTGTAACTCTACTGTCACACGTCTGATTTACTGTCACGCAAAATGAATAAATGAGACTGATTATGCAACAAGCCACCGCCAGTCAACAGGCGCAACACAGTGAGTCTCCACTGGTTGCCCGAATCACCACAGATCCGGCTGAAATCCATCAGGCTCTGCAACTGCGTTACCGCGTTTTTGCAGAAGGAATGGGCGCTAATCTGCCAACTGCCGGAGAAGGAATCGATAAAGATTCGTTCGACGATGTATGCCACCACCTGATCGTTAAAGACGTCCATAACGACTGTGTTGTTGGTTACAGTCGCATACTGACCAACGAACTGGCCGAACAAACCGGTGGCTTTTATTCCGCAACAGAATTCGATCTGAGCAATATCATCAAGCCCGGAAAGCGCTATATGGAAATTGGTCGCACCTGTGTCGATCCGGACTACCGCAGTGGTGCCGTAATCGGCTTATTGTGGGGTGGCATTGCTCAGTATATGTCGGCAAATAAAATGGATTACCTGATGGGATGCGCCAGCATCTCACTGGCGGATGGCTACTCTAAAGCCATTGCTGTGATCGACTATCTGCGGGAAAAACACTTCACCAGTGAAGACATGCGCGCTGAGCCGAAAATTCAGATGCCAAGCACCAGCGTAGACCTGGATGGTAAAAGCCTGGTACCACCACTGCTGAAAGCCTACCTGCGCATTGGTGTCAAAGTCTGTGGCGAGCCATTCCTGGATAAGGACTTCAACGTCTGTGACGCATTGATCCTGCTGGGCAAAGACGATATGAACCAGCGCTACCTGCGCCACTTTGTTAAAACTGAAGGCTGACATTCAGCCAAACAGTTAACAGCTAATTACAAATCTGATAAAAAGCGCACCCCGGATTCGGGATGCGCTTTTTTTATTTAATCGATTCAGTAACCGCAGAATTTCGTATGTTTAACAAATTTAAAGACTGGCTGACGTCCGCTTCGGGCATTCGCCGCATTATCAATATATACGGCCCTTACCTGGGTGCCGGCGTCAAAGTCGACTACCTCGATAAAGATTTCCGCGAAGCCCGGGTGAGCATGCGCCTGACCTGGTACAACCGTAATTATGTCGGCACCCATTTTGGCGGCAGCCTGTTTTCTATGGTTGACCCTTTTTACATGTTATTGCTGATGAACAACCTCGGCCGTGACTACATCGTCTGGGACGCCAGCGCCGAAATTGACTTCGTCAGCCCGGGTCGTGGACGCGTATTCGCTCACTTCCTGTTAACAGACGAGATGTTGCAGGAGATTAAGCAAAAAACGGCTTCGGGCGATAAATTTCTGCCGGTTTACGACGTCAACATCGTTGATGAAAAAGACCAACTGGTCGCCAAAGTACGTAAGAAATTATACATACGCCGCAAGGCCTGATTACTCAGCCGTATTGCTAACCCTCTGCTATCCTTAAACAGAGGGTTATCTAACGCGGAGAAGGTATGAGTCACATCACCATCAGCCAGGCCAGCGAACTGATCTGGGATCTGTTGAAAACGCTGGAAGATTGTTATTGGGAAGCCAGCAGCTGCAAGGAAAAAGACCAGGTATTTAATCTGATTCAGATTCTGAACGCAGAATACATGGAGCTGGCAAAGGTCAGCATTCAGGATCATCACTACGAGTACGAAGTGATCACCACCAGCCAGGAAATGTTGCAACAAACGCTGATCGAATTTCAGCAGATCTCCAGCAACATCACACATCGGCATACAACAGCCGTGAGATTACGTAAGTTACTTAACCGTATGGCATCAAATCTGGCAGGAAGTCACGGCTGAACCAGCCTGCAAGAACGATATAGAATTTTTAACAGAGAACCGGGATTTCGTCGGATGCGAGATCCCGTACCAAGGCCA
The DNA here is from genome assembly GCF_965219715.1 of Bacterioplanoides sp. Classification (GTDB taxonomy): domain Bacteria; phylum Pseudomonadota; class Gammaproteobacteria; order Pseudomonadales; family Oceanobacteraceae; genus Bacterioplanoides. Next base: position 1,269,431 of record NZ_OZ244785.1, read on the forward strand.
ATAAAGTGCTCTGGAAACAGTGCTCAGCCTGGAATCAACATACGAACGGCAGCCAGATCAACGGTTTCACTGAACTGATTGCGACCCGCCGATTTTGCCGTATATAAGGCTTCATCCGCCGCTTCCACCAACAAATGCCAGTCTTCACCCGCTTTAGGTTCACTCCAGGCAAGCCCCTGACTCAACGTCAGATGGGGAGCAGTCAGCGAGCCATGATGCTCAATTTTCAGCTCGGCAATTGCTTGCTGCAGGCGCTGCGCAACCACCTCCAGTCCTTCGAGCTGAATCGACGGCAACACTACGGCGAACTCCTCGCCACCGTAGCGGGCAACCAGGTCACGTGGACGTTGCGCACAGCTTTTCAACGCCGCAGCAACACGCACTAACACATCATCACCAGCCGGATGTCCGTAGTAGTCGTTGTATTGTTTGAAATGATCGATATCGATCATGATCAGCCCCAGATTTCCTTCCTCACGCTGGGCACGCCCCCACTCAGCTGCAAGAAAGCGATCCAGATAACGGCGATTGGCGATATTCGTTAACCCATCGGTGGTCGACAAAGCCTCCAGCCGTGCCACTTCACGCCGACGCCCCAGTTGAGCTTTCACTCTGGCCAGCACTAACACCGGATTGATCGGTTTACGTACATAATCGACAGCCCCGGCAAGCAGAGCTTCAACTTCAAAACTCTCGTTTGCTTCACCCATCAATAACACATCGCAATGGCGGGTTTGGGGGTGACTGCGCCAACGATTCAGCAGCGCAGCGGTATCGTCAACGAAGTCGCGCTGAAGAATCAGTAAATCGGGGGTATGAGACGGTTCATTCAGCCAGTAATCCAGTTGCTCCTGGCGAATGACACTGACAGTGTCGGCTTCTGCGGCCAGCAGATCACCCAGCTGAGCCTGAACGGCCAGGGTCTGATCGGCGATAATTATAATTGGCTGAGACATAGTTGAGCTTCTTGTTGTCAGTTCCTCTGCAACTATCGGCCAGCATACACGAAACTTGCGCACTGTTAATAAAAATACACACAAAGCACATAGACAATCACAATTCGTCGACAAACGTACGTTCAGCTATGTTTTTCACGCCAAGGAAATGTCACACCAATCCAGTATTTATCAGCCATCAGGCGCGAATCCCTATGGTTAATCAGCGAATCCGGTATACTGCCGCCAAACTCACTACTTCAGATCTTAAAAATGCTGAAACCGTCTCTGATTAAAATTACTTTCTTGTCGTTACTTCTGGCTTTATCCGGATGTGATAAAGCGCCGCAGACTGAAACTAAAACCCAAAAAGACTTTAATCCGCAATTACCGGATTTTGCCGCGCTTCAGGATGTTAAAGAGAAAAAGCGTGCGTTCTTTGGTTTTCTGAAACCGTTAATCGCTCAGGCAAATGAAAAAGTGCTGATCGAACGAAACACCATCGAAACATTAAGCAAAAAAGCAGAACTGGATGCGACGGAGCAAGAGACTCTCAACGGGCTGCTGAAAAAGTACCGGGTTAAAGCAACTGACAAGGCGCAGCAGTTTGCCGAGCTGAAACAAAAAGTGAATGTTATTCCACCATCTCTGGTACTGGCACAAGCGGCTAACGAGTCGGCCTGGGGCACGTCCCGCTTTGCTAAGCAGGGTAATAATCTGTTCGGCCAATGGTGCTTCAGCAAAGGCTGTGGCCTGGTTCCGTCATCACGCAACAGTGGCGCATCGCATGAAGTGGCAAAATTTGATAGCCCATACCGTTCTGTGGCCAGCTACATTCGCAACCTCAACAGCCACCCAAGCTACGCGGAACTTCGCCAGTTACGAAATCAGGAGCTGAGCGAAAAAAATTACAGCACGGGCATGACTCTGGCCGCAGGTTTACTAAAATACTCAGAGCGTGGTGAAGAATATGTAAAAGAAATCCGCGCAATGATTCGCCACAACAAGTTGGCTGAATACGATGAACCACAGGTAAAAGAGCAACCTCAGGGATAATTTTTTATGTCTGCTAATGAACGCCGCTTTCGCAAACGCTACGATGCTGCACCTCTGAAGCTGGAAATACGCAAACTGAATTTATTCGGTCGCGCCGGGAAAAGGCATCAGGCAATTGCGCGGGACTTTTCTCTCGGCGGCGTTTCAATTATTTCTCCGATAAAAATGAAGCCGGGAAAAAACCTGCTGATTTCGCTGACCAGTGATGACCACAGTTTGCAGTCGGTACCTGCTACCGTGATTCGTGCGGAACAACAAGATGGCGATTTTATTTACGCGGTAAAGTTCTCCATGGGGAAAATCCCTGAAGCAGCCACTCGCGGTGCTTATACCGTATTACAACGGCTGGAAATTAATTTACGCGAAGCCAGCAACCCGGCGTAATCATTTACGCCGACATTCCATTGCCCTCCTTTTTTCTTCAGCCAAACACTGACCTGCATTAACATTCTCACATTGATTTACCACTAGACTTTAGGCTGTTACATTAAGCCCTGCCTCGGCCTGTATCGCGATAACTGCAACAGCCGGAGTCAGTAGTCTCTGCCATCAGAAAATTCCAGCCAACGTTTTATCTGGGGACCTTAAGTGGATCAGTCCGTACTCGTTATTAATTGCGGTAGTTCGTCAATTAAATTCGCTCTTTATCCTAATGCCAACGCCAGCGAACCTAGCATCAAGGCACTCGCAGAAAGGCTTGGTGAGCCTTCACCGGTCATTTCCATCAAAGGTGACATCACCGAACACATATCCCTGCCCGCAGGCAGTGCTCATAAAGAAGCCCTGTCCGGCTTTTTACAAACCTGCGAAAGCCACCTTGAACACCTCGCGGGTATTGGTCATCGCGTGGTTCACGGCGGTGAAACCTTCAGCGAAAGCACTTTATTAAATGCCGACACCATTTCTCAGCTGCATCAGGTGTCGGATCTGGCGCCACTGCATAACCCGGTAAACCTGCTAGGCATCGAACTGTGTCAGCAATTACGTCCGGAATTACCCAACGTTGCGGTTTTTGATACTGCCTTTCACCAGACAATGGACGAAAGTGCTTACCTGTACGCAGTGCCCTATGACTGGTACGAAAATGCTGGCGTTCGCCGTTATGGTTTTCATGGCACCAGCTATCGCTACGTTAGCGCGGAAGCGGCCCGTTTGTTAAATCGCGCCCCCAATGAGCTGAACATGATCATCGCTCACATGGGTAACGGCTGCAGTGCTTGCGCCGTTGCTAACGGACGCTCAGTCGATACCACCATGGGACTGACACCGCTGGAAGGTATGGTAATGGGTTCGCGCAGTGGCGACATCGACCCCGGTATGATTGATTACATGGTCCATCATCAGGGAAAAACATTGGAGCAGGTGAGCAGTGATCTCAACCGCAACAGTGGTCTGAAAGGCTTATCCGGCCTGAGTAACGATATGCGCACCTTGCTGCAAGCCGAGGCGGATGGTGATAGCAACGCCAAGCGCGCAGTCGATGTATTTTGCTTCCGGGCGGCTCGCCAGCTGGCGGCATTGTCAGCTTCTCTGCCCAGCCTTGATGCGGTGGTTTTCACCGGCGGAATCGGTGAGCACTCTAACCTGGTGCGCCAACGAATTCTGTCTGCCTGGCGCTCAGCCGCATTCAAGCTCGATAACGATTTAAACAATGCCAATGGTGATGCTGCCGGCAGAATTACCGCAGCCGGTTCGCCATTAGCGATGGTGGTTGCCACCGATGAAGAACGAATGATTGCTCAGGATACTTACCAACTGGTGAACCATGATTAATGTTGTAATAGCTCCAACCGGCCTGGAAAGCGGCCTCACCACCATCAGCCTGGGCTTGATCCGTGCTCTGGATGCACGTGGCCTGAAAGTGGGATTTGTTAAACCCGTAGCACCGTCTTATGCCTCCAGCGAGCGCTCGACCCATCTGGTTCGTACCGTTTTGCACCTGCAAACTCCGGATCCGATGCAGCTGAATCTGGTACAGCAACGCATCAGTGACGGCTTGATGGACCGCGTTCTCGAAGACGTCGTTGCCCTGCACGACCAGGTTGCACAGGATTGTGATGTTGTCCTGATCGAAGGCCTGGCTCCGGATCGCTCAGAGCCTTATACCGCCAAATTAAACGCAGAAATTGCCAAAGCGTTAAATGCCGACGTATTGCTGGTCGCCAATGGCCAGGATCGCAGCGCCGCAAAGATCCGCTCCGATCTGAAGCTGCAGTACGGTATTTACGGTGGTAACAAAGCCAACCTGCTTGGTTCCATTATTAATAAAGTGGGCAGCGCCCCTGTGCAATCCGGCATTCCGTCGGTGGAAACAGCCGTTCAGGCAAATATCAACCCATTATGTAGTGAAGAAGAATGCTGGCACCTGGGTACGGATCAGTGCCCTGTAGTGGGGGTTATTCCATGGCAGGCTGAACTACTCAGCCCGCGCATGCTGGATATCGCCCGCACATTAAAAGCAAAAGTTCTGAACGAAGGCGACCTCGATAAACGCCGCGTATTGCGTACAGCATTGTGCGCTCGCACCCTGCCGAATATGGTTGAAACCTTACGTCCGGGAACCCTGGTAGTAACGCCGGGTGACCGCGATGACGTTGTCGTGGCAGCGGCCATGGCCGCTACCAATGGCACGCCATTGGCAGGCTTACTGTTGACCAGTGGCTTAGTCCCAAGCCAGGGCATCATCGACTTATGTCAGAACGCGTTAAAAACCGGCGTGCCGGTTTTACAGTCAGAGCTGGATACCTTCAGCACGGCTGAGCAGTTATCGCGCATGGACACTCACGTCCCTATCGACGACGTCGACCGGGTTCAGCGCATCATGGAATCAGTCACCAGCCATCTCAACAGCGACTTATTACTCGAGCGTTTGGGCGCCCCCCACCCGAGTCGTTTGTCACCCGCGGCATTCCGTTACCAGATCGTTGCCAAAGCTTGCTCGGATAAACAACGCATTGTGTTACCGGAAGGCGATGAGCCGAGAACAGTGCAGGCGGCAGCCATCTGCCAGCAACGTGGCATTGCCGATTGTGTGTTACTGGCCGAACGCGAAAAAGTTGAGCAGGTTGCTCAGGCACACGAAATTGAGTTACCGGAAGATCTGCAAATCATCGATCCATCCGATGTTCGCGAGCACTACGTCCCTCACATGGTGGAACTGAGAAAGCACAAGCAACTGACAGAACCAATGGCACTGGCCCAACTCGAGGATACAGTTGTGTTGGGCACCATGATGCTGGCCCAGGACGATGTCGACGGCCTGGTCAGTGGTGCCGTTCACACCACAGCCAACACCATTCGCCCGGCACTGCAGCTGATTAAAACAGCGCCCGGTGCCAAGCTGGTGTCCTCGGTATTCTTTATGGGCTTACCCGATCAGGTACTGGTTTATGGAGATTGTGCGGTAAACCCGGATCCGAATGCTGACGAACTGGCCGACATTGCTATTCAGAGTGCAGCATCAGCCACCGCGATGGGAATTTCACCCAAGGTTGCCATGGTGAGTTACTCCACCGGCAAGTCCGGCAGCGGCGCCGATGTTGAAAAAGTTCGCCAGGCAACTGAGCTGGTGCACCAGGCACAACCTCAGCTGACCGTTGATGGCCCGTTGCAATACGACGCGGCGACAACCATGTCAGTAGCAAGATCGAAAGCGCCGGACAGTGCTGTAGCCGGTCAGGCCACTGTGTTAATCTTCCCCGACCTGAATACTGGCAACACAACCTACAAGGCCGTACAGCGTAGTGCCAATGTTATTAGCATTGGGCCTATGTTGCAGGGGTTGGCAAAGCCGGTAAATGATTTATCACGTGGGGCATTGGTGGAAGATATTGTCTATACCATCGCTCTTACTGCAATTCAGGCACAACAGAGAAAAACACAAACAGAACAATAAACGAAGGACGATCAGCGTTATGCCACCGCTTGTAACCGGCATCATTGCCAGTACGTTATTGCTAATCAATATTTTATTTTGGGTGACTTTGCTCATGACGTTATTGTTATTGAGCAAAATCATTCCGGTTCCCGCCATCCGCAAAGTCATCAGTCGTATGATGACGGGTGTGGCTATTTGCTGGGTTTATTGCAACAGCGGCTGGATGCGCCTGACACAAAAAATGGATTGGGATATCAGGCTCCCGGAAGGACTGGACAAGCACGGCTGGTATTTTGTGGTCAGCAATCACCAATCATGGGTGGATATCCTGCTATTGCAACACACGCTGAAAGGGCGTGCGCCGTTCCTCAAGTTTTTCCTGAAACAAGAGCTTATTAAAGTACCGATTATGGGAGCTGCCTGGTGGGCACTGGATTTCCCATTTATGAAACGCTACAGCAAGGCTTATCTGGAAAAACATCCGGAAATGCGCGGTAAAGATCTGGAAACCACACGCCAGGCTTGTGAGAAATTTAAGGAAATTCCTACATCCGTAGTGAACTACCTTGAAGGCACCCGCTTCACTCCAAACAAGCATGAGAAGCAACAATCTCCTTTTAAGCATTTACTGAAACCGAAAAGCGGTGGAATGGCATTTGCCATGAGTGCGATGGGCGATCAGTTTAAATCCATTATCGACGTTACCATCCATTATCCGGATGGTATTCCGACATTCTGGGATTTTCTGCAGGGTAAAATGAAGCGCTGTACGGTCATTGTGGAAGAAAAACCTATTCCTGAAGAACTGCGTCAGGGCGACTATGAAAACGACGATGCTTTCCGTCAGAATTTTCAGCAATGGGTGCAGCAACTTTGGGAAGACAAAGACCAAAGCCTGGCTGAGTTAGCCAGTTAAGAGACGGTTAATTAACGAATAAAAGCGGCTATCGAGCCGCTTTTATTCGTTATGCAGCACGATATTCCGACCGGCGCTCTTCGCCTGATACAGGCGCTGATCGGCAAGGCGAATCAAATCTTCTGACTGATCACCATGTTGCGGTGTCTGACAGGCGATACCCGCACTGATAGTTACAACACCAATTTCACTTGTGCGGTGCTCTATCGCCAGATCTTCAATCGCCTGACGCACATTATTCGCCAGCTCTAACGCACCCTGCTCGGCCATCTGCGGCAACAGAATGACAAACTCTTCACCACCATAACGGGCACACAAATCGGTTGAGCGCCTACAGCCATCGGAAATGCTGGCGGCAATCCGGCGCAAACATTCATCGCCCATCTGATGTCCGTAGGTGTCGTTGTACTCTTTAAAGGCATCAACATCGACCATCACCAATGCCAACGATTCATTATTCCTCTGGCAGCGACGCCACTCGGAATCAAACACCTGCTCGAAGTGCCGCCGGTTTGCGATTTGCGTCAGGCTGTCGGTAGTCGATAACAGCTGTAACTTACGGGTTAAGATCTGCAGGCGGTCGGCTTCTAGGGCCAGAATCCGATTTTTCATATAATCACTGCGGAAGGCTGCCTCCATGACGTACGCCAGATACCCTCCCATCGCCACCAGAACCAACCAGAAAGCCAGAAAATAAGGCTGCAGTGACATAATGATGCGCCCAACTTCGGAGGTGTCCGTTGATAAATCGATCTGACTGGCGATCACGGTATATACCAGCATCATAAATACTGAAGTGACCAAAAAGCTGCGGTAACTCAAACGCATGGAAACCATGGCAAACACCTGGATTGGCACCAACCCCAGGTGATAGGCGTAACGGGGCAAGCCCTCGAGCAGATAAATAAAATAAATCACCGAAGTGCCGACCACTGCAATCCCCACAGCGGTCAACGGAACGATATAGCCTCCCAGCGGAGATCGTGGAATCCAGATAACGCCCAGAAACAGAATTGCAGTGATGGAACAACGAATCATCAGCAGCTCGTGTGCACGCTCACCACCGATGTAAAAGTCCGACCAGGCAAATGCCAGATAAACCAGCAGACCTGCGGCAATAATTTTGATATCAACATCAAGAAAACGGCGATTACGATGGCGCAGATATTGTTTTTCAATATCCGACGAGAAGCGTAATGAGCGAGCGCTGGCCTTGAGAACCTGATTCAGCAGGTTGATCTGTTCTTCAACAGCCCGTAAGGTAGCACTCTTATTTTTTTCTGACCGGTGACTGGTTTTCAGCACAGGTTCTCCCTTACCAAATGCGTTGTCAGATCATATACGCAGGCTGACAACAAAGGATGACATAGATTAAGTCTAGATGACATCTGCGACAAAGTACTGAGGAATTTATGAAGGTTTACGAGGATATCAGCCAATCCATCGGCAACACGCCATTAGTGCGCATCAGCAAACTGACCAGCCACCCAAAAGTTTACGCAAAACTGGAAAACCGTAATCCGGCACAGTCAGTGAAGTGCCGCATTGGTGCCAATATGATCTGGCAAGCGGAGCAAGACGGAAAGCTGAAAGCAGGCATGGAAATCATTGAGCCTACGAGCGGTAACACAGGGATTGCGCTGGCATTTGTGGGCGCAGCACGAGGCTACAAAGTAACTCTGACCATGCCAGAAACCATGAGCCTGGAACGCCGTAAAGTGATGCAGGCACTGGGCGCTAACCTGGTACTGACCGAAGGTGCCAAAGGTATGCGTGGTGCAGTAGAGAAAGCAGAAGAACTGCTGGCCGAAGCACCGGAACAACGCATCATGCTGCAACAGTTTGAAAACCCGGCTAACCCGGCAATTCATGAAAAAACAACCGGCCCGGAAATCTGGCAAGACACCGACGGTGAGGTTGATGTCGTGGTTGCTGGTGTGGGTACCGGTGGCACCATCTCTGGTATTTCCCGTTACATCAAACAACACAAAGCCATTACCTCGGTTGCTGTTGAGCCTGCTGATTCACCAATCATCAGCCAGACTCGTGAAGGCCAGGCAATCAAGCCAGCGCCTCATAAAATTCAGGGCATTGGTGCGAACTTTATTCCGAAGAACCTGGATATCGACATCCTTGATCGGGTTGAGACTGTTGGCAACGATGAAGCCATGGAGATGGCACACCGTTTAATGGCCGAAGAAGGCATCCTTGCCGGCATTTCATGTGGTGCCGCATTACTGGGAGCGCTGCGCCTGGCAGAGGAAGATGAGTTTAAAGACAAAACCATCGTCGTTATCCTGCCAGACTCTGGTGAGCGCTACCTGACCTCGCCACTATTTGCTGGTCGCTTTGATTCCTGATCATGCCGATGCGCCTGAGATCAATTTATCTCAGGCGCAAGTCCTGCTGGATGGCGACCTGGCCTATTACCCTTCCGCCTTCTCGGCTGCCGAGGCCAACCGAGTTTACCAACAACTGCGGCAGGAAATTCAGTGGCAACAGGAAGAAATCCATATTTATGGTAAAACACACCTGATTCCGCGACTGCAGTGTTGGATTGGAGATCCACAGTACAACTATCGCTACTCCGGCAAAACCTTCTTTCCTTTTCCTTGGCCATCAACCTGTAAACAGTTATTGAACAGGCTCAATGATGTTTCAGATGTTCAATTCAACAGCGTACTGGCTAACTGGTATCGCTCCGGCATGGATCATATGGGCTGGCACAGCGATGATGAACCGGAGCTGGGCCCGGAAGCCGTGATCGCGTCATTAAGTTTTGGTGATTGCCGCGACTTTGCCCTGAGAAGGGTCGGAGAAACACGCCAACACACTAAAATTCCATTGAACAGTGGCAGCCTGTTATTCATGAAGGCGGGAATGCAGCAGCGCTGGCAACATGCGTTGCCACAACGAAAGAAGCAGAGTTCAGGCAGGATCAATCTGACATTCAGAAAAATAATTCTCTGACTACCGCCGGAACCCTGTCGATTGTTATTCAGAAAATACGGTTTCAATACGGAACATTAATACCGGTGTACTTTCATATTCATTTTCCGAGGTCCAGATAAATTCCGGAGATACCTCGGCAAATACGTAGTCTTTCCAGATCTGGCGACGATAACGAACGCCAGCAGCATACGCATTAAACGTGGCCGTTTTTTCAGTATCCCCCGAAGCACTGGCAACAAAACCCAGTGCCGCCTTTTTACTCAGGCGATGATACAAACCTGCGCCGTAATTCAGGGTGAAATATTCGTTATTCAATAAATAGTCAGCCCGTGCACTTAAACGAAACTGTTTTTCGATGTTAATCGGGTAATTCCCCTGCACCCGGGTCGTTTCTCTCCAGCCTTCTTTAGTAAAATAAGATACCACCTGGGTGATCTTCATTTCCCATTCGGAAAAGTAGCTGTAGCGACGCGCCCGGAAACGCACAAACGGATCCGGCGGCAGACCCCATCGAATCCCGGTATCAATATTGGTTTTCCATTTATCCGATTCATTAATGATAAAACGCAATGCCGCGGTGTAATCCACATTCTCGACACTTTCAATCGGGTCCGCTTCACGGGCATCCGCTTCTTCATCCGATTCCAGCAGCAGTTTCAGTCGCTCATTTGTATTCGGAAATACCATTTTAACGCTGATACCAAATTTATAATCGACCGGCTCCCCAAGCTCACGCCGGGTATAAAATGACAACTTAGCACGACTGCCTTTTACATCGTCCGCGGTAATATCTTCACTAAAAAATGTGTCGACAAAAAAAGTATCAATATCTCCTGAGATACCGTCCAGATAGCGCACCAACCAATCCCGTGAGCGATCCATTACATCTTCAGAAACCGGCGTTTCTTCAACATACGGTTGCTCATCATCCGGGTCGACGGGAATATCAAATTCGACATCTTCTGCGAGATAAACAGGCTCGGTTAAGGCTGCAACATGACAACTCAGCAGCAAACCTATAACAGCAGCGATTCCTTGCCGTACTAACGTCATACTTAAAACTACACCGGGTCCTGATGAATTAATATTTCGGCACGGGGAAAGCACTTTTGAATGGAGATATTTACTTGCTCACCCGTTTCATGTGCCTGCAACAAAGGTTGCTGTCCGTCTAACTCAAGATGAAACTGGATAAACTGCACACTGCCTGACTGCCGCGTTTTTAAGTCATGAAAACCCTTCACACCTGGCTGCGCCAAAATCACGTCTTTAATTGTTTGCTCCTCATCTTCTGCCAGCGCCTGGTCCATCAGCACACCTAACGCCAGCCTGGCAATGCTATAAACACTGCGCAGTAAAATTAAGGCAATCAGCAAAGCAATCAATGGATCCAGCCAATCCACTCCAATGTAGGCACCGATTAAGGCAACAACAACCGCTAAGTTCATCAGAATATCACTGGCATAATGCTCTGAGTCAGCTTTAACCGCCAACGAGCAGGTTTGTTTCACCACCCAACGCTGGTAGCCCACCAACGCTACCGTCAGTAACGTCGAAAACAACATAACCGCAAGGCTTTCAGGCAAGGCTTGTAAAGGCTGGGGATTGAGTAAGCGCTCGGAGACATGCAACAGCAGAACGGTCACCGACCCGGTAATAAACGCTGCCTGCATCAAGGCTGCGATACCTTCTGCCTTGGAATGCCCAAACGGATGATCATCATCAGCAGGCATCAGTGCATATCGTATGGCGAAGAAGTTTATAACCGACGCAACAATGTCCATCATAGAGTCGAGCATTGATGACAGCACACTGGCGGAACCACTCAGCCACCAGATAGCCAGCTTCACCAATAACAGCAAAGTGGCAACGGCCATCGACGCATAAGCAGCGGCCTTAATAAGGTGATCGTGTGACCGGGCAGTCGGCATCAGACTCTCTTGATCGGAAACTCAGAACCCGACTATATAATAATCTGCTGGCGGCGAGTAGCTTCACCCGGCAGAACGCTTTAAAGCAGCGAGGCCGATGGTTGTGTACAGCGTCACAACCACTAAGGATGACCCGAATCGGCCCTTGACCTGCCTGACTCGAATTGTTCTTATACCCGATTGTTATCAGTACATTTTCAGGAATAAAAATGGCTATTAAAAACGCACTGGTGGTCGACGACTCAAAATCAGCTCGCATGATGCTGCAACGCCTGCTCGGGCGCATGAATGTAAAAGCCGAAGCCGTTGAAAGTGCCGAAGCCGCTCTGTTATTCCTGGATAAATCACAACCGGATGTGATCTTTATGGATCATATGATGCCAGGTATGGATGGTCTGGAGGCGACACAGCTGATCAAGTCCAACCCCAAAACGTCAACCATTCCAACCATCATGTACACCTCCAAAGAAGGCGAAGAATATTTCGATATCGCCCGCTCCCACGGTGCCGAAGGGGTTCTGGCAAAACCAGCCAATCAGGAAGCCGTGATGGCGGTTATCGAGTCACTCGACGAACCGGCTGCCAATGACGAACGCGAAACCAGTCAACCAGACGGAATTGCACTGGTAGAAGTCGACAAACTGGTTCAGAAACATCTGAAACTGGCCATTACTGAAGCCAAAGCGGAAATTGCAGCCGGGCTCGACAGCTCAACCCAACAATTACAAAGCGCTCAGTCCCATCAGCTGGAACAGATTCAGTCTCAGATTCGCCAGCAATATGAGACCTTACAAACCGAACTGAAAAAGTCACTTGATCCACAATCGATCTACAAAGCGACATTGCCACTGAACCAGCGGCTGGCTGCGGCGGTTGCCGACAAGGTCAATAAAAAAGCAGCCGACGATCTGGTTACAGTAGTACGAACCAACAAAGCGGAAAGCGAAGCTCTGATTGCCAGCCAGAATCAAAGCCTGCAGAAACAAATTAAAGAAGCCAGTCAGAAGGCCATGCTTACCGGCGCAATCATTGGTGGCTGTGTTGGCCTGCTTGCTGCGGTTGTCAGCAAACTCATCTGATTACCAGAAATATGACTCTTCAGGCCAAAACAGCGATTTTGGTCTGACCTCCCCGCCTCACGATAGATTCAAGTCAAACAGTTTCCCGGTATGGCCCAAGCGTACCTTTTCATTCCGGTTACAGATAATTACACTAGCCCTGCATTTTCACAAAAGATTAATAAATCGATCAGGGAACCTATAATGATCCGACTAATTGCACTTCTTAGTGTTATCGCTGCTTTGGGTGGCTGCGCTGCCGCAACACCACTTCTGGTAGCCGAAGGTGTTGGCCATGAGCTTGCCCGTCGCGATGAAGACATCAAAGTACGTGCCGCTGCAGCACTGGCAGAAGAGCCGGATCTGCTGACATTTTCCGTACAGGCGATTTCACGAGGCAAAACCGAAGGAGCGGTATCCACCTACCTGAAAGGTTATGCCGATCCGGATTACAGCAATAACATCAAATCTCTGGCTATCTACCAGATCGGCCTGATTTATATGAACCGCTATAACGATTACCGTGATGACGCCAAAGCACGTGCTTATTTTAATCAGCACCGTATTGAGTTTCCGGATTCACGTCTGAAACAGCGTGTAGAAAAACGTCTTGAGGTTTTGCAACAGCGTCATGATGAAACGGTCCAGTTGACAGCCAAACAGCTGCTGACTCAGGTTAACCGCGCGAAATTGCTGGCACGAGACGAAACGCCGTTTGATGCCGAATTGACACCGATGAGCGAACGCGCCATTACCGATGAACGTGTGGAAGATGCAGAAGGTGTATACCTGATTCTGTACGATAACCGCGCCTCGTCAGACGAAATGCGTGCTAAGGCGTTGTACCAGCTGGGCCTTATTTACATGAGCCCTTACAACCGCCATGGCGACAACCGCAAAGCACTGGCCTACTTCCGTAAGATTTCAGCTGAATTCCCGGGCACATCTGTCGCTAAACGCGCCGCTCAAAAAGCCAATGAACTGATTAATCGTCAGTACTGATCTGCGATCACAAACAGCGAGCAATAAAAAAGGAGCCGTTTGGCTCCTTTTTTATTTTAGCGGAACGTTATTAATCCCGCGGCTTACGCTTCTTAAAACCGCCTGGCTTGCTGTCTCGACGATCTCCGCCACGACGCTCGCCCTGACGCTCAGAAGAACGACCACGCTCGCCTGGCTTGCCGCCACGATGAGGTTTCTTAGGACCGCGATCCTTACGTTTACCATCACCTTTTGGTGCATCAGCCGCTTTATATTCTTTCATGCTCAGAGCCTGGCCACAGACACGTGCTTTTTTCAGCACAGCCATGGTCGCTTCAGGCATACCGGCAGGTAAATCAATGACCGAGAAGTTTTCCAGGATTTCGATATGGCCGATATAGCGGCTTTCCAGGTCAGCTTCGTTGGCAACAGCACCTACCAGGTTACCCGGACGCAGACCATCGTCGTAACCAACGTTAACCATATAACGCTGCATTTCAACGTCTGGCTGTCCTTTCAGTGCTTTCGCCTGCTCTTCTGGTAACGTCTTGCCACGAGGGCCGCGGTCACGGTCATTACGATCACCGCGCTCACGTTTCTCACGAGGTTCGCGCTCACGGCGCTCCATCATGCGGCTGTCGGCTTTTTCGTCCAGGAACAAAGGCTTGTTGCCTTGTAACAGGCTGGCAATCGCAGCAGCAACATCCAGAGTATCAACCGGGTTTTCGGTTAAAACTGACTCAATAATGTCACGGAATACCTGGTTCTTGTCGGAGTGAATCGCATCAACAATACGTGCCTGGAACCGCTCTTTGCGTTTGGCATTAACGTCTTTTGCGGTTGGCAGCGGCATCTCTTCGATGGTCTGACGCGTGGCTTTTTCGATATCACGCAGCATGCGCTTTTCGCGACCACGAACAAAAACAATCGCCTCACCTTCACGACCGGCACGACCGGTACGACCAATACGGTGAACGTAGGATTCAGTGTCCTGAGGAATATCGTAGTTAACAACGTGACTGATACGCTCAACGTCCAGACCACGAGCAGCAACATCGGTCGCAACCAGAATATCCAGCTTGCCGGCTTTCAGCTTTTCAACCGCTTTCTCACGTAATTGCTGAGGGATGTCGCCATTCAGCGGCGCACATTTAAAGCCGTTAGCCTGCATAAAGTCGGCAACTTCTTCGGTGGCCTGCTTGGTGCGTACAAACACCATCATGGCATCAAAGTCTTCAACTTCACTGATACGCAATAACGCATCATTTTTATGCACGCCACCAACAAACCAGTAACGCTGACGGATTTTGTCGTTAGTGGTGGTTTTGGCTTTGATTTTCACCTGAACCGGATCGTTCAGGTGCTTTTCTGCAACCGCCTGAATTTCTTTCGGCATGGTTGCAGAGAAGAGCGCAACCTGACGCTGTTTAGGCGCCTGATCAAGAATCCAGTTAACGTCATCGATAAAGCCCATACGTAACATTTCATCGGCTTCATCCAGCACCACTGCCTTGATATCAGACAGGTTCAAAGTGCCACGACGTAAGTGATCCATCACACGGCCTGGAGTACCCACCACCCACTGTGGACCACGCTTCAGTTCGCGCAGCTGGCTGCCGTAATCAGTACCGCCGTAAATGGCAGAAACATTGATACCCGGCAGATATTTCGAATAGCTTTTAACCGCTTCAGCAACCTGCTGAGCCAGTTCACGAGTGGGTGCCAATACCAGCACCTGTGGAGCGTTCAGATCCGGTTGAGTCCGGGCCAGAATCGGCAACGAGAAAGCTGCCGTTTTACCGGTCCCCGTTTGGGCCATACCTAATACATCACGACCTTCCAGCAGTGTTGGGATACTGCTGGCCTGGATTGGCGATGGCTCTTCGTAGCCCAACTCTTCCAGAGTGCGTAAAATTTGAAAAGGTAAACCCAGGCTCGCAAAGCCTGTTGGGGTTGAATCGGTCATATTGTACCTGTGTTCAAGAAGCTGGGCTAAACCGTTTCCACTCTCACACAAGGGATCTGCAACTGAACAGAGGGTGAAAGCGTGGATACGCTCACCCTGGATAAACAGTATTTGGGATTCCGACTTGCCTGTATGACGGCGACGCCCGACTTGGGGTTAATCAAAAAGGGCGGCGAGTATACCTGAAAGCACCTGCTAAAGCTCGCCATTTATGTAACTTTATGTTTGATGGCCCATTCCCTCTACTGACACCCCCTGACATAGTGTATCCCTTATACTCGGGCGAGAATTTCCGGAGCCACAATCATGTCCAATAAATCAGAGCGCTTGTTCCAGCTTGTCACCTTGCTGCGCAGCCGGCGAACAGCCGTTACCGCCGAAACGCTCGCCGAATTTATGGAAGTCTCTGTACGGACGATTTATCGCGACATTCAGGCATTGGTTGTGTCGGGAATTCCGGTCGAGGGAGAAGCCGGGATTGGTTATCGCCTTAAGCCTGGATTCCAGCTGCCGCCACTGATGTTCGACTTCGATGAGGTACAATCCATCCTGCTTGGCACTCATATGGTTGCCGCCTGGACCGACCCGGAGCTGGCGCAGGCAGCCAGGCGGGCTGAAGCCAAAATCCGTGCGGTATTACCCGAACAACAACTGATGCGGGCAGATAACAGTCCATATTGCGTACCACCTGTTCTTAAGGAAAATCCGGTACAAACCGTCCATTTAAATATCCGGCATGCCTGTGAAAGATTGCTGAAAGTATCGATGGATTATCAGGACGCCCAGGGCAATAAAAGCCAGCGAACGGTCTGGCCACTGGGAATGTTGTTCTGGGGACAGCGCTGGACGTTTCTGGCCTGGTGTGAAACACGGGACGCCTACCGCAGCTTTCGGCTGGACCGTGTCGACAGCATTCACCTTCTGGGCGAGCATTACCCCCGCCATCCGCAACGAAATCTGCAGCATTATCTACAACAATGGGAAGACCATTAAGATAAGCACCTAATTGTCCCGGCATTTTGTACTTTAAGGAACAAATTCAAAGCTCAACAAGCAATTCACCCATGGAGCTGCTAGTCTTGGTTCAGGTCATTACAGGCAGATTCCGCTGATAGATGAGTATTAAATCCCGTATTCTGCTGAGCGTTATCGCACTTCAGCTGATAGGTTTTATTGCCCTGGTTTATCAATTCAGCCACCAGGCTGGCCAGTCTGTGTTCGTAAACAACCAACAGCAGATCATCAGCTCCGTTACCTCCACCCTACATCACTTCAATGCCCTTGCTGCAGAAATGTCGCGTAGTGCCCGCGGACTTGCCCGCGCGGGCGAGCTGATTTACCAACAACGTCACCGCCTTGATGAAGAGCAAAGAAATAAAAAATTCAGCGATTTGCTGATCAATACCTTTACTCCCTTCCCTCAGGCAATTGGCGGTGGCATCTGGTACGAGCCCTATCAATTCGATAAAAACACCCGACTACTGGGGCCTTATGCCTATCGTAGCCAACATCAGGTCATGTTCAGCTGGGAGCTGAACACCGAGGAGTACAACTACCCGAAACAGGACTGGTACCAGTTAGCATTGCCAGACCTAGCCTCGCAAAATCATAACGCTCGGCAGGATATTTTCTGGACGCCACCGTACTTCGATGAAGCGGCCACGGAAGCGCTGATGACCACTGTTGATGCCTTAATGTTCGATCAACAGCAAGCTATCGGCATGGCAACCGTAGACTGGTCAATGGAAGATATCCGTCACTATCTGAGCGAATTAAAACCTACACCTGACAGCCAGACGTTTTTAATTTACCCGGGTAGTCCGGACTCCCTGCTCGCCGACACACATCGGGAATCGACTCTCGTTAACCAAAAACTGAAGCAGTGGCAAGACAAACTGTCGTCTCTGAAACGCTCGGAGATCAGTCATTTCTCTTCTCTGGATGACAGCAAGGAACAGGTCGTCGCCGGCCTGACCAATACGGGTCTGGTATTTGGCGTCATTGTTCCGGATAGCGATCTGGCAAAGATCGTTGACGAGCAAACGCAACACACCCTGACGACCGGGATCGGGATCGCAGTGCTGTTTGTTGCCATCGTTGCCTTATTGCTCGAACTATTATTCCGCCCCTTCGATCAGATATTGTTTTTACTGAAATCTTCGATCAGCGTTCACCCGGACACGCACAAAGTTCAGATGAATACGCTGAATTATCAGACTCAAAACGAATTCAAACCCATCGTTGATGCTTTTAATACGCTGGTAAAACAAATTGAGCGTTATACCGAACAACTTTCAGAAACCAACGACGAGCTACTGGCCAGCCAATCTGAAATTGCTCTGCTTAATGCGTCCCTCGAAGAGAAAGTGCAACTCAGAACAGAAGAGCTGAACGCCAAAAAAGAAGAAGCCATCAATTCATTACAACAACTTAAACTCACTCAGAAACAGCTGGTCAACATGGAAAAATACGCAGCGCTCGGGGAGTTAATTGCAGGCCTGGCACACGAAGTAAACACACCTCTCGGCATCGCTGTCACTGCCGTTACCGCGCTCGAAGATCAGCTCCATCAGATCAATCGGTCTTTTCGCAACAGCACTCTGGATAAACAGGAATTTACAGACTTTGTTGATTTCGCTAACGAAGGCAGCCAGATCACCATTGATAATCTGCGACGTGCAGCTGATTTAATCAGCCGCTTTAAACAAGTTGCAGTCGATCAGGCCAGCGAGCAATATCGCGACTTTGAGCTGGGCGATTACATCAACAGCGTTGTGACGTCATTGCGCCCCAATTTCAAAGCGCGCCCGGTAACAATTACGGTCGATTGCCCAGAGCGGGTCCATATCGCCAGTTTCCCCGGCGCTCTGTCTCAGGTGCTCACTAATCTGATTATGAACTCGCTGATACACGCATATGATGATAAACAGAACGGCGAAATAATGATCGAAATTGGCAAGGTCGGCGATCAGGCCGTCATTCGCTACCGCGATGATGGCAAAGGTATGACCAGTGAAGTGCTGCAACATATGTTTGAGCCCTTCTTCACCACCCGCCGTGGCGATGGCGGCAGTGGCCTGGGCGCACACATTATTTACGATCTGGTCAGTGAACGTCTCGGTGGCCAGCTTATAGTCTGCAGCTCGCCAGGCAATGGCTCCGAATTCAGAATTCAGATTCCTCTGCAATTGCCATCCGCATAGTACGAGACATAACCCTGCAAGCTCCCTATAATACGCTCCCTTTTTATTTATCCGGAGCAATACCCATGCTGAAAGTTAACGAATATTTTGATGGCAACGTAAAATCTATTGGCCTGCAAACTGAGACCTTACCTGCAACAGTAGGCGTTATGGTTGCTGGTGATTATGAGTTTGGCACCAGCCAGAAAGAAGTTATGACCGTGGTATCCGGCAGCATGGACGTAAAACTGCCTGGCGCTGACAGCTTCCAGACGTTCAAGCAGGGCGAGTCTTTTAATGTTGATGAAAACGTTTCCTTCCAGGTTAAAGTAGCGACAGATACCGCATACTTCTGCACCTACGAGTAAGGTTACTGGGCCGGTGCCGGTCGTGCAGATGGAAGAATTACTGGCCCATTAATTCTTCCATCTGCACGACCGGTACTGGCCGACTGAAGTAAAACCCCTGATAACTCTCACATTGATTATCACGTAAAAACACCAACTGACTTTCAGTCTCAACACCCTCAGCCAGCACTTTCAAGCCAAGGCCTTTCGCCAGGCTAATAATGGTTGTGGTGATCACCCGCCCCTCATCATCTTCTTCGATCGAATTAACAAAACTGCGATCAATTTTAAGTTTATCCACCTGATAACGATGCAAATACGCCAGCGATGAGTATCCTGTACCAAAATCGTCGATCGCCAGACTGATACCCAACGATTTAAGCCCGGCAATGGTGTCCAGAACCTGTGGCGTTGGCTCAAGCAATGCGCCTTCGGTAATTTCCAGCTCCAGCCAACTGGCATCAATTGAGAACTCATTCAGCAGACGCTGCAACAGTTCAACAAGACCACCCGCAACAAAGGTTGGCTGGGTAATATTCACGGCCACCGAAATTGGCTGATTGCCAGCCGACTGCCAGCGCGCCAGCGTGCTACAAGCCGAGCGTAAAGCCCAGGCATCCAGCTCCGGCATTAAGCCGTTGTCTTCTGCAACCGGAAGAAAGCGCCCGGGGGGGATAATGCCTTCCGTTGGATGATGCCAGCGCATCAATGCTTCTGCACCAATCAATTGGCCGGTCTGCAAACAAACCTGAGGCTGATAATAGAGCTGTAATTCGTCTTCGCGCTGCAACGCTTTACGTAACTGATTACCCAACTCAAGTCGGTCTGATGCCGCCTGTGTCATATCGTTGGTGTAAAACTGGTGACGATTCCGGCCCTCCTGCTTGGCTTTAAATACAGCAACGTCAGCATTACTCAATAACTGGGTAACCGATGAGCCATGATCCGGAAACAGCGTAATTCCCATGGAAACGCTGATGTACAACTCTTGACCCACCCCAGCATCGAATGGTTGCTCAAGTAGCCCCTTAATGATGGCGGAAACCGATTGCACCTGCTCTGATGAAACGACATCTTCCAATACCACCATAAAGTCGTCACCACCCAGCCGGGCAACGGTATCGCTGTCGCGCAAGCGGCGCCGTAAACGATGGGCAAACTCCTGCAGCAAACGATCACCGGCGGGATGCCCGAGACTGTCGTTAATGTGCTTGAAATGATCAAGATCGATGGCGATCAGACCAACTTTGCGCTGGCTGGTGCGCGCTTTCTCCAAGGCGTTCTCAAGACGGCTGAGTAATAACGCGCGGTTGGGTAAATTTGTGATCGAGTCATAATAAGACAAATGCTCTAATTGCTGTTCCGACTCTTTAATTTTCGACATATCAGAGAACACGCCGACATAATGACTGACACGGTTATTGCCATCGCGAACCGCAGTAATCGTCAGCCATTCCGGGAATATTTCACCGGTCTTTTTGCGGTTCCATATTTCACCTCGCCAATAGCCCTGATCTTCAATGGCCTGATACATACTGCGGTAGAAATCACTGCCATATTGACCTGATTTCAGAATTGAAATCGGTCGACCAATAATCTCTTCTTCTTTGTAGCCGGTAATCTGACAAAAGGCCGGGTTAACCGCTTCAATACAGGAGCGGGCATCGGTAATAACAATCCCCTCCATGGTTGATTCGAATACAACCACCGACTGATTCAAGCGCCGTTCTTTCGCCTGCTGCTCACTGATGTCCTGCACCGAACCACTGCGAGCAATGGTTTTACCCTGATCATCCTGCAGCACTTCACCCAGGCCGTGAATGTATTTTTCATTCCCTTGAGCCGTGATAATGCGGTAAATCATGTCAGAAGGTTCACCGCTTTCAACGCTGTGTTGCAATACCCTGGCAACACGATCTTTATCCTCGGGATGCACAAACTGAAAATAATCATCCAGCGTTATTTTCTGGATATCCGGATCAATTTCAAAAATCTCGGCAGCGTGTTTGGTAAAAGTAATGCAGTTATTCAGAACATCATCACTCCAACTGCCAATATTTGCCAATCGCTCGGTTCGTTCCAACAACTGTTCTCGCCGCTCCAGGCGATCAACCATGCGGCTACGATCCAGCACCAGAAAGAATAATTGGGCAAATGTGGAAAGCAGAGAGGCTTCGCTATCGGATATTGCGCGTCGCTCCGATACCGAAAAGAACAGGCAGCCACCGGCATCAGTTCGCCCCATGATCGGAACCATAATCACCGTATCTGCCGCCATGGCATTAAGGAGAAACTGCTCCCGATGGTCAATATCGGATTGTCGATCAATCACTTTAACCAGGCGCTCGCTGACTAACTGACACCACTGATCAGCATTCCCAACCAAGGAGCGAATATTACGTTGTAAATCCGTTGGTAAATACGTGCCGCCAGGGATTGCCAGCGGTTGGCCTTGTTTCTGTTCAGGACAAATAAGTAACAGGCCATAATCGGCACCCAACTGCATACTGAGTTGGGAGACTGCAATACTCAGGTCACTTTCCAACACTTCAGAACGCGTCGTCAGAAACACTTTAATGCAACGTTCCAGCAACTGATCCAAAGGCAATAAGTTCTGATCTTCAGCAATCGGCGTCACCTGCTGACGATCATCACAGGCTTCTGTCGCCACCAGTTTATTCCAGGTGTTCTGCCAGAGTTCAATACTGGGCTGATTCGACTTCATCAAAAAAGGCTCAATTATTCAGGTGCGATAAAACATAAGCGTGCAGTGTAATTCGGTCTGAATCGCTCATATCGGTAAACTGAACCCCAACAGAGACAGTTTTTTCTTCAACATTCACCGATCGCGTCATCGCAACCAGAGTGATAATGCGGTCAATGCCACTGACAGTCAGCTGTGCGGTTATCTTAAGCTCCTGCCCCTCCTCAACCGGTAGCGACGGACACTCTAAACGCGCCCCTCCTAAACTGAGGTCAGTAATTTTTGCGGATGTCTTTTTCGCTGAGTCTGCACCGTACAACACTGAGCAAATCAGCTTCACCTTTGCCCGCACCGAGCTGCGTACTTCGCCCAATACCAGCTCTTTTGGCATTGCCAGATGCAAATGGGCAAAAGGCGCCCGCGAGACATGCACAATTTCGGTTTTAAATGCACAGGCACTGTTAATCTGAGTAGCAAAGAAACGAACGGCCAGCGGCATGCCATTTTTTAATGACAGCGGCGAACCGTTTTTAACCGGCGTGGAAACGATAATTGAGCGACCCGGCATATATCCAACCAGCAATGCGCGATCGCGTTCATTAGAATAACCTTCGAACTCAAGTTGCAGCGCCTGTCCCGGCACCAGTTTCAGATCTTCAAAACGTTGAGGCTTGCCATCCATATCGCAAATACTTATGAATCGGATTAAAACTTAACATTCAGTAAGTGTAGACCAGAATCCACCAAGATCTTGATAATTAAAGTAATAGCCTTAAAAAACTGACAAATCGGGCGATTAATCATTTACTCGCCCGAAAACTTGCCAAGTCATTGAGTTCTGGGGAATATCATCAAATTGAATAAATTTGGCTTTTCTTCATGTTTGATAAAAAAGATCTGGTTGCCCTGATTACTACCACCATGCCGTATGGGAAATATCAGGGGCGTGTCATTATCGATATACCGGAAGAATATTTATTGTGGATGACCAAACAAGGTATGCCTGACGGAAGGCTGGGGTTTTTATTAAGCCTGGCACTGGAAATTCGTATCAATGGCCTTGAAGGAATTCTCACACCACTGCGTCAGGACCCGGCGGTGCAGAAATTGGTAAAAGCATCACAAACGCCGTCATCAAGCACCCGACATTAATACCATTTGTTAGCGAATAACCAACGGAGAAAAAAGATGAAACGCCTTGGGATATTAGAGACCGACACCCTGTACGACGATCTGCTGGAGGATTATCAGTCATACGGCAAAATGTTTCAGCGCTTCTTTGGCTCTCTCGGCAGCCATCTGCAGTATCGTTTTTATGACGTGCAAAACGGCGAATTACCAGCCCCAGGTGAATGCGACGCTTATTTGATTACCGGATCCAAAGCCGGTGTTTACGACCAGCTTGATTGGATTCAGCCACTTTCCGAATGGATTTCAGCGGCGCACCAAAGGCAAGAGAAAATCGCCGGAATTTGTTTTGGCCATCAGATTCTGGCCCACAGCCTCGGAGGTTTTGCCGGAAAGAGTCATAAAGGTTGGGGAATTGGCGTACACACCACCAAGGTAATCAATCACCCGGGTTGGCTGAATGATGATTTATCTCATGTTCGACTGATCTACAGCCATCAGGATCAGGTTGAAACATTGCCGGCGCAGGCAAAGCTGCTGGCATCAAGTGAGTTCTGTGAAAATGCTGCCTTCTATATTGATCAGCGCGTGCTTGCGTTTCAGGGGCATCCAGAGTTCGACGCAGAATACCTGTCGCGCTTATTACCACGTCGACAAGATAAGATTGGTGAACCGACGTATCAACAGGGAATGAATACGCTGGAGCAACCAACGGATGCGGAGCGAATTGGTCGTTGGATACTGGAATTTTTCCAGCTATAAACAGTAATAGGCACTAGTACATTGCTACAAAAACTTCCTGACATACCAACAGCTGGCCTGTCGTTCATAACCCTGCTCTTTCGCCCAGGTTATTCCCTGCTCAACCAGGATTTCTGCCAAGCCCTGCCCTCTTAAGCGGAATGGTACATAGGTGTGGGTAAAATCAATCTGGTCACCGTTGAGTGTGTAATCAAGTACACACTCGTTGCCATCTTTTATAAGAACAAATCGTTTTGCATCCGGTTGATGCTGAATTTCATATTCCATTGTTGGATATCCGGTTAGTGCATTCGGTGTGTATCAAGCTCAAGTTGCTCGACTCTGCGGCCAGCCAACAAAATAGAGCCAGCGTAACGCTCCTCACCCGTGGAGGAAAACTCAAAATGATAACAACGCATCAGCGCCCAACCGGCGTCTCGTTTCTTTAGCTGATAGCCGTCCAGGGTCAGGGTATCGTCTAACAACTGCAAGCCCTGCAATTCGCAATGTTTACGCACTACTTTTGATGCTAATACACGTGCCTGCTGCTGTTTATTCCAGAACAAATACATCACAGCAACGATACAAAAAAAGAAAATCCAGCCGAGCATGCCCGCTCCTGTTGTGTTGATTAGTTTCTATACATGGTAGCAAACCCATCATTTCACAACCCCTGATTAGCAAGCACTTCGTTATTGAGAATAACTCTTATCAATCACTCAAGAAAATAGTATTCTTCCCATATCAAAAGACACTTTTATCAGTAAAGACTTACTTCAACCAGGGATTGTTGTCATGTTCAGATATGTCGTACTGCTGGGCTTTTTGCTTAGTTCACTGGTTTATGCTGATTCGAAACAGCCATTACCACTCTCAGTGTATGCCCAATATCCTCAGGTCAGCTCCCCCCGGCTATCACCCGACGGCGCTTTTGTTTCTTTTATCGCCGGACAACAAGGCCAACAGGTTCTTGCGGTACAACATATGGAAAACGATCATTCAGTCGGAGTGGTTAAAACAGATAATATCGCCAGCAGACTCGACTGGTATCTCTGGGCAAATAACAACACCCTGCTATTAAGCATCTCTTACCCCTCAAATCGCAATGGTGTAGCAACGGTTGAGAAGCGATTATTCAGGCATATTATTGGTAAAGATCAGGGAGCTGTTCAGTTATTAAAACCACGTAGTTTCGAACACCTGCCACAATTCAGTAACCGTATTATCAGTGTGCTGGCGGATGATCCGGCACATGTATTGATTCAGGCGGATTTCCGAAGTGCAAATAAACCAGCGGTGTATAAAGTCAATATTGAAACTCAGAAGAAGCGTTTAATTCAGAGCCACAAACCTTATGTGAAGCACTGGTATAGCGACCGCCAGGGAAATGTTCGTTTAGGGTTCGCAATAAAAGGAACAGAAGCCTTTTATATTTATCGCCAGGAAGAAAAGGAAGAATGGCAAATAATCTGGCCATTTAATCCACTGGAAGATCCTGATATCGACTTTGTCGGCTTCGATTCCAACCCTGATATCGGCTATATAAGAGCAGATCATCAAGGTAAATACGCACTGTTTAAAGTTAATATGAACACAGCTGAGAAGCAGCCAGAGCTGGTCTTTTCTGATCCTGAATATGACTTTGATGGCTCATTGATTTATGCAGGAGAGAACCAGCAAGTCGTGGGAATTCGCCAAAGCTCCGCTGAAAATTCCGTCATTTATTGGCACAAGCAATACAAAGGACTCCAAAATGGCCTGGATAAAGTTATTCCCGATGCCTCAAATAAAGTCATCGCTACGTCCAGAGATCAGCGTTTCTATATTATGCGATCGGATTCCGATACCAATCCGGGTCGCTACTTTATTGGTGATCGTCAAAAGAAAAAAATTCAGGATTTCGCCTCGCGCCATCCACAAATTAATAAAACGAATTATGCGGGCAAACATCATGTCCGTTTTAAGGCGCGCGATGGCCTGAATATTGAGGCCTATGTTACCCGCCCTATTAACACCCAGCCTGACCAGCGTTTGCCTGCAGTGGTGCTACCCCATGGCGGCCCCATGTCCCGAGACTATTCAGGCTACGATTATTGGTCTGAAATGCTTGCCAGCCGCGGGTATATCGTTATTCAGCCAAATTTTCGTGGTTCTTCTGGTTATGGCTTTGATTTCGAACGCCAGGCGATACAGGGATGGGGCCAGGCGATGCAGGACGATTTACAGGATGCTGCTCGCTGGCTCGTAAAGCACGCCAATGCCGATAACAAACGAATTTGTATTCTCGGGGGCAGCTACGGCGGGTATGCAGCTCTTATGGGAGCAGTAAAACACCCGGAAACCTATCGTTGTGCAATCAGTATCGCCGGGGTCTCTGATTTAGAGATGGTTTATTGGGATGCACGCAAATACACCAATAAAGAAATAGAAAGAAAACAGTTCGGCCACGATCAGAAACAACTGCAACAAGCGTCACCGGTTAACTTTGCCGAAGATATCGATATACCGATATTGCTTATTCACGGCGATAAAGATCGGATTGTACCAGTGAAACACAGTCGCAATATGGCAGACGAACTGGAAGATGAAGACAAGCACGTGCGTTACCTTGAACTGGAAGGTGGCGATCATCATCTCAGTGCCGAGCAGCACCGATTAAAAACATTGCAGGAAATCGAAAGCTTCCTGGCGGAGCAACTACAAAAACCCCGGCGCTAAGCCGGGGTCAAAATCAGAACGTTGCAGCGGTGATAATTACTTCACCATATCTTCAACAATCTCTTCTTCAGCGTGCAAATCTTCGCTTTCGTCACCCCGAGGTAAAACCAGATTCAGCACAATAGCCACTAAACCACAAAGGCTCAGACCTTCCAGACTGCCCAGCGTCATACCACCAATACCGAACACCAGCGTGGTGGAAACAATGACCAGGTTACGCTGTTGACCCATATCGACCCGGGCTTTAACCAGAATATTCAGACCCACAGCGGCAATCGAGCCAAATAACAGAATCAGAATACCGCCCATAACCGGCGCTGGAATGGTTTGCAGGAAAGCACCAAATTTCGCAATAAATGCCAGAACAATCGCGAAGCCTGCAGCAAACGTCATAATCACCGGGTTAAAGGCTTTGGTCAGCATAACCGCGCCCGTTACTTCGGAATATGTGGTGTTTGGTGGGCCACCAAATAAGGCAGCCGTCGAGGTCGCCAGACCATCACCTAATAAGGTGCGATGCAGGCCTGGTTTTTCAACGTAGTTTTCGCCGGTAACGCTGGAAATAGCCAGTACATCACCCACGTGTTCAATGGCTGCAACCAGTGCAACCGGCATCATCAGCATAATGGCAGCCATTTCGAATTTCGGAGTAACAAAGTCCGGTACGGCAATCCATGAACTGTTATTAACGGCACTGAAGTCAACCATGCCCATAAACGCAGCAATGGTGTAACCAACAATAATACCCGCCAGAATCGGAACCAGTCGGAAAATACCTTTCGCCATGGTGGCCACCAGCAAAGTCACAAACAAGGCTGGCATAGATACCCAAATCGCATCCGTGTATGAGAACAACTGAGCTGACGCATCACCGGTTTTCCCCATAGCCATGTTCACTGCAATAGGTGCCAAACCTAAACCAATAATCATAATAATCGGGCCAGTCACCACAGGAGGCATAATACGGTGTAAGAAACCCGCACCACGCACGGCAACCAGAATTGCCAGAATCATGTAAGTAAAACCAGCGCAAAATAGAGCACCCATTGCCACAGCAATACCGTCATCACCATACTGCTGAATAATACCGATGATTGGTGCAATAAATACGAACGACGATGCCAGGAATACCGGCACAGAACGCTTAGTCACAAACTGGAAAACCAGCGTACCAATACCTGCCGTAAATAACGCCACACTTGGATTTAAACCGGTAATTAATGGCATTAATACCAGAGCGCCAAATGCGACAAATAACATTTGTAAGCCGGCAACCACCGTACGCCAGCCAGCATATGCATTCTCTTGAGACATGCTACCTCCCCTACTTTTATTTCTTTAAATTATTGCTGTAAAAATTTAACGCCGCTCTGCCAACGCAGTTAGCTCAAATTATTCAGTACCGAAAATCTTATCTCCGGCATCACCCAGGCCCGGAATGATGTAACCGTTTTCGTTCAGGTGATCGTCAACCGACGCGGTATAAATATCGACATCCGGGTGAGCTTGTTGTACCGCCTTAATGCCTTCCGGAGCAGCCACCAGAACCAACGCACGGATAGAAGTACAACCGGCTTTTTTCAGCAAATCGATGGTGGCATTCATTGAGCCACCGGTGGCCAGCATAGGGTCAACCACCAGCGACATACGCTGATCGATATCACCGGCTAATTTGTCGAAGTAACTTACCGGCTCCAGTGTTTCTTCGTCGCGGTATAAACCCACCACACTTATTTTAGCGCTTGGAACCAATTCAAGAACGCCATCCAACATTCCCAGACCAGCACGTAAAATCGGAACTACGGTGATTTTTTTACCCTTGATACGCTCAGCCTGAATATCGCCACACCAGCCATCAACGGTGTAATCTTCCAACTCAAGGTCTTTGGTTGCTTCATACGTCAGCAGGTTGCCCACTTCTCCGGCCAACTGACGGAAGCTGCGGGTGCTGATATTTTGCTGGCGCATCAGGCCAAGTTTGTGTCGAACCAGAGGGTGGCGAATTTCATGAACGCTCATGAGAGACCTCGTAATAAATAAGCTGTCAGATCAGAATACAGGGCGCCGCCATAACCGCAAAAGCCAACCATTTAACGAAAAAGGTGGCATCAGGCTATGGGGTACAGTTGGCGCGCGATTTTCTCACAACTGCATCGTGAGCGCTAAGCAAAAATGTAACCAACCGGTCAATTTGATATATTTTGCCGCTCATTCACGCTCTGTTCACTCGCAGCTATTAACAATTTGCGTATAACTACTTACCGGTATCTACGATGAAATACATTACCCCCGTGATCGCGGGTCTGGCATTGATGTTGTCATTAACCGCATTTCTGAAAAGCCAGCAGGGCCAAACCGTTACCATCGCAGCGCCTCAGACTGAGATATCAGCTCCGATCCAACTGTTGCCGGAAGGTGATAGCCCACTTCTGAATGAATCTGAGCCCTTATCTGCTGAATTGACCGATGTGCTGCTGAAAGTCGAACAACAACTTCAACTGCAGGCACGTGAACTGGAAGCTTTACGCTCCGAGCTGGAAACGCTCAAACAAATCACACCTCCGGCAACCGACGCCGAGCGCGAATACGCTGAATTGATGCGTGACCTGCCGCCGGATTTTGAACAACGACTGAAAACCGACCCGGAGTACGCCGATCAGATGCAACGGGATTTACTCGATAAAGTCGCTGACAGCTCACTGCACGAAGACGAACGTTTGCGAGCGATACAGCAATTAATGATGGTCTCCGGCTCCGTTGGCGCCTTTAACCAGGTGCAGGACAATGCCCGGCTGAATCAGGCGATCACCCAGCTGGTCGATAATGCCAGCCAGGAATCAACCCGAATCAAAGCCCTTGAACACCTGAGCTTTCTTGGTGCAACCGATGCCCGCCACCGTGAGCGCTTCCTCGACCTGATTGAAAATGATGACAATCGTTATGTCCGTAATCTGGCATCGGATGCCTTGTCATCCATGCTCTATTCCGCCGATCTGACATATAATCAACGCTCAGGCCTGGTTCAGAAAATCAGTAATCTGATGAATAATGGTGACAGCACCACCCGGGAACTGCTGGCAGAACGCTTTGGCACACCGGAGCAGCTGCGCCAATTCGAACAACAGATTAATGAAGAAGCGCTGGATCTGCTGCAGTAACTACCCTATTCAATTCAGGAAACCATTATGCCTCGCGCCTGCGCCCGCCATATTCTGGTAAAAACCAAAGAAGAAGCCGACAAACTCAAGCAACAACTGGCCAAAGGCGCTGACTTTGCCAAACTAGCCCAGAAACATTCCACCTGCCCGTCGAAAAAGAACGGCGGCAGTCTGGGTGAATTTAACAAAGGCGATATGGTGAAAGCGTTTGATGACGTGGTATTCAAAGGCCCGCTATTGAAAGTTCAGGGGCCGGTAAAAACCAAGTTCGGCTATCATTTAATTGAAACTATTTACCGTACCTGATTCTTCCCCCCGATCCTGATAGAATCGCGCGCCCTTTTAGATTCACCTTTTTACCGACTTTACCCAGAGACTCAAACCATGGCAGAACTTGGTCGTTACAACACATTAAAAGTTCAGGAGCTGGCTCCCCATGGCGCCTATCTGGATGATGAAGAAGGTGGTCAGATCCTGCTGCCTACCCGCCAGGTACCAGAAGGTACCGAGATCGGCGATGAAATTAAGGTATTTGTTTATCTCGACTCCGAAGATCGCTGGATCGCCACCTGTCAGCGCCCGCGTGTGCAACTGCATCAGGTTGCCAGCCTGGAAGTCATCGACGTTAACCGCACGGGTGCCTTCCTCGACTGGGGCTTAGCCAAAGATCTGTTTGTGCCATTTGCTGAGCAAAAACAGCGTATGGAACAAGGCAACAGCTACCTGGTGTACGTCTTACAGGACAACACAGGCCGCTTAATCGGCAGTACCCGACTGAATCGTTACATCAGCGACGAAGCCAAATCCAACTGGCCTGGTGCACCGGCCCCTTATAGCGTTGGCGATAAGGTTAGGATGATCGTCAGCCACCGTACCGAGCTGGGTTACAAAGCCGTGGTCGATGATGAGTTCTGGGGCGTGATTCACCACGACGATATTCGTAAAGCTATTCGTCCGGGCAATAAACTCGAAGGTTACGTAAAACGCGTGCGCGACGATCATCGCCTGGATATCTCACTGGAACCGATTGGCCACGCTAAAATTGCACCACTGGCCACGCGTATTCTGAAGAAACTACAGGAAGGCGATGGCACTCTGGGCTTAAGCGATAAAAGCCCGGCGGATCTGATTGAACTGCACTTCGGTGTATCCAAGCGCGTCTTTAAAATGGCCATCGGCCAATTATTCAAAGAACGCAAAATTGTTATTGAAAGCGACCATATTCGTCTGACCAATGACAGTGATGCAAAAAAACCGCGTCCGGCTAAGAAGCATCACCAACCAAAAACAGCCAGCAAGGCATCCGACAAACCAGTGAACACGGAAAAGCCGAAGGCAGAAAAATCGCGCAAGCGCTTTGTCAGTAACAAAAAATCCGGTAAAACGTTGTCTGTAAAACGATAGCCGATTAGAAAATAGCGAAGGAAACCGAAATGCCTAAGGCAAGTGATATTAAAAAGAACGCCGCCATTGAATTTAACGGCAGCGCCTACTTTGTAAAAGACATCGAACGTTCTGTACCACAAGGCCGTGCCGGTGGCAGCCTCTACCGTATGCGCATGTACAACGTGGCAACCGGTCAGAAGGTTGATGAAACCTTTAAAGATTCCGACATGCTGAACCTGGCCGACGTGATGCGCCGCCAGGTGATGTTCTCATACAGCGACGGCGATGAGTACGTGTTCATGGATAATGAAGACTACTCCCAGTTCAGCCTGAACAAAGACAAAATCGAAGACGAAGTGCTGTTCTTCAACGAAAGCACCCAGGGTCTGCAGGTGGTATTACTGGATGACGCCCCGGTTGCGCTGGAACTGCCGGCTCACGTTGAGCTGGAAATCACTGAGACGGATCCATCCATCAAAGGTGGCTCTGCAACAGCTCGTACTAAACCAGCGACCATGACCACCGGCCTGGTGATTCAGGTACCTGAGCATATCTCGACTGGCGACGTGGTGAAGATCAACGTTGAAGAGAAGAAATTTATGGGTCGCGGCGAGAAATAAGCCTCCTTAACAATTTCTTATCTCCCTGATCAGGCCCGTCTTTCGGGCCTGATTTCGTTATACCGCCAGCCCAACAAGCTGCACAATTACTCACCAATTTTCACGTGTTTCTAACCGTCTTTTCAGGTATAGTCGCGCCCTTTCAAAACACTGATTCATCCGGGATAAAGCTGTGATCTCAACCGCGAATATCACCATGCAGTTTGGCGCTAAGCCACTGTTTGAGAACATTTCCGTTAAATTCGGCGACGGCAACCGTTATGGCCTGATTGGCGCCAACGGCTGTGGTAAGTCGACCTTTATGAAAATCCTCGACGGCTCGCTGGAGCCAAGCGCAGGTAACGTATCGGTCACGCCAAACGAACGTCTGGGCAAACTGCATCAGGATCAGTTCGCGTTTGAAGAGTTCACCGTACTCGACACCGTGATGATGGGTAACAAAGAGCTGTGGGCCATCAAAGAAGAGCGTGATGCGATTTACGCTAACCTGGAAGCTACAGAAGAAGATTACATGCGCGCCGCGGAACTGGAAGGTGAGTTCGCGGAAATGGACGGCTACACCGCCGAATCCCGCGCTGGCGAACTGCTGTTAGGTGCCGGTATAGAAACCGAATTACACCAGGGCCCGATGACCGAAGTGGCTCCAGGCTGGAAGCTGCGGGTATTACTGGCTCAGGCACTGTTCTCCAACCCGGATATCCTGCTGCTCGACGAACCAACCAACAACCTGGACATCAACACCATTCGTTGGCTGGAAGGCATCATCAATGACATGAAGTGTACGATGATTATCATCTCGCACGACCGTCACTTCCTGAACTCTGTATGTACCCACATGGCTGATATCGACTACGGTGATATCAAAATCTACCCGGGTAACTACGATGACTTTATGATTGCTTCGACCGCTGCCCGCGAACGTCAGCAATCTGAAAACGCTAAGAAAAAAGCACAGATTGCTGAACTGCAGCAGTTTGTTAGCCGTTTCTCGGCCAATGCGTCGAAAGCGAAACAAGCGACCTCCCGTGCCAAGCAGATCGATAAGATCAAGCTGGACGATATCAAGCCATCTACTCGTCAGAATCCTTATATCCGCTTTAATCAGGAGAAGAAGCTGCACCGTCAGGCGGTGGAAATTGAAGGCCTGTCTCACGGTTATGAAGGTGAAACCCTGTTCGCCAATACCGATCTGATGATCGAAGCCGGTGAAAAAATTGCGGTGATTGGTGCCAACGGTGCTGGTAAAACCACTTTCCTGAAGTGTCTGGTGAACGGTTTTGATCAGGATGGTGTTGAAGCCAATTCCGGCACCATTAAATGGTCTGAAAATGCCAACATCGGTTATTACGCTCAGGACCACGAGTACGAATTCCCACAAGCGACCAACCTGTTTGACTGGATGGAGCAGTGGAAAACCGAAAAGCACGATGACCAGGCCGTTCGTGGCACTTTAGGTCGCCTGCTGTTTAACCAGGACGACATTAAAAAGTCCGTCAAGGTGTGTTCCGGTGGTGAAAAAGGTCGTCTGCTGTTTGGTAAGCTGATGATGCACGATCACAACATCCTGCTGATGGACGAACCAACCAACCACATGGATATGGAATCGATTGAATCCTTAAACATGGCATTGGAAATGTTTGAAGGGACTCTGGTATTCGTATCTCACGACCGTGAGTTTGTATCCTCGCTGGCGACCCGTATTATCGAGATTAAAGATAATCAGATTGTCGACTTCCACGGTACTTATGATGAGTATCTGCGTTCTCAGGGTGTTGAATAAACGACGACAATAACCAGCTTCGTCGTCAATTGATAACTCGCCTTATAAAATGGCGGTATGTTCTATGAACATACCGCCATTTTTTATACAATCTCTCAAAATAATCAGAAGGAACTGAGCAACAATAACTCCGTACACTTCTGTCTTTCAAAGCAGTCTTGGAGCGCAGAAGTATGGCGACGTTAAGCCAAACAAAAGTTGATATGAGTGGCTTAATTGAAGTCCTTGGCCAAAACCTCTATTCAACTCCAACAGTCGCTATCCGGGAGCTTATTCAAAATGCCCACGACGCCTGCATCCGCCACTCAATAGAGGACGCCGGGGACAACGACTATCGGATTAGGATCAATTGCATTCCAGGAAAACTGATCACAATTCAGGACAATGGTTCCGGCTTAACCTATCAAGAAATTAATGATTTTCTTGCCACTATTGGATCCGGTTACACCCGCCTTCTACGGGATCAAACCAATACTGAAGATATGATTGGATACTTCGGCCTTGGTTTTCTATCCGCTTATGTTGTCGCGGACAAGGTTGAAGTGATAACAGCCTCCTATCAAACTCCTGATCAAACCTGGACTTTCTTAAGCAAAGGTGGACAAAGCTTTTCGATCTCCGAAACTGAAAACAAAAGTCGGGGAACAGAATTAAAACTATATTTAAAAGCAGAATTTTCTCATCTGGCTTCAGAAAACTTCCTGAAAGAACTGATAAAGAAGTATTGCCCACTATTGCCAATACAGATTTTTTTCAATGAGGACGAAAAACCTTTAAACGATCTTGTCCCACCATGGCGCTATCAGGGTTCAGCACTGGCTCAAAATAAAAAGATGTTGGAGTTTTCAAAGAACTTTGAACCCAGTTTTGATCCAATATGTTGTTTCCCCATAATGGAAAATGAACTCGATATCACAGGATGTATTTGGATACAAAATGGTACTACTTACTCCAGTAGTGATCAGCGTAATATGAATGTATTTGTACGAAATATGTATATTACGAACAATGCAATTGACCTGCTTCCCAAATGGGCCGGATTCGCAGGTTGTGTAATCAATACCGCTTCACTGACCCCAACTGCTAGTAGAGAAGATATTCAAAAAGACAAAAACTACTCTCTTGCTCAGGATATCCTGCAACACAGTCTTATTTCTGGGCTTAAGGTTATCGCAGATCAGCAGCCAGAAAACTGGCGTCGTATTCTAAAACGTCACAACCAAGGACTGACCGGGGCAGCCATTGCCGATGACGACCTTTTCTTTATGCTTAAAGACGAACTGACAGTGCCAACTACATTGGGTGATGTGACAATCCCAGCACTGCTAAAGTCAAGCAATAACCAAATACATATTCAGCCAGAGGAAAGCGGCGGCTTTCAAAAATTACTATACAAAGCGCAAATGATACCTATTGTTCAGGGTTTCTTCTTTGCAGCAACGGCTTTTTGCACCAAATACAAAGATGTATTTCCTCAGATAAAAGTTTTGACCCTTGGAAAGGCTAAGGATGAATTATCCATATTCCCCAAGATAGATGTCGATTCAACACATCAACAACTATTATCTGATTATTTTTCTAAGGAAAATGAAGAATTGATCATCACGAAATTCGAACCGGATTTTATACCTCTTATCATTGTTGAAGACGAAGATCACAAACTAAAGTCTCGACTAGAAAGTGATGAGGCCGATAAAAGAATCGGATCTGCTTTATTAGGGCTTGCCAGAATTTCAACCAAAAACATTGATTCATCCGTTCATCGGCGCTTGTACCTGAACAAAAACAATCCCATCATTTCAGAGTTTGGTAATTTAGACTCAAGTAAGAGAGCCGTGGTATCCAATCTTCTAAGATCGCATACTTTTACAATGAATTCTTCGCCCGAAGCAGATGATATCAGCTCAGAGTTGAAATCTTTTTTCTCAGGCATCTATAACTTGGCAGGATTGTAAATATGGATATTTGGCAATGGACTTATCAGGCAGAAAGAGAGCTACGCGAAACCGGGCATGAACGCCTGGCTGACCTGATGGATGAATTACCATCTGCTGCCTGTGATGATAATCATGCAAAAGTTGATGCAATGGTTCCGGAGGCACTAGCTCTGGCGAAAAAGCAGAATAATCGCTGGATTGAAGTTTTTATTCGCCACTGGGATCTGCAAAGCCGCGTACTTCGCAGAAGAGAAGTCGCTGATGCACTTCCTGATGCACTAAAACTCATAGACTTGTGCCATCAGAAAGATACCGAGGAGTGCCCACAATCTATATGCGCCGTTCAGGATCTGGCCAATTGTTACGCTCAACAAGATGGTCTAGGTTACGCAGAAGAGAGAATCAATGTATCACTTGAAACGCTCAAGCGCATTTCTCCCGCGTGGCCATGTTACATATGTATCGGCTCAGAATACGTGAACGCATTGCTAGACTCCAACAAGCATGAGCAGGCACTTGAAAAAATCGAAGAAATGAAGCAACAGGCCAGCCTCGCTGGAACAGGTTTAAACGGCCATGAATTGTGTTTTTCAGAAGCAAGAGCTCTTATAGAAACAGGAAAAATCGAACAGGCTCTTCAACTAATCAGCAAAGCCGACAATTCAGGCGGAGGGGAACACTTCCGGAATATGAAGGAAAACTATCTGGCGTTTATCTATGCTCTCCTTAAAAACGAAGAGCAATCTTTCAGCCACTTGCCAGATTGGTCAACGGTAATTAAAACAGCTTCTCTATTACCTATATGGGTGAGCACAGTCATCGAACTGGTTAACAACAATAGTCTGGACAATAACTGGCTTGTGGATCAGAAATTACTGCAAGCTGCACAAAAGCTGAACGATGCAGGCAACTACCGCGATGCTTTCTATATAGCCCAGAAGCGAGCGCTTCTGGCAATTAACAGAAATCAAAAAAACACGGCAACTCAAAGCCTGCTATTTCTGAACAATCAAACCGACTTTTTATTTAGAGATTGTGGTGCAGCACAAGAAATCGAAGACTTAACGGTGAAAGTCAGTAGCCTCCCCGAGCCGGAAACAATATCCTTTGGCGCTGAAGGCGACCAACTTAATAACCTGAGCGATTTTCCCTTAGAAAGACTTGAGCAACTTAAAGAAGGGTATGCAAAACACTCTCAATCTGCTTTTTTACTGTTGGAACTGGTGAAAGTATACAAAGCTCTTGACCGGCACGACGAAGCTCGGCAAAAACTTGAAGAGTTTCTGATAGAGTTTCCTGAAAGCCCGGATGTTATTTGTGAATTCAGTAATTTAGTAGGAAATACAGAGTTCCTCCACCAAATAGCCAGTACTACAAAAGATCCCCAGATTCTCGCAATCATCCTCTCCGAAGTCGCAGACATACACAGACACAATAATGAACCAGAGCTTGCTATGCAGGCATTCGATGAGATTCTGAAGCATTTTCCGAAATCAGAGAGAGATCTCGTACGCGCTCAGAACTTAGCGATCCGATCAGAGAACTTCGCTCGCGCTTTAACTTATAATCAACGTCTAAAAGCAATTACAGAAGAGAATAATGGGTACCGCTGGGATTCACTGGTCATTCACTCAGCACTTGGCCGTTGGAAAGAAGTACGAAACGAAGCCAATAACATGGGAATGTCCGTTGATTTGGGTGAGAACGAAATCAGAGAGTTTTGGGAAATTATTCGCCTTAAAGTAACATCAGACGAGCATACATATATTGTACATGCTCGCCGAACAGGCCCTGTTACAGCAAGAATACTGGAAGTGTCGTCGTTTGATGACCCATGCCTAGTTAACTCAGAATTTGTATTCAACCCTGCTCCATTAAACCAATTGTCTGAAAAGGATGACGACGGTGATGACGTGGACTGTGAAGGATACTCTACCTACCTCTATGAGGTCATATCCTCAATTAGGGCTCCAAATTACCGTACTGTCGTTATAGATGGCTTTATTCCTGAAGAAGGTATGAACAAAACCATCGAAAGGCTTGAAGAAGCTGATGTAGACGTTCAGGTCAGATCGGGAAGTGATTATGCCCTAGAGACTGAAGAAGGACAGAAGTCAGCTATCTACGCCTATTTGTACGTCCCCGAAGCAGTGACCGATAAGGATCTCTCTGGCTTATTAACCCGGCTCAGTAGAGAAGAAAGATATAAATTGATTTGGCCAAAGCTGGCTCTAGCTGCCGACCAATCAGATCTAGCAGAAAAAATGATTAGATATGCTGACGAATATGACATCTACCTAGATTGAAGGAACTTATTGCAGGGGAAAAATTTATGAAAAAGTTAATCATTCTCGCTCTGGTGCTGGCCATCTATCAAAAATGGGACGTTATCGATTCCTATCTGAATCCACCGCCGGACTTCGCTGCGTTGCACGATGGCAAGGCCATTCTTTACGCCACCAGCTGGTGTGGTTACTGCCAGAAAGCCCGAGAGTTAATGCGCCGTAATGGCATCGCTTTTCACGAATACGATTTAGAAAAATCTCAGGAAGGAGTTCGTCAATACAAAGCGCTAGGTGGCCAGGGGCCGGTTCCGCTACTACTGATTAATGGCAAAGTGATTAAAGGTTATAACGAAGAGAAAATTCTGGATTATTCCGGCAGTTAATCCAATGAAGTCTCTGAAAATTTACGGTTTAAAATTCTGATCCTGGCGTAACTGATTATGCTCTGACTGTTCGGTACTATGCGCCGTACCATTTGCCACAGTCGGCGTCAGCTGCGCACTGATGACTTCATCCAATCGATAATGACTGCTTTGTAGCTGGCCGTTCTGATGCACCTCACGAACGCTTTCATCACGGGTCCAGAGGTAATTGTAAACCGCCTGCCGCTGAGCACTTTCGTATTGCATTTTCAGACTGCGATTCTGAGACGATAAATTGGATTCACTTTCTTCATCATAAGCACTGTGACTGATCTGGCGAATCTGCATCGCCAGTTCGTAATTTTCATCACTGCTGGCCTGCCCTCTGATATGACGCTGCGATGAGAATTCACCGTTAAAATCGGGTAATCCGTTAATCGCCTTTTCACTGACATTGGCGCGAATCGCTTTACCCAGAAAATCACGCGAATCCCGCGCACTGGCACCCAAATCCTGCAACAGCTGATGGCCCTGATTGGCCGTTTCAAATAAAGCACGCAAACCGGATTTAAAAAACGATCCAGCCAGTTTTTGTTCACGCTGATCAGCAATCACAGATAAGGCCTGATCAACCTGGTCAAACAACCAGCCATAGCTCAGACCACCATATGATCTGACGTCATCTCTGGATTGTTTGCTTAACTTAAAGTTGTGCTGATCTTCCGTGCCTTTATTTCTGTCGTAACGGTACAACTCAGCCTCAATGCGTTTATCCGCATCATCACCGATTTTATCGAACTCCAGAATCTGCTTTTGACGGCCATCATCCTGATACAGGTCCAGATCGATATCGCCGATACCATCGAGATTGGAGAAGTCGAATAGACCGCTCTGCCCGGCTATTTTCTCATCGGAACGAAACAATTGATTAACCGATTTACCCAGCTCAGATAAAAACTGCTGCAGTTTATCTTCATCAGCTTCTGATAACGGAGAGTCCGTAACCAGCGACATATCCGACAAGCCACCGGTTTGATTGATACGCACCTCCAGATCGATCTCCTGACCGGAGCTGAGACTCAGGCTGAGTCGCAGCCCACTGCCAACGGCGCTCTGTTTATTAAGGGAAGGCAATTCCGAATCGGCGTTATCTTGTTGCGGGCGATCTGATGGAGCAGCAGGCCGCAATGCCGGTCGCTCGGCCAGCTGGTATAGCACTGTGCTCAGATTTGTGGAGTCAATCGACATAATGCCGCCGCGCAATACAGGATATGCATTGCGTATCGGCAGCATTATCAGGAAATTTAATAACAGATTGTTATATCAATTAGAATTGTAATCAGCGACGAAATACGAGGCGATTAACACTCTGACAGAACACTCATCTCCGTTACTTCTGAATCATGCTCTGGCCACCCTTCACTACATCTTCAGGCTTTGCACGGGGTGGTGTATCGATGCCCTTTTGCACAGCAGGACGGGCCTTAATCCGCTCAATCCACCCCTTCAGGTTGTTAAGGCCATCAATATCAATACCGGACCATTCATGAGTATGAGCCCAGCACCAATTGGCGATATCAGCAATGCTGTAGTCGCCACGGTCTTTACCCACCAGATAATCACGCCCTTCCAGAGCGTTGTCGAGCACGGTCAATAAACGACGGCCTTCGTTCTGGTAACGCTCAATCGCTGGCTGAATTTTCTCCGGGAAATAGCGGAAAAACACGTTCGCCTGCCCCATCATTGGCCCAACGCCCCCCATCTGGAACATCAACCACTGCTGAATCTGCGAGCGTTCCTTAGCATTGTTGCCGTACAACTGACCGCTGCGTTCAGCCAGGTACAGCATAATGGCACCGGATTCAAACACTGCAAAATCATCGTTTGCAGTATCCACAATGGCTGGAATCCGGCCATTGGGATTTAACGCCAGAAACCACGCTTCTTTTTGCTCGGCCGCGCCGAGATTCACGGGCTTAAGCTCATAGGGAATGGCTAACTCTTCCAGTAACACACTGGCTTTCCAGCCATTCGGAGTTGCTGCGGTATAAAGCTGAATCATAAATGCCTCCGGTCAGGCTGAATAAGATGGGCGCTGTTTCATCAGTTCGTACCAACGCAGAATATTGGGGTGCTCTTCACCCGGGCGTAATTTAATCACCTTAGCGAAATCAAGCGTCACCACTGCAGTGATATCCGCTGCAGAAAACTCCTCACCAGCTACATAAGTAGATTCCGCCAGGCGTTGTTCAAGAATGGTAAAAAATGCGGCGGCATTATTGCGCGCTTCGCCCGCCCACTCCGGCACAGGTGTCATACGATCTTTAAAAATTCCGGAACCATGCTGAAAGCTCTGGAATACAGGCACCAGGAAAGCAAACTCAATTCGACGATCCCACATTTCAATCATCGCTTTTTCAACCGCTGTTTCACCCAGCAACGGCTTACCATAGCAGGTTTCTTCCAGGTATCGATAAATAGCGGCGGCCTCACTGATACAAGTGCCATCATCCAGTTCCAGCACCGGTACTTTTTTCAGAGGGTTCTTAGTGGCAAATTCTTCGTTCAGATTGTCGCCTTTGGGCAGGTCAAACTTAATGGTTTCGACATCGCTCAGGCCTTTCTCCGCCATAAATAGTCGTACACGACGCGGGCTCGGCGCATAATCAGCATCATACAGTTTCATCAGGATCGTCCTAGCGTGATTATTGTTATTTCATCGGATTCACAGGTTGCGACAGCGGGGATTTTCGGTCAAGCCCGGAACATTGTTTTCCAACAATCACCTTTCACGGTTGTGTCAGTAATTTTTAAAGAAATTCCTTGTTCAGCTCAGTTTCAGTTAACTGCGCTTAAGGTGGCTATCACATATTCAGCAAATTTCACCAAGGGCACCAATAATGCGAAAACCTCACCTGTTCAGTCTGATGATTGCCATCGCAACACCCATTACCAGTCTCAGCCTGCCCGCGGAATATAACCAGGAAGATGGGCTTCATGGTGAAATTCAGTTATTGCTGGGAGGCCTGGAAGCGCGCGGGAAAGACATTGTGGCCCCCGGTAATGAGCGCCTGACCTCTGCCAGTGCTCAGGATCTGAGCCAGCGCGGCGAAAGTTTTGACAGCGGCTTTATCCTGCCCAACATCGAGCTTGGATATTTATTTAACCAGGGGCAGAACGAGGTCTTCTGGCGCAGTAATTCCGAGCCGACCTCAGAGTTCATAACCCACAGCGAAATTGGCTTTTCTCACCAGTTTTATTCCGGCATAAACGCCAGCCTGATCATTAGTCCGGCAGCATTGGGGAATGGCACCACAGTTTGGCAAGATCCATTCGCCACGGGTAATAAGCGCAAAGCAACACAGGCCGAAACCAACGGTTTCGGTATTGATATTGATTACTTACTCGACGGCAGTTTATCGCTGAGTTATCGCTACAACAATACTCAGGTTAAAAAGGAGCGCGCGGGGCAAAGTCTCAATAACCTGACAAAAGCGCAACAGAGACAATTGGAACGAGATAACACCAGCCACTACCTTGCGGCTGAACTGACTTATATGATGTCGCCGCAAACCTATCTGATCAGCGATATTCATTACACTCAGCAACAGGGGAAACAAGACAGCATGGATGCCAGCCTGCCAGGCGTTAACTTAAGCCTGTATCACTTTAATTATGAGCGGGAATATTATGCGAAATTGGGATACCGCAACAACCGTTATCAGAACAACCACGTGGTATTTAATAAAAAGCGCAATGACGAAGATATTAATTTTACTGCTGGCATTCGCTTCCATCAGCTCATCGGAAATAAATGGATGCTCGATGCATTAGTCAGTTGTGGAGAGAATAATTCGAATGTCGATTTTTACGATAAAGAATACTATCTGCTCGCTTTGGGTGTCAGCCGGGAATTCTGACCCGGCTGCAATAATTTTAAATAACAGCTATTAGCAATAACACCTACTCCTTGGGCTGTGCACACTCGAAGTGAGACGGCTCGAATTTGCAGCGCACTTTGCGCTGCAGTCGCAACATATCACCATCATAATAACCACGGTCACGTAACTGAACCCGGGCTTCCTGCATCATCACTTCGTACTCTGATTTTTCTTCCGCTGAAATCGGAATCCATAATTCGTCGTCAATGGCTCCGGTTTGTTGTTCAACCACACGTTCAATTTCGGCAAATCGTGCGTAAAAATCTTCCCTTACTAACTGAGCAATCTCTGTTGGAAACTTATCTTTACGGCCAATCAGCTGCAGTGTCAGCTGGGAAAACGGATAATTAACAATACCACCCGTCTCTCCCATTCCGCGGTACAACTCCATTACCCGATAAGCGACCAGAGGTGCGGGTAAAACATCCACTGCCCCGTTATTAAATTTGCTCCCAGCGCTAACTACACTGGTGGGCACCGGGTTAGCACCCAGCTGCAATATCATTTCCGCCTGAATCGGCTCATAGTCCATCACAGCGACTTTTTTACCGGCGGCTTTGGGCAAGCTGGAAATGGTTTTGTCATTGACAAAAATATAT
Source organism: Bacterioplanoides sp. (assembly GCF_965219715.1). Classification (GTDB taxonomy): domain Bacteria; phylum Pseudomonadota; class Gammaproteobacteria; order Pseudomonadales; family Oceanobacteraceae; genus Bacterioplanoides. The sequence continues at coordinate 1,311,991 of NZ_OZ244785.1, forward strand.
GCTGCGCCCATCGGCGCAAAGCCCATAACAACAAAGTTTCCCTGTTCCATACGTTCGGCATTTTTAGCATTTACCAGTACTTTCATCAGCAGGTTCATATGCTTAGACGAGGGGATGGCACCAATCGCATCAATTGTCCCGGTGAACTTATTAAAAGTTCGTGCACGGATACCGGTGAACAGTGCGGCATCACACTGGCCTGCTTTCAAATCTTCCGACAGCACACTTTCACTGGTATAAGCTTCGATTTCCAGTTCGACCCCAAGCTCCAGCATACGTGCCCGCTGATCAACCGCAGAGTTATAAATCGGACCATTACGCCCGAGAATATCCCACACGCAAATTTTCCGGGCCGGTATCTTTCCATCAACCAGTAAATCCGCATGCAGTTGCCGCATGGCTTCAATACGTTGCTCCTGGCTCAGCTTAGGATTCATGGCCCGCTGCTTTAATACATCGGAGTCAGTGGGTTTCGCCATCGAAGTGAACGACAAAATGCTGCTGAGCAACAGCAGAGATGTAAGAATACGTTGCGGTTTCATATTGTTATTATTTTCCGTGTGTTTATTGACTCGGGCCTGAGCCGTTTTGTAACTGGTTTTTAGCCTCGATCCACTGCGACATATATTGGCTGCTTTTCAGGCTGTGATGACGCATCATACTGCCGTAAAAGTTATTCAGCCGGTGCTGCTGCAGCTGAGCAAGTACCTGCTCTACTTTCTGCGACAGGGTTTGCTGATGTTCAGCGTAGGCAAAGCGCTGACCGATCACATTGGCAGCGGCGTCCGCAGCCTGCTGCCATTTTGGTTGATTGCGATGTAGCTCAACGGCCGCTTCAGCAAACTCCTGTGGTGACCCGGTAACGATTGCGGCTTTTTCAAGCTGATGATCATCGCCATAAATTCCTTCTGCCCCAATGCCGGTGGTGACCGCTGGCGTCTGGCACAATGCGGCATCAATTAATTTCCCTTTCAGGCCTGCACCAAAACGAATAGGTGCCAACATAACCCGGGCATCGGCAACAACCGCCAATGCATCATCTGCCCAGCCTTTTACCAGAAACCCTTGTTTTTCGTTATGCAATTGTGTGGCTTTTTTAGGTGGGTATGCGCCATAAACATGCAATTCCGCCTGGGGTAATTGCGCGCGAATTAACGGCCAGATGGATTCTTTCAGATAACGGACCGCGTCCCAGTTTGGTTCATGACGAAAATTTCCAATCGACACAAAATGCTGACGTTGCTCATACGACTGCAATTCGAAAGGTGCTTTGTCCTGATTCAGCATAAAGGGACAATAATGCAGAATTTCTGCCGGTACATTAAATTGCTGTTGTAATAATGCCATCTCAAATTCTGAAATGGTCAGGGTAATATCACAGCGTAAAATGGCTGCGATTTCACGCTTGGCCATGTCGGAAAAAAGAATGTGGTTCGCTGGCACAGTCACATTCTGCTCACCGGCTTTAATTGCCGCATGCCGCGCATGGCGAAGAAAATGTAAGTCTTCACTATCAAGAATACGCAGGGCATCCGGGCAGTGTTTTTCAACCCGCCAGCCAAACTGCTCTTCCATCATAAAACGGTCAAACATCACAACCTGTGGGTTTAACCTCGCAATAAACTCATCAAAGCTGGAGCTGTTCAGTTCAATTTTTTCTGCCCGAACATCCAACCCAGCCAAATCTTCTGCATGATCACTTTCTTCCGCGGGCGAGGCATAAACAATTCGATAACCCTGCTGCTGGAAGGCTTTCAGAAGTTGCAGCATACGGCTACCCGCCGCAGAGGATTTGGGTTCTGGCCAGACATAGCCAATCACAAGGAGTGTTTTCATCGAAAGTTTTGATACCTGAAGTACTTAACCAAGTAAGAAATACAGTGAGCTTTTCAGCCGCCGTTTACCGGCAAGTTTACATGGATAGAAAAACGGTTGCTGCTTTAATCCAACTGCGGACCAGCACAAATCTATGACACAATAACCGATTCATTGTATCGAGTTACTCCAGTGCTGATTCTTGCCAAAATTCTGGTCACTTTTTTAACCGTTATTCTATTAGCGAAAGTAGCGGAGCGGCTGAGCCCCCGCCATGCAGGATTATTAGCGGGCTTCCCGTTAGGTACTGCCATCGCGCTGTATTTTTTCGGATGGCAGCAAGGCGAACAGTTTGCCGCACAAAGTGCGGTGTACACTCTGCCCGGCCTGGCAGCTGCCATTTGCCTGGCCTGGGGTTACCAGCAAGTCATCCAGCGCAAGCCAACGCTGCGCTTCCTGCCGTTTGCGATTATCTGCGGTCTTGGTTGTTTTCTGCTCGCGGCTGGCATACTGCAACTACTCCCCCAACACAGAGGGCTGAATTTTCTTGTGGTGTTAGCGGCGATCCTGCTGTTCCGAACCCTGTTTAAGTCCATCGAAGAGACCCAGATACAACAGACGCCCCAGGGGATCTGGTCAAATAAATGGCTGACGCTGCTGTTTCGCGCCAGTATTGCCAGTGCCTCCATCCTGCTGATCACAGGCCTGGCGGAACTGCTGGGGCCGGAACGAGCCGGTTTACTGGCGGCTTTCCCGGTGTCGTTTTTCCCTCTGATGCTGATTCTGCATATCAGTTATGGCGCCAGCGTCCTTTCCACCAGTATTAAGCATTACCCTGATGGTATCGGTGCACTGGTTGTCTATTGCCTGGCAGTCAGCAGCCTGTATCCGTTGCTCGGCCTGCATTGGGGTACACTGGCTTCGCTCTTGTGTTCCGTTGCTTACCTGTTGTTGTACGGCCAGCTGAGGGCGCGGCTACATAAGTCAGACACATAAACACGGATTATGGCCAACATTTAAGCCATGCTTATGACCTATAGTCCATTCCCTGTTATTATTCGCGCCGCTGAATTAAACCTGTTAATCATCCGGATTTTGTTATGACTGAACTGACCATCCCTGAAGCCTTACAAGACGCAAAAGAGCTGCTGTCCGACGATGGCTTTGCCAGCAACAATGTTTGGTACCACGGCACCTCATCCGGTCTGACTCAGTCTGTAACCAATCAGGGCCTGGTTGGTGGTGGTGACACCGCTCTGATGAAACGCATGCAAAGCACGCTGCAGACCATTCAGGCACCGGCTTTTACTGCGGAAGACCCGGTATTTCTGACCCAGAGCAAAGAGCTGGCTTACTATTGGGCAGATCAGAAAACCAAAAGCCGTAACCTGTATTTCAGCAATGGCGAAACACCGATTGTGTTTGAAGTAACTCTGAACGAAGAAGAAAACGCTTCCGTCAAAACCGATGCTGGCGGTGCCGCGCTGCTGATGGAGCCAGGCAATGCTTACATCAAACACCTGCAGGAAGTGTACAAGGCCTGCGGTAAGAAACTGGAAGAGATCAATCCATTAAAAGCGGATCGCATGGATTACCTCAACAAGCTGGGCCTGGCTTACAGCGCCAAGCCAATTTCGAAAAAAGCGGTTAAATTGCTGCAAGCCTGATTGCACAGCTTCACCACCGCAGAAAGCCCGCCAGGTTAACCCTTCGCGGGCTTTTTAGTGCCCGACGCTGTTATTTTCTGCACCACAAGACCAGAAATAATAAACAACAAACCAACAAAGGTTGCGGGGTGAATCTGTTCACCCAGAATCTGATTAATAAATATCAACGATAAAAATGGCGATAAAAAGATCAGCGAACTGATGGAGGCCGCCCGGTTGGTCAAGGTCAGTGCTTTTTGCCAGAACAGGAAAGTTACTCCCATTTCAAACAAACCAACATACACGGCCGCCCAAAGCGACTGGCCGATCTGGATTTGCCAGCCATCCCAAACAACAGCAACCAGAACAGCCATTGGCGTCGCCACAAGGAAACCGCACCATAAACTCACCTCAGGACGTTCTTTCCTTCCGGTATTCCAGATCCAGTACAAAGCCCAAACCACGGTACTCAGTAACGCCAACATAACACCACTGAAACTGCTGAACTCCAGCGAAAAAACATGACCCTGAGTGGCAATCACCACAACACCGAGATAAGCCAGCAACAGAGCCGCTATGTCCCGGCGATACAAAGAGTGTCCCAACAAAGGGACTGCCAGCAAACTCATGGTTAACGCCCAGGTGTAATTAATCGCTTGTGCTTGCTGCGCGGGCAATAAATCATACGCCTGAAACAATATCAGATAATAAATCAGTGGATTACTCAGCCCCTGACGCAAATAAAACCACTTAGATTGTTTTAAGGCAGATAACGCGGAAGAGAACTGAGAGGTCAGAAACAAATAGCCGGACAGGAAAATTAATGAGACCAGGCTGGCAATGGCTAATAACCAGCGCGGAGAAAGCTCCACCAGTGCCAACTTAAAAGCGGTGGCAACCGTGGACCAAAGAAATACAGCAATTAAAGCAAATACCAGCGCCTTGCGTTCGGCAGACATAAAATCAGCTCTGAATAAACAAAGCGCCAGTGTAGCAACTTATGAATAAAATGGTCTTAAGACCATTATCATAAACGGCTCTTCACAATATCGATCAACTGCTCGCCGGTTGGACGTTTTTTGTAATCTTCACTGGCATAGAACCAGGCAACTTCCCCACCCTGCTTAATCAGGTACACAGCCGGATGTGGCAGCTGATCGTCGCGGGCAATTCCAAACTCGCTGATTACTTTAGAATCAACATCACTCAGGAAAATAAATCCCTGACCGAACTGTCGACGGGTATTTTTGGCAGCAGCCTGTTGATCCGGGCTAATGGCAATCACCTGAACCCCTTGTTTCTTCAGTTGCGGCAGCACACCCTTGATCGAATCCAGCTGACTCATGCAGAACGGGCACCAGTCACCGCGATAAAACAGCAAAAGTACCGGTTGTTCGCTATTAACATCTGCCAGGCTAACCGCAGTGCCGTCGGAATCCGGTAGCGTAAATGTTGGCGCAGGCTTCCCCACCTTCACCGGGCTTTCTGCCAGATCTGAGTACGACGTTTGCTTAAGTTTATCGTCGTCTGTTGCGCTGATATCCAGAAAGCTGCAACCGGTTAGCAATAAAATACTGGCGCTGAATGCGGCGAGCAGCGTTCTTGTCATTGTTTTCATCATGCGGATTCTCATGTTTGTTTTACAACTCTAAACAGATTGTAGACGTTGCCCGTCAATATAAGTTCCCGCAGGTAACAAATTAATCTTTTTCAGCTAACCAGACACTCTGATAAGGCGCCAGCAACAATTCATGATCAATCACATCTCCCTGCGGCTGCAATAGATCCCTCAGGCCGTGCGGCAGGAAACCTAAACTGGCCAGTGGCAATTTCAGAATACGCTCTGTCACATTAGAGATGGCATAGATGATCTGCGATTTATCACAGGCTGTACGTTTAATAATAAACAGGTCGGAATTAATCTTAATCACTTGCTGACGTGCCTGGGGATGAAATGCTGCCTGCTGCCGCCGTATCGAGATCATTCGCCGTAATTCTGTAAATACTTCAGCTTGGGGAGTGACCGGGTTATTGAGCAAACACAGCAGCTCTTCTTCGTCCCAGATTTTGCGATTAATCGAACGCGTGCGCCCGGTTTGTTCGACATGAGCCAGATCATTGGGTGTCGCCGTCAGGCTGTGAATATACACGGCCGGAATTCCTTGCATCGCCAGCATAATCGCCTGTGAGCAGATAAATCTTGGTACCTGAAAATGGTCCACTCCACGCCGCGTTCCCATACAGGCGTCGAACAACGTAATGTTAATTTCATACGGACTTTCAGAGCCATCGAAATTGGCTTTCATGCTCACGAAACCGCCAAAACGGTGCATACAATCAATCAGATCCTGAACTTCGCGCTCCGGCAGAATTCCCTCAACCGGACGCACACCAATACCATCATGGGAAGCGGTAAAGTTCAGGTAAGTACAGCCGGACGGCAACTTCGGAATGCTCAGCGCCCAGTCGGTCAGGAAGCTGGAATTTCCCCGGTTAAGTGCGTGCAACACCAATGGCGGTAAGCCAAACTGATACACCATATGCGCTTCGTCAGAGTTGCCGAAATAACTCAGATTTTCTTTCACCGGTACGTTGGTTTCCGTAATCAACACAACATCGGGTGCAACAAAGTCGAGAATATCCCGCAGCAGCTTGACCACCTCGTGAGTTTGCGGCAAATGCAAACAAGCAGAGCCAATCTGTTTCCATAAAAAAGCGATGGCATCGAGGCGAATAAAACGGGCACCCTGCTCAAGATACATTAAGAAAATATCAATAAATTCCAGCAGCACTTCCGGATTCGCAAAATTCAGATCAATCTGATCTTCGCTGAAGGTCGCCCATACGTGCTTAATACCGTCATGGGTATGCACCGGTGATAATAACGGTGTATTTCTTGGTCGGGTAACGGCAGATAAATCCAGCGCCGGATCGGCCTCAATAAAATACTGGTTATAGGGAGCACGATTACCAATAAAATCGATAAACCATAGGTTTTCCCGGGAGCAATGATTAATAACCAAGTCAGCCATCAGATCAAATTGTTCGGCAATATCCCGAATGTCCTGCCAGTCTCCCAGATCCGGATTTACCTGACGATAATCAATAACCGAAAAACCATCATCGGAGCTGAATGGGAAAAATGGCAGAATATGAACGCTGTTAACGGTGCCCTGTAGTTGCCGGGTTAAAAACGTATTCAGGGTTGCCAGCGGAGGCTCGGACGCATCTGCTTTACGAATGCTGTCGCCATAGGTGATAAGAATAACGTCATCCTGACTCCAGCGCTGACGATCAGTTGCAGCAGGCTGGAAGGCGATATCCTTTCCTTGATTCTCAACGAATTGCTGGCAACGAGCCAATAATCGCTCACTAATGTGCTGAATTTGTTGAGGAGATTGGTCCGTTGACGAATAGATGCGGGTCAATCGGTGCTGGAAATGTTGAAAAGCAGCTTGCGACATAAGTTCTCCTTGTACGCCAGCCGCTTGGTATGAAATGTCGAATCAGCTGGCAATCGCTAATGCTGTTAATGCTTGCCAGTTTTGTGCCGAAACCGCTTCTTTAGGCGTCAACCAACTGCCTCCCACCGCAAAGACATTACTCTGTGACATGTAGCGGCGGTAATTATCGCTGCCTACGCCGCCGGTCGGACAAAACTGAACATCATAAAAAGGGCCGGATAATGCATTCAGCATATCAATGCCACCCGCTGCACCTGCCGGAAAAAACTTCTGATATTTAAATCCGGCATTGCGCGCCTGCATGACCTCACTTGGGGTTGCCACGCCGGGCAAATACGCTCCGCCCCAGTTGCGGGCACAATCGAGTAACTCCTGCGATATTCCGGGGCTTACGGCGAACTCGGCGCCCATATTCAGTGCATCTTCGAGCTGACGGGCATTAGTTACCGTACCAACACCCACAATGGCATCGGCAACCTCTCGTTTTATCAGGCGAATGGCTTCCAGACCATGCTCGGTGCGCAAAGTGACTTCCAGCAAACGTACACCGCCATCCACCAGGGCCTGCGCCATCGGTACAGCATCATCAAGGTCATTAATAACAATCACAGGCACCAGAGGTTTGGCACGTTCCAACCATAAATCCCATTTCATCGTTTGTCCTCCACGTTCCCGTAAGTGTTGATTAAAAATCGATACTGATGGCACCGTGCTCCGCCGAGCCAACATTTGTACGAAACATCTGAAATAGTTCGCGCCCAAGACCCACCGCTTTTTCTGCCGGAGGAATGTCCAATACCCGCTCGGAAAACCCCGGATCCAGGACACTGAGTTCGCCCGAATGACCATCAAGGCGGATCAGATCCCCATCCCGGATCGCTGCAATATAACCACCCGCACAAGCCTCCGGCGACAAATGAATCGCTGCCGGAACTTTACCGGACGCGCCCGATAAACGACCATCCGTTACCAGCGCCACCTGAAAACCGGCTTCCTGTAAATTTGTCAGAGCAGGCGTTAATTTATGCAGCTCCGGCATGCCATTGGCTTTTGGCCCTTGCTGCTTTAATACCACCACAACATCGCCATTTAGCTCATCATTCTTATATGCCTGAAGTACCGCGTTCTGATCGGTAAATACCCGCGCAGGCGCTTCAATCACCCAGCGATCGTCCGGCACTGCGGACACTTTCATGATGGCGTTGCCAAGGTTGCCACTTACCAGCTTCATCCCGCCTTCGCGCATAAAAGGCGCATGGGCGGGCGCCAGCACTGTCAGATCAAGGCTTTCGCTAACAACAGGACGCCACTGCAACTGATCATGTTCATCCACATAAGGCTCCTGAAAGTAATGCGCTAAGCCTTTACCCATGATGGTGTTCACATCGGTATGTAATAACCCGGCATAAGCCAGTTCACGCATCAGAAAACCCATGCCACCACTGCGTTGGAAAGCATTAATATCGGCCGCGCCATTGGGATACACCCGCGCCAGCAATGGCACAACATTCGATAGGTCTGCCATGTCCTGCCAGGTCAATTGAATACCGGCCATCCTGGCGATCGCAATCAAATGAATGCTGTGGTTGGTCGAGCCACCAGTAGCGAGTAAGCCAACAACGGCATTGATCAGGGTCCGCTCATCCACCAATTGACCGACCGGTAAAAAGTCGGCTTCAAGTGCCGTTTGCTGCGCAACCTTCAATGACGCTTCGGCTGTCAGTTTTGCGCGCAGCGGATCATTTGGGTTTACGAACGAAGAGCCCGGCAATTGCAGCCCCATCATCTCCATCAGCATCTGATTGGAGTTCGCTGTCCCATAAAACGTGCAGGTCCCTTGTGAATGGTACGAAGCCATTTCACTGTCGAGTAATTCCTCTTTACCAACGTTTCCGGCAGCAAATGCCTGACGGGTTCTGGCTTTGTCGGAGTTACTGATACCGGAAGGCATTGGCCCGGCAGGGACAAACACGGCAGGAATATGGCCAAAACGTAATGCCGCCATTAATAAGCCCGGCACAATTTTATCGCAGATCCCCAGCATCAAAACGCCATCAAAAACCTGGTGCGACAAACCAATCGCAGCACTCATGGCAATAACATCACGGCTGAACAGAGATAACTCCATGCCATCCTGCCCCTGGGTAACACCATCACACATCGCAGGGACACCAGCAGCGACCTGAGCAGCATGACCTGCAATAGCTAAGGTGGTTTTAATCTGTTGCGGGTAATCGCGATAGGGAGCGTGGGCGGATAACACATCGTTGTAAGAATTAACGATGGCGATATTGGCGGCCCGATGATCGGCCTTCAGAATCAGTTTGGTTGCGTCGGTTTCGGCAGCGAAGTCATGAGCCAGATTGGTACAACTTAAACTGTTACGCACCGGCCCCTGGGCAACCGCCTGCTGAATCTGTTGCAGGTACTGTTGACGGCTATCGCGACTGCGCTTGATAAGTCGTTCAGTAACCTGTTTAACAACCGGATGAATCTCAGCCGGTAAGGAATCAACAGTACGGTTTTCTGACATTAAGCACTCCGATAGATATTCACCGGTACCTGGCTCTGGAATAACACAGAGCGCACCGGCATCTGTTCTAAATTATGTTTTTCGTGTTCGTGACAAACCTGCTCAAACACCTGATTTTTGTCTTCGCCTTCAAAATGCAGGTAGATGTTCTTCGAACGTAACACCAGAGACAAAGACATGGTCATACGCTGCGGAAAGTCCGGTGCGTCCATCACAGCACAACAGCAAGCCGCTGCCTGCTCATCAAGACAGGCCGTTAACGCTTCCGATTCAGGGAACCAGGAGGCAGTATGGCCGTCCAGCCCCATTCCCAGCACCACAATGTCCAGCTCATCGATCTGCTCATGCAGTCGGTTTTCGCTGGTCATTAATCCTTCTGCGGCTGTGGCTTCTGTGTTTTTCAGAGGCACAAAATACGCCAGCGTCGCGTTATTGATCAGCAGGTTATCTTTGACCAGTTTGGCATTACTGGCTTCGTCGCTGTCTTCAACCCAGCGGTCATCGACCAGAGTCACCAGAACTTTGGCCCAGTCGAGTTCCTGTTGTGACAATTTCTGGAAGAACAATGCCGGCGTTTTACCACCACTAACTGCCAGCGAAACTTTGCCACGCTCTTCGATTACTGCCCGCATTTTGCCTGCGACTGAATCTGCGAGTTGTTGAGCAAGTGTTTCTGTATCAGAAAAACGATTGTCGTTAATCATTTGTTTCGTCCCATAATCGACCATCTTTGGCTAGTAACAGGGTAGCGGCTGCCGGCCCCCAACTGCCAGAAGTATATGGCTCCGGCCTTTGATCCAGGTCGTGCCAAAAAGTTAAAATCGGGTCCACCCAACGCCAGGCTTCCATTAACTCATCGTCCCGTAAAAATAATGTGGCGTTGCTGACCAAAACGTCAAACAATAACCTTTCATAAGCTTCAGGTACACGAGTTTGTTTATGATCGGCCGGATTCAGGCTTAAATTCATCGGCCGGACGTTCATTCCCGGCCCTACCCGCTTTTCACACAACATTAACCTTACACCTTCGTCGGGTTGTAAACGAAACACCAACTTATTGGCCATGGTGTTTTTATGCTGCAACGGGAATATAGAGTGCGGAATTTCCTTAAAGTGCACCACAATTTCACAGGCACGTTCCGCCAGGCGTTTTCCGGTGCGTAAATAAAATGGCACTCCAGCCCAACGCCAGTTATCGATTTCGACCTTAATCGCAACAAATGTTTCCGTCGCACTTTTACGGCCAACACCAGGTTCATCTCGATACCTGGGTACCGGTTGCCCCTCAGATACACCGGCATCATATTGGCCACGTACAACTTTATCGTTGATACCTTCACCCACAATGGCTTTTAACGAACGCAGTACTTTGACCTTTTCATCGCGAATGGCGTCAGGCTCCAGACTTGCCGGCGGCTCCATTGCGGTAATACACAGCAACTGCAGCAGGTGATTCTGAAACATATCGCGCATGGCACCAACATGGTCATAAAATCCGGCGCGCTGCTCGACCCCTAATGATTCGGAGATGGTGATCTGAATGTGATCAATGTATTTATGATTCCACTGGTGTTCGAACAAAGAATTGGCAAAACGTAACACCAGCAAATTCTGAACGGTTTCTTTTCCGAGATAATGATCAATACGGTAAATCTGCTCTTCATTAAAGAAACGCGCCACGGCTTCATTAATCGCCCGAGCGGAGTCGTAGTCGTGACCAATGGGTTTTTCCATCACCACCTTGGCGGCCGGATGAATCAAACCGGCGCCATCCAGACCGGAACAAATAGGTGTATAAAGATCAGAGCCAGTCGCCAGGTAAAATACCCGGTTGTCACAATCAGGCGTCAACGTTTCCTGCGCCAATGACTGAAACGTACTGGCATCTGCCAGATCGATGGTGTGACAAACAAGATAAGCTGAAAATGAGGCCCATAAGTCTTCGCTGAAATATCTGGCTTTTAAATGCTGCTTTAAAGCCTGCTTAATGCCATTCAGAAAGCGCTCAGGAGTCAGTGTACTGCGAGTGATCAAAACAATCCGGCCATCTTGCGGCAAACGGCCATCACTGTGCAGCATATACATAGCAGGCAGCAATTTACGCTGTGATAAATCTCCAAGCCCACCAAAGATAACTAGTTCGAATGGTGCTTCGATGTGCATATCACCTTTCCTCGTGTGCACTTTCAGTGCGTTCTCTGCAATTTACAGCGGCATCCATGATTTAACTGTATGCCTAAAAACTGATTTAAGCATCATTTGTACCGTCACTGGCCCGTTATCATCAACTTTAACCGGCAGCGGGCACTGAACTTGCTAAATCTCAACCAACGCTGATCAGTTTGCTGGAATTCGTCATAAAAAATTGCTCTTGCTGACGTATTACTGCAACAAATCTGACATAATCTGCCACCTTTCGATCAGAGGCATACATTCTCGTCTGATCAGCTCGATTTACATTCAAGACAAAGGATTGGATCACATGATTCGCAAGTGTTTATTCCCTGTTGCCGGTTACGGTACCCGTTTCCTGCCAGCCACCAAATCCATGCCCAAAGAAATGCTGCCCGTGGTAAACAAGCCACTGGTGCAATACGGCGTTGAAGAAGCCGACCAGGCTGGTCTGACGACCATTGGTTTCGTAACCGGCCGTGGTAAACGCGCCATCGCCGACCACTTCGACATCAGCTACGAGCTGGAACATCAGATTCAGGGCACCAGTAAGGAGCCTCTGTTGTCATCGATTCGTGACCTGATCGAGAAAAACGATTTCGCGTTTACCCGCCAGAACCACATGATGGGCCTGGGCCACGCAATTCTGTCTGGCCGTAACCTGATGGGTGACGAGCCATTTGGCGTGGTGCTGGCCGATGACCTGTGTGTCGCAGGCGAAGATGGCGAAGGCGTACTGTCTCAGATGGTTAAAATCTACAATCAGTTCCGCTGTTCAGTGGTAGCAATTCAGGAAGTGCCGGAAGATCAGGTTCACAAGTACGGTGTTATTGCCGGAGAAGACATGGGCAACGGCTTGTTCCGGGTAACCGACATGGTTGAAAAACCCGCCAAAGAAGACGCACCATCCAACCTGGCAATCATTGGTCGTTATATTCTGACGCCTGACATCTTCGATAAGATCGAGCAAACCGAGCCTGGCAAGAACGGCGAAGTACAAATTACCGATGCCTTGATGAAACAAGCTCAGGAAGGTTGTGTAATGGCTTATAAGTTCCGTGGTCAGCGTTTCGACTGCGGTTCTATCGAAGGCTTTGTTGACGCAACCAACCACGTGTTCGAAAACGTATATAAGAAAGAAAACCCGTAACCGGGCGAATGGATTGATCAGGGTTCTTCAGCAGACCTGATCAATCCACGATCAATTTCGCTAGTTTTTTGTTTTTGTTAGCTTTTTTTAAATATTCTCAAAGAAAAGTGTTGACGACACGACGCGGACTACATAGAATGCGCCCCGTTGTTGAGAGACATTCCCCGATAGCTCAGTCGGTAGAGCAGTAGACTGTTAATCTATTGGTCGCTGGTTCAAGTCCAGCTCGGGGAGCCAACTTCCTTAACAAGAAGTTGTGAATCTTAACGACAATCGGGGTATAGCGCAGTCTGGTAGCGCGCCTGCTTTGGGAGCAGGATGTCGGGAGTTCGAATCTCTCTACCCCGACCAACAATTTGTTTCGAACACCTTGTGTTCACCTATGTTCCCCGATAGCTCAGTCGGTAGAGCAGTAGACTGTTAATCTATTGGTCGCTGGTTCAAGTCCAGCTCGGGGAGCCACTTCTTTTCTTAATCCACAAATTTTTTGATCTGAGTCGTTAAAGCGACAGTCTTAACATTTTCGTCTTTTAATCTTCATACTTTTCCCTTAAAAATGGTTTTTATTTGCCAATGAGAATCCGGCCGTGCATTCCGTCGCAAAAACCATTCAATACCCACTACTCTGCTCCGATTGCGATCGCAATACATCGACCGTTGCTGCCGAATTACTCGACAAGAAACAACTGCTGTGCCGCCACTGCGGCAAGACGATGAAACTAGGAGAAAACCAGCTGAACAGCCTGCGACGCACTCTTACCGATATGGATTGCGCCATGCGCGAGGCAAAAACGACAGAAAAGCCTGTAGAGGCCTGACAACAGACACAAAAAAAGCCGCTGCGTAATCACGTAGCGGCTTTTCTGCAGACTGCCTGAAATTAACCGTTATCAACGATTTCCAGCAGTTCTACTTCAAATACAAGCGGCGAATTAGCCGGGATTTTCGGGCTAGGGCTGCGTGCACCGTAGGCCAGGTCAGCAGGGATAGCCAGCTTCCACTTGTCACCCACTTCCATCATTTGCAGCGCTTCGATCCAGCCTTTGATAACACCATTAACCGGGAATTGAGCAGGCTCACCACGCTCTACCGAGCTATCGAACACAGTGCCATCAGCCAGAGTACCGTGGTAATGAACACGTACAGTGTCGGTTGCCGCAGGCTTAGCCTGATCGCCTTCGCCAGATGCCAGCACTTCGTACTGCAAACCGGATTCAGTCACCTGAACACCGTCACGCTTAGCGTTTTCTGCCAGGAACTCTTCACCCGCCTTTGCAGCTGCATCATTCAGAGCGTCCTGAATACGCTGCTGTTCTTCACGGATTTTAGTGAATGCAGCTTCAATTACAGAGTCGTCGATACGCTGCTCTGCCTGGCTTAATGCATCTTTAATACCGGCTGCAATTGCTTCCGGGTTCATTTCAACTTCTTCACGAGACAGCTGACGACCAATGTTCAGACCCACACCATAACTAGCCTGATCAATATGGTTCTCTAACTTCACTTTTTCCTCCTGACCACAACCGGTCAATAACAGCGCACCCATCATTACCGCGGGAGCAAACTTCATTAATTTCATGGGGGTTTCCTTCACATGATTTTTTTTATAAGGCCTGTACCCTACTACAAGCCCCAAATAATTCCTATGAAAGAAGGGTAAAAGAACGCCAAGTTAAAAGCCTCAGCGCCAAAAACAGAATAAGGCGATACACCAGAATGATTGGTGATGGAAAAACATCTCAAACCGAAACAGAATCAGCCTTTAACAGGCGTAATTTCCATCCTTCGCACGGTTTTCACATTCGCGCTTCAGGTTTTTACAAACCTGAATTTCCGGCGCAGACAAGCCGGTACTCATACGGCACTTAGCGTGACGCTGTCGCAGTTCTTTGTCGGACAAATGGCTCATGCCGGTATTGCCGCATGCTGTCAGGAATAACAGCGAAAAACACAGCAGATATTTCACTCGATCACCTGTAATACGTTATCGCGCTTAGAGTCGCATAGCGCCTCTGTTTTGTCCATATAAAGAGGCAACCGCATGAAAACCGTGCATAGTTCACATATTGATGGGCAAACGCCGCTATAATAGCGCGCTAACACCACTACTCATCCAAATCTAAAATCATAATCAGAGGTAAAATCATGTCTCGCATTGCGCTTATGATGTCTGTCATCGCCTTACTCAGCGCCTGTAGCGGCCCTTCCAGCGAAGAATTACGCCGCATGCAATTACTTGAAGCGCAACGCGCAGAAGAAGCAGCACGCCAGGCCCAACTGGAGGCAGAACGCCGCCAACAACGCTATGAAAATCGCCAGGCCAGCGCCCGCAATGCCAGCAAAAACAACACACAATTATCGGACCAGCAGGTCGAGCAAGTCTTCTCAGCGACACCTGAGCAGTCATTATCATCGGATAAAATCTATTACCTGACCTACGACCTGCAACCTGCAAAATACAATTACAACAGCTCTAAACAAAGCTTCACCCTGGTCGGCATGCGCAACCTGCCGAACAGCGCGGTATACAGCCCGTTATTCCCGGATGAATCAGCCCTTTACCAACCAGGCCAAAAAGCCAAGTCTGTGCTGGAGTTTGCACTGAAAGAAGAAACGGAACGTAACCGCCTGGGCAAATACGTACTGAAAAATAAGGGCCAGCGCTGGGTTGCAGCCAGTCTGAATTTTAAAAACAACCAGCAACTGGTCAGTGAAAATCCGCAATGGTTCTGGGAGAAAGGATTATTCGACGATATTTCCTGGAAAGTTGCTCCGGAAGTCAGCTACCCACACACCGCCAACCGCGACCTGAAAATCCAACTGGGTTTTCGCCTGTGCTTGATGAAGGACCGCTGCTATCTGGACTCAACTTACCGCCAGCATCCAACACACGCTGTGCGCGCAGAGGTTCTGTCAGCCCTGGTTATCAACCAAAAGAGTGGTGAAATCCTCGCCGAATTTATTAACGACGACCAATAAACACATCGCCGGACACTTCACTGGAAATCGTCCGGCGTATTGATTATTTTTCCCGCTCTTTGTTAGCCACAGGTTTTACCAAAGAGCGGCGATACAGTTCCTTATCGTCTTCAAACAACTTATCGCCAACGCCTTCTACTTTCTTCATCGCCTGCAGAGAGTTCGACAAAAATTCACGCTCGTACAAAACACCAACAACCGCCGCGGCAGCAACCATAAAAATCCATGGGCTGATAAACCAGGTTAATAATGCCAGTGAAAAGTAAAAAGAGCGCAAACCATAGTTATAACTGTGGCTGGCCTGGTCAATGATCTTGGCACCATAAATCGCAAAGCTGCGTTTTTCATTAGCCGTCACCGTATCATCATCCGGCAGTGGTGCAGCTCCAACCAACACCGAAGCAAAACCAAACTGACGCATCGACCAGGTGAAGGTGAAGAATGCATAAATAAACACAAAAATCAGCGTCACCATTTTCAACTCGATGGACAGAATGGAATCAGGTGTGGCAAAAGTAATTTCAGCCAGAATATGTTGCAACTTATCCAGAGCCGTCAGTGCCGCCAGCAAACCTGCAAGAATCAGAACACAGGAAGAGGCGAAGAAAGTAACATTACGCTCCAGGTTTGCCAGCAGTGCCGCATCACCTACCCGGACTTCGCGCTGCAACAGTCGCCTCATCCAGTTAATCCGATGTACGTGCAAGACCGATGACAATGACGCCACCTTCTTGGCCATCCTCTTTGCAAACAAAGAATAAGCAACCCAACAAAACAGAAACCAGACCAGGCTTATCAGGTTCACAACACCAATATCATCTACCATGTATTTTCCCGAAAAACGTCACAACAACCAAAGAGATAACCAGAGTATAGCCAGAAGCTCCGGTGGCAAATACGCAAAAACCGCAAACACCGGGTCAATTAACCAAACACCCATTGACGTTAGTCTGGCTTTGATGAAAATAGCACGCGGCCGTCAACGAATTACGGCTCTTCAACAGAATGGAAATATTAGAGAACATTATGGGCAAACAACAAAAGATCAGCCCGCCAGAGGGCAAAAACAAAGCACATAAACGCAACCCGATGGCTCAGGCCAGCATTATGCGTAAAGGCGGCGTTCATCAAATCAGCAACAAAACCAAGCGTGCTAAATACAAAAACCAATTAAAACACCAACTGCGCGAGCGGACTGACCGCTCGTGTTACCAATTCCCCATCCAACTACAAGCTGCCTGAGACAATATCTAATCGGTAAACTGCTGAAGCAGTGAAACCAATCGATCAATCCTCACATCCGACAATTGCCGATAATCAAAATACGGACACACAATCATGCGATGCTGACGATACACCGCAAAATGATCATCCAGCCATTCAATATCCGATGGTAGCCTGCCTTGTTGCATCAGCTCATTGGCATAGCCCTTCCCCATAACCAAACCAATACCCTTATCCGGACATTGCTCCACCTCTGATAAACGACTCGGCATCGAAAAAAGTAAACAGTGGTCACAACCCGACTGCAACAACTGTTGATCTCGCAAGTCGCGCCAGTCAGACAACCCCTGACTGTTCAGCTTAAATAACAGCTTGGCAAAAACGTTAAAGATTTTCCGCCAGTGATTACCCGTTTCATCGGCAATACGCTTAACCTCACCGGCCAACAAATATTCGCAGGAACGCAACTGCTGAAATTCATTCAACGGTGGCCGGTTGGCAATGTAGACCCGCAAGCTTCCATTGGTATTCCCAAGCCCAGCAATGCCATGCATATTTTCAGACAAGACTGACGATCTCCCAATATGCCTGAGCTCCGGGCCTGTCTTGGCCCAGGATGATTTCATCCCCTTCTGATAACCCAACTAATTGTTTAGCCAAAGGAGCATCCGGGCTGACCACCAGAATGGTTTTCCCCCGACACTCAATTGAGCGCCCTCCCTTCGGAGTAATCCAGATAATTTTTTCAGCTTCGCCGCTGTCATCACTACCATTTTCGACAACAACCAAAGCACCCAGTGCGATCACATCGTCTTCTGAGAATTCCGGAATTGGCCACTTGGCCAGCACAATACGCTCTTCCTGCAGCTGCAAAATGCGTTCAGACTGGCCATGAGCCAGATACGCCGCTTCAAGGCTGAGTGTGTCGTATTGGTTTTCCGGCTGATTATCTTCATGAGAAGCCGTTTCTTGTGCTTGCTGAGCAGCAGCAAAAGCCGCCTCTATCTCGTGATCGAGACTGGCTAATAAAATGGTTTTTAATTGATTCTTATCGAGCATACTGTCGCCGTAGCATCGAGCGGTTAATGGTCAGCCGATATTGTATCAGGACTGATCATTCCGTTAGCCGCTATTTAGCCGAAACTTTTCACCACAGACACACCACATCGCCGTTATAATCGACGCCGTTACAATCAATATCGCTAGCGAAAATATCAGGGAAAGAAATGCCTGCTTACACCTTTACCCGACTGGTACAACGCGACCAGCTGGAATGCCTGGAAATTCACCACCCATTCTTTGATGCCGAGCTGTTACTGCAAGGCGGGCAATTAATTCATTTTAAACCACATCATTCAGCGGAAAGCTGGGTATGGCTGAGCGATAAGGCCGAATACGTAGCCACCAAATCTTTGCGTGGCGGTATTCCTGTTTGCTGGCCATGGTTTGGTGATGCGGATAAAAACCCGGCAACGGTTCGCCAACATATTCCTCATACAGAGAAAGCAGCCGCTCACGGCTTTGCCCGAAATGAAATCTGGCAACTGGAGAGTGTTATGGAAACCTGCCATCAGGTTGCGGTGACTTTGTCTTTTACGGCAGAAAATCGTGCAGATTGGCAGGGAAAAGCCAGACTCACCGCAGAGTTTGTTTTTAAAGCGAACCAGTGCGAGCTGTCTCTATGTACAACCAATCTGGATAGCACAGCGCTGAATTTCAGCCAGGCTTTACACACCTACTTGCCAACGGCGGACATCACCCAAAGCCGGATTTATGGCTTACATTCCGCCCGATTTGCCAACGCGCTGATCACGGACAACGGCCAGTGGCGCGAGTCACGACAGTCCGATGCCGTGGGCTTTTCCGAAGAAACCGACCGGGTGTACTTTCCCTTAATGCAGCGATTGCAGCTTCAGACACCGAAGCACCACACCTTGCTGCTTTCACAAGGCAGCCACTCCTGTGTTGTGTGGAACCCGTGGATCAATAAGTCGAAGCGACTCAGCCAGTTTGATCATCAGGCTTACCAACGCATGCTTTGTATCGAAACAGCCAATGTGATGGATGACAGCATCTCACTGGCACCGGGCGAGCAACACATACTTTCGCTCACTATTCGCCGACCATAAAAAACACTGCGGTTGCAGCGTTTTTTTTCTGACAGATGACAGCCCTGGCAACAATCAGGCAGCACGTCCTTTTCGTTGATATAAAAACTGAGCCGTTACCTTGTCCATAGTATTCAGATGCATGATAAACCACTGCGGCACGGTTTCTTCAATAAACTCCAGTGCCGCTTCATCGTCCTGGTTTTTTTCGTAGTGCTCCATCTGGTCACGAAACAGCTGTAATACCCGCTCGTGCTCCTGCTTGTGCATCGGATAAGGAGGAAAGTTATTCGCCAGCATCTCTGCTTCTTCATGAGCAAAGTGTTCGACACAATGCTTGTAGAGCTTCTTCAGGTGCTTACCGAATTTACCGCCCATCAACAACTTCTGCTCGGCCTTGTTCAGCAGCCGGACAAACTCCTCGTGCTCCTGATTCATAAACTCCTGAGCAACCTGCGGGTAATCACGAAACTCCATACTGACCTCCTATGTTGTGAAGAGGTGATGAAAGCACCACATCAGACAACGGAAACAATTGAATAACGGTTCAAACCTCGACCGCAAAACAAGCATAAACATACCAGAAACGGATTCGTTGACCCTTATCAATAAGCATGATCAGGTCGTGAAAGTCAGCTTGTTTGTCAGTCGTTGAAGAATTGCCTGGCTGTCACTGACATTGCTGCGCAACATCAACAATGGTGCGACGCAACCAGCGGTGTGCCTGGTGGTGCTGCAACAGCGGTGACCAGGCCATTTTCAGCTCAAACGGCGGGATTGAGAAAGGAGGCTCTTTTACCTGCAGCGTACTCGACTCTGCCTGCATTTCTGCCACACGGCGTGGCAAAGTGGCAACCAGATCATTGTTGTGAGCCAACAATGCCGGCATCTGATAATGACGGGTAAATACCGAAATCTTGCGCTTATGACCGAGCTTCGACAGCGCATTATCAACCCAGCCCAGACGCACAACTTTTTCCGGATCGATACCAACACCGGCACCCATGCCGGTTTTGCTCACCCAGATGTGTTTACTGGTGAGATAAGCATCGAGGTCAAACTCATTAACCAAAGGGTGATTCGGGTTAACCAGACAAACGAAGTCGTCCTGCCATAAGGTCATCTGATGGAAAGATTGCGGCATATCGTCGAAACGGTTGATGGCCATATCGACCTTGCCCGCTTCAACGTCTTTGAAGGTTACGTCGGATGGCGTGAGCACATCGAGAATCACATCCGGCGCATCGTTGCGTAAACGCTTAACCAGCTCCGGAACCAGAGTCGATTCTGCGTAGTCACTCACCATAATGCGGAATACCCGATGACTGATTTTTGCATCAAAGTCTTCCAGCGGCTGCAACGCGGCTTCCAGCTCCCCCAAAGCCTTGCGTATCATCGGCTGTAATTCCTGAGCACGCTCAGTGGGTGTCATGCCATCGGAGGTACGAACCAGAATCGGATCAGAGAACAGTTCACGCAAACGACGTAAGCCGTTACTCATCGCAGGCTGAGTAATACCCAGCTGCTGGGCTGCCTTGGTAACGCTGCCTTCGCGCAGCAGTACATCCAGATACACCAACAAGTTAAGATCAATTCGATCCAGGTTCACAGGAAACCCTCAATACAGCAGAAAGCGCTATTGTCGCAGGATTATCAGCATTCACCAAGCCTATTATCTGAGGCTTTGGTATAAACACTGTGATTGGCCGACAATGGTTCGCCAATCATATCGTCAACCGCCGGACTTTTTTGCCTTGAAGCCACGTCGGGTCAATTCAGCTATCAGCAAATCGCGGTGCTCGCCCTGAATCTCAACAACGCCGTCTTTTAACGCGCCGCCAACGCCACACTTTTTCTTCAGTTCTTTAGCCAGAGTTTTCAGCTCGGCACCCGCCAGCGGAATCCCCGTCACCAGCGTCACGACCTTACCGCCACGGCCCTTCGATTCTCGGCTGACCCGCACAATACCATCACCCTGTGGTAACGTTTCATCAGAGCAGGAACAAGCATTTTTAGCATTGCCACAGCCCGGGCAAGTGCGCCCTACTTCGGTTGAATATACTGAACCGCTGTTGTCGGAATCGGTATTGGCGGAACCCAGGCCGCCTGCTAACAATGCCGATAAATCGACCGGTTTATTGTCTTTTGCCATAACTGCAGAATCTGTTGATGCATTCAGCGGCGACGTTAACCGATTCAGGCGGCGTTCGGCAACTCCTTACGCGCCGCATCACGCAGATAGCCAAACAGCACACCGTAACTCAGCAATAACTGACCACTGATATAAAGAGTGACAATCACGGGGGTTGAATATTCAAACGGAATCCAGAAACGGTTAACACCGATAAGACCATCTGCACATAAAAACAGTACGCCGCCGATCATAATTGGCCAGGCCCGGCTCCACAAAGCCGCAAGCGCCATCCAGGCCAGAAAAACGACATAAATAACCACGGGCCACCACAACGGACCGGCATTCGGATAAAACCGGCTGAGCATAAAAGCCGAAGCCAGAATTAACAGCGGTGCAAATAAAAAATTGCGCTTATTAATCTGGCGCTGCGGCCAGAACAAGGCAATATAAGCAATTTGTGCGAACAGAAAACTGGCCAGAGCCTGTTTTAAATAAATACCGCGATCGAAATCGAGAAAAACATCCCCCACTGCGGACATCAACATCGCCACGACAAACAAAAATTTCTGCAGAATTCCAAGCGATAAAGAGCGCTGATTAAACATCAACACAACCATAATCATTAATGGTGATGCTTTAAGCAGATAACTGCCAGCGTAGGGATGGAATGGCCATAACAGTATATAGCTGTAACCTAACAGCACCGCGACAATAAACAGTGGCTTTTTCCATTGCTCAGTTAATAACATCCGTGATCTGCCTGCTATGCCCGATTTTTTTCTGTGCGAATTTCGCTACTTTCAGGTTTCCAGTACAGCGTATTCAGCAATATATCGAACACAGGCAAGGTGATATTAAAGTTTTTTTCGGCCATCTGATCGCGCTCATGGTGCAATAAATGCAATCGGCGTAACTGTTTCCAGCAAGGTGTTTTTTCCACAAAAGATCCGTCAGGAAGGTGGTAACTGAAATGCATCACCTCATAAAACAAGTAGCCAAAAATACCCGATGCGGCGTACAAATAAGCGATATTTTCCTGGCCGAAATAAATCAGCAATCCACCAAACGGCAGAATTAAGCCAAACAAAAACGCGAAAATGAGATAGGCCGGAAACAACACCACCCGCCAATCACGCACCGATTCCGCCGGCATCGCCGTTTCAACAAAAAAACTGTGATGATCTCCGGTATGGCGGGAATAAAATAAACGCGCCAGCGGGTTTTTACCTTTTTTGTGGCCCATCCAGCGATGTGCGGCATACTCCGCAAAATTAACCGCAATAATGGTTATTGGCACAACCAGTAACTCAGCTGCCGTTGGCGCCACCACTTGCGACAGACTGTAAGTAATAACGACAATACCGGTGACTGCCACTACCAACATATGCAGCCATCCGTTGTAGGAAGGGCTGATCTCTGCGCGATAACGCTCACGGAACTTCTGATAATCAAACGCCATCCGGTTCACCTCACGAAGTGTTCTTGTTTTTGTTATTGAATCTTTATTTCACTCTACTCAGGGATGGCAATCAACTCCAATTTATAATACAAAAGAGCATTATCACCACGACAAATAAAACAAATGAGTCTGCGTAATCTTGATCTCAACCTGTTACCGGTGTTTACCGCACTGATGGAAGAACAGCACTTATCGCGGGCAGCCGAACGCCTGCATATGAGTCAGCCTGCGGTCAGCAATGCTCTGAAACGCCTGCGCGAGCGCATGGACGATGAGTTATTCGTCAGAACCAGTCGCGGCTTAAAACCTACTCCCAGAGCCACCTCGCTGTATAACAAGGTACGCGACGGCTTGCAGCTGATCGAACAGGGCTGGCAACAGCAAAAGAGTTTCGAGCCAGCCACCAGCCAGCAAACGTTTGTCATCAGTACCAATCCGGCAGTGGAATACCTGGCCACACCCTGGTTGATGAAACTGTTGCGACAACAGGCCCCCAACGTTCGGCTACGATTCGAGCCGGACCATCTCAGTGATATTCCTCAACGACTGCAGGACGGCCGCGTCGACGTCGCAATCGATTTTATCGACTATCACCACACCGGTCTGGTCAGTGAAGAATTACATCAGGAAGATCTGGTCGTCATTGCCGCAAAAGATCATCCAGACTTCAGCCCGGAGCTGACACTAGAGCAGTTTGCGCAACTCAGTCATGTCACGGTCTCGCCGCGCAATCAACAAGGCACGCCAATTGAACAACTGATGGGACATAAGAATCTGCAGCGCGATGTTCGCCTGCACGTCACCAGCTTTATTTCGATTCCAGAAATTGTCGCCCAGACAGATTTAATTGCAGTGGTGCCGGTGCGCTTGATGAATCAGGCGCATATCAGGCCATTACTTCAGTCCGCACCACTACCGTTTGAATATCCGCAGGCACCGCTGAAACTGATCTGGCATCAGAGCCGCGAACAAGATCAGGCACATGAATGGCTGAGAACAACCTTATCGAAACTGGTGAGCATCACCAGTCAACACCTGTGAGCGAAGCGCCAGGCTGGAATTACTTGGGGAAAAAATTGAGAGTCACTGATTCTGATCAGCCAGATTTACTGACGAGGAAAGCGCAAGGTCACACAGGTGCCAACATCCGGAGCGCTATCAATTTCCAGCGACCCGTTGTGATTGGCCATTACGTTGTACGCCACCGTCAGGCCCATACCCATACCCTGCCCAACTTCCTTACGGGTAAAGAATGGGTTGGTGGCAAACTGTAAGTCTTCTTCCGTCATCCCTACGCCGTTATCTTTAATCGCCAATACCAGGTTATGACTGTCTTCCAACAACGCGGCTTCAATCGTGCCTCCACAAGGCATTGCCTCCTGCGCGTTATGCAAAATCTTACTCAGGACCATCACCACCTGCTGGCTATTGCACAGAATCGGGTCGACCACCAAATCAAAGTTGTGACTGATATGAATATCCGCACTGCTATCAACCTGGCTTTCACGCGCCGCTTTCCAGAACAATGCGCTGAGATCATTTAATTCTTTGATGTCCTGGTCTTCACCACCAACAAACGTCTGCAGCTCTTTGACAATTAGCTTAACCCGTTCGATACCATCACTACAGGCGCGTAATAAATCCGGCGCATCTTCCTCAACAAAATCGAGATCAACACTGTCCCGGATTTTTTTCAGCTGAGCTTTAATCGCTTCATCCGGAATCTGTTGCTCAATCCGGCTGGCCTGACTGGCAAGGTCTATCAGATCCGTCAGGTAGTCATTCAATGTACTGAGGTTGCTGGATACAACCGCAATCGGATTATTAATTTCGTGTGCCATGCCGGACGCCAACTGCCCCAGCGCTGCCATGTGTTGCGCCTTAACCAACAAGCTCTGGGTTTCTGTTAACTCGGTAATACTGGCTTGCAACTGTTGGTTGGTGTCGTGCAGTTCCCGGGTTCTGTCGCGAACTTTTTCTTCTAGTTTCTCGTTAAGAAACCGCACCTGCTTTTCGGCAACATAGCGATGGCTCATTTCTTCATCCATCGATGCCAGCAAAGCATTGGTCTTAGCAACCAGGTCATCAAGCTCGCTTTGTTCCAACTGCGACTCAACTTTGAGGGGGATGCGCATCGGCGCTTGTGGATCTATCTGCAATACTTTTTCCGTCAGCCGCTTTACCGGACCGGTGAGGCGCGCGCGAAACACCATAATCAGCACCACTGCTAACACGATGTTGCGTAATACATCGAGAACCAGAGTCAGCCCGGCACGTTGTTCAAAGCCTTTGTGCAGCAGACGCCGGTCAACCCATACCGACAACACTCCCAGTTCGTCTTCGCCGGCAACCGAAGTCACAGGCTTCATCAGGTCGACCCGGTAAACCAGAAGCTGGTCACGGTTATCCGGCGTATTACGTTGCTCCGCATCCCAGCCCGAATGAACCCGGAAGTCGCTGCCGAATTCAACCACTTCAACCGCAACAATACCGAGGTTCATACGCATACTATCAAGCGCAGTTTGCAGCGAACTTTCGTCGTAATTAAATAAAGCTAAGGCTGTGCTGGGTTGCTGGCGACGCAGCATTTCGCGGGTTTGTAGCTGAACTCGCTGCTCATCACCGACGTAGTCAAAACCAATCTGAATGGCACTGAAAAACACCCCCAACAGCACGCTGAAGATCAGCACGTAGAGTGTGAGTCTGCTTTCGATTGACTTAAACCGTATCTTCAAAGTCCGACTTTCCTTAGAGCGTATCAGCAGCGGCGATAAATCATTACGCTTTAGTATAGACACCCTGACGCCACTGATACCCGGCAATCAACATCAGGGCTGGCAGGTTCATCAGGATACCGTAGAACAGAGCAACCAACGCCAGATCCGGGCGATCGAGCAAGGTCACTGCAACCAGCATAGCGGTTCCGGCATTCTGAATACCTACCTCAACCATAAAAGTGCGTGATATAGCATCATTGCGACTGACCAATTTGCCAATCAACCCGGCCAATGTCATAGCGATCAGGCACAACCCCAGACAAGCCAGAGTCACTACCGACCACAGTTGTGGTAAGCGCTCAGCATTCGCCCAGGCCAGAGTCGCCACAAGACCGGCGAACAACGCAAACGTTAATCGGTTTAACAATAAACCATGGCGCTGTGTCCAGCGAGGGCAAAGGTGTGCCAATACCATACCAAGCAGTAGTGGCACCACAGTCACCAACAGCAGAGGTAACAGCGTTTTTGTCCAGGGAAGATAGATATCGAGCGAGTCAAGCTGCAGCCACTGCAACTGTGTATTTACCCAGAGAGGAACGGTAACAGGCGCCAGCAAACTAATCACCGCCGTCAGGGTGACCGATAACGCCGCATCACCACCACTGAGGTGACTGATGATATTTGACGTTGCGCCCCCCGGGCAGGCAGCCAGAATAATCAGCCCTACTACCACCGCGGTTGGCAACGGCAGCAACACAACCAGCAACAAGGCCACCGCCGGTAACAGGAACCATTGCAATAGCAATCCAATTAACACCAATCCGGGCTGCTCAAATAGGCGTTTGAAGTGCTCCGGGCGCAGCGATAACCCCATCACCAACATCATAATTGCCAGAGCAATGGGTAAAACCACCTGAGATAACAGCTGAGCCATAGTTGTCCTTACTTCCGTGGCAAAAAATCAGTTGAGCGCAATCGCACTGCGATCCAGTACTTTACGCATTACAAAGCTGGAGTGCACGCCGGTTACCCCTTCAATGCGGGTTAAGGTTCCCAGTAGGAACTGCTGGAAGTCATCCATGTCTTCCACCACCACCTTAATGACGTAATCGGCTGACTGCCCGGTGATCAGGTAACACTCCAGCACCTGAGGACATTGCTGCAGAAGATGTTCAAAATTCTCAAAACGCTCTGGCGTGTGGCGATCCATACTGACGCTGATCAGCGCCATCAGATTCAAACCCAGCTTTTTTGCATCCAGGTGAGCCCGATACCCTTCGATCACCCCGCTATCTTCAAGTGCTTTAACCCGGCGCGAACAGGGCGACGGTGATAAGCCAATTTTATCCGCCAGCTCAAGGTTGCTGAGGCTGCCATCGCGCTGCAGCAACTCAAGAATCCGTCGGTCCGTACGGTCCAGTTCAACCGCTGGTCCTTTCTGCTTTAACGCCATAGTTTTCCCTCCCAACGCCACTACTGAGCAATAAATTCTTCAAATGCCATAAAAACAAGCAACCTTTCACTACAAATTACCATCAACAAAGGTCAATTAGCAAAGTAATAGCGCCAAACACTGCTTATACTTTTCGACAATTCAGAATATCACGCAAGGTTTCACCATGAATCAGCCAAACGGAACATTTAATCACCAGAAATATCGCCCTTTCCCAGCGATTCAGAAAGCTGATCGCCGCTGGCCATCGCAAACCATCAGCCAGGCGCCAGACTGGTGTTCCGTTGATTTACGTGATGGCAACCAGGCTCTGATTGAACCAATGACCGTTGAGCAGAAGCAACGCATGTGGCGTTTGTTGCTGGATATGGGCTTCAAAGAAATTGAGGTGGGCTTTCCGGCTGCATCACAACCGGATTTCGATTTTGTACGCTGGTTAATTGAAGCCAATCAGATTCCGGAAGATGTCACCATTCAGGTACTGGTTCAGGCCCGTGACGAATTAATCGAGCGTACCTATGAAGCATTAGCAGGCGCCCGCAAAGCCATTGTTCATGTCTACAACTCCACCTCTCCGGTACAACGGGAAAAAGTGTTTGGTCTGGATAAGCAAGGCATTATCGATATTGCCCGTCACGGCGCGGCCAAAGTGCAAAGTGAAGCGAAAAAATACCCACGTACCGAGTGGATATTCCAATATTCCCCGGAAAGCTTTTCCGGTACCGAAGTCGATTTTGCGGTTGAGGTGTGTAATGCCGTGATCGATCAATGGCAACCTACCCCCGAGAAAAAAGCCATTATCAACCTGCCAGCGACCGTTGAATCGGCCATGCCAAATGTCTTTGCCGATCAGGTGGAATACTTCTGCGATCATGTACACAAGCGTGATGCCATTACCGTCAGCATCCATACTCATAATGACCGTGGGTGCGCGGTTGCCGCGGCCGAATTGGCGATTCTCGCTGGTGCCGACCGTATTGAAGGCACATTATTAGGCAACGGCGAGCGTACTGGCAATATGGACATCGTCACCATGGCGATGAACCTTTACAGCCAGGGCATTGATCCACAACTGGATATCAGCATGGCGGACGACATCATCGCCACGGTTGAAGCCTGCACCAGTATCAAAACCCACCCGCGTCACCCATGGTTAGGTGAATTGGTATATACCGCGTTTTCCGGCAGCCACCAGGATGCCATTCGTAAGTGCCTGACCCAGCAGAACGATAACGAACCGTGGGATGTTGCCTACTTACCCATTAACCCGGCCGATCTGGGCCGCAGTTATCAATCGGTTATCCGGGTTAACAGCCAATCCGGCAAAGGCGGTGCTGCCTACTTGTTAGAACAACAGCTGGGGGTGGTATTACCGCGCTGGTTGCAGGTTGAATTCGCCGAGCCGGTGCAGGCATTGGCGGAGCAACAACAAGGTGAAGTTGAACCCAACCAGGTATTGGACTGCTTCCGTAATCACTTTATGAATCTCGATGGTCAATACCAGTTATCCAGCTATCAGATTGATCGTCAGGGCAAACAGCATCATATTCAGGCTGCCATCAGTGATGAAAGTGATATGACCCTGATCCACGGTCAGGGCAGCGGCGCCATAAGTGCTTTTATTGATGGCATTCACAAAGCCACCGGTACTGAAATTCAGGTGGTGCAATTTGATGAACATTCATTGGGAGAAGGTGCCGATGCCAGCGCGATGGCGTTGATGCAAGTGAATATCCGCGGGCAGCGTTACACCGCCGTCTCTCAGGATTCCGATATAGTCGCCGCCAGCCTCAGTGCCGTTTTGTCCTGTTTGAATAAAGCGGTTAAAAACCAGCAGGTCGCTGCCTGATTTGTAACCGAAGTTAAAGTATCGCATCAACTAAATCCGCCAGTGCTCAGACTGGCGGATTGTTTTTAATTCACGCCTGTCGCACCTGCCTGACACAACAATTCTGTAGCAAATTTGTTACGCAAAATCTTACACAAAAAAACGCGCCTAACACGCTCTGAATTTGCTAACTTTTTCCTAACTGAAGGGTTCTTGGAAGGAAAGGTTATGACGATATTAAATCTGAGCTTTAACAACACCAATATCCGCATAGCCCTGCGCCGAACCGCTACAGCACAGGCCATCATTAACGCCATTCCGTTTGAAGCCACCATCCAGACCTGGGGCCGAGAGGTCATTTTTGATTGCCCGATACGAGTGCCGTTTGAGCGGGATGCGACCAACATCGTCAAACCCGGCGATATTGGTTTCTGGCCTGATGGCAGTTGCATCACCATTGCCTATGGCGCAACCCCGATATCCCGTTACGGTGAAGCACGACTGGCCTGCAATTGTAATATCTGGGGCGATGCTCTCGACGACGTCGCCGAGCTGGCAGCCATCCAACCTGGCACCAAGGTTGCGGTTGATGTCTGGCATGCAGGAAACCTTGATAAGGCCAGTTAATTAGCAGGCAATAACCACTTATCCAGATTCTTTAAGGTATAACACTGCGGCTGGAATATGATTTTGACAAAAGTATTCCAGCCAGCCCAACTGGTTTTTCTGCAGTGTATCCCCCGGCCCTTTTACTTCCACCAGCTCATAATCTTCCTCTGATAGCCAGATCAGGTCCGGCAAACCACTTCGATGGTTTTTAATGTCACGCCAGATATAGTCAAACAACAGTTTCCAGTGCTGCAACGGAATAACATCAAGTGCTTTGTTTAGCATCGAAACATATTCCGGATTCATAACACCCCAAAAAACAAACGCGTTCGTAATAGCAAACTTTTCGCTGATAGCCTGATTAATCCGCTGTTTAAATTCAGGTTTATTCGCTTCATCCACCAATAACTTATTAAGCGGATTAAATTCAGCCTGGCGACTTTGAAGAAAGTCCGGGTCGTACAAATCATCCGGTCTGTACTGGAACGCATGATAAAAAGCACCGGGAACCTCAGCAAAAATTACTGGCCAGAAAAACAAACCAAATACCGAATTTATTAAACTGTTTTCAACATAAAACCCCTGACCTTCGGGTTCTTTTTGTTGTTTCTTAAACAGAGACAAAGCCTGCAAAGCCGCTTGCTCAACACCATCATTCTGCCAACACGGATCACGCTCAGCGGTGAGTAAATATTCCTTGGGTGACTGCTGTTGCTGCCTAACCGAATCACAAGCCTGCAATAGCTGGGCATCGGCAGTCTCGTCCGTTTGAGTTTTCAGTTTTTTGATCACCCGAGCCATAAAAGTCAGAACAAACTGGCGCTCCTGCTCGATCCAGGGAGACTGCCAAATCTGCAAACACAACATGGCACAACGATTAAATTCCCCGCGATTAAACAGAATCCGGCATTGACGCTCCCGTGACGGGTGTAACATGCACCCGGAATAAATGTTTAACGCCGGGTCGGCTTCTCCCAAACGCTCCAGCTGCCGGGCAATTTCCAACCGCCGACGGCTGATACGTTGCAATAACCGTTTCTCTGACTGCACAGCGTCACTGGCCAATTGTTGCTGCCATTGCTGATCCAACAACAGCAACTGCGATGGATCACAGTCTTTTAAATCTTTCTGAGATTCAAAAAGTTGATAATAATCCAGATAAGCATCGATCTGGCCACGATCAGAAAAGCCACGAGACTGCTGCCCGATCTGATATGTCTCATATTGATAAATACCCAGATCACGCAATACAAAATCGGTAAAGTCCTGATGTAAATTACCAAAGTACAGCAATTTGAAGGTGGTTAATTCCAGCTCACCATACACTCCCAACATGGGGTAATTGAATAAATCCACGCTGATTTTTGACCAGTGCTCCAGACACAACTGCTCCAGTGCTGGTCGGGCCAATTTGTTCAGTGCCGCCTTTCCCATTACCGGTATATCTGAATCCGCGTGGTCCGATGAAAAATCAGAGTTGAGCCACAGCTGCACCAGATCAGGTTTTGTAAAAAGCTTAAGCAGAGCTTCAGCGGAGAACTCATCAATATGTTCAGGGGTCAACCAGCAGACAAACTGGCTTTGCTCGAGACTGTTTGCAGCAAGTTTAAGGTTGGCAATTTCCGGGTATTTGAGTTTATCAAAACGAAATACATCCCCCTTGCGACACAATAAACGGATATAAAGCTGTTGTACGGCATCGGGTAACTGCAGAAATTCGTCGATAAAGTCTTTTTCGGAAGCCGATAATAAATCGCGATATAAACGATTTGTCTGGCAGATTACATGGAGAAAATTATCGTGATAATAATAGACAGATAACGGAGTTGATTCAGACATAATTATCCGGCGCCTGGGTAATTCAGCGCCAGTATAACTCTGTTAGCAGCGGAATGTGTTGGCGATTACATATCCAGACGAACGGCACCGTCCAGCAGAGCAAAGTCTGCTCGCTCGCTGACGTGCATGCCACCACTCATGCGGTATAAACCGGCGAGACGTTGTTTTCGCTGGTGATCTTTATCAACCAGAAAGCCGCCATGTTGCCGCTCCAGATTAACGTATTCATTGGCAAATTGAGCACCGGAGCGTGGCGCCGGGTCGTGAACGATCAGACGATTTTCCGGACCATAGGCGTTGTTCAGTTCGTAGCCAACTAAGGTTACCCAATGACCTCCCACACGCTTAAAGTTGCCGCTTTTGTCCGTCTTTTTGTACCAGCCAACATTCAGCCAAACCGTACTGGATTCACTGATGCCGTCCGCCAGCCAGTTCAGATCGATCTGACTGCCAGCCGCCCTGCGGTACTTTGCAGGTACCGAGCGCCAGCCCTGAAAAGCAAGTTTTTTAGGACGTTGTCCATGGTCTTTAAAATAGGTATCAACACCGTTAAGCAACGCCGCCGGAGTTGTGCCTTTTTCAGCGGAGTTCATATACCGGGAATTCGCCAGGCGACCGGCAAGATGAATCTGATTATCGACGCTTTTTTTGCCCGCCAACCAGGACAGAGAGTTAGCAACAGCAACCGGCGCACAGTAGTTTTGCCCGCCTTTGAGGAAGTCCGCCAACGGGTGCGTTTGCAATAAATCCGGAATCTGAGAAATAAACTGACGATTAACGCGACGGCGCTTTTTCTGGGTATGAACACTGGTGCGCTGGGCAGGACACAAATCAGCTCGGTCAGTAAAAATGACGTGCCCCTGAGTGTCCTGACAACGATAGATTTCCGCTGACGCAGAAGACATCCATAACAGCCCGGTAAACAGGGCAATTGTTTTAACCAGTTTCATCCCTCAGCCTCGCGTTTTTATTATCTTCGGCTAGTTACAACAGTCTTCGCTGCTGTTTGATTCTGGACTGATCATTGGAACCGCATCTTTCGTTTGTTGTTTGTAATTCGAAAGATCAAATGTTCAGTCAACGTGGTGTGGGATGGAGTCTAGCACCAATAAATGCGCCATTCTCGTACAATCGCGCCAAAATGAGGAAGAATCAGGACATATTGTTACATAAGGAAAAGAAAAATCGCGATATCAGTCAAAGTACGCCAATATCGCGAGAAAATATCAGAAGTTAATACGAATATTGCTTGCTGAATCTACGAAGTAGCCATTAGTTGAGCCCGATTTCAGCTTCGGATCCAGAGAACCCTGGCGTGTGCGGCTGAAAGTCAGATCAACTGTGCAATGTGAGTAGTTGCCGTTTCGCGTTGCCTCACCCACATTGATAACACCGGAGGTTACGCCACCAGCTTCACTGAAGGTATTGCTTACCTCGCGACTCAACACCTCACCCTGTGCCGTGGTAAAACAACGATAATCCTGAGTAACCTTCATTCCTTCAGAATCATCGTCGTTATTCGACCAACGAACCGTCATCAGCTTCGAGCTGTTCAGCTGCACCGTACTTCCTGCAAGTGGCTCATTAATTTCAAACGCTTGCGGTACCGTGATATTTGACTGATCGGCATCCTGCTGGCTGTTACGCTCCAGCTTAAACGTAAAATTGGTACGCAGTGGGTTTTCAATGGTCACTGTGCGGTTGTAAATCACATCACCAAACACCTTTGTTTCGGTCAGGCTGTATTCATTCGGCCCTGACACAACAACCTGATCACCGCCGTCCAGTTCAAGGATGTCATTGCCACGACGGAAACGAGCCTGCAGGCGGTAATCATGACCACCCTGAGCAGAATTAGCTTTTGCTTCAACTTCGTAAAAAGCAGAAATAGCACTGGTGGCGAAATCACCGGATGATTCGGTACCTTTTGAATCGCCGCAACCCTGAAGAACAATCAATGGAGAAAAAATCAGGCAAGCAAATGGCAAGCGTATAAAACGATTTTGGAACATAATGACCTCTGTATTTATTATCAGCTGCTGTATCTCAGCCAACACACGCATATTAACCGAGTAGATTTCAGAGTGCCGCAATATTCGACAAAAGCCGACGTTTTCTTGATAGTCGTCACACTCCTGGCTGCCATCAGCTGGATGTTCTCCAAAGAAGCGTTGGCAGGCTTCCCACCTTTACTGTTTGTTGGCAGTCGTTTCTTGCTCGCCGGAATTATTCTTGCTGCATTTGGCCATAAATTACTGCGTGCATTATCTGCTGAACAGTGGCGTGCCGCCGCCGGGGTTGGGACAGTATTTGGCTGCGCCATGAGTTTTTGGATCATGGGATTATTTTATGCAGATAATCTCGGAGAAGGCGCCTTTATCACCAGCATGGCCGTTGTCCTGGTGCCACCGCTGAGCTTGTTATTCTTTCGCGAAACGGTTGCCGCTTCCACCTGGGTGGCACTGCCACTGGCGATTGCCGGCATGGCATTACTCGCGCTGCAAGACGGCTTTCAGCCGGAAGCCAGCCAGTTGTTTTTTCTCTGTGCCGCGGTGTTGTTTTCTCTGACCTTTATTCTCAATGGCCGTGCCGCAACCCGAATACCCGCACTGGCTTTAAGCGCGATTCAATTATGCATCGTCGGCCTGGTGGCGCTGCCAATTTCAATCGCAACCGAGCAATGGCCGGATGACATCAGTGGCAATATGCTCTGGTGGCTGAGTCTCAGTGTGGTGGTTGGTACCGCGGCGCGTTTTTTACTGCAAACCTATGCTCAGGGGCTGACCTCGCCGTCGCATGCTGCCGTGATTATGGTGCTGGAACCGATCTGGACAGCCTTGATTGCTGCTGCCTGGTTTGGTGAGAGAATGACTGAAATACAGATGATGGGCTGTGGGTTAATTTTTGCGTCTTTGCTGGCCAATCGCTGGAGTAATATCCGCGATTGGCTCAGGCGGGAATAACCGGTTTATTCTGCAGGCAGGTGATCTTTGATGATGTCGAACAACTCAGGGCGC
The DNA here is from genome assembly GCF_965219715.1 of Bacterioplanoides sp. Classification (GTDB taxonomy): domain Bacteria; phylum Pseudomonadota; class Gammaproteobacteria; order Pseudomonadales; family Oceanobacteraceae; genus Bacterioplanoides. The sequence goes on from NZ_OZ244785.1 coordinate 1,346,138, forward strand.
CCCTTCTCAATCTCTGCAGCAGACAGGCCTTCCAGTGAATGCGGGTACTTTAACCAGGAGCTGGTTTCGTGAATGTAATAGTCCGGCACGCGGTCGGTCTTATTACGCTCTGGTTTGTAATAAGGCACCGCAACTCGAATATCGTGTGGCGTGTTTAAACGTGCACGACGGCTTAATTCATTGATGATGGCATCAATTGACTTACCGGTATCAAACACGTCATCGACAATCAGCAGACTGTCCTCGTGGCGAATATTCTTGACCAGATAGTTAAGGCCAAATACCTGAACTGTTTTTGCCTGCTGATCGATACCCGCAGCATAAGAGGCGGTACGAATCGAGATATTGTCCGTTTCAATACCGTGGTATGCCAGGTATTCCTGAACCGCAATGCCCATCGGAGCGCCACCACGCCATACGGCGATCATAAAGGTTGGACGAAAGCCACTTAACAGTACTTTTTCCGCCAGCCGGTAGGAATCTTCCAGCAAGCTTTGTCCTGTCAGGTAGAGTTTCTCACTCATGTTGTATTGCTCTCTGTTACGGCCGCAGACGCTGCGACAACCAATATCAAAAACTATTAGCTGACCGTATGGTCAGTCGTGTATCATACCTTTCTGGTTATAAAACTGCTATTAAGAATCACGGATTAACCCCCATATGTCGTCTGCTCAAAATGCCCCGGCTTCCTTGCCTAAACGTTTTCTCGATGAAGAAGAGCTGATTCAGGATGCTTTTCGTTTAGGTGTATCCATCTTTGAAAGCGGCTTCCGCCCGACCTTCATTGTTGGCTTATGGCGTGGTGGCAGCTCAGTGGGCATTTATGTTCAGGAATGCCTGCAGACACTGGGCGTCAAAACCGATCACATCGCCTTGCGCACCTCCTATCGTGGCCAGACGGCTTATCAGGACATCATGGAATCTCCGGAAGAAATTCGTGTACATGGCACTCAGTATCTGGTGGAAAATCTGAATGTCGATGACGGTTTATTAATCGTTGATGACGTATTCAGCACCGGCCACAACATCGAGGCGGTGATCAATCGCTTACAAGGCAAACTCAAGCGAAATATGCCGTCTCAGGTGAAAGTCGCAACCCTGTGGCAGCGTCCTGAATTTAACCGCACAGAAATCCAACCCGACTTCTGCCTGCATCAAACCAACGACTGGTTGGTGTTCCCGTACGAGCTGAATGGCTTAACTCAGGAAGAGATCAAACAGCACAAACCGTTTGTTGCTCCTATGATCCACCCGGAGCTGATCAAAGATTAATGTTCCAGATGTGAACGAACGAAACATTCGCTTTCGCTCAGGTCTGCAGAAATAAGAAACGGTAAACCGCTTTTGCGGTTTACCTTACGACTGAAGGCGTTCATCGCCTGATTAAGATTGTATACGGCAATCGCCACACATCCTGCCTGCTCCAGGCTTTCGGCAAAACGCTCAGCCGCTTCGAGTGCTTCAGGCGTTGCCATTGCATCCTTTGAACCAACAATCATCAGCGCCCACTGCCCCATTGACACACTGATCTGACTGACATCACGATGGAACAACTGCATACCTTCGAGATTAAATGCTCCCTCAACATAAGCGCGAATAATGCCTTGCTGCTCTTCCAGACGGTATTCACCGTGACAATATGCTTGCACCATTGAGACACCAGTTTGCGAAGATTATTCCTATCCTTGCATATTTCGCTAACTGATCAAAAAACCTACTGGTAACAAATCGTTCAGCCCATGATGAAATCATTGGTTACAAATCAACCCGGCCTAGCCCTACAGTGTTTAACCACCAACAAAAAACGGGCAGAGAGTTCTGCCCGTTTTTTGCCGCACCATTTTGTTAACTACACCGTTTTTTAATTACAGCGCGATTAACAGCCAAGACTATCAGTTACTCCAGAGCCACTGCTGATTAGCACCGCCATGATGTGACCATAATCCAGCCTGGGCGCCATTATCCGTGCCATAAGCATCCAGCGATACGCCGTGACCGTTACGAGGACGCAGCGAATTACCAACGAAGTCCCATTTCTGGTTATCACTCCAGCTGGCACATTGCCACATGTGAACACGGCCGCCGTCATTCAGATTGCTGCCATGATCGAGGCAAAAATCCGGGTTCGCCTGATTACGCAGCAGACCGGTTGCTGGCTCAAACTTCCATTTTTGCCAGGCAACGTCAGCACAATCCCAAACCAGTGCCAGAGCACCGTTTACCGGCTGAGAACCTTCAAAATCGAGGCATTTCCCGGTACGGCTGTCACGGATTTCGCGGAATTCTCCAGGCAAGCTGGTGCCATATAAGGTGAACTCGTCAAAGCGCGGGTTGCAATCAAACTTGGCATTGCGCTCGTTATCGCCGTCCATCGAACCGTCCCATTCCAGACCACAATTGTTGTCAGTGCGAATAATAACGCGCTCACTGGTGCCATCTGAACGACTGGTAATGGTCAGAGGATCAGCACGATCGCTGCAATCGAATTTCGCATTACGCTCACCGCCGGATTCAGAACCATCCCACTCCAGACCACACTGATGACCATCAGCATGGGTTTTAATCACGCCATGGACACTGACGCTACCGTCAGCAGCAGTCGTTGGTAGTGAATCCGGGATAAACACCATTTTGTCGCCCTTAGAAACACAATCGAACTTAGCATTACGCTCTCCACTGCCTGCATTACCACCCTGCCACTGGAACTCACAACCGTTAGCGACCGCTTTCATGTAGAAGTCATAACTGAATCCGGGCTCGATGGCTTTCAGAGAAATGATGCCATTGCTGTAATTCACCGAGTGGTTTGGTGTTGTCCAAACACCTTCCAGTTCAGTATCACGATAATTCAGCCAGATGCGTTCAACACCGGAGGCAGTTTTCGCCTGCTTCAACCATTCGTTCTGCTGGCTGTTGGTGGGTACAGCAAACGACCATTGCGCGCCCAGGGCCTGACATGCCGATTGGCCATTTGCCGTAGTATTTACACCCGCTACGTTTGAAACTGCCCAGTTTTTACCATCGCTGGTTTTACAGGCAAAACGCAGGCTGTCTCCACAAGAACGGTCATTAAAACGACCATTGCCCCAGGATTCTGCACAGTCTTCTTCGTTTGAATTATCCGGCTGGTTGTTGTCCCAGCTCCAGACGGAAGCGCGTAGACGAGAGTCACCGATGGTGATTTCATCCAGAGATAAAGCGCCAATGCCACAACGCGCCGCTTTTGCTGCCAGCGCGGCATCGATACGCGGGCCCGGATCACCAAAGGCGGCACTCAGATTGGTCGCATCTTCCCAGATCCGGTGAGCGCCGTCCTGCTTGCCTTTATCGGCCAGACAATCCGCCTCACTCCGGTCAAGAATCGCCTGACCACCACCGGACACCCAGTTGTGAATACTGTTCCAGGAGTAACCAGTCCACGGACCACGATTAGCACAACTGCTGCCCATGATAATGACCTGCTTACCTGCATTTAACACATCCTCTTCCGATGTGTTCTTCACCATATTGGTAAAGTTATCGCACTGCCCTGCTGGCTGTTTGTAAATCAGATCATCAATCGAAGCGACGGCTTTAACCAGCTCGTCATCGTTACCTTCAGCATCATCCTGAAAATACAGCACAACAACTTCTTTCGGGTTTTTACGCAACCAGCGATTTACCTCTTCCACACCTTCGTGCAGGTAACGCTCCAGGCCACTACAGCCAATATCGTTATCACCGGCGTGACACATCAGCAACGCGTTGCCGCCCGGCAGATCTTTGGTCTGCCACACCCAGTGGTAGTCCATTTCGATAGTGCGCACGCCAAGATCCAGCATTTCGGTAATCGATAACGAATGATTCGGATCGATATGTACAATCGCACTGTAAGCACTGCTGTTGTATGCGTTGTGGCCCATTACCTGAAAACCCTGAGACAAGGGTGTCGCGTTATCCAGCAGGTTCTGGTGCATCAATGCTTTGTATTCCCAGCTCTGCTGGTGATTACCGATGGCCGTATTATCGATTTCAGCCGTCGCCGGAGCACCACTCATGGCATGCCCATGAGCAGACAGCATTAACCCGGAGAGCAGAGAAAGTATTTTTTTATTCATCATGATCTTCCTGTTATTTTTTATTGTTATTCACTATTTAGCCAGCGTGTCATTAAGGACGTTAGCGTCCCCATGACCACTGTTGATTAGCACCACCATGAACCGTCCACTGGCCGACCTGGCTGTTGTTGTCGGTTCCATACGCATCCAGAGCAACTGCCTGATTGGCGCGCGGGCGTAACGAACCATTCACAAAGTCCCATTGCTGATTGACGCTACCTGGTACGCATTGCCATACATGCACACCACCACCGGCGTAACGCTCACCTTTGTTATCCAGGCAATAATCCGGGTTCACTTTGTTACGTAATAAACCGCTGTCGGCGTTGTACTGCCATTTTTGCCAGTCAACATCCGCACAGTCATAAATCACCGCTGCGGCACCGTTAGCGGGAACCGTACCCGGAAAATCAAGACACTTTCCGCTGCGGCCGTCTTTTAACTGACGGAATAACACACTCAGAGGATCAACTGCCGGAGTATCAAACGTCAGCTCTGCTTCGATCGCGAAGTGGTCAGACAGGTCGTACTTGGTGAATACACTGGCAGCAATACTGCGCGGAACCAGCACGTCAGTGCTGGCCTGCTGTGGTTGTAAATGTGCATTTGAGGTCAGTACATAATCGAGGAACTCAGGTCGACCATCGGTCCAGGCATTCACATTACCGTCAGCGGTATAAGCGTAACTGCCCGCTACCTGCTGCACTTCCGTGGCATTCAGCGTATTCAGCATTTCAAGATGCTCTGCCGGGAAGTTGGTTTTATCGACGTTTAAATCACCAGCAATAACCACAGCCTCACTGGCCGGAATATTTTGCTGATCAATAAAGGATTTCATTTCCGAGAATTGCTGCGCCCGGGTTGCCTGATTCTCGGCAGCCGTCCAGGCCTGGGTGTGCGAACCGAACACGTGGTACTTCTGGCCACCTTTATTAATGCGCGCGTACATCACACCTTTCGCCGCCAGACAGTCGTCAGCATCACAACTGGAAAACGTGATCTGATCTTCATGCTCAATTGGCCAGCGGCTGACAATCAGTACGCCACCATCTTCAATTGCGCCACTGCGATCCACAACACGGGTCTGGTATGGGTATTCGCTGCGAATGCGATTCAGGAAAGTTTCACGACGGTTATTCTCAAATAATTCAGAGAAAACAATCACGTCATAGCCATCCAATTGCTTGCTCATTTCCGTCAGACGGTCGCTGGTATCTTTTGCCACCAGCCCGGGTAACAGAGCCCAGACGTTATAGGCCAGAACATTGAGTTGATTTGATAACCCTATCTGCGGTGCCTGGCGATCCGGATGAATCACGTAATAAATGTCGTCACCATTAACACGCGCACTTTCCGCTTTAAAAGCAATGGTTGATGACTTGCCAGCGAAGTCCTGGCGCACGGAGTACAGGCCACGATCGTCATACCACGGAGATTGACCGGTACCGTGCCAGATGTTGCTGAAATTCCAGGTACCTTTCAGTCGTTGCTGCAGTAACGCTGTACTGCCGTCTTCTGCCGTCACCGTCGTATTGTAATAGTAGGTTTTGCCCCACTTGATACCGGTATCGCGATTGGTTTCCAGAAAACGTACCGTGGCGTAAGGTGCAACGGTTGTGGCCAGCTGCCACCAGTGCTCACCTTTTACCAGCGGAGAACCGCTTTGCTCGATATCCAGCGTCAGCGTCTGGTTAGTGTTATTTGTCAGATAAATGTAGCTTTCTGCCAGTGCCGGATTGCAGGCAGCCAGCAACAGACAAATCAGAACGGATTTAACATTAAGGAATTGCATGGAGGCGTCTCTTATTATTTTACCGCCTCAGTCTAAAGCGCGAGAAGCGATCCGGCAGTGCTGCGTCGCGTCAGTTCATGTCCCGATAACGACAAATTCGGGCCTGCCCGATTACAACTGATCAGTCGTGTGGCGCCAGTAGCTCCTGAATAAACGCCTGGGCTTCGACAGCATCACTGGTGACGCATAATGGCAAGCCACTGGGACCAAACACGTGATGGGCCAGATCCTGCATTAATAAAGTGCGATTTAACGTCACCACACCAATACAGCCAATATCCGGCAACAGGGTCGACAGCTCGGCGCCTTGCTCGAGCGCATCGGGGGTGGCACCGGATTCGCCATTGCCTTTAATCAACAACACCCAGTCACCCAGATCCAGCGTATTCGTCAGCAGATTGCGATACGCCAGCTTCATACCTTCACCGTTAAAAGCCGACGCGGTTGTCAGGGTGACAACCTGTCCCTGCACCAGGATGTCGTGATCACCGTAAGAGTGCATGGCCTGTCCTGTTTTTGTAGTTTTACCTGAGTATAGAAAACATTTGTTCTGTTTTTGATCCCCGGACAAAAGTCAGGTTCATCCTTCTACAAAGGCATTTTTTTTCACTATGCTGTCAACCTTTGTGCGTGACACTCGTTATAACGCTATGAACGCAACCAACATCGTTTGACTCAAATAAGGGAACGATATGCAGCAAGACACAAAACAACCGCAGAGACCGGCAAACGGATGACCGCTGACACAGCACCACAGCCGGATCTGCCGGAGGCACTGGATCAGTTTCTGGCATCGGTTGAACGCAAAGCGTATCGCATGGCGATGATGGCGGTTAAGAGCGATGCCGATGCGCTGGATATTGTCCAGGACAGCATGATTAAGCTGGCACGCAGTTATGGCCATTATCAGGGGACGGAGGAAGCCAGCCAATGGCGGCCGCTGTTCTACACCATCCTGCAAAACTGCATCATGGATTTCCATCGCAGTCAGAGCCGTTGGCGAAAGTGGTTTGTAGCGGAACGATTCCTGCCTGGTAATCGTTCTGATAAAGACGAAGAAGGCGAGTTAGAAATGGCACAATATGCCAACCAGCAGGAATTCAGCCCGGAGCAATACCTGCACACGGAACAGCTGGGGCAACAAGCTTTGGCAGCAATTGAAGCCCTGCCGCTGCAGCAGCAACAGTGTTTTATGTTGCGCAGCTGGGAAGGCTTTTCGTTACAGGAAACCGCCGACATGATGAAAATCAGTACAGGCAGCGTGAAAACCCATCACTTCCGCGCCTTACAGAAACTCCAACAGGTGATTTATGAACAGGCCTGATGATTTAGAAAAAAAGGTTTCACAGCAACTCGATAACAGCCTGGACAATATCGACCCGGCCACCCTCGATAAGCTGAAAGCTGCGCGGTTAAAAGCGTTACAGGCTGCCCAGACAGCAGGCCAACAGAACAGCCGCACGGATAACGTGGTATTGCTCAGCCGTATTCGTCACTGGCCAAAAACATCGCTCAGCCTTGCAGCGAGTTTATTACTCGCCGCACCTTTGTGGTATTTCAGCGCCAACAACCTGCCGCAACCGGCCGGAAGTGTGCTGCCAGACACAGTTCCGTTGGCATACAGTGAAGAATCTCAGCTGAATACGTTAGACTTAATCGCAACGTATGCTGAGCTGGACGACGATGAACTGGATATGGTCGATGACCTCGATTTTGCCCTATGGCTGGTCGAGCAGGAAGCTGCCCCGCTGGGTACAAATACCCAAACTGGCAACCTCCCTCACAACAACGCTGTTAACGGTTAGTGGCATGACGATGTATAACCTCAGCCACAGCGAACCGAGTGCGATTGCCGATGCCGAGTTTTTGTTATTTCTGGCAGACAGTGTGGAGCAGGACGGACAATTGCTGGATGCATTAACAATGGTGGAAGATCAGCAGGCAGCGTCTGTTAACGCTGCTGATGCGGAGAAAATGGTCCTTAAATCCGTAACACCGGAGCTAACTCCATCATCAAAACCAACACCCATAAACACCAAACAGGAGGACAGCCATGAGTAATCGCCATACCCTGCTCACCATTACCCTGTGGCTTTTCACTGTATTAATGGCGGCGCCACTTCAGGCTCAGGACTTTGCGTCATTGCCTGCGGATGTCCGCACCACGCTGGAACCCTTTAAGGATCAGTGGTCGGGTTTTGACAGCAATAAACAGCAAAAGCTGATTAATGGCGCTAAACGCTGGAACAGCTTTACTCCCGAGCAGCAGCAGAACGCCAAACGTCGTTTTCAGAAATTCAAAAAACTAACGCCGGAACAAAGGCAGCAAGCAAAAAGAAAAATTCAGCGTTATCAGAAAATGACGCCACAAAAACAGCAAAAGCTGCAGAAAAAATACAAGAAGTTTAAAAAGCTGAATCAGAAACAACAAAAAGCGTTAAAACAGCAATATCGTCAACAGCGCCAGCAGCGTCCGGTACGCCGATAGCCACAGGATATGCCGGCGCCTGTTAACACTGCTCCGTTGTTTGCTGTTGACACTCCCGGATTAAAAACTCAACCCGGCTGTTGCGCCATAATAGGCATCAGCAATGGATTGATCACTGAACTTATCCACTTCAACAGCCAGGTTCAGCTGCTGAAAAAACAGCGACAGACGCAGCGTCAGCGCGCTGGCTGAATCGTTTTCCTGCTGAAAAGATTCACTGCGTTGCCCCTGCTGTACACCTCGTGCCCCACGCCGTAGCTGCGATTGATGAATCTGACCGTCGCCGCCGAGCGTATATTGATACCGCGCTCCGGCAAAGACCGCGAATTCCAGTTCCGGATTCATCAGCCAGTATTTTTCATAACCAGCGGATAATCCGCCGATTAAGGTTTGCTCATTGGTATTTTGTTGCTGAATCACCTCCGGGCGGTCAACCGGACGCACCACCGCACGTTTCTCTTCATGCAACCATTGCTGCGTGAGCCCAGCGCTGACACTGATGCTGGATGAATCCAGCAGGAAGCTGTAACCGCCATCGAGGCTGAGGCTGCGAAAACGTGATTCAACCGTTACATCGCCGCTGCCAGCAGGACGTTGCTGTACAAAACGCTGGGCCACAAACGATTGCTCATCAGTAGCTGAGCCAACTCCTGCGCCCAACCAAGCGGTACCGTTACCAATCTGGCGCAGAGTGTGTTCGATAAACACCGCCACTGATTTACCGTCAAGATCCAGCTGATACGCAGTTGCACCGGAGCCGGATTTATCACCATGAGAGTCTGCCAGGCTGACACCGCCACTCCAGTTACCGTTAAAATACTGATATTGCAGCGTTCGCCCGGCTACGGCGACATCAATATCGTTTTGCTCAAACGTGAGTTGCTGTTGCACACGATTAACACCCACCATCAGCGAATGACCGCTGAATTGCTCACTGACGTCCTCCGCGCTGGCGATCTGGCAACAGCTACAAAAAAACAGCAAGGATGCGGCGGCGTATTTCATCAATTTTATTTCACCTGTGTTGTTTTATCTGTATGGGTTTCTCTGTGTTTGTTTAGCTGCGTCGTTTTATCTGTGCAGTCGCGTTAAGCAATTGTCAGCAGCATATCAAATCATTCATCAGAGCTCAGCCCTCAATAAATTCGAACTTTTTATCGATATAAAACAGCAACTTACAATTTTTTTGAGTTTTTTTTCAAATATCTCGTCAACCTTTTTCGCTGCCCTTCGTTGTAATCCTATGTGCTCAGCGACGCACATCGCACAAAACTAAAAATTCTGGAGATACATTATGAAAACTCAAACTAAATTCATTTCAGCCCTGGCACTGGTTATGACTATGGGTGCTTCTGTCGCCATCGCCGGAGATGCCGCGGATCGCTGGAATATGTCAGAAGCCCGTAAACACCGCATTGAAGCAAAAGCCGCGGAACTGGGTTATGACCTGCAAACCGAAGAAGGCCGCACAGGTTTTAAAGAATATCGTCAGGAGCAGCGTGAAGCGAAAGCTGCGGAATTGGGAATTGATCTGAGCACTGAAGAAGGCAAAGCCGCCTTCCGTGAAGCACGCAAAGAAATGCGTGAGGAACGTCGCATCGCCAAAGCCGCGGAAATGGGTTTTGACATCACCACAGAAGAAGGTCTGGCCGCTTTTAAAGAAGCCCGCCAGGAGCTGCGAGAGGAACGTCGCGCTGAGCGTCAGGCAGTACGCACCCAAATTGCAGAGCTGAGTGAAGACGAACGCAGTGCGTTACGTGATGAGTTAAAAGACCTGAGCCGCGAAGAACGTCGTAACCTGCTGAAAGAGCGTTTTGGTAGCTAATCCGACGCATACGAAATAAAAGCGCTGAATAACAGCGCTTTTATTTTTCTTTCCAAATCAACAGCAACCCAATCCAAACACGCCACTTATTAAAAAAATACAGAAACACCGGTAAAAAATAAGCACCTACCGGCAACGTATAGAGAGAGGCCGATCATGAATAACTATTTATTAACCTTGCTTGCAGTAACTACAACGGGATTAATTCAGACCACCCAGGCGCTGAATGTAGAAGTTGATATTAACCGTGGATTAAATAACAACGTATTTCTTGAATCGGACGATATTTTACGCAACGCCGGAGACAGTTCAGAACAACAAAGTGATGATATTCAGACTCAGTTTGGTGTGATGGCAGCGCACGAATTTCTCGATCAGGAAAATAGCGATGCCAGCATTATGCTGGATTATTTTCAGGAAAGTTTTGAAGAAAATGACCTGGAAACACGCATCTTCAGTTTTTCACTGCCCTACAGCTACTACGTCGGCGATTATCGTTTCCGTAGCACCTATGCCCGAACCAGCTATGAGTTATCTTCAGAGGAAGTACTGCTATACAACACAGGTCGCTTCGATTTAACCAAACGCCTGGGTGACAATCGCATCGGCGCCCGTTTTTCCCTGACCAATAAAACCCCGAAAGACGAACGCTACGAGGGATACAAAGGCACCTCCACCGGGGTAAAGTTATACCTGCAGCTGCGCCGCATTGATCACAGCATCCAGCTTGACGCCGACCTGTTTAATAATGATTACAGCGACGAATTTATTTCAACCCAGGGGTACTATTTTCAGGCCAGCTTCAGCCAGCGCTACTCCGGTCATGACTGGCGTCTGGCGGCACGCTATAAAAACACCCAATACAACGAAGACCCGCTGTACGATGAGATTCGCAACGATCAGCAGTACTCTCTGAACTACAGTCATAACTTTCATATTCATGACCAGGCAGACTTATACATCAGTTCGGAATACACCAACAATATCTCGAATATTGCCGACGAAGATGATGACTTCAATTACAACCAGTGGATTAACAGCGTTGGAGTGCGGCTTGGTTTCTGAGAATTAAAAAAGCCCGGCAAACTTATGTTCAACCGGGCAACAGGCAACTAAATTTATCAGCACAAATCCACGGGGGCTGGCTGCTGGTTGTTACTTTAAAGAAAAGGCTTCGCGACAGGGGTATCCGGCTGAGACAAAAGACTGCCATCTGGCGACACACCACCTGGTATAGACCTAAATGTCACCAAGCGAGCCAAGATAGGTCATTTCATTCCTTTTGAGCCCACAGTTTGTATACTCGGCCTAAAAACACAAGCGCCACGTATATGAAGCAGTCTCTGAGAATTCCGTCCGTCAGTGTTCATTACCTGAACATCATCGCAAATACACTCAGCCGTATGGGTTACCCGAATCACGACATCGAGTCCCGTACAGAAGGTTTAAGTGAAGACGATTATTACTTTAACCGGGTGCCGGTTGAGGTGTTATTTGATATCTGGCAACAAGCCGAGCAAGGCAGCCAGGATCCTATGATCGCCCTCCATGTTGGAGAACGTATCCATCCAATGGACTATGGCCTGCTGGGCCAGCTGATGATGAATTGCAGTAACATCGAAGAAGCACTGCAACGAATCCTTTCGGTCGAATTTGTCCTGAACAATGCGTTCGCCTCCCAGGTTATTCTGGAGGACGACAAAGCCATTAACCGGATTTTCTGCCACCAATACGGTCCGGAGCAAATGCGTCACGTTGCCGAACAAGACATATCGGCTTTGATCAATATTGGCGTGTTTATCATGAATCGCGATTATACGCAGGAGAACCGTCCGCTTGAGGTTCACTTCCGCCATGCACCACAAGGGCCTGTCAGTGAATACGAGCGCGCGCTGCGCTGCCCGGTAAAGTTCAACCAAGAATATAATCAGGTGACCTTTCCACAGTCGATTCTGCAGACCCGTACTTACAACCCAAGCCCCCGTATCGCCGGACTTTTGCAGGCTGAACTGAAAAGCCTGCTGGATCGCATTGAGGCACACGACAGTCTGGCAATGCGTATGTGGCGTTACTTTCAGACACAACCGGCCGACAATCAGCCGGACATCGAACGAACCGCCAACCATTTTAATCTCACCGCCAGAACCCTGCAGCGCCACCTTAAGCATGAAGGCACCAGCTTTCAGGATGAGATCAAGCAGTATAAAGCCATGCTGGCGAAGAGCCTGCTGGACGTTAATAACTCACCTATCAGCCAGGTGGCATTTCAGCTTGGTTTTAATGACAGCAGCGCCTTCCATAAAGCGTTTAAACGCTGGACGGGCATTACGCCTGGCGAATATCAGCGCAGTATTGCCTGACAAATAAGAGCTCCGCAAAGATTGCCTGAGCCAGATCCGAAGAGTAACCGACATGGATGTCAGAAATAAAAAACCCGGCAAAAGCCGGGTTTTTTTGTTGGAGCAACTTCAGCGGATCAATTAACCACCGAAGTCATCCAGTAAGATGTTTTCTGGTTCTACGCCCAGGTTTTCCAACATCTTAATCACCGATTGGTTCATGATCGGAGGTCCACACATGTAGAACTCACAATCTTCCGGTGCCGGGTGATCTTTCAGGTAATTCTCCAACAGTACGTTGTGAATAAAGCCTGTCAGACCTTCCCAGTTATCTTCTGGCTGTGGATCAGACATCGCCACGTGCCATTCGAAATTCGGGAATTCAGCCGCTAATGCATCGTACTCATCCTGATAGAACAGCTCTTTCAGGGAACGTGCACCGTACCAGAAGCTGATCTTACGATCAGAGCGTAAACGCTTCAGCTGGTCGAAGATATGAGAACGCATTGGCGCCATACCTGCACCACCACCGATGAATACCATTTCGGCATCGGTGTCTTTAGCGAAGAACTCACCAAACGGACCGTATACGGTTACCTTATCACCTGGCTTCAGGTTAAACACGTAAGAAGACATGATGCCCGGGTTGATACCGGTTGTGCCAGGAGGTGGTGTTGCAATACGGATATTGAACTTAACCACACCCTTCTCTTCCGGGTAGTTAGCCATGGAATACGCACGGATCACATTTTCTTTGTTAACCGTCTTCAGATCGAAGAAGCCAAAGTGTTCCCAGTCGCCACGGTACTGTTCTTCGATATCGAAGTCAGAGAAGTTAATTTCAAACGGAGGACACTCCAGCTGAACATAACCACCAGCGCGAAAATCAACGTTTTCACCTTCAGGCAGACGCAGAGTCAGCTCTTTAATGAAAGTTGCCATATTCGGGTTAGATTCAACCGTGGTCTCCCACTTCTTAACACCGAATACTTCTTCGTCAACGCCAACAACCATGTCTTGCTTAACCGGCACCTGACAAGACAGACGCCAGCCTTCACGAGCTTCACCTTTGGTGAAGTGAGATTCTTCCGTTGGCAGCATAGAGCCACCACCTTCGGTTACCTGACACTTACACTGTGCGCAAGTACCGCCACCACCACAAGCGGATGACAGGAAGATGTTGTTAGCCGCCAGGGTTTGCAGCAGCTTACCGCCAGCTTCTGTTTCAACGGTGGTTTCACCATTGATCAGAATTTTAACTTTACCGGTACTTACCAGTTTGGCACGTGCGCTTAAGATCACTGCTACTAAAGACAGTACGATGACCGTAAACATCACTACGCCGAGGATGATTTCTAAATCCATAGTACAGACTCCTTACAGTGATACGCCGGAGAAAGACATAAAGCCCAGAGACATCAGACCAACCGTCATAAAGGTAATACCTAAACCTTGCAGACCTGCTGGTACATCGCTGTACTTCAGTTTTTCACGAATACCTGCCAGCGCGGTGATCGCCAGCGCCCAACCAACACCTGCGCCAATACCGTAAACGGTCGATTCAGCGAAGTTGTAGTCACGCTCAACCATGAACAGAGAAGCACCCATGATGGCGCAGTTCACGGTAATCAGCGGCAGGAATACACCCAGAGCGTTGTACAACGCTGGTACGTACTTATCCAGAACCATTTCCAGAATCTGAACCATCGCTGCGATTACACCGATGTATGTCAGCAGTCCTAAGAAGCTCAGGTCAACAGAAGCGTATTCTGCTCCCATCCAGGCCCAAGCGCCTTCTTTCAGAACATAGGTGTAGATCAGGTTGTTAACCGGTACGGTAATAGCCAGTACCACAACAACGGCAACACCTAAGCCCAAAGCCGTCTGAATTTTCTTCGAGATAGCCAGGAAGGTACACATTCCTAAGAAGAAGGCCAGTGCCATGTTTTCAACAAACACAGCCTTCACGAATAAACTGATGTAGTGTTCCATTAGTGATGACCTCCGTTCTCAGTGTTCGGCAGAATCTTGAACTCAGCCTCTTCCACTTGCTCGGTTTTCCAGCTGCGCAGAGCCCAGATGAACAGACCGATAATGAAGAATGCACTTGGTGGTAACAGCAACAGACCATTGGACTGATACCAGCCGCCATTGGTGACCAGTGGCAGGATTTCGATACCCATCAGGGAACCAGCACCAAACAGTTCACGTACTACAGCAACCACAATCAGTACTACTGAATAGCCCAAGCCATTACCAATACCGTCGAAGAAACTCAGTACCGGACCGTTCTTCATCGCAAATGCTTCAGCACGACCCATTACGATACAGTTGGTGATAATCAGACCAACGAATACCGATAACTGTTTACTGATTTCATAGGCATAAGCTTTCAGAATCTGATCCACCACGATTACCAGCGAGGCAATAATGATCATCTGCACGATGATACGAATATTGTTTGGAATGTGGTTACGGATTAAAGCGATACCCAGGTTAGAGAACGCAGTTACCGAGGTCAGTGCGATACACATAACCAGAGTTACCTGCAGGCTGGTCGTTACCGCCAGCGCAGAACATACACCCAGAATCTGAACCGCAATTGGGTTCTGGGAGAATAAAGGTTCGGTTAATACGGACTTAACAGACATTAAGCACCTCCTTTAGCAGTCGCCAGGAACTTACCGAAGCCGTTCTCGCCGACCCAGAATTGCACCAGGTTGGAAACACCTTTACTGGTCAGAGTTGCGCCCGACAGGCCATCAACGCTGTTCATATCACCAGCAGCAGCTTTACCTTTAACTACCTGAATCGCCAGATCGCCCTGAGCGTCATACAGGTTTTTACCTTTCCACAGAGCTTTCCAGGAAGGGTTATCAACTTCGCCACCCAGTCCCGGAGTTTCCGCGTGAGAGTAGAAGCCTAAGCCAACCACAGTTTGCAGGTCGCCTTCTAAGGCCAGGAAGCCGTACAGAGTTGACCACAGACCGTAGCCGTGTACCGGCAGAACCATCTTCTCTACTACACCGTTGCTTTCAACCGTGTAAACCGCAGCAAACTTTTCCAGACGCTTGATGCTGGCCAGATCTTTATCGCCTGGCAGCTTAGCTGACAGAGCAGGATCTTTAGAGGCTTTGCGCTGGTCATAAGCTTCCGGGTTGTAGCCCGCTGCTTTGATTTCTTCCAGCTCAGCATCAGTCGCATAACGACCGGCTTCCAGATTTACGATACGGGTAGTGATTTGCTTGAAGGCTTCTTCAATCTGCTCACGACCCATTTTTTCCTGACCGGCCAAACCTGCAGCCAGCAGAATGTTGTAGTTTTTATCCAGCTGTTTGTTCGCTAACTGAATAGGCTTCAGTGAAACCGCAGCACCGGCCACGATTACAGAACACACCAGACACAGCAGGATGGCGACCAGTAAGGTCTTTTGAATACTGTCGTTATTAGCTGACACGAGCAGTCCTCCGCTTGATGTTGGCCTGAACCACGAAGTGGTCAATCAGTGGGGAAAACAGGTTGGCAAACAGAATTGCCAGCATCATGCCTTCCGGGAATGCCGGGTTAACAACACGGATCATTACCACCATGAAGCCAATCAGCGCACCAAAGATGAACTTACCTTTGTTGGTCATAGAGGCAGAAACCGGGTCGGTTGCCATAAAGATCATGCCGAAGGCAAAGCCACCAACAACCAGGTGCCAGTACCAAGGCAGAGCCATCATTGGGTTGGTGTCGGAACCAATGCCGTTAAACAGCAGAGTGGTTGCCACCATACCCAGGAACACACCCAGAACGATACGCCAGGAAGCGATACCCATGGTCATCAGCACAACACCACCGATCAGAATCGCCAGTGTTGAAGTTTCGCCCATAGAGCCCTGAATCAGACCAAAGAAAGCATCAAACCAGGTGATATCACCAATCTGACCGTTTACAACGCCTTGTTCAGCGGCAGTACCCAGTGCAGTCGCACCAGAGAAGCCATCAACTGCGGTCCAAACCGAGTTACCAGACATATCTGCAGGATAAGCAAAGAACAGGAATGCACGACCAGTCAGTGCCGGGTTCAGGAAGTTCTTACCGGTACCACCGAAGATTTCCTTACCAATCACCACACCGAAAGTAATACCCAGAGCAACTTGCCACAGCGGAATGCTTGGCGGCAGAATCAGGGCAAACAGTACCGAAGTAACAAAGAAACCTTCGTTCACTTCGTGCTTACGAATGGTTGCGAATAACACTTCCCAGAAACCACCCACGATGAATACCGTGGCATAAACTGGCAGGAAGTAAGCAGCGCCAAACACCATATTGTCCCAAACGCTGGCTGCGTTATGAGCACCACCGCCTAACAGAGCAATCAGAGCCTCGCGCCAGCCTTCAATCGCAGTACCCGCACCAGCAGCAATGGCTTCATTCGCCTGCAGACCAATGTTGTACATACCGAAGAATAATGCCGGGAAGGTACAGATCCACACAGTGATCATAATACGCTTCAGGTCGATACCATCACGAACGTGAGCCGTGTTATTGGTCACATTCGGTGGAGAGTACAAGCCAGTGTCAATGGCTTCGTACAGCGGATACATTTTTTCGTACTTGCCACCCTTCACGAAGTGGGGTTCAAGTTTATCGAGCATAGAACGCAGCATGATTAACCCTCCGCTTCGATTCGAGTTAAGTTTTTACGCAGAATCGGACCGTATTCGTATTTACCCGGGCAAACAAAGCTGCACAGAGCAATATCGTCTTCATCCAGTTCCAGCGCGCCTAAATTGATGGCGGTTTCCATGTCTTCCACAATCAGCGCACGCAGCAGCTGAGTTGGCAGAATGTCCAGAGGCATTACTTTTTCGTAAGCACCAACCGGAACCATGGCACGCTCACTACCGTTAGTGCTGGTAGTAAAAGGGAAAGCCTTATTCATCAACTTCGACAGGTAAATTGGCATCACAGAGAAGCGCTCGGTGCCCGCTGTCAAATAGTGCAGCATCGGACGGTCACGACCTTCGATCAGAACCGTTACCTGATTGTGGAAACGACCCAGGTACTGATGACCATCAGCAGCCGTACGGCCACCAAATACAGAACCAGAAACCACACGGTTTTCACCGTCTTTGGTTTCACCAGCAGTTACCTGATTCAGGTTAGCGCCCTGAGGAACACGAACCAGACGTGGTTTGTTAACCTGTGGACCCGCCAGAGCAACAACACGATCACTGTAGATTTTGCCGGTCAGGAACAATGCACCAAAGGCGATAACGTCCTGGTAACCAATACTCCACACGGTGCGGTTTTCGCTTACCGGATGCAGGAAGTGAATGTGCGTACCAGCCAGACCCGCTGGGTGCTTACCGCCAAACTCTTCAGCCTGCTCAATACCCGCACTCGGGATGTTACTGCCATGCGCTTTACAAACGTACAGAGTGCCTTCAGTCAGACGCTTCAGTACCTGTAAACCGGCTTTAAAATTATCAGCCTGCTCGTTAATAACCAGCTCAGGATTTGCCGCCAATGGATTCGTATCCATCGCAGTCACGAAAATCGCTTCTGGCTTGCTATCCAGTGCCGGAACACGTGAATACGGGCGAGTGCGCAGAGCCGTCCATAAACCGGAGTTAACCAGATTACTCTGAACATCTGCTGCAGACAGTGAACTCAGCTGATCCGCTGAGTAGGAAATGAAGGTTTCTTCATCGTTGCCATCGACTTCGATCACAATCGATTGGAATACACGACGCTCACCACGGTTAACAGCTTTCACTGTACCCGCAGCCGGTGCTGTGTATTGCACCCCTTCGGTTTTTTTGTCGGTGAAAATCACCTGGCCTTTCTTGACTCGATCACCGACCTGAACCGCCATCGTAGGTTTCATACCCACGTAATCCGGACCAACCAAAGCAACTTCCGTTACTTTGGCTGAATCTGAAATGACTTGCTCAGGTGTTCCGGTGATTGGTAAGTCGAGACCCTTCTTGATGTTGATCATACGCCTCGCCTAATCACAGTTGACCCAAAGATACTGATTTCCAAATGCGCAAAAACACGCACAACAAATCCCCTCTCACCAAGGTTGCTGTACGCAAAACGAACAAAATCACTCTGTTCGATTTAATTTTGTATTTGGAAACAAGTACTTGGACCCATTTCCCAGTAAAAAATCGCGCTAAGTATAAAGACCACACCATGATTAATCCACCGATCTTAAGGCCAATTCACTGCCCCTTTTGGCTTAGCCTCAGTTATCTGTCATGAATTAGTCATATCTCGCCTGGTGCGGCCACACGGATGTATAAATTTTAGACAAAAAAAAGCCATTGCACATGCAATGGCTTTTTTATTTCTGAATTCGCAGTTATTTCAGCGAATTAGCCGCGAGCAGGGAATACCGGGTAATCAACACCACATACCTGCTGAGCAATACGAACAACCTGACGGCTGTAGCCGTATTCGTTATCGTACCAAACGTACAGGTTTACACGATTGCCGTTAGCGATAGTCGCTTTAGCATCAACGATACCCGCATGGCTGTTACCAACGAAGTCAGTAGAAACCACTTCCGGAGAATTCACCCAGTCGATCTGCTTCTGAACTTCAGAGTGCAGAGACTGCTCGCGCAGGAAGTCATTTACTTCTTCCGCGGTCACGTCTTTGTTCAGATTCAGAGACAGAATCGCCATGGAAACGTTTGGCGTAGGAACACGAATCGCGTTACCCGTCAGCTTGCCTTTCAGTTCAGGCAAAGCTTTTGCAACAGCAGACGCAGCACCGGTTTCAGTGATAACCATGTTCAGTGGTGCAGAACGACCACGACGATCACCTTTGTGGTAGTTATCGATCAGGTTCTGGTCGTTAGTGTAAGAGTGAACAGTCTCAACGTGACCGTTATCAATGCCATAAGCATCGTTCATTACTTTCAGAACCGGAGTAATGGCATTAGTCGTACAGGAAGCTGCGGACAGAATCTTGTCTTCAGCTTCAATAACATTGTTGTTAATGCCGTATACAACGTTTTTCAGATCGCCTTTGCCCGGAGCAGTCAACAATACGCGAGCAGTACCTTTCGCTTCCAGGTGCTGACCCAGGCCTGCTTCGTCGCGCCATACACCAGTGTTATCGATCACTAACGCATTGTTAATGCCGTACTCGGTGTAATCGATTTCAGCCGGGTTGTTGGCGTAAATGATCTTGATGTAGTTACCGTTAGCGATCAGCGCTTCGTTTTCGTGATCAACGGTCAGAGTACCGCGGAAAGTACCATGGATAGAGTCACGACGCAGCAGAGAAGCACGCTTAACCAGGTCATCACCTTTACCGCGACGTACAACGATTGCACGCAGACGCAGGCCATTACCACCACCGGATTTTTCAATCAGGATACGTGCCAGCAGACGACCAATACGACCGAAGCCGTACAGAACAACATCACGATTCTCGCCTTCTGCCGGAGACTGACCAGCAACGTCTTTTAATTCTTCAGCAACAAACTCGTTTACGTCACGGCCGTTACCTTCAGTGCGGAATTTAACCGCCATCTTGCCCAGATCAACGTGAGCACGTGCAACATTCAGCTCGCTCAGAGCCTTAAGGATTGGGAAGGTGTCATGTACTGACAGTTCCTGAGATTCCATATGACGAACAAAGCGGTGGGCTTTCAGCAGTTCGATTACAGAACGATTAATGATCGGGCGACCGTATAAAGCAGTTACAACGTTGTTTTTACGGTAGAGAGTACCAATCAGGGGAATCATTGCTTCAGCAATGGCTTCACGATCCATCCAGTCCTGCAAACAGGCTTCGCGCATGTCTTGGCTCACGGTGTCACCTTCCAATATATAAAATGAGTGGCAAATTTTGGGGTGCGTAGTATGCCGTTTTTTGCCCCTCACGACAATTGAGCTGGCGAATAACCACCATAAACCACTGGAATATAGCCCGATCACGACAAGAAAAAGTTACATCACAGTACCAAAAAGGAATTCAGCTGGTATGATCCGCAAAAATTAAAGGATTTTTATCAAGGAGGATTAAATGTTGCTACGCAGTCTTTTGCCGCTGATTGTTGCAGGCTCACTCAGCAGCTGTGGTGGTAATGGAGATGTGATCAGCGCAGGCCAGAACGGTGCTGTAGAAAGGGTCGTTATTTCCGAAAGCAACACCACCATCATTCGCTTTCTCGATCAGAACAAGAACTATCGTTTTTCCGGCGACAACAACACACTACTACTTAGCGGCAGTCCAAATGAAATTAAAATCGCCGGCAATAACAATAACGCCGAGATTTATCATGCCCCAAAAGAAATTGATGTTACCGGCAATGACAATTCTGTAAAAACACGCACCAGTCAAAGCGATGCAATCGAAGATCGCGGCAGCGGCAATCAATTCACCACTTTCTAGAAAAATAGAAAACCGATATTGCGTTACACATGCGATATCGGTGTTTCACAACGCCATCAAGGTACCAATAGCGGCACAGATTCCGGTTCCATTTGAAGGTTCAAAGGCAATTGCGACACAGAATCGCCGTCTGCCTGCACCGGTTCCCGCTGCGTATTGTGTTCAACCTGCTCAATTAATACCTGCTTCGCCGGTATCGAACGCATTCCAGGCATCTTCTCCATAATCCCCAATGGCAAGCCCAATAAAATACCAACAAATTTCCATGGGTTGTTACCGGAGATCATCATCACCTGAGTGGTGTCACGAGATAAATCCGCCTGACGAGACAGAGTAAATGAGCCGCCATAATAGCGCCCATTAGTAATCACAACCGAATTGGCCAGATGCTCTTCACCATCGACTGTAAGGCGATAAGTCTTCGAGCCAAAATTGCGAATTTCCTTGAGCATGGAAAGCACGTAAGCCAGCTTGCCCACTTTTTTCTTCAATGCCAGATCGACTTTATCGACAACCCAGGCATCAAAACCCACCCCAACCATCAACACAAAACGTCGCTGATTGATCTGGCCAAGGAAGATTTCCTTTTGTTGATTACGCAGAATGATATCCGCCAGCGCTTTTGGTTTTTGTGGGAACTTAAGTTCTGCTGCCAGCACATTGGTTGTGCCGGTTGGAATAATGGCGAGACGATAACTGCCTGCTGGACGATCCTTTAAACCATTAACTACTTCATTAACGGTTCCATCACCACCGGCTGCAGCAACAATATCCAGCTCTCCCTGGTATTCAGCAAGAAAGCGGCTGGCATCACCAGCGCACTGAGTCAGATAGAGCTCAACCCTGGCACCGCCCTCTTCCAGCGCTTGCTGTACCGCATCAACTTTCGCGCGGTTACCGACACCTGAAGCAGGGTTAAAAATAATAAGAACAAAAGGTGCTGCGGCCACAACCTTCTCCAGCCAGAAAAACAGGGCGGCTATTATACCTGCTAAAACTGCAGTCGGGCTAAGCGAAAATAGAAACAGGTACCCTGAGCCCCCGAACGGACCTCTATCTGGCTGTCATGACGTTTGAGTGCAACATCAACAAAGCGCAGCCCAAGCCCGAGTCCTTTACTCTTCACTTCGCGCTCACCGGTTCCCCGCTGGAACGATTTAAACAGATTGGGTAATAACTGATCATCGATCCCCTCTCCCTGATCGGATACCGATAAATCAATCCAGTCATCAGACACTTTAACCACGACCTCCACACGGGTTTCTGACGGGCTGTATTTAATCGCGTTACTCACCAGGTTAAGAATCACCCGTTCAAGCATGTCGCCATTACCCATCACCCAACAGTCGTCATCGGCCTGCAATTCAATCTCAATATGCTTCGCCTCTGCCTGCTCATACAAAGTATCAATCGCATTTTGTGATACAGAGTACATATCAACTTCGTACTGCTGAATGCTTTCCTCACTCTCCACCTTAGCCAGACTGAGAAACTCTTCAGCAAAATTCAGCCCCCGCTGACTGTGAAACTCGACTTTTTTCAGCAATTCTTCGGTACTGAGAGATTCAGGCGATTGTTGTAATTGCCTTACCAGAGCCTGTAACGACGCCATCGGCGAACGCATGTCATGAGAAATAAAGTCGATCATCTCATTTCTGGCCCGCTGGGCCTGCTTTACCTGGGAGATATCCGACATATTCAACACCAGTAGCGGAGAACGTGTACTCTGATCTTCCAGACAACGCACACTGACGGACAAATCATAGTCACCGGATTTAGCTTCCACCGTAATTGCTTGCGAAGTAAGCACTGTCGCCTGAATCACCTGCTCCCACGAATCATTACCAGTGAGCCGACAGGATTGCAGCAGTTCAAACATATTGCGGCTTTTAAGCTGCACAAAACGACTAACCTGCTCGTTACGAAACAACACATCGCCATTCAGATCTGCCACCAGCACTGCGGAGCTCAACCCCTGAATACTGGACTCAAACAAGTGCTGACTGGAATCAATATAATCCTGAAAGTTCTGAATCAGATTTAGCTGACGAGAAAAAATATCGCTGCTTTCAGTTACGTCATCGGCGGAATCAGATACCGCATCCAACAGGCGTCGCAACAACCCAACCTGACGTTGTTCACGCTCTGTATACTCGCTGAAACTCAGAGCAAGATTGTAGTTTTCGCCATCAATTAATATCGGGAATGTTTTTTCAATCCCGGAAGCCCGCTCACTCAAACTGCTGACCAGCTCTGTATTTTGCTCCAGGCGGTAGGATTCTATTCCCAGCAACCGCAGAAGCTTCTCCAACTGCTGAGCAGAATGAACCAACAGCTGTTCGGGAAAATGGAATTGTTCATTTTTTTGTTGCTGTTCAAGCCGCCTTGCTTCGGTGCGGAAATAATTAAACAGCAGGCTCAGGCGCAACGTGTTCCACGCAAAAGGAATAATAATTAACGCGAATACCAACCCGGCAACCGGATACCAATAGTTAAACTGAACAGCAAGCCAAAAAACTATCGTCACCAGTGCAACCGCAAACAAGGAAATTAAGACCTGGCGAACCATCGATAGTCGCGGCACCAGAAATACCATCAGAGCAACGGCAAGCGTGTTGATTAACATACTCAGCCACAGAGGCAAAACTGTGATGGATTGCTGCTGATTCAGCATTTGATAAATATTAGCGTTAATATCCACCGCCGCCATCTGCATGCCATTCTGACTGACTGACGTAATCAGCGGATCACCAATTGAAGTCGCCGTCACACCAACAAAAACTTTCTTTTGATAGAACTCGGCCAGATCAACCTCGCCGGTAATCACATCCACGAAGGAGTATCGCTTAAAATCCGTGCCACGATTCACAAAGCGGATATACGCCAGTTCCTCGGTTAATGGCGCCATAGCGTTATGGGCGACTTCATAAGCCGCCAGCGAGAAATGTGGCCAGTCATGCTGCTGGTAGTGATCAATCAGACGAACACTGCGATAAACCCCGTCATCATCCAGGTATACGTTAACGTGCCCGAGCTGAGCCCCTTCGGTAAAGATTGAATGAGGCAGGATCTCTTCTAACGGGCCATTGTTAAGAATCTGATCGAAGTAAATCGGCAAAATGACCCGCCCGCTGCGCAAAATGGAGTCAGCCAGCAGATAGTCACTGGCCGTCAGCGGGAGGTGGCTGGAGGAAAACGTCAGGTTGTAGGCAACAAATTGAGCATCAGCCAGGGTCAAAATATCGATCAACTCAGCATGATAAGCACGATCCCAGGGCCAATCTCCAATCAGAGACAAACTCTGATCGTCGATTTCGATGATCATAACGTCATCTTCAGCATCGGTCTGAATAAAAGAAATCAGCTGATCGTATAGAAACCGATCGGTCGCGGACGACCAGCTCTGGATCTGGTTACTGTTAACCAACAGCGCGAGAATGATAACCAGAATAACCAGCGGTCCATCCGACAATAATTTATTATTTTTATACATCGCTCAGAGGCTCAGTTAATCGGGTTATTCACCACTGGAGATATGCAAGCGCCGCCCTTTCCCTTCAAAGCCCTGAGCATCAACCGCACTGATCATCAGCTCGTACTCGCCATCATCGGCAACGTCTACCTCGAACTCCGGCTCTTGTGTGGTCATCTCCCACAGCAGAATTCCGGCACGGCTCAGAGTGACACGATAAAAATCAGCGCCTTTTACGTCATACCAGACCACCCGGTGTGGCAGAGTCACTTCCTGTTCTTTGGTCAGATCCAGGCGTGGACGGGGTAACAAGGATACTGGTGCAGCAACCGCTTCGCCTTCTACGGCACGAACAGCTTCACCGGCAACCAGCATTTGCTCGCCCTGATCATTAGCAACCTGAAGACTGCCTTCCAGCAGTTCGGTGGTCATTGTTGCTTTGTTATCACCCTCGGCCGGAGTAAAACCAACCCGGAATTCCGTTCCTCGTACGGCCGCAACCGCTGCGGGTGTCGCGATATCAAATCGACTGCCAAGCCCTTTCAGTTTTTCAACATTCGCCCGAACCCGGCCTTTTAACAGGCGAATCTGAGTTTCAGCAATACCACCGCGCTGGTAATAGCGCAGCCCCTGCATACGAACCGCGCTGTTGGGCTTCAATAACAGTCGTGATTGATCAGCGAATTCGATCATCGCACTGCCGTTTTTCGCCGTAACAGTATCCATCTGATTCAACTTGTCACCCTTTGCCAGAGGCTTTTGCCCGCCTTCACCATCGCGACTGACAATCACCTCACCGCGCACAGAAATCACCAGCGCCTGAGCAACCGATGGCTTCAACCACTCTTTGGGGATATTAATTACGGAACCCGGCGGCAGATATTTAGGCGTTTTGATGTTGTTGTATTTAACCAGCTTGCGCCAACACTGACTGTCTGCAACATAGTTTTTACAGATGTCCCAAATCGTGTCGTCACGTTTTACTTCGTACTGCCAATCGCCACCGTCGGTTTCTGCCATTACAGCAGAAGCAAAGGCAATGCAACAAATCCAAACCAGCCTGAACAACATAATTTATCCCTGATCGATACGCTCTAAACGATAGCCATGCTGATAAATCGTTTTGATACGATAACCACTGGCTGGCGTAATACCTAATGCTTTACGAATACGACTGATATGAACATCCACCGTTCGGGTATTTAAATCGGTCGATACACCCCAAACCGCATCCAGCAAAAAGCCACGCGACATAATCCGACCGATGTTATCGAACAAACATGTGGCGAGTTCAAAGTCTTTATCGGTCATATCCACCATGGCGCCATCGCAATATGCTTCCCGAGACTTGAGATCAAAGCGGTAAGGGCCATGCTCAATTACGCGACCATCGCCTTGTTGTGGCCCCTGGATTCGGCGCAACAACGCACCCAGTCGCGCTTTTAATTCAATTTTCAACAGCGGCTTACGCATGTAGTCATCAGCACCCAGTTCGAGTGCTGTAACAACATCTTCTTCGCTGTCACGCATCGAGCAGAATAGTACGGGTAATTCCTGATGAAACTTTTCGCGAATCTGGCGCAGCGCTTCTGTTCCCGGCATATCGGGTAATTCCCAGTCGAGAACCGCAGCATCAAAGTTTCTGTCTTTAAGACGCTTTAATAAAGCCTGGGCATGGCTGAAGTGTTCGTATTCAAAACCGAACTCATCAAACCATCCAGTCACTGTACGTGCCTGGTCCATGTCATCTTCCAGATAGGCTATTAACACTGTTCACCCCTAGTTGCGTTCAGAAATCAGAATAAATTCTACCCGACGATTTAATGCTCGTCCTTGCGCTGTGGCATTGTCAGCCCGGGGGGTTGTCTCCCCCATACCACGCGCATCCAGCCTGGACGGCTCAATACCACTATCCAGCAGGTAACGGGCTACTTCATTGGCTCGTCGTTGAGATAATTGTCGATTATAACCGGCAGCCCCCTGGCTGTCGGTGTGAGCACGAATTTGCAGCCGTAATTTTTCAATCTTTTTCAACTGTTCAGCCAATATCGGCAACAATTGCTGCAAACGCGCTTTGCCACTTCCGGTCAGCTGCTCGCGGCCAGAGATAAAATCAACGCCATCAATCACACCCTGAAACGGCGCACAGCCCTGCTCATTAACCTGAAACTGCGGACTGTATGGCGGTGTATTGAGGCATAAATCCACATCGTCCAGTAAGCCGTCTTCGTCCGCATCAATCACCAGCGGTTTAATAATTGCGCGCCGTATTCCTGCAGATGTCGGCGGAAGATCATTTAACATCGCCAACGAATCACCCTGCGGAATCGCATAAACCAATTGCTGCTGAAGACCAAAGCGTTTAGACAAGCCTAACGACATCAGGGTTGCATCCGAGTCGAAGCTTTCCACTTCCAGACGGACGCTGTAGTTATGATCAAAATAAAGTTCAAGACCCGCAGCAAACGTCAGCTGCAGCGAGTTGTTCTGCTTTAGCCTCACACCACTGGCATTTGTCGACAGTGAGGCCAAACCGGCACGGCCGGTTAACGCCAAAGCACCGGGCAAGCGCTCACCACCTAATAGCCAATAGTTACCAATAATCGAACCACCAAAAACCTGGTAGCTTACTTCGCCCTCTGGCTTGAGCAAGGCCTTACCAAGGTCGGCGTAATACCCTTCAACAGACCAGTACTGATTCAGATCCCAACCGCCAGACAAGCGATAAGCCCAGTCGCCCTTGCGATCGAGAGAATACAAACTTGCCGATGTATCCGGCTCCAGCTGTGAGCGACCCAACGCAAAGTTGATGTATAAATCAGGCATCGCTGATTCACTAACAAAACCCGATACATCTGCCACATCAGTCACCGGCTCTTCCGCCTGAGCTCTGCCAGTAACAGCAATTAATGGGAATAAAACCAATAACCACCAGATCGCACCAACGCCATCAACGCCAGTACTCACTTCACCCGGGTCAGGTTTGGGTGGTGATGAATCGCTATCGAGATAATCAAAAGCGCCATCTTTATCGGTATCCGGACAAGCTGGCCACTGCGGACATTCAATCTTGTCAGCAACGCCATCCGAATCACTATCGCCACCCTGACTGTTAGCATTCAAACGTCCATCAAAATCCACCACGTCGGGAATGCCATCGTTATCCGTGTCTAAACGCGCTGCCGCATTAAACGGGTTATTGCGCTCATCACGGTCCAATAAACCATCATTGTCAGAATCACCATCGAGGTAATCTGCATCGCCATCACGATCGGTATCTGTCGCCATGGTCGCTGGATTATTGTCTTTATCGAGGTTCAGATCTTCACTGGCATCGGGAATGCCATCATCATCAGAGTCGAGATTATTATCGAGATAATCCGGTTTACCATCTTCTGGAGAATCACTGTCCGGGCAATCCGTCGGGAACTGCGGACATTCGGCTTTATCACTGATGCCGTCATTGTCACTATCGCCGCCCAGGCCTGAGTCATCATTGCGGTCATCCGCATCATAACGATCAGGAATTCCATCCATATCCTGATCATTGGCAGCGCTGCCCTCTACCTGATCACTACGACCGTCAGCATCGGAATCAATATCACGAAAATCTGGCTGACCATCACCATCGATATCAAATGGTTTCTCTACGGGCTGACTACCCACAATATGGTCCGCTTCTTCACTGTCCAGCACACCATCATTGTCAGAATCGGGGTCTCGGTAATCGAAAATACTGTCGCCATCAGAATTCAGGCAAGGCAGACGACCGCCACACTCAAGGCGATCATCAATACCGTCGTTGTCGGAATCACCAAAACCGTTAGCGGGAGTATCAAGATCAAGGTAGTCGGGGATGCCGTCCGCATCGGAGTCGCCACTTTCCAACTCATCAAAGGTGCCATCACCATCAGAATCGGAACCGGGATTCGGTTTTTGCATACAGCGCACGGAACCAATCGATACCGAACGAATTCCGTCACAGATACCGTCGCCATCAACATCCGGGTTGGAGTCGTCCTGATCCGGACCTGCCTGACAATAACTGCGATTGATATTATCGGCACATAAACCGTCGCGATCGACATCGGTTGCCAATGCGGAAAACGGTAAAACAAACAGACAAATCAGAAAAAAGAATAACGTCCTGCTCACACAAAAAATCCCCGGCGCCGTGAAACTCGGAAGTCCTAAGAGTTTCTACTGATGGCGCATATTATCATATCACCGAGCGAAGAATCCCATGCGACCTGACCTCTGATCCCCGTTAATAAGCCGAAGGTCGCATAAGTCTGGTTAAAATTAGTTTCCTGAATCAGCGTTCAGAATCTGCTGAACCATTTTTGCGAGTAATTTTCGCTGAACAACAATCGCCTGCTCATAGCCGGGTTGTTGTAATTGCTCGGATAAATAAAACCGCCGACGCTTGTCAGAGTCCAGTTCAAACATGCCTGACAACACCACTTTGCCAGCATTACTCACCGACATCTGATCAACAAATAACCGTACATTAACCGCGCCATCCTTTTTCCGGTCGCTCTGATGAAAACTGCGAATCTCACAGGCACACTGCTGATTAAGTTCGTAACCAACAACCTGTGCAATTCCCTGCGACAATGGCTGAGCCCAATAGTGGTAACTGGCGACCTGTAATTGATGATCTCCGGAGAACATCGTCAATGCTTGCTGATTAAGGTGATCAGGCAAAACCACAGCTTCGATAAAGTAACCCAGGCGTTGCTCAATTGCGGGTTTATACGGACCCATATCCGGACTGAGCAAATAATAATGGGTTGTAGGCGCTGGGCTGCTACAAGCCGCCAATAGCAGCGCCAAAGTAACAAGTATTAATTTCATAACGGCTCCTTAACGCGATGCACCAGGTTGCTCATCTTCAGCCTTGGGCTGACTGAACAATAAAGCACTTGGACGACTATTTAGCTCACGCAATAACGGTTGCACTTCATTCAGCACACTGTTCAGTTCGCTCATCACCTGACGGGCCTGGCGATAGTTGTCAGAACCCGGACTGATACCGCTCAATGTTTCATTCAACTGCTTAACAGCACTCAGCAATTGCTCCGGCATTTCCTGACTGCTTTCACTGTCGAGAAGCTCATTGGCTTTACCACCCAAGCGGTCCAACTGCTGTAACGTGCGATCGATTTGCGCCAGCGCTTTATTAGCCTGCAAAACAGTGTCTTCAATTGGCAACTGATTAAATTTATCCAGCAAATTCTTAAGCTGATCAGTGATCTGACCAAAGCCATCCTGAGACGTTGGCACAACCCGATAGCCAGAATAAAAATCCGGGAAATCCAGCAGCTTGTCATTGTGAAAATTCAGACTGACAAACTGACTTCCACTGATCAGATTGCCAGTCTCCAATCGAGCACTCATGCCTTCCTTCACCCAGGAGGAAAAATCTTTGCGGAATTTATCCAGAGCCTGCTGAGTATCACCGTAACCGACACGACCCGGCTCAAGGTGAATCAAAACCGGAATCATTTTATCCAGCCAGGATTTACCACTACGTTCAATACCTTCGACATTAACTTTTGCGACCGTACCAATACGTATCCCACGATATTCAACCGGAGCGCCGTGGCGTAAACCACGCACAGAATCTTCCAGCAGCACCAGATATTCAGCTACAAACCGATATTGACGATTAAATGCTGCTTTACGATTATCGTATAAACGGAATGAATGGCCTTCACTGACGGCTTTACCAACCGGTAAGTCCGGCGGCACCGCAAAAGTAACTCCACCACCCAATAACGTTTCCAGTGAACCGGCAGAAACATTAATACCTTCAGCAGTTGCATCCAGTTCAAAACCACCCACATTCCAGAACTGGGTATTTTCACTCAACAGAACATCGTATGGAGAATGAACAAAAATCCGGTATTCCGCTTGTTTTTTATTCGGATCAAAATTAACACTTTCAACCTGACCCACTTTAAAACCAAGATAAAGCACCGGATCCGCAACCGACAAAGAGTGCTTACCACTGCTGTATAACGTTAGTGCCAGCCCCGGCGTTCCTGGTGAGGTTAAAGGCACATCCTCCAAACCGATAAACTCGTCACCTCGAACAGAAGCATTGCCGGGATCAAGCTCAATATAGGCACCGGACAACAAAGTCCCCAACCCCGATATACCGCCATTACCAATCCTCGGACGTACAACCCAAAAGCGGGCATCACTGGTCAGTAATGACGCTGCCGATTTGTCGATTCTGGCGCGAACCGTAATACCTTTACTATCGAGATCCAAGGTCACCGACTCAACCAGACCAACATCCACACTGCGGGTTTTGATTCGTGTTTTACCGGCCTCCAAACCTTCTGCCGTAGCAAAAGAAATCGTGATCAGCGGCCCCTGACTGGAAACATGGTCGTACCACATCCAGATTCCTAAAAACAAAGCGACTAACGGCACCAGCCAGATTGGCGACCAGCCATTTTCTGGTTGTTGCTGAGCAACATTACTCGTATTCATTTTTGCTCTCCAGCACATCCCAGATCAACCTGGGATCAAAACTCATCGCCGCAAACATCGTAACGACCACAACACCGGCAAAGGCCAGCGCCGCAGGCCCTGGGGTAATTGTCATAATCCCGCCAAGTTGCACCAGTGCAACCAAAATAGCGACGACAAAAACATCAACCATAGACCAGCGACCGACTAATTCGGTCATGCGAAATAATACCGTACGCCGCTGAAGGCGATACCGGTGACCACGAGCCACCGTGATACACAGCCAACTCAACGCCAACAACTTCGCCAGCGGCACAATCACACTGGCAATAAAGATAATCAGCGCTATTGGGTAGTCACCGTGACTCCAGAACACAGCAACGCCCCCCATAATAGTGTTACTGCTGCTGCTTCCTAATAATGTCGTTGTCATAATCGGTAAAATATTGGCAGGGATATAGAGCAAAAAAGCAGTGATCACCAGTGCCGCTGTGTATTGCACAGAGTGCCGCTTTCTCAGATGCAAAGACTCACCACACCGCGGGCAACTGTGCACATCCGCAGTACTGAGCAATCCACAACAGTGGCAACTTGCCAGCCCCTGCCCGGCGGCACTCCCGGGAGAATATGGACTGCACGGCTGCTCAATCATGACAGTGCCCCTGATTAACCCAGCGCCACAATTGAACGCGGTCTACTTTCGAAAGCACATACGTCACAGCCAGGTTGAACAAAATATAGGCCCAGAAAGAAATACCCGGAATAACATCCGCCATGGCGGCTATTTTAATCAGACTTACCAGTACGCCAATCAGAAATACCTCAACCATCGACCAGTGAGTGATACGAAACAACCAACGTAAAATGAAAATATTAAAGCGGTTACGCCGCCGGAGATGCAGCGGTAACAATACCGAAATCAAGCCGCCAAGAAATAACAATGGCGCCAACAGAATAAAGACCAGGACCATGACAGCGAGACTCTCATAGCTCTGTTGCCACAACTCGAAAACACTCTGTAATAACGTAATTTCCTGATATTGCCCCTGGGCACTAAAAGCCATAAAAGGAAAGGCATTAGCGACGAGCAACAGGATTAATGCGGTAAAAGAGATCGCCAACAGAGTCTGACTATCACGACCAAAGCTGGCCAATACACAGCCACAGCGCGGACACAGTAATTTGCCGCTGACATCATTGGGTAATGTCACGAGCAAATCACATTCATGACAAGCTATTTGAGAGGTATCCGGCATCAACAATCAGAAAAAGGAATTTCAGCCAGTCTGCCGCAGAATTACCGACTGAACAAGCACACTCAGAACAACAAGCCCGATGAAATACTTATGAAAAACACAACAATCCATTTATGCGTCAGTAAACCGCGTTAAGGATCCACAAGCCTCTTTGCGACAGGCATAAAAAAAGGCGATCCGAAGATCGCCTTTTTCAGAAACTTATAACGAGTTCAAATTAAGAGAACTGGTTAGAAGTGTTCTTAGCGCCGCCCGCTTTCAGAGCGTTTTCACCAGCAAAGTATTCTTTGTGGTCGTCGCCCATGTCGGAACCAGCCATGTTTTGGTGCTTAACGCAAGCGATGCCTTGACGGATCTCTTTACGCTGAACGCCAGCAACATAACCCAGCATACCTTGCTCACCGAAGTACTCTTTAGCCAGGTTATCAACAGACAGTGCAGTTGTGTGATAAGTAGGCAGAGTGATCAGGTGGTGGAATACGTTCGCTTCGCGAGAGGTATCAGCCTGGAAGGTCTTAACACGCTCGTCAGCTGCAGCAGACAGCTCAGAGTTGTCGTATTCAGCAGACATCAGGTTGTTACGATCGTATGCAGAAACGTCTTTACCTTCAGCAGCCCACGCATCGTAAGTTTGCTGACGGAAGTTCAGAGTCCAGTTGAAAGATGGAGAGTTGTTGTAAACCAGCTTCGCATCTGGGTGTACTTTACGTACTTCGTCCATCATGCCTTTGATCTCGTGTACTGTAGGTACAGCAGTTTCGATCCACAGCAGGTCAGCACCAGCATTGATAGCTTCGATACAGTCGAATACACAACGCTCGTGGCCAGTACCTTGACGGAATTGGTACAGACCAGAAGGCAGACGCTTAGGACGAACCAGCTTACCGCCACGGTTGAATACAACATCGCCTTCAGCCATATCAGCAACGTCAACTTCTTCAACATCCAGGAAAGAGTTGTAAACGTCACCTTGGTCGCCTGGCTCTTTAACCACAGCGATTTCTTTAGTCAGGCCAGCGCCTTCAGAGTCAGTACGTGCAACGATCAGACCGTCATCAACGCCCAGCTCCAGGAAAGCGTAACGCAGAGCGCGCAGCTTGTTGTGGAAGTCAGCGTGAGGAACAGTAACTTTACCGTCCTGGTGACCACATTGCTTCTCGTCAGCAACCTGGTTTTCGATCTGCAGACAGCAAGCGCCCGCTTCGATCATTTGCTTAGCCATCAGGTAAGTCGCTTCAGCGTTACCGAAACCAGCATCGATGTCAGCAACGATAGGTACGATGTGAGTCTCGTAGTTATCGATCTGAGCTTGCAGTTCAGCTTCTTTAGCCGCATCGCCAGCTTCACGAGCAGCATCAACGGCACGGAACAGACCACCCAGTTCACGAGCGTCAGCTTGACGCAGGAAGGTGTACAGTTCGTTTACCAGACCAGCAACAGCAGTCTTCTCGTGCATAGATTGGTCAGGCAGAGGACCGAACTCAGAGCGCAGAGCAGCAACCATCCAACCAGACAGGTACAGGTAACGACGCTTAGTAGTACCGAAGTGCTTTTTGATAGAGATCAGCTTTTGCTGACCTACGAAACCGTGCCAGCAGCCCAGAGACTGAGTGTACAGAGACTTGTCTTTGTCGAACGCTGCCATGTCTTCACGCATGATTTTGGCAGTGTAACGAGCGATATCCAGACCAGTTTTGAATTGGTTCTGAGCACGCATACGTGCAGCAGATTCTGGGTTGATAGCGTCCCAAGGGTTACCAGCTGCTTCTTTCAGAGCTGCAACCGCTTTGATGTCGTCTTGATAAGCTGACATAAGGTCAATCCTTCAAAGTGAGTTAGCGAAGACACCACACCTAAAAAAACTTGGTGTGATAGTAACTGCCGAGAATACTAGTGAGTTCGACCTCATAATTGAAATCAATAGTATGTATACCTACTATTTCTCAAGTGAATAGACTTATAACCCTTGCGGATAATGCGTTCGACCAAGGTTTGAGGCAGTGCTCATACAAAAAAGCCACCTGATGACAACACCAGATGGCTTTATGATTAGCCGTTTAAGAACCGACTAAGGAGTGTAGGTTTCCGACCAGCTGGCTTGAGGAGCATCATAGTTCTGGATTTTTGCCCCTGCGGGAGCGGTATAGTAATCATTACCGTAAGAGTGCCCCGGATAATAATTGATTGGGTGACTGCCTTTCTGCGTTTCAGCCAATAATCTGGCGTCCCCCCCCATGTTAATCCAGAAACCTGGCATAGTTGTACCTGGAGAAACGCCTCCAATTTCACTCCAGTTAATCGCACGAGTTCCCAGCGAGAAGAAAAACGCTGAAGTATGTGCCAAATAGTTAGATTGAACGGGAAACAATTGAGCATGTGGCGACTGCCCTTGAAGGTCTGTTTCACTGCCGATCAAGAGCCCGGTTAAACCACTCGTGCTTTTCAAAAAGGTAGTATTCGCATCGATCCATCCGATAGTCCGTACACCACCTAACTGAGTTTCAAGCTTAATTGATCCTAAATTGCCACTGCCATTAATTTTTGCAACTGCAGTAATGTTTGGCCGGATAAAACCAGAGATAACGTCAATAGCATTTCCCTGATATCCAAAGCTATCTTCGGAACCAAGTCTAAAACCAACAAGCTTCCGAGTATCGCCAGTTTCATCAAATGCAAATTCCAGGTATGGGTTCTCCTGAACAAACGGCGTCATTTTACAATTATTACCGCTACCATCGCAGTTAACCTGCCCCATCGTCAGATGTCTGATTTTTACATCGACACCTCCATCAGGCTCAAACCCAGATGGAAAGATTCCCTTGTCTGAAAATTCTTTTTCACCAACATCATGTGTAAGCAAGGACGATAAATAGTTAGATGATGCCAGCCCTACAGAACCACATGGGTTAGCAGTACAGGCCCAGTTAATATTATCGTTATATGACTCTGGTACTATATCGTTGTAGCAGACTTTATCATTCCCATCACCACCTGAGCAGTTTGTTCCTGATGGCCGCCAGTAACGACCTAACGCTACCTCTTCTATATTAGCGTTAATTTCAACCCTTGCTCCAATGGTTAGTTTAACCATATTTAAATCAGAACCATTCGGTTGCTTTACAACTGGCTCTGTAATTTCGAATATTGCCTGACCATATGTTTCTGCTAGAAAACTATCATTTAAAGCCTGGAGTGCGCTGACCGAAACTGAAGTTAAAAACAAAGTAAGTACTGCTAATAAATTCTGATACATTATCGCCTCCTTAATTCAAATCTACGAAAGTTGACTTTTCAGCTGGAAAAACATTAATTTTAGTGGCACCCGGCATCTGAAGCACACCGTCAACCTCTACAGCCATTAGGAATCGATGGTTCGGAGACTTATCTCTTCCCGGGCCAACATATATGCCTTCTGTTTTCAATTCGTCGAAAATAATCTCCTCAGGCAAAGTCACAACCACTGCGCTTTTATTACGCTGAGGCCCAAGACCACTCTCAAGGTCTATATCAAGGCCTTTTAGCTCAATAGAACCTGTCAGCTGGTTTATTACAAGCCAGGTATCTTTATCCTTGAGATCAGCATCTGTATTGCTGTAGCTAATACGAGTATCACCACCAAACTCGACTTTAGAACTCAAGGTAATTCCAGTCTGCCCGGTGTGCTTTACCAATTCATCCTCATTCAAAGGCTGAAGCTCTGCCATTGACTGCAATACTGAAAACATCGACATAATCATTATTATATTTCTCATCGATTTAAGTCCTGAGTAGTAATAACTAAACGCTGTATTTCCAAGCCCCTCAGCTCAATTACATTTTCATTAGGGATATAAGGAATATGCTTCGACGAGTCAGTCTGGGCGTCGTTATAAATCTTAACCTGCTCGTTATAGATCACCGTTTTTGGCACAAAAGCTCTATGCTTTATGTTTTTGAGCCTGCCACCTTCGACGACAGAACCTGAACTATCGCGCAAAAAAATGTCCTCATAACCAGTGATTATCTCTTCATCATTTGGGTCACCAAAAGAAAGCTGACGAACAAAAATGTTACCGGATTTTGATTGAACAGCTTCACGAGGCAGTTGTTGAATTTCTATACGCAACTGAGTAGAAGCCTCTAACAGGCTACTGGTAACACGCTTACCATCACCATCAGTTCGCCAGTCTCCACGACTCTGCTGTTGATACTGCACGGTACTAATGGTGAGTGGTTGGTCAATGGTACCTAGAGGAAGATAGGCATCAACACCTTCGAGGGACAGTGAACTAGATGCTGATCCGGAAGGGTCAGCATTAATTGTTAATTTATCTGCATTGAGCCCTGTAGTCATGGCAATGGCAAGACCGTAATCAGGCCGGCCTACTTCGCTTTTTGCACTATGCGACCATATATAAGTTTCAGTTCCGTATAATCGAAATCCCTCAAGATCAATTCCGGCAAGAAATTGAGCATCACTACTAAGGTCACGATTATCATCATTAATAGAATCTAACCTTAAATGTAAATCGAATTTATCGGATGCCTTGTCCAGCTCACTTTCATGCTGACTGAGATAACTTTCATGATTACTCGCCAAACTAAAAAAGTTTCCAATAGATGATAAAGATTCATGCTGCGGCAAAGTACTGAAAAAATTCTGTGGCATCCCTTTATATTCGTACTCAGGATCATCAGTATTACCCAATTGATCATTGGCATATCGATAAAAGCTACGTTCTTTTTGACGTAAATTTGCTGCTGGAAAACCAGTATACAGTGCAGTATGAAATCTACGTTGTGGTGTAGAATCCACACTTCCATCACCATCAAAATCATGCAAGGAAGAATAACTCTCCCTTACATCTCGAATAAGACCAATAAAAAAAGGATCAAGGTAAGTACCGAATTGTCCGCCCGAGCCAGCATCACCCGGAGTCTCTCCTGATTTGTTTAAACGCAACTCGCTGATTCGAAGGTAATCTCCATTATATTTATCTTCATCAAGAAACAAATTAACCACAAAATCATCTGGTTGCCCCAAATCTCCGGAGTAAAGAACTACATCATCGAATGTTGCTCCTAACCCCTCACCAGTAACGCTAGAGAGCTGACTTTCATCAAGTGCCTCGAGCCCATATACCAGGGCCGGAGCAAGAGCTAATAAAGTTATTATTTTTATCATCAGTCATTACCCCAGGTAAAATTCCTGTCAGAGCCGTTACAGGGCCCGGTGCGAACATCAATTCGCCAATTTGCTAGGTTATTAATTTGGCACCAGAATTCTGGTGTGCCAGTCTTATCAATTTCTTCAATCCGGAAATCGGACCCTTGGGTTTCCAAAGTCCATTTATCATCCGAATCTTTACATGCATCTTCAGGATCACCACTCCCAAATACCGTGCGCTCAACACGACCTAAACCGCTAGCACAAGCATTATCGGCCTTATTGATAAGAAGATTATTTATTGGGTCGTAGGTCCACTTTTGCCCATCTACATTGCTACAGGTGTCAGACCAATATCTGTTCCCCTGCCATTGCACACAGTCCCATTGCTGGCTTGCGCCCTGAGAAATCAACCAACGCCAACGAGGCTTAGTAACAATTCTTGTATCGAAATATCTACTCGCTGTAGCAGCCGTAAAGCTAGATGTGCTCCCGTAATATACCTTCAGACGCAAAATAGTTGTTTTATCACTATCACGAGTGAATGGCAGCAACATATTAATGCTACCTGATTTAGCACTAGTCATTGTATTCATAGCAAACACCCCCTCTCGAACAGGAGCACCGCCTCCATTCGCCTGCAACAGAGCACCTTCGTAACCATTTGCCGCAATTTCAGAGTCGTTGTTCGGATTACCGTCATCCGAGTAACCATTGGGATTAACAAATACCCAGCTAAAATAGATATTCCCGAATGCACAATCTGGATTTACGTCAGCCACGGCAGGAAGATTCAAACTAAAACTTAGCTCTGAGCGTTTCGCCAGTTTTTTAGAGATAGCATAATATGTGTTCGCTGCTCCCGACACACTGATATCCTCGTCTCCAGTTTGAACCTGCACAAAACCAGGAGAATTAACACCAGATACTGCAGCACTATCATCTCCACCAACCTGAAAAATTCTATCAGTGCGATTTGATGTATGCGGACCATTAGCATTCAGAATACCTCCAAGACCTGCAATACGAGAAAGGCTATCGCTTTCATTTTCTGGACAACTCCCTGTCAAAGAACAAGGCTCTGCAATTTCAAGCTTCACATCATAAGTAGAGCTTAAGTCATACACTTTCTTAGTTTTAAGGTTCCAGGTTATTGAGGAGCTTCCATCCATAGAAAAAGAGTAGTTCGTCTCTTTACCAGAAAAATCACTTCCTGCCCCACCAAAGTCAAAGAAATCATTAATATCACAGGTACTAAGATTCTCTTTAGTGGAGCTAACTGAACGGTCAACCTTGAATTCAGTTTTCGGATTACCCAAGCGAGAAACTGTAATGGGTAACGTAGAACCTTCCTCTATATGATAAGTTTTATTCGTAATGAGATTTTTAGAGTCAATAGTAACAACTGCTGGAGTCGTTAAATCACGAACAGTCAGATTAAACTTATTCTTACGTTGTGCCGTTGGGCTTTGGTCATCTGGATTAAACTGCGAATCGTCTATCCTCTCAATTCCGACTCCTGCGAGCGTAAGCTCGTGGACTTTATTCAGAGCTTCCTGAACATTATCACTAACAACTGTAACTATCGCTAATTGTTCATCAGGTGAAGGAGCTGGCGTTGAAGAATCAATAGCAGGAAAAGCCGGCACTGCAATATTTGAGATATCTGAGCCACCGCCTGTAATCAGTAACTGTCCTTCAGGTGCTGTATTACCAGTTTTAGTACGTATCACCTTAATCCGGCACTCCAATGAGCCGATATCAGAAAAAATGCTTGACGGTAGACAATTCAACCCTGCACTTGGTGCTGCACAGCTCGGTGCTTGATTCGGCTCATAACAAAGTGCACTTTCACTGGCAAATGCAAACACACCCGGAGAATAGTCTTTAATAGTCAGGCTCGACGCAAAATCCCCGGTACGTAAAGGGCTATGACTAGGGTTCGTAGGTGCAACATTCGTAATTTCAATATCAATTACCCGGTCGGCTTCAGCAATCATATCAGGGTGATTATTCACCGTAATTGCAAAGCATTTATTAGCCTGATCGCCGTCAGCAAAAACAACATCTCCGGTTACACTTCCTAAAGGTGGATTCAATAAATTTGCACCGCTTGATAACCCATAATCATCACTCGGATTCACACCGCGGGTAGCGCTACCACTGATAGAAAAGCTCACAGTAACTTCTCCAACGGCACCGCTCTCACGAACAATACATATATTCCGCACTGCCTGGTCATTTTCCAGCACAACTGGATTCGCTAAACTCGTAAGAGAGAAGTTACCATTAGGGTTAGGCGTAAGATCCCGCAATGAAAGCAAATGCTTCGACGGAGAACCGATAGCACTATTAGTTGCCGATGAAATAACAACGTTTACCTTTTCACTACCTTCGGATAGGTTGTCATCTGCAGCATCAACTATTACTTCAAGAGTCTTAGCGGCTTTATCTTTGTCAGCCCAATTCAAAGTCACAGTGCCATTACTACCATTAGGAAGTGCGACATCTGCTTCTTGAGGCGAAATGGACACATTTCCTGCGTCAGCAGTACCAACCACAAGAGTCTGGGATAACGCAGAAAGCTGTATATCAGCGGTGAAAGCTCCGGCGTAACCGCGCCGACGCTCCACGGTAATCGTATGTCTATTTCCCGGCACACCTACAAATTCATCAAACACACTACCACTGCTTTGAAATGCTACCTCACCAGCCGGAGGAGCAGGCAACAAAGCACTTAGTTCAGAAGCATTCAATACCCGATCATAGATCTGAATATCATCTGCAAAACCGACAAAGCTTTCAGCCGCGCCAGGCACCTTACCCACCCAGAAGTCACCGTTATTATCAACTACAGTCTCATTCTGAGAAGTCTGGTAGTTATAGGTAACAAAAGGAGTCGTTAAATCATCAAGATAGACATCAAAACCATTGCTACGCTTCATGTAAACAATATTGATCCATTGCTGCAGCGGAATTTGACTAACAGAATCAGAACCACTATTAAGGCTAACACTGGTACTATTTCTCGCATGGAGCAATTCCGAATTGTTCAGCAAGAAAAGGCCGGGCTGACGTTCATTACCTGCATTACCCTTTTGGAAAATACCACGCCAGGCTGAGTTGCCATCAGCATCATGAGCCTCTTCCACACTGATTCGCATAGCTATCGTGTATTCATCAGCAGGTATATCCAATCCATTAATACCATCGGTGTCTTTACCTGCTATACGCATGGCGCTGTTGGCAGACAACCTGAGAGCATCATTTTCTACTGGCGGTAACGGGTAAGCCTGTGAATTAAAGGCGTCATAGCCATTGCCAGAAGTGTCTTTATTTCTTTGGGATTGATCATTGAAATCGTAAGAAGCTAACAATGGTGCTTTAACAGTAACAGTGACCCGCGCCTCACTACTTTTAGCGACTGCACTATCGCCAGGCTCAGTATCTGTAGTGAAGATCCGGAATACTAAGGTAGCGTCTTGCTTAAACAAGCGCGGAGTGCTGTACGTTGCTTCCAACACCCCCTCACCAGCACTTACATTTCCGGTCAATGTTGCTGCAGATAATGGAAAGTCTGCAGCAGATTTATTTGCAAAATCACTTTCTGCAACAAGAAGCTCCCAGCCTACTTTTGATGCTTCAATTAGCTTTTCCTCATCATCTGTAAGCTCAGCACGGAGCACAATACCACTCTGGAGCTCGCTAACAGTACGATCAGCTACAACTTTAATTTCTATCGGGAAGTTTGTTTGTGGTCCATTGATTTGCCAGTCGCCTTCTCCGGTTCGGTCCTGGGTATTAATCCAAGACTGTTCCAGACCTGCCAACTCCAGCGCAAGCTTTAACTTAGCATCATCAACACCATTACTTGGCGCGGCAAATGACCATTCCGCGCCGAACTCAACCTGGCATGCCTCAAAGCCAGCAGACCAACGCTGGTTCGTCGTTGGAGCGACTGAAGCAATTTTCCATTCATAACCATTCGTACATGAAAAACCGCGCGACTTCGCAGGCGATGTATATTTGCATCGATCTGCGTACCAAGTCCCCTTACCCGCAACTACTCTATCGTAGTAGCCACAATCCCTTTCTTCGTCCAGTAATGAATCTACTCCCCAATGGCTGTATGAAATTTCTGTGCGCCATGCGTTTTCAATCTCCTGGTCGCTGTAGTTAATCCATATCGGATCAGCGCCACGAGACTTATTCGCCAAAAGAGTTTGCTCAGACACGGCCAGAGTATTCCCATAACCAACCGGCGCCATAAACTCGCTACCTGGGAACTCTTTTGCGCAAACGGCAAACCCTCTGGACCACACACCTTTGGTCGTTGAGATATGCCATTCAATATTATTCGAATTAGCACGATCTACAAACCGACATGCATAAGCGTGTTCTTCTGTAGAGCATTTTCGAGCCTGCCATTCATCATTTGGAAGTATTACTGCACAATCTTTATTACCAATATTAGATGGCTCATTTGCTCCCCACCATGCTGAACGCAGGCGATTCACGATCCATTGCGACTCCACGGCTGTGTCAGAAGCATTCACCCATATTCTACTTCCATCTACTTGCTCATCTAACAAAGCAGTTAACTCATCAGGTGTACGAGGGGCAGCAAAAAGAGAGTTATTATTTGCACAAACCTCGAAACCATCCTTCCACTCGCCAGGAGAGCTGATGACACTCCAGCTCGCATCGGTCAAATTCAAACAACCATAAGAGATATTTTCCTCTGAACATCTGACATCTATCCATGTCGCTTTTGTGTCAGAAGTTTTTAAAACAGCAGCGCAATCTGAACCACTTAAATTGTCGAAGTCGGTTTTTTGCCAGTTCCCCAAAGGCAAACGATTTGCAAACCAACGATTATTTTTAGATGCAACAGATCGAACATAATAATAATTTATCCAGGTATTACGACTCTGAACTTCGGCTAGTCGGATAGCAGCATCCAGCGCTAATTCCTCTGCTGCCGTTACTGGCGCAGAGAAATAAAACTCAGAACCATGTTGTTGCTTACAAAGCTGGGTACCACGCTCGTATGACCAAAAGTCTTCTCCAAGCTTAGGGACGAGCTGGAGTGATCCATTCTGTAGAACTCCTTTACCTGTAGCAATCGACCAGGATGAGCCATTAAAGCAGGCATAGTGAGCGGCACTGTCTACACAGCTTACTACCTGCCAGGGGTTGTTCGTACCAACGGGAGTAGATCCCTTCAGAATACAATCGTTAACAGGCTCAACACCTGGCGCATAAGTCGAACCCGGCCAGTTAACAAACGGCAAATTGTATCTAAACGCACTTTTAACATCGGTGTATTCTACACGCGCAAGATTCAGCCAAACTTGCGATATGGATTGCTTCGATTCTTTCTGGGCCAGAAGGCGAGCAAAATCTAACTGGATTGCATCGTTACGAGAAAGGGGAGCGGCAAAAATAAAGTTTCCGCCAAATTCATTAAAACAAGCCTTGTGACCTTCAGAAAACTGTGATGTACCACCCTTTAAAGCAGTAACTCTCCAGCCACGACCATCAGTACAAGCCCAAGACCTTGTATCAGTCGTAGCGCAATCAGCTGAGGCCCAGGTACCATCGGCTTTCTGAAAAGCACAATTATCAGCAGAGGGCTGACCTGAGTCCCAATTGGCATAATCTTCATCATTGCCGCTGGTTTGACCAATACTTGCAGCATTTAATACCCAACGCCCTTCTTTTATCACGTCTGTTGCGTTCAACCACACTCTTGATTGACCAGATAAGGCTATGACATTTCTTGCTGCCAGGTTTTCGTTGTAGTTAGATGGCGCTGCGAATTTCCAAGTATCTGCTGGAGCAAGGGCAGCACAGGCAGATACTCCCGTAGCAAAATCACTTAGGTTACTGGCACGGCCACTAGTAACCTGCCACTGCCCTGAGCTATTTTTACATAAATATTCGAAGGAGCCGCTTTCACAAGCTGCATCAGCCCAGTTATCAGCAGACATAGTGGCACAAGTTTCGCTCCCATTACCGTTAGGCTCCCCGGAACTCCATGCAGGAACGGTCAACTGCCTTACATTCCAAAGCCAATTAGTTGTCGTACTTTGACGATAACCATTAATCCAAAAATCGCCACCCCGGCCTTCTTGTTGCGCGGAGAATAACAAGGAATCAATTTGTGAACGGGTCTTCGGTGCGGCAAACAAATATCCGTCACCTAATTTATCGCACTCCCTTTGGCCATCACCAAAATCATCAAGAGTGATAGGGGCTTGAGTAAAGTACCACCGTCCTCCTGTAGAGCAGGCAACAGGCAAAGAAGTAGCACAGCCCTGTGAAGACCAGAAAGTAGAAGAAGCAGCTACTTTGACACATAAATCTGCAGGGTCTGACGCAGGCTCACCTTCATTCCAGTTATTCAGGCCAGAATTAATCACCCAAGCACCTTCCTGTACCTGGTCATTTGCATTAATCCATACTGAAGATATTCCAGCCGACGACACCTTCACTCGCAAAGCATCATTTTCTGAACGTGAAACCGGTGAATAATACTTAAATTGGCTTCCTATTTTCTCACAAGCTTTATTAGCTTCCTCAATTTGGTCCCCAGCAATGCCGGAATCATTTGCGGAACTTGTTAACTCCCATTTGCCACTAACTCCCGCATAAGGGTTAAAGCAAGCAAACCGCCTGTTTGAAGCACTACAGCTCACATCATCCCAGGCTCCACTGGATAAAAGCTGAGCACAGTCTTGACTCCCACCAGAGTTATTTGGCTCGCCTGTGTTCCAGAAAGGTCCTATAACATCAACACCCTTGTTGAATTTCCAGGCGTTCTCATACTTCAAACTCTGTACATTAATCCAAACAGCAGCATGTGAATTTTTCTTTGCAATCGCATGAAGGCGTAAATTCTCAACATATGACATAGGGGCAGCAAAACGAAAATTGCCGGCAACACCGTTCTTTTCTAGAGCTGCACAAACGTTGTTAGCAGAAGATAAATTTTCATTGCTATCCCCATCACTGGAATTCACTTCAACGGTTGTATCAGAAATACGCCATTCAAAACCATCATAGCAAGCTACAGGGAGTTTATTGGTGCAAGGGTAATCATCCCACATTCCTTCACCAACCCCAGAGCTGACCAACAATTGCGTACAACGTCCACTATTATCGGGCTGATTAGGCGCCCAATACACAGCAGAGCGAGAATTAAGGAAAGATATTTTTTCAATTAAAGCATTGTTATCAGGATATTCTGAATTAGTAGAGAAGTTACTACCAGTTTCATAGTCAACGAGACTTGTTGGGTTCTTAGGATTACGATTGTCAAATAAGTCATACCATACTGGTTGCCCTA
Organism: Bacterioplanoides sp.; assembly: GCF_965219715.1. Classification (GTDB taxonomy): domain Bacteria; phylum Pseudomonadota; class Gammaproteobacteria; order Pseudomonadales; family Oceanobacteraceae; genus Bacterioplanoides. The sequence goes on from NZ_OZ244785.1 coordinate 1,390,790, forward strand.
AATCGCCTCCGGTTGAATTCCTTCGGCCATCAGAATTGATAGTCCAACCCTTTATATCAGTCAGCACACGTCCGTTGACCCAAGAAGCATCTACGCCACCAGCAGCAGCCAATAAAGCTCTCACACGCTCACGGCTACCCTCACTGTCTGGAGCTGAGAGTACGTGCTCTGCAGTTAAACCTGGTACGCGAGCGCAAGCGTATTGCGCAGAGTTATTGTATTGATGAGAAGTTGCTGAACTGAGCCCCCACGTTTTGCCATCAAAGCAAATCAGACGCTTGGTTTCATCACAGTTTGCCGTACGCCATTTGCCATTACTCTTTAAAGCTTCAATACACTGCTTATCAGCGTCAAACTGAGGCTGCCCTGAGTCCCAGTTAGCAGTACCGGAATTAACTTGCCAGATACCTTCGTATTTTCGATCTTCTGCGTTTATCCAGACCCAAGTGTCAGGCTCAGCATTGCTGACACCACTTGCTTTTGTTGTGTTCAACCTTAGCTGAGTTAATTTATCACGATCTGAATTCGTGACAGGTGCAAAAAATTCAAACGATGGGTTAGCTCCATATTGAGCACCAGATCCATTTTCGTAGAAATCTCGCTGACAAAAGGTTCTCAGCTGAGACACTGAACCATTTTCAATCGCTTGAGAAGTAATGTACCACTCTTCAGAAACGCTATCCTTGCAAGCAACCTGATATCTATTAGTACAACTGTAATCATGAAGACTATTATTCACTCCACCATCTGATCGCATAACTGCACAATCTTGATCACCAGAGTTGTTGGGTTGCCCTGACACCCATAACAAGCGGTTAGAATTTATTTGACCGTAATCATACTCCCAAATATTTTCATTTTGCTTGTCCTGAACGTTAATCCATACACTTGCGACTCCCGCATTACTTGCAAGAGTTCTTATCTGGGCTGAAGATTCGAAATCATTTGGAGCTGAGAAATTATATCCAGAGGGGCATGAGGCAACTGCAGATGCAAAGGAGTTACGATCATTATCGCTGCCAAAGTTAACTGAGCCAGAACTGAGTACCCAGTCATCTCCATTGGTACAGGCAACTCTTTTTGATTGACTACACCCAGTATCATCCCAACGCCCGTTGGATGAATAGAGCTGAACACAATCACCTGAGTTGTTAGGCTCTCCTGAATTCCAAGCTGAGTAAGTTTCTACATTGTTAAACTCATTTCCACCAGCAACCCTAATCGTGCCATTGGTTACGAAATTACCTTCACTTATGCGGTCAGACAAATTAATCCAAACATCAGAAGCCCCTCTAGCCTGCGCTAAAGATGCTACACGGTCAATTTCCAATTGGTTTCTTGGCACCGCAAATTGATATCCAGCAGGGCATGCACGATCACTATCTCCTATTTCTTCACCGGGATCGGACCCCCCCGTTCTGTGCGTTCCAGGTGTTACAAACCAATCAACACCGTTAAAACAAGCAACGTGCCTGGGACTTCCATTGCCGGTTACCGGTAGGTCTGAGCAAGTCACATCGTCAAACTTTTTTGACGCCACTACCAAGACAGCACAGTTGGCATCATACAAACCCCAACCATCATTATTTGGCTCACCAGAGGCCCAAAAAGCATCATAATTATTCAGGTCATACCAAACTCTTTGACCATCTGAGTTTTGAGCAGCATAGGTGCTTAATGATAAAAAAAGTAGAAGCGTGCAACTTATAATTTTATTTTTATTCATAGTTTTATTCTATTGTATTGGCTCTACGCGCAAATAACTTCCTGGCTGTACAGTAAAGCTATCAATTACCACTCGGCCTGATTGGCCCTTATAGTTCTGATTATTACCAAATTTAATTGAATTCAAATTAGCACTCATTTCCAGATCAACGACGCTAATATGCAGCCCCTTTTCAGTAATATCGATATGTGACTCCGAAGAAAAGTCATTAACAACAACGCTTGCCGTTAATTCGGGATCAGGGCCGGGACCTTCACTCTGGGGTAACGGATCATCTTTGACGCTGATATTAAATTGAGCACCATCGGAGAGCTGGACATCAGTACGCACACCTTGCGATCCGGCACCTGGGAGTGCCCATACAGAAGCAGTAAGCGAGCCTTGCAAAGATAAATTTCGAATACCAAAAGAACCCAGACTTTTTCCGGCATTACTTCCATCCGCATCACTAAATGTAATCGCATCAACGACTAATGATAAATCGTCGATATTTGATAACGAGGCAGCAATACCATTACCGTACAATCCAGCGCCACCAACAATTTCAAATGAATAATCGACTTCACGGACCGCATTTGACGAATCCCTACCGGTCGAAAGAGAAACATTTTCGAGGTTTACACGCTTACCGTTAGTTCGATAGAAAGCAGTACCAATAGATATATCTGAAGCGAATTTTCCTTTTAATCCCTCTGCGTCAGGATTTGCGCCAAGAGTAAAGTAACCTGTATTAACAGAAATATTACCAAACCCCACATCACCAAAGGTTGCACCTCCGAATAATACCGAACCATCATCAGGGTTTAAAAATCTGAGATTGTTTAGCTCTAGAGTTCCGACTGTTTTTCCAAACTCTAAACGTAATTCACCATCAACGGCAGACACGAAAAACTCGGTATCAAATGGTGAAGAAATTCCATTCGAATCCAACCCAGGTTTAAACTCAATATCGCTGGCCAAAGCCAATCCGTCTTCTATGTAGCTAAACTCGATATCACTCCCATCTGTCATGAAGGTTCGCAATCGAATTTTAACGTCCTTAGAACTAGGAACAACAGCTGTTTCGACAAAACTACCAGGAGCAAAGCGCCACTTATTCAGGCCTACAGTTCCAATCGAACGAGAACCAAATCTAATATCATCAACATTGAGGCTGATAGCAGGTAAATCCGTAGTCTTTAGGCTTAATTCACCGGTATCTAAAACATCAATGGTTGTTTTAAACCCAGCCGGACCAATGATATTTCCAGCATTATCGAGTTCAACAACCTGAAGTTTAAGACCATGCAAACTAACTGTTTCGTCTCCAAGCCCATCCTCATCAAGCTCAGTAAACACAACCGATCCCGCAGTTAGTACCGTCCCGTCTGCTGCAGAGGTATTTGTTTCAATCGTAATTCCAGCCTGTCCCGAGACATTAGCCAAATATTGATCATCGATCGCCTGAAGAGCCAGTGAGGCAGGAGCAAATAGCAATACACCCGAAACCGCTAATAGGCTTATTTTCATATTAGTGGCCCTCAACCTGCAAATAGGTATTATTCGTTAGGTGAACCTTCGCATCGATTGTCCCTATACTTGGCGCAGCAACACCAGCGGCTGCTCTATCAGCCCGCTGAAACTTAATATCGCTCACCTCCAAATGCGCCCGAATGCCATCAGAACTTGTGGCTGAATCGAAATCGAGAACCAATCCACGCTGCTGATCAACGTTCAAACGCATACCCGTTATAGATACATCATCCAATAGCGTAAACTTCGCAGAGCCTTCATAAATTTCGCTACTTGGACTCCCCGATAGATAGTTATCGTCGACAGCGCCAGCAATGTAGACATAGTCCAAGGAAGTCCGACCGGTATCACTGGAGTCAATGCTTTGCGCACTTAGAGTAAGGTCTACCTCCAGACCAATATTGCCATCTTCTTCGGCGTTTTTAAGTAATACCCTTCCGCCTTTTAAGTTGATATTTCGATAGGCAACACTATTAAGAACTTCATCACCAATAGTCGCGTTATAAACATTAATGCTGCCATTAGTAATTGTGGGCAGACCAATATCCAGACCATCTTTATCAAGATCCAGAGTTAACCCTGTCATTTTTAAACCGCCAGAAGATGAATCAAAGGGATTACCAAAATCGACAGTACTTTTTAATCGTGTTCCGTCATCATCGTAGTAAGTATCAAAAGACATAGAGTTAGGAATATCCATGTCAAATGTCATGCCGTTACCCTCACGCCCACCAGCATAAAGATCAACACTGAAGACCTGATCATCTGCCGGATTAGCATTGAGGTTATTTTTAATCTGAAAGTTATTCTGGCCAAATCCACCTAAAGACTTACCGTTAACTGCAATCGAGCCAACTTCAATATCGATAGGCAAGTCTCTGTTTTCAAAAAACAGTCCATTGCGACCATTTTTCTCATCAATACGCAATTCAACAACCAGAGGGCGGTTAGTAGGAGTAGAAACGCGAACAGGGGATAAGCTGACAACACCGACCTGACCATTACCACCATAGGCATAGCCATCGTCATCGTAGTAACTGACTGATTTTATCGAGTTATCGAACTCAGACGTCAACCGAATACCCTGCGCCTGACCTGTAACGGCAGACATCGTGGCTTCGTCAAGAGCTTCCAGTGCATACAGCGAACTGAACTGAGTGAGAATCCCAGCCAGTGCGAGATAGCATTTTGCAGCCATCTTCCTACTCCCCTGTTCTTATAATTGTTATGCGAACGGATTATTGGTGATACGGTCGTGCAAGTTACCAGATATGGCCAGTGAGTACTATAGAAAAGCTGTACTAATGTTCCGATTTGACCGGATCTTTACTGACTTTTTCCTTTATAAATCAAAGAACTAAATCCTTACTAAACGTAATGTAAATTTTAACTTTCGATTGTAAAAACCGGCCAACAATCAGATACAAAAAAAGCGCTCTGTTGAGAGCGCTCTTTTTAAGCATCAAATACGACTGAAAGTCAGGTATTTTACCCCTGAGACAGCAGCTCGCGTAAATCGAGAATAGCGGCATTCGCACGGGAGATATAAGAAGCCATAACCAGAGAGTGGTTAGCAAACAGGCCAAAACCATTACCATTCAGAATTACCGGCGCCCAGATTTCCTCCTGAGTGGATTCCAGTTCGCGGATAATCTGACGCAGGCTGACCAGTGCGTTCTTCTTCTGCAGCACATCGCGGAAGTCCACTTCGATAGCCCTGAGGATATGCACCAACGCCCAGGCAGTGCCGCGCGCTTCATAGAACACATCATCAATCTCAGCCAATGGCGTTTTCACTTCCTGATCGTAATCTGCCGGAGTCGACTGAGTCGCAGCACTATCACCAGCCAGATCAGTATTCAGGCGGCGCTTACCAACCGACGCGCTTAAACGCTGGGATAAGCTACCCAGGCGAGTTTCTACATCAAACAACCACTGACGCAGGTTATCAGCACGGGCATAAAATTGTGCTGTCGGCTCATTCGGATCCGATAAACGCACCAGATAGTTACCCAGCGCTCTTAAGCCACGCTCGTACTCGGCTTCAGTGGAAGGCACCGCCCAGCTATTGTTGTCAAAGTGAAGTTGCGGCTCGGCAATTGCCAAGTCTTTATCTTCGGTCGACTGACTCTGGGAACGACTGAAGTCTTTACGCAGCGCACGCGAGAAATCACGCACCTGAACCAGAACGCCGTATTCCCAGTTCGGAATATTATCCAACCACAAACCAGGAGGGAAAATATCATTGGTCAGATAGCCGCCACGCTTGTTCAGCAAGGTATCAGTTACCTTCATTAACGTAGCTGTTGTTGTGAAACCGGTTACGGTTTCCACACCCATCGCTTCGGCCTGAACCGCTGCGTTATCTTTTACAGCAAATGTTTCCGGCTCTTCACTCCAGAAAAAACCCAGAACCAGCGCAGCCAATAAATAAAGAATGATGACAACCATCAGGCCGCCGCGAGCAAATCCGCCATCAGCCCACCAGTCCTGCGCTCTTTCTTTGATATCCAGCATGCGATCTTGCAACTGACCACCCATTATCCTGTTTCCTTTAACTTCTGTTTGCTTGTGGTTGAGGGTGCCAAGCGTACTCGTCCAGAGCACAAGGAACAAGAACTGATATACTCATCGCTCTGAATTCCCCATGATGAAAACCATGAACCTGACTCACAGTGAACTCACCCACCGTTATCAGCGTATTCTCGAAGCTATGTCCGAGGGTGTCTATGGCCTGAATGCCGACGGCCATGCCACTTTTGTCAATTCGGCCGCCGAACACCTGACCGGCTGGACTCAGGATGAAATCCGCGGCAAAAGTATTCACCAGTTCCATCACCACAGCCATGCTGATGGTAGCCATTACCCACAAAGCGAGTGCCCGATTTATCACACCTTACAAACCGGCAAAAGCGCACACAGTGATCACGAAGTTTTCTGGCGTAAAGACGGCAGTTTTTTTCCTGTGGAGTACTCCAGCACCGCCATCATCGAAAAAGGTGAGATCACCGGTGCGGTGATTGTGTTTAAAGACATCAGTGAGCGACTGGAACACCAGAAATCTCTGCAAGCAGCCCTTGCTCAGGTCGAGCAGTTAAAGCAGAAGCTGCAGGACGAAAACCGTTACTTACAGCAGGCGCTGCGCGAACACCAGAACCACAGGGATCTGATTGGCCAGAGCGATGCCATGCAGCAACTGCAGCACGCCATCGAACAAGTCGCTCCAACTCCGAGTTGCGTTCTGGTGCAGGGTGAGAGCGGTACTGGTAAAGAGCTGGTTGCCGAGGCTTTACACCGCCACAGCCAACGTCATCAAAACTCGATGGTAAAAGTGAACTGTGGCGCGATTGCCGACAACTTATTAGAAAGCGAATTATTTGGTCATGAACGTGGCGCCTTCACCAGTGCTCATCAACGTCGCATCGGTCGCTTTGAGCAAGCCAATGGCAGTACGCTGTTTCTTGATGAAGTTGCAGAACTGTCGCCAGCCGCCCAGGTGAAACTGCTTAGGGTATTACAGGAAGGAGAAATTCAGCGCCTTGGCAGCAGCCAAACCATCCGTGTGGACGTCCGGGTAATTGCCGCCACCCACCGCAATCTTGAACAGATGGTGGAGCAAGGTGAATTCCGTGCGGACCTCTATTTTCGCCTGCGAGTATTCCCTCTCACCATTCCTCCTCTGAGAGAACGCAAGGCCGATATTCCGTTATTGGTCAGACACTTTTTACGCACCCTTAGCCAACGACTGGGGAAGCGGGAGCCAGAACTGCCACCCGCTACCCTGCAGCAACTGATGCAACATCACTGGCCGGGCAATGTGCGTGAGCTGGGTAATGTGCTGGAACACGCTCTGATTGTCAGTGATCATCAGTTGATTATTCCAACACTCAACACCCCGGATATCAGCGGCGAGCAACAAGCCAAACCGGTAGCGATGGCGGAGGCCGAGCGTCACCATATCAGCCAGGCACTGAACTACTGCAACGGCCTGATTGCTGGCAAAGGAGGTGCTGCAGAACTGCTCGATCTGCCACCATCCACCCTGCGCTCTCGCATGAAGAAGCTGAACATTCAACGCTAAGAGCTGAATACAACCAACCCTCCAAACACGCGACATTTCGCCTGTCGCGATATATCGCGTCGATATTTCACACAAACATCCTTAGAAGCATGAAAGAAGCCCATGGACATGGGCTTTTGATATTGGTACAGCGGTTGCCATAGCTTTCTCAGATTAACTAGAAAGTATGAGAGAGCACTATGTCGAACACGAGCGAGATCGACTGGCAAGCGAGACGTATTGATGTCCAACCCATCGATGAATACCCTCACCGGGTAAAGCTGACCAGTGGTCGCTTCCGCAACTGGCGCCGCATCAGCACCTGGCCATTAATGGCCGCGTTTTTTATCACGCCATGGCTGACCTGGAACGATAATCCGGCAGTCTATTTCAACCTGGTACAGAAAGAATTCCACCTCTGGAACTGGGTTCTGTGGCCGGAAGATTTAACCATCATTACTGGTTTACTGGTTGGTGGTGCCTTTGCGCTGTTTTTTGTTTCTATGTACGCAGGCCGACTATGGTGTGGTTATGCCTGCCCACAAACCACCTGGACATTTATGTTTGTCTGGCTGGAAGAAAAGATTGAAGGCTCACGCAATTCACGTCGCAAGCACGATCGCGGCCAGGCCACATTCGAGCAAAAACTCCGCCGTGGCATTAAGTTTTTGCTGTGGGGCGCCATTTCACTGGCCACCGCCGTTACCGCACTGGCCTACTTCTACCCGCTGGAAATCTGGGCTGCCGACCTGGCACAGGGTGATATCTCAGGAGCAGCCAGCGCCTGGGTCATTATCATTGCCGGACTGACCTTTATTAATGCGGGCTGGTTGCGCGAAAGCTTCTGCACCCACGCCTGTCCTTACTCACGCTTCCAATCCGTGATGTTTGATTCATACACCCAAACGGTTCGTTACGATGAGCAACGTGGCGAGCCGCGTGGTAAAAGCAACCCAAGTAATAAAACCGGCGACTGTGTTGACTGTAATCTGTGTGTTCATGTTTGTCCGACCAACATCGATATCCGTGACGGTTTGCAGATCGCTTGTGTCGATTGTGGTGCCTGCATTGATGCCTGTGATCAGGTTATGTTGAAGCTGGGTAAGCCAACCGGACTGATTACCTACGAACCGGAGATGCAGCGCTCAGCCGGTCAACGCTGGCGCTTGTGGGGCTATGGCATGGCCGTTTGTGTCACTGCCGTATTAACGCTGTTCAGCACTTTGAATAACGAACCACTGACGGCCAGTATTCAGCGTGATCGCGTTTCGTTATACGAGCTGACTCCTAACGATACGGTGCTGAACCGCTACCATTTAAGCCTGCACAATCGCACAACCGACACCCTGATTGTCACCATCTTTGACAGCAACAAACAGATTGGTGAAATCGAAATACCGGCAGGCGCGCGCGCAGGTCAGGCGATTAATATTGAACGTGAAATGAATGTGCCTTCAGGCAAGGTCAGCATCTCGCTTAATTATGGAGAGTTTGAGCCTCAAACGCTGGAAGTCACTTATTCCAACCCTTATGCCAATCAGCTTGCTGCCAATTAGCTCTGTACTGACAGGCAATTCTTAAGACATAAAAAAACCGGAGCGTGCTCCGGTTTTTTTTTATCTCGCTAACTAACTCTGACGTCAGCTGTAACCAACCGCCAGTGGTACAAAAGCAACCAGCAATAAAGCAATGGCCATCGTCACCAGCGGCAACAGGATTTTCTCGTAGCGATACCAGAAGTTGTGACCTTCCTGACTGGCAAGCGCCACCTCTTTCTCACCCACAACCTGCCTGGTCAATAAGTGATTCAAAGCGACGGGCGGACTGAGGTAGCCCAGCTCAAACGCAACCAGCGTCACCATCCAGAAGTGCACCGGATGAATACCACTGTCATACGCAACGGTAGCAATGGTCGCACTCACCAGAATCACCGCGCCGTACGGGTCCATCACCATGCCAATCACCACCAGGATGGTAACCAACAACGCCATTGCCAACCAGACGGATTCAAAATCGGTCGGGAACAGCGCCATTAATTCAGCACGCTCAATAACACCACCAATACTGACCGACATTCCCATCAGCATTAACAGCGCACCGATGTGACCTGTGGTTTCTGTGGTTGCTTCACGCAGCGTCTTCTCGAGAGAATCACGACCCTGAACCAGGTCGTTAATGCCTTTTTCGACACGTTCTTCAACGTAATCAACATTCATGTTTTCACGCGCAAGAATGCCTTTTTCCTGAGCAACGCGCTCATAAACCAGAATCACCAACAACAGCACTGGCAGAATAAACGGAGCAGAGAATTCATCCAGATAAGCATTCAGTGCAAAACCGTACACCAGCAGCGTACCACCGATAATAAATACGTACGGAATCAGTGGTTTCAGTGCTTTGCGGAACTCAACCCAAACATCATCTGGAAAACGGATACGAATAGAGTCCTGACTGGTCAGCAGAGCCATACCACCAAACAAAAGTGTCGTCAGCAGGAATACTTTGATCCCCCATCCAAACAACTGGTCAGTGGTAACTTCGTTATTTAGCGCCGCAACAATCACCACCAATAAACATGGGCGTAATACCACACCCAAAGAACCTGACATTGCCGTCGCCGCCAACGCCAGCTGACGACGAGCACCGGCACGGCGTAATTCAGAATAAATCAGACCACCGACCGCAATAACAAAGATACCGGAACCACCGGTATAAGCCGTCGGAATTGCCGCCAATGCAACCACGGCAACCGCCAGAATCTCCGGAGGTAACTTAAATGGACGGAACAGATCAAACACAACTTTGGCAAGCAAAGTACGCTTCAGCAACATACCGATCCAGACGTACAAACCGACATTCAGGAACAGTTGCGACAGCTCCATCATCTGATTCAGATAAATACCAATACCGGCGCTGTGACCCGATGAAATAAAGTAAAAACCAGAAATCATACTCATGGTGGCGTACAAAGGTACGGCCAACTGAGCCTTCAGGAAGCTACCGCCCGGCTTGGCATCTTTTGGAATAAACAGGAACTGATAAACACTCAGCAGGAAGATCGCAGCAAAACCAACAATCCACAAATGATGCAGGATATTGTGCTGACCACTGACCTCAACACCAGCGGAAAATGCCACATCACGGAAGCTGTACACAGAATAAAACAGAATTGCCGAGGCAATCAGCTGAGCGCCGGAAGCCACGCGATAATCCATCGCCGTTTCCATTGGACGCAGAGCAATATGGTGACGACGGAACAGTGCCGTCAGACCACAAATCAACACCAGTACCGCCAGCATAATACGCTGTGCGCTCAGGCCCATTTCACCAAACTGAGCAACCCCGAGCTCGACGGCACGGAACACCTGAACTCCGGGAGTGATACGTTCTACCGTATCCTGATATTGCTGATGTTTAACCTCACATTGCTGCTTGGCCGCCACCAGAGACTGGCGCATCGCATCTTCATCAACCGGCTCAGCATCAAACAAGTCCCACTCGTCTTCTTCTGCCGCCGCCTCAGCAACCAGAGTGGCCAGCTGAGTATCGATGTTCATATTGATATCGCAGCTTGGCTCTACCGGGTCGCTACGCAGCATAAAATAGCCATCCCAAATGCCTTCACCCACCTGTAACAGCTGGGCGTGCATGGCATGACTGGTGTTTAAAATGACAACAAATACCAGCACCAGAAAGGCCGGTAACGCGGCGAGCCATTCATAGGCAGTACGATTGCCTACGCGGATAGCTTGCTCCATAGTGATTTCCCCTGTAGTAGCCGCCAAGCGGCCGTGATTGCCTCCGGGAGCTGGACCGGAGTCAGAGCATCAGCTCTGGTGAGCTTTAGTTATTATGATGGTCGGGCTGCTGTCGCAGCCCTTATTTCATTATTCTAATTTTTCAACGCACTCGGCATTGGCCGGCGTCTCACGACAACGCAATTTGCGCAGAATTTTCAGCATGGTTGGGTGATAAACACCTTCATCACGCAATGCGATACGCACATCGCGTAACATCAGGTTGTATTTATCCACGTCAGCCGGGTTCAGGTCGACCCAGTACTTTTCAGGAATGGCCTGAGTGTCACGATTGACAAATTCGGCGACCTTATCGTAAGCCTCAGCAACGGTTTTACGCGACTGAATACCAAACTCAGGTGTAAACCGGTCTTTGTGCACCAGGATCTGGAAATCCAGATAAGCCAGGTTAAAGCGCACAATACCACCCTTGTCGCCAATACCCTTGTAAAGCTCCAGCGGCTTGTATGCCACCGCTGGTGCATAAGCAACATCAACGCTGCCGTTATTGAATTTGCCTGAGAAATTCGCGGAGTTGGCTGGCACAATGGATGCGCCCACATGGCGAACCAGACGCTTGGACGGCTCGTCATAATCGATGGTCGCAATACGCTTACCCGACAACTCTTCAACACTGTCAACAGTGCGGTCACGCAGGAACAGATAAATCGGGCCCGCAGGCATAATGCCAACCACTTCGTAACGGCCTTCGCTCATATACTTAGCCGCTTTTGGCGTAGCCAGCATATTCACCAGATTGCGCATAACCGTTTCCGATGGAATAGCGCCAATCGCTTCAACCGTCGAAGCAAATTTATTAAACGGGCGAGCACGGGCGCCGGTTACTAACACCGCATCACACTGACCGGCTTTAAAGTCGTCAGTAGCAATCTTTTCATCGGTGTAAGGACGCAACTTAAGGTCGTAACCCCATTCCAGCGCCTTAGTGGCGTAATCCTTGGCGGTGCCAAATAATGAACCATTCGCACCCAGTGGGTCGAACACACAGAACGTGCGCTTTTCCAGCGCCGCAGGAGCCGTAGCCGCCTGCGCACTGGTGAATCCTAATTGCGCTACCAGGCCAATTGCAGCCAGTACTGCTAAACGCATAAATCAGTCCTCCAGCAGGTCGTCAATATCAAGAGCTGGCGCCTGAGTACGGGCGTCATCCCAGAAGGTACCTAAACCACCAATTGGTGTGCGGGCACCGGTTGCCTCGGTCCACAGTCGATCAGAGATCGCCTGAATCTGACGAGTCGCCATGATGTCCATCATGCGGTACTGACGGTTGCTTGGGGTTGTCTTAACAGAAGCGGCATGACGACGAATGGCATCACGCAATTGTTGCTGATTGCCGGAACCATCAGCCACGGTAATTTCTACCGCGTGGGCCAGGCGAACACCCGCCGCCGAGGCAATGCGGCTGGCCGCATGCATTTCGGCCCACGGGTCTTTATCACTCTCAGCATCTGGCAGCATTATGTTAACTGCGGCAGAGGTGGCTTGTGGGATGCCCCACCAACGCTCATTATCAACACACTGAATACCACGGGTTGCTTTCATTGCGATGTCTTTAGGAACATTAACTGCGCCCTGAGCACGCACGTCATTCATAACCGCCTGAACACCCGCCAGCAGGCCCATCACCCAGAACAATTCTTCATCTTCACTCAGATCCGGGCACTCTTTTCCTGGCTCACCAAACTGGCTCACCAGATGACGATAGGCGGTGTACTGACGGTTGGCAGCCAGAGCAAATTGACGCTTCTCACGGATACGCGCATCTTTCGCTTCACCGATATTTTGCACACGGAAAGCACGCAGGTAAGCTAAGCCTTCTTCCTGCGCACGATCTTCAGCACAGGCACCAGCCATCATATACATGGTGATTGCCGGGCGGTCCGGGGTGTATGCCACTTCACTGAACGCCAGCAGACCACCGGTTAAACCTTCGGTCATGGCACAAGCCATCTGCGGATCATCGCCTTTCATACTGTAAGGAATGGCGTATTCCTCGGTAAAATCGTATGCAAACCAGCCGGTTGTTTTATAAACCATGCTGCAGCCAGACATAGAAATCAGTGCAACAGACAGCAGCGCAAAGCGCGTCAGAATTGACATGGAGCCCCCACATTTTTTGATGAGTATTGTTGTTATTGTGTCGGGAATTCCCATTCCCATGACCTTTTGCGGCAAAGTGTACCCTGAGTCTCGGTCACTTGCTTGACTTAATTGTCACCATCTTTGCGGCATTCAGGTCAATGCCGGGGCAAAATAGGTCGATTCGTGTAAATTAAAAAGGTTAATACATGCCAAGAAGAGGATATAGCAGGACGAAATGAACAAATCAGGCCCAGCAGATACACTGCCCGCGCAGCTGAATGAATTAATTAAAACCCACTTCAGCGACGCAGAACAACGCGTGGATATCGTGTATCAGCAACATTTTGCCAGCAGCCGTGCCATTCTTTCACGCCACTGGCGCCATAAAAAAGACATCCCAGCGGACCTGATGGCGCTGCCACGTTCGCTGTTTTCATTTGGCAAAAAACTAACTCGCCAAACAGCCTCAACAACGTCAGAGAATACCGACCGCAGCGGCAAGCAACAGGAAGTGTACGATCTGGTTTACCACGACCTGCTCGACTTACCCGGCCTGGAAAATAAGCTGGAGCAATACCTGCAACAAGCCGTCAGTGACTACCAACAGCAGATCGAACAACACTCCGAACTCAGCGACACTCAGCGCCAGCAATTTAAGCAATATGTGAATCACCAGATTGACCGCCTGCAGCTGACAAACGAAGGCCTGCGCGAAGGACTATTAGCTTTTACCCTGATGATCAGTGGCCGGATTCTCGGGGATAAAGCCATTCTATCCAGCGCCGCCAGCATTGGCGGTACCCTGGCGACTTCCGGCTACATCAGCCAACAAGGCTGGCTGACCGGATTGTGGTTGAGCTGGATGGGCGTGCCCGGCTGGGTAACGGTTGCTGGTGCCAGTGCCGGAGTGATGGGTGCACTGTTGTTATCGCCGGTCATAGCCCCGGGATTAGAATGGGGTATCAACCGACTCAGGGCGAGGAAGCTGTTGCTGCAAACGGTTCACAACGCCGAACAACAAATCCTGAAAAAGGATGGCTTACTCTATACCAGCCGCCTGGGAGTATATCTGCAGCTATTGCCTGACCTCGCCCAGTTTATTCAGCGGCTGAAATAACCACCACAGAAGAGTGCTGGCTTCAACACCCCCGTAGAATAAATGATTACTGCAGTCGCTCAATCGCCACAGCCAGCAGTTGTTTCACCTGATCCATTCCACCGGCAAGCACGGCACGAATTTCATCCATGGTGATTTCACCATCGCTTTTACCCGCTGCTGGATTCACCACCAGACATAAGCTGGCATAAGCGATATTCAGTTCGCGCGCCAGGGTCGCTTCCGGCATCCCTGTCATTCCCACCAGGTCACAGCCGTCACGTTCCATGCGATCGATTTCCGCAATGGTTTCCAGTCGAGGCCCTTGGGTCGCACCATAAACACCAAAATCCTGCAGAGAAAAATCACAGGAGTCCGCACTGTCGATTAATACCTGGCGTAACTGGTTGTCATATGGGTGAGTCAGATCGATGTGATCAAGCGGTTTGAATTCACCATCAAAAAACGTGCTTTCCCGCCCCCAGGTGTAATCAACAATCTGATGAGGCACAGCAATAACACCGGAACCCATTAATGGATGAATCCCCCCGACGGCATTCACAGCAATAATGGTATCGACACCACACTGTTGTAACGCCAGTAAGTTAGCCCGGTAATTAATTTTATGCGGAGGCACTGAATGCGGATGACCGTGACGGGCCAGAAAAACAATATCTTTTCCCTGCCACTTTCCTTCAGTTAACAGCCCCGAAGTTGGCCCCAGTGGAGTTTCCACCACCTGCTCTGAAATAACGTCGAGTTCTGGCAACTGGGTCAGGCCGGTACCGCCAATAATGGCTATTTTCTTTGCTTTCATATTAATTAAATAAATCTTTAATGCGCTGCTGAATCTGCTGACGCCGTTGGTGGACTTCGTCATCAACGTCAACAGCCGGAGGAATCAGTGGCGATAAATCAAGTGCTGATAATTGTGGGTTTTGTTGCCTGGCCTGGCGCACTGCTGCAACAACCTCAATTGCGGCTTCCCGATTATTACAAGCCAGCAAAGCGTTACAGCCAGCCCTGATCGCCTTAAGGCTACGCTCACTGTAATTACCTGCAGCTGCAGCTCCGGCCATGGATAAATCATCGCTGAAAATAACACCGTCAAATGCCAGCTGCTGACGTAAAACCTGCTGCAACCAGATTTCAGAAAAACCTGCGGTTGTGGTGTCATCCACACGTGGATACAACACATGCGCAGGCATTACACCCGCCAGTTTCTGTTGTGCCATCAACCGTGCAAACGGCTGAATATCGTACTGAATCTGTTCCAGTTCACGCTCATCAACCGGTAAATCCAGATGGGAATCCGCTTCAACCGCACCATGCCCCGGAAAATGTTTGCCCACCGCAGCCATCTGCAGTGATTGCATGCCTGAAATAAAAGCTCCAGCCAACTCAGTTACCGCATCAGCGTCGTGCCCAAAGGCGCGATCGCCAATAACTTTGGAACAATCACGCTCAATATCCAACACCGGCGCAAAGCTCAGGTGTACGCCCTGCTCAATTAATTCCAATGCCATTAACCAACCAAGATCTTCGGCCAAGCCTATTGCTTGCGCAGCATCTTCCTTATACATAGGCTCAAGCGAAAGCATGGCTGGCAAGCGGGTAAAACCATCACGAAAACGCTGTACCCGACCACCTTCCTGGTCAACGCAAATCAACAGATCCGACCGCAGGTCATAAATTGACTGAGTCAGCTGCGTGAGCTGCGCCGTATTTTGGTAATTGCGGCTGAAAAAAATTAGCCCGGCAATTTCCGGCTGCAATAAAAAGTCTCGATCAGCAGGCGTTAATTCTGTACCGGCGATATCAGCAACTACACCTACACCAACACCCAGTCGATTAGAAAACGTTACAGGTTCTTGCATGGAATTCTCGAAAAGCTGTGTGGCTGAATCCATACCTGAGTATTCGCTTCAACCAGATCGAATAACTCCAGCAGGTCTTTGTTGCGCATACGGATACATCCGTGGGACTTGGCGACACCCATCGGTTCCGAATCCGGTGTACCGTGGATATATATAAACCGCCGCATACTATCGACATTTCCCATGCGGTTGCGCCCGACTTCCAACCCTTGTAGCCAAAGAATACGACTCAGGATCCAGTCTCGCTGAGGATGATTTTCAGCTAATTCGTCGGAATAAATTTCACCGGTAGGCCTGCGTCCGACAAAGACTGCATTTTCAGGCTGAGCGGCGCCAATTTTGGCGGCGATACGATGCCAGCCCTGGGGCGTTTTACCGGAACCGGATTGTTCACCGATACCGTTAGCCGCGGTTGAAACAGAATAGAGATGGCAAATACCTGCCGTGGAAATCCTCAGAGCCTGATCAGCGATGGAAATTTCGATCAGATTGTCCGTCATTGAGCTGCCAGTAATAACGTTAAAATTAGCTGCCCAGCTTAGCAGAACTGAACAGCCGGAAGAATAACTCTGGAGTAATTAAAAGGTAGCAAAATCAGGCTTTTAAACCCGCGCCCAGGAAAGGGATTAACTTATCAAAAACCTGACCTATATCGGTATTCACACCGAACTCATGCTCAGCCATCGCCATCAGTGCATCCGCACCCGACAAGGTAAACACGGTAGCGCCAAGCATAAAGTGAATACGCCAGAAACGCTCAACATCATTCAGCTCTGGTGAGGCTGCGGTTACCAGCGCCATATAACGGGTAAATACCGTGCCATATTCCTGCTTCAGAAATTTACGCACGTGGCCCTGACCCTGAGCATATGCCAAACCCAACAGGCGCATAAAAATACCAAGACGACGCTGTCCATGATCTCCCTGAACAGCACCGTCTGATTGCAGCGCCGTTGCCGGCAACAACATTAGCACCGCATTTAAATCAGGTGCCTGATCACCTTGCTGCACAGAATATTCATCCAGGCGGGTTTCCAGTTGTTGGCAGAAGTTATCGAGAAAGCGGGCAAAAACTGCCTGAATCAGTTCCTTCTTAGAACCGAAGTGATAATTCACGGCCGCCAGATTTACACCGGCTTTGGTTGTGATATTGCGCAATGAGGTTTCGGCAAAGCCTTTTTCAGAAAAGAGCTCTTCCGCAGCATTTAATATCGATTTGGCCGTATCTTTGTTCGCCATTGCGCACAACCTATAAAAACAAGTGTTTCAAACATACGTTTAAAACATATGAATGGCAAGCCCTGAGCGCCCTGCAGCCATTTTCCTGCGTTACATCCTGTGATCACAAGCGTAACTCTACGATTCCGCCATCGCTTTATTGCGTAGGTAGCCAGTCGTATGGGCTTACCAGGCAACTCAACAAAAAGGTTTACACAGGTAAAAATACTGTATACATTTACAGTCACTGTATGGATCACCAGTTTGGATAAATAATCATGATCAAGCTGACCGCGCGTCAACAACAGGTTCTCGATTGCATTAAAGCCTCTGTGGAAGAAACCGGCTTTCCGCCAACTCGTGCAGAAATTGCTAACGAGCTGGGCTTCCGTTCTCCCAACGCTGCAGAAGAGCACCTGAAAGCACTGGCCCGCAAAGGCGCCATCGAAATGATGGCCGGAGCCTCACGTGGTATTCGTGTTATCGATGACACACCTAACGGTCTGCCAATTGTTGGCCGCGTAGCCGCAGGCGAGCCGATTCTGGCCCAGGAACACATCGACGATTATTGCGAAATTCCACCAAGCTTCTTCAAGCCGGAGGCCAACTATCTACTGGAAGTTCACGGTGATTCAATGATGGAAATGGGCATTCTTGATGGCGACTATATTGCCGTTCATCGTATGGATACAGCCCGCAACGGCGAAGTTGTGGTGGCCCGGGTAGACAACGAAGTAACCGTTAAGCGCTACGAGAAAAAGCGCAACAAGGTAACCCTCTTTCCGGAAAACAAAGACTACAGCCCCATCGAAGTCGACCTGAAAGAAGCCGACTTTGCGATTGAAGGTTTGTACGTTGGTGTGGTGCGCCGCAGCTAAACAGATTGAGAATTCTTATTCAGGGTGAAGATATGCGTCAGTTAACTCTAGGAATGGAACCACTTGGTATGGAACAGGGCGGCCTGAGCTTAAGCAGCCGCTCTCTGAAACAACCGCAGGTAAGCACTGGCAGCCTGACAGAAATGATTCTGAGCGAAGGCAGCGCGATTCAACCGATGCATCTGCTGCCATTACTGGCGCAATGCTCTGCCCAGCAACGCTGGCTGATGTGGCTGAGCCCGGAAATGCCAATGAATAAACACTACCTGGATAGCCTGGGCCTGCAGAATTCACCCGTGATTCATCTGGATGTTTGCGAACACAGCCAACAAGCTCTGATTGAAAAAGCACTACAGGCGGCCAACAGCCACCTGATTATCGAATGGCAAGGCTCCCTCACGGAACCACAACGCCAGAAAATAGAACAACAAGCGCACCTGTCCGGTAGCCACGTTGTACTGATTCAGCGCCGCTGAGAAATTCAGCGCGCTACATTTATTGCAGCAAATTCATCCCGTTGTGATAAATAACCCAACTGCCTCTTGCCTGATGCAGAAACAAAAAAGCCTTGCTTGGATTATCCTCGCAAGGCTTTTTTATGAATCAGGTAATATCTGACAATTAATGCAGTTGCTGCTGATATTCCGGCTGCTCAAAATCTTCGCGCTCGACTTCCATACCGGATAACTCGCCGACTTTACGCACACCGGCTTCAATCATCACCCGGGCAATGTCCATATGATGCGCCTGCAGGCTTGCTTTAGCATCATCGGAAAAATGAATACTCACCAGTGCATCGCCGTCCTGCTCGTCTGCACGACGCAGGGCAATATCACCATTCGACAGTTCTACAATCTCAAAAAAGCGTGCCATATCCGCCTCTCAAATCAGGGCGCGGGAGTGTAACACAGCGCCGGTGCTTTAGGGGCAGGAATTAGCCCCAAAAATCAGTGTAAATCAGAATAAGACTGTTGACCCGGCGCCGTGATAACACCCCGGAAATTCAGCAGGAACCATCAGGATTAACTCTCCTGACGGTTTTCCCGTTGCAGATCAATCAGTTGCGTCAGGCGTTCATGCCATAACGCAATGTCAGGAGTACTGTTATCAACCAGAGAAATCATGCCCGGCTGTACAGGAGTGACAGGTACTGAAATATTATCCGGCTGAGCCACCGCCGCGACCGCATTTAAAAACTGTCGTAACCAGGAAAAACTATCATTTTCCAGATGCTCCAGTTCCCGCATTTCACCGGTAACCAAAGGCGTCACTTGCAACAGCTGAGCTAATGATTCCACCGGCTGGCGATAAGTCGCCAGCTCTGCCAGTTCGTGCAGGTAGGACACATAAGCATCACGCAACAGATACAACGCACTGTCCTGCAAAGCATCTTTTAATACCACAGGCTCAGTCGTCTGCTGCGCTTGCTGTAACAACAAGCGGCATTGATACAACTTATGATTGGTGAAGCTTAACCAGCTGGCCATCTCAATCTCGATATCAGTTCAGTAACAGGATCAGAAATCGATCTTCAGACCCAGGTGAGCACCATCACCCAGTTCAAAACGATCTTTCACATCTTCCAGACGAATACCGGTGTAACGGTAACCCACATAAACACGAGCCGTCGGGATCAGTGAATACTGTACACGAATATCGGTATCAACCAGATTTTCAGCATCGGAAATAGACACCACTGGCGGCGCATAATAAGCGTAACCGGCAATGCTCACTTCCTGAAGCTGAGGCAGACGGTAACGGAAGAAACCACCAAGGCCGATACCACCACCGCTGTAATCTTTAGCACCACGGGTAGCAAAGCCGTACACCTTACCGCCAACACCGATATACAGGTTGCTGTCGGAGTTACGTACATCCACCACATGCGCACCAACTGACGCCATGTCGCCATCGTCGGTGTGATGCAAAACATCCAGGCTTACGTGTAAACCAGAACCCACCTTAGTTGCATCATAGGCAGCACGAACCACTTCATCGGATAAACTTAAATCCAGCGAGCCACCAGCATTGGCACCCGTAGCAGCAACCAATAACGCTGCAGCCGTCATTTTTTTGAACTGAGACATACACATTCCCCAAATCGAAAAACGATACACAAATACGTATCGACAACACTTTATTATTGCCGCGCATCATAACAGCGCAGGCTTGCAGGTGAAACAACAGCACCGTGCCGGAATTAAAAGAAAAGTAAAACTGACTTTTCCATCACATTTTTTATTTCGGCAAATATCACTGCACGATAAATTCTCAGCAAAAAAATACCCCGCCTCTTCATCACTGAAAAGACAGGGTATTTACTGAAATCAACAACCGGTTTGTTCGCGGTTATTTATTCCGTTGCTTACTTCATCAGATCCAGCAGCAGTTTATTCAGCTTGGCAACATAGTCACCCGGCTGCTTCAGTTGGCTGCCTTCCGCCAGTTGCGCCTGAGCGTGAATAATCTGAGTCAGCTCGTTAAAGCGATCTTCATCCTGCTCGGCATCCAAACGCTCAATTAACGGGTGAGTCGGGTTCACTTCCAGTGCGACTTCCGCTTCTGGCATTTGCTGGCCAGCCGCTTCCATCATACGACGCATGTGGCCACCCATGTCGTACTGACCCACGACCAGACAAGCAGGAGAATCGGTCAGGCGGGAAGTCACACGCACTTCTTTCACTTCGCCTTCTAATGCTTTTTGCAGACGTTCAACCAGATCTTTGTGGCTTTCTTCCAGCTCTTTCTGCTGAGTCTTTTCAGACTCATCCGCCAGCTCATCCAGGTCCAGCTCACCTTTGGTGACGTCCTGGAACACTTTACCGTCGAATTCATTCAGATGGCTTACCATCCACTCATCAACACGGTCGGTTAACAGCAATACTTCAACACCTTTGTTTTTGAAGTATTCCAGGTGTGGGCTGGTTGATGCCGCCGCGTGATTATCACCAGTAATGAAGTAAACCTTCTTCTGGCCTTCACGCATACGCGCCACGTAATCTTCCAGACCAACAGTCTGATCACTGCCTTCGCTCTGCGTTGTCGCGAAGCGGAACAGCTTGGCGATTTTTTCCTTGTTAGCGAAATCTTCAGCCGGGCCTTCTTTCAGTACTTCACCAAACTGGCTCCAGAATTCCTGATACTGTTCCGGCTTGTTTTTCGCCATTTTAGTCAGGGTATCCAGCACACGTTTCACCAGCGCACTGCGCATGGAATCAACCTGCTTGTCCTGCTGCAAAATTTCACGGGAAACGTTCAGCGACAGATCGTTGGAATCTAAAACACCTTTTACGAAACGCAGGTACATCGGCAGGAACTGCTCGGCGTCATCCATGATGAAGACACGTTGTACATACAGTTTCAGACCACGAGTGGCTTCGCGGTTCCACATATCGAATGGCGCTTTAGCCGGGATATACAGCAGGCTGGTGTAATCCAGTTTGCCTTCCACACGGTTGTGCATCCAGGTCAGCGGCTCGTTCCAGTCATGGGAAACGTGCTTGTAGAATTCTGTGTAGTCTTCGTCGCTCAGATCCGATTTAGGAACCGTCCACAGCGCTTTGGCTTCGTTTACCGCTTCCGGAATCTGCTTGTTATCACCGTCTTCATCTTCAGAAGACACTTCCTGTGGCAGGAATACCGGTACCGCTATGTGGTCGGAGTACTTCTTAATTAATGAACGCAGACGGAAGTTATCGGCAAACTCTTCTTCACCGTCTTTCAGATGCAGCGTAATACGGGTACCACGTTCTGCTTTATCGATGCTTTCCAGCGTGAAGTCACCCTCACCTGCCGATTCCCAGCGCGTACCGGAATCCGCAGCTTCACCGGCACGACGGGTTTCAACCGTAACTTTGTCAGCAACAATAAATGCTGAGTAGAAACCCACACCAAACTGACCAATCAGCTGGGAGTCTTTCGCCTGATCACCACTTAACTGGCTCAGGAACTCGGCAGTACCGGACTTAGCGATGGTACCCAGGTGGTTCACCACGTCATCACGGTTCATACCAATGCCGTTGTCGTCGATGGTGACAGTTTTCGCTTCGGCGTCAAAATCGATGTGTACCGCCAGCTCGCTGCTGCCTTCGTACAGGCCATCGTTCTGCAGCGCTTCAAAGCGTAATTTGTCACAGGCATCCGATGCATTGGATACCAGCTCACGCAGGAAGATCTCTTTGTTGGAATACAAAGAGTGAATCATCAGGTGTAACAACTGCTTTACTTCGGTCTTAAAGCCCAGTGTCTCTTTACTGGCAGCGGTCATGTATTGCTCCTTTCACTAGCTAAATCTTGAGTGCCATTTGTTCTGACAAAGTATCTGGGGGCCACAATTCAGAATTCAAGACCTCATCCCCAAGACAAACCCGACCGTCTTGCCTATTAGCGAATCCAATTGTTGCAGTTACGTGGAAAATTATCCCATTTTTAATACTTATCTATTTAACAGCAGCCCGTTAACATTCGTTCTTTAGTAAATACTGATAAACAGCGGGATTAATATGGAACTTTTCAAACGCGCAAGGATTGCACTGGCACTTGCAGCAATAACGTTCACTGGCCACAGCCAGGCGGAACAACGTATCGATTACGACATTGATGACGATGGTCTGATCGAGATCAACAGCCTGGAAGATCTCAACCAGATCCGTAATGAAGTGGATACCGCCACACGCCTGATCAAAGGCACACATCTGTATGGCAAAAACGATGGCTGCCCCGCGACCGAAGCAAAAACCGGCTGTCACGGCTACGAGCTGACACGCGACTTATCATTTGATACCAACAACAACGGCAAATTTGATGAAGGCGACAGCTTCTGGAACGACGGCAAAGGCTTCGCGCCATTTGGTCAGTTTACTCCTAAATTTGGTGCTGAATTCCATGGTAATGGCTTTACCATTCGCCACCTGTATATGAATTATCCGGACCAACGGTTTGTTGGTTTATTCAGCTATAACGAAATGTCGTATATCCACGATCTAACGTTACAGGCCGAAATTATCGGCGGTATGCACAGCGGTTCTTTGCTGGGTCATGGTTGGCAAACCCGGGTTGAGAACATCAAAGCCTCGGTCAAGGTCAGCAGTGCGGAAGACCAGGTTGGTGGCTTAATTGGCGTGCTGGAGGAAGGCTCTTCGGTTAAAAACGTCATCATTGAAGCCGAGATGAAAACCAACTATCGCACCGGCGCATTAATTGGTCAGGCCGGGAGCGTCAACGTTTCAGACATTGCGGTTAAAGCCAGTTTCATTAATTTCTCGAATAGTAACGATAAACCAGCCTGGCGCTGGAAAGCAGGTATTGTCGGCTGGAGTGATACCAGCAATTATCAGGCGATATATACCGACATTAACAGCGATGTTGCCGCCGGCGTTGGTGGCATTATCGGAGTAGCGAATAAAGATAAACTGAAGAACTTGCTGGTTACCGGCAAAGTGACCAGCGCTTCCTCAGCCGCTGGAATTATTGGCAGCGATTACAGCGAATCTACGCTGGATACTGTCGAAATCAGCAATGCCATTAGCCTGCTGCACGTACCGGAAGAAATTTCTGCCGCCGGATTAATTCGCTCGGACAGCCGTTATAAAAGCGCCCTGTTCAGTGGCGCTTACTGGGCGACCGACCTGACCAACAGCAATCAACGTATCGGTAATGATCCAAATGCCGGCACCAGTACGGTTCTGGCCAGCGATATTCAATGCGCCACCCCGGACAATAACTGTAATGGCCTGCAATTTGGCAGCTTTAAAGCAGCCACCAATGGTGCCGGTAAAACCCTGTGGCAATTTGGCAGCAATACCGAAGCGCCGCAACTGCAGTTAATGGGACACATGTTTGGCGATAAAGACGCCAACGGCAGCAGCGATAACTGGCCGCAGATTATCACTACTCCAGCGACGCCGGATCCAGAACCTAACCCTGAACCTACGCCAGAGCCGACACCCGATCCGGAGCCGGGCAAAGATGATAGCGACTCTTCCGGTGGTGCTCTGTTCTGGTTGTTATTACTGGCCATTCCATTGCTGACCTTAAGCCGCGGGAAGGTTCGCGCCTAAACCTGCAACCTGATCCTTCAGCAATTCAGCACAAAGGGCTTAACGGGTTTTTAATAAACCCTTTAAGCCCCAGCAAATGCCTGCTGTTAATATCGGGCAGTTTTCCTGACCTTTCGGTCACACGGTTATATAACCTCAGAATCCTAATAATCACTGTTATAAAACTTTCTCTGCTAAAGATGGTCAAAACAGGGTGACATTGGAGCCAGAAAGTATCTAATCAAGCCAAATTTCTCGTTTGGGTTTGCCTGACCGAACAGTCAATGGGTACCATGAAGTCACATAACTGAAACATTCCAGGGCAGGAGACGTCTTAACGCAGAGAGATCCAGCCATGCAATCTGTTATACGCCTGATATGCCTCCTCCCCCTTCTCGTTTATAGCGCTTATGGCCATGCCAGTGACCGCAATGATCTGCTGAGCAGCGAGATTGGTGGTTATCAGGTCTCAACCGCCTTCTCCGCTTACGTCTTCTTTGAGGGCGACCCGAAATTCCGCAAACAACTGCAACAGGCTATCAATCAGCAAGACAAACGGGTTACCGCGCTTACCAACTTCCCGGAAGTAAAGGAACAGTGGCAGGTAGCCGCCGACTTTATTCGGGAAAATGAAGAAGCCGCCGGTGATGGTACCGACCGCCGACTGGATACTGCCTTAGCTGTTCATATGAATGAGCTGTATCGTCGCATTCGCGCAGCTCTGAAAACCCAGCCCGAGGGCCTGAACAGCGGCTACCTGAAAACCCGCCTGCAATTTGAAAAAGTTATCGCTCAATATATTGGCTATACCTCCACTTCGATGGGTGTTTATCACAGCGATGAAACCATAGAGGAAAGTGTTGCCAAATATTCGCAGTTGCTGGATCAGACACGCAATAAAAACAGCGATTACAAAGCGCTGGTACGCAAATGGAATTTTATTAAAAAAGGCATGTTAGCCGGAACGTCAGCACCCTTTGTTACCTTGCACACGGCACAAAAGATTCGCCAACTGTTGGCTGAAGTTTACGGGGAGAAACTGTCCTGATTACACCAGGACAGTTCAACAAGACTAAGCCGTGGTTTTGGCTTTTTTGCCGCGCTGCATGACGCCGTGAATAATTAACAACAATAGTGCCGCCCAGATAAACATAAAGGTAACGGCTTTGATCCAGTTAAGCTCTTCACCAAATACCTGAGTCGCCAGAATTAATGCAATGGTTGGTGCCAGGTACTGAATAAAGCCCAACGTGGTTAACGGCAGGTGTTTTGCCGCAATCGCAAACCAGATTAACGGTGCTGTGGTTACCACACCGGATAAGAACAACTTACCAAACTCAAGATTGCTGGTGCTTAGTGCTCCCCCCTCAATCCATAGCAAATAACCCAACGCAATAGGGGTGACCATTGCCGTTTCAAACCAGAGGCCGGTATAAGCATCAGTGGGTGCTAACTTACGTAATAAACCATAAAAACCAAAGGTAAACGCAAGAATCAGCGTAACCCAGGGTAAATATCCCAATGCAATCACCTGAACGCTGACACCCGTCGCCGCCAGTGCCAGTGCAATCCACTGAACTTTTATCAATCTTTCTTTCAGGAACAGCATGCCGAGAAAAATCGACACCAACGGATTAATGTAATAACCCATACTGGCCTCGAGTACTTTATTTTCACTCACGGCCCAAATAAACGTCAGCCAGTTCAATGCAATTAATAGTGAACTGCCCAACATTGCCAGTAGCTGTTTCCGGCTTTTCAGAATATCGATGATGCCGGTGGATTTATAACTAAACCACAATAGTCCCGACACCAGCACAAAAGACCACACCACCCGGTTCGCAAGAACTTCGAGTGGTGCAACATGGGAAACCCATTTGAAATACAGAGGAGAAAGCCCCCACCAGGCGAAGGCTAAAACTGCGAATAATGCTCCGCGGTTTTGATCATTTAAAGAATGGTCCTGATTCATACTGACCTGATAATCAAAAAGCGGAGATTAACGACTTTCTGACCGCTTAGCCAGTTATCTTTTGTATATCAGTAGAATCCGCGTAAGTGCCTATGCCTTTTTACCAATTCATCATCGGGCATTAAATCAGTAACAATGGCAGCCGATGGCATTCCGCAATGTTTAATATTGGCAATATTCTCTGTCGTAATACCACCTATACAGGTTAACGGAAATTCCTGCCCCACTCGCGAACACCAGTTACTTAAATTGGTATAACCCAACGGAGGATATTTCAGTTTTTTCGATAACGGCGGATGCACCGGTCCAAAAGCAATATACGATGGCTTAAATGCCCGCGCCCGGGCAATTTCCCACTCGGTATGAGTACTCACTCCCAAAGCCAGTCCAGCTTGCGAAATGGCCAACAGGTTAGCCTCGACCATATCTTCCTGACCTAAGTGCACACCGTAAGCACCCAGCTCAATGGCCATCGGCCAGTCATCATTAATATAAAGTGGAATATTTTGCTGTTGGCATAACTCAATGGCAGTTTTCATATCGCGGGCATAACTGCCATCGCCATATTGCTGTTCATACAATTCCAGTGACTTTACCCGCCACTGCAAAGTATCAACACCCAGCTCCAGCAAAATATTCAGCCAATCGAGATTATCAACCAGACCGTATAAACCCAGTGGCTGAGTTACCTTTGGAAAGCTGTTATCTGGCGGCCCTGATAACGGCAGGGTGAGTGGCCACTGATCCGCTGGTAAATTTCCCAACCCGTTTTTATCTACCGCAACAGCCCAGGCATTTAAATAGCCGGACGGCGTTTCTGATGCTTGTTGAATAATCTGGCTCATAGTGGCCGACGCTAACAATAACGCATCGTAAATACGCTCGCCCTGTGCCAGATACGCCGCAATCGCGGAAGCAAAGTGGCAACCCGTACCATGAACTTTTTTGTCGAGTCGCGGCTGCTGAATAATAAAGTTGGTAAGTACTGACTGTTCCGGCTCAGATAAATCAGAACCGCCAAAACATAGGCTCCGTACAAACTCAGAATCAGCGTCTGAATCACCGCCACTGATCACCACATAAGAAACACCCGCTTGCTGCAGAGCTTCTCCTGCTGCAACAGGGGTTGTACAACCCGTGAGCAGCAAAGCTTCCTGTTGATTCGGAGTAATAACATCAACCAGCGGCAGTAGTTGTTTTAACAGAGATAATTCGCCAGATACCAGGCCACCCTGTGACGCAGATAATACTGGGTCCCAGACTATCCATCCGTCCGGTAACTCATTTTTATATTCACTCAGCTTGTCGGCCAACCAATTAATAAAAGCTTCATCTTTGGGAAACCAGCCAATTTTAATGGCCTGTGGTAAACCGTCTTTTTTTAGTGACTGCCATTGTTGCTGCAGAAATTCGACGGACACCGTTTCAACAGCATCAACACCAAAGCTGCTTTGTGCGGTGAGTGCGCTGACGAGGGTGCCACACTCGATATCGAGTGCGTGTGCCATTTTCAAATCGGCCTGAAGTCCGGCTCCGGCACAAGTGTCCGATGCACTGATCGCCCAGATTTTTTTGCGGTTGGTTTCATTCATAGTCGAATCAATCATTCGGGAACGTTAAATAAATACAGTGTTGTTTTTGAGAGCAGCGACAGGATGTCGCGTCCGCGCGGCAGGGCCAGGGATGGCCCTTCGGCGCGGCGGCAAAAAAATAACACTGTGTTTATTTTCTGCTGCGCTATTTAAGAAGCTATTAACTCTGATGCCAGAATGGCATACCTAATGTCGGTGTAGATGCACTGGCCGCCTGGCGCTCCTGCATCATGCCTGCCTTATACGCCATACGACCGGCATTAACCGCGTCATAAAAAGCGTTTGCCATCAGCACAGGGTCATGAGCTTTAGCCACTGCAGTATTTAATAACACCGCATCAAAGCCCAGTTCCATCGCATCCATTGCCTGGGAAGGTTTGCCCAGGCCAGCATCAATAATTAATACGTCATCAGCCAGGCGTTCACGTAACGTAGTGAGCTGATGCCGGTTTAATAAACCTTTGCCAGTACCAATCGGAGCGCCCCAAGGCATCACCGCCGGGCAACCAACCGCTAATAATTCTTTGCATAGCACCAGGTCATCAGTGCAATACGGCAGCACTTTAAAACCCTGCTGAACCAATGTTTCAGCCGCTTTTACCAACTGAGTCGTATGTGGCTGCAGGGTGTAATCGTCACCGATTACTTCGAGCTTAATCCAGTCGGTTTTAAACAATTCACGCGCCATATTCGATAACAGCACCGCCTCTTCAGCGGTATGACAACCCGCAGTATTTGGCAAAATCTTACAGCCACTTTGCTCAACAAATTCCTGTACATATTGCCAATGGCCATTATCAGCAACCTGTTGTGCGGTTTGGCGACGCAGCGACAAGGTGACAAACCCGGGTTTTCCGGCAACAAGGCTATCACGCATAATTTCCGGCGAAGGATACATAGAGGTGCCCAGCCAAAGGCGCCCGTTAATTTCTTCACCTGCGATATGTATCGTATTTTCAGTTGTCATAGTTAACCGCCGGTTATTGCACCCAGAATATCTAACTGATCATTTTCATTGAGCATGGTATCGGCGTATCGCGATGCCGGAACAATCGCCTGATTCAGCGCGACCACGATATTTGAAACAAAAGTAGTACCGTTAATCACATCAGTTTCAGCGACATACTCCAGAACCACCAACAGCTGCTGCAATGTCTCAATATTGTCGAAGCTTTTTTGTTCACCGTTTATTGCAAGATTCACTTTATGCTCCTTCTAACGCGGTTAGCCCAAGCGCCAGGTTATGGCTGGCTAATAACTGCGACTCAAACTGCTGTAAAAATGCCGGAGCCAACAAGTAGCCATGACGAAACAACCCATTTAACCGATACAGGTTATTCGCACTGCGAACCACCTGAGGTTTATGATCCGGAAATGCCGGGCGTAAATTCACATCTGTTTCGATAATCCGGGCTTCCGCCAATGCCGGACTTAAGCAATATAAAGCACTTAACATCTCCAGCTGCGAACGAACACTGACCGGCGATTTATCTTCCGATTCAATTTCCGTTGCACCCAGAATATAACGATAAGCACCTTGCTCAGTCTGACCTTTTGGTACCAGATATAAGTGATAGCGCGGATGTAATAATCGCACCGGGCGCGTGATTTTCACTTCCGGAGTTTCGATCCAGCACACCTCTCCACGAACACCCCGGAGTTGATGGTCATCGCTGCTCAAAGCGTTTTTAGCACCAACACCACGACAATCCAGCACTAACGCTTGCTCAGCTTGCTGCAACAGGAATTCATCCGAAACCTCACAATCAAACTGAAAGCTAACACCTAGCTTTTCAGCTTCAGAATGCAATAACGGCAGTAACGCGCGATTGTCTAAATGCATTTCCTGCGGCAAAAAGAAACCTTGCTGGAATTCGTTATTAATCCCGGGTTCGAGCTGCTGAATGTGTGAGCGGTTAACCGCTTGTGCTGTATCATCCGCTAATAAACCAAACGCCGACATTTCCTGCTGGAACTGACGTAATTCCGCTTGATCGGCCTGATGCGCCACAACCAAAGAACCGTTATTACCGTAAGCAATGGTTTCGCCGCTGCCTTCTTTTAACTGAAGCAATAATTGTGGCCACAGCATTAAGCTGGTTTTACCCAGCTCAAACAGATCGGCATCACACACATTACGCTCAGCGAAAGGTGCCACCATCGCCGCAGCGGTATTCGCCGCACTTTGTAACTGATCACGCGGTGATTTTTCCAGCACACGAATATGACCAGCGACTTGCGGGTTTTCCCGGGCGAGACGCCAGGCAGTTAAACTGCCCAGCAACCCCGCACCGGCAATAACGATCGTCTGAGAATCAGCTTTCGGCAACATGATAGATTTCACTACCTTGCTCGCGGAATTGCTCCGACATATCTGCCATACCTTTTTCAGCTTCCGCCAATTTCGCTTGTGCTTCTTCTGCCCAGTTTGGATTTTCGGAAGACACGTCACGTACTTCCTGGGAAATCTTCATCGAACAGAATTTAGGGCCACACATGGAACAGAAGTGCGCCACTTTATGGCCATCTTTTGGCAGTGTTTCATCGTGATAAGCACGCGCTGTATCCGGATCCAACGCCAAGTTAAACTGGTCGATCCAGCGGAATTCGAAACGCGCTTTTGACATCGCATCGTCGTGTAATTGTGCCGCCGGATGGCCTTTTGCCAGATCCGCTGCGTGGGCAGCAATTTTGTAAGCAATTAAGCCTTGTTTAACGTCGTCTTTATTCGGTAAACCTAAGTGCTCTTTGGGTGTGACGTAACACAACATGGCACAGCCATACCAACCAATTAATGCCGCACCAATACCCGAGGTAAAGTGGTCGTAACCCGGTGCAATATCGGTCGTCAGTGGGCCTAAGGTGTAGAACGGCGCTTCGTGACAGTGTTTTAACTGCTCATCCATATTGGCTTTAATCATATGCATTGGCACATGACCCGGGCCTTCAATAAAGGTCTGAACTTCGTGTTTCCAGGCAACCTTGGTTAATTCACCCAGAGTACGTAATTCCGCAAACTGAGCTTCATCATTGGCATCGGCCACCGAGCCCGGGCGTAAACCATCACCCAGCGAGAAACACACATCATAAGCTTTCATGATTTCACAAATTTCCTCGAAATGGGTGTAGAGGAAATTTTCTTTATGGTGCGCTAAACACCATTTCGCCATGATCGAACCACCACGGGAAACAATACCAGTCACACGCTCTGCCGTTAGTGGAATATGCTGTAAACGAACACCGGCGTGAATGGTGAAATAATCCACCCCCTGCTCGGCCTGTTCAATTAACGTATCGCGATATAATTCCCAGGTCAGGTCTTCGGCGATGCCACCACATTTTTCCAACGCCTGATACAGAGGTACAGTGCCGATTGGTACTGGCGAGTTACGGATAATCCACTCACGGGTTTCGTGAATATTTTTACCGGTAGATAAATCCATTACGGTATCGGCACCCCAACGGGTAGCCCATACCATTTTTTCCACTTCTTCTTCGATGGAAGAAGTTACCGCCGAGTTACCGATATTGGCATTGACCTTGGTGCGGAAATTACGGCCAATAATCATCGGCTCAGTTTCCGGGTGATTGATATTATTCGGGATAACCGCACGGCCACGGGCCACTTCGTCGCGAACAAATTCCGGAGTAATCATTTTCGGAATGCTGGCACCAAAGCTTTCACCCGGGTGCTGGGTTTCCAGTGCTTTTTCTAATTCCGCTTCGGCCAGAGCCAGATTTTCGCGAATGGCGATGTATTCCATCTCCGGCGTAATCATGCCTTTTTTAGCGTAATGCAGCTGGGTTACGTTTTGACCAGGCTTGGCTTTTTTCGGCTTACGTTTTAACTCAAAACGTAAATCTTCCAGGGCAATATTCATCTCACGGATTTTGGCGTAATCCGAGCTGAAACCGGTTAATTCTTCAACGTCGTTACGCTCTTCGATCCAGTTTTCACGCAGTGGATTTAAGCCTTTGCGTACGTCGATGTTCACTTCAGGATCGGTATAGGGACCAGAGGTATCGTAAACACGCACCGGAGGGTTATATTCGGTTTTACCTTCCGCTAACTGGGTTGGCGTTAATTCAATTTCACGCAGACCCACGCGAATATCGTTGCGACTGCCTTCTACGTACAATTTGCTGGAAGCCGGAAATGGCTGGGTCGATAATTCATCAACTTTAATGGCGTCTTTTAAGGCACCTGAAGCAACTGAGTTATCGTTTTGAGAGTTATTATCATTTGTCATGCTGAATCTCGTTAATCAAGTAATCACAGAAAAACGATCAGGCAGACAGCGGTAAGGAAGAAAAAGACGGATTACCACACAACAAAATACGTGACTAACCCAGGAGAGCTATTAATGTCAGGCCGAAATACATTTCGGGCAGTATTAATAACGGCTTTTCTGTTTCCTACGCTGGCCTTAACCAGATCAGGTTCAACGGGATCCGCTTATGCGATCTCAGCTCTGCATTGCAGCAAGAGCACCCCGACAGAATTCGCTCAAAATAATACGGCGACCGATTTCAGGTTACAAGCCTGAAATTCAAAGTCGCCGTTATCTATTGGTATGACAGATTTTAAAAGATGGTTATTCAGCTGCTACCGCTTCAGTCGTTTCAGCCGCTGCTTCGGAAGCTTCGGCTGCTGCTGGTGCAGGTTCGGCAACAGGCTTAGCCGGTTCTTCATAACGTAACCATTCCTGGCTACGACCAATCCAGGATACGCCGATGTAACCACGTACTTCGATGCTCTTACCGTCTTCAGCAACTTCCAGCTGCGACTTATAAATGGAACCGGATTTCGGGTCCAGAATACGACCACTTTCCCAAACGCCTTCTTCCTCGCGTTCAAGACCCCACATAAATGTCAGGCCTTCGATAGGTTTGTTGTGGAATTCGTCCGGGCATTCCTCACAGTTTTTGCCCTTATCGTCTTCGCGCAATAACTCAACGATCGTGCCCTGCAGTTTGCCATCTTCAGCGATGGAGATTTCCACCACCGATGCTTTAGAACCGTCTTCGTCATCGATGGTTACCCAACGACCTTCAGCGATATCTGCATTGGCTGACAGTGAGAACAGGCCGATTACGGCCGTAGCAAGTAGCTTTTTCATGAACTGACCTCAAATAACATGTTGTTTTTATTGTATTTCTGGCAACTCCCGTACAACCAAAGTAGGAGTCAAAATTGGTCAGGCCACTTTATTCTGTTTGGCGCAAATTGCCAACAACTCAATAACAAAAAAACAGCTGTCATACCGGCGAAACCCGGTGTACTCGCGATCTGAACGCCGCAAAAATCCATCCAAATGTGCCAACCTTCATGTCTTTTGTGACAACTTACGAAATTTTGTGAACTTTTCGTGAACTTTATCGAACGCCTCCATTCCTATACACACCCTGTACAAGATGTACAACTTAATATGTACACCTGTTCAGGTTTTATAACCAGAGGAGGTTAATATGAATATTCAGCAGTTCGCTCAACCCTTAGTTCTGATCCCTGCATTAGCACTGACTTTGATCGGTTGTGGCAGTGATGACAACGATAACGACAATAACAACAAAACTCAGGCTTCATCTTATGTGCGGGTATTGCATGCATCCCCGGATGCACCGGCCGTCGACATACTGGTGAATGGCAACGCCGCTCTGACCGGTGTTACTTTCCAGCAAGGCTCGGGTTATCTGAAATTAAACGAAGGCAAAAATACCGTTGCTCTGCGGGTGAATGGCACATCCACCATCGCTCTGGAACAAACTCTGACGTTAGATGCCAACGGCTATTACTCAGTCATTGCACAGAACAATGTTGCATCGCTGGAGCTTGAAGTACTCAACGATACCGCCCGTCGTGCCAACAACAGTAACGACGTCACAGTTGTACACGCCTCCCCTGCGGCTGGCAGTGTGGATTTATACGTAACGGCTAATGGCGCTGCCTTGCCAAACAGCCCGACACTCGACAATGTCGGATTTGACGTTAATGCCACCCTGCCAAATATCGCCGCCGGCGATTATCAGGTACGTGCAACCGCCGCCGATAACACTACAGTTGTGTACGATTCCGGTGCGCTGGCCATCGCTTCAGACGTCACCGCCGTGGCGGTTAACAGCACCCAAGGGGCCTCACCGGTTTCGTTATTGGTTTGGGCCGACAGTGCTACGCCTGTAACCGCGGTACTTGATAACAGCGCTGAAGTCAGGATTGTGCATGCGGTCGATTCCGTCAGTGTTGATGTCTTCGCCGGGGGCAATGAACTGCTGGGTGATTTTAATTTTAAAGACACCACCGTCAGCCAGAGTAACGCCAGTGGTTACGTTAAAGTCGCAGCGGGCTCTCTGCCAGTGGCGATCGCGGCAGCCAACCAGGGCATTAGCAATGCACTGTCGAACCTCTCTGCAACATTAATGCTGGAGCGGGGCATGTCTTATACAGTCATTGCTGCCGGCGACACTGGCAACCTGAACGCCGCACGATTAATTACCCTCACCGACACCCGTAAAAACAGCTCTACCACAAACGGTAGCGTCAGACTGGTGCATGCATCATCGGCGTCTGCGGCGGACCCGGTAGACATTTTTGTGTACGCACAAAATGGCACCCAACCGGCAACACCAAATTTTGCCGATGTCGAACTGGGACAAAATACGGACTACACCTCTCTGCCAGCAGACACTTATACGGTTGATATTGCCGCCGACGGAACCACCGCTGCGGCTGTTCCGGGAACGGATGCCGTTACAGTTGCTGTAGGCAGCTTAAGTACGGCGATTGCTGTGGGGAACGGCTCAGGTTTATCCGCGATTTTATTAAACGATAAACGCTGATCTTTACGGCATAAAAAAACGGCCTGCATTTAAAGGATGCAGGCCGTTTTTAAATCTTCTTATGTCACCTAGCGGAATGACCAATTACGGCTTATCACCCGCCGCCAGACGTGCAGAAATTTCGTAAATAATTCCCGGTAATTCGGCCACGCTATCAATTACATAATGAGCACCGGCATCGTACAAACGCTGCTCCGCCTCCAGACGACGCTGTTGTTGTTCTGCTTCAGATAAACACTGCCAATCGTTACGATCCAGACCCACTTCATTACCCGATACGCTGACACCTACTGTCCACATCCCGGCACGTAAACCTTCTTCAATACCCGGAATGGTATCGTCAACTTTAACGCAGCCATGCATATGGCCAGCCTGTAACTCCATCGCTACCGTTAAAGCCATATCCGGGAACGGACGACCACGCACCACTTCGGTAGCAAACACACAGGAAGCCGGCTCGTAACCCTGCTCTTTCGCCGCCGCCAATGCCGGTTCCATCATACCCGGGCCATAACCGGTATTGCCGCCGATTTTAATACCCTGCTCGACCAGCTCATCATAAGCTTCCTTCCAGCCCGGAATTAACTGGCTGCGCTCGCCAACAATACGCGTCTGAATAGGCGCAAAGTCGTGATACAAACGGTCGATTTCAGCTTCCGTTGGTTCGCTGCCTTTTACGTCCAGCCAGGCCTGGGCAATACGGGGATTGGCCAGCATACGACAAATATGAACACGCTTTTCTGTGCCCATCGGCTCCCGCGCTTCTGCCTGAGTCACTTCAATGCCTTCGGCTTTAAACAATTCCATAAAGGCATACACAGGCGCCAGAGAACCAAAATCGATGGTGGTTCCGGCCCAGTCTAAAATAACGGCCTCAACCGGACCAGAAAAATAACGCTGTGACTTAAGCATATTGCTGTCTCTCCTTCACAACACGGGTGTGTTGAATTAAACGTTCGTGATAATGGGATAAATCAGGCACCACTAAATTTGCTTGTTTACCTAATTCATCGTATTTACGGATTAATAAAGCATCCTGAAACCAGGGAGACGACTCAAAGGCACGACAGGTGCTCTCGTCCATAAATCCCCCCTGTAACATCAGGCTCTCTTCAGACGCGGTTGATAATTTCTCGCGATAAGATAAATCGGCGGAAAATAAATAACGCTTAGCGGCAACGTGTAAACGCACCGGTTTAACAATGTCATCGTCGAAATATTTTGCTAAAAACTGCGCACCCACTTTTTCGTGGTAACCATTTTCCAGATGTTCTTCCGGATGAACTTCGCGTTCCTGCCAGGTAATTAAGTGGCCAACATCGTGCAGCAACGCCGCCAGAATAATGTATTCTGGCGCATCGTCTTGTTCAGCAAACCAGGCACATTGCAACGCGTGCTGCATCTGAGTGATGTCTTCGCCCAGATTCATATGGCCGAACTCTCTGAACGGCGCTAATGCCTCATCGACTTTTTTACGTGCCAGCGTACGTAACCTCATACCGACTCCTGTTTTGGCAACAACGGCCTGAAAAATTAATTATTTCCAGAAAAGATTGGCTTCCAGCGCCCTTAACAGGTTCTCCATATCCTGCGGATAAACCTCACCGATATGACCGATGCGGAAACACGGGGTATCGGTCACCTTGCCCGGATAAATAACAAACCCGGCTTGCTTCAGACGGTCGTACAGCGTTTTAAAATCAAACTGATCGGATTGCGGGTATTTAAACGTGGTAATAAACGGCGATTGTTTTTCGTCTTCCACCACACATTCGAAGCCCAGCTTCTTCATGCCCTGCACCAGCGTTTGGTGATTGTCGGCGTAACGTTTGGCGCGGCTGTTAACGCCACCCTCTTCGTGCAATTCTTTCATTGCTTGTTGGAAGGCGCGCACGACATGGGTTGGTGAAGTAAAACGCCATTTACCCTGGCCACTTTCCATGGTTTTCCACTGGTCGTATAAATCCAGGCTGAGCGACCGTGCATTGCCTTCACACTGCTCCAGCAGTGAGGTTCTCACGATCACGAAACCCATACCGGGTACGCCCTGAATACACTTATTGGCGCTGCTGATGATGCAATCGATGTTTAATCCGGCAACGTCGATATCGATACCACCAAATGAACTCATAGCATCCACAATCAGCGTTTTACCGGCGTCTTTTACCA
The DNA here is from genome assembly GCF_965219715.1 of Bacterioplanoides sp. Taxonomy (GTDB): domain Bacteria; phylum Pseudomonadota; class Gammaproteobacteria; order Pseudomonadales; family Oceanobacteraceae; genus Bacterioplanoides. The sequence continues at coordinate 1,427,665 of NZ_OZ244785.1, forward strand.
CCGGGGCATAGTGTTCGATTGGATTTAGAATGCCGGAAGTGGTTTCGCAATGAACCATAGCCACATGGGAGATCGCCGCGTCTTCGTTCAATAACTGGCGCAACGCTTCGGTACTGACCCACTCACTTTCCGCTGCGTGTAACGTTACCGTCCCGATGTTCATGTACTGCGCAATCTGAGCGATACGCTGGCCATAAGCACCGTTAACCAGCACCAGTAATTTGCCGGCTTTTTGTTCGCCGTTTTCCTTCGGCATCAGCGTACCGATGGCACTTTCCACCGCGAAGCTGCCACTGCCTTGCATTAACACACTGGTGTATTGGCTGGCGTCGCAGTGCGCAAGTTCGACCAGCTGCTGACGGATCGGCTGCACCACACCCAGATTGTAATCATCATCCCAGGTGCACCAGTCGCGCATCATGGTTTGTTTTACGGTGTCGCTGGTGCTCAGTGGCCCAGGGGTTAACAGCAGATATGGGTTGCTCATGGCTCATTCTCTTAACTTGTGATGCTGGCCTGCCGTACTTGGTTTTAGTACTCCGAAAACCTTTTGGTCTAGACCAGATGAATGAGCGCAACTATAAGGAGGTGATGTGGCTTCGGCAATGCTGATTCGATGAAGTTTTTGTGACAATTAAGTACAAGGGTGGAGGCTGGCGCTGATGTGAAGGTATATACCGTACAATCAGCTGGATCAGCGACTCAGCAGCTTATCTGGCACGAGAAATGGTCACCGTTGCCTATTTGCACTGGCCAGTGACCTGAATCTGTAGCAAAATCAACATCTTGTTAGTTATATCAATGCGCATAACGAGATATCGTTAACTGCTAGTTTGTAGGATTAGTACAGGCGGCGCGTTTACATGGATGAAAAGATTAGCCAGATGGAAGCTTCCATAGAAAGTTCAATGAGTTATGAGAGTGTTCGCACCTCAGACGTTCCATGCAAACGCGCATGCGCACAATTAAAATGTTAAATTCTTGGAGAGATCGTGCTAAAAACGATAAGAAATCTGACATTTGCACTATTGAGTAGCTCAGTTATGGCAGACACAGTTGATTCTATAAATGAAGGTAGGCAAATTGAAGTTTCTGGCTTCAACTGTGCTGACGAAAGTATTCACATGATTGAATGGCTTGGTCTTGGAAAAGATTACCAAAGCTTTTTGGTAAAGCATGTGGAGACCGAACTTTACAATCAACAACCAGGGTCTCAACTACTAGAATTAAAGTGTACTGGTAAGCCCGAACTATTGACCGGAGCACTTCCACAGGATGGAGATAAGTCTAAGGCAATTCTTACGAGGTTTTCGGCTACGTTCCCACTGGAGGCTACGGTAAATTTAGGTGGTTCAGTTTGGCTTCTAACAATTGACCAAAATTATTACGCAGAAAACTTAAATATCCCAAGTGAGCGTAAATTGACTCAGAATTTCAATGTAAAAAGCAGCGCCCAAAAATGAATTTAACAAGGGCCAGCAACGGACCTGCAAACCTGTCACTTGAATTTCTGGCGCAATTACGTGCCAGGTCTGCAGGCCGCTGTGGCCGGCGTTATGTCATTAAGGAGTATTTGTGGAAGTGACAACCTTAGAGTCGATTGGCTACATAGGTGTTTTGATAAGCGCGATCCCACTAGGAGTAGGCATTCTCTTTACCATTCTTCCTGTACTGTCACGATTTGGTTTTTTAGGGTTTATGTTTTTACCTGCTGCAGTTATTTATGGGCTTTTCAAGCACTATGAGGATATTGAGTATGGATTCTCACTCGTTTGGAAAAGTGGATTGGTGATGATTCCATCAATCATATTGATTAAGAATTTTTGACATAACAAAGCCAGCCAATTCGCCAGCAAGCTGGCTGGACTCGTTTCACTCGCCATTGCTGGCAGGCGTTATGTGCCTAGAATTGTTCAGATTACGTAGATATTGAAATTATGGTAGATCTTGGCCCCTTGATTTATGAACCCAGTAAAAGCATTGATGTTCAAGAATCAACTATAAAATCCCTCGAGTCTAATGAAGAAATAAGATCAAAAATCTCTGAACTAGGATGGTGTTACAATAGTATTTCGAAGGCTATTCCTCAAACATCGGAAAACTTTTGGTCAGGACATTTCTTTCCTTACATGGAATCCACAGAAGAGTTACAAATTTCTATAAATCTAGCAATGTTTGGTTTTTATAAACAAGCCTTTAGTTCATTAAGGTGTTCTTTAGAAGTTGGTATGTTATCCGTCTATTACAATATAAATGATGAAGGCCATGATGTTGTTCAAGACTGGCTAAAGTCCAGAGATACATGGGAAGCAAATACTCCACGTGCAAAAAAAATCTGGCAGATTCTAAGCACAAACAAGAATATTAAAGAATTCGATGCGAAGTTTGGTCTTCAGGATGACTTTGAAAGTTTAAGCTACCTCCATAACTATGTTCATACCAAAGGTTATAAGTTTTCAAATCATTTAGGGAAAATAAAGTCAAATTGGCAAACTTTCGAAAGTGATATATTTATCAAATGTTCAGAGACTTATGAAAAAGTTGTAAAGCTGCTAATAAAACTTCATATCTTAAAGTATCCGATTACCATGATAGAGTATGAATGGGGTAGAAAAACTGGGATCGACAACCCATATCCGGTGCTTGATATCTGTGAAGTAAGTAGAGTAAAAAACCTGCTTTCTAGAGATGAACTCATTGAAATTGAGAAGATCTCAGAAAATGATAGCTTTACTCAAGATCTTTTTGAGCATATTAAAAGTCTTCCTGACATGACAGAAGAAGAAATCGAAGATCAGATGTTCGAAATGGATAAATCAATTATTGAAATGGGGCAAGGATTTCTAGAGTGGGAAGAAAGTCAGCTTAAAATATTAGCTCATTTCAATAATCAAGATGATAAAAAATCTTTAATGAGAATAGAGAGAGTTCGTGTTTGGGCGGAAGCGAATAATATGATGCTTTCAAAGTTTGAGAGATTAAAAAGCACATAACAAGTGCCAGCCACATTTTCCAAAAATCTGGCGTACTCGTTTCACTCGCCTGTGCTGGCAGGCGTTAGCTGCATATATGGGATAAACATGGCAGGAATATTCAGTTTCAAATGTTCATCTTGTGATGAAATTCATGAAGGATCACCAAGCTTCGGTTTCAATGCTCCTGATCCATATCTAGAGCAATCTGAAGAAATACAAAGCAAAGGCAAGCTTAGTGATGATCTTTGCTACTACGAAGATGAAGATGGCATTCATTATTTTGCGAGAGTAACAGTTGAAATACCCATACATGGGATAGAAGATGGTTTCTTGTGGGGCGTATGGGTATCTCTAAGTAAAGCAAGCTACGAACATTATGTTAATAACTTCACTAAAGAAGAAATCGATCAAGGATATTTTGGGTGGTTTTCAAATTATCTACCTTATTACTCCAACACATATGCACTAGCTACCAATGTTTATCCGCAAGCAAATGGGAAAAGACCTATCCTTGAGCTACAAGAAAAAGATCATGAGTTATATCATGACTTCATTAACGGCATTTCAATTACAAAGGCTCAGAAGATAGCTGAGCTATGTATACACGGATAACGATGCATCGGCGGGACATAAAACTCTCACGTATGTTGTGCATGCGCTATACAAGGAACAGTAATGAGCAATTATGTAGAACTGTACAAAAGGCTTTCTAAATTCCCAGGTGGAGCGTCAATTTTTAATATCGCGCTAGCAAGGAAAAGCCCCTACGTCTCTCAACTCAAACCTAAAGTATCTGCGCTAAGAGAAGGTTACGCTCAGGTAGACGTAGCCAATCGCAGAGCGGTACACAACCATCTGGGTACGGTGGATAGCAATGCGCTATTCACGCTCTCACAACTGGTAATGGGGCTGGCCTTAGAGACTGTAATACCAAAGGATCGACGCTGGATTCCAGTTGGAGCAGAGCTTGAGTATTTGAAGCTGGCTAAATCATCGGTTTCCGCTGTTTGTGATTGTTCAAGGTTAGATTTCTATCAAGATAAGCTGAATATTGATGTAGTAGTCCGGGATTCCAATGGTGAAGAAGTTCAAAAAGCAATTGTTAAAGTGCACCTTTCCTCTAAATAAGAATCTTATAAATCTAAGGAACAACAATGATTGTTATATATGGAATTAAAGAACAGCTGAATCCGATCAAAGCAACCATGTCAGACGTCATCCATCAATGCATGATGGATGTGCTGGGCATGCCAGAAGGCAAACGCGCTCACCGTTTTGTGCCACTCAACAAAGACGACTATTACTATCCAGACGATCGAACCGAGCGCTACACGGTTTTGGAAATCAATATGATGGAAGGCCGGGAGGTTGAAACCAAGAAAGCGCTTATCAAAGTGTTATTCACTCAATTTGAAGAGCAGCTGAATATCTCCCCTATCGATCTGGAAATTACGATCAAAGAACAGCCACCACATTGCTGGGGTTTCAGAGGCATAACCGGTGATGAAGCAAAGCTAAATTATAAGGTGAATGTTTGAATGCTTTGGACGGCTTTTTCCATCGTTGAGTGGGCTTTAAGCTGCATTTATAATTTTCCAGACGATAACTATCAGGGCAGCTGTCCTGCTTTTCTGTTTTTAGGAGTGTCCATTGAGCCCTATTGAAAGCACACTGAGTTTTATTGTTGAGATTGAGAAGCTCAAAGACGTTCACCGTAAGACCCGCCCGGTCGGCCTGGATCGTTATGAAAACTCCGCAGAGCATAGCTGGCATGTGTGTCTTTCAGCGTTAATGCTGAAAGACTTTGCCAACGAGCCAATCAACATCGATCGCGTTATCAAGATGCTTTTGATTCACGACCTTGGCGAAATTGACGCTGGTGATACCATTATTTATGCCAGCGAAACTAAAGAACAAAAGGATGCAGAAGCGGCTGGAGTGAGTCGTCTCCTGGAGTTATTACCAGGTAATAAAACTAAAGAATATATGGAGTTGTGGTACGAATTTGAGGCTGGAGAAACTGCAGATGCAGCGTATGCCAAGTCCATCGATCGGGTTCCGCCTTTGTTGCACAATCTACATGGCAATGGTCATAGCTGGAAGGAGAATAATGTCCCGAAGGAAAAAGTATTGCAGTTGAATAGTCGCATAGCAAAGGGCACCACACAGCTATGGGATGTGCTGAAGGGAAAACTGGAAGGTGCAGTAAAAGAAGGTTTGCTGAAATAGCTTCAAAGCCTGCTATTAAGCAAGTAACCTAACGATTGAAAATTCGCATCCGGGCTCAATCAATAAATATCAGTCAGGCTCGCTCTCTGTAATCTCAGCAGGCTTAAATGAACCAGATCATTTTTGAAAACAGCGCCGTCATCAGACTTCTGTCAAAACACAGTGGTAAACCAGCTTCACAGATCAACCTGAACTCTACACTGCTGGCTGATCTTGGTATTGATGGCGATGATGCTTGGGAGCTATTCGAACAAGCTCATCAGGATTTTAAATTGGACCTGAGCCAATTCCAGTTTGAGAAGCACTTTCGCAATGAACCTTGCCACAAAGGTTTCATATACCACTTGAGGAAGTTTCGTTTTGGTGACGTCTACAAAGCATCTCAAAAGACAAAGATAACTGTCGCCATGTTTATCAATGCTTGTATGCTGGGAAGCTGCATAGAGCTATTGGACAAACATCAAGCTTAGGAATTAGTAATTTATGAACCATCTGCATACAACCGTTTCGATACTGCTCTTTGCTTTTCTCACTGCAAGCTGCGGCACGGGTTCCGCGCAAGATAAGAACCCAGAGCAAACCAACAGCAACACTCCAAAACAAGATCCGGTAACCACTCCAGATTCCAAAACTAACCCAACACCAAGGCTGGTAACCCTGTATCCATATCTGGAAAGGCCATGGGGTATGGATTTTCTACCTGACGGTCGCATGCTGATCAGCCAACGCCAGGGAAGCATGGTTTTGATGAACAACACAGGTACGGAGTTAACCGCCCGGTTAACCGGCCTTCCCGCAGTGAAGTTCGACCGTCAGGGTGGCTTGCTGGACGTTGCGGTAGACCCGGACTTCAGCATGAATCGCTGGATCTACTGGAGTTACAGTGAATCCGACAGTACGTCTTCCAGAACCGGCACGGCCGTTGCGCGTGGCAAGCTGAGTAACAACCATCTCACGGACGTCCAGGTAATCTATCGTCAGACGCCAAAAATCAGTGCCTCCAGCCAGGTTCATTATGGTTCAAGGCTGGTATTTTCCCGGGATAAAACTCTGTTTATCACTCTGGGTGACCGTGGCCAGCGCGATTTGGCACAGGATCTCTCCACTTCAATTGGCAAAGTTGTGCGGATAAACCGCGATGGTTCGATTCCGGCGGATAGCCCGACATTCAGCCAGGAGAATGCTCTGCCAGAGATCTGGAGCTATGGCCACCGAAACCCACAAGGGGCCGCGCTTCACCCAACCACCGGAGAGTTATGGTTATCAGAACACGGGCCACAAGGCGGCGATGAGATTAACCGTGTTATTGCCGGGCAAAATTATGGCTGGCCGATAAAAAGTTACGGTTGTGAATACTCCTCACCCGTGAGTGACAATTGCCGTATCGGTGGTGGAGTTCATGCGCCCGATTATATTGAGCCGATCAGCACCTGGGTGCCTGTGTCCACCGCTCCGGCAGGTATCGCGTTTTATTCCGGTACTGAATTTCCTGAGTGGCGCGGAGACTTATTTGTTGCAGCCCTGAGAGATCGGGTTCTGTGGCACCTGGATTTAACCGGCACTAAAGAATCCGGCCGTAAAAAATTATTTACTGAACTGGATGATCGCATCCGGGATGTCAATTACGGCCCTGATGGTAAACTGTATTTATTAACGGATGCAGGCAGGCTGATTAAAGTAACACCGGAATAACCGTTATTAAAACTCCCCTCTTAGCCAGCTAAAGCGCTCATCATTCTGATGGCGCTCGTGCCACAGTAATTTCACCTCAATATCCGCCAACGACATGGGTACCGGCCGCCACACCAAACCGTAAATAGTCGCTGCTTTTTCCGCCAGACTTTGGGGAACACAGGCAATAAAATCGGTGCCATTTACTAATGCGGGTATGCTACCCAAATCATCACTATAAATAGCGATATGCCGATTTATGCGTTTTTGTCTGGCGTAATGAGATATCGGGTCTTGCCCCGTTGCCAACAAACTCAGCGCTACATGGGAATAATCAAATAACGACTGCGCTGTTATTTTCTCAGCCAGCGGATGTGAACGATCCATCAGACAGACAATCGGATCCAGGTAACACACACGCTGACGACTGTGAGACGTCGCGCCGACACCGGCCGCCAGAATAAAATCCAGCTCGCCGTTTTCCAGCCGTTGATAACTGTTTTCGCTCAAGCGGTTGATACGAAAACTCAGCCCCGGAGCCAGTTTATGCAGAGCACGTAGCCGGGCTGCCAGGTAATGTTCTATTACAAACTCGTGAGTATGAAGAGTGATTTCCCGTTGCCAGTCTCCCGGATCAAATTCAGGTTGCTGCAACAAAGTACCGATGGAATCGAGAATGTCACACAGCGGCTGATATAACGACAGCGCTTTATCTGTGGGCTCCAGATGACGGCTGACCCGTACCAGTAAGGGGTCATTAAAATTCTCCCGCAGGCGCTTCAGGGTGTGGCTCATGGCCGACTGCGACACATACATACGCTCAGCCGCTCGACTGACGTTACGTTCTTCCAGCAAGTAACGCAGTGCTTTCAGCAGGTTCAGGTCCAACCGTGATATATCAATTTCATTCATACCAGTAATTAAGAGCAATCATTTCAGATCATACTAGTACAGACGTAAGCTGAATGCAGTCCCATACTGCGAGGTCACTATTATGTCGTCAGCGATTACCATCATCAGCGTATTACTGATTGCCTTCTTCCTGTTTGCCAGCTCCATCAAGCTGACCGGTTGGCAGAAGCAAATCTTTGCTATCCAGCTGCAGTTTTTCCAATCGTACGGTCTGAATCGACAGCTTATGTTTGTTATTGGCCTGATCGAGTTATTTGGCGCGTCCACACTTTGGTTCCAGCAGAATCTGCTGGGTCTGTCAGGCGCATTGGCAATATTCTTTACGTCGATTGGCGCTATCGCTTTTCATCTGAAGTTTGATACCTGGAAAGATGGCATTCCGGCCTTTATTACAGGCGTATTATCTGCCTTTCTGATTGCTCAGCATCCCGCTTCTCAGAACTTATTTTGACCCATTTATAACGCCTGAATATTCTGAAATTTACGTCTTGATTTTAAACTTTATTTACTTACAGAGTTTGCTCAAGGATATTAAAAATCAAATAAAAACAGCTAGTTACAGATATCAAAGACTGATTTTGTACATAGATAAAGTTTCCGTACAAGATAGTTAAATTATTTTCTTGGCGATACAGTTCTACGTGTTTTCTCAACGCGGAGCATAAATAATGGCATTTATTATTGTCAGAGCTATTCACATCCTATGCATGGCATTCTGGTTATCTTCATATATCAAAGAGCTCACGAACACACTGGTATTTACCGGAGACCAGAACAAAGATAGAAAGCAGATCGTCAAGCGGGAGAAAATCGCCGGAGCTATAGGTACCCTAAGCGGCATGGGCACCCTGATCAGTGGTGGTCTTCTGGGGTATCTGTATGGCTTCGGCAACCTGCCCTGGCCAATTCATGCAGGTTTTGCCTTTGCTATTGCTATGGCATTTGTTGGTGCCTTTGGTATTGGTGGCGTTTATCACCATCTGAATAAAGCTGTTGATCGTGGGGCAGATGTATCCGAGCTGCAGCTGTTATCCGGCAAACTGCTCAGTTGGAGCAAAGCTGGTTTAATCCTGTGGCTGGTCGTACTACTGCTGATGACGTTGCGGCATATTCTTTAAGCGCCCATCACTCTGATAGCGCTCGTGCCAAAGGCAGCTTTATAAATTTTGTGACCTGGGCTGCAAAAAACCAATAATGATATTTAAATCATTAATTCAGTATGACATAACACCAGAGTAATTTTAGCCTCAAGTGTAGTGATCAAAAGTTAATGAACCTTAGACCAATAATCAGCTGTTTCCTTCTGGCATTTCTGCTCACATCCTGCAGCGCTCATAGACTGACTGACAGCTCAATGCAGGAAGTCAGAAATGGTGAGAAAGTTATTATTCAAACCGACAACGCTGGATTAATATTCCGCATTCTCACGTTATTTCTGATAGAGCCACAACAAACTTATATCAGAAAAGTCGATGGCGATTGGATTCCCGAAACATTATTTACGGATGACGAGCTGGCACTGTCTCCTGGCGTGCATAATTTCGAGTTTTCTTGCGAACAGAGGGGAGAAGACAGAGAAGAAGTCAGAGTCGAAAATCGCCTAATCAACCTTGAGGTAGGCATTCGCTACGTCGTCACATGCTCTTTATATGGTGGATTTACAGTCAAAAGATATCTTGAGCCACCCGAGCAAGAAGAGAATAAAGCAACAGAAAGCACGAAGCCGAGGCACAGTTATAGCCAGCACAGGGATAGAATGTAATATCTCGCTTTGCGCTTCCAGGCTGCCTGAACAAGCTGTATTGCCGCCTGTCCTGTATAAGGCAAGATTATCGAAGCCAGCGACCAGTTACCGTACAATCTGCTAAACAGCAAAGAGACCTGCCCATGAGCTTTCAGATTGAAACCGAACGTTTGATACTGCGCGACTACTGTCACTCAGACTTACAGGGATTCAGTGCTATGAGTTCAGACCCGGAGTTTCAGCGCTTTTACAGCGAACAGGATTGCACACCGGAACACTGGGCGATGCTGGTTAATATGTTTATTGATGAGGCGAAACAGTTGCCACGTCAGAAGTTTAATCTGGCGATTCAGCTGAAAGGTGATTCGCAGTTTATTGGCGCCGTCGGTATTCGTCTGGAAGAATCAAACGATCGAAGTAATCGCCAGGCCTCTGTCGGCTGTAGCCTGAGCCCGGAATGTCAGCAGCAAGGTATTGCCGCCGAAGCGATGCAGGCTATTATCGACTTCGGCTTTAACACACTGGATGTGCATCGTATTTACGCTGACACCATTTCGGAGAACAGCGCCGCAGTAATCTTGTGCCAAAAGCTCGGCTTTCGCCAGGAAGCTGAATTTATTGAACATCGATATTTTAAAAACCGGTGGTGGAATACTTCGGTTTTTGCGTTGTTAAAACGAGAGTATCGTCCACACCAGTAATCCGTATACAAACCTCCGGGATTTGTATAACCGTTAAATCCCCTCCCCACCCCATACTGACCCTGTTTAATCAATACTCTCTATTTCACAACACCATACAGGGGACTCAGCAATGAAACACTGGGACAACAACAGTATTAAAAGTCAGAGCGGTAAGCGTTTCTTAATTACCGGAGCCAACAGTGGTATTGGCCTGGAGGCCGCCAAAGTGCTGGCGTCCAAAGGTGCAGAAGTAATTCTGGCGGTTCGTAATCTGCAGAAAGGTAAACAGGCACAGGACGAAATAGCACGCTTTGCACCCGGAACAAAAACAAGCCTGGTTCAGCTGGATTTGTCCAATCTGGAATCCGTTAATCAATGCGTTGAGCAGCTCCTCCAACAAGGTAAAACCATCGATGTGTTAATTAACAACGCCGGTGTTATGCAGTTTGATCGCCGCGAAGAATCTGCTCAGGGTTACGAGCTGATGTGGGCTACCAACCATTTGGGACACTTTGCGTTTACCGCTGGAGTTATGCCATTGCTGGAGCAGGCTGAACAACCACGTATCGTTTATCTGAGTAGTATGGTGGCTAAGTTCAAAGCCGCAGATATTTATTATCAGGATCTGAACTTTGAGAAAAAGTACGACAAAATGGCCGCTTACGCCCAGAGCAAACTGGCAAACATTATGGTGGCTGCTGAGCTGAATCAACGCCTGAAACAATCCGGAAGTAAGGTAATTGCACTGGCAGCTCACCCGGGTTATACAGCAACCAATCTGCAACAGCATATGGGTGTATCGGGCATGATTATGAATGCGCTGTTTGCTCAGAAAATCCCGATGGGTACGTTACCCACCTTAATGGCAGCGACTGATGACAGGCTAACCGGGGGTGAATATATCGGCCCGGCACAAATGAAGAACTGGCGCGGTTATCCAGGTAAAAATACCCTGCCGAAAGCGGCTGAAGATGCGCAGCAACGCCAGCGTCTGTGGCAAACCACCGAAGATATTCTCGGGCTGTCGTTTTTGTCACCCGCTTGATTTAGGCTGGTAACCTGCAAATCTTATATATCCACCACAACATCAGTGAATCGATCATGTCTGACCTACTTGTAATTAACACCATCAGCGAGGCGGTAAACCTGTATACCGGTAAAACACCGGATCATCCGTTGATTCATGTGGTGGATCTTAACGACACCGAGATCCCGGCAGGCCTGAATAACATTCGTATCTGCAGCAATCTGTACAGCCTGGTATTAAAGGTAAATGCCAACGCCCAGGTTCAGTATGGCCGCAATCAATACGATTTCAGCAGTGGTGTCATCACGGCCTACGCGCCGGGTCAGATTATTCAGGTTGACGAGACCTATAAACCCGGCGACCTGAAGGGCTGGTCGTTGATGTTCCATCCGGATTTATTGCTGCATCACCCGCTGCAACAAACCATCAAACAATACGGTTATTTCTCTTACGACGTGTGTGAGGCGTTACATGCATCGGAACGAGAGCAACAGATGCTCAATCAACTGGCAGAAGAAATTCGCCGGGAAACTCAACAAAATCAGGATGAATTCAGCCTGGATATTTTATTAACCAGTGTTGAGCTATTACTGAAATACACCGACCGTTATTTTAACCGGCAATTTTTAACCCGTAAGCCCTTCTACCAGGACAGCATTGAACGCTTTAGTCGTTTGGTCGATGAACATCTGGATAAAGCCGCTGAAACTGAATCCGGTTTACCCTCGGTTAATCAGCTCGCTGCAGAAATGAATATGTCGGCCAACTATATGAGTGATTTATTGCGCAAACAGACCGGAAAAAGTGCTCAGGAGTTGATTCATCAGCAACTGATCGAAAAAGCGAAATACCGTTTGCTGAACTCGGATGACAGTGTCGCCACCATTGCTTATCAGCTGGGGTTTGAATATCCGCAGTATTTCAGCCGGATATTTAAGAAAAAAACGTCGATGACGCCACAGGAGTTCCGCAAACTGCATTGATTGCGGCAATCATCACAGCAGGACAATTAATTCGAACAAAAGGCGCGCAACTCAATGGCGCTGTGTACCCAGAATTCCTGATCATATTCTACCGGTACCCGATCCCCTTCAAAGCGAATTCGCTCAACGCCTAAACAGGGCGCACCGTTAATATGCGATAAGGCTTCGGCAACATCGTCATATACCGCAGAGACTTTGATACGGTTATCTTCGTGGGTAATTTCGACATCGTAGTCACGCTGCATCAGCGTGGTTAACGAGCCTTCCATGTGTTTTTTGGCAATGCCAGAAAAACGCGCCTCAGGCAGATAAATCACCTCATACAACACCGGGCGACCGTCGAGTGAACGTAAGCGCTTCAACTCGATCAGCTTGTCTGAGCCGGTTACCTGCAACACCTTGCGTGCCTGGGCCGGGCCTTTAATACAACGCTGGCTGATCAGCTCAGTTGCTGGCTCTTTATTCTGTTGCGCTGCCAGCATATAGAAGTTCACCCGTGAGGACGGATCATATTCCAGTCGGGATGGCGTCACAAACCAGCCACGGCGGTTGGAACGATAAATCAGACCTTCCGATTCCAGCTTGGACAACGCATCACGCACGGTAATCCGGGTGCTGTTAAATTGCTCCACCAGCTCTCGCTCAGACGGTAAGCGTGCATTGACACACAGCTTGCCGGAACTGATCTGGTGGGCAAGATAATCGCGTATTTCTAAACTGGCGGATTGCATAGTCGGTTTTCCCGATGCCGGTGCTCTGTTAATCACGGGCAAATTCTACCTGTCCGGCGGGAACGAAAGAAGCGTCTTTTTCATCCTTGCTGAGCTGATTATTGCGATTATCTTCGGATTCAGTTTTTTCCGGGCGCTGTTCAACAAAGAAGCGCCAGCGGAAGTACAACCAGGAAGTCAGTGTCAGCGAGCCACCCACGATTGCAGTGACATAAATGGCTTTGATAAAGAAGGTCAGCCAGCTGAGATCGGGAGAATGGAAGTTCTTCACCAGCATTAAGCTGACACTGCCAAGATAACCTGCGCTGTCTGCCAGATAAATCAGGAAACCAGCGTTAGCAACACCACCGGCAATGGCAACAAACCGATCGAATAAAAAACAGTTAAACGGAATGTAAGATAAATATAGCCCGGTGCCCAGCAACACCATCCAGGCCTTGCTATCAAGCCCGGCGAACTGATACGCCCAGGTCGATCCACCGAGAATCACACAACCAAGAATGATAGCGACATGATTCGCTGTAAACGCTTTAAAGTTGTCGCGAATAAACATCAGCAGTGCTAATGCCACCAGCACCATGGCAGCTATACGAACACCGGCATAGGTAAAGATTTCCGGCTCATTGCCATAACCCAGCGCCATCCAGATCTCTGAAGAAAAGTTGTCACGGAAATCGCGCAGTGCAGTAAATAACAGAAAGGCGGTAATTAACGCTAATAAACCAAACCAGTATTTCGAAAACAAATTCCAGCGATCGGCGGCTGTCATCGGCTGGCGTTTCTGTCGGGCCGCTTCATCATCAGCATTTGGCTCAGGTAATAGCGATAACGCATACACTGAGATAAACAGCAGCGGTGTAAATACCAGACCGGTTAATACCGGCATCCAGAATTCCGGCACATCAAAATAAACAATCAGAGATTTTCCTACTGACCGAACCATACCCGAGGCAACAATAAAGGATGCACTTAAACCGGCTCCCAATAATTCACTGGTACGCCGTCCTTCGAGATAACTGAAAACCAGCCCCCAGATCATTCCCAGCGGTAAACCGTTTAAAAACATTGCCAGTGGTTTCCATTCCAGTGGCACCACAGCAAACAATAACAGTGCAAGTTCTGCTGACATAATCAGAGTCAGAATCGCAATAGCACGACGGTTATGCAACATCGAAGAAACGACTTTAATGCCAATGAATTTCGACAACAAATAACCCATTACCTGAGACAAAATCAGCATGACTTTAAAATCAATGCCAAACCAGTCACTGTATTCGTAATGACCAACCACAAACGGTTTGCGGAACGCATACATGGAAAAATAGGTCAGAAATGCCGCACTGATGGCAAAAATCACGAACCAGGGTAATGGAGCCCGCTCTAACCAATGATGAATTTTACGCTGAATTTTTGTGTGCATATCGGGTACCTTGCTGGCCGTTAGCCGGTTTTTTTCTGACTGCGTGCCAGGGCACATTGTTGTTGAAATTCGTCGCTGAAGACGTCCATATCCTGATCACGCTGATTAAAGCGATCTAACCGATAAGGCTGAATATCCAGCTCACAGGGTTGTTGGGTAATTGCTGCCGCCATCGCCTTACCAATACCACCACTCCAGGCTATCCCCGCACCGGAGCAACCGCTGGCAACGTAAAAATTCTGCCAGCCAGGCGCTTTCCCCAGTAACGGTTTACCATCCGGGGTATAGCTGGAAACACCAGCAATATAGTGGTTAAGCTGGGCCTGCTCTAATAGCGGACAGCGCTGAATCAACGCTTGCCAGTTCTCTTCCAACGCCGCCCAGCCCTGAGGGTCCTGACTGAACCCCAGCGAATGAATATCATCCGGTAACTGGCTGGCGTCAGCGTAACAACCCAGGCTGTCGCGTACACCAAATAACAAGGCCCCGTTTTCACTGCGAAAATAAAAACCATTCACCTGATCAATCAGCATTGGCATATCACGTTGAATTGCGGTTTGAGTATCAGTAATCCAATAGTGACTGCGTACCGTTGCCATGGCTAACGCCACACCGTATTCCCGGGCAAACGCTTTTGACCATGGGCCCGCTACCAGTAATACATCATCGCATTCAAATGTTTCGTCAGTGCTACGAACCGCGCAGATTTTTCCCGCTTTTGTTTCCAGCCCCTTGACTCTGGTATTAGCCAGAAAACGTGCACCGCATAATTTCGCCTGTTGCATATACACGATGGCCAGCAGGTAAGGATCAATGTAGCCATCGTCCTGATATTCCAGTGCAGAGGCATCGGCGGCAATATTGATCCAGGGAAAAGTCGCCGAGATTTCCGCCACGTTTTTATCGCGGATTAATGGTGGCTGAATGTCCGAAGTCTGCTGTTGTGCCAGCTGCCGGTACAACGCCAGCGTTGTACGTGGGTAATCACCATCTGCCAGATGCCAGCAGCCACTGCGCTGCATCAGGCTCTCCTGACGGTCACGTTCGAAACGTTTAATCGCATCATGGGTTTCGGCTACAAACAGGCTGGCATTCAGATCACCGCGGGCGCGGGTTAATAATGCCGCAGCCTGCGATGTGGTCGAAGCAGCAAATTCACCCGCTTCCAGTACGGTGACCTGAACGTCACCACGACGCTGCAGGTAATAAGCACAGGCAAGGCCAAGGATGCCGCCGCCAATAATCACAACCTGTCGTTTTTCTGAGTTTGTCACTTTGCCACCACCAATAATCTGGACTAGACCAATTAGACTATTCCGATATGACAGTCCGGTGACATTTGGGTACAGAGGCATCAGGCAGAATGACAGGCAATAAAAAACCGGCAATCGCCGGTTTTTTAAGTTTAATAACGGGTCAGCTGGATAAACACCATCACCGTGTCGCCTCAATCATCACAGTGTTACCTGAATCACTGTGCAGAAAGCGTCCGTATTTCGTCCACAGTCAGCGCCTTGTGATAAACCTTAACGTCATCAAATGCCTGGTTTTGTGGTAACTCACAGGTTTTGGCATCCCCTTCGCCACTGCAGGCTAATTGCGCATGCCCACCTACCCGGAATGGCGAACCACCACCATAGCTGGTGTTATTCATCGCAGCGGTTACCGGACCAGAGCCTTGTGGCAGAGTGGCGGTGGTTGCCAGCGCAACGCCATCGATATAACCGCGTAATTCGTTATTCTCACGATCAATAACCATCGCCAGATGATGCCAGACGCCATCACTCAACGCATTTTCCTGACTGATCAGTGCATGATTGGTAATCATCAAACGATCACGGAAATTCACCTGCATCTGAACCGCACTGCCATTACTGCGAATCTCCCAGCCACCGTACTCCATATTATTCGGCCCACTGGACGATTTACCCATCAGCAAGCGGGCACCATCCAGGCTGTTGTATTTTATCCGCATGGTGGCGGTAAAACTTTTATGGCCCGGGTCTAATTTATGCGGCAATAACTTATGGCCCAGAGCGTCTTCTGCTTTTTCTGCGGATGCCATCAACTGCAAAGTCATAGCATGATTGCTGTTGCTGGCCTCACGGATATCCGCCAGCGAGCTGCCGCTGGTCAGAGCAGACAGTTCCGGTGCGGTTAAATGATTGTGATCACCACTGCTGTCCAGCACCTGATTATTATCGCCGATGTTTTCCATATTCCAGTCACCGGTAATTCCCTGACGCATTACCTGAATCTGCACCGGACCCACGGTATGTGTGGTGCCATCTGTGACGGTGTAGGTAAACTGATCGACACCAATATAATCGGTTGGTGGTGTGTAGCGCAGGATATTACCTTGCTGGCTGACCTGCCCTCCTTTGGCCGTTGTCGCCTGGAATTTCAGAATCGATAACGCCTCTCCGTTGGCATCATAATCGTTGGCTAATACCGCAATATTGCCTGCTTCATTCTGATAAACCGACAGATAATCTTTAAAGGCCGCCGGTGGCATAACGTCAGTAATGGTTTTGGCAGGCTTAAACTTACTGCCCGCTTGCAGACGACGGGTGGTTTTACGTGCCTGCATATTCCCCAGCTGACTGCCCGGTGCCATGATCTGATTATTGTTGTCTGTTTGCTCACCGTGGCCCAATCCCATGTTATGACCAATTTCATGGGTGAAACCCCAGTTGTGGGTGAAATTAGCGACACAGCCAACCCAGTCACCACCGCCCCAGCAATAACCGCCATTCACCGGATCCTGGAATTCAATAGTGAAGTTGGTGGCATCGGTTGCAGCCGGTCGTGGCTGAGTATTTTCTGCGGTTGAATTGCCATGCACTTCAATTAACGCACGGCCCACATCCCAGCGTAAGCCGGTTTTTTGTGCCCAGACATAATCGGTTTCATTAATATGGTTTTCCATTTGTGCGATGGAATTAATAATGCTGCCACGCGCCTGATTCACAAACTGATTGTGCTCATGCTTAAACGACACCCGCGCCAGATTATTATGAAAATCCGCGCCAGGCTGCGGCACAAAGTAGCGGTTATTATCGTTAGCCGGAACATCAACGCTGATCTGCAACTCGTCTGTCGTTGTTTCATTATTGCCAAGGGCGTCAGCGTCAATTAAATGAGAAACATCAGCAACCTTGCCCCAGGCACGACCATCACCACGCCAGGCTGAAATATGCATTTTGCCATCGGCATCAATTACCCCGGTTACCGCCAGATAAGGATCATTCGTCACACGGCCACGATATGTGCGCGGCTCTGGCATCGGCACCACCGCCTGATATTGTTGCTGGCGGCGATTATCAAAGGTTAATAACTGATAATTAGGGGAACGTACGCTGTGTTTATAAAAACTCAGCTGTTTATTTTCGTCATTAATATCAACGCTGATATTAATGATTTGTGGCAGCGCTTCTCCGGCTTGTTTACCTGCTGGAATAATCTGGGTAGAAACCGGCACAACACTGCTCCAGCTGCTGCCCGCCGCACCACGCACTTCGATCCGAACAAAATAATTCTGCCCAGGGGTAATACCCGGCAAGTTTACCTGCTGCTGACCTGCGGCTAACGTGCCAGCTGATTGCATTTTTTGCCAACCGGAAATCTGATCACCGGCATCAACCGTGCCGTAATAAATAAATACCGGCAGTCCTGCAGCATCGGCGGGGATATTCAGCGTTAATGTTAGCTGCTCTCCCTGTTGATCAAAACCAGACTGCACCAGTTGATTAACCGTTGGAGTCGACGGATACAAAGCACTGAACGGCATTAAGTGTTCGCCACTAATACGCGTTTTATTCGTCATCTCCGGCCCCTGCCAGGCCACCGACATATGGTCGCCACCACCACCTTCTTTATGCAGTACTTCGATGTAATACAGTTGGCCTGCTTTCAGTTCAATGTTGGTTTTCACCCGGTTACCGTTGTACCAGGCGTCGACACCGGTGTAACCATTTACCCGGGCGATTAATTCGGCTTTATTCGGGTCCATATCCGGCGATAGCAATAACTGACTGTTATCGTCAGACGCAATCCAGAAATTATAACGACCATCCCGGGGCGCTTTTAAAAATCCGCGCACACGCTGGCCATAATAATTACCCAGCGCTGGTTTACTCGCCAGCTCCATTAACCGGTTCTGACTTTGTGGCATGGCGGTTAATGGAATATTTGCAACACTGTTTCCAGAAATACCGGTCCAGATTTGTTGGTTAACACCCTGCTGATTAAATCGCTCAGCCGCAATAATCATCACCTGCAGCTGCATGGAGCTGACAGCAGTCCCTTGTGTCGCCTCAATGGTTACTGTGTATTGTTGGCCACTGGCGCCCGAAGCAGAACGATTCAGAGTTAATAAACCATCGCTTGATAAACTGAATAAACCGCCGGAGCTGTCTTGAGTCAGGCTGTAGCTGACAACCTCATTGTTGCCGCTAACGGCTGTTGCCTGCGCTTTAAAGACAGGACTGCCAATTGCACTATCCGCGGCCAGCGCAGCATAAAATTTCTCACCATTAAAACCCGGTACATCGGTGTTTACGCTGGCGGTGGTCAGACTGATCTCAGCCGCTTGCTCCGATGTATTTCCCGCGGCATCAACACTCACTACTTTTAATGAGTAATCCGTTGCGGGCTCAAGATTGGATAATAAATGCTGCGCCTGGGTTGTTGTCGCCAGCAAGGTTTCACCGTTAAAAATACGATACTGCAGATTGGCTTCTGGCTGATTCCAGCTTAACCGGGCTGAAAACGGAGTAATATTCGCCAGCGCCAGATTAGTTACCGCAGCGGGGGCAATATAATCGCTGATCATAATAGCAGCGGCATTACTGCGGGCAGAACGGTTACCGGCAGCATCATAAGCAACCAGATAAAAGTCATAACGTTTACCACTATCGAGGTTTTTCATCTCAATGTTCGTTTCGGATAAGTCCGCAGCTTTCACATCAGACAGCTTTAATCCGCCGTTCCAGACCTCATAACCGGCAACGGCTTTATTATCTTTTGGCGCCTTCCATTCAAGAATAATTCCGGCATCTTCGGTTTGAATAACCGCCAGATCGTCGACCGCTTCAGGCGCCTGGGTATCCAGAGGCTGGCGTAAAAACTGGCCATCAATAATGGCCTGTTCGCCACCCGGTGGCTGCCAGGCAACGGATAAATGATCAGCGCCTCCGACTTCAACCATTAATGCTTCGATGTAATACGCTTCTCCAGCCTGCAGAGAAATGACTTGGGATTGCTGGCTGGCACGACGACTCCAGTTATCCTCACCAACCCAACCACTGACACTGGCGATGGTTTTAGCATTACCCGCATTTTTATCCGTACTTAAACGCAGCTCTGAGCCATCATCGGAAGCAATCCAGAAACGATAATCACCGCTGACTGCGGGCAATAAATAGCCCGACATACGTTGGCCGTAATTGCCACCAATATTACTGGGTGATTTAAACCGGTTTTCGATGCTGGCGGATGCCGGACTATCGGGATAATCATCGAACGACAACAATGAACTGACTTCCGTAGTAAAAGTCTGACCGTTATATACCTGCCGCAACAAGCCTTGCTGTTCGGCGTTGGCGGCCATTTCGATAAAACCGATATTAACGGATGCCGTACTGACACTGATGCCATCACTGACTTCCAGCTGCAAGCGATATACCTTGCCGCCCATGTTGCTTGCCGCTTGATTTAAATTCAGTTGGCCCTGAGCAGAGATCAAAAACGGCGCGTTGTTTTCTTCAGCTAAACGCCAGCTTAATGGCTGATTTTCTTTATCGGTTGCAGAAAACTGATACACCAGCTGATCTTTTTTCGCTTCGCTGGTTAATGTCATTAATGGCGGAAAATCGCTGATTTCCGGCGCATCATTAGCAATGGTGGTGGCCGATACTGAAACCGGTTGGGAACGCTGACCCGATGCATTCAGTGCAATCACCTGATATCGGAATGTCTGGTTTGGTCGAAGGTTATTATCCTGGTAAGACAATAAATCGCCGTTAATGGTAGCGATAACATTACCGTCACGCTGAATTTCAAATTGTTTTGCCGACGTCGCATATTGCCAGCGTAATAAAATACTGGTGGTACGGGTTTCGGCAACCTGGAGATTGGTTGCAGCCGGCACTTCGGCTTCAGGATGAGTGGGTTTATTGGGTTCAGCATCAACACTGACACCGGAACTTCCGCCGCCACAGCCAGCTAATAATGCCAGTGATAACAGCCCCATTGAGCAACGGATCGACAACCGCTTCATGATCTCTCCAGTTTATTCTGATTATTAAGGCTTGCTGCCAGCAAGGTGATATAACAATCACCTCGACTCCCCCATAACAGCGCCTGTCGGCACGGTAACCAGTCTTGAATAGGTGTTCAACACTGGTTTGAGCCAATATGTTAAATATCCTCTTATTTAAGGTAACGTTTAGTATCTTCTGGACAAAAAAGGCCGCTGCCATGCCGTAATTGTACGAAATGGCAGCGGCCAACCGGAGAGAAGGTCTCAGGTGTGATGCGCAATTGCGCGGTTCAGCTCACTCAGAAGAAGCTGTATTTCACACCGGCACTCATACGGTAACCGTAGTACTCGGTTTGTAATGGACGCTTTTTGCTGCCCAGGTAGTACTTCAGCGGTTCGTTGGTGATGTTGTTCATATCGACATAGAACATCAGGTCATCACTGTGAGTATAAGAAGCACTCAGATCAACGCTCATGTTGTCGCCGTAGATTTCATCCGAAGAACTGCTGTCACCGTGTTCCAGAATGTAATCACCTTTGTGGTTAACCGCTAAACGTACTGCGTATTTACTGTCGTCGTAGAACACAGAAGCGTTGTACAGGCTGTCTGCCTGGCGAGGAATACGGGTCTTACGACCGTTTGGTAATTCCATCACCGAACGCATGCGGGTGTAGTTCGCCTGTACACCAAAGTTATAGAGAGAGTCCATGACAAAATCGAGTCGACGGCTGAAGGCAAACTCAACACCGCCTAACCAGGCTGCATCACCGTTTTCTTCGCGAACGGTTTTAACCGTCTGGCCACGGAAATTTGTGGTGCCTTTGTCAGAGAAAATCGGGTCAGTGATGTGCTTATAAAAAGCACCTGCGGATACCAGGCCCACTTCGCCGTAATATTGTTCAAACATCACATCCAGGTTATCGGAATACGTTGGATCCAGATCCGGATTACCACTTTTCAATACGTTATCCGCTTCGGTATAGCTGCCGCCAGGCGTCAGTGCGCCAAAATCCGGGCGGGCAAACGTACGGGTCAGGGCAACACGCAGGTTCTGATCTTCAGCCAGCGCATGAGTCACGTGTAAAGAAGGCAGCACCGAGGTGTAATCTTTGCTTTCGCTACGCGGCTTGGTCACACCGTTTTCCTGCAGATAACCATCCACATCGGTTTTGGTTTTTTCGACACGAACACCACCCACCACTTTGGTCTCATCATTTAACTGATAAGTTGCCATGCCGTAAGCTGCGGTATGCGTTTCTTCCACATCGAAGTTACGGCTTAATGCACCACCGTTGGCAATCGTGGCGGAATCACCATCAACAAATTCAAATTTATCGCGGTTTTTATTCCAGAAATCTTCCAGGTCCGACATGCTGGCAACCTGACTGAAATCTTTATCGTAATTTGCATTAATATCGCTTAAATAATCGCTGCGGCCCGGCTGATTTTTTAATTTAAAATCGGACAGTACCGGTGTTGTTGCACTGTCTGACCAGGTATAAAACTCGTCGGAGAAGCTGGCCACACGTTCTTTCTGACGGTATTTCAGACCCGTTTTAATTTGCAGGTCGTAATTCACATCGTGGCTGAAATCCAGCTGAGCAACAATTTTGTCTTTTTCGCGGACATCAACTTTATATAAGTTGATATCTGCCAGTTTCATCTGGCTCGGATCCATTTTGAATCCGGCTGGTAAATGCGTCGACGGTTTACGGGCAGAACTGCTGCCACCATCAATCACATTGTTAGAACGACCTTCTCCATCTGCGTCGTATTGCAGACCATCGAACACCACATCTTTCTGGGTAAATTTGGCAACGAAGTAACTGTTGTCTTTGCCGTTGGGTACATCACCGTAATAAAAGTGATTGTCATAGGTGGCTAATTTCCAATCCAGCTTGCTGTCTTCGGTAATAAAGTGCTCACCACCAATTTCGTGGGCTTTCAGCTCGGTCTTCAGGATGTCGTGAATATGTTGTACTTCAACACGACCGCCGGAGATGGCGCCGGTGTTTGGATCACGGCTTTGCTTATCGAAGCGGTAGCGATGCTTGTAATGGGTTTCATCGTCGGTTAATGAACCATACAAGGTACGGGCATAAATACTGTCGCCATTATCGAAGTTATATTCAACCGCACCGTTTAAACCGCGGGTGTCACGCTTACCGGTGTAATCACGCAGCTCCAGACGATAAATACTGCCATCGCTGTTACGACGTGGTTCAAAGTTATCCGTCGCCCAGTTACGGTAATTAGTTGTGGCATTAATGAGGTAGCCAAACTTACCGTCTTCACTGCGGTCGCCAGCCATCACATTGATGTTATACCCGGTTTTATCGGCTTTTTTGTTGTAGTTGGTACCCAGCGTCACATCCAGCACGGTATCTTCCGGGGCTTTGCGGGTAATAAAATTGACGTTACCACCAATGGCATCGCCTTCCATATCCGGCGTGATGGCTTTGCTCACTTCAATGCTTTCAATCATTTCGGTCGGGAAGAAATCAAACGCGGTAGCACGGGAAGTGGTTTCTTCTTCCGCCGTCGGAATACGGTCACCATTCACCGAGGCCGAGCTCCATTGCGCTGGCAGGCCACGAACAGCAACGAAGCGACCTTCACCCTGGTCACGTTCAATTGACACACCCGGCAGACGCTGTACCGCTTCGGCAGCGTTGCGATCCGGTAATTTACCAATACCATCGGCAGAAATAACATTCAGAATACGATCAGAATTTCGCTGGGTGTCGACCGCTTTGGCCTGTCCCTGGAAAATCACACCAACGGCAACCACTTCTTCGATATCGTCATTGGCAGCGGAAGAAACCTCTTCACTGGTCTCTGCCAATACCGAAAAACTGATTCCTGAGAATGCCCCGGCGACCGCCAGTGACAACATATGTTTTGCAAACTTGTCCATAAATCCCCCTTGTATTTGCTTAAATCCGGACGCCTTAAACGACGCTCAGTTCATTGATGCAGCAATATTTTCTGGTATAGACCAGAGATAAAACGGAGATTAAAAGTAAATTATGACGGCGATATGACCGAGCCGTACACACGGTTGAAATTGTTGTCCAGGTCAAATCTCAGGCGACTGCGCCTGAATAGCAATTCAATGGCAAAAGCGACTAATACCAAGGTCTTCCTGTGTCAAAAAGTAACACCGAAACACTTATTTAAGCCATTGTTTTTAAAGGCTTTTTATTTAATCACGTAACACTACTGTGGGGTTACTACCAAGGTCTATCTTCTTTCAATTGCGTTACTCCCCTAGGTTGGAAATGCATCTAATAAAAACGAGGAGAGGGTGTTATGGCTTTTAAGTCTGAAGACGATAAGCAAGCGTACTGGCGCAGAAACATCAGCCTGATGATTAAACTGCTGGTCCTGTGGGCCGTGGTTTCTTATGGCTTTGGGATTCTGTTACGCGACGTGCTGGATGTGATTCCGGTAGGTGGTGTTGGCCTGGGGTTCTGGTTTGCACAACAAGGTTCCATTTATGTGTTCCTGTTCATTGTGTTCTTTTACGCCAAGAAAATGCGTGAGCTCGATCGCGAGTTCGGCGTAGACGACTAATCTGAGGAGCGAATTATGGATCTGCAAACGTTAACCTATTTGGTTGTTGGTGCGACCTTCGCACTGTATATGGGTATCGCGATTTGGGCGCGTGCCGGAACTACCGGAGAATTCTACGCCGCTGGCGGTGGTGTTCATCCGATTGCTAACGGTATGGCTACCGGTGCTGACTGGATGTCGGCGGCTTCTTTTATCGGCATGGCCGGTCTGATTGCATTTAAAGGCTACGACGCTTCCATCTTCCTGATGGGCTGGACTGGTGGTTATGTACTGCTGGCTCTGTGTCTGGCTCCTTACCTGCGTAAGTTTGGTAAGTTCACCGTGCCTGATTTTATCGGTGATCGTTACTACTCCCGTACTGCCCGTATCGTAGCAGTTGTGTGTTTGATCGTTGCCTCGCTGACCTATGTGATTGGTCAGATGAAAGGTATCGGTGTGGCCTTCTCTCGTTTCCTCGACGTTGACTACGCAACTGGTCTGTATGCGGGTATGGGTATCGTATTCTTCTACGCCGTTCTCGGTGGTATGAAAGGTGTAACTTACACCCAGATCGCTCAATACTGTGTACTGATTTTTGCTTACACCGTTCCTGCGGTATTTATCTCTCTGAACCTGACCGGTAACCCTCTGCCACAACTGGGTCTGCTGAGTGACACGGCTGATGGCACACCACTGCTGCTGAAACTTGACCAGACGCTGGTTGATTTAGGTTTTGCTGAATACACCGCGCAGAAAGGCGGCACTTTCAACATGCTGATGTACACACTGTCGCTGATGATGGGTACTGCGGGTCTGCCACACGTAATTATCCGTTTCTTCACCGTACCTAAGGTATCTGACGCACGTACCTCTGCCGGTTGGGCACTGCTGTTTATCGCCATCCTGTACACCACAGCTCCAGCGGTGGGTTCTATGGCTCGTCTGAACCTGACCAACACCATTCAACACGGTGAAGTGGGTTCTGCTGAAGGTAACCTGGTATACGCAGAACGTCCGGACTGGTTCAAAAACTGGGAGACCACAGGTCTGCTGAAGTTTGAAGATAAAAATGGCGACGGTCGTATCCAGTACTACAACGATAAGAACCCTGAGTTCGCTGCCAAAGCTGAAGAGTTCGGCTGGAAAGGCAACGAAATGACCAAGGTTGACCGTGACATCATGGTTCTGGCGAACCCTGAAATCGCGAACCTGCCTAACTGGGTAATCGCTCTGGTGGCTGCCGGTGGTCTGGCTGCAGCACTGTCGACCGCTGCGGGCTTACTGTTAGCGATCTCCTCGGCGATCTCGCATGACCTGCTGAAGAGCACCTTTATGCCGCAGATTAATGAAAAACAGGAACTGATGGCTGCACGTATCGCCATGGCAGGTGCCATTCTGGTTGCCGGTTACTTAGGTCTCAATCCGCCG
The DNA here is from genome assembly GCF_965219715.1 of Bacterioplanoides sp. Classification (GTDB taxonomy): domain Bacteria; phylum Pseudomonadota; class Gammaproteobacteria; order Pseudomonadales; family Oceanobacteraceae; genus Bacterioplanoides. Next base: position 1,453,286 of record NZ_OZ244785.1, read on the forward strand.
GGCTTTGCCGCCCAGGTAGTGGCACTAGCCTTCGGTCTGGCCGCATCCTCGATCTTCCCGGTACTGATGATGGGTATCTTCAGCACTAAGGTGAATAACACGGGTGCGGTAAGCGGTATGCTGGTTGGTCTGACTTCAACACTGGTGTATATCTTCACTTACAAAGGCTGGTTCTTCGTATCCGGTACCAACATGCTGGCGAACACTCCGGACAACTGGTTCCTGGGTATCGCACCTGAAGCATTCGGTGCGGTAGGTGCGCTGCTGAACTTCGCAACGGCCTTCGTAGTGTCGAATATGACGGCTCCGGTACCTGAGGATATCCGCCATATGATCGAAGATATTCGTGTACCAAAAGGCGCTGGTGCAGCTCAGGATCACTAAGATTGTGAGTTAAACCAAACCCAGAAAAGCCCGGCAGCCGCCGGGTTTTTTTATGCGCATTTTTTATAACCCAATGAAAGATGTAACAAAATCGACACTTGCCAAGCCATAAAAAAGCCAACATAGTGAGGGAAAGCAAAGGAGATACACTTGACGGCGAACCATGGCTTTATATGGCGTCCGCACAGTATCAGCAGCGGACGTTCTGACACCTGGCAACGACAGCTTCACTTTCTGTCGCACCCGGCTTCGCTGTGTTTTCAGCGGCTTTTTATTACTACTCCTCTCTTTTTATCCGACGCCGCGCTCTCTCTGACATCTTTACCGATACGCCCTTACGCTTCGCAACCGGATTCCCGCACCACCCTGCTCGCACTTAATCACTCACTCCCCCACCGCCATGGAGAATGACTGTATGGCTGCTACCAAGTCCGCTACCAAACTGTATGTACTCGATACCAATGTATTGATTCACGACCCCCAGGCGATTCTCAATTTTGAGGAGCACCAGGTGGTGATTCCGATGACAGTACTGGAGGAACTGGATAAGTTAAAAATGGGCAAAGCGTCGATCGCGACCGATTGCCGTGAAGCCATTCGCCAGATAGACCGGATTATTGGTGATGCGTCGCCAACCGAGATCGCCAAAGGTGTGCCCATCGTGCGCCCGGACGGCAATGTTCAGGGGCACTTCTCGATATTGCTGGATAATTTCGAGACAAAAAATCAAACGCTGCCGAGCCATCTCAACGACAATAAAATCATTAACAGTCTGGTCAGCCTGCAGGAAAAATATCCACGCCGGGATGTGGTGTTAATCACCAAAGACATTAATATGCGTCTCAAAGCCCGCGGCTGCGGTGTCGGCGCCCAGGATTACCAGAATGACCAGTTGCTGGACGATGTTTCGTTATTAGAAACCGGCTACCACACCTATGCCGATTCCTTCTGGGACAGCCAGGATCAGGTCGAAACCTTCCATGACGAAACCGGTACTTATCACCGAATTCCATTGAGTAATCTGCCGGAGGAATTATTTCTTAACCGCTTTATTGTCGATGAAAAAGGATTTATTGCCAAAGTGGTGGCGATGGAGGAAAAAACCGCCGTATTACAGGATTTACCAGCCGAGCAGTTATTAGGGCAAAGTGTCTGGGGCTTAACGCCACGGGATATTCCCCAGGCCATTGCCCTGAATTTATTACTCGACCCGGATGTCCACCTGGTAACGCTTACCGGTCAGGCCGGGTCCGGTAAAACTATTCTGGCACTGGCAGCAGCCATAGAAATGACCGTCGCCACCGCCCAATTCCGCCGCATTATTGCGACAAGAAGTACCCGTGGCCTGGATGAAGACATCGGTTATTTGCCCGGTACCGAAGCAGAAAAGATGGAACCCTGGTTAGGGGCAATTACCGACAACCTGGAGGCATTACACAGCGACGATGAGCACTCACCTTCCAGCGTGGATTACATTCTGCAGAAAGTGCCGTTGCAATTTAAATCACTGAACTACATTCGTGGTCGCAGTTTTCAGCACAGCCTGATTCTGATCGACGAATGTCAGAACCTCACCCCACATCAGATAAAAACCATTATTACCCGCGCCGGAGCCGGCAGTAAGGTGGTGTGTCTGGGTAACCTGGCACAGATCGATACGCCATACCTGAACCCGATCAGCTCAGGTTTAACTTATCTGATTGAGCGCTTTAAAGAGTTTGATCACGGTGGCACGGTCCACCTGGAAGGTTCACCAAGGTCAGTGTTGGCGGAATACGCCGAAAACCATCTGTGACGGCTGAAATTCCGGCCCAAACTTTGACGATATAAGAAACGTGAACTATATAATTATAACTATTTAAATTTTTCGGGAGCTGAGGCTCCCGAAAGTCTGATCAGCCACCTCCGGAGAATCCACGGAAGGCCTATGAAAGCATTAATCTGTACTGCCTTAATTGCAGCTTCTGCCAACCTGATGGCAGCCGAAAAAATTTACGAACTGGAGTTTGAAACAGACTCGAACTGGACCAGCCTGGAAATCCGTGATGACGCGGTATTTGTTAACGCACCCGCAGGCCAGAGCATGAATGTAACGGCAAAAGATGGTCTGCGTTCTTACACTACATCACCCAAAAAGATACACTTGCGCTCACGCACCCGTGGCCTGGTTAATATGAACCTGTTCGTTAAATCAAAAAATAACGTATTAGGTCTGACCATTTGTAAGGGCTCACCGTCCAGCTACACCTGGATTAAATCGGATCAGTCGAAACAAAAGAGCGACCTGAAGAAAAAAGATCACTGCGAACAAGCAGCACTGGTATTAAACCTGTTCTGATTAGCACCATATTCTGCAGATATAAAAAAACCGCCAAACGGCGGTTTTTTTATATCTGGAATCAGTGCTCGGCTTATTAGCCCACTTTCCAGGTTTTAACGATTTCAAAACCGTACTCAGCAATCCACTCGTCCAGTTGACGCGGGTTACGCTTAATCTTTTCTACTTTTTCATTGGTTGCTGGATTCTGATACAGACCAACCGGCAATTTTGGCTTTGGCAGAGTAGATACTTTTTCTGCTTTAGCGCCACCGCGTGCTTCTTTGGCGATGACTTTTTCAAAGTGCTTCTTAAGGTTCTTATAGATAGAAGATGGCGCTTCTGCTTTGGCCATACCTACCAGCCATTCTTCAATCTTATCAGCACGGGATACGTACAGCTCTTCTTCGGTCAGGCTGTTCTGATTACACAGGCGCTTAATCTGAACTTCGAATTCTTTAATACCTTCGAATTTCTTTTCCTGATCAACCTTCAGACGCTCCAGCTCTTCAATCTTTTGTTGATGTTGTTGGATTTGCTTATCGATATCGGTGGCAAATACGCTCACTTAAGACCTCAAATATAATAAGTAATAAATAAAACGCTCGCGGCTTTAATACCGACCCGGTTTTATAGATTGCGATTAACCGCAGAGTGCGGGACTGCAGAGATATTAACGGATATCAGAAATAAGGCAATACAGGGATATTATATCGGGATTGATAAGGCGTAAAATTTGGTCAAATACGTCCTATATAAGTAATATCGTTTAAAAATCAGCCAAATAATGTAACCTCATCCCAAACGTCAACCTGTTTATGTTGCGCATCGCGAACATTTAATTCCATTTTGACCATATCAAATAATTCCCGTAACTCTTCGACCGGTAACGAGCGAAGATTCAGATCGCGAAATACTCTTTGTTCAATCAGGCTTTTTTCGAAACAGGATTTGTGGGCAGGGCCGACACCGGATACCGTAATAGGCTCACCGGAAAGGACACTCTGCTGGCAGTAACAACACTTCATATTTATTCCTAAAAACTGATAGTGTGCGATTTTAAGACCGATTAGAAATCAGACAATAGCCGCCAGCGTCAGTCATTCGACAACTGCACATATTAGCTCAAAACCCGTCGTAACTATTTGTTTTATATGGATTTTTCAATCTATAAAAAAGGATATAAAAATCGTTTCTATTTGTTACTGATTGCAAATTTGCAATAATTTATAATTTTTGAGAGTGATTAGCCCACATTTAAGTACAAAACAACCATAAAAAGTGGACCTATTTCACATTTTGGACAACGGTATCCCGATACCCGGTAATGACCTCGATCGTACCCGCCCAGGCCTTATCCAGCAGCGGGTCACCTGAGTCAATCAACAGAGGTCTGCCCTCTAATTCGACCAACTTGGTTTTGGTCGAAATCAGGCAGAGGTTCTCTTTACCTAACAGGGTTAAAACCCGGGCGCTGAATTGCTGATTCCCGCGGCCAATAATATGGCCCTGACCGCCCATCACACTCAGAATCGCTTTACGCTCAGGATATTGCTCAAATAACGACAATACATCGCTTTCATTAATATCGCTGGCCAACAGTTCGCCATTAAGCACAGCATCTACGCCAAGCAAGGTGTGCTCAAGTCCAAGATCTTCCATTACGGCTAAGGTAGTTTTTCCGGAGCCGATCAGATAAAGGGTATCCGGGTGATCCTCCATATCATCACGAACCTGAGCAGCGATATCGGCCAGCACCAGTTCTTCGGATTCAACCCCACCCTGCTTAACCGCCTGAACAAAATGACCCAGCTGCGGTACCCGCATTTCACCATAGTGTTTGGCGCGGACAATATTATTGCGAAATGCCTCTTCGTCCAGATCGCGCACTTCAGATTCCTTGATATCCACCAGCTGCCCCTGAATAAGAGCCGACAGCACTTCGCCGGATGCTGCCGGGCTGACGCCATAAACACCGGAATGAATTTTAACCCCGGCCGGAATACCCAAAACAGCAATATCCTGTTGATCATGCTCGTGCAGCGCTGCGTAGATGTCTCTGGCGGTGCCATCACCACCGGCAAAAACCAGAATATCAACTCCGGCTTCAGCCATCTTCTGCGCTGCCAGCCGGGTATCTGCAGCAGTGGTTCGCTCTGGCGTCAGTTCCAGATCAATTAACTGGTAGTCTAAATCCAACGCGGATAATACGGATTCCCCCATATCACCGGGGCAGGTAAGAAAACGGCATTGATGCTTTACCTCAACCAGGCACTGGAGTGCAGCCTGGGTACGCATCATCGCCTTTTGTTCAGCACCACGACTCATCGCTTCAGCAACAATGGCATCACCATCGCTGCCTTTTAAGCCCACTGCTCCACCAATACCAGCATAAGGATTAATAATCAGGCCAAAGGTCAGCATATGGATTGTCGTCCGCAAAAACGACCATTATAACCGGCAAAAGAAAACCCGGCGATTGCCGGGTTTTCTTTTTAACGGTTTTTTATCCGAACAACGATTCGCTCATCAGATCCAATCGGATAACTTAATACCAATACCAAACCGTTCCTGATAGCGGTTGTAATCGATCAGGCTTTCCCCATAACCGTTAAAATACTGCACATAACCCTTGAGTCGTTTGGTTAACGGGAAGCTCCAGTCCAGCTGCACTGCGCCACGGTTCTCATCGAAGTTGAAATTGTTGCGCGCCATTACCGACAGTGTGTGTTTATCCATTACCCGCAGGTAGTAGAGCTCACCAGGACCCATATAATCGTCGATATCCGGGTTATCGTTATCGCTCGGGTCAAATGGGTCGCCTTTCCTTTCTTCCGGAATACGCCACCAGGCACGAACTACCCAGATGCTTTTACCAACAACCGAGGCACCTTCGAGGATCAGGCGGTTCCAGCTACGGGATAATGAACTGGTCTGGCCATTGGATTGATGGTTCAGAGATAAGCCAGCGTGTTCAATCCACTTAATGTGTTTTGGTCGCCATGACAACATCAGTTCCGGCTCATGATTGGTTTCACGAAATGGCTTGGAGATTTTGTCGTTATACGCCTGCCAGAACGAGCGGTTGGTATAACCCACTTCCAGACGACTGTGTTTATCCCACAAACCTTCGGCTAATACGTATTTAATGCTGATCTGAAACACAGCTTCAACGTGTTCAAACTCACCTTCCTGACCTTGCTGGCGACCGTCGCTGACTTCATTAATCAGCCGATCCCACTCCCGATCATCCGGACGAGTCTGATAAGTAAACGGCATCACATAGTTTGGACGATGAGGCAGAAGTACGTGAGGATTGTCTGCGGCAGCACGCTCGATCTGAATTTTTTCCACCAGCTCAGGTAAATTCCGGAAAGATTCCGGCAGCTCTTCCGGATCAATCACTTCGATTTCTTCTGTGGTGGTTTTTACATCAGCCTGATTGTCATACCAGTGCTGCTCTTCCTGAGACTGATCCTGCGGCGGGTTTTGTTCTGCGAAAACCTGGCCTGTCATTACCAGACTTATCAATAAGATAAGAGGTTTCATACACTATCCTTCAACGTCCGAATTAATGCGCGAATAATAGTTACGAGGCGGCCAATTCGCCAGTACGAAACAGTGTGTTGGCCGCTTTCTGCCTACTTCAACCGCACTTTTTTACTAACTGTCTTAAACGGCCAGTAAATCGGCTTCAATATAAGGTGTGCGTGCATTCTGATATTCGTTTTTACAACACGGACAAATACGAATGTCATTACTTAAAACACGGTTATGTAAATGAATCAGCTTTTGATCATTTTCCCAACAATACGAGCAATATGGCTGGCCGTAAGGGCGATTATCAACCGTGCGGTAATAGCCATCGCCGCGACGCTTAACGTTTCCCCGGTACGCCAGTGCTTCAGCCTGTCGTAACAGCTCTGCATCTTTTTCTTCAATGCTTTCCTGCAACAGCGCCAGCTCCATTTTAGCCACCGATAAATACGCCGTAAGATCGGTAAGATGCTTTTTCATTTCCATTCGCTCGAGAATAAAATTCGCATCCCGGATTTCCTTACCAATTTCACTGGCTCCGTTAAGACTTCTGAGTACTGCACTGACCTTGCCATAGCCGGGCATATCTTTCTCCTGACGACAATTTGACTGATTAACTAAGTTGGGTAGTTACAGCAGGTTTAGTGCCAGATTTCAGGCATAAAAAAACCCACTGCCTGAGCCAATAAACAGACAGTGGGATAAAACTGAAAAACGGTCGTCAGCTGATCACAACTGACTGATCGTGGCTATTTTTCGACGAACGCTCGCTCGATCACATAATGGCCCGCCTGCCCGGCGCGAGCTTCTTTAAAGCCTAATTCGTCCAGCATGTCAGTTAACTCATCCAACATCGCCGGACTGCCGCATAACATAAAGCGATCGTTTTCCGGATCGAGATCGGCTAAACCAATGTCCGCCGTCAGCTGACCGCTACGGATCAGATCTGTCAGTCGACCGGTATTGCGATACTCCTCGCGGGTAACCGTTGGGTAATAAATCAGCTTATCGCGTACCACGTCGCCAAAGTATTCGTTATTCGGTAATTCATTTTCGATGCGATCCTGATACGCCAACTCAGATACGTAACGGACACCGTGAGTCAGTACAACCTTTTCGTATTGCTCATACACATCCAGATCTTTAATGATGCTCATAAAAGGCGCCAGACCCGTACCGGTCGATAACAGATAAAGGTTTTTGCCCGGTAATAGGCTATCGGTAATCAAAGTACCCACCGGCTTGGTACCCACCAGAATTTCGTCACCCACAGCCAGCTTCTGCAGACGTGAGGTCAACGGGCCGTCCTGAACCTTGATGGAGAAAAACTCCATCTCTTCTTCATAGTTGGCACTGGCGATACTGTAGGCACGCAGCAGAGGCTTATCTTCAACTTCCAGACCAATCATGGTGAAGTGGCCGTTCTTAAAGCGCAGACCCTGATTGCGCGTCGTAGTAAAGCTGAACAGGGTTTCGTTCCAGTGGTGGACACTGGTGACGGTTTCACGAATCAGGTTGCTCATATTTAATCTCCGGCAATCAGGTTATTCATTGCAATCCAGCTTAATGCAGCCCAAAATATCGGTAAAACAAGTTAATTCCATATAGATATTCTGTTTTACCGATAAGGTGGATTTATGCGCTACACCCTGCGCCAACTGGAAGTCTTTCTTACCATAGCGCATCACCAGAACCTGACCCGCGCGGCCAGTGAACTGGCGATGTCACAAAGCGCTGCCAGCAGCTCGCTCAAGGATCTGGAGAACCAGTTTGATATCCAGTTGTTCGATCGGATTGGTAAACGGCTGAAGCTAAACGACCAGGGTCGGCAATTACGGCCCAAAGCAGAAGCGTTATTGCAACAAGCCAAAGAGTTTGAGCAATCGTTAATGCAACACGCTGATGCTGGTCCGTTAAACGTTGGCGCCACTCTGACCATCGGTAATTATCTGGCAGTGGAGTTAATGGCGCGGTATATGAAAGATCACCCATCAGCCCCGGTGCATCTTGAAGTCGCAAATACAGCTCAGATTGCCGAACAGGTATTAAATTTTCAGTTGGATGTTGGCCTGATTGAAGGTGAAGTGAATCATCCGGATCTGGAAGTGATTTCCTGGCGCGAAGATGAGCAGGCTATTTTTTGCCACCCTCAACATCCACTGGCACAGAAGCAAGCACGCGGTGAAGCCATCACGGATAACGACCTGCTCCAGGCAGACTGGATTTTACGCGAGCCAGGCTCAGGTACTCGTCAGACCTTTGATCGTGCCATGCATGGATTATTGCCGGATTTGTCGGTAACGCTTGAATTGCAGCATACTGAAGCGATTAAACGGGCAGTCGAAACCGGTTTAGGAATTGGTTGTTTATCGATGATCAGTCTGGACGCCGCTATTCAGCGCGGCAGTCTGGTTCATATTCAGGTACCGCAACGTGACTTTTCCCGGGTGCTGTATCTGATTGTCCACCGGCAGAAATATCGCAGTGCCGGATTAAACAGCTGGCTGGAGTTGTGCCTGCAACACCCGTAAGCAAATTGATAACAATTAACGCTGTAGATTAGTGATTCAGTTCTCCGGCCCAATATCGTTGTAAGCAGTTTTCACACACACAGGCTTTACCACGCAGGTCAGCCGGAACCATATTTAATAATTCGTCGGGAATTTTTTCTTCCAGGCGCATACACCAGCAATCATTAATACTGCCCTGACCACGGGAAATCACACACTGATTCAGTTGCTGACAAATCGGGCATATCTGATCATTGGTGGTGTCGGTATTGCTGCTGGTATTGATGTCGCTGTTTGTGTTGATGTTAGTGCTCATGGCATCTGAAAATTCGACCATAAATTCCCCATCCGTGAATACAATTAAAGGCTTATGTATCCCAATCGGTTAAATCTGTAACCATTTGTTGAAGCGTCTTTCCTGCTGGATAAAAACATCTATCCTGAAATTACTCAGCCCGGAATAAGGAAAAGTTATGACGTCTCGCGACCTGTTGCAACACTGGCAAAAGAATTTTGGCGAAGCGGTTACCAGCAGCCAATACACTTTAAAACTGAATACCAAAGACGCTGCCCGTATTGAAGCCTTGTGTGAAATGTTTCCCTCGAGCAACAAAGATCAGATTCTCCGGGATTTAATCAGCGCGGCATTAAACGATCTCACCAGTGGCTTCCCGTATAAAGCCGGTAAAAAAGTCGTGGCGCAGGATGAAGAAGGCGATCCGATTTATGAAGATGTCGGGCCAACTCCTCAGTTCCTGAATCTGACCCGCAAACATATGAATGCACTGCAAAAACAGGCCCACTGATATCAGTCGGCCTGTTCTTGTCGTTGTTTAGCGGCCTCCCAGGCCGCTTCCATATCATCCTGAGAAACCTTATCCCAGCCACCACGTTGCTCTACCTGTTGTTCAACGTCAGTGAAGCGCTGATAAAAACGCTGATTGGTACCGCGCAACGCAACTTCCGGATCAATATTGCGATGACGGGCAAGATTGGTTACGGCGAACAACAGATCACCGATTTCTGATTCCAGCGCAGCTTGATCACCGCTGGCGATTTCCGCTTCTACTTCTTGTAGCTCTTCACGGATTTTATCCAATACGCCATCGATATGAGTCCAGTCAAAGCCTACTTTGGAAGCCTTCTTCTGCATTTTAACCGCACGATTCATCGCCGGAAGCGTCACCGGAATATCGGCCAGCAGACCGGTATCCTCTGCTTCGATGATTCCCTGCTGCGCTTTTAACCGTTTTTCCTCGCGTTTAATAGCATCCCAGTTGGCATTCACTTCGGCCTCTTCCGGAGAAATACCGGTGTCACGCTCAGATTCCAGCGTACCTTCAGGGAAAACATGAGGATGGCGACGAATCAGCTTAGCCACCAGTTTGTCGATCACCGAATTAACGCTGAATAAATCCCGCTCTGTGGCCATCTGGCCGTAAAAAATCACCTGAAATAATAAGTCGCCTAACTCTTCTTCCAGATGAGGCCAATCCTGGCGCTCAATGGCATCCGCCACTTCATAAGCTTCCTCCAGAGTGTGCGGCAAAATGCTGGCAAAATCCTGTTTAAGATCCCAGGGACAACCGGTTTCCGGATTGCGCAAACGTGCCATACACACTAATAAGTCTTGCAGGCTGTAACTCACAACTGCCCTCCACGAACCCGACGCGCAGAAATCACATTCGGCAACTGAGCAATTTTATTCATTAACCGCGACAAACCTTCGAGGCTTTCAACTTCGACTGTCAGACTCATATGAGCCGTGTTTTCACCCGGGTTTGACTGAGTATTAACCGCCAGAACATTCACCCGTTCATTGGCCAGCAAACCACTGACATCACGTAATAAACCGGTTCGGTCGTAGGCCTGAATCTGCATATCCACCGGATAATGCTGAGTTGGACGTGAACCCCAGCTGACCTGCAACACTCGTTGTGGCTCGGTCATTTCCAGATGCAGTAAGTTTTCACAATCACTGCGGTGGACATTGACCCCTCGGCCAAGCGTGACATAACCACGGATATCATCCCCCGGAACCGGCTGACAACAATTTGCCAGGTTGGTGAGCAGATTACCCACACCTTCGATGTAGACATCATCAGCACTGGCGGATTTTTCGCTCGATTCCGGTTTCCGCAGCAGTGGCAGTTCCTGCTGGTCCATGCGCGGCGCAAGACGATCAGCCTGCTGCAATACCGCATGCACCACCTGGCCAGTTCGTAAATCACCGGCTCCAACCGCAGCGAACATATCGTCCACCGATTTCATATTCATACGCTCAGCAACATCACTGAGCGGTTGATCCACCAGATCAAGGCGATCCAGTTCCCGTAACACCAGCTGGCGGCCTTCGTCGATATTCTGATCTTTGGCCTGCAACTTAAACCAGTGAGCAACTTTGGCACGGGCCCGACTGGAATGGATATAACCCGATTCCGGATACAACCAGTCACGACTTGGGTGTGCATTGGCATTGGTAAGGATTTCGACTTGCTCACCCGTACCCAATAAATAGGTCAGCGGCACGATGCGACCATTCACTTTGGCGCCACGGCATTTATTACCAACTTCAGTGTGAACCCGATAAGCAAAATCGATAGGCGTCGCTTTGGGTGGCAGATCAACCACGTGACCGTCCGGGGTAAAGACATAAATACGGTCTGGGCTGATATCACTGCGTAATTCGCCAATTAACTCGGGTAAATCCCCCAGCTCTTCATGCCATTCCATCACCTGACGTAACCAGGCAATCTTTTGTTCGTAACCCTGGTCTTTGGCGTTTACATCCGTGCCTTTGTACAGCCAGTGGGCGCAAACCCCCAGCTCAGCATCTTCGTGCATCTCGTGGGTACGAATCTGTACTTCCAGGATTTTGCCTTCCGGGCCAATTACCGCCGTATGTAATGAGCGATAGCCATTTTCTTTCGGGTTGGCGATGTAATCATCAAACTCATGAGGGATATGACGCCAGAGTGAGTGAATAATCCCCAACGTGGCGTAACAGTCTTTGACTTGTGGCACCAGAATGCGCACCGCACGAATATCGTAAATCTGGCTGAAGTCGAGATTCTTGCGATTCATTTTGCGCCAGATGCTGTAGATGTGCTTGGCACGGCCATACACGTCACATTTGATACTGGCTGACAGCAACTCGTCACGCATCCGCTGCACCACATTTTCAATGTAGCTCTGACGGGTCAGGCGTTTTTCATCCAGCAGCTTGGCAATTTTTTTGTAAGAACCCGGCTCCAGATAACGGAACGATAAATCTTCCAGCTCCCATTTCAGGTGACCAATACCCAAACGGTGAGCCAGCGGCGCATAAATATTAAAGACTTCTTCAGCCACCTTGCGCCGCTTGTCGTCCGGCGCATCTTTAACCGCACGGATGGCAGAAGTACGCTCGGCCAGTTTGATCAGTGCCACACGCACGTCATCGATCATGGCGACCAGCATTTTACGCACGTTATCGACCTGCGCTTCACGCTGGCCGAGCACAGTTTCATCCTGTTTATCGGTGTTTTGTATGGCGCTGATTGCTGCCATCCGCAGAACACCTTCGATCAGCTTGGCGACGTCTTCGCCGAAGTCTTTTTCAACCTTGTTCAGTGCCAGCCGGCCTTCACGTACCGCACGATAAAGAACGGCGGCAACAATCGAATCGGTATCGAGTCGCAGATCCAACAGGATTTGCGCCATTTCGATGCCCATCTGCACACTGTCGATCGACCAATAGGTACGATTGGCAATGGCTTCATCCGACAAGCGCTTGGCCGTCGACAGGGCTTTGTGCAGTGTTTCAGGATCCAATACATCCTGAGACTGCTGAATACTCTCCATCCAGCGATCCACATCCAGTGAACCATCATGGAGCAGTGGGTGGTCGTCTCTGACCTTAACCATGCTTGTTACTCTCGCGTTGCAGCAGCACCATAGTCTCCACATGATGTGTCTGTGGGAACATATCCATGATGCCTGCTTTAATCACCTGGTACCCTGCTTCGTTTAGTTGCGCTAAATCGCGTGCCAGCGTAGCGACATCACAGGATACATATACAATTCGTTCAACCTGGCGCTTAATCAGCTCCGCCATCACCTCGAACGCTCCGGCACGAGGCGGGTCTAATAACACGGCATGAGGCTGGGGTAACGACGCCAGGCTTTGTGGCTGAGATAAATCAGCCTTTTTTCCTAGCAAAGGAAGGGCCAGGTTTTCAGCCTGGGCAATAACGCTGTTCACCATGCTGTCCTGAACCTCAACCGCAATCACCTGCTGACTGCGTTGCGCCAGCGGCATACTGAAGTTGCCATGACCGGCAAACAAATCCCAGATACAGTCTTCCGCGCCCGGCTGCAGCCACTCCAGTGCCTGCTCCACCATTGCCTGGTTAACCGCAGAGTTGACCTGAATAAAGTCGCTCAAAGCCATATTAAGGCGCATATCACTCACCCGGTGCCATAGTGTGTCCGGCTCGGACGATGGGTAAATACACTGCTCACCCTGGTCGCTTTTCAGCCATAGCTGTACGGGTAAATCGTTTTCGCAGACCAGCTGTTCAATAAATTGACACAAACTCTGTTGATCTTCTGGCTGCAGCGGTTTGAGTAAGCGCAGCACCAGAGCAAGGGCATTATCGGCGGCAATAACTTCAATCTGGCTGATCCGGTCACGATTGCGCAGTGAGGCAATCTGTTCACGCCAGGCCTGCCAGTTCAGAACCGGATGCTTAACCAGAACCGGGCAGGCATCCACATCAGAAATATGACTCGATGCCGACTCACGAAAGCCAATGTAGTTGCGCTCTTCCGCTTTGGAATAACGCACACCCAGACGTGCTTTACGGCGATAGCTCCACGGCTCGGCAGTAATTGCTGGCAACCAGTTGGCAGCAACAATCCCCTGGCGCTGGAACTCACGCTCAACCCGGGCCTGTTTTGCTGCAACCTGTGCCGGATAATTCAGGTGTTGCAGGTCGCAACCACCACACTTGGCATAATGAGGGCACTCGGGCTCAACCCGATCCGGAGAAGGATTGGTGATACTGCGCAGGCGGGTGTGCCAGACTTTCTTGCGTCGGCCATCAAGCACCACATCGGCCGTTTCTCCCGGTAAAGCGCCGGGCACAAAATACACTTCGCGGCCACGGCGAGCGACACCCTGGCCTTCTGACGTCAGATTATCAATTTCCAGCGTCAGACACTGAGATTCGGTCTGTGGACGTTGCACCGGTGCCTGGCGTGGACGCCGACGACCGGAAGCGGTTGAAGATTTACGACTGCGTGGATGACTCACCACAAACTCCCAACAAAGGCCTGAACAACGCCACAGTGCTGAGAGCACCAATGGTACTGAGGGCCAGTTTCTTTGCCGCAACTATGAAGGCAAATGTAATTTTTTCAAGCAAACTGGCCCAAAATGGGTTGCCCTTCAGCTCATCGGACAATCGTCGCTGAGTGGTTTATTGCGGTGCAAACACACCGGAAGATAAGTAACGGTCACCACGATCACAGATAATGGCAACAATGGTGGCATTCTCCAGGGTTTGTGCCAGACGTAAGGCTCCGGCGACCGCACCACCAGAGGATACACCGCAGAAAATACCTTCTTCGCGAGCCAGACGGCGCATCGTATCTTCGGCTTCCTGCTGACCGATATCCATCACCTGATCAACGCGCTGACGATCGAAAATGGTTGGCAGGTATTCTTCCGGCCAGCGGCGGATACCCGGAATGGATGCGCCATCAGCCGGTTGCAAACCAACAATCTGAACATCCGGATTTTGTTCTTTAAGAAAGCGAGAGGTCCCCATAATAGTGCCAGTGGTTCCCATTGAGCTGACGAAGTGGCTGACCTGCCCCTCGGTCTGTCGCCAGATTTCTGGCCCGGTACCGACATAGTGAGCTTGTGGGTTATCAAGGTTTCCAAACTGGTTGAGAACAATCCCCTCACCTTTCTCTTGCATCGCCAGCGCCAGATCTCGTGCGCCTTCCATACCTTCTTCTTTGGATACCAGAATCAGTTCTGCTCCATAAGCTTCCATCGCCCAGCGACGCTCCATGGTAGCGTTATCCGGCATGATCAGAATCATACGATAACCCATAATCGCTGCTGCCATTGCCAGCGCAATGCCAGTGTTACCACTGGTTGCTTCAATTAATACGTCGCCGGTTTTGATATCACCACGCTGTTGCGCTTGTTGGATCATCGACAACGCCGGACGATCTTTCACCGAACCGGCCGGGTTATTACCTTCCAGCTTCAGCAACACAGTATTGTTACCTGTTTCCGGTACAATGCGCTGTAATCGCACCAAAGGGGTATTTCCGACGCAATCGGCGATGGTTGGGTAACTAATCTGACTCACGTTGCTTTTCCTGAAACGGTTTGACGGAAGTTATGGTCTTATAACGAAAGACCTGCATTTTACTGATTTGTTCCAGTAAAAGGTAATAACCAAACGGCATTTGGTTATATAGTTTCTGGATGACACCCGGACGTCACACCTTTAACCTATATATTCATCAGAAAGATATGGACCCAAACCCGGCATGAAGCACTGGAAAATACAAACCCGCATTATGTTTATGGCACTGCTGCCAGGCATTATTGTATCGCTGACTCTGGGCGTATTTTTTATCAGTGACCGCAGCCAGGATCTGGATGATCTGCTCGATCAGCGTGCGATGGCGATGGCCAAACAGCTGGCGCCGACCTGTGAATACGGCGTTATGACCGGCAATGTTGGTATCCTGCAAAACATCGCCAATAATATGCTGGAAGAACGTGATGTGCGTGCCGTCAGCATCTACAACCAGGACGTCGATATTCTCGCCCATGCCGGGCCCAAAATGATGACCGAAAGAATCGGCTCAGCGAAATTGCAGGATCACCAATTACAGCTGCTGAGAACCGAAAGCACCGTAAGGGTCAGAGCGCCGGTATTCGCTGAGAACCTGGTGATCTCCGATCAATTTTCCGACCAATTCTATGCCGAACAATCGGAGCAGGTCGCTCTGCTTGGTTGGGCAGAAGTTGAACTGTCGACCACCAATACCCTGTTAACCCGCTATCAGCATCTGGCAAATTCGTTAGCCATTGTGATTCTGGTATTGGTGATCTGCAGCTTCCTGGCATTCCGCATCAGCCGCCAGATATCTGTGCCTATTTCGCGTCTGGCGAGTGGTATTAACGAGCTGGGCGAAGGCCATCTGGAAAAACGCATTCATATTGATAGCGCGCCGGAATTTAACCGTATGGCACTGGGCATTAATTCCATGGCCAGCCGTATGCAGAGCTCGGAAGATGAACATCAGGCCAGCATGGAACAGAACATGCGCGACCTGCAGGAAACACTCGACGAGCTGGAAGTGCGTAACAGTGAATTGCAGCTTGGGCGTAAGCAGGCATTGCAGGCAAGCCAGATGAAATCGCAGTTTCTGGCCAACGTCAGTCACGAAATCCGTACGCCACTCAACGGCATCATTGGCTTTACCGATCTGCTTGACCGCACCCAAGTCACTCACCTGCAGGCGGACTATCTCGACACCATTCGTAAGTCATCGCAGGATTTGTTAAACATCATTAATGACATTCTTGATCTGTCTAAAATTGATGCCGACAAGCTGATCATCGAGCAAACCAATTTTAATCTGCGCGATGTGATTGAGCAGGTTTTAACTGTACTTGCCCCCCAGGCTTACAACAAAAATCTCGACCTCTATTACCACATCGACTCTGATGTGCCGCTGCAGGTCAACGGCGACCCGTTACGCTTGAAACAGGTACTGACCAATCTGGTGAACAATGCGGTGAAATTCACCGAATACGGTAACGTCAAAGTACTGATTTCCCAGATTAACCGCACGCCGCAGCGCAGCACGCTGAAATTCGAAGTGCGCGATACCGGTATTGGTATGAGCGAAGAGCAGATCGAAAAGATCTTTACCGCCTTCTCTCAGGCAGACACCAGTACTGCACGCCAGTTTGGTGGTACCGGCCTGGGGCTGATTATCTGTAAGGCATTGATCAAAGCCATGCACGGTGACATCACGGTGGAAAGTTCACCGGGCCAGGGCTCCAGTTTTGTTTTCCATATCGATATCGGCACCAGCAGCGACAACAGCAACAGTAACCTGCAGATTTTGTCGGGTTATCAGGTTGCGGTGTATGAGCCACACGATCTGAACCGTCAGATGCTGGCATCAATGCTGGATGAGTGGCAGCTGGATTATCACCTGGCAGAAGATCAGGACGACCTGCTGAATCAGGTGGCGCAGGAAAGTAATCTGTCAGCCATCCTGCTGACCGTTGATCGACGTCAGATTCATCAGCCGCGCTTGCAACGTTTTCTGCAGCAGCTGACGCTGATCGACATCCCGATTGTTGCCATGGTCAACACAGTACAACACGAAGATCTGGAGTGGCTGGAAAGCCAGGGCGCACATTGCACCTTATCTCAGCCCATTGCTCAAAATAAATTGTGTGAGACCCTGCGTCAGGTATTGCTGCAGGAATCGCCGGGCGAAGAAACCCAACCAGATGCCACCTTCGAACTGACTCAGCAGCGTGAACCGCCTTGCATCCTGGCAGTTGATGACAACGATGCGAACCTGAAGCTGGTTACCGCTCTGCTGGCGGAACTCGGTGTGAGTGTTTGTTCGGCTACCTCTGGTCAGGAGGCCATCGATAAAGTCGCCAGCAATAATGTTGAGATGGTGTTTATGGACATTCAGATGCCAAACATGACCGGCCTGGAAGCCACACAGCATATTCGTGGATTACCCGGTAAAGCTCACTTACCTATCGTCGCCCTGACGGCACACGCTTTGGCTGACGAGAAGCAGATGTTGCTGAACAGTGGTATGAATGATTATCAGACCAAACCGATCAGCCTCGAACAACTGGCAGATTGTGTTAATCGCTGGACCGGCTTCCAACCGAACATCAAACCCAAGCCGAGCCAGAGTGAACAACGCGATGAGCAATCACCAAGCACTGACAGCCCGGAAGAAGAAGCCATCTTTGATGCCGCAGACGGTTTACGATTGGCGAACTTCAAACAGGACCTGGCGCTGGATATGTTTACCATGCTGTTGCGTTCGCTGGAGCGGGATTGTGAAGCTGCCCGGGATGCCTGGGAAGAAGAGGATTTCGATACCCTGCTGGAAAAAGTACACAAAATTCACGGTGCCAGCCGTTATTGTGGCGTGCCGAAATTACGCAGCGTTCTTAACGCCTTTGAAACCGAGTTAAAAGCCGGTGGCAGGCGTCAATTACCGGAGCATATGCGCACCTTTGTGCAGGAGGTTGCGTTACTGCAACAGTGGGCAGAAGAGCATGACTGGCAGGCAATGCTGGCACGTGCCAGTCAGCAGGAAATCACCGCAAACGCCTGAATCCACTCGCCTTCATCCGACAGGCTGATATAAGCCTGTCGTCCCCCCATATCCAACATGCGCTGTTGCGCCGCCTGATACAGATTAACAACCGGGGCGCCCTGCTCGTTGTTCAATATTTCCAGCTGCTGAAAACCGATACCTTTGGCGATACCGGTTCCCAACGCTTTGGCCAGCGCTTCTTTGGCGGCGTAACGTTTCGCCAGGTAGTTAACACCATCGGCACGCTGATGAAACACCTGCTGCTCAGCCGGTGTTAAAAAGCGCTGTAACAAACGTTCACCGTGGCGCTGATAAGCGGCCTGAATGCGTGATGCATCCAGTAAGTCGGTACCGATACCAACTACACCGCCTGTTCCATCGGCCGGGAAATCAACCATTAACGTGTGCTGGCCTTTTCCAGTAACGCACGCATTTCACTGACCGCTTCTTTTAAACCAACAAATACCGCGCGGGCAACAATGGCGTGACCGATATTTAATTCATTCATTCCCGGAATCGCAGCAATAGCTTCGACATTATGGTAATTCAGACCGTGACCGGCGTTCACAATCAGGCCTTTATCCAACGCATAAGCCGCCGCCTGTTGGATACGAGCCAACTCGCGTTGTTGCTCCGCTTCGCTTTCGGCATCGGCATAAGCACCGGTATGCAGCTCAATCACAGGTGCACCACAACGCACAGTGGCATCAATCTGGGCTTCATCCGGATCGATAAATAATGAAACCTCACTATCGACCGCAGCCAGGCGCTCACATGCCTTTTTAATTGCAGCTTCATTGCCAACCACATCGAGGCCACCTTCAGTGGTCAACTCTTCGCGTTTTTCCGGCACCAGACAGGTGGCTTCCGGACCCACTTCTTCAGCCAGTTCCAGCATGGCTTCGGTCACAGCCATTTCCAGATTCATGCGGGTGCCCAGTGTTTCAGCCAACACATACACATCGCGAGTCTGAATATGGCGACGATCTTCACGCGGGTGAATGGTGATACCATCGGCACCCGCTTCTTCAGCAACAAAAGCTGCCTGTACCGGGTCCGGATAGCGTGTACCACGTGCTTGTCGTAACGTCGCAATATGATCGATATTCACACCCAACAAAACGCGTTGCGGATTTTTTACCTGAGACATTTTCGATCCTTAAATAAACTGAACACTAAATTTTTGATGGATTAAATAACTGACGGCTGATTAACGGTCGCTCCAGCACATTTTCCAGAGCTAGCCGCAACACCTGCTTCGCCGTTTGCCAGACACTAACATCGACCGGGACTTCAGCAAAGTTTTTCAGCCAACTGGCAAAAGCCAGAATATCACTGCCGCGAAAAAAGCCTTTGCCGTGTAAATAAAACCCTTCCTGCGGATTAAACTGATAACGCTGGCCTGCCGTTATCGGTCGCGACAAACTGTCCTGCTGCCAGGAGAACCCTAACCCCAGTTGCTGCAGCAATTGATATTCAAATAGCCGCAGCCAGGGTTCCAGAGCACCCGCATTGTCGCTGTCATTATTTTCTTCCAGTGCGTTAATTACGCTGGCATACAAGTGAAATAAATCGTGAGCGGGTTCGTTCCGGGGCAATAAACGAGTCAGCAGTTCATTCAGATATAAGCCACAATACAGCGAGTTATTTCTTAGCAGGAAGGATTGCTGAAGCTGAAGAACTTTGATCTGTGGCCAGTCTTCACCAGCACGCCAGTCAGCCTGACATTGCTGAAAGTAATCGGGAATAAAAGTGTCTTTTTTGCTGGAACGCTTTGGAGTAACAACGGATAGCCTGCCGGCTTCAGCGGAAAAAATATCCAGCAAAAGCTGATGCTCGCCAACTGGCTGGCGCTGTAAAACAAACAGCTTTTTCATATTTTTTCGCCCTAAACGCCTGGAACAAAAGCCTGCATTATTTTTCTGCCGCCGCATCAATGGCACATCCATGTGCCCAGATGCTAGCGCGACATCCTGTCGCTGCTTAGAAAAACAATCCAGGCTTTTATTCTTACAGATTAATTATCCAAGGGGATATCGCAGCTTCAAAGCGCCGATGTTGTTTGCTGAAAGGGCTGATAACAGGATGTTATCAATTAGCGTACAGGGATGTATTCACAGCGCCCTGTAAGCAAATTACTCGGCGTTTTGCAGCGCCTTACTCATCGTTATAACCGAGGCTGCGCAGCGCCCGCTCATCATCCGACCAGTTGGATTTTACTTTAACCCATAAATTCAGCATCACTTTACAGTCGAACATCTGCTCCATATCTTTACGGGCTTCAATGCCAATCTGTTTAATGCGATACCCTTTGTCACCAATCACAATGCGTTTCTGAGAATCACGCTCAACCAGAATCAACGCACTGATTTCTGCGATACGACCATCATGGGTGAATTCTTCAATTTCGACCGTCATTTCATACGGTAACTCATCACCCAACTGGCGCATGATTTTTTCACGAACCAGTTCGGCCGCTAAAAAGCGTGAGCTGCGATCGGTGATCTGATCTTCCGGGTAGAAGTACTGACTTTCTGGCAGATAGCTTTCGATCAGGCTTTCCAGACGCTCAACGTTGTGTCCGGTTTTCGCCGATACCGGCACAATCTGATCAAAGTTATGACGGCTGCTGAGCTCTTGCAGATACGGCAGCAGTTCGTCTTTCTCTTTCACGAAATCGACTTTATTCACCACCAGTACGGCAGGTGCGCGCTGCTGCTTAATGGCCTGCAGCACCATTTCATCTTCATCCGTCCAGCGCATGCGGTCGATCAGCATCACGATCAGATCCACGTCTTTTACTGCCGTGGTTGCCGCTTTGTTCATGTAGCGGTTGATCGCTTTATCGTGATTTTTATGAATCCCCGGCGTATCGACATACACCACCTGGCTACCATTCTCGGTTTTAATACCAAGGATCTGGTGACGAGTGGTTTGCGGCTTACGCGAGGTAATCGACAGCTTCTGCCCGAGAATACGGTTTAACAGGGTGGATTTGCCTACATTCGGGCGACCAACAATGGCAACAAAGCCGGTACGGGTAATCAGGTTTTCTTCGCTCATGCGCTTGCCTCGGCCGCATCCCCGGCTTGTTTCAGCTGTTCCAGAACAGTGGCTGCGGCGGTTTGCTCGGCATTACGACGACTCGAGCCGGTAGCAGTCACTGGCGCTTCAATTTCGGGAATAAAACAGGTAACAGTAAACACCTGCTCGTTGGTTGGGCCATCCACCGACAGCACTTCATATTTTGGCAGACGTGAACCGGCAGCCTGCTGAATTTCCTGCAACTGAGTTTTTGGGTCCTTAATCGGATCTTCCAGACTCAGATTATCAAGGCGGGTTTCAAACCAGGCTAATACGCGCTCACGTGCAGCATCCAGACCGGAGTCCAGATAAATAGCACCGATCAACGCTTCAACCGCATCGGCGAGGATCGAATCACGCTTATGGCCACCACTTTTCAGCTCACCGGAGCCGAGTAGCAGGAAGTCACCCAGGTCGAATTCTTTCGCCACTTCCGCCAGGGTTTTGCCTTTGACAATGCGTGCCCGCAAACGGCTCAACTTACCTTCTTTGGCTTCAGGAAAGCGCTGATACAGATCTTCAGAAATGACCACACTGAGAATCGAATCGCCAAGAAATTCCAGCCGTTCGTTGTTCTCAACGCCTTTGGAACGATGGGTTAACGCCAGCTCAACCAGACTCTGATCTTTAAATTGATAACCCAGGCGCTGGGATAATTTTAAAAGAGGATTATTCACTGACTGAAATCTTTCTGATGTTGGAAACGACCGACCAGATCAATATTAGCAAACAAACTGCCACGCTTTTCATAGGCCAGGAACAGCACGATGCCGTTGCGCGTGCGGCGAATCTCCAGGCCATCCAGAGGAATATCCGCCTGGCTGTTTTCCAGGCGTCGCTCCAGCAGTACACGCAACTGCTTTGAACGGGTACGACTGGTAACTTCGCCGGAAGACTGCAGCGTATCCAGCACCTGAGTCACCACTCCGTCCTGCATATACATAGGCACAACGGCAAAGGCGACTTTAAGAATCAGGATCAGACCAAAAACAGCCAGCAGAACCGGCAAAGCCGCCATGCCTGATTGTTTGCCATAAGGCGCTTGTATCGTTTTCATCAGTTAGTTTCCGAACTAGTCATCAACACGTAAAACGGCCAGGAACGCAGACTGTGGAATTTCCACATTACCAATCTGCTTCATACGCTTTTTACCTTCTTTCTGCTTCTGCAGCAGCTTCTTCTTACGGCTGACGTCGCCACCGTAACATTTCGCCGTTACGTTTTTACGCAGCGCTTTTACCGTGGTGCGAGCAACAACCTGGTTACCAACCGCCGCCTGAATCGCCACATCAAACATCTGACGAGGAATCAGCTCTTTCATTTTTTCTGTCAGCAAGGCACCACGGCGACGAATATTGTCACGGTGCATAATCACCGCCAGTGCATCAACACGATCACCATTCACCAATACATCCAGACGCACCAGCGGTGCTTCCTGGAAGCGCAGGAAGTTATAGTCCAGCGAGGCGAAACCACGGCTGGCCGACTTCAGACGATCGAAGAAGTCCATCACCACTTCCGCCATCGGGATCTCATAACGCAGCGATACCTGTGAACCGGTGTATTGCATATCAATCTGCACACCACGCTTCTCAACACACAGAGAAATTACGTTACCCAGATACTCCTGCGGCACCAGAATATTACACTCGGCAATCGGCTCGAGCATTTCTTCAATGGTACCGGCATCCGGCAGCTTGGACGGGTTATCAACCGACAAAGTTTCACCTTTACGGTTAACCACCTGATAAATTACCGTCGGAGCTGTGGTAATCAGATCCAGATCGTATTCACGCTCCAGACGTTCCTGAATGATTTCCATGTGTAGCATGCCCAGGAAACCACAACGGAAACCGAAGCCCAGAGCATCGGAGTTTTCCGGCTCATAAAACAGAGACGCATCATTCAGCGACAGCTTTTCCAGCGCATCACGGAAGGATTCAAAATCATCAGAAGACACCGGGAATAAACCGGCGTAAACCTGTGGCTTCACTTTTTGGAAACCCGGTAATTCGTCTGTGTCCGGCTGCTTGGTGGATACAATCGTGTCACCTACCGGCGCACCATGAATGTCTTTGATACCGGCAACCAAATAACCTACTTCACCACAACCCAGATGACCGGTTTCATTGCGCTTAGGAGTAAAGATACCCACGCCATCAACGCCATGATCTTTACCGGTCGACTTAATACGGATCTTGTCGCCTTTTTTGATCGAGCCGTTTTTCACCCGGATCAGGGACACAACACCCAGATAAGGGTCGAACCATGAGTCAATAATCAGTGCCTGCAGCGGCGCGTCCGGATCGCCTTCCGGAGCCGGAACATTGGCCACCAGCTCCTCCAGTACATCATCGATATTCAGACCACTTTTAGCCGAGCATCGCACGGCTTCGGTAGCATCGATACCAATAATGTCTTCAATTTCCTGCGCCACACGATCCGGATCAGCCTGAGGCAAATCCATCTTGTTCAGAACCGGTAATACTTCCAGGCCCTGTTCAATAGCGGTGTAACAGTTAGCAACCGACTGTGCTTCCACACCCTGAGCCGCATCAACCACCAGCAGTGCACCTTCACAGGCCGATAACGAACGTGACACTTCATAGCTGAAGTCCACGTGTCCCGGAGTATCAATAAAGTTCAGCTGATAGGTCTGACCGTCGCGGGCTTTATAGTCCAGGGTTACACTCTGGGCTTTAATGGTAATGCCACGCTCACGCTCGATATCCATGGAATCGAGTACCTGCTGCTGCATTTCACGGTCGGACAAACCGCCACACACCTGAATAAAACGGTCCGACAGGGTCGATTTACCGTGGTCGATGTGGGCAATGATGGAAAAGTTACGAATGTGGTCCAGTTGGCTCACGAATATGATCCGCTTCAGAATTCAAATGGGCCGGAATTCTACTTGAAAGGCAGGCTAAAGGCTAACGGATTCAGATGGTTAGCGGATGGAGGAAGGTAATTGCGAAGTAAAATATTCAGATTCGATGAGTCATACCGCTACATATCATCAATCCATCATACATACTTACAGCCGCCGGATAGAAGGGCCTTCCCTGGCCCTGCTATCCTACCGCGACATCCTGTCGCTGCTTTAGTAAGTATCTGTGACGGATCGACACAAGGTCTTAATGCTTTAATCTGCAATCCTCAGCGGAATAAACATCGCCGCGCCACGGCGGACAATGCGCATAGGCACGCTGCGGTTCTTTGGTAATGATTTTACGACTTTCTCGAAATCGGCAACGGAGCGAACCGATTCACCATAAATCATGGTAATCACATCACCGTTCACCAGCCCGGCAAACGCCGCCGGCCCTTGCTTAACTTCTTTAACAACCACACCATCGCCGGTCTTATTGCGCTGCTTGTCAGACAATTCAGCAACCACAACACCTAAACGATTACTTTCAGACTGCTGCGGACCGGTGTTATGGGCCAGCTCAACACCATCCCCATCCGGCAAAGTGCCAATAGTGATGTTTAATAGCTTGCGCTTACCGTTGCGCACCACTTTTACTTTCGCTTTCGTGCCCGGCTTCACACGTCCAACCTGATGCGGCAGATCCGACGACAAGAAAATTTCCTTGCCGTTAAAGTGAGTAATAATATCGCCGTTTTCCAGTCCGCCAGCCTGCGCCGGGCTGTTTGGTACAACCTGAGCGACCAGCGCACCTGCAGCTTTATCAAGCCCAAATGACTCAGCCAGATCTTTGTTGACCTCCTGAATGACAACACCCAACCAGCCACGGCTGACTTTGCCTTTTTCTTTCAGCTGCTCAGCAACATTCATGGCGACGTTCATCGGAATCGCAAAGGATACGCCCATAAAACCACCTGAGCGGGTATAAATCTGCGAATTGATACCCACAACCTCGCCTTCCAGATTAAACAGCGGACCACCGGAATTACCCGGGTTAATCGCCACATCGGTCTGAATAAAGGGTACATAGTTCTCATTCGGCAAGCTGCGGCCTTTCGCCGATACGATGCCCGCAGTTACTGAGTAATCGAAGCCAAACGGTGAGCCAATGGCAACCACCCATTCGCCGACTTCGAGCTTATCGGAATCCCCCAAATCAACCGTCGGCAGATCTTCGGCGTCCACTTTCAGCAACGCCAGATCGCTGCTTGGATCTGCGCCAATCAGTTCTGCGGTTAATTCGCGACGATCATTGAGGCGTACGATGATTTCATCGGCGCCCTGAATCACGTGATTGTTGGTTAACAGATAACCGTCTTCAGAGATAATAAAACCGGAGCCCAGTGATGATTTTTCTTGCTGTCCGCCGCGCGGTCCATGAGGGTTCTGACCATAAGGCATTGGCTGGCCGAAGAAATGTCGAAATATTTCCGGCACGTCTTCCGGCAAACCATAGCGCTGCATCATGTTGCGCTGGTCCTGATGCTGGATGGTGGAAATATTAACCACCGCAGGAGAGGTTTCTTTCACCAGATCACGAAAATCCGGTAAAGCGGCGTTTACCGCCGTAGCCATTAGAGAAAAGAGAACAGCAATACTGACAGGTATTGCCCGAAGCCATTGCGACATAGATATCCCCGCGTCACTTAAACCATTGGTAACTAAGGGATAAAGATGGCTCACCCGAAGGGGTTTGTCATGTATAAAAAAGTAAGAGAGTGCGAACCTATGGCAAGGGTTTTCAGAAAACCTGCTCTACCGGAATATGGTTGCAGGCTTCTTTAAACTGCGGCTGCCAGACGTCTTTTTTCTGCTCTGAAATGGTTTTAGCAACCCAGAAGCCAGCCAATAAGCCGCCTAAGCCGGCCACCAGTGAACCTGTTTCGCCCGCGAAAAGATGTCCAATCACTGCGAACAACAACAGTCCCAACATTGGCATGCCATAAAGCACCAGAGCACTCATCGCCAGACTGCCTTCCGGTAAGGTTAAGGTCGCTTGTTCGCCAATCCGGAAATCTTTATCCGTCGGAACCCAGAGACGCATTTTACGTCCGAGTTTACTCAGGGAGTGCTGCCCACATCCACTGCGGGCATTGCAGGATGAGCAGGCACTTTGTTGCATGGCTTCAACCCAAACACCACGCTTACCCAACTCAACAATTTCGACAATTTCCTGACTCAAGAGCTTAACCCGGACTACTGAAAACAAAGCGCCATTTTATTGCGGTACGACCGAAGCTGCAATTTTCTCGGCGGTCATCAAAGGAACCTCACCAACGACGGTAATACGGTACTTGCCCATATCGGTTGTCAGGTAACGCACCACAGCGGAAGTTGGACCCCATTGCTGGCTGAGGCCTGACATAATCTGTTTTTCATCAGCCTGGTCGACAAAAAGGGTGATGGCCGCCAGGCCGTCGGTATACATCAGGGTGGTTAACGAACCATCCAGCTTCTTCGAAGAGCTGACACGCTTCACCTGGCTCGCGGTTTCCATAAAGCCACGCGGAACCCAGCCAAGCTGCCAGTCCGAAGCCTGCAGTTGTGGCTCTGATGCTTCATGCCCCATCAGGTGAGACGCCACTCGATGTCCGCTGCTCTCTGGTTCAAATGCTGCTGCCGGGATCGCTTCACCTATCTCGATATCAGCAAACTGAAACCGTTCAAGCACCTTACCCTGAGCATTAACCAGATCAGATCGCAATAACAATCCGCTATCCTCATCCAGCCATAAACGATAGCCGTAGCGGTAGTTGTCCTGTGGTGATAACAATACTTTCTGAGTTGATCGGCCAGCAATACGCTCCCCCTGTTCCAGTCCCAGGCGGTAATAAGAGTCAATTGCTCCACTCTGGTGGACGAAGCCCTGAGACAGTGGATTCTGATGGCTTTCGAGACGCATTACATGCTCACCCGGATGAATACAGGTGATGTCATGGCCTTTACGCACAACCTCTCTGGGTTCACCAGTGAGATGCAACAGGCGCTCGTATTCAACACCGTTCATCACACCGTGGGTGATTTGCAGCGTTTCCCAATGCTGATCATTCCCGTAAATCAGCACGCCCTGATAGTTCTGTTCCTTAAATGCATGAGACATGCGATCCAGCCAGCCACGGGCATCCAGTGACTGGGGCAAGGCCTGACCAGCCTGCGCTACGATGAGCATCAGGCCGGCCAACAACTTCGGCAAGGACACTAACTTCACCTTACTTTTCCGCGTTAACAGCATCAGTATTGGTTTTATCCTGAAAATCCACTTTTGCGTCGGTGTCTGCGGTATCTGAGCCAGGTTCTTCGAAGCTTGCTACACGGGCAAATGGCATCATGCCGCGGCCCGTATTCAGAGCAGCGTTTTCAGTATGCTGCAGTACATATTCCTGCAATTTGCGTTGTGCCTGCTCCAGTTCAGCGGCATCCGCAGCATTATTTGCCGCAACCTGTTCAACGGTTTCACTGGCCTGTTGGGTTTCAGCAACCAGATCCTGCTGTTGAATATCATGATTGAGACGCACACCCAGCAACACAGCAATGGTCACAGAAGCAGCAACCGCAGCAGACGCCATCCAGTTAATGCCGCGTTTCGCCTGAGGGCCCGGCGCATTCTCCTGTTTCAGATCCTGAGAGTCCTGCAATGCCGGCACTTCATCCATTGGCTCGCCTTCGATTGCCTGCATAATTCCACGCGATAAATCGGTGGCAGCAACCGGCTCATCACGCATCAGGGAGCCAATCATTTGATAACGCTGCCAGCTTTCGCGCAATTCGTTATCTTGCTCAACCTGATTGAGAATCCGGCGCACTTCCAGCTCATCGGTCTCACCATCAACCAGTGCCGACAAAGATTCTTTAATTCTATCGTTCATATTTCACCTTCCAGATATCAGCTCTTTTTTTCTGCTGTTTGTGCTTAAGCGCTGGCACTTAACAGCGGCTGCATTTTTTTGTCGATTGCTTCCCTTGCGCGGAAAATGCGCGAGCGAACCGTTCCAATCGGGCAATCCATTACCTCGGCTATTTCTTCGTAACTCATGCCGTCTATTTCACGTAAGGTGACGGCCATTTTTAATTCTTCTGGCAAGTTTTCGATGGCATCAAACACCACCTTTTGCAGTTGATCGCGGTGTAACAGATTATCCGGGGTTGCCACATCTTTCATATGAGACTCATCTGCAAAGAACTCTGCGTCTTCCAGGTCCACATCATTGGTGGGCGTTTTCCGTCCACGGCTAACCAGATGGTTTTTCGCGGTATTGACCGCAATCCGGTACATCCAGGTATAAAACGCACTCTCACCACGAAAGTTAGGCAATGCCCGGAACGCTTTAATAAACGCTTCCTGAGTAACATCCTGAGCTTCCGCGTGATCATTGATAAAGCGTCCAACCAAAGCCAGAATCTTGTGCTGATACTTGATTACCAGCAGGTCAAAGGCTCTGCGATCACCTTTCTGAACCCGCGCAACAAGTTGTCGATCGGTTTGTTGTTGATCTGTCATGCTGTTATCCGCTGTCATCCGCCCCTGTTGCACAGCTACCGCTACACTTGCCAATTCTCATCTCCTTCACATCTTATACGATGCCTTACGGACTATAAGAATGAGCTTTTCCGGAAAAGTTCCCGAGCAGTTGTGCACTTTTCATAAGATACCGGTGAAAGTATAGTGCGCAGCAGTTAAAACGAAGAATCTGATACATGACTCAATCACTGTCTTACGATGTGGTCATCATCGGCAGCGGCGCTGCTGGCCTGACCTTAGCCCTTTCTTTGCCAGACCATATGCAGGTTGCGGTGATCAGCAAAGACCGCCTGGACGCTGGCTCAACCCGCTGGGCGCAAGGTGGCGTTGCCGCGGTACTGGACGAAGAAGACAGTGTTGAAGCCCATGTGAATGACACGCTTGTGGCAGGCGCTGGCCTGTGCCACGAGCCCAGCGTGCAGTTTACGGTGGAGAACTCGACTGAAGCGATTCAGTGGCTGATCGACATTGGTGTGCCATTTACACAGGACGGCGACAAGTTTCATCTGACCCGCGAGGGTGGCCACAGTGCCCGTCGCATTATCCACGCAGCCGACGCCACCGGCCATGCCATTTCTGACACGTTATTAAAACGAGCAGAAGAAAAAGCCAACCTGACGCTGTTGCATAACTACATTGCCATTGATCTGATCACTCGTGAGAAGCTCGGGCTCGAGGGCCAGGGCTGTATCGGTGCGTATTTCCTCAATAACCAGAACGGCGAGGTCGACACCATCTCAGCCCACGCCGTGGTGTTAGCAACTGGCGGAGCGAGCAAAGCTTATCTGTACACCAGCAACCCCGATGGCGCTTCCGGTGATGGTATCGCTATGGCGTTTCGCGCCGGTTGTAGGGTGGCCAATATGGAATTTAACCAATTCCATCCGACCTGCTTGTACCACCCTCAGGCTAAATCGTTTCTGATTACCGAAGCGGTTCGTGGTGAAGGTGGCCGCTTATTGCTGCCGGATGGTCAGCCTTTTATGCAACACTTTGATGAGCGAAAAGAACTGGCTCCACGCGATATCGTTGCCCGCGCCATCGACCATGAAATGAAGCGTCTGGGCGCCGATTGTCTGTTTCTCGACATCAGCCACAAACCGGCTGATTTTATCAAAGAGCATTTTCCGACGATTCACGAACGCTGCCTGCAATTAGGCATCGATATCACCAAAGATCCGATTCCGGTGGTTCCTGCCGCGCATTACACCTGTGGTGGCGTAGTCACCGACAACTTTGGCAGAACCGATATTCCCGACCTGTATGCCGTTGGCGAAGTCGCCTCTACCGGTCTGCACGGTGCCAATCGCCTGGCCAGTAATTCTCTGCTCGAATGCCTGGTGTATGCCCGCTCGGCGGCACAACACATCAGTGCCAATATCGATCTGAACAGCGAGGTGCCTGCGGCCCCGGTATGGGATTCGAGCCAGGTAACCGACTCCGATGAAGCGGTGGTTATTTCCCATAACTGGGATGAGTTGCGTCGTTTTATGTGGGACTACGTGGGCATTGTCCGCACCACAAAACGCTTGTTACGGGCTAAACATCGGGTGAAGCTGCTGCGTCAGGAAATTCAGGAGTTTTACAGCAGCCACCATATCAGTAACGACTTGCTGGAATTGCGTAACCTGGTGGACGTGGCCGATGTCATTATCCGCTCGGCGCTGTTACGGAAAGAAAGCCGTGGATTGCATTACAGTCGCGACTATCCGGAACCACTGCCACGTGCATTTGATACCGTGCTGACGCCGAAATATCTGAACGAGCTGGGTGAGTTATAAACTCAGTCAGGTGTTATGTGAGGCTAGAGGCTGCCATAAAGCGCTGCTTTCAACTGCCTGAATTCGTCCTCACTGGCGAAACTGTCTCGCCGTAGAATCAGGCGATTCCAGGGCCAGAATGACCAACACAGAATAATCACATCTGCTCGCCGGACAGATCCTGCTTGCCAGGAAACTGCTTCGCGCTGGCCGGATTTTTCAATCCACCAGCTGTACTGGTTATCCAGCATTTGATAGCCAAGGCGCCAGTTAAGTTGATGCCTGCCACGATGGATTTGCCAGACAACAAAAACAGTCGCCAGCAATCCTGTCAGCACAGCCGTAGCGGGCGAGCTCATCGCCACGACGGCCGTTAACAGCAACAGCGCCAGTACATCCCGGCGCTGCTGTTGCTTCGATGATTTAACCTGCCACTCAGCGTGCACGAGTGCGCGAATGCTCGCGAACCATCAGAACGATTTTTTCCATTTCCGGATCTTCCGGAGTTTTGTGTTCCATAAACCAGGTAAACAGGTCTGGGTCTTCACGGTCGAGCAACGCCAGATAACGATCTTTATCTTCACGGCTCAGGCCAGGGAAAGCTTCTTCAGCGAAAGGTAATAACAAAACATCCAGTTCCAGCATGCCACGACGGCTGTGCCAGGCGGTGCGTTTGTTTTCAATAGCTTCAGGGCTGGTTTGATCGGTCACAGGATACTCCTCTTACAGTTGCGGCATTATACCACTGCAATGGCCTAATAAAGCCATACCCTTTTTGGCGTTATGCCCGCGGCGAAGATGGAGTAAACTGCTGCTTTTTAACTGAAACCATTTTTGCCATGTCACAGATTTTCGATACAGCACTGCAATCAGGCTGTTTTGTTGCTGAAAACAGCAGTGATCAACAACTTCCTGCCCACAGCTGGTTAGCGCAGTTTTCTTTGTTGCGTATCGAAGGACCCGACAGCGAACGCTTCCTTCAGGGCCAGCTGACCTGTGATGTGGCTAAGTTAGCTGCTGATCAATGGAGTCTGGGTGCTTGCTGCACGGCGAAAGGACGTATGGTTGCGAATTTCGTCATTGTCCGGGACCCGGCCGATGGTTACTGGCTACGCCTGCCAACGGCTCAGGTTGACGCCCTGATTCAGCACTTGAAGAAATACGCGGTGTTTTTTAAAGCACAGCTGACCGACCTTTCTGCTAGCCACAAAATTGTTGCTTTAATTCCGGCACAGCAGCCTGCTGCTGAGCAACTCGACAGTGAGGCTATCATCAGCCAACGCTCTCTGAGCTGGTCAGAACAGGGAGCCGAACTGTCCTATCACGATGGCCGCAAAGAGTACTGGCTCATCAATGATAATGCCGAGCAAAAGCTAACCAGCGAGGCACTGTGCGACTCGAAACACTGGCAGCTGTTTGATATCAACCTAGCCACTATCTGGGTCGACACCAACACACGTGAACATTGGATTCCGCAAAACATCGACTGGCAGCTGCAAGGCGGCGTTAGTTTCAGTAAAGGCTGTTATACCGGTCAGGAGATTGTTGCGCGGCTGCAGTACCTGGGCAAAGCGAAAAAAGCGCTGTATCGGATCAGCACTCAGGAGTCACAACCGTTGGCCATTCTGAGTGAACTAAAAACCGCAGAAGGCCGCTCAATTGGTGAACTGTGCAGCTGGTCTGACAATCAGGGGCTGGCTTTGTTAACCATCACTGAAGGGCTGGAACAGGTACTACTGGTAACAGAAAGTTCGGAAATTCCGCTCAGTATCGAAAAGCTCTCCTATACTCAAGAGCAGGAAAACACCACCGACGCCTGACCTGAATCCGGGCGTCGTTCGTTGCAGAGAGACGCCCAAATGACCACAGATCTGGCCAAGCAGGTTAAAGACGACATCGTCGCTCAGATTAAGAACGATGAACTCGTATTACCAACCCTGCCGGAAATTGCCCTGAAAGTAAGGGAAGTCGCCGAAGACCCCAACGCCACCATTGATGATTTATGTGAAATCATTGCCCGTGATCCAGCGTTAAGTGCCCGGGTCATCAAAGTTACCAACAGCCCATTGTTGCGTTCCAGTATGCCGGTGGACGACCTGGTGACAGCGGTATCCCGCCTCGGTATCGATTTCACTTCCAATCTGGCCATTGGCCTGGCAATGGAACAAATGTTTCAGGCCACCCACGATATGATCGATAAGCGGATGCGCGCTTGCTGGTCACGGGCGATGGAGATTGCCGCCACGGCTCAGGTATTGGCCCGCCATTACACGCGCCTGAAACCAGACCAGGCGATGCTTGCGGGTCTGATTCATCAGATTGGTATCCTGCCGATTCTGGCGTATGCCGAAAACCATGAAAATCTGTTGGCCGACAGTATCTCACTGGATAAAGTCATCGAACGCTTACACCCGGCATTAGGCAGTTATATCCTGCGCAGCTGGGAGTTTCCCGCCGAAATTGTTTCAGTTCCGAAGCACTACCTCGATCAGAGTTACGACAGCACCGAGGTCAGCTATGTCGACCTGGTTCAGGTCGCAACCTTCCAGAGCTATGCCGACACCGATCACCGCCTAGGCAGCATTGATCGCAGCTCTCTGGGTTCATTCAAACGCCTTGGCCTGGATGCCGACGAAGAAGTCACCCAGTGGGAAGCATTAAGTGAAGAAGTTGATGCCACCCAGGCGGCCATTGCCGGATAACAAGGGACCAAACAACCATGACCCAGGATTTAACCCCTCAGGCCATTATGCGCGAAATTTTACAGCAGGTTGAATCAGGAGAGCTGACGCTTCCAACCCTGCCGTCGATGGCGCAGAAAATTCTCAAAGCAAGCCAGGACGACTCCCTGACAACCGAGTCGCTGACCAACCTGATAGAACAGGACCCGGCCATTGCTGCACACCTGGTTCGTATTGCTAACAGCCCACTGGTTGGCAGCAAAGTAGATATCACGGATCTGAAAACAGCGATTGGTTTATTTGGTGTGAGTTATTGCAGCCAGCTGGCCATCAGTCTGGCACTGAAGCAGTTATTTCGCGCACGCCACAAAAACATATCCGGGTTAATCGAAAAAACCTGGGAGCAATCTTCACGACTGGCCAGCTTATGTATGGTTATGGCGAAGGATTACAACATTAATCCAGGCAGTGCCTACCTGGCGGGTTTATTACACAAAATTGGTGCCTTACCCATTTTACGCTGGCTGGATAATCAGGATTCCATCCCCCTGACATCCGCGCAAATTCAGCAACTACTGGATGAGCACCAGGCACAACTGGCCGAACAGTTATTGGATGACTGGCAGTTCCCACCGTCATTGTGTTCCGTACCACACAATTACCTGAATATGGATCATAACGGTAAAGACAGCGCCGACCTTACCGACCTGGTGGCCAGCGCTTACTTCTTTTTATCAGAGCAGAAAAAAGACTGGCAGGATTGCAAAGTGCTGGAGCGGATGGGGGTAACCACAGAAGAAATTCAGAAACGTATGATGGCCTGGCAAACCAAAGCTGCCAGCGCCTGAATACTTTATTTATTGTTTAACCTATATTGATCGTTTAACCGATTCCGGAGCAGGCCCAAGGCCTGCTTCTCAGCAGTGTTTACAGCTCAGAATACGGATGATTTCCTTCACTCCAGGGATTGGTTGTTAATTGCCTGAGCCACTCAAACGGAACATCTTTAACCGTTTTATGTTGCCATTTTGGCTTGTAGTCTTTATCAATTACCATCGCACGAACCCCTTCAGAAAAATCCGGATGACGCACAGCCTGATAGGCCAGAGTCAACTCCCAGCTCACCACTTCTTTAAGACTCATCTGCGCCCCCTGCTCAATCTGCTGCATAATCAGATGGGCGGTTGCCGGGCAGGCTTTTTTGAAATTATCCAGCCCTTGTTTCAACCATTTATTCTTGGTCTTATGCTGCTTCATTCGCGCAGCAATGTCTTCCAGTTCAGGGGTGGAAAATAAATATTCTAAATCCGTGCTGATCTCATCTAACTGACTGGCTGGCATGGCTTCTGAACTGTCGCCATCCAGTTGATTAAGAACCGCACGCACCTGCTGATGATTTACCGCGCGGTTATCGCTCCAGTTCTGTTCTAGCAGCGCATCCAGCATGGTTTGCCAGCGCTCGTGACTGATCGCATATTGAATCAGTTTCAGTTTTTTGCTGTCAGTGGTATTCATATGACTGCCACTGAGACCCATCCAGTGACCAGCCGGATAGGGTAAGCGCGACAGATAATAACTGGCAGCCACATCCGGGTATAAACCAATCCGTACTTCCGGCCACGCCAGCTTAAGGCATTCACTGCCAACTCTGTGATTAGCGGCTATAAACAAGCCTAATCCACCACCCATCACAAAACCGTGTCCCCAGGCAATTAACGGCTTGGTAATCTGATGCAGGCGATAATTTTTAGCGTATTCACCGGCAAAAAAGGCATCGGCATATTGTAACCGCTGACTCTCATCGCTGTGGGTCATGCTGTCGTACAACTTGCGGATATCGCCACCGGCACAAAACGCTTTTTCTCCAGCGCCACGCATGATGATCGCAGCAATACTATTGTCCTGGTTCCAATGCTCAATCTGTTCATCAATCAGGTTCACCATATCCAGATCAACCGCATTCATGGCTTCAGGAACATTCAGCGTCATCAGCGCAATTTTATAGTCTGAGCCACTGGCAAGTTCTTCAAATAAAACAGCGTCTGATGGCATTGTATTAACAGTCACAGAATTTCCCCGTAATCGGATTTGTAGCATCACAACAGACCACGGATAATAGCGTTTTTTATTAGGGCAAACAGTTGTTATGACAGTGGTTTTAAGTCTAATTGTGCTTTTAATGATCTTTGTTTCGCTGTTTCTGTTGCTGCTGATCGATAAAGACAGCCGCACTAAGCAGTTACGCCAATGCGCTGATCAGCTTGGCCTCAACTACCGCCCGTTTGCAGCACTCAGCAGCGAGATGCGCGATGCTCATTTTCATATTATCGAAATTGGTCAGTTCCGGAACTTCCGCCATTTAATTGAAGGTGAGCTGACCAATAACAGCCAGCGCTTGCCATTAAATCTGTTCGACTACAGCCTGGTCGGCAACGATGGCACAGCAAACCAGACACTGATTCTGATTCATTGCCCGCTGCCCTACGGCAAATTACGAATTCAGCAAAAATCCTGGTTACGTGGTGATGCCTTTACCGGACCCGAGATTGAAACCCTGACGCGTTTGCAGGCAGGTCAGCTCCACCCGGAAATCAGCAAGTGGCAGGTATTCAGCGAGCGCCCGGAAAAAGCCAACCTGCTGTTAACGCCAGAGGTTCGTCGGTGGCTTTTGGCACATCCCCACCTTCACATTGAATGGAGTAATGGCATCCTGCTGCTCTATCGTCCACAGCATTTATTGGATGAACAAGCGATTGCGGCAGCACTGGAAGCAGCCGGGGAACTTGTGCAGTTGCTGCAACAGAGCACGCAACCACACAGCGCTCCGCCGCAGGATACATAACAACCATAAAGAGATATTCAGATGCGATTCGGCAAACTTATCAGCGCCGCAGGCCTAATTCTGACATTGGCGGCCTGCAGTACCAGCCAGCAGGACAGCCTGCTGCAGACCGTCGTGGAAATGGGGCGTGACGCGGCCAGCCTGGAAATAAAAACCAGCCAGCTGGACGACGTTAATATGACCTACCTGGAGCGCCAGGGTGAAGGCCCGGTGATGCTGTTGTTACACGGCTTTTCTGCCAACAAAGACACCTGGATTCAGTTCGCCGCCGAACTGCCGGAAAACTACCGCCTGATTGTGCCCGATCTGGCAGGTCACGGTGATACTCCGGCACCCAAGGGTGAAGACTACAACCTGATTCGCCAGGCCGAACGTCTCAATCAATTAATGGCGAACCTTAACATCAGCAAATTCCACATTGCCGGTAACTCCATGGGCGGTGCCATCAGTGCTATCTACGCTTCGTTATATCCTCAACAGGTCAGCAGTCTGACGCTGATTGACGCCGCCGGAGTGGATGCTCCGAATCAGAGCGAATACATGGCAGCGCTGGCGGAGGGAAAAAATCCTCTGATTGCCACCGATGAAGCCAGCTTTGAATTCCGCATGGACTTTGTGATGTCGAAGGCACCACCACTGCCATGGCCACTGCGCCCCGCTCTGATGCGCAAAACTCTGGCTCGCCAGCAGCTGAATGAAGATATTTTTGAAGACATGATGGCCACCCGTAAACAGCTGGAAGACACTGGCTTTGAAGCTCGCCTGAGTGAAGCCGTTACCATGCCGACGTTAATTATCTGGGGTGACGAAGATCGCGTACTGGACGTGTCAGCGGTTGAAGTCTTTAAACAAAAAATTCCGCACGCTCAGGTAAAAATCTACGAAGGCATTGGCCACCTGCCTATGGTCGAGATTCCGGAAGAGACTGCCATACTTTATTCTGAGTTTGTCGCTGGCGCTGAATAACCTCTGCACTCAAAACCAGACCCTTCAGCAAATTTCCTTAAAGCCCATAAACCTTTCATTCTTATGGGCTTTTTTGCTGACATCGCTATCGGCATTTAGTCGTATAAAGCAGCAATCATAAAATCTTTATCTATACTCAACTGAGTATTTTGTATTACCGCACAAGATATTTCAGATAAGGTATCGATAAACATGCTGGCCATCCCCCCTGATTCAGCCGTCCCCGGCGTACTCAGTGCAACTGAAATGAAGGTAGATTGTAACGATCTGATCGTATCGAAAACGGATACGAACAGTATGATCACCTACGCCAATGAAGCGTTCTGTAAGTATTCCGGCTATGACGAAAACGAATTGCTGGGCCAGCCACAAAACATTGTGCGCCATCCGGATATGCCACGCGCCATTTTCTATCTGATGTGGGAACACCTGAAGCAGGAACAGGAGTTCTTTGGCTATATCAAAAACTGTCGTAAAGATGGTGGCTTCTACTGGGCATTTGCCAGCGTTGCCCCGATTTACGATAACGGTCGTCATGTTGGCTTTTTATCCGCTCGCCGCTGCCCATCTGAAAATGCCATTGCCACACTGGAACCGCTGTATCGGAAAATGATTGAAACCGAAGCTCAGTACGGTAAAGAGCAACAAATCGCTATGTCATCCGCCATTCTGTGGCAGGCCATAAACAAGGAGTTCGCGACTTATGCTGAATTCGCTTTATCGCTCTGATCCGCGAAAAATGAACATCATGGGTATTGGCGCCTGGGCCGTCAGTATCATTATTCTGACCATCAGTAACGGCTCGATGGCGGCAGCAATCACCTCATTTGTGATGTTAGTTGGTGTGGCATTTTTAAGAACCGCACAAAACAGTTACCTGAAACGTGGCCAGCGCCAGATTGAAGAAGTGTTAATGCTGGCTGGTAACGGCAATCTGCAAAATCGCCTGACAAGATTACCCAAAGGTATGTTGCTGACGCCGATGAGTGAAGCGCTCAATACCTTTATGGATCAGGTCGAAACCTATATCCGCGAAGTGGAGTCATCTTTTAAAGAAGCCAGTAAAGAACGTTTTTATCGCCGTCCGTTAAGCCAGGGAATGAAGGGAGATTTCAAAACGTCGCTGGACAAAATATCCGAAGCCTTTTCATCCATGGAGCATGCTTATTTCCTGTCGCACTGCCAGGAACTAGAAGCCAACATTGGCCGGGTAAAAACCGAAAGCCTGTTAAATAACCTGAAACGAAACCAGGATGACCTGGGAAAAGTTGCCAACGAAATGCAGGAAGTTGAAACCATTTCCCGCCGTGGTGTTTCATTATCAACCGACGCGTTACAGGAAATTAATCTGGTCAGTAACAACCTGCAGAAACAGGGTGAAATGAGCGATGTCATTCACACCACCGCTAACGGCCTGCAGCAACACACGGACAAAATTACCGACGTTCTGAAACTGATTGATGGCATAGCCGAACAAACTAATTTACTAGCGCTGAACGCAGCGATTGAAGCTGCCAGGGCGGGAGAAGCAGGACGCGGCTTTGCCGTGGTTGCTGATGAAGTTCGTTCACTGGCCGAAAATACCCAGAAGGCTACGGCAGATATCGGCTCTATGATTTCAGAATTCACCAATTCCAGTAACAGCATGGCG
Source organism: Bacterioplanoides sp. (assembly GCF_965219715.1). Taxonomy (GTDB): domain Bacteria; phylum Pseudomonadota; class Gammaproteobacteria; order Pseudomonadales; family Oceanobacteraceae; genus Bacterioplanoides. The sequence continues at coordinate 1,491,850 of NZ_OZ244785.1, forward strand.
CGCCATGCCGGAGACATGGTGGAATTAACCAACACTGCCCGTCAGGCAACTCAGGATTTTGAGAAATCCTTTATGGAGCTGGCGCAGATCGCACAGCAAACTTACGAGCGGGTTAATTATTCTCAGATCGTCAGCTTTGCTTCTCTGATCAAAGTCGACCATATGATCTATGTTCAGAATGGTTACCAGGCGATGGAAAAAGGTCCGCAGTCAGAAGCCTGGCGCGCAGTTGAAATTGATCATCACCATTGTCGCTTTGGCCAGTGGTATGAATCCGGAATTGGCCATCAGTTCTTCAGTCATTTACCAACCTACGCAGAGATTGCGCCAAAACACGCATCAGTTCATGAAGAGATGCACAGCGTACTGGCCATGATTGAAAAACAGGACTGGCGTAAAAACATCAAACTGCATGATAAAGTTCAGAATGCATTTACCAACCTTGAGCAACACAGTGCAGGCCTGATTCAGCTGGTGGACCAGCTCACCGATGAAAAACTCAAATTTGAAACCGGCAGCACCGCCGAGGAAACCGATATCGATTTGTTTTGATGTATACAGCGGTTACCACTCGTCACAATCACGAGCCGGGGTTAAAATCCCGGCTCTTTTTTTGTTGAATCAGTAAAGGCGTAAAAGATGGCGATAGAGCTGGACACCATTGCGATTGCTCACACTCCGTTTGCTGAGAAATTTGCTATTCCACGTCAGCCTGCTCTGGCTCCCGCAGCAAAAGCCTGCATCGAATTAATACCGCCATACGACCAGCCTGAAGCCTTTGCCGGACTTGAGCAGGTCAGCCATATCTGGTTGATTTTTCAGTTTCATCAGGCGCTGCCGAAAGCCAATAACAAACCTCACCTGAGAGTTCGCCCACCACGCCTGGGCGGCAATGAAAAAATCGGGGTCTTTGCCAGCCGTGCCACCCACCGACCAAACAGTTTGGGACAATCGGTGGTTAAACTGGAAAAAGTCGACGGCCATCAATTATGGGTCAGTGGTATTGATCTGTTAGATGGTACGCCCATTCTCGATATCAAACCCTACGTTCCTTACGCGGATATTATTGACTCGTCCTACAATCAGATTGCCAGTGAGGCACCCGATAAAATAGCCGTTAGCTGGGATGATTCTGCATATCAGGCAGCACAGCAACACAGTACGAGATTGCAGCAGGAAGTGGTTGCTCTGGTCGAACAATGTCTGGCACAAAACCCGAAACCCGCTTACCAGAAACCGGACCCGCAACGGCGTTATGGTGTGCGCTTCTGGGATCTGAATATCAGCTGGCACTACCCTGTGCCGGAACAGATTCAGGTGTTATCGGTGACGCTGCACAATGAAGACTCAGCGTAAGAAATACACATCCTGTTTAAATGAACTGACGCCGCGCTGTTTGAACTTAGGTTCCTGGTCGATAATCTCGCGGCTTTCCTGCAAGGCGATTTGATAGCTGTCCTGATAAAGACTCACCACTTCCTGTTCTGCCACAGAAAATGGCGGTCCTGCCATTTCGCTCTGGTCGTAATTCAGCGTAACTAAAAACTGCGGTGCATGATCGCTGATCAAACGTAAATGCTGACTGTATTGCTGACGCATTTCTTGCGGCAAAGCCACCAGCGACGCACGATCATAAATCCAGTCGACCGGGCCGATGTCCTGCGAAGATAATGCGAAAAAATCACCACTGATCAGTGTCAGCTTGTCAGCCTGATAAAAAATCTTATCGCCGCGCTTATCTTTTTCAATGGTAAGCTGCAACTGATCACGGATATCTGCCGCCAACTCGTCCAGCGCAATTTCGCTGAGCTCAACACCCACCACTTCCACGCCCTGTTGCAACAACCAGATAATATCCAGTGTTTTGCCACACAATGGCACAAACACTCGCTGCCCTTGTTCAAGCTGCATCGCGGGCCAGTACTTCAGCAAAACTTTATTGACCTCATTGAGGTGAAAGCCAATCTGATTATTTTCCCAGCGCTCGTGCCAGAATTCGCTATCCATTGATACTGCCCCTGTTTCCGCTCGACTCATTACTACCGAATAAGTCGCATTAAAATAAATCGCCTGCCAGTATAACCAGCTGGTGATTTATTGTCTTGCGACCAACCGCTGATGGCAGGACGCAAAATTCAGAAATACAGGGAGTTAAACCAGCCAAGATTCCGGGCCTTCACAAACTGCCGTTTGCTGCTGCGCATCAGGCTGTGGTATTCCTGATAAAACCATCGTGCTCCCTGCATCAGGGTTTCAGCGCTCATCTGTTTCGGCTGAAACACAACATGATCGCAATCGTATTTCGACCAATCACGCGTAAGAATACGTCCTTCCCGATCCAGCCGATTGAATAACTGAGTTCCGGGAAATGGTGTAAGAATAACGCCATGACAGACATCGAGCTCGACCTGCTCAACAAAATCGAGACTGTGCTGAAAGATATCGGCATCGTGCTGATCAAAACCAAAAATCATGGCCGAATCCACGGCAATATTATATTCATGTAATTTAGCGATGTGTTCTTTTGCCCGATCGAGTCGGACGAAACCTTTACCGCTGGCTTTCAGTGCCGCTTGCGACGACGTTTCCAGCCCCACCAGCAAATAAAATAATCCACTTTCCGCTGCTGTATGAAGAAGATCATCATGATCAGCGATATTCAGAGTTGCCTCGGCCACCCAGCGAATATTCAACGGCTTTAACGCGGTAAATAATTCCATCGCATAGTCACGATCGGCGATCAGATTATCCGCGTGCAGCTCCAGATACTTCACGCCAGAACCGCGGATTTCATCGACAACATCAGCCACCGGTCGCTGGTGTAAACCCTGAAAAACTGATTTACGGTGCAAAAATCACATTTGAATTTGCAGCCACGCGATACCATGACAGAACCAACACCATCGTAAGGTGATAAATCGATATCACCATACGGGTACGGTTTCATGGCCAGCATCGATGTTGGCTGCTGGCTCTGATATACAGGTTTTAGTGCACCGTCACGAAAATCCTGTAATAACTGCGGCCACACATACTCGGCTTCCCCAATCATCACAGCGTCTGCATGTTGCCGCGCTTCTTCGGGCATAAAGCTGGCGTGTAGCCCTCCGATCACCACCGTAATGTTCTGCTGGCGAAAATAATCGGCCAGCTGGTAAGCGCGAAGCACATCCGGTGTTGACGCAAATACAGCCACCAAATCACCGCGAAAATCGAGTGACGCCGGTGCCTGGGAAGTCTCATCCAGTAGGTGTAAATCAACCCAATCCGGGGTAACCGCCGCTACAGAGAAAATACTCTGTGGCGGCGCGCCCATATATTGCTTGTAACGTTTGAAGTTGCTGTTAGCTGAAGCCTTGATCAAATACGCTTTCATGGCAAATTCCTCAAGCCGATACAATTCCCATAGAGCGGAATTTTCCATTGCTATAAAAGTTCGGTAAATTCGGGAATAGCTCTGGCAACGCTTTTTCGTCGACACCAAACCACAATGCCAGCTCGGCATACAGCTGATCCGTTGGAGTAGTGGGAATTATCACACCGTCACCGACATCAAGCGGATTTTTCTCACCCAGTTTCAGTGATGGATATTGCCCGAAAATCTGCCCGCCGTTCACCGCTTCGCCCATCACCAGCGTGTTGCCCCCCCAGCCATGGTCCGTGCCGTTACCATTGGAGGTTAACGTCCGGCCGAAATCCGAACCGGTAAAGGTTACGACCCGCTCGGCAATTTCCAGCTGCGACAGCGCCTGCTGAAATTCTGCCAGCGCCTGACTGACAACCCGTAACATACGACTGTGATTATTCAGCAATTCATCATGGTGATCCCAGCCGATGTAACGAATAAAAAAGGTTTGCTGCGGTGTCTTCAATCGATCTGCCGCTTTGATTGTTTGCGCCACCATTTTTAACTGCTGTGACAGCGGAGTATCGGAAAAATGGCCAGGAACACGGATATCTGCCACGGCATCACGAAAGACTTCATGTTGTGCCTGGGCCTGACGAGTTGAGGATAAATACGCCTGTTTAAACGGATCGCCGGGATAATCCGCATTCAGCAGATTTTCGAAACTGTTCTCGAGCGTGGTATTCAGTGCATTTTTTTCTTCATTAACCACCAGGCCAACACTGCCCTGCTCATTAATCACATACGACGAAGACTGCACCCCATTCTGCATAATATTGCTGCCGGACAAGGAGACATTCATCGGAATATCGGCCAGCTTACGATTGGCCTGCAGGCTGTCAGCAAAATAACCGAACCAGCCCTGATTTAATCGTTCTCCCGGGCGCGAAGTCTGCCAGTGTTTAAACTGATCCGAATGCGATAAAAGGCCAACCGGTAAGCGTGCTGCGCCGGAATAAAAATCAGCTTTTTTAACCTGCTCAATCATCGGTGCGATGTTCGCCATAAAAGCCAACTTCTTGCGGGCAAATAACTTCTGAACTTCCGGCATACTTTCATGCAGTGCAAACTTCCGCCCCTGGTCATCCTGATAATTGCCCAGCGGCAATAGCTGGTTTTTATTCAATGCCAGATTGGACCGGCTGTTGCGGTAATCACGATAATCGGACGACGATGTTGGCACCAACATATTAAAGCTGTCGTTCCCGCCATCGAGCATAATAAATACCAGTGCCTTTTGTTGTGGCTTGATCGCCAGGGAGGCTTTTGCGTTGGTTAAATCCGGAGCAGAGAATACCGGTGCGGTCCCGGCTAACAAGCCAGCTCCTAAGGCTGCGGTTGCACTGTTCTGGATAAAATCACGTCGACTGAGCTTATTTGTGGTAAGTAACTTTTCCATTTTATGCCTCCTGAATCACAAACTCTGGCGAAATTGCCAACATAAACACACTGGTTTGAACGACCCACTCGGGTTTATTCCGATACAAGCGTATGGCGTTCTGAATACGTTGTTTCAGCGCCGGTTGTGATCTGCCCGTCAACAACAGCGCCAACTCATCGATCATTTCATCTTGCTGTGAAACCTCTTCCGCCATGGCGATGTAACGCCTGAAATCGCCCTTCAACTTGTCATTGCGATAATTCTTTAACACCTCAGGGTCCAGCTCCGGCACATTATGTATGCCCGCAGTTTGATTGATCACAGTAGAAACCGCCGGCCAGTAATTACCAAAGAACCAGTAATACATCAGATTGACATAGGCAATGGACGTCGCGGATGTGTGTAATTCGAACTCAGGCGCAACCAGATTGGCGTCGGCCAGTGCCCCATGGGGCACAAAGTCCGGCTTGTAGAAGTTAAATACGGTGGGAGCGGATAACGGATGCATGGTTAACATCGCCTGAATGTCGTCACCACATAACCATTTTTTACCCGAGTTATTGCTTACCTTAAACGCGCGCATTAATTGAGTGACTCGCATTAATGGCGATTTCATTTTCTGCGATTGCACCAGCGTATTATCTTCTTTACGCGCTGATGAGAAACGTTTAACCGCAACCGTGTTCTTTAACGGGAATGTCAGAATTTCCCGTACGGCTTTTTTCAGATTTCCCTCCGGACCAAATTGTTTGGCAACGGCTTTGATATATTCCGGCGATGGATTAGAGGTTACCAGCTGATTAATCAGATGGCGGGCAATAAATGGCGCAGTTGATGGGTGCGCTACCAGGCGTTTAACTACGGCTGCTATTTCCTGCTCACCACTGCGACCGGCTGCCAATTTAATATGACCTTTCAGTAAAGTTTTACTGCCACGATCGTGATAGCTCTCATCCACTTTCATCGCCTGAGTCATATTCACAAATGGCACGGTTTTGTAGGTTTTATCAATGCCGTCATTAAAGCCAACCTGATAGCCGTTGTATTCCGGCTGCCAGAAACTGGTGCGCCATTCATACTGGTAACTGTGCGCTTTTAATCCGGTAAATACTCGCGCCAGTTGTTTGATATCGCGATTGTCATAGGTGGGAATATCACGTCCCTGTTTGTCCTTTTTACGACGGCCATCACTGTTTAATTCGTACAGACCGATTGAAAACAACTGCATGATTTCCCGCGCGTAGTTTTCGTCCGGGTGAATATCTTCTGCCGGATTGGCTTTGCGGTTATTCATATGGGAAAGATAAACGCCCATGCAGGGGTGCATGGATACGTCCTGCAGCAAATCGGCATAGGAACCAAAAGCATGGCGATACAATAAATCGTAGTAGCTGCCCATGCCAACAGCATCGAGCTCGAGCACTGAATTATCCGAAATCACCAGAATTTCACTGAGTGCCTGAGCAACTCGCTGGCGCAGATAATCGTTATTATCACTCAGCGCATGTTGCCACCAGGCCATATGAAAATACCATTTATACGGTAAGGCCGGATTATTTCCTTCACCGTTAATGGCTTGTTCGCCGTATTCATTTTTCAGCCGGGTGCGGAAGTAGTGCCAGATATTTTCGGTGCTGTTCTGAAACAGGTCGCTGGCAAGTGGTGCCATATTCAGCTGCTGCTCAAGCCAGTCTGATATTCCCTGACGGGCGACCTGTTGTTGTAATTCGGCATCAGCTCCAAGCGTTGCCTGCATCAGAAAGCGGTTGGTTTTACTTTGGCTGTCCATCTGTTGTCCTCGATCTATTTCACGAGCACGAAGTCACCTACCGCACTCAGTAAATATAACGTTTCATCTGCAACAGCGTTGGCAATTAACCCTGTTTAACAGATATATAGGCGGTTTTCGCCCTGACTTTATGGGAACGGTTCAGCTGGTATATTTCGAAGTCACGGTCGTATGCCAGTGTTACTGGCAAAGTCCGTGCATTTTTACAGGTGGATAACACATAGCTATCCTCCAAACGAATATAACCTTGCTTATTCAAAGTAATGGTCTGAATGTAATCGGCTGATTCCACCGGGCGTTGCACCGGATAACCAAACGTCACATCCACACGTTGCTGGAATTTATGATAATTATGGTAAACCAGATAAATCTGGCTCGGTCGACGGGCATTTAAATCCGCCGCCAAAGGGTAATACTCAAATAACTTCCAGCCATTCGTTAATTGAGCGTCAATATCTCCGGTTAAATCCAGAGTTTGTGTAATTCCGGCAATATGGTTCACCGCCGCCGGTTGCGGTTTCTCCTCAGATAACTGATACACGACTTGCGCTGAAAGCGGATGTGTATCAGCACGCAAAAACAATAAATACCCCAGATAACTCACCAGTGCTGTAAACACCAGCATCAGCAAAGCCCACCGTATTCGATGACGCCAGGAAGATGCTGCTGACAACGGCGAGTTAATGGCCATCAGGCGTTAACTACCTCAAGACTGGTTAATAACCGGGTGGCCGCTTCCATCGCCGACTCCCGGTAATTTTCCGCCTGATTTAACGGCACGATGGAATCCAGATTCAGATAAAGCGATATCAAGCCAAACGATACAGCTTTGATCGCACTGTCCGGCTGCTGCGGATATTCTTTGCTCAATAACTGGCGAATATCCATTTCAAAATCCGTCAGCCAACGACCCATCAGCTGTTGCAACCAGGGACGACTGCGCGATGCCAGCACCAGTGCTTCTGTCACCTGTAACTGTTCAGAGTCGTCACCGGATTCCGCGAACAATCCCTGCAGCAGATACTCGACACCATCAACAACATCGACACCTTCCATATATTGCAGAAATTCCTGCCAGCTCTGTTGCGATAACTGAATCGCCCGCTGGGCCAGCTGTTGTTCCAGCTCTTCACGGTTACCAACAAAATGACGCACCAGTGGCCGCAACATCCCCGCTTCTTCGGCGATGCGCTCCAGCGTCGAGCCGTCCAGACCATAACGCGCCACACAACGGGCAAAAGCCTGAAGAATTTCTTCAGTGCGTTGCTGTTTCATACTCGGGCGCGGCATACCGTCTCCAGATATAAGTTTTCCAGACTGAAAACTTACTCTCAAGACCATTAACTGTCAAGCATGAAAGTTTACTGACAGGCGACTGAAACAGGCGAATATCCGCGACCGTTTTGTTAAACTGCCGCCACTTTTACACCCGGATTCCCTGCTATGCCCAAACCACAACGCCGCCCTTCCTCCTCCAAACGCTCCAACACCCGAGGAACGACGAACAGATCGGGCAAAACCCAGTACAGAGGCGGCCAACAGCAGCAAAATATCAGCGAGATTCACCATGACGAGCTGGTGCAGTTGTGGCAACAATGGCGCGAAGCTCAGCAGGACACACCACAGCCACTGGATCGCTGGCTCAGCAAATATCACAGCACGGCACGCCAGCGTCGCCCGTCAAATAAAATTACCAGCCGCAGTGTCTGGCTACAGAATGCTGCGATGATGACCGCAGCACGCTTCCAGCAACTGGCCGCCGCACTGGAAGCACAATACCGCCAGGAACATGAGATCGACTGGCTGGATTGGGATCAGCAATGGCAAGAGCAACAACTTGATCAGCTCAACCCGGAAGCCATGTGGTATTGGTTGGGGCTGCGCACCCAGGCCGATTGGCTGTCTTCCTATAAGAAGTCGTCAACCGAACTGCGCGATACCAGCTACCGCCAGCGTTTATTTGAAGCCTTGCAACACCAGGCACTGGAACAGCCGTTAACGCCACTATGGCTGCTATGGCATGGCATCCGACCACAATGGCTGCCATTGCTGGAGCAACGTGCACAACAAAGTGGCTGGAACAACAAACAGCTACAGAACTTTGTTAAAAAACAAACCTCGTTCCCACCGCTGTGGTTACGTGCCAAGCCAGATGCCGACCTGGAAGCCTTGCAGCTGTCACTGTCGAACCAGGGCATCGGCGCTCAGCTGAAGCACATTAATGGTGAATCGCTGTTAGCGGCTTATGGCGGTAAAGCCCTGCAAAGCAGCGAAGAATATCAGGCCGGCCAGGTTGAAATTCAAGACCTGGCCAGCCAGCAAATTGCCGCTGCCTGTCAGGCCGCACCAGGGATGAAAATCTGGGATGCCTGTGCTGGCGCCGGTGGTAAAACTCTGGCCATGGCCGCACAGATGAACGGCAAAGGTTCAGTGACCGCTACGGATCTGAAAACCTTCAAGCTGGATGAACTGAAACGTCGCGCCAAACGCGCTGAGATTCAGAATATCCGTACCTTTGCCTGGGACGGCAATGCGCCATTGCGTCTGCCCGCGGAAATCAAAAAGCAGCAAGGGTTTGACCGGGTATTAATTGATGCGCCCTGCACGTCTGCCGGAACCTGGCGTCGTAACCCGGATGCACGCTGGCGTTTTAACTCCGAAGACACCGAGCAACTGTGCCAACTGCAGCAGCAACTGCTGACTCACGCCGCCGATGCCGTGCGCCCGGGGGGCGAGCTGGTCTACGCTACCTGCAGCTGGCAATTGAGTGAAAATGAGCAGCAGATTGAACAGTTTTTACAGCAGCACACACAGTTTGAATTGCTGGAACAGTGCATGGTCGGTGCGCCGGATGACGACGCCGACTGCATGTTCTACGCACGCCTGCTGAAACGCTGACACACGACTAATCGCCAGGGACTGGCGGGTTTCGTCTCTTGGGTCAGAATGTCACTGCTGGCATACTGAGCGTTAAATCATCTGCTGTTCGGAAGCGCTGGCTTCTATCTCACGGGAATTCTCATGGCCTCTAATTTACCCCCTGTATACAGCACTGCGCGTGGTGCTGATGACGCTTCTGACAATACCAACCTGGCCACGGATAATGCCAACCTCGACGACTTTGATGAAAGTATTCTGAACCTGCCTGACCGCGAAAGTGGTTACGCCAATGATGCCGACGCCGCAGCAACCGCTGAAACAAGCAAAACGACAACCACAACCGGCAATCAGGATCAGCAATCTGCCATTGATACTCCGGCGGCAGCACCGGTTTCTCAGCCTTCTGCGACCGCTGCGCAGCCAACCTCATCTGCTCCGAAAACTGCCGCAGCTCAAAGTCAGCCGGTTCCGGCACCATCAGCAAAAGTTTTGGCACTGTTGCAACAACTGCAAAACAGCCTGGCAGACGTCGTGCAGATCAACAGTGACACTCTGCAGCTGGTGCTGGTTAATTTACTATGCCGCGGTCACCTGCTGATTGAAGACGCTCCCGGGTTGGGCAAAACCACTCTGGCACGGGCCTTGAGCCAGGCATTGGCATTACGTATGAAACGGGTTCAGTGCACCCCGGATCTGATGCCTTCAGACATCACCGGCATCAGCGTTTATAACAGCGAAGAACACAAGTTCCACTTTATGCCGGGGCCGGTATTCAGCAATATTTTGCTCGCTGATGAAATTAACCGTGCCACACCAAGAACTCAGTCAGCCCTGCTGGAAGCCATGGCGGAAGGCACGGTGACTGCCGATCGCAAAACCTACAATCTGCCGAAACCCTTTATGGTGATTGCCACTCAGAACCCGGTGGAATACAAGGGCACTTTCCCGCTGCCGGAAGCGCAGCTGGACCGGTTTTTTATGCGTCTGAGTCTGGGCTACCCGGATCAGGAGCAAGAACTGCGGTTAATGCAGGCTCAACTTTCAGGCCATCCGCTGGATAAACTCAGCGCCGTTTTAAATGAAAAAAGCCTGCTGGCATTGCAGGCACAGGCCGAGAAAATCGTTATCTCCCAGGCCATGATGCAGTACATCAGCCAATTGGTACGCGCTACCCGCGAACACCCTGCGGTCAGACTGGGTGCCAGTCCACGCGGTTCGCTGGCACTGATGCGTGCCGCCCGGGCAACCGCACTAGTCAATGGTAAAGGTGCTGTAACGCCGGATCTGATTCCGGCACTACTGGAACCCGTACTGGGTCATCGCCTGATCTTCCGCGATAACAACCTGCAACAGACATCACAGCGACAAGCATTCTGGAATCAGCTGGTTGCTGATATCGCGCTGCCCGATTACAGCTAAAGGCAACAGACAATTATGGTGCGAAGCAGCGATCTGTCACAGCGACTGCGGCCGCTGATGCTGTGGCTGGAAACCCACGTCAATCCACACCGCTTTTTGTGGCTGATGTCGTTATTGTGTTTCCTGATTGCCTGGAATCGCGGCATCGCCTTACTGTATGGCCTGGTGGCTCTGATGCTGGCATTGATTATTATCAGCTGGCTTGGGCCATGGTGGAACTTACGCCGCCTGAATCCCCATCGTCAGCAAGTCGGACGTGCCAGTGCAGGTCAGACCCTCACCCTGCGGTATCGCTTTGCCAATCGCAAACCCGCATTCTTTTTATCCTTGCTGGAACAACTCCCCGGTGATGAGCAGCCACAATCGCACTTTATCAGCCAGCTACCCCCAGATGGTGAACTGGAAGTAAACTACGACTGTCCGCAGCGTGGTGTCTTTCAACTCGCTCCTTGTCAGCTCAGCAGCGGCTGGCCATTTGGCTTTTTACAACGACGTATCCGTTTAGCCAACGACCCGTGTAAGGTCGAGATTTATCCGCGCTGTTTTGCCGTGCAGAAACTCGATCAGCCAATCAGCGATCACCCGTTACCGCAAGACAGTGCTTCGGTTTTAAGCCGCAATGCTCACAGCGAGTTTGCCGGAGTCCGGCCTTATCGTCAGGGTGATTCACTCAAACATGTTCACTGGGCAGCATCGGCCCGCCAGCAACAGCTGGTGATGCGTGAGTTCCACAGCTACCAGACACCCTCCTGGTTGATGATTATTGATGGCCAGCGAGGCAGTGCCGCCGGTGACGGTGCCGACAGCAGTTTCGAATACGCACTTCAGATTGGCGCTTCGCTGCTGCAGTATGCCCAGCAACAGCAGTTGCATTTCAAACTGGTGATTACCAGCAAAGAACCCGTCGTACTGGACAACACCAGTGGCCATTCCGATCTGGACGACCAGCTGTCTGCCCTTGCCCGGGTGTGTGATGATGGCGACCTCGATTACGACGTTGCTGTAGCGCAAGCCCTGCAGCAATATGGTCAGCAACAGTACCAGCAATACGGGCTACAACATGGCGGCCAACCGTCGTTAATCACCGTGCGTACAAATCGCCAGGCATTATCGCTGGATCATATCGCTGGCCATATCGATATCGTTTACAACGAAAACAGCCTTGATATTCCAATGGCACGTTATCCGGAAGGCTGGTCGCAGCCCGCAGCGAACACCCGTCGACTGGAACTGCACCGCTTATCCAATCTGGCACAGGTATGGAATTCATGATTCAGCGTCGGCAAAGTTTTCTCTGGCTCAGTCTGCAAATGGGTATTGCTGTCACCGGCGCCACAAGCGCGCTGTTTTCTCTGCCGGTTGGCCTTGCTTTGGGAATCGTCAGTACACCACTGATGTTAATGACCCTGTTGATGGGCTGGAAGGTGCGCCATCATCCGCAAGAGCACAAAAACCTGTCGGACATGATTGCCGTTTTCGGCCTGCTGGTGTTTGCCGCGGTGTTTTTTCTGCTGGGATTAATAGCCGCACTCGGAGCGCTGTTGCTGATCGCAAATCTGGCGATGAATACCCAGATGAACAGCTATCGCCAATTTTATTTTTCTCAGCTCAACAGTTTTGTTTTTTTACTCGCTGGTGCTGCGGAAGCGACATCGGGCAGTTATCTGTTGGTCATGGCGTTGTATTGTTTATTCGCCTGCTTTTCATTAACCGAAGCCTGGCTTGACCGTAGCAGTCATCTAAACAGTAACAATGACGACATCGAAATAACCGGGCCTGGTTTATGGCAAAGAAGCCTGTCCGGGCTAGCGGTGGTGACGCTTGCCTTTGTGCTGTATTTATTAATCCCGCGACTGGAAGCATTAAATATTGGCGGTCTGGAATCGACCAGTGCTTCTTTTTATAACGATCAGGCTTATCACAACCAGAGTTGGCTGAATCAGGCCGACAGTGAACCGGCAAAAAAACCAAAGAAGCAGCTGAAGCCCGGCGATCTGGATGACGAGCGTGAGTTTCGGTATCAGGATCTGAAAGAAATTACCGAACTGTCGGATTTCAATTTATTGGATGAAGACAGCGAAGGTTACGAATACAAAGGTTTTAACGAAAACTTTGATATTCGTAACACGGATCGCTCGGGCAAACTGGATCTGCAAACCGTTGTTGCACGAATGCGAGCCAGCCATGGCAGCTACCTGAAAATCCGCTCATTTGATCACTTCGATGGTCTTAGCTGGAAAACCGCCAATGAAGATATTTCAACCAAACTGGCGGCTGATCAGCAGGGTCGGATTACCGTACCGGGCGATAAGCCGGGTAATTTCCTGCACACATTGTATATCGATCAGACCATACCGGCGTGGCTGCCAAGTGCGGCCAACCCGGTGAATTTATGGCTGCCCTCTTCCACAATTGCGCTTGATCAATTCGGACAACCGCTACTGCCCGGCGCGTTGCGCGCCGGCACCCGTTACGCCGTTGAATCGCATCTGGCGTATCTCGGCGATCGTCCAACCTCTTATGCTGCGAAGCCGACCAAGCAAGATCTGCAGGTTCCCAACAGGTTTGATCCGCGTATACAACGCTTAAGCCGCAAGCTGGTCAAAGGCAGTTATGATCCTTTTACTAAGGCACAGATTATTGAACGCCATTTGCGCGAAAATTACCGTTACAGCTTTTCTTCTATTACAGAATCCCAGGGCCGTACCCCATTAAGTGAATTTTTATTCGACACTCGCGAGGGCCATTGCGAATACTTTGCCAGTGCCATGGTGATGATGTTGCGTACCGTCGGTGTTCCAGCGCGACTGGTCACCGGCTTCAGTGCAAACACCAAAAATCCACTGACCGGTTATTATGAAATTCGTGCCATTGATGGTCATGCCTGGGTCGAGGCCTGGGTCGACAGTCGCTGGGTAACGTTTGAACCCACCGCCTATTACAATTTACCCCGACCGGAACATAATCCGTCGGCATCAGAACAAATCAGCGAATATTCACGCCAGTTAGTTAAACTGGATAACACCCTGAATGACCCACAAAACTCCGGCGCTGGTTTCAGTATTACGGCCTTAATCAGTCAGGTCTGGTTGGCCTTATCTGCTTTAATTATCAGCTTACTGGCCTGGCTTAAGCTGGCTGCAATGTCACTGTGGCCAATATTATTAACGCTGTTATTGTTATCATCGGCTGCCTGGTTCAGCCGGTTATTCTGGTTGCCACGACTGAAACGCGTTATGGCGATAATGCGTCTGAAACAATATCACCCCCTGCACACTCACGAAGCGCTGAAATTCTACCTGCAACAACTTCACATGATCTTTTATCAGGTACCCAGGGGTCAGTCGCAGCTATTTGACGATTGGCTGACCGCGGTTGAAGAGCATTACGGCGAACAGCCTCAACTGCAATTACTGGCGACCCAGCTGGAGCAGGTTTTATATTACGAACAAACGATCGCACCGGATCAGATCAGTGAGAATATGCAGACATTGGCAAATCAGTTGCTGGATCAGATAATACCGCCACAACTGACCCGTCGTGGGCAGTCATAACCCGATACGGATATTATGAGTCATTTCAAAAAACCACTTTACTGGTTACACCCGAAACAAATCTGGTCTCACGTAACTGCCATTGACGAACAAGCAAAGCTGGATCGTCAGGGTTGCGATGAGACCACACTGAAGAACCGTGCCTGGGTCGTTATTGCCGTCGCTTGTGTGTGTCTGCTGATGCTGCACTATCTGAAATACTCCAGTAACTTATCCACGGCAATTCCTATGCTGGAAAGCTGGTTCTCTGATGGACGCGGGCAATGGCTGAACGCGTATTACAGTAGTCATTACCGTGAACTGATTGGTTATGTCTGGTGGGGCAGCTGGCACCTGCTGGCATTTATTTTAATTCCGGTATTCACCATTAAAGTATTGCTGAAACAGTCGTTGAAAGAGTACGGCTTACAATGGGGCGACGTACATAAACACTGGCTGGGTTATGTATTACTAACCACTCCTATTATCGGCTTCGCCATTATGGCCAGTTTTCGCAGCGACTTTGCAAATCATTACCCCTTCTATGATCTGGCCCACATCAGCTGGCTCGATCTGATTTTGTGGGAATGTATTTATATTACCCAATTTATTGCGGTAGAGTTTTTCTTCCGTGGATTTCTGGTGAATGGTCTGCGCACCCAGCTTGGCAGCCTGTCGGTTGCGGTTATGTGTTTGCCTTATCTGATGATGCATTTCCCTAAACTCTGGCTGGAGTCGACCGGCGCCATTCTGTTTGGCTTTTTCCTCGGTGTGCTGGCGTTAAAATCACGCTCTATCTGGGGCGGTGTGGCTGTGCATGTTGCTATCGCATTAACCATGGACTTCGCCGCGATGATTCAGACCAAAGGGCTACCGGAGCAATGGCTGCGGTAAACGCCACCCAGTTATTATCATCTGCCGCTGTCACTAGCGGCCATGGTAAGAACATTCCTTTCTTTTCGGTGTACTAACCAAAGAGTTACTTAGCAAAAAGCTACTAACTAAGGAATTATTTTCACTAGGTAGTAACACCGATCGATATCGGTACTAATTTCACTGTAAAAAACAAGAAAATTATGACCCATATCAATACACGTAAAATTAACTTTAAATTCCTTAAAAACAGATACATAAGTTAAAAAAACACACACCAAAAGTATCCGAATTTTCCCATATGTGATCTGTTTCACATTCTATAATGTGTCGCTAAATTACTCCGCTTTAATAGGTATCACCAATGCAAAACCTGTCTGTGAGTACGCGACTGGCATTACTGGTTGCTGTTTCACTCGTAGCACTGATAACACTGAAAACAATGAGCTTGCTCGACTGGCGAGCAACTATGATCGACGATCGCAAAATTGAATTACACGCACTGGTTGATACCGCGTACAGCGTTGTTAACAACCAATATAAAATGAGCCGCACTGGTTTAATAGATGAACAGCAAGCGCAAAAACAGGCCATCAGTTTAATTGAAGATATGAAATATGAAGGTAATGAATATTTCTTTATCGTTGATTCCGATGTCCGCATGATTGCCAACGGCGGAAGCTCTGCCAGCGTTGGTAAAAATATGTCTCACGTAGTGACCGACGAAGGCGTTCGTGTTTTTTCCGAAATGGCCCGGGTAGCCAGCCGTCCGGGCGGTGCCGATGTTTTTTCTTATAAATGGCCAAAACCCGGGCAGTCTGAACCACAGGTTAAACAGAGCTATGTTCGTGCATTTACTCCGTGGGGTTGGTCGATTGGCACCGGTGTCTGGATTGATGATATCCACGAAAAATTTAATGCCGCTCTGGTACGTTTTGCGATACAGATTCTGGTTGTGGCAGCCCTGTTGATCGCAATTAACGTCACCATTATTCGCAGTGTTACTTCCCCTTTGGCGAAAATAAAACAAGTCATGACACTGATTGCGAATAAAGACCTGACTCAACGGATTAACCTTAATAACCACGGCGAGCTCGGCCAACTGGGAAAATCCATCGATCAGACTTTGGATGTTTTTCAGGAACTAATTCGCCACCTGTCGGAGTCGATGACTCAGCTGAAACAAAGTGCCGTGCAATTGTCTGGAAATGCCGAGCAAACCAATCGCGATACCCGCCAGCAATCCCAGGAAACCGAATTACTGGCCACAGCGATGTCGGAAATGACATCAACCGTCCAGGAAATTGCTAATAATGCTGCCCATGCCGCCCGAGTGACAGACAGTGCCGATCAAAAGGCAAGCCAGGGGAATGAGGATGTGGAAAAGACCATTACCCATATCAAACAGCTGGCAGGTGATATTCGTGAGGCCAGCGATGTGATTGTGACGCTGGAATCAGACACTGAACAAATTGCCAATGTACTTGAACAGATCCAGAGCATTTCCGAACAGACCAATCTGCTCGCATTAAACGCCGCGATTGAAGCGGCACGCGCCGGTGCATCCGGTCAGGGTTTTGCAGTGGTTGCTGATGAAGTGCGCCAACTAGCCATGCGTACTCAGGAGTCCACCACCGAAATCCGCGATATGAACGAACGCCTGCGCAGTGGGGCCAAACAGGCCGTCTCCGTTATGCAACGTTCCAGTCAGGGAGCTGAATCCAGTGTTACTTCGGCCAGCGATGCCGGTGCGGAAATTAACCGGATTGTGTCGTTAGTGGATGACGTGCGCGATATTGTTATTCAGGTCGCAGCAGCAACAGAACAGCAAACTCAGGTGGCGGAAGAGATGAATCAGAATCTGGTGAACGTTGCCCGCGTTTCTGACGATACCGCCAATTCCAGCACCATGGTGGCAACCAACAGCCAGCAATTATCACAGCTGTCTTATGATCTGGAAGGTCATATTGCTCAATTTCGGGTGTAGCAGCTTAAGGGCGACTCTGCAGTAATGCAGGGTCGCTATCGAAGCCGTATTTATTCATCAGCTCCTGATAAGCGCTGGAACTCATATATTCCTGTTGGGCGTGGTTAAAGCGCTTAACCACTTCCCTGACGTTTTTCAGCTTATTAGAAAAAGCCAGATAATCGGCGCCATTATCAATCGCAGGCAGCAAAATACGAATCCGGTGATTCTGGTTTTGTAACCGGGCATGGTAAGAAATAATGGCCCGGTTACTGACAGCAACCATCGGCCGGCCTGATAACAGACGACGCAACAGCTCTGCTTCACTGGTCACCTCCTGCTTCTCGAGGTAATCCGCTTCGGTAAATAACTCACCGTGGAAGTAACCACGAACGCTGACCACCGGATACTCTTTAAATGCCTGAAAATCACCAGAGAATCGGTCGGGAAACATTTCCTGATCAGTGGCCACCACAATGTGGCTTTCTTCATGGATATAAGGTTTATCCAGATAGTGAATGTATTCTTGGCGCTCCTCGTTTTTAAACAGCAACACCACCATATCGATCCGGCCAGCACGCATTTCATGAAGGATACGTTCAAACGGCATACGCTCGAAGCTCAGCTGATAGCCGGCTTTGTCAGCCACCTCGCGGGCATAATCAATCGACACCCCCACCAGCTTCCCGTCGCTGCGATAATGGTACGGCGGATAGTCCAGCTCACTGATCGCCACCCGCAAAGTTTCAGCATGCAACGCTGCGCATGGCAGAAATATCAGTAACAGTATCCATCGGACTGAACCACTCAGGCGGCAATAACTTCCCTTCATAGCATCGAGCTCTGGTTTACTTAAGTATTAAGTCTAGCCTGCTATACGAAATTGAGTAATCAGCGCGCCTTCAGAGCTGCCTGCTTCAACGATGCCGCTAACTGCTGACCCGCTTCAAATCCGGGTCGATAGCGCAGCCAGGAATAAACACTGGGTAATTGTGGTAAACCCAGACGCTCACCGATCAGCTCACCGCCATCTGCAACCGCGCTCTGCGGCCTGACTGTCACCGCCAAACCACTTTTCACCGCAGCCATCAGCCCCTGATAGCTGGAACTGGTGTATGCCAGACGCCAGGCGATGTCATGATGCTTCAGCGCTTCCAGGCAGGCCACCCGGAACTGACATTCACTGGTATAAGCGGCGATTGGCAACTCACGCTGGCCACTCCATTGCCAGCCTGGCGCACCAATCCAGGCCAACGGTTCGACGCTGAGTAAGTCACCCTTACCCTGCAGCTCCTGCAACGACACGGTCATCACCAGATCAAACTCATCATTCTCAAATCCCTGATTGAGACTGGGGGAGTAACCGGTTTCTACAAACAGGCGAATTCCCGGATTCTGTCGTGCAAATTCAGCCAGCAACTCCGGCAGCATCAGTTCTGCGATACCCTGTGAGACGCCAACGCGAACCTCCCCCTGAATACCGCTGGTTTGCAGGCTGGCAATGGCATCATCCTGCAGTGCCAACATCCGGCGCGCATAACCAAGCATCATTTCCCCCTCATGAGTAAGCACCCGCTTACGCCCGGAGGTTTGAAAAATCTCAACACCCAGCTCCTGCTCAAGCTTCTTCATTTGCTGACTGACAGTCGACTGAGTTTTATGCAACGACTCCGCTGCGCGTATAAAACCTTGTTGTTCGACAACCGTAACAAAGGTACGCAGTAGCTCACTGCTCAGATTAGGTTGCGACATGGCCATCCCCATAAATCGTTATTTGCGATCATTTTGATTATTTTTAATCGTTATTAACAATGAGTATTTGGTCGTAGTCTATCCCGGTATCAGGAGATAACCGATGAGCAAACCAAATCGCAGGGAAATAATCCGAGATTCAAATGGGGTAATTGATATGGCTTATTACGAAGAAAAAGCGCGCGAGCTGCGAGCGAACCAATTCCAGAACTATTGGCTGCAATTCAGAAACTGGCGTCAACGCGGGGCCGTAAAACGCCAGCTGCGTCATAGTTTTGGCGAGTGATTGTTTGTCGCCCCGGTATAACAGAGCGGATACAAACAGACCAGATCATATAAAGGCCCGCAGAGCAGGCCTTAACCCAGGCAGAATCAACCGAGTCGCGCTTCGCCAAACTTTCCTTCTCCGAATTTCAGCATTGGTAGCTGCGGATCCGGGTCTGGCTGTGGATCTGGGTCAGGCTGTGGATCCGGGTCAGGCTGAGGGCCCGGGTCTGGCTGAGGGTCCGGGTCTGGCTGAGGGTCCGGGTCTGGCTTAGGATCCGGGTCTGGCTTAGGATCCGGGTCAGGCTGAGGATCCGGTTCTGGTTGAGGGTCCGGATCTGGTTGAGGATCCGGGTCTGGCTGCGGGTTTGGATCAGGCTGTTGCTGAACCGGGGGTTCGCTGTCGGAGCCACCTCCCCCCGCTCCGCCACAGGACACCAACAATATACTGATCAGCAGAAATAAAACTTTCATCAATCAGCCTCAGGCAAACTGCTGTATTCGGTTTCCTGGACATAGCCGTCCCAGGTAATCGGCGGTGTAAACACAGGTAAATCGGGTGCCGTTGTCTCGGTCAGCTTACGATAAGCGTGCTTCCGGGTTCCGCTTTCAGCGAAACAACTGCCGCTGTTCCAACGCTCACTTTTAGCGCCGGCAGACATTTTATAAACCTGTTCCGACTGCTGATAATATTTCCCATCATTTTTAATAATCGGTCGTTTTAACCGGTCCTGATACCACCACTCACGATCATAATCATCCAGCACCTCAAGGTACGGTGTGCCATTACACCCGGCAGCAATAAAATAAACTGTTTTTTCATCAACTAAATTAAGGCCGCTATAGCTGCCGTCTTTATACAAGGTGACACTGTGTCCCTGATAATCGTCGAGTTGCACGCTGTACAACGCGTGTGATGCGGAACTGGGCAAGTAGCTGACGGAGCCTATTTTTGTACCATTGGCATATACATTTCGTTTCGAATTATTGCTGCCACCGGCAGGAGCAGTACCGATATTTCGTATTAAGGTTAAGCGTTGCTCTGAACCGCTGATGACATACGGCAGCGAGTCAGGAAAACCGGTTACTGCCGGGTCATTAGCCACCAGCTTTAACGCAATCTCTGTGCTCTCTGTATTTGAACAAACGCCTTTATAGCGCCGTGATTTGGAAAACAAACGCACCACTTCCGTTTCCTGCGTCATTAACAATGTCGAGCCATCATAATGGAGTTGTGAAGGAGACAGGCGTTTTGCCAGATATTGATGATTCAGGTTTTTATCGTTATCGAAGCCTGTCGAGAAATATGCATTACCCGTACAATTTTCGTCGGCGTAATACACCCAGCTGTTTGTAGGGTAACCATCTTCATCAATCAGGGTCGTGACGCCCTTGGCAGAGGTCAGTGAATAATAGCCGTAACGGCTGCTGACAACCGTCATTTCAATTCCATTAACGTTACGCTTATTCAGCCCGGCCTTTTGTTCAAGCTGTCCGATCTTAGTCTCCAGCTCAGAAAAATTGTTATTAAATGCTTGCGCCGTAGCAACCTGGCCAGTTTGAAAAACTTCCAGAGCTTGTACTGCAGGGGCGGTAACCAAAATTGCAGCAGTCAGACTTAATATACGCACGATTCACTTCTCCCGTTCAGAGTACGAAGTCTAGTGGTGACTTTAAATTACTGTCAATTAAGTCAACTTAATAAATATCGGGCGAGAAACAATAAAAGATTTAATAACGCCCCTTATTGATCAACAAACGACCAACAAATAATCAATAAGCGAATATATTGGCGCATTAATTCCGGATGACAGGAAAATATTTCTGATTGGATATATTTCAGATAAAGAAACTTACAAAAAAACACCGATACATTTTCAGGCTGGCATGAGGTCAGGGCCAGTCTAAAAATGTATCGGTGTTGCGCTGGAGACCTGAATTCCCTATTTACCAGTTCTCGATAAACCGCAGGGAACCATCCGTCAGGTCATAGAGTTACTGCGCTTGTATAAATACAGCGCAGTTATTCTCGTCTGGTGTTATGACACGAGGCTCATAACACCAGACGACGAATATCGCTGATCATATTGACCAGTGTAGTAAAGAAACGACCGCAGTCAGCACCATTAATGGCACGGTGATCATACGATACTGCCAATGGCAACATGTTACGCGGCTCGAATTCTTTACCGTTCCAGATTGGCTTAATCTGAGCTTTAGAAACACCCATAATCGCGACTTCCGGTGTATTCACGATTGGCGTAAAGCCAGTGCCGCCAATCGCACCCAGGCTGGAAATGGTAAAACAACCACCCTGCATTTCCGCCGGTTTTAATTTACCGGCACGGGCTTTGGCCGCCAGTTCGTTGCTTTCTTCCGCTAATTCCCAAATGCCTTTTTTATCGGCATCACGAATTACCGGAACCACCAGACCATTTGGTGTATCCACCGCCATACCAATATGAACGTAGTGTTTTTGCACCATGTGTTCGCCATCGGCGTGCAGCGATACGTTAAAGCTTGGCTCAGCACGCAGTGCCATTGCCGCCGCCTTAATCAGGAATGGCATCGGCGTTAATTTCACACCACGACGTTCGGCTTCGGCTTTCATGTCTTTGCGGAACGCATCAAGATCGGAAATATCCGCTTCGTCGAACTGAGTTACATGGGGCACGTTTAACCAGGCACGCGACATATTCGCAGCAGTGAGCTTTTTAATTTTGCTCATTGGCTGCATTTCGATTTCACCAAACTGGGAAAAATCAATTTCCGGAACGGCTGGAATACCCGAACCGGACGTAACTGCGACCTGACCGGATTCCGCTTTCTGAATCAGATCTTTTACATAAGCACGAATATCATCTTTGGTAATACGATGACGCGCACCAGAGCCTTTTACCTTGGTCAAATCAACACCAAGCTGACGTGCTAAGCGACGTGATGACGGACCGGCATAAACGCCTTTGCCTTCCACCACAGCCTTAGATTCCACGTCTTGTGCTGCAGGCTCTGCTTTTGCCGGCGCGGGTGCTGAGGCTGGTTTTTCCGCCACAGGTTCAGGCGCTGACTCAGATGCTGGAGCGGCCACAGGAGTAGTTGCAGTAGCTGCGGTAGTTAGCACGGCATAAACATCACCTTCATTAACCTTATCACCCACCGCCACTTTAAATTCGACCAGAGTACCGGCTTGTGGCGCCGGTACGTCCATGCTGGCTTTATCCGTTTCCAGCACCAACAGCGAGTCTTCTGCTTCAACGCTGGCGCCTGGCTCAACACTTAACTCGATAATATCGACATCGGTTGCACCACCCAGATCCGGCACGGTTAACTCAATGGTTTCGCTGGCTGCTGGTGCAGGTGCTGCTGTATTTGTGGCAGATGCTTCAGGTGCAGCGGACTCTTCAACAACGGCGGCAGCCTCGGCAGCAACTTCAACCGCGGCTTCAGCAACCGGTGCATCAGATGCTTCGCTGGTCAGGGCCAGAATATCCGAACCTTCAGAAACAGTGTCGCCGACTTTCACCAATAATTCGGTAACCACACCGGCGTGGCTGGACGGAACTTCCATGGTGGCTTTATCGGTTTCCAGAACAATTAAGTCCTGTTCGACGTCAACGCTGTCGCCCACCGCCACCGAAATTTCAATAATTTCGACATTTTCCGAACCGCCGAGGTCCGGCACTTTAACGATAATATTGCTCATTTAATTGCCTCCTCTCAGCTCAGTGTTGGGTCCAGTTTTGCGGCATCGATACCTAAATGTACGCGGGCTTTTTCCAGTTCTTTTGCATCGAACTTGCCGTCTTTTGCCAGGCTGGTTAATGCCGCCAGTACGATAAATTCACGGCTGACTTCGAAGAACTGACGTAATTTTTTACGCGTATCCGAGCGACCAAAACCGTCGGTACCCAGCACTTTATATTCACCCGGTACAAAGGCGCGTAATTGTTCGCCGTAAGATTTAATGTAATCCGACGCGAAAATAAACGGGCCATTCTGAGCGCTTAATTGCTGAGTGATATAAGGTACTTCAGCTTCTTTTTCCGGATGCAATAAGTTGTTACGTTCACAACGCTGGCCGTCACGGGCCAGTTCGTTCACGGACGTTACGCTCCAGATATCGGATTCAACACCGTAGTCTTCACGCAGAATATCCGCCGCGGCTTCCACTTCACGTAAAATGGTACCGGAGCCCATTAACTGAACACGGGCATCGGACTTCTTCGTCTTTTTGCCTTCTTTCAGCTGGTACATGCCTTTGATGATGCCTTCTTCTGCACCTTGTGGCATTTCCGGATGAACGTAGTTTTCGTTCATGGTGGTGATGTAGTAGAAGCAGTTTTCCTGATCGTCGTACATACGTTTCAGGCCATCCTGAATAATCACCGCCAGTTCAAAACCGTAAGTCGGATCATAGGAATGACAGTTCGGAATGGTGTGTGCCATTAAATGACTGTGACCATCCTGATGCTGCAGACCTTCGCCGTTTAATGTCGTACGGCCCGCCGTTGCGCCAATTAAGAAACCGCGTGCCTGAATATCACCCGCTGCCCAGGCCAAATCGCCAATACGCTGGAACCCAAACATGGAGTAGAACACGTAAAACGGAATCATCGGGCAGTTAGAGTTGCTGTACGCTGTTGCCGCCGCAATCCAGGCCGACATCGCACCCGCTTCATTGATGCCCTCTTCCATGATCTGGCCTTTTTTATCTTCCTTGTAATACATGATCTGGCTGTGATCATGCGGGGTGTATTTCTGACCCGCGGAAGAATAAATACCCAGCTGACGGAACATACCTTCCATACCAAAGGTACGCGCTTCGTCCGGTACAATCGGCACAATACGCTTGCCAATTTCTTTGTCTTTCACCAGTTGTGACAACACACGCACAAAACTCATGGTGGATGACATCTGACGTTCGCCACTACCGGTCAGCTGACCTTTAAAGGCTTCCAGTGCCGGTGTTTTTAATGGCTCGAAATCGGTACGACGAGATGGCACCGGACCGTGTAATGCGTCGCGACGTTCACGCATGTATTTCATTTCCGGGCTATCAGGCGCCGGACGGTAATACGGAACGGTTTCTAGTTCTTTATCGGTTAACGGAATCGCGAATTTATCACGGAAGCCTTTTAACGATTCGATATCCAGTTTTTTCACAGAGTGGGTATCGTTAGCCGCTTCACCGGCATCACCCATACCGTAACCTTTAACGGTTTGCGCCAGGATAACGGTTGGTGCGCCTTTGTTAGCAACCGCTTCGGCGTAGGCTGCGTACACTTTAAACGGATCGTGACCACCGCGGTTTAATTTAGCGATGTCTTCGTCGGTTAATTCTTCAGCCAGTGCCGCGGTTTCCGGGTATTTACCAAAGAAGTGCTCACGGGTGTAAGCCGGGCCATTGGCTTTGTAGTTTTGCAGATCCCCATCACACACTTCGTCCATGCGTTTCTGCAACATGCCGGATTTATCTTTATCCAGCAGCGCATCCCAATGGCGACCCCAAACCACTTTAATCACGTTCCAGCCAGCACCGCGGAAGACGCCTTCCAGCTCCTGCATGATTTTGCCGTTACCACGCACCGGTCCATCCAGACGTTGCAGGTTACAGTTCACCACAAAGATCAGGTTTTCCAGCTGCTCACGGCCTGCCAGAGAGATAGCACCCAGAGTTTCCGGCTCATCACATTCACCGTCACCCAGGAATGCCCAGACTTTACGATCACCACGGGCGGATAATTCACGCGCCGACAGATAACGCATTACGTGGGCCTGATAAATGGCCTGAATCGGTCCTAAACCCATAGATACGGTCGGGAACTGCCAGTAATCGGGCATCAACCAAGGGTGTGGGTAGGAAGATAAACCGTTGCCATCCACTTCACGACGGAAGTTATCCAGTTGCTCTTCGTCGAAGCGGCCTTCCAAATAAGAACGGGCGTAAATGCCCGGAGCAATATGACCCTGAAAATAAATCAAATCACCCAGGTGACCGTTTTCGTTACCGCGGAAGAAATAGTTAAACGCCACATCGTACAGCGTGGCCGACGAGGCGAATGAAGCAATGTGGCCACCCAGGCCTTCATCATTATCGTTAGCACGCATTACCATGGCTAATGCATTCCAACGAATCAGGGAACGAATACGGCGCTCCATAAACAGGTCGCCGGGCATGCGTCGCTCTTTTTCCGGAGCGATGGTGTTGCGGTACGGCGTGGTAATTGCCTGTGGCAATGCAACACCTTTATCCAGAGCATTGTCGAATAACTGTTTCAGTAAAAAAGCAGCGCGCTCGGGTCCGGCGTGGCGGATGGTAGCGTGTAACGAATCCAGCCATTCCTGAGTTTCATATACGTCGATATCGTCGGTCATTCAGTAATCCTGTCAGTTTTCAACAAAGCCCACATGAAGATGGATCGGCACTAAATTGGTCTTACCTATTACCCATATTGATTAGCAATCCGTGTCTAAGTTCCGTGCTAACTGGGGTATTAAGCCTCGCGAATGTGACCAAAACATCACATTCACACAATTTATTCCCGTCATTTTTAATCTTGATGAAAGTCTGAACGGTTTTTAGAGCGACGACAAGCCTTTCTTGTAGTTTTTTTACAAACAAAATGGCAATTGCCTACCAAAGTCTAAAACGACCTCTCCCCAAGTAACCAAACAAACCGAAACAGCCGTAGAAATACTGCGAAAAGTACCGATTACAAAACCAACTAATACCCACAAGGTTCCAGAGAAAACAACAGGCAACCAGTTTCAAACTAATTTCTTCACAGCAACCAACT
Organism: Bacterioplanoides sp.; assembly: GCF_965219715.1. GTDB lineage: Bacteria > Pseudomonadota > Gammaproteobacteria > Pseudomonadales > Oceanobacteraceae > Bacterioplanoides. The sequence goes on from NZ_OZ244785.1 coordinate 1,517,910, forward strand.
CATCCGCGAAAAGCCGTCTAGATGTCAATCTCTGGTTAACATAAAATGTCTTCCAGAAGTTCTTATTCGAGACTGATATGTCAGCACACGATTTCAGCCAGCGCCTAGTCGAGACGCTGCGAAACAAAAAAACCAGCCAAACACGAGTAGCCAACGAGCTAAATGTATCCCGAACTGCAGTCAATAAATGGACCAAAGGAGGCAGCATCGACGATAACAACTTGGAACTGCTTGCCAACTTTTTAAATGTCGATAAGTTATGGCTGAAATACGGTGTTAATGCCAATCTGTCATCAACAACACCAACAACCCAATATCATGAAAATATTAGTGAAGTTCACCTTCACGGCTCTTCTGATATTGTCACCTGGGAGTGGGATCTTATTCTGGACAAGGTCAGCTACTCTAAAAATGCCGAACAAGTTTACGGTGTTCGCATCGATAGCAATTCCGATTTCTGGGAGTTAATGAGCCCCGAATCACGCCGAAAGCTCGAAAACGATTACGAAAAAATCGTGCGCGAAGGCGGCGCCCATGAAATGGATTTCTGCATTGTTAAAAATAATGAAGAACGCTGGATCGCCTCACGCGCCGTCGGCGTAAAAGATCATAATGGCAAAATAACTCGTATCATTGGCACGAGCATGGATAATACCTTGCGCAAGCAGTATGAATTATCCTTGCAACGTTTCGAACAGTTCTTCAATTTATTGTTAAAGCGCACAAGTAAACTCATTGTTTTCACCGACCTATTTGGTGAAATCATTAAATCCAATCAGAGTGAACATCACCCCGATATCAGCTATCTCACCTTACAGCAGCAACTGTATGGCTTTATGGCGACTCAACACAATATTCTCGGCACTACTCAGCACAACCAGGAAATACCCATCACCCTTGGTGATCAGCGCGCGCTACTGATATACCAAGCAGCAATGAATGATTTACCCGGTTATATTATGTTTGAGTTCCAGTAACATAAGTTGCCGCAACGTAACTACATATCCAAAATCAGCTTCGGCGTTTTCGAACGCGAGATACAAATCATCATGGTTTCCTGAGACGCTTTTTCGTCGTCATCCAGGTAGTTATCACGGTGATCAGCTTCCCCCTCAACAATGTCCGTTTCGCACGTACCACAGACACCATTACGGCACAGGCATTCAACGGATAAACGGCCATCCGCTTCAATTGCCTGTAAAATACTGGTGTCTGATTCAATCGTCAGACTGAAACCCGACTGCTGAAAATGCACTTCAAACGCATCACCCTCGCTGGCCGCTTCACCAAAGTTTTCAAAGTGTGTGCGCTCTTCACCCAGAATCTGCTGACCAAACTTCACCACGTCATCAATCAAACTGACCGGACCACACACATAGACGTGCGCGGTTTCCTGATATTGCTTGATCAGTGCTTCCACCTCGAGGCGTTGCTGCACAGAGGTGTCGTAAATAAACAAGCGCTCACCCAAGCGCTGGCTTAATTCCGACACATAAGCAGCATCTTCTTCACTGCGAATGCAGTAATGAAGCTCGAAGTCCAATTGCTCAGCTTCCAGCACAGGCAGATATGACATAAACGGTGTAATACCAATACCACCAGCAATCAATAAATGCTTGCCTTTATGCGTGGTATCCAACGCAAAATAGTTATCAGGCTGAGAAACGTTCAGCTCATCACCTTCCTTCAGCCGTTCGTGCATATAACGCGAACCACCGCGGGACTCAGGCTCCAGTAAGACTGCAATCTGATAACGCTCAGCATCATCCGGCGCACTGGTTAATGAATAAGAACGCTTCAGTTCGTCATTCATTTCAACCGTAATATGGGCACCCGGCGTAAACGTCGGCAGTGTTCCTTCACATGGAACCAGATCAAATTGCTTGATGGTGTTGGCAACGTGTTTAATCGACGCAACGCGTACTTTTACATTATTGTCAGCCATAATAATCTCTCTCACGCCAGCGCTTGATTAAGCAATGTCCAGGCAGATGTATTTCACTTTGAGGTAATCCTCAATACCGTAACGCGAGCCTTCCTTACCCAAACCCGATTGTTTAACACCACCAAAAGGTGCAACTTCATTCGAGATAATCCCGGTGTTTACACCAATCATGCCGCTTTCCAGCACTTCTGCTACACGATGAACACGGCGGACATCGTTGGAGAAGAAGTAGGCCGCCAGGCCATAAATGGTGTCATTCGCCTGACGAATCACATCGTCTTCGGTTTCAAACCGAATAATGGTTGCGATTGGCCCAAAGATTTCTTCCTGAACAATGTTCATATCTTCCGTCACATCCACTAGCACACGAGGCGCAAAATATTGGCCTTCAGCCGGTACTTCTGCCGCAGCCAGTTCTTTAGCACCCTTTGCTTCAGCGTCATTCACCAGTAGGCTCATGTCGGCAATGGCTTTCTGAGTGATCATCGGGCCAATGTCGGTTGCATCATCCAGGCCGTTACCAACCTTCAGCGCACGAACCTGAGCGGCAAATTTTTCAACAAATTCATTGTAAATCGCCGAGTGCACGTAAAAGCGGTTTACACACACACAGGTCTGGCCGCCATTACGGAATTTCGCCGCAATCCCAGCCGCAACGGCTTTATCAACATCCGCATCATCAAACACGATAAAGGGGGCATTACCGCCCAGCTCCATTGAGGTTTTCTTAATCGTGCTGGCACATTGCGCCTGCAAAACACGACCCACCGGCGTAGAACCGGTAAACGAGAATTTGCTGATCAGTTCGTGTTGCGTCAGCACTTCACCCAAAGCACGGGAAGGACCGGTAATCACGTTAAACACACCCGCCGGGATACCCGCCTGATGCGCTAATTCTGCCAACGCTAATGCGGTGAATGGAGTTTCTGTCGCCGGCTTTACGACAAAGCTACAGCCCGCCGCTAAAGCCGGTGCGGCTTTACGCGTGATCATCGCCGCCGGGAAGTTCCACGGCGTAATGGCGCTGCACACACCTATCGGCTGTTTCAACGTCGAAATACGGTTAGTTTCGACGGTTTGAGGAATGGTTTCGCCGTAAACGCGCTTACCTTCTTCAGCGAACCATTCAATAAATGAAGCGGCATATAAGATTTCACCACGTGCTTCTTTTAGCGGCTTACCTTGTTCTTGCGTCATAATAAACGCAAGTTCATCGGCATTTTCTTCAATCAGGCTAAACCAGCGCAGCAGAATTTTTGCACGGGCTTTGGCGGTTAATGCACTCCAGCCTTTCATGCTTTCTTTGGCCTGCTCAATACAGCGGCTGGCCTGCTCAGCATTCATTGATGGAATGGTACCAATACATTCCCGCGTCGCCGGGTTTAAAACCTCGATAGACTCATCTGTGGTTACCCACTCACCATTTACATAACACGCCTGCTTAAACAGCGGCGCTTGATCAAGTGTTTGCATAGAGTTCTCCAGTCCGGGGGCACCCGGACATCAGCCATTATTCAGCAGCGTGCAGACGCGCAACAATTTGATGGAAATGAGCAACACCGTGCTCGCTGATACCACTGCGCTGCTTATCGGTCATGATACGTCCCTGACCTTTATAGCCGCGGGAATTCAGGCCACGCTGTACGCTTTCGACTAAGCGTAGGTCTTCCGGACGGAAAACGTCACGATACCATTCGACTAGGTCTTTTTGGTATTGAGTCAATTCTTCGTTCAGGAAATAAATTTCATAGTGCTGCAGAGTCACACCTGCGCTGACAGGGAATTCATAAATGGCGGTCATGAAGTCGCCACCCGGTGGCATATTAAACATAGTGCTCGGCCAGATCCAGAAACCCGTAAAATTCGGATTTTCTATGTCGTCACTCACCTGGAAAGAACTGTCTGATGATTTAGCTTCACCAACCTGCACGGTCCAATTCTCGTGCAATTCATGGTCATATACATCCACATTAACGGAAGATGCAAAACTCACATGATTTGTCGGACAGTGATAACACTCGATGTAGTTATCAACGATACTTTTCCAGTTAGCTGGAGTATTGCTAACAAAACGAGCTGCCAGCTTCAGATCCCGAATATTGCCCATGGTCGATTCCATACGCTCCGCCAGACCAGGCAACTGCTCTTCAATTGGCTGAGGCTCACCTTCCGTCAGGTTGATGTAGATAAAACCCGCATGTTCAACGACATGGAATGGTGTCAGACCGATGGCATCGGCTTCAAAATTATTCACGTTTTCGCAGTTAGTTGCGTGAACCAGCTTGCCATCCAGCTTAAATGCCCAGGCATGATATGGGCAGGTAATCACATTTTTTGCCTTACCAGCAGCTTCGCTTAACAACTCATGACCGCGGTGTGGGCAAACATTGTAAAAACCACGTAGAACGTTGTCTCGGCCACGTACGATAACCAGGCTCTCGCCAATGATTTCACGGGTAATGTAAGCATTTTTCGTGGCTACCTCGCTGCAATGCGCGACACACACCCAGCTGCTTGCAAAAATCTTTTCTTTCTCTTCCTCGAAAACAGCTTCAGATGTGTAATACGGAGCTGGAATGGTCAGAGCATTATCCAGATCAATATGATCATCCAATCGGATAGCAGGAATCTGTTTCATAGCGCGATCTCTCAATTCTTGTTTTTGTAAACCCAAGGTTAACACCGATGGATTCTATTATGCTGACTAATTCCAAGTCAATACCATCAAACGTATGACTTAAGTCACATAAAACCCCAAAAAACCAGACTTTTTCTTGATTGTAATCAATCCAAGGAATCAATTGTTACAAGTCAAGCCATTCGTCTAAGCTTGACCACTTTTACTTGACACAAGTCAACTTAAGCTTTTATCTGGTTAACAAGTAAACCTATAGTTGTCATAAAAATAAGATTTTCAAAAAAGTCTTAGCTTTTGTCTGAACTACTCTCAGGTTTATGACCCGTGATCAGCGCTGTGCGGTTTCAAACAAATGACCGTTACAACACGATAAAAATCAACACTCATGACAGGTGTTTTTTATGAGTACAACAATAAAAAAACCCGCTATTGACCCGGCCTTATTCTGGCCTTCGGTTATTGTCCTTTTGGCTATGATTGTCCCTCTGGCCGTCAACCCCGAGGGAGGCAAAGAGGCTGTTGGCAGTATCTTTAGCTGGGTAACCGGTAATTTTGGCTGGGCATATCTATTAACTGGGATTGGAAGCTTTACATTTATGATGTGGCTGGCATTCGGTCGACTAGGCCGGATCAAGCTGGGAGCTCCGGAAGATGGTCCGGAATTTGGCACCCTGCCCTGGGTTTCCATGCTGTTCTGTGCCGGCATTGGCATATCCATTTGTAACTGGGCGTTTGTTGAGCCTCTGTACTTTTTATCTGGACCACCGCTGAATGTTGAAGCAGGTACTTCTGCCGCCGCAGAGTGGGCCGCTATGTATCCAATGTTCCACTGGGGTGTTGTGCCGTGGGCTTTATACCTGATGCCGGCACTGCCGATCGGTTATGCGCTGTACGTGCGTAAAGTCAGTGTTTTACGTATGAGCGAGGCCTGCCGTGGCGTATTGGGTGGTTTGGTTGATGGGCCGCTGGGTCGCATCATCGATATCATTGTGATCTTCTCAATTGTCGGTGGCGTCGGCACATCGCTGGGACTTTCGGTTCCGCTGGTGTCTGAGCTATTTCAACGTATTTTTGGCTTTGAAGATTCCTTTTTACTGCAAATGGGTATCCTGGCCCTATGGACCATAATGATTGCCTGGAGTGTATTTAACGGGCTGAATAAAGGCATCCAGACGCTTTCGAACATTAATACAGGCCTCGCATTTGCGTTATTGGTCTTTATCTTAATCGCAGGCCCAACAGTTTTCTTATTAAATCTATGGTCCAACAGCTTTGGCTTATTTATGGACAATTTCTTCCGGATTAATTTCTGGACCGATCCGATTGCAAAAGGTGGTTTCCCGGAAGGCTGGACGGTTTTCTATTGGGCCTGGTGGATTGCTTATGCACCTATGATGGGTTTATTCGTGGCACGCATTTCCCGCGGTCGCACCATTCGTGAAGTGATTGTGTACGGCGTTACTTACGGCAGCATCGGTTGCTGGGCATTCTTTGCAATCTGGGGTGGCTACGCTATCGATCTTGATGTTAATCAGGCACTTGATCTACAGGCCATTCTCAGCAGTGAAGGCACCCCTGCCACCGTTGTCGCTGTATTAGATACTCTGCCAGCCAGCGACATGGTCATCATTCTATTCACTTTATTGTGTTTTATTTTCCTCGCCACAACCGTGGATTCATCCGCCTATATGCTGGCAGCAACCTGCAGTAAGGAACTGACCGGCTACGAAGAGCCGGCTCGCTGGATTCGTATTATGTGGACAGTGCTGTTAGCGCTGGTTGGTGTGGGATTACTGACAGTTGGCGGTTTAAAAGCCGTACAAACCTCAACGATTTTGGTTGCATTACCGATGATTCCGGTACTGATCATTCTCGCCAGCTCCTTAATCAAATGGGCTAAAGAAGACTTTGGCGACCAATTAAATCACGACGTGATTGCGCGTGACCCGGACAATGGTCAAGCCGTTCAGGTTAATGCATCAACGTCCAACTAAAACAACGGATAATTACCGGGAGAAATGAACCTCACCCGGTAATTATAAAAACTCTAAAAACAAAATACTGATATTAACTACTCAGTAGTAAGTATCGGTCGATCAGATTTATATCGGCTGAACAAACTGTAATCTGAAGAGGTAGAACATGAAATATAACAAGTTATTCCTATCCACCCTTGCAGCATCTTCGCTTATGTTTGCTACACAGGCTTCTGCTGAAAGCACGGAATTAGAAGATCTAAAAAAGCGAGTTGAAGCATTAGAAAAATTAAATATTTCCGGCTCATTTCGCATGAATTACCGCCTGCGTGATGATAATGACAGTGAAAAAGACCGTGGCGGTGATTCATCGTTTAATTTATTCAACCTCAAGGTTGATACAGAAAGCAATGGCATTCGTTTGTCTGCAGACTACCGTTGGTACGACGGTTTAGAGACTGTACACCACTCATATATTGCCACTGATGTTGATGAAAATTCTGAAATTCAGTTGGGTATTACTAAAGTTCCCTTTGGTATATTCCCTTATGAAAGCAATAGTTGGTGGTTTGGTATTGCCTATTATCTGGGCCTGACAGACGATTACGATACCGGTATCAAATACATTACTCAGAATGGCAAATGGAACATTCAGGCAGCATATTTTGGCGGGACTGAATATCAAGACAACAGAACTGCTCGTTATTCTTATGATGTTATTAGCTCTACTGACGGTTCATCTAAAAATGAAGAGGATGGAACCCTAGTAACACGAGTTGCGTACTCATTTGATAGCAGCGGCGAGCTGGGCCTTTCAGCAAGAGTCGGGCAGATTTACAACACTACTGAAGAAAAACACGGAAGCCAATGGGCTGCGTCCCTCCACCATATCGGTAAATATGGTGGCTTTACAACGCAAACTCAGGTCACTCGCTACGAATACGACCTTGAAAATCCAGAAGGCACTGATAGTGACGTAGTTCACTTAGGCGGCGGCGTTGGCGGCTCTTTCAATATTGCTGCCAAAGCTAATCTTTATACCTTTAACGTATCTTATGACGTACCAGTTGCGAATAGCCGTATTTCTAATCTGCGCTTCTACAACGATTACAGCCACATGGTTAAAGACGGCACAAACTTTGAAGATTCCCAGTTGAATACAACGGGTGTCGCGATTAGCGCAGGTGCAGTTTACGCCAATATTGACGTTATCGCAGGCCGAAATGCACGCTATATTAGTGGTGGAGCGGATTCCTATGCTCAAGGTACTGCTAAAAAAGATTGGGGGACTCGATTTAATATTAACGTGGGCTACTACTTTTAAAATACACGCTATGCAAGCCAGCCATATGGCTGGCTTGCTAACAGCAAATACCTGTAACTAATGAACTTCGATTAACTCCACATCAAAGATCAGTAATGAACCCGGAGGAATAGTACCCGCAGCACGATCACCATAAGCCAGCTCAGATGGGATAAACAAGCGGGTTTTGCCACCTTCCTTCATTAACTGCAGACCTTCAGTCCAACCTGGAATGACCTGATTCAGACCAAAGCTGATTGGCTGGCCACGATCCACAGAGCTGTCGAACACACTGCCATCCAGTAGCGTGCCGTGGTAATGCACCTTGACCATATCAGTGGCAGCCGGGCTTTTTCCGTTGCCCTCTTCTAATACCAGATATTGCAAACCACTGCGGGTTTGTTCAACGCCTTCTTTCTTCGCATTTTCAGTCCAGAAATCAGCCGCCTTATTTTTATTTTCATCAGCAATTTTTTTATTATTGGTGGCTCGTCGTATTCCCCAGACAACCAGGGCAATTAATACGATCGCGCCAATAATATTCATCATAATTTTTCCTTAGCTCATCGATAAAAAACACAATAATAACAGAGACATGACTTATGTCTCTAAAACCTCAGTTTCGCTATTTAAAACATGAAATTTAACTCCGGCCAACTATATTAAATTAGAAGAACAACTGCCGTCATAGGCCTGATATGTCAGAAGCTGCTAAAAAAACCGATCTTACAGACCAAATAGAAATACCGGGACCACCCGATATTATTGAAACGCTCAGCCGTTCAATGGCAGATCTGAATACCATCGGAAAAATGATTGCGGAACAGGAAGAGCTCGCCAGTGAAGTGGTAAACACCATTAATGCCCCCTGCTTCAATCTGGTTCGTAAGATCGCCAACATAGAAGAGGCAGTGCGTTTTCTCGGACAAGATCGCATTGTTCGCCTGGCAACCGGCCGCTCGCTACGGGGAGCATTTTTTAACAGTAATCAGAGCTTTCCGGAAGAAATCTGGAACGTCGCCAACCGGGTTGCTGTGGCTTCGGTATTAATTGCGAAAGAATTAAAACTGGCAGAAACCGATAGCGCCTATGAACTGGGCCTGTTCCACAACATCGGCATGGCGTTAATTTATAACCACACCACCCGCTACCGAAATATCGTTAAAGCGGCTTACCGCCATGAAAGCGGAGCCATTGGTGCCTTTGAGAAACATCACCTGGGAATCAGCCACGCAGAATTGAGTGGCCAGCTGGCTGAACGCTGGCATCTGGATGCCACAGCCGTCGAAGTGATTCGCTACCACCATTCTATCCCCTGGATTAACAATGCATTTCAGACCAGCGATGACGACGACAAGCTGAAGCTGGTCGCCATGCTCAAACTGGCTGAACGTATTGCTCATTCTTCCGGTTTTATTGCTCAGGCACCAACCAACCACGAATGGGAAAAGCTGGCTCCGGTGATCATGAACTACCTCGGTTTAAACGATATGCAGCTTGAACGCCTGAAGCGTAATGTGCTCGAAGGTATGAAAGACGAAAGCTAATTCAGCTCATCAAACTAAAAACCACGGCTTTACAAGCAATACCATCTAGATGATAATAATTATCATTAACACTCAAGATGGGTATCGCACGTGGTTTCTTTTAAAACCCTGCCAATACAAGGCAATCGTCCTGAGCGCCTGCTCACACTGTTACACTCAGTTGCCAGCAATGAGCTGCTAACGCACAAGCTTTATGCTGAATTCCTGAACAATGCCGCTGGCATCAGCCCGGATATCTCCGACCTGTGCCAGAGCGCACTGGACGAAGATCAGGATCACCTCCATGCCATTAACCAGTGTATCGAGCGCCTCAATGGGCGTTTACCGGCCACGCCAGCGTTGGCAACGATGCCTGCCAGGCAGAAGCTGACGGCTAACTACTTACTGGCTCAGCTGCAGAAAAATGAAGCATTTTCAGTAAAGGCTTATAACGAAATCTGTGCCATCTCGATGGAATACGATTACCAGGTTTTCGATTTATCCTATCGCAATATGAACGAGAACATGGCCCACCTGGATTTTGTCAGCAACCTGTTGAATAACCTCAGTGCCAACACTGATGTAATTGCCGGAATAGCTTCGTGATTACCCGGGTACTGAGAAGAACCGGGGTGGATCAAATGAACAGCAAGCCGATCGTGTCCATGATCAAACCCCGCCGGGATCAATTGCTGGTTTCTCTGCTACTGGCATTTTTGTATTTCCTGCATATTGCCGATCCACAACTGTTTGAACTGGTTATGTCGACCCTGAGTGATGCCTATCTCGGGGTGAGCATCTTTATTGCAGCCACACTGGCGGTGTTTTATGCATTGGATCGGCGGATGAAATCCGGGCTGACCCAGGTATTAAATCAGAACAGTATTTTTCAGGTGCCGGTTGCCGCTCTGTTGGGTGCCTTACCCGGTTGTGGTGGTGCAATCATCGTTGTCACTCAGTTTGTTAACGGCCAGATGAGTTTTGGTGCGCTGGTCGCGGTATTAATCGCTACCATGGGGGATGCCGCTTTTCTGCTGTTGTCGAAGGAGCCACAAACAGCATTACTGGTATATGGCATCAGCCTGGTCACAGGTGTGTTATCGGGCTATCTGGTTAATGCCATTCATGGTCATGACTATCTGAAATCATCGCAAAATAATTCAGCCAGCTGCGCCACTACAATTCCTCGTTTACCACCTAAACTCAGTACTTTTTTTATATTGTTGTTAATTCCCGGTACGGTATTTGGCCTGCTGGAAGCGTTTCAGCTTGATAGCAATCAGCTGTTTGGTCGCTGGTCGGCATTCCAGCCGGTTCAATGGCTGGGCTTCCTTGGCGCACTCTTGTGTATCGCCGTGTGGATCAGCCAACCTCTGGATTCCTGGTCTGCACGATTCGCAGCTAAAAATGAAATTAGATACCTGCGGGAAACGGTTGTGGCTGAAACCAGCTTTATTTCGGTGTGGGTTATCGCTGGTTTTTTAAGCTATGAATTGCTGGTGTATTTTACCGGGCTCAACCTGCAGGCCATTTTCTATAACTTTGGTGGCCTGACAATACTGTTTGCCGTTTTACTGGGCTTTGTTCCCGGCTGTGGCCCACAAATTGTTTTAACCACGCTCTACCTGAATGGTGTTGTGCCTTTATCCGCACAACTTGCTAATGCCATCAGTAACGATGGTGATGCTCTTTTTCCGGCCATTGCCCTGGCACCCAAAGCAGCACTTCAGGCAACCTTATACAGTGCCGTGCCTGCCATGATTGTTGGCGTTGTCACTTTTAATCTGGGTTGGTAATCCGGCGTTTTATTTATTAATCAATAGCCATGGATAAACAAACAGCCATAAAAAAACGCAGCCCTGGGCTGCGTTTTTTTATAAGCGCGAACTTAGTGGTGGTGACCACCCGGTCCGTGTACGTGGCCATGAGCCACTTCTTCATCGGACGCATCACGCACAGATTCAACTTTAACGCTGAATGACAGAGACTTACCTGCCAGAGGGTGGTTAGCATCCACAGTGACTGTTGTTTCATCAACTTCAGTCACAATCAGGTTTACCGGGCCATGTTCGGTATCCGCTGTAAATGCCATGCCTGGCTCAACTTTTTCAACGCCTTCGAACGCAGCGACAGGCACCTGCTGAATACGTTCATCGCTGTATTCACCATAGGCATCTGCCGGGGCAACAGTCACTTCGAACTCATCACCAACCTGCTTGCCATCTAAAGCATTCTCCAGGCCTGGAATAATGTTTTGAGCACCGTGCAGGTAAGTCATTGGCTCTGCGCCTTCGGATGAATCGATAACGTCACCGCTATCAACATCAACAACTTTATAGTGAATGGTTACAACTTTGTGCTGTGCGATTGTCATATACAGTCCTGTCAGCGTGAGAAATAAAAAAAGCAGGTAGTGGATACTACCTGCTTGCACTAACGTCGAGTATAGCGACTCCCGGTATCAGAAGAAACCTTCCTGTTTCCACAGCCAGGCCTCAGACAGAGCCTTTCCTGTCAGTAATAATGAGTGCGGTATTCCCGTGCTTCCAGCCACTGACTGTATTGCTGACTGGCCCCGGCGATGCCACCCGGGTAACTCTGGTTAAAGAAACGTTTGGCGTCATAAGGGCCACACGGGTTAATGGCAAAATAACCCAGCGCTTCTTTTACCCAAAACTGACCTTCGCGGTGCCCTAACAAAAAGTGCATCATTGCTGATGAGCGATGGTAGTTATTTTCCTGATCGCCGTTATTAAATTCGTAATGTTCCAGATCGGCCACATGGGCAAAACCACCACTGGCCTGATTCGCTAAACGATCGAAGACATATTGGTCGACCTTTACCTGAGCGGCACTCATTTGCCAGTCGAGACGTTCAAGGTATTGCGCCAGCCCTTCACTGATCCAGATCGGCGTTGTTCCCAACATGCCCACCATCATCGCGTGTGTCATTTCGTGACGAGCAATTCGCATGGTCATCTCATGGTTAGCCTGACGCGCCAGATAAGCCTGATTATTTCGACCATCGTAATAAGCCATCCACCCGGCATTCGCACCCTGCTCCGTTTTATAATCTTCAAACGCTGGCTGGCTCGGGAAAATCATCAGATTCAGGTTAATCTGACGCCACTCATGACGGGGAATGTACTGCGTCAGAATGCGATACATTAAGCTGGCCTGTTTTTTCAGATCTGCACTCAGCGTTCTGTCACCTTCCCAACCGATGTATTGAATATTGAGCTTCACGCCCTGGGTGCGACGACCATAGGTTTTACTCATGTCTTCGGCACGCTGACTCTTCGCTTTGTCGCCAAAATGCACTCTGCCATTGGCATCGGTCCAGCGATAAATAGATTGCTTTTCAACCGCGGTAATTTCCTGAGTTGGTGGTTTAACGCAGCGCTGACGTGCATGGATGTAATGAGCCAGGTTAAGACTGTTGGCATTTTTTTTCTGAGGAACAACCTGGCTTTTGCTCACATTCGGTTGCTCTTTGCTGGTGACTTTTTCGGTGACGATAATTTTCTGCTGGCCGGGGTTAGCCAGAATATTCAGCAGCTGCGGCAGAATCGGCTGAGTTGTTTCAGTAACAACAATGGTTTCGAGTCCCGGAGCAGGTAATGCCTTTAACCAGCGTACCCGCTGATCCGGTGAACTGCTGGTCCAGAACAATTCTGTCGCCGCAATAGCGATAGCAAAGGTGAAAAATATCTGAACAATGGCTTTCACTCACTGACCTCTCAGCAAAAACAGAAACACGAGATGTGCGCTTGGATATCCCAAATCTAGGTCAGTCTCGGGGAACCCTCCCTAAGCCAGAAAGAAAGTCAGGACATTTAGCAATCTAGCTAAGGATAAAGTGAAAAGGAACCGCCAACATCGGTACGTTAGCACCAGACTGGCTGCGCCATCAGCGAGTTGCGACATCAGTCACAAAACGCTGTCGGCAAATTTCTGCGACCAAGCTTTTATGATAAAGCGCCTGGCAAAAGCTACCGCCTTCAGACTACAAACGCTGGGTGTCAAAGCGGCCATGCTTGTGCCATTTCAGATAACGTTGATGCAGCTGATTGAGTCCACCCGGGTAATTACTCTGTAACACGACTTCAGCACCGTTTTCTTCGCAATCCCAATCACGGTACTGTGAAAACATTTTCTGGATAAAGCGGCGGCCATCCGAATGACTGCGTAAGAAGAAAAACAGAGCGTATGCCTGGCGGAAATTTTTGTGACGTGAAATGCTGTATTGGAAATGGCTGTGTTTCAGCTCGAGTAATTTGGCGGTATCAGCCAGCGATAAATAACTACTGTCGATATCATCACGATCCGGCTCCACCAGCGCAGCATTCATATTCCACTGAACCTGCTCTATGTATTGCGCCAGACCTTCTCCCAGCCACTGTGGCACCGAACCGGCCATCGCGGTGACCAGTGCATGTACCAACTCATGACGTAATGCCCGCAGTCCCTGAAACTTCGCCCGCTTAACCACAATGTAAGCATGGGCCTGCTGATCTTTCTGATAGGCCGTGCCTTTATCCTGTTGCGCAAATACCTGACGTTTATAGCTGTTGAGGTTATCGCTGTTGCTGAACACCAGAATTCTGAGACTCAATGGTCGCAGCAACTCGCGCGGTAAAATTCCTGCCAAAACGCGATATATCGCCCTTGCCTCAAATTCCAACTCGTTAATGATGCGCTGATCCGCCCGGGCCTGCTGAAAGCTGACATCGATCGTCAGTTTATTGCGACTCTGATACTGCTGGCCAATTTGCTGACCTGGGTTCCCTTTCGCCCGATCACCATCGCCAAAATGCACTTTGCCGTTGGCATCAACCCAGCGATAGATCTTTTCGCTGGCGGCTTTAGCAACAGACTTGAGCGGTTTAAAACAGGCGTTTACGCCGTGGGCATTAAGATCAAAATCACTGACCGGCATTGCCGGTAAGGTCGAATGACTGGCCACTTCCGGATGACGCGGAGCAGTCGGTGGATTAACCAAAGCACTGATCATTAATGGAATCAGCGGCGAATACACTTCGCGCTTTACCGCGTATTTAAAGTCAGGAATGGGGATTTGTGCGGCAAAATAGTCCCGTTTCAGAGGATCTGAAACAAACCAGGCCGCCTCAACAAACACAACGATCAGAGTCAGATAATAAAACAGCTGCTTTTTCACGCCTACATCCCTGTATACAATCAAATCAATAAGTCATTCTAACGCCAGCAATGCCAAACTGCGAAGGACTTATGCGTGAGATTCGCCGTCAGTTATTCGTATTGTAATAAACCGGCAATTTTTTCCCGACTCAGAGTTCTCAGCTTGGCTTCACCATCAAAGCGTATTTTTAAATACTGCTCATCTTCCGACAGGATATAACCCGCCCCCAGAACTTTGTGGCGTACCCGCTGTTTGGTTTCAGGTTCCGGATATTTACGATCAATAATAAAATCGTTCAGCACCGCCGTTTTTTTCGCAGGCTTTTCGCTAACCTTTAAAGCACAATGCTGTTCCGCCAGATATCGATCAAGCCAGGCGGCTTTATTGTCCAGCTGCAGTTCGTTTTGCTGTTGGTGTTCAGCGCTATGGTAAATCGCTCTGGCAACGGACTGGCTGGCGGCAACGTTCAGCTCTCGCTGGAAACGGCTGGTTTTTTCGTGCTCAGAAGGCTTCTTACGTCGTTTGGGATCAAATGCCGGCGCCAGCAAATGCAGCTGCTGCTGGCTACGGGTCATAGCAACGTATAATAATCGCCGCTCACTTTCTTCACTGGCCGCCGTGGTAAATTCGCCTTCCGGGTGATACGGATAATATTGGGCATTTAATCCCGGAATGATCACTACCGGCCACTCCAGCCCTTTACTTTTGTGAATCGACGTCAGGTGTACACCGGTATTATTTTCCTGCTGTAACCGCTGTGCTTTTAACTCCAGTAAATAGTCATGGGCAGCCCGGCTGGATTGCTGGCTTTCTTTAATAAAAGCAACAAATGCCTTTATGGTCTGACGCCGGTCTTCGATTTGCTGGGCAGAAAATGCGCTGTCTTCGATGCCCTGATACAAATCAGACTCATCGATATAATCCTGAATAATACGGAAAGCCGAAGTATTAATATGCTCAGCATTAGCAATAACAGCCGCCCGGGCTTCCAGTTGTTCTTTTTGCCATTTGGAAATGTCATCCGGAATGGCTTCAACCATGGCTTCAGCAAAATCCCGTTCAGCAACGGCGGTTTTTTTCGCAATCTGCTCTAACACCGAACGTTTAATTTTGGGATACGGCGTGGTCAGAATATGCAGCCAGACCTGCTCTCGTTCAGACTGACTGCGCTGTGAAAATTTCGCCGCTGCAATCTCCAGCAACAGCCAGAAGATATGCAATTCCCAGCGATCCAGTACCGACAATGAATTATGTAACTGATACGGGATTTTCTTCTGCAATAACGCCAGCTCAACCGGCGCACATAACGCCCATAAACGGTTAATAACGGCAATCTGTTCCAGCGGCCGCTTCTGCGCTTCACTTTCGATCAGGGTCAGAATTAACCGGGCTTCGTGATGCGCCTGGTGCAGCTGCACCTGACTGGCGGGAGTGCTCTGATGGGATAAACACAATACCGGTTCACGCTGCTGGTTGTGGCTGATCAGGTGGTTGGCCAGCAGTGAGATTTCATGACCGTAACGGAAGGTGTGAGGCAACGTATAGCGGCTGACCGCTTGCT
This sequence comes from Bacterioplanoides sp., assembly GCF_965219715.1. Taxonomy (GTDB): domain Bacteria; phylum Pseudomonadota; class Gammaproteobacteria; order Pseudomonadales; family Oceanobacteraceae; genus Bacterioplanoides. Next base: position 1,534,020 of record NZ_OZ244785.1, read on the forward strand.
GAGATTGACCCAGACGACGATCAAATTCCTGCACAATAAATTCCGGCTTCGAACCACGGAATTCGTAGATGGTCTGATCTGGGTCACCAATCACCATTACCGAGCCACGACCGGCATATAATACTTCAAGGAAATATTGCTGAATCTCGTTGATGTCCTGATATTCGTCGACCAATATCCATTGCATATGGCCGCCAAAATGCGCGGCGACTTCCGGATTACGGCGAAAGCACATAACCGGATCGTAAATCATATCGTTAAAGCTGATACGGTTTTGCGATTTACGCCACTGTTCAAACTGCTCAAAACATTCAACAAACAGGCGACAAGCCGGTGGTAAATCGAGTGTGTCGAACACATCCGCCGGGGGTAAAAGTCCGGCTTTAACCAGATCGATAAAACCCATTGCCGGCTCAACCCATTTCTTTTTCTGCGACAGAATTTCCTGGCGGGTGTCGTCATCGGCAATTTGTTGCAATAACCGCCAGACGACATTTTCGACTTCACCGTCAGACAGCAACTTATCCTGAAACGCAGGTAAATGCCCTTGCTGAATCAGACGCTGGTAAATTCGCAGGCCAAGGGAGTGAAAGGTGCGAATCTGAGGTAACGGCTTACCGGGCAACAAACGCTGCAGCTTGGCCTCGAAATCCTGCTGTGCGGCCTTGTTATACATCAACACCAGCATCCGCCGGGGACCACAGCTGTGCTCCAGACGCGCCGCAATAAAGTGCGTCAGCGTGGTGGTTTTACCAGCGCCAGCAACGGCAATGACTTTGGCGTGACCTTGCTGGTGATTGACCACTGCAAGTTGTTCAGATGTTAAGTTATTCAAGTTGGCCCCCGGTTCTGACGCCCATTCTAACTGAAACCATTCATTCCCTAAATCAGTCAATCTGCCTTATTATGGCGGCCCGATTCATCGTCAGGACTCATTCATGAGCGAAAAACGTATCCAGATCCAGCAGCAATTAACCGAATTTCCGCGTGAAGTATTCGATCATGCCGATACGCTGGAAATCCTTGATCTGGGTAATAACCAATTGTCCGACCTGCCAGACGACTTCGCCCGGCTGAAGAAGCTGAAGATCCTGTTTCTGACCAATAACCGTTTTACTCATATTCCGCCTGTACTGTCCCAGTGCCCGGCTCTGGAGATGATCGCCTTTAAAGAAAATCAGCTGACGGAATTTGCCGAAGACAGCATTCCTGAACATACCCGCTGGTTGATTCTGACCGGCAACCAGCTGACGCGCCTGCCGGACTCTATGGGCAAGCTGCATCGCTTGCAGAAGTTGGCACTGGCAGGAAACCAGCTGACGGAACTACCGAATAGCATGGCCAACTGTCGTAACCTCGAACTGATTCGCTTATCGGCTAATCGTTTTGAGGCACTGCCCGATTGGTTATTCAAACTGCCCCGCTTATCCTGGCTGGCTTTTGCCGGCAATCCGTTTTCCAGTTCAGTATTTACCGGCGTGGAGCACGCATCGAAAACGGTGCCTTTTGTGCATCTGGATGATCTGGAGCTGGACGAAAAGCTGGGCGAAGGCGCTTCTGGCACCATTTATCGTGGTCATTGGAAGCAGGCACACGAACATCTGGGCAAGCCAGATATCGCGGTTAAATTATTTAAAGGGGATGTCACCAGCGATGGTTATCCGCAGGACGAATTAGATTGCTGCCTCGATGCTGGCCATCATCCGCATATTGTAAAAACCATTGGTGAGATTAAAGATCCCCCTACTCCGTCAAAATCAAGTCAGCTTGGTATCGTAATGGAGCTGATTCCAGCGGGTTACTGTAATCTGGGCAACCCACCCAATTTTGATACCTGCAGCCGCGATACCTTTACTGAAGGTGTTTCTTTTAGCGCAGAACAAATCGCTAAAATCGTTGGCGATTTTGCCAGTGCGGCACATCACCTCCACCAGCAAGGTGTGAGCCATGGGGATTTATACGCTCATAACACGCTGGTGAATGATGACTGTGAAGTCCTGATTGGTGATTTTGGTGCGGCTTCTGACGGCAAGACACTCCCTGATAATCAACGTGCCAATATGGAAAAAGTTGAAGTACGAGCCTTGGGTTGTTTATTGGATGATTTATTAACGCTGCCTGCGAACCAGCTGGACGATGAAAATGGTTTGGTGAAGATGCTTAAATCGTTAAGGGATCAGTGTTTTATTGAGAATATAAATCAAAGACCTAACTTCTCTTCATTTTTGAAGATACTGTCAAAATAAATACTCTCTATTGTTTTCAAGAGCAGCGACAGGACGTCGCATTAGCATTTAGCTACAGGGATGTAGCACAAATGCGGCGGCTGAAAATAATAGGGAGTGTTTATTATTTCTCCCCAAGCAAAAAAAGCCGATCACTAGGATCGGCTTTTTTAATTTTGGCAGAAAAAATAGTTTTTTATTTCAGACCAAAGATACCAACCGCTTCACGTACCTGCTCCATCAGCGGCACACTCAGCTTACGGGCTTTCTCAGCACCTTTCTGCAGCTCAGCTTCGATGTCCTGCGGACGCGTCAGCAGGTCATTGTATTTTTCGCGAGCTTCGGCAATTTCTTCATTAACCAGAGCAAACAGTTTTTTCTTAGCATCGCCCCAGCCAATACCATCGGCATAAGCCTGGGTCATTTCAGCCAGCTGTTCTTCGTTTGCGAAGGCTTTCCAGATCTGGAATACGGTCGAGTCATTCGGATCTTTCGGCTCGCCTGGTTCTAACAGGTTGGTTTTAATTTTGTTGATGTGTTTCTGCAGCTGTTTTTCAGTCAGGAACAGAGGAATGGTGTTGCCATAACTCTTACTCATCTTACGACCGTCTAATCCCTGCAGAATCGCCACGTTATCGTCGACCACATATTCCGGCAGCGTTAACAGTGGGTTTTTCTTGCTGGAATAAATATGGTTAAAACGCTGAGCCATATCACGCGCCATTTCAACGTGCTGAATCTGGTCTTTACCCACAGGTACCTTGTTAGCACCAAACATCAGAATATCGGCGGCCATTAATACCGGGTAGCTGAACAGACCCATAGTAATGGCTTTATCGGCATCTTCATTTTCTGCCAGGTTGGCATCGACCGCACCTTTATAAGCATGAGCACGGTTCATCAGGCCTTTGGCACAGATGCAGTTCAGCATCCAGGTCAGTTCCGGAATCTCGCGGATATCCGACTGACGGTAGAACATGGTGTTATCGGTATCTAAGCCCAGAGCCAGCCAGGTCGCTGCAATCTCAGTGGTCGACTGGTGAACCAGTTTAGGATCCTGACACTTAATCAGGGCATGGTAATCAGCCAGAAAAAAGAAAGACTCGATGTCGCTGTTTTGGCTGGCTTCAATCGCCGGACGAATTGCACCAACGTAGTTACCCAGATGCGGGGTGCCGGTGGTGGTAATACCAGTAAGAACGCGCTGCTTGCTCATGAAACGGACTCTGTAAAAACTTAGAGAATAGAAAGCGCGACATGATACCTGTTTCACCGCCTTGAACAAAGCGACCAGTTGGCCGAGGCATAGGGATATGCCTCGTGACGTGCCTTACGATGGGTGCGGCTGAAAAATATCGATGGTTATCGACTCAGGCACGCGAAGATAAGGGAGAACTTACACAAACGCCGATGCGTCACCAACACCTTGTCGCAGTACTTCCGGCGCTTCATCCATCAGATCGATCACAGTGGTCGCTTCAAAACCGCAATAACCGCCGTCGATCACCAGATCCAGCTCATGTTCCAGCTGCTGGCGAATTTCATACGGATCCGACATCGGCATATCATCACCCGGCATAATCAGCGAGGTGATCATGATAGGTTCATTCATCTCAGACAGCAGATCCATCGCGATCTGATTGTCCGGTACACGAATACCAATGGTGCGTTTTTTCGGATGCATTAACAGCCGCGGAACCTGGCGTGTCGCTTCCAGAATAAAAGTGAACGCACCCGGGGTGTGATTCTTCAGCAAGCGATATTTAACGTTATCGACTTTGGCGAAGTCAGACAGCTCCGATAAATCGCGGCACAATAATGTGAAGTTGTGATGTTTATCGAGCTGACGCAAACGACGCACTTTTTCGGTGGCATTTTTATCACCGATACGACACGCCAGAGCATAGGCACAGTCGGTTGGAATCACCGCCAGGCCACCACCACGAATAATTTCCGCAGCTTGTTTGATTAGTCGCGCCTGTGGGTTTTCAGGATGGATCTGGAAGAACTGACTCACTGTCACTCCGTTATGCCCGATGCTTCAGGCAAAAAATAAATATGTTTTAAGTATATCTCTAACCAGTCGATTCAGCCGGGTTTTATCCAACTAATTGCCAGTCAGACCACACCGGATCAATATCTTTCGGGAATTTCGGCATTACCCCCAGATCTAAGCCAAAACGATTCGGACCATGATAGTCGCTGCCACAAGAACCTTTCAGGCCATAATCCTGAGCCAATGATTTCATTTGCCCTTGCTGATTGTTGTCCATCATGCCATACGCCACTTCCAGGCCACTGCCACCGGCTTCAACAAAATCATCCATACAGGCGCGTAATTTAGTGCGGGTCATATTGTATAAATGGGCGTGCGCCATCACTGCAGTACCGCCGGAATCAACAATCCAGCGCACGACTTTTTCCAGTTCTGGCCAGTTCGCCTTCACATCACCAACTTTGCCAGCGCCGAGGTATTTTTTAAACGCGGTGGCCATATCAGGTACCAGATCATGATCAATCAGATACTGAGCAAAGTGTGGACGACCAACCAATTCACTTGGTTCACCATCACCACCGGCAATCGCCTGAATATCTTTGATATCGATATCATGCTTCAGCTTTTTCGACAGCTTGTCGGCAATAATCACCGAGCGTTGTTTGCGCGCTTCAATCTGAGCTTTCTCTGCAGCCAGCATCACTTCCGACTGAGGATCAAAATTCAGACCAACGATATGAATGGTGATGCCACCCCAGACACAGGACAGCTCAATTCCCGGAATCAGATTCAGACCTTTTTCCCGCGCCACCGGTAACGCCTCGCGATAACCCTCAACGGTATCGTGGTCAGTAATCGCCAGAGTTTTGATACCACGCTCACAGGCGCGCGCAACCAGGTCAGCCGGGGCATGTTTACCGTCGGAGGCGGTGGTATGGCAATGTAAATCGAATTCTGAGATCACAGCGACGCTCTACTCTGATGGAGGTATATCCTTGTATTGTAATTGCCGGAACGTCAATTAGCGACAGTAGCGTGCCTGTCGTCCCTGCCCTTCATCGACGACTCGACGAATACCCACAAGTTTGTGCACCACGGCTAACTTCTGCGGATTCGGTTTGCTCGACCTGACAATCCTCTTTATTATCGGTCAGTCTCTTTTCTTATATCGCTACATGAACCATGAGGAGCAGTAAGCGCATGTGGTATGCCATTATCAGCCAGGATGTGGAAAACAGTCTGGAAAAACGCATGGGTGCACGCCCGGCTCACCTGGAACGTCTGAACACATTAAAAGATGAAGGCCGCTTACTGATTGCTGGCCCACACCCGGCAATCGACAGCAATGATCCGGACGAAGCGGGTTTCACCGGAAGCCTGGTGGTTGCTGAGTTCGACTCACTGGAAGCCGCGCAAAGCTGGGCCGATGCTGACCCATACGTAGACGCTGGCGTTTACGCGAACGTGATTGTTAAGCCATTTAAGAAAGTACTGCCGTAATCTACGACCGATAAGGACATGATTGTGAAAAAGATTCTGATAGCCAGCGCCGCCTTGTTTATTGCCCTGAGCAGTTTTTCCCTGAATACCCAGGCCGCGGTCGAGAAACGCTATGTTGCCGATAGCCTGTGGCTGCAATTACGCAGCGGCCCGGGTAATGACTTCCGTATCCTGAAAGCATTAAAAAGTGGTGAGCACCTGATCTTTATTGAAGAAGATCTGGAAAAGAAATACACCAAGGTTAAAACGTCTAAAGGCCTGGAAGGCTGGGTGTTAACCCGTTTTCTGGTGAACGAGCCAATCGCCAAAGAGAAGTTGATTCTGGCCAACCGTGAAATGGACAAAATCAAAGCGGAACTGGCGACCTTAAAAACCCAGAAAGGTGAACTGGAAGCACAGGTTGAAAACCTGAAAAGCGACCGCTCCGGACTGAACCGTAGCCAGGGTAAGCTGGAAAAAGAGCTGAAGCGCATCAAAACCATTTCTGCCAACGCTCTGGCGCTGGACGAAAAAAGCAAAAAGCTGACTCAGCGTAACCAGGAACTGGAAATCCAGGTGGAAGCGTTAACTGCTGAAAACGCGCAGCTGCGTGACGATCGTCAGCAGACCTACCTGATTTACGGTGGCGGTCTGGTGGTGATTGGCATATTCGCCGGGTTGTTATTGCCTTCCCTGCGCGGTGGCAAGCGTAACGGTGGCTGGGCATAAGCCGCTAAATCCGCTATTTATCTCCCATCAAAAAGCAGCTTCGGCTGCTTTTTTTGTGCCTGAAATCGGCACATCCTGCACCGCAATCGAGCCATTAATGCAAATGGGAATAGGAATATGTCTCAATTGGTCATATTTCATCCATTTTGGTAGAATCGCGACTTCGATAATCAATGCATACCAATCTGGTATAGATTGTTGGCAAACACGAAAAGCCTGAGTAAAATGCTCAGGTTTTCTGAATGGCTTGTGGATGATGCGTTGCCAAGCAAGCAGACAGTTACACCAGCCAGACATTCAGATGCAATTACCGTTCACCGACCCCGGATGGGTCGCTCGCCATCGCAGGACGCCAGGGCACAGCAACACGCATTTTCAGAGAGACACAGCTATGAGCAGCAGTGCAGAGATCGAACAAACAACCCAGGCAACGGTCGAGTTAACCGGTAAAGACGCCGAAATCGGCAACCGTATCGACCGCGAATACGAAGCGGGTTTTGTCACGGACATCGAGTCCGAGACCATCGCTCCGGGCCTGAATGAAGACGTCGTACGCTGGATTTCCGCGAAAAAAGGTGAGCCAGAGTGGCTGACCGAGTGGCGCTTAAAAGCCTTCCGTGCCTGGGAACAGATGGAAGAGCCAGACTGGGCCCACGTTAATTACGAAAAGCCGGATTTCCAGGCACTGTCGTATTACTCTGCGCCAAAAAGCATGGAAGATAAGCCAAAGTCTCTCGACGAAGTGGATCCTGAACTGCTGAAAACCTACGAGAAGCTGGGTATTCCACTGCACGAGCAAATGGCACTGGCTGGTGTTGCCGTCGACGCAGTATTCGATTCGGTATCGGTTGCTACCACCTTCCGCGAAAAACTGGCCGAAGCCGGCGTAATTTTTATGCCGCTGTCTGAAGCGGTTCATGAACATCCGGATCTGATCAAAAAGTATCTGGGTACCGTAGTACCTCAGCGTGACAACTTCTACTCGGCGCTGAACTCTGCAGTATTCTCCGACGGTTCCTTTGTCTACATTCCAAAAGGCGTACGTTGCCCGATGGAACTGTCGACCTATTTCCGTATTAATGAAGCCAAAACCGGCCAGTTTGAACGTACCTTAATTGTTGCTGATGAAGGTTCTCACGTTTCTTACCTCGAAGGCTGTACTGCGCCAATGCGTGACGAAAATCAGTTACACGCCGCGGTGGTTGAACTGGTTGCTCTGGACGATGCAGAAATTAAATATTCCACCGTACAAAACTGGTATCCGGGTGATGCCGAAGGTAAAGGTGGTATCTACAACTTCGTAACCAAGCGTGCGGTCGCTCATACCAACGCCAAGGTTTCCTGGACTCAGGTAGAAACCGGTTCCGCCGTTACATGGAAATACCCAAGCTGTATTTTAAAAGGCGACAATGCGGTTGGTGAGTTCTACTCAGTTGCGTTAACCAACAACTATCAGCAGGCCGACACTGGCACCAAGATGATTCACCTGGGCAAAAACACCAGCTCAACCATCATCTCCAAAGGTATTTCTGCAGGTAAGAGCCAGAACGCTTATCGTGGCCTGGTACGCATGGGCCCGAATGCCGATGGCGCACGTAACTTCACCCAGTGTGACTCTTTGTTAATTGGTGATAAGTGTGGCGCTCACACCTTCCCATATATCGAAAGCAAACACCCGTCTGCGGTAGTTGAGCACGAAGCGACGACCTCAACCGTAAGTGATGACCAGTTATTCCTGTGTCAGCAGCGTGGTATTGATACCGAAAAAGCCGTTTCCATGATTGTGAACGGTTTCTGTAAAGAGGTATTTAAAGAGCTGCCGATGGAATTTGCGGTTGAAGCCGGCAAGTTACTGGAAGTGTCACTGGAAGGCTCGGTGGGCTAACCCCACCCTGCTGAATTTTTAACGTTACAACGTTAATCGAGAATTAAAGGAATCTGCTGATTTAAATTGAACGGCCTCCGGCAGCATGGATGCTGGCGAAGAGCGTACAGGGACGTATTCACAGCGTGCCGGGCAAGTTAAATGAGCAGGTTCCAAAACCGGATTAAGCAATCATTAATGCAATCGAAGTTCCGGTAAAAGAAATTAAAAATTTTGGAAAACGCCATGATTAGCATCAAAAACCTGCAAGCCAAAGTTGAAGAAAAAGACATCCTCAAAGGCCTGAACCTGGAGATTAAACCGGGTGAAGTTCACGCCATCATGGGCCCGAACGGTGCCGGTAAAAGTACCCTGGGTAATGTGTTAGCAGGTCGCGAAGGTTATGAAGTAACCGGCGGCAGCGCCGAATTAAACGGCACCGACATTCTCGATATGGATCCGGAAGAACGTGCGCGCGAAGGTTTATTCCTGGCGTTCCAGTATCCGGTTGAAATCCCGGGCGTATCCAACCTGGAATTTTTAAAAGCCTCGGTTGATGCCGTACGCGAACACCAGGGCAAAGAAGCATTAGACAGCGTGCAGTTTTTAAAACTGGCACGTGAAAAGTGCAAAGCCGTTAATCTGGATCAAAGCTTCCTCAAGCGTGGCGTAAGCGAAGGCTTCTCCGGTGGTGAGAAAAAGCGTAACGAATTAATGCAGATGATGCTGTTAGAGCCACAATTGTGCATCCTCGATGAAACCGACTCCGGTCTGGATATCGATGCGCTACAAGTGGTTGCTGAAGGCGTTAATTCCATGCGTGACGAAAACCGCAGCTTTATTGTTGTGACTCACTACCAGCGTCTGCTGGACTACATCGTACCTGACTATGTTCACGTTCTGGCCGACGGCAAAATCGTTAAATCCGGTGGTAAAGAGTTAGCGCTGGAGCTGGAAGAAAAAGGTTACGGCTGGTTAGAACAAGCTGGCCAATAAGGAGCTGAGAATGTCTGAACAATTTCAAGCTCAACAGCTGGCTTTAGCCAATCAGGTTAACAGCTCTTTTGCTGACTTAAATACAGCCGGTCGCGCTGCGTTTGAACAAGCGGTGATTCCTAACCGTAAACACGAAGCGTGGAAATATACTTCCCTGCGCCATTTAACCGAAGGTGTTTATGGCAATGTGGCCAGCAGCCACAGCGCAGCAGGCTTAGACGGTGTCGCAACTATTCCAGCACTGGGTAGCCAGCGCCTGGTATTTGTTAACGGTGTTTTATCGGAAGAATTATCCAGCAACGAAGCGCTGGAAAACCTGACGTTATTCAGTCAGGCCAACGACGAACAAAAAGCGTTAATTGCCGATAAGCTCGATACCATTGTTGCCGGTCAGAATCGTCATTTATTTAACGAACTCAATAACGCGCAATTAATCGACGGTGTGTTACTGCACATTGGTAAAAATGTTCAGCAGGAACAAGCGATTCAGGTTAGCTGGTTAACCACCAAGCAAGACGATAACTTCAGCGTTAATGCGCGCTTATTGGTTGTGGTTGAACAAGGTGCCAATGCCACTCTGGTTGAGCATTATGCATCTGCTGACGCCGAACAAAACAGCTTCACCAATGCCGTGACTGAAATTGCCATTGGCGCCAACGCCAAGCTGCAGCACTACCGCCTGAATATGTCTCAGGAAGATGCGTTGCATATTGGTGCGACTCATGTCGATCTGGAGCGTGATGCACAATATCACTCGTTCCATTTAGGCCTGGGCAGCAAGCTGACCCGTAACGATATTGTGGTTAACCACAACGGTGGCGGCTCTCATGTGGAAATGAGCGGTGTGTATGTTCCACAGAACAAACAACTGGTGGATTTCCACACCTGCATCGAACACAAGGTGCCACGTTGCACTACGAACGAAGTGTTCCGCGGCATTATGAACGACAGCGCGAAAGCGGTATTTAATGGTCGTATCCATATCCATCCGGATGCCCAGAAAACCCTGGCGGAAATGAGCAACAAAAACCTGCTGCTCACCAACGAAGCGGAAATTAATACCAAGCCTGAGCTGGAAATTTACGCCGACGACGTACAGTGTGCTCACGGTGCTACCGTTGCGCAGCTGGAAGAAAAAGCGCTGTTTTACATGCAAAGCCGTGGTATTTCCAAGCGCGAAGCAGAAGTCATGCTGAGCTTTGGTTTTATTAACGAATTATTAGAAGCATTACCGGACGAAGCCATCGGCAATTATTTACGTCCGATTCTGGCGCACCGTTTTGGTCGTGAGCAATCACTGACCCGCCATATTGCTTAATGCGCTCGTTTGACGCGCTCACCCAATAGAGAAACAGCCGAGAGAACAGGTAAACAGAATGACCGACCTGATTAACCAGATTCGCAACGACTTTCCGGCACTTCATCAGGAAGTAAACGGCAAGCCGCTGGTGTATCTCGACAATGGCGCCACCACGCATAAACCCAATGCCGTGATTGACGCCATCAGCGATTATTACCGCACCGATAACTCCAACGTTCACCGTGGTGCACACACCTTAAGTGACCGTGCGACCCAACGTTTTGAAGATGCGCGTAAAACCGTACAGGCATTTTTAAATGCCGCCAAAGCGGAAGAAATTGTCTGGACCCGTGGCACCACAGAGTCCATCAATATCGTTGCCAATACCTGGGCGCGTCAGAACGTCAAAGCCGGTGATCAGATTCTGGTAACCGCGATGGAGCACCACTCTAATATCGTGCCGTGGCAGATGTTATGCGAACAAACCGGTGCTGAGCTGATTCCGATTCCGGTCTCTGCGGCGGGTGAGCTGGATATGGCCGCGTTTGCAGAGCTGCTGAACGAACGGGTAAAACTGGTGTCTGTTGTTCATGTCTCTAACGCCTTGGGTACCATTAACCCGGTGGCTGAGATTATTGAAAAGGCCCATGCGGTTGGCGCCAAAGTCTTGTTGGACGGCGCTCAGGCAGTGGCTCACTGGGATATCGACGTTCAGGCGCTCGACGCTGACTTTTACGCCTTCTCCGGTCATAAGCTGTTTGGCCCAACCGGAATTGGTGTGTTGTACGGCAAAGAAGCACTGTTAAATGCGATGCCGCCGTACCAAGGCGGTGGTGAAATGATCGAACACGTCAGTTTCAGCAAAACCACATACAACAGCCTGCCGTACAAGTTTGAAGCCGGTACCCCAAATATAGCCGGGGCCATCGGTCTGGCGGCTGCAATTGAATACCTTAATGGTCTGGATCGCGTGGCGCTGGCGGCCCATGAAGATGCATTGTTAGCCCGTTCGGTGGAACTGGCCGAACAGCTGGGTGGCATTCAGCCAATTGGTACCGCTGCCAATAAGGCCAGCGTGTTTAGCTTCCTGCTGGAAGGTGCACACCCGGGTGATGTTGGTACCCTGCTCGATCAGCAAGGTATCGCGGTACGTACGGGTCACCACTGCGCCATGCCAATTATGGATCAGTTCTGTATTCCCGGTACCGTACGTGCGTCTTACACCTTCTACAACACACTGGAAGATGTAGAAACACTGTTCCGTGGCTTGGAAAAAGCCAAGATGTTTTTGCTGTAGGCTATACAGGTAGAGAGGTAACTTTATGACGATTGAAACCTTCGATCCTAATGCACCAGCCAACCCTGAAGTCAGCATGACAGCAGCGGCGCTGAAGCATGTGCGCAAACAACTAGAAAAAAATCTGGATATGGCGGGTGTTCGCCTGGCGGTGAAAAAAAGCGGCTGTTCCGGTTTTAAATACGATATTGAGTTTGTCGAAGCCGCTCAGGATGGCGATATTGCGATTCAGGCAGCCGACGATGTAACCCTGTTTATCTCAGCCGAAGCCGCACCTATGGTGAAAGGTACCGAGATCGACTTCAGCCGTGAAGGCCTGAACTCCACCATTAAGTTCAATAATCCTAATGCCAAGGATTTATGCGGTTGTGGCGAATCGTTTTCGGTGTAGCTTCTCGGCTTAATCTTGCAAGAGCTCAATGCGAAAAACTAAAAAGGCCGTTATTCCTGCGAATAACGGCCTTTTTTATGGTTTATTCCAGATCACCTTAAACAAGGTTGTCAAAAGCATCTGGCTACAGACATTATTTATGCTTATAGCTCACACCTAACATCAGCCAGTTAGCGCTGAAGTCGCTGTTCTGTTTTTCACTATTTTGCTGAAAATAATGCGCCACACTGAAATCCAGGGTAAGGCTTTTAATCACCGGATATTGTGCTCCCAGTTCAAAACGATGGGCGACAAATTCACTTAAACGCTCATCAGAACTGGCAGGACCACTTTCGCCGAACAATGCCTGTTGATTACTGGCATAAGGGTTCTTGTAAAAGAATGCCTGACTCTGGCTGTAGTAGCGGTAAGCCGGTAACAAGCTCCATTGAGCGGATCTGCCTTTTGGCTTATTTAAACCAAAGAAGCCATAAAACGGAACATCCAGATTCACCGCCATCGTGTGGCTGGTAATCCCCCAGTCATCATCGAAGAAACGATATCCCAGCTGACTGGTGATCCAGCTGTCCCACTGTTTAATCCAGGAAGCATTAACACCTTTGCCCACACGTTTTTCCGGACGCAGTTCACCGGCCAAGAAAACTTCGTTAAAACGATCAATCACCCCGTCTCGGTTAACATCAATAGCACGCAAAATCGTCTGGTAATGATTACTCAGATAGCCACTGTCGTGACTCGCAAACAAAGAAACCGTCGCCGTCGATGAAGCCGATAAGGTTTGATTAATACCGGCTTCAATATCGAATGCATGGTTTTTGTCGATAATTTGATCGGCATAACTGCCGTTAAATACATAACTTTCGTTATAGATATATGAGCCGCCCAGAGTATAAGAACGGTTTTTACGCCGGTCTGCCCACCACAACTTCGATGCACTGATACTGGAGCTGGAATAATCACTCTCTTTTGAATATCCCGCCGTCACCGTGGTTTCATTACGGAGTTCATCACGACTGGTCAGCGAGAGGTTAATCGAACGACGAATATCGGTCAGATCAACCTTCTCAACCTGATATTCACCATTCGGATCGTATCCAAGTATTAGCTTATTGCTGACCTTACGGGCGGCATCCAGTTTGGCTATCCGGTTTCTGCTATCATCAGCACTAACCGTTGGTGTTTTAGAGCGCAGAGTTGGGGAAGCGCCGGAAATTGCATCGTAGCCAAGATCGATCGAATAATCATAATCGACACCTTTTTTGCCTTTAATGCTCACCGCATGATCCGTTACCTTTACCCGGTCGTCACCTTCAACATAACGCAACACGTGATAACCCACGGTGGTTTCTGCAATGACTGCCGCAGAAAATACCAGCAATAAAACAGCAGCAATACTTCTCTGCAGTTTCTTAGTTACAACCACAACCACCCCCGCCAATGCCGGTACCGCCTCGGGTATTTTCTTTTGATGCAAACACTTTGGTTGCAAACTTATTCATGGTTGGCATACGCCCACCTGGCTTCATTTCGTCTTTCGCCAGTGTTCCCTTGTGCCACGGCTTAACGTCCTCAATTCCTAACACCGGTTCGATAAAATTCAGCGCGGAATGTTTTGGCAGCTTAGCTTTAGGTTTCTTAACCTTATTTTTCTTAACACCATTCCCGGGTGCATCAGCCTCCGATGATGACGTCTGTTGTTGCATTTTTGGTGCAACATAAATGGTTTTTACTTCAGCCGAAACACTGGCTGAGAACAGCAGAGCGGCAGTCAATAATAAACGCATCATAACTCTCCCCGAAAATACGAGATCTCAAGTCGTTTTAACATCAAAGCTCTACACCCAGACCAGCCAGGTCTGCTTCGATCACTTCGTCAATATAATCAATAGCACCCAGATGCTGACCCAGAATGACACCGTCACGAATGTAGTACAGAGCTGGCATGCCCAGTGGTTCAAAGATTTCGATCAGTTCACTCTCGGTATCGTTAATCACGCGGAATTCAATACCCAGCTGTTTCTGAAACGCTTTAGCCACGGCTTCGTCTTCGTCCACATCAACACCAACAACAGCTACTTTATCGGAGCCTTTGTAGCTGTTGTGAAATTTGTTAACCAGTGGCAGTTCAATACGACAAGACACACACCATTGAGCAAAAAAGTCGATGACATACACTTTACCCGGCTCAGGAGCGACCTGTGCACGAATAGATTCTGGCAGACTGTCACCAATTTCCAGCGCGGAGACAGGCAGACTCAGCATGGTTAATGCCGCCAGTGTTGCTACTAAATGTTTGATTTTTTTCATATTGAGTACCTATTTATTTCTAAGACCGTTCGTTTCCGAGTGGTTTATTTATTGTTTAAAGTGATTGAATGTTTAAGCTTCTTCATCAACTAACCGCAATTTTGCTTTTGCACTGCTGGCAATGATTTTTTTTATAGCCGCGTCTAATTCGGAGGCGTTATCTGCGGCTAAAAGCTGGTCGCCATAACAATTTCTCAATTGATTACTGGGTCCTGAGCCGAACAAGCCGCCCACCTCAAAACCGATAAACCAAAGATCGATACCCTGCTCTCTGACCCGATCACACATACCGGCTGCGACCAGATCGCGCATAGCAAAAGCACTGCTACCGCTATCAGCGCCATCCGACAGAACAACCATGATCTTATCGGACTTATTATTGGCTCGTGGTAAATCTTCCAGGTTCCAACGTCCGCCCCAGCTCTCGAGTAAGGTTCTTACTCCCCAGATAAACCCCTGCAGACTGGCGGTAGAGCTGCCGTTAGCATCAGGCATCTGGCGGATTTGTTGCTGCAGATAAATGTGGTCTGTGGTGAGTGGTATCACTTTTTGTGAAGGGCAATTTTCGGCAAGAAAATCGCCACCGCGCTGAGGTTCCGTCACTACCTGAATATTATCCGGGGCATTAAATAACTGCGCCAGAACCTGATCAGTATTGTTACCACCACGACCATCGACACACAAAGGCTGAGAGTAAGATTCCGGCAGCCAAAGAGCACCGTTAATATTTACCCCACCCATTTCATGAAACGGCACCATTGCCAACGCAGCGGAATCCGGTAAATCATCAATTAAATCCAGCAGAGTCTGCTGCAGACGTGCGAACTTGGTACCGCTATTTCCCGACGCCAGCGATGACCCCATCGAACTGGATACATCCACAACAAAGGTTAAATCCAGCGCACCGGGTTCATAGGCATAATCTGCGCGAGCCTGATAACGAACTTCCACAGTTCGGAACGACTCAATAAAAGCCCCAAGGAACATACTGTCGACATCACGCAGGGCAGATATAACAACTTGCTGCTCAGGATTGGTCGGGACTACTGTTGTTTTATTATCACCAAAGTAGGCCAGTGATAATTCACTGGCTATTTCATTCGCTTCGGCAATTAATTGTGCGTTATTTTTTTCTTTGCTTAAGGCAATTCGCCCGGCAACATTCATCGCAGCAACCCGGGAAAACTCAGTTAGCTTCTGACGCTGCAATAACCATTGTCCGGCATCAACCGCCCCCAGTGTTAATGTGGCCAACATGGGTAATACCAGTACAGTAATAATACTGGCCTGACCCGTTTGTCGGTAAATTGAAGAAAACCACATATCAATAACCATCCCGTTCAATCAGTACACTGCGCGCGGAAAGCACCGGGAATGCTTTTTCGCCATTTCCACCACTGTTAAACCAGCGTGCCGATAAACCATCTTTTTGTTCCAAACACACAGTGACCACCCAGACAGCCGGTCGCTGGCCATTCGCTAATGGCTGTAACAGCCTGCTGAGATCGGCAACCGAAACCGCCGCCCGGCGATTACTGCCACAGTCGTTAGGATCCCATTCGAGCGGTGCTTCCTGATAACGTAAACGTGTAATCGCTACTTGTGGCATTTCCTGATCGTTATTGTTGTCCCGACTCCAGAGTTCCTCTGCCAGATTTTTATACTGATCGTGATTCACCTGCTTTTGCGCATCCGCGAGATTATTCTCAACATCAAAGTCAGTTAAATCCCGCTGTGAAGAAACCAGCCACACCAGATCTTCACTTAATTGCTGCAAACGCTGCTGCTGATAACCCGGCTGTGCTAAATCCACCAGTGCCAACGACAAAATCATCGCGGCCAGTAAAATCACGCTGATTTCAACTTCAGCAACACCACGTTGTTTATCGTATTGCGGTCGACAACGCTGTTGCTTATAACGCTGATCAGCTCGTTGCTGGCACAAGTTCATCACCTTAATTCCCCGGGTTAGCATCGACAGGAATCACCAGTAAGCGGCGAAAGGTAAAAGACAGGTTATTCCAGCCAAAACCGGCAACAACTTCAAACGCTGACAAAGTAGCAGAGCTGGTAAACTCCCAGGTTAATAATGCACAGCAGCTGTTACTACTGTCCCAACCGGCATTACCCGCCGGATTCGCTGCCAGAATTTGTTCACGATCGAGAAAATAGCTTCCTTCAGGCGCTCCGTTTTTAATATCGATATCCGCCAACAGCCATTGATCCTGCTTCACTTGTTGCCAGATTTCCTGAGCCTGATCTTCCGGCAAAATATTAAGCTGACGTAAATCCGGCTTGGACAATAATTGACGATTCACTTCTTCAACGGCTTCCGCCAACAAAGATCGCACTAATAACTGACGACCAAGGTCCAGCATTAACACCAGCGTAAACAGAATGATCGGCAATAAAATTAATAAGCCGATGGAGCCGGAGCCACGCTGACCAGTGAACGACGTCATAATGACCCCGCCGCGTGATTTAAACGCTCACGAAACTGCTGATAGATATCCAGCTGTTGTTGCTGCTCTGCCGGCGATAACGGGCTTAACCACTTCAGTGCCTGCTGTTGGTCATTTTGCAGGCCATAACTCAACGCCAATAACTGGCGCAGTGGTAAGGCACAGGTCGATTGCTGGCAACCTGGTAAAAGTAATGCCTGGGCTTTATCACTCTGTTGCTTTAATAAATAACTCAGCGCCAGGTTATAACGGTACGGCCAATGTTCAGGATCGCCCAACAGTAAGCGTTGATAAAGTTGTTGTGCCAGATCAGGCTGGCCACGCAGCGTTAACAGATGCGCCTGCAGTGAATAACAATGATTAAATTGCGGCTGTAATGCTTGATTATTTAATGCCGGAGATGTGTCTAACCATAACCAGGCCTGCTCCGCTGCAGCGCTGTTGGCCTGTTCATCATCCAAACTCTGAGCATCAAGCAGGCTTACAGCACGAATACAGCGCCAGTTCATCAGCCCGTTATAACGCTGTGCAATCAGCTCCTGCTGCTGTTTATCCGCCATTACATGCGATAACGGCAAACGACGCTCTGCTTCGGATAACAGTGCCATCGCATGGGTAAACTGCTGGTTTTTGCGATATAACCAGAATAATGCCGTACGATGTTCACCATTAACTGAGTTATCACTGTTACCGTATTTATCCAACTGGCTTTTATGCATATCAATCGCCAGCTGATAAAAGCCGCTGCGTTCCGCTTTTTCCGCCAGCGTGAATACCTGCTGCTGTCCCTGTATTTGCTGCTGTTGTGAAACAACGGCTGTCTTTCCCGGAGTGGAACTACAACTGCTGATAACCAGCAATAAAGCCGCCGCTGCAATCAAACGGTAAACAACAAACCGACGAGTTAAATGCATTAACCTTCTCCACTTAACTGACGAATTAACATAATAAAAGCCGGTCCAGCTAATAGCGCAACCAATGGCAAAATAATAAATACCATTAATGGCACAGACATTTGTGCCGGCACTTTTGCCATGCGCTCTTCCAGTGCCAGGCCATGAATCGTACGGCTGTGACCGGCGAGTTCTCGCAAACCTTCCGCCAGTGGCGTACCATAATCATCTGCCTGAGCGATTAACCAACTCAACTGGCGTAAATCATCCAGCGGTAAGCGTTGTGCTAATTCATTAAACGCATGACTGCGACTATTAGTAATTCGCAGGTCGTCACTTAACGCGGCAAAGTGTTTGGCTAATGCCGGATTAACCGCACGCATCTCTTCGCCGATCCGTGCCAGCGCAGCATCAATACTTAAACCGGCCTCAAGGCACAAAGCCAATAAATCAAATACCTGAGGCAACTGACCCTGTAAACGCCGGGCGCGATCACGACAGAACAATCCGAATAATGCTTCGGGAATTAAATTGGCAATCACCATGGCAATAATCAGCAACAGAAAATCCATTGCTTTCTGCCCCTCCGGCCAAAGCCAAAGTGCAGCAATCACAGCAGTGATGATTTTACTGAGCCAGAAATAACGGCCAAGAATCACCAGACTGGTCTGACCAGCTTCATTACCCGGGTGAATAAAACCCGCTTGTCTCGCTAAAACAATTTGCGCTGGCGGTAACCGGAAACGACCGTCGAGCCAGGCAACAAAATTTTTAAATGCCTGGACAACAACCGCGATTTGCTCATTCTGATTGCCCGACAGTGGGCTTACCGAAATCGTCTGCAGTCCATTGGCACTGTCTTTATTCGGTTCCGCATCAATATTCTGTAACTGCAACAGTTTTTGTCGCCGCTGCTGATTTTGCAGCTGTTGATACACAGCAAAACCAATCAACAATGCTCCGGCAATTAACAGCAATATGGCAATGGACGAGGTACTCATGACTGTATCCGGCATCAGCGGCCACCTCCAATCACCATTAAGCGAATCAGAAATAAGCCAAATGCAATGCTGCCCAGGCTATAAGCCAGCAATTGCTGACCACTGGCATCGTCGAGTAAAAACTCCAGGTGGCCCGGATTCAGCCAGGCCAGCGCAGACAACATCAGAATAGGAATGGCAGCAACCACGTTAGCCGATAAACGAGGTTCACTGGTCAGCGCATCCAGTTTATGTTTGGCCCGCTGAGCTTCTTTTAATTGCGCACTCTGGCGCGCCAATACCTGAGCCAGACGACCACCGGTTTGCAGATTCAGTAATAACGTCATGCCAAAAAACCGGTAGCTGATCAGCGGCAAACGTAGCCCGGCTAACTCAATGACCTGCTCAGGTGGATCACCGATTCGTAATCGCGACAGCAACCACTCCAGTTCACGGGCAAGAATAATCCGACCCAGCGAATCATCGTCAATGGCAGCATCAACATCCGCCGCCGATGATAATTGTGCGACCACCTGAGACAAAGCCTGATGAATACCCATACCGGCAGAAACGGCACGTGCCAATTGCTCCAGCGCTTGCGGTAATGCCTGCTCACAAGCCTGCATACTCTGTTGCAAACGACGCTGTAAACGCCAGAACAAAATAATCAGTGCTGAGAAAAAACCCATCACAACCGCAGTGATTAATTTAACCAGCATAAATTCTGTTGGCAGTTTTACCCAGACCAATAAAAATAGCGGTAGCGCCATAGCAATTGACGTTAGCCACTGGCGTTGCAACCACTGCGATAAACTGCGTTGCTGTGGTGGCAGAATTAACTGCAGCTGCAATAATTTTCCCTGAAAATAATGATTCAGGCGCGAAGCCGCAGCCGGACGGTATTTTTCCAACTGACGATAAAGGCCCCGCAAAGGTGCGGCAATAAAACTGAATGCCGATAAATCCTGATTATCGGCAAACGGGTCTGCCTGATTCTGGCCTGCCAGAGATAACAACGACGCAGTACTTTGCCCGGAACCGGCAATCTGTGCGCCGGCACTATCACCTGACGTATCCAGTTGCTGAATATCCCGTAAGCGCTGCTGACGCTGCTGCTGTGCCTGAAACTGACGATAATACATCACCAGCAATGCCATACCGGCCAGCGATAATAACCAGGGGCTGTTACTGACCCAGTTGAAAAAACTCATCCGAAGTTTTCTCCGGATGGCTGGGTATTAAAACCGCTACTGTTGCTGGATAAGCGATTAACCAGAGCCTGTAATTCGTCACCCAGTCCCATGGTACGGGCACGCTCCATTAATGCCGGACGCAGATTCTGATGCTGATAACTCGGAGTTTCCTGCGGATTATTATCGTTACTTTTGTATTGCCATAAGGTTTGCAATGTGACGGTATCCCCTTCGATACCGATTACTTCAACAATGGCGGTTACCCGGCGGACACCATCGCGATCACGATTCACCTGAACAATCATATCCAGTGCACTGACCATCTGACGGCGAATCGCCACCAATGGCACATTCGCCTGCTGCATCAATAATAAATTCTCCAGACGAATAAGAGCATCACCCGGGCTGTTGGCGTGCAACGTTGACATTGAACCATCGTGGCCGGTGTTCATCGCCTGCATCATATCGAACGCTTCGTTGGAACGAACCTCACCCAAAACAATACGATCCGGGCGCATCCGCAGCGCATTAACCAATAATTGCTGTTGATTAATACCACCACCACCTTCGAGCGACGGTGGACGGGTTTCCAGTCGCACCACATGAGGTTGTTGTAATGCCAGTTCGGCTGCGTCTTCAATGGTTACAATACGCTCGTCGCCACCAATATGACGTGATAACGCATTGAGTAACGAAGTTTTACCCGCACCGGTTCCACCGGAAATCAGAATATTCGCGCGCGATGCCGTAGCAATTTTTAACAGCTGCGCCATTTCCGCAGTCATCGACCCCAGGCTTACCAGATGGTCTAAATCAAAACCGTCACGATTAAATTTACGAATCGAAATACTGGTGCCGTCCAGTGCCAGCGGCGGGATAATAATATTTACCCGGCTGCCGTCTTCTAAACGTGCATCCACCATCGGATTACTTTCATCGATACGACGACCAATAGCCGCAGCAATACGACGGGCCACGTGTTTTACATGGGCTTCATCGTGAAACTGCACACCGGCTGGCTGTAATTTACCGCGACGTTCAACGTAAACCTGAAACGGACCATTCACCAGAACATCGGCAACCGTCGGGTCATCTAATAATGCCTGAATCGGTCCTAAGCCCAACATGTCATCGAGCAAAGCATCGGCCAGCTGTTGCTGATCCTGTGCGGTTAACGGCAATTTTCGCTGACTGGCTAATTCACCCGATTCACGAATAATACGTGCCCGTAATGCCGCACGATTTAATCTCAGTACCACGGAGGCATCGAGGCGCTCCAGCAATAATAAACGCAATTCGTTTAATAACGGCGACATGGCGGCCGTTGGCGCTGCCGCAACAGAAGTATTTTTATCAGCGGCCATTAGCTGGCCAATTGTATTAACAGTGTTTGCCGCATTGACACTGTTTGCTCCATCAACAGCGCTTGCAGATTCTGGAGTGCTATTTAAATCGGCTTCGCGTGCACCAACAGATGCGCCCTCTTTAACGCCCACGTTTTCTGTAGTGGCTGCGGTTGCGGCTTTGCCGGGTGACGAATCAGAACGACGACCAAACATCAGCTACCCCGGTTTAATAAGCGTTGCAGAATGCCGGATTCACGTTGCACAGACGGTGTTAACGCCAACCAGTCGTCAATAAAACGATTCACCTGTTTGCTTAAACGGCTTTGATCAATATTCGGTATGTCTGCCATCAATTGCTTTAAGGCAGACTTATCATGATCCAGTGCGCTCAGTGGTGTTTTAGTAAACGGATTAATTGCCGCCATATCCTCAACCGTTACAGCGGCAGCGTTATAAGGCTGGTTTACCAGCAGGTGTACTTTGTTTAATAAACCATGCTGCTGATAAAAATCCTGCAATCGCTTTAATTCACGTGCAGCCGATGGATGTGGGTGTGTCACCAGGACAATATGATCGGCATTTTTTAACAGCTCCAGCGCCATTGGTGTGGTGTTATGCGCTGCAGGCAAATCCCAGCACAAAGCACTGAATTGTGGAGCAAGCTTGACGGTTAGCGCATTAATAACGCCTGATTTCTGTAATAACTGGTTTTGCTTTCCGGCGGCGTTAACGTCCACCACAGAGCTGAACAAGGTCAAACGAGAATGTAGTTCACTGCCAGCCCGCTGGACCAATAAATCATCCGCTGCATCCGGGTCAGCCAATAAACTGGCAAATGCTGCATTCGCCGGACTGTTTAAATAAATATCGAGACTGCCCGCGCTGTCGAGATCCAGCAGAGCTAAATGCATGCCTGGGTCACGACTCAGCTTACCAGCAACCAGCGCGGCAATTAAACTGCAACCAATTCCGGAATGGGTCGCGGTAATCACCATATTACGGCCACGCGGTGCAGCCGGGCGCAGTGTATCGCTTTCCCGCACACTGTTATGAACGCCGTTATAGCCATCGTTATGCGCTTGATCATCATGAAAGCGACTGTGAGGTTCACTCAGACGACGTAATTGTGCCCGCAATTGCACTTCATCAACCGGTAACACCAGATAATCATCAACGCCCAGCGACATCAGCTGGCGATAAAACCCCAGATCATCGCGTTGGCCCAACAATAAAACCCGGGTACTGGCCTGACAGACTTCAGCCAACTGTGCCAGACCCTCAATCGGGTCTGAGGAATTAACCGGATCACTGATATCAACAATTAATAATTCCGGTGAGCTGTAGCTGCGATAATATTCAATCGCCCGGCTTAATGCGCTGGCCGATTTATTCGTCGCCTGGCTAACAGGAATAATGGTCAGCTCAAGGGCCGCACAAGCCAGCGCGGCTTGTGTCAGAGTCTGTTCTTCCTGCTTGCTGTTTACAAAACCGTGTAGTTGCTGGGTCATATTAATTTCCAATGGTACTGCCGGTCGTGGTACGACGTTCCAACGGCTGGTTTTCACGACTGACTTCCAGCGCTTTAAGTGCAGAAATTCCGTCCAGTGATTTATCCGCTGGCGGAGCAATCACTAATTGTTTCGGGTTGGCCATCTGCATCAAATTATTACGGTTAGCGCAGCCGAAGTGATCGGCTCTGCACACGCGGATCTTGGCCATAAACCACTCAATGCGTACTTCAAGCAGGCGCTCGTTGTCTGCCTGATTCTTCTTAGCCGCTAATTTTTTGCCTGGCTTTAAGTCATAACGCAGCTGCAATTGTGAATCCTTGATGCCTGCGCGTTTCAGCTCAGCAATAACTTTTCGACTATCACCGTCAAACCCTTTTAACGGAATCAGCATTAGCGAAAATTCCTGAAGTTGTTGTTGCGACATCAGAAACTGGTTCAATTCTGTTTTTTGTAACGGCCATACAAACGATTGTTGCTGAACCTCTACACCACTACCGGAGTGGCGCAGCTCTGCCTGAGCAAACAACGGCAGTAACAATTGCAACACCAGAGCCAGAGTAATCAGACACTGGGACATAATTTTTTTAGTAAACATCATCATGCGGTTATCCAATAAAACGGCACATCAATTAATAAATAAAATCCGGGTTACCCCATAGACGAATGGTGCTGTCTGTCGTTTTTCCTGTCGCGTTTTTATGGCTTTTGCCCCACAACATTTGTTCGAACAAAGAATTGGCTTTTAACCCTTCGCCAGGAAGCACAAATTCATTGGCCTGCTGTGGCTCAACGGCATAAGCACTTACGATAATGACCAGTTCCGTTTCTTCTCGACGGAATTCCTGACTGCGGAACAAGGCGCCCAACACCGGAATATCACCAAGAAACGGCAGTTTGTTAATGGTGCTGACATCATTTGCCTGAATTAATCCAGCCAAAGCAAAACTTTCACCCGACTGCAGCTCGATGGTGCTTTCCGCACTGCGCACCTGCAGTGACGGTAACTGCAAATTACGCCCTTCAACCTGTACTTCCGTGGATAAATTAGAAACCTCCGGACGTACTTTTAAACGGATACGGTTGCCTTCCAAAACGGTTGGCTGCATATCGAGTTTGATACCAAATTCGCGGAAATCGATACTGTAGGTATCCAATTGAGGCAGAGGAATCGCATAAGGGTATTCACCACCAGCATGGAAATGAGCGGTTTCACCGCTGAGTGCAGTCAGATTTGGCTCCGCTAACACTTTTGCTAAACCTTCATTTGCCATCGCCTGCAAGACACCGGATAGCGGATCCTGACCGAAATCCAGTTCGCGGGTGCTGAGTGTCACCAATCGACGATCAAACGCGATGCTGCCATTAATTAAGGTTCCCCAGCGAATACCCAACTGGTGGCCCACTTCGCGTTTAACTTCAGCAATACGCAGACGAATATTCACCTGCTTCGCCATATCGACTTTAATGCGGTTTATCACCTCACCGTTTTCAGCAACAAAGCCCTTGGCCATGGCCACCGCGGCTTCAATCGTCAGGCTGGAATCCACCAGGCCAGTTAACAGAATATTGTTACCCTGGGCGCTGGCGTTTACCTGATTTTTTCCCTGATCAGATAACTCTTGTTGCAACTGGCTGTTTAATTGTTCCAGGTTGTGACGTACTTCGATCTGACGCTGGTAAATGGTGCGCTGCTTACTGTCGAGTACAAATATTTCGGTAACGCCTGGCTTTTTTGCAAAAACAAATAACGAACGACTCGCCGGTAACTGGTAGTTAGCCACCGAAGAATCAGAAATAAATACCGTTTTGGCGTCGCCATTTAACCGGATTAATTCACCCTTCCCGACATTCAGTGCCAGCGGTTTCCCTGCAGCCTGCGTTATTGAAGACAATCCGAGTAAACCCATTAACAGAACAAATACGCTAACGGCTGAATACATTTTTTGGTGTAACTGCTTATAAACCACCAGACACCTCACGTTGTTCGCCACGAATCAGGAAGGTGTTTTCATCCAGGCCGCTGTCTTTTGTTTCCGGGAATAAATCGCTGGCTCCGCTGCCAGCGCTGCTTACACCGCTATCGTTAGGGTTACGCAGGCTGATGGATAATGAGCCGCCATTTGCAGCCATTTGTAATGCCAGAGGTACACGCACCGCTTGTTGTGGTGTTGCTTCAAACGTAACAACGGCATCGCGATCACGACGACGCTTATTGTTATTTAACTGATCGGCTTCGTAGTTCTGACTGGAAAAACGGTTAATCGCCAGCACCCGCAAACCGGATGCTGCAACCGCACTGCGCCAGGTACGGAAATCACGTTTACTCGGCACCGAATCAC
The DNA here is from genome assembly GCF_965219715.1 of Bacterioplanoides sp. Lineage (GTDB taxonomy): Bacteria > Pseudomonadota > Gammaproteobacteria > Pseudomonadales > Oceanobacteraceae > Bacterioplanoides. The sequence continues at coordinate 1,559,328 of NZ_OZ244785.1, forward strand.
TGGAAGCACGCACCTGCTGCGCCTGGGTAGTAATAATCAGATCAACCACATCGCCGGGAGAAACCAGGCCGGAACTTAAATAAGCCAGCTTGATATTCACCGATACCGCTCGCATGCCCGGTCGTACGGTTAATGCCAGAAAACCACTGTCGTCCGGTGATACCAACAGGCGTTTATCCAGAGCATCGTCGTTATTTAGTGGCTGACGCAATGCACTGCCAACTAACTGCTGCTCGATTTCCTGTTGCTGTTGTTCCGACTGGGCCAGCCACCAGTGAGCGTGTTGCTCCTGCTGCTGTTGCTCGTCTTCTGTCAGCGTTCGCCAATACAGCGCATCAGAGCTGATTAACTGGCCATCCTGATAGGCCTGATTAATCACCAGTATTTTTTCATCCTCTGCAACGGACGTGCCTTTGTCGGAAGAATTTAAACTGAGCAATACCCCACTCAGTGCCAGCGCAATACCGGCATATAGCAGCCAGGAAGACTTCATATCGCGATCATACCCGCAAAAATCAATATAAAAGGTGTCGTTACAAAAGAGACAGCATCAAACCTGTACTGACAGATTTTCCGTACCAGATAAAGATTTGATTTATTCACTGCCTTCAGTGATGGTTTCTTTCACTTTTTCAAACGACGTGTTTAGTGCATCCTGCAATGGGCCGCCCGGTCCCACAGCCACAAATAATGTGCCCGCCAGTGCAGCTGCCAGAATGGCATATTCAACGGCGGTAACACCGAGTTGCTTTTTTACACTTTTTATTGAGACTGATTTTTTCATCATTATTTCCTGTTTAATTTATTACTAATTAGCCTGAGTTATAACGACAAACAGGCGCATGGCTAAAAGCCATGCGCCGCGTCCTTATCGTATTTATTAATTAGTCAGGGCTACCGATATGAATGTATTTTTTATACTGTTCGCCTGTAGCTCCCCATGGATCAGGATCAACATCCTGAGTGGTTCCTGCTGGTGTAATGATAGTTACCACACTGCGACACCGGAAAGAGCAGCCAGGCTCTTTCGTTTCAGCATTGGTCCAATAGTTTCCATCCGCTATCCGGTCAGAATGCAAACCGGATAACAACGGTTCAGCATATAATCCCTGCATTTGAGAAACAGTTGGTAACGCCCAGCTGCCAAGGCCGCAGTATTCATCAAAACCTGGCTCTCCATGCTCATCTTTATTGGGAATTGCAACATGCGTTGTCCAAATATGACCGGTTTGTGAGTCGCGAATACAATATGTTTCACTAGCTAATGTAACAACAGCTCCATCCTTACCAAGGCGCTTAAAGCGAGAGTCACCGCCATCTCCAGAGCCATCTCCAGAGCCATCTCCAGAGCCATCTCCAGAGCCATCTCCAGAGCCATCTCCAGAGCCATCTCCAGAGCCATCTCCAGAGCCATCTCCAGAGCCATCTCCAGAGCCATCTCCATCTGGCGCCGTGTGGCTTAACAAACGTGCAAACACTCGGTAATCATTATCAGCAATTGAGAGGTTCATGATACTTTCACCACCAGAAGGCGGGCGATAGCTATAAACCTGTCGCTCAGTCGCTTCATTGTCAGTCGGACGTGTTGAACTCCAATACCATTGACGTTTCAGACCATCAACACCAGAACTAAAGCCTTTAAAATGATTTTCAAAAACTCGTGTATCGATACTTTTCGCGATTAAAAAATCATCTGGATTATCATATGTGTTCAGAGATTGAACCTGTTCCAGCGTTGGCAATGCCCAGTTGGACTTACCGCACCAATTATTATTATTGGCTTCCGTCACTCGTGCTTCAGCTTGAGCAAAGGTCATTTGATCAACAGATCCAGCACGGCCATCAGCCAGCACTCGCCATACAACCGCATTTGATGCAGCCAGATCTTGCTGTGCCGTTACATTCTGAGCGCAACGATACCCTTGGGTATAAGTAGTATTTGCCGGAATATATCGACCTTTATCGTCAAGCTTGGCAAAGTTTACAGTTCCGGAAACAACAGTCGCCGCGGCCACTGATACGGTGTAGCCATTTGCAAAGGCATTATCAATCGCTGTATTGGTTAACGGTGCCTGAGTCGTAACCCAGTTTTCTAGTGCAATGATTTGTTGATCCAATGCACTCAACTGATTCTGGTAAGACGTAATCAAATTGCTACCAAATGCACCGTCGATCAACTCAGTAACCAAATCGACCAACCCCTGACGACGTGTTTTCAGATCGGCCAGTGTTTTTTGCACATTATAAATTTCAGATAAACCGCTACGCGCTGCCAGGTACAGAGCTTCTGCCAATGGCGCATCGCTTGGCGTATTTACAACCGCTTGTTGTGCCGTGGCAATATCGCCAGCCTGGGTTGTTGCAGTAGTCAGTTGCGTACCAGCGGCAGAAGTATCAGTCGCCAGCTGAGTTGCGATCGCAAGTTCATCAAGAACAGCAGATACCTTGGCCTCTAGCGCAGTAATGGTACTAACCGCATCAGTCAGGTCGCTGTTTTGTGCTGCTTTATAAGCTGTTAACGCCGCGTTAAATTTAGTCAGCTCAGCATTGAATTCTGCACGTTCAGCATCATTTACACGGTTATCAGGGTTACTTACCAGTGTATTAACGTCAGCGTTGAACTGAGTTAACAGCGCTTCGAAACGCTCGATATTTGTGTTCAGCGTATTCTTTCGCTGATTGTTTTCAGCAATGCGCGCTAGCAGAGTCGCTTTAAGAGTAGTCAACGCATTTTCGTCGGCTGCTGCAGTAAATTCAGTTTCGCTCTTAGCCTTGTGGTTGCGGGCGTTTTCCTGCCAGCCTGGCAATGTGCTTTGTTCCGTAGTGATATCAGTATTGGCTTGTTTTATTTTATTAACGAAGCTCACACCAACAACCGGAACACGAGACAATAATACGTAATTAATTGAACTCAGTGTCGAAGCATCAGTGCTAAAGGAGGATAAGCCGATATAACCGGTGCGACGCTTGGTTTCATCCGAGGATTCACCATTCACAGCGATATCGCGACTCCAGTAGCGACTATTTGAGCCCTTAACCATAAAGTTAAAGTATTTGCCTCTCCCCCAATGATTGTAATGCTCACGAAAACCCGAGTCATAGTAGGTGTAACTCGCCAGTGCCTGCATTTCAGCAATAGAAGCAGGCTGCCAATCAGAATAGCCACATAAATCGGCAGCATTGGTACGGGCAACTTCGCTCTCTAGCGTTTTTGTTGCAGCGTTATCACTACGGAAAGGAATATCTCGACCATCCGACTTCTGCCAGTACATACCACCTGAAAATTTATTATCTTTAATACAGACAAAATCAGTTGCTGTAGATAATAAACGCTTGCCATCTGCGTTTAATTTCACAAACTCGGTTTTGGTAAATGCAGTCGATTCAGCCACTTCGTTCTGATCACCCGTTACACGCAGCTTTACCGTACCGATAAAATCATCAGACAGCTGAATTGGTTTTGCAGTGGCGTTTTGCCATGCCTGAGTTTCGCCAGCAACAACCAATGCATACTGGTAATCAGCAGCATTATCGAAGCCAGCAATATTTTTCCAACTCAGCGTATCGTCATCGTCTTCAACTACCAGATTGGTTGGTGCGGCAACAATAACCACCTGCGTAAACTCAGGGCTTTGCGCAATAGCACCGGCTTCGTTAATACCGGTTACTGCGGCAACACGTACCTGTACATAACCTGCGGTGCGGTTTTCATCACCGACATTGACAGATTTATCGCTGTCAGTTGCAACACGCCAGTCGGCGCTGCCAATTTTAATTTCGTAAGCGCTGATACTTTCGTAACCGGAAACAAAGCTCCAGCTAAAGGTATCGGCAGCATCGTCGGACGTGGTTGCCGGCGCTGCGATATCGGTAATTACTTTCGCGAACGCGGTTGGGTTACTGGCGGTTGCACCCGCTTCACGACCGGTTGCGGCTTTGACACGTAACTGCAGAGCACCGGAGGCAATGGCCACATCACCCACTTCAATAGGTTTAGCAGAGGCAACTTGCCAGTTACCGTCACCGGTGTGGAATTCATAATCAGCAACATTGGTGTAACCTGCTACATGGGACCAGTCCAGCGTATTGGCAACGTCGCTCACCAACAGATTGGTTGGCGCTGCAATATTGCGGATAACCGCTTTAAATGCCTGAGGGCTTTGTGCAACCTGGCCAGCCAGACGAACGTCAGCAACCGCAGTTACCCGGATTTCAATAGCATTCGCGTCAATATCAAAGTCACCCACCACCAGCGGCTTGGCGCCAATGGTTTGCCAGTCACTTTGCTGACTGCCCGAGGTAATACGATATTCATAATCGGAGGTGTTGGTGAAACCAGCAACATAACTCCAGTCCAGAGTGTCAGCAGCATCATCAAAAACTAACCCTGTTGGTGCAGCAGCGGATACCAGCGCTTTTTTGAATTCGGCACTTTTAGCAATCGCACCTGCTTCACGAATACCGTCAACAGCAGCAACACGAACCTGAATATAATCCGCGGCCTGATCAACATCACCAACATTGATATTGCGATCTGCATTGGTTGCTACCCGCCAATCAGCCGCGCCCACTTTAATCTCGTAGTCACTGATATTTGCGTAGCCATTTACCAGCGCCCAGCTGAAGCTGTCAGCATCGTCATCAGACGTTGGCACAGGTGCAGCAATACCGCGAATCACTTCCGCAAATGCTTCGGTATTCTTGGCAATCTGGCCTGCCAGACGTTCGTTGGCAATCGGTGCAATACGCAGCTCAAAATCACCCACAGCAATAGCAACATCACCCACCTGAATCGGCTTGGTCGTCACTGGCTGCCAGCGGCCGGAATTAATGCGGTACTGGTAATCCGATACCTTGGAGTAATCGCTGACGAAGGTCCAGTTCAGGGTATTCACCGCATCGTTAACAACCAGGTTGGTTGGTGCAGGGGCAACAACCAGGGTTTTCTTAAAGGCCGGGCTTTTAGCGATGGCACCAGCATTACGAACACCCGCAACGGCTTTAACACGCACTTCGATATAACCCGCATCACGATCTACATCACCAATAGCAATGGTGCGCTGTGCGTCAGTAGCAACGACCCAGCTGCCATCGTTAATGCGGATTTCATAGTCGGATACGTTGCTGTAACCAGCAACAAAGCTCCAGCTGAAGGTATTGGCAGTGTCATCACCACTCACCTGAGGCGCCGCAATATCCGTCACGACAATCGTAAAGGCATCGGCGTTGGTGATTACCGGACTGGCCAGCCACTCACCCGCAACCGCAGCCACACGTAATTCCACACCACCAGCGGCAATGGCCACATCGCCCACCTGAACAGGCTTGGCTGTCGCAGTCATCCACGCGCCGTTACCAATGCGATATTGGTAATCGCCAGCGTCGGTGAAGCCATTGGCAAAGGTCCAATCGAAGGTATTGGCCACATCATCAACCACAGGATTGGTTGGTGCCGGAGCTGCAGTGGCATTTTTCTTAAAGGCTGCACTGGCAGCAATTGCACCCGCTTCGCGCAAACCAGCAATGGCTTTCACGCGAACACGAACGTAACCCGCATCACGCTTTTCATTGCCGATAGCAATAGAACGATCTGCAGCCGTCGCCGTGCGCCAGGCCGCAGAATCAATGCTGATTTCATAATCGCTGATCTGGCCGTAGCCATTCACCAACTGCCAGGTAAAGGTGTTAGCTGAGTCATCAGACACTGTCTGTGGTGCTGCCACATTGCGAATTACCGTGTTAAACGCGGCACCGTTACTGGCGCTGGCACCGGCAATCTGACCGGCGTTGGCTTTAACACGCAGCTGTAACGCACCGGCAGAAATAGCAACGTCACCCACCTGCAATGGCTTGGCATTAACGGTTTGCCATTGGCCATTACCCGTGTGGTATTCATAGTCAGCAGCACTGGTGAAACCATTCACAAATTGCCAGTCCAGCGTATTAGCAACGTCATCAACAACTAGGTTGGTTGGTGCAGCGATGTTACGCACAACTGCCTTAAACGCCTGAGGGTTACTTGCAACCTGGCCTGCCAGGTTCTTTGACGCAACCGCTTTAACGCGAATTTCGATGGCGTTAACCGCCACATCGAAATCGCCAATTACTAATGGCTTAACGTTAACCGCCTGCCAATCACGCTGCTGGCTACCGGAAGTAATGCGGTATTCATAATCGCTGAGATTGCTGTAACCACTGACGTTATCCCAGTCGAGGGTATCCTGAGTATCGTTAACTAGCAGATTCTTCGGCGCTGCGATGTCATCAATAATGCGGGTTAAAGCCGAGGCGTTTTTCGCAGCCACACCCACCGGGTTATTGTTAACAACACTGGCGCGGACACGTAACTGAACCTGGCCGGTGGCGTACGCCAGATTTTCCAGCGCAACCGGTTTAGCGCTCACCGCCTGGAAGCTGGCGCCATTATTCACCGAGTATTCGTAATGTTGCGGCTGATCGAAACCGGCAACAAACGCCCAATCCAGAGTATTTGCGGCATCATCAATGGTTAGAACCGCAGCGGCCGGGCGAACAACCACCTGAACGTCGTTGTCCAGATCCTGTTGTACATCATCAGAAGCAAATGCGGTGGTACTGCTGGCCAGAATCTGGCTCCAGGAAGCACCGGCGTTATCGCTTGCCTGCTTGGCAATCACTTCTTCCCATTTTTGCTGAATCTCTCGTGCAGCGGCACGAACCGGGGCATCCTTGTTGCTGCTGTTGGCGGCAACATAGTCAACCGAGTAGAAATCATCCTGCAGCGCCCACTTCTCAGCCAGCTTAGCAGCAACCACGTCAACGGTTTCGCCGCTTTCTTTCGCCAGTGCACCAATCACAGTGGTGAATGGCGTTACTAAGTTGCTGGCGTTATCACCGCTTTTAACGTTAACCGGCAGTAATACGCTCTGCTTGGTTAATGCCTGTTGCGGGTTATCCATATCTACGGTCTGACCCGGCACGATTTGCGCCAGTAATTTATCCACTGACTGACCGGCAGGAACCGTCAGTTCAAAACGACCTTCAGCATTGGTGGTTGTGCGGTATTCACCGGCAGCGTCACAAACGAAGTTATCGTTGTTATCGATACAGACAAAAGCATTGCTCAGATAACCGTCGATGACCTGGCCGCGAACGGCAACCTGATTGACCGGAGTTGGCTGTGTTGGGCCGCCGTTATCAACGTTAGGCGAGGAGCCGCTGGAGCCCTGGTCACCACTACAAGCGACTAAGCTGGCCACGCTGATCGCGAGGGCGATCTTACGCGGCAGGAACGCGTGATTCTTCATGATGTACTTCCAATTTTCCGGACAAGTCAGGTCGCGCTGATTGTTGTTCTGGCAATGTTCTGAAGGCGTTTTTTTTCGCGCTACATACACCTGCGTGTCCACACTTAATATGCTAAGCAACAGTTGTTAATGAGATTCGGGCGCGGATCGTAATCTAAATGACAAACGTTTGCAATTGATAGTTAATTCAAACTAACATAGCGGTCAGCTTTTATAACTGATCGTTTATTCAATCCAAAAAACCCAGTAAATCACTAGGTTTTTACGGAAAACGGGCAACCTAAAATCCTGTTCAATCCGGTCAGATGAATAACGTGATGTGCAACATTCCTCGGGAAAACCAAAAAAGAAGTAGTCATGACGCCTAAAAACCCCTCCCACGCACCTGCCCTGATGCGACGCCCGGCTCTGTTGGCTTCAGCAATTTCGCTGGCCATTCTCAGTGGTTGTGGCGGCGGTGGCAGCAGCAGTTCGTCTGCCACTCCAGCCAGTGTGAATCGCTGTTCCGACTGGAACCTCAATGCCAGCTGTGAAAGCTTCGAAATTCACAAAAATGCCTCTCTGGCACAGGAAGGAAAAAACGGTCCGTTTTTGACTCCGGGCAACTCGGTTTCTGCCAGTTCTGCGGCGAATCGCAGCGGCTTTATGACGGCTCCGGATGGTGCTCAGATCGTGTCACCATTCACTACCCTGATCGCCAACGAATTGCTGTTTAATCCGAATATTCCGGCACAGGCTGACAGCGAACAGCAAGAGCGTCTGACCCAGGCGACAACTTACCTCAACGCCAAATTCCCGGATCTGGATTTCTCCCGTTACTTGTTCCAGCAAGGACCAAGCACCCAGGGTAACCAGATTCAGACCAGCATCGATCGCGCCCTAGCCAGCATCACCGACCTTAACCCGTATTGCGTTGTGGCCGCAGTGGTTGATGCCATGGTGATCAACAAGTCGTTTGATGTAACTATCCAGCGCGAGCAGGCTGCCGTGCAGTGTCCGGCGCCAAACGTCAGCGTGGGTATCCTGAACGACACCCTGACCCGCTTCGAAACCACCGGTATTGCCGAGCAGCAGGACATCATTGTTGCGGCGACCAAAAAAGAACTGACGGTATGGAGCAACGACCAGCTGACTGCCGCCAGCGCCAATGCGATCAGCAGCCAGAATGCAGCGGCTAACGCACCGGCAACAGCGGGCCAGAAGACCATCAGCGATGCACTGCTGAAACAACTGAATCAACCATTGTCGGCATTGGATGACGACGATGATGACGACGACGATGATGACGACCACGACGGCGAATCCGGTGCCTCCAACGTTGGTGGTGGCGGCCAGCCAACCACGCCACCGGTTACGGTTCCGGTCACCACCCGTCAGTTCGACAACATCACTCTGGTAAAACCGGCGTACAACACCCAATCGGTTTACCTGGTGAACAGCAGCTTCCTGACGGTCGACGAAGACCGCAACCAGGCGTGTGATACCGGCGCAACCGGTAACGACGGCCTGCACAAAGTTCAGCTGCAAAGCAAAACGGCAAACAAACTGAGCAGCGCCAGCATGGACGTGTTGTTAGCCAACAGCCAACCGGCTGTAGTGAAACAACTACCAGCAGATAACAGCGATGACGAGCGTCGCTTTGATGCATTTGCCGGTGCAACCGGTTACGTTCCGCCACCAACAACGCCAACGGTACCGACTCCAACCGGTCCGGCACCGGGCACCGATGCCAGCTGCCTGAACGACGCCTTTAAGCATCTGGCGATTTCCGCCAATGAAGAAGTGCTGATGGCGGCGACCAATAAGCGTTTGTTCCGCCTGAATATGGAAAACCTGGAGCAAATGGGCAACGCCTACGCGCCATTTGCCGACTCTGTGGATATTAACCACATCAGCCTCAGCGCTGACGGCAGCCTGGTTCTGGTCAGCACCAACGAAAACCGCGGCTTGAGCCTGGTGAACACCACCACCATGACCCAAGCGGGTTGGTTAGCGGCACCAGCAGCAGGCCAGACCGAACTGACTCAGGTGAAGCAAGCGTTCTTCTTCGATAAGCACCAGCAAATTGCGGCGATTGAAGGTGGCAGCGGCAACAACGCCAAGAAACTGCACATCATCGACAGCAGCAAAACCAACAGCCCAAGCGTTAGCCAGAGCATGGAACTGACGGCGCCGATTGCTCACATCGCCGTTTCGCCTAACCGCGAAAACCTGGCCGCACTGACCACAGACAACAAACTGTGGCTGTACCGCCTGAGCGGCTCCATCGAGTTACTGGAAACCTTCGGTCCGGTATCGGAAGCACAGCAACTGCTGCTGCAAAACGACCAGGCGCTGATTCTGGATAAAACCGGCGAAGTGGTACAAACCTTTAACTTCGGCAACCGCTTTGGTAACCCGCTGGTTCAGGCGAAAAACGAACTGAGCCTGGCGCGTATTCTGGGGGTTAACGCTAACCGCCAGAAAGTGAACAAAGACATGTTCCTGCCTCAAAGCGGCGCGGAAATCAGCAAAGACCTGGCGGGCATTACCGTTAGCTGGACCAGCACCATGGAAGCTGTGGTTAACCCAACCACGGGTAAAGTGACCGCGTCGTCCACCGCTCAGCCAGTGATTCTGGATGCCACCCTGACGGGCGACTACCGTGGTGAAACCATCACCCTGAAGAAGTCGTTCCAGATTCAGGTCGTTAACTAAGCATCACTGCTGTGAAAAAGGCCGTATCTGTTTGAAGATACGGCCTTTTTTGTGTCTGCTGCCGGGGCTTTCGGGCAGTGCTATGAGCGTTGCATAACTCTTTGAAAAACTTAGTGAAAAAAGTGTTGACGAGACAAAAGATCGTGGCATAATACGCGCCACTTGAGACGGCAAGGTCATCTACCTCCTTCTCGGTGTGAAGTGGCTATGTAGCTCAGCTGGTTAGAGCACAGCATTCATAATGCTGGGGTCGGCAGTTCAAGTCTGCCCATAGCTACCACTTATTTCGAAAGCCCGCTTAATGAAGGTTAAGCGGGCTTTTTTGTGTTTTCCGTGCTTGAATATTCCGGATAATCCATTCACTGGCTGACTCCTATGACACGTACCGAACATGGCTTACCAAAAGCTGAAAAGCGTCCGCACATCAAAGCATCCAAAAAACTTGATCTGTCGGGTGTAGAGGGCAAGCAAATAATTAAAAGTGAAACAAAGCTCGCTCTCAGGTCCCACAAGAAGACATTTGACCGGCTGGCAGATATGTAATGGATGTTATTCAGTTTCCTCCTTCCCGGGTTATTGAAATAAACCGCTATATCTTAGAAAACGGCAAAGGCCTCAAAGGCTCAGCTGACAGAAGCAAGCTCGAAGGTGCACTTGCTCGCATCGATAATGCCATCATATATGAAGGACTGGATGATGTTTTTGAAATAGCATCGAAATATGTTGCTGCTATTGCCGCCAGCCATTCATTTTCTGATGGCAACAAACGAACAGCTTTAGCCGTTTGCTTGGAATATCTATCACTTAACGACTACGAACTCACGCTAGACGAAGAAAAACTTGCCGACACATTGGTTGATCTCGTTGTAAAAAACATTTCTGAAAGTGATTTCGCAGACATCTTGTATGCGCTATGGCTGGAGGAGAATGGTTAATTGTTTTTTACCAACGACATAATTGCGCGATTCATTTAAACAGAGGTAAAACCACGCCAATCGAGCGACCAGGGAACCCGGTCGCGGTAGGAAAGTCGTTTGTAATAGAGGGCTGAACTCAGCGCGCGATACGCATCATCCAAACGGAAATGCTACGACATTTGAACAAGATAAACGCGCTGAGAAACAGCTCAATCACCGTTGCCGCCATATTGGCTTTGGTGTCGCTGTTCATATACAAGGCGGCATCTGGATCAAACGGATTACTCGACAGCACAAGCAGGCTGAGGTAATAAATCACATCCGATATGGCCTCAAACAGGAAGTAAAACCCTATACCTGCCACCATCAGTTGCACAAAGCTCTGCACCGTTAACGGATTGATCTCATTATCCAGTTCGTCTTTAACGATGTTTTTAGACACCAGCAGCGGAAAGCGCCAAAGCAAAGCAGCAATCACCACCGGCAAAACCACACTGGTTATAAACAGCGAAGGCCAGTGATCAAAACCTTCGAACCGTTCAATCACTGCCTGAATAAAATAATACGAATTTTTAATGGCACTCACCGCCAGCGCGATAGCAAACAAGCGAACACCAATAGCGACGTATTTAACCGTGGTCATCATTCAGCTACGCCGCAATTATTGATACATAAAGTCTTCAAGACCCTGACCTGTCGCCGCTTTAATGTGCTTAAACAGGTACCAGATCGCAGCACCCAGCAGCACCATGCTTGGCAGTACAATCACCGGATAGCTCAGCGCCGTCATGGTACCCAGCTGTTCGTTGTATTCCGGCGTACCGGCCGGGCTGGTCACGATATAACGGGCTAAGCCGTAGTTCAGCGCCGACGACAGGAAGAAAGACGCAGCAACAATTTTGTTGGCCACGTTTAAGCTGCGGTCGAACATCTCTTGCTGACCACGTTCAGCCACCAGTTGCTTCAGGCGTGCGACGTCGAGAATTTCTTCATTGAGAATAATCAGGCGAATCAGCGAGTATTTGGTGTTTAGCGTCAGCAATACACCGATACCAATCAGGCCGGGAATCAGGGCTTCTTTAATGGCGATGTATTCCGGCGGTAATTTCAGCAGGCTGATACCACCGGTCAGTAATACGCTGACAACACCAAGAATAGAAAACACGTTTACCTTACCGGAACCGCGCAGATCCCAAACACCAAACGCCAGTGGAAAGATCAATGCACAGATCACCCCCAGAGTTGGGCCGAGCATATCGTCGCCACTGGCCTTGGTCAGAATCAGGGTTGGAATAACGATGTTAAACGCCAGGTTGGTGAGGAAATTGTGATTCGGCTTACTGTGCTTCTCAGCCGTTTTACCTTGTTCGGTCATAAAACTATCCGCGTTACTTCTGTGTGCTGTTTGTAATTGGCAGCCAGTATAACGGTGCTTGGCCCGAGACAGAACCGCTGGTTAAGCGCTAACAAGCATCGCCAACAGCCATCGACCGATATCGTCAGCAATTATGGACACGCTGGCGGTCGGGTCCATCCATATACTGGCCTTATTGTTACCAGAGGCCCGCTCCATGAAACACATTATTCCCCTGAGTCTGATCCTCAGCAGCCTGGTGTTATTACCCGGTTGTAAACTCAGTTCCGGCGGCCCGGCCGTTGCACCACGACCAGCGCCGGTAAAACCATTAACCAGCGAAGTGAAAGCGCCCCAAATGGTGGATCTTGCGCAACAGCCAAACGTGGCTCTCAACGCCGACAATGCCCGCCTGATTGCTCAGATTGCGATTAATGTCGCCAGCAGCAACCTGCCGAATTCCGAGCAGTACAACCGCTTACGCAACGCCAAACGCAGTGAACTGAATGCGCTCAGCCAGCAACACAGCGACGTATCGGCCTGTGATGAACATAAAACCCGCTACCGTTCGGTGCGTTTACCACGCCGCAGTTATTTCACCGTGCGCGAAAGTCTGACGATTGAAAACTGTAACGCGCAGGACGATAAACGTCTGAGCAACCTTGCCGGTTTGAGCGATGACGATAAAAAATTCGGCGCCATTCACGCGGTTGAACGCAACCGTCTGAATCTGGCCAGGAATAATGACAGCAATCCAATTTTTTCGGTTGCGCGTCGTCAGGGAGAAACGCGTTATCAGAATATTATTTTTCAGCGGGTGCAGCTTAACCGTTTAATTCTGGCGCATTTTGATCGCAACGCCGAAATGCGCAGTCGCAGCAGCGGCACGGTTTATTCCGCATTACTGGGTGGCAAATTCGCCATTCTTCACAATACCAAGGTGGATACCATTCAGTTAAAGCCGCTTGGCAGTGGCTGGCAGCTGGCAAGTATGAATATGCGGATTGCCGCTCAGACGGGCCAGTTACTGACGGTAAAACTGCATGACGGCAATCTGAAACTGACACTGGACATTCAGGGCAAAAAGACTGAAATCAACACCTCCCTTGCCGACCTGAAAACCAACGCCAAAGATAAACGCGAGATGGAACTACGTCGCCTGAAGGATGCGAATCCAACCATTAATGAAGCATTAATCGACGCGTTATTACCCCAGACTTATTTCGTTAACCCACTTTAAACGCTTTGCGCCATTGCCCCGGTGATACTTTAAATTGCTGGCGAAAATGATGGCGCAGCGTCACCACCGAATTAAAGCCACAACGTTCGGCGATTAACTCAATGGTTAACGCCGAACTCTCCAGCAACTGCTGACAATAACGCAGCCGTTGCTGCAATAACCACTCACCAAAACTCTGACCAGTGAGTGCCTGAAAATGCCGGGTAAAAGTTCGGCGGCTCATGGCTAATCGTTCAGCTAACGTATCAATCGAATAATGCCCTGCCAGATTGGCGCGCACATCGTCGAGCAATTCCGCCAGCTTCTGATCGCGGATTTGTTGCGGCAATGGCAGCTCAATAAACTGCGCCTGACCACCACTGCGGTGTGGCGCCACCACCATCATCCGCGCCACCCGGTTAGCCAGCTCACCGCCATGAGAATCACGGATCAGTTGTAAGCAACAATCAATGGCGGCGGCAGTTCCGGCCGAGGTCACCAGATTGCCCTGCTGCAGATAAAGAACATCCGGCTGTAATTCGACCCGGGGAAACCGTTGCTGAAAATCATCAACATAGGCCCAGTGTGTGGTCGCCTGATGGTCATCCAGCAAACCGGCGTAGGCCAGCACATAGGCACCGATGCACAATCCAACAATCTGAGCGCCGTTTTGGTGCGCTTGCTGCAACGCCTGCAGCAGTGCTGGTGAAGGAGATTCTGCGGCGGAGGTCCAGCTTGGAATAATCACCACATCCGCCTGCTCGATGGCCTCAAGGCCAAATTGTGGCTGAATCTGAAAACCGGTAGCAGCGTTGATTGCCGCCCCCTGCTCGCTGCATACCTGTACCCGGAAGCTATCGATACCCGCCGCCCGGGCCGCTTCGTTAAACACCATACACGGCACCGACAGGTGAAACGGGCTGATGCCTTCAAACGCCAGAATGGCAACCTGGGTGCTACCAGCAGTGGTATTTGTAGCTGTTGAGCTGCTCATACGTATGACTTCCGCGAAATCGACCGAATGGCCCAATATTATCGATTTATGGCTTTTGGGTCACTTATGACGATTCGCCAGATAAGGAAAATAAAGCTTGTTAACAACATCTTTGAATCCCGTTTTATGGAGCCTGTTATGAACTCAGCAACTAACTCTGCTATTACCCGAATCGCCTTTTTATCCGGTGCGGCCTATTTCGTATGTATGGCGATTGCCCACTTTTTTGGCATCAAATGGCCGGTGTTATTTGTTTATTACGACACACCGTTTTTTGCTTATCAGGATAAAATTATTTCGTTCGCCGTGTGCGCGTATGTGGCGCTGTTTCATGCTGCCTCTAAACATCGTGACGTCGCATTAAGCGCCATTATTGTGCTGGCATTAACGGTATTAGGGTTAAGTGCGGTGAATGTGTCGGATGCACTGGCATCGGTGCTGGAGCCTGGCCAATCTACCCTGCCGTATTGGCTGCAGACCGGCGCAATTGCGGGTTATGTTATGGCGCTGATTGGTTTGTATTTGAAGGATGGTAAAAAGAGTTAGTCAGAATGTAGGTTGGGTGGAGCGGAGCAACACCCAACTTGAATGGTAGACATTCATATTTCCGGATTGACCTGAATCCATACATGTTCTGGAACACTGTATGAAGCATTGTATTGCCTTTTTACATAACTATCAGGTATGCAATATTCTGGAGATTCTATAGAAACACATACAGGGAAGTTCTGACTTTTAAGAGAATCAATATTTCGTTTCCCATTCTCAGGGCTTCCCCAAAAGATAATTATACTTCCTTCGGAAGTTAGGCACTTCAACCACAGCGCATCATCGAAATCTGAAGCTGATGTTCGTGAATCGAGAATTTTACTTAGCACCACTTCCATTAAATATTCTCGCGATGATGATGTTTGTTTAGCACATAACGCACTGCCCGGCGTCGTTTGTCGGGGGAAGTTCAGCGTCACATGGACTTGCTTGTATGGTTCAATTTCCATTGTTAACCGCTAGTTCCTTTACCAATTAAAAGAGTAAGGTGAAGCCCGTAGCTAGCGGCAACTAGTTACCGGAGAAGTAATCCGATGCATGCCAGATACTTGATATCGTTAACAAGTCTGGATGCTTCTCCGACCCGATTTTAACTCGAACAGTCGAATGGGCTTCGAGCCCGAATTTAGCAAGTACGGGATGCTATGACAATGAATAAACAGGTATGGATTGTTCCGCCGCTTTTAAAATCTCTAGCTGAGTAATTGAGAGTTTGTCTTTGAACTCTAAAAGATCCGCCTTTGACGATATGCTCTTTAAGTGTTCAAAATCAAAATTTTCAAGTACAGATGGAACGCCAGTTCCTCCAAATCTAGAGCCGATAATTAGCACCACCATATCGCAGTTCGGAACTTCTTTAATGCAACTATCATGAGTATGAGATCTGGGGTCGTATAGAATATCTGCATAATCACTCATCACGGGCTTCACCTTACTCTTTTAATTGGTAAAGGAAATAGCGGTTAACAATGGGAATTGAACCATACAAGTAGATGAAACGAATATTCTCAGTTTTGCCAATGTACTCTCCTCGTACAGTTAACGCTCGGCTCACCGAGCAAATTTTTGATGGCGGCTTTTGTGCTTATTTTTGCAAAAAAGATGACAGCGGAAATTTGTCCGGTGTAGCCGTTTGTTAAATCACTTTCCCGCTTGCCAAAGAAAGTAGAAATCATTTTTTCTTGCTTCCTGCTTCTCTTTTAACGTCTTGTTGTACTCTAACAATGAACCTGCAATTGCAGAAGCACCTCCAAGCGCGGCAAGGGCCTCCCCCATGTTGGCAGGTAAAAATCCACCATACAACCCAAATGAAGCTGTTGCCGTACCAAACAATATTTTTTGCGATATTGCCTCTCTAGTATTTACCTTCCAATCCTTCACTTTCTTATCAATCAGATTTATTTCTGGCAATAATTGATCACGAAATATCTTCGAAACTTCTTCCTCACTCCAAGACTTTGATTCCTGCATAATCTTGTTTAATTTGTCTCGATATACTGAAAATGATTCCTCTTCTTTTCTTCGTAAATCTAACAAAGAGGTAATATCGCTTGAATATACGGCAGGAAGGTAGTGCTTCAACCCCTTTTCAAACGCTTCTGAGTTGGCGGCATATGCTTTACTATTAATCCCTGATGCTAATTTAATTTGGAGCTTATTGTCGCAAAGGTAAGAGGTACCATTTAGGCTTGTGTGCCATTCCTGAGCAGAAAGATCGTTTATAATTGGTCCTATTATACTATCAAGTACCCGGCTGGATTCAATTTCTTCTGAGTTTAAAGAGTACGGTGTCTTCTTGCCAAAAAATTGCTTGAACATGGTTGGCATTGGCGAGTACGCATGCAAATAAATAGTTCCATGTTCAATGAACTCCTCGGGGCCTGATATAGCGAAAAAAGGCAGGCTTCCATCTCCGTTTTGAAAATCAAAGACTACTTTGCATTTTTCAAGCAAATGCTTCTCAAGGACTTCAATCAATTTATCCTCTTTTTTGCCAATCGCCTGCATAAAGGGAGTAGCAATTTCATTTGAGTGTAGTTCGCAGAAATTAACGTTCAAAGTGGCATACTTTATTAACCCAGCTTCTATTAAGGGTCTTAAATATAAATAATTATTGATTCCAGCTAGGGCCTCTCGCCTTTCAACTTCACGTATAGGTTTATCACCTCTCATGTAGATCTTTTCAAAAGGATTTTGTATATAAACATCATCTGCGTACAGAGAAGCAAATGAGACAAGTTGATCTAGCTTTCTTTGTCTTCAGTCAGGAGAGGCACAAGGATGAGCATCGCCACTAAGTGATGAGTTAGCTATAAATGAGAAATTTTCATTTGTAACGCCTGATGAATGAAAGTGGTGCTTTCCGATTAACGCCATAGTTTCAATAAACTCAAAAAAATCCTCATCTGAGCTTTCAAATATTGCGTTATCTATTCCTGAATTAGTCCAAAGGCTAATCGCTGTATCAGTTTCCTTGACAAACTCCACTATTCCTCCTGAGATTTAACGCCGTTAGCATGGGCCGAGCGAAAGCGAGGTCCAGCCGAAGGCGAACATGCCCAACCTTGTTATAGCTAAGCCCATGTTACATTACACATTATTTCAGGGTACTCGTCATTGAACTCCTGAAAACACTTTTTTAATTGATCGAATGCCTTGGGCAAAACCCGTTGTAAATTTTCAGTGTCCACAAAATAAATTTCATTAGAAAATTCGACTAAACCCGTTATTGAATCCCAAAACGCATCCCAGTTTTCTCCATAAAAATCAGGGAAGCCGAGCTCTCGTGCCAATACACAATGGAGCTGTCCTTCTGATTCTATGTTTGCTAAATCTATCTTCATTCTATTTAGGGCTATAACGCCCGGCTTAGGGGCGGACTTGAAGCTGCGAAGCAGCGGAAAGACCGTCCCAGCCACGCTTGCGTGGCGCCTACAGCCGCTTGCTAAACGCTGACTCGCTATTTGTTTTTCTGCGCTTCTGCGATTTTTATCAATGGCTCTATAGCTCCCATCATGTCTCCTGCTTGCTGTGGGTTGGAAAATAGCTGTTGCATAAATTGCATGCCAATTTCCTCGCCCATATCTGCTTTTTTGGGAATGACAGTTTCATTGATAATGTTTGTCATAGTTTCCATCAGCTTTTGCTGCGAATCTGAAACTGTGCGCTCAATCACTGCCGCCCTTTTGTCAATTTCAGCTAAGACGTCCTTCGTTTTCTCGTAATTTTCTCTAGCTTCTTTTTCGGATGCCTTAGATGAAATAATAGCTACAACAGCAAGTATCAAAGAAGCAACGCTAGCTAAGAATGCTATTGCCTCTACCCAATTCATACTTTCCATGTGTTTTCCTTATGAGTTTGCACGGTAGTTGATCTAACGTTTAACGCCCTTGTAATGGGCTTTGGTAAGTTGGCGGAAATTTTGGAACAAAATCGGTGACAGCTTACCAAAGTCCCAATTCACAAGTTTGTTATGCATTTTAGCTTGATACCAATTTACCGGTTTTCCTGTTAACAACCACTTTGCGGATACCACTATATTTAGCAGTAGAAACTTTGCTTTCGGGGAATTCTACACTATCGCCAGAAATAACTGGTTTATTAAAACCATTAAAAGCTTGTGTCTCCCGTTCGTATAGCCCTTTCAGCTCCCAAACCAACTTCCCATCCAAGGCGCTATATTTGGCCACCCTTCCTATGCCGCCAATATATAACTCATTTTCATGGATAAGTAGCGGTGAAGAATTAAACGCTGGAAATTCTCTGGACCAATTAATTTTTTTATTTTGGAGTGACATTGAAATAATTACTGTGCCACCAGACTCGTGATCTGTAATGGCAAGACTTAAAAACACTGTATCACCAAAAATCTGGCCATCTCGCACCTCTTCTATTTCGAAGTGCTCGGGTAAGTTAACTTGAAGCTTGGCTTTATTGAAGACCACTTCTCCATTCGGAGAGATAATAAGCTTCACGTCATCGATTGTATAAGTACATTTCGTGCCTTTTTCATTAAACAACACACATGGGTCTTCCATCCAGTCGGCAAAGACTGAGCTAGAAATAAGTATGATGAATAATGCGAAGATTTTTTTCATAGTTTTGCATAACGGCTTATTCGTGTGCCCTTGCAAGGTCGTCTACCTTGTAAGGTACACAACCTTGCAAGGATGATGGAGCTATTATGTATCGACGCAGTAAGAAGTACCAGCCACTCAGGGCAAAAGCTGCCGCATCGGTCGCTGCACACGAACGTAAGCGCTTACAAGCAGTTTCAGAAGATGAAATTGAGCAGGATTTGCCAGATCTACGAAAAAGGATTGAGACCACTGAGTTTGACTCAACCGAACCAAAGGCAACAGTTATCGAGCTTTACCAGTCTGATCGTATCGATTTCTACCGGGTGGTGGTAAACAAAAAACCGCCTGCTATTGCGAGATAACAGGCGGTTTTTTTAGTTTTTAGCAAAGCTTAAAGCGTTAAGAAATCAGTTTTCCGCTTCTTTGCTCTTATCTTTATCAAACGCCGTCATTGCCATATAGAACACTGGGGTAAACAGCAGACCAAAGAAGGT
This sequence comes from Bacterioplanoides sp., assembly GCF_965219715.1. Classification (GTDB taxonomy): domain Bacteria; phylum Pseudomonadota; class Gammaproteobacteria; order Pseudomonadales; family Oceanobacteraceae; genus Bacterioplanoides. Next base: position 1,578,917 of record NZ_OZ244785.1, read on the forward strand.
CACACCCAGCATACCGGCGAATACCGCATTACCCATGGCCTGACGCATTTCTGCGCCGGCACCGGTTGCCAGTACCAGAGGTACAACACCGGCGGTAAAGGCGATCGACGTCATCAGGATCGGACGTAAACGCAGGCGACAGGCTTCCAGAATTGCGTCCAGACGCGATAAGCCACCGTTATTACGATCACGGGCAAACTCCACCATCAGAATGGCGTTCTTACAGGCCAGCGCCACCAATACAATCAAGGCGATTCGGGTGAAGATATTGTTATCACCACCGGCCAGTGCCACACCTAACAACGCCGACAGAATCGTCATCGGTACGATTAAGATAATCGCCATTGGCAGAGTCAGACTCTCGTAAGTTGCTGCCAATACCAGGAATACCAGTAATACCACCAGCGGGAAGATATACACCATGGTGTTACCTGCCAGGATCTGCTGATAAGTAACTTCGGTCCATTCGTAGGCAATACCTTCCGGCAGATTCTCGTCCAGAATTTTGGTCATTGCCGCCAGCGCCTGGTCAGAGCTGTAGCCCGGTGACGGGTTACCGTTTAACTCGGCACTCATATAACCGTTGTAGCGCATTACCCGATCAGGACCCGTGGTTGGTTTGATTTCTACCATGGCGCCCAGTGGTACCATTTCACCGGCGGCATTACGCACTTCTAAGCGCAGGATATGTTCCGGATCCAGACGGTATTTTGCATCTGCCTGAGCATTTACCTGATAAGTACGACCAAACAGGTTGAAGTCATTCACATACACGGAACCCAGATAAATCTGCAGTGCATCAAATACTTCACTCAGTGGTACGCCCTGTAACAGCGCCTGTTCACGATCCACAGTAATATCCAGTTGTGGAACCTGAATACGGAAACTGGAGAATAAACCGGTTAACGCCGGGTCCTGCCATCCCATACCCTGCACTTTTTGCAGCGCACCGAACAAAGTATCAAATCCTAAGTTGCCACGATCTTCCAGCTGCACTTTAAAGCCACCGGTGGTACCTAGCCCCAGAATCGGTGGTGGAGGGAATACCGCCACAAACGCTTCGTCGATGGCACCAAACTGAGCATTTAAGCTGCCGGCAATTGCAAACGCATTTTGTGCCGGATCACCACTACGCTCTTCAAACGATTTCAGCGGTAAGAAAATAATCGCGGCATTGGAGGAGTTTACAAAACCGTTGGCCGATAAACCCGGGAAGCCGACTGCGTTAGCCACACCAGGAGTTGCTAAAGCAATGCCGGTCATCTCACGTACCACCTGCTCGGTACGATCCAGGCTGGAAGCATCCGGTAATTGTGCAATCGCAACCAGGTACTGTTTATCCTGTGCCGGAATAAAACCACCCGGCACATCGTTAAATACCTTGCCGGTTAACGCTAATAAACCGAAATACACCAAGCCTACAATGGCACCATAACGAATTAAACGACGCACTGCACCTTCGTACAGGTCGGAGCTTTTATCGAATAAACGGTTAAACGGACGGAATAACCAGGCACCAAAGATTTTATCCATACCACGGGTTAACGCGTCGGGTTTGTCATCGTGGCCTTTTAATAAAATGGCCGACAACGCTGGTGATAAGGTCAGCGAGTTAAAGGCTGAAATTAACGTCGAAATCGTAATGGTTAACGCAAACTGTTTATAGAACTGGCCACTTAAACCCTGAATAAAAGCAGTCGGAATAAATACCGCACACAGCACCAGTGCAATCGCAATAATTGGCCCGGTAACTTCGGTCATGGCTTGCTTAGTCGCCGCTACCGGCGACAAACCTTCGCTGATATTACGTTCAACGTTTTCCACCACCACGATGGCATCGTCCACCACAATACCAATCGCCAGTACTAAGCCGAATAACGACAGGGTATTAATGGATACACCCAACCACTGCATCACAGTGAAAGTACCAATTAACGATACCGGTACCGCAATTAACGGAATAATCGACGCACGCCAGGTTTGCAGGAATAAAATGACTACCAGTACCACCAGTACGATGGCTTCTAACAGAGTGGTAATTACCGCATCGATCGAACCACGAACGAATACCGTTGGGTCATAAACGATGTCGTAGCTGACGCCTGCCGGAAAGTTTTCTGACAGTTCAGCCATTTTTCCACGAACCGCATCTGACAGTGCAATGGCGTTAGAACCAGGACGCTGGAAGATCGGAATGGCGATGGCGTTTTTACCGTCTAATAACGAACGTAAGGCATAGCTGTTTTCACCCAGTTCTACACGGGCAACATCTTTTAAGCGGGTAATCGCGCCCTGCTCGCCAACACGAATAACGATATTTTCAAACTCTTCCACCGTACTTAAACGGCCCTGCACATTGAGCAGAATCTGGAACTGGTTTTCTCGCACCATCGGCTGTGCACCCAGAGTACCGGCTGCTACCTGACGGTTTTGCTGACGCACTGCATTCACCACATCACCAGCGGTTAAGCGACGTTCTGCCAGCGCTTCCGGCTGCAGCCATAAACGCATGGAGTACGCACCGCCACCGAACAGCTGAACGTTACCCACACCTTCAACGGCTTTTAATTCGTCTTCGATATAAATATCGCCATAGTTGGCTAAATAGCTGTTATCACGCGAACCATCCGGCGAGAAAATATGTACCACCATGGTTAAGTTAGGTGACGCTTTTTCTACCGTTACACCTAAGCGTTGTACTTCCTGCGGCAAACGCGGCAAGGCAGTATTCACCCGGTTTTGCACCTGTTGCTGTGCACGGTCTAAATCGGTGCCCAGCTTCAGGGTAATGGTTAAGGTCATCCGACCATCGGCGGTCGACTGCGACGACTGATACAACATATTGTCGAGACCAGCCATTTCCTGCTCAAGTGGCGAGGCCACGGTATCGGCAATAACCTTTGGGTTAGCGCCCGGATAATTAGCGGTGACCACAACAGTCGGTGGGACCACTTCCGGATATTCACTCACCGGTAGCTGGAATAATGAAATGCTACCGCCGATTAAAATCAGCAGCGACAGCACCGATGCAAAAATCGGCCGGCTGATAAAAAAGTGACTGAAATTCATCTGAATAACTCTCCCGAATAACTATTTATTCAGCCAACGCAACAGCGTTGGTCTGGATAGTTGCTTCGATGCGGGTTAATGGGATTTTTTTATCCAGTGCAGACGTATCCACCTCCACGTCACGCGGCTGAATCGGCATACCCGGGCCAACACGGGCCGGACCATTAACCGCAATGCGATCACCTTCTTTTAGACCGGTTTTAACCACGCGCAAACTACCGATACGGGTACCTAAGGTCACCAGGCGGTATTCCAGTTTATTTTCCGCATCAACCGTTAATACAAAACGGTTTTTCAGGTCAGTACCAATCGCCGTTTCCGGCACCAGAATGCTGCTGGTTTGCTGGTGTGGTGCAATACGTACACGAGCGAACGAACCCGGGCGTAATTTATTGCTGTCGGTTGGGAAAGTGCCACGTACACGCAGGGTACCGGTATTAAAATCAACGCGGTTATCGATAAAGTCGAGCACACCCATGTGGCCGTAATCGTCTTCACCAGTTAATTGCAGATAAACCGCCAGTTGAGTATCGGCCGTTACGTCTGAGAACTGGGCGTTCCAGGTACGCTCATCAATATCAAAATAGGCGTGAACCTGTTCGGTCGACACTAGGTTAGTCAGAACCGAGGAATTGGCGTTGACCGTGTTGCCAGGCTGAATAAAGGCGTTTGAGGTATTGCCATTTAATGGCGAGCGAATGGCCGTGAATTCCAGATTCAGACGCGCTGATTCTAATGCTGCTTCAACCGAAGCCAATTCGGCACGGCGTTGTTGCGCCTGGAAAACCCGGGCGTCCGCTTCTTCCGCTGAGATGGCTTTGTTCTTACGCAGGCTGGAGCTACGACGCTCTTCTAACTGTGCCTGTTTCAGCGCTGCTTTAGCGGCATCACGCTGGGCTTTTAAACGATTCACTTCCGCAGCAAACGGACGTGGATCCAGCTTCACCAAGAGATCGCCTTTCTTAACCCGGCTGCCTTCAGTGAATTCGATGGATTCAATCACACCGCTGACACGAGGACGTAATTCAACGGTTTGTGGTGCCTGTAAACGCGTGGTGAAGTTACTCCAATCGACAACGTCTGCAGTAACAACACTGGCCACATCGATAGGTTGCAGTTGCTGCTGCGCTGCGCCTTGCGGTGCATCCGCCTGCTCCGAAGAACAGGATGCCAGCAATGTTGCCGCACTCAACATGGCTACCAACGGTAATTTGAATGATTTCATAGCTTAAATTTCCCTGAACAGGGCCTCCCAAATTATGGAGCACACTTTACGCGCGCGGACTGTCACCAACAATGCATCCTTTTAGCATTGATTTGTTCCATTCATGGAACTAAAAATAGGACATATTAGGTCAGACATAATATAAAACTGGCAACTTTACATTGTTAATAGTTATAACAACAGGCAGAAGATTGACTGAAAGCTGGTTATTAACTACCAACCTTAGCGCTTAAGTAGGATTTTTCAGGGAAGAATTGACCGCAAGTCAGTCCCGACAGCTGGGTTATCAAGGCTTTGCTGACGTGTCATAAGCTCGAACAATCGGGCTGGAAACCTCCAATTATTGCGTATCATTCACTAATTCAGGATCGAATGCGCCAAAGTTGATAGCAGTATCACCATTAGTGAATTAGTACTGGTGCACTGTTTTAGTCTTCGCTAATATCCGCGCCGTAAGAACTTTGTCACAATTTAACTTCAGGGAAGAAACACATGACACTGCGGCATCAGCTGGCAGGAAGCCTTTCTGCATTTCTGATTTTACTATCACCTTTCTCGCACGCCGAATCCGGACGTTCTGACTACGATCTGGATAATGACGGGTTAATCGAAATTAACGACTTAGCGGATTTACATGAAATCCGTAATAACCTCGACGGCACAACTCTGTATGGCTCCCGTGACGGCTGCCCTACTGATGGCTGTAACGGTTTTGAGTTAACCACCGACCTGAATTTTGACACCAATGGTGATGGCAAAATCACCGAGCTGGATGATTACTGGAATGAAGGTGAAGGCTGGGCGCAAATCGGGATTCACTCTGACAAGTTTCAGGCCATATTTGATGGTAACTACCATACCATTAACAACTTTCACTTTAATCGCTCTGGCAGTAGCAGTGGTCTGTTTGGTCAGATCGAAAATGCCAGCATTCGCCGCCTGAGAGTGGATGGTTCCGTTACCGGGGGTCAGGAAGTCGGACTCATTGTCGGCAAAGCAGATGATTCTGCCCTATCGGAGCTGATTGCTTATGGAGAAGTAACCGCAACGTCTTATTACCTTGGTGGTATCGCCGGCCGGTTAACGAATTCAACACTGTTTGCTTCTGCCGCACACGTCAGATTGTCAGGCAACAGCGCGGGGGCTCTTGTTGGTTCGGCACGCTCAGGCAGCACACTGGAAGCAGTATACGCAACTGGTACTGTGGCTTATGGTGGCGCCGGTGGTTTTGTTGGCAGTGGTGAAGTCAGCATTAAAAACAGCTATACCGCTGTACACTTAGATGGTTCTAATGCAGCTGCACTCGCCTATTATTCTGGCAGAGGCGTTAATAGCCATTGGGTAACGGATTATATTAATACCATCAGGCTCGGACGTTATTCCCGTGTCAGTCGTGGCGGCGGCTTTTCTCTAGCTGAACTAACCTGCCCAACAGCTGCAAATAACACAGACTGCGCAAACACAGAGCTTTACAACGAATGGGAAACCTCAACTTATGAAGATGGCAGCCCGGTCTGGGACTTTGGCACGGACCAGCAATTACCTGCGTTAATCTGGAATGGAGCCATTATTCGCGATACCGATAACGACGGTATTCTTGATGAAGAAGATGATTTTCCGGAAAACTATGCCGCCTACACAGATTCAGATAACGATGGCTACCCGGATTTCTGGACTGCTGGTTGTAACACCGAATGCCAGAATAGCTCTGGTTTAACGATCGATCATTTCCCTGGTAACGTCGCTGCATCCTTAGACAGCGACGCCGATAATCAACCTGAAACCTGGAATTCAAGCTGTGACCAAACCTGTCAGCAAAATTCCGGCCTGGTTATTGATGCCTCACCGAATGACAGAAACAATAAAAATGGCTCTGACCTTTTGGACAACGATGACAACGACGATGGTCAGATTGATGCCGATGCTGACAGCGATGGCCTGATTGAAATTTCTACATTGGAGCAGTTCAGTGCCATTCGTTATCAGTTTAATGGAGCTGGACGCCGACTATCTGAAGATGGCGAACTAGACAGCAGCGGCTGTCCTCTGGCAATAATCGATGGTTATCCAAAAGCGCAGTGTATCGGCTATGAATTAGTGAATGATCTGGATTTTGATACCAATAGTAATGGTGAATTCGATAGTGGCGACAGCTTCTGGAACGACGGCGAAGGTCTTGAAAAAATTCCGGCACTACACGGTATCTTTGAAGGTAACGGTTTTAATATCCGTAATCTGACAACTCATTCAAAAGACTCTTTCGAAAGCGTCGCTATCTTTGGTGGATTGATTAACGCTGAGATCAGAAACGTGGCATTTATTAACACCAGCGTTACTTCCGATGGGCGTCATGGTGGTGGCATCGCCGCCTTCGCCAATAAGACCAGTTTACACAAAGTACTGTTCTCAGGCTCAGTAGAGACTCAATCAAGCTATGAAGCCTTTGTTGGCGGCATTATTGGCGATGTTAACGAAGGAGTCCATCTGAATGAAGTTGCATTTATCGGCAGTGTCACTTCGAATCCGTTGGCTGGAGGAGCGACGGGGGGATTAATCAGCCGGGCAATATCCGATAATCAAATTACCAACAGCTTCGTCAGTGCTGCTATTACCGGTAATTTCACATCTGCCTTGCTGGGCACAAATGGTGGTGACGAGACTGCAATAAACAGTCTTATAGAGAACTCTTATTTTTCCGGAACATTTAACGGTAATTATTATAGTTATTATGGCAACGGACCGCTGGTAGGACGCTCCCGGGGAACAACCACGTTCAACAATAACCATTGGCTAAAAGGCAGCCACGAGAATGATAACGGCTTAACACTGAATGAATTAACCTGCCCGGTAGCAGCCTCAGACACAGATTGTGCTGATACCGCTTTATACCAGGACTGGCCTGACGAAATCTGGGATTTTGGCAGCAGCAATCAAACACCCGCGCTAACGATCGCCGGAGAACAGTACCGCGATAGCGATAGCGATGGCGTCGCTGATGTTTTTGATAGCTGGCCTAATCTTTATGCGGCCCACAAAGATGCAGATAACGATGGCTATCCAGATAGCTGGCACCCTCATTGTGATAGCGAGTGTATTGCTAATTCCGGTTTGCAGCTGGATAACTTCCCGCAGCATCAGGAAATCTGGAGTGACTCTGACCTAGATGGCTTACCAGAGCTGTGTGATGCAAGTTGTACAACAGCATTGGCAGGGACAGACATTATCCCCGACCCTTATGCGAACGACTTTGACAACGACGGAACACCAGACTCAGAAGATGACAATACCAACGGCGTTTTGAACGCTGATAGCAATGGCAATGGCTTAATTGATATCCGTACCCTGGCCGATCTGAATGCTATGCGTTTCCAATTAGAAGGCGCTGCAAAAGTGGTTAGTGAAACAGCCGATCCAGATAACTCAGGCTGCCCGGTCGTTATTCATAATGGCCTGAACGTACGCCGTTGCCACGGCTATGAGCTGATGAACGATCTGAATTTCGATACCAATGGTGACCATAAAATTGATGAAAATGACGATTTCTGGAATGACGGCCAGGGTTGGTTACCAATCGCTCCTGAAACAAGGCGCTATTTTGTCGCAAACTTTAATGGCAATGGCCACTCAATTAAAAACCTGTATGTGAATACCAACAGTTATAACACTGGACTATTCAGTTCAATAAAAGATGCTGATATTAAAAATATTGTTTTTGACGGTCCACTAACATTGGTTAACGGTAGTTCCCGTGTGGCAGTACTGGTCGGAACGGCTGATGAGAGTGACATTACAGATATTATTGTTACCACTGACGTCACTGTAACCGGCATTTCTCAGGTAGCGGGCCTGGCTGCCTATGCAGAAGACTCTGTAATCAGTAAAGTTTTTGTTGCTGCAACGGTAAGAGCACGTAATCAAGCGGCTGGCATTTCTTATTCTTTGAATGACTCTGTTATCAGCGATAGTCTGTCTGCCGGTGCTATTTATGGCGAGGCGACTCTGGGTGGTATTGTTGGAGAGTTTTTCTATCACGCAAATTCACCTGAAACCATCATCCGTGACTCATTGAGCACTGCCTATGTTCAACCTGTCGCCGAGTCTGGCGGTATTGTTGGTACTAAAAGTGTTAATGGTTTCCGCGGCAACGTTGACCGCAGTTATTGGGCAACTGACATCTCCTCTCAACAGGAGCTCACCAGTTATGGTCCAGAACAAACCAGCTGGCGGGTTACCTCAGAGACTCTGCAATGTGCAGTAGCTCCGGACACGACGGCTGACAACAGCGATTGTATAACAGACGAAGGTGTTACCTTGTTTGAATCCTGGGATACTGACATCTGGGACTTCGGCAGTAATGAACAATTACCAGGACTTAAAATCGCCGGCCGCGTAGTGCGTGACAGTGATGGTGATGGCGCTCTCGATGCAGACGATACCTGGTCTGATAATAGCGCCGCCTATCAGGATACAGATGCCGATGGCCATCCGGATCTCTTTTCCGCACATTGCGATACGCAATGCCAGTTGACGTCTTCATTATCTGCGCTGGATAAATTTCCACAATATTCCGGAGCATGGCGTGACGACGATTTTGATGGCTTAGTTGAAGATTGCGACCAGGCCTGTATTGATGCATCCGATGACAATGGATTGCCACTACTGGTTGCTGATACTCACCTGCTGGATCAGGACAACGACGGTATTCCGGACAGCGAAGACACTAACCGTAATAATGATCGCGACATTAATAACAACGAAATTATTGATGCCGACTCCGACCATGATGGTTTAATTGAGATTGCGACTCTGGATGAATTAAATGCTATTCGCTTCCAGCTCAATGGTCATGGGCAACGCCTGAGCGAAGACGGTGAAATCGACAGCACTGGCTGTCCGTTTGTTTATATTAATGGGGATTACAAAACCCAGTGTCACGGTTACGAGTTAGTTGCCGATCTGAACTTTGATAGCAATGACGACGGCATTGTTTCTGAACTGGATGACTACTGGAACGATGGCAAAGGCTGGTCTCCGATTGCCGTCGGTTCGTCCGGGCTTTTCAGAAGTGAATTATCCGGCAATGGTCACCGTATCGATAATTTATACATAAACAATGATAAATATGTCTGGAATGAATTCTATGGTCTGTTTGGCGCCCTGGAAGGTGCACGTATTCACGACCTGATTATTACCGGGCGTATCGTGCATACAGGTCAACGGGCCGGATTACTCGCTGGTGAAATGGCAAGCTCAACCATTAACAATATTGTTGCCAGCGGCGAAGTGTATTCCGATAACTATATGGTTGGCCTGCTGGCCAGCTCCTCAGAAAATTCCTCCATTAACAATGTTATGGCATTTGGCCGGGCGAAATCAGATACATCCGATACCGGAGCAATTGTCGCAAGAGCTGAAGAAAGCACCATCAGTAATTCCTATAGTTTGGTACTGACCCGTGATGGTAAGAATCCTGTAGCACCTGTTGGCAGTTTGCGGGTTCGATCTGTTGCGACTTCGATTTACTGGCAAGATATGTCAGCTAGCGTTGATATTCCGCCGTACTACGGTACTCAAAGAATTAATACGGACTCATTTTCTCTGCAACAATTACAGTGTCCAACTCAGGTGGAAACATCTGTGAATAGCAGTGCTTGTCATGATAATGAAAACATTATCCTGTTCTCTGGTTGGGATACCAGCCAATGGGACTTTGGCACCAATCAGCAGCTTCCGGCGTTAAAAGTTGGTGATACTTTTTATCGCGACAGCGATGGCGACGGAATTGTTGATGCCAATGACGACAAGCCTTATGACTTTGACAATGACTCAATCAACGATCTGAATGATGGCTACCCATTCATCTCTATTGGTGTACTGGCAGATGCCGATCAGGATGGTATTCCCGATGACTGCGACCCTTCCTGTATTGCGATGGGTATGACAGCGGACGAAGACGATGATAATGATTTTATTCCGGACGCTGCCGATGCATATCCAACCATTTCAATTGTGGGCTACAGCGATAACGATAAAGATGGCCGTCCAGACGAGTGCGATATCAATTGCCAGGCAACGGGCATGGTTGCTGACCCGGATGACGATAACGATAACGTTCTGGATACAGACGATGCTTTCCCACTGATCACCGCTGCATCGGTGGATGCAGATAATGATGGCCTTCCAGATGAGTGGGCAATTGGCTGTGATGCGAATTGCCGCGCCACATCCGGACTAGTTATCGATACTCAGTTAAATGATACCGATAACGATGGTGTTAAAAATGACATCGATACAGATAACAACGCTGACAATGGCAAGCCTACGTTAATTGCAGTTGGCCCAACCATGTACACGCCCGTCAATAACGAAGATGGTTCTGCATTTATTGCTTCGGCGCAGGATATTGACCGTATGTTGTCGCAATTATCAGCCAGCGATGTTGTTGATCCAGCCGATAAGATCCGTTTCCGGGCTTACTTAAATGGTGCTGAATTAATTAAGAATTCAGCAGGTGAAACTACATTGCCGGTTGGTAAGCAAATTATTTCCTGGGTTGCTGAAGACAGTTCCGGAAATCGAAGTGATGCCATGGAACAGCAGGTAAATATTTATCCCCAGGTAAAATTCGCGGTTAATGCATCAATAATTGGTGAACCGGATACGACTCAGATTGCTTTTCAGTTATCCGGGCCTTCTCCTGAATATCCAGTCGAAATTCCGGTTAACGTCGTGGTTGCCGATTCAACGGCTTCTCAGGATGACATTAACGCGTCATTCGATATCACTGAAACCCACATGGTTCGGATCGAGCGTGGTGATGCGGAAACGCCGCCAACCACAGCGAGCTTTGCCGTAACTGTTTTACAGGAGTTTATTGATGAACAGGATGAAACTCTGATCCTGAATATCGCGGCGAAACCTTCCAGCAGTGCTCCTGATGCATTCAGCTATGCACTGCCCCAAAATAACCGCCGTCATACTCTGACTATCCTGGATATGAAAGACACTGATCAGGACGGTATGCCTGACGTTTGTAATACGCAATGTCAGCAGGTTGGTAAAACAGCGGACAACGATGACGACAACGATTCGATAGAAGACCGTTTCGACGCATTCCCAACCATTGCCATTGGCGACTATACAGATACCGACAATGATGGCAGTCCGGACGAGTGTAATGCTGCTTGCCGTGCTACGGGTATGAGCGCAGATATCGATGACGATGGCGATGCTTACGCCGATGTTGTTGATGAGTTTCCGTTAAACCCTGCAGCAGCATTTGATGCGGATAATGACGGCCTTCCAGATGAGTGGGCAATTGACTGTGATGCGAATTGCCGCGCCACATCCGGACTGGTTATCGATACTCAGTTAAATGATACCGATAACGATGGTGTTAAAAATGACCAGGATAGCGATAATAATCGCGACAATGGAAAGCCAACTTTATTATCGGTAGCACCTGTGTGGTACAGCCCGGTTAATAACGAAGATGGTACGGCTCATATATTGAGCGCAGCTAATCTTAATCTGATAACTGGCCAGCTGGTTGCAACAGATATTGTTGATACAGCTTCGGCAATTAAATACCAGGGGATTTTAAATGGCACAGCATTGGATCTGACGGGTCAAACAAATGTTGAAATTCCGGTTGGTTTGCAAACAATTAGCTGGTACGCCATTGATAGCGCAGGCAACCGTAGTGTCGCAAAAGAACAGAAGGTTTACATCTATCCGGAAGTTCGCTTCAGTCTGAAGCAAAGTCAGAGCACTGAAAACGTAAGCGCGGAAATTCAGGTCGAGTTATCAGGTATTTCACCGGAATATCCGGTCGAAATTCCGGTTAAATTAAATCTGAATAATTCCACGGCTTCGGCTTTGGATCTTTCACCTGAATTTGAAGCAACGGCAATTCACACCGTTGTGATCGAATTAGGTGATGGCGAAACGGCTAATACCACGGGCATGCTGCAGATTCCGATTCTGGAAGATAATATTTCGGAAGAAGATGAAACTCTGCAAATTCAAATTGCCAACAAGCCAAACAGCCAGGGTGGCAACCAGCTTGGTTATGCTTTGCCGGATGATGGTAAAACTCATACTCTGACCATTACTGAAATAAACCTGCCACCAATCGTAACTCTGGAATTGAGACAAGGTGGTGAAATTGTCAGTGAAGTGAAACAAGATGCAGGCCTGGTAACGATCACAGCTGTGGTTACAGATCCGAATATTCAGGATCAGCATATTCAGGCGTGGGATCTGAACGATTTGGGGCTGGCTGCTCAGGCGGGAGAAACCGTCACCGTTAATCCGCAGGGGCTACCAGTGCAGGAATATAAGGTCGTTGTTACGGCTACCGACAATGCAACACCAGCGCTGTCTGCTCAGGCTGAAATCAGCTTTGAAGTAAAAGTAGCGACGACCGAACCGACGCCTGGGAATGGATCTGGCGGCGATAACGGTTCTGGTGGTGATGGCGGCAATAATGGCTCAGGTGGCGATAACTCTGGCTCAGAATCTTCTGGTGGAGGCGGCGGTGGTGCAATCCACTTCTGGTACCTGATGATGTTATTTATCGGAGTTTATGGCTTACGCCGTAAACGCAGATAATTCAGAAGCCTGAAAACAAAAAGCCGTGGCAGTGAAGACTGCCACGGCTTTTTTATTCCGCGATGTTGTATGAAAACTAATTACAATCTACTAATTAACGTAGAAATAAATCATCAATTAAACTAATATCCCGCGCTATAAATACCTCACCTATTATCACGGAAGAGAAATGCGTATTACTTCTTTGATCGCAGTGTCCGCCCTGCTTTTGATATCAAGTTTTGTTTATTCCGATAACAATCGCTCAGACTTCGATATAGACAATAATGGCCTCATAGAGATACATGACCTAAAAGATCTCAACGAAATTCGCAACAACCTGAATGGCCGAACATTATATGGAAAAAACCTGGGCTGTCCGAGCTCTGGCTGTGTCGGCTTTGAACTGGTAAGTGACCTGAACTTTGATAACAATCAGGATGGTATATTTAATAGCCATGATGATTACTGGAATGAAGGTAAAGGCTGGCTGCCTATTGGTTCGATTGCACAACCCTTTACCGCCGAGTTTCATGGTAATGGCCACTCCCTGAAAAATCTGGTTATTAACCGGCCTGGACCAACATTTTTCGAGAGATTGCAGCTTGTCACTCAGGGAAGCCCTTATACCGATCAGGGAAGCGGACTTTTTGGCGCAACGAAAGCGGCGAAAGTTACGAACCTCAGAATCGAAGCAACAATTACCGGTGATGTTCACATTGGAACCATAGCGGGCCTGGCATCAGACACTCAGTTCACCAACATTGCGATCACATCGAAATTAATTAATACCAGTTATGGTGGTCTTCTTATACCTTCAACAAATATTGGCGGACTAATTGGAGAAATTCGTCAGGGTAAGATTGAGCGTGTTTATATCAATACACGTATCGACATCAAATCCGGCCAAGCTGCCGGGTTAGTTGCGATATTAAAAGATACTCAGGCAGAAAATATTTATGTGGCAGGATCGGTTTCTCTGTCAGATTCTAAGGCCTTCGCTTATGAAGTTGAAAATTCAACAGTGAATATGGCTCTGTCAACTATTTCAGGCCTTGAACCATTACCTGCCAATACCATGCGATCAATATATTGGCGCGGTGGCGAAACAGATTCTGGTTATGACGAATTATCAGTACTTGATCAAAACTATGTTGGCACTTCCCTTGAGGAATTAACCTGTGCCCGGCACGCTGATGCAACAAAAAATAATTCTGACTGCCTGAAAACCGGTGACGCTACCCTGTATGCCGGATGGTCTTCGCAGCACTGGGACTTTGGTAACAGCACTCAGCTGCCTGCACTAAAACTCTTTGGTGGCGTTCTGCGCGATAATGACCTTGACGCAGTTTTTGATGTTGAAGACGAATGGCCAGAAAAATTTGCGGCTGCAATTGATGCAGATAAAGATGGCCACCCGGATTTCTGGACCATCGGCTGTAATGCCGTTTGCCAACAACAATCAGGGATTGCCGAGCTTGACCAATTCCCACAATCGGCCTTGGTTTGGTCAGACAAGGATCTGGATAATAAACCGGAGCTGTGCGACCAGGCTTGTGAAAATAATAGCGGTTTGCAAGCCGATGACTTTCCACTGGATTTTGATAATGATGGCATCCCCGATGCCGAAGATTCTGATAGCAATGGCGATGGAATAACTGATGCCGATTCAGATTCTAATGGTTTAATTGATATTGAAACACTGGCTGAACTGAACGCAATTCGCTTTCAGCTGGGTGGCCATGGCCAACAGCTCACAGAAAATGGTGCTGTGAATAACAGTGGTTGTCCGGTGGTTTTAGTTGATAGTCGCTACCTGAGACGATGCAACGGCTACGAATTAAAAAATAATCTCAGTTTCGATAGTAATAATGACGGTGTAGTTAACGAAAGTGATGATTATTGGAATAACGGTTCTGGCTGGCAACCGGTAGGTAACTACGACGCACCATTTATTGCAGAGTTTAATGGTAATGGCTTTGCGATTACTCACCTTACTGTAAATCGCCCTTCCAGTAATAACGCAAGCTTATTTGGCGTCATTGAGAATTCAGCAATTTCTGATCTGCAGATAACTGAGGCCACAATTAGTGGTCTGGGAGAGTCTGGCATTCTTTCAGGCAGAGCCAGCGATAGCGATATGTCCGATATCATTCTGCACGGTAGCTTAAAAGCCAGAACAGATGCTGGCGGCGCGGCCGGAAAGTCATACACCAGCCAATACAGAAACCTGGCCGTAGCAATTATGGTGGACGGTGAATACGACCTGGCCGGGGTGGTGGGAGAATCCAATTCAGATAACTTCAGTGATATCACCGTCAGTGGCCATATAAAAGGTATTGATGAACTGGGCGGCCTGATGGGAGAAAAAAACGGCTCAGATTACACCCGGGTGCTGGTGTCAGCTCGTGTGGTAAACGATAACAATGAGCAACAATGGCAACTGCCTCCAAACAATATTTATCCGCTATATAATTTTGCCGTCAATTACACCGGTAACTACACCAACGACTATCGTTATGCCAGCGCGGACGCATTACGCTGCCCAACTGCGGCCAGTACCAGAAAGCCAGCTTGTAATAAGCACGATTACAATGGCACCCTGTATCTGAACTGGCCAGAATCTTTGTGGGATTTTGCAGGTAGTGATAAATTCCCGGGGCTTAAAGTTTCCGGAAAAATTTATCGCGATAATGACGGAGACGGCAGCTTCGACAATGACGATGCCTGGCCAGACAACGCGGCCTACAGTGTGGACAAAGATTCTGATGGTTATCCGGATGACTGGAATATTCACTGCGATCAGGATTGCCGTAGCACCGAAGGTCTTTTGCCTCTTGACCGCTTCCCTGAAGATCGCCGCTTATGGAAAGATAATGACCTCGATGGTCTTGCAGATGAATGCATCCTGGACTGTGAGAATACATCTGGTCTGGAAATTGATCTCCACCCGGGCGACTTCGATAACGATGGCGTTGCTGACCTCAACGATACTGACTCTGATAATGATGGCATTGACGATGCCGATGCCGATCACAATGGCCTGATTGATATCTACACCATTGAACAACTGCATGCTGTGCGTCATCAGTTGGATGGTAGCGGCCGGAAATTAAGCGCAGATACCGAAGCGGATAATTCCGGTTGTCCATTTGTTCCACAATCAATACCCGCCAGACGACAATGTGTCGGTTATGAGCTAAAAGCTGATATCAGTATGGATACAAATGGTGATGGCAAGATCACGGAAGCAGATAGCTTCTGGAATAATGGTACTGGCTGGCAGTCAATTGGCTCTCTGGCGCAACCCTTTACTGCAGTATTTCGTGGTAATGGTTTTTTAATTGATCAGCTATATATGGATTCACCTGACACAACAAACTCAGGTCTGTTTGCCGCTATTGAGCATTCGACTGACATCAGTAACATTAAACTGAAAACCAGCTCGAAAGGAATGAATAGCAACGGTTATCTCGGGGTACTAGCAGGTACAATAAAGCGTTCAGAAGTATCTGATATTGTTATAACTGGTCGCTTAACCGCACCTAAGCGTGTGGCCGGTCTTGCTGCACATATTGAGCACACTATAGTTCAGAACATCTTTGCCAACATCAGTATTTATAGCAGCGGTGAGAGCAGTCAGGCCGCGGGCATTCTTGGCTATCTGTATGAATCTGAATTAAAAAACTGCTTCGCAAGCGGTTATATCAATAGTGCCAATAGCGGTGGATTGGCTTCTTACTCGATTTATTCCGATGTAGAACATTGCCTGAGCACTGTTTACACCGATCATGCAGGTATTGAAACAAGCCCGGTCTGGTCACGCAGAAGCCACGATAATTTTTATGAAGATGGAGTTTATTTCCTCGACTATAAAAAAACAGGCTTCGACTACAACCCTGAAGATTTGCTAACAGTTTTACGCTGCCCTACTCAGCCTGATGCCTCTGCTCTCAATTCTTCTTGCGCAATAAAGAACAACCGGCAACTTTATAAAGGTTGGGACAACACAGTCTGGGATTTCGGTAGCAAAAATCAACTTCCGGGTTTAATGATTAATGGGCAGGTTTACCGTGACAGCGACGGAGACGGTGTCAGTGATGATCAGGATGACTGGCCTGAGGTCTTTGCGTCCAGCATCGATAGCGACAAAGATACTCATCCGGATAAATGGACGCCGGGTTGCAACCAGAGCTGTGTAAATCAATCTGCTCTGGCTGAGTATGATAATTTTCCAAACCATTCTCAGGTATGGCAGGACAGTGATTTAGATGGCTTGCCAGAACAATGTGACCAAGCCTGCCAGGACGCCACTGGATTGGCCCTAGATGAATTTCCTGATGACTTCGACAACGATGGGATAGCTGATCCTAATGATAGCGACGTGAATGGAGATGGCATTGCTGATATTGACGCTGACCGCGACGGATTAATTGATATTTCAACGTTGCAACAGCTTAACGCCATACGCTACCAACTGGATGGCAGAGGTTACCGGGAAAGCGCCGAAGCCGAGTTAAACACCTCCGGTTGTCCTGTTGCGATTAAAAACGGGCGCCCTACTCGTTCTTGCATCGGCTACGAATTATTAAATGATCTGGACTTTGATGAAGATCATTCCGGTGATTTTGATAGTGCAGACAGCTTCTGGAATCAGGGCAACGGCTGGGATCCAATCGGCGGAGATAAACAACACTTCTCTGCTATATTTGACGGCAACGGCTTCACTATTAATTACCTGATGTTTTCTGGTTTCAACTCCAAAGGGCTGTTTAACTCCAGTTATGATGCTGATATCAGAAACCTGAACCTGACGACCTCGAAAAATCGCAGCCGTTCTAATACCCCTTATCATGGCGCCATTTTAGTAGGTAAAGCATTACTTACCCGTATTTCAGATGTATCGGTCAGCGGTATAGCGAATTTCAGGAGTGGTGCTGCGATTGCCGCTACGGCTGACTATTGCCAATTAAACCGTGTGCGTTTTCACGGCGATTTAGTATCGAGCTGGAGCAATCGAACCGGAGTATTTGCCGGTCTGGTGGGTAAACTGAAAAATTCAGCCATCACAAATTCCTATAGCACAGGCAAGCTTCACAAAGAAAATACCGCTTATGGCATTTCGTATGATGTTGAAAACTCAACGATTGCCAACTCTTATACTACGATGCGCCAGCTGGGTAGCGGCCATGATATTCAAACAAAGGCGATACCTGCCCAGGATTTGCCTGATAATACCCTGACTTCAAGTTACTGGCTGACTAATCGCTTTAGCGCGTCAGATCTGACCCAACGAGAAATTCAGGATAATTCATTTGGTCTGACCTTAGATTTGATGATGTGTTTTCAGGGGAATAAAGACGACAGTGATTGTCCAGCCAGCTTATCGCTGGATTTATTCAAAGATTGGAAAACCACAGACTGGTTATTCGGAGACAATAATCAGCTGCCACAATTAACTCCAACCAATCATATTCTCGATAGTGACGGTGATGGCTCGGTTAACACTGAAGACGATCATCTGAATGACTATGACAATGACGGAGTCACAGATAGCGTTGATGTTTTCCCAACCATCAATATTGGTGATTTGGCAGACGGAGATAACGACGGTGCACCCGATGAATGTGATTTTACCTGCCGGCAAACAGGTATGTCCGCCGATGATGATTCCGATAACGATGGTGTACCTGATGATAAAGATGCATACCCACACATAGCTCTTGGAAATCTTCCTGACAGTGATGGTGATGGCCGGCCGAATGAGTGTAATTATTCATGTGAACGTAAAGGTATGCGTGCTGACACGGATGACGATAACGACGAAATCCCTGATATCAGAGATGATTTCCCCACCAACCCGGCCGCAAGCAGAGACAGCGACAATGATGGTCGTCCGGATTTTTGGTTGTCATCCTGTGATAGCGTATGCAGGGAAAAGTCAGGGCTGACTTTAGACCTTCATACTTCAGACAAGGATAATGATGGTGTTAAAGACAGCGACGACCCGGATAACAATCGTGACAACGGCTTGCCAGAAATGTTGACCGTAGCAGACACAATGTGGGCAAAAGTAAATACCGAAGATGGAAATACTCTGCGTGTACCTCAGGTTGTAATTGACTCCTTGGTATCGTTTGCTTCGGCCACAGATGTAGTTGATAGCAGTGATAAGCTAACCATTAAAGTCAGCAACAATGGACAAAATATTATTCTGGAAGAAGGGAAATTTATTTTGCAACCTGGGCTGCATTCACTGCTTTGGCAAGCAGAAGATAGTTCCGGGAATATCAGTGCCGGGTTGATCCAGGATGTTTATGTTTATCCAGAAGTACGCTTTGCACTTGCACAATCGCGTCTGGCCGAGCCGGGTACTATCGCAGTGGAAATCGAACTCAGTGGTACTTCACCAGAATATCCTGTGCATATTCCGGTCACCGCATTAACTCAGAGCTCTACTGTTAATCAGGACGATATCGACCATGCTTTTGATCTGGAAGAGTCTTATATTCTGACCCTACATCAGGGACAGGAAAGCACACCAACAACATCAGGTACTTTTAATATAACTGCCATAGAAGACTTTATTGATGAACCGGATGAGGTGCTAACGCTGGTGATACCAACAAAACCCGTCAGTATCGGCCCGGCGGATTACGGTTTTGTACTGCGCGAAAGTGGCCGCTCTCACCGGTTGATCATCGGCGAGGGAAATCAGCCTCCTACGGTTTCTATCACGGCTTCGCAGGCTGGAATATCAACAAATGAAATCAACACTAATGGTGGCATGGTGACATTAACAGCCAACATCAAGGACCCGAACCAATTTGACGAACACTCGGTTTCGTGGAATCTGGGTGGCATGAAGTCTGGTCGTTATCGAGGAAAAGAGGTTACCTTCTCACCCGGTGACATTGTCATTGGCGACTATTCAATTTCGGTCACAGTACATGACAATGGCAAACCCGTTATGTCGGCAACTGCCAGTAAAAGCATTAAAGTCAATGCAACTGACAACGCTCCACCAGGAAATAATATCGATAACTCTGGTTCTGGCGGCGGTGGTGCAATCCACCTCTGGTACCTGATGATGTTATTTATCGGAGTTTATGGCTTACGCCGTAGACGCAGATAATTCAAACACCCGATAAACAAAAAGCCGTGGCAGTGAAAACTGCCACGGTTTTTTATTATCTGAAAAAAGAAATCAGGCTTCAGCGATCACTACCGCTCGTAACGGTGCCGGATAACCTTCTGCGGTTTTGTTCACATCCTCAGGGTCGAGAAAGTCTTTCAGTGAGTTGTATTGCATCCATTCGGTGCTGCGTTGTTCATCCAGCGAGGTCTGGTTTAAATCCACCACCCGCGCATTTTTAAAACCTACGCGACGACACCAGAGTAATAGAGTTTCAGTCGATGGCAGGAACCAGACGTTACGCATCATGGCGTATCGGTCTTCTGGCATCAGGGTATCGCCTAAACCGCCTTCAATCACCAGAGTTTCCAGCACCAGTTCACCACCGGGTTTTAAAGCATCTTTTAATTCCTGCAAATGCTCTAATGGTGATTTGCGATGGTATAAAACCCCCATGGAGAAAACCGTATCAAACGCTTTTAGCCGTGGCGGAACATCTTCCATTTTTAATGGCAATAAATCAGCCCGTACCGGTTCAGTTTGAGTGGACTGCAGGTAACGTTTCATGGCCTGAAATTGCATCAGGAATAAACGGGAAGGATCAACGCCAACAACCCGATACGCACCCTCGCCTAACATGCGCCACATGTGGTAACCAGAACCACAACCAACGTCCAGTACAACACGGTTTTTTAACGGTGATAAGTGCGGAAGTACCCGTTCCCATTTCCAGTCAGAACGCCATTCGGTATCGATGTGCGTACCGAAAAACTGAAACGGACCTTTACGCCAGGGCATTAACCCTTTTAATCCGTCGAGTACTTGCTGTTGCTGTTGTTCGTCGATGGCTTCGCTGGATAAACGCAGATCATGAGCGGTTAATTCAGCAGACACACCATCAACCACCGGCAAGCTGTTCAGTGCCTCCAGCCAACGTTGCTGATCACCATGTTCTTTATCGACCAGGATCTCCTGCATTTGCTGCGGTAATACATCAGCCCAGGGAGCTAATTTACCTTCACGCATAAATTCAGTCAGTTCTTCGAACCAGGACAGGATATTTTCACTCATGGAATACAACTACTTAACCGCTAAAAATGACACAAAATTAAAACACTGATACCAGCGAATCACTTTAGAAAAACCCGCCTGTTTTAACCGCTGGATATGGGCGTCTTCTGTTTCCGGGATCAGCACATTTTCGATCGCAGCACGCTTCTGTGCGATCTCTAAATCGGAATAACCATTGGCACGTTTAAAGTCGTGGTGCAGATCGGTTTGCAGCTGCTGTTCGGTTTCATCGAAACACAGTTTTTCCGACAAGATCAGCGCACCGCCCGGATTGGTTGCCTCGGCAATGCGTGTTAATAAATCCAGTCGCTGATCCAGCGGGATAAATTGCAGCACAAAATTGAGTGCCGTCACCGAAGCATTTTCCAGCGGGTAAGTGCAGATATCGTCACACACCAGATCAACGTCAATATTCGAATCGTCCAGCGCGACATAATGACCGGCGCGCTCCAGCATAGATTCTGAATTGTCGATACCAACCACACGGCAGCTCTTTAACTCAGGGTTACTATCCACACCATGGCGCATCGCCAGGGTAACCGCCCCGAGGGAACAGCCTAAATCGTACAGGTTTGATCCAGGCTGAGCGTAACGACCGGCAATCACACCCGACATGGCAACCGTTTCCGCATAGCCCGGTACCGAGCGTTTAATCATATCCGGAAATACCCGCGCCACCGCGCCATCAAATGCAAAGCTGGCCACTTCACCATGGTCTGCCTGATAGATACGGTCGGTATCTTGTTCGATGTCTGATTTTTGCTGAGTCATAACGGTTTGCGATTCAAGAGCCATAACGGTGTGATTCAAATTTGAGGCGCGCATTCTACCAGAAGCCAGCGTGATGCAGCACACCTCCGAGCCCCTGCGCTAAAACGCCTTGTCAGTAATGTCACGGCTTGTCACTTATGTCAGGGTCTGCAGCTGCTGCTCAATCCCGTCAATGCTGTGCTGCACCAGCTTTGGCAGTGGCTGATAAGGGTGTAAGGCATAAACGTTAACCGCGCTACTGCTAAAGCCCGCCATCGCCTCAGTCAGACCCGCTTCGCGTTCAAGGATAAAACCAGGGATATAAGCCAGACCCGCACCTGCCCGGGCCAACGCCAGTACCGCATTAAGATTGTTGGCCGAGCGGGACGCCCGCAGCTGTATGGTATGGCTCTCGGTGCCGTTGCTCAGATTCAGTTCGCTGGTCTGCCCCTGCCAGGCATTACGGATAAAATCGTGCTCACCGGCGCTGTCGCGGGTCAGCGCTGGTCGCGACTGTAAATACCCTTCACAGGCTGCCAATACGTCGGAAAACTCGCCTAACTTACGCTGGCGCAGCGAACTGTCCGGAGATTCACCAACGCGGATCGCCAGATCGATGCGTTGCTCCAGCAGATTCAGCTGTTTATCTTCAGCGATCAGATCAGGTTGGATCTCCGGATGTTGTGCCACCAGCGCTGCAATGGCAGGCGCCACGACTGCGTCCATCAGAGCATAAGGAGCGGTAATACGAATCGGGCCGGATAGCCCCTGTTGATTGTCTCTGGCTGTTTGCCAGGCCGAGTCGACCTGACGCTCAATCTCACAACAGCGGCGATAAAACTCCTGCCCGGCGGGTGTCAGTACTTGTTTGCGGGTTGTGCGCTGTAACAGTTGCACGCCCAATGCCTGCTCCAGCACTTTCAGATGCTGACTTAACACGGACTTCGACAAACCGAGTTGTTCTGCGGCAGCCGTTAAGGTGCCGGCATCAACCAGTGTCCGGAATAACATCATGTGTCTGAGGTGGTCCTGCATAACGCCTTTATCCTGTTGCTGCTCTTGCTGTTGATGTCGTTGTTGCTGTCTATTGTTTGATTTTATTAAACAATAGTTTCTTAAAAAGGCAATTTTTACAAAAGAAAAAAGAACGTAATCTGGCCACAGTTCAATACAAACAGCAGGAATAACACTATGAGCCAGACTTTATTAGAAGCCGTACAAGCCGCCAGCGAACGTTGGAAAAATGCCTTTAACTCTGGCGATGCCGCTGGCTGTGCTGCTCAGTATGAAGCGGATGCCGTTATGCACGCACGTCCGTTTGGCACCTTCACCAGCCGCGATGCCATTGAAGGCTTCTGGAGCCAACTGATCGCCGACGGCTTCAGCAATGTTGAATACGTTGAACCAAAACTGGAGGTGGTAGACGAGCAAAGTGTGCTGCTGACCTCAGGTTGGAAAATGAATAAGGCCGCCGGCCTGATTCACAAAGAGCTTTGGGTGCTACAGGAAGATGGCAGCGCCAAACTGCGTGAAGATGATTTCGAAGCGCTGGATAACTAATTCCATTGGAAATCCTCGTATCGGTACGTGGTGAGCCAGTCGGCACAAGCGCGTAACGGACTGCAGATAAAACGGTTTAGCTGCTTCTCGCCAGCACCCGCCCATGCCATTGTGATTGATAATGGCATGGGCTTTTTTGTGAACGGGCTAAACCAGCTCCTCATCGAGTCTGGTTGTCAGTGCTGCTTTGATTTTTTCCATCATTGCCTCACCGGTACGACGACCTTCAATACCTTCCACCAGCTTTATATTCTTACCATCGAGCTTGGCATAAATTGCCATGTATTCGGTTTTTACGTGATCCTGAGAGGTGGAACTCATGGTCATTTTTAACTGCAGTTGTGATGGCGAAGTAATCTTGCCATTACGCTGATACAACTGGCGCCCGAACAAACTGCGGATAACCTGTACATGCCCTTCCCGCACAGAAGTTTCCAGCCTGCGACCGGATAAAAAGATACCAAAGAAAAAAATCCCCCAGCCGACACAGGTAAACACCGGTGCCATCAGCCAAAGACCACCACCTTCGCTGAGTGCCTGCTTAAACAGAAAAAGGCCCACCGATCCAAAAATCAGACCAAACAGCAGCAGCATTCCCCACATACCTTTGTTGCGTCCGGCTTCACTGATGACCGAAATTGAGCCATCCAGTTCGGTTTCCATATCAATCTGACGTTCGGCACTTTGCTGAGCTTCCTGCTGTTGCTCACGCTGCACCACTTCCTGATGTTGTTGGGGAATATCCAACTGTGAAGTTTGCATCTCCAGATCCAGTTCACGCGCTAATGCCAGCGACAGCAGAGGAATATCCCAGCTGCGGGAAAATTCCATTAACTCCGCAATCTGAGTACCAGGCACTTTCCGGTCGGTTGTCACCTGCCCCGTTGCTTTTAACTGCCAGCGAATGCTGCCGCGATATTCGTCGCTGTCGGTGCCCGGTGCATCCGCAGGGATATCAAACAGAAACTTAACCCGTTGCTGACCTGTAGCCTTGGTATCGATAAATCCTTTGGTTTCCTGCTGGTGAAGGACATCAGTGTGTGTGGTGCGGTTATCGCCACTACCACTGGAATAGGTATGCAAACAACTGAGTCTTAAGGTCAGGCCTGTGCGTGGCTTGGCCTGCAACGGAAACGAACCACCAAACTGATGGCCAACAACAGCCGCCGCAGGATCAAGCTGTATCGGTGTGGGCCCAATGGCGGCGTAGGTATTTTTGCTTTTTCGGCCAAAGGCATACAGCACATAGCTCAACAGGAAAAACAACAGCGATAATAAGCCAAATAAACGGCCTTCAAGCATCCCGGTAATCGCAATCACAATCCCGGGAAAAGTGAAAATACCAGCGGCGATAAAAAATCCCCGGTGTGAACTTTTCTGATCACTGAAAATACCACTTTGCGAAACTTCCGCTAACCGCTTAGCAACGTCGCTGCGTCTCAGTGAATACCAGATCACCGACCCACCAGCGACGCTGAATAACAGCAGCAAAATAAAAGCGACCATGATCTGTACCAGATCCCAGCCTTCAATATCGTCATCAAATAAAATACCGAAAAAGGCAAAAATCCCGATAAGAACAAAAATACCACCAAAAATAACGCCGCCAATACGTCCGGCTTTTTTAGCGGCTTTTCGGCCAGAACGGCGGGAAGAAATCTGTGACATAACCAGGGATTCCATAAGCTGTTGCTACTTAGAAAACCTAATATATATCAATAACAATAAGAAGGAAGGTACAGCAGGGAAAAAGAAAGGCACAGCCAGGAAAAGAAAGGTATGACCCGGCAGATGCGACGAGTCATACCGGATCAGTTACAAGCGGTAGTTGTTGCGACGATTATTCAGGCAGCAACGTACTGCGGATCGCCTGTTCTATAAATTCTATCCGGTCCTGGCCCCACAAGGTCAGATCCTGATAGCGCACACTGGGTACACCCCATTGACCTTGCTCAATCATCTCTTCGCGGTTCTCTTCGGCCCAATCCTGCCAGGCGGTACGCCAGTCCGGGCGAGCGAGAATCGCTTGTGCCTGAGACCACTGCAAACCGGCGCGCTCAACGATAATTTTTAAACCGGCATCAGTTTCCGACAAAATACCTTCCGCATTTACACCACGTGCGTAACTCAGTAAGTACTCGACTTCTTTGCCCTGCTCACGGGCGTATTCAAATAACGCATAACAACGTTCAACCCCCAGGCCCAGCGGATCGGCAACAAAGCCATAGTCAATTCCGAGCTTATCGGCTTCACGTTTAGTGTCTAAGAAAATATAAAACTTTTTGGTTGGTGGCACTTTTAAGCCACGCATAATCATGGGTAAAACCGGCTTTACGATAAAGGGAATGTCGTAATGCTGTGCCAGCTTTAACGCCCGCTCCAGACCAAGATGCGAATAAGGACTGCGAATGGAAAAGTACAGAATCAAAGGCTGTTTTTTCTGTTCCTTATCGACATTCGTTGCTTCAAACGGACGGCAGAAATTGGCGTAGGTTTTATTAAATTCCACGCTGGCTGCAGAGGTATTTAATTTCAGATCGTTCAAACGCTGTTCAAGGTGATCCAGCCGATCCAGTCCCCAGTACCATTCCCCATGAAAATTCAGCGTCGCACTGAGGTAATGACCTTCGTCCTGCAGCTGTTGTTCATTATTCGCCAGCAGCTGTTTTTGCGCGTTCGTCAGGCTGACGGTTTCAAGGTTGTTACCCAGCCAGAGGTCGTTGTACACCGCAATAACCTGCTGCCAGTCGAGGGGCTTATTCTGCAGCTCCAATAATCTGGCAGTCGCCACTTCAACCTGAGCAATGGACGGCGCTTCGGTTGTTGGCGCTTTTAATCCATATAAATCCGCAAGAAAACCACTGTCCAGTACGGCATTGTGTTGCCACATTTCCGGCTCGGGATACATATCATCCTGTAACGACGCAATGACCCGAAAACGCCAGTTAACCGCAAAACGCTGCTGTAACTGCGGTAATACCTGAGCCAGCAGGTAGCAGTATGGGTCATTGGCACGTAACCAGACTTCGACCTGAGGCTTGCCTGCAGTCAGTGCCTGACGTACTTGCCAGCTACGACGTTTGAGGTTTTTCAGGGTGTGACTGCTGAGCAGGCGTGCGCCGTGACGCTGAAGGCGTTTTTGTAACATCATAGAATTTTCACTGGAAGGTTCACTAGGGTCACTATGTTTCCAAAACTACACCAGGCTATTCACAACGTAAGCAAATGGATCGCTGGGCAGAGCGGTGATCTTGTTATTTGTCGGTTATACTAACCGATTAGACTGTTTTACGCGCAATAGTTTCCAGCACTATGAATAAACGTCCGAGCAAAAGTGAAGTCCGCGACCAGATCAACTCTGAAGTTGAGGCATTTCTGCGCGATGGCGGTCAGGTGAAAGAGCTGGCCCGTGGCGAAACCGGCCTGGTGAATGGCGCGTACAACGATCGCTCACTGGGGTTTGAAAAGCCCAAGGAAGAGCGCACCCCGGTCGACCACGTGTTACAGACAATTGATCAGCGTCGCCTGGAAAAACGTAAACCAGTACCATCAAAACCCAAACGCAGAGGCCCTCGTAAGAAGGTTATTTACGACGACTTCGGCGAACCTGTCCGGGTTATCTGGGAGGACTGAGGCACACGCATGGAAGCTCAGATTCTGCTGCTCCTGGCGGCTACCCTGTTTGGTTATGGTTTATTGGCGCGGAAAATTGACCAGGCCGATATCACCGCCCCGATGGTGTTTACTCTGGCCGGCATCGTCTCCGGGCCGCTGATGCTTGGCTGGGTTGATACTCAGCTGTCTAATCCGGGAATTATGCTGGTTGCAGAGCTGACGCTGGCCATTGTGCTGTTCAGCGATGCCTCCAGAATACGCCGTCGACACCTGATTCAGTTCGAACGTTTCCCGATTCGTCTGCTCGCCATCGGGCTGCCACTCACCATTCTCTGTGGCGCCGTTATCGCACATTGGCTGTTGGGTGTTTCCTGGTTATTCGCCTTTATTCTGGCAACCATTCTGACACCAACCGATGCGGCCCTGGCTCAGAGTGTCATGGATAAAAAAGAAATTGATCGCAACCTGCGCCGTTCGATTAACGTCGAAAGTGGTTTAAACGACGGCATTGCGCTGCCGCTGTTATTGATGCTACTGGCACTGATGACACTCGCCGGTGGTGAACAGCTGGATGGTTTTTATTGGGCGGAATTCATCAGCCTTCAGCTGATACTGGGCACCTTAAGCGGCATTGTGATTGGCCGCCTGGGCAGTTATCTGATCAATCATGCCCATAACAGTCGCTGGATTTCCCCTATGTATCAGCGTTTGTCCTCCATCAGCCTGGCCATTATTGCGTTCAGCCTGGCTGAGATTCTGCACGGCAATGGATTTATTGCGGTTTTTCTCGCAGGGCTGTTTATGCAATCCCGCCATAAAGTAGTGATCGCCCGGATTAAAGAGTTTGGCGAAGCGGAAGGTCAGTTATTAACGCTGGCGGTATTTTTTATTTTTGGTGCGGTATTTATTCCGGGAGCCTGGAGAGCAATCACCATTGAAAGCGTCATTTATGCGTTATTAAGTCTGACTCTGATTCGTATGCTGCCGGTCTGGATCAGCCTGACCGGGACAAAACTGGAATTAAAATCCAAAACCTTTCTTGCCTGGTTTGGACCGCGCGGCATTGCCAGCATTCTCTACTTATTGTTGCTGCTGGAACACACCACGCTTGCCGATGCTGAGCTTAAAAAAGATGCCGCTCTTCAACTATTGTACAGCACCGCAACACTGACGATCTTTATCAGCATCTTCCTTCACGGTGCCTCGACGTCATTCTGGAACCGATTATTCAGAAAAAATTAATCGCTCTTTAGATCTTATCGAATAACGACAGACGCGAGATCGTAACGTAACTTTGTTGGGCAGCCTCTAACACCACCGTCTGAAAACTCAAACGACTGGCCGCCTCTGCAAAATCCACATCCGATAGTTCCGACAGTACTTTTTTGCTTACCAGCTCCACGTCAGCGGTCAGTTTTTCGGTGTTCTCAACCACATTCAGACGAGCACCAATTTTACTGCGGGTTTCTGAAATGGACTCCTGGGCAAAGTTCAGATTTTTCAGCGTATCCGATACCAGTGTTTTAAGCGTATCAGCATCAGTCTGATTGTCCTGTAAAGTATCCAGGCCCTCTGATAAGCGATGTAATGTATCGGTAATGCTCTGACGTGGCGATGACTTAACAATAAACTGATCACCCTGTTCAGGCACATCAAAAATCTTAAACTGCACCCCTGCTGCTTCAATAGGCGTTCCAGCGTTGTACGGCATCTTATCCAGACCTTCCACAACCCGATTATCAGAAGCGCGGCGAATACTGTAAGTAGTGCGGTTAGGAGTCACCGCATCATCCGGGTTAAACGTAATTACCAGATCATTGGGATAAAACTCAGCGTATTTTTCTTTGTCGGTAACAAAACCCGCACTGATCTTAGCGTCCCCCTGGTTGGCTGTACTGACCTGAGTGGTAAAGGTATTAGCGGCAGCTTTTACATCCACAAAAATCCCTTTGCCGCTATCTCCGGTTGCCACCGTGGTTGAATCACTGATGGCCAGAAAACGCTGTCCTTCGTCACCGGTAAAGTCATAACGACCATTTTCACCACGTACAAACGGCTGCTCGCTCCCCCGGAAACCGGCGAAAATATATTCTCCACCGGCATCCTTAGTATTAAATAAATCGGCCATGGCTTTTTCGATTTGTTTTACCTCAGCCGAGATCGCCTGGCGGTTTTCAATGGTCAGGCTGCCACCACCGGCACGGACAGTCAGCTCTTTTAACCGTGCCAGGTTATCGGTAGCGGTTTTCAGTGTTGCCTCTTCCAGATTTAAACGGTTTTTGGCAGCCGTCATATTACGCTTGTATTGATCTTTCTGAGCAATGTCCTGCTGCAATTGCAGGATTTTAGTCGACGCAATCGGATCATCAGCTGGCGTCAGAACCCGGCGGCCCGAAGAAATCTGCTGCTGGGTTTTATTAACACCGGTTTGGCGATCAAGAATACCGTTAATACCGTTCTGAAAGGTTTGTAGTGTAGAAATACGCATGTGCTTCCCCTATCGGAACGTCGCAATCAGTGTGTCGAAAATTTCTTGTGCCGTTTTAATCACCTGGGCACTGGCGTTATAGGCAAGTTGGTGTTTAATCAGCGCTGCCGCTTCTTCATCCAGGTTCACACCGGATTTACTGGTAACCGCTTGTTCGGAATTTCGTTGTAATACTTCGCTGGAAGAGCGATTCACTTCCGCACGGCTGGTGATCGAGCCAACAGTTTCCACCAGTCGCGAATACGCTTCGGTGTAGTTGGTATTGCCGTTTAACGTGTCCTGAGTTTTTAACCCCGCTAAAGCAACACCGTTACGGCTGTCCGAGGTGCCGTTTTCGTTAAAATCAACGGTAAATTCATCGCCTTTTTTAGCCAGACCGGTAATTTCCAGATCAAAACCAAAGTGCACCGGCTCACCTTCCGGTTTAGCCGGAAACAGGTTATTACCCGGCGGTTCAATTTCCAGACTGTAACCTGGCTCAGTAACAACTTTAAGCTGACCACCCATGGTAATTTTATTTGAGCCATTTGGGCCGGTACCGTTTACATCCAAACGAGGCTGAAAACTGATCTGACCACGCTCATTAATATCCACATCCAGATTTCCAGCGTAGGTAAATCCGGCTTTTTCCAGTTTATCTTTAATGCCGTTAACCAGATCGGTACCGGTGTTGTAACGCTCGTTCAGCTCGATGGAAAATTTTCCCTGGCCAGGAATATCGAATTCATAGGTGTATGGGCCATCGTTTCTGAAATCAAAACCGCTGTTTTCAGTGAGTGGTTTAATTGGCGTATTGCCGGTTTCCTTTAACACAATGTCCTGGCCATTACTGACCGAGAAACCATCATTAGCATCACCAGTAACTTCCAGTGCCACGTCATCACCATTGAGGGCAATAATGGTCAGGGTTTCACCATCTGAGCGTGCAACAATCCCCTGCTCACGGAATTCAAAGTTGGCATTAATCCGTTCCGCGAGGAAATTCGGTGTCATTGGGTCCGGAACGTCGGTCGGGTAACCATCCGCATATTTGGTCTGATTGCTGCCCAGAACGTCGGTCATTTCAATGCCATTGACCTTCAGGCCGACTTTCATAAAGCCGGTGGGTGACATTTCATTTTTAAAGTCGGACAGCTGTACCGTGGTTCTGGCAGATGCTTCCACACCATCACGCTCACTTAACAGCTGAGCAATTTCTTTGGCCGAAGCATTTGCTGGAGTAATTAACGTCGGCTGCGTGACCTGCAGACCCGTTGATGGATCCGTCTTACTGATCATGATCCGCTCGGGGAAAAAACCGTTGCCAGCGGTGACAGCTGCGGCAGGCAGTGGCGGCTGGTAAGTAGGCGCCACCGGCAAATAGCCACCAAAACTGGTAAATGCCGTTTTTCCGGTATCACCCGGTAAAATATTATTGGTGATACCAGATACAAACGGTTGGTTCATCAATGGTGGGAATAATGGGATTGGATTTGCCGGATCTGAATTATCCAACACGTCGTAGCTGGTTGGCGACGTAAACCGAATAATCAGAGGCGGATCCATTTTTCCTTCTTTTGACAGATAAGGTGTACTGGTGTCATACACTCTGCCCTGGGAAATGGTGGCACTGCCCTGGTTGCCTGAAGCCGATATTGTTTTGATTGGAGTCGCTAAAGCCACCTGCTCCGGACGTGTCAGATTAACTTCCATATCCCCGGCGCCGCTACGGGTCGGGAAAATGCGGAACTGATCGCCTTTCTGGAAACTACCCTCTTCAAAGCGAATCTCAAAACCTTCCACTTCAATGGTATCGGGTAACGCGCCACGCAGAGCATTTTTTGAGACCACTTCGTTGTCGCTCATGCGTACAACTTTATAGGTCAGATCATCCGGACCGGTAAACTCAACCCGATAATCACTGGTCGTTAATTGGCCGGCGTCGGTAATATGCACCGATACTTTACGGTCATTGGGTTGGGCGTTATTACGATTACCAATAACCCGCTCGTAGGTGCGTTGTGGTTCGTTGATATCGGTGAAGAAATTCACACCTTTACGGCTGTCGAAGTCGATGCCTAATTTGTGCTGTTCGTTAAAGGTCTGGTTAATCACCAGCGCCATACGACCCAGGCCATTAATACTTGGCTCAAGAACGGTTTTGCGGAAATCCAGCATGCCGCCAATTTCACCGCCGGTCAGTTCTTCAGTAATGTTCTGAATCGAGTCACCGTCACGGAAAAATACCTCAACCCGGGTTGGATCTGTTTCGCCCACTTCGGTAAATACTTCACGTGATTCATTACCAATCACCAGTGCCTGACCATTACCAATAAAGACGTTAACGCCAGCGTTGTCTTGCTGCACCACTTCAACTTTTACGTGTTTCGATAAGTCCTGCAGCAACTTATCCCGCTGATCCAGTAAATCGTTTGGCTCATTGCCCTGGGCGGAGGCCGTTGCAAACTGAATCTGTTCGTTTAAATCGGCAATGGCTTTACCAATGGTGGTAATTTCACCGGCGACTACACCGAGCTGGCCATTCAGTACTTTGTTCTGTTCATTCAGCCGATCATTGATGGTGGTAAAACGACTGATCAGACCTTTAGATTCACTTAAAAGTACCTCTCGTGCAGGCAATGATGCCGGATCATCCACAGCACTTTGCAGCGCACCAAACATTTTTTCTAAGCCTGGCTGAACGCCGGTGCCCGGATCGGCCAATAAACTGTCGATTTGTTTGGCGTTTTCCGCAAGTGTTTTAAATTGATTAAAATTTGTGGTGTCGCGACGTAGTTGTTCGGTTAAAAACTGATCGTGAATACGATTCACAGATGCAACGTTAACTCCACTACCAACCCAGACACGACCTCTGAATTGCGGGTCATTTTCGTTAAAATCAACACGCTGGCGGCTGTAGCCTTCGGTACCGGCATTCGAAATATTGTGGCCGGTAACCGTGAGTGCGGTTTTTTGCGCATTCAGGCCGGAAATACCGATGTTGAGTAAATTACCCATCGTTGCGTTCTCCAGCCTGCATCTGCTTCAGCGCATTGGTCATAACGGCACCGGAAGAAATCCGGTTAATTTTCTGACCATAAGCTGGGTCAGTGGCATAACCGGCTTTCTGCAATTCATGGCCGTAGTGTTTGCCGGTTAAATCCTGACCAACGGCATTTTCATAACGTTTGTTATCACTAAGGAAACGGGCGTAATCTGCAAGGCCATCCTGCAGTGATGCATAAGAACGAAACTGTGCTTTTTCGTTCATGCGCACACCACCACGATATTCATGGGTCATGATTTCTACTTTGTCACCCTGCCAACGAGAGTCGGCCTTAATGCCAAAGAAGTTAAAGCTGTTTGTGCCCTGTTGATCGCTGATCATATGCTTGCCCCAACCCGTCTCCAATGCTGCCTGGGCAACAATGGCTTTGGGATCGACTTTCAACTGCTGACCAATCTTTTGAGCATGAGGATACAGAGCGGCAACAAACGCTTGGGGAGTGGCAAACTGTTGCCCTTTGGCGCCCTCACCACTCGCCGCAACAACCTCTGGCTGAACAGCGACGCTATTGGCTGAAGACGGAATATTGGTTGCTGACGGTGGCGTAGTTACCGCTTGAACAGCTGGCGTTTCAGCGATAGCGGCTGCACGATCTTCACCGGTTTCAGAAGCCGTGTTTTTCAGAATATCGCCAACCTGTTCGATGGCTTTATTGAGGCTGGAATCGTGACGACGTAATTGTTCGTGGTTCAGTTCCGGCTTGTCCTGCTGCATACCGTAATTGGATAACATCTGACGGTGGATCACCTTCGCAAGCCCCGTGCCCTGTGAGCTGGAGAGCGATAGTGCGATCTGGTCGTCGTACATTTTCTGGTAGAAATCGGACTCAGACGAGCTGAACAGCGAGTCTTCTTTAAAGACCTGGTTTGCCTGACGCATAGAAGACAACATCATATTCAGGAACATAGACTCAAACTGCTTCGCTACTTCCATAAGCGCCGCGTCTTTGTCTTCTTTTCCTAACTGTCGTATACCCTGCAATGCATTAATATCGGTATATACATTGGCAGCCTGATGTTGGCTTTGAATCATAACAATCACCTCTGCACTGGTAATTGCAATTAGTTTGCCAGTTTATGAAATTAAGCGGAGTTGTAATAAAAAACCCCATAATGACAACATTATGGGGTTTAGTGGGTAGTAATTGGCCGTTAAAACTCAGTGGTTACCGGCAATATTCTTGTATTGGGTTAATTTTTTCCGGCCATTCATATCCATTGCCAGCTCTTTTTGTTCCTGCTCCAGCTGCTTCAACAACAACTGTTCCTGTTGCAGCATATCTTCAAGAAAAAGCTGCTGTTCATTGGTGATTTCAATTAGCTCGTTCATTTCGGTGAACCATTCCTGCAGCACCGTATTACGCTCATCAATGCGCTCGCTGATACCTTCGCGCACCCCCTGGCGAACCAGCGCCTGAATTTCCAGCGACATGCCTTTCAGACGAGCAAACATTTCATTATTCATATTACAATTAACTCCGCTTTTAACGCACCGGCCTGTTTCATCGCTTCCAGAATCGCCATTAAATCACCCGGCGCCGCACCTACTTCATTAACCGCTTTAACAATGCTATCAAGTGATACACCCGGACCAAATTTAAACATCCGGCTATCACCGCCATCGTCAATATTAATATTGGTTTGTGGCACTACTACGGTATCACCATCGGCAAGCGGATTTGGCTGTTCGACATTAAAATCTTCGGTAATGGTCACCACCAGATTACCATGAGTGACCGCCACCGGATCAATCATTACATTCTGGCCCATCACAATCGTACCAGTACGCGAATTAATAATAATTTTAGCGCGCTCTTTGCCAGTCTCAATTTCCAGATTTTCGATAACCGACAAATAACTGACTCGCTGAGTAGTGTCGCGTGGCGCACTGACCCGAACCGATGTCGCATCAATAGCCTCTGCCGTCCCCGGCCCCAACAGCTCATTAATTTTCTCGACCATGGCACGTGCTGTGGTGAAATCTGCCTGATCAAGATTAAAAATCAGACTGTCACCGCGGGCAAAGTTACTCGGTACCGCACGTTCAACCGTGGCACCGTTGGGAATACGGCCAACGCTGGGAACATTTACGGTAATTTTTGAGCCGTCATTGCCTTCTGCACCAAATCCGGCAACCACCAGGTTGCCCTGGGCTACAGCATAAATATTTCCGTCAGCGCCTTTTAGCGGTGTAAAAATCAGTGAGCCGCCACGCAGACTTTTGGCATTTCCCAGCGACGAAACCGTGATATCCACCCGCTGCCCTGGCTTGGCAAACGCGGGTAACTCTGTGGTGACCGTTACGGCTGCAACGTTGCGTAATTTCGGATCAACGCCCGGTGGCAAACTGATACCAAACTCGGTCATCATGTTACGGAATGTCTGAGTGGTAAATGGCGCTTTGTCGCCGGTACCATCGAGACCAACTACCAGGCCATAACCAATCAACTGGTTACTGCGCACACCGGAAATGGAAGTGATATCTTTAATACGTTCAGCGTGACCCAGACCGGCAGTGACACTCAATAAAATAAAAAACAGTACTTTAAACATCCGCGTACTCCTTAAAATGGCCACCATGGTGAGTTAAAAATCCGATCAGCCCAACCCTGCTTGGTTGCATTATTCAGCGAACCGCGACCACCAAATGAGATCCTCGCATCAGCCACTTTACTCGAAACTACGGTATTATCCGGGGTAATATCCTGCGGCCGGATCATTCCGGTAATACGGATATATTCGTCACCTTCACTGATGGTCAGCCATTTTTCACCACGAATTTTCAGGATGCCATTAGGTAAAATATCGGCGACAGAGACACTGATCTGACCGGTTAAACTGTTGGAACGATCGGCTTCACCTTTACCGGTAAATTTCCGCTCATTTTTCAGATCAACACCCAGGTCCATGTTGCGGAAGCCAGGCACCGTACCTAATAAATTACCGGCGTTCGCTTTGTTTTCTGACGATTTATCCGCTTTCGTTTCGGCAGACTTTTGCGAACGATAACGCTCGTCAAAAATTACGGTAATAATATCGCCAATACGACGCGCCTGCTGATCAGTAAAAAAGCCACTCGAGTACCCGACATTAAACAGTGAACCACTGACACTCGGTGGTGGTTGCAGGCTTTGTGCAGATACCGGAGCAAAGTCCGGATCATCCGGGTAAATGTCTTTTTCCAGCGGTACACTGGTACAACCAACAAATAAAATACTGAGAGCAATTAATAAATAACGCATAACAACCTCGCCATTAAAACTCAACGCTATACGTTCTGAGTCAGGAACTGCAGCATACCGTCCGCAGCCGAAACAACTTTTGAGTTCATTTCGTAAGAGCGCTGTACGGTAATCATTTTTACCAGCTCTTCCACCACTTCAACGTTGGATTTTTCTAATGCACCCTGCTCAATATTGCCAAACCCGGCTTCATTCGGAACACCAGCCTGAGGGGCACCGCTGGACGCCGTTTCACGGAATAAATTACCACCAGCAGCTTCCAGGCCTGCGGGGTTAATAAAATCAACCGTTTCAATCTGACCCAACTGCTGCGGCGCCGGATCTCCGTTAACAGTAATCTGAACAATGCCATCTTTACTGACGGTTAATTTATTCGCCTGTTCCGGCACAGTAATCTGCGGCTCAAGTGGATAACCGTTAACGTTAACCACCACACCTTCATTATTAATATGGAAAGTACCGTCACGGGTGTAAGCCAGGTTGCCGTCCGGCAAGGTAATCTGGAAAAAACCACGACCGTTCACCGCCAGGTCTAATGGCTGGTCGGTTAACTCAAGAGAGCCTGTGGTAAAAATCTTTTGTGTACCGGCGGTACGAACACCCGTACCCAGTTGCAAACCGGAAGGCAGACGGCTGTCTGCGGACGAGTTAGCACCTGGCTGGCGCTGGATCTGATAAAGCAGATCTTCAAATACCGGACGGTCTTTTTTAAAGCCGGTCGTGGCAACGTTCGCCAGGTTATTCGATACCGTCGACAGTGCCAGATCCTGAGCTTCTAAGCCGGTTTTACTTACCCAAAGTGCTGGTAGCATAATCTTATCCTCAAGCTTCTGGCGATTATTGCGCCGATAAAATTTGTGTGGTGGCAGACGAGTTTTCATCCGCTTTTTTCATCAGTTTGACTTGCATTTCGTATTGGCGATTTAACGCAATCAGATCGGTGAGTTCTTTCACCGCATTCACGTTACTGCCTTCGATAAAGCCATTTACTAATGTGATATTCGGGTCGGCCGGAGCTTGCGTGGTGGCCGGATCACGGAAACGGAATAAACCGTCTTCGCCTTTTTCCAATAATTGTGGATCCGGATTAACCAGCTTCAGCTGCACCGGCTCTGCAACCGCTGCCGGGGTTTCCCCCAGAGGCTGGACCGACACAATCCCGGCACGGCTGATTTCAATTTTTTCGTATTCCGGCAACACCACCGGGCCGCCATCACCAATCATTTGCAGGCCATTGCCATTTATCAGACGACCAGCCGGGTCAACGCTCATATCGCCAGCACGGGTGTAAGCCTCCTGGCCATCCGGACCAACAACAGCAAACCAGCCGCCACCTTCGATGGTGACATCCATACGACGAC
The DNA here is from genome assembly GCF_965219715.1 of Bacterioplanoides sp. GTDB lineage: Bacteria > Pseudomonadota > Gammaproteobacteria > Pseudomonadales > Oceanobacteraceae > Bacterioplanoides. Next base: position 1,616,070 of record NZ_OZ244785.1, read on the forward strand.
CGGTTTCAACGAGCGGTCCCTGGCGGAAATCACTCGCCGGACGTTCGGTCATGGCATAGGCGCGGGTTGGAAAGTGTTCACCGAATACGCCCATCGCACGGCTCTGGGTGTAATCAGAGCGGAAACCCGTAGTGTTTACGTTGGCGAGGTTATTCGCATGCGCACTCTGGCCCAGCGTGTTTTGCTTGGCACCAGACATTGCAATGTAGAGAGCACGATCCATAACGACCTCGGAAAAATAATACTTATTCGGGTTACTGCAGGTGTCGTGCCAAAGAGATTAAGTTGTTTAAATTCAACAACTTAAAGCAATAAAAAGGAATTTTGACGGAAAAAGCGGCAAGCATTCCGTCAAGATAACGGAAGAGGCTTGCCGCCAGAGGAAGAATCAGATCTGCAGGATGGTTTGGGTGACCTGATCTACCGTTTCGATGGTTTTGGCGCTGGCCTGGAAATTTCGCTGGGCAACAATCAAACCCACCAGCTGCTCTGACAACTCAACGTTAGAGTCTTCCAGCGCCGAGGATTTGATTTGTCCGAACGATGCCGTTTTTGGCGAGCCTACTGTTGCCACACCTGATTCTGCCGATTCTGCCCAACCGGTATCACCCAGTGGTGTCAGACCTTCCGGATTACGGAAGTTGGCCAATGCCACCTGACCCAGCGTCTGCGCCTGACCGTTAGTGAATCGGGCAAAGATCAGACCCTCTTTATCAATCTCCAGACCCGTCAATCGACCGGTGGTGTAACCATTCTGCGATACCTGATTCACCGCAAACGGGCTACCAAACTGGGTTGAGCCATCCAGCTTAATTTCAAAGTTTGAGTTGGTTGGCGGATCGTTCAGCGGTAAACCACCCTCCAGCACGTTTTGAGATTTCACGGCACCCGTGGCATTACCATCGGCATCTTTCGGATCCCAGTTGGTAACATACAACTTGCCGGTTGCCGTCACATCCAGCGTACCATCCGGGCTGAAGAACAGCTCTTTACGGTAGCGGGTTGGTTCCAGGTTTTCCGGGAACGGCTTAGTCGGATCCGGATCACCAATTTCATTGCCGTCGATCAGTACATACATGGCCCAAACGGTTTTGTCGTCGGCACGATTCGGATCGATTGGCTCTTTAACAAAGAACTGGGTCATCACGTGGGAATTACCCAGGCTGTCGTAAATCGTGGTTGAGGTTGCGTGGTTGTACGTACCCTGATCTTTCGGATCGAACTGATTCAGTGTTACCGAAGTGAATTCACTATCAGCCAGCGCACCAAAGATACCAGATACTGCAGGTTCCGGATCTTGCAGCAGATAGCCTTCATTCAGTGTGAACTTAACTTCACCACCCACCGCTGCCGCTTTCGGTCCGGTAGCACTGCCACCTAACACCACAGGGCCAGTGTTCGATTTACCCTGCACCACCAGCGAGTCAGTTGCGACCGGGCTGACGATTTCAATTTTCACATCACGACCGATTTCATTGGTAATCACCATATCACCGGCTGGATTAATTTCCGCCTTGAAGCCCGGCAAAGTCGTACCACGGAAGGTACCAATTTCCTTCGCCATGTCTGCCAGCGATGTGGCATCCAGCAGCTGACCATTGACCTTAATCTTCATATTACCGGCCGGGCTGTTAAAGCCATTCTGCGGCACGGTCACAACGGTCTCAGCACTTGCGGTTACACCCGGCTGCTTATTGAAGATGGAAACAATGGCATTCGCTTCGCTGTTTTCCGGAATAACAATTTCAGTCTTGTTTCCTTTAGGGTCTTGCAGCGTTACTTTTTGTTCTGGGTATTCGTTGGTTACCCCTTCAATACCGGTAGTCAGTAACGACGTGTCATCCAGGTCAGCCTGTAATAAACCAAACATCTGACCTTCAGTAATATCTTCACCAGAAGCCGTAATATCGGAGATTTTGATAATGGACGCTTCGCCATCTTTCACTGCCAGGAAACGCAGCTTAAATTGTGGCGGTGTTACTTTTGGCTCAATTTCCACCGCTTCAGCACGCACACCAATGTAATCATCGGAATTCTGGCTGTTTAGCTGGCGGTTAATGCTTGCCGCTAATTGCTGTACCGAACGGTATTCTTCGTCCAGTTTAATTAACACCGAGCCACTGCGCTTATCATTGTCTGGCGCTGGCACGGTCAGGTTAATACGGAAACTGTTTTCACGATCGACCGTATCCTGACCGGCAACAGTGAACATGCTGTTAAAGCCTAATGCGTTAACAGCCTGGGGCTCAGCCGCCGTAGCCGTGATGGCGATACCTTCACCACCACCAATTTTGCTGTTGGTGAAAACGATCTGACCACCCACAGCGGATACTTTTACTTTGTCGGCAAGGCCGGTGCCGCCAATATAAGTATCCACCTGATTCTGAATCGCTGCTGCAAGGTCATCCAACGTGGCGTAATTTGCCGGTGGAATCACGATGGTAAAAGGACCTGCCGCTCCACCGGTGGTGCTGGTTACTGCCAGCTGGAATTCGTTATTGGCCTGAACCGGTTCAGTACCAGAGTTGAAAAAGTTACTGCTCAGGAAACCAAGATTACCCAGATTTAAACCATTCGATAACGCAGCGTTATCAGCAATACGAACGAAGTCACCCGGAGCTGCTGGTGCCTTCACCTGGAACTCGATTCGACCTGCATTATCAACCGCCTGCACCCGGGCATTAGCAACACCACCAGCGGCGGCATTGATCTGGGTATTAATCTGCGCCACAACATCGGCAATCGGAACCGCGGCAAAGCCACCAGCCGGCGCTGCGCCACTCCAGGTTGCCTGACCCAGACGAACGGTACGAGAAGCACCACCTTCAGTAGCAACCGAGAAGGTTAAGTTATTCGGTGCCGACAGGTTCAGTGCCGCATAGTTATTGTTTGCCGTTAACTGGGCAAAGGAACCGGCATTGCTGGTAACAATATTCAGCGGTGGTGTTGAGGTGGTTCGGGTTGTGGTTGAAGTACCCGGTACACTGCGGAAATCCGCTACGGTTGGCGTGCTACCAATAAACAGTTTGGAACCCGGGCTGCCCGCAGTTACCACACCACTGGCACCAAAACGTGCATCCCAGGCCGCTTTATTCGTCACGGTAAAACCAGCACCGGTGGTACCTGCATAACCGGTACGTTCAATCGCTAACTGGCCACCCGGAGTTACTTGTGTGGCGCGCAGTTCCTGGGTGCCAAATGCAGCATCCAGTGCACGTTGTACGTCATTCAGAATTGCCTGAGGGGTTGCACCGGCACCAATACCGGTAAGTGATACCGTTTGTGGGCCAGCGCCGTCACCAATATCAATGGTGATGTTGGCAGCGGTGTAGTTACCAATGGTGGCTAAGTCGGTACCAAACTGGATACGTGACGGTGTGCCGCCGGTGGTTGGCTGATCTTTACTGGCCAGAATGGTGGCCGTTGATTCCGGAATACCCACGTCAGCGGCGCCAATTGCCAGACCCGCTGTAGAAATGGTTTTACCCTGCTCCTGCAGTACCTTGGCACCGGCATTCACGTTAACAATTGCTGCAACCAGACTGGTCAGACGTGGTGGCTGGTTGGCGATTTCAATCTGAATATCACCTAACACACCGTTTACCACACCGTTGGCATTAGCATCGTAGCCCTGCAGGCGAGCACCGTTATTCGCCACCACATAACCGTCTTTATCCAGTGCGTAAGCGCCGGAACGTGTGTAAGAAACAGCACCACGGTCATTTACGATAAAGAAACCATTACCATCAATGGCCATATCCAGCGCTTTACCGGTACCGGTGATATTACCCTGGCTGAATTTCTGACGAACGTTGTCCACCAGCACACCACTGCCCACCGGTTTTACCCCGGTACCCAGCAAGGTGGTGGTGTAGACATCGCCAAACTCCGCACGGGATTCTTTAAAACCCGTGGTACTGGCGTTTGCTACGTTATTACCGCGTACTTCCAGATCCGTAGAGGCGGCGCGAATTCCACTTAAACCAATATTAAATGCCATATTTGTTCTCCCGCCTGATTACGAACTCAGAACCTGTTTAATTTCGTCCATAGTGGCGCGCTGGCCACCGGTTAAATTCAGCGTCACTTTGCCGCCTGCGCCCATGGTCACGCTGTCGACTCTGGAGCTCATTTGCATGCCTACCTGTTCGGTTTTGTTATCCATCGTGGCCGTTACCTTGAAGCGGTACTCACCCGGAGGATAAGGCAGCAGAATCTTGTTCCCGGCGCTGTCTTTGATAAATTCACCGTCTTTGTCTTTGGCGTATTCCTGACGACGTAACTTGCTGGCATCAAATTCCACAACTTTGCCGTCCACCATCAGATTTAAGCCATCCCAGCGAACCGACATGGCACCCGCTTCGTGATTATCCAGTGAGAATTTTTCCAGCAGCTGACCTTCACCATCTTCAATCTGCAGCTCGACATTGGTTGCTGTGCTTGGCACATCGGCATAACCACTAACGATGCCGTTTTGCAGTAAGAAGCCATTTTCATTGCCATCCACAATCACGTTCTGACCAACCAGGCTGGAAGCCTGTAATGCCGATGCCGAATTAAAGCGATTGGATAAACCTTCGGCTGTGGTGTTCAGCTGGCCGATACCTTCAACCGTTGAGAACTGGGCCAGCTGGGCAACAAATGCCTGGTTATCGGTTGGCTTTAACGGGTTCTGGTTTTCCAGCTGAGCAACCATCAGCTTTAAGAAAGCGTCTCTGCCCAGTTCATTACTTTTTTCGCCGGTCTTTTTGTCTGTGGTCTGGTACTGCTCAAGCGCTTTGGCAGCATCACCGACATTACTTACTGTCATCGTCGGCTCCTTATTGTCCAAGCGTTAAAGTACGTTGCAGCATTTGTTTTGCTGTTTTCAGTACTTCAACGTTCATTTGATAACTGCGGGAAGACGACATCATGTCGGTCATTTCTTCGACCACATTAACGTTCGGGTAATACACGTAACCGTCTTCATTCGCCATTGGATGGTCAGGCTGGAAGCGTTGCTGCAGCGGCGCATCTTTTTCGACAATTCCAAGCACCTGCACACCAACGCCGGTTTCACCTTCTAACTGCTGGAATTCGCCTTTTTGGTTTACCGACATAAATTCTTTCTGCATTACCGCAAACCAGGGCTTACGCGCACGATAGGTTTCATCAACTGAACTGGAGGCACTTTCAGCGTTAGCAATGTTACTGGCGGTGGTGTTCAGGCGAATTGACTGTGCATTCATGCCAGAACCGGCGATATCAAATACATTGGTTAACGACATGATTATTCTCCCCGTACCGCGTTACGCAGGCCTTTGAATTTACCGCTGAGAAATTCGAACGTGGCGTTGTAGTCCATGCTGTTTTTGGCGAAGTGTGATTTTTCAATCTGGGTTTCAACCGTGTTGCCATCGATGGATGGCTGATTCGGATTGCGGTACAGCAATTGCTCATCTGCTTTCACACGACCGGCCAGATGGCCTGAGTTCGTGCGTTCAACCGACAAGCTCTGAGAGCGCTCAACTTCACCGGCAAGCACTGCGCGGAAGTTGATGTCGCGGGCTTTAAATCCGGGGGTATCAGCGTTCGCCAGGTTATTGGCTAACACTTCCGCTCGTGCTGCCCGTACATGCAGCGCTTTTGCGTGAAGTCCTAATGCATTGTCGAAACTGATTGAAGCCATGATTACCACTTGCCGTAAATTCTCGTTTGGTTAGATACAGCAATCCTGATGCCAACTATATTTTTCCTTATATTTCATACACTTAAAGTTTTTTAGGGTTAAGAAAAGCGGCAAACGGCAAGGCAATCTTTGCCGCAGCGGCAAAGCGGCAGGCACAAAAAAGCCACCCGAAGGTGGCTGTTTTGTAATGGTTTCTAGATGCTATTTCGCGCGGTAAATAATACCCGGGTGGCACTGTACCATTTCGTAACAGTCCTGAAGGTTATTCATTGCCTCTGAAGCACCCAGCATCAGATACCCGCCTGGATTCAGACTGGCGTGCATACGCTTGAGAATATCCAGCTTCAGGTCAGCCGAGAAATAAATCAGAACGTTACGGCAGAAAATAACATCGAACTTTCCTAATAACGAAAAGCTCTGCTGCAGATTTTGTGGACGAAAATCGACGCGGCTTTTTACCTGAGAATTAATCGCCCAGCTTTCATCTGGCTGTTGACTGAAATATGTCTTCAGATATTGGTCAGTCATACCACGACGAATAGCCAGCTGCTGATATTTGCCCTGACGGGCAGACTCCAGCGCACTCGGCGAGATATCGGTGGCAACAATACGTTCACCGGGGGAAAGAGCGCCCGGATTTTTACGTTTGTACTCTTCAATCTCGATACTCAGCGAGTAAGGCTCCTGACCAGTCGAACAAGCAGCCGACCAGACTTTAAAAGGGCGTCGACGCTCCGCCAGCTCAGGCAATAACTTTTCACGAAAGATCCGGTATGGATGATCATCACGAAACCACAGGGTTTCGTTGGTTGTCATGGCATCCACCACCGATTCCTGCAGGCTGCGGTTTCTGCTAACGGCAGTCAGCAAGTCCGAAACACTGGCCAGCGATTCACGCTCCATCATTCTGCGCAAACGACTGGTAACCAGATATTCCTTACCTTCTCCCAGCATAATACCGCTGGAATCTTCCAGCATATGGCGGAACTTTTTATATTCGTCCGCCGAAATTGTGAGCGCCATATTAATCTACTGACTCCATAAATCAGGAAATACCGTCGATCAGCTGCACAACCTGCTCAGCCAGAACATCCGGGTCAAACTTCGCAATAAAGTTATCTGCTCCCACCTTTTCCACCATCGCTTTGTTGAATACACCACTCAGCGATGAATGCAGCACAACATGGAAGCCTTCCATACGATTATCCGAACGAATTCTGGCAGTCAGGGTATAACCATCCATTTCCGGCATTTCGATGTCAGAAATCAGCATCATGTATTGATCCGATAACTTCTGACCGCCTTCAACGATACCTTCCAGGTGTTCCCAGGCTTCTTTACCATCATTCAGCGCGACAACCTCGACACCAATATGCTCGAGACAGCGACATATCTGTTTACGGGCGATTTTTGAATCATCAACAATCAATACCCGTTTCTGCTGCGCCACTTCGTGCACTTCATCCGAGACCACACCCTCACTGATTTCTTCATTGATCGGAGACACTTCCGCCAGGATCTTCTCTACATCAATAATCTCAACCAGCTGATTCTCAACTTCCGTCACAGCGGTGAGGTAATGATCTCTGCCAGTCCCCTTCGGTGGCGGATGAATCTCTTCCCAGTTCATATTGACGATGCGCTCAACACCGGCAACCAGAAAGCCCTGAGTCTTGCCGTTGTATTCAGTGATGATGACAAAGGTATTTTCCAGATCCGGTAATGCAGCGTTACCGGTTGCCATGCTCATATCCATAATCGGCAGAGTACCTGAGCGAATATGGGCTACCCCTCTGACGACAGGGTTACTGCCGGGCAGTATGGTCAGTTCAGGGCACTGAAGTACCTCACGAACTTTAAATACGTTGATTCCGTATACCTGGCTGCCGTTTACCCTGAACAACAACAGTTCCAGCCGATTCTCCCCAACAAGTTGGGTGCGCTGGTTAACTGTGTCTAAAACACCCGCCATACAATGCTCCTGACCTGGCTGTAATATTTTCCGGCATGACCTTTGCTGAGTACTCTTCAGAACGAGCAAAACGCCAATTAATCGCCGGATCTATGACACTAAAATTTCTTAATAACTTGAGCATAGTCGAGAACCCGAAATTTGTTCGGTTTATTCGCGCTTTTTTACTGCTGGTGCTGTCATGGCCAGCTTATGGCGACTGGCGTGAAGATGTTGAGCAACAGCTGTTTAAGCAGTGGCGACAACTTACCGGCGATTCGGCGGAAGCACAGATTAGCTTTATTGGCATCAGTGATGACTACCAGCTGCCACGCTGCCAAAGCCAGCCGGAAATGCGCCTTACCCGGGCGCTTCAGGCGGGTAAAAATGGTTTACAGCTGAGTTGCGGCTCACCCTACTGGAACCAGCACATCGCCATTCAGTTGCATGTGATGCAACCGGTTGTGGTACTGACACGACCACTGCGTAATAAAGAACTGGCAACAAACAGCCATTTGCGTGTCAGCAAACTGGACATTGGTGAACTGAATAAAGGCTTTTTTAACCGGATTGAAGAAGTCAGCGGCCTGCAGGCCAAGCGCAGCTTGCCGCCCGGCACGGTATTAAGCCCGGATATGCTGGAACAGCCGATTCTGATAAAGCGCGGAGAGAAAGTCGCCATCCGGCTTTCCCGGCCAGGCATTCAGGTTGAGATGGATGGCCAGGCAATGGCTCAAGGCCGTGCGGGACAACGAATACGCGTAAGAAATTTGCAGTCGAAGAAAATCATCAGCGCAGTAGTGATCGCGCGTGGTTTAGTACAAGTGCAATAAATTTTCAAAAAAATCCTAAAGTTCTAACTTTGGGCGCCGATAACACCTATGCAGGAGTGTATACTAGCTATGAAGCTCGGAGATTTAGTCATGAACATCAACAAATTCACCGGTGGACTCGATAATCACGCGAGGACCCGGAACGAAGCAGCCAAAGCGCCAACCAGCCAGGCCCCTCAGGCCAAAGCGGAACAAAGTGCAGGCCTGACCGATCAGGTTAAACTGAGCGCCAGCAGTAAAAGCATTCAGCAGATCGAAGCCGAAGTTCGCAATCTGCCTGAAGTCGATGACAGCACCGTCGATCGTATCCGCAGCCAGATCGAAAGCGGCGAATACAAAATCGATTATCAGAAACTGGCAGGAAAAATGCTTGATTTTGAGGAGCGTTTAAACTGATCCTGTGAGACTCCATGACTGCCGACAACATTACTTTTGCTCAATTATTATCTTCCGAGCTAGAACTGACTTCTGCCCTGCATCAGCTTCTTGAGCAAGAACTGGCGGCTCTGCAAGAACAAGCCATGGAGCCGCTCTCCGCCCTTCAGCATAAAAAGTCCGAACTCCTGCAACAGTTGCAACATCAGTCTCAGCAGCGTCTGGACTGGATGACCCAACAGCAACTCCCCCATTCAAAAGAATGCCTTGAGCGGCCGGACTTTGCCGCCGATGAGCAGCTGAACCTGCTATGGCAACAACTCGGTGATGGCTATGAAAAGAATCAGCAGCTGTCCCGGGTGCTTGGTCAAATTGTCTTAACCGCAAGAAAACGTTCAATTGATCTGCTTAATATCTTGCACGGCAAGCAGAATGATCCACACTTATATAACTCAAATGGCAAAGCCAGTGGCTTAAATCAGGGTTTAGGTTATACCCGAGCCTGATCGTGTGACAAACAGAAGTAATACCGGATTTATCGATGGCACAGGAAAGCAACCAGGAATACACACTTACTGCACCGGAAGACGTCTATGGCGCCTTGCGGAAAATCGTATTGATGGAAACCCCGGTTAAAGTTCATATAGAAGGCAACAACGAAGCCTTCCGCTCGGCCATCACCAAGGCTGAACTCAAAAGCCGCAGCTTTTTTATGGACCAGGTGATTCCAAACGAAGGCAATGATCTGATCCGTCAGGGCCGGCGCTTCACTATTGAATGTGACTCTCAGGGCGTGCGCATTGAATTCAACGTAACCGGACGAATGAAGTTTAATCCGGCTAAAGAGCAATACCGTATCGAATTTCCTGAGAGCCTGCTCTATTTACAACGCCGCACCGCCTACCGGGTTATGGTTCCACCGGCTCATGATATCCGCCTGAAAGTAAAAATGAGCGATGAGCAAGGCGATGTTACCGGTGTGATTGAAGACCTGTCATCCAGTGGCTTCCGCGCCAAAATAAAAGGCAACGTTAAAAAACGGCTGGAAGAAGTCCGTAACTTCCCGGTAGCGAAAGTCCGCTTTAACCAGGAACACTTTATGGATTGCTCTCTGGAAGCACGACACGTCATTCTTGATGACAACGGTGATACCCACTGTGGTTTCGCTTTCAGCATGATGTCAGCAACGGCACAGCGCTACATCGACCGCCTGATTACCGAATTCCAATGGGAAGAACGGCGAATGAAGGAACAACAAGATTCTGAACTGGGTAATGTCTGATAACGGCTAATCGACCTGTGATGCTGTCAAACATGACATTAGCCAAGTTACGCTTTAGAATCCTCCTCTCGCCCCCGTAGTTAAATGGATATAATAGGGTCCTCCTAAGACTTAGTTGTTGGTTCGATTCCAGCCGGGGGCGCCAGTCTACTACCTTGTTCGTGCGACAAGACTCAAGTGTGTTGATTTCTAAGTAGCTTGGATTGATTCCTGCTGTTTCCATCAAACGAAATAAAGGCCAATCTATACCCGCGCAAACGAGCAAACCTCATCACATCTTTAATTACTTGAAACGCCACAGATTTGCGGAGTGCTTTTTACTTCTCAATATACTTCTCGCCACATTACTGTCTCAACTAAGCTCCTCAGCGGAACAATCTATTCAGCCGACTGATCAGTCGGCTGTTGCTTTCGACGTCGTCTTGCGGCTAAATAGACTGATCAGTCGGTTTAGAGCAATTTATGACCAGCCAATCTATGACAAACCTGAGTAAACGCGATCAGATTTTGCTGAGTGCATTAACTTTATTTAATGAGCAGGGCTTTGAAAAAACGCCAACGTCGGCCATCTCAAAACACGCAGGTGTGGCGACCGGTACCTTGTTTCATCACTTTAAAACCAAAGAAGATCTGATTAACGCGCTCTATCTCGACATCAAGACAGAAATCCGGGACATCAGTCAGCCCGATTCGTTGATAACAGCAGACGATCAGCCACTGACCGAAGATTTTGTTAAAACCGGATTAAAAGCAGCCTGGCTGAGCATGATGAACTGGATGCAGCTGCACCCAGCGAAATTCCGCTTTATGGCGCAGTTTGGAGAGTCGGCCTACATCAGCAACAACACCCGTGAGACGGTGTCTCAGTTGTTTCAGGCCGCCGATCGCTTATTTGAAAATGCCATACAGCATGGGATTTTCCGGCCCCTGCCCAGCTGCCTGTTAACCAGCTTAATGGGGGCTCATATGTTTGCCGCCGCCAATCAGTTGGTGCAGCAACCCGAACTGTGGCAACAGCCTGGCATGCAAGACACATTATTTGAATCCTGCTGGGGCATTTTAGCCAGCTAACTGAATGAAGGGCTTATGGCGACATAAGCCCAATTATTAACACCCAAAACCGACCGACTAGTCGGTTGTTATTATGGAGATGATTGATGAAACTGCTCAGAAAACCACTCCCACTCACCCTGACCGGAGCACTTGTTATGGCTACTTTGTTTGGCGGTTGTGCCAGCTATCCTCATTCCAGTAAACGTGACATCAGCCGTATTGAACAATCCCCGCAATATCGTGATGGCAAGTTCCGTAACGATAAAGAAGTGCGGGTGATGGACCTGGATAAAATCTGGAGCTCGTTAAAAGAAGTCACCTTCAATAAACACCCACTGGCCGGGCCTCAACAGCAGATTCCGTTAAGTCCGCTGACGGAACAAGATTTTCAGGCCAGTGAAGAACAATCACTGCGCTTTGCCCGTCTTGGTCACTCTACCGTGATGCTCGAAATGAGTGGCAAGTTCTGGCTGACCGACCCGGTGTTTTCCGAGCGCGCATCACCGGTGCAATGGATGGGTCCTAAACGCTTCCACCCGCTGCCATTCGATGTTGCCCAACTGCCGGAAATCGAAGCTGTGATTATTTCTCACAACCACTACGATCACCTCGATTATGGCAGCATCGTGCAGCTCAAAGACAAGGTGAACCATTTTGTTGTTCCTCTGGGTATTGGTGATACCTTACGTGGCTGGGGTGTAGCGCAAGAGAAAATCACCGAGCTGGACTGGTGGGAAAACAAAACCATTGGAGATGTGGAGTTGGTATCAACTCCGGCACAGCATTTTTCCGGCCGTGGAATTCGCGACTCTGCGAAAACACTGTGGAGTTCCTGGGTCATACGTAACCCGCAACATTCTGTGTTTTTCAGTGGCGATACCGGTTACTTCGATGGCTTTAAAGAAATTGGTAACCGCTACGGACCTTTCGACTACGCCTTTATGGAATGTGGTGCCTACAACCAGAACTGGGCCGATGTACATATGCTGCCGGAACAGAGCTTACAGGCCTTTATCGACATTCAGGGTAAAACCATGATTCCGGTTCACAATGGTACTTTCGACCTGGCGGCACACGCCTGGTATGACCCAATGGATCAGATCAGTCAGCTGGCCGAGCAACATGATGTCACCCTGCTTACGCCCATGATTGGTCAGTTGGTACAACACAACGATCAAAACGGTGAAGCCACATCGTCGTCAGAGTTAAGCCAGAAATGGTGGCAAACCCTGATGGCGGAAGCACGTCAGAATCCTGAAGTAAAAGCCTGGGAGCAAAAGCAGAAGCTGGCGACAAACGATAAGAAAGCAACCTCAGAACTGGCTCTGAATGATCAGCCACAGAGCAACTGAGATGGCAAAAACCGTATTAATTACTGATGCCGCCTGTGAGTCAGGAAAAATGACGGCCAGGCGTTATCTCGATGATGGCTGGAACGTGGTTGCCGGCATGCGTCGCCCGGCTTTGCACCAGGAGTTTAATCATATGGAGCAAGTGTTGGTGGTTGCGCTGGACGTTACCAACCGGGAAATGGCCGAGGCTGCACTGTGGCAGGCGAAATCCTATTTCGGAAAAATCGACGCTGTGATTAATAACGCCGACTACGGTGATGCCGTCGCTGATATCACCATCGGGTTAAGCCAGACCGCTTAATCCGATGGTGCTGTATTTAGAAGGAGCTGTGCGGAATCAGAAACACCAGGCGATAAAACGGCTGATCTTCTGACCCTGCGCCATCTTCACCACTTCGGTTTTTTTCACACCCTGAGCTTTCAGGTATTCCAGCATCAATGGCACATTTTCTTGCTTAGAGATCAGCGAGGTAAACCAGGCAACCTGCTGACCGTATTGCTGGCTTTCCCGTGTCATCCGTTTCAGAAATGCCAACTCACCACCTTCACACCAAAGCTCATTATTCTGGCCACCGAAGTTACGCTGCTTTTCAGCATTCACCTTTGCTTTGCCCCATGGGTCAGAGCGGTCAGCAGGGGCTGCCGGAGCGGCCTCTGGTTGCTGGCGTTTTTGCTGATGGCGCGACAAGTTGCGTTGCTTACGCAGGTTTTCGGCCTGAGCTTCTTCCGCCGACGCATAAAACGGCGGATTACACACAGATAGCGCGAAGCGTTCACCCGGCTGAATCAGATTACGGAAAACAGATCGATCATCCGGTTGCTGACGTACTTCAATCTTGTGCTGTAACGCCGGGTTAGCCGTCAGAATATCGTTGGCGGCACGGATTGCCGTTTCATCAATATCGCTGGCCAGCATATTCCACTGATACTGGCAGGCGCCCAACAATGAATAAATCAGATTGGCGCCGGTACCAATATCCAATACCCGCACTGGTTCTTTATTCAGCTGATATTTATTCAGCAGATCCGCAGCGTAGTGAATGTAGTCGGCACGGCCCGGAATCGGCGGGCATAAATAGCCTGCCGGGATATCCCAGCCTTCAACACCGTAGTGATGCTTCAGCAATGCCTGGTTCAGACAGACGACTGCGCGACTATCGGCAAAATCGATGGTTTGCTCACCACGAGGATTGGTCGTCAGGTATTGCTCCAGTTGCGGCAGCGTCTTTACCAACGCCTCCATATCATAACGACCCTGATGTGGATTACGTGGATGCATGGTTAACGGTTTGCGCGGCTTACTACCCGAGTAAGGGGCAGACTTGTTAGCAGAGCGACGTTCGGATCCGCCCTGCTTTGCAGTACGGACTTTTATGCTGGGTTTCTTTGGCCCGGCATCGCCACTTCGGGATAAGCGTTTATTCGCCAACGGCCGTGACCGGGAATTATCTGAGTTGCTCATCGTTTACATTTCCGCACTGAATTTTGGCGCGAACTTTACCACATTTACGGCCCGGGATTGCAGTGACGCTTCAGCACAAATTGGTGGGGTGAATAAGCTGTTTTTGGCCTGTTAATGGCCTTGAGAGCTATTTACTTTTAGCAATTTTTCTGAGGCTGACCATCTGGTCAGACCAATCGGTGAAACGGATTACAAAAAAGCGTTAATTGAGGGTATTTTTCATGACGAATCACCTAGGAAGGATACATTCGCTGGGGTAGAATTCGCGCCGCTTTTTACTTGCGAATATTCAGGAGTTCATCATGGAACTTATCGCCGACCAGGGGTCGTTGTTTATCATCCTGGCCTGCATCTTTGGTGCATTTATGGCTTGGGGCATTGGCGCGAATGATGTTGCTAATGCAATGGGAACCTCAGTAGGTTCCAAAGCCATCACCATTAAACAAGCGGTGCTGATCGCGATTATCTTTGAGTTCGCCGGTGCATTCTTTGCCGGTGGCGAAGTAACAGCGACTATTCGTAAGGGCATTATCGATCCGTCCTATATTGCCGGAACGCCAGACCTGCTGGTGTTTGGTATGTTGTCGGCTCTGTTGGCAGCAGGCACTTGGCTGCTGATTGCGTCTTATCGCGGTTGGCCGGTATCAACAACCCACTCCATCGTCGGTGCTATTGTTGGTTTTGCTGCCGTAGGTATTTCCATGGATGCTGTTAACTGGGGTAAGGTCGGCAGCATCGCCGCCAGCTGGATTGTTTCCCCGGCCGTAGCAGGCAGTATCTCATTTGTTCTGTACAAGACCGTTCAGCACTGGATTCACGACAGCAAGGATCCTTTTGCTCAGTCTAAGCGCCTGGTGCCTTTTTATATTCTGTTAGTTGGCTTCGTTATTTCGATGGTAACGCTGACCAAAGGTCTGAAGCATTTAGGCCTGAATATTTCTTATCAGGACGCCTTATGGATGGCGGCCCTGTCCGGTGGCGTCATTATGGCCATTGGCACTTTCTTTGTTAGCCGTATCCATGCTGACCCGGAACTCTCTGAAGAAGTGCACTTCGCCAACGTTGAAAAAGTGTTCTCGGTACTGATGATCTTTACTGCCTGCGCCATGGCCTTTGCCCACGGCTCAAACGACGTTGCTAATGCTATTGGCCCGGTTGCTGCGGTTGTCAGCGTGATCGAAAACGGTGGTGAAATTGCCGCTAAGTCAGCATTACCAATCTGGATTCTGCTGGTCGGTGCATTGGGTATCGTGGTTGGCCTGGTCACGTTTGGCCATCGTGTGATTGCAACTGTCGGCAGTGGTATCACTGAATTAACCCCAAGCCGTGGCTTCGCTGCCACACTGGCTGCTGCAACCACCGTCGTTGTAGCGTCAGGTACCGGCTTACCGATTTCCACCACTCACGTATTGGTTGGTGCCATTTTAGGCGTTGGTCTGGCAATGGGAGCAGACTCTCTGAATATGCGTAAGATCGGTTCTATTTTTGTTTCCTGGATTGTTACGCTACCTGCCGGTGCAGCATTAGCGGTAACCTTCTTCTTTACCTTCCGCGCTATCTGGGGCTGATCCACAGTCATCAAACGCGTACAAAAATGTATGGCTCCCCTCGTCGTTGCAAGTACTTTTCGACGACGAGATGGTTTTGCGCTAATGTATTCGGAGTCGTGGTGGGAATTCTACTTCCCGCTCCTCGATGAGCATCCGCGCCAGATAGCCCTAAAAAGCCCACAGCGTTCTACGCTGTTTTTTGTGACGGGGTTTTATCTGGCCGGTTCAACCGTTTTCATCATCATTAACTACCTGCAAACCCGATAATCACACTAACTAACAAATACTTGCTTGCGGCTGAGCACTGCCCAGGCTATCCGTGCAAGTTTGTTCGCCAGTGCGACACAAACCACATTAAACGGTTTGGTTTTCTTTAATTCCTTCAGCCAGGAGCTGAATGGACTTTTCTCTTCATCCCATTTCGACAGCACCGACCTGGCTCCATGGACAAATAAACATCGAAGTTGTTTATTGCCTCGTTTGCTAATCCCCAACAGATTTTGTTTTCCACCAGTGGCGTATTGCTTCGGTACAAGCCCAAGCCAGGCGGCCAGGTGACGACCGTTCTTAAACTGTGTTCCATCTCCAATACGCATAATTAATTGACTGGCCGTCATATCACCCACACCAGGAATTGTTTTCACCAACTGACAAAGTTCATCCTATTCAACCCATTGTTTTATCTTTTTATCCTGCTCAGAAATGCGTTCATTCAGATATAGATAGTGATCATGTGCGGATTGCAGTTCAGCCATTAAGGCAGTTGGTAAGGTGATATGCTTTTACTTAGCCAGCCAGAAAAACAGCGTCTTAATGGTGGGATGACCTTTAGGGAGCGATAGTCCAAACTCCAGCAAAATGGCACCAATACGGGACATCAGGGCGGTACGCTCTTTGATATAACCTTCTCTCAAACGATGGCAGGCAGACAGAGTCTGGGCTGTCTCTGTTTTTACCGGAACAAAGCGCATGTGTGGTCGGGAGCAGGCTTCTGCAATCGCTTGCGCATCAATAAAATCGGTTTTGTTTCCTTGAACATATGGCTTTACGTACTTTGGTGGAATCAGACGAACCTGATGGCCGTATGACTGACACACTCTGGCTAACCAATGAGCGCCACCGCAAGCTTCAAAAGCAATCAGGCAAGGCGTTGACTGAACCAGATATTCGAGGAGTTTGGTACGGGTAAGTTTTTTCTGAACGATGATGTCTTCATGGTCATTGCGACCAATCAGGTGGAAATAGGTCTTGCCTAAATCGATACCGAGGATTTTGATCGTAGACATGAGATGGCCCTCTTCGTAAGAAATCCCAATTCAGAATACTCTGAAATGAGGGGAGCCATCTCATTAAGCCCGGTTCGTAGCCGGGCTTTTTTATGTCTGAAAGATTGTCGGTCCGATGTTTATAACCAGTTAAGTCAACCGATAAACTGCGGACCTAAGCCCATTCCCCACATCACTACCGTGATCGCCATACAGCCAACCAGGGCACATAAACCAACAGTGAGCATCGCGCTGGCAAAAATAAAGCCGCGCTCTTCCGGGATATCCATAAAAATCGGAATACCGCTATACAGTAAATAGACGGTGTAACCAACCGCTCCCAGCACCACAAAAACATCCAGCCAAAGAATCGGCACCAGACCGATAAAGCCAGACAAAAACAATGGAATAGAAGTGTAAATGGTAAAGATCAGACAGCGTTCAAAACTCGCGGTGACGCCAAACGTTCGCTCCATCCAGAACATGCAATAAGAGACAAATGCCAGACCAAACAGCAACGCAAAATAGAATCCAACCGCAATCGGTATTGCGCTTTCGACGCTGAGCTTCACCACGTCGCCACCGGCAATACTCCACCCCATTTGAGTAGTACCGATAAACAACGACACCGGTGGGATTAATGCCAGAATCAGAGCATAACGAGCGAAAACCTGAACAAGACTGGGCGCGCCTTCCTTACGGATTGCATCCCACTCTTCCCGTGGATGGTAGAGCAGTCCGAACATATGATGAGCAAACATAGCAGGTTACCTCTGCAGTGGGCTTGCATTTCAAGCTATACAGTCGTCTGCCGTTGTACAAGTATTTGAAAAAACCTGATCTAAAAAACCAGATGCTCAGCTCCGCTTTCTATAAAAACAGCGGGAACTTTTTATCAGATAAGATTTTAAGAGCTAAACGCTCTTAAAATTGAATGGTGGGTAAAACAGTATTTAAATTACGTTTGAATTGCTGAGACAGAGCCTCTGCCGATTCCTGACGTAATGCCGCTAACAGATAGCCATATAGCGGAATCATCTCCGGGGTGTTGGTTTTTCCCGCGAGAAATGCCGGTGACATATCCGGCGCATCGGTTTCCAGCAACCAAGCGGACGACGGCAACTGCTGCAGTGTTCGGCGCAGTTTCTTCGCTCTAGGAAAGGTCATCGCACCACCTATTCCCAGCTTAAAACCCGTATCCAGCCAACGCCTTCCTTGTTGCACACTGCCTGAAAACGCGTGAACAATTCCACCGCTGCTAAAGCCCTGTTGTTTCAGATAACTCGATGCTTCGTCATGGGCACCACGAATATGCAGGATGAGAGGTAACTTTAAAGATTGAGCAATGGCTACCTGATCGGTAAAAAACTGCCATTGGCGCTTGCTCTCAACTTCCGGATCCACCGCTTGCTGCTGCAGGGTTTTATCGATGCCAATTTCTCCCACCGCAACGGCAGCAGACTGCTTCAGCTCGGACTCCAGGCCATTCAGGTCAGCGAAATCAGCCTGGCTAAGAAAATACGGGTGAATTCCCTGAGCAAAATACCAATCGGGCTGACAGAAACCCGCCAACGCTTGGCTTTGCGCCAATGTAATCCCGGGAATCAACATACCACGCACCCCTGCGTGCCGGGCACGTTGCCAAAGCTCTTTACGTTCGTCATCAAACTGGCGGAAATCAAAATGACAGTGACTGTCGAACCAGGATATTGAAGATTTCTCCATTCCTTCAGCTGAATCTGGCATAAATTTCACTCGGCATACTGGCGAACCAAAGGTAGTCTGCTAATTAATTAAGAGTTGTGTATTTTTCAGGAACAAGCTTGCCATGGAACTGGATGCAAAAGAACTGCGGGAAACGGTGATTCGTCCAACCTTAAAATATCTGGGTAAAGACTCAGATGCCACAGAAAACATCCTGCTGGCGCTGGCGCAAATCGGACAACAAAATGGCAGTCATCAGGAAAAAAGTTTTGGCATATTTCAGATTGACGCCGCACTTCACCAAAAAGTCTGGAACCAGTACCTCGCATTTGATCCGGATTTAGCCAGCCGCATTCGTGGGCTGGCGTCACAACGCGAGTTTCTTAATAACCCGCACATCGAACTGACCACCAACCTGTCTTACGCCTGCGCCATCGCCTGGGCTATTCATCTGGCTTTTCCCCAGGTCAAACAGCACAGCCGCGCCAATACCACCACCAGCTGAGTTAGTCGTAACTGATGTTGCAACCGCCTAAACCGCAATAGCCATTGGGATTCTTGGCCAGATACTGCTGGTGATACGTTTCCGCAAGATAATAAGGCACACCTTGCAGAATCTCAGTAGTGATTTGGTCCGGTTTACCCGCAGCAACGAGCTTTTGCTGATAACGTAGCAACGAGCGCTCGGCCAGCTCGATATCGCGATCCTTCTGCAGATAAATTCCCGATCGATATTGGGTGCCCACATCGTTCCCCTGGCGCATTCCCTGCGTAGGATCGTGGCTTTCCCAAAATACTTTCAGCATGGCTTCCAGACTGGTTTGTTGCGGGTCATACCAGATTCTTACCAGTTCATTATGACCGGTATTACCGCTACAGACTTCCTGATAGGTTGGATTGGGCGTGTGCCCGGCCCCGTAGCCAACAGACGTAGCCACAACACCATCGGCTTGCCAGAAGCGGCGCTCTGCCCCCCAGAAACAGCCCATACCAACAATCAACTCTTCCAGATCGTCTGGACAATCACCAACAAAGTTTTCGCCGTTCACAAAATGAATTGGATCCACTTCCAACGGTTCTGGTCGCCCGGGAAGAGCCTCCTCCGCAGAAGGGATGGACATTAATTTTGGACGCCACATAATGCAGACCTCTCTGAATATCGGAACCTGTTGTATATGACCGCAAAAACGGCGCAATATTCGCTGAATTTTCATGGTTGTGGAAGTGGTGGCCAGCTGGCCGTTGGTAGCTCAGCAGCAACACTCGAGCTCAATAGCCAACCGCAGTTATTAATTGATTGCGGCCCGGGCACAGTGCACAGTTTTCAGCAACGCTATCAACAATTGCCCGAAGCCATTTTTATCAGCCATTGCCATCTCGATCATATCACTGATCTGGAGATATTAACGGTTCGGGCAAAACTGAGCCAGAGTTCGCCAATTAAACTGTTTGTGCCACTCAGTATCATCAGCACATTACACCAACGGTTGGCGACCTATCCGGAACTTGGCAGTATGGCGGAAGGTCAACACAACTTCTGGCAATCTTTTCAGCTGATTCCGGTCACGGATGAATTCTACTGGCGGGGTTGTCACTACCGCTTGTATCCGACTCGCCACCATACTCCGAACTCAAGCTTTGCACTGCATTTGCCGGGGCGCTTTTTCTACAGCGGCGATACCCGACCGATTCCGGAAATTCTGCACCATAAAATAACCGGCCAGGAACGGATTTTTCATGACTGTGGTGTTGAGCCGAACCCATCCCACACAGGCCTGGCAGACCTGGCGGAATACCAGCCAGAAATTCGTCAGCGACTGGTGTTGTACCATTATGCTGATCAGCTTGCTGCTGAAGCGTTAAAAGCAGCGGGCTATCAGGTGGCTGAACCCGACTGCGCTGTTTTGTTGTAATTTTCTGCCTGATAACGATGACCTTATGACATCCTTACAATCTTCTTTAGATGCCCTGATTAAAAACATGCTGGCCGACGCCAGCGTCACTGTTCAGACATTACCCCAATGCCAGCAAATAAAGCTTTGGCTGGTTGAGCCTGAAGCAATGCGCCGGCCTTTTTCTCAGGATGAGATTTTGTCGATTCAGAGTTACCCGGCCTATTGGGCATTTTGCTGGGCCAGCGGCCAGGTACTGGCGCGGGAAATTTTAGCCAATCCACATTGGGTAGAAGGTAAAAAGGTGATGGATTTTGGCGCTGGATCTGGCGTCGTCGCCATCGCCTGTGTGATGGCTGGGGCAAAGGAAGTGATTGCCTGTGATATCGACCCGGACGCGTTATTGTCTTGTCAGGCGAATGGTCAGCTCAACAATACGGAGTACCGTCTGCACGGCGATTTATTCGAATTTGATGAACCCCTCGACTTATTAATTGCGGCAGATGTTTTATACGACAAAGCGAATTTGCCATTACTGGAAATATTTCGCCAAAAAGCGGATGAAGTATTGGTAGCCGACTCGCGGGTAAAAAATTTCGACTTCCCGCCGTATCAGAAAATCGGCCGTGAAGAATCTTTTACGGTTCCCGACCTGGATGAGCTGGATGAGTTTCGCTGGGTAAATCTATATAAAGCCTGAAGCAGACTCAGATTTCAGCAAGACATAAAAAAACCCGCCGAAGCGGGTTTTTTTATGTTCAGGATTATCAGGCAGGAAGTAATTTACGATTACCTTCGCCCGCTTTCACCTTCATTTTCTTCACGCCGATAACGTTGTAGTCAGCTTCTTTAATGGTATCAACAAAGCGCCATTCACAAGTGGCTTCTTCTTTACCGAATTCCACCACCATGTAGCCACGATCACCGGCATTGATATATTGCAGGTCATCAACCAGCGCAGTGATTGCACCTTCAAATTGAGCTTTCTTAACCGGATCTGTGCCGAAACCCGCATAAGTTTCAAAGCCCGGAGAAGTGACAGAAGCTGTCGCAAATTCAACACCGACCGACTTACGACGATCCACATTGTTATCAGCATCAAAAGGATACAGGTTGCTTGCCCAGGCGTTGTGAGTGTCACCAGCCAGCACAACCAGGTTCTTGTTACGGCCAACTAAGCCTGCTGCATCCGGCTTACCAACATCGCTTGGAGCCATACGCTGTAAAATTTCTTCACGCGCAGGTGGGTAGCCGTCCCAGGCGTCGAGGTTATATGGCAGCTGCGTAGTTAAACGCGCATTGGTTGGATCGGTTGTCTTTAATCCAACCAGTTGTACCAGCGAGGTATTAATCTGAGTTTGCAGCGTAGCAACTAACGTCTGGTTAGGAGTTGGTTTCTCCAGCTCAGCTTGCAGCTGACCCAGAGCAGCTAACAGCTCCGCCGGAATCAGAATACGGCCCATCAGAACCTGCTGTCCCAATACCTGCCATACAGCACCCGACTCAAATGTGTTTTTAACAACACGATCCTGCTGCTCTTTACCCAGCAAAGTACGGTCTGTTTTGCCCAGCTCAGCAACCAACTTACCAGCGTCTGCCGGCAGGTTGAAATCAGAGTACGACAGTGGCTTATCACGGGCCACCATACGAGTGTCCAGCATATGCAGGCTTAACAGGTTACCAAAGTCGAACGAACGATCGATTTTTGCTGCATCACTGCCGGTACGAATTGGCAGCCACTCGTGGTAGGCCTGAATCGCCGCAGCACGACGGTCCGCAAAAGTACCTTCTTCGCCTTCGGTGTGGTTTTCTGCACCGTCTTTATAGGTATCGTTTGCTAATTCGTGATCATCCCAGACACAGATAAAAGGCGTAGATTTGTGAAGTTCCTGCAGATCTGCATCACGACGATACTGGTTGTAACGTGCACGATAATCTTCAAGTTTCACAATCTCCTCAACCGGATCAGGCTGACGACCTTCTGCGTATTCAGTCGGATACTGACCGGATTTATATTCGTAGATATAGTCGCCCAGGTGAACAACAACATCAGCGTTTGCGTTAACCATGTCTTTATAAACATTAAAGCGACCAAAAGCGAAATTGGCACAAGAACAAACCGCCATCTTCACTGCAGAGACATCACCTACCGGCAGAGTTTTGGTTTTACCAACAACCGATTTGGTATTGCCGCTGCCTTCAAACTGGTAGTAATACGTCGTGTTTGCGTCCAGACCCGTCACATCCACCTTGATGGTGTAATCTTTGTTGGCATCGGTATCGACACGACCACTTTTTACAACATTACGCATGGCCTCATCGGTTGCCACACGCCACTCTGCGGTCGCAACAGTTCCAGCATTCTTATCCGGAGTGATACGGGTCCAGATAATCACGCGATCTGATAATGGATCACCTGAAGCAACACCGTGACCAAAAACAAATACCGTCAGGTCTTTTTTGTTGTCGTCTTTGTCATCATCGCCAATACAGCCGGTTAACGCTGCAGGAACAGAAGCTGCACCGGCGCCTGCTGCCACAGACTTCATAAAGTTGCGGCGGCTAATTTGATTTTTTGTGGTCATGAAGGAAACCTTATGGACTTATCTTGTAATTATTGCTTTTTAGTTATGTATCATCAGCGAGCGTCCGCTGATGCACCAAGCTTATAGCTTAGTCAGGAAAGCTACTTTTTCAGACATTTGTATTACAAACAACAAAAATCCGTGTAACGTTTTGTTATTGTAGCAATTTCGGTCTTATCCCGCCTAATATTCCAACGCAGCTATTTA
Organism: Bacterioplanoides sp.; assembly: GCF_965219715.1. Taxonomy (GTDB): domain Bacteria; phylum Pseudomonadota; class Gammaproteobacteria; order Pseudomonadales; family Oceanobacteraceae; genus Bacterioplanoides. The sequence goes on from NZ_OZ244785.1 coordinate 1,639,249, forward strand.
CACTTCGCTGTTATCCGCTGGCCTCAATCAGCCTTTTTCCGTAAACTGGCGGCCTTTTCAAATTTCAATTTGGTTGCCCTGCGGATGCTCGATAAAAACGCCCTTACCCAGCTTAAAAGCCTGAAAAAAGAGATACACGACAGCACTCCCCGACATGAAGGCCGAGTGCGGGCAACCGCCGGTCGCTTTGGTTTCGTCAATACGGAAGACAAACAACAGTTCTTCCTGTCACCGGACGAAATGGAAAAAGTATTACCCGGTGACCAGGTTGCTTTCCGTGTAGAGGCCGCAGGTGAAGGCAAACAGCAGGCAATCGTTGAAAAAGTACTGAGCAGCGACGTTAATGGCTTCTTTGGCACTTACGTTGTCCGCGGCAAGGGCCACTTTATTGAACCGGATGATGATCTGCTGAATCGCTGGATTTTTGTGCCACCGGCAAAACGAATGAAAGCCCAAGAAGGTGATCTGGTGCGTGCTCATATCAGTCAGCACCCTTACCCGAATGGCCGCGCACAGGCGCATATCGATGAAATCATCGGCAAGCCTGACGAAGCACATATCGAACATGACTTTATTCTGGCGAAATACGCCATTCCGTCTGGCTTCTCTGACGAAGTGAACCAGCAGGTTGCCGAGCTGGTTGAAAAAGGCCTGGATGAAGAACTCAACAACCGCACCGATCTGACACATCTGCCGTTTGTAACCATCGATTCAGCCGGTACTCGCGATATCGATGATGCATTATACGCTGAGGCACACAGCCAGGGCTGGTCCTTATGGATCGCTATTGCCGACCCGGCGGCTCTGATCAGTGCTAACAGTGCATTGGATAAAACCGCGGCATTAAGCGCCACATCATCGTATTTTCCTGATCGCATGCTGCCAATGTTACCGGCCGAGCTATCTGAGCAACTGTGTTCGTTGCAGGAAAATGAGCTGCGCCTGGCCATGGTGGTTGAGTTAAAAGTGGCCGAAGATGGCAGCATCGAAAGCACTAATATTCACAACGCGAAAATCCGCAGCCAGGCGAAATTAAGCTACACCCAAGTCGCGCAGCTAATAAACGGTGAAGACAACGAAATTCCGGCTGAGTTACACGGCCACATTATTCACCTGCACAATTGCTCCCAGGCATTGTCATCCTTCCGTGAACAAAACTGCCTGATTATGGAAGAACGACCGGATTATAAAATCATCACCGACGAGCAAGGCAAAGCTAAAGAAATTGTGAAGCTTGAGCGCAATCAGGCACATCGCTTGGTTGAAGAATGCATGCTGGCGTGTAACCGCTCTATTGCCAGCTGGTTGGCTGAAAAAGAAAGTGGCTTCTTCATCAATCACAATGGCGTACGTACGGAACGTATCGGCGAAGTGGTTGCATTAATTCGAGAACAACTGGAACTGGAACGTAAGCCAAAAATTCAAACCTTGGCTGAGTTTGTTGAATGGGTACAAAAAGCTGAACAATCGGATTCAACACTGCCGTTGCGTACCATTATCAGCCGCCAACTGGAGCGCAGCAATCTGAGCCTAGAAGCCGGTGCGCATTTTGGTCTGGGCTTTGAACACTACACAACGTTCAGCTCTCCCCTGCGTAAATACAACGATCTGTTGCTGCATCGCCTGATCAAAGAATTACTGAATGGTGAAGCATTACAGTTGCCGACTGAAGAGCAGTTAGCAGACATCCAGCAACGCCAGACCACCAGCCGTAACGCCGCCTGGCAAACCGAAAGCTGGTTAAAACTGAACTGGTTAGCACAACAGGAAAAAGACGCTCAATACGACGCCAGCATCGTACATATGAATTCTCAGAATTTTACCGTGCGCCTGGAAGACAGCGGTATTGAAGGTACGATTGATCGCCGTAAAGCCAAAGACTGGACATTTGATACCAAAACGCTGAGTCATTACAAAGGTGACGAACGTTTTATTCTGAATCAGGTAGTACGGGTCAGTGTTGCTGAAATTAAAACCGGCAGCCGTACGGTTCGCTTTACGCTGGTTTAAAACGCTGCAAATAGCTCAACATTAAAAAAGGGCTGCTTTCGTGAGAAAGCAGCCCTTTTTTGTAACTCTTCGGGTTCCGATAAATCAGAAACCTACTGAGAAATTAGCACCGAAGTAAGCGCCTTTAATTTCAACGTCGGTATCGATATCAGCCAGATCTTCATCGGTTTCCAGTTTAATCGAGCGATAACCGGCTTCTAAACCCAGATCAACAATCGGAATTGGCAGGTCGTAACCAATACCTGCAGACATGTCCTGCAGTTTGTTATCACCGTAACCGATGTAGTTCACGTCTGCGTGACCATAAATACCGAATGGTGTGCCGATTTGTACTTCACCGTACAGCAGTGGCATAACGAAATCTAAATCAACACCTTTACGTACACCAGTTTGCTGACCACGTACTTCAGCAGTACCGTCGAACTGACGAGCTGTCAGACCAAAGTTAATATCAATAAATGGCAGTGGCAGCGGTAAACCCCACACCAGCGTTAAATCTTTATGACTCAGATCCAGAGTGCTTTTCGCTTTCTCGTTAAAGTTCTGATCAAGGAAGTTAACGTTAATATTACCATCACCAGAAATATCCAGATTGGTTTGCTTTAAACGGATATTCGGGATAAATGGCAGTGGGTGCTCAAAATAAACCGCCAGCTGTTGGCCATTTTCTGAGTCCAGATTCAGGCCGTCTTCTTCAACAGATACGCCTTTGTCCAGCTGGCCGGTAGGCTCGGCATTCCAGATGCTGGCTTTAGCGCCCACAGTAAAAAGTAAGTCGGCTTGTGCAGCCATTGGAGTCATTGCCGCCAGAATTGCCGCAATCGCAGTCTTCTTCATGATGTGTTCCTGTATTTTTTAAGTCCAATAGACCGGATAGATTCACCTCAATGTTGTTCACTGTCGGCAAATCTGTAACTCATTGTTCCGCTAGTGTGCCTGCAAAATCCCAGATTGCAAATTATTTGGCCGTAAAGCACGAGCGGGTCACACTATTAAAGTTACTGGAAAAAGCCACAAAAAAACCCGCCGGAAATTCTTCCGGCGGGTTTTTATTCCGTTCATATTATGAACAGAAGTTAAATCAGAACTCGACACCAATCCGGCGACCAACTTCTTCATAAGACTCAACAACGTTACCGAGCCCCTGACGGAAACGATCTTTGTCGAGCTTTTCGCGGGTTTCGGCATCCCACAAACGGCAGCCGTCCGGAGAGAATTCATCACCCAAAACCACTTCACCGTTGAATAAACCAAACTCCAGCTTGTAATCAACCAACAGCATACCGCCGTCGGCAAACAACTGCTTTAACACATCGTTAACTTTAAACGTCAGTTCTTTCATTTTAGCGATGTGTTCTTCCTGGGCCCAGCCGAACGAACGTGCGTGGTATTCGTTCACCATAGGATCACCCAGCTCATCGTTTTTCAGGAACAACTCAAACGTTGGTGGTACCAGATCAATGCCTTCTTCCACACCCAGGCGACGAACCAGGCTACCAGCAGCAACGTTACGAACCACACACTCCAATGGAATCATGTCCAGACGTTTTACCAGAGAGTCGGTATCTGACAGCAACTTATCAAAGTGAGTAGGAATACCAGCTTCCGCTAACTTTGTCATAACATGAGCATTGAACTTGTTGTTCACCAGACCTTTACGATCCAGCTGCTCCATTTTTTTGCCGTCAAAGGCTGAGGTGTCGTTACGGAATTCAAGTACCATCAGATCGTTGTCGTCTGTGGTATAAACGGATTTAGCTTTACCGGAATAAAGCAGTTCACGTTTTTCCATAGGAGTTTCTCCGGAAAATAGTTTTAAAATTTTCGCCCCGGCAATACCGCGGCGTTTAGAATTCTTATGTCAGCTGATACCAGTCTGAAACCACATCCTGCTCAAGCAAATCCACATCTGCCGGGTGACAGTTCAGTAACGGAGCTAACAGCTCCCGAACCAGGTTGCGGTCATTGTTCTTTTCACTGATGTGTCCGGCACTGACGCGCTTTAAACCACCCCACTGAACTCTGGCCACTAATTCAGCGCATTGCTGATTACTCAGATGGCCATAGTTACCGGCAACTCGTACCCGCAGACTTGGAGGGTATGGTCCGACCTGCAATAAATGAGGGTCATGATTGGCTTCAATCTGCAGTGCATGACAGCCGGAGTAATGCTCCACAATGTGTGGGGTTAATGACCCCAGGTCAGACAAAATTCCCAACTTCATCCCTTGCGGGTTGTTCATTACGTACTGCAGCGGTTCCTGTGCATCATGCGGCACACACACAGGGGTAATTTTCAGGCCGATCAGCTCCAGCGGTTGCTCGGAACGAATACAACGCCATCGGCTATGCTCCAGCCACTCCATCTTTCTTGCCGTTCCGAAGGAGGTGTAAAACGGAATATCCAGAGCATCACATAATGTCTGCACACCTTTCGCATGGTCACTGTGTTCATGTGTAACCAAAACGGCCTTCAGCTGTGCCGGATCAAGATCCAGCTGCGCCATTCTTTGCAGTGTGCTTTTCCGGCTGAAGCCACAATCAATCAGGATACATTCACCCTGATGTTCAACTACAGTGGCGTTGCCACGGCTACCACTGCCTAATGATGCATATTTCACTGGGTCAGCTGAGTCTCAATTTCGGCTAACACGCGTGACGTTTGCTCAGCTTCCGCCAGGTTATCGGCATCGGTCAGCAGAGATAAATATACGCCCTGACGGGAACGGTTCATCTTAAGCAAATAGGTCGCGGTTGTTACCAGCTCTTCGCCCCACAACTTATCCCACCAGCTGCGCTCATCAACAACTTCAGTCTTATTAAGCTCGAGATAATAAGTTCCGGTACTGCGGTTCAGGTCAGTCAGTTTCAGATCAGAGGCTGCAATGGCTTCGGTTACTGCCGCCCAGGAAGCCGCAAAACCTAAATCCAGGCGTAAAATTTCGGTTCCGGCGCCATCTTTATCCAGACGCGGATTTAACGCTTCGGAGCGGAACTGAGCCAGACTGGTGACCACAGTCTCATCATTCACCTGCGCAACAAATACCAACGGTCGTGGTGTCTCGAAGCTTTCAGGCTGCTGTGGTTCCAACGGCAACTCAGGAATAACATTGGCATCTCTGAAGGCCAGCTCAGGAGAATCATCAGCCAGTTGAATAACCGGCAACTCTTCCGTGGTCAGATAGTTTTCAGCACGATCATCAAACGTATCGCCAAACAGGCTGCAGCCGCTGACCAGAGAAACAGTGAATACAGCAGCAGTCAGTTTCAGAGATGCAAACTTCATCATTTAAATCAGATCCAGACCAGACAACGCCATTTCCAGTTTGGCACGGTAGCGGTTTTCCAGCTCTACCAGCGGTAAGCGAATGCCTTTGCCCATGTGACCCATTTTGTGCATCGCCCACTTCACAGGAATCGGGTTTGCTTCACAGAACATCGCCTGATGCACCGGCATCAGCTTGTCATTGAGTGCTTTTGCCTCATCGGCTTTGCCGTCCAGAGCCAACATACACAGTTCGTGCATCATGGCTGGCGCCACATTAGCAGTAACCGAGATATTACCTTTGCCGCCCAGCAGGATCAGCTCATAAGCGGTTTCGTCATCACCGGAATAAACCGCCATACGATCCCCTACCAGATCGATTACCTGACGTGCACGCTCAAGGTCACCGGTTGCTTCTTTAACTGCGACAATCTGCTCAACATCCGCCAGAGCAGCAATGGTTTCCGGCAGCATGTCACAAGCAGTACGGCCCGGTACGTTGTACAGGATCTGTGGAATATCAACGGCAGCAGCAATAGCTTCATGATGGGCAATCAAACCACGCTGCGGTGGTTTGTTGTAATAAGGCGTTACCAGCAAAGCAGCATCGGCACCCAGAACTTTCGCTTCCTGAGTCAGCTCAATCGCTTCCGAGGTAGAGTTAGCACCGGTACCGGCAATGATTGGACGGCGGCCAGCAGCCACTTTCACAACCCGGTCAATCACAGCGCAATGCTCTTTAGTATCCAGCGTCGCAGATTCGCCCGTGGTACCCACGGCTACAATGGCGTCAGTTCCTTGTTTGATGTGGAATTCAACCAGGCGGTCCAGGGCTTCCCAATCTAACTGACCATCGTCATGCATGGGGGTTACCAAAGCAACAATACTGCCGGTAATCATTGAGCGATACTCCAAAATCTGAGCGTAAAAACAGAGGCGCAATACTACTGATGCAAGGCCTCAGAAACAAGAGAGAGCGGCAATTCCGCTCTCATTTTAACCGGCCATTAGTTCAGGCCGCCTGATCTTCAATTCCCTGTTGGCTGGGCCAGGCCTGCAACACCGCTTTAAACAGGGTTGCTAACGGAATGGCAAAAAACACCCCCCAGAAACCCCAGAGGCCACCAAACACTAATACCGCAACAATAATTGCTACAGGATGGAGGCTAACCACTTCAGAAAACAGCAAAGGCACCAGCACATTGCCATCCAACGCCTGAATAATGCCGTAGACCACCATCAGGTAGATAAAATCGTTGCTCCAGCCCCACTGTACGTAGCCAACCATCGCAACCGGCACCGTGATCACAGCGGCTCCGATGTAGGGAATTAATACGGACAAACCGACACCAATCGCCAGTAACGCAGCGTAATTCACGCCAAGGATCACAAATGCTATATAAGTAACGCCACCCACGATGCCAATTTCCACGACCTTGCCACGAATATAATTCGCAAACTGCTCATCCATCTCGGCCCAGACCTTGTTCAGCATATTGCGTCGCTGAGGCAAAAACGAGGTTCCCCAGTTAACAATCTGATCCGAGTCCTTAAGCAGGAAAAACACCAGAATCGGCACTAATACGCAGTAAATCAGCACCGCCATTACTCCGGTAATGCCTGAAATGGAAAAGCTCAGAGCCAGCTGACCAATCTTCGCCAACTCTTCACCAATCTGATGCGTCCACTCCTGCACCTGCTCAATCGATACCAGCTCCGGATATTTTTCCGGCAACAGCATCAGTAACGCCTGCCCCTTGGTCGCCATGCGCGGCAGTTCATAGAAAAACTGAGTCGTTTGCTGCCAGATAGCGGGCATGATGATAAACAACAAAGCAAGGAATAAACTGACAAACAACAAGAAAACGGTCACCGTGGCGCCCAGATGGCCAAGTCCGCGGCTTTTGCAGTAATTCATGCCACCCTGAAGCAAATACGCCAGCACGACCGCCGTCAGAAAAGGCGCCAGCACCTGGCCCAGGGTCACAATAATGACCAGCACTGCAGTAATCAGCAGTAATAACAATAACGCTTCTTCATCTGAAAAGTAGCGATCGATCCAGCGTCTTACGACGTTTAACATGCCCATCAGGCTCCCTTTTTAATCCAATACTGATAGACGCCATCGTTATCTTCAGCGTTCATCAGCTCATGAGTGGTGAGTTCTGTAAATTTACGGATATCACGCCATGAACCGGCATCCGTCGCTGTCACCCATAACACCTCTCCAACAGCAAGTTGTTTCAGAGCCAGCTTTGTTTTTAATAAAGGCATCGGACATTCAAGCCCGCTCGCATCCAGATGTTGTTGATAAGTTGTTAAATCAGACACGAAAATCGCCTTTTGCCAAACTGAACCTGACATTATAGGGTGGATGTCACAAGGGTTAACAGAGAAAAGCATACCCTGCTGACAAATGCCCACTATGCTTTAGTGGTCTTTGCAGAACTTTTCACCGTCTTGACTGCTCTCAACAGTGGCTTAAGGTGATAATCGGATCAACGGAATCAGATCAGGAAAATTCAATAGTGAAACAAAAGCTCGCCACCCTGTGTTGCCTTGCTGCTCTGAGCAGCCCTTTCAACACGACTCTGGCCAATACAGAACTGCCCGACCTGGGTGACAGCGCGTCGAGCTACGTATCATTACAGCAAGAACATGCACTCGGCCGTCTCTGGTTACGCCAACTGCGCAGTCAGACATCGACCATTGAACTGCCACTGGCCAATCAGTTTCTTGAAAACCTGATTTTCCGCCTGATTCCCCATAGCGAAGTAAAATTATCTGATTTCGAATTCGTCATTATTGATCGCCCGGAACTTAACGCATTTGCCGTTCCCGGCGGCATCATCGGCATCAATTTTGGCATTATGCTGTACGCCCGTGACGAAGATGAGCTATCCGCCGTATTAGCCCACGAACTGGCTCACCTGAGTCAACGTCATTTTGCCCGCCAGATTGAAAACGCGGAAAAACAACAACCGGTCGCCATTGCCGCCCTGCTCGCCAGCATCTTGTTGATTGCCACCAATAATGCCGATGCGGGCTTCGCCGGCCTGGTGACCAGCCAGGCGGCTTCGGTACAAAGCCAGCTGGCTTACAGCCGCGACTGGGAACGTGAAGCCGATCGTATTGGCATGAAAGCCTTGGTAGGCGCAGGCCTGGACCCCAATGCTATGCCATCGATGTTCCAGGCAATGCTGCAGGCCAACCGTTTTAATAAACGTCCGCCGGAATTTTTGCTGACTCACCCGGTGACAGAAACCCGGGTTGCCGATGCTGCCGGCCGGGCTGAAAACTTCCCGCGTAAACCACGGCTGGTGAGTTTTGAATTCGATATTCTGCGCAACATTGCCATGATGCGCTATCAGCTGAATGCTGCCGAACAAGCTGCCTATTTTAACCATCAGCTGACACTGGAAGATAAAAACAGCCAGCGTTACGCAGCCAATCAAATCGCCCTTGCGCTAATTGCAGCCGAAAACAACGAAGCAGAAAAAGGCCTAAAAATTCTCAAAGACATCGCCGCACCATACAGCGACCACGTGGCTTTTATTACACTAAAAGCGGAATTACTGTCCCAACAGAAGCTATATGCCAAAGCCATCGGAATTCTCGACGACGGCCTGATTTATCAGCCCCAGGACTTTCAGTTACAAAGCACTAAAGCCCGCATATTGATGGCTGCACAACAATTTGATTTGGCGACTCAGACATTAAAATCATTGTCTGAACAACGCCCAAGCAACCCTCAGGTATGGCGCAAACTGGCAGAGGCGGCAGGTAAGGCAGATCAGATTTTGTTATCCCACCGGGCCAATGGTGAATATCTGTTCGCCACTGGTTTCCAGGCCAAAGCCTTACGGCAAATGGAACTGGCGCTTAAACTGGCGAAAAAGCATCAGGATTTTCAACAGGAAGCAGCCATTACCCGACGGGTACGTATCATGGCAAACAGCCCGACGTCGTTTGGCAACTGATACAGAAAGGCATAAAAAACGCCGCGTGAATAAATTTCAGGCGGCGTTTTTTATACGTGAAAGCTTATTTGTTAAAGCTCAGCATACGATCCAGGCTGATCACCGCACGCTGACGTAAGCCCTCTTCAATCAGAATTTCCTGGCTACCATGCTTTAACACATCGCGCATATTCTGCAGCTCATTCATTCCCATCCACGGGCAATGAGCACAACTGCGACACGTTGCACCATTACCAGCAGTAGGTGCTTCAATCAGCAATTTGTCGGGCGCTTCCTGCTGCATTTTATAAAAAATGGCTTTATCAGTAGCAACGATTAAGGTGTCATTCGGCAACGATTTTGCTGCAGCAATTAACTGACTGGTTGAACCCGCAACATCAGCCAGCTGCACAACAGCATCCGGAGATTCCGGGTGAACAAGCACAGCAGCATCAGGATGAACCTTCTTCAGGTCTTCCACGCCTTTGGCTTTAAACTCATCATGCACAATACAGGCGCTGTCCCAAAGGATCATATCCGCACCGGTTTGTTTCTGAATATAAGTACCCAGGTGTTTATCCGGCGCCCAAATCAACTTTTCACCCTGCTCTTTCAAGCGAGTCACAATATCCAGTGCAATGCTGGAGGTGACCACCCAATCCGCTCGTGCTTTAACCGCAGCAGAAGTATTGGCGTATACCACGACCGTGCGGTCCGGGTGTTGATCACAGAACTGCGAGAACTCTTCGACCGGACAACCAATATCCAGCGAGCAGGTCGCCTCAAGAGTTGGCATAAGAATGCGTTTTTCAGGGCTGAGAATTTTCGCCGTCTCGCCCATAAAACGAACACCTGCGACTAACAGAGTGCTGGCTTTGTGATCGCGACCAAATCGCGCCATTTCCAGCGAGTCGGCGACCGTACCGCCGGTTTCTTCAGCCAGCGCCTGAATTTCCGGATCACAATAGTAATGCGCCACCAGTACAGCATCTTCCTGCACCAGAAGCTCACGAATTTCCTGTTTCAGGGCATCTTTCTCAGCCGGTGTCACAGTCTCTTCTTTGTTCCAGTATTCGCGAATCACTTGTTGTGGCGTTTGTAGCGCGTCAGACATAGCTCTCTCATCACTTACTTTGACAGCCACCCATTACTGCAGTGGCGCCGACATTTTACCACAGCGGTTGCCTGTCGCCGCTGCGGCATTCTGCTGTTTGCTAAAACACTATTTCTCTGCCCTGGCGATCCGGATACGGCTTTCTGGATTTTCTGACAGGAAATAAAAAAGGGGAGAAAACCGGCTGGCTTTCTCCCCTTTTAGGAATAAGTGGTGGGTCGTGCTGGATTCGAACCAGCGACCAATTGGTTAAAAGCCAACTGCTCTACCAACTGAGCTAACGACCCGATAAGTGCTGCGCAGATGAATCTCGCGTCTTTCTCTGAATTATTAAATTCAGTAACAATATCAGCAACTTAACTTCCGTTGAATGATGGTGGGTCGTGCTGGATTCGAACCAGCGACCAATTGGTTAAAAGCCAACTGCTCTACCAACTGAGCTAACGACCCCGGAAGTGCGGCGTATAATACAGAGATATTTTGGGGTGGCAAGTACTTTTTTAAAAAAAGTTTCGATTTCAGCAACTTAGCCCTTTTTCGAGCCGTCAATCAGGTATTAAAAAAGCCCGTAATCGCGATGACTACGGGCTTTATTGGCCAAACCGACAGGTTTCAGGTTTTTCTGAATCGTTACTGCAGTTTTTTCAGATACGCTTGCGCAAGGCGGACTGTGCCATCGGCTTTGCCCGGATATTGCTCAATCACCTTCTCCAGCCATTCACGCGCTAAAGCATCGTCGCCCAGCTTATGGAACGTGACACCCAGCTTATAGCTGGCATCCGCCGTTTTTGTGTGATCCGGAAACTGAGTCACCACTTGCTCAAACGCTTCCTTAGCCTGCTCCAGTTTGTTCTGTACCAGATAGACCTCACCGTTCCAGTAATACGCATTGGCAACCAGTTTATCCTGCGGGTAGCTCTCAGTGAACGCTGAAAAGGCCTGATTGGCTTCGCTGAACTTCTTCTCACGTACCAAGGTCATGGCCGCTTTATAAGCATCTGCCGGAGCAACGGTTGGATTCGAGGTAGCTTCTGTCGCCGTCTGTTCTGGCTGAGCAATTACAGGTTGAGTAATTAAGCTGGCAACACGACGATCAAGATCGAGGTAACGCGCCTGCTGTTCCTGTTCAACAGTAGCGAGCTGCTGTTGCTGGGTTTCAACCAGACTACGCAACATAGCGATTTCCTGTTGCATCTGTTCCATCTGAGTTAAAAGCTCAGACATCAGATCACCACCAGTGGTAGCATTCTCAGATTCAGGAGTAACAGAAGAATTGGCGGGGTTTGTTTGGGCTGGGACAACTACATCGGTTTGAGCAGGTGCCACGGCAGCGTTGGCACCTACTGAAACCCATTCATCCTCAGCAACAGCGCCGATGGATGTCACCAGCGCTAAAGGCAGGATGAACTTTTTCATTAACGGCTCTGGTATTTCACTTCAACGCGACGGTTCTTAGCCCATGACGCATCGTTGTGACCAACAACAGCCGGACGCTCTTCGCCAAAGCTAACAACCTGCAGCTGACCAGCTTTTGCACCGTTAGCCATCAGGAAACGACGTACAGCCATCGCACGACGCTCACCCAGAGCCAGGTTGTATTCAACGGTACCACGCTCGTCTGCGTGACCTTCCAGTACTACGCGAGCAGATGGGTTAGCAGCCAGGTAAGCAGCGTGTGCTTTCAGCGCATCTTTACCGTCTTCTTCCAGAGAGCTCTGATCGAAGCCGAAGTAAAATACAGTCATTTCCAGCAGAGCTTGTTGTGCTTTGTCAGCCTGTTGTTGCAGATCTTCGCTAACCAGAGCGGCATCTTCAACAACCTGAGTTTGTGCTTCCTGACCTTGTTGAGCGACTTGCTCTTCAATTGCAGTTGGCTGAGAGCTAGCTGCACCTTCGTTTACTTCGCCAGTGCTGGAGCAAGCAGACATCAGAACAGCGCCCAGAGTTAAACCCAAAGCTTTATACAGTGCAGTTTTTTGCATATCAGTCTTCCAATCCGAAAGTTAATTTGAAAATCATTGTAAAATCGGTGACCAAGCCGGCTCCCTGACGTCTCCGTACTTCGATGGAAGGCGGAATTTTACCTCTCCATCAACCGATACTGCGGCAAGAATGCTACGATCAGCCTCACTTGCCGCATAAATTACCATACTTCCATTGGGTGCAACACTAGGTGATTCATCCAATTCAGTCTCACTGGTAAGAATGTGCACTCTGCCACTTTTCATATCCTGAGAAGCGATATGAAAACGTTTACCGGATTGGTGCACATAAACCATCTTGCGTCCGTCTGCGGTCAGACGAGCACGCGCATTATATTTGCCTTCAAATGTCAGTCGTTCAACCTTCTTTGACGCCAGGTTGACCTGATAAATCTGTGGCCCCCCGGCACGGCTGGAGGTAAAGATCAGGCTTTGACCATCTATAGTCCATTGCGGCTCAGTATCAATTGCGTAATGTTTGGTAATTCGCTCCAGCTTGCGGCTGGCCAGGTCCATCACCCAGATGTCCGGATTACCCAGCTGAGAGCGCACAAACGCGAGTTTAGTTCCATCGGGTGAAAACGCCGGAGCACTGTTAGAGCCTGAAAAAGCAGCAACTTTCTCACGCTTGCCCGTCGCTAGTGTCTGAAAAAAGATCTCACTTTTACCATTTTCAAAAGATACATAAGCGACCTTTTTACCGTCCGGAGACCAGGCTGGCGAAATGATCGGATGTTTGGATTTAAAGATGCGACGTTCACGTGCACCATCGGCGTCTGCATACATCAGGTTAAACAAAGTACGCTCGCGGTTCGTGGTGACATAAATCAGATTGGTGGAAAATACGCCGTCAATGCCCGTCAGTTTTTTAAAAATAAAATCACTGATGTAATGCGCCACATCACGCAACTGGCTGGCTTTGCCTTTTACCCGGTGACGAAATACTTCGACTTTCTGGTGTACATCCAGAACATGGAATTCAACAGCATAACCCGTCGGCAACACACTCAAACGACCCAACACAACAAAATCCTGTTGCAACTTAGCCCAGTCGTCATAATTTACCTGCGATAATTCCGTTGGTCGGCTGATCATATTTTCGGCCGGAATCAGGCGAAAATAGCCGCTACCAGCAAGATCATTGGCAACGATGCTGCTGACATCCTCGGGAGGAGGATTCTGGCCAGTCCAGGCGAAAGGAACCACGGCTAACGGAATGGCGCTTTGTTTACCCTGAGTCACTTCAATCACTAACTCTGCACGCGTCAGACTACTGGTCAGGGTTAAGCTGAGAAACAGAGAAAAAACTGCTAAAAAACGAACTACCACGAGGCATTCTCCGGTCGGAATTTCATCGTAAAACTACGAAAGTTTTGTTCAAACACTGCAATATCTTTTGGCACAGGTAACGGCGAAGCTTTACGTATTGCCTGCTCCACGGAACGATCCAGTGCCGGGTTACCACTGCTTTTTACAATCTGTACCTGAACCACTTCTCCGGTTGGAACCAGAGTGAGCTTCAGCTCCACTTCCATGCCGGAATCCACTGCTGGTGGATAACGCCATTGTGACTGAATCTGCTCTTTAATCAGCAGCGTGTGTTCAGACGTCATAACCGCGGCACGTTCCGCTCTGGCTTCAGCCTCTTTCTGAGCCTGCAGTTCAGCTTCAGCCTGCTCCTGAGCCATTTGCTCCAGCATATCCTGTTCCTGCTGTAACTGCTCCTGACGCAAACGCTCGGCTTGTTCTGCGGCAGCTTTTGCATCGGCCGCTTTTTTCTCCGCAGCACGCTGAGCATCCGCCTGGCGTTTTTTCTCAGCCGCGGCTTTTTGTTTGGCTAATTTCTCTTTCCTGAGCTTTTCCTGGCGTGCCTTCTCTTTTTTTCGTCGGGCTTCCAATTTACGTTTGCGTTCTTTTTCGGCGCGTTTTTTTGCCGCTCGTTGCTGACGCTTTTTTTCGAGCTCAGCTTTACGCTTACGTTCTTTAACCGCTTTGTTTTCTTCCTGTACCACATTCGCCATCACGTGTTGCGGCACCGGCTCAACAATATGGGGCTTACTGTCAGGCCATTCAATTAAAAACAAGCCAGCCACCGCCAGATGAATCACAATGGCGACAAAAGCGGCAAAGCCGTAGCTGTTGGGGTTTCTCCAGCTCATAACAGAATCCGCTGAATCAGCGACTGGCCTCCGGATCCGGCGCTTCGGTAATCAGGCCGATGTTATTCACACCTATCGATTGCAGGCTGCCCATTAACACCACTACTTTGCCGTAGGGAACATTCTCGTCACCACGAATCAGCAATTTGGTCGCTGGCACCTGAGCCGTAATTTTGCGGGCATAGTCCTGTACATCAGCCAGAGCCATGGCGCGTGGTTGCTCTTCGCCACGTTCAATAAAATACAGACCACGGGCATCAACCGAAATAATAATGGTACTGTCATCCGGCTCAATTTCAGTCGGCGTCGAATCAACCGCCGGCAGATTAACCGGCACACTTTGCACCAGCATCGGAGCTGTCACCATAAAGATAATCAACAGCACGAGCATAACGTCGATATAAGGCACGACGTTGATTTCTGCCATTGGCCGGCGTTTTTGCGCCGGTGGTGCCATTGGCTCCATCAGTTAGCCTCCGCAGAACCGGCGGCGTTATTACTCTGGCTGGAATTGGCCTGATTAATTTTGTGAGCCTGGCGGTACAGCAAAGATGAAAACTCATCAGCAAAGGTATGCATGCCCGTAACCATCTGATCAACGCGAGTGGCAAAACGGTTATAGAAAATAACAGCCGGAATTGCTGCCAACAGGCCCATGGCCGTTGCAATCAAAGCTTCAGAAATACCCGGGGCTACGGTAGCAATCGTGGCTTGCTTTACAGCTGCCAATCCCTGGAAGGAATGCATGATCCCCCAGACGGTACCAAATAAACCAATGTAAGGACTGGTGGAACCAACGGTCGCCAGAAACGGCAGGTGAGTATCCAGAACTTCCGACTCGCGGGTAATACTGATACGCATCGCGCGCTGTACACCGGCCATCACGGCATCCGGATCATTGGTATTTTGCTGACGCATTTTGCCGAATTCTTTTAATCCCGACATAAATACATTCTCTACCGCACTCGGTGCCGGACTTTGCTGGCACTCACGATACAACGCATTTAAATCAACACCTGACCAGAAGCGTTCTTCAAAATCGAGTAACTGGTCACGACTTGCAGACAACAAACGGCTGCGTTGCACAATCACAATCCAGCTCAGAACAGAGGCCGCTAACAGCATCAACATAACCAGTTGCACCACAATACTGGCATTGGCAATTAACGAAATAATGGACATGGATTCGTTCACAAAGACTCCCGTCTGATAATAAGAACGTTAAATTTTACTCAAACGCTAAGGCTGATTCGCCGCAGCAATAATTTCTGGCGGAATCGCCCGGGGTTTTCCGTCATCACCAATACAGGCAATCGACACACTACCAGTTACCAAAGGTTGTTCACCATCCGCAGAAATACGATAAACCGTCTGCGACAGGTTAAAACTGGCTTTACCCATCTTTTCGACGACAACCGTGACTTCAAGTTCATCATCGAGGCGCGCCGGTTGTTTGTATCTGGCGTTTATTTCCCGTACAACAAATAAAATGCCCTGCTCTCTGAGCTGCTCCTGACTAAAACCGGAATGTGCTTCAGCGTCACCAAGCTGACGTAGCCATTCCGTGCGGGCACGCTCAAAAAACTTCAAATAATTGGCGTAATACACAATGCCACCGGCATCGGTATCTTCGTAATACACTCTGACAGGCCAGCGAAATGTCATCAGTTTTCTTCATCACTGAGGAAACGTTTTGGTAATTCCAGACCAAAATGCTGATAGGCCTGACGAGTTGCCATGCGCCCTCTTGGAGTGCGGGTAATATAACCCTGCTGCATCAGGTAAGGCTCCAGCACATCCTCAATGGTATCTCGCTCTTCGCCAATGGAAGCTGCAAGGCTTTCGACACCCGCTGGACCACCGTCGTATTTTTCTAACAATGTCAGCAATAACCGGCGATCCATATGATCAAAGCCCTGGGCATCGACATTCAGCATATTTAACGCTGCATCAGCGACGCTCTGGTTTACCATGCCATCAGATTTTACCTGAGCATAATCGCGCACCCGGCGTAACAGACGATTGGCAATACGTGGTGTGCCACGCGCACGACGGGCAATTTCACGCGATCCCTCATCATCAACATCAAGTTCCATTAATCTTCCAGAACGGGAAACAATGCCGGTGAGATCATCAATGTTGTAAAACTCCAGACGTTGCACGATGCCGAAGCGATCACGCAGCGGCGATGTTAACAAACCTGCACGTGTAGTCGCGCCGACTAATGTAAAAGGTGGTAAATCAATCTTAATCGAACGTGCCGCCGGGCCTTCACCGACCATAATATCCAGCTGGTAATCTTCCATGGCCGGGTACAACACTTCTTCGACAGCCGGGTTCAGACGATGAATCTCATCGATAAACAACACATCGCCTTCTTCGAGATTGGTCAGCATGGCTGCCAGATCACCGGCTTTTTCTAAAACCGGGCCGGAAGTAGATTTAATCTGTGATCCCATTTCTTCGGCAATAATATTGGCCAAAGTGGTTTTACCGAGTCCGGGGGGTCCAAACACCAGCGTATGATCTAATGCTTCTTCACGCGCCCGTGCAGCACCAATAAAGATTTCCATCTGCTCACGCACATGGGGCTGGCCGATATAATCGTCCAGACTTTTCGGGCGGATCGCCCGATCCTGGCGCTCTTCCCCCATCGAAGGTTGGGGGCTGATAAAACGATCTTCTTCAATCACGATGAATTACCCTGCTATCGACCCAGCGTGCTTTTCAGCGCCAGACGAATTAATTCTTCTGCCGACAAGTCATCCGTAGCGACTTTATTCAGCATCTTCGCAGCATCCGTCGGTTTATAACCCAACGCCACCAGCGCACTTTCGGCTTCAGCCAGAACCTGATCGCGGGAAGCCTGCTCTTTAGCATCAACCGCAGCCCAAAGCGGTGCCGGTGCTTGCCATTCTTTCAGGCGATCGCGCATTTCAACGATTAACCGTTCGGCGGTCTTTTTACCGACGCCAGGTAATTTAGTTAACGCCGTCACGTCTTCGGCATGAACACAGCTGGCAAAGGAATTCACATCCATGCCAGATAAAATCGCCAGCGCCAGTTTAGGACCAACGCCACTGACCTTAATCAGAGTACGGAACAAGGTACGCTGACCTTTATCGCTGAAACCATAGAGCTGATGAGCATCTTCACGAATGGCCAGATGGGTATAAATCACCGCCACATCACCGGGTTTGCCTAGACTGACAAAGGTCGATAGTGGCGCCTGGACTTCATAGCCCACACCGTTAACGTCAATTAATAAATCCGGAGCTTGTTTTTCGAGGATGATGCCTTGCAGACGACCAATCATGGGAATACAGATACTTGCTTATTGGAAAGCGGCTAGCCTATCAGTAAACGGGTGTTTGGCTCAATCGACCCGGGCAGACAACAACCGTTACGGAGTATCTAGAGACGCCATTCTCAGCCATGATTATTTTTAAGCCGCCGGATCGGACAGCACATCCCTGTGCTGGCGATCCTAGCGCAACATCCTGTTGCTGCTAATAAAAACAATCACGGCTGCAAACGGCTTGAATCATATTTTCACCCGCCCGCGGGCATAACTTTTAATACCCGCCTGGGTAACCAGACTGGCGCGGGTATTGGCGTGGGTAATAGCAATCGCCAGAGCATCGGCAGCATCGGCCTGGGGTTTGCCGGGCAGCTTCAACAAATGCTGCACCATATGCTGTACCTGTTCTTTGGTGGCAGAGCCTTTGCCCACTACGGCTTGTTTAATACTACGTGGAGCATACTCACCCACCGGCAGCCCCTGTAGAGATGCCGCCACAATTGCGACACCACGAGCCTGACCCAGCTTTAACGCAGAGTCGGCATTTTTTCCCATAAACACCTGCTCAATGGCAAATTCCTGAGGCGAATAGGTTTCAATCAGTTCGGTGACACAATCAAAGATTTTTTTCAGACGATCAGGCAACTCGCCATCACCGACCCGGATGCAACCACTGGTAATGTATTCGTTCCTCTGGCCAACCGAGTTGATCACACCAAACCCGGTAATACGCGAGCCAGGATCAATGCCAAGAATGATGGCCATCGGCGAGTGTACTCCACAAAATAAGGCTGTCATGGTACTGACAGAACGACAGCAGGGAAAGGCAGGAATCGGACGCTTAATATCTTTTCTGAGAGACGGGCTCAGAGCGGAAGTGCCAGCGTTGGCCGTTGGCAGAGTTATGCACTTCCACCTTTTGCCAACCATCCGGCAAGGATAACGCAACACATGGAGTAGTAATAACCGTAGCTACCAACGCATCCGCGCCTGGACGGATTTCGTGATAGTGAACACTTACATCAGCACCATTCCAGTGCTGACTCAGCTCAATGCCATAACCAGCTGATGGTCGCTGTCCAAGGCCGATGCGTAATTCAGCGTTGCTCAACAGCGACACACCTTCACCAATGTCGCAGTGTTGTTCGTGTCTGAGTGGCATTTGGCCAGGTGGAGCAGAAGCACAACTGGCGATACAGCCGCACATAAACAAAACGGCGATGCCAGACAAACGCCCGGCAAAACAGAATCTTGAATAACCCAGGAACGGTGACTCAGCCACCGTGTTTACCAATCATTGGCGGACAGTGCAGCACGAACCGTGCGGACTTTTTCGGTTTCTTCCAGCTGCACCAGATTTTCAAACAACTGGCGGGAGTCGCTGTTGGTGGATTCACTGGCCATCTGGCGATAGAGAGATATCAGATAATCATCGATTCGCAGAGCGATCTGAGTCAGCTCATCCACTGACATGTCAGGGTGACAATCTTTGCAGCCTTCCAGGGCATCGGAAATGGAACCGGGTTCAAACTGGTGCCATTCGCTGAGCACCTTCTCGCTGGCGTGATCCTTCAGATTCTGCATGGATTGCGCCAGGGTATTCTCGTGCTCAGCCAACAGCTGCAACATCATATCCACCCGCTCTCGCTGGGTCTGATCACGCAGTTGCTGATACAGGTTACGGGCATGCTCATGCAGCGTTTTGCTGTAATCAATAACGTCTTTAACCGTGGAATAACTCATGCGATGTCTCCATGTCTGCTCACCGGGCGGCACATGGCCGCCCTTTCTATTGAGCTTAGCTTAGCTTTTGCAGCTTAGCCCTCCTTGCTCCAGATCAGAATTTCTTATGACGATATAACCCGATCGAATTAATGCTGATGTGGATCAGTACGCTGCTCATCGAACTGCTTGGCAATACGCTCGGCGTACGGGCGTACGGTCGCTTTGTTCTTGGCAGGCACTTTGTTCGCAGCCTGTACCATCATCAGTGATGCCTTCATCATCTGTTCCATCATGGCCTTTTCGCTCGGAGAAAGACCTTCAGCCGCCTGCAGCTGTTTCAGCTGAGCTTCCATTTGCGAAGCACTGACCATTTCGTTTTCCATTTCAATCGCCATATATGCCATGGTGATATCCTGGGATAAGCCAGCCCATTGCTCAACATTCTTAAAACCAGCCTTGGTCACTTGCTTGTTAAAATCATCGTACAGACCTTTTTCACGTAACTGTTCAACACCTTTGGCAAACACCTGATCCATACTGGCGCTTTCTTTCATTACATCATCGGCCGCCAGTTTTTCTTCGTGCTGACTGAGCCACTGGGTTAATGCTGGCATCGCACCCAGCCATTGCTCAACCTGCTTGGCAGTCAGGTCCTGCGCCATTGCTACCGGCACCATGGCAATCAAAGTAATGGTCAGCAATATCTGCTTAAGTGTTTTCATCAGAATTCCTTGATTCATTGGTTTTTATTGATTGGCGATTACGCTATCACAGCTCATTCACAGCGGCCATAGACCTGCAGTGACACACTCTCATCAAAATCTCCAATTGCCGGTAATGTTGAAGT
The DNA here is from genome assembly GCF_965219715.1 of Bacterioplanoides sp. Classification (GTDB taxonomy): domain Bacteria; phylum Pseudomonadota; class Gammaproteobacteria; order Pseudomonadales; family Oceanobacteraceae; genus Bacterioplanoides. Next base: position 1,659,611 of record NZ_OZ244785.1, read on the forward strand.
ATTGCACTGCCATAAGGACTGCAACTGTACCCAATCAGGAGCAACCTGCTGGTTTTCAGTGAGTAACCAATCCGGAATTTTCAGCATCAGCTTACGCAGATCATCGCTGGAGCTGATGTCGTACAACACATCACTGGCCAGCAGCAGGTCTACTTCCGGCCAGCCCGAATCCGAATCAACTGGCAAAACAGCCACACCATTCAATTCGGCATTCGCTTGGGCGGCCAGCAGTGCATTGGGATCGAGATCTGCAACCCACACCTCAGATGCGCCCGCTTTCGCGGCGGCGATACCCACCAACCCCGAACCACATCCAAAATCCAGAACCCGTTTGCCCTCAACCGCATGCGGATGATCAACAATATATTGCGCCAGAACCCGGCCACCGGCCCAGGCAAATGCCCAATACGGCAGATTTTGCCAGAACATCCCAATCTGCTGCGCATCCATCTGTACGGCGTCGACGTCCAGATCCAATAGCCAGAGTTTCAGCTGTTGAGTAACGGTCTGTTTAAGCTGTGCGCCGGGTAAGAGCAAGGCTTTGGATAATTCACCAACTGACATATTTCTTCTTAAATTTGATTACTTTCTGCAGATAACGACGAGACTCTAATTTGGGGTGCTCATTAACAATGGTGTTATACACCTGCTGAGTGCTCATCGCGTTAATACGCGCCAGCGCTTTTTTTCGATTGGAATGAAACGCTTTAAACAGATTGCCAGCGCCACCGTTGTATGCCGCAATCACGCAATACTCTTTTTTCAGCCAGCCCTGCACACCTTTCAGATAGACATCACGCAGAATAGACAGATACGCCGAACCGGCATCAATGTTCTTTTCCGGGTTTAACAAATAATTGCGACTGGGCTTATCACGGCGTTTATAAATGCGCTGAAAAACATCCTTACCTGCGGTGTTACGCATAACCTGCATCAGACCATAAGCCTTGGCATGAGAAACCGCCATCGGATTAAAACTGCTTTCGGTTTCCATAATGGCGAAAATCAACGCTTCAGAAACCCGATATTTTTCAGCCGCCGCGGCCACCGGCAAACGATAGCGATCCGCCCCCACCCTGCGGTAGTTGCCTACCATCGGAATATCAATCCAGTAACGGGAGCCACGCTTTTGAAGTTTCTTCGATGTCAGGTACTTTGCGTATTGCTGCGCACGCCACGGGTAAAGCACACTTTTTCCCTGATGATCGACCACCTGCCCGGCCAGAAATGGTTTACCGGTTAAGCCAAAATCAGCCGCTGTGTATAAATCGATGGCATTCGGATTGGCTGGCGTTAGCAGTGTGGCACTGATGGCTTTTTGCAACGATTGAATCGGTGTTTTCGAACCCTGACTTTCCACCCGGATTCGCCCACGGGCAAAATCGATTCGTACCCGGGTGTGGAAATCGTCGAGGTATTTCACCATCGAATGAATGGAGCTTTCTTCAAACTCATCACCCCAAACCTGATCGGCCTGCTCGGCGAAAAACATATATTCGAGAATTACCGCCTGAACATCGTCCGGCAGCTGGGCAAAGTTTTCAGGAAGTTCTGCGGCCGTTACAGAACCACAGAATAAAAAAAGCAGGAAAAATAAGCGCACTGGCGTTTCAGTCAATCAAAAACGCCAGTGTAATGGGGAAAGCGGCGGATGTCAGCGCAGCTTATCGTTTCGCTTCACGACGAACAGCACTAGTGGAGAAATCACGCTTGTTAAAGTTTTCATTGAAATTCAGCGTCGAGCCACGTTCGTTATCCAGGCCTTCGGCGTAGTAACGATTGTTCTCCAGATCGTAAGTCACTTCCAGAGTCGGGAATACCAGCTGCACATCGTAATAGTTGATGGTGTGAGCTTCTGACACCTGCAGCAGCTTGCCTTCCTGATCATATTCTTCGGCGTAAATAATCGACCAGGAGTCTTCATCGATGTAATAACGACGAGTTGCATAACGGTGGTCGTAACCAACCCGCAGCTTAGCTTCAACCACCCACACACGGTGTGGCTCATAACGCAACAAAGACGAGTTCAGGTGATGGTCCAGCAGGATGTCATCATTCTGAAGATCGCCCTGATGTACACGATAGGCGTTGTAAGGAACGTACAGCTCCTGCTTGCCCACTAAGGTCCACTCATAATAATCGGGCGCGCCGTTAAACATATCGACCTGGTCGATGGTGCGGATTGAGTTGGTGTTCACGTCGGCGGTGTCGTAAGCCAGATCCGGTGTGCGGCGCAGGCGACGCTGACCCGGAACATAAACCCAGGATTTGCGTGGCGAACGCACCTGATCCAGCGTTTCATGAGCCAGAGTGATACGACCGGCCAGGTTTGCTGGTGCCAGTGTTTTACGCTTCAGGTAAAAAATCTTGTTATCCAGATCGTCGGCGCTGACGCCCGGCTCACTGTAATGTACGAAATATTTGTAGTCGCGCAGACTGTCGGCACGTGCGCCGCTTGGTGTTACCGCAACGGTGTATGCAGTGTAGGAAAATGATTGACCACGGAAACGTAAGGTGTGGTTCCACATCACCTCTTCACCCGCAGTTGGCATTGGGAACGGCGAAGACATCACCGCACCACGCACACCAGAGCCATACTTCATCAGCTGAGCGGTGGTAGCATTATCTTTGATCGCGTCATACACATATTGCGGATAAGAGGCGGAACGGCGACTCGGATAGACCTCAAAAAACATATCCGGAAAAGCCCTCAGCAGCGCTTTCTGGCCATTGGTCAGGCGCTTTTCATGCTGGTCGATATTCTGAGCAGTAATACGATACAAAGGCTGGTCTTTAACAAAGGGGTCGGCATGAAACTGCCCTGGCGCCATGCCTTCTTTTTTATCCAGACCACCGCGCCATGCCGGGATATCACTGCCATTTCCCAGCTTGTCAGCGCCAACTGGCGTCAGGTCTTTACCCAATCGTTGTGCATCCTGCTCCGATACTGCGGCGTGAGTCTGATTCATTAGTCCTAATATCAGACTGGCTAAGCATATTGCTGATCCAACAACTCGCATTACAAACATACCTCGGTAATCGACGTTAAAGCGGCGCGCAGGCTATAGGGCGGTGATTTTTTGATCAATAGTGGATTACAAATTGCTACAATTTTAACAAGCGTTTGCTTGGTATTTGATCAATTACAATAACGGTCTGACATGGATCAGCCGTTAGAATGAGTTAACCACTTTGCTGTTACCATAAAAAAAGCCGCAACCCTGTTCAGGGTAGCGGCTTCTTTTCACTGCAATATTGACTGACAGCAGAGTCAGCCAACAATCACACTCAGTTCAGGTGCTCAACACGGATGCGGGTCACAGCGCCCACGGTGCTGTCCAGACCTTCAATGGCGCTGATCGCATCGTTCATGGTTTTTTCCACAATACGGTGCGTCAGCAGAATGATTTGTGCCAGCTCTTCGCCTTCTTTTGGCTCTTTCTGGATGATGGCTTCGATATTGATACCACGCTCACTCAGGATGGAAGCAACATTCGCCAGTACGCCTGCTTTGTCCTGGGCTTCAATACGCAGGTAATAAGCGGTTTCCACCTCATCCATTGGTAATACAGTCACATCATCAATACTGTTGAACGCCAGGTGGTTAACACGAGCAGAAGCCGGCGCGTCAATCGCACGTGCCAGATCCACGATATCTGCAACAACCGCAGAAGCCGTTGGACCAGCGCCCGCACCAGCACCCACATAAAGCGTATCGCCAACCGCATCGCCATTAACCATCACCGCGTTTAATACGCCATCAACGGTCGCAATCGGGCGACCAACCGGAATCATGGTTGGGTGAACGCGCAGATCAATGCCGTTTTCGGCACGACGGCTAACACCCAGGTGCTTGATGCGGTAACCCAGCTCTTCGGCATATTCAACGTCATCCGGAGTAATGTTACCGATACCTTCGGTGTAGCAACGGTCAAATTGCAGCGGGATGCCATAAGCGATAGACGACAGAATGGTCAGCTTGTGAGCCGCATCGATGCCTTCAACGTCAAACGTTGGATCGGCTTCTGCATAACCCAACTCCTGAGCTTCTTTTAACACGTCAGCAAAGTCACGACCTTTGTCACGCATTTCAGTCAGAATAAAGTTACCGGTGCCGTTAATGATGCCCGCCAGCCAGTTGATGCTATTGGCAGCCAGACCTTCACGTACCGCTTTAATAATAGGAATACCACCGGCAACACCGGCTTCATACATAACGGAAACGCCTTTGGCTTCAGCCGCGGCAAAGATTTCATCACCGTGTACCGCAATCAGTGCTTTGTTAGCAGTAACCACGTGCTTACCGTTTTCGATCGCGGTTAACACCAGTTCGCGAGCTACGTCGTAGCCACCAATCAGTTCAACAACAACGTCGATTTCGGGGTTCTTAGCCACATCAAAGATATCGCGGCTGATTGCCGTGCTGCCAGTATCACAATCTGGATTATCGCGGCGAGCACCAATCTGCTCGACAATAATTTCACGACCTGCCCGGCGCGCAATTTCCTGCGCATTGCTGGTGAGAACATTAAACGTGCCGCCGCCAACTGTACCTAAACCACAGATACCTACTTTAACCGGTTTCAAGGTCATCTCCTTTCGAGAATTTTCTCTATCAAGTCGTTATATGCCGGGGGTTATTAAGTTGAGATTCCCCCGTTCAGGAAAGTGCAGCAATGTACCACAAAGGCTTGCTGGTCTGAACTGCTTCTGAATCAAGAGTTTGGCAGATAAAGCCAAAGCCGCCTTACTTACCCCCGGGGGCTATGCTAAGGTCTGAACAACAATTGAAAGAAACAACAGCTAAGGACATTTTATGTCGACCTTTCTGGTATTAACCGTCATCGCAGATGACAAACCTGGCATCGTAGAACAACTGTCTGCCGTGATTGCAGAACAAGGTGGTAACTGGCTGGAAAGCCGTATGTCGCATATGGCAGGCAAGTTCGCCGGTATCCTGCGGGTCAGCATTGATGAAAGCAAAAGCAACAGCCTGGTCAGCGCTCTGGCATCGCTGAGCTCCAGCGGTATTGTTGTGAACGCTGAGCACAGCAAAGACGCTGGCGAAGTCGTTTCCAGCAAAGATCTGACGCTGAACCTGGTGGGGAACGACCGCCCGGGTATCGTTCGCGAAGTTTCCCAGACCCTGGCGAAGCTCGGCGTGAACGTACTGGAGTTAACCACCAACTGTGAAAGCGCGGAAATGTCCGCCGTGCCGCTGTTCCGTACCGTCGCTCACTTACGCGTCCCTCAGGATTTCGAGTCGGATGAACTGACGGATGCACTGGAAGCCATTTCCAATGACCTGATGGTGGAAATTAACCTCGATTAATTTTTAACCAACAAACAAAAGCCCGCGTTATTGAATAATAACGCGGGCTTTTTATTGTCAGATAAAAACGATTTGAACAGAGTTGTTTTTCAATAGCAGCAACAGGATGTTGCGTGCCCATCGCAGGTGCAGGGACGCACCTTACGATGGGTGCGACTGAAGAATAACTCTGTTTAAATTTTTATCTCTGATCAATTAATCCCTAAACGAGCCGCCAGTTCATCCGCTGGCAGATAGCCCGGGAACAACTGACCATCCTGAGTAATAATTGCTGGCGTACCAGTTACACCCAGCTCACCACCCAGGCTGTATTGAGCAGCAATCGGCGCGCCACAGTCTTTTGATTTATTCATCATCGCAGACATCTGAGTCTGAATCGCACGGAACTGCTTTTCAGTATCGGCATTTGGGCTCTGACGCAGACGTTGACCCAGCACACTCAGCTCACGCTGGCTAGATTTCATGGTGGTCATCGCTTCTTTACGATCGTCTTCACACCAGACGTAATTGATCTTCTGATAAGAAGGGGTCAGTTGGCCGGTTTGTGGGTTTTTGATCCCTGAACGCGGGTAAGCCAGGTAACGTACCGCCACACCGAGCTCATTCAGACGTGGAATTTCGCGGTGTAACTTCTGACAGTAACCACAGTCGATATCGGTAAACACATTAACCAGAGCTTTTTGCTCGCCTTTGGCCGGGAAGAATACCGTCTCTTTATCCGCAACCGCCGCCAGTTTATCCGCACGTTTTGGATTCATACGCGCCTGAGTCATGTTCACCGGGCCGTTAGCACCCAGCTCATATAATTCATCGCGATAGATAAAGTTGTTGGTATCCGGCGTCATATGCATCACAGTGCCATCAATCAATACCACTTCCAGCATTTGGCCATTGGCAACCGGGGCAACTTCACGGACTTGCAAGCGTGGTCCGAAAGCAGCAATCAGCTTGGTTTCAACCTGCTTGGTTAAATCTTTGACCGGCGTTTCTTCCGCCTGCAACGGAGTGACCATCGCAAAACCACACATGATGGCCAACAGGGTCTTTTTCATTGGGTAAACCTTGTAGTTAGATTACTGACAATTTGATGGATACTGCCCGGGAAGGTTCCCTGCTTACAGAGATTTATTCCCGACCGTGTCAATACTGGGGACGAAGCATACCGCAATTTGATTGCAGCGACATTTATAAGAGCCACAAAAAAGGGGCGCAAACCTGAGTTTACGCCCCTTTTTTGGTAAAGCTTAGTCAAGCCAAAGCGATTAGCTTTGCTTAGCCAGCTTCTCTTTAATACGTGCAGACTTACCGCTACGCTCACGCAGGTAGTACAGTTTCGCCTGACGAACGTCACCACGACGCTTAACAGCTACGCTGTCAACCAGTGGGCTGTGAGTCTGGAAAGTACGCTCAACGCCAACACCGTGAGAGATCTTACGTACAGTGAAAGCAGAGTTCAGGCCACGGTTACGCTTACCGATTACCACACCTTCGAACGCCTGCAGACGCTCACGGTTACCTTCTTTTACTTTAACCTGTACTACTACAGTGTCGCCTGGGCCGAATTCTGGTAAGTCAGTTTTCAGCTGTGCATTTTCAATCTGCTGAATGATTAAGTTTTTGTTGCTCATTGTTTTCTCCTCAACAGTCTGGAGGCTTTATTCAAACTTCTGTTCTTCAAGCTCTGCCAGATACTCTGTCAATAACCTTTGTTGCTCGTTTGTCAGTTCCAGCGCTTCCAATAAATCGGGTCTGCGCTGCCAGGTACGGCCTAACGACTGCTTCAGTCGCCATTGACGAATTTTTTCATGGTTGCCACTCAGCAACACTTCCGGTACCGCCTGCCCTTCATACAGCTCTGGGCGTGTGTAGTGTGGACAATCCAGCAAGCCATCCGAGAATGAATCCTGCTGTGCCGACAGTTCATGGCCTAAAACACCAGGAACTAACCGGATTACGGCATCCATCATGGTCATGGCGGCCATTTCGCCACCACTGAGAACAAAATCTCCCAGCGACCACTCTTCGTCGATCTCAGTTTCGATCAGACGTTCATCGATGCCTTCGTACCGTCCGGCAACCAGAATCAGCTTTTGTTGCGATGCCAGCTCTTCGGCTCCGCGCTGATCCAGCTTGCGACCCTGAGGCGACATATAAATCACCTTAGCATCACCACCGGCAGCTGCTTTTGCAGCCTGGATAGCGTCCTTCAGCGGCTGAATTTTCATCAGCATGCCCGGACCACCACCGTACGGTCGATCATCCACAGTCTGGTAGTTATCGTGCGTGAAATCCCGGGGATTCCAACACTGGATTGATACCTTCTCCTGTTTTACTGCCCGACCGGTAACACCATGGTCAGTCAGCGCCTGAAACATATCAGGAAACAGTGTAACGACATCAAATCGCATCGAGATCAAATCTCATACCAGTCTGTTAGTACCGGATTAAAAATCCGCATCCCAGTCCACCTGGATCTCACCGCCTTCCAGATCGACCTCAAGAACAATTGCATCCACAAATGGAATCAGTCGTTGTTGTTTATCAATGCTGCCTTCGCAACCTTTAACAACCACCACCTGATTACCACCACCTGAATCAAACAGTTCTTTTACCTGGCCCAGCAATTGCCCTTCGGTATTCATAACCTTCAGGCCGACAAGCTGGAACCAATAATGTTCGTCTTCTTCGAGTTCCGGTAAGTCACTGGTCGGAATACCAATTTCAACCTGAGATAAGGCCAGAGCCTGATCACGATCGTTGATTCCTTCCAGGGCTGCCGCTAACCCTTTGCCTTGGGGACGACTGTCACGCAGTTTGTATTCTTTCCACTGGCCGTTCACTTTTAACAGCCAAACCGGATACTGCAGAATATTGGTCATAGGATCGGTATACGAATACACCTTCACCCAGCCTTTAATGCCAAACGCGGTTGTAACTTTTCCCAGGATGGTGATGTCCTGATCCACGTGTTGACCTGCCATGACTTCCCCGTGCGTCAATTAAGCTTCTGCTTTCTTAACGTCTTTCAGTAATTTAGCTACACGATCAGTTGGCTGTGCGCCTTTACCAATCCAGTATTCTACGCGTTCCAGATCAACACGCAGACGCTCTTCCTGGCCACGAGCAACAGGGTTGAAGAACCCAACACGCTCGATAAAGCGACCGTCGCGAGGCATGCGAACGTCAGCTACGTTAATGCTATAGAAAGGGCGTTTTTTAGAGCCACCACGGGCTAAACGGATAACTACCATAAAATTGATCACTCCGATCGTTTATCAATGACAGGTTTTAATATCGCCTGCCGTTTAACATACCTTGTTATCAGCCGGGCATAACTGCCTGAAATCTAACAAGAATTTGGAATCAATGAAGCTTCAGAGAAGACACACCGACCCCAGTAAAAGGGCGCGTAGTTTACAGGAGCAGCTATACAGCTGTCCAGCTCAGACTGCGCTTTGTTTCAGAGCGTTCTTATGCAGCCAGTCTTTCACGATTAACGCCGTCAGCGGGAAGCTGACGATATACCAGCCCACCACCTCAGAACTGATGCCCAGCCATAAACAATAAGCGATGGCGACACCAATGGCGGAGTCCAGCTGATCCACCGCAATGGTAATGACCTTACCCTGCTCCGGCAGTTCCCCGGCACCAATACCTAAGCGGCGTTTAACCAACGAGTTGGGTAACTCACCCAACATATAACCGAGGCCTGCAATCGCCCCTGCTATAAATAAAGAATGTCCGGCAAAAGGCGAGCGATCGCCCAATAGCCACTCAACAGGCAATAAGACCAGGGCGCCGGCAGCAGTCAGAACCGGTACCACAACAAAACCACGCCAGGTTTTATTAGCACCAAACGCCGTTTTCCAGATCGGCTTAGCCAACAACGGTAAATGGTTGCGACTCACCACCACCATATGCAGTACACCACCAATCACTACCGGGATCTGTAAATAGAAGGCTGTTAACAAGGCTTTAGCCAAACCGTCATTTTCACTGGCCAGTGTCCATACCAGAAAACCGCCTAAAGTGAGCGTCAGGATTTGTTGCAACGAGCTGAACTTAAAGAAACGTGCTTTACGCACCATCAGATAACTGAATAGCGTTAAAGAAACCGCCAGCAATACTTTCGTTGCCAGCATCGGCAACACACCCAGAGTTTTCAGCCACAACAGCGGCGCAATAATAAACAGGCTCCAGAATACCGGCATGCCCTGATACGCCAGGCCATCCGCTGATGTTTCGCTTACCGGCTCTTTATTATCGTTGCCTTCAGCTGTTTGATTATCATCGGGCTCGGTTTCTCCTGAATCAGCTTCACCCAGGTTGCCGGTTTCATTAAATACCGACAGGCGAATACAACCGCAGCCGACCATCAGCACCAGCGGAATCATCCACCAGCCGTTAAAGCCCCATTGCATCAGAATCAGAGCCGGAGTCAGCAGATAAATAAGCACATCCATAAAACCGTCGAGATAACGGCCAAAGTTACGGGTCAAGTTCCAGCGCCGCGCCAGCATGCCATCCAGTGCATCGGCAGTCATTGCCAGATATAACAGTCCAAGCGCCGACATAATGTGTTGCTGCAATACTTCGCTGATGGCGAGCAATGTCAGCGGTACACTTAACAAGGTGATGCAATCAACCCGATTTAAGCGAATTAACCAAGGTGAGTTTGTATTTGTCATGTTGAATATCTTGTAAAAAATACAGATAAAGTGGGCGGCATGCTTTTTCAAAGCAGCAACAGGATGTTGCGGGCCCATCGCAGGGGCAGGGATGCCCCTTACGATGGGTGCGGCTGAAAAATATCCGCTTACTTTTCCCAGGCTAGTCTTTTTCGAAAACCAGCTCTTCCAGTTTATTTTTTAATTTTCCATCCGCCATTTGTCGCCGTAACCCCGGGCGATCAATTTTGCTGTTATGGCGACCATCCACCGGCATTTCTTTTAAGCGGATTAATAACCAGGACGCCGCCGGCATAAATTCTTCAACTAATATTTCAATGTCATCAAGAACACTATCACTGACAATAAACAGGTATAATTTGTCGCCACACTGCACCGCGGCACTGCGTTTAATCCCAGCTAACTGATCAAGCTGTTGTTCCAATGGAAACGGTTGCGTTAAACCACTCTTTAATTCAATGGCATCGGCCAGGCGACCGGTTAACCACAAACGTTGATCCGAATCGAAATACCCCACGTCACCAGTGCGATGCCAGACATCGCCCTGAGGACGAGGAATTTTATTGGCTTTATCCGCAGCAGGATTGTGGTAATAGCCCTGCAATACATGAGGGCCAGCCACCAGGATTTCGCCAGCTATTCCTTGATCGCAAACAACTGGTTGTCCGTCAGAGTCCAGATTGGCAACCAGTACTTCCGCTTCATCAACTACCGGGCCAACCAATAAACCCGCGGACGGATCCGGAAAAGTTAAATAATCATCCAGTTCCAAAGCGGCTATCGGTTCTGCTTCGGTTGAACCATAAGCAATTCGTGCCCAGGCATTGGGAAATACATCGCGCAGTTTTTTTGCCAGCTCCAGAGACACCGGCGCGCCACCAATGCTTAAACTGGTAATTTGTGGCAATGACTGATTATTGCTAATTAAATAATCACAAATAGCGGAAAAATACGCGGGCGCACCACTGATGCGTTCGACCTGATGTTGCTGCCAGTGAGCAACCAGAGGTTCAACATTTACCTGTGCCGGTGTCGCCAGATCCACTTTAGGCATCACGGTGCTCATACCACAGCTGAGGTTATGTAATACCAATACCGGAAAACACGGACTATCCACTTCACCGTCTTTATCCGGCCAATGATGGCGAATAGCAAAGTGTTGCTGATCCAGGCTATTGTGCGTTCTGTCTGCACCTTTTGGCCGACCGGTACTACCAGAGGTAAACGAGATTAAACCGTGATCACCTTGAGCCGGAGTCATTAACTGCAGCTTATCGTCTGGGCGAACTGTCATTGGTAAGGCGCGTAAAAATAAACCGGCACCGTCGATACACCAGCTGCTGATTTTACGCAGCTCCGGAATCAACCAGCGTAACTTCAGTAACGACTTCATACTGACAATCGCTTTGGCATCTGCATCCTGTAATGCCTGGCGGATTTTGGTTTTGCCCATGCCCGTATCAATAAATACTGCAACCAGACCCGACGCTAATAAACTCAACACCACGGCATACAAAGCCGGGGATGGTTTAGCAATCACCACAACACGATCACCGGCTTTTAATCCATGACCTCGGGAGAAGCCTTTAGAAGCACCGTTAGACAACCAGTGACGTTGTAATGCTCCGGCAAGCTGATTTAACTCACCATAAGTCATCACATCTTCACCGGTACATTCCAGTCCCTGCATTTGTGGAATACGCAGTGCCGGACGTTGTGGATGTTTTTCTGCCTGTGTCAGAAAGTGGCGACAAAAATTATCCGTCATACTTCACCTTCTGTAGTGTTCAGTTTTTCGGAGTCTATTTTTTTAAAGTAAAGGGCATAAACCCGCTCCTGCTCACCATTACTGGCGTATTTCAGCGACGGGTTATCTTCACGCACCAGAGAAGCGGCCATACGCTGATAATAAGGCGCTCCCCAGGTAGTCAGCTGCATCGACATCAGAGTAAACAAACCTACCTTACGATAGTCTGGGTGCACAGCACCGGTTTTGGCTAATGCCATACGAGGTTCAGGCAATAAATCAAAGTGCTGTTCGAAGTTGGCTTCTTCTGCAGTGGTGATACCCTGACGAATTAATGGGCTGAAATCCGGGAACACCAGAAAATAACCTGCAATACCACCATGACGGTCTGTTACCAACACAGAGCTGTTCGGACATAACTTTTTCGCGAAAGGTTCGCCGCAAGCTGCTTTAAACTGCTCTTCAGAAATAGGAGAGTAAGCAAAGTTGTTACGGAACATTTTGTCAGTAATCGGATACAACTCTGACAATTTTTCCCGCCAGATATCCCCCGTAAAACGGTGAAATTCAAATTCACCTGCTAACGCGTTTTTACCCTGCTCCAGCATAGGCGCAACCGCTTTGGCTAACTGCGCTGGATTATTGTTAATACGGGTAAAGTAGCGATAACGAATATCGAAACCTAAGCAGTCCAATAATTTGGCGTAATATTCCGGGTTATAGGGTTCGCCAATGAATGGCTTTGTTTCAGCCTCATCGCCTTCTGCCGAAAGCCGAATACGATTCATACCATAGGTATTAAAGTTGATTGGCCCGTAGATGGTTTGCGCGCCCTGCTCTTTAGCCCAAGTCTCGAAGCGCTGAAACAGTTGTGCGTTATTTTCTGTATTGTCTGAGGTTTCCCAGAAACCGAAATAGGCGACAGACTCACCATCAATTTTTATATTCGGGTCGTAGAAACCCGCCAGGCGTGAAAACTCTTCGTTGCCATTTTCGTTAACACTGGCAATACAATCCGCCCAAAGCTGACCACCCTTTTGCTGATAGTCGCTGCTATCTGCAAATGCTTTTGTGATGGCTTCAGGGTTTTCACCCAACCAATATGGGTCGTTCTGGTAAATATTTTCTGCTGTCTGAAAAAAAGATTCTGGTAGTTGCATCATTCCCTCCCATGGCCGCATGCCTGTTCAGCCCAGAACAACACAGCTCCGTTATTTTTAAGCCGCCGCATCCAAAGGCCATCCCTGGCCAGGATGCTTACGCGTTCCCAACGCTGCTTTTAAAAACAACAGAACTGCATTGTTCTTCGGTATCTTTTACAGCTATTAACCTGGATTGTTTTTCAATAGCAGCAATAGGACATTGCGGGCCCATCGCAGGCGCAGGGATGCGCCTTACGATGGGTGCGGCTGAAAAATTATCCAGGGTAATAGCCATACACTTCTGATGAAATTAAGCGTCGGCCTCAGCCTCAACATCCAATCGAACAACCCGACCGCTGCTGCCATCCATACGAACCAACTCGCGATCCTTCACAATCGAGGTTAATCCCGGAATACCAACAACCGCAGGAATGCCCAGTTCACGGGCAACCACAGCGGAGTGACTCAGGGTTGAACCACGCTCAACCAGAATACCTCCTGCGGTTGGGAATAATGGCGCCCAGCCCGGATCCGTTCGTACCGTGCATAAAATCTGGCCATCCAGATTCAGTTCATCTTCTGGCGAGAAAATCAGGCGAATATTGTTCTCAACAATACCCGGGTAACAACCGGTACCCTGCAATTCATTGCCAGAGAGAGGAATATCTTCCTGGAATGGATATTCATAATCATTGTTGCAATACACCACGCCACGGGTGTGGAAGTGATGAGCCGGTTCCTGCTCATTTTCATACTGAGCAAATTCCGCTTTACGTGCTGCCACCAGAGGACGTAATACCGCACTGATGCTGCGACCATCAGAATAGGCATAAATATCTTCCACACTTAAATAGAAGATATCTTCCGCATCATCCAACTGGCCATGGAAAGCCAACTGCTCTCCTAATTGACGATAAATATCGCGGTATAAACCAAACATGCGGGTACGGGCTAAACGCATGTTTTCGCGATTACGGATTGCATCGCGCAACTTGGCTAAATCTTTCTTAAATTTCGTTAAAGAACGGCCACCCAGCTTCTGTTTTAACAGCGGGAATACCTGATTTTCTGCATCTGCACGGAACTTGGCTTCATTCTGCGCCAGAGTTTCCAGCGTTAAATCATCACGACTCAGGAAGTTCTTCAGAATGGCGAACATAAAAGAGGCATCCTGGCGCAGAGTTTTCGACTCCAACTTCAGCTCGCCCATAGTACGATCACCATAACGCTCAATATAATCCAGACACTGAGCATGGAACGATGGGAACTGCTGCTGCAATAACGTCAGCAGTTGCTCGTTTTCAACTTCCTGCAAAACGTTTAACAGCTCTGGCTGGGTACGCGCCTGGTCACATAAGCGCAGCAGGCATTTAGTCGGCTCCGTACTCTCAATACCTTCTTCGCCAGACAATAAATTGTTCTGTACCAGATCGATATTTTCGATATCGATTTTTTCCAGCCAGCGATGCACCTTACCGTTCATCATCATGACGTAGAAATCATTAACGATTGGCGTGGTCCAACGTTGCAATAAATTTTCATCCAGTGAACGGCTCAGTTCAATTAACTGGTCCATGCTGTAGGTGTGTAACTGCTCACGCGGAACCGAAGCGTATTGCTCGGCAAACATCGAGCGGAACTCTTCCACCAGCTGATCCATCTTGCGGAAACGGCTCAGCAGCGAAAACAGCGCACGAATCACCTGTGGAATACGGGCTAATTTTTCTTTGCCAGTTAATTCACGATCCTGAATCAGATCAACCGGGTCCTGCAGACCCATCATACGTTCCATATCGGCTTTATTGGTTTTAAAAGACGGCAGGAACAATAATCCGCGGTACCAGTTATTGATGTTGTAATACACACGGCCACGTACCAGACCCAGCATATTTTCCAACATTCCCTGGTGCGCCTGAACCACCTCTTCTTTAACACCGATCAAACGCATGGTTTGTTCATAAACGGTCTTATAAGCACGATTCGCGAAGCTGAACGTCAGCGGTGTGGTAACACCACAATAGGATTCCTGAATATTGGAGTTATCCCAAACCTGTAAACGGTCTTCATCGGAATTCTTTTCAGGCAATGACGTAACCGGACGCGCCTGCAGAATATAAACCTGATTATCACGTACACACCATTCGATATCCTGAGGTGACTGATAACTTTCTGCGATGGCTTTACCGGCATCACGCAATGCCAGAATTTGCGCTTCAGGTAAACACAGCTGTTCACGCAGGTTTTCTTCAACCGCCAGTTCAACCGTGCCGCCATCGGGACCCTGACGTAAAGCGATGTCTTTATCAGCGGTCTGAGCATCGATGTTGTTGTCGTATAAACCAACGGTGATTTCATCAGCATTACAAATGCCGGAAACCAGGCCTTCACCACAACCCCAAGTCGCAGAAATTAATGCCTGACGACGGTTGCCGTTAACCGGGTTAGCGGTAAACATCACACCTGAAACATCGGCATCCAACATACGCTGAATAATCACCGCCGCCTGAATTTCTACCACGCTCAGGCCTTTTTGTAAGCGGTACGCCAATGCACGGGCATTAAAAGCACTTTGCATTACTTTTAACACCGAGTCGGCAATGGCTGCTTCGCCTTTTTGATACAGATAACTGTCCATTTGTCCGGCAAAAGAAGCACCAGCGGAATCTTCACCCACAACCGACGAACGCACCGCCCAGAATTCATTCGCTAAATCCTGCTGCGGTAATTCAGCACGAATCGCAGCCAGAATATCCGGGTGTAACCCTACCTCCCCCAGTCGTTGCTGAATACGTTCAGCTACCTGGGTCAGTTGAGCGTTATCCACTTCTTTTGAAGATTTCTCTTCACCCGACTTCTGATCGCCGTCTTCAATAACAAAAGGCGCTAATTGCTGCTGAATCCAGACACCCAGCGCATCATCACCTTCGGTGGGTAATTGCAGCTGCAATTCAAATGTAGCAACCGGTACCACCCACCACTGCGGCACGTTAAATCCAAAGCGACTTAAAAATGCCAGGTTGTGAGCTTTACCGCCTAATTGTGACGGCGCCGTCAAACTGGCTTGCTGCTGATCAATACACCATTCAGTCATTGTTCGCTCCACCATTTAAACTGTCCGTGCTCAGACCACCAACGAAACCCAAAGCCTGTAAGCGATCATTTTCGTTATCCAATAAACGACGGGAAGTTATCACCACGCGCTCCATAAACGGATAATGGCGGAAGGTATGCGCCATCACATACATAGGTAAACGACATACCACCAGATCCCACAAACTCAGAGTGAAACCTAAACGCCATTCGGCGGCATCAATATCGATGCCACTGGCTGTTTGTAATTCCAGCCGATGACGTTCAATGAATGCTTCCACCTGTTCAGCGTCAAAGTCCGGCTGCAAAGCAAAGGCTAATAATTCTGCCAAATCGTGCTGCGGCAACTGCATGGTGGCCAGCTCCCAGTCGTAAGCACATAACGTTAGCTGGTTATTTTCACCACGACGGAAAGCAATATTACGCGGATTAAAGTCGTTGTGAGTCAGGGTCTTTTTCATGCCATCCAGTTTTGGATACCAGTCTTTCAGGCTGTAAATACGGTCGCGATAACGCGCCATATCTTCATCGCTGAACCACTCCGGGAATTCCTGTTGTGCATGGGCCCCCAACATTTCCCATAAACGCATTTTTTCGGTCATGGATTCTGTGGTTGGTGAATCCACCAGCCAATCGAATTCCTGCAATTCCTGTTCGCGGCCATACCAGATGCTATGAACCTGAGCGATACCATCCACAGCGGCATTAAAGTGGTCAACCGTCCAGCCAGCCGTATCATCGGCGGAGTCCATTAATTCCAGACCGTCCAGATATTCCTGCACAATTACATAAGCTTCACGTGAGCTGTCTTCCCAGGCACGATAGGTTTTTGGTGCAAACTGAGTAAAACGTTCATCCTGCTGACTCATCACTGCCAGTTCCCGGCGGTGACATTGTTTAAAGCCTAACTGATTTTTAAATTCGTTATAGGCGTGTGCTAAACGGGCATCACACATGGAAGCCATGGAGTTCAACATCAGAATAACTTCGTCATCCAGAGGTTTAACTTTCACCATCATTTCATGGCTTTCGTCCTGCTCCAGGCCTTCTTGACCAGTAACAACTCTGAACGGGAAATGCCCCACCAGCTTATTAATTTTATGTGCAGTCAGTTCGGTAATGATCGAGCTGCCTTTGGACGATAAACTCAGCGGCTGCAATTCTTTCACCGGCGCACGATAATCACCGGATTCAGATAATGCCTGAGCAAAGAAATCTTCATTTAAATCACCCAGCTTTAACCATTCCACCGGACGGTTACGGCCGAGTTTTTCATGGGCACGGGCAAACTGGTCACTGGCGATTGCAGACAGAGTAGAAATATCCAGCGCCAAACAGAAACTGGCAATCACCTCCGCCAGCTTGTGAGCACAACCCGGACCGGCACAACCAATTAATTCCAGACATTCTTTTTGTTGCGGCAGGCTGGTACCACCACCCACAGTCCCCACAACCAGAGAAGGTAAACGCAGGGTTGCGTATACATCACCGTCTTCGGTCAGTTCCATATGCAACTGACCAATCGCGGATTCATGCACACAAGCAATGTCCTGACCCGTTGCAGTAAACATCGCACCAATGACGTTGGCGATATTAATATTGATACCGACCATACCGGCCGCAATACTGCCGCCAACAAACTGGTTATAAGCGGTAAATAGCTGGCGTGCGCTGACTTTTAAAACCCGCTGGCACACTCCATCCGTTAATAACGTTTCCGCCAGAACCCGTACGCCACGACCTCGCAGATAAGAGTTGTAGGTTACTTTTTTATCGTTGGATAAGTTGGCTTCAATCAGGAAGTTCTCAAACTCAATGCCGTCAAATGGCTGCATCTGCGCCAGAATCCACTGACACGCCTGCCAGGTACAGGTGGTGGTCATATTCTGACCAGCTGCATCGCCGGTTTCGTAAATAAACTGAACGTGAACACTGCGGCCCATTAATTCCGCACGCACTTCCACCAGGTTGGCATAGTTCGAATATTTACGGGTTTGCGCGGCAATTTCGTCCTGATGGTCTTTTACCCACTCGGCAAAAAACAAGGCTGAGGATAAATCAGATAATACAAATACCGGCACACGTAACATACGCTGGCCCAGTACTTTTACCCTGACACCACCAGAACGGGAAATAGCGGTCGCACCACGAGTTGCAGACGCCACTAACGCACCTTCAGACGTTGCCATCGGCGCATAAAATAAACCGTTCGCGTGATCACCCAGGATATGCAGCGGACCGGCAATACCCACCGGAATTTCTACCGAACCAATTAACGCTTCGATATTACTAACCAGCGCTTTAGGCTCGAGGTTAATCTGCTCAACTTCCGTTAACGCAGACTCAGAGTTTTCCCGGGCAAAGCTCAACCGCTCCTGACGGGCCTCTTCTGTATACAAACCGCGCGCCGGAACTTTAGGCAAGTTAAATTCGTCGTAACGAGGCGCTTCGGCTTTTACCGGCAGCTGACGCAATGCATAGCTGATTTGCCACAACAAACGAGAGTTTTCCTGGCCCTGCTCACTATCAACATCTTCGTTACTTAATAAAATACGCTGCTGGCGTCCGTCTTCCGCTAATGTCGATTTACTTACGCGCAGTCTGTTCAGACTGAATTGTTGTCCGTTTAACTCAACAGTTAGCTCACCGCAAGCTGCACCTTCGAATAACAACTCGCACGGCTGAGTTAACACACAGATATGGCTTTTGGATACATCCACTGCTTCAGCATCACGCCATTGCTCGCCACATAGCAGCCTGATCTCAGCCTGATGGCCCTGGCCAAACGCATAACGAGCTTCGCTGGTAAAAACCTGAGGTTTACGAATCAGATTCATACACCACCTCCGATTAATAAACCGGAAATTACCAGCACATAACCCAGCAGCATAGTAACCGCTACCGCTTTTTCGTTGTCTTCACGGCCTTCTAGGGTCGGAGCTTTGAGGAACTTCATTAACGATTTAATCGCTAAGCCCCATACCAGTACCGCCAGTACTGCATAAACAATTAACCAGCTCACATCCGCTAGCCATAACAGTACAATCTGGTTGACAACCATGGCCGACACTAAGACAAACACCAGCGTAGTCGCGCCTTTAACACCGAGGATTTTGGTATAGGAATCAACCGTGTCACGTTCTTCTTCCGGACCACGGGTCTTACGGGTAATTTCAAAACAAAAACCACTGACAAACGCCAGGCTCATCATGGCAATTAATACCGGGGTAAACTGCACTTCCGGATTGGCTAATACCGCTAACCACCAAACGATTAACGGCATAATGGCCATATGCGTTAAGGCGTATAACAGCAGTTGTTTTTCTAACCATTCACCGCAAAAAAATTCCACGCCCATCAAGCATAAATAAGCAAACATGATGGCCCATACCATGGCGCCAACTTCACCGGCGATCAACCAGGAAAATACCAGCTGCACCACAATCGCTACGGCACCCAGTGTTTTCAGATGGGTCAAGGTAATACGACCGCTTTGTAATACACGTTGAGGGTGATTAATGACATCAATGGCGTAATCTTTATGTTCGTCAAAAATACGAATCAGCAGAAATAACGACCAGGTCACAAGACAAGCGAGAATATCCAGCCATTGCAGCCCGGATTCAGTACCATCACGAGCTCCCTCTCTGGCAACTACGGCACAGGCTAAATACAGGATAAGAAATAATAATGCGTTTGCCGCTGGAAAACGTTCGTCCATCCAGGCACCAATTCGACGCCACAGGGGATCCGTGTGGCTGACAGAGACTTCAGTCATAACTACTCCATGAAAGGTAAGAATTTTAAATTTTTTAATCGGCGAGAGCCGCTTTACTGGCTTCGGTTGTATTCACCGGGACTTTTTCCCGATCAAACAGAAGCAGTAACAACGGCAATAAAATAATGTCGGCAATAAAGGCCAGAACCACGGTCAGGCTCATCAGAGCACCCATCCCCCAGGTTGGCGAGAACGGAGACAGTACCAGCAAGGCAAATCCGGCGGCCAGCACCACAGTGGTAATTAACATGGCAACACCAACGGTAGCGAAAGCAAATTCGACTGCTTGCTCTGGTGTTTTCCCTTGTTCGCGGGCGTAACGGTATTTGGTCAGGAAGTGCACACTGTCGTCCACCACCAGGCCCAGGCTCATACAAGCCACAATACTTAAGCCCAGGTCGACCTGACCGGAAACATAACCCCAGGCGCCATAAGCCAGCAGTGCAGGCAGCATATTCGGAATCAAACTCAACGTTCCCAGGCGAACAGAGCTCAGGAACCACATCATCGATAACGAAATTAATACCAGCGCCATTAAGGTGCCGATAAATAAACTGATGCTGTTACGGTCAGAAATCTGGGCAAACACCATATCCAGGCCGGTACCCGGAGTCAGGTTTAATGCTGGTGTATTTTCAGCAGCCCAGCTACGGATTTTTTCATCCAGCGCCACCAGTTCACGCGACGTATGTTTGTGCAGATTTAAAGTCAGACGAGTGGCGGTTTTATCGATATTAATACGCTCTTCCAGTCCCATGCCAAATGGCAGAGACATTTCGTACAACAGCATCGACTGAGCAATTTCATCGGCACTGCCTGGCACCCGGTAAAATTCCGGGTTATCGGCGTGTAATTTCTGACTGATTTCTAATAACTGGCGATGCAGACTGTCGACATAACCCACATCCGGCTGTTGTTCCAGCCATTCCACCAGCTGCTGTAGTTGCGTCATATAATCCGGGGTATAAACCGAACCACCCTGTTTTGCTGCAACGGAATACTGAATAAAGTTAACGCCGTACAGTTCATTTTCCTGAACTTCCAATGCCTGGCGCACAGTGAAGCTTTCATCGTAATAGTGGTACCACTGCTCATTAAACTGCAGCTTAAATAAACCAGCACCAATAGCGATGGTGGCAATAACTGCGATCACAAACGTACGTTTGGGTGCCGGAGCGATCACCTTACGATAAAAGTTCAGCAATAACTGGCCCAGACCAGAATCAGCACGAGCCGCCGGAGGTGCAGGTAATAACTGCAATAAGGCTACAAACCAGGTCAGACTTAATACACCGGCCAGTAAGGCCGCCATAGCAACCAGATTACCTAAATCGCGATACGGTGGGGATTCGCTGAAATTCAGACACAATAAACCCAGCGCAGTCGTTACCGAGGTAATCATCACAGGTTTAATATTCAACGCCTGAGCTTTAGCTAAAGCTGCGGTTTTATCGAGACCTTCTTTTAACGCGTGCTGGTAAGACACCAGAATATGCAAACAGTCGGCGACAACAATGATCATAATCATCGACGGTACAGCACCCACAACCGGAGTTAAAGTTGCACCACTCCAGCCGAGTACGCCAAATACCGCAGCAACTGACAATAAAGTCAGCGTCAGAGATAATAAAGAACCGGCTAAAGACCGGGTTAACAAAAATAAGGCAGTAAAAATAAGCAGATAGCTGCCAGGAATTAATGCCGCCATATCGCGTTCAACCGCTTCTGCTAGTGCAACATTAATAACAGCCGTACCCAGCAGCTTTACTTCAAAATTATTTAATTCAGATTGCTCCACCAGTTCACGCGCGGCAGACACCAGCTCAGCAGTGGCCTGAGGATCATCAGCCGGTAACGATAAATTCACAACGACCTGAGCCAATTTGCCAGTTTTACTTAACAGCCGGCCGGATATTTGCGGATGGGATTGAGCAAAGTCGCCAATTTCTTCAATGGAATAATTATTACTGGCGTCGTACAGGTCATTAACAAAAATATCATCCTGCTCGGATTCTATTCGCTGATAATTACTGAGAGAGTCGACCCGCCGGGCATAAGGTAATTGCCAGGCCGCTGCGGTTAGTTGCTCAATGGCTGCCAGACGCTCTGCCGTAAAGATAGTTTTATCATCATTACTTTGCAGCAGAAAAATAAGCGAGTCTTGCTTATTAAAATCGGCTTCCAGCTTTTCAAAAGCCTGCAGCTGAGGATTATCCGCACTGAAATACGTGCGAAAATCTGTTGTAAGTTGCAGCTGGCCAGCTCCTCCAGCCATCAGCAATATAAGAGTCGTGAGCACCAAAAAAGTGCGCCACGGGTTATTCCTTGAGAATGCAATAGTCATAACAACCGCCCGAGAATTCCTAACAACGGGTTCTGTAAACAAACTTCTCATCAATGAAAAGTTGATTGGCTGTTTTTGTTATTTTGGCCGACTGAACCAGGTTGCATATTAGCTCAAGCTAATCTAATTAGACTAGGACATTTCACTAAATATTCAGGAAAATGTCGTATTTAAAGAACATTTGTTGAAAAGATCATTTTTCTAATGATATTTGTCGCAATAAGGCATCACAAAAAAAGACAAGCAATGGTCTATACAGGACACAGGCAAAAAATAATTGGCCTTTAATAAGTCCGTAAAATAGTAAAAATAATATAAAAAATGATGGTGCAGGATAAAAACTATCCCACACACTAATAACTAAAATATTAATATCAGTTAAGGATTCACTACCTGATTCCTGCCACTACCCTTGCCACGATAAAGAGCCTGATCAGCACGTCCGACTAACTGGTCAAAGCTGTCTTTCTGTAATAACTCAGCAATTCCGATGGTAGTGGTGGTAAAAATTTCGTGATCATTGATCGTCACAGAGGTTTTTTCCAGACAACTACGAATACGCTCAGCAACAACCATGGCTTCGTCCGCGGTGGTAGCCGGCAATAACAGCAGAAACTCTTCCCCTCCCCATCGCGCCGCATAATCACCATTACGTAATTCCTGCTTCAGAACTTCAGAAAAATTCTGAATTACCGCATCACCGGTTTGGTGGCCGAACAAATCATTAACCCGTTTGAAGTGATCCAGATCACATAGCAGAACTGCCAGCTCAAGTTCATTTTTCTGGTGGTAACGAATTTCACGCTGAGCCCAACGATGCAAACTGCGGCGATTTAACAATCCGGTCAAAGGGTCTGTTGTTGCTAACTGGCGTAATTTACGCTCGTTATTAACAACCAAGCGATAATACAAACCTGACAAAAATACCATCACCGTTAACACAGTGATCAGATTGAAATAATAAAGACTGCTCAGCACCAGGCTGCTGACATCATAAACAGGCTCTACATGTCGCAGCATGTAATCCATAATCACATACAACATCATCATGCCCATCACCAGCGGCATCTTTTCCACACCATCCCTGAGCGGGCTGATCATCACAACCGGCGGAATAACCATGGCATAAAAGTGGAAGCCGCTGTCCCAGCCCAACAGAAAAACAGCCAGCGCAGCATGACCAAGAATCTCAAACACCACTGCTGCCCAGGCAGAAAAGTGATAACGACGCGTCAGAATAAGAAAGAAAACCACAACATAAAGCAAAACACTGAAGACGTTTACCACGCCCAACAGCCAGATATTGTGGGAGAAAAACAAGCAGGAAAAGGCAACGTGAATAAACGCTGCAATCACACTGATCTGGAGCATCAGGTTGCGAAATAACTGTTCGCCGCCCTGAACACCGGCTCCCTTCAGCGTAGCCAAAAGATCCATCGAGAATGTGCCATTTTTTGTATTATCGGTAATGACAAAAAGTATTGGTGACGAAAGGCTTATTTACAAACACATCCCTGTTGTAAAAGCGTAACAACAGGTGTCTGTTAACTTTACATGGGGCAATACCGAAGAAGCGCTTAACAATGCTTACAAACGCCACTTATCGGCATAAAAATCGAGAAAAGCCTCGATGCGAGAAGAGAGAACACTATTGCGATAATAAACCGCGCTGACTCCAGCCGGCTCCAGTAGCACCGGCCTGGCTCAACGGAAATATAACCTTCTTCAGTCAGCTCACCGCCGAATGGCGCGGTTTAACAGTGTTGTTTCCAGCGAGCTTTCAAGCCGTGACACTCCGCATACTCCCTAGTGACCGAAATATCGAGCAGGCCAGCAGCAGCACTGAAGCCTGCGCCTGTTTAACCGTGGTACTGGTTTCCGTCGTATCGCTGGGCACCGTTATTGCGTAGGAACTCGGCTCGGCGCTTTGTTACTTACCCGTATTTCCGGTTTTCTGGATAGTCGCGATCAGCCTCAAGCAGCAAACAGCTGAGAAAAAACGTCACTGTAGTATCCCCATACTACCCGCTGTTCAGACGATTCTGATTAACTGATTTTGCTTAGGGCTTGTTAACGGGCCCTAAGCCATACCTCACGATTCAGCGGCAAACGTGAGACAACCCAGCAGATCAGATAATCAGGATCAGACGATGAACGTATTAATGATTACCGGCGATTTTGTCGAAGACTACGAAAACATGGTGCCGTTCCAGGCGTTACTTGCCTGTGGCTACCAGGTGGATGCGGTTTGTCCGGATAAAAAAGCCGGCGACACCATTGCCACCTCGATTCACGATTTTGAAGGCGATCAAACCTACAGCGAAAAACGAGGCCACAACTTTGCATTGAATGCCGACTTTGATCAGGCCAGCGCTGATAAATACGACGCGCTGTATCTGCCCGGCGGTCGTGCTCCGGAATATCTCCGCCTCAATAGCAATGTAATTCAATTAATTCAGGACTTTATTGCCGCAGACAAACCGGTTGCAGCCATTTGCCATGGCCCGCAATTACTCACCGCGGCGGGTGTTATCGAAGGCAAAAAAGTATCCGCTTATCCTGCCTGCGAGCCGGAAGTGCGACTGGCGGGTGGTGAATATGTTTCACTGGAAATGGATCAGGCGATTACCGATGGTAAACTGGTAACGGCTCCGGCCTGGCCTGCTCACCCGGAGTTTCTTAAACAGTTTATGGCATTGCTGTAAACGCTGTTATTACCGGTTAAAAGGTGGCGACTATGTGTCAGTTATTTATTAACGCCGATCCGCAACTGTGGCAAAGCAAAACCCGTTCACTGAGAATCGATGGCGTCGTCACCTCTATCCGGCTGGAACAATATTTCTGGAACACGCTGCAGGAAATTGCCCAACGCGATGGCATCAATGTTAATCAGCTGATTACTCGGCTGTATCTGGAATCTCTGGACGCCGATCACGATGCTGGCAACTTCACATCCTTCCTGCGGGTGTGTTGTGCCCGCTACCTGTCTCTCGCCGCCGACGGCTATTTACAGCGTGATACCAACACTCCGTTGGCACAAGTGAATGCCAGTGAGATTCTGCAACAGGAATCACTGCTATCAGACAAACGCCAGTCGCGACTTTTGAGCTAAACCCCTCTTAAACTGAATGCAGACTGAATATAAAAATACTTTTACCCTTATTGACAAAAAAGTTTAAATCAATATTATCAGCAGCGTTTTCTAAGGAAGTTGGCCTAGGCGAAGTCCGTTGTACCTGCTGGCCAAAATCAGGGATGCTCAACCTATTTTCCCCGACCTACACAGCACATTTAGTGCTGCGGACTCTCGTGCAATTTCCGAATTTGTGTAATAAGGAGAGTCTTAATGACTAAATTAGCTCTGTCAGCCCTGCTGGCGATTGGATTAAGCGGTTGCGCAAACACCTTCCTGGACAGCGCGCCAAGCCAAGACGGCGGCCGTTACGTTTCTGGTTCTTACGAAGGTACAGCAGCCATCTTCTACTGTCCTACCAACAGCGATGATTGTGATCGCGTTGACGTTGATTTCGAATAAGAGGCCATATCATGAAAAAAATCATTCTGACTTCTTTCGCAGCAGTATTAATGACTGGCTGTGCTTCTACTTTTACTTCGATTGAAGAAACTGCAAGCGGCGACAGTTACTACCTGACTCGTATTACCCAAGGCCCATTCCGTGTAGATGGCGACATGTGGGAATGTAAGCCAGATGCTCAACACAACATGACCTGTGTTGAAAAAGGCGATTAATACGCCTTTTGGAGCGCCGTAATACGGCGCTCTTGCTTACCTTTGTAATCCTCTCATAGTGCTATAACTCATGCAGAATCTGCTGGCGCTTCTGATCATACTCATCCTGAGTAATTAAACCTTTCTCTTTCAGTGTATTTAAACGAATAAGACGCTACTCAATTGTTAATTGCGGAGCCTTGTTTACAACGGTTTTAACCGCTTGCTGCAACTCTGCCTGCTTCGGACCACAGTCATAATAAGCGGCTGCAATTTTTGTCGTAACAACCGTCTTTGCACCGGTCAGCGATGGCCGACGTACCGAGCTCTCTTCACGATCACCAATTAACAGCGAATCGGCGCCTGCTTCAACGGCCTTCTCCTGATGCCATTCCAGACACATTTCGACCGGCTCACGGCTGCTGGTTTTACAGGTTTCCTGAGCAACCAGCTGGCAGCTGGTTTCCTCACCGGCTTGCAGAGTTTTAATATCAGCTTGAGCAGCTAGTGGTAAGAATAACGACGCAAAGATCAGTGGCTTAAACATGGGAGATTTCCGAATAAAACGTGCGGGTAAATTATCCACAGAGGCTGGAGATAGCAAGTGCAGCGAAATCAACAACAGTGTTCCAGCGGAATGTTGTGTTTGTCTTGTGAAACCTTATTGAACCCTAGATTTACAGAGCCATGTTGGGTATCGCGTAGCTCCACCCAACCTACATACCAATCCACAAAAAACAGCTTCGTAGATTGGATTAAAGCAGCCTCATCAGAAGTATTATAATTTTCCATCCTGCTGCGCCTTCTTCCTGAAGTCTGCCAATATCGCGTCCTGCGATTTCTCACCCCAGCCTTGCTCGGCTATTGATAGTTCCGCCGCAATCAGTCGCTGACGAATCTCTTCTAATTCGCGCGCCTTACGGTTCAGGTCATTAACCACTTCGCTGCGACTGGCGAATTCTTTGCTGTCGATTTTGTCCTGAATCCAGCGTTCATTGGGTTCAGATAGGGATAAGCTTGCTCGTGTTGCCATGGCTTCACCGTTATCCGGGCTATCGCCCTAGTGATGTAGTAATGATGCAATTTTGCATCGCGTAACAACTATGAGCAAGTCATATGTCCGTTGCATATGTACGCCCTTGGCGTATACTTGATGAATACGCCAATGAAGGACAAGGACGATGCTATTCATTGAGACGCCAATATTCACCGACTCTATTAAAGAGATTATGTCGGATGAAGAATACCGACAGCTTCAGCTTGAGTTGGCTGAACAACCGGAAAAAGGTGATGTTATTCAGGGAGCAGGTGGAATTCGAAAGGTTCGGGCTAAAGCAATTGGTCGAGGTAAACAAGGTGGCTCGCGAGTTATTTACTACTGGCGGTCAGCCCATGATCAGATTCTGATGCTGTTGGCTTATCCGAAAAACGAACAATCAGATCTTACGAGTGCGCAGAAAAAAGTACTGAAATCTGTAGTTGAAAACTGGCGCTAAACCACCTGACTAATGGTTATTGAAAGTAATTTGAGGTTGCTATGAAAGACGAATTATTTGACACCCTGATGCAAAGTGTTCAGCAGGCTGACGATATTATTACCGGCAAAAAACAAGCATCACGCGTCACTGAAATTGAAGTGCCTGATGTTAAGGCTATTCGTGAAAATACCGGCCTTAGCCAGCGGTTATTTGCCAATCTGATTGGCGTATCACTGCGGACGTTACAGAATTGGGAGCAAAAACGCCGCACACCGGAAGGCCCGGCACGGGCGTTATTATTAGTGGTTAAAGAGAATCCAACTGCGGTGTTGGATGCGCTTCAGAAACAAAGTGCGTAACCCCTTTTATTTCTCGCTCCCATGCTCCGCGCGGGAGCGTAATTGGCCTACAGATCACCAAACTGTAGGCTGGGGTGAGTGGAACGAACCCCAGATTTATCGAACACCGTTGGGTATCGCGGAGCTCCACCCAACCTACCTGCCCCCTGAAGCAGAAGATCAAATGCATTTTCGGCATTGCTGCTCTACTTTCAAAAAGGCTGCCGCCAACTCTTCAGCGTAAACAGCCCAATACTTTAAATTCTTTTCACGATAAGTATCCAATGTATCGTCATAGACAATTCCACAAAGCTCCTTTTTCTCCTTAGCTGCAGCATCATAGATCTTGGATATAGCTGAATATGCAATATCTAAACACGGTATATTGATGCCACGCCCTTTATCCAAGTGAGCAATTCTTTTATCTCTAAATGTCTTTATTTCTTTTCGATATACCCACCAAGAATCCTCAGAAAAAGAAAGATTTTCCAATAGCTCAGCATACACTATATCAGCACCTGCTAATATTTTTCGATAATGAAAGTCGTCATTATTTCTATCGCCAAATATTTTCATGAAATCTAAAACAGCCATGTCATAAAAATTATTATGAATTATAATTGGCAAGGTTCCTGGGGAATCCTCCCAGCCATCACTTGCAAGTATGTAACAAGAATACTGGCAGCAAAAGTTTCTACACAACTCAATCAAATAATTTAATTTTTTACACTGATCCAAACTCATACCTCCTATCTCAAAATGAAAAACCAACTACGGGTTCAATAACATCATTTACTAATGCTGCGTAGGTCAGATAGAAACCATTTTTTTCTGCCACTCGAATTCGGCGTTCAAACTCCTCTATAAGTTCTTGCTGGTTGTCTTCGAGCCCGGACAAAATAATTTTGAGTTCAACACTCGAAGTTTTTTGCGCCAGAATCACGACCTCATCATGTTCAAAAATGAGATCGTCGACTGGATCTATAAACTCAATCAATTCGCCATCAATACACTTTACCTTGTTATCAACGACAGCCTTAACTTCGGTTAAATGATGAAAAGAATAATCAACCAGCTCATCAAAAATTGAATTAATATCGATAATCATTTGTCTTCCTTGATAGTAAGTTTGTAAAAATTAACACAAAAATATTTCAATAAAAAACCCGCTGCCTATCTCTAGAGCAGCGGGTCTCTATTCCCTCAAACCAAAGCTTTAATAAAAAGCCTCAGTTCTCCTCACACCTGGTCTTCACACCAGAGGCGGGCGTTACGGAACATACGCATCCAGGCGCCGTCTTCATCCCAGTGATCCGGTGCCCAGCTGTTCTGAACTGCGCGGAACACACGCTCCGGGTGAGGCATCATAATAGTCACGCGACCATCGTTCGCGGTCAGGCCAGTAATACCTTGTGGAGAACCGTTCGGGTTCGCCGGGTACTGTTCGGTGGTTTCGCCGTAGTTATTCACATAACGCAGAGCAATCTGGCCCGCCAGCTCATCGATATCCGCTTCATCAGCGAATTCCGCACGACCTTCACCGTGCGCCACAGCAATTGGCATTTGAGAACCAGCCATACCCGCCAGGAATACAGAATCGGATTCCTGAACTTCTACCAGAGAAACACGCGCTTCAAACTGTTCGCTCATGTTGCGAACAAAGTGTGGCCAGTGTTCTGCACCCGGAATCAGTTCGTGCAGGTTCGACAGCATCTGACAGCCGTTACACACACCCAGTGCGAAGGTATCAGCACGCTCGAAGAAAGCAGCAAACTGGCTACGCGCCTGTTCGTTAAACAGAATGGACTTGGCCCAACCTTCACCCGCGCCTAATACGTCACCGTAAGAGAAGCCGCCACAGGCAACCAAACCACGGAACTGATCCAGCGTTACCGCACCAGACAGTACATCACTCATATGTACGTCGATGGTGGTGAAGCCCGCACGATCAAAGGCAGCGGCCATTTCGATCTGGCCGTTCACACCCTGCTCACGCAGGATCGCTACTTTCGGTGCGTCTTCAGAACCAGCAACCGGCAGGTCAGCAGTAATGTCTTCATTAATGTCGAAGCTTAATTCGGCATTTAAGCCCGGATCTTCAGCATCCAGCAGGCTATCGAATTCTTGCTGAGCGCAGTCAGCGTTATCACGCAGTGCCTGCATTTCATAGCTGGTTTGTGTCCAGGCACGTTGCCAGTTCACACGGGATTCGCTCAGGAATTCTTCGTCCTGGAAGCTGAAGGTGATCTGGTCGTCTTCGTTCAGCGTACCAATCACCTGAGTGCAATCACCCAGGCCGGCCGCTTCGAATTGAGCCAGTACTTCTTCCAGATCGTCACGACGAACCTGAATCACACCACCCAGTTCTTCCGCGAACAGCGCAGCGGCCAGCTCGTCTTCAGACTCGGCCAGCAGATCCATTTTCACGTCCATACCAACGTGGCCAGCGAAGGCCATTTCGGTCAGAGTCGCGAATAAACCACCGTCAGAACGGTCGTGGTAAGCCAGCAGTTTGTTATCAGCGTTTAAGCCCTGCATCACAGCGAAGAAAGCTTTCAGGTCTTCCGCGTCATCCAGATCGGCCGGTACGCTACCGACTTCACCGTAAACCTGTGCCAGACAAGAAGCACCCAGACGGTTCTGACCACGACCCAGGTCGATTAACAACAGGTCAGTTTCGCCCTGGTCAGCGCGCAGCTGAGGCGTCAGCACTTTGCGAGCATCCGTCACTGGTGCAAAGCCGGTGATAATCAGCGACATTGGTGCAGTAACGGCTTTGTCTTCGCCATTGTCTTCCCAGCGCGTTTTCATCGACATGGAGTCTTTACCCACAGGGATGGTTACCTGCAGTTCCGGACAGAGTTCCATGCCAACCGCTTTAACGGTTTCGTATAACTTCTGGTCTTCACCGTCGTGGCCTGCAGCACACATCCAGTTAGCCGACATTTTTACGTCAGCCAGCTTGGCAATTGGCGCTGCTGCCAGGTTGGTAATGGCTTCTGCCACCGCCAGACGACCAGACGCCGGGCTATCCAGCAGAGCAACCGGAGTACGCTCACCCATCGCCATCGCTTCGCCAGCGTAGTTATCGTAAGAAGAGGTGGTTACCGCAACGTCTGCCACCG
This sequence comes from Bacterioplanoides sp., assembly GCF_965219715.1. Lineage (GTDB taxonomy): Bacteria > Pseudomonadota > Gammaproteobacteria > Pseudomonadales > Oceanobacteraceae > Bacterioplanoides. The sequence goes on from NZ_OZ244785.1 coordinate 1,690,402, forward strand.
GCACCTGCCAAGGGCCAACAAACTGATCACGTGCCACGGTACCGGTAATGGAGCGGTCACCAATGGTGATCAGGAAGCTCTTGGAAGCAACGGTTGGTAATTTCAGAACACGTTCAGCCGCTTCCGCCAGCTTAATGCCCGCGCTTTCGAAGTTCTCGGCTTTCACTTCGCGAGACTTCACATCACGGTGCATACGTGGCGGTTTGCCCAGCAGAACCTGCAATGGCAGGTCGACTGGCTTGTTGTCGAAGTGACTGTCGGTAACGGTCAGGTGTTCTTCTTCGGTGGCGTAACCTACAACTGCGTATGGGCAGCGCTCACGCTCACAGATGGCATCGAACGTATCCATATCTTCTTCAGCAACCGCCATTACATAGCGTTCCTGAGATTCGTTCGACCAGATCGCCAGCGGGCTCATGCCCGGCTCGTCGTTTGGTACGTTACGCAGTTCGAAGTTACCACCACGACCACCGTCGCCAACCAGCTCTGGGAAGGCGTTGGATAAACCACCCGCGCCAACATCGTGAATAAAGGCAATTGGGTTTTCATCACCCAGCTGCCAGCAGCGGTCGATCACTTCCTGACAGCGGCGTTCCATTTCAGGGTTTTCACGCTGAACAGAAGCAAAGTCCAGATCGGCATTCGATTGACCGGAAGACATAGAAGACGCAGCACCGCCACCCAGGCCGATTTGCATCGCCGGGCCACCCAGTGCGATCAGACGAGCGCCAACCGGGATGTCACCTTTTTGTACATGCTCGTCACGGATGTTGCCGTAACCACCGGCAATCATAATTGGCTTGTGATAGCCACGAACTTCGCCATCGTGTTGCAGCTCGAAGGTACGGAAGTAACCGTTCAGTGCCGGGCGACCAAATTCGTTGTTAAAGGCGGCGCCGCCAATCGGGCCTTCCAGCATAATATCCAGCGCAGAAACGATGCGGTCTGGTTTGCCGTATTGGCTTTCCCATGGCTGTTCGAAGCCCGGGATTTTTAAGTCGGATACAGTGAAACCGGTTAAACCCGCTTTTGGCTTAGAACCACGGCCGGTTGCACCTTCGTCACGGATCTCACCACCGGAACCCGTCGCAGCACCCGAATGAGGAGCAATCGCGGTTGGGTGGTTGTGGGTTTCGACCTTCATCAGGATATGCATATCTTCTTCGTGGTATGCATAACCTTTGTTTTCAGGGTTCGGGAAGAAACGACCGGCTTTGTGACCAGTGATCACAGAAGCGTTGTCTTTATAAGCCGACAGAATGTTTTCGTTGTAACACTCGTAGGTGTTCTTAATCATCTGGAACAGCGACTTGTCCTGATCTTCACCATCAATGGTCCAGCTGGCGTTAAAGATCTTGTGACGACAGTGCTCAGAGTTCGCCTGGGCGAACATCATCAGTTCCACATCGGTCGGGTTACGGTCGAGAATCTTGTAGTTATCAACCAGGTAATCGATTTCGTCTTCGGCCAGGGCCAGACCCAGGCTCTTATCCGCGGCTACCAGGGCATCACGACCACCGGCCAGAATATCAACGGTATCCAGTGGTGCTGGCTCAGCATGGGAGAACAGCTTTTCCGCATCGCTACTGTCCGCCAATACGGTTTCAACCATACGATCGTGCAGAGCAGCTGCGATGGCTTCACGATCTGCAGCAGTTGCAGCCTTTCCACCTTCAAGCTCGACGTAATAAACGATGCCACGCTCTAAACGCAGTACTTTATCTAAGCCACAGTTGTGTGCGATATCTGATGCTTTAGAAGACCACGGCGAAATGGTGCCGAAACGTGGTACCACCAAAAACTCTTCGCCACTGCCTTCTTTAACCTCGGCTTTTGGGCCGTATTTCAGCAAGCGGGCCAGAACCTGTAGTTCATTGCCATCCAGTTCGGCACTGGTATCAGCAAAATGCACAAATTCGGCATAAACAGAAGTGACTGCCGGTACAACCGATTGCAGTTTTGACAGGACTTTATTCTGACGGAATTCAGAAAGCGCTGGCGCGCCACGCAGCTCTAGCATTGCGGGATAACTCCACGAAGAGTGAGGCAAAAACGAAGCGCGAATAATACCGGAGAGGCCTTTGTGGCACCAGATCCGAAGCGGGCTTTCACTCAGTAAAAATGCGGGTTTTCCGCCCTTTTGCGACAGCAGCTGAAGTGATTGTTTACCAGACAATCAAAGCTGACCAAGACGACAATTTTTAAATTTACATTTTGCTGCTTGCGTAATGCTTAATCAGTGCCCTATAAACAGTCACTTCACGCCTTAATAACCTCATAATAAAGTCTAAAAAGCTGAATGAAAGCTGAATTGTTTCATTTGCAGCAACATAGAGTTGCTTTCGTTCCAGATAGAAGAAAAGCCCCTATAGATCAATGAGTTACATCAACATAGTGACATGCTTTTGTAACCGTTTTGCAACCTTATACATTTCATCGATTGTTTTTTAAGCAGCTCGCGCGATAAAATGGGCTCACATTCTGAAAATTGCACCAGCTTAGTGCATGAAAAGAGAAATCATTATGATTCGTGGCTCAACCAGTCTAGTTGTGAAATCGCTGATCGCCGTTATGTGCTTCCTGGCACTGACGGGCAGCGTGCGCCCAACAGATCTTGAGCAAACCCGCATGAGCGGCGAGATTGTAATGATTACCCGCAACAGCCCAACCACCTATTACGAAGACCGCAGCGGCGTTACCGGTTACGAGTACGAACTGGCTTCTGCCTTCGCCGATTATCTGGGTGTTGATCTGAAAGTGGAAGTTGCAGACAACCTGTCTGACATCTTTACCAAGCTGGATAAAGGCCAGGCAGCGTTCGCTGCTGCAGGCCTGACGGTAACGGATGAACGCAAACGCTGGGCGTACTTTTCTGAGCCTTATCTGAAAGTGTCGGAGCAGGTTATTTACCGTCGTGGCGGTATGCGCCCGAAGCAGGTAATCGACCTGGCGAATGGTCAGCTGGTGGTGTCGTCGGATTCCAGCCACTCGCAACGTCTGCTAAACCTGCAATCTGACGAAGTACCGGAACTGACCTGGAGCGAAAGTCCGGATCTGGAAGTCAGCGACCTGCTACAGATGGTTTCCAGCGGCAATATTGATTTCACCATCGTTGATTCCAATGAATTTGACGTATTAAAAGCCTACTTCCCGAATCTGGCGGTGGCATTTGATTTATCAGAACAGCAGAACATTGCCTGGGCCTTTGAATTATCCCGTGATAGCAGCCTGCATGACGCAGCGAATGAATTCTTCAAACAGAGCGAAACCCGCGACAAGTTGGCGGCGCTGTCAGAGCGTTTCTACGGTCACCTGGATCAGCTGAATTATGTCGGTGCCAAACGTTTCCTGCGCCAGACCGAGAAAAAGCTGGATCGTTATAAAGGTGACTTCCAGAAAGCCGCCGACAAACACGAATTCGATTGGCGTTTATTGGCCGCTATGGGTTATCAGGAAAGCCACTGGAATCCGCGAGCTAAAAGTTTTACCGGTGTTCGTGGCCTGATGATGCTAACCCGCAACACCGCCAAAGAACTCGGTATTAAAAATCGCTTAGACGCCAAACAAAGCATCGCTGGCGGTGGTTTGTACCTGTCGAAATTGCGCAAGCGTATCGGTGCCGAAGTTCATGAACCAGATCGTACCTGGATGGCATTAGCCGCTTACAACGTTGGCCTGGGGCATTTACGTGACGCCCGTAAATTAACCAAAGAAATGGGCGGCAATCCGAACCTGTGGCTGGACGTTAAAGACACTCTGCCATTACTGAGCCAGAAACGTTATTACCGCCACACCGCACACGGTTATGCTCGCGGCCATGAACCGGTGACTTACGTGCAGAACATACGTCGTTATTACGATGTACTGGTATGGCAAGACGAGCAACAACCTGTATTCCTTGAAGAAGAACAACAAGTCATGCTGTCTTCTTCATTAATGACCGTTATTCCTCCACTCCTTTAGTTATCACCATTGGTGGTTTAAAAGAGTTTTTTGCGGGCTCAGGATTTCCTGAAGTCCGCTTTTTTTGTGTTTTTTCAGCATCAAGCAAACGTGAAGTTTTACATTAAGGCATAAAAAAGGCGGGAGTTAACCCGCCTTTGAATCGACCAATAACCGTATTACTCCTGCGCCAGCCCCTCTACAGAATCTTCTTTAGACAGAGTCATCTTCGCCAGCTTCTGTGCAACAGAAAGCTGGTTTTCATCGTTGCTTTTAACCTGAGATTGCTTCGGCTGTTGTTCAATGCCTTCAACAAATTCCAGCACCAATTCGGCACTTTCGTCCGGCGATTCCAGCATTGGTGCATGGCCTAAATCCGGGAAAATAAAGCTGCGGCTGTCCGGCAGATATTGTTCAAATACTGCAACGCTGCTGACGTCCAGAGCACGGTCTTTTTCACCCCACAGGATCAATACTGGCTGCTGAATCTGTTGCAGCATTTTCAGGTTATCGTCGCTGTGTTTTGCCTGTTCTGCCACGGCATGAATATCAGCAAAAATCTTGGTATTAATCTCGTTACGGGCCTGGGCACGACGGGCCAGCACATTGGTTGCCGGCCATGGCAGAAACGGCTGTTTCGCCATAGCGAAGTTACGCAGGGTATCGAAATCTTCAACGCTGTTTACGATCAGCGGGTTTTTACCACCGTTATCGATGATTTCCTGCAGGTCCGATTTCTTCGGCGGATATACGCCAGCGGCATCAATTAAGGTAATGGATTCGACATTGTCCGGACGAGCATAGCTGTACATCAGCGCAATACCGCCCCCCATGGAATTGCCCATTATGTGCAGATCTTTAAGCGCCAGCGCTTCAACAAACTCATCCAGCCATACTGCCTGCTGCACAAAGTCGTAGGTAAATTCCGGGTTGTAGCTGGTTTCGCCGTGGCCCGGTAGATCCGGAGCAACCACCCGATAATCATCGAAGCTACGAGCAAAACGCAGCCAGTTGTCTTTATCCACAGCAAAGCCGTGCAACATCAGAAGTAAAGGCTTACTGGTATCTCCTGGCGCGGAATCCAGATACGTCCAGTCATGATCGGCCACAGAAATGTGCTGCAGCTCCAGCCCGGACATCGCCCGTTCGGCTTTAAGGCCAACATCGAACAGAGATTCCTGCACATCGGCGCATGCAGTCAGTGAGACCAGGCTGGCGACGACCAGCAGTCGGATGATTCGTAACATTGCTTGTACCCTGAGTATGGTGATTTTTTTATTATTTATAACCACCAGCCCAGGCGTTAGCCGTCGGTCGGTGGTGTGCGTTGCTTAAGACGTTTTTTCGCCGCCCGCCGCATCGCAAAGAATTCCGACATAATAGCGGAACATTCCTCTGCCCGTACACCACTCGTGCGCTCAATTGTGTGATTAAAGAAAGGCTGGTCTAGCAATTCAATGGCGCTTTCCACCGCTCCCGCTTTCGGCTCGGTTGTTCCGTATACCAAACGCTGAATACGACTGTGAACCAATAAGCCAGAGCACATTGAGCATGGCTCAACCGTGACATACAGGGTTGCACCGGTTAAGCGGTAATTGCCGATGTTTTTAGCCGCATCGCGCAACGCCACCATCTCTGCATGGGCGCTGGGGTCAAGGGAAGTAATTGGCTGATTGTAACCACGACCAATGATCTCACCGTCCAATACCACCACCGCACCAACCGGCACCTCACCGGCTTCAAATGCCAGTCTTGCCTGGGCTAAAGCCTGCAGCATAAAAAACGGATCGGACTGCTCTCGCTGTTCGGACAAAATGATTTCGGACAAGGTTGTGGCCATGCTTCATTGAAAACCGCATCATAAACCACACGCTAATGAAACGACACCAAATGGCCAGCTCTGCAAGCAGTCACCCACCTAGCTAAACCAGCGCCAGCAGTGTCTCAACTTTACGTTGCTCTCTGCGGCAGACGCGCTGGAGGATGTGTAACGCCAGCAAACCACTGATTGCGCCAACCATACCGGCAACCGTTGATAGGATGGCTTTCGAAATCCCTGACGCCATCGCCTTAGGGGAGCCACCACCGACATGCACCATCACATCAAATACCTCGATCATGCCGGTTACTGTGCCCAGCAAGCCCAATAACGGACACAGGCTGACCAGCATACGAATGGTTGGAAACGCGGAGTTTAAGCCGATCTCCATATCGCCTAATAAATCGGCGTGAATCTGACGCGAATGCCAGCTTTGTTTGTTACGGCGCAGATTCCATTCCTGCACCGCTGCGCGCGATTTTTTGGGATGTACCACGCGAAGGTAAAACACCCGCTCAAACAGATACATCCAGATCATCAACACCACAAACATGATGGGATAAATCACTTCACCGCCGCGCTCAATAAACAGATATACCGCTTCCATTGCTGCTCTCCTCTGCTTCACTACCCGTGTTATCTGTCATCACCATATAACGCTGTGTTGAGCATTAAAGCGTTAACAGCGGCTTAGCAGAGATGTATCAAGCAAGCGGGAAAGTTCATAAAAGCAACATGCGTTTGTCATATTCCGGGAGCATGGTGATAACTGGCTGTACCTGTTCAATCATGCCAGCATTGGCCATTAGTCCCCTCTTTGAATGCCATAATTATTGTTAAACTGCGCTGCATTCAATTGAGGACAGAAATTTATGTGGACTTTAACGGTAGAACCACGCTTTAACGAAACCGATGCATTGGGGCATATTAATAACACCACGCTGCCTATCTGGTTTGAACAGGCACGCACCCCTATCTTTCGCTATTTCACCCCGGACCTGAATCCAAATGACTGGCACCTGATCATTGCCAAAATAGATGTGGAATTTCTGGCCGAGTTATATTTGCAACACGAAGTGGAAATCCGTACGTATTTCAGCAAGATTGGAAACTCATCGATGACGATTGTGCATGAAGCCTGGCAGCAAGGAAAAATGTGCGCCAAAGGGCACGCAATCATGGTGCACTTTGATCATGATAAAAAAGGCTCTAAAGCAATTCCCGATGACATTAAAACAGAGTTAATGAAACATCTGGTGGAAGCTTAAATAAACCAACAGCCCGGTGCTTATCCGGTCCGGGCTGCGTTGTTCAGTGTTCAGTGTTCAGTGTTCAGTGTTCAGTGTTCAGTGTTCAGTGTTCAGTGTTCTAAAATATCCCGTTTAAAATCGCCTTTAAACTGCGGGATTTCATGCAGCTCGCGTTCGCCTTCCATACTGAAGTACATGGAGCTTTGTTCCGGCGGAAATATTTTCACATTACTCTGGGCGCTGATTGGCCGCTGGCCATGCATCATATCTTTTAACATCAGATAGATTTCTTCGTAACTTTCAGCCTTTAACTCGACTTCCACTTCGGTCATAAAACGAAATGACATTTTAGCCATGTTAGTTCTCCTCTGCGGATTCACCGTCAGACTTTTCATGGGGATCGATTCGATCCTAGTTCAGGCTGTTTTTAATCGCGCTGAAAAAACGTGCGATAGCACAACTCAGCCTAATAATTTCGCCATAAAGATTGCTCTGGTATAAGCTTGCGGCAACAAAATCAATTTATTTGCCAAAATAATTGGCTGGATTAACAGAGATTACAGGAATGACAGAACAGGCAATTAAGCGCGTTGCTATTTATTGTGGAGCAAAACACGGCAATAACCCGGCGTTTGAACAAGGCGCCCGCGATCTCGCCCAATGGCTGGCCAAACAAGGAATCGGCATTGTCTATGGCGGTGGCCGTAATGGCTTAATGGGCACAATTGCAGATGCAGCGCTGGAAGTCGGCGGTGAAGTGATTGGTGTGATGCCAGGTAGTATGTACATTCGTGAGACTGCACATAAGGACCTGACCAGCCTTGAATACGTAGACAGTATGCATGAGCGCAAAGCCCGTATGGCAGAGCTGGCGGATGCCTTTATCGCCCTGCCGGGTGGCATTGGTACTCTTGATGAACTGATTGAAATCTGGTGCTGGGCTGGTATCGGCGATCACGACAAAGCCGTATTATGTTTTGATATCGAAAACTTCTGGCAGCCGTTTTTTGATTTATTAAAACATGTGGAATCAACGGGTTTTTCTCACCATCAGAAGCCAATGTTACGCGCCCAGAATTGCGATGAGTTAGCGACGTTATTTGCTGTGAAATAGCTATTTTTAGTCACTCGAAGACATACTATCAGCATTATTTTTCTTCGCCGGATCAGAGGCACATCCCTGTGCCTTTGATCCTACCGCCACACGTTCATTCAGCACATCCATGTGCATCACCCTTCGGGCAGCAAAGCTGTGCAAAAAAGTCTTCCTACTTTTTTGTGTGGCTGCTACAAAAAACAATCCTGACTGCACGTCTATGTAATAAATGGCGCCTTTATTCCAAAAGAAGAAATAAGCTTTGCTATTTCAAACAGCGACAGGAAGTCGCGGTAGGATAGCAGGTACAAGGAAGTACCTTCTATCCGGTGGCGAAATTGCAAAACTTGTTTCTGTAATACACTGAGGTTAATCCGCCAACAACAAATGCTGACTCTCAGCGGCAAAACCCGCCCCGACCTCAGCGTAATAGTTAAAGACTACATCAACCCCCAGAGCTAACAACTGTTCACGTTCATCCTCATAACGTGCAACCGTAGCCACCTTGCCCTGATAATTCGCCATTTTCAGCATATCCAGAGTACTGAGAATTTCCTGTTGTGACGGTAACGCCAGCATTACCAGACGAATATTCTGGGTACAAACCCGTTGCCAGAATTCCATATCATCGGAGTCACCCAGCACAATCGAGAAACCCTGCTGCTTGAGTTTTTGCACCCGCTCCGGATCCGACTCAATACCCCAGACCTTTTCGCCGTACTCTGGCTGCAGTGCACTGTACGCACCTTTGCCAACACGTCCCATACCTAACACCAGCACTTCTGCGCCCACCGGGCGATCAAACTGTTGATGCGCGCCGTCCCGTTCAAACTGATTAATACTGTCTTTGTGAATCGCGTAATAATGGTGCGCTTTGCGATACATAAAGCTCGATAGAATGAAGGAAACCGACATCACCAGAGCAATAATCACCAGCCAGTCCTGAGACATCCAGCCATTCCCGACACTCAGGTGTGCCACGATCAGTCCGAACTCAGAGTAATTGGTCAGCGCCAGCGCTGTTAAGAAAGATGAACGGCCGGATACTTTAAACGCCAGCAAAAGGAAGAAAAACAGCAACAGTTTAACCACCAACAGTGCCATCAGAATCGCACCGGTTAACGCCATATCCAATGTTGGTAAGGCGGTAAAACCAATCGACAGGAAAAAGCCGATCAGGAACAAATCTTTAAAACTCATCAAAGATTTATACAGTTCAGAAGCCTTGGCGTGACTGGCCAGCAACATACCAATAATCAGTGCACCTAAGTCACCTTTCATATCCACCAGATAGAAAAGCTCAGCCCCGCCTAACGCCAGGAAAAACCCTGCCAGCGACAACAGCTCACCGTGACCCGCGCGATTTAATACATGGCCCAGAACAGGCTTCAGTAACCATAAGCCGAGCAACGCCAGCGCCCAGTAAGATGGCACCTTACCGGTAGAGGCCACCAGAAACACGACTGCGACGATATCCTGGATGATGAGAATACCCAGCGCTAATTTACCGTGGCGTACCTTCAGTTCAGACGCTTCTTCCAGCATCTTCACCACACACACGGTAGAAGAAAAACTTAAGGCGAAACCAATCAATGCCTGGGTATGCAGTGGCACATCAAAATAATGACTCAGCCCTAACCAGCCAGCCATCGAAATAATGGCAATTAACAGCCCGACCCATAATCCGGTATGAAGCGCAGAGCTGGCCCACACTTCCGGTTTAATCAAAGCCTTGACGTTAATTTTTAAGCCAATAGTAAACAGCATCAGAGTGATGCCCATATTGGCCAGTGTTTCCAGGCTTTCGGCCGGTTCAACACCCGCTGCGTGCAGACCAAAACCCGCCGCCAGATAGCCCACTAACGGTGGCATGCCCAATTGTTTAACGCCAAAGCCACACAAAAAGGCGACCAGAATCCAGAGAAAATCCATAAATCAGATAAAACAGTATTCAAACTCAGATGGGCGTATAGTATCCCACAGACTTATATAACGGCAGCGCAGAAATGGATAAACACAACATTCTCGACTTCTGGTTTGACGCAGCTCAGGTTAATACCGCCGTGGCGTTAAGCGATGATGACATCAGCAAACGCCAGTCGGCGCTCTGGTGGCAGAAAAACCCAGCGGTCGATACCGATATTCGTCAACGTTTTGAGCCGGTATTAAAAGCGCTGTTACGCGGCCAGTTTAATGACTGGTTAGAAGATGCCGAAGGCCGCTTGGCTGCCATTATTGTGCTCGATCAATTCAGCCGCAATATGTACCGCAACAGCGCGCTGTCATACACCCAGGACAGCCTGGCATTACACTGGTGCCTGGAAGGCATTCGCCTCGGCCACGACAAACAACTGCGTCCGATTCAGCGGGTATTCTTCTATATGCCGCTGGAACACGCAGAAAGTACCCAGATGCAGGCGCTGTGTCTGGAGAAGTTCCAACAGTTACATGCCGATTCCCCGGAATCATTTCAAACAGCCGCCAACGGCTTTATCGACTTTGCGCACAAACATAAGGTGATTGTTGATCGCTTTGGTCATTTCCCGCATCGCAACGCCATTCTGGGGCGTGAAAGCAGTGTCGAGGAAATCGAGTTTCTGCAGCAACCTGGCTCGGGGTTTTAATTCCCCTAGCCAATAAGGACATCCGTCATGAATAATTCCCCAACAAAGTGGCAGGATATTCCCTGTTTACTTACTGGTACTTTCGTGCAAAATCACACCATCTAACAATAACACCTATATAAACACCTCCAGGGAAGCTTATGTCTATCCGACTTCTGGGCCTGCTGGCACTGACAACAGTGCTGAGCGCCTGTAGCACACAACAAACCTTCACCATTGATCAGCCCCGTGCCGCCGCGGTGGCAACCGAAGAAACCGCTACCGCAGCAGCCGTTTCTGTCGATATCACGCCACCACCGGGTATTGCCAAAGGCGCCTATTCGATTCTGGGTAACAAGGCGATTGGCTTCCGTACCCGTTTAAAAGCCCGAATCTTTTACCTCAACGATGGTAAAGGCCAGTCGATTGCTATGATTCAGGGCGACCTGGCGGGTAGCTCGCTGCTGATGCATCACAAGGTTGCCGCGCTGGTTGCAGAAAAAACCGGCCTGAAACCCGGTGATATCTTTATTACCGGCACCCACAGCCACTCATCGTTTGGTAATCACTTCCACAACGATTTTTACAACAAGCACTTTTCCCATATTCAGGGTTTAGAGCCTGAGCTGCTGGAAGAGATCAGCAACCGCATCGCAGAAGGTGTTTTACAAGCGCACAAACAACGCCGCCCGGCAAAAGTTGCAACTGGTCGCAAAGATATTTATGGCTACAACCGTAACCGTATGCTGGAAGCGTATCGTTTGAATCCGGGCAAAGGTGATCTGGACTTAGAAGATCCGGAAACCAAATTTAAAGAAGTTAACCCATCACTGTACATGGTTCGTATTGACGCTCTCGACGATGATGGTGAATACAAACCGCTGGGCGCATTCTCCAGCTTCTCCGTTCACGGTACCGTGATCAGTGCACCGGTTCGTGTTTATAACGGCGATTTATTTGCCTACGCCCAACGCGAATTAGAGTGGGATATCCAGAATAAATACCAGCCAAGCTGGCAGGTATTACACGGCATCACCACGGGCACCCAGGGCGATATGGCGCCAGCGGTAAAAGAAGGTGATAACTACTTCTCCCACGCCGACGTGGATTTTGTTGCTGCGCGTAAACTGGGTATGGGCATTGGTAAAGAAGCCATCGCTTTATTTAACTCGTTGGAAAAAGACCTCAGCAAAGACGTTACCGTTGCAAGTGCAGCACGCGAAATTAATATCCGCGAAAATAATAAAGTAGCCGACGTTGAACTCTGCGAAACACCATACGTGGGTACCGCAACCGCCGGTGGCGCTTATGAGCGTCGCACCCCCTGGTTAAGTGTTCTGCCAACCTTACGTGGTGGTTGGGGATCCAAGCGTTTATGGTTTGGTAAAGATGGCTGTCATGGTAGCAAGCGTATTTTAGGCAGCAGCTGGTTCCAGCCATTATTCGAACCAACAGATTCTTTCCCGACAACCGTGTTATTCCAGATTGTCCGTGTAAACGACACTCTGATTATGCCGCTGCCGTTTGAGATGACCACACAATCTGGCTTACGTGCTGCCGCGAAAGTGCAAAAAGAATTTAATGCCGCTGGCAATGAAATTAAACACAGCTGGGTAACCAGTGTGGCAAACGGTTATTTTGGTTATTCCGTTACCCCGGAAGAATACCAATACCAGACTTATGAAGGTGGTTCGACCATGTATGGCCGTTACTCTACACCATACATCAGCGCGCAATTACAGAAACTGGCAAAAGACTTTAACGCTCAGGGTGAAGTGGAAGAGATGATGCCAAGCTGGAACTACACGCTGAACATCACTGAAATGATGCCAGAAGAACAAGCAGCAACCGGATCAGAAAAAATCCTGCAACAAGCCGAATTTGTTGATACTGATGAAGCCAACGAAGAAGATTATTACGCGGTGCGTTTCCTTGGCGTAAACGCTTCAAAAATTAATCTGCACCAGCCACTGGCGCGTATCGAAGTCAAAGGTGATAACGGTTGGCAGCCACTGGCAGTTGGCAAACACACTATCGATGATCAGGGTTACGATGTTGAAGTGCGTTTAACCGATGAAGAAGATCAAGGTATGGCAGAGTACGAAGTACGCTGGTACAACCCACAGGCTGCCGAAGAGCAAGCAGCTGGCAAAGAATATCGCTTTGTTATTCAGAGTCGTTTAGCGGATAAGCCGCTGGTTTCAGACGTAGTTTCTTTGTAAAACAGCAATAAACGAAGCAAGGTGCATTTTCAGCCACACCCATCACAAGGCGCGTCCCTGCAGCCTGTGATGGGCACGCGATATCCATATCGCTGTTTTTGAAAACGCCCCCTGCTCCGTTTTTTTTGATCAGATTGAACGCTGATTAACTCTCTTCATTAATTCTTCTGCACTTTCCTTACGCTCAGAATAACGATCAACTAAGTAGTCACTGCGGTCACGTACCAGATACGTAAACTTCATCAGCTCTTCCAGTACATCAACAATACGATCGTAATAACCCGATGGTTTCATCCGATCATTATCATCAAACTCCGCCCAGGCTTTTGCCACGGAAGACTGATTTGGGATGGTTAACATGCGCATCCAACGACCTAACACACGTAGCTGATTCACCACGTTAAATGATTGTGAACCACCACATACCTGCATCACTGCCAGAGTTTTACCCTGAGTTGGACGAACGGCACCCAGCGATAACGGTATCCAGTCAATCTGAGATTTCATAATACCGGTCATGGAACCGTGGCGCTCCGGAGAACACCACACCATACCTTCACTCCACTGCACTAAATCACGCAGTTCCTGAACCTTTTCATGTTCAGCGTCAGCATCATCAGGCAGAGGTAAACCCGAAGGATTAAAGATGCGTGTTTCTGCGCCCATCTTTTCTAAAATACGGGCACTCTCTTCTACCACTAAGCGAGAGAAAGAACGTTCACGCAGAGAGCCGTACAATAATAAAATTCGTGGCTTATGTTCGCTGACGGAATCAGTGAATACCTTTTCCGGGGTTGGAACCTGAAAACAATCGTCGACAAGGTTGGCTGGTTCCTGAGTTTTTAAATTTGTCATATTGGTTACTTCATGTATTCCTGTTTCAGGTTAAGAGTCAGATAGTTTTTCGAAAGCAGCAACAGGATGTTGCGGGCACGTCACAGGCACAAGGATGTGCCTTATGACGTGTGCGACAGAAAAAGCTGTCTGGCTTTTAATCTGAAAACTTAAAAATTTAATTAATTCTCAAACCAGCCACGAGTGCGGTTAGCAAACCATACCAGTGATAACATCACAGGTACTTCCACTAACACACCAACAACGGTTGCCAGAGCCGCACCCGAGTGCAAACCAAATAACGAGATAGCCACAGCAACGGCCAACTCGAAAAAGTTACTGGTACCAATCATACAAGCCGGAGCGGCAATGTTATGAGCCAGCTTCATTTTCAGCGCAGCGAAATAAGCGATAAAGAAAATACCGTAAGTCTGAATCATCAGCGGAATAGCGATCAGCACAATGTCCTGTGGTTTTTCTACAATGGTTGGTGCCTGTAAGCCGAACAGAATTACGACGGTGCTGATCAAACCAATAATCGACCAGGGTTTTAGCTTTCCGGTAAAGTTTTCGATCGCATGCGCTTCGTGCTTACTTTCAAGCGCTTTACGGGTTAATGCGCCAGCTACTAACGGCAGAACCACGTATAACACCACAGACAACAGCAGAGTTTCCCATGGTACTTCAACATCGGTTACACCTAATAAGAAGGCTGTGATCGGAGCAAAAGCAAAGATCATAATAATGTCGTTAACCGATACCTGTACCAGAGTGTAATTAGCATCTCCTTTAGTCAGCTGGCTCCAAACGAATACCATGGCCGTACAAGGCGCCACACCCAATAAAATCATACCGGCGATGTATTCACTGGCAGTCTGAGGGTCGACCCAGTCGGCAAATAAACCGTGGAAGAATAGCCAGCCAATCGCTGCCATAGAAAAGGGTTTAATTAACCAGTTAATAACCAGTGTCAGAACCAAACCCTGTGGCTTTTTACCCACATCTTTAATCGCCGAAAAATCCACCTGCACCATCATTGGATAAATCATCAGCCAGATCAGAACAGCAACCACCAGGTTGACGTGAGCAAACTCATAACCCGCGATAGCAGTAAACAGCTCAGGTGCTAACAGCCCTGCGATCACACCACCAATAATGCCGGCGGCAATCCATATCGATAAATAACGTTCAAAAATGCCCATGGAGTTAGCCTACTTCACTTAAATCGGTTAATAACTGACGCAGTTGTGCATCATCTTTAATTTCTGTTGTTAACAGCGTTTTTATCCGTTTGGTTAAAGTAGCCGCCACTTTTTCGAACAACGCAGCTTGCTCAGCTTCATCTTCTAATTTAGATGGGTCAGGAAGGCCCCAGTGGGCTTTGATGCCCTGGCCGAACCATACTGGACAAGCTTCACCCGCAGCGCTGTCGCACACGGTAATAGCAATCACAGGACCGCTTTCTGAGTCAGCAAAATACTCTTCAAACTCATCCCAGCTCTGGCTTTGTAAACCTTCAGTCGAAATACCCTGTTGTTGCAGGAAATTAATCGTACCAGGATAAACGACACCAGCAGGCTGACTACCGGCACTGCGCACCTGCCAGTCAGAGTTTTCTTTGGTAATAACATCGCGGGCGATGGCTTCCGCCAGAATACTGCGGCAGCGATTATGAGTGCAGATAAATAATAATTTCATTTCTATTCTTCACGATAAATGAGGAAGACGCTAAAAGTTCTGGTTGGTTTGTTTTTCAAGAGCAGCGATATGGATATCGCGTGCGCGTCGCAGGCATAAGGACATGCCTTGCGACGTGTGCGGCTGAAAAATAATCAAGCGGAACTTGTTTAATTTTTAACAACAATTAGTCTCTTCCGCACGCTGCGGACTGACCTTACATAAACGTTGGTTAATATCGGCAAGAAACTCAGCGTTATGCTCTAACGTATGAGCAATCAGCTCTTTCGCCCAACGATCCAACTCAGGGTGCAGAAAATAGTGCACCCATTGGCCACGTTTCTCCCCCACCAGCAAATTACATTCGCGTAAATGCGCCAGATGACGAGACACCTTCGGTTGGCTTAGCTGCAACGCTTCAGTGAGCTCACACACACACAACTCGCCGTGCTGCTCAATTAACAACAGCAAGGCCAGACGGGTTTCATCACTCATGCACTTAAACAGAGTCTGTGGCGAATGGGCGGGTAACGGCAAGGTTTCAGTCCAACATCCAATACATACGAAAAATCATATATATGTTTTTTCATATATTCAACCCTCTGCATATCTCATGCTCTAACACTTGAACTATCAGATATAACTATTGATGAACATCAATCGGGTATGGCTCCCATTTTCGCGAATCTGGGTCAATAGCCAACGGCTTGTCCAGCGCGGGAAAGGCACGCTGACCACAGTCGGTACGATGGCATACTTTACAGCCCGCACCGATAGGTGTTGCAGTACTCGCGTCTTTCAGATTCAGCCCCTTGGCATACACCAAGCGTTCGGCATGGCGTAAATCACAGCCTAAGCCAATGGCAAATGTACGGGCGGGCTTACCATAACCACCTCGACGATGGGTGACGCTGCGGGCAATCCATAAATAGATACGGCCATCCGGCATTTCTGCTAGTTGTGTCAGAATACGGTCAGGCTGCGAAAAGGCTTCGTACACTGCCCATAACGGGCAGGTTCCGCCGGTGCGTGAAAAGTGAAAATCTGTCGCCGACTGACGCTTGGAAATATTACCGGCACGGTCAACCCGTACAAAAAAGAATGGCACACCTCGAGCATCCGGGCGCTGCATGGTCGACAAACGATGGCAGATTGTTTCAAAACTCACGCCAAATTGCTCGGATAATAATTCGATATCGTAATGCAGTTGTTCTGCCTGATTGAGAAAAAGCGTATAAGGCAATACCAGCGCTCCTGCAAAATAACTGGCTAGACCAATATGAGTCAGTTTACGTGCGGTATCATTGCTTAAATCAGCCTGTTTAATAATACGCTGAATAACATCACTGATTTCCAGGCGGGCGATCTGAATAGCTAATTGAAATGCTTGTTGTCCGGGCTCAATGCCCATATCGATTTGTAGAATTCTAGCGTCATTGTCGAAATAACGCAGAGTATTCGTTTTGTCTGCCGGACGTTTTTGTACGCGAACGCCATGAGCCTGTTGCAGGTAATCTTTCAGACGCAGTACCAGTTCACCAGAGCTCACAAACGTCACCTGACCGGAGCTTGTGGTACTCATCAGTTTTTCATATAAAGCTTCCGCATGATTATCCAGTTCAGCAATATAATTGTGCTTGGCATAAAAGAAGTCACGTACTTCTTCGTGGGGCTGGCTTAGGCCACTGGCCAGCCCCTGATTTCGATCATCCTTACTACTGACAAGATCGATACTTTGTTCTTCTGCTGTGCGACAGCGGTTATGCAAACGACCAAATAACTCAGCCAGTGCCGGCATTTGTTGCACAAACCCCTGTAGTTCTGAGGTTGGCACATCGGCCGCCATATCAGCAATAACATCACGTACCTGTGCTAATAAGCGTGCTTCGTCATCGTCGGAAAAGAATTGTGGGTCCGCACCCAGGCGAGACTGTAAACGTAATAACACCGGAACCGTCAAAGGCCGTTCATTGTTCTCAATCTGATTGAGGTAGCTGGGTGAAATCTCCAGCTGTTGTGCCATTGCAGCCTGGGTCAGCTGGCGCTGTTCACGCAGAGTACGCAGCCTGACTCCCATATACATTTTTCTCATCGTTTAATCTCGCTCTGTCACGCTGAAATCAGCTCCCGTGGCTGTGGATAAACCACGGCTAATTGGGCTGGTTATTTTTATGGCTGCCTTTAACTTGGAGTTTGCAAAGTTCGCAAATTTACAGATTTGCATTTGCAAAAAACCACAAATTCAGTGATTGCTTCAAGTGGCAAGCTCATTGAAACTCTTAAAAGCCCTTGATTACAAAGGAAAAACCTTTGTTAGTCGCTATCTACAGATATCAAGCCATCTGTTTTTCGTAATTAATATCAGATGCTTGTTGTGCAAATATTGCAAATAACGATGAGAGGTTCAACTGTGCTTGAAGCATATAAACAACACGTCGAACAGCGATCCACTGAAGGTTTGCCACCGAAACACCTGTCCGCCGGACAGGTTGCAGAGCTGATCGAATTACTGAAGAAACCATCTGTGGGTCAGGAAGATCTGTTGCTGCAACTGATTTCTGAACGCGTCCCCCCGGGTGTCGACGAAGCGGCTTATGTTAAAGCCGGTTTTTTATCTGCTATCGTCAAAGGAGAAACTCAGTCGCCGATTATCTGCCCGAAAATGGCGATTCAGTTACTCGGGAATATGCATGGCGGTTATAACATTGAAACCCTCATCGGTTTGCTCAGCGATGAAAATTTGGCTGGCTTGGCAGCCGAAGAGCTGAAACACACTATTTTAATGTTTGATGCATTTCACGATGTTGAGCAACTGGCGAAAGAAGGAAATTCACATGCACAAGATATCCTGACAAGCTGGGCAGAGGGGGAATGGTTTACCAGCCGTGATGCGGTGGCCGATAGCATCAAGGTGGTGGTGTTTAAAGTCAGCGGTGAAACTAATACCGATGATTTGTCTCCCGCTCGGGATGCCTGGAGTCGCCCGGATATTCCGCTGCATGCAAAGTCGATGTACAAGATGAGCCGTGACGGACTGAACCCCGAACAGCCCGGGGCTATTGGCCCGATGCAACAAATTGATGAAATTCGTCGCCAGGGGTTACCAGTCGCTTTTGTTGGCGATGTGATGGGTACAGGTTCATCACGTAAATCAGCCACCAATTCCGTGTTATGGTTTTTTGGTGATGATATTCCTGGTGTTCCTAATAAACGCAGTGGTGGTATTTGCATCGGTGGCAAAGTGGCGCCGATTTTCTTTAACACCATGGAGGATGCCGGAGCGCTGGTTTTTGAAGCGCCAGTGGAAAAATTGAATATGGGTGACGTGATTGAAATTCGCCCGTACGATGGAAAAATTCTCGCCGACGATGGCCAGGTATTATCGGAGTTTCAGTTTAAATCAGATGTCATTCTCGACGAAGTGCGGGCTGGCGGCCGGATTAACCTGATTATTGGCCGTGGCCTGACGGCTAAAGCTCGTGAATCTCTGGGGTTGTCTGAGTCAGATCTATTCTGTGCCCCACAGCAACCTCAGGATTCTGGCCGAGGGTTTTCTCTGGCACAAAAAATGGTCGGTAAAGCCTGTGGGCTGCAAGAAGGACAGGGAGTTCGCCCTGGCACCTATTGCGAGCCGAAAATGACAACGGTTGGCTCTCAGGACAC
Source organism: Bacterioplanoides sp. (assembly GCF_965219715.1). GTDB lineage: Bacteria > Pseudomonadota > Gammaproteobacteria > Pseudomonadales > Oceanobacteraceae > Bacterioplanoides. Next base: position 1,709,508 of record NZ_OZ244785.1, read on the forward strand.
TACAGGGCCGATGACACGTGATGAATTAAAGGATCTGGCCTGCCTGGGGTTTTCCGCTGATTTGACCATGCAGTCGTTTTGCCATACCGCAGCTTACCCTAAGCCAGTCGATATCGAGACGCAGCACAGCTTGCCGGATTTTATGATGACGCGTGGCGGAGTATCACTGCGCCCGGGAGATGGTGTTATACACAGCTGGATTAATCGCATGTTATTACCGGATACCGTCGGTACCGGTGGTGATTCTCACACCCGTTTCCCGTTGGGGATTTCTTTTCCGGCTGGTTCTGGGCTGATCGCCTTTGCCGCGGCAACCGGTGTTATGCCATTGGATATGCCAGAGTCCGTATTAGTGCGTTTCAAAGGAGAATTACAACCGGGTATTACCTTACGCGATCTGGTGCATGCCATTCCTTATTACGCCATTCAACAGGGTTTATTAACGGTAGCGAAAGAAGGTAAGAAAAATATCTTCTCTGGTCGCATTCTGGAAATAGAAGGGTTAAAGAAACTGACGGTTGAACAGGCATTTGAACTGTCCGATGCTTCAGCCGAACGCTCTGCCGCTGGCTGTACTATTGAGCTTGAACCGGATGCCGTAAAGGAATATCTGAGATCAAATATCACTTTACTACGTTCTATGATTGCTGAAGGTTATGGTGATCGTCGCACACTTGAACGACGTGCCCGAAAAATGGAGCGGTGGCTTGAAGAACCACTATTAATGAAAGGTGATGCCGATGCTGAATATGCAGCAATCATTGAAATCAATCTGGATGATATTAACGAACCCATTGTTTGCTGCCCTAATGACCCCGACGATGCCCGTTTGTTATCCGAGGTTGCAGGAGCGCAGGTAGACGAAGTCTTTATTGGTTCTTGTATGACCAATATTGGTCATTTCCGGGCAGCGGGTAAATTGCTTGAGCAGAATCTGCTAAATAACAATACCCGTTTATCAACACGGTTATGGTTAGCACCACCAACACGCATGGATGAGCGCCAGTTAATGGAGGAAGGGTATTACAACACTTTTGGCAGAGCCGGTGCCCGTACTGAAATGCCGGGTTGTTCTTTGTGTATGGGAAATCAGGCGCGAGTCGCGCCCAATACTACCGTGCTTTCTACCTCTACCCGTAATTTCCCAAATCGCTTAGGTGATGGTTCTGATGTGTATCTGACATCGGCTGAGCTGGCTTCCGTCGGGGCCATTTTAGGTAAGCTTCCAACCCCGGAAGAGTATCGTCAGTACGCCGAGAATATTAATACCATGGCAGATGATATTTATCGTTATCTGAATTTTGATCAGATGACAGCCTTTCAAAAAACGGCGGAACATGGCAAGCGCATTGTTGCACAGCAAGTCGAAGATATAAAAATAAGCGCTTAATATCAGTTTCCAGACTGATACCTTTTCTCACCGGCAAAATTAATTTTTTGCCGGTTTTTTTTGAAGTGACGTCCGACTTTTGCATCTAAAACCCAAATTCATGGAACGACCCTGCAATCAGTCGCTGTAATTTATAGCGTTGATAATCTGCCATTCCTAGTAAGTTCACAATCTTCGCAGCTTTGCAGAAATAAGCTCGCAAAACGCCACAACTTCAGGTCTTGTTGCATTTTTCTACTGGCGTAACCTGCTCATAACACGCGACAACAGCACTTTTTGATTTTTTGAAATACCGATGGCGAAAAATCAAGGTGCAAAGGTTGCAAACAAACCAAATAAAAACCGTTCAGCGGAAACGATGCGGAGAATTAACATGACACATACAGCGATTGCAGAAGCGAAGTCACAATCAGCACCCGAAGCTCAGCCCGTTAAGAAGGTAAAAAAATCTGTCGCCTTATCCGGCGTGGTTGCTGGAAACACCTCTATTTGTACCGTTGGCCGAAGTGGCAATGACCTGCATTACCGCGGCTACGATATTCTTGATTTGGCAGAGCGCTGCGAATTTGAAGAGGTCGCCCACTTATTAATTCATGGCAAGTTACCCACTGAGCCAGAATTGCGTGCTTACAAGACCCGATTGAAAGCGCTGCGTGGTTTACCAGCAGATGTGAAAAAAGCATTGGAATCCGTACCGGCAGCCGCTCACCCTATGGATGTTATGCGTTGTGGCGTATCCGCTTTAGGCTGTGTTCTTCCGGAAAAAGATGACCACAATATTCCGGGTACCCGTGATATTGCCGACCGCTTATTAGCGTCATTAGGATCTATGTTGTTGTATTGGTATCACTGGTCAACCACTGGTCGTCGAATTGACGTGAATACCGATGATGATTCCATTGGTGGTCACTTCCTGCATTTATTACATGGCGAAAAGCCAAGTGATGAATGGATTAAAGCGATGCATGTATCACTGGTGTTATACGCCGAACACGAATTTAATGCCTCTACTTTCACCTCACGTGTGATTGCTGGCACGGGCAGCGATTTATATTCTGCCATTGCTGGTGGTATTGGTGCTTTACGTGGCCCTAAACACGGTGGCGCGAATGAAGTGGCGTTTGAAGTGCAAAAACGTTACGACTCTGCCGACGAAGCTGAAGCTGATATTCGCCAGCGCGTTGCCAATAAAGAAGTGGTGATTGGTTTTGGTCACCCGGTATATACCGTCAGTGATCCTCGCAATAAAGTCATTAAAGAAGTCGCACGTCAGCTATCACAACAAGCCAGCAGTATGAAAATGTTTGATATTGCCGAGCGGCTTGAAAGTGTGATGTGGGATGAGAAGAAAATGTTCCCGAACCTGGATTGGTTCAGTGCGGTGAGTTATCACATGATGGGGGTGCCAACGGCCATGTTTACTCCATTATTTGTGATTGCCCGAACCGCTGGCTGGTCAGCTCATGTTATTGAACAGCGTAACGACAACAAAATTATTCGCCCAAGTGCTCATTACACAGGCCCGGAAGATCTGAACTTTACGCCAATGGCACAACGTGCTTAAGCGCAACTGCACAGTGAATTTTTCCTTTTATAAGCTGCTGTTTGATCAGAAACAGCAGCTATGTTTTTTTGAGGTGTTGTTTTGTCTTCTTTGAATACTGCTTATCGAAAGCCGTTACCGGGCGTTGATGTTGATTATTTTGATGTGCGTGCTGCGGTTAATGATATTAAACCCGGCGCTTATGAAACCCTGCCTTATACATCGAGAGTGCTTGCCGAACAGTTAGTGCGTCGTTGTGATCCGGCTGCGTTAACCGACTCGCTAAAACAATTAATTAATCGCCAACGTACGCTGGATTTCCCCTGGTATCCGGCCCGGGTGGTATGCCACGATATTCTTGGTCAAACTGCGTTAGTCGATTTAGCCGGTTTACGTGATGCCATCGCAGATCAGGGCGGTGACCCTTCGAAAGTTAATCCGGTCGTGCCCACTCAGTTAATTGTTGATCATTCTCTGGCAGTAGAAGCCCCCGGGTTTGATCCGGATGCATTTACGAAAAACCGCGCCATTGAAGATCGCCGTAACGACGACCGCTTTCATTTTATCGACTGGTGTAAAACGGCGTTTGATAATGTGGATGTAATTCCTGCTGGTAATGGGATTATGCACCAGATTAATCTGGAGAAAATGTCGCCGGTTATTCAGAACCGTCACGATGAAAACGGCAAAGCCGTAGCCTATCCGGACACTTGTGTTGGTACTGATTCCCATACGCCACACGTCGATGCCCTGGGTGTAATTGCTATTGGTGTGGGTGGTCTGGAAGCCGAAACCGTCATGTTAGGTTTACCTTCGATGATGCGACTGCCGGACATTATTGGGGTAAACATTATCGGTAAACGTCAACCGGGTATTACCGCAACCGATATTGCACTGGCGATGACGGAATTTTTACGGCAACAAAGAGTCGTGTCAGCTTATCTGGAGTTTTTTGGTCCCGGTGCAGCGACTCTGTCGATTGGTGACCGCGCGACACTATCCAATATGACACCGGAATACGGTGCTTCTGCGGGTATGTTTTATATCGATGAACAAACCATTGATTACCTCAGGCTGACTGGTCGTGAGCCTGAACAAATTGAACTGGTCGAGCAATACGCGAAGCAAACCGGTTTATGGGCGGATGACCTGGCGAATGCAGAATACGAACGCGTACTGGAGTTTGATTTGTCTGCAGTTGGCCGCAATATGGCCGGGCCATCCAACCCACACCGCCGTTTACCTACTTCGGCACTTCATGAACGTGGTATTGCCAGCGATGAATTATTAGCAGCGGCAAAGGCCGAAGAAGCCGAGGGACTGATGCCGGATGGTGCGGTTATTATTGCCGCTATTACTTCCTGTACTAATACCTCCAATCCCCGCAATGTGGTTGCTGCTGGGTTATTGGCTAAGAAAGCCAATGAGTTAGGACTGGTGCGTAAGCCCTGGGTCAAAACGTCGTTCGCACCCGGCTCTAAAGTGGCCAAATTGTACTTAGAAGAAGCCGGTTTATTATCCGAATTAGAAAAACTCGGTTTTGGTATCGTTGCTTACGCATGCACAACGTGTAATGGCATGTCTGGTGCGTTAGATCCTGTGATCGAACAACAAGTGGTTGAACGTGATTTATACGCCACTGCCGTGCTGTCGGGTAATCGTAACTTCGATGGTCGTATTCATCCGCATGCTAAGCAGGCATTCCTGGCATCACCGCCATTGGTTGTGGCTTATGCGATTGCCGGAACGGTGCGCTTTGATATCGAGAATGACGTGTTGGCCGTGGTCGATGGTAAGGACATTACGCTTAACGATTTGTGGCCGTCCGATGAAGAAATTGACGCCATCGTTGCCAGCGCAGTAAAGCCGGAGCAATTTAACCAGATCTATATTCCGATGTTTGATCTGGGAGATGTTGAACGGGCAAAAAGCCCACTGTATGACTGGCGCCCGATGTCGACCTATATTCGCCGACCTCCTTATTGGGAGGGGGCACTGGCGGGTGAACGCACCATGAGAGGTATGCGTCCACTGGCCGTATTAGGCGACAACATCACCACCGATCACCTGTCTCCTTCCAACGCGATTCAGGCCAATTCAGCGGCCGGTGAATATTGCGCCAAAATGGGATTGCCGGAGGAAGATTTTAACTCTTATGCCACACATCGTGGCGATCATCTGACCGCGCAGCGAGCGACGTTTGCCAATCCAAAATTGCTCAACGAAATGGTACGTGATGGTGCGGACGGCAACAGCGGTGAAATTAAGCAGGGCTCTTTGGCCCGGATCGAGCCAGAGGGTAAAGAAAGTCGCATGTGGGAAGCGATTGAAACCTACATGCAGCGTAAACAAAACCTGATCATTATTGCCGGTGCTGATTATGGCCAGGGTTCTTCACGTGATTGGGCTGCCAAAGGAGTGCGCCTGGCGGGCGTTGAAACCATTGTCGCGGAAGGTTTTGAACGTATTCATCGTACGAATCTGGTGGGTATGGGGGTTCTGCCGGTCGAATTTAAAAACGGTGAAACACGCCATACCTATGGCATCGATGGTACAGAGACCTTCGACATTATGGGCGATATTTCGCCTCGCTGTGACCTGACTCTGGTTATCCATCGCACCAATGGTGAGCGCATCGAAGTTGCCGTGACTTGTCGCCTGGATACTGCTGCGGAAGTGGATGTATACAAGGCTGGTGGTGTGCTGCAACGTTTCGCCAAAGATTTCTTGGCCAGCGAACCTAAACCGGCACTGGCCAGCTGATTCGCACAGGAGTAACTGCGATGACTGATAAACCAACATTTTTACCGCAGCGACAGATCGCTGCGACCTACATGCGTGGCGGCACTTCCAAAGGTGTGTTCTTCCGGCTACGGGATTTGCCGCCCGAATGCCGGGTCGCTGGTAAGGCACGAGATCAATTATTACTGCGTGTGATTGGCAGCCCTGACCCTTATGCTGTCCATATCGATGGTATGGGTGGCGCGACTTCCAGCACCAGTAAATGTGTGATTATGTCGAAAAGTGAGCAGCCCAATCACGATGTGGATTACCTCTATGGCCAGATTGCCATCGATAAAGCCTTTGTCGACTGGAGCGGTAACTGCGGCAATTTATCCACCGCTGCTGGAGCGTATGCCATCCATGCAGGATTGGTGGCTCCCGAACGTGTGCCACAAAACGGTATTTGCAGTGTCAGAATCTGGCAGGCCAATATCGGTAAAACCATTATTGCCCACGTCCCCATGATTAATGGCCGGGTTCAGGAAATGGGGGATTTTGAACTTGACGGGGTGACCTTCCCCGCCGCCGAAATAGTGCTCGATTTTATCGACCCATCCGACAGCGATGATGCGGGTACTTCGATGTTCCCGACCGGCAATTTAGTCGACCAGCTCGAGGTGCCGGGACTTGGCATGCTCGACGCCACCATGATTACTGCTGGTATTCCTACGGTATTTGTTAACGCCGAACAGATTGGCTATCAGGGTACTGAACTGCGTGAAGACATTAATAACGATGTTGAAGCTTTAGCAAAACTGGAGCAAATCCGTATCGCTGGTGCGCTACGCATGGGGCTCATTGATCGCCCTGAACAAGCACAACAGCGACAGCACACTCCCAAAGTTGCCTTTATCAGCCCGGCAAAAAATTACACCGCCGCCAGCGGAAAAACGATTAACCGCGACGATATTGATCTGTTGGTGCGAGCGCTATCCATGGGCAAATTGCATCACGCCATGATGGGAACGGCAGCGGTGGCTATTGCCACAGCAGCCGCCGTGCCCGGCACTCTGGTAAATAAGGCGGCAGGAGAAGGTCAGCGTCAGTCAGTTCGTTTTGGTCACCCTTCAGGAACGCTACAGGTCGGTGCCACTGTCGAACAGATCGACGGCCTGTGGCAGGCCCAGTGCGTGACCATGAGCCGCAGTGCACGGATTTTGATGGAAGGCATTGTCCGCGTTCCGCAGAACCAAACGCTTTAAGTAGCTGAATTAATCAGAATTGAAACGAGAAATATGATGACTACAGCAAAAACAGTTTCTACCGGGCAACAGCTGCGTGAACTGGCAAATGCCCGCCGCGGTGTTTTAGTGCCAGGCGCTTTTAATGCCTTGTCGGCCAAAGTGATCGAAGATCTTGGCTTTGAGGCTATTTATATTACGGGTGCTGGTGTTACCAATATGCATCTGGGTTTACCGGATATGGGGTTTATGGGGCTTGCAGAAATTGCCGAGCAAACAGCCCGCATTCGTGATGCCGTAGAAGTACCGCTATTAGTTGATGCCGATACTGGCTTTGGTAACGCCGTTAATGTTCGTCACACCGTTCGCACTTTAGAACGTGCAGGTGCCGATTGTATTCAGTTGGAAGATCAGGTGATGCCCAAACGTTGCGGTCACTTTACTGGTAAAGCGGTGATCAGTGCTGACGAAATGGTGGGTAAAATTAAAGCGGCGGTCGACGCTCGCCACAGTGAAGATTTTTTGATTATGGCACGTACCGATGCCCGAGCCACTGACGGTTTTGATGCCGCCATTGAACGGGCACAAATGTATGCTGAAGCCGGTGCTGATATTTTATTCGTTGAAGCACTGGAAAGCGCCCATGAAGTGCGTTGTATGCCAGAATTTTTACAAGCCCCACTGCTGATGAATATGGTTATTGGCGGTAAAACCCCAATTGCCACTACCGATGAGTTACGCCAACAGGGCTATGGTTTGGTGTTGTATGCTAATGCGGCACTGCAAAGCGCTGTAGCGGGTATGCAAAAAGCGTTGACCGTGTTGCGTGATGAACATCACCTTAAAGAAGATCCTGACCTGGTTGTACCGTTTAAAGAACGTCAGCGGCTGGTTGGTAAAGACTTTATCGACCAACTGGAACAGCGTTATAAAAGTTGATCAGACCTTTTCAGGCCGATAGCCAATCGGCCTGTATTATTTTTCTATTGTGTCCCATCGTCTTTACATAGTTTCAGAAGGACTATGAGACACACTCATATTACCGTGAATTTATATCACCATAGTGATTGATCTGAGCGTGTAAAATTGCGCCTTTCTCAAGCAGTTAGCAGACTCATTATGATTGAATTTGTCATGGATAATATTCCAACTTTTCTTGCATTGATCGCCACCGGTATCTTTGCTGGCATTCTGGCCGGCCTATTAGGCGTAGGCGGCGGCATTGTTATCGTACCCGTACTGTTTTTTCTGTTTCAGGGCTTTGGGGTATCGCCGGAATCGGCCATGTTAGTGGCGACCGCAACATCACTGGCAACGATTGTCCCAACCTCAATCAGCTCGATTCGTTCCCATAAAGAAAAAGGCAATGTCGATTTTGATCTGCTGAAACGCTGGGCAGCTTTTATCTTTATTGGTGTATTAGTCGGCAGCTGGTTAGTGACCCGTGTTGATGGCACCTGGCTAACGGTATTATTTGGCGTAATCGCCACCCTGTCCGCTTTAAATATGTTGTTTCGTACGGGGAAATCGGCCTTGTTTCAGCAGTTACCAGGTAAAGCCGGACAAGGTGTGATGGGCACTTCGATTGGCTTTTTCAGCTCCATGGTCGGCATCGGTGGCGGCACCATCTCAGTACCGCTATTGACCTTATACAACTACCCGGCTCATAAAGCCGTTGGTACCGCTGCGGCGATTGGTTTGATTATTTCCTTGCCCGGTGCATTAACCATGTTGGTAATGGGCGAAACACCCATTGATGCCCCTACCGGTACATTTGGCCTGGTTAATCTGATTGGGTTTATTTGTATTGTGCCACTAACTGTTAAGTTTGCCCCGGTGGGTGCTTCTTTGGCGGCTAAATTAGACGCAGCCAAGTTAAAGAAGGTTTTTGCGGTTGTGTTGTTAATTACTGGTATACGCATGTTAGCTCAGGTCTTTTTGGCCTAACCAGAGAATTCGAGCAAATAAAAAGGGCGATGGATTAAATCCTTCGCCCTTTTTATTTGCCTGGGGTTTGGGCCTGATATCAATCAGATCGCCAATTCCTTTCGAACAATTTCCGCTCCGGCACTCAACGCTTTCAGCTTGTCACGTGCAATATCTCGCGATAATGGTGCCATTCCACAGTTAGTGCATGGATAGAGCTTATCGGCGTCGACATACTTAAGTGCCTGGCGCAGAGTTGCGGCAACTTCATCCGGAGTTTCAATTGTGTCCGTAGCGACATCAATTGCGCCCACCATAACTTTTTTACCGCGAATCAGTTCCAGTACCTCGAATGGTACCCGGCCGTTATGGCATTCCAGAGAAATAATGTCGATCGATGATTGTCGTAATGCTGGAAACGTTTTTTCATAGTGTAGCCACTCGTTACCGAGTGTTTTCTTCCAGTCGGTATTAGCTTTAATGCCGTAGCCATAACAGATATGAACCGCGGTTTCACATTTTAGGCCTTCCGTGGCTTTTTCCAGTGCTTCGACTCCCCAATCGACCACGTCATCAAGAAACACGTTAAATGCCGGTTCGTCGAATTGAATAATGTCGACACCCGCGGCTTCCAGTTCTTTTGCTTCCTGATTTAGGGCTTTGGCAAATTCAAAGGCCAGCGTTTTTCGGTCTTTGTAATAATCATCATATAAGGTATCAACCATTGTCATCGGCCCGGGTAGAGCCCACTTGATGGGTTGATTGGTTTGTGAGCGTAAAAATTTGGCATCTTCCACAAACACCGGCTTCTGCCGTGACACCGGGCCTACGATGCCAGGAACCTCGGCATCGTAGCGATTACGAATAAAAACAGTTTTCTTGTTCTGCCAATCCACACCGCTGAGATGTTCGATAAAAGTGGTTACAAAATGCTGGCGGGTTTGTTCTCCATCACTAGCGATATCGATACCTGCGTTATCTTGCTCTTGCAGCGTAATACGAAGGGCATCTTTCTTAGCGGAGGCCAATTCATTACCTTGCATTTTCCATGGAGACCAGAGTTTCTCTGGCTCAGCCAGCCACGAGGGTTTTGGTAAGCTGCCAGCAGTTGAAGTGGGCAATAGTATTTTCATATTTCTTATCATGCCTTATAGAGCGTAATTTTCAGACCATTGATCCAGTACTTTCTGGAATGGTTTAATAAAGTTTTCTTCGGCAAACTTACCTTGTTTTACCGCCAACTGGCTGCGCTCTTCCCGGTCATAAACGATCTGAGTTAATGAATGATCTGCGTGCCTCAGGTTTGGTTGGTAACGTGTTCCGGCGACTGCGTTGGCATTATAAATTTCCGGACGATAAATCTTCTGGAAAGTCTCCATGGTGCTGATGGTACTGATCAGCTCCAGATTGGTGTAATCCGTCAGTAAATCCCCGAAGAAATAAAAAGCCAATGGTGCAACGCTGTTTGGTGGCATGAAGTAACGCACCTCAAGACCCATTTTTTTAAAATATTGTTCCGTTAGTGACGATTCATTCGGCAGATATTCAACGCCTAGTACCGGGTGTTGGTTGTCAGTACGCTGATACACCTTGTTGTCAGAGACACTCAGACAGATTACTGGTGGCTTGCTGAAGTTTTGTCGATAGGATTCTGAGCGGACAAAATCTTTAAATAACTTGCCATGCAGATCACCGAAGTTATCCGGAATACTGAACTGGGGCTTATCCTTATTGTGATCCAGCAATAACACACTGAAGTCGTAGTCACGCACGTAAGACGAAAAGTTATTACCTACAATTCCTTCAATACGCTTATTGGTTTTGTGATCAACGATATGAGTCTTAAGAATTTCGATGGTCGGAAAGGTTTCGCCACTGCCGTTAATATCGATATCGACGGATACGATTTCCAGCTCAACAGAATAGCGGTCTGCTTTTGGATTATCCCAGGACGCCAGTGCATTAAAACGACTATCCACCATTCGCAAGGCATTGCGCAGATTCTGTTCTCGGCTTGCACCACGTGCCAGGTTGGCGAAATTAGTGGTAATGCGGGTACCGTCCGCAGGCTGATAGCTTTCATCAAAACTGATTTTTTTGATCGCATAGCTGAAGCGTTTGTCAGCAACATTGTCGAATGCGTTACTCATAATCTGCCATTCCTTTCTGCGTTAATCTCAAAGTCTCTTGTTAAGTGTTAGTTATACGCAGACTCTAACTTGAATAAAAACGATATTTTTTCACCAAAAATTGAATTTACTTCAAGATAAGGTTTCAGAACGGATATCCTTAATAACCAGCCTTTCCTTCCTCCTGGCTTTCACCACCCTGATCAGCCACCAGAATGCAGCAACAGCAGCTCTTTCTTCTGAAACGGCATCATTGGCCCTTAATCTGGCCAATAAACACTGTTAACTTTCCGTCATCATTATGGAAACAGCATTTGGAAAGGGTTATGCCTGCTAAAAAGTTTGATCTGATTGTGTTTGGCGCCAGCAGCTTTGTTGGTGAAATTCTGACCCGCTACCTGGCGGAAACCTATGGTCTGGATGGTGAGTTGAGCTGGGCCATCGCCGGCCGTAGCGAACGTAAGCTGCAAAAAGTACGTGGCACTCTGGCACCAATTCTGGGTGACAAAGCCAAAGACGTTGAATATCTGATAGCCGATGCAGCCGATGAAGACGCATTAAAAGAGCTGACTGCCAAAACCAAGGTGATTGTATCCACCGTTGGTCCTTATGCGTTATACGGCGAACCGCTGGTGAAAGTCTGCGCCGAAAACGGTACCGACTACTGTGACCTCACAGGTGAAGCCCAGTGGATCAAACGCATGCTGGAGAAATACGAAGCCAAAGCACAAGAATCAGGCGCCCGAATCGTGCACTGCTGTGGCTTTGATTCCGTTCCATCGGATATGGGTGTCTACTTCCTGCAGCAGCAGGCGGAGCAGGAATTCGGAGCTATGGCGCCGCGCATTAAGATGCGTGTGAAAGCCGCAAAAGGTGGTATGTCGGGTGGTACCGTTGCCAGCATCATCAACCTCACCAAAGAAGCGGTTGCCAATCCTGGTCTGCGAAAAGAGCTGGCTAACCCGTTTTCGATCTGTCCTCCGGGCACAGGTTTCACTGCTCGCCAGCCTAACGTTACCAGCTCGGTGATGGACAAAGATTTTAAGTCCTGGGCAACGCCTTTTATTATGGCTGCCATTAACACACGCGTGGTTCACCGTACTAACGCCCTGCGTGAAAAAGCCTACGGCGAAGAATTTGTTTACGACGAAGCCATGCTCACCGGCAAAGGCTTTAAGGGACGTATGATGGCTATGGCCGTTGTTGGTGGCCTCGGTGCCTTTATGGTGGGTGCGGTGATGAAACCAACCCGCTGGTTACTGGAAAGCTATGTTTTACCTAAGCCTGGTGAAGGCCCAAGCCCGAAAGAACAGGAAAACGGTTTTTACGATATTCGTTTTAAAGGCTTCCTGAAAGACGGCCGCACCATTGTGACCAAAGTGACCGGTGACCGCGATCCGGGTTACGGATCAACCGCTAAAGTGCTGGGTCAGGCAGCCACTTCCCTGGCTTTGGATTTCCACACCGGTACCCGTAAGAAAGGTAAAAAAGGTGGCTTCTGGACACCAGCATCCATTTTCGACGATCGTTATATTCAACGTCTGCGTGATCACGCCGGTGTTGAGTTTGAAGTAGTGGAAAAATAATTCCCGATTTCACTGATCTGGAAAAAGCGGCTAATAATAGCCGCTTTTTTTATGTGATTGCCCTTCTGATTTCCACAATTCGCGCCAGCCATATCACGTCACAAACATACCGGATTACGACATCTAATTTTTCCACTACCTGTTTTTGTCGGCCACCAACCTTTACCCGAAATAAACTGTCATTCTGGCTCATTTCTACCATTTTTTAGCTCAGAAAATGGTTTTAGACTCCGCTGCATTGGGAATGGAGTCTCACTTTATTAGCAACAAAAATAACTAGAAATACCAGTGGAGATCTTTATGTTGCCCTTCAAAAACAGGCTCAGCACCATCGTCCTCGCCGCCAGCATCAGTGCGTCTTCGTTTGCCATGTCGAACGCACCAGTGCCAGCGGCTCAGGACACCCAACCTCCAGCCCAGCCAACAGATGTAGCACCAGTCAGTGGGTTGTCTTATGCGGACGACCTGAAGCTGCTGGCCTACAACGTTTATATGTTGCCACGAGCTATCTCAGACTGGTCGCCCGATGCGCGCGCTCAGTTGCTGTTACAGTCTGATGTATTTAACGGTCACGACGTTGTTATTCTGGATGAAGTCTTTGATAACACCGCATCAACAACTCTGTTGAACGGCCTGAAAAATAAATACCCCCATCAGACAGAAGTCCTTGGTCGCAGCCAAAACGGCTGGGATCAAACGCAGGGCTCCTATACCAGCACCACCATTGAAGATGGTGGCGTGGCCGTCATCAGCCGCTGGCCGATAGAAGAAAAAGTTCAGTACGTTTTTAAAGATTCCTGTGGCTTTGACGCGACATCAAACAAAGGTTTCGTGTACGCCAAAGTCAATAAAAACGGCGCGATCTATCACGTGATCGGTACACATGTTCAGGCAGTCGACAGCATGTGTAACGGTGGCTCCGCAGCGATCCGTAAAAAACAATTCGCCGAAATGCAGCAGTTTATCGCCAGTAAAAATATTCCCGCTGACGAAGTCGTCTTTATGGGTGGCGACTTTAACGTGATTAAAGGCAGCGACGAATACGCTGACATGCTGGAAACCTTAAAAGCCAGCCAGCCAGACTCTTATGCCGGTTTTGATTCCACCTGGGATCCAAAAACCAATGGTATTGCAGCGTACAACTATCCTGATCTGCACAGCGAATATCTGGATTATATTTTTGTTTCTCGTGATCATGCTCAGCCAACTTATTGGCATAACCAGGCTTTGGACGTTACCACCTCACGCTGGCAGGACGATAACCATCAATATCAGGAATTATCCGATCATTATCCGATTGCAGCCTTCTCATACGCGGATAAAAACACCCGCACTGAAAGCTATCGCGATGTGAATACCCCATACAGCCAGGTGCGTTTCCGTAACGAAGCCAATGGCGCCTACATTAAAATTGATACTGGTGACAGCAGCGGCTGGATGACCATTAACGGCTCTGCTAATGATCCGGCCACCAGCTTTAATCTGGACAATTGGTTCCCGAAAAACCGTGCCTTCTGTATTCGTAATGACGACTTCGTTCAGGTACAGGGTAACGCTCGTGCGGGTTCTTATTGGAACTGGTGGTTAGGTGGTGGTTCCGGCAACTACGCTTATTACACTAAAAACAATGATGCTTCGAATAAACTGCGTATCCGTATTCTGAACGACGATGGTGACTGCCTGAAAAATGGTGATAAAGTTGCGTTTGTTGATCGCAGCACAGTCAATGGCACAGACTACTACGTTCAGCGCTGGCCGTCGGGTTCATGGAAAGACTATATGTTTATGTGGTCTGGCTCTGTTGGTGCCAACGAAACCTTCACTGTCGAAATGGGTGAAGGTCAGAAGCAAGACTGGAGCTCTAAACTAAGATATCTGCCATAAACCTCTCGCTGGCTTTTATAAAAAACCGCACTGGTCATCAAACAGCTGCGGTTTTTTATTGATAAAACACTCCGACATTTATCCACGATTGTTCTGGACAATTTCCGCCAATCATATTGCGCCACTGACTGCCAACTTACGCCATTCTTCTTTGCCAGATTCCATGACTGGCGGCCTCCGCCAACTCCCCTGAATAAGCTTTCAACCTGGCTCATAAAGCCCATATCTCGAGAAATTATCTCACCTTAGACTCCGCCAGATCAGGAATGGAAGCCTTCGGTTGTAATAATAAAAACTCTGTGGAGACCCAAATGTCACCTGTCACCTATCGATTAAACGCACTGCTTCTTGCTGCTGTTGCCAGCAGCACATCCATGGCCATGTCTGAAACCCCGCAGGCACCTGCTCCTTCCGATCCGGTTGTTACCAATCCAACACCACAACCCAGTGGTCTGGCATACGCTGATGACCTGAAACTACTGGCTTACAACGTATTTATGTTACCGGGTGCGGTTTCTAATTACGGTCAGACTGAGCGTGCAGGATTGATACTGCAGTCGGATGTTATTCACGGTCACGACGCTATTATTCTGAACGAACTATTCCACAACAGCGCCTCCCAGGTGTTACTGGATGGCCTGAAAACTCAGTACCCAAATCAAACACCGGTCATGGGTCGTGGCTACGATGGCTGGGATCAGACGCTGGGTTCTTACAGCAGTACCACTCCGGAAGACGGCGGTGTTGCCATTGTCAGTCGCTGGCCAATCGAAGAACAGATTCAGTACGTTTACAAAGATGCCTGCGCCGCAGACTGGTTTTCTAACAAAGGGTTTGTTTACGTCCGCCTGAATAAAAATGGCAACGACTACCATGTGATTGGTACCCACGCACAGGCACAAAACAGCGGTTGTTCCGACGCAGCGGGCGTACGTAAAAAGCAATTCACCGAAATGCAGCAGTTTATTGCGGCCAAAAACATTCCGGCCGATGAAGTTCTGTTTATTGGTGGCGACTTTAACGTCATTAAAAGCAGTGACGAATATCCGGATATGCTGGAAACACTGCGCGTAACCGCACCCGATGCGTATGCCGGTTTTGATACCTCCTGGGATCCGGAATCCAACGGCATGGCTGCAACTCAGTACCCGGATCTGCCAAGCGAGTACCTGGACTATATTTTTGTCTCTCGCGATCACGCTCAGCCGACTTACTGGCATAACCAGTCACTGGACGTAACGTCACCACGCTGGAGTGTCGATAATTATCAGTATCAGGAATTATCCGATCACTACCCGATTGCTGGTTTCTCTTATGCAGATGCGAACACCCGTACCGAGAGCTACCGTACCGTTAACGAACCATATCGCCAGGTTCGCTTCCGCAATGAAGCCAATGGTGCCTACATTAAAATTGATGCCGGCGACAGCAATGGCTGGATGACCATTAACGGTTCTGCCAATGACGCCGCCACCAGTTTTAATCTGGATAACTGGTTCCCGAAAAACCGTGCTTTCTGTATTCGTAACGACGATTTCGTTCAGGTACAGGGCAACGCTCGTGCCGGTTCCTACTGGAACTGGTGGCTAGGTGGTGGTTCCGGTAACTACGCTTATTACACCAAAAATAATGATGCTTCTAACAAGCTGCGTATCCGCATTCTGAACGACGATGGCGACTGCCTGAAAAACGGCGACAAAGTTGCCTTTGTTGATCGCAGCACAGTGAACGGTCAGGATTATTACGTTCAACGCTGGCCATCCGGCTCATGGAAAGACTATATGTTTATGTGGTCTGGCTCTGTCGGCGCCAACGAAACCTTCACCGTTGAAATGGGCGAAGGTCAGAAGCAAGACTGGAGCTCGAAGCTGAGATACGCTCAATAATCCTGATTAGGCTCGGGTAAACCAAATACTCGACAATAAAAAAGCCCGGCTCTGACGCATCAGATCCGGGCTTTTACATTTCCAGTGTATTTAATTTTTTTCAGCCAATCAGTTCACGACTTCTAATGGCCCATGATCGTCGCAATGACCATCGTGAACATGATGCAAGCGGCCATCCACCAGATAATCAATATGATCACCATGAGGGACGGCTTCATGACCACAACCAGGGCCATGTACGTGATCACCACAACTGTGCAGCGGATGACAACCACCTGGGTTTTTATCGCTGACTTCAATCACGTGTTCGTCCTGATGATCCTGGTGTGGGTGATGTAAATGGCCATCATGAATGTAGTCCACATGACCCTCATGACGAATCGCTGTGTGACCACAGTTGGGCCCATGTTGATGTTCGGGGTGGGAAGCAGTGTGCTGACAAGCCATATCTCAATCCTTCTGAAGTTGCTGGTACAACAATCCTAGTCCTTAATCCCTTATTTCCAATAGTTAAAAATACTGAATCCGAACATAAAAACTGAGTTCAGATATTTTTATTCCATTTATTAATAATACTGAAAAGATATAACGTAACACCTGCCCAAACCAGGGTGACACCGAAAACCTGAGGTGTTTCCACCTTTAACGCCTTAACCAACATGATATTCTTGCGCCTCAAAGATCACAGTGAGTAATCAGAGTGCAGGGTTCCATGCGCATTACCATGCTAATGCCAGTGTTAAACAACTTTCGTCATAATGCAGAGACGGCCAGCGGCTTAAAACAGCAGTTGTCAGATGCATTGCAATTGGGCGAAGAACAACTGCGTAATCCTAATCTGCGCCTGCCTATCGATCAGGTTGACCGTTTGCTGGCTGCTGCAAAACAAATCAGCAAGCAACCAGAACTGGGATTAGTTGCCGGGCAAAAGTTCGAGTTAAAGAACTATGGTTTGTTGGGGTTTATGCTGAGCTACTGCGATACCTTTGCCGAAGTGGCCGACCTCTCTACATGTTATTATCGCTATTTATCGTCAGATAAAGCACCGATTATAGAGCAACGCGACGGCTGCGTTATTGCACGCCACAAAGTAAGTGCCGGCCAAGCGGAAGAAGAACGCACCCGGGCAGAACTATTCGTCAGCGCTATTTTGCAAAGTGCGAGAATTTTATGCAGCCAGGCTATTCCGCTACAGTCACTAAAATTCCAGTTTCCGGAACCTGAATACAGTGAACTGTACAACCACTATTTCCCTGAAACTAACATCAGCTTTAATCACAGCCATACCGAATTAATCTTTGATGAATCCTGCTTAGACGTTCGCCTGGATTTTCCTGACCAGGCAATGAAAGCGGCGATCCGCCAACAACTGGATGATGTAATTCATAAAGAACAAGCCAGTGGCTATATTCAGCAAGTCAGTAATATCCTGACGCAGCAGGATCAGGGCTTTGCTTTTAACCTGACGTTAAACGAAGTGGCTTCCCTGCTGAATATCAGCGGTAAAACCTTATCACGACGATTGCAACAGGAAGGCAGCAGCTTTAAACAATTACACGAACAGGTACGCCACCAGTTTGCGGTGAAGTTGCTGAGGAATAGACAAAATAAAATCGATCACATTGCTCTGGAGCTTGGCTACGCCGATCGCTCATCATTTGACCGCTCTTTCAGCCGCCGGGAAGGTGTCTCCCCGGCCGCTTTCCGGACTGGTTTAAATACAGATTAAGAATCTGCACCTTTCAGGTCTTTGGTGGTGGAATTATCATGACCATCGTAGGTCATTTTAACTTCATCACTGCCCTCACGCTTCATCAGTTTGGCAACAAAAGATACAAACTTTTTATTGCTGAATTCACGGTGCTTCTGACGACGACGCGTCATCCGTTGTTCGTAAAGCGGCATCAATTTATCCAACAGCAGATATCCACGACGCACTTCACGCATTAACACAAACAAAGGTACAGCCCAGAACGCTTGTTTTGGCATGCCTGGCATATCACGGAAAATATCATTGCCGTAAGCCCAGCGATTAATTCCATTTAAGAAACCCCGACTCAGAGGATTCATTAACGCCAACAGTTTTGAGTTCTGACGTTTGGCAATTAAATCGGGAATACCAAAATAAAAGGCCTGGTTCAGCTTCTCTGTAAAAGGCGTATGGCCTTCACACATCGCCAGTGAATGATCAACGTAGAGGTAACATTCTTCTAAATCTTTCGGCAATACATCGATGCCAGTGCCATTGATATAGGAAATTACCCGCGCCAGTTCGCAGCAGTTTTCGTAATCTTCTCGACTGTACTTTGCCCCCATCGATGCACTGAACTTGAGACAATACAGTGTGAACATAAAACCGCCATTAGCGCCGATATGATCCGACATCGGATGGCCACGCTCGGCAAAGTCGATTAAATCTTTATTGTCCGATTTAATCACCTGATTACGAATCAGCGAGTGCATTAAACGCACCCGTACACCGGTCTTAAAGCTCTGGCTATTGCGCTGGAATACATCCGCCGACGACACATCACCGACCACATAAGAGCTGGTTTCAACAAACCGGCTTAACGAGTTTTCGACATTAAAAAAGCGTCCGGTTGAACCCACCATACGTGACACTGGCCCCATGGTGCTGGATACCCAGATCAGGCTGGTGTTGGCCATGTAATGCATCAATGGCGACATGTTGGCTAGCAAGTCTGCACCTTTCTGAGCTTTTTCCAGATCGAACAACTGCGGAATCGCATCGACCTGTGCAAAAAACGCTTTCATGATATCCGGTGCATCACTCACCGAACCGATGCCGTTCTCCAGCGCTTGCTCAAATAACTTACGGCCTTGATTATTTGGTTGCTGACGCATCCACAGTGCCAGCTGATCACTGGTGTAATCACCTTCCCATTCGGCATCCATCCAGCGGTGAGTTGCTGGACAAGCGTCAAATTCAGCGGCCGACATCTTCATCTGATAATCACAGTCGGCAAACATCATGCAGCGATAACCTTCGTACGTCGCACTGTAACGAGCACTGATCGCAGGAGCGGGCCGTAACGGTTTGTCCGGATGCTGGCAACGATAAAAGTTATTTGGATGTTGTGCCATTTCCGGGTTAATCGATGCTGAAGGTGTTTTATTCTCTGCTGCTGTATCGCTGGAAGTCGGTGATGCGGTTGTTTGCATATCTGATTATTCTTATCGGAGTCAAAATCAGAATTGTGCAAAAGCGGGAAAACAGAAGCTATGTGTCCGGCAGACAGCAGATTGTTCCTCAAGGACAACTGTTTTCTATCTTGCGCGACTTAGCGGGCACTGAAAAACGTTTCTGAGGCAGGCAGAACAAGGCACTCTTTAGAGCTGCGTAAGCTAATAATCAGAGAGAAAGCGGAGTTTATAGATCATAAATGAGCATTTTGAACTGATTTTTAACGCCGTTATGACAACGCAAGTAGTTTTTCAACAGGCAGTTAAACCGGATAGAAAGGGAACTCTCGTTTAAACTCCGCCAGATCAAACTCTTCCTGCACCTGGTCAGTAAACTCACCACGACGGATACGGCGGTTATCCACACCGTGGTACTTCAGCAGTGCTAAGCATTCGAGACACAGGTCATCGTCATTATTGGACTCGGTTCCGCATTGAACCTGATGCTGACGGTGGCGAAGCTGTTGTACCTCCTGACAATATGCCAGATGGTACTTATTGTCGTGACTGAGCCACAGCCGGGAATTTTTATACGCCAGAGTTTTATCTTTGATCACCCGTAACTCACCGGCATTAACTTCGAAGCTTCCACTTTCTAATGCTTCACGCTCGGAGTAAGTCAGCTGTTTCTGGGGGTCGAATAATTCAAACTCCCCCAGCTTATCCGTTCCCATTTTCTGGCGAAGCTCATTCAGGTTGGCGTCATCTAAGAAATCCGGCAACTTCATAAAACGTTCTCAAGAATGGTCGCAATCCGGCTATCAGCATCGGTTCTCACCCGAAACTCCACCCGACGCGAGCCTTCGGCATTTTCATCGCCGTTATCCGCACGTACTACTTTGGCAGACGATAAACCGTTGGCGGTTAAATGCGACTTTAACCATTCCTTATTGCCAGATACTTTGTTCAGCCCCAATACGTAACCCAATGTGGTACGGGTACGCTCCTGGGATAAATCCATATTTCGGATATAAGCATCGTCCTCGTTTGCCGCACCCGACCAGGCACTGGAAGTGTGGCCTTCGATACGCACTTCGAGAATATCGTCACGGTATTTAGGCTGAGTAATGATGTTCACATAACGCGGGAAGAAATCAGCCAGAATATCGGCAAATTCGGGTTTTAACTCCGCCTTGCCCTGATCAAATAACACGTCGGTGTTGTTAAAACGAAACGCCAGGTCTTTATCCAGCTCGGCGCCCCAACGTTGCATATCTGCGGCAAACTCGTTGTTTAAATCGTCGTACAACTGAGTCCGCAGGTGATCGTATAAAATGGCGATATCACGGATTTTATTCCGCTCGGTTTCGACATTCACCATAAAGACGATGGAGATCAGCATAAACACCATCATCAGGCCGGCCATTAAATCGGATACTGCGACCCAATGGCCTTCCTGTTCTTTTAACTGTTCCAGTTCGTTTTCGTTCATTCGTTTTTATTAATCCGGCAATCAGTCGTTATCGATATCAGTGACGGATTCAGCCACCTTCACCAGTTGCTGCAAACGTTTGGTCAGTGGTGTGTAATCACTGACGAACTTCTCGGACAACGCCGTCAGCTGCATACCAAAGGACTTCAGCGCCTTGTTCAGCTCTTCTTCCATACTTTCATCCAACGACTGCACCTGGCGCTCTACCCGCTCACCCAAACGCTGTAATTGCTGCAGACTGTGATGCTGCTGTTCCTGCAGGCGATCATTCGATGCTTGCAGCTGTTGCTCCAGTTGCTGCTCAACACCGCGCTGCATGGCACCAAGCTGTTCGACGGCCCAGCGTTGTTGTGACTGTACCGCTTCGGACATGCCCTGCGTCAGCGCCACCACCCGTTCTTCCAGTTTTGGTAAACCATCAGCGGCGTGATTGACCAGATCGGCCAGTGAACCTAACTGAGACTGCAGGTTCTGACGCTGGGCTTCGAGGCCATTCAGCAGATCCTGCAGCGATTCGGAAATACCATTAAAGGCGTTGGCGTGTTTCACCATATATTCGAACGCATGACTGGCTTCTTTCATTGAACCTGCAGTGCGTTCCTGCTCGGTAATCAGCTGCTGTAACTGATCGCGATAATTGTTCTGCCAGTCGAGCATCTTGCCGACACTTTCATTAAGGCGTTTAAAGTTATCGCCATACTGTTCGTTAATACGAGTGTTAAAGTCGCGCATAACGGTTTCAATCGCCTGCACCAGCGCTTTGGCGTTGGCTTCTGCCATCCGCTCCTGGTAACTGTCGAGACTGTGAACAATCTGATCGAGGCGGTCGACGGTTTGTAAGTGATTGCGGTTAAAAGCACGAGGCAATGCGTCTTCGCGTTCCGGATGGAACTGATCAGCCAGGTGTTTGAGGGAAGCATCCAGATCATCAATAGTGGCGACCCGGGTCTGAGCGGTTTCACGACGGCCAACCTGAGCCATAGCTGCGCGGATTTTTAATGTCAGCGCACCCAGCAAGCCAACAATGGAGGACCAGAACGCAGTCTTAAGGCCATCCATCAGTTTCGGCACACTGCCCTGAATATCGGCGGTATCAAAATGCCACAGACCTAATGCCACGCCGAGGAAGGTACCAAAAATACCAATACTGGTCAGAATATTGGGGGCGATCTCCGCCGTGCGGTTGGAGTATCGGAAGATATGGAAGTACAGCGTCAGAATGACGATCACCGCCATTAAACCGAGTGTCCAACCAGAAAATTGCGCCATCATGTAAAAATGTCTCAAACAAACTTTGGTTTATTACAAACCAGTCTAGTTCAAGAAATTTATTTCGCGTATTAGCTATATACAACGCAATTATTTCTGTCATTACGCGCCAGTGCGATAACCCGACGACAGCTTAAGACCTGTATGACAAATCACCTCTGAATCACAAGCAAAGACACCCGTTCAGCACCGCAAAACTTTTTCCAAAAACTCAACAATAGACAACTTATCTTTTCCTCCGTGACATTTGCGAAAAGGTGGAATAACTGTATAGAATCCGCAGCTACGCCTGCGAGTGGATCTTTTCATTGGTTACAAACAGTGACTACAACGCCTCGCAGTGGTAACTCCAAAAATCAAAAACGTGCCGATTGAACGGCCATGACTTGAGGTTCTAATCATGTCTACAACTCTGGGGAGCTTGCTCCTGATCGTTGCGCTGCTGGGCTTAGCCTACAAGCGCGCTAACCTGAAAACCTCCGCAATTGTGGTAGGTGTTATTGCTGCTCTGGCTTTCTTTGGCCCGGCGTCTGCAACACTCACTACTATCGCTGTTGTTCTGACAGCTGTGTTTGCGGTACTGAGCGTGGAAAGCTTCCGTGCTAGCACCATTACCCGTCCTATCTTCGCTATCTATAAGAAGATTCTGCCTGAGATGTCCGAAACCGAAGCAACTGCTCTGGAAGCCGGTACTGTATGGTGGGATGGTGAACTGTTCGCAGGTAAGCCAAACTGGCACAAACTGATCGATCACCCGAATCCTTCTATGAGCCCTGAAGAAATCTCGTTCCTGGAAAACCAGGTTGAGACTCTGTGCTCTATGGTTGATGAGTGGGAAATCTCTAACCAGGGCGACATGTCTAAAGAAGTGTGGGAATACATCCAGAAAGAACGCTTCTTCTCTATGATCATTCCTAAAGAATACGGCGGCCTGGGCTTCTCGGCTCAAGCACAATCTGCAGTACTGCAGAAGCTGTCTGGCCTGTCTGGCGCAGTATTCTCTACCGTTGGTGTACCTAACTCATTAGGCCCTGGCGAACTGTTACTGAAGTACGGTACTGAAGAACAGAAAAATCACTACCTGCCACGTCTGGCGGATGGTCGTGAAATCCCATGTTTTGGTCTGACTGGCCCACGTGCCGGTTCTGACGCCACCTCTCTGCCAGATACTGGTGTGGTATGTAAAGGCGAGTGGGAAGGCAAAGAAGTTCTGGGTCTGAAACTGAACTTCTCCAAGCGTTACATCACTCTGGCACCGGTTGCGACTGTTGTTGGTCTGGCGTTCCGTATGTTTGACCCGGAAAAACTGCTGGGCGACAAATACGACATCGGTATCACCGTTGCGCTGTTACCACGTCACCTGAAAGGTATGGACATTGGTAACCGTCATAAGCCAATTGGTTCCCCGTTCATGAACGGTCCAATCTTTGGTAAAGACGTATTTATCCCACTGGACTTCATCATTGGTGGCGCTGCTAACGCGGGTGAAGGCTGGCGTATGCTGGTTGAGTGTCTGTCTGTTGGTCGTTGTATCACCCTGCCTTCTTCAGGCGCCGGTGGTGGTAAATACGGCATCGCAGCAGCTGGTGCTTACGCACGTATCCGTCGTCAGTTCGGTGTGCCGATTGCTAAGCTCGAAGGTGTTCAGGATTCTCTGGCACGTATCGCTGGTAACGCATACATCAACGCGGCTGCAGCACGTGTTACTGCAATCTCTATCGACCAGGGTGAGAAGCCATCTGTACCTTCAGCCATCCTGAAATACAACCTGACCGAATCTGCACGTCAGATCGCAATCGACAGCATGGACGTTCACGGTGGTAAAGCCATTATCCGTGGTCCAGGCAACTACGTTGAAACCGGTTACTCTTCTGTACCTGTTGCGATCACCGTAGAAGGCGCGAACATCCTGACTCGTTCTATGATCACCTTTGGTCAGGGCGCAATCCGTTGTCATCCATTCGTACTGCCAGAAATGGACGCTGCGAAAGCTGACGACCTGAAAGCATTCGACAAAGCTCTGTTCGGCCACTTCGGTTTCATCTTCTCTAACATGTCCCGTTCTGCGGTACTGAGCCTGACTAACTCGGCGTTCACCAGCGTTCCTGTTTCCGGCCCAACCAAGAAGTACTACAAGCAGATCAACCGTTACGCTGCGAACTTCGCACTGATGGTCGATATGTGCATGTTCTCTCTGGGTGGCGAGCTGAAGTTCCGCGAACTGATCTCTGCCCGTCTGGCTGACATGGTATCTAAGATGTACCTGGCTTCTATGGTACTGAAGCACTGGGAAGACCAAGGTCGTCAGAAAGAAGACCTGATCCTGGTTGAATACGCTATGAACAAGCTGTTCTCTGAGTTTGAAGTTGCTCAGGATGGCCTGATCAAGAACCTGCCTGCACGCCCTGTTGCATGGTTACTGCGCGCTCTGACTCTGCCTCTGGGTCGTACCGCTAAAGAGCCTAGCGACAAGATGGTTGCTAAGATCGTTGACCTGACGTCTGCCAACACCGGCACCCGTGAGCGTCTGATCGAAGGCATCTACCGTGGCGACAACGGCAAAAACCCACTGTTCCAATACGACTCTCTGCTGGCTCGTGTTGAACAGGCGGATCCGATCTACAAGAAGATTGGTACTGCTATCAAAGCGGGTAAGTTCGACGAATCCAACCTGACTATCGAAGGCCGCATCCACGATGCTGTTGAGATGGGCGTTCTGACTAAAGACGAAGGCGAGTTCATGATCGCATTCGAGAAAGACGTTCTGGATATGGTTAACGTTGACGACTTCCCACTGGAACACTTCGGTGAGGTTTCCATCAAGCATGATGAGCCTGCTCCAGCAAAGAAGACTCGTAAGAAGAAAACAGAAGAAGCTGCTGAAGCTTAATTTCTGTTAGCACCCTAAGTGCTGAAAAGCCCGCCAGGAAACTGGCGGGCTTTTTTGTTGGGGGGTCCATTGTTATGAAAAACTAAGCTCTATATCATCAATTTATTTTGCACAACTTAGTTTGTACCGGGATGTTATGAAGCTAAAAGTTTATTCGTTAATATTAACCTGCTTTTTTCTGGTTTTTTTAATTCAAAGCCTGACCAGTCTTATCGGAAAAACTATTACAGATAGAGCTAACACTGAAACACGTAATCAATTAATCGAAATATATGGCCCCGACTTTTCTCCGGACATAGCAAATATAGATATAAAGGTTATCGAAACTGTTGGTTTGATCAGAGAAAAGAGCTTTGATAAATATAAATGGGCTCTGATCGCAAATGGAGCCTTTCATATAACATTAATGCTTCTCTTAGCATTAGTTTGTAGCAACTTAGTAATCCGCATTGTGAACGCTCACCAATAGATCAACTTAGTTTGACTGCATTCGTATTATTAGATCTGCTGTAAGGTTGTTCCTGCTACAAGCAGTCACAACCTGAACTGCCCGATATGATCTTCCACCGAAATTAACGCCTCTGCCAGCTGCTGACGCACATTCTGCAGCTCTGCTGTACGCTGCTCAGTTGCTGAAGCCACATCACCGACGCCCTGCATACGGCCACCCACATCATCCATAGAACGGCTCTGTTCTTCGGTTTGTGTGGCAATGCTGCTGTTCATCGCAGCAATCTCTTCGACTTTAGCGCCCACGGCGGTTAACGAGTTATTCACTTCGTCACTCTGAGAAACACAGCTGATCGCCAGCTCACGGCCCTTTTCCATCACTTCCCTGGCGTTATCGACTTTGTCTTTAATGCCACAAATGGTTTCACGAATATTCTCGGTAGATTCACGGGTTTTCATCGCCAGTGAGCGCACTTCATCGGCGACTACGGCAAAACCACGACCAGCCTCACCTGCGCGTGCAGCTTCGATAGCTGCGTTTAATGCCAGCAAATTGGTTTGTTCTGCAATCTCGTCAATCACATTAATCAGAGTCGAAATACTGTTACTGTCTTCTGCTAATAATTGAATACCGTCGCGGGCGCTCGATACTTCATTCGACAACTGGCCAATACTGTTAGCCGACTGCTGTAATAAACCAATGCTCTGACGGGTATCCGCGTCGATGGATTCGGCGTGATGTTTTGCCTGTTGCGAATAATCGCGCATTTGCGCAACGGTTGCGGTCATCTGACCAACAACATCGGCAGTGAGTGACAATTCGTGTTTCTGTTCACTGGCACCACGACTGGTTTGATCAGCAATTTCCGTCATGCCCATTAGCGTCATACAGGCGCGGGTCACCGATTCATTAGTTTGTGACACCAGCTGATGAATCCGGTCGATAAATACATCCAGCTCCCGGGCCAGCTCGCCGGTTTCATCCCGGCTTTTCAGATTCAGCCTGCGGGTTAAATCGGCTTCACCGCGAGCCAGGTCAGAAACCGCACGCTGCAGCACTAACAGTGGCTTCTGAATATTCAGCGATAGCAATACGGCCAGAATCACACCCACCAGAATCACAACCGACATCACCGTAATACTGATCGCCTGGGTATCGGCCAGGTTCTGCGAAGTCATCTCTTTTTGTTTCAGAGCCGCTTCAATACTTATCGTCACCAGCTGATTCAGGGCTTTTTCAAGATCCATGTCCAGGCCAGTCAGCAAACGCTCATCCGGCAATTGCTGCAGTTGAGCTGCACCAACCCGTTGGCCATTTAATTCATACCAACGTGCGGACAAGTCATTAATCGCACGGAAATCCAAGCCGGCACCGGACGCTTCCACACCCAGCGCCTGGGCGGCTTGTTCAGCCATTAACAGTTCCTGCGTAAAGCGCTGTTGCAGCTGATTCAGCTTTACCGCATTTTGTTGACCATCAGAAAACTGAATAGCCGCGAGCTCCTTGCTGACCAGCTCGCGGCTGTCGCGAAAGATATCCCAGGCATTTCGGCTGCTGTTAACCGCGTTCAGCGGCTGCTCAATGGCCGCCAGTGCCGAATGGCCAATCGCATTCAGCTGGGCATTCAGATAAAGACCCAGAGCGCTGAACAGCACCAGAATCAGACCAAAGCCAAGCCAGAGTTTTTGTTTAATCTTCATCGTATTGTCCCTGGTCAGATTGGCAAAATAGGCAGGCTGACGGGCTTATCGTCACCGTCGAGGGTGGCCATAAAGGCCTTAAGTTGCGCCAACTCATTCGCATTGAGCAAGACCGGCTTCATTAACTCCGAGCGGCTGTCACGTGGAATACCACCACTGATGTAGTGCCCGAGCACCGCATCCATATTCGGCAATGAACCGTTGTGCATATACGGCATACGCTGACCAATATTACGCAGCCCAGGGGTTTTAAAACTGTGATTATCGCCAAGGTTGCCAGTCACACCCGCGCGACCAATGTCGTCAGTTGGCAGGCCAATATCATGAAAACGATTGTCGGTGAAGTTCCAGCCGCTGTGGCAACCACTGCAACCGGCCTTGCCATTAAACAGTTCAAACCCGGCTTTTGCCTGAGCCGAAATAGCGTTGTCATCACCATCTACCCAACGATCGAACGCTGCCGTTCCGGAAACTAAGGTACGTTCATAAGTAGCGATGGCTTTGAGAATATTGTCGGCGTTAATGGCTTCACCAAATACTTTCCGGAACTGCTGGCGATAGCCATTCACTTTATTGAGACGCTGCACCGCTTCATCCAGCGACAGGTTCATTTCCACTTCGGCTTCAACCGGACCACGGATCTGTTCTTCCAGACTGGGTGCCCTGCCATCCCAGAAGAAGTCTTTACCCCAGGCCAGATTCAGCAAAGTTGGAGAGTGTCGTTTCAGTGGTTCATTAATATCACCCACAGCGACCGCAACGCCGTCTTCCCAACCCAATGATGGGTTATGACAGGTGGCGCAGTTCATATTGAAGTGACGACTAAGCCGTTGGTCAAAGAACAGCATCTTGCCCAGTTGGGCCTTATCGGCGCTATAAGGATTGTCGGCTGGGAACGGAATAAAATCAGGGCGTTTATACTGTTGTTTCAACGCTTGTAGCTGTGGCGAATCAGCCGCCTGCATCAAGCCGGAAAAACATAACCCAATAACTATAAAGAAAAGTGGTCGCATACCTTATTCTTCTGATCGTTTTTATAACTCCCATAAGATTAGTCGCATTTCGGAAAATTCCCTGAAAAAGGCCGCTTTTGCCTTACGCCATGGGGCGATTCGTGTCATTTACCAGACTTTGGCCTGTCAGTAAGAATTTCGTTAACATAATCCTGAATTAACAAAGGAGTCAGACATGCTGATCAGCAATATGGAAGTCGTGCCAGGCAAACGAATCATCAGCCACCTGGGACTGGTTCAGGGCAGTACGGTTCGTGCCAAACACGCAGGCCGTGACATTATGGCCGGGCTAAAAAACATTTTTGGCGGCGAGCTGAAGGGTTACACCGAACTGTTAGCAGAATCCCGCGACGAAGCAATTGAGCGCCTGAAAGAACAGGCACAGGCCATTGGTGCCAACGCCATTGTAAACGTGCGCTTTTCCACATCGTCCATCGCGGCCGGTGCTTCGGAAATTTTTGTTTACGGAACCGCGGTGATCGTGGAGGACCGTTAATGGGCCAGATTATTATTTTCCTGGTCCTGCTTGGGCTGGGCTATTTCTTCGGTCGTATGGCCGAGTCACGCCATTACAAGCGTATTCATCAACGTGAGCAGGCGTACCGTAAATTACTGGTGATGCCGGAAAAAATTCCGCCGCTTGAATTCAGCCAACATGAAAGCACACTGGTGAGTGGAAATGTGGTGATTTCAGTCGACTATTTTAAAACCGTCGCCGCAGGGCTGAGGTCGATCTTTGGTGGTCGGGTAGCTGCTTATGAAAGCCTGCTTGATCGTGCACGCCGTGAGGCCATTTTAAGAATGCAAGAAGAAGCGAAAGCCAAAGGCGCCGATGCGATTTACAACCTCAAATTTGAGACCGCACGTATCGGTCAGAATGCCGGTCAAAGCCTGGGCTCGGTTGAAGTATTGGCATATGGCACAGCGCTGATTCCAACCCCCGATATGCGTGCTGAACGCATCGCCCGAAATAATCTGGTACAGGGGAAATAATCGGTGCCGGAAGTAATCAACAAACGAATAAGTAAGTTGAAAGAGGCAGCTGCAAGAAGCTTTTCATCACTTAGCTATTGACATATGCTGAGACCCATCGACTATTGATTTATTACTTAATTTGTATAGGCTAGCGCCCTTATATTAGTCAGATAAGGACATTACCTATGCGCCCACTGCATCATATTGCATCCATCATCATCTTTTTAACCGTATTGGTTACAGGCTGCGCCACCGAAAGCCATAGTAGAAAACAAGTTGAGAGCGTCGAAAGTTATCGCTCCAGCTACATTGGACCAAAAACAACTTTAGTCGTTGGCAACTTTCAGAATCGTTCCGGTTATCAGCAGGGTATCTTTTCATCTGGTGTTGATCGGCTTGGTAACCAAGCAAAAACTATTTTAAAAACACACCTACAACAAACTAATCGTTTCGGCATTGTTGATCGTGAAAATATGGAACGAATGCGCGAAGAAGCTGGCTTTAGTGGTGTAAAACAAAATATTAAGGGCGCACGCTACACCATATCAGGCGACGTGACGGAATTTGGCAGAAAAGTGACTGGTGATAAGCAGCTTTTCGGGATCCTGGGAGCCGGTAAGACGCAAACAGCCTACGCCAAGGTAAGTATATTAGTTCTCGACAACCAAAGTTCAGAGATTGTGTATTCCACCCAAGCTGCTGGTGAATATCAATTAAGTAACCGTGAAGTTATAGGCTTTGGTGGCACAG
This sequence comes from Bacterioplanoides sp., assembly GCF_965219715.1. Lineage (GTDB taxonomy): Bacteria > Pseudomonadota > Gammaproteobacteria > Pseudomonadales > Oceanobacteraceae > Bacterioplanoides. The sequence goes on from NZ_OZ244785.1 coordinate 1,739,501, forward strand.
CCAAATATGACTCAACGCTGAATGGAAAGGTCTTAAACTTTGCCATCAAGGAAGCTGTGAACAATATAGTTAATGATATCCAGAATGGCGTCTGGAATATCCAGTATTAAGGAGATAAACAATGAAACTATCCCGTATTTTTATTTCGTGCTTACTTGCCCTGATGGTAACTGGCTGCGCAACAAAAACCCATTATTACTGGGGAAACTACGAAGCGATTATTTACAAACAATATGTTGAACCCGGTAGTGCCGACCCGGCTGCACAAATTCAGTTGCTGTCTGAAGACCTGGAACAAGCAGAATCTTATGGTAAACCGGTTCCACCGGGGGTTCACGCTCACCTGGGCTATATGTATTACCTCAACGGCGATTACGAAAAAGCTCAGTTTTCGTTTAATCAGGAAATGTCATTATTCCCAGAGTCAGAGAACTTTATTCAGGGTCTAATCAGTCGTGCAAAAGGACAATAATCGATGAAACATGTAAAGTTATATACAAAAATATTATTTCTTGCGCTTCTCACAGTCCTAACTGGCTGCGCTGTTACTCCCTACGACTACTCAGCACTGCGTGAAGCCAAACCACGCTCGGTTGTTGTTATTCCTCCGACCAACAGCACAGTAGAAGTCAACGCACCATATATTTATATGTCGACGATTTCGCAGCCACTGGCCGAAAAAGGGTACTATGTTTTCCCTGTTGCAGTCGTAGAAAGATTTATGCAAGAAAATGGGTTGCCGACCCCAGCTGAAATGAATGCAGTGCCACTGGAAAAAATTCGCGAACATATTGGGGCCGATGCGGTGCTATATATCAATATCGAAGACTGGGGACAGAAGTACTACATCACCTCGTCGGAATCTGTCGTTAAAGTTAGTCTGAAAATGGTCGATGCCAACAACGGTAATATATTGTGGAAATCTCAGCCACACGCCGTTCAGCCGTCAAGCAATGGAGGTGGTGGCCTGATTGGTGCAATAGCCGGAGCAATTGCCACCCAGATCGCTGGTTCGATCACTGACCAGACTCCAGAAGTGTCCAGAATTGCTAACAAAAATGCTTTTGATGACCAATATCGTGGTCTATTAAATGGCCCGTATATAAAACCGGAAAAGCTGGTAACATCAAACTAGCCCTTAGTCCCCCTGCTAACCAGTAGGGGGACTAAATCATGCTCAACTTTCTTACAAATCTTTCGATAGTACTTTCTTACAATCAATTTCGTCATAATGTATATAGCTCCAATAGTATAGACGCATCAGCTTAAATATCGTTATGGCAACACAACCTAAGCAAAATCCGATTCTGCCGGATCACATCAATAATAAAAACGAGCATCCGCTAAAAGATTTTCTGATTCTGGCGATTGCCGTAGTGCTGCTTATTTCGGCGGTTACCTGGGCACTGGCCAGCAGTGCTTCGTGGCTGGCGCCGAGAATTCCTTATGAGTGGGAATTAGCCTGGCAGGATACTTCAGCAACCACAGAACAAACATCTATCGACCAGCCCCAGCAACAAACAGAACTTGCCTTGCAACAACTGCTGGAAAAACTGATCGGAGAAAATGCCCTGCCAGTTCGGGTTCATTATCTGGCGGATGAAGCGACACCGAATGCCTTTGCGACTCTCGGTGGCCATATTTTTATTACCCGTGGCTTACTGGAAAATGTGCAGTCGGAAAATGGCCTGGCCATGGTGCTGGCTCATGAGTACGCTCATATTAAATTACGCCACCCAATGATTCTGGCACTGGAGCAACTATCACTGGGTCTGATACTGGCGCTGTTAGGCGGCGATAATATTGCACAGCTGGTGACGCAGAACACCTCAATGCTAACGGTACTGGCATTCAGCCGCGATATGGAACGTGCATCGGATGAATACGCGCTGCAACGATTATTGGCAACCTACGGCCACACCAGTGGAGCCGATGAGTTCTTTAAACAAATTAAAAAGCTTGAAGCAAAGCGCAGTTTTTCGACAACGACTGAAACACTGGATTTGATGCAAACTCATCCACTAACCAGTGAACGTATCGAAGCCATTGCCGCTGTTACCAGCATTGGTGAACTGACTCCGTTAGTGCCACAACTCAAGCAACAGCCAAACGCTGAAAGCCAGAATCCTCACAACTAACACCTCGTGCTTAAACTCTCACACCGGTTAGCTCGCGCTATAACCTTGCGACGATGTACGCCAGTATTACAACCAGAGTGCCGAGGCTGATCCAGCGAATTGCGGTTGCTTTCATTTTGGGCACCGCCAGTGCAACCAGCACACCACTGATTATGCTGAACACCAGACTCAACGCCAGCAGGATGCCTAACCAACGGAATAATTCTCCGGCCAGGCCTTTATGAATATAAATCAGCTGACGCATCAGATTGTTGGTTTCGACAATAATATGGGCGTGTCCATCCGCTTCCGGCTCGGTCATCATCACTTCATGATGAATATCCCAGAAGCTCTGCAAATGGTCGCTGTTATAATATTGCTGCGGTAATTTTTCAGAATAAAACTGCGCAAAGAGCTGACGCGCTGCCTGTTCATCTTTTGGGAAGTTAACCCGTTGTTCTTCCGTCAGTTGTATATCGATTTTTTCAGAACTCGCTGCGCCACCTTCAAAGCCCAGCAGGTATAACAAGCCGGAGATAACGTACAGCAACACCAGTGGCAGAAAAAAACAGGAAATATATGTGTGCCAGCGTACCCAAAAGCTGCGTCCTTTAGCACCCAGACTGAAACGGGAAGTATTTTTTCTGCGCTTGTTTTTACCCGATTTTCTTACCGGCTTTTGTCGCACAGCGTTGGCAGGTTCGAGAGACGGCGCTTCTGCGCTCTGAGTAGAATGAGACATAACACCTATCGCTATTTACGTGGTAAACGAATTTCAAATACCAGACCGGTTAGCGCTTGGCTGCCACTGTCATTGGCATTTTTTAGCCGGGCAATCACTGAGCCTCCCAACGCCTGAACCTGGCGTCGGCTCAGAGCCAGACCCAGGCCATAACCGGAACTTTTTTCGTCTTTGGTACGGGCTTTATCAATGCGGAAGAAAGGCTCAAAAATCGCATCCAGATATTCTTCTTTTACACCCGGCCCCTGGTCACTGATTTCTATCATGATGTCATCGTCTGATTCGGTAAGACTGACGGTGACTTCGCTACCAACCGGGCTGTATTTCATCGCGTTACGGATAATGTTTTCCAACGCCTGCCCCAGCGCCCTGTGGTTACTCTGCTCTACAATGCACTCATCCGGCACCTGTAAAACCAGCTGATGTTCGGGGAACTCAAAACGGGCATCTTCGGCAATGGCATCAATTAACAAACAGATATCCAGGGTTTCCAGCGCAAAACCCTCTTTATTATTAAGCTCGGCATTGTCCAGCCAGGATAACGTCAGAGTATCTTCGAGTAACGACTGCATACCGTCTACTTCACGCGCGACTCGCATTAATGCCGGGTCATGCTGATTGTCGCTCAGCGCCAGTTTGATACGGGTAATGGGCGTTCGTAACTCATGAGAAATATCCTGAATTAATTGCTGCTGGCGTTGCATCAATACGCTGATGTGGTCTGCCATGGCATCAAAGCTTTGCCCTAACTCACCAAATTCATCCTGACGGCCTTTCATATCGGCGGCGGTACGTGCCTGATAATCGCCCTTACGAAAACGATTAGTGACATTCTGCAGCAGGGTTAATGGCGTATTAATATGGCGATACATCAGTGCTGCAAATAAGGCTACAAGCAATATGGGCAAACCATAAGTAATGGCGTGATCAATTTCTTTCGAATACGTGCCGGGCCGCATCTGCTGGGGTAACTGAATAAACAGAAAATACCCGGTGCCTTCCATCGGTAGTTTCATCACCGGATTAAAGCTGTAGTACAAGTGGATCGGGTAATCGATGCTGCGACCCACACTCAGATCCGGATTTTTACCGAACAAACGGGTATCCAGTTCTCCGGCCAGCCATTCGGCGTGGGTTTTCCCCATGGCTGCCCAGGTATTTTCTTTTTCCATTAATTGCTGCAGCCAGTTATTCAACGCCTGTTGACGCTCTTCACCCTCAGGATAACGCAAATAAATATTACTTGCCTGGCTGGCATACAAGCGCAGGGTTTGCCGGTGTTCGGGTTTGATCAGACTGAGCTTGCTTTCAACATAATCGCTGAGCAACACCACCAGCGTTACTAATAAAATCGCAGACGATGCCATGATCAGATAGAACTTGGTGAACAGCCGTAATGAGACGATGTAAGATAAGATCCGCTTCATAATTCCGTCAGATCCAGACAATATCCCTGGCCACGCACGGTCTTAATCAGGTTAACGCCAAGACCCGCAGCATTGAGTTTTTTACGGATTTTACTGATGTGCATATCCAGCGTGCGGTCGTAACGGCTGAACTCGCGCAGCAATACGTTCTGATATAAATACGCTTTGGTTAACACTTCACCCGCCTGGTCAGCCAGCGCCTTTAACAGATCGTATTCCATTAAGGTGACGCCCAGTGTTTGACTGGTTGCGGTTTCGCTGAGAATACGGACGCTGGCCTGTTGGCTGTTAAATTCAAACAATTGCTGTGGTTGTCGATCAACGACTGGTGAAAACAGTTCCGGATTACTGCGGCGCAGAATCGCTTCTACCCGCAAATGCAGTTCCGTCATATTAAATGGTTTAATCAGATAATCGTCAGCGCCGGTTTTAAACCCCTGAATCCGGTCTTCTTCGCCGCCACGCGCGGTAAGAATTAGAACCGGTGTTTGTTTGCGCAGACGTAATCCGGCGAGCACTTCCAGACCATCTTTTTTTGGCATCATAATATCGAGCAAAATCAGGTGGTAATCCTGTTGCCGTGCCATTGTCAGCCCCAGCTCACCATCTTGTGCCGAATCCACCTGATAACCTGACTCCTGCAGCTTCTCACACAACAACTGGTTAACGGTCAGGTCATCTTCAATGATCAGAATTCGTGCAGCCATACACACCTCGAATACTCGCGATTAAAACGACAAAAGCCCCTGCCTCAGGGAGTCAGGAGCTCTGCGGAACGCATCATACACTAAAATTAAGAATGGTTTTCAATCGCGATTGATTATCGAGTCGGATGGTAAAATGTGTAGCACTTTTACGTTTGTTACATTCACCTTCCAGGCTGAAATTCAGGCATAAAAAAACCCGCCGAAGCGGGTTTTTCAGATAAAGAGCTCAGCTTACAGCTGCTCAGTACCTTCAGACAGGTACTTAGCAACGCCTTCCGGAGAAGCGTCCATACCTTTGTCGCCTTTGTTCCAGCCAGCAGGGCAAACTTCACCGTGCTCTTCGTGGAATTGCAGCGCTTCAACCAGACGTACCAGCTCGTCGATGTTACGACCCAGTGGCAGATCGTTGATGTTCTGAGCGCGTACAACGCCTTCTTTGTCGATTACGAATGCGCCACGCAGAGCAACACCGCCTTCAGTTTCAACGTCGTATGCTTTACAGATACCGTGATCGATATCAGCAGCCATGGTGTATTTAACCGGACCGATACCACCAGCGTTGATATCGGTGTTACGCCATGCGTTGTGAGTGAAGTGAGAATCGATAGATACAGAGATCACCTCAACACCCAGAGCTTTGAACGCGTCCATACGCTTATCCAGAGCGATCAGCTCAGAAGGACATACGAAAGTGAAGTCCAGTGGGTAGAAGAAAATAACGGCATATTTGCCCTTGATGGTTTCTGACAGAGAAAACTCGTCAACGATGGTGCCATCGCCCAGTACCGCAGGAACGGTAAAGTCAGGGGCTTGCTTACCTACTAATACGCTCATGTTTGAACTCCTTGATAGAAAGTTTGCATAACTGCATGATTTGAAGCGAGTATGATACAACGCGTTTCAGGTTAATCCCACCTATACTATCCAACAACCAAGCGGTGATTAGTTTTTCCAATCGAGGCTATAGCAAAGCGCTATGACAATGGCAGATTTGTCTGAAAATTCATCAAACCCGGTCGCAGACGCCGTCGCAACACCCGCAGAATCCGTCGCAACGCCTGCAACAAAACCGCTTCCATACCAGACATCGTCACGTCACTGGTTAAAACGTCATCGTCTGATCATTATCACGCTGGCTTTATCCTTTGCTGCACACAGCCTGTTGCTGATTAAAAATTCATCAGAAAAAGAAATCATCAGCTCCCGGGTAATTAATGCCAAACTGGTAACTGCACAGCCACAAGGCGCAAACAAGCAGGATCAGGACCCATCTCTGGAGCAAAGTCGGTCGCTTCAACCACAGCCTGAGCAACAGCAAGGCAACGCCCGGAATTCAGACTCTGCTGAACCACAGAATCAGGACCTGGAAGCTGCTGTGGCAATAGAAACGACCGAGCAGGATCAAGCTGCATCGGCGGATAAAAAAGTCATCAGTAGCCAAGCCAGCAGTAATCATCAGGTTACCCCAGAACAAACAACCGAGTCCGACCTGAAATCTACGGCCGTTACCGAGGCAAAACAACCACCTCAAGAACAGCAGAAAAAAGTGCAGCAAGAAACACAGAGAGAAGTAGCAAAAGAAAAAGCACAACCTACAGAAATCACAGATGCTGAAAAACCGGAGCAGCAATCAGGCAACAGTGCCCAAAGCAGCGAACAGCAACACCATCAGCTCAAGCAACAACAGCGGGAATTACAAAAACAAGGGATCGCAGAACAGTTTTCCGACCCGATTGAACGAAGCTACGTCCAACAGTTACTGACACACCTTGATCAGAAAATAATTGCGCCCCAGGCATTCAGCGGGAAAGTCCGACTCAGCCTGACCATTAATTTTGGCCAGATTGTGACTCAGGTTGAGGTGTTGGAAAGCAGCGGTAATCAGCAAATCGACAGCTGGGTAACCAAAGCCGCCATTGGCGCTAACCCCTACCCACAGGTTCCGCCACAGCTGAATCAGCCCTATATTTTTCGGCCGACGATTGATTTAGGTGGTCAATAATCTGCAGGCATAAAAAAGCCGGGAATGATTTCCCGGCTTTTTCAGTTCAGATCAACCTGGTTGAATTATTGAGTCACCAGGAAGTTCGGAACCACCACCAGTTTACGCGTTTCGTTATTATCGAAAGCGAATACCGGTACACCGTTACGGTCTTCAATGTCGCCCACTTTATGTCCGGCAACGCTGATTTCACCCTGGAAGCGCAGATCACCGGAACACCCTTTATCTTCTGCATTCGATACCGTGCTATCGGTATTTACACAGTCGATTTTAATGGTCATTTCGGTGTCCTGATTTTTAATGGTCAGATTGTTTTTGGTTACATCTGAAATATCAGCCAGCGAATCAATGCTCAGATCAATCGTGCGTGCGCCATAAGACAAACGGATATTACCTGCGGCCGTTTCCTTGCCATTGCGCTGGGCAAAAATATTAACGGCGGCATTGTCCAAACCCGTTACTGCTGCGCTGACACCCAAAGCAACACTCAGCTCAGTGTAGGCTTCAACACTTTCAAACTCGCGAATATCAAAGTTGATATACGAGTCTTCCAGCGTCACTGCAGCCTGGTATTGTGTAGCGTCACCAGCGATAAATTCAGGTACCTTAACACCCGCGTCATTTTCACTGATGCCGTAGTCAATCTCACCATCAGCAACCGAAATATAGTTGAAGCGGAATGTATAGAGGAATGGATATTTATTATCTTTGTACGCCGCTTTCAATTCAGCACGGGCAACACTTTGTTCAGTGCTCGCACTTTCTACATCATCTTTGCTGAACGTTTTTTCACGTACGATATTGACCGGGCAATACAACAAAGTGTCGTCATTTTCACCGGACCCCATACATTCACGAGCAAACTCCACCGACAAGATTGTTTCACCAGAGCCGGCAGAATTTGCCTTGATGTATTCCAAACGCTCTGCAATTGTCTGATTAGCCGGACTGAGACGATATTCCAGTGCCTGAACAGCCTGGGTAATCTGACAGCTCTTTATGCCACCTTCCTGCTCTTCAGAACATTGAGCGGCAGTTTCGATATACCAGTTTTGATCCAGGTTACCTTCACCAATAGGCTCACCTTTCAGAACGGCTGCATATCTGGCCGTAATGTCCTGACGCAGCTTAGTAACATCAGGCTGTAAACGATAGAAGGCTTTACCATCACGTTGAACCGTCGACATATTAAAATTCAGCTTGGTAATTTCATCACCCGGCGCAGGCAAATTAACGGAATTAAATGCAATCTTATCCACATCAACATCGGCAACCGCATTAATTGAAACGACTGCGCTGCTGTTTCCGTCTTTTTCTACCGACAACTTACCGGTAACAGCCAGTTGTTTAATCATATAAACCGGCTCACCAGCATATTTAAATACACCACCCGCAGGATTTCTCAGAATACCTGCCGTGGCTTCAACTTTGGCATCTTCCAGCTTGATCAATTGAGTGGTGCCATTAACCTCTTCATTGATATGAAGTTTGTTAATGTTCAAAGTGGCAGTAGCATTATCTGCGTACGCCTTATCACTTGCCAGATTACGGAAATACTCAGCCGTGGCGCTGATGGTTCCATCAAAATTAATAGACGCATCGTTACCTGCTTCGGTTTTTCCTTTTGCCAGTAGCGTGCCGTTAAAGCTCAGACTGGTGTTGCCATTAGCAAGCTCCAGCAAGGTTCCTTCTTCTGCGGGATCATCGGCTGCTGTATTAACCGAATTAAGCGTTAAGGTACCCACCAGGGATTCACCGGTTGATTTAACATCCGCACGAACAATCACACTGCCCTTCAGCGTTACATCCCGCTTCGCCACATCATCAGCATTGGTTGTGTTGGCTAAATCCAGATCAATGGTCATTTGAGCGGTTTTATCGGCATTCGCCAGATCAGCGTTATCACTGATCAGTGATCGGAAGTCCGCTGTGGCTTTAATTAAATCAGAGTCTGAGTTTTCGCCTTTGTTCAGGAATGCGTTTAAAGCATCAGCATCTTTGAAGGTCAGTGTTACGACACCAAAATCAACATTTTCCTGCTTCTTAAGGTAAAAGGCTTCATTGTCAGAACCTTCAGCCGGAGTAACGCTGCCGTTGAATGACAATACGGAGATCACCGCTTTATTTTCAGCCGTCACCGCTTCAGTCTGAATTTCAGCGGTGTAGTTAATAACTTCATCGTCTTCGGTAACCTGACGAGTGAAGGTGTATTTTCTGTTGTTCTTATCCTGAGCATCCGACACATCCACGTTCAGTGAACCCAGAGCAGCGTACACGCCACTGTCATTGGTCTCAGCAAACGCTCCGCGGTAACCATTTCGAACAGCGCTATCAAGGCTGTAATTGGTTGCCTCTGGTGCCTTTTCACGAATAAAGCCAGCCAATGTCGCCAATGACATCGCTTCGTTAATAACATCGAATACCGGACCCGTATCAATTTCGGTTTCCGAATCACATTCAATAGCGGCGGTCTGAGCCAGCACTGCGGGTACTACGCCTTCGTCAGACGGATTAGCCTGCGGTGGAGACATCTCTCCTTCACTGATAACACCACTGTTATTTGGATCGAACTCTTCAGGTGGTTCAGCCGGTAATGGCGGAGGTGCCGGAGCGTCAGTAGCACAAGAAACATCGCGCGTATTCTCTGATATCAGATACTCAGTCACGACACTGACCAGCTTGGAGCCGTCATCAACCGCCCCAACCAGCTCACCGGTGGCATTAGTCTGATCAACAAACGGTGTGGTCAGTGTTTCGTTACGTTCGTCGGTTAACGCCGTATGCCAATTATTCAGATCTTCCAATAATGTCAGACCTTTGCTGACCGCCTGCTCTTTAGTAACAGGTGCCGGTTCAGTTGGCTTGTTATCTTCTTTAATATCGTCAGGAACCGGTTGTGGCTGTGGCTGAACATCAACAACAGGTGCGCTGGTTTCCTCTTCAGTCGCCTGCTCGGCTTCCTGTTCTTTCTGCTGAATTTCCATTTGTGCCTGTTTGAACTGTGACCCCAGTTCAACATTGGCAGTTTTCGCAACCTCCTCAGATTTATCCAGAACCGATTCCGAATTTTCAAACAACTCTTCCAGGCTGACATCATCGCCCGCGGTGGCTTCTTTGTTTTTCAATGCACCGTCGGTTTTATAGTCATCGGTCAGATTTTCGATAACATCGGCCACTTTATCGGCTTCACCACCACTGATATTGGCAAGTGCAGCCACCACAGCACCGTATTTCTGTTCGCCGGAAGAAGCGTCTTTCATATCCTCCGGGTCAGTCACATCGGCCGGAGTCTGAGAATTAATATTCACACCTTCCAGGCCAACCAGTTTTGCAGTAGCGCGTAAGGTGCCTTCAATACGGGCCGGGTCGGTATCACCTGCGGTTACCACACGCTGTGCCGCCAGGTGGGTAATTGGCGTGACCATTAATGGTTGATCAGCGGCCAGGTTAGCCGACGGTAATACGGCTGTTAATTCAAAGTCGCTGTCGTTAAATGCGTAAAAGTCACCAAAGGCGACGCCGTTACCACAACCCAATACGGCGTCACATTTTGCCTGGGTGTCTACATCGGTGGTCAATGTCACCAGGATCGGGCCGGTATGCTCAATGCCGCTTAAATTGTAACGACCTTGCTCATCCGTTTGAGTGTTTTTCAACACTGAGCCATCGGCCAGAGAAGTAGCAACAACCGGTGCATTTTTCAACAAGCCTTTTACCGCAAGACCCGTCAGCGATACCCGCTCAACCACAACTTCGTTGCCGGGTTTTTTATCACCGCCACCGGATGAATCTTTACTATCGGAGGAGCCACCACCGCCGCAACCAATTAACGCAGCACTGGCAATTGCTGTTACCAGCAACTTTCGTGAGAAAGGAGTGTTCATATCTGATCCTTGAGATTTCCCTGAACAATTATGTGTAAAGACAGTTGGGATAATTCTTTACATTTAGACGGTGGCGGAGTGTATCTCAGGGCATAAAAAAACCACACCCCCAAACTTAGGGGGTATGGCTTTTTTATCGGTGACTATTGTTATGTTTGTCTATACAAACATCAAACTAGGACATCCTTCCTAGATAGCGATACAGCACAGGAACCACAATCAGGGTCAATAATGTCGACACCAGCAATCCGCCAATAATCGCCCACCCCATCGGTGACCACATACTGGAGCCGGACAAGGTTAACGGTAATAAGCCACCAATGGTTGTCAGCGTGGTCAGCACAATCGGGACAAAACGGGTTTGAGCAGCCGCTGCAATCGCTTCCAATTGCTCCATGCCTTGCAGACGCATCTGATTGGCATAATCCACCAGAATAATGGAGTTGTTCACTACGATGCCCACCAACGACGTTAAACCAATAAAGGCAGTAAAACTGAAGGTATAACCCGTAATAAACAGCGCAACCAGAGCACCAATTAACGCAAAAGGAATCGCCGCAAACACAATTAATGGCTGAATAAAGGAGCGGAACTGCAACACCAGCACGGCGAAAATACCAAACACCGCCAGAATTAACGCTTTTGCCATACCGCCAAATGCGCGCTTACGGTTCGCCTGTTCACCACCGACTGCATAATGAACACCATCTGGCCAGGCGTACTGGTCAAGTTGCTCAACTACAGCATTGGTAACTTTCTCGGTCGTGAAGCCCGGTAATACATCCGCAGTTACCCGTGCCATACGTTCGGTATCGAAATGCTGGAAACGCGCAATACTGGTTTCCAGCTGAACCTCTGCCACCTGTAATAACGGCACAAGTTTGCCATTCGCAGTCGGTACCTGAATATCATCAAAGGTTGCCAGTTCCGGGCGTGGATATTCAGACAGACGTAATACCAGATCGTATTCCTCGCCATCGTCATCACGATAAACACCCATGGGTAAGCCCACTAACGCGGTACGGATCGTGCGGTCGATATTATTTAACGGAATTCCCAGCATGGCGGCTTTATCGCGATTAATATTAACGCGCAAATCAACCTTATATTTACCCACCGGATTATCGACTCCCACAATACCCGGCGTACGATCCATAATATCGGCGACGTCGCGGGAAACCGCCTGAATTTTATCCAGGTCTTCACCAATTACCCGGATGGCAACCGGAGCAACCACTGGAGGCCCCTGCAGAAATTCTTTTACGATTATCTGCGCCCCGGCAATATCACCAAGTTCTTTACGCAGCTCGGCCACCATAGGTTCAACAACGCCCAAGTCACCTTGTTTCAGGGTAATAAACAGCTGAGCAAAATTGACCGTTTGGCGGGATGGGAAAATATTGTAATAAATACGCGGATTACCACGACCAACGTTCTGGGCGATATCCACCACCAGTTCTTTTTCCCGTACGATGGCTTCAACCCGGTCGGCCATTTGTTGAGTCTGATCGAAACCCGTGCCTTCCGGCATATCGATATTCACCAGAATCATCGGTTTTTCCGCTTTCGGAAATAAACTCACACCAATCATTGGGAACAACGACAAACTGGCAATTAATAACGTCAGGGAAATCGCCAGCACTTTTGCCGGATGACGCAGTGCCCGGTCCAGCCAGCGTTTGTAAACACCCGAAGAAATGGCTTCGAGTTTCTGTTGTGAGCGTGTGGTTTTACTCGCCGACTTACCCAACTTGCTGGCAATTAATGGCGTTAACGCCAGTGCAATTAACAGCGACGCAAATAATGTCAATACCACGGTCACCGGCATCGCCCGCAAAAAGGTGCCGGAACCGTTTTGCATTAATAACATAGGTAAGAATGACAATACCGTCGTTAACGTGCCACTGGCCACGGCCCAGGCAACCTGAGAGCTACCAGCAATCGCCGCTTCCCTGGGGGAGTCGCCATCACGTAAATGACGCGCAACATTTTCCACCACGACAATCGCGTTATCGACCAATAAGCCCAGCGCAATCACCAGACCAACAATCGACATTTGCTGCAAACCAAAACCGGATAAATCAACCCAGCCGATGGCAATAAAAATCGACAACGGAATCGCAGTAACCACAACCAGCGCCGGTTTAAAACCTAAAACAATAATCGACAATACAGCGACTAAAACCAGGCCCTGATTTAAATTACTGAAAAAACCATCAATCTGACGCTCTACACTGGCGCTCTGATCCATTACGGTTTCGATTTCGATGGATTGTGGTAAACGTTGTTGCTGATAATCCGCCAGATCCTGTTTAATTCCTTCCATGACCTGGAAGATCTGGCTGCCTTTGCGCTGCACAACCGAAACAAAAACAGCACGACGATTATTAAATTTCGCGCGGTAACTTGGCAGACTTTCGGTTAATGAAATATCGGCGATATCGCGCAGATAAATCAGTCGCCCGGCATTCCCCTGTATTGTCTGGCCACGTACAACCGTGTCACCAATTGCCTGCAATGATTCATAATCACCACTGGTTCGTACGGTAAAACGACGACCACCGGCATTAGCATGACCACCCGGTAAGTTCTGGGCAGCGGTATTTACCGCCGCATAAATTTCATCGAGGCTGATTCCCATGCCGTTGACTTTACGCTGGTCGACCTGAATCTGAACTTCCAGTTTCGGCAGTGCTGCAATATCGACACGCTTTACCCCATTAAGGCGCTCAATGCGTTGTTCCATTGCTTCGGCATGGCGTTTTAATTGCTGATAGCTGGCGGTTTCAGAAACCAGCGCCAGCTGCAGAATGCTGACGTCCGCCGGAGAGATTTTATCAATATCGAGATCTACGATGCTGTCGGGTAACTGATCACGCACCCGCGCCACCGCCGACACAACATCGTCATATTTATCTTCCGGATCGGTACCGTAAAGAAACTCTACGCGGATGACCGCCAGACCATCTTCAACGTTGGTTTTTAATTCTCGTAAATCATCCAGCTCGTTAATGGCCGATTCAATCGGGTCGACCACCAGCTTTTCCATATCCAGTGGCGTTGTCCCCGGATTCACCACTTTGATAATGGCCGCAGAAAAATCGAATTGCGGATCTTCTGAACGTGGCATCGTAAAAAAGGACACCACACCCAACAGGACCAACAGCAAAAACATCACCAGCGTAAACTGGTGATTACGAATAGCGAGTGCAGGTAATTGCATAACGGTTTTCCTGTATCAGTTATTTACTGATAGCAGCAACCGCTGCATTCATAATCTTCAGCTCACGGCCTGGCTGTACATAAGGCGCACCGGCAACAATCACCTGGTCACCACTGTTCAGACCGCTCACCACCAGATGCTCGCCATCCAGACCAATTAACCGCACATGGCGCATTACAGGTTTTCCCTGATCAACCAGATAAATATCCACACCACCACGATCGCCTTTTACCATGGCACTCATCGGTAACAGGCTGACCTTCTGGTGCTGGCTCGGTTCGATTAAGGCATTGCCAACAAAACCGGCTAACAGAGTTTTTGCTTCACCCTGCTGATTTTTACCGGACAGGCGGAGTTCTACTTCAAAGGTTTGCGTCGCATCGGCACGACCCGCCAGTTCGCTGACTTCGGCATCAAATAACTGATCCGGATAAGCATCAAAACGTACCTGAGCTTTGTCGTTTAACGTCAGGCGTACGATATCGCGATCCGTCACTCCGGCACGTAGCACCCAACCGGTTTTGGTGGAAGCAAACAAAAAAGCCGGCTTGCCTGTGGCAACCAGCTCATTCGGTTCAATAAAACGCTTCAGAATACGACCCGCCGACGGTGCACGAATAACCGCATGACGCTGGTTAAAACGTGCAACGGTTAAGTCAGAGCGGGCAACATCTACCTGAGTTTCCGCCTGTTGTAAGCGATCAACTGACAGAGCATTAGACCCCTGCAGCGACTGAAAACGCGCCAGATTACGTTCGGCATTAGCCAGTACTGATTCGGCCTTAGCTACCTGGGCATCAATCTCTTCCAGATCAAGTGACGCCAGTACCTGTCCCTGCTTAACCCACTGGCCTTCGTCAACTTTTACCTTCCTGATTAGTCCACCAATCTTAAAGGCCAGGTTTTGTTCCGATTTGTTTTCCAGCATACCGCTGATATGGATATTACGAGCGTAATCCACTACTTCGGCTTCCATCACTTCTACCGGCAGTGGCGCCTGGGCAGAAACACAAAAGCTGAGCAGTGTCAGAGTCAGAAAAGAAACAGCCCGAGAGCGGCCTGATTTTAAGAGTGATTGCAGGGATGAGTACATATTGGCCTCCGGAATGGTCGCCATCGTTATTAGAAGAATGTATCGACTGCTGTGTTGTTGATAAAAACATTGGCGCCTTTCGCCACATGTTTACAGCGAATACATAGTATGACGAGCATGTTTACACCGTCAACACAAAGTTGACGCTGCACACAGACTTGGGTTGAATGACCGCATGTAAATTTAAAAACATGGATCGAATATGAGCGCAGCAGTCCCTGCAGACCCGGAACCTCAACCTTCCACCACCACTGGTCAGTACCATCACGGCAACCTGAAGGTCGCTTTGCTGCAGGCCGCGGTTGAGCTGATCCGTGAAACCAGTGTTGAAAAACTCAGCCTGCGTGCGTTAGCAAGAAAAGTGGGCGTATCGCAAACCGCGCCTTACCGCCACTTCAAAGATAAAAATCATCTGCTGGTCGAAATCGCCAAAGATACCTTTGCAGAAATGGTGATGGTCACCACCAAAGAACTGAAGCCACAACAAACGCCACCTCAGAACGTCTGCAACTGCGGCCGCGCTTACCTGCAATACGCCATTGATAACCCGGAGCGTTACAAGCTGGTATTTGGCCCCAGTATTGAAAACCGCGAAAACTATCCGGATCTGATGGAAGCAGGCATGAGCTCATTTGCGGTACTGATGAACTTAGTAGAACAGGGGATCGACAGCGGCGACTTCCTCGATCACTGCCCGAAACTGCTGGCCAACGCCTGCTGGACCTCAATGCACGGCTTCGCCTCCCTGGCGATTGACGGCTTTTATCAGCGTCAGGAACTTCCGGTCGATTTTGCAACCTTAATGGAAGGTCAGGTGCAGTTGTCGATGCGCGCCATTCAGCGCCAGCCAAGCTGGGTATAACGCCCGAAATGACAGAAAAACCCCCGTGCTTTTCTGACCAATCAGACAACTTCTGTTTTTTTCATGTTGGACTTTATATTCCTTCATGAACATCGCACCAGGCCAGATGACATCTGGCCTGCTTTATTTTGGAACCATCGTACATAAAAGTGCTTTTTAGGGGTGAATAAGCTGAATTTAAGCGCTATACTGCCTGCCCTTTTTTATTGCCGTTATGGTTAACTATTAGCCGAACGACAACAACTTTCAGGTAGGACTATATGGGTAAACAAACCGCCCTTTACGCAAAGCATGTCGAAGCCAACGGCAAGATCGTTGATTTTGGTGGTTGGGACATGCCAATTCATTACGGTTCGCAGATTCAGGAACATAATGCCGTCCGTGAAGACGTTGGTATGTTCGATGTTTCGCACATGACCATCGTGGACGTGAAAGGCAGTGATGCCAAAGCCTACCTGCAAAAATTACTCGCCAACGACGTTGATAAGTTAAAAGATGCCGGCAAAGCGTTATACACCGGCATGCTGAACGAAGATGGCGGCGTCATCGACGATCTGATCGTTTACAACATGGACGGCTGGTACCGCACCGTTGTGAACTGTGCCACCCGCGAAAAAGATCTGGAGTGGATGGACAAACAGAGCACGGGCTTTGATGTGTCTCTGACTGAGCGTCCTGAGCTATCCATGCTGGCGGTTCAGGGTCCTAATGCGATTGAGAAAGTGAAACAGGTTAAGCCTGAAGCAGCTGAACTGGTTGGTGGCCTGAAGATCTTCCAGGGTCTGCCACAAAGCGACTGGTTCTTTGCCCGCACCGGTTACACCGGCGAAGACGGCCTGGAAATCATGATTCCGGAAGCTGAAATTGCGGATTTCTGGCAAGCACTGGTAGACGCTGGTGTACAACCGGCAGGTCTGGGCGCTCGTGATACTCTGCGCCTGGAAGCGGGTATGAACCTGTACGGCAACGATATGGACGAAACCATCAGCCCACTACAGGCTGGTATGGGCTGGACCATCGCCTGGGAACCGGCTGAGCGTGACTTTAATGGTCGTAAAGCGCTGGAAGCTGAAAAAGCCAAAGGTGATATTCCTAAGCTGGTTGGCCTGGTACTGGAAACCCGTGGTGTGATGCGTTCTCACCAGAAAGTGGTTGTCGACGGTATTGGTGAGGGTGAAGTGACTTCCGGTACCTTCTCACCAACCCTGCAGCACTCGATTGCGATGGCGCGCGTACCTAAGGGTACCGGCGACAGCTGTGAAATTGAAATGCGTGGCAAGTTGATTCCTGCCCGCGTTGTGAAATTACCGTTTGTACGTAACGGTAAGAAGGTTTTTGAATAATCACCCGGAAACGAGGTGATTAAAGCACCCAATATTGTTCAGCCACGGCCATCACAATCGCGTCCATGCTCCGGTGATGACCACGCAGCTCCCGGCTGCTGTTTTGAACAACATTCGGTACTTCAATCTTTCAGTCGATTGATTGGTTGTTTTTCTAAAGCAGCAACAGGATGTTGCGGGCGCATCGCAGGCACAGGGATGTGCCTTACGATGGGTGCGGCTGAAAAATTACCGATTAATCGGCAAAAGTTTAAATGTTAAAAAAGCGTCAGACCGTACGGAGAAAACTGATGAGCAATATCCCAACAGAATTAAAATACGTTGCATCCCACGAGTGGCTGCGTAAAGAAGAAGACGGCACCATCACTGTTGGTGTTACCGACTTCGCACAAGAACAGCTGGGCGACGTAGTATTCGTTGAGCTGCCAGAAGTAGGTACTGAAGTAGCCGCTGACGACGACATCGCTGTTGTTGAGTCTGTAAAAGCTGCTTCCGACATCTACGCACCAATCTCTGGTGAAATCGTAGCGATCAACGAAGACCTGGTAGACGCTCCGGAAAAAGTAAACGAAGACCCATACGGCGAAGCCTGGTTCTTCAAGATCAAGCCAGCGAACGAAGGCGACTACGACGGCCTGCTGACTGCTGATCAATACGAAGCTGAGTGCAACTAATACCTTAGGTATCTGAGTTTCCGTAAATATCAAAAGCCTCGGCCTTGCTTCTACACAACCGGGGCTTTTTCTTTTCTGACATAAAGACGTACGAGACATCCCATGACCACATTGTCTTTAAAAGAGCTGGAACAGCGCGACAACTTTGTTGGCCGCCATATTGGTTCCGATGGCGCTGGCATTGATCACAGCGAAGAAAACGCCATGCTGCAAAGCATTGGTGCCGATTCTCTGGATTCATTAACCGCTGAAATTGTACCGGCTGATATTCTGCAGGAGCCGTTCCTGGAGATCACCGACAGCCGCACCGAGTTTGAAGCCCTGAACTACCTCAAGTCTCTGGCTGCGAAAAACAAGGTCTTTAAAAGCTACATCGGCATGGGTTACCACGACACCATTATTCCACCGGTGATCCTGCGTAACGTGATGGAAAACCCGGGTTGGTACACGGCGTACACGCCATACCAGCCGGAAATCGCCCAGGGTCGTCTGGAATCTCTGCTGAACTTCCAGCAAATGGTGATCGACTTCACCGGTATGGAACTGGCCAACGCCTCCCTGCTGGATGAAGGTACTGCCGCGGCGGAAGCCATGGCGATGATCAAGCGTTCCGTACGTAAGAACAAATCCAACACCTTCTATCTGGATGAAAACTGCCTGCCACAAACCATCGACGTGGTGAAAACCCGTGCCGAAGCGTTTGGCTGGGACGTACAGGTAGGTCCTGCGGCTGAAGCAGCCAACGCCGACGTATTCGGTGCGCTGTTCCAGTACCCGGGCGTAGACGGTGAAGTGATCGATCTGACCGACGTGATTGCGGCACTGCACGAGAAGAACGCCATGGCGGCCGTTGCTTCCGACCTGATGGCGCTGATCATGCTGAAAGCACCGGGCGAAATGGGCGCCGACATCGTACTGGGTAACGCCCAGCACTTCGGCGTACCAATGGGCTTTGGTGGCCCGCACGCTGCGTTCTTCGCTACTAAAGACAGCTTCAAGCGCTCGATTCCTGGCCGTATTATCGGTGTTTCCATCGACGCTCAGGGCAAGCCTGCGCTGCGTATGGCACTGCAAACCCGTGAACAGCATATCCGTCGTGAGAAAGCCAACTCCAACATCTGTACTGCTCAGGTGCTGCTGGCTAACCTGTCTGCGTTCTACGCGGTTTACCACGGCCCTAAAGGTCTGCAAACCATCGCTGGTCGCATCCACCGTCTGACCGATATTCTGGCGGCGGGTCTGAAGGCGAAAGGCGTAGAAATCACCAACAACCAGTGGTTCGACACCTTAACCGTAAAAGTGGCTGACCGTGATGCGGTTCTGGCACGCGCTGAAGCAGCTGAACTGAACCTGCGTATCGACGCTGATACTCTGGGTGTAACCCTGAGTGAAAAGACTTCTGCCGAAGACGTTGCTGAACTGTTCGACGTAATCATTGGCGAAGGCCACGGCCTGGACGTTTACGCTCTGGACGCTGACATCGTTGCCAACGGCAGCACCAGCATCGCGGCAAACGTTACCCGTAATACTGAATTCCTGACTCATCCGACCTTCAACAGCCATCACACGGAACATGAGATGCTGCGTTACATGAAGCGTCTGGAGTCAAAAGACCTGGCGATGAACCACAGCATGATCACGCTGGGTTCTTGTACCATGAAGCTGAACGCCACCACCGAAATGATTCCGGTTACCTGGCCAGAATTCGGCAACATCCACCCGTTCGCGCCTCAGTCTCAGACCGAAGGTTACGAGCAGATGATTGCCGAGCTGGACGACTACCTGAAGCAAGCCACTGGCCTGCCAGCAGTATGTATGCAGCCGAACTCCGGTGCGCAGGGCGAATACGCCGGTCTGTTAGCGATTAAGAAATACCACGAGAGCCGTGGCGAAGGTCACCGTAACGTGTGTCTGATTCCTCGCTCTGCCCACGGTACTAACCCGGCATCGGCGCAAATGGCCTCCATGCGCGTGGTTGTGACCGACTGTGATGAAGACGGCAACGTTGATTTCGCGGACCTGAAAGCCAAGGCCGAAGAGCTGGGCGATCAGTTGTCTTGCTTAATGCTGACCTACCCATCGACCCACGGTATTTATGAAGAAGGCGTACGTGAAATCTGCGACCTGATTCATGAGCACGGCGGCCAGGTGTACATGGATGGCGCTAACCTGAACGCTCAGGTAGGCATCACCTCTCCGGGTCATATTGGTGCTGACGTAACACACATGAACCTGCACAAAACCTTCGCTATCCCACACGGTGGTGGTGGCCCGGGTATGGGCCCGATTGGTGTGGCAGCACACCTGGCACCGTTTGTGGCGAACCACGCGGTACGTCCGATCGACAACGAATCCAAAGGCAACGGTGCGGTATCCGCAGCGCCTTACGGCTCTTCTTCGATCCTCAACATCAGCTGGATGTACATCACCCTGATGGGCGGCAACGGCCTGCGTAAAGCGACTCAAACCGCACTGCTGAAAGCCAACTACCTGGCTAAGCGTTTGAGTACGCACTACCCGATTCTGTACTCTGGTCAGAACGGCCGTGTCGCGCACGAATGTATCGTTGACCTGCGTCCGATCAAAGCCGAAACCGGTATCACCGAGGTGGATATCGCTAAGCGCCTGATGGACTACGGTTTCCACGCGCCAACCATGTCGTTCCCGGTTGCGGGTACTTTCATGATTGAGCCGACGGAATCTGAATCTCAGGCTGAGATCGATCGTTTCGCTGACGCCATGATTGCGATTAAAGGCGAGATTGATGCCGTTGTACGTGGTGAGTTAGACGCGGAAAACAACCCGCTGAAAAACGCTCCTCACACCGCTGAAGTGGTTACCGGTGATTGGGAACGTCCTTACTCCCGTGAACTGGCGGCTTATCCGGTTAAAGACCTGGGCGCTCATAAGTTCTGGCCAAGCGTTGGCCGTATTGATGATGTGTACGGTGACCGTAACCTGATTTGTTCTTGTCCGGCGATTGAGAATTACGAAGATTAATCTTCGTTATTTCCAGTCCATGAAAAAACCCGCGGTCGCGGGTTTTTTCATTTAAAAGCAGGCTTTTTAGCAACTGAACCGTTACGTTAATTCCTAGCTATAACGATTTTTGCAAACTTTATGCAACCGTCTTAGTTATTTCATAATCATCAATATTTTCGTTAATTCCAGTTGCCAAATCTAAGTAGTAACCAACATTTCCTATAAAATCAGACCACTTAACCGAATGGATGTAAGAAGAATTACCTAGATATACTTTCCCGTTGCCGTGGTGATTACAATCACTCAAGTTAGGAGACTTTATGTTAAACATGTTGTCTCTCAATATCTGAAAAAGGAAATCTGTTTTCAAAGTCCTGGTTTTACAATGGGGGCAACTTTCATCGACGAGATAGTATTCATAACTTCCATTACTATCAGGTAAAACGACCGCCAATACAGCATTAGTCTTGCTAGTTCTACCATTTCTTGCGTGCTCTTTAAGTGAGTACGATATTTCCCAAGGAATCCATTGATCAGATTCAGTAACAAGAAACTCTTTCATACCTTTTGAAATGACGCAAATCGTAATGCTGCTATCATATATTTTATCTCTTAATTTCGAAGCAATCGTTGAGTCTTTAAAGCTACTCATGTCTTCGCCATCGGCTTCCCCTTTATTTATCTGATCGTCCTCATCAAGATAGTCCTGTAATTTATCGATATAATCTCTTACTTTCGTATCATCAAAAATACTATCAGTCAGAGGTTTAACTTGATTATCAGCATATTTATACGAAACAAAAACTTTCCTGCCCATTTCAACATCCATTTATTATAAACATAACTATTAGTGCTGCAGACACTGAGATTCCGTAAAAAGGTACGAGTGTTTTAGAAAATATACCTCTTCCCCATGTATTATCCCTTACATTAAATTTCGACGCATTCATATCGAAATCAATTGAAGCCTCATCCTTTTCTCTAACTTCATTATAAAGTTCTCGATACTGCCTCTCTGTTGCTATAAAGAAACCATCCAACAACCAAAACACAGGAATTACAAAATATGAGATTAATACGTAATTAATATTTGCATCCTTTGCAGCTAAAGCAAACAGTGCTGAAACGAGAGTAATCGACCAGCCTTTGATTAAAAAGGAATTCGAATTCATCCGTGATATTACATTCTGAATAAATTCAAGGTGTTTCATTTTTTTGTCAGACATACAGCCACCTATATAAATATTACCAGACTAAAGATTTAGACTCTTCAGAACCTAAATTATAGTTTGTTCCCGCGGCCAAATTATACAGTTCAGTCAACGCATCGTATCCCTTATAGCTATTTCGGTTAAAGCCAACCCATTTACTAATGATTTCAGCATTTAACTTGTGCAGATGTTCTATAGGTAATGAGTAACTAACCTTTACTGAAGAACTTTCCAATCCAGCACTCTTTCGGAGACTTTCGTTAAAGGTCAGAGAATCAAGGGCCATCTCTGTTCTTTTAATCATAGGACGATTGCGAATTACACTCGAAGTTCTTAGTTCCGACATAAGCCACGGTGAGTATGTACTAACTCCAGCTCTTATCTTTGAACTTAAGGAATGATTATCAACCGAGTTATCCGTATTTAAAAAAATTAGACATTCGCAATGATCAATCATGAGATTTAGTGCGTTTGATAGCAATGTATATACGTGCGAAGCCGTTACATTGCATTTTTCGTAAGAATATAGATTCTCACCTTCTATACGGCTGTACTGATCATTGATCTTTTTTATCAGCTGGTCAGAATAGCCCCACACTGTTGAATCTATAAACGACTCCAATGAAAATTTCTCTTTCAGGAAAGAAGCAAATCTTTTTGCTATCAATTCATCACTATGAGAATGAGAGATAAATACTTTCTTACTTGAAAGTAGAGGAAACCATTCACTTTCAAGACGATCGCCATCAATTACACCATCCTTCTCAACTAAATGATTTAGAGAATCTCGAACATACCTAGAATCATCAGATACTGTAATAGGTTGATTGTTAAAATCATTGTTATCTAGTTTTAAATTAAATCCATGAAGCATATATAAATCCTGATCGTATAATACCTAAACAATAGCTTCTTCCGCTTCACGCGAAATAGCTAAACTTTCCCGATACTCAACCGCCTCAGCCTTCATCGTCCAGTGAATATCATCCACACCTATCTGCTCAATCTTCTGGCGAATCAGCGGCAAGCTGACACCAAAGAACTCTTTGCGTGGATTCACTTTATTCACAGCATCTTGCTGGAAATGACGATGCAGCTCTTTCTCAAGCGTTGGGGCATCTTCACTAAAGATCATGGCATGAACATCAAAGCCAAATGGCACCGAAGCATCACCGAGTTCTTTCACCCGATCCATCGGTTCCAAACGACGTGTCATACCAATTTTGAAAATGTTTTCGCCGAAGCTCCCGATATTAGAGATCACATAAACGTGACCACGACGGGTCTGTTCCGCCATTGAGATAGCGCGTTGGCCGCGCTCTTCTGCCTCACTGAGCTTGCTCTGAAGCTCAGCCAGCTTGTATTCGTATTCAGCCTTCTTGTCATCGTGAGCAGCTTCCAACTCAGCACGCGCAGCTTTAAGCGCTTTAGCGAGCATACGCTCTTCTTTCTCGGCTTCTTTGATGGCTTTTTCCATCTCACGACGAGCGCGTTCTTCTTCGCGCATCTGTTCACGAATGGCTTTCTGCTCTTCACGTTCCTGAAGCTTCAACTCATTTACTGCAACAGCCCAGCGCAGTTCTTCCAGGCGAGTGTTCAGATAGACACGCTCGATACGAGCATTTCGGAATGCTGCACCGTTGTTATTAACTAAAGAAAAGGCATCTTTGATTTCCTGCTCCAACTTGCCGAAGTTATCGTGCTTAACCTTCGACATCGCAGAATCGACTTTGCCGTTAAAGGCATCAAGAACAAAATGAATCGCCGTCGTCTGACGGCTGACTTCGACATAATCACACGTTGCCGCCTGGTGCTCTTTCACCAGCATCTTAATTTTCTGACGAACTTCTTTTAGCTTCTCGCCTGCATCTTTATGGCCAAAGTCTTCAGCAAGTTCATCAATGGCAGTGTGGTTGGGAATAATATAGTCATCGCGATAACCCTTAATCTGGTTTCTCATTGCAGTGATGGCGGCCTGAAGGACATCAGCCTTTTCTTTGGCTTCGAGCGCATCGCCTGCAATACGTTGCGCTTCTTCTCTCGCTGTAGCCACCAGCGAAGTGGCTTGCTCGTTAGCAACGCTAACAATCAACTCGCGTTTCTTCTCGGTTTTATCAGCAAAGTCTTTTGCTTTTAAACGAATAACTTTCGCTTCTTCTTTAGCTTCAGCGATTATTCCATCTTTGGTACTTGTCACTCGCTGAGCAAGCATCTGAGCACTTTTCTTTATCGAGTCAGCTTTCTCAATAATGGATGATGCCGTGTTCTCTGCCTGTATTTTTGCGTTGTCGAGAATACTCACCCGGCTTTCTTCGGTCTGCTTTGCAAAAGAGTCTGCCTCCTCCCTGACCTTATTAGCATCAGCTAATATAGAAGCCGCTTCAGCTTCAGCATCCGTAACTGGAGCGTATTTCTGTTTTAGTTCGCTGAGTTCGGTAAGTACTGTATCTCTCTCGCTCTGCATTTTTGTTCGTTGTATGCGAGAGATAAAAGCAAAAAGAAGTGGAAATAGAGATAAGAAAAAGACTACGCCAAGCGTAACCAAATGATTGGATGCATAATCCATTGTACGTCCCTGATACTATCAAAAAGATCATTAGTGGTCAGATAGTACTAGACCGAACATCCCATTCCAATAGTAATAAACGACACACTATATTAAGAAGCTGTCTTAATTTAACCGTGACCTTATTTGCGAAGGGGCACACCGAAGTGCAACTAAAGCGGGTTGCTGAGCCGAGAGTCAGAGCAAGGTCAGCTAACTTTTAAGGAAACTAACGTACTCCGCGTTTAAGCTCCAATGCAAGAATGCACTTATCCTGCTTAATTCCGGATGTAAACTCCTTAGCAGGAAGCGCTACATATGTCAGACTGACCTGATCCCCTTCTTTTAAAACAGCCTTACCGGAAAAGCAGAAGGTTAAATCGCGATCAATTAAATACCGTTTCCCCGCTAGCAAGAATTCCCAGTTCTTATTGTAGGTCGTAACTTTCTCTACCTGACCTGAAACTTTGATTAACGCATCTGTTTTGTGTTTCTCTTCGACATATTCGAATACAGATAGACGGCCTAAATAAGTAAGTGTATTGAAGCCTATTGCAGCAGAAGCAATAACCACCGCAAGAACGGCTATTCCTAACTTTCTGCTCAGAAGCATTCCAGTGGAAATCATCAGGAATATTACTGTGCTACGCCAATCAAATTCTGGTTTTATCAGATCAACTAAATAACTAATTTCATACATATTGACGATGCTACCCTAACGCAGCTCACCCCAGCCTACGAATGTAGCGGTAGTTTAGCGATTATTAGGTTGGGATACCCAACTTCAACCAAAATTAATAGTGATACCTAAGCTGCGCTATCAACACAGCACCGTCTTCCACCTTATAAACCAACCGGTGCTCATCATTAATCCGGCGCGACCAATAACCCGCTAAGCCATGCTTCAGAGGCTCTGGTTTGCCGGTGCCTTCAAACGGTGTTCGCTGAATCTCTTTGATTAGCGCATTAATCCGTTTCAGCATTTTCTTGTCGGTGGATTGCCAGTAGAGGTAACTTTCCCAGGCTTTGCTGGAGAAGATCAGTTTCATCTTTCGATCACTCAATCTTCGAGTAGAGCGCGCTCTGTACCCTGCCCATTCTCTAACTCAGCAATCGATTCCAGCAGATTGCGGGCGTTGGCCGGTGAGCGTAACAAATAGGTGGTTTCCTGCATCGCCTGATAGTCTTCCAGAGACATCATCACCACAGGTTCTTCGCTTTTACGGGTAATAATCACCGGAGCATGGTCGTTACAGACCTGCTCCATGGTTTTCGCCAGGTTGGCGCGGGCAGCGGTATAACTAATAGCGTCCATCGTTTCTCCATCGCGCCTTCAGGCTCGATTCATACTGTACACAATTCTGTACAGGTTAAATTTTAACCATGAAAAAATCAATCCCAAACGTATGTTTGAGCAAAACCTTGTACCAACTAATGTTATTTTTATCACCAGAGCATTATGATAAGTGAATCATTCAAAAGGATTTGCCATGAAACGCTCATCACTCATATTGCTGTGCGCGCTCCTATCAGCTTGCGGCGGCGATAATGACAACGATACCACTCCAGCACAGCGCAACCTGAGCAGCGCGTTATCCTTTCAGCAACTGATCGATCGGCGGCTCGCCAACGATACCAGCATCGATGGCAAGACGGTGTTAATCCGGGATGCGGTGCATAGCTCCTTTGACGGTGACACCGTGTGTTCTTCCGCCCTGATCTGCGATACCCAAACCTCAGACATTCCCGGCTATCTGGGGAGCAACGATACTCTGAATTGCTATCAATCCGGCATCTACCTGCGCCAGGAACCTGTGCTCGAACAGATCGAAATCGACCTTAAACAACATACCGATTTTTATCAGCTGACCGGTAAACAAACCCGCGCGGCCAACTTCTACGCCAAAATCACCTTTGTTGAACGTGACCATCCATGCTCATCAACCCCAAGAAAAGATCCGGGATTGAAGATCGAGTTAAAAGCCGGTGAGGAACAACACTTGCTGGAACAGCTGTTACAGCTGTTACAGCCACAGAACTGAGCCCGAAAGGAATGATTGAGCAGCTTCATTCTCGCAAACAACTGTTCTGAAACCATTACTCCAGAGCAGTCAACTTCAGACCACACCAGAACTTGTTATTTTCAAATATCAGCAATATATTTGATCAATACAATTTATACCGGGTGATTTATGCAAGCAGCCATGCAACCAAACGAAGAACTGGTGATTGCCAAAGCGGTGATCAACGCCAGTGACGAGCTCGGTCTCGCGCGGGGTGAGCTGGCTCAGGTTCTCGGTATTGACCCGTCCCAGGTCAGTCGTTTAACCCAGCGTGGTGTTAAGCGCTCCAGCAAACAATGGGATATCGCACTCTACGTTATCCGCATCGCTCGTGGCCTGTTTGCCCTGAACAACGGCGATAAGTACAACACCCAACACTTTATGAAAACCCCAAACCGCGTTCTGCAGCTGACGCCAAAAGAGGCGTTAAAAGATCTGGCCGGATTAGTGCGGGTACTGAACTTCGTCGACGCGATGCGTGGCAAGGTTTGATGACAGATCTCCATAACCTGATTGAGCAGCAACGTGATCTCCTCAGCGGTAAGTTATACCGTATGGTGGAAAATCAGGAGCAGGTCGCAACCCGCCGACTGGTCGATAACGCCGCCGAACACGATCTGCTGGAAAGCATCCTCGAAGAAAGCAAACCGCCCTATCATCTGGATACCCCAGACGGTATGGATTACCTGCTGAAAACGCCGTTTCGGTATCCGCCACTGAAATATGGCTCGCGCTTCGGCACGACCAATGAAGCTGGCATTTTCTACGGTGGAATGAATCCACAGGTGGTGATTGCCGAAGTAGCTTATTACCGCTTTGTTTATTGGTATTCACCGCAGGAACCGTTCCCGAAGCCGATTCAGTCGCAACATACGTTGTATTCAGCCAGCTTCAAAACAGATGCTGGCGTGAATTTAACCGGCGAAGCTTTTGCAAAATATAAGGAGCAGCTCACCTCTCCCTGCAACTACCAGCTCACCCAACAACTGGGCAGCCTGATGCGTCAGCAGAATATCGAAGCCTTTATCTATCAGTCGGCACGAGATCCACAGGCTGGTGCCTGTATTGCTCTGTTTACCCCAAAAGCCTTTGATACGCTGAAGCCAGACCTAGTGGCTGACTATATGTGTGATGTCGACGGCGAAACCGTCAGTATGCGACGCAACGGCCAGTTTGAATCGCTGCGTTTTGCGCTGTCGGATTTCGAAATTAATAACCAACTGCCAATGCCAGCGTGAAGCTCTGATCTGAGCCTTATTTCTGACAACCAATCCCATGGCATTAGACACTAAAAGCCAGACAATCATATATTCCCAATCCAGCCACGCCTTTATTACCAGAACACGTCACACCTGAATCGGGCTGCACCTGCGGTGATCCGGCACTTTCAGGAAACCCGAATGACCTCAATGACAGCTTCTTTTAACATCCTTTTACTACGTTGAATGAACATTCAATTGATAGAATATCACCCAACTTTTACCAACGAAGTCCCCCCCATGAAAAGCGCCTTACTCCTGTTCCTGATGTTTTTATTCCCGGCCGCGGTTACCGCCAACAGCTGCACAACGGTACGTTTTGGCGTGGTCGACTGGACCGATGTCCAGGCAACCACCGCCACAGCAGAACAGTTACTGACGCGGCTGGGTTACGAGGTAGAAACAGAGCTGCTGTCGGTACCAGAGGTCTATCAGAAGTTATCCAAAGGTGAGCTCGACGTATTCCTCGGAAACTGGATGCCCACCATGGAACCGATTATTCAGCCTTATCTGCTCAATAAAAGTGTCGATGTACTGGGCAAAAACCTCAGTGGTGCGAAATATACCCTGGCGGTGCCCTCTTATGTTTACGATGCTGGCGTCCGCTCATTCGCTGATATTGTGCGCTTCAAAGATCAGTTCAAAAACAAGTTATACGGTCTGGAAAAAGGCAATGACGGTAATGCCCTGCTGCAGGATGTGATTGCTAAAAATGATTTTTCTCTGGGTAACTTCTCTCTGGTGGAGCTGCCGGAACGGCTGATGTTGTACCAGGTAAAACGGCATATTCGTGATGGTGACTGGATTGCCTTTCTTGCCTGGGCACCACACCCAATGAATGAAAACTTCGACATCCGTTACCTGGCCGGTGGCGATGCTTACTTCGGTCCGGATTTGGGTGGTTCGACTGTGTATACCAACACCCGGGCGAACTTCCGTCGCGACTGCCCGAACGTTGCAAAGTTACTCGATAACCTGGAATTCTCGCTGGAGATGGAAGGTGAGGTAATGAATATGATGTTGGGTGAGTTTGTTCCCGGAGATCGCGCGGTACGCGACTGGATGTTCCGCAACCCGGCTACTCTGAATGATTGGCTCAATGGTGTAACCAACCAACAGGGTAATACTGTTAATCCCGCTGAACTGGCTGAGGGCATGCAGCTGACGTTTTCAGACTAGCCAGCGAAAAGCAGGCGTGAATCTGACAAACACGCCTGCTTTGTTTGAGCAGTGAGTTATTCCGGCGCAGCAGGCTGAGATGCTGTCGGCTGTTTGTTCGTGGTTGAATAAATTCCCCAGGCCGCCAGACTGCCCAGCAGAATACCTGCTGAGGCGACAATAAAGGCACCAAAGGCATCGTTGGAGCCCGGCTCCAGGGTAAAGGCGATCTGCATCGACATACCAAATAAGCCAATAATTGCAGCACTGGTGATGTAACCAATAATCCGTACCGGCTTACCACCGATAGCGGTCAATGCCGCTGCGGTAACCAACCAGGCCAGCACCGCCAACAAGCGAACCAACTGGAAGCCCTGAATGGCCATCGCCGCCAGCGACAGGATCGCCAGAATAACAAATAACACCGCTAATGATTTTCTCAGAATATTCATAAATTCACGTCCGTTTGTAGCCAGGTTGTTTATAACAATCAGAATGATGATAACGATCATAACAGCCCGTTATGACAAATCGCAGCCTCTATACAATTCTTGCGCTTTCCTTGCATCCGGGTTGAACACTGCATCTCAACCAGCACCGGGTTAAAACGCTGGCTGTCACCCGGGAAATTCGCTAGCGTGTCTGTCTCTGGCTTTATGTTTGCCCCTCTCAATAACAAGGACCGATATGTCTTCGGATAAAACCGCCCACGATATTCTTAATGCTCCGGTCACACCGCTGTTTTTTAAAATGGCGATGCCAGTCATCCTGGGCTTATTGGTGAACGGTTTATATAACTTTGTTGATGCGATTTTTATTGCCCGGGCGGTGGGCACCGATGGTATTGGCGGAGTGACCGCTGCTTTTCCGATTCAGATGATCCTGATCAGTATCAGCGCCATGATGGGCAGTGGTGTGGCTTCCATTCTGTCGCGTCGATTGGGTGCCAATAAAGACGATGAAGCCAACCGGGTATTTAACGCCTCGATTTTTCTCGCCTTCAGTGTTGGTTTATTTTTCTCGGTTGTTGTCAGCTTTTTTAATCGCGATATTTTTATTCTGCTGGAACTGCCACCAGCCATTCGGGATTACGCGATAGAATATCTGCATCCTATCGCTTTGTTTTCAGTGATCAGTTTTTGTTACGGCACTTTAAGCGATTCCGTCAGAGCACAGGGGTTAAATAATCACGTCTTTTTTATGATGGTGATGTCGTCATTACTGAACATTTCACTGGATGCATTATTTCTGTTTGTTTTTGAATGGGGTGTTGCCGGTGCCGCCTGGGCCACGGTCATTGCCCTGTCTTCGTCATGTGTATACGCAGCACGCCTGATTCTCAGCGGTAAACACCGGATTCGTTTTTATCGTGATTACATCCGCCCCAATAAAGCCGTACATAAAGAAACCATTGCGCTCGGCATTCCTATTTTTATGTCGTATGCAGGCTACGGCCTGATGCTGTTAATTGTAAATATCGCCATCGTGATGGTGGCACAACAAAATGCCGAGTTGTTAATCAGCGCTCACGGTATTTTAAATCGTACGTTAATGCTGATTTTTCTGCCGATTCTGGGAATGATGATCGCCTTTCAGACCTTTGCCGGGTTTAATTTTGGTGCCCGCAAACTGCCCAGAATTGGTCAGGGGCTTAAAGTCGCACTGATTGTCAGCACCCTGTATTGCCTGATCTGGACGCTTGTGATGCTTAACATTCCACATTACCTGTATGTGTTGTTCAGCGAAGACCAGCAATTAGTAAACACCGCGGCAGAAATCTCAACCGTGGTGTATTTATTGTTTATCACCGCCGGGATCGCTCAGATCTGTCCGGCGCTGTTTCAGGCCATGGGTTATGCCAAACCCTCTGCCTGGTTAAATGCGCTACATACCTATGTGCTGTTAATTCCGGTGTTATGGCTGAGCGTGCACTGGTGGCAAAGCGAAGGCATCTGGTGGACCTTCCCGATTATCGACGCCATCGCCGGAATTATTATTGCGGCATACACCTGGTTCTTTATGCAGCAGCTCAATATCAAACTGCAGGAAAACAACTAGCAAGGCAGCCTGGTCAGCAATAAAGAGAACAGCCGGGACAACGGCGGATGGAATCCACTGCGCTGCCACTGGCACTCTGGCGTGGCTGGGCTAAGGTCTTAGAAACCTTTTGTTGTTTACAACGCCCTGCGGAGGCCAGATATGCCGTTAGTTCGCCTGATTTACGCCAGCAAGAAAACCGACGAGTGGAAAGAGTCAGAAATCGAATCTCTGATCAAAACGTCGCAGGAGCGTAATCACCGCCATCTGGTCACGGGCTGCCTGTGTTTTAACCGCAAATACTTTATGCAATGCCTGGAAGGATCACGCGCCCAGGTGAATCTGATTTATAACAGCATTACCCGGGACAAGCGCCACAAGGAAGTAGAGTTGTTATGTTATCAGTACATCGACGAACGAGACTTTGGTGAATGGGATATGTATTACGTGCCGGACTCGCGCATCACTCAGGAACTTATCCAGCGTTTTTCCGGGGTTAATGATCTTGATCCCTATTTGATGACCAACGCCGGAGCACTGAGTTTCTTAAAAGAAGCGGTGAAACAAACCAGCGGCAGCAAATCCTGAGTTTTCCCGCCCCGCTCAAGCGGGGCAGCTCCCGCGTAAACAATTACATCTACTCTCCTCCCTTTCCATACTACTCATCCCTCACGACACTCCACTCCCTGCCCGCAAACAATTAACACTTGGCATAATTATTAGGCAGCGATATGCTGCGCTCAGCCTCTTTACTGAGACCAGACACGGACATTCTTTATTATAAGGACGTATGTTTTGGCCAATCCTGCCGACGATAATCCCAAACTTATTACTCTGAGCCAGGCCATTCTGGCGCCGGTGCAATCGTTATTACAGGCGCAAACGCACGCCGCACGCTCCTTCCTGAATCTGTTATTACAAACCGGTTTTGACCATAAAGGTGTGGAAAACTCCGGCGATCAGGCAAACGGTGAAAACGCTGACCCTGCTAAAGCAGCGAAGCAGGACAAAGACGAAAATGGTGTTTACCGACTGGCGTTTGAGCAGACCCGGGTAAATGCTCAGGGTGAGGAAGAAACCGTCACCGTCAGCATCCCAACCATCGCCGCCGTACCCATGCATCCACTGGCGATTGAAGAAGCTGAAATTGAGTTTTCGATGCGCCTGGGTGAACAGGAAGTTGGCGACAGCGATGTTAAAGACGCTTATGTGCGTGCTAAAAGTTTCAGTAATGCCGGGCAAAAAGCCAAACAAACTCAGCGCGATGGCACTCCGGATAAATACGACCAGAGCGAACGTCCCTGGTTTCTGGTCGATCAGCCGGTAGATCTGCAAGGTAAAATCAGCGCCCGACAAGGCAGTTCTGATCTGCCTGAAGTATCAGTAAAAATGAAAGTCAGCCAGGTGGAAACACCGGAGGCGTTGCGCCGCTTTATCTCAAACCTGAACGATCTCAGTACCGTTAGCACGGAAGTTAAACCCTCGAAGGAGCAGAAATAATGGCCACCACCAAAGCATTAAGTGATTTACCGTTAGATAAGCTGGTTGGCGAACCTATGATTGCCGCCGCCAAAGCGCAACTGCAAATGGCTCAAAGCAATCTGCAATCGTTACAGGCGATGAACGGCCAGACAGAAACCTTTAACTTTGAAAAAAGTGCCAACGGCCAAACCAGCACCACCACAGTTACCGTACCAACCATGGCTGTGGTGGAGCCGGCGAACCTGGCGATAGAGGAAGTGATTAATAACTTTACCTTTGAAGTTTCAACACTGCAGGAAGAAAACGACGAAACTGAGGGCTGCCTGAAAGGCTCGGTCAGTGGCAGCGGCCTATTATCCGGTTTATTGGGTATAGAAGCGTCCGGCAACCTGCAAAGTCACAGCGCAGAGCGCTCCAGCTACAACGAGCGCGGCAAGCTAAACATTCAGGTTAAAGCGACCCGCACCGGCCATTCCAAAGCGATGCAAACCATTATTGACGCCGCACTGGATGCCGTTGTTGTTGAAAAGTCCTGAACTGCAGTCTGATCTGACGCCTGCCACCTTACATCACCAAAGCCTGCAATCCGTGTGGTCGCAGGCCTATCTGGTGGTACTGAAGCTGGAGTGGGCGTTCTGCCAACAACTTCTTTACTGGCAGCAACAAACACATCCCAACCCGGCATTTAATTGTCATCTACCCATGCTTGGTGCCAGTGAGCTATCGATCGACCTGCCGGGCTATCAGATTACTCCATGGCTTGGCTTTATCCGTTATTTGCCAGGCGCTAAACGTTTCAGCTGGCGCTATAAAAAACCGTATTTTTCAATTTTTTACCGACGCTATTCACTTCACCTGAAGTTACTGCGCCAGCGTCATAACTGGCAGCTGTCGCTGTCTACAGAGGCCGGAACAACGGCGCTGACCGAAAAAATTCCCTTTTCAGTTTTATACCGTGAGCTTGATCTGGCGCATTGACGTAATCACCTATGTGCAGCATGGGTAATCACGCAATTTCTCAGGGAAGGTCTAATCTTAAGGCCAAACCGAGCAGTGATACGGATCGAAGATGAAAGCACTTCCCCTGAAAACCAAGCTTCTGGCAACCACCCTGGCCATCATTGTGTTATTGGCAGCCACCATGAGCTGGCAAACCAGTAACGGTATTTCTGAGCTGAGCGACCAGGTCTCCCGCAACGCAGAAAGCAACCTGTCACAAGCAGCGATTGAACGTATTCGGGCTTCTGCGGATGCTTACAGCGAGCGTATGGCCGGCTACATCAACTCAACCTATCGTATTCCCGGAACACTGGCGGGTGTGATTCAGGCATCGCCGTCATCAGAAAGCCCGATGACACGCCAGCAAGTCAGCCGCCTGGTGGGTGACGCGCTGGCGGCCAATCCGGATGTCAGCTCAATGTACGCTCAGTTTGATGCCAATGGTTACGATAATAACGACGATGCGTTCATTAATTCCGGTCTGCAACACTCCACAGAAGACAGCGGTTCGTTAGAAATATATTGGGTACGCAACCCGGATGGCAGCCTCAGCCAGGAGAAGGTAGGTAACTCAACGGAAAAATACGCCGACGCTAAAAATGAGTTTGGTATCCGTGAATCAGAATGGTACCTGTGCAGCAAAGACAGTGTCCGTCCGTGTGCGATGGAACCCTATATGTATGAAATTCGCCCGGGTTACAGTGAATTAATGACCAGCCTGACGGTACCGGTTGTTATCAACGGTACATTCCGTGGCATCGTCGGTACCGACGTTAATTTGCCCATCTTCCAGAAACTGGTCGAACAACTCAGTGCTTCACTCTACAACGGTCAGGCTAAAGTCACCCTGTTATCGTCGATGGGTTTTGTTGCCGCTTCCAGTCATTACACCGAAAAATTAACCCGCCCTTTCACTGAATCCATGCCGCAGCTCGGTCAGCAATTACAATCGCTGCATAAAGGTGATGGTATTTTGCAAACCGACAACCGCATTTTTGTGTCGGCACCCATTTCTATTAATGCATCCGGCACACAATGGTC
The DNA here is from genome assembly GCF_965219715.1 of Bacterioplanoides sp. GTDB lineage: Bacteria > Pseudomonadota > Gammaproteobacteria > Pseudomonadales > Oceanobacteraceae > Bacterioplanoides. The sequence goes on from NZ_OZ244785.1 coordinate 1,774,352, forward strand.
ATTGGTCATCGAACTACCCAAAGCTGTGGTTCTGGCCCAGCTGACTGAATTACACAATTTAATTTCAAGCGAAAAATCATCAGTACTAGGCAGCCAGATGATTACGGCTGTGGTGTTAACCATTGTCGCCTTTATTGCCATTGGCTTGCTGGTACAGAGTATTGTTAAACCGCTGAGCCAGCTGAATCAGCAAGTAAAACAACTGGCCAGTAATGACGGTGATCTGACCCAGACGCTGGAGCTGGATACCCACGCCGAACTGATCGAGTTAAGCCGTGGTTTTAATCAGTTTATGCTGAAGCTGCGCGATATGATCGAAGCGTTAAAACAGGTCAGTCACGAAGTCCGTGGAGCATCCGACCACAATCGCTCCATCAGCCAGACCACACGACAAAATACCGATAATCAGCAACACGAAGTGGATAACGTGGTGACCGCCACTCAGGAAATGTCGGCCACCGCAATGGAAGTATCCCGCATCGCCCAGGACGCATCCGGCCGTACTCAGGAAGTTCAGAGCACAGTGGTTGAATCCCAGCGTAACTTATCGACCGCGGTTGATAGCGTGCTGGAGCTGTCTACCAATATGAATACCGCCAGTGAGTCCATCTCTCAGGTTGCTGCCCGTTCCGACGACATTAACCGCATTATGGTGGTGATTCGTTCGATTGCCGAACAAACCAACCTGTTAGCATTAAACGCGGCAATTGAGGCCGCCCGCGCAGGTGAGCAAGGTCGCGGATTTGCGGTGGTTGCGGATGAAGTACGAACGCTGGCATCCAAAACCCAGGAGTCGACCGAAGAAATCGATGGTATGATCGTCAACCTGCAGGATGAGGTGAATAAAGCGGTTAACATCATTGAGAACGGCACTGAGCAAGCCACAGGCAGTATGGAAACCACACGTCAGGCGCACACCTCATTGCATCAGGTGGTGGAAGCCATCACTGAAATTACCGACCACATCAGCCAGGTGGCAACGGCGGCGGAAGAACAAAGTTCTGTCAGCGAAGAAATTTCCCGTCACCTGACCAATATCGGTGATGCAACACAAGCGCTGGCAGGTCTGGCTCAGGATGCTAACCAAAGCAGCCATCACGTTACCGATCAGCTTAATGTGCTGGATCAGCAGCTGAATGCGTTACGTACCTAACCACGACTGACTCATAAACCCAGTCATCAATTGGTGAATAAAAAATGCCCGCTCTGTTTACGTTCAATTTAAAAGAACAATAACAGGCGGGCATTTTTGTTTCTGTGAGTTTAACGAACGATTCAACGCATTAAATTACAGACTGACGGCGTTAAATACCTGCTCAGACATGCTCGAGTTCGCTGAGTTTTTGACTGTCTGGTACGTGCTTTTCCATAACCACCAGCCACTGCTGCGACTTTCTGTTGCTACAGAAAAATTCACACCTTGCTGCAGGTTATTAGCGGCGTAGCTCAATTCAACACCACGCTGATCACCAATAGTGCCGCCGTGGTGCGTATCGCTACCCATAAGTACCGGGTAGTGATTTACGTACAGGCCTTTTGGTGCACTGACGCTGGTCTCTTTACCGTCCAGCGCACGGAAATTCACGCAGCTATCGATGCTCTCAACACCGTTACCACCACAGGCTGAATGCAGAGACACAACACCGTCATCCGTGCCCGGTAAAAACGGCCCTGTAACACCCAGATATTCATTACCGCCACCGACAAACCGCAGGCGTGGTACATCAGACGCACCAATTGCCGTTTGACGAGCAACGGTTGGTCGTAAATCTTCCAGCACTCCCAGTTTTTCCGGTGTTACGGTGAAGCCCAGATACGCATTAACGGCAGCACGAATCGGCGCCGTCAGCCAGCTTTCACTTCCGGCCACATCGATTGCCAGCTGCGCTAATTCAGAGCCACCACCCGCTCCGGCAAAGTCCAGCACGGCCAGAATATTCAGTGGTTGCAGGCCCGCAGCTTCGGTCCAGATTTCCTGTTGATCGAGTAACAGACGTGTCACCAGATCACCGGTTGAGTGAGTCACAATGACACAGCCCTGATTACAAAAACCGGAGCGTGACCAGCCAATCACTTTATCGTAAGCCGCTTCAGCAATGCCCTGCTGCAGGCGTTGTTTGGAACTCCAGTCGAGCCTGTCATCGGCGTGTTGTGCCCAGAACGCCGACCAGTAATTGGCACCGTCCTGTTCAACCTGGCTGTCATTAATGCTGGCTTGCATTAATTGGCCCGGTTGTAACCCGTGCACCAGAATGACATTTTTTCCCGCCAACTGAGCCTGTACCGGTAAACTGCATAAAAAACACAGTGCTAACCAATAACGCCACAACGACGAACGTGTTTTACCTTGCTTATCGAGCATAAGGATTCCCCTTATTATTTTTATTAAGTTGGAACTGGGCGGTATTACTGACCCAGGTTTTTCAGAAATTCTGCCCGGGCGATTACCTGGGCACTCTGAAACGGTTGATCATCAAACAGTGCCGGATTGACCTGTTTAATAACGTAAGAAGGCTCACGACTGACTCCCCAGCCAACCACACCATCTCCGGGACGGGCTGGAATCCTGCGTAACTGAAAACTTTTAATAACCAGGTCCTGTTGCGATCCCAAGCCTGCCAATAACGAACCGTGTACTTTCAGTTCGATCATGCCGCTGGAGGAAGCGATTCGGGTTTTTCCCTGCAAATAAGCAATGGGCTGATCTTCCGCGGTAAATAAAGCGGCGGCCAGTTTGTAATAACCACTTTTCGCTTTTTCCACATCAACCGGGATAATTAATTCATTGTTATCCACATACGGCGTTTTAATTCCGCCCACTTCCGCAACCGGATCAAACACCTGAAACGGAGCGCTGTAATTCAGCTGCTGACCATCAACAAAAATCATACGGGCATTCACCGATGCCTCCTCAGGCCAACGATCAGACACTTCAGCTTCAGCCTGCCACTGGCTTGCCTGAGAATGTTCTGAGTTACGATTGGATAATTGTTGTAGCGTTTTTTTCTGGCGATCGATCACCGTAATTTGTAATTCGCTGATCTGGCTTAACAGAGCATCATCTGCGATCAGTGATACCTGGGCAGAAAGAGTTTCTCCAACACGATACCGATAATGGTCAAGGTCAATGCGTAATTCACCATTCAGACCTAAAGGCTGTAATGGCTGAGAAATTCCGGCTCCCTGGTTGGGATAAATCAGTTCCAGCTGATGTCCGGATAACGGCAGCGAATACGACGGCCACTGGTTCTGACGCTGATATTGCTGCGCAACCTGACGCAAGACCGGCTTCAGCGGTTCAGCAAGTGGTGATGTGTTTTCTGTTGGCTCTGCTGCCACGGTCGGGGCTAAGACCTCCGCCTTCACCGGCATCGCATTCGCCGTAACCACCAGCGGTGTTTCGGACCTTAGTTGCAACAGAGCAGTGATGACTAATACAGACACCGCAGAAATCAGAAAAAATCGAGGCATATTTCACTGTTATTTTTATTGAAGAAAAAACAGCATACGCCTGAGCTTTCGCCGGAAAAACTGCACTAATAAAACGAACGAACCATTAACAGAAGAGGCAAAAAAAGACTAAAGATAAGGGATGAGTCAGATACGACATTTTAAAGAATTAATTTCGTTAAAAATAATACTGCCCGGAAGATTTATGCGAATAACGCATCAATTGGCGCGTATGGTAGCTATCGATAAACAACACGCTTTCACAATAACACTACATTTTTTAACAAGACAAACCAGACGCAGAAGCACCAGAAATAAAGAGGATCAAAACGCCAGGGCTGATTCCCTGGCGGTAGGTAATATCAAACGTGGTGCTTATTTCTCATTAACCAGTAACTGCACCATTTTCTCCAGGCCAGGCTCGTCCGGATCGGAACTCATGGTAACCGCCCGCAGCAAACCGTTTCGATCAATAAAGAAAGTGGTTGGTGTACCACTCACCTGATACAAACCGGCAACCCGACCACCTTTTAACAAGGTCTTAAATTTATGGCCGCGTTTATCGAGCGTGCCTTGCGGATCTGCATCGGCATCTTCGCTGAAGCTGATGCCCAATAGCTCAACCCCGTCCTGCTGATACTTTTTATACAAGGCGTCCAACCCGGGTTGCAGCCGTTTACAGTATGGGCACCAGGTCGCCCAGAAATGCAGAATCACAACCTTGCCGCGATAATCGCTCAGTCTGACATCTTCACCGCTGGCATCTTTAAGGGTGAAATCCGGCGCCGGTTGCGCCTGAGGCTCCGCCTGTACGCTCAGCGCCAGCCAGGTTAACGAGAGAAAAATCCACTTTGTCAGGGACTTCATAAGGTCGATCTCCAATAGTTTGCGTTGCCAGTTCGACTAACAGCTCAGGGCTTAGTTCCCCGGCTGGCACTTCCCCGCCAGCATAGACAACTCATGCCATTGCGATTCGGTGGTCATAACCTGCCCAGAAGTTTTTTTGCCAACAGCAGGCACAAGATTCCTTTCCGGCCCAATAAAAAGAGACGTCAGTCCCGTTTTAATCAGGCACAAAAGCGACGCACTGAAATAGCGCAAAGCCAATAAACTCAAGGCCTGAGACCATAAAAAAGTATCAATAACTGCCGGAAAATCATGTGCTTGACGGGTTACATAACGATTCAATTTCTGACAGTTCCTCTCAGGAAAGGCTTTTGCGTAACACTTGTTAAGTATGAATAATGCAGTCAACAATCACCTACAAATGGCACCACTTTGTTCTCTACCGCTCGCCCCAGGGTAACTCCCTTCCTGCTACCTGTTCTGGTTCTTTGCGCAGCGCTGATTTGCCTGCCACTGATGCCACAGCTCAATAGTAGCTATTGGATGGCGTTACAGCAGCTGCCATACATTTTTGCCGGCGTTATCATCACCCTGGCGCAGCTGTTTAATCAGGGCCGACTGGCGAATCTGGCGTTATTGATTACCGCCAGCTTCGCATTGATTCAGACTCAGTTGCAGGTCAATCTCGAAGCCAATGCCAAGTATGAAATTTACTACTGGCTGAGCATGATTATCCCGCTGAATCTGGTGGTTATCCGCCTGTTACCGGAGAAGCGGCCGCTCTCCCTGCCCGGTTCAGCCTATCTGATCATTATGCTGTTACAGGCCCTGTTGCTGACCAATCTGGATGCATTGTTTGGCCCACTACCGCAGCTGCAGAATCTCTGGGCACTGGACATCAGCTGGCAACGCGATTTGCCCGCACAACTGCAGGAGTTTCTCGCCAACGGCCACCTTGGGCTGCTGCCGCTGACATCGCTGGCCTTTTCGTTACTTATACTGGTGCTGTGTATCCGGGTCCCTCGCCATAACGATCTGGTTTTTATAACTCTGGCACTGATGTTTGCCGGCATGTTTTATCAGTTCGCCACGCCTCATATCTCTGTTCTGATCTCATCGTTTGCCATGATGTTGCTGTTCGCCAATCTGATTATGAACAACCACCGTCTGGCATTTATCGATGAACTGACCGGGCTACCTGCCCGTCGCGCGCTACTGAACGATCTGGATCACCGCTGGGGATCATATTGCCTGGTGATGGCCGATATCGATCACTTCAAACAGTTCAACGATACCCACGGCCACGATGTGGGTGATGATGTGCTGCGTCTGGTGGCACAACAACTGGGTAAGGCTCAGGGCGGTGGTAAGGCGTATCGCTACGGTGGTGAGGAATTCACTCTGGTATTCCCGATAGCCGATGATCTGCGTTGCCAGTCTTATGTTGAAGAATTACGCGAACGCATTGCGGACTACCCACTGGTTATCCGCAACCGCAAAAACCGACCGGAAACCCCGGACAAAGGTCAACAGCAACGCAGCGCCCAGAACAGCAGCCAGGCACTGCACGTTACCATGAGCTTTGGCCTTGCCCAACGTCGTCGCGGCGAAAGCATTGATGCCTTATTCAAACGTGCTGATGTAGCTCTCTACGAAGCGAAAAAACTGGGACGTAATCAGGTTCACCTGGCGAAACGCTGAGTTTTTTCCTGCGATCATTAACATCTTTATCGCGGGTCGCTTATCATATCCGGCTTCAGCAACCAGCCGGTACCCGATGTGGAAAAGTTTCAGGGCATATACGACCGCGCCGCCCAGCGAAAAGGCGGCGAAGCCGTTATCGAATCATTATTATCAGCACCACTCAGCGCCCGTCAGCTACGCAATCTCAGTGGCGATGACTGGTTGGAAGAATTCACCCGTAAAGTCTTTCAGAGTGGCTTCTACTGGCAGGTGATCAACAATAAGTGGCCAGGCTTCCGAGAGGTATTCTGGGACTTTAATATCGACAAGCTGTTGCGTATGCCACCTGAGATGCTGGAAGAAAAATCCACCGATGAGCGCATCGTCCGCAACTTCAATAAAGTAAAAACCGTGCCGGTTAACGCCGCCATGATTTACTACCACCAGCAGGATCATGGCCAGCCATTCGTTGATTTTATTGCCGATTATCCAACCGAGCAGATTACCGGTTTGTGGGCCCATCTGAAAAAGCACGGCGCACGCTTAGGCGGTAATACCGGCGTTTATGCATTGCGTGCTCTGGGCAAAGATACCTTTATTTTATCCCGTGATGTGGAAGCCCACCTTCGTGGTCATAAAATTATCGACGGCGGCCTGCAAACTAAAAAATCCCTCAATGCCGCTCAGCATTACTTTAATGAATTACAACAACAAAGTGGCCGTTCATTACAGGAGCTCAGCTACCTGATTGCCCTGAGTGTAGGTGATAACTATGTTGGCTTGAGCGCAGACGATAACTAGGTTGATCTGAGCGCAGATGATAACTGAGCTGGGCCAGAGCCCGCCGAATAAACCGTGATAACCGATTAGCATGAATAAACAAAAACGTACCGAGATATTCAGCCGCCTGAGGGATGATAACCCTAATCCGGAAACTGAGCTGGAATACAGTTCGCCGTTTGAACTGTTGCTGGCCGTTGCTTTATCTGCCCAAGCAACGGATGTCAGCGTTAATAAAGCCACCCGAAAATTATTCCCGGTGGCCAACACGCCTCAGGCTATTCTCGACCTGGGTGAAGACGGACTGAAGGAATACATCAAAACCATCGGCCTGTTTAACAGCAAAGCCAAAAACGCCATTAAAATGTGTCAGATGCTGGTTGAATTGCACGCCGGTGAGGTGCCACAAGAGCGGAAACTGCTGGAGGCTCTGCCAGGGGTTGGCCGGAAAACCGCGAACGTGGTGTTAAACACCGCATTTAAACAACCGGTTATGGCCGTTGATACCCATATTTTCCGGGTATCTAACCGCACAAAAATTGCCCCGGGTAAAAACGTCGATGAAGTTGAAGATAAACTGATGCGTTTTGTCCCTAAGGAATTTCTGATGGACGCCCACCACTGGCTTATTCTTCATGGTCGTTATACCTGTGTAGCACGAAAACCCAAATGTGGTTCCTGTCTGATTGAAGATCTGTGTGAATTTAAAGAAAAAACCGAAGACTGAGCTTAAGCCAGCTACATTGTCATAAAGACATTAGAAATTTTAAAAAGAGAAAGCTGATGAGAATTTTACACACCATGCTACGGGTCGGAGACCTGGATAAATCCATCTCCTTTTACACTGAAGTGATGGGCATGCAATTAATTCGTCGTCGCGACAACAAAGAATACCAGTACACACTGGCTTTCCTTGGTTACGGTAATGAAAGTGAAGGCGCGGTAATTGAGCTGACCTATAACTGGGGCACTCATGAATACGATTTAGGTAACGCTTATGGCCACATCGCCATCGAAGTCGATAACGCTGCAGCAACCTGCGATGCCATTCGCAATAACGGTGGCAAGGTCACTCGCGAAGCCGGACCGGTAAAAGGCGGTAAAACCGTTATTGCTTTTGTTGAAGATCCGGATGGCTACAAGATCGAACTGATTGAAAAGAAAAACTCGCTGGATACTGAGCTGTAAAAAGCGATTACTGATGACGCCCTTGCCACATGGCCTGAATCTTTTTCCACCAGGGTTCAAGCCGCTTTTCCCGGCTGAGAAAGTGCTCAGCCTGGAAAAATGCATTCAGCAGGTGACCGTGGCTGGGCGCTTCGCCATACAACAAACGCCAGCGCCGTTCGGCTTCCTTTTGCAGCCGGTAAAACGTCTGATCGTAGGCGGTATTGCCGCTGTAAAAATCCTGCTCACTCAATTGTGCAAAAGAGTCGCGCGGTAATTTGCGCAACTCTTCAACAAACCATTGAATCAGGGCTTCGGGCGGTTGGTTAATCACAGCATCACCTCGACAGTTTTCGCTGATTCCAGCTTACTGCCGCCGAAGAGATATTGTCCATTGCAAATAACCATTCTGTTGAATGGTCGGTTGCTGTTATAAGCCAGCTTAACCCAATGGCTGACTTAAACGCACTCAGCTGCCGCCACGGCGCTGGCCCAAGCCCATTGGAAGTTAAAGCCACCCAAATGACCGGTAACGTCGAGTACCTCGCCAATAAAGAACAGCCCTGGCTGCTGTTTCACTTCCATTGATTTTGACGAAATAAGATCAGTATTAACGCCACCTAAAGCAACCTCTGCGGTACGGTAACCTTCCGTCCCCGACGGCTTCACCTGCCATTGATGAATATTGGCAGCAATATGATCCATATCGGCACCACTAAGCTGCGCTAACGTCGCTGAGGTAAGCTCCGGGTGTTTTTGTTGCAGCCACAATTCTGCAAATTTCTGGGTAAAAAATTCCGCCAGCCAGTTTTTTAAACTGACTTTAGGTCGCTGGTGCTGCTGCTCACGTAATAGTTCACTCAGGTTTTGTGATGGCAACAAATCGATTTCAACATCGTCACCTTCGTTCCAATAAGAGGAGATTTGCAGAATCGCAGGACCACTCAGGCCACGGTGAGTGAACAATAAGTCTTCATTAAAACCTTTGTTGTTACAGCTAACGGCAACATTCAAAGAAGTTCCCGACAACGCTTCGCACAATCCCTTGTGATGATCGGTAATAACAAAGGGGACCAGTCCGGCCCGGGTAGGAAACACATCAAGATTAAACTGACGTGCAATGTCATAACCAAAGCCGGTGGCCCCCAGCGTTGGAATGGATGGTCCACCCGTTGCAATCACTAACGACTGACACTGCAATCGCCCAGACGAAGTTTGCAGCTGGTAGCGCAGTCCTTCGTCATTACCATCCGGAATCGCTTCAATCTGATCAATTGATGTTTTCAGCTGGATACGCGCGCCACCCTGCTCACATTCGTCCAGCAACATATTCAGGATATCGCTGGCTTTGTTATCGCAGAATAACTGGCCATCTTTCTTTTCGTGATATGGGATACCGTACTTGTCCACCAGCGCAATAAAGTCCCACTGGGTATAACGACTCAGAGCTGACTTACAGAAATGTGGGTTATGAGACAGGTAACGATCCGGTTCGACATAATAATTGGTGAAGTTACAGCGGCCACCGCCCGACATCAGGATTTTCTTACCGGCCTTGTTAGCATGATCAAGCACCAGAACCTGGCGTCCACGCTGAGCCGCCTGCGCCGCACACATAAGTCCGGCAGCGCCGGCACCAATAATTATTACTTCGTATTTCTGCAGCATTTGGCCGTTACACTTCACTTTTATGACAAACAATCTGCTTGGCAGCACCAGCTCTGTGGCACTCGCGGCAGGGCTGGTATTATGCCACAGAAGAGTTCAGACACGTGTTTACAGAGAGACCATTGATGGAATTGTTCGACCGCCAGGGCCTGATGCAAGCGACTAAACTGTCACCACGAAAGCTGGATATGCTGATGTACCTGCTGAAAGGGCCAACCCTGGATAGCATCTACAATCAGCTAACGCAAAAACAGGGCATCGACATGATTGAAGAAGCCCTGAACTTTCTGCAGATTCATCTCGACTACGACATCGAAGCACTGGAGCGTGAAATTCCGGCGGAAGGCCCGTTTATCACGGTGTCTAATCATCCGTTTGGTTTTCTCGACGGCATTATTCTGCTGCTGATCGTTGGCCGTAAACGTAAAGACTTTCGTGTCGTCGCCAATTTTCTGCTGAGTTATTTCGCCCCAATCTCTGATCTGTTTATCACAGTCAACCCATTCGAAAACTCTGGTCCCAAAAGAATGGGGGGCGCAAAAAAGTCTATGACACAACTGGAGCAAGGTTTAGGGCTGGGTATTTTTCCCGCCGGCGAAGTTTCGACCTGGTACAAAGGTCAGAGTGGTATTCAGGATTGTGACTGGTCATTGTCCAGCATGCGTTTAATCCGCAAAGCGCAGGTACCGGTTATCCCAATGTATTTCCACGGCCACAACAGCCGCAGCTTTCATATGTTAGGAAAAATACACCCTGCTCTGCGAACTTTGCGCATTCCCGCCGAATTTCTGAAAAAACAAAACTCCACCATCCATATCGGTATTGGCCAGCGTATTGAGCTGACGGAATTAAATAACCTGGATGGCCCGGAGGAGATGCGCGATTTATTGCGCCATAAAGTCTACCAACAGCGAGATGCGGTTTATAACGGATGATCATCTGCCTTCATTAATATCAGATTAACCACTAAAATAATGGATTATCCAGCAGACAGCGATTAATCCTGATATGCAGCACGCAGATATCGAAGTTATTAAACAAGCCATCAGTGAGTCGGACTTTTCATCAGTCAGTAAACAACCGCTGGATGAGTACCTGACCACACTGCTCGAAGATGAAAGCGGGGTCGAATTGATTATCGCCCTGCGTAATCATAAACAGGTAAACGATGAAGAGATTTTTCAGCAGTTGATTTTTCCAATGCTGATCAACCTTCAGGATGGCGAATGGCAGGGAAAAACCGCACAACTGTTAAACGCGCTGGCAAATACCTCACGTGACGGATCGCTGATATTGGCAGACAGTGAAGATATCTGGCGTTACGCCAATGATTATTCACTACCGGTTATTAAAGCCCTGATTCAGATTAATGCAGACATTGATCACAACGCATTACTGGCAACAACGTTTTCCGGTGACCATGATGTCGAATATCGTTTGTTCGATTTTATCATTGAACACTTTGCTGAGTTTTCGCCAGCAGCACTGGCAGCAACCTGTGCAACCGTTGTCAGTCGAGAGCCTTTTACGGCTGATGAGGAAACGGAGCAGCAAGACCAAAGAGTCATCGTGACATTACTCATGCATGGCGCCAACCTGGACACCTGCTTCACTGACCGCCCCGTCTGGTCTGGCTGGCATACGGACTGTATCTCATTATTTGGCGCCTTTCTGATCCATCGGCCGGAGCTGTTAAGCCTGCCTCAGGTGGATAAAAGTTATATTCCATCACCAGATGCATGGGAAAATATGGATTGGGATTTTCTGGTGTGTGAAGGAGAGTTTAATCACAACCACCTGGCGGCAATTAACGCTCTGATATCCAAAGGAACACAACTGCCCGTTAATGAGATTCGCATAGCATTAATCAATAATGGATTAAGCGAATTGGCCAGTGCATTGTCGTCTTCCGACAACTAAATAAGACGAATAAATACGGTTACAGGCACTACAAAAAAAAGTGGCAGTTAGGGCAATAACTTCTTCACCGGCGCATACGAGCGGCGGTGAATATCACAAGGCCCATGTTCTGCTAACGCCTCTAAATGGGCTTTGGTGCCATAGCCTTTGTGTTTGGCAAAACCGTATTCAGGGTAGAGTTCATCGAGTTTAATCATTTCACGATCACGCTGAACTTTAGCCAGCACAGATGCAGCTGAAATTGCAGCAACCAGCGCATCGCCTTTAATAATAGCGGTCGCTTCAATATCCAGCTCAGGCAATTTATTGCCATCAATCAGTGCATGCTGACAATTTTCCTGTAGCCCATTCACCGCGCGACTCATCGCCAGCATCCGGGCATTGAGAATATTAATGCGATCAATTTCCTCAACGGTGGCGCGGGCAATGCAATAATCGATGGCTTTCTCACGAATTTCATCAAATAACCGTTCGCGTTTTTTTTCCGTGAGTTTTTTCGAATCGGTTAACTCCGGAATCGGTTTATCCGGATCAAGAATCACGGCAGCGGCAACAACATCGCCACACAGAGGGCCGGCACCGGCTTCATCGACACCACAATAAACCACGGCATCATCGAGTAACTGCTGCTCTATCTCGGTCTGTACCGAACTGACGGAATCCTGTTCGCTCATGACTCGATCAGTTCCGCAACCGCAGCCGCCGCTTCTTCGTCGGCATTACGTTTGAGCTGACGATGAATAAACAGATAGGTCTCGTGCAGCTGATGCATATCATCACTATCTTCCAGACGAGCTAACAAGGCTTCAGACAGGTTTTCTGCGGTGGCTTCGTGTTGAATCAACTCCGGCACCAGTTCGCGACTGGCGAGTAAATTCGGCAATGAAATATAAGGCTGAGTCACAAGGCGCTTAAGAATTTTATAGGTCAGGGGCGCTACAATATAACTGACGACCATCGGCTTCTTCAGCAGCATGGCTTCCAGCGTGGCAGTACCCGATGCCAGCAGAATCGTATCCGACGCCGCCATACAGGTTTGTGAACGACCCAGAATCACTTTAACCGGTAAATTCCCCGGATATTGCGCCAGCATATTTTCGATCTGGTTACGACGATCAACACTGGCTGCCGGAATAATAAACTGCAGGTCGTTGCGCTTTTCCAGCATTAATTCGGCGGTACGTAAAAACACCGCACTAAGCCGTTCAACTTCACTACCACGACTGCCCGGCATCAGACAAACAACCTGACGGTTCTTATCCAGCCCAAGTTCTTCACGTGACGGTGCGGTCGGCGTTTCAAGCGCAATTTTATCAGCCAGATGGTGACCAACAAATTTCACAGGGACATCGTGTTCCTGATAAAACCTGGCTTCAAACGGGAACAGCGTCAGCATTAAATCCACCGCTTTAGCGATTTTTAATACCCGCTTTTCGCGCCAGGCCCAAACCGACGGACTGACATAATGCGCTGTTTTAATTCCACTCTGACGCAGCTTCTGTTCCAGCGTCAGGTTAAAGTCGGGCGCATCAATACCAATAAATACATCCGGCGGATTAGCACGCCAGCGTTTAATCAGATCGCGGCGAACTTTTAGCAGCTCAAACAAACGGCCAAGAACTTCAACCAGCCCCATCACCGACAAACGTTCCATTGGCACCAGGCTGTTGAAACCCTGAGCCATCATCAATGGACCGCCAATTCCTTCAAACGTGGCATCCGGATAACGTTGCTTTAATTGCTGAATCAGGCCAGCCCCGAGCATGTCGCCCGAGGTTTCACCGGCTACGATGGCTATGCGCATAGTGAGTGTCTTGAATATTTAACTAACGAATAATGCCGCGATCACCGGCCTGCAGACTATCGAACAATACTTTTACAGCTTCATCCTGTTGGGCAACAGGTTCAATCTGTTCCAGCGCTTCGACCAGGGTCAGGCTTTGACGATACAGAGTTTTGTAGGCAGCACGTAAACGATTAATATTGTCTTTAGCAAAACCACGACGCTTCAGGCCTTCAACATTAATACCATGCGGCTTGACCGGATATCCCTGGGACATGATATATGCCGGGATATCTTTTAATACGATACTGCCGGTACCACACATCGAATGTGCACCGATATGGCAGAACTGATGTACCTGAGTCGCACCGCCTAAAATGGCGTAATCACCGATTTTTACATGGCCTGCGACGTTGGTGTCATTGGCGAGAATGCAGTTATCGCCAATAATTGCATCATGGGCAACATGCACGTTAACCATAAATAAATTATTACTACCGACCTGCGTATGGCCAGCATCCTGCACCGTACCACGATGGAAAGTGCAGGCTTCGCGAATTACGTTATTGTCGCCAATCGCGAGAGTGGTTGGTTCTCCCGCGTATTTTTTATCCTGACATTCCTCACCAATGCTGGCGAACTGGAATATCTTATTGTTCTTTCCGATTTTAGTTGGGCCACGCACAATGACGTGCGGGCCAATGACAGTTCCTTCGCCAATTTCAACGTCTGGGCCCACAATAGAAAAAGGGCCGATTTCAACGTTGTCCGCAATTTTTGCGGCAGGGTCTACGATTGCTCGAGGATCAATCATGTTTGCTCCAGCTGTCGTTCCGCACAGACGATATCTGCTGAACAGACGACTTTATCATCTACAAGAGCGCGGCACGTAAACTTCCATATGCCGCGACGATGGCTGATGTAACGGGACTCAAGAACGACCTGATCTCCCGGTACAATAGGTTGTTTAAAACGCACATTATCGGCACTGGCAAAGTAATACAAAGTATTGGCTGCTTTTTCGTGTCCGAGAATGGTTAACCCCAGAATGCCAGCTGATTGAGCCATGGCTTCCAGTGTTAATACACCAGGCATAATCGGATGCCCGGGGAAGTGACCATTAAAAAAATCTTCATTAATGGTTACGTTTTTCAGAGCACGAATAGTAGGACCATCTTCGTGTTCTAAATCAATTTCGTTTACCCGGTCAACCAACAGGAATGGATAACGATGTGGCAAAAATTCCTGTATTTGTTGAATATCATGCAGGGACATCAAACTTCACCTTTTCTGGCTTTTTCTAACTGTTGCAGGCGTTTCGCCATAGAATCCAGTTGTCGGAAACGCGTGGCACTGCGGCGCCATTCGTTCATTGGCATTTGCGCGGTACCGGAAGCGTAAGCACCCTTTTCAGTAATGGATTTACTGATCAGAGACATCGCAGCGATGTGAACACCGTCAGCAATATCGAGATGCCCGGAAATACCCACACCACCAGCGATGGTGCAATATTTACCAATGGTGGTACTGCCGGCAATACCGGCGTTGCCTGCTAACGCAGAGCCCTGACCGATACGCACATTATGAGCAACCTGTACCAGGTTATCGATGATGACATCATCTTCGATAACGGTATCGCCCAGTGCACCACGATCGATACTGACATTGGATCCAATTTCTACATCACTACCAATACGCACGCCACCCAGCTGACAGATTTTATGCCATTTGCCTTTATCAGGGGCAAAACCAAAACCATCAGCGCCGATCACAGTGCCGGAATGAACGGTTACCCGATCACCGAATACAACATTGTGATACAGAGTGACATTCGGATTAATCTGACAGTGATCGCCAATAATACAGTGATCACCAATCACAGCACCAGCGCCAATTTCGCTACCCGCGCCAATCTGGCAATACTCACCAATAACCGCATTAGCAGCAACAGAAGCATCAGCAGCAACGGTCGCAGTTTCAGCCACAACCGCTGTGGGATGAATGCCCGTCGTCACTTTGGGTCTGTCGTTAAACAGCTGACTGGCCTGAGCAAAACTTAAATAAGGATTGACCGCTACTAATGCACTACCGGCAACCTGGTCGGCCAGATCTTCGGAAACAATAACAGCGGATGCACGGCTTTCACTGAGCTGACTCTGATAGCTCGGATTTGCCAGAAAGCTCACCTCTCCGGCTTGTGCATCTTTCAGCGTATTCAGGCCGGTTACTGGCTGATCCGCATCCCCAATTAATTTCAGGCCAAGTTGGCTGGCTAATTCACCCAGAGTGATCTGCATAATTCCAATCCGATGGTTATTCAGACTTCGCGTTCAAGCGTTCCAACAACAACTTGGTAATGTCCGCCTTTTGCGATACGTAGATCGCAGCGCCGGACTGAAGCACAACATCATAACCAGCTTCATCGATGATTGCTTTAAGCAACTTTTCAATATCAGGCAATTGTTTTTGGAAAAAATCTCTCTTCCATTTTTGTTCCATTTGCTGCAGCTTCTTGGCAAAGAACTGGAATTCCGCTTTTTTCTCTTCAAAATCGTTAGCCGATTTACGACGCTCATCGTCGCTCATCACATCAGCATTTTTCTGAACCTGTTCCTGTAGATCACGTAATTTCTGCTCCAGGCCTTTCAGCTTATCGATATCCGTTTTGTTATTCGCTTCGAAGTTTTTTGCAGACGCTTTAAATACATCAGATAAAAACAGTGCACGTTCCATATCAACAACGGCAACTTTTGTACCTTCTGCAATTGCAGTATTCATCAGCAGCGCAGCTGCCATAGCCATTAACCAGCGCATCCTCATGCTCCTTAATTGTTTTATGTAATATTAAAATACCTGGCCCAGAGAGAACTCGAAGCCTTCAGTACGATCTCCACGCTGCTCATTCAGCGGCACGGAGTAGGTAAAAGTCAGCGGACCAATTGCCGTAATCCAGGTTAAGCCAGCACCGAAGCTGGTACGGATTTCAGACAAATCAATTCCGGTGTCACAATACGGGTGATTGTTCAGATTAGGGACATCAATATCCGATGGTTTGAAACACTCATCGGTGAAGGTATTACCCGCATCCAGGAAGAACACACTGCGCACAGAGCTGCGGTCTTCAACAAAAGGCAGCGGATAAATCAGTTCGAAACTGGCTTCCGTCAGGATATTACCGCCCAGAGCGCGCTCATCTTCGAGGAACAACGGCGCCGTCTGTACGGAACCGGAACTGGTGGTTTTGTACACCGGACGGTAACGGTTCGGGTTAGAAATACTCACAGCTGCACCATCAACATCGGTGGCGTACACCACGTTTGGCGCACTGGAATCAGTCACCGGACGACCCAGTTCATCCAGTTCAAACACCGGCTTACCACCGCTGTCCGTTTCCACCACGTTAACCACTGTGTATTCCGGCAGGCCTTTGGCACCTAAGCTGTTCGCCCGGTAACCACGTACTGAGCCAACACCACCAGCACGGAAGTTTTTGAAGAAGGGCAAGCGGTCCAGATCACCGTAGCCATCACCATAACCCAGCTCAGTACGTAATCTCAGCGCCCAGTCATCAGCAATCGGGTAATAGTAGTTGGCGGTGTAACCCAGTTTGTAATACGTCAGGTCACTGCCCGGAACAGCAATGTCTGCCGAGATACGATGTTCTGTACCAGCGGTTGGGAATAGGCCACGGTTAAGGTTGTTGTAGCGCCAGTTCAGACCCAGAGTGTATTCGTTAAAGTTTTTACCCTCGTCTTCAACGAACTGTACGATCTCGCGCGGCACTGTATTGCCAAGGAACATTTCGGTATTGGTGTAACCCAGTGACATAGACACACGCTGACGGTGTGAAATTGGATAACCAAAGGTCATGTTACCGCCTTTGGCATTGGTCTGATAATCACTGACCGTATTTAAGTTACTGAAGTCTGTCTTACGGTAAAACAGGTTAAAACCACGACTTACACCATCAATGGTGTAATACGGATTGGTGTACGAGAAGTTGTAAGACTGAACCGTATTGTTCTTCTGCAGGCCCAGGCTCATGCGGTTACCGGTACCCAGGAAGTTGTTCTGACTTACGCTGGCACCCAGAATGACACCACTCGTTCCGGCATAACCGATATTGAAGTTCAGGCTGCCACTTAACTGCTCTTCGACGTTGTAGTTAACATCGATCATATCGTCCGTGCCCGGAACAGCCGGGGTTTCTACGTTGACGTTTTTGAAGAAACCAAGCTGATTCAGACGACTTTTACCGGCATCGATTTTGTCGGTTGATGCCCAGCCACCTTCCATCTGGATCATTTCACGACGCAATACTTCATCCATGGTGCTCTGGTTACCACTGAAGTTGATATTACGAACGTAAGTACGTTTGCCCGGCTCAATAAAGAAGGTCAGATCGACTTCTTTTTCTTCGTCGTAGATTTTCGGAATACCATCAACTTTGGCAAAGGTATAACCGTCGTTACCGAGACGCTTGCCCATTAAATCACTGGTGAAGGTGACCCTACGACGGGAGAATGTATCGCCGCTTTTCAGCAGATAAAGTTGAGTGAATTCATCCTCTTCCAACACCAGATCCCCCGCCAGTTTCATATCGCGGATGGTATAGATATCGCCTTCAGTTACATTGATGGTGATGTAAACACCTTCTTTGTCTGGTGATACAGATACTTGAGTGGACTCGATGTTAAAACGAATATAACCACGGTCGAGGTAATAAGAACGCAGGGTTTCCAGGTCGGCGCCGAGTTTTTCACGGCTGTATTTATCGTCGCTGGCGTACCAGGACCAGAAATTTGAGGTTTGCAGCTGGAATTGCTTCAGCAGCTCTTCATCAGAAAACACTTTATTACCAACGATGTTAACGTGCTCAATCGTGGCAACATTGCCTTCTTCAACATTAATTTTCAGGGAAACACGGTTACGTGGCAGACGCACCACTTCCGTTTCAATACCGGCATCATAACGGCCCTGAGCGACATACTGTCGTTCCAGCTCTAACGCGATACGTTCCAGCGTTGAACGCTTGAATACCAGGCCTTCGGCCAGACCGGACTGTTTCAGACCATCCAGCAAGGCTTCTGTCTGAATCGCCTTATTACCTTCAATTTCAATACCGGTAATGGTTGGCAGTTCCACCAGCTTAACAATTAATACATTGCCATCGCGCAGCAGCTCAACGTCATTAAACAAGCCTGATTTAAACAGACGCTTAGACGCCGCCACTAAACGAGCACTGCTGACCTGATCGCCAACATTAATCGGGAAACGCTCGAATACGGTTCCGGCTGATACCCGCTGCAAACCTTCCAGGCGAATATCTTCGATCGTGAACGACTCAGCATTAACCTGCGAGCCCAGCCCCAATAACAGCGCAAACAACAAACAACGCATTAACAATGAATTCCAAAAAATGCCGGCTTAAAACCCTAGAGCCGGCTGATATCGTTATAAAATGCCACCATCATCAGGCCAAGCAGTAAAAACATGCCAAGCTTGATCGCAGCAATCTGAACCTTTTCAGGCAGTGGTTTACCCGTCAGCATCTCCGCGCTGTAAAACAAAATATGACCACCGTCGAGCATAGGTACAGGTAATAAATTCAGAACACCCAGCGATACACTGAGTAACGCCAGGAAGCCAACAAAACTTTCCAGGCCACCCGCCCCTGAAGCGCCCGCTACTTTAGCAATGGTGATAGGCCCACTCAAGTTCTTAACAGAGACATCACCACGGATCATTTTCCACAGCGACTCCAGTGTGAAGCTGATCAGCTCACCGGTACGTTCAAATCCTAATATCAGACCCTGGCCAATGCTGGCATGACTTGTAGTAATCCAGCTTTGCGGATAGCTCACCGGGAACGGGCCAATTCCGGCAAAACCGATGTTGTTACCATCGTCTGTGGTTTTGCTCGCAGGCGTCAGGCTCAGCTCGATGACATCTCCGGCACGCTCTACCTGCCAGCGCATCGCCATCTCTGGCGCTGCATGAATCTTTTCAACCACTTGCTGCCAGTTCTCAACCGCATCACCATCGATGGCAACAATGACATCTTCACTCTGAATACCAGCGGCCTGGGCACGGCCCTGATCAACGATCTGGCCAATCTTGGCAGGAATCTCAGGTAAGCGCGGGCGTAAACCCAGACCAGATAACGGGTCCGGAGCATCGCTGTCAGACAACCAGGCTGTAACCTGAACATTTACTTTACGTTGACCACCGGATGACGACATCAGGGTCACAGGAATACTGGCATCTTCACCGATGTAATTAACCAGCTGCCAACTGACTTCCTGCCAGCTTTGAGTAGCCTCATCAGCAACGGCAACAATTTCATCACCGCTGCGAATACCGGCAACGGCCGCAGGAGAATCGGCTTTTACGTCACCAACGACAGGGACAACACCGGACGTACCGGAAACAAACAGAAACCAATAAGCCAGAATGGCAAACAAGAAATTAGCAACAGGGCCTGCGGCTGCGATGGCAATACGCTGCCAGGCGGGCTTTTGAGTAAATGCCTGATCCAACAGGTGCTCAGGAACAGCGCCTTCGCGCTCATCCAGCATTTTGACGTAACCACCCAAAGGAATGGGGGCGATGGAGTATTCAGTTCCCTGCTTATCTTTCCATGACCATAAGGGGTTACCAAAACCCACTGAAAAGCGCAGCACTTTGACACCACAGCGGCGAGCCACCCAAAAGTGTCCATATTCATGAATAACCACCAGCACACTGATGGCAATGATGAAATACAGCAGTGTCACAGAGAATCCTCAGCCATTAACTGACGAGCACAACCTCGTGCCCAGTTATCCGCAGCCAATACCGTCTGCAGCTCGTCGATTTGCTCTACAGCATGACGTTTCATCACCTGCTCAATCAAGTCAGGGATCGCGTTAAATGACAGTTCTTGGCGTAAAAAAGCGTCAACCGCAACTTCGTTCGCAGCATTCAGAACCGCTGGCATAGTGCCACCAACAGCAAAGGCTTCACGCGCCAGGCGCAAACATGGAAAGGCGGTTTCGTCCGGAGGCATAAAGTCAAAACGTGCAATATCGAACAGATCCAGATGCTTTACACCGGCATCGATACGCTCTGGCCACGCCATACCGTAAGCAATCGGGGTGCGCATATCCGGTTGGCCGAGCTCCGCAATCACAGAGCCATCACAATATTGCACCATCGAATGAATAACACTCTGTGGGTGTACCACAACCTGAACCTGCTCTTGCTGGCAGTGGAACAGAAAACAGGCTTCAATCAGTTCAAGTCCCTTGTTCATCAGCGTGGCTGAGTCGACCGAAATCTTTGCTCCCATCGACCAGTTTGGATGAGCAACGGCTTGCGCTGGTGTTACATCTTGCAGTTCAGAACGCTGCTTACCACGGAACGGACCACCAGAAGCGGTTAACAGAATTTTGTCGATACCGTGGGGAGCAAATTCGCCAGAGTATTGCGCTGGCATACTTTGGAAGATGGCATTGTGCTCGCTATCGACGGGTAACAACTCAGCCCCACCCTGCTCAACCGCCTGCATAAACAAAGGACCCGCCATCACCAGGCTTTCCTTATTGGCCAGCAACACACGTTTACCAGCTTTGGCGGCTGCCAGCGAAGGTAATAAACCAGCGGCACCTACGATAGCGGCCATCACCTGGTGTACCTCCTCATGGGAAGCCACCGTTGCAAAAGCATCACCACCACTCAGGATTTCTGTCGCAGAGGTTGTTTGCTCAGCCAACTGGCTGGCTGCGGCTTCATCCGCCATCACCACATAACGCGGCTGAAACTCGGCAATATCCTTAGCCATCTGTTCAACACTGCGGGCAGCGGTTAGCGCAAACACACGGTACTTATCCGGATGGCGACGAATCACATCCAGCGTGCTCTGACCTATTGAACCGGTTGCTCCCAGAACAGTGACATTCTGAACGTCAGCCATAAATCAGGACAGACCCCAGTTAAACACCAACATGCAGAAGGCAAATACCGGAACGGCGGATGCCATGCTGTCGATACGATCCAGTACACCACCGTGACCAGGCAGCAGCTGAGAACTGTCTTTAATACCGCGATGACGCTTCATCATGCTTTCAACCAGATCACCCAGAACCGAGACAATAGCGGTGATCACAGTGATCATAAATAAGGTGATGGCAAAATCGATATCGACCGTCTGGATCTGGCTGTTGATATACACCAGGAAGCCAGCTCCAACCAACAAACTGGTTGCAAACCCGCCCCAGAAACCCGCCCAGGATTTACCAGGACTGACGTTCGGAGCCAGTTTGGCTTTGCCCCACTTACGGCCAGCAAAGTAAGCACCGGTGTCAGCACCCCAGATAATCAGCATCAGATAAATAATCAGTAATGAACTGTGTGGCTGCTGCTTGAGGTGCATAAATCCAACCCACATCGGAATCAGTACACACAAGCCCAGCAAAGCCCGAACAGGGCGCGCGTGCCACAGCTCGGTGCCGCCCGGGTACTGCTTCACCAGCGCGAAAGCAATAATCCACCACAAAGTGCCGACGGCAAGGAAATAAATCAGATAATCTTCATTGGCGTTAAGAAAGCGCGCCGTAACAAACAAACATACAAACATCACCGCAGCGTATAACACCCGACTCCAGTTCTTGGTGTAACCGGCGATGTTCGCCCACTCCCAAGCACCAACGGTGGCAATTGCAGCAATAAAATAGGCGAATTGTTTCAGTGGCAAAAAGAAAATGCCAAAAATCATTAAGGGTGCTAACACCAAAGCGGTGATGATACGTGTTTTAGTCACCTTGTGCTTCCTTCAGCTGATCGTCAGTGCGGCCGAATCGACGAGTGCGGTCGGCGAACGCAGTTAACGCTTTTTTATATTCTTGTTCTTTAAAATCAGGCCAGAGGGCATCGGAAAAATAGAATTCGGAGTAAGCGGTTTGCCACAGCATAAAGTTGCTGATGCGCTCTTCGCCACCGGTTCGGATCATCAGATCCGGCGCCGGAAACTCGCTTAACCAGGTATATTGGTGGAAGGTCTGCTCATTGATATCGTCGACGCTCAGACGGCCAGCCTGAACCTCTTCAGCAACACGCTTAGCTGCCTGCACAATATCCCATTGACCACCATAATTAGCCGCAATTACCAGTGTCATCGCACTGTTATCACGGGTCAGTTGATGTGCATCCTGCACCAGCTGCTGGATTTTCGGAGTGAACCCGGACAGGTCCCCCATCACCACCAGGCGGATGTTATTGCGGTGCAGTTTTTTTACTTCCCGCTCCAGTGCAGCAACAAACAGTTGCATCAGAGCGCTGACTTCTTTTTCCGGACGACGCCAGTTTTCACTGCTGAAAGCGAATAAGGTCAGTACCTCAACACCTTCATTAGCTGAAGTTTCAACCACAGCGCGAACAGCGTCGACACCCGCTTTATGCCCGGCTACGCCCGGCATAAAACGCTTTTTTGCCCAGCGGTTATTACCATCCATGATAATGGCAACATGCTTAGGCACCTGACCTTTTGAGGCCAGGCTATCATCGATACTCGTAGACATAAGAAATAGCTGCCTGAACCCGAAGGGTTTAGACCTGCATCAGATCCTTTTCTTTATCCGCTAACAGTCCATCGATCTGAGCAATAAACTTATCGGTCAGTTTCTGAATCTGATCTTCGCCACCGCGTTGTTCATCTTCAGAAATTTCTTTTTCTTTCAGCAGATCTTTAATGTCGCCGTTGGCATCACGACGGATATTACGGATCGATACACGACCTTTTTCCGCTTCCGCACGTGCTTGCTTGATATATTCTTTACGGGTTTCTTCGGTCAGTGGTGGCATTGGAATGCGGATCACATCACCGGAGGTTGCCGGATTCAGGCCCAGGTTAGCTTTCATAATGGCTTTTTCAATCGCCGGAATCATGTTCTTTTCCCACGGGTTAACCGCCAGGCTACGACCGTCTTCAACGATGATGTTAGCTACCTGAGAAATCGGCGTATCAGAACCGTAGTAATCAACCATCACGCCATCCAGAATGGCTGGATTAGCACGACCAGTACGAACTTTTTTAAACGCTTCAACCATTGCACCAACGCTTTTGGTCATGCGCTCTTCAGCATCTTGTTTGATTTCGTTAATCATGCGTTTTCTTCCTCACTGACAATCAGCGTACCGTCATTGCCGCCCGTCATCAGACGCGCCAGTACACCGGTTTCATTCATATCGTAAACACGCAGTGGCATGTTGTGGTCACGCGCCAGACAAATAGCGGTTAAATCCATAACACCCAATTGTTTTTCCAGTACTTCCTGGTAAGTCAGGCAATCGTACTTTTCTGCGGCTGGATCTTTCTTAGGGTCGGCAGTATACACACCATCGACATTGGTTGCTTTTAAAACCAGATCCGCATTAATTTCGATGCCACGCAAGCAGGCCGCTGAATCCGTGGTAAAAAATGGATTACCGGTACCGGCGGAAAAAATAACAACATCACCGGCATCCAGTGCACGGATTGCACTACGACGATCGTAATGATCAACCACACCACTCATCGGAATTGCAGACATCACACGAGTTGGCATATTCGCACGCTCTAACGCGTCACGCATCGCCAGCGCGTTCATTACCGTTGCCAGCATTCCCATATGGTCACCGGCAACACGGTCCAGACCCGCTTCACTTAATGCTTTACCGCGAAACAGGTTACCGCCGCCGATTACAATACCAACCTGAACGCCAATGCCTTTCAGCTGAGCGATTTCCAGAGCCATACGATCCAGTACTTTAGGATCGATACCAAAATCCATTTCCCCCATCAGGGCTTCACCGCTGAGTTTCAGCAAAATTCGTTTGTATTTAGCGCTTTTCTGTTCGGCCATACAGAAGTTCTCCAAATTAGGCAGGTAACGTGTGATAGTTGATTTTTAAAGCCATCACGGCTTGCCAACGAGCCTCTGCTCATTGGCGAGATACAAATATGCCGGGGCAAGCCCGGCATATGGTTGCATCACTGTCGTGACGTCAGTGATGCAAAAAGGCGATTAACCTTTCAGCTGTGCAGCAACTTCAGCAGCGAAGTCTACTTCTTCAACTTCGATACCTTCGCCTACTTCGATACGAACGAAAGAAACAACTTCCGCGCCAGCAGCTTTAGCCAGCTGAGCGATAGTTTGCTCTGGGTTCTTAACGAAAGCTTGCTCCAGCAGGCTGTTTTCTTTCAGGAACTTCTTGATACGGCCGCCCATCATTTTTTCAACGATTTCAGCTGGCTTACCTTCCATATCAGGCTGTGCCTTGATGATGTCTTGCTCTTTTTCCAGCTCTTCTTGCGGCATGTCTTCCGGACGCAGAACGCGTGGGTTAACAGCAGTTACGTGCATCGCGATGTCTTTAGCCAGCTCAGCGTCGCCGCCTTTCAGCTCAACGATGGCAGCGATTTTGCCGTTAGCGTGCAGATAAGCACCAACAGTTTCGCCTTCAACAACGAACGCACGACGAACAGTGATGTTTTCACCGATCTTCTGAACCAGAGCCATACGGTCTTCTTCCAGCTCACCTTCGGTCAGCTTGGCAACGTCGGTCTCTTTGGTTTCAGCCAGTTTTGCAACAACTTTGTCAGCAAAACCACCGAAGTTAGCATCGCCCGCAGCGAAGTCAGTTTCAGAGTTAACTTCAACTGCAACCACAACACCTTCAGCAACGTTAACACGTACTTTACCTTCGGCAGCAGTACGACCCGCTTTTTTAGCAGCCTTCAGACCAGAGTTTTTACGCAGATCTTCAATCGCCTTATCGATGTCACCATCGTTTGCAGTCAGTGCTTTTTTACACTCCAGCATACCCAGGCCAGTACGCTCACGCAGCTCTTTTACCAGTGCAGCAGAAATTGCCATATCAAATTCCTCTATAAATATTTGCGAAAAATCTTATATCCAAAAAAAGGGGGCAAGCCCCCTTTTTCGATCGAGCTTGTTAAGCTTATTCAGCGTCTGCTGCTGGAGCTTCTTCAGCTACTTCAACGAATTCGCTCGCTGGAGCACCATTCGCTTGCTTACCGTCCAGTACCGCATCAGCCATAGCAGTTGCGTAGATCTGGATAGCGCGGATCGCGTCATCGTTACCTGGGATAACGTAGTCGATGCCGTCTGGGTTAGAGTTAGTATCAACGATACCAACAACCGGGATACCCAGCTTGTTAGCTTCCTGGATCGCAATACGCTCGTGTTCAACGTCGATTACGAATACCAGATCAGGCAGACCGCCCATCTCTTTGATACCACCGATGGAACGCTCTAATTTTTCCATCTCACGAGTACGCATCAGCGCTTCTTTCTTAGTCAGCTGCTCAAAAGTACCGTCGTTTTGTTGCGCTTCTAAGTCACGCAGACGCTTAATAGACTGACGGATAGTTTTGTAGTTAGTCAGCATACCGCCCAACCAGCGGTGAGCTACGAAAGGCTGACCAGAACGGGTCGCTTGCTCTTTGATGATTTTGCCAGCTGCACGCTTAGTACCAACAAACAGAACTTTGTTGTTTTTAGCAGCCAGAGTTTCAACAACGCTCAGAGCTTCATTCAGAGCCGGAACAGTGTGCTCCAGGTTGATGATATGAATCTTGTTGCGAGCACCAAAGATGTATTTGCCCATCTTTGGGTTCCAGTAACGGGTTTGGTGACCGAAGTGTACACCTGCTTTCAGCAGGTCACGCATGCTTACTTGTGCCATGATATTTACCTTATGTATTGGGTTAGGCCTCCACGTACCCATCTTGCCGACCCGTTTAGCTTATATAAAAGCCGTCGGGGCACCCCGGCAACACGTTACAGTACGTGTGTGTGTTTTATTCCCGGCATCACTTTGTAATCCGGGGCGATATTTCGCGGGCGCTTTATACCATTTTTAACCCACCAACACCAGCATCGGTATACGATTCTTCGATATCGATCCACTACGATCACGACAGGCGGTACAACTCAGCCATCACAACCAGTACAATAGCGTTTTTATTCATTAAAACAGGTACACCGCCCGGTATGAATGTCACCATCAAAACCGCCGAAGAAATCGAAAAAATGCGCGTTGCAGGCCGTCTGGCTGCAGAAGCTCTGGAGATGATTGGCGAATACGTAAAACCAGGCGTGACGACCGGTGAGCTGGACCGTATCTGTCACGACTATATTGTTAACGAGCAACAAGCCATTCCGGCACCGTTGAATTACCGTGGTTTTCCTAAGTCGATCTGCACGTCAGTAAACCACGTAATCTGTCACGGCATTCCAAGTGACGACAAAGTGCTGAAAAAAGGCGACATTGTTAATATCGATATCACCGTGATCAAAGACGGCTACCACGGCGATACCAGCAAGATGTTCCATATCGGTGAAGCCACCGCGCCGAACCAGCGCCTGGTCGATATCACACAAGAATGCCTGTACATGGGCATTGATCTGGTGAAACCCGGCACTCGCCTCGGCGACATTGGTGCCGCGATTCAGAAGCACGCCGAAAAGAACCACTACTCCATTGTGCGCGAATACTGCGGCCACGGCATTGGTAAAGAGTTCCACGAAGATCCGCAAGTATTGCACTACGGCAAAGCCGGCACTGGCATGGAATTAAAAGAAGGCATGATTTTCACCATCGAACCGATGGTCAATCAGGGCACTCGATTTAACAAACTGATGAAAGACGGCTGGACAGTAGTGACCAAAGACCGCAAGCTGTCCGCTCAATGGGAACACACCATTCTGGTAACAGCGGACGGTTACGAAGTACTGACCCGCCGTAAAGAAGAAACCCGGTTCTGGTAATCCCATCCTCCTTATGTCCGGTTCAGAAACACAGGAAGCAGCAATGGATACCCAGGCGATTCAGTTAATGCAGATTGCCCCCGAGCAATTAATGCAACAACTGCAGGAATCGCCATCACCGCTTCCTGTTGTTAAACCACTACTGGCGGAACTACTCGATAATGCCCATCAGTATTTTCGCCTGACACTCGACGCCGATACGCTTGTTCCTCACCGCTCTCAGCAAATTGATGTCATCTTAAACTGCCTCTGGCGCCACATGGGTCTGGAGAACGAATTACTGTCGCTGGTTGCTGTTGGTGGTTATGGCCGCGGCGAGTTACACCCACACTCAGACATCGACGTACTGCTTCTGTGTGCTGACGATGATGCCATCAACAATAATGCCGAAAACCTGCAGTCGTTTATTACCCTGCTTTGGGATCTGAAACTGGATATCGGCCACAGTGTACGCACACTCCAGGAGTGCTCCGACGAAGCGGCCAAAGATCTGACCATCATCACCAATATGATGGAAAGTCGTCTCCTGGCAGGTAGTGAGTCCTTACTTAAACAGCTGAAAGTCGCTACCCAAACAGACAAATTGTGGCCCGCCGACCAGTTCTTTAATGCTAAGTGGAACGAGATTCAGGAACGCCACAAAAAGCACAAAAGCTCTGAGTACAACCTTGAGCCTAATGTGAAAAACTCGCCGGGCGCTCTGCGTGATATTCAGACCATCAGCTGGGTAACCATGCGTCATTTCGATAAAGGTAGCCTGCAGGCGCTTCAGGACAAAGGCTTCCTGACCGAGTTTGAGCATCAGCGCCTGTCGCTGAGCATGCAGTTCTTATGGCGCACCCGCTATGCATTACACATGGTGGCCGGTCGTGAAGAAGATCGCCTGCTGTTCGACCTGCAACGTGACGTAGCCGAGGTACTTGGCTTTGAAGACGACAACCGCCAGCTCGGTGTTGAGCGTTTTATGTCACAGTTCTATCGCAATCAGCTAGCCACACTGGAGCTGGCAGACTTACTTCTACTGCACTTTAACGATGACTTTGTGAAGTGTGGGCAGATCAGCGATGTAGAACCGTTAAACGAACACTTTTTCCTGTGTAATGGTTTCCTGCAGTTAAACGACAACGACACCGACCTGTTCCAGCGCGAGCCAGAATGGTTGTTAAAAGTTTTCCTGCTAATGGCAAAACGCCCGGAAGCCAAAGGAATTCACACCAACACCATTCGCGCATTGCGGGAAAACCGCCATCTGATCGATGACGAATTCCGTAACAACCCGGTTCACAACCAGCTATTTATGCAGCTGATCCGCAACCGTCGTTGTGTTGTGCGGGAACTGTCACGCATGATGCGTTACGGCATTCTCGGACTGTATATTCCGGAGTTCGGCAAAATCATCGGCATGATGGAACACGACCTGTTCCATATTTACACCGTCGACGAACACAGCCTGCGCATGACCCGCATGTTGCGCCAATTCCGTTTCGGCGAAGACGTACGCGAACGCTTCCCGGTAGCCTCACGACTGATCCACCGGGTGCAGAAAAAAGAACTGCTGTATCTGACGGCGTTATTACACGACACCGGCAAGAGTATTGAAGGCGATCATTGTGTCACCGGCGCAGAAATAGCACGCAATTTCTGCCGCCAGCACAACCTGCGACCTACCGATGGTCATATGGTCGCCTGGCTGATCGAAAACCACCTGCTGATGAGCCATGCTTCACAGCGCCTCGATCTGAACAACCCGGATGACATTCATCAGTTTGCTCTCGAAGTTGGTGACCAGAACCACCTGGAAATGTTGTATTTGATTTCAGTTGCTGACGTGGTAACCACCAATCCAAAACTCTGGACCAGCTGGCGTGCGGAACAAATGCGCGCTCTGTACCACAACACAAAAGCAGCCTTGCGTCGCGGCCTGGGTAACCCGCTGAACAAAGATGAAGTGATTGCTGATATTCAGCATGAAATTCATGAACAGTTATCGGCTGACGGCCTGTCGGATCAACGCATCGCCGAACTGCTAGGAGAGCCAGGCGACGATTACTTCCTGCGTGAAGGTGTTGATAATATCGTCTGGCACTGTCGCGAGATTAACCAGCATGGCGAAAGCGGCAAACCACTGGTTTCTATTCGCCAGATTGGAGACCACGAGTTTGAAGGTGCCACTCAGATCTTTATCTTTATGAAAGATCAGCCCAACCTGTTTGCGGTGACCACAGCCACCCTTGATCAGCTCAACCTGAACATTCAGGACGCCCGCATCATGACGTCCGAAGGCGAACACAATGCCGTCGACACCTACATCGTACTCGATGAAAACAATCAGGCGATTGAAGATCCGCAAAGACTGGAGACAATCCGCACTACCCTGCAGGAATCCCTGTCACAACCCGATGAGTTCACCACCATCATCATGCGCCGCACACCACGCATGCTGAAACAGTTCCAGGTCGAAACTCACGTCACCATGAGTAATGATCCGGTGATGCAACGTACGGTGCTGGAAGTAACTGCCGCCGACCGCCCAGGCTTACTTGCTCGCATGGGAGCTATTTTTGCGGAATTCGGCGCCCAAATGCAGGGAGCGAAGATTCTGACCGAAGGTGAAAAAGTCTCAGATATTTTTTATATCGTCGATGAGGCGGGTAATCCGTTCTCAGATGTTGAACGCTGTGAAGATTTGCAAGAAGCCATCATCATGGGACTGGATGAGCAGGTGGAAGCTCAATCTGCTGTTTAACTCTCCAGATCTCGCGGTACATAACATCAGCTTAGGTGCTAACAATAAACAACCTTCTATGGCATGGATGCCATAGCAGAGCCTCCAGGGATGGATATACGGAGTGTTGTATTTGTTAGTACCATAAGATGATACTCGCCCAAGTTACTTCTTACGCTTAATTGGCGCAAAACCTTCGGTGTCCATCAGGTTAGATGGCTTGGCATCGGTTTTCGGACGAGATGGGCGTGGGCCACCACGCTTTTTATCAGACGCTTTCTTCGCCGCTGGCCCTTTCTTAGCTTTTTTAGCCGCGATCTTACGATCAGCTGGCTTCAGCTTTTTCTTGCCGCCTGCCTTGCCAGACGCCTTCAGATTTTTCGGACCGCGATATTTGCCTTTCAGCTCTTTAATTTCACGCTCTTCCATATTTTGCTGAAGATAACGTTCAATGCCCGCTTTCAGATTCCACTCATTTGGAGCAATCAGGCTAATTGCCAGACCTGCACGCCCTGCACGGCCGGTACGACCGATACGGTGAACATATTCATCACCTTTACGTGCGAGGTCGTAGTTGATCACCAGATCCATACCTTCAACGTCCAGACCACGAGCGGCAACATCCGTAGCAACCAATACACGACGCTTGCCTTCGCGTAATGACTGCATCACATAGTTACGCTCATCCTGAGTCATTTCACCGTGCAGGCTGGCCAGGTCATCGCGATGACGGCGCAGGAATTCGAATAAACGCTCAACTTCGTCACGCTTATTCACGAAGATTATGGCTTTCTCAAACTTTTCGTTCGATAGCAGCCAGGTTACTAAACGGTCTTTATGAGCATTATCGTCGGCCAGAATACGCTGCTGAACGATATAAGAGTGACGATCCTGAATACTGCTGGTTGTGATTTCCTGCGGTTCATTCAGCATGGCTTTGGCAATACGACCCACACCTTCATGGCGCAAGGTTGCCGACAACATAAAGGTCTGTCGCTCTGCCTTACAACGACCAACAATCATGCTCATATCTTCGGCGAAGCCCATATCTAACATACGATCAGCTTCGTCTAATACCAGAAACTCCAGATCGCCCAGTTCAGCAGTATCGCGCTTCAGGTGATCCACTAAACGGCCCGGCGTGGCAACGATAATCTCCGGGTTCTTACGCAGGATAGAAGCCTGGAATTTAAATTCTTCACCACCAGTAAGAGAGCCCACTTCCAGTCGCGTCAGCTCGGTAAACACCTTACAGGTTTTAAACACCTGCTTGGCCAGTTCACGGGTCGGCACCAGAATCAGAGCACGGGTCGCAGAATTTGGCGCATCCTGATCCAGCATTTTCTGCATCATTGGCAGCAGATAGGCCAGCGTTTTACCGGAACCGGTTTCGGCACACACCTGCATATCTTCACCGGCCATCGCCAGTGGCAACACTTCGCTCTGAACATCGGTCGGTTCAGTAATTTTTAACTTTTCCAGACCCAGCATTAAACGTGGGTTAAATTCGATATCTGCAAACAAAGGAAGTGCTCTCGATAAAACTCAGGAGGAAATTTAACTGATCAGGTTCAGTTATCTGTGAACAGCGGAAGTATAACAGCATGAGGGAAAACAGGCCCGGATTAACTGTTGAGACCGCCCTTACATCCCCTTCCAGGCTGCCAGAGTACGCTGACGCATTACAACAGGATCCTGCAACTCAGACATCAGAGATTCGGCCAGTTTAATCCAATAAGGCTGAACATTAGCCTGTTCAACCGACACTCTGACTGCCAGATCACGCCAAACAGGTGGCAATAGGTGCAGGTAATCAGCAAATCCGCCAGCCTTGTCTTTAGCAAGATAACGTACCCGGGTGATACCCGATAACAAGATCCGCCCATAACACATCAGGCAAGGCTCAAGACTAACAAACAGTGTTAAGTCATCTCTGTTATATCCTTGTGCATTGAGCTCAAACTGATCAAGCAACAGCATCTCAGCATGAGCATGACTATGGAAACCTTCGCTAAATACCTGATTTTTAGAGGAGCACAGCAGCTCGTCGGCAGAATTTACCAGCACAGCACCAACGCCATAACACTTCTGCTCAAGAGCCAACAACCCTTGCTCACAACACAATCGGGCCCATGTATCATGAACAGATAATGCAGAAGGAGCCTGATCTAATAACACCTGGTGCTCTGCTTGCATTCACTCGCCTCCAATCACTGCAAAGAAATTTCAGCCTATTACCAGTGGCGCATCAGCACAATGACACAACTTCGTTGCTTGAGTAGTCTTTGAGTAATAAAAATGACAATAAACCGAGGTGACCCATGGATGTCACATTTCGCTTCTCATTACTGACGTTAATGTTGTTCTCATTCTTAAGCCAGGCCAATGCCGAGAATAACCCTAAAACTAATTTTGAATGGCAAAGCTTTCCATACGAACAGCAGGGTTTCGACTATTCCGGCGATAAACTTCAGGAATACTGGTTTTTGCTGAACCGCTCTACCGACTACCCATTTCCTGATAGCTCATACCTAACCTCCGTACTAGACGCCAATCCTGAGCTGAAACTGGCAACACCGGAGTTTGAGTCAATTGACCAGCTCGCTGAGAACCTCCAGAACGCCTGGCGTGAGTTTTTCCGCGGCAACTTTCAACAAGCGGCCAAGCAGGGCTATGCGCTCGGGCCACTAGGGCATGGCGTGGCCTTCTACTCACAGGCCACCTATGGCTTGCGCCTCGAGGACGATAAAGACAAACGTCACGCATTATGGGAAGACATCATCGACCGCCACGAGCAAACGAAACACCTGACTGGGCATGACATTATGGCCCGCTACTTTGCCTTCTACTCGATGGCTCGCCTTAGCGAAGAGATATCCGCTCCCGTCGTTCTCACTCGGGGATATATGGATACTTTATCTGAAGAGCTGAATGCCATGATCAAAGCCGAGCCCTTTAACGTTTTTGTGCTTGCTGCTAAAGGATCAATGGACGCAGGTATCGTGCGTAAAATGGGGCATTTTATGGGACGTATGGCCTACGGTGCTGATGATGAAGTCGTTGAAAGCTATTACAAAGCCGCCTTGGGACAGAACCGGCGTATCACAAACGTTCATCTGGAGGCCGCCCAAAGCCTGCTATATATCCATAAACGCAAAGGACTGGACAGAGCTCTGGAGCAAATGCGAATTGCTGCGGAAATTGAGCCCATCTCTGCAATGGAGAAACTTGATAGCTTCCATGCAAAGAAGCTTCTGAAAGAATTGGAAGAGATCAAAGCCAAAAACGGCGTCGGGCTGCGTGATTATATTAAGCGCGGGACTGAGTCTGGGAAGACTTATTATCTGTAATAAGATTTAAACATTGAGCATTTCACAGCCTCTGCAATTGCTAACCGTAGGGGCTTTTTTATTTTTAGTTACTCAGGGCCAGTGAATCCGGCTTAGCGGTTAACCCCTGAACCAAACTTACTGTGTTCATCATAAATCACCTTCTATGGCATGGATGCCATAGCAGAGCCTCCAAGGATGGATGCACGGCGTGTGATGTTGATGAATACAGTGAGGTTGGTTTCCTTCAATTCCTCTCACCTCCACCATCCGGTATTCCCTCACAACACGCAGCCAGTACGTCCTTGTATGCTCGGCTGCTGCGTCCTGCAGCAGACGGTTGTTCCAGCAACACACGGATAATGAAGATTAAATAGGCATTAGATTCTGGAGTTTCTTACGCGCAAAGAAAAACCCCTGACCACATAAGTGATCAGGGGTTTTAGGATAAGAGCTTGACGATGACCTACTCTCACATGGGGAAGCCCCACACTACCATCGGCGATGCTGCGTTTCACTTCTGAGTTCGGAATGGATTCAGGTGGTTCCACAGCTCTATTGTCGTCAAGCAAACTTGTATGCATTGTTGTCGTCTTACGGTGTCTGCGACTACGTTGCAAATAAGGTTGGATACATGAGTATTTTGATTCTCTAGCGAACCGGCGGCTGCCGATTGTTCTTTACTCTGTTTTATTCAGAGCTGGCTTGTTAACACAACCAGTTTGGGTGTTATATGGTCAAGCCTCACGGGCAATTAGTACAAGTTAGCTCAACGCCTCACAACGCTTACACACCTTGCCTATCAACCAGGTAGTCTTCCTGGGCCCTACAGGGAACTCGAAGTTCCAGTGAGATCTCATCTTGAAGGGGGCTTCCCGCTTAGATGCTTTCAGCGGTTATCCTGTCCGAACGTAGCTACCGGGCAATGCCATTGGCATGACAACCCGAACACCAGAGGTTCGTCCACTCCGGTCCTCTCGTACTAGGAGCAGCTCTTCTCAAATCTCAAACGCCCACGGCAGATAGGGACCGAACTGTCTCACGACGTTCTAAACCCAGCTCGCGTACCACTTTAAATGGCGAACAGCCATACCCTTGGGACCGGCTTCAGCCCCAGGATGTGATGAGCCGACATCGAGGTGCCAAACACCGCCGTCGATGTGAACTCTTGGGCGGTATCAGCCTGTTATCCCCGGAGTACCTTTTATCCGTTGAGCGATGGCCCTTCCATACAGAACCACCGGATCACTATGACCTACTTTCGTACCTGCTCGACGTGTCTGTCTCGCAGTTAAGCCGGCTTATGCCATTGCACTAACCTCCTGATGTCCGACCAGGATTAGCCGACCTTCGTGCTCCTCCGTTACTCTTTGGGAGGAGACCGCCCCAGTCAAACTACCCACCACACAGTGTCCTCGATCCAGATAATGGACCTGAGTTAGAACCCCAAATTGACCAGGCTGGTATTTCAAGATTGGCTCCACCGAATCTGGCGATCCGGCTTCAAAGCCTCCCAGCTATCCTACACAAGCCAATTCAAAGTTCACTGTGAAGCTATAGTAAAGGTTCACGGGGTCTTTCCGTCTAGCCGCGGGAACGCAGCATCTTAACTGCGAATTCAATTTCACTGAGTCTCGGGTGGAGACAGTGTGGCCGTCGTTACGCCATTCGTGCAGGTCGGAACTTACCCGACAAGGAATTTCGCTACCTTAGGACCGTTATAGTTACGGCCGCCGTTTACCGGGGCTTCGATCAAGAGCTTCGCAGATGCTAACCCCATCAATTAACCTTCCGGCACCGGGCAGGCGTCACACCCTATACGTCCACTTTCGTGTTTGCAGAGTGCTGTGTTTTTAATAAACAGTCGCAGCCACCTGGTATCTTCGACCGGCCAGAGCTTACGGAGCAAGTCCTTCACCCTAGCCGGCGCACCTTCTCCCGAAGTTACGGTGCCATTTTGCCTAGTTCCTTCACCCGAGTTCTCTCAAGCGCCTTGGTATTCTCTACCTACCCACCTGTGTCGGTTTAGAGTACGGTTTCTTTGTAGCTGAAGCTTAGAGGATTTTCCTGGAAGCATGGCATCGACCACTTCGGACTCCGTAGAGTCACCGTCATCACGTCTCGGCATTGAAGACCCGGATTTGCCTAAGTCTTCTGCCTACCAGCTTAAACACGGACAACCAACGCCGTGCTGGCCTAGCCTTCTCCGTCCCCCCATCGCACTACAAACAAGTACAGGAATATTAACCTGTTTCCCATCGACTACGCTTCTCAGCCTCGCCTTAGGGTCCGACTAACCCTGCCCCGATTAACGTTGGACAGGAACCCTTGGGTTTCCGGCGAGGGAGTTTTTCACTCCCTTTATCGTTACTCATGTCAGCATTCGCACTTCTGATACCTCCAGCCTGGTTCACACCTTGACCTTCAACGGCTTACAGAACGCTCCTCTACCATGCACAAAGTGCATCCGTAGCTTCGGTGTACAGT
>NZ_OZ244785.1:1815000-3352500 GCF_965219715.1 Bacterioplanoides sp.
TTTGCAAACTCACAAAATGCTGGGAATCGAGTAGATCGGATCGAAAAATAGAGAACTGATTGTTTTTCATAGCAGCAACAGGATGTTGCGGTAGGATCAAGGGCCAGGGATGGCCCACTGATCCGGCGGCTGAAAAATAATCGTTTTTTATCTTCAAGCTATCGTCGAAACAAAGCTCTATAATTTTTCAGTTACAACCGTCACAATCGCCATCCATGGCTCCGGTGACGGGCACACAGCTCCTGCTGCTGTTTGAAAAGTTATAGAACTTTATTTCTTACTATTCTTCAAAGTCAGCAATCATCACCACTTTATTTTTTAATTCACCGGATTCATAAGCGCGGTGAATATCAGCCACATCCGACATCCGCTTTTCTTCAGCTTCAGGTACCTGAATTAAACCCGCATCAATTTTCTGACTCAGCTCAGCTAAAAATTCACCATGCGTTTCGCGACCTTTTCCGGTTAGCAGCGGTAAAAGCATAAATACCGCATGTAACGTTAGGGACTTAGCATGGGCCTGAGTCAGATCATAAGTATTACGGGCATTAATTGTTGCCACCTTTGCATAAGGTGCCGCCATCTCTAATGCTTTTTGCAGGCTGTCACCACCAAAGGTATCGAGTACTTTTTCGAAACCGGTTTCAGATAATTCTGCAACATCAGCATGCAACGAAGCATTTACACCTTGCTGCTTCAGCTGTTTAACCCGCTCTGTGCTACCAGCGGTACCGTAAACCGAGATACCCGCCTCTTTCGCCAAACGCGTGGCCCACTGGCCTACACCGCCAGAAGCCCCCATTACAAGCAACTTTTCATCGGTTTCGGGCGCTAAGCGTTTTAATGCTTCAAATGCAGTTATCGCAACGAGAGGAATCGCTGCAGCTTGAGCCAGAGTAATAGCGGTAGGTGCTTTCGCTAACAGGTCAGCATTACACACCATTTCTGAAGCCAACGCTCCGCCATTACCCTTAACGCCACCAGCGCAGCCATAAACTGAATCGCCAACAGCAAGATGAGCAACACCCTCTCCTACGGCAATCACTTCGCCACTGACATCACAACCCAACACACCAGCGTCATTAAGAATGGGAGCAAGGCCCGCACGTATTTTGGTATCAATTGGGTTAAAACCTGCGGCACAAACCCGAATTATTACTTCACCAGACTGAGGCTCTGCTAATTCAATGGTGCCTTTTTCTAAAACATCCGGGGTGCCGGTTTGTTTTACCGACCATGCAGAAACAGACTTAGCCGTCATACTTTAACCTCTTCTTTCTCCGGCAGGGCTTTACGCTCATGCGATATTAAAACCAATACCAAGGCAATCGCCGGAACTCCTAATACAGAAGCCACAATAAAGAACTCACTATAACCCGCACTATCAACAACCCAGCCGGAAAACCCGCTAATAAACTTGCCAGGCAATGTCATCAGTGAACTGAACAAGGCATATTGAGTCGCGGTATAACTGCGATTGGTCAGACTGGATAAATAAGCGATAAACGCTGTACTGGCGATACCACCCGAAAGGTTATCGGCACTGATCACAAATGCCAACCAGGCCAATGTCGGAGTAACGGCTTCTGCTGTCTGATTATCAATGCCAGATTGCATGGCTAACACAGCAAATAACAAATTGGTTACCGACACCATCACCGCGCCGATAAACAGCGGTTTATATATTCCCCAACGAACCACCAGCACGCCACATAACGCAGAACCGGCAATCGTCATAAAAAAGCCAAAGACTTTAGCAACACTGGCGATATCAGCCTTGCTGTAACCCAGATCCAGATAAAATGGGTTGGCCATAACACCCATAGTGATATCGCTGAGACGAAATACGGCGATAAACGTCAGAATTAACAGTGCAAATACGCCGTTGCGCTGGAAGAATTCGAGAAATGGACAAATCACCGCACCCAATAACCAGCGTTGCCATTGCGGCCGCTGTGACAAATTCATAGGCCTGCCCATAATTTCGTCGACCATGGCCGCCTCATCACTGGCACGTTGCTCCGGCGTTTTACGCGCAGTGGCATCCGCCCACAGAGTGGCCAGCATCGCCAGTCCCATCAGAGCAGCCATCGCAATGTAAGCCATACTCCAGTCAGACCATTCAGCGATATACAAAGCACCTGCACCCGCCATTAGCAGAGCCAGTCGATAGCCGAAAATATACGCCGCCGACATAGCGCCTTGCAGGTTGTTGTCAACAATTTCGATGCGATATGCATCGAGAGCAATATCCTGAGTCGCAGAAGAAAAGGCGACCAGTACCGCAGCAACGGCAATCCACCATAAAGATTGTTGTGGATTCATTGAACTCATCAATAAGAGTCCGGCTGCGATACCGATTTGACCGAACAGAATCCAACTGCGCCGTTGACCAAGTCGTCGTGACAACAAAGGGATCTCCAGACGATCAATTATTGGCGCCCAGAAAATCTTGATGGAATAGGTTAATCCGACCCAGGCAAAAAAGCCGATAGCAGTGCGCTCAACGCCTTCGTCCCGCAGCCATGCAGTCAGGGTGGAAAAAACTAACAGAAATGGCAGCCCGGCAGAAAAGCCGAGCATCGCGATAGCAACAACCGGTTTTTTACTGTAAACCAGCAGTGCCTCTCGCCAGCTTTTTGCCTCTGGCCCCGCTGGCGATCGAGTGGCAGCGGTCATCAGTCTTTAAAATTCTTAAATAGCAGCGGCATCGTAATGGTTTCATCACCGCGATAAAGCGCCATCACATCCTGAAGTTCATCACGCTTCTTACCGGTAACACGTACCATTTCGCCCTGAATTGAAGCCTGAACTTTAAGCTTGCTCTCTTTGACGATTTTCACCATCTTTTTAGCCAGCTCTTTATCAATGCCCTGGCGCATGGTGGCGTTTACTTTTACTTGCTTACCGGCACCCACACAGTCGCCGTATTCAAGACAGCTGACTTTGATCTTACGTTTGATCATGGCACCTTCCAGCATCGGCTTCATTTGCTCGATCTGAAACTCTTCATTGGCCGTCATTACGACAACAAAGTCTTTTAATTCAAAGCTGGCGTTCACGCCTTTAAAGTCAAAACGAGTGGACAGCTCGCGATTGGCCTGGTCTACCGCGTTCTGGGCCTCATGCTTATCGACTTCGGACACCACATCAAATGAAGGCATAACATACTCCTGCACAATTCGTTCAAATCTAACTATTGGCGCCTTGTATACCGCGAGTGTCATGGAATTGCAAAATTCCCGGGCATACAGGAGACGCTGGAAAATACACAAAAGTCAGCTACCTTTTCTGCTATGGAAACCAAAATGACATTGCACGGTGCCGGAACTTATTACTTCTCGGTACACGGAGCGAAAGACCAGCCTATCTTCCACTCGGTATTTGAGTACGAATACGGAGTGCAGATCCTGTCGAGCGTAAAACAAACCCGGTTGCTGGCATATGTTTTTGATGATCATCACATTCAGTTTGTCCTGCAAAGCGAGCGCGACTGGACAGAGGTGATGGACGATATCCAGATTGCTTTTGATGATATGCATGAGCGCAGCTGGCATAAACGCAAGCAGTTGTTGTCAGACCAGGGCATCGTGATGCTGGTTGATGAACAGGCCTACCTGACGGATCTGGTGATTCAACTGCATCGCTGGCCGGAAACCTCGCGTAAGGTCGCTGATGCCAGCTTGTATCCATGGAGCAGCGATCACGGTTATCGCTCACTAACCCCACCAGCCAGTCTTCACGTAGAGCCAATGCTGAATCTTCTGTGTCATAGCAGACATGGACGGGCGCAGCGATATGAAGCGGTCATGCAGCAACCGCAAAACCGTACTCTGGATCTGCAGCACGGCAGCCACCCGACCTACCAGGCTCTGGCACGTGATGGGTTTGTTAACCAACACCTGAAAAAGCAGGCACTGTCACAGGCAGCGCGTAGCGATGAAGACTTACGCAGATTATTCGACGATGCCTGCCAGCTGGTATGCGAGCGCTTTGATGTGTCATCACAACAACTGACCGATGCCAGAAATCGCCGTCAGTTTAATCGCTTAATGCCGATTGTGGTTTGGCTGCTACAGGAACGTGGCGCCCATCTGGACGACATTACGAAGTTGGTTGGAGAAGACGAAGAGCGTCTGCAATTATGGTTGCGTAATCTACCGGCAGATCACTCGCCAGAGTTATTAGCCCGATTACAAAATCTCTGGTCCCCTATACCACTCAGTACACTGAACCTGAATTCCAATCAGCCAGGCACAAAGCCTCAAGCACAGGAAGTTGAGGCACAGGTCCAGGAAGAAGAAGCTGTGGAAAAAGAAGACGAACCGCAGGAAGATATCGAAACTGAAGATAGCGAAGTACTGCCTTCCCATTCAAATTAGCAAAACGCGTCTTATAATCGACGCATGACTCAATTATCTTCCTCATCAATTGCAATTGTCGGAATGGGTGCCATTGGTACCCTGCTGGCTTATCACTGGCGCGAGCTATCTCCATTTTGCGTTAGCCGCAACCAGAAGCCTTGCCATCGGCAACTGATCATTACCGCCCAACATCAGCACACCCTCGAATTGCCCGTCTGGCAGGCCAATCAGCATCAACACAATCCGCTGGAGTGGCTGGTTGTCACCACTAAAGCGTCAGACACGTTAACGGCATTAAAGCCTCTCGAATCCGCAATGGCATCGGTAAAGCAGATCCTGTTGCTGCAAAATGGTATGGGACAGCAGCAACAGATAGCCGACTGGCTGCAAACCCTGGAAAAGGCTCCTGAACTGTGGGCTGGTATTTCAACCGAAGGGGCCTATCGCCGAGGGGATGAACAGGTTGTCTATGCTGGCCATGGCGAAACCGTGATCGGTCGCTGGACTGAGCATCATAACCAGGCGAGCAGCGATCCAGTTCTGCCGCGAGTGAGCGAAGTTAACGATATTCAACAACGCATTCAGGCGAAACTGGCGATTAATGCGGTCATCAATCCGCTCACAGCCGTCTTTCGTTGCCGTAATGGAGAGCTGGTTGAAAACCCGGCTTACAAGCAAAAGCTGGAACAACTGGCAGAAGAAACGCAGGCCTTTTTCGAAGCTCATGGCTGGCAATTGCCCTTTAGTCTGAAGCAGCGTGCTGCCGAAGTCGCTCAGGCGACCGCGGCCAATCAATCATCAACGTTACAGGATATTTTGAATCAGCGGCCAACCGAGTTAGCCTACATCAATGGTTTCCTGTTACGACAAGCACAGCAGCAACAGGATTTACCGCTCACGCGCCAGCTGATGCAGCAACTTGGGGAAATCTGAAAGTCATCATGAAAGGATTCATCATCAGACATTCCAGCCGGATTTTTTCCCCATGATGTTAGCGCGGCAAAAAGCCATGCTGGCGACCGTCGTTGCGATCAGCCTGATCATCACCCTGACAACCGTTGCATATATCGCCGCAGCTGACCGCGTTGGCCGCGAACATCTGGCGCCACAAATCAGCCAGGCATTTGCTGACCTGATTCAGATTGAATTAACCCAACAGCGTGATGATATGGTGCTGCGTTCGGTTATCGAACGTATGACTCAACACTATCAAATCAGCGAAGTTGCCTTATATAACCCTCATAATCAGCGACTGCTGCACAGCTACAATCATGACCACAACCCGGGGTTACCGCCACAGCTGACAGACAGTTATCAACAACCCTGGCTAAAGCTGTATCGCATAAACCGTCAAAGCGATAGCAATCTCTCAGAAACCTTCACTCTGGCCATCGTCAGCCAGGTTTCTCTGCCCTCTTTCTTCTTACTGGATACCGTCACAACCAGCTTATTTGTCGTCTCTTTCTCGGCGCTGATTGTATTTTTACTGTATCTGACGATCCGAAAGTGGCAGCGGCAACCTTACCGTGAGCTACTGGCGGAAGTTCACAAACACAACCATAAGAACAACGACAAATCCGCTGGCGAAAAAAGCAATAAAGACGAACCCATTCACATTCAGACTCAGGACCCGGATATTCAACCTCTGGTTCATGCGTTAAACGATTTATTCTGGCTACGCGACCAACGCCATTTGCATCTGAAAAGTGCTCATCAACAAGCAGAAAGTGCTCGCTTACGGGCAACCCGGCTATCGGATGAAACCCGGATGATGAATGATAATCTGGCCAAAGAGGTTTCTGTCCGGCGAGGCATCGAGGTGCAGTTAAAGAACACCCAGCTGCTGCTCGACAGTATTTTAAACGCCATGCCATCTGCCATTTTTGCGCTGGATAAACAGCTACGGGTTGTTCAATGTAATCAGCAAGCTGGGTTTTGGCTGCAAACCGATTCATCTCAGCTGATCGGCCGTCCTCTTTATCAACTGATACCAGAGCTGGAACAGCAACCACTGCTAACCCACTCTGACACTCGTCGTACTAAAGACGACCACAACAAAATAGAGCGTGTACAGCTGAACAACCTGACACCCGCCATCATTGCCGATGTTCAGCTATTCCTGATGGAGAACGACCAGCAGGCCCATTACGTCATACGTATCGATGACATCAGCCAACGCCAACGCATGGAAGAAATCATGGTACAGACCGAGAAGATGATGTCTGTAGGTGGACTTGCAGCGGGAATGGCACACGAAATAAACAACCCACTAGGCGCCATGCTGCAGAACCTGCAAAACATCCGCCGACGATTACTGACAGACTTACCGGCCAACCAGCGAATTGCCGATGAACTTGGGCTGGAACCGCAACAAATCGCCAGTTACGCACAACGTCGTGACATCGATAAACTGCTCGACAATATTCAGGATGCCGGAGAGCGTGCAGCACGCATTATCCGCTCTATGCTGCAATTTGCCCGTAATGACCATCTGCAGAAAAGCTGGGTGAATGTCCGCGAATTAGTCGATACCACTCTCACGATTGCCGCAACGGATGTCGATCTGAAACAATCACAATTACACAAACAGGTTGCTGATAATCTGCCCGATGTTTATTGCGTTCCCAGCGAGATAGAACAGGTTCTGTTGAATCTGATCAAAAACGCACAACAGGCAATCGACAAACAAACGCAATTCAGCACAGAACAAACCGTCAGCTCCGATATTCGTATCCATGCTTCGTTAAACGAGGAATATGTCTGCATTGCGGTGGAAGATAACGGTCCGGGCATTCCCGCTGAAGTAGCAGCACATATTTTTGAACCTTTCTATACCACCAAAGATGTTGGCGAAGGAACCGGCCTTGGTTTGTCCGTATCTTACTTTATTATCACCGCCCACCATCAGGGTAAGCTGATTTACCAACCCCTTGAAAACGCTGAACAATCCAGCGGTTCACGATTCGAAATCCAACTGCCGCTTTAACTTCGGCAGCACGGTTACTGAATATTATTCAATGGCGATATGCAGATAATTCAAACGCCTCAAACTTGACCGAATATCGTACAAACTATATTCTGCCCCGCCTCAGGTGCTCTGATCTCTGATCAAGTTAAACGGGAAGTTGGTGTCCCCCTTAGCTCCCGCTAAGACAGTCCAACGCTGCCCCCGCAACGGTGATCGGCTTAGCTGACTGACACACAGCCACTGTGATTATCCTGCTTTTTGTAACAGGTAAATCATGGGAAGGCGTCAGTCGGACTATTAATAACATGCAGTCATCTCTGCTGTTGTGAATAGAAAGCCGTCAGCCCGGATACCGGCCTGTAAGTGCTAACAAAAGCTAGCAAAGTAACCAATAGTTGCGGTGGGCGACCTGGGTGATAATTTTCAGCGTCTTACGCAACAATTGTCTCTGCCCTACCAGCCGCACTCATAGTAAAGTGCACATGAACAAAGTTTCTTCATCATTCATCGTCATTAGTTTGATGCTTCCAGCTGTATCTCATTCGACAGAGCAGTTGGATACCGTGCACGTCACTGGTGCTGTAAACGAGTTATTCTCCGCAGCTACACTCACCGGCCATAATCAACATTTGAGTAAAGAGCACTGGCAGCATGGTTTTGTCCAATTACCAGACCTTCTGTCGCAACAGAGTGGTATAGATCTTCATTCTGTTGGTGGCATCGGTCACTATTCTGTACCGGTAATGCGTGGCTCATCAGGACAACAAGTTCTGGTTTTCTGGGATGGTCTGCTAATTAATTCATTAAACGGCGGGGCTACAGATTTATCGCGCTTGAACCTGGAACAAGCTCAAAGCATAGATATTTATCGCGGTGAAGCGCCAATTGAGCTGAGCTCCTCTGCAGTAGGTGGTGCGATTAATATTCGTTCATATGAACTATCCGACAATAATGAAGGTGCCGTATCCTTAATAGCCGGAAGTTATGGCACGCAAAAAGTTTCAGCGAGTCAAACAGCACAGTTTGCTAGCAGTAAATGGTATTTTAGCGCAGATCACCAAAGCGCTGATAATGATTTCACTTATCAGAATGAGTCTCCGATTGATACGCCGCAGTCACCGGCCTTTGAACGAAGACAAAATAACCGCACCGAGCAAACCGCGTGGCTGGCGAAAGGACAAATTCAGAGTTCTTTTGGACGTTGGGACACCGCGATTCAGGGGTACAACGGAAAACGTAGTTTAGCCGACATCAGCAATGACAAAAATAATCGGGCTAACATTAAATCAGATTCTGCCAATATACAGATAAATTTCAGAGGGGCAGAACATTCCGCCTACCCATATGAAGTAAAGACGGCCTATCGATGGCAAACAGAAGACTATGATGATCGGAAATCTCAAATTGGCCTGGGAGCACAGCTTAATCGTTATAACACTACAGGCCTGTCATTACAGGGAAACCAGTACGTTATTCATGATGCATGGTCACTGGCGTTAACGGCACGACATCAACAGGAAAAAGTTGACACGCAGTACCGCTTGTTAAATCAGGAAGAGTTAAAACAACAATGTCTCGCTGGGCGTGGATGCGAATCAGCCTATACACGTGCACAGACAGATCTGTCCAGCCGCTTTGAAATCTCTACTCGGATTGGTGAGTTGAAATTGCAATATAGCCAGATAAATGTCAGTGATAAAAATCATAA
Source organism: Bacterioplanoides sp. (assembly GCF_965219715.1). Lineage (GTDB taxonomy): Bacteria > Pseudomonadota > Gammaproteobacteria > Pseudomonadales > Oceanobacteraceae > Bacterioplanoides. The sequence continues at coordinate 1,824,041 of NZ_OZ244785.1, forward strand.
AGGTGAAAGCTCGCGTAATAACTACACAAAATCAACTTTCAGCAGTGGTCTGACATATAATTTTGACAGTGGTACGTCTGTTTATGGAAAGATATCTCACCAGCTAAGAATACCGACAACTCAAGAAATATTTGGTGATCGTGGTTCAAGCATTGGCAACCCAAATCTATTGCCCGAAACATCACAGCAAGTAGAGTCAGGAATAGTTATTCCATTTCATAGCTTTGAAATTTCAACCAGTGTGTACAGACGGGAGTTAAAGCAAGCTATTTTCTCTGAAAGCGATAGTCGTGGAATTATCAGATATGACAACCTTGGAGAGACTCTCCACACGGGTTTAGAGCAAGATATCAGCTGGCAAGTATCTGCTAACTTGACATTGAACACTGCTTTTACACTGCAATCTAATGAAATAATAGAAGATAAACGTTTCTCTTCCTACAAGGGCAAGCAGGTCGCTAATTATGACCAATGGATAGTATTCAGCTCTGCTATCTGGCAAAAGAATAATTGGTTCTTCAGCATTAGCAATCGGCGTTCAGGAAATGGCTATTACAATAATTCGAACTCGATAGAAAAAGATCCAATGAACCGGTGGGATGCACGGGTTTCCTATCAACCTCAAAACTGGCAGCTCAGTCTAAGTATTACAGATGCAACAAGTAATCGTGCACGTGATTTCGAAAGATACCCCGAGCCTGGCCGAATGATTTTCTTTAAAACAAAATATCAATGGTAATTAAACATGAAAAATAAAACACTTTTATGTGCAACAATTTCTTCGTCAATGCTACTTAGCGCCTGTGGCAGCGATAGCAACAATAGCTCACCTGAAGAAATTAAGTTTAAAGACGTTGCTGTTATTCAGAGCGTTGGTTCTGGCGAGAGCATGATTGAGTTCTCAAATGGCATTAACGATGTCGCCAGTAACTACAATCCGCAAACAGCAACAGATTACACAATCGTAACTCGTGGTGAATACTTTTATCATATTGGTAAGTTCAAAATTGATACTATCCAAAAGTATCATATTAAAGACCCACAACTAGGCTATTACCCTGGCAAAGGTTTTTCTCTGAAAACTCCAGGAGACAGTACATCAGCCAACCCATATAACATGGCCTTTATTGATAATAATACAGCGGTTATTACCCGCTACGGCATGCCTAAAGCTTGGGTTGTTAATCTTGAGGCAAGAAATGCCGAAGATTTCCTTATCCGAGAGCTGGATCTGAGCCGCCACGTTACTGATGCAACTGAAAACGACAAAGATCCGGAAATGGATATGGTTTTTTACAATAAAAACAGGGTCTTCATTACATTACAGAACCTGAAAGGTTTTGCTGCCACTAACAACTCCAAAGTTGTTGTATTTGATACAACTACATGGAACGAAATTGATACCGATACTGCGATCGATGGAGTACAAGCTATCTCGCTTGACTTACGTAATCATCAAAGTGGTGTCATGTCGGGTAACAAAATATACCTGGCGTCTTTAGTTTATGGCGCAAAGAACACTGGTGGTATCGAGGTTCTTGATGTAGACAATTACAGCCTTAAAACCCTGACAACTGACCACGCGGTTAATCGTATCGTCGCGACTGAAAACGGTTCATTATTTTTCACCGAATACAAAGGCTACAACAGTGAGTTGAAACGCTCAATTGATGCTTTGTATAAGTTGAATTCGGACAACAGTACAAGCCTGATAAGTGATGATCTGGCCAATGGCAGCATTTCTGCCTTAGCAGCCCGTAATGAAGTAATTTGGCTGGGTTTGCCGGGTGAAGATAATAAAGTTACCCGGATTAATGCAGCTGCTGATTTTAGCGACCCAAGATCAATTGCCAGTATTCAGCTAAGCTCTGTCAACACTAAACTGAAGCCAATTAATATTCAGTTCTTACAAGTGAAAGAAGATTCAGAGCTGCCAAAAAACAATCCAGTAGAAAATAAAGACTCGTCTGACAACAATTAATCGGAGCGAACATGGGCAACCGACTTTCTAAAATCGCCACCAAAACCGGCGACAAAGGTGAAACAGGACTGGGCGATGGATCACGCATCAGTAAAAGCAGCGAGCGTATGCATGCCATTGGTGATGTTGATGAGCTGAACTCCTGGGTCGGTATGCTCAGAGCCGAGTTAGATGAAGCAGACGATTTGATTCCTCTGCTTCATCAGATTCAGCACGACTTATTTGATCTTGGCGGTGAGTTATCGGTACCAGGTTTTAATGCTCTGCAGGAAGTTCTGATCTCCGATCTTGAAGATAACCTCGAAGCATTGAACGACACTATGCCACCGTTAAAAGATTTTATTCTGCCTGGAGGAAGCAAAGCAGCCGCGTTATGTCATATGACACGTACAGTGTGTCGCCGGGCAGAGCGTTCACTGGTTCAGCTTAATCAGGTTGATGAACTGAACCCATTAGCATTGCGCTATGTGAATCGTTTATCCGATTTATTATTTGTCACCGCACGCGTATTAGCCAGACGCGAAAATGGTTCCGAAATACTTTGGAAAAGTCGCCACCAACGCGAACAATAGGCGGCAACCGTGCCACAATCTCCAGCATTATGTCCCGCCGTTTTTTTAACGGCGCCTGCATCCGGCCAGGGTAAAACCACAATTACCGCCGGTATTGCGCGTTTGCTCAAACGCCAGCAATGTAAGGTAAAAGTATTCAAGTGTGGACCAGACTACCTGGACCCTCAGATTCTTGAACAGGCGTCCGGCCAGGCAGTCGAACCTCTCGACCTGTGGATGGCTGGCGACCAGTATTGCCAGCAACGCTTTTTTCAGGCAGCTCAGGAAAATGATCTGATCATCGTCGAAGGTGCCATGGGAATGTTCGATGGCACACCTTCGAGCGCAGATCTGGCAGCGCGATTTAATATTCCAATGGTGCTGGTCATGGATGTAAAAGGCATGGCACAAACTGCTGCAGCGGTCGCTTCAGGGCTGGCTTCATTTCGCCAGGACGTCGCGGTTGCCGGGTTAATAGCCAATCATTGCAGCACCGCCAGGCACCGCGAATTAATCGAAGATAATTTACCTGAAGACCTGCCTCTCTGGGCTAATCTGCCGCGTACAGAAGGTATAGCACTACCAGAGCGCCATCTGGGATTGGTGCAGGCCAGCGAAATACATCAGGAGCTGGAGCAGCGGTTTGAAGCTGCTGCCGATGCCTTACAGCAAGCCGGTATTTTACCGTTATTACAACAGCTACCCGCGACCGAATTTTATCCCGTCGAAAATTATTCCGACGGCTGCGAAAAACTTACGCAGGCGTTAGCCGGCAAAACCATAGCAATCGCCAGAGATAATGCATTCAGTTTTATTTATCAGGCAAATGTCGACTTGCTGAAAAAACTGGGGGCCGAAGTTCGCTACTTCTCTCCGCTAAGTGATCAAAAAATGCCGGATTGCGATGCCCTATGGTTGCCTGGTGGCTATCCCGAATTACACGCTCAGCAGTTGTCAGAAAATACGGCAATGCTGCAGCAGATTCGTACATTTGTTGAATCTGGATCCCCTGTACTCGCCGAATGTGGTGGCTTTTTATATTGCCTCGAAACTCTGATCGATCTTGAGGATCAACAATACCCGATGACGGCAGCATTAACCGGGCACGGAGCAATGCGCGGTAAACGCGGCTGCCAGGGAATGCAGACAGCACCGTTACCAGAAGGTGATGTGCGTGCGCACGCACACCACAGGTCACGCAGCAGCAACACGCCCGAAGCAATTTCTTATGGCAAGCGTCAGCGGCACACCGCTCCCGGAGAAGCAATTTTCCGTGAGAAGCAATTAACCGCCAGCTATCTGCATTTGTTTTTTCCATCCAATCCACTCGCCATTGCTAAATTGTTTGGCTACCAGGACGTACCTTCAGCATGACTCCAGAATTAATGACCCTTTTATTCACCGGTTTGGGCTTAGGGCTATTACATGCATTAGACGCTGATCATGTTATGGCGGTTTCAGCATTAAGTAACCGTAAACCGGATTTGCGCCGCACATTAAAATTCAGTGCCAACTGGGCGATTGGTCATGGCAGTGTGCTACTTATTCTGGGTATGCTGTTATTTGGTCTGGGCGTTTCATTGCCCGAATCCATTCAGCATATTGCTGAATCCAGCGTTGGCGTTTTGCTGATTATTTTAGGACTGGTGTGCTTCTGGCAGTTCCACAAAGAAAAGCTGAGTGTCACAACACACAGTCATGGTGATATACGCCACACGCATATTCAACTCGATGGCCATGAGCAAGTACCACAAAATCAGATTAAAGAAGCACATACTCCGGTCATGGTTGGCGTACTTCACGGTCTGGCAGGCAGTGCTCCCGCCCTGGCATTAATTCCCGCTATGATTCAGGCGGAAACCGGCACCGCATTGGCATATCTGCTGCTATTCTCTGCCGGTGTTTTAGTATCGATGGTTACCTTTGGTCTGCTGTTCGGACAAATGCAGAAGCAGTTACAACAGAAATCAATCCGCCTGTTTACGATGTGCCGTCAGATAATTGCTGGCGCGGCGATCGCCATTGGTGGCTTCTGGCTGTACCAGGCTATCTGAGACTTAATTCTGTGTGGCCTGAAAGTCAGGAAAATAGTCCGACAAAAAAACTGCGTACCGGCTACACCACTGGCTGCTGCGCAACGGCTTGTTGCGTCGCGGCGGCGGAATTTTTACTCGGGAATAAAAAGCCAAAAACGGTTTCTGTATTGCTTCCACAGAAACGTCGCAAGCAAACCACTGATTCTGCAACAGAAGCCGATAAATATGCAGACCTGGCAATTGTCGGCTATCAACCAATCGAAGACTCAAAGCCCGCTGTTCGCACCAGTACGATTAAAGATGCCGGTGACGATCCTGATGTGACTCATGGTGCCGAAATCATCTCTGAACTGTATTTAACCAAACAGCCCGGCATTACCTTTCATGCCGCAGAAGGAGTTGGGACAGTAACCCGCGAAGGACTGCTATTAGCTGTGGGCGAGCCAGCAATTAATCCGGTTCCACGGCAAATGATTTCCCAACACCTGCGGCTCCAGGCAAAAAACTACAATTATGCGGGTGGTTTCCGGGTTGCTATTGGTGTCAAAAATGGCGAAGACATTGCTCAAAAAACCATGAACCCTCGCCTGGGAATTATCGGCGGATTATCAATTCTGGGAACAACCGGTATTGTCCGGCCTTTTTCCTGTGCTGCGTATATCGCCAGTATTCATCAGGGGGTTGACGTAGCAAGCCACAATAATCATTTTCATATTGGAGCCAGTACCGGCACCAGCAGTGAACGCTTGCTGGTTGAGCGTCATCAATTAGCGGATATGGCTTTAATTGAAATGGGCGACTTTGCCGGAGCTCTGCTGAAGTATCTGCGCACCAATCGGAAGATTACGCGCCTGAGTTTGTCGGGCGGATTCGGTAAAATATCCAAATTAGCTCAGGGACATCTCGACCTGCACAGCCGTACCTCTGCAATTGATCTGACGTTTATCCGTGATACCGCCGCAGAAGCCGGAGCCAATAACACGCTGTGTGAAAAAATCCTCACTTCGAATACCAGCATTGAAGCACTGACCTTGTGTCAGCAGCAGAATATTCCCCTTGCTGATGCACTTTGTCGCAAGGCGCACACATTTGCCAGTCGCTATTTACCCGAACAAATGGAGCTGGAAGTTCTGGCGATTAATCGCCACGGAGACCTGGTTGGATCGAGTAACGCCTTTCCGACGTATCCAATTCAAGGAAAGCCACTGTCATGAATATTCTGATTCTTGGTGGCACGGCTCTGGCCAAACAACTGGCGAAAGCATTAATCAATTTAAATAGCATCAACGTAATATACAGCGTTGCCGGACGTGTCCGTCAGCCGGAGCTGTCATGTAAGGTGATCAGTGGAGGCTTCTCACAATACAATGAAAACTATCAATACAAAAAATTTCGCCAGGCGTTATCCGATACCAATAACTCATGTCACGATGGTTTATTACATTTCTGTGAGCAGCAAACAATAGACCTGATTATTGATGCGACTCATGCATTTGCCACCAACATAAGCCAACAAGCTTGGCAAACATCTGTCACTGCGGATATACCATTCTGGCGCTTACAACACTCACCCTGGCTAACATCGGGCGCATTACAACGCTGGCAATATGATTCGATTAACAATGTGCTTGATGCTGTGATGCAACACAAAATTAATGGACGGATATTCCTTGCTCTGGGACAGTTGGACAACTCCACGGTCGATTCTTTGTCTCGTTTAAGCCAGCCGGAAAATAAACAAAGCAGTATCTCGTACCTGCTGCGCTCGATTCATTCCCCCGCTCAACTACCGAAAAAATGTGATTGGATTTCTGACATCGGCCCGTTTGATAGCTCTGCCGAAATAGCGCTATTCAGACGACACAAGGTTCAGGCGGTAATTTGTAGAAACAGCGGTGCGCCCTCATCCGAAGCAAAGCTGATTGCTGCCAAAGAACTGAATATTCCGGTATTTATGCTGGCCAGACCGACCTTGGCTGAAGCTCAGCGAACCTTCTGTGAACTGCCAGACTGCATTCAGGCCGTACAACACTTTCAGGACTTAAAGAATGCCATTTGACTATATTATTGATCCGAAAAAGATTGAGGAAAACAGCTTTCGTACGATTCGAGAGCAAACCGATCTATCCGCATTTGATGATCAACAGCAACAAGTCGTGATGCGTATTGTTCATAGCATTGGTATGCCTGAAGTCGCCGATAAAGTCCGGTTCAGTACCGCAGCGTGTGAGCAGGGACTGGCCGCATTAAAAAATAATGCACCTATCTTGTGTGATGTTGAAATGGTTAAGCAGGGAATCACCAAGCGAATGATTCAACAGCCTCCACTGTGTTTTCTTAACGATTCGAGAACCGTGGCACTGGCTGCCGAGACTGGTGAAACACGTTCCATGGCTGCGGTTAAGTTCTGGCGAGAAACACTCCCCGGAAGTGTCATTGTTATTGGTAATGCTCCAACTGCATTATTTCGTTTACTGGAAAACCTGGAGCAGCTTCGTGACACCAATAAAGCCGAATACCAACGGTTAAAACCGGCTCTGATTATTGGTATGCCGGTAGGTTTTATTGGCGCAGCAGAATCCAAACAAGCACTGTGGGATGTACATAAAGAGCTGGACATTGAATGTATTACCTTGCTTGGAAACCAGGGAGGAAGTGCCGTATCCAGCGCTGCCTGTAATGCCTTATTACGGATAAACCGCGGAGAAATTTACTGATGCTGCATATTATTGGTCTCGGAATAGATCAGCCAGTGCAGCTCAGTGAACAGGCGTTGATAAATCTGCGTCAGGCTGACTGTGTTATTGGCTCGCAAAGGCAGCTGGCAAGTGTTGCAGCATTACACCAACAACCCAATAAAGCGCTACCCAAATTATCCGAGTTGAAGCAGCTGATTGATACCTTTGATATCAAAAACAACAACCTTGTCATACTGGCTTCCGGTGATCCGCTGTTGTTTGGTATTGGCCGCTGGTTAACGAAAAATTTTGATTCTTCATTACTGAATTTTTATCCGGCCCCTTCAAGTTTGCAGGCAGCCTGCCATCGCCTGAAACTTTCATTTCAGGATTGTGAGTTTTTATCGCTGCATGGTCGCCCGTCAGAAAATATTCGTTCAGCCCTGAAGGATCAGCAAACGCTTCTGATTCTTACTGACCAACACAGCAACCCACAACGCCTGGCCCAAGAATGTGTAGCAGCGGGTTATCATCAGGCAGAAATCAGTGTCCTCAGTGACCTGGGTTATCCACACGAGCAGATACAGCATTTTATCGCCACTGACCTCAGCGAGCTTGATCAGGTATTTCCGGAATTACATGTCAGCGTTATAAAAACGCACGGGGTGTCTCGTTGCTTTCCACAGTTTCCAGGTATTCCGGATGAAGAATTTATTACGGGAAAAGCCCCAGGCAAAGGTTTGATTACCAAGCGCGAAGTCCGCCTCGCCGCATTAAGCTTATTACAACCAGCTAATGGCGATGTCGGTTGGGATATCGGCGCTGGCTGTGGAGCACTTGCTGTTGAGTGGGCTTATTGGAACCAACAGCAAACTGTTTATGCAATTGAACACCACACTCAACGATTTCAGTGCCTGCAACAAAACCAGAAACGTTTTGGTGTTAGTCATAACCTTAAGCCACTTCACCAGCGTGCCCCTCAGATTCTGGCCGATTTACCTGCAGCCAATAAAATTTTTATTGGTGGCAGCGATGGTGAGCTCGAACAACTACTTCAGCAATGCTGGCAACAACTGCCCCTGCTATCGGATCAGCGCAGTATTTTAGTCGCCAGTGCTGTCACCGAAGACAGCAAGTTTATATTGATGCGTTTTTATCAATCACTTCAGCGAAGTTCTGCCTCGCCAGCCGGCAATAAACATTATCAGGCTCGCTGCGAAACCCTGCAGCTTAGTGTCAGCAAAGGTGAACAGCTGGCCGGACAAATGCTTTACCGGCCAAACCTGCCGGTTACTTTATTCAGTTTTGAGAAAATACCTTGTGGAGAGTCTGCATGAGCGCTCAGTTTATTGGTGTTGGTGTTGGCCCTGGAGATCCGGAGCTACTCACCCTGAAAGCAATGCGGATTATTCAGCAGTCTGATGTCGTTGCTTACTTAAGTAACCATAATGGTGAATCCCAGGCGCTGGAAATTGCTCACTTAGCACTCGAAAATTGCAATGCGGCTCATCTCCCGATTGCGATGCCAATGAAGAATGATCGCACAGAAGCAAACGCGGTTTATGATCAGGCAGCACAATCTATCCTCGGATTTATTCAGCAGGGTAAATCCGTCGCTTTCTTATGCGAAGGGGATCCTCTTTTTTATGGCTCATTCAGCTATCTGCTTGAACGGTTAAGTGAAGAAAATATCAGCACACAGGTTATTCCTGGTATCACGTCTTTTTCCGCAGCATCGGCCGAATTACAAACTCCGCTGTCAATGCTGACAGAATCCGTTGCCATCCTTAATGGTCGTCATTCACAGTCCCGACTAATACAGGCACTGGAACAACACAACAGTCTGGTGATCATGAAAGCCGGCCCTTATCGCCCTAAAATTATTCAGGCATTAAGTCAGAGTAAGCGTCTGCAGGATGCCCGTTATCTGGAGTATGTGGGGCGTGAGCAGCAGAAAGTTGTTGATGATGTTTCAATGCTCGCAGATTCAAAAGGGCCGTATTTTTCCCTGTTTATTGTAACTGCCAGTCAGCGGCCGGATTAATCGTATGACAACCGTAAAAATAATTGCGCTGACTGAAGCCGGAAATACTTTGGCCCGGCGACTACAAACAATCGTCATCGGTCTGGGCGCAGAATGTCAGATTCTATTTAAACCCAAGCCTTTTGCTGAAACCATTCAGCAGGCTTATCAACAAGGTGAACGATTAATCGCTGTTTGTGCGACTGGCATCATTATTCGCACCCTGGCCCCGGTATTAACCGATAAATATCACGACCCGGCAGTTCTTGCGGTGGATGAAGCGGGACAATTTGTCATCCCATTGCTTTCCGGTCATGAGGGCGGTGCTAACGACTGGGGCCATAAGGTAGCCATGGAGCTTGGTGCAACCTTGGTTTCAACAACGGCCAATAACTACATTTCCCCCAGATATACCCTTGGTTTTGGTTGCGAGCGTCACTGCCCGGCTGAATACCTGGAAAGTCTGATTCATGACTGCCTGCAACGGGCAGGTATCACAATGGATCAAATCCACAGTTTTAACAGTATCGACTTAAAAGCCGACGAAAGTGCCATGATTGCAATTGCGGAGAAATACCAACGGCCTTTTTTAACCTGGACAGCGGCTGAACTGAACACCGTATCAGAACGACTGAAAAATCCTTCTCAATATGTATTCGATACCGTGGGTGTTGCTGGCGTTGCTGAATCCAGCGCGTTATTAGCCGGCGACCAGTTAATGACATCCCCAGCCGAATTACTGGTGGAAAAACAGAAAAATGCAAAAGCAACCTGTGCGATAGCCCGGGTCTATCCAAACAAACAATCTGAGATAACAAGCAGTTTATGAGCGGAAAATTATTTTTAATCAGCACCGGTCCGGGTGATCGAGACCTTGTTGCTCCCAAAGCCAGCCAGGCATTGTCACAATGCAGCGATCTGGTTGCTTATGGTTTATACCTGGATTTGCTGGGAGATGTATGTAACGGCAAGCAACACCATGACCTGCCGCTGGGAAAAGAAATTGGTCGTGCCCGGCTGGCACTTGATCTGGCTGCTCAAGGCAAAAATACCGCGCTGATTTCCAGTGGCGATATTGGTATTTATGCCATGGCGACTTTGGTGTTTGAACTCCTTGATCTGCAATTACAGGGGAAAGAAACCGAATCATCGTTATCAGCTCAATGGCTGGATGTCGATATTGAGGTGGTTCCTGGTATATCCGCCATGCAGGCCGGAGCGAGCCGGGTCGGAGCAATGTTAGGCCATGATTTCTGCACCATTTCACTGTCTGATTTATTAACGCCATGGCAGACCATTGAAAAACGCCTGCACGCATGTGGCAGCGGTGATTTTGTCGTGTCCTTTTATAACCCGAGATCTAAAAAGCGCGACTGGCAGATCAACAGCGCGCGCGACATTTTGCTGCAGTATCGCCCAGGTAATACACCGGTGTTATTAGGACGGCAGCTAACCCGGGAAGACGAGAGTATTACTATTACGACGCTGGAAAATCTCGACGCAAATGACGTTGATATGTTCACACTGGTCAGTGTTGGTAACAGCGAATCACGTCATATTATTAATGGTGACAAACACTGGATTTATACACCGCGGGGTTACAGTAAAAAGCTATGACGGTTTATTTTATTGGCGCAGGCCCGGGGGATCCGGAATTAATCACCATCAAAGCTCAGAAGCGCATTAATGCGTGTCCGGTAATTTTATACGCGGGCTCTCTCGTTCCACGTGCCATTCTCGCTGACGTTGAAGACAGTGCCGAGCGTATTATTGATACCGCTTCGTTAAGCCTTGATGAAATTATCGAACATATTCAACAAGCGGAAAGTAAAGGCCAGGATGTTGCCCGGGTCCACAGTGGCGATCCGTCGGTTTACGGTGCCATTGGCGAACAAATCCGACGTTTAAATCAGCTCAATATTAATTTCGAAATTATCCCGGGGGTTACCGCCACCTCAGCGTCCGCCGCCTGGTTAGGAAAGGAGTTAACGCTCTCCGGTGTATCGCAAACCATTATTATGACGCGCTATGAAGGCAAAACGCCGTTTCCGGAACGAGAGCGTCTGCCAGCTCTAGCTGCCAGTGGTGCAACGCTGGCTATCCATCTGGGTGTTACCCGCATCCATAAGATCGTCGAAGAATTAATTCCACACTACGGTGAAGACTGCCCGGTTGCTGTGTGTTACCGCACCTCCTGGGAAGATCAGGATAAAGTCACCGGTACCCTGAAGGATATTGTCGACAAGGTTCGGAAAAAGAAGTTTACCCGTACATCGCTAATTCTGGTTGGCCACGTGCTTGGAAGTGATGACTTTGCCGATTCTTACCTGTACGACGAAAATCAGGCGCATGTTTATCGCCCTAAAAACAAACCGAAAGTATCCCGGGATGTGAACTTCAGCAGCGCACACCCAAAGAACTAAAAAATAACAATTCGCGAAAATAAAAGACGAATAAATAACTGAGATTATCTCATGAAAGATTACGACCAATTATTAAGCCAATTACCCGAAAACAGTGGTGTGCTCATCTGCGGCCACGGCAGTCGAGCTAAAATAGCGGAAGAAGAATTCAGCCTGCTGGCAAAAGGTTTACGCCAGCGTTTCCCACAGTTGAAAATCGAATACGGTTTTCTTGAATATTCCGCTCCCAATATTCATATGGCGCTCGACCGCCTGCGTGAACAAGGTGTTGAAAATATACTGGCTGTGCCAGGGATGCTGTTTGCAGCCACTCATGCCAAAAATGATATTCCTTCGGTGCTGACAACCTACCAACAGAAATACCCAACCCTGAATATCGAATACGGCCGTGAGCTGGGATTACACAATGAGATGTTGTTAGCCTTTCAGCAACGTATTCTTGAGTCGCTCGGTTACGATCAAATTCCGGAAACCGGCAGTTTGTACGACACCATGCTGGTTGTTGTGGGTCGTGGAACATCGGTTACCGAAGCTAATGCGGAAGCAGCTAAATTAACCCGTATGGTCAGCGAAAACCTTGGCTTTGGCTGGTCAGAAACGGTTTATTCCGGAGTCACCTACCCAAGTGTTGGTCGTGGTCTCGAAATGGCGTGTAAGCTTGGCTTCAAAAAAGTGGTGGTGGCACCTTACTTTTTGTTCGGCGGGCGTTTAATTGACCGAATTTATGCTTATGTCGACAGCGTTGCTGAACAGCAAACGGATGTGCAGTTTATTAAAGCCGACTATCTCAGAGATCAGTCGCATGTACTAAATACCTTTATTACCCGTATCAGTGAGATTCAACATCAGGCACAAAGTCACAATGACCAGCTGACCCTGATGGAAGACTTTAAACGTCGCCTGGCAGCGGGTGAAGTGGATATTCATCATCATCATGCAGAATTCCAGCCGGATCATTCACACGATCACCCACATGGCCATTCCCACGATCACTCACATGGCCATTCCCACGATCACTCACATGGCCATTCCCACGATCACTCGCATGACCATTCACACGATCATGGCCACCACCATGCGCCCTACAAACATATTGCTCATCCACATGGACCGCGCACCATGATTAATGACAATATTTGCTGCTGTTTTATGCGTCAGTTTCCACAGCATGTTATTGACGAGGAGAAGGCGATTAAAGAGGAACAAGACAGAATTCCAACCTGTAAACGCCGTTAGATACCTGCGATAGCTGTGTCGAAAATCATAAAAAAAGAGCGACCTGTTGGTCGCTCTTTTTTCGCCCAAACACAGTAACAGATTACTGCACTTTAAACTGGTCGACCCGCTGCGATAGCGAATCAGTAATCGCCTGAGCTTTACGTACCGCTTCCACGGTTCCTTCAGCATTTGCCGAGGTTTCCTCACCACTTAAGCGAATCGCTTCCAGATTTGTTTCTAAAGCACTGGCATTACTTTTCTGTTCTCCGGCCGTAACCACAATATCGTTGGTCTTCGACTGGATATCACCCATGCTGGCCTGAATTTCAGATAAGGTCACTCCCACCTGCTCCGAGTTGGTTACCGTTGTTTCAACCATATCCCGATTTACCTTCATGGTATCCACCGCACTGACAATATTCTGCTGAACATCGCTGATTAACCCTTCAATCTCCTGTGCAGAACCCTGAGTCCGGCTTGCCAGAGTACGAACTTCATCCGCTACTACCGCAAAGCCTCTGCCCTGCTCACCTGCCCGGGCTGCTTCAATGGCAGCGTTCAGTGCTAACAGGTTGGTTTGTTCAGCAATGCCTTTAATGGTTTCAAGAATACTGGAGATGCTGGTCGAATTTTCTGCCAGACGATTAACCGCCTCCATCGAATTCTCCATTTCCTGCGACAGGCGCTGAACCTCTCCCATCACATGGGTGACTACCTGGCCTGCTTCATCCGATTTAATCTGGCCTGTTTTAGCTGCCGCTTCCGCCGCTTCAGCCAACTCGGTTACCATCACTGCACGATCCACCATGGATCCCAAAGCATCAGACACCTGATGTGTCTGATCAAGCTGATTCTGAACCGCCTGACGGCTGCGCTGGGCAATACCTTCAACGTCGTTAACGTTATTTGTTACCGCGGTAGCAGATTCTTTAACGGCTGATAATGTTGTACGGATATTCGACACCATACCGTTAAAGGAATCGCGCAACTGGCCCATCTCATCCTGTCCCTGGAACTTAATTTCGTGAGTCAGGTCACCTTCTGCAATCGAACCCGCCGTTCTGGAAAAACGTTTAATGGTAAAGCGAATCGACATAAAGAATGCGAGATAGAGGTAGGCAATAATGGAAAGTACAACCGCAATAACAATTAAAAAGTTACGCACTTTGGTTTGTTGTGTTTGCAGGCGTTCCTGAAGTTTTTCAGAAATCAGTGGCAGAATCTGAGCTTCTATATTTTCCAGATAGCTGATTTCGCTGGCGAGAAATTTATCGTATTCCTGCCAGGTCATTTCCACTGACACAGCCGAGATAGCCTCATCGTCCAGTTTAATTCGGATATTTTCCAGCGAACGGTTGGCCGTGGTGGCCGCTTCGCCCAGTTGTGAAAAACCGGCTTCGTTTGCAGCCGCAACAACCACCGCCATAATCGCTTCAGCCGAAATCAATGCATCGTAGGCATCATTTAATAAATCGAAGGTGGTGGACTTGATGTATTTTTCAATCATGCCGTACGTACCAATCGCACGTGCGGTTCCGGCGGCTTCAATCACCTGCGGCATGTCGGTTAACAAAATAGAAACCAGACCCTGAATTTCAAAATCCGGATCCAGGCTAACACCACTGGCCTGACTGTACTGACGAATCAAAGACTGAAATTCGTCAATCGCTGTTTGATAATGTTGCAGCTGATCGGCATACACCGTTTGCCGGTTTTCACCAACAATGCTCAAACGGCTGCCATAATCACGTCGCCAGACTTCGAGATTTTCCCGCAGAGTCTCGGTCTGACTGTTCTCTATCAGTCGTGCCAGCTGGCTTTCAATGCCTGCTTTATGCTGGGACATTTTCTGCTCCAGCTCAGCATTATTCATAAATGGTAAAACCGATGCCTGGTCGCGATACAGCTCGATATCATGGGAGAATTCGATCAATTCTCCGATGGTGCCGATGGCAGCCAGTTCGTGCTCGGTTTTTTTCATTGTTTCAAAAGCGGATAGAAATACCTGGCCACTGAGCACCACCAGCGGCAAAGTAAACAGAAAACTGATCAGGCCAAATTTAGCGGCGTAATTAAGTCGCCCCATAAATTTAATGGCTGGCCACATAAGTGCCTTGAGCATGAGCGATTGAACCCCTTGTATTTTTATAGTCGGCTGATTGCAACCAACTAATAGCGATTACATCAGCACGTTTCTTAAATCCTGCAGGCAGGCAACCAAACGCTGGCTGAACCTGGCGGCTTCTGCGCCGTCAATCACCCTGTGATCATATGACAACGACAACGGCAACATCAGCCGTGGAACAAACTCCTGACCATTCCACACCGGCTTCATTTCAGACTTTGACAGCCCAAGAATGGCCACTTCCGGTGGGTTCACAATCGGCGTAAATGCCGTACCGCCAATCCCACCCAGGCTCGATAAGCTGAAACAGCCACCCTGCATATCTAATAATGTTAGCTTACCGTCGCGGGCGTTTTGCGCTTTTTCATTAAGCTGCTGTGTGATTTCTGTAACAGAAAGGCGGTCAACGTCACGAATTACAGGTACCAGTAATCCTTTTGGCGTATCCACCGCCACACCGATATGAACATAGTCCTTCATAATCAGTGACTCACCATCGCTGCTCAGCGACGCCGCAAACTGTGGAAACTCACGTAACACCTTAGCCAGAGCCTTCATTACAAACGGCACGACAGAAAAACGTATTCCCTGGGCCTGATATTGCTGATTCTGGGCTTTGCGATAACTTTCGAGGTCGGTGATATCCGCCAAATCGAACTGGGTCACCTGAGGAACATTGAGCCAGGCGGTTGTCATGGCCTTGGCTGTCGCTCGCTTAATGTTGTTAAGTGGCTCTGTTGCAATTGCTCCAAACTTAGCGAAGTCGACCTCAGGTACCGCTGGAATACCCGTTCCAGCAGCACTTTGTGGCGCATTCAGGCGCTGCTTCACAAACAGTTGCACATCGTCCTTGGTAATTCGTCCCTTGCGTCCACTGGCGCTGACCTGCGACAAATCCACACCAAACTCACGCGCCAGTTTTCGCACCGCTGGTCCGGCGTGCACCTGACCGGAAGCTTTCTGTGGTTCTGTCGTTGATTGTGCTGCGGATTTAACACTAAGACTGGTACTGGCGGCGGGTGTTTGCGGTTTTGCAGCTTGTAATGCCGCCGGTGCGGAAGTTTGCGATATGGATGTTTGCGATTTTGAAGCCGGTGATGCGGAAGCCTGAACCAGCAAGGTCAGCATCGCATCTCCCTGACTTACCTTATCGCCAACGGCAACTGCAAGAGAAAGAATCTTACCGGCTTCGCCCGCCGGGATTTCCATTGTGGCTTTATCGCTTTCCAAAACCAGAATGGTCTGCTCGGCGTCGATCTGGTCGCCCACGGCTGCATTCAGTTCAATGACTTCAACGCCTTCGCTACCGCCCAGATCGGGAACGGCAATGGCTTTTTCAGTGCTTTCTGCGGCTGCATCGGCTGTGCTTTCCGCAGAAGCCGTGACCGGCTCTTCTGTTGTTCCGGTTTCATTTTTGATATCGGCTTCAGGTTTTACTGCTGCGGCTTCAGCTGGCTGACCAGCAGCATCGGATGTAATAGTAATAAACACATCCCCTTCATTTACTTTATCGCCAACCGCAATTTTAAGTGCTTCCACCTGACCGGCAACTTCCGCCGGAATTTCCATACTGGCTTTATCCGTTTCCAGCACCAGTAAGGTTTGTTCAGCGTCAACCTGATCACCCACAGCGACGGAAACCTCAATCACCTCAACGTCGGTCGCGCCACCTAAATCCGGAATTCGGTACTCATTGCTCATGCTTGTTTCTCCTTATTACCCTGGCTGGTTATGAGTACGCTTATTACGAGTAAAGCGGATCAGGTTTGCTGGCGTCGATGTTCAGTTCTGCACGCCATTTTTCCAGTTCGGCCGGTTTCAGATCCCCCTGCTTCACCAGTTCAAAACCCGCCGCCCAGGCGACGTGTTGCCAGTCGACCTCGAAGAAACGACGCAGGTTTTCGCGTGAGTCACTACGGCCAAAGCCATCGGTGCCTAAACAACGATAACGACGACCTTCAGGAATAAACGGACGAATTTGTTCAGCGTATACTTTCATATGATCGGTGGTTGCCAGGATAGGACCACTGGACTCCGCTAACTGACGGGTAACATACGGTTGTGCTTGCTGGTCGCCTGCGGATAAATATTCCTGACGCTCACACGCCAGACCATCACGACGTAATTCATTAAACGACGTCACGCTCCAGACATCGGCACTGACACCTTTATCGGCCAGCCATTCAGCCGCTGTTTCAACCTGACGTAAAATCGAGCCACAACCCAGTAACTGAATTTTCGGCCCCGCCTGTTCGTTCGCTTTGAGGCGATAAATACCACGACGAATGCCTTCTTCCACACCCTCTGGCATTGCCGGATGTGCGTAGTTTTCGTTCAGGCTGGTGATGTAATAGAAGACTTTTTCTTTCTTCTCATACATCCGCTTTAAACCGTCCTGAATAATTACGGCCAATTCGTAGGCATAGGTTGGATCGTAAGAAACACAGTTAGGAATGGTCGACGCGAGAATATGAGAGTGGCCATCCTGGTGTTGCAAACCTTCACCGTTCAATGTGGTACGCCCGGAAGTTGCACCAATTAAAAAGCCCTGACATTGCATATCACCGGCAGCCCAGGCCAGATCACCCACACGCTGGAAACCAAACATGGAGTAATAGATATAAAACGGAATCATCGCCAGGCCATTGGTGCTGTATGAACTGCCCGCGGCCATCCAGGCAGAAAATGCTCCGGCTTCGTTAATACCTTCTTCCAGAATGCGGCCTTTTTTATCTTCGCGGTAATACATCACCTGACCCTGATCGACCGGCTCATACAACTGGCCTTCAGAGGAATAAATACCTAGCTGACGGAACATCCCTTCCATACCAAAGGTTCGTGCTTCATCTGGCACAATGGGTACCACCCGATCGCCCATGGTTTTGTCTTTAATCAGCTGCGACATAATGCGCACAAACGCCATGGTGGTGGAAATTTCGCGTTCACCGGTACCATCGGTCTGAGCTTTAAAGAAGGATAAATCCGGCGCGGTTAATGCCGTCCAATTTTCATTGCGCTGCGGTAAAAAACCACCGAGTTTTTCCCGCTGCTTACGCATATATTGCAACTCTGGACTGTCTGCCGGTGGGCGGTAGAAAGGTAAATGTTCCAGATCTTCATCACGCACCGGAATATCAAAACGATCACGGAATGCACGAATACTTTCGATATCCAGTTTTTTCACCTGGTGCGCCTGGTTCTGACCTTCAGCCTCAGCCCCCATGCCATAACCTTTTACGGTGTGCGCCAGAATAACCGTTGGTTGCCCTTTATGATCCATCGCCGCCTGATAGGCCGCAAAAACTTTATATGGATCATGGCCACCGCGGTTTAATTTGTAGATATCCTCATCGGATAAATCTTTAATGATTTCTTTTAATTCCGGATACGCTTCGAAGAAATGTTCGCGGGTATATTTGCCACCTTTGGCTTTGTAGTTCTGGAATTCACCATCCACCGTTTCATCCATACGCTTCTGCAATAATCCTTTGCGGTCTTTTGCCAGCAATGGATCCCAGAAACGCCCCCACACTACTTTAATCACATTCCAGCCAGCACCACGGAACTGACTTTCCAGTTCCTGGATAATTTTACCATTACCCCGCACCGGGCCATCCAGACGCTGCAAGTTGCAGTTAATCACAAAGATCAGGTTTTCCAGTTTTTCCCGGCCCGCCAGACCAATCGCACCCAGTGTCTCCGGCTCGTCACATTCACCATCACCGAGGAATGCCCAGACTTTACGATCTTTACGTGGCACCAGTTCACGCGCCGATAAATAGCGCATAAAGTGCGCCTGATAAATCGCCTGCAGTGGTCCTAAGCCCATGGATACCGTTGGGAATTGCCAGTAATCCGGCATCAGTTTCGGGTGGGGATAAGAGGATAATCCCGGGCCTAATGCTTCCTGGCGAAAACGCTCAAGATCGGATTCCTGAAAACGTCCTTCCAAATATGAACGGGCGTAAATACCCGGCGCAACATGCCCCTGGTAATACAGCAGGTCGCCGTGAGGACAATCTTCACTGGCGGAGTTCGGTGCACGGAAAAAATGATTAAAACCGACATCGTACAAGGTTGCACTGGAAGCAAAACTGGAGATATGACCACCCAGATCGCCACCGCCTTCTTTGTTTGCTCTCAGCACCATCGCCAGTGCATTCCAGCGCACCAGCGAGCGGATTCGCCGCTCCATAAACAGATCACCCGACATCGGCGCTTCATTTTCCGGGGAAATGGTATTGCGATAAGGCGTGTTTAACGCATAAGGCAGCGGCATACCGTCTTTTGTTGCACGTTCGGCAATACGCTCAATCAGATAATGGGCCCGTTCGACACCTTCAGCACGAATGACAGAATGAATAGCATCCTGCCACTCTTTGGTTTCCTGAGGGTCGATATCGACAGTTTGGGCATTATCCAGCTGATTCTCGTCCATTGAAGGCTCCCGGAGTTTGTCGGTTATTACTGAGTGCCTGATGGTTCAAACACTGCAAAGTCGTTGGTGAGTGAGAACTGTTCCTGAATCCAGTATAGTCAAAGGATCTGGGAACGACTGTGAAGTGAACATGAGCCAAGAAAACGACAAGTTATCCGCTGAGCAATTAGCCGAAAAAGAGAAAGCGAACCAACGCCATAAAGAAAAAATGGCGCGTCATAAAGCCAAAGTAGATGCCGCCATCGAACGCGCCCAAGAAGAACGTGGTGTGGTAATCGTGTTAACCGGCACCGGTAAAGGAAAAAGCAGTTCCGGTTTTGGTACTGTGATCCGTACTTTGGGGCACGGTTATCAGGCCGGGTTAGTGCAGTTTATTAAAGGCACCTGGAACTGTGGCGAAGCTAATATCCTGAAAAATCTCGATGGCCTGCAACACGAAGTGATGGGATCCGGTTTTACCTGGGAAACCCAGGACAAAGAACGCGATCAACTGGCCTTTGATACCGTTTGGCCTAAAGCCAAAGCCATGCTGCAAAATCCACAGCTGCGCACCGTGATGTTTGATGAAATCACCTATATGCTGGCTTATAAGCTACTGGATTGGGAAACGTTAAAGGAAGCGCTGGATAATCGCCCGAAAGACCAGAATGTGATTCTTACCGGTCGCGGTGCACCAAGCGCTCTGCGTGAATACGCCGATACGGTTACCGATATGAAAATGGAAAAACACGCCTTTAAAGCCGGGGTAAAAGCTCAGGCGGGTATCGAGTGGTAGTAATCGTTTAATCGTGATTGAGCACTTCGATGCTGCTATTGTCGGCCCGAAGTGCTTCAAGCGGCGACGTTAATGCTTCTAATGGTTGTGGTCTGGCGTAGAAATATCCCTGCTGCAGTAAGATATTGGTGTTATTGAGAATATCTTTCTGGGCAATCACTTCCACACCTTCAGCAATACACTGCATATTAAATTTTTCGCATAAATCGCGAATAAAAATCAGAGTATTGTGATCCTGCTGCAAACGATCAATAAATGCCTTATCGATTTTTACGTAATGCGCTGGCAGCTGACTGATGTAGGCCAGCGATGAATAGCCGGTACCAAAGTCATCAATAGCCAGTTTAAAACCGGCTTCCACCAATTGATCCAGACAAGGGTTATTTTCTTCGACCACCGGCACCAGAACACTTTCGGTCAGCTCCAGCACCACATCATCAGCCTGATAATTATATGAAGTTAACAAGGCCACCAGTTTGTCGATAAAACCGGGCTGAATCATATGCGCGCCGGATATATTAATGGTGACTTTTGCCTCTGGAGAAAAACGCTGACGAATAGCCGCCAGATCACGACACACCTGCTGAATAACCCAGGATTCTAATCGGGCGATTTTACCGCTGTCTTCCGCCACCGCGATAAATTCCAGCGGCGACAGATGGCCCAGAGTTGGATGATGCCAGCGTAATAAGGCTTCAACCAGAACGGTTTCACCGCTCAGGCCATTAATAATCGGCTGATAATGCAGAACAAAGTCATTATTACTGATGGCTTCATCCAGATACTGCAGAATTTCAGTACGGCGTCGCAGGTACGATTCCATACCCGGCTGATACACCACAGCCTGATTGCGGCCCTGTTTTTTCGCTTCGTACATTGCCGCATCGGCCTGAATCACCAGCTCATAAATATCGGATGAATCTTTCGGCGAGCAGGCAATACCAATACTGGCCGATACTCTGACGACACAATCACTGGCCACTTCAAACGGTCGCGACAGGTCGTATAACAACTGGCGGGCCTTTTCGAGAATAACTTCAGCAGTGTTTTTGCCGAGAAAAACCACAACAAATTCATCACCACCAAGGCGGGCGCAGACTTTTTTACCCGACTGCGACATCAGCACATTGGCCAGCCGACGCAATAATGCATCACCGACGTTATGACCATAACTGTCGTTAATGGGTTTAAAACCATCCAGATCGATATAAAACAGCGAAAATTCTTTGCCCTGATGACTCGACATATATTGCAGCAAGCCACGACGATTCATCAGTCCGGTTAACAGGTCGGAACGTGCTTCATTGGCGGTTTCGATTTCACGCAGTTTGCGTTCCTGAATATCAATCAGGGTCAGGACATAACAAGGAGATGAAGAAATTTCCTGCTGAATGTTCACTTCGGCATGATGCCAGCGCATACCTTTCAGGGTATTCAGCTCAATATCACGGCCATTGGAACTCATAACTTTGACGAACCAGACACTGATGTCGTCGACCAGAATCTGACGCAGGTTTTCGATGCTGTCACCGAACTGCTCGATAAATGGAGGGTTTACACTGATGATGCTGCCGTCTTCATCAAAAATAACGGCCATGGCAGCTGAAGGAATGCCACCGTCGCTGAGCATTTCCGGTGAAAACTGCCCTTCCAGCAACATCACCATACGCTCGCTGCCATCTTCCAGCTCAGCAATAACGCCAGACAGGCGACAGAAAACCCGTTTTTTATGCCCTTTCGGTTGGATTTCCCACCAGACGTCGATGTACTCACCCACGTCAAAGCGTTCCATATAACCCATCAGGGTTTGCTGCACAGCCTGGGACTGATCACTGGAAAAATCCCGGCTGCAGAATTCTTCCAGGCTATCGGCCTCCCACAATTCCAATGCGGAAGTATTAGCCCAAACCATTTTCTGACCAACCACATCATAAGCCCAGACCGGAGATCTGAGCTGGGAAACAGTTAAGGCATTCAGGCTGGGTAACTTCATCGACAACGACTGCAGACTCAAAACAATTGATAAACTGCTGTTTATCAAAAGATAAATATATAAATTAACCTTGCCTACGAATTAAAGACGCTAATCAGGCAAAAGTACAGAGTTATAGCGGTTAAGTATGGCATCTTATAAAAATCCTCTCTGAGCCCTGCTTACGCCTCTAAGTACCTGAGTTTTCTCGGTTTATATACAGTTTTGCTAATTAATTGAATGTTATTAGTAAAACCTTAAAGTCACGCCTGACAACTGACGTCAAAAAATATCAGTGCAACAAAGCAGCTGTCATTTCATGCACATCATTGTTGGTCGTTCTGCACATTATTGAATACTATTTTTACATACAGTACTGTATATTCATACAAATCAACACAACGTTCCATTATGGCCAGCACACAACATACTCAGATACATAAAAAGTCACTGAAGCAGCCCGTCGATACGCTGCAACAAATGGTTGGCCAGGGCCAGGTATGGTCTGCTAATGATTGCCCGGAAAAACCCGACAACATACTGAGCAGTGGTTTTGCCGACCTGAATCAGTACCTGCCTGGTGGTGGTTGGCAGCCTGGCCAGGTATGTGAAATCTACGCCCAGCCCGGCAGTGCCGAGGTCAGCTTACTTTTGCCGGCACTGGCAACACTGAGCCAGCAGGCGAAGTGGTTGTTATGGGTGGCGCCACCGGCCATTCCTTATGCCCCCGCTTTAATGAATGCAGGCATCGATCTTGAACAGGTGTTGGTTGTCCACAGCCAAAACTATGAACAGGCTCTGTGGTGCATGGAGGAAGGTTTACGCAGCGGTCAATGCAGCGCCGTACTGGGCTGGCCGCAACAATGGCATAAGCAACATATCCGACGCCTGCAGATTGCCGCTCAGGACAGCCAGAGCTTCTGCTGGCTATGGCCACAAACTCCGTTTGATGCCAGTGGTTCTCCGGCGGCATTACGATTAAAGCTGCAGCGCCAGCAACAAGGCCTGTCGCTGGAATTCCTGAAGCGCCGGGGCAGCTGGCCCAGCCGCCCTTTTACTCTGAATGATAATGGCATAGCTGCCAGCCCAGCATCCCGCTTATGAATATCTGGCTTTATCTCTATTTTCCGGATCTGTATCTGCACAGTTTCCACCAGCAGCAAGCCGGTCCTTTCGCTCTGCTGGAACTGCGGGGAGGCCAGCATTACGTCTGTCAGCGCAATACCCTGGCAGCCAATGCCGGAATCGAAGTGGATATGCCACTGGCCAGCGCTCTGTGCTTATGCAACGACCTGCAAACCAGCCTGCTGGACCCACACAAAGCAGAGCAACTGCTGCAACAACAAGCTCTGTGGGCGTACCGCTTTTCTGCCCAGGTTTGTCTCGATCAACCACAAGGGTTGTGGCTTGAGGCTGCCAGTATGCAAAACCTGTTTGGTGGTGTCTCAGCGTTGTGCCAGCAGATTCAGCAGCAAGCGGAACAACATCAATGGCCATTACAAATAGCGGTGGGTTATACCCCTGCCGTTGCTAAAGTTCTGGCTGTGAACAACGGCGGCAAGATCCAGCAGTTACCACACCCGCTTGAGCGCCAGCAGTTACGGCTTGATAACCAGCAACAACTGCGGCACTTGTCGATCGCTCAACTGGGATTAGCCGAATCTCATCAGCTGGCGTTACAGCGTCTGGGTGTTCACCACTATCATCAGCTGCTGAAATTGCCGTTATCGGAACTCGCCAGCCGCTTCGACAGCGACTTAATTCACTGGCTGATGCAGCTGAGTGGCGACAAACCAACCACCATGACGTTCTTCCAGCCTCCCCTCGATTTTTGTGATGAAGCGTTATTTATTCACGAAGTTGAACACATCAACGGTCTGTTATTTCCACTGCGACGACAACTCAGTGCCCTCAGTGCTTTTCTGCACAAACGACAGCTTGCGATTGATCACGTCAGTATTCAGCTGAAACATCGACAACAAGCAGATAGTCCACAGGAAGACAGTTATTGGCTGATTCGTTTTGCCCGGGCAGAGTTCCGTCAGCAGGAATTAACCCAGTTAATTCGTTACCAGTTAGAGAAAAAAACATTGGCTGCACCCGTGCGGGAGATGGTGCTCAAGGTGCGCGAGTTTGTCAGCCAGCAACCTGAACAAACCGACTACTGGCCTGATTCAGCGGCTCACAATCGGGAACACGGTCAACAATTATTAAATCGCCTGCAGGCCCGACTGGAACACAATCAGTTATTTCGCTTAACCAGCAACGCCGATGCCCGGCCCGATTATGCCTGGCAAGCGCTACAGGCTGAACAGGGTTATCCGGAGAAAAACAGTCATCGTGTTACATCGCCAAACGGCCGGCCATTATGGCTATTAGCTCAGGCGATTCCCTGTGAGAAACCTGACAATATTATCGCTGGTCCGGAACGCATCAGCAGTGGTTGGTGGCAACACGGACAGCAGCAACAACGTGATTATTATCAGGTGATTGAACAACAGCAGGATTCCCAGCGACATTTATGGGTATTTCGCGACGCCAGTAAGCAATGGTTTATTCAGGGCTATTTTTCATGAGTCGTGATTCTGGTGACACTCAGACCTGTACACCCGATGCCTCCAGCCAGCCGTATGCCGAATTGCACTGCGTCAGTAACTTTTCTTTTTTACGCGGTGCTTCACACCCACAGGAACTGATTGAGCGCGCGGATCAATTACAGTATCACGCCCTGGCCATTACCGATGAATGCTCACTGGCTGGTGTCGTTCGTGCACACCAGGCGATTAAAGACCAACAATTAAAAACCCGTTTAATTATTGGCAGTGAATTTTATGATGCACCGAGAAGCAGTTGTTATGTAATAATTGCTCCAGATAAAAAAGCCTACAGTGAACTGAGCCAATTAATCAGCCATTGCCGCCGCCGTGCAGAAAAAGGCCAGTATCGGTTTTACAGCGAGGACTTATTACACCTCAAACATGTTTTTCTGTTGTGTCGCCCGCAAGATATTCATAAGCCTGAAGAGCAACTGCTGATAAAACACTTTTATCATCCACAGCCGGATAAAAATCGATACTGGTTACTGGCAGAGCGTTTATTAGATGAACATGACAACCAATACTATCATCAGGTTTTACAGTGGTCAGAGTCGGAAGCGTTACCCGTTGTTTGCGCCAATGATGTTCATATGCACCATAGCCAACGAAAATCCCTGCAGGATTGCCTGACCGCGATCCGTCTTAATCAGACCATTGAGCAAAGTAAAGATCAGCTATTCAGCAATGCCGAACGTCAGCTGCGCTCCACCGAAAAACTTCATTATCTTTATCCGGAAAAACTGATAACAGCGACCACAGAAATAGCCGATCGCTGCCATTTTAATCTGGACGAAATTGCTTATCACTACCCAAAAGATCTGGTACCACAAGGCCAATGTCCACACCGGTTTCTGAAAAACCTGGTCGATATCGGCGCCAGAAAACGTTTTCCACAAGGCATTCCGGAAACAATCCAACAGACCATTAATAAAGAACTATCCCTGATAAAACAAAAACAATACGAACATTATTTTTTAACCGTTTATGACATTGTTCGTTTTGCAAGATCACAGAATATTCTCTGTCAGGGGCGTGGCTCAGCGGCGAATTCGGTCGTCTGTTATTGCCTGGAAATTACCGAGGTGAACCCGGTTGAAGTCAGTTTGTTGTTTGAACGCTTTATTTCTGAAGAGCGAAACGAACCACCGGATATCGATGTGGATTTTGAAAGCCAGCGACGCGAAGAAGTGATTCAGTATATTTACCGCAAATACGGCAGAGAACGAGCAGCGCTGGCTGCCACCGTCATCAGCTATCGCCGCAAAAGTGCCATTCGCGATGTGGCCCGAGCTCTGGGCCTCAACCTGTTGCAATTAGAACAACGCATCGCCAACTACGGCTGGCGTTATCATGGCGAAAACTGGCTGGACGAATTATTAACCGGCAGTCAGGAACCAGGTCATTTATTAACTTCCTTTAAACGGCTGGCAGCAGAAATTATTAACTTCCCCCGCCACTTATCACAGCATGTTGGTGGTTTTGTTATCAGCGAAGGTTTACTGGCCGATCTGGTGCCCATAGAAAATGCCAGCATGGCCGATCGTACGGTAATTCAATGGGATAAAGAGGATCTGGAATCACTCGGGCTGATGAAGGTCGATGTGCTTGGGCTGGGTATGTTATCGGCGATTCGTCGTTCTCTGGAAATGTTATCCACCCCCGAACAGAAAAAAACACTGGCGGATATTCCCCGCGATGATCCGGCGACTTATCAGATGTTACAACAAGCCGACAGCGTCGGGGTTTTTCAGGTCGAAAGCCGGGCTCAGATGAATATGCTGCCGCGGTTAAAACCTCAGAATTATTACGACCTGGTGGTGCAGGTTGCCATTGTCCGGCCCGGCCCCATTCATGGTGATATGGTTCACCCGTATTTAAAACGTCGTAATAAACAGGAAGACCCGGACTACCCACTGGAAGCACTGAAACCCATTCTGAAACGCACATTAGGTGTGCCTTTATTTCAGGAACAGGTGATTGCTTTTGCCATAGTTGCTGCAGACTTTACCGCTGCAGAAGCCGATTTATTACGGCGCTCCATGGCCAGCTGGCGTAAAAAAGGCCATATGCATCGACTGCAACAACGGCTGGAAGACAATATGCTGACTAACGGTTTTGAGTTGGAGTATATCCGTCGCATTCAGCGCCAGTTGGAAGGTTTTGGTGAATACGGTTTTCCGGAATCCCATGCGGCCAGTTTTGCGTTGCTGGTTTATGTCACCGCCTGGCTGAAATGCCATTATCCCAATGTATTTTTCTGCGCTTTATTGAACAGCCAGCCGATGGGCTTTTACAGCCCGGCACAATTAATCGAAGACGCCCGCCACCATAGCGTAAAAACCTTACCGGTGGATATTAATCTCAGCGATTGGGATCATCGGATTGAGACCGGGCAAGACGTACAACAAGTGATTAAAAAGAGCCTGCCGGTGCGACTGGGTCTGAGATTGGTTAAAGGTTTTAACCAGGACGCGGCACAACGCTTACAACACCATAAACCAGAAGCCGGTTACCGCAGCATTGCTGAATGCATTCGCTTGGCACAATTAAATAAACAAGAGCGTGAATCACTGGCCAGTGCCGGTGCTTTTGACAGTTTATCGCAACACAGATATCAGGCACGCTGGCAGGTGGCGGAACCTATTCAGGATGATTTATTAACCCCGTTACAGTTAGATAACCCGCTCTCTCAGGACTATCTGCAGGCGTCGAATGAAATTGATAATTTGCAGGAAGATTATCAAAGCCTTGGTCTGACGTTGGGTCGCCATCCGTTAGAAATCCTGCGTGAACAAGGCAAACTCGGCGCCAGTGTCACCGCGCTGGGATTAACCCAATGCCAGCACAACAGTGAAGTGTATGTCGCCGGACTGGTTACCTGTCGCCAGCGCCCCGGAACCTCTGCCGGAGTTACGTTTGTCACACTGGAAGACGAAACCGGCTGTATTAATATCGTTGTCTGGCTATCAACGGCCAAACGCCAGCTTAAAACGCTGGTGAAATCCCGTATTTTGCAGGTTTATGGCAAACTCGAAAAAGACGAAAATTCAGGTGTGACTCATATTATTGCCTATCGTCTGCTGGATTTAACGGACGCCATCAAACAGCTGGAAATCACCTCCCACGACTTCCATTAATCAGGTAATCTGATAGCCAGTTAACACCGCTGTAAGTTGAGACCATGCCCATTTACCAAGCCGATAACCTGCCAGAAACATTTCCCCAGAAATTCGACTTTATTATTGTCGGTGCCGGTTCCGCCGGGTGTGTTCTGGCCAATCGATTATCAGCCGATGGCCAATATTCCGTGTGCTTACTGGAAGCGGGACCTGTGGACAATTCAGCAGCAATCCGGATTCCGGCTCTGGTCGCCGCCCTGATTCAATGGAAAAAATACAACTGGAAGTTTTCCAGCCAGGAAGGCAAAGAACTGAATCATCGTCAGGTGTACAACCCCAGAGGAAAAACACTGGGAGGCAGCAGCGCAATTAATGCCATGGTGTATACCCGTGGCCACCAGCAGGATTACCAGCGCTGGATTTCTGTTGGCGCCAATGGCTGGGGTTATGAGGATTTATTACCCTACTTTCGCGCCACCATGAAACAACAACGGCCACAGCTTAAAGACGATCATTTTCATGGTGTTGATGGCGAATTAGTCGTCAGCGATCTGAATGATGTTCAACCAATCAGTCGCGACTTTGTCGCCGCCGCACAACAGGCTGGCCAACCGTATAATAATGACTTTAATGGCGCAGAACAAAATGGGGTCGGTTTATATCAGGCCACCATTGATAACGGCGAACGCTGTTCCAGTGCCCATGCCTTTCTTCACCCGGCCTTGACACGAAAAAATCTGACGGTTGTTAGCAACTGTCAGGTGAATAAAGTACTCACAGAAACCACGGCGGACGATCAACTGACAGCCACAGGGGTCGAAATTCAGTTATCACGCAAGTCGGGCTCAGTCAGGCATATCGCTGCCAATAAAGAAGTCATCTTATCCGCCGGAGCGTTTCAAAGCCCGCAGCTGTTGATGTTATCCGGTATCGGAGACCCGCAAGAGCTACAACGCCACCAGATTCCGTGCCGTCTGGCGCTGCCAGCCGTGGGTAAACATCTGCAGGAACACCTTGATGTGGTAGTCGTTAACCGGGCGAAACATACAAAGATCAAACGCTCCAGCCTAAGCTTTTCTCCGGCCATGTTGCCACGACTGATCAGAGAAGCGGGGAAGTATTTCCGGCCATTAAAACAACCCAGACATCAAGGGTTACTCAGCAGCTGCCTGATTGAAGCCGGTGGTTTTATTTACTCCGATGAGCAGCAATCAGCACCGGATTTACAACTGATGTGTACCCCGGGGTTATTTGATGATCATGGCCGTAATCTGCTCTTTATGATGGGTTGGGGCTTTTCCATGCACATTACTCTGCTGCGCCCGAAAAGCCGCGGGCAAATACGGCTGAGGGATAATAATCCGGCATCAGCACCAGATATTCATTTAGGTTTGTTAACGAACAAAGAAGATATTCAGCCGTTGATCAAAGGTATTCGCCACGCCCGCAACATCATTCAATCACCAGCACTGGCACAGTATCAGCTGCAAGAGGTGTTTCCGGGTAATCATAAAACCACGGATGAAGAGTTAACCGCTTTTATTCGCGATAAAGCGAACCACGTCTACCACCCGGTGAGTAGCTGTCGTATGGGCACCAGCTCACAAGATTCCGTAGTTAATGACCAGCTGCAGGTGCATCACTGTCATGGACTGAGAATTATGGACGCATCGGTCTTCCCGGATCAGATCAGCGCTAATACCAATGCCACCGTTATCGCCATGGCGGCCAGAGCAGCAGATCTGATTCTGCAGCGTCCTGTACTCAGATAACCAATTCTGCTTTCAGCCATCTGAGCTGGTCTGCTGTCGGCTGTTCAGGAGCTGAAAGCAGCCTGCTCAGTTACCACCTTAGCAACGGCATAAGGCGCAGGCTTTGGCTGACTGGCTTTGAGTGCTTTAGCGCGATTAGCTGAACTGATGCGGCGGCTGCGCTGAGACGCTTTTTCAATTACATAAAAAGCATGGAATTCGTTGTGTGTAGGCATGCCCGTGTTCCTGTCGATTAATTGCAGACACAGGGATGTTAAGACCTCAATCTAAGTTGAGGTCAAGCATTTCACCACAAACATTATCAATCACACGACTGTCGTCGGCTGCCTGAACAAAATGGCACAAAGCCTCAACATCAAGAGGCTTAGAGAACCAGTAGCCCTGATAATAATCACAGCCGAAGGTATTCAGCATACAGGCCTGCTGCTCGGTTTCGACTCCTTCCGCCAGCACCGACATGCCGTAGTTCTTGCCAATAGCGATGATGTTTTTAATCATCTTGCGGGCTTTTTCGTCATGATGAATATCATCAACGAAGCTTTTATCCACCTTCAGTTCATCAATCGGCAATTTCTGCAGCACACTCAGTGACGAGTAGCCGGTACCAAAATCATCCAGCGAGATGTTAAATCCACGATCACGTAACGTAAAAATAACCGAGCCAACGTTATTCATATCTTCGATAAACAGGTTTTCGGTAATCTCCAGTACGATTTCGTGTGGCGAAAACCGGTATCGCTGGATCATATCACCGAGCATTTCAACAAAGCCGGGCTGCAACAGCTGACGTACGGAGATATTCAGCGACAAGTTAAAGTGTTGCGCCAGTGCATCCTGAACCTGGCGGATATCCTGCAAACTGCGCTCAATAATAAAATTGCCCAACTCCGTCATCAGACCACTGGTTTCAGCTACGGCAATAAACTGATCCGGCGACACAAACCCTAACTCGGCGTTATTCCAGCGCACCAGTGCTTCCACCCCGACCAAAGTGCCAGCCTGATCAACCTGCGGCTGATACACCATAAAGAGCTCGTTGCGATGACGCGCCAGACGTAACAGTTGCTCGATGCGATTGTGCCTGAGGTACGTGTCTTCAATTTCGTCGCGATAAATAACAACGCTGTTTTTATCTTTCTTGGCTTCGTACATAGCGATATCCGCCGCACGTAATAATGCGTTCAGGGAATCACCATGCTGGGGATAACGGGCAATACCGATACTGGCGCCCAGATGAAACTGCATATTACGCACGCTGAATACCTTGCCCAGACTGGCAATAATATTCTCGGCACAGGCTTTTAATTCCTGCTCGTCATATTTGGTGGTAATCACGACAAATTCATCACCACCCAGACGCGCTAATAACTCCGACTTATCAATAATACTGTTCAGTCGCTGGGCCAGATCCTGCAATACCTGGTCACCAACATCGTGACCAAAGTTATCATTAATGCCTTTGAAGTTATCAATATCGATAAATAATAAACTGAAACGTTCCACACCAATATCAATCAGGTGAGAAGTCCGATCAACGAGAAAATAGCGGTTAGGTAAGGCGGTTAACACATCGTGAGCCGCCTGATATTCCAGATGGTCGCGCGTCTTTTTGTCGGCAGCTGCAATAGAACGAAATAAGAACAGAATCATCAGCTGTACGACCAGAAAAATCGCCGCGTAGGTCATCAGCGTCGGAATAAATTCCACCACCACATCGTTAAAATCAACCGATGACGACACCCACAAATCGTAACGACTGTCATACAGAGTCGCTTCAATCCGTTGCTTGCCATAACGTTCAACCGTATACCCCAGCGCACCGGTTAACTGACGAATACCTGCAAAGTCGGTATTAGCGGCTTCCATTAAGGCTGAAAAACCATTGTCCAGTGTCGTGTCCGATAAAGGCTTCTGATAAATCGTATCGAGGTTATTGGCATTGGATGAATGGTATTGCAGGTAAAAATCACTGCCACGAATCAGGTTAACCTCGTCGGTGGCACCATAATGCAGGTCTTTCTCAAATATTTTTGAGGCACCACGAATACGAATACCGGCGGTCATCACCGCCAGCACATTGCCGTCGTTATCACGCAAAGCTTTACGAATAGGAATGCCCCACTCACTCATGGCTTTCAGATAATAAGTACGGCCAACGACCATGCTGTATGACGACAATGTCTGGCGAAAGGAGTCGCGGCTGCTTTCCTGTGTCGCCAGGTTCGGCAACAGGCTTTTGTCCTGAGCCGAGTTAACCAGCACCAGTTTGCCGTCCGGACGGGCCAGGCCAAAACCCGACACCCAGGGGTTAACCAATAATAAATCATCGAGTAGCTTGGGCGATTGTGGATGTGTCAGATCGGTGTGTTCACGTAATAATTGCTGGCCTAATACATCCAGCAACATTTCCTGACTGACAAAAACGGCATGAATGGCAGACGCAACCTGCTCTGCCCGGTGGATATGCTGCTGTTTATATTCGTTAACAACACCCTGCCAACGATAACTGGCAATAACGCCAGCTAAAACAATACTTCCCAGCAAGAATATAAAATAGATAGTCCAGATGTTGCGTTTCAGCTGGGCCATGAAACTAAATACCGCATTAAAAAATAGTCACGAGTTTTTGTTATTGTGACAAATATAGTGATAAATCAGTCATCGTCCAGCTGAGGTAACCCCCAGATGACATAAATCAACAAAGTAATTGCTAACGTAACTATCAGTAAATAACCCGGGCTCTATTAACAAGATATAACCCCGGGATCGGATTACTTAATATCCCAGGGTTATATAAATTATTTTTTAATACCAAATAACAGGCTACCGTTTAATTCGCTGACGAACACGCCCGCACCGGTAAAGATACTGCGCTCGTTAGCCGGTGACGTCTGGAAACCGACCCACGGCGAATTATTGGTAAAGCTGTATTTGCGCTTAAAGTCGTCGGAGCTGACGACGTAGTCATTTTTACCCACCCGGGCAATACCACCACGGCCACGATCGTCGTTGTAGAACCAGGTGCCAACATTGTCACCGTCGTTCACCGGTTGTTGCGAACTTGCGAAAATAATACCGGTGCCTAAACCCTGGCTGCTGTAATCACGTAAATCAATCAGAGACACTTTCTGATCTCCGGAGGTAAACATCAGGGCTGTGCCGATATGGCGGCCGTTACGCATCAACTGCCAGCGACCGTCACCCAGGTGTTCCATGGTGCCGCTGGCACGTTTATTACAGCTGTTTTCATCAGCATTGTTTTCACGATCACACTTCACCCAGGTGGCGTCGGCCTTAATCTGGAAAGTGCCATAATCGGTACAGATGGATGGCTGATGGCCACAGAACTGGCCAATGTAATTGTATTTACCGGCACCGGCATTCAGGTCTTCAACCAGGTTCTGAATACCCAGAAACGGAGTGGTCTGACGCGCTTTAACGCCGTTATAGGTGAACTCTTCGGTGATGGCACCCAGCACCAGGCCGTTAGGCAGCAGATACATCTTAGACTGGCTGCCCGCCGCGTTTTCCGAAACGGTTAACGAACCATCCGCTTCCACTTTATAAGTGCCACTACCGGTCTTACCGTTGAGGCCAAAAGCACTGTCGATAATTTCATAGCGATAGCTCTTCTTGCTCTCATTAACGCTGTAACGCAGCAGCTCGCCTTTAGCGGCCACTGCCGTAAATTCACGCACGTTATCGTCAGATTTTTTGTTGTCACTGCCACAACCGGCAATTAACGCTGCCGAAAACACCACTGAGACTAATTTTTTCATAGCCAGGTTTCCTCTTCATTTGTTTTCACTAATGAAAAGATATACCCAAAGCCAATATGAGACAATAATGTCTCATATAAATTTACAGATTATTGAGGAACATCAACTCGCCTCAGCCATGACGAAAATCTCCATCCGAGCGAAAGTCGTTGCTGGCATACAAGTCAGATAACAACACTGCGGCACCACTGGGCTGAACGATACGGGCATGGCTGCGCTTCAGGCGGCGTGGTTCATCAACACCACAAGAGTGCGCAATAATGCCCACTTCCTGAATCATCGAATCAACGTATTGCGCGACACGACGGGCTTTATCTTTAACCACCAGACCATTCTGTAACTTAGGATCGTGTGTCGTAATGCCAGTCGGACAGGTGTTGGAGTTACACTGCAGCGCCTGAATACAACCCAGAGCAAACATAAAGCCGCGGGCAGAAACGACAAAATCGGCGCCGGTACATAAGGCCCAGGCTACCCGATCCGGATTAATCAACTTGCCCGACGCAATAACACGAATCCGCGGGCGCAAATTAAATTCATCCAATGTATCAACCAGCATGGGTAACGACTGACTTAACGGCAGTCCCATATAATCCATCAGCGGTTGTGGCGCCGCACCGGTGCCGCCTTCAGCGCCATCCAGGGTGATAAAGTCTGGAGCAGATTCAACACCCCGCAGCATGATTTCGTGACACAAATCCTGAATCCAGTCCATGCCACCCAGTACGGTTTTAAAACCCACCGGCTTACCGGTCACCGCGCGTACCCGGGCAATCATATCGAGCAAATCATCCACCGAGCGGATATCCGGATGGCCGTTTGGACTGATGGAGTCTTCGCCTTCGGGAATACCACGAATAGCGGCAATTTCTGCGGAGACTTTGGCCCCCGGTAACATGCCACCTTTGCCAGGCTTAGCACCCTGACTGAGCTTAATCTCAAACATCCGCACCTGTTCATGGGCGGCAATGGCTTTTAACTTTTCTTCGTCCAGTTCACCTTCAGGCGTACGCACACCGTATTTGGCGGTGCCAATCTGAGCCACCAGATCACAGCCACTTTCCAGATGAAAAGGCGATACACCTCCCTCACCGCTGTTCATCCAACAACCTGCTTGCTTGGCACCGTGGGATAAAGCCTGAACCGCAGGCTTGGATAAAGCGCCATAACTCATGCCGGAAATATTAATCAGAGACTTGGTGGTAAAAGGATGGCGACAGTTTTCACCAATGGTGATTTCCGCCGGTTCGGCAAAGGTCTTTTTTAATGCCGGGAATGGGCTGTTCACAAACAACACTGTGCCGGGTAAATCCAGCCGGCGGGTAGAACCAAACGCAACCGTAGTATTCACTTTTTTAGCGGCTTTATAAGCCCAGGCCCGCTCGGCCCGATTAAATGGCATTTCCTCGCGATCCATAGCAAAAAAATACTGGCGAAAAAATTCTCCCAGATGCTCAAAGAAATAACGGAAGCGCCCAATCACCGGGAAATTCCGCCTGACGGTATGGCGTGTTTGGGTTACATCAACAAAATACGCAAATACCAGCCACACCAAAGCCGCAAGCGACAAGATGGCCAGTACGCCAAGTAACACCAGCACACCATAAGCAGCAATTAATAAAATATCTTCGGGCATAGTCACCTCTCATCATAACGGCATCAGGTTACTGCCCGGCTGGCGTAGATAAAAGTCAAAGTCGTCAGGAAAGACAGTTTCATTGAGACAAGGCATGTTTACTCAGGTTCATGACTCTGGACTAAAAAAGCCAATACCTATACATTACCTATACATCAGTAATACATGAGTAGGTTATGAAGCTTGGGCTGATACTTGCTGATCAACTGACAACCAATCTCGCCAGTCTGCGCGCACTGGACCCCGAGCAGGATATGCTGGTAATGGCTGAGGTCGCTGAAGAAGCGCAATATGTGGCCCATCACAAGCAGAAAATAGCGTTACTGTTCAGTGCCATGCGTCATTTCAGCGCGCAATTGCAGGCGGCCGGATGGCGTATTCATTACCATCATTATCAACCGGACAGCCCCCATCGCAGCCTGGTAGAAGTTATACAAGCCGTTTGTTTTGAATACGACATAGAGACTTTAGTCGTAACTGAATGCGGTGAGCACCGATTGCAACGAGCGATCGACGAAGACTGGCAAAATCAATTATCGCTGCCGGTTGAGTGTTATCAGGACGATCGCTTTATCAGCTCTCAGGAAGAGTTCAAAAGCTGGGCCAGCGGCCGTAAACAACTGCGTATGGAATTCTTCTATCGCGAAATGCGGCGCAAAACCGGATTGTTAATGGAGCAAGGTGAACCCTGCGGAGGCCAGTGGAATTTCGACCAGGATAATCGCAAGCGTTACAAAGGCGCAGTGGCGCTGGTTCCCCGTATCCGCCACGAGCAGGATGAGATTGACCAGCAAGTGCTTGAACTGGTGGAACGTGAATTTCCAAAACATCCCGGCACTATGGAACATTTTAATTGGGCGACAACCCGGGAACAGGCACAAGCAGAACTCAGCCATTTTATTCAACATCGGTTGCCACATTTTGGCGATTATCAGGACGCGATGGTTAGTGGTGAACACACCTTATTTCATAGCCTGATTGCACCCTATCTCAATTGTGGTTTGTTAACACCGCTGGAAGTCTGCCAACAAGTGGAGCTGGCTTACCAGCAAGGCAAAGCGCCGTTAAACGCAGCCGAAGGTTTTATTCGTCAGATTATCGGTTGGCGTGAATACGTACGCGGTATCTATTGGTTATTAATGCCGCAATACGGACAACAAAACCAATTAAACAACCAGCGCCAGTTACCGGGTTATTTCTGGCATGGCAATACACGCATGAAATGTATGAGTGAATGTTTCGAAAGTACTTTTCGTAATGCGTATGCCCATCATATTCAGCGTTTAATGATTACCGGCAATTTTTCACTGTTAGCGGGCATCACTCCACAACAGGTTTGTGATTGGTATCTGGCGGTTTATGCCGACGCCTATGATTGGGTGGAACTTCCCAACACCCTGGGAATGGTAATGCACGCAGACGGTGGCTACCTGGCTAGTAAACCGTATGCCGCATCGGGTAACTACATCAATAAAATGTCGGATTACTGCAAACACTGCAGCTACTCCGTAAAAACCTCCAGTGAAGAAAACAGCTGTCCTTTTAACAGTCTGTACTGGCACTTTATTCAAAGACATCAGCAACAATTCGAAAAAAATCCCCGTATGGCAATGATCTATCGCAGCTGGACAAAAATGGCAGACGAAAAACAGCAGGCCATTATTCACCGTGCTGAATACCTTCTTGAGCATATTGAGGAGTTGTAACCATGGCGCACAAAAAAGTGAATTTACCGGAAAAAACCTGCCAGCAGTGCCAACGCCCCTTTGCCTGGCGTAAGAAATGGCATCGCTGCTGGGAAGAAGTAAAATATTGCAGCGACGCTTGCCGGAGAAAATCGAAACAAAAATCTCAGCCAGTAACGCCGAATTTATGCCATGCAGGTCAGGTAGAAGATGAATTTTAATGTAATCTGGTTACGTCAGGATTTACGTCTGAATGACAACCCGGGCTTTTCACTGGCCAAACAAGCCGGACTGCCACTGCGGGTGGTTTTTATTATGCCACCGTTCTGGCTAAACCCGGATGAAAAAACGCCTTTCAGCTTGAGTACCCCACCTGAATGTGCAGCGGAAACCGGCCGGATAGGTCTGGCTAAAGCGCGTTTTTTACGCGCATGTTTAATCGATCTGCAACGGCAACTGGCGTTACAGAATATCGATTTTAAGATGGTGTATCAGCAGCCTGACGAATTATTCCGTGATTGGAAAAAACAAGGCATGCAACAGATATTTACCCAGCATGCTCAGGCCCCGGAAGAAAGTTACTGGCTGGATCAGCTGCAACACCAAGCCATACCTTTAACGCTATACAACAACCAAACTTTATTTGAAGCACAACAAATCGGGCATTTATTTGAACGCTGGCCAACGTCCTTCAGTGCGTTCCGACGAAAAGTTGAAAAACAGGCCATTATTCCCGACGCTCCAAAACCGCCGGTAACCATCAGCCACTTGTCCGATCACTTCGATGAACGTATACCATCGATCCCCTGGCATAATGATTTTAACGGCAGTCAACATGCATACAACCAAGAACCCGGACAATCGTTCAGCCTGATTGGCGGTGAAAATGCCGGACTCGCACATTTGTCCTCCTACCTCTGGCAAGCCCGTGGACTGCTGCATTATAAAACCAGCCGAAATCAGCTTTGTGGATTAAATTTTTCATCACAGCTCAGTGCCCACCTGGCATGGGGCGCATTATCTGTGCGTAATGTCTGGTATGAAACCGAACGCTGGGAACAGCAACATGGTGAAAATGAACACAGCCAATGGTTCAAACAAGAACTGTTGTGGCGTGAGTATTTTCATTGGAGTATGCGGATTTACGGTCGAAAATTTTTCCGTTATCAGGGCATTAAAGACGAGCCACTGACACCTCCACGATTTAATGCCAGCCACTGGAATAAATGGGTTGCGGCTGAAACCGGTGTGCCTTTAATCGACGCAGGTATCAAAGAATTAATCGCCACTGGCTACAGCTCTAACCGTATGCGGCAAAACCTGGCCAGTTATTTTATTCAATACCTGAAACTCGACTGGCGCTTAGGTGCCGCCTTTTTCGAGCGCCATCTGGTGGATTATGACGTTGCCAGTAACTGGGGCAACTGGGCATACCTCGCCGGTGCTGGCCAGGATCCCCGCAGCAGTCCGGGACAAGGACGGATTTTTAATATTAATTTCCAGCTGCAAAATTATGATCCGGAATTAACTCATATTAAGTTATGGCTGCCACAGCTGGCACATTACAGCTTGAGACAAATTCAGCAACACAGCCGTGGCGAATCCTTGCTGCCCGATTACCCTGCTCCGATCGCGACGGAAAAAGATGCTGCAACTGGTTTGGTTTAAAAGAGATCTTCGCAGTGCGGATCATCAGGCGCTTTATCAGGCGGCTCAGTCAGGGCCGGTCCTGGCGTTTTATTGTCTGGAACAAGACTATTGGCAACTGCCCGACACCAGCGTGCGCCAGTGGCAATTTGTCAGAGAATCATTATCCGATCTGAATCACCAGCTTGATGGCCAGTTGCAGATATTTCAGGGCAATGTTGTTCAATTGTTGATGCAGCTAAAAAATAAACTGGGTCAGTTTACCCTGCATAGCCACGAAGAAACCGGTAATTACTGGACGTATCAGCGTGATATTCAGGTGGCTGACTGGTGTCGGCAACATCAGATTAGCTGGCAGCAATACCAGCAATTCGGAGTCGTCAGGCCCAATCCCGGACGCGATCACTGGGCGCAAAACTGGCAACGGTTTATGCAACAACCATTCGACACTCCGTCGCACAACTCAATCACAAGCACCATTCAATGGCATGTATTTACCCGGGATCATGAACTGCCTGCTGCTGAGTTGAACAATGATTATGGAAAATTAACACTGCCGTGTCCGGGTCGTCGGTATGGCGGTCGCCAACAAGGGCTGGCGCTGCTAACCGGTTTTCTGCAACAACGCGGAGAGTTTTACCGGTCATCCATCAGCTCACCAATCACGGCTGGGCATGCCTGCTCGCGGCTGAGCCCGTATCTGGCTTACGGTTGCCTGAGTATGCGGGAAGTATTAACCGCCGTGCAGTTAACCCAGCAGCAACAGCCTACCCGTTATTGGAAAAACAGCTTAAAAGCTTTCGAAAGTCGCCTGTGGTGGCACTGCCATTTTATTCAGAAGCTGGAAGATCAACCGGATATGGAATGGCGTAACCTGCATCCGGCTTATAATGAGTTACGCCAGCACTATAATCCGCAGTGGTTAATTGCCTGGAAAACCGGCAATACTGGCTGGCCCATGGTGGATGCCTGTATGCGTTACCTGCATCATCATGGCTGGATTAATTTTCGTATGCGCGCCATGCTGATGTCGGTGGCCAGTTATCCTTTGTGGCTTCCCTGGCAGGTTACCGCTCCTTTTCTGGCGCAACTGTTTGTTGATTACGAACCCGGAATTCATTATCCACAAGCTCAGATGCAGGCTGGTACAACCGGCATCAATATGCCACGAATTTATAACCCAACTCTGCAAGCGCAGAAATTAGATCCATCAGGGAATTTTATTCGCCAGTGGTTACCGGAATTACGCCAGGTACCTACCAGCTGGATTCATCACCCTTGGCTCATGCCGGAAAAGTTGCAGCAATCATACAATTGTATTCTGGGAAAAAACTATCCGGTGCCATTGGTTGATTTCAGCGATGCCTGCCGTAAAGCACGTCATTTAATTAGCGGAGTAAGGGATGCTGACTTCCGCCGGGAAGCGCATCAAATCGGAGATAAACACGGTTCACGTAAGAATCGGAACCATCGTCGCAATGCTATGAAAACGGCTGCGAAAAGCAGTGGTTCAAAAAATAATGGTTTAAAAGCCAACAGCCAGAAGATCAACTCCAGAAAAAAACGTCAGAACAATTCTCAGCAAATGACCTTGTTCTGATTACTGTCATTTACCAGTTATTAAATGTTCTGACAACCGGTTAATGCTCGGTAGCCGAAACGCCGTTAGCACTGCCAAGCTGATTTCTGCCAAAGGGTACCTCAATCGCGTTACTGACTTCACGGATAGGCTGCCCCACCATTTCATCGTAAGCACTGGTATGACGCACGACCAGGTTTTTAATCGGATATTTTTCAAACATCGCCTGGAACGATAAAACATTATGACTGCGCAATAATTTACCCTTATCGTCAGTAATAAATTCTTCTTTGTCATCAATGATTGCAGAAGCCTGATACAGACATAAATCAAGAGAATGGATGATCACTTTTTCAATATGATCCCGCTTTTTTAATGCACTGATTTTAATCGTCATAATACGCAACCTTACCGGAAATAATCGCTGTTATTATAAAGGATCAGAGCAAGATATTCGCTGAGTTCAGTAATAAAAGTCACATAAAAAAAAGCCCGGCATATCTGCCGGGCTTTTCACTGGGTGCTAACCTACAGGGTGCTTTATTCGATGGACTCCGGATTCCTTTTCCGGAGCCTCAAATCAGGCTGCGGGTGTAATGTTTTTTACATTCTTCGCGGTAAAGTATGCAAAGCCACCTTCAGAATCACCCACCTCAATACGGTTAGGCGACAGCGGTGAGCTTTTGATTGCCGCAATGTAAATACCATGGCTGGCCACCAGATTTTTATTCACATCACTGAACTGAGGTTGAGAGAAGGCAAAGGTCTTACGCTCGCAATCCCGTTCCAGTGTCAGAATTAATTGTGCATCCGTTAATTCGTTAGCCCGTGAAAAGTTCACATAGGTAACGCGATATCCCTGATCGAATTCGTACAAATTTTGTTCAAGAGTTTGACGACTGATGCTCATAGGGGAAATAAACCTGTATCGGTAACAACTTAATTATCTTTAGGTTTAGCTTCTCCTACCCGCTACCGCAATGCGGAATAACACAAAACTACAGTCTTTTTGTAACCTCACAAAAGCGGCGGGAATTTGTCGGAAATACGATGCAAAAACAAGGGTTTGCTAGGTTAGACAGGCGTCAAAAAAATGGGTTTTACATTGTGTTCACAGTCTCTTACATATCAGTAAGTACTGTATTTCTATACATTGGTCGGCAATGTCTTTCGCGCTGATCGTTTAAAGCGTCTGGCTATCACCAATGAGCATGAATTTCCCGCA
The DNA here is from genome assembly GCF_965219715.1 of Bacterioplanoides sp. Classification (GTDB taxonomy): domain Bacteria; phylum Pseudomonadota; class Gammaproteobacteria; order Pseudomonadales; family Oceanobacteraceae; genus Bacterioplanoides. Next base: position 1,865,300 of record NZ_OZ244785.1, read on the forward strand.
AAGCGTCGTGAATGTCAGCATAGTCGTACACAAAACCCTGACTCAGTAATTGCTGCGGTAAAACCCGCTGCCCTTCAAGTAACAGCTCTGACATTTCACCAAACAAGAGTTCAGCAGCAAAGCCCGGCATTGGCGCAATGGTTGGCCGTGACATAACCTGGCCAAGTGCTTTGGTGAATTGGCGATTAGTGACCGCCTGGGGCGAGGTCATATTCACGGCCCCCGCCACTGAGTTCTTACTGAGAAAGTGGATGGCACGACGATAGTCATCCATATGAATCCACGATAAGACCTGGTTACCGCTACCAATCACACCGCCCAGTGCCAGGCTGAATGGCAGCCACAGTCGGGCCAGCATGCCGCCGTGTTGCCCCAGTACCACGCCGGTGCGCAAAATCACCAAACGTTCACAAAGGTCATCAAATTCGTGGGCAACCGTTTCCCAGTCGCGACACAGCTGTGAAGCAAAGCCAGCGCCGTTAGCAGATTGTTCAGTAAAACCGGTTCCCTGCTGCTCATCGTCCATGTGTGAGCCATAAAAACCAATCGCAGAGCCGGACAGCACCAGATCAAAATGTTGCTGGCTGTCTTGCGCCCATTGCAATAAGTCTCTGGAAAGATCGATACGTGACTGGCGAAGCTGCTGTTTACGTTTAGCGCTCCACCGCTTATCAGCGATGCCTTCACCGGCCAGATTTACCAGCCAGTCAAAACGCTGATTCAGCGTCGCCAGTGAAGAGGCCGCCTCAACACGGCCTCCCCAACGCCGCTTCACCCAATCCGGACGACGACTATAAATAACAACGTGATGACCTTCCGTAACCCAGTCATCTACCAGACGCTGGCCGATAAACCCGGTACCACCGGTGATCAGAATTGTTTTATTCATAATCGTCTCCTCATGATTTCAGCAGATACAGACTGGCAATATCAGAACTGCGCCAGCGTCATTGCCATCAGGCTGTCTTTGCCGGATTCAATTTCGCTCATCAGTGCACTGCTCTGTGGCAGAATTTTCGCCATATAGAATTCAGCACTGTTCAGTTTAGCCTGATAGAAATCGGTCTCTGTTGTACCGTTATCCAGCTGTTCGCGTGCTGTCAGCGCCATACGGCTCCAGAAGTACGCCAGCGAGGTTAACGCCATCAGACGCAGGTATGGCGTTGCTGCCGAACCTGCCTGTTCACGATCCGTCATGCCGTTTTGCATCAGCCACATGGTGGCTTTCTGCAGTTTCGCCATGGCGGCTTTCAGTTCACCAATGTGTGGCGCGCCTTCGTTTTCTTTGCAGTAGCTTTCCAGCATAGCGAAGAAACGTTTCAACGGACGACCACCCGCCATACCCAGCTTACGACCCACCAGATCCAGCGCCTGGATGCCATTGGTGCCTTCGTAAATACGGGTAATACGAGAGTCACGTACGTACTGCTCAACCGGCCAATCCTGGGTAAAACCATTGCCGCCCATCAGCTGCAGACCGTCGTTAGCACAGAAGAAACCTTCATCGGTCAGGAAGGCTTTTACCACTGGCGTTAACAGCTGAACCATATCATCAGCGTGTTCGCGATCTTCTTCGCTGGCACCGTGCTGAGACACGTCCAGCTGCATCGCGGTGAAGTACGCCAGCGCACGACCACCTTCAATGATGGCTTTCTGACGTAACAACATACGACGCACGTCCGGATGCACAATGATGCAGTCCGCCGCCTGGTCTGGCTCTTGTGGACCCGCCAGAGAGCGCGACTGACGGCGGTCTTTAGCAAATTCCAGTGACGTCTGGTACGCCGCTTCGGCAATCCCCAGACCCTGCAGGCCAACCATCAGACGCGCGCTGTTCATCATCACGAACATCGCCTGCAAGCCTTTGTGTGGCTCACCGATCAGCCAGCCTTTCGCCTGCTCAAAGTTCATCACACAGGTGGCTGAACCCTTAATACCCATTTTGTGTTCCAGACCACCACAGAAAGCCGGGTTACGGCTGCCGTCATCCAGGAACTTAGGCACCAGGAACAATGAAATACCTTTTGAACCACCCGGCGCATCCGGCAGCTTAGCCAGCACCAGGTGAACGATGTTATCGGCCAGATCGTGTTCACCACCGGTGATCCAGATCTTGGTACCGGAAATGGCGTGCGAACCATCGGCCTGAGGTTCAGCTTTGGTGCGGATCAGACCCAGGTCAGTACCACAGTGCGGTTCAGTCAGACACATGGTGCCGGTCCACTCACCACTGATCAGCTGCGGCAGGAATTTGTTTTTCAGTTCGTCAGAGCCGTAGCTCAGCAGCGCATTAATTGCGCCGTGCGTCAGGCCCGGGTACATACCCAGCGACAGGTTAGCGGAGCACACCATCTCTTCCGCCAGCGTGTTCAGCGTGTGAGGTAAACCCTGACCGCCGTATTCCACCGGTGAAGACAGTGCCGTCCAACCGTTTTCAGCGAACTGTTGGTAAGCTTCGCGGAAACCTTTCGGCGTGGTGACGGTTTTGGTTTCAGGATCGTACTGACAACCTTCGCGGTCACCCGGCATGTTCAGCGGAGCCATCACGTTTTCAGCCAGCTTCGCACCTTCGGTCAGCACGGCGTCCATGATTTCGCGGGTTGAGTCTTCGAAACCCGGTAAAGATGGCAGTACCTGATCACCGTTCAGTACCTCGTACAATACGAATTGCATATCGCGCAGGGGCGCCTTATAAGTCATGCTTTTGTCCTCATTATCAGCATTAAGCTCTATTAGCTATACAAATGTTATACAACATTTGGACTATATAGCAAATCGAGATACACTTGCTAGCCAATGAAGATTTAACATTTTGTTGTACAAGGTTTAAGGAATCTCATCCTATGGCACATATTGCGATCGTAGGCGCCGGTATGGCGGGTCTCAGTGCACTGCAATTACTGAAGGAACACGGCCATCAGGTCACCGTGTTTGATAAGAGTCGTGGTTCCGGCGGCCGCCTGGCTACCAAAAAAGTGGGTGATGCCAGCTGGGATATGGGCGCACAGTTTATGCGCAGCCACAACGGCGCGTTCACCAAAGCACTGCATCAGTGGCAGAAAGAAGGCTGGATCCAGCACTGGAATTTCCAGCCACACGTTATTAATGCCGACGGTATCCATGAATCTCCGGATGATGTTGAACGTTACGTCGGCGTCAGCCGCATGACCGCACTGAGCCGCAAATTACTGGAGTGCGCAGATCAGTTTCATGCCAGTACACGCATCACTGAATGCCGCCGACATGGCGAAAGCTGGCAGCTTGAAGACGATATGGGTAATAACTTCGGCGACTTTGATGGCCTGATCATTAACACCCCACCGTTACAGGCACAGCCATTGCTGCAGCAGATCGCACCGGAGCTGGCGGCACAATGTGATGTTGATCTGATGCCAACCTTTACCCTGTTGCTGGCATTTGACCAGGGCCTCAGTAATGACCAGGCAAATGACGTGAAAGGGGCATTTGTTAAGCACCCGATTGTTGACTGGATTTCGCAGAACTCCAGCAAGCCCGAACGTGACCAGAACCTCACAACCTGGGTGGTACACGCCAACCACGACTGGGCACGCACGCACACCGAAAGCCCGCGTGATCATGTACAGCAACTGATGTTGGATGCCTTCTTTGAAGTGATGCAAAGTGATGCCATAGTCCCGACTGAAAGCTGGCTGCATCGCTGGCTGTACGCCATTGTTGATCAGCCGTTACACAAAGGTTCATTGGTCGACCAGCAACAGCAGCTGGCCGTTTGCGGCGATTGGGTTGATCAGGGTGCGGTTGAAGGTGCCTGGCTCAGTGGTCAGCAGGCCGCACAGCAATTTATTAATAACTGACCCGGGAATTCTCAGGTGAAAAAAGCAACCGTATTGCTCGCCCATGGCAGCTCTGACCCACACTGGCTGGAGCCTTTTGATCAGCTGAAAAACAGCATCGCGCAGCAACTGCCCGCCGGTACGCCACTGAAACTGGCATACATGGAGCTGGCCGAACCCATGCTGGAAGATGTGGTGATCGAACTGGTGAAATGCGGCTACGAACACGTGGATGTGCTGCCATTGTTCTTCGCCGCCGGCCGCCACCTGCGCAAAGACGTACCGGAAATGCTCGACACTGTTCAACAAACGCTGCAGCAGCAAGGCTTCGCCAGCGAGCTCGAACTGCACCCGCCAATTGGCCTGGAGCCCGAAGTGGCCAGCGCCATCAGCCAGGTTGTTATTCGCCAGCTGAGTTAAGCCATCACTGACGGAGCCGGTCCGGCTCACCCGCTTCCCTTCCGCTGTACAGCCACCCTCTCCGGCTGTACGGCTTTTTTTATATCGGTTTCTTCCATAGTCAGAGCCATTTCTTATACAAATTTACACTTTTCTTGTACAAAACCTTTGACAGAGGCAGCCCTGTACCGCTAAATTTTTCTTATACAGAGATGTACAACATTCATGTACAACGAGGTAGAGAATATGAGCGAGCAACAAACCAACAGCGTAAAAATCCCGATTGGCATCAGTGCCTGCCTGATGGGGCAACAAGTACGATTTGATGGTGGCCACAAACGTTCACGTTTCTGTACCGATGTATTAGCCGAGTACTTTGAATACGTGCCACTTTGCCCGGAAGTTGCCATCGGCATGGGCACCCCAAGACAACCGATCCGTCTGGTGAGTGAATCCGCTGATGACACCAATGTGTTCGCTCGCGGTACCCGCGATGCCGAGCTGGACGTCAGCGATAAGTTACGCGCTTACGGTCAGGAACAAGGCGAAAAGCACAACAACCTGTGCGGCTACATTTTTATGCAGAAAAGCCCAAGCTGCGGTTTGTTTGGGGTGAAACGTTATCTCGAAAACGGCATGCCGGAAGGCAGTGCCCGTGGCCTTTACGCCGAAGAGTTCTGTAAAAAGCAGCCTCTGCTGCCGGTGGAGGAAGCCGGTCGGTTAAATGACCCGGGGTTACGCGAAAACTTTCTGGTGCGGGTATTTGCTTACCACGACTGGCAACAATTTATCGCCAGCGACTACAGCGCCAAAGACCTGATTGAGTTCCACGCCCGTTATAAATATCTGGTGATGGCCCACAGCCAGCAGCACTATAAAAGCCTCGGCCGTTTGTTGTCCGATCTCAGCACAACCGAGCTGCATACGGTAGCCACGGAATACTTCAGCCAGCTGATGACTGCTCTGGCCAAACCGGCTTCCCGCAAAATGCATACAAACACTCTGATGCATCTGCAGGGCTATCTGAAAAACTGCCTCAGTGCCGGAGACAAGCAAGAGCTGACCGACCTGATCAAACAGTACCACCAGGGCATCGTACCGTTAATTGTGCCGCTGACTCTGCTGAAACATCATTTGAGTCATCAACAGCAGCAACACTATGCCAACAAGCAGGTGTACTTAAACCCATATCCATATCAGCTGGGTCTGCGTAATGCCATCTGATAACGATCTGCACACGATGACGATACAACGCTCGTTTTCCGGCTTGTATCCGATTCGTGAATTTGCCCGGCTGACCGGCGTTAACCCGGCGACATTAAGAGCATGGGAACGTCGTTATGGCATCGTTCAGCCACAACGAACCGATAAAGGTCATCGTTTTTATAACGACGATGATATTAAGCAGGTTGAACATATTCTTTATTGGCTCGACCAGGGTTACCCGATCCGCCAGGTGAAGTTATTACTGAATAACGATATTAAATCCGGGTTGGATAATTCGAACGATGAATGGCAGGTACAACAGCAACAGCTGCTCGACGGCATTAAAAATCTGAACCTGTCTTTACTCGATAGTTTATGGAGTGAAGGCCTCGCCAACTATCCAATGGCCGTGTATTACCAGCACTGTTTAATGCCGGTGTTATTTACCCTGCGACAATACTCCCACCTGCACCAACAAGTATTTATCCAGCAATTTAAGCGTAAGTTACTCAATTACATTCAACACCAACAAAAACACAATCAGGGTGATGTGTTATTGCTGGTCGCTAACCATGTGGATGCAGAGCTGGAACTGCTCGCTGTGGCTTATGCACTGGGCGCGGCATCTTTTCATATCGAATATTTCGGTTATGAATTAACACCGGCAGACATTCTGCAAGCCAGCGAACAGCTGAACTGCAAAAAGATCTGGCTGCATTTATCACCGGGCTTCCAGAGCGATCACCAGCGCTGGCTGAGCTGTATTAACGACAGCCCACAATATCGTTTTTTTGTTTCCGGTACTCAGGCCAGCGACACATCGCCACAACATTTACATCATTTAACCGGCGATTTTTCTGAACGGATAAAAACCTATATCACCGCTAATGGTGCTCACTCTGATACACCTTCCGAACTGCCGCGAGGACAACAATAATGAAACGCCTGGTTTGGTTCCGCCGCGATTTACGCGTACATGATAACCCTGCTTTGTGGCACGCCTGCCACAACACTAATGGTCAGAGCAGCGACGTCATTGCAGTCAGCTTTATCAGCCGCAAACAATGGCAGCAGCATGGCATGGGTGATCGCCTGATTCAGTTAACTGTAAATGCTCTGATGCAGCTTGAACAACAACTGAAAGCACTGAATATTCCACTGTTAATCATTGATAGTGATACCTTCAGCGATAATGCAGAAGCACTGAAAACACTGTGTACAACCCTCGAAATTGAACAGCTGTACTTTAATTACGAATACGAAATTAATGAGATTAATCGCGACCTGTTTTTCAGTCGCTGGGCTGAAAATAATCGTGCACAATCGCCACAACTGTTTTGTTACCACGATCAGTGCATTATTCCGCCAGGGCAAGTGCTGAACAAACAACAACAAATGTTTAAAGTGTATTCACCCTTTCGTAAAGCCTGGTGTCAGCACTTCCCACAATTTCAGCAACCACCACTCAACAAACCCGAAGCGCTATCGAACAACCATTTTTTAACAGCAGAAGCTGAGAAAAGTATTTCCAGCGCGATGTCCAAACTTGCTGAAGAAAAGCTGGGTAATACCACCGACGCCAAAGAAATTAGTGATCCACTCTGGCCGGTTAACGAAGAACAAGCGCACGAGCAATTACAGGACTTCCTGCAACAACGCGCGTGTGATTATCACAACTGGCGGGATTTCCCGGCGAAACCTGCCACCAGCCGTTTGTCATGTTATCTCAGTATTGGTCTGCTCAGTACGCGTCAGTGTCTATACAGTGCCTGGCAAATGAATGCCTGCATGCTGACCGACGGTGAGCCAGGACTGAACAGCTGGATTAATGAAATCATCTGGCGGGAATTTTATCGCCACTTATTGGTCGCCTTCCCCGACCTGAATAAACATAAAGCCTTTAAACAAGATACCGAATCGGTCCCCTGGCGTTTCAGCAAAGCTGATTTTGATGCCTGGTGTCAGGGAGAAACCGGTTATCCGATTGTCGATGCCGCGCAACGTCAGTTACTGGAAACCGGCTGGATGCATAATCGACTGCGTATGATCAGCGCTATGTTCCTGACCAAACATTTGCTGATCGACTGGCGTTGGGGTGAAGCCTGGTTCGCCAGTCATCTGGTGGACTTTGATCTGGCGTCAAATAACGGCGGCTGGCAATGGAGTGCATCAACCGGAGCCGATGGTGCTCCCTACTTCCGTATTTTTAATCCAATTACGCAATCCCAGAAGTTCGATCCTGATGGCGAATTTATTGCGCAATTTGTTCCTGAGCTGGCCGCCTTGCCAGCCAAATCCAGACACCAGCCAAATGCCATTCAACGCAGCCAGTGTGGTTATGCCAACGAAGTGGTTGAACATAAATTCGCACGCTTGCGGGCATTGGCAGCGTTTAAAGGCGAAGGCCTGTTAACTCAACCAGGTGCAACTGAAGGGATTACCGAAGCAGCACCTGAAACGGATTTATTTACTCTAACCGGAGCTGGCGCAGTCAGCAGTGAGAAAGCCTGATGGACACGAAATTATCCCCCTGGCGCAATGTAATTCGCTGGTTTGATTCATCCGCTGCAGGTCAGGAGGAAATGGACTCAACCCAATTTAATTGGGTGAGAGTTATTCCTTTTATTACCCTGCACCTGATTGCGCTGTTCGCTTTTGTCATCGACAGCAGCACCACCGCCATTGTTACCTGCCTGGCGTTATATTGGCTGCGTCAGTTTGCGATCACGGCATTTTATCATCGTTATTTTTCACACCGTTCGTACAAGACGAATCGTTTCTGGCAGTTTATTTTTGCGCTGCTGGGCAATATGGCAGCGCAACGCGGCCCTCTCTGGTGGGCAGCACACCATCGTGCGCACCACCAGTATTCCGATACAGAACAGGACCTGCATTCACCGGTGCAACGTGGTTTCTGGTGGAGCCATGTCGGTTGGTTTACCTGTGATGCCAGCTTTAAAACACAGTATCGCCGTATTAAAGATTTTTCCCGTTTTCCGGAACTTCGCTGGCTCGATCGCTTCGACAGCTTTGCTCCCCTGCTGTTAATTGCTCTGCTGTATGTGGCCGGAGAATTAGCAGCATATTTTGCCCCAGGTCTGAACACTAACGGCTTCCAGTTAGTGATCTGGGGATTTTTTGTTTCCACGGTTATGTTGTTCCATTCAACGGTAGCGATTAATTCTCTGGGTCATATCTGGGGCAATAAACGCTTTAAAACCAAAGACCAGAGTCGCAACAATGCATTTCTTGCGTTGCTGACACTGGGTGAAGGCTGGCACAACAACCATCACCGCTTTGCAGTATCCGCGCGCCAGGGATTTTATTGGTGGCAGATCGACATCACCTATTACGTACTTAAAGTTATGAGCTGGCTTGGCATTATCCACAGCCTCAATCCGGTACCGAAACACATTCTCGAAGAAGGTCGTCAGACGGGAGTGTCATCATGAATGCCGCTGCTGTTTCCGCCTTTCAGAATCTGTACCACCAGTTACAACGTGGCAACGTTGATAAAGCCACACTGGCAAGTGTTTACGGTGAATCGATTCAGTTCAGGGATCCGTTCCACAAGATAAACGGCCTGGATGCCATGACGCGTTATTTTGTGTCCATGTACGAAAACGTCGAGAGCATTCAGTTTGATTTTGGCCATTGCTGGTACGACGACAATCACGCTTTTATACGCTGGCAAATGGTGTATCAACATCCGCGCATTAATTCCGGCAACCCGGTAACCGTTGATGGCGGCAGCGAACTGATCTGGCATAACGACAAAATCATTCAACACCGCGATTTTTTTGATGGCGGCCAGATGTTGTATGAACATTTGCCGTTGCTCGGCTGGGCCATCCGCAAATTAAAGGAGCGCATGTCATGAGCTCAATGCAACGCACAGCCCCGGCATTAAATAAGCAGGTCATCTGGTTAACCGGTGCTTCATCCGGTATTGGTGAAGCTCTGGTAAAACCACTGGCAGAACAATGTCATCAACTGGTTATCAGCGCCCGTAATCATGAAGCGCTGGAGCGAATCCGCGCGGACAGTGGATTACATAACATTCTTTGCCTGCCGATGGATATCACCGACAACTGGTCGGTGCATCAGGCCGCTAATGAAATTGAGCACAAGTACGGTCGCCTCGATACCTTAATTGCCAATGCTGGTACCTGCGAATACGTCGATGTGAATCAGTTTGATGCTCAGTTATTTCAACGGGTTATTAATACCAATCTGATTGGCCTGGCCAATTGTGTTGAAGCGGTATTACCTCTGTTGAAACAAAGCCAGCGTGGTTATCTGGTGGGAATGAGTTCCAGCGTTGCCTGGCTGCCGTTGAGCCGTGCTCAGGCTTATGGCGCCAGTAAAGCAGCAACCACTCATTTTCTTGAAGCGATGAAAATCGATCTGGCGCCACAGCACATCGACGTTTCTGTGATTGCTCCTGGCTTTGTTAAAACGCCACTCACCGATAAAAATGATTTTCCAATGCCAATGCGCATCAGTGCTGAACAGGCAGCGGAAGAAATTATTGATGGTCTGAGAAGCCGTCGCTGGGAAATTCACTTCCCACGAAAATTTACCCTGATTATGAAATTCATTGCTGCGCTGCCTGCTGGCCTGCGCATGCGTATCACCCAATCTATGGCACGCGAATCTTAAGACGAGGATAATCCAATGAATCCAACAACTGCTGCAGACCGTTCTTGTCGTAAAAAAATTGCCATTATTGGTTCTGGTATTTCCGGACTGACATCGGCTTACCTGCTGAACCACCAGCACGATGTTCATTTGTTTGAAGCAAATGATTATCTGGGCGGCCACACCCAAACCACCGATGTCGAACTCGCCGGAGAAACCTATCCGGTTAATACAGGATTTATTGTATTTAACGACTGGACCTATCCGAATTTTATCGAGCTGATGGATCAACTTGGTGTGGCCAGTGAAGATTCAGACATGAGCTTCAGTGTAAAAGCACCGTTAAAAGACATGGAATACAATGGCCATGATTTTAACTCGCTGTTTGCCAAACGCTCCAATCTGTTTAACCCCAAATTCTGGCTGATGCTGCGTGATATTTTACGCTTCAATAAAGAAACACGTGCGGAACTTGCAGCCGATGAAATCAATCGCAACGAAACCTTAGGCAGCTACCTGAGCCGTAAAGGTTACGGCGATTATTTCCGCCGTTACTACATTATCCCTATGGGGGCTGCGGTCTGGTCTGCCAGCGAAGAAATGATGATGTCATTCCCGCTGTATTTCTTCGTTCGCTTCTTTAATAACCACGGCATGTTAAGTGTCGACGACCGTCCGCAATGGCGTGTGATCAGTGGCGGTTCACGTTCTTATGTTCGTGCAATCACAGAACTATTGCCGGTTAATCAGGTTCACTTGCGTACCCCAGTGATCCGGGTCAACCGCAATATCAACGGTGCAGAAATCTGCTTCCGCAAGCAAGGGCAGGAAATGACCAGCCAGTTTGATGAAGTCATTTTTGCCTGTCACAGCGATCAGGCGTTATCAATGCTGGCGGATGCCACCACGGACGAGCAACAAGTACTCGGCGCCATTCCTTATCAGATGAACGAAGTGGTGTTACATACTGACCACACCATTTTGCCAAAACGCAGAACTGCCTGGGCGGCGTGGAATTATCACATCGATGAAGAAAAAAGCGATCGAGAAACGGTGGCGGTGACCTATTATATGAACCGTCTGCAGAACTTCGATCACTGCCCGGAACACTTCTGCGTCACGTTAAATAAAACTGAAGATATCAACCCGGATAAAATCATCCGGATTTTCAATTACGCTCATCCGGTGTTTACCCTGGAAGGCATGCGGGCGCAAAAGAATCACTACCTGATTAATAACAAACACCATACCCATTTTTGTGGTGCTTACTGGCTGAATGGTTTCCACGAGGATGGCGTCAACAGTGCGCTGCGGGTTTGTAAATCGTTTGGCATCGACCTGAGCAATCACAATCCAGATCAGCACAACCCGGATCAGAAAAATCAGGACGATCAAAAACAAACAAATGCCGAGCAGAATCAGGTGGCCTGATGGACAGCTGCATTTATAAAGGCTGGGTACGCCATCGTCGCCACACCAAAGTGAAGCATGAATTCACTTATCAGGTTTTTATGGTGTTGCTCGATCTCGATGAAGTGGATGATATCTTCAGTCGTTCTTCATTCTGGTCCACCCGGCGATGGGCTCCGGCGCAATTTCGCCGTCGTGATTATTTTGCCGCTGCTGTTACCCGCAGTCAGCGGGATAACAGCGCTAATGGCAGTTACATCATGGATTCAGACAGTGCTGATTTAAAACACGCTGTTATTGCTCAGTTTTATCGCGACACGGGGTTACGAGCCAGCAAAGTCAAACTGCTGACCAATTTGCGCTACTTCGGCTATCTGATTAACCCGGTGTCTTTTTATTATTGCTATGACGACCATGGCAAATTACTGGGAACGCTGGCAGAAATTACCAACACTCCCTGGGATGAACGCTTTCATTACACCTTAATGGAGCCTGGTGTCGATACGCAGCATCAGCAGAAACCACAACCTCAATCTCAGCCACAATCTCAACCACAGCCACAGCCTCTAACAGACTGCAGGGCTATTGCTGCAACTTCCACCAGCGGCCCGGAAAATCAGCCAGCACGTCACTACCGGTTTAATAAAAGTTTCCATGTTTCCCCCTTTAATCCATTGGATATGCAATACCGCTGGGTAATGCAACAACCTGGGGATGAAATGCTGATTCACATGGAAAATTACCTGGATGAGCAGCGTGAGTTTGATGCCACTATGCGTCTGAGTGCCGAACCTTTTACCACTCAGAGCATGAATCAGGTACTGCGCCAATACCCGCTGATGACATTGAAGGTCTTTGCCGGAATTTACTGGAACGCACTGAAGCTCTGGTTAAAACGCTCGCCTTTTTATGATCATCCTCACAACCAGCCAGAACACACTTTTCGCCACAAGCACCCCGCACAATATTCTTCCAAACCGACCAGTGATGACCAAGCGGTGCATCAAAAGGAGTCAATGTTATGAAAACTTCGTCAGCTAAAACACTCGCTTCCGATAGCCAAAACATGCACTGGCTCGACCGCCTGTGTCGCCAGGGATTATTCAGTACACTGAAAAAACTGCATACCGGTTCATTAATCATCACTGAAGGTGACCAAACCTTCCGCTTTGGTCAATCGGAAAATTCCGGACGCTATCAGCAACATAACGCGCGAATTGATATTCATGATTTTGAAGCCTACCGCAACATTGCGTTATACGGCAGCGTGGGTGCAGGTGAAGCCTATATGACCCACGACTGGAGCAGTCCGGACCTGCCAATGGTCATCCGTGTGCTGGCGTTAAATAAAGACGTGGTGGATCAGATTGACGGCGGCTGGGCTACCGTTGGGAAAATTGCGTTGAAGTTCTTTCACCAGCTGAATAAAAACACTGAAAAAGGCTCAAAGCGAAATATTGCGGCCCATTACGATCTGGGTAACGACATGTTTGAGTTGTTCCTCGATCCAACCATGATGTATTCCAGCGGTATTTTTCCCAGTGACGATGCCACCATGGAACAGGCATCTGTATACAAACTGGATCGCATTTGCCAGAAACTCGACCTGCAACCCGAAGACCATTTGGTTGAAATTGGTACCGGTTGGGGCTCGATGGCGATTCATGCGGCGAAACATTATGGTTGCCGGGTAACCACCACAACCATTTCTGATGAACAGTACGCCTGGGCGCAAGCCAAAGTCAGAGAACAGGGACTGGAAGATAAAATTACCCTGCTGAAGCAGGATTACCGTGTATTAGCCAGCGAACGTGCCGGGCAATTCGATAAGCTGGTTTCCATCGAAATGATTGAAGCGGTGGGCTATCACTACCTTAACACCTATATCGATGCCTGTAGCGCGTTATTAAAAACCGACGGTGTTGCTTTGATTCAGGCCATCACCATCGACGATCAGCGCTATGAGCAAGCAAAAACCGAAGTCGACTTTATTAAGCGCTATATTTTCCCTGGTAGTTTTATCCCCTGTGTGACCGCGATCCAGAGTGCAGTTACCCAGGCGTCGGATATGAAAATGACTCATATGGAAGACATCACACCACACTATGCCCGCACCCTGGCGGAGTGGCGCAAGCGTTTTCTTGAGAATCAGCAACAGATCAAATCATTGGGCTACGACGATACCTTTATCCGTTTGTGGGACTTCTATTTTGCTTATTGTGAAGGTGGCTTCGCCGAGCGGGTCATTGGTGACGTACAGCTGATGTTTGCCAAACCTTATAACCGTCGCCAGCCGGTACTGGGCAATCTTACTGACGGTATGGCGGTTAATTCATCTGTTCAAGAGGCTTCACCTCAGATTCAACAGGCTTCACCTGAAGCTAAGACGGCTTTGCCCGAAGCCCGGGAGTTTTAACATGACTTCCGCCGGGAGCAATAACTGGCCAAAAATTCTGGCCAACGCTGTGTTATTTCAATTGTGCTGGGTAGCCTGTGTGATCGGTGGCGATATCTGGGCGCTCATGGGATTAATACTGCTGGCGGTTGTGCATGTTGGTTGGGTGGTTGAGCGATCTGATTTACAGCAGGAGTTCCATTTAATTCTGCCGGTCATTTCGCTCGGTATTGGTTTTGATACCTTGCTGTTTCATTTGGGCTGGCTGTCTTTTCCACAACATACGTCATTTATTATTCCATTCTGGTTAATGGCGTTATGGCTGGCGTTTGCTGCCACATTACGTCATTCACTGGCCGGACTGTTAAAACGCTATTGGTTCGCAGCCTTGTTCGGAGCTGCCGGTGCGCCCTGGAGTTATTTTCTTGGCAGTAAATTAGGTGCTGTCGAAGCAACGCCTGCAGCCTTTGTTGCGATCAGTCTGTTCTGGGCAGCCTTACTGGTGTGGGTGTCTGCTCAGCTACGCCAACCAAAGCTTAATCAGAAAAACCAGCAGGGACAAAAACAGGATGCAACGATGGAGCAACGCCATGATGTCGTTTAACGTCAGTATCCTCTCTTATGTTGTCGTTGCAGCTGCACTGACGACAAATATCGCACAGGCACAAACGATCTCTCTCGATTACATCGGCGAAGCTTATGACCTGGAGCGGCCTGATAAACTGCTGTACCGCGAGCAACACAGCCTGACTCAGCGCCACGATAAACAAGGGAAGCTTATTCCGGTCACTCGCCAGGTTGAATACTTTTCCGCGGACGGTGAATTAATCGCAGAAAAAACCAACCAGTATTCTAATGCGGCGACACAACCGGATTTTATTCTCAAAGATTTACGTCATAACTATTCCGAACAATCGGAGCAACTGGCAAAGGGCTGGCGCCTGACGCTACAGGAGAATGGCACCACAAGCAGCAAAGTTATCGATGATTTTGACTATGAACTGGTAATTGATGCTGGCTTTGACGATTTTATCCGCAAGCACTGGCAAGCGTTATCAGCCGGCAAAACCGTGCCTTTCAGCTTTGCTTCCGTCGCCCGCCAGACCAGCGTGAACTTTGAGGTTGAAGCCAGCAACCCGGAACGTTTACAGCAGCCATTGAAAATTACCATGACGTTGCGCTCTTCCCTGTTATCCTGGCTGCTGGATCCTATTGAGCTCGAGTACCAGCGTTCCACTCAACGCTTACTGCGGTATCGCGGTTTGAGTAATATTCAGGATAATGACCAGCAAGGTCAGCAAGTTGATATCCGTTATCGTTATTTTGATGGCGAGTAACAAATTTATAACGAAAATTCAGCTGCTGTTAATAAACACAAGACACAATAACAGGCAAAATACCTTGATCAGGGAAATCTTATGGAACGCCTAATGTCAGCCCCACGGATATTACAGACTACGGTCGGGAGTTTATTACTGCTCTCGCCGCTTTTTGCGACAGCAGAAACTCAAACCAGTACAGACACTCAGACCAGTGCTGAAAAAACAGCAACCGTCGAGCTGGATAGCGTCAAGGTTCAGGGCGATGATACGCCACTGGCTGAAATCTCAACCGATAAACTGCTGCGCGTACCGGGTTCCGGTAATGACCCGCTGCGTGCCATTGAGAGCCTGCCCGGCGTGGTGTTCTCAAGCGGTCGCCGCTCTGAGCCAGCCGTACGGGGTTCGTCGCCGGAAGACAACGCCTATATTATTGATTTCCTGCCGGTGGGTTATATCTTCCATCAGGACGGCAGCAGTATTCTGAACGATAACGTCGTCAAAGATTTTAAACTGGAAGCTGCAGCCTTTGGTCCGGAATATAACAACGCTACTGGTGCAGTTATCGATGCCGATTCACGCCTGCCTTACCAGGACCGGGATCAGACCATTATTGACTTCAGTCTGCTGAAAGCCGGTATTTTTGTTGAAAATCAGGTGACTGATAACCAGGCTTTTTATTTTTCCGCACGCCAGAGTTTGTTTCAGTATTACATCGAAAACTTCCTCGACGACGAAGACTTTAAATTCACCCAGGTTCCCGAGTTCTACGATTACCAGGGTAAATACACCTGGCGCATCAGCAATAATGAAAACCTGACATTTCAGGTAATTGGCGCACAGGATAAAGGCGGAATTTTATTCGACGAAGACTCCGACGAAGTACTGCAGGACCCGGGCCTTAAAGGTGGCCTGCGCTATAAAGCCTTCTTTAACACCCAGGGCCTGGTGTGGGACAAACTGTATGACTCTGGCCTGACTCACAAAATTGGCTTCTCGCAACTGGAAGAGAAATTTGGTTTTGGTATCGGCCAGGAAAATCGTATCGACGTAAAAGTGAACTCTTACCACCTGCGTTCACAATTCAGCTATCCGATTAATTTTGATCACGAACTGCAATGGGGTCTGCAATTAAAAGAAGCTCATATCGGTTACAACGGTCAGTTTAATGCACCGGCCTGTGATGAATTTGATCCGGATTGCCGAATTGTTGATGGTAGTGAAACCATCAAAGGCAAAGGTAAGCCAATAGTTACCACCTGGTACGCCAGCGTTGCCGATGTCTGGTCGGTTACGCCAACCTGGACATTAACGCCGGGGGTATTGGTGTCCAGTGACGATTACACCAAACAGGATTTCACCGAACCGAAACTGAACAGCCGCTGGGAGTTCCGTGAGAACTGGGCTTTCACGTCTGGCTATGGTCAGTACCACATCCTGCCGGATAACTTTGGTTCTTATACGCCGGAGTTTGGTAACCGTAACCTGAAACAGCCAACAGCTGACCACTATGAAATTGGTATCGAAAATGAGCTGGCGGATGATCTGTTATGGAAGGTCGAAGCCTACTACAAAAATCTCGACGACATTATCATCGCACGCCCGGATCCGGATTTTTACGGCTACGATCTGAGTAAAGAAGCGGACAAAGCGGCTTACAATGCCCTGCCCCGCTACACCAACGATGCCGATGGCACCGCCTGGGGTATGGAATTCTTCATCAACAAGAACCTGACCGACAAATGGTACGGCTGGCTGTCTGCTGCCTACTCCCGTACCGAGCGTAAGGATCAACTGACCAATAAAGAGTTCCGCTATAACTACGATCAGCCAGTGATCATCAATATGGTGGCAAACTACCAATACAACAAACACTGGCAGATTGGTTTTAAATGGCGCTACCAGAGTGGTCAGCTGATCACACCACTACTGCGGGCAGAACAGGATAAAAACGATCCTAAGTTGTACAACCCAGTGTATGGCGAAACCAACTCCCAGCGCTTGCCGGCTTACCACAAGCTGGATGTACGCGCCGACCGGACCTTTGTCTTCAAAACCTGGGAAATGGATTTTTATGCAGAAATTCTGAACCTTTATGGCCGCAGCAATGTCGTAGATTACGAGTACGAGGGAGCTGACTACAGTAATCGTGAGGAAGTGACTGACCTGCCAACCATAGTGTCGTTTGGTATTAAAGCTAAGCTGTAACCTATGGCAGCTGTCATCTTTTACAGCTGCAGTAAGGGTCATTTGTGATAACAAGCAGTTGTTCGGTTGCTAGTGAAACCGCTGAGAACAGCTGCTGAATACCCGATTTGAGCCCATTGAAGTGATAGGAATATCAAATTCATGGATCAATCGGGTATTTTTATAGCAAATTGTTCCAAAAAGCTTTAATTCTCCGAAAGTAGCCCCATACTGTGACTCATACCTCGCATCTTGCTATCTGGAGAGCAGTCCATGTTAATTGGTAAACGTGAAGAGTTCGATCTGAACGAAATGGCGATATTCGTTCACGTAGTAGAAGCCGGCAGCTTTACCGGCGCGGCAAAAAACCTCGGTCTGCCGAAGTCCACCGTCAGCCGTAAGATCACTCAACTGGAAGAACGTTTAGGCATTCGCCTGATTCAGCGTACCACCCGTAGCTTACGTCTTACCGATACCGGCAATGCTTATTACAACCACTGCGCCCGTATCCTCAGCGAAATCGAAGAAGCCAATATCGCGGTTACCCAGATGCAGAGTACACCAACCGGCACACTCCGCATCACTGCCCCCGTGCTGTTTGGATCAACGGTGTTAAGCAGCCTGGTTGCTGAATACATGGAGCAACATCCACAGGTATCGATTGATCTGGTGTTATCCGATCAGAAGCTGGATCTGGTACAGGAAGGTATCGACATTGCGTTCCGTATCGGCCAGCTGGAAGATTCTTCCCTGATTGGTCGTCATCTGGGTGATGTTCGTGGCCTGTTATGCGCCAGCCCGGATTACCTTGCGCGCCATGGTTCACCGCAACATCCGTCTGACCTGGCAAACCACACTTTATTAAGCTCACCGGAATGGAACAGCTGGTCACTGGTTGGTCCAAACGAAGAAGAATTCAGCGTTCAGGTGAAACCACGACTTCAGGTTAACGACTTCGCCAGCCTTTACACTCTGGCCCTGTCTGGTGTTGGTATCGCACCACTGCCCATGTTAATTGCTGCCTCAGCTATTCGTTCCGATAACCTGGTGCCGGTACTGTGTGACTGGCCATTCGAAGCCAATCCAATTCATGCCTTGTACCCAAGTAATCGTCACCTGTCGGCGAAGGTACGGAGCTTCGTTGATTTTGTTATCGACAGCGTTCGACCAAATCCACCATGGGAAGTGGAACTTGGTGAAGCCGGCGAGTGTCATAAACTCGAAAACAACAACCCGGCGCTGCTGCAATAACCACAGAGCCGTATTCATCATCAGAGGGACAAGCCATGGCTGAAATGATCAAACCTAAATCCACTTCATTTAAAACCATGGCTTTACTGCTGTTAGCAGGCAGTGCGTTAACCGCCTGCAATACCGTGCAGCAACCACTGACCTTCTCCGATCAGTCACACCGAAGCGCAAAAGAACAACAGCGTGATCAGTTCCGCAATCCTCAACAAACCCTGCATTTCTTCGAATTAAAGAACAGCGATACCGTGGTTGAAATCTGGCCCGGCGGTGGCTGGTATACCCAGATTCTGGCACCGGCAGTTAAAACCGATGGCCAATTGATTGCAGCTCACTGGCCAGAAGATTCGAAAGTAGGATTCTTCCGTCGAATGCGCGCTCAGTTTGATGAGAAATTCCTGAGCAATCCTAAGCTTTACGGCAATATTCAAATCAGCTTACTGGAGCCACCAAAACACCTGACACTGGCGGAAGCGGGTTCTGTGGATAAAGTATTTACCTTCCGTAATGTCCACAACTGGATGCGTAATCAACAGGAACAGGCGGTATTTAACGCTGCTTTTGATGCTTTAAAACCGGGCGGTATTCTTGGTGTGGTGGAACACAGAGCACCGGATACTTTCAGCTATGAACAAATGGTTAAAAGCGGTTACGTCAGTGAAGCTTATGTTAAGCAACTGGCAAAAAAAGCGGGATTTGAATTCGCAGGCGCTTCAGAAATTAACGCCAACATAAAAGACGACAAGGATCATCCGCGTGGCGTCTGGACGTTGCCACCGTCACTACGACTGGGTGATCAGGATAAAGAAAAGTACTTAAGCATCGGCGAAAGTGATCGTATGACGCTTAAGTTCAGGAAGCCAAAATAGCCTTTAATTGGCTTCAGCTTCATTTGCAGTAGCGGCGCGACTTTTTAATCGGCAAATGAACACACACCAGTGTTTTGCGGTTAATGCGCTCCGCCGCCTTCAGTACGTATTTCAACTCTTTGCCACTCAGGATATCAAGACGATCGCTGATCCAGCGTCGTTGATCCCGGTTTAGTTTCGGCCATGAGAACACAGCGAGCTCAACCAAATACTTGTCCATGCCCCGTTCATTCGGGGTTTGGCTGATCACCGTATCGATGCGTTGCTGAATATCCAGCGCTGGTTTATTCAACATCACCTCAACGTGTAACGCATTTAAATGATGATACGGCCATAGCGGTCGGGATTCGATGGCCTGCTCCCAGTTCAGCAACGATTGTTGCAATAGAGGAGCACGCTTATCTTCACCTGACAGAACCGCTTGTTCCCGCTGATACGTTGCTAAGGCTGCAAAGACTTCGGGGTCCGAAAACGACAATACATCAGCTAATTCCAACCAAGTGTTATCACTGGTTGTCACCGTTTGCTGTTTACCAATCGCAACCAATGCAGATACCAGAAATACCTGCATGGTTGCAATAAAGAGCACACCAACAACCGCTTGCAGCAAGCGGTTAACATTAACTGCTCGCTTTATATTCATAGGTATCGTAATAACCGCCGTAATGACCGCCGTACTTAGCTTCTTTATCAACGTCTACCTGGTTCAGAACAACACCCAGGATGCGGGCATTAGAGTCATCCAGACGGCCCAGACCACCTTTAATCAGCTTATCTTTGGTGGCATCAGATTTGATAACGTATACCACACCGTCAGCTAACGTAGACAGATAAAGTGCATCACTTACCGCCTGCATTGGTGCTGAGTCAATGATGATTCGCTGGTAACGACCCTTCAGTGTTTCCAGCAGATTGGTGAAGTTTTTCGACGATAACAATTCCAGAGGATTCGGAGGAATAAAGCCAGCCGGAATCACATCGATATTCATATCTTCGAGTGAATAAATGCACTCATCCAATGTTTCCGGGTTGGCCACAGCGTTCGATAAGCCTTTGCTGCCGGATGGCAAACGCAACTGCTTCGCCACAGTCGGACGACGCATATCGGCGTCAATCAACAACACTTTTTCCATCTGACCATAAGCGGTCGCCAGGTTTAATGACGTTGTGGTTTTACCTTCTGCCGGTACCGAAGAGGTAAACAATAATACCTGGGCCGGGCTTTCCAGCGACGCCAGGGTTAAACTGGTTCTCAGAGTACGTACCGATTCTTTAAATCCGTGGGTACCATTATGAGCAAACGCCCTGGCCATTGCATTTTCCGGCGTATCCGGCAGAGCTTTTTCACGTTTCATCATGGGTACCAGACCCAACATAGCGAAGCCCAGTTTACGGTCCACATCTTCAGCATTTTTTACCGTCGCATCCAGCGCATCACGTAAAAACGCCAGAGCAATACCAAACATCACACTTACAACCATAACTAAAGAAACAATCAGCTTCTTCTTAGGTTTAAACGGTGCTTCTGGTAAAACAGCCGGGTCAACAATCCGTGCATTAGCCGTTTGTAAATCTCCGGTTTCCGATGTCTCACGAATACGCTTAAAGAAGGCGTTGTACAAAGAACGGTTCGCCTGAACTTCGCGGGTATATTCACTTAATTCAAACTCAGTGCGGTTCAGACTCTGAATTTTTTTCTTAACTTCATTTAACGCTTTTTCTAATGAGCGTTCCTGAGTCTTAGCCACCTGATAATCCTGCTTAATACCGGATGCCAGGCGTTTCATCTGAGTTAATACCGATTCACGTACAGCATCCAGATCGGATTGTGCCGCAATCATACGAGGGTGCTTAGGGCCGTAACGCTTGCTTAATTCAGATACTTTTAATTCTGCCGTGGTTTCGTTCTCTCGTAATTTAACGATTAACGGGTTTTTCAGAATAACCGGCAAAGAGCTGAGGTTTTCGTAACTTAACTGTTTAATCTTCTGCAGCTGAGTGTAAGTACCTTCGATATTCAGGCGATTATTACGGGAATCAACAAGCTTTTCGGTAATCTGATCCAGTTCTTTGGCATACAGGGTATTCACGCCCTTAACATCGATCAGATTATTTTTTTCACGGAAATCCTGCAGCTCGCGCTCCGAATTTTCCAATTTTGTTTTTAAGCCACCCAGACGGTCGCCCAACCAGTCGGCCGCTTGTTGAGTTACACCCACTTTGGCTTCTAACTGGCTTTCAATATACGCCTGAGCAACCGCATTGGCAGCGATTGGTGCAAGATCTTTATCTTCTGTTTCAACCGATACCTTAACCAGCTGAGTTTTCCGTACCGGTGAAACACTGATGACATCCCAAAAATTATCAATGGTTGCATCAAGA
Source organism: Bacterioplanoides sp. (assembly GCF_965219715.1). Classification (GTDB taxonomy): domain Bacteria; phylum Pseudomonadota; class Gammaproteobacteria; order Pseudomonadales; family Oceanobacteraceae; genus Bacterioplanoides. Next base: position 1,887,171 of record NZ_OZ244785.1, read on the forward strand.
ATTTTTTTCTCAGTAGGCGGCTCCCCTTCACCAAGAATAAAAGCTTTTAAACTAAAGCCTTTCTTAACAGAAGGATGAAACGGGTTAAATTCAGGATCATTAACCAGATTCAGTTTTTCCACGACACGCTTGGCCATTTCGCGTGATTTTAGAATTTCGAACTGGGTCAGAAAGTACTCAGAGGACTTACCCGATAAACCGTAAACCTCTTCAATTGATAGAACCTTTGCTTCCTCAGCTTCGATCAGGATTGTGGTGGTTGCCTTGTATTTGGGTGTCATCGACAACACCACCAACACTGAAATTAATGTGGCAATAATCGATAAGGCGATGATCATTTTCAGCTGACGGCGTACAACCTGCCAATAATAACTGAGGTCGATCACTTCAACGGCGGAATCATTCATGGTCTGGTACTTCGCTTTATTTTCCATCATTAATCACTATCAGAAGAAGCTCTGCTCAACAGTGATTACATCTCCCGGCTGAACTACATCGTAGATTTCAACCGATTCCTTTTCTTCCTGCTCTGCATCTTTGTCTTCTGCATCAGACTGATTCAATTCAGAAGATTGCTTGCGTTCATCATGCTTAACATAAATGCTGCCTTTGGAGGCGCGCTCGGTAAAACCACCGGCAATGGATATCGCACGATCAACGGTTAACCCTGGGTGAAAGGCATAACTACCCGGTTTTTTGACTTCACCGGTAACATAAAACGGGCGGTATTCGATGATCGACACAGTAACACTTGGGTCAATCAGATAAGGGCCTTTTAACCCTGCGGTCAGTTTTTGCTCCAATTCCTTTGGGCTTAAACCAGACACCACAACATCCCCTAACAACGGATAAGAAATCTGACCGGACAAACCAATACGAACTTCCAGAGTCAGATCTTTCTCGTCGTAAACACTGATATTAATCAGGTCACCGGCACCTAAACGATAACGATTGATTTCAGCGGAGGAGAAAAAAGGCAAACAAACGAGCAGCAAACAGCTGATAAAACGAAACATGCGGACATCCTGTAACACTTACGCACTCTCAATGGCATTTTATTCACGCCATATAAAAAAACGGCCCGACAACATCCGAAATAAAGCGGAGAAAACTCCACCAGCAAATTGCTTGCTCTTTATTCCGGGCCTTGTCAGGCCGCTTATTATACGTGAACTAAGCGTTAAATTATAATGCTAAAGTAACACCTAAGTTTACTACCTGAGAGTCGTAGTCCAGCGTGTCGTTGTTCGAATCACGATCAGACTGCTTCAGGGAAGCTTTAATATCTACCCAGGTTTTTGGCGAGTAAGTTACGTTCAGACCGTAAGAGATGGTTTCGTCTTTACGAGCAGAACCGTTTACAGTGTCGTCACCAACATACTCATCAGAAGCACGAGACGCTTCAATACCTGCAGAAATGAAGGTAGAGAAAGTGTGGTTCCAGTTTACAACGGTATTGGTGTTAGCAATATAGTTACCCGCACCATTAGTTTCGTTGTTGTTCTGAGAAGTGCTCAGAGTCAGCGTTGAATAAGTAACCGGGTTCCAGCTCAGGTTACCTTCCCAACTGATACGAGTGTTGGAATCGATATCAGAATTTTTGAAGTCACGGCTAGCGCTACCGATTTTGAATTCACCGGATGTTTTACCAGTGATATCCCAGCTTGCACCAATCAGCACTTTCAGGATGTCACCTTCACGCTTATCAGCAGAATCTTCTTCGTAGCTGATGTTAGTCTGAGAAACTTCTAACAGACCTTGAGTCGCTGGGCTCAGGTTCAGTTTCAGAGCAGCTGCGCCAGTCACTTTATTGTGGTCACGGCTTTCGATACCGGTTGCGTTACCGTCTTTATCAACTTTGTTGTTGGTGTAACGCTTCTGGTAGCTGTCAGCTTCAACTTCGATATTCGCGAAAGAAGAATCAGCACCGAAAGTGTACTTCAGACCAGCAGTTGTTTCTTCGAACTCATCCGGATCAACAACAGACAGAGCCGCATCACCTTCAGTAGTACCAGCACCACGGTTATCGTGATCGGCATTAAAAGCCGCTTTTACGTCGATTTCGTTACGGCCATTAATTGCAAAGCCAGCAGCAACATCGATTTTCTGATCCAGGTAGTCATCGTTTTCATCGTGACCAAATACACCCTGCTCAGCACGGTAGTTTGCTTGCCAGTTTACTTTACCCATGTCACCAGTCAGGCCCAGCTGAGGCGCGATACGGGTGATGGTAGAATCTACTTCTTTACCGTCAGACTGCAGGTAGATGTTGTCGTTGTTAGAAACGGTTACATCAACACTCGGTAAAAATGTAACTCCATTACCCAACCCCATGCCTACAGGTTCAACTGCAAATGCAGATGCGCTAGTCAGAGCAGCAGCGAGAGGTGCCAGCTTCCAGGCTTTCATAGTAGTCCCCTAATAAAAAATCAAATTTAAATTTGGCCGCTATACTAGCTACGGCATATTCCCTTGTCACCCCCTAAAAGCAGGGGAAAAACGTTTTTTTTTCCTAAGTGATCAATCTAAGCTCAGTTTAATACTTTAACCTGAGCGAAATCAGATAAATCACACTTCCACTGACAATTCCGCCGATACCATAAAGGCTGTCGAGCCAATCGAAATGACGATGACTCAACCAGAATTGCAATATTTCATCACTTAAAATTGCTAACGAGAGAAACAGAAATGAGAAAACCAAACGTTTTATTAAACCGGTTTTGCACAAAGCCGTTGCCCAAAGCAGTAACAGCGGTAGCGGCATAGCAAGCCAAAAATGTAACCATTTATCCCCGCCCGCCAGTTTTTCCAGCGACATAATATACGGGGTAAATATTGCAAAAGACTTACAGACACTGAGACTGAGTAAAATCAGTGCATAAATTAAGAATGACCAACAGCGTCTGTTAATGCACATTACTGCCGGTAAAGCCTTTAAATACAGTCATAAAGACAATTTTGATATCCATCCACAGAGACCAGTTACGGATGTAGTCCAGATCGTAATCAACCCGTCCTTCCATCTTATCCAGTGTATCCGTCTCACCGCGGTAGCCATTGATCTGAGCCCAACCGGTAATGCCCGGTTTTACTTTATGGCGCAACATATAATAAGGAATGAGTTTGCGGTATTCCTCGTTATGAGCAACCGCATGCGGGCGTGGACCGACCACCGACATGCTGCCCTGCAGCACATTAATAAACTGTGGCAGTTCATCCAGAGAAGTTTTACGGATAAAGGCACCCACCGGGGTAATACGTGCATCGCCTTTTTTCGCCTGCACAACCTTATCGCCGTTATCCATCACCGTCATGCTGCGGAATTTCCATACATGAATTTTGCGACCGTCCAGGCCGTAGCGGTACTGTTTAAAAATAACCGGTCCACGGGAAGTAAACTTCACCGCCGCGGCAATCATTAACATCGGAATGGCAATCAGGGTTAATACACAGGCAGAAAAAACAATATCGAATAAACGCTTTAAAATATCGTTAAAACCAAAGATCGGCGTGTCATAAATACTGATAGTCTGGACGTTACCAACAGCACCCAGGCGGGCGTTAATCAGGTTATAAGTAAAGAAGTCCGGGATCAGGTGCACATTGGCCGTGGTATCGCCACAACGCTCTAAAATCTGTGCAATACGCTTTTGTGCTTTTAACGGCAATGCAATAAAGATCAGATCGTATTCACCTGATTTAGTACGGTCGAGTAAGGCTTGAATCGTACCTTCCAGCCTTTCTTCCGGGTAATCTTCACTGAAACGCTCATGACTGCGATCATCAAAGAAGCCATCAAACTCAATACCCAACTCAGGATGATCATTTAATTGACTACGCAGACGCAAGGCATTGTCATTTAAGCCAACAATAGCAGCGCGACGACTGTTATAGCCACGAACCCTCATCATTTGTAGCACTTTACGGAAACCTAAACGCCAGCCACACAGAATCAATAACGTCGCCAGCATCCAGCTGCCCATCACCACACGCGAAAAATCTTCACTGACCTTGGCAAAAAATCCGATTAATACCAGTAACAAACAAGCAATCACCCAGGAGCCAGCAGCAGCAATTAACATTCTCGCTGGAGAGACCGCTCGCCATGAGCCATAGATACCAAACGACTCGGCCATTAAATAGAAGGTAACTGCCGCAATTAACACGGCGGATAAATACATTGAATCCAGAATAATTCCGTACATGCTTGCTGAAATAAACAAGCTGGCCAGAATAATAGCGAGATCAATCAGACGGTAGCCCGCGGCAAAGCTGCCCTGCCGTGAGCGAATCATTCCTTTTTGTGACATTACGGCATCCCTGCTAAAGCTGTATGGTGAAAACGCGCGGAAATTACCACATGAATAATCACTTAACCAGCGTTTGTCGTATTAAGTCATATTATGTTTTTATTTTCTGTGAGATAAGCAAAAAAAAGTGGCCATACAGGCCACTTTTTCATCAATTTATCGCGTAAAAGATAATATTATCAATCACTACCAAACAAATCCCGGGTATAAACTTTAGCTTCAACATCCTGTAGTTCATCAGCCATACGGTTAGCGATGATAACGTCTGCTTCTGCTTTAAAGTTGTTCAGGTCGCGCTCAACCCGAGAGCGGAAGAATTCATCTTCATCCATGGTTGGTTCATAAATAACCACTTCAATACCTTTGGCTTTAATACGCTTCATAATGCCCTGAATGGCAGATGCGCGGAAGTTATCAGAGCCAGACTTCATCACCAGGCGATAGACACCCACCACTTTCGGCCGACGGGCAATAATTGAATCTGCGACAAAATCCTTACGGGTGGTATTTGCATCAACAATGGCACGTACCATATTACTCGGCACTTCGCTGAAGTTGGCCAATAACTGCTTGGTATCTTTTGGCAGACAGTAACCGCCGTAACCAAAAGAAGGGTTGTTGTAGTGGTCGCCAATACGAGGGTCTAGGCCAACACCTTCAATAATCTGACGGGGATTTAACCCATGAACTTCGGCATAGCTGTCGAGTTCATTAAAGTAAGCAACACGCATTGCCAGATACGTATTGGAGAACAATTTAACGGCTTCCGCTTCGGTAGATTCAACAAACAGCTGGGCAATTTCTTCTTTGACAGCACCCTGAGCCAATAAGCCTGCAAACTGGCGAGCACGTTCACTGTCTTCACCCACAATAATGCGCGACGGGTACAGGTTATCGTAAAGTGCCTTACCTTCACGCAGGAACTCTGGAGAGAAAATGATGTTATCCGATCCCATTTCTTCCTTGATACGGCGAGTGAAGCCGACCGGAATAGTCGATTTAATCACCATCACAGCATCCGGGTTATGGCTCATTACATCACGAATCACCGCCTCAACACTGGAAGTATTGAAGTAGTTGGTTTCAACATCATAATCCGTTGGAGTAGCAATAATAACGAAGCTGGCATCTTTATAAGCTTCAGCCTTATCCAGGGTGGCTCGGAAACTCAGATCGTCACGACCAAGGAACTGCTCGATTTCGGCATCAACAATCGGGGATTGGCGCTCGTTCAATAGCGCAACCTTATGTTCATCAATGTCCAGCGCTATGACCTCGTTATGCTGGGCCAGCAACATCGCATTGGATAAGCCCACATAACCAGTCCCTGCAACAGTAATCTTCATCTTGCTACTCACTATTCCTTCAAACAGCTGATTCCGAATCAGCTCTGACCATATAAAAACTGGCGCCAACAATACCACTGCACCAAGTCAGATAAAAGACAATGCCCTAGCGAATGTGGCTGACAGATGTGTTATTTAAAAAAGCGATGCACTTAACTGTTTTAACCAGACCTTTGACTACCTATAATCGCCGACATCGGGGCGCAGTGCCCAAGCAACTATTTCCATGGAAGATTTATGATTCTTGTCACCGGCGGCGCAGGATACATCGGTTCTCACACCTGCATTGAATTACTTAACAATAACTTTGACGTTTTGGTAGTCGACAGCCTCGATAACTCGAGCCCGGAAGCACTCAAACGGGTTGAAGAAATCACAGGAAAGTCCCTGACCTTTATCGAAGGTGATGTACGTGATGCAACATTAATGGCATCTCTGTTCAAGGACTACCCAATCAACGCCGTTATCCATTTTGCTGGCCTTAAAGCGGTAGGGGAATCGGTTGCCGAACCCCTGATGTATTACAACAACAACCTCATCAGCACTTTAATACTGTGCGAAGCGATGAAAAACGCGAGCATTAAAAACCTGGTGTTCAGTTCTTCCGCAACGGTTTACGGTGATCCGCAGACATTGCCACTCACTGAAGATATGCCTCTCAGCGCCACCAACCCTTACGGTCGCTCGAAGTTAATTATTGAAGAAATGTTGAGGGATTTACCAGCAGCCGATGCCCTGGCTAACGGTGATAACAACTGGCAAGTTGCATTACTCAGATACTTTAACCCGGTAGGTGCTCATCCTTCGGGCAAAATCGGCGAGGATCCATCCGATATTCCGAACAACCTGATGCCATTTATTACCCAAACAGCAGTTGGCCGACGTAAGCAACTGGCTGTATTTGGTGACGACTACGACACCATCGATGGAACCGGAGTGCGTGATTACATTCATGTCGTCGATCTGGCTAAGGGTCACGTTAAGGCGGTCGAAAAATTGCTGTCCGCTGAAGGTATCGATGGTGTTCAGGCTTACAACCTGGGAACAGGTAATGGCGTCAGTGTTTTACAAATGGTGAACTCATTCGCCAAAGAGAATAGCATTGAAGTTCCGTACCAAATTGTTGAACGCCGGCCTGGTGATGTGGCTGCATGTTATGCCGACGTGACCCGCGCCCAAAAGGAACTGAATTGGCAAGCTGAGCTTGGACTCAAAGAAATGGTTCAGGATAGCTGGAACTGGCAGAGCCAGAATCCGAGAGGATATCGTTAACAGGTCTTTCTTGTCGTAGTTAGGATCAGGATTATCATGACAGACAACCCTGATTCAGCTGAAAATTGATCGGTTAGCTAGACTGATCGAATGAGCTCTTCAACTTCACCAATCAAATCATCTAGTAGTTTTGTGTTTGCAACTGTTTCAATATTGAGACGCAACAGAGGCTCTGTATTCGAAGCACGAATATTCATACGCCACTCTGGCAATTCCAGGCTCAAACCATCGGTTGTATCCAGCTCTGGATTTTGATCTGCAAAGTGCGCTTTCACAGCATCTAACACAGCGGGCACATCGGATACGCAGTAATTGATTTCACCACTACATGGGAACGCTTGCATACGCTCACCTACCAGTTCCGAAACCTTTTTGCTTTGTACGCACAGTAGTTCGGCAACCAATAGCCACGGAATCATACCACTATCGCAATAAGCAAAATCACGGAAATAATGATGAGCACTCATTTCACCACCATATACCGCATTTTCTGCGCGCATACGCTCTTTAATAAAGGCGTGGCCGGTTTTACTCTGGATAGCAACACCGCCACTGCGCTCTACCATGTTAATGGTATTCCAGGTCAGACGAGGATCATGAATTATCTTTTCGCCCTGGTGCTTCAGCAAAAACGCCTCGGCTAGCAGGCCAACAATATAGTAGCCTTCGATGAACTCGCCATTTTCGTCAAATAAGAAACAACGATCAAAGTCACCATCCCAGGCAATTCCCATATCAGCTTTATTTTCAACAACTGCAATAGCCGTTGCAGAACGGTTTTCAGGCAATAAAGGATTCGGAATTCCGTTAGGGAAGCTCGGGTCAGGCTGATGATGAACTTTAACAAACTCTACCGGCAAACCAAGACGAACAAATTCACCTTCTATGGCGTCAATACTTGGCCCTGCCGACCCGTTACCCGCATTGACGACTAATTTCAACGGCTCAAAATTGTTAACGTCAACATAACCCAGCAAATGCTCGACAAAAGCTGGCATTAAATCTAAAGAGGTTAAGGAGCCTTTCTTATCAACCTCCTCAAAGGCGCCTGATTCCGCCAACTCCTGAATGTCTTTTAAACCGGTATCTCCACTGATCGGCTGAGCTCCGCGGCGAACGAGCTTCATACCGTTAAAATCAATTGGATTGTGGCTTGCGGTCACTTCAATGCCACCATCTACATCCAGGTGAAAAGAGGCGAAGTAAACTTGTTCTGTTCCGGTCATGCCCAGATCAATAACATCACAGCCTGCGTCCATAATTCCCCTGGCCAGTGACTGCTTCAGCTCTTCACTTGTTTCGCGAACATCACCACCGACAACGACTTTATTTGCGCCCAGGAACTGGGCATAAGCACGCCCAATGCGATAGGCAATATCGGTATTTAATTCTTCACCTAAACGTCCACGAATATCATAGGCTTTAAAACATGTTAATGAAGACATCTGTTATATCCTTTAGCTTACTATGCTCTGCCGTATTTATCTTTTAAGCGAACGATATCATCTTCACCCAAATATGAACCCGACTGAACTTCTATCATTTCCAAAGGAATGACCCCTGGGTTTTCCAGAGCATGTACCTGCCCAATTGGAATATAGGTAGATTCATTTTCTGCTACCAAGTAAGTTTCTTCACCATTAGTTACACTTGCTGTACCAGACACTACAATCCAGTGCTCCGCTCGGTGATGATGCATTTGCACCGACAACTTCGCCCCTGGATTAACCGTGATGCGCTTGACCTGATAACGCTCGCCATTGTCAATGGAGTCGTACTTACCCCAAGGGCGATACACTTCACGATGATTATGATGCTCCGTTCTGCCTTGTTTTTTGATATCTGCGACGATATCTTTAACATTCTGAACCTTACCTTTATCTGCGATCAATACTGCATCGGGAGTATCAACCACAACAAGGTTTTCCACCCCCAATGTCGCAACCAAACGCTTTTCAGAAAAAATAAAACTATTTTTTGTATCTTTCAAAATAGTATGATTGTGAACGTTTTTACCTAACAGAGCGTTGCCATCTTCGCATTTTTCCGCGATTTCCCACAATGCAGACCAACTACCAACATCACTCCAACCGGCATCAAGAGGCGTGACAACAACGTTTCCTGTAGCAGACAACGGCTCCATTACAGCATAATCGATTGACTCATCAGGACAGCTCTCAAAGGCGTCTTTGCCCACCCTGATAAAATCCAGGTCCTGCGCTGTATCTGCCATCGCGGCTTCACAAGCCAGATAAATATCCGGACGGTATTCTTTCAACTCATCAAGATAACGATCAGCGCGTATCATGAACATTCCGCTGTTCCACAAATATTCTTCTTCCAGATATTGTTGAGCGGTTACTGCATCTGGTTTTTCTACAAACGCCTCAACACAAGCCAACTGATCCGATGCCACACGCTTAATATAACCATACCCGGTAGCAGGTTCTGTCGGCAGAATACCCAATGTTCCAAATTTACCGGCTTCAACATCCGGCAACAACGTCATTACAGAATTCTGGAACGCTTTGTCATCCTGAATCACATGATCTGAAGCCAGCACCAACATCACAGGAGTTTCTTCAGTGTTAGCGTTTAGCAAATGCAATGCCGCCAAAGCAATCGCGGGAGCGGTATTACGACCAACAGGCTCTAACAAAATATCTGCATCGGACTTCTGCTGCCGCATTTGCTCAGCTACCAAAAAGCGATGTTCTTCATTAGTAATAACAATGGGCTTACCGGAGCTTAAGCCATCCAGTCTCGCGGCTGTTTGCTGTAACATTGTGAGATTGTTTCCCAATGCCAGAAACTGCTTAGGAAAAGCTGTTCGTGACATAGGCCATAAACGTGTGCCTGATCCGCCAGCCATAATGACAGGAATAATCATAAAAAACCTTTGTCCTTCTGAAAGTACCATTTACTGTGTATATGTACTTCTGGATTCGTTAACAACTCGGCTTCGCTCTGCCAGCAATAATCATTATGCTGCTGCTCTGGCAATGACATATCAGCAGAATCAACCACTATTTCAAAACCATTTACAACGTAGTGTGTGGAAACAAGCTTGCCTGCTTCGGTAAAAATACTGTCGTCATAAAAATGTTCGTATAAACCGAGATAGGTAGCACTACATATCTCCGACTCAATTCCTATTTCGTCTTTGGTTAGACGTGTGAAAGCAGATTCAAGAGATTCATTTTTACGAATACGCCCGCCAGGAACGAACCAATATCCCTGAGCAGGCCGGTTGTTACGCCGACCTAATAACACATGTCCATTCTGATCTCGTACGACCAGATCGATGGAAACCAAAGGGGCCGCATCAACGATAGCTTCAAAGGTTTCAGCAGGTAAAAAGTCGTGAACAACCCTCCCCCCGGATACATCAGCCACGGAAGTTATCCTGGTTATTTAGGAACCACTTATAAGTCATAGACAAACCATCTTTTAAACTGATGCTATATTGCCAGCCCAGCTCTTTTAAAGTAGAAACATCCATTAACTTGCGGGGTGCGCCATCCGGCTTAGTACTGTCGAATACCACCTCTCCCTCAAAACCTACAACCTCAGCCATAGTCAATGCTAATTCCGCAATGGTACAGTCTACTCCGGTACCAACATTGATGTGAGATAACATGTCTTCGGTGCAGTTTTTATATACCTCATCGCTGGCATTCATGACAAAGATACTGGCAGCTGCCATATCATCGACATGTAAAAACTCTCGCATCGGTTTACCAGAACCCCATACCACCACTTCTTTATCACTATTCAACTTTGCTTCATGGAAGCGACGCATCAATGCCGGGATAACATGTGAGTTTTCTGGATGAAAATTATCATTTTCACCATATAGGTTCGTAGGCATCACACTCCGGTAATTGCGACTATACTGACGGTTATAGGATTCACACAACTTGATGCCAGCAATTTTAGCAATTGCATAGGGCTCATTGGTTGGCTCAAGAGTCCCCGTTAATAAAGCACTTTCCTTCATTGGCTGTTCAGCCAATTTTGGATAAATACAGGAAGATCCCAAGAACAATAAATCATTCACACCAGCCTGATGGGCTGCATGCACAATATTGCATTCCATCATCAGGTTTTCGTAAATAAACTCAGCTGGGTAGGTATTATTTGCAACAATACCCCCCACCTTTGCTGCTGCCAGGTACACTTCATCAATATTTTGTTGCTGAAAGAAATTGTGAACCTGTTGTTGATCCAGGAGATTAAGCTCGGAGCGGTCACGGGTAATCACTTCAACATCACGGCCAGAAGCACGTAACTGGCGAACAATCGCCGAACCGACCATACCCTTATGACCAGCAACAAAGATGCGTACTGTCATAACTATTTAGCCTTCCAGAGATACATTTACGTCATAACCATGCTCTTTTAACAGAGCGTGCTGTTTAGCCTTAGCCAGGTCAGCCTGTACCATCTCAGCGCACATTTCTTCAACGGTAATCTCTGGCGTCCAACCCAGTTTTTCTTTGGCTTTAGTTGGGTCGCCTAACAGAGTCTCTACTTCTGCAGGACGGAAGTATTTGGGATCAACACGCACGATAACATCACCAGCAGAGACTCCCGTACAGGTATCACCGGTAATCTTAGTGATGGTCGCTTTCTCTTCTACGCCTTCACCGGAAAATTCCAGCTCAATGCCTAGTTCTTTGGCAGACAAACGCACAAAATCGCGTACAGAAATTTGCTTGCCGGTGGCGATTACAAAATCTTCGGGATTATCTTGTTGCAGCATCATCCACTGCATACGCACGTAATCTTTGGCGTGGCCCCAGTCACGTAAGGCATCCATATTACCGAGATATAAGCACTTTTCGACGCCCTGGGAGATATTAGCCAATGCGCGAGTAATCTTGCGGGTAACGAAGGTTTCACCACGGCGTGGAGATTCGTGATTAAACAGAATGCCGTTACAGGCGTACATCCCATAAGATTCACGGTAGTTAACCGCAATCCAATAGGCGTACATCTTAGCAACGGCATACGGAGAACGTGGATGGAATGGAGTAGTTTCCTTTTGAGGAATTTCCTGAACCTCACCGTACAATTCTGAGGTAGAAGCTTGATAGAAACGAGTCTTCTTCTCCATACCCAAGAAGCGAATCGCTTCCAACAGACGCAGAGTACCAATTGCGTCGACGTCTGCCGTGTACTCTGGAGACTCGAAAGAAACGGCTACATGAGACTGCGCACCAAGATTGTATACTTCATCAGGCTGAACTTCCTTTAAAATACGGGTTAGATTGGAGGTGTCTGTCAGATCTCCGTAATGCATAAAGAAGTTAACATTTGACTCGTGGCGATCTTGATAAATATGATCGACACGCTCCGTGTTAAAAGAAGATGCACGACGTTTGATTCCATGAACTTCATAGCCCTTCTCCAACAAAAACTCAGCCAGGTAAGAACCATCCTGACCAGTAATGCCTGTTATTAAAGCGACTTTTTTAGACATTTTAATATCCCTTAAATTATTTAAACTTTCTTTTCAATAGCCACTGCTGGAGAAAATAATATATAAAACGCGGGTTTTGTTTAAGATAACGTTTCCACAATCGCTTAGGCTCTGACAATAAGCGATATCCCCATTCCATGCCAATTTTCTGCATCCAGTGCGGAGCCTGCTGTTGAGAACCCGCAATAAAGTCATAGGCAGCACCAACACCTAACATAACACATTTCAGGCTATTTTTATGCTCCGCCATCCATCTTTCTTGCTTCGGACAACCGATTCCCACAAACAACACATCAACATCAGCATCACTAATACCACGAACCACTTCCTGATCTTCTTGTTCGGTTAAAGGCCTAAAAGGTGGTGAAAAACTATAAGTAATATTAATATCCGGATGATCTTGTTTTAACGTTAGGGTTACTTTTTTCAACAGCTTATCAGAGCTGCCACCATACAGACCTATATTCAGACTTTTTCTTCCTGAAGCTGCACATATAGCATTCATTATATCCTGACCACGAACCTGTTCGGCATCAATATAGCCCAACAACTTCTGAGCCCAAGACAGAGGGCGTCCATCAGGAATGACCAAGTCAGCATCATTAACTATTCTTTTGAAGTCTGGAGAGTCAAACGCCTCCATACACATATGAACATTAGATACACAAACGTAAGAACCTTCCCCTGACCTTGCCATTTCCTCTACTGCTATAAGTGTTTGATCTAAGTTAACAACATCCACCTCCATAGATATAATCGCCTGTCTATCCATCACTTCGACCTCTTAGCCTCTTCTATAGCTTGCTGATAGATACCCATCAGCATCTCGTAGTTTTTTTCAGGCGTGTACTTTTCAAGGTACTCAGCCTTGGCATTCCGCCCCATTTGCTCGCACTCCTCTGGGTGATCTATTAACCACTGAGCCTTTGCAGACAAATCTTCAGCATTACCTGGTTCGAAATGTAATCCAGTAATTTCATTTTCAACGATTTCTGCCATGCTACCAAGCTGGCTACACAACACAGGGGTCCCACATGCGAATGCCTCCGCAATAGCCATTGGAAATCCCTCATAACAGATTGAAGGTATAACTATAAATCTGGCGCAACGGAGCGTCTTGAGCGCCTCATCCCGGTCTAACCTTCCAGTAAACTTCATCGAAGGGCTGACTGGCAAACGAGGGACATCACCATCACCAATGATCCTGATTTCATAATCAAGAGGAAACCACCCCTCACACAGGACAGCAATTCCCTTCTCCTCACTCAAGCGACCAATAAAACAAGCATAATCACCACGCTCATCAGCCGCCAGCACAGGTTGATTCTCGCAAAAGTTAGGCTTTACTGCCAATTTTTGCTCAGGAAAACCCGCTGTCACAAACTTATCTTTACTGAAATAAGTAAGCGGAATAAAACGATCAACTTTTTTAGTCCAGGTACCAATAGCCTTATGAAATTCAATAAGCAGAGCTAGGGTTAAAGTTCCGAAGTATGACTCTTTATAAACTTTACGTTTAACCGCCCAAAAAACTGAGGAATGCAGACTCCTCTCACAAGGCTTACCATCTAACATCAACAACGATGTTGGGCATATCGAGCGATAATTATGCAACGTATGAACGACGGGAACCCTCCTACTCTTACATGCATAAAAAACGGATGGGGATATCAATGGGAAATAATTATGAACATGTACAACATCAGGCCTATAACTATCTATTTGAGCCTGGATTAAAGAATAAGAAGACAGCGAAAATATTGCACCAATCGCAGCTTTAACTTTATCCACGAACCCCGCTACCGAATGGTTATTAAGATACAACACTTCGACTTCATGATCATCAGATAGCAGTTTAAACTCTGATTCAACAACAGAGTCTTCTCCTCCACGAATCTGGTATTCATTATGGACAATCAAAATCCTCATATTTCTTGCCTGCCCATGCGATCTAACAACCCCTGAAGGCCAGAAGAAAAATTTCCAGCCATATTTGATATCGAATATTTTTCCGAAGACTTCCTACAACCTTCAATCAACTGCTCCATATTCGCGTCATTCTTTAAAAGGGAAATAACTGCCTTTGAATAGCTCTGAACACAATCTTCTGTAACATATCCGTTATAAGCGTCCTCAAGATATTCAATTTCAGGGCTGTGATATCCAATATCGGTAGTAATCATAGGGACCCCGGCTGCAAACGAATCTAAAACCGCGAGCCCAACAAGGCCAGGCATCAAAAAAACATTTGCAAAGGCAAAGTACTTAACCCGATCAGGGCCCGATACCGGACCAATATATTCAACCCAGCTATGTTCTTTAGAAAAACGCTCAACAGTGGATGAATCAGGGCCTCCACCGATAAAAACAAACTGAAATTCCGGAATCTCTTCCTTAATTTTCAGGATGGAACCTATAAGAAAAGGAATTCTCTTCTCTTCATACATACCACCACAATAGATTCCTGTTGGTAGCCGATTATTCAGCACCAAGTTACCAACACTCAATTCCTCCTGATTCCTGATACGATCAATATCATTAAAATCAGATAAATCAATACTATTCTGGACAACCGTAATTCTGTCTTTCGGACATCCGTTAGATGCCATAACGCTCTTGCCGGACTCAGTATAACTAAACCACCAGTCATAAGATTTCGATAGCCACTTCTTCAGCCGTTCAGACAAAGATGTACTATTGCTTGCCTGAAAATTCTTTCCATGCCCCCAAAGACCAAGCTTTACTAACCCCATACCTCTTAAAAACAGCAGCAGATAGTTAACAATCAACCGATTAGACTGTTCAATAACAATTGCATCAGCTTTTAAATCCGAAAGCCTGAAAGGCTGAAAAACCAACTCCTTTGTCATAACACGTAGATATAGATTTTGTCGATATTCAACCCACGGGCGCTCTATATATACCGTTTTAGGTACAGTCCCGGGATATTCATTTCCAACAACAACCTTTAAGCTAATACCAAGCGACTTACATTCTTGATGGAGTGCTTCAAAAAATGGGACACGGTAATGGGGCATTACTCTTTGAATTACAATGATCTCACTCACAATCATTACCCTCAGCATCAATAGCTGCCAATATAAAAAAAAGTACTTGTGGATATATAAGGCAATTATCAGTTAAAAATAGACAGGATAGATAAATATAAAACACTACCCCAACTCCTTGAACCGCCCTAGCGAACAGCGCAAAAAAAACAAGAAAACCAAACACCCCATATTCAAGGAAAATCTTCAAATAATCATTATGAAGATTAATAGTAATAGCATCTGTAGCTTCTGAAACATACTCATAAACCACTCCAGGCCCATATCCAAACCACACCATCCCATTACCAGCTATAGCCTCATAAACATAAGCAGATATAAAAGACCGCCCCATCGTTAAATAGCCAATAGAAACACCAAAGTAGTCTTCCAGCACATAACTGATAAGACCGAGGGAAAACGCCAAAGAAAACACTAAAGCGAAAATAGGTATTATGTAGATTACCTTTTCAATATACCGAAGATCCCTACCAGCCCGAAACATCAGTAGGTAACCTCCCCCAAGAACCACACCAATGAGAGCAATTCTCTTCAAAGATAAAAGAAGCAATACAAAGAATAATAGTGAAAAAATCCATTTTCGACGTACAGAATACCAAAGAACAAAGAAGCCAAATAGAAAGCTAATAGTCCCTTCATAAGATGACTTAGAATCGATAAATGAGATTTCACCGACTGACCCAAACATTGAAAACTCGATAAGATATAGCACCGCTAAAACTTTAGCCGCAATATCTATATACAGTAATGGCACTGTACCCAAAAAAAGTAGTGGCGCAAATGCCGTAAGCAAAAAATACAAATCCCTCAGGTCGGATTCCCCATAAAATATTGAGAGAAAAAGTCCGTAAAAAACCAAAAAAACAAATGGATAAGCCGGCCTGGACCGGACAAAGTACAACTCTCTCGTCCTTACAACATCCAACACATAAAAAAACAAAACAAACACAGGGACTAGGTACTTAATATAACGCGCGCCAGAAATAAACTGCTCCAAATAAGAAAAAATAAACAATATGAAAACTACAACATATCCATATAAAACTTTATTACTAACAGCATGTGCATCATTCATAACAAAACCAGACTCTCGAACCACCCTAATATCTAGAACAATAAAAATTCACGTTCCGATACTACCAAACCTAATATACAAAGATTAACCTTGATAAAAAATAGACATTCAACTGATGAAAGCCCTGCCCAAAAAAAACGAAAGTAAAACCCAAACGATTCATACTAGACTCCCCATCCCCAGCGATAAAGAGTTTTATCATATGCCGGATCCACAAATTTCGAATATCCTCCAGAATGAGTGAATGTGAACTCGCCGAAAATTACTTTCCCCTCAATACTATACAAATCAATTCTTACATATTCTTCACTCTGTAGTTCATACAAGCGCATTGCAACCTCGATCAACTCGTTAATATTAGCTGGAATAACGGTCTCGATCGACAGGCCACTAGATTTATAATTCCACAACTGAGGCAAACGAATTAGATCTCGAGTAAAATAGTCGACTCTCAGGTCACGACCTCGCCCTCTATATACAGCAATAATCATAAATCCACTTGGAAACATGTGAAATTTATAATCCACAAGTTCATCATCCCCACCACCGATGACTTCCTCAGCATACAAGCGAGGTTTTATCAAAGAATAATGAAACTCTAGCCCAACCCAGCTTACGTTATCGACTTCCCACAATGACACACAGCTTGATAACTCTTCAAAACTTACTTTTTTCTTGTCGTTACATATATAATTACATCCTGCTCCGGTGTTCATCTTTAGAACAAATGAACCAGGCAGAGCATCAAAAGCTTCTTTTGAAATATCACTTATTTCGCAATAAGTAGCAGGGAGAAGATATGAATACCCCCACTCAACCAGCGCCTCTTTCGCTCTGATTTTATCAGACAAACGCACCATCTCTTCCGTGTAATTAATCTTTTTATAATTCACATAATATGAAAATGTACCAGAGCCTGGAAGCCTTCTATGCTGAATAACGAAAATCAAATAATTTATAAGTCTCACACCAAATAGTGCAACAAAAATTTTCTTTAGATTATACATTTCGAATATCCCTTTCTATACAAAACACTTTATACCCCATGAGAACGATCACAAAGAAAGTTGAAACTAAATTCGCCAGTGGAACTAGTATCGGATAGTATCGATGGAGAAAGTATAAAGAAATAAAATAAACAAACACTCCAGCAAGTGCATAAACAGAGGTTTCATATACTTTCGAGAAATACAGCAAAGTATTAAGCAACATCAAATATGGCAAATATAGAACCGTAGATATAGAAAAAAATAAAAACAATTCTGAAACACTATGAAACTCATCACCAAAAATCAGCGTAAAAATGAAATCCGGTAAGAAAAACACTGGCAGAACAATTACACAAGACAAAAGAAACTTTATCATCAATTGCTTAACGAAATAGCGCCCATCAATTCCCTCATTTCTTAGACGACTATACAATTTGGGCACAAGCGCCTTATTCACCGAAGTATAAAAATATAAATACAAAGTCATCAATTGAAACGCCAATGAATACGATGCTATATACTCATCGCTCGCAGAATATGAAAAATATATTTTTTCCAACTGACCTTTTGATGCTGAAGAAAGAAGATAACCAACCAAAGGCATACTATAAGCTATAAATGCAAAGAAGCCTCCCTTTTCAATCATAAAAGTCTCTTCAATATCAGATTCACTGTTAACATAACTCCATAAAAATAGAGAAAATATAGAATTCGACATTGCAACAATAAGCAGTCGTTCATTTACTCCGAATGATACATACTCAAATATAATGATAGTCATCACAGTTGATGTAATAGAAACACCAACCTGGACTCCCGAGTACTTCCCTACCTCTTCTTTAGATTGCAATGCTGAAAGCATAAGCATCAAGGAAGCTTGAGACAAAGCATATACGACGACGATAACCCCCTCGACACCGTACAAAAAAAATCCGATAACAGATAATATAAATGACGAAAGCCAGAACCATTTTAACGCCGCACTGACTAGTCTACCCCTAGATATTCCGTCAGCTACGAATTTGAGAACGAAGCGATCAGCACCCAGCCCGATAGCAACAAGTACATATGTTGCAGCCGCCAAAACGATAGATAACTCTGCAAACCCTTGCACACCTAACTTATTTGTTAAGTAAGGAAGTAGTAGTAGAGGCAAACACTTAGAGCAGACCTCTGCTCCAAGGTAAATTGCACTGTTCTTCAAAATAGACAAGCTAAATTACCCATATCATCAGGCTAATAATGAAACAATAAAGGTCAGATACAGACTTGACTGCGCATATATCCAAGCAGACGTATAAGATATGAACAACACCCTGTTTGTAGCATCCTTTTATGAGTAGTCTAGGTTTAGGCCTTAGACAATCCGGCGCACCATACACAACCTACCGGGCATTGTGAATGGCCCGGTTACAAAAAAGTGGCACATTTCGCCATTTCTGCTACCTGGCGCAAATAAACACTTTCTGGCGCCCATTTGTCATACAAAATTCATATTTAATATGAAGGAATAAGCCCGTAATCTCTGGGCTGGAGAGTGTCACAGAACAAAACTAGTACGATATTCGTACTTTGAACTTTTTCTCCACGGATTACGCCATTTTTGCTTGGCATTCACTATTGAGCGCTTTAGAATCCGCTCAAACTTTACTCACTAGAACTACATAAGGATTTGGACTTATGCGCAAATTACTGACTATTGCTGTGATGGCTGCTGCAATGCCAGCATTCGCAGCTGAAGAATACACCCAGGCTCAACTGAATGAAGCAGCGACTCTGAAGGCAGAAGCCGCAGCTTGTGAAACTTCTGCTTGTGAAGCTGAAGCTGTTCAAAAGATGATTGAAGCTGGCTTGCCACTGGCACTGGTTGTACAAACTGCTGTTGACGCAGGTGTTCCGGTTGCAGACGTTGCAACTGCAGCAATCCAGAGCAACCAAAGCGTTGCCGACGTATTAGCAGCAACTACTGCAGCAGTAGACAGCCCGGAAGTTGCTGTAACTGCTCTGTTCGTAGCAGCTAACAATGTTGAAGGTGTTGATGCAGCAGCGGTTAACGCAGCAGCTGAGAGCCAAAACATTCCGTCTGATGTTATCGCATCTGCACAAGAGTCTTCTGCAGCTCTGACTGGCAACTCTGACGCAACTGCTTCTGGTAACGATTCAAACACTAACCAGAATCAAAACCAGAACCAAGAGCCAACTCAGGATCCAAACGCTCCTGCTCCTGGCGGTTCAATCAGCCCGGTTTAATAAACCACAAGGCTGACAAATACCCGGCTATGCCGGGTATTTTTTTGTCCGACATTCAGACACCTCGTCAAAGAAGATTATGAAAAGCTGGAATTCTTATCAGGCATTGGTTTTTTGCTTGCCGCTGGCCTTTGGCGGTTATGCCAACTGGGTCTGGCCACTCTACAGTGCAGCCGCTTTGCTGCTACTGGCGACCGAAGTTAACAGACTTGTTCAGGGACAAGTGAATCAACAGCTCGACGTTTTGCGCTGGCCTAAGGTTCTGAAGAAGAGCTTACCTATTCTGTTGTTACTGCTGGGCATTCAGCTGTGGGTTATTGTGCAGTCGCTTATTCTGGCCAATAGCCAACATGATATCTGGCAACACGCCCTGCTGGGGTCAGGTCTTACGGCATTTATGGCGGCCAGCCTGTTAATTCTGAATTCACGTGAGCGTATCAAACGTATTATCTGGGTGGTTATTCTGGCCGCTGCGTTCCAGGCCATTTACGGTTCATTAATGGTATTAACCGGCCTTGAATGGGGTTTCTTCCAGGAGAAAGAAGCTTATCAGGGTAAAGCCACCGGTACCTTTGTTAACCGTAACCACTTGGCAGGGTACCTGGAAATGAGCCTGGCATTAGGCATCGGCTTTTTGCTGTCTCAGTCCAACCGTTATTACGGCAACTGGCGCCAGCGCATGCGCCAGACCATTGATACACTGCTTAGCCCTAAAGTTGCCATGCGCTTGCTACTGGCCGTGATGGTGATTGCGCTGGTACTCAGCCGTTCACGTATGGGTAATACTGCCTTTTTCGCCAGCCTGATGATGACCGGCGGTCTGGCCTTACTGCTGATGAAAAACAAATCCCGCTCCACCACCATTCTGTTAAGCAGCCTGTTGATTATTGATATCGCCATTGTTGGTACTTTTTTTGGCGTGGAGAAAGTAGCCGATCGTTTAAAGAAAACCTCAACAAATTCAGAAAGCAGAGACGAAGTATCGCGTGATACCTTCCAGATGTGGCAGCAAAATCCAGTGTTAGGCATCGGCGCGGGGGCGTTTGAATACACCTACCCAGCCTATCGCGGCACTGATGTACATACCCGAAAACTGTACGATCACGCTCACAATGATTATCTGCAATTTCTCGCGGAGTATGGTCTGGTTGGATTTATGGCGTTATTAATTGCTGCTGGCTGGAGTTTCTTCTGGGCGATTGAGGCCATGCGCAAACGCCGCAGTGAATTATTTAAAGGCCTCGGATTTGCCTCCACCATGGGCATGATGGCGATTGCGATTCACTCCACGGTGGATTTTAATCTGCAGATTCCGGCCAACGCCTTTATGTTTGTATTATTAATGGCGCTGGCAACCCTTGCCCGTTGGGCACCGAATAAGTAGTGATTGAAGCAGGTTCAGTATGAAGTTATCAGCCAGTAAATCCGTTTTAGCGACCAATACCCTGGGACGTGATTTTGTTGTCGGCGATATTCACGGCCATACCTCTAAGCTGATGGAACAACTTGATCAGCTGAGTTTTGATATCGATAAAGATCGTCTGATTTGTGTTGGTGATCTGGTTGATCGTGGTCCGGAATCCGCCCAGGCATTGGCGCTATTAAACGAGCCTTGGTTTTTCTCGGTACTGGGCAATCACGAATTATTGATGGTCAGCGGCCTGAAATACCAGAACAGCCAACATAAGATGTTATGGCTGCAACATGGTGGTGAGTGGATTGCGAGTTCTGATCCCAGCCAGTGGCCATTATGGTTCGATGCTATTGAAAAGCTGCCACTGGCGATTGAAGTGAGCGGTAAATCCGGCAAACGCTATGGCATTGTGCACGCGGATTTTCCGGCATTAAATTGGGGTGAATTCGAATCGCTGGCGGATAAAAAGCTTGAACAATGCATCTGGGGACGCAGCGCTTTTAAAGAAAGGCGTGAGCACAAGGTTGCTGGCGTTGATCTGATTATCCATGGTCACAATGTGTGCGAGCAGGAACTGCAACTGGGTAATCGTATTTATATTGAACCCGGTGTCTATCAGGGTCGCGACTTTATTATCAAAGAGTTGCTGTAGACGTTCAGAGCGAACTTCTGATTCTTCAAGTGCAATTGCAGCTACTGCAATAGACGCTGCAATTCGCTGGCATCGATATGTCCGGCATTAAACAGGTGCTCGACCTGATTGAGGAAATCTTTCAGCCCACGGTCGAGCTGCATACCTTCGTTAAAAATCCGGTTGGTATCGAGAATGCCGGTTTCCATAATTTTCTGCAGCGCCCTTTCCTGATGTTCATCCATGCCGAGAAACTGAATACTTTCTTCAACGCCGTCGGCCATATTTTCAACCACGTCGGCAATCTGGCGCATCACTTCCTGATAGGAATCATCAACATCTGCCATTTGCCCACGCATCTGACTGACCATCTGTTTCACCAGGGTTCCTTCTAATTCGAGATTTTTCTGGTTATCTAACGCAACCACACGCGCGTGTGCGCCTTGTAGCAGAGAGAAAACATTATCTTTGATAGCGCCGTATTTTTTATCGTCTTCAACCGGCATATTTTTAACCAGCAGCGACACACTTTCGTAATTCATGATGGAGCGGTGTCCGAAGTCGACATAACGCCCCTGATCCTTACACTCTTCCATCAGCACAGATTCCATCGCTTTTGCCATGCCGTTGGCTTCCATATTTTTGATGCCATGCTCACTGCGCATCTGCAGGCTGCAGCTCAAACCATAGTTCTGCAGCGCCTGAAATAAGCGCATTCCCAGCTCATCGAGGTTATTGCAGGTATTGCAGTCGAGCAGAAACTGAACGTTTACCCCCAGATCGGAGGTATCCGACATAGCGATAAACGCCATTTCGTTGGCTTGCTGTAATTGTGCTTTAAGCTGGGCATTGGCGAGCTTATTGAACACAACGCGATCGATACGGGCACGTAGTTCCCACATCGCATCATTGCCAATCAAATCGTCGAAGCCTGCCTCAAAAGCATCCATGCGATCGGCCAGTTCATCACGATCAGCCAACATAACAATCGGCATATCATTAAAGATGTCTTCCTGCTTCAGCTTTCGACACCAATCCATTGCCGCCGCCATGCCGGTAATAACTTCATTGATGATTAACACCTGACACGGTGTTGCGACAGCATGGGCAAGCAGAGTTTCGAATTCATCGACACAGGTAAGGGAATACGGACTGCCAATTTGTTGTTCCAGCTGCTGGCAGTTGGTGGCTCCAATCACCAATGCGTTGTAGTCCATTCGTCTTTCCTTAATTGATTAACTAATAGACAGGTTTAGTAAAATGCGGCTTACTCTGCCAACTTTTCGGGCCAAATTGGCATTTTTAATAGCCACAAGATTGGTAAACCGGCACCGCTATTGATGCCAGTTATAACAGATAAAAAACTTAAGAAAGACATTCAGAAAGCCAGCCATACGGCTGTCGTATTGGCCAGCGTCATTACTGCGACTAAATCAGTAACAATTCCTTCGCCCGGTGTAATGCCTGGGTACGGCTTTTAGCACCGAGCTTCACATTAATTTTGCGTGCATGGGTTTTCACCGTATGCAGAGAGATAAACAGCTGATCGGCAATTTCCTGATTGGACAGACCTTGGTCAATTTTACGCAATACTTCCAGCTCGCGTTCACTGAGTGCGGCGCTGGCTGGCAGGTTGTTGCTGTCGCCATTACTGCGCTCAACCAATGCCAGGTTCGGAATCCACTGATCGAGATTCATCCGAATTCCGGCACGTTCGAGCATCTGATGAATATAGCGCAGCTGGTTATCGCTATCGGCCGGATTGATAGAGCGTAACGCGGCGGCACGCATCATATTCATCAGCAGCGCCATAATGCTGTGGCCGTTACTGCGAATATAATTGTCGGCTTCCTGAATACAGCCCTGAGGATTGTTGGCAATCAGGCAAACACGCGCCCGGGTTGCCGCAATAAAGCCCGGCAACATTGGGAACATATCCGACCGCAGCGGGCCATCCTGCTGCATTTTTACGAATTCATCGATGTAACTCTGGGCGCGGGATAACTTGCCCTGGGAAATCCAGATATTGGCTTTAATCATCGCCAGCCATTGGTAGCTTTCAACGCCGACCTGCCAACGCTGCATCAGACGCTCAGCCTGATCCAGAATATCCAGCGCCCGATCAAACTTGCCCATTTCAGCCTTCACCATGGCTAATAAGGCATAGCCATAACACACGGCAATATCATGACTGTGAATGCTGGCGGATATGCCCTGTTGCATCAGCTCCACCAGCTGCGGCCGGGGTTCTCCACTCAACCACAACAGGAAGCACTTGTAGATAACCAGGCGTCCCTGAGCCAGACCACAGTCATCATTATTGTGGGAAGACAACTCCAGTCCTTGCTGGATAACCTGGGTGCTGCGCTGAATATGGCCGCGATTTAATTCGATTCTGGCGTATTCAAATAATGCCTGAGCCTCCATCGCCGGCACTTTGAACTGGCGCGCCATATCCTGCGCCAGACGGTTCCAGATACGGGCACCGTCGGCATCGTTATTCATCAGACACAGACTCGATAAGGTCGAGATCATCAGAATACGTACGGTAAAGCGCTCCTGGGGTAATTCTTCCAGCGCTTGTTTACACAGAATTTCAGCTTTTTTGTTCTGCCCAGCCAGGCGAGCCAGATAACCTTCCAGCGCTGCCCGTTCATATTCCTGCAGATTGTTATCACGCTGTAATTGCTGCACCAGAGGTTCGGCTTTTTCCCGCTGCTGGGTAAACAGCCAGGACCAGGCGGCAATCTGCATCAGTCGTGGTGACGACTGTAAAAGCTCCTGACCCAGAACATCGAACCATTCGAGCATGGCGGCGATATCAAGGCTGGCAATAATGTATTCCGCCTGCGCCTCTACCCAGGGCACCACTTCATTGGCAATACCCGCCTGACGTGCATGGTGTAATGCTGCAATACGATCATCGCCATCTTTGTGCCATTCATACGCTTTGCGGTGTAATTGCTGACGTACAACCTGAGGTAACTGACGCGCTAACAGCTCAGCCATAACCGGGTGAATCCGGTACCAGCCTGGCTTCTCTTCCTGAGCCTGAATAAACAGGTTTACCGCCAGCGCTCTATTGAGCTGCGGCTGGTAATCGATTTCGCCAAGGCAATCGTTGAGCATGCTGTCGTTAAAACTGCCCAACACCGCGGCACGCTGAATAAAGTTTTGCAGTTCCTGCGGCAGCGTAAACAGCGTTTCACCCTGCAGGTAATCGCTCATTTCCTGCTGGCCTAACAGCGCCGGTGGATCAAACGGTTTACCCAAAGCGCGATAACAGGCGAGCCACAATCCGAGTCCGGCAGGCCAGCCCTGCAGGCGGTTGTTCAGTTGTGGCACCAGGCGTCCGGCTTGCTGAATATCGTTGTCCATCAGCCAGCGTTGCAGCTGATCATCCGAAAAAGCCAACATACGATGATTAAGCCAGGCAATGCTCTGATCTAACCGCAGTTTTCCTAATGGTTGTGGTAAGTAGCGGCTGGTAATCATCAGTTTCAGGTTGGCGGGACGATGGCTGACCAGGCTGCTTAATAGTTGCAGCGAATTGCTGTCGCTCAGGTTATGAACATCATCTAAGCACAGCAATAAAGGACGTTCGAACGTGGCCATTTCAGACAGCCACAACAGCAGCACCTGCTCAACATCCATTCGCCCTTGTTCTTCGGAGAAATGCCAGTGAGCTAAGGCATTGGTCGCAACACCTTCAAGCTGACGTTCAGCAACTTCAAGTAAGTGACGCAGGAAGTATTGATCCGGGGTGTCTTTATCGTCACAACGAAACCACATCACTCCCGGAGAATCGGTCTGCTGCTGGAGTTCGTTGCAGTATTCGCTCATCAGCAGCGTTTTACCGTAACCGGCCGGAGCGCTGATCCAGGCGACATCATGTTGTTGCATAGCCCGATGCAGCAGTTCAGCCCGGGGCCAGAAATGAGAGGCAAAGGCAGGTCGTTTGCCTTTATTTTCGATCCAGATATTTTGTGCGTGCTGATCCAGCTCTTGCTGCCATTGTTCGCCCGATAGCTCGGAGTGACGAAAGCCCGCAACAGCCGGTTGACCCGGTTTTTTCGTTGTTATCATGATGCCAAGGGGTATTTATCGACTGCGGCTATGGAAACACGGCCTTTCCCTGAACTCAACGTCACAGATGTTTCAGTTACATTTTATTACAGGAAGCTCAGCAGCAATAAAAAAGGGAGCCAGGCTCCCTTTTTCAGCTTCTGTCAGCCACTCACAGGCTGATACCCACAGGCATCAGAACTTAAATTTCGCGCCAACATTCACCGAACGTGGTTTACCTGGACGGAAGCCGTATGGCTTAGCCGATACCACGTACTCTTCGTCCAGCAGGTTATCCACCGTGCTGTAAACCTGCAACGCTTCGGTCAGCTGGTAGTTAGCGGATAAATCGAACACAGTGAAGGCATCGATCTTATCTTCTTCCGGAATTTCACCTTTACCTGGTACGTTACGCATTTCGCTTTGGTACAGCGCCGACAGATTCACCCGCCAATCACCACGCTGAATACCGGTCTGAATATTCAGGCGATGCTCAGGCAGATAACCAATTTCAAAGCCTTTCTCAATCTTCAGGTTGGCTTCACCAAAAGCACTGGTGCCATCGGTAAATTCTTCACCAAATTCACCTTTGCTGTAGGTATAGGTCATAGAAACAGGCACCATATAGCTGGCCAGCTCAAGCTCATTGCTCCAGCTCGCTTCAACACCATAAACCTGAGCGTTACCGGCATTCGCCTGGTTGCCAATGTTGTTATTGTTACAAGAGCCCTGGGAGAAACTACAGGTACCGCTGAACTGGGTGTAATCATTTAAGAAGGCAATCACTTCCGCCTGACCCATACCGGAGTAACGACCACCAATCTCATAGTTGGTGCTTTCTTCCGGCTTCACATCACCCGAACCACCCGGTGTTGCTGCGGTAAAACCACGATACACACCCGCCAGTACACCCAGCTCTTCGGTCAGCTGAGAATACACGCCAATACCCGGCAGGGTTACCGACTGATCCATTTCCTGCTTGTTCTGCTTAACACGGGTATCTGTGCGGAAATTCGTTTTGCTGGACGTGATGTTTTCATGACGCACACCAATGGTGACAGTGGTGTTATCAATCTCGATGTCGTCTTTAATATGCAGCGCCCAGGCTTTGGCTTCGCCTTCGTTCAGCGTGGTGGTGGTGAAGGTACCTGCCACTGCACGTAACTCACCCTGAGCCGTCATATCGTAGTTTTGTTCTGTGTGGTCACGCTCAATGCTATCGAAGTGGTAACGCAAACCCAGTTCCAGGTTGTGGATTAACCCTGCCTGCTTAAACACAGTGTTAAAGCGCGACTGGATACCCTGAGAGACATAAGAACGATCATTACTGCCGATCAGCAGCTGGTCACTGGAGTTAGTCGATGCCTGCTGACCGGTAATAACGTTGTAGTAATCCTGCTTGGCTTGTGGGTTCTGCAGTACTTCCTGCAGTGTGGTGCCGTCACCAAACTTATTCACTTTAAACCAGTCGCGTTTGAAATTATGACGATAAACGTCGGTGGAAACGGTAGAGTCGCTCGGCAGGGTTAACAGGTGATTTAAATGGATGGTGCTGTGATCCGTTTCCATCTTATCCAGGCTGCTGGCACGGTAACGACGATTCGGGTTTTTATCGAAGTCGGCACGGCTCAGGCCCAGGTAGGTTTCATCGGATACTTCATCGGCGTAACCCAGCTTCAGCTGGAAACGATGGCTGTAGTTACCCAGAATTTCCCAGCTGAATTTGGTGTTGATGTCGTTACGCACAAATCCGGTGTCGCCGCCGCCATCCAGATCTTTAAAACCGTCGGCGCTGACGCGTAAACCTTCAACCAGGTAACCGAGGCCATCAGTTTCACCACCGTACCAGGCTTCATAGCGCTGGAAGTTATCGCTGCCGTATTGTACGTCCAGCTCACCGGAACGGCTGAAAGGAATCGGACGGCTTACCAGGTTCACCGCACCACCCACGGTCGCCGGACCATATTGGATAGTCGACGGACCTTTAAAGACTTCCACCGCACTCATGCGCGATACATTCGGGAAGTAGTAAGCAGCTGGCGCAGAATATGGCGCCGGACCAGCCAGCACGCCATCTTCCATCAATGTAATCTTTTTACTGCGCTCCGGAGACGTGCCACGCAGGCCGATATTTGGACGCAAACCGTAACCGTCTTCTTCCTGCAGGTTAACGCCCGGTACGGCATTCAGAATACGGTTGATATCGGTGTATTCGAACTGTTCCAGTGCCACATCATCAATTAACGTTGCCGATCCTGGCTGCGTACGTACCAGCTCTTCACCGCCAGTAATATAGACATTATCAAGTTCAACATGATCTTCGGCGAACGCCACAGAAGACGTTCCGGCCAGAGCAATGGCAAGTGCCAATGGCTTAACACCAGAACGACGGGAATCAGAAACAGCAGAAGGGTTCAGCAACAGTTTACGCACGGCAGGCTCCGCAGGAACTACATAGAAAATTATCGACCCGGCATTTAACCATAAATGAGATTCAATATTAAAGGTGCAGGAGATGAGTTATCATTCAGACTTTGATTTAACACCGTGTACTGGCTGTGTCTGAAATATCTGCTGGCCTGCCGCCTTTGCTGAGCGATTGGTGGCAATCACTGTCTTCTTTGCTGTTGGCACCGGAAAGCAGAACATTCTGGGGCTATTGGCTGTCTGCGGCTTTGATTGTTCTGTTATGGACAACAACCTCCTGGGCAAGCCGCAAGCATTACCTGAAACCCTGGTTTACATTGTCTTATTGGTGGAACACATCGACCCGCCAGGAATATGCATTAATTGTATTAAATGCACTGCTGTTTTCTTTTTTAGGCCTGAGTAATGTTTTTCTGATTATTCAGATTGCGATTAACAGCAACGCTTTTTTCAGTTCAGTTTTCCCAGCGATAAATTTGAGTGACAACAGTCTGGTTGCAACCAATTCAGCTGTTTTAATATCTATTTACGCAGTTATTTTATTTTTAGTCGACGATGCCTCTCGCTATGGCCTGCACCGCTTGCTTCACAGCCGTTGGCTGTGGCGCATACACAGGGTGCATCACAGTGCTCAGGTGCTGACTCCCTTTACGTTATTACGCCTGCACCCACTGGAACAGTTACTGTATCAGCTGCGCCTGGTACTGGTTCATGGCGTATTAACCGGAGCTTACTTTTTTATAATTGGCAGCACTCCGGAACTCTGGCTGATCTTTGGCGTCAGTGGTTTTATCTGGTTATTTAATATGGCCGGCGCCAATTTGCGTCATTCCAATATTCCATTGAGATACGGCAAGCTGGAAGTGTTGCTCATCAGCCCGGCACAGCATCAGCTTCATCATGGCGCTGGTGGTATTCACTATAACTATGGTTCGGTATTGGCAATCTGGGATTACCTGTTTAATAGTTGGCACAGCGGTAAGCATGACTTTGCTTTGCCCAATCGGAATATGCCACTGATTAAACAATTATTGCTGAAGCGCTGAACTAACTATTATTGCTGCAACACTGAGCTAACTATGCCAAACATCAATCGTCGCCAATTTATTCAAACCTCAGTGCTGGGGATGTCTGCTTCCGCGTCTTTGTACAGCGGTGTTTATTCTGCGAATAACACATCAGCAAAAAGCGACGTCGATAACACAGTACAACGACTGCTGGTATCCGGTTACCGCGATCAGGCAACGCAGTCTCGTTATGGGGTATTGATCAGCGATACTCAGGGAAATGTTATCAGTGATATCACCGTTGCCGATCGGGTGCATATGGCCGATCTGTTTCCACACAACTCCCCTGCTGCGGTTTTGGTTAATTCGCGCAAACCCGATGCGCCGTTGAGAAAGTACAGTGCCTCCGGCGAATTATTGGCCGAATTAATGCCACCAGAGAACATGCATTATGAAGGGCACAGCGTTTTTTCCGCCGATGGCCGGTTTATTTATTCCACCGCCAGCGATTACCAGCAACAAACCGGTTACGTTCTGGAAATTTTTGCCGCGGACCTGACGCTGAATCGTGTGATTGCAACGGGTGGCATTGGCCCCCATGAATTAATCATCGATACTGATCAGCTATATATTGCCAACACCGGCGTATTAACTCACCCGGACAGTGGCCGGGATCCGCTGAATATTAGCACCATGAAATCGGAGCTGGTTCAGATTGATATTCCTTCCGGTGCAATTAAGCAGCGCTGGAGCAGTCCGATTCAGGCGCTCAGCGCGCGCCATCTGACCCAAATGCCAGATGGTTCTGTGTTAGTGGGTTGCCAGTATCAGAAACAGGATGATCGTCCTGCCACGGTAGCACTTGCCCGCCATGGCGAATCTGAATTGCAGTTATTGCAACCAGACAATGAACACTATTATTGGGATATGAAAGGCTACACCGCGAGCCTTCGAGCCTTTCCGGCATCGTCTGCTTACGCGGGCACAGCGTTAATTTCCAACCCCAGAGGCCACTTGTTAAGCCGCTGGCAACCGCAACAAGCGACACAGCCTGACACACACACTATGCAGTACAGCAAAGGCATTTCACTGGGCCAGGATGAAGGCTGGATTTCAGCGGGAGCCGGAGAGTTATGGCACTGGCAAGCAGCCAATCAACAGCTGACAAAAATTACCGCTACGATAAAACCGGACTTTTGGTGGGAGAATCATTTGCACAGCCGAATACTGCGGGTGTCTGGCAGTTAATCTTCATTCTCAAAAAGCCAATAACAAACAACCAATAAAAAGGCCGGATTTAAAATATTAAATCCGGCCTTTTTATTTTTCAGAATTAGTCAGAGATTCTGATTAATCACCATCAGCCGCAGCACCACCCGGAACACTCAGGCTTAATGCAATCGACATCGGATTTTTCAGATCCGCAGTAAACGGCTGAATTTTCTTCGGTAACGAACACAGCTTTTCAATATTGCTGTTAGCTGCGGTTGTAGTAGCGGTTACGTTCAGACACGCCGAAACATTTGAGCTTTTGTTGTTGCTGTTAGCGTCGGTTAATATCGCACGCCAGCCTTGTGAAAATTCGCTGTCTTGTGATGCATTTACTGCCAACTCTAAAGCAGCTTTCATCCGACTCGCTAACGCCGCCTGATTGGAGGCAATCAGTAATTCTTCAAAACCGACACTATCTTCACCGGTAAAGATTGCCAAACCACTTTCCAGGTTAGCAGCGACCGCAGCACGGTTAAGATCGGCGTATGCGTATTCCAGCTTATCTGCCGCAAACGAATCATTCTGTCCTTCCGGCAAAATTTCTTTTTGCATTTTGGCTGATTTGGTATCAGTGTCGAGATAAAACAAAGCATTAAATACACTTTGCACTTCGGCTTGCTGATTCGAACTCTGGGCTGGATTATAAGCAGCGGATGCGGCGGTTAATGCTTCCGCCTCGGGCACCATACGCGCAGTCACTTTTTGTGCATAATCACAGCGGTTCGCACCGTTTGGGTTGTTATACAGAACGTATTCAACCGCTGTTAAACCACGCTTGCTTGGTGTTGGATTAAAAGCTCCACCATTGGCAACCAGAGCGATTTCATTATCAATTTGACCACCTTTACCAACGCTTAAAGGCCAGCTGTAGAAGTTATTACGGGCGCTTTCTGTCACCGGACCAAATTGCATCGGCTCTAGCGCCTGCCAGGCAGACGCAGCTGCAGTAAGACTTGTTTTAGCCAATGCCAGGGCAGCACCTTCACCCGCCTGGCCAATCGCACTACAAAACGCAGCGGTATTTTGATTCAGTGTTTTAGCTGCCGTTTCAAATGCCTGAATACGGCCAGCTTGTTGCGCCTTGGCCGTGACCAACAACGCAGAACAATTTGAAGCATTAGATGCTAATTCGGCACACAATCCATTGTTGCCACCTCCACTGGTTGATGATGAGGAGGAAGAACCACCACACGCGGTTAAAAGCGTTGCAGTCGCTAACACAGATAAAGCTTGAATTTTCATCGGAAAAATACCTTTAAAATCCACCGAAATATAAACACAAAAGGCTGCTTCTGTATCAGAAGCAGCCTTAGGGTAACACCAGAACTAGTAGCAGATTACCACTTAGTTACATCACCTTCGAACTTAAAGGTGGTTTTCAGTAATGTACGGGCATCTTCAAGCTGCTTACGGTAAGCCGCATCGTTGGTCAATTTAGGCGCTTGCTCCAGCAGAGTGTGCAGTTGCTTTAACTGAGCCAGAGTCATTGCAGAGGTTTTCTCTGGGTTAAATTGCAGTGCCAGTGCGAAACCTTTCATCTCACCCCAGTGCTTAGCCAGATCACCCAGGTCGTTACCATTAATCGCAGCCATATCTTCCAGAGTGGCGTTGATGTAGTGAATAACGTTAGCAGCAAAAATCTCTTCCCACTGCATAATGATGGTTTTTGCTACTGCCGCCAGCTCTGCATGGTAGCCTTCACCAGCAACAGGATCTGTACCAAAGTTATCCTGGATAATCTGGCGACCTTTCAGGAAGTTATCCATGATGGTTTTGCTGTAGTCCGCACCTTCAATGCTATCGTCACGCTTGTTAGCGTATTGTGCCATCGCAAAGGTGTACTCAGAGTCCAGATCAATAACCTTATTACCATTGGTATCGTTATCTTTCTGAGCTTTTAACTGGGCGTCGGTGTAGTTGTTGTAATCACGTGCAGCACCGAAGTAACCAAAGCCTTCGTCCCATTGGTGCTCCAGAGAAGTGTAAGGTTTAGTGCCGTCTTTATCGCCAGCAGAGTTGCCTTTCAGCAGGCCTTTAGAGTCTTTCAGGTAATCGTTCGATGCCTGGGAGAATGCAACAGCACCTAACAGGAATTTTTGCGTCAGCTGTTTGTAGTCCAGACCCGTCGCAGAAACATAATCAGAACCCGCGTGGTTTTGATCAGCGGCTTGCGCTGCTACCGCATCAAACCAGCTCTGAACCAGAGCGTTTGCTTTCTCGTTTTCTTCGCCAGCGATGGTCCAACCAACAAACTCACCACGGGCTAAATCATTGTCTTTACCAGCAATCTTGCCAATCAGGTTTTTGCCGCTGCTGATTTCGCTGTAATCAGCTTCTTCGAAAGTTGCACCAGCGGTTTTCTTAGATAAACCAACGGTAGTCACTTCTGCCGCCAGTGTGTAAGCGTTTTTGTTGGTTAAGTCAGCATTGCCTGAGTTAGCAGTACCACCGTTAGTACCACCTTCGTAAACCAGTGCCAGTTTTTGCTTAACAGCAGCATCTACAGCCAGACCACCCAGGTCAGTTGTCAGGTCGCTACCAATCAGTGTTTTTAATTCGTTAATCAGTGTATTACGTGCTACCTGACCAGAATAAGAAACGGACGATTCACCCGCAGTTACTTTACTGTCGAAAGTATATGTCGCAGGAGCGTTAACAACTTTTTTGTCATCGTTTTTATTGTCGTCACTGCCACAAGCGGCCAGTAAAGCAGCGGATACGGCAACTGCCAGAATCTTAGGTGTGTTCATTAGCTTTCTCATTTATATGCGGGTTAATAATCATCGAGAATGCTAGCAAATCTCATTAACACTGCAACAAAAAACTAACTACAAATCAGAATTACTCCTATTTAAATAAAGAATAAATAGTTATTACCTCTTATTGATTAGTTATATGGAATAGCAAAGTGGTCATTTCGCGATAAAGGCCTGATTTTTTATGGTGTTTTATTCATTTAATATGCGTTTATTGAATACAAATAATATATATTTGCTTTTGATTATTTTAACTGTTTTTACACTTATTAATTTAGAAAAACATTCCAACGAACGCTGAAAACAAAAAAGCCGGTACAAATGTACCGGCTTTTTTTGAAGTAATTATTTAGCAATTAAATAATTATTCGGCAGGAGCAGCTTCAACCAGCATTGGTTTTAGTTCGCCCTTCTGGTGCATCTCAGTGATGATGTCACAACCACCAACCAGCTCGCCTTTTACCCACAGCTGCGGGAAGGTTGGCCAGTTTGCGTATTTCGGCAGGTTGCTGCGGATTTCCGGATTGGATAACACATCAACGTATGCGAACTTCTGACCACACTCCATTACAGCCTGTACAGTTTGTGCTGAGAAGCCACACTGAGGTTGGTTCGGTGAACCTTTCATGTACAGCAGGATGTCGTTGTTTTCGATCTGGTCTTTAATGACGTCCATAATTTCCATGGGGTCTCTCTCTTCAATATGAGTTAAATCTGGAAGGAATCCGGCGATTCTATCACAAGCTCAGATTATGAGCAGCCATAGCCACCGCCACCTGGAGTGTGAATACAGAACACATCTCCGGCCTCCAGTTCAACATCAGCGCAGCCGCTCAGTCGCTCCAACCGGCCCTGATGGCGTTTCACAAAATTAAAGCCAACCTGGCCTGAACCACCGCCATTAAGGCCAAAGGTTGGCACATCACGATGGCCACTGATGATATTGGCACGCATATCCTTCAGGAAGCGAATATGACGCTCAACACCATGGCCTCCGTCAAACTCCCCTTCGCCACCCGACATGGCACGGATATGAAACATCTCTAACATCACCGGAAAACGTTGTTCGAGAATTTCCGGATCAGTTAATCGAGAGTTGGTCATATGGCTGTGCACACCGCTGGCGCCCGCACCTTTGCTACTGGCACCAATACCACCACACAGGGTTTCGTAGTACTGGTGCTCGTCATCACCAAAAGTGAAGTTATTATTGGTGCCCTGGCAACCGGCCATTAAGCCCAGTGCGCCCATCATACAATCGGTGAGGTACTGAGCCGTTTCGACGTTACCGGATACCACTGCTGCCGGGTAAACCGGAGCAATGATCGATTCCGACGGTACTTTAATGGTTAATGGTTTAAAGAAACCGGCGTTCAGTGGCATGGGTTTATCCACCAGCGCGCGGAAGCTGTACAGCACTGCGGCATACACCACCGAAGTGGGTGCATTAAAATTGCCAGGATGCATCAATTGGTCGGGCCGATAGCCGGTACCAGAGAAATCAACAACCGCGGATTGCCCGGCCTGATTCACCTGAATGTTCACGTTAAATTGCGTGCCATCATCCATGGCGTAGCAGAACTCACCATCTGGCAACTCACTCAGGCAATCACGCAGTGTTTGCTCGGCATTGTCCTGAACATACTGCATATAAGCCGACACGGTACTGACCCCGTATTCATCACACACACGCTGCAGCTCGCTGGCACCTTTTTCACAGGCCGCCAACTGCGCGGTTAAATCGGCAATATTTTGCTGTGGATTACGTGCCGGATATTTAGCAGCAGCCAATACATCAAGAAGGGCCTGGGTCTGGAACTCACCGTCGCGCATTAACACCAGGTTGTTGAGTAATACGCCTTCTTCTTCAATATGCTGGCTGTTGGCAGGCATGGAGCCCGGAGTGATGCCACCAATATCGGCATGGTGGCCACGAGCAGCGACATAAAAGTCCGGTGTTTCGTTTATCGGATTCTGCTGAATAAATACCGGTTTTCTTTCTATAAAGACCGGTTTTACGACGGTTACATCGGGTAGATGAGTACCGCCGTTATAGGGAGTGTTAAGCACAAACGCATCACCGGGTTTCATATTCGGGTGATCGTTGATGACGACCTTAATGCTTTCACTCATAGAGCCTAAGTGCACTGGGATGTGTGGTGCGTTGGCAACCAGTTCACCATGCTGATCAAAAATGGCACAGGAGAAATCCAGTCGCTCTTTGATGTTGACGCTGGATGCGGTTTTTTCCAGTACAAAGCCCATCTGCTCTGCTGCTGACATAAAAATATTATTAAAAATTTCCAGTCGTACCGGATCGTTTTTAATTGTTTTATCTGAGGTTATGACAGAAGCCAGCTCGGTTTTGTTTTTCTGTACTTGTTTGCTGATAACAAGTGCACCGCTGGCTAACACTTTCAGTTGCCAATCCGGTTCAATCACAATAGTACTGTTGGCATCGGTTAATAATGCCGGGCCATCCAGCGTAAAACCGGCGGGTAACTGCTCGCGGGCATACACATCAACCTGATGGTTTTCTCCGCCAGAAAATAAATCACAGCGTTCTTTTAATAATGGTTGCGCCGTTGGCAAGGTGAGTGATTCCGGCTGGTAACCACCGGCGACCACTTCCAGTTGTACGGCATCTAACATCAAGGCTTTATCGCTGTGAATAAAACCAAACAATTGCTGATGTTGCTGCTCGAACTCGGCACGCATAGTCGCTGCGTCCGAGAACTCCACCAACAAGTGCGTATCCGAACCGTCATATCGACAATAGGCCCGACGTTTTTCCGTCGACGCCTGCGTGCTGATTTCACTTTGTTGGGATAACTGCTGAAACGCCTGCTCAGCTTGTTGCAAAGAGTTGGCATCGGCCAGTGGTTTTTCCACCGCTTCTTCGCCTAACCAACGTTGCTCCGCCAGGCCAATACCATAAGCCGATAACACCCCTGCCAGCGGATGCAGATACACATTATCCATTCCCAGTGCATCCGCGACTAAACTCGCATGTTGCGCCCCGGCGCCACCAAACGCATTTAACGCGTAATTCTGAATATCATAACCACGCTGCACCGAAATCTTTTTCACCGCGTTGGCCATATTGTCGACGGCAATGGTCAAGAAACCTTCGGCGATTTGTTGTGGTGTCAGCTGCTCACCGTTGTACGCTTTTACCTGCTGTGCCAGCTGGCGGAATTTCTGCTCAACGATATCTTTATCTAATGGCTGATTTTGTTCACTGCCAAACACATGGGGAAAATGTTGTGGCTGAATTTTTCCGAGCAGTACATTGCAGTCCGTTACCGTTAATGGCCCACCATTACGATAACAGGCTGGTCCCGGGTACGCCCCAGCCGACTCTGGCCCAACCTGAAAACGGCCATCAGCAAACTTCACAATCGAGCCACCACCAGCGGCGACGGTGTGAATATTCATCATGGGAACGCGTAAACGAATACCGGTGACCTGAGTTTCGGTCTCACGTTCCAGCTCACCGGATTTTTCTCCGTTCTTGCCTGCTGTGTAGTGACTGACATCGGTGGAAGTGCCACCCATATCAAAACCAATTACATGGTTAAAACCATCCTGCTCTGCGGTGCGCACCATGCCCACCACGCCACCGGCCGGACCGGACAGGATGGCATCTTTACCGTGGAAAACATCGGCATCGGTTAACCCACCGTTCGACTGCATAAACTGCAAATCGACAGGCTTGCCATCGGTCGAGCGAGGCAAACCGGATTTAACCTGCTGTACATAACGTTTTAACACCGGCGATAAATACGCATCAGCCACCGTGGTATCACCACGCGGAACCAGTTTAATCAGAGGACTGACCTGATGAGATAACGATACCTGTGTGAATCCCATTTCCCGGGCAATTTCACCCACCATTAATTCGTGCTGTGGATATTTATAAGCATGCATAAACACCACCGCCAGCGAGGTAAAGCCACTTTCACGTGCTTCTCG
Organism: Bacterioplanoides sp.; assembly: GCF_965219715.1. Lineage (GTDB taxonomy): Bacteria > Pseudomonadota > Gammaproteobacteria > Pseudomonadales > Oceanobacteraceae > Bacterioplanoides. The sequence continues at coordinate 1,924,513 of NZ_OZ244785.1, forward strand.
CAGAATGACCTGAATACCTTCCGGATCTAACGGAATGTCCACCGTGCCATCCGCAAGTACCCGCTCCGGTGCTTCGTACACACTTTTATACAGCAGATCCGGCTGATCGATATTGATGGCAAAAATATCCGGGCGGGTCTGGTAACCAATTTCGAGCTGGTCGCGCAGGCCATGACTGATCAACAAACAGGTCTCTTCACCTTTACGCTCCAACAGCGCATTGGTGGCAACCGTGGTCCCCATTTTGACCGATTCAATCTGGCCGCTACCGTCCTGCGGAAACTGAGGAAATTCAGCGCGGATACGGCGGATACCTTCGACCGCAGCATCCTGATAATGCTGCGGATTTTCCGACAAAAGTTTTCGGCTGAGTAACTCACCATCCGGACGGCGTGCAACGATATCGGTAAAGGTACCGCCGCGATCAACCCAGAATTGCCAGTGATTTATTGTGTTATCAGCCATATAAAGACGCCTGTATTCTGCCAGCAAGAAAAAACGTCGGGCATTCTACCAGAATACAAAAAAGGCCCAGAACCTTTACGGAACCGGGCCTTCGTCTGAAACGTTCAGGCTGACTCAGCGGAACGTTATTCCATATGAGCAACGTACGCGGCCACTTCTTTCAGCTGCTTTTCATTGAGGTTCTGAATCACCGCAGACATCGGTGAGTTTTTACGCTCAGGATCTTTATGCAGGAACTTCAGTAGAGTCGACTCCAGATACTCATACGGCTGACCGGCAATACGAGGATATTGCTGGTTACCATGACCTTCGTTGCCATGACAGGCAAAACACATAGAACGATATAACTGCTCACCTTTCACGTTCGCATCAACCGGCTGCGGACGCTTGTTTACTTCGCTCTGGGAAAAGTACACCGCAATCGCAATACGATCGTCTTTGCTTAAATGCCCGGCCAGCTTACTCATCACATAGTCTTTGCGGGTGCCATCGGCAAAGTGCTCAAACTGGGTGAACAGATATAAGGCATTCTGGCTGGCGAGATTCGGAATGTAATCGCGCTTGGAATTACCATCTTCACCATGACAACGAAAACACAGCTGGCCGCGTTCACGCCCATCTTCCACCGCCGCCTGCATCAAGGCGGTGTTGTTCTGGATCATGGTCATTTCAACCAGCATATTTTCAGCGGTCTCTGCAGCAGATGACAGCGCAATAAAACCGGCACTTAATAACAGGGTACGGAGCAAATACTTCATACAACAATTTTCATATTTTACATTTGATGGGCGAAAATACGCATCTTGCTGGCTTAGGCCAAGTGGCAATAATTGCCATTCGCGCAAAAGATGATCGTCTCCTGACCTGTATCAAGTATTACTTAGTAGGCACTCACCAATGCCTATACAGCCATATAACCTTGGTCTTGGACCACTTCTGCCACAGCCAGCCATTTTTATTAGCGCCGGAGCCATAATCGTGAGTGTGAACAGACCCGGCTTTCGGGTACACTTTCGCGCTTTCTTATTTCTTCTGTTTACTCAATATCTGTCGCCATAAGCAGGCGCGGGTAAGAATTTATAGTGACGCCATGATGCAAGAGACATATCAGCCAAAATCCATTGAAGCCTCGATCCAGAGCCAGTGGGAAGAACAACAGGTATTTAAAGCCGTCGTCGATGCCAATAAAGAGAAGTTTTATTGCCTGTCGATGTTCCCTTATCCAAGTGGCCGTCTGCACATGGGTCACGTGCGTAACTACACCATCGGTGATGTAATTTCCCGCTACGAGCGTATGCAGGGTAAAAACGTGATGCAGCCAATGGGCTGGGATGCGTTTGGTCTGCCAGCAGAAAACGCGGCGATCAAAAACAACACGGCACCGGGCAAGTGGACCGACGAAAACATTGCTTATATGAAAGGCCAGCTGAAATCGCTGGGCTTTGGTTACGACTGGAACCGTGAACTGGCCACCTGTAAGCCGGAATATTACCGCTGGGAGCAGTGGTTCTTCACCAAGCTGGTTGAGAAAGGTTTAGCTTACAAAAAAGTTTCTGCGGTTAACTGGTGCCCACACGATAAAACCGTGCTAGCCAACGAGCAGGTAATCGACAACTGCTGCTGGCGTTGTGACACGCCGATCGAGCGCAAAGAAATTCCACAGTGGTTTATCCGTATCACGGATTACGCTGAAGAATTGTTAAACGACCTGGATCAGCTGGAAGGCTGGCCAGAACAGGTTGTGGCCATGCAGCGCAACTGGATTGGTAAGAGCCAGGGCGTTGAGCTTCACTTCGGCATAAAAGGTCGCGAAGAAACTCTTGAGGTGTACACCACCCGTCCGGATACCTTAATGGGCGTGAGCTACGTGGCCGTTGCCGCTGGCCACCCATTGGCAGCTGAAGCCGCTGAAGGCAATGCTGAATTATCCGAATTTATCGAAGAATGCAAAAAAGGCGGCACCGCAGAAGCGGATATCGCTACCATGGAGAAGAAAGGTTTCGCCACCGGTCTGACTGCGATTCATCCAATCTCCGGCAAAGAAGTACCAATCTGGGTCGCTAACTTTGTTTTGATGGATTACGGCTCTGGCGCGGTGATGGCGGTTCCTGCACACGACCAACGTGACTTCGAGTTCGCTCAGAAGTACGGCCTGGAAATTAATCAGGTTATCGAAACACCTTCAGATTTTGATCTGTCGGCGGAAGCCTTTACTGAAAAAGGTAAGTTGGTTAGTTCCGGTGAATTCGATGGTCTGGATTTCGAAGCCGCTTTTGATGCCATCGCCAAGTGGTTGTCTGATGCAGGCAAAGGTCAGGTGAAAACCAACTACCGTCTGCGCGACTGGGGCGTTAGCCGTCAGCGTTACTGGGGCACTCCGGTTCCGATGATTAATAAGGCCAACGGTGAGCAAGTACCAACTCCGGCGGATATGCTGCCGATTGAACTGCCAACCGACGTGGTCATGGACGGCGTTAACAGCCCGATCAAAAACAATCCGGATTTCGAAAACATCGAATTCGAAGGCGAACAAGCCTTCCGCGAAACCGATACTTTCGACACCTTTATGGAGTCTTCCTGGTACTACGCGCGTTACTGCTCTCCGTGGGACGACACTCAGATGGTTGATCCAACCGAAGCCGATTACTGGCTGCCGGTTGACCAATACATCGGTGGTATCGAACACGCGATTCTGCACCTGTTGTACGCTCGTTTCTTCCATAAGCTGATGCGTGATGTGGGCCTGGTTAAAGGTGATGAGCCATTCGCCAGCCTGCTGTGTCAGGGTATGGTTCTGGCTGATGCGTTCAGCTATCAGAACGAAAACGGCGGTAAAGAATACGTTGCGCCAAAAGACGTGGAAGCCGAGCGTGACGAAAAAGGTCGTCTGATCAAAGCCATGTGGAACGGCCAGGAGCTGAAACACGAAGGTATGATCAAGATGTCGAAGTCGAAGAACAACGGTGTTGACCCTCAAGAAGCCATCGATGTTTACGGCGCCGACACCGTCCGCCTGTACACCATGTTCGCAGCGCCACCGGAACAAACGCTGGAATGGTCTGAAAACGGTGTTCAGGGTGCACAGAAATTCCTGCAGCGCGTATGGCGTTTAAGCTTCGAGCTGCTGCAACAGGAAGATCGCTCAATCGTTGCTGCCGATCAGCTGGATAAAGCGGAAAAAGACGCACGCCGTAAAGTGCACGAAACCATCCAGAAAGTGAGCGATGACATCGGTCGTCGTTATTCTTTCAACACCGGTATCGCTGCCATCATGGAGCTGATGAACACATTGCAGAAGCTGGATCTGGCAAATGCCGGTGGCCGCAGCGTGGTATCTGAAGGCCTGAATGCGGTTGTTCGTATGTTAAGCCCAATGGCGCCACACATCGCTCAGGAGCTGTGGACTGCCTTCGGTAACGACGGTTTAGTGCTGGATGCAGCCTGGCCGGAAGTTGACGAAAGCGCACTGGTGAAAGACAGCATCGTGCTGGTTGTTCAGGTGAACGGTAAAGTTCGCGCCAAGCTAGACGCGCCGGCCAACGCTTCTAAGGATGACCTGGAAGCTATGGCGATGGCGGATGCTGCGATTCAGAAGCAGATTGACGGTAAAACCGTACGCAAAGTGATTGTGGTACCGGGTAAGCTGGTTAATATTGTTGCCAACTGATGCTGAATTCTGAGCAGAAGCAACCGGGTATTCACTTTTCGACACGTCGTAAACACGTCCTTGTGGACTCGTCTGTGGCATCCATGCCACAGACGGTCGAAAAGCAAACACCCAGTTCCTTCTGTCGATAAACCGAATTCATTGAGGCTTAGTTTATTTTTCAAAGCAGCAACAGGATGTTGCGGAAGGATCAAGGGCCATGGATGGCCCACTGATCCGGCGGCTGAAAAATAAATTAAGCCTTAGTGAAGAGGGTCTTAGAGATACAAAACAAAGAAGGAAAAGTGGATGCGGGTCATAGTCTGGATTCTGACGCTAACCATGCTCACCGCCTGCGGTTGGCATCTCCGTGGTGTAACACCACTTCCTAAGGAATATCGCGTTCTTTTCCTGCAAAGTCAGGCCAGCAGCAGCTTTAACCAACAGCTGAAGTTGCAACTGGAGTTCAATAACGTACTGCTGACAGACATGGCCGCAGATGCTCCCGCCATCCTGCAGGTTGAACCTGTCGAAATCGACAAACGTACGCTATCGGTGACCAGCTCTGGTCAGGTAGCCGAGTACGAGCTTAATGGCCGCTTGAACGCCCGCTTATTACATGTTGAACGCAACAGTGAACTACCTATCCAGATTAAATCCCGTCGTCGTTTAACCAACGACATCAATAACGTTGTTGGTACTGCATCGGAAGAATCCACTCAGATCAAAGAGCTGGAAAAAGACATGGTACGCAAACTGATGCGCCGTCTGCAGAAAGCCCAGGCAGATGCCTTTATTCCACGTCCGGCGGCAAAAGCAGAGCAACCATGAAGATTCGTCAGGACCAACTGACAGCGACACTACAGAAAGGCCTGGCACCCTGCTATCTGGTTTCCGGCGATGAGCCCCTGCTGGTTATGGAAGCCTGTGACGAAATTCGTGCCGCCGCTCGTAAAGCCGGTATTGAAGACCGAGAACTGTTTCACGCTGAAGCGGGCTTTGACTGGAATGGCTTACGCGAAGAAGCCAACGCCATGTCGTTATTCGCCAGTCGTCGTATTCTCGAGGTACGGATTCCAAACGGTAAGCCCTCCGACAAGGGCGCAGCCTTAACCGACCTGAGCAAGCAACCCAATCCTGATAATCTGCTGCTGATCGTGTGCCCACGTATGGACGCGGCAGCACAACGCAGTGCCTGGTTTAAAGCGGTGGAAAAAGCAGGTGTGTTTTTACCGGTCTGGCCAATCGATCGCAATCAATACCCTGGCTGGCTGAAGCGTCGTATGCAGATCGCTGGCTTACAGGCCGAGCCAGCAGCCATTGGCGCTCTGGCGCAACAAACCGAAGGCAACCTTCTTGCCGCTGTGCAGGAGATTGAGAAACTGCGCCTGCTCGGTGTTCAGACCATCAGTGAAGATATGATTAACGAGGCCATTGGCGATAGCTCACGCTACGACGCATTTGGCTTAGCAGATGCCTGCCTGCTGGGTAAACAGGCCGAAGCCAGTCGCATCCTGGCGCACCTCAAAGGTGAAGGTGTTGAGCCCATTATGATTCTCGGCGCACTGACACGAAAGATCCGACAACTGATTTCTTTATCAAATAATTCCGGACAACAGTTGAGTGAAGCCTTCAAGAAGAATAATATCTGGCCCAAACAACAGCCTCCTTATAAGAAGGCACTGCAAAACCTCACCAAACACGACCTCCACCGGGCGCTGCAACAAGCCGAAGCCGTTGATAATGCGGTGAAAGGAAACGGTAACGATGCGTGGTTACTGTTAAGCGAATTAACGCTACTGTTAACAAGTGTAAAACTGCCTACTGGTTAACGCCCGAAAGCGTGACAAGCGCACAGTAGTCAATAGAATCTCACTACATACTTCAGTCATCGACAGGAACACAATTCCGGCCAACACGACAAAAAAGTGACAATTTACGTCAGTTATTGATAAAGGTCGGCATTGGGTGTAGAAAATCTGTCAGCTTCGATTAGTATGTAAAGAAAAAACTCCAAGCGGAAACGCTGGTGGAAGGGGTGGAACCGAATGAATATCACAGCAAATCAACAAAATGCCGACCTGGTCTGGGACTTACAGAAGTTAACCCAGCATCAGCGCGCCATGAATTTCGTTAAACAGTTTGAAAACCGCCTGTGTGTGTTCTCTGGTTCTGTTAAACAGCTGTATACCAACTACAGTATCTTTTTCCCGGAAGAAGCTAACCGCCAAATGGTTATCCTGCCGGACCCATATGCTTTCCACGATACTTTCAGCCATCTGAGCGCTGACGCTGTTCAGGCGACTGGGCTGCATGTTATCCCTGGTAACCTGATCGGTAAGCAGGGTTTGTATCTGGTGATTTCCCACAAGAATAAGAACGTACGCTCTGTGCCTATCCCATTCCAGGAAGGTATGCGTCAGATTCTGCGTCGTTCAAACAGTGACGATCCATTCCTGCCAGTACTGATGAAAGGTGATTTACGAGAGTTCAACGACAAGCTGCCTTGTCTGCACCTGAACCGTTTGCGTCTGAAAGAGCTGAAATCGTTATCCAGCCTGGAACGTGAAGGTATTCGTACGGTGATCACTGATAAGCTGATGGCTCTGTATCAGGAATCGACCGCACTGAATCTGGCTTGATCATCAAGCCAGACACTCTCCCCCCAATTAATGAGCCGCCTCTAGCTCTGAGTCGACTCATCCACCCGGTAGTAACGCTTCAATAATCGACCAACACTCTGGCGCCATGCCTTTTCTTTGATACCAAAGGTGTGGAACAACAACGTGTTGTCAGAACAAACACTCCATAATTCCGGCATCATCCCACCTTCCTGAGATTTCAGCTCCAGCTGCGACAGATCTTCAAACTGCCCGGCCTGCGCCAGAATCACTTCGGCAAAGGCATAAGCTGAGACAGGCTCAACACCACTGAAGTGGTAAGTGCCAAACAAGTCATCGCTGCACACCACCTGACGAATCATCGCCAGAATCACATCCGCAACGTCATCGGCTGGAGTTGGGTCAAACAGTCGTTGCATATCAACATCAAGCTGTTGCTGCTGACGGGCATGCGCCAACAACTGACTGGAGAAATCGTCCCCCTGCAATGACAACAGTTGTCCTGCCCGCAGGATGACATACTGCTCGCTCTGACGGGCCTGCTCTTCAAGCTTCAATAATGCCTGAGCCAACTCTCCTTCTGCGAACTCAGTCGATGCTTCGGTAACGACGGAATCAGCTCGGTACGGAAATACCATCAGTGAGGAAAGCAATACCACACAAGCGTCTATTTCCCGCGCCCGCTCCAGCCAGTAAGCAGCATGATCAATGCTGTCGTTCTGAAGCGCAGGAACAATCACAAAGAAAGGACGTCCGCCCGGCGTTACCGGCAGCTTGTCGCGGCTCTCCAGTGCGATGCTTTTATACATCAGCCCCTGGCCACTCAGACTGCGCGCCAGGTACTGGCCTACAGGCTGTTCGGCGCCAATTACAAATGTCTGAAAACTGCTGCTAGTCACTGTTGATATCCACTCTGTTGCTATTGCTGTGAACCATAAACCAGGCGCCAAGTCAGGGTCAATGTCAGAAATGCCGTCTATACTGGCTCTGAGAACATCAGTTAACGCGCGTTTATGTCACTTCCCTCCCGACTCATTCTGTTGCTTGCACTTGTGGCCAGCGGAGCATTCGCAGCCAGCTTATTACCATCCGGTGACTGGCCAAACAAACACGATTCGGTATTTGCTGAGGTATTTCATTCAAGCCAAAACCTCAATCTGCAACAAACGCTGCAACTCCCGGAAGACGCCTGGCAACAAATTGATGCTAAGGGCATCAACTTTGGCTTCAGCGAACACACTTTCTGGTTTCGGCTCAACATTAAAGATCTGGCATTGGATCGCGCGGATGACTGGATGCTGGAGCTGAAATACCCGCTGCTCGATCAACTCTCTTTATTTGTTGTCGCCCAGGATCAAGCTCAACAAACGTTTGTAACCGGAAACAATCTGCCGTTTGCCAGCAGGCCGGTAGCCGTCCCTGAGTTTGTTTTTCCTCTCAGTGGTCTGCAGCAAGCTGACTGGATCTATATCAAGGTAAAATCCGATAGCTCAATTCAGCTGCCCATCAGCCTCTACAAAGAAAACAGCTACTGGCAGCAACGACTGGCTTTTGTCACTTTTGATGCTGCTTTCTATGCTGTTCTGGCGTCAATGGTGATTTATAACCTGCTGATTTACGCCTTCTCCCGCGACAGTATTTTCCTGATCTATTCGATCACGATTGGCTCATTTGCCTTATTAATGGCGTCCATGCATGGCTGGACATTTGCGTTGCTGTGGCCCAACGCCCCTGCGCTGAACGATCGGATGCTGTTACTCTCCCTGGCTGCAACAGCCAGCTGTATGGCTTATTTCGGCATCACTTTTTTACGCCTGAAAAATCTGAGCCGGAAAACCTACCGCATATTTATCGCCTACATCTCACTGGCAATCATCGCTGCCATTGCTTCATTTTTTGTACCTTATCCCTGGATGATACGGGCTCTGGCGGCTTTGGCCGTCGTGATGAGTCTGTCGGCCCTGGTTAATGGCGCTTATCTCTGGCATACCACACGCTCACGTGATGTGCTGCTGTTCTTTCTGGCCTTCAGCCTGCTGATTTTTGGCTTCCTGATTTATTCACTGCAAAAGTTTGGCGTCGTCCCGGTTACCTTACTGACCGAACATGCCATTGAAATCGGCAGTATGGCCCAGGTTATCCTGCTGGCATTGAGTCTGGCCGAGCGCCATAACCGCGAGCGTCATGCACTGATGGCAGCACAGGATGTGATTATTAATATGCAGCGTGAAGCCAATGAAGTGCTGGATCAGAAGGTGAAAGAACGAACGCAAGATCTGGAAAAGGTTAACCACCGCTTACAACAGGAGTCGACCACAGACGCACTAACGCAGATACGTAATCGGCGCTGCTTTGATCAGCAGTTCTATACTCTGTTTCATGACGCTTACCGGGAGAAAACACCGCTTTCGTTGCTACTCATCGATATCGACCACTTTAAACAATTCAATGACAACCACGGCCATCAGATCGGTGATCTGGTTTTACAGAAAGTAGCAACCACACTGGATAAAGTGATTAAACGGCCGATGGACGAGGTATATCGTTACGGTGGTGAAGAATTTGCGACCTTATTGCCGGATACGCCCGACGATGGCGCTGCACTCATTGCCGAGCAATTGCGACAACAGGTTGAGCGTCTGATCGTCCGTGATGGTAATAAAGAGCTGTCAGTCACCATCAGTATTGGTTTTCACTCTCAGGTTCCAACCGACCCGGAACAACTGCATCAACATTATGATTTAGCCGATCAGGCCCTGTATCTGGCCAAACACGATGGCAGAAATTGTGTTCGCGGCAGTCACAGCTTAATGCCATCAGAGGAGCTGGGATAACCAGTTTTAACCCAGCGGCAGACGCAGAATTTCGTTACGATTAGCTAACGCATCCTGCTTAGAGGGGAACATCTGGATATCATTCAGAGTAATCAACAACACCCGTTCTGAGCTCAGGCCGACATAGCCAGCACGGTGCTCCTGCAAATAACAGCCATTTTCAAGGCTCAGCTGAAACTCGGATGGAATCACGACACTACCGTGCAGGCCATTGCCTAACTCATCAGCAACATCTTCAATACGGCCGAACAAAGCCAGTGCGTCATCGCTGATAGCCAGCACCTGGCCGTTAATCAGTTGCGCCAGATCGGCTTGCTTTCCTGAAGCCAGTTTTCCCTGTTCGACGCTCTGAATCAGATCTGAGCTGTTTTCAATTAACATTTTGATACCCAATCGATTTGAGCGGCGGATTATACCCTTAGTGCCTCGTTGGCGGAATCCGGGTTAGAATCATAGATAGCTATTTTCTTAAAAACCCATCGAATTAATTTATTTTACCAATACACAAACTATCAACCATACTAAACCCATCAAATTAATCACATGGATTTACTCCCGAGGAAAACAGCATGTCAGCATTAGAAAATAAAGAAGGCCAAACCGTCCCATCCGTTAGCTGGCCAACCCGCTCTGGTGACGATTGGCTTACGGTAACCAGCGATGAAATCTTCAAAGGAAAAACGGTTGTCGTGTTTTCCTTGCCCGGTGCATTCACTCCAACCTGCTCAAGCACACACCTGCCACGTTACAACGAATTGGCCAAAGTGTTTGCGGCCAATGGCGTTGATGAAATTGTCTGCGTCAGTGTTAACGATACGTTCGTGATGAATGCCTGGGCAGCTGACCAGGAGTCTGAAAACATTCGTATGATTCCTGATGGTAATGGCGACTTCACTGACGGCATGGGTATGTTGGTTGATAAAGCAGAGCTTGGATTCGGCAAACGCAGCTGGCGCTATAGCATGCTGGTGAAGGATGGGGTTGTCGAAAAAATGTTTATCGAACCACAAAAGCCAGGTGACCCGTTTGAAGTATCGGACGCCGATACGATGCTGAACTACATCAACGCAAATGCTGAGTTGCCGCAGTCCGTATCCATCATTACCAAACCAGGCTGCCCATTCTGCGCCAAAGCCAAAGATGACCTGAAAGCTGCCGGTCTGGAGTACGAAGAACTGTTGATGGGTCGTGATGCGAGCATCACGTCACTGCGCGCGATGACAGGTCGTGAGACCGTACCTCAGGTATTTATCGCCGGACAACACATCGGCGGCAGCGAGGAGTTAGCCGCTCACCTCGCGAAGTAATTGACCTCAGGAGATGGTTTCCGTGAATAACGGCATCTCCACCGGTTCCATTTTGACCCGGTTGCGACCGGCACGCTTTGCTTCGTAAAGCAGCCGGTCGGCGCGGTTAAGTAACTCTTCACAATCTTCCCCGGGATGGAATTGGGCAACACCAATTGAAACAGTAAGGGGAATATTCACTTCCGAAAACCCTTTCTCAGTCACTCTGACACGAATACGATCCAACACCCGACCAGCATCTTCCAGCGCCAAACCACTGAGCAGCAGCACAAACTCTTCACCACCGTAACGCGCCGCCAGATCCACTTCACGAATCGACATTTTTAACTGCAATGAAAGTTCCGCCAGGACCTGATCACCGATGCGGTGACCATGAACATCATTAATCTGTTTAAAGTGATCAATATCGACAAACGCCAACACAAATGGCAGCCCTTCGCGATTGGCTAAGGCTCGCTGTTTTTCCAGCGTACGAATCAGATAACGGCGGTTGTACAACCCCGTCAGCTCATCGGTAATCGCCAGTTCTTCAATCCGTGCCATAGCACGGCGTAACTCGCTGTTTTTGCGCTTATAGGCATCCCGCAAAATGGTAAATTCACGACCGATAACGGTGTACGCCATAATGCAGGCAAGAAAGGTAATACCAAGAAAAGCCTCCAACTCAGGAATCCACAAGCCACCACCACTGTGCTGCAGATACAGCACCACACCGGTGTAACAACTCATAGCGAACAGACAAATTCCAAGATATTCCTTCCAGCTCAGGCGAAATACACCAAACGGCATTACCGCCAGGTAGGCCAGCATCAATACCGGGCGCAGCTCTTTGGCATACAGCAGCATCACGGAGATATACAGGATACTCCAGAGCATAAAAGGTAAAGTGAGGCTGGGGTCAGAAAAGCGTCGGCTGCGGCCGCTGATTACCCAATAGAGCATCAGCAGGTGGACACTCCAGTAGCTGCAGAAGATCACCACCAGCTGCGCAAACGTCAACTGAGTGAGCTGCAGAAAATAACCCAACAATAACAACAGGCTGAATATGGCTGAAGCTGCCGTAGCCAAACCATGGCGACGGGTTATGTCTTTATGAAGCTGTCCCACGAGTGCATCCCATGCATAAGAACAAGCCGCCGATTATAGTGATTAAAAACTATACGGCTATGTCATATTACGTAAAGTTACCAAACTCCAGATTGTCATTACCAATCCGGAGTTGGTGTTTATTCAATATGACTAATATCCGTATTTTTACTGCTGCGTACGCACCCGGTTGATCGCTTCCTGCCAACCGCGATACAAGCGCTCACGAGTGTCATCGTCCAGTTGCTGAGCAAACTCCTGTTCGTGTACCCATAAGGTTGCGACGTCTTCCAGGCTGTCAAAGATACCCACCTGTAAACCTGCCAGGAATGCAGCGCCCAAAGCCGTTGTTTCAGTTACTTGCGGGCGGGTAATGTTCAGCGCCAGAGTGTCTGACAGGAATTGCATCAGCCAGGAATTCACCACCATACCGCCGTCGACTCTCAGCTCGGCGGGTTTTACCCCATCTTTTGCCATCGCCTCTAACAGGTCACGGGTCTGATAACACACGGCCTGCAAACCCGCGGTCACAATTTCTTTAATGCCGGTATCCCGGGTTAAGCCCATGATGGCGCCTTTCGCTTGTGGATCCCAGTAAGGAGCACCAAGACCAGCAAAAGCAGGCACCATATAAACCGGGTTGTCGTAACCGGTTTGTTCCGCCAGAGGCTGAGTCTCTTTGGCATTATCAATCAACTGCAGGCCGTCACGAATCCACTGAATCGTGGCACCCGCCATAAAGATTGAGCCTTCCAGGGCGTAGGTGGTTTTACCATCGATACGATAGCCCACTGTCGTTAACAAACGACTGGTTGACTGCAGCGCCTGCTCGCCGGTATTCATCACCATAAAGCATCCGGTGCCATACGTGCTTTTCGCCATTCCTGGCTTGAAGCAGGCCTGACCAATTAACGCTGCCTGCTGGTCTCCGGCAATACCACCAATGGTAATTTCAGCGCCAAACAACGCTTGCTGTGTTTTACCGAAATCCGCTGCGCTGTCTTTCACTTCCGGCAATATCGCTTTTGGCACCCGGAACAATTCGAGCAGCTCGTCATCCCACTGCTGGTTGTGGATATCGAACACCAGCGTTCTTGACGCATTGGTTGCATCTGTCGCATGGCTTTTACCACCGGTCAGTTGCCACAATAAATAAGTGTCGACGGTACCGAATGCCAGTTCACCTTTTTCGGCACGCTCTCTGGCGCCATCGACGTGATCAAGAATCCAGGCAATTTTACTGGCCGAAAAATACGGATCGAGCAATAAGCCGGTTTTTGCAGCGACTTTGTCTTCCAGGCCCTGATCTTTTAACGCCTGACATTGCTCTGCAGTACGGCGGTCCTGCCAGACAATTGCCGGATATATCGGTTCACCGCTGGCACGATCCCATACCAGTGTGGTTTCGCGTTGGTTGGTGATGCCAATTGCAGCAATCTCTGAAGCATCACAGCCAAGCTCACTGATCGCGCTTTGGGCACTGGAGAGCGTGGTTTGCCAGATTTCAGCCGGGTTATGTTCAACCCAACCTGGTTGTGGAAAGTGCTGAGTAAATTCCTGTTGACCAGTGGCCAGAATTTCACCTTTATCGGAGAAAATAATTGCGCGGGAGCTGGTTGTACCCTGATCCAGGCTCAGTAAATAACGTGGCATGAGTATGTTCCTGTTTATTTTGATTCGAATGTTACTGCTAAGCCTTTGAGCAACCAAGTTTTTCTGTATGCTCAACTCCTGTTCAGGAAAAAACCGCTAATTCAGCTATATTAGTTAGCAGTATATTTTTTGAGCAAAAGCATGCGAAATAACCAACCAATTACTCAACAAGCAGTGCAGTTAAAAGATGGCTGCCACCTGGTGTCTTCCACTAATCTGAAAGGCGTCATTACTCACTGTAATCGCCACTTTGTCGATATCAGCGGTTTCTCCAGTGACGAGTTAATTGGCAGCCCTCACAACCTCGTGCGTCATCCGGATATGCCACCCGCCGCCTTCGATGACATGTGGAATACGCTGAAAGATGGCCGCCACTGGATTGGCATTGTCAAAAACCGTTGTAAAAATGGTGATCACTACTGGGTTGATGCTTATGTGACACCGCTTTACGACCAGGGAAAGGTCGTTGGTTATGAATCTGTGCGGGTTAAGCCTTCAGCGCAACAAGTAGAACGTGCCGAGATAGCTTACCGCCGGATTAATCAGGGAAAAGCGCCTATTCCCAGCAGTTCGAACATTAAACCTTATGCCATGCTATATGCTCCCTGGCTGCTGGTCCTGGCAGCTCTGATCATTGGCTCCGCCGGGCCTTTGATAACGGCCCTGGCTTTTGTGGCCAGCCTGTTTTCGCTCTGGTTAAGCCGCTTTCAAATGAACAGTATCAGTGAGAAAGCACGTCGGGTTGCCGACACCCGCCTGATGACCTGGATTTATACCGGTCGAACCGATGTCTGTGGTGACATTGAATTTGCCTTGCATACCATGGACCGCCGCTTACAAACGGTACTGGTCAGAGTCGCCGACAACACCGAACGGCTACAAGCGGCTACCAGTAATACGGTAAAACTGTCGAGTGACACCCTGAGCCGGGTGAAACAGCAACACACCTATACCGTCGAAGTTGAACGTACCAGTCAGGAAATACAGACTGCTGCCGACAAGCTGGCTGAAAACAATCAGCAATCCAGTGATGCCAGCAACACGGCTTCTTCCACCGCTCAACGCGGCCAGAATAATATCAACGATATGATGAACCAAACCGGAACACTTCAGCAGGAGTTAAAAACTACTGCCAGTGCCATTGAAGATCTGGCTGAAGAAACCCTGGCGGTTAATCGTTTTCTGCAAGCGATCAGCGATATTGCCGAGCAGACCAACCTGCTGGCATTAAACGCAGCGATCGAAGCGGCGCGCGCTGGCGAACAAGGCCGGGGGTTCGCCGTTGTTGCCGATGAAGTACGCACCCTGGCACAGCGTGCTCAGGAATCTGCCGGCGAAATTCAGACCATCGTTAACGGCCTTAACCAACACAGTGAACACGCAGTTAAGGCGATGAAGAAAGGCCAGGAATCAACCGCTCAGACGCTGGCCAACGCCCAGCAAGTTACCGAGGTCTTTTCGACCATTAACAATGAATTGGCCGATATTCAGCAAATTGCCGGTGCCAATAGCGTGGCGGTTGATCAGCAGAATTCAGCGGCTAATGATATTTCTCAACATTTGTTACAACTGGAAGGGCTGTCGGACGAAGCTGAAAAGCTGGCGCAAGACATGAATGGCCATTGTGATGAGCTGTCTTCACTGATGGAAGAACAAAGTAATATTATTCGCCGCTTCCAACAGGGGTTATGAAGGAATAACATATAAAGCTGGAAAAAGCTGAGAGTTACTCATGTCCTTATTGGATATCAAACACCTGCGCACGCTCACCGCGCTGCGTGATGGCGGAACGCTGGTTGAAGCTGCCCGCCGCTTGCATCTGACACAGTCTGCCCTGTCACACCAGCTGAAAGACCTGGAAGAGCGCATTGGCGTATCGTTATTCTTACGTAAAACCAAACCGTTACGCTTTACCCGTGCCGGTTTGGAATTGTTACAACTCGCCGATCAGGTATTACCTCAAGTCCAACATACCGAACGTAACCTGAAAAAACTGGCTGGAGGAGATGTTGGTCGCTTACACATGGCCATCGAATGCCACAGCTGTTTCGAGTGGCTGATGCCTGCCATCAATGGTTTTCGCGACCACTGGCCTGAAGTCGAGATCGACCTGAGCACCAGTTTCAACTTTGAGCCCATTCCGGCACTCATCCGCGGCGACATAGACCTGGTCGTTACCTCAGACCCACAAGCCCACAGCGATGTTCATTACCAGCCGCTGTTTCGCTACCAGTCGCTGTTAGCCATCGCCAATCAGCATCCACTGACGCGTCAAAGCCGTATCGTGCCAATCGACCTGCAGCAGGAAACTCTGATTCACTACCCGGTGGATAGAAAGCGTCTGGATATCTTTGAACGCTTCCTGACGCCACATGGTATTGAGCCACAAATGACGCGGCAGACAGAGTTAACATTGATGATGGTGCAGCTGGTTGCCAGTGGCCGTGGTGTTGCCTGTTTACCAAACTGGGCATTACAGCCATATCTGGACGCCAGCCTGATTACCAGCAGACCGCTAGGAGACGAAGGCGTTTGGCCAACACTGTACGCTGCCATCCGAAAAGAACAGGCAGACACGTCTTATATTCAGGATTTCCTGCAACAGGCGTTGGAAAGCAGCTTTAAACATTTATCCGGCATTTTACCGGCTGAAGAGCAGAATTGATTAACGAAGGTAAATGGCAGGCATAAAAAAAGGGCCTGAAATTCAGGCCCCAAAAAGCGAATTTCTTCGCTACATTCTCACCACGTCTCCTAGGGATACGCAGGAGCTATAGTGCCGTTAATACTGTGCACGGTCTGTAGCAAATACGTTTTCAAATGTAACCTTTTGTGTTTTCAGCTTAACTGAACTGTTACTCCTGATGCCTTCTTGGCCAGATAAGACTAAATCTGGCGCCACCTAAAGCATCACTGCGGGAAACCATCGCGCGGCCACCATGCCAATAAGCAATACGGCGCACAATTGATAGCCCAAGGCCATAACCACCCGAGGCACGGGTGCGGCTGTCGTCCAGCCGCGCGAAGGCGGTAAACACGCGATCCCACTCTTCTTCAGGAATACCCGGGCCATCATCTTCCACATCAACGCGGCAAGTATCGGTACCAACGGTACAGTTCACCTGAACCCGAGAGTTAGCGTAACGACCGGCATTCCCCACCAGATTCTGAATGGCCCGGTGAACATAACGTGGTTCAACTTCCGCCATATGACTGCTGTCGGGCTCAACCCCAACATAACCCACCGTTACTTTTTCCGGCGGTCGTGCCTCTTCAACTACCTGTAATGCAATATCGGCAATGTTGGCCTTCTGGAAATCAAGGATTGGCCCCCCTTCTTCCAGTCGGGCATAGGTAAGAATCTCATCAATCAGTTCATCCAGCTCCTGGATATCCGAATCCATCCCCTTCAGCTGTTTCGCAACAAACGGATCGTCAAACACAGTATCTTCGATAATCTGCACACCGAAACGGATACGCGCAACCGGCGTTCTTAACTCATGGGATACAGCACGCACCATCTCCCGCTGAATCGAGATCAGACGCTGAATGTGCTCCGCCATTTTATTAAAAGCCTGGCCAAGACGGCTGACAGGATCAGCGGCAGTAACAGCAACCCTGGCATTAAGATGCCCCTGCGCCAGTCGGCTGGTCGCCTGTTCGAGTTTACGTAAACGCGTTTCGAAAGAGTTCACCACCCAATAAACCCCAAGTCCAATCAGCATAATACCGATGGTGGCGATCACTGCGATGGCCTGCCAGGAATAGGGATTAAACGCATTAATTGGCCCGACGACCAAAGCACGCTCTTCGCCGGGCAGCTTAGCTAACGCTTCGGCTCTGTTACCCTCAATCGATATCCGTACCAGGATATCGCCGTACAGCATCCGGCCTTTATCGGTTTCAGTCAGATTAAGCTGATCATAAGGGAGTGCTTTCAGCGGGAAGCCAAATTGCGGCTGCACCTGCTTCAGGAAGGTTTCAATATCCAGCCCGCTGCGGCGGAAATCCTGCATTAACAGAAACGCAGCGGCCTGGGCCTGAATATCCGTCACCGCATTCAGCTCGATATCCAGTACCCTCTGCTGACTCAGATCTTTGAGCAGCCGTACGCTGCGGCCATCGTTGGTGCGAAAAATCAGTACCTGACCACGAATCAGCCGATGAATCTGATAATCGTCGAGATCGGTGCGTGCTTCCGCCAATGGCAAAATCTGCATATCAGCATCAAACAATGCCGATAACTCCTGCAACGCGGCGGGATTTTCTTCCAGCCGCTGGGCCAGCATAAACAAGCTGCCACTGACGATGTCTTCGTTGAATTGTGCCGTACGGACAAAGTTAACCAGCTGCAGCGCAGCCATGCATAAGAACCCCACCACCAGCAGGGCTGCTAACAGTCCGGAATAAACCCGTATAAAGATACGCTGTCTCCCGCGCTCAGATTTCCTTCACGAACAGATAACCCTTGGAACGTACGGTTTTGATACGTTTCGGGTTCATCGGATCATCGCCGACTTTCGGACGAATACGCGAGACACGTACATCAATGGAGCGATCCTGGCCGTCATACTCAATGCCACGCAGCTGATGGAAAATCTCTTCCCGGGTCAGTACACGTCCGGCACTGGAGCTGAGCAACCACAATAAATCGAATTCTGCGCTGGTCAGGTCGATGCTCTGGCCGTCCAGCCAGGCTTCGCGCATGGCGTTATCCACCACCAGATTGCCGAAGGTAAGACGGTTATCACCACCGGCTTCAATTTCTTCCTGCTCCGGTTCTTCTTTAACGCGGCGCAACAAGGCACGAATACGCGCCAACAGCACACGTGGACGAACTGGTTTAGCGACGTAATCGTCCGCTCCCATCTCCAGACCAAGCACCTGATCCAGGTCTTCCGTTCGGGCCGTTAACATCAGAATCGGGCCTTTATAGTAAGGACGCACGATGCGACATACCGCTAAGCCATCCTCTCCCGGTAGCATCAGATCCAGTACCACCAAATCTGGCTGTTCGGTTTTAATGCGCTCAATTGCGCGACTGCCATCCCCTTCTACTGAGACTTTTAAGCCATTACTTTCAAGATAATCTTTGGTGAGAGTTGCCAGGCGCTCATCGTCTTCGACGATCAGAATGCGCCAGTTCTCTTCTGGGTTTTGACCATTTTCTTGTTTCAACATGGTTCCTTACCAATCCTTAAATACTTCGCCCGTCGGCCATATAGCTATAACTTTAGACCTAGTTACGCTTTGTTGCATAGTAACGAAAAAACATTTGCTGATGATGTCATTTTAACGCCAAATCAGACACGACGACGGCTGCCCGAAAGAGTGAAAATGATGTCCACCAGCTACACACAAGTTATCCACATGTCATTTTTGCGACACACTATATATTGGGGTTGAAAACCCACTGTGACCGCATTATCTTGTGCTTCGCCCCTAAAAAATCTGTCGATAACTCAGTCACTTAGACCTTCCTCTACAGGCTTTTAGCCCAGGCGTCAACATCTATGGATTCACATTATTTCTATCAGGGATAGATGGAGTAGTTTCCCTTGAATACAGGCACAATCAGCATGAACAGTCAGCTCAAAGTCAGCAAACGTGACGGGCGTCAGGAAATTCTCGACCTCGAGAAAATTCACAAAGTAGTTACCTGGGCCGCCGATGGCCTGGACAAAGTGTCCGTTTCTGAAGTTGAGTTAAAAGCACATCTGCAGTTTTTTGATGGCATCCAGACTTCTGAAATTCACGAAACCCTGATCAAGGCCGCTGCCGACCTGATTTCTGAAGAAACACCGGATTACCAATATCTGGCTGCTCGACTGAATATTTTCCACCTGCGTAAAAAAGCTTACGGTCGCTTTGAGCCACCGGCGCTGTTTGACCATGTGAAGAAGATGGTGGAAGACCAGCGTTATGATCAGCACTTGCTGGAAGACTATACCGCTGAAGAATTTGCGGCGATGGACGAGTTTATCGATCACTCTCGTGATATGAACTTCAGCTATGCAGCCGTTAAGCAGCTGGAAGGCAAATACCTGGTACAAAACCGTGTAACTGGCGAAGTTTATGAAAGCGCCCAGTTCCTGTACGTGTTAATCGCTGCGTGCCTGTTCGCGTCTTACGATAAAGAACGTCGTCTGGATTACATCAAACGCTTCTACAACGCGGTATCCAGCTTCAAACTGTCATTGCCAACACCAATCATGGCCGGTGTTCGTACCCCAACCCGTCAGTTCAGCTCTTGTGTCCTGATCGAAGCGGGTGACAGCCTGGACTCGATTAATGCTGCAGCGGGAGCGATTGTTAAGTACGTATCGCAACGTGCTGGCATTGGCATCAATGGCGGCCGCATTCGCGCTCTGGGTAGCCCGATTCGTGGCGGCGAAGCTTTCCATACTGGTTGTATTCCGTTCTATAAGCACTTCCAGACTGCCGTTAAGTCCTGCTCCCAGGGCGGTGTTCGTGGTGGAGCAGCCACCCTGTTCTACCCGATGTGGCACCTGGAAGTTGAAAGCCTGCTGGTACT
Organism: Bacterioplanoides sp.; assembly: GCF_965219715.1. GTDB lineage: Bacteria > Pseudomonadota > Gammaproteobacteria > Pseudomonadales > Oceanobacteraceae > Bacterioplanoides. The sequence continues at coordinate 1,944,660 of NZ_OZ244785.1, forward strand.
GAAAAACAACCGTGGTGTTGAAGAAAACCGCGTACGTCACCTCGACTACGGCGTACAAATCAACAAAACCATGTACGAGCGCCTGATCAAAAACGGCAACATTACCCTGTTCTCACCATCAGATGTACCGGGTCTGTACGATGCCTTCTTCGAAGATCAGGAACTGTTCGATCAGCTGTACGCTAAGTACGAAGCCGACGACAGCATTCGTAAACAAACGGTTAAAGCTGTCGACCTGTTCTCTGCCATGATGCAGGAACGTGCCAGCACTGGTCGTATCTACGTTCAGAACGTCGACCACTGTAATACCCACAGCCCGTTCAACCCGAAACGTGCTCCGGTTCGTCAATCTAACTTGTGTCTGGAAATTGCTCTGCCAACCAAGCCACTGGAAGAGATCAACGACGAAAACGGCGAAATTGCTCTGTGTACTCTGGCGGCCTTTAACTTAGGTACCGTCACTGATCTGGCTGAGCTGGAAGAATTGTCAGACCTGATTGTTCGTGCACTGGATAGCCTGCTGAGCTATCAGGATTACCCGGTAGCCGCGGCACAACGCGCCAGCCTGGGCCGTCGTACTCTGGGCGTTGGTGTGATTAACTATGCCTACTATCTGGCTAAGAACGGTGTTAAGTACTCAGACGGCAGCGCCAATGGCCTGACCCACCGTACTTTCGAAGCCATTCAATACTGGTTGCTGAAAGCCTCTAACCAGCTGGCGAAAGAACAAGGCAAATGTGAGCTGTTTGACGACACCACTTATGCCCAGGGCATTCTGCCAATCGACAGCTACAAGAAGGAAGTGGACAGCTTCTGTGATGAGGCGCTGCAGCTGGATTGGGAATCTCTGCGTAAGGAGATCCAGGAGCACGGTCTGCGTAACTCCACATTAACCGCATTAATGCCATCTGAGACCTCTTCTCAGATCAGTAACGCAACCAATGGTATCGAACCACCACGTGGTTATATCAGCGTTAAGCAGAGTAAAGACGGCATTCTGAAGCAGGTTGTACCTGACTACGACAAGCTGAAAAACAACTACGAGCTGCTGTGGCAAATCCCGGACAACCAGGGTTACCTGCAACTGGTGGGCATTATGCAGAAGTTTGTTGACCAGGCGATTTCTGCCAACACCAACTACGACCCTGCGCGCTTCGGTGGCAAGGTACCAATGCAGCAACTGCTGAAAGACCTGCTGACCGCTTATAAAAACGGCCTGAAAACTCTGTACTACCACAACACCCGTGATGGTATGGAAGACCCACAAGCGGTTGAAAAAGAAGATGATGGCTGTGAAGGCGGCGCTTGTAAGATCTGATTTCAAGTCAGATCTTCAAACTAATTAATGAGAGTAACCCGGTTACGCCGTATCATTGAATAACGGCGTAACCACTGAGAACACTGTAATGGCTTATACCACTTTTAACCGCAACGAATTTGATACGTTCGCCCAGCCAATGTTTTTTGGTGAGCAGGTGAACGTCGCGCGCTACGACCAGCAAAAACACAAAATTTTCGAAAATCTGATCGAAAAACAACTGTCTTTTTTCTGGCGTCCGGAAGAAGTGGATTTAACCAACGACCGTAAAGATTTCCTCGATCTGCCAGAGCACGAGAAACATATTTTTGTTTCTAATCTGAAATATCAGACGCTGCTGGATTCGGTTCAGGGGCGTTCGCCAAACGTTGCGTTATTGCCAGTGGTTTCATTGCCGGAGCTGGAAACCTGGATTGAAACCTGGTCGTTCAGTGAAACAATTCACAGCCGTTCTTACACCCATATCGTTCGTAATATCGTGCCAAATCCGGCCGAGATTTTTGATGACATCACTAAAAATGAACACATCACCAAACGTGCTGAGTCTGTGACTAAGCATTACGATGAGTTTATCGCGCTGTCGAATTATTACATTCAGCTGGGTGAAGGTACTCACACTATTAACGGTGAAACCATCGAGGTAAATCTGCGCGAGTTAAAGCGTCGTATGTACCGCATGATGATTTCCGTTAACGTATTAGAAGCGATTCGTTTCTATGTCAGCTTTGCTTGTTCTTTTGCATTTGCTGAACGTGCAAAAATGGAAGGTAACGCCAAGATCATTAAATTGATTGCCCGCGATGAAGCACTGCACTTAACCGGTACTCAGCATATCCTGCAAATTATGGCGCGTGGTAAAGACGATCCGGAATTTGCCGAAGTTGCTGAAGAATGTCGCGACGATATGGTCACTATTTTCCGCGAAGCTGCCGAGCAGGAAAAAGAGTGGGCCGAATATCTGTTTAAAGACGGCTCCATGATTGGTCTGAACAAAGACATTCTGTGTCAGTACGTGGAATACATTACTAACCAGCGTATTGGCGCATTAGGTTTTGATCCGATCTTCGAAACTAAAAACAACCCACTGCCGTGGATTAATGCCTGGTTAAACAGCGACAACGTTCAGGTTGCTCCTCAGGAAGCCGAAATCAGCTCCTACCTGGTAGGCGCGATCGACAGCGAGGTCGATACCAGCGACTTCGGCGACTTCGACCTGTAAACCGGACTTTTATCTTTAACGGGACACGAAACGGATGTCTGCTGCAGCCTTACACATGCCTGAAAATAAATCTGATGATTTCAAACTGACACCAGCCGCCGAGAGCGTTGGTGATCAGTTCGAGTTAGAAGCTTTAACGCCAGCTGCGGAAGATGCTGGTGTTCAGGGTGAGCTGTATCTGCCGGAAACCAATCCGGAACAGCCAGATGCAGACCCTCAGATCGAACTCGAAGGCATGGCCAAGCCGGTTTATGCCGTAGAGATTCAAAACAGTCTGAACAGTGACAGTACCCAGGCGGTTCAGTTTCAGCATGCTCACACACTGCTGGATTCGCTGGAAGCACAAAACGTCGAAGTGCATTATCAATGCCGTGAAGGCTACTGTGGCAGCTGCCGGGTACAGCTACTGGAAGGCGAAGTGCATTACAACGAAGAGCCGATGGCCTGGGTTAACGACGATGAAATCCTGCCTTGCTGCTGCATTCCAAAGTCGGATCTTAAAATCAAAATCGACTGAGCCTTATTCCCGCAATTTATGCAGGGCTAATTCCCTGCTGTAAATCAATTTCTTTTCCTCTTCCTTGATCTAACATCAAATTCGTCCTTAACAAACAAATTAACAACAAGTTAGAAAAGGGAACCCAGCATGTCTTATATCTGCATTACTCCGAATGTTGCCATGGTACGTATGAGCGCACGCGAGCACCTGGAAGAAATTCCTGGCGATTTCTACATCAACCTGAATACCCTGGTTGAAGCTCGCATGCGTCCGGTTCGCGCTGAACACGACGGTGACTTCTGCGCTGACGTATTACTGGTTATGGAAAATAAAACACACGAGTTCTTATTCCGTAACAGCCCGGCAGGCAATAAGGCTAAAGAAACACTGACTTCTTACCTGAAAGAGCAGTGTATTAACCTGTAACGGTTGCATCACAGCCGCAGGAAACCCTGATATTCCTGCGGTTGATTTCCCTTCTTTTTACGGTAGCCTTATTGTTTTATTCAAGTGAAAACAAGAGCACTGTATGAGCAAATTAAATCTGCCGGAAGTTGGTAAAGCGGCACCGGATTTCACTACCGTTGATCAGGATGGCAATACTGTTTCTCTGAAAGATTTCCGCGGCAAAACCGTCGTTCTTTATTTTTACCCCAAAGCAATGACCCCTGGCTGTACCGTCCAGGCACAAGGCATTCGTGATACCAAACCCGCTTTTGAAGATGCTAACACCGTGGTACTGGGTATCAGCCCGGATGAGCCGAAGCGTCTGGTGAAATTTATCGAAAAACACGAATTAAACTTCACACTTTTATCCGATGAAGAGCACAAAATCGCTGATGATTACGGCGTATGGGCGTTAAAGAAATTTATGGGTAAAGAGTACGAAGGTATCCACCGCCTGACCTTTATTATCGACGCGGAAGGCAAACTGGTGCATATCATGGAAAAGGTGAAAACCAAGAGCCACCACGATGATGTGCTAGAGATTCTGAAAAGCCTGCAATAACTCATACTGAGCTGAATACTCAAGCTTTATTCGCTTAAGCCGATACACGGACAATGAGAACCATCTTATTGTCCGTTTTTTTTTACATCCTATCGGTCCCGTGCCTGGCTGACCATATACTGGGCTGTGGCTCTGGGTTACTGCAATCCGAGATCCCAATCGTCGATAACCTGAAAGACACCTCTGACCGCTATCTAACGGCACAATGTTTTTTTACCCCAGCTCTGAAACCCGGAAAAAATACCTGGCTACTCTCCTTCCCGGCAATTCAATGGCAGCAATCCTCTCCCAGTAAGGTTTCACGTTCAGAACGCTCCGGCAAATATCAACGCTGGTTTATTGGCTGGCCACTGGCTCGATTACAGCAGCATCACCTGCTGTTTGAGGCTAATGGCGGTAGCCAGCAGTTAACCGGGGAATTCCGCCAAAACACCTTATGGACGCCCACCAATCAGGTGTTTGCAGCACAACAGAGTTTATTACTGAAGCAGACCAGGCGTCAGCTGGCACTGACATTAAAGATATTCCGCCCCTACTCCGTACTGAATCGTTTTAGTTTGCAGCACACACAGCTGCAGCAGCCTATCTCAATTAAGCAGCGCTCCCCTGCAAGCGCAGAGCTACTGACTCCGGTCAGAATTCAGCACTACTCGATTGTCATTGGCAACCAACAGCGATTGCGAGGCTGGAACTTCCCCTGGCAGTTCGCCCTTGGACACGGCACCTTCGAGGACGATAAAAATAACTACCTGGCGGACAATGGCCTGAGAAAAGGATTTAATTATCTTGCTTTTCATTTGGCTGGTAGCTATCGCTGGCGCTTCAGTCGTCAGCTGCAGGTTTCGACTGGCTATCAATTGAATTGGGAGTATTACGATTTCATCGATGCCCGCAAGGAAGACAGTTTACAAATCAGTGATTCGTCATCTGTTAAACAACAGATCAATGCCACACTGGAATGGCGTTTTTGAGCGGCAATTCATCCACGGCGCTGTTGTCGGTATTCAAGCGGCGACACCTGGTGCCAACGTTTAAAGGCACGACTAAAAGCACTGCTTTCGGCAAACCCCAGCTCCTCGCTGATCTGTGTCAGAGGTAAATCGCTATTGGCCAATAAATCACACGCTCTGCGTTTGCGCTCGTTTTCCAGTAACTGCTGAAAGCTGGTGTTCGATTCCTGCAGTTTCCGCTGTAATGTTCTTGGGCTCATGTGCAGCTCAGCAGCCACTTCATCGCGCTCCAGCGTTAGCGAAGGTGCCGAACGGATGATGTGTTCAACCACATTCGCTGCATCCGGCTGCTGCAATAATGCCAGTTGCTGTTCAAGCATTTGCTCATGCATCGCCGCCAGTTTGTCATCACTGAACGCCAGCGGCTCATCCAGTATTTCCGGCGAGAACACCAACGCATTGTGTTTAGCCCCAAAATGAATAGGGGCCTGAAAAATACGTTGATAGTTATCCAATGACTCAGGTTCCGGGTGAGTAAACTCAACACGGATAATTGGCAGTGATTTACACGCCAGCCAATTGGCAAAGCTGCGCAACAACACCATCACGGCATCAATCTGATGACGAATAAAATCCGGACGCTGTGGCAGATATACCAGCCCGGCTTCTTTATCGTCTTTGATCAGGCAATACTCACCGCCATCACTGACGACCCGCGTGTAGCGAATCGATTTTTCAAATGCAGCTTCCAGTGTTTCGCTATGCATCAGGCTGACAGCAAAAAGCTGAAAATGACTTGGCTTAACCTGCTCCCCCATCAACAAACCAAAATCCGTATTAGGCGACAACGACTCCATCGCCCGCCATATCTCCATGGTTTGCTCCAGGCTGATACGGGCGTATGGCTGATCCAGCAAGCTGGCCTCAATACCAGCTCGTTCCAGCAGCACAGTGCGATCAACTCCCTGGTGGTCAGCACCAAGCAGTAATGCATGTATCCATAAACTGGAAACGGTTTGGATATTGTTGCTAATCATCGGGATGTACAGCAGTTCCTGAGTAAATTACTGACGGCAGAGCGCCATCAGGGCAGATAAAATAACAAACCCACCGAGATCGGTAAAAGTTTCTTTCTTCAACTGACGCAGCATCACACCAGATAGTCAGGACAAACCGGGCTTTCTAAAAGAGTCGCAGCTACCTTACTAACAAAAAACACCGTATAGTTGCCACATAAGAATTACAAAAAGAAACAGTTTGGGAAGATCTGTTGATATGAAACGCCATAAAAGCGTCAAAGGGGCGACGCTTCTTGATAATACCATTGGACTAGCTGTGGCATCAGGACTTACTGCCATATCCTTGACGCAAGCACCCGCATTTCTCGATAGCGCCGACAAAGCGGCACTGCACTATATTCAGCAGTCTGAACGCTCTGCGGATAAGCTGTACCAGCAATACTCTCTGGCTAAAGGAATCGAAGTGGAAACTCCTCAGGTAGAACTTTATGGAGTACAACGCCACGAGAACCATGTGGCATCTCCATTGGGACAGTATTGCTACAACAGCAACAAGCTGGATGCTGATCTCTCTCTTTGTATCGCTGCAGAGTAATCAGCGTAACAAACAGTGTATAAAAGAGATCAGACGTTGACGTTAATACCCTGACGTTTGTAGCAGTAGGAAGCGTTACAGTAGATGGTGATCAGACGTCCTTTATCCGGAGTCTGAATAATGTACAGATCGGTAAAATCGGGGGTACGCTCCATAAAGGTCGCGTTGTGAATTTGCTGTGATATCAGACCGTGTGAAGCATCTGACCGCAAAGCCTCCGAACCAGTCAGCACACTTCCAGCCAGAATCAGAGAACTGAGAATAAGCTTCATAATATACCTCCAGGCATTGGCCACACTTTTCAGTATAGGAACGAAGATCTGCTCTCAATGTATTTTTTTGTTATAAGACTACGAAACAAAAGGTACGCACTCTTTCGCTGTTATTGTCTTTTCAGGGATACCAATAACTCTGCCTCGCCACGCGCCATACCACAGTTATCCACCAGCTCAGTGGCGGTTGCCCCCAGCCCAACAAGGCGGGAGGCCTGCTCGAAGGTCGCATCATCGGCATTGGGTAATACAGCCTTTTGCTCAACCTTCTGAAAACGTGACTCAATCTGCTTGATACGCCGCCCCATACCGATCGCACTGCGGCTAACGGCCTGGTTTGCTTCGTCAAGGGCCACCAGACTCTCATTCACCCTGGCCTGCTCTAACTGCTGTTGTCGCCACAAAGACCACATAAAGCCGCCAACAACGACCAGTAAAGCCAGATTTCCAATTAATAACCAATGCACCAGAGTCAGTGACGCCATGACAAACCTCTATAAACCTTGAAGTTCTGTCCACTCCTCGTCAGTCATGAGCTTCTCGAGATCCACCAGAATAAGCAGTTCATCATTTTTATGACAAACACCCTGAATGAATTTCGCACTCTCTTCATTACCAACGTTTGGAGTGGTCTCAATTTCTGACTGTCGCAGATAAACCACTTCAGCCACCGCATCCACGAGAATGCCAACCACCTGATTTTCCGCTTCGATAATCACGATACGGGTCTGGTCGGTTGTCTCTGATGTCGGCAAACCAAAACGTTGTCGGGTATCAATCACGGTAACAACATTGCCACGCAGGTTAATGATGCCCAATACGTATGGGGGCGCACCTGGCACAGGGGCAATTTCGCTGTAGCGTAATACTTCCTGAACCTGCATTACGTTAATACCGTAAGTTTCATTCTCTAATCTGAATGTCACCCACTGCAGAACCGGATCGTCTGCACTCTTGTTTCCGGCTATCGCTGACATAAAACATCCTCGCTAAGAAAGGTCAGTGCGTCAAAAACACGTTGAAACCTCTCTTAACTATAGAAGAGAGCACAAAGTGTACCAGCCGAATTGGAGTTTTTTTTTAACGGAGAATTTTCACGCCGGACGGGTGTTATCTTCGAGCATATCCATCAGGTTAGGAACGTCGATCAGAGCGCACATTTCATCGATAACGGTACCCGCCAGCCACGGACGTTTGCTGTTATCACCGCGCCACTTAATGGAGTCATAAACCAGAGTGATGGTGTCGCATATTTCCTGACAAGCCAGCGCCCAGTGCGAACGATCCAGCTGAATCACAAAACCGAATCCCTGATCACTGAGGCTGATACCACGCTCCGGCATAATGAGCTGAGCACTATCAACAATGGTGAGTTTCTGTTCGTCGCTTTGCCACACCCCCAGCGACCAGTCAGCCTGACCAAACAATGGGGTAATTTTATCGCTGGCGTTGTGCACACCGCCCAATAGCGATAAAGGAATCGCCAGCTTTAATCCGGCAACTTTGAAGATTAAACATTCGACCCCCTGACTGGAGCGCCAGTCCAAGGGTTTCGCTGCAAGCTCAGATTGCTGTACTTCAGCCTCAACCTGTAATGCAGGCTCTGCGACATCCTCTGTTACCGGTTCAGGCTCAGGTTCAACTTGCGGCAGCACTTCAGCAGTATCCGGAAGAGCTACTTCCTGGATAGGAACCGTCAGAGTACGTGATAAAGCCTGTGGCTCAGCAAACGCTGTTTTATCAACCGTAATCGGCTCCACTCTGGCTTCAACAGCGGGTTGCTGTTGTTGTAAGACAGAATTGGCAACCCGCTCTGGTGTCGATGATTCAATCGCCGTATCCAATTTGGCCTGTGGTGCAGTCACTTTAGGTTCGGGCGGCGTTGGCGTTTGTTGAGTATCAACAACCGTCAGTGTCTCTGTAGCAGTCACCAATAACTGATCAAGATAACCTTGCAGTACATCATCAACCTGATTGGCGGATTTCTGCTTTATCGGGTCATTCATACATTACGACCTTGACTGCATTACCGGGCGCCATGGTTTGCCACTTTGAGTCTTTCTGATGACGTTCTGCCAGTGTTTTCTGACACGAAGCCAATACACAATCACGCAACCGCGACTGCGGTAACACTTTAGCCAACTGAAGATTATTTAACAGCTCGGCGTAACGCTCGTGAGCCGTAAGACACTCAGGTTTTACCGCCAGTACCGGCTCTTTACCCGCTTCGATTGTCGTCTCAGAAAATTCAGTTGCTGGAAGTGTCGCTGGTGTTACGTCTTCAACCGGCTGCCCGGCGGTTTCTTTAAACGGCTCAACAGCTTCTGCCAGCATTGAGTTCCAATCCGCCGCGGCTGGTTGTGACGGAGTCAGCAGCTCATCAAGGTAATCGCCCAGCGGGTTGTTACTCATATTATCGCTCCGCCTGCTGGCAGGATTCTTCCAGCAGGGCTAATAAATGACGATAGGCCCGTACGCCTCGTCCGGCACTTTCCAACTGGTGCGGGAAAATCCCCTGGTGACTGGCATCTCGCAGGCGGGTATCAACCGGAACGGCCTCTGCCCACAGAGAGTCCTGATAGATTCGGCGCATTTCTTTTAAGGTCGTTAACGAGGCGGAAGTACGACGATCGAACAAGGTAGGAACAATGGTGTACGGTAAATTGCGGTTCTGTGATCGCATTACCATCTTCAGAGTATGAATCATACGCTCCAACCCCTTCATCGCCAGATGTTCGGTTTGCGTCGGAATCACCAGACGCTGACATGCCGCTAACGCATTAACCAGCAATACACCCAAAATTGGCGGCGTGTCCAGCAACACATGATCATAGTCATCCCATAACTGAGCCAGCGACCGTGCCAGAACCAGACCCATACCGTCCTGACCACTGACCTGACGTTCCAGTGTTGCCAGCGACGTTGTTGCTGGTAACAGTGAGACATTAGGCATGCTGGTCGGTTTTAACACGCTCTGGATAAATGCTTTATCTTTGTGGCGCTGCTCGAAAAACAAATGGTACAGGCTGCGCTCCAGACTATCCGGATCCTGCTTGAAATAACTTGTCAGAGAACCATGGGGATCCAAATCAACCAGCAACACCCGCTTCCCCTGCTCGGCGAGTAATCCGCCCAGAGAAACCACACTGGTTGTTTTTCCGACACCGCCTTTTTGATTGGCTATCGACCAGATTCGCACAAATTTCACCTTATTGTTTTGAGTCTTCGCTATGAAGATTGTTTAGACAAACAACATAACCTGATAGGAGAGAAGCAAATATCGTGTCAATTTGCTTAATTAGGGCGCGACCAGGGAGTTTCATTGTCACCCTGAGTCATAAAAATCACCACGCGACGGTTGCGGGATTTGGCTTCTGGCGAATCACCATCATCAACCGGATGGTAATGCGACATTCCCATGGCAGCCATGCGCTGCGGGGCAACACCATACAATGCCAGATTCTGAACCACGGATGCTGCACGTAAAGCTGAGATCTCCCAGTTACTGATTCCGCGGGCTGGAGTGTCATCGCTATGCCCCTGAACATTAATCGGGTACGGCCAACTGCGCAGGTGGCCAGCAATTTCCTCCATCAGCGGCAAAGCCTGGTCACGAATACGGGTTTCTCCCGGGCCAAATAACACATCGGCATTCAGCGACACCGAAATCCAATCACGCTCTCCTTCCACAATCATATCGTCCGTTTCTTCGATTAATTGAGTAAGTTGGCGTATATCTGCCAAGAGAGGCTTCAGACCATTTCCTTCTTCCAGTGGCGTTGAAAGCTGTGGCGGGGTGACCTGAGGGGGTGGGATATTATTAGAAAATACCGCTTCAATCTGTGAACGTATCGCGGCACCTTCTTCTTCATCAATCAGTTGTAATGCATACATCATGATAAAAAAGGCACACAGCAAGGTCATGTAATCCGCATACGACACCAGCCAGCGGTGTGGATCCGGGCCTTGTTGCTGACTCACAGGACAATACCCTGCAGCCGAAACCTCAGAGCCATCGGGTTCGATCCTTCTTTAACCGACAACAGTCCCAACAGCATTGCTTCGTAGTAACGGCGCCGAATAGCCACACGCTGACGCAGACTGTTTGCGATCGGAATAACCAACAGGTTAGCGCTGGCAACACCATAGAATGTCGCAACAAAGGCTGTGGCAATACCACTTGCCAATGCTTCAGGTTGTTGAATATTCGACAAAACCTGCATCAGGCCGAGAACAGCACCAACAATCCCCAGCGTTGGCAAATAGCCCGCAAGGTTATCCAGAACATTAATAATATCGAGGTCGCGCTCAGCCTGGGTTTTCAGCTCCAGTTCCATTGTTGCTCTCATAATGTCGGTATCGTAGCCATCGACCAATAAAGTGAGTGCTTTCTTAAAGGTAGGATCAGTTTCGGTATTAGCCAGGCGCTCAAGCGCCAGAATGCCATCGCGCCTCAGTGCATTACCGCAGGTGACGAGTTTATTCACCATACCGTCATAGGAATACTGGGTGGGTGCAACCAGCCAGGAGAGCATAGAAAAAAACGGACGGACATAAGAAGCCGGCATTTGCGCAAAAGCGGCAAGACCAGAACCTACAAATACAATCAGAGCGGCGGCAGGATTCCATAGCAACGCCAGACTACCACCTTCCAGTGCATGCCCAACAACCACAACCGCTACGGCTAAAAAAACAACGACCAGACTCCAACGGTCCATGTCTTTTCCTCTATCCCAATTCTTTGCTTAAGCGCGGACCAATATCCTGCAGCGCCAATACTTCATCGTTCAGACCTTCTTTAATGACTGCCAGCGGCATACCAAAAATTACGCAGCTTTCTTCATCCTGCGCCCATATCGTTGAGCCGGAACTCTTTAACAAGCGCGCGCCTTCTTTGCCGTCCGATCCCATTCCGGTCAGAACAATGGCCAGGGTTGAACGTGGAAAATGTTTCGCTGCCGAGGCAAAGGCAATATCAACACTCGGCTTATAGTTAATACGCTGATCACTTTCATGAATATGAATTGAGCCACCATTACGTTTATCAACCATTAACTGCATACCGCCGGGGGCAACATAGACGTGACCGTTTTTCAGCACATCCCCATCTTCCGCTTCTTTAACGATCAGCGGACTCATACCATTCAATCGTTCGGCAAACGCCTTGGTAAACGAACCAGGCATATGTTGAACAATCACAATCGGAGTCTGAAATCCGGCAGGTATCGATTTAAACAACGTTTGTAATGCGGCAGGGCCACCAGTGGAGGTACCGATAACAACGACATCCGTTTTGCCAACTGGCTTACTTCGGGCAGGTCGAGCAGAAACCGTAGGAGCAGGAGAAGCCTCCGACAGAACCCGGGACTGCTTACGGGCAACAGCCGCAATTTTATCGGTCAGCGCTTTTTTTACTTCTGCTGTACCTTTCGCCACAGCATCAAAATTTTTCGACAGGAAATCCAGAGCACCAGCGTCCAACGCATCCAGCGTTACCCTGGCTCCTTCAAATGTCAGTGATGAGAACATCAGAATAGGCACAGGCTGTTGCGCCATAATCGTCCGCACGGCCGTAATGCCATCCATAACCGGCATTTCGTAGTCCATGGTAATGACATCGGGCTTCAGCGACGCATTCATTTCAACAGCTTCACGTCCATTCGACGCGCTGCCAACCACTTCCATACGTCCATCGGCATTGATGATTTCGGAAACCCGGCGACGGAAAAACCCGGAATCATCAACAACCAGAACTCGAATGCTCATTCATTCCCCTTATTGGCTTCAGGCCGCGTTTATCGTTCTCGACGAGTAGTGATTGAGCATGCTCGGGATATCCAGAATCAGGGCAATACGACCATCACCAGTGATTGTTGCGCCCGCCATACCTGCGGTACCGTGCAACATTTTACCCAGCGGTTTAATAACCACCTCTTCCTGGCCAATTAACTGATCAACGACAAATCCAACTCGTTTTGTGCCAACCGAAACCACCACGACATGGGCGCTTTCATCAGCCTTGGCAAACTCCTCGCCTTTAACCAACCAGCGCTTAAGGTGGAACAGCGGGATGGGTTTCTCACGCACGACCACCACTTCCTGACCATCAACAATATTGGTTTGAGTCAGATCCAGGTGGAAAATTTCGTTCACACTCACCAACGGGAAGGCAAATGCCTGATCTTTCAGCATCACCATCAGCGTTGGCATAATGGCCAGCGTTAACGGTACTTTAATCCGGATACTGGTGCCTTTACCCATCTCAGAATCGATATTGATCGTACCGTTGAGTTGGGTAATTTTGGTTTTAACCACGTCCATACCAACGCCGCGGCCCGAGACGTCCGAAATCTGCTCTTTGGTCGAGAAACCAGGCGCAAAGATCAGGTTGTAACATTCATTCTCAGTCAGACGATCAGCAGCATCCTGATCCATAACACCTTTTTCGACCGCTTTACGGCGCAGAACATCAGCGTCCATACCACCGCCATCATCCTGAATAATCAGCAGGATATGATCGCCTTCCTGCTCAGCCGATAACACAACGGTACCAACACGAGCTTTACCGTTTTGTTCACGCTGATCCGGCATTTCAACACCATGGTCAACGGCGTTACGCACCAAGTGAACCAATGGGTCCGCCAGAGCTTCAACCAGGTTTTTGTCCAGATCGGTCTCTTCACCACGCAGCTCAAGGTTAATTTCTTTCTTCAGCTGACGGGCAAGGTCACGTACAACCCGAGGGAAGCGGCCAAACACTTTCTTGATGGGCTGCATCCGGGTTTTCATAACGGACGCCTGCAGGTCACCAGTGACCACGTCGAGGTTGGCAACTGCTTTTGCCATCGATTCATCGCTGCTCTTCAGACCAAGCCTGACCAGGCGATTACGCACCAGAACCAACTCGCCAACCATATTCATAATGTCGTCGAGACGCTTGGTATCAACCCGAACAGTTGCTTCAGCAGCCGGGGCTTCTTTATCCGCTGCACGTTTAGCCGGTGCAGCAGGCTTCGCAGGTTTGGCTTTGGTCTCTTTTTTCGCCGCTGGAGCCGCAGCTGCAGCAGGTTTTGCGGCAGCAGGTTGGGCTGGTTTAGCGGGCTGTTCTTTAGCCGGAGGAGGCGCAGGCGCCTCAGGGGCTTTAGCGTCCGCTTCAGAGTCTGTAGTCGCTGAATGCTTGCCTTTACCATGCAGACGATCCAACAACTCTTCAAACTCTGAGTCAGTAATCAGATCATCACCGCCAGATGGAGTCGCTGGCGAAAGCTTTTCATCGTTTGATTCTTCTGCTGGCGACTCTTGCTTCTTAGCATCGTCGGCGCTGATGTGCTTTCCTTTGCCATGAATCTGATCAAGCAAAGCTTCAAACTCGGCTTCGGTGATCTCGTCATCGTCATCGGCTGTCTCACCACCGATATCAAAAAACTCATCGCCACCCGCCGCCGGAGCTGCAGGTTCTGCCGGTGCAGCTGGCGCTTCAGATTTTTCATCTAAGGCATCCAGCAGCTGTTCAAATTCATCGTCTGTGATATCGCCGGAATCTTGCTCAGAAGCGGGTTCAACCGGGGCAGGCTCCTCAGCAACATCAGCAACTGCCGGAGCTGGCTCTTCTGCAGCAGCCGGTTCAGCGGCACTGGATTCATCTTCGGATTCGGGGAGCGCTAATTGATGCAGGCGCTCAATTAAAGCCGGATCTGCATTCTCTGGCTCCGCGCCGGAACGCACCGCTTCAAACATCTCGTTAACACTGTCCAACGCCTGCAGAACAACGTCCATCAGATCCGGATTAACCGTTCTGTTGCCGTTTCTGAGCGTATCGAACACATTTTCCGCCGCGTGACAGCAATCAACCAATGGGTTCAGCTGTAAGAAACCAGCACCACCTTTAACGGTGTGGAAGCCACGGAAAATGGCATTAAGCAGGTCGTTATCATCCGGGCGCTGCTCAAGATCAACGAGCTGCTCGGACAGTAATTCAAGAATTTCACCGGCTTCAATCAAAAAATCCTGGAGGATTTCTTCATCTGCATCGAAACTCATCCGTTAGCTCCTCTAAAAGCCAAGACTGGATAACAAGTCATCTACGTCATCCTGGCTACTAACTACATCTTCGCTGGATTTATCAATCTGCGGGCCTTCCGCCTCAATATCCCCATCCGCTGATGGTTCAGACTGACTTTCTCCAACCTCTAAGTCACTGTGGGTAATTCCGGTAATGGAATCGACGTGGCCAGCCATAGCCACCAGGGTTACCAAACGCGATTCAACGTCGCGGACCAGGTCCGCTACTTTGTGAATCACCTGCCCGGTCAAATCCTGGAAATCCTGGGCCAGCATAATGTCTGACAATTGACCCTGTAATTGCTGCGATTGCGTTTCACTGTTTTGTAAAAACGCCTGAATATCTTTGCTCAGAGCGCGAAACTCTTCCGGCTTAAGTTCTTTATTCAAAAATCGCTGCCATTGCTGCGACAGCTCACCAGAGCGACTCTGAATATCAGCCGCCAATGGCAAACTTGCTTCAACCAGATCCATTGTTCGGTTAGCGGATTTATCTGTCATTTCAACGACGTACGCTAACTTATCGGTCGCGTGTTCGATTTCTGAACCTGCGCCAATGGAATCAATTTTTAAATTTTTAATAGATTCATGCAGAGCACGGGTCAATCGGCCTATTTCTTCGTAAAGAGTACGGTCACGTACTTGATTGAGATCGTTAACCATGGCTACAGCTTTTCCTAAATCACCGCTTTCCAGCTGCTTTAACATGCCTTCGGCCAGGGTTTTCATCTCTGAGCCGATTGCACCGTCATCATCCGACTGTTTGATGTCTGACATCGCGTTGCCTTCCGGTTAGCCTTCGACTCGTTCAAAGATTTTGTCGATTTTTTCTTTCAACACTGCTGCGGTGAAAGGTTTTACAACGTAGCCGTTCACGCCGGCCTGCGCTGCTGCGACAATCTGATCACGCTTGGCTTCTGCCGTTACCATCAACACGGGCATGGACTTCAGGCGTTCGTCTTCGCGTACTTTTTTAAGCAGCTCAAGGCCTGTCATTCCGGGCATATTCCAATCGGTGACCAGAAAATCAAAATCACCGTTCTGCAGCATCGGTAAAGCGGTTGTCCCATCATCGGCTTCGGCCGTGTTGGTAAACCCCAGATCACGCAGTAAATTTTTGACAATACGTCTCATCGTAGAAAAATCATCAACGATAAGAATCTTCATATTTTTGTCCAAAACGACCTCCACTAGTCGACTTTGTATATTCCAAGTCGTTACTAAGATTTAGTGTAGACCTTGTTATGGCTTTATCCAGAAACAAGCTGGGGAGATTCGCGATTCTTTAACAAGAATATCGATTAGGCAGGGAGTGGCTGAGCACTCAGGTATAAGAGTTTTTAACAGGATTAAGCAGCGGGCGAATTATTCGATCCAGCCAGTCAGTCGGGAGCGTAACCGCGCTGCGGCCTGACTGTGAATCTGACTAACACGACTTTCACTGACGCCCAGAACTGCGCCGATTTCTTTCAGGTTGAGCTCTTCATCGTAATACAGCGCCAGCACCAGTTGCTCACGCTCTGGAAGTCCTTTGATCGCTTCAGCCAGACTGTTCTGGAAACTTCCCCTTTCAATACCTTCCAACGGATTAGGGCTGTCAGTTTCAAACACGTCGGCGCCGGATTCACTTTTCTCCAGCACTTCCTCGTAGCTGAACAGCCGACATCCTGCACTGTCCTGAAGAATCGAATGGTATTCCTGTTGAGAAATTCCCAGATGCTCAGCCACTTCACTGTCTTCAGCATCACGGCCTTTTTCGCTTTCAACCTGCTTTATGGCCTCAGAGATACGTCGACTGTTGCGATGCACTGAGCGAGGTGCCCAGTCGCCGCGGCGAATTTCATCCAGCATGGCACCACGAATACGGATACCGGCATAGGTCTCAAAACTGGCGCCTTTGCCACCGTCGTACTTACGCGTTGCTTCCAGTAAGCCGATCATGCCGGCCTGGATGAGATCATCGACCTGAACGCTATCGGGGAGTCGTCCGAGCATATGATGCGCAATCCGCTTAACCAGCGGTGCATGCTCGCGAACTAATTCATCCACATTGTGATTTTGAACTTCTGAATACACCAGACAACTTCCCGCAACCACGACTACGCTCCGGTTTCCTGAACCAGGCGATCAACAAAAAATTCCAGATGACCACGAGGCGTTGATGGCAACGGCCAGGAGTCCACTTTTTTCGACAACGCACGAAATGCAGCCGACGCTTTGGCACGTGGATAAGCTTCCACCACGGCTTTCTGGCGTTGTACGGCGCGTTTCACCGCATCATCCTGAGGAATGGCTCCGACGTATTGCATGGCGACATCCAGAAACCTGTCTGTGACCTTGGTCAGCTTACCAAATAACGCATTCCCTTCCTGTGGAGACTTCACCATATTGGCGATGATACGGAAGCGAAAAACACCATAGTCACGATTGAGCAGTTTAATCTGTGCGTAGGCATCAGTAATCGAAGTTGGTTCGTCAGTGACCACCATCAGTACTTCCTGCGCAGCACGAACAAAACTCATAACGGTATCTGAGATACCGGCTGCGGTATCGATGATAAGAACATCGATATCGTCACCAATATCGCTGAACGCCTGAATCAGACCAGCGTGTTCCATCGAGTTCAGCTGGGATAACTTCTGCGTTCCTGAGGAGGCTGGCACAATACGAATACCGCCCGGTCCCTGAACCATAATGTCCCGCAGTTCACACTCGCCCTGCAGCACATTTTCAATTGTTTTTGTTGAGCTGATACCCAGCAGAATATCGATATTCGCTAAGCCGAGATCCGCATCCAAAACCACAACTCGCCGGCCCATTTCAGCCAATGCGATAGCCAGGTTCACCGATACATTGCTTTTACCTACACCACCTTTACCACCGGTGATAGCAATGACTTGTACAGGGTGCCTAGACATATTTGGTTATGCTCCTTGTTGAAAACGAGACTGAGTTGCCAGGTGCATCGCTTCTGCCGCCTGCCAGCGGGTGCGCGCCATGCGAGCCATTTGTTCAGCCAGCTGAACCAGTTTGGCAGCATCCGGATAATGTACGTCATCCGGTATATGCGGGCCGTCGGTTACTATGGTGACTGGTAATTTAGTCAGAGCGGCAACACTCATTGCCGGACCCAGGCTGAAACACTCATCAAGTTTTGTAAATACACAGCCAACTAAACCAGCTGCTTTAAAATGTTCATAATTTTCCTGCAGGCAGCGCCCCTGACTGGTCAGAGGTAACACCAGCAATTTTTTCAGGCCGGAACCCGCTTTTTTAAGCATAGACAATTGTGTCTGAAAATGTGGATCCTGACTGGCTAATCCAGCGCTATCGATCAGCACCAGCTTTTTGTTCTGGGTTTTTAACAGTGCGTTTTTAAAGGCTTTTTCATCATTTACCTTATGCAGTTCAACGCCCAGTAAACGGGAAAAGGTACTGATCTGATCATGTGCAGCAACGCGGTAATTGTCGAGCGTGATTAATGCCACACTGTCGCGGCCATGATGAATCACAAACTGGGCCGCCAGCTTACCAATAGTGGTGGTTTTACCGGCGCCGGTTGGTCCAACCAGAGCGTAACGGCCGCCCTTTTCCAACAGTTCCGGAGATGCCACAGGTAAGTCACTGGCAATCAGTTGTAACGCCTGCTGCCAGGCATCTTCAAGCGATTCACCATCTTTGATCTGACTGGCAACACGATCAGCCCAGGCTGGCTCCAGACCAACATCCTGGCAACGTTGCCATAACTGAGACTGCTGCCAGGTCAAAGGGCGACTGGTATCCCAGGCACTGCCCTGATGGCTTACCATCCAGTTTTTTAATTCTTTCAGCTCACCACTCATAGCATGGATAGCGCTGTTATAACGCTCTTCAGATTGCTTAACGCGGGCATCAAACGCTTGCTGGTCAAACTGAGGGAGCTCAGGCTCTGCAGCCGCTACCGGAGCTTTGTCAGCTGCCGGACGATCAAACTGATTAGTTTTCAGGCCACGGAGTACTTCTTCCAGGCCTTCGGTCGAATTCAGATCGGAACGCTGGGCAAACTCAACACGTTGCTGTTGTTCACGGCTGGCGCCATCCGCAGCTCCGCCAACACGCGACTCTCGGTAAGCTTTGGCCGCTTCCAGTTCTTTCTGTAATTCCAGCTGGCGGGAAACATCGTCACTTTCGGCTTCATGGCCTGGTTGATAATCCAGAGCCGCAACCACTTCGAAGCCATCTTCAACTTTTTTGCTCGACATAATGACCGCATCGGCTCCCAATTCCTGAGAAACCTTGCGCAGGGCGAGCTGCATATTGGCAGCAACAAAGCGTTTCACTTTCATACCAGAACCCCGGTCATTAGGTTAAAGATTCGTGTTAGTTATCAATTATTTTGTGCGCCAACATTGGCAACGATGGTGATACTTTTGTTGTCAGGAATTTCCTGATACGCCATCACAGTCAGCGCTTCGATACCGTTGCGGATAAATTCCGCCATCGCTGCGCGCAGCTGTGATGTCACCAACAGTACCGCTGGCCGTCCTGCAACTTCCTGCTCCTGGGCAGCCTCTCCCAGAGAGCGCTGCAGAGTTTCCGCCATGCCAGGTTCCAGTATCAAACCGTACTGACTGCCTTGTTGTGCACTTTGCTGAAGAGTCTGAAGCAACAACTGTTCCAGTTGTGGATCTAAGGTGATAACCGGCAGCTCATCCGCGTTACCAAAGATGTTCTGGACGATCATGCGCGACAGAGACAAGCGCGCAGCGGATACCATTGCGGCGGTATCTTGACTCTGGCCACCCATATTCGCCAAAGACTCGGCAATAGAGCGCAGGTCACGCACCGGTACACTTTCTTTCAGTAAACTCTGCAGAACGTTTAACAGCTGGCTGACGCTGACGGTGTTCGGCACCAGCTCTTCGGCCAGTTTTGGCGACGTCTTCGCCAGCATATCCACCAGCTTCTGAACGTCTTCGTGGCCAATTAATTCATGGGCGTGTTTCTGCAATTTCTGGTTGATGTGAGTCGCCACCACGGTGCTGGCATCAACCACGGTATATCCGAGCGTCTGTGCTTTATCTTTCTGATCGGCATCGATCCAGAATGCGTCCAGACCAAAGGCCGGATCTTTGGTTGCCATACCTTCAATATCACCAAAGACCTGACCCGGATTAATCGCCAGTTCACGCTCGGGATAAATTTCCGCTTCGGCCAGAGTAACTCCCATCAAAGTAACGCGGTACTGATTGGGTAACAGATCCAGATTGTCGCGAATATGGACAGATGGCATCAAGAAGCCAAGATCCTGAGATAATTTACGACGAACACCCTTAATACGATTGAGCAACTGACCGCCCTGATTTTTATCCACCAGGGGAATCAGACGATAACCCACTTCAAGGCCAACCCGATCAACGGGCTCAACGTCATCCCAGCCGAGTTCTTTCACTTCCATCTGTTTAATGGCAGCTTCAGCCTGTTCTTGTGGTGCCGTCAAGGCATTTGAACTGTCACCCACAGCTCCACCGCTGCTCACTTTCGGCGGCATACCAAAACGCTGGGCAACCGCATCACCAAGCTTGCCCCCTTCCTTGCGCCAGTGAGACACATAAGCGGCAGTACCCGCAGCAGCGGCAGCACTGAGGAAAACAAAGTGTGGCATTCCCGGTACCACCCCCATAAGGAAAAGCAAACCAGCCGTCACACCCAATGTTCGGGATGAACCAAACATCTGGCCAACGACCTGTTCCCCCATCGCCTCTTCACTGCCGTTACGGGTAACCATAATCGCGGTGGCGGTCGACAGTAACAGCGACGGTATCTGGGCTACCAGGCCATCACCAATCGCTAACAAACTGTAGGCAGATAAGGCATCGCCAAAGCCCAGAGCGTGTTGCCCCATACCAATCGCCAGGCCACCAACCACGTTGATAATCAGAATCAGAATGCCGGCAACCGCATCACCTTTCACAAACTTACTGGCACCATCCATCGAGCCATAAAAGTCGGCCTCTGCAGCAATTTCACCACGGCGTTTTTTTGCTTCGTCCGCTTCGATCAGGCCAGCATTTAAATCAGCATCAATGGCCATTTGTTTACCCGGCATTGCATCCAGGGTAAAGCGAGCACTTACTTCCGAAACCCGGCCAGCACCTTTGGTCACCACGACAAAGTTAATAATCACCAGAATGGTAAAAACAACCAGACCAACGGCATAGTTACCACCAATCAGTACTTCACCAAATGCCTCAATCACCTTACCCGCCGCATCACCGCCTTCGTGGCCGTACAGCAGTACTACACGGGTTGAAGCCACGTTCAGGGCCAGACGTAATAAGGTTGCGACTAACAGAATGGTTGGGAAGATGGCGAAATCCAGCGGTCGCTGGGCGTAAACACTCACCAGTAAAACGACAATCGACAGAGTTATATTAAAAGTGAAAAACGTATCCAGCAGAAATGGCGGCAGCGGCAGGGTCATCATG
This sequence comes from Bacterioplanoides sp., assembly GCF_965219715.1. Taxonomy (GTDB): domain Bacteria; phylum Pseudomonadota; class Gammaproteobacteria; order Pseudomonadales; family Oceanobacteraceae; genus Bacterioplanoides. Next base: position 1,966,069 of record NZ_OZ244785.1, read on the forward strand.
CCCAGCAACACCAGAACCATCACAGGAATTCCCAGGTTTCCCTGAGCCAGTATGTTGGCCACCTGCTTAAGCTGGCCAGTTACCTGCTGTTTCGATACTGATTGTTTAGAAGCAACCGCCATGTGTCTTTACTACCCAAAAATAACGTCAGAAATTCATCACTGACGAGGAGTAGTGCAAGAAGCTTTCCTAAAATCACCAGTCGGTAAAAAATTATTGCGGTGACGAGCCGTCCGGGTCTACCCGCAGGTCGCGAGGGATTGGCATATCCGGTTTGCGATCAGGCTTCGGCCCCTGCCCTTTTACAAACATATCCATCTGATAGATATACGCCAACACCTGTGCCACCGCGACGTATAAGCCTTCCGGGATTTCTTCCCCCACCTTGGCGTGGGTATACAAAGCCCGGGCAAGCGGTGGTGCCTGCATCTGAGCAACGTTATGTTCTTTGGCGATTTCACGGATTTTCAGAGCAGTTTGATCGCTACCTTTGGCAACCAACAGTGGCGCCTGCATTGCCTCAGCGGAATATTTCAGTGCCACCGAATAGTGAGTCGGGTTAGTGATAACCACGTCGGCATCGGGCACATCCGCCATCATACGGCGCTGAGCCACTTCGCGCTGCAATTGACGAATTTTGCTTTTAACTTCGGGTTTACCTTCGGTTTCCTTAAATTCGTCCTTAATTTCCTGCATCGACATACGTAGTTTTTTGGTGTGGCTGTAGATTTGCCAAGGGACATCGGCTATCGCGATCAGCACGGTAGAAAAACACAAAAAGATAACCGACCAGATAATAATTTCGATGGTTTTATCCATCGCTGGTTTTGCCGCTTTATGCTGCAGCGCCATAGCATCTTCGAAGTAATAACTCAGCACCAGAAACGCAACAGTTCCTACCACCAGTACCTTAGCCCAGGCTTTAATAAGCTCAACCAATGAGTTCATCGAAAACATACGTTTCAGACCGCTCAGCGGATTAATCCGATCTAACTTCGGAGTGATTGCTTTAGTGGAAAATAACCAGCCACCAACACTTAAGGGCCCCGCGAATGCGGCAATTAACACCAGCACCAACCAGGGTGCCAGAGCCACACCCGCCTCAACCATTGCCGCACCCAACTGGCTGGACATAACTCGGGTATCAAACAATGCAGCACGTTCAAGATTAAAACTGGCCAGCGCAATATTATTCATACGTTCGGCCATCCATGGGCCAAACACTAATAAACCTAACGCACCAACCACCAGAACCAGTGTTGTTGCCAATTCTTTGGAGCGTGGTGCCTGCCCTTCTTCCCTGGCTTTTTCAAGCCTTCGGGGTGTGGGTTCTTCTGTTTTTTCCTGACTGGAATCCTGATCTGCCATTTGCCTACTGTCTCGAAGTGAGCTTTTTCAGAAACTCAAACAGAGTATCCATATGAACCTGAAAACCAACCGCCATTTCGCTGATATTCAGCCACATAATAAACAGGCCGACCACCATGGTAACTGGGAAACCCAGGGCAAAAATATTCAATTGCGGCGCTGCCCGGGTCATAACACCAAACGCCAGGTTCACCACTAGCAAGGCTGCAATGGCTGGCAAGGCAATGACCAATGCAGCTGAGAACATCCAGCCACTCCAGCGAATCATTAAACCAAAATCATTGGCGCCAAATCCCTGCATGGACACCGGAAATGTTGAGAAGCTATCGATCAGAATTTCGATTAAAACCAAATGGCCATTCAGCGAAACAAACACCAGGCTGACCAAAAATAAAAACCACTGCGACACAACAACAACCGACGCGCCCTGGCTGGGGTCAACGGTTGTCGCAATACCCAAACCGGTTTGCATCGCAATCAACTGACCAGCAATAACATACACCTGGGTTAACATCTCAACGATAAAACCAAGCGCAATACCAATCAGTAATTGCTGCATCACAATAATAAAAGAGGCCAGAGACAGCGCTTCTACTTTTGGCATCGGTGGCAATACGGGAACAACCACCAGCGTTATAGCAACGGCGAGAAAAATCCGGATACGCTGGGATATCATCCGCGTACCGATCAATGGCATCACCATCAACAAGCCGGAAATACGCGCAAAGGGAAAGACATAGCGGCTGATCCAGTGGCTGACATCCGTTACATCAAATTCGAACATAACCTGGTCAACCAATAATGAATGGAATATTCATATAAATCTGGCGGGTGAAATCCAAAACCGTGGCAACAGCCCAGGGACCAAAGGCAATAATTGCCAGCAGGGTAACCACCAGACGCGGCAGGAAACTCAGAGTCTGTTCGTTAATCTGAGTGGCTGCCTGAAAAGTACTGACCATTAAACCAACAATCAGACTGGGAACAATCATGGCACCAACAATCACCAGTACGATATACAGTGCATGGGTAAAAAGATCGCCGATTTCTGTTGGTGTCATTTTTATAATTCCCCGTTAGACCGTGCCAAAACTATTGGCAAGTGTACCCATAATAAGTGCCCAGCCATCGATCAACACAAACAGCATAATTTTAAACGGCAAAGAAATAATGATCGGTGACAACATCATCATCCCCATCGCCATCAGGATACTGGCCACCACAAGGTCAATAATCAGAAAAGGAATAAAAATCAGAAATCCGATCTGGAATGCCGTTTTTAGTTCACTGGTGATAAAGGCCGGAATCAGAATATGAATGGGCGTATCTTCTGGTGTGGCAATATTGGTTTCGCCACTGATACGAATAAACAAATTCAGATCATTTTCACGGGTTTGTGACAGCATAAACTCGTGAATGGGTTTAATTGCTCGTTCTGCGGCCTCCATTGGGGTGATCTCTTCTTTCAGATAAGGCTGCACCGCATCGACGTTAATCACTCGAAATACCGGGGTCATAATAAATAATGTCAGAAACAACGCTAAACCGAGCAGAATCTGATTTGATGGCGTTTGTTGCAAACCCATGGCCTGGCGAAGAATGGCCATCACCACAATAATGCGGGTAAATGAAGTCATCATGATCAGCAACGACGGCAGTACCGTCAGCACCGTCATAATTGCCAGAATCTGAATAGTTATCGTATATTCACCACCAGATTCATTAGCCTGGTAAACCATCGCCGGAATACCAATAAAGGACTTCTGAATTTCTGCGTCTTCAGCTGCCACGGGCAAAGCCAGAACAGCCAGGAACATAAACAGTGCTTTCATCATCAACCGATTCATGAACGCACCGCTTTTTTCAACAGATCTGAAAATGATAGCGCCTGTGTTGCCGCATCCGGGCTGGAGAGTGGCTCATCAAGTTCAGCCAGGCAGTTAATTTGTTGTGGCGTAATTCCCAACACCAGTTGTTTTTCTCCGACCTGAACAACCGCTACTTTTTCTTTTATTCCCAACGGCAATACCGCCAGAGTTTTCAGTTGGTCGCCATGGCCACCACCTAATGGCAGTGCACGGCTTTTTCCGGCAAGCCAGGCCAGTAACAGGATTAAGCCTACAACCAATACCAGAAATAAAACCACTTTACCGGCAGAAGCTAACGGATCAACAGCCAGCGCCCCTGCCATCTGACCAGAGTCCGCTTCTTCCGCCATCACCATAACGCTGAAGAAAAAAAGTAATCCCGCTTTAACGCAGGCGTTGAATACGCTCACTCTGACTCACCACATCCGTTAATCGAATTCCGAACTTATCGTTCACCATCACAACTTCACCGTGAGCAATCAAAGTGCCGTTAACCATCACATCCAATGGTTCACCGGCCAAACGATCCAACTCCACCACCGATCCCTGGTTAAGCTGTAACAGGTTACGAATCGGAATCTGAGTCGCACCAACCTCCATCGAAATCCGTACCGGGATATCAAGAATGACATCCAGTTCCGGACCATCCGGATCAGGATTTCTTGGCACACCTTCATCAACGACCGGATCCAGTGGCATTTTCTGAACATCATCGGATGGCGTTTCTCCGGCTTCTTCCATCGCCGCAGCCCACTCATCATCAACACTGCCTTCGTCGTCGCCGGATTCTTCCATCGCAGCGGCCCACTCATCGGCCAGCGCCTGTTCGTCACCGCCAGCATCTTCGACTCCCTGAGCAACAGAATCGGCTAAAGCATCTGCATCAAGGTTGTCATTATTGTCGTTATTTTCCGGCGTTATATCCTGATCATTTTCATCTGACATAATCGTCTCCCCCTAGCGCCGTCTGTGATTCAGCGGATCGATAATCTTAACCGCCAGATTTTCGTGCGATATCCCCATTTTCCCGCGGAAAACCGGGATACCATTTGCTTCCAGAATAAAGTCATCGGGCATATCAATCGGGATAATGTCTCCCTCCTGCAGCTCGGCAACTTCGCGTAATGTAATTTCACGCTCAACCAAAGTGCCGTGAACCGGCACCGGAGCGTCCATAATGTCTTCCCTTAATGACTGGGTCCAACGCTCGTCGATATCATCGATATCACTCTGTACGCCGGCATCAAGTACTTCACGAATAGGTTCGATCATGGAGTAAGGGATGGTCATATGAAAGTCGCCACCACCACCATCCAGCTCAATATGAAAGGTACTCACCACCACCACTTCACTTGGGCTGACAATGTTGGCCATGGCAGGGTTTACTTCAGAGCCGACGTATTCAAATTCCACTTCCATTACCGGCTGCCAGGCTTCGATCATATCGGTAAAAATCTGGCTCAGAACTAACTGTACAACCCGGACTTCTGTTGGCGTGAATTCACGTCCTTCAATTTTTGCGTGGCGACCATCACCACCAAAAAAGTTATCTACCAGTTTGAATACCAGTTTGGCATCCATAATAAATAACGCTGTGCCCCGTAGCGGGCGCATTTTCACCAGGTTCAAACTGGTTGGTACATAAAGCGTGTGAACATACTCACCAAACTTCATGATCTGAACGCCGCCCGAGGCAACGTCCGCACTGCGACGCAAGAAATTAAACATGCTGATACGGGTATAACGAGCAAAGCGCTCGTTAATCATTTCCAGCGTAGGCATACGACCGCGCACAATGCGGTCGTTACTGGTCAGGTCATAGGATTTGACCCCAGCTTCGTCTATCTCCTCCTCGGGCTCGATGTCACCATCATCGACCCCGTGGAGTAGCGCATCAATTTCATCTTGCGACAGTAAATCTTGCACCCATCAACCCTACTGCATTACGAAGTTAGTAAAGAGAACAGCTTCAACGCCATCGGTACCGGCCTCGCGTTTCATGGCGCCTTTCAGATGCTTCAGTAACTGCTTCTGTAAAGCGACGCGACCTTCCGCTGTTCTTAATTGTTTAAAATCCTGCTCGCCCATAATCCGGATAATGTCGTTACGAATCATAGGTTCGTGCAATGTCAGCGCATCAACAACAGCTTGCTGTCGCGTCATGACTTCGATACTGGCCTGCAGAAAACGCTGACGGGTTCCAACCTGAAAACTCACAACAAATTCAGGTTTCAGAACAACGTATTGGGCTGGAATTTCCGGCTCTTCCGCGACCACTTCTTCAGCAACCACTTCTTCTGCCGCGTCACCTTCCGCTTCTTCTTCACCACCCATCATAAAAAACATAGTGGCGCCAACCGCGATCCCGATCAGTAACACGACCGCGACAATAATCAGAATTAGCTTCTTTTTACCGCCGCCGGAAGATGCTTCTTCTTGTGCACCGCCATCCAGTTTTAAATCCTGCTCTGCAGCCATAACAGATATCTCCTGCTGTTAGTCAAATTTGCAATAGCCATGCCAGCCTTTTTCGTCAAAAAAACGGCAATCAGTTTTATAAGCGTGATTTAAGTTTAGAAGGTTCTGGAATAACCGCTGAATTAAGTATCCGCTTTATTAACCCGCTACCGTCATGGGCATCATCAGGAATTGAATACGGGAGAGCGGGTTAAATTAAATGGCTGATCTGCTGCAGATCGGCCATTTAATTCAGATTGGAGAATCAGTTTGAGGAGGTATCAGAGGTCGAAAGTCTCAGAGATTTTTTGACGCTCAGGCATACGCGTCGAGTACCCCATTATGACTGGTGACTTTAACTGTTTCCTGGTTTTCACCATCGGTTGTATCGGCCAGCCATTCACCACTTGGCTCGCTGTCATCGGATGAACCACCTGACGAATCGCCACTTTGCCCGTGCTCTTGCTGCGATACATCAAAACCGGCTAGCTCAAGGCCCTGTTCTGCCAGCTCATCTTTTAACCGCTGAGCATTCGCTTCGAGCACCTCTTTCACCTGAGGGTTTTGTACCTGTACCTGAACATTTGCTTGTTCCTGGTTCACCTGAAGTTTGATCTCTAATGATCCTAACTCAGGTGGGTCCAGATGAATTTCCGCCTGCTGAATATTCTCCGCAACCATAGTCACAATGCGACTGCCCATCGCCGGAGTCCATTGCTGTTTATCGCGGCCAAAATCCAGCCGCTCTTTGCTATCGATTTGCTGTTGTTGTTCTTCCAGCTGTTGTAACTCTGCATCGGTCACCAGCGCATCATCACTGCTGGCGAACTGATCACTGCGAGTAAGCACCTGGCCGTCTGTTGCACTACTTGCAACCTGTGCCAGCGGATCAGCAGTAACTTGCGGAGCGGTTGTTTCAACTCGCTCGGCGCCAGTCTGATTAGCAACTGGTTTGGCAATAACAGTTGCTTTACTCTGACCGACAACCTGAGCCTGCAACGCAGGGTCTGCGTCCGTATTATCAGGCTGTTCCGGTAATAATTGTTCTGTTAAGGCTTGCCCATTCGAAGACTTGTTAACATCATCAGGCAACGCCGTTGATGCAACATTTCTTGCGACTGCAGCCGGCTGATTATTTACCGGAGCGGTGCTGGCAGCCGCTGCTTGTGCGACGGGTGACAGGGCTGAGTCACTGATCTGTTGCGATTCCCGAATTCTCTCCAGCAACAACTGTGGCTGATACTCATCCGGCAATTGCTCGCGAAGTAAAGGCGTTTCAGTATTCGTTTGTGGCGACGACAATATTTGCCCGCTTAACGGCAAGCTATCTCCGCCCGGCAATGCTTCATTAGTAACTTCTTCAACCGGCAAAAGCTCACTGAGTACACCACTGAACTGGCTCTCTGCCGCTTCTCCAGACGGGCTGACGGGCGCTTGTAATGCAGAAAAAGACGGTAACAATGACAACAGACCTGGGGTAACTTCTGGCTGATTCATGCCTTCTCCATTGAGAACTGAATTAATATCTATGATGTGAATCAGCAAAGGGCGGGCCAATTTTCTGACAAGCCCTATATAAAGAAAAACCCCGACAACAGGGAACAATAAGAAGGGATAATTAACAAGCTAAAGACGCTGTAATCAGGCCAATAACGGTTGGAGATAGTTTTTGACGGTGGAGTATTCCTGCTCGATCGCACTGATCACCTGATCGAGGCCAGATAACTCTCCATTTTTGGCAGCACTTTCTAAAGAGAAGCACAGGTCCGCAAGTGGTAACGCCGAAATATTGCTACTGGCTCCTTTAAAGCTATGAGCCAGTTCTCTCAGTGCTGAAGCATCCGCAGCAGCCAGTGCCTGGTGCAATAACGGCAGACGAGAATCGGAATCTTCAATATAAACACGCAGCAGATCCGGAAACTCGTCATCCATGACTTCCTTTAACATATCAAAAGCATCTGTATCAAAATGCTCTGGCCATCCCATTGCTCAGTCCTCTTATTCTGGCTTTGCTGGCCATCGTATCACTGCTTCAACAATATTGCCTCTACCGTGATAGCTTAATGATTCACAAACCTGACTGATTAATGGAATACCACGACCAGAATAGAGATTCTTTTTGTCACCAGCCTGACTGACGGCGGAATAATCAAAGCCATTACCGCTGTCTTCGAGCTGAATAGTCAGACTGCCACAGCGACCATCACCCTGATGTTCCATGCGGATCTGGATATAACCATCCTGTAAATTGGCAAGGCGTTTTTCTCTTTCCTGATAATACTGAACAAACCCTTCAGCATCTGCTTTCAGTGACGAATCCAGGCCCAGTACACCGTGCTCGAACGAATTCGAAAACAATTCTGCCATGACGGTATAAAGCTGCCCGCCCATGGCCCTTAACCCTGGTACTTCCATCATAATGTGAATCATTAATGGCAACGGATTAAAGTTTTTCAGCGTATCAGGGCCCAGACGGTAATCCATTTTCCAATCAATCGGGCCAGCAAGCGGACCAGAGTCCATTTGCATCTTCATATCTTCGATGACCGAATCCTGCACCATCTGAACTTCAATCAGAGTTGTATCGTCATCGCGTTCACTGCCATGGGTAAACTCCGCCAGATTATTCTGAATGGAGTGAAAAACTTCAGAAGGTGTTACCGAGCCATCAAAAATTGTACGTAACCGATCTTCGCCAAACATCTCTCCGGAAGCATTTCTTGCTTCCTGGATACCATCCGACCACAGGAATAAACGATCTTCTTCGTCCATGGAGAATTCCATCAGATCGTCGTTAAACTGCTCATTACTCAGAACACCTAACGGCAAATTAGTGGAAGATAACGTTTCCACATCACCGTTAGCACGTAATAAATAACAGTCTGGTAATCCACCCATCCAGACATTCAGGGTTTTACGTCCCGGATCAATATCGACCACTGCCGCACAACAAAAGAAGCCAACCGGGAGAATGCCTTTAAGCTTCAGATTAATTTCACGCAGAATATCGCGAACAGCAAACCCTTTAGCACTCATGCCATAAAAGATTTCGGCCAGAGGCATCGCTCCAATCGCTGCTGGCAAACCATGCCCGGTAAAATCGCCCAGCAACACATGCATACCACCGGCTGGCTTACGTGCCGCCAACAACACATCGCCGTTAAATATCGACAGAGGCGAAAGCATATATCGAATATTGGAGGAAGATAAGCAACCGGCATGAGCGACATTATCGAATACAGCCTTTGCAACCTGTTGCTCGTGTAATAAATGCTCGTTATTGCTGGCAATCACATCTCGCTGGGACTGCAATGTCCGGTGCATTTGCCGCATGCGTGAGAAGGAGTTTATTTTCGCCTGCAGAATAGTGGCGTTATAAGGTTTGCTAAGGAAATCGTCACCGCCGGAGTCGAGGCAATCAGCCAGGCTTTGAGCATCCGTCAGCGAGGTAAGAAAAATGATTGGGACGAAGTCTTCGCCACAACTTGCTTTAATCGCTCGCGCTGCTTCCTTGCCATTCATCTCCGGCATCATAACGTCGAGCAGCACGATGTCCGGAGAAAATGTCTCTATCGCTTCAACGGCTTTTTTGCCGTTATCAACTTCATAAACCTCATGACCCTGATTGCGCACAATACGCGATAACACCATGCGGTCGATCTGATTATCATCCGCAATCAGAATTTTAATGCTGTCCATATCAGAGACCCGCTTACTGGATTCTGAATAATTGCTCGAAATTTGAGATGGTCAGAATCTTACGCACATCCTGATTGCAATTCACAATCTGCACATCCGAGCTGTCACCACCAGCATGATCACGCAACAATAACAACATGCCGAGAGCAGAACTGTCTAAGTAAGAAGTGCCACCCATATCAACCACATAAGAGGATACGCCTGAAGAGACATTTTCATATGCGTCACGAAATTCCTGGTGAGCACTGAAGTCAAAGCGACCATCGATCTTGATCGTTAATTCACGACCATCACCCGCCAGAGAAGACTGTACTGTCATCGGGTTACCTCCAATAAGTAATATGTATCTTTATATTTAGCACAAAGCAGAAATTTGTCATGGCAATTGCGCAGCTTTTAACATTTTTGACGCAATATTTGGCAGTGATACCACTTCATCCACAGCACCGAGATCGTATGCTGCTTTCGGCATTCCCCAGACAACAGAAGTGCTTTCATCCTGTGCCAGGCAATTAGCGCCGGCATCTTTTAAGCGCTTCATAGCCTGGGCTCCATCGGCTCCCATTCCGGTTAACATAACTGCTACCAGCTTATTCGCAGGAGTCACTTCAGCAATAGCATCAAACATTACTTCAACGGCTGGCTTATGACGATTGACACGCTCTGTATCAATCAGCTGACAAACAATTTGCGCGCCCTGCTTTTTGAACGTCAGGTGTTTATTGCCTTTCGCAATGATCACTCGCCCGGGACGCACTTCCAATCCGTCTTCTGCTTCCAGTACTTCCATAGCCAGAGAGCGATTCAGACGCATCGCAAACGATGCACTGAATACTTCCGGAATATGCTGTGTAATCACGATAGGTGGACAGTTTTCCGGCACATCCTCGAGTAATTCGCGAATAGCTTCCGTACCACCAGTAGAGGATCCAATACATACCATCCGCTTGTACTGAACTTTTGCCAGTGCAGGGGCCGTTTTTTTCTGACCTGGTGTGTATGGTCGTACCCGCGCTTTGGCGGCCATGCGCACTTTTTCAGACAGACTTTCAGCAAACTCGCGGAATTCCACCTCATCTTTTGCTTTTGGCTTAGCAATATAATCAACCGCACCGGTTTCTAATGCTTCTAATGTTTCTGGGGCGCCAGCTTCTGTTAGCGTTGAAACCATAACCACCGGCATTGGCCGCAGGCGCATCAGATTGCCCAGAAACTGCAAGCCATTCATTCGTGGCATTTCCACATCCAGCGTTAATACATCCGGATTCAAACGCTTAATTTTGTCTCGGGCAATAAATGGATCGGCAGCGGTCCCAACGACTTCAACGTCGTTCAAACTGGCAAACACCTCTTTCAGCATTTGTCGGATCAGAGCCGAATCATCAACAATCAGAACTTTAATCTTTTCTGTCATAGCGACCTCAGAACAAATCTATACTACCAGCGCCAGAATCCTGAGGCTGAGAGACTGTTTTCTGGTACTCAGTTTCACGTTTAATTAACGTATCGTTGCTCATTTGTTTAATGCGTCTGACTTTGACGCAGCCAGTATCTGGAAAATAAAGTACCTTACGGGCAAATACGTCACCCACATCGGACGCTTCAACCTGTAAACCCTCACTGGCCAGATAGTTATAGGCAAAGAGAATATTGCGTTGGCCGATATCACTCATCGAAGCAATCATCTGACCACCGCCAAATAATTTCACTTCAAGATTTTCACGTTTGCCACCACGCTTCAGAATTTCGTTAATCAGGTATTCCATCGCCCAGTTACCGTAGCGGGAAGCGTGAGTGTTTGGGTTCGTTCCCCAAACATCAGAAGAGAACTCTCCCTGCATTGGCAACATAAAATGGTTCATACCACCAATACCGCGAACCTTGTCGCGAATACAGGCAGCAATACACGAACCTAATACCGTAACAACCATTTCACCATGGGTAGAAACATAGAATTCTCCGGGTAAAATTTTGGCTGCCCAAACATTATGAACAGAATCCCAATAACGATTAACATGCTCAAACCCTGAGCTGACCGGAGGCTGAACAGGGCGTGTATTTTCAGCAAAATTCATTTTATTTTCCGGTAAATGGTATTCCCTAAATTCTCGAACCTATCTGTAATACCGTTAAGGTTCTCCGAGTGACCGATAAAAAGGTGGCCTCCGATGGGCAGCATATCGGCGTAACGATCAAATAAGATGCGCTGAGTTTCTTTGTTAAAATAGATCACCACATTACGACAAAAGATGATGTCGAAAGGCCCTTTCATTGGCCATTCTTCAAGTAAATTGAGACGCTTAAAAAAAGCCAGTTTTCTCAGCTCTTCTTTTACCTGGACTGAGCGACCATCATGACTTCGGTTGAAGTATTTTTTAACCATTCCATCGTCAATACCATCAACATGATCGACAGGGTAAATAGCAGAGTGACCGGTTTCCACGACGTTAGAGTCCAGGTCTGTTGCCAGTATCTTCACGTCCCAGCTTAATGGAAATGACGATTCTTTCAGCGTCATGGCAATTGAATATGCCTCTTGTCCGATAGAGCAACCAGCTGACCAGATACGTAGTTTTCTGCTGCCCTGGTTGGCAACCATTAACTTAGGAAAAAGCTCTTCTTTGAGAAACTCAAAATGATGATTTTCCCGGAAGAAAGATGTCAGGTTGGTAGTCAGAGCATTAATAAAATCGGAAGCTTCAGCAGCGTGATTGTGCTCAAGATAATTCAGATAGTCGGAAAACCGATTTAATTTCAACGCTCGGACCCGGCGCGCAATACGGCTGTACACCATATTGCGTTTGTGCTCGGCCAGAACAATACCGCTGTATTGCATCGCTAACTTCGAAATACGTTCGAAGTCAGCATTGGTCATTTGAAATTCACGGTCATCACTCATTACTGCATTGCTGTTCATCATAATCAGTGGTCACCATTAAAACTCAGCCCATTCGTCATCATCCTGACTAAAGGACAATCCTCCCTGACTGGAACTGGCGGTTGGCGTAAAGCCAGTATTAACCGCCGCTGGCGCTGCTGGTTCACTGGTCATCATTGGCGCAGTGTTATTAATTGGCGTTACATTCGAATGACCATCAATTGAGAAGAATTCCATCATCTGCATCATCGACTGAGCCTGCTCAGCCATGGCTTCGCCTGCTGCAGACGCTTCTTCCACCAGAGCAGCGTTCTGTTGCGTCATTTCATCCATTTGTGCAACCGCGCTGTTCACTTGTTCAATCCCGGAAGATTGCTCTCGTGCTGCAGTACTGATTTCCTGAATCATGTCGGACACACGATCAACGGAGTGAATAATTTCGTTCAGTGTTTTACCGGATTCATTAACCAGCGAGGTACCTGCATCAACCTTATCCACACTGTCACGAATCAGATCTTTGATTTCTTTTGCAGCACCAGCTGAGCGTTGCGCAAGATTGCGAACTTCGCCAGCAACTACGGCAAAGCCCCGACCTTGCTCCCCAGCTCGTGCCGCTTCAACCGCTGCGTTAAGAGCCAGCAGGTTAGTCTGGAACGCAATCTCATCAATGACACCAATAATATCGGCGATTTTTTTACTGGAGTGGTTAATTTCTTCCATGGCGTTAACCGCCTTGCTGACCACTTCACCACCAGACTGTGCTTTTTGTTTTGCTGATGCAGCCAGTTCATTCGCATGAACTGAATTATCGCCGGTTTGTTTCACGGCACTGGTCATTTCTTCCATGCTGGAAGCGGTTTCTTCGAGGCTGGAAGCCTGAGATTCAGTACGTTTACTTAAATCGGCATTACCCTGAGCAATTTCGCTGGCTCCGGTCGAAACAGTCGAAGCAGCTTCACGAATACGGGTAATAATATCGGTCAGTCGATCAACGGTGGTATTGGCGTCCTGCTTCAGTTTGTCGAACGCCCCCTGATAATCCTCATCAATTTTCCGCGTTAAATTACCGTGCGCCAGTGCATCAAATACGCGAATGGTGTCTGAAACCACGCTATCAGCAATAGTCAGTAACTTATTCAGACCATCGGCCAGGTTCAGGAAAAAGCCCTCTTTACCTTCCATCGCAATACGTCGGGACAAATCCCCCATCGCCGCCGCTTCTACAATCTGATCAATTTCCTGCTCTGCCGAAACCTCAGCAGTACGGTCTTTCCACTCAACAATTGTGCCGATACGTTCTTTGTTTTCGTTAAAGATTGGGTTAGCAATCAAACTGAAGGTACGGCCACCGACTTTAATTTCTGTGCGGTATTCACTCTCGAGCGCCTTAACCATGTGTCTTTGGTGAGCTGGGTTTTTATGGAATACGTCAATGTTCTGGCCATCTAAACGGCTGGCATCAAACCCAGGGATATCTTTTCGAATATCCGCCTCGGCATTACTCATCATTTCTTTTACGGCGGCATTCATGTAAACGATATTGAAATCAGGATCAGCAATCATGGCGTTGTTTGATACAACGTCGAGCGCCTGTTTAACACGGGCATTGGCGTCTGCAAGGACCTTTTCTTCCGCAAGACGAGCCAGCTCATCGGTGAGATCCTGCCACTCAACAATGGTACCCACACGCTCACCAGCAGAGTTAAACCATGGTGTCGCAATCAAAGAGAAAGTAGCCCCACCAACCGTCAAGCGTGTGCGATACGGTTCTTTCAGTTCGCTGATCATTCTGCGCTGATGTGATGGTTCTTTATGGAACTGATCAACGTTGGTGCCAATCAGTTTTGCCACATCAAATGAAGAGAGATCTTGACGAATTTCGTCCTGACGTTCCAACAAGGCTTCACGCAGGCACTCATTCATGTACGTGATTTCCATATTGTTGTTAGCCAACATGACATTGGCCTGACACACATCGAGCGCGTTAGCGATATCGGCATTACGGGCATTTACGATTGCCTGCTTGCGCTGCTCTGTAATGTCTGTCGCGTATTTAACAACCTTAAATGGCTTGCCGGTCAGATCATAAATCGGGTTATAAGATGCCTGAATCCAGACCTCTTCACCGGTTTTACCAAAACGCTGGTATTCGCCAGAGTCGTATTCACCATGACTCAGGCGATCCCAGAAATTCCGATAGTCGGCAGACGATGCGTAATCCGGGTCGACAAACATACGGTGATGCTGCCCCTGAATCTCATCCAGCCGGTATCCGGTGACTGCCAGAAAATTATCGTTGGCTGTGATAATGGTGCCATCAAGATTAAATTCGATAACCGCCTGAGCTTTGCTGATCGCCTTTAACTGGCCTTCATAATCCGCACTTTTCTGTTTTTGCGCAGTGATGTCTGTTGCGTATTTAACCACCTTATAAGGACGACCATGTTCGTCCATAATCGGGTTATAAGATGCCTGAATCCAGATATCTTTACCGTTCTTACCAACTCGTGGAAATTCTGCTGACTGGAATTCTCCGCGACCCAGACGCTCCCAGAATTCACGATACTCAGTACTTGCGGCCAGATCCGGAGCAACAAACATACGGTGATGTTGGCCAACAATTTCATCCAGACCGTACCCCATCGCCGCCAGGAAATTACTATTGGCGGTAATAATGGTACCGTCCATATTAAACTCAATTACGGCCTGGCTTTTATCCAGAGCTTCTACCTTTGCTTTTAACTCACGTAATAAAGCGCTGTCTTTTTCTGCCTGTTCGTCAGAAAACAAGGTTTTTAACATATTCATAGCCATACCCTTTGAGTATCTGTTTCGCATCGATCCGCGATAACAGTGTGATTCCTGGTAATCTTGATTTCAGTTACTGAGCAGCAACCAGTTTTGTCAGAGTTTGTTGTTCGAAGCTAAGCAGTGATTCAACATCGAGAAGAATGATCATCTTGTCGTTTACGTTGACCAGACCTTTGATAAAAACGGAGTTTTTATCTTCAGTCAGCTCCGGTGTTTTACGCGTTTCGTCATCAGAGATCGCATACACATCAGAAACTGCATCAACAACAATTCCCATAACCCGCTCACCCTGATCTGATTCAAATTTCAGAATAATTACGACGGTAACCGGACTGTATTCAACATCTTCAAGGCCAAAGCGAGTACGTAAATCCATAATGGGGACAATGGTTCCCCGAAGATTAATAACACCTTTAATATAGGCAGGCGCATTCGGTATCAGCGTTGATTCTTCCCAGCCGCGAATTTCCTGAACTGCGAGAATATCCACACCGTATTCCTCGCCTGCCATAATAAATGTCAGATACTGTTGTTCAGCATCCGACTCGCTAACACTTACTTCGTTTATCGCTTCCATATCTAATTCCTTAAGCCGCCTGCTCTGGCGCTTTATTGCCTTGAGCGAGCGGTTCAATACGCTTGCCGATACTGGAGATATCAATAATTAATGCGACAGTACCGTCTCCGAGAATCGTGGCGCCTGAAATACCATCAACCTTCTGATAGTTTTGCTCCAGGCTTTTAATAACAACCTGTTGCTGGCCCAATAAATCATCCACAACCAGACCAATTTTTTCGTTATCCCCTTCGACGATAACCAGCATGGCTTCATCAGAGTCATCAATTCCACGCTCCAGATTAAATACTTCTTCGAGGCGGATAATCGGGATGTACTCTTCACGCAGCTGCATTACCTGCTGGCTGCCAGTAATATTGTTCAGAGATTTCTTTTCTAACTGAATGGATTCAACAATCGAGACCAGTGGGAAGATATAGGTTTCGTTAGCAACCCGGACGAGTTGTCCATCAAGAATGGCCAGTGTCAGAGGCAGGCGGATGGTAAATGTTGAACCTTCGCCAGGTTTTGAAGAAACATCAATGCTGCCATTAAGTTCGTTGATGTTACGCCGAACCACGTCCATACCAACACCACGACCGGAAATATCGCTAACCGCCTCTGCCGTCGAGAAACCTGGCAGGAAAATCAAATTGTGAATTTCCTCCGGCGTCAGCACATCACTTTCCTGAATAAGCCCATTGATAATGGCTTTTTCACGAATTTTCTCTTCGTTCAGGCCTGCACCATCATCCTTAACTTCAATAACGATGTTGCCACCCTGATGGAATGCATTAAGAGTAATTGTGCCCTGCTCAGATTTACCGGCCGCTAAACGCGCCTCGGTTGTTTCTAAACCATGATCCATCGAGTTGCGAACCAGATGCACCAGAGGGTCACCAATTTTTTCCATCACGGTTTTATCAAGCTCGGTATTTTCACCCAGCATGACAAGGTCAATCTTTTTGCCCAGCTGATTACCCAGATCGCGAACCAGTCGAGGGAAACGGCTGAACGCAAAACTGATCGGCATCATGCGAATTTTCATCACACTTTCCTGCAGCTCGCGGGTATTTTGTTCCAGTTGAGATAAACCTTCCTGCAGTTTTGCCAGGCGGCTTAAGTCAAAGTCGTTACCAAGCTGGCCCAACATAGACTGGGTGATAACCAGCTCACCGACCATATTAATCAGACTATCGACTTTATCGATGGATACCCGGATCGAAGAGTTTTCTCCGGCTTTTGCCGCATTTTTCGCAGCGGGTTGTTTCGCTACCGCTGGCTTCACAGCCGGCTTAATAACCGCTTTATTTTCTTCCGCTGGTGCAGAACTCTCCGTTGCCGCGTTATTATTTGTGTCCTCAGATGGCTCAATATTGGCTTCAGCTTGAGACTCAGTAACCGCGGAACTCTGCTCTGGTTGCGCTATTTCAGCTTGTGCACTCAAAGGCAGATATTCAATTTCACAATCGTCTTCGACCCACTCGAATACACAGGAAATCTCTTGTTTTTCTACATTCTTACGAACGTAAATATCCCAGTTCAGATGACATTCTTCCGGATTAAGGCTGGTAAATTCCGGCAGTGTGGAAAAATCAGGCGTAATTTCCAGGCAATCTTTACCGACGATATCGGCCAGCTCGCGGAACATACGGAACGGCTCGTTACCGGTCCGTAAAATATCGACATCACTTTTAAAGCGAACGTGCCATCCTGCATGGGTATTACTGTCTTCAGAGTTGGCTTCTGCAGTTTCTTCAGCGGCTGCAGAATCACCATTAAGAATGGCTTCGAAATCTGTTTTTAACTCGTCGGCACGAGTCATATCAGCTTCGTCACCCGCTTGCAGGCTGGTGAGCATTGAACGCAGGCAGTCGACAGATAGCAGGAATAATTCGACGTAGCGTTGCTCCATCGAACGTTGCCCGGCACGAATTTCATCAAGCAGTGTTTCCACCACATGAGTGAACTCAGAAATCTGCATAAAGCCAAAAGTGCCAGCACCACCTTTGATGGAATGTGCGGCACGGAAGATGGTGTTGACCGTTTCACTGTCGACATCGCCAGGCTGCAATTCAAGCAGCTGGCTTTCCATGATATCGAGGCCTTCAAAGCTTTCTTCGAAGAAAACCTGATGAAACTGTGAAAGATCAACACTCATAACGATTATCCTAAAACGCGCTTAATAGTGCTCAGCAATTGGTCTGGATTAAACGGCTTAACAATCCAGCCAGTGGCACCGGCCTGCTTACCCTGCATCTTCATGTCACCTGCTGATTCTGTTGTCAGCATTAACACCGGGGTAAATTTATAATCGGCAAGCTGACGCAGCTCTTTAACTAATTCAATACCATTCATATTCGGCATATTCACGTCTGACAGCACCAGATCAAATTTACCTTTTTTAGCTTCCGCTAACGCTTCGACACCATCACTCGCTTCTACTACCTGATAGCCAGCGCCTTTTAGAGTAAAAGACACCATCTGACGCATGGACGCAGAGTCGTCGACAGCTAAAATATTCGCCATGTTGGAGAACTCCTGTTCGAAATAACTACTTATTGGGTGCTTGAGAGACCAAGCGAAGAGCACAGGCCTAAGTAACCTGCGGTTTCAGAAAGGCAATCACTGCTGCCGGTCCAATGGATATCATGCCCGGTTTTTTGTAGTTCCCGCCTTAAACTGACCACCAGCTGCAGGCCTGCGGTATCACAATAATTCACGGCAGAAGCATTCAATTCGACGTCAGCATCAGACGTCAAAGCACTTTCCATTTCGCTATAAAGGCGTTCAACATGCTCAATACTGAGCCGTTCACCGCAATTAATATTGATTCTGTCCGACATGAAGGACACCTATCTCTCTCTTCTCAGGATTAAGATTAGACGCCGTTTACAAAGCTGCTAAATAACTTTGCAGCATTTTTTGAATTTCGGAGAGGAAAATAATCTGAACAAATGTGCAGATTATTTTTTATGAGATTGGAATGCCTGCCGATTGGCCCATTCATCCGCAACACGCTGCGCTTGCTTGTCCTGCTGAGCATCAAATTCTGCGTTTAATTTTTCCTGCAGGCCATGTAATGCTTTCACCTTACCGTGTTGTTCCATGTACACTTTTTTTGCCTGTTCAGCTTGCTGTTGGGTCAGATTCAGCTGTTCACTTTGCTGCAGTAAAGCTTGTTTAATCTGGCCAATAAATCCCAGTGCATTCTGAATGGATCCGCCACTGAGCGTGCGCGCTGACGGCACGGAAATGCCTTTTTGGTACTCAGCGACGTAGCTGTCCAGCTGTTGTTTTTGCGCTTCTTCCTGTTGCAGCTTTTGTTGTAATTTTCCCCATTCTGCTAAGGCCTGTTGCTCCGCTTTTTCCGCTAGATCAACAATAACCTGTAACCGTTTGGCTCTTGGATGGCGCTGCATCTTTATGCCTCTTGCTGAGCAGCCGGATCAGGGAATAACGCCTGCAGCTGGCCATAACTTTCCTGCAACGAAGCACCTTCGTGCAATTGCTGTCGTAACATCGCCTTAATCGCAGGCATCCGATCCATCGCAGCATCCAGTACCGGATCACTGCCAGCCTGATAGGCACCAACACTCACCAGATCCTGATTCTGACGATAATGCGCCATTAAATGTTTACATAGCTGAGCTTTTTGCAGCCAATCCTGATCGACGATTTGTGGCATTACCCGGCTTACAGAGGCTTCAACATCAATCGCCGGATAATGGCCCTCTTCAGCCAAGGCACGGGATAACACAATATGGCCATCGAGAATTGCCCGGCTGGCATCGGCGATAGGATCCTGCATATCATCGCCTTCACTGAGCACGGTATAAAATGCGGTTATTGAACCACCACCGGCAGGACCATTACCGGTACGTTCGACCAGCTTGGGAAGCTTATTAAACACAGAAGGCGGATAACCTTTTGTGGCCGGAGGCTCACCCACTGCCAGGGCGATTTCACGTTGCGCCTGGGCGTAACGCGTCAACGAATCCATTAATAATAAAGTGTTTTGACCCTGGTCGCGGAAATACTCCGCCACAGAAGTGCAGTACTGAGCAGCGCGTAAACGCATCAACGGAGAATCGTCCGCAGGGGAGGCAACCACCACAGAGCGTTTTAATCCCTCTTCGCCAAGAATTTCATCGATAAATTCTTTGACTTCCCGTCCCCGCTCACCAATTAACCCAACCACAATAATGTCGGCCTCGGTAAAGCGGGTCATCATTCCCAACAATACCGACTTACCCACACCACTGCCGGCAAATAAACCAATACGCTGGCCGCGACCCACCGTCAGCATGCTGTTAATAGCGCGAATTCCAACGTCGAGCGGAGTGCGAATAGGATCACGATGAAGAGGATTAATAATGCGGCCCTGTAAACTGCCGGGCTCCGGATCCTGAATCGGACCATGAGCATCTAACGGTCGACCGGTACCATCCACAACACGGCCGAGTAAACCGAAACCAACCGGCACATCAGAACTGCCATGAAGTGGCCAGACCCTGGCCCCCGGACGCAGGCCATCAACCTGCTCAATTGGCATCAGAAAAATACGGTCCTGGTCAAAACCAACCACTTCCGCTTCAACGTCTTCGTCGCCGCCTCGCTCGACCATGCAACGATCGCCAACTTTGACGTTTAATCCCAGCGCCTCAAGAGTTAAGCCAACCATACGAATTAACCGTCCGGCAACTTTCGGACGATAATGATCTGCTTCGGGCGTTAACTGGCGCCAGTGATCACTCAGCATTATCCGACGCCAATGGGTTATCGAGATCCAGATCCGCGGCTGAATTTTCTGCGGCTTTCAGTAATTGTGGAATAAACACCTCAAGTTCGGCGTTCAGTTTTTCAGATACCGAGTATTCGATTAACGTTTGCTCGGTTTCGATACGACAATCACCGGCTGCCAGAGCCGGGTCAGAATGGAAGTGCATTGTCTCGGTATCAAATCCGGAACGATCCAGGTGGCTTATATCCGCGGCATTTAAATACACTTTGACCGCTTGGCCAGTGCCGGGTAATTCCTGTAATGCATCACGAATAAATTGCTCCATCGCCAGGTTGCCCAACGATAACTCGTGCTGCAAAACCTGGGAGGATAAGTTACGAATCATTTCACAAACGACGATCGGCAGCTGCTGATCCCGCTCGATAACACTGGCGCGCAAATGCTGATTAATCCGGCTCAGTTGTTCACAGGCTTGCTGAATTTGCTGCTGCCCTTGCTCCAGACCCTGAGCTTCGCCACTGTCGAATCCTTGTTGACGCCCTTCCTGTTCACCTTTAGCGCGCCCTTCTTCAAGCCCCTGAGCAAAACCTTGCTCGTAGCCCTGTTTTTCGCCTTGCTGACGCCCTTCAACCAGGCCTTGTTCTAAACCGGCGTTGTAGGCATCGCGGCGAATATTTTCCAGCTCTTCGGCAGTTGGCATCGGAAAAGATTCCGGTTCTGCTTCGGCTTGCTGCTGTTCTTTTTGTTGCTGCTCTTTCTCTTCTTTTTCCACCAGCCAGGCAGGCTTTTCCGTCCAGAACGGTAATCGCCAGGGTTTCACATCTTCTTTTACTTCATCCTTGGCAATTGGATGAAAGTGATGGTTCTGACGTAATTCAGTCATCTTACATCATGGCCTCGCCACCACCGCCCAGCACAATCTCACCGGCATCGGCCAGTCGACGAGCAATGGTAAGAATTTCTTTCTGTGCACCTTCAACTTCACTGACTTTAACCGGACCTTTCGCTTCAAGGTCATCACGCAGCAATTCGGCCGCACGTTTCGACATATTTTTGAAGATTTTTTCCTGCACTTCCGGATCGGCACCTTTCAGAGCAACCACCAACAGATCGGTGGAAACTTCACGCATCAATGCCTGGATGCCGCGGTCATCAACATCCACCAGATTGTCGAAGACAAACATCAGATCCTGAATTTGTGTACCAAGGTCTTCATCCACTTCTTTAATCTGTTCAAGCAGGTCATTGGCAATAGCGCTATCAACCATGTTAACAATGTTCGCCGCCACTTTAACGCCACCCATCGAGGTGGTCTGGCCACCGGCATTGCCAGTGAACTGACGCTCAAGAATATCGTTCAGTTCTTGCAGTGCGGCAGGCTGTACCGCTTCCAGTGCAGCAACCCGCATCACAATATCGAGGCGCACTTTCTCATCAAAATTCGATAACACTTCTGCCGATTGATCAGGGTCGAGATACGACACCACAATCGCCTGAATCTGCGGGTGTTCGTGACGAATTAAATCCGATACCTGACGTGGCTCCATCCACTTCAGTGAATCCAGACCTGTGGTATTTCCACCCAGTAAAATCCGGTCAATTAATGCGCCTGCTTTATCAGAACCGAGCGCCTGAGTCAGCATGCTTCGGATATAATCGTCCGAGCCTAAGCCCATACCAGTCTGACCACTGACCGACTCAAGAAACTCAGCAACCACACCTTCAACCTGCCCCTGATTGACGCTGGTCAGTGTCGCCATAGTCGTGCCGACTTTCTGAACTTCTTTTGGCCCCATGTGTTTCAGGATCTCTGCGGCGTCTTTTTCACCAAGAGTCATTAATAAAACCGCCGCACGCTCAACCCGGCTCAGGTTCGCCAGGGAGCTGTCATCAGTTTCTGCTGGTGTATTATCTTCAGGCATCGCCTTCGTTCACCCATTTAATTACGACTTGTGCCACCCGTGCCGGATCTTCAGCAATCAGGCCTTTTAATGCATCCAGTTGTCGTTCAAAACTTTCTGACGCACCAGGTAGCAGGTATTCGTCCATACCGGACAAGGTAACTTTTTCTTCATCCAGACCCGCTTCAGCATCTTCCAGTTCTTCCAGCAAGCTGAGCTGCTCTTCTTCTTTACCACGATTGGCAATACTCTTAATCGTAGGCCGGATCACACCGAATATAAGTACCAGAATAAAAAGTCCGGCAAGAATTTGTTTCATGATTTCCCAGAACCATGGCTGGGTCCAGAAATCCGGATCACCCAGCGATAATTCGCCGTCACCCATAAAGGCCGAATTAATCACGTTAACACTGTCGCCACGAGCCGCATTAAAACCAACCGCATCTTTAACCAGTACTTCAAGGCGTTGTAAATCGGCTTCCTGCCACGGCACATAAATAGTGTCACCGTCGGCATTAAGAGATTCACGGTCATTCACCACAACCGCCACAGTTAACCGTCGGATACGACCAACCTGATGTTGCTTAAAGCTCAGAGTACGGTCGACTTCATAGTTGCGTGTTGCTTCAGAACGGCGATTAACCGCACCACCCGCACCGGCACCACCAGCCGCCTGTTCGGGAGCCACTGCATCCACCGGCGGTTGGTTAGACAAAGCTCCGGGAATCCCGCCGTTCTGTTTACCAGCGTTTTCCTCATCAATTAATTGTTCACTGCGCAGTGCAATTAAATCCGGGTTATATAGTTCCTCGGTTTGCTCCTGCACCGTAAAGTCTACATCAGCCGACACTTCGGCTTTGTAATTTTCCGTTCCTAATACCGGGCGTAAAATGTTATTCACAGCCTGAGTAATGGAACTCTCTACTTTTTCAGTATATTCCAGCTGTTTTGTTGCCAGAATTTCATCGGTCTGTTCATCTTCTTTTGATAATAAATTGCCATGCTGATCAACGACTGAGACATCGCTTTTATCCATTTCAGCAACGCTTGACGCAACCAGGTTAACAATTGCTTCAACCTGTTTTTTCGATAAATCCCGTCCCGGATACATCTCAACAAAAACCGATGCTCTTGGTTTACGCTGATCGCGAACAAATACCGATTGTTTTGGCAGCGCCAAATGAACTCTGGCATTACGAACTGGTTTTACTGAGGTAATTGTACGCGCCAGTTCACCTTCCAGACCGCGACGATAACGCGCATTCTCAATAAACTGACTGGTTCCCAAAGTACTGTCTTTATCAAGCACTTCCAGGCCCACGGTTTTATCGTCGATTAAACTGGCCGATGCCAATACCATTCGCGCCTGATGTAAATCACCGGCCTGTACCATTAATATTTGTGAACCAGGATCGATCTCGAAAGGAATACCTTCGCGTTGCAACACTTCGATAATTTCCTGGGCGTTATGATCCTGCAAACGAGTGATTAATGGTTTATAGGTAGGATCTTGCGACCAGATCATGATAGCTATGGCTAACGCTACAACTAATGCGATACCCGCAATGACACCAGCCTGGCGCACAATGGTTAAGCGATTAAAGCCCGCCAGAACAGGATGCGCGCCTTCGTCCGGGTTATTTTCCGGAGTTTGCGCAGGTAAATCCTGATCTGTTGCTTCTTGTTGCTCTGGAGCGCTGGTTTGTTGAACTGGTGCGTTTTCCATGACTTAAACCTGCTTACACCGGCATATTCATGACGTCTTTATAAGCTTCAACCAGCTTATTACGCACTTGTGTCATCGCCTGAAAAGACACAGAAGATTTTTGCATCGCCACCATCACTTCTGGCAGGTCAACACTTGGGTCACCCATCTCAAAACGTTTTTGCAGATCACCTGCCGTTTTTTGGTTGGTATTAACCGTATCCACCGCATTTTTCAGCATTGCCTGAAAATCCGGAACGGTGTTATCACCTTTAGTCGGCTGTGCGACATCCTGCACTTGCTGCGGACGCAGCTTATCAACCTGGCTTGCCTGATTATCGTGATTCGAACGGATCTGATCCTTAACCTGACGCATTTGCATTAATACGGCATTTACATCTACGCGATTATTAACCATTTTTTCTACCTCACAGGCCACTGGCGAGCCAAACCGTTTACTGACGCATTTCTCTGGTAAAGGCGTCATTTTTTCAACTATTAATCCTTCTCTGCAAACAGCTTGCCAATTCTCTATTCACACCCGACGCCACAACAACCCTCTGCTTCAGGCACAAAAAAGCCGGCATGTGCCGGCTAATTGTTAATAACTGGAGATTGCTGAACTATGCCGTCAGCATCGATTCCACATCGATACCATCTTCGCGCAACTTAGCAACTTTGTAGCGTAACGTTCTTGGACTGATCCCTAACCGATCTGCTGCGTCTTTACGACTCGGCTCTTCCTTCAGCGCCTTAACAATCAGTTCAACTTCACGATGCTTCAGGTCATTCCCTAATTCACCATCATTCACCGTCATTACCTCCACCGGAGCAGTTGACTGCAGTTGGCGATTTTTCGGCACCGGCGTCAGAATAAAATCATTCGCAAACAACTGTGGTCCTGACTGAACGATTAACGCGCGTTGCATGGTGTTATCCAACTCGCGAACATTACCTGGCCAGGGGTGTGATAACAGTTTTTGCTCCGCATCAGCAAGCAGCTGAGGCATTGGACGTTTCATTTTTCCAGCATGATGCGCTAATAAACGACGTGCCAGCGGCAATATATCATCCTGACGCTCACGCAACGGCAGCCACTGGAGCGGGAAGACACTTAAACGATAATATAAATCTTCACGGAAATTGCCTTCCGCTACATAGTCAGCTAACTCGCGGTTCGTTGTGGCAATAATTCTGACATCCAGATCAATGATTTTTTTACCACCCAGACGCTCAACCTGTCGTTCCTGAATAACACGCAGCAGTTTTGCCTGCAGGCCCAGATCCATCTCGGTAATTTCATCGAGTAAAATGGTACCGCCATCGGCCTGTTCAAACTTACCGGCACTGGCACTGTAGGCACCGGTAAATGCACCTTTTTCATAACCAAACAACATGGCTTCCAGCATATTTTCCGGAATAGCGGCACAGTTAATGGCAATAAAAGGCTGCTTTTTACGCTCAGAGTTCTGGTGAATATAGCGCGCCAGCACTTCTTTACCGGTACCACTTTCACCACTGATTAATACCGTAGAATCGGTTTGTGCGACACGCTGTGCCAACTGGAATAATTGCTGTGACGCTAACGCTTCACAAACCGGTTCTGAATCGTCCGTCTGATCACCTTCGCTGTTAAACGGTTTTAACAACGCATCTAATTCCGCCAGCTCAAAAGGCTTCATCAAATAATCATTGGCGCCACGCTGCATGGCTTTAACCGCCTGGCCGACATCGCCGTAGGCTGTCATTAATACCATTGGCAGCCACGGGTGTGCTTGTTTAACCTTATCCAAAAGCTCAAGGCCGTCCATTCCCGGCATATTAATGTCAGACAGCACCAGATCAACTTCCTGATTAGTCAGAACCGCCATCGCTTCAATACCGTTCGGAGCTTCGGATACCTCATGCCCTTTGAGCATCAAAGTGTCGACAATGGCTTCGCGTAAACGAGGATCATCTTCTACCACTAAAATTCGCATATTATTTCTCCTCCACGACTTAAGCGTGTAATCCCCGGATTACCGGAATAGATAATTCAGCAGACAAGCCACCTAATTCGCTGTCTGCCAGACAGAACTCACCTTTGTGCGCATGCACAACCGCATGAACAACCGCCAGGCCCAGGCCTGTACCGTTGCTTTTGGTGGTGTAGAAAGGTTCCATCATCTGTTGTTTTTGCGATTCATTTAAACCAGAGCCATTGTCCATGACCTGAATATACAAACCTTGCTGGCGGCGCGTGATTCGCACCAGAATTTCGATTGGGTATTCGCCGGATTCCAGCGAATTATTAACCAGGTTCATCAAGCTGCTGATCAACGCATCTTTATTGCAAACCAACAAAGTACCCGGAGCCTGATTATCGATCGTGCAGCTGGCCTGGAATTGCTGCAGCTGGATTTCCATCGCAGAATTAAGACCATCGACCAGTTCTTCTACTGAAATTTCGTCGTTTAACGGCGCTTCACCACGGGCAAAAATCAGCATATCGCGCACCTGGTTTTCGAGGTGCTGTAAACGTTCCTGCAACTTACCGGCAAAGCGAACACGCATATCCGGTTGCAATGTTTCCGAACCGAGATGGCCGGCATATAGGGTTGCTGCTGCCAGTGGAGTACGAATCTGGTGAGCTAATGACGCCACCATTTTCCCCATTGCAGATAGGCGCTCATGCTGGCTTAACTGAGATTGCAGCGCCCGGGTTTCAGTCATATCAGTCAATAAAATTAACTGTCCGCAATTATTCGCCATGGCTGCAATACGCAGGTTCACTTTGCGGCCATCCACCAGAGAAATTTCGTGACCATCATCACTCTGAGGCTTAAAACACTGCTGAATTAAACGCACCCAACGCTGACCAATTAACGAGGTTTTTTCACTCGCTTTCAGCAACAGATCATCCGCTGCCGGGTTAGCCTGGGTCACAAAACCGTTTTCATCCAATACCAACACACCCGCAGGAAGAAGCTGCAGCAAACTTTCCAGACGATCGGCCAACTGCTCTTTTTCCGCCAGCTCGTGCATACGCTGGGCTGAAACATTGGCCAGCTCGCCACTCAGTTGCTCAACCTTATCTTCAAGAAAGGCGTAGGAATCTGTCAGCTGCTGTGACATCTGATTAAACAGAGTAAACGCCTGCTTTAATTCAGCACGATCGAGCTGGGGCTCTCCCAGTGGAATAACGTCAGTGTCCTGGCGCAAAGCTGCATTCGCCATACTTACTCCTCACAGATTGTCGGTTATCCGGCAGAAAATTTGTCATGTTCAGGAGGGAGCAATTAGCGTGCCGTATTTTTTACGCCAACAAGAAGGTTCTGCGTCAAATATTTAATTAAGACGTTTTTCAGATACAAAAAAGCCGGAATTAACCGGCTTTTTTGTCAGCGAGATACAGGAAACAGACATCAGGCGATGTCTTTTTCCTTACGGGAGATATTGTATTTCCGCATCTTCTCGACCAGTGTGGTACGACGAATGTTCAGCTTTTCAGCCGCACGGGCAACAACACCATTGGCATCATCAAGCGCTTGCTGAATCAACGAACATTCCAGATCGGACAGATACTCTTTCAGATCCAGGCCATTAACAGGCAATAATGCCGGAGAGTCGATACCGGCCAAACCATTTTCGGTCTGGGTCACATCGGCAACCGCAGGAACAGAGAAACCTTCGTCACCATCATCAACGTGGCGGAATTTCTTCGGCAGTTCATTCACACCAACCACACCATAAGGATGCAGAATAGCCAGACGCTCAACCAGGTTCGCCAATTCGCGTACGTTACCATGCCAGTCGTGACGACACAGAGACATAATGGCAGCGGAGTTAAAACGAATGGAACCCCGCTTTTCATTCTCCAGGCGAGATACCAGCTCATTCAACAGCAATGGTAAATCTTCCACACGCTCGCGCAGAGATGGCATATCAATAGGGAAAACA
This sequence comes from Bacterioplanoides sp., assembly GCF_965219715.1. GTDB lineage: Bacteria > Pseudomonadota > Gammaproteobacteria > Pseudomonadales > Oceanobacteraceae > Bacterioplanoides. Next base: position 1,993,995 of record NZ_OZ244785.1, read on the forward strand.
TTCAGGCGGTAGTACAAATCCTCACGGAATGTACCGTCCTCGATCATCTTCTCCAGATTTTTATGCGTTGCAGCAATAATGCGCACATTAGCGTTCAAGGTTTTATTGCTACCAACCCGCTCAAACGTATGCTCCTGTAAAACACGCAGAATTTTCACCTGCATATTCAGAGGCATATCGCCGATTTCATCGAGGAATAAGGTGCCGCCTTCAGCCATTTCGAAGCGACCCGGACGACTGTTAATCGCTCCGGTAAATGCGCCTTTTTCATGACCAAACAGTTCGCTTTCTAATAATTCTGCCGGAATTGCACCACAGTTAACCGGTACAAATGGCTTGTTACGGCGATGGGAATGGTAATGCAGATTACGTGCAACCACCTCTTTACCCGTGCCGGAATCCCCCTGAATCATAACGCTGACGTCTTTATCCGCCACCTGCATAATTAATTCACGCACGTGCTGGATTTGACGACTGGTACCAACCAGGCTGCGGAATAGCTGAACTTCACGACGCTCACCGCGACTGCGGTTGTGAGTGTATTGCTCGCGATATACCTGGCAACGATGCAGGCTATCTAATAACTTGTTGTAGCTCGGTGGCATTTCTACCGAAGCCAACAAAGCACGACGAATATTTTCAGGTAAAGATTCTGCCTGAACAGCCGTGCCAATCGATAAAATAGGAATGCCTTTATCCCAGGTCAGCAGTGCTTCAATCACATCAGCGACCGGAATATTTTTGCTATCACCTAATAAAACAGCACTGATTTCAGTACTGTCTTCTACTTTACCTTCAATTTCTCTGCGCCAATCGCTGGGCTGAGCCACTATGGCTTCTTCCCCAAGGAAGTCCAGAATGACCTTCAGATCGTGACGCCTCTGCTCATCATCATCGATCAGCAGAACCTTAATTTCTCTCCACATGGCGACCAGCCCTTTCCTTCCCAATTTGACCCTAGCGAAGCGTTGCTAGCGTCGATTGTTTGACAACGGTTAATGCAGTTAAGTATCAAACTGCAGAGAAGTCAAACTTCTGACGTTGTTTTTTGTTTTTAATTTCAGTCGTTAGACTTGGGTCATTTATAGCTGAAGTTGTCGCCCAAAGACAAGACGACAACAACAGAATCATGAGAAAAAATAAGTACTTAGAGTCTTATTTATTAATGATGCCGAAATTCAGAAGTAAATTCAGACAGTTACCTGACCGGCGAGACGAGACTCGGTATCCGCTTTGGAAACAGCGCTGTGTTTATTCAACGTTTCCAGATATTCCTGACGAATTCCGTCCCATCCTTGCTTAATTTCAAGCAACAAAGACATGACTTCATCGATCATATCAACGTCATTGAGACGACTCGCCTCTAATAAGCGTCGGTTCATATAAGAATACAAACGCTCAAAATTTGTCGAGATATCACCACCCTGAGAATGATCCAGACTGTCTTGCAACGTCTGGATAATTTCCATAACCCGGCCTAACAAATTGGCTTTGGTATCCATTTCGTTACGGCCGATAGCCCCCTTTGCCTGGGACATACGGGTTAGGGCTGCCTCCATCAACAACTGGATAAGACGATGAGGATCAGCGTCCAGCACTTCCGACGTGCGGTTCACCTGCTGATACTGCTTAGCACCTGAGTTGTACATGTAGGTGTCTCCTGAATTTAATGTCTCGTTTTCAGTATGACGGCACGTATCCGGAAATCTTTAGTAAAATTGTTGCCAGCGGATGCAATTAGCAGTGAATCCTTAAGCGGCAAAGCGGCAAGCACTTACCTTCAGCATCCGCTCATTTCCGCTCCAAAGCACCTAAATCCGATTATTTTCCTTATATTTCAGCAACTTAAGAATTGGCACACAGCCTGCTTAGCGAACAACAACAGAAATATTTTTACCCAACGAGCGGTAACAGTTCGAGGCTACCCAATGGCAACTGCACAACTGAACCTCAGAGAAGTACAACACACAGGCGACCAGCATCAGGATTTGTACCAGCTGGCCAGCCACTTCTATCAGGACGCTATCGAGCAGGACAACCAATTACTGCTGGCCGATGCTGCACAGCTCGCTGAGCAAGCCTGGCAGATCAAACCCAACTATGTGCCCGGGCTTAATCTGCTTTGCCGTATCGAATTACAACGTCACAATATTGATCATGCCTGGCATTGGGTTAGCCTGGGCCTGTCGCAAAAACCCGATAGCATCAACTTGCTGTACAGCGCTGGCCATGTCGCTCTCGCAGAACAAGATCTCGAGCGAGCACACAATTATTTCAGCAAGGCTTATAAAATATCCCGGGTAGCTACTAAATCCGGTAACTACCTTGCTCATATCGCGTTGTTAAAACAGGATTATTTACAGGCATTCCAGTATTACCGCGAATTAATTAAAACTCAGGCCCAGGATCCGCAGGTTAAATCCGGGCTGTTTTCTGCAGCAGAAAAACTGACTGCAGATTTTTATTCCGATGAGCTTGAGCAGGATTTATTACGCTATCTGGATTTTCACGATGTTGATTACTCGCAGCTGAGACCACTGGCGAGCAGTTTATTAAAACATAAACTTCATTTGTCTGAAGCAGGCAGTCCGCTGGAGCTTGAAGCACTGGCAAGCGACCCATTATTACTCACCTGCCTCGAAAAGTTTTATTTCTGCGACCCGATTCTTGAGCGCCTGCTGATTACCCTGCGCCAGAGCGTATTTATTTCCAGCTCGGCTCAGCTATCGATTACCAATGATTTAATTCCACTGGCCAGCGCTATCGGCCATCAAACTTTCCTTAATGAATCCGTGTGGTATCAAACAGAGCAGGAAAGTAAGCTGGTCGAGCAGCTTCATCAGCTTGCAGGCCGCATGATTAATATGCCAGAGCTGGGGAATCAGGATCTTTACCCGATTTTATTATTGTTGTTTATGTATCAGTCACCGCAACAATGTAAATTCGCCAGCCTTCTTGATAATGAAGCTCTGGCCTGGCCACTTCCCCTTGGCAACCTGATAGAAAAAGCATTAATTGAAGCTCAGTCACTACAAGAGAAGCAGCAACATTTAACCAGCTTTGGCAGTTCGAACAATCAGGTATCGGAGAAAGTTGCCGATCAATACAACAACAATCCATATCCCCGCTGGAGTGATATTGGTTATAGCCAGCCCAGCGGCTATTGGCAGGCGCTGGCTAATTTATTTCCTGAAAAAATTGCCATACGACAACAACCTAATCCGATCCGAGCACTGGTTGCCGGAAGCGGTACCGGCCGACACGCTTTGCGTTTAGCACGCTATTTCCATCATATGGAAATTACAGCACTGGATCTGAGTCATCAGGCACTGGCATACGCACAAGTAAAAGCGGATCAGTATCAGGTTAAAAATATCGATTTTATTCAGGGTGATATTTTACTGGCAGAACGGCTGGGCCAGCAATTTGATGTGATTGAGTGCTCGGGTGTTCTGCACCACATGCAAGATCCACAAGCTGGCTTACACGCGTTAGTAAAACAACTGAAAAGCAATGGCCTTATTAAGATTGCTTTATACAGTACAGCCGCCCGTGCAAATATTATTAAACTCAGAAATGACCTTGGACAGCATATGCCAACCGAAGCGAATGATATGCGCTTGATTCGCGAGGCGATGTTACAAGGCTCCTTGACAGGTGACTGGTCAGACATCTTTAATTCGGCGGACTTTTATAGTTTGAGTGCATGTCGGGATCTGTTATTCCACCAGCAGGAACACACATATAACTGTCAGCAACTTCAGCAGCTACTCGATGACGCAGAATTAGAATTTATCGGCATGATTCCGCAAGGTGAAAGTGAACAACTGGCGCAGCAGCTATTTAATAAATCAGGCCATCAGTTGACTCTGGATCAGTGGGGAGAAGTAGAGAATCATAAACCTGAGTTATTTGCGGCTATGTATCAGTTTTATGCACGTAAACCTTAGCCTCAAGATCTGACAGAGTCCGTATTTTTCAGCCGCCGGATCTGTGGGCCGTCCATGGCCCTAGATCCTACCGCGATATCCTATCGCTGCTATGAAAAATACAGACCCTACCAAATCTTTATAACATTACAGCTGCCAATTAATCGGAGCCTGGCCCTGATTAATTAAAAACTGATTAATGGTCGAGAACTGACGCTGACCAAAAAATCCACGATGCGCAGACAGTGGCGATGGATGCACCGACTTCAGTACCATATGTTTGCTCTGATCTATCACTGCCCCTTTCTTCTGGGCGTAACTTCCCCATAAAACAAACACCAAGCCGCTACGCTGTTCGTTTAATGCTTTAATTGCCGCATCAGTAAACTCTTCCCAGCCCTTCTTCTGATGAGAACCCGCTTTGGTTGCTTCAACGGTTAACGTCGCATTCAGCAGCAAAACCCCCTGATCAGCCCAGGGCGTCAGATCACCTGTACCTGACATCTGAACGCCCAGGTCAGCGTTTAACTCTTTATAGATGTTAACCAATGACGGCGGCACCTTCACACCATCTGGCACCGAGAAGCTTAATCCCATCGCCTGACCCGGACCGTGATACGGGTCCTGACCAATAATCACCACCCGCACCTGTTCAAACGGCGTATGGTTAAAGGCATTAAAGATTAATGGGCCAGGAGGATATATTTCTTTACCCGCTTGTTTCTCTGTACGCAGAAACTCACGCAGGTTATGCATATAAGGTTGCTGCAGCTCATGGCCTAACACCTGCTGCCAGGAAGGATGAAGTTCGCCCGGTTTGCCCATCATAAAATCCTTTATAAAAATCGGATAAAAAAACAGGCAGCAAAGCTACCTGTTTTTCTTTTACTTTATTTTAAAGCGCTAACGCCGACAGTGCAGTTAGCATCAGCCGTCTGCCAGCGGCTTCATATGCGGGAATAAAATCACATCTTTAATAGTATGACTGTCAGTGAATAACATCACCAGACGGTCAATACCAATACCCTGACCCGCTGTTGGTGGCATACCGTACTCCAGCGCACGAATATAATCGTCGTCGAAGTGCATTGCTTCGTCATCACCAGCGTCTTTTTCTTCGACTTGCTTACGGAAGCGTGCTGCCTGATCTTCAGCGTCATTCAGCTCCGAGAAGCCGTTTGCCAGCTCACGGCCACCGACGAAGAATTCGAAGCGATCAGTCACAAATGGGTTGTCGTCGTTACGACGCGCCAGTGGTGATACTTCCCATGGATATTCGGTAATAAAGGTTGGCTGATCCAGTTTTTCTTCTGCGGTTTCTTCGAAGATTTCACAGATGTATTTACCTGGGCCCCAGGCAGCCTGCTTCGGAGAATCCGGCACACCAACTTGCTTAGCATAAGCTTTTAACTGCTCGAAGTTTTCTTCTGGATTCGCAAAGACTGCCTGATCGAAATCCGGGCAATATTTCAGAATCGCTTCAACCATAGTCATGCGCTGGAATGGCTGAGCAAAGTCGTACTCAGATTCACCGTATTTAATGGTAGTGGTACCCAGAACCGTTTCAGCGATGGTACGCAGCATATCTTCGGTCAGGTCCATCAGGTCGTGGTAAGTCGCATACGCCTGGTAGAATTCAATCATGGTGAATTCCGGATTGTGACGCGTGCTCAGACCTTCGTTACGGAAGTTACGGTTAATTTCGAATACTTTATCGAAGCCACCCACAACCAGACGCTTCAGATACAGTTCCGGTGCAATACGCAGGAACATATCAATGCCCAGGGCATTGTGATGCGTTTCAAATGGCTTAGCCGTTGCACCACCCGGAATAGTTTGCAGCATTGGTGTTTCTGCTTCGATATAACCACGCTGCGACAGGTAGAAACGCATGGTTTCGATTACCTTGGAGCGGATCATAAAGGTGTTACGGGTATCTTCATTAATGATCAGATCCACATAACGCTGACGGTATTTCATTTCCTGGTCAGCCAGACCATGGAATTTGTCCGGCAGCGGACGCAGAGATTTGGTCAGAATGGTAAAACCTTCAACGTCGTCGACTTCTACGTACAGCTCACCTTTACCGGATAACTGCAACGTACCGGATGCACCAATAATGTCGCCGATATCCAGCTTCTGCCAGGCATCACTTTCTTTTTGCAGTTGTTTACCCATGTAAACCTGCAGACGCGAGGTGCTATCCTGGAAACCAACGAACGGGCCACGCTTGCCCATAACACGACCAGCAACGGAAACTTTAATACCCGCTTCGGCTAATTCTTCTTTTGACTTCTCGCCGTGTTCGGCTTTCAAATCGCCTGCCAGATTTTCACGTTTAAAATCGTTGCGGTGACCGTTGGCATTACAGTCTTCACGCATTTGCTCAAGCTTCTGACGACGCTCGGCAATTAACTTATTTTCATCTGCACTTTGTGCTTCAGCCGCAGGCGCTGGAGTATTTTGATCTGTCATTTCTGATTCCAAATTCTAATCTTTGCCGAATTCTTAAGCCTTCAGATACTGTTTTTATGAGCAGCAACTGAAGCTTTTAAGAGCACTTCAGAAGTTTTTTCAAAGCAGCAACAGGATGTTGCGTGCGCATCGCAGGCACAAGGATGTGCCTTACGATGTGTGCGACTGAAAAAATCTTGTGTAGTGCTTAATAATTAAAGGCCTTGCTTCAAGCTAGCTTCAATAAAGGCATCTAAATCACCGTCCAATACCGCCTGGGTATTGCGGTTTTCTACACCGGTACGTAAATCTTTAATACGAGCGTCATCCAATACATAAGAACGGATCTGGCTGCCCCAACCAATATCTGCTTTTGAATCTTCCAGTGCCTGGGATTCTGCATTGCGCTTCTGTAACTCGTGCTCATACAACTTAGCTTTTAACTGCTTCATTGCCTGATCTTTGTTCTTGTGCTGAGAACGATCATTCTGACACTGAGTTACGATATTGGTTGGTAAGTGAGTGATACGTACCGCAGATTCCGTCCGGTTAACGTGCTGACCACCCGCACCGGAAGCGCGGTATACGTCGATCCGTAAATCCGCCGGATTAATCTCAATATCGATATTGTCATCCACTTCCGGCGAAACAAACACAGAAGAGAAAGACGTGTGACGACGATTACCAGAGTCAAACGGTGATTTACGCACTAAACGGTGAACACCGGTTTCTGTACGCAGCCAGCCGTAAGCGTATTCGCCTTCAACCTGAATGGTTGCACCTTTAATACCGGCAACTTCACCTTCGGAAACCTCCATCAGCTCACCTTTAAAGCCGTGAGCTTCGATCCAGCGCAGGTACATGCGCAGCATCATATTGGCCCAGTCCTGCGCTTCGGTACCACCGGAGCCTGACTGAATTTCCACATAGCAGTTATTTTCGTCCAGCTCGCCAGAGAACATACGGCGGAATTCCAGCGTCTCTAATTGAGCCTGCAGACCGTTCAGTTCTTCACGAACATCATCAACCGTACCTTCGTCATCTTCTTCCACCGCCATATCTAACAGATCACGGCTGTCAGCCAGACCGGTATTCAGGTCATCGATGGTTTTTACTACCGCTTCCAGGGAAGAACGTTCTTTACCCAGTTCCTGTGCACGGTCCGGATCATCCCAAACGTCCGGTTGTGCCAGCTCCTGTTCTACCTCTTCTAAACGCTCGGTTTTGGTAGCGTAGTCAAAGGTACCCCCTAAGCACGTCTGTACGCGCTTGCAGGTCTTTAATCTGTTCGACGATAGGATTGATTTCCAAGGCTCTGTCTCGCTTCTTTCTATAGCTGCTATCTATAAAGGGACTGTCATGACCAAACCGGATATCGGAGCCGCAATTGCTCGACGAAGTTGGCAGACAAAAAAGAGGCAGCATTTTACCTGAGGCGTGGCCAGGATGCGACCTTCCGCCAACGCAAAGGTCTATGTGTATTTCCTGACATTTGAGAATTCAGTTACAAATGCGAATACAAACTTATTGCAAATTCTTCGCATTACGCTTAAAGTTCAATCCATAGTCATTCTCATTCAGATTTCCATCAAGGTTGAGACCCCAATGTACGTTTGTTTATGCAAAGGCATCACCCAGCAGCAGATTCAGCAAGCTGTTGAAAACGGTGACAGCTACGCACAGATTCGCCAGAAAATGGGCGTAGGCACCGACTGCGGTTGCTGCGGCCAGAGTGCGAAACAAATGATCCGTGAGCATTCGAATAAAATGCCGGTGTGTGAGTTCGCAGAAGCCAGCTAACACCGTACATATAGAACTAAAACCAGCCAAGAGCTGGTTTTTTTATGCCTGAAAAATAGCAATACAAGGTCAACTCTGTCGCATATCCCATCAATAATGCTTGTTAAGCCAATCGGATAGGTTCAATATGCCTGCATACCAGTTATTTGTGCCACTATCCCCTGCGAGAGTGGCCGATCCACCAACCGATTGAATTACGTTAGAGTGCCATGCTGAATATCGTTGTCGCCGGATTTGATAAAGCCCTCGCCTCCGCCATAACCGGCGTTACCGATTTATTTGGCCTTGCGGGCGTCACCTGGAACCTGATTCAGGGTCAGCAACCGGAAAAAGCGTTTAATGTAAAAATCGCCAGCAAAGACGGCGGTCCGATCCACTGTATTAATGGTCTGCAGATTGGCGCTCATATGAGCTTCGATGATATTACCGAAGCCGATGCCATTGTTATCCCAACAATCGGCGGCCCAATCGAGGAAGTTGTTCAACATACGCCTGAATTACAGGCCTTACTGCAACGAGCCAATCAGCAAGGTTGGACCATCGCTGGTAACTGCACTGGCAATTTCCTGCTGGCTGAATCCGGTATTCTCGATCATAAAACCGCCACAACCCACTGGGGCTTTAAAGAACAATTCCAGCAACACTATCCACAGATCGAGTTAAAAGCCGATCAGCTGATTACCCGCTCCGATAACATTTATTGTGCTGGCGGCGGCTTAGCCTGGTTCGATCTGGGGCTGCATATTATCGAACGCCAGATTGGTTTCGAAGCGGCGATTCAAACAGCTAAAGCCTTTGTGATTGATTATCGTCGCGACACCCAGTTGTCATACTCTCTGATGCGTTTATCCAAGCCGCATAAAGACGATTTAGTGCGTGAAGCGCAAAGCTGGCTGGAACAACATTACGCCGAGCAATTCACCGTGGAACAACTGGCAGAACGCTTCAGTGTTTCCAAACGAACTCTGATCCGGCGCTTTAATGCCGCGCTGGAAATGCCACCGAATACCTATGTGCAATCGTTACGCATTGAAGGTGCACAGAAGCTGTTGGAAGAAACCGAACGTACGGTTGATGTGGTGATGAATGATGTGGGTTATGAAGACGCCAGCTCTTTCCGTCGCCTGTTCCGTAAGAAAACCGGCCTGACACCGACAGAATATCGTCGCCGTTTTGCACGTCGATTGTAAAATCTGATTAATTCTTTGTTTTAAGGCAATTTTGACCGTTCAGCTAATAGGAGCCACAAGTCTGATTCAGTAAAATGGCGCCTCTATCATGGAGACTGATATGCGTTGGTTTGTAATCTGCTTGTTGTTGTTTTCTTTTCCGGCTGTTGCAGCGCTGGATTGCCATTGGCCATTTAAAACTCAGGTAACTGTAAATACCTCCGCCAACGTGCCTGATAACTATCAGGTTCGAATCAATATCACTGCCAGCGATTTGTTTAGCGGTTATGACTGGAGCAGCGATGGCCGGGATTTACGTGTATTCGATAGCGATGACAATACCGCCCTGGATTTCTGGATCGATCGCTGGGATCAAAGCACAGAAACTGCCTCTATCTGGGTACGTTTTTCCTCTCTGTCTCCTGGTAGCCGAACACTGTATCTGTATTATGGCAATCAGAATGCTCAGCCAATCACTCAGGTTCCACCGGTATTCACCTACCCGGGCATTCGTTTTCATACCCGCAATACCAGCGCGAACCCAACCAATTACACACAAGCCGTTAATGCATTTGAGTCCGCTGCCGATGGTGTGACAGGTTATGGCTGTAAGTTTATTACTGACTTCACCGCCATTACCAACCGCAACCAGTTTTCCCCCAGCCAGCGCCGCGACAATTTTGGTGCCCGCTCAGAAAGTTACTTTGAAGTTAAACCCGGTGAAGCAGGATTCTGGGAATTTCGTTATGGCTCGGACTTTGGTCGCGGCGGCGGTTTATTTGTTAACAGCACAGCTTTAGAAGAACAGTGGAATGACGATCTGTGGTGGGCCAACAACTGGTCTAACAGTGATGTGTTAGAAGGTGGCATCAACCTAACAGCCGGATACCACAAACTTGAAGTATTAGGTTTTGAAGGATGCTGTGATGGTGGTATCACCGTGCAATTCAGAAAGCCTGGTGGTTCCTGGCAGACGTTTACCACCAGTAATATCGACATCCGATCAGCCGCATGCCCGGTGCAAACCAATATCGCGTTTGGTGCCCATACCGTGTGTCGCGCTGAGCTTGAAGTGATGTCATTTGGCAGTGGCAGCAATAACAGCACAGCTCCGGATGTCTGGGTAGAAGCCAGTCCACGCGCAGTGACCTACAAAGTTCGAAACAACGGTGACAAGCCAACCCTTCCAGATACCCGTTTAGATATTACACTGCCGGGCAACCTTAATCTGGACTCCAGTACATTAAACGGCTGGAGTTGTCCGGGTAGCACAGGCAACACATTAAACTGCGTTTATTCGACGGCAGTCAGTTCCGGAGCTTTCTTTCCGGACATTACATTAAATCTGATTCCAACCTCTACCTTGCCAAGCCCGGTGACGCTATCAGCGACCGTCACTGGCTTACAGTACGACGCAGATCTCAATAACAACACCAGAGCAATCAGTCTGGCTATACGCGCATTAAATCTGCCGTCAGGTCTGACGGGCGGCTGCTCCGCTCAACCAGGCCTTGTCACCGGTTTTTTTAATACCGTGGGAAACCCGGACGGGAATGGCTGGGCTGACAATAAAGCCGAGTTCGACACTCTGGAAAACAGTTATGCCAAAGGGCCAACTCTTTATGGCTACACGCTACTTAATCAGGTGAATGGCTCTGCTAACCCATTCGGTAGTGACGAGCAATACTTGACCGTTTTTGATGGCTATATCCGCTTAGATTCCGATGGAGACTATCGCTTTGCCGTCGATGGTGACGATGCGGTTGAGCTGACACTGTTCGACTCCAACAATGTCGAACACATTGCTGCCTGGTATGGTGGCCATGGCGCCATAAATAATCCACAAACGAATAGTCCAGCCACGATTATTAACAACGGTTTTGGTCAGGGTTTCTTTCGTTTCAGGTTCCGACATCAGGAAAATGCTGGCGGTGACAGTTTCCGAGCGTATTGGCGCAGACCCGGCGACAGTAGTTATTCGTTAATCCCGACCAGTCAGTTCTTTAATTGTACAGCTGACCAAAATATTGAGCTTTCTTCTGTGCTTGCGGTGATCAGTGATCCGATTAACAGCTCAAACTTTAAAGCAATTCCCGGCGCAGTCATCAACTACACGGTCGTGGCGAAAAACCTAGGCAATATTAGCAGTGATTTGAATACCACCGTACTTGAGCAAGCGATCGATGATGGTAGTGAATTACAAACCGGCTCCTTAAGTTTCACAGACGGCGCCGGTAATAAAGCCAGCGGGCTGAATATCGCAGGAGTTACCGTAACCTACCTGAACGCTGCCGGAAACCCGGTGACACCAGCCACGGGGTTTGATCCGCTGGTACGAAAAATCCGAATGAGCTTTAATGGGACATTTAAACCGAAATTCGATACGCTGGAACCCGAGTTCAGCTATCAATATCGGGTTCGACTACAGTGACCGAGACCAAAACTTCCCAGGCTTCTGCGAAATCAGCAAAACGTATCAATCAGCCAATATTGCGGCTGATGGTACTTGGCCTGGGTTGGCTCAGCGTATTTCTCGGTTTTATTGGTATTTTTTTGCCTGTGCTGCCAACCACACCTTTTCTGCTAGTCGCAGCCGCCTGCTTTTTACGCACATCTCCCCGCTTTTATAACTGGCTGGTATCACATCCACGTATGGGGAAATATCTGCTTTATTATCTCGATGGCAAAGGCCTCCCGGTTAAAGCAAAAATCTATACCCTGATATTAATGTGGACCTCATTAATTTCCACCGCCTTTATTTTTGTACCGAGAATAACTGTACAAATCATCCTGCCAATCGTTGGTTTATTAGTCAGTGTTTATATTCTGCGCCTGCCAACTCTTAAACTACGTAGCGACAATCAGGACGGATAATTCTATGCAAGTGGTTGACCTGAAGCAGTGGCAGGAAAACGCCCAAATCTTCCATTTTCGTGGCGAACAGTTTTGCTATTGGACATCCGTCAATCCGGCTGACAAACCCGCATTATTATTAATTCATGGTTTTCCCAGTGCGTCATGGGACTGGTCGCCCATGTGGAGTACTCTGGAAAAACACTATCACCTGATTGCGGTTGATATGCTGGGCTTTGGCTTCTCCAGTAAGAACCCGAATGCTGATTACAGCATTAATTTTCAGGCTGATCTGCAGCAGGCACTGTTACAGCATCTGAAAATAGAAAACCATTCTGTTCTTGCTCATGACTACGGCGATACCGTGGCTCAGGAACTGCTCGCGCGAGATCATCACAAACATCACATTCAGCAAATGTTTTTGTTAAACGGCGGCCTGTTTCCCGAAACCCATCGCGCCCTGTTTGTGCAAAAACTGATGCTGTCACCAGTGGGGTTTCTGACACCGTTTTTTATTAACAAAAAACTGTTTCTGCGTTCTTTCGCAAAAATCTGTGCCAAGCCGTTATCAAGCGAAGAACTGGATGGCCTGTGGCTGTTAATGGCCCATAACCAGGGGCCAGCTGTTATGCCAAAGCTGATTCACTATATGAAAGAACGACGCTTACATCGTGAGCGCTGGGTCAGCGCTTTGGCAAATAGCCGCACTCCTCTGGTTCTGATTAATGGCAGTGATGATCCAATTTCCGGCGCTCATATGGTTCGACGTTACCGTCAGATCGTACAAACCAACCACATCTACGAATTACCCGGCATTGGCCACTATCCGCAACTGGAAGACCCGGCTTCCGTATCTCAATTAGTCCTCGAAACTTCGTCCGTCTGATAGGAGATGACGTCAGCGAAATGACAAGGTAAGCTGCCGCGTCTGAATATTTTTCGCGGAAAACGCCATGTTGTTAAAACGTCATTTTGACTGGATCAGCCTGATTATTCTGGCCGCCTTATTTATGATCTGGCCGGAGATTGATCTGGCAGTCAGCAATTATTTTTACGACCATGAAAATCAACAGTGGCCGTTGAAGTACCACCCGGTTAACACTTCCATTTATGCCCTGTTTCGCTACATGCCGCATTTTTTGCTGCCGATTATGCTGATTTGTATTGGTATGACGTTCTGGCGTAATGGCATCAGCAAGCAACACCGCAACCCGTTGCTGTTCCTGTTTCTGGTTTTATTGATTGGCCCCGGTCTGATCGTACATGGTGTTTTCAAGGAAGGCTTTGAGCGTCCACGCCCACGCCAGGTTCAGGAGTTCAACGGCGGAAGTGGTTTCACTCCGGCTTTCGTTGTGTCAGACAGCTGTGAGAAGCGCTGCAAATCGTTTGTAAGTGGTCACTCTGCGATGGGCTTCTTCTTTATGGCTCTGGGCTGGGTTTTCCGCTCGAAACGCTGGTTCTGGTTTGGCATAGGCTTAGGCGTCATCAGTAGTCTGGTGAGAATTGTTCAGGGAGGACACTTCCTCAGTGATACAATTTTTGCCGGGTATGTTGTGTACTTTACCTGTCTGTTTATGTCTTCCTGGCTTTTTAACAGGCGAGGTATTGAGAGTGACCCCAATTGATACATACAAGGCGCCCAATTGCCTAGAACACTCGTCTTAGAAACGGCAAACTGAAATTCAGGTTCTGGAAATCGAGCAGCGTTGTCTGACAAAGCTTCTCGTGCATGAACCCTGATCTCCTTGTGTTTATCGACACCTTTTGCCCAGCTTTTTAAGCTGGGTTTTTTATGCCTGAAAGATTTGTAACATCACTGGAGCAAGGCCGTCATCCGTTGCTATAGTGTTTTGATAACTACACCTTCCGCTGCTTATGAATTCACTTAACCCGCTTCAGAATAACTTTATTGCGCCAGACAGAAGTGCACGTCAGGAGCCCCAGCGCTCCGAACGGCCGGTGCGTGAGCAGGTTAAACGAATTGATGAAGTTGAGGTAGTGTCAGCAGATATTAGCGATCTGGAGTTTCTCGCCCAGCAACAGGCGGAGCAACAACAACAACGGCAGAGCCAGTCCAGGGAAAGTAATGCGTTCTTGCAAACTCAGGATCTGCAATCAGAGGGTTCGTTGGGACGTTTTATTGATATTCAGGCATGAGCGGAATTTAAGGTCTGACAACGGCAGAACGTCGCAGTGAAGCAATTTCTGCATTCTCAAGCTCGTATGATACGTTCACTTCCCGCACAACCACTTCCGGTTCAGCAAAGCCAACCCAGTAGGTCAAAGCCAGCGTTAAAACTAAAAATGTCGTAAGAGTTACCTGAGCCATGATGTAGAAATCTTATTTTTGTTTTACTGAAGGTTAAAATAAATCTCCCCCAGACAGCAAACGCCAATCAAGTACGATAGAACCACTAAATTTGCATCCCAGACATGTACACAATCGAAAACCTTATCATTAGCTTCATCTGCTCAGGAATATGACTAAAAAAATGATGTTTAGATAGACAGAAGCAACAGTTGGCTCATAGTGTAGCCAGTAACCCTGATGGCTTTAAGGTTGATATTTCACAATTTGTAACAGATTTTTTACCAACCTAATCACGTCTTTGACCTATCTGAATGCATAAAAAAACGCCGCTGTTGTTAACAACAGCGGCGTTTTTTATTCTAAAGCTTTGACTAAGAAACGTTAGCGAGGCCGACAATGCAAGGCAAAAACAGACGAAATAGCGCAGTTTATAACTAATAAATGAGCATATTGAGTCTGTTTTTAACGCTGCAGTGGCAACGCGGGTAGTTTTTTACTGTTCAACGCCTTTCATAGTCAGCTTCACACGACCCTTAGGATCAACGTCCATCACGTGAACTTTAACCATCTGACCTTCAGTCAGGTGGTCAGCTACGTTTTCAACACGTTCTTCGCTGATCTGAGAGATGTGCAGCAGGCCATCTTTGCCTGGCAGTACGGTGATGAAAGCACCGAAGTCAACGATCTTGCTTACTTTACCTTCGTAAGTAACACCCACTTCGATTTCAGCAGTGATCTCTTCGATCATCTTCTGTGCAGCATCAGCACCGGCTTTATCAGCTGCGAAGATCTTGATGTTGCCGTTGTCGTCGATATCAACAGAAGCACCAGTCTTCTCGGTGATATCACGGATGGTTGCGCCACCTTTACCGATTACGTCACGAATCTTGTCAGAATCGATCTTCATGCTGGTCATGGTTGGCGCGTTTTCAGACAGCTCAGTACGTGGCTCAGAGATAACCGCGTTCATTTGCTCCAGAATGGTGAAACGGGCTTTCTTAGCCTGAGTCAGAGCGATTTCCATGATCTCTTCAGTGATACCTTCGATCTTGATATCCATCTGCAGTGCAGTGATACCTTCATCAGTACCGGCTACTTTAAAGTCCATGTCGCCCAAGTGGTCTTCGTCGCCTAGGATGTCGGTCAGAACCGCGAACTTCTCGCCTTCTTTAACCAGACCCATAGCAATACCAGCAACAGGTGCTTTCAGTGGAACACCAGCGTCCATCAGAGACAGAGACGCGCCACATACGGAAGCCATCGAAGAAGAACCGTTCGATTCTGTGATCTCAGATACTACACGGATAGTGTATGGGAACTCTTCCTGATCCGGCATCATCGCCTGAACACCACGACGAGCCAGACGACCGTGACCGATTTCACGACGGCCAACACCGCCCATACGGCCAGCTTCACCAACAGAGTATGGAGGGAAGTTGTAGTGGAACAGGAATGGATCAGTGGTCATACCGTGCAGGAAATCAACCATCTGTGCGTCACGTGCGCTCCCCAGAGTCGTCGCAACGATCGCCTGAGTTTCACCACGGGTGAAAATTGCAGAACCGTGAGCAGTATTCAGACAACCAGTTTCAATGGTCAGAGGACGTACGGTTTCGTTGTCACGACCGTCGATACGAGGCTGACCGTCGATAACACGCTGACGTACCACTTCGTACTTCAATTCGCCAACCATGCCAGCGATATCGTCAGCGCTGTAGCCTTCTTCGCCTTCAGCTGCGGCCAGCTTTTCAACGGCTGCGGCTTTAACTTCGTCGATACGACCGTAACGAGCCAGTTTGTCAGAGATGGTGTACGCTTCGCTGATACCAGCAGCTGCTTCGGCTTTAACGGCGTTGTACAGTTCTTCGTCACGCGCTTCAGCTTGCCAATCCCACTGTTCAACTTTCAGCTCTTCAGCCCACTCGCTGATGGCAGTGATCGCAGACTGGAAACCTTTGTGTGCGAACAGAACCGCACCCAGCATTTCGTCTTCGGTCAGTTCGTCGGCTTCAGATTCAACCATCAGAACCGCGTCTTTAGTACCCGCAACAACCATATCCAGCAGAGAATCTTCCAGCTGGCTGTAAGTTGGATTCAGGGTGTAACCGTTGTCATCAGTGAAAGCTACACGTGCTGCACCAATAGGACCGTTAAACGGAATACCAGAAATGCTCAGTGCTGCAGACGTTGCGATCATGGCACAGATGTCCGGATCAACGTCTTTTTCTGCAGCAACAACAGTCTGGATAACCTGAACTTCGTTCATGAAGCCATTCGGGAACAGCGGACGAATCGGACGGTCAATCAGACGAGAAGTCAGAGTTTCTTTTTCAGAAGGACGACCTTCACGCTTCAGGTAACCACCAGGAATACGGCCAGCGGCGTACATTTTTTCCTGATAGTGAACAGACAGAGGGAAGAAGTCCTGACCCGGCTTAGTGCTTTTCGCAGCTACAACGGTAGCCAGCACCTGAGTTTTGCCGATAGTAGCCAGTACAGCGCCGTCAGCCTGACGAGCGATACGGCCGGTTTCTAAAGTGACGGTTTCGCCACCGAATTCGAAGGTTTTGGTTAAAGCAACTGGTTTAGTGCTCATTCAAAATTTCCTTTAATAATATAAATTCACCAGTTCCGACTGCCGGTGCTTCTAAGCATTAACCCTTCGGTGCTTCGCTCTTTGGAACAAAGCGGAAAGGTGAATGGTTAGAAGCACCACCATTGATCAACAACACGATCAAATGGGGTTGGCACCACAGTTGTTCAGGAACTGAACAGTTTAAAGTCCGTTATACAGACAAAAATCCTTTTAGCTAAAACAACAAAAGCCCCGGAGGGCTTTTGTTGTAAAGCGAGATCTTAGCGACGCAGACCCAGACGCTTGATCAGCTCTAAGTAACGGTTTGCATCTTTACGCTTCAGGTAGTCCAGCAGCTTACGACGCTGGTTAACCATGCGGATCAGACCACGACGAGAGTGGTGATCTTTAGCGTGTGCTTTGAAGTGACCTTGCAGATCGTTGATGTTGAAGGTCAGCAGAGCAACTTGTACTTCAGGAGAACCAGTGTCGCCTTCAGCAGTTTTGTACTCATTTACAATCTCAGCTTTCTTTTCAGCAGATAATGCCATCTGTATATACTCCAATGAATGTGCATTCGAATACATCACCACCGTGCACATTAACAGTGGGATGCTGCCACTTATGTGGCGTATCCGTCGACACCTTGTGAGTGCCTCAATTAGTCAGCTAACAGGCGTACCTGCAACAAACGCTGTGGTCGAATACCACCTCGTTCAATGCGGCCAATACCGATCAACTGCTTTCGCCCGGATTCAGCGGCCCATAATTGTACAGAAGGTGCTTCTGTTAAGCCAGTACTCACCGCTTGACCTTGCAGGATCTTTTCGGCTTCAGCCCGGGTCAGTTCAATCACTGGCCAAGTTTCCGGTAAAGCGGTCTCGGGTGGCAGCAACAATTTATCTAACGCCTCGGTTCCGCCCTCTTCCGCCAGGGCTTCCAGCTCTTCCAGCGTGATCATCTGACCAGAGTGATACGGCCCGGAATGAGTACGATGCAACATAGAGACATAAGCACCCGAACCAATCTCATTACCGATGTCTTCCACCAGAGTTCGAATGTAAGTGCCTTTGGAACAGCGCACTGACAGATCCAGTTCATCAGAGCGCTGATCGTTCAACGTCAGCTCATGAATCTGAATGGTACGGCGTTTTTTCTCAGCAATGGCCTGAGCTTCTTCCGCCGTCATACCATTACGGGCCAGTTCGTACAGAGGTTTGCCATCGAGCTTCAATGCGGAAAACATCGGTGGCACCTGAACCACATCACCACGAAAGTTTTTGAGCACTTCTTCGACCTGCTCGCCTGATAACTCAGGAACATCCGCGGTTTTGATAACCTCACCTTCAGCATCACCGGTCGAACGAATTTCGCCCAACTTGGCTGTGGTGTCGTAACCTTTATCGGAATCCAGCAACAGTTGAGAAAACTTAGTGGCTTCACCCAAACAGATTGGTAAAACACCACTGGCTTGTGGATCCAGCGCTCCGGTATGACCGGCTTTTTGCGCCTGAAACAGCCACTTCACTTTTTGCAAAACCTGATTCGAACTTAACCCCAGGGGTTTGTTCAGCACCAGAATGCCGCTGACTGGGCGGCCTTTTTTCTTACGTCCCACGCTACTTATGACCTGCTAGCAATTAGTCTTCAGAATCATCATTCTGGTGAGCATCGTCTTCCTGGCGAGCCTTTTTAATCAGGCCAGTCAGGTGATGACCACGCTCCAGCGTTTCGTCATAGTGGAAACGCAGCTGCGGCGTCACACGGGTGGTCATACTGCGCGCCAGTTCAGAACGCAGGTAGCCAGCCGCATCGTTCAGGATACTTTCGGTTTGCTCACGGATTTGTTCATCCGTTTCACCTTTGGCGCCCATCACAGTGAAGTAGATATCGGCATAACCTAAATCTTTAGCCACTTTTACCTGGTTCAATGTCACCATACCCAGGCGCGGGTCTTTCATTTCAAACTGAATCATTTGTGCCAGATCACGCTGGATTTGTTCGCCCAGTCGTGATGTACGGCTGTAATCTTTTGGCATGTTTATTCTCTTTCAAAAGCAGCAAAGCCCAGTCTGAAAACAGACCGGGCTTTGAGTCGTGCAATTAAGCACTGATAGGCTTGGAAGCCGGTTTACAGTGTACGCGCAATTTCACGCACATCGAACACTTCAATCTGATCGCCAGGGCGAACATCCTGATAGTTCTTAACACCGATACCACATTCCATCGCCTGGCGAACTTCCTGTACGTCATCTTTAAAGCGACGCAGAGATTCCAGTTCACCTTCGTAGATCACTACGTTCTCACGCAGTACACGGATCTTCTTGTTGCGGTAGATAGTACCGTCAACCACCATACAACCAGCAATCTGGCCGAATTTCGGTGAGTTGAACACGTCACGAACTTCCGCGATACCAACGATTTCTTCGCGCAGCTCAGGAGCCAACAGGCCACCCATCGCTTGCTTAACGTCGTCCAGCAGATCGTAGATCACGCTGTAGTAACGCATATCCACTTCGTTAGCTTCGACAACCTTCTTCGCAGCGTTATCCGCACGAACGTTGAAGCCGAACATTACTGCACCAGAAGCAACAGCCAGGGTTGCGTCAGTTTCTGTAATACCACCAACACCGGAAGATACGATAGTTACTTTCACTTCGTCAGTTGCCAGTTTCTCTAGAGAAGCAGCAATCGCTTCCAGAGAACCACGAACGTCGGTCTTCAGAATGATGTTCAGGTTCGCCTGCTCACCTTCCTGCATGCCTGCGAACAGCGCATCCAGTTTGGCTTTCTGTTGACGCTGCTGAATTTGTTCTTTCAGCTTGGCTTCACGGAATTCAGCCACTTCACGTGCCTTCTTCTCGCTTTCAACAACCATGAATACGTCACCAGCGTCAGGCGTACCACCCAGACCCAGAATTTCTACCGGGATAGACGGGCCAGCTTCGTCCGTTGGCTTACCGTTCTCATCCAGCAGTGCACGGGCACGACCGTAATAAGTACCTGCCAGTACGATATCGCCTTTCTTCAGAGTACCGTTCTGAACCAGCAGCGTAGCAACCGGACCACGACCTTTATCCAGGCGTGACTCAACCACAACACCCTGACCCGGGCCGTCGAAGTGAGCTTTCAGCTCCAGCAGTTCTGCTTGCAGGATAACGGCTTCTAACAGCTCATCGATGCCCTGACCTGTGTGTGCAGATACCGGTACAAACGGTACATCACCACCCCAGTCTTCAGGGATTACGTCGCGAGCCGCCAGTTCGTTTTTAGCACGATCCGGATCCGCCGCTTCTTTATCCATCTTGTTGATTGCAACAACAATTGGAACACCCGCCGCTTTAGCGTGTTGTACCGCTTCTTCGGTCTGTGGCATCACACCATCGTCTGCTGCAACCACCAGAATTACAACGTCAGTCGACTGAGCACCACGAGCACGCATCGAAGTAAACGCCGCGTGTCCAGGCGTATCCAGGAAGGACACCATGCCGTGATCAGTATCTACGTGGTATGCACCAATGTGCTGGGTAATACCACCGGCTTCGCCTGATACAACGCGCGATTTACGGATGTAATCCAGCAGCGAGGTTTTACCGTGATCAACGTGACCCATTACGGTAACAACCGGCGCACGGGTAGTTTGTTCACCCTCGTAAGAAACCGACTCAGTTACCGCTTCTTCCAACTCATTATCAGAAATCAGCTTAGAAACTTTATGGCCCATTTCTTCAACCACCAGAGTGGCAGTATCCTGGTCCAGAGTCTGGTTAATGGTTGCCATTACGCCCAGTTTCATCAGCTCTTTGATCACTTCACCGGCTTTAACAGCCAGCTTCTGCGCCAGTTCACCAACAGAAATTGCTTCTGGTAATTCAACTTCTTTGATTACCGGAGCGGTTGGTTTGCTGAATCCATGTTCGTTATTAGCATTAGCCGCCTGGTTTTGCTGACGACGCGCAGCGCCTTTCAACTTACCTTTATTGCGACCTTTGTTGCGACCATTGCGATCCTGCTCAGAACCATCAACGAAGCGCTTGTCGCGATCATCACCATTACGACGATCACCACCTTTACCGCGCTTACGACCGCCATCATCCTGGCGAGCCTGAACCGCTTCAGCTTCAGCACGTTTTTGCGCTGCTTCATCTTCGGTTGGCTTCTGACGAACCTTAGCAACTGGCTTACTTGGCTTAGCACGACGCTCTTCAGCTGGCGTTACTTTAACCTTAGGTTTTGCGGTTGCTTTTGGCTTAGCTTCTGCTTTTGGTTTCAGAGTAGCCGTTGGCTTCTTCTCTTCTACCTTCTTCGCCACTACGCGAGCAGTTGGCTTAGCAGTAGCGGTCGCTTTAGGCATCTGAGGCGCTTTAGGCGCTTCTTTCTTAACCTTAGGCTCTGGCTTTTTAGCCACTTTTGCTTCCGCAGCTGCTTTGTCAGCCTGAGCTTTTTCTGCTGCGGCCTGTTCTGCATCAGCCGCCGCTTTCGCTTGTGCCGCTTCCGCAGCGCGAGCTGCTTCATCTTCAGCAGCCTGATCTGCAGCCGCTTTCGCTTCTACACGTGCTTTTTCTGCTGCCAGCTCAGATTCATCGCGCTTCACGTAGGTACGCTTTTTGCGCACTTCTACGTTTACTTGTTTCTTGCCACCTGCACCCACTTTTAATGTCGTGGTTGCTTTACGCTTCAGGGTAATTTTCTTCGGGGCGTCACCAGACTCACCATGACTGGACTTTAAGAAAGCCAGCAAAGTTTGCTTCTGATCATCTGATACTGCATCGTCAGAACCGGTCTGAGGCAGACCGGCTTCTTTCATCTGGGACAGCAGGCGATCAACGCCGATATTTACCACGTCGGCGAGTTCTTTAACTGTTACATCTGCCATACGTTTCTCCTATGCCGAGCGGATCTGTTAGTCGTTGCCCTCGAACCAGGGCTTGCGTGCCGTCATAATCAATTCGGCGGCTTTCTCTTCGGTCATGTCTTCAACGTCCAGCAGGTCATCGATGGATTGCTCGGCAAGATCCTCCATCGTACAAATACCCTTGCTGGCCAGCACCAATGCCAGGTGCTTATCCATGCCGTCCATTGTCAGCAGATCTTCTGCTGGTTGCGCTGCTTCCAGTTGTTCTTCTGATGCAATGGCCTGAGTCAGCAGCACGTCTTTTGCGCGGTTACGCAATTCGTTAACGACTTCTTCGTCCAGACCTTCGATCGCCAGCATTTCTTCCATGGGCACATAAGCGATCTCTTCCAGAGAGGTGAAACCTTCTTCTACCAACAGCAGAGCGAAGTCTTCATCAATATCCAGAGAATTCATAAAGGTGTTGATGTAAGCAGAAGCTTCTTCGTTCTGTTTCTCAGATGCTTCTTCTTCAGTCATCACATTGATTTCCCAGCCAGTCAGTTCGGACGCTAAGCGTACGTTCTGACCACCACGGCCAATCGCCTGTGCCAGGTTATCTTCTTCAACTGCAACATCCATGGAGTTGGTTTCTTCATCCATAATGATGGATGCCACTTCCGCAGGTGCCATGGCGTTGATCACCAGCTGTGCCGGGTTATCGTCCCACAGCACAATATCGATACGCTCATTACCGCCCAGCTCATTGGTTACAGCCTGAACACGCGCACCGCGCATACCCACACAAGCACCTACCGGATCGATACGCTTATCGTTGGTTTTTACCGCAATTTTGGCACGAGAACCCGGATCACGAGCAGCGCCTTTAATTTCGATAACATCTTCCGCAATTTCCGGAACTTCGATGCGGAACAACTCAACCATCATGTCGGAAATGGTACGGCTCAGCATTAACTGAGGACCACGGTTTTCCGGACGAATATCAAACAGAATGGAACGAACACGATCGCCCATACGTAAGATTTCACGGCCGATCAGCTGATCTTTTGGCATCAGGCCTTCGGCATTGTTACCCAGATCAATAATGACGTTATCGCGGGTAACCTTTTTAACAGTACCGCTGATTAATTCGCCAACACGATCTTCATATTGTTCAACAATCTGGGCACGTTCAGCTTCACGTACTTTTTGTACGATAATCTGCTTCGCCGCCTGGGCAGCAATACGACCAAAATCAGGATTTTCAATCTGAGTTTCGTAGGTATCACCTGGCTGCAGGTTGGTGTCAATTTCGTGTGCTTCTTCCAGCGTGAGTTCATCACCCAGGCCTGGAACCACATCGTTACTAACAACTAACCAGCTGCGGAAAGTTTCGTAATCACCGGTTCTGCGGTCGATATCTACGCGAATAGTGGCTTCTTCATCTTCGTAACGCTTTTTAGCAGCCGCCGCCAGCGCAGATTCAATGGCTTCAAAAATAATTTCTTTTGAAACGCCTTTTTCGTTGGATACCGCTTCCGCGACCAGGAGAATTTCTTTGCTCATCTTCTAGCCTCGCTCTGCAACCTTAGTCCTTGAATTGTGGAACAACATTCGCCTTCTCAATCAGCTCAATGGGCAGCAGATATTCGTGGCCATCAACAAACAGCACAATATCTTCCTGCTCAACACCAATCAGTTGGCCCTTAAATTTTCGACGCCCATCGAACGGCATACGTAAGCGCAACTCAATAATATGGTTGGCGTAACTTTTAAACTGCTCGAGGGTGAATAATGGTCGGTCCATCCCGGGGGAGGAAACTTCCAGGGTGTAATCCTGAGAAATCGGGTCTTCAACATCCAGAACACTACTGACCTGACGACTGACTTCAGCGCAGTTGTCGACGTTAATGCCATTTTCATGATCAATAAAAATTCGCAGCAGCGTGTGTTTACCCTGCGCAGAATATTCCAGGCCCCAAAAAACGTAGCCCATGGACTCCACAATCGGAGCCAGCATTTCAGTCAACTGAGTGTCTTTAGCCAAACAACCACCTTTTTTCAAAATTTGACGCCGGTGATCACCTGAAACAGCAAAACCGACTTCGATACAAACAAAAACTGGGCATAAATGCCCAGTCTGATAAAACTGCCTGCAATCACAATCCCAACGACAACATTGACATCACAATTGCATTTGCAGACCTGATAAACCACGACAGTTTATCCAGGCTGGAACACCGCTATTTTACTGTTAACCCTTAATTCAAAAGGCTTTGAGTACGAAAAAGCCCCTGACGTGAGGGGCTTTAAAGCATGTGTTCTGTAAAAAGCACGCGCATTATAGGTGCTTTAAACAGAAAAAGCGAACTAAGTTCGCTTTCTCTTTCTTATCTACTGCAATAAGAAGTTGGTGCGGATGGCGAGACTTGAACTCGCACGAGCTATGCTCACCACCCCCTCAAGATGGCGTGTCTACCAATTCCACCACATCCGCACTACATTCGCTTGCGCTTATTGACCTGCTTCTTCAACAGCAGGCTCATCAGACGCTGAAGCATCCAGTTCAGGCTCACCTAAAACAGGAGCATCTGAAACCGGCGCGTATTCTTCCACAATTGGGGTGTCTTGCTCAAGCTTTTCGATCACTTCCTGACTAGGAATACCCAAATCAGACGCACCAACGGCTTTTTGCTTAGCAACTACCGCTAAACCCAAGCTGGTAATAAAGAACAGAGTCGCCAGAATTGCCGTACTACGGCTCAGGAAGTTGCCAGAACCCTGACTACCAAATACGGTTTGAGATGCACCGCTACCAAAAGAAGCACCGGCATCCGCACCTTTACCCTGCTGCATCATGACAAAACCGACGATGCCTAACGCAAACAAGATATGAGCAATTAAAATAATTTGTTCCATATTTAACCTATGAACGACAGATTCCTAAAAATTCTTCAGCCGTCAGCGATGCACCGCCAACCAGACCACCATCAATATCGGCCTGAGCGAATAACTCTGCCGCATTAGCAGCTTTCACACTGCCACCGTATAAAATCTTGGTTTGCTCAGCAACATCGGCACTTACGGATGCCAGTAACGAGCGAATAAAAGCGTGCATTTGCTGAGCTTGTTCCGGTGTAGCTGTTTCACCAGTACCAATCGCCCAAACCGGCTCATAAGCAACAACCACCTGAGACCATTGCTGCTCCGAAAGCTGGTGCAACAACGCAGACAATTGTTGTTTAACAATCAGCTCTGCATTACCAGACTGGCGCTGATCCAGTGTTTCACCGACACACACTATGGCAGTCATCCCCTGAGCCAGAACTTTCTCTGTCTTTGCCAGAACAACCGCATCCGTTTCGTGATACAAGCTGCGTCGCTCGGAATGGCCAACCAACACCATGCCACAGCCAATATCCTGCAGCATGGAAACAGAAACCTCACCGGTGTAAGCACCAGAATCGGCGGTTGAACAATTCTGTCCACCCACCACAACTGACGACGCTGCCAACTTTTCTTTTGCCAATGCAAGGTATGGAAAAGGAGGAAATACAGCAACATCACAGTTATCGATTTCAGCAGCGGTAATCGCGGACAACAGTGATTCAGTCACTTCGACTGAAGCATTCATTTTCCAGTTTCCGGCAACCAATAATCGACGCATGAGATTTCCCAAAATTTAAAGAGCGCAGATACTATCTAAGAAGGAGAGCTGACACAAGAGAAGGAGCGCATACTCCTTCTCTTATAACCAATCAAGCCAGGGCTTTTTCGACAACTTCTGCCAGCTGCTGCGTCAGTCCCGAAACCTGCGCGGCGTCTTCTCCTTCAACCATCACCCTTACAACCGGCTCGGTACCTGAAGGACGCAATAAAACACGCCCACGACCGGCCAGTGTCGATTCAACATCCGCAACGGCAGCCTTAACTGTTTCATCGCTGTTTACGTCGATATCTTTATTGCGACGCACATTGATCATGGTTTGCGGGCACTTACTCATACCCTGTTTCAGTTCATGTAATGGTTTATCAAAATCCTGCAATGCCATCATCACCTGCAGAGCAGAAACCACACCATCACCCGTGGTGGTTGAATCCAGACACAATAAATGACCAGAAGACTCACCACCAAAACGCCAGTTACGTTCTTTTAACTGCTGCATAACATAACGATCACCCACTTTCGCGCGGGTAAAGTCGATACCGTCTTCTTTCAATGCCAGCTCCAGACCCAGGTTAGACATCAGAGTACCAACCACACCACCACCTAAACGGCCACGACTCTTAGCATGTGTCGCCATGATGAACAGTAATTCATCACCATCAACAACCTCACCATTACCGTCGACCATGACCACGCGATCACCGTCACCATCAAAAGCGATCCCCAGGTCTGCGCGGGTTTCAATGACCTTACGTTGCAACGCTTTTGGAGAGGTAGAGCCCACCTCTTTATTGATGTTCAGACCATCGGGATCAGCACCAATCACAACAACTTCAGCACCCAGCTCGCGGAATACTGCCGGAGCAATCTGGTAAGTTGCACCATGAGCACAGTCCAGCACAATGCGCTGACCCTTGAGACGTAAACGACGCACCGTGCTCTTACAGAATTCAATATAACGACCCGCCGCGTCATCAATCCGGAACGCCTTACCCAACTGATCGGAGGCAACCGTTGTCATCGGCAGGTCTAAATGCTCTTCGATGGCTTTTTCAATATCATCATCGAGCTTAGTGCCATTGCTTGAGAAAAACTTAATGCCGTTGTCGTGGTACGGGTTATGTGAAGCACTAATCACAATGCCGGCATCGGCATAAAAAGTCCGCGTCAGATAAGCAATACCCGGTGTTGGCATCGGGCCTAACAAACCACTATTAACACCCGCGGCTGATAAGCCAGCCTCTAAGGCCGACTCAAACATGTAACCAGAAATACGCGTATCTTTACCGATTAAAATGGTTTTTTTGCCCTGCTCAGCAAATACTTTTCCTGCCGCCCAACCCAGCTTCATCACAAATTCAGGAGTGATTGGGAATTGACCGACTTCGCCACGAATACCATCGGTACCAAAATATTTTCTCGACATTATCTTTCCTTGTTTAAACAATGCAGGCCCCTGATAACACCAACCTGCTATTCAATTCTATTCTTCTGAAATGAGCCAAGCTGCCTTATACAGATTCACTCAAAGTCGCATTAGCAACCGCTAACGCTTCAAACGTTTCTTTAACATCATGCACACGCAAAATCTTAGCGCCCTTCATTACACTGATGACAGCACCCGCAACACTACCACAAACACGTTGCTCAGCTATTTCACCCCCGGTAGCCGCACCAATCATACGCTTGCGTGATAAGCCAATCAGCAATGGCAATTCTAAATCATGCAATTGCTCCATGCGATTCAGCAATTGGTAATTATGCTCAGTGGTTTTACCAAAACCAAACCCCGGATCGAGCAAGATTCGTTCACGAATGATCCCCGCTTTTTCGCAAACTTCCACGCGTTGTTCAAGGAATTGCTTCACGTCCTGAACCACATCGCGATACTCAGGGTTATCCTGCATGGTTTGCGGATTCCCTTGCATATGCATTAAACACACGGGCAAACCAGAATCTGCTGCGGCTTGTAAAGCTCCCTCCCGCTGCAAAGCCCGCACATCATTCACCAAATGCGCTCCTGCAAGAGTAGCCTCACGAATAACCGCCGCGGTACTGGTATCAACTGAAATCAGCACATCCAATTCGCGACGAATCGCCTCAATAACAGGAATAACGCGATCCAGCTCCTGCTGTTCGGAAACCGGATCCGCACCCGGCCGGGTAGACTCACCGCCAATATCAATAATGGCAGCACCATCGAGTGTCATCTGGCGCGCTTGCCTTAATGCCGAATTCAACGAGGTAAAGCGCCCACCATCTGAAAAAGAATCCGGGGTGACATTTAGAATTCCCATTACCTGGGCTTTGGATAAATCCAGCGAGCGCTGGCCACATTGCAGAATCACGTTTTTCACTTATATCATGCGCAGCAATTGCCACTATGATTTGATTTTTCTGCCGCCGCATCAGAGGCACATCCATGTGACTTTGATGCTACCACGACATCCTGTCGCTGCTCCGAAAAACAATTCACAGCAGCAATTTATACGTACCAGATAACAAAAAAGGCGGCTAAGCCGCCTTTTCTCATCAATCGACTCAATTAAGAGTTCTGCTCACCCGCAGCATCTCCAATTGAATCATCACTGTCGTCCTTAGCCAAATCATGACTCTCTTCAACCGGAGAAGCCGGACCTGAACCCTTATCATCCCACGCTTTTGGTGGACGAGGCTTCTTACCTGCCATGATATCGTCGATCTGATCAGAATCGATAGTTTCGTACTCCATCAAGGCATCTTTCATCAATTCCAGCTTATCGCGATTATCTTCCAGAATCTGAGTAGCACGCTGATAACAGCCATCCAGCAGATCTTTCACTTCAGCGTCAATAGTACGAGCCGTCTCATCAGATAAGTGAGATAGTTGACCACCACCAGAAGAACCAAGATAGCTCTGCTGCTCCTCTTCGGTATACAACTGAGCACCCAACTTATCGGACAAGCCCCACTTAGTAACGTAGTTACGGGCGTACTTGGTCGCACGTTCAATATCGTTGGAAGCACCGGTGGTAACACCATCTTTACCCAGCGTCATCTCTTCGGCAATACGACCGCCGTACAGCGAACAGATATTACTCTCGATACCACGCTTACTGATGGAGTGACGATCTTCTTCCGGCAGGAACATGGTCACACCCAGCGCACGGCCACGTGGAATAATCGACACTTTATAAACAGGGTCGTGCTCTGGAACAATACGACCAACAATGGCATGACCAGCTTCATGGTAAGCAGTGTTGGTTTTTTCCGCTTCCGACATCACCATGGTTTTACGCTCGGCGCCCATCAGGATTTTATCCTTGGCTTTTTCGAACTCTTCCATAGTTACCAGATTGCGGTTTGCGCGCGCCGCAAACAGCGAGGCCTCATTCACCAGGTTGGCCAGATCAGCACCAGAGAAACCAGGAGTACCACGAGCAATCAGAGATGCATTTACATCATCTGCCAGAGGCACTTTTTTCATGTGAACTTTCAGAATCTGCTCACGACCACGAATATCAGGCAGACCCACAGTAACCTGACGGTCAAAACGACCTGGGCGCAACAACGCCGGGTCTAAAACGTCCGGACGGTTAGTCGCAGCAATCACAATAATACCGTCATTACCCTCAAAACCATCCATCTCAACCAGTAACTGGTTCAGTGTTTGTTCGCGTTCGTCGTTACCCCCACCAATACCAACACCACGGGAGCGGCCAACCGCATCAATTTCGTCAATAAAGATAATACAAGGCGCTTGTTTCTTGGCTTGCTCGAACATATCACGAACACGGGAAGCACCCACACCAACAAACATTTCAACAAAGTCAGAACCGGAGATAGAGAAGAAAGGCACCCGTGCCTCACCAGCAATGGCTTTGGCCAACAGAGTTTTACCGGTACCAGGCTGACCCACCATCAGAACGCCACGAGGAATATTGCCACCCAAACGCTGATATTTACCTGGGTCACTCAAAAAGTCGACCAGCTCTTTTACGTCTTCTTTGGCTTCATCGCAGCCAGCAACATCTTCAAAGGTGGTCTTAATCTGGTCTTCACTCAGGAGCTTAGCTTTGCTTTTACCGAAAGCCATCGGGCCGCCACGACCACCAGCTCCGCCCTGCATCTGGCGCATGAACAACATAAACACAGCAATGATGATCAGAATCGGCAGAGAGGCCAGCAGCAACTGAGACAAGAAACCTTGTTTCTCTGGCTTCTCACCCACTACTTCAACACGGTGATCCAACAGAGTATCGATCAGCTTTTCGTCATAGGTTGGCAGAACCGACTCAAACGTTTCGCCTGATGTCGTACGTCCAGTGATGCTTTGACCGGAAATCGTGACTTTTTCCACCTGACCATTCTGCACCGCGGTCATAAACTGAGAGTAGGAATACTCCTGACCGCGGCCGACGTTCTGGAAGTTGTTAAACACCATCATCAGCACGGCCGCAATAACCGCCCACAATATGAAATTCTTTGCCATGTTTGGCATACCTCTTAACTCAGCGGACCAACGCTTCCTTGGTGATTACGCGTCAATCTTGCATGTGTTGAAATTTTGACCCTAGTCCTAGCTTAGCAAGCATTTACTAAGCGCGAAAACCTTTACCAACGATATAAACCTCGCGGGAACGCGCCCGTGAAGCTTTAGGCTTGCGAATCAGCACCTTAGAGAAGGACTGGCGCACATCGGCAAGGTATTCATCAAAGCCTTCGCCCTGAAACACTTTGGCGACAAAATTGCCATTTGGTTTCAGCGTCTGACGCGCCATATCCAGCGCCAGTTCCACCAGATACATAGCACCGGGCTGATCGATGGAGGCCATACCGGACATATTGGGGGCCATATCCGAAATTACAAGGTCTACCGGACGATCATCGATCGCCGTCATAATTTCTTCGAAAACCGCATCTTCGGTAAAGTCACCCTGAATAAAGGTGACATCGGCAATATTATCCATCGGCAGAATGTCTGAAGCGATAACAACGCCACTACCATCAAGCTTGTTTGCCACAACCTGAGACCAGCCGCCAGGAGCAGAACCCAGATCCAGTACAGTCGAACCGGGCTTGAGCAACCCATCTTTTTCATCCAGCTCCAGCAGCTTGTAACTGGCTCGGGTACGGTAGCCATCCTGCTGCGCCATCTGTACGTACATATCGTCTACATGTTCTTTCAGCCAGTTAGCACTGGTTTTTGAACGCGTCGAACGTGACATAGGGGGTTTTACTCCAAGGTCAGGTATACTATGCGCTAATCACGCTTATTGAATCGGTAAAGTCCGATTCTAACACTGAAATAGATCCAACACTGAAACAGAAGCTATATGGCATTATCAAACGAACAGAAAAAAGCATACCGTTCCATTGGCCACAACCTGAATCCGGTCGTGACCGTTGCCGGCAATGGTTTAACCGAAGGCGTAATGGAAGAGCTGAACCGCGCCCTGGACGATCATGAGCTGATCAAGGTAAAAGTTGCCGTCGGCGATCGCGAGGTAAAGCATGCTGTTATTGCTGAACTGGTCAAACTGACTGGCGCTGAATTGGTACAGCAAATTGGCAAAGTTGCTTTACTGCTACGCAAAAATCCAAAAGCAAATCCTAAGCTGTCTAATCTTCAGCGCCCTTAATTGCTTTTTGGTCTCTGGTTTCTGCAACGCTGAAAATAACGTTTGCGGGAGCCAGCAGCACCCAGACCAGCCCCAGTGCCGATAACGCATGCAGCAACATCATCTGCAACTTCCACCACGGCATCAAAGCAAAATACATCAGCGACATTAACAGCATAATCACCATCAATTGCTGAGGTAACTGGCGCCAGTTAAAGGCACGTTTCAGTAACGTCATTATCAGCATCAACAACCCACATAAAGCACCAATTGCCACACTGGTGTGCAAAACATCTATTCCATGAAACGGGAAATAGCTGTTTTTTTCCAGCACCGGACGAGCAATATAGGCACTCGACCACAAGCTTCCCAACCAAAACGTGCGAAACAGAATCAAATATTGCCTGAGCATGACCAATCCAGAGTAATAACTGAACACTAATGTCATCTTATACCAATTCAGCGGTTGGAAGGCTGAGCCGTTCCGGTGATAATGGCTCAAATTTCAGACGCAACCACAGTCAGATTACATTTCTGTGGCACAGATCAAGATAGCTATAACAAAGGTTTCATCAGGCATGTCGAATGTTGTTATTTCCGGTACCGGACTGTTTATCCCTCCACACGTAATCACCAACGATGAGTTGGTTGCCGCTTTTAACCAGTATGTCGACAAGTTTAATGCCGAAAATGCCGCCGCCATTGAAGCCGGTGAAACCGAAGCTTTGTCACACTCAAGCTCCGAATTCATTGAAAAAGCGTCAGGCATCAAAGCCCGCTACGCCATGTATAAAGACGGCATCATCAATCCGGACATCATGCATCCGACCTTCCCAATGACCCGCGAAGGTGAAACGCCTGAGATCGTACAAATGGGCTGCGCTGCTGCGCGCGATGCTATGGAACAGGCAGGGAAAACCGCTGACGACATCGACATGGTGATTGTCTCCAGCACCTTCCGCCAGCGTGATTACCCGGGCATGTCGGTGGAGATTCAACGCGACCTTGGCATCAAAGGTTTTGCTTACGACATGGGCATTGCCTGTTCGTCAGCCACTTTCGGTATGATTAACGCGTTCACTGCACTAAAGGCCGGAACTGCTAAATGTGTGTTATTCGTGAACCCTGAATTCACCACACCAGGCCTGGATTTTAAAGATCGCGATAGCCACTTTATTTTTGGTGATGTTGCTACCGCTGCGGTAATGGAGCTAGAGGAAAACGCCAAACCAGAAAACGCTTTCCGCATCCTTAACACCAAGCAGTTCACCGAATTCTCTGACAACATCCGCAGTGACTCCTCATATGCCGACTACTGCTTTGATGAAGTTCCGGCTAACCGTTACGCCTTTAAACAGCGTGGTCGCAAGGTATTCAAAGAGCTGCTGCCGCTGATTGTTACCTTTCTGGGTGAACAACTCGAAGCTAATGAACTCAGCGCGGAAGATATGAAACGCATGTGGCTGCACCAGGCCAACATCAATATGAATAACTTTGCCGTTAAGAAGTTACTCGGCCGCCTGCCAACCGAAGAGGAAGCACCAGTAGTATTGGATGAATTTGCCAATACTGCGTCGTCCGGCTCTGTTATTGCTTTCCACAAATACAAAGAAGATTTCCAGTCCGGAGACAAAGGCATTATCTGTTCTTTTGGCGCCGGCTACTCGATTGGTTCCTTATTAGTAGAAAAAGTCTGATACCCGACCAATTCTCCTGCCTTTACCCGGAATCCAATGCGGATTCCGGGCCATGTTTTCCCGGTCATTTTTTATTTGTTCCATTAGGTAAAAAAACCTTCATTGGCCTATTTGGTTTCTCTGTGTCAGTGTGACCGCAGACTTTAAATCTGTGAGGAAAAACCATGTCTCAACCTGCACTCAAAGAACAGCCCAGCTCTTTTGAGCGTGAAGATCTGCTGGCTTGCGGTCGCGGTGAAATGTTTGGCGAGGGCAACGCCCGCCTGCCGTTACCCAACATGCTGATGATGGATCGCATCGTTCATATCAGCTCCGAAGGCGGAGCCTATGGTAAAGGCGAAATTGTGGCCGAGTTGGATATCGACCCCTCTCTTTGGTTTTTTGATTGCCACTTTGAAGGCGATCCGGTCATGCCTGGCTGCTTAGGTCTAGATGCCATGTGGCAGCTGGTCGGCTTTTTCCTTGGCTGGCGTGGCAACCCGGGTCGCGGCCGCGCCTTAGGTTGTGGCGAAGTTAAATTCCGTGGTCAGGTATTACCAGAGGCCAAAAAAGTAACTTATCGCATCGACGTAAAACGCGTGATGGAACAAAAGCTGGTGATGGGAATTGCTGACGCACGCATGGAAGTTGATGGTCGCGAAATCTATCATGCGAAAGATTTACGTGTCGGTCTGTTTACCTCGACAGCTGATTTCTGATCGGCAACATTTAACCAGGCGATCAGCTTTAGTAAAAAAACTAACAAAACTGATCGCCTGAGTTTGCCAAAATGACTAAGCGGACAAAAATGTCACCTTAGGTCCGACCTTTTCGGATAAAACCATAGTCTTATTGAAATTCAGTCATTAAAATCGCCGCAAATATTTTCCTGAGGCGTATATGGCACAAATCATTCAAACGGAAATGACTGAACTGGTGACACCGGGACTGGCAAACTTCTCCGGCAACATGCATGGCGGTGAATTATTAAAGCTGCTGGATAAAGTTGCCTACACCTGCGCCATGCGTTACTCCGGCCACTATGCCGTTACTCTGTCGGTCGACAATGTATTGTTTAAACAGCCAATCCATATTGGTGAAATGGTCACCTGCCTGGCCACCATTAACTATACCGGCCGCACCTCCATGGAAATTGGCATCAAGGTCATTTCTGAGAACATCAAAGAAAAAACCGTCCGTCATACCCATACCTGTTATTTCACCATGGTTGCCATGGATGAAAACAACAAGCCGGTACCGGTACCACAGCTGGAACTGAAAGACGAAGAACAGATTCGCCGTTGGAACAAAGCATTAAAACGCCGTCAGGCACGTTTTAAGCTACAGGAAATGATGAAGCAGATTGAACAGGAAGATTCTTTCGAAAATGAGCTGCCCAAAGCATCACTCATGTAGAGAACAAAAAAATGGCCGCTTAACGCGGCCATTTTTTGAAATAAACAAAGCCATCTGCAACACATTACAGATGTTTTACTTCGTCAATTTCGTATTCAACAGCACCAGCTGGTACCTGAACAACGGCAACATCACCTTCTTCTTTACCAATCAACGCACGTGCAATTGGTGAAGACACAGAAATTTTATTCTGTTTAATGTCGGCTTCATCATCACCCACAATCTGGTACTGAACT
This sequence comes from Bacterioplanoides sp., assembly GCF_965219715.1. Classification (GTDB taxonomy): domain Bacteria; phylum Pseudomonadota; class Gammaproteobacteria; order Pseudomonadales; family Oceanobacteraceae; genus Bacterioplanoides. The sequence goes on from NZ_OZ244785.1 coordinate 2,028,515, forward strand.
TCTTCATCAGTATCGAGATTAATCAGGCTAACGGTAGTACCAAACAGAACTTTACCGGTGTGAGGGATATTCTTAATATCGATAACCTGCGAGTTAGATAACTTGCCTTCGATATCCTGAATACGACCTTCGATAAAACCCTGCTGCTCACGTGCAGCGTGGTACTCAGCGTTTTCTTTTAAGTCACCGTGTTCACGAGCTTCGGCAATGTCTTTGATCACTGCCGGACGAGCAACGGTTTTTAATTCCGTTAACTCAGCCTGCAATGCCGCTTCGCCTTCCACTGTCATTGGGTACTTTTGCATAATTTATTTCCTTACACGCTGCTTAAATAGCAGCGTGAATTTCCTGTAAACGACGAACTACGTTCAGGCCTTCAGCATTCAAGCCTTCTACAACGGCTTCAGCACCAGCTAAAGTCGTTGTGTAAGTTACTTTGTGCTGCAGCGCGCTGCGACGAATATCAGCAGAATCAGCAATGGCTTGAGTACCTTCAGTGGTATTCACAATCAATGCGATTTCATCGTTCTTAATGGTATCAACAATGTTTGGACGTGCTTCGTTCACCTTGTTGATGCGCTCAACTGCGATGCCAGCTTCAACCAACTTAGCGTGAGTACCACCTGTTGCGATCAGGCTGAAGCCTAACTTAGCGAAACCTTGGGCAACCGCCACAACACCTTCTTTATCGGCGTCACGTACAGAGATAAATACTTTACCTTCTGTTGGTAATTTCTCACCAGCACCCAGCTGAGCTTTGTAGAAAGCTTCGCCGAAGGTAGCACCTGCGCCCATGACTTCACCGGTCGATTTCATTTCAGGGCCTAAGATTGGATCTACGCCTTGGAATTTATTGAACGGGAATACCGCTTCTTTTACAGAGAAGTGTTCTGGAACGATTTCTTCAGTAAAACCAAGCTCAGCCAGTGTTTTACCCATCATCACTTTACCTGCAATCGCAGCTAAAGAATTACCGATACACTTAGAAACGAAAGGTACGGTACGGGAAGCACGTGGGTTAACTTCGATCACGTAGATCTCGTCATCCTGGTAAGCCAGCTGAGTATTCATCAGACCAACTACACCCAGCTCTAACGCCATAGCTTTTACTTGCTCACGCATGCGATTCTGAACATCTTCAGACAAGCTGTACGGAGGCAGAGAACATGCTGAGTCACCGGAGTGAATACCCGCTTGCTCAATGTGCTGCATGATAGCGCCGATCACAACTTGCTCACCGTCACATACTGCATCAATGTCTACTTCAACCGCACGGTTTAAGAAGTAGTCCAGCAGTACCGGAGAATCGTTAGAAACCTGAACCGCTTCACGCATGTAACGACGCAGAGATTCTTCGTTGTTTACGATTTCCATCGCACGACCACCTAATACATAGGAAGGACGTACAACTAATGGGAAACCGATTTCGTTGGCTTTAGAAATCGCTTCTTCAGTAGAACGTACAGTGGCATTCACTGGCTGTTTCAGACCCAAACGCTGAATCATTTGCTGGAAACGCTCACGGTCTTCAGCACGGTCAATCGCTTCTGGAGAAGTACCAATAATCGGTACACCAGCGGCTTCTAATTCGTTCGCCAGTTTCAATGGAGTTTGACCACCGTACTGAACGATCACGCCTTTTGGCTGTTCTTTATCAACAATTTCTAATACGTCTTCCAGAGTTACCGGCTCAAAAAACAGACGGTCGGAAGTATCGTAGTCGGTAGAAACCGTTTCAGGGTTACAGTTCACCATGATGGCTTCGTAACCTAAATCTTTGGCAGCGAACGCAGCGTGTACACAGCAGTAATCGAATTCGATACCCTGGCCAATACGGTTTGGACCACCACCCAGAACGATAATTTTTTCTTTATCGGTTGGGTTCGCTTCACACTCTTCTTCATAAGTAGAGTACATATAAGCAGTATCGGTAGAGAACTCGGCCGCGCAGGTATCAACACGCTTATAAACCGGACGAACATCTAACTTCTGACGTTGCTTACGGAATGCTTTTTCAGACACACCCAGCAGCTTAGCCAGACGAGCATCAGCAAAACCTTTACGCTTCAGACGGAAGATACGATCGGCATCCATCGAGGTTAAGCTGCTTTGTGCAACGTCCGCTTCATCTTTAATGATGTCTTCGATCTGCACCAGGAACCAAGGATCAACACCTGAGTGCTGGTAAATTTCTTCAACACTTAAACCAGCACGGAATGCGTCACCGATGTACCAGATACGATCTGCGCCTGGGGTTTTCAGTTCAGAAATAATCTTGTCCATCGCACCTTCAGAATCAAGGTCGATGATAGGGTCGAAACCGCTAACACCCACTTCCAGACCACGCAGCGCTTTCTGCAATGACTCTTGCTGGGTACGGCCCATTGCCATCACTTCACCCACAGATTTCATCTGTGTGGTTAAGCGGCCATCCGCTGCTGGGAATTTCTCGAAAGTGAAACGAGGAATCTTAGTAACAACGTAATCGATGGAAGGCTCAAACGATGCTGGGGTTGCACCGCCAGTGATGTCGTTTTGCAATTCGTCCAGGGTATAACCAATCGCCAGCTTGGCTGCGATTTTAGCAATCGGGAAACCAGTTGCTTTAGATGCCAGAGCAGATGAACGAGAAACACGTGGGTTCATCTCGATCACAACCATACGGCCGTCTTTTGGATTGATACCGAACTGAACGTTAGAACCACCGGTTTCAACGCCGATTTCACGCAGTACTGCCAGCGAGGCATCACGCATGATTTGCAATTCTTTGTCGGTCAGTGTCTGAGCCGGTGCAACAGTGATGGAGTCACCTGTGTGTACACCCATGGCATCAAAGTTTTCGATGGAACAGATGATGATACAGTTGTCGTTTTTATCACGCACAACTTCCATCTCGTATTCTTTCCAGCCGATCAGAGATTCATCGATCAGCAGCTCGCTGGTTGGCGATAAGTCCAGACCACGAGTACAGATTTCTTCGAACTCTTCTTTGTTATACGCGATACCACCACCGGTACCACCCATAGTGAAAGACGGACGAATAATACATGGGAAGCCTAAGCCCTTCTGAACTTCGCGCGCTTCTTCCATGCTATGGGCAATGCCCGCACGTGGACATTCCAGACCGATCTTTTTCATCGCTTGGTCGAAACGATCACGGTCTTCCGCTTTGTCGATTACATCAGCTTTAGCGCCGATCATTTCAACATTGAATTTTTCTAAGATGCCAGCAGACTCAAGGCCTAATGCACAGTTCAGTGCAGTCTGGCCACCCATGGTTGGCAAGATAGCGTCTGGGCGTTCTTTTTCAATGATGTTAGCAACTGTATCAACCGTGATCGGTTCGATGTAAGTTGCATCCGCCATTGATGGGTCGGTCATAATTGTGGCTGGGTTAGAGTTCACAAGAATAACGCGGATACCTTCTTCACGCAGGGCCTTACAAGCCTGTGCGCCAGAATAGTCGAATTCACAAGCCTGGCCGATGATGATCGGACCAGCGCCAATGATTAAAATACTTTGTATGTCGGTACGTTTTGGCATGGCGGCGTCCTACTTCTTAGCGGCTTCGATCAGATCGATGAAACGATCAAACAATGGGGCAACGTCACGTGGACCCGGGCTTGCTTCAGGGTGACCCTGGAAGCTGAACGCTGGCTTATCAGTCAGCTCGATACCCTGCAAAGTGCCATCGAACAGAGACTTGTGAGTCGCTTTGATGTTCGCTGGAAGTGAGGCTTCGTCTACGGCGAAACCGTGGTTCTGAGACGTGATCATAACAACGCCGGTTTCCAGATCCTGAACCGGGTGGTTACCACCGTGGTGGCCGTGCGGCATTTTCACGGTTTTTGCGCCAGAAGCTAACGCCAGCAGCTGGTGACCTAAACAGATACCGAATACCGGGATATCGGTTTTCAGGATTTCCTGAATCGCCTCGATAGCATACGTACATGGCTCCGGGTCACCAGGGCCATTGGATAAGAAGATGCCGTCCGGGTTCATCGCCAGCACGTCCGCTGCCGGAGTCTGAGCCGGAACAACCGTCAGATCACAACCACGCTCAGCTAACAGACGCAGGATATTGCGCTTAACGCCGAAGTCATAAGCAACCACTTTGTATTTGCCGTCTTTCAGTTCGCCGAAGCCCTGGCCCAGAGTCCAGTCTTGCTCGGTCCACTTATAACTATCAGTAGCCGTCACTTCCTTCGCCAGGTCCATACCTTTCAGGCCTGGGAATTCTTTTGCCGCCGCAATCGCTTTAGCAATGCTTTCTTCAGAAGTGGCATCCGCACCAGCAATGATGCAGCCATCCAGTGAGCCTTTTTCACGCAGAATACGGGTCAGGCGACGGGTATCGATATCAGCAATACCCAGGATGTTATTTTCCTTCAGGTATTCATCCAACGCTTTTTCGCTGCGGAAGTTAGAAGCAATCAGAGGCAAATCACGAATCACCAGTCCTTTGGCGAAGATACCGCGAGACTCTTCGTCTTCGCTGTTAACACCGTAGTTACCGATATGTGGGTAAGTCAGAGTGACAATCTGGTTAGCGTAGGATGGGTCAGTCAGGATCTCCTGATAACCGGTCATGGAGGTGTTAAACACCACCTCTCCCACAGACAGACCTTCAGCACCAATAGCGGTGCCTTTGAAGATACTGCCGTCCTCAAGAGCTAGAATGGCTGGCGTAGACAAGGCTTAAATCCCCGAAGTAAGAACAATCTGGCGACATAGATAACGCAAAAGTGCCTGCTCAACTCGCAAAAAAGCGGGATGGAACCCAAAAGGCTTCATCCCGCTTTTTTGACTAAATTCTGAACTGCACGGCTACTCTTTTTTGGGTAGTTGCATTACGTACTTAAACTAACACTAAATGATACTGAAAACAGAGGCTTATGTCCATCCCTAGTCCGTTGATCTTACTTGATAAGCAAGCCCTCACAAATGAGCCCGTTAATACCTTTTGCAACCAGCTCTGACAAATCGAAAGCCTGACCATGGAGACAACAAAACAAAGAGGCGTTAACATCACCCTTTCTTTCACGCAAAGGTTATCAAGACATATAATTTATTCGATTTGATTAAAGCTGAGTGGCAATCATTATTATTCATTATATTTAATGCGCCATTTCTGTGATTAATGAAAATTTCAAAAAACGTTGTTATTAATTACGACGATTATTATATAAAAAAAAGGAATATTGTTATTCGACTTGGACTAATCAATCGTTCAGAGATATGTAAAACTACGACAGTATTTTTTACGATTTTTTTATTAACTTTTATCTTAATTACGCCAGGCCCCGTAAGAATTTCTATATCATTACCGCAAATTTAGCGGTACATCACAAAAAACACCTAGTTACACTGAGTTACATAATGTAACATACATTTTGATACCTAAAAGTGCTTCACTAAAAGCCCTATAAAGTTTCTTATTAGCAGATAATTGAGATAAATAACTACTGTTCCAAAAGAATACAGTTAACTCTCTCAATTTAATTAACAAGCAGATTAATAATATTTCCTGACACAACCGTGATACAGGAATGAGAGATCAAAAATAACCATATTAAACGAGGTTTAATTATGCCAGTAGCCGTTGATGGTCGCCGTCGTTTGCAACCGGAAGAACGCAGACGCTTATTATTAACCTATGCCGTTGAAGTGTTCGCACGCAGAGGCATTGGTCGCGGTGGGCATACGGAAATTGCCGAAATGGGTGGCGTATCTGTCGCCACTGTATTCAACTACTTCAAAACACGTGAAGCGTTAGTAGAAGCTGTTTTAGAAGACGTTGATAGCTTTTTAATCTCCCTGGCCGAATCAGTTTACTCTGAAGAGGACGATCCGGTTCAGGCGATTCGCACTCACATCAAAGCATTCCTGAATGCTTGTGAAGAAAACCCTTCCTACATCAAAGTATGGTTAGAGTGGAGCGCATCCGTTCGTGAAGAAACCTGGCCGTCTTATCTGGAATTCCAGAACAAGTTACTTGATATGATTGCCAAGCAAGTCGACAAGGGCGTTAAGAAAGGCTTGATGGAACCAGGCTTAGCCCCGAAAGAACGTGCACGCTGGGCATTAGGTAACGCTCAGATGCTGGTTTCTATGGTATTTGATCCAAACGGAAAACCGCGCGGCATGGAAAAAATGGTTGAGCGTGGCTTCGACCACATGCTGGGTGTTAAGGGCTAACGCTCTTAAAGTGCCAGAAACAAAAAAAGCCGCTTCCTTTATCAGAAGCGGCTTTTTTGTTTTGGCGACACTGAGTGAAATTAAAAACCCAGCACGTCCTGCATATCGTATAAACCGTGAGTCTGCTCACAGATCCACTTCGCGCTGCGCACTGCACCTTTAGCAAACGTCATACGGCTTTGTGCTTTGTGAGTCACTTCAACACGCTCACCTTCGGCAGCAAACATCACAGTGTGATCACCTACTACGTCACCGCCACGAATGGTTTCAAAACCAATTTGTTTGTGCGGGCGAGCGCCGGTCTGGCCTTCACGACCGTAACAAGCTACTTCGTTTAAATCCCAGCCCATGGTTTCGGCAACCACTTCACCCATACGTAAGGCAGTACCGGATGGCGCATCCACTTTATGCTTATGGTGCATTTCAATCACTTCGATATCGCTGTCATCACCCATTACCTTGGCAGCCATACGCAGCAGGTTCAGGCACAGGTTTACACCAACAGAATAGTTTGGTGCGAATACGATCCCCATATCACTGGAAGCTTGCTGCAGGCGAACTTTCTGCTCATCAGTCAGACCTGTTGTACCAATGACGATGTTTTTACCGTGACTGCGGCATAATTCAACGTTAGCCATAGTCGCTTCCGGAGCAGTAAAGTCGATCAGCACATCAAAATCATCGATGACAGCTTCTAGGCTGGTCGCTGTTTTTACGCCCATTTCTTTACCCAGACCCGCCAGTGCACCGGCATCGATACCAGCCATTGGATCGTCAGCCAACACAACGGTTGCGCCCAGTTGTGCGTTTTCGTCAGCGGCAACCGCTTCGATCAGTACACGGCCCATGCGGCCTGCTGCACCAGTAATTGCAATGCGAGTCATGGTTTTTCCTGAATCTGGAATATAAAAATTGGGGAGAATTATAAAGGCTTTGCGTGTGAATGCGAGCGATCACTGGGTGGACCGTGTGTTCTTTCAAAAGCAGCAACAGGATGTTGCGGTAGGATCTAGAGCCAGGGATGGCTCACAGATCCTGCGGCTGAAAGAATTCTGGTTCACTCAGCGATTGCGTTGTCAGAGGAGGTTACATTTCTTCGAAGAAACGTTTCACCCCTTCAAACCAGCTTTTCTTCTGCGGCGAGTGTTTTTCACCTTTTAAAGAAGCCTGGAATTGCTCCAGCAGTTCTTTCTGCTCTTTATTCAGATTAACCGGAGTTTCAACCTGAACACGGCACAATAAATCACCAGCAGAGCCGCCACGTACCGGCACAACACCTTTACCACGCAGGCGGAATAATTTACCGCTTTGAGTTTCCGCCGGGATTTTCAGCTTAACGCGACCATCCAGTGTCGGAACTTCCAGTTCACCACCTAATGCTGCATCCACAATGCTGATCGGCACATCGCAATACAGGTTACGGCCATCACGGTGGAACAACTCGTGCTCACGCACACTGACCTGCACATATAAATCGCCCGCCGGGCCACCCATTGCGCCCGCTTCACCTTCGCCAGACAGACGAATACGATCACCGGTATCAACACCCGCCGGAATTTTAACCGACAGTGTTTTGGTTTCTTCTTTAACACCGCGACCATGACAGCTGTTACATGGATCTTCGATGATAGTGCCCTGACCACGACAGGTCGGACAGGTTTGCTGCACAGAGAAGAAGCCCTGCTGCATACGAACCTGACCCTGACCATGACAGGTGGTACAGGCTTTAGGCTTGGTACCTTCTTTTGCACCGGAGCCGTCACAGGTTTCACAGGTGGTTAAAGTAGGAACACGGATTTTTTTCTCAACGCCACGAACAGCTTCTTCAAGAGACAGCTCCATGGTGTAACGCAGATCGGAGCCACGTTGTGGGCCACCACGACCGCCGCGGCCACCACCGCCTCCGCCGCCAAAAATATCGCCGAAGACATCACCGAAAATATCACTGAAACCGCCAGCACCGCCGCCACCAAAGCCGCCGGCCTGACCATCAACACCGGCGTGACCATATTGGTCGTACGCGGCACGTTTCTGCTCATCACCTAAGATTTCGTAAGCTTCTGTCGCTTCCTTGAACTTGGCTTCAGCATCGGCATCATCCGGGTTACGGTCCGGGTGATATTTCATCGCAATTTTACGATACGCTTTTTTCAGCTCTTTTTTCTCGACGCCTTTGGCTACACCAAGTACTTCGTAATAATCTCGTTTCGACATGATTTTGCTCGTTTAAATGGCAAAAAAACGCGGCTAGTTTTCTAACCGCGTTTTGTTTGAGTGCTTTAAAGAATTAACAATTACTTGTCTTTAACTTCTTCAAACTCAGCGTCTACAACGTCGTCGTCCTGACCACCTTGCTGTGCACCAGCGTCCGCTGCGCCTTCAGCACCTTGTTGTGCCTGAGCCTGTTCAGCGTACAGTTTCTGAGCCAGCGAGCTGGAAGCTTCAGTCAGAGCGTTGGTTTTCGCTTCGATGTCCGCTTTGTCGTCAGTCTTGATTGCTTCTTCAAGATCAGCAACGGCTTTTTCGATCGCAGTTTTCTCTTCTTCAGTCGCCTTATCACCGGCTTCTTCCAGAGTTTTCTTAGTTGCGTGAATCAGGCCATCGGCAGTGTTACGAACCTGAATCAGCTCTTCGAACTGCTTATCCGCTTCAGCATTCGCTTCCGCGTCTGCAACCATTTTCTCGATCTCGTCATCGCTCAGGCCAGAAGAGGCTTTAATAACGATGGACTGTTCTTTACCAGTCGCTTTATCTTTCGCACTTACGTTCAGAATACCGTTGGCATCGATGTCGAAAGTAACTTCGATCTGAGGCACACCGCGTGGAGCCGGTGGAATATCAGCCAGATCGAAACGACCCAGAGATTTGTTTTGAGCCGCTTGCTTACGCTCACCCTGGACTACGTGAATGGTTACAGCAGGCTGGTTGTCATCAGCAGTCGAGAACACCTGAGATTTCTTCGAAGGAATCGTGGTGTTTTTCTCGATAACCGCAGTGGCAACGCCACCCATGGTTTCGATACCCAGAGTCAGAGGAGTCACGTCCAGCAGCAGTACGTCTTTCACGTCACCAGCCAGTACCGCACCCTGAATCGATGCACCAACGGCAACCGCTTCATCCGGGTTAACATCTTTACGTGGCTCTTTACCAAAGAACTCAGCAACTTTTTCCTGAACCATTGGCATACGGGTTTGACCGCCTACCAGGATCACTTCGTCGATTTCGCTGGAAGACAGATCAGCGTCTTTCAGTGCAATGCGGCAAGGTTCCAGAGAGCGAGAAACCAGATCTTCAACCAGAGATTCCAGCTTGGCACGAGTCACTTTTACGTTTAAGTGCTTAGGACCAGTCGCATCTGCTGTGATGTATGGCAGGTTCACATCAGTTTGCTGTGCAGAAGACAGTTCAACTTTTGCTTTCTCAGCGGCTTCTTTCAGACGCTGCAGAGCCAGTGGGTCGTTGTGCAGATCGATGCCGCTTTCTTTCTTAAATTCGTCAGCCAGATACTCAATCATGGCCATATCGAAGTCTTCACCACCCAGGAAAGTATCACCGTTGGTTGCCAGTACTTCGAATTGCTTCTCGCCATCAACGTCAGCAACTTCAATAATGGAGATGTCGAACGTACCACCACCCAGGTCGTATACCGCGATGGTGCGGTCGCCGCCTTCTTTGTCGATGCCGTAAGCCAGTGCCGCAGCCGTTGGCTCGTTGATGATACGCTTAACTTCTAAACCAGCGATCTTACCAGCATCTTTTGTTGCCTGACGCTGAGAGTCATTGAAGTAAGCAGGAACAGTAATTACTGCTTCGGTTACTTCTTCACCCAGGAAATCTTCTGCAGTTTTCTTCATCTTTTTCAGAACTTCTGCAGATACCTGTGGTGGTGCGAACTTGTCGTCTTTTACAGATACCCATGCATCGCCATTGTCCGCTTCGATGATTTTGTACGGAACCATAGAGATGTCTTTCTGAACCACGTCATCTTTAAAACGACGACCGATCAGACGCTTAATCGCGAACAGGGTGTTATCCGGGTTAGTTACCGCCTGACGCTTAGCCGGCTGGCCTACCAGAGTCTCACCATCGGTGTATGCGATGATGGAAGGAGTGGTGCGATCGCCTTCTGCGTTCTCAACCACTTTTGATTTTTCGCCATCCAGTACGGCAACACAGGAGTTGGTGGTGCCCAGGTCGATACCAATAATTTTACCCATAAGATTTGTCTCCAATGTCGGGCGGCGCTGGCCGCCTCAAAAAATAATTACAATAGTATTTGTGTTGATTTCTATATATGTCCGATCAAATGGCTTTCAAGTGCCTTTTCAAATTTTGATCAGTAAATATTTATCCGAATGCAACAAGCGATTGAACTGCATATGTTTTTCACTCGCCGCATCCAATGAACGTCCTTGTTCTGGATGCTTACGCGGCGTCCTGCCGCTGCTTTGAAAAAATATCCAGCACAATGCTGGCTATTTTTTCGGGATCTCTGCTGTTTGTTCAGCTTGTTCAGCAGCAAACAATTCTCAGGCGTTTTCGTCGATCTGCGGAGCGCCCTTGCTCACCATCACCATCGCCGGACGTAACAAGCGGCCTTGCAGCGTGTAACCTTTCTGCATCACAGCGATAACTGTGTTGGGTGCCGCTTCAGCACTCTCAACCATCGACATTGCCTGGTGCAGTTCCGGGTTAAAGGTTTCACCCATCGGATCAACGGTTTCCACTTTGAATTTCGCCAGACCAGCAGCAAAACCCGTCAGTGTCATTTCAACACCTTCACGCAGCGGCTTAGTGGCTTCGTCATCACCGGCGGCTGCCAGTGCGCGATCCAGATTGTCTGCAACACCTAACATTTCGTTAGCGAACTTTTCCACGCCAAACTTGTGTGCTTTTTCCACATCTGCTTCAGCGCGGCGACGTACGTTCTGCATCTCAGCCTGAACACGTAACATCTGATCTTTCAGATCAGCGATTTCCTGTTGAGCGGCTTCCAGCAGAGAAGTCAGTGCTTCTTCACCGGTTTGCTCATTTGCGCCTTCAGCTGCTTCTTCTGCAGCGGCTTCGGTTGCTTCAACTTGCTCTTCAGCTGGATTCTGGATTTCGTCCTGAATGTTCTGCTCTTCAGACATCAACTTTTCCTCAATCAGGGGTCGTTCAACTTGTTTCGATGACTGGTATATGGGAACGGAATACAGAGTTTCAAGAGCATAAACAGCAGCAAAGCTGATTAAATTCTTGACAGATCAAGATACTGTACATATAAACACTGTATGTATAATCAGCATTAAGGTGAGTTATGCTGTCACATCTGTCGATACATCAGTTTGCACTAGTGGATGAACTGGAGCTGGAATTTAAGCCCGGCATGGCGGTGATTACTGGCGAAACCGGTGCCGGCAAGTCGATTTTGCTGGATGCTCTCGGCATCGCACTCGGACAACGAGCGGAAGCCGATAACGTGCGCTTTGGTGCCGACAAGGCCGAAGTCAGTGCCAGCTTCACCCCAAACGACAATGCCAGAAACTGGCTGGAACAACGTGACCTGCCAACGGATGACGATCAGATTATCCTGCGCCGTGTGGTTTCCTGCGAAGGTCGCTCGCGTGGTTATATCAATGGCCGCCCCGCTTCCGCTAATGACCTGAAAGATCTGGCACAGTGCCTGATCGATGTTCACTCCCAACATGCTCACCAACGCCTGCTGCAGAAAGATACCCCACGACAACTGGTGGATGCCTTTGGCAATTTACAACAGGATGCCCGTGCGGTTTCACAAGCCTTTAAACACTGGCAAAAGAATGCCCAACGGTTAAAAACCCTGAGCGAAGAAAGCAGCGAAATTCAGGCACAACGTCAGTTGCTCAGCTATCAGGTTGAAGAATTACGTGAGCTGAACCTGAGCGAAAACGAACTGGACGAATTAGAATCCGAACATAAACGTTTAGCCAACGCTGAAACCATGTTACTCAGCGGCCAGCAAGCTCTGGCTTCCTGTCTCGGCGATGAAAGCGCTGAAATGGCCGCAACTCAGCTAGCCTATCAGGCAATGAACCTGCTGGGCCAACTGGACGATAATCATCCTACATTATTGGAAGCCAAGGACCTGTTACAGCAAGCGCATATTCAGCTGGAAGAGGCTGGCTTATCGCTGCAACGTTATCTGGAACAAGTGGATATTAATCCTCACCGGCTGCAACAAGTTGAAAACCGTTTAGGGGAAATCTTTTCGGTTGCCCGCAAACATCAGATTCAGCCACAACGTTTGTATCCATACTGGCAGGAACAGGAAAATCAGTTAGCGCAGCTGAATCTGAGCGACGATGATTTATTAGAACTTGAACAGGAAGTTGAGCGTTTACGTGAGCACTTCCAACAGCTGGCGCAAAAACTCTCTGGCAAGCGCCAGAAAGCGGCAACGAAACTTGATAAAGAAGTAGAAGCGCACTTTGAGTCGTTGGCATTAGGTCGTGCGCGTTTTATGACACAACTAACAGCGCTTGAACCTCAACAAGCCAATCATCATGGTATCGACAATATCAGTTTCCACGTGCAAACCAACCCGGGTATGCCATCCGGGCCGCTGGCCAAAGTAGTTTCCGGTGGTGAATTGTCTCGTATTAGCCTGGCGATTCAGGTGGTCACCGCCGCCACCAGCCAGATTCCGAGTTTGATTTTTGATGAAGTGGACGTCGGTATTGGTGGCGGAACTGCAGAGCGTGTTGGTCGTTTAATGCGTTCACTCGGTAAAGAAGATGGACAAGTAATGTGTGTCACCCACCAGCCTCAGGTTGCTGCTCAGGCTCACCAGCATTTTCAGGTGAGCAAAATCAGTGGCGATAATTCCACCCACACTCAGATTCGTGAATTAAGCGACAAACAACGCTCGGAAGAGCTTGCACGTATGCTGGGCGGTGTGGATATTACTCAGCAAACCCTGGCACACGCTCAGGAGATGCTGGATCTGGTGCAATAAGCCGCAACGCCTTTTATCTCGCTCAAAACAAAAAAGCCCTGATGACTCAGTCATCAGGGCTTTTTATATTCTGCCAGACAGTGCTTACTTCTTACGAACGTACAGCACCAGGCTATGGTCAACCAGCTCGAAGCCGTGCTCTTCAGCAATTTCATGCTGCAGGCGTTCGATTTGTTCGTTAGAGAACTCGATTACAGTACCATCATCAACGTTCACCATGTGGTCGTGGTGATCGCCACGGGCCAGTTCAAATACAGAGTGACCACCATCGAAGTTGTGACGCTCAACCAGGCCAGCACTTTCGAACTGAGTCAGTACACGGTAAACCGTTGCCAGGCCAACATCTTCACCGGCATCAATCAGAGAACGGTAAACATCTTCCGCGCTCATGTGGGCTTCCGGATTGCTTTCCAGAATGCTCAGAATCTTAACTCGTGGCAGAGTCACTTTCAGGCCCGCTTTGCGCAGTTCCACATTTTGATCGGACATGCTTTCCTCGAATATTTCACAGCAAGTTGAATTATCGGGTATTATCGCTTGTCTGAGCCATCATGCGCAACTGATAAGCATTTGCCAGAGCGCTGGGGACAAACGATTTGCCAATAATGAGTGTATTTATGCGAGCGTCAATTCTGACTGTTTTACTGGGTTTTGCAACCCTGGCGGGCTGTGCTTTCCCGGGAGTTTATAAACTAAACGTGCAACAAGGCAATATCGTAACCCATGACATGATCGAACAACTGGAACCTGGTATGACACAACGCCAGGTGGAATATGTTATGGGAACACCGGTTGTACAAAACCCATACGAGCAACAACGCTGGGACTACATTTATACACTGGAACAGCGCGACGTTATCACCAAGCGTTACCACATCAAAGTCTTCTTCGATGAACAAGGCAATTACACCCGCTACGAAGGTGAGCTGCCAGCGGATGAAAGCCTCGATAAGAGCCAGCTGGACGACCTGCCAGCACAGGAAGAAAAGCGCAATCTGCTGGATACCTCGGAATAGCATCAGCCGACGACCAATACAAAAAAGCCCCGCATCCGTTCAGGTTGCGGGGCTTTTTTATGAGCCAGAGATTACTTCTTGGTTTTCGCCGCCCGATTGGCACGTGCCTGCTTCGGATCAATAATCAGCGGACGGTAAATCTCAATCCGATCGCCATCACGCACGGTATCGGTATCAGGTGCACGCGATGCCTTACCAAAAATACCGTACTTGGCCTCATCCAGATTCAGCTCAGGAAACTCGTCCACAATGGTGGATTGTTGTGCCGCCTGACGAATGGTTGAACCCTCTTCGACCTGAACTTTAAGAATCTTTTGTTTTTCTGGTAACGCGTAAGCCACTTCAATTTCGATCATGTTTACGTCTTCCATCTTTGCCTACCCCGTTACTTATAAACTTCTGCTGCGCGTTTTACGAAAGAATCGACCATCATATTCGCGACCTGCTTAAACACTGCAGCCATCGCCATACCCGTGACCCGGTTGCCCATTTCAAAATCCAGATCCAGTGACACCTTACAGGCCTCATCAGACAGTGGATCAAAATGCCAGATGCCATGAAAACGACTGAACGGACCGTCAAGCAGCTTCATTTCCATCCGATGTGGGCGCTCAAGAGTGTTGTGAGTCGAAAAGCTCTGATTAACCCCGGCTTTAGAGATGGTCAGCTCTGCTTCAATAAAATCTTCACCTTCATTGATGACGTGAGTTTTTTCGCAGCCGTTTAGAAACTCCGGATAGCGGCGCACGTCGTTAACCAGATTAAACATCTGCTCTGCGGTGTGCATTACCAAAGCACTGCGGGTAATGGTGGTCATGGCAACTCTCAGACAACACTCAAATAAAATCATCTTACAGCGCAAACAAAAACGCCGGAGCGGGATTATACCCGCTCCGGCGTTTCAGAGCATTAAGTGCTGTTTGGTCAGAGATTAACCAAATACACCCAGACCATTCAGGAAGATGTAACCTACTGCAATTGGCGATACAAAACGTACCATCACACGCCATACGTTGTAGATAAATGAACGATCCTTATCTACCTGTGCAGCGGTGTGGCTTTCTTTCATGAACCAGCCAACGAAGATCGCAATCAGGATACCACCCAGTGGCAGCATGATGTTGGAAGATACGAAGTCCAGGTTATCGAAGATGGTCTTACCGAAGAACTTAACTTCAGACCACTCGTTGAAGGACAGTACAGTACCAATACCCAGCAGCCATGCCAGACCACAAATAACGGCAGTTGCCTGTACACGACCCAGGCCGCGCTCAACCGCCCATGCAACCGCTGGCTCAGCAATAGAAATTGCAGAACTCCACGCAGCAATGGCTACCAGAACGAAGAAAGCAACACCCAGAATGTCACCACCCGGCAGGCCACCCAGAGCCAGAGGGAAGGTCACAAACATCAGACCAGGACCCGCACCAGGCTCCAGGTTGTTGGTGAATACGATAGAGAACACGATGATACCGGCTACCAGTGCAACCAGAGTATCAAGGAAACCAACGGTCATTACGGTTTTACCCAGAGACTCTTTCTCAGGCATGTATGCACCGTACGCCATGATGGCACCCATACCTAGAGACAGAGTGAAGAAAGAGTGACCCAGCGCCACAACAATACTTTCACCAGTCAGCTTGCTGAAATCGAAGTCAAACAGGAAGTGTAATGCCTGAGAGAAACCTTCAGTGGTCATCGCATAGCCTAGTAACAGGACCAGCATGATGAACAGCAGCGGCATCAGGATACGGATGGTATTTTCCAGACCTTTATTCACACCACGCGCAATCACGTAGGCAGTCAGGATCATAAAGATAGTGTGGTAAACGGTCAGCATGACCGGGTTAGCCAGCAATTCGTTAAATACCGCACCGGCTTTGTCGCCATCAGCACCGGTAAAGGTACCTACAGCCATTTCACCAATATATTCCAGCGTCCAGCCAGCGATCACACTGTAGAACGATAAAATAAAGAAGCCAGCCAGAGCACCCATCCAACCGATCACACGGAAGAACTTAGGCGCTTCGTATTCGTCGGTCATGCTTTGTAACGCGTGGATAGGACTCAGACGCGTTTTGCGACCAATTAAAACTTCCGCCAGCATTACGGGGATACCCGCTGCCAGAATACACAGCAGATACACCAATACAAATGCACCACCGCCGTTTTCTCCAGTAATGTATGGAAACTTCCAGATATTTCCCAAGCCCACAGCAGAACCAGTCGCAGCCAGAATAAAGGTCCAGCGATTGTTCCAAATGCCGTGCATTCCCCGTTTGTCGTTATTCATAATTTTATTATCCGTTTATCGGTTAAACCGGGCGTATTGTTCAAGATTTACTGTACTGGCTCAAGCGTGAATCGGGCCAGACAGCCGATAAATACTACAATTGGGCAGCTTTTAACCAGATAGTCAGGTTTAACCTCCCTATATTCCTCAATAGCGATAAAAGGGTCAGTCCAATTCAAGGTAAATTTGAGCTTTTAACAGGATGGTTATCAGCCAGCCCATCCTCGTTTATACTCCCCGGTTATGAGCAAAAAGAAACCAAAGCCGAGTGGCAATACCATTGCCCTCAACAAAAAAGCCCGCCACGATTACTTCATTGAAGACAAGCTCGAAGCCGGCATTGCCCTGACAGGCTGGGAAGTAAAATCCCTGCGCCAGGGTAAAGTGCAACTGGTCGACAGCTACATCGTTTTCCATAAAGGTGAAGCCTGGCTGACCGGCGCGTTAATCACGCCGTTAAAAGAAGCGTCGACGCATGTGATCTGCGAGCCACGTCGTGAACGCAAGCTGCTGATGCACCGCAAAGAGCTGGATCGTCTGCAACAGAAGATCGCGGCGAAAGGTCATACCTGCGTGTGCACCGCACTGTACTGGAAAGGCCCGAACGTCAAAGCGGAAGTGGCACTGGCCAAAGGTAAGCAGAACCATGACAAACGTGCTGCAACTAAAGATAAAGACTGGAATAAACAAAAAGAACGCCTGATGAAGCATTCAGTACGCTAACGTGCTAATATCTAAGGCGTTTTTCACTACTGAGTGGATTATGGGTTGAATTTATTCATCTCGTCACCATTTAAGTAGTATGTCGTCAGGTTAGAGACTGATGACAACCATGCTGGTAAGCACAAGAATTCGGGGATGATTAGGATTCGACGTTGATTACAAAGCTATGGATGCATGTCGAGAGCGTACGGTGATCTCGTAAATAAACGCTGTACATTAGTTATAGTCGCAAACGACGAAAACTACGCACTAGCGGCATAAGCCCGCTTACACCAGAACTCGGGTGGCTATAGCCGGGGGACGGTGGCATCGTCTTATAGCCTCGCCTCGCGGACTTCGCTCGTAGTCCAACAGGTTAAACTTTAATCGAGACAGCTCTAAACACCCTGCCCCTCGGGTCGTGATGAGTTAAATGAATAGAGACGGCTAAGCATGTAGATTCTCTAGTGGAGGATTGGCGGACGGGGGTTCAAATCCCCCCATCTCCACCATATTGAAGTCCAAGCAAGTCCACGGACTTCCTAAAAGGCCCTTAGCCAAGCGGTTAAGGGCCTTTTTTGTGTCTGTCTAAGTCCACGAACGTCTTGCGAAATCCACGCCTTTTAGTAACACTTGTAGTAACACAGCCTCACTAAGCAAATAACGGTGTTACTACGAATGCCCAGAAAAACTCTTCCACTTAGCAACACTGAAATCAAAAATGCAAAGACCAAAGAAAAGGAGTACAACCTTTCCGACGGTGAAGGCCTATCGCTTAGGGTTAAACCAACCGGCTCCAAAGCTTGGATATTCAACTACTACCAGCCTTACAGCAAAAACCGCAAAAATATCAGCTTGGGCGCGTACCCAGAAGTGAGCCTATCCCAGGCCCGCCAACAAAAAGATGAAATGCGTAAGCTACTTGCTCAGAATATAGATCCCAAGGAGCACCGCGAACAGCAGCACCAGGAACAAAAAGAAGCCCTATCAAACACGTTCGAGAAGATAACAGCTGAGTGGTTAGATATTAAAAGGCCAAGCATTACCAAAGGCCATGCTGATAGCACCTGGAACTCAATGAAGCTCCATTTATTCCCTCAGCTAGGCAACTACCCAATACAAAAACTGACTGCACCTAAAGTTATTTCAGTACTCAAACCACTTGCCGCAAAAGGCAACTTTGAAACGATTCGCCGCCTCTGCCAGCGCATCAATGAAGTAATGATTTACGCCGTCAATATTGGACTGATTCGACAAAATGACCTTGCCGGAATCAACAAGGCATTTTCAACACCAAAGAAGAAAAATATGACAACCATCAGGCCAGAGGAATTGCCAGGCTTGATGCGCTCCATCAACCGAGCCAGTATTAAGTTCGTTACTCGCTGCTTGATCGAGTGGCAGTTACATACTCTATCTCGCCCCAGCGAAGCCGCTGGAGCAAGATGGGAAGAAATAGATTTTGAAGAAAAGCTTTGGGTTATCCCTGCAGAGCGGATGAAGAAACGCCGTCTCCACAGCATTCCTTTAACACCGCAAACCTTGGCTATTTTAGAAGAGCTCAAACCAATCAGTGGGCATCGAGAATACCTTTTCCCATCGGACAGAAACCCTAGAACCCACATAAACGCACAAACAGCTAATATGGCAATAAAACGTATGGGATATGAGAAAAAGCTGGTGGCTCATGGACTACGCGCTCTAGGTAGTACAACACTGAACGAACAAGGGTTCGACTACGACTTAATTGAAGCCGCCCTTGCCCATGTGGATAAAAATGAAGTCAGAGCTGCTTACAACCGCTCTGACTATATTCAACGCCGAATTCCAATGATGGAATGGTGGTCTGAGCACATTGAAAAGTGTGCAACAAACATTGCTTCGTTCAGCTCAGATACGAGAAAATAAATGACTTGAACGCTTTGACTGATTGTAAAAACAATTCGCCACAACCCCAGAGCTAGAAGATTAAACCAGACTCTTCAGTCTAGAGTAGTTTAAAGAGTCTTTCGGAAACTAATTTTTCTACGTCTATTAAAAAGAAAAGTGCAGGATAAAAATAAGTGAAGTTAAAATAGATTCTAAAGTAACAAAAGAAAAGAGTTCCCCCCAAAAAAAGAATGAGACCACATAGTTAAACCCCGCACGATTACCGTAAATACGACACATTCCTCAATACATATTCAGCCCTTCCAATAGCCCATCCTAACACCCACAAAGAATATAGGCATAACAAAAAATCAGGGAAAGAAGAGAAAGGAGCAGGGGCGTGCAAAACCTCACTCAACCTATTACTGTCCTTTAAAATACTACCCCACTACAAAAGATACTTACCTTGCTACTCTATCCGGGTTTATGAATATAAAATACAAACAACATAAAAACTTTAACGAACCAAGCACCAAATACTCATACCCAAGTCAGCAACTCTGACCACGAATGAAAGCAGCCAGATTCATTAAAAACCGCAGGCTGCCTAATTCTCGAAACGAACATCAAAACACCACAAGCCTAATTGATCAACAACAATGTCAAATCAACTTCATACTGTGTATTATATAGCCACCAAAACTACAAACAAATAAAATTTGCCATTCAAATATTTCTTTTCAATGACCGTAAAAAAGAGCGCATAGACTTAAACCCATTTATCACAAAACCAAAATTAGAAAGACCTCTAAAAAGTGATATCATCAACAGCAGGATAGCCTTCAGCCAATAACAGCAAAATATTCTATTCCCATCCAAACAAAACCATGATTAAAAATAATAATGATCTTATGCAACCAAGAAAAAACAACAATCAGATGATGAATAACTTTCTCCAGGAAAATAGCTTATCGAATACCTTAGGCATTAGAAATGCTCAATTTTTCTCTTGCAACTATGACATTAGTGCTTACAAAAAATATTTTTTTGAGTTGCTTAACATTCCTTTCCCTACCGCTTTAACTAACGCAGTAGAAAAACGACAGGCCGAGTTTCTCGCAGGTCGCTATGCGGCCCGAAAGGCTCTCAGCGCCATGCGCATAGCAGCTGACGAAGTGCCTACCGGTACCAATAGAGCACCAGTTTGGCCTGAGGGAGTCGTCGCGAGCATTACTCATACCAATACAGCAGCAGTGTGCGCGGTGGCATTGAGTAAGAATTTATTGTATCTAGGGATTGATCTGGAGAACGTTTTAACAGCAGCTGTAGCGAATAAATTAAAAGCGAATATCGTTGATACTCAAGAGGCCTCGTTACTGAAAACACTACCGATTAGTTTTGAACATGCACTGACACTGGCTTTCTCCGCCAAAGAAAGCCTGTTCAAAGCACTGCACCCTTCTGTTGGCTATTATTTTGATTTCGATACAGCAAAATTGACAAAAGTATGCTTTGAAACCAGGTCTATATCCCTACAGCTGACTAAAGATCTATCGACAGACTTTACCTCTGGATTATGTCTATACGGTCGTTTCCACTTCGAGCGAAGTCGTGTGCTGACTTGTATATATCAAAGTAATCCCCAACTGTAAGCCACAGATAAAAACTTAAAAGCTAGCACTGGCCATACTAACATTCAGCCTAAATAGATACTTACCGATCAAGAGCACTCCATACAGACAAGAAGAAATTCTTTCAAACACACTATTAATAGAATGATCTTTTTCCGATGAGCTATAATCAAGGCCAGGGATGGTTAACCCCCAAAACAAAGAAATTAAAATTCACAAGAGTCGGCCTAGTCAGGAGCGACCAAACTGAAAGAAAAAGCTGCCCAGAAAAAATCGAAACAGCCTTTAAAACAATCAAATAAAAACTCACAATCTTTAATAGAGCGTAGTCTTAATTCGACTTTCGATAAGTTTTTCCAGACTTTCAACTTCTTCCTGCGAAACGCCAGGGCCATCCTGATTTAGTAGCATTTCACCGAGAGAGGGCATAATTGATCTATCGACTATAGAATCTGGCTGCCACAACCTTGATCGGATGATTGCTTTTGAGCAATGAAAGTAGACTTGTTTAATATCGATTAATATAACGACACTAGGTTTTTTTCCATCAAATTCAAAACTGTCAATCAAGGCCTGATTGGTAGATATAACTGCATCGCCATTAACCCGAAGGCATTCTGAAAAACCGGGAATGAGAAATAACAAACCAACCGAGGAGTAGTGAATGATATTTTCTAAAGTATCAACCCGATTATTCCCCGGCCGATCGGGAATGGCCAAGGTATGGTCATTAACGACCGAGACAAAACCAGGCTCTCCTCCCCTTGGAGAACTATCTGACATTCCTTTGCCATCAGAAGACGACATGACCATATAAGGCGACAACTGAATATATTGCCTAGTATAAAGATCAAGTTTTTCCTTTTCTTTATCTACAAATACAGGTTTTGGGAAGTCAATAATTTCCCTAAGTTTCTCGACTGAGTTGACAACGTCTTTCTCACTAATATTAAAATCTATATCCATCACGACCCTATTTTCATTAAGCTACAGTACTTTCTATACTAAGTTCTACATCAGGCTGCCTACCCAAACTCAGACATTTATAAATCCAATCAAACAGCTGTTCATCTTGTTTTGTTAGATAAAAATGATCACCAGAGAACTCCCGGTAACTGACATTCGCGCTGGTCACATCTTCCCAGCCTTTCATTTGATCTTTCGACATCTCTGGATCCTGCTCTCCCCTGCAGACAAACAAAGGAATATCCAACGTAACTTTTTCATCACATAGATAGTTTTCCAGAACTTTGAAATCCGCCCGGATATTGGGTAGAAAAAGTTCTAACAAATCTCTATCCTTCAATACCGCCTCCGGGGTCCCACCCAAACGGCGAAGTTCAGCAATCAAAGCTTTATCCGTCATTTTATGAAACCCCTTATTATTCCTAACAACAAAAGGAGAGTGGTGACCAGAAACAATCATCGAATCTATATAAAAGTCATCGGTTGACTGCAGTTTTTTGGCCACTTCGTAAGCGACTATAGCCCCCATACTGTGTCCAAAAAATACATTAATTCCATCACCTGATTGACTTTTTACCTCACAGATAAAATGGTTCACTACCTCGTCCATCGTCGACAATAGCGGTTTTCCGAAATACCTCCCGCGCCCCGGCAGATCCAAAGCAACAACCCGGACGTCCTTGGGGAGGTTCCCCTCCCAAGTCCGATAGATGTTGCTAGCGCCCCCGGCAAATGGAAAGCAAAACAAATTAATCATATTATTTATCCAGCACTACCAAAGTCACGAAAAGTACGGTATCACTTCCTCGCCGAACGTTTTAATCGACTCGTATACCAGATCATTAGGGGTGGTTCCTATTTGCATAAGCAATATCAATTCGTCAACACCTGCATCGACAAAGCGGCTAACTGATTCTCTTGCTGCCACAGGGTCACCAATCACATGAATCATAGGTGTATCAGGTTGATTTCGCTGGCTCATCATCCATTCAAGCTCTTCAGCTTCCATTGCGTCTCTATTCACACCGACCATCTCCCCTACAGGGCGATCTTTAGCCAAAGTATAATAACTAAGACTACCTGCAAAGTAGCGAGCTGCCTGAAAGCCAAGTTCACAGGCTTTTTTATCGTCCTTTAAAACAAGCGACGTAGGCACACAGGCATAGTGATTATTAGTCTTCCAACGAGTATTATTGCTATTTTTAAAAGTTTCTTTATAAGCAGCAATTTTTTCAGAGAGTGTATCAAAAGTGCCGCTGGCAAAATCCAGTGCACCAATTCCCAGCTCGGCCATTTCCATAACAGCCTCTTTTCTGGAACAAGCCCCAAAGATAGGAGGATTAGGTGTCTGAACAGGCTTAGGGATAACTTGCGTTGGCGGTACTGTCACGTGCTCTCCCTCCCACTCAAAGATATCGTCTCGCCACATTTTTGGAATCATGTGCAGGGACTCCAACCACTGACTGTGCAGCGATTCGATATCACAACCAAAAGCCCCCTTCTCAACTAATGTCGCACCTTTGCCAGAGCCCCAGTTCACACGGCCTCCGGAAAGAATATCAAGGGTAGCGATACGCTCAGCAATACGGATGGGATGATTGTATCGGTAGGGTGTTAGAGTAATGCCATGCCCTAAACGGATATTCTTCGTCAAAGCAGCTACATATGACAAAAACACTTCCGGAGCTGAGCAGTGAGAGTATTCGTATAAACCGTGATGCTCCACAGCCCAAACGGTACTATATCCCAGCTTATCTGCTAAAACGGCCTGATCTACACTTGAACGAAATATCTCGATCTCCTTTGCTTTATTAGGACGAGACATTTGCATTTCAAAAAAAAGAGAGAACTTCATGCTTTAAACCTACTTCAATAAGTGCTCTTTCGTTACCAAAAGAGCACTTAAGCCAATTTTAAGAAAATTTATGCCGCTACCTTTGTGCGCGCTAGATAGTCACGCATAGCATCGTTGACAACCTCTCCAGAGAGCAACAAGGTTACACGGGCAACTTCGAGAATCTGGCGTCGATCCTCATCAGTGACAGCCTTTTCCAGCACTACGCGTTTAACTTCCGCCGCATGTTTTTCATCGATTTTTGCGTGTTCGATATAGAAGGTCAGGTTCTTTTCTTCAAAATTTAACTGTTCCTGTGCTTGCTCGATAAGACCCCAAAGATGCTCGTAGGAATTCTCAGCCCAATAGCTATAACCGAGACGAGCAACAGCTCCATAAGTTTTCGCAACGTTATAAAGGTAACCATTTAAAGCCGCAGCTCCACCGAGAGGCGGCTTCTCAAACTGAGAAAAGTCATCCAGACCAATACTGGCCAGGTCACGAACAATCATATTCTCATGACCCAACTCTTCGCCGGCGTGACGAATGGCCCAACCGACAAATTTTGTATCGGTGTGATCAATACTTTGAACAGCCATCGCCTGGTGCTTTGAATTGTGCTTCACGTAGTGATAGACCTCTACCATTACCGTCCTCCATAGCTCCTTGGTCCAACCTTCTTCAGTCACAGTCTTCCAAAAGATACCTTCTTTAATTCCAGCCCAGCCTTCAGCAACAACCTGATTCAGCTCTTCTAAAAATTTATTGTCAGACATAATTAATCCATTCCATCCAAAATTAAAATAAAGTTCAAGACACTAATAACCCTAGGAAATAGAAACTCCTAAGACACTAATATTTTTCAATATACGAATATTTTTTATGTACGAATATTTTTTATGCACGAATATTTTTTATGTACAAATATTCTCATGTGCACAAGTATTTTATTGCTATCCTATCGTTCAACCCCCAGTCTCAGACAAACATCCGACGACAACCTTATGAAAGTACAACGTCTTTCAGTTTCGAAACATGCGCTTCCGTCAGAATATCGTAGTGATGTTCACCAATAGTTGATTTTTTGAAGTTACCATTTGTCAGGTCTCTCCACCCTATACTGCTACAAATACCTTCTCTGTCTGGACAGACAAATGAAATTGAGGTTTCAATCGCTTTATCAGCAACATGACTTTCGACAGCATCCATATGTGCATTAAAAGCATCGAACTGACCCGAGACCAAATTAACATTGATATCACTCGGGAAAACCTTGTCATCGATCGCCCGCTGCACCACGGCCTCAAGAAGGGATTCATCCTGCGCTGAAATATTGCCAAGGGGCAAAACAGGCAGGTCAAGCATCCTATAAATATCATCCATAAACTGGCCGACCCGCTGCCTGTAACTGCTTCCATCTCCGCGAGTCAAACGGATAGGAGCCCTGCTGTCGATGATGTAAAGGCCACCGATGTTCTGGCCGCATTCTTCCAGCTTGCGGGAAATTTCCAGCGCAACAACCCCTCCCATAGACCAGCCCATCAGATTTATTTCAGTATATTTATCCATATTCAGGGAATCGGTTTGGTGGCGTATAATCTCCTGAACGTAATAATCGGCCAGTTCATCAATTGTGTTCGTGCAACGCTCTTCAATGAAGTTGGCGGACTGAATTCCGTAGACTGAAAACTCTTCGTTAAGACTGCTGGCCAGCTCTTTATAACAGTGAACGCCCCCACCGATAGGATGAATGCAGTAAAGTATTTTCTGCTTATCGCAATCATTTAGGGGTACTAACACAGAATTTTCACCAGCACTGCCATCAATTACGGAGGCCAGGCCTCTTACGGTATCGAAATTGAAAAACTGCGCTAGGCTGACCTCAACCTTCATCACATCCGTGATACGGGTTAATAAACGAATTGCTTTCAGGGAGTGGCCACCAATCTCAAAGAAACTGTCCGTTACCCCGAATTCATCATTACCCAACAGGTCGGACCAGAGATTGTGTAAACGAACCTCAGTATCAGTTTCCGGTGCTATGCACCCGTATTTCTTTGCGGCGAAGTCAACAGCTGGTAGATTCTTTTTGTCCACTTTCCCATTAGGAGTTAAAGGTATTGCAGTGAGTTCCACAAAGTGGCTTGGAACCATGAAGGAGGGAAGGGAGGACTTCAGCCAATCAGCTAGTTCGCTACCAACAATAGATGCTCCTTCATCAGGGACGAAATATGCAACCAGCGAATGGTCATCAAAACCATTATCCGCAACAGTCACGACGGATTTTGAGACCGCACAGTGCCTGGATATCGCACTGGATATTTCACCCAGTTCAATTCGATAACCCCGCAATTTTACTTGCTCATCACGCCTTCCGAAAAATTCAATTTGACCACCGTGCCCTACGCGACAGTAGTCGCCGGTTTTATACATGCGTTTAAACGCGAGTTGATACTCCGGTTCAGCAGCAACAAACTTTTGCTGAGTCAGCTCCCTTTTTTCAAAGTAGCCCTTTGCAACCCCAGCTCCAGCAATACAAAGCTCACCGACCATCCCCCTAGGTACCGGCTTGCCATCACTCCCCACGATTAGCGCCACCGTATTAGGAAGTGGACGACCAATACTGCGTCGAGAACCCATTGCATCAACCTTACAAACCACAGCATCGACCGTACATTCAGTGGGGCCATAAACATTAACCGCATGGACACCAAGCGAATTAATTCTGTGCCATAAACTTTCGGGCATCTGTTCGCCACCGATCAGCAGTAGAGGCGTGCCTTCGAGGTCCGCAAAAAAACCATTTTCATCCATCAGTAGCAACTGACTCGGTGTGCAGTCAAATACATCGATGTCGTTCTGTTGGATCCAGCGACAGGTTTTCCGGGGGCTTGTTTTCACATCGTCAGGAAGAATGGCAACACTGTGCCCCCCGGCCAACATCACCAGTTGTTTAACTGATGCGTCAAACGAGAAAGACGCGTTCAAAGCCACAGTCAGAAATTCATCCGCTAGCTCTTGATAAATATCGGTGGTTAGACCGAGATATAGATTCATTAGCGACGAATGCTCTACCATCACGCCTTTTGGCAACCCCGTCGAGCCTGAGGTATAGATCAGATAAGCAAGATCATCACCACTGATCTTATACTCAAAGCCAATCGTGACATCCTCATCTAATGGAACCTTGTCGACATTTACACTGATATTCACAGAGCAGTAATCGGAGACCGCTGCTGTCGAATCATCAAAAATCATAGCTCCAGCGCCCGAGTCGTCCGTAATATACTGAATGCGCTCATGGGGATAAGTGGGGTCTATAGGCACATAGGCACAACCCAGTTTCCAACAGGCGATAATCGATATAACAAAGGTATTTGAACGGTTCAGGCAAATGGCTACTCTAGCACCGGACTCAACGCCGTTTGAATGCATGGCAGCTGCTAGATTAGAGGAAGCCCGGTCAAGCTCGGCAAATGACAAGTGCCCATTGATGTCCGACACGGCCTGCCGATTCGGACATTCTGAAACCCAACGTTCTAGGGCTGTCAAAAAGGTGTTTTCAACAGCGAAGGGGACTTCCCTGCCGGAAATAACGGATACCACATCCTGTTGATCCTCTCCCTCGGCCAAAGGCAACGAAGAGATACTCAGGTGTGCTGACTCAAGCATCTGATTGAGCAATTTGGTAAAGACCCCAACCATTACCTCAATAGTCTGCCTGGAAAACAGGTCCGTATTATATTTGAAAACTCCTCTGACACTTTCCTCGGTTTCTGCCATCTCAAGCGTCAGATCAAACTGGCCTTCTTGCTGCGTTACATTAAAGGCTTTCATGGTGAGGCCGTTTTTTACAATACTTCGGTTCCCTTCCAGATCGGTTAACAACTCCATAACGCCACCATCTCGGTGAGCCTTCTGCAGGGAAAACATGACCTGATATACCGGAGAGTAAGAAGCATCGCGCTGGCTATTCGTCTCTTCAACCATCAATGAAAATGGATAGTTTTCGTGTTCCATAGCTCCCAACATCCGCGATTTAGTGTGGGCAACTAAGTCCGAATAAGACAACTCATCGGAAAAGTGAAAGTCTATTGGCAGTGTATTCATAAAATGGCCAATAATATCCATAAACTCCTGCTCAGAACGCCCAGCAGAAGGAACACCGACAAAGAACTCAGATTGGCCGGAATAGCGATTCATCATCGCAGCAAAGCCAGCCAACAGGGCGTGAAATAATGTCACATTCTGCGCTCGACAATAGGCTCGAAGCTGCCCAGTCAATTTCTCATTCAACTCCAACTCAACAGAGGAACCATTTGCAGTCTGCTTGGCCGGCCGGGGAAAATCGGTCGGTAAATTCAGGTAATTATCGGCACTGGCAATAACATCCCGCCAATATTCCCTGCTGCTCCCTCCTCTGGCTGACTCCAAGTAGCGGCTCTGCCAGCGGGAGAAATCGCGATAGGAAAAGACCAACTCAGATAACGCTGGTCTTTCTCCTCTCAACAAAGATTCGTAGATAGCCCACAGCTCATCCAGTAAAATCCAGAGAGAGAAGCCATCACAAACAATGTGGTGAACTGTTATCACAAGCACATAGTCCGCGGGCCCGCAATGATATAAATGTGACCTAATGAGAGGATCGGTAGAGAGGTCAAAGGTTTTTTGGTACTGATCTTCCACCATTTTTTCCAACTGGGCAGCGCCGACACCCTCTGCGTCAACGAAACTCAGCACCTCAAAACTGTCAGTCCGGCGCAATTGCAATAGCTCATCCGAGGCATCGACATCTTCACCTAATCTGGGAATAGCAATCGCCAGCGATGTATGCCTGCTAACTAACTCACGGAAAGCCTCAGAAAGTATATCCTTGTCAATATCACTGATAACTCGGACGCCGTAACCCACATTGTAAGCATAACTTTCAGGGTTAAACTGCTGCAGGAACCAAAGCGACCGCTGACCATAAGATAGTGGAAATGCAGTTCTGTCATCCTCTTCAGCAACAGGCGAAACATGGGCAGCTCCACCGTCGCGGTCATCGACAAGTTTCACTAATACTCGGGCGAGTTCGGCAACACTAGGGCCTTTAACCAGCTCCACCATAGGAATGGAGAGCGATAGATCCTGTTCTAGATTAGTCTTCAATTCCAACGCAATCAGCGAGTCCACCCCCATTGAGGTAATAGCAATGCCAGTATCAAAACTTTCATCGCTTATCATTAATACCGATTTGATCACCTCGACCAACCAGTCCTGCAGATAAGTAGTTTGCTCGGCATTGCTCAGCTCGCCATAGGCTCTCCAGTCGAAAGCAACCGATTGACTTCTGGCCTTCTGTTTTTCAGCAATAGCACTCAGCAGCGGCTGCGCCAATCCTTGGGGGTACTGTTTTGCCCATAAGCCCCAATCCGTCGCCAAGGCAAGGACATGCGCTTCAGGACTTGTCAGCAACTGCATAAATGCACCGACTCCAGCCTCGGTCTCTATACCCCCCATCAGCTTGACAGAGTTTCTCGCCGCATCGGAATCTGCATCTTTCATCATTCCGATTTCACTCCAAGGACCCCAACCGATACTGGTCGCAGTTAAGCCCTGCGAACGCCGGTAATGCGCCAGGCCATCCAGCAGAGCATTGGCAGTGGCATAGCTGGCTAACCCGGGAGAACTCAGCACAGAAGAAACCGATGAAAACATCACAAAGAAATCCAGCTTCTTTTCAAGAAAAGCGTTATGCAGATTCACAGCACCCAAAGCTTTGGCACCAAAAACCTGTTTGAAACGTTCCTCCGACAATTCAGAAAAAGCCTGCGTATCCGCATTGCCAGCAGCATGGATAACACCGGATATATCCGGCCAACCCTCTCTACGATAGCGCTCCAACCAGCGCTCCAACGCTTCGCTGTCACAAACATCAACATTGGCAGTAAACACTTGGGCACCAAGGGATTCTATGGCCATAATCCCGGCGATTTTGTCAGCGACAACCTTGTCGCCGCTAAATTCCCGCCACTCGCTCCGCTCGGGTAACGGGCTGCGCCCCATAAGGATAATTCTGCGCGCTCCGGCAGCGGCAAGAGACTTTGCGACCTCGAGTCCCAGCCCGCCCATACCACCGGTAACCAGATAACTGCGGTCAACCGAAAAGCCAGGTGCGGCCGGGTGATCCTTTACTCGCAGCGGACTTAAACGCGGTACAAAAACCTGCTCGTCATCAATGAGTAACTGCGTCTCAGCGCTCCTATTTTCCAACTCTCGGTAAAATTGACGCCAGGCTTTCACTGAGTTTCTTATCCAGCCTGCGCCTCCCCACAATTCGGGACACTCAGCAGACAATGTTCTCACCAGGCCGAGGAAAGTGTGTGACTGGCAAGATAAAAGTGGTGCGATACCCGACACAGAATCACGTTTATCAACAACGGAAAAGTCCTCTGGAATAACCAGCCAGAGCTTGGTTCCCCGATCAGACCACTCAAGGGAAACAGCCAAATCGCTCAAAGACTGGACAGCGAGAACACTGGCGTTCAGGTCTGGCAGCTCCAGGGGATTTGTTGACACTTCAGCTTCTACCCGGGGGGGCAGTACATAAAGTATTTGATCAAAATACTCCCCCGACAAGGTGTCAGCCTGGGACTGCAACTGCTCCAGTGTTAGTGCCTGATAGGAAGCAGCGCTTTCCCCGATCGATGCCTCTGCGCAAGCCAGGGAGTTTTGATGATCAGCGACCAGCAACATATTGGCGGACGAGACACGATTACCCGAAGACAGCTCCTCTACAGGTGAATTGTCTACAGGCAGCCAGTTAACAACATAATGAGAAACAACCGGTGCTTTTTCTGACACCGCCGTTTGGTCGATAAACTCGAAGGATAAACCGAGCATCTCGCCAATCACGAGGCCATTTTCGTCATAGATAAATACATCCCCCTTGATCAGACGATTCTCGATATTAGCCTCTCGCAGATAAACTTTGGTCCAATAGCGGGGGCTATTCATCGGCCGATAAGTTTTAAACACATCCGCAGACCGTCCGACAAAGGCACCACCGCACTCCTCCGGAACCATCACGGCCAACACCTGGACGCAGGCATCCAACACCGAAGGATGGACAAAGAAGTCATCCACACTATTGAGCAAGCTATTAGGCACCAGTACTTCCGCCAGCGCTTCCCTATCAGAGTGCCAGATACACTCTATCCCCTGATGGTTTGGCCCCCATTGATTGCCGCGCTCAGACCATATTTCATAAAACTGATCCCCCGACATAAGTCTCTCGAAAGAGGCCTTTTCCCGCTCGATGTCAATACTGGCACTGGATATATCGACATCTGCTATTGGATTCACGATCCCAGTAACATTCTGACTCCACGCGTCGCTGTCGGTAAAATCAGCCGCAGCACTCGTCCGACTGTGTACATCAAAATAATGATCACCGGTCGCGCTCGTGACAACTTTCGCCTGCAGTTCGACAGTACTTCCCTCCGGGATTATCAGCGCCTGTTGAAAAACAACCTGTTTAAACGCCAGGCACTTGCTGCCAAATAACTGACTGGCTGCTTCCACAGCCATTTCGGTATAGGCGGGCCCGGGATAAACCACCGTGTTTTCAATTTTATGATCAGCGAGATAACGCATTTCACTTTTCGGTAAGAGGCCACGCCAAGTATGAATACCTTCATTCCCCACCACCGGGCGGTGTATGCCAAGCAGCTTATGCGCTGATCTCTCCTCGGCTACCGGCTTGAGTATATCGACCAAGAATTTTTTATTGTCAAAGGGGTAATTGGGTAGGTCCACCCTGCGTCGATCTACTGAGACCCTAGAAAGCCGCGACCAGTCAATCTCGTATCCTCTCAGTGACAATATCGCCGCCGCATTGACCAGGCTCTGCAGATCGCTATCAAATTTGCTGTCGATTGTTGCCACACAACGGTTAACACCTAGCGGCGCCATTGCCAGGCTGGTCAATACAGAACGCGGTCCAATCTCGATGCAGTCCACATCACCGATTTGCCTGAGGACCTCAATACCATCAGCAAAACGAACTGGATTTATCAAATGCTGAACCCAATATTCTGCAGTGCAAATCAGCTCGTCTTCAATTAGCTCACCGGTAAGGTTTGACACGACAGGTATCGAGGGCTTGCCAAATGAGACCTTCTCAAGATATTGACGGAATTCATCCAGAATAGGCTCCATGAGAGAAGAGTGGAATGCGTGAGACACCTGCAAAGGCTTTGTCCGGTAACCCTGCGCCTCTAGGTCCCGACAAAAACGGTCGACACTGGATTGTAACCCCGAGACAACCTGGGTCTCGGCAGAGTTATAGGCCGCCACATTCAAATCGGGATAGACTTTGACCCGGTCAAGCAGATCGCTGTCGGTCCAAACCGTCGCCATAGCCCCATTCAGTGGCAGGCTCTGCATAAGCTCTGCCCGCTTTGCTATAAGACAAATAGCATCCGCCACTGAAAAAACACCGGAGAGACAGGCGGCTACGTATTCGCCTACACTGTGTCCCATCAAATAGGAGGGCCGTAGTCCCAGGTCCATCCACAACTTTGCCAAGGCATATTCCACCGCAAACAACACTGGCTGAGTATTGCCGGTTTCATTGATGCGATCGATATTCGCGTCGTTATAAATCAAGTCGAGCAAATCGATCTCAAAGGCCCCAGACAAGGCTGCCTGGCATTCAGCGATCGCATCGCGAAAAACAGGGTAGCGGTGATAGATACCCTTCGCCATACCCACATATTGTGATCCCTGGCCGGTGAACAAAAACGCTAGCTCTCCCGCCCCTTCATCTCGCTCGATCAGTTGCGAAGCATTGTTCTCATCGCTATCGACAAAGTGCGACAACCGCGTTATCAATTCAGCTCTGGAATCTGCAACAAAAACTTTCGATAACGCGAACTTTGTCCGGTACATATTGAAAGCGGCGCAAAATTCACCCACATCACTATCCGGAAGCTGCTCCAGCGAATCTCGTATAGTAGCCGCGTACTGCTGCAGAGAAGTCTGGCTTTTTGCAGACACAATCAATCCCAGCGCGGCATCTCGATGTTCACTGGCACTCTGGTACTGAGAAAGCTGGTCGAAATCGCCATTATAAGAGGACAAAATAACGTGGCTATTCGTGCCACTGATTCCAAACGAGCTGATAGCGGCATATTTTTCCCCATCACCATCCCAGGGGATCTGAGACCTAACAAACCGCAGGCGGGAGTCGTCGATAGAAATACGAGGATTCACCGTATCTAAATGCAGGCTCTTTGGCAGGGTGTTGCTGTTTAAAGACAGCAGGATTTTAATCAGCCCCGCAACACCGGCTGCCGCTTCAAGATGACCGATATTAGTTTTAACAGAGCCGACATAACACGGGTTATCTTGCCCCCCCCGTCCATATACCTGTTTTATCGCCTCAATCTCTATCGGGTCCCCCAGCGGGGTTCCTGTGCCGTGAGCCTCGACATAGCTCACCTGCTCGGCCTTAATATTGGCTTTTTTCAAAGAGTTTCTGATAACTTTAATCTGTGCCGCAGTATTCGGGGCAGTTAACGCGGCTGAACGACCATCCTGATTGACATCACTCCCTCTAACCAGCCCCCAGATTTTATCCCCATCTTTCACGGCATCTGAAAGACGCTTAAGCACTACGACGCCACAGCCTTCGCCACGCACATAACCATTGGCTTTTGCATCGAAAGTCTTGCAGCGACCGTCGGGGGAAAGCGCCTGGGTTTTCGCCATAAGCGACATACTCAACGGTGACAAGATGGCGTTGACGCCCCCCGCGAGCGCCAGGTCAGTCTCACCAGAACGCAAGCTCTTGCACGCTAGGTCAACGGTGACCAGGGATGCTGAGCAAGCGGTATCCACAGCCATAGAAGGGCCTTGCAAGCCCAGCATGTAGGACAATCTGCCGGCAGCAAAGCAATGAGTGTTGCCACTAACGGTATAAGCGTCGGTATAGCGCAAGTCACCCGAGGTGATGCGTTGCTGATGGTCCATGGAGGTAATCCCCATGAAGACACCAGTATTGGAATCCACCAGCGAGCCAGGAATAATGCCGGCGTGCTCGAGAGCATGCCAGGCCACAGCAAGTACCAAGCGCTGCTGGGGATCTAGGCTAACTGCTTCTCTGGGTGTGATATCAAAAAATGCAGGATCGAAGTCTTCTATACCATCGATCAGCCCCGCCCAACGGGTACCGGGATGACTCCCCAAAAATTCTTCCACCGACTCCGCATCGCCGACCTTCCACCGTGAGTCTGACAAATCGGCTACCGCATCGCGTCCATCCAGCAGCAATTGCCAGTATTTATCTGGATCATTCGCCCCGCCTGGGAAACGGCAATCAAAACCTACTATCGCAATAGCTTCGCTCTTTTTTTGCTCCTCTTGATCCAGCCTTCGCTCCAGATTTTCTGCGAGTGCCATTAATTCAACCGTGGCATTTTCCGAAGCAACTTCTACCGTCGAAGCGTTTTCATTTAAATCGATGCCGGCTTTACCCGAATTGTCAGCCATTTAGCGTAATCCTTGAAATACTGTAATAATTTTCAAATAACTAGGCGAGTCTGCGATTAAGCGACTCCAGTTTCGATTTAAGCCGCTGCTCCGCACTGAGCTCCGAATGCTGTACTCGTGCCAGCGGTGAAGCATTCTCTTCACTTTCAGACTTGTCATTAGCCCGGTTTTGCGAAATATCTGCAGTGGCGTTGTATTTTGGATCAAAAGACTGTTCGTTGATCTTGTCTCCCAGCTCTTCTAGTAAGAACTTTGACAAACCAACAAGGTGCGGATAGCTAAAAACCAGTGAAGGGGACAGAATCAGACCGAGCTTTTGCTCAAGATTATTTTTGATTTCAACTCCCATCAGAGAGTCAAGCCCCAAGTTCAGCAACGGTGTAAACTTGCCAATTTTGGATTCTTCAATCTTGAAAACTTTTGCAGCTTCTTTGCGGATCAAGCTCTGCAGTTTTTCAAGGCGTTTATCCTCTGCGGTATTGCGCAATGCAATAACGAAGCTGTGTTCGTCCGGGTCCTCACTCTGACGATTTGCCTGAGACTGGAGCAGCGGAGCAAAAAATGGCGACGATCGGTCACTAGGATAGATATCCATCCAACGCCGGGCATCGAAATCAGCGATAGACAACTGCGATTCATTGGACAAAAGGGCTGCATAAAATGCCGCCTTCGCCTGTTGATCAGACAGTATGCCGTATCCCCGAAACAGTTCTTTGTCAGCGTCGGGCAATTCGTCTTCTGCTCCCACTGGCCCAAAATATATCTGGCTGGCCGTGACTCCAGCCCCGCGCAGTCTTTCGATAACAGCTTGTCCAGCAACGTCTCTAATCATATTGGCTTCGCAGTTTCTACCACGCATTGAGGTCGTTGCGGCGCCAGTAATGACAAAGCGATTCACAGCCCGTTTCCAGGCAAAGACTGCTAACTGCTCCAGGCATATCCTGGACTCTGACACACTATCGACCGAGCTGACTCCCCCCCCCGTTTCCCCGCGGATATCGTCTGCAACGATAAGGAGGTCAATGCCCTCTAGACCCGAGGCTTGCAGCAAATCAACATCTCTGTGAACTTCGCTATTCAATACGAAATGGGATAGTTCTACAGTTTTTCCATCGATGAAACGGGCAAGCTCCGCAGAGGGTTCTGACGCAGCATTGACTAGCGTAATTTTCTCCACCCCCGCCTCAAGCAGATAATTCAAACAGCTTATCCCCCTGCGGCTGTCTGCATTGACGATCACACAGTGTTTAAAACGCTTCGCAACACTGCCGCCGTCCGACACCTGGCCCACCAGCACCTCTCGGTAGACCCTGCCATCTTTCACAAGCACGTCACTATCGACAGGGGACTTGCAAATAGCGTCGATGAGTTGAGGTCTAGCTTCCTCCAAAGATGGAGACTGCAAAAGAAACCTGCCACTTTTGACATCACTGTTTAATCTGCCCTGCAAGCCGAATTGTGCCCATGCCTGCGAAGCGACAGCAGCAAACGCCTCACTCTCAAAACTTTGTCCAGATTCTTTCCCCGTTACAGTTGCGACATTCACCCACTGCAGCGCAGGAACATTTCGCCAAACCAGCGACTGAATAGCGGCGAAAATCAACTTATAAAATTCAGGCAACGCGGTTTTTTCAGGCACTGAATCCAAAGGTGCCAACACCCGATTGCTCTCTTCCGTTACCATAACGATCCGACCTAAAATCGCTCCCTGATCAAAAGAGCCATCCAAGCACTGAACAACAGCCTTTTCAGAAACAAGCGAAGTGGCGGCCACAACTGCAATCACTGTTTCAGTGTCACCCAGCCAATCTTCGAGGGAACTACGCAGCGCTTCGCTCTCAGCAATAACAAGAAGCCGTTCACCCTCGCCAGGCACCCGGTCTGAAAAGCAATCGACTGTATCGCCGACACATTCCCAGCGATTACTAAAGAGACCGGGAAAATCATCAGCATTACCATCCAGGATGTTGACCGACTCATCCAAACGAAGATTGTCCCGCTGCGGCCTCAGCCAGAAAGATTTATGATCCCAGCTGTAAACTGGCAGGGAAAAATCCCGATCCCCCCCGGCGTAATAATGGTGCCAGTCGACCGGGTAACCTGCCATGCTGAGGCGCGCGAGCAAGGCCGAAAATTCTGTAAGACCACGCTTTCCTCGGCGCAAGGAAAACTCACAATTACCCTCTAACCCACTTCCAGAAAGCAGCTCTGCAATACTGGCTTGTAAAACACCGTGAGGACTCAACTCCAAAAAGTTTGAGTAGCCATCCTCAATACAACATGCGATCGCTTCGTTGAGCCGCACCCGCTCGCGCAAATTCCTCACCCAATAGGCGCTATTAAGCTGACAGCCTTCGACGAGACCGGAGGTAACTGTGGAATAAATGGGTATCTGCGCCTCTCTTGCGACAACTTCCAGGGTTTCCCTACCTAGATCATCCAGCAGTGGGTCCATCTGTGAGCTGTGAAAGGCAACACCGCTCTTAACTGCTTGATTGTAGACACCCGATGCCGTTAACAACCCGGAGAGTGCTGCAATACTCTTGGGGCTTCCCGAAAACACTAGGGAGCGATCGGCATTGACGACAGCTATGCCGATATCACCGGCGGATTGTTCCAGATAGGGGAGAGCATCCTCCACGGCCAGCGCAGCGACTAACATCGCACCTTCGCCATCAACCCTAGCCATCAGCCGGCTTCTTGATACAATGACTAGGGCCGCATCAGACAGACTCAAACTGCCAGCAGCATAGGCCGCGGCCACCTCCCCCATACTGTGACCAACAACCGCGGCGGGATTCACTCCATGAGCAGCCAGTGCTTCAAACAGTGAAACCTGCACCGCAAAGATCATCGGCTGCACAAATTCCACTGAATTGAAGACCCCTTCATCGCCAGAGGTGATTTTTTCCTTAACCGACCAACCGGCAACCCTGGCAATTTCCTTATCGCAACGTTCAAAGGCGGCGTTAAATACTGGAAAGTCTTCGAGTAGATCTCCGGCCATATCAATCCAGTGCGATCCGTGACCGGAGAAAACAAACACTAGACCATCATCAACAATATTGTGGATCGGTCGGGTGCTGATATTGTCCTTAAAGCGCTCGGTACGGCGAATATAATCCTCCAGCACGTCTTCAATACTAGCAACGGAATCCTCAATAAAACTCACAGCGTACGCCAGTTTGGCACGCCCTACACTCGCCGCGTACGCCGCACTTTTCAGTGCCGCTTTATCGTAATGATTATCTCGCAGGTGAGCCAACAGAGATTCTGCCTGGCGTTTTAAGCCCTGACGGCTGTTGGACGATACAGGAAAAACGAGCGGGTGTTGAAACATCTCCTGGCGGGCGTTTTCAGTACTACGATCTCTGCCTTCATAGGCTTCAAGGATCAGGTGGCAGTTGGTACCACTCATACTAAAGCCACTGGTCGCGCCAAACCGGCTGTTATTTTCCTCTGGCCATTCTCTGCAGGACTGCGGGATAATAAAAAGCGACGGATCGAGGTCAATTTTTGGATTGAGTCGGTTAAAATTCAGGTTTCCAGGCACCTGGCGGTTCTTCATCGACATAACCAGTTTCATCACACTGGCGGCTCCAGCAGCAGATTCCAGATGCCCCAAATTGGTTTTAAGTGCACCGAGATAACAGGGCCGCTCAGTGGATCGCCTCTCGCCGTAGACAGCACTAATGGCTTCAACTTCAATCGGATCTCCTAAGGAGGTACCTGTGCCATGAGTCTCGATGAATGTCACCTGATGCGCGTCCACTTGTGCCTGAGTGAGGGCCTTGCGCATCAGCTCCTGCTGAGCCTCAGAACTTGGAGCGGTTAAGCCATTGGATTTGCCATCGTGATTCACAGCACTGCCACGTATGACGGCGTGTATCCTGTCATTGTCTCGCTCCGCATCCGACAACCTTTTAAGCACGAACAACCCGCAACCCTCTCCGCGCACGAAACCGTTTGCGTCAGCGTCGAATGTTCTGCAGGTACCATCGGCAGAGAGCGCTTCCGTCTGCGAGATAAGCTGCATCGTATTGGGTGACAAAATCAGATTGACACCACCCGCTATCGCGAGTGATGACTCTCCCAGACGCAAACTGTTGGAGGCATTATGAAGGGCCACTAACGCGGAGGAGCATGCTGTATCCAGAGTCATTGACGGCCCACGAAGACCGAGAAAATAGGAGATTCGACCGGCGTTAAAACACAGGGAGTTACCAGTAGCTGCGTAGGCTTCCGTCCGGTTATCGGATTGCAATACCGCATTTTGATAATCGAGATAGGAAGAGCCAACATAGACCCCAGTGTCGGAACCCGCAAGACTATCTGCAGCGATACCGGCATTTTCCAATGATTCCCAGGCCACCTCTAGTAACAGGCGCTGCTGAGGATCGAGAGACTCCGCCTCTCGAGGAGAGATGTTAAAAAACTCCGCATCAAATTTATCCGGGTGCCGGATCAATCCCGCCCACCGCGATCCCGGATGCGCTTTAGAAGCGTCCCCCTGCCAGCGCTGATCGGGAATTTCCTGGATCGAATTAACACCGTGATATAGGTTGTGCCAATATTCATCCGGCGAGTTAGCATCCCCAGGAAACCTGCAGGCCATACCAATAATGGCCACAGGCTCTTGTATTCGGCTTTCAAGTGTTGCAATCCTCTTACGGGATTTCTGTAACGTTTCTAAAGCCATTG
Organism: Bacterioplanoides sp.; assembly: GCF_965219715.1. Taxonomy (GTDB): domain Bacteria; phylum Pseudomonadota; class Gammaproteobacteria; order Pseudomonadales; family Oceanobacteraceae; genus Bacterioplanoides. The sequence continues at coordinate 2,067,237 of NZ_OZ244785.1, forward strand.
CCAGAGCTTCTTTATTTTTCGAGTCGCTCATCTAAAATCCAAGTTGCTTTCATAGGTTATTGGGTAATTCGCGCAGCTGCTCATAATGGGCAGATTAGTGTTTTTGCACTTCGGCGAGCAGCTGGCCGACCAGGTCATCTTCAACACCGCCGCCATCGTCCTTATCTGACTCGCTATGATCTCCATAGCGATTTGCCACATCGACATTGTCACAATCAACCATAACGGAGCGATCATTACTGTCGCTGGCACACTGATCACTGATTGCCCTGACCAGCTCATCGAGATAGGCGTACTTCCAGATCAAGGTTGAAGAAACCTTGATACCAATAGCCTCTTCCAGGGATTTTTGTAATTTCAAGCTGGTTATAGAATCCATCCCCATATCACTAAAGGGCTGGCTGTTATCAACGGTTGACGGTTTCATTCCTGTCAACTTCGACACTTGTGCTTTGACGAAATCTGACAGCATTTTTTCCCGCTTTCTGGGCTTTAACTTAGAGATATTTTCCAGCGCCAGAGAAGCGTTATAGCGAGACTCGAAAGCTACTTGCATACCTTTGGAAGATCCCAACCTCGTCCAGTAATGGCTGGCGGTTTTTTCCTGATTCATAGCGAGGTATTTGTCAAAATCGATATTGACATACCCCCCACTGACAACACCGTCCTCGATAAAGCAATCCATGACTTTTAATGCATCGTTGACCACCAGCCCTCTGATACCCTGTAGATCCAGTACAAACTTTAAGCCCTCCTGCTTACTCAAAATCCCAACCTCAGTAAACAAACCAAAGTTGATTGAGGTAGCAGGTTGCCCATGAGCCTGTCGATACGCTGATAGCGCATCCAGAAAGCTGTTCGCCGCGACATAATTTGCCTGGTTACCGGAGTTCATCAGTACCGCCGCCGAGGAAAAAAGCACAAATCGTTGCGGGTTTACCTTCAGGGCGAGTCGATGTAGATTCCAGGCGCCAAATACCTTGCCATTAAACACTGCTTCGATATCACCCTGACTCATAGTCTCAACGGACGAATCCACAATCCCGCCCGCTAGATGGTAGATACCGCCTATCGGCGCCAACTGCTTAGATACCTCTACGGCTACACGTTCCAGAGCTTCGGCGTCGGAAACATCGCAGGTATAAATTTTGATATTGGCCTGATCATGGATTTCTCGCAGAGAATCTGAGAGCGCACTCCCCGCTTCAGAGGAGCGACTCAGCAGTGCGATATTTTTTGCGCCGCTGCGTAGCAGGTGTCGAGCAAGACTTAAACCCAGCCCCCCGGTGCCCCCCGAAATCAGGTGGGTGTGATTCTCAAACCACGCCTGAGATTTCCCTTCTCGCCACTCAAAGGCATTGATACGGGTAGGTACTGGGCGGGCCAACAGTGCAGCAACACGTTTTTTCCCAGCCTCGATCCATACAAACTGCTCCCTGTGACACTGCCCTATATTCTTTGATACAAGCTCCCAGTCTCGACGTTCAGCTCCGTGGGTGTTGATCAGTTTTATATTCAACTGCGGGTATTCAGAAGCCGCTGCAGCGACAAAGCCCCAAGTGGAGCGGGATGCCATGTTAATCGAGCCACCGTCGCTTCCCGTTTCGGTAAAAGCAGCATTAAAGACAAAGCTCAGCGTAAGATTGCGATTGCTTGCGAGCCCAGTGAGCAGCGGAAATAGTCGCATCAACTTTACAACACTATCTCTAGCGACATTAGCGGGTGCTATAGTCTCTTCGGTATCGCCAACAACAACCACAATATGCTCGATTGACGATGTCAGGGCATCATCACTGCCGTCGATAATAGCTTTCATGCGAACCTGCTTTGCACCAGTCCGAAAAGCAGAAACTGCTCCGACAAGTGGGTGTTCTTCATCCGCATCATGAACAACCAGAAGATCCCCAGCCGCAGCAGCGTGCTTCGGCTGATCACCAGCAACAGCATCCTCCCAACTAATGTCCAGCAGACTGGCACCATTCTGAGCGCCAAACAGGTCCAACTCTGTTTCCAACAGGCTTACCCCTGAGACCTCAACCAGCAACTCCTGCTGTTCGTCATAAATGGCGACATCCCTTACCATTACTCTGGCATCCGACCCGGTTTTCTTGCACCCTTTGGTCACGTGAACGAAGCAGCGTTCACCCAGCGCCCCGTACACATTGACGCGATCAAAACTGATTGGGATACGGCATACAGGGTCGGTTCCCGAAACCAGGTCCTCCGCGACCATCGCGTGCAGCGCCATATCGAATACGACGGGGTTCACAATAAAGCCCTGCCCCCTGAAGCCTGAGGGATCTCTATTGACTACTTCCCCAAGTATGCCATTGTCGCTGAAAGAAATTTTTTCCAGCCCCTGGAAGCGACGACCGTAATTCAGATTCATTCGGTCGAAATAGGCGTAAATATCTTCTTTACAAAAATCTGTTAATACCATGCTTTCAGGGAAACTCGGGAGCTTGCCGGCCGCACCGCCTTCATTATTAATAAGGCCGTGACAGTAAAGTGTGACTTCCCCGGAATCTGCACATTTGCTTTTAAACGCAAAGCGATACTCCATCCCTCCCACATTCTCAATCACTAACTGGAGCGGCGTGACCGGAAGATTTTTCAGGGTTATCAGCTGCGAGAAGTTGATCAAGCTCAGTGACGGGGAGTTCCCCAATCCGGCATCTCGGAACGCGGCCAGTACAGTATCGACATAAGCGGTAGCGGGCAGCAAAGCCATGCAACCCACCTGATGATCGTTGAAGATATCGAGCAGACCCGACTCCACATCAATTGCCCAGGCGTGACAAGGATGGCTTGACAGAACCTCTGTATAGCAACCAAGCACGCCATGACCCCGCGAATCAGAGCCCATCGCCTTAGAGCTGTCAGGAGCCGCTTCCAGCCAAAAGTGGCTCCTGTCCCAGCAATATAAAGGCAGCCTGTAATCGATAGCGCTGCCCGCTACCAGCTTATCTAGGCGAACTTGAAAGCCGCAGCAATGCAGATTCGCAAGAGAACGCAACATAGTGATATTGCCATCTTCGTCACGCTTAAGGCTGTTAAACAACTTAACCGATTTCCCCTGCGAAGCGGCGACGCTGTCAATACCATCTAATAACGTCGGATGCCCGCTTACTTCAACAAATGCGCTGTAACCGGCTTCGAGGGCCTTGTCGATGCTCTGTGCAAAACGCACTGGACGGCGAAGATTATCTCCCCAGTATTGCGCCCCCATCTCCTGCCCGTCGACGATATCCGAGCACACAGAAGAAATAATAGGAACAGCAGCCTGCCCCGGGCGAATATCGTGCAATTCCTGAACCAGCGCTGCAATTACGGGCTCGACATATCGAGAATGAGACGCAAAATCAACATCGACCCGTTTGCAGAAAATATCTTCCCGCTCGCACTCCGCAACTAAGCGGCTGATCGAGTCATTGGTACCAGAGACAACGATGGCTTCCGTTCCGTTATAGGCAGAAATCTCCAACCCACTCCCCGCCCGACATATTTCTTTGACTCCCTCCTGATCCAGGCCAATCAAAGCCATAGCACCGTCGAGAGTCGAGATCAGGCGACTCCTGATGCAAACAATTTTCACCGCATCTTCCAGAGATAACGCCCCCGCGATATGCGCTGCAGCAATCTCCCCCAGACTGTGTCCCACGACTGCATCAGCCTTGATCCCCCAGGACTCCCAGACGCGGGCTAGAGCAACCTGTACGGAAAAAATCACAGGCTGGACGACATCGACTCGCTTTAAAAGGGCTTGCTCTTGCCCTGCATCCAGTTCAGCCAGCAGCGACCAAGATACATGCGCTTTCAGCGCCTCATGACACCGGTTGATTGTTTCGCGAAACACCTGGTTACGTTTGATCAGATCCCGGGCCATTCCAATCCACTGATGCCCCTGCCCCGGAAACACAAATACAACTGGGTTGTCAGCCTGAAGAGCTTCACCACACAGCACATTAGGTGAAGCGCCTTCCTCTTTAAAATCGGCTAACGCCGCCATAATATCGGCCTGACTTTCTCCCACCACAGCTAGGCGGTGCCTGTGCTGTTTGCGATTGTAGAACCCGGAAACACAGGTATCTGCAATTGAAGCCTCGACCTCCAGAGCGTTGTCCAGATAGTCGATGTAGGCCTCAACTTGACCAGCCAGCGCCTGCTTCGATGCCGCAGACAGCGGCAATAAAAGCTCGCCGCGCCCAGACCAAACACTTGCAGCTGGCAAAGCCTCCCGGTAATCGCTGAGAATAAGATGTGCATTCGTACCACTAAACCCAAATGCACTGACACCAGCATAGGATCTATCTTCCACGAGCGGCCAGTCCACCAGCTCGCGGTTCAAAGCCAGACTTGAGTCACCCCACGCAAAGGTTTTGGTATCACGCTGCCGGTTAATGCTCTGGACGATCTTCCTATTGCGCAGCATCAACACGGTTTTGATTACCCCAGCAACACCTGCAGCCGCTTCACAGTGGCCGATATTTGTCTTCACCGAACCAACATACAACGGCGAATTATCCGGTCGGCCGCCGGTGAATACATCATCCAAGGCGGACAGCTCCACGCTATCCCCCAAGGGTGTTCCTGTACCGTGCGCCTCGACATATTGAATATCGTCTGGCTTCAAACCGCTATTGGCCAGCGCCGTGCCGATAAGCTCAGCCTGGGAGTCCCTGCTCGGCGCTGTCAAGCCATGAGTTTTGCCATCCTGGTTAACTGCTCCCCCTTCGATGACAGCCAGAACACGATCACCATCGCGCTCAGCCTCCGAAAGCTTTTTCAGAATCAGCACACCACAGCCTTCACTACGAACATAACCATCGGCATTATCCGCAAAGGTTTTACACCGCCCATCGCTGGCCAACGCGCCAATCTGGCTGAAATAAATCTGTAAACTCGGCGACAGTATCAGATTGACTCCACCGGCAATCGCAACACTGCATTTCCCATCGCGAATGTTTTCTGCTGCGGTAATAATGGCAACGAGGGAGGAGGAGCAGGCCGTATCTATCGTCAACGACGGCCCTTTCAGATCCATAAAATACGACAGGCGACCAGCGAAGACACTGCGAGCAATACCCGAGGCACTGTAGGCATCGACAAGGCGGCTATCGCCGCTGGCCAGAGTGCGGTGTTCGTAATCACTGTGACTAACTCCGATAAACACACCAGTATCTGTGTTTTTCAAGGTGTCCGGATCAATACCAGCATTTTCCAGCGCCTCCCATGCGACTTCCATGACAAGCCTTTGCTGGGGATCCATAGAGGCCGCCTCAACAGGAGAAATACCAAAAAAAGCTGCATCAAAACGGTCGACATCCTCGATAAAGCCGCCGCAGCCCGCATAGGTCTTGCCAGGTGTCGAGGGCTTTGGATCGTAGTACTTTTGGTTATCCCAACGCGATAGCGGAATATCACCGACCCCATCGCCGCAACCTTCTAATAGCGACCAGAAATCATCAAGCCCTAAGACCCCCCCCGGATAGCGGCAACCAATACCAATAATCGCGACCCGCCCTTCAGCATTGTCACCCATCTGACTATTGGCAACAGGATCCACATCGCTCCCGGCTTCACCGATATTGACTGCACTATCTCTAGGAGCGGCTGGCCCATCTAGCCGCTCCACCAAATAGTCTGCAAGCTGACTCAAACAGGGATAGTCATACAGCACTGTGGGAGCAAGGTCGATCCCAAGCTTCTCAGAGAGGTCACCACTAACTCCCACCGATAATTTTGAATCGAGTCCGTAGTCGGAAAACGGCAAATCTGGATCAATGAAAAGTTTCTCGCCGTCGCGGTGAACGGCCTGGATTTCAGCCTTGATCAGTGCCTGAATCTCGACGGCAGTGATGCTTGTCGCGACACTCAACTGCTGGGCAAACGGCTTCCGAGCCCCCTGATCCTTGATAGATAGCCCTAGGAGCGAATTCTTCGTAGCGATGCCCTCACAGCTTTGCCACTCATAGCAAACTCTAAGTCTGTTACCTAAGTATTCCGCCTTGGCTGCCTTTCGCTGGATCTTTCCACTGGAGGTTTTCGCAATAGTTTTGGAGCGGATCAGTACAATATTACTGAGATCGATACCGTGTTCACTCAACACATCGCGTCGAATTTTCTCACACAAGAGCCGATAAACATCGTCTTTCGATTCGCTATTGGCAGGATCTTTTACGGCATTCACTTCGGCGACAACACATACTGTCTGCAAATCAGCATCAAGCTCAAAGGCAGCACTACCACCGGAAACTATCAGCTCACTGCTTCGCTCGACACACAGCTCGATATCTTGTGGATAGTGGTTTCTCCCGCGAACAATAATAAGATCCTTCTCACGGGTGGCGAAAAAGATCTGTTTATCTTTTATAAACCCCAGATCACCAGTTCTAAGATAAGGTCCCTCTCCAGTGCCGTGGATATGGGCACCAAATATTTCCTTGGTTTTTTCTTCGTTCTGCCAATACCCTGCCGCAATACTTTTACCCGCCAACCAGATCTCACCGACGCGACCGTCTGGCAACTCAGTACAGCTATCAGGATCGACAATCCTGGCCTCCATGCCCAGCGCACACCTCCCGCATCCCACGATAGCCTTGGCACGGGGATTACTTTCGTCGACCTCCTCAACCCTGCCTTCCCCCCAAGGTCCGGCTGCCACATACAGCAGGGTAATCGCCTCATCAGCACGGGGAGTCGAGGCTTTCAGGCTCGCCTCAGCCATGCCATAGGAGGGGGACAGCACATTCTCTCCAAGACCACAACTGACAAAGCGTTCGTTGAATCGCTTGAGGGTAGCAACACGAATCGGCTCAGCGGCGTTCATCATGATCTTTAAACTGCGAAGATCTAGGGCATCGCGCTCCGCATCAGTGACTTTATTTAGGCACAGCTCGTAGGCGAAATTCGGAGCGGCAGTATGCGTCCCCCTAAACCGGCTGACCGCCTGAAGCCAGCGCCTAGGCTTTTGCACAAAAGCCGCCGGCGCCATCAAAACCGCCTGATAACCGACAAACAGAGGATGTAAGACACCATAGATTAAGCCGAGATCGTGAAAACAGGGCAGCCAGGAAATCATGCAACTATCACTATCGTGCAGCCAATCTACACTCAGGTCCGCCAGAGTATGCGCCAAGCTGCCATGGGTAACCACAACACCTTTTGGCGCCCCTGTAGAACCGGAAGTGTACTGTAGATAGGCCACCTTACTGCCATCAAATTCAACAGCTTCCCAACTACCTTCTTTCTTACCAGTAACTTGCCGTTCAATTCGGTCGGATGCAATCCACGGCAAATCCGCCACCGGCGACGACAGATCACTGAGTTCACTCTGCATTTTCAACCATTCGCCGCAGGTCATCACGCCGGCAATGCCCGCATCAACAGATATTTTCCTCAGTCGATCTTCGCTTTTGAAAATCTTCCCCATGCTAGGCGGATAAACAGGCACCGGAATAACACCAACCAGCAAACATCCCAGAAAAGCCTTGATGAACTCCAGCCCAGGCGGGTACAACATCATGACTCTGTCATCATCCTTAAAACCGAGATGGCGGAGATGACAAGCAATATCTGAAGAAGCTTGCAGCATTTCACCATAGCTGATTGTGACGGCCTCACCATCGACATCACCAGATTTCAGAAATGTATAAAGAGGCTTATCCGGTGTATTCAATCCTCTACTTGTTATCGCATCAACCAGATTTCTTATACCGCTCATTTTCCCACCAGGTAAGTCGAAGTCACGCCAGCCCAGGCGCGGATAATTCTTGTTTATAACCTGAGCAACCGAGATATACTGCCAAGTAAGGCGACACGTCGACGCCTTCAAATCCCTAGCGATTCGACCACCCCAAGTCCAGGTAAGCTACGCAAACTACAATCGAAACAGTTCTTTATTGCTATTCAAGAGCACACGATCAAAGTATTGCTTCGCATTGGCCTGATCTTCTTTAAACACACCAAAATTCATCCGCAGGAAGCTCGAAGAGATTTTTAGCAACAGGTCCTGCTGTTGAGATGGGCTCATTGAAGGCTCAAACACTGCACAACCTGTCTGATCAAAGTCCTCCTCCTCTTCCAGCAATGCACACAGAATCGCATCAATGTGACCATTCACCGCAAAGCCCATCAGATCTTTTGTTTCCTCAACATAACCAAGGTGCGTACCACCATTAATTCCCACAAAGGTTTTCGGCGCAGGCGCGTTTTTGAACGTTACCTGTGAAACCCCCTCATAGCTAACCAACTTGTCATTAGTACCCTGCACATATAAAAGAGGAATATCCCGATCAGCCCCGAAGTCAGCAGTTGTAATACCTGGAAATGGACCCGGTGCCACCAGCACCGCGAAGCTGATACGCTCATCTACAAATGGAGGAACATAGGCGGACAATAAAGAGATAACCGCGCCATATGAAATACCAAAGACACCGATTTGCTGCTTGTTTACTCGACCATAGAAGTCGCCTTGGCTATCATCTGACAGCTGCTCCAACTGACTGATAAGAAATTTGATATCCAGTGGCGCATTGATGATATCTTGAGAATCCTGAACATCACTGTACATACTGCTTTTAGGCCCGTCATAGCTCACCACTATAAAACCGTGACTAGCTAGATTCTCATAGATATAAGTTGCCTCTTCTTTACTAGAGGGAAAACCATGAGTGTAAACAACAACAGGAAAAACACCCTCTGCAGGCGACCGGTCAACAAGGTGCTTGGCAGGAAACCAAATAATGGAGTTCAGCTCGCGAACGTCGCCATTAACTTCATGTCTATAAGTTTTGTAACGTTTACCGACAGGAAATATGCCCTTCGATGTGGGGTCAAATAAACAAACTGGGTCGCCAGAACAATGCTCAAGACTTGGCGAAGAGGATTCTAACGAGGCAGATCGCACATCCGCTAGATCCGACCCACTATCTAGCAGCGAACAGGACGCTACTGAAACAGCCAAAATCAAATAGCCAATAAAACTCTTTATATTTCTACTCATATTTCTCACTCCACTTCCAATCGTTGCCACAAGCTGCCAACACAACTACAAACTGATTTCGCGCAGCACGATACAATCACTCACCCACATACAACACCTGAACTTAAGTACAGGTATATTCAATCTATTATTACAACCGACAGAAGCACCTCGAATATCCGAGGAAAACAGAGGCCACACAGAAAGTAATTAGAAAAAGAGATCTCAAAAGTTCAAAGCGTTGAAGCAAAAAACAAGAAAACCAAACAGGATCTTGACGCAACAAAAGTGGCAGCGCTTTATGGCAGAGAAATACCATAAGATGTCAATTCATCAAGAAATCTGGAAAAGATTAAGAGTCGACGAGCTTGCGAATGAATTGGCATATCAAAGTGCAGTCATTACCACTGATTGATTGCGAGTCATCTGCACGAGACTTTAGAGATGATCAGCTCTAGGAGGAATCAAAAATATGGACTCAAGATGAAAGACGACATAGCTGTTAACGCATCTTTAAGAGCAATGCACAAACTGAGAATCCATGCCAGCGAGAAACGTATAGCCCGGTCTACGAAATAATTGAGCACATTGCCAGAACCACAAGTGTAAATTATCGGGCACCAGTCACGAGTTACACTCTAACTTAAGGCACAAACCTTAAGCTAGAATGGGAAGCTCCTAGCTAAAAATCATAGCATAGATTGCTAATATAACGTGCTCCCCATAGCTAAAGGCCGCTGGTATTGCTCGCCCTCAATCATGATCCTTATTCGAAAATAATTATCATTAAAAGCCCAGGCATGAAAAAACCAACAGTGGCCACTCGGAATAACGTTGCTAAACGCAATCCGCAAGCGAAAGCTTCCAAAGCTTTCAATACTACATACTAATCGCAGTACCGAACACAGAATCAGCGCACCCAGAAAAAATAATGAAAAGCGTACATTATAGAATCACCCTTTCATCCTCTGAAAGCCGAATTGATACATAAACTAGAACTTAAAACGACAAATGAATCTAGGCACACTATAGCTCTTCCGTCTAATGACCTCCACAATAATCGCGGCTGCACTCTGGGGTAGATCACTGATCTATCGGTAGCATATGAGGAAATTTCAACATAAACATGAATAAGTCTGGTTTTAGGGAAAAATCAGCTATTAATTATTATCCTCTTACAGACAGTAATCGCTATTAAAAGCACCATTGACAAACTCATTATCGCAAAGCCTACAGGCAATCGATTTATGACATTCAGAACACCATAGCATAGGTTAAATAAAAACGACGCCCCAAAATAGCGCACCACTTGGATGAAAAACACAAAATCCCGCCCCCCAAAAAAAGCAATCCATTAAAAATCACTAGCTTTTATTATTATTATTGTTATTATCCGCGCCAATTATGATGAAGCAACTCTGATTGCTTCGCTATTGACAAGGAAGTTGAGCTAAAGAATATGCTACCTAAGAAGGATCTCATTAATACTATAAACCTAATCAACCGCTGCCTTGAGACAAATACGAAGCAAGAGTTAAACTCCCTTCACTCAACGCTACAGTCAGATCTTGGTATTGATTTTTTGCTGGTTGGCCACTCAGACATTAATCTAAAAAACTACAATTATTATTTCTATGGAATCAGTGACGAGTGGCAGACAATTTACAGAGAAAGGCAATATATTACCTTGGACCCTATTGTCAAAGCAGCCCTATCGTCAAACTCACCAATTCTATGGCAACATGCCTATGCAAACGCAGGCAACGAATGCCTGGAATTTATTCAACACTCCCGTGACTTTCAACTGTCTGATGGCATTAGTTTCATAAAGACTAACCAATCACTAATATCATCAGTAAATGCTGTTTCTGCAGGCTCAAAAAACCGTTCCCTAGACAAAGTACAGTCGATAATACTGCAACAAATACTACCTCATATAGCAGAAATTCCAGCACGAAACACACTCAGCTCGCCACCAAATCTCACCTCAAAAGAGTTGGAAGTATTAAAGTGGTGCGCAGTAGGTAAGAGTTATTGGGAGCTCGGCACAATACTCGGCGTATCTGAAAGAACCGTCAAGTTTCACATGAAAAATATTTTTTCAAAACTTGACGTACTAAACAAAGCGCAGGCAGTTGCCAGAGCTATGAGTTACGGAATTATTTCGCTATAGCTGTTTCTGCAACCAGAACAATTCATTGTTTAGCACTACAATCCTTATCTCGCCTACCCCTATATAACAACCCAAAGACTTCAGCAAACAGTTCAAAGGCAGAGCAGATACACTGATTTTTTCCACGCCTGAGAAAACTCGCTGCAATGACAGGCACATATTACACTCTATTTCTGCAATAAAAACCGTAAAGCCAAAAGATCCTGGTCTCGAAGAAATTACGCAAGATATTTTCTCAACAACAGCGGCTAAGAGCTCGATTGAAATATTCTTCACGATTTTTCCTTCATACAAATCAATATAATCCCGTTCTCGAAAAGAACACAATTTATAGCTCCCTACCTCTCCTGCTTTCTTTTTCTCCACAATCTGCTCATCACAGATATGGTCTAATAAATCGACAAACATAAAAATCACCTCAATTTTGTTTAGGAGAGAAAATCACTATATATAGGGATCCCACCACCACCAATAACCAAACATCAATCACCAAATGTATTTACCTGTCCCTTAGTACAGGTTTCATGAAAATACCTGACCACTAGAATCCCCCGTCGCTCAAAAACGAAGGATTAGAAAAATGATTAAGGAAAATTTCAAAAACAAAGTAGAAAGTTATAGTGATATCGACTTTCAAGGATATAGATTTACCAAAATAAGCTCCGGAAAAGACCGCTATAAAAGCCTAGTATTGAGAAGAAGCATCTACGTTGACGAATACGCATGGGCAAAGGGCCAGAATGCCATTGAAATAGATGAATTCGACACCTTTTCAACTCACTTTTCGATCAAAGATAGGGCGGGGGATACTGTAGCCACAATCAGATCGACGGATCACGATTTCGACTGGATGGCAACCAATTGCTACGAGAACGCTTTCTCAACACAGGCAGAGGCAATAAAAAATCCAGGAATTGTCGAAGTCTCAAGGCTGTGTATAAAATCCGACTATCGAAATAAGTTTATCGACCAAAATATATCTGCACTGGACCTACTTCTGTCAGGGGTGCTGGCTCATCACTACAAGGAAAATAAAAAAGGATTTGTCATCATCACTCACTCATCTATGTTCGCATTACTGAAACGACGAGGGATGGAGATAAAAAAGCTGTCCAACACCAAAACCATGGATGACGGCTGCAAGATAACTATTATGTATATCGACATTGAAAAATCATGGAGGAATTTTTTTCCGCTAAACACTATTATGGAAAAAAGTATAGAAGCAGCCGCCTATGGTACCTAAATTGGATTAGTCTATCGAATCTTGCGCTTAGATTTAAAGATAAGAGAGCTTCCCGTTTTTATATTAGTGTTGAATTAATACCTACATAAAGGAAACTCCCTATACTGAATATTCCAGTCCAATCATTAAATGAAATTGACGAAACCAGCGATAAATTTTATCGCCAACAGCAATCAGCTGAATAGGTTAGAGTCAACGCTATTATTAATAAAAATTGTTAAGTGCCTAATCTCAGGAACTGTTTTGATCCTGATCATTGAAAAGCCGTTATTACATACGCAATTGAATCACCTGACTAAACACAGGTTCAAGTCAGGAATGAGCTATGAAAGCGCGTTTTGTATCACAGCTAGCGGGATTCTCTCTGTGGGGCTAAGGCATTGTCAGGAAAACTTTAAGAAACACCTGAAAGCTCTGAAAGGTAAAGAGGGTGAAAAAGGCATAATCTTGTTATTGGATAATCAAGGTGCCGCACTTGAGTGAAAGAAACTGGATGATAAAGGCGGTAGCGAAATAGAAACGTACCTCCTAGACCACCTGGTTTCCCAAGACACTTCCTTTGTCGGTAATCTGAAAGCTTTTGGTCTTACCTACCTGTAAATGTTCGTTCATACCTACAGCAAAGTCGCTCTCACCAAGCTCAGCACAACTACTAAAACGCCAATTACAGCAGCTAATGTACAGAACAACTATGTGCTGCTGTTCTTCGCCGCTCAGGATCTACCTATGCTGAAAATTTTAACGGGCAGAAAGACGGAATACTGCGGCAAGCCTGAGCAGAATTATTACCTGTCTTACTTAGCAATCAACGATATAGATCACACAAGAGGAGAGTAAAATCTCCGTAAACCAATGGTATCTGCGAACGCCTCCATAAAGCGATTCTACATGAGTTTTATCAGGTTACTTTCTGGAAAAACTGTACATGCCTAGCGATGTAATATAGAAAAACCTGGGCGAGTCAGCGGAGTACTACAACGATAATCGACCCATTTTTTAATCTTACTTTAACAACATATGCAAGGCTTAACGGATTATGCTTTTCAGTAATACTCATTGAACCTCGCAATCTATATTTCGAATAGGGGCTAGCTTCTACCAAACAAGTATTCTCACAACTCTCCAAACTAGCTCAATAAGCTAAAGCTTCCTGCCAGTCCTTCAAGAAGTTTGGTCTCATAAAAAATAGCTGGCTCTGAAATATCTATTGAAAAAACATAACTAATGATCTAATTAAACATCACATCAGGAGCTAGAGCTATTACTCTATTCACAACCGTTTCCTATAAAATTTCGCTTCCATATTACTAACCCGAGTAGAGGAATTAGCCTCTACCCTCGGTAAATATGGAGAAACATCACATGATCCAATGCCCTAAGTGCAAATCAGATTCTGTTTATACAAAAAACACCGCTCGTAAAATTGCAGGAAAGATCGGTACTGCTGCTGGTGCTATAGGAGGTGCCAAAGCTTCTTACACCGGAGTCCAAATAGGAATGAAAGTGGGCGTGATCGCAGGCCCTGGTGGGCCAGTAATCGGAGGTATTAGTGGTGCCATTATCGGAGCTCTACTTGGTGCCGCTACCGGTGGGACCACAGGAGCTGCTGTCGGTAAAACTATCGACGAAAAAGTACTCGATAATTATCTCTGCAATTCTTGCGGATATGAATTCAGCACCTGCGCATAAAACCATACATTAGAGGAAACTAATATGTCTCATTTAGTAGAAAGCATGGCGTACGTTGGTGAAATGCCGTGGCACAAACTTGGATCGCGCCTGGAGAAGGGAATGCCGATTGAAATATGGGCAAACAAAGCCGGGTTAGACTGGGAAATTAATCGTAGCCCTGTACTGTTCGACACAGGAAACGGAAACACACCCTCGCCATTCGAAGATAAATCGGTTTTATACCGCTCTGATACAGGCGAAGCTCTATCAGTCGTAGGACAACGGTATAACGTCGTACAACCACAAGAAATTCTGGAGTTTTATAGGGATCTAACAGAAGTTTCTGGCTTTGAGTTGGAAACAGCCGGAGTACTCAAAGGAGGAAAGAAAATCTGGGCATTAGCTCGTACAGGGCAATCCACCAGCCTAAAGGGCAATGACATTACCAATGGCTATGTTCTATTAGCTACTGCGTGCGACGGTACGATGGCCACCACAGCTCAATTCACCAGCGTTCGAGTTGTATGTAACAACACACTGGCAATTTCTCTATCTCAAGATAAAGAAAGCGCAGTCAAAATTCCCCACAGTACAAAATTCGATCCAGAAGCTGTGAAGAAGCAGCTAGGAATATCGGTCTCTGCCTGGGATAACTTTATGTATGAAATGAAAACGCTGAGCGAGCGAAAGGTTTCTTTAAAAGAGGCAAGGGATTTCTACCATAAGGTTCTTATTCCACCTCAATATGCAGGAGTAGAATCAGCTGGAAAACACTCTATCGCAAAAGCCATCAACTTGTTTGAAGGTAACGGCAGAGGCTCACAACTAGAATCTGCACGCCATACCGCTTACGGGTTGCTGAATTCCATTACGGAGTTCGTTGATCACGAGAAGCGAGCTATCAGTGCGGAACACCGTATTGACTCAGCCTGGTTCGGACATGGAGCAACCACGAAGAAAAAGGCACTCGATGCAGCACTTGCGCTGGTGGCCTGACGAACCAGATTCATTCAACGCGTACTTAAAGAATTCAACGCCTGCAATTGCTTGAGTGCAACACTAAGCAACTCTTCATCCATCTGCTTTAACGCGATATGTGCTTCAGATAGCAGAGTAACTTGCTTGCCGGAAAGCCCTCGGCTCTGGGTCACCCCCACCAGCTCATCTAACGAACTATCTAGTTTCTCTGCTAACAAGATCAGCATATCAACGCCAGGGTAAATCAGCCCACGTTCAAGTTTGCTAATAGTTTCAGATGACTTGCCAACCTGCTCTGCAAGTTGATCCTGAGTGAATCCAGAGGCCTGGCGTAGCGCCTTAAGGCGCTTCCCAAAAGCCTGGTTTCGAAGTCGTTTGTCGTCGGTACTGTCATTGAGAGTTTCCATACTCGCAATATAAGTCCGGGAGTCACCATCAAAAACGAACAGATCTGTTGAATCAAACAACTAAAATCAACATAATGATGCGAATATCTATAGGGAGTCGACCTAAAAAGACGACTGGCCAGGTATTACATCTCATCCAACTTAAGGACAGACATCAAATGAACAAGCCACCAATGGTACTAAAAGTAATCTCCGCCCTATTTTTATCTGCACTCATGGCAGCCTGTGGTAGCAGTATTCCAAACGAAGTTTTAGAAACCCATATGCTCAGCAAATCCAAGAAAATGGATCAAGGGTATGTTGTAGACAAATGGGAAGTAACCAATGAATACAGCCAGGATATCGAAAACGAGGAGTACACCGTCATCGAATACGCTATCACCTATTATCTAAGCGATGAAGATGTAGCAAAGTTTGAAGCAAAGGGGTTCAAAGAATACTTTGGCCGTGACATATATGCTCCACAGCTAGTAGAGGGCAGACTGTTCTTTATCCAGCGTGGCTCAAAGTGGTATTCAAGCCATCAAAATTTATAAAGCGCCCCCCTCACTACAAAAGTAGTGAGGGGGAATTTACATCAATTATAATGGTTCATGGCGTTCGCCTATTTTCAGCTGATACCTACCAGGTACATCTTGATTAATTTTTTCAGCTATAAAACATCTAAAAAAGATATAAGGGCGGTCAATTCTTCCTCGGTCTCAATTGTGATATAACCTAGCAACTCACTTCTAGAATTCAGAGTTTTACCGTAGGTAAGCCTTTCTCTTTCACTAGTCCACTTGTATCCACTTAGGAATGGAATTGGGTTCAGATGAAATCTAACGACGCTATCGATATTGGGAAACACTCCGTTATGCCCGTATGGCTCTGTCTTGGATACACCTATTAACGATGGAGTTCTAAACTGATAACGATCGTTATCTTGGTACGTTACAGAAGCTCGCCCGATATCCTGACTGTGAATATATGTTCCAAAATTCCCCTGCGGTACGGCCAGTGAATGATATTCAAAGTCGCTAAATAAGCTCCCTGAATGGCAACCAGCGCATCGCCCTTTGCCATAGAACAATACTGCCCCTTCCTTCTGCTGCTCAGTCAAAGCAGCTGTATTACCTTTAAGATACTCATCCCAAGCAGAGCTAATACACCTTTCATTTAATTCATCAATAAACGAAGCAAGTGCATTCCCGACATCTGCAAGAGTTGGATTCTTAACTCCAGCCTTTATAAAAGCTTGCTTAAGCTTTTTTGCATCAGAAGAGTTGGCTTTTTTAAGAACCGATGCTATCACTTTATTCGCAGCGTCATATTTTGCCCTGTAGTGCTGCGTATTAATTGTATCGAAGTGTTCAGTTGAGTCGAAGTAGCTGTGCCGCCCCAAAAACTCATCTCGTGCAAGCAAAGGCAATACCGCTGCAACCGCTAATGGTGACTTAAAACCTAAGGCATACCCATTGCCCATAGGCGAGAATATCTGTCCTTCTTTCTCGACAACCTTCCCATCCCAAAAAAAGACTTTATATTCCGGGTCTGATCTTCCAAAGAGTGTGAACGCATTCCTAGGAACTAGAACGGTATCTTCTGTTATTGCATTTTCAAGTTCAGGATTTCGACCAATTCCCGCAGCGATAGGCAATCCATCTGCCAAGTGCTTATCGTCGAGATGACAAACTGAACATGAAGTATCACTATCTCCACTAAGCACAGAGCTATTGAACAATATGTCTCCAGCGTCTCTGAAGGCCGCCAAAGATGAATCGCCAGACTGAGAGCATGATTTAGGAGAGAGAGCATACAAATCTAATATCAGGGCAAGCTTTTCATCTAAATTAAGCGCAGCAACCTGCATAGACCCAAGTAACATTAGAGATAAAAGGTATTTCATTAATACTTCGCCGTCTGAAATTTTTACCGCTCTGTAAAACGATGTGGATCTGCGATTTCTGAAACTGTTCTTTGATGAATTTCTAATGATTCCAATCCCAGAAAGGACAAAGCATTCTCAGGCACACCAAAAGCAAGCATTATTTTTCTTACCTTGTCATAGTCATGGCAAACCAAGAGGTGAACATCAGCCGATTTATCTAGCTTTTTACTGCCAGAATTAGAGATAAACCAGGATTCATCCATTGCAGTTCCACATTTTGAAGAGAGGTCCATGAAAGTATCTTTGTATGCCAGATAACCATACCCTGGCAATACAACCTGTTTCCCAATCCATAAAATACAAAACAAAGTAACGATGCTTCGATATACAATAACAATCATGGAGCAGCAATCCCAAGTGCATTCAAAAGCCGAACATCGATATTCTCGGCAGATGGCAAAAAATGATCCTTCCTGTACTGCTTTATTGCTTTACGAGTATTAGGGCCCATTTTCCCATCGATAGCATCGTTGTAATAACCTTCAATTTTGAGAGCTAGCTGAACCCTCATTATCGTTGTTTCGCGATTGTATTTGTCCTTCTGCTTATCTTCTTGCTTAGCGGGCGCTGTATAACTTGGATTCGACGGCTGACTAAGTGGTTGAGATTTCCGAGCAGGAGGAGTGTAAGTTGGATACGAGCGAGAGTACCCTCCACCACCGGAACTCGATCTATGGGAGCTATGGCTACTATGGGAAGCGTGACTCCGATGACCAGCTAAGTACAGCGGAGTTGCCGCATTCAGTGGTGCAATAACAACATCATCTAACTCTGTCGGCGTTTTAGCCTGCTCAGCAGTGGTTACAGCCTCTGTACTGTTGAGAGACAAAAAGCCTGGCAAAAGAGCGGCCAAACTAAATTTCTTCTTCATACAATCCTCCTTGGAGCTTCATGAAAAATCCCTTTAGATGAAGTGAAAAAGCCTGAACACTGATATTTTTTTGAACAGTCACTACATTCTTCGGGATAAAAATTTTTCCAATCTGAAATTGATTTTAATGCTAATGGCTCAAGTTCAGCCTTTATGTGACACAGAGGGTAGTTAAATAGAAAAGCTGGTAATCCAGCGCTATGTGCGACCAAAACTGATTTTTCCAGTTCTTCAGCATACTTTATTGGATCGATATAAAGTTGCTTCCAGTTTTTTCTCGCCCAACCTGTTGCTTCCATATTCATAATGGAAAACTGAACTACGTTTGAAATACTTCGACTAACTAATTCGACTGTTTGGGAAAGCGTGTCAATGTTTTCCTTCGTTGGGATGATCCTCAGCTCAATCTTAATGCCAGCATTTCCTGCATTGATTAACCCTTGCATGGTATCTCTAAACGCTCCAATGGAGCCGACAAGCATGTCGTGAATATGAGGAACTGAAGAGTAAAGGGGTATACCAAATGTTAAGTCGATATCCTTCCTTCTCTTAGCCAGCTCAAGCGTAAATTTAGTGTCAGAAAATTTTCTGCCATTACTCAATATGTGCAATGACTTATCACATTTATAATCTATTAATGTGTCTAAAAATTTTATGAAAGACTGGCCATAAATAAGAGGCTCCCCACCACTAATCCCAAGGCTTTCATTTGAATCAAACTCGATGGCAGCCATAGCAGCCTGACTTAATAGCCAGCTATCATCATTATCCTTCGGAGGCTGAGAGCAGAATAAACATAAGTTATCGCATCTCTCAGTAACCAATAAGGTGTTGTGATTAGCAAGCTTCGATAAGACCACGCGAAGCACGCCTTTAGGCGAAACGAAGGCGATATCTCCACATTCAAAGAATTTCATAGCTTCAGGGTGGAAAAAAGTCAGAGACGATGACTCAGCGTGGAGAGGTATATCAGTAATAGTTAACGTCTCAAGCAATCCTCGACTCTGTAGGTAACTTCCTTGTTTTCGCAAAATATAATATCCAGAAGGAAGACCCCTAAGTTCGCTAATTTCGAACTTATCTTTTCTGATCGCATTATGCATTTACCCACTCCTCAAGCATTGAGCGGCTATCACTGCACTCGAACCAACGCTTAACAAGAAAGTCGAACATGCCTTTGTGGTAACCACAAAATCTTGAACGAGTCTTATCCCCTATATATTCACCTTGTATGCTGATTTCATTGCATGGGTCTGCTCCACAAAATGGCTGATAAGCACATGTATTACATCCTGGGAGAACACTATTGAACGAACTGGAGATTATTTGACCGTAAAGTTCAGAGGATACAAAATCAGGTGCGTTCACATGCCCTAAAGAGAAGTCCTGGTCTCCGTGGATTCTCTGCAACATCCTTAGTTCATCACTACCATAAATTCTCCCGTCATAATTAAATAGCAAGCTATTTAGCAGAACCCCGCTGGGAGACTTCAAGTCAGCGTAACTATTAAAGCCAGGTGTAAAGATTCTCTTTAGGTGAATAGAGGCAGAGTGCTCAATAAGAGTATTCCCCCGGCTCCATTGTATAAGCAACTCATCGAAGAGTTTTTCATAAAATCTCATATACTCCGAAGTAGAGTAATTATTGAGTTGCCCTTTATTTGCAAAGCCGTAGGGACTAATTGGTCGAACAAACAGGTCTTTCAACCCCAAATCGAGGTGTGCCTCAATTAGCTTATCAGGCATACTCAGTAGGCTATCTGTAACCGTCGTTACAGCAGAGACTTTGTCATTACCCAAACGTGATTGAATGGCTTCCACACCACGCTTCAGCTGCGAATACGAGCTTTCCTTAGGTAAAATTCTGTTCTTATCATGAATTTCTTTAGTTCCATCTAAAGATGTAGAAAAGTGCACATGACGACTATTAGCCCACTCTAAGATCTCTTCATTAAGTAGCGATAAGCTAGTAGCAATTACTAGTTCGAAGGAATCACTTCCCAAGATCTGTAATGCCGATCCATAGATGTCTTGAATGATGTCAAATCGGAGAAGCGGCTCTCCCCCTTGGATTTCTATTTTGTAAGGAGCAGTTCCCAGGTCACGAATTGTGGAGACAATCTTTGGGACTAATGATGAATCCAAGTCAAATTCAGAAGCCCCTACATTTGCTCTACTTACTTGGCAGTAGGTACAGGTATGATCACAGCGAAGTGTTGGAACAATCATAAAGATTGGGTTAAATCTGAGCTCTGAAGTGAGCCTCTTACTGGTACTCGAAGCCAAAGCAATTTTAGCCGTAGAGTAATTCTCGTCATCGGAGACGAATAACTTGGACGTAAGCACCTGCTTCAAGGTTTCATCCTTGATGCTACGATCTTCCACAAACTCCAAGAATGAATCCCTGCTTAGATATTCAGAGAAGCCACCAGTGTTACTAATAAACACGGCTTCGTCATCCACCGGCACAAAATTGAACGGCAATAACTTCATGCAGATAACCTATCGGCTATCCCTTTCAATACGGCATGAGCTATTTCATCCCTAGCAGCTTGAGTAGACTTCATTAACTTCTCTCGAAGCACATAGTCGTTCAAAAGCCGGTCGAACTCACAATGCAAAGACTCGTCTCTTTTGACAAAGTGAATTACCCATTCACGGCCTTCTTTCTCAAGCTTCCATTCTGTATGAGCTCCCATCCAATAGAGAGCATTTCTGATTACCCATTCAGAGTAATCTTGATTTGAATAGCGAATCACTTCCATAACTTCGATTCAGCTTCCACTGCATTTCCTGATGAATAGTGAGGATTATCCATTATTTACAAAATAGATAACAGTGTTATTACAAAGAAACCTCACATGCCTCTCTGCGGTAGCCAAAATAGTGTTCTCACATCAGGCTACCTCATCCCTCTCCGCTATCCTGGCAAGAATCCATTCATCCACCTCACTCTCCAGCCAACCCACCGAACGAGAGCCTAGCGGTATAGGCTTAGGGAAAGTATCTTCAGCTATGTACTTGTAGATAGTTGAGCGACCCAGTGCGGTACGGTCCATTACTTCTTTGAGTTTTAAGATCTTCATGGTTTTTAGTCTTAGTAGGCTTAACACATGCGATCTGGTCAGTTAGTAATAAACGTCGATGTTTCATCCGCCTTCGCAAGGCACCCCACTCAAAACCTCATCTCAAAACCTCATCTCAAAACCTCATCTCAAAACCTCATCTCAAACTGCAGCCAAAGTGCCTTGTGCCCGTCCCGTACTGCTTAGTCTTCTGTTTTGCAAAATAACTGGTTCGATAATACAACTCGTCAAAACTATCGCCGAAGTCAGAAGAGTTGATATTAAGGTGATAGATCGGGTTAACCGGGATATGGACTGCTCCACCAAGCCTACATAGCGGAACATCAATGGCACTCGCCCATGCAGAGCGGATTCGATGGGCCAGGTTTCCTCCATCGGCATCGTAGCGTCCTAAGCAGTGATAAGCGTCGCGATTCAACAACAAAAGAACGTGATAGTGCTGGTGAGCTCCAGAATCCTGCTCTCTAACCCATATGTAACGCAGGTGGCAGGGATGTACCCGCTTACCGGCTCTCCCTTTAGTTTTAAGGTCAGCTTTGATCTGCGCCTTCAGTGAATCCACAAAACGCGAAATCACCGCATCGTCTGTTCTGGCTGCACAAGCTGGAAACCTAAGATCCACTCTTACCGCCATTGTGCGAGGGTGGCATTTAACCGCTTTCTCAATGGTTCGTTCGACCTGGCCGAGATAGCGTTCATTCATAGGACCATGGTTCTGCATAACCGGCGGCCTGCTGTCTGAAGTGAAGGGGGTTGATAAATCGTATTGTTTCGTCATTGGTAGTTACCTTGTTGTGCTAGTACAAGGCATCAACCCAATGTGTATTTCTTCTCTCTCCTACTCCTCAACAGCTATGTATAAGTCAGCTAGTAATACTAGTTATAACCGACATCAATTATGCCAAATTCGACCAATTTACAGCCCACTACCAGCGGCCTTGCTCCGACTCCAGAGCAGCAGAATGCTGCTCTGGAGTTATACACCGTTAAATAGCACAGAAAGCCCGCAATCATGCTACATTAGCCCCTCTATAATTAACTAATTATTACGCACTTTTTATGGATAAAAGAAGGAAGGAGAGAATCACTGAAGCTGCGATCGGCATTCTTGTCAAAGATTGCGACATGGGCTCAGATTTTGATCCAAGATTTCACCCTGAATGGGAATATTTTGCATCTAGAATTATTGCAAACGAGCTAAGAAATTCTGGGAACATAGAAGATTTCGCTTGGCTAGAAGATAGCCTGATTAAAAGAACATTTGTTATATGTATGTTAAATAGCTTAGATATTGAGCTCCTAGAGAACCTCAAAGACATATTTTATTTCTACAAACGCAGGTCAGATTACAGAGAACGAACGTTCAAAACTGATCGAAATGTTGTCTTATCCAAGCGAAATCAAGACCAAACCCTTCCATTACCCAGAAACTTTTTCCAAAACTACCAAAGATATCTGGTGGACCCTACAGACGCCGATATGGCCTGTGGGCTGGATATTCGTTTGGATAGCAAGTCCACAGATGTGCTAACTGCACTTGATAAATTGCCAGTGGAATGGCTATTTAAAAAAGAGCTCTTGCATCACCTTCACATGGAGTTCCTGAAGAAAGAGCAATCGATATTCTCTAGAGCCAGAAGGAATAGAGGCTTAAAAGCAGTTAAGCCAAGAACAGGGCTAAATAGCTTCGAACTTGTCCCAAAAACTCACACTGAGCAACTTTGGTCCGCTGGTTTTCTAATAGACTTCATATTTAGCGAGGTTGGGGAATGCCAACTCAGCATACTGATCGCATATGAACTGGTCGCTCGAAAAACAAAATCATCAAGGGCTGCTCTAGAAGTAATGCTCTACCTGTGGGATTGCACTGATGATCAAAGGGCAAAATTCAACGACATCTTCAAAAACAACTTAGCTGTAAGAAAATCTCGGTCAAAGAAGGCCAAAAAGGCACGACCAAGCAAGAAGCTATCGCCAGAGGCCAAGAAGATGCTCAGTGAGATTTCAAAAGAACGAAAAACCCCCCAATACAGACTGATTGAAGACCTGATAACCGAGGAGTATAAACGCACGTCTCCCACACGGCATGATACTCCCTACACTCCCAATAAACGCCCACGCATTCAAAGAAAGAAAAGACTACAATCCGAGTAGAATAACGACTGAGAAGCTATATTACACATAGCGCTTTACCTCGACACATGGCTGCCAGATGCAAATTAGCTAGCCCGGCAGGAATGATGGGAAGCTCAATTTTTGTACTACCCGACGGGGAATCATATCCCTTTTAAGTATCCTTTTTAGTAACACCGGTAGTAACACCAACCAAATCAAAATCGAATTAATTCAATAAAATCAGATATTTAAAAAATTAGTTCAAGCGACCCCATCCCACCACACAAAAAACCCTAAGCGATTGATTTGCTTAGGGTTTTTTACTTTTAAATATCTAGAAAATTCAAAACGTCCACTTATCGTCCACCACTTCTACCTACCCCTCTGCAACTTTGCTCAAAGGGTTCAAAGTGACCGCATCCAGTAAATGGTCTGGCGAAAGGTGTGCATAGCGCATTGTCATCGTTAGAGACGAATGACCC
The DNA here is from genome assembly GCF_965219715.1 of Bacterioplanoides sp. Lineage (GTDB taxonomy): Bacteria > Pseudomonadota > Gammaproteobacteria > Pseudomonadales > Oceanobacteraceae > Bacterioplanoides. Next base: position 2,091,179 of record NZ_OZ244785.1, read on the forward strand.
AGTATCTTTTGAAGAGTTAAAATATTGCCGCCATTCATTACGAAATGGCTTGCAAAAGTATGGCGTAAAACATGCGCGGCCTGCCCTTTCGGCAATTCTATTTCCGAACGATCTAGCGCTCTTGAGAATGCACTTCGTGAAAAGGTAAATTCTTTATGTTCACTAAGATGACTATGAAGGCGTGAAAACAAACCATCGGATATAGGCACACTACGGCTTTTACCTGACTTAGTTCCATGAAAACTCACTTTTCCGTCACGCACATGACGAAGTTTTAATGACTCTGCCTCTCCCCACCTAGCCCCCGTCGATAAACATATTTCTGTAAGGAGCTTTACATGTGGGTTGTCCGAGCCATCAAGCACATCTAATAAGTGCCGTATTTGGTCATGCGTCAACCAAGCCAGCTCTTGTTCGTCTATCCGAATAGCATCGACACCAGCTATGGGATTTGGATACTCAATCTCCCCAACCTTCACCAATTGATTAAAAACAGCTTTCAGATACCCAAGCTCGTTGTTTAGCGTCTTTTCAGACGTACCACCTTCCAGCCTACTGGCGCGATAGTCAGCAAAAGAAGCAGGTCTCATTTCTACTGCAACAGGGTCATTGAGTGAGTCACAAATATATCCAAGGTATCGCCTCCTTTTTGGCCCATCTTTCAGATAAATGCCTTTAATTTGCCACCACAGCTCTATTAAATCCGACAAATGACGACTGTCTTTGCGCCTGCCACCATTCCACTCTTGACCACCTGAAACCTTTGATAAAACCAGTTTTTCGTATCGATTCGCCTCAGCTTTTGTGTCAAATAACTTCCGAATACGTCTACCACCAACACCATTTGGCCGCAGATCGACAACCCAACGGCTATCATCTGTTTTTCTGACAGCCATTATTTAAAATCCGGCCAGACATATTTGGGTTCATAGTCTTCCCCTTGGTGTCTCCACGCGGAGAAATTGTGATAAATCTTTCTCAAAACTGCCGACTCTCCGATATCTGGCGTATACAACTTTTGTTCACTGATTTCACTCTTCTCAAACATCAAATCAATGGACTTATCCTCTACGACCTTTAGCTCACTGGTTCTTACTAGATCACTTCGCCCGACATGTGAAAGATACCCTGCAAACCGTTTAAGCCCATTTCTTCCTGACCCTTGATCTGGCCAAGTCATGTCATCATCAACAATCAAAGCCTGCCTGAGCATTGGTAGAGGCTCCGTTTTAAGAAGAATCAGACACCCCATTCTCGAAGCATCAGAGATACTTTGAACAAACAAAACCTTTTCAAACCAATCAGGGCTAACCATGAAATTTGTTTCTTCTGGCCTTGGGCGGCATAAGCGATCACAGATCCTTATAACTTTGAACTCATCCATCAACGGCTTCACTTGAGAAGGCGGCTCCACCGAATCAGTCAATAACCACAGGGCATACATTGGCCATCGCTTCGCTACTTTAAGTAAGACATCCCCCCCAGGAGTCTTCCCCTTATTTTCAATCCCTTCGATTGTTCTTGCAGAAACGCCTATTTCGTCAGCAAAAGCCTGACGACTCATACCGTTCGAATCCCTTATCAATCGAATTTTTTCCGGCAAAAGATTTGACATAAAGAAAATACTCCTTTAAAACTCACACCTACTCCTTTGGGAGTAAAGATATACATAACCAATCTCAGTCTATCAGGATTTTTGTATGCATGAGGCAAAGCTAGTTTCTCACGCTCCGGCGGTTCAACCGCTCGGCCCTCTTGTGACACGATTTTTGTTTGCTCAAATGTCTGGCCTTACTCCTGATCACGTTCGCGGAATGATCGACAGAGGTTTACTTCCCACAGTCAAACTGGGTCGCCAACGTCTTATTAATCTTGCGCTTCTAACTCAGCAATGTCTTGAGGAGGAGTTCTAATGCACTCATTAGCAATAAGCCGCGCTAGCGGCGTGTCCACACACTTTAATAGTGGACTCTTGTCCCATATTGGGAATAACGCATGATTGATCGCCTTGTCATTCATATCCCATTTCAGGATAAGTTCGTCGTCAATGGCGATTCCGACGACACTGGAATTATGGATGTTGCACATCTCTTAAATACAGAAGCAACAATCGGCGGCCGTAACGTCAATAGAACCTCCTCAGGAGAAGTCAAAGTCGAAGACCTCTATCACCCATACGAGTCAATCCCCTCGTGGGCGTCAGGTATGGCCGTGAAGTCTTTTACCCGCCCAGTAAATGCATGGCCTTATGTGGAGCTGAAGGCAAGTCCTGCAAAGTTACTTCAAGGCCACAATGTCTATGGCACAGAAGATTATAAAAAATGTCTTTTTGAGATGCTGGGGCTTCTTGCAGTCTCTTTTCCCAAATTGAATCAAATGCTCAATGTTGAGTCGGGACATATCTCAAGTTTTGACGTTACTTATTCGGTAAAAGCACCAACCCAACAAATCGCCGATCACTTCATAAAATACTGTTCGTCTCTGAGATCCGGGCAAACTAAATCACGAGAGCAGTATCCGACCACGGTTTATTTTGGAAAAAGAGATTCGCGACATAAAAAATTAAAAATTTATCTCAAACATTACGAGCTGAAAAATTACGTATCAGAGCTCAAGAAGAAAAATTCAGATGGAAGCTACGATGAAGCCATAAAAATAAATTCATCGAATGATTTACTGGATTACACACTCGGTTTAATTAGATTTGAAGCCACAATAAAGAAGCGCTGGTTAATGGAAAGAGCAATACCAGTCGGAGTTTTCAAATTAGGGAAATATGCAAAGTCTTATTTTGAAGAAAACAAAAGATCTATCTGGAAGCAAATACATGAAGATGCCTTCCGAGATTTATTTAAAACATTCGAAGGTGGACAGATCATGGATTATTCGGACGAACACGTTCTTGATTTACTAAAATCAAAACATTCAAAAATCAATAAAAATGGCTCTCTCAATCACTCTGTAGCTCTACGTGCATTCCGGTTTTACCGATCCATTGCAAGCGAGGGGTATGACGAGATACATGCAACAACACCAAGTAGCACTTTTTATAGACAAATAGGCCATTTAAAGAAAGCTGGAATTCCTCTGGCCAACTTACAGAACTTACACAAGATCAAGTCAAACGTAGTCCCGGTCATTCAATTGATCAAAATGGATTATGGAAAACAGCACCCTGCTACTTACCAAGAACCGGAGTCTGGCTTGAGCCGCCCGAAACTTTCATTAGTTAGCTAATAAACGGAGATAGTTATGTTAAAAATATCAATCATTGAAGGCCATCACTTAGTCCAACAACGCCAAACAAAAAACGGTGTTCGCTACTACCAAGAGGCATATGCACATTTAGGCGGGGCTTTCCCTCAGCAAATAGAAATTCCTATTAAGTCACCAACAGAAGGAAAGCCTATCGGCGATTACGATCTTGACATTTCAACGTTCCAAGTTGGTCGTTTTAAAAATCTGGAATTGAATCCGTTTGAATTAAAGCTGATTCCAGCAGCAAAAAATGTTGCAAAGGCAAGCTAATAAATGGCTTACCAAATCGTATGCAATGGTGCTGTTAATTTAGCGAGCAATGGCACCGCACGTTGTCCTTCGGGGTGGTTGGTTCAACAATCAACAGCTCCGTTTGACATTAGCCAAATCAACCCAGAGGTTGCAACGGCTATGTTTGGGGCAGGTTTTGCCCTATTTATTGTTCCCTGGACATCCGCCTGGGGAATATCACAAATGTTTAAATTATTGAGGTAATAACTATGGATGCAGCAACTGTAGCAACCATCACTAGCGCTGTTGATTTCAGCACTATTCAAACTGGCATTGGTACCGTCGCAGCAGCGGTTGGTCTCATTTATGTCGCAACACGTGGTGCTCGAATGCTTCTCGGCATGGTTCGTAGCTAATACGAGCAACTTCACGGGGGCTAAATGCCCCCAATTTTTTATTAAGGGAATATCCTCATATGCTTGATCTCTATTACTGGACGTTCTCTATCGCTGGTTTCGCCACATCCTTTTCTTGCTTTTCAAATTGGTGATCGCATGAAAATAGTTTTTCTTATTTTTTTGCTCCTACAAATTAATTACTCTTATAGTAACGAATGCCCACCCATCAAAAACACTGAAGAAAACCCTACAGAGCCTCTGCCAAACCCTAATGATTTTTTGTCTGCTAAAGGCGATGGCGTGTATCAATATCAGGGGAATCCAAATCCATCAGACGGGTTATATTTGTCTTACTGGAAGGTTGAAAAAGTAACGACTTTAGAGCCTACCATCAATAAATCCAAAGAGGGACTTTCACCAATAACTTGCCGATTATTAGAGCCTTATGGTACGGGCACTGAATGCATGTACGGTGATTACCTACTTAAAACTTGCCCCAAATGGTATGAGTTAAATATCACAACAGGGTTATGCGACATAACCGACTTAGAAGCCTGTCTTGACGATACTCCCCCAGGTCTTTGTCAAGATGGATTCCCTATTGAGGCTGGAGGTTACACGAACTGTGACCGGCCAGATTTACGACAGTGTGCTGACGGAAGTTATGTAAGAGCAGATACGGGGATCTGTACTACTGCGTGTAATGATTTCACAAGCTGCTACGATCATGCTTTGGGTGACTCAAGCTGTGCTGGTGCAAGTTACTTTGAGTTTAATTATACCGACCCTGAAAATTATGATTTCACCTGCACTCAAATTGATCCTGACAGCCCGGACCATGCTGGTAACGGTGGCAATGAAGATGGAAACCCATATAACGATCCTAATACTCCATCTCAGGGCGATGGCTCTAGCCCAAGCACCGGCAACATTGACCCCCACTCTCTTGCAGATCTAATTGACAAAAAATTATCTGATGACTTCAGCAATGTCGAGAGAGCCGTTCGTGACGATATTGACCAAAGCAAAGTGAATACCGAAACACTTGAAACTGCGATAAATGCAACCAAAAAATCCGTACAGGAAAGCATAAGTTCAGCAGAAAATAATACTAATTCCGTAACGGCCAAAATGGACGTCATTGGTGAGAAGCTTGATGCAATCAATGGTTCGCTAAATTCGGGAGCGTGTGACCCTAACTCGCCTGACTATTATCAGTGTTTAAACACACCAACAAGCAACCTCCCCAGCCATAGCACAACTGGAGGAGCTGAGACAGTTGAAGCAGCCTTTAAAAATTTTAATACTCGGATAGAGAGTTCAGAAATTGTCAGGTCATTTTCTTCAGTGAAAAGTCTATTTAATGGTGAAAACTCACAATGCCCAACATTTTCTATGGACTTGCGTGGAACCCCTATCAATAAAGTCTTATCGACTCAAATACACTGCGAAATAATGGAGATATTAAAGCCAATCATTAGCTCCGTAATGCTCGTTGTTTACGTCTGGGTTGGTTTTAGAGTCTTTGCGAGTTCTTAGTTATGAGTGAAACAACAAACAATTGTAACTGGTATGATCCATCATGTTCTCTTGAGTGGATTAGAGATGAATTACAAGCATTTGGCGTATGGGTTTTAGACTCTACCCTCAGTGCAGCCGCAGGTATCTTTGAATCTATACCGGCACCAGAGTTTTTAACCAGTGCAGAGGCTTACAGCATTCCCCCATCAGTTAGCTGGGCGGCAAGTGCCTTTCAGTTAGATATAGGCGCTGGAATTATCGTATCAGCTTATATCGCACGATTTATATTACGCCGTATTCCAATCATTGGGTGACACATGACAATTGCTGCATATACAGGCCTACCGGGTCATGGCAAGAGCTACGGAGTGGTTGAAAATGTTATCAAGCCAGCTCTTAAAGATAAGCGTGAAGTCTTTACCAATATTCCAATGCAATCAGAAGAGTGCATTAAGCAATTCGGAATGACGGTCACACCTTTCAGAACTGAAGACATTATTGAAAACCCGAACTGGTGGTCTGAAGTATTCAGCCCTGGTGCTGTCATTGTTATCGATGAACTTTGGCGTCTGTGGCCTTCAGGTCTCAACGCTAAAAATGCTCGGGATCAAGATAAAGCATTCTTAGCAGAACACCGACACCTAGTTGGAGAAAATGGACGCTCGACAGAAGTTATTTTCGTTACTCAAGATTTGAGCCAGATAGCAAACTTTGCGCGCTCATTAGTTGAAACGACCTTTCGTGTTACTAAGTTGTCTAAAGTTGGCATGAATAAACGTTTTCGTGTTGACGTTTATTTTGGCCCCGTTACTGGTGTTTCTCCGCCCATTTCAAAAAGAGATAGGGAGATACACGGATCTTTTAAAAAGAGCACCTATGCGCTTTATCAGAGCCATACTAAAAGTGTGACTGGCGAAGCTGGTAATGAGACTCGCATTGACAATCGTTTTAACGCACTCGGTGGTTTAAAGATAAAACTGGGGTTCGCTGTTTTTTTTGGCTGCTTAGTTGCTCTCTATTTTGGTGCGGGGAGCTTATCCTCATATTACGGTGGCGGTACAGAAGACCTTGCTGCAAACGAACAGGCTGATCCTGTATCTACTCACCAGAAGAGGCCTCAGGAGGTTATAGCAGCTACACCAAGGAAGCCATCTGTTGAGTTCTTAGCCAGAGCTGACTCGATCTCAATTTCATTCAACAATGGCAGATATCCAAGAATTGAATATCAATTTCAAGTTGAGTTCGATGATATGAAAACTGTTCTGACCAGCACTGAACTTGCTCGGTTACAGTATGCCCTTACTCCTATCAATCAGTGCCTTGTTAAAATCGAGGGAGCAGATTGGATAGGTTTTGCCATGTGTAAGCCAGATGAACGTAAGCAAGGCTGGATCGAAGGAATGGTTACAAGCACTGCTCAAACAGAGCCAATGTAGAAAGCAATGAGCGTAGCGAATAGCGTCTACATGGCGCTGTTTCTCATGCGAAACTTCTCACTCACCAAGTATTACAAGTATCTGTTTCGCACGCGAAACCCACCTTACCTAAACTCACCTCTTTATCGTTGTATTCCAGTTTCTCATGCGAAACTTGCTTTCAGGTAGCCAGAAGCTATCCATATGCCGCTTGTTTCGCACGCGAAACATTGAACACTTACTCCCTGATTAACCAGCCAAGCGGCGATTGAGCGCCTACCGGGGGCGGAGCTTGCTCCGGTATGGGGGTGGTAACGCCCCATGATTGCCAAACTCGGTTTTCACGTTATTATTTGGCCTGTCATTTATAAGGATATGTGTATGTCTGAGAACGTTAAAACTGTCTTCATTCCTTCTTCTCAAGAGTCAAAGTCAGGAATGTTTGGTAAAGAGAAGCCCACAGATGAAGTTGATGGAGCTGCATTAGCCCGTCAAATTGAAACTGTATGTAACGGTTTGGTTGATTCAGGCTATCAAATCACTCAGGTGATGCCAGTCACCTCTGGTGGCAACAATTACAAGAATGGTGTTGGATACGGCTATGGGTATGGATATACATCCGGAGTTATAGTGATCGCATCAATTGTTTGATGATATCTGCAAAACCATTGACTAGTAGTTCTAGTAATACTAGTATCCTGTTTCCAAATTAAGAACCTAGAGGAAACAACTAATGGCATTAGTTCCAAAACAAACATCTCTACCGTCAACAGGTTTGACGGCGAATGAAGAAAGTATTCTCGATCCTAATAATGTATCTGTCTCAATTCGTAATGGTAAGAGGACAGTCGAAGGATATGACGACCAAGGCCGCAAGGTTACGATGACTACTCATATCGGCCAGTCTGAACGATCAACTGGTTTCCGCAGGCAAAGTATGACCGTATGCGATCAGCTTTCAATTGAAGAAAGAAAAAAGGTTGCTAGGCAGCTTCGTGATGAAGGCATGACTCAGGATCAGATTGCAAGCCAGCTTGGCGTTTCTCAAAAAACGGTATCTAATGATCTGAAACCTTGATCCAAGCTGATTAGTCTAAGGAGATGTTACGTCCATATAGTGTCCATATCATTGTGTTTGAGTGTGGCTCTCTGTGGTTCAACCTATTGAAAAATAAGGACTTTAACCACATACAGCCACATACAAACACATAGACACGGGTTCAAATCCCCCCATCCCACCACACAAAGAACCCTAAGCAATTGATTTGCTTAGGGTTTTTTTATGCCTCCGAAAAATATCAGGAGAAATGTCTACACAGTGTCTACGACTATTTCACTCGCCCAATCACTTCTTGTTTTAACCTCAATACTGAGGTTAAAATAGGAAGCATCACAACACGAGGCGCATCGCATCCATGGCTCTACTAAAAACCCTTTCTCCTGTATCAACTTTCGACGAAGTGGCATCTCAACTTGAGCAACTTGGTCTAACACAGCATGTATTCGAGTCTGCTATTCAAGCTGGTTTGTATATGTATAAAAGAACGACTCACTTTCATCCCGTTACAACTGCTGGATCTAGGTTCTGGGAAGAGGCAGTTGCAGGCCTCAGGGAAGAGCTTGTGTCTCCGGAAGATAGTAGTTGGCAGTTCAAACATGAAAAGGGACTCTCAATAACCATGCACCCCGAATCCGGCATTTCCATAGTCGTTACTACTGGAAACCGCTTCACAGGGATTAGCGAGCCAACAGGAAAAGTCAAAACTAAAAATGCAAAAGGGTCGTCAACATTAGACTACGTAGGAAGAAACTCAACTCCTGACCTTTTCTTAGATGAAGAACCTACTTTTGATATTAAAACCCAAGATTTAATAAAATCGGATCCAAACGAAACATGGGTGTTCTTGTATTATATAAACAAGCAAAAGCACGAAATTCGTTCTGAACTCTCTCTTCCTAAAGGAATGCACCAAAGCGAGGGGAAACTGACAATTGATGAATGGGAAAAAAGAATTATCCTTCCACCCATAGATTATTCTGGCACAATATCGGAAAAAATGCCGATCACTCCAGACAATCACTTTTCAGAAGATTTTGACTTTAACAGCCTGATAAAAAACGAGTAGTACAGTTAACATGGTTATCAAGATAAACTCAAATCGCCTTAAGATTGCACGAACACGAAGAAAAATGACTCTTAAGGCGTTATCAGAGAAAACAAATCTGACAACGAGAATTATCTCCTCCTATGAGAATGACAGTTGCGACTACGTTCCAAAAGCAGAAACATTAAAAGCACTATCAGACGCTCTGAATTATCCAGTATCTTTTTTAACTGATCGAGAGTATGTCGAGCAAATCTCATCTGATTCAGTTTCCTTTCGGTCATTAAAGAGTATGAGGGCTAAAGATGAGCAAGCTGCAATTTCTGCTGGTAGCTTAGGCGTAATGCTTTATGAATATTTCGAGTCCAAAGTCAACTTTATACCAACACCGAATATTCCCGATTTACGTGGAATGTCACCACAATCAGCAGCACAATTCATAAGAGAATTCTGGGATATTGGCTCTCTAAGCATAACAAATGTTATTCACCTACTTGAGAGGAATGGGGTTAGAGTACTGACATTAGCTGAAAATACCGTCAGCGTTGACGCTTTTTCGTTTTGGAATGAAAACACTCCATATGTTTTCTTAAACACCCAAAAATCTGGGGAACGCAGTCGATTTGATGCTGCACATGAACTGGGACATTTACTACTACACAAACACGGTTCGCCCCAAGGTCGTGATGCTGAGAAAGAAGCTGACGAATTTGCTGCTAACTTTTTAATGCCAAGATCTACAATACTGCCTTTCCGGGGGAAAATATTTTCCATTAATGAAATTATAGAATACAAATCACGATGGAAAGTTTCTGCTATGGGATTAATAGTTCACTCAAAAAATGTAGGTATTTTATCAGAATGGCAGTATCGAAACTTAATAATTGAAGCTAGTAAATTAGGATTAAGAAAAAAAGAAATCGATGGAATTGAGCACGAAAAATCTGGGCTGATACCAGTCATTATGAAAGATTTACAAGGCTCTGCTAGCTCTGACATTAAGTTTATTGCTGACGATCTCAACTTACCAATATCAGAAGTATCAAATCTTCTTTTTGGTGTTGCCTCTTTAAGTTCAGAAAATTCTAAACACTCTAGCAAATCTAAGGCAAACCTAAGGCTCGTAAAATAGTTTCTTAATGATATAACCTTAAAGGATTAAATCGCTTAGCATCATTCAAGTGATCTGGAGATAAGTGAGCATATCTCATTGTCACGGTGATGCTAGAGTGCCCTAATATCTTTTGAAGTGTAAGAATATTTCCACCATTCATCATAAAATGGCTTGCGAACGTATGACGTAAAACATGAGCTGCCTGCCCTTTTGGCAGCTCAACTTTTGATTCATCCAACGCCCTACGAAAAGCACTCAAAGAAAAACTGAAGTCATTATATTCTTTTAAATGCTGGCTAACTTCTTGAAATAAATCATCAGCAATGGAAATACTCCGAGACTTACCGCTTTTTGTCCCGTGAAAGCTTACCTTTCCGTCTCGAACATGCCGTAATTTGAGTCCTTCTACCTCACTCCACCGCGCACCAGTTGCCAGACAAATTTTAGTTAACGAAAGAACGTGTGGATTTTGACTGAATTGAGCAATTACTTTCAGCAAATGCTGGATCTGGTCGGTAGTTAACCAAGACAACTCTTGGGGGCGGAGCTTGCTCCGGTATGGGGGTGGTAACACCCCATGATTGCCAAACTCGGTTTTCACGTATTATTTAGCCTGTCATTTATACGGCTATGGATATACATCAGGGGTGATTGTTGTTGCAGTAAAACTGTAGGTCGACTATGTAGTTTCGCGTGCGAAACGGATCTTTGAATTATCTCTACTTTTCCAAATAAACTTCTTGGATTTGACGGGGAGAATAGTAGCATCAAATCAGTAATTTTGATGAGAGGATGACAATGGAAGACGCAAGAATTAGCGGATCAGATCAGAATATCACCGCTGAAGACCTATGGTATATAGATGATGTTGAAGCTTATAGCTATCAATGCATTTCGTGTGGCGTCGGCTTGTCACCTTGCTCATATGATAAAGATGTGAATAAACGGAGACCGTATTTTCGAAAGCAAGCAGAGCATAAAGAGTGCTTCTATCTTTCAGAGGCATATCTAAACCGCAAAGGTAAGAAAAGTACAACGGTAAGAAGCGAAGATGGGAAGCCAGGTCATTACCCTCGTGAATTTGCACTACCTAAGCTCTTGCCAGCATCAAGTGGTTTGCCCAGAACCAACTCTCTTCTAGACAAAAAACATAATGGGCCAAGAGTATCTGGGGACTCTGACTCAAGCAGACAGGCAAAATACGACCGGCCCTACAAAACCTCTTCATTTAGACTGTTGGTTAATCACTACCTAAATTACCCTAATGACAGATCTTTACCTTTAACTGCCGAGTCCATTGATGGATACAACTACTGGACTTGTTTTAAGTCTCTTTTTACAAACTCTGACAACCCATTAAGAAAGCCGAAGAACAAGATCTATTTTGCAAATGCGAAATGGGCCAAGCCAGAAGTTAACACCGACACAATAACAATTCTTTTTGACGCGTACACGCTTGATGAAAGTAAGAGCAAGCGCAACCTATTCTTAGTCATCAATACCAAAGGTTGGAAAGACACTGTTAAAGAAGCTTTTATGCACGATTACAACAAAGCACGCAGAAATGTCATCGATTCCGAAGGGGAGAAGAGGCTGAAAGTATTTTTCTTGGGCAGACAATCGGATGAAAACTTACTTGAGTTCACTGTAGATACCCCATTACTAATTTCATTCAATATAGTTTGAAGGCCTATCCATATTGTCTACGAAGTGACTACATAACAGTGAATCAATGTGCAAAAAAGTGGCTCAAACCCTCATGATTGCTGGGCTTCTTGCACTTTTCGCCACATAGAAACACATAGAAACGGGTTCCCCCCCCATCCCACCACACAAAGAACCCTCGACGTGAAAACGTCGGTTTTTTTTTATTGGCTAACCAAAAGCGACAAAACACACCGTCCCCCAGAGTCAAAACTTCCGTCCCCTCTGGTCAATCTTTCTCTGGTACCCTGCCGTAAGCTGTGAAGCAATAAGAATAACCGCAAGGACTGTCATTATGGCTAACGTGCCCTCCTCCAATGTTCTGACCTCAGACGTGTTAGTGGTCGGCGGTGGTATCGCCGGAATTGTTACCTCATTAGAACTGCTGCGCGCCGGCAAAAGTGTCACTCTGGTCGATCGTGATACTCCCGAGCGTCTCGGTGGTTTAGCGTTATGGGCCTTTGGCGGTATGGCCTTAGTTCGCACGCCGCTGCAAAAGAAAATGGGCATTCCCGATAACCCGGAACGGGCGCTGCGCGACTGGATCCGTTTTGGCGAGCTGGACGAAAGCGACGAGCATTCATTAGCCTGGGCCAAATACTATGTTGAAAACTCCTGCAGCGAAGTCCATGACTGGCTGAGCAAAGAAGGCATTAAATTCGCACCAGCTGTTAACTGGGTGGAACGTGGCTTAAACGGTGATGGCAATAGTGTGCCGCGCTACCACGTCGTCTGGGGGACGTCGCGTGAACTAACCCGCACCATGATTGCTGCCATGCACGCAGCCAATAAAGATGGCAAATTAACCTTACTGCATAACCACAGCATCACCAGCCTGATTAAAGAAGGCAATACCGTAACCGGCGCCACTGGTACCAACGATGCCACTGGAGAAAACATCGAATTTCGTGCCGGTACCGTGGTTCTGGCGACTGGTGGTATTAACGGTGGCCACGATGAAGTGCGCAGAAACTGGCCAGCGGAGCGCGCCATCCCAGACACCATGTTAAACGGCGCTCACCCTTTTGCGGATGGCAACATGCACCGCGAAGTAGAAAGTCGCTTAGGTGGTCATATCGTTAATGCCGGTGAAATGTGGAATTACGCTGCCGGCTTCCCTCACCCTTATCCACATTTTTCCGGGCATGGCTTATCCACCATTCCATGTAAATCGGCACTGTGGTTAAACCATAAAGGTGAGCGTATTGGGCCTGAACCTATGGTTACCGGTTTTGATACCCATATTTTATGTCAGCGTGTTGCCGAGCAGGAAAAACCCTGGAGCTGGCATTTACTGAACTGGCGTATCGCGGCCAAAGAATTTGCCATTTCCGGCGCGGAGCACAATCAGCGTATCCGCGATAAACAATTCCTGATGTTCCTGAAAGAAACATTACTCGGTAATCATCGCTTGATTAAACAGATGGCGGCCGAAAGTGATGATTTTCTGGTAGCGGATACACTCGAAGAGCTGGCGCAAAAGATGAATGCATTAACCTGCACTCACGATGTCAGCGCAGAACAACTGCAACAAACAGCGGATGACTTCGATGCCAACTTCGTTAAAGGGAACCAATTAGAAAATGACGACCAGATTCGTCGTATTTTACATGCACGCCAGTGGGGACCGGATAAATTACGCACCTGTAAACCAGCACCACTGCAAAAACCCGGCGCAGGCCCATACATCGCTATTCGAATGCAATTAATTACCCGTAAAAGTCTGGGCGGATTACGCACCGATCTTGATTGCAAAGTACTGGGTAACGACAACCATCCGGTGAACGGTTTGTACTGCGTTGGTGAAGCCGCAGGCTTTGGTGGTGGAGGCTCAAACGGTAAGCGCTCTCTCGAAGGCACCTTCCTGCCGGGCTGCATTTTAACAGCACGAGCGGCAGCCCGATCGATTAACGGCCATAGCTGACCAACAGAACTTAAAAATAAAAACGGTTGCTGACAGCAGCGACTCAGCAGAAATTTTCTGGAGAAAAATAATGAGCAAAAAGATGAACGGCGCACAGGCACTGATGAAAACCCTGGTCGATGCCGGTGTGGAAGTCTGCTTCAGTAACCCGGGCACCAGTGAAATGCATTTTGTTGCGGCACTCGATAGCGAGCCGAAAATGCGCGCGGTATTAGCTTTGTTTGAAGGTGTGGCAACCGGTGCTGCCGATGGTTACGCCCGTATGGCAGGCAAACCCGCTGCAACCTTATTACATCTTGGCTGTGGTCTGGGGAATGGTCTGGCAAACCTGCACAATGCCCGTAAAGGTAAAGTGCCAATGATTAATATTGTTGGTGACCATGCAACCTACCACGTTAAATACGATGCGCAATTACAGTCGGATATCGAAACCGTCGCCCGTAACGTATCACCGGAGTTCGTGCGCACATCACAAAGCACAGATGAACTGTGCAGTGACGCAGCCAATGCATTAACAGCGGCACAAACCTTCCCGAATAAAATTTCGACCCTGATTCTGCCTGCGGATGTGTCCTGGGGCGAAGGTGCTAAGCCTGCCACCGTACCCACTATTCCTGCGGCACCAGTTGCCGACGACGCAATTATTGAAGAAATTGCCAAAGCCATTAAGTCTGGTAAAAAGACAGCGATGTTATTAGGCGGTCGTGCCTTACGTGAGCCGAGCCTGATCGAAGCGGCCAAAGTCGCTGCCAAACATGGCGTGAAATTATTTGCGGAAACTTTCCCAACCCGTATCGAACGTGGTGCAGGTTTACCACCGGTTGAACGAATTGCTTATCTGGCTGAACTGGTTGGCGTACAACTGGCAGATATTAAGAATCTGATCACCGTTGATGCTAAACCTCCGGTTTCATTCTTTGCTTACCCTGGCAAGAAGAGCTATCTGGTACCGGACGGTTGTAACTTATTTGAACTGGCTTCCGAAGAACAGGATACAAGCAAAAGCCTGAATAAACTGGTGAATGCTCTGGACGCCAATGACACCAAGCCTGCGCTACAGGAAGCCAGCCGCCCTGGTCGTCCTCGTGGTAAATTAACCGCAGAAAAAGTCTGTAAAGCGGTTGGTCACTTTATGCCGGAAGACAGCATCATCGTTGACGAAGCGATTACTTCAGGACTGATGTTAAACGCCATGACGGCTGGTGCTCCACGTCACGACATGATCACCTTAACCGGTGGTGCAATCGGCCAGGGATTACCAAGCTCAATTGGTGCCGCCATCGCTTGTCCGGATCGTCCGGTCATTGCCTTAATTGGTGACGGCACAGCCATGTATACCAATCAGGCGCTATGGACCATGGCGGCAGAGAATCTCAACGTCACCAGCATTATTTTCCATAACGCCTCTTATTCGGTACTAAATATCGAACTGGAACGTGTAGGTGCAGAATCGATCGGCGAAAAAGCCAAGTCGCAGCTGGACCTGAAAGGTGCTCACCTGAATTTTGCCCAGCTGGCTCAGGGGATGGGTGTACACGGTACTCGTGTGACTACCGCAGACGAACTGAATAAAGCACTGAAATACGCATTAAATCACAAAGGTCCAAACCTGATTGAGGTGATGGTTCCGGAATCCCTGAATGGCACCAAACGTAAGGTATTACCATGGGTACTGAAGTCTCTGCCAGGTTTACCATTACCGCTGACCCGCGCACTTAAAAAGAAGATTGCTCCTTAATCTGCACGGATTCTTTGCCTTAAACGAAAAATCCCCGCTTAAATAAGTGGGGATTTTTTATATCAGAAAGGCAGATTAGATAACCATTCACTCCGTTAACGGCAACGGCTTCTCAAAGTAATAGCCCTGGAAATAATCCACTCCGAACTCAATCAGCAGATCAACAATGGCTTTCTCCGACGAGAATTCGGCGACCACCGGAATTTCCAGCGACTTACACAGAGCCACAATCGATTTAACAATCAGGTGGTGCTTTTGATTCTGCAGAATGTCGCGGATTAATGAACCATCTATTTTGATCAGATCAACGTCCATGGTCGCCAGATAATCAAAGTTCGAGTAGCCACTGCCAAAATCATCAATCGCGATCTGGCAATTGAGTGATTTCAGTTCTGCCAGGAAGTTTTTCACAACCGTATCGGAAAAATCCACACCGGAAGATTCCAGTAATTCCAGCGTCAGCTGATCGCCACAACCGCTGTCGCGTACATGTTCTAATAAAATACCGCGTGTGGTTTTATTAAACAGGTCTTCCCGATCCAGATTAATTGAGAAACGCTGACCTGATTTTTTAAAGTAGTTAAATGACTGGCGAATCACTTCGTGGGTCAGCGAGCTGTATATACCCGCCGACTTAGCGTATTCAAGGAAAACAATCGGAGAAACACATTCGTGGCCAGACTGATAGCGCATCAGCACTTCGGTCGAATAACGCTCACCATCCGCAGCAAATATCCCCTGACCATAGATCTGAATCCGACCACGGGAAACCGCACTCTTCAATTTACCCGCCCAATATATCGCATTATTCAGGCGCTGATATTCTTTAGTGCCCTGATGATAAACACCGATACTTTCCTGATCATGATAAGCCGAATTCATTGCCAGGCAGGCATGGCCGTAAGTCTTTTCCGGCAAATTGTTTTCTGCCACGCCAACTTTCGCTGACAGATAGATTTTATTCTCCGCCAGTAAAATTGGTTGCCCAAGAATCTGATCGACAATTTTTCCGCAACTTTCGACAAACGCCTGCTGTTCACAGTCACACTCACAGACCAACGCAAAAGACGACTCCGAAGTGCGATACACGCGGGCAACATTACGGGCGTATTCACCCAGCATCGAAGTCAGATTCTGGATAAAACTTCTGTATTCAATGTCGCCGTAAATTTGCTGAACACCTTCGATTTCAGCAAACGACAATACGGCAACCCAGGCACCCGGGCGGCGACGCAAATCGTCGTTAAACTGCACACGATTGGGTAAACCGGTTTCAGTATCGGTTGTCTGGATCTGGATAATCCGGTCTTTTTCGTAGAGGTCGGTAATATCGTGACGAATAGCGATGTATTCCGTGATTTCGCCACTGCTGTCACGAATCGGCGAAATCGTAGAAGACACATAATAATTAGAACCGTCTTTACGACGATTAAGGATGACACCCTGCCAAACGTTCCCCGAACGTATGGTGCGCCACAAATCAGCAAACACCTCTTTCGGCATTCCCGGGTGATTGACAATATTATGATTCTCTCCCAGCAACTCGTTATGGCTGTAACCCGATACTTCACAAAACATATCGTTCACGTATGTGATGTTTCCGTGGGCATCGGTTTTGGAAACAATGGCACTGACATCAATCGCACGCTTGTGCTGATGCAGCAGGTTGAAACTTTCGCGGAAGGCAATGTCCTGCTCTGAACTTAACGCGGAGACTTCAGCTTTGTGATTGTTATCACCCAGATAGATACGCGGCTTAAGCAGCCTCGCGTGCAACGTTTTGTTTTCCAGTAACCGCAACTCAACCCGACAGATGAACAAACTGCCGGTAAGCATGGTGTGCACCCAATCGAATTCGCGATGACCCAGCTCGAAACATTCAGTGAGATAACGGTTAGCCAGCTCACGCGATACTTCACCGCTGACCTGATACTCCGGAGACAATTGAGATGGGTGCTTACCACAGAGGTCGTCTTTGGACGACGCCTCAAACAGGGTTACGTATGCCTGATTGCAGTCCAGCAAAGCACGATCACTGAGGATGGCTTCGGCGACAGAAGCTTCATCTGATAGAACTGTCGTCACGGGTTTTTCCGCCATTGCAATCTTCTAATCCGACAACCTTTACAACTACCTGCGGTGAACATGTAAACAAACCGAACAGGCAAACTCGGCTTAAGTCTAGGATACTTCCACCGAATGGCCAGTCTGCCTGACAGTAATGTCCCTGAATTTCAAAGGGTTTTCTGCAATTTTCGACTAAGGTGTAAACCAATCAGGCACCAACAAAGCGTTTATCGGTTGATAGCAAGACCCACGGTAGTTTTTCAGCATAAGCGCAAAAAGTTCAGTACACTTTAGCTATCGCAATAATCATTCGTGTACACATTATGGCCAAACCATCCGATAACCCGTTAGCTCTCGACAACCAACTGTGCTTTGCGCTGTATTCCACTTCGCTGGCGATGACACAGATGTACAAAGAGCTACTGGCACCAGTCGGCCTGACTTACCCGCAGTACACCATCATGATGATTTTGTGGGAAAATGACGGCGTACAACTGAAACACATCGCTGATCGTCTCGGCCAGAAGTCCGGATCATTAACCCCTGTAATCAAGCGTATGGAAACCGATGGCCTGATTCAGCGCGTACGTGGCAAAGAAGATGATCGCTCATTGAGTATCGAGCTGACAGCTGTGGGAAAGAAGCTGCGCCAGAAATGCCTCAAAATTAACCAGTGTATTGTCGAAGCCTGTGACCTGCCCGTCCATGACCTGGCTGACTTACGTGACAACCTGAACAAGCTGAAAGAAAATTTAGCGCAATAGTGCTTGCACAAAAATAGTTATCGCGATAACTTAATATTCATTCCGGCGCCATTGCTCAGTTTGAGCTGGCGCCTTTATTTGAACCATATAGTTATCGCAATAACAATTATCGATAAAACAAAGGTGATCCCATGCAAGCTATCTACAAAACCACAATGACTTCAACCGGCGGTCGCAGCGGCAGCTCTGTGTCTGAAGACGGTAACTTCGAACTGGATCTGAGCACACCAAAAGAGCTGGGCGGCGCTGGCGGTGAAGGCACCAATCCAGAGCAACTGTTTGCCGCGGGTTATTCAGCATGTTACATCGGTGCTCTGCAATTTGTTGCCTCACAACAAAAGCTGAAATTACCAGCCGACATGAACGTCACGGCCACCATCGGTATTGGCGAAAACCCACGTGGTACTGGCTTTAATATCAGCGCAGATCTGATTGTTAAATTACCGGGTATGGACAAAGCCGCAGCAGAAAAACTGGCAGAAGATGCTCACCAGGTTTGCCCATACTCAAATGCAACCCGTGGCAATATCGATGCTTCGACAGAAGTGATTGTCTAACTCGGCGATCAGCAACGGCTGATTAAATAGCGGAGAAACAGCAAACCAGATGTCGAATAAAATCACATCTGGTTTTCTGTACACAGAGCTCTGCTTCCTATCCAAGAGTCCAAAGCCCGGAACTTAAGACTCAAAGTCGTCTAAGTAGTCTTTTGGCGGAGGCGTCCAGCCACGCTCACCCGAGCTGTGTTTATCTTCCCGATCATGACGCATAGCCGACAGAATTTTGCCTTCCATCTGCATAAATAACGAACGATAGTGATCGTTAAATTCACGCTCTTCGCCTTCATGGCGCCAACTGTTAAACAACTCGTCAAAGTGTTTGCTTTCCAGGCGACAAAAGTTTTGTTTGGTTTGCTCCGCCTGAAACGGATGTTGACCCAGACGCTGCAGCACTTCACCACCGAGCTGGAGTGCGGATTTATAGGTTTCACTGATGACGTAATCGGCGCCAGCATCCAACAGCTCGTAATGATGGCCACGGTCATAAGCACGGGCGAGAATACCGACGTGTGGGAACTCATGTTTCACTTGTTTTACCAGCTCCAGAGCCCGGTCTTTATCATCTATCGCAACCACCAGTAATTCAGCGTCTTCTATTCCTGCCGCATGTAATAAATCCGTACGACTGGCGTCACCATAAAAGCTTTTGATATTGATGGAACGCAGTCGATCAACCTGTGCCGCCTGGTGATCAAGCACCACAGTCGGAACACCATTGGCTACCAATAGTCGATTCACGATCTGACCAAAACGTCCGATCCCGGCAATAATCACACTGCCCTGCTCATCAATGTCATCCATATCGCGCTGCTGTTGCTGCTGTTCGTAACGCGGAAAGATCACCTTTTCCAGAACAATAAACAACGCCGGCGTCAGGAACATGGATAACGCAACCACCAGAGATAACAGCTGAGCTAACTCGGTGGGTAATACGCTATGGCTAACTGCGTAGGTCAGTAACACAAAACCAAATTCACCCGCCTGGGCCAGACTTAAGGTAAATAACCAGCGATCTCCGGCATGCACCTTAAATATCAGTGCGAGAACAAATAACACCGCCGCTTTTAACAGCATCAAACCCAGCGTCAACGCAATGATGGTGGTGAAATTGTCGCCCAACACGGTGAAGTTCACCCCGGCGCCCACGGTGATAAAAAACAGCCCCAGCAATAAACCTTTAAACGGTTCAATATTGGCTTCTAATTCATGGCGGAATTCACTGTTGGATAACACCACACCCGCAAGGAAGGTTCCGAGTGCGGGAGATAAACCCACCAGCCCCATTAGCGCTGCAATGCCAATCACCAGCATTAATGCCGCCGCAATAAAAGCTTCACGCAATCCGGAATCAGCCACATAACGGAACAGTGGACGACTTAAATAATGGCCTGCCAGCACTAAGCCAACAATGGTGCCTAACACCACCAAACCCGTTGCCCACCCAGGTAAGTGTGCCACTAAACTGATTTCTTCATGATGGTCTGCGGTCGCTGAACCAACCGACTGCAACTCAGGCAGAGCTAATAGCGGCATTAATGCCAACATCGGAATAACCGCAATATCCTGAAATAGCAGTACCGAAAAAGCACTGTTACCGCCTTCGGTTTTTGTCAGGCCTTTTTCATTAAAGGTCTGCAAAACAATGGCAGTGGAAGACAAGGAAAAAATCAGACCAATGGCCAGCGCAATGGTCCATCCTTGTTCCAATAACAGCGCAATACCGGTTACCGCCAGTGTCGTTAAGCCAACCTGTAAACCACCTAAACCCAATAATTTGTGGCGCATTTGCCATAACATCGCAGGCTGCAATTCCAGACCCACCAGAAATAACATCATCACCACACCAAACTCAGCAAAGTGCTGAATGGTATTAGTCTCTTGCCCGACGAGGCCGGTTACCGGGCCAATAATAACGCCGGCAATTAAATACCCGAGCACTGAACCTAAACCCAGGCGCTTGGCCAATGGCACCATCACCACCGCGGCAAACAGGAAAATAAAGGCCTGAATAAAATACCCCGTCATTATTTGGCTCCTGAAGCGGTTTGTGCGGTTGTTTCAATATGCTGATCAATAAAGTGAATCAGGTCACTGTGATCCTTAATGCTCTGGTTTTCTAAAACATTTGTTTTTAACAAAGTCAGCAGCGTTTGCCAGCGTTGAATATGTTGTGGAATCCGCCCTTCTTCAACCGCAGTACGAGCACCAAATAACGCCAGTGGTGGCTGGTAATGCATGCCAGTTAAACTGGCCATCTGTTCCAGCGGTCGCAATAAGTCTTCAATTGGATAGTGGTTATACCCTTCAGTCTGGTAGGCCTTCTCCGCACCACCGGCACTGACAGCACAGATAAATTGTTTGCCGTATAATGCATTGCCGTCATGACCGTAAGCAAAACCGTATTCCAACACCAGATCCTGCCATTCTTTTAAGATGGAAGGCGTCGAGTACCAATACAAAGGGAAGTGAAACACCACCACATCGTGTTCCCGTAAACGTTGCTGCTCACGCTCAATATCAATCTGATACGTTGGATATTGCTGATACAAATCGACCAGGGTGACATCCGCAATATCACCGGCAGAATCAAACATCGGCTGATTCACTTCCGATCGGTGTTGCGACGGATGGGCATACAGCACCAATACCTTACGGCTCATAACACTTCCTCAGGGCAGAGTAGACAAGTAATAGTAGGAAAGTAACAGGGGTCTATTCAAGCAGATTTAGCGGCAGAAATTCATTCTGATTATTGGAATGAATTATCGGTTAAAAAGCACTGTTCAATCGGGTCTGAATACTCACAGCAGCCGGGCTACTGTGAGTATTGTTGTCTGAGTTAGCTTAATTCACTAACGTTCTGATTTATTGCTCAAATTTAGCCAGGTGAATATCAATACCACCAGGCCCACCAGATACCGAAGTCGCAACAAACATTTGGTTGCCATCAACAACCAAACTGCCTGAAGTGAAGGTACCGGCATATTCGGTTCGGTTAGTCGCGATAACGTCGCCTTTATCGTTCAGCAATGCGCTTTTACCCGCACCGGTAATGGCAATATTGCCATTAGCCAAACGCCCCATGGCATGAATTGGCCCCTGAGAATCCTCAAAGCGCCATTTCTGCTCACCGCTAACCGTCAGGCTAATTACCGTTCGCTCGCTGGTATCTGACAGTGCCACCCAATACTGGTTATTACTGATCACGATGCCTGGACTACCGGTAACTTTATTTGCCTCACCCACGGCAATCGATTTTTTCCAGTTTTTCTCACCGAATAATGAATAACTGCTGATATACTGCTTGCCAGCATTCAGATCCGACTGCGCCAGTAAAATCGCATTGTTGTATTCATCCAGTTCGATATTAACGCGGTAGCTCAGACCGGAACTATCGGTGGTTTGTGTCCACAATAATTCACCACTACTGCTGTACTGGCTGACTCCAGAACGACCAGCAACGTAGATATTACCCAGCTTATCCACTTCAACATCCCAGTTGCGTTGGGCGTGATTAATACTGAACAGGATATCGCCATCAAGCGATAATTTCTGTGTCGCGTAACCAGTGACAAAAAGCGCATTATCCTTCAGCTCAATATCGAAACTGTCTTCATCTGCACTGAGTTTCTGTTGCCAGATCAGGTCGCCGTCCTGATTGGTTTTGATTATAAAAGAAGAGTATTCCGTATTCCCGTTTACGCCTTCAACTGTCTGACCTAACGCGTAAATATTGCCATCATTATCGGTGACAACATCAACCACTGAATCGTCAGAGCTGGAAGCCTGAGGGTTGGATTTCAGATCAAAGGTTTTATCCCAAATCTTATTTCCGTTTTGATCGAATTTCGCTAACAACGAATTCTGATTACGATTTGCGCCACTGACAACAACACTGCCAGCAAGGATCAGATCAGAATTATTATCAGCAACAACGTGGCTCAACCATTCGATATTATTTTTATTATCCGAGGTCGAAAAGTACGTTTCCCATTCTGGCTTAACTTCTTGCCCACAAGCGGTGATTAAAACAGGGCTTGCTAACAAAGCTAATTTCGTACGATTCGCCATTTTTAAATTACTCCATGTAATGAATTTAACGCCAGATGCCTGGCGCGGCGCATCATAGCCTAATCATCTCAAAAGCCACAGCCGGAAAACCGGTAACCGTCGGATATACCCTACACTCCAGACATTGTTATCAGTACAGCTACTTGCTCCTGACCATTGCGATTCTCTCGATACAACCACCCTCAATCATTCTATTTTATAGAACAATAAGCTCACTTATTTGCTATATTCATTCTACGAGACATGGATAAACTGATACCAATTCATCTTTAACCAGTCAGACGAGGCTCCTATGGGACTGCTAGTAAACGGCCAATGGCACGACAAATGGTATGAAACCAAAGAATCCGGCGGTAACTTCCAGCGCGAAGCGGCTCAGTTACGCAACTGGGTTACTCCTGACGGCGAAGCCGGTCCAAGCGGTGAGGCGGGCTTCAAAGCAGAATCCGGTCGTTACCACTTATATGTTTCACTGGCTTGTCCCTGGGCGCATCGCACCCTGATTTTCCGCAAACTGAAACAACTGGAAGCGCATATCAGCGTGTCGGTTGTCAGCCCGGATATGTTGGATCAGGGTTGGACTTTTGAGCAGCTCGCAGAAGACTCAGCCAAAGGTCAGACTCCGTCGCAAGGCAGCACGGGTGATGCATTATTTAATTCCGACTACATGCATCAGATCTATAGCCGTAACAAGGCTGACTACACCGGCCGGGTGACAGTACCGGTATTGTGGGATAAACAGCAGAATCGTATCGTCAGCAACGAATCGTCGGAAATTATCCGTATGTTTAATTCGGCGTTTAACGACCTGACCGGTGATAGTCATGACTTCTATCCAGCAGCATTACGTACTGACATCGATGCACTGAATGAGCTGGTTTACGACAATATTAATAACGGCGTGTACCGTTGTGGCTTTGCCACTACCCAGGCAGCTTACGAAAGTGCTTACCACAAATTGTTTGCAGCACTGGATCAGGTGGAAGATATTCTCAGCAAGCAACGTTATCTTGCGGGAAACCAGATTAGCGAGGCAGACTGGCGCTTGTTCACGACATTAATTCGTTTTGATGCGGTGTATCACGGCCACTTCAAAACCAATCGCCAGCGACTGGAAGACTATCCGCATATTTCCAATTATGTGCGTGAACTCTATCAGTGGGCAGGCGTGGCTGAGACGGTGGACTTTTATCACATCAAGCGCCATTACTACTTCAGCCATACCATGATTAATCCGACCCAGGTGGTACCGGTAGGCCCGGAGATTAATTATCTGTCGCCACACAACCGAGCCGAACTTTTTCCGCTTTAATTCCCTATAGTGTTTTCAGGTAGCTTTAAAATGCAAAAAACCACACTCGAACAGTGGCGCATGTTCAAAGCCGTCGTCGATGCAGGCGGCTTTAATCAGGCAGCCAATAAAGTGCACAAAAGCCAGTCGAGTATTCACCACGCGGTGAGTAAACTGGAAGAAGCACTGGCAGTTAAACTGTTTGAGGTCGAAGGCCGGAAAACCGTATTAACCGAAGCCGGAAAGCTGTTGTTGCGTCGGGGCGAATATTTACTCGATGAAGTATCGCGTATTGAAGCGGTTGCGGCGTCGGTCAGCTCCGGGGTGGAATCAGAACTTCGTATTGCCGTCGACGGAGCTTTTCCACAAACTATTGTGTATTGTGCATTAGAGAAAGTTTCGTCGTTATTTCCACAGATCCGTATCGATATCATCGACACTGTACTGTCCGGCACCAATGAACTCATTCAGAATCGCGAAGCCGACATCGGCTTATCCGGCTTTCAGATGCCGTCCGGCCTCAACGAAGAAATCTGTACCTTAGAGTTTGTTGCCGTTGCTCATAAAGATCACCCGCTGCATCAGTTTGACCGCCAGCTCAGCTATGAAGATTTAAAATCGTACCGTCAGATTATTACCCGCGACTCCGCCAGTGAAAACAAACGATCGTCCGGCTGGCAAGGCTCTGAACAACGCTGGACCGTAGGAAGTTTGCGCGCTTCATTCGATTTAATCAGCCAGAATCTGGGCTTTGCCTGGCTGCCCTTTCCACTGGTTAAAGACGCCTTAGAACAGGGTTTATTAAAACGTTTGCCATTAAGCGAAGGTTCTTTTCGCAGCACCAGTTTTTATCTGAATTATCAGGACAAGGACAAAGTAGGCCCGGCGGCCCGTGAATTTATTGGTGAGCTGCGGTTATTAACTCTGGATATGCCAACATCTGAGGATTAACCGCGGAATTTTTATCAATCGAAAATAGCGAATACTAGTGCCTGTTCTTTGCGATTTTTTATCTGCACTGATGCCAATAACATAAACATTATCGATTCAGTGAGGTATTTATTATGTTGTATTTTCGTCCGGGTAACGAACGTGGCCGTGCAAACTTTGGCTGGCTAGACAGCCGTCACTCGTTTTCTTTTGGCCATTATTACGACCCCAAACATATGGGATTTTCCGCACTGCGCGTGATTAACGACGACATCGTAGCGCCAGGTGCGGGTTTCGATACTCACGGCCACCGCGATATGGAAATCATTTCCTACGTTTTAGAAGGTACGATCGAACACAAAGACAGTATGGGACACAGCTATGTAGTGCCTGCCGGAGAAGTGCAGAGAATGAGTGCCGGCACCGGTGTTACTCATTCCGAATTTAATCATTCTAAAGAACACAGCCTGCGCTTTCTGCAGATCTGGATTCAACCTAACCAACTCGGCATCACCCCGGGTTACCAGCAACAAAAGATTGAACAGCGAGGAGTACTGACACCTCTGGTAACACCCGATGGTCGTGACGGCTCGTTGTCCATGCAACAAGATGCCAGCCTGTATCGCATCGCATTGGCTGCTGGAGAGTCTCTGCAACTGGATACCAGACAGCGTCCGGGTTACTTTCATCTGATTGAAGGCGCAGTAAACATTAATGATCATCAACTGACCGCCGGTGACGCTCTGGGGGCATTTGAAGAATCACTGCAACTGGAAGCTCACGAGCCACTGGTTGCGTTATGGTTTGATTTACCGGTCAATAATTAACACCAATACATGATTAACCTGGGATGAGTGAAGCTATGTTGAGTACTGACCCACTGTTCTGGCTACTGGCCATTATTGGTGTCATCTTCACCGGAATATCTAAATCCGGACTGGCCGGCGGTGCCGGGGTCGTTGCTGTTCCCTTACTGGCATTGGTTATATCCGTGCCACAGGCAGCCGCACTGATGTTGCCATTGCTGCTGATTATGGATGTGCGCACCATCAGTATGTATCGCCATGCGATTAAAAGTTATCGCTCCATCACTACCATTGTTGTTGCCGGTCTGGTTGGCGTCGTAATCGCTGGCAGCGCCATGGGTTCGCTACCCACTGAAAGTCTTCAACTGATTCTGGCTATTTTGTGCATCAGCTTTGCGTTGTGGAATCAGCTGGCGCCAGTGCTCGCCAAACTGCCAGGGTCTGCCATGATCTGGGGAACATTCGCCGGGATCACCAGCACTCTGTTACATGCTGGAGGGCCGCCAATCAGCATTTATTTTCTGGCGCAAAAACTGGAGAAACAACAATGGTTAGGTCAGGCCGCTATTTTCTTTGCCATGATTAATTTCAGTAAACTGATTCCGTATACATTAAATAACAGTTGGTCAAATGAACTGTTGATCACCAGTGCAGTACTGATTCCTTTTGCCCTGCTGGGTGTCAGCCTTGGCTATCGCATTCAGAAATTAATTTCGCAAGATAATTTTATGCTGATGTGCCGGGGGATGTTATTGATATCTGGTGTGAGCTTACTGATTAAATAGAAAATTATTTTCAGCAAGGCGCTGGCCTGAAATCTCAAAAAGATACAGCGAATATTATGCCCGAAGCATGCCAAAGCTGGGCAATTCGGCTTGATTGTCCCATCCTCATATTGAATACGAATAAAGCACTGGAATAACGCATCACCAACGCTAGAATCAGATATGCTGTGTTTTTATCAATAGAAACCCAAAATGAAAATAACAGGTTTTTGGCTTATTTCGGCGTTGCTTGTTGTCACCAGCAATGTATACGCCACGAGTAAAAACGACCAGAATCAGTACTTTCTGGAACAACTGACTCCTGCCGAAGCAAATTGGGTTAACCAGCGCGAGCCTGTTACTTACACCTACGATCCCGATTGGGCCCCTTTTGAATGGCAATCGGAGTCCGGCATACATACCGGCATTATCTCTGACCTCTATTCGTTGCTCAGTATTAAGACAGGCCTCGAATTTGTCCCGCAGCACACAAAAACCTGGTCCGAAGCGGTTAAGCTGGTTCGCAACGGTAAAGCGGATATGTTCAGCGCCATCACGGTGACCAATGAACGAAAGCAATACCTGAATTTCACCACAAAAGATATCTACAGTTATCCGGCGGTATTGCTCACACAGTTCGATGATAAACAGGTTTACCTGGAGCTGGACAAAGATGCAAAAAACAAACGTATTGCCATCGTTAAAGACAGCGGCCTGGGTGCTTATGTTCGAGAGAGCCATCCCGGACTGAAATTCGTTGAAGTGGATTCGACCCAACAGGGTTTTGAAGCGGTAATCAGTGGTGAAGCTGACTTGTTTGCAATTAACACGGTCAGCGCCCGATATTTTATCGATAAACATTATCGCGGCGAACTGAAGATTGTTACTAAGCTCGATTATATCTACCACTTAAAAATTGCTGTTCACAAAGACAAACCAGCAGAAATTGTTGCTGTTCTGGATAAGGCCCTCGGTGCTATTTCAGAAAAAGAAAAGACCGCCATCTTTAAAAAGTGGACCCGGGTCGAAAAAACGGATGATCTGAACTGGGAAATTATTATCGAAATCTCTGTTGTGTTCCTGATGATTCTGATCTTTATGGGCTGGCATAATTTCAACCTGAAAAGACGAATCAACGAAAAAACACAAGAACTGGATAAGCTCGCCAATACCGACCCACTGACAGGCGCGAACAATCGTCGCAGTCTGGATGTCGACTTCCAGAGTGAAGCCAAACGGGCAAACCGCTATCAACGAAAAATGGCACTGCTCTATATAGATCTGAACAATTTTAAATCCGTTAACGACAACTACGGCCACGACCTTGGTGATTTAATACTGAAATACGTGGCATCCGGCATTATGTCATCACTAAGAGATACCGAGCGATTGTATCGTGTGGGTGGTGATGAATTCTGTATTCTGGTTCCGGAGGTTTCCGGCAAAGAACAGATGACACATCTTGTCAGCCGCCTAGATGACCTGGTGCATCGTATTGGCTATGCCTGTAATCCCGATGTAGATATCGGCTGCAGCATAGGAACGTCCATCTTTCCCGACAATGGTACAAAGCTCAGCATGCTGATGACCGCCGCTGATAAAAATATGTACCAGGATAAACGTCACAATAAAAACCGTGACTGACTAAAACGATGATGAATTAAAAAACACTGGCACCGGGCAAGAATTTGCCCGGTGCCAGGCCATTATTTCGCCGGACGCTTAAAGCGCTTATTAAACTTAGCAATCTGCCCATCTTTCTGCACAGTACGCTGCTTACCGGTATAAAAAGGGTGAGAAGCACTGGACACTTCAACCGTCATATATGGATAGGTTTTCCCCTCATACTCAGCAGTACGATCGGTCTGTACGGTTGAGCCAATAATAAAATACTGATCAACAGTGGTGTCGTGGAACAACACATCGCGATACTCGGGATGAATACCTGGTTTCATAACTTATACCTCTGGTCGAGCGCTTTAAAAACGTTACATTATAACAAATTAGAGTTATTAGCAATGATTCTCAATACCATATTTTTTAGGCCGGGCACCTTTGATAAATTATCGAGGTGCCACTGCTAATGTATCAGTTAAAAATTTCCGTTATTAAAATCTTCAAATGCCTGCATCACTTCAGCCTTGGTATTCATTACAAACGGGCCTCCACGCGCAACCGGCTCGTTCAGCGGCTTACCGGCAACCAACAGAAAACGTGCAGGCTGATCAGAAGCTAACAACTGAACAGACTCCCCTGCCGTAAGCACCCCTAACTGTTTTTCAGCCAGGCTGTGCTCACCGATAGCAACCTGCCCTTCAATAACATAAATAAACGCATTGTGGTCGGTATCAACCGGTTGATGGAATTCAGCTCCGGCTGCCAGCTGTACGTCCAGATAGAGTGGCAATGTATAGTCATTGCTAACCGGACCGCTGGTTCCCAGTGCAGTTGTACCCGATATCACCCGAACCAAACTGCCGTCCTCACGTTGCTCCAGTGGCGTCGACCGGGGTGGAAATTCCTGATACTTGGGCTCCGTCATTTTCGCCGAGGCAGGTAAGTTTACCCACAGCTGAAAGCCTTTTAACAAACCGTTTTCCTGCTCCGGCATTTCCGAATGCAGAATGCCCTTACCGGCTGTCATCCACTGCACACCACCGGGCTCAATTACCCCTTCATGACCAGCACTGTCTTTATGACGCATACGGCCATTCAATAAATAGGTCACGGTTTCAAAACCACGATGTGGATGAGTTGGGAAACCACCAATGTAGTCATCCGGGTTATCACTCTCGAAGGTATCGAGTAATAAAAACGGGTCGAACATATTCAGTTGCGGTGAACCAATAATGCGTGTAAGTCGCACACCGTCGCCATCAGAAGCGGCCATGCCGTTCACAATATGCTGCAGCTGTCGGCTGCCATCAGAATAAGAAGTGGTCATCTGTCTCTCTCCGGCCAGCTATCTGGCCTGCTTGATCATTATGATCACAGAATAAGACCGATGCCGGATGGAAAAAATATCAAAATATCCCAGTGATCGTTCTACTTTGTCGAACGTATATTGTCCTGAATCCACCGCCGGAAAAGTTGACCGCTTTACGACGCCTTTATAAAGTGACGACAACTATCTTCAGATAACCATAAATAACAACAGATAATAAAAACTCAGCAAGGAATCCGGAATGAAAAACACCACTCTGCTGTTCAGCGCGTTGCTGCTGGCGTTTGTCTTTGGCCTGATTCGTGGCCAGTACGCTCAGGTTGGCCATTGGCTGTACGCCAATGTGACTGACCTGGAAGCGTCGCTTTACGGCTTTGAACAAGATCAGGTTGATATCGGTGAGATGTCATTAGCGCTGTACAAAACCCCGGGCGCTGAAGCTAAACCCACCATCGTAATGCTGCACGGTTACAGCGCGGATAAAGACGTGTGGGCACGTTTTGCCAAACATTTTGTTAACGATTATCAGGTGATTATTCCGGATATGGCGGGCCATGGTGACTCACCATATCAACCTGAATGGGACTACAGCATGCCAGCCCAGGCGAAACGTCTCGCAGCCCTGCTGGATAAATTAGATATTCAGCAAGCCCATGTCATTGGTAATTCCATGGGTGGCTTTTTAACCGCTACCTTCGCCATTGATTATCCACAACGTGTGCTGTCAGCCACCATGATCGATCCGGCTGGCGTAATTCCACCACAAGCCAGCGATATGATGAAAATGCTGGAACAAGGCGACAACCCATTCCTGGTAAAAAACCGCACGGAATTCGATGACTTTTACGCCATGACCATGGCCCAACCGCCTTACTTGCCGGATATCGTGCTGGAAGCTATTGGCCAGAGCTATATCGAGCGCCACGATCAGCTGGAAAAAATCTTTCATGATTTCCACTCTTCCGATTACCTGGAAGAAAAGCTTGGCCAGCTAACAGCACCGGCGCTGTTATGGTGGGGAGATAAAGACCGTCTGTTACACGTCAGCTCGGTACCGGTCTGGCAGACGGGCGTAAAACACCTGCAAACCGAAATCTGGCCGGGTATTGGTCATATGCCAATGGTTGAAGAAGCCGCCAGTGCTGCGGAAAAATACCAGGCATTTTTAACCTCAATCGAATAACAACAATAAAAAGAGAAAACGTATGAAACATCTAACCGGAAAAGTTGCGGCAATCACCGGAGCCGGTTCAGGCATCGGTCGGGCAACCGCTGAACTGCTGGCACAAAAAGGCTGTCACCTGGCGATTGCTGATATTAATGAAGCCGGGCTGCAGGAAACAGCCGAAATATTAGGGAAATACCCGATTAAGGTAACCACTCATGTTGTTAACGTGGGTGATGAAAAGGCGGTATACGACTGGGCCGATGAGGTTGAACAACAGCATGGTCAGGTGCATATCATTATGAACAATGCTGGCGTTGCGATCTCCGGCACAGTGGAAGGCATGAGCCTGGAAGAATATCGCTGGATTGTCGATATTAACTTCTGGGGTGTGGTCTACGGCACCAAAGCCTTTTTACCCAAGCTGGAAAAATCCGGCGATGGACATATTGTAAATATTTCCAGTGTGTTTGGTTTAGCCTCGCAACCGTTAATGAGTGGCTACAACGCTACTAAATTTGCCGTGCGTGGTTTTACAGAGTCACTGCGCCAGGATCTGGAAGCTTCAGATTCCTGCGTCAGTTGCACCTGTGTTCATCCTGGAGGTATTAAAACTAACATTGCTAAAGCAGCACGCCACACGGCCAGCAGTGAAAAAGTCTCAGGGATGGATCAGGCGACCGCCACGAAAGAATTTGAGAAGTTCTTTATTAATACACCAGAGAAGGCAGCAAAAACCATTGTAACGGGTATCGAGAAAAATAAGCGTCGGGTATTGATTGGTCCGGATGCCAAAGTCTTCGATTTATTGGTTCGCCTTCTGCCAACCAGCTATCAAAAGATATTTACGGCCGGTGTAAAACTGCAGCGTAAAAAGGCATTAAAATCTGCCTGATTAACACTGACAATCTGAAAAATCAGCGTTATTTATTAGCATTAAAACAGTGCAACGGGATATTTACCCGGTGTACTGCTTAAAATTTCGCCCCAGCATAGCTCATTATTTTTATAATTCTCACCAGAGCATTGCTGACAATCATATTCTTTTCTTAATAAATCAATAGCTTGTAAACGGCTTAATTTTTCTGGCATTGCCATTGCACCCGATTAGTTATCTTTTATCACAACGGAGCAATATTATGGCCTATATAGAACCCAGTGAATTCGTCACCAAGATGGTGGATGCCGGTGAATCGAAATGCTATATGTCGACCAAAGATACCTTTATTCGTGCTTTTATGGCGGGTGCGATTCTAGGTTTAGCCGCAGTATTTGCAATTACGGTAGCAACCAAAACCGGCTCCATTCTGATTGGATCAATTTTATTCCCGGTTGGTTTTATCATGCTTTACCTGATGAAATTTGACCTGTTAACCGGCGTATTTACTCTGGTACCACTGGCCTGGTTGGATAAACGTCCGGGCATTACCGTTGGCCAGATTATGCGTAACTGGGGCTGGGTTTTCCTCGGTAACTTTGCCGGTGCATTAACCACCGCGTTCTTTGTTTCTTTTATTCTGACCTACGGCTACAACACCGATGGTGGTGCACTGGCCGCAAAAGTCGCAACCATAGGTGAATCCCGAACGTTAGGTTATCAGGAGCACGGTGTTGCAGGTTGGTTCACTATTTTTATTCGCGGCATGCTGTGTAACTGGATGGTTTCCATGGGTGTTGTCGGTGCCATGATTTCTACTTCTGCGGGCAGCAAAATGATGGCGATGTGGATGCCGGTTATGCTGTTCTTCTTTATGGGTTTCGAACACTCCATCGTTAACATGTTCCTGTTCCCGTTCTCTATGATTATGGGTGGTGAATTTACCGTTTACGATTACCTGATCTGGAACGAACTGCCTACCGCACTGGGTAACTTGTTTGGTGGTTTATTCCTGGTGGGTTTACCGCTGTATTTAACTCATGTTCGTACCAGTCCAGAGCGTCAGCTGGCTTAATTTTTCAGATGAACATCAGACAAATACGAGGGTGTTGTAATGGATAAACTGATGATGACCGAAGCCATTATGCTGGCGAAAGCCGAGAAAGGCCTGAGCTGGGAACAGATGGGTAACGACCTTGGTTTCTCTCCGGTGTGGCTAACCTCAGCTTGCCTGGGCATGAACAGTGCCCCGCAGGAAAAAGCATTAGCTATTACCGAGTATCTGCAACTGGATAACGAAGTGGCTAGTGCATTAATGGCCTACCCAACCAAAGTCTGGGACCAGGCCGTACCAACCGATCCACTGATTTATCGTCTGTACGAGATTGTTGGCGTGTATGGCGAGACGTTAAAAGAAGTGATTCAGGAAAAGTTTGGTGATGGCATTATGAGTGCGATCGACTTTTCTATGGATATTGAAAAACAACCGGATCCAAAAGGAGACAGAGTCATTCTCACCATGAACGGCAAATTCCTGCCTTATAAATCCTGGTAGCGAGCTCTGGTCATTCACAGTGAGCAAACAATTATCTGTAATTTTTGCACATGCCAGCGACGCCGGACGTAAGCCCGGCAACCAGGATTACCTTGGCCAGCGGACGCCCGCTGGCCATCTGTTAAACACCAAAGGGATCGCCTGCGCGATTGCCGATGGTATCAGCAGCAGTAACGTCAGCCATATCGCCAGTCAAACCTCAGTAAACAGTTTTTTAGACGATTATTTCTGCACCCCTGAAGCCTGGTCGGTTAAGTCATCGGCGTTAAAAGTATTGCAGGCTACGAATGCCTGGCTATTTGCCCAAAGCCAGAACAGTCCACAGCGTTTTAATAAAGACAAAGGTTACATCTGTACTTTTAGTGGCATTATTTTTAAATCACGTTTTGCCCATATTTTTCATAGCGGTGACTCCCGCGTTTATCGTTATCGCCCGGGTGAAAAAGCGAACCAGCTTCCGCAACAACTCACTCAGGATCATCGACGACAGGTTTCTGCAGATACCAGCTATCTGACCCGTGCATTAGGTATTCATCAGCAGCTTGACCTTGACTACATTCAGGTTGATATCGAAGCCGGTGATCTGTTTATTCTGACCACCGATGGTATTCACGATTTTATTTCACCAGAGTTAATGGCTAAGACGCTGAAACACGAACAGGATCTGAAGCCTTGTACAGAGCACCTGCTCCAATCTGCACTGGCTGGCGGCTCAGATGACAATCTCAGTATTCTGCTGGCAAAAGTCGAACAAGTTGCTGATCTGCAATTGGAAGAAATTCAGCAACAAGTGCTTCAGCTGCCATTGCCGCCAGCGTTTACACCACGTATGGAGTTTGATGGTTATCGCATTGAACGCGAGCTGTATATCAGCAGTCGCAGCCACGTTTTTCTCGCTACCGACCTTAAAAGCAAGGATATGCTTGTTATTAAAACGCCAAGCACCGAGCTGGCAAATAATCGGGCTTATCTGGAAAATCTGCTGCAGGAAGACTGGATAGCCCACCGCCTTGATAATAATCACGTGCTTCGCAGCTATGATTCCGGCCGCAAGAAAAACTATCTGTATCTGAGTAACGAATATATCGATGGCCAGACACTAGGCCAGTGGATGGAAGATCATCCAACGCCCTCTTTAAATCAGGTGCGCGATATTATCTCGCAGATTGCTAAAGGACTGATGGCGTTTCATCGTCAGGAAATGGTGCACCAGGATCTGCGCCCGGCGAATATTCTGATTGACCCACATGGTACGGTTAAGATTATTGATTTTGGTGCTGTCAGAGTAGCATGCATTAACGAAATAGTTACTCAATCAACGCCACACCTGATCCCAGGTACGGTGCAATATTCAGCCCCGGAATTATTAATACAGCAGCATAGCGACCAACGCAGCGATTTATTTTCTCTGGCAGTAATCGCGTATCAGATGTTATCCGGAAAACTTCCCTACGCCAGCCATCTGGGGAAAGCCCAAAGCCAACAGGACCTTAATCGTTTGAGTTATCAAAGCCTGATTGCCTTTCGCCCGGATATACCACACTGGTTAGATGAAACACTAAAAAAAGCGCTGATGATCAGACCACATCAACGCTATCAGGAAGTTGCTGAGTTTATTTATGATCTGAAACACCCGAATAAAACCTATATGCGTAAAACCCGTCCCGCTCTGATCGAACAGGATCCGGTTAAATTCTGGCAAACAGTTTGTTTGGCTCTGCTGGTACTATTGCTGATTAATATCAACTGACCTGTAAACAAAAGGCATATTCAAAGATATGCCTTTTATTCTTATGTCAGAACCGGCCAATAAAACCGAAACTGATTTCCTGAGCATCCGGTGAGTACGAATTCATATCCAGGACCAGTGACAGTGTTGGAATAACCTGATAGCGCACACCAGCATTAAAATACGGATGATCTTCACTACTGTTATCCAGATTTAAACCACCTTCACTGGAGGTTTCCAGACGGCCATAGCCAATCGCTGCATACCCCTGATATTTCTTGTTGAGGTCGTACAGGTATTCCACTGCTGCCACGTAGGCTTTGTAATTCACCTCCGCACTGTTGATTTCTGCATGGCCTAAGTCAACGTATCGAGCTTTGGCTCGGAAATCATCGGCAAACTGATAACCCACCTCAGCAGTCATGCTCCAGCCGGTTTTGTCAGTCAACTTAAGGCCATTATATAACTTAGGTGTCAGATAACTGAGTCCGGTTGTAAACGAAACATCCCAGTTACTCTTCAGGAGTTCATCACTATGGCCAGCCATACTGAACGCTAATGCAGACAGAATCAGCAGCAGTTTTTTCTGCCTGACAGCAATCATCAGTGCGAACAGCAGCATCAGACTGAACACCGTTAACGCACCGCCGGTTTCAACATCAGTTTCAGTACTGACTGACGGATCAACGTTGTCGGTAACACCATCATTGTCGCCATCATTATCCAGGTAATCGGCAATACCATCACCATCGGTATCCGGTAATTCCAGCGAGTCCTGAATACCGTTGTTGTTGCTGTCTTGCCCGGTAATCGTGCCGTTAACGTTATGATCGATACCGTCATCAATGCCATCCGCATCCGCATCTTTGCCGGTTAACACGTCCGAATTATTATTTTCTTCAATGTCTGAAATACCGTCATTATCGTCGTCTTCATCGAGGTGATTCGGAATACCGTCGTTATCCATATCACGGTAAGAACCAAAGGCACCAATCGCGTTATCCACCACATCCATCAGGCCATCTTTATCAAGGTCAGCCTGGCTATCTAAACGACCATCTTCATCAGCATCCAGATTGGCCGGTAAATCAGCTGAGAAAAAGTCACGCTGTTGCCCATCACTTTTTAACTGCAGGAAGTTGGCGGTGCCATCAACGTTGGTGTCGGTTAACAAGTCGGCATCGGTAATAACATTCGCCCCCTGATCCAGCAGAGCATTTTCATCCTTATCGGTTAAGCCAGCTTCAATAACATCAAACACACCGTCATTATCTGCATCCAGATCCAATGAATTAATTAAACCGTCACTATCCACATCCAGCGCATTATTAGCTGCGATAATTTCAGCCAGGCTATCGCGCGCATCATTAACACCATCGTAGTTAGCATCCAGTGTTTCTGAATTATTTAAGGTGCCGTTGTTATCCGTATCGGCATCAAACCAATCGATAATACCGTCGTTATCACTGTCGGTTTTATCCAGCGATAATTCCAGTACGTCGGCAATGCCATCGTTATCTGCATCGCTATCACGCATATCGGCGGTGCCATCGTTATCGCTGTCTTTATCGGCGCCACCTTCAACAATCCCAGGCAAGCCATCGGCATCAATGTCCTGCCCCAGCAATACAACATCAAGCAGAGCCTGAATTTCGCTTAACTCATTCACATCATCAACAGTAGCTTGTTGTGCCACAGCACGATTCAGAATTGGCAAAATGCGCTGCAATGTTTCTGCATCCGCATGTTTAACACCAGCATCCTGATAATTCTGAACACTCGGAGCAGGTTCCGCAGCCTTGTTAGCCGTTTTAGAAATCGCAGCCAACGCTTGTTGCTGCCGGTAATCAGCTGCAGAAATAACCGCGGCTGTTGCAGCACTGGTTACAGACTCTGCAGATCCACGTGCATCGGTAAAGCTGGCTGATACCATCAGAGTTTTGCCGATATCCGCAGCCAGCGGAGTGTAATTAGCCGCAGTAGCCGATTGGATATTTACGCCTCCGGCTGACCACTGATAATTAATCCCGGAATCCGGTAAACCGTCTGCATCAGTAATCACTGCTGTTAGTTGCTGGCCAACGGCAGCGGCACCTGACAATGAAATCGTGGCTGCGTCATTCTGATTAACCACTTCCAGATTAAAAGCTGGTAAAGAGGTGCTTAATGAACCATCACTGACGCTAATAACAATGCCGCTGGTCGTACCGATATTATCGTTATCCGGAGTACCGGTTAATGCACCTGTTTCACTGTCAAAATCAGCCCAGACTGGTTTATTGGTAATAGAGAAGGTTAAATCACTACCCTCAGCATCTGCTGCTGTTGGCGTAAAGCTATAAGCCTGATCTTCATTAACTGTGGTTGCAGGTGTACCCGAAATGGTTGGAGCATCATTCACCGCATTAACGGTTAAATTAAAGGCTGCAAGATCAGCGGTAGCTGTTCCATCAGTAACACTGATTACAATACCGTTAGTTACGCCAGAGTCGTCGTTACCCGGAGTGCCGCTTAGAACGCCAGTTGTAGTGTTGAACTCCGCCCATGCCGGTTTATTGGTAACAGAGAAGGTCAGGCTATCGTTATCCACGTCATTAGTTGTTGGCGTAAAGCTGTACGCGACATCTTCATTAACCGAGGTTGCTGGAGTACCAGAGATTACTGGCGCATCGTTAACAGCAGCAATAGTAACGTTAACCGTAATATCATCTGTTAACGCTCCATCTGATACACGCACAACAAAGTTGTCGCTACCGTTCTGGTCTGCTGTTGGCAGGTAATTAATTACTTTAGAAGTGCCGGTACCCGAAACAGATGCGGCGCCTTTAGTCGCCTGATTCTGAATGCTCCAGGTCAGCGTATCGTTATTCGCATCTCTTGCATTTAACGTCAGCGAGAAAGCGGTCGGGCTTCCATCTTCGTCCATATTAACGGCAACCGAACTGCCTTCACTAATTACCGGAGGGAAAGCATTTTTAAGCGTAAAAGTCTGATCAACACCCGGTTCAGAACCAGCAATAATATTACCGGCAATATCGCTGATATTCGGGTTATTAAAGTTTAACCCAACAACACCATTTAAATCCGTCAGGTCACCACCACGGGCCCTGACTTCAAATCGTGATAAATCCGAGATCAGAATAATATCCAGCCCAGCGGTTGTTCCCGTCACCGAAAAATCAGCACTGTCGACAGCGGTAACCGCTTCATTGAACTGAACCAACCAGACAACGAAGTTGAAAGAAGTTTCTTCAGCAACCGGATTAGTCCGGGAGAAACTCTGCACAACAGGCCGTGCGGTGTCGATCTGAACAGCAGTAGCAGCGGATGCAGCAGAGGTATTTCCTGCGTTATCACGAACTGTTGTGGTGATGTTGTGGTTACCATCAGACAAGGTGTTTGTCGTCACACTCCAGGAACCGTTGACTGCATTGGCAATCGCACTACCAACAACACCGTCGATACTGCTACTTAAAGTCACAACGCTGCCCGCTTCTGCACTCCCGCTGAAAGTCGGCGTATTATCGTTGGTTATTCGGTCAGAAGAGCTGACACCGCTATCGGATGCAGCATCAAGAGCCGGTGCAGCCGAAACAGCCGGAGCCTCACGATCAAGGCTATGAACCTCGCCACTGGTATAAGCAGCCAATGAGCCATTAGTGCCATTACCATTGCCTGCGTCGTCAGTAATATTTGTATTTGCGCGAACATCCAGGCGGAGATTACCTGTTCCGGCAATTGAATTAACAACGACATTTACTGATGTGCCCGAGGCAGATGATACCGAAGCGATGCTTGCCGTTGGTGCAGGAACGTTACCTGACAAATCAAGAACGAAATCATCGGTGCTGACGTTATTAACGGATTCGTTAAACGTCACCTGATAAGTCACCGTTGCAGCATTTTTCGCAGGCGTACCAACCAGATTAACCGATTGAATTGCAGGTGATGTTCGATCTGAATTTGACGCAGTAATCGTATTGCCAGTTGCGTCAGTACTGTCTCCTCCTCTGGAAGAAACAATAAAATTATCTGCCGCAGCCAGATTATAACTGGTTGAATCCGACGAAGAAGTACCGTTTGAGTTAATCAAACTGTCCAACGCGATTTTATCTGCGCCGCTCACAACAACGGTAAACTGAGTTGTACTTGTTAATTCAACATCGGCTGACGTTGTTAAGGTTCGCGTTGCACCACCTTGGCCAGTAATAGAGAGTAAACTCACGTCCACATCATTGTTAGCGCCTGATATAGAAAAGAAATTTACGCCCGTTACGACCAGATTACCGGTTGCACCATCATAGGTTGCGGAAGTAATTGTAGGAATTGTAGCCTGGAAGCTTATCCGGGTGTCGGCACCCTGCTCGACCATATCTGCAATCTGCATATTTTCGAGATTGGATACGTTGATAGTGATTTCATAACCATTTCCGTAACTACCATCAGTATCGATCCGTAAAATGCTACCGTTAACAAATTGACCAGAGCCATGTCCAACGACTGCAGTATTTCCTTCAACAATAATAAAATCGTCATCCGAAAGGTCTGTAATAGTATTACCATTTAACTCGCTGATTGATCCGGAAAAACGGTCTGCTCCCGCACCACCTGACAAAGTGTCAGTACCAGCCCCTGGCCTAATGATGTCATCACCCTTCCCGCCTTCTAACGTATCGCTACCAGCGCTACCGTTAATAGTTTGAGCACCGTCAGAACCCACAATCAAGAAACTATCGCTGCCACTATCCGCTGCAATTAACGTTAATCCATTGACTGTCGCCGCCGTAGACTCAATGGTTTGAGAACCGCCCGCGGCAGTAGAAATTGCAAAGTCCGGATAACTGCGATCTGTCAGATTCCCGGAATCAGAGAAAGCTAATGTTCGAACACCGCCACCTGGAGCTTCAAGATTCGTAAACTCGCTTAATTGTGTCAGTGTCAGAGTTACCGTATCCCCTGAATTTGCTACAGACAGGGTTTCCATTCCTACCAGAGTTGCTCCGGAAATATTAGCGCCATCGGTCGCTGAGATAACATCGGTACCAGCAAGTCCACCAGAGATGGTGCCTGTTGGCGTTAAAGCACCAACATTGATGATTTGGTTGTTTGCATCGTCACCCGTTACATTTTGTGTAGCTGCACCTAATGTAAAAACACCTGAATAAGTGTCGTTCAGATTATAACTTTCAATAACAGATCTTCCGGTTAAGTTATCAGATCCAGAGGAAATAATGATCGATTGGCTGGCGTTATCAGTAAAGGAAGAAAACAGTCCATGTTGAGTTGAGCTCATCTCAACGCTACTGCTGGCTGGAATATTTAATGTTTCAAAGTTAGATATATTGATTGCTGTCAGATTTGCACCATCTAATGTCACCAAAGTATCAGCGCCACCAGCACCATTAGCTGTCCCCGAAGTATGACTCACTGATCCGATAGTCAGCGTTTCGCTTGAAGAATCAAAAATTAAAGATGGGGATAGGTTGGAGCCAGTCGTAGTATTAAAGCCATTGGCCTGGGTTGTTGCAGACGTAATTGCTGAAACAGATATTGTTGCACTTCGGCTAATGCTATTACCGCTGCCATCATTTACAACAACGGTTACATTTCTGTTAGTTGTATTAGGTGTATCAGAGCTATTGTCATAAGTAATACTTTGCAAGAAAGTCGAAACTTCAGCGACTGTCGCTGTAGCTCCCGTAATGCTAATAGTATCACTCAAGCTGATATCTGACGCACCTGATATTCCTGCTAAGGCGTTTTGAGCAGCCCCACTGACACTTAACCCTTCAGCAGCACCATCCTGGTCATTCGTCAGAGTAACTGTAATTGAGTTAATGGTATCACCATCTGTATCAGTTACAGCAGCGGAACCAGCAATACTGACAGCCCCGGTAATTTCATCAAAACTCACCGAACTATCGTTGCCTGCACCACCACCATTCAAGTCAACAACAGGAACAGCATTTGTAGCTGCGGTAATCGACGTACTATTAACTGCCGTTAAACCACTCGCAGCCGCTCTGATATCTATTACATCGCTTGCACCACTCACGGTGTATTGCAGGGCTAATCCAGAAAACGTTACTTCTCCGGAAGTAGCTGCTTGAATTACCGTCGTTTGACCACCACCATCCGGGTCACTAGTAGAGCTAAAGCTATTAACAAAATGTCCTCCTGTTAAAGATGTACCACCAGAGTCAACAATCGACAGTGTCACGCTACCAGTGAACCCGGTATCGAGAGTGTTGTTTACATCAAGCGCACGAACAACAGGTACCTGAGTAAAAGCGATTGATTGGCCAGAGCCAATAGAAGTCGGTGCAGGCTGCGTAGAAAAAACCAGCTTTGTTGCAACAACATCGGAGGTGACTGCATTAGCATTTATCGTTGCCAGGTCTGAACCGATACCATCCTGGTCATTAGCGGTTAAGGTAAAGGACTGCTGATCTGCGGTTGCGGTATAAGCTAAGCCAGAGAACGTCGCAACACCGCCACTGGAAGCAGCAGAAGTATTACTCAACGTGCCAGCACTGGCTTCCGTGAGAGTAATGGTTTCAGTAAAATCGCTGTCGGTATTGCCAAATGCATCCTGAGCTGTAACTATCGGCTGAGTAGTTAATGCCGCTCCAGAAACTGAACCTGAAGGCTGCGTACTAAATACCAATGAAGTGGCAACAACATCGTAAGTTCCGCCAGAACCATTACTAACGGGTGATGTTGTGCCCATCTGAGTTCCGCCAGCACCAACCGTCAGGTCAGTATCACCATCAATATTCAGGATAAAAGTGCGATCTTCCGTAATACCGGTATTGTCGTTGTAAAACGCATTAATGGTGTAAACTTCGCTCGCACCATCAGCAATGGATATCGATAGTCCACTGAAAGTAATGCTGTCGCTACCAGCGCTGTAGGAACCGGAAACATTGGAAACATCTGGCCCATTTAAACGCCAGGTTATTTTTCCACGTTCCGCATCAGTAGCCGTTCCGGTTACATTTAAAACGACTTGAGAAATAGCCATAGGTTGGCCATCGCCACCGCCACCATCACTCAAGGTAAAGTCAAAGACATTAACTGCTTCACCCAAGGTATCAATCGTGGTGTCTAAACCCACAGGCTCCGTGACGCCTGCAGCTGCGGTTAGACTGCCGTCGGCATCATTTGGGGAAATTACGGAAAATGCGGTACCGGAGGGGGCAAAGGGCGTTGCGTTATCATACTCCCAATTTGAAGCATCCATAATCGATGCAAGTAAAGCGTCTTTTGTTCCAGAGTGAAGTGCTGAAGTTTTATAACGAGCATTATCAACCTCAGCTCGAACTCCATTTGTATACAGCCCAACAGCATTCACTCCGTTAGATAATGAGCTTGGTAAAAAAGTACTACTAGTCGTAGCACTAAGTTGCCACGAATTATCAGGAGCACCAATGGTTCCGGTGTTTGCAGAAATTCCAGTTATAAGATCATTAACTCCCGGATTGCGCTGTGCTCCCTGATGAATAAATAGGTTATCTCCAGCAGAGCCAAGCATATTATTGCCAATAGGGTTAGCTCCCCCACCAATAGTCATAGTTCCAAGCGCCCCTCCAGAAGAAAACGTCAGAGTATTAGTGCTGGCCGAGAATGACACTTCTTCTCCGGCAGAAATGTTGGATGTCGCGGTGAAAATCAGTTCGCTTTCATAAGTTCTTAAAGTTGATCCATTCCATGCTTCATCTGTAATATAAAAAACTGTTCCATTACTTATATGTGTAAGAAACACAAAAGAAAAAGAATCGTCGTCCATTTGTATCCGGGTAAAAGCAATATCACCTTTAGACAGGGTTGTCGCGTGGGTAGATGCCGAAATCGATAGTGATAAAAAAAACAATAAACTGGCTGACATAGTCATATCAAACCTACCCAAAAAGCCAAACGTCCGTTCAATAAACACCTTCTTCTCCTTCCAAGTCTTTCAGCTGAATGGTTTCGCTAACAGTTGATTATATTAACAACTAAGAAACTAGTGACAATTTTATTTTTAA
Source organism: Bacterioplanoides sp. (assembly GCF_965219715.1). GTDB lineage: Bacteria > Pseudomonadota > Gammaproteobacteria > Pseudomonadales > Oceanobacteraceae > Bacterioplanoides. The sequence continues at coordinate 2,134,137 of NZ_OZ244785.1, forward strand.
CTACGAAGATAATAATAAATAATCATTAACTATATCACAAACCACGAAACTAAAATTGATAAAAATATAATTTAAATTACTCTTAATTATATAGAGTTGCGTGATGAACCAAAACCTAGAACCCCAAATATTGAGAGAACATTCTCTCAATATTTGGGGTTAACAATGTATTATATGTGGGAATTATCCGTTAACTGAACATATGATCTTTTGTTCGAAAGTTTTTAGTCCAGCGGCGATAGGTAAAACTAAAGCCCGGGAACATCGCAATCACTTTGCCACTTTTGCTCTTATACCAACTATTACAGCCGCCGCTTTGCCAAACGGTTTGCGCCATTTCATCATGAATATGGTTGGTATAACGCTCTTCTGCATCGGCACGCACCTCGATGGTTTGTTTCGCCTGCTTTTTCACGGCTTTCATGGCCGACAGGATATAATTCATCTGCGCTTCGATAACAAAAATTGCCGACGTATGTCCAATACCTGTGTTCGGTCCGGTAACAATAAACAGGTTCGGGAAACCTGGTGCTGAGGTGCCTAAGTACGCACGTGGGAAGTCTTCCCAGGTATCCGCTAACGTCACACCATCTTTACCGACAACCGGATAAGAAATCACACCGTCCGTTGCATCGTAACCAGTGGAGTAAATAATTAAATCCAGATCCAGCTCTTTGCCATCGGTGGTGTTAATACCTGTTTCAGTAATTTCACCAATGCCCTGATCTTTATCATGCAGGGTAACGTTATCTCGACAATAAGCCGGGTATAAGGTGTTGGATAAAATGATTCGCTTACAACCGATTGTCCAGTCTGGCGTTACTTTTTTACGTAGTTCCGGATCTTTAATCTGACTGTTAATATGATTTTTTGCCACACGGGTGGCTAACAAGTTGAGCATAAAGCGCGAATATTTAAAACCAACTACGCGGGTTTCCAGCCCCCAATAGATGGCTTCTCGCAAACCGCGATAAAGCGTTTTATTTTTTAATAACTTACGCTGCCAGCCTTTAAACTTATAATCATGTCGCGGCATTACCCAGTGTGGACTGCGCTGGAAAATATGTAACTGCCCCACTTCTTCGGCAATGGTTGGAATAATCTGGGCAGCACTGGCACCACTGCCAATAATCGCTACTTTTTTGCCTTTTAAGTCGTAATTGTGATTCCAGTCATTGGTGTGGAAAGATTCACCTTTAAAGCTGTCCCGGCCTTTAAAATCAGGAATCACAGGCGTGCTCAGCGGTCCGGAAGCATTAATAACAAAGCGAGCTTTGTAGGTGGTTTCAACACCGGTTTTTACATTCTTAACATCGATCTGCCACAGACTCTGATCTTCCAACCACTGAATTTTTTCCACGTTGGAATTGGTACGGGTGCGTTCACGCAGCTTATGTTTATCGATCACATAATTGGTGTATTGCTCCAGTTCACTTTGTTCAGCAAACATTTGTGACCAGTCATACGGTTCAGACTCAATCGAATACAGCGGAGACTGCACATCCACCGCGGCCCCCGGATAACTGTTCTGACACCAGGTGCCACCCATAAAATCGCGACGCTCAAGTAAAATAAAATCGTCGATGCCATTTTCTTTTAAACGTAACGACGCACACTGGCCGCCAAAGCCACTGCCAATAATGATGACTGCATGGGTAGACATAAATCCGGCTCCCTCGATCTGTAGCGAATGCTGGTTGTTATTATGTGAAGATATGGTTCGTCACTTTACTTCTGACGACACATGTCGTCAAATGATCGAACGAGTCCTATTAAGACAACTTTTACCAACCCCGAGGCTGATGTGTCCAACACCACCAATCCAACTTCCGGTCGTCGCCGAAGCAGCAGTTCCGGGCGCACTTATGGTGGCCTTAGCCAGGATGAACGTAAGCAACAACGACGCGAGCAGTTTCTGCAAGCTGGCTTAAATGTGTTTGGCACTGTTGGATTCCGCCAGGCCACGGTGCGCGGGCTTTGCAAGGAAGCTAAATTAACCGACCGTTATTTTTATGCCGAATTCGGCAGCATCGAAAATCTGCTGACAGCGGTATACGAACACCATATGACCGACATCCGCAATCAGGTGATGACGGCTTTTGCCGCCGCGGAAGCGGGAGGCGATCCACAGCTACTGGTAAAAAAAGCGTTAACTGCGTTTTATCAGGCCTTAAGCGATCCCAAAGTGGCGCGGGTGTGTATGGTGGAATTAGAAGGCGTCAGCAAAGAAGTGAATCAGCTTTATCATGCCTACATCCGTAGCTTTGCCGATCTGATTCTGAGCCTGATCCGCACCTTAACGCCAGACTGGTCTTACACCGAAGAAGAAGGCGCCATTTTATCCATCGCCATGATTGGTGCCATGCGCCAGGCAGGAACCTATTGGTTGTTAAATCCGGATACGGTGCAAAAAGACACGCTGATACGGGTATCGACCCAGCTCTTTATGGGCGTGTTTAATGAAGTGAAAGGCCAATAACGTCATCAACAGCACTTCGGATACCTCGCTCATCCAGCCGGAACAACGGCGTAAAAAAGCGGTCTGAGAAACACCTGTTTTTAGCGCCGTTTTATTATGTCTCTATTTCATCCGCTAACGGTCATTAATGGCTGTGTCATTGCTGCTCTGTCGCTGACTGCGTTCGCCGATAACTCCTCAGATAGAGTTATTCCCCAGGCATTTATTCCGGCACAAAGTTATATGTTGGGCTGCTCGCCTGGCGATAACCAGTGTGATATTGACGAAGGCATTGTTCAGGGAGAAACCATACAGCCGGTCAGAGTCACTGTATCGGCATTTAAAATCGATAAATACGAAACTTCAGTGGCGGAATATCGTGAATGTGTCGACGCCGGAGCCTGCAGCCGCCCCTTCGATTTTCGCCGTACGCATTATTGCAATTACGACGCCCCTGGCCGCGACAACTATCCACAGAACTGCATTAACTGGTTTCAGGCACAGAATTATTGTCAGTGGCGGGGAAAACGTCTGGCCTACGATATTGAGTGGGAAGCTGCAGCACGAGCAGGTTCTGATCAGGCCCACCCCTGGGGATCCGCTGCGGCCACTTGTGACACGGCCGTCATGGACCCAGGCGATCCGGTCAAACCCGATACAGTCACCGATGGCTGCTGGCGAGATCTGAGCTGGCCACGCAACAGCTTTCAAGCCAACGCTTATGGTGTATACGACATGATTGGTGGTACGGCAGAATGGCTGATGGACTGGTATCACCCGCAAGCACACCAGAACTATTACGCCCAGGGCAAACTGCAGGGCCCCGAGCACGGGCAGTTGAAAGTTATTAAAGGTGGCGCCTGGGATGAAGAAGCCTGGGCCCAACGGGTCAGTAATCGTTTTGCCAAGCCGCAACGCGGTAATCCGGATCTGTATGGCTCCAATGGCATTCGCTGCGTCACTCCCCTGAACAATACAACCAAAAGCAATCTCCCGGATTAGGTAAACAAGCAAACCTGGACACGCAGCCGGTACCCGCGAGCGTTATTCTTATCCACAGAATTTACCAGAGTGACGTCGATGGCCAGACTGATTGTTACCAACCTGTTTTTTGCATTGTTGCTGGCTATTTTTTTGCTGCAACCCATCACATCCAACTGGGCCTGGCTGGCTTTAATTGTATGCTGGTGCATGGCGGAAGGTTGGCTGGCAAAAGACACACGCATTAAATGGTGGCACTTCGCCCTGTTATTTGCCGTGTTGGGCAGTCTGGAATTTGCGCTGGTTTATTATGTTTCCAATGGGAGGTAATTATGTTTTGGAAAATTGTCGGTGTATTTTTATTGGCGTGGGCCGGAATTGATCTTTATAACGGCTACACCATGATCTATGAAACGGTTACCCGGGAAGGCAATCCAACCATGTACTGGAGCGCCATTACCTGCTGGATTGCATTAGGCATCAGTTGTTTTTTCAGTTGGGAATAAACCGCGGCGGCTGAACCGGTCTGTCGTCATGGCCAGTTTTCACTGGCCACAACGTCAAAGCAGACCTCAGATTACATCACACCCAGTTCTTTTAAGCGTTCCGTCAGGTAGCTACCGGCGGTATAACGCTCAGACAACACGGTATCCGGCGTCGGATGCAGGAACAGTGGCAAAGAAATTCGCGAATGCTCCTGGCGACCACCACTTGGGTTGATCACACGATGTGTGGTTGATGGGTAATATCCACCCGACGCTTCCTGCAACATGTCACCGATATTCACAATCAAAGTGCCGAAGTCACATGGCACATCCATCCACTCGCCATTCTTCAGCTGAACCTGTAAACCCGGCTCATTGGCAGCAGGTAAGACAGTTAACAGGTTAATGTCTTCGTGTGCCGCCGCGCGAATAGCACCTGGTTCTTCATCACCCTCAAACGGCGGGTAATGTAAAACACGCAGCAAAGTCTTCTCACTCGCGTTAATCATTTCAGACAGTGGCTGAGAATAATTAGCTGACACCTCTGCCGGGCTGTATTGCTCAACCCAGGACAACAACTCAGAAGCCAGCGTCAGCGCCTGGTCGTAATAAGCCTGGATCTCGGCCTTTAACGCCTCCGGGCACTGACCCCATGGGTAGTAGTGGAAATACTCTTTAATGTCTTTAACAGAGAAGCCTTTCGCCACCTCAGAGACTGAACGCGGGAAAAAACCATCCTGAGTATCGACATTAAACTGGAAGTCATCCTTCTCTTTACTGTTAAAAAATTCCTGCCAGTGCTGGTAAATTGCAGCGACAGTTTCCTGCTTAATCGGGTGATTCTTCAACACGCCGAATCCGGTGTTACGCAGCGATTCAGTAAATTGTTTAGCTGCATCCGGTGCAGTGTAATCAACAGCTTTTAATTGCATTCAGGATACCTGTTAACCAGTGGGTTTTTAGGGGCAGCGTAGCTTACAGCAATCGCTCAGGGTCGCAATAAAAATAGCGTTCGAATCACCAGTCTGAACTGACATAAAGCAATGAATGGAAAGAAATATGCAGCCCTGCACAAAAAAGCGCACCGTCGTGATACCGGATGCACCGTTTATTAACACATATTTTTCTTATGGATAATTAGTAACACTGCGATTCCGACAGATATTTTCTGACCATACGATCAGCCCCAAACCGCATGAACCGTGCTTTGTGGAAGGTTTCACCGCCACATAAAAAGCATTTACTGTCCAAATCGTCCATTTTTGGCATATGCATTGCTATTACTCTTTCCCTATTTTTTCAGGCTGAGTGCCACTAAACAATGCTGAAGTATTTAACCGCGCTTTTTCGAACACCTCTGGCTATTACAACCATGTGTATGTCACTACATAGTCATGCATCTCTAAATGATTGGTTCGAAACATTTAAACGCAACGCCAGCGATCAGCAGCTGTATCACTTTTTATACGCCATGCCGAAAGGAGGTGATTTACATAACCACCTGACCGGATCCAACTTCGTTGACTGGTGGTACCAGCTGGCTACCGATGAAACGAAAAATGGCGGCTACCGCTATTACACCCGTACAACCATTAATAACTGCGTCGACTACGCCAAAACAACCGCGCAGAATTCATCGTACTTTCTGATGTTCCGCAATATTCAGCAATCCAGCTACGAGGCATTGGATAAATGCCAACAGTCGGAATACACAGCCATAAAAAACTTAGCGGGAAAAACTCTGGATGCCTGGAAAAACAGCCTGCGCCTTAACTATGGCGAGGAAGGCCGAAGCGAATTCTTTTATTCCCACTGGCAGCGGCTGAATGAGCTTGGAGCCAACCCCTACATCAACAGTGAGATGCTGTATCTCAATATGAAGGCCTTCGCTGCTGAAGGCCTGATGTATCTTGAAACTATGGAAGGCACCCGTTTCTATAAAAAGAAAGACGGTAGTCTGTTCAGCGCCGATGAGGTAGCTGATATCTATCGCGCTCGACTGCAACAAGCAGATGCTATCGCCACCGGCGTCAAAGTGGGGATGCAATATTACCTGCTGCGGTTTATCGACAACGCCGAACAGGATCTGGAGTGGATTTACCGCTTCGTTGATAAAAACCGGGATCTGTTTGTTGGTCTGAATATGGTCGGTGCAGAAGATATTGATAAAGGCTACCCGCTGCGTTTCCTTGAAACACTTCGTGAACTGCGTCGCCAGATTCCAACGCTACCGCTGTCGATCCATGCCGGAGAGCAAGACAAACCCAGCCGCAATGTACGCGATACCTTGTTACTAGGCGCCAGTCGTATCGGCCATGGCATTAACCTGATTTCCGACCCGGACACCATGCTGCTGATGCGCAACAGCAACAACCTGATTGAGATTAATCTGATCAGCAATTTAATGCTGGGATACGTCGACAACTACCAACAGCATCCGTTCCCGGAGTACCTGCGATTTGGAATCCCGGTGACACTTACCACCGATGACCGCGGCATGTGGGATTCCAATATGACCGACGAGTATTTTGTTGCGGTAAAAGAATTCAACTTATCCTGGCAGGAAATCCGCCTGCTACTGACCAATTCAATAAACCACGCGTTTATAGAACCCAAAACAAAGCAATCCATGCTGCTTCAATTAAATCAACAACTGGATAATTTTGAACTTTCGTTCCAAAAGAAAGGGCTAAAAGCATTCGAAAATGTAACGCCCGTTTCACACCAGTTCACCTGTAAAAAATACCAACTGTGTTTAGAGAACTCTTATGATTAAAACCATACTCTGCTGTATCACAGCCACACTGCTGCTTGTCACGGGCTGCAGTAATCACGACCAAACCAAACCGGCAGCCAGTTCAGAAGGCGCAACCACTGCCATCGAAGTGAAAGTGGTGGTTGTCACTATGTTCGAACTGGGTGACGTCAGCGGTGATGAAGCCGGCGAATTCCAGCGCTGGAAAGAACGCCATAAACTCGACCAGCGTTTTCCATTTCCACAATCCCATGCCGACCTCTACTTCAATCCTGAGTCGGGCGTGCTGGGGATGATTACCGGTATGGGCACTAACCGCTCTTCGTCCGCCATTATGGCGCTGGGCCTGGACCCACGGTTTGACCTGACAAAAGCCTACTGGCTGGTCACCGGTATTTCCGGCTTCGACCCTAACGATGCCCCCATTGGTTCTGCTGCCTGGGCTGAATGGCTGGTTGATGGCGACCTCGGCCATGCCATTGATGCACGGGAGATTCCGGAAGATTGGGAAACCGGTTTCTTTCCGCTATTTACCGCAGGCCCATATCCGGAAAAGCGTCCGCCAAATCAGGGCGAAGTATTTCAGCTGAATGGCAAGCTCACAGACTGGGCTTACCAACTGACCAAAGACGTTGAGTTAAGTGACGATGATTTCATCATCGAACAGCGGAAAAATTATGACATTTATCCAAACGCACAAAAAAAACCAATCGTCATGAAAGGCGACCACATGGCTGCCATGACATTTTGGCACGGTGAGAAATTTAATCGATGGGCCAACAACTATGTTGATTACTGGACCGAAGGCAAAGGCCAGTTTGTGTCGTCAGCCATGGAAGATACCGGCACAGCGCAGTCTCTTTTTTATCTTGACCGTTCAGGCAAAGCCGATTACCAGCGCCTGATGGTCGTCAGAACAGCCAGTAATTTTACGGTACCCGAACCCGGCATGACGGCCGCAGAAAATCTGCTTAATTCAGAAGGCCATACTTATGCAGGAATGGAACTGGCGTTAGAAAACGCCTGGCGTATAGGCAGTAAAGTGGTCGATACCTTAACCAGCAACTGGTCTGTTTATCGAAACAATATGCCATATGAAGGGTGAATTTGGCTGATATTTTGTATTAATGGTATTAATGACATTTTTATTTTTATTGGCGTTCGAGGCGTTAAATATACTAACCATTTGGTTATATTTTTAACTTCTCGGCACGAATAGTCCTATTTAAACTGTCACTTATACCGTCATTACAAAAAAGTTCGCCAGCCAAAGTTTTTAATCCGGCAAATCAATAGACAAATAAAATTATTCCTTTATCTTTCCTCAACTTTTTTTGAGTGAAAGTTAACTGTAGCCAGTTTGTAATTTGCTAAAGCGAATATAAACGTCACGCAGTTAATAAATTTAATCAATAATTCAGGAGCTATATATCCATGAAGCATTACCTTTCCGGAGGACGTGGACTGATTACTCTGGCTATCAGCGCACTTTCCTCTGCTCCAGCATTATCTCTGGAGTTGTTTGCTGATCCGGCAAACGAAGCCCAGATTGAAATGTATGGCCGAATTGCACCAGCCTCTTTTTTCGGCACAAACAAAGTGTATCGCAGCTTCGATACCAAACAGTCGGTTATTGATGACACGCGGGCAACATTAGGCGTAAACGGAACGGTAAAACAAACTTTCTGGAAACTGGAACTGGATTACGACCGCATGAATTTTCCAGGCGGCAGCGGTGATATGGAACTGCAGGTCGACAAAGCTTATGTCGGTCACAAGTTCAACGAAAATCACTCCTTGTCATTCGGCCTGATGAACTCAGCACTGGATGACGTTGACCGTTATGGTCAGACCGCACTGGAAACCATGGTTGAGTTGCAGACGGCTCAGGACCAGGACCAGTCGATCAAATACGAAGTCAGCTACGGCCCTGTGGTTGCAGCAACCTCTTTCAGCTACAAAGCAGAATCTCAGTCCGGCGAAGCCTTTGGCGACACCTGGAACGGTTACATCGGTGTTGAATACGATATTGCCGGCTTCCGTCTGGGTGCTGAAAACCGCACCGGTTCTGAAGGCAAATCGCGTTTTGGTAAAGGCCGTTTGTACACCATTGGTGCACGGGTTACACCAATCGATAACCTTATCTTCAAATTAAACGCTTACACCCTGAAAACTCATCTGGCGCAGCGCAAATTCCTCGCCGATGGCGTGACTCAGGTTGACCTCTACACCACCGATGAAAATCGCCAGGATCGTTTATACCGCTACAACCAATTCGAAGAGAATGAGTGGCGCGGTGCTGAATTTGGTGTGACTTACAACGTCAATGAACAATTAACACTGTCAGCTTCATGGAACTTTGAAGAACGCGACGAATGGGATCGTAACAGCAAGTACTGGACTGGTAACCAGGAACAGTACGATGAATGGGGCGATAGCCGTGAATGGCAAACTCTGACCTTACGCTACCAGCTTAACTCAAACACCGAGTTAGCGGTTGAAGCAAGCCCTGGTGAAGCAGCCCAGAATGGCTACTCACGAATCACTGTTTTCTTCTGATTCAGCATTCTACTATTTACAGGATTCATTCTTATGCGTAACAAATTAACGACAGCAATTATGCTGGCAGCTGGTGCGGTGGCATTGCCTGCACAGGCTGATATCAGCGACATTATTATTTCAGAATACGTTGAAGGTTCTTCGAATAACAAAGCGATTGAACTGAGCAATACAGGTTCAACAGCGCACACTTTTGATGCCAGTGTGTCACTGTATTACAACACCGGCTCACACCAGAACGCGATTAAAAAGCCAGATGGCAGCAACATCCTTGAAGGTCTGACCATTGCTCCGGGTAAAAGCCTGGTTCTGCTGAATGGCCAGGCGGATCGTGCCACAATCGAGCCATTTATTCTTGAGAACGGCGGCACCCTGCAGGTAGCAGGAACTTTCTCAGAAGTTAGTCACAGTGCGATGAACTTCAATGGAAATGACTCAGTATTTATCGGCACCGATGCCAGTACTCCCCTCGATTTAATCGGCATTCCCGGCACTTACGACGGCTGGCCAGGTAAAGACAAAACTCTGCGCCGCACAGCGGGTTCAACACCAAGCACGTCTTATGTAGCTAGTGAATGGACAACATTTGATCGTAATACCTTTGATGGCTTGGGCGCTCCAGGTGCGGCTACCAGTACTCCAAGTGCAGATATAAATGACATCATTATTTCTGAATACGTTGAAGGCTCAGGCAATAACAAAGCGATTGAGTTAACCAATACAGGTTCTCTTCCTTTCACTTTTGATAACAGCGTTTCTCTGTACTACAACAACGGCAGATTCCAGAACCAGATTCAGAAGCCAGATGGCAGCAACATTCTGGAAGGCCTGACCATTGCTGGTAAAAAAACTCTGGTTTTATTGAACGGTGAAGCAGACCGCGCAGCTATTGAACCCTTCATTACAATTAATGGCGGTGCAGTACAGTTAGCAGGTACTTTCAGTGAGGTCAGCCATAGTGCAATGAACTTCAACGGCGATGATTCCGTGTTCATTGGTACTGACTCCAGCACTCCGCTTGATCTTGTTGGTATTCCAGGTACAACCGATGGCTGGGAAGGCGAAGATCGAACTCTGCGCCGTGCAGCTGATGCAGCACAGAGTACAACTTTTGTTTCTGAACAGTGGACTGCACTGCCTCAGAACACCTTTAATGGTTTAGGTGGGACAGGCAACACAACTGCAGAATTACCAGCGACCGCATGTACTGGTAATGCTGATGTGACCAAAGTAACAGTTGTTGAAATCCAGGGAGCAGGTTTCCGCTCTCCGTTACTGGATGGTATCGATGGTTTTGAAACCGAATCTAAATACCGTGTATCAGGGATTGTTACCCACGTTACTGACGCCGAAGATAGCCTTAACAACTGGAAAGGCGTATACATCCAGGACGTAAACGCACCAGCAGATCGCTCAGCCTCTGATGGTATTTTAGTGGATTACAAAGGCGATGCCGTTAAGGTTGGCCAGCAGGTTTGCTTCTTAGGCAAGGTTAAAGAGAATTTTAACCGTACTCAATTTGTTGCCGAAGGTAATGCCGAAGTTGAAAACAGCAATACGGTAACACCTCGTGTAACCGATTTAGCTGTAATTCCATCTGACTATGTTTGTGCCGATGGCAAAGAGACCTGTGCAGATGATGCACCTAAACGTCTTGATGCAGGTCGTTTGTACGAACGTCATGAAGGCATGCTGGTAAAACTGCCAGAAGATATCGACAGCAGCGTAAATGAAAAACAAACCATGCGAGTCACACGTACCTTTGGTTTTGACTTCTCTGCTTTCCGTAACAATATGGCATTAAGTTACGAACGTGTGAATCTACATCCAAACCAAAAGCACGCAGCAGGTAGTGATGCAGCTAAAACTCAGAACTCTGAGAATAAGGCGCGCCTTTTAGTTGTAGAAAGCGAAATCAAAGCTGAAAATGGTGATATTCCTTACTACCCAGCATTTAAGAGCGACCCAAATAACAATGAAATCCTAGTGGATGACAGCGTTGTTGGGATGCAGGGCTTTATCGATTATAGCTTCAGTCAATATCGAATCATTCCAACCGAAAATGTCACGTCTTCTAACTTTATTCACAATATTGGACGCACCAGCAAACCTGAATTAAAAGTAGAGTTAGCAAGTAATGAATTTGAGTTAAAAGTTGCTTCAGCAAACGTACTGAATTATTTCAACTCTCCATTTGGCGGTGATCGCAACAACTTTGGTAGTAACCGTGGTGCGTCGTTGGAAGTGGAGTTTAACCGACAGCGCGCAAAACTGACTGAAGCGTTGTATCGTCTTGATGCTGACATCTTAGGCTTGATGGAAGTTGAAAATAACGGTTTCTCACGTGATGGTGCCTTGGGTCAGATTGTCGCTGACATTAATCAGAAATACCTGCGTATCGATTACAGTGGCCGTAACCGAGATGACTCTGTAACGAACCGCTATAACATGGTGGGTATTGATACCGACGGCAACTTGGAAATTGATCAATACGACACCATCGGTACAGATGTAATTACCAATGCATTGATCTATCGTCCAAGCAAAGTCAGCCTTAAGTCGGTTGATATTATTGAAATGCCAAATCAGCAAGCCAAAAACATTGTTGATGAAAAAACAGGCCAAGTTCTGACTGATAGTGCGGGACGTTTATTGAGCAGCGGTAGCGCACGTCAACGAAACACTGTTGTTGCTACGTTCATCGTTAACAACACCGGTAAAGAACTGACTGTCGCGGTTAACCACTTCAAGTCTAAAGGTTCTAACTGTATCGATGACTGGCAAAACACAGCAAAAGCTGGCGAAGCTGTTAAGTATGAAGTAGTGGATACAGACTTCCAGGGCCAGTGTGAGCACTTCCGTAACGCAACCGCTCTGTACCTTGGCCAGGAAATGGCAAAATACCCAGGCGACAAAATCATTCTGGGTGACCTGAATGCATATGGACAAGAAGAACCGACTCTGATTTTGACTGAAATCCCAGCAGGTCAGACGATTCGCACAGCTGGCGATACCTTTATTGGCAATCGCCCGCAATTCGGAAGCAGCAATAAAGGTGTCGAACTGACCAAAGGTTTTGGTTACATCAACGCTGTTAAGAAGCAAGATGAATTAAACTCTCGTTCAAGCTTCAGCTTCTCGTTCAGCGAAACACTAGGCTCTCTGGACCATATTCTGGTTTCTCCAAGCCTGAATAACAGAATAAAAGACGCCATCGACTGGAACATTAACAGTATCGAGTCCACGTTATTCGACTATTCGGAGCAACGTCGTAGCAGCAGTCGTGGAACCTTAAGCTACAATAAAGGCCCGGATGAAGTTCCGGTTTCGGCAGGCTCAAGTCAGAAGCGCGATGTTACACCAGAAGAAAATGCTGAAAATGCGCTGCGCTTCCATAAGAAAAGCGATGGTACTGTCGACCTGACTCACTACCGAACTTCAGACCACGATCCGGTTATTGTGTCTCTGGCATATAAATATCTGGAAGCTGGCAACAATGTTCGTCGCTTTGTAATCAACAGCAGCCGTATCGAATTGCCTTATGTGACCGCAGATACTGCATTAACTGGTGATGTTGTAAAAGTGGAAGTATCGGCAAAGGATCATCAGGACACGACTGGAGTGAGCATCCCAACTCCTGCACTGTCAAAAGATGGAGCGCAATCTGTAATGGTTGAAATCAATGGCCTGGAAAATGGTCGTTACGAATTCCGTCAATACACCACGCGCGATGGCGCTGTTGTAGCAGGATCAGAAATGAAGTTTGAAGCTATTGTTTCTCGAACTGACAGCGTAACACCACAAATCGTCACTCCGGAATACGACGGTTCCGGCGGTGGTGGTCATATGGCCTGGTGGATGTTGGCATTAGCTGGTCTGATGCTGGGTCGCCGCAACGCCAAAGCCTGATTTTAACGGCTTATCATAAAAGGGGCTTCGGCCCCTTTTTCACTATTTTTCTTTCGCATCACAAACCGACGCTCTAAGCAGTAACAGCAATCTGCTGATTTAATTAATGGAGATCTGCATGAAAAAGTTCACTCATTTCGCCCTGTTCCTGGCAGTCACTGCCGGAATTTATGGTTGCGACACCATTAATCAAAACTCCAGCAGTAATCAGTCTGCCAATGATGCGGTATTTGAGCTGACCATTGCTCATATTAACGACACCCATTCAAGCTTTGACCCGGTACCGTCAAGCTTTCTGATGAATGAAGAAAAGGTATATAACGAATTTGGTGGTCATCCCCGACTGCTGACCAAAGTTCAGGAATACAAACAGGCTGCCCGCGACAATAATCAAAGCATGCTATTCCTGCATGGTGGCGATGCCTGGCAAGGCAGTGCGTATTTTAAACTGAACGAAGGCCGTGCAAACGCGGATATTCTCAGTCAGTTTGATTTAGATGCCATGGCACTGGGCAACCATGAATTCGATCTGAGCAACGCTCATTTAAATGAATTTCTGAATACGATTAATTTTCCGGTTGTTGCAGCCAATATCGACATCTCGGCTGATGCAGATCTGAAAGACCAGAAAAATTTATTGCCATACGTATTGTTTGAGTTTGATGGCAATAACAAAACCCGCCTGCCGGCCGATGCAAAAATTCCGGCCGACAACAATATCGTTGCCGTGTTTGGCATCACTCTGGACGACATGGCAAATATTTCCGTTTCTACCGGCGATGTTAAATTCTTTAACATGGCAGAGTCGGCACAGAATACGGTGAACGAATTACAAGCCCGGGGCATCAACAAAATTATTGCTCTGACGCATATTGGCACAGCACAAGACATCGAATTAGCATCCAAGGTTAATGGCATCGATGTGATTGTTGGCGGCCATTCCCATACCCTGCTGGGTGACTTTGTTGATCTGGGTTTACCGATGGAAGGTGATTATGCGCAACAGGTGACTAACCCGAATCAATCGACTAAAACCTGTATCGTCCAGGCGGGTTCCTACGCGCAAGCCGTTGGCCTGCTGAGCGTAAGTTTTTCTTCCAGCGGTGAGCAACTGAATTGCCGTGGTGGGAATACACTATTAAGTAATGACGATTTTTACTCACAAGCGAACCGAATTGGTCAACATCGTCTGGACACAGATAAAACGACAGCCGTAAAAATGTTTATTGCGGCCAACGACAAAATTGCAATCACCGCAGAAGAGCAGGCACTGCGTAAACACATTAACCAACACTACAAAACTGCGGTGAATCAGGCTTATGGTAAACCGGTTGCTTATGTGCCAAAAACTCTGATCCATGGTCGTCGCCCCGGTGATAACGGCACAGATCCACAGCATGGTTCGGCAGTTGCTCCATTAGTGGGTGAAGGTTTTTATTATTGGGCGTCGCAACCAGAAGTTGTTGCAGTATCTGGACTGAAACCTGATTTCGCATTATTAGGGGCCGGTGGTGTACGTACTAATATTTCCCAGGGGAAATTACGTGAAGGTCATATTCGTCTGGAGCTGTTACCGTTCGCGAATGCCCTGGCGATTGTGCCATTAACCAAAGCCACCATCAGCGAGTTACTGGAAAACGTCATTAACGCAACTTTGCCTGAAGGTGCCCATGCTGGAAAATTCCCTTATTCCGGCCACTTACGTTACACCTTCAGCGAGCAACAAGCGGGGGTAAAAGGTAAAATTACTCAGCTGGAATATAATTCCGGCACTATCGAACAGCCAGTATGGCAACCGCTGCAAGACGGCCAGCTCTATAACGTTGTTATGACGGCTTACAATGCCAATGGTAATGACGGCTGGACTGCCATGTACGATGCTCAGCAGGCAACCAGTGGTCGGGTCGACATCGCCTATGTTGATAACAAATTAACGGCATTCCCTATCAGCCATATTGAACGCAATGGTAAAAAGCTGAAAGCCATTTACCAATCTGAACCGCTGAACTGTAAAGCAAGTACTGTTCGTTGTGACACAGATGCACAAGCTGTGATCGATTTTATTAGTGAGGAACGCGCTCCATTACGTCCTTTTGCTGATTCATTAGTGAATTTCGTCCGCATTGATGAAAATCACGCAAAAACTTCCGAAGAATAACCGAATACTGGCTAGTTTCTGCACATAAGGCGGTAGATTTCTGATAGAATCGCCGCCAATTTTTGGCCCCTTCTGATTACAGAAATCAGCAGCCGAATCGGCCTGATTATTTCGTCCCCTGGAGCACCGTATGAGCCTGGTAATAAGCTTAATTGGAATGCTGGTTTTGCTAAGCCTGGCGTTCTTACTATCTGAGAAGAAGAAGTCGATCAACCTGAGACTGGTTGGTCTGGCGCTGACTACCCAGATCGTTTTTGCCGCCCTGGTGCTTTATATCCCTGCCGGTCAAGCTGTACTCAACTCTTTGACCTCTGCCATCGCCAGCGTCATCAATTATGCTCAGGATGGCATGGTATTTATGTTTGGTGGTCTGGCCACCGATAAAATGCATGAAGTATTTCCCGATAAAGGTTTTGTATTTGCCTTTAAAGTGTTGCCTATCGTGGTGTTTTTCTCCGCTCTGGTAGCCGTGTTATACCACTACGGTGTTATGCAAATGGTGGTGAAAGTGCTGGGTGGTGGTTTACGCAAATTATTGGGCACCAGCCCGGCAGAGTCGTTGTCGGCAACTTCCAATATTTTTGTTGGTCAAACAGAAGCACCATTAGTGGTTCGCCCTTATATTTCACGCATGACCCGTTCGGAATTATTTGCCGTTATGGTTGGCGGCCTGGCCTCCATTGCCGGTTCTGTGATGGCGGGTTATACCGCCATGGGCGTTGAACTGAAATACCTGATCGCCGCCAGCTTTATGTCTGCACCTGGTGGTATTCTGATGGCGAAAATTATTATTCCCGAAACGGAAAAAACCGCACAGGCAGGTGAAGTCGAAGAGATTGCACCACAGGATAAACCGGCTAATGCGATTGATGCTGCGGCCACCGGTGCAGCCGATGGCCTCAAACTGGCGGCGAATATTGGTGGTATGTTAATCGCGTTTATCAGCCTGATTGCGTTGTTAAACGGTATGTTGGGTGGTGTTGCCGGCTGGTTCGGCGCCGAAGGTCTGACCATTCAGGAAATCCTGGGATACTTATTCGCTCCACTGGCCTGGGTAATTGGTGTTCCCGGCACAGAAATTTCTGCCGTAGGTTCTTTAATTGGCCAAAAACTGATTCTTAATGAATTCGTTGCCTATGCCGAATTTATTAACATCAAAGATGGTTTGTCACCGGGCAGCCAGGTTATTGCAACCTTTGCTTTATGTGGTTTTGCCAACTTATCTTCTATCGCAATTTTACTGGGCGGTTTAGGAACAATGGCTCCTAACCGTCGCCAGGAAATTGCCAGCCTGGGCTTAAAAGCTGTTGCTGCCGGTACACTCGCTAATCTGATGAGTGCAACCATCGCTGGCATGTTCGCTAACCTGGCGATGTAATTTTCTTTCGGCTTAATCCTGGATTAAGCCGGCATTTTCTATTTTTTTAAAACGGCGGCACTATGTCAAAGTCCCCTCTTCTTGTTGGTATTGCCGGTGCATCTGCATCCGGCAAAACCTCACTGGCAAAAACAATTCAGGAATGTCTGCCAAGTGAACAAATTCAACTGATCTGTGAAGACAGTTATTATCACGATCAATCACATTTGAGTATTGAAGAAAGGGAATTCACCAACTACGACCATCCATTATCAACGGATCACGATTTATTACATCGTCATCTGGAGATGTTAAAAAGTGGTCGTTCTATCGAAGCCCCAACTTATGACTTTACGATTCACACCCGTAGTCAGGACAAGGTCAAAGTTAATCCAACGCCAATTATTGTGGTTGAGGGCATCATGCTGTTCACCCACGAGCAGCTACGCGACACGATGGATTTGAAGATCTTTGTCGATGCTCCACTGGATATCTGCTTAATGCGTCGCATCCAGCGCGATATGGTTGAACGTAACCGTACGCTGGAGTCCATTTTTGAACAGTATGAGCGCACAGTGCGGCCGGGTTACCACAACTTTATCCGCCCAACGATGGAATATGCAGACATCATTGTGCCTCGTGGTGGCAAAAACAAAATTGCCATCGACCTGATCGAAACCAAATTAAAATCCATGGTTTGATTCGGTTTTTAACAGAGAAAAATTGTTGTTCTGTTTTATCAACCCAGGCTTTTCGGTGGTCTTATGAATTTTAAATTACTGACATTATCCATTCTGGTTCTGACACTGAGCGCTTGTGGCGGAGGTGGTGGTTCTGACAGTTCTACCACCGGCAATGGTGTAAAACTTCCTGATCGTGATAACACCACACCAGACAAGGAAGAAGATAAAACGCCAGCTCCGGTACCGGATAACGGCGGTACTCCGGACAACGGCGGTACTCCGGATAACGGCAGTACTCCTGATAACGGCAGTACTCCTGATAACGGCAGTACTCCGGATAACGGCGGTACTCCGGATAACGGTGGCACTCCTGATAACGGCAGTACTCCTGACAACGGCAGCACTCCGGACAAGTCCGTTAATCAGTCGCAGTATTATGCCAATGCGATCGGCAAAACCGGTTATGCACTGAAAACCGCGTTAAGCGCTATTGTTAGCAACGGCCATAACGACCGTGGTTATAACTGGGTATTTTTTAACGCCAATGACCGTGACCGTTATTTCGAAAATGACGGCACAATTCTGGATATTTATTCAGAAAATCCGTCAGCGGCAGATCCATACAATTTTACCGCCGCTACCAATCAGTGTGGTAATTATCGTGGTGAAGATGACTGTTATAACCGTGAGCATGCTTTTCCACAAAGCTGGTTTAACAAAGGTTATCCGATGCGCTCTGATGTTCATCACCTGTTTGCCACCGATGGTTACGTCAATGGTCGCCGCAGCAATAACCCTTACGGCAACGTCAGCTCTGCCAGCTGGACGTCGCGCAATGGTTCACGCTTAGGCAACGAGAGTGGTGCCCAATATAACGGTGTGGTATTTGAGCCAATTGATGAGTTTAAAGGTGATCTGGCGCGTGCCTATTTTTACATCGCTACTCGTTATGAAAGCCAGATTGCCAACTGGCAGGGCAATGGTAATGCGGATAACGTATTAAACGGCACATCAGATCAGGTGTTTGATAACTGGCAGCTTACCCTGCTGAAACAGTGGCATAAACTGGATCCGGTAAGCAAAAAAGAGCAGGACCGTAACCAGGCGGCATTTGAATATCAGGGTAACCGCAATCCGTTTGTTGATAACCCACAGTGGGTTAGTGAGATCTGGGGAGAATAACCCGATTTTACTGTGCTGCAATTTATTCACACATTGCAGCACAGCAAACGCCTGCCTATCAGAGATCCAATCGGATCTCTGCCAACTGGTCAGCTCCGGCCATTCTTGGCTTAGCACAACACATTAATACTTCGTCCTCCGCCAGGGTGATTTCCGCCCCCTGATGAACCACCTCCCCGCTGATTAACCGCGTTTTACAAGCGCCACAACGGCCACTGCGACAGCTGAACTCAGTCTGCAAACCGTGAGCTTCAGCAAACTCCAGTAATGTGCCTGATTCTGCTGTCCAGTTCTGCACGACCTGAGACTGGCTGAATTCCACAACGGCCTGTTCAGCAATCTCTGCAGATTCATCCTCCTCTGTGGTGTTGTTATTATCACGCTGCAACGACGCAGGCCCGAATGCCTCGGCTTCGATATGGTCATCGTTAATTCCTAAAGAGCGCAATAAATCATACATATCCTGCATAAAGCCCGACGGGCCACAAATAAAACACTGATAATTATCCAGCGGTAATACCGCCTGCAATAATTTGCGATTGATACGCCCAAGGTGGTGATAATCCTGCCCGGGACGCGCGCCTTCGCCATTCGACAACACCCAATATACCGATAACAATCCGGAAGATGCCTGTTGCAGCTGATTCAGCTCTGCAACAAAACTGCGCTGCTGCAGGTGTTTAGCGCTGGCAATTAATACCAGAGGTCGCATCGAACGGGTACGTAATGCTTCGTTTAATACATGACGCACCATTGCCACCATAGGCGTAATACCAATACCTGCGGCTAATAATATCGCCGGACGTTCGTCACTGGCATCGATATAAAAATTGCCCGCGGGCTGGCGGATTTCGAGTTTATCCAACACGTTTAACCGATGCAGATAACCGGACATAACACCCTGCTGTTCCCGCTTAACACTGATACGGTATAAACCATCTTCCGGAGCACTGGAGACGGTGTAATTACGAATATGAGCCTTGCCCTGTATTTCTGCTTTTAACGTTAGATACTGACCGGCTTTAAACGGCGCAACTCCGTGATCCGGCTGGCGTAAATACAATGATTTAACCTGCTCACTTTCCTGTTCGATCCGCTCAATGGAGACTCCCAGCCAGTTGTCTTTCGCATGACTGGCCTGCTGTCTGGCGTAAGCTTCAGACCAGCTGCCGGTAATTAAAGTATTAGGCGAATATTCTTCAAAGTGAAAACGAAAAGGTAATACCTGGCGTAAACGAAATCCTTTGTGCAGCCTGAACTTCCACAATCGCTCAGCACCGGCAAAAAACTGCGTCTCTTCACTGTGCCATAACACCTCAGCTTCTCCGGTTAACATCAGTAAATCACCACTGTTAAAATCAGGAATAAGCAACCCGGCTTTTGGGTTTACGGCAAAATTGCCAAAGGTATTAAAATGAAAATTACCGGCGTAATCGGGTATGGTTAACTCGCGATTATTATCTACCCGGACAAACCCCGGCTTGCCACCGCGATGAGAGATATCAACACCCTGGCGCGCCTGATCCCCGGCAAAATAACTGGAAACAAAAAAGGTGTCGGTTTCCTGAATAAGTTCAATCGCACTGTCATCCAGTTCACTCAGTGCTTGGTTTGACGATGGCGCCGGTTGTTCGGTCAGATCATCCAGCCAGTCGATACGTCGGGTCTGAATATATTGTGGGCAGTTACCAAAGGCCTGATCCACATCAACCTCAATGGTCTGATTATTCAGCTGACTGACGGTCGCCGACAAACGATTGCGGCGACGACTGTGCAATTCGACACCGACAAAACCGATGCGACTGCCGGGTTTTAGTTCTCTGGCGATTAAATCTCCCGCCAGTGGTTCAGCATGAATGGTCAGTTTCTTTTCGTCAGGTGACTGAATAAATCCAGGTCTGCCACATAAGATACTGGCCCAGGGCCAACCTTCGTCATCGACATAACCGGCAAAAATATAAGGCAGGTTCTGATAAAAATCGCGGTGTTGCTGTGGCATAAAATCGCGGATAACCCGCCTGCCAAAGTTTTCCAGCTGCTGCCGCACACCCAGTTTCTCCTGTATTTCCTGTTCACCCGGATGAAACGGTGAATCATCCGGACGTAAACCTGTGATCTCTGCTGACGAAGACATACGGTCTCTCCTTTATAATCTGATAATGCTCAGCCGATATTAAATAAGCGATTTTCAATAACGGTTTGAAATGGGTGAATAAAAAGAGTCGGTTTTAAATAAGCGAATAAAAAGGGCCGGCTTTGCAGCCGGCCAAGGACAGGTCGCCTTCAGTATCTGGAGGAAGGAAGGCGAACGACGGAAAGATAATTCGCCAGCATTAACCCAATAATGGCGAGGCCAACATCAGAATCCCTACAACTCCGGCAAACCAGGCAGTAGTACGTACATAAGGAATACCAGCAACATAGACAATGGCGTGTGCGATTCGGGCAATCAAAAAAATATAGGCTCCGGTGGCACTGCTGTCGTTATTTAACCCAGACAACTGCACAGCAACCGCAACGGGTGCAAAGATAATAATCGCTTCAATTAAATTCCGGATCGCCCGGTTAAGACGATCATTCCAACCGGTCCACGGATCAATATCGTGTTGATTACCAGCCGCTGCAGGTAAACCTAAAACCAGTACATTTCGGGTGCCCTGAATTAACGTCAGGATCAGAGCAAAAATTCCGATATAAGCCAGAACAGTCATTTCAGCAGTCATGTTAATTACCTCCAACAAGGTGTAAAAAACCCGGCCAGATATTCGATATCAGCCTGAAACCGGGCGTTAATGTGTTTTAATTCAGAATAAAATCCCACTGGCTAAACAGACCTGAGCATCGGTTGTGCTACTACAGTGATCCCCAGAGCCAGCGCGAGACTCTCAACCGGCTAACAAACCAACCGGTGTGGTTACCATAGGGATAAAGCCAGGTAACGACTCAATACGCTCCAGCCATGCCGAGATCGCCGGGTACTCAGCCAGAGAAATATCACCCTCCGGGGCATGGGCGATATAAGCGTAATTAGCAACATCAGCGATGGTGGCATGATCACCCACCAACCACTCGGCGGCAGTTAAACGCTGCTCCAGAACATTGAATAAGCCGTTGGCAATATCTTTAGCACGCTGATGATCCAGAGCCGCGCCAAATACATTAATTAAACGTGCTGCCGCCGGGCCATTAGCGACCGGGCCTGCAGCCACCGATAAATAGCGCTGCACCTCTGCTGCCTGTACCAGATCGGTTGGTAACCAGGAGCCTTCAGCATCATATTGACTGACGAGGTAAAAAAGGATGGCATTTGAATCAGCAATAATAACGTCACCATCCGTTAATACCGGAACCTGGCCAAATGCATTTTTTTGTAAAAATTCCGGCTGTTTATGGGCACCGGCTTTCAGATCCACATCGATAATTTCAGCATCCAGCCCCAGCAGTGATAACATCAGTTCTGCGCGGTGAGAATGACCGGATAAAGGGTGACGATACAATACGAGCTCAGACATAAGCCCCTCCCTGAGTATAATAGTTGATTTTTAAATTCGTTTTTTACGAATAAACCATCCATTGCTATAGCTGTGCCAACTCATAGAAAAATTATTATTTTTTCATTTTTTATCACGCCCTTCTTTATTACCCCGATAAAAAACGAAATACGGACACGAATTACCGTCACTCACCGAAATATCGTAAAAACGAGCCATTGTTCCAATTCTCTGATTTGACTAAATATCGTGATATTTACGACATATGGTGTCGTCGTACAAATCTGTTGAAAAAATACCGTTTTTTCAGAGTCGGAACGATTCGATTACATTTTTTATCCGGAGAATTGAACATGGCATATATTTCGCAAAAGCTAATATACCGATAACTTTATTTACTCTTTCAATGAGGAAGAACGATGAAATTAAAATTCGTGTTTATTTTAGCCAGCCTGCTGTTTTCTGCATTAAGCGCTGCAGCACCAAGAGTGATTCATCTGGATGAATACAATGGCTACTTTGCCGCAAAGGAAACCCTGGCCAGCCTGCCAGCGGGTGAATACACCTTTGTTGTTACCAATAAAGCCGGCAAAGTTGTTGGCTTCCAGCTACAGGATCAGAAAACCCATAAACAGCTGGATATGTTTCCACTGGAAGTTGGCGAAACCCGCTCAACAACCGTCACCATTGGCAAAAACGGATTTCGTTATCGCTGCCCGATTAATCCAACTCCCTGGTACGACGTCGATGTTCGCTGATAGCTGGCTAACCCTGATTTCTCATTGGGGCAGTTTTAACAACCACTGCCCTGTTCGTTTTATTTCCGGAGACCAATATGGCTAACGAGCAAAGACCCCCATTACCTCCTTTTACCGAGCAAAGTGCCCGGGTAAAAGTCCAGGCAGCAGAAGATGCCTGGAATACTAAGGATCCGGCCCGAGTTGCTCAGGCCTATACCAAAGATTCGCAGTGGCGTAATCGCGATCAGTTTATAACGGGTCGCAGCGAAATTATCGATTTCCTTACTGATAAATGGCAGCGGGAAATTGACTATAAACTGCGCAAAGAACTCTGGTGTTTTGATTCCCACCGTATTGCGGTGAAATTTCAATACGAATGGCACGATGAACAGGGACAGTGGTATCGCTCATACGGCAATGAGCTGTGGCAATTTGATGATGATGGTTTAATGGAGCGCCGTGAAGCGTCCATTAATGACGTCAGAATCGACCCGAGTGATCGGCTTCTGACTTAACCTCCCTGGTCAGAAGTTATCACGGGCCGCCTCATCTGAGGCGGCTTTTTTATTGCCAGCTATAAGCGGGTTTTAATGCCCAGCTTAGCCATGCGGGAACGTAATGTATTCGGATGCATCGCCAGTTTCATTGCAGCACCATTATCGCCGGAGATTTTGCCATTACAGGCACGTACCACACGTTCGATATGTTCCGTTTCCACTTCCTGTAATGGTCGCAGGTCTTCTTCACGCACAACCTGTGCTGACCCACCTTCACCATCACGCGGGGTAACTTCGAAGTGGACATTTTCCGGCAATAAACCCGGCGGCACTTCCAGCAGACGTCCTTTGGATAAAATCACCGCACGATCAATAACATTCTGTAATTCACGAATATTACCTGGCCAGGCGTACTTAACTAATCGCTCCATACTGGATTCACTGACACCTTCCAGATTTCGCGCAAAACGCTCATTGGCACGACTGACAAATTTATCCACCAGCAATGGAATATCTTCCGAACGATCGCGCAAAGGTGGCAGAAACAGCGGAAATACATTCAGGCGGTAATATAAATCGATACGGAATTTCCCCTCATCAACCAGCTGCTGTAAATCGCGATGACTGGCAGCAATGATACGCACATCGGCTTTAATCACTTCTGAGCCGCCGACCCGCTCAAATTCTTTTTCCTGTAATACCCGCAATAGCTTGGTTTGGGTTTCCAGTGGTAACTCCGCCACCTCATCAAGAAATAGAGTGCCGCCATTGGCCAATTCAAAACGACCCTGACGGGTTTTTACCGCGCCAGTGAAGGCACCTTTCTCGTGACCAAATAATTCACTTTCAACCAGATTTTCCGGAATTGCAGCGCAGTTTACTTTAATCATTGGCCGCCCCTGACGTGGGCTGCGATCATGAATGGCGTGGGCAATCAGTTCTTTACCGGTTCCGCTTTCACCTTTAATTAATACCGTCGCATCCGTTGGAGCAACCTGCTCCACTTCCACCAGCGCTTTAATTAAACATTTGTGATTACCGATAATTTCCGAAAAGTTATGTGCGCTTTTAATTTCCTGCTGCAGATAGAGGTTTTCGGCTTTCAGCTTTTCCTGAAGCAATAAAACATGCTGATGCGCCTGATCCAGTTCCTGCTGGGCAATCACCCGTTCGGTAATATCACGAAACACCACCACGGCACCGACAATTTTATCGTTACCGGATTCGTCTTTTTCAATCAGAGGGGTGCTGACGTATTCCACCGGGAAGCTGCTGCCGTCTTTGCGCCAGAACACCTCATCGGTCACCTTGGTCACCTCTCCGGTTCGGGCGGCGGCGTAAATCGGACAATCTTCTTTATGATAATGACTGCCATCCGGATGGCTGTGGTGCATCAGGTCGTGGCTGTTCTGACCACGCAGGTCTTCTTCTTTCCAGCCGGTTAAACGTTTGGCCGCCGGGTTGGAAAAGGTCACACAACCGTCGCAGTCAAAGCCATAAATGCCATCTCCAACCGCATTCAGTAATAACTCGTTAAAGTCCTGCAATCGCGACATATCCGTGTGTATATTCATGCTGTCTGTTCCCCAGATGTTGGCTGCTGATTTATCCTCGCTGCTCGCCATAAGCACTGCACTCCCATTGCTGACATTTACGAATTGTCGTGAGTTTACGGTATTTCGTATTCACCTAACTAACGATATTTCGTAACTGATTCCACTTTAAGAGCTAAGCCCTTGTTTTTAAACGATTTAAAAACCTTGGCACGAGGTTCGCTAAATACTCAAACAGTTATGAGCAGGATTAATGCCGATTTATCGTGAGGGACAAAAAATGGATTATCAGGCAGAGCTTTGTCAGCAGTATCAACTTCAGCAACAACATCATCAGGAATGCCGCAGCAACGGATTCAGTCATCGCTGCAGCCAGGAGTGTGGTCACTATCGTCAGTCAGAGCGGTTTATATCGATCTTTTTGTTGATTGTTGGCCTGCTGATGTTAGGTACCGCGATGATGCAAAACAGCCAGCAAGCAACCACCAAACAGGAAGCACAGAAATCGTATATCAACGAGGCAACGCAGCTGCAACAGCCACAGCAACCTTTGCCATCACAACAGTTTATCGATGAGGGGAAATTGAAGGCGGTGTCCTACGAAGGACATGTGCGTAATGCCGCCAAAGTCAGTGAACAGCGACCACCGGTGTGGATGCGCCGGGTTTGGATGTAGACGTTAATACATCAATATCAGGTTTTGTGCCGGTGCTGAATCACCGGCACATTGTTGCGACCCGGCGTTAACCGCCACCCGCATTCATCCAGTCCAGCGTCGCCTGACGGCTTTCATCGGTAACCGCTTTTACCACCGGATTGGCCAATACCGCTTCGCGCCAGCGGCTCATATTTGGCCCCAGCTTTAATTCACGGCCAAACACCGGCAGTAAAATATCCGCCAGTTCAATGGTCGCCGGGAAAGCACAATCGGCATAACCAATGCTATCTCCCACCATAAAAGGTCCAGCCTTAAATAAGGTATCGAGCTTTTGCAGACGTTCTTCAAACTTATTCAGGTGCTCATCCAGCTCCTGCTGATCGCGGGTTGCCGGATCAACGTGGGCAAAAGTGCGACGTAAATGAGGCTCCAGCCAGATATCGTGATAACGCGCCAGGAAACGATGCTGTACCCGCTTCAGTGCGTCATCAGTTAATAAGGATACTTGTGGATACGCATCTTCAAGGAACTCCATGATGACATCAGACTCAGAGAAGTACTGATCATCAACACGCAGTGCCGGAATGGTGCCCAGGGGCACCAGTTTCATATATTCATCGGTGCTGTAGCCGCCCGGTGGTGGCGAAATCGTACAGTCGAGTTGCTTAAGCCCCAGCGCGATACGTACTTTGGCGCTATAGGTGCTGACGGGCAGAGAAAAGAGTTCCATACTCATCCTTATTGGTTGGAAAGGTTTCGATTATGCAACGATCGAAACTAAAAATTAGAATTTGTACCAGAGTAGACTATGAATCCGCGACACAGTTTCAACGATTGGCAAGAATTATCACAACAATTGAAGGTTCCCGAACACGCTTTTATCGATGGTAAGGCCTACCACAGTGTCAGTGGTAACACATTTGCGGCCATTTCCCCGCGCGATGGCCAGGTGTTAGCGCATATCAGCGCCTGTGACCATCAGGATACTGATGTCGCCGTACAGTCTGCCCGTAACGCTTTTGAAGCTGGCGTCTGGAGCCAGTTACCAGCGAAACAACGCAAACGTTTAATGCTGGCCTGGGCCGACTTATTAGAACAACACGCGGATGAACTGGCACTGCTGGAAAGTCTGGAAATGGGCATGACCATCTCCGACAGCAGCCAGATGAATATCCCCGGCGCCATCGATTGTATTCGCTGGTTTGCTGAACTGGCCGACAAACAATACGACGAAATTGCTCCCACCGCGCCCAATGCTTTAACCCGTATCCACCGTGTTCCGGTCGGTGTCGTGGCCGCCGTAGTGCCGTGGAATTACCCGGTGATGATTGCCTGCTGGAAAGCCGCACCGGCACTGGCGATGGGCAACTCAGTGATTCTGAAACCCGCCGAGCAATCGTCACTGGCGACCATTCGTATGGTCGAGCTGGCGTATCAGGCGGGTATCCCTGCTGGCGTATTAAATGTTTTAACCGGCCTGGGTGAGCAGGCAGGTAAAGCGCTTGGCTTACATATGGATGTGGATGCCCTGGCCTTTACCGGTTCAACCCGGGTCGGCGGTTTGTATATGCAATACGCCGGGCAATCGAATTTAAAACGAGTGTCGCTCGAATGTGGTGGTAAAACGCCGAATATTGTTCTGGCTGATTGCCCGGATCTGGATAAAGCTGCAGCTGCGGTTGTTCTGGGTGCTTTCGGAAATTCCGGACAAATCTGTAATGCCGGTTCGCGTTTAATTGTTGAGCGCAGTGTGCATCAGCCATTAATGGAAAAAGTCCGGGCGTTAACCGGGAAACTGGTGGTTGGAGATCCGCTGGACCCGGCAACAGAAATGGCTTGCCTGGTTGACCGTAATCACAGCCAGCGAGTGGTGCAATATATAGAACAAGGCGAAAAAGAAGGCGCGCAGTTATTGGCCGGTGGCCAGCATCAGGCAGACAGCTGCTTTGTTCAGCCCACTATTTTTGATCAGGTGAATGCTGAAATGAGCATCGCACGGGAAGAAATTTTTGGCCCGGTGTTATCGGTAATTCCGGTCGACGATGTTGACCAGGCCATTAGCGTGGCAAATTCCACCATTTATGGTTTAGGCAGTGCCGTGTGGACCAATAATATGAAATTAATGGAACGGGTAGCGCGAGAAGTTAAAGCCGGTGTGATCTGGGTGAACTGCCATGACCATGGCGATATTTCTTCTCCTGTTGGTGGTTTTAAGCAATCCGGGTTTGGCCGCGATAAATCCATTCATGCACTGGATAAATACGTCGAATATAAAACAGTTTGGGTCGACCTGTCGGACTAACTTCCTGCTGCCATAAACCAATAAAGCCCGCTTATGATAATAAACGGGCTTTATTTTTATCCATCAATAACTGCTATCAAATCACAGCTTCTGCTGTTTTCTCTTTACGGCTGGCCAGCGGCTTAAACTTCGCCGTAATTAAATCTTCCATTTTAGGCTGCTCCATTTCATCCACCCAGCGCTGCCAGGTGTAAGGCCATAAAATCGGATCGCCATCGGCATCCAGATACCAGCTCTGACAGCCGCCGACCCAGGCAGTGCCTTCCAAACCTTTTTTCACGTAGGCATTAAACTTATTCACCGATTCCCAGGGCGCTTCAACTTCGTCGTATTCACCATCCCGCCAACGATCCATCAGTTTAATCACCCAGTTAGTTTGCACCTCACTCATGGCAATCACGGAGAAATTGCCAATCGGAGTATTCGGTCCTAACATCAGGAAGAAATTCGGATAATTCGGCAACATCAACGAGCGGTAGGCTTTAATCCGCTCTGACCAGGCGTCGTCGATATGTAATTCTTCACGCCCAATCATGTTCATCGGCCGCATAAAGTTAAACGGATTAAAACCGGTGGATAACACCAACACATCCAGTTCGTGTTCTTGCTCGTTGCCATTCGCGTCTTTGGTAACAATGCCTTTTTCAGTAATACGTACAATGCCTTCGGTAATCAGATGCGCATTCGGCTGCTGAATGCCGTTATAAAAGGTTTTGTTAATGATGACGCGTTTACAGCCCACCTTATAATCCGGTGTTAGTTTTTTACGCAGTTCCGGATCTTTAATGCTGAAACGAATATTCAGCTTACAGGCCGTTTCCAATAACCAGCGCTGGATTTTATGGCCGGTAACCGCCTTGGTAAAAAAGTGCTCCAGTAAGGCAATACTTAAGCTGCGCGATGCACGCGCCAGCCACGGACGCTTCTTCATTCGTTGTTTGGTTTTTTCCGAGATGGTGAAATCCGGAATGGGCAGTAACCACTGAGGTGTACGCATAAAGACGTTTACATCGGCACCGGTTTTAACCAACTCAGGAATAAACTGGGCGGCGGTTGAGCCGGTACCAATTACACCGACTTTTTTACCCGGAGCAATATCGGCATCGTGATTCCAGCGTGCGGTGTGGAACATCTCACCTTTAAACGAATCCAGCCCTTCAATATCCGGATACGCCGGGTGATGCAGAATACCGGTGGCAGCAATTAAAAAGTCAGATTCCAGTTCCGCACCTTTGCTGGTTTTAACCTGCCATTTGCCCTCTTTAAAACGGGCATCGGTTACTGCCTCGTTAAAACGGACAATATCCATCACACCGTATTTACGTGCGACCCGTTCAAAATACTGCTGAATTTCCGGGCCTTTGGCGAAAAAGTTAGACCACTCAGGGTTTGGCTCAAACGAATAGGTGTACATGTGCGACGGCACATCACAGGCCACGCCAGGATAAGTATTCTCGCGCCATGTGCCACCAATATTATGGGTCTTTTCCAGAATGGTGATGTTGGTAATCCCGGCTTCACGCAACTTAATCACCATCAGAATACCGGTCATACCCGCACCAATAATCACCACCGATGGGTTACGTTTTTTCTTAATCGCGTCGATATCTAACGTCGTTGTATCCAACATATTTATACCCTGTAGCCTCAGGCTTCTTATTCTCGTTTTATCAATGGTTACAGAATACTGGCCTGAGTAGCCCTTGCACCATAAGGCAATCGGACGTAATTTTGTGATTTTCAGACATCGATATTGCGCCTATGCCACAACGTTCAATCACCAGCGTGCAGATCATTTGCGACTACGCCAGCGCCCGGGGTATCAACCCGGAAGCTCTGCTGAGCGCGACTGGCCTGACCAGCGAACAGGTACAACAAGGTGGTCAGGGCGAAGCCGATCTGCACATCGATGAGCAGCAGGAACTGCAGGTGATCAGCAACCTGCTGCAGCATATCGACGATCCTTATATCGCCGGTATGGAGCTGGGTCTGTGTTATCAACTCACCAGCTACGGCCTGTTTGGTTATGCACTGATGGCCAGCAGCACCCTGCGTAAAGCCATCACCTTTGGTCAGCGTTACCTGGCGCTGACTTATATCTTTTCCGATGTGGTCTTAATCGAAGATCCACAACACGGTGGCACTGCCGGAATCGAAGTCCGCTGTGCCGTGCCCGGAGAGGCAGGAAAATTACTCGCCTGCCGCGACACCTGGGCCATTCTGGTGATTATGCGTGAGCTGTTTCCACAACAGATGCCAGTTGCCGAACAACCGGTATTAATTGAACTGGATATGCCGGAGCCAGAGGGGTTTGCCACTTCCATCCAAGCACAACTGCTGCAACAATCCGGTGTTGCATACCGCTTTAATGCCGGACGCTACGCCTTTTCCGGGCTGGCCGAATTACTCGACCAACCGCTGCCAAAAGCCAACGCCATCACCGCCCGTCTGTGTGAACAACAATGCGCTCAATTACTGGATCAGAAACAACAGCCAGACCAGCAGCAAACAGGTCAGCAGCCTACACATAAAAAGGGAATTATTACCCAACAGGTACGCGATCAGATTCTCAAGCACGGTCTGACCACCAATATGGAACAAGTCGCAGCAGCGATGGCACGCACCTCCCGCACTCTGCACCGACAATTAAAAGCCGAAGGTTCCAGCTGGCGCCGGGTAATGGACGAAGTGCGCATGGGATTGGCAGAAGAATATTTAAAACAACCCTTCTCGCTGGAGCAGGTTGCAGAGCGGCTGGGCTACAGCGATACCGCTAATTTCAGTCATGCGTTTAAACGCTGTAACGGCGTTTCTCCCAGTGTGTTTCGCAAAAATTTATCTCAACAAGTTGAATCAATATGATAACTAAAAAATTCTCTGCTTTATTACTGGCTCTGTATTGCCTACCGTCGTTAGCGGGTGGCGTAACATGGCAGGCCGAAGTTACCTTTATTCAGGTAATTGGTGAAGCTGCCACCATTAAACTAGAAAACAAACAGAACGAAATTATTTCTGAGCTGCAGAACTGCAGCCCACTGGTTGTAAAAGCCGCTTATGAAGGTGAACCCTGGTATCAGTTCGGTAAAAC
Source organism: Bacterioplanoides sp. (assembly GCF_965219715.1). Taxonomy (GTDB): domain Bacteria; phylum Pseudomonadota; class Gammaproteobacteria; order Pseudomonadales; family Oceanobacteraceae; genus Bacterioplanoides. Next base: position 2,164,993 of record NZ_OZ244785.1, read on the forward strand.
CTGGTCGAACAACACCAGCCGCGAACAATATATTAAAGCGTTAAATAAGTTGATTGTGGCAGAAGAAAATCACCTGCATATTCAGTTTGGTTATGTTGGAGAAGGTCTGGTTGCAGACGATTCAGATAAGCCCTGCGAGGTAGAATCCAGAGCGTTAATGATCCTGGATGATGCGATTATTAGTTTTAATCAAGCTATTTAGGCTCCGATGATGACTGGCATTAACCCTAACATTTCGTTCCGAAAAGCACTCAAGACTGACCTTCATAAAGTGTATGAGTTTGAAGCCAGTTATATCCGTGAACTGGAGCCGGAGAATTATCAAAGATGGGCCCAGGCCAAAGATAAGAACTTCAGCCTGCTACAAGATAACCTGGCGAATATGCTTATCGCTGAAACCAGTAATACTCTGGTCGGCTATGGCTACTGGAGCATACTGAACCAGCTACCACATATATTCAGTATTTATGTAGTTCCGGAGTTCAGAAATCAGAAGGTTGCACACCAGCTATTGTTGAAACTGGAGAAGCAGATTCAGCAGCATGGATACACTCAATCAGAACTTATGACTCTGGAATTTAACCCCGCCAGACAATTTTTTATTAAACACGGGTATGCTGAAACCGGCATTAATAATAGCTGGGTATTAATGAAGAAATCACAACCTGAATTGTCACAGATAACGGAAGGCTCGGAACAAAACCATCATCAGTTTTCATCAGACGATTCAGAAGAAGCTGAAGGCTAATAACTGCTGACTATCAGACCCATCCATAGAATCAAACAGCTTTTCCAAACGATCGGGCTAGCATGAAAGAGGTAATCATTCATGGCAGCTCTGGAGGAGCCAAACTATGGCACATCAAAACAGTTCCGGCGGACAATGCCCAGTAATGCACGGCGCAAACACATCCACTTCAGCCAGCAACACCGCCTGGTGGCCCAACGCCTTAAACCTCGACATCCTGCATCAGCACGATCGTAAGACCAATCCGCTCGGCGACGATTTTGACTACGCCGAGGCCTTCAGCAAGCTCTATCTCGAAGCCCTGAAAACCGACCTGAAAGACCTGATGACCAGCAGCCAGAACTGGTGGCCTGCCGACTGGGGTCATTATGGTGGTTTGTTTATTCGTATGGCCTGGCACGCTGCCGGCTCTTATCGGGTGGCCGATGGCCGTGGTGGTGCCAACACCGGCAACCAACGTTTTGCGCCGCTGAACAGCTGGCCGGATAACGGCAATCTGGATAAAGCCCGTCGCCTGTTATGGCCAATTAAAAAGAAATACGGCAACGCCATTTCCTGGGCCGACCTGATGATTCTGGCCGGCAATATGGCGTACGAATCCATGGGCTTTAAAACCTTTGGTTTTGCCGGTGGCCGGGAAGATATCTGGCATCCGGAAAAAGACACCTATTGGGGTTCCGAGAAAAACTGGTTGCAGGAAAGTGGTGGAGAAGGCACACGTTACGCGGGTGAAGACCGCAGTGAAAATGGTTTAGAAAATCCATTAGCCGCGGTCATGATGGGTTTAATTTATGTAAACCCGGAAGGTGTTGATGGCAACCCGGACCCGCTGAAAACCGCTCAGGATATGCGCACCACGTTCGCACGTATGGCGATGAACGATGAAGAAACTGTTGCCTTAACCGCGGGCGGCCACACGGTCGGTAAAGCCCACGGTAATGGTGATGCCGCGAACCTCGGTGCCGAACCAGAAGGTGCAGATATTCACGAGCAGGGCTTCGGCTGGATAAACCATAAAACCCGTGGGATTGGTCGCGACACCGTCACCAGCGGTATCGAAGGCGCCTGGACCAGTAATCCAACTCAGTGGGATAACGGTTATTTTGAGTTGCTGTTTAAATACGACTGGGAGCTGACCAAAAGCCCGGCCGGATCACATCAATGGCAACCGGTGAATATTAGCGACGAAGACAAGCCGGTCGATGTTGAAGACCCATCCGTTCGCTGTATGCCAATGATGACGGACGCCGATATGGCGTTAAAAATTGATCCGGAATACCGCAAAATTTCCGAGCGCTTCCGTGATGATCAGGCTTATTTCGAAGACGTCTTTGCCCGTGCCTGGTTTAAATTAACTCACCGCGATATGGGCCCGGTTTCGCGTTATTTGGGTGCCGACGTACCGGCTGAAGAATTAATCTGGCAAGACCCGGTTCCGGCGGGTAATAAAAATTTAACCGCCAGTGATATTGCGGAATTAAAAGCTCAGATTCTCGCCAGTGATTTAACCGTTGCCGAGTTAGTTTCAACGGCCTGGGACAGTGCCCGTACCTTCCGTGGTTCCGACTTCCGGGGTGGTGCTAACGGCGCCCGTATTCGCCTGGCACCACAAAAAGACTGGGCCGGTAATGAACCACAACGCCTGCAAAAAGTATTGGCGGTATTGGAAGGCATTCGGGTCAGCAGCAATATCGACGTCAGCCTGGCGGATTTAATTGTGCTTGCTGGCAGCGCCGCCATCGAGAAAGCCGCAAAAGACGCCGGAGTGAACATTGAAGTGCCGTTTGCAGCAGGCCGTGGGGATGCCAGCGATGAACAAACTGATGCGGAATCCTTTGCGCCACTGGAGCCGGTTCATGATGGTTTCCGTAACTGGCAAAAAGAGCACTACGCGGTCATGCCGGAAGAAATGTTGCTGGATCGCGCTCAGTTACTGGGATTGTCGGCACCAGAAATGACGGCATTAATCGGCGGTATGCGGGTACTGGGCACCAACCACGGCGGCACAACACACGGCGTGTTTACCGATCGGGTTGGCGTATTAACCAATGACTTCTTCGTGAACTTGACCGATATGTCCTATCGCTGGGAGCCGACTGGCCGTAATTCTTACAACATGGTTGAGCGTGATTCCGGTGCGACTAAATGGACGGCCACCCGGGTCGATCTGGTGTTTGGTTCTAATTCGATTTTGCGTTCTTACGCTGAGGTTTATGCACAAGACGACAACCAACAAAAGTTTGTTGCTGACTTTGTTAAAGCCTGGGTCAAAGTGATGAATGCAGACCGGTTTGATCTGAAATAAAACCGTAGCGGTGGCAACACGGCTGGAGGTGCTAATCCTGCAGCCGTATTTTTTTTTGTCAATAATTCACGATTGCAAACGGACTGCCCTGACTAGTAATCGCCGGAGACTGATCAGCAACATTGGTGCCGGAACCCGGGTCGTACCAGAATAGCCCCTGCCCTGAAGTGGCCAGTCGCCCTGCCAGTATTTTACCGTCCTGCATAATCATATCGGCAGACCAACCTGCGGTGTTGGGGATGTCGATTTTAGTCAGTGTTTTATTGGCCAGATCCGCTTTAAACAATACGTAGTTTTTATCATTGACGTAATCCGGTGGGTTGCTGGTTAAACCCGGAATAAACAGATTGACGTACAACAAGTTACTATTGCTGTCGAACAGGCTTTTGTAAGGATAGCTGGCTGATTTTCCCGGTACACCGTCAATCGTCAGGTCTGAAATCGAAAAGAAATAATCCGGATCAAACTCAGTTGCACCGGCTTTAATACGCAGGTAGCCAGACTTATGGCCGTAATAACCATAGCCCGCCGGGTTTGGTACATAAATATCGCCGGAACTATGCAGAATCAGTCCTTTATTCGGCTCCAGAATGCCGCTGGAACAGGTACGGTTATCCTGTAAATGATGCTCAACCTGATCGGTTGTGGCATCAATAATTAACAGTGACGCTCCACCCTGACAGTTGTAGCTGGAAAAATTATCGATTTGCGACAGCGCCAGATACAACTTGCCATCACGCATAACACCACCGGAAGGTTCCGGGTTTTTATCGTTATCACCTAATGCATAGCTGCTCAGATCAATACGCTTGGTAATCGTCAGATCTTTCAGGTTCAGAGCCAGTAACTCACCGGTCTGGTAGGTTGTCAGATAAGCTTTATCGTTATTTACAAACGTCATCGATCCCGGGCGCACATTGGCTCCGGTAAACAATTCATTTTCTTTTATAAACTGATTATTTTCGTAGCGATACTGGTAAACCTTATCGCCGTCACGCCCTTCAGTCAGATAAATCTTCTTGTTATGGCTGAATAAGCCAGAGCCTGGCCCAGCCAACTCAATACCATTGGTATTGCTGATGTCCTTATCGTTGTTGGTATCAACCGCCACCAGAAACCCGGTTTCATTATCGACCCGATTAATCATCATGGCATTAACGTTACGGTTAGCCGCTGTGTTATCCGGGTTATTGGTAGTGGAATTGTTATCCGAGTCGCTACCGCAACCCGTCAGGAACATTGAAGTTAATAATAAATAAGGTGCGGCCGATAATAGCCGCTTATTGTTATTTAACACGACAGGTCTTCTCCCGAAACATTGTGTCAGAGTTATTCAAACCAGCTGTAGCGTACCGTCAGGTTATAACTACGACCTGGTAGTGGCATGTTATAAATATCGTTTAATTTTTCGTCGGTCAGATTGCGAATATCAAAACCGATATGCATCTGATCGTTGTGGAAGGAATATAAAAAGCCCGTCGCATGTTCTGTTTGTGCTTTTACTTTGCGATTCTGATTGCGGGTTAGCTCCCACTTATGAGCAAATTCATCAAACCAGTTGGTTTCCCAGAACAGCTTTAATACCGAATCTGGTTGCCATAAGCCGTAATATTTATATTCAAGTCCGGCGCTGGCGTATTGCTTAGCGACATTAGGGACATCTTTGCCGAAGGTTGGGTTAGGCGACGACAGGGTTCCGGTGGCATAACGTTGCTGGTCTTTTTGCTCCTGCCGGGTATAAGAAGCGTACAAATACCATTGATTGTTCAGGTCAGTCTTTGCCTCCAGCTCGAAGCCTTTCACATTAATTTCGCCCAGGTTAACGTATACCGATTTACTGACACCGGCACTCTGCAACTTCATCATATCGCGCACGTCGCGTTCAAACAGATTGGCTTCCAGCTTAAGCCAGTTCAGACCGGCAAAGTCGTTACGCTCGAAATACACACCGGTGTAATAATTATCGGCTTTCTCCGGTTTAATATCCGGCGAGGCAACAATACTGACACCGTTGCCAAAGGCTTCTTCCGTAGTTGGTAAGCGAAAGGCTTTTTCGTAAGCAGTTTTAAAGTAGAGTCCGCTTAACGGCGAAAAACGCAGAGAAAGATAATGACCATCAAAGTCTTCTGAGTTTTTATTACGCTCACGTTCGCCACCAATATTGCGCTCGGTACCGGTAATTTTGTAATTGTAGGAATAGCGCTTGACGCCCACATCGGTCACCAGACGATCATCAAAGAAGGCAGCTTCGTAGCCCAGCGATAACACTTGTGTGATTAATTCCGATGGTAAGGCACTGGTTTCAATACCCAGCTTATCGGTTGGTTCGAAGTCTGACGTTCTGTGGTTCAGGTGCAGTGTAACAACATGCTCGCGATTAAACTGATAACGTAAATCCAGATCCTGACGTAATTCGATGAGTTCATCATCCGAATCCCGCGGATAATCTCCAACCTCACCACGGCCACCCTGGCCCGGACAACGAATGGAATTATTGGCAAAGTCGTAACATTCGGTGGCTTTATCAATAAAATAATTATTGATGGTAAAGTGGCCAATACCATAATCCAGTGTCAGGCCATCAAGCAGGAAGTTACTTTTATCGAAGCTGAGGTTAGCAACCTGCGCCTCGCTTTCAGTGTGGGCTTTATTAATCCGGTACTCTACTCCCTGAATTTCTTTTTCAGCCCGGTACGTCACTAATTCCAGCTCAACTTCATCGAAGTAACGCTTTTTCGCCTTCGCCGAAACCGCCACCACATACGAAGTGAAGGCATCGTTTTCACGGGTAACGGTTAAGCCACGCTGACCCGGAACATCCATACGGTAGTTGTTATCGGAATGGTTAAAGAAACCACCCGCGCCTATTTCGATGTTCTGTTCTTCCAGCTCTTTGGTAACCAAAGCGCTTAACCGCTGGGTGTTATACGATCCGACCGTTGCCCCCAGGTCGACCCAGTCGCCATCAAAACTGCGCGTAACCACATTAATTGCGCCGCCCAGAGCATCACCGCCGAAGCGCACCGGAACAATGCCTTTGTAGATCTCGATACGTTCGATCAGCTGAATCGGGATATCGTTGATACCAAAGGAACCGTCGGGAGAATTCAGCGGATCACCGTCGATAAAGATACGTACCCGTTTGCCTTCAAGGCCATGAATGGAAACCGTTGAGCGACTGCCCAGCCCACCTTCCTGATTAACTCGGACACCGGCTGCCTGACGCAACACATCGTTAAGACTGATACTGCGGCCATGGAAGCGTGCAGCATCAATCACTGATACCGGGAAAGGCGAGTCTTCAAAGCGGATGTCACTTTCTTCTGCAACCACCTCCATGACCTGCATTTCCACTTCGCTTTCTTTCTCCGCATACGCCGCAGGAGAAAGCGCAACCCATAAAGAAAGCACCCCAAGCGTTGAACCAGCCAATCGAACCACAACACACCTATTAGTTTCGCCAGTACCAGAGCGTTCGCGTTACAAATACGAACCGCTATCATTTCTGGCCAAGAAGGTAGCATGGTGATAATGTTATACAGTAACAATATCGGAAGAATAAATACCGGAATCCGAAGCCTGTGTGTCGGATTTTATTATTGATGTTCTGTTGTTCAGCCTTTGTTATTTGTAGTTTGTACTCTGTAGTACCCCGGGGACTTCATGGCTTACCAGTTATCCAGCGACGATCTTGTTGAGCAGTCTCAACAGGCCATTGACCAGCTGTCAGAAACCTTTCACCGGCAATTTGTTGAGATTGAACAACAAGCCAGTGCAGGTGCCAGCAGCCATATTTCCATCTCACCCGAGCTAGGCCAGGGTTCGATAAACCTGTGGCAACACGAACAACTGCTGATCTCCGAACAAAACTTCAGCTTTAACCGCAACACCCAGATTGCGGAGCATGCTTTTAACGACCTGTGTTTTATCAGTATGAATCTGGGTGACGACATCCACTTTCAGTCGCAAGACAAACAGGCGATGAACCAGAGTCGGGGAAAAATTTATCTCGGCCGTTCAGCCCAGGGGGATAATTTCCGTGCCGACGTCGGCGAACATGCAAAAGTTCATGCCTTTTCTTTTTGCTTTCCAAGGGCATTATTAGCCGATTATTTTATCGACCTGGAACGTGAAGATATTGCCGATAACATCCGCAGCCATAAAGGCAGTGGAATGCTCAGGGAAGTTCATATCAATTCCCGACAACAGCAATTGTTTCAGCAGATCCGAAATAACTCGTTTAAAGGTAAGCTGGGAGAGATGGCTTTTCGCAGCCATTCCGAGCAATTGTTATTGTCGGTACTGGAGAGTCTCAGCCAGGACAAACAGCGCATAACTCCGCATATCAGTCAGCAGGAAAAAGAGATTCTGCTGTACGCCCGACGTATTCTGTTGGAGAACCCGAAAAACCCACCGACCATTCCGCAACTGGCGCGTCAATGTGGTATTAACCAGGACAAGTTAAAGAAGGGATTTAAAGTACTGTTTGATAAAACCGTACTGCAAACCCTGACAGAGCACCGGATGGAGCGAGCCTGTGAAGCGTTAAAAACCGGTGATATGTCGGTCGCAGAAGTGGCGGATCAGGCGGGTTACAATAACGTCAGCCATTTTATTGCGACCTTTAAACGTTGCTTTAATAAAACTCCGGGGCAAATGCGTGAACAACTGCGGATTTATTTGCCAGATTAACCATGCGGATTTTTCCCTGCCATAAATTCGATCAGGTTTCTTACCCGGGCAGGCAATAATCGTTTGCTCGGATACACCGCATACATTTCCCGCGATAACACTTCCGCTTGTTTTAATTTGATTTCCACCAGTGCAGGTTTTCCACCTTCTGCAGCCATCATATCTTTGGGCAACATAGCGATCCCGAGGCCCAAAGCCGCTGCATCACGGATTAATTCCGGTTCATCAATTTCATGAACAATATTGCTGAGTTTTAATTTTTCGCCATGCTTTGTGTTTTCATTGCCCTGCAGTAACCACGGCTGACGGGAAACAATGGCAGGTAATTCAATAAAGGTTGGCAGCGGTACTTTGCCTTTGATTTTATGAGCCTTAATAAAATCCTGACTGGCACAAAAGCAATATTCCACGTCCCATAGTTTTCGTGCCACCAGATTCGAATCGTCTAACGGGCCAACGCGAAAGGCAAAGTCGATATTGTCGCGGAAAAAATCCAGATTGCTGTAACTGGTGGTCAGCTTGACGGAAATATTCGGATTATCCTTCAGATAATGTAATAAATGTGGCCCGATGGTTTTACGCGCCGCAAGCGCCGGGGCGGTAATATGAATGGTCTGATGTTTGGTATCTTCAGCAAAACCGGCAATTTCCTGCAGCACTTCCACCGGATCCTGACAACGATCCAACAACCGCCTGCCCTCTTCCGTTAAACGCACCCGCCGGGTGGAACGCTCCAGTAGCTTGACGCCCAGATGCTGTTCCAGCTCCTGCACCCGACGACTCACCCGGCTGAGCGGAATGCCGGTTTGTTTGGCGGCTTCAGAGAAGCTCAGGTGTTTTGCCACTGTGGTAAACAGCGCCAGGTCGTTGTAGATCATGATCCGTCCTCAGGCCAAAGTCATTATCCTATTTATGTGAGTATATATCCTATTTCAGCCCATTATCACATCAGGGCAAAACCTCTATCTTAATTATCACAGTCAGGTGATCACACAATCAGAGCGAGGTACTCCCCATGACTCAATCAGCGACAGCTAAACAATCTTTCGGTATCAGCATCAGCGCCATTGGCACGCCCGACGTGCTGCAACGTATCGGGTTCGATACACCCGCGCCGGGCCCGGGTGAGGTGCTGATTCGTAACCATGCCGGGGCGGTGAACTTTATCGATACCATTATCCGCCGTGGCGAAATGCCGGAAGGTATGGCGCCAGAACTTCCCCATATTCCCGGCGTTGAAGGTGCAGGCATAATCGAGGCTCTGGGTGACGGCGTTGAAGGTCTGAAGGTGGGTGACCGCGTCGCCTGGATGGGCCCGATTGGCGCCCAGGGCTATTCAAGCCATTCCGTCATTGCAGCACCATACGTGACTCAAATTGCCGACGACGTCGATTTTGCCCTGGCCGCTTCTCTGCCGGTTAACAGCCTGACCGCCTGGCATATGCTGGTGAACCTTGGCCGCGCCAAAGCTGGTGACAGCGTGCTGATTCACGCTGCTGCCGGTGGTGTTGGCACCATGGCGTTGCATATCGCCAAACACCTGGGATTAACCGCCATTGCTTCGGTCAGCACCGATAAAGTGGAATACGCCAAGTCCCAGGGCGCCGATCATGTGATTGATTACCGTAGCGAAGATCTGGTAGCACGGGTGAATGAGATTACTGCGGGCCGTGGTGTTGATATCACCTTAAACCCAATCTCCGGCGATAGCGTCAGCAAAGACCTGGAAATGTTAGCACCACTGGGCACTACGGTTCTGTTTGGCTTTTTAGCCGGTGCACCGGTCGGCACGTTTGCCGAAGATCTGGCCAAACACTTCCAGAAATCCATTGCGCTGCGGGTCAGTGATATTTACACCTATTTTGTCAATCAGCCAGAAACCTTCCACGCCGATATGGAAAGTGTTTATGAGCTGCTGGCGAAAGGCATTTTACGCCCGAATATCAATACCTTGCCGCTGGAACAAGCCGCTGAAGCGCACACTCAGCTGGAGTCTGGTAAAACCACAGGGAAACTTGTGTTAACAATTGCATAGTTGTTGCCGTAAAGATTTTTTACCAAAATCTGGCCGATTTAATGTGTGGCTTAATATTAAACTGTGGCTGTCGCAGTTGCCTGCCAAGAGGTTAAGCCTATGTTAGGAGAGAGCCACGCATTACTGGAAGATTTTGCCGAGTACAAAGAAGATATTTTTCTGTTGCTGGAAACCGATAAACATTTCCACGACTTATCCGACCTGTATCACAAACTGGATAAACGTACCCGCAATCTGGAAGAACGCGGCCAGCCAATGGAAGATCAGGCGTTTAATACCCTTAAAGCTGAACGCGCACATCTTAAAGATGAGTTATTCGGCATGATTAAAAAACAGCACGACATTCCTGCTGTAAAACCGAACGCTGGCGACGACTGAAAAAGCGGCACAATGGCCGCTTTTTTATTGCCCGGATTTTTTACAGAATCCAGTACAAAGCTTCGAGTGCAACCGCAACCTGGATGCGGTTTTCTGCCAATGGCCGCGGCAGCATTTCTTCCGCCTTTGCCAAACGCCTTAACAGGGTATTACGATGGGTATGCAGTTTTTTTGCGGCTTCCGTAGCATTACAACCACATTCGAGAAAGGCGTGTAACGATTGGCGTACCGTCGCCGGTGCCTGGGCCAGTTCACCTAATACGTGTTCGGAATAATGCTGAATCGACTTTGCGTCTTTAGATAAAAACGCCATCAACCGTACCCGTTCGTAACTCACTAACTGAATATTGGATTTTAACCGGCCCAATACCCGTTGCGCCGCTTGGGCATCCAGATGCGCCCGGCGAAAACCATCCAGACCGGAGCTACCGGAACCAAAACTGATGCGCACATTCTCATGTTGTTTTAATACCGTTTCCAGCAGTCGTTCATTAACTGAAAATTCTGCCGAAGCCCACACCCAGATCACCGATGGACTGACGATAATTTTTAACGATTCAGTTTGCTGACACGCTTTCTGGAACACCGCCGCAACCGTTTCCAGTGCGGAAATTTCCGTATCAATTTCTTCACTCCAGACAATTGCGCTGTGATGTGGCTGTTTAATGGAATAATTCAGCGAGTGGCTGGTGCGGGTAATATCAATATCCTGACCATCAATAATTCTGGTCACCAGATCAATCTGTTCTTCAATACCACTGCGTTTGCGACTGGCTTCAATCTGCTCCAGCCGCTCCATGCCCAGCTGCAGGGAATCTTCACTGAAGCTGCGGATTGAAATCGATGATAACTCCAGCAATTGTTGTAATTCGAGTGGTTCTTTAGTCAGCTGAAAAACAATTTTCATCCAGTATTGCCAGGCAATATTCTGAATTGAATGGGAGTTTTTCTGCAGCATCTGCGCCGCCTGAGACTGATACATATCGGCGGTACTATCCACCGCTTCATCGACGGAATACGGCGCCACCGCCTGGTCCGGTGCTTCGATAATGGCGTTTAACCAATGCAGCACACTGGCACGAATTGCCCGGCGGTGTTTGGCTTGAATCACCGGGTCATCATGCAGGTCGTCGGTGCTGTTACCTTTGAAGTTAACCCCTTCCAATGCGTCTAAAAACAGCGGACTGGTGGCCAGCTCCAAACCGATCTCCGCACCACGACGCATCAGCTCGATGATCCGTGGCGACACTCTGGGCCAGTTTTGGTGGGAATTGATGGCGATATTTAACATGCTGAAAGGCATCCATTTCAGTGCAATCTGCACCAAATGGTACTCACGGAGTGGTATTTTGTACATTGTTTGCTGGATATTTAGTTCATAAACTGAACAACGTCGAATAACAGTAACAATAAAGGCATGTTATGAATGCTCACGCACAGGGATCCACCCCGGATACAGACGTATTAATCATTGGCGCCGGTGTTTCCGGAATTGGCCTGGCTTATTATTTACAACGTGATCAACCGAATAAGCGTTTCACCATTCTTGAGTCACGTGCTGATATTGGTGGCACCTGGGATTTATTCCGTTATCCGGGCATCCGCTCCGATTCCGATTTATACACTTTTGGTTATGAATTTAAGCCGTGGAAAAGTCCAAAGGCGATTGCCGATGCCGGCACCATTATGGATTACCTGCGTGAAGCGGTAGACGAAAATCAGATTCAGGACAAAATCCGTTTTAACAGCCGGGTTAAAACCGCTAACTGGTCCAGCACCGATGCTTGCTGGCATGTTGAATTTACCGATACCGTCAGCGGTAAAACAGAAACCATGACCACCCGCTGGTTATTCTCCGCCGCCGGTTATTACAATTATGAAGAAGGTTTCACGCCAGAATTTAATGGTCGTGAAAACTTTAAAGGTCAGATTATTCATCCACAGCACTGGCCGGAAGATTTAGATTACAGCAATAAAAAAGTGGTGGTAATTGGCAGTGGTGCGACTGCGGTTACCCTGGTACCGGCGATGACCGATAAAGCCGCCCACGTGACCATGCTACAACGTACACCAACTTATGTGGTCAGCCTGCCAACCGAAGATCCAATCGCTAATGTGATTAAAAAGATCTTTCCGGAAGAAATGGCGTACAAAATGATTCGCAGCAAAAACATCAACCTCAGTCGTTGGTGGTGGCGTTTCTGCATGCGTTTCCCGAACGCTGCGCGTAAATTAATCCGCGCCGGAACCAAAAAGCTGTTACCGGAAAACTACCCAATTGATGTGCACTTTAACCCACCGTACGATCCATGGGATCAGCGTTTATGTGCAGTCACCGATGGCGATTTATTTAACGTCGTCAGCAATGGTGATGCATCGATTGTTACCGACCATATTGATACCTTTACCGAAGATGGCCTGTTATTAAAATCCGGCGAAAAACTCGACGCCGATATTATTATCACCGCAACGGGCCTGAACGTTCAGCTGTTTGGTGGCATTGATTATCGCGTTGATGGCCAGCCAATCGATTATCCGAATTCCGTTGCTTATAAAGCACTGATGTTAAGTGGTGTGCCTAACTTTGCTTACGCCATTGGTTACACCAACTCCTCCTGGACATTAAAAATTGGTCTGATCTGTGAGCACCTGTGCCGCATCATGCAGCACATGTCCGAGCACGATCATCAGGTGTGTCAGGCTGAACTGCCAGATCCGAATATGCCTACCCGCCCGCTGCTGGATTTTGGCGCCGGCTATGTACAGCGTGTGATCGACACCCTGCCTCGTCGTGGTATGGAGCCACCCTGGGATGTTGCGATGGACTACAAAGCCGATGCCAAAAACCTGCGCTTTGGTTCAGTAACCAACGAATGCCTGAAGTTTTACTCCGCCGAGCAATTAGCCAGTAAAAATGGCGTCGAAAAAGCAGCGGAAAAACCCGCAGCCAAAACAACACGTAAAAAGAAAGGTAAAACCGGAGCGGAAGCATGAAGCACTTTCATAACAAGGTTGTGGTAGTCACCGGTGCCGCTTCGGGCATGGGCCGTGAATACGCATTGGAGTTTGCCCGTCTGGGCGCTCTGGTAGCGATTACCGACGTCAATGAAGCTGCGCTGGCAGAAACCCACGCCATGCTGCAGAAAATCACCGACAAGTACAGCCATAGCGAAGTACTGGATATCGTGTCACAAGATGGTGTTGAAGCTTTTGCTAAAACGGTTGAAGCCAAACTGGGCAAAGCCCACGTGGTGATCAACAACGCCGGTATTGGTGGTGGCGGTGCGCCGTTATGGGCACAGGAATCATCGCAAATTCATACCACTATGAATGTGAATTTCTTTGCCGTGGTAAATATGACCCGCGCCTTCCTGCCGCAATTATTAGCCAACCAGGAAGGTGCCATCGTTAACGTCTCCAGTGTGTTTGGTTTAATTGGCACGCCAGGCACCAGTGATTATTGCGCCTCTAAATTTGCCGTACGCGGCTTTAGTGAATCACTGATGGTTGAACTGGCGGAAACGCCCATTTCGGTGCACCTGGTTCATCCCGGCGGCATTAAAACCAATATCGCCAAAGACTCGAAAAACGGTGCGGAGTTTGAAGAGAAATACCTGAAAACCGATCCACTGGATGCCGTTCGTATTGTGATTAAAGGTATCCAGAGCGGTAAACAGCGTATGGTATTTGGCTATCAGTCTTCGTTGCTGAATTTCTTAAGACTGTTACCACTGAAGTTACGCAACAAAATTCTCTATCGTGAAATGGGCGATATGAGAGACCCGGAACATTACGACCAACTTGCCGTTCTTGCCGGTCAGAGCAAATAACAATCCAGCCAGATCGCTAACAACAAGGAGTCAGCCATGAGCAACCCTAATCAGCCAGAAATTGAAGCACGCAAAGGAATCGACTTTGGTTTGGACGAAAACCTGCCGAAGTACTGGCATTCCAACGACCCGTTTAAAACCCGCTTGCACGACGCATTACAGTCGACCTTCCCGGAAGGTGAGCGTTATTTTATTTCCAGCGTACGTGCATTTCGTGATCGCATTACCGACCCGAAACTGCAGCATGAAGTAAAAGAATTCACCATGCAGGAAGCACAGCACGGTATTGCACACACGGTATTTAATGACCTGCTGGAAAAACAAGGCATGCCAATGAAACGCCTGTTAGCCGAGCATAAAAATAAAACCAAAGAAGACGAACGTCGCTGGTCGCCGGAATACAACCTGGCGATTACCGCAGCGGCTGAGCACTTTACCGCATTATTGGCCGATACCTATTTCTCCAATAAAGAGACCACTGCCGGTATGCACCCGAAAATGCGTGCGTTATTTGCCTGGCATGCCATTGAAGAAATGGAACACAGATCGGTTGCTTTTGATGTGATGAAAGACGTTGCCAAAGTGGGCTACTGGACTCGCGCTAAAGCCATGGTTCGTGCCACCTGGATTATTTCTTACTTTATGTTCCACTTTGCCGATGAAATGCTGAAAGCCGATGGCTTCTCAAAATGGCAGCGCCGTAAGATGTTTGTGAAAAACATTCCATGGATGTACGGACCGCGCAAAGGTATTTTATCGTCGTTTACGCCGAACCTGCTGCGCTACTTTAAGCCGAACTTCCACCCGGAAGATATTCCGGTGGTGCATAACTACGGTCAGTGGGTTGATGTGTACGACAAAACCGGTAATCCACACGATGCTTGTGATGCCATGATTGCTGCGGCTTATTAATCAGCACTTAGTCAGCTTTAATCGGCGTTAACGCTGATGTTAATGCAGGTTTAAACAAACAGGGCTGCGGCGAGTCATCGTCGCAGCCCTGTTTGTTTTCATGCCTGGAATAGTTATCTCAGAACTTATCTTCTAATAAATCTTTTGCCGCCCGTAACGCTTCCTGAGCCGCCGGAGCACCACAATACACCGCCGAGTGTAATAACACCTCACGGATTTCTTCTGGCGTGGCGCCGTTGTTTAATGCGCCCTGAATATGACCTTTAATCTCGGTCGACGCTTTTAACGCCGCTAACATACCCACAGTCACCAGCGAGCGGGTCTTACGGTCCAGGCCCTCACGCTGCCATACCGAACCCCAGGCGTGTTCGTTAATCCATTGCTGTGCCGGTTCCATGTACGCGCTGGTGTTATCCATGGCTTTATTAACAAACTCTTCACCCATCACTTCACGGCGTACCTGCAAACCGTTTTCGAAATCTTCTTTACTCATAACCCTAATCTCTGCCATTCAGAATCCGGGCGCTATGTTACTTGCTTGCTGATTCCGGGCCAATCGATGCAGAGAAATGGCCAAAGCCGACCAATCTTATGGCATGCTTGGCGCGCAAAGGTAACAATGCCGTTTAGCTTATCCACAGCCTTTGTTAAGACATCTGCCTACGAGACACTATGAAAGCGCTTTTTACCAAAATCTTCTCGCCCATCCTTAATCTGTTTGAGACCGATCAACCTGCGGTTAATTACAAGCCATCACACCGCATCATTCTGAATATTGTTGGCTTTTTATTTTTACTGCTGTCGTCTGTTTCATTGATTGCCGCCATCAGCAGCGGTGTTCTCGGTGGGCTGATTCCGGGCGTAGTGTTTTTTGCCGTGGCGTTGGTTGCTCTGGTAGTGGGTACTTTGGGTTCAGACAATGCCGTGGCGAAGATCTGGGGCAATCGTTCTTAACGACTTTGCTATCGTCCCATCAATCAATGACTCAACCCTTGGGTGCCTATCCAGCCGTTGAGCCATTGCTAGTGCCTTCCGTTCATTATTCCAATCTGATAGTAAACACATTAAAGTTGGAGGCATTACTGCTGACTGGATTTCTCCATGAACCCGGATGTTCAAAACAAGTTTGATCACTACCCTGCTGATGCCAAACAACGGCTGTTACAGATTCGTACGCTGATTCTGGAATTAGTGGCGGAACTTGAACTCGGCCGCTGTGAAGAAACCCTGAAATGGGGCGAACCCAGTTATTCCGTTAAGAGCGGCAGCCCGATTCGACTCGACTGGAAAGAGAAACACCCAGAGCGAGTCAGCATCTTCTTTAACTGCAATACCAAGCTGGTTGCGACGTTTCGCGAGTTATACACAGGCTTGCTGGAGTTTGAGGGTAATCGTGAGCTGATATTGCCCTTGTCTCAGCCACTGCTAGAGAAAGAGCTGAAGCATTGTTTGCAGCTCGCGCTGACCTATAAGAAGGTGAAAGACCTGCCGTTGTTGGGTGGGTGAGAAGATCAGCAGATGGAAGTCTCCAACGAGAATTCAATGAGTTATAAGAATGCCCGAATTTCGGGTGTTCCATGCAAATGCGCGTGCGCACAATTAAAATGTTCAATGGAAAATGAAGCATATGGATGATTTATCGGAAAGATTGAGCAGTATGATGCGGAGCTTCGATGAGGAAACTAAAACTCGATTTTGTCATGCAATCATCCAAGCCTCACAAACTGGGCCCTATGAAGCTTGTTGGTGTCAAGGTGGAAAAGTATATAAAGACTGTCATCTCGAAAGGGATAAGCACCGAAAAATAAGTGAAGGAGAAGTGAGAAAAGAGCTATCAAAGATTTTTGACAGTAAAAAATACTGTTCAGCCTCTTTTGATGATAGAAACTGTAAGCTTCCAATAAAAGGTGCACATACAGTGCAACGAGGTAGAGTGCTGTCTAGTATGGCAAAAGATGGTCACGTAGGAACCTTCTATCGGAATATAAATGGTTTTGAACAGCTAAGAGATATAAAAACAGGCATCAAGAAGGAAGCGTCAATATTCTATGGGTTCTGTGAATATCATGATACAGAGCTATTTAAAAACATAGAATTAAATGAATTCATTGCTACACCAGAGAATTGCTGGGCCAGCTCATATCGTGCGGTTTGCCATGAGTACTATCAGAAAAGTGCTGCTAAAAAAGCAGTTATCTGGCAATTAGAAAACTTGGATAAAGGCTATGATTTGAGTGAACAATTGATTCTTCAGGAAAAATTATTCCTTCTAAAAAGAGATGTATTCAAAGGATTTGAAGATATTTCATCAATTAAAAATAAATATGAGAGAGCAAAGGTACAAAGTGAGTATGATTTGCTCTCTTCCTATGTGATTGTGTTGGATGAACCTCTCTGCCTTTCTGTAAGCGCCACAATGTCGCCATATTACAATATCAGTGGAGTCAAGGTTCAGAACTTAGGTGATCCTATGTATCTCTTTCAACACTTTGCTTTGTCTACGGTAACTGTTAATGGTTGTGCTGCTTATGTGGTTTCTTACCTGAAAGAGCATAATGTTATAGAAAAATACTTGGAGGAAGTTTTTGAGAAAGGTTCTGAGTTCGTCAAGTCGTGGTTAACGAAGTGTGTTTTTGCATACGCAGAAAATGCTTTTTTTGATTTGGATTGGTGGAGTAACCTTAGAGATGATAAAAAAAATCGATATACAATCTTGCAATGTCTGAGAATTATACTGTGCACTTTGAAATAGATGACTTGATCAGTAGTGAAGTACCAGGTTCAATAGTATCCATAGAGCGCATTTGACAAAGCATTCCAGCGGACAATGCCGCAGAATGCGGCGTTACGTGCTCATGGAGTCATAGAATGGAGCAAATTGAAAGAGCCAAAAGATACCTTTCACGTATTGAGGCAATATATGAAGGTGTTTTCTCATCTTCGGGACATGATAAGGATTCCTATGACGATGATGTCATATCGTTTTTTATCCATTGCTATCATATCCGAGATTGGGTTATTCATTTGAATGTTCTTAGCGTCACAGCAGCGGAGATAGATAGCTATATTAATCAACATCATGCATTAATGGTCTGCGCAGACTTAGCAAACGGTTCAAAGCACTGCAAACTCACTCGCTCTTTACGTACCAGCCGACAACTTCATATCACCGGGAAGCAAAGGCACACATCAACTTGGTATACAGGTAGTGGCGGCGGTGAAGTCATGAAGTGCAAATATACGATATTAAGTGGTGAAGAACTCCTAGATGCACTTGAGTTAGCCAAAGAATGTGTAGCTCTATGGGATTCATTCACGGAAGAATTAAAGGCACGTAACGAATCAAGCAAGAAGGACGCGCAAAAAGTGTGCGTCTCTTCTAGAGGCGTTACGCATCTAAAGAGATTTTAAAATGATTGAAAGGCTGGTTTGTCTTGTTGAGTATGTTTTCTCCACACCAGGATCTACAGCAATATTTTTCTCAGTGACAATATCATCATTGCTTTCTGTGATCATATTTATAGCGACTGGGTGGAGAGACAAGAATAAAGCCAAGAAAGAGCTGAGACTCAAAAAGATTGAAGAGTTATTCTCCAAAGTTCACGAGTATTCTCGAACAGCGAAGAAATACCTTTGGAGCATTAAACGGCTGGATCAAGATGTCGTTAGAGATAGAAAGCTCGCAGAGGACGCTAGAGAGCTAATATATGAATGTGAAATATATAAGAATTTATACTTTCCGGATTTACCACTAAATCCTACTCATCAATATGCAGAAATGGAAAGGCTTGGTGGAGAGTGTGACAAAATATGGCTTAGAGTACCAAAAGGTCTTGATGCGGAGGTTCAGCATCATCTAGATGCCTGTAAACTGGCAGGGAAAGAAGTTCAGAAACTAGATAATCTTCTAAAACCTATTACTGAGTGGTGTTTGAATGAAGCCAATGCCAGTCGGTAACAAAATACATCACAAACCACTCAAATTCGAACGGCCACTATAAGCGTGGCCTCCACTGTATTATCTAACAATCGCTGAAGGAAGAGAAAATGGATACTAAGACGCTAATCGTAACAATATTGTCTAGTTCATTTCTAGCTGCAACTGTTACATCTTTGGCTAGTGGTCTATTTTCATTGAAACTAAAGAAAAATGATTTTCTATATGATTTCCACAAGAATATACTTGATAAGCGAATTATGGCTTACGAAACAGTCGAGTCCATAATTGCCTCCTTGAGAGGCAGTATCGTCGATCAAGATGGTCTGTCCTATCATCAAGTATTTTCATTTGGAAATGAAGAGTTTATAAATCACCTAATATTAATTCAGTCGGCTATGAAACAAGGGATGTGGCTTTCAAGTGATATAACTAAACATATTAATCAGATTAATTACATATACCTAAATGCGGATGAAGACTTGATAGAGTTTGGGAAAGACAATTATGAATCTATAGCCAATGAAAGAAATAACCTAGAAAACGTATTCGCTAGAGATATTTCAAAGCTACATGAGATTGAACCATTTCTGTTGAGTAAATCTAACGAAAGCAATGAATACAATTTTGTTAACGTAAAATCAGTCTAAAAAGAAAATGTGAATCTCCCTAGCCTTCCCCCGTTAAAACGAACACCTCAATCTAATTAAGATTGGGGTGTCCAATGCCAAAGTATAGCAACTGAATACAGTAAAAAACATGCGACCAAGCCTGGAAGCCAAAATCATCGAAGTGTGCGATAAGAAAGTCACCAGCAAAGGCGACAACGTTGGCATCTCCTTCTACGCCTTCTTCAAAAAATCGATTACATGGATTTCCTGATGGAAATCGTCGAATGAATAGTTACCATAACCAGACAGCTGCAACTCGATACTGAAAGAACAAAATTACACTTATTGGAAATAGTATGAAAAGTCTATTTATCACGTCATCTTTCTCTGATGTAGCAAGCATCTTCAAAGATACCGAAGAGAACCTGACACCAGGAAAGACGGTTACATTCATCCCAACAGCAAGCATTCATGAAGAGATTAATTTCTATGTTGAGGATGCAAAGAAATCTTTAGAAGGGATGGGGTTACTTGTAGAAGTCATTGATGTTTCCATAGAAGATAAGGATACGATCTTTTCCTCTCTTGAACGCAACGACTTTATATATGTGTCTGGCGGCAACACTTTCTTCCTGCTTCAGGAGCTAAAACGTACCGGTGCGGATAAAGAAATCATCAAACAAGTGCAATCTGGCAAAACCTACATAGGAGAATCAGCCGGTTCCATGATTCTTTCTCCTAGTATCGACTATGTTCGAGACATGGATGATGAAAGTGCTGCACCATCGCTCGAATCCTATGAAGCATTAAATCTGATTGATTTTTACCCTTTACCTCATTATACGAACGAGCCCTTCATCGAAATAACTGAAGCAATGAAATCTAAATATTCGAAGACAATAAAGATTGAGCCTTTCAGTAATGCAGAGGCATTTCGAGTAAAAGGCCAAAGAACACAGAAGTATAAAATCAATGCTTAACACACATAGCGGAACGGTCTTTCGAGTAAGATGCTTATGTCAATTGGCCTCACATCACCATCTTGCACATCTCGCCTGTGAAAAAGCTACTACTGCCAGCGATTGTCAGTAGCCACTGCAATAATCCTGTGATCAGAAGACAGCGAATACATTACAAAACATGCGATCAAGCCTGAAAGCCAAAATCATCGAAGTATGCGATAAGAAAATCGCCAGCAAAGGTGACAACGTCGGCATCTCCTTCTACGCCTTCTTCAAAAACAAAAACGATGACCCGGAGCTACTGATGGAAGCCGCCGAGTGGTGGATTAAAATCCACAAGCTGGATCACTTTGAGAAAGCGGTAAAAATCAAAGCCATGGTTGAAGCCGAATAACGTTTCACCTTCCCTTCTGCTCTCAATTCTCTACCGAAAAATAGCTCCTGCCACAGCCTGTCAGGAGCCAACCGCTATAGTCCTTCCCCAGTTAATAAACCCAATTAATCCACAGAGAAGGACTCACCATGAAGATGAACTATTTCGTTGTTGGTACCAACAACATGGAAGCTGCGACCCAGTTTTACGATGCGCTGTTCGAAACAGAAGGTCTGCACAAAGCCGTCGCGTCCGACAGAATGACGTATTGGCTGGCTGAAGACTTTGCCTTTGCCGTAGCCATCCCATTCGATGAGCAGCCAGCAACTAACGGCAACGGAACCATGGTGGGCTTTAGCCTGGGATCTGTGGATAAGGTAAAAGAGTTATACAACAAAGCGCTGGCACTGGGTGGCAGCTGCGAAGGTGAACCCAACCAGCGTGGTCCACGCTTTTCCGCTTATGTCCGGGATCTGGATAAAAACAAGATCTGTTTCTCGGATTAATACTGCCAAGACTGGCCTTGCGGCATCACAGTAAACCTCCTGACACTATCTCCGTTGCATGAATACCGTGTATTCATTAACATCACCTCTATGATTGTTTCTTTCGCAGACAAAGCTACTTCCGATCTGTTCAACGGCCTTGCAAGCCGTAAAGCTCGCAAGCTGCCGAGTCAGATCCACGAAATGGCTTTATACAAGCTGGATATTATCAATGCTGCACAAACACTGGATGACCTGAAGTCGCCTCCGGGCAATCGCCTGGAGCCGCTCAAAGGTGATCTGAAGGGTTTTCACAGCATTCGGATTAATAATCAGTGGCGCATCATCTTCCGCTGGCAGGGAAATGCTGCCCACGATGTTCAGATTATTGATTACCACTAAACGAGGTGAACTATGATTCCTTCTAACAGAACAGCGACTCATCCTGGGGTTATCTTACTGAAAGAGTATCTGGAGCCTCTGGAAATTACTCAGAAAGCTCTTGCCGGACATCTGGGCGTTCCGGTGCAACGTATCAATGAAATTGTGCGTGGCAAGCGTGGCATTACTCCCGATACGGCCTGGCTATTATCAGAAGCGCTGAATACTTCTCCAGAATTTTGGCTAAACCTGCAGTCTACTCATGATCTTTCAGCACACCGACCAAAACATCACATTCAACCTATGGTTGCCGTGGCAGCAGGATAACTGCTGATTTAGCATGGCCACGCTAAATCAGCTTACCTTCAATATCTGCCAATAGCCTCTGATACTCCGGACTTTTATCCACCGCATAATTCAGGTTCTTAAGCAGCCCCGTCAGCTGTGTATAAAAATCGCGCAGCTCACTTTTATTCTCTACTTTTGGTTGGTGAGCAATCACCTTCTCCAGCAGGTGCAATAACGCTTGCTGGCGTGGCATCGGCATCGATACATCCACATCATCAAACGCGTCCTGCTGCAGATACACCATATCCACTAACACGGCTTTCTGGCTGGTGATAAAGTCGTCGCGACTGACCCCTTCTTCACCAGTAACCTGCATCATGCGGTTAATCTCTTCGCCGCGTTCGAGTAATTCGCGCAAACGCATCACCCGATCTGTCCAGCCAATTTCCAGGTTTTTCTCGAACCAGGGCTTCAGCTGCTGTAAATAACGCGACCAGCTTAATAATGGATCTACTGCCGGATAAAAACGTTTATAAGCACGATCTGCCGATAAGCCTAAAAAGGTTTTTACCGTACCTAACGTCGACTGAGTCACCGGTTCTTCGAAGTTACCACCCGCCGGTGATACGGTGCCAATCATGGTCAGTGTTCCGATAAAAGTACTGCCAGATTTTTCATCACCTGTTTTTTCATTACTTGTGCGCTGCAATACCCCGGCACGTTCATAAACATTTTTAATCGACGAGTCGAGATACGCCGGGAAGGCTTCCTCACCGGGAATTTCTTCCAACCGACCCGATGTTTCACGCATCGCCTGAGCCCAGCGCGACGTCGAATCGGCAATTAATAACACATCAAAACCCATCGCCTGGTAATACTCGGCCAGGGTAATGCCCATATAAATCGACGCTTCCCGCGCCGCCACCGGCATCGACGAGGTATTACAGATAATAATGGTGCGATCCATTAAGGTGCCGCCGGTTTTCGGGTCCGGCATATTGGGGAATTCCTGAATGGTTTCCACCACCTCACCGGCACGTTCACCACAGGCCACCACAATCACAATATCTACATCGGAATAACGAGAAATTAATCCCTGCAATACGGTTTTACCGGCACCAAACGGTCCGGGAATACAACCGGTGCCACCTTTGGCAATCGGGAAAAAGGTATCCACCAAGCGCATGGTTGTGGATAACGGTTGCTGCGGATATTCACGTTGCGCCTGACCCTGTTCAATTAACGCCCGGGAAACCGGTTTACGAATTGGCCAGCGTTGCTGCAGTGATATTTTGCGCTCAACACCTTTTTCATTGGAAATCTGCGCCACCACATCCTGCACATGCACGTTACCCTGCTGAATCCAGTCGAGTTTCCATTCGCCGTTTAAATCAAACGGCGCCATAATTTTGTGAGTAAAACGACCTTCGGCCACAGTGCCAATCACCTGCGCCGCCGCTACCGTATCACCGCCACGCGCCAACGGTTTAAATAACCATTTACGTTCCTGATCCAGCGCTTTAACGTCAACGCCACGGGGCAGGAAAGTACCAAAATCATTGGCCAGGGTTTCTAACGGATTCTGCAATCCGTCGTACACCATTCCTAATAAACCCGGGCCTAATTCCGCCGATAACATTTCGCCGCTTTGCACCACGCCATCACCCACGCCAACACCAGAAGTGCTTTCGTATACCTGAGCATCAGCGCGTTTGCCGTTAATCCGTAATACTTCGGCTTTTAGCCATTCCTGACGGCCTTGTTTTCCGGCCGCTTTATCTGCACCTGAGTCCTGGGCCAGTCGTGACGGCAGAATATATATCACTTCGTTTTTAACAAGCGGCTGATATTCACCATCACGTGCCACACTTTCGATGGTGACTAAGTCATCCTGTACAGCAATCACGCGGGCACTGATTGCCTCAGCCACCGGGGAAGATGCATCGCAATTAAACGTCATAAGGAATCTCCCTGAAAATCCTGCGGCAGGCTGCTCAGACCTGACTGAATAAGTTGCTGAAACCGCTGGCTGGCGGCGTCACTGTCATAACGGGTCCAGCGCTCAACGATGTTCCACTTCAGCACATAAACCACCACCGCATAAAAACTGAATTCCTGGCCACCCGATACATCAGATGAACCAGAAGGTGGCCGTGATAAATGCTGCCAGGCTGTTTGCAGCAGCAGCTTTTCTAATAACAGCGGTTCATCTTTATCAATGTATTGTTTTGCTTCCACTAACCAAGGGCAGGCATGCTCCAGCCGGAAATACGGTTCCTGCCAGTTCGCTTCGATATTTTGTTTAAAGCGACTGACGGTCCAGTTACCCGACAACACATTGGCTGGATCATCATGACGGTGACGTAACGCCCCCACCAAAGAGCGGAAATCTAACTTATCGCGCACCAGTGTGTTTAATGGCCGATCGGTTACCGACGCCAGGACTTTTTTAATACGCTCGACCGGTTGTAATGCATCCGCTTTATTCTGGTCGTGTTTCATTTGTGGTGATAAATATCCCCACTGCAGCACACTTTCGATATCCGTTAACAACTGCCGGTGCTGTGGCTCCAGCGTTACTAATTTCTGCTCCAGCTTTAATCGCGATACCGGTGTTTTTTTCGCCGAAAACAACGAAATATTCGCCGGTAAACCACTTAACAGGGTTAAGTATTGGTCCGGATTATGAAAGTCGATTGTTTGCGCCCCGAAGCTGTTATCCATCAGTGAATCACACCTTCTAATATGGCACGGAATCTGGGTTGCAGATATTTCAGCAATAAATCAGCAATGGCTTTATCACTGACATCCACCAGCATTTCGCCATCCTGCAGTTTCATCTGAATGCCGGCATCCTGATCACCGGCAGCAAAACGGATACCCTGGCTGAACATCTGCCCGGCTAAATGGGATGATAAATCCGCTAACGGGCCGTCACTGGCTTTATCCGGGTTGGCACGAATATCGTCCAGTTGCATTAACTGCTGCGGAACTAATACCTCAACCTCTGTTCCAGCGGAGCCATCCGTATTGTTCAGCTCTGGCACCCGCACTTCAGCACTGATCTGGCGTACCGCTTCAAGAATCATTTTCTCCAGAACAGGAACCGCCGCCGCTTGTTGTTTTACTTCCCGGGAAAAGTCAGACGATAACCGCTCCAGCATGGCGTTTTTCATACCCAACACCATATCGCGAAACGCCAGCTGCAACGCATCTTTGGCGGCCTGTTCTTCACGTTCAATACGCTCATGGCTTTCTTTTAACATGGCATCGGCTTTTTCCTGGGCCTGACGCTCAATTAAGTCGGCGCGCTTTTCGGCTTCGGCAATAATATCCAGCGCCTGCTGCTGACCCGCCTGAATGCCATCGTTTTTTAATTTCTCCACCAGTTCATCGATACCGGAAGAGATCTTTTCTGCGTGTTTATCAGCGGCCATTAAACACCCCCAACCTCAGGCAAGCTGCCCGACAGCACCAGTGCGAAAATAAACACAAACACACCAAAACCTTCAACAATGGCGGAAGGCGCGATGGATAGTGCAAAAATCTCCGGCTTTTCTTTTGATGCGTTAATGGCGGAAGCACAGGTGCGGCCCTGCCAGATGCCGGTAAATAACAGCGCAATACCGGCTAATAAACCTATCCCCATCAGGCCACCTGCATTAACCGCAGTAATTTCCCGCTGCAGGGTAAACATTAAAACGATGCCATAAATCACAAACGACGATGGCAATACCGATAAACCAATAAAGCGACCATAGCCGGATTCGGTTTCTAACATGGCACCAATGGCTGCCTGCCCGGCGATGGCGCAACCCATCACACTGCCAATCGCTCCTAACGCCACCGGGGCAAATAATCCCAACCAGCCCAGTGCAATGACTAACTCATTCATCTTCTGTCTCCTTAAGACGGTCGCTTAAAGCAAAACGGGAATAGGCGTAACCTTCTCCCGGCTCACCCCAGTTATAAAATTCGATAAAATTAAGACGCAGGCCATGCACCACACCACTCATAATGCCCAGTGCCAGATTGATGATATGACCCGCCAGGAAAATTAACGTACCGGTAACCAGCCCCAGACCACTGTCAGAAGCGTAAGCATCCTGTGCCAGACCATTAAAGGTCAGTGCTAATGATGCACTGGCCAGTCCCAGTGCAAACAACCGCATATAGCTGAGAACATCACCAAATAATTTGCTTAAACCAGTCAGCTTTAACAGCCCATCACTTAAGCGTAATAATGCGCTTTTAATACCCGTTACCGGACGATCACTGGCGAAGCTGAGTAACGCTAGCGCACTGATTCCGGCCAAGGATTGGGCCAGATAATTTCCCTGAACAATGGCAGGCTGCAGCCAGATTAAACAACCGCTGATACAGATTCCGATCCAGCCCAGTGCCGGAATCCATTTTTGTTTCTGATCGCGGTAATTCCATCCCATGGTGATATTGGCGATCACAATATGGATAACCCCAATCATGACCGACAACGTCATCATGGCGTCGTAATCATTCAGATCGACTACTTTAAGCGACGCCAACAAGGATCCGGGCGGGGCTTCATAGCCGAAATAACTACCAACCATCACACCCCAAATGGCTGCGGCGGATAATATAAAGCGCAACATTTCGCGCAGGTCTTTTCCGATTGAGCGCCATTTCAGCGCCAGGCCACCGGCCAATAAGGCGGCATAACCGGCATCCGATAAAATCATCGAAAAAAACAGCGCAAAGGATAAATACAGATGTACCGATGGGTCCCAGCTGCGATAGTCCGGTAACTGATACACCGCCGCCAGGTTGGCACCCGCACCAAATCCCGGAACCGGTTTTAATAAAGTTGGAGGACATTCCTGATCGGCCGGATCTTCCGCCACAAACGCAAAGCCCTGCTGGCTGCTGAGTTGCTGCAGTTGTTTCAGCTGGCTGACGGGTAACCAGGCTTTTAATACAAACACCTGATGACGTAATACACTGGAGTGGCTATCCGTTTGTTGTTCCGCCAGATCTTCACTTTGCGCTAACACATAGTTAAATAACGCGCGGTTATTGGCCTTATCTAAGTCGCGTTGTAATTGCGGTAAATAACGGCACAGCTGCTGACGCCGTACCTGTAATTCTTCTAACCGCAGTTCAGTGTGTTCACGGTTTTCCAGCAAGGTGTTTAGTGGCAGGCTGCCAAGGTGTTCACGGGCGACCGGTAATAACTGTGCATCCGGTTCGTCAGCACAAATCACCACCAGATACAGTTCCTGATGGGAACGACCCACCACTTTCCAGGGAAGCTGCAGCTGATCTAATACCGCACGATTTTTCACTGGCAGGCGATAAAACCAGAAACGAAAATGATCAACATAGCTGTCTGGTGGAAAGCTGAAATCGCCCCAGGGACGCATCAGACGAATGCGGTTATTTAATTCATCCAGGCGATCACCAACGTCACGAATCTGATCTTTCAGACTCAGTACTTCATCCACCACCCGGTCAAAATCAAAATGGCGCGCGTGTTTTAACGCCCGGCGTGGATTTAATGTGCCTTCTAAAAAATGAATGGCATGATAGGCTTTTTGTGCCTTGGGTGATAATTCAATTTCGTGGGCCGAATTCGGTTTATCTTTGTCGATAATATGCAATTCACCAAACTGCTGCAGGCAGCTGACAATATGATGTTTGTCCTGCTCACGTCCGGCCAGGGTGATTTTTTTCAGACGGACAATACTCATAATACACCGCCTTGCCGGTCAGCCTGGGCGGCACGTTTATTCTTGGCAATTTTTGAGGTGATTACCGCTTCACGATCTTTATCATCGAGATAAATCTGAATTTTTCGGATATTCGCCAGCGCTTCGGGAATCAGCACTTTATCGAACAGGTTGACCCGCTGGGTGACTTTTAACAGCTCGTCTTTTAAGCGCTTAAGAATTTTCTGCTGCTGTAACTGGCGGATCTCTAATTCCAGCGCTTGTTGTAATAAACGCTGAATCCCATCCACCCAATGAGGTTTGGTCAGAATCGAGATCGGCGCACAATCGAATTCGATATCAACAATGTCGTCGATCCAGACACCCACAATATTGGTGCGTTGAGTATGTACCGCGTTAATTACCACAAGCTGATCCAGATCGATACGATCATTGGCCAGCATCGGATATTGCTCGGCAACTTTTTGCTGCAACCGCAACACAGCCTGCTGTTGTTCAGCGAGTGTCTGTTCGCAACTTTTTACCGTTACCATTAATTGCTGCCGCTTCATTTCCAGCGACGGTAAAAAACGCCGGTACGCCGCCAACTGCTTACGCTGGGCGGATAACGTGGCTTTGGATAATAACAGCCGGGCCATCAGGCGTTAGCCTCAGAGCGGGGGAAATATTTATTCACCAGTTCCTGTTTCATTAACAGCTGCTCAGCGCTGAAGCAGTCGGCCATCATCTTCCAGGCCAGATCCAGTGCTTCTTCTAATTCCATCGACACTTCTAATTCCATAAAGTGTTGGCGGAATAATTTTCCGAACTTCAGTAATTGTCGATCGTAATCGGATAATTCAAATGCCATCGCCTGTTTTTGTTCCGCCTCTACCGCGCCGGAATAAAAACGAATCATGGTGTTCATCACCTGGCTGTGATCTTCCCGGGTTTGTTTACCAATTACGTGTTGTTTTAACCGCGATAATGAACCAAACGGATCGAGCACACCGTTGTGTAAATAGAACTGTCCCTCGGTGATGTAACCCGTGTTATCCGGCACCGGGTGGCTGACCTCGTTACCCGGCATGGTGGTTACCGACAAAATCGTAACCGAGCCACCTTTGGTGTAATCACAGGCTTTTTCGTAACGGCGCGCCAGCTGGGAATATAAATCGCCCATATAACCGCGGTTCGACGGTACCCGTTCATTGGCGATGCCGACTTCTTTTAACGCGTCGGCATAGGCCGTCATATCGGTTAATAGCACCAGTACCCGCTTGCCTTCTTCAACGGCAAAACGTTCAGCCACGGCTAACGCCATATCCGGTACTAATAAACGTTCCACAATCGAATCCGACGCCTGATTCACAAACATCACGGTACGGGCTAATACCCCGGCATCTTCAAACGACTGGCGGAAAAAATAGAAATCGTCGAATACCAACCCCATGCCACCAAACACAATAATGTCGGCATCGGCCTGAATACCAATACGCGCTAAAAAGCGGTTATAGGGTTCTCCGGAAACGGAAAAAATCGGAATTTTCTGGCTTTCCACCAGGCAGTTAAATACATCGATCATCGGCACCTTAGTGCGGATCATTTGTGAGGCTAACACCCGGCGCATCGGGTTAACGGTTGGCCCAGCAATTTCCACTTTGGCATCGAAAGTCAGCTGCGGGCCAGAATCGATTACTTTGCCTTTGCCGTTAAAGGTACGGCCCAACACGTTGTCGGAGAAAGTCACCTGCATCGGATGACCAAGAAAGCTGACACTGGCATCGGTGGCCAGGCCTTTGGTACCATCCAGCACCTGCATGGTAACCAGCCCGGCTTTGATATCAATTACCTGCGCCAGGCGGGATTGATTGTCGCTACCTTCCACTACCGCCAGGTCGTTCAGGCGCACCAGCGGTTCAGCTCCGGCTTCAGGCACAGGAATGCGCAACTTTAATAAGTCACCCACAATTTCTTCTATCGAGTGATACGACGTTTGCTGTGAACCCATATTACCGACCTGACCCTGTCCTGGAGATGTTATAAGCCTAGCCAGTGTCCTGGCTGGCGTAATTGATTCAAATCGTTTTTTATGGAGCTTTGATGTCGGGAATAAGTACAGTCTGTTTCAGTTCTGAATCGAATTGCCAAAGGTGTTGGTAAACGGCGACAATAAAGGTCTGAGAAGTGAATCTTATTTGGCAGGATTTCATACCTATGGCTGAACTCACCATTTTTTACGACGGCTTTTGTCCACTGTGCGTTCGAGAGATGGATCATCTGCGCAAAATCGACCAACAGCAGAAACTGCGTCTGGAAGATATTCAGCAAGCGGATTTCAGTGAGCGTTACCCACAGATTGATAAAGCAGAAGCCAGCTCAATTTTATTGAGCCAGCTGCCCAACGGTGAATTACTCCGGGGGTTAGACAGCACTCATAAAGCCTGGAGCCTGGTCGGCAAAGGCTGGCGAACCGGCTGGATGCGTTGGCCGGTGATTCGCTGGTTTGCTGACAAGGCGTATTTATTTTTTGCCCGTAATCGTTATTCGATTTCACGCTTATTGACCGGCCAGGCACGTTGCGAAGCGTGCGATGTTAATCAAAAAGATAATTGCCGCTAAGCGGAAATATATTGCCGCTGCTACCCATTAGCTTCGGCCGTCGGCCTCATCAAATATTATAAATATCAATAACTTATCATTAACCTGAAAGATGGAATTAATTTTGCTGATGATGCGGTAACACAATTCACAAGGACAGCTACAATGAATGTTTCATCGTTGCTTCATTCTTATAGCCAGCAACCAGTCACTGATGTTCGCCGGCCTGGGCTGAGTTCAGCTGGCGCTCATACGAACACAGCTCAGTATAATGACACTGTAATGATTTCTTCTGCAGCTCACCGCGCGTCAGAATTAGCACATTTACAGGCCCCTGCCTGGATGAGTCAGTATCAACCTGAATACACGAATTTGAGCGATTCCGATGCACTCATTAGTGAAGGGAAGCAATATGTCGCGCTAGCTAACCAGCTATCATCAAACAACGCAGGCTCAGAAAAGAATAAACAAGCGTTAGCCAGTTATCAGGAAAACAGCATGGACGCCACACAGCATCGGCGCAGGCTTGACGAGTTTTACCAACGACACCAACAAGAACATCAAGAATACAGTCAGTACGTAAATCATGCCTATAAACAAGCGCTTATTAATGCCGGAATAGATGCACAGCAGAATGATAAGGCCAGTCTATTGAGTAATGCAGAAATCAACCAGGTTGTTCACAATGACTTCAAAGAAGCGTTGTTTTCCAACCCAAGGGCTGTCGAGTTGATGAATGTGTTACAGATTTCAGCTCAGCCTTCATTCAATAAGTAACCGTCGGCAGCAAGCCATGCAATGGCCTGATCCGCTTCTGCAAAACTGCGGCGCTGAAACTCACCTTGCTGCTCGACCACCATATCGTCGAGCAGCAGTGATTTAAAATGCGATGGTTGATAAACATGGGCCGCGCGTTTCATACCCTGTTCGATACACCAGACTCCCAACTCTTCAATCACCGCCACCATTTCACTGGTGCCTAACTCCCAGTTATCCAGATAAGCCAGATGTGCCCAGCTCTTCTGTGAAAGTTGCTGCACCAGCTGACGAAACTCGACATCAAACGCTTTAGCAGCCTGCGCATTCCAGCTGCCGTGAATATCGGCAACGATGACATTGCCCTGAATGGATAACTCGAATTCTCCGTGTTGATGGTGGCTGCTGACTGACCGCTTCACTGCTGTTGTCATAATGTAATCCGTTTGATTCAGGTATTAATTGAGGAAGGTAATCGTTAGAGCTTTAGCTCTGGCCCAGTGTGAACTGCTGTTGTGCCAGCCAGGCTAACGCCGATTCTTTATCGCGGAACGCACAACGCTGAAAGTCTCCGAGCTGCTCAGCCACCATATCGTTGGCCTGCATCTGCTTCAGCATTGACGGGGAATATACATGAGCCGCACGTTTGAGGCCGTTAATAACGCACCATTGCACCAGATCTTCGATAATGGGGATCATCTCCGGAACCCCCAGGCTCCAGTCATCCAGAAACACCAGATGGCCCCAGTCGTCAGCTAACAGAGGTTCGGCTGCAATACGGAATTCGCGATCAAACGCCAGAGCCGCTTCCTTATTCCAACCACCAATCAGATGTGCGATCAGAATATTGCCGGAAACCGATAGCTCGAACTCTCCATGTTGCACTTGGGTTTGCTGCATACACAACGCTCATACGAAAAACGACATAGCCAGCATGGGAAACTCAAGGCAGAATGTCAATAAGCGACAAATTTGATTACATCCGCTGTAATCTTCTGTAATCAGCCCGCCGCTTCGTCTTGTTTTTCAGTGGTCGGGTCTTGGCCAGCGGGTTCCTGATTCGTTGATTGCTCGGCTGGCTGTTCGTCTGCAGATGCTTCGGTGGCTTGTTTCTGCGTCAGGTCTTCATCCGCACTGCGCGGCGCCGTCAAATCCTGTATTGGTAGTTTCTGCGCCTTATAATCCGATGCCTGCAGCAGAGAAATTACTTTCTGACACAGCTGACCCGGCTGGAAAGGTTTGATCAGATAATCCGATACCCCCAACTCCACCGCCTGCTGCACCTTGGCGATTTCAGATGATGAGGTAACCATCATAAAAGGCAGGTCTTTGGTTTGCTCATGGGCGCGGATGATATGCAACACTTCCAAACCAGAAAGCTTTGGCATTGCCCAATCGCAGATAATCAGATCAACCGCGTGTTTTTCAAGAAAATGAACGCTGTCTTCGCCATCAATAGCGCTTAATACGTTGCGGAATCCGAGGTCACGTAAAAATGCCTGAAACACAGCCCGGATGGAGCCCTGATCATCCACAACCAGAATACGCTTACCTTTCAGCGCTGCTGGTACTTCAACTTCCATAATAAAAATCCCTGCAAAGTTGATTTCAGACTAGCAACAACAGTGAAATTCTCCAGAAGATAAACAGCTCATTACTACATAGAACTATTGTTATTTTTTAGAATTATTCAATTGCACACGGGTTTGCGCCATTTTTTCACACAGCTGACGTGTTCCCACTAAAAAGCGCGATGTTGGTCGCTGAAAGAAGCTCGGATGAATATGAAACAGGCTGCCGGATTTTACGGCTTGTAAACCGGAGTATTCTTTCCAGTGGTCCAGCCACTCCGGGCGGGATTCGCCCATACCGCTGGCAACAATCACCTGAGGGTCGGTTGCTAATACCGATTCCAGACTGACTTGTGGTGCGCGAATCCGTAAATCGCCAAAAATATTTTCACCGCCGCATAACTCGATGGCTTTGGAAATAAAGGTGTCTTTATTTTGTGTCATCAGCGGCTCATGCCACACCTGATAAAACACCGACAACGGCTTCTGATGGCTGAAGGTTTCTTCCAGATCGATCACTTCACTCATAAAACGATCGGCAGCAGCGTTACCCTGCTGTTCACGACCGGTCATTTTCCCTAACTTGCGCAGGTTATCGGCGATACCACGAAAGGTAATCGGATCGGATGCATACAATTTGAATCCAAGCTGCTGCAGACGCTGTAATTCCCGGCTGGCATTGCCTTCCGGCCAGGACAATAAAATATCCGGATTTAATGCGGCAATGGCTTCGATATTTAAACCACTGTAACCACCCACCACCGGTATTTCAGTAGCGGCCTGTGGATAATCGGAATATTTCACCGTACCAAGAATCAGATCACCCGCTCCAACTTCAAATAAAAGCTCGGTGCCATGAGGCATCAGGCTAACAATACGCTGTACCGGTTTATCAAAGGTGTGAGTCACTCCCGCATCATCTGTCAGCGTAAATTCCGCATAACTGACCTGGCTCAGGCACAGCGATGCACATACACCTATAATCCAACGATAAACACTCGGTAATTTTTTGATATTCATTTCAAACCTTTCAGGGTCAGACCCATTATTCTGTTTTATCGGCTGTTAATGACGTCAGAGCCCGCCTGAGCCGATCAAGATCATTTTGCTGCGGCAAACCTAAACGTAATAAATTCTGTTGCTTAAAACAGCGACTCCAGATTTTTTGCTGCGCCAGTTTTTGCTGCCACTGTTCAACATCCGGACTGTGTAAGGTGACAAACAAGGGTGTCGTGCCATAAACCGATAATCCTTTACAGGCTTCAATCAGCTGCTGCTGAATATCCTGAATATCCTGGCGGTTTTGTTGCTGCCATGTATGGTCAGCAAAAGCTTGTTGCGCCAGCCATAAAGTTAATCCGGATACCGGCCAGGGACCTAGTTGGGTTGTTAAGCTATTCGCCCATTGTCTGGGTAAAATACAGCAACCAAAGCGTAACCCGGCCAGTCCATAAAACTTCCCAATAGAGGTTAATAACAGCAAATTATTTTCCGATTGAAGAGTATGTTCTGTGCCGTTTTGATTGTCAGAAAACCCTTCGGCTTTATTGTTGGAAAACCTTTCGGCATTGCTATCAGCAAAGGCACAATCGAGAATTAACCAGCCATTATGGTCACTGAGTCGTTTCTGCCAGTTCTGAATTTCGTCATATGTCCAGCTCTCGCCGCTGGGATTATCCGGATTCACCAACAATAAAATATCGGGTAACCCGACATGTGGATCCTGCAAACTGTCCCGCAGCTGTTTTGCTGATTTTTCGACGACCTGAGCACCGGCCTTGCGCCAGCGATAACTGTGTTCACCATAACTGCCAGCCATTAACCAAACGCGAAGTTCAGAAACCGGTTTGTGATACACACATCCGGAAAAGAAAGCCGGAAGCTGTTGAATAATGGCCTGGGTGCCTGAAGCCAATACGTATTGCTCAGGGTCAGCCTTTAACAACGGGGCGTAATAGTCTGCCGCGGCAGACTGTGTTGCCTGATATAAATCCTGATCGGGTAATTGCTGCCAGCAGCTTGATGGCGCATGCGCTAAAACATTTTCAACCGGCCAACTGTAGGGGCTGATACCCGTTGACAGGTCCAGCCACTGATCCGCGCGTCCGCCAAATTCGGCCAGCGCACGGGATAAATTACCGCCGTGTTGGGGGCCGCAGAAATCCGCCTCAGACATAGCCACCCTCAATAAAAACCAGTAACAATCCGGCCAGTAGCCATAAGCTCATGTAAAGTACGATGGCACGGGTCACCAGAGTAAGCGCCGGTTGAATATCCTGAACATCGGCGGCGTCACCACATCCCATTGGTGGTTTTTGTTGCCACTCACCGTGGTAAAAAGCACCGTCACTTAAACGACAATTTAAGGCACCGGCCCCGGCTGTCATAACCGGCCCGGCATTTGGACTGGAACATTGTTCTGCCTGAGTCCGCCAGCAGTACCAGGCTGTATTACGGCGTTTATCCGCCAGCAATAACCACGGACTTAACAGACAAAAACACATAGCAGTTAAACGCGCCGGAATATAATTCATCACGTCATCCAGACGCGCGGCCGCTCGACCAAAATATAAAAACTGCGGATTTTTATAGCCCCACATTGCGTCCAGCGTATTCAGCCAGCGGTGAAGCAGCACCAGTGGTGCACCACCCATCGCAAACCAGAACAATGACGCAAAAATAGCATCCGAACTGTTTTCCAGCGTGGTCTCGATATTCGCCTGAGCAATCTGTTGTTCACTCAGTTTTGTGGTTTCGCGGCTGACAATCCAGCTGAGTTTTTGTCTTGCCATCGCTAAATCGTTTTCATCCAGCGCCTGTTTTACCGCCAACACATGCTGCTGCAGGCTGCGACCGCCAATACACAAATACAGCAGGATTATTTCGACCAGTGCGGCCAGCCAGTGAGAATAAACGTGTAACAGCCGGAGAGCGGCCCAGAAAAAATAAAACAGTGGTCCAACAGCGATAAGCAGTGCAATTACACCAAAGACAAATTGCAGCGTGACAGAGCGGCGCAGCGTTGCAGGAAAAAGTGGCGATACCTGGGGATTCAGTCGTTGCTGCAAAGCATTGGCCCAGTTGCCAAAGCCGACTAAAGGATGAAAGCGTTTTGGCTCAGCTAGGCGATAATCCAGCAACAACGCCAGGGCGGCAAAAAAAGCACTTAAAAGTAGCGTCATGCCGTAAAATACTCAAAATTCATAAATACCGGGCCAAACACAGCGATAAAGGCCACGGAGTTTACCAGAAGGCCCGCTTTATGACCTCAGCACCACAGCAGTTAATGATACAAGGCACCACCTCTGATGCCGGTAAAAGTACGCTGGTGTGCGCCCTGGGGCGGATCTATGCCAAGCGTGGCGCACGGGTTGCTCCTTTTAAACCCCAGAACATGGCACTCAACAGTGCGGTCACTGCCGATGGCGGTGAAATCGGTCGTGCCCAGGCGCTGCAGGCTGTGGCCTGTAGCGTCGAACCAACGACGGATATGAACCCGGTGTTGTTAAAGCCAACATCCGATATGGGCAGTCAGGTCATTATTCATGGCAAAGCCATTGGCAACCTGGGAGCGGTGGCCTACCACGACTATAAGCAAACCGCGATGCAGGCGGTGTTGCAATCCTTCCAACGTCTGAAGGATTCGTACGATGCCGTAATTGTTGAAGGTGCAGGCAGCCCGGCTGAAGTTAACCTGCGCGCCAATGATATTGCCAATATGGGATTTGCCGAAGCCGTGGATTGCCCGGTGATTCTGGTTGCGGATATCGACCGTGGTGGCGTGTTTGCCCACCTGGTTGGCACGCTCGATTGTTTATCCGAATCGGAACGTGAGCGGGTGATTGGCTTTGTAATTAATCGCTTCCGCGGTGATATCAAACTGCTGGAATCGGGTCTCGACTGGCTTGAACAAAAGACCGGCAAACCGGTGTTGGGGGTACTGCCCTATCTGCACGGTTTATATCTGGATGGCGAAGACGCACTTAACCTGGAACAACACCTCGACAAACAGATTGACCCACAACAGAAGCTGACGGTTGTTGTGCCGGTTTATCCACGCATCAGTAATCATACCGACTTTGATGCTCTGCGCGTTCACCCCCAGGTCGATCTGAAACTGATTGGCCCGGATCAGACACCACCACCTTGTGATCTGGTGATTTTACCGGGATCAAAAAATACCCGGGCCGACCTCACCTGGTTGTTGAATCAATCTGCCGACTGGCAGCAATATTTAAATAAACACCTGCGTTACGGCGGTAAGTTAATCGGTATTTGTGGTGGTTTTCAGATGCTTGGCAAAGATGTCTCAGACCCTGACGGAATTGAGGGAGTGGCCGGCGATACCACCGCACTGGGATATTTGCCAATAACAACCGAATTGCAGCCAGAAAAAACACTGAAGCAAGTCAGCGGAACATTATCATTACCCGATCAACCGGATGTGAAAATTCAGGGTTATGAAATTCACGCTGGTATCTCTTTCAGCGATAACGCCGAATTAAATTCGGTTATCAAGTCCGATAATTTACCTTGTGGTTTTTTATCTGAAGATCAGCAAATTCTGGGCACTTACTGGCACGGATTATTTGATACCCGCGAAGCGCTGGAACAGTTATTACACTGGGCCGGGCTCAGTGGTGTGGAAACGCCTGATTTTAATGCCATCCGCGAACAACAAATCGAACGCCTCGCTCACAGTACGGAAGAAGCACTGGACTTCGATAAACTGCAGTCAGCTCTGGAACAATTCCAACAAAATAGACTTTGAAAAAGTAAGGCTTTTAAACATAACTCGACAAAAGTAGTTTTGCATTTAATCAATAAGATCAGTAAAGTGCGCGCCCGCTGAACAGATGTAAAACAAGGTAAAACTCATGGGTGACGCAGATTTAGTGTTTCAAAGCTACGGACGTGCTTGCAACACCCCTTCATTTTTCGAAGATTTTTATTCGACATTTATGGGGAAATCACCGGATATTCGGGCAATGTTTGTTAATACCAATATGGAAGCGCAGCGTGGTTTATTACGCAGCGGCGTTCTTTGGTTAATTATGCATGCACGCGGAATGTCTGATGCCAAAATCCGCGCACTAGGTGAAAGCCACAGCAAGAAAAATATGAACATCAACCCGATGTATTACGGTATGTGGCTGGATGCGTTACTGGAAACCATTTCCCGTTACGATCCGGAATTCAGCCCCGAGCTGGAACTGACCTGGCGCAATACCCTGCGTCCAAGTATCGAAATGATTCAGGACATGTACGATAAATAAGATTCAGAACACGCGCACAAAAATGCACCATCGTTCTGAAACTTCTTATTGATCAGCTTATTTTATTTCCTGCAATCGGATATTGGCTGCCACACTCACAAGGTAAAAGCAGCCAATAACAAAGCTTCCTGCAACGCAATCGAAGCGCCTATGGTATCTCCGGTACAACCACCAATACGTTTTATCATCGCATGGCGGAAAAACGCATTCAGTACCAGCCACAAAAGCAGTAATAAAACCGCTTTTTGCTGAAACACAATCACTGCAGCAATTGCGATCAAACCCAGCATTGAAAAAACTCTCAACCGCGTCGCGCCTTTTACCAGCGAACTGGCCAGTCCTTTTGCTCTGACATAGGGTGTGGTGGCTAACATGCCAACCACACTGGCACGTGCCATCGCCGGAATCAGTAATAACGTGGTTAAAACCTGCCAGGACGGCAGCCCTGGCGAAAACAGAATCTGTAACGCCGCGAATTGAATCAGCAATAACAAGCCAATGCTTAAAGCGCCAATCGGGCCAACCCGGGGATCTTTCATAATCTCCAGAGTTTTTTCTTTATCTCCCAATCCACCAACCCAGGCATCGGCACTATCGGCCAGACCGTCGAGGTGTAAACCACCGGTTATTAATGTCCAGATTGCTACAGTTAATGCAGCCAGTAAGAGCGGAGAAACGGCCGGGTTGTACCACCAGCAGCTGATCACAAACACGGCTGATAACACACCCACAATCACACCCACCAGCGGATAAAACACCAGCGAGCGTTGCGCAACTTCGTCATCGACACGTTTTAAATAAGGCGCCGGAATACGGGTAAGAAATACCAGCGCATACCAGAAAGCCCAATACCAGCTTGCCATTCTTATGCATCCCCCAGAATGGCGTGAACACGATCATCATTCAGCTCTTCACCGTCCATCGCCAGCAGCGATACCCAGTGTCGGGTTTTACCATTCTCGTTGGTGTGGTCCACTTTAAAACGAATCAGCCCGGCATAGGGAATGGCTAGGCGGTTCATTGCCTGGGGATCGAGCTTGAGCAGGTATTGCGTCAGCACCCGCATCACACCACCGTGATTGACCAGCAGCACATGTTGTCCCTGATACTCCTCCAGCAACTGCTTCCAGGCAGCAACAATCCGCTGCTGAAATTCCGGCACAGGTTCGCCATTCGGAGCACAGAATTCCAGAGGCTGTTGCCACATTTTCTGTGCCTGATGGGAGTGCTGTTTAAACACTTCATCGACTGGTTTATTTTCCCAGTCGCCGTAATCAATTTCCTGCCAGTCAGTCACTTCAGTACAAGGCAACGCCCGATCGTTCGCCAGCCAATGCGCACTTTCGCTACAACGCTGTAATGGCGATGTGATGATGTGTTGCCAGTTGTGCCGATGTTTTTTTACGCGCGCCTGAAACTGACGTTTGCCGGTTTCGGTTAACGGCAAATTCACCCGACCGCGAAATACGTTGCCGCCGTCCGGTTCGCCATGGCGAATCAGATCAATATAAGTCGTTGATACATCGCTGCTTGCTACTGCCTTTACATCAGACATATCAGTTGTCAGCCCCTGAGACATTGGCCTGGGCAAACGTTGCCATTTGATTGTGTAATGCCAGCGCCTGGCGAATCAGGCTGATTGCCACCCCGGCGCCGGAACCTTCGCCCAAACGCATCCCCAGATCCAGTAACGGCGTGGCCCCCAGGCCAGCCAGCAAGGATTTATGGCCCGGTTCTGCCGAACCATGACTGAACAACATCCATTCACGCACCGATGGGTTTAACTTCACCGCCAGCAGCGCTGCACTGCTGGCAATAAAGCCATCAACCAACACCGGAATGCCACATTGTGCGGCGCGGATATAGGCACCCGCGATCGCACCAATCTCAAAGCCACCGAGTTGCACCAGCGCATCGAGTGGTTCAGCGTATTGTTGCTGCGCTCGGGCAACACTGGCGACCAGAACTTCACTTTTGTGATCCAGCGCCTGTCCCTGAACACCGGTTCCCGGCCCCACCAGCTCGGCAACGTTCTGCGACAATAACAATGCCGAAACACAACTGGCGGCTGAGGTGTTACCAATCCCCATTTCACCGGCAATAAATAAATCGCAGCCAGATTGTTTTAACCGATCAACCTGATCTGAGCCGATGGCTAGTGCCTGCTCTGCCTGTTGTTGTGACATCGCAGGCTGCTGAGAAAAATCGGCAGTGCCCGCCGCCACCGGCGAGTGAATCACACCTTCTAACTGATCACAGGGAGTCGCTGTACCGCAATTAACCACCGACAGTTCAAACTGATTGACCCGCGATAACACCGAAATGGCGGCACCACCAGCAACGAAGTTTTTCAGCATTTCGACTGTTACCGCTTGTGGAAACGCAGAGACGCCCTGAGCCACCACACCATGATCAGCGGCAAACACCACACAATGTGGATTGCGGATTTCAGGATTAAGCTGACGCTGGTAAGCGGCCATACGGGTAGCCAGTTGTTCCAGCTGGCCCAATGCACCGGGTGGTTTCGTCAGTTGATTCTGATGCTCCCAGGCCTGTGCCAGACTGGTTTCGTCGATATCAGCAGCGGCAGCCTGCCACCAGGATTGTGTAGTCATAGCGATACGTCTTTTATAAATAATTCTTTTATGTGGCTTTTCTATCGGTTGTTTTTATCAGCAATAATTTGCCGGCCGTACTATCAGGCAGCCATTAATCAGACAACAGATGTAATGGTGGACTGGCGGCACTCGACTGCGCCTTGCCATTACGCTTCAGCGCCATGGGTAATCCGGCAACCACCAGGGTGACATCATTAGCCAGAGCAGCGATATCCTGGTGCAACCAACCGGATTCATCGACAAACCGACGGCTCAACTCGCCCATAGGGACAACTCCCTGTCCCACCTCGTTACTCACCAGAATAACCCGTTGTTTCATGCTGCTCAGCTG
The DNA here is from genome assembly GCF_965219715.1 of Bacterioplanoides sp. Classification (GTDB taxonomy): domain Bacteria; phylum Pseudomonadota; class Gammaproteobacteria; order Pseudomonadales; family Oceanobacteraceae; genus Bacterioplanoides. The sequence continues at coordinate 2,205,767 of NZ_OZ244785.1, forward strand.
CTGCAATAACTGCTGTTTTTGTTGCGGCCAGCATTGATCATCATCCGCCAGCAAACAATTGGTAACCCACAGGGTCAGGCAGTCCACCAGAACCACAGCATCCGGATGACTGCTCTGAATATCCGCCAGGCATTGTGCCAGATCGATACTCTCTTCCCGGGTAAACCAGTGAGCCGGACGATCATCACGATGGCGCTTGATACGATCGGACATCTCACCATCACCGGCAAATGCCGTTGCAACATAGACCACAGGGGAATGGCCCAATTGCTCGGCACGACTTGTCTGCTGTTCGCCATAGCGGCTTTTGCCAGAACGGGCGCCGCCCAAAACCAACTCAATCGCGTTCATGTGCAAATAACTGATCTATAGTTAAAACATGGATTTAACCACAAAAGAGAGCGGATTGATGACTACAGAGCGAACCCCTTCGACCAAAGAGCAACGCATGCATCCTCGCTGGACGCTGAAAAGCACGGTCAGTGTGTTCGAACATGGCAGTAAAGAATATCTGGGATTACTGGTCGACTGCTCCGAAACCGGCATTATGATTTCCAGTTATGAGCCGTTGCCTCCCGGCACTACCTTCGAGCTCGATCTGGTTGATATTCCGCCCAATATTGACGGTCGCCGCACCGGTAACTGTGTTGCCGAAGTGGTATGGAGCGACAAGCTGACTCCCAGCCTGTACGGCAACGGCTGCACCATCAGCGGCGCGACCGACATGCTGAAAACCATGATGAAAAGTTACAGCCACAGCTGATCGGCTATCACACCGTTTCCGCCTGATTGAATCTGCCTTACACTGCGCCTGTTGAATTCAGCAGCAGGCCTTTCAATGACACCCGCAACACCTTCCGCCCACGCCTCCGGCATAAGCGCCACTAAACACACACCACTGCAGTTTGGTGTTGATCTTGGAGGCACCAAAACTGAAATCATCGCCCTTGATCAACAGGGAAATACATTACTGCGACGCCGCACGGCGACACCCGCCGATAGCTACCAGAAAATCGTCAGCAATATCGCCGCTATGGTGCGCCAGGCAGCAACAGAGGTGAATGCCGAATACACTCTGGGAATTGGCATTCCCGGAGCCATCAGTCCGGCAACAGGTTTGGTAAAAAACGCCAACACCGTGTGTCTGATTGGCCAGGATTTACAGGGAGATCTGGAACGGGCGCTGGGACATGCCGTTATCATCGCCAACGATGCGGATTGTTTTGCCTTGTCAGAAGCCACCGACGGAGCCGCCGCTGGTTTAACTTCCGTATTTGCCGTGATTATTGGCACTGGCTGTGGCGGAGGCTGGGTCATCAACGGTGGTCTGGTCAGTGGCCCGAATGCCATCAGCGGTGAGTGGGGTCACAACCCACTGTTATGGCGAGAGGAGCAGGATTCAGAAATTGCCTGTTATTGCGGCCAATCGGGCTGCATCGAAACATTATTGTCCGGCCCCGGATTGCGTCAGCAAGCGGAGAAAGAAACCGGCATCCTGCAAACTGCTGAAGCATGGTATACACAGGCACAGCAAGGCGATTCCCAGGCACAACAAGTGATGAACAATTACCATCGCCGCCTGGCAAAAGCGCTGTCGGGCGTAATCAATACGCTCGATCCACACGCTATTGTACTGGGTGGCGGGGTGTCGAATATCGACTCGATTTATCAGCAGGTACCAAAGATCTGGGGGGAGTTTGTCTTCTCAGACACAGTAACAACACCACTGTTAAAAGCCAGATACGGCGACTCCAGTGGTGTCCGTGGCGCCGCCTGGCTGGGGGCTGCGGTAAAATAACGCGGATAATGAATATATTTTCTCATGAACACACTGCAACACAGTTCAGAGGGAAATAGATCATCGTCAAAGCAGCCAGCCACCGATAGTGGCAAACGCAATCACCACCATCCAGATCGACATACTGCGCAGATGCAGATAATGCCATTCCTTTAACTCGGCCACGGCGGATTCAGCATCTTCATCAACCCGGTGCCATTCTTTTTCTTCACCGTTGTGGGTTAAAGAGCTGCAGGCAACCTGATACAACACTTCGGCACTGCTGGCCTGGGTTTGCCACAGGAAACGCTGCCATACTGGCAACGCACGCATAAAGTTTCCGGCCAGGCCAAACGTCAGTCCTAATAACCGCGCCGGAATCCATTCGAGAAAATGCAAATAACGCCAGGCTTTGGCATCACAATCACTGGCACGAGCGTATTGCACACTGAACCAGGCTAGCAACACTCCAGCCACGTCAGCTACCATGTACCAGAACACCATCAGAAAGAAATATTCGAACCAGCGGTGCAATAACACTTTAATGACCTGAACGTTTAACGTGCTGACGTCGTCTGTGATATCAATTTCCGGCACCGCCAGATATTGCTCGGCGCAACGATAAGCGCCCTGCGTATCTCCACGTTCCAGATCTTTTACATAAGCCTCAAAGTGACGCTCAAAGCTGATGTGGGATAACACATACAGTAACAGCGCAACTTCCAGAATCGCCGCCCACAAACCCCAGCTGAATTGTTCAAGAAAGAAAAACGCTGCAGCACCAGCCACCGTTGGCACAATAACCAGCCAGAAGTATTTCAGATGACGGGGCAAGCGACCAAAAAATCCGCGCTTTAACCAGAAAGACAACCAGCCACGAAAGCTGCGGCTTTGCGAACTGCGCCGAGGCAGGGTCAGGTTGTTCTGCAAAAACAAGGCAATAAACACAATCAAAAACTTCATCAGGCTTCCTTCTTGATCTCTGTCTGCTGGTTATCGGTTAATGGCTGGAGCGCTGATACTGCGCCGGTAGGCTGGCCAGTCAAACGCCGGGCCCGGATCTGTTTTTCGTCCCGGAGCAATATGCTCATGCCCGGTAATCCGCTCAGCGGTAATGCCCGGGTAACAAGCCATCAACGCGCGGGTCACTTCGGCAAGTACCAGATATTGCTCGGCACTATAGGGTTTATCATCACAACCCTCCAGCTCTATACCAATAGAATAGTCGTTGCAGTTATCACGTCCGGCAAAGCGCGAAACTCCGGCATGCCAGGCTCTGTCATCAAAATTAACAAACTGAACAATATGTCCGGTGCGCTCAATCAATAAATGACTGGATACCTGCAGTTCAGCAATTTCTCTGAAATAAGGGTGATCATCGGCTGTCAGGCGATTCTGAAAAAACTGCTGAACATAACCACCACCAAACTGACCGGGTGGCAAACTGATGTTATGAATAACTAATAAAGACACTTCATTTTCAGGCCTGACGCCATAATTGGGTGAAGGCAGCCATTGAGCCTGCTGCAACAATCCATTTTCAATTTTCATAACACTCAGCCAGTTTTATCTGGCCATACTCTAAGTCAATTTCTCCGACATAAACAGCAACAGCAAGGCTTTCTACATCACTGCAAAGGAATCTATCCGCACGGTCAAAAAAGTAGTTTCCCGCATTGGCTTAGCGGAATTGCAGGGATATAGTGTGGAATCACTAAAAATAAATGAAAAAGGAGCTGTGGATGGAAGCACTCAACAATCTGATCAGTCAGATCAATGCTTTTGTTTGGGGGCCCCCAATGTTGGGGATGCTGGGCGTAACCGGTGTACTGCTGACCGTTGGTATGGTGTTTATGCCCTGGCGCAAAGTGGGTTACGGCTTCCGTCAGTTATTCTCCGATCAGAATGACAGCGAACGTGGTGACGTTAAACCATTTAACGCATTAATGACTGCCATGTCAGCGACTGTCGGTACCGGTAACATCGCCGGTGTTGCCACGGCAATTGCTCTGGGTGGCCCGGGTGCCATCTTCTATATGTGGGTGATTGCATTATTCGGTATGGCAACCAAATACGCCGAAGCGGTGTGTGCCGTGACCTACCGTGAAGTGGATGCCAATGGCAAACACGTTGGTGGTCCGATGTATTACCTGCGCAATGGTGTTGGCGAGTTCGCTCCGGAAATGGGTAAAACGCTGGGGGTGCTGTTCGCGATCTTCGGTGCGGTTGCTGCCTTTGGTATCGGCAACGCGGTTCAGGTGAATTCCATGGCCGCGGTATTGGACGACAGCTTCAGTATTCCAACCTGGGTAACCGGTGTCATCGTTGCCGTGCTGGTTGGTGTTGTTGTACTGGGCGGCATCAAGCGTATTGGTGATGTGGCCGGTAAACTGGTTCCGGCAATGATCGTACTGTACGTTGGTGCATCGATTGTGATTCTGCTGATGAATGCCAGCGAAATTCCAAATGCCTTTGCCATGATCTTTAAATACGCGTTTGAACCAGTGGCAGCCGCAGGTGGATTTGCCGGCGCAGCCGTTGCAGCCGCCATCCGTTTTGGTGTGGCTCGTGGTGTTTTCTCTAACGAAGCCGGTCTGGGTTCTGCCGCTATCGCACACGCAGCAGCAAAAACCAATAACCCGGTACAGCAAGGTGTCATCGCGATGCTGGGTACCTTTATTGATACCATCATTGTTTGCACCATGACTGCTCTGGTAATTCTGACTTCAGGAGCCTGGATGGCGACAGGTGCTGATGGTGCAGGCCTGACGGGGGCGGTATTAACTTCCGAAGCCTTCTCCAGCACAATTGCCGGCGGCAATTATGTGGTAACAGTGGCTCTGGCGGTCTTTGCTTTCACGACCATTCTTGGCTGGTCTTACTACGGTGAGCGTTGCTGGCAGTACCTGTTCAGCGAGAAAACCCTGATCATCTATCGTGCAATCTTTGTACTGGCGATCCTGGCGTTTGCCAATGTAAAAGTCGACTTCGTCTGGAACCTCTCAGACACCCTGAATGGTCTGATGGCTATTCCGAACCTGGTTGGTCTGCTGTTACTGGCACCTATGGTGTTTAAAGTAACCCGCGAGCATTTCGCTAAGAACGACTGACCTCTTCAGCAGGCAGAACTCTTCTGCCTGCTTTTCTCCGATCTTCCTCTCCTGTGCGATGCAGTAGCCCGACTTTCGGGTTAGAATGCGCGCAATTTTTAGTTTCAAGAAAGAGTTTCCAACATGGACCTGAGCCTGCACACGTCTGATATTCACCAAGCCGTGGCCACCGCCTTATCCGAAGACATTGGCACTGGCGATATTACTGCACAACTGATTCCGGCAGAAAATCTGGCTCATGCACGTATTATTTGTCGCGAGCGCGCGATCATCGCCGGCATTGACTGGGTTAATGAAGTGTTTCGTCAGCTTGATCCATCCGTGGCTGTTATCTGGCGTGTATCAGAAGGCCAATGGGTACGCCCGAATCAAACCTTATTTGAACTGAAAGGTTCCGCCCGTTCGTTACTGACCGGTGAGCGCTGTGCATTAAACTTCCTGCAAAGCCTGTCAGGAACAGCAACATTGTGCCGTTTCTACGCAGATATGGTTGCAGGCACCCAGGTGAAGTTGCTGGATACCCGCAAAACCATTCCGGGCCTGCGCATTGCACAAAAATACGCAGTATCCGTGGGTGGATGCTTCAACCATCGCATTGGCTTGTATGATGCTTTCCTGATTAAAGAAAACCACATTATGGCCTGTGGCGGCATTCAACAAGCCGTTGCCCAGGCACATATCATCGCACCGGGTAAACCGGTAGAAGTGGAAGTCGAAACGTTTGAGCAACTGGATCAGGCCATTGATGCCGGTGCGGACATTATTATGCTGGATAACTTCTCACCAATGGCAATGACACAAGCTGTTGAGCATACCCGCAATAAAACCAACGGCCGGGTCAAACTCGAAGCTTCCGGTGGTATCACTAACGCCAGTCTGCGCAGTTACGCTGAAACCGGTGTCGATTACATTTCAATTGGTGCACTGACTAAAGATTGCAAAGCAGTTGACCTGTCGATGCGACTGATCTGATTTGGTCTGATTAAAAGCCTACCAACTTTTAAATAACAACAAGTCATAAGAAGAAATAAGAGAGCCAGCTATGTTGGGATTAACACATTTAAATCGCTATCAGGCATTCGGAATTCACTTTCTGGCGAGCCTGGTGGTCTTTGCCATTCTGACGGCGCTGATCTTTTTTTACTGGTTCCCCGGCATCTTGCGGGTCGCAGATCCAAGCTGGCAACAAATCCTGATAGTGATTGCTGGCGTTGACCTGGTGCTCGGCCCCGCCCTGACATTGATTGTCTTCAACCCAGAGAAAAAAAGCTTAAAGATGGATTTATCCATTATTGCAGCTCTTCAGATTGCGGCTTTGGCTTATGGCTCTTACACCGTGCATAACACCCGGCCGCTGGCACTGTCTTTATCTTTTCCTGCTGCAGGTTTTGAAATTCTCTACCACGATAAAGTCACACCAGAGCTGGCCGACTTTATTCAGCAAAACCCGCTAAGCCAAAAAGCTGCAGGCACAAAACTGTATATCTATACCGGTAAAGCACCATTTGGTGTCGATATCACCAAGCTAACACCTGAAGACCTAACTGAGCTGCCATCGGACACCTTTGCCAATTGGATGCAAAAGAAAAATGGCGCAGATTTTCTAACAGAAGATATCTATACCTTACCTCTGGGTTTTAATCACTCATATCAGGTTAATTTATCAACAACCGGGGAATTAATCGGCTGGAAATCAACCATAAAAACATCAACGTAGACACCCGCCGACAGTAAGTGACAAAATTTGTCACCTACTGCATTAAAACTCCTTCCCCCCTGAATCATCAGCAATTGTAAAAACCCTTAATTCAGGGGCCTGCACAGGCTTGCAGAAAAAAAAGAACATTGGCACACTCTTGGCTATGTTATTCAACGTAATAACTTATCAGGGAGCTGGCTTGACTCTTAATTGAAAAAGATCAGCCCCGTAATAACAACATCTCACAATGAGAGTGGAGAATAGTATGAAAACTATGCAAAAAGGTTTTACCTTAATCGAACTGATGATCGTAATTGCGATTATCGGTATTCTGGCTTCTGTAGCTATCCCTCAGTACCAGAACTATATTGCTCGTTCTGAAGTACAAACCAGCTTAGGCGATTCTCGCGGCATCGTACTGGCTGTAGAAGATTACGCTGGACGTTACGGCAGACTTGCTGCTAATACTGCAGCTTTAACTGGCTACACAGGTTTTGCACCTGTAGCTGATATGTCTACAAATCCAAAGTGGACTGTAGCGGCTGACGAAACTACATGGGTAGTTACCGTAACATTCCAGGCTGGCGCGGCGAGTGCACTTAACCAAACTGGCGCAGACACCTACACTTTAACTCCAACCGTAGTTCCATTTAACGGTACAGCTGGTAAAGAAAGCGTATCTTGGGTTGTAGGTGGAACAGTACCTGCTCAGTTCCAACCAAACATTACTGATTAATTAATTTGAACCTAAAGGTTTGAATAGAAAACCCAGTACTACTTAGTAGCACTGGGTTTTTTTGTATATGTCTTCTGTCATTTGGAACCTGACTAAAAGGCATCTAGCTACGCAAACTTTTGTCTGGTATGTTCTTTTGGAATTGCAATTAGTATCAGGCTTACATAATGAGTGGTATTTCTGGTTTACCCAAACGCTTAGTTGAACAAAATTTAATCGACTCCAACCAAGCTATTCAAATTTTAGAGAATTCCAAGAAAGAGCAAGTCAGCTTTGTAAGCGCTGCTGTTAAGTCTGGACAGATTAAAGCTAAGCCAATCGCAGTCTTGGCTTCAGAAGAATTTGGCTTACCAGTGTTAGATCTTTCTGCATTTGACTTTGAGCTCGCACCTCAAGATCTCGTCAGTAAAGACCTGATAGAAAAGCATCGTGTCCTTCCTCTGTTCTCCCGTGGCACACGCCTGTTTGTCGCCCAAAGCGACCCATCAGCAATGCTCGCGATCGACGAGATTAAATTTAATACCGGTATGAATGTTGAATCGGTGTTAGTCGAGGAAGATAAGCTTGCAAGCGCAGTCGACAAATTTCTAAGCGACAATGACAACTCATTTGGCGATCTTGATGGTGAGTTAGATGATGTTGATCTTGAAGACCCGGAAGAAGAGCAAAAGAAGCGCGAAGCTGAGCAAGAAAACGCTGATGACGCCCCCATCGTAAAATTTATCAATAAAATGCTGCTCGATGCTATTAAGATGGGGTCATCGGATCTACATTTCGAGCCCTACGAGAAACGCTACCGCATTCGCTATCGAACCGATGGCGTATTGCACGAAGTGGCCAGCCCTCCGGTTAACCTGACCGGCAAAATTGCCGCCCGTCTGAAAGTGATGTCACAGATGGATATTTCCGAGCGCCGAATCCCTCAGGATGGCCGGATTAAAATGAAAATATCCAAGACTAAGGCCATTGATTTCCGGGTGAATACATTACCCACCCTATTCGGTGAAAAAATTGTATTACGAATTCTTGACCCCTCTTCTGCTCAGCTAGGCATCGACATGCTGGGTTATGAGCCAGATCAAAAAGAGCTGTACATGGAGGCACTGGGAAAACCCCAGGGGATGATTCTGGTGACGGGTCCAACCGGTTCAGGAAAAACGGTATCACTTTATACCGGACTCAATATTCTCAACGTTGAAGGCACCAATATTTCAACCGCAGAAGACCCGGTTGAAATTAACCTGGAAGGCATTAACCAGGTTAATGTAAATGCTAAAGTGGGGCTGGATTTCGCATCTGCACTGCGTTCATTCCTGCGACAGGATCCGGATGTTGTGATGGTTGGTGAGATCCGTGATCTCGAAACTGCGTCAATTGCGATTAAAGCGGCGCAAACTGGCCATATGGTAATGTCAACATTACACACCAACAGCGCGCCAGAAACCCTGACTCGTTTAGCGAATATGGGGGTACCTAACTTCAGTATTGCTACTTCAGTCAGCCTGATTATTGCTCAGCGTCTGGCCCGCCGACTGTGCTCAGCCTGCAAGAAACCTGCGGATATACCAGCAGAAACACTCAAGGAGGCAGGCCTGACAGAACAACAGATAGCCGAGGGTGAGTTTTTCCAGGCAGTAGGCTGTGATAGCTGTAAAGAAGGCTATAAAGGCCGGGTCGGTATTTACGAAGTTGTTAAGATTACCGATCCGATTTCCCGTATCATTATGGAAGGTGGTAACGCGATCCAGATTTCTGATGCGGCACGGGCGGAAGGCTTTAACGATTTACGTACTTCAGCTCTGATGAAGGTGGCTGCAGGTGTTACCAGCCTGGAAGAGGCAAGCCGTGTAACCACGGACTAATGTAAAAAGACAGACGGTTCAGTTTGATATGGCGAAGAAAATAAAATCAGCCAATTTCGTTTGGGAAGGCACGAACCGCAAAGGTATGCCAGTCAAAGGCGAAATCGTTGGCCAGAATGCAGCCATGGTTAAAGCCCAACTGCGTAAGCAGGGGGTTAACCCACAGAAAGTTAAGAAAGCCCCTCAGCCTTTATTTGGCTTGGGTGGCGGTGGCGCTAAGGGCAAAAAGGTTAAATCTGCCGATATCACCTTCTTTGTGCGCCAAATGGCAACCATGATTAAGGCGGGTGTTCCTCTGGTTCAGTCATTTGATATCGTCGCCGACGGTGTTGATAACCCCACCATGAAAGCGCTGATTTTTGAGCTGCGTGATACAGTCTCAGCAGGTAACGACTTTGCCTCGGCTCTGAAGCAACGTCCGGATCTATTTGATGACCTGACCTGCAACCTGGTTGAAGCTGGCGAACAAGCCGGTGCACTGGAAACCATGCTGGATAAAGTCGCGAACTACAAAGAAAAGACTGAAGAGCTAAAAGCCAAGATTAAAAAAGGTCTGACCTACCCAATCGCGACATTAACTATTGCGTTTGCCGTTACCGCGTTATTGCTGATTAAAGTGGTTCCTACTTTTGAAGACATGTTCAGTAGTTTTGGTGCCGAGCTGCCAGCACCTACCCAGTTTGTTGTGATGTTGTCGGAAATGGCTCAAGCCTACTATATACCTGTTCTCGCCATATTAGCGGGAACAATATTTGGCTTCAGCTATATGATGAAAACCTCTCAGGCTTTTAAAGATAGCTTTGAACGGGCGACGTTAAAGTTTCCGATCTTTGGCGATATGATTCGAAAAGCCGCTGTTGCTCGATATGCACGAGTTTTATCCACGACCTTTGCTGCAGGCGTGCCCTTGGTAGAAGCTCTGGATTCCGTTTCCGGTGCAGTTGGCAACGTGGTTTACCGTAATGCGGTACTCAGTATCCGTGATGAAGTAGCCACCGGCCAGCAGATGCACTTTGCGATGCGTGCCACCGGCGTATTCCCGAATATGGTGATCCAGATGACCAGTATCGGCGAAGAATCTGGTGCCCTGGATACCATGCTTGATAAAGCCGCAACCTACTTCGAACAGGAAGTTGATGACGCCGTAGAAGGTATGACCGCTCTGATGGAGCCATTTATTATGTCCTTCCTTGGTGTGGTCATTGGTGGCCTGATCCTGGCGATGTACTTGCCAATCTTCCAAATGGGATCCGCGATGTAATGGAAACCCTATTGATGTATCTGCAAAACCACCTGGCTGCCCTGGTGGTTTTTGTTTTTATCTTTTCTTTGTTAGTGGGCAGCTTCCTCAACGTTGTTATTCTGCGTTTCCCAATCATGCTGTTTCGTGGCTGGAAGCAGGAATGCGACGAGTTCAGTGAAAATATTCCAAAGCATCCGGCACTGGACGATTTATCTAAGCCGTACAATCTGGTTAAACCCGATTCGCATTGCCCTAAGTGCCACGCACCTGTTAAAGCCTGGCAGAATGTTCCAGTAATCAGTTATTTATTACTTAAAGGCCAATGCGCTGGCTGTGGTACCAAAATCGGCTTACGCTACCCTGCGGTTGAGCTTGTAACAGCCATTATGAGTGCCATGTTACTGCTTGTATTCCCGTGGGGATGGCAATTGGCGGCGATGCTGGTGTTTACCTGGTTGTTAGTCAGCATGTCAGTTATCGACATCGATCATCAGATTCTGCCTGATGGTATGACTCTCGGTTTGATGTGGCTGGGTTTACTTGTGAATACCCAGGGATTATTTGTTGACCTGGAAAGTGCCGTGTTAGGCGCTGCCTTTGGTTATGGCTCACTTTGGTCGGTATTTTGGCTGTTTAAGCTGGCTACCGGTAAAGACGGCATGGGCTATGGTGACTTTAAATTATTGGCAGCACTTGGCGCATGGCTGGGTATGACAGCACTGCCGTTAATCATCCTGTTATCGTCAATTGTCGGTGCTGTTGTTGGCATTGCCGGAATCCTGATTATGGGCCGGGATAAGAATTTGCCAATTCCGTTTGGCCCTTATCTGGCCATGGCTGGCTGGATCGCCGCATTATGGGGTGAGCAGATCGTTAACTGGTACTTAGGCACCTTATAATCGCTCCCTGAGCCTGTTGTTATGCTGAAAGTGTTATTTTTTAGGGTGTCGTTATGTGGGTGTTAGGTTTAACCGGTGGCATTGGCAGTGGTAAAACCGCTGCCAGCGATTATCTGGCTGAAAAAGGCATTGCAGTTGTCGATGCTGATGTGGTTGCCCGCGAGGTTGTAGAACCTCAGCAACCAGCCTGGCAGGCTATTGCAGATCGTTATGGTAAAGACGTCTTGCTTTCAGACCAATCTCTAAATCGCCCCTGGCTTCGCCAGAAAGTCTTTTCTGAGCCAAAGGAGCGTCAGTGGCTGGAGTCACAAACTCATCCGCGTATTCGAGACTCCATCATCAATCAACTACGACAAGCTGAATCCCCCTACGCGGTACTGGTATCACCGCTATTGTTTGAAAGTGGTCAGTTCCAGCTGACTCAGCATACCTTGCTGATTGACGTCCCCGTTGAACTTCAGGTACAACGCGCCTGTAAGCGCGACAGTAACAATGAAGAGCAGATCCGCAATATCATTGCTGCTCAAATGAGCCGCGACGAAAAACGCGCTAAAGCAAACGACATTGCCGATAACAGTAACGATTTACCCCATCTGTACCAACAGCTGGATTCGCTGCATCAAACTTATCTGAAACTGGCTCAGGCCTGATCGAGAAAAGAGTATGAAAGTTCAATGCCCTACCTGCCAGAAAGATGTGGTGTGGCAACCAGAAAGCAAATACCGCCCTTTTTGCAGTGAACGCTGCAAACTGATTGATCTCGGGGAATGGGCCAGTGAGCGCCATGCAATCCCGGGTAAACCAGCGGACGAAGTGCTGATGTCAGAGCAACTGAACGATTTCAAACTCTGACATGATCAGTAAGGTGGTTATTGCTGACCAATAACCTGTTGCGCTTCCTCAGCCCATGCCAACCAGGCACGTACATGGTGAATACCGCGGCGCAGGGCCAGATATGGCAACTGGTAAGGTTGCCGTTCCTGCTCAGTGAGAGCCTGATACTGTTGCTCAATCTGCAGCAGTACCGATAACGTCTTTTCATGGGTTTCTTTTTGCTGCTGCAGGTCTTTCAACAGATACGCTTTATCGACCAGGTGGCCACCGTACAACTTCAATAGCAGACTGTCATTTACCTTCATTGGCTTACAGCTTTGCTGCATCCAGGCAATTAACGCCTCACGACCGGTATCAGTAATCCGATACTCCTTACGATCTGGCTTTCCCTGCTGACTGACATCTTCAACCCGAATCATGTCATCCTTAAGCAGCCCTTTTAACTGCTGATAAATTTGCTGGTGACTGGCCTGCCAGAAAAAGCCCATATGCTGCTGAAAGCGTTTATGCAGGTCATAACCCGAGGCTGCCTGCTGATCAAGCAGCACCAGAATGGCATGTTTTAACGACACACGAATCTCTCATTTCTTACTTTAAGTCGAATCTGAAGAATTCTACCTTAACCAGGCCAACCCTATGCAATTTATTGCATAAGATTTCAATTCGGGTTAGCCTGACAAAATCAATATGCAACTTATTGCATAAGAATAATAAGGAGATAGCAGATGGCTAGGGTCAAAGTTCGCACCGGTAAACGCTTACGCCCGGAGAAAGAAGATAATCAATTCGACGTGATTGTGGTTGGCTCAGGCATGGGCGGCCTGGCGAATGCCGCCTTATTGTCACTGCTGGGCTATAAAGTTGCAGTGCTGGAGCAGCACTACACCGCTGGGGGTTTCACCCACGCTTATCACCGTAATGGCTACGAATGGGACGTGGGTGTTCACTACATCGGCGAGGTTCATAAACCATCAACATTGCGCAGAGTCTTTGATGTCATCAGCGAGAGCCGCCTGAAATGGGCCGAAATGGAGCCGGAATACGATCGTATTATCCTCGGCGAAGAAGAATATGGCTTTGTTGCAGGCCGGGATAACTTTGCCAATATGCTTAAACAGCGCTTTCCCGGTGAAGAAAAAGCCATCGATGATTACATCGAGCTTATCCGAGAAATCAGCCGTAAAACGCCGAAGTTTTTTGCCGGACAGGCGATGCCACCCTGGTTAGCCAGAGTCTACAACCTGGTGCGTCCTATGTTGGTTCCCAAGGAGTTCTTCCAGAGCACACGTGAAGTTCTTGAGGGAATGACCAATAATCAGCAGCTGATTTCCGTACTAACCGGACAGTGGGGAGACTATGGCCAGGCGCCCGCGGATGCTGCCTTCCTGATGCATGCTCTGATTGCAAAACACTACCTCGCGGGTGGTGCTTATCCGGTTGGTGGATCTTCAGACATCGCCCGCTCTATTATTCCAACCATCCAAAAAAGCGGCGGAGAAGTATTCACTTATGCCGACGTGGAAGAAATTCTGGTAAAAGGCAATAAAGCTTATGGAGTGCGCCTGACAGGTGGTCACGAGCTTTATGCCGACCGCATCGTCAGTAACGCTGGTTTCTATAACACTACCCAACGGCTATTACCCAACGACGTTAAACAGAAGCTGGGCGTGGAAAAATGGAACGAACAAGTCCAGTTATCCAGCTCTCACTTTGGTATCTATGCAGGTTTTAAAGGTACCGCCGAGGAACTGGGTATCAATACCACCAACCTCTGGATTTACCCGGACGGTAAACACGAAGAAAACCTGCAACGCTTCCATGATGATCCAGAGCAGGATTTCCCAATTGTGTACATTTCATTCCCGTCAGCGAAAGACCCTGATTGGAACAACCGCTATCCCGGCAAGTCTACGGTAGAAATTGTCACCATGGCCAAGCATGAATGGTTTGAACAGTGGAAAGATGAAACCTGGGGCCAGCGGGGCGAGGAATACGAAGCCATCAAAGAAAAATTCAGCCAACGTTTGCTGGAAGTTCTGTTCAAGCGAATGCCACAACTGCGTGATGCGCTGGATTATTACGAATTATCAACGCCTCTTTCCACCGATTGGTTCCAGAAAGCCAGTAAAGGTGAAATTTATGGTCTGGACCATTTTGTTGATCGCTTTAAGAAGCCATTCCTGCATCCGGTAACACCGGTTAAGAATCTGTATATGACCGGAGCAGACGTCATGACTGCTGGTGTCGGTGGCGCACTTATGGCTGGATTAATGACTACTTGTGCAATGCAGGGCCGCAAAGCCAATGAGGTATTAAAGCTGTTAAAAGAATATCAGGAACCTGTTTCTGCAGCAGTTCCCGAAGGCGCCTGATTTTTTCGCCCAGGGTTCTATAAATAACGCACTAACAGTGACATAACGAAAAGAAAAAAGGTGGCTAATAAACAGCCACCTTTTTTATTTGTGCTTTCACTTGTGTTGGTAGTGGAGCCAGCGTTTCTTAGCTGGATCAATTTATTTAATTGAACGTAATTTGGCGGTAACGGTTTCGCACTCGCCATTTTTAAAACACAAATCTAATGCTAACTCTTTTGCCAATGGCAACTTCAGCTTAAACAACATCAGGTGTAAGCCACCTGGCTGCAGCTTGACGATCTCACCCGCTGGAATTTCTAACTCCTGCAGCTGTCGCATACGCATGACACCGTTATCGTGAATGTGCGTGTGGATTTCAATTAATCCCGCCCAATCTGCATTGGCACTCACCAAAGTACGGCTTTTTTCAGATTCATTTTCTATTTTAAGGAAAGCCGCACTCATGTAACGGCCCGGAATGGGTTCACGGACATAAGCATCTTCAATTTCCAGAGAATCAGCCACGGCAAACACAGGCGACAACATCAGTGTAATAGCAAAAACTGTGCGTAAAAATTTCATCTTTAATTCTCCATATGGATCAGGCATACGACGGTCTACGGTTATTCAGACACATTAGCGCCAATTAAACGCTGAGCACCAGTGACGAAATGCCGCATCCATCACCGTTCCAACAGGCGCTCAATTCTATGACATCTTCCAACTCTGCGCTTGCGCCAGATCAGCCATTGGCTTACTAAAGAAATAGCCGCTCATACCATCAACACCGGTTGAACGCAGCGTTTCCACATCCGAGTTTTCTTCCAGGCCTTCACCAAGCACTAACAAATCCAGGTTGTGTGCAATCTGAACCATCGACTGAATAAAAAACTTATGATCCTGAGCCTTGTGTAAACCGCGATTAAAGCTGCCATCAATGCGCACATAATCCAAAGGTAAACGCTGCAAATAGGCAAAAGCCATACTGCCGGTACCCACCTGATCAATACCAACGGTTACACCATGCGCATTAACCAACAGTGCGAGCCGTGCCAGGGCAGACTCCATATTCGCAAGCGCAAACTCCGGAATTTCCAGAGCAATCATCGCAGCAACATCACGATATTGGCTCAACAGCTCGGTTAATTTTTGGTGGAAGTGCTCATCCATCACCGATGCCGGTGAGATGTTAATACAATAGCGGGGCTTAGATTTGCCACTTTCCAGCAGATTCTGATCAGTCTGAACTAAGGCAGTCAGCACCTTTTCAACAATACATAAATCGTATGCCGATGCCATTTGATGCTGTTCAACCATTGGCCAGAATCGTGCGGCGGACAATGTTTGCTGCTGCCACTGAATACGGCTGAATACTTCAAACTGCAATAACTCATCACTGCGATTACTGACAACCGGCATAAACTGCAGCTCAATTGCTTTTTCCTCCAGCACCGCTTCCAGTAGCGATTGCCATTCGTGAGCCGCCCATTCTTGCTGATTACCAGCCTGTTCACCATACAATTGCGCCCGGGCTTCCGGATGACGCTGAGCCTGACGCAAAGCGGCATCTGCTTTCATCAATGCGGGTTGAATTTCTTCGTGCTGAGCTTGCAAAAATACCGCGCCAATATGAAAAACCAGATGTTCGCCGGACGCTTCCTGGCGTTGTGACAGCGCACCCGCTGCCAACTCGGAGAAGGTCTGCTGCAACATATCTTCCGCCTGCAGCCGATCACTGCAGGGAACATACAGAGCAAAGTCAGCACCAGAGCGACGCCCAATCAATGCATTCTGATGTTGCTCTAGCCATTCAGACAGTGCCGTCGCCAATGTGCATAAACGGTCATCACCTTCCTGGCGACCGTACTTCTGGTTAAATTCAGCAAAGTTGTGCAATTGTAATAACATCAGGATTCCGGAGTGCTCACCTTCACCTTCCAGAACGTGAGCGATACGGCGATCAAAACCACTGCGGTTAGGCAGCCCGGTAACCGCATCCTGAAAAGATTCTTCCCGCAGCTGTTCAGCCATTGCCGACTGCTCTTCAAAAATGCTGCGCAACTTACGCACCATCTTATTCATCGCCAGTACCATTCGGCGCAATTCTCTGGCACGCGGAATATCCTGCTGTTCTTGCCAGTCTTTTTCACAGATCGCCAGAGCCTGCTGCTCAACCCGTTTTAAGGGACGGAATAACCAACCCAGTAATAATTGCAAAGCCACCAGGCTAACAACCAACACCCAGGCAAACCAAACCAGTTCCGCCCGCACCATGGCCCATAAATCACGATAAGCAAAATCGCTGTGACTGGTTACCTTGACGCTGCCAAGGCGCTGCCAGCCACTGGTTACGTCAGCCTCGGCCGCAATCAGATTGAGGTCCACCCAGTTAATAAACCAACCAGGCGCGGGAGCCTGTTCAAGAGCCTGGCGAGCACGGCGATGTAAAGGCTGACCATCCACCCGGGTAAATTCAATTTCGGCAAAAAAACCACGATCAAATAAAACGTCAATTAAACGTGATAACTGTACGTCGTCACCGGCGTCAACCTGAGTCATCGACAACGCCAGAGACGTCGCCGCATCATAAGCACGACCATTAAGCTGCTGTTGAAAATAATCACGACCGTTCATCACAGTCACCAGCAAATTGCCGGCAAGCAGAGTCACAACCAGTAAGCCGGTCAGAATTGAAAATTGTTGCTTCAGTGTCATGGCCAGACTTCCTTATAAATCCATGCCGAGTTCATTCATACGAATCCGAAGATCGGTCCATAAATCGAGTTTGTTGGGATTGCCCATACGAATCCCCTCACCTTTCATTCGCTCCAGCCACATACCCTCGGCGTTAAAACTGTAAACCGGCGCCAGATCTCGACGTTCGGATGCCGGGCGAATACTTTTAATCAGGTTATCGAGTACAAAAGGCACCGCATCCGGTGTGGGGAAATAGGTTAACACCATATGCGCCTGGTTATAACGCAAGGCTTTCACATAGGTAATGCGCAGTTTTTTGGTATCAACACCTAGTTTGCGCAGGGAGTAATATTTTGCGATCACATAATCTTCGCAGTCGGCGCCGTTAGTCCCGAGCGCTTCGTAGGGCGTTGCCCAATAATCAACTTTTCCCCAATGCTTATCGTCGTTCACAAAGCGGATATAGCGATTAAAAAAGTCGTTTACCCGACGCAGTTTTTCGTCTTCGGATTCATTGGCGATATCACGTAATTCGGTTTGCCAGTCCTGAATACGTTCGGCGGCTGACTCGCCATACTGCTGCCTTGCTTTATCAATCAGGTCCGATGGCACCCAGCGCTCCCAGTCCGCCACCAGCCACACAGGCAAAGATGAGCAGAACAACAGCAGCAACAGCCGGGATAAGGATTTCAACATCCTTGCAGACAATTGAACGGTCAGATCCATAGAACGGGAGATATCAACAAAACGGTAACTGCCATTAACTATAGCCAGCAATTGCCGCTTGTGTGATTGCCAACGGCTCTTTCTGAAGCTGCTACGCTTGTAGAGTCTCAGATGGGTAGTGAAGTTAATGACTCAACCACAAACAAAAGCCGAAAAGCTCAGGCAATTATTTTCCAACCGGGTGATTAATCAGGTTCGTCAGGTGTTAGATCTCTGGCGCTGCCTGCCTGATACCAACTGGTCGATTACCGCAATGTCGGACTTTGCCAACGCTCTGGAGAAGCTTGAAAGCTCTGCGACCCGTTTTGAGGCGGAAAAACACGTTGCCCTGGCACGGGAGCTGTTAACTATTCTCGCCGAGATAAAACACGGCCAACCACCGGCCAGTGAGCAGCTGGAACAATTAAACAAACAGGTTCGCCAACTAAGCGAAACCGCACTGCGGCATAGCGACAAAGCCGGTGCAGACAATCTGATTCCCAGTAAAAAACCAATTTATATTGCGGTTGATCATCAGGAAACCGCCGCTACCCTGTCGCAACAAATGGAATACTTTGGTTTGCGTGGAGCTATCCAGCAAAACGAGCAGGAATTTCTCACGGCCCTGCAGGAGCGCCATCCGGCAGCGCTGGTACTCGACATTAATTTTGTTGCTGACGGCCACGGTTTAGTACTGGCCGAAAAGATTCAGGCCGAACGTGAACAACCTCTGCCGATTTTATTTACCTACCAACAACAGCAGCCAACCATTGAGCAAAAGCTGAGTGCCATGCGTAGTGGTGGTATTGGCCTGTACAACAGCGATGAAATCCATTCGTTAATTGGCACACTGGAAGACTTACTGGACACCACGCCGGAAGATCCGTTTAGGATTCTGATTGTGGACGACTCCAAATCACAGGCTATGTACAGCGCCAAGGTACTGAATAAAGCCGGGATGCTGACTGAAATCGTTAATGAACCGCTGCAGGTGCTGGATGTACTCAGCAAATACAACCCAGATCTGGTGCTGATGGACATGTACATGCCAGACTGCAACGGCATGGAACTGGCGAAGGTGATTCGCCAACACAAGGAATATATTAACCTGCCGATTATCTATTTATCGGGCGAAGAGGATAAACAGCGCCAACTGGATGCTATGGCCGAAGGCGGCGATGATTTTCTGACCAAACCCGTTGGTGCCCGACATTTATTATCCACCGTAAAAACCCGGGTTCATCGTGCCCGACAATTGCAACACCTGATCGCTCGCGACAGTCTAACCGGCCTGCTCAACCACACCCATATTCTTGAATCTCTGCAGGACAACCTCAATCAAGACAACGATATGCCAGTCAGCTTTGTGATGATTGATATCGACCACTTCAAAAACATCAACGATCAGCATGGCCATCCGGTTGGCGATATTGTGATTAAAAACCTGTCTCTGTTTTTAAAGCAAAGTCTGAGGAAATCCGATCCGATTGGCCGTTATGGTGGAGAAGAGTTTGCTGTGATACTGCGCGACGCCAATAGTGGACAAGCCGCCATGGTAATGGAAAAGCTGCGTACCAACTTCGCCAACCTGATTCATACCAGCGATAAATCGCTGCAAGTCACTTTCTCTTGTGGCCTGGCACAATGGCGAGGCGAGTCATTAAGTGAATTGGTTGAGCGTGCCGATCAGGCACTCTACCGCGCCAAACACAACGGCCGTAATCAGGTATTTGCTGCCGACAATGAGGTTTAAAACCGGACACTTGAAACCAGACGCTTAAAACTGGACGCTACGGGCAGTTTGCGGCAAACTCGCGCATAAATTACTGTCCCCGGAAAACGAGCGTAGCCATGGCAAAAATACTGGTACTACAAGGCCCAAATCTCAATCTGCTGGGCACTCGTGAACCGGAAATTTACGGTGCTACAACACTGGCAGATATCGAACAGCAATTGCAAGCAAGTGCACAACACGCTGGCCATCAGCTTGATCACCTGCAAAGCAATGCCGAACACGTGTTGATTGATCGGATTCATCAGGCACACACTGATGGTACCGAATTTATTATCATCAACCCGGCGGCATTTACCCACACCAGCGTTGCTATCCGCGATGCCTTAGCTGGTGTCGCCATTCCGTTTATCGAAATTCATATTTCCAACGTACACGCCCGCGAAACCTTCCGTCATCATTCTTATCTGTCGGATATTGCAGTGGGCGTTATTTGCGGCCTGGGTGTTCAGGGCTATGACCTGGCATTGCAAGCAGCCATCGCAAAGCTGGAAAACACTTCATTGAAAAACCACAAGGCCTGAGATGTCCTGGATTCAGATTCGTATTCACGCACAACGTGCGCAAGTTAATTCCATTGAAGATGCACTGATGGCACAGGGCGCGTTGTCCGTGACATTGCAGGACGATGCCGACCAGCCCATTCTTGAACCGGAACTGGGTACCAATCCAATCTGGGATGAAACCCAGATTATCGGACTGTTTGAAGCGAACCAGAACAGCGAACTGTTACTGAAAAACCTCAACGGCTTCTACCAGAACTTAAGTGGTCAGTCGCTGCCAAAACACAAACTCGAAATTCTCGAAGACAAAGACTGGATTCGCGCCTGGATGGAAGATTACCACCCGATGCAATTTGGTCAGCGTTTATGGGTTTGTCCAAGCTGGCAAACGCCACCACAACCGGATGCCGTCAACCTGATGCTCGATCCGGGCTTGGCGTTTGGTACAGGTACCCACCCAACAACCGACCTTTGCCTGCAATTCCTCGATCAGGAAGTTGAAGGCGAAGAACTGGTGGTCGACTACGGCTGTGGTAGCGGTATTCTGGGCATTGCGGCACTGTTGCTGGGTTCAGAAAAAATGGTAGGGGTCGATATTGATCCGCAGGCACTGACAGCAACACGTGACAACGCTGGCCGCAACAACATCAGTGATGATTTGTACGATGTCTTCCTGCCGGATAAAACACCTGACGTAAAAGCCGATATTATGGTGGCGAATATTCTCGCCGGACCATTACAGGCACTGGCACCCGATATTGCTCGCCTGACACGCAGTGGCGGCAAGCTGGCGCTATCCGGATTGCTGGCTGAGCAGGCGGAAGAAGTGTCTCAATGCTACAGTCAGTGGTATAACATGAACCCTGCAAAACAGCTCGGTGACTGGGTACTGCTTACCGGAACCCGCCGTGAAGACTAACACTCAACATCAATCGGAAATGGAGTAAAGGATACTCAATGGCAGCTCACGTGACTCGATGTCCACATTGCCGCACCACATTCCGGGTGCGCGATGAACACCTGAAAGTAGCTAACGGTGCTGTGCGCTGTGGCTCCTGCCTGCAGGTGTTTAAAGCCGCCGAACATTTTGTTGATGAAGAACAACTGCAAGCTGAAAAACAGGCCGAAGAAAAACCGGTCAACCAGCCTGCTGCTAAGCCATCAGAGTCGAAGCCAGCTGAAGAAGAGCTGCTGATTCATGATGATATGGATGATGACATCGACGACGATGTGTTGATTGGCGACGATGGCCTTATTCATGACGACATGATGGATGACGATGAGCCGGATACCCATGAGAGTATCAGTGACGACCCGATGGTCGACCTTGGTATTCGTGCTCCGGAGAAAGAAGATCGCCCGGCTCCACGCAACGACCTGGAAATTGACGCTTCAATCTTCGATCTGAAAAACGCCAGTACCGATACCCTGGATCTGATGGATCCGGACTCCGCCGTTCACGATTTCACCAGCGATAAAGACCCGGACGAAGCCTGGGCAGATGCCTTGCTCGACGATGATGATGGCGTAGAAGAAATCACTCTGGGTGGTCTGGAAATTTCAGAAACCAGTCAGTACAACTTCGATGACTCGGGTAATGACGAGGAATTCAGTCAGTTCAAAGCCGGCGCTGAAGCCGATGACTTCCAGGGCTTTGTTGATGACGACGACAATATGCACCTGGGCAGTGATGATCTGGACAGCGAAGCCACCGAAATTATGGTGCCAGCCGACAGTGTTGCCGGATTGCAGGAAGATCCGCTGGAGCTGCAAAAACGCAAAAGTGGTTCTTCTTTCCCATGGGGCTGGAGCCTGGCGTCGCTGTTAATGTTGTTGATCGCCGGTGGCCAGACACTGTTCTTTAAATTTGATCAGTGGTCACGTACGCCACAATGGCGCCCGCTGTATACCCAGGTCTGTAATCTGGCCGGTTGCACATTGCCGAATGTACAAAACATGAAACAGCTGAGCACCCAACACCTGGTTGTTCGAAGCCACCCGAAATTGCAGAAAGCATTGATGGTCGACACCTTGATGCAAAACCTGGCCAATTACCCGCAACCCTTCCCCGATCTGGAACTGGTGTTCAGCGATCTGAACAATAATGTGGTTGCCAGCCGCCAGTTTTTGCCATCAGAGTACTTGTCCGGCGAGCTTGCTGGCCAGACTCTGATTCCAAGCAGAACACCGGTTCATATCGCCCTGGAAATTGCTGATCCGGGCCCGGAAGCGGTCAGTTATGCCATCCGCCTGCAAAGCAACCAGTAAGAAAACACTCAATTAACAAAATTTTGCCCACTGACAACCATTTCCCCCTTTATTCACGAGGGGGTTATGAGTATCATACCGCGACTTTTTCGTCGCACACTTTTTGATCAGTTTTAATCGGTTATTCATGCCTGCAATTGGCCCATATACGCTACCTAATCCAGTGATTCTGGCACCAATGGCGGGAGTCACCGACCGTCCGTTTCGCCAGCTCTGTCGCCAGCTTGGCGCCGGCCTGGTTGTGGGCGAGATGGTGGCAGCCAACCCGGATATGCGTCATACACGCAAATCTCAGTTGCGCCTGGACCACACTGGCGAACCGGAGCCCATTGCCGTGCAGATCGTTGGTGGCGATCCGGAAATTCTGGCAGACAGCGCGCAATTTAATGCCGCCAATGGCGCCCAGATCATCGACATCAATATGGGCTGCCCGGCCAAAAAAGTCTGTAACAAGGCTGCCGGTTCCGCGTTACTGAAAGATGAAGGCCTGGTGAAAGAGATATTACAGGCGGTAGTGGCTGCCGTTGATGTGCCGGTTAGCCTGAAAATACGTACAGGCTGGAGCCCGGATCAGCGTAACGGTGTGAACATCGCCCAGATTGCCCAGGATGCAGGCATTGTGTCTTTAGCCGTTCATGGCCGCACCCGCGCCTGTGGCTACAAGAATACGGTGGAATACGACACCATCCGTAACATCAAAAGCAGCATCGACATTCCGGTGTTTGCTAATGGCGACATCACCAGCGCCGAAAAAGCTGCCGAGGTGATGAACTACACCGGTGCCGATGGCGTATTAATTGGCCGCGCGGCGCAGGGCAAACCCTGGATTTTCAGAGAGGTAAGTCACTACCTGGCAACCGGCGAACATCTGCCTACAGCCGAAATTGACGAAGTTGAACAGATTTTATTATCTCATTTAGACGCCCTACATGAGTTTTATGGCGACTATCTGGGAGTACGGATCGCTCGCAAACACGTTGGCTGGTACCTGCAACACCAGGCCAATGGCAGCGATTTCCGTCGAATTTTTAATCGCCTGGAAACAGCTCCAGAACAGCGCCAGGCGATTGAAACGTTTTTTAAGGAATACGACAGAGAGGGACAAGCCGCATGAACACCGAAGCATTATTAAGGAAGGTTGAAACAGTGACCGACTCATCTGATCTACAAAACAACTTAAGCGCACCATCAGAATCATCGCAAACCCTGCGCGACAGTGTAGAAAAGGCCCTGCAGAATTATTTTGATCACCTCGATGGTCAGCCAATCGTCGACTTATACGACATGGTGCTGTCCGAGGTTGAAGCGCCATTACTGGAAACGGTAATGAAATATACCCGCGACAACCAGACCAAAGCGTCCATCGTACTGGGGTTAAATCGCGGTACTTTGCGTAAAAAGTTAAAGCAGTACGGAATGCTGTAATCCGATTTTTACTTTCTTAAGCGGCCTAGGCCGCTTTTTCTTTTTTTAATAGCTTAGAAAACCTGACCATATGAGCAACTTCATCCCTGCAAACGACATCCCTGCGGATATCACTCCTGTTCGTCGCGCCCTGATCAGCGTATCGGACAAAACCGGCATCGTAGAATTTGCCCAGGCCCTGCATGCGGCGGGCGTGGAAATTCTGTCTACCGGTGGCACCTACAAACTGCTGCTGGACAACCAGATCCCGGCAGTAGAAGTATCCGATTACACCGGTTTCCCGGAAATGATGGATGGCCGTGTTAAAACCCTGCACCCGAAAATTCATGGCGGTGTTTTAGGTCGTCGTGGTCAGGATGATGAAGTCATGACAGAACATGGCATTAACCCGATCGATCTGGTTGTGGTTAACCTGTACCCGTTTGCAGCAACGGTTGCAAAAGACGACTGCCACCTGCCACTGGCGATCGAAAACATCGATATCGGCGGCCCGACTATGGTTCGTTCTGCAGCTAAGAACCATGCTTACGTTGGTATCGTGGTTAACACCTCCGACTACAGCAAAGTGCTGGAAGATCTGAGCACTCACAACGGCCTGCAGTACAAAACCCGTTTTAACCTGGCGTTAAAAGCGTTCGAGCATACTTCCAGCTACGACGGCATGATTGCTAATTACCTGGGTACCATCGATCAGGACGCGGAAACCTTAAGCACTGATAACCGCAAAGATTTCCCTCAGACTTATAACAGCCAGTTCATCAAAGCGCAGGACATGCGTTACGGTGAAAACCCGCACCAGAAAGCTGCTTTTTATGTTGAAGCCGAGCCAGCTGAAGCATCCATCGCGACTGCAAAGCAGCTGCAGGGTAAAGAGCTGTCTTACAACAACGTGGCTGACACAGACGCTGCTCTGGAATGTGTTAAGTCATTCGTTAAGCCAGCCTGTGTGATTGTTAAGCACGCTAACCCATGTGGTGTTGCGGTTGTACCAGAAGACGAAGGTGGCATTCGTAAGGCTTACGATATGGCTTTCGAAACCGATACCGAATCTGCCTTTGGTGGCATCATCGCTTTCAACCGTGAACTGGATGCAGAAACCGCCAGCGCGATTGTTGAGCGTCAGTTTGTTGAAGTGATCATCGCACCGAAAGTAAGTGCTGAAGCCATCGAGATTGTTGCTGCGAAGAAGAATGTACGCCTGCTGGAATGTGGCGAGTGGCCGGCAGAGCGCCCACAAGCGTTCGACTACAAGCGCGTTAATGGCGGCCTGCTGGTTCAGGACCGCGACAACGGCATGATCAACACTGACGATCTGAAAGTGGTGACTAAACGTGCGCCAACCGAAGCCGAATTACACGATCTGATCTTCAGCTGGAAAGTGGCTAAGTTCGTTAAATCTAACGCCATTGTTTACGGTAAGAACCGTCAAACTGTTGGTGTTGGTGCTGGCCAGATGAGCCGCGTAAACTCAGCCCGTATCGCAGCGATCAAAGCGGAACACGCTGGTCTGCAGGTTGAAGGTGCAGTAATGGCATCCGACGCTTTCTTCCCATTCCGCGACGGTATTGATAACGCCGCGAAGGTTGGCATTAAAGCAATTATCCAGCCGGGTGGTTCGATTCGTGATGAAGAAGTGATTGCTGCAGCCGACGAAGCTGGCATCGCTATGGTGTTTACCGGGATGCGCCACTTCCGTCACTGATTTTTTATAAGTAATTTGAGAGGTCAGTACCACAGTTATTCTCGCAACACGCTGCAAGTACATCCTTGTAAGCTCTCGCGCAGCATCCCTGCTGCCCAAGGTTGCTATGAATAACTCTGATGCTAACCTCTCCCACCTTAAAACCGTAATTTCACTCAGATTTGAGTGGGAGATGAAAGGGTTCTGAGCAAGGCAAAAGCTAAAGAAAAAGCGGAGCTTAGTGCGCTAAGTGAGCATTTTGATGAAGCTTTTAACACCGCTCAGGAGCATTTCAGACCCACGTAAGGAAAATTATGAAAGTTCTAGTAATCGGCTCCGGCGGTCGCGAACACGCCTTAGCGTGGAAAGCACTGCAATCTCCACTGGTTGAAAAAGTATTCGTAGCACCAGGCAACGCGGGTACCGCACGCGAAGAAAACATGGAAAACGTCGCCATCGACGTAATGGCTTTCGATGAGCTGGAAGCCTTCGCCAAAGAAAACGAAGTTGACCTGACCATTGTTGGTCCGGAAGCACCACTGGTAGACGGTCTGGTTGATCAATTCGCTGCTGCTGGCCTGAAAGCTTTTGGCCCAAGCAAAGGCGCGGCGCAACTGGAAGGTTCTAAAGCATTCACTAAAGACTTCCTGGCACGCCAGAACATCCCAACCGCGGACTACCAGAACTTCACCGAAGTTGAGCCAGCACTGGCTTATCTGCGTGAAAAAGGTGCTCCAATCGTTGTTAAGGCTGACGGTCTGGCGGCGGGTAAAGGTGTTATTGTTGCCGAAACTCTGGAGCAAGCTGAAGAAGCGGTAAAAGACATGCTGTCTGGTAACGCTTTTGGTGATGCCGGTTGTCGCGTCGTGATCGAAGAGTTCCTGACCGGTGAAGAAGCCTCTTTCATCGTAATGGTTGACGGTAAAAACATCCTGCCAATGGCCACCAGCCAGGATCACAAACGTGTCGGCGATGGTGACACTGGTCCAAACACCGGCGGTATGGGTGCTTACTCTCCAGCTCCGGTTGTGACCCCTGAAATCCACGACCGCATTATGGCTGAAGTGATTCGCCCAACTGTTGAAGGCATGGCGGCTGAAGGCAATGACTACACAGGTTTCCTGTATGCGGGTCTGATGATCAACGAATCCGGCGCGCCAAAAGTAATCGAATACAATTGCCGTTTCGGTGATCCGGAAACTCAGCCAATCATGATGCGTATGCAGTCGGATATGGTGGCTCACTGCTTAGCAGCGCTGGAAGGCAAGCTGGATCAGGAAACCACTCAGTGGGACCCTCGTGCTTCCATGGGGGTTGTTCTGGCAGCAGGCGGTTACCCGGCAGCCTACAACAAAGGCGACGCAATCAGCTTACCGGATAACGATGGCGCTGACCGCAAAGTATTCCACGCAGGCACTAAGCTGGATGGCGATGATGTTGTCACCGCCGGTGGTCGTGTATTATGTGCAACGGCTTTAGGTAACAGCGTGAGCGAAGCTCAGCAACAAGCCTACGAGCTGGCTGCACAAATCGACTGGAAAGATGTCTTCTACCGTAAAGACATTGGTTACCGTGCTGTAGCCCGCGAGCAAAGCTAACGGTTCAATATAACAACAGATAATCGCGGAGATTCAGGGATGACACACTTGCTCAGTAACTATGAGGATAGTCGCATGGTTACCGGCAAGTTTTATCTATTGTTACTGGTTGTTCTGGCGTTACTGTGTTTCAGCAGTAGCAGCCAGGCAACTAACCCGGTTCTGATTCCCAACCAATCGTTTGATTACGGCGTGACGCCCTACGCGTCGGTTTATGAAGACAAGCAAAAGCAGCTGACCATTCGTGAGATGCTCTCTCCAGAGCAGCAACTGCGATTTACCCCCAGCCACAGTGAAAAGCTGAAATTCGGTTTAACAACTTCAGCCTACTGGTTACGCATCAGCATCTCGAATCCTTATAAAGATCCAAAGCAGGCAGTATTGAGCCTGTCGAATCCGGATCTGAAACAAGTATCGCTCTACAATATCAATAATCCGGAGCCACAAACCTACAGCCGTAAAAGCCGTGGCCGCATTGGAGGCTACATTCAGGCCTACCCGTTTCTGATTGATATTCCGGCTGAGAGCACCGAAAGTTTCCTGATTCGTATTGCCTCAGATTCCATTCTTAACACCGAGCTTCGTCTCGCCAGCCTGGATTACTTCCTGTTTAACGAGCAGTGGGACTTTATTATCCAGGGGTTGGTACTAGGCTGGGTGTTGGGTACCTTGCTGTATTTCTTAAACCTCTATCGACAGCAGCGCTTATTGGTCGCAGCCGCCGCCGCCAGTTACTGCCTCTGCGCCTTAATGTTTCTGCCCAGCTGGACGGGTTTACTCAGCATGCTGTTCACCATCAGTGGTGAAACTCTGGCTTACTTCGGCTATATCATGATCAGCCTGTCAGCTTCCGCACATGGTTTTGTGGTTTACAGCCTCGGCTGGCGCCAGCGCCACATCGAACAAAAACTGATGATTGCTGGCGCTATATATTTAGTCACCAACCTGATCATTGTTGCTGTGGTTGAGTCGGGGATGCAGTTCTTTATCGCCTTGAGCTTACTGCTGTATGGCCTGGCGACCAGTATTTTCCTGATGTTGGTTCCAAGCAAAGAGTTGCCTGCACAACGCTGGCTGACTTATGGAGCACTGGCGCTGACCATCGGCCTGATTCTGACCTTGCTGACTACCCAGAACTTGCTGACTCTCGAGTTCCTGCACGACTGGGCCATTCTGATTCTGCCGTCATCGCTGATTCTCAGCATGGTTGCCACTGTCGCAGCAATTACCGATAAACGCACCAGCAAACACAATGCCGCCGGCAATGAGCTGCAGATTAATGCAGCAATGTTATCTCACATCAGCCATGAACTGCGCTCGCCGATTAATGGCGTACTTGGCATGAGTCAGCTGCTTAACGACACTCCATTAGGAAACAACCAACGCGATTTCCTCAACACCATCAGCGAAGCCGGGCATGACCTGCTGCATGTTGTTAATCAGGTATCAGACCTCGGTAAAGTGCAGAGCAATCAGCTGGAACTGGAGCCCGAACCTGTTGAGATTCGCAAGCTGCTGAATCAGACCGTACAACACTTCCAGCAAGGTGGTGTACGTAAACAAATGGAACTGGTGATCGATATTGATGATCAGGTGGCCAATCGCGTGATTGTGGACCGTACTCACCTACAGTCACTGATCCATTCGATTCTGGCGAAATTGCTGGCCTACGGTGAGCACGGCGTATTAACTCTGGCAGCTCAGCCCTATAACAGCCAGATGACGTCAGGACTGATGTTACAACTGCGGGTAAACAGCCAGTTGGCACGCCCGGATGAACTGCGCAGTGCTTTACAGATTCTGCAACACCATAAGCCACAGCAGCGTATCGGCGATTTCAGTAAACAGTGGAACATGCTGGTACTGCGCAAAGTGATGAAGCGTATGAAAGCCACATTAGAGATCGAAGACTTCAATCTCCATGGTGCGTCTCTGACACTCTACCTGCCGCTGGAAAGCGATCAGCAACCGGTGCTTCAGTCTCATGACGACAGCCTGATTGGTTTACGGGTGTTGATCGTGGATGACAACGCATCCGTACGAAACGTGATCGAAAAACAATTAAGACGTCAGGGAATGCGTGCCGAAAGCACTTACAGTGGTAAAGAAGCGCTGGCGATGATGCGCCATCAGAATTCAATCAGCGAGCCTTATGAAGTCCTGATTATTGACCACGACATGCCGCTGATGGACGGACTGCAGTTGTCGGAACGGGTATTGTCCGACCCCGACATCAGCAACAAACCCGCACGCCTGATGTTAACCGGCATGAACATCAGCAATGTTCGTGAAGAAGCACTGGATGCAGGAATTCAACAGTTATTAGCCAAACCGGCTGATCCGGATCAGTTACGCCGGACCATCTCAGGTTTGTTGGCTGCGCGCGCCAAAGAGCGCTCTTAGTCGGCCGTCACAGCACGACCATCGGCCCAGTCGCGTAATCCTTGTAGCTGCTCAGCCATGGTCACCGACAGTGGCTGAGTACGCTGAATTTCCCGCAGCAAAGTTTCGGTAGTGATCCCCTCACCGTCCTTATCAAGGCTATGAACCGAGTGCCAGGCAGAAACCACGGCCTGCTCCAGCTCTGCACCTGAGAACCCGGCACTGGCCTGGGCCAGTAAAGTAATATCAAATCGCTCTACCGCCAAGCCACGTTTCTCCATATGTAGCCTGATAATGGCTTCCCGTACGTCTGGCTTTGGCAGATCAACAAAGAACAGCTCATCCAGCCTGCCCTTTCGCATCAGCTCAGGTGGCAGCGCATGAATATTGTTCGCTGTTGCAACAACAAACACCTTAGATTCATGTTCGGCCATCCAGGTTAGCAATGTCCCCAGTAAGCGCTGACTTACGCCCTGATCGTTACTGTCCTGGCCAAGGCCTTTCTCCACTTCGTCCATCCACACCACACAAGGCGACATGGTTTCGGCAAGCTTAAGCGACTCACGTAAATTACGCTCCGTTTCACCGAAAAATTTGTTGTACAGAGAACCAAAGTCCAGCCGTAACAACGGCACGCCCCACGAACCGGCTACCGCTTTAGCCGCCAGACTTTTACCACTGCCCTGCACACCAAACAGCATCATGCCCCGTGGGCGCAAATCATCACCGGCTTTGAGGAAGGCATGACGACGTTGTTCCAGCCAGCTTTTCATATTCTCCAGCCCGGCCACATCAGCAAAGCGGGCGGTGTCATATTCGAAGCTCATGGCGCCTTCCATATCGAGCAATTCCATTTTAGCTTTGCTCACTTCCGGCACATCATCCTGAGTAATCGCGCCATCATCGACAATCACACCACGGACTAAACGGCGGGCATCAGAGAAGGTTAAACCACGCAAATTAGCGACGATTTGCTGCAGGGTTGCGGAGTCGGTTTTTACCTTACGGCCGCTGTTTTTTGCGTAACGCTGGGCTTCCTCTTTCACCAGCGACATCAACTGACCTTCATCCGGCAGTTGTAAATCAAAGCTCATAGCCAAACGCTGTAACTCTGCGGGAGCATCGATGCGATGACTTAACAGCACCAGGGTTTTACCGAAACGTTCATGCTGCAGGGCAATGTCTTTCACCAGTCGAACAACTAAAGGATCATCGAGATAAGGGTGTAAATCACAGAATACAAACAAACCACCCTGCTCCCGAGCCTTGATCTGTTTGAGAGCTTCAACTGGCTGCGAACTGTCCGATTCCTTGGCCACATCTTCCCCAAATCCAAGGCGACGCAAACCATCGGACACTGTCCACTGCTGCAAGGCTAAGCCACGCTTAATCGCTACCCGGGTTAACAGCTCCAGCACGCGAGCTTCTTCATATGATTCAACCAGTAACAAAGGGGCATGCCGGTCGAGCATCAGCCCGAGATCTCGTAAATCCTGCATTATGATTTCCGGTTTTTATTTTGATGTCTGACACTATATCACGCGAAATTCAGTCCGATAGAAGCAGTGTGCTGCTCTCAGGGCGCTGTAAATACATCCCTGTACGCGAGTTGACCACATCCTCTGATCAGCCCTTTCGCAACACACTACATCCACCTCCCTTCATGGGCAGGCGAATTAGCCAATGCATTAAAAAAAGTAATTTCGTAAAATAACCGAAATTATTCTTCTGAAGTTATCACTATGAGCACTCGTCACTACTCTCTGTTCGATAAGCTGATTCACAACGCCGACCAGGCATTGCGCACTCTGGTGCCAGGAGCAGCTCAGGAGGAACGCACTTCGCCAGCACAAACGCGCGACTTCGCTGAAATGACCGAAGAAGAGAAAAAACACGCCGCAGGTTTAATGCGTATTAACCATACCGGTGAGGTTTGTGCACAAGCGCTGTATCAGGGCCAGGCATTAACCGCAAAGCTGCCGGAAGTGCGCGAGTCGATGGAAGAAGCGGCACGTGAAGAAGTTGATCACCTCGTCTGGTGTGAGCAACGCATCAAAGACCTTGGCAGCCATACCAGCTATCTGAACCCATTATTCTATGGTTTGTCATTTGGCATTGGCGCTGCGGCTGGCAAAGTCAGCGATAAAGTCAGCTTAGGCTTTGTTGCTGCAACCGAAGAGCAGGTGTGTAAACACCTGACTGAACACATGACCAAGCTGCCGGTCCAGGACGAAAAGAGTAAAGCAGTTTTGCTGCAAATGCTGGAAGACGAAGCCAAACATGCAACCGCTGCTATTGATGCAGGCGGTCATAAATTTCCATTCCCGGTTAAACTGGCCATGAGTGGCTTGGCTAAGGTGATGACCAAGACCACGTACCGCGTATAGTGATGTGGTGGGCGTTGCCCACCCTACACTGCACCAAAGCA
Source organism: Bacterioplanoides sp. (assembly GCF_965219715.1). Taxonomy (GTDB): domain Bacteria; phylum Pseudomonadota; class Gammaproteobacteria; order Pseudomonadales; family Oceanobacteraceae; genus Bacterioplanoides. The sequence goes on from NZ_OZ244785.1 coordinate 2,237,760, forward strand.
GTTCAGATCGCCCATCTATAAGCCAGAGGTTGAATAGACCAATTCAGCGTTTAGGCAGCAAACTGTTTTATTACTTCTTATGCTTATTCAGGCAGTTTTCTGCTTATGGATGAAACAACGGAGGTAATACCGTGATTAAACTGGATCTTATTAACCGTATTCGCCGCTTCTATAAATTGCCGGAGAACAATCCGGAGTTTATCTGGACACGTTCAACAACCTACCAAAGACGTCTTGAGCAGGTAAAAAGTGGCTGGATAGTGGCAGGACTTTTGATGCTGGCCAGTGGCAGCACCAGTGCTGTGATTGTGATTGGTGCTTTTAGTGGATTTTTATCACTGGCGTTTTTAGAGCGTAGCTGACTCCAAATTACATTCCGCAGTTTTGAAAACAAAAAGCCCGGTTACTTTTCATAGCAACAACAGGATGTTGTGTTAGCGTCGCGATCACAGGGACGTGGCTTCGACGCGGCGGCTGAAAAGTAACCGGGCTTTTGTGTTATCGTTTTCGAGCTTAGAGGCTTAACACCTTCTCACCGCGGGAAATACCGGATACACCGGTACGTACCGTTTCAAGTACTGAAGCCGATCCCATGGTTTCAATAAAGGCTTCCAGCTTATCGCTGGTACCTGTCAGCTGGATGGTATAAACGTTAGCTGTTACATCCACAATCTGACCACGGAAGATGTCCGCAGTACGTTTAATTTCCGCACGCTGAGCACCTACCGCTTTTACCTTAATCAACATCAGCTCACGCTCGATATGAGCACCTTCCGACAGATCAACCAGTTTCACCACTTCAATCAGCTTGTTCAGCTGCTTGGTGATTTGTTCGATCTTGCTGTCATCCCCTACTGTGGTCATGGTCAGACGAGACAGAGTTTCGTCTTCCGTTGGTGCCACGGTTAAGGTTTCGATGTTGTAACCACGCTGAGCAAACAAACCAACCACACGCGCCAAAGCACCTGGCTCATTTTCCAGCAAAATAGAAATAATGTGTCTCATATCAGGTACGCTCCGTCTTGCTCAGCCACATATCGCGCATGGAACCGGTCGGAACCTGCATTGGATACACGTGTTCAGTTTCGTCTACTGCAACGTCAAGGAACACAAGACGGTTTTTGTATTTGCCAAAGGTATCTTCCAGCGCCTGAGGTAACTCATCACGCTCTTTTACCTGAATACCTACGTGACCGTACGCTTCTACCAGCTTCACGAAGTCAGGCAGCGACTCCATGTAAGAGTGAGAGTGACGACCTTCGTAGTTCATATCCTGCCACTGGCGAACCATGCCCAGAGAGCCATTGTTCAGACACAGGATTTTCACCGGAATGCCGTACTGCAAACAGGTCGACAGTTCCTGAATGTTCATCTGGATCGAACCTTCACCGGTAACACAAACCACGGTTTCTTTCGGGAAGTTCAGTTTAATGCCCATCGCCGCCGGGAAACCAAAGCCCATGGTGCCCAGACCACCAGAGTTGATCCAGCGATTCGGCTTATCAAACTTGTAGTACTGAGCAGCAAACATCTGGTGCTGACCTACGTCGGAAGTAACGTATGCATCACCCTTAGTGGCTTCCCACATGGCTTCAACAACTTCCTGAGGCTTCATCAGACCGCTTTCGTTTTTCTCATAACGCATCGCGTGACGTGGACGCCAGTCGTTAATCTGTTTCCACCAGGACTCAATCGCCGCTTCATCAGGCGCTTCACTGCTTTCATCAAGAAGTGCAGTCATTTCATCCAGAACCGTACCTACCGGACCAACAATCGGCACATCAGCATTGATGGTTTTTGAAATCGAAGATGGATCGATATCAATATGGATGATCTTCGCATCCGGGCAGAACTTATTGGTTGCGTTCGTTACACGGTCGTCGAAGCGTGCGCCAATCGCCAGAATCACATCTGCGTGGTGCATTGCCATATTGGCTTCGTAAGTACCGTGCATGCCCAACATACCCAGGAAACGCTCACCAGTACCCGGATAAGCACCCAGGCCCATCAGCGTATTGGTACAAGGGAAGTTCAGACGATCAACCAGAGCGCGTAATTTGTCGGAGCTGCCATCGATGATCACACCACCGCCGGAGTAAACAACCGGACGTTTGGCTTTAACCAGCAGCTCAACCGCTTTTTTGATCTGACCCGCATGACCACGCTGTGGTGGCGTGTAAGAACGCAGCTTCACTTTCTTCGGATAAACGTATTCATAACGCTCATTCGGCATGGTCATGTCTTTCGGGATGTCGATCAGAACCGGACCAGGACGACCTGTGCTGGCAATATGGAATGCCTTAGCCACCATATCCGGAATATCTTCCGGACGACGCACGGCGAAGCTGTGCTTAACAACCGGGCGGGAAATACCCAACATGTCAGTTTCCTGGAAGGCATCGTCGCCGACCAGATGGCTCATTACCTGACCAGAGATAACAACCATAGGGATCGAGTCGGTAAATGCTGTCGCAATACCGGTAATTGTGTTGGTAGCCCCGGGACCAGAGGTCACCATCACCACACCTGGTTTGCCAGTCGCACGGGCATAACCATCAGCCATATGAGCAGCGGCTTGCTCGTGACGGACCAGTACATGTTTGACGGCGCTTTGCTTATAGACTGCATCGTACACGTGTAGCAGCGAGCCACCCGGGTAACCATAAATATATTCAACGCCTGACTCGTGCAATGCACGAACCAACATATCTCCGCCGGAAAGTAATTCCACCGTACTTATCCTCATTCACAAGCTCTTTAACAGAGCATGGGTAAAAAAATTATTTATGCGATATTGAGCCTTTAACAACTGAGGCTCGCTCAGGCTGGATAAACAACTTTTAACTGTTTATCAGTGTCTCGCTGCCTGGTCGAGGACGTCGAGGCTGAACTGGGTCGGAGGATAACCGCACCAGAGGCTGTCATTGCCCGTCACGTTCTCCGGGGTGTTGGTAAACGTGGCTCTGGCAAAAGCGCGGTAATTCTAGCATTACCGCCAGTTTTGTCCACCGTAAAAACCGCAAAAAACCTTGACAAATCATACGGTTTTAATAACGTTGCGTGAATACTCAGCGTTGATACCAAGGTATACATCTGAGCCATAAAAACGATAATTCTGAGCAGATTCCACCGAGGCCAACATGCGACTGATGCTGATCCCACTGATCTTTTCCTTACTGGGCGTTTCCGCATGGGTACAGGCCGAAAAAGTCTATCGCTGGACCGATGAAAACGGCCAGGTACATTTCAGTTCACAGCCACCGCGCGGCCTGAATGAAGATGTGTATAAATTTCGTGTCGACAAAGCGGCAGATGCGCCTCCGCCTAAACCCGTTGATGTCAGCGCTGAAACCAACAAAACAGCAATAAAGGCCAAAGCAGCAGAACAACAGCCGGAAATCGACCCGAAGGAAGCGAAGAAATACTGCCAGCAGGCTCGTGATGCCAAGGTTAAGCTGTCAGAAAACTTTAATCGTCGCTATAAGCAAAAAGATGGCTCAGTACGCCCTCTGACGGACAAAGAGCGTGCCGATATGATGAAACAAGCAAACGAATCCATCGCCGCTTACTGCAAGTAGCTACTCAGGACAATTAGCTACTTATCGATCCAGATCAGACTGGCCATGCGGCCAGTCACAGGCTGACGACGGTAAGAATAAAACCGATCTGAATCTGCGACGGTACAGAACCCTCCACCAGCAATGTCTGTCACTCCCAACGCTATCAGCTGCTCACGAGCCAACTGATAGATATTCGCCATCAACCGATCGCCATTGCCTGCCCGAAAACATTGGTCGGATGCCCAGGAGAAAGCCTGGCGTACTTCTGGTCCAACTTCGAAATGCTCAGGACCAATCGCAGGCCCCAGAAAAACAGAAACGTCAGAATCAAAATGACGTATTGCATTGGCGATAATCCCCGCAGCCAGGCCACGCCAACCGGCATGAACCGCAGCGACTTGCGAACCATCTTTAGCCGCAATCAACACCGGCAGACAGTCCGCGGTTAATACTGCACACGCTAACCCAGGCTCTGAGGAAAAGCAGCCATCCGCGTCAGGCACAACAGATCCGGAATAAGCAGGGACAACCCGATCAGAATGGGTCTGGTTTAACCATTGAATGGCCCGGATTCCGGACTGACGTCGTAACAACTGTGCCCGGTTCTGAAGAACAGCCGAGCGCTGATCGCCAACATGAAGTGCCAGGTTATTGAACTGATAAGGCGCTTCTGAAATGCCACCGTCACAAGTAGTGATCAGCGCCCTTACACCTTGCGGCAAATCCCAGCGGGGCGTGATCATTCGAACGACTCACGCTCGTCTTCATCAAATGCCAGCACCTCCAACAACTGCTCAAAATCATCTGGTAGCTCAACCTGCCACTCGCAGTACTCGTCGGTAGCCGGATGAATCAACCCCAGCTGGCGGGCATGTAATGCCTGACGGGGGAAGTTCTGCAGTGCTTCGCGCAGCTCTGGTGTCACGCCTTTAGTCAGACGGGTACGACCCGCGTAAGTCGCATCACCGACCAGAGGGTGAGCAATGTGTGACATATGCACACGAATCTGGTGAGTCCGACCGGTTTCTAACTTACAACGGATGTAGGTATGAGTCGGGAATTTGTGCAGCACGCGATAATGAGTCACCGCGTCTTTACCTAGCGGGTTCACTGCCATCTTAGTGCGCTGAGTGCCGTGACGACTGATCGGCTCTTCAACTGTGCCACCACCGGTCATCACTCCCTGAACTACAGCTTCGTACTCGCGCCCCATGCTGCGATCCTGCAGTTGAGCAACCAGGTGGCCCTGAGCCTGCAGAGTTTTAGCAACAACCATCAGCCCGGTAGTGTCTTTATCCAGACGATGCACAATGCCGGCGCGGGGAATGTTTTTCAGCTCCGGAGCATGATGCAACAAACCATTTAACAGCGTTCCGGTGTGGTTACCAGCGGCGGGATGCACCACCAAACCAGCTTGCTTGTTCAGAACAATGATGTGCTCATCTTCATAGAGAATATCCAGCGGGATATCTTCTGCCTGCCAGTCACCTTCAGCCTGCAGCGTCGTCACCAGCGCTAACGTTTCGCCACCCACCAGCTTGTCACGACCGCGCCAGGTATCGCCATCAACCGTCAGCTGCCCCTCTTTAATCCACTGCTGTAACCGCGAACGGGAAAAATCCGGAAACAGCTGAGCTGCCACCTGATCGAGACGTTTATTACCCAGTTCGTGGGGGACTTCGACAACTTGATTGATCTGATCGGACATAACACTTATTTCGTTGCAGCCGCACTTCTTTACGCTCAGGAAGCGGAAGCACTTATTGGGGCTGTGTAGTGACTGTGGTTTAATACGGGGCTAATTTTGCCGTCAGTATATCGATATTTAGGAACACTCTCCATGAAGTCTCTTTTCAGCAACCGGTTTCGCGGCTGTCTCCTGCCCACATTATTTGCTGCACTGTTGTTGGCCGGTTGTTCCGATAACCCAACCAAACCTCAGGAACTGACCGAGAAAGAGTACTACGAGCAAGCCAGCGAAGCGCTGGAAAATAATAACTACCTGGTAGCAGTTGAGCGCTTGCGAGAGCTGGAATCCCGCTACCCATTTGGTCAGTATGCCGAGCAAGCACAACTTGAGCTGATTTATGCTCAGTATCAGACCGGCGATATGGACGCGGTACTGGCTTCCAGTGAGCGTTTTATCCGCTTACATCCGTTACACGCACAGGTTGATTACGCTTACTATATGCGTGGCCTGGCGACCTACGATCTGGGCTTTTCATTTGTAGAGCGTTACCTGCCGCACGAATTGTCACGTCGTGACCAGCGCCCGCTGCAGGATGCCTTCAACTACTTTTCTGAATTGCTGACCCGCTTCCCGGACAGCCCGTATAACGCCGATGCTCGTGCTCGTATGGTGTATCTGAATGATCGAATGGCGTCTTATGAACTTGGCGTTGCTCAGTACTACATGAAGCGTCACGCCTATGTTGCTGCCGCCAATCGCGCTCAGAAAATTGTGCTGAATTACCAGAAAACTTCATCGGTTGCTGATGCTCTGGCGCTGCAGGTTGAGGCATACCAATTGTTAGAACTGGAAACCGAATCACAACAGGCATTGGCGTTATTAGAACTGAACTTTCCAGAGCACAAACAACTCGAAAGCGGTGAATTTAAACGCAGTGGCCTGATTTGGGTTGATCGACGCTCCCTGTTAAACGTGATCTCCTTCGGCTTGCTGGATAACAAAGAATAACGCCCGCAAAAAATTCCTTCACGGCTAAACTTGTGTGGCCGAGCGCTGAATATAACTCACAGGTATCTACCTGGGAGGGCTATATTGGAGAATGTATGCTGAAGCCACACCACACACCTGTTCTGTTTGCTTTTCTGATGTCTGGCACCATGGCGGCAATTGTCTCGGCCGTTGTTGTTGTGATTAATACCGGAATCGATGCTGCCGTTATCAGCCGCTGGCTCTCCAGCTATGTAATTGCCTGGCCGGTGGCTTTTGTGTCCCTGTTTTCTCTGAAAGATAAGGTAATGAAGCTGGCTACCTGGCTGACTGGTAAGTAGTAATCAAACCATCAGATATCAGGTAAAGTCTTTCACGATAGTGTTTTCACAAGCAGCAACAGGATGTTGCGGACTCATCGCCGGAGCACCTCTTATTAACCACGGAGCGATTGCAATGAGAGTGGCTGAAAATACTACCGTGAATGACGACTCAAATCAGATTCCCGCTTTCCAGCCGTTAGTCACTGGATAACGACGATCACGACCAAAACCACGTTGAGTAATACGTACACCAATTGGTGCCTGACGGCGCTTATATTCATTCACATCCACCAGCCTTAGTACCCGCATTACATCTTCGCGAGCAAAGCCATCAGCAATGATTGCGTCGGCACTCATATCCTGCTCAATGTAACGTTCAAGAATCGCATCCAGAACATCGTAAGGCGGCAAGCTGTCTTCGTCTTTCTGATCCGGTGCCAGCTCAGCCGACGGTGGTCGATCAACCACCCGCTGCGGGATCACATACCCCAGAGCATTACGATACTCTGCTAACTGAAATACCTTGGTTTTATACACGTCTTTCAAGGCGCTGTAGCCACCAACCATATCGCCATATAACGTTGCATAACCCACCGCCATTTCGCTCTTGTTGCCGGTGGTAAGAACCATATAGCCGGTTTTATTAGAGACAGCCATCAGCAGCACACCACGACAGCGCGCCTGTAAATTTTCTTCCGTGGTATCACGTGCCAGGCCTTCAAACTGGGGCGCTAACGCCGTCATAAAAGCGTTGTACATAGGCTCGATAGAAACCGACTCGTAAGGCACACCCATGCGTTCAGCCTGTTCAGCAGCATCTTCTTTACTCATACCTGAGGTATAGGTAAATGGCATCATGATCGCTTTCACACGATCAGCACCAATAGCGTCTGCGGCAATCGCCAGAGTCAGAGCAGAATCAATACCACCAGATAACCCCAGCACAATGCCTTTAAAACCGTTTTTATCAACGTAGTCCCGAACCCCTTGAACCAGGGCTTTGTACAAGGAAGCCAAACCAGTTTCTGTGGATTGCAGTGCGACTTCAGTCGTTAACTCTTGCTGCCAGTAAAGCTGCTGAGATTGTTCCTGGTAAGCAGACAATTGCGCCACCAATTGACCATCCGCAGCAACCGCAAACGAACGACCGTCGAACACCAGTTCGTCCTGACCACCGACCTGATTGACGTACAACAAAGGAACCTTCAGCGCCTTCACATGTTGCTGGATTAACTCTACGCGCTGCTGCTGTTTCCCCATGTGATACGGCGAAGCATTCAGGTTGAGTATCATTTCTGCCCCAGCGGCAACGGCCTGTTCTGCTGGCCCCTTGTGCCAGATATCTTCACAAACGGTTAAACCCAGCTTGCGGCCGTTTAACTCGACAATGCAAGCTGCTTCGCCAGCGGAGAAGTAGCGTTTCTCGTCGAATACCTGATAGTTCGGTAAACACTGCTTGGCATAGCGCCCGAGGCTTTTACCGCCAGCATATACCGCAGCGCAGTTGAATAATTCGCCTTGTTCACGCCAAGGAAAACCCAGCGCTATAGCGATCTGATGAGAGGCTTCAGCAATTTTTTCCAGTTCCGCCTCCACCCGCAATTGCAAACTCGGGCGCAGCAACAGATCTTCCGGTGGATAGCCCGTCAGTGACAGTTCGCTGAACACAATTAATTCGCTGCCCTGCCCGGCAGCCTCTTTTGCAGCAGCGATCATTTTGGCAGCATTACCAGCGATATCGCCGACGACATAATTCAGCTGGCTCAGAGTAATACGAAGGGAATCGGACATAGGTACCTTCAACAAATTCAGCAAACACATTCAGCTAACAAATTCCGGCTGCTTTATCGCAGATATCAAATCGATAAGGCAGTGTAGCCGGTAGCCAAAAACAAACAGGCCGCGTATTGTCTGGAAATTACGCCAGCGACGCAAACAGAAGAAGAATTTATGCGCATAGTTTCCAGCGAATTTCTGGTTAAAGGCCAGCGACTGCTGCGGTTTTACAGTTATTACTCATTATTCCTTGCCCTGTTTCTGACCATTGTCGATAGCCTCGACAGCAGCAACATCATTATTGGTGGCACCGCTCCCAATATATTTCTGGTATGTGTTTCCCTATACGTGATTGTGGCAGCCGGCTTTGTGACATTTGCCAGCAGAAATCCGAATCCACAAACCGCCATCAGCTATGTCTTTATCGAAATAGCCATTCTCGCCACCCTGATGTACGCCAGCGGCGGCACAGATTCGGGATTCTCCAGCCTGATTCTGATTCCTGTGGTGATCTCTAACTTACTGGCACCCGGCGTGCTGGGGCTGGGCGTTGCGGCATGGACCAGCATCGCGGTGTTTTATATTCAGCTGTTTTGGCTTGGAAAGTTCACCACACCGGAAATCGTCAATGCAGGACTGAAAGGTTTGTTGTTTTTCACCCTGGCAACCATTACCCAGGGGCTATCGAAACGCCTGCAAAGCACCCTGTCACTCGCGGATCAGCAAGCAACACGAATCCGGCGCCTGCAGCATTTCAGCAAAAAGACCTTACAAGGTTTGCCCAGCGGCGTGATTGCCTGCGATAAGAACCATCAGGTACTGTTGTATAACCATCAGGCAGCGAAGTGGTTTACGCTATTCGAGTTGGCCCCCCTGCCCGGTTTGCTCCAGCAAGCCAAAACCGGCTCAAAGCTGACCATTGGCCAGACACGTCTGATTCTTAACCGGGTTCCAATTGAGCAATCCGAACCCGGCGACTACTTACTCTACCTGGAAGACAGTGCTCGTATTGACGCCGAAGCACAGCAGCTGAAGCTGGCTTCCCTTGGACGCCTGACGGCCAGCATTGCACACGAAATCCGCAATCCACTCAGCGCCTTACGCCAGGCCTCGCAATTGCTGGCAGAAACGGATTACCTGAAAGCGCCAGAGCAAAAACTGACCCATATTATTGAACAGCACTGTATGCGGATTAATCGCACGATTGAGGACATTCTGCAGCTGTCACGCCGCACCCAGGCTTGTCGTGAAACACTGAAGCTCAAGCCTTGGTTACAGCATTTCAAAGAACACTTCACCAGCCTGCATCAGGATAAAAGCTTTCGCTTAGAACTGGCATGTGACGAAGAGCTGCTGATTCATTTTGACCCGGATCACCTGCAACAGATTCTTCACAATCTGTGTTCAAACGGCTTACGTCATGCGTGGCAACAACAAGGGCCGGATACCGCTTTACAGCTCCAGGCAATCCATACAAACAACCGCTTGCAACTGCGCATCATGGATAATGGCCCTGGGGTTAGCGATGATCAGCAAGAGCATTTATTTGAGCCGTTTTACACCACAGAACATGATGGCACTGGCCTCGGACTCTATCTTTCCCGTGAGCTGTGTGAAGCCAACCAGGCGACAATCCAGTATATTCGCATGCAACGGCAAACCTGTTTCATCATTGAAAGTGATCCGATCCAACCAAAAAACCAGCAGAAGGTGCATAACGCATGAGCCAGTTAGCGGCCCTGATTATTGACGACGAACCGGATATCCGTGAGTTAATCGCTCTGACCCTGGAGCGCATGGACCTGCACTGTGATCAGGCGGGCAGTGTCAGCGAAGCACTCAGCTTATTGAAACAACGCCCTTACCATTTCTGCATCACCGACATGAAGCTGCCGGACGGCAATGGCCTGGAAATCATTGAGCTGTGTAATGCTCAATACAAAGACATGCCAATCGCGATGATTACCGCCTTCGGCAGTATGGAATTAGCGGTCAATGCTCTGAAAGCCGGTGCTTTTGATCTGGTACCGAAACCGATCGATATCGAGCGTCTGCGCGAGCTGGCCCGGGCGGCACTAAAGCTCACAAAGGTACCAACCAATATCGACGCCATTCCATCAAGTGAAGGCTTGCTGGGTAATTCTGCGGCGATGCAGGATCTGAAAGAGAAGATCCGCAAAGTTGCACGCACCCAGGCGCCAGTATTTATTCACGGTGAATCCGGCACCGGTAAAGAGCTGGTCGCCAAATTAATCCATCACCAAAGTGTGCGCGCAGAACAACCCTTTATTGCCGTTAACTGCGGTGCGATTCCTAAAGACCTGATGGAAAGCGAGTTCTTCGGCCATCTGAAAGGCTCGTTTACGGGTGCCAGCAGTGATAAACCCGGATTCTTTAAAGCCGCACATGGCGGTACCCTGTTTCTCGATGAAGTCGCTGAGCTGCCGCTGGATATGCAGGCCAAGCTGCTCAGGGTAATTCAGGAAAAGGCTGTTCGGGCCGTCGGCTCAGAACATGAAGAGAACATCGACGTTCGTATCGTCTCAGCCAGCCACAAAAACCTGCAGCAACTGGTTGATCAGGAACTTTTCCGCCAGGATTTGTATTTCCGCCTCAATGTTATTCAGGTATCCGTTCCTCGACTGGCCGAGCGCCCGGAAGATATACCGCTATTGTCGGGTCACTTTATCCGGAAATACGCGCAGGAATGGGGCATGCCGGAAGTCCGCCTTGACTCGAAAGCAGCTAACGCTCTGGAGCAATACGCCTTCCCCGGCAATGTGCGGGAACTGGAAAATATTCTGCAACGTGCCTTCACCATGGCAGAAGGAGACAACATCAGCCTGGAAGACCTGAGCTTACCAGCTGCTGAAGTTATCAACAGCCAGAACCAGGAAGACATTATTGAAACCAACAATCTTGAGGCCTATCTGGAAAACATCGAGCGCACCGCGATAACCCAGGCACTGGAAGCCACGCGCTGGAATAAAACAGCTGCCGCGGAAAAGTTAGGCATCAGTTTTCGGGCATTACGCTATCGGTGTAAGAAGCTTGCCATAGATTAACACACGGAAAATTCACACCTACATCCGAGTGACAGCCAGTTTGGCTGGGATAAAGTAGCCAGACACAACCAAGGATGGTTCGTTATGACACTACAACTCCGCTCTCAGTCTGGCTTCAACCTGATCGAATTGATGATTACCGTCGTCATTTTTGCATTGATTACGGCCGTTGGAGTTCCGGCTTTCAGAAACTTCAATGCCAAAATCGAAGCCAGAGCTGATATCAGTAAAATCTACCTGACCTTACAGGTGGCGCGCTCTCACGCCATCAACAAGAGCAAATTCACGACATTGTGTGGCGTTGAAGCTGGCCGCTGCTCTAAGAACTGGGGCAAAAACCTGACGCTGTTCGAGGACAGCAATCAGAATCGTATTATCGACCCCAACGATATTGTGATTCAGCGCTTACCAGACATGGGTAATGATTTTAAAGAACTCAGGTTCAACCGCACACATTTGACCTACCGCCCCAGCGGCCGCTCGCCATCTTCTGCTGGATCTCTGACCTACTGTTTCAAAAGCGCCGTTCCCCACAGCAAAGCCTGGGTTATAGCCGCTTCTGGCCGGATAAGACCTGGCACAGACAAAAACAAAAATGGCATAGAAGAGACGGGAAATGGCCGGGATATTCAGTGTGAACCGCTAAGAAGCTGAAACAGCCCTTTAATCCGTCGTCACTACAGAGCTGGATTCAGCTGCTATACCATGAGTACAGGTATAAAATAGGTCTAGTGACGATGAAAAGTAATCGCGGTTCTACATTAGCCATCAGTCTGGTGATTCTTACATCCGTAACCCTAGCGGCGGTCTACGCTATGCAGCAATCAGCGACCCAGCTGAAGATGGTGGCCAACATGGAACACAGACACACCATGATTGGCTACGCGCAAAGCTGTAATGAAGGTGGTTTAAAGTTTCTTCGTAACAGTATTGAACGCTTGGGCGAGGCGACCAGAACGAATCAACTGAATAGTAGCGGGGATCCGATACTCGATAGCGACGGCCAACCAATCAAACAAGCCATCCCTGTTTATCCAAGTGAATCTGAAGCAATATCAACCCCTAGCTACCTCAATATGACATGCGCCTTCACCTCGAAAGGGCACAAAAACGGAGAAGGGATAGCACTAGCAAATGGTAGCTCTGGCGGCTTGGTAAAAGAGTTTTTTTTTGAAATTGACGCAACAGTTACGCAGCGTAATAGCAACATGACCGACCAACGTGTACTTGGTTTCTTTTATCGAGCTTTTACTGGCAGCTAATTAAGGATCATCAATATGACTTATATGAAAACCATTTTGGCCTTCTCATTGATTTTTCCTTTCTGTGCTTCGGCGGAGAACGAACCAAATGAGTTCGGTTATTACATCAAAAAATCGGACATCCGATCTGTTAGCCGCCAGACAACAGAGTTGCGCCATTGCTCACAACCAGGCTGCAAATGGGTAACACTGAAAAACAGGCACAATATTTGGGCCGTTCAAGGTAATGAAGTTCCTTTTGCAACGTATTTCGAACAGTACTTGAAGTCACCAGCCGACTCAGAGCATTTCTTTTTTATCAATAAAAATACAAAAGAATTGATCTACACCACTCTTTATGGACACCCAAGCGAAGTGCCTGTTTCTGATTCCGAAGCAATTGAAGGAGCTTTATGATGCGAATTTTAAAACTACTTTTCCTATTGATTCCTTCTCTTGTCTGGGCAGATGATATCGAGATTTATCGTGGCACCGCCGATCGAATCAACCCGAATGTCATATTTATTATGGATACATCAGGGAGTATGGGATGGAATGCAGCTGGAAACAGAAGCCTTGGTGGCAATCATCCTGATAGCCGTATGGCTCAGGTCCGCAAGGTTGCAAAAGAAGTGGTAGCAGATTCAAATGGTATAAATATCGGTTTGATGCGCTTTGCCGGTAGTGACAGGAATAACGAGGGCGGATATGTCACGTTACCGCTTCAAAACATTGACACGGCCCGCGATGAATTCAACTCTCAAATCGACGCTTACCCAACCAGTGGTGGTACTCCGATTACCGAGACGCTGGATGAGGCAATCCGTTATCTTAAGGGTGAACCGGTAGATTATGCCAACGGGTGTGAAAGAGTTCAGAGGTATAACAGTAGATATGGATATTGGCAGACTGTTTGGGAATGCGGCAATGTTGAGTTGGGTGATCGTAGTATTGTTGACGGAAGTGGCAACTATATTTCACCAATTGTTGATGAGTGCCAAAAAAATCATATTGTTCTATTTACTGATGGTGAAGCGTCTGTAGACACTTCAAGTAACAACTATATTCAGAATTTAATCTCAAGCTACACAGATCCGGATAAACCGGCCATCATGCAAAATAATTGTACTGGCAATGGTGGCTGTGCAGAAGAGCTGGCATTTTATACCCACAACAAGGATGCCAATAGAAACCTTCCTGGAGATCAACGCATTTATGTACACACGATTGGAGGCTTCGATAGCAGAACTCGAGATAAGCTAAATAGTATCGCGACTCACGGCGGTGGTATTGCCTCTTATGGTGAAAATTCAGACACACTGAAAGTCGAACTCACAAAGATCTTTGATGAAATCAGTAAATCAGCAGCATCCTTTACCGCTCCGGCAGTATCGGTAAACGCATATAACAACTTAGAAAATCTTGACCAGCTTTATTACTCTGTATTCAAGCCAAGTGATCGTGCAACATGGTACGGCAATATCAAGCGCTATCGCATTGCTGACAACCAAGTCATAGACGCAAAAGATGATCCTGCAGTCGATCCAAGCACAGGTTTTTTTGCAAATAATGCGCGAAGTTTCTGGACTCTGGATGATGAAGCTCCTGATGGTGACAATATCATCAAAGGAGGAGCTGCAAGCCGCCTGACTTTGGATAGAAAAATAGTCAGCTACCTTGGTAGCAAAAGCCTAATGGCTAGCGAAAACAGCATTACCGAATCCAACTCATCCCTTGATCGTACTCTTTTACAATTGCCTTACGGCGTTGATGCCAGCGAATATACTTCAGTATTAAAATGGGCAAGAGGCGTTGATGTAAAAGATGAAGATGGTGACGGCAGTACAACAGATGCTCGCCACTATATGGAAGACCCTCTTCATAGCCGCCCTGCTCTTGTAACTTATGACTTTGACTCAAATGGTGGTAATCAGCAAAGCACCATCTTTGTTGCAACTAACTCTGGCTTATTACATGCGTTTAGCACAGATGAAGCAAACCCGGTCGAACATTTTGCCTTTATCCCCAAAGAGCTTCTAGGCAACCTGTACCAGTACTATAAAGGCGCCTCACCATTATCGAAGGTATACGGCTTGGATGGCAGCATCACCGCATGGCATAACGATCTAAACCATGATGGAAGAGTCAATGGCAGTGATACAGTATACCTCTATGTCGGAATGCGTCGTGGCGGCAAAAATTACTATGCACTGGATGTAACCAACCTGCAGAGCCCTAAGTTCTTGTGGCAGATTAACGGCGGTAGTGGCGATTTTGCTAAATTGGGTCAATCATGGTCACGACCAATCAAAAGCAAAGTTAGGTTCGGTGGGGAAGTAAAAGATGTCATTTTCTTTGCAGGAGGCTATGACCCGGCTGAAGACAATAACGTAACAAGGACGAATCACTCTCAGGGCAATGCCATATTTATGGTGGATGCTAAGAGTGGCAAGCTGCTTTGGTCAGCTGGCCGCTCTGGCGAAGACCTATCTTTGTCAGATATGCGCAGCAGTATTCCCGGTGACTTAACGCTACTGGACTGGGACGGAGATCAACTGGCAGATATTTTATATGTCGCAGATACTGGTGGCCGCATATGGCGCGTCGATTTTAACAATGAAGCTACAAGCACGAGTTCGTTTGCGCAGGGCGGTATGATTGCCGATTTGAATGGCGGTCACGAAACGGACAATATCCGTTTTTACAATCAGATTGATGCAACCTACACCACAAGCAGTGCCATCAAGGTAGACGATCCTTCTAATCCTGGAGAAACCATTACGGTTGGAGGCTCTCGACTTCAACTATCCGTTGGGTCTGGCTTCCGGGCCCACCCATTAAACACCAGGGTAGCAGACACATTTTACATCATTAATGACTATGACATTAAGGCCCCACCGACTGACTACATTGCAGTTACTGAATCTGAATTAGCCGATTATTCCAAATTTAGAAGCGAACCGGTCAATAAAATCAAAAGGGGTTTGTATTATCGTTTGCCAGGAAATGGCGAAAAAGTGATGGCTCGTGCGGTGACGTTGAATAATTCAACCTTATTCACAACATTCCGCCCGACCGATGGCACCGCAAGGTCGGGCTGCGAAGCCGATATTGGCAGCTCTCGATTGTATACCATTACACCAGATCGCCAGCTTCAACAAAAAGATCTGGCGCTACCGGGAATCCCACCAGAGCCAATTATTTTGGTAAGTAAGCCGCTGAAAAATACCAGTGGTGCTAACCCTGATGGGTCCAGCGGTGATGGTGATGGCGGTAATGGCGGTAATGGCGGTGATGACCCTCCTCCCAGCAACGAAGCATGCAAGGATTACAAGGTCAATATTTTTGTTGCTCATGAATCGGGCGCTGTATTGAATGATATCTGTGCTTCAGTGAGAAGGACACATTCAAAGCCCATTGTTAAAGTTCCTCAGAAACAAGCAGCATCGAATTAGGATATAAAGCTGATGATACAAGTTAGCAACCTGAAGGCCTTTACATTGGTTGAGTTAATGATTGTCATAGCAATTATTGGCATCATGATGGCAGTAGCTACACCAAACCTTCGAACTTATAACGTTAATACAATGGCAGACAGCGCTCACAAGGCCTTGTTACAAGATATTCGATATGGGCGTAATACGGCCAGGGACATAGGCACGAACGTTGAGATATTTCCACAAAGCGGTGACTGGAGTCAGGGCTGGATCGTAAATGAAGTCGGGGGAGCGCCACTGCGCATTCACGGCCCAGTGGAGCAGGCTGTAATTACATCCAATAGTTACAATAATCAGGATGGCTCAAGATTAACTTTCGACGAGAGAGGTAGAGCAAGCGCTGTTGGCAGCTTCCAAATAAGGACTGCTGGCTGTACAGGAGATCGTAACCGTGATATTGCAATAAATGTAATGGGACAAACCCGAACAACTACCTCAGCCTGTACAAATTGAGGTTCAGTTTGGGAGTTTCTATTAGGATAGACTTATGAAAAGAATAAAATACTCAAAGGGATTCAGTCTGATAGAAGTTGCTATCACAATAGCAATTTCTGCCATTGGCTTATTAGGACTAAGCTCATTACAGTTGCAATCGATGCGCGCAACTCAGGACACAGGCAGTCGCTCTCAGGCAATTTGGATGGCAAATGAACTAGTCAATCGCATGAGAGCGAATGAAGATGGGCTGGCTTCCTACGTTACAAATGGTGCTGAAAACTGCTCGCAACTCAGGGCCGGCGTAAAAAGGTGCAGCGCATACCATGATGGCAATGCAAGAGTTGCAGCCGATACAAATTGCTCCGCTCAGGATATGGCAAACTTTGATATGTTTGAAGTCATGTGTGGCGCTATTGTCGATGGAAATGGGGTTGTGCAATTCAGAACTGGCTCCTCGTTCTCTCTGTCCGAGCCAAGGTTGCAAATTTCTAATGTAAACGCCTTTGATAAATCCCTAACAATAAGCTGGAACGTTCAGACCTACGGAGAAGATAACTCTGGACAAACACGCTATTCAACAGAGGATACTTCGGTCTCATCGACTCGTGGTAGCTATGTAATTGAGAGGCTTCGTCCATGAGGGTAAATAAGCAACAAGGTATGTCGCTGATTGAATTAATGATCGCCTCTTTTTTAGGCGTTCTGCTTACCATGGCGATCATCAACATATTCACCGTTACCAACCGCACTGCATCCCAATCTGATGGCTTATCTCAAGCGCAAGAGACAGGGCGATTTGTCGCAAGCTTTTTGTCAGATGCGATTTCAGTGGCTGGATACTCCGGCGATAATATAATGGACCGTATCCCACCACATTCAACAGTTTGCGCAGACCCAAATACACCGGATGCATGCACAATTAACCGTGACGATGGTGTTGGTGATCGCATAACTGTCATGCGTAAAATATCCGAAGATAATGACCGCGATTGCGCAGGAAGTAGTTTTAATCTTGGTGCTGGTGTAGAAGCTACAGTTGTTGACGCTTTTTGGGTTGAAGAGGATGGCAATAATTCCGGAGATTTATATTGCCTGACCTATGACTTCGATACCAAAAGACCATACGACAATAGGACAAAGCAACCAATAGCATCAGGGGTTCTTGCTATTCATGCACTATATGGTTTAAGCACAGCATATTCAGGGACAGGCAATCGCAATGTGACTCGATACGTCGCGGCACAAGAAGTCCCCACGGCAGATTGGGACAGAGTTTTTGCCGTAAAAATAGCAGCGCTTGTGCAGTCGTTTGAAGATAGTGCAATTTCAGAAAGAGAGCGTAAATTTATTTTACTCGATGCCGATCCATATATATTAAAAGATAAATTTTCCAGAGAAGTATTTACGACAACAGTAACGAGGGCGAACTTCTCGAACCTAGAGCCAAATTAATAAAAAATAACGTTAAATAATAAATATAAATTGCTCACCACATAACCAATAACAGGGGCAAACATGAATCTCACCAACTCCAGAGGTGCAGCCTTGGCATTTAGCCTTGTGCTGCTTACGTCGCTGACTTTGCTTGCTTTAGTCGGCTTACAGCGCTCAACCATGCAAATAAGAATGGTTAGCAATCTGCAGCTTGAGCAAACGATAAAGGATATTTCGTATAGTGAAGTCGAAGCGAACTTTCAGGGAATAGCAAATAAAGACTCTGATAATCAACTTATTTTAGACGCAATTAACAGCGTTCTCCTTAAGGATGGCGTCGTTGTCCGTAACGATGATGGACAACCTCAACCACTACCTGTTCTGATTGGCCCTCAAAGCGACTATGGCAAACCTGACTTGGATGTTAGCACGAGCATCAAACTTGTTAGCGTCCCAGGAACAACAAACCATTCTCTTGCAGGAGATAATAGTAAAGGAAAAACCCTGAAATATCGCTTCCAGTTGAATTCGGAAGTTGAACACCCTGCATCAGGAATAAAATCAGCGCAAGAATTAGGCATTACTTACAACGTTCGGATAGGAGGCTGAAACGATGAGATTCCTATTTTTACTGGTTTTATTTTTAACGTCATCGTCTTTTGCTGACGATATAGAAATCTATCAGGGAGCCCAAGCATCGACACGACCAAACGTCGTGATGGTAATGGATACCTCTCGTAGCATGTCGCGATATGAAGAAGACAACCTTGGTGCCTACAACCCTGCAATTACGTATGAAAAACCAATCAATGGGTATGATCCGGGGAGCTATTATGTGTCTCGAATTTCCCGGGGTTTAGGCCTGTCAGATACGGAAATTGCATTAATTCGTAGCCAGCGCATTCATCCTGACTCACTAATTTGTCCAGAAGCTTGGAATGCTCTTAATACCGCCGGTGTATACTCTGGTGGACTTTATTATTGGAAGCCAGGCTTTCCGCACGGCTGGGTCCCTCTGCTACTAACACCAGGCTACAACTCAGACCATGTTATTGTATGTAGGAATCAGGATCGCTACCTTTATAAAGGAACAACTTATAATAACTACCGCTTAGGCTACTCAGAGCCATTCACGAACAGCAACAGTATATTTCGACGTTTTTATGGAATTCCAACAAATGCTTACTCACGAGTTTTCAAAGGTAACTATTTAAACTACCAACTAGCTAAAAACAGCCTGACTGACAAATTCTACTATTCTCGAATGGTTATTGCTCGCCGTGCAGCAAAGGATGCATTAAAAGAAGCGCCAGGAGTGAATGTTGCTTTGATGCGCTTTGATTCAACCGGAAACGGTGGCTTTGTTGATATGGATATGACTCCTGTAGAAAATGCACATTCCATATTCGAAAATAAGGTTAATAATTATTTTCCCTGGGGAGGTACGCCACTCGAAGAAACTTATCATGAAGCTTATCTTTATTTAACCGGCAATACATCCAAATACGGTAAATCGACACGTTCACGCAGAAGCGGCGGCCTTCCTGACCGATCAAAAATCATTGACCCTGGCTACATTCTCTCTGATTTAGGTGGGGATAACATATCAACACCATCGGTATCAGAATCCTATGTTGGCAACAGTAACAACTACGAACGCCCTCAAGTTTCAGAATGTACTAAATCGAGTATCATTTTATTTACCGACGGATATCCTTCTGGAGATACAGGGAGTAATAGAGATATCCGCGACATCATTGCAGACAAAAATCTGCCATCAGGAATGAACAAGAATTGCAGTGGCAGTGGTCAATGTATCGACGAACTAGCCTACTACCTTGCGAATAACGATCAGTTTAACGATATTGATGGTAAGCAAACAATTACTACACATGTAATTGGTGGTTACCTTGATACTTCGGTACAAGGTGAAAACCTAAGTGATGCCGATCGGTTTATGACTAAAATTGCAGAGGCTGGTTCAGGAACCTACACAAAGGCAGACGACTACGAAACAATCAAAGACGCGATCGTAAATGCACTAACGACGGTCTCAGAGACTTCAACGTCATTCAATGCACCGAGCATTGCGGTTAACTCATTCAATCGCCTGGAAAAAAGTGATCAGGTATACCTCTCGTTATTTCAGCCTTCTGCTGAATCCAATTGGTTAGGTAACCTTAAGAGATATTCCTTGTCATCGAAGGGTATTGAGGATGCTGATGGTAATCCTGCAGTTGATCAGGCTACTGGCCGCTTTAAATACTCTGCAAGAAGTATCTGGTCTTCCGAGGCAGACGGTGATGATATTAAGCTCGGAGGCATGGCAAATAGACTGGAGCTGGAACGCTTCGTTTATACAAACCTTTCTGGCAATTCGCTTACTCGCGTGGACCAGAGCCTGAATCAGGCATTACTACACCCATCCAGTACGCAGAGCTCTTATGTTGAAAAGTTGAAAAACTGGATAGCTGGCAAAAATCCAGATGGTACAGTTCGACGTGAATTAGAAGATCCACTTCATAGCCAACCAACCATTATCAACTATTCAGGTGGTGAATCTGTCGCTTTTATTGGTACAAATAGCGGTTATCTGCATGCCTTTGATATCGATAAAACTGAGCCTAAAGAATTATTCGCATTTATACCAAAAGAGTTATTGCATAACCCTGATCACTACCTGTCACCAAGACCAGCAGGCTCACCAAAAGTTTACGGTTTGGATGGCCCTATTTCATACTGGCATGACGATCATAACTTAAATGGCAAAGTAGATGGATCAGATAAAGTTATCTTGTATGTTGGCATGAGACGAGGTGGCAATAGCTATTATGCACTGGATGTGACTAAAACCAACTCCCCAAAACTGCTGTGGAAAATTCATGGCAAATATTCAGATTCTGCGAAGAATAAACCGTCAATAACAAGCGGTTTTAATAAACTCGGCCAATCATGGTCAAAACTGATTCCTGCCGAAATCAAATGGCAAGGAAAACGCAAAGTCGTGCTATTCGCAGGTGCTGGCTATGACACGGATGAAGATGGGTCAACACTTGCAGGACCAAACAACAGGTTAAACCACTCTGTTGGCACGACTATATACATGATTGATGCAGAAACGGGTGATCTGTTATGGGATGCAGAGAAGCACGCAACGCTGGAAAGCGGGCATAATATGCGTAGTGCATTTACTGCAGATCTCTCTTTAATCGACAGGGACGCAGATGGCTTTGTAGATATGTTCTATGCAGCAGATATTGGTGGTCGCCTATGGAGATTTGATATCAACCCTAGCAATTCCGGTACTACTGCCTATGAATTCGCAAAAGGAGGCATAATCGCCGACATAAATAATGGCAGCGGTGCTGGAAACAGACGCTTCTATAACCAACCAGATATTTCATACTTTCAGAATAAGGGAGATGATTTTATCTTGATCAGTATCGGCTCCGGGTATCGTGCACATCCTCTTAGCAGAACGAATGAAGACTATTTCTTCTTGATTAAAGACCATTCCGCGCTGGCAACACCAGCTGAATATCAGACAACAGAGTTTGATCAGCTAAAAGATTGGGGGTCTCGATCGAACTCAGGCTGGAGATATAAACTACCGCGAACAGCTGAAAAAGTTCTGACCAACTCTGTTACAGTTAATGGTAAAGTCATATTTACTGCCTACAAACCTACAAACGCTATAGGCGTAGGAAACGCTGTTGGTTGCCAGCCAGATGTAGGTAGTTCAAAATTGTACTCTTTGGACGTGCACACTGATGGCTTGGGAGAAGCAAATATTGAAGACCCGGAGATTCCTGGTATTCCGCCACCATTCATTGGTGATCTGGATCAAATAGATCCGCCTAGTGGTAGCGACCCAGGAGACAATGGCCACGACCCTAAAGGTTTTTGTGCCAAGTCTGGGACTATGACATTGGTTGGCCTTGTCTCAATCGAAAGTGACAAAGCTCCTAAGTGTGATGTAGTTATCAAGCGATACTGGAGAGAAATGCCAAATGCACCTAAACAAACTGACGGCTCTGAAGATGACGATGATGATGAAAACTCAGAAAAGTAATAGCAAAGGTTTTACTCTTGTTGAGCTGATGATGGTTATCGCCATCATCGGTATCCTCGCTGTAATCGCGATTCCATCCTACCAGAACTACGTACAGCGTGGTTTCAGGGCGGACGCGATTGCAGATCTAGAAAAGGTGATGTCAGCCTCAACACAGTTTTATACTGAGAACCGCACCTACACAACAACGATAGGTAGTGGCGGCCTGGGCTTTCCTGGAGGAGCAAGCTTTAATACCAGAGAGGATCGCTATTCGATTACTTTAGGACTTTGTGACAATCCGGCAAATCCGGGGAATAACCTGACCATAGCTCAATGCGTTGAAGCGACTGCAATGCCAAGCAGTGTTCAGGCTTTTGATGGCATTCTCAGAGTGAATACGCTTGGTTTAAAAACCCGGACTCAAACCATTGACGGTAATACTGTTGTTCACGAGGGGTTCTGATATATGAAGTTAGTAGCCATCAGTCGATGGCTGCTAACTTCAGTTCCTTTGGCAATGAGAACACGACGTTCTCCTCCCTGCCTTGCAGTTCTTGTGGGGCTTCGCCGCCCAGGCGAACCAACTTATCCACAACCTGCTTAACCAGAACTTCTGGAGCAGATGCACCAGCAGTGATACCAATTGCTTTTGCACCTTCGAGCCATTCCGGCTGAATTTCATCGGCATTATCAATCAGGTAGGCCTTAGCCCCCATACGCTCACCGAGTTCGCGTAACCGGTTGGAATTAGAGCTATTTGGGGAGCCAACCACCAGCAGCAAGTCACAATCGTTAGCCAACTGTTTTACTGCGTCCTGACGGTTTTGAGTCGCATAACAGATATCATCTTTACGCGGCCCTTGAATGTGCTCGAACTTAGCGCGCAAAGCATCAATGACCACTGCCGTATCGTCCATCGACAACGTGGTCTGAGTAACGAAGTAGAGTTTTTCCGGGTTCTGGACTTCTAACGCTGCAACATCACCTTCGTCTTCGACCAGATAGATATTGCCGCCATTGGAGTAGTCATACTGACCCATGGTGCCTTCGACTTCTGGGTGACCTTTATGACCAATCAGAATGCATTCACTGCCATCAGCGCTATAACGGGCAACTTCAAGATGGACTTTGGTTACAAGAGGACAGGTCGCATCAAACACCTTCAGACCACGGTCAGCTGCGTTTTGACGTACAGCCTGGGACACACCATGTGCCGAAAAAATCACGATATTGTCGTCAGGAACTTCGTCCAGCTCGTCGACAAAAATGGCGCCACGATCACGCAGGCCGTTTACCACAAACTTGTTATGAACCACTTCATGGCGTACGTAGATCGGTGGTTCGAACAAATCCAACGCGCGATTTACGATATCAATCGCACGATCAACACCGGCGCAAAAACCACGCGGGTTAGCGAGTTTAATCTGCATTCGAAACCTCCAGAATCTGTACTTCGAAGATCAGGGTTTTGCCCGCCAATGGGTGGTTAAAATCAACCGTTACCCAATCACCTTCTGCTTTTTCAATTACACCAGGCAGTTCCTGCCCCTGAGCATCAGCGAACGACACCATTAAACCTGGAGCTACCGGCATATCCACCGGGAAGTCCTTGCGTTTGATTTCCTGTACATTCTGCGGATTTGGCTGACCAAAGGCTTTCTCTGGCGGAACTTCAAAAGTTTTGTGGTCGCCGGTTACTAACCCAATCAGGAACTCTTCAAAGCCTGGTAACAGATTACCATCACCCAGTTCAAAGGTGGCAGGCTCATTCTCAAAGGTGGAATCCACCACCTGATCTTCCGCCAGTTTCAGCGCGAAGTGCATGGTGATTTTGCTGCCGTTTTGAATAATCGCTACAGACATAGTTTTTAGTACCTTTGAGTATTAGCAGTGGAGTTACTGCTTAAGAAATATCGATTCGTACACCAACGGTACTTTTCAGCCGCTGGATCGGACGGCACATCCATGTGCCGGCGATCCTAACGCAACATCCTGTTGCTGCTTTGAAAAACACCGATGATGCACTTCTCTGAATTTAAATCTCAGGAAGCCTTTTGCTGAGCTTCCCTTTTACCTTCTAATACAACATCGATGGCCATCATAATGGCACCAACCGTGATAGCCGAATCGGCAATGTTAAAGGCTGGAAAATAGGATTTATCCCAGTGTACTGAAATAAAGTCGATCACATGGCCAAACATAACGCGATCAAACAGATTACCAAGCGCACCGCCAAGAATCAGTGCCAGAGCAATCGGCAGCCACAACTGAGTACGCGGTAACTTCTTCAACCAAACGATCAGCACAATGCTGACCACCAGTGAAATTGCGGTGAAGAACCAGCGTTGCCAACCACCTTCATTCGCCAGGAAGCTGAATGCCGCACCCTTGTTATACAACAGGGTGAAATCCAGAACCGGTAACAAATACACAGGCTCACCGTAATTCAGGAAAGCCTCGGCAATTTGCTTGG
The DNA here is from genome assembly GCF_965219715.1 of Bacterioplanoides sp. GTDB lineage: Bacteria > Pseudomonadota > Gammaproteobacteria > Pseudomonadales > Oceanobacteraceae > Bacterioplanoides. The sequence continues at coordinate 2,262,298 of NZ_OZ244785.1, forward strand.
TGGCGATATCCAGTACAAATACCAGAGCCGCCAACCATAACCAGATGATTGCTGAACCTTGTTTAGACATCATCAGTAGCCTCTATTACGCGTAGTGACGAACTTCGCCGTCACCTTCTACGTTTTCAACACAACGGCCGCACAACGTTGGATGCTGTTCGTTGTTGCCGACATCATCGCTATGGTGCCAGCAGCGCTCACACTTCTCTTTTTCTGAAGCTTTTACAGCAACTCGCAGGCCTTCAAGCTCAGTTTCCTCGCCAGAGTCAGCAGCAAAGTCAGAAACCACGGCACCCGAAGTAATCAGCACAAAGCGCAACTCGTTACCCAGCTTATCCAGTTGTGCTTTGATGCTTTCGGAAGCGAACAATTCAACTTCAGCACTTAAGCTAGCGCCGATCGCTTTCTCGCCTCGGGCTTTTTCCAGTACGCCGTTCACTGCTGCCTTGGCAGCCAGAATATCTTTCCAGAACGCGTCATCAAATTCGCCAGTGGTGATGTTAGGGAAATTGGTGTACCACTCACTCAGCATCACAGACTCTTCACGTTCAGAACCGGCAGCCGCCAGGCATTCCCAGATTTCTTCTGCTGTGAACGACAAAATTGGCGCAATCCAGCGAGCCATCGCTTCCAGTACGTGAAACAGAGCAGTCTGAGCACTACGGCGTGCCAGACCATCCGCTTTACAGGTGTACTGACGGTCCTTGATCACATCCAGATAGAAACCACCCAGCTCAGTCACACAGAAGTTCATCAGTGCTTTAGTCAGGCCTTTCAGGTCGTAATCGTGATAGTAAGCAATCACTTTTTCCTGCAGCGCCTTGGTGTAGTTCACCATCCAGGCATCCAGCGGCAACAGGTCTTTGCCATCCACCATATCGGTCGAGGCGTTAAAGCCGTTGATGTTCGCCAGCAGGAAACGACAGGTGTTACGGACACGACGGTAAGCATCAGCGTTACGCTTCAGGATTTCATCAGAAACCGTCATCTCACCGCTGTAGTCGGTATCCGCTACCCACCAGCGCAGAATGTCGCCGCCCAGCTTATTCATCACCGCTTGTGGCTCAACGGTGTTGCCCAGAGACTTGGACATCTTGCGGCCATTAGCATCAACGGTGAAACCATGAGTCAGAACCGTTTTATATGGCGCCTGACCATGAGCCGCAACCGAGGTCAGCAACGAGCTCTGGAACCAGCCACGGTGTTGGTCGGAACCTTCCAGATACAGATCTGCCGGGAATTGCAGTTGATCGCGTTCTTTACACACAGCCGTGTGAGTGACACCAGAGTCGAACCAAACGTCCAGTGTATCGGTCACTTTCACGTAGTCTGCAGCATCAGCACCTAACAGCTCGTCAGCTTCCAGGTCAAACCAGGCGTCAATGCCCTTCTCTTCAACCTTCAGCGCCACTTTTTCGATCAGCTCAGCACTGTTCGGGTGTAACTCGCTGGTGTCTTTATGCACGAACAAAGCAATTGGCACACCCCAGGTACGCTGACGGGAAATACACCAGTCCGGACGATCGGTCATCATGCCCTCAATACGGGCTTTACCCCAGCCTGGACGCCATTCAACCGTGTTTTCCACTTCATGCATGGCGGTATCCAGCAGACCCGCTTGTTTCATGCTGATAAACCACTGAGGAGTCGCACGGAAGATGATCGGCGACTTGTGACGCCAGCAGTGTGGATAACTGTGTTTGATCTTGGCTTTTTTCAGCAGCGCGCCTTTTTCCGCCAGCAAACCTAATACACGGAAGTTGCCTTTATCGGCCGTGCTTAAACCCGTCAGCTCCAGCGCTTCCAGGCTTGGTGTGGCGATAAAGTTACCGTTGTTGTCGACCAGCATTTGCTCAGCGGCAACACCATAAACATTGGATACGTTGTAATCGTCAACACCGTGCATTGGTGCGGTGTGAACAGAACCGGTGCCAGAGTCAGCGGTTACATGATCACCGGTGATGATTGGCACAAACTTGTCGGCCGAACCATCTTTGGCCGGCATGAATGGATGCTTAACGCTGAATGGCGCAGCACCTTGCTCAGGTAACTGACCAAAAGCAGCACCCTTAGCAGTCGCCAGTACTTCAAATTCTTCAATGCCATAACGCTGCATCGCGTCTTCAACCAGATCGGCAGCCAGCACCAGAATCTCATTCGCTTCTTTCAGCAGAACCAGCGAGTATTCCAGTGTCGGGTGAACCGATACAGCTTCGTTTGCCGGAATGGTCCATGGTGTGGTGGTCCAGATAACGATGCTTACGGTTTTGTCCACATGAGCGACATCAGCACCAAAGGCAGACAGAATCGCCGCACTATCGGCGAAGGCGAACTTCACATCGATAGCGATGGATTGCTTATCTTCGTATTCCACTTCCGCTTCGGCCAAAGCAGAGCCACAGTCGCTACACCAGTTAACCGGCTTAAAGCCTTTGTGCAGGTGACCTTTATCGATGATTTTGCCCAGAGTACGGATGATGTTGGCTTCAAATTTGAAGTCCATGGTCAGGTATGGGTTTTCCCAATCACCTAATACCATCAGGCGTTTGAAGTCCTGACGCTGACCGTCAACCTGCTCTGCGGCATATTCACGACAATGAGTACGGAATTCGCTGGCGGTTACGACCTGTCCGTCACTGTTCTCAGAGCCAACCTTACCGACTTTCTCTTCCACCTTCAGTTCAATCGGCAAACCATGGCAATCCCAGCCCGGGATGTATGGCGCGTCTTTACCGCTTAAGGTCTGAGACTTGATGATGACGTCTTTCAGAACCTTGTTTACCGCGTGACCAATATGAATCTTGCCGTTCGCGTACGGAGGGCCATCATGCAGAATAAACTTATCGCGACCCGCACGTGCTTCACGAATTTTCTGATACAGGCCAATCTCTTCCCAACGCGCCAGCATTTCAGGCTCACGCTTCGCCAGGTTGCCACGCATCGGAAAATCCGTGTCAGGCAGGTTCAGAGTCGACTTGTATTGGCTTTCTACCGTATCTTTCTTGGAGCGGTCGTTCATAGCTAGGTCACTTAATTAATGCGCCGAATAAGGCGGACTTTTAAAATCTTTTAAAGTTTCAGGCACTGCGGAACGAGTTCGGCAATGCAGCAAAATATTGTTTAGCGGAGCGTTTGTCGTTTTCGATGGCATCTTTCAAAGCATCCAGGCCATCAAACTTTTGCTCATCGCGGATCTTATGCAGGAACTCCACAGTCAGGTGCTGATGATACAAATCACCTTTAAAACCAAACAGATGAACTTCCAGCGATGGCTCAGGGGTACCGGAAATGGTCGGTTTCACACCCACATTAGCCACAGCAAAATATTCGTTGGCACCGCGTTCGGCCTGTTGATCATCCAGCAGAACACGCACAGCGTAGACACCGTTTAACGGCAGCTTCTGACGTTTAACCATCACGTTCGCAGTAGGTGTATCGATGGTACGGCCAAGCTGGCGGCCAAAAGCGACGCGGCCACTCATGCGATAACTTTTACCCAACAATCGCGCGACACGAGACAGGTTGTTGCTGGACAGCTCAGAACGCACGCGGGTACTGCTGACACGTTCGCCATCCAGTTCCAGCGTCGGAGTATCCTGAACACTGAAGCCCGATTCGACTCCTGCTTTTTGCAACAGCTGATAATCGCCACTGCGATCACAACCAAAGCGGAAATCATCGCCAACAATCAGATGCTGAACCTTCAGCGCATCGACCAGAATTTGCTGGATGAAGGCATCCGCCGACATAGAGCGCAGGTTCTGGTTAAACGGCAGACATAACACGTAGTCAACGCCGTGGTCTCTCAGGTCCTGAAACTTCTCACGCACATTAGCTAAACGTGCGGGGGCGGCATCCGGAGCAAAAAACTCTTTGGGTTGCGGCTCAAACATCATCACCAGAGCCGGCACACCTTTCAGCGCAGCCACTTCTTTTAACGACTTGAGGATGCCCTGATGACCCAGATGCACACCATCAAAGTTCCCGATTGTGGCAACACAACCGGGGAAATCAGCAGTAATGGTATGGAGGCCGCGTAAAACACGCATCAGAGCAAACCCGCGAAAAAACGAAAAGGCCGGATTATAGCCAACCAGCCGCTTGGGTGACAGCAGTTTTATGGCCAGATTTTGGTCAAGAAGTGCGGAAAAGAACGGTTAACGGCCAGCGCCATCACAAATAACACCATGGTAAGCAATCAGATAGTATTTCAGCCGCCGGATCGGACGGCACATCCATGTGCCGGCGATCCTAACGCAACATCCTGTTGCTGCTATGAAATACAATTCGACCGCTTACCTGGCTTTAGAATAACTGACCTTTCAGATGGCGAGGGCGAAGGCCTGCAGCAATCAAAATAGTGAAATAAACAAACACACCAGCAGCCACAATCAGCGCCATCCAGCCACTGCGTTCCAACATGCTCCATTCCAGCCATTGCTGTGGATTACCCATCAGCCAGAACATCACAGCAAACAGCGCCATATTGGCAATCACAGCTTTAAGCACAAACGATAACCAGCCCGGCTGAGCGGTATAAACGCCCTGCTTACGCAAACCGCGATACAACATATAAGCGTTAAAATAAGCCGACAGAGAGGTCGCCAACGCCAGGCCAACGTGTTGCAGCGGGAATACCAGCGCCAGATTCAGCACCATATTCACCACCATCGCCTGAATACCGATTTTCACCGGCGTCTTGGTGTCCTGGCGGGCGTAATAACCCGGTGCCAACACCTTAATCATCATAAAGGCCAACAGACCCGAGCCATACGCCTGCAAGCTCATGGTCATTTTGCCCACGTCGTAGGCGGTGATTTCACCGTGGTAGAAGATGGTTGCCATCAGCGGTGTTGCTAACGTCACCAGCGCCAGAGCCGCAGGTAAAGCCAGCAGGAACACCATACGAATCGCCCAATCCAGAGTTTTGGCAAAACCCTCACCTTGTTCCGACGCATGCTTTTGAGAAAGAGCCGGCAGAATCACCACACCAATGGCGATGGCAAAAATACCCAATGGCAAGTTATTTAAGCGGTCTGAGTAATACAGCCAACTGACACTGCCACTCTCTAGGAAAGACGCCAGCAAGGTATCCAACAATAGGTTAATCTGACTCACAGACACACCAAACAGGGCCGGAATCATCAGCTTGCCAATACGGCGAACGCCTTCATCCTTCGGCTGATATTGAGGCCGAACCAGCAAACCAAGCTGGGCAATAAACGGCAGCTGGAATAGCAACTGCACCGCACCGGCCATAAACACACCCCAGGCCAGCGCAAACAAGGGCTCGACGAACCAGTCGGTCATCACCACAACTGAGAAGATCAGGCATAGATTCAGCAACACCGGAGTAAAGGCTGGCACGGCAAAACGACCATAAGCATTCAGTACACTACTGGCGAATGCGGTCAGGGAAATAAAGGCAAGATACGGAAAGGTGATACGCAGCAGCTCAGCCGTCAGAGCAAACTTCTCCGGATCATCACGGAAGCCCGGAGCGAATATCCAGGGCAAATAGTCAGCTCCAAGCAGCGCTAACGCTGTTACACCCAACAACGCCAGCCCCAGCACACCGGAAACCCGGGCAATCAGCAACTTAACTTCAACCAAACCACGCTGGGTTTTGTATTCACTCAGAACCGGTACAAAGGCGACGGAAAAGGCACCTTCGGCAAACAGGCGACGGAAAAAGTTAGGAATCTTAAACGCAACAAAGAAGGCATCTGCGCGGGCACCAAAGTATTGAGCCACCATTACATCGCGCACTAAACCCAGCACACGGCTGAGCAGCGTCATTACACTGACGATGGAGGAGGACCTCAGCAAACTACTGCCGCTGCTTTTCTCTTCGGTTCCTTGTTTTGGCGCTTCTTTTTCCATTCTATGTTCGCTGTATTTAATTTCTCAGATCGACTGATGCAGATTGCTGTTGTTTTTCAAAGCAGCAGAGGGACTCTGCGATAGGATCTAGGGCCAGGGATGGCCCACAGATCCGGCGACTGAAAAATAACCGGAATCAGGAGCAGCATCCATGAATTTCAAACAGGCATAAAAAAACCCGCAACTGCGGGTTTTTTGTCGAACTGATTAGCGATTAGCCTTTCAGTGCGAATACTCGAGCGTTCAGACGGCTCTTGGTACGTGCAGCAGTGTTCTTGTGCATGATACCTTTGTTAACCATCTTGTCGATGTATGGCTGAGAGCTAACGAAAGCAGCTTGTGCCTGCTCGTAGTCGCCAGAAGCAACAGCAGCGTTAACTTTTTTGATGTAAGTGCGAACCATAGAACGCAGTGCAACAGTGCGCGCGCGACGTTTGATAGCCTGACGGGCGCGTTTACGAGAACCAGCGGAATTTGCCACAGTCGGCTCCTCAAAATTGGTTGTTCAAGTCAAAGGGCTATCAAGGTGCCCCATATAAGAGGGCCGGAATTATCCTGATATCACCCTCGGGTGTCAACTCTTAGTGAGCATCTAATACTCAACTAAGAGTTAATGACAATTTATTAGTCGATGATCACTGGCTCAAATGACTTAACCAGCTCATCAACCGCCTTCATCTGTGCCAGATATGGTTCCAGTTTATCCAGCGGCAACGCACATGGACCGTCACACTTAGCTTCAGCCGGATTTGGATGCACTTCCAGGAACAAGCCTGCGATACCCAAAGCCATACCGGAACGCGCCAGCTCAAATGCCTGAGCACGACGGCCATCAGCCGAATCGGCACGACCACCCGGACGCTGCAACGCATGAGTGGCATCAAAGATAACCGGCGCCTGCTTCTTCATATCGTCCATACCCAGCATATCAACCACCAGGTTGTTATAACCGAAGCTGGAACCACGCTCACACAACATCACTCTTTCATTGCCCGCTTCCGCGAACTTTTTGATGATATGACGCATTTCATGCGGCGCAAGGAACTGAGGCTTCTTCACGTTAATCGCTGCACCGGTTTCAGCCATGGCAACCACCAGATCGGTCTGACGCGCCAGGAAAGCCGGCAGCTGAATCACATCAACCACTTCAGCAACCGGAGCGGCCTGGAATGGCTCGTGAACATCGGTAATGATTGGTACGTTAAAGGTCGATTTGATCTCTTCAAAGATCTTCAAACCTTCTTCCATACCCGGGCCACGGTAGGAGTTGATCGAGGAGCGGTTCGCCTTGTCGAACGACGCCTTAAATACATAAGGAATGCTCAGCTTCTCGGTCACTTTTACATAGTGCTCACAGATAGCCATGGCCAGATCGCGGCTTTCCAGCACATTCATACCGCCAAACAGTACGAATGGCTTGTCGTTGTTTACTTCAATACCAGCAACGTTTACTTGCTCGATCATCCCACTCTCCCGAGAAATAATATTCTTAAATAACAACCAGATTATCGCGGTGAATCATTTCTGGTTCTGTCACAAACCCCAGAGCTTCTTCTAATTTTGAGCTCGGAGTTCTTAAAATCTTTAATGCTTCTGAGCGACTGTAATTGACCAGCCCTTTCGCAACCAGCCTGCCCTGCTCATCTTTGCAGGCAACCACCTGACCGCGCTCAAATCGTCCGTTTGCGGCAATCACACCAATCGGCAATAAACTGCGGCCACCATCGCGTAACGCCTTAATAGCACCGGCATCCAACACCAGCTCACCATGGGTTTGCAAATGGCCGGCAATCCACTGCTTACGGGCCGCCACCGGCTCTTTATCGGCCAGCAGCAAGGTGCCCAGCAGCTCGCCATCGTATAGACGGGAAATCACATTGTCGATACGACCACCCACAATCACAGTATCAGCTCCTGAACGCGCCGCTAATGTTGCCGCCCGTACCTTAGTCACCATACCGCCACGACCTAGCGCACCGCCGCCGCCAGCCATCGCAGCAAAACGCTCATCCGATGCCTGACCCTGATGAATGATTTCAGCATCCGGATTAGAACGCGGATCGGCAGTGAACAAGCCATCCTGATCGGTCAGAATCACTAACACATCCGCTTCAACCAGATTGGCTACCAAGGCACCTAAGGTGTCGTTATCACCAAAACAGATTTCGTCGGTAACAACCGTGTCGTTCTCATTAACAATCGGCACCACACCGAGCTCAAGCAGCGTTTTTAACGTGCTGCGAGCATTCAGGTAACGGGTGCGATCGCTGAGATCATCATGAGTAAGAAGGATTTGTGCGGTGGATTTCTGGTAACGCGCAAAGGATGACTCATACGCCTGAACCAATCCCATCTGACCCACAGCCGCCGCTGCCTGCAACTGATGAACATTATCCGGGCGGGATTTCCAGCCCAGACGCGTCATGCCTTCGGCGACCGAACCGGAAGAAACCAGAACCACCTCATGCCCCAGCTCCAGCAAGCGGGCAATCTGATCCACCCAACTGGCCATACCGTCACGATTAAGGCCCTGACCATCGTTGGTCAGCAAGGCACTACCAATTTTAATCACCCAACGCTTTTGCCGGGCTAACTTTTTCCTGTGATTGGTAAGTTGTTCGATCAGTTCGTTACTCATCTGTTTCGGACTTATTTTATGGGTCGAGGCTTACTTTGTTCTGGGCCAGTGAGCCAGCCTATTCCGTGGTATAGACGACTTCTACATCGTAATCGTCGTCATCATCGTCGTCTTCTTTAGCCGCCTTACGGGCCATGCGCTCTAAACGACGACGCTCTTCCAGCATTTCAACATGCTCGCGTGCTTCCTGCTCAACCATCTCACGCTCTGCCAGCAATTGCTCAGCAAACTCTTCATCATCCAAAGCACGCTGACGACGCTCTTCCATATAATCCATAATGGCGCAACTGAGCTTAAAGGTGCCTTCGCGCTGCAGCGCAGAAATTTCAAATACCGGCCCTTGCCAATCCAGTTTCTCCAGCACGGCATCAACACGCGCCTGACGCTCATCGGCATCAACCATATCCAGCTTGTTCAGCACCAGCCAGCGATCACGGTGCGCCAGACCCGGAGAGAACTGCTCCAGCTCCTGACTGATCGCCATTACACGCTCAGCCGGATCAGACTCATCAAACGGCGCCATATCAACAATGTGTAATAACAGCTGAGTACGCACCAGATGCTTAAGGAAACGCGTACCCAAACCAGCACCTTCTGATGCACCTTCAATCAGGCCCGGAACATCGGCAACAACAAAAGAACGGTGATCTTCAATTTTCACCACACCCAGGTTCGGCACCAGAGTAGTGAACGGATAGTCGGCTACTTTTGGCTTGGCCGCAGACACTGCACGAATAAAGGTAGACTTACCAGCATTTGGCAAACCTAACAAACCAACATCCGCCAGAACTTTCAGCTCTAACTTAAGGTTACGGGATTCACCCGGCTGACCCGGTTTAGTCTGGCGTGGAGCCTGATTAGTCGACGACTTATAACGGGTATTGCCTAAGCCGTGGTAACCACCACGCGCTACCATCAGGCGCTCGCCATCTTCGGTTAAGTCACCCAGCGTCTCGCCAGTATCGACATCGATTGCCGTAGTACCTACAGGTACTTTCAGAATCAGATCTTCACCTTTAGCACCGGTACAGTTACGACTGGTACCGTTACCGCCATTCGGCGCACGATAACGACGGGTGTAACGGTAATCGATGAGGGTATTTACCGCATCATCGGCTTCCAGAATGATGGAACCACCATCACCACCATCACCGCCATCCGGGCCGCCTTTCGGGATGTACTTTTCCCGGCGAAAGCTCATACAGCCATTACCGCCTTTGCCTGCCTCGACAACAATCGGTGCTTCATCGACGAATTTCATATCGGCAACCCTTTTTCTATCGCGCGTCTGCAGAAATAATGCACCTGCAAACCAATAACTCTAATGTGAAGATAAAAACAAAAATGCCCCGACACCAGATTCTGTTGCCAGGGCAATTTTCTGTTTGCGTTGAGTGCTTAATTAAGCAGCTGGAATAACGCTAACAGTTTTACGGTTCTTAGGACCTTTAACTTCGAACTTAACTGAACCTTCAGCAGTTGCGAACAGAGTGTGGTCACGACCGATACGAACGTTTTCACCTGCGTGGAATTTAGTGCCACGCTGACGAACTAAGATGTTACCTGCTTTAGCGGCCTGACCACCGAACAGTTTTACGCCTAAGCGTTTACTTTCGGAATCGCGACCGTTACGGGTACTACCACCAGCCTTTTTGTGAGCCATAATATCTCTCCTTCAATGAAGCCGCTGCAACTCTGCGGAAGTGGTCGATGTGGCACACCGACACCGGGCCTCGGAAATAAATTTTAAAAAAATATTAGCCAGCGATGCTGGTGATTTTCAGTTCAGTGAACCACTGACGGTGGCCCATCTGCTTCATGTGGTGCTTACGACGCTTGAACTTCATGATCTTCACTTTCTTGTGACGACCGTGAGCAACTACTTCTGCAGTTACTTTTGCGCCTTCAACAACTGGCTGACCGATTTTTACGTCGTCGCCGTTGCCGATCAGTAATACTTTTTCCAGCTCAACTGCTGAACCAGTTTCAACTTCCAGTTTCTCTACTTTCAGAGTCTGGCCTTCTTCAACACGGTATTGCTTACCGCCAGTTACCACTACTGCGTACATTGTACGATCTCCGCTAATTTGCGCTATTTAAATACCCGGCTTAAACACCGCTTCTTACTTAGACTGCCTGTCAGTCAGTTTCTACATCTATTGGCAACACTCTGGTTTCCATATCAGCAGAGAGCAGAATTTCGGGGCGCGAGACTATACCCCAGGCAGGAATCGAAAGCAAGCCAATCAGTGTCGTAATTCTTGACAGTTTCGCCCATGCTCCCTAGCATTTGCGCCTGCTTTACCTTTCCCTAATTTAATCAGAGCGCGCGCCGACTTTTCATCATGCAGATTCAAGACATCCTTGCCGTAATCAAAGACGAATTCCAGGCCGTAGATTCCCTGATCCACGAGCAGCTGGAGTCACGCGTTCCTCTGGTAGAAAAGATCGCAGATTACATCGTTTCCAGCGGTGGTAAACGTATCCGTCCGTTGCTGGTACTTATGACAGGTAAGGCATTTAATCGCTGTGATGCCGACATTGTAAAACTGGCGACTGTGATCGAATTCCTGCACACCGCCACTCTGCTGCACGATGATGTGGTGGATACCTCGGATATGCGCCGCGGCAATCCAACCGCCAATGCCAAGTGGGGTAACGCGCCAAGTGTACTGGTGGGCGACTTCTTATATAGCCGCTCATTTCAGATGCTGGTTGACCTGAAGTCACTGGAAGTGATGGATATTTTATCCCATGCTACCAGCGTTATTGCCGAAGGCGAAGTGTTGCAGCTGACCAACGTTAAAAACCCGAATGCTACCGAACAGCAGTATATGGATGTGATCCATGGCAAAACCGCTATGTTGTTCGAAGCATCAACTTACGGGGCGGCACGCCTGATGGAACTGGATCAGGATGTATCGGACGCCCTGAAGATTTATGGCCGTGAATTAGGCCTGGCATTCCAGCTGGTTGATGACGTGCTGGATTACGAAGGTGATGCAGAAGCCTTAGGTAAAAACGTCGGTGACGACCTGGCTGAAGGCAAGCCAACACTGCCGCTGATTCACGCCATGGCCAATGCGCCGGAAGATGACGCTAAACTGATTCGCCAGGCAATCCGTAAGGGTGGCCTGGACAATATGGACGACGTATTACGCATCGTTCGTGACAATGGTTCTCTGGACTATACGCGCCAGAAAGCCGATGACTGTGCCGCAAGAGCACAGCAAGCACTGGAACTTTTACCGGATTCAGATGCCAAAGAAGCGCTCAAAGCGCTCGCCCTGTTAGCCGTGAAACGCAACACCTGATGAGCCACATCGCCAGCAAATCCGCTGGCGCGAGTACATGACCATGAGGAAGTTTTATTTTGATCTCTGTGATTCGAGGCTGGTACAGCTCACCTGCAGCTAGCCATAGCCCACGATCTGGTTTCGGCCCCCTGTTGTTCTCTTTGTTATTCTCACTGCTGCTGGCTCTGAGCTGGCAGTCTGCTCACGCCAGCTTGCTGGATGAAGTGGTCGGTAATGACGAACCCAAATTTCTGCCGGTAGACCAGGCTTTTCCGTTTACCACGGAAGTCGATGGCAATCGCCTGAATGTGCGCTTTGATACCAGCGACGGCTACTACCTGTATAAAAGCCGCTTGTATCTGAAGCAGGGTAAAGAAAAGTACTATCCGGATTTTTATTCCCAACAGGGCAAAGAAAAACAAGACGAAGCGTTTGGTTTAGTTACCGCGTTTTATCACGAGTTAAGCGTCAGTTTTGATTTAACCAAGCTACAACCAGGCCCTTATAAACTGAACCACCAGGGTTGTGCGGATGCAGGTTTATGTTATCCACCACAACGGCTGAAACTGGACTATCAACCCGCTTCAGCCAACTCCCAGCCAGCCGCAGACAATGCAGCGACACCTGCGCCAGCTTTAACTGAAAGCACTGCTGCGGCAGCCACCAGCGAAGATGACTGGTTTGCCAACCGCTCATGGGGCGCTGTTGTTGGCCTGTTCTTCCTGTTGGGGCTAGGCCTGACATTTACGCCTTGCGTATTGCCTATGGTGCCGATTCTGACTTCTGTTGTTCTTGGTCAGAACAATACCTCCCCGGCAAAAGGCTTTGCCCTGTCGACCATTTATGTTCTGGGTATGGCACTGACCTATGCCGCCGCCGGTTTAACCGTGGGTTTATTAGGCGCCGGGGCCAATATTCAGGCCTGGATGCAAACCCCATGGGTACTAATTGTTTTCTCGATCTTATTTGTCGCGCTGGCACTGGCGATGTTTGGTTTATACGAACTGCAATTGCCATCCGGTTTACGTAACCGCCTGAACGACCTGAACCAGAAACAACAAGGTGGTCAGTGGTTCAGCGTATTTATTATGGGTGTATTGTCCGCACTGGTGGTTTCTCCTTGCGTATCGGCGCCATTGGCCGGTGCTCTGGTTTACCTCAGTACCACAGGTGACGCCTGGTTGGGCGGTAGCGCACTATTGGCTCTTGGCTTGGGTATGGGCGCACCATTAATTGTGCTGGGCACCACAGGTGCATCGATACTGCCAAAAGCTGGCGGCTGGATGGATCAGATCAAAGCCTTCTTCGGCATCCTGCTGTTAGGTGTTGCCATCTGGTTATTATCACGCTTCCTGCCGGCTCAGGTGTCGCTGTTGTTATGGGCGTTACTGGCACTGGTATACGGCGTGGTATTGGGTGCTTTCGAACCTGCTGCTTCTGGCAAACAAAGCATCGTCAAAGGCATCGCCTGGGTATTCTTCCTGTATGGCGCAGTTGCCTTTGTGGGTGTTTTGCAAGGCCAGTCTGATCCGTTAAAACCATTAGCAGTGCAATCGGTGACAACGGCCTCAGCGCCAACGGCAGCGAAACAAACCAGTCCGTTTTTTAAAACCGACTCCGTCGCTAAAGTGAAGGAAATGATCAGCAGCAGCCAGCGCCCTATCATGCTGGATTTGTACGCTGACTGGTGCATCAGCTGCAAAGTGATGGATGCAGAGATCTTCTCTCACGCCGACGTACAAAAGCAGTTCAGTCATATGACTTGGATAAAACTGGATGTAACCGATAACAGCGAAGAGCACGTTGCCTTTATGCAGGATCATGCGGTATTTGGCCCACCTTCACTGTTGTTTTTTGAAGACGGCAGAGAAGTTGTCGACGCCCGTATTATCGGTGAAATTAAAAAAGCTCCTTTTATCGATAAAGTTGGTAGTCATTTTCCGAAATCCTGATTTCGGCGAAACTTCAGCACCCGCTTAATAAAAACCTCCCGTGTTTATACACCGGAGGTTTTTTTATGCATTTTTAACCTCGCTAAAAATAAATTTCTGTTTTTTTGTCACACCTTCTTGCTTCGGGTCGTCTAATTATTACAACCCAATCATTAAGGAACTATTCCATGCTGTACGACATCCAACATATCGGCCTCAATCTTAGCGCTGACAAGGCATTTCAATACATTGCTGAAGCGAAAAACCTACCCGCCTGGACCAACGCCTTTGCTACTGTTTCTGATGACGGTAAGGCGGTACTAATGACCCCTCAGGGCAAAGTTGAAATTGGTCTGAAGGTAATCAGCGATGCGCAATCCGGCACCGTCGACTGGCTGATGACATTTCCGGATGGCAGCGAAGGTATTGCCAATTCCAGGATCACGCCTCTGCCCGACAACAACAGTGTTTACTGCTTTGTACTAACACCGCCGCCAGCACCGTTAGAACAACTCGAAGGCGCTCTGAAGCAACAGTCAGCAATTCTTGCGTCAGAATTAAAAGAACTGAAAAAAATTCTGGAGAAATAGCCATGAAGATTCGCCCGGATCAGCTTCAGCAACTCATCAGCCAGGCCCGGGCGGGCCAACAGTTAGCGCTTGAATCTCTGATCCGGGCGATTCAGCCCAATGTGTACGCTTTGGCTTTCCGCTTTCTGATGCATCCTCAGGATGCTGAAGATCGCACACAGGAAATTCTGCTGAAAGTCACCACGCGGCTAAATCAGTTTAATGGAGACAGTCAGTTTTCAACCTGGGTCTATCGGCTGGCGAGCAATCATTTACTGGACAGTCTGAAATCAAACAACGTCGTTATGATGACTTTTGATGAATTCTCAGAAGATCTGGCAAACGGTCTGGAACTGGACGCAAATACCAGCGCCTATGAAGAACAACTCATCAGTGAAGTACGTATCGGCTGCACCCAGGCGTTACTGCAATGTCTGACACCCGAGTTACGCCTGAGCTATATCCTCGGAGAAATTCTCGAACTGGATCATCAACAAGCAGCACAGGTGCAACACATTTCCAGCGCCAGTTTCCGCAAGCGCCTGTCACGAGCGCGTGAATCAGTTAATGATTTTATGCAAAGTAATTGTGGCCTGATCGAATCAATAAATCCCTGCCGCTGCCACAAACGGGTTAAACCGGCCTTTAGCCTGAACCGCATCAGTCGTAAAAAAACGGTGTTTTCCAGCGCCATTAAAACGTCAAAGGAATTTCCGGAAGTGCTGCAGCACATACGCTCACTGCAGCACACTCAACGCGTCGCCGCTCTGTATCAAGCACAACAACCACAAATACCGCCAGAGACGTTTATTAAATGGTTACGCCAAACGCTGAACCAAAGTAGCACTGAAGAAACGCCTTCATTGCATTAAAAGGCTTGAAGTTTATTCCTGATGCCTTATATAGAACACAGTAAGAGTGATAAATGAGAGTGAATAATGCACTACACCTGCCCTTCCTGTGCTGCGGTTAACCGCATTCCACCTGAGCGCGCCAATGAGCAGGGCCAGTGTGGACGCTGCAAACACGATTTATTTAATGGTCATCCGGTCGATGTAACCGATGCAGATTTTGCCCGCTTTTTGCAGAAAAATGATTTACCAGTGGTGGTTGATTTCTGGGCTAGCTGGTGTGGCCCTTGCCAGATGATGGCACCCATCTTTAAAGAGGTGGCTGGCGACATGAGATTTAATGCCCGCTTCGCCAAAGTGAACACAGAACAGGCGCAACAGGTAAGCAGTCAGTATGGTATTCGCTCCATTCCAACTCTGATTTTATTTCATCAGGGCAAAGAAATAGACCGCCTCGCTGGTGCATTACCTGCACCACAACTGAAACAATGGATTCAGCAGGCACTGCTAAAAGTGATTCGCTAACAACTAGGTTTGTGTTGCCTGGACAACCTGCTCCAGGCCTTCCAGAATCGGCTGTAACTCTTGCTGGCATTCACTGCTGCGGCGATAACAGCTATCCAGCTGCTGCACATGCTGACGCACCAGCTGAATCAGATGTTCCTCCTGGTCATGATCAAGATTGAGCAGCAATACCTCTTCCTTCAGTTCTAATTCGAGGTCGGCAACTTTCAGCTGTGCCTCATCAAATCGGGTTTCGCGTTCCTGCTGAATTTTCTCCAGCGTATCACGTAAGTCGCCAACCGCCTGAAGCAGCAGAGTTTGATGCTGCAGCCGCTGCTCGGTTTTTAAAGCGATCAGGCGCTCGTTGATCGCACTCATCAGGACACATAAATGATCTTTTATCCGCCCGTAACGTGCAGCCTCCTGCCAGGGAGAGTTCTTCACTAACAGGGACACCTGATCGTAATTAATAATCATGCGTCGATCGAGCTCAATGATCCGCCGACCACCACGACAGCTTTTTAACAGCTCAGTTTCTAATGGCTTAGCGGATGCCAGGTGGGACACAAATAAGTGTTTTTTGTTTTGCCAGCCTGCAACAACCGAATTAAGTCCAAAGTTCTTCAGCGTCCCAATCAAGAGATCAAATAACTGCTTTGGGCTGGTGCTGGCACCAGCCTGCTCGATGAAGCGGGTAATTTCACCCTGTTCAGCGGAGTGAGTCATGGCTTCAAAAGCCGTCTGACGAGCCTCATCCGCCTGGCATTCCAAATCAACATGATGTGCGCGGTGCAACACTGCCCGCTCGACTTTGGCTTGCAACTCCTGCAAATCAAATGGCTTAGAAATAAAGTCATCAGCACCGGCCGAGTACGCTTCCAGCCGTTGATCTAACTGATGATTGCCCGACACCATTATGATCGGGGTATGAGTCGTGGCCGGGTTTTGTCGCAACAGACGACACACCTCATAACCCGAGTGCTTTGAGGCTGGCATGTGTATATCAAGCAATATGCACTCAGTCTGCTGCCCCACCCCATCGAGGAAGCTCTGGGAACAACTGAAGGTGCGCAGATCAAACTGCTTCAGGGCATGGGAAACCAACTGCAGTGCATGATCTTCGTCATCAAGGCAGGCAACCTGCGCTTTAGACCAATTTTCCCGGATCATCCCAGAAACCTCCCTGTTAATAGGGCTTGTGTTTGACTTGCATCAAATATAGCAGAGAGATTCGGTAACGCACCTGCCTAACTGACATGTATCAAGATAACACCCAGCGGTCGCGTTACTCTGAAGTTGTTCTTAGAGGAGGCAAACAATGATTGAACACCACGATCTTCACCACGAATTCCCAGAGATGGGCGAACAAATCCGTGAACTGAAAATGAAAGACCGCCACTTTGCGCGCCTGTTCGATGAGTATCATGATATCGATCGCGAAGTACGCAAAATTGAGGAGCAAGTCGAAGCAGCATCTGACGAGCGCCTGGAAGAATTGAAATTACGTCGCCTGCACCTGAAGGATGAGTTGTATGGCATGTTAAAACAGGCCACCGCAGAAGCCTGATACGATAATAAAACAGCACCCCGCATCTGGCCCTGGATAACCCGGTTATCCGGGGCTTTTTGTTAGCACTCCACCAATATGCCGTTACAGTGACTTAACGATACGAGTCACAAACAAAGACTTATTCAGATAACGCTGATGCTCTTCAGCGTAAGTATCCAACTCCAGATCACCGGATAATTCCGCAACAACCCAGCGACTACCAACGGCACCAAATTGCTCCCGATTTTGTAGATAATAAGCTTCAGCCTTCTCGCTCGTAGGAAAGGCCAAGCCCCCTGGATATAAACCCCAGAAAGCAGGGCCAAATTTTACAACCCGCTTGTCTTCAGAAAGAGATCGCTGGTAAGCCGAATCACCAATGGTATAAACAGTGTGCTGAATATCCTCACGAAAGTAAGGGTTCAGCACATCTTTTACCCCCAGATAAATCACCATTGAAATGGCAACAAAAACCAGCAGCAATTTCTTCACATATAATCCAAATTAAAACGTTACTGAATCAGCGTAGATTAATATCCAGGCTCTGATCGCTCACAGCGTTTTGATCACCACCGTTTTTCTGAATCAGGAAGCGGCCGGAAATACGTCCATCTTCACCACTGTGGTTCAGATCAAGATTGGCTTTACAAGCTTCGACACCAGTATCAATCAAACCTGATAATGGACCATTGTAAGTAGGCTCAGATACATAAGCCATTGGCTCAAGAGGGTTATAGTCGGAACCAGTAACGTGCAATTTCATCTTATCATCACTGCCCAAGCGTAAGGTATAAAGCCCGGCATTCGTGACATTGTCAAGCTGTACACAGTAAATATCTTTTTCTATTTCTGCGTGAGATTTATCCGTTGGCTGTAACGTCGTTGGTCGCCAATCCTGAACAAAACTACCCAACGAGCCGTAAGAATCACTGACCTTAATATACTTTGCATTCAACGTTTTGGTTTCAGCAAACGACGGTTCGTAATCAAAGTTTTTATTCAGCCTTGGCACGACAACTTTATCGCGCTTCACAACTTCAGAAATTGCCATCTCTTTATTCGAAACTAAGGCCAGCTTACGGCTATTTGTCGACAAGGTCTCGCCAGATAAAGTAGCCGTCTCAATGCCATTGCCATTACAGCTGGCCATCTCAACGCCACTGCCGTTACTTGCCGGACGAATAACAACAAACTCGGTACGCTTAACCAACAGATCAGGGTACTGAGAAATTCTTGGTGCCGCGACGATATCACTGCGCTCACTGCGAATCGTCCAGGAAGCAACCCAGGTACCGGTAACACTCTGCTCCGATACCGCTTCATGCTTCGCCAACATATGAGTCATTGACGCGATACTACCGACAACATCAGACGATGGTACAACATCTCCCGATTGCTTATTTTCACCTACCTTTGGATTTTCCGTTCCGGATTTATTTGCCACAGGTGACTCTGAGGAATCAGACGAAGCCCCACCGCAACCTGCCGCTAACAACACCACAACCGGTAATAAATATTTCATCAGGAACCTTCCTATTTATACGACTCTTTTCTGAAATATCTCACACAACCCCAGCGCTAAAACTAACAAAACAGCCAAAACTCTAACATTAAAGGTCAAATCGGCTGTTTTGTGAACTGTGTCAGTTCGCCATTTTGCGACTTAAAGCAACATCTGTAGATAATTTACTGAAATAAACCATCCTCAAAACATTCATCACCTACACTTAACGCGATCGCAACATAAGAGATTGAATACGAGAATTAATGATTATGAACCAAGCAATAATTATCCCTGCCGTTTTAATGACCCTGACAGGTTGTTCTGCCAAATTAGCCAGTATTAAAGTTCCGGAAAATCTGACATCTCAGCCTCCGGTGAAACTGACCACCGATGGAAAGTTCTGGGGGCTCGGCATGGATGGCACGTTTGATCTGGGTGGTCTGTATCAGGGGAAATACGATCGGGATGCCTCACAATCATCTTATTTCGGTGACTTTGTCACCAGCGCAGAAGGTTCAATGGCCGCAGAGATCACCAACAACAAGACGCAAAAACGCTGGCTGCTTAATTGTTATGGTGGTGGCTCGAGTGTCAATGTCGGTAACTTTTCCTTCGGTGGAAACTCTCCCTACAAATGCAGCATTAAAACACCAGAAAATAAGACAGTTGGTAGCATCACCATTGAAAAAAGTGCCGGGTTAGTAGACTTTGGTCCAAGTGGAAAAGTCGCAGGCGACATGACCCTCGGAAATAAAAAGCTAAAAATCGAATCCATACATAACATGGAAGGCAGCTTCATCCCGGTCGATCACCCTCTGGGTTATTACCTGAGCGTCGGTGGAAAAACGGTTGCAGCCATTCAGGTAAATGGCCGAATTACTCTACAGTCTGACGGTGCTGATATGGACGCGTATGCAATCGCAACCGTTGCAAGCTCATTAAGTATTCGTCCGGAAGAAGATTAATTGTAAGAAACGTAAGTAAAACACGCTTCACAATAAAAAATTCCGGGTTCTGGATTAATCCAAACCCCGGTATTTTATCCGAACACAAATATAAGAAGTGTAGGCAGGTATATTGCCACAACCCATCAAGTCAGAATTCTAAAACCGCCTTCACGAAGAACGCCCGTCCCGGACGCTGTACACCGTAGTAGTCGAACAGTTTTTCGTCGGTAAGATTCTGAACCTCGGCAGTAAGGCTTGCCACATATGGGAAAAAATCTTTGCTGTAAGTAGCACCTAATGTGTGGCTTTCCTGTGCAGCCACTGATGGTTTAAATTCTTCCAACCCCTGGCCTTTCCAGATAAGTTCGAACTTATCAACATATCTGTAGTTCCATCTTAGAGAAAATTCATCATACCCTGAGAAGACCCCTAACCACTTGAGGCTAATCTTTGTATTAAAGAAGGTATGAGGACGATTGGGAACTTGCTGGTTTTTAAATCGAGCAAACAAGCCTGTATCAGCAGTATTAATAAATTCAAAATTTGTATAGTTGGCAGTCACGTTAACAAAGTCTTCCGGGGACGACCAGGAAACTGACGTTTGAACACCTTCAGACTCTACAGCACCAATATTCTCGTATTGAGAAACATCATTCACAGTCATCAACATAATGGCTTCCTCAATATCACGAAGGAAGAAATTAACTTCACCATTCCATGAACCATAATCGGTAACCAGGTCTGAAGCCTTTAGAGAAAGGTTGTAGTTATTCGTGTATTCCTCGTTCAGATCGAGATTCGGGATAATAGTTTCTGAGTCACCAAATACTTCATTAAAGCCAGGTAAACGTGTCGCTTGCTCATACGAAGCTTTCGCAAATAACCAGTCATAAATTCTGTATCTGATAGCACTTCCCCAACCGGTACGATCAACACTGGACTTCAGTTTGTTGCTTGCTCCCTGCTGATCACTTTCACGCTCCTGGCTGTAGTGTTTAACGAAGATCTGGTTCTGAAGTTTTCCCGAAAAAGAATTCAGTGTGTAATTTACACCAGAGACCAAGCTGAACATATCGCGATCCGAATTAATCGGGTCAGCATCAGCATCCTTAATATGATGATTTCTTCCGGTTTGTTGGTTCCATGTAGGTGCAGTTGAGAACTCCAGTAATTGATCCCGCGCAAAATCCCACTGCACGTGCACGATACTGAATTGGCTAGTTTTCCAGGTAGTACAGTCACAAGGGTCACCTATTTCACCAGGGTGCGGGGCAGCAGTAACAACTTCTCTGCCATCCCATAAATAGGAATAATCTGCGACATCAATAAATTCCGACTTCAGCTCAGATACGCCACTGGTGATTTCCAGTGATAACTCGTCCAGAAACTGTTGTTCATAGCGCAGGTTAGCACCGTAAGTATTACGTTCGATAGTGGGTTCACCATAAACTTTACTCATGGTGGCATTGTGCTGAATCTCAGAATAGTATTTGCTGGTGTATAGACTTAATTGGATTAAGTCTGCCCATTTTTTTCCTGTGTACCCCAAATCGACATTAGCACCTTGACCTTCAAAAGCATTGTGAAAACGCTTTGCTTTATACGGCACGATTTGCCCTAAACGATTCGGGATTGTTACATCAACTGTGTAATTGTTATCACTGTAATCATAAAAGCCGTTTAAACGGCTAAAGAAACCACTATCACCATCAACATACTTCAGATTGACAGTTGATCGGCTAGTGCCAAAATCACCCATCAAATGAGAGATTGAGCCACCGGTTCCATCACGGCCTTTCTCCGTAATCAGATTAACCGCCCCACCTAACGCATCCGCGCCAAATTTGATAGGCACGACACCGTGATAGATATCAGCGCGTCTAATCAGGTTGACCGGGATGGTGCCAACACCAAATGTGTAACCCGACATTTCCAATGGAATACCGTCAATAAAAAAGCGAATTTGCTCATCCCGCAAACCATTCAAAGAGAAACGTTCTCGTGACCCCAACCCACCCATTCGACGAATACTGATTCCCGGCTCTCTTGAAAGCACTTCACTCAAATCTGCTGTCAGCTTCTGATCAGTAACAAGATTGATCACATCAACTGCTGCAGCCGACTGTTCGAGAACAACTTCCTCAGCTTCCTCTGCGACTAACACAACATCGTCCAGCTCTGCGGTCTCTTTATTATTGACCGACTCAGTTGCGGCCCACACGAATGACTGAAAAGAAACTAAAGCTGCCGTAGCAGTCAGTTTTCCGGGGAAACCAAACAATTTAGCGAAGTGACATGTTTTCTGAGGTGCGCGGCGCAGGAGCATAACGTCATTATCCAGAGCGGTAAGGCCGATTAAATAAACAAGTGATATCAACAACTTAAGTCAAAAAGCCTCATATTAACGAGGCAGCAGCAGACTTAGCTGATAATGAGAATGAGTAATCTTACGTTCTGATAAAGGCCATCTGCAAGTAAAAAACAGCGCTTCCTGATATCCCGATCACGAGTGTAAAAAACGTAAAAGCGGTGGACTTTACTTGCTGTACTTTTTGGGAATGGTTATCATTTGCGCCGTTTTTTTGATTGAGATTCAATCTCAATTCGCCTTGCAGGACGTTAGTTTACTCATACGTTCCCCTATCCGAATGCCGTGGGCATCAATTCGTTGAGGGGAGTTTTTATTTTTGGAATGGATCAATGAAACTAAATAATCTTATTTTTTGTATGGCAGCAGGCCTTTCACTGGTTGGCTGCGGCTCAGACGATGACAACAATAACAAGGTTACCGACAAGCCTGCAGAAACACCGGCTACCGATCCTAAAGACCCGGTAGATTCTAAGGACCCAGTCGACCCATTGGCCAAACCTCTATACTTGGTAAAAAGTACTGCATGGACGACAGAAGCAGGTATCTCACTGCACTTCATCACAGACACTCTTGATGAAAATACAGTATTCGATCCTAAAAAAGCGCTGGCTATTAACGAGTACACCGGCATTGCACTGCCTTCCGGCGATAACCCTGATAACGCTTTCTATGTTGGCATGAAAACTTCAGGTGTCCTGAAGCGCTATACAGTTAATAATGAAGGAGCTCCTGCCCTGGATAAAGAGCTCGATTTATCTGGTATTACAGGCACCATCGGCCGTGACCTGCTACGAGCCACTCAGTTTATGTCAGCAACTAAAGCTTACGCTTTGGATGCAGCAGGCCTGCAGGTAATTGCCTTTAACCCTACGACCATGACTCTGATCGATATCGATCCTAGCACCGATAAGGTTGATACCATTTCTTTGGAAGCATTAAAAGAAGGTGATGATGGCACGCGCTGGGCTGTTTTCCCGACAACTGATGGCGACCGTTTTGTTGGTACCGTTGGTTTTTACCCGGCTGACAAGTCAGACCCTGGTCTGACAAAGCTGGTTATCGTCGATAGTAAAGACAACAGCCTGGCCACAGACTCCGTAAACAACTGTGGCGCAGTATCTGGCGCAGCGAAAGATGCTAATGGCAACATGTACTTTGCCTCTTATACAACCGCTGCTATCCGACACAAGCTGGGCGTCCCAGGAGCTTACACTCCATGTATGATTCGTGTTCTGACGGGCACTGATGAGTTTGATGATTCATATTTAATGAACATGCAGAACTTAACCAATAACGGCCGTATGGCAATGGGTGCAGTAAGTGGCAACGGTGGCAACATTGGCTATAACCTGATCATGAGCGACTTAGGCCAGGGTATGGTAACCGATGAAGCAACCGGTAAAGCTGCACGCAGCGCTCCTGTATGGGAATTCCACAGCCTGGATCTGACAGACGATAACGCTGTTGCAACAAAAGTTGCTGGTCTTCAAGCGACACCAAATGCTCAGTTACCTAAAGGTATTCCATCCGTTGCAGGTGCTACCATGGGCCGTATTCTGACAGGCTCTTTCAAGCACCATGAAGCTGGTAAAATTACCTGGATGGCTCAGATAGATAGCCAGCTGACAAGCTCTGTTTATAATGCAACCAATACGGAAACCTGGACCTTAATCACTAACAAGATTCCAGGTCAGATCGAATTTGTTGGTCGTCTTAAGTAATTCTTAAGTTCTGATAATATGCGGCGCTTAGCCGCATATTATTTTTATCATTTGATTCTCTATTTCCATCTTCTCCCCCTCCTCCAAACACAGCCCAATTAATTCCTCTTATAACCGACCAGGCTCGCAGTAAATCGCTGGCTGCTATTAACCTTTTTACATCGTTAACCACCAGAGTCATCCGCTTACATACCCCATTAATTTGGCAGCAAACCAAGGAATACTTATGTCGATGCTGCAATGCTTAATCACCAAGCCTTGGTACGGACAATCCTGACTCTGATAAGTCGTATTAATAGAGTCCTGGCCAAACACCGGCTTAAGCAAAGCAGAACGAAAGAGTCTGGTTTAACAGACTTCGCTTATTAAGAAGACAAAAAAAGCGCCTGACCCGAAGGCCAGTCGCTTTTCTTTCTTACTGCAGTTGATATCAGGTGAAGATTAACGGTCGCCCGCTGCTTCAAGTGCCTGATAGATACGTGCTGGATAGTCACCAATAATGCCATCAACACCCATTTCAATAGAGCGTTCAATGTGGCTTTCTTTGTTTACTGTCCACAGGTCAACCGTTACACCTTTCTTCTGGAAAAAACGTACGTAAGGCTTGGTCGTGATCGCATAAGGTAGCTGAGCAACATCAAACTTCGGCTTGTACGCCCAGCCCCAGCCAGAACTCCAGGCCAGGCTTGCACCAATCAGCTCGGCAATAGTAGCGCTGGTTTTTACTTCACCATCACTTACTTTACGGAAGTGTTTCATCGCTTTGGATTTCTGAGTAGCAACAACCACACGATCCTGGTAACCATACTCTGAAATCACATTCCACAGTTCTTCGGCCAGTTCTTTGTCATTGGCTTTCATTTCGATGTTGTAACGCAGACCAGGGAAGTAGTCGAATAACTCACGTAAGCTCAACAGCGTGATACCCTGACCACGGAATGGGTAGGTTGCACCGTCATCCAGCGTAAATTCATGACCTGCGTCTAACTGCTTAATCTGTTCCAGCGTCAGGTCTTTGATCTCATCTTCGATACCAACATTGCGCACCAGATCCTCATCATGGTTAACGATAATGCGTTTATCTTTTGAGATATGAACATCCATTTCCAACACATCAGCACCTTGCTCCAGTGCCATGTGGAATGCCAACCAGGTACTTTGAGGATATTCGCCAGAAGCACCCCGGTGAGCCAGAATATCAATTGCCAGTGCCTGAGCACTAACAACAGCGGTGAGAGCGACTGTCGTAACAGCCTGGGTTATTTTTTTAATCATATTTCAGCCTTGTGTTTTGTTTGTTATTTTTTAATTCTAGGTTTTATTCATGGCATTTTTATTTCGCCACTTTTAAAACCCGGATTATTTTCAACTGGAAAACGCTTAAACCAATTAAAACCCGCCGAATATACCGATAAAAAAATACACGTTAATACCAGTACAGCCCAATACCTTTCGCTTAAGACCAAAGCGATTATTTGGCACATATTATCCGGTCTTAAAACACCAAAACCTGGCCGAATCTCACAATGCCTAATATTAACGGCCGAAGCGGAGTAATCGCTTAATGATTAAAAGTGAGACTAATAACTGGCTTTTCCAGTATCCCGATGCAACGCTCAGGTTTGTATTTTTGATTTCTGGGTCCTGGCAGAATATTCTCGCTTGTGATTCGGGAAGCCGACCGCCCTCGATATAATTCCGAGACGGGATAAAAGCAAAGATACTGAATAACGTTGCTATTACCGGATCACCGCAGTTACTACAAACACCACGATTCAACGACAACCAGCGTTTGTAACGACGAAAGGTAATCTCGGAACGTTTAACCATTGAAACTTTCCCCGCCAACTGAACAGTCACATCAGAGTACTTTTCCTTATATACCGCCTGACAGATTGAGCAGTGACAATAGAAACGCGCTAACAAAGGCTCATGAACCTGAATCTGACATTCACCACATGAGCATTGCGTTGCAAGTTTTGACGTCAAACTAAAGCCCTCCGTTTTCCTCGATATGCTTCAACATACGATGAAATACACGTACACCATTCTTTTCAATTTGTTTATCCATCAACCAGCCGATCACTGGCCAGGAAACGTGCCCCTCAGAGATCCATACAACCCGTGTGTGCGTGGCATCAATCGCTTCCATGCTTATCTTGCCAAGCTGATGCCCCATAGGAATAGGCTTTGAGTATTCAATCTGGTAACAGATCTGGCTATCCGTCAATACGTCGTAAATCCGTTCTTTTACAACAAAGTTTCCGCTGCGAATCAGACGCAGTGCACCGTTACCATTTGCCTGCGGCTCTCCCGGTTGCAATAAGACCGACTCGTTAATCATTGGGAATTTTGCATAGTTCTGATGATCAGACAACGCCTCAAACACCACACTAACAGGCTGTGAAACTGTTCTCTCTACTCTTATGCGATACATAACATGACTCTTTTATTGCTCAATAACATTATTAAACCGACTGATGTATCGGCCCTGCAAACTCATCCTGTGCATAAACCATTATTCGCCCGGTTTATTCATCCTTGTTTCATTGTTGCTGTAACCAAAAAAAGGGTGCCTTTTGGCACCCTTTGTATTTACAGCAGTTTTCCTGCGTATGGTCTTAACGACTACCCCAGGTGAAATCCTGATTTGGGTTACCGGTTGGGTACCATAACAACAAGTTAGCGCCGTTACTGGTATCTGAGTGTGACAGGTCCAGTGCCAGGTTGTGATTTTTACGCGGGCGAATGGTATCGCCAACAAAATCCCACTTCAGATTAATATGGTCGACACATGGATGCATCACCACATTCGTACCAGCAGAGTTACCGTGAGTACTGTCTAAGCACATGTTGCGGTTATGTTTGCTGCGAATAAAACCCGTCGCTTCTTCATAGCCCCATTTCTGCCATGCCGCCGGATTCCAGCAATCCCAAACATAAGCATTTGCATGAACTTCGCTGCTGGCTAATTTTCCAGCAGGTACGTCCATACATTTACCCATCACTTTCAATTCACGGAAATCAGTAAACTGGATTTTATTCATACTCAGCGTCTGGTATTGCTTGAAGTCTCCGGCATTGCTATGGCTTCCCGTCGCATTAAAAGTACCCGCTGCGACAGCATTATCATTGCTGTAGGAATATGCCTGATAAATACCGACATCAGCATCAGCACCGGAGCCGGAATCATCCCAAACTTCAAAACTACCGCCTTGCGTCAGGAATCCACGCCATACGCAACGCATATCATTGGTACTTGGCTTGGCACCACTGGTCGCCAATAAACCTAGGCACTGATAGCCTGCTGGAGCGGTTGGTTTCCATAGCGAAACATCCTGGTCAGCACCCGAGCCGGCATCGCTCCATACGCGGGAATAACCGGCAGGTTTAGCCAAAGCACCACTGCCATCATCTTTTGCCACCAGCGCAGATGGATTACTTGGCTTGCTATGGCTACCCACAGCGTAATCACCCAGGCGATAGAACCCATCAGCACCGTTTGGACGCCAGATGGAAACATCATCATCAGCACCGGAACCGGCATCAGTCCATACCCGGTCGAAACCTAAAGCATGTTCAACCTGCAGACGATAATCTTCCGGAATATCGATACCTCCGCTCAGGGAAGCCAGATTGCTTTCTTCAAACTGAATATCCGCCCAGATAGGCACATGATCGGATAATACGCTGCTGTCACGACACTCAGAGCCACACAGATCGGCACTTAAAACTTTACCGCCTTTAACGAAAATAAAGTCGAGTAACAAAGTCCAGTCATTGGCAACCAGACCAGCTTCTGAAGTAATACGCTTATGAGTCGCCAGACCATCATGCGCATCGGTGTAGTTATCATCAAAAATCGGATTGAGCGAAATATCATGCAGACCTAACGGATCCGCAAAAATATGACCCACAGCATTTAAATCACCACCCAGAATCCGGGTAAATGGCTTCCCTTTCGCATGGTAAACCATTTCAGCGTGCTGGCCTTTACGGGCTTTATCACCGGGAATACCAAACGGAGAAGCAGAATGAGTTGAGTAAACGTGAACAATATCGTCGCCCACTTTTAAATCAGCCACAACAAAAGAACGGCCGGTATCCGTTTCAGCGGTACCTGGGAAACTGGAGTGCTGAGCCTTAAACCGTACTTTTGAAACATTGCCCATCGGGTAACGGGAAACAATGGCATTACCGGTCTGACAGCTTGAGCTGGCACCGTCTTCATTGGCGTTTACATAGTAGCCATTAAACGCCTTCGCATATTCACGGGCAGTATTGCGGCCGCTGCCACAGCCATCACCACGCACCGTTTCGCTTAACAGAATAACGTCCGGACCTTGCTCACCGAATTTTTGCTTCAGGTAATTAACCTGGTTCTGAATACGCTCAGCTGAAGGTCGCAAGACGTTATAGCTCACAACCGATAAAGAGCTCTTCGGTGCAGGTTCATCGATTGCGAACTTATCACCTTCAACCAGGCATTTACCGCTGGCGCATAAGTTAACGCTTTCATCGGTCGCCTGACCCCAACTGAACTCTTCGAAATGGTAATCGGAGAGGTCATTCAGGTTAATAATATTGTTAATCAGACGCTCGCCCGGGAAGTCGGTCATAACCATCCCGGTAAAACCACCTTTTTCAATATAATCGGCGGTCAAAGTGTTGGTACCTTCAAAAGAAATGGTACAAATACCAATAAAACAGGTTGTGCGAGGAAAATCCGGATACGAGTTTTTCCAGCCCGGAGTGGTTAAGCCGGTTGCCAGACGCGGTGCAGAAGTACCAGGACTTGAATGACCACTCACTACAAAGTAAGGGAAAGAGCCATTAGCACCACTTAAATAGTTCATATAAATGGTGTCGCGATTTCCATTAGTCGCTTTATTAATGTGATTTTTAACCGAGGTCCACTTATCGTATAAATCCCAGTTAGTCGTCAGTGAATAGTCGTCCTGAATATCCAGGTTACTGTACGGAATACCATAATCGGCACCACCGAACTCCTGCATAATCACAAACTTGCCACGAATTTCATCCAGCGTTGGGTTGTCGCTGTGACCGGTGTAATGACGCTCGCCGAGATTTAACAGGTACTCATCCAGAGTGTCGTTGTAGCTGCGGCTATTACCGGAACCATCGGTGCGCTTCAGACGGAATAAAACCGTTTCAGAAGGGTTAGCGGTTAAAAACTCATTGATATCACGCAGCACATCGTCGAAATAGGTATCCTGATCGATAATTCCGTGGTGCATGCGGTAGCGGTTGTTTACATGACGCACGCGCATGTCAAATACACGAAGACCTGAGTTCAGCTGCTGCATCAGTGTCATCGTTTGGTTTTGCCAGATATCACCGGCTTTAATTGACATTGTATCGTGGGTGCCTGGAAGTGATAGCTCACTGACGCGCTTTTCCCCCGGAACCCGTGCCATCCACTGCGGCTGATTTCCTACCGCTTTATAGTCGTGGCTATAAGCCTCGTCATTATGTGCAAAGGCAGGCTGAAATGCAGCGAGCACTCCAGCAACGGCCGTCGCTATTATTCTTTTTTTCATGATCGATCCTCGTTTAATTTACTGAGAACAAAAGCATTTGTTATTTTTATTAAATAATTATTTTTTTATCGTTCACTTAAGGGCATCAAACTAATTCCAGCTCCATTGCTGATTCGCGCCGCCATGACGTTGCCACAAACCAACAGCAGCGCCATTTTCAGTGCCAAAAGCATCGAGAGTCAGATTGGAATTTGGTTTTGGTGCAATCAGTTTTCCGGTGAAATTCCATTTCTGATTATTGCTCCAGGAAGCGCATTGCCACATATGCGGACGAGCGCCATTATTCGACCAACCAGCGTGATCAAGACAATAAGAAGGATCAGCTTTATTGTGTAATAAACCTGTCAGGCTATCGTATTTCCATTTCTGCCAGGCAACACCACTGCAATCCCAGATCACTGCTTTTTTACCGTTGGCAGGAACCGAACCTTCAAAGTCCAGGCATTTACCATTAACGCGTAACTCGCGATATTCATTTTTACTAACGCAGTCGCTGTTCTGATTACACAAGTGTGACGCACGTTGTGAAGGCAGACTCAGAGGGCCGTTAAGCCAATTAACAACGCGTGAATCCAGAACACGGAAACGATCAAAGTTTTTTGGATTAACAATAAAAGTATTCGGGCTTAAACCGGTATTGGCTGTCGCCCCGGCAGGCACAGAAGCACCATTAAAATAAGAATTCAGATACGCCGTTGCGTCATAAGCGCCACCGGAACCGGCATCGCTCCATTCCCACAAAGAGCTGGACTCAATCAGTTGATCATCACGAACACAACGCATCAGATTAGTATCAGGCTGAGTGCGACTTTGCGACGCAACCGCAATAGAACCTAAACAGGTGTAGCCTACCGGCGCTACCGGTTGCCAGAAAGTCACGTCGGTATCACCACCGGTTTTCCAGTCATTCCAGCGCCAATCGTAACTAACAGGCTTGGCTAATTTCCCACTGCCATCATCAAAAGCGACCAGTGAGCTACCCGGTTTACGGGAGTAGGTATAAGCACGTGGACCGCTGGTCGCAAGACCGGCAACATCGCCGAGGCTATACCAGCCATCGGTAAGATTCTGGGCGCGCCATACCGAAAGATTATTATCGCCGCCAGTACCAGCATCGGAATAAACCCATTTGTAGTCATTCCAGCTTTGTACTTTTAAACCCGTGTTTTCATTCAGGTTAGCCGCGTGTTGCAGATCTGCTCCGCTTAACCAAGCACCATTACTTTGCTCACTGTAATTCAGCCAGGCCGCGGTTTTCTGCGCTGCAATTTTTGCACTTTCCAGTGCCTGGTTTTGCTTAGATGTCCGTGGCACATCAAAGTCAAACGCATTACCAAACTCTGCCCGACAAACTGCCTGGCCATTTTGCCATGCACCTTCTGCCGAGGTTATTTTCCAACGATTACCATCGCTGCAGCTGTAAGCGAAATTTAATCCACAGCTATCGTCATAAAAACGACCGTTGTAACTGACTGCACAATCTACCGCAGCAGCTGAACCGTTACCGGCTTTGTTATCCGGTTGATCCGGAGCCCAGCTCCAGACCGCTTCGGCAATACGGTTGTCATCTGTTTTTAACCAGTCAAAACCGAAGACAGTACCACCACACTTCATCAATGGTCGTACCGCGCTATCCGGCATAACGCCGTCAGCTGCCGGATCGCCTTCTGCGGCATCATCGTAAAACAACGCATAACGGCCACCACCGTGAACACTGCAGGCACGATATTCATGGCCGTAGTTTTTATAAGCCTCGCTATCGCGTTCCGGGTTGGTGCTCTGGAACACCCAGGAGCGGCCGATCGGATTGCAGGAAGCACCGGAATACCCTTTGAAAATAATTTGCTTGCCCTGGTCGAGCATCTCGGCCGGAGTCAGATCGGCAGGAAAAGATTTACAGCCCTCGTCAGCGGAAGTGCGCTGCGGCCGATAAACGATATCACCAATCGTACGCTGTATTGCTTCTTCGAAATAATGGTATTCGTCATCAGCCATCTGATCTTCGAGTTTGATGACGATAATCTGATCACGATTCTTCTTGGCCCAATCGGCAATCTCCACCAGCGCAGAGTCGAGATAAATATAATCGTCAGGCAGCAGACCGGTAATTAAACTGGATTCAATATCACAGCGACCGCCGTTGTGGCAGAGAATGACAGAAACGTACTCAACCTTGGTATTGCGCCATAAATCCAGTTCGAGAAAACGAGACCCTTGCTCCAGTTGTTGAGTAATACTCAGGTTCTGATTCTCATACAGCTCCATATCATAGGCGTTTGAGCTGTAGGAATTATGAGTACCAATAATGTTGCTTTGGGTGATTGGCGTATGCTTCTGCAGTTGGTATTGCAGATTAAGAGCATCCTGACTCCAGCCTGCAACAGCAGAACCACATGAGCCAGCGAGTACAGCAGCAGCCAGTAGCCGACTGTTCAGGCGAGAAAGCTTGCTTTTCATTGTTATTTATCCGGAAGCACTGTTTAAAAAATGGATTCAAACACTCCTTTTTTCTGAGGTAACTAGCAATCAAGTCCAAAGAATAACAATTTGGCCTAGACCAAAATACTGGCCTGTTTCGGAACATAAGTACAAATTTCCTTAAAGCGCCATCAAATGACACTTAGTGCCAAATTACGACTTAACAAGCCAGTTTGTTTGATAAATAATCGTGAAACGAGCATTATCTAACGAAAAGCAGTACGCAAGTCCCAGCACATGAACGAACAACAAACCGCCACCGTCCGCTATGTCCACGTTGTACTGCAGCATCTCAAGCGCAGTGGCTTCCGCCGCTCCGAGTTTCTGAAAAGCCTCGACATTCCGCTGGAGTTTATGAAAGGCAACGTGATGCGTTTGCCGGTCTCTCAGATTGAATACATCTGGCAAAAAGCCCGCGAGCTGACCCAGCAGGAAGCATTGGGATTATTGTGTGCCGACCCGATTGTGTTGCCGGACTACGGCATCATGGCGCACTACTGGATGAATTGTGAAAACCTGCTGGAAGCTTTTGATGGCAGTCGTTTTCATGAAAAGCTGATGCACACCGGAATGATCGGCACACTGAAGCTATGTGGTGAAGATACCTACCAATACAGCAACCATACCCGTGCCTCAAACCGTTGGTTAACCGCAGCACTGGTTGAGCTGGATTTCTTATCGGTACTGCGGGTTGGACAACAGCTGGTGTCGCCTGAAAACACAGATAAAGTGCGGGTCAAACACGTCTACTTCACTCATGCACCTAACGCTGACGAAGCCTTGTATCAGCAGCTGTTTCAATGTCCGGTGAGTTTTAATGCCAGCCGTAACGAAATGCTGGTTGATAAACATGTTCTGGAACTGAAAGTTCATTCGCCAGACCCCAGCGTAAAAAACATGCTGCTTGATAACATCAACGAGCTGATTCAGAAAACGGTACATGTCAGTATTTCTTCACAGGTCGAAGAGATGCTGCAACAAGCTCAGCAGCAATCATTGGTTCTGAAACTGCCGGATATTGCCGCCAAACTGAAAATGAGTGCTTCAACGCTGAAACGTAAGATTCAGGAAGAGAACAGCAGCTTCAGTGAAATTGATAAACGCGTGAAATTAACCACAGCCAAGCGTCTGATTTATCAGAATAAATTGTCTATCGAGCAGATTGCCGAACTGCTGCAATACAAAGACAGTACGTCATTTCATCGTGCCTTCAAGGGATGGACAGGTTGCACGCCAAAGCAGTTTCGCCAACAAAAAAGCGCCAGCGACTGATTACCGGTAACTGAGCACCAGCGCACATTTCTGCCAACCTATCATGCCAGCCGGATAAATATAGACCAGTCGGTCAGCAATTGAGCCAGTATGGCAATGATTGTCGCCTTTCGCCCTGATAGTTTTCGTTTTTTGTTATCAGGAGTGTTTAATGAGAATCTTTTTAGTTGTACTCACCCTGTCCCTGGCTGCCTGTGGCGGTTCAGGTTCATCCTCATCATCAAAGCCGGACAGCAAACCGCAAACCTCTGGCAATAGCAGCACCAATGCCATTCCGCAGAAGAATGCTTTAGCACTGGATAAATTCCCGGTGTCCGATCTGCAACAAGTAACGTTCCAGTCACTGGACTCCAGCTCTATTCCAGCCATTAAAACGTTTGACTAAGGTGACTGCCATGAATCAATCATTATTATCCGCCGCGGTGGTTACCGCAGGTTTACTCGTTTCTGCGCAGGCTTCAGCGAACGACATCAGCAGCTTGCAGGGTTATTACAAAAGCAAAGCCAGTATTAAGTACACTCAGCAAAAAGTGGAACAAAACAAAATTGATTTTGTGGTACTGGATTATGCATTAAAGAATTCCGCAGCCAGCAATACGCCAGTTACTTTGCCGTCACTTGAAACCGTGCTGGCAAGCCTGACGGTGAGCGATGAACAAAAGCAGCAAATGACTGCTCTTTATAATTCTCTGAATCCAGAGCAGGCAAGCAAAGCCTGTATCGTCGAAAAAGATTCAGCCAAAATTATTTATCTGGCCGATGATGAAGCCAGCAATTGTGACGCATTACCGCAACAGTCTTTTAAAGCAATGTCACTGGGCCCTGGTCGCTCTTCACGCTATGAAGTATTAAGCTTCTTCCGCGCGTACGGTGAAGCCCAGTCTGAAGGCAGCCAGTACTATATTGAGAAACTGGAAAAAGACAGCGATGGCAGCCTGGCTATTCAAAGCACGTTTTTATTACGTCAGAACAATGAGCTGATTGGCGACGTTACCCGTGTTGATCGCAACAACTCCGGTTCATACCTGATCGAAAACTACGCTGATTACGGAAAACCGGCAGGCGACAAAATTGGTTACCGCTCTTTCCAGTGGACACCAGCTCCCATTCGCGAAAACTCTGCTGCAATTATTAATTCTTTTGCCTACCTTTACGGCGATCAGTTGTCATTAAATAACAAGGCAACGCCATATTACTGGGCGATTAAAGAGTCAGTAACCGGGCACACACTGCGTTCCGGCAAACAGGTTTATCTGTCACAACACGTTGAGCGCCGCCAGGTCAGTACTCAGGATGCAAACAACTTTGTTAAAGACAATTACAGTGCGGCAAGTCGTTCCGATTGGCTGGCTTATAACTTTAATAATGCCAACAACCTTAATGGCCTGAGCCCGGACGAATGTATGATCTACAGCATTCGTAATAACGAACCGGTTGTTCGCTTTAAGGGCTACAACCGTAGCCTGAGCGACTGTAATACCGAACCGGAAGGTTACGAAAAGGAAACGCTGAGTGAATTAACCAGCGACAACAATCAGAAAATTGCCACAACGAACAGCGAGTTAGTAAACAGTGCAGCCAATCTGATTGAAGTGGTTGAGGCCAGTTCCGATACTGCTAACAGCAAGATTGAAATTACCCAACAGGCTTACGATGCAATGAAAATTCAGTACGACAGAGCGGTCACTGAGTACCAGAACTTTACCAGCCTCGAATTCTGGAAATAAGTTTCTTCCTTTTGGGCGCCAGGGCGGCGCCCTTTTTTTATCCGTTAATACCATCCTGCGAATCGGGCCAATCTGGCACGTTGAACCACACTGTCATACCTTTTTCATTGATTCTCTTTTAGATTGATTTCTGGACTAGACCATAAGGAGAAAATAATGAAAACCTCGCTGAACATAGGTGCGTGCTTAGCAGCACTGATCATTCCTCTCACCAGCCTCGCGGCTTCAAAGCCACCCGCCGATGATATCGGTAAAGATGTCGTCGTTCCGGTTGAAAAAAACGGAGAGAAAAAAGTCCTGTTAATCGGCCTGGACGGCGTGCAACTGGAACAGATGCAGCAAATTGCCACGCCCAATATGGATCGTCTGATTGTTAAAAAAGCCTACACCGGTGGCATAACGGGAACAGCCAGCGAACAAGGGACTTCCAGTGGCCCCGGCTGGTCGACCATTCTGACCGGAGTTTGGGCTAACAAACATGGCGTAACATCCAATGGGTCAGGCTTGGCCAACCCTCAGTTTCCGAGCATTTTTAAACGTCTGCGCCTCGAATTACCCGATGCAAAAATCGCCAGCGTGGTGAACTGGTCGCAACCCAATACCCGTTACTTCCCGAACGATGTTGTAACAAACGATCTGACACTGAGCGGCTTAAGCGATGACGCTGTAACCAATAAAGGTGTGGAATTAATTCAGAGTGGATACGACTTTATTTTTCTCCACATTGATGATCCAGACGGTGCCGGCCACAGCCACGGATTTGGCAGCCAGTACTCGGCATCAGTTAAAACTGCAGATCATCAGGTCGGTCAGCTGTTAAATGCCGTTGATCAGAGCCCACACGACTGGCTGGTACTGGTAACCACAGACCACGGGCGCCAACCCGTCAGCGGCCGCAACCACGGCAATCAGACCAAAGAAGAAAAAACGATTTTTATCGCCAGTAATAAAACCCTGAATCAGGAACACAGCAACGTTGCTAATGGTCTGGAAAATCAGGATTTCGATAATATTTACGGTTATGCCGCACAAACCAGCCTGGTACCAACCGCACTACGGTATCTGGGCATTAGTATTGAAAAAGACTGGTTACTGGATGGTATCCCGCTGCTGGGCGACAGTGGCGTTCGTAAAGTCATGCCAGCCAGCAACAGTAATTACGACATAACCTGGTTACCCGAGAGCAACGGCAATATTGATATTTATCGTAATCAGCAATTTGTCACCCAGGTTGCCGCCAATACCTCAGGCTGGTCTGACACGGCTGAGTTAAGCGGTCTGGCTGATTACAGCCTGATAAAAAATAATACACCGGCTGCGTTACGTCTTAATAAAGCCAATATCACCGCAGCACTCAGCTGGGACGCCACACGTGCGTATTTTTTCCGTGACGACAGCCGCTATATTCGTTTCGCCAAAGTGCTGGATAAAACCGATGCCGGCTATCCGAAAACCACCAGCAACAGCAGCTGGCCCGGATTTAACGATCAGGGTGGTAGCGTCATTGCAGCCTTCGAAAAACAACTCGGCAGCAGTTATTACTTCTTCGCCAATGGTCAATACGTTCGCTATAACAATGTATTGGATAAAGCAGATAGCGGTTACCCAAAAGCCGTTAATAACAGCAGCTGGCCTGGCTTAGGTGATTACGCCGATAAAATTACGGCGGCATTACGTGGCAATGGCGATAAGGTGTATTTCTTCCTGAATGATGGTCGCTACTTACGGTTTGATCTGGACGATGACCAGGTCGACAGCGGCTATCCCAAAGCCATTAATAACGACACCTGGCCAGGTCTGGGCGAATACGCCAACGACATTCAGGCCGCAGTAAAATGGAATAATGACCGCGCTTACATCTTCCTCAGCGGCCAGCGTTATATTCGCTACGACCTGAGTGCCGATAAGGCTGACAGCGGCTATCCGGCCAAAGTCACCAGTGAAAGCTGGCAGGGCGTCATGAATCCCTGATTCCGGCTGATCGTTTGCCTGAAGCTGAGTGGTCGTGCGACTGCTCAGCTCAGGGCTTCAATTGTTCACAACGACCACATTGCCACGCTTTCACCGGGTAAAACTACCCATGGGAAATTCCCCCTACGCCCTATTGCTAACTCTCTAAGTCGCTCTCCTGTGTTACACTTTTGCTTTGCAGTCCGTAATTCCGGGCCGATCGCCCTGCCAGAGGAATCACATGAGCCACGAGTCCCAATCAAACCCTTCCGAAGTCAAAACCAAAGCCACACGCAGTGGTGAGAAGTTCCGCAGTGAACATGGTATTGCTGCCATCAAAGACGGCATCAAAGCGACTTCCGGACACGCAGAAAATGCGCCGATTCAACGCAAGCCCAAATGGCTGCGTGCTCAGATTCCCGGTGGTCAGCGTTTTGAAGCGGTGAAAGCCAATGTCCGCAGCCATAAGCTGAGTACCGTTTGTGAAGAATCTCATTGTCCGAACATGGGCGAGTGCTGGTCGAATGGTACCGCCACCATCATGGTGATGGGCTCAGTTTGTACCCGCGCCTGCCGTTTCTGTGCGGTTGATACCGGCAACCCGAAAGGCTGGCTGGATAAAGACGAACCGGCCAACACCGCTGAATCAGTAGAACTGATGGGGCTGCGCTACATCGTATTAACCTCGGTTGACCGCGATGATCTCGACGACGGCGGTGCTGCGCACTACGCCGCCTGTGTCAGTTCCATCAAGGCACGGACACCAGAAGTGAAAGTCGAAGCGCTGACACCTGACTTCAACGGCGTAGAAGAACATGTCGCCCTGGTGGTCGATTCCGGCCTGGATGTGTTCGCCCAGAACGTTGAAACCGTTGAACGTCTGACCCACGTAGTCAGAGACCCGCGCGCCGGCTACAAACAAACGCTGGACGTACTGGCATTCGCCAAACGCCACAACCCGGATGTACTGGTAAAAACCAGTCTGATGGTTGGTATTGGTGAAACCGACGAAGAAATTTACCAGACCATGGACGAACTGCGTGCCATTGGTGTTGATATCCTGACCCTGGGTCAGTACCTGCGCCCTACTAAAAACCACCTGCCGGTTGATCGCTACGTGACTCCGGAGCAGTTTAATCACTTCCGTGACGTTGGTTTGGAGAAAGGCTTTATGGAAGTGGCTTCCGGGCCGATGGTGCGCTCCAGCTATCGTGCCGATCAGGTATTCGAGAAAAACAATCTCGGCATCGAATTGCCCGCCATCCCGGGCGACAACTCCGCAGAGAACCTGATTCCGCTGAAGTCGGTTTAACACCCCACTGCCCAGCCAGAACAAAAAAGCCGGTGTTGCTGACAGCGACACCGGCTTTTTTATATGTCTTATTTTATTGGTGCTGTCTTGTCCCTTTCTGCACCGATTCATCCATTACTAATGGTCAGACAGTTTCGTCGATAAACTCGGCTTGCTGATAATCCAGTAACGCCACCAGCTGTTGCTGCAGTTCCGCGGCAATATCATCGAAGGTTACCGGCAAATCGGTTTCATTCACCACCTGAGTCATTTGCATACCGGCGTAACCACAAGGGTTAATTCGCAGGAACGGCTCCAGATCCATATCGATATTCAATGCCAGGCCATGAAAAGAACGACCTTGTTTAATACGTAAACCGAGGGAGGCAATTTTACGCTCGCCAGTGTATACCCCGGGTGCATCTGCTTTTGGTGCCGATTCAATTTGCCACTGCTTCAGCGTTGCCACAATGGCATCTTCAATCGCCGACACCAGCTGGCGGGGGCCAAAGCTTTTACGTTTGATGTCCACCATCAGGTACACCACCAGTTGTCCGGGTCCGTGATACGTCACCTGACCACCACGGTCACTCTGAACTACCGGAATATCGCCGGGCATTAATACATGCTCAGCCTTTCCTGCCTGTCCCTGAGTGAAAACCTTAGGGTGCTGCAGGAACCACAACTCATCTTCAGTCTGCTCGTCGCGCGTGGCGGTAAACTCCGTCATGCGCTGATAAACGGTTTCGTAATCCTGAAGGCCGAGTTTTCGTACCCGCACTGAAGTCATTAAATCACCATATGTACGTAATCGTGAGCGCTGAGGTCGGTGTGAATCTGCTGCAGCTGATCGATGCCAGTGGCCGTAATATAAACCGTCACTGCGCGGAAACGGCCATTTTTGCTGTCGCGCGCCGTCAGTCTGGCAAAATCACAATCCGGTGCATGTACCGCAATAATGTCAAAAATTACCCGGTCGTAATCATCTTCGCCTTTACCAACCACCTTGATTGGGTAATTAGCACAGGGGAATTCAATCTTTGGAGCTTCTGGCTGACTCACAGTTCGCCTCTCTTGGTCATCACTCATATTCTGAACTCAGACCTATATGGTTGTAACCTGAAACAATTTCAAGCGCTATTGGACATTAGCCGTGAACTACAAAATGCAGGATAGCATTCCTGTACTGCCGGGCTGATCAACGGCTGACATTCAGGGGGATTCAAAACAAAAAATGGCTGCACAATGGCAGCCATTCGGACAATCACTAAGCGCCCGGATCAGGCAAACAGCTTGGCAAAGAACAGTTTGATTTTGCCAATCAGACGACCAAAGAAACCGGCTTCTTCGACTTCTTCCAGTGCTACCAGTGGCAATTCTGCCTGGATCTCATCACCCATACGTACGGTTACCGTACCAATCGCCTGACCTTGCTTAATCGGTGCTTCAATAAACTCGTCGGATAAGATATCAATCTGCAGCTCGCCCTTAGCGCCGCGAGGCAGAGTCAGGTACAGCTCTTCGGCCACACCTAACTTAATCTGATCTTTTTCACCCAGCCAGACCGGCTTGGTCTGCAGCTCTTGTCCGGCGTCGTATAACTTATGAGTTTCAAAATAGCGGAAGCCATAAGCCAGTAATTTCTGCGTCTCACGCGCACGTGCTTCTTCACTGCGAGTACCCATCACCACGGCAATAAAACGAGTACCGTCTTTCACGGCCGAAGCCGCTAAACAAAAGCCGGCTTCGTCGGTGTGTCCGGTTTTTAAGCCATCAACACTCGGGTCACGCCACAACAGTTTATTGCGGTTTGGCTGACGAATATTGTTGTACTCAAAATACTTTTCGGCATACAACGGATAATATTTCGGGTGGTCTTTAATGATGCGTAATGCCAGACGGGCCATATCACCAGCCGAAGAATAATGACCCTTCGCCGGCCAGCCAGTAGCGTTTTTAAACTGAGTATTGGTCATGCCAAAACGCTCAGCGTATTGATTCATCCATTCCGCATAAGCATCTTCAGAACCGGAGAAGTATTCCGCCACAGCAACCGATGCATCATTGCCAGACTGCACAATAATGCCGCGTAATAAATCAATCAGCGGCACCTGAGTCCCTTCGCGGACAAACATACGGGAGCCTTTTTTACGCCAGGCTTTGACACTGATCGGTACTTCCGTTTGTTCTTCAACATTACCCAGTTCCAGCTCGTGCACAGCTACATAACTGGTCATCATTTTGGTCAGGCTGGCCGGTGGAATTTGCTTATCAGCATTTTTTTCCACCAGAATTTTGCCGCTGTCGGCATCCATCAGAACATAAGCCGTGGCATCCAGTTGTGGTGCCGATGGCACGATAACAGCAGCGCTGACAGAAAAAGAAAGAGAGACAGCAAAAATGCTGAACAGACGATTAAACAAACGCATAAAAATTAAACAATAAAAATCAAATAGAAAAGTGCACGCATTGTAACACGCTGATCACGTTTTGCAGTCAACCTGATGTCGGATATAGACTGCCCCCCGTGATGTTTACAGGACTTTGCATATGCGCCGCCATTTTATCTCTTCTCTGCTGCTTTTTGGGGCTGTTTTGACGCCATTGAGTAATGCTTCTGAACCGTTATCGGGCACACCGGATTTTCATCAGGGGCAACAGTGGTTACAGCAACGATTGCAACAGCGTCAGCAGCAATCTCAATTCCCTTCCAAAGCCAACAACCTGATGCTGTTTCTTGGCGATGGCATGAGTATTACCACTTTAACCGCAGCACGAATTTTTCAAGGCCAGCGTCAGGGCAACAGTGGTGAAGAAAACAATCTGAGTTTTGAGTCTTTTCCCTACAGCGCATTAATTAAAACCTATAACACCAACCAGCAAACACCGGATTCCGCTGGCACCATGAGTGCTATCACCACCGGTGTAAAAACCCGGGCCGGAGTTATTGCGCTGGGTCCGGAACAAGACCGGGCGATCTGTGCTGGATGGCAAAACCATAAACAACAAACCTTATTGCAGTGGGCCCAGCAACATAACTTTGCCACCGGTATTGTTACTACGGCGCGCCTGACCCACGCGACCCCGGCAGCCACCTACGCTCATTCACCCGAACGCGGCTGGGAAGCCGACAGTGACATCACCTCGGAAGCCGAGCAACATGGTTGCAAAGATATTGCCTGGCAGCTGATTCATCAGGCTTTTCCGGCAGGGTTAGATCTGGCAATGGGTGGTGGCAAGCGGAATTTCATCACCCCGGAGCAGCACAAAAAAGGTAAACGCGATGACGGTAACCTGATTGCTGACTGGCAGACACAGTTTCCTGACGGCCAATATATTGAAACCCAACAACAGCTGGCAGCTCTCCATAAAAATCTGGACACCAGCCATTCATCACCGGTTCTGGGCCTGTTTGCCAACAGCCATCTGGCCTACCACCAGGACGCGCCTGACAGCCAGCCTCGCCTGCAGCAGATGACTGAGGTGGCGGTCGCGTATCTGAAACACAAAGTAAAAACTGAAAAACTGCGCGGCTATATCCTGATTGTCGAAGGCGCTCGTATCGATCACGGTCACCATCTGGGCAACGCCTATCGTGCGCTGGATGAAACGGTTGAGTTCTCTGCCGCCATTGCTGCCGCCGAACAACAGGCCGGTGACGATACGCTGTTGGTCGTCACCGCCGATCACAGCCATACCCTGTCGATGGCGGGCTACCCGGAACGTGGCAATCCGATCCTGGGCTTCACTCATAATCACGGGCTGACACTGGCAGCGGACAATCAACCCTATACAACGCTGGGCTACGCCAATGGCGCCGGTGGCAGCAGCTCGGCTGATCATACACACCGTCAGGCAGGACGCATCTATTGGCACGGCTCTCGACACAACGCCCAGCACAATGACCCACCCAAAGCGATCAATCCGATGGACCCGGATTTTTATCAGGCGGCACTTGGGGAAAAGTCTTATGAGACCCACGGCAGCGACGATGTGGCATTACATGCCCAGGGGCCTGGTGCCCAGCTGTTTCACGGCTTGCTGGAACAACACAGCATTTATCATCTGATTCGCAGGGCGTTGGGTTTGCCAACCTCAGCTCAGACAGCCTCAGCTCAGACAGCCTCAGCTCAAACAAAACCGGCCCTAAAAGCATCGGCTCCAACCCATAATGCAGAGGAGAAATAATATGCTGCTGAAACCCACTGCGTTAGCCATTGCTTTAACCTCCGCATCTTTACTGCTGGCAGGCTGTGAACCGGCTTTACCGGTAAAAGATTCCACCAGCTCGCCACAATGGTTTGCTTCCGGCCAACAGGCAGCCAACAACGCTGCGCCACAAGCCAATACCAGCAAAGCCAAAAACATTATTCTGGTTGTTGGTGACGGTATGGGCATCACTACCCACACCGCCGCGCGTATTTACAGCGGACAGCAGCAAGGACTGCTGGGAGAAGAGTTCAGTTTGAGCTTTGAAACCCTGCCCTACTCCGCTCTGATTAAGACCTACAATACTGATCAGCAGACCCCGGATTCCGCCGGCACCATGACGGCGCTGGTTACCGGACACAAAACCAAGGCAGGTATTCTGTCGGTATCGGATCAGGCACAACGCAGTGATTGCGCTTCCGGCCAACAGCATAAATTGGCAACCTTGTTTGATCTGGCAGAGCAGCAGGGAAAAACCACCGGCATCGTCACCACAGCACGGCTTACCCACGCGACCCCAGCAGCCTTGTACGCCCATAGCGTCGAGCGCAACTGGGAAAGCGATAACAAACTCAGTGCCGCAGCCAAAGCCGATAACTGCCGTGACATCGCCCAACAGCTGATTGATCAGAACAACAGTGATCAGGCACTGGAAGTGGTATTTGGTGGCGGTAAACGTCACTTCCTGCCAGAACAGGAAGGTGGCAAACGTCAGGACCAGCAAAACCTGCTCACCAGCTGGCAACAACAGAATCCGCAGCAACAAGTCCTTACGAACCTGCAACAACTGCAGCAAGCCGACCTCACCTCAGGCCGCTGGTTGGGGCTGTTCTCCAGCTCACACCTGCCGTACATCGACCAGCGCGACACTAGCACTCCAGGACTGCTGGATATGACCAAAGCTGCGCTGACACGACTGAAGCACAACAACGGCAAAGGTTACGCCCTGATGATTGAGGCTGGACGAATCGATCATGGCCATCACGCCGGCAGTGGCTATAAAGCTCTGAATGAAACGCAGGAATTGCATCAGACAGTGCAATGGTTGCTCAATAACATCGACCTTAAAGATACCTTACTGGTTGTTACGGCTGACCACAGCCATACGCTGACACTGGCGGGTTATGCCACCCGCGGCAATCCCATGCTGGGGGTGGTGAAAGGTAATGATGATCAGGGAAGACCTAAAACCTCAGCGAAACAACTGGACGATGGTGGTTATTACACCTCGATCAACTATCGCAATGGGCCTGGCGCCGTCGACTGGCAGCAGGGAGATCGCACATCGGTAGACCCTGAACGTGCTCAGCAAGCGGATTATCTGCAGCAGGCATTGGTACCGTTAGAAAGCGAAACCCACGGCGGTGAAGACGTCGCTCTGTATGCAGCAGGCCCATGGGCACATCTGTTTGGCGGCACCATGGAGCAGCACTGGGTTTATCATGTGATGCACCATGCACTCACTTCAGACAACGCCGGTTCGGAAGATCGTGATTAATCACAGACATAAAAAAAACCGGCTGACGCCGGTTTTTTTATCAGTTCTTCAAAGCCAGCTTAACGCTCAACCTGACGCACCAGCGACACACCACGCGATGGGTGCAGGGTTACGAAAGG
This sequence comes from Bacterioplanoides sp., assembly GCF_965219715.1. GTDB lineage: Bacteria > Pseudomonadota > Gammaproteobacteria > Pseudomonadales > Oceanobacteraceae > Bacterioplanoides. The sequence goes on from NZ_OZ244785.1 coordinate 2,306,167, forward strand.
CTCGTCACCGGATGCCAGCTGATGGCTGTGACGCAGACGGAAAGAACGATCAAGACGACGCAGACACAAAGTCAGACGTACCGTCAGCCAGCGATAATCCGCTTTATCGGCAGTGTGTAATACCACCGATGCATCGTTATCCAGAATGGCTTTACACACCGGCTCCAGATTTTCAGCAATCGAACGATCACGATTAGCAATCATCTCCGAAGCAACCGGGTAGCTGGCCAATGGTGCGGTGTTTTCTTTAGCCGATTGCCACAAGGTGCGAGCACCTTTCAGCTCAGATGCGGTCGCTTTCTTAACAACCGGGGCCGGAGCTGCTTTAGCCACTACCTTCTTACCGGCTTTCTGGGCTTTTGCCGCTGCCGCACGTTTTGCAGCCGCTTCTTTTTCTGCTTTAGCAGCAGCCAAACGACGCTGACGTTCCTGTTCCTGCTTACGCTTCAGCTCAGCCTGTAAACGTTTCTTCTCTTCCAGAGCTTCGCGCTTGGCCTGCTCCAGTTTGCGCTTACGTTCCGCTTCGAGACGGGCTTTTTCTTTTGCTGCAGCTTCAGCAACTTTCTTCTGACGCGCCAGCTCTGCCTTGCTTGGACCTTTTGGTTTTGCTTTGGCTTTAGGCTCAGCCTTAGCAACCTGTTTAGGTGCCGCTTTAGCCGCTGTTTTCTTGCCCTTACCCGCTGCATCAATCTTGGCCTGTGCTTCCTCCAGACCCGGAGTCAGTGATGCAACGTACCAGACTTTATCGAGGTAGCCCTGAGCCTTATCCACTTGCCCTTTGGCAATGGCTTTATTCGCCAGCGCCACATAAGCCTCACCCCACTGATACGTCAGCGGTACAACACGGAAATCAAACGGGGCTTGCTCACGAAATGCTGTGATTCGCTCCAGCGCATTGTTGCCAGATGGGCTGGAAAGACGCTGATTCTGAATATCAGATTTGATCGAAGTTAACAGGGAGTCCAGGTCTTCAGTAGCAGCCTGGCTTTGGAAGGCCAGCAGCAAGGCTGGTACAATAAACGCTCGTTTCATAGCTCGTAACATAATAGGCGGCATCAGTTATTATCATTTTTCAGGCGTAGTCTAACCGCTAAGCTGAAAACATTAGCCCCTTTATGTCAAGTTAGATCGCACTTTTACTATTAAAATTTCGGAGAAATCGCCATGTTGCTGCGTTATGGATCGCTGCTTTTTGCCTTACCAGGCCTGTTACTGGTCGTGTTGTATGGCCTGGAGCTGTCAGCGGTGACGGAATGTACTCAACAAGGTGGCTTCTACAACTTCGACAATGGCGAATGCACCGATGTTGAAGCGCCGTTGTCGACGTATTACGCGCGCAACACCTTATTCGTGAATCTGATGCTGCTGGCATCGACGATTGGCGCCTTAGCCATGACCTGGGGAATGTTGCTGAAGGGCATGAGCCGCTCACAGCAGGACTGATGAACCGACGGCTGAAACTTGTGTTCAGCCGCAACACTTCTTGAATTTCTGACCGCTGCCACATGGGCAGGCGTCATTACGTCCGGGTTTAAACGTCTCAAAGCTGGCGTTGCCATCAAGGTAGTACCAACAGCCACTTTCACGGATGAAGCTGGATGTTTCATTGAGACGCAACCATTCCTGCTTCTCACGAAAGGTCGCGACAAAACTGACCTTACCTTCATCACCCTTTTCCGAACTGTCGACAATTTCCAGCTTAAGCCAGTGAGTATCCGGCTCCAGCGTCAGATTTTGTGGACGGGTCTGACTGTGCCAGGTGGCAGACAGATAATCAGCATCTTCAACCGCAAAGGCGCTGTAGCGTGAACGCATTAACGCCTCCGGAGTGGGTGCTGCCTGGCCACGATGAAAGTTGTAACAGCATTCACCATAGGATTGACCTGAACAACACGGACAGCTGGACGACAGCTCCATCGTTAGCTCCTATTGCACCGAGCCGGTGCTAGCGGACACCAGATTCATCAACTTGCCGATTGCACTGGATAAGGCTTCACTGCGTTCAGGGCTGCGGAATACTGTCAGAATGCGCTCGCGCATTCCTGCCAGCGTCATCAGGTCCGCCACCAGCGCCATAAAGGCATTATCACCCTGTTCATTAACTGCCAGACATTCCAGATAAGCTTTTAACAGCTCACCTTCCAGATCGTGCCAGCAACGGCTGCCAATGGCCGCCAGAACTTCCACCGACTTGCTCACCGGATGCGCCAGAATCGCCTGTAATAACAACTGGCGCTGCTGCTCGTTAACGCTGTTGGATAACGCCCGGGCAAACGCCGCCAGATCAGCCGCTTGTGGACCAGCAGCCACCACAGTCGACAGACAATCGTTAATAGCGACCGTCAGCTCGTGACCCGGTTGGCTGTTTTCCAGATATCCCAGCAGCACATTACGTGGCACCGCCGGCATTTGACCAATCGCCTGAGCCAGCAGTTTTTCGTTATTGTCTTCAGAAATACGGGCAACCACTTCGGCCAGCCCTTGCAATCCCAATTGCTGCCAGTTTTCCCAGCCCAGATCGCCACTCAAGTAAGCGCGCGCTGTTGCATAGTACTGAGTGGTTGGCTGGCCCAGCGTCATCAGCGAAACTGCGTGGAAATAGGCCATACGATTCTGGTCGGGCTTAAAGCTGCATGGCGCCTCTCCGTGCTCTTTGTCAGGATCAGCGACAACACGCAACCAATGCTGCAGAAAGGCGTCACGCGGGCCTGGCTGCAGGATATTCTGTTCATCCAGAGGTAATTTCAGGAACCAGATATTGTGCTGTCCCGCCTTTTTCGGGTTCCAGCTCAATACCGCAACCCAGGCATGTTTCAGATAAGGTGTTGGATACGCTTTGCCAAGCTGCTCAAAATCAGCAAAGTCTTTTTTTGAGATCTTGGTGATACGGCGGCCAAGATCAAAAATGCGCATTTGCGCACCACTTTCTTCAACCAGCTGGCTAATAGTCACAGGGGTTACCTTATGTCTGAATCTGAAAGCGCGATATTTTACCAGAGTCAGGCGCCGCTAGCTTTGTTAAACTCGGTTGTTATTCAGATAAATAACGGACAAAAGCGATGGCTCTGGTATTTGCGATTATTGCAGGCATGGTAATTGGTGGCGGCGTAGTGGGTTTTCAGCTCAGCCGGCGCTGGAAAAATGAAGTCGAAACCGCCAAACAAGATATGCAACAGGTGCTTGAACAGCACCAGCGTGAAGTGGAACAAACCAAAGAACTGCAACAAAAAGTAGCCGATCTGGAATACCAGTTAGGCAGTGCGCAGAAAGATCTGAATTATTACCGTAATCAGAACCAGTAACGCGTTTTTATATCCTCCGGAGCAATGCCATTCTGGTACAACTCCCGGCAGCGGAAGGCATGGCCCTGAGCCTGCTTTCCGGTTATGCTCAGATCCACTAATAACAATGACAATTCTCCCGGGTTTTCCATGACGTCCGCGATCAATTCCAGCAGCACTGCCAGCACCGACACTTCACGCATCAGTATTTCCGCTCATTACACCGGCTACGTCTGGTACAAACATGGTTTGTCAGCACCTGGCTTTGCCACCGGCATGGGTCGGATTGCCAATGCGGCATTAACTCCGATTAATGCATTTTTGCGCCTGGTTGCAGGTGCTGATATCGATATTTTTCTGCTGCAACGCCATTCCGTGATTGATCATCAGGTTGAAGCCCTGATTCAGGAACAGGGAGTCGAGCAGGTACTGGAGCTGGCTTCAGGGTTATCACCTCGCGGCTACCGGTTGAAACAAAAATACCCAAAGCTGAACTACATCGAAGGTGATTTGCCTGGTATGGCAGCCCGTAAAAAAGCCCTGCTGGATGAAATTGGCAGCCAGCCAAACCACAGCGTACTGCCCTGCAATATCCTGGAAAAAAGCGGTGACCAGTCAATTAAAGCCTTGTTGTCACAACTCGATCCCAACAAAAAAACCGTCATTGTCACCGAAGGCCTGGTGAATTATTTCGATCTGGAAACCATCAAAACCGTCTGGGCGCAAATGGCGGAAGGACTGAAGCAATTCCCGGAAGGTTATTATGTAACCGATTTATACCCGGATTTTGTTCACCACCCATCGTATAAATACGTTCAGTTTGCACAAAAACTGGTGGGCTTTTTTACCCGCGGTCAGTGGCCTTTACATTACCGCAGCGACGAAGCGATTAAAGCCGGTTTCCAACAGGATGGATTTAAGGAAGTGGCGGTTCATGATCCCGCTGAATTCTATGGCAAGCTGAATCTGCCGGAAGTGAAGACCCAGACACTGGTACGTATTATCCGCACCAGCATCTGAGTTCTTTTTATTACCAAACGGCGGCATCAGCCGTCGGAAAATGCCGCCAGTTGCAGGCTGGCGCGTTTTTGTTTCTTCAGCTTCATTTCCAGACGTTTTTCCACGTCTTTGCTGTCTTCTCCTGGCAACCAGGTCACCGCGGCAGTTTCTAACGTCATCTCCGCTACCGGCTTCCAGGTTTGCTGCTGCAGATTACGCTTCACCCGCTCCATCAACACGATGGCACCGTCTTCCGGACAGTGTGGCAGAACCAGTACAAACTTATCTTCATCCAGACGGAATACTTCATCTGCTGCCCGGATCTGATCCTGCGCACGACGCACAAATGCCGGCAGCAGTTGCTGCACCACACGGTTGCCATGGATATCCATCAGCTGCTTGTAATCTTCGATCACTAAGCCAATTAAAGACACCGATTGGCGGGTGCTTTCACTGCGGGCGATTTCCCGCTCCAGTGTATGCGAGAAATGACGGCTGTTATAAGCACCACTCTCGGCATCGGTCAGTGCCAGTCGTTTCAGCGATTCTGACTTCAGCAACGTCAGATACGCAAAACACCAGGCGGAACCCAGCAATAACAAATAGTTGGTACCGGTGCGTAAACCATAAGCGGTTCCCGATTCCGACCAGACAATAGCAATCACAGCGATGGCCACCAGAAAATTAAACACCGTTGCCTGCATAATCGGCAGACAGAAATAGCTGAACAGTGGCACCGCGTATAAATAATGAATCATCAGCTGCGGGTAATGCGGCAACTGATAAAGCGCCAGCGCCACCAGTAACAGAATCAATGGGTAATTCACCCAGGTGAAGATCTCACGATTACGGTTAATAAAAATAAAAATGGCACTGAATAAAAATGCCGGAATTGCAATCGCATTACTCAGAACCAGAGGATAAAGCCCCTGGCGATACTGATCGTACATCAGAATGCTGACGGCTACCGCCGCCAGGGTATACACCACAATCTGCAGACGTGGTTGTAATTGTTCCTGTGAGATATCACGCAGCATGTAACGCCTCCATTACCCGATCAGTGAGGCTGTCACTATCATCATCCGGACGATAGCCCTCGGCATGCATCGCCAGCTGTTGCAACTCACGATAGCGGCTGCTTTGCATGGCCTGATGGATCTGTTGTTTTAACTCTTCGGCTTCGGCCAGTTCGCTGTGTGGCATCAGAATCACAAAGTCATCGGTGTTTAACCGGTAACAGGCATCGTAATTGCGCAGGCTTTTGCGTAACTTCTTGCCCAGATAGCTGAGACGTTGTTCATAATCTTCAACTTTAAGCTGATGCCAGGCGGCCGGTGTCGCAACAGCCAGCAGCACCAGCTGGCTGCGTTGACGATCCGCCCGGGTCATCTCTTTATTCAGATCCAGACCCAATTGATGCTGGTTATACACCTGGGTTAACGGGTCGGTATTCACAATTTCCGTCAGCCCCTGATTGTTGCGTTCGTTGACCAGAGCGTACATCACAGAAAAGGTGTAACAAGCGGCATAAGTGAACAGCAGCTGCAGACGCATGTAGCTGTCGTAGTTGTTCAGCACCAGCAATACCAGCGCAACGCTGTATACCAGGGTGATGTAACTGGCCACCCGAAACGGGAACAGGAAGTAGGTATAAATCGGCACAAAATACACCCAGTGCACCACCTGAGAACTCTGATTCATACCAAACAGCGTAAAGATGGATAACAAACCCACCAGTATCCATTCCGGGTAAGGCGAAGAGCGTTTTTTGCGGCGTAGTAACAGGTAACCGGCGTATAACACCAGCATCAGAGAAAACCCGGCCGCAACGGCGGCGAACATTTTCTTATCTTCCAATAAGTCGAGAACGGCAATCACACTCAGTCCGGCGGCCGCTAACAGGCAATAAATCACTTTTACCTGAATAACCACCAAACTGTGGAACTGTGCTTTTTCCATGTAGAAACAATCCAGTCATTGGGATGAATGAAGGCTACGACCGGCTTTGCTGTTGTTATCCGCCGCAACTCGCCTAAGTGTAGTACAAGGCGTAGTTGGTATATACTAGCGCCCTTTCTCGTCAACCCCGTACAGACCGGTGTAATCGATGGACGTTATCGAATATATGAAAACCCTGGGTGCGAATGCCCGCAAAGCCTCACGTGCTATTGCCCGCGCTTCCAGCCAGGAAAAAAATGCCGCATTACTGGCAATTGCTGATGCCATCAGCGAACAACGCGAACAACTGAAAGTGGCAAACCAGCGCGATATGAAGCGCGGTGAAGAAAATGGTTTGGATGCTGCCCTGCTGGATCGCCTGCAGCTGACCGACTCCACCATCGACACCATGATCGAAGGCCTGCAGCAGGTTGCTGCGCTGCCTGATCCAGTAGGTGAAATCACCGACCTGAAATACCGTCCTACCGGTATTCAGATCGGTAAAATGCGCGTGCCTCTGGGTGTTATCGGCATTATCTACGAGAGCCGTCCAAACGTAACCATCGAAGCTGCCAGCCTGTGTCTGAAATCCGGTAACGCAGCCATTCTGCGTGGTGGATCAGAAGCCATTGAGGCCAACCAGGCGCTGTCCGAATGCATCGCCAAAGGTCTGGCTGAAGCCGGTTTACCGGCTGAAACGGTTCAAGTCGTTGAAACCACAGACCGTGCAGCAGTAGGTGAACTGATCACCATGCCAGAGTACGTTGACGTGATTGTTCCTCGTGGTGGCAAAGGCCTGATCGAACGCATCAGCCGCGATGCCAAGGTCACCGTTATTAAGCATCTGGACGGCATCTGTCACGTTTATATCGACCAGTTCGCTGATAAGACCAAAGCCGTGAACATTGCGATTAATGCCAAAACGCATCGCTACGGCACCTGTAACACCATGGAAACGCTGCTGGTACACAAAGCCATTGCTGCTGAAGTACTGCCGGAACTGGCCGAAGCCTATGGTGAGATTGGTGTTGAACTACGTGGTTGTGATGCCACCCGTGAAATCCTTGCCGATGCCATACCGGCAACCGAGGAGGACTGGCATACCGAATATCTGGCGCCGATTCTGTCGATCAAACTGGTCGACGATATGGACCAGGCGATTGAACACATCAATCACTACGGCTCCCATCACACCGACAGCATCATCAGTGAAAACTACACACTGGCGCGTCGCTTCCTGACCGAAGTCGACTCCAGCTCTGTGATGATCAACGCATCAACCCGCTTTGCTGATGGCTTTGAATACGGCCTGGGTGCCGAGATTGGTATTTCAACCGATAAAATCCACGCCCGTGGCCCGGTAGGTCTGGAAGGTCTGACATCACAGAAATACGTGGTGCTGGGCAATGGCGAAATCCGTCAATAACAGAGCTATGTCACAACCACAAAACCGCTGGGCATTGCTCGGCGGGACTTTTGACCCTATCCACATAGGTCATTTACGCATTGCTGCGCAGCTGCGCGATCTTGGTTTCAGCAAAGTATTGCTGATCCCCAATCGTATACCGCCACATCGGCCACAGCCCCAGGCAAGCGGCAAGCAACGCCTGCAGATGGTTAGCCTGGGTTGTGAATCGTTAACCGGCGTTGAACCCTGTGCAATCGAGCTGCAACGTGACGACTTAAGCTACAGCGCCGTTACCGTCGGTGCGCTGAAGCAGCAACACCCTGAGGTGCAATTCACCTGGGTGATTGGTGACGATGCCTGGCAGGGTTTCGAATTCTGGCATCAACCGCTGGAATTGCTGCAGCTGGCCAATTTGCTGGTTGTTAGTCGTCCTGAGGTGGATTCCGCCCAGCAATCCAATGCCAGTGACTGGCAACAGCAGCAATTGTCGCAGCGCCAAAGCGACATAACGCAACTTCTGGCCGCTGAAAATGGCAGAATTTGCCTGAAAGCGCTGCCTGAACTGGATATCTCGGCTTCTTACTTGCGTCAGGCTATCAAGCAAGGCGACAATATCCGCTTTCTGGTGCCGGACGCGGTACTGGAATACTTAAACCAACATCAACTCTATCGATAGAACTTAATGCAAACTGAGCAAATTAAATCTCTGGTGGTCGACGCGCTGGACGACATGAAAGCGCAAAATATCACTGAACTGGATGTCCGTGGCCGTACTTCGGTTACCGACTGGATGATCATCGCCACCGGTACCTCTAACCGCCACGTCACAGCCGTTGCTGGCAACGTAGAGGAAAAGGCCAAACATGCTGGCCTGCGCCCGAATGGCACTGAAGGCCGTGCGGCCGCCGACTGGGTGTTAATCGATCTGGGTGATGTTGTGGTTCACGTAATGACCGATCAGTCGCGCCACTTCTACGATCTGGAGCGCCTCTGGGGTGAACCAGAAGACAGCGAAGACTGATTTTCTATGAAGCTTCGCTTGCTGGCGGTTGGCACTAAAATGCCAGCCTGGGTTGAACAAGGGTATCAGGAGTACGCCAAACGCCTGCCTAACGACTGCGCTCTGGAGCTGGTCGAAATCAACCCGGGACATCGCGCCAAAAACACCAGTAAAGAAAAAGCCATGCAACAGGAGGCGGAAGCGCTGAAAAAAGCCATTCGTCCTCAGGATCATGTGGTTGCACTGGATGTAAAAGGTAAACCCTGGAGCACCGAACAACTGGCAACCAACCTCAGCGACTGGCGCATGCAGGGCGGTGATGTGGCACTGCTGATTGGTGGCCCGGATGGTATGACGGCGGATGTTCTGGCCCTGGCCAAACAGCGCTGGTCGTTATCAAACCTGACTCTCCCCCATCCTCTGGTACGGGTGCTGATGGCCGAACAACTGTACCGTGCCTGGAGTATTCTCCAGGGTCACCCCTACCACAAATAAGTCAGGGAACAGCCATGTGGGAGCACTCGTTCAGGGACAAATCAGCCGAAAAACTGCTGTTTCGTTCCCGCGCGATTGTACTGGCAATCATCATCTTCCTGATGTTGTGCATCCTTGGCTGGCGCATGGTGCATCTGCAGATCGATCTGCACGAAAAGTACCGTGACCTGTCCGAAAACAACCGTATTCAGCTAAAACCGATTGCACCTAACCGCGGTCTGATCTATGACCGTAACGGAGTTCTGCTGGCGGAGAACGTGCCCTCTTACAGCCTGACACTGGTTCCGGAACGGGTTAACGACATGGAGCAGACCATCAGCTATCTAGACAAGCTGATTGGTATCTCGGAGCGCAATAAAGAGCAGTTCGAAAAACGCCGCAAATATCGTCGCCGTCCGTTTGAGCCTGTTGTCTTGCGCCATAAACTCAGCGAAGAAGAAATCGCTAAGGTGATGGTAAACCGCACCTACCTGCCCGGTGTCGATGTTGAAGCGCAACTGGTGCGGCATTATCCACAGGGCGAATCGTTTGCCCACGTACTGGGCTACGTCGCCCGTATTAACCAAAAAGAGCAAAACCGACTGGATCAAGACCCGGATAAAAAACGTCAGTACAGCGCCACACGCTTTATCGGTAAATTAGGGGTCGAGAAACAATACGAAGCCGACTTGCATGGCCAGGTGGGTTATCAAAAAGTTGAGACCAATGCCCGCGGCCGTATTTTGCAGGTGATTGAGCAAACCGACCCGGTTCCGGGCGACGACATTACCCTGCACCTGGACACACGCCTGCAGAAACTGGCAGAACAACAATTAAAAGGTCGTCGTGGTGCCCTGGTTGCAATTGAAGTCGCCAGCGGCGGCATTCTCAGCCTCTACAGCAACCCCAGTTACGATCCCAATTTATTTGTTACCGGTATTTCCCATAAAGATTATTCGGCATTGCGGGATAATCCGGATCTGCCGTTATTCGACCGTACCCGTCGTGGACAATATCCACCAGCGTCAACTCTGAAGCCATTTCTGGGTCTGGCCATGATTAATGCCGGCACAACCAACTGGGAAGAAGAAATAGACGACCAGGGCTGGTATCAACTGCCCAACGACGATCGGGTTTATCGTGACTGGAAGCGTACTGGTCACGGCATGGTGGACATGGAAGATGCCATCGTTGAATCCTGCGATACCTACTTTTATGACGTTGCCGTGCGTACCGGCGTAGATTCTATTTCGCCGTTTCTGGGGCAATTCGGCTTTGGCCGCAACATGACGCTGGATATCAATAATGCCTTGCGCGGGCTACTGCCCAGCCGCGACTGGAAACGTCGTAAAGCCAAAACTCACTGGTACGCCGGTGATACCGTCAATCTGGGTATTGGCCAGGGCTATATGCTGGCCACCCCTATTCAGCTGGCGACCGCCACAGCAGTGCTGGCTAATCGCGGAAAATGGGTAACACCGCGTCTGATCTACGCACACAATGACGAGCTGGATGTTATTCCACACCCCGATATAGAAGACATTGAACTGAAAGATCCGGCTGACTGGGACAAGATGTTTACCGCCATGAAAAAGGTCATCACCGGAACCCATGGCACCGCACGCCGACTGCTGAAAAATCTGCATTACCCGATTGCCGGAAAAACCGGCACCGCTCAGGTGGTGGGTATCAAGCAGGATGAAGAGTACGACTCCGAAGCGCTAAAAGAACGTCTGCGTGACCACGCATTATTCATTGCCTTTGCCCCCATTGAGAACCCGGCAATTGCAGTTGCTGTGGTGGTCGAAAACGGTGAGTCAGCGGGTAAAACGGCCGGGCCAATTGCCCAGGCAATTATTAACGAATACCTCGGAGGCGCGGAGGGTTAATGGCCGGTACTGATTTTTCCCGCACCATGTCCGAAGCCAGCTCAGAGCATGGTTTCAATCGCAGTCGTGCCTGGTTTGCCCGTATTCACGTAGATCTGATTTTACTGCTGTTATTATTGGGCCTGACCAGCGCCGGTTTACTGTTGCTCTACAGTGCCAGTGGTCAGGACTGGGGCATGGTAAAGCGCCAGGCAATTCACTATGCCATTGGTTTTACCGGGTTATTTATTGCGGCTCAGATTCCGCCCCGTATTTATCAACGCCTGGCACCCTGGGGCTATAGCGCCGGTCTGATTGCATTAATCGGAGTACTGGTGGCAGGTGTTGGTGCTAAAGGCGCACAACGTTGGCTTGATTTACCCGGGCTACCACGCTTCCAGCCCTCCGAGCTGGTTAAACTGGCACTGCCATTAACGGTTGCCTGGTATATGTCAAAACGCCCGGTGCCGCCAAAGTTTTTTGACCTGGTGAAAGCGATGGCCATTATCGCCATTCCAACCGTGATGATTCTTAAACAACCAGACCTGGGCACCTCGATTCTGGTCAGTACCTCTGGGCTGCTGGTCTTATTTTTTGCCGGTATGCCCTGGTGGCTGATTTTCTCGATGATCGGCATGGTCGCTGCCTGCGCACCACTGATGTGGTTTTTCGTGATGCGTGAATATCAGAAACAGCGGGTATTAACCTTCCTCAATCCTGAAAGTGATCCGCTTGGTTCCGGCTGGAATATTATTCAGTCAAAAACCGCGATTGGTTCCGGTGGCATTGAAGGCAAAGGCTTTATGCAGGGCACTCAGTCGCAGCTGGAATTTCTGCCAGAGAGCCATACCGACTTTATTATTGCCGTGCTGGCAGAAGAGTTGGGATTAATCGGCGTACTGGCGCTGTTAACACTATACTTCCTGATTATTATGCGCTGCTTATATTTATCAGCTCGTTGCGAAACTCTTTTCGGGCGTTTGTTGTCTGGTAGTTTAGCGGTTACCTTTTTTATCTACGTATTCGTAAATATTGGTATGGTCAGTGGCATCTTACCTGTGGTCGGCGTACCCTTACCGTTAGTGAGTTATGGTGGTACTTCGGTTGTGAGTTTGTTAGCTGCATTTGGCATTCTGATGTCGATGAATACTCACAGCAAAAAATAGAACGGTTCATTTATTTTTTCACTTAAGCCGTCGCAGAAAACAGGAATTCTATTATGCGTTTCAAAGGCCTGATTGCTGGCACTGCTGCAATAATCGGCACAACTCTGGTTCTGAGCACTCCGGCTCAGGCAGCCTACGATCAACATCCTCGTTTCGAACAGTTCGCAGCAGAGCTGGAAAAAGAATACAAAATCCCTCCTGCTGAAGCGAAAGCCTGGTTGTCTCAGGCCGAAAAACTCAATTCAGTTCTCGAAGCCATTGCCCGCCCAGCGGAAAAAAGCAAAGAGTGGTACGACTACCGTAAAATTTTTCTGACCAAAAAACGTATTGAAGGCGGTAAAGCCTTTATGGCAGAACATGCGGAATTGTTGGCGGCTGCAGAGAAAAAATACGGTGTCCGCAAAGAAGTGATCGCCGCCATCATTGGTGTCGAAACTTTTTATGGCAAACGTCAGGGTCGCTACCGGGTACTAGACTCACTGGCGACACTGGCCTTTGATTACCCTAAACGTCCTTTGTTCTGGCGCGAATTAAAAGCCTTTTTCTCTCTGGCTGAAAAAGAACAACTGGATCCGGCAACCATTAAAGGTTCCTATGCCGGGGCGATGGGATATGGTCAGTTTATTCCGACCAGCTACCTGAGCTACGCCGTGGATGGCGATCGCGACGGCAAGCGGGATTTATGGGCCAACCCGGCCGATGCCATCGCCAGTGTTGCCAATTACTTTAAACGCCATGGCTGGCGCGATGGTGAGCCGGTGGTACAACGTGTCCGTGTTGCTGGCGATAAGTATCAGGATGTGGTGAACGACAGCCGTAAACCGAAATGGACGGCTGCCGAGTTAAAAGCATTAGGCGTTACGCCTACCGAGCCAATCGAGGATGACAAACCCGCCGCTCTGATTCGCTTACAAGGCGAAAAAGGCGCGGAATTCTGGCTGGGGGAATATAACTTTTACGTGATTACCCGTTATAACCACAGCCGTATGTATGCCATGGCCGTTCATCAACTGAGTGAAGAACTGACCAAGTAATGCAGCACCTGATCATCCTTTTGTTATTAGCAGGCGCGCTCAGCGCCTGTACCCCCTCCCGCTACAAACACTCCCAGGATTTCACGCCCGCTCCGATTGCCGATATCCAGGCCTTAAAAGAACCGGTTGCCAAAGCCGAAGCCAAAAGTGTGATGGGCAATACGCCTCGTTACACCGTATTAGGCAAAGAATATGAAGTCATGCCAAATGCGGACAACTACAGCGCAGAAGGCATCGCTTCCTGGTATGGCATGAAATTCCACGGTCATCGCACCTCAAACGGTGAGATTTATGATGTTTACCAATTCACCGCAGCTCATAAAACCTTACCGCTACCAAGCTATGTGCGCGTAACACGGCTGGATACTCAGCAATCTGTTGTAGTGCGGGTAAACGATCGTGGACCGTTTCATGAAGGCCGGATTATTGACCTGTCTTATGCTGCAGCGGTAAAGCTAGGCATCAATAAGCAAGGTACCGCACAGGTTAAGGTTGATATCATCCACCCTCCCAAGGCCAAGACTGAGCGTTGGGTACAGATTGGTGCTTTATCAGACCCTAGCGCCGCTTTGCGGCTACAACAAACTCTGGTCGAAAAACTGCAGGGGAAATGGCCGGTTGCCATCAACAAACCGGCTAAAGACAGTCAGCGGCCGCTGCATAAAGTGCGGATTGGCCCGGTCGAGGAAGGTGACGATCTGGATCAGTTATTGTTGCAGCTTAAGCAGCTGAAATTTGATCAGCCGCTGTTACTGGCACAACACCAACTGTAGATATCATGCTGCAAGCATAAAAAAGGGGCCATAACCACTAGGGTTAGGCCCGGAGGCAAGGTACTCAGCGCAGAAATCGGAAACGATCTGACAACCTTGTCACTGCGCGAACAAAGTTGAAACTGGCAGAAGTCCGGCGGCTTATTCGCCTGTGCCGTGCTTCTTAATATCATTCTTAACAGCGAGATAAAAACCTACAAAAAATGCACAAGTCAGGCCTACAATTGCCAAACCAGCAAAAACCACCTCATCCATAAACATAGCGCTCACCTCTCATTTGTTATCAATAGAATCTGACCAACAGGCCATTTCGTTTGCTATGGATTCACTCTAGCAATGACAGGCAGCGGCAAATTGACGCATATCAAGAGAAATTCGTGCGAATCAGCAGCGCTGATCAGAGGTTGACGCAGGTCAAATAACCATAATATTAACAGGGAAATAGTATATAACTTGCCGCTTATACTTTGTTATGACTGGATGAGCCGCTCAACCAGCTTGGCAATTAACTGATCTTTAAACTTCTCACGAATCTCCGGCTTAAAGCGGCTCATGGTTGCACGATCGATACGCATCAGGATGGATGGCTGGCACGCAACAACATGAGTGGTACGTGGCTGCTCTGATAAGAAACCAATTTCACCAAAAACAGCTCCCGGCTCAAGCGTCAACAAAGCATCGCCCTGCTCTTCCTCCAATACATCGCAACTTCCTGACAACAACAGATAAAAAGCATATTCCTGGCTGCCCTTACGAATGATAAATTCGCCTTCCCGGGCAATATGAAAACTGCTTTGCTCATCGGCAATCCGTTCACGCTCATCACAGTTAAACTCCCGGAAAAAAGGAATCTTACTCAATACCATTTGTACCTGAGCGCGAGAGAGAGAACTGGCTGTACGCATATTTGTGACCTGAAAGACGCGAATGACGTGAAAAATGTGAGCTTGTTATAACCAGTCTAGATTCTTTTCAATCATACTCATGAATATCAGCATTAAGACTGGCAATTCTGCTCAAGCAAGGCACACTTAACACAAACCCACGACAAACAGTGGATGGAATGACTATGCTCCAGGGACCACAATCAATGAAGCGCTTAGCCCCTGCCATTCTGGGATTGCTGCTCACTCCTCTGAGTCAGGCTGAAACCGTTCAGGGCTCAGAACCGGTACCTCAAACCGTGACTGAAACACAGACCTTAAGTGTTAAAGATATCAACAAGCAACTGACACAATTAATCGACCAACAACAGTTTCAGCAAGCGAAAGAGTTAGCCGAGCAACATCTCGATGCTTTTGAGGGTGACAGCCAGTTCGACTTTTTTTATGGCTTCAGCGCTGCCCAAAGTGGTGCCCATCACGAAGCCCTGTTCGTATTTGAACGTCTCAGTGATCAGTTTCCACAAGTTCCGCGTTACCGCCTGGAATTAGCCCGTAGCTATTATTTTCTGGGCCAGCTTGATGCCTCGGAAGCAGAATTCCGTCTGGTACTGGCGCAGAACCCACCGAATAAAGTTCGCGCGACCATCGATAAATTCCTGCGTCGTATCGAAGAGCAACGTCAAGCACTGACCCCCAGCTGGTCAGCGTTAGCGAGCTACGGTGGTGGTTATGATTCCAATATCAATTCATCCACCGATATCGATGAAATTGATCTGATTCTGGAAGGGACGGAACAACGGGTGCGGCTGAACGACAGCCAGAAAGAAACCGCCAGTGGTTTCTACAAATTACGCGGCCAGGCCAGCTACAGCGCTCCCATTACCAAGCGCAGCGGCTTTGATATCCGTATTGGCGGCCAGCGCAAAGCCAACGCAAAAACCGATACCTACGACCTTAACTCGGCATTTGTTCAGGGCGGCCTGCAGTTAATTCGCGGCTTCCATCACTGGCGCGTGGGCGGCGGCTATCAGCAATACTGGCTGTCGGATGAAAGTCTGCAGAGTACTTTATCTGCCAACCTGAACTGGAAATACCGCATGGCGCCAGCCTGGCGCTTTAATTCGCGTGCCGAATTGCGCAATAACGATAACCAGATTAACGATGACCTTGATGCGCTGCAGCTGGAAATCAGCGCGGGGCCGGAATACGCCAACGGCAGATTTTCAGCGCAAAGCTCGGCCATGATCAGCACCGACTCTGCTGATAACAGTCCTCTGGCTAAAGATATCTTCGGCATTAATCTGGCTGCCCAATATGCGTTATCCAATGAGTCCAGTGCATACAGCATGCTCGCCTGGCGTAATTACGAATTTCAGAAGAAAAACCCAAATGACCTGTTGAGTAATGGTAAGCAGCGCAGTGAAAACCTGACTCAGTTTATTCTCGGCTACAACCAACAAATCATTGCTCACCTGATGGCTTATGGCCAGCTCAGCTATATGGATAACTCGAGCAATATCGATGTGTATCAATACGATCGCCTGCTGCTCGAAGCCGGCCTGACTTTGGCGTTCTAACGGAGGCAAAACGATGAATGGTTTAATGAAGTTTTTGCTGGTTTTCACACTGACAATCTGGATGCCACTGGCTCAGGCGGCAGATATTGCCGGACGGGTCATTATGGTTCGGGGTGAAGCCCAGGCAACCAATATTGATGGCGAAGTGCGCCAGCTGAAACGCAGAGATACGGTTTATTCCAGTGATGTAATCTCCACCGGTGACAACAGTCGGGTACAGATTCGTTTTGTTGATAAGGGCATGCTGGCTCTGCGAGCCAACTCTAAGCTGAATATCAAAACGTATCGCCAGCCAGCTGACGCCAGTGATGAAGGTGAAGTGTTAATGGAGCTGGTTGAAGGTGGCTTTCGCACCCTGACCGGCAGTATTGGTAAAGGCGATAAAGCAGCCTACAAAGTGGATACGCCGGTTGCCAGTATTGGTATTCGCGGCACCGTTTATCGCGTAGCCCTGGTTACGCCTGAGCAATTGTATCTGGGGGTTTCTTCCGGAGGCATTACAGTCAACAACTCTCTGGGACAAATGAACCTGGGAATGGGGGCTGACTTCGATTTTGCCCTGGTCGATAACCAGAGAATTCAGGGATTGTTATCCCCACCGGACGAACTGAACCAACCGCTACAACCCATCGACGATGAATCTGAATCCGATGATTCAGACAGCGAACAGCAAACTCCGGAAACGGATATCGATGATGAACAGGCTCCGGAAGCCGATCAATCCGCCGAAAACCCAAGCATCCGTCAAACTGAATTACCCAACGGCCTGGATAAAGAAAAAGACTCCGGCAGTGAAGAACAGTTAACTCAGCAAGTTGTCGATGATACGACAAATAAAGGCGGAGATTCCGGCGACAACGGCAACCCGGATAATGGCAATGGTGAGCCACCAACGTTGACCTCCCCGGACAAGCGTATGAGCAACAGCGAATACTCAAAATTCCTCGATAGCGATGACTACGGCGCCTTTATTACGGCCAATAAAACAACCGCAGGTACCGCATTCGTTGATGACAAAGGCCAGACTGTCTTTGTTTCGCTGAAAGAAGATGGCACCAATGCGGTGGATGTTACCCGCTTTACCGGCACCAGTAATGGCAGTCAGCCAATCGCTAATGTCAGCTGGGGGGTCTGGAACGATGCCGCAGAAGGCAGCATCGAACAGTATCGCGATTCACAAAGTATGGAGCATACCGATCTGCAGGGCCCGGCGCTGTGGATAAAATCAACACCGATCCGCAGCACGGATCTGAACGGCCTGTCCGGTACCATTTCATTCTCTGGTAACGGCCAAGCCCCGGGAACACTCAACGGCGCTCTGGTTGAAAACACCACCGTGAGTGGTAGCTTTGATCTGAACCTGACTTCCGGTGCCGTCACCAATGGTAACCTGCAAGCAGACTTTAACGGTGATCAATGGAATGCCAGCTTCAGTGGGGATATTCGCCCGAACAACGCCACTCAGAACACCCCGGTTCTCGACCTTGATATCACCAGTGGTAACCACGGTGAAATCAGCCTGGATCTAAATAACAGCGAAATTGGCGGTATCCTGACAGCACCGGCCTCAGCTGGCGGTACACCCGGTGTGGCCGGCGGCTTCCAATTAAAAGACATGTCGGAAAGCCCCAATACAGCAACCGGCTTAATTGCCTGGCCTGGGTCAGTAAATCAGGCTGAATAAATAATAAAAAAGCGCCGGCAGATCTGCTGCCGGCGCTTTTTTATTTCTGCGTATGGCGGAAAACCCCGTCCCAATCCTGCGGTAAATTTTCCTGACGTAAGTCCGCAATCCGGTCTTTATAGACCTGATACAACTTCTGCTGTGGATAGCCATGAATTAACTCAGCAAACGCCGCGGCCGCAGCATCCCACTGCTGTTCCATATATAACTGGTGAGCCGCTTCATATTGAGTCAGCTCAGCAGAAAGCTCTGCGGTCAGCTCCTTTTGCAAACATAGCGGCTCGTAAACCCGTACCGGCTCGTTTTTCCCTTTCACCTGAATACGATCAATGTAACGATAAATAAATTCCGGCGCTAAAGCCTGGGTATGCTCACCAATTAATATTTTTGCGCCATAAAATTTAGTAATACTTTCCAGCCGTGAGCCAAGATTTACTGAGTCGCCAAGTACGGTATAAGCACGACGATAAGAAGATCCCATATCACCGACGTTCATTGGTCCGGTATTCAGACCAACGCCGATTTCAACCGCGGGCCAGCCTTTTTCAGAAAATTCATCACGCAGTTTCTGCGTCATCTGCTGCATTTTTAACGCGGTTAAAACGGCATGATATGCGTGCCGCTCGTCATCAACCGGCGCCCCCCAAAATGCCATCACCATATCACCAACATATTTGTCGATGGTGCCTTCATTATCAAAAATAATCTTAGTAATAGGAGTAAAATAGCTATTCAGAAACGCTTTCAGTTCTGCGGCAGATAACGTCTCTGAAATATTGGTAAAGCTGCGGATATCGCTGAACAGCACTGTGAGTTCTTTTTGCTCGCCCTCAAACTGGTAGGCGCTGGGATCACTCATCATTCGGTCGATATGTGCCGGTGGCACATATTGATCGAACATGCCTTTTAACAGCCTTCGACTGGCATTTTCCCGTAAAAAACCATAACCAAGGTTCAACATGGTTAATACCACCACCAGCAATATAATGGCAGCCAGTGGCAGATCGAGATTCAATTTATTCCATAAATAAAAGTTGCCGGTAACGGCTAACAACATGGTGGTGCCACTGACTACAATTGCCAGAATGGGCCCTAGCCTCGGCAGCCACAACGACAAAATAGCACCGATTAAAACCAGTTGAGTTAGTGTTGCTCCCGCTTCCCATTCTGGCCGATAAGGAAAGCCGTCATTCAACATGGCATCAATAATATTGGCATGCACTTCAACGCCCGGATATTGGGTGCCTACCGGTGTGGTTCTTAAATCCGCCAAACCAATGGCCGAAGTTCCAATCAGCACAATCGCACCTTCCAGTGCATCATTATCAATCCGGCCGTTTAATACATCCGTCGCAGAAAAATAAGGGAAGGTTTTTTTACCACCACGGTAAGGAACAATCACCCGACCAGAACCATCGGTGCGAGCCATTTGTTCTGCCAGGCCAATTCGGCGTAGCACTTCAACCTGGCCCACCCGGGCAGTTTCCAGCATCAATTCATTATCGAATAAATACGTCATGACCGTTGCCAGCGACAGCGATGGATAGACATTATTGCCATAACGAATGGTGAGTGGTGAACGACGCACCGCACCATCAGCATCTGCAAACGTGGTGACAAAGCCGCCACCTTGTGCGGCCTGTTGCAGTAAGGGTAAATTGGCGGCATACCCCGGTTTGGTAATCATCACCAGACTTTGGCGTTGCGAATTATTGAGACGATAAGCCGGTGCTGGCAGCTGACCAACCGTGACCGAACCTTCATCAAGAAAGAAGAATCCAAGCACCACATCAGTGGACGGCAATTCCTGAGCCAGCTGGCTATCACCATCTACCTGACGGTACCAACCGGATGGCACTTTCCAGACTTCACCATCAATGGCGATGCGCTGTTGAACTTCATCCACCGGATTTCGCTCCGGTTCAGAAAACACCACATCAAATGCCACAACCACCGCACCATATTCACTCAGTGTGGTTACCAGTTCGGCCAGCTTATGGCGACTCCAGGGCCAACGCCCCTGTTCTGCTAATGCCTGTTCATCAATATCAATAATGGCGATAGGTTGTTCGCCAATCTGCTTAGGCTGCCATTGTAATGACCAGTTAAATCGCAGGTCGTACCAGAGATAGTCCAGTCGATTTAACCAATGGCCAGAGTTCTGATTCAGCTGCAGGCTCATTAAAATCAGATAGCCGGTGAGTAACACACCGAGAATTGCGGACACCCGTGTACGTGGAATACCACTCCACTGCATAGTATTGCCTCAAAAACGTCCTTGGATTGGGCAAACCCTAGCACAGGTGCACCAAGGTGTCGCATTTATAGCAATCGGTAATCAGGCCATCACAACCTGTCCACGATAAATCCGTTGTGTGCGTTTAGCCGTGCGCTCAGCATCGTCAACAATCTGCTGCGCGCCACGATATACTCGAGGCTCAGTGGTAAACGCAGGAACTGGCTCCTGAGTTGGCAAAAATGACTCAATAAGCTGCAATAATTCACGACTTACGCCACTCTGCACTAGCGTTCGCAGCTCATTTTCCAGCGTTGGCGAGTCATAGTGAATAACACACCCTTGCTCATTTTTCGCCAGGCGTTTAATTTTTTGCAGCGTTGCAATGCTTTGACGGTTAAATTCCATCATTCGCCCCTCAATTATTTTTAAACTAATAATCAAAGAGCAAACCTCATACCATGGTTTGAATTTGTTCTGTCTTTTGTTCAGGTGAGTGATGAATAGCGGCATCGACGTGTTGATCAAATTGCAGAGTCACTTTTGCCCAGCTGGCTTGTTCAGCACTTTCGCGCGCTTGTTTCCCAGCCATGGATAAATCCATTTTTAATAATTGCCGACACGCCTGGGTGAATGCGTCTGAGTCATCCGCTTTAGCCAGTTGCCCATCAACTCCCTGGCGGATAAATTGCCCGGCTGCCGCCAAATCATAAGCGGCTACTGGTAAGCCGCTGGCCATGGCTTCCAGAGTGACCAAACCAAACGTTTCTGTCTGGCTGGCAAACATAAAAAAATCCGCCGAAGCGTAATACCTTGCTAATGCTTCCCCGGTTTGTACACCAGCAAAAATAATATCCGGATGTTGCTGCTCTAGTTGCGAACGCAGTGGTCCGTCACCCACCACCACCAGCCTTAAGTCAGGTGTGTTTTGTAAAAGCTTGCGATAACTTGCCACTACTTGGGGAATATTTTTTTCAGCAGCAACACGACCGACATACAAAGCAACCGGCTGATTGTCATTAACCTGCCATTGACTACGTAAATAGGCAGACCGTCGTCGCGGATGAAATAATCCACAGTCCACACCGTGCGGTAAAACATGCACATTTTCAAAACCGTTGCTGCATAAAAATCCTGCGCTTTCTGCCGAGGGCACCAACGTGCCCAGAGTTGAATTATGAAAACGACGCAGCCAGTTTAACGTCAGGGTTTTAATCCAGCCCATACCGTAATAACTGGAATATCGATGGAAATTAGTGTGAAAAGCACTAAGAACCGGAAGTCCCCGTCGCTGCGCTTCTTTTAAGGCAGAATTACCTAGCGGACCTTCGGTGGCAATAAATACCAGCTGAGGCTGAAACTGATCCCAAACGGCTGCTATACGTTTAGTGGAAGGCAAACCAATCTGCAGATCCGGGTACATAGGGATTGTCAGGCCTTTCACCCAGACCTCTTCAACCTCCGGTACCCAGGACGATTTAGGCCGGGTGCGAATGATCTGAATGCGGTATTTATTATTATCGAAAGCCTGAATTAAATGGCGCAATGAATTAGCGACACCGTTCACATCGGGGACGTAGGTTTCACTAACAATGCTGATTCGGACGGGTGTCATACTCAGGATCTCTGACCATAATCTGATCAGTTTGACGCCTGAGTGATGACAATTTAATGAAAGCCGCTATTGAGAAAAACCGGTATGGCCTCAGGCAGACTCTTCAGACAATTTTGATAAGCGATAACGCAGCTGTCTCGGCGTCAAACCAAGCACTTTTGCAGCCATGGTTTTATTGCCATTACATTTTTCGATAGCGGCATGAATATCAGACAACTCGTCGGCCTGTACCCGCTGATACGGTCGTGCGTACAGAGTTTTGAAATTCGGAACAACCTGCGTTGCAAGCATCTGAGCAATCTGAGTCCCAAGGAAGCTCACAGTCGACAGCTCAACAGAACCTGGGCCATTACGTAAATCCAGCACCAGAACAGCCAATACCGACTGACGCAACATCAACGGCATTAGCAGACAACGATCCTGACCTGTTAGCTGACTGTGCTGCGGAACAAATACATCCGCACATTCACTGCCTTCTTTAATAACCAGCCACTCACGTGATTCAAACTGACGACACAGCGCATGCTGTACCGCAAAACTGTAAACACCATTGGTCACACCCGTAGAGCAGAACTGAGCGCGAAAACGGCTCGGGGAATCCGGCACAGCAACCGAAACATTCTGCAGACCTGACACTTCACAGATTAAAGACAGAATTCGCTGAATGCTGTCTTCGTCCTGATAACGCTCCTGCAGAATAGACGTCAGGGAGTCGAGCATATCCGGCTGAAAAACCGCAACTTGGTTAACAGGGCGATAATCCTGAATATCCGCAACTTTGTACATAAACTGCTCCTTGGTAATCGGACTTAGGTCTTAAACTGACATAAGTACTAATTGGCAAACTCCGTACCAACACCAGGAAGTACCGCAATATTCGGTGGCGGGCCGCATCAACACTGACAATGCGGCGAATAGCATTGAATCCCAGGCATAAAAAATGGCGCACTGATCGTGCGCCATTTTTAAGCATGCAGCCCTTAACAATGAACCAAGGCGGTGCAGCCGGGTAATTTATTCAGGCAATACTGGGATCATCATCCGGCAGGTATTCTTTTTTCAGCCA
Organism: Bacterioplanoides sp.; assembly: GCF_965219715.1. Classification (GTDB taxonomy): domain Bacteria; phylum Pseudomonadota; class Gammaproteobacteria; order Pseudomonadales; family Oceanobacteraceae; genus Bacterioplanoides. The sequence continues at coordinate 2,329,170 of NZ_OZ244785.1, forward strand.
TTTAGAGAAACCACGACAGGCGTCCTGGCTGGTGAGAATTCCGGCAAGGCGATCCTGTTTCAGCACCAGCACCGCATTCACATTTTGTTCCGCCATACCATCGAGCACCACATCCAGACGGGTGTGCAAATCCACCTGCTTGATTTGCTGCTGGCACATATCACCAGCGCACAATTCAGTAACTTCAGCAGCCGAGTGCCCTGGCTGACGCGCCAGCATGATGTCTTCGGCGTTCAACAGACCAATAACTTTATGCCCTGCCATAACCGGCAAGTGGTGGCAGTCATGTTCTTTCATCAGGTCGGCAGCCTGAGCTAACGATGTGGTTTCATCCACATGAACCGGGAAAGCCGTCATGATCTCACTGACCGTTGGCATATGACGCATATCTGTCTCCTGCTCTGATTTTAAAATCCGTTCGCTTAACTAAACACCAATGCGTCCCAAGGTATCAACAATCTGGCGCAATATTCCGGATAAGGTTGGATATTCCTGCTCAAAGCGGATCGCCTGTTGCTGAACCTGCTCAGTAAGATCTTCATCAGGCTGAGCAGCACCACTCTGTCCAGCAATGTCGTCAGCAATGGTCTTCAGCAGTTGCTGACTCTCGTCATCCAGCTGAGGGTGCTGTTGTAAGGCGTCGTGTAATTGCTGCAACTGCTGCTTTAGCGTTTCCTGAGGCATATTGATACTCCTGTGATGTCAGTCTTCAGCTTAGCAATTACAGCCTGTGGATTCCTAACCTAAATCAGTATTGGGCATGAAAATAGAAAGACATATCACAAGTTGAACTAATAGCCTGCAGCGAGTTGCGATTTGCCAGATCACCGATATAGAACAGACTGACGTCATCCAGCTGCATTTCCTGAGCGCAAGGAACAACCTGACGCAAAGTGTGGAAGATCATGCTGTGACTTGAAGAGATTGGCACCAGAATATGATTGGTGTTGCGCAGACTCTGCATCAGCTTCAGCATGCGCTGGGTGTTGTAGACCAGACTCTCTTTTGGATTGGCGTAGAACAGTTGCACCGAACGTTGCGCCAGACCATGACGCTCAGCCAGATGCCAGACCAGTAGCATAACATCCTGAATCAGTTCGCTGAGTTGGGGGGTATAACCGATCAGACCTGCGCCAGACTGATTATCGGGAATATTATGGAGAAATACCTGTGATTGACGGCCACTCAGGGCCTCCGGTACCGCATAAGCGTTAAATACTTCAGCTGCTCGTATCCGGTTAACAGCGCTCATAACCTTTCCTTGTGTTGTATTTCAAAATCAGTGATCGTCCTGACCACCGGAGCTGCAGAGCATATACAGGTCGGATCCTGACCTGGCGTCAAATCAGCACTCTGACTCATGTTTGCACCTCCAACGTGACAGACATTAAAGGTATAGTCAAAGACTTTCACCAACGCGACTTTCGAAAGCGACAAAGTCGCTAAAAACTTTAAGAAAGTCAGTAAATTACCGAATCAGAGCATGTCGCTCATAAAGTTTTCCAGCACCAGCTTGATGACAAAGCCAAGCACGCCAACAAACAATCCGAGAAACAATACAAACTGCCCGAACTTACCCGCATTCGAACGCTTGCCCAGGTCATAAATAATAAAAGCCATAAAGCCGATGAGTAAGGTCAGACCGATGCGTAAAGCCCAGGTTTCAAACTGCTCTGCATTCATGATGTATTGCTCTGATTAAATCGGCGCGCATGATAACACACCTCAAGGATGGCGTTCCCTCACCTTTGGTAATCAATAAGGTGTCAGTTATGATAGCGCCAAAATAATAACCCTTAGCTCACCAATAGGATGACAGCATGCGCATCTTGATCGCCATCATGGCATTAATCAGCTCACTTCCCACTCTGGCTAACGAAGCCGGCAAGCAGGTTTTCTGTATTTTCGACCCCGTTGGCGCCCGTGGCCCGGTATATTCCGCCATGCTCGATTATCAGACTCAGGCCCTAGAATGGGGCGCCAACCTGGAATTGAAAGCCTATACCAACGAGGCTGTTGTGGTTGCTGATTTCCAGGCAGGTCACTGTGATGCAATGGGCGTTACCGGTACCCGCGTTCGTCCTTACAACCCGTTTACCGCCAGTATTGAAGCACTGGGCGGTCTTAACGATTACAAAGAAATGCAGCAACTGCTGGGCATGCTGACCAAGCCAAAGGCCAGTCGTTATATGGTTCAGGGCGATTATGAAGTAGCCGCCATTCTGCCAGGTGGTGCGGTATACATTTTTGTACGCGACAAGCAAATCGACTCAGTTGAAGCCGCCGCCGGTAAACGTATCGCAACCCTGGATTACGACAAAGCCTCTGTGAATGTGGTTGAACACGTCGGCGCAACCATGGTGCCATCGACTGTCGCCACCTTTGCGCCTCGATTTAACAACGGTGACGTTGATATTGCTTATGCCCCGGCTGTGGCTTATCAGCCATTTGAAATGTACAAAGGCCTGGGTGACAAAGGTGGTATCTATAAGTTTTCCATGGCACAAATGAATTTCCAGATGATTATCCGCCACGATAAATTCCCGGAAGGTTTTGGCCAGAAGAGCCGCGAATACACGTATCAGCATTTCGATAAAGCGCTGGAACATATTCGCAAAGCCGAAGCCGATATTCCTGCTAAATACTGGCTGAATATTTCTGCCGACAAAGAAACGGACTACAAAGAAATGTTGCGCCAGATTCGTATGAAACTGAGCAACAAAAAGATTTACGACAAGCGCATGATGAAGCTGATGTTCAAACTGCGTTGTCGTTCTAACCCTTCACATTATGAATGTGCAGAGCGTCAGGAAGGCTGAGCGAGACTCTTCAGAACAAAAGTCAGATACAAAAAAGCCTGCATCAGCAGGCTTTTTTGTATCAGTAAAACATCATTATTGCGGCCCGAGAGGAATAGCCAGAGCCAGCCACAGAGCCAGAAAAATACTCCAGCTGAACAACATCATTAATGAAAATGGCATCATCATCGCCAGTACCGTGCCAACCCCTGCATCATTTCGATACTTCTGCACCAACGCCAGCACCAAGGGAAAATATGGCATCAAGGGGGTAATGATATTGGTACTGGAATCACCAATACGGTACGCCACCTGAGTCACCTCCGGATTGATCCCAACCAACATCAACATAGGTACCAGTACTGGTGCCAGCAGCGTCCATTTCGCCGACGCACTGCCCAGTAGCAGGTTAATCACAGCCACCAGAATAATCAGAACAACCAGCGTCAGTGCTTCCGGTAACGCCAGCATCTGTAATACTGAGGCCCCCTGAATCGCCACCAGTAACCCCAGATTGCTCCAGCTGAATGCCGCCACAAACTGGGCAGCAAAGAACATCAATACCAGATACGGCGCCAACAACCGGAACGTCTCTTCCAGATCTGCAACAAGCTTGTGACTGCTATCGTAACGCCCACTCATTCGTCCATATAACGCACCACTAAGACCAAACAATAAACCAATCAGGACACTCAGATTTCGCATAAACGGAGACTTCAGAAATCCCTCGTCACCGGCAAGCCAGGCACCAGACACAGTACCGGCGAGTAACAGCAACACCGCCAGCGCTATAAAAAACCACAGCGACACTCGTGCAGCTCCCCGATGCTGATCATCAAAGACAGGGAGCTCCTGAGTTTGTTCGCTACTCAGCAAAGGCTCAACCCAGCGGTGTAAGACAAAACTAATCACCAGCGTCATAAAAATCGTCGACGCCGCCATAAAATAATAATTGGCCACCAGCGACACCGAAGCCGCCGGATCAATCAGGCGTGCACTTTCTGTCGAAATGCCCGACAGGATAGTATCCACCGGGCCAACCATTAAATTAGCGCTGTAACCACCGGATACCGCAGCAAACGAGGCCGCAATTCCCGCCAGTGGCGACCTGCCAGCCAGCTGAAACAACAACGCACTGAGTGGAATCACCACAACGTACCCGGCATCAAACGCCAGACTGGATAAAATACCCACCAGTACCACACCCAGCGTCAGACCCACTCCGGGCAGATGACGCATCAGCTGCTGCAGCCACTGCCCCAGCAAACCACTTCGCTCTGCCAGCCCCAGACCCAACATCACCACTAATACCGGACCCACTGGCGCAAAACCGGTGAAGTTCTTCACTGCAGATGACAACATCCAGACGATGCCTTGCTCACTGATTAATGCATTGGGCAGCACCTCGGCCTGAGTTGCCGGGTGCAGCGCTTGCCAGCCTGTCCAGCTCGCCAGTGACGACAACACGACCACCAACAGCCATAACACAACAAACAGCAGCGCCGGCGCAGGCAAACGATTTCCCCAACGCTCGATGCCTGCTGAAAACCGCTGCCAGAAAACAGATTGATTCATAGGGTTCAAAATCCGGTAAAATTTTCTCCACCTTAACATCTGACAGAACAAACCCAAATGCAGGCAGATTTTCAATTCTGTGTCATCGGAGCAGGCGTTGTTGGTTTGGCTATCGCTTACCAGCTGAGCCAGCATGGCAGCGTGATTGTGCTCGAAAGACACCCGATAACAGGCTCAGAAACATCCAGCCGGAACAGCGAAGTGATTCACGCCGGACTGTATTACCCTGCTGGCTCTCTGAAAGAATCGCTTTGCCTGCGCGGCAAACATCTGCTGTATGCGTTCTGTGAGCAGTATCAGGTTCCGCACCAGCGTATTGGTAAATTGATTGTGGCCCGGCACTCTGATGACGCTAAGTTGCTGCAACTTGAGCACAAAGCCAGACATCTGAATATTCCGCTTGAGCGCCTGAATCAAACCCAGCTGCAACAGAAAGAGCCCGAAGTGCGTGGTCAGGCAGCGTTGTTTTCTCCCACCACTGGCATCATCGATAGTCATGCGTATATGCAAACGCTTACACATCAGGCACAACGCCATGGCGCTTTGATTATGTGTCAGAGTGAATTTCTCCGGGCGGAGCAACAACAGCAAGGCTGGTCGGTTGATATCCAGACTGCGGACGGGCCATTTTCATTCACAACTCAAAAGCTCATCAACAGCGCGGGTCTGTCAGCGCAACAGGTTGGCAAACACCTGCCCGTTTCCAATCAACCCGCACCTGAGCTGTATCCCTGTCGCGGACATTATTTCAGCTACTCCGGCAGTAACCCTTTTAATCACCTGATATACCCACTGCCGGAAGCAAACCTGACTGGCCTAGGCATTCACGCCACCATTGATCTGGGGAATCAATTGCGATTCGGGCCGGATACCGAATACTTAGGAGATGCGCCTCTGAACTACGACGTTGACGAACAGCGCCTGAAGGACAAATTCTGCAACGCAATTCGCCAATACTATCCACAGATGGACAGTGAAAAACTTCACGCTGACTACGCTGGTATTCGCCCGAAACTGCACTCACAACATCAAAGCACAGCCGATTTCGTGTTCCGTCACAATCGTCATATGATGCACCTGTTTGGCATCGAAAGTCCCGGCCTAACCGCCTCACTGGCAATCGCTGAAAAGGTCACGCAATGGGCCACTTCGTCGACCTGACCGATTCCAACTAAACCACAAATGACGCCCGGAAAAGCATCAGGAAGGCATAAAAATCAGTAGGTTATAACAATTTTTCTAAATGAAACCGGGAGTCTGTACAGATTAGTTACAATGCGACTACACTGTAATTTGTCAGGCTACGAACCATCACGTCTTGTTATACAAAAAGTCACAAGAAGGCTCTGATACGACACAAGCATGATATCCCGGGCTGCTAATCTAAGAACAGTTGTTAAACATTCTGATGTAGCGAAGAGAGAGTTATGAGTCAGCCATTGCGCTCGAAAGACCAGCACGAACATCCAGGCGTCAGCACTATCCTGTCAGGTCAGGTGATGGTGCCTATCTGCTGCGACCACTGTCGCCGCGAGACGGATGTCAGCCTGCAACAACTGAAAGCGCAGCACCCTATTTTATGTGAGCACTGCTATGAAGTGCGTACCTTCAGCGATACGGAATTAAAGTTAACCCGTATGTTGCTGGCGAATGCCGGATTTCACTTTGCGTGATCCGGTATCTGGAGGCCAGCAACCGCATGTTATACGCTTGCTCAGCTTTTACGCTGACGTAATAAGTCAGGAATGATCAGTGCCAGGTAGCGTTTCAGCGTACGGCGAATATGATCGAAGTCGGCATTGTCGCTTCCCACCAGCAATACTGAATATTCTATTGAGTGGAATAACCCCATCAACATCTCAGCATCTTCACGTGGTGTTGGCGATGAAACCAACTGCATAAACTCTTCAATCTTGTCTGACAGCGCTTTGCGGTGCATTAACGCCAGCTCACGAATACGATCATTCACAATCGCTTCATAACGAAACGCCTGCTCGGCAATCAGCATGTCGCGCTCGTTCCCGGTCTGTTCTTTGACATAATTTGCCAGCTGGGTAACCAGATAATCGAGCACTTTATCCAGCTCTTCTTCGCTGACATTTTCACCGGAAGTCAGAGCCTTCAGGTGACTGACCGACATCTCTTTCAGCGGCAAATAAAACTGATCAGCAAAACGGTTAACCACACCCAACGCTTTTTCAGTGTAAAGCGTGAAGGTATCAACAATCAGTTCCTGAATATCTTTGAAGTAATAAGTGGTTGCAGCCAGCGGCACATCCGCTTCTTTCGCTACCGCACGATGACGGATACCACGCACACCTTCACGCACAACAATTCTCAGTGCGGCTTCAAGAATCAGACGGCGCCGGTGCTCACTCTTTGCCCGGCTGGCTTTGCGTCCCTGATACGCTAAGGACTTCCCATTACCTGTGCCATCTGGCGCCATATATGTGTCTCCGAATACTTCAGTTTGATGTCCAATTATGCCAACTGGTCAAAATATTGAAATGTAATTTTTAGGCACGATAGTCTCACCAATTTCGCAGAGGCGTCACAGCCCCTTTACAAAGCTGTACATACGTACCGTTTTAAGGTTAGATGAGCACTAATAATTATAAATATACAGGCAACAAACATGCTTCATTCTCTTAAAAAAGCCGCCCTGCTCGGCTGCTTTATTCCTTCTATGGCATTTGCTCAGGATCAGCAAAAGACTGAGTTTATCCAGCAATATTTTGACCGCGAATCAGAGCACGCCGAGCTATGGCAAAACGGCTGGTTTGGTTTGTTTGCAGGCGTCGCCACCCTACAGGGCATCGCCTACACCCAGACTGAAAATGAGCCCAATCTGACCGATCGGGCAGTAGGTTTTACCACCAGCTTTCTGGGCGCTGCGGATTTACTGCTAAACCCATTAAATACTCACAAATACGCAGAGCAACTGGCAGCGATGCCAGACGACAGCGAAGCTCAGCAAACAGCCAAACGCCAGCAGGCAGAACGTTGGCTGGAGGCGGTTGCCAAGCGTGAAGCGTATGAACAAAGCTGGGTTAATCATCTGTTGTCCGGTCTGGTGAACGGCATTGCCGGCGCAGTTGTTGCCAATGAAGGTGACCGCACCGGTAAAGGTGTCGCGACCTTTATCAGTGGTGTGGTAGCCAGCGAACTGAAAATTTACACTGCGCCTCAGAATGCAGAAAAAGCACTGCAACAATATCGCCAGGGGAATTACTCACTAACGGCAATATCAGAGCCACAGCGGTGGCAGTTTGCCGCTGTTGGACCGGTTTTTCACGCCAGCTACCGCTTCTGATACCCACAGCGCCGCAGAAATACGTACTCTGAGGGGTTGGCATAACTCCTGCTGAAGCACCTTCAGCAGGAGACAAATTATGCAGTTAGGCGCACTTTCCAATTATCTACAGAATCAGCCACTGGGAACCGGTGCCACCAGTGAAAGCCAGGCAGCGGCGGGTGTTGGTGAAGATCAGCAGCCTCTCGAAGCAGGCGCTTATAACCCATCTCAGCGGGCCATTCTGATCAGTGCTGTTGCCAGTGAGTTTGATGTTCAGCAGCTGGAAACCGATGAAGTCGGAAAATTACAGCTCAAATTACAGCAATATGGCTTGCTACAGGGCAATGATATGGGTGGGTTTGCCTTGCTACATAACGCCCGTGGCCAGCTGCAAACTGATGAAAACCTCGATGCATTGCAGTTACTGAATATCGCCAAACAGCGCTTCGATACCGACCAGGTAGGTTACAGCCAACGGGTTCAGATTAATCGCATGCACACTCTGGTTGAAAACCTCGCGTCAGCACGCAGCCTGATGCAGCCAAGATCGGCTTAAATAATTCAGGAAAAAATAACGCTGGTACACTACAAACACCGAAGATAGGAAGACGTCGCGTCAGAGAAAATAACCGCAACAGAGATGGTAAGAGGGAGAAATTTCAGGGCAAGTAAGTCTTTCGTTGCTGCATATCGCCCGCTTCCAGAGACTTTTTCATAAAGCGGACTTTGTTATCCAGTTCACGCTGATTCCACATTGTCAGGCTGCCATGGGCACGACACAACTGCAGCGTTTCCTCGACGATCATACGTAACGATTCCCGCACTTCGCAGGCAGACATGCTGCGCAACAAATCGTCGACAACAACCGGCCATTCATTACGTAATAAGGTCCCCTGTTCCAGCCCCTGGCATACCAGCCATTCATCCAACAGGGTATCAAACAAAGGAACGGGCTCACGCTCAACACTGGGCTGACCTAAACCTGATTCGGCCAACGCAGAATCGATCTGCGCCATTACCTCCAGTGGCGTTGGGATATTCGGAGTCTGAGGCATAAAAATAACCACATCTAAGTAATTAGTTGTTACTGCCGATAACCATCTCATAGGCTTATCAGATGATTAGTGCTTTACTGATAATTAAGCATAGACAGCAAACTTAACTTTGAGAAAATTCCGCTCAGGAAATTCCTATGACAACGGGCCCATCAACCTTTGACATCGAAGCCTTCCTTAATTCTCTGGTACAACGCATGTTCCCGGTCTGGTATGCCGCCCAGGCAGTAAAAGAAATGCCTCTGGCGGATATGGGAGTTCTCAACCCAAACAATTTTTTATGCCATCGCTGGCTCAGCCTGCACAGCGTGGTTCAAGCCATGCAGGGCTCGCTGGAAAATGCTGGCAGCGAATGGCAGACGCTGCATCAACTATTAGGAAAGCTGATTGTTGAACAGGATTATCAGCGCCCCCTGTCGATCAGCGCGATTCAGGGAGTCGAGTACTCTGGCCACGACGCCAACCTGCCGAACATCGCCAGTTATGCCGAGCACTACCTCAGCGACTTTCCGTGGGAATCCGCAGAAGATTTTGACCGCAATGTAAAAGCCGCGTTTCCCGACAGCGAAAAGCCATTCCGGGTGGTCTATCGCGAATGGGATGGCCGTTATTACTGGGTCAATAAACAGGAGCCCGATCATTTTGCCGCCGCCTCGCTGCATGCTCAGCAAAAACAGCGTGATGCCACCATCACCGCCAACATCAATGTTGAAAGCCTGCATATGGCGTCCCTCGACGCGTTACGCAGCCAGTTCTGGCTACTGCTGATGACCCGCGACGATGCCTATCGCGTGCTTGAGCTCCTCAACCAAACGCCGTTTAAAGTGATTCTGTGCGAGTTTGAATGGCGCCGTAGTGATCTGGTGGTGCTGTGTGCAGAAAAAAATCAGGCTAAGCTGAATAACATATTGCTCAATCTGCAGAACAATCGCTCCAGCCAACAGGTGACCGATTTAGGGCGTTACCTGAACCGCCACCACCATCCATTCCGTAATCAGTAAGGGCTGTGAATTTCGGCCAGATTGTATAATCCAATGCGACATTTTCAGCCACGAGACGACCTCTAGCGCTTGATTTAGCCGAAAAGCCTGTCATGCTTAGGCCGTTATAAATAAAACAATAAACGGTAAGCGCATGATCAGAGGTACCTGGAGTCTTACTGAGCCACTTGTGCCAGTGAACGTTCCGGCGACAATGGTTCGGGTCGGTCGTGAGAAAGGCCTGCAACAGGATATTTTGTTAAAAAATACCGGCATCACAGAAGAGATGCTGGCAGATCCAACTGCCCGCCTGACCTATCAGCAGCTGCTGTCCTTAACAGAGAACCTGATTCGCAATTACCCTGCTAATACTCTGGGTATTGACCTTGGTGCTGCCGTTAACATTAATCAGTATGGCATGTTAGGTTATGCCATTCTCAGCTGTGCGGATATCCGCAGCGCGTTACAGCTGGGCCTGAAATATCACTCGCTGATTGATCCGGCTTTCACGTTTGAAGTGGTGGAGCAACAACAAACCACCGCAATCCGCCTGACAACACACATCCCGCTCGATCATATCTATCGCATGTTATGTGATGTATTTGTGGTGAACTTTGCCACGCTGGGCCGCTTCCTGACCGGCAACAATGCGCTGCAACCGGTGGAAGTACATCTGAACCATCCGGCTCCGGACTATATCGATGTATACAAAGAATATTTCGATTGCCCGATTCTGTTTGATCAGCCGCGTACCGAGTTGATTGTTGATTCCGGCTATCTGGATTTGCCACTGATTATGGCCGACCAGGCAACCGCCGCCATGGCAGAAAGCCAGTGTGCTGAAATTCTTGCCCGTATGGGGCCAAAAGAAGGTATTGCCGCAAAAGTTCGCCGCATCCTGTTATCCAACCCGGGGCAGTTTCCTCCGGTGGATGTGGTTGCCAGCCAGCTGGCAACATCCACCCGAACTCTGAGCCGTAGCCTGCAGGAAGTGGGCACTTCCTATCAGCGTATTCTTGACGAAGTGCGCAAAGAGATGGCGATCGAATACCTGCGCAATTCAGCCCTGCCAATCGAAGAGATTGCCGCTTTAGTGGGTTACTCCGATCCATCGAACTTCCGCAAAGCGTTCCGTCGCTGGACCAGCCACGCGCCGTCTTATTATCGTGAAGAAAACGAATAAACGTCTGACACTCAGTTAGCGAACCAGCAAAAAGCCTCTGTCTAATAAAAAGTCAGGGGCTTTTTAATATCTGTTACCCGGCTTCACTGGACTGTCACAGCACTGCAAGAGAAGTGTCACATTTCAATCGCAAAGTAGAAAAAAGATTGAAATGGCATATCCCTGCAAGGCTGAGAATGGATCTGACACTGACACGCATCACTCTGGTTACTGAAACCTTTGCCCCGGAAATTAACGGTGTGGCCAATACGCTCGGCCATCTGGTGCGCGGTATGCTGGACGCTGGCATTGAAGTTCAGGTGATTCGCCCACGTCAGAATAAGCAAGACCAGAACCGCCAGGAGGGCCGCTTAGCCACGGTCACTTTACCCGGTCTGCCATTGCCCGGTTACAACGACCTGAAATTCGGTTTACCGATAAAAAGCCGGATCCTCGATGCCATCAGCCAGTTCCAGCCCCAGGCGGTTTATGTTGCAACAGAAGGTCCAATGGGCTGGGCTGCGGTTAAAGCCGCACAGCAACTTGGTTTGGGAGTACTGAGCGGTTTCCACACCAATTTCCACCAATACATCGAGCACTATCACCTCGGCCTGCTGGAAAGTCTGGCGTATCGCTATTTGCGTTATTTTCATAACCAGACTCAGGGCACATTGGTGCCAACCCGTAAACAGCGGGATGAACTGGAACAGCACGGCTTTGATAACGTCCGGGTATTATCCCGTGGGGTCGACAGTGAATTGTTTTCACCTGCCAAACGCAGCGACGCATTACGCCGTCAATGGGGAGTAAAACCCCAGGATCTGGTGCTGCTTTATGTTGGCCGTATCGCGGGCGAAAAGAATATGGATCTGGCGCTGAAAACCTATCAGCAACTGTTAAATGCTGACGAGCGGGTACGGCTGGTACTTGTGGGTGATGGTCCGGAACTTGAGACCATTCGTGAACAATATCCACAGGTCATCTGCTGCGGAATGCAACGCGGAGAAGACCTGGCGCAACATTACGCCAGCGGCGATATTTTTCTGTTTCCGAGCAAAACCGACACCTTCGGCAATGTCGTCACCGAAGCCATGGCAAGTGGCCTGGCCGTTGTCAGTTTTGATTATGCCGCCGCCCACGAACACATTCGCAACAACCATAACGGCATGCTGGCCGATTTCGCCGATGATCAGAATTTTATTCAGCAAGCCGCCACTTTGCTCGACAGCCCGAACCTGTTGAATCAAATCCGGAATAACGCACGTCATATTGCCCGGGAAATTTCCTGGAACAGTATCGTGGAAGAATTTATTGCACGCCTTAACAGTACTCAAACTGAGGTAAATAACCATGGCCTTAGCAAAACCAATGCAACCAAAAGCCGCGCTACTGTTTGATAAAGCAGATCGCCTTGAGCTGACGTTATGTCAGCAAATGAACCGTATGGGCTACTACCGTACCATCCGGTTATTTTTTAAAGCCATCAGCCGTCTCGGCGATGGTGTGTTCTGGTATTCGCTGGCACTGGCATTACCGTTTTTTTATGGTGCCGAAGCCATTTTTGCGCTCGGCCACATCACACTCACCGCGCTGTTGTGTGTGGCGATTTACAGCCAGTTAAAAAACCGTCTGGTACGTCAGCGACCATTTATTTCTTTTCGTGATATTACCGCACATACAGCACCACTGGATCTGTACAGTTTCCCGTCGGGCCACACCATGAATGCGGTTAATTTTGCGATTTTATTCAGCGTTTTCTTCCCGGCGCTGTTATGGATTGTTGCTCCCTTTGCCATTCTGGTTGCACTGTCGCGGGTAATTCTGGGGATGCACTATCCAACCGACGTACTGGTCGGAGCCGCTCTGGGTAGCCTGATCAGCGTCAGTTCATTAGTACTGTTTCCGGCTGGTATGTTTGCTTAAAAAGCAGGTCAGAATAAATTCAGCTGCTGCTCATTTATTTGTGGGCAGCGCCCACCGATGCCTAATAATCGGACGCCCTGATCCTGACGTTTAATCGCTTGTTTAAACAGTCGGGCAAAACCTTCTTCACTCGCTACCTCATGAGCATCCGCCAATGTGGTCTGGGTAAAATCGGCAAATTTCACTTTCACATAGGGCGCCAGCTGCTCAACTTCAAATTCGGTTTTCTCAACACGCTCAAGCCATAACTGCCACAATCTGGGGAGTTGCTCCAGGCAGGCCGACTCACCCAATAAATCTTCAGCAAACGTCCGCTCAACACCAATCGACTTACGTTCGCGGCCCATACTCAGCTGGCGCCGATCAACACCACGACAGCGTTGATACAACATCGCTCCCATACGGCCAAATTGCCGAACTAAATCCGTCTGACTCCAGCTTTGCGCATCCGCACAGGTGGTGATTCCTTGCTGTTCCAGTTTTTTCTGCATCGCCGGTCCAATGCCTGGTACCTTGCGAACGTCCAGTAAACGCACAAAGTCATCTACCCGATGAGGTTTCACCACACACTGACCATCAGGCTTATTCCAGTCGCTGGCTACTTTTGCTAAAAACTTATTCGGAGCAATCCCCGCCGACACAGTAATACCCACTTCGTCACGCACACGCTGACGAATCTGTTCAGCAATATCACTGGCATTTAATTCCGGATTTATTTCCAGATACGCTTCGTCTACCGATACCTGCTGTAATAAACAATCGCCATCCCGACGCCAGGCATATTGCCGCAAAATAGCCATCACCTGGCGAGAAACATCGCGATACAAGTTCATCCGTCCGCCGACCAGGGTTAAATGTGGGCACAGCTTCAACGCATGGGCTGTTGCCATGGCCGAACGCACACCAAATTCACGAGCGGGATAATTGCAGGTTGAGATCACTCCCCGACGTTTGGCGTCACCACCAATCGCAATGGGAATATCGCGGTACGCCGGGTTTTCACGCATCTCCACCGCCGCAAAAAAGCAGTCGCAATCGATATGAATTACTTTTCGGCTGATAGCAGATTCAGGCCTGGTTGGGTTCATAACATTCAGTAGGGCTTGGCACAGTCACTCACTCTGTTTGAGAATATCATCGATGATAGCCATCAGATGCCATTAGCAATCAGGAAACACTGTTCAAATATACAGCATAGTATTTACACATCCCAGAGCGCTGGCCGATAAGCAGCGACGAGAACTGTGACTTTGTTTACCTTGTTTGAACTGACCACAAGATATACTGGCATTATCGTCGAGCCATCGCCGATCAGCCTGAAATGGAGATAGCCATGCTCACCTGCCAGCAATACGACTACATTGAAATCGCCTGCATGTATCGTTACCCGACCCGCTTACATTTGAAAAATGGCGAGACCGTTGAAGGTACCGCCATTGATACCTGTCGTAATGAGCAGCAACAGGAGTGTATTGAGCTAGAATCGGACGGTGGATTGCACAAAATCGTGCTCGATCAGCTGACAAAGCTGGAGGTGTTAATTGCTAATCCAAACTTTCAGGAAGTGTATTTCTGACTCCCTGCATCTGAGTTCGGATACTCGGCTAACGAAACGCCAGCCATTGCTGATTCTGTTGCGCATATTGCATCGCCAGATTGCGATCCAGATCGTACGCCTGTTGCAAAACATCCGCATCACCCAGCAACTGTCGGCCACCAGACGCAAGTTCAGCACCATTTTTAAGAATCAGAATATCGTCCGCCCAGCTGGCGGCTAACGCCACATCATGCATCACCGCAAGCACCGCCACCCCCTGTTGAGCAAACTGATCGGCCAACGCCATAATTGCATGCTGATGGGCTGGATCCAGCGCCGAGGTGCATTCATCCAGCAACAAATAACGCTGTTTAAGCTCTCCTTCCTTTGCATCCGGATTTGGCTGCCAGATTTGTAACAATACCCGGGCCAGCTGTACCCGCTGTTGCTCACCACCGGATAACAACGGATAAGACCGATCCCGCAAATGCCAGACATCGGTACAAGACATCGCCTGCTGAATTAATTCGTGGCTTTGATTTTCATCACCATAAGGCGTTCTTCCCATCGCCACGACCTGATACGCCTGAAATGGAAAAGTCAGTTCAACCTTCTGTGGCATTACCGCCAGATGCTGCGCCCGTTGTAAGGCCGGCCACTGGTGCAAAGCATGACCTTCCAGCGCAATCTCGCCATGATAATCATCGATTTCCTGACTGATGCATTTTAATAAAGTCGATTTACCCGCACCATTTGGCCCTAGTATCGCCAGCTTTTTTCCCGGAGAAATGACGCAATGAATATCATCAAGAATATTTTTATCGCCGCGTTTCACAGCAAGATTGGTTATTTCAATCATAGAGTTTTCCGGTTGATCAACTGCTGCGAACCGATTTAATTTGTTGGGTTAACAGCAATAAAAATACCGGTCCACCGAGAATCGCCATCACCAGCCCCACCGGAATATCTGCCGGGGCTAACCAGGTGCGGGCAATCAGATCTGCCAGCAATAATAAAGCGGCACCACAAATCATACTGGCAGGCACCAGCTGGCGATGATCAGGCCCGAGCAATAACCGCATTAAATGTGGCACCACCAGACCAATAAAACCAATCATGCCAGCGACTGCGACACCAGCTCCCACCATTAAGGCGGCTGCGGCTAATAAAATAAATTTACCGCGCTGAACCTGAAACCCCAGATGAGTCGCAACGGCTTCGCCCATTAATAACGCATTTAATAAACGAGAAAATCCGGGCAAGACCAATAACGGTAACAATACACACAGAAATAACGCAGAAATCTCCGGCCAGCGACCGTATGCCAGACTGCCCATCGACCAAAAGGTCATTGAACGTAATTGCTGATCATCAGCCACATACGTCAGAATGCCGGTTAACGCCCCGGTAATAACATTAATGGCAACCCCGGCGAGTAATAACATCGCAATTTGTGTCTGGCCATTAATGGTACCCAACCGATAAATAATCAGGCTGACCAGCATAGCTCCCATAAAAGCAGCCAGGGGGAGTGCAAAAACTCCGGTCAGCTGCACCCAGAAGGCCAGCAAGCTATTACTCAGTACAATTACCGCAACCGCTGCCAAAGCGGCACCACTGGACACACCAATTAAACCGGGATCGGCCAGTGGATTACGGAAAATTCCCTGGGTAATTACCCCTGCTACGGCCAAACCAGCGCCGATAAGAATCGCCATCACCGCACGAGGCAATCGTAATTCACGAATCACCCAATCGGCCTGCCCCTGTATGTCAGCGCCGCTGATGGCATTAACCAGCGATTGCAGCACCTGAGAAAAGTCCATCGGAATTGGTCCGGACGACAATGCCAGTAAAAACAAAAATACAAAGGTAATTACCAGCAATCCGGCCTGCCAGCTATAAGCGGGAGCAGAGCCGGAAAAAGTCAGTAACCTCCGGGCCAGCTGCATTAATTACTACCGGCAACGGGTTGTGGATACAACACAGTAACCAGCTGTTCAACCGCTTCAGCCAGACGTGGACCAAAGCCCAGTACAACCGAAGTATTAACCGCGTGAATACGGTTATTTTTCTGGGCATCTGTCATCGCCAGCGATGTCTTCAACGCAGCAGGGTCAGCTGGACCGGTATAAGCCACCAATACAACTTCCGGGTTCGCCAGTAATGCACCTTCCGCAGAAACCGGCTTATAACCTTCATAATCCATCACATTATTGGCCGACAATAAATCCAGCATTGCCTGAGCCTGGGTGTTTTTTCCGGCAGCCATTAAACCGCGATTACCCGCTCCGAGAATAAACAGGGATTTTGGGGCAACACCCTGCGGAATTTCGGCTAATGCCCGTTCGGTTTGCTGGCGAATTTTTTGCTGTAATTGTTCACCTTGTTGCGACTTCCCTAACGCCTGTGCGACCTGACCAACCTTAGTCAACACTCCATCGAGGCTGTATTCATTCTGAATACGTACCACTTTAACTCCCGCCTGCTGCAGTTGAGTAAATACATCGGCGGGCCCGGCATCCTGAGAGGCAATCACCACGTCGGGTTGCATGGATAAAATACCTTCCGTCGATAAGCGTCGCATATAACCTACATCCGGTAATTCACTGGCAGCTTTTGGGTAGCGACTGGTGGTATCAACAGCAACCAGCTGATCACCGGCACCCAGCGCATACACTATTTCAGTAATTGAACCATCAATACTGATAATGCGCGGCTGTTTGCTGCTTTCGGCTATGGTATTTACACTGGTACTAACGTCGGTATTCGCAAAAATAAACGCACTGAAAAAAACCGTCAAAGCCGTACAGACTTTAATTACACGAGAAAAAATACGATCAGCTGACACGGCCAGACTCCTGTTGGTATTGTGCAATTAACTCCTGTAATAACTCGCGCCAACCTGCCATTTCCGGCTTGCCATTTTCACGTTCACCGAATAACAGTACTAACTGCTTTCCATGCGCATCAAATGCTTCCAGCGAGGTGATAATACCGTCAGAGGTTGGTTTACGAACCAGCCACAACTGGCTGATCATCTCGGTATTAGCGTGCAGGTTAAATCCCGGATCAAGAATATTAAACCAGGGGCCGGTACGTAGTAATTTATTAATCACACCCGTGTGAATCTGAACCACACCATCACTGCCAACAAAGACCATAATCGATTGCTGTCGCTCAGCCGCTTTTTCCAGTGCTTTTTCAAACGCCAGAGGTGCGAGCGGTAAAGCGTAATCCGTTCCGATTGTCTGGTACGCAGGAACACGCGATAGGTTGTGTTTTTTCAGTAACGCCTGAAAGTGATGGACGTCTTTCAGTTCATCCCAGCCTTGGCGTAACGCAGCAGCATCAAGTTCGTCCGGCGCCGTTAATAAATCCTCTGCGGCACTAGCCGGTTTTATCTCCGGTGCTTGCTGAAGTTCTGCCCGATAACGCGCCACCAGTTCTTCAAACTCTTGAATATCGGTGCCCTCTTTGGCATAGATTTTATGAACTGCTTCTCCCTGAGCATTAAAAAACTGCAGGCTGCGGCGCATGCCCTGATCCAGTTTTTCCTGAACATAAAAGCCATGTACAAACCGACTGAAAAACAATCGCAAATCAATCACACCTAACGCCAGCCCCATATTGCCGTGAATCGACAAGTCTTTATATTGGCCGGTTTTTTCATGCACCATGGCGTCGTTACGTGTCAGCGCCATAACGGTGCCCAGCGCTTCTACTTCGGTCAGCAGCCTTTTGAAATCACCCGCCAATAAAGTTACCTGTTCACCGCCCAGCTGCAGGGCCAATAAATCGGCTTCGCTTACGCCAAGCTTTTCCGCAGCATTGCGAATGCGTAACTTAGGCTCTTTAGCAAGCAGTTGCTGCCACTGCTGTAGCAGACTTTGTTGTTTTTCAGTCGTCATAACTACTTCCTTTTATTGTGCAGCAACTTTTTTAAAACGAATTTCCGGCGTTCCGGACTCACCCAAACCGTAATAGTTAATGATTTGCAGCGTATATTTCTCCGAGGCATCTGACGTTTTATCGGTATCAATCAGATAAGTGCGGTAATTCGGTTTTAATTGATGGCGACCCGACAGGTTATAGGCATACCAGCTGCTGCTGTCGAACACACTTTCAGCACGATCAGCACTGTAGTGCGATTTAATATCACGACCATTAATGGTTGTGGCGCTGGTCAGAGCGCTGGCAGCGTCTTTGGTTTGTGGGCCAAATGCAGCACCATTACCATCACCAAACACTCCGCCATTGGTCCACAGGCCAGTTCCGGAACGGGAAATCTCCAGTCGTAAATCCCAATTAGCCGATTCGCTGTCACAATCCACTTTTGCTTTGCTATCCAGATCGAGACATAACAGCGACTGACCCGAACTCATGGCTGCTGCCAGGGTTTGTTCGCCACCGGCAAACTGATTGGTATTGGCAGCCTGTGTTTCTAACTTTAATTCAACACTGTAAGTACGATCTGGCTGAGGAGTCAGACTGGAGAAATAGAATTTTGAGTAGGTTGCGCCATCCGCATGGCGTACTAACCAGGCATTATTGGTGTTGGCCGATAAGGTATGGGTCTCACGATTATAGGTGTACCAGTCTGCGCCTTTAATTGCAGGTTTATTGGCATCCTGAACAAAGGTTAATGCCGCAATATCATAAACTTTTGTCAGGTCTGCCTCATATTGTCCTGCAGCCGCATTCAGGAAGATGTTATCAACAGGCTTATCGTTGCTATAGAATTCATCCTGAGCATCCGCCACCGCGATCTGTACATTTCCTTTTCCGGAAGCACCACCATTTGAACGAACGGTGTTGCGGCGGAATGCCAGGTGCCAATCGCTGGAATCAGCCGCCTGCTCTGCTGTCAGAGTCACCGTTTGTTTGCGATCAAGATTGACGTAAGCCCAGTTCTCACGACTGACTGCGTTAACTTTTAAACTGGAAAAATCGGCAGCAGGAGAGCCATTCTCGCCATTATCCTGGTTGCCCGAATTACCCGAAGAGTTGCCAGAAGAGCTGCTGGAGTCAGAACCACAGCCGGTTAATACCACCGACAGAACAACCGTAGATAGCAGAACTTTTTTCATAATATTCTCCCCAATACTGATTTAATTTAATGAATTGAATTAAGATTTTTTTAAAAGGAATAAGACAGGCCGATATACGGGAATCGTCCACGACTTGGTCGTCGGTCAGATGCATCGCTGGTATTCCGCACAACATCGTTCAGGTTGTTAATACCGCCGTAAAAACCGAGCGTTTTATTCAGGTTAAAATCCGTCTTCAGATCCCAGCGCTGATATCCGGGACTGACATTTCGTTTCGCCACGTCGGTATAGAACTCACTCTGATATTCACCCGACAGCGTTATATTCCAGCGATAGCTGATATCCCAAAGCAGCAATAACTTGATGCTGCGTCGTGAACGGTTGGGCAGCGCCTGATGTTTTTCCAGATCGCGGGCGTCGAGATAATTAAAAGAAATCTGCTGTTGGAAACCGGAAAAAGGTGAATGCTGAACACTCATGCCATAGCCGCGAGTCATGGCCTTGGGGAAATTGGTCGATTCATAAATGGCGACTCTGCCATTGTCTTCACGACGACCGGTATCCACCGCTTCAATCAGATCTGTGATGCGGTTATGAAAGGCGGATAACTCAACATTGATGGCGTTATTATCGGTAATATTCAGCGATGCCTGAACACTGCGGGATTTCTCCGGCGTCAGTTCTTCCGACCCCAGCACTTTGTATCCATTTACGCTGTGATCAAATTCGAAATAACTTTCTTTCAGATTCGGTGCCCGATAGCCAGCAGCCACACCACCGCGTAACTGAATACTCCAGTCATCAAGCAAGAAGCCGTGACGAATGTTCAGGCTGGGAGCCGTGTGATCTCCAAAACGACTGTCGTTTTGCCAACGAGCCCCCAGAGACAACTCACTGTCAGCCAGCAGCGGCACGGTACTCTGAACAAAGGCTTCGGTTGTGCTGCGGGTTTCCAGTTTTACTTCTTCGGTGTGATGTAAAAACGTGCCATTACCAAGATCATCAACCCGTTTTACTCCAGGCTCCTGAACCCCGGATAATTTTACCTCGGCTTTATTCTGCGATAAGTCTTCCTGATACCATTCAACACCACTGACCACAGAAGCCAAGCCTGCGCCCCATTGCTGTGGCAACCAACTCCATTGCAAAGCGGCTTTTTTCTGGTGTGTTTTGGCATCGCGATACAGATTGCCCGAGGTAATCTGCGGATCATTTTTCAACTGATCGGATTTATCCCGCTGGCTTTCATACAGTCCGGAAAACGCCAGTGTATGAGCTACAGATAACGACCAGTTATTGTGTACGCTGATATGGTCGCGATCTAATTGTTCAAATTTTTTAGCGTTAAAATTCCCTTTTGCTTCGGTGCGATAAGCAGTGTCTTCAACAAAACGCTTTAACGTCAGCCGGTGATCGGACCACTCCCCCTGGTGACTGACCGCCAACTGATAGTTACTTTTTTCGCCATCAAATCCGTTGCTGCGGTAATTGTCTTTATTCAGGTCAAAATCATCAGCCTGGCGCTGATCAAGGCCCAATTTCCAGTTCAGCCCGGCCCACTGGCTGTAAACATCGGCTGCTAGATGTCGCTCACCCGGGTGATTGTCACCCTGAACTTCACGCTCGCCAAAGGTGCCCACATCGGCACGCACGCGCCCGCCGAAGCGATTGTCGGTTTTACGGGTAATCACGTTAATGACCCCACCCATGGCCGCACTGCCATACTGTGAAGAGCCAGCGCCGGGGACAATTTCGATGCGCTCGATATCAAGTGAAGACACTTGTGACACATCAACCGTTGAGCCCGTTGTTGCAGTAACCGGCAAGCCATCCACCAGGATCAAAACCCGGTTTCCATCAAATCCTTGTAAATAAACCTGCTCACCGGTTTTGCCATGAACCTCGCGCAATTGCACACCAGGCATGATGCGTAATGCATCACGCAGATCGCGCGTGTGTAATTTTTCGATAGTGGCTTTATCCAGCAATTGTGTTCTGACCGGAGTATCGGCCAATGTACGTTCAATACGCCCTGCTGTAACCACAACATCAGACAGGTTAAACGGCAGATCTGCAGACTCATCCTGAGCAAACGAAACATCCCAGGCGGCAAACAGAGAGAGCAATCCCCCGATCTGCAGCACACCAACATGCTTATTCATAATCTTATCTAAAACTTAACGAGATTCATTTGCATTTATACAAATACAATAGATAAAAATGATTCTCAACTAGATTTACAAAATTAAGAAACCTGCTGTACTGCTTCTGCGGGTCTGATATTCTGCTGCAAAGCCAAGCAGGAGCCGCCGTAGTGGCGAAAGATCAAGCCGATATCCTCCACCCAAACGCCCCTCACAAAGACGAACCTCTGGACAGCGTTTCGTTAACGCCCGACTCAGCGGTTTCGGGTTGGCGTTTGTGGCTGCAGCAGCGCGCCGAAAACGAGCGTGCCAACTTACGTTTATTTGTCAGTGGCGCCGCCGCATTTTTTGTTGGTCTGGGTGGCGTGTTGTATGCCGATCAACGCCTGCTGCCGTCGATTACCCAGGAATTACTGGCCGGTAGTGGCTTGTTCCTCAGTGCTGTGGGCGGCCTGCTGGCATTATCCGGATATATATTATTGAGCTTTTCGCGAATTTTTCGTGTAGTTCGCACAGATGAGAAAAACCATGACTGAACGCTTTCCCGATATCGAAATTTACCTGATGAAAGCAGAAGCCGCTGCAGTAAAAAACTGGCTTAATTCGGCTCTTGGTGAACTGACCGAGATAAAATCCGGTGCAACCTGCCACTGGCAATTTGCCGGTATGGATGTATTTTTTACCGAGCAGGCGGAAAAAAACTTCTCCAGTTTATGGTTTAAACAAAATCAGACTCCCTGGTTAACTGACCTCGATTGTGCCCGTGCCGCACATGCCGCTCTCGGTTGTGAAGTGCGTTGCTCCGATTCCGGCTGGGAAGAAGAGGAAGGCGATGAACAGGCAGGTCAGGGCTGGATAAAACTGATTCGCGGCGAAGAAAAAAGCTTTATCTGGAAGTAATCACAAGCACGCTCAGCCGTGTAATTATTGGAGGAATTCATCGTGGCAACCATTTCCTGGTTCGAACTGGCATGGTGTCTGATACCGGTGTTGCTGGTGTGTGCGATTTATATCTCCTGGCAAGGAAAACCGAGCGAAATACTGTTTGCTGCTGCACGTATGTCGGTACAACTGATTGCCGTCGGTTATGTATTAATCAGCATATTTAATAATCCATCCCCCTGGATCAGCCTGGGCATTGTCAGCCTGATGATGGTGGTTGCTGCATGGATTTCTGTTCGCCCGGTACGCCATCATAAAGGGTATTTTATTCCGGCATTAATTGCGTTATCGGTGTCGGTTGGTATCCACTTGTTAATTTCTCTGGCGCTGGTTTTAAAGGCCGACAGCTGGTTTGAGCCACGATTATTAATTCCATTAGCGGGGATGTATTTCGCTAACAGCATGAATTCCATCAGCCTCGCTGCCGAGCGTTATCACTCGGAATTACACGCTCAGGTTGAAGAGCCAAAAGCCAGACTGACAGCATTTCATGCCGCGATGATTCCACAAATTAATGGCCTGCTGGCTGTTGGTCTGGTTGCCCTGCCCGGCATGATGACAGGACAGATTCTATCGGGAGTTTCACCGCTGATTGCCGTGCGCTATCAGATTATGATTATGACCATGGTGCTTGGCGCGGCTGGTGTTGGTGCTGCACTGATGTTGTATATTCTGGGGAAATCCCGCCGCAATCAGCAGTCACATTTATGACGACTCTGCAATCACTGGCTGATTGTGTCAGTCACTATACTGAGCAACAACAACCGTTGCCGTTTTCAGTGTTTCGCTGCTATCAACCACAGCAGCTGCACCAGGTTCCCATTCTGTCACCAACATTTATTTTTGTACTGCGCGGCCAAAAACAACTGAATAATCGCCAGACCGCCAATGCCGGTGATTTTATTTTTCTGCACGGCGGAAAAAACGTCATGCTGAGTAATATTCCGGATCAACAGCAATATCTGGCGCTGGTACTGGAACTGCAGCCTCAGGATAAATTGGCCGCCCCACCATCGCGATCAGAGATCAACTCCACCTTTGTGACGGAATCGGTTACCCGCTATTCAGCCGATCAGTCTGGTCATGACTTTATTGCTGTTATTCCGGATATCGTACTGACCAGCCTGCAACAAATGGCCGACTGGTCGGTGCAGGTCGATCACAGTCAATGGTATATCCGCCGGCGGGAAATCCTGCAGCTATTACTGGACGAGGGTTATCATCAGATATCACAGGCATTCAGTAATGATTTATTCAGCACAAAGGTCACCCATCTGCTGCAGCAACAACCACAGAAAAACTGGAGCCAGGCCGATCTGTGTCAGCAACTGGCTATCAGTGAAGCGACTCTGAGGCGTCGTTTGTTAGCCGAAAACACCAGCTTTCGGGAACTGTTAGAAAGTGTTCGTATGAGTGTTGGCCTGGATTTATTACAAACCACTCAGCTACCAATCAACCTGGTGGCGGAACGTTGTGGCTATCTGTCTGCCAGCCGTTTTGCCGAGCGCTTTAAGCAACGTTTCCGGCTAACACCATCACAACTGCGTAAAACCCAGTCCGCCTGAAACTGACGTTTCCCAGCGAGAATCTGACGTTTTGCGGCGACTGAGCTTTTTTCCTCTGATTAACATGGTTCAACCAATTTAATTGAGGAATTATTGTGAATATTCAATCACTCTCGGCGATAAAACTGGCTTCTGCCGCGACTTTTTTCTGTCTGACATTTAATGCCTTAACAGCTACGGCATTAACATTAAACAGTCAGGATATTCAGCACGGCAAACCGATGACAAAGCAACAGGAGTTTCAGGGATTTGGCTGTAACGGTGACAATCGGTCGCCGCAGCTCAGCTGGTCAGATGTCCCTCAGGACACCAAAAGCTTTGCGCTCACGGTTTATGACCCGGACGCTCCAACCGGCAGTGGTTGGTGGCACTGGCAATTAGTGGATATCCCGGCCGAGCAAACCGGGTTAAAAGCCAACGCTGGCGCAGCAGATAATAGCGGCATCCCGGAAGGTAGCCGACAAATACGCAATGACTATGGTATTGCCGGGTTTGGTGGCGCTTGTCCTCCTCAGGGCCACGGTACACACAGATACCGTTTCACATTACACGCTTTATCTATCGACAAGCTGCCACTTCCGGAGAACCCATCAGCCGCGCTGGTTGGTTATATGATTGGTGCCCACAGCATTAAAACAACCACTCTGGAAGCGAGCTATCGTCGCGATAAATAAGTTTGTGGGTGTTATGATCCGCCATCATATATGAACAAAGGCATCATTCGCGGATACCCATGCTGAAACTGATTAAAAACAACTGGGCCCAGCTTACCACCTTGGTGCTGGCAGTGGTCACCTTAGTTTCGTTATATCCAGCCGACCAGCTCCCACAAGTGCCGGGCAGTGATAAAACCCATCACCTGATCAGTTACGCCTTAGTGATATTCCCAGCGGCACTGGCCAAACCCAGGTATTTGTTGATGATTGCTTTGGCCGTATTCGCCTGGAGCGGTGCGATTGAATTAATCCAGCCCCATGTTAACCGCTATGGTGAGTGGCTGGACCTGGCTGCCAATGGCGCCGGTGTTGCGATTGGTTTAATCGCCGGCTGGTTGCTGAACAGATGGCTACTGAATAAACGCACCGGCGACTGATATCCGCACGATCACCTGATATTACCGATACGATGCCAGTGTGTTCGCGAAATTTTTTGCCTCAACATTACCCAGCTGCGCTGACTTATCCAGATAGCGCAGCGCATCTTTCATACGTCCCCAGTGATAATATGAGCCGCCAATTTCCAGCAGCGCCTGACTGTCGTTTGGTTTCAGCTCAAGGTATTGCAGCCATAGTTTGGTAATGGCATTCCAGTCCTGATTTTTCTTAATAATGACGTAGTCGATGCGTTGATATAATTTAAATTCATTCGGCTTTAGTTCAATCGCTTTACGTAACTCTTTTTCGGCAGCGGCATAATCGCCAAGGTTAAAAAAGTAATCCGAACGGTGGTAATAAACGTTGTAATGGCCTGGGGCAATATCACGTGCCAGATCAATTAAACGCAGATTTTTCTGACGCTGGCTGGCGTCTTTATCGCCAGCAGCTTCATACGCCAGATGCTGGGCAATATCCTGCTTATGTCGAGTAATGGTTTTATCAGCGGGCTTTAATGCTGTCGCCAGCGCAATCGCATCTGCCGCCTTCGGATAATCCTTCACCCTGAAATAGCTATAGGCCAGCTTGTCGTAAAACTTCGCGTCTTCGCCGTTCAGGCTGATGGCTTTGAGTAACGAAGGAATGGCTTCGCGGTATTTTTCCTTTTTATACAAAGCCCTGCCCAGGGAGTAATGTAATTCCGGACACTCCTGCAGTTGTGGGTCCTGCAGTGCTTTATTCACCACGCTTATTGCCGTCGATGTACGATTTTCACGTATGGCCCTATCGACAACGTCTACCACCGGAATTGCAGCCAGGCAAAGCAGAGACGGATGCTTTGGCATCGCCGGTTCATATTCCTGAACAATCGCAATCATATCCTGATAAGAACCTCCCCAGCGCGGCTTGGCAAAGTTCATCCGAATATTACCGAGTGAATAACTGTACGGATGTAGGCGTACACCCTGCTCAATTTTTTGTTGTGCAACCAGCTTGTTGTCACTGAGTAAATAAATGGAATAGGCCAGACGAAATGCATAAGGAATTTTGGTGCTGCGTTTTAACACCACGTCGATATCGGTACGGGCTTTTTGCAGATAATTCTGCATGGCTTTTATCTGTGTATACTCAGTTTCGCTGGCCCAGCGACTGCCACGGGCCTGCCAGGCCTTGGCATAATGATACTGAGCGCGCGCCAGATAAGGCTGATAACTGGCCGGAGCCGAGGCCAGCCAGCGGCGAATATGTTCGGCCATTTGCTCTGTCGGAACATCAAAACTGCGATACGCATTTACTTCATCGGATTCTGCCTCCGGGTTTTGCTGGCGCAACTGGCTGAGCAACGTCAGGCGCTGCTTTAAGCGCACATAATCACCGCGATACAACATGGCTCTGACCTGCAGTATCTGGCTTTTTGACTGTAGCTTAGTGCTGTTGAAATCTGTTCCGGGAGATGTCACCGGTGGTTTCGCTGCAGCAGCAACCTTGTTACGCGCCGCACCTGATGATGCTTTCAGTTGCTTCACCTGATTTTTCTGCTTGCTGGCGGGTGGCTTATCCGAGAAATGAACCTTACCTTTTTCGTCCGTCCATTTATAAATTCCGGCAAAGGTGGAAGTGCAGAAAAACAGCGAGCATATGATGAGAAAGCGCATAACAATCATCCTTGATATATCAAACACTAATCTAACATAACGGAATCTGCTCCCCCAAGCGGCTGTAGTCTGCTGCTTCTGACTGATATTTACAGAATTCCTCACTCCAGAAACTTGCAAATGCGAATTATTATCATTAGAGTAAGTGACATTATCGCAGGAGATGCCTATGTCACTTTCAGCTCAGGATAACAACGTTGTAGCTCTGCACAGCTTTCGCAAGTTTGCACCACCTACACGCGTCAGCCGCCAACAACTCTTTCAGAGCGGTCAGGATCACGCCATCCGCCGTCTGGAAATGCTGGAAAGCCGTATACAGCGCTACGGTGGTGATATTCTGCATCCGGAATGGATTGATGAATACATTGATCTTGGCCTGGAGCTGGCTGAACACGCAGGACAACGTAACTTTCAGCCGTTGCAGGAAAGCTGGCTGAAGCGCATCTACCGAACCCTGCGCGATACGGCATTTAATCTCGATTGCCATGAAAACTGGCGGCAGCAGTGTCTGGATTTTTTATACCAGCCATTTTTTGCACTGCAGCATTTTTATCGGGAGCAACCAAACGGCAAGCTGAAAATCCGCTTGCTGTTTAAAGATTTATCAATGATTACACGTTACGTGGTTTAGCGATTTTTAGTCGTATCAGTCGCCAAAACGTAACAACACCAGATGGATTGAGGGGTGCAGGGATGCCATTTACTCAAACTAAACAACAACCGTATACAGTGCGTTTGCACTCTTGAGGAAGACATGCAAAGAATCGGATTAATCTTTGGTACCGATACCGGAAACACCGAAGAAGTCGCTAATAAACTGCAGGAAAAAATCGACTGGGCAATTGTTGACCTGCATGACATCGCTACCTGTGCCGTGGAAGATATTCAGCAATACCCGGTACTGATTCTGGGTATTCCAACCTGGGACTTCGGCGGTATTCAGGCTGACTGGGAAGATTTCTGGCCGATTCTTGAAGACATGAGCTTTGCAGGAAAAATCGTAGCGCTATACGGGTTAGGAGATCAGTTCGGTTATGGTAACTATTTTCTGGATGCCATGGGCTTACTGCATGACGCGGTACGCGATCGTGGTGCAACCATCATAGGTCACTTCTCAACGGAAGGCTTCGACTTTGAAGAGTCGAAAGCACTGACTGAAGACGGCGAGCACTTTGTTGGGTTGGGCCTGGATGAAGACCAGCAATTCGAGTTATCTGACGGTCGTATTGATACCTGGTTAAAACAGATTCATGTTGAACTGGATAACTTGCAGGCATTGTCAGCGTAAGTTCTGCTCTTGCCTCATGATCAGAAATAAAAAAGGCCAGATTTAATCTGGCCTTTTTTATAGGTTATTGACTCCCAGGCTGGAAAAACAGAGCTTTCCCACCATCCCCCTCGTTATAAACCGTCTGATCTATCGCCGTGATTTCAGTATCAAACTCGCGTTTAAAAATACGCTTTTGCTGTTTCCGGAATAATTTTTCGACGATTTTTTCATTACTCCAGGGACACACTTTCAGACAAATTCCACAACCATAATTATCCGTCATATAAGGCATACATTTGTCGAAATCGACGTAGAATTTTTCACTGCCGCGCACCATTTTTTTGCCATCTGAAATAGCATCCGGCGGACAAGCTTTCGTGCATATCTGGCACTTCAGACAAAAATCATCCACACCAAATTCAGGTGCCTCATCGCACTCCAGTTGCAAGGTGGTGTAAACACAAGCGATACGGAAGTTGGCACCCAGCTTAGGGTTAATCAACGATCCGTGCTTGCCTAATTCACCAATACCCGCTTCGATTGCTGCGGGCGTCAGCGTAAACTCACCCGCTTCCGGCCCACCATGACCATAAGCGTGATAACCCTGATCGAGAATCCATTCCGCCAGCTGTACCGCGATATCCGACCCCTGGTTATATTGATTGGCGATCTCTTTAGAAAAAGCCCAGGCAGGAGCCGATTGAAAGCATTCTTTATCGTGTTGTACCGCCATCACAATCAGGGTTAAACGATCGTCATTCATCGCTTGCTGCGCCCACGCTGGTAACTCGTAGCCATCAAAAATCCATTCCGGACGCAAGCGCGTTACACCAACAGTGTCCGCGCCCAGAGTGATGGCCCTGTCTTTAACCTGAGCTAACGGATTATCGGTCAGTGGTGTGACCACCGGATTGGGTTGGCGTTTCTTAAGCTGTTTTTTACGTTTTTTCATACGCAGAAAATGCCCGGCAATATCACGGTGCTGCAAAATCATCCGTGGACGGAAGCGTGACTGAAACAACAGCTGAACAAACTTATAACGAATGTATTTCAGCCGATGCCACAATATCGGGCTGGGTGGCCGCCACTGCGCTTCTCCTAAACCATTAATTTCGTTGCCGGAAACCGACGGCTTCAGGAACTGATAAATCCAGGGCGGCTGATAGCCCTGTTCGGTTTGTTTACCAAGCCAGAATCCCATGGTGCTACTCATCGTTTTTATTGTTGGTTCCAAGCTTATCCGTGGCGAAAAACAAAACCGAATAGCAAACCGTTATTTGCAAAATGCGAAACAGGTATTCAACGGGGCAATAGCAGTGTTACAGCAAAGACGCCCGGTAATAACAGAAGTATTAATGACTATTCAAAGGATCAGCAGAGATTGTGATGACAGCTAGACTAAGGGATATCTGCTGAGCTGATGAGGCGCTGATATGAGGCCGCTTTTCAAGTCACTGAACCTGATTAAAACGCTATTGTTTGTGCTATTAAGCCCGGTTGCGGCTCACACAGCCGCCGAAAGCGAGTCATTTACCTTCGTTACCGAATCTTATCCGCCCTATAACTTTGTCGAATCCGGCAAACTGCAAGGTATTGCCGTCGATTTGTTAGTCAGCGCCAGCCGCCAAACCGAAAAGCCGGTTACGGCAAACGACATTCATCTGCTGCCCTGGCCCAGAGCGTATAAAATGGCATTGGAAGGACCTGATACGGTTTTGTTCTCTACCACCCGCACACAGCAACGCGAAGATCTGTTCCATTGGGTTGGACCCATCACTACAACCCGTATTGTCTTGCTGGCACGAGCATCAGATCAGGTAACCATTAACTCTCTTGCCGATATCCGCGGTTATACCATTGGCGCCATTCGTGACGATGTCGGAGATCAGCTGATCCGCTCTGCGGGCGTCAAACCCGAAGCTATCAAAAATATTGCCAATGCGACCTCTCTGGCCAAAATGCTGGCGAAAGGCCGGATTGATTTATGGGCCTATGAAGAGAATGTGG
The DNA here is from genome assembly GCF_965219715.1 of Bacterioplanoides sp. Lineage (GTDB taxonomy): Bacteria > Pseudomonadota > Gammaproteobacteria > Pseudomonadales > Oceanobacteraceae > Bacterioplanoides. The sequence goes on from NZ_OZ244785.1 coordinate 2,359,223, forward strand.
CGCGCTGGTACATCAAAACGGCAGGGCTGAATAACGCCAATTTCAAAGCCGTTTATACGCTGAAAGAAAGTGAACTCTACTACACATTCAGTAAGGATATTGATCGTCGACGTGTGAAGTCATTACAACAAGCCATTGATCAGATTCGTTCCGATCAACAGCAATACCAGAATATTATTAATCGTTATTTATCCATGCCCTGAATGTTTTAATCATTAATCAGAGCCGGTTGTGAAAACCATCGCTGGCGAAACGTTTGGGTTATTATTTCACGAATATAACCGTGCAATTTGTCCTGGTCTTTTATTGCTCCCCAGTACAGTTTGTAATTCAGCGGACTGTCGAACCAGGAAGTATTGAGCTGTACCACATCGTTGGCCAGATATCCGGCCAGCTGCGCTGGCGCTAACACAATATAATCGCTGCGTTGTAACAGCGAGAATGCTGCATCAATATCCGGTGTGGTGACGATTCTGCTGCGCTGCAAACCCCGTGCAGCCAACTGACGGTCATAAGCACAATCATCGTCAAGCCCGGAGCCTTTAATCACAATATGGGGGAATTCCAGTAGCTGAGATTCACTGACATCCAGAGAGTTACTTGCCAATGGATGTCCGCGGCGACAATAAAAATACAACTGGTCTTCAGACAGAACACATTCTTTTACGTGATTAGGACATTCCGACAGATAACCAAACGCCAGGTCAAGATCGCCACTTTTGAGCTTAGCTGCGACATCATCAGACCAATAGCTGTAGCTGAACTCCATATTTGGCGCCGTGGTCAAAATACCAGTGGGTAAATTACTCATTCCAAACTTGCTAACAAAATCGGGAGCACAGAATGCAAACCGGCCACGTGCCTGTTGCGGCTCCAGCGGTTCAACCGCATCCAGTGTCTGGTGAATTTCTTCGAACAGCGGCGCCAGTTTTGATACCAGCAACTCGGTTTTTGGCGTTGGGATCAACTCATCTTTCTGGCGAACGAACAAACGATCCTGATACTGATCACGCAGCTTCTGCAACGTACGACTCATGGAAGGCTGCGTAACTCCGGCAATGGTTGCCGCGCGGGTTACACTACGCTCGCGATACAATAAAAACAGGCTTTGTAAGGCGTTAAGATCTTGTTTCATCAGGTCTCTCCGGTATAGGCGGAGTATACCCAGTCACAGGGGGATTGGCCTGGTAGAGTCAGGCCAGACAGCATGCGAATTATGCATACAGGTTATAGCACCTGATTATTCGACAGAGATGTTATCCAACCAGCGCTGCACAATCTGACCGGTCGCAGTGCCCCAGCCTTTCAGCTTATCGCGGCTGATGATTTTGGCTGCATCCAGCTCTTTTTCATCCAGCACAATGGTGCCCGAGGCACGTACATAAAAACCAATAATCAACTGGTTGAACTCCTCACCGCTATAGCCTTTACCGTTAAATAACTCAAAGCCAATAAATTCAGCAGTTTTACCCACCAGCCCCAGCTCTTCTTCGGTTTCACGTAATGCACATTGCTCCGGAGTTTCACCACGCTCAAGAAAACCCGTGATAATGCTGTAGGCTTTGGGAGGCCAGTTTTTATTATGCGCCAGCACAATGCCTTCGTCGGTTTCAACCACCACAGCAACCACAGGAGTCGGATTATCCCAATGAACAAAACCACAACGCTGACTGCAGAGAATTCGCTGCTCGCCATCGTGTTCAGCTGTTTCCAGCTCAGCGGTGCAGTTTGGGCAAAATTTCATATCAACCTCAATGTCAGATAAAACGTTAAAAGCTCAGGTTTAACGGTTAAGGATTAAAAACTAAGCGTTAAAATCTGAGGATCATGATCAGATGATCTCAGATACGGCGCAAGGTCAGTGTCAGCTTTATTGTCTTCAACCAATGAAACAGTCTTTTCAGATTCTGTAGAGTTAATGTGCCAGCTAACGAACTGTCGTGGTTTAAGTCCCTGACTGCTCTGGTCTCTTATTTGATACAGAATATGATCCAGGCTGCCTAAGCGCCCCCGAAAGCGATATGAAAAGCCTGGAGCTGTATTCAGATCTGCGGCATTTCGCCAGCCCTGACGATGGAAGACCTGTAACGGCTGTTCCTGCTTATAGGCATTAAAATCTCCCAGTAGCAACTGAATATCACTCCCCTGAAAATCGAGCATTTTTTCTGCAATTGCCATCGCAGCCCGGCTGCGCTTCAGATTGCAATTGCCACTGCCATTGCGCTGTTTTTTGGTTTCTTTACAGCTGGACCCTTTAGATTTCAGGTGCACTGTGGCAATAGCCAGACTGGTATTTTGATAACGGAACTTCTGAATAATAACCGGGCGATTACCATAATCGTCAAACAGAGCTTTACCTTGGCCATCAAGGACGGAGTTTTTCTTATTCAGAACACTGGCTTTACCGACGGTAGCCACTTTATTGGAGCGATAGATTATGGCGTTGCGAATTGAATCCGTTCCCATATAGCCCGCGTGAACCGCACGATAGAATAGCTTTTTGTCTTGTTGTTGATTTAACTGGCTGATAAGAAACTGCAATGCACTATCCGCTTCATAGCCATCGTTTTCGATCTCGTTCAACACCAGAATATCAGCGTTTATCGCCAGAATGGCCTGCTCTATACCGCGGCTTTGGTGTTCAAACTCAGCTGTATTTTTTGCACCACGGGAACCTTTAAAGCTTGTTCCTGATAATGTGCGTTCACCATTAAAATAGTTATTCAGATTAAAACTGGCGACCACCAGCTCTGTTTGCTCGTCGTAAACCGAAGGTGTGGGTCGTTTGGATGCAATCAGCTGATGATCATCAATATATAACCTTGGCCAGACCCGCCCCTTTTTATCCTTTTTTGCATAACCATGAACCACACCGGTTAAGCGTTGAAACTGATCACCAATACGCATGGCTTTATTGTTCGCTAATCCTGCTAATAACAACTGATCCTGTAACCAGCTCCTGTGCAAACGTTTGGCTTGGTTAGATTCCGGCACTGCAATTTGTGTTGGCTGGTAATGCAGCTGACTGGAAATCACCACCTCGCTATACCGAACATAACCTTTGCCGCGACCATTAAAACCCGACACTACAGCAACAGAATTATCGGACGTCCCAAAATTATCAGAGTTGCCAGCAAGTAACTCCACCCGCATACCTTCATACTTTTCCCAGCTCTTTTTGGGAGTCAGAGGTAATTGAATTTTCTGAGGAGCGGGAAGTTTTACAGAACCACAGCTCAGGATGTTGTGGATATCACTCAACTGGGTGACCTGACGTTTTTCTTTTACTCTACCGGCAATACGAACCAGCTTTCCGGGTGACAAATGTTTTGCCTGGAGTTTAGAGGCGTGAATAAACAAGCCTTCCGAGGTTTTTGGATTATTATCCTGTTGATGGTCCGGCGTTTGAATCCAGAAACCGAAGTCTGCCAATCGAGTAACAACACCTTCGGTTTCGAGTTGTTGCCCCTGTAATGGACTGAAGCGCTGATCACTTTGAATCTTATAAATGGGAGTAAAAGGAGCGCCACATTCCATCGCAGTAGCCGAAGCCACCAGCGACAGAAGTAACCAAACAAACGTTATCCGGCTAAACACGCCAGTAATGCCTGCTGTAATTCAGCTTCATCCAGTGAATCTGAACTGATCAGCTCTAAACGGCTTTCATCCAACGAACGGGTTGGCATCTCGGATAACACACCTTCACGCAGATTAAATACGTACGCGCCTTGCTGGGTGTTGATCAGTCCTTTAGCACGCTCAATATCTAATCCAGACAACCAGTCACGTAGCTTTTCCAGACAAAAGGTTTTATCTCCCGCAATTAACCACCCCAGAGAGAAATGTCCCTGGCCATGATTACTCAGGGTGCGAATTTCTTCGCCTTGCTGCAGTGGCGTTTGCGAATCTAACCCTGAATCCTTTTTATCGTTACCATGGTTATGGTCGTGCGCATGAGGATGAACGGCCAAACGCTGTTTGTCTGCCGAATAAGCCAATAACGCGATATCAACTTCACCCTGAGTGATCCAGGCATTGGCTGCTTTAACCGGCTGCGAGTTATTCAGCAGGTTTTCGAAATTCGTTTTATCGTCTTCATTGGCCAGATCGGTTTTATTCGCTACCAGCACGTCGGCCAACTGAATCTGATCAACAAAGGTTTCATGCTGGGTGTAACGTCTGTCTTTCAGGTGACGAGGGTCTATCAGGCAAACACTCGCGCCCAGTTCTAATACACCGTCATAGTGCTCGTTACGCAGGGTTTCCAGAATATTACGAGGATGCCCTAAACCGGTTGGTTCAATTAGCAACACGTCCGGCTTTTCTTTGGCGATTAACAGGTTGAGTCCCATTTGAAATGGCAGCCCGGAAACACAACACAAACAGCCACCCGGGATTTCTTTGGTGACGACGTTATCGTATTCGCCGGTTTGTGACTCGAGGATGGCACCATCGACTCCCACTTCACCAAATTCATTCACCAGCACAGCCCACTTTTCGGACTCTGGCTTTTGCTTTAATAAATTCAGGATGGCGGTGGTTTTTCCCACCCCTAAAAACCCGGTAATAATATGGGTTCGGATCACTCGCCTTTTCTCCAAGATGTGAAAATACTCTTTTTATTGAAGGGTGCTTTATTACTTTTTCGATGGAGTAGCAGGATGCTACGGCAGGATCAAGGGCCAGGGATGGCCCACTGATCCGGCAGGAGAAAAAGTAATGAAGTACGCTCCGATGAAAAGGAGGAAGGTATATTTTTTTGTCCGCCGGATCGGACAGCACATCCCTGTGCTGGCGATCCTAACGCGATGTCCTATCGCTGCTATAAAAAATATACCTCCCACCTTTATCGGTGCTGAATCAGTCCAGCTCTCTTAATACGGTTAATGGCGCAACATTTACCGCGGCCCGCATTAAATAAGAACCTAACACAATTAACACAACCGCCGTTAATGGCGGCAGCCATAACCAGGCCCAACCCAGCCCCATAAATACACCGTCATAAGGAATATTCAGCAGGAACTGATACAAACCAAACACAATGGCTTCGCCGCCCAGCAGAGCTAAAAGCGCCGATAACAAACCTAACAAGGTGAACTCAGTTATCTGAGCGCGACGAATCACTGAACTTCCCGCTCCCAGTGTCCGTAAGATCGCCCCTTCCCTTAATCGTTCCGTTAAGCTGGCAATCAACGTGGCCACCATTACCAATGCTGCGGCAATCAGTACAAAGGTCAGAATTAACTCAACCGCGAGGCTCACCTGTGCCAGTAATGTTTGAATCTGGCCAAGAACAATCTGCATATCCAGCAGAGTGACACTCGGAAAATCACGAATTAACTGGGTTAGCTGCTCCTGTTTGCCAGGCGGAACATAAAAGCTGGTTAAGAAACTACCCGGCAACTGATCCAGAACATCCGGCGAAAACATCATATAGAAGTTCGGCGATAACGAGCCCCAGTCCACTTCACGAATACTGGAAATTGTCGCCTGGAAATCCACGCCCCCCGCACGGAAGAATAAGGTATCTCCCAAGCCAACGCCCAAACGACCAGCCAGACGCTGTTCAATCGAAACCTGATTTTTTTCGGTTAATATCGCCTGCCAATCACCTTCAATAATCCGGTTAGAATCCGGCAGCTTGGTATCCGACGTTAACGCCAGATCACGGTTAATCGCCGGATCAGAAGCAACATCCAGCTGCTGCACATCCTGGTCGTTAATTTTTAACAGCCGACCCGGCACCATGGTGTATAACCGCTCTGCACGATAACCAGCCTCTTCAATACGCTGATTAAACTCTTCTTTTTCGTACGGCTGAATATTGATCGCAAATACGTTCGGCGCATCATCTGGCAAACTCGCCTGCCAATCCGCCAGCAAATCGTTACGTACCACACCAATCACAACCATCACCATCAGCGTCAGTGAAAATGCCAGAATTTGTCCGGCGGTCTGGCGACTATTACGACTCAGATGTTGCCAGGCAAAACGTAGGGTTAATGGTAAGTCCACCTGCCCCAATCGCTTACGCAACGTGGCAATCAACAGATGTAACAAACTCAGCAGAATTAATACTACGGCACCACCACCAAGCATCATACCCAGCGTTAACGGCAGATCCTGAGTGAAGAACCATAACAATAAAGTTAATGCCGCCAGTGCCAATAAGGTGATTAACCAACCGGATAATGGCACCGGTGTTAAATCACGACGCAACACTCGTAACGGCGTCACCCGGGACAACGGCAGAATATACGGCAAGGCAAAACCGAATAAGGTTAATACGCCGCTGCTGGCACCTAACAACCAGGCAGAAATGGGCGCCGAAGGTAAATTTTCAGGCAATACACCCTGCAATAATTCAATCAGTGCTTGCTGCAATAACGCCGCAAAACCACCACCAATAACGATGGCGACCACAGCCAGCATCACCAGCTGAAATGCATAAATGCGATACACCTGAGATTGCTGCAAACCAAAGGTTCGCATCAGCGCACTGATATCAAAATGACGTTGGGCATAACGCTGGGCACAAATGGCAACAGCAATACTGGCCAATACCACCGCCAGTAAAGCCGCCAGGCCTAAGTAACGGCGTGCGCGATCGAGCGCATTCGACATCGCCTGATTGCTGTCCTGTAAGGATTCAAAACTCTGATTGGCTTCCAGCTGCCAGGAATCGCGCATTTGTTGCAACGCTGGCTGATCACCTTTTAGCAACAACCGATATTGCAGGCGGCTACCCGGCCCTAACAAAGAAGAGTTTTCCACTTCCTGCCAATGGATCATGACCCTTGGTGACAGAGTATAAAAATTCCCCCCGCGATCACTTTCTTCCAGAATCACAGCCGAAATGCGGTATTCAGAATCTCCCAGTTCAATCTGATCACCCACTTCTGCACCCAGCAATGCCAGCAACCTTGGCTCCACCCAGACCTCCCCCGGTTGTGGTCCACGCTGCACCAGTCGCTGTGACGCTTCGTCGTTATAGGCCTGATCAGAGACCAATAAGCGGCCACGTAACGGATAACCATCATCCACCGCTTTAATCGCCGCCAGCGACATCTCATCGCCTTTTAGCACCACACTGGGGAAGGTTAAAGTGCGTGCGGTTTCAATTCCGGCCTGTTGCGCCTCAAGACGCCAGTCGTCGTTAATTAAGCTGGTCGACTTTAATCTCAGATCGGCACCCAACAAATCGTTGGAGCGAGACTGCATCGCCAGATCAAGACGGGCGCTGAATAGTGCAATGGCGGTTGTTGACGTTACCGCAATCAACAGCGCCACCAGAATCAGGGTCAATTCACCACTGCGGGCTTCGCGCATCAATAACCGCAGCGATAACGCCCACTGCTGAAAGATACTCATTGGCCAGCTCCCCTTGTGTGTAACTGGCCATCAATCATTTCCACCTGACGACCACAGCGGGCCGCCAGTTCCGGATCATGGGTCACCAAAACCAGAGTGGTGCCTTTGTCCTTATTCATCTGAAACAACAGCTCTTCCACCTGATGGCCAGTATTACGGTCCAGGTTACCGGTTGGTTCATCGGCAAATAGAATCTCCGGAGAACCAGCAAAGGCGCGGGCAATCGCCACCCGTTGTTGCTCACCACCTGAGAGCTGCGCCGGGTAATGCGTTTCGCGCTCTGCCAGCCCCACCTGAGCCATCAGCTCCTGCGCCTGACTTCGGGCATTTTTTTCACCACGAATCTCCAGCGGCAACATCACATTTTCCAGTGCGGTCAGGCCAGGTAATAACTGGAAATTCTGAAACACAAACGACACACCTTTGGCACGTACCGCAGCGCGCTGATCTTCGTTTAATTGATCAATACGCTGGCCTAATAAACTGATTTCACCCGAGCTTGGCTGATCCAGTCCGGCCATCAAACCCAGTAACGTAGATTTACCACTTCCTGAAGCACCAATAATGGCAACACTCTCGCCGGACTTGATCTCAATATCGACGCCCTGCAAGATGGCCAGTTCCTGACTGCCCGCCTGTACGCGTTTTTCCAATGCGCGAATATTCAGGGCGGCATTTGTCGAAACTGTTGTATCGCTGGAGATTGTTGCCGTGGCTGTTGTCATATCGATTCGTAACCTGTGTTGGCTGCCATTAATGGCTGTGCTGTTCAGTCTTTTTTCTTTGCAAAGTATGGCTCAAGACGCTGATTCCGGCGCTGACCCGGCCGCAAAAAACAAGGCTAAAACTATCTTAGTATTGGGAGACAGCATTAGTGCCGGATTTGGCATTCCGATGCAACAGGGATGGGTCGCTTTGCTCAGTAAAGAATTGCAACGAAACGACGCGAAAATTCAGGTGATTAACGCCAGCATCAGTGGCGACACCACTCAGGGGGGCGTAAGCCGGTTACCAGGGCTGTTAGCGAAACACCAACCGGATCTGGTGATCATTGAGCTGGGTGGCAACGACGGCCTGCGCGGTACGCCAATTAAGCTGATTAAGCACAATTTGACGACTTTAATACAACTTTCCCGTGAGGCCGGTAGCGACATATTATTAGCTGGCATGCAGATTCCGCCCAACTACGGGCGCAAATATACCCAGTCTTTCCGTGAGATATTTCCTACACTGGCACAACAACACAACACCCTGCTGGTGCCCTTTATCCTGCAAAAAGTTGTGGAAAAACAAGGGCTGATGCAGGCCGATGGAATTCACCCAACTGCCGAAGCTCAGCCGCTGTTATTACAATCTGTTTTACCTGCGGTAACAAGCTGGCTGAAGGACACTCCACCAGCCTGAAATCGCTACCTATACTGATACCTGGCTTCAGCAATTATGTGCCGGGTATCTATGTCAGCGATCGCCAGATCTCCTTCTTCTCCTGACTCTCAGGATTTGCCGAAAAAGAAGAAGCAATCAGTAACATCACAACGCTATTTGCTGGCTGTGTGGCTGATAGCGACATTCGGATTAATTGCTAACCTCGCCTTTCAATGGCAGAACAACCAGCGCCTGTTCGAACAACGGCTGGACTTCACCCACCAACTGTACCTTGATCATTTTCTGTATTCGGCCAACAATGCAGCCTGGTTACAACAGCCACTGACCAATGAGCCTGACGCAATTGCTTTATTCGTTAGCCCGGACGGGCTGCTCCTCAGAGCTGATCCTGAACAACCCGGGCTACAGCATTTATTAGGGGAAGAGATCCCCCTCAGAATGTTAAGCCCGATTCAAAACAACGCATCCACGAAAACCGTAATCGCACTGCCGGATGTCGCCAGTGATCAGACACGACTGGCGCGGGTTTCAGTCTTACCGGGCGATAACATCTTTATGGTCGTCTCTTTACCGGAAACACTGCGCACCAACGCGTTTATTCAGCGTTCTGCGTACGACATCGCTATCTGGGCACTGCTAACCCTTGCCGTTGTTTTGATCTTCGCCAACATGAAAAAACACCTGCACCGCACCAAAACCCGGGAGGAAACGTATTTAAAAGCTCTAAACAAAGCTGAGCAAAGATCAGCCCTACTGATGAACAATATCCCCGGCTGTGCCTATAAAATCAACTACCCTCATCACCGGATTATGCTGACGACCAGCGGTTGCAAAGATATTCTCGGTGAAGACAGCCAGGAGTTAATTAATCACAAGAAAACCATGCTGGACTATATTCATCCAGATGAGCGTCAGAAGTACCTCAAAGAAATCGAATACCACGTACAATCACAAACCAGCTTTGAGCTGATTTACCGTATTGTTCTCGATAATCAGGACTTCCGCTGGGTTATGAACCGCGGACAAATCGTTGTCGAGAAAGATCGTCAGTTAACCATAGAAGGGCTTTTACTCGACGTTACTGACCACAAGCTGTCCCAACAACAAGTGGAATATCTGGCAACCCGCGATCCGTTAACGGAATTGGCCAATCGTTATTTCTTCAACGACGAACTGATAAGGCAACTTCACTCCGATAACGTCCAGGAACTCTCTTTTGCACTGTTATTTATTGATCTTGATCGCTTTAAAACCATCAACGACTCACTTGGCCACCAGGTAGGTGACAAACTACTGAAGCAAGCGGCAGATCGCCTTAAAACAATTCAGGACAAAAACCACCTGGTCGCCCGGCTTGGCGGTGATGAATTTATCGTGATGCTGAAAGATCCGGACAGCAAACGTGAAATTACAGAATTAGCAGACAACATTATCAGAACACTCAACCAGGTATATCAGGTGGAATACAACCGCCTGAATACTTCCTGCAGTATTGGTATCAGTTTGTTTCCACAGGACTCCAGTGACCCACATGAGTTAATTCGTCATGCCGACACTGCAATGTATAAGGCTAAAGACAAGGGGGGAAACTGCTACGAGTTCTTTACTGATGAAATGAACCATCAGGCCAATGCCCGTTTAAGTCTGGAAAATGATTTACGCAAAGCGATTCAGAATCAGGAATTCGAATTGTATTACCAGCCCCAGGTCGCAACCCGGGACAACCAGTTGCTGGGAGCCGAAGCACTGATTCGCTGGAGGCATCCAACTCAGGGACAAATATCCCCGGCGGATTTTGTTCCTATTGCGGAAGAAACCGGACTGATAAAAGAAATCGGTAAGTGGGCGTTAATGGAAGCCTGTAGCACCTTCTCAAGCTGGAACAAAGCTTATGGGCTTGATTTAAAAATCGCGGTGAACGTATCAGTCAGGCAGTTGGATGATTTGTTCGTTGCCCAGGTTCAGGACACGTTAAATAAAACCCGAATTGATCCCAGTAATCTGGAGCTGGAAATCACCGAAAGCTTATTGATGAATAATGTTAAGGGATATATCGAACTGCTCGAGCGTATCAAGCGCCAGGGAATCAACTTCGCCATGGATGATTTTGGCACCGGATATTCTTCGCTAAGCTACCTTAAACAATTCCCGATCAGTAAACTCAAAATCGACCGGGAATTTATTCGTGAAATCAATAATGATCAGGACGATGCCGCTATAGTCCGTGCCATTATCGCTATGGCCAAGACACTGAACCTGGGCATTGTGGCTGAGGGAATTGAAAATATTGATCAGTTGTCACTGCTGCAGGATCTCAATTGTGACAGTTACCAGGGGTTTTATTTCAGTCGTCCTCTACCCAAAGATGATTTTTTTACTCAATATATCGAGCCAGAGAAAAGTATGACCATGCCCGAAAGGGCGATCAATTGAGTAATAAAGCCAAAAGATATGGATAAACCAGCTACATCATTTTTGATTCAACTCGCACAGCAGGCCGGCGACCTGATCCAGTCTCAGCGCCAACAACTGGATATTCAGTTTAAAGGAGAAGGTGCTACTGAACTGGTTACTCAGGCCGATGTCGCTGCAGACCAGTTCATCACAGAGCAAATATTACAGCACTATCCGAATCACCAGATTCTGTCGGAAGAATTGTCGCCGGAACTGTCATTTGACGCTGAACATTTATGGGTAGTCGATCCAATCGACGGAACGGTAAATTATGCCCATGATCACCGTCAGGTCGCGGTTTCCATCGCCTATTTTTATCAGGGCCAAGTTGAGTCTGCTGCGGTTTATAACCCTTTTGATAATGAGATGTTCTCCGCGACTCGCGGCCAGGGTGCACAACTGAATGCGAAGCCAATCCGGTGTGCCGGCAAAAATGAATTGCGCCGGGCAATCATCGCAACTGGCTTTCCCTACCAAAAGGATGATTTGAGCAAGTTAACCAACCGCTTGCATCATATTCTCTCTCACTGTGCGGATATCCGCAGACTCGGATCAGCGGCATTGGATATTTGCTGGGTTGCATGTGGACGTCTTGATGGCTATTACGAAACTGTAAAGCCCTGGGATTTTGCAGCGGCACAATTAATTGCCACAGAAGCAGGCGCAAGCTTTGGACATATCTATCCGCCAGCGGATAATCCACAACTTGACGGTAATAATATTCTGGTCGCTAACAGCGGTTTATACCCGGAATTACAACAGTTACTGAGGAATGCTGATCAGGAATTGTCAGCATAAATCTGGACAGCTGCTTTCAGGCGCTTACGTTCGGCTGCACTAAAGTGTTTTTGTCGATAGGTCGACAGCAGCTTTTCCTGATCTTCACGATCAAGCCGTTGCAGGTTAGGTGACTTCTGATAATTGATGTAGCCCTGAACTTTCTGGCGCCAAGCAGACTGACGTTCATCCAGCTGCTGTAACCGTTGTGCGGCTTCAACCCCATATTGCTGCTCACGCCATTGCTGAATTTCCGCATCACTGCTCCCTTGCTGGCGCAGCTGCTGTTCATTTTGTTCGAGATCAATCAGCTTACGTGTCTCACGACGCATCACCTGTAACGCAGGAGGTAATTCAGCCTCTAACTGATCGAGTTCCTGCTGGCTGGCACCACGCTTTTGGGCGGTCATACGCTCAATCGTATGATTATCCAGCAGTTCATCGCCACGGAAGAAGGCTTCAACAACAGCCGGGGCAAACCATTGTTGTCTTAATCGCTGCTGCCAGCGGGTACGAGCAACCACTTCATCAAAGCTACCATCTGCGACTCGCTTTTGCTGTTCATGGTCATAGCTCTGCAATGCTTCCAGATAACCCAGATAGTGTTGCAAAAGTTCATTTGCCTGGCTTCGTGCAGGTTCAGGTAATTTAACAATCTGCAGCTGCATCGACTCAATGATCTCAGCCAGCGGCAATTCTCCCTGCGCAGCCAGGTGAAAATCGATCCAGCGACGCAATTCAAGAGTGACCAACAATGTACCATCGGCATTAACGCGCAAGGCGCCATCGACGCTGGCTCCGCGGAAGGTACGTAATCCTTGCAAGTCTGTGCCGGAAACAGCATTCCCGACAATGGGAGGTGGAGCAATTCCCGCTGCAGTGGGAGGTAATGTCTCGACCTGGACGTAGGACGTATTGTCACTGAGGAAACCATATCCCCAAATCCCAAGCCCTAGAAAGGTGAATAACACACCTCCATGCAGCGGTTTCATATTACAAGCCAGCCTGTTTCAGACGATTTGCATGAGTACGGAATACCGTCAGCGGATCCGTCTCAGTCAAATGATGAATGCCTAACAGCATATTCACTTCATCCAGATGATTCATTTTGAAATCATCACGAATCACCATACCGAGGTGGGAAGAACAACGACCCACTAAGCCGTCGTTGGCTACACCATCAGGGAAGAAGTTCTGAGTCGTTCCTGTTAACAGATCCAGTGGATCGAGAATATTCGTAACAGGTTGCACACCACTCCAGGAATAGTAACGAATGCCATTTTCCACATACGCACCCTCGCCACATTCAGTTGTTGGAATACCAGCACCGTGTTTTTTATTAAACTCAATGGTGTCTGCCGTGGTCATAGAACGCATCGATGCAATGATATCCTGCGGGTGGCCGCCTCCGGAAATTCCATCAATAACTTTTGCCAGCAGATTACCGAAAGTGGCAAGCAGACCTTCAAAAGCAGAAGAATTATTACTCCATTCCGTCAACGTATCTGCAACCGGTGTACCGCGGTTTACACCAGCAATCGTTGTTACAGAAGCAATAAGATCAGGGCGAACCGAGGCAACGTAGCGGGTGGTTGGACCACCATGACTGTGGCCTATCAGGTTCACTTTTTCTGCGCCGGTCATCGCCAGGATTTTTTCAACCTGCGGAATTAACTGCTCACCGCGAATTTCGGGCGAATTAGAATTAGACACCGTTGTCAGAAATACTTCGGCACCATCCTGGCGTAAGGTTTCAGGCACCTTATGCCAGTAATCAACACCTAATAAACTATCAAAACCGTACAGGCCATGCGTCAGTACGATGGGGTATTTGGTTTCGGTGTAACCCGTGCTGGGTGGCTTCGACATGGCCATGACCTGGCCAGATACAACTAATGAAACTAATACTGCAAAAGCAGTGCATACTCGCGTCAACATACAGAATCCTTCGTTTGTTATTTTTTTAAGGCAGTTCAACCCGTCTTTGCAGGTTTGTCGACAGTCTAGACAATAAGGTAAGAGGTCAAAGGTTGTGTAGCGCCAGGAGAGTAATATTCTGGAAAGGTCGCAGACAGAGTCAGTCCTGCTGGCTATTTAACGCCAAACAGAGCCGGTTTTCCGTCATTGCTGGCGTGATTTTTCTGGCGATGATGGGCTTTTTTCTCTTCATACATAGCACTATCAGCGATGCGCATAAGATCTTGTAACTCATAGCCGTGTACACGGGTATAAGCAAAGCCCAGGCTGGCGGATACATGATAAGGTGAAAAGTCTTCACTATTGGCAGCCAGAATCAGATTACGTAGCTTTTCCAGAATCAGCAGTAAACGATCCATATCAGCCACCGGATCAACAATCACAACAAACTCGTCACCACCAATTCGTGCAGCCATATCGCCACGTCGCAACATACTGCTGAGGGAGTTACCAACACGGCTCAATATCGCGTCTCCGGCTTCGTGGCCCAGATTATCGTTAACCGCTTTGAAGCCATTTAAATCGATATAAAACAATGCCATATCAGTGTGTGAGCGCTGCGCAGTCGACAGCAACCGTTGGGCATATTCTTCGAAGTGAAAACGATTTGGTAAGCCACTTAAAGAATCATAATTTGCCTGGCGATACAGTACTTCCCGCTGCAACTCCTCATCTGCTTCATGCCTGCTATGCAGCACAAACATCAGACGGTAGAGCGTCGGCAACAGGACAAAAGCAATGGTCAGTAAAACCAGCCAACCCCACTCAATTTCTTGCCAACCAGTACGTCGTTTGAATGTCAGCTCTAACCGATAGTCAATAAAATCAACAGGCTTCACGACTTCGAATATTGGAAAAATACTCCACTTCGATTTTTCTTCTGCACGGAATTCGGTGCGAACCAATTGAAACTTTTCGTCAACACTCTGTACATTGAGGCTAACATCCATAGCGTTCAGCCCCGCCATGGTGGGCGGTAGTAAATCATTCACCTTCACTACCAATAAACTGAGAAACTGCGGTGACTGGTCACTCACCACGGTTTGCATCATAACCATCACCTTGTCTTCATCCAGCATCTGAAAAGGTTCGGTTAATACAATTCGTTCACTGATTTCCTGCGGTATGTGATTATTAATAAAGTCGATGGTACGTAAATCCAGCCCCAACCTCGATGCTTCGACGGTAGGCTCAATCATAATGACTGGCAAAGCATGATCACCATCATTGATACCCTGCTGTATGACACCTTCGCCACCAATAAAACGTAATAGAGATGCCTCACTATTCTGCTTCTGCATCAATTCAGCAAATCTGTCCCAGTTACCTGAGCGCACAAATTTAGCGGCCTGAAACATATAAATATGGGGAAATCGCTGACTCATTATGGTGGCGTAATTTCGCACCGCTTGAGGATCAACCTGCTTTTTACCTTTGAAGTAGGTAGAGAGACCAACTAATAAGGTTTCATTTTGCGCCATCTTCTCGCGCACATATTGGCTGATGACATGACTTTGCGCGACAAATTGGCTTTCCAGCTTTTGGATGTTCCAAAACCAGGACATAACAAAAGCAGCCATCAGGCCTAATAAGGTAATGGCGGTGAGTAGTCCGTAGAGGATTTTAAGGCGTGAGCGCTTGAGACGTTTTTTGATCATAACTCAGCAGGCTTTGATACTCATGTACCAAGCCTAGCTGAGTTCAGAAAATTATCTGCGAATTAATTCCACAAATTTTCTTGTTGGCGGTGGATGTCCTGAGCCTCCTGCAGAATACGATCAAAAACCTGCTGAACTGTAGGGATATCTTCAATCAACCCCTGAGTCTGACCAACAAACTGAACGCCTTTATCCAGGTCGCCGTCAATAGTTGCAGCCTTCAGACGAGGAACGCTCGCGCCAAAGTAAGCCAGCAACTTTACTTTATCCATCATTGCTAACATACCGATCATGATTTTCCAGATAGGCTGCTTGACGATTTTTGCTGCTTTCATTGCTTCGATCGAAGCCAGAATAAAGTTCATTGGACGGCGGGTTTCTTTTATCGAGCGAGGTGTACGCATTACTCGCGCAGGAATACCATCGAAGTTTTTACTATAAATGGTCTCCTGCTCTGATTTGGCAATAACCGCATCTTTGGTTTTCTGGTTAAGCGGACTGTCCTGAGTTGTGGCAAAACGTGATCCCATCGCAATGGCATCAGCCCCCAGAGAAAGAGCCGCTAACAATCCACGAGCATCGGCAAAACCGCCGGTAGCAATCACCGGGATATCAACTTTTGAGGCAATCGCTGGAACAAGGACTAATGAGGTGACATCACCACCATGCGCTGCCGCTTCATGGCCGGTAACCAGCAGGGCATCAGCTCCAATAGACTGGGCAGACAGTGCGTGTTTTTCACTGACAACCGTCGCAATAACTTTACCGCCATATTCATGAGCACGCTTTACTAACCAGTCCCCTTTGCCCAGGGAAAAATTAATCACCGGCACTTGCTCTTCCAAGGCGATTTCGGCGTTTTCCTTAGCTCCAGGCATCAGCAGAGTCACACCAATACCAAAAGGCTTGTCCGTCAGCTCACGAATTTTACGAATCGAGGAGCGGGTTTCATCTGGCGTCAGAGGACCACTGGCGAGAATCCCCAAACCTCCGGCATTAGAAACTGCTGCAACTAACTCCGGCGTAGATATCCAACTCATACCTGGTAATACCAGAGGGTGCTTGATACCTAATAATTCAGTAATACGGGTTTTCATCGCATGGCCTATCTAAACAAGCAAAACGAGCACTGTACCGTGCGTAAGTAAGTTGTCTATGGCCGAACTGACAAGGACTGTCTGAGAAAATTAGCGGTAGGAAGGCTCGATGCCACGGTGTTGAACAAAATCCTGAAAGCGCTGTAATCGCTGCTGGGGTGACATATCCCGCAATTGCTCGATATTCTGCTCGCGTTGCAAACGCTCCATAGATTGTTGCATTTGCAGGTTTTGTAACGAGCGGTAGAAATTATCAAGCGCCTGGCGTTGTTGCGGGGCCTGATTGTTCCATTCAAGTTGCCAGCCGGGATGGTTTTGAGGTTGTTGCCTGTGCATTTGCTGCATGATTTCGGCAGCACGGGAACCGCCCGGCTCAGCCAGAGCAGGAAATGCACAAACTAAAATTAAACAAACCAATAAACGCAGCAAGACTGAGTTCCAATAACTAACTGTTCCATTATTGTACTCAACCCCTGACTAAATTGTAGTCAGGGGTTGGTAAAGGAAACGCTAACACCTTTATTTAGTTAATCGTATTTCCCTGGTAATACCATTAGAGGTCACCGAAATAGTTATATATTCTTCTGGGCCATCAGACGTATAAGTCGCTTGATGGAACATGCCAAAATCATACTCATCCATGACTAGAGGACTATTAGTTGAATCAATCTCATTAATGGAGTTAGTCACCGTTGTACTGCCCGAACCAATCTCAAAGCCTTCACCAGAAATAGACAGCGTTGTCCCCGCAGGAGGGATATTACCGTTTACATCTTGAACCAGTACATACAAGTTACCAGTGCCGTTATATTTCGCATGAGCATTATCAGGATCAACTAAAGCATTGACTCTCTGGACAGCGGCCGTTGTATCGTAAAGTTTTTTAATTACTGCAGTTGCTGCAATATTATTGGCTGTCGCGACTTCATCGATAGCATAAACCCGGATGATCATCGGTACAGTTCCTTCACTTTGGACCAAACGCAGACTACTTGAGATAAATGCCAGCTCACCACAATTGCCAGCACCTTTCGCAGCAGTAGAGCACAGCGCTCCCTGATATAAAGCAGGAGCAGTGTCATGACTGTTGTTGTTATTGTAATCGGCGAAAAACTCGACATTATTGCTGCTCACCTGATCTGGAGCTTCGTGGGCAGCCGTTATTTGAGTACAGTTGTTGCACCAGTCATCGTTACGAATAGGCTCAGGTAATGCCCTCTTCGGCTCTCCTACGTCAAACAATCCGTTAGCATTCCCATCAGTGAAACCCGCTTCCCCTTCCATGTATGCCATGATCGTCGTCATACCATAATGAGAACCATTGAAGGAAGCCTCACCAGATCGAATTTCATTCACCCGATCTAGAGCACCAACTCCAATTGATCCCGGTCGCTCGCCTGATGCAGTCCACTTCACAGAACACTGCCCCCCCGAAATCTGGCAACTTGATTCGATTTGACCTGATTCAGCAGTAAAGTTAACAACAGTGCCATCAGGTACACGGTTATTGAAATGATCAGAAGCGAATGCAGTAATCGTAACATTCGTGCCAGAGAAGCTAGCCGAGTTTGGATTCAGAACATCAGCAACGATTTGGAAACTGTCCTGATCTGCAATTCCCGTTGTGACTGCAATTGGCTGCGAGTTAGTTGGCGATATTTCGGCCTCACTACCAACCCTTACAACTGTTGCTTTAACGGCAACCTGAGTGTGGGCTGAACCCGAGTTGATAATTGCTTTAACGAGACCATCTGCATCCGTTACATCCGAACTTGAGGCAAGCTCAACGCCGCCAGTAGTGTTACTCAATTCAAAATTAACCACACGGCTTTCAATAGGATTTTGAGATTTATCAACAACCTTAAACGTGACCGCAGCTTGTGTAGGTAAACTGCTTGAGCCAACGCCGTCTATCGCGATCAGATTGCGATCGGCACCTTCATAGGAAATAGCACCAACTTCTGGCGATGCCACTGTGATTGACCCTGTAGCACGGCCGAGCTCTGAGTTACGATTAATATTCCCATTATCAACCTCGTATAAGACCACAGTCAGAGCATCTGCCCCCACACAACCATCTGCGGTGTATGTAAAACCTACGTTATTGCCCTGGGCAGTTATAATTTCAGTCTTATTAAAAGTAGCTTGAGGAGGGGTTTGCGCTGCACAACTGGATTCAATAGTCAGGCCGTAACTTCTGTTGGTAACAATGGCATCTGCAGTTGGAGTAGAATTTCCGTCAACAATATTAATAGAAATCAAGGCTGTGCCTAATGCAGAAATCGTTGCGTCTGAAATATTCAGAGCACCTTTAACAAAGCTTCCCTCGCTACCAGTCCCGATTTTTGCATCGATACCCTGCGCTATTTCAATATCAAAACTAATAGAGTCGAGTATCACAGACGGATTATTCTTCTCGAACAACTGCAACATAAGATTATTCGTACCTAAGCAAGTCGTATCGTTAGCTCGATATTTTGTCGCAATATCAGCCGCAAGGCTTTGCTCTGTCACAGAAAATGATGCGTCTGCGCAGCTGCTTGACCAGCGCACCCGATAATTATCAGCAACAATTTTTTCATTAGCCTTCAGAGGATTGACTGCAGTAGCCGACAAATCAGTATCTACTTCACCCTGAAGATTAAGCGTTCCTGCAACTTTATCATCCGAGTAATTAACACCGCTTCCGTTACCCAAAGTAGGAAGAGCTGTGCTGATAGAAACGGTAGCTGTATCGATAGCAGTCGCAGTTGTAGTATCAGCATTTTCATCAAATAGTTTAGCGGTGATAGTATCTCCAGAACGACAATCAATATTTCGATATGTGTTCTGAACCTCACCAGCAGCGAAAGTCTTACTTATAGAAAAACTCGCATCAGAAGAAGCCGAGCAGGTCGATTCAAAAGTATATTGATACGTCTTAGTGAGTGCACTATTAGAAGCATTCACATCAACAGCAGAAGCTGTGATTAATACTTCACCACCAACAAGCACCTGGTCAACGCTAACAGCGAGAACACCATCATTAAAATCAGCACCAACACCTGAGCCTAAAGCAGGTGATGTGTTATCTGTTTGCCCGCCGCTACCAGGAAGAACATCTACGGTGAACGATATAGTATCCAGAACAGTGCCTAAATCAGCCGAGCGATACAAACGCAATGTCAAATTATTATTAGCAGTTCCAGGACAGTCATTTAAGTTAGTTGTGTAACGAGTCTTAATCTCGCCACCCGACACATTCTGGCTAGCTACGCTGAAACTATGGTTGCTACAAGACGATGACCAAACAGTTGTGAATGATGAGGAGCTGATTTTTTCATTCAGCAGTAGAGGGTTGACAATATTCGCAGTCAGGATCGTTTCCACTTCTCCAACAAGTTTTTTATTGCCATCAACGAAGTCGTCACGGTATTCCGCTCCCTCACCAAAACCAAGAGCTGGCATAGATACAGGAATGACACCAGTAATCTGAGTTATTGCAGAATCAGAAGCTACATTAGCATCCTTATCAAACAACTTGGCAGTAATTGTGTCATTACCTGAACAACCTATGCTGGTGTAACTCGTGCCAGCAGTACCACTATTGGTTGTGATAACGCTAGAAGAGAAAGTAGCTGTTGCACAGCTAGAGCTGAATTCATACTTATAGCTATTCTTCAGCAACTCGTTTCCAGCCTTACTGTCAACACCGTTTACATTAATCGTAATAGGCAAACCGACTGTAGCAGCAGTTGTTCCAAACGACACTACTCCAGAGACGAAGTTAGCTCCAATACCGCTACCCAGAACTGGAGACTCTCCCTCAGCACCAACTCCACCAGCTGAAACAGTCACCACAAAGGTTAACGTATCAAGCACCGTCGAACTGCCTTGTCGAAACAGACGTAATGTTAAATTATTAGGCCCAGCACAGTTATCCGAATCAGCCGTATAACGAGTTTTAATTTCCCCTGATGACAAATCCTGTGCTGAAATACTAAAAGCACCGGTAGCACAGGAACTGCTCCATTCCGCACGATAGTTATCAGAAGATATTTTTTGGTTAAGAACTAAAGGGTTGACTACATTTGTAGTCAAAATGGTTTCTGCAGTACCTACAAGAGACTTACTACCATCAACCACGTTATCTCTATACTCAGCCCCACTACCAAAACCTAATTTTGGTGTGCCGATCTCGATACTTTTAGTGGCCTGAGTAATAGGTGTGCCCGTCGTGTTTGCCCCTTTGTCGAATAACTTAACCGTAATTTCTTCAGTGCCTGAACAGCCGGTACTCGTATATGTCGAAGCCGCTTCACCACTGCTAGTTGAAACAATTTTGGTAGAGAAAGCAGCAGTTGGAGAAGGCGAATCGGAACAGTCTGAGCTGAAGACATATTGGTACTCATTTTCAAGAAGAGCGTTGCCACGCTGTGCATCAACCCCGTTAACAGAAACGGTGACTGGAAGACCAACCACTGTTGCAGGAATACTCAAACTCAGCTCGTTCTGAACAAAGTTCTGTCCGGTTCCGGTACCTAAACGAGGCGCTTCATTGCCACTGCTAGAGCCGTCTGCACTTACATCGATAGCAACCGTCAACGTATCCAGTGGGGTAGAATCGCCCTGACGGTAAAGGCTGAGGGTAATATCATTATTGCCATTTCCTGAGCAGTTCGCAGCATCGCTGGTGTAACGTGTTTTGATGTCACCCGTTGATAAATCCTGACTTTCAATGCTAAACGAGCCAGTTGCGCATGAAGAACTCCAGGTAACTCGGTAATTAGCTGACGAAATTTTTTCATTCAATACCAGCGGATTAACAGCATTAGCTGTTAACAATGTCTCGACTTTTCCAACCAGCGATTTATCACCATCAACAAAGTTGTCGCGATACTCAGCCCCACTACCGAAACCAAGCTTTGGGTTTCCAATCTCCAGAGTTGCAGTTGCTGTTGCTATAGGAGTAACCCCAGAAGCATTTACATCAACATCTTTATCGTACAAGCCAACAGTAATTCTATCGGTACCGCTGCAGCCATTACTGGTATAAGAAGCTGTTACCTGACCTGTTCCACTGGTTGTTGACCCAATAGAAAACTCAGCGGTTGCAGGCGTAGCATCAGCACATAGTGAACTGAATTTATATTGATAGTCTTCTGTTAAAGCTACATTGCCATCATTTTTATCAACCGCATTAACCGTCAATTCAACCGGCAGACCCACAACAGTCGCAGGCTTGGAAAAGCGAACATCGCTTTCAGCAAACTCTGCACCAGTGCCGGCGCCAAGAGCAGGAGTGATTACAACCTGACCACCGCTACCCGGCTTAATATTTACAATTGTAGTAACACTATCAAGGATTTCAGCAGGTTTAGACTTTAGAGCAACATTCAGGGTGATCGTCTGATCATTTAAACAAGTGGTAAAGTTACCGTCATACCGGGTTTTAATATCGCCACTGGCAAGGTTCAAGCCCTGATTCTGAATACTGAAACGGCCATCTGCACAACTACTTGCCCAGGTAGCGACATATTCTGATGAAGTCACTTTAGAGTTCAGACTACCTCTGTTAACGACATTTGCAGTAAGAACTGTAGATGTTTTACCAACCAGAGTTTTGTCGCCATCAATCAGGCCATCAACATAATCTACGCCATCCCCAAAACCAATCTGAGGAACAGATACTGAAAGAGTCGTAGAAGCTTCGCCCAAAGGCGTCGCAGTTTCAGTGTCCGCACCGAAGGCAAATAAACTAACTTTTAGAGTATCACTACCATTACAGCCAGACTGCGCAACATATGTAGACTGCGCTGTACCTGAGGCATTATTTACAGTGCTTGCAGAATAAGAAGCGGTTGAGGGGTCAGCAGCAGTACATGTCGATGTATAAGCATATTGATACTGATTGGCCAATGCTTGATTAGAGTTGTTTTCATCGACAACACTAACACTTACAGCCAATGGGCTCCCTACCAGAATACTGGAGACATCATTACCGCCTTCAGTAATAGCTAGCGCACCTTTTTTGAAATTGTCTCCGGTACCGGAACCAAATGCCAGGGAAGGTGTTGCTGTGCCACCAGTATTACCACCGGTATTACCACCTGTTCCTCCGGTATTATTGTCAGTATTGCTATTACCGGTGACAGAAGATCCGCCATCACTACCACCACAGGCGGCCAGAAATAAGGTGAGTAGCGGAACCGCTACAGCAGTGGGCTTAAACATACACGTACGCTCCATCTGAGGTTTATCCCATCTAGTATCTAATAACCCGCAAGCATAGCATCGGACCTAGTTCACAGGCCATAACAAAAAAAGCGCGTAAGTGCCTAAACACCAACGCGCTTTTCATATTTACTGATTATTTAAGTATTAGTACTTAAAAGCTCAGCTAATTAGACATTTAAATAGTCCAGAATGCCTTCTGCAGCTTGGCGGCCTTCCCAGATTGCCGTAACAACCAGGTCAGAACCACGTACCATGTCACCACCGGCGAAAACTTTCGGATTAGTGGTCTGGAACTTAAATTCCTGCTCTTCTGGTGCAACCACGCCATTCCAGCTATTCAGCTCAATGCCGAAATCCTTGAACCAAGGCGCTGGGCTAGGGCGGAAACCAAAGGCTACCAGTACCGCATCCGCAGGCAGAATCTCTTCTGAACCTTCTACGACTTGTGGGCGACGACGGCCGTTTTCGTCCGGTTCACCCATTTCAGTAGTCACAACCTTAACGCCTTCAACCTTGTTTTCGCCAACAATAGCAACCGGCTGGCGGTTAAACAGGAACTGCACACCTTCTTCGCGGGCATTCTGAACTTCACGCACAGAACCCGGCATATTGGCTTCGTCACGACGATAAGCACAGGTAACAGTATCGGCATCCTGACGGATCGAGGTACGGTTACAGTCCATCGCAGTGTCACCACCACCCAGAACCACAACTTTTTTACCTTTCATATCGATAAAGTCAGCAGCGTCTTTTTCAAAGCCCAGATTCCGGTTTACATTAGCAATCAGGAAATCCAATGCATCGTGTACACCCGGCAAATCTTCGCCTGGGAAACCACCTTTCATATAGTTGTAGGTACCCATACCCAGGAACACGGAATCGAACTCATCGATAATGCTCTGGAAATCGACGTCTTTACCCACTTCGGTGTTCAGACGGAATTCCACACCCATACCTTCGAAAACTTCGCGACGGTTAGCCATCACGCTTTTCTCCAGCTTGAATTCAGGAATACCGAAGGTCAGCAGACCACCAATTTCCGGGTACTTATCAAATACCACTGGAGTAACGCCGTTACGCACCAGAATATCCGCCGCACCTAAACCCGCTGGGCCTGCACCAATAATGGCAACACGCTTACCGGTTGGCACAACCTTGCTCATATCCGGGCGCCAGCCCATAGCAAAAGCGGTATCGGTAATGTATTTCTCAACATTACCAATGGTTACTGCGCCAAAACCGTCGTTCAGGGTACATGAACCTTCACACAGACGATCCTGTGGACAAACACGACCACAGACTTCTGGCAACGTGTTGGTCTGATGACTCAGCTCAACCGCTTCCATGATGTTGCCTTCGCTGGCCAGTTTCAGCCAGTTAGGAATAAAGTTGTGAACCGGGCATTTCCATTCGCAGTATGGGTTACCACATTCCAGACAACGGTGCGCCTGATCGGTTACCTGCTCCTGCTGGAACGGCTCGTAAATCTCGACAAACTCTGCTTTACGCGTAGTGACGGATTTCTTAGATGGGTCTTGGCGACCCACCTCTACAAACTGAAAATTATTATTCAGACGTTGTGACATCTTGAACCTCTCTCTCTCGTCCCAGCCAATTACTCAGGACGAGCACGGGTGCTGTTCAGTAATTGTTGTAAGTCAGCGGCTTTTGGCTTAACCAGCCAGAATTTGCCGATAAAGCCGTCGAAATCATCAAGGATTTCCTGACCCCAGGCGCTGCCGGTCTCTGCCACGAACTCTTTAATCACGCCGCGCAGATGGTTGCGATGGCCACCCATTTCTTCGTTGGCGATACGGTGGATATCCACCAGTTCATGGTTGTACTGATCAACAAAGGTGTTGTTCTGATCCAGCACGTAAGCAAAACCACCGGTCATGCCCGCACCGAAGTTGTAACCGGTATCACCCAGCACACAGATCATACCGCCGGTCATGTATTCACAGCAGTGGTCACCAGCACCTTCAACAACCGCATGAGCACCGGAGTTACGCACACCAAAACGCTCACCCGCACGGCCAGCTGCCAGGAGCTTACCGCCGGTTGCACCGTACAGACAGGTGTTACCTACGATCGAAGTATCGTTGGTCTTGAATTCAGAACCCTGTGGCGGACGAATTACCAGCTTACCGCCAGTCATGCCTTTACCCACGTAGTCGTTGGCGTCACCTTCCAGGATCATTTCCAGACCACCGGCGTTCCAAACACCAAACGACTGACCAGCAATACCGGTCAGATTCAGGCGAACAGGCTTGTCAGCCATGCCCTGGTTGCCGTGGCGCTTAGCAATTTCACCCGACAGGCGAGCACCAACAGAACGGTCACAGTTGGTGATATGGAACTCGAATTCACCGCCCGCTTTGTTTTCAATCGCAGACAGAGTTTCTTCCACCATACGCTCAGCCAGCAGACCTTCATCGTATGGCTTGTTGCGCTCAACTTCACAAGTGTGAGGCTTATCAGCCGGAATCAGATCGTTGCTGATGATTGGCGTCAGGTCCAGGTTACGCTGCTTCGCCGTGTTACCTTCCAGCATTTCTAGCAGGTCGGTACGGCCAACCAGCTCTTCCATAGTGCGCACACCAACAGAAGCCATCCAGCCACGAATCTCTTCAGCAACAAAACGGAAATAGTTCTTAACCATATCGGCAGTACCGATATAGTGCTTATCACGCAGATTGTCGTTCTGAGTTGCAACACCGGTTGCACAGTTGTTCAGGTGGCAGATACGCAGGTATTTACAACCTACCGCAACCATTGGCAGGGTTCCGAAACCGAAGGACTCAGCACCCAGAATCGCAGCCTTAACCACGTCCAGACCAGACTTCAGACCACCGTCAGTTTGTACACGAACCTTGCCACGCAGATCATTACCACGCAGCGCCTGATGCGCTTCAGACAGACCCAGTTCCCATGGAGAACCAGCGTACTTAATAGACGTTAGTGGAGAGGCCGCAGTACCACCGTCGTAACCAGAGATGGTAATCAGGTCAGCGTAGGCTTTAGCAACACCAGCAGCGATGGTGCCAACACCCGGCTCAGATACCAGTTTCACAGAAACCAGCGCCTGAGGGTTTACCTGCTTCAGATCGTAGATCAGCTGGGCTAAATCTTCGATCGAATAAATATCGTGGTGCGGTGGTGGTGAAATCAGAGTCACACCCGGCACCGAGTAACGCAGAGTCGCGATCAGGTCGTTTACCTTACCACCCGGCAGCTGACCACCTTCACCTGGCTTGGCACCCTGCGCCACTTTAATCTGCAGCACTTGAGCGCTGGACAGATAATGTGGAGTTACACCAAAACGGCCAGAGGCGATCTGCTTGATCTTAGAGTTACGGGAAGTGCCGTAACGCAGCGGATCTTCACCACCTTCACCGGAGTTAGAGCGACCACCCAGTTCGTTCATCGCTTCGGCTAATGCTTCGTGTGCTTCCGGAGACAGAGCACCGAGCGACATAGCGGCGGTATCGAAACGAGGGAAAATCTTCTCAGCCGGCTCAACTTCAGAGATGTCGATGGCATCCACATCTTTACGCAGAGACAACAGGTCACGAATGGTTGCAGTCGGACGCTCATTAACCAGCTCAGCAAAACGGTCATACGCTGCTTGGCTGTTAGTTTGCACCGCTTCCTGGATGTTTTTGATCACATCCGGGTTGTACGCGTGGTATTCACCACCGTGTACGTATTTCAGCAGGCCACCTTGTTCCAGCTTCTTACGCTTTTTCCAGGCAACGTTTTTGATGATGCCCAGATCGTCTTCGAAGTCACAGAAGTCAGCACCTTCAATACGGCTGGTCACACCGCAGAAACACAGATCCACTACGTCTTTGCTCAGACCAACCGCCTCAAACAGCTGGGAGCCACGGTAAGAAGCAATGGTGGAGATACCCATCTTCGACATGATCTTCAGCAGGCCCTTACGGATTGCCTTACGGAAGTTCTGATGAGACTTCAGCGGATCGCCCAGCAGCTCATTGGTGCGGTGCAGATCAGTTAATACGTCGTAAGCTAACCATGGGTATACGGCCGTTGCACCGAAGCCCAGCAGTACAGCAAAGTGATGTGCATCACGGGCAGCACCGGTTTCAACCACGATGTTACCGTTGGTACGCAGACCTTTTTGTACCAAGCGGTGGTGAACCGCACCAGTCGCCATTGGCGCCGGGATCAGCATCTGATCTTCGCTTACTTCGCGGTCAGACAGAATCAGAATAACGCTGCCATCACGTACCGCTTGTTCCGCTTTATCAGCCAGGTCAACAATCGCTTGCTTCAGGCCAACAGCCGGATCAAACGCCATGCTCAGCTTGATGTGTTTGAACGCTTCTTTGCCGGTATTCATCAGACCAACAAACTTCAGCGGCGACAGCACTGGCGAAGTCAGGATGATACGGTTAGCGTGTTCAGCGGTTTCGTCGAATACGTTTTTCTCGCCACCAATACAGGTTTCCAGCGACATTACGATCGCTTCACGCAGCGGATCGATTGGCGGGTTTGTTACCTGAGCAAATTGCTGACGGAAATAATCAGCAACGTGGCGAACACGGCTCGACAATACCGCCATCGGCGTGTCATCACCCATAGAACCGGTTGCTTCCTGGCCACCTTCAGCCATTGGACGCAGAACCTGGTCACGTTCTTCGTTGGTGATTAAGTGTAATTTCTGGTGAGTATTTAACTCATCGCCGGTCATATCTTCCAGGCCAGCGTGTTGCAGCTGTAACTGGCTTTCGATACGAATAGCGTTTTCTTTCAGCCACTGTTTGTATGGCTGAGACTGCTTCAGGGCATTATCGATATCATCGGTATGCAGCAGCTTGCCTTCCTGGGTGTCGATGGCCAGCATCTGACCGGGACCAACACGGCCTTTAGCAACCACATCTTCCGGCTTGTAGTCGTAGGTACCAATTTCAGAAGCAACAGTAATGAAGTTGTTCTTGGTGATTACCCAGCGCGAAGGACGCAGACCGTTACGGTCCAGGCCACACACCGCATAACGGCCATCGGTGATTACCAGACCGGCCGGACCATCCCATGGCTCCATATGCATGGAGTTGTATTCGTAGAACGCACGCAGATCAGCATCCATGGTTTCCACATTCTGCCAGGCAGGTGGAATCATCATACGAACCGCACGGAACAGGTTCATACCACCCGTCGCCAACAGCTCCAGCATGTTATCCATTGAGGACGAGTCGGAACCGGTGGTGTTTACGATCGGCGCCAGATCCTGCAGGTTTGGCAGCAGCTCACTGTTGAACTGGCTGGCACGGGCGTTAGCCCAGTTGCGGTTACCTTTAATGGTGTTAATTTCACCATTGTGCGCCAGCATGCGGAATGGCTGAGCCAGAGGCCAGCGTGGCATGGTATTGGTTGAGAAACGTTGGTGGAATACACAAATTGCGGTTTCCAGACGCTTATCACCTAAATCCAGATAGAAGTTAGGCAGGTCAACCGGCATTGTCAGACCTTTGTACGACAGTACTTTGTCGGACAGGCTGGCAATATAGAAATCAGGATATTCATCCAGTGCTTTTTCAGCAAAGCGGCGCGCATAAAACAGCTTAACAGCCAGCTGTTGTTCGCTCAGCTCTTCTGCCGGAGCAACAAAAATCTGCTCAAAACGCGGCAGGCAGTCGATCGCCATCGGTCCCAGACAATCATTGCTGGTTGGCACGGTACGCCAGCCCAGAACATTCAGCCCCTGACCTTTGATAGCTTCTTCTACAGCTGCTTTCTGTTTCTCAAAAATGGCCTGATCCAGGTCCATAAACAACATACCAACGGCATATTGTTGCGGCAGAGTAATACCCGCTTCCTGGGTTACAGCACGCAGAAATGAATCCGGTTTTTGCAGCAATAAGCCACAACCATCACCGGTTTTACCGTCAGCAGCGATGCCGCCACGGTGTGTCATGCACGTTAAGGATTCGATTGCTGTGGTTAGCAGCTCGTGACTCGGTTGGCCTTCTAAATGGGCTAATAATCCGAATCCGCAGTTGTCCTTAAAGTCGCCTGGAGTATACAGACCAGTTCTCATAGAACAGCTCTCATCAGTAAAAAAACGATTTAAATCAAGGGCTTGCAAAGCCTAAGCGCTCAAAAAATGAGCAACATCGAGACAAAAGGACGCTCATTCTACACATCTCAGCGCCTTGCCACAAATTTGACTGGGGATAGATCAGAGTTTGATCAGGTAGAACTACTTACGCTCTTTCAGTAGTTTTTGAACAGCCTGCACATCTTTTATCCAGGGTGTTTGACTGCGTAACTGGGCAGGCATCGCAGCAACCGCTTTTTTAGCAGCAGCACGATTCGGATAAATTCCGGCAACAACAACATGCCAGTCTTTGCCTTTGTGCCGGGATTTATACAGGAATAAATCAGATCCTGTCTTCCCACTCCAACGAGCGATGAAGCTTTCGGCACCGGCAATATTGTAAAAACCGGATAACTGAGCCACAAAACCGGAGGCATTCAGCAGTGCCTGCTCATTAGCAGAATACTCTACCGATTTACTTGCAGGTACTTGCGCTGCTAGCGACTCTTCCGCAGCACCAGAGTCAGACGGTTGTGGCTCTGCTGTCTCGGTGGCAATATCCTGAGACGGCTGATAATTAAAGTCTGGTTCATCCTCAACGACAACTTCAGCGATATTGGGATCTACTGCTGGCAGTGCGTTTTCCCTACTGGCGTCACCATCAATCACGGCAACCGCCGCATCAGAAACCACGACTTCCTCAGGGAAAACAAGCTCCGCTTCAGCTTCTGGCGATTCAAGAGTCGCCAGCAATGCTTCCTCCGGTGACAACTCAGGCTCCACATCACCCTGATAAAGAAATGACATCAGTAACGCTGCTGCAACACCACACACGGCAACAATATGTGTTAACGGAAAGCGAGTTTTAGTGTCGCCAGCCGCGACCTCTTGAGCCTGACCTGAGGCCAATAATAAATCCTCAAGCTCGCGTAAAAACAGCAGCGGCAGACCAGCAGAATTCTGAAATGCAAAACGGATCTGATCATCAGCAAGCGCATCCGCACCAAAGACCTGGGCAGACAAACGTTTCGCGGCATCTTCGGTGAGAGGCTCAGGCTTCACGACATGAACCGGTGCCAGAGTTGGTGATTCTCGTAGGTTATTCTCGAAACCACGTGTGCCAAACAAGGCAAACGATAACGCCTGAGGAGAGAGCAGCGCCAGGTGAGCAATATCATTCAGGGTTTCTGTATCGAGCTGCTCTGCCTGATCAATAACGACAAGAGTGGAACGACCATCAGAGTAACGTTGGTCAGCCGCTTGCTTTATGGCATCTTTGGCCTCGGCAAGGTTATCGGACAGCTGGGGAAGGTCCCAGTGAGCTGCAATTGAAGTGAGAATACTCATCTGACTTGTCATCAGATCGGCATTCAGGCTAAGCGTGTCTTCCGGGTCTTCACGCTGCGCTGACAATGCGGTTGCAAGTGTGGTTTTGCCAATACCAGCAGAGCCGGAGACAACGACCAATAGCTCACTGTAGGAAGCGAGATGGGATAATAACTCCAGTGTTTCCTGCTGCTCTGGTAATAACTGCACAACAGGCTGGGAAAAGTTTTGCCCTAAGGCTGAACCACTCAGGGTTACCTCATCCATCTCAAGATGCAGATCGGTTTCCATAACTTTCCCCAATAGCAAAGCTGACTCAGCAGCAGCCTAAGTTTTCTCCTGCAACCAGCGTTTCAGTTAACAGGCCTTTATCAATATCCGAAGTAATATAAGCCTCTCCGATACGCTTCAGCAATACCAGACGAATACTACCATCCAGTACTTTCTTATCCACCTGCATACGCGAGGTGTAATCTTCCACTGACATATCCTTTGGACCAACAACTGGCAAGCCGGCTTCAATGAGCAACTCCCTCAGAGCACGTACTTGTTCTGCGGAAATATCCCCCATGCGATAACCCAGGTCTGCGGCCATCAACATGCCGGTTCCAACGGCTTCGCCGTGCAACCAATTGCCATATCCTTGGTGAGCCTCAATCGCATGACCGAACGTATGTCCAAGATTGAGAATGGCCCGAATACCGGCTTCAGTTTCATCCTGAGCCACAACATCGGCTTTATCCTGACAGGACCGCTCGATCGCATACGCCAAGGCGTTACCATCTTTCGCCATCAAAGCAGCGGTATTTTGTTCAAGCCAGTTATAAAATTCGGAATCGCAAATCAGACCATATTTGATTACTTCTGCAATACCAGCTGATAACTCACGCTCAGGCAAGGTATTTAATGTGGCGGTATCGGCAATCACACACTGCGGCTGGTGAAATGCACCAATCATGTTTTTGCCCAACGGATGATTTACTGCGGTTTTTCCACCAACCGACGAATCAACCTGTGATAATAATGTAGTTGGCACCTGAATAAAGTTCACACCACGCTGATAAGACGCAGCGGCGAATCCCGTCATATCACCAATTACTCCACCACCCAGAGCGATTAACGTGGTAGTGCGATTGTGCTGTTTTTCCAGCAGTGCATCGTAAATACGATTCAGGATTTCAAGATTTTTGTACTCTTCACCGTCTGGCAGAATAACCTCATCAACCCTGAAGTTAGTTAACGCACTCTTAACCTTATCCAGATAAAGTGGCGCTACCGTTTCATTGGTAACGATGAGCACCTGGCTACCCTTGATATAAGGAGCATACAAAGACTCGTCAGCAATCAGATCAGTACCAATAAAAATCGGGTAGCTGCGCTCACCCAGGTCGACAGTCAATGTATTCATATTACTTCAGGCGTTTCTTCAGTTCATGGACAACCCATTTAGGGTTGCGTTGGTCGGTTTCGATGATGATATCAGCCACTTCGCGATATAAAGGATCCCGCACAGCAAACAGATCTCGCAGAATCTGCTCAGGGTTTTCCTGTTGTAATAGCGGCCGGTTCTTATCTTTAGCCGTGCGTGCCAGCTGCTGTTCAACCGAAGTACATAGATAAACCACCGTACCTCTGGCTGCCAGGTGCTGTCGGTTTACATCGCGCATTACAGCACCACCACCGGTTGCCAGCACGATTCCACCCATTTGAGTCAGTTCGTCGATAGCATGTTCTTCACGCTCTCGAAATCCTGCTTCCCCTTCCATATCAAAGATCCAGGGAATATTAGCGCCGCAGCGCTCTTCAATCACTTTATCGGAATCAAAGAATTCAGTATGTAGCTCAGAGGAAAGCAGACGGCCAATGGTGCTTTTACCAGCTCCCATTGGCCCTACAAGAAAGACAGAATGACGTTTCATAAATTAGCGGGCTGTCAGGCTATCCTTTACCAGGCGAGGCGTAATAAAGACTAACAACTCTGTTTTGGTATCACTGATATTGGTATTACGGAACAGCGCTCCAATTAACGGCAGGTCACCCAGGAATGGCGTTTTGGTGATGGTATTAACCTGCTCCGAACGAAAGATGCCGCCTAACACAACGGTTTCACCGTTATCCACAAGCACCTGAGTATCAACCTCATTCGTGTTGATTGCCGGGCCAGCCGGAGTATCACGACCAACGGAGTCCTGATTCACCACCAGATCCATAATAATGCGATCATCTGGAGTAATCTGAGGTGTCACTTCCAGCCTCAGAACGGCCTTACGGAATTCAATACTGGTTGCCCCACTTGAAGCTGCCTTCAGATAAGGTAATTCAGTACCAGATTCAATAGCTGCCGTCTGGCCATCGGCGGTAATAACACGAGGCTGAGAGACAATCTCTGCCTTACCGTCAGTCTCAATGGCTGACAACTCAAGATTTAACAAATAATCCGTCGTCTGGTAGCCAACTGCAAAAGAAGTGGCTGCCGCATTTGAAACACCCAGGTCAACAATATTGGCAGCGCCTAAATTAATACCATCAGAGCGCGATTCATCACCAAACAGAATCTGGGAGCTCTCAGCAATTGTCTGTTGACTACCACCAAAGGTCTGCAGATTTGAGCCATTATTTTTGAAACCAGCGCCGCCCCATTTAATGCCCATTTCCTCTCCAACGTTGGTTTGCGCAACCACGATACGGGCTTCAATCAATACCTGGCGAACCGGCACATCAAGAAGAGTAACTGCTTCACGAACACGCTCAAGATTCACAGCTGTATCCTTCATGAGCAGTGTATTAGTACGCTCATCGACCACAGCACTGCCACGAGCAGACATCAGACCTTCTTCGTCGTTCATCAACTTAGCCAGATCAACGGCCTTCGCATATTTCAGCTGTACGTATTCTGTTACCAGAGGTGCAAGCTCTTCAACTTGCTTAACAGCTTCCAGCTCAATCTTCTCACGCGCAGCAATTTCTTCAGCCGGAGCAATCAGCAATACAGACCCCATTTGACGCTTGCCTAAGGCCTTAGTCTTTAACACCAGATCAAGTGCCTGATCCCAAGGTACATTTTGCAGACGTAACGTAATGCTTCCCTGAACTGTGTCAGATGCCACCAGGTTCAGGCCGGTAAAATCTGCAATCAGCTGCAGTACTGCACGTACTTCAATATTCTGGAAGTTAAGAGACAGCTTTTCGCCAGTAAACGGGAATTTCTTTCTGCGCTCTTCGACTTCTTCTTCAGGCAGCTTAGAAACGTTAATCGATAGCAACTTATCGGTCTGGTAAGCCAGGTAATCAAAGTCATCCCCAAGAGGCTCGATGATCACACGGGCAGATCCGTCCTCTACTTTCGAGTCGATAAATTTCACTTCGGTTGCAAAGTCAGTCACATCAAGGCGACGACTTAAAGACTCAGGTAATTTAACGCCTTCCAGATCAGCAATAATCTTGCGACCTTCACGGCGAATATTGGCTGCGGCCTGATCACTGTTGAACATAATCTGAACCTGACCATCACCCAGCTCACCACGACGAAAATCGATATTAACAACCTGCATCACCGAAGAATCTGCTGCCAGGTTAACTGGAGTATTGACGTCTGGTGCAGGTTTGAATTTCTCATTCCCGCCTTCTGAACCACCAACCAGAACAACCAGTTTGCGATTATCAGCACTGGTCGAATAGTCAACCAGGCGAGTCATATTGATCACCAGGCGAGTACGGTCTTTAGTTGCCAACACCATCGCTGTACGTGCATTTCCGGAACCAATGACGTGCTTCTTACTTTTCAGAGCACTCTTAACACCCATCAGATCCAGAGATATACGGGCAGGCTTTTCGATGGTATAACCCTTCACGTCCTCAGGCGCAGGTCCGTCAAATTCCAGCTCGATTTCAGTAACATCACCAGGCAATGATGAGAAGCGAATATCATTTAACGTCAGAGCCATCACTGAGCTCGACAGGGAGCTGATCAGGACAAGCAGAAAAATCCGCATTTTTGAGATACCTTTATTTATATTCTTCATTGATCAGCCCTCTCCCAGTCCTTCAAGCGCCAATGTTCTCGGGCGCTCAAGCCAGCCACCCAACCCGTTTGGAACAATCTCAACGACACTGATGCGGGTGTCAGAAATAGAAACGACTTTACCGTGATTCTGGCCCATAAACTGGCCTTCACTGATACGCACGACACTGCTGTTGCCGTCTTTAACTAATGCCCACAGAGCACCATCACTACCCTGCATGGTACCCACCATCGACAATTCACCAAAATTGAATTGTTCCAGGTGCTCTTTAGGCCGATCGAAATCGGGAGTTACATCATCCGCCGTTTCGATTTTTATTTCAGTATCGACAATGACTGGCAATTCAAAAGGAGAGCGCAAACCTGCTGCACTGTAATTGAATGCCTCGTAAGGCTTAAACACCGGAATGGGTGTAATACGTCCACGAGGTTGACTCAACACATCATCAACAAACAC
Organism: Bacterioplanoides sp.; assembly: GCF_965219715.1. Classification (GTDB taxonomy): domain Bacteria; phylum Pseudomonadota; class Gammaproteobacteria; order Pseudomonadales; family Oceanobacteraceae; genus Bacterioplanoides. Next base: position 2,394,027 of record NZ_OZ244785.1, read on the forward strand.
TTTCAGATCCGATGTATCAGAGCTTGAGCTGCAACCCGCCATAAAAGCCGTGATCATGATCAGTAAAATTCTCATACTCATCACTCCTCATCACCGCTGTACTGATAGGTTTTAGCACGGATGGTCATTACCAACTCACCTGGCTTGTCGCTTTTTTTGATATTAAAGTCATGCAGGGTAACAATACGTGGCAAAGACGCGACGGCAGAAACAAAACCGCCCATCTCGTGGTAACCACCAGATACTTCAATATCAATAGGTAACTCGTTGTAGAACTCAGTCTTATTAATGCTACCAGGGTCGATTGCACTTAATGTCAGACCAGCACCCAGCGCTGCAGAACTGATATCATCAACTAACCCGGGAACTTCGGTATCGCGAGGCAATTGCTGCAACAGGGAGCCAAACGCTTCCTCCATTTCCAGCATCTGAGCTTTATATTCTTCGAGATTCGCGCCACGGAATGCTTTCTTCTCAAAATCCTGCTTCAGCGTTTGCTCTTTTTGCTCAGCTTGAGCCAAAGAGGTTCTCACCGAGTCAATCATCAGAAAATAACCGCCAACCAGCACTCCGATAAAACATAAAATCAGGAAAAATACTTTACCAGCCTGCGGCCAGGAGCCCATATTTTCCCAATCGATATTATTAAGATCATCAGGTTCAAAGTTTTTAACTTTTTCCAGCAGCTCCTGCCAATTCACATCTTTCAGATTTGCCATGTTACGGCGCCTCCTTATCTGCGTCAGCCTTCGGCTCGATACGTTTCATCGCTACTTCAAATTCGTTAACACCAGTATCGGTTGCTTTAACCCGCTTCAGTTCAGGTTCATCAAACCATTCTGAGCTGTCGAAATTTCGCATCAAGGCAGCAACCCGGTTGTTAGATTTGGCAAGACCTTCAATGGTGACCTGATCACCAACAATATTGAGTGTCGTGAGGAATAGATCATCCGGCATTGAACGAGCGACATCATCGAATACACGGACGATGACCGGACGGTTACCCTGGAGTTTCTGAATCACCTCCATGCGGTCAATCAACTCTTTTCGTGTGTCTTGCAGCTCGCGGATTTCAGCGATTTTCTCATCGAGTACCTGCGTCTCGCGAGTTACAAAGTTGTTGCGATAAGTCTGTGCCTGCAACGCACCGTCGTAGTAACTGGAAACCAGATAGGTCAGAGCTGCTGCGATAAATACCACAATACCAATCGCAACATAGAATTCCTGATTACGTTGCTCACGGAGTTCCTCACGCCACGGCAGTAAATTTATTTTTGCCATCAGTCAAAACTCCTCATTGCCAAACCACACGCAATCATCAGCGCCGGGGCATCATTAGCCAGCAGATTAGCATTCACCTTTTGTGACAACGTCATATTCACAAACGGGTTAGCGATGGCAGTTGCAATACCCAGATCCTCTTCGACATGTTCGGCAAGCTGAGTGATAGAAGAAGTACCGCCTGCCAGAACAATATAATCCACATCATTAAACTGGCTGGAAGAGTAAAAGAACTGCAGAGAACGACTGACCTGTTGTACTACAGCTTTACGGAAAGGCTCCAACACTTCACTTTCATAGTCATCCGGTAAGCCACCTTCCAGTTTAGATCGGGTTGCTTCTTCCTCCGTCAATCCATAACGACGCATAATATCTTCGGTTAGCTGGCGCCCACCAAATAATTGCTCACGGGTATAAATGGATTTTCCTTCATGCAGCACACTTAACGTCGTCATGGTTGCGCCGATATCGAGGACAGCGACCGTTTCCACATCATCGCTATCCAGCTGTGCACTTAACAATTCGAACGCTCGCTCGGTACAGAATGCTTCAACGTCAACAACGCCTGCTTCCAGATTTGCGTATTCAACCGCATCTTTACGACGTTCAACGGTTTCAGAACGACAGGCAGCCAACATAACATCAACCAGATCAACGCCCTGCTCAGATTCACCCTGAACTTCCCAATCCAGAGCAACCTCTTCAAGCGGGTAAGGAATATACTGATCAGCCTCAGCACGAATCTGCATATCCATTTCATCGTCATTGAGTTTGCCGCTCATCTGAACGGTTTTGGTGATTACTGCAGAACCCGCAACCGCAATCGCGGCACGTTTTGCTGATGAACGAGAGCGCCCCAGCGCTTTACGAATCGCTTCGCCAACCGCTTCATCATTGTTAATTGCCTGTTCGACAATGGCATTAGGAGGTAATGGCTCAGTCGCATAGGCTTCGACCTGATATCGGTCGTTATTGCGACTAAGCTCCAGTACTTTGACTGAAGTGGAACTGATATCCACCCCGATCAAAGCCTTGCTTTTCTTATTAAACAGGCTAGCCAGCACGACAAAATCCCCGCAATTTCGCGAACTTGCAGACGCAAGCTCACTCAGATCCTATAGAGTTGGAGTCATTATAAGCACAATCCTATTAAAAGGACAAAAAACCCTTATAATGCTCCAGCCCGCATAATAGCTGGCTTTTTCACGGATTTGGCTTTCAATTTCTATGCGTACGTCACACCCTGCACTAAAATTTTTATTTTGGCTTATTTTGTCCGGCATATCTGGTTCGGGCATCGTCATTTTAGGCGTCTATCTCTACCTGGCTCCGACCCTGCCCAACGCTGACCAGTTAAAAGATATTGACCTGCAGACGCCACTGCGGGTTTATTCGGAAGATGGCTTATTGATCAGCGAATTTGGCGAAAAACGCCGGGCACCTATTGCCTATGATGAAGTACCACAACAGTTTATTGATGCCTTACTGGCGTCAGAAGACGACGCTTACTTCCAGCATATTGGTGTCGACTTCAAAGGCCTGGCACGGGCAGTGGTTGAACTGATCAAGACTGGCCGGAAGAAGTCCGGCGGCTCGACCATCACCATGCAGGTTGCCAAAAATTACTATCTCAGCAGTGAAAAGACCTTCACCCGTAAATTCACTGAAATCCTGCTCGCCCTGAAAATCGAACAAGCACTAAGCAAAGAAGAAATTTTAGAGCTGTATATCAATAAGATTTACCTTGGTAAGCGTGCTTATGGAATCGAAGCAGCCGCGCAAGTGTATTACGGCAAATCCATCAATGAGCTGAACTTACCGCAACTGGCGATGATTGCTGGTCTCCCTCAGGCGCCGTCGGCCGCTAACCCGATCAACAACCCAAGACGTGCCCGTGATCGCCGCAACTACGTGCTTGCCCGCATGAGAACACTGGAAAAAATTACCCAGGAACAATTCACCTCTGCGGCGCGCGAACCCATTACCGCCAGCTACCACGGCCCGACATCAGAAATCAGCGCTCCTTATGTTGCGGAAATGGTTCGTCTGGAGATGGTAAAACAATACGGCTCCAGCGCTTACACCGCCGGTTACCGGGTTACCACAACCATCAATGCAACCCGTCAGCAGGCAGCAAACGACGCATTGCAACGTGGCGTACTGAAATACGATCGCGATCATGGCTGGCGTCAACTGCCGGAAGCAGTCAAATTACACACACCACAAATGCTTCAGCTCAAAAACGAAGAGCTGGTTATCTTTGAATGGATGCAACAAGCCGATAACTCTTTTGATATTGATTGGCCGGAAACACTGGAACAATGGCAAAACCAGCTGAAGAAACGCAGCAGCAACGGCATTATTGCTCCTGCTATTGTCACTGAAGTCACCAATAGTGACGCTTGGGTACTCACCGAAGATGGCGAGCAACGTCTGCCATTCTCAGGATTAGAATGGGCCAAAGCCTATAAAGATGTTAACACCATAGGCAACCCACTTAAGTCTGCCAAAGAGGTGCTACAACGAGGCCAGGAGATCTGGGTCGAGCGCAGCCGTTCTGGTTTGAAACTGGCACAGCAACCGAAAGTAGAGGGTTCTCTGGTCTCCCTGCGTCCGAAAGACGGCGCCATTCAGGCATTAGTCGGCGGCTTCTCAGCGGGCAGCAACGAATTTAACCGCGCAATTCAGGCAGACCGTCAACCAGGCTCAGCATTTAAACCATTCGTTTACAGCTCGGCACTGAATTATGGTTTTACTCCGGCCAGCATCATTAATGATGCTCCCGTTGTCTTTGAAGATGCCAGTCTGGAAAACACCTGGCGCCCACAGAACCACAGTGGCAAATTCTACGGTCCAACGCGATTGCGCGAAGCACTGTATAAATCCCAGAACCTGGTATCGATTCGGATTCTGAAACAGGTTGGTCCCCGTAAGGCAGTCAGATACATTGCCCCGTTTGGCTTCCCGAAAAACAAACTGAATCAGGATTTATCGCTTGCTTTGGGAGCATCCGCGGTGACACCTCTGGAGCTGGCAACCGGCTACGCGGCGCTTGCTAACGGCGGCTTTGCAGTCAAACCTTACCTGATCAGCCGGATTGAAGATGATAACGGCAATACTTTATTTGAAGCCGACCCCGTCATTGCTTGCCGGGAATGTCTGGATGCCGAAGCTAAAGAAGCCAGCCAGCAGCTCTCTGAAGAGTCTGAACTTGAACGCCAGCTGCAGGCATCTCTCGGACTAAACCTTGGCGACGATACGACACAAGATGAGCAGCCAGAAAACCTTGCTCCGGAGGTGATGGACGCAAGAACCCATTACCTGATGGTCAGCATGCTTCAGGATGTGGTACGTCGCGGTACCGGTAAGCGCGCACTGGCGTTAAAACGCAATGATCTGGCAGGGAAAACCGGCACCACCAACGACCAGAAGGATGCCTGGTTCTCAGGTTTCAGTCGCGATCTGGTAACCACCGTTTGGGTTGGCTTCGATCAGCCTAAAACAATGGGCCGTTGGGCCTATGGCAGCAATACCGCCCTGCCAATCTGGGTTGATTATATGAAGACCGCATTAAAAGGAGTGCCTGAGCGGCCATTTAATCAGCCGGAAGGTGTGGTCAGCGTGCGTATTGATGCCGAGACAGGCCTGTTAGCCGCACCGGGACAAAACAACACCTTATTTGAATATTTCCGTGAAGAGAATGTGCCGAAGCAACCGGTAAAAGCGGCTCCGGAAATCGATGAGTTTGGCGCAGAAGACGATGAAGAAATCACACCGGAGCAGATGTTCTGATCCGGTTAGGGCTCAACTCTGATTAATACCGAGGAAGTGTTACTCCGGTAACTCTTCCTCTTCCTCCTCTGCGTCGTTTTCCAGCTCCAGCACCATGCCTCCGGCACTGTTAGCCGGCTTACTCTCACCATCCAGCTTAATGCGCAGACGCAGATTGTTCTCGGAGTCGGCATTACGTAACGCTTCTTCCATCGAAATCCGATCGGCCTGTTGTAACTTAAATAAAGCCGCATCAAATGTCTGCATCCCCAGATTCTCTGACTTGGCCATAATTTCTTTGATACCCGCGGTATCGCCTTTCAGAATCATCTCAGCAATGGTTTTATTGCCCAACAGCACTTCAACCGCAGCCACTCGTTTATTATCGATGGTTGGTACCAGCCGTTGAGACACAATCGCCTGTAAATTCAGACCCAGATCCTGACGTAATTGCGGACGACGCTCTTCCGGGAAGAAGTTCATGATGCGGTCCAGCGCCTGGTTAGCACTGTTCGCATGTAGCGTGGAAATCGCCAAATGGCCGGTTTCAGCAAACGCCAGCGCATGCTCCATGGTTTCACGATCGCGAATTTCACCAATCAGAATCACATCCGGGGCCTGACGCAGGGTGTTCTTCAATGCCGCATGGAAGGATTTGGTATCCGTGCCGACTTCGCGCTGATTCACAATCGACTTTTTGTGCGGGTGAACGTACTCAACCGGGTCTTCAATCGTGATGATATGACCCGCAGAGTTGCTGTTACGGTAATCAATCAGCGACGCCAGCGACGTCGATTTACCAGAACCGGTACCACCAACAAACAGAATCAGGCCACGCTTGGCCATGATCACCTTTTTCAGAATCTCAGGCAGACCAAGATCTTCAAACTTAGGGATCTCAGCGACGATATTACGAGCCACCACAGAGACTTCATGACGTTGACGGAAGATATTCAAACGGAAACGACCGCCGGGAATACTGATTGCCAAGTTTAATTCGTGCTCTTCTTCGAACTCGTGCTTTTGCTCGGCATCGAGTACTTCGTACACCATGTTTTCAACCTGACCCGGCTTCAACGCATCTTTGGTCAAAGGCTTAAGAGTACCCTGAAACTTAGCACTGGGAGCGGCGCCGGTGCTCAGGTATAAATCCGAACCACCGTGTTTTGCGAGAACCTGCAATAATTTTGTGATTGTCATTGAGAAAAGGTTTCCTGATTTTTATGACATCCGTTTCTTTATTTTTATTTATTTTAGGACATAAAAAAGGCCACTAATTCTCATTAATGGCCTTACATTACGTTACTTGTTATACATCCAGTAACTTACCTGGATTCATCACATTATTTGGATCAAATGCCAGCTTAACCGCTTTCATATAAGCCATCTCAGCGGCAGAGCGGGTGTATTCCAGATATGGCTTTTTGGTCATGCCAACACCGTGTTCAGCGGATACCGAACCTTGGTATTTTTCGACAATTTCAAATACCCATGTCGATACCTTGGCGCATTTTTCGAAGAACTCTTCTTTTGCCAGACCTTCCGGCTTCAGAATATTCAGATGCAGATTGCCGTCGCCGATATGACCGAACCAGATAATCTCAAAGTCCGGGTATTCGCGGGTAACCACTTCGTCGATATCACGCAGGAATGGTGGCACTTTAGAAACCACAACCGAAATATCGTTTTTGTACGGTGTCCATTCAGAAATGGTTTCTGAAATATCTTCTCGCAGGCGCCACAGGTTTGCTGCCTGGGTCTCCGACTGACTAATCACGCCATCAACTACCCAACCCTGCTCAACACACTGCTCAAACATGGTCATCGCCTGATCCATATCGGCATCCGTCAGAGATTCGAATTCGATCAGAGCATAGAAGTCGGTGCTGGTCTCAAACGGAGCAGGAACATCACCACGCGCCAGAACCTTCTGCATGGCTTTATCGGAGAAGAATTCAAACGCCGTCAGATCCATACTCGACTGGAACTGGCTTAACACGTTCATCACGTTATCCAGCTCAGGAATACCCAGCACCAATACGGTCAGATTCTTTGGCTGACGGGTCAGACGCATCGTCGCTTCGGTCACAAAACCCAAAGTACCTTCACCACCAATAAACAGCTGACGCATATCATAGCCAGTGTTGTTCTTCATCAGGTCTTTGTTCAGCTCAAGGACGTCGCCTTTACCGGTAACGACCGTCAGGCCAGCGACCCAATCACGGGTCATGCCCCACTTGATCACCTTGATGCCACCCGCATTGGTGGAGATATTACCGCCAATCTGGCTGGAACCTGCTGATGCAAAGTCCACCGGGTAAAACAGGTCATTGTCTCCAGCGAAGGTCTGCAGCTGTTCGGTGATCACTCCAGCGCCACACTTAACCGTACGGTCGGTGGCATTAAAATCACTGATCTGATTCATATAGTCGAAAGCCACTACGATCTCACCATTCGCTGCCACAGCACCGGCACTTAAACCGGTACGACCACCAGACGGCACCAGCGCCAGCTGATGTTCATTGGCCAGCTTAACTACCTGCTGCACCTGCTCCGTGGTTTTCGGGAACACAATCGCGGTTGGTTTTGGCGGATAAATCTTGGTCCAGTCCTTACCAAAGGTTTCCAGCGAATCGGCGTCGGTGCGCACTTTGTCATCACCAACGATGGCAGATAATTGTTCTATCAGGGCTTCCTGGGTCAGAGTGGTCATGATTTCGTCCAGCTAAATGAATCAAATTCACCTCAAATTGAAGAATCTTCGCGACTATTTCGCCGACAACAACGACTTTGAGGCTCACTTTATGAGCAGCGTATGCTAGCATACGCGCCTTATTTTTCAGAGTGATTTCAACTCTGAAGCCCGAAGCAGAGCTGACCAGTTAGACAACTTTCACTAACTGCTTCCGGCCGCTGGTGTGACGTCGTTACCCGAATTTCCACACCAGGCAAACGACTGAATTCGTTTATCACTGACTGTAAATAGGTACCACCATGACTCAAACGTCTCTCGACAAAAGCAAGATCAAGCTTCTCTTGTTAGAAGGTGTTCACCAGTCCGCGTTAGATACTCTGAACGCCGCCGGTTACACCAATATCGAGTACCTGAAAACCTCGCTGCCGGACGATGAACTGAAAGAGCGCATCAAAGACGCCCACTTCATCGGTATTCGTTCCCGCACCCAGCTGACCGAAGAAATCTTCGCGGCTGCTGAGAAGCTGATTGCGGTTGGCTGTTTCTGCATTGGCACCAACCAGGTTGACCTGAAAGCTGCGACCAAGCGTGGTATCGCAGTATTTAACGCACCGTATTCCAACACTCGTTCTGTTGCTGAACTGTCTATTGCTGAAATCATTATGCTGATGCGTGGTGTACCGGCGAAGAACGCCGAATGTCACCGCGGTGGCTGGAGCAAGTCTGCGGTTAACTCTTACGAAATCCGTGGCAAAAAACTGGGTATCGTCGGTTACGGCAGCATTGGTACTCAGCTGTCGGTAATGGCAGAAAGCCTGGGGATGGAAGTCTACTTCTACGACGTAGTGACCAAGCTGCCGATTGGTAACGCCACTCAGGTTGGTTCTCTGAACGAGCTGCTGAACATCGCTGACGTGGTTTCCCTGCACGTACCGGAAACCGCTGCGACTAAGTGGATGATGGGCCCGGAACAGTTCGAACAAATGAAGCAAGGTTCTATCCTGCTGAACGCTTCACGCGGTACCGTAGTTGATATCGATGCGCTGGCCGAAGCTGTTCGCAGCAAAAAACTACTGGGCGCTGCCATCGACGTATTCCCGGTTGAGCCTCGCTCTAACGACGAAGAGTTCGTTACGCCACTGCGTGAATTCGATAACGTTATCCTGACTCCGCATGTTGGTGGTTCCACCATGGAAGCTCAGGAAAACATCGGTAAAGAAGTGGGTGAGAAGCTGGCTCAATACAGCGATAACGGCACCACAACTTCTTCTGTGAACTTCCCTGAAGTGGCTCTGCCATCTAACCCGGACGTTCACCGTATCCTGCACATCCACAACAACGTGCCTGGCGTAATGAATGCCATCAACAGCATTTTCGCTGAAAACAACATCAACATCTCAGGTCAGTACCTGCAGACCGTTGAAGAAGTTGGCTACGTGGTAATTGATGTTGCTGCAGACGCTTCCGAACTGGCACTGGAAAAAATCAAAACGGTTGAAGGTACTATCCGCGCCCGCGTTCTGTACTAATCGATTCACTGATTTTCAGCCAATAAAAAAGCCGCGTGTTGTGAAATACAACACGCGGCTTTTTTTATTTATCACTGCCCGCGAATGCCTCTTACCAGCTTAAGCGATATTCACCCCAGACCAGCCATTTCGGATCACGCTCAGTTCTCAGATTCTCTGACAACAAGTCATATTCAGAGGTAACCGACCAATCGCCCCAGGCCGTTTTCCACCCCAGGCGCGCCAATAAAACCTGATTGCGTAGCCGGAAACGAGGGTCTTTTCTTGCGCCAGAATCCTCATCCACCATAAAACCAAAACTGGACTCTATTACATCGCCACTGCGGCTCCAGATAAACCGTACACTTTGATCGGCACCGATATACAACTCTTTGAGATTATCCGCCTTACGTCGCTGGTTTAATAATGTCAGCCACAGCGAATGGCCGTTAACTGGCTGCCATTGCAACTGAGCTTCAACACCCTGGTTTTCCATATTGCCGGCGTTACGTAAATCGGTATTTGCCAGCGATGCCTGGCTGCCAATTAAACGTTTCAGCTGCTCACGAAAGATTTTAATATCCCACTGCAAACGATAACGACTGAGACTGGCGAAATAGCCAAACTCCCAGGCATCCACTTCTTCATTCTTCAGAGTATCGCGCCAGCCATCGGCACTGGCTCGCAAAAATAGCCGCCCATTACGAATATTCAGATAATTGGGTTGGGAAATATCATGCACGGCTGACGTAGCATCCAGATAACGTTCAGCCAGGTCCGGAGAACGATGGCTTTTAGCATACTGCAACCGCACACTCTGCTCGGTCGACAATAAATAATTCAGAGCCAGTCGGGGCGAATAAGACGAACCATTGTCTTTATCATGGGTGTATTGCAACGATGCCGACCACAACCAGTCAGGCCCACTGCGATATTCACTGTTAATAAATGCCATCCACTGTTCAGAGCTGAGACGACGACCAAAATAGGTTTCTGAATTAACTTCATCGCGACGGTAACTGACACCCTGCACCGAACGCCAGTTTTCGCTCCAGCGCACAGTGTCCTGAAGTTCGATATCGGTACGCTGTTGATAAATATCCAGATCGCCAGTGCCACAACTGACTTCCGTTAATGCATTACCCGCCACCATCCGCGCAACCATTTGTTGCGCACGATCAAACTGACTCTGAGTAATGGCATCAATCTTATTGCCACCAGCCGTTTCTATCGCACTTTGCAGCGTAACAGGGGTCAGCTGGCCCGCAGCAAGCAGCTGATATATCTGTGTAATCTGCTGTTTTCGCGCTGCAGGTACCTGGTCATCTGATAAAGGTAAAATGCCATAGGCCAGCCCTTCAGCCAGACCGCGATTTTCGCGATGTAATAGACTCAGCTGAGGATCAAAACCAAATGTTGGCGTACATGCGCGAAAACTTTCTTCACGGTCATCACTCTGCCAATAGGCCTGTAAACGCACCTGATGTTCTGCAGATGCATTAAAATCCCAGCGCCCCCAGGCAACATCATTGGTATTAACAATACGTGGCGACGTGACCTGATAATTAGAGTCGGCTAATGATTCACGCTGCGTTTGCTGCCGACTTAATTGCCAGGAAAATTCATGGCGATCATCAACATCCAATGACGATGACCAGTTAATGCCTTTTACCTGACTTAAGTCCGGTAAGCCGCCAACTCTGCCAGAGTTAGCATGAAATCCACCAAATTCCCCTTCACGATCGGCAAACACCGACACCCGATTATGCCATTGCGGTCGACCATTAAATGCCACCGACGCATACCCATGACGCCGTTGCTGACTGCCGTATGCTGCAACCACAGCCACATCAGGGCTATCAGCGGGGTGACGGGTAATAATATGAATTACCCCCTGAAATGCATTTAATCCGTAGCTGGCCGCACTGGGTCCACGGGTGATTTCGATACGCTCAATATCTTCCAAAGCGATATTAAGTTGTTGCCAATCAACGGTGGCAAATGCAGCCTGATAAACCGAGCGACCGTCGACCAGAACTTCTAAGCGACGGGCAAGAGAGGAAGCCCCGGAGTGATAAACAACGTTCGAAGAATTGGTATCCAGGCTTTTCGATACAAACATGCCAGGCACCATACGCAGCACAGCAGCAATGTCTTTCATTCCCCAAAGACGAATTTGCTCAGCAGTAATCACGGTGACACTGGCCGGCACTTCAACCTGAGGCTGCTGCAAACGCACGGGGGTCAGCACCTGAGGAACATCAGGCTCAAATTCATCAAAGCCCAATTCAGATGCCTGAACGGAAATTGTCCCTAACAAAACCAAAGAGGTTATTAAACAGCCGGACGCCAAGTTATCCATAATCCCTATCCAACAAATCAATAGAGCAATTACACAGCAACGACAGGGAAAAGCAAGACGAATTCACTGCATCAGCCGGTTAAATTCCGGCAAAGCAATCACTGTTCATTTTGCTGTCGTGATTTTCCATGATTAGCGGTATTGCAGCCGAATTTTACGGCTGAATAGCTGGCCGAAAATTACATATATTCAGGGGCCAGAAGATACTTGCCATCAGCAGATACAAAAAAGCCCCGTACAAACGGGGCCTTTTTTATACTGTAACATTCTCAATCGAGACGCATCTCAATTCCGGCATCTGCCATATGCTGTTTGGCTTCCTGCACGGTATATTCGCCAAAGTGGAAAATACTCGCTGCCAATACCGCATCAGCATGCCCCAGGGTAACGCCTTCAGCCAGGTGTTCTAAATTACCAACACCACCGGAAGCAATTACCGGGATATTCACTGCATCGCTGATGGCACGGGTTACACCCAGATCAAAACCGGTTTTTACGCCGTCACGATCCATGCTGGTTAACAGGATTTCACCAGCGCCGTAATCAGCCATTTTAATCGCCCACTCAACTGCATCGATGCCAGTTGGTTTACGGCCACCATGGGTAAAGATTTCCCATCTATTTTCCGGGTCACCCAGCTCGCCAGAACCGGCAACACGTTTAGCATCAATCGCAACAACAATGCACTGAGCACCGAATTTTTCCGATGCTTCGCGAACAAACTCAGGGTTATAAACCGCAGCCGAGTTGATCGACACTTTATCGGCGCCAGCATTTAACATACGACGAATATCGTCGACTTCGCGAATGCCACCACCAACCGTCAGTGGAATAAATACGTGCTCAGCAATGGCTTCAACCATCTGCACTGTCGTGCCACGATCTTCATGGGTCGCGGTAATATCTAAAAAGGTAATTTCGTCAGCGCCTTGTTCGTCGTAACGTTTGGCGACTTCAACCGGATCACCGGCATCACGAATGCCAACAAAGTTAACGCCTTTGACAACGCGCCCCTGATCAACATCCAGACATGGAATAATACGTTTAGCTAGTGCCATCTTTTTAATTCCAGCATGCAAATACCAAAATCGATAAAGTCACCCAGAGCGCCGTAAATACATCCCTGTAGGCTCGTAGATAACATCCTGTTATCTGTCGTCTGTGTTGACTTCATCGCTTTCGCTATCTGCTGTTGTAGATCATTTTAAGCAACCGTCTGCTGCAGGACGCAGCAGCCGAGCGTACAGGGACGTGTTAACCGCGTGTTGCGTAAATGATGTATTACAGCAGATTGATAATTACGCCTGACCGTCCCAGTTCAGGAAATTCTTTAATAACTGCAAACCATTTTTATGGCTTTTTTCCGGGTGGAATTGCACAGCAAACACATTATCCTGACCAAGTGCCGCATCAAACGGCTTACCATAAAAACCACGGCCTTTAACCTGATCTTTATTTTTGGCATCCACGTAATAAGAATGCACAAAATAAAAACGGCTGCCGTCAGCAATATCAGTCCACAGTGGGTGGTCCAGCGTTTCAACCTGATTCCAGCCCATATGAGGGACTTTCAGACGCTCACCGTTTTCAGTCAGGTCATCACCGAAGTATTTCACTTCACCTTCAAACAGATTCAGGCAATCAACACCGCCGTTTTCTTCGGAGTGAGTCATCATCGCCTGCAGGCCAACACAGATTCCTAACAGCGGTTTGCTTTTCATCACCTCAGCGACAATCTGATCGATACCCTGGGCTTTAATTTCACCAACGCAGTCACGGATTGCACCAACACCCGGTAATACAACATGGTCTGCCGCCAGAATTTCTTCCGGCTTAGAGGTCACCAACACCTGAGTTTCAGGCGCAACTTTTTGTAACGCACCATGAGCGGAGTGCAGATTGCCCATGCCATAATCGATAACGGCACATACTTTACTCGCAGCCATGAGTTACAGCGTTCCCTTAGTCGAAGGCATTACACCCGCCATACGAGGATCCTGCTCAACCGCCATACGTAATGCACGACCAAACGCTTTAAAAATGGTCTCAGCCTGGTGATGCGCATTAAAGCCTTTGAGGTTATCGATGTGCAGGCTGACTTTAGAGTGATTCACAAAACCGTAGAAAAACTCCCAGAACAGCTGAGTATCAAAACGACCAATATTGCCGCGGGTAAATTCCACCTTCATATCCAGGTGTGGGCGGCCAGAGAAGTCGATCACCACGCGTGACAAAGCTTCGTCCAATGGCACATAAGAGTGGCCATAACGGACGATGCCTTTTTTATCACCGATGGCTTCAGCGAATGCCTGACCGAGAGTAATACCTATATCTTCTACTGTGTGGTGATCATCAATATGGGTATCGCCGTCGCAATAGATGTCGAGATCAATCAGACCATGTCGGGCAATCTGATCCATCATGTGTTCCAGAAAAGGCACACCGGTATCAAACTTGGCTTTGCCAGTACCATCCAGATTGATACTGACGCGGATTTTCGTCTCCAGCGTATTACGCTCGACGGTCGCACTGCGCCCAGAACTTGCAGTCGTGGCCATGAACTCAACTCTCGCAAAATTTTGAAAAACGCATTATAAAGCAGCCAGATAAAAAACTCCTGCTTTTAGATAAGTCGTCAGATCAGAGGTAACCGTTATGCCAGTGCGTTTAGAACACATCCACCAGCCAACCGATGCAGACTGGCAGGACATTGGCAAAATCCATCAGGAAACCGCTGAATCTGGTCTGACAGACAGCCCTGAGCAACTGGCTGAACGATTAGCCAACAACAGCTGGATTCTGGCAGGCCGTTTTAATGACAGAATTATAGGTTTAATCATCGCCAGCGAAACTGAACAAGGCATTCAGCTAGAACAGGCTGCTGTACGAAAAATAACCCAGCGTCGTGGAGTGATTCACCAGCTGTTACACCACACCCAAAAGTGGGCCAAAGAACAGGGAAAAACCCTTATAATTCAATCACTTCCTGAAGAATTACAGGCCCCTGCAAGCCGCCGTAGATTCGACCAAAAAGACAACATTTGGAAACATAATTAGTTAACACTTCCTTAACATGTTCCATTCATGGAACAATTAATTAACCATATCCTGTCTATTCATTAGCCAGATTCCCGACCATACTTTCCACCAGTTACATAATCACTGGTGGAGAGCGTCGTAATGAAAATCGCTATACAGTCTCTGGTTTCGTTTTTTATCTTTCTGGCACTGCTGACCGCAGGCAGTGCGAATGCATCACAACCCAATGAAGTGGTCGAAACCGCAACACTGGGAGTGATCAGCGAGCTGAAGAAACTCAACAAAGAAGATCGTACCGACGAGCAGATTCGTCGTCTGGTGATGACATACATCGTTCCGGCTATCGATCAGAAGAAGATTGCCAAAGGTGCATTGGGCAAACACTGGCGCCGTGCCAGCAAAGAACAGCGCGCTGCTTTTATCGACAGCTTCCGTGATTTGCAGATCCGTACCTACACCGGTGCTTTTAAAGCGTTCAACGGCGAGAAGTTCACCTTTGAAGACGCGAAATTCAACAGCCGCGGCGATCGCGCACTGGTTAAAGGTAACCTGATTCAGAACAACGGCAGTACAGTGCCAATCGACTTCCGCCTGTACCGCAACAAAAAGACTCAGCAATGGCAGATTTACGACGCCATCGTCGCTGGCCTGGGTATGGTGAAAACTTACCGTCAGCAGCTGAGTGAACGCTTACAGAGTGTATCCATTGCAGAACTGCTGAAAGAACTGCAACAGTCTGAAATTCAGCAGGCTCAGCGCTAACCGCTTCTCTCCAATCCCCGTTTTATAAGACGGTCTTAGCAGCTTCGGCAACGAAGCTGCTTTTTTTTGCCCCAACGATTGCCAGAACTCTGCGCCTGCCCGATACTCGACCTTCAGGAATTAACCTCTGACATTGCCTGTTTAGTATATTCAACTAACGTTAAACTAATCATTCATTGATGCAGACGGGTTGAAACGCATTCGGGGACAGGTGCAGGGAGCGCTTTAGCACCCATGATGCACGACACCATGGATATGAGTTGTAGGTTACATGCAGGCACTTCAGACACAGTCACTCAGACGTAAGCTGGTTATCATTTCGTTGATAACAACCGGCCTGACCCTGCTGTTATCCAATCTGGCATATATGTCATTAGAGTATTACCTCAGCCGCCAGGATACTCAGGACAAACTGTCCGTGCTTGGTGAAGTGATTGCCAATCGCGCCACCACCGCACTGACCTTCAACGATTTTGATCTGCTGAAAACCAATCTCGACACCCTCAAAGCTGATAGTAACGTCGTGCGTGGCTGTATCTACGACGAACATCAGAAGCTTGCAGCGCAATACATCAGTAATACCGAAATAAACAGCTGCCCGACGATTCTTGCTCAGCTACAAGCGGCCAAGAACAATAATTTCAGCCAGTACTTTATTATCCGCCTTGATCAACAACATATCGGCACCCTGTATATCGAAAACAGTCGTGACGACTTATTACAGCGCTTTAACCAGTTTCTGGTCTTTTCCATACTGATTCTTGCGGTGGCCGTCGTGCTCGCCGTGTTCCTGGCAAACCAGCTGCAGGACGTCGTGGTAAGGCCAATGCGGGAGCTCAGCAACACGTTGCAGAGCATTATGAATAACAAGGACTATTCGATTCGTGCAGCCAAAGAAAATAATGATGAACTGGGTGATCTGGTTGACCTGTTTAATGGCTTGCTCGGCACCATCGAAGAAGAAAACAGCTCGCTGAAAACCAGTGAAGAACGCTTCCGTAAATTAACCGCATTATCCCCGGTGGGTATCTTTCAGGTTGATACCAGTCAAAAGCTGCAATACGTCAACCAGCGCTGGCGTGACATTCATGGCCTGCTGAAAGACGATCCAACGCTGCAGGAATGGTTCGAGTTAGTACACCCGGCTGATCTGGTGCTGGTGCAACAAGCCTGGAACCGACTGGTTTGTGAACAGGAAAGTATTGCGCTGGAACTGCGCCTCGCAACCCGTGAAGGCGGCCACACCTGGATTCATCTGTTAGCTGGTGCTTTGCATGACCGGAATGGCGAGCTATTGGGATATCTGGGAGCGATCTCTGATATCTCCGAGCTGAAAGCCGCACAGATTCAGATGGAGAACCTGGCGTTCTACGATCCGCTTACAGGGCTGGCAAACCGTCGCCTGTTCAAAAATCGCCTGGAGAAGGCAGTAAAAAGTGTGATGCGTTCCGGCAGTTCGATGGCACTGATGTTCCTCGATATGGACCAGTTCAAACGCATTAACGATACCTTAGGCCACGATGCCGGCGATATTCTGCTGAAAGAAGTCGCTTCCCGGCTGAACGCCACGGTGCGTGAAAACGACACCGTTTCCCGTATTGGCGGCGATGAATTCACCATCCTGCTGACCGATGTGCACCAGACCGCAGACGTGTTGATTGTCGCGGAAAAACTGCTGCACTCGCTGGCGAAGCCGATCCGTATCAAAGGCCAGGACATTGTCACCACCGTCAGTATTGGTATCACCATGACGCCGGAAGATTCCAGCGACGTAAATACCCTGATGAAGAACGCCGACCTGGCGATGTACCGCGCCAAAGAACTCGGCCGTAACAACTTCCAGTTCTTCTCTGAAGATATGAACCACTCCATCCTCGAACATCTGGCGATGGAAAAAGAATTAAAAGACGCGATTCAGCGCGACCAGTTCACACTGATGTTTCAGCCCAAAGTCAGCCTGTTTGATTACGGCGTAACCGGTGTCGAAACCCTGATTCGCTGGGAGCACCCGGAAAAAGGCATGGTTACTCCGGACCGGTTTATTCCGGTTGCTGAAGAAACCGGCCAGATTCTGGCAATCGGCAGCTGGGTGCTGGAACAAAGCTGTCGCCAGATCAGCTCTCTGATACGCACAGGAGTCTTACCGGAAACTGCTAAAGTCGCGGTTAACCTGTCAGCGAAACAGTTTGCCGATCCGGATCTGGTGAAGCAGATTCGTAATGTGATTGAAGTCAGCCAGATTCCGGCTCAGTGTCTGGAGCTGGAAATCACCGAAAGCACCCTGATGGATGACGTTGAAAGCGCCATTCACACCATGCAGGAAATCAAAAAGACCGGCGTTTCAATTGCCATTGATGATTTTGGTACCGGATATTCATCACTGGCTTATATCAAGCGTTTCCCAATCGACGTACTGAAAGTCGACCGTTCTTTTGTGATGGATATTCCCAAAGACCAGAACGATATGGCAATCACAGCAGCGGTTATCGCCATGGCTCACAAGCTCAGCCTGGAAGTTGTTGCCGAAGGTGTCGAAACCCAGGAGCAGCTGCACTTCCTGCGTCGCAATAACTGTGACGAAGGCCAGGGATACCTCTTCAGCCGACCACTCTCCCTCGGTCAACTGCATCAGTTTCTGCAGGAAAACGAACGCCAGCGCCAGGCAAATCACTACGAAATCTGACCATCACGGCTATTAGTCCGAGCGCCACACTCAGGTATACTGCGGCGCATAAAAACCAGTGATAAAAAGCAGATGAGTGAGCAGTTCCAATTCAGCGACGTGGTACTTGCCTGGTACCACAAACATGGCCGAAAGCACTTGCCATGGCAGCAAGACATCACCCCCTATCGGGTCTGGGTGTCAGAAATTATGCTGCAGCAAACCCAGGTCGCCACAGTAATCCCCTACTTCGAACGATTTATGCAACGCTTTCCGGATGTTTTCAGCCTGGCGAAGGCCGAGCAGGACGAAGTGCTGCATCTCTGGACTGGCCTGGGTTATTACGCCCGAGGCCGTAATCTGCATGCCTGCGCCCAGAAAGTGGTGGAACAATACAGCGGCGAGTTCCCGCAATCCGTTGATCAGCTCTCGGAGCTGCCCGGAATCGGCCGTTCTACCGCTGGCGCCATTGCCTCAATCAGTATGGGAATCCGCGCCCCGATTCTGGATGGTAACGTCAAACGCGTATTAACCCGCTTTTATGCCGTAGAAGGCTGGCCTGGCACCACAGCCGTACAAAAGCAGCTGTGGCAGGTTGCTGAGCAGCTGACACCTGCCCACAGCCATCGTGAGTACACTCAGACCATGATGGACCTGGGCGCCACTCTGTGCACCCGCAGTAAGCCAGCCTGCGGAATCTGCCCGCTACAACCGCAGTGCGAAGGCTACAAAACCGGCAAGCCAACTCAGTTCCCGAATTCCAAGCCGAAAAAAGAAAAGCCGGAAAAGCACACCATTCTGCTCATGATTGAAAACCCGGACGGTGAGCTGTATCTGCAGCAACGACCACAAACCGGTATCTGGGGCGGCTTATGGAGCTTCCCGGAAGTCAGCAGCGAAGCCGAGGCCCACACCTGGCTGAAACAGCATCTGGGGAGTGAAGCACAAGCTGTATGGCTGGATAACTTCCGTCATACCTTCAGCCACTACCATTTGCATATTCAGCCGCTGAAATTTTCATTGCCAACCCGCCAACAGCAAATAGGTGAACACAGCAGCCACTGGTACAATCCCGCTAACCCCAGCGAACTGGGCCTGGCTGCACCGGTTAAAAAGCTGCTGCACCTGAGCGACATCTGACGAGGACACCCTATGAGCCGCACCGTATTCTGCCAAAAGTACCAACAGGAAATGGAAGGACTGGATAACATTCCGTTTCCGGGCCCGAAAGGTGAAGACGTATTTAACAACACCTCGAAACAGGCATGGAACGAATGGACCGAGCACCAGACCCGCCTGATTAACGAAAAACATCTCAACATGATGGACATGCAGGCACGCAAATACATCACCGAACAACGCGACAAATTCCTCAGTGGCGAGGAGTTTGATCAGGCTGAAGGCTATGTGCCTGAAAATAAAGACAAATAAAGTGAAAACAAGTGTTGACAGCTGATCCGGCAAAGGGTTTAATACGCGCCACTTGAGAGGCAAGCAGCAAAGCTTCTCTGAAGTGCCCAGATAGCTCAGTCGGTAGAGCAGGGGATTGAAAATCCCCGTGTCGGTGGTTCGATTCCGCCTCTGGGCACCACTTATTACTTAAAAAAACAGCCACTTAGCGTCATCGCGGTGGCTGTTTTTCTATGCCCAATTATCTCCGGGCCACTTCTGGGCCACATAATCGAATTTACTAACAGGATGAGAGCAATGAAGAAGACTACTTTATTAACTCTGACTATAGCTCTTTCAGCTTGTGGCGGAGGGTCAAGCTCTGGTGGTAGTTCACCAGCACCTGTAGTACCGTCAACCGGCTCATCAGTAGAGTTCAGCAACTCGCTGTGCAATGCTACTGGAGCAATTAGCGTTGGTAGCAATTACAACCATAACCTAGCAGCCTCAAGGCTCGCGGTGTCGATCACAGACGATAAAGCAAACGTATCTATATCGGGAGCAAACAACGTAATCTGCATAACAGGGAGCGTTGCGGACCTAGAAATTACCGGTGAGGATAATAAGGTATACATTTCTAGCAACGTCACATCTGCAAACATAAGTGGATCTCGCTCTAAGCTGTACCTATGGGGACGCGTAGATAAACTAGTAGTATCAGGGTCGAACGTCGATGTATTTGGCGATGCTGGCAGCAGCAATATTACTGGAAGTAATTCTAAGACTCAGCCAATCAGCTCATTCCGACGTTAAGTGGATTAAACGATAGCGCTTGATCTAAAGCATCCGGCGCTAAGTGTGCATAACGTAGCGTCATGCTCAGGGTTGAATGCCCTAAAATCTCTTTCAGTTGTAAAATATCCCCGCCGTTCATCATAAAGTGGCTTGCAAACGTGTGTCGCAATACGTGTGTCATCTGCCCTGCTGGCAATCCAATCTCTGCCGCTTCCACGGCTCGCCTGAATGCGCTCATGCAGTCGCAGAACAACCAGCCGGACGGGTTGCCCTTCTCCAGTAGTTCCCGCGCCAGTTCCATGTCGATGGGTATCCGGCGCACCTTGCCCGACTTTGTCCCCTGATAAATCACCCTTGCCCGGTCATTGATTACCTGTAGCTCTGACCTGTCCAGCTGAGCTGCTTCATTCCAGCGTGCTCCGGTTGCCAGGCATAACTTAACGACCTGTGTTAGGTGCTCGCTTTTGCTCTGCTCGCACTGGATCAGCAGACGACTGATTTCATCGGATGACAGAAACCGCATTTCCTTCTCATCAAACTTGAGCGGCTTGACGTTTTTGAGCGGGTTGTCGGTGTGCCACTCCTCTGCCCTGCTTAGTTCGTTGAAGATCGCCTTCAGGTAGGTCAGTTCGCGGTTGCAGTTGTTTTCACTGCTGCCAGCGGTGAGCCGGGCTTTGCGGTATTGCAGGTAAGTGGATGGGCCAATTCTGTGGGCCTCTGGGTTGCCCCAAAGCTTTGCGCAGTAAAACAGCTTGGATAAGCGTTTATCCCCATCCTTGAGTGTGTGGCCGTGCAGATCGAACCAGAGTTGAGCCAGCTCAGTTAGTCGGCGCTTGTCCTTCTCTCTGAGTACCGTCTCCCCTGCCGCCAGTCGGCGCAGGGTGTCGGCTTCCCATGTCCGGGCAAGGTGTGCCTTTGGGAAATTCTTTTTGTAGCGCTTGCCGTCCCACTGAAAGCGGGCTTGATAGCTTCCGTTCTCCTGCTTAGTTACCGTCACTGTTCAGCCCCTGCTGAAGTATCTCAATCATCATCTTTTGGAATTCTGCTTTCATAGCTGGGTCAGTAGTTAGGGCTTTCATTAGCTCTGCTGGGTCTAAGGAAAGTGGGGCATTTTGGGGCCTGATACCTGCATCCACTTCAGCGACGGCCGGATTGATCTGGAAACCGGGGAAATCATCAAAGATCGCCCGGTTCTGCATAACACCAAGGCCATTGTTGAGCATA
The DNA here is from genome assembly GCF_965219715.1 of Bacterioplanoides sp. GTDB lineage: Bacteria > Pseudomonadota > Gammaproteobacteria > Pseudomonadales > Oceanobacteraceae > Bacterioplanoides. Next base: position 2,415,515 of record NZ_OZ244785.1, read on the forward strand.
AATCGTGGTGCGATGAGTACCGGGTCCGCACCAAAACCCCGGTCACCAGTCTGCCACCAGAAAACACTGGTGAGCGCAAAACCGAGACCCGGAGTCTGTCCGGAGCGAAGAAAATTGCAGAATCCTGCCGCTTTGTTGCCAAAGATCGCGGTGGTTATAGCACCTTCCTAACGCTCACCCTGGACGAAGCTGCCCGCGAACGTGTTGCAGAGGGCGCAACGGTTCAGAAGGAAATCAGCCGCTTTTTCGATGCCCTCAAGAAAATGTGGTCGCGCGGCTGGGTGGAAGAATTCACCCACGAACGCAAGCGCAAGGGCCACACCTATCACGAAACCATTACCCACCGGGGCGAAGCTCATGGGAATGCGCCGTTTGATTACTGCTGGGTAGTTGAAAATCCGAAGAACGAAGCCGGGGAAGATAACCCGCACGCTCATATCTTGATGCGCTGGCGTGTGCCGTTCAGTGATTTCCCTGCATGGGCTCAGCGTATCGAACGCCTCTGGGGTCAGGGGTTTGCTCATCTGGAAAAAATCAAAGAGCCGGAAAAAGCCGGGGCGTACATACCAAGTCCTTTTTTTGATGTTCATACCGATATTTTAAGGTCGATGAACAGCAATGAACCGCAAAAGACCAATTTTTCTACCCCCTGTCGTTATAAGCACTAAAACATTAACAACGAGGTACAACCATGAGCCAGATACTGAGGATCATCCAGATCATCAGCGTCGCCCTATCCGCACTGATAAGCGCTCTAAAGGCGATGCAGGCCCGAGGCCTAATCTGATCTACCAATAAACCATGCCCTATTGAGCGACGTTCACCCCACCCCGAATCTCTCCCAATAGGGTCATATCCCACCTTTTGAAAGAGAATTCCCACAGGGTCTAACCCTAATAGGAGACTGATATGGCAACTATCGGCTATGCCCGCGTATCGACGTTTGGGCAATCACTGGACGCACAAATCGAAGCCCTGAACGGCTGTGACAAAATATTTCAGGAGAAGATCAGCGGCAGCAAACGTGAGCGCCCGGCTCTGGATGCTGCGCTGGATTACGTCAGGGACGGAGACGTTCTGATAGTGACCAAGCTCGACCGACTAGCACGCAACACCGCACACCTACTGGAGCTGGTCGAGGTGTTTGAGACCAAAGGCGTGACGCTTCAGATCAAAAATATTGGCATCGACACTGGCACCCCAACGGGCCGCCTGATGCTGACAATGATCGGTGCTATCGCCACATTTGAGCGTGAGATTATGCTGGAACGACAGGCCGAAGGGATCGCTAAAGCCAAGCAGGACGGGCGTTATAAGGGCAGAAAACCAACAGCTCAGGCCAAGAAAACCGAGCTGTTAGAACTGATCGCTAACGGTATGAGTAAGCGCCAAGCCGCATCAGAACTGGGGATTAGCGAATCAAGTGTGTACAGACTATTAGACAATGTCGCAGCAATGTCGGAACAATGTGCAAATAAAACATAAAGGAATGAACTGACAGCAAAATAGTTGGGCCATATATCTGCGTTAACTACTCTAATAGATAGGCGCAAAGCCTAAATGATCTATGTGGAACAATGTGCAGCAATGTGCCACAATGTACAGTGTGTACAGTGTGTACAGTGTGCGCACACGTGATAAGGCTCTTCATCGAGAAGAGCCATCTGAGGTTAGGGCCATGTTACGCACAGATCGTAAACAAATTGATCGTACGATATACCCGGAGCTAAATTTGCTTCTGTGGGATCGTGCTGACCGATACATTGCAGAAAAGGACGCGTACGCTACCTATGAACAGCGATGGAAGTATATTGATCAAGGTAAACTAACAGCCGCTGAGAGCACATTAATTCAGCGCTTAACTCGAAGCGTTGGAAACGGCTTGTTTCTGGCTGCATGATTGAGCTAGTCAGAACCCATCATCAGCTAATCTGGGATGCTCTATCTCATTTTGACTCCAGCTATCTAGAAGCTAACAACATACTATTCGGTGGCGGAACTCGAATTGCTCTTGAACTTGGAGAGTATCGAGAATCAACAGACATCGATTTTTTTTGTGCTGGGAGATCATCTTATAGAGCAGTCAGAAGCCAGACTACAAACTCATCTTTAGGTCATGTACTTAACGAAAACTCTGGGCTTGAGTTCTTAAGGGATATACGGGCTGACAGAGACGCCGTAAGAACATACGTTCGAACCCCGGAAGACGGCACTCCCATTAAACTTGAGTTTGTCCATTTCGACATCTGTGACATCGTTCAAGATGAGGGCGATACTCTATTTAATGTGCCAGTCGTAGATAGAGCTACCTGCTTCACAACAAAGCTACTGGCCAACGCAGATAGATTTGATAACCCCAGTCGTAAAGACATCTTTGATCTTTGTATGATGAGAAGGGAATGGGGAGAGATACCAGTTGAAGCATGGGAAAATGCAGACCGAACTTATGGTTACCCTACTATATTTCAGGGGCTGTACGGAGCTTTATCCAAATTAATGGATGAATCAGACTCAGCCATAGAAACAGCTGTGGATAGCTTAAAAATAGAAGAAAATTTAGCAAATGAGCTTATCGACGATGTGTCTGAACTCCTATTAAGTGAGACCCAAATTAAAGAAGCGGAAGTGTGATACACTTTTGGCACACATTTCGTTCAACTCGTACAGTGAAGCGGCCTGAGAGGCCCATGATACGGGGCTTTGGGTGACTGGGTGGCTTCTCCGCCTCTGGGCACCATTCTTATTCTTAAAAAACCGCATCGTTGAATGCGGTTTTTTTATGCCTGAAAAATATCCCGTCAGAGCTAAGCCATTAGGATTAAGCTCAGCAACCCCCGGTTAATATCCATCTATGCTGAGTATGCCGCAGCTACTGAGATAACACCGATGCCTATTTCCATATCCGATCTGCCGGAAAATGAAGAACAGCGACTGGCTGAACTGCATGCCCTGCTGATTCTGGAAACCCCACCCGAAGAACGCTTCGATCGCATTACCCGTATCACCAAGGCATTATTTGATGTGCCCATCGCCGTTATCAGCCTGATTGATCGCGATCGTCTGTGGTTTAAATCCAACGTTGGTTTGCCTGTGAATGAAATTGGCCGCCAGGACTCCTGTTGCAGCCATGCCATTCTGCAGGAAGATATTTTTGTTCTGGAAGATGCCAGTATCGATCCACGCTTTAAAGACAGCGCTCTGGTACTTGGTCCGCCGAATATTTGTTTTTATGCCGGAGCGCAACTCACCATGCCATCGGGACACAATATGGGAACCCTGTGCATTATTGATCATGAGCCAAGAAAATTTTCGTCACAACAGCAAAGCCTGCTGGCGGATCTTTCTAAAATTGTGGTGGGTGAGTTGGCTGGCAGTGCAGCCCAGAGCGTTTAATAAGAGGCAGTCAGATCAGCCAAACCAGCAGAACCAGAACAGCCGCCGCCAGTGCCGCGTACATATGCACGTGCAGCACTTCGCTTTCGCTGGGTTCAGCTTCGGTGTAACCGATGTCGGAAAACGCAACTTCAGGCGAACCAACGGGGTTACTGTGATCGATCAGGAATTTGTTCACTACCCTGTCCAGAACAGTTTATTGATAGTTCCATGATAGGACGGGGTGCGCCAGATCTCCTTGTAGTTATTGCTGCAATTTGTTTCCTGTTTGTAATTATTTGAACGGCTTCACATAAGGTGTGTTTCCAAACAGGAACAACTTAAGACCAAAGTCGTAAGATGACGCAATTCGTTATAAACCTGGCTTATAAAAACCGGTTAATTACTTAATAAATTGCTTAACAGTATTTATCTGTTCCGTGTCCATAAACATCGGTGCGTGACCAACGCCTTCAAACTCGACCAGAGTGACATTGCTTTGCCCGGCCATCTCGTTGGCTGTCTCTGGCAGCAACAAATCCGAGTCCTGACCACGCAGCAATAACACCGTTTGCTGAACCTGAGACCAGATCGGCGATAAATCGACATCGCCGTTTAATTCGTTAAATGCCGCAGCAATACCCGTGTCGTAACGCAGCGTCAGCTGATCACCCAGGGCTTGTGTGCCATGTTTTGCCAGGTGCTGCCATTGCTCATCGGTTAATAAGCCAAAAGGCTTGGCAATATCCCGCAGATACAGCTCGGCTTCGGTTAATGAATGGAAGGTTTTGCTGATGCCGACATAAATGGCAATACGCAACAGCGCCTTACGCGGAATAAAATAACCCACATCATTCAGTACCAGACGATCGATGGTCAGTGGCAGCTGATCTGCCGAAGTGGCACACACCATCATGCCAATTAAACCGCCCATCGACGTGCCTACCCAATCACATTGTTGTGGTGCATATTCCTGCTGAATAAACGCCAGTAATTGTGTCATTTGCTGCAGATAAAGCGGGTAACCGTAATGACTTGGGTCTTTCATATAGTCACTGCCGCCACGCCCCAATACATCAGGACAAATCACCAGCGCGTCCATCGCCAGTTCTCGGGCTAAAAAATCGAAATCGCGGCTGTTGCGCGTCAGGCCATGAACACAAATCACCACTCGTTTCGGTTGCTGCGCGATCGGCTGCCATCGCTGATAAACCATTTCCTTTTCCCCTTCCGGGGTGGTGATCACCAGTGAATGTTCGCTGTGCAGAATCGCCATGTCTTTTTCCTTAAATCCGGGGCTGATTCCCTGAGCTTACAGGCTTTTATTTAGCCAGTCTTTGACCTGTGCATAGGGATACTGCTCCAGCAGCCCCATATTGCCCATCTGACGGGCTTTCGCCTTGGTTAACCAGGGAGCGGTGATACCGGTTAAATAGCGGGTTAATAAATCAACTGAAGCTGGCTGGCCAAACTGCTGCTGAATTCCCTGCTGCAACGGCTGACACAATGTTTGCGCCTGATACTGAGACAGATCCGCTAACAGTGCAGGCTGCGGCCAGGCCTGATGTTTACCGATACACACAGAACAGTGACCACAATCCCGATCCATATTGGTATCGTTAAAATACTGTGCCAGTGATCTGCTTAAACAACTCGGCTGTTGCAGCAACTGCAGCATGGCCTGAATGCGCTGAATTTCACTGCGTTCTTTATCGGCAAAATGATGAGCCAGTTGCTGTGCCAGATCAGGCTGATTCAATTTATTCGTATCGACGCGATACACATCGGTCATTTGTTTGCTTTGTAATTCCAGCCAGCCATGCTCCTGACAATACTCCAGTGCCGTAATTGCACGACTGCGGGAATTATTGTCACCACTTTGTTTCACCAGTTCATCGGTATCCAGGGTAATCCAGCTGCGTGCTTTTTTACTGGTGTTTAATACTTGCTGCAAAAACTGCTGGCGCGACTCATCAAAGTTCGCCAGTAGTTCCGTTTCACTGATATGCAGCTTGTATTTATATTCGGCAAAATAACTGAATTGTGCGGTTAAGATGCCGCGCATTTCCAGATTCACCAACAGAGTTTTTAATGGCAATAAACGGATATTACTGAGCGCCGACAATGGCGTCATCAATACTTCCCAGCGTTGATCATTAAAGTGGGCCGTCAGATTATTGCGGATCTGCTGCAGCACAATGTCAATGCCGGTTAATTCAGGCGTATCACCGTAAACAAAGTTTTCCAGCACCTGAAAACCCGAGCTGTCAGCCAGCATAACGCAGTCAGACGGTTTGCCATCACGCCCGGCCCGACCAATTTCCTGGCTGTAATTCTCGATGGACTTGGGTAAGTCGTAATGCATGACCTGACGGATATTGCTTTTATCCACACCCATACCAAAAGCAATGGTGGCAACAATACACGGCGTGGTGCCAGCCATAAATTCCTGCTGAATCTGTTCGCGCTCTTCACTGCTTAAGCCTGCGTGATACGCCTTAACCGCAAACGGCAGATTCGGTGCAAGAAAATCAGCAACTTCGTGAGCCGTTTGCTGCAGCGTCACATAAATAATGCCACCAAACTGTTCGGCTTTTTCTGCCTGCTTTTTATGCAGGTGCTGCAGCCATTGCAGGCATTTGTGCTTACGCTCAGCTTCCGCTGTCGGTTGCACTAATAAACGTAAATTCGGGCGATAAAAACCCGTGGTGACAACATCCTGTGGCTGAATCTGAAAACGACCACACATATCTTCAATTACCGCTTTAGTGGCCGTTGCAGTTAACAGCAGCACCTGCGGGATTTTAAAGTCAGCACAGTAATCCGGCAGTTTTAAATAATCCGGACGGAAATTATGACCCCATTCAGAAATACAATGGGCTTCGTCGACCACCAGCAGGGAAATCGGAATCTGTTCGATAAACTGACGGAAGCGTTCGTTCTTCAGGCGCTCTACCGACACCATCAGAATTTTAATTTTGCCACTGCGCACATCGGCCTGAATCTGTTGGGCTTCTTCGCGACTCTGGCTCGAATCAATACTGGCAGCAGCAATGCCCTTGCTCTTCAGAAACGCCACCTGATCCTGCATCAGCGCTAACAATGGCGACACCACTAAGGTGAGATTCGGCAGCATTAACGCCGGCAGCTGATAACACAGAGACTTACCGGAGCCGGTTGGAAAAATCGCAGCAGCACTGCGACCCGCTAATAGTGCTTCCACAACCGGCTGCTGGCCGGGACGTAAGCCATCAAAGCCAAAAGTTTGTTGCAGAACAGGCTGCCAGGCAGAACTCAGATTATTACCAGTCATCAGAAATTCCTTTTCTTCGTAAGGCAAAAGAATCGATAAATGTAGGGTGGATAAGCGCAACGCCATCCACCAATAAGAACAACAGATAATGTATACAAGGGGAGGTTTATCCGGAAGACGCTACGCTTTTCCGGCCTACATTTCAGTCTGGAGAATTAATTCGCCAACTTGGTTTTATGAACCAGCGGACTGATATTGTTGGATACCAGAATATCTTGTGCCTTATTCAGCTTAGAGCGGTTGGTAAAAGGTCCAATCAGAATACGATGCCAGACGGTACCGTTTACTTCTTTCTCTTCGCGATAAGCGCGTAAGCCCTGCAGAATTAAATCACCACGTAACCGTTCAGCATCGTCTTCAGAGCGGAAAGAACCAGCCTGCAAGCGGTACTCGTATTTAGTCGCCGCGTCTTTTGGTGTGGATTTATATTCTTCCACTTCCGGCACTTCGACTGTCTGGTTTTCCAGCAGCTTATAAAACTCATAGCTGTGTTTAGGCAATTCTTCAGCGGCTTTTTTCTTCGCCTGTTCAATGCCTAACTGCAATGCTTTTTTAGCATCACCTTTTACCGCGTTTAATTCATCACCGGTAGGGATGGTGGTTAAGAACATAATAAATGCCACAAAAGCCACCGCCAGGGTTGGCGTGGTAATCCACACCCACTTAGGGATTTTGCTAGCGCCTTCAGACATTTTAATTCCCGTTCTTAATTTATTATTGCTATTTATTACTGCAAAAGCGTTGGTCGTGCAGCGGGCGCCAACAAGACAAGTCAAAAGTGGCCGAAAAGACGGAGCTTGCTGTTGCAAGTGAGTACTTTAAGGCCAGTTTTAACGCCGTATTGTTAAGCTCCGCAAGCGAACATTACATCTCTTCCGGAGCAGAAACACCCAACAAATCCAAACCATTGCTGATCACCTGACGCACCGCCTCAGCCAGTGTCAGACGCGCATTACGCACATCATCTTCTTCAACCAGCGTTTTCTCAGAGTTGTAGTAGGTGTGGAACTCAGCCGCCAGCTCTTTCAGGTAATTGGCAATCTGATGTGGCTCGCGGTTATTCGCAGCGTTTTTAACCACTTCCGGGTAACGACCCAGTTTTACGATCAGATCTTTTTCGCTATCCAGTGTTAATGCACTCAGCGATTCGATGCCCTGCTCCAGCGTCCAGCTCTGACCTGCTTCTGCCAGTTTACGGAAAATCGAGCATACGCGCGCGTGCGCGTACTGGATGTAATAAACCGGGTTATCCGACGACTGAGAACGCGCCAGGTCGATATCAAACGTCAGCTGGCTGTCGGCTTTACGCGCTGCCAGGAAGTAACGGGTCGCATCACGACCGACTTCGTCAATCAGGTCACGCAGTGTCACATAGCTACCGGCACGCTTGGAGATTTTCACCTCTTCGCCGCCACGCATCACGGTCACCATCTGGTGCAGCACGTAGTCTGGCCAGCCTTTTGGAATGCCGGCATCCAAACCTTGCAGACCAGCGCGAACACGGGTAATGGTGCTGTGGTGGTCAGCGCCCTGCTCGTTAATCACCATTTCAAAGCCGCGCTGCCACTTGTCCAGGTGATATGCCACGTCTGGAACAAAGTAGGTGTAACCGCCGTCGGTTTTACGCATCACGCGGTCTTTGTCATCACCGAAGTCGGTGGTACGTAACCACAGCGCGCCGCCATCTTCGTACGTGTGACCATTAGCAATCAGCTTCTGAACCGCTTCTTCAACCTTGCCTTCGGAGTACAGCGATGACTCCAGGAAGTAGACATCAAAATCGACTGCAAAGGCTTTTAAATCCAGATCCTGCTCACGACGCAGATAAGCCACGGCAAAGTGACGAATCGCTTCCGGGTCGTCAGCATCTTTAGTACCGGTGAAGCTCTGGTCTTCGGATACCACGGTATCGCCGGCCATAAAGCTGTCAGCCAGATCTTTAATGTAATCACCACGGTAACCGTCTTCCGGCCAGCTGGCGTCGTCTGGCGTTAAACCTTTACAACGCGCCTGAACAGACAGCGCCAGATTGTTAATCTGAGCACCGGCATCGTTGTAGTAGAACTCACGGGTCACATCCCAGCCATTGGCATCCAGCAGACGACATAAGCAGTCACCCACTGCCGCACCACGACCGTGACCGATATGCAGCGGACCAGTTGGGTTAGCCGATACAAATTCCACCTGAACCTTACGACCTGCGCCTTCGTTTGAGCGACCGTATTGTTCTTTCTGCTCCAGTACCGCCTTAATCAGACTGTTGGTAGAAGCATCCGACAGGTAGAAGTTGATGAAACCCGGGCCAGCGATTTCTACTTTTTCCACCAGCTCGCTTTCCGGCAATGCATCAACAATCAGTTGTGCCAGTTCGCGTGGATTTTTCTTCGCCGGTTTGGCCAGCATCATCGCCAGGTTGGTGGCCAGATCGCCGTGTGCTTTATCGCGGGTATTCTCCACATTGATGCGTGGCTCCAGCTCAGCAGGAATCACATCCTGAGACTTCAGGGTGGCAACAACGGTGGATAACAACTCGGCAATTTGCGGTTTCATAGAATCTGGCCTCAGCGGCAAAGTTTGATCGTGAATTTCGAAATACAGAAAAAGGGCGCGATTATCGCAAAAAGGCCGCAGCGGGTGAAGCCGCTGCGGCCTTGTTTTGTATGAATAACACTATTTTTGCCAGCCATCAGAGCAACAGCCGGTATTTAACCAGACTGCCACAAAAGGCAGCGCCAGATCAGAGGCTGCCCAACTCGCGATCAACCTTGTCCAGATCGATCTCTTCCGACAGCGCGCCAGGCTTATAAACCTGCAGAATACGCACCCGCTCATACTGGGTTGAGTACTCTTTGGTGCTGTCGATCAGCTCTTGCTGACGGCTTTTGATATTGGCGTGGCTTTCGCGAATACGGTTCTGTAACTGAGCAATCTCAAGACGCAGGTCCACCGGTACTTCAACGCCACGGCGCTCGATATCAGCGGCATCCCCCTGGGACTGCTCCAGTTTGATTTCCAAATCGGCAATACGACGGCGCTGCAGCTGGATATAAGATTCAATTTCGTCGGCTTTACGCTTACGCGCACGCTCAACGTCGCCCGGCTTGGCGTACAACCGCAGCAGATCCATATCTTGCTTACGCTGGGCACGGATTCGTTCCAGTCGTTCTTTTTTCGCCTTTTCAGCGGCCCGGCGTTCAGCCAGCTCAGCCGCGGTTGGCGCTGGCTTAACCTTTTTAATCACCAGACCTGAACTGTTCAGAACTTCATAACCCAGGTGGGAGTATTGCGCCGGAACGTGGTCTTTCACCACAACCCGGCCATCAATGGTAAAACGATACAACTTGCTTGCATGGCTAACACTTGTAAGCAACAGACAACAAACGGCTGCCGACCAGACAAACAACTTCATAGATTAAACCCCGTATTGATCGCGGTATGCACTGATGGCATCCGCGTATTGCTGCAACTCTGGTTTTTCAGACACATAATCCAGCACCTGGTTCAGTCCAACAATGCTGATTACCGGCATACCAAAGTCGCGCTCTACTTCCTGAATGGCGGATAACTCGCCATTGCCTTTTTCCTGACGGTTCAGTGCAATCAGTGCCGCCGCCGGTGTTGCACCATCTGCTGCTTCAATCATCGCCATCACTTCACGGATCGCAGTGCCCGCCGTGATTACGTCATCAACAATTAACACCCGACCGGTTAATGGTGAACCCACCAGGTTGCCACCTTCACCATGAGTCTTGGCTTCCTTACGGTTAAACACGTAAGGCATATCTTTATTGTATTGATCAGCAAGGGCTACAGTAATAGTAGTCGCCAACGGAATGCCTTTGTAGGCCGGACCAAATACCACGTCGTATTCCACGCCGGAAGCTTCCAGCGCTGCAGCGTAAAAGCGACCTAACTTAGCCAGCGCAGAGCCGGTATTAAATAAACCCGCATTAAAAAAGTAGGGGCTGACGCGACCAGATTTGAGGGTGAATTCGCCAAATTTCAGTACGCCTTGCTCGATGGCAAATTCAATAAACTCTTTCTGATACGCTTGCATAGTCAACTCTGGTGATACCTGCTTTGAAAAGTATGCGGTATGATACACGCTTCACTAGTCGGGAACCACGTATGAGGATTATCAGTTTACACCTTGATGGCATTCAGCAGGCCGTAGAAAAAGGTCTGTATGACTGGCTGCAAACCGCCGATGCCGACGTTGTTGCGCTTCAGAACCTGAAGGCCAAAGAATACCAGCTGCCGGATAGCGTGATTTATCCCGACGGTTACAACGCTTATTTCTTTGATGCCGAAGCCGACGGTTATTCTGGTGTGGCGATCCTGACCAAAGAAATGCCAAAAGCCATTATGACCGGCCTGGCGTTTCATCAGTGTGATATTCAGGGGCGTTTTATTCAGGCCGACTTCGACCACGTGAGCGTTGGTTCGATCCTGTTCCCGGCGGTTGATGAACACAACACACTGGAAGATAAACTGGCATTTCAGCAATCTTTCTTAGACCATCTGAACAAGACCCGACGCAAACGTCGCGACTTTATCTTCTGTGGTAATTTCGAAGCAGCGCACAAAACCTTCGATCTGTCCGACTGGCAGGCGAACCAGGAAACCCCCGGGTTCTTACCACAGGAACGGGCCTGGTTTGATCAGATGTTTGGCCCGGCCGGTTATGTCGATGCCTTCCGTGAAGCCAATTTTGGTGAAAATCAGTTCACCTGGTGGCCGGATGAAGAAAGCGCTCGCCGTAATCAGAATGGCTGGCGTAAGGATTACCAGATCTGTACACCAAACGTGCGCCAGTACGTGGTGGAAGCCAAACTGGATACCAACCTGAAGTTTGGTGACCATGCCGCCGTGATGGTGGAATACGAATTCGACGAAGACTAACGGCCAGCTAAGGTCTGCTCTTCACGAACAACAGACATAAAAAAGCCGCTGCTCAGATGCCCTGTTCACACAGAGCTCTGACAGCGGCTTTTTTGTTTCAGCGAAACAGCGGCAGCGATTAGCTCGCCAGCGCTGCATGCTGAATTTCACACAGTTCGGCGATGCCTTTTTTCGCCAGAGCTAACATGCTGGCCAGCTCATCATCCGAAAACGCTTCCTGTTCTGCGGTGCCCTGAATTTCAACAAAACCACCTTTGGCCGTCATAATGACGTTCAGATCGGTTTCAGCAACGGAGTCTTCCGGGTAATCCAGGTCCAACACTGGCTGACCTTCATAAATACCCACAGATACCGCACCCACCATGCTCTTGATCGGGTTTTCTTTGATACGGCCCTGTTCCAGCAGACCGTTAATGGCATCCGCCAGAGCAACACAAGCGCCGGTGATTGACGCGGTACGGGTACCACCGTCAGCCTGAATCACATCACAATCCAGCTGAATGGTATGCTCGCCCAGTTTTTCCATATCGACAGCAGCGCGCAAACAGCGACCAATCAGACGGCTGATTTCCACCGTACGACCACCTTGCTTACCTTTAGCGGCTTCACGAATCATGCGTGAACCGGTAGAACGCGGCAGCATGCCGTATTCTGCGGTTACCCAGCCACGGCCTTCGCCACGCATAAAACGCGGAACACCGTTATCCACACTGGCAGTACAAATTACTTTGGTGTCGCCAAACTCCACCAGCACCGAACCCTCGGCATGTTTGGTGAAATTGCGGGTAATTTTAACGTCACGTAACTGATCCAGCGCGCGGCCACTTGGTCTCATAGAGATAAGTCCTTCCGGTTTTCTTAAACACAATCAAATAAAGGCGGCAGTATACTCCCGGCGTCAGCCGATAGATAGCAAGCAGATGACAGATAGCGGGCGAAGGTGACAGGCCGTACAATACGATAACTATTTATTCAGTAATCAATTATTTTCGGGATTTATCTATGAGCAACGCCGCCGTGGTTTACAGCATGACCGCCTTCGCCCGCAATTCCAGCGAATGTGAGCATGGCCGTTTTACCTGGGAAATCCGTTCCGTTAACCACCGTTATCTGGAGCCACATTTTCGTCTGCCGGAAGCGTTTCGTGATCTCGAACCTCACCTGCGTGAGCGTCTGAAAAAACAACTCGGCCGTGGCAAGATTGAATGTGCCTTACGCTTCCAGCCAACCCAGGGTAATGCCCAGTTAACCGTGAACAGCGAACTGGTGGAACAACTGAACCACGCAGCGGACCAGGTTCATGCCATCATTGGCCCCGGCAATGCCTTGGATGCCCTACAGATTCTGCAATGGCCGGGTGTATTAGCCAGCGAAGAAGTCGATGGCAAAGCACTACAGGCAGCGGCCCTGCAAGCGTTTGATGCCAGCCTGGCAACGTTAAAAGATACCCGCGCCCGTGAGGGGGCTGATCTGGCAGAGATGATCACCAGCCGTCTGGACAAGATGAACGACATCGTTGCCATCGTTTCCGAACAGATGCCGGAAGCATTAGCAGCCCAGCGTCAGCAGCTGCAAACCAAGCTGGATGAGCTGAGCGGCAATCTGGATAACGACCGGGTGGAACAGGAAATGGTGATGCTGGCCCAAAAAGCCGACGTCGCTGAAGAACTGGATCGGTTAAACACCCACATCAATGAAGTGAAACGTATTCTGACCAGTCGCGAACCTATTGGTCGCCGCCTCGACTTTATGATGCAGGAGCTGAATCGCGAGGCGAACACCCTGTCGTCAAAATCGCTGACGGCGTTAATCACCCAACATGCGGTGGACTTAAAAGTTCTGATCGAACAGATGCGTGAACAGATACAAAACATCGAATAACCACCACTGTTTTCTTCGCTTTTTGCGCATTTCCGGCTGCCCATTTGTCCGCATTGGCAGCCGGATCAATCTCCTAAAATCCCGCTAAACCTTTGTTTTACCGTTATTTTTCACAAACAACGACATCCTGTTACAGGCCGTTGCAATGGCGCCGCCGATCCTTTGTACACTGAATTAATCCGATATCCGACAAGCTCCTCCGGAGCGGAAACATCATGGTTAATTCTGTTCTCTCGCCGGTCTTTTACCCGGCGCAAAAACTCACCAATCTCGCTGGCGAGCAATTGCTACTGATCAGTTGTGTGTCGCTGGTATTACTCAGTCTGTTTTTCGGCCTGCTGTCAGATCTGCCACCGCTGTTGCTGATTTTGCCCGCGCTATTGGCAAGCTATCTGATGACAGGCACCTGGCTGCAAACCCACAAGGAACAACATCAGCTGATCCAGGCGCTGCAGCACATCGACCCACAGCAACTCAGTCATCAGCCGTTATTACTGCACCATCAGCGGTTATCGCCACTGACAGAAACTCTGCAACATCTGTTGCGCGACGTTGAACGTCAGCAGCAACAAACCAACGACCGTCGCGAAGAAATCGCCTTTTCCGCAAGAGAGTTACAGCACCACGCCCATCAGCTGGCCACCAATACCGGGCAGCAATCGCTGGCGGTGGAATCCGGCGCAACGGCTATGGTGGAAATGAGCCAGGGTGTGGAAAACATCGCCACCTTAATTCGTGAAGCCGCTGACATGACAGAAACCGCAAACCAGCTGGCCATCAGTGGTGCCGACGCCGTCAGCTCCGCCGCGAATGACATCAGTTCCATGGAGCAGGAAGCGCAGCACAGTGCCAGCGCCATGCTGCAGCTCAGCGAGCAGTCCAAAGCGATTCACAGCATTACCGATCTGATCCGGGCGATTTCCGAACAGACCAACCTGCTGGCATTAAACGCTGCCATCGAAGCGGCACGGGCCGGAGAACACGGTCGTGGTTTTGCTGTGGTGGCGGACGAAGTGCGTACCCTGGCACAACGCAGCCACGATTCCGCCAATGATATTTCCACCCAGGTGGAGCAGATCAGCAGCGGCATTATTGCCGCCGAACAACAGATCAGCGCCATGCAGGAAAAAACCTCCCGCAGCGTATCGCTGGCACGAAACGCCCGCGAAGCGCTGACCGATATCCAGCAGCAAACCCATCTGCTGAAAGACCATATGATCTCTGTTGCCAGCAACAGCGAGCAGCAAAGTCAGGCCAGCAATGAAGTGTCGCAACGCATTGAAGAAGTACACCTGGCCGCCAACCAGAACAGCGAACAGGCACAACAAACCGCATCGGTTGCCATTCACTTAACTCAGCTGAGCCGCACAGGAGAATCCCGATGAACGACGCACTTATAATCGCCACTGCTGTGTTGCTGCTTTCTCTGGTAGCGATTCTGATACACAAAAACCGTCGGCAACAAATCCGTCAGCGCCAACGTGATGGTGTCGAATTACTGATCCAGCTGCGCACCTTGTTGCAACACACCCAGAAACATCGCGGTGCCAGTTATGGCGCCTTAAACGGCGACCAACAGCTAAAGCAATCTCTCGCGGGTGTCGCTGCCGCGATTAACCAGGCAATTGCACAGGTTGATTGTTTGCCACAGCTCGCCTGTCAGGATCACTGGCTGGCTTACCGCGATCACTGGCAGCGTCTGCACAGCAATAATCTGAAGCTGGAAGCCGAAAATAATCTGCAACAGCACAACCGGTTAATTTCTGTATTGCTGTATTTAATTGAAGACGTGGCGGAGCAGGCCAACCTCGACGAACTGGCCAGCCAAGAAACCGATATTCAC
Source organism: Bacterioplanoides sp. (assembly GCF_965219715.1). Classification (GTDB taxonomy): domain Bacteria; phylum Pseudomonadota; class Gammaproteobacteria; order Pseudomonadales; family Oceanobacteraceae; genus Bacterioplanoides. Next base: position 2,430,826 of record NZ_OZ244785.1, read on the forward strand.
AGCCTCACCAGCATCTGGCGCGACCTGCCACGCACCGCAGAACTGGTCGGCCAGGCCCGTGTTTTAGGCTCCGGTATTCTGGCGGAAGGCAAAGCCGGAACCGTGGATAAAATCCGCATGCGCTTTGTCCGCGGCAAATTGCAGGAATACATCGATGCCGAACAAAACAGTGAACAAGCATTGCAGCATTTAGTCAGCGTGATTGATCAGCAGATTCTGGCCGATGGCGCCGCTCAGCAAAACGGCGCTCCTGTACTTAACGCCAACGATTATTTTGAACTCAGCAGCCGGGCGATGGAGCCGTTTTTCGCCAGCATGGACGCAGGTATTGGCCGCCTGAAGCAAATGACCTGAGGCGCGCAGTTTCGCGCCGCTTGTTTACCGGAATATCAGTCTGCCACTAACGCCGAACTTGCTTTCTGACCACCCAGACAACTAATATCCCTATCTGTTTTACTCCTCCGATCCATTGTTCATGTTGTCTTCCTTATCTCCGTTAAATGCACTGGTGCTGCGTTCGTCGCTGCCGGTAATGTTTGGTTATTTACCGCTGGGCGCCGCCTTTGGTGTGTTATTCAGCGAACTTGGCTATCACTGGCTGTGGGCCACGGCGATGGGCCTGTTTATTTACGCCGGTGCCGGGCAGTTTCTGGCGGTGGGCTTATTGGCGAATTCCGCAACTCTGATGGAGATGGCGATTGCCACCTTATTACTGAATTCACGCCATGTGTTTTATGGCTTGTCGGTGATGAGTCATATGAACTCGAAAGGCTGGCGTCGTCTTTATCAGATCTTTGGTTTAACCGATGAAACCTATTCGCTGGTGACGTCAACCCAGGTTCCCGATGGTATTAATCGCAGCCAGTTCCAGTTACGGGTAACCGCCATTCACCAGTTTTATTGGGTGATGGGCTGTACTCTGGGTGCCTGGCTGGGCAGCCAGCTGGAGTTTTCCACCGACGGCATCGCCTTTGTATTACCGGCGTTATTTATGGTGTTAACCATTGAGCAATTTAAACACCTGAAGGACGTTCGTCCGTTTCTGGTCGCGCTGGTGATTGGTGTTGGTACTCTGGTGCTGATCAGCCGTGAACATATGTTGCTGATCGCTATTCTGCTCAGCCTCAGTGTATTAATGATGCAATACGCAACACGTGCCCGAACCGGCTCCGCCCGCGTGGAGGTGGAGTCATGAACGAATTCTGGTATCTCACCAGTGTGATTGCCGTGTTAGCCGGCGTAACTTTCTTCACCCGGGTATTGCCCTTTGTACTGCTGTATAAAGTGGCCGACCATCCGCTGCTGACTCATTTAGGTCGCTTTTTACCGGCCATGGTGATGGTGTTATTGGTGGTGTATTCGTTTAAAAACGACGCGGCGATTTCGCTGGAGTTCGCCCCGGAGATGGGTTGTTTGTTGTTGGTTGCCGCGTTGCACCTGGCGTTCCGCCAATCGCTGCTAAGCATTGTTGGCGGTACGGCGGTTTATATGGTGTTGGTGCAGATGGGGTTAGGTTAAGGCAGGCCTTCAATTTCTCGCGAATCAGATTCAGACTTTAACCAGCTCTCTACCTGATCCAGAGCTTCATTCAAAGGTAAGCGATGCTTGCCTTTGATTGCACATTCCCAGACAACTAAAGTCCGCCAACCCTGCTCCTGAAGTGCTCTGAGCTGCCTTTGGTCACGCGCCTGATTACCTTCAAGCTTCTCCTTCCACCACTCTGCTCTCGTGGATGGCCATTTAAACAAAGGACATCCATGCAGGTGCCAGAAGCAGCCATGAACGAATATGACTGCTTTGTATTTCTTCAACACCAGATCCGGTTTGCCGGGAAGCTTCCTATCATTCAGGCGATAACGGTAGCCACGGGCGAACAGCTCTTTTCGAAGCAATACCTCGGGCTTAGTGTTTTTGCCGCGAATCGCCGCCATATTGCGGCTGCGTGTGGCTTTGTCGTGAACGTCAGTCATCTCAGAATGAAACAGCATTTTACCGACACGGTATACTGCCAAAGTCCGTGTCATTCGCGGCCAATATTCGATTGATAAAGAAATCAGATAGCAAACCTGGTAGTATTCGCCGCGATGGGAATTGGGGCAGTATTACAATGATAAAATTTGTGGATTTATTCTGTGGCGGCGGATTTGGTGGCCGCGGCGCAGTCACCGCAGGAGCGGAACCGATACTTGCCGTCGACGCCTGGAAGCTTGCTACTGAAACGTATAAAAGCAACTTCCCGGGTGCCGAAGTTATATGCTCACCAATCGAAGATCTTGATCCTCAGGAATTGGCAAAAGATTTTCTGCCAGATGTATTGCTGACATCTCCTGAGTGCACATCCCACTCTATTGCCCGGGGCTCAAAGCCCGGCAGTGAAAAAAGCAAAGAGACAGCTATTGGTATCGTTCCATGGGTAGAAGCAATGAGACCCCGCTGGCTTATTGTTGAAAATGTTAATAGAATGAAGAGCTGGGGCAGGCATGGCGAGCTGATCGAGACAATCGAATCTTACGGCTATCGGGTAAATGATTTGCTGTTAAATGCAGCAGATTTTGGAGCGCCTCAAGCCCGCAAACGTATGTTCCTGGTTTGCGATCTTGAAGGGAGCAAAATTACTCGCGAAGATCTGTTAAAGCTTCACAATCGAAAAAACAGAGACGCTCGTTCAATTATCGATTGGACTGGTCAGTACGAAAGCACTCCGCTTTATAAAGAAGGCAGGGCTCAGGCAACCATCGATCGTGCAGAACGTGCAATGAAAGAGCTGGGAAGAGGTAAAGATTTTATTATCGTTTACTACAGCTCAGATTATGCCGGAGGCTGGCAATCTCTAGATGCCCCACTTCGCACAATCACTACGGTCGACCGATTTGGCTTAGTTACCTGGAAAGGCAAAACGCCATATTTGCGTATGCTACAACCACCAGAGCTGATGAAAGCAATGGGCACAGGGCCAAAACATAAGCTTCCCCATGGCAATCGACGTGACAAAGTAAAATTATGCGGTAACGGTGTTTGCTCACCAGTATTGGAAATTATCTTCAAGAAAATTATTCAGACTGAAAGTGAGGCAGTAAAAATCGCATCCTGAATAAGGTTTCTCGCAGTAAATGGATTTATCAAGCTGTAATCTGTTAATAGACGAAATCTACGGAGGCTCACGCAACGGCAATGCCTCCGATGATCCACTCCCAAAATTACTCGGTGTTGATAATGGTGCGGGCTTCCGGCACCTGGGCAAACGCCCCGAAGTAAATACGCTCAACCTTCTCGTATTAAAAACAAACTTTAATGACCCCGACTGGCCTGACTCTCTTGATACGGAAACAGGTGCTTTCACTTATTACGGTGATAATAAGAAAGTTAAAGAGATTCATGATACACCCCGTCAGGGCAACTTAATGCTACGCAACCTGTTTGATACACGTCATTCAGATACGGAGTTTGATCACTTCCCCGTTATTCTTTTATTTGGCGGCACTGGTATTTACCGGGACGTACGTTTCCTGGGATTAGCTGTTCCCGGCGCTCAGATTCTCGGGCCAGATGAAGACTTAGTGGCGATCTGGAGAGCTAAAGGAGCAGATAACAGACGTTTTCAGAACTATAAATCGACGTTTACGGTACTGGATGTTCCGGAGATAAAACGCGAGTGGCTAAACGATATAAAAGAAGGGAAAACAGTATCATCTCCACATGCCCCAAAAGTTTGGCTGGATTGGGTTAAAAGCCGGAAATACTCACCTCTCCAGGCAACGCACAGCCTTGAAATCCGGACAAAAGATCAGCAACTTCCACAAACGCCTGAAGATCAGAAAGTTCTCGATCTGATCTACGAAACGTATAAAGAAAACCCGCACGGGTTCGAAAAGTGCGCTGTAGAAATCGCCAGATTAATGATGCCGAATATAAAGGAATGTGATGTAACAAGGCCATGGCGTGATGGCGGTCGTGATGCTACCGGGAGCTACCGTCTTGGTGAAGGAGTCTGCGGCATTGATGTTGAATTAGCCCTTGAAGCTAAGTGTTATAAAAGCAATTCAGGCGTAGGAGTTAAAGAGCTATCACGACTGATATCCCGCTTACGTCACAGGCAGTTCGGGATTCTGGTCACAACATCATATTTAGGAAATCAGGCATACCATGAATTGAAAGAGGATGGTCATCCGGTGGTAGTTATTTCAGCAAGCGACATTGCCGCTTTATTGAAGAAGCGGATAGGGTCGCTATCCGCTATTGAACGCTGGCTACAGAGAGTGTAATTGGATTACCGATCTATAAATACCTTACCTATTCTTCTAGAACTGGATCATCGTGAAAACTCATCACACCCAATCGAGATGAGTAGTTAGCATTTCTTGAATTAATTGATGCTATCACTTGATCTCTCAAACGGAGCAGGGGCCTTCCGAACCATTTGTGATCTTCTGGTTGAGCTCCTACTTGATATTTAAAACTAAACTTTAGTATATAAGGTTTCCCTTTATAGTTAACAATAGGGAGTCGATATATTCCGTCATGGGCTTCTTTGTATGTATCTTGGAACTTAAACCTCGCAAAAGATTTCAATTCTTCAGGTATAAGTATCCCTAGAATATATCGAGGAAGCTTCACTTTTCGCTGAGCGTAATCACATGCCGCAGAACTCTCAAGAAACCCAACAACACAATTTTGGAATGATGCACTATAATTGTCCTTATCCTCTTGCTTAGACTTTTTTCCTATTGGTCGAATGAACTCTTGATTGACTATATCAGTAATATTATTACCAAACCTTTTTTGAAATTTTTCCAAGTTATCTTTGTCGCTTAAATAAGATAAATTTAACTCTAGAAAAACTCCTCGAGAATCACGACTAAAGTTATCCTCAACCTCTTCAACACTATAGAACGTATTAAGAGTTGATTTAATTTCTTGATCAAGGCTAATTCTTCCACCAACTTTAGTTAGAGCATCCTTCCATAAACTGACATTATTTTTTTGAGATCTCAAATGATCTTCTACAATTGGGAAAAGCCCCGACTCTACAGCAACAGAAGGTTCCTCAAGTGCATTTTTTGCACCTAACGACTCATTTGCGATTGCACTCATTAACATATCAAATGCTTCACCCTGCTTTTCAACAGTAGTAAATTCTTCACGCGGTCGAGATAGTCGATATAAATTATCCACCGCTGCATTGGCAGACTCTGTTACTTTCTTCTCCCACTTTATAATCGCATTTAAAAGTGGACTACTTGATATCTCCTCAATCAAACGCTCTTTCAATCCGTCAGGATCTGTTAGAAATTTTGTTTTTGATATTGCAACACAGCGTAGTGGCAGGTTTATTTTATTACTATATCTCGATTCCAAAAGTTCCATGACCTCAGCAACCTTGTCCTCGATCTTTGACCATATACACAGGATATAAGGGCCAGTTAAAGGCAAAGATTTGAGCATTTCTCCTAATGGTCCGACTAACTGAGGAGCTTCGACAGATTGTGATTCCGTTAAATTTAGATCAGAGATCACGACTCTTATGCCTGAGCACTCTTCAAAGTTTACATCATCGATCCCAGAAACCTCATCATAAACCACAGGAAAGCAGCTTAACCCTGCTGAAAACAGCCCTTCTTTTAATTGCTCAAGCTCTTTAGGGTTATCATCTACAGCAACAATCCCAGGAACAATAAACATTAATCCTTTACTCCTTTAAATATAAGTACAACAGCAGCGCCTGAATATGCTGGTGGTAGCTCCAAATCCTCCCCCGAAGTAATCAGAAGCCTCCCCCCAATTGTCTCCATAACCTTATCAGAGTAGTACAAACCAACTCCCATTCCTGCGGGCCTAGTTGTACGAAAAGGCTTAACAGCTTCTTCGGGAGATATCTCAAAACCTGGGCCATTATCTACAACAACAAGCGCAGGCCCCTCTTTAAACCAATCAAGCAATGTAAATATACGAATAGCAGGTTTGTACTCCGTTACTTCTTTCTCTAACTTATACTTCGTCCAATGAATAGAATTATCTATTAAGTTAGTTAAGCAAGCCTGAAGCAATCCAAATGGAGCACGAATTTTAAAATCTTCGCATTCTGAAGTATCAATAGGATTAGAAATTGTTACATTATGATGATTGAACCTATGCTCCGAAAGAGCGACAACTCTTGAAACAAGTTTGCTAATTGAGAATTTCTTTTGTTCATTCTTACGAAGCAAGGGAGCAAAGCCTTCTAACAAGCTAGCCAGATGACTTGATTGAATCAGTAAATTTTCACGTGGCTCTTTATTCTTAATTGCCTGATTTAAGTCGTCAATTCCTCTCTCAACTTCATGAAAAATTACAGCAAGATTAATACCCGCAATCCCAGATGTAAGAGTTACATCCCTCATCTGCATATAATCAGCTTCAATTTGATCGACCTTACCTCCGATTTCTTTCTCTAGCCCGTGCTTTTTTAGGCTCTTTCTAATAGCGCCTAAATTATCTGAAAACTTAGATGCTGGATCAGGCTTAGATTGTTCAGAAATTCCCTTTAAATAGTCAGTCACTCTCTCCCTATCAACATCGTGTAATTCATAAAATTTGTCTACGGCACTGCCTACTATCCATTTGAATCGCTGATACACTAAGTTATTGTCAAAACCCTCCCTATTAGTCTTTTCCTTTAACCCAAAACTTTGTTCAAGGTCTAAGGATACATTTGCAATAACCATATTCGTGCCAACTTTCTTTCCTGGCCTATTAATCCTAGACAGGTTTAGATCCAGCCAATCATCATATTTCTCACCATAGTTAAAAACTCGAATTCCATCTCGATAAATCCTGACTCCAGATTGCTCATCCAAATAATCTTTAACAGTTTGATATGATCCAGTTGCATTTAGCACTTTTCGATCTCTGAGGTATATAAAAAAGCTCCCTTCTATAGAACCAATACCATCGAGATCTGAAGACCTCACAAACAGTTTATCATCGTCAGATTTCCTACGTAATTTCTTCCTATTCTTATTAGGTTCCGTCAATTCCAATCTATCGTCACTAGAAACTATTTCTCGAGCTGACAATTCCTTAAATAGAGACGGGGGTGTAAAGCAATACTCATAAGAGAAACAGCCATCTTTATCTAACTTGAAATCAAACTTCCAGATTGAACGCTCTAGAATATCACCAGCCTCAAGGGTATCCTGAATATCCTTTTCATGGCCTGGAATAAATAAGTTAACATCAAAATCTGATACACCATCGAATGGTGAAACCAAGCTTGTTAGCAAACGTTTTAATCTTCTAAATTCCCCTCTAGACCAGTTATCATTAACCAAATTGGTGATTTCAATCCTGGTACCTGTTTTTTTCTGTTTAAAAAACTTAGGAGTTTCAAGTTCTGATATTTTTACTTTAGTATCTTGAATGTACTGAGCATTATCGATTAAAGAGGGCCAATTAATCTTAATTTCAATTTCACACTTATCTTTCGAACGAGTATTGATTTTCAAATCGTTCCCAAGCTTGTGCACCGCTAATCGGCCAACGCCTTTTTCACCAAGCGGTAAACGACCATATTTTTTAGTACGTTCTCGATTACTTCCCCTTTTACTATTGGTACCAATCTCCATCCATTTATTCAAAATGGTTTCTGTATCCATACCATCGCCATTGAAGTCTTGTACTACAATTTTCGGCTGGCCCGAATGTAAATCTAACGTTACATCAACGCGGTCTGCATCAGCATCGTAGGCATTCTTAACTAATTCAAAAATTGCTAACCGATCATCACCTATCAATTCATCTCCTAACAATTTGAGGAGATGCGCTCGAGCTTTAAACGCCACTGGCTTTGTCATAACTTTCCCTTATAGCCTCTTTGTACATTCAGAGAAATGTGCTCCGCCATACTACCCTGTCGCACCTATCGAGTATCCACCTGCTGAATATAAATCGTCTCAATATGACCAACAATGATTATAATTGACACATAGATCAATTTCAAAACACAACTTCCCCTCACCTTACCCACAAAGTTTTCCACAACACTGTTAAAATCCACAGTACTTTTCCCTCTTGACTTATACCCTCTGACCACTCTCTCCAAGCCACTGAAAAATTTGAAGAAAACCCTTGCCAGTACTGGCTTTTTATGGATTTCAGCGGCGTTCAAACAAACGTTTATTTTTTCACCAATTTAACAACCTGGCGCATGTAGTCTGGGCTAGCGACGTTTGCCCCAAAGTTATTCCCAATTTTATCCACAGAAATACGGGATAACTGTGAGTTTTCCTCTTCAAGGTTGCTGCGGTTATCCCGTAACGACCTGAGGGATATACAGTTTTCGACACTTTTGGTTCGTACGCGCGTGGCGACAGCAACACGTACGTGCTGATACAATGCCAGCCAGTATTCTTAGCTAATGATTTGATGACGAGAGACTCCCATGCCTGAGTATCGCTCCAAGACTTCTACCGGCGGTCGTAATATGGCCGGTGCCCGTGCGCTGTGGCGTGCAACCGGAATGAAAGATGATGACTTTTCCAAGCCGATTATTGCCGTTGCTAACTCCTTCACCCAGTTTGTTCCGGGTCACGTTCACCTGAAGGATATGGGTCAGTTAGTTGCCCGTGAGATTGAAAAAGCCGGTGGTGTAGCAAAAGAATTCAATACCATTGCGGTGGATGATGGCATCGCGATGGGCCACGACGGCATGCTGTACAGCCTGCCAAGCCGTGAAGTCATTGCCGATTCGGTGGAATACATGGTGAACGCACACTGCGCCGATGCCATTGTGTGTATCTCTAACTGTGACAAGATCACCCCGGGAATGCTGCTGGCATCATTACGCCTGAACATCCCTGTGATCTTCGTTTCCGGCGGCCCAATGGAAGCTGGTAAAACCAAGCTGTCTGAGCACAAGCTGGATCTGGTTGATGCCATGGTTATCGCCGCAGACGATGATGCGTCTGACGAGAAAGTCGCTGAATACGAGCGTAGCGCCTGCCCTACCTGTGGTTCTTGCTCCGGTATGTTCACCGCGAACTCGATGAACTGTTTAACCGAAGCGTTAGGTCTGGCATTGCCAGGTAACGGTTCGACTCTGGCGACCCACGCTGATCGTGAAAACCTGTTCTTAGAAGCCGGTCGTCGCATCGTTGAGAACGCCAAGCGTTATTACGAGCAAGACGATGAGTCGGTTCTGCCACGTTCTATCGCCAGCTTTAAAGCGTTCGAAAACGCCATGACGCTGGATATCGTGATGGGTGGTTCCACCAACACCATCCTGCACTTACTGGCAGCCGCTCAGGAAGCAGAACTGGACTTCGACCTGAAAGACATCGACCGTCTGTCTCGTGTTGTTCCTCAGTTATGTAAAGTGGCGCCAAACTCGCCGCTGTACCACATGGAAGACGTTCACCGCGCCGGTGGCATCATGGGTATTCTGGGTGAAATCGATCGCGCTGGTTTATTACACAATGAACTGCCAACGGTTCACTCCAAAACCATGAAAGAAGCGCTGGATAAGTGGGACATCATGCGTAACCCGTCGCCAGAAGTGATCGAGTTCTTCCGCGCCGGCCCTGCTGGTATTCCAACCCAAACCGCATTCAGTCAGAGCACCCGTTACCCAACGGTTGATGGCGACCGTGAAAATGGTTGTATCCGTTCTATTGAACACGCCTATTCTAAAGAAGGCGGCCTGGCGGTTCTGTACGGCAACATCGCGTTAGACGGCTGTGTGGTTAAAACCGCCGGTGTGGATGAGTCAATTCTGGTATTCCACGGTAAAGCCAAGATCTTTGAATCTCAGGACAGCGCCGTAGCTGGCATCCTGGCGGATGAAGTGAAAGAAGGCGATATCGTGATTATCCGTTACGAAGGACCAAAAGGTGGCCCGGGCATGCAGGAGATGTTGTACCCAACGTCTTACCTGAAATCCAAAGGCCTGGGTAAAGCCTGTGCCCTGTTAACCGACGGTCGTTTCTCCGGTGGTACTTCCGGCCTATCGATTGGTCACTGTTCTCCGGAAGCCGCTTCCGGTGGTGCCATTGGTCTGCTGGAAGAAGGTGATGACATCATCATCGATATCCCGAACCGCAGCATCAATGTACAGCTGAGTGACGAAGAATTAGCGACTCGTCGCACCGCTCGCGATGCTAAAGGCTGGAAGCCTGCCGAAGAACGTCCACGTAAGGTGAGCACGGCGCTGAAGGTATACGCCAAATTTGCCACTTCTGCTGATAAAGGTGCTGTTCGCGATAAGTCCCTGCTGGATTAATCACGCCATCTTGATAAACTAGCCGCTCCAATTTTCTACGATTGGCGCGGCTTTGTTTTATCAGGGAGATGATTGTGCCGTTTCCTCCCTTAGCCCCCGCCTTTCATCATTCAATTCAGGGATTTGATATGTTCCGCCATAATTTTCTGCTTGCAGCGATGTTAGCTGCAACACTGGCAACCACCGGCTGTGCCAGTAAAAAACTCGCCAATCAGGATGCCTTCGATTCACTGGCAACCGCCAAAGCTGAACAGTTTGCCGGTGACAGCGAAAAAGCCTTAGATAACGCCGAACAAGCTTACAAAAGCGCCAAAGATGCCGAGCTGGATTTCTACGCACCATTACATATGGAACAACTGCGCGACGCGTTAAAACAGGCCCGTGCACTGGAGCTGGAAGGCAAAACCACAGAAACCGTTAAGGTGTCGGCCAAAGTCGTTACCCTGTACGAAGGTGGCCTGCAGAACAAACAAAAAGCCGAAGGCCAACTACCGGCCCTGATTCAGCAAAAAGCCACACTGGATGAGATTAAAGCCAACAACGTGTTGCCAGGTGAATACAAGACGGCGATGGATGACTTTAAAGAGCTGATCAGCCTGATCGAAACCGGTGATGAAGCCAAAGCCGCAAAAGACTCAGAAGCCGTATTAAAAGACCTGCAGGCGATCGAACTGGACGTCATGCTGACTCAACACTGGCAGCCAGCCAAAAAGACACTGGATAAAGCGGAAAAAGAAGACGCCGACTCCAACGCCACCAAAACCTTCGAATACGCCGAGAACCTGGTGCAGAACGCCGAGCGCATTATTCGCCAGAGCTACACCGACCGCGAACTGGTGGAAAAAACCGGTAAAGACGCTTTACGTGCGGCCCAGCACGCGCTGTTTATCGGACGTGAAGTTGCCACCCTGGTGAGCATGAACAAGGCCCAGGCAGAAACGGTCGCGCTGCAGTTTGAAGATTATCTCGGTCAGATTGGCAGTGCTATTAAAGCCGACGATGTGCGTCATATGTCGCTGCAGGATCAGACCCTGGCACTGAAGCAATTTGCCGAAGAACAGAACGCCCGAGTTGCCGCGCAATACAAACAACAGATCGCTAACCTGAATGCTCAGATTGAGCAGATCACCAACGATCAGATTGCCGCTAATGAAAAAGCCGCCGCAGAGAAAGCCCAGCTGGAACTGGAAAAGTCAGCCACTCAGCAACCGGCCAATATCTCTATTACCGTAAACCAGCCTGCCCAAACGGCAGCCAATGGCCAGGTTCCGGCAGCGACCGCTGCGCAGCAACCAGCTGTTGTACCGGCACCAGCACCAGCTCAATTACAACAGCCAGCCGTGGCGCAGCAGCCGGTTAGTGCTCCGCAACAAACGCCCGTAGCAACTCAGGTTACTCCAGCTCAACAACCGATTGCTCAGCAGCCTGTCGCTCAGCCAGTTGTACAACAACCAGCAGTTCAGCCCGTTGCCCAGCCCTCTGTTCAACAACAGCCGCAGGTTGCAGAACAAGTTACCGAGCAAACCGCAGCAGCACCTCAGCCTGCTCCAACTCAGCAGCCTGCAGCTCAACAGCCAGTTGTGCAGCAGACCGCAGTACAACAACCAACAGTACAACAACCTGCGGCTCAACAGGCTCCGGCCAGCCAGCCGCAACCGGCACCACAGCCTGCTGCACAGCAGCCAGTGGTACAGAGCCAGCCGGAAGCTTCGATCATTGTTCCAGGTCAGACCACGGCCGAAGCGAACTGATCACTTTCCGGTGACCACAAAAAAGCCTGCAATTGCAGGCTTTTTTTTGTTTTGTAACTAACTCAAAACTCAGTTTTGTCGCAATTTCCGGGTTTTATGAGCCATTAAGTCAGATTCTGAATCAATCGGTGAACTTTTCGAGCCAATACAAAAGTGCGACTTTACTCACATTCCTGCCATCGGGTAAAACGAACGTGCAGTTACCTTAACAGGCACTAATAAAAATTAATAATAACAATAATAATAAGCCGATCCACGGCATAGCCACTACAGGATAATTTCATGAATCTGACTAAGTCCATCGCAATTGCGGCAGGTCTGCTGGCCTCTGCTTCCGGTTTCGCCATGAGCTCCAAGCCTTCTGCGCCACCACCGGATCCGATCAAAGATTTCCAGAACAGCTGGGCCGGTAAAGCACTGGCACATCAGCGTAATCTGGATGTGAACAGCCCGATGATCGACAACAACATTCTCGGTTCCCACAACACCTATAACTCGGAAGCGTATCGCAACGCCACACGTTATCTGGATCCACAACAGAAACATTCGATCTACGACCAGCTGCGTTTAGGCGCACGTTTTATCGAACTGGATGCTCACTGGACAGCACAAACCCACGGTGCCAAGTTCTGGGAATGGGGTCCGGATCTGCTGCTGTGTCACTCCGGTATTGGTAAATCCGTTGGTGACCTGCACGTTGGTTGTAGCCTGACAGATCGTTTCGTAAAAGACGGTCTGCAGGAAGTACGTAACTGGCTGAACGAAAACCCGAATGAAGTGATTATTCTGTATTTTGAAGATCACACCGATGGCCATCATCAGGAACTGTTAAACGTTATTAACGATAAACTGTCCGGCAAAATTTACGCCTCTAACGGCTGTAAAAACATTCCCGACAGCCTGACCAAAGCGCAGGTGCGTGCTGCTGGTAAACAGATTGTGCTGTGGAAAGACGGCGGCTGTTCCGGTAACACCGGCATGAAAAATCTGGCCTTCACCGGCTTAGGCAAAATCGACCGTATCTGGGAAGACCGTACAGCGGTAGGTGCTATTGGTGCCTTCTTCACCGGCGGTAAAGTGAAAAAGATTGAAGCAGCGGATGTTACTCAGGCGTTTAAGAACGGCGGCAACATCGTCAATCTGGATGATATGACCTATAACGATGGCCGCATCGAAGCCGCTATCTGGTCATGGGACAGAAATGAGCCGAACAACTGGGGCGGCAATCAGGACTGTGCTGTTCAGTGGGGCAATGGTCGCTGGGATGACGCAGGTTGTGGTTCAAGCCATCACTTCGCCTGTAAGAGCAATTCTGACGGCAGCTGGAACATCTCTACCTATAAAGGTCAGTGGACCGGCGGCGCTCAGGCTTGTGCCCAGTTAGGCAACTATAAGTTTGCGGCACCAACCAACAGCAAAGATAACGAAGCGCTGAAAGCGGCGAAAGGTGGTATCACTCACGTTTGGCTGAACGCTTCTGACCGCAGCAATGAAGGTACCTGGGTGGTTCATTAAACAACCCGTTAAAACCTGAATAAAAAAGCCGGTTATGACCTGAGTCATAACCGGCTTTTTTTATGCCTTGCTGGCCCGCTTTTTCGTTGCTGCACCGGGCAGGCCGGAGTAGTCTGGATATTCCCACTAAAAAAGGAAGTTGCTATGCCCTATCGCGCTGACATTGTTGATGAACTGAACCTGCTGGTGAAGTTTGATCGTCACTCCAGTATGCAAACCGGTATTAAAGTGCATCACGACGCCGCACCGGAAATGGTTGCTGCGGCCAAACGTTTATTTGATAAAGGTCTGACGACTCAAACCGACGGCGGCTATTTAACCGACCGTGGTGTAGAACTGGCCGAACGCGCACATGAGCTGGTCAGTGCGCTGGATATTGTCCCCGCCTGATTCTTCCTTTGCATTCTGCAGACAGCGCCGCTGCAATTGCAGAATGCAATCTCAAAATTGCTACACAACGCCTGAAAATCTCTCCTTTCCCTTATAAATCAGCGACTTAAAAAACTGGTACGAAGCCTGCAAAAACCACAACAGAGTTCCTCGTCGGAGATTGGTTGTGAAATTCAGAAACGCTCCCCTACTGATTTGCAGCGCTGCTTTATTACTTAGCGGCTGTGGTGAAGATTCCGCTAAATCGGATGCCACTGATAAAAACGCCACCCAGCAAACCAAGCCATTGGTGGTGCCTGACGGCTTTGATTACAACATGAACCGCGATATCACGTTGCGGGTTCAGGTACTTGACCACAACGGTAACCCGGGAAAACAGGTGGGCGTTCAGGTTTACCAGCCTGACAATTTCAAACTGTCGGAAGCGGACCAGGCAACACCGGCGGCGGCACCGTTACCGGATTTAATCAGTCGTGGTCAAACCGATAGTCAGGGTTTTTTCGAACAGCAGATTCGCCTGCCAGGCCATCTGACTCATTTAAAAGTTCAGGTATCTCAGCTTGGCATTCATAACGTCGCCGAGCTGGAAATAAATACCGACACCATTTTCCACGAATTTAAGTGAGGTTGGCCATGACCATGTTTAAACCATCTGCAAAACAATTATGCCCGGCATTATTAGCGGCCAGCCTGTCGCTGACAGCAACTAACAGTCAGGCCTGGACGTATGCACTGGGTGACTACAACAGCAATTACAGTTATGGCGGTATTCCGTTAAGCATGGCGGATGACGTGGCTGTGTCATCGGATTTATTAAATAAAATATCCACCGCATTGCCAGAAAGCCGTAACGTTACTCTGACCAATCCGGATTACATCACCAACGATGCCGGGGCGAACATTACGGTCAAAGAGACCGGTGAAGTTTTTGTCACCTTTTTACATGAAGGTGCAGGCTACCGTAACGGTTTTGGTTATTTTACTTACACCGGTGACGAGCCCACCAGCCGCGATGACATTAACGAAATTGTGTTAATTCCTAACGCTTCTTTCTTCAACAGCGGCGGCGACAGCAACGGTATGCGCGTTGGTGATACCGTCAGTCTGGGTACCCACACGGCCGGTACTAAAATTGGTTTCTTCGTCATAGCGAACGGCTTTTATCCTAACTACGGTATTAAACCGTGGCAAAGTGATGACTGGGTGTTCTACACAGTTAAAGATTTAAATGCCGAAAATGACGATGAATTAAAAGCCCACACCGTGATGCTGTACGACGATGAAAGCGGCAACATCGTATTGGGCCTGGAAGATATTCTGCGCACCAACGCCGGTTGTGACCACGACTTTAACGACGTGATTTTTATGGTGTCGGCCAATCCGTCTACCGCCATCGACAATACCAATATGACCATTCTTCCTGAAAATCTGGATACCGATGGCGACGGTGTTCTGGATGCTAACGACGATTACCCCAACGACAGCGAACGTGCCTTTGATGTTTATTATCCCAGTGAAGAAGGTCAGGGAACCCTGGCATTCGAAGATAACTGGCCGGTAGAAGGCGATTACGATTTAAACGATCTGGTGGTGAAATACCGCTACAAAGAAACCCGTAATAGCTTAGGCCGTATTAAAGACATTAACGTTGATTACACCTTTACCGCCCGGGGTGCATCACGTGCCAACGGTTTTGCCATGGCGCTGAATAATATTCTGGCAACCACCAATTACACCGCCAGTCGCACAGTTAATGGTGGCGACAGCGAAACCATCGTCAGTGATGAGCAAAGCTCGCACCTCAACTTTGTGGTGGTGGAAAACACTGAAACTCTGATGCCAACACCGGCTGGATGTCAGTTCTACAATACCGACTCCGACTGTCCGACCAGCCCGGAAATACCGGCAACATTGAGCATTACTTTTGATGCGGCGAAAACCCGCAGCCAGACCGGCAACGCACCGTACAATCCGTATATTTTTGCGACCTTCGACCGTGGCCGTGAAGTGCACCTGCCAAACCATCGTCCGTCCGCCCGGGCTGACCAGAACCGCTTCGGCAGTGGCGACGACGACTCGAATTTATTCGACTTCAGCAAAACCTATGAAACGGCGACCAATCTGCCATGGGCACTGAACATGCCATACAGCTGGCTGCACCCAACCTCCGGCGACAACATTGTTAATGTATACAACGATTATCGCCAATGGGCAGAGAGTGGCGGCTTAACCTCGACCGACTGGTACACCAAAAACTACAACTCCAACCGGGTATACATAGGCGAGTAATAAACAGCATAAAAGATTAAAACTGCACCCTCTGGTTCACCGCCTGCTTCCGGGAAGGAAGCACCAAGGCGGTGTTTTTTTATCTGATGATCACCTTGCACTGACAACAACAGCTCAATCCAAACACCAGCCCCTCTATTCCAAACACCTAAAGCCCAGACGCCCATATTCCAGGCATAAAAAAGCCGGGATAAATCCCGGCGAACGTGACATAGCACTCTAAGTCAATTCAGTAAAATGTTCGGTACTAATCTCAGGCTAATGCACCCTTCAGATCGCCGTCGTTCTGGTTATCGCCGTGCGGGTTGTCAGCACCGGCTTTTTCCTGAGCTTTCTGAACACCCAGATCATGTTCCGGGCGGTACATTTCATTTTTCCATTTATCCACCAGCTCCTGGTTGGCATGATCCCAAGGATGGAAACCTTCTTTAAAGTAATCGCGGTAAGGCTTACGGATATTGGTAATCACACCTTTATTGCCCCACATAAAGCGGTAGAAACCTTTTAATTCCTGCCAGCTTGGCATGCTGCGTGACCACCACAACAAAGCAATCATGTAGAAGAAAATCCGGATGGTGAACATCGCCGTTACCAGACGTAAAACACGGCGCAGGTATTTCTGGTCGTTTTCACACAACATAAACACATCAAACGCGACGGCTTTGTGTTCAATCTCTTCCACGGCGTGCCAGTAGAGCAGTTCACGCGCCGACTCTTCCATCGGCTCCAGAACTTCCGGATTATTCAGAATAAACTCCGCCATAATTGCGGTGATATGTTCCATGCCCACCGTCATCGCTAAGCGGAATTTCGGCGTCACGTGTTTGCGGCCGATGTATTTCTTAATGTCTTTTTCCAGGTGTTTTTCCAGTCGCACCGCATCCAGACCTAAATCGGTCAGTACCTGATTGGCTCGTTTATGCTGATGACTGTGATGACCTTCCTGACCAATAAAACCACGGATCTGTTGTAACAGTTGCTCGTCTTTTACTTTGTCGCGATATAAACGCACCGAAGCAATAAATTCAGCTTCACCCGGCGGAAAGGTAGACGATAACGCTGCACCAAACGCAGAGATCACCGAATTGCCTTTATAGAAAAAACGATCACGCATGTTTTTAAATGGGAACGACATACGACGTGGTTTGATGTCGACCTTACCACCCAGATCAGATGTGTGAGCCATGGTTACGTCCTCGGACTTATTGTTCTTCAGGTTCGGATTTATTGTTCTTTAATTGTTGCGCACTATGCTCCCGGCGCCAGTAAAAGCACAGGTGGTATCAGGACAAAAATTGCGGGTGAATTCGCGCCAGACTGTGACAGCCGCGCTGCCGTCAGGTACATTGCCGCGCATCCTTAATTGAAACAGGCACCACTATGACCACCATCTGGGTTGATGCAGATGCGACGCCGAAAGCTGTCCGGGAAATTATCTGTCGTGCTGCGATTCGCACCGAAACCACTACCCGCTTTGTTGCCAACCACGTGATTCCGCTGCCACCGTCGCCGTTTATCAAATGTATACAGGTCGAAGCCGGGTTCGATGTCGCCGACAATTTTATTGTGCAGCAGGCAGGCCAGTCAGATCTGGTCATCACCCAGGATATTCCTCTGGCGGCTGAGGTAATGGAAAATCAGGTAGAAGCCATTAATAACCGTGGCGAACCCTATTCACCAGAAACCATTCGCCAGAAACTGAACATGCGTGATTTTATGGAGACGATGCGCTCCAGTGGCATTCAGAGTGGTGGCCCGGCACCGTTTTCAGATCGCGATAAACAAAGTTTCGCTAACTCACTGGATCGCTGGCTGGCAAAACAGAAATAGCAGAGCGCTATTTAAAGACCAGGTGTTGTTCCTGCAGGATTTGCTGATAACGGCCGGATGCCTTCAGCTGTTGCAACGCTTTATTAAAACGCTGGCGCCATTCCTGATTGTTGCTGCCCAGTTTGTTAAAGCCGAGGAACAACTCGTTAGTGTGGATCGCCGGGTAGACCGGCACCAGTACGTTGGAAATTTCCGGCAATTCGTTTTGCAATTTATACATGGCATAACGGATGGCTTTTTCGCCGGTGACAAAAGCATCGATGCGACCAGAATACACCAGCTTCAGACCCTGCTTAACCGACTTCAGCGGCACCAGCTGCATGCCTTCGGTACGATGAAATTCCGGCGAAATATTCGCGCCACGTAATAAACCAACACGGTATTGAGTCAGATCGCTGAGTTGTTGATAACGGAGATTGCGGTCACTGCGGGCAAACAGCGTCATGGATAAATCGCCGTAAGCATCACTGAAGTCAGCCCAGTGTTTACGCTCCGGATCAAAATATAATTCAGAAATTACGTCACAGTTGCCGCTGCGGGTTTCTTCCATCGCCCGCGCCCAGGGCACGTAGTTGCGCTGAAACGAGATACCGGCCAGCTGCAGTGCTTCATCGACCACCTGTACGGCAAAACCGCTTTTTAACACACTCTGATCAACAAAAGGTGGCCAGTGCTCGAGTGTGCAGATCTGCATCGGTTTCGGCTGTGCTGCGCTGGCGGTCGCCAGACTCAGTAGTGCAATCAGGACTGTCAGATACCGCATAACATCTCTACCGTCAGTTATTGCATCCACTGCTCGCCATCATCATCACCAATAAAATCATCCTCATGATCATCGGTGTCGACACCGGAAAATCCGGCGTTAATCATTTCGCTTTCTGCCCAGGCCTGGGAGTCATCGTCACCTGAGCTTTCAGCGTCTTCGTGACCACCAAACATAGAACCAAGTGCGTCTTTCTCGTCGCCGGAAACCTGAGTATCCGGAACTTCCACCCGTGGATAACACACCTGATTACGACCCTGTTCCTTCGCCCGGTACAGCTGTTCATCAGCGGTGTTAATTAATTCCGTTGCCGTCAGGGGAGCATCAGCGCTGTGCAGAGCCAGGCCAATACTGGCTGTAACGCTGATGTAGTTATCGTCGGCAAGGAATACCGGCGTTGATTCAATACTTTCACGCAGACGTTCTGCCACATGGGCCGCCAGCATCAATTCGGTGGTGGGTAAAATCACCACAAATTCTTCGCCGCCGTAACGACACTGAATATCCAGCTTGCGGGTGGTATCACGAATCAGACGGGCGGTTTGTTTTAACACCAGGTTGCCGACTTCATGGCCGTGGGTGTCGTTAATCTGCTTAAAGTGATCGAGGTCGATCATCATAATGGCGCTGGAAATCAGCGTACGGCGGGTGCGTTCCAGCTCCTGTTCCAGAGCCTGACGAAAGTAGCGAACGTTGTAGAGCCGGGTAAGCGGATCAGTGATGACTTCGGTTCGTAAGCTGATCACTTCCTCATAATAAGCACAATTGTCACCGGCCGGACACTGGTTACCGTGCGGGCGTTTATTATCAGCTTGTTGCTTGTCAGAAGGCTGCGATGAAAGCGCTTCGCTCATAAACTGACGAATTCCTTTGGGCGAAAGATAGCCTTGAGTCTAGCAGCTCCCTAATGATTCGCGCGTAAATTTGTTTAACTTTGTGTTATATCACTTCAGTAAAGACACATTGATGGCATTACCCTGGCGCTTTTTGCCGAATGCCCTCTGGTACAATGGCGTTTATGAGCAAAAAAGATCCGGCCACCATGGCAAAATATCAGGCACCACCTGCCAGTAATGAATTACAACAAGATCGTAATTTTGATGATCTGGCACAGCGCTTCAGCCGCACCATTTACGCGACTCCTAGAGGCCAGCTGCGCCTGGCAGCGTTACGTCAGGATTTCTCCGACCTGAATATTGATCTGCCAAATCGTCAGGTACTGGATATTGGTGGTGGCCAGGGGCAGTTCAGCCTGTATCTGGCGCAACAGCAGGCCCACGTCAGCCTGTGTGATATTTCCGAAGAAATGCTGGCACTGGCGCGTGATCAGTTTGCTGCAGAACAGTTACCGCTGATCAGCAAACACTGTGGCCTGCAGCAATGCGCCGAAGCATTCCCGCAGCAATACGATGTGGTTTTAAATCATGCGGTACTGGAATGGCTGGAGCAGCCGTTTGCAGCGCTGCAATTGCTGGCCGACCGGGTCAAACCGGGTGGCTGGTTATCGCTGATGTTTTATAACCTGCATGGCCATCAATGGCGCCAGCTGATGAACGGCCGTACCCATGCTCCCGCTTCTGCCAATCAGCATCTGCGCGAATCCGGTAATGCGCCGCAACACCCGCTGGATCCGGATCAGATACAGCACCACCTGGAACAACTGGGCTTTGAGCTGAAACGCTGGCGTGGTATCCGTTGTGTACACGACCATATGCATCAGAAAATCCGCGAGCGTATCGGTCAGGATAAAGTGAATCAAAGCGATCTTGAGTTTGGTCTGCTGGAACCTTATCGCCGTCTTGGCCGTTATGTTCATTTTCTGGCGCAGAAACAATGAGCTGGAAAATTCTGGTCAGCGCCTGCCTGTTAGGGCAGCCGGTACGTTATGACGGCAAAGCCAACGACAGCAAGGTGCAAGCCTTCCAGCAACAGCTGCAACAGTGGCAACAACAGGGCCGTATTGTGGCTGCCTGCCCGGAAGTCGCCGGCGGTTTACCAACGCCACGCCCGGCGGCTGAAATCCGTGATGGCCGGGTAATTACCTGCGACGGTGACGACGTCAGCGATGCCTTTTATCAGGGTGCCGAAAAGACACTGGCACTGGCGCAGCAACACCATGTAGTTGCTGCTCTGATGGCGGCGCGTTCACCTTCCTGTGGCTCACAACAGATTTACAACGGCGAGTTTAACGGTACTCTGATTGCAGGCATGGGTGTGACAGTGGAGTTGCTCGAAGCCAACCGGATTCGCTGTTTCAGCCCGGAAACTTTTTCTCAGCTAATGGATTATCTGCATCGTTATGACCAGCACTAAACCAGCATCCCTGTTCCTGCTGTGCCTCTGCCTCAGCCTGCCGGTGGAAGCGTTTTATTTTGTTCAGGGGTTTAATCACTCGTTACGCCAGCAGGATGGCTTCCGTGCGGGTTATCACAATGAAGACCCGGACCTGTTCTGGCGCAGTTACCTCAGCTACAGCCCGTCGCTGGGGAAATCATCACTGCCGGATGATTACGCTAAAACCGACCTCAGCCTCGACTGGGTGCTGCCGCTACCCGGCAGTTATTCCAGCGCCTTTGTTGGCGGCACGATCAATCTGTCTGGCCATCGCTCAGTGCAGGCCGGCATTACCTGGCTCAAGTACCTGGAAACCGGCTGGCAGTGGCGCGAAGGTGAAAGCAGCAGTTATCTTGGGCTGAATCTGAGCTTCTGATTCACTGATCTCTTCCTTCATCTCCCTTAGTTTTCGTGATTCAGTGTCATTTTCAGCCAATACCAGACCTGAAACCGATATCCGTCTAAACTTAAGGTTTTGACCAGTTCGATTACTACTTTATGCACAGATTCGTCTGCCTGTTAACCGCAAAGGCGTTGTTTATTGCCGCTCTGATGGCTTCTTTCAGCCATGCCGACGACAACAGCCTGTTGATAGTGCGTGGTAATGAAGACTATCCGCCGGACGAAGTTGTCGTGGATGGACAACTGAGCGGCTTTCATATTGAGCTGATTAACGCGGTGGCGGCACAAATCAACCAGCCGGTGGAGTTTCAGAGCGTTCCCTGGTCGCGCGCACTGAAGATGATCCGCTATGGCAAAGCCGATGCCATCACCTATATCTCGAAGAACTCCGAACGCAGCCATTACGTCGACTTTCTGCCCGGCAACATCATCAGCCACAGCGTGCATTATCTGCTGGCAAATAAAGACAACTTTTACGCCAGACATTACCAGGGCGATTTTACCGAACTGAAAGGTGCCATTATTGGTGTACAGCGCGGTTACAGCTATGGCGAAACCTTTGATACCAGCGATCAGGTGGAGAAACTGGTGATCAGCCGGGTTGATCAGATGCTGGCGCTGCTGAGCAACTGCCGTATCGATATGGCTGTGTTAAGCATGGCGGAATATCAGGAGTTAAAACACGCCGACGGTTTTAAAGATCTGATTCTGCTACCCACGCCTCTTTCCAGCCGCCCCAATTACCTCGGGTTTGGTAAATCGCCGGAGCAACATCAGCAGGCAGAACGATTTGCTGCGGCAATGAAAAAGTTTAAACAAACCCAGGCCTATCAACAGCTGCTGAAAAAATATCATAAGCAGCCAGTAACGATACCGGCAGCTGATTAACTACATCCTGCCCGATTAAGTACATTCAGCCTGATCAGGGCTTTCTGCTGTTTCAGTGCAACACAGCAAAAAATATCAAAAACCAATCACCATCATTTTTTACAGTAACTCCATCACAACAAAACACGCCGTCAGGCACGGGAGTTATTATGAAAATCCGCAAAAACGTCATCATCAATAAACCAGCCGATCAGGTATGGCAGCTGGTTGCTCATCAGTTCGATAAAGCGCATCTGTGGATGGGACCTATTCCGAATTCCGTTGCCATTAACCCGGGCCAGAGTGATACCGGTGCGCCGATGGCTGGCCGGATGTGCGATCTGAGCGATGATCCGAATGGCGCCAAAGTGAAAGAGATCATCACCCATTTCAGTGAAGCACAGCGCAGCCTGAGTTTTGATGTTCTGCCGGTCAACAACCCGGCCATTGTGCCAATCAAACAAAATCATGTGCAGATGTCGGTGCGTTCCGTCGGTGACGGCAAATCAGAAGTTATCTGGATCGCTTCACCTCAGCTCAAGCTGTTCGCGTATCCGTTTTATCCACTGCTGCGACTGGTATTCCCGCTGGCATTTGGCAAACTGCTACAAGGTTTGAAAGATTACGCAGAAAAATCTCTGCCGGAAGTTTCTCAGCCACAAACAGCAAACCCGCAGCAGACATCCGTCGCTTAATGTCGAGCCCCATAATTAAACGAGAACAATAAGATGCAGCGCTTTTTTAAAAGTATCGAATACATCGAGCAACACCTGTACGACAAAATCAGTGTTCATGAAATTGCCGCTGCTTCTCACTATTCTACCTACCACTACAGCAGGGTGTTTAAGGCATTGGTTGGCGATACTCCCAAAGAATATTTGCGCAAACGGCGACTGACGCTGGCAGCCAAACGATTATTAACCGAAGACGTTGGCATTCTGGAGCTGGCGATCGACTGTCAGTTTGATTCACAGGAAGCTTTTACCCGGGCATTTAAAGCCCTGTTTAATATGACTCCGGCGCAATACCGCAAAATAAATGAGCCGTTTCGCCTGCTGTACAAAAAGCCTTTCAGTGAAGACGATATGGACTTCCTGCAGCACGGCATCACCATGGAACCGGAGATTGTTGAGCAACCAGCCATAAAAATTGTCGGCATCGCGACTCAATATGACGATGGCGATCTGAGTCTGCCGAAATTATGGTCGGCCTTTCGCCCTTACCGCGACAGCATTCCAAACCGGGTCGGCAGCGATTTCTTCGGTATTTACGAATGCTATGAAGAAGACGATGACAATACGCGGTTTGTGTATATCTGCTCGGCACAGGTGGAAAACTTTGATGATGTACCTGACGGCCTGATTACCCGCGAACTGGACGCCCAGACCTATGCCCGCTTTACCCACACAGGCCCAATTGCCCGACTGGAAGATACCTTGCGCTATATCTGGGGCAGCTGGTTGCCAAAAAGTGATTACCAATACGCCGACAAGCCAGACTTTGAATTGTTGCCGGCTGGGTTTAACGATGCTGACCCGAATAATAAGATTTATCTGAATATTCCGGTTACCCGTAAATAAACAGTTCAGTCCCCCATTTCTGATACTAAAAAAAGCCTGGTTAAATCAGGCTTTTTTTGTTTCAGCTTCTTTCTCTTCCCATTCTTTCTCTCCTCCTTCTTTCCACTAGTCTCGTCTCAATACAGCAAAAAATATCAAAAAACCAAATCACCCTGTGATTATTCTGAAACCACAAATCAGCCACACGATAAATTAAAGGTTTTATTATGATTCAGTCCGTATTAATCACAGGTGCCAACGCAGGTCTGGGTAAAGAGTCGGCGCGCCAACTGGCCAGCAAACCGGGAATTAACAAAATTTATCTTAGCTGTCGTAATGCAGAAAAAGCCCAGCTGGCAAAAGCCGAACTGGAGCAACTAACAGGTAAACAGATATTCGAGATTCTGCTGCTGGATGTCTCAGACCTGGACTCAGTAAGAAACGCCGTTAAACAACTGCCAAACAGTGTGGATGCACTGATCATGAATGCCGGAGGTACAGGCGGTAAACAATTTAATCAGCTGAACCAGGATGGTGTTACTCAGATTTTTGCCGTCAATCTGTTAGGCCATACATTGCTGACTGAAGAACTGATCAAGGCTAATAAGCTCACTCAGGTCGCCTTATACGCTGGCTCAGAAGCGGCCCGTGGCGTCAAAGAAATGGGCATGAAACGCCCTGACCTGAAGACCTCTTCTGTCGAGGAGTTTGCATCAATCTGCAATGGTGAATTCTACGGTAAAACCAACGATGCCACCGTGCCCTACGGTCCGATTAAATACATGGGGGCTCTGTGGATGTCTGCGATGGCACGCCAGCATCCACAGATTCGTTTTATCACCATGAGTCCTGGCGCCACCACAGGCACCGAAGGTTTTAACACCCTGTCACCGCTGAAGCAGTATGTTATGAAAGGCATGATGCGGCTGATGTTACTGCTGGGTAAAGTGCATAAAGTGGAAGTCGGCGCGAAGCGTTATGTCGATGGTTTATTTAACAACGAATTTAAAAGTGGTGGTTTCTACGCCAGTAAAAAAGGCCTGACCGGCCCACTGGGTGAGCAAGGCGTATTGTTTGCAGATATTAATAACCAACGCTTTCAGGACAATGCTTACCAGGCGATTCAGCGGTTTATTAAGTAGCTTATTACTGGTCCTGATTCTGGTCTTGGTCTTGGTCTTGGTTCTGATCGTGACCCTGGCTCTTACGTTACAGGTTGTTTGACTGTCCACAGTCAAGCAACCTGCATCAGCTTTTGTTAGCCCAGTTTTTGTTTAACTTCCTGTTGTAATAACCGTTTTGCATCTGTGCCAATCAAGCTGCCGTGCGCCGCAATTAAGGCATTGAAATCCAGCTCCAGTAACTCATTAAAATCATTTTTTAATGATTCACCTTTGGGAGTTACCCGCTTTAACCAAGGAGGCCCGATATTCATACCTTGCTTAAAGCCAAGCAGCTTAAATGCAAACTTAGTGAATGTTGAGGTGTAACTCCAGCCCGCGTAAAACTGCACCGCATCGGTTGTGATTAATAATTTATGTTGTTTTAACAACAGGGCTGCTTCCGGGTACAAAGCCGTGTGGAAAATAAAAAACTGTGAATCTCTGACAGGCCCGGAAGTATTTTTATCAATCACCACACTTGCTTCAGGGAGTGGATAACTGCTTTGTCCATCCTGACACCAGAATTCACACTGATAACGATCCAGATAAAAGCGGTCGTCCAAGCCATGGAAGTCGCCTAAGCGAATAATGCGTTTGACCGTTCCCATTGATTCAAGCCGCAACAACTCTGCGTCATTCATCCGCACCGGGTTGATCAGGGTAATGTCATCGTCCTGCTGCAGAATCAGCATATTACGGTTAAGGCGCATACCCGGCCCCATACGAATGCTGCCATGTAATAAATACACCCCGGGATAAAGCTGAGTTATCGGGTCATGAGGATAGGCTGGCGGGTACATAAGGCATCCTTTCCGTTAACATTAAGATAGCCATACGCTACCGTATGGAAAACATCTTTGTCAATACGCCACCGTATGGATACAATGGCCATATGAAGAAATCAGCGAAACAACTCACCGCTAACGACTGGCTGGACCACGCGTTACAGGTACTATCTAAGCAAGGACTCGCGGCTGTTGCAGTAGAGCCATTAGCAAAAAGCCTGGGGGTGACCAAAGGTAGCTTTTACTGGCATTTCAGTAACCGACAGCAGTTGATCAATGATTTGCTGGTGTTCTGGGAGAATATTGAGCTGGAGTATCAGCAAGATTTTCTGAAAGCAGAGCTGGAGCCACAGCCACTGTTCGAGCAGTTGCTGACTCTGTTAATTGATGATGACACCAACAAAGGTGTATTTCTGGCAGTCGCCGGACAGCCGGATAAAGATGAAATCAAACCGTTTTATCAGCGTGCAATTGAACGCCGCTTAGACCTGCTCTGTGAAATATTTAAACGAGCCGGTTATAAACCCAAACCTGCAAGGCAACAAGCCAGCCAGGTTTATGTCGCCTATCTGGGAATGATTAAATCCTTAGTGGATCAGGTAATTCCGGAAAACCATCAGATCACTACCACACAATTTATTCAGGCGCAGTGTGTCGCCTGTTTTGCAGCAAAGGACTAAACCCTTTTTAACCAGGATTTAAATCCCACCAGCAAAAAGCCTGCAATAAACAACCAATAAGCCAGACGCACAGGCCAACCAGCCTGATAAATCATCTGGCTTAATTCCGCCACAGATTCATCAAACAACATAGTAACCGTGGCAACCAGGCCACCCAGAACCAAACCACCAATCACATCGCTGGGGTAATGTACTCCCAGATAAGGTCGCAGCAATACCATCGCCGGAATTAACCAGGCCAGAAGGAATATCGCCGGAGTGCCAAGCTGGGCACATAAAATTGTGACGCAAATCGTTGTCCAGGTAACGTGGCCTGATGGAAAGCTTTCGCGCTCTTTTGAGCCATGATCCGGATCGCGATTAACAATGGTAATGCCCAGTCGCTGCTGTAATTCCGGATTAGCGTAAGGACGTCGTCGTGGCACGTGTTTTTTAAACGGAACAAAACTGAAGTTGCCAATCGTTAACCCCAGCATCATCAGATTGGCGGTGGTGAAGATCAGCATTTGATTAAAACCCCAACCAATCATGGCCAGCAGCAATAACACCAGCATCCAGGCCGGGCCATCGCCAATAAATATCAGAAAACGAATAAACAGAGTTTTACGAAACGGCAGCTGATAAATCAGGCGCAACACATGTTGATCGGCAGCTTTTAACGCAGACATGGTGATACTTCGGAAAAAGGCGACTTTGTAGCGCTATTACCCGCTGGTAACAAGGGGGGATTCAGCCATTGCTGACAAACAGCCGGTTGCAATAATGCTGACATATAACTTTCTTAACCTGCGGGGCAATCTTCCGTTCTCCAGGAGAGAATGATGACAAACGCTGCAATCGTCCGCAGTCTGGCGGCTTACCTGATGATGACCATCGCCTGTGTTGTGGTGATTCAGTGGCAACATCTGTGGTTATTATTACCAGCAGCGCTGGTACTGAACTGGCTGTATGAACAAAAAGATCAGGCAGAAACCCGCTTCCGCCTGATCTATCCCGCTGCCGGGTCGCTGTTAACCTCGGCGCTGTTAAGCACTCAGGGGATCTGATTAAAGTGCTGCCGCCACGGCTTCAGCCAGAGTTTCGGTAGGACGACCAATTAACCGCCCCAGCGTACCCGAGTTATCTTCCAGCCAGCCCTTGCTCGCCTGCACACCGGAATCAGCCAGTGCTGCGGCAAAGCCCTCTGGCAGACCCACCTGCACCAACAGCTCAGCGAAATCCTGCTGCGCCATATTGCTGTATTGAATATGTTTACCGCTCTGGCGGGAAATCTCTGCGGCATAGTCGCTCAGCGTAAAGCTCTGATCACCGGCCAGCTCGTAGGTTTTGCCCGCGTGGTTTTCGCTGGAGGTTAATACCACCGCCGCGGCTTCGGCATAATCTTTACGGGATGCGGTTGAGAAACGGCCGTCAGCGGCAGCATCGGCAACAACACCGGTTTCTAATACCACCGGCAGACTCTGGGTGTAATTCTCGCTGTACCAGCCATTACGCAGAATCACCGCCGGTAAACCGGACTGCTGAATCAACTCTTCAGTCACCTTATGTTCCTGCGCCAGAATCATCGGGTTGGTATCTGCTTTGAGAATGCTGGTGTAAGCGAACAGCTCTACATCTGCCGCTTTTGCGGCTTCAATCACTGCAGTATGTTGTGGCACCCGCTGACCCACTTCACTGCCGGAAATCAACAGTAGTTTGTGAACACCCGCTAACGCGCTGGTTAAGGTCTCTGGCTGGTTGTAGTCGGCTTTGCGCACTTCCACACCCAGATCTTTTAATGCCTGAGCATTGTCCGGGTTGCGCACCAGCGCAACGATGTCAGCGGCTGCGGTTTTCTGCAGCAGGCTGTTAATCACTAATTGACCCAGTTGGCCGTTGGCACCTGTAATCGCAATCATAATAACTCTCCTCGGAGTGTGTTTATCTGGAATTCGCAAGCAGTATGCGCCACACTCATCGTCACCATAAGACGATCAATACCGAATACGGAGTTCGGACTTTGAGTACAATTGATTTTTCCCATCTGCGCTTGTTAGCCATCTTCGCCAGCGTGGTTGAGTGTGGCAGTTTTGCCGCCGCAGCACGTAAGCTCAACAGCAGCCGCTCACGTATCAGCGAGCAGGTGGCACAGCTGGAACAGGACCTAGGTGTACGCTTATTACAGCGCTCTACCCGTCAGCTGACCATTACCAGCGAAGGTCAGCAGGTGTATGAACAGGCGCGCCAGCTGCCGGATATTCTTAACGGTATTGAAGCCATCATCACTCCGCAGCTGCCCAGCGGCCGGGTGGCGATTACCATGAATCACGATATTGCCCATAAATACATCTTGCCGGTGCTGGATGACTTTCGTCAGCGTTACCCACATATCAAGCTGGATCTGATTCTCGATGACAGTCGGCTGGATTTAATCGGTGAGCAAATCGATCTGGCGATCCGCATCGGTTTACCCAAAGACGATTCGGTGATTGCCCGGGTCATGCATGAAGAACAATTTGCGCTATTCGCCAGTCCGGCCTATCTCAATCAATACGGTTCACCAAAAACCCTGGCTGAGCTGGATCAGCATCGCTGGGTCAGCTTTGATCTCAACCACCAGCATGTAATTGGACTGCGCCAACACGGCAAACACATTAATATTCAGCCGGATTATTGTTATCGCTGTAATTCGCCACTGATGATGCAACAAATGGTGGTTGCCGGTTTAGGCATTGGTGCGTTATTACCGACCACTGTGCGAGAAGAAATTGCCTCCGGCCAGTTACTGCAACTGATGCCGTCGATCGGCAGTGAAACACTGGTATTTTCTCTGGTGTATCCATCACGGCGTCAGGTACCACAGCGCACCCGGGCGGTGATCGATTATTTATTACAGGAGAATATCTTTTCTGCCCAATAAAACGCTCCGATAAAACAACGGAGTAAAACAACCCAAAAAAACTGCACGATTGAACGCAACAATCTTTACCAGAAAACAGGGATGATGGCGCCGCAAGGATATGCCATTCTGAGCGGGTAAAATTTCTGGTAATGCGTTATGGCCACCCTGTCTGATATTCCTTTTTCTCTGCTGGATCTTGCATCGGTACCGACCGGCAGTTCCGTTGGTGACACACTGCAACGTATGTTGCGTTACGCCAAACATGCCGACCAGTTAGGCTTCCAGCGTTTCTGGTTAGCCGAACACCACAATATGGCGGGCATCGCCAGTAGCGCCACTTCGGTATTAATTGGTCAGGTGGCCGCCCAAACTGAAAACATCCGGGTAGGTTCCGGCGGCATTATGTTGCCCAATCACCCGCCGTTAGTTGTAGCGGAACAGTTTGGTACGCTGGACTGTTTATTCCCCGGTCGGATCGATTTAGGCTTGGGCCGTGCGCCAGGTACTGACCCGATTACCAGCCGCGCATTACGTCGCGACGATATGCGTGCGGAAAACTTTCCCGATGAAGTCAGCGAACTGCAAACCTTATTAGGTCCGGATGCTGGTGATAAACGCGTACAGGCGTATCCCGGTGCTAACAGTCAGGTGGATATCTGGCTGCTGGGATCGAGTTTATTCAGCGCTCAGCTGGCAGCACAACGTGGATTACCTTATGCCTTTGCCGGACATTTTGCTCCTAAGCTGGCGCGCGAAGCACTGGCGCTTTATCAGCAGAATTTCCAGCCATCGGCACAGCTGGAAAAACCCTACGCCATTTTATGTTTGCCACTGATGTTGGCTGAAACAGACGATGAAGCCGCTTACCTCGGCACCAGTTCGCAGCAACGGGTGCTGTCGTTGATGAAAGGCCAGGTGCTGTATTTACCGCCACCGGTCGAATCCATGAAAGGTATCTGGAGCCCGATGGAACAACTGCAGGTTGAAGCCTTTTTAGGACTGTCGGTCAGTGGTGGCCCGGCAGCCGTAAAATCGAAACTGGAAGTGATGGTGGAACAACTGCCGATACAGGAGCTGATGTTTACCAATGATATTTATGACGAAGGCAAACGCTTAAAAGCGCTGGAGTTAGTGATGGAACTGAAAGCCTCGTAACCACCATCCACAACGGAGCGGGCCGACTATTGCAGTGCCCGCACCGAGAGGGGTTGCTCATCACTGAGCCCACGGTCATCCGTCACGGTTAAACGATACTGACCCGGACGGGCATGCCAGAACAAAGTTTCGTTACTGCTGCTTTTGCCAATAAATTCATTATCCGCAAACCAATAAGCGTGGGAGGCATCGGCATCCAGTGTGACCTGCAAAGGAATCGCCTGATCGCCACGGTTATTCAGCTGCAACTGATATTCCAGCCCTGCCACCGGCGAGGTGATTTGTGGAGCAACACCGTTATACGCCGAGGTTAATGCACATTCAGCCGGAGCCGCCGGAGGCTGACGTCGCTGAATCCCCGCCATGGAAAATATCTGACGAATATCCGACGGCCAGAATTCATATACCTCTAACCGGGTTTTACCCTGAGTGTGATAGCAGGCACGTTTACCCGTACGGATATCAAAAGGGATTGCCCGGAATATATCCGATGTGGCAATGGGTGATACGCCGGGAATAAACCAGCCCGCTTTCTGCCTCGGACAATATTTTTCCGGCAGCTTGCCTGTTGGTTCACAGATATTCACCTGCTGCACATTCAGGTCAGCGCTGTGATTCCGTTTTTCTGAATCCGGAAGCGGCGATAAAGCACGCATAATATTAAAAAATAATGGTCCGGCTGCGGAGCGGCCAATAAAGTTCGGGTTGCCTTTGCCATCAAAATTCCCCACCCAGACAATCAGGGTGTAATCATCATTGGCTCCAGCAGCCCAGGCATCACGAAAAGCGTATGAAGTACCGGTTTTCCAGCCAATTTTTGCACGATTGCGAACAACCATTTGTTGCGCCAGGTTGTGCCCGGGCGCCGGGTTTTGTTGCAACATATTCAGTACCAGCCAGGCACTTTCCGGAGTTAATAACTGCTGCTGGACTGACTTCATTTCGTTGGCATTAATTTCAGAATCAAACACGGTATTTAACGGTTGTAGTTTTCCTGCCGACGACAACATCGTATACAACTGCGCCAGCTCAAGCATGCTGACATCCAACCCACCCAATACCAGCGACATGCCATAATGTTTTTCAGCTTTGAGTGGTGAAATACCGGCTTGCTGCAACCATGAATAAAATCCAGGGCTGGTTAGCTGAGTCGCCAGCGATACCGCCGGTACATTACGGCTGGTAATTAATGCATCAGTAGCCGTCAGTGGTCCGGCAAATTGTTTGTCGTAGTTCTCCGGCGTATACGCGCCATAGCGCTGCGGAACGTCTTTCAGCAACGTCAGTGGATGTATTTTCCCCTGATCCATCGCCAGGCCATAAACAAAAGGTTTCAGAGTCGAACCCGGTGAACGTTTGGCGGTAACAATATCAACCTGGCCACTGATGTCGTGATTATTAAAATCCGCCGACCCCACCCAGGCTTCAATATTGTGGTTGTGGTTATTCACCAGAACAGCACCCGCATTGTGAATACCCACATCATGCCGGGATTCGACCCAGGCACGAATGTGTTTCTCCAGTAATTGCTGGTGCGACAGAGTTAATGTGGTTTTGATATTACCGCTTAAATAGCGATAACGCTGATTAAGATAACGAGCAAAATGTGGCGCCAGAAACGGCAGATCTGCGCTGCGGTATATCTGCAAGGGTAACGACATCCACAGTTTTACCAACCCTAATTGCTCTGCTGTTTCAGGCACATCGGTCAGCCAGCGCTGATAAAGAATATCGCGCGCCCGCAACATATTCTGATAACCGCTGATCGTCTGCGGATTACGTTTAACCGGGTTTTGTGGCACCACCGCCAAGGCCATGGCTTCAGCCAGATTCAGATCTCGTGCATGTTTATGAAAATAAATCAGACTGGCAGCACCAATGCCTTCGATATTGCCACCGTAAGAAACTGAATTCAGATATGCCGCAAGAATTTCAGCCTTGCTGTAATGTAATTCAATCCATAAGGCTGCAAAGATCTGCTGAATTTTTCCGACGATGGTGCGGGACTCAATCCGGAAAGCATGGCGGGCAACCTGCATGGTGATGGTTGAACCACCAACACGTCGTTCATTGCTGACGTAAGTGGTAATAAATGCCCGCCATAACGCAATCAGGTTAACGCCAAAGTGATGATCAAAATACTGATCTTCATAAAGGGTGGTGACCTGACGAATCTGTGGACTGATTTCTTCCAGCGTCAGCGGCAGACGATAGCGATCATCGTCTGCCAGCGTCAGTCGTAGCAGTTCATCGTTTTGATCGTAATAAGCCGTTGACCAGCTTTGCCAGGCAAACAGCGTCGGTTTTGGCAACAAAACGGCCGCCAGCCATAACAGCATGGCAACCGACAAGCTGCCTACCAAGGTCACCCGTAAAAAACGTTTCACGGATTTAACCCCGCCAATTATTCATCGTTTACTACGGTGATTGTTGCTGCTGCCGATTGTGACCAGATATCCGGATCGTACATAGATTCGGCATAAGCTGGCGGTGCAATAAATTCACCCGCTGCAGTCGCTTTAATGCGGTATTCAAGTTCGGTAACGGATGAACCGAATCCACCATAGAAAATCACCCGGTCTTCACGAACATCGACATAATCGCTGTTCCAGTGATTGCTCTGACGAGGCACCGATTCACGAATCACTTCGAAACCACCCGGCAGTAAATCAATCACAGCAATGTTATCAACCTGTCTGCCGTTAAGGGTGC
The DNA here is from genome assembly GCF_965219715.1 of Bacterioplanoides sp. Taxonomy (GTDB): domain Bacteria; phylum Pseudomonadota; class Gammaproteobacteria; order Pseudomonadales; family Oceanobacteraceae; genus Bacterioplanoides. The sequence continues at coordinate 2,464,154 of NZ_OZ244785.1, forward strand.
GAATGCGCAAACGCACCACAGCTTCTTCACCCTGTCTCAGCGTGGTAATTTCTTTACCGTCTTTATTCAACAGTTGATGCACCACTTCCAGATTACTGTTTTCAGCAGCCGGCATTACCGCCGGGAAGCCAGACTGGCTGGCCTGATAAAACACCGGATTTTCACCACGAATTAAAATCTCGTCAGATACTGGCGTGTTCTGATTCAGCGGAATATTTGCAGTTGGGAAAATTACCGTCGACGATAACGCCAGATTATCCAGCTGAATTTCCTTACCATCTTTATCCTTCACCACAAAACGGAACGTGTCTGCAGTTTCATCACCGTAACGCGCGCGATTCTGGCGACTGTAAGCCTGTAACGCCATGGTGGTATACGATGCACTGATGGTATTAAAGCGACCACGCATCAACGGCTGTAATAACGGCATAATGGTATTTTCCACATCCAGCTGCTGCTGAATTTTCGGGAAGTGTGCCGATACCAGATACACGTATTGGGCGTTAACCGTCAGGTCCGACTGGAAGTCGGTTGGCTCTTCCACTTTATTGTCAAAGCCAAACTGCTCTACCATCGCAGCCGCCTCATCGTGCTTTTTCAGCAACTGATAAGTGGCCGCCATATACATGGCCATAATATCTTTTTGCCAGCTTTCACCCTGTGATTTCAGCGTGTCGTGCAGATCAATCAGATAATTGGTTGGAATTTCCTGTGCCCGTGCCAGCAGATAAATTGCCATGGCGCGGTGGCGTTGTGCCACACGACCATTAGCCTGCTGCCGGGCAATACGACGCAGGTATTCCACAGTAGAACTGATCAGTTCCTTTTCCACCGCGTAACCATACGCTTTAGCATCCAGCAAGAAGTGAGTCGCGTACAGGCTGGCAAAATGGCTGCCGTAATAACCCGGCCACATATTAAACCCGCCTTCGCTGGTCTGGCGTGAATATAAAGTGCCAATTACGCGCTTAACATGATCACGGGTTTTCTGTTGCATCGCCGCATCCGTTTGTGATGCCGCCAGACCCAGCCATGGGAATACCCGGCTGACAATCTGTTCGGTACAACCATGCGGATAATTATCCAGGAACTGGCTCAGACCTCCTGCCATAACCATCGGGCTGGATGACGCAGAAATGCTCTGCGAAGCAAAGTCCGGGTAGAGGGCAAAGGGTAACTTAGTTTCGGCGTTACCACTGTCATCAAATCCGGAAGCAACCCGGGTACGGAAGGTTTGCGCCGGTCTGACACTCAACGTTGCCACGCGGCTGGTTTTTCTGCCCGGCACTCCCTGTTCATCGATGTATTGAGCGGTAAATACCAGTCGTCCTTCGCCAGGGTTATTCAGCGCTTTAATGCGGAAATCGGTACGGCCTTCGTTGCCTTCGGCAATGTTCAGCTCCGTTGTTAACCCCGCTTTTTGTGTTAAACCCGTTTCTTGCGAATGATTAGCGGCCAGCGCCAGGTTATCGGATAACTGCAGCGACACCTGCACCTTACCTTTATCCGCCACACCCGGAACAAGATTGGCGACTCCCAGCGTGACATCAAATTCATCCCCCGGTGCAGCCACGGTGAGTACGTTCGGTGATAATACAAACGAACCACGCACCAGCGTATATTGCTGGGCAATACCCAACGACGATTCATTAGCTGCAACGGCCATTATTTTCAGGTTGCCACTGAACGAATCCGGCACAATAAATTCAGCACTGCGGGTTTTATTATCGACCCCCATTACTCCGGACCAGAACACCGCAGGTTTATCAAGCGTCCGGGCAAATGGATTAAGGTTGGCACCTAGTAGATCATCCGCCATTGGCGAACCACCACCCACACCGGCAAGATTACGGAACACACTGTATTCCGGCAAAATCATGTCGAGAATCTGGAAGCTGCTGACCTGCAACGCTTTTTTCTTCATAAAGTGATTCAGCGGTTTAGGCTGCTGGTAATCAGCTACCTGCAAAATGCCTTCATCAACCGCAAACACAATAATATTGCCCGGTTTATCGGAGCTGTAATTAATAGCCACCTTCTGGCCCGGCTCTACTCGCTCTGGTGCCTCCAGTTTGATATCCATTACCCGGCTGCTGCGATCAATATTAAACGGCACAACGGCATAACTCAGCGGACTGGTAAAAATTTCCTGTGAATCCAGAGAGCGAACAAAAGCCACATTCACATACGCATTACCTTCCAGACCCGGTGGAACGCGTATGGTTTGTACCGAGCTGTTGGTAGTGGAAGTAAACCACTTCTGTGCGTGCACGGTATTACTTTCGATACTGATCAGACCAGAGCCGGTATAAGGAGCAATAATATTGACCTCGATTTCTTCTCCGGCCTTGTAATCGTTTTTATTCAGACGAATCGACAGCTCGGCATTTTTCTCCAAGCGACCAGCTAAATTAGCACTGCCTGCTACGTTGTATTTAAAGCGCGATAATAATTCATCGTCAGCGGAATACAGCGACAGCTGATAATCACCGGGCTCAGAAGTGTCCAATGCGTATTGGCCGCCGTTGCTATCAAATTCAAAATCATCGGATGACATTTCAACATCACGGATCACAGTCTGATAGGCGTATAAACCGTTTTCCTGACGAACCAGTGACGAAATGGGTTGTTTCTTAATACGAACCAGCTTCAGCCCTTTCATGGCCTGTTTTTCCAGCTGCGGATTTAACGCAATAAAATGTACATGGCGTTGCTGATCTTTTTTCAGATATTTTAACTGACCATCTGCTTTATGCCCGACCAGAAGACTTAATGGCGAGACCAGCATTTCACTTTGGGCAGTGACACTGCGACCACCACCAGGCTCATAACCTTCGCCATAGAAGGTTAAACGGTAAGTACCTTTATCAAATTGCTGCAGTGAAATATCAAACTCAGCCATGCCCTCATTATCGGATTGAGCGCCAGGCAAGGTTTGATTCAGTCGACCATTACGGGCTTTGTTATGGCGTAATGGATCGGTAAAGCGATAGTCACTGAATTCCCGGAAAGCGAAAGTCACGGGCTTCAGTTCAATCGCTGCTTCAACCCGGCGGTTTTGTGCCGGTGTACCGAACAGATTTTTCAGTTGTACCTTTGCCTTCAAACCAGTCTTTAAATCGGCCTTCAGGTCAGTCGCCGCTGCTACTTCAGCCTGCGCCAGGCTATACCAGCCTTTACTGACGCCCGGCACCAGTTCGGTACGAATCTTCATACTGTCCGGCTGAAATTCTTCCACCGAGAAGTTGGTTTGTCCTAAATGTACGCTGGTGTAGCCACGTTTATTAACCCGGTATAAATGTGCCTCATAGTCACCGGTTGGCGTCGCAGCGGTGGTTGGCATTTCCAGATCAAACAAGCCGTTTTCCGGAACCGCCATTCTCTCTTTTAATACCACATTGCCCTTAGGATCATGAATACTCAGCTCCAGTGGAATACCGGCTTTTACCTGCATATTTTCCTGTCGAACCATCACACCCAGGCTGACGGTTTCACCCGGACGATAAATACCCCGATCTGAGAACAGGAAACCTTTCAGATTTTTACCGCTGTTATTTCCACCGTATTCACCGTCGATATCAAAACCGGAAAAATCAATTCGGCGCTGATGGCGGTTGTAGGGCAGATAGGAACTGTCGTTGCCATAACTCACCAGATAAGCAACCGGCTCACGCTCATTACGATAACGATCGGCACTGGCGAACGCGACCCAGCCCTGTGTATTTGTCGTCGCTGAAAATACCGGGATACCATTACGACCCAGCAGTTTTACTCTGGCACCAGCAACAGGTTTACCGGTTTTAACCGATTGCACATAAACAAACTGCTGGCCGTCGGCAGCTTTTTTCAACATGATGCCGAGGTCCGTCACCATCACAATACGTTTGTCTTTTATAACGCTGTAATCACGATCTTTCTGATAACCTTCGGCTTCGATAATAAAAATACCCGCGTTCTGACTTTTCAGATACTGCGCTAATGACAAGGATGCATATTTTACTTTTTTCGGCGAATTGCCAGAAAGAAACAGGCGTTTCTGAAAGGAGCGGGTCAGATTATATTTGTTGAAGTTGTAGTTACTGAATTTCAACTCATCGATGTCACCATAAGTCTGAGTGACAAAGTGATTCAGCTGGTCATCTAACAGACGATAAATACTGACGCGAATTTCATTAATCCCGCGCGCACTGAAGCTCAGAGCCTTATCACCGGCTAATGACAACAAGCTGCCTTCACCGGCAATATCCAGTTCTTTTGGATAATCAGGCGTCGACAGGACGTCTTCATAGGCCTTGGTCATGGCAAAACCACTGACCGACTTCAGGCCTTTTTCAACACGCAGGTAGAGATATTTCCGCCCTGCTTCATCGATACGCAGGTTATAAACATCCGCTGTTGGCTCGGCGTTAGGGATCAGCTCATAACGAATTTTACGGGCATTGCTATAACCGTTCTTACGGATATAACCCACCGAACGGTGACGCGGCAACATGTAAAGATTCAAACGTTGCTTAAATTCATCTTCAGACACATGGTCGGTCAGCGAAACGGTGATGACCTGCTCAGGATCATTGTCTTTATTACGTACAATCTGGCTGCGGGCATCACGCACCTTCATAAAGCTCGACGTGTCCGGCAGCAGCATCTTACGTTTAACGTCTTTGCCCAGCGTGGTAGTTTTTGCTGCGTTAGCAACGTCATCACTGACGGTCAGAAATACATACGCTTCTTGCTGCGGTAATTTAATCGGTGCTGACTTGATATAAGCATCGTAACCATTGTCGCTAAAGGTCACATCAAAGTTAAAACGACGGCCAGCGGTGACACCGTCGTGTTTTTCCTGCAGGCTGATTAATTCATTAAGCGCCTGTTGTTGCACCGGATGGGAAAAGGATACAGTGGCGACCAGGTTTTTCACCGAACGATCCAATGGATCGTTATACAGTTCCATATCTTTAATTTTGGCAGTGAACTTACGGGTCTCAAAACTGTATTCCGTTTTGGCCAGCTGCAGGTCTTTCTGGATCAGCTCCGGTGCTAACGTAATTTCATATTCCTGCCCCGCAGGCCAGTGCTGTTTCGGAGTAAAAATCAGCGTGTTCTGATTATCCCAGCGCCAGACACCGGCTTTTTCCGGAAACATACGAATACCACGGGTAACCTGTTCACCGATATTTTTCAGTGGTGCAGCAGACGGGTACCAGCTGGTTTTGTCTTTACGCTGGCTGAGGCTGCGTTTGTCAAAACGAAAATCTAACCGCAGTTTTTTGGGTGTGGCGCCGTGATGCCGACCAGGTAATCCGGGAACTGAGACTTCGGCATACACCGAAAGCGGCTGTGGCCAGAGCTTATGGTACAGCTCGTAGAAGTACTGATGCTGATAACCAGCAAAGGCAGCAACCAGCAGAAAATAGAAAGCCAACGGCCTGGAACGGCGGAATTTATTGGACCATTTCAGCCAGGTTGGCGCGCTCCAGTTAACCGAACCCAGTAATACCCGGAACAACATTCGTAAAGGTGCGGTTAAAATCAGAAGAAGTCGGGCGACAATGCCTTTTTTTTCCGGCTCGTTATCCGTTTTGTCCGTTGCGTTATCAGTCATACCCGCACTTTCCTTATTAATCAGTAACGGGCGGGAGTATAGCGACTTCAACTGTTGAGCGAAATAACACCAAAGCGTGGCGATACACTCGGTAACAAGAGTATTGAGGAAGGTCAGGAAAAACGAATGGCCGCAGATTTGCGGCCATTACTGTCAGGATCTGATCAGATGATTTCTGCTGCCTGATCAAACGCCAGACGAGGGCCACGCGGGTGATACCCCTGCTCTGCGCCGTAACCCAGGTTCACAATAAAGTTCACCTTGTACTGACCGTCAGCGAAGAATTGCTGATTCACGGCTTCAGGATCAAAACCACTCATCGGACCACAATCCAGACCCAGCGCGCGGGCAGCCATCATCAGATAAGCACCTTGTAACGAGCTGTTACGAAACGCGGTAGATTCCGCTAATTCGTTATTAGCACGGAACATAGGCGCCGCATCGTACGCCGGGAACTGCTCACCTAAGTGCTGATAAAACTCAGTATCGTAGGCAATAATTACCGTTAACGGTGCTTTGCGGGTTTTTTCAGCATTACTGTCGAGCAATGCCGGAATCAGTTTTTCTTTACCTTCGTCGCTGTGAATAAATACATAACGCGCTGGTTGTGTATTCATCGACGTCGGTGCCCACTTCATCAGCTCATATAATTCACGAATGGTTTCTTCGCTGACGGCTTTATCACTGAAGTGATTAAAGCTGTGTGCCTCGGTAAACAGCTGGGCTTGTGCCTGGGTATCAATTTTCATACTAAACTCGTTATCAATAATCTGAAGAATTTATTGTGGCCACTTAATATCGCCTTTCACTACTTTAGCACTGAACTCCAGCGTACCGACCTCATGTAACTCTGGATAAGCCTGTTTCATTTTCTGAATTAATTCGTCAGCCGTGCTGGTTTCCGAATTGGCTTGTTCAAAGCTCTGGATATAACGTTTATTAAAATCAATCACACTGGTATTCGCCTGAGCTTTACCCAATATGTGACCGGCAATCACACGCTCAGGCTGAAGTGCTGCAATGTTATCGAGGGTTTTGATTAATGCCTGACGTTCTTCAGTGCTCTGTGCATCAGCCATCCAGATGTGCATGTTTTCCATCAGAATCACACCACCCAGAACGGTTTTTCCGACGGTACCCAGGCAAACGTATGCAGTGGGTCATGTCCTGAAATTCCGACGATATCGATACGCTCACCATCCAGCATCAGGCTATCACCTTCCAGCACCTCTGGCAGAACCAGCTTTTGCGGAGCATTGTCCTTCAGAATCGGACCCCAGTAAGCTTTTTTGCCTTTCATCGACTTTTTGATCTTATCCACAGTTGCCGCTGTCGCAACAACACGGGCATCCGGGAAAGCGGCGGTTAATACATCCAGGCCAAAGTAATAATCCGGATCAGCCTGACTGATATAAATGGTGGTTAATTGCTTGCCACTAGCCAGCACCATATTCACCAGCTGCTGGGCATCATTCTTCTGGAACTGAGCATCAAACAGAATGGCTTCGTTTGATCCGGTAATTAACGTTGACGTTACCGGGAACACAGATTGTGCCTGTGGGTTATAGATCTGAAAATCCAGGTCTGCCGGTGCTTCGTCAGCTGGTTGTAATACTGAGCAGGCTGCCAGGCCAGCCACCAGCGCCGCACTGGCTGCAATACGTGAGAAAAGTTTCATCGCCGATCCTCCGAAAGAAGTGCTCCACTTCAGAGAACACCCGGGTTGATTAAATAACAACCACACTATAAATTTCAGATAACGCTCGAAAAACCCAATAATTCGACCATATTTGTTTTAATATCCGGACGAATAACCCATTTTTCCTCCATTGAGGCACCCTATGGATCGCATCACCGCCGCCAGAGTGTTTGTTGAGATTATTGATCAGGGCAGCATGATTGCCGCTGCAGAGAAGCTGGATATGTCGCGCTCCAAAGTCACCCGCTACCTTAATGAATTTGAGCAATGGGCCAATGCCCGGCTGCTACACCGCTCCACCCGACGTCTGAGTCTGACCGATGCCGGAGAACAGGTATTGGAGCAATGTCGGGAGCTGTTGCGGCTTGCTGATGAAATTCCGTTGTCAGAACAAACCCCGGGCCTTGCGGTGCGTGGTCACCTGCGCATCAGCTGTGCTCATTACGCGGCCGAACATATTCTGCTGGCGGTGTTGCCGCAATACCGCCAGCGTTATCCACAAGTCAGCCTGGAACTGCAGATTAATAACGCCACGGTTGATCTGGTAGAACAGCGGGTTGATCTGGCAATCCGAATCGCCGCAGAGCTTGATCCGAACCTGATTGCGAGAAAACTGGGCGAATGCCCGTCGGTATTATGTGCTTCACCGGGTTACCTGAAACAACATGGCACACCGGCAACGCTGGCCGAACTGCAACAACATCAGTGCCTGATTTATTCCCATTTTGATCGCCACAATATCTGGCGCTTTCAGTATCAGGGGGAACAACATTCCCAGGCCGTTGGCGGGGATCTGATTTCCGGTGACAGTATGATTTTATTAAAAGCAGCGGTACGTGATATGGGCATCACCTATCAACCCAAAGCCGATGCACAACCGTATCTTGAACGTGGTGAACTGGTTGAAATTCTGCCGCAATTCCAACCTACCACGTTAACGATTTATGGCGTGTACCACTCAAGAAAACAAATGCCCCAGGCCCTGAGGCTATTACTGGATGCGCTGGCCCAGCAGTCAGAATAAGCCGGAAATATCGGCAAATACTAAATAATCAGAGATTTTATTCTGCTCCATCCGCAAAAACGTGGAGAAATACGCCGAATGCTGACTGCCATCTAACCGTACGTAATCAACCCGGCCATAACAGGCGATTTGATCATCCTGCTGAATAATATTACTCAGCGTATGACTCATGGATTGAATACTGTTAAAGAAGCTTTTATTAGCGTCGAGAATTTCGTCTTTATCCGTTGCTGCCGGGTTATTACCGATGCGAAAGCGAATGTTATCGCTCAGGTTTTGTGCCAGGTATTCCACATCTTTACGGTCAACGGCGTGATATAAGTCGCGTACGATTTTTCCTGCTACTGAATCGTTCATTAAATTCACCTCAGATACTATTTAATATGGATTGCTCAACTGCAGTTCAATTGCGTTTAAAAGTGCCCTGCTCACCGCCATACAAATTCCGTTGTTGTGGCTCCTCACTCAGATATTGCATAAATTCGAACTGAGCCCCGCCGGGTTCGTTGTAATACAGAGTTTTCCGGTATGGATGGGGCTGGCCAACAATGGCTGGAACGAAACCGGCCTCAGCGAGACGCTGCTCCAGCGCATCCAGGTCGTCGACAACAAACCCCAGATGGGCCAGCCCGGCCTGATTGCCATTTAAATCACGCATCGGCGCGTCGGCGTTGCTGTTCAGCGTCAGGTAATAATCGTCGTTACCAAAGTGCAGCCAGTGGCGCTCAACTTCCAGCGCACCACGCTTCCAGGTCATATCGCCTTCGCCACGTACGTGCCAGTGCGGAAAAGCCACTTTTAAAAAGTTCAGGGTGGGCTGAATCTGTTGTACCACCAGGTTGGCGTGTTCAAGTCGGATCATCATCGGGCCTCCGGTAAAGGGAATACGATCACTGTATCGCTCAGAACATTGATCAACAATCCAGCATCCGGCAAACTCTAAGTTGAGTTTTTCTCAACCCAAAAGGCTTTACCTGGGCGACGATGGATATTTTTAACGCGATACCTGTATTTGTGGCGGTTGCCGAACATCAGGGCTTCTCTGCCGCAGCGCAGCACCTTGGTGTGTCTAAGTCGGCGGTCAGTAAACGTATTACTCAGCTGGAAGAACAACTCGGCGCCCGCCTGTTTCACCGCAGTACCCGTAAGCTCAGCCTGACCGAAGCCGGTGAGCAGTTTTATCATTACGCCCGCCAGGCAAACCGTTCGGCGCTGCAAGCCCGGGAAGCGGTAGAGGAGTTACAGGGGGAACCCGTTGGCTTACTCAAGGTGCAAATTCCTATGAGTTTTGGCCAGCACCACATTACTCCTCACCTGCCGGCATTTATGGCGCAATATCCCGCTATCGAGCTGGATGTGGTGATGGATGATCAACACCACAACCTGATTGAAGAAGGGTTTGATCTGGCGATTCGTGCCGGAGACCTGCCCGACTCGCGCCTGATTGCGAAACGCCTGGCACGGCTGAACAGCTGCGTATGTGTTTCTCCGGCGTTTTATCAGCAACATCAGGAAAAACTCACCAGCCCCACAACGCTGACGGAATTTAATTGTCTGACCTACAGCTATTCCAGCAACAGCGACCGCTGGCAGTTTCATTCAAAAGCGTCATCGGATAACCAGGAAAGCCTGGAAATTAAGGTATCCGGCGGTTATCGCATTAATAACAGCAATGCCCTGGCAGAAGCGGTATTACAGGGCCTGGGGGTGGCGCGCTTACCGACCTTTATTGCCGGTGAATATATTCGTCGCGGTGAGTTGGTGGAGTTATTTCCGCAATACGATATGCCCCACAAAGATCTGTGGCTGTTATTTCCACAACGCGAGTTTTTGCCAAAAAAGTCCCGCGCGTTTATCGATTTTTTCCAGCAGTTATTTTCCGAACCGCTTTACTGGGAAAACATCCATAGCGACTGAACCTAAACCTAAGCTGAACGGTTTTATCTGAAACAGTTAAGTCAGGGTTAACCAGCACCTCAGTAGACTGATGAAAAATCAGCGGAATCTGTTCCCCCCGAGGTTTCATCATGTCGAACAAATTATTTATTCCCAAGTTATTATCTGCATCCGTACTGGCCGCCGTGGTTGGTGGTTTTACCCTGGCAGCCCTGCCTTCTTACACCTATGCCAGCAACGAAGGCGCCGTTGCCTGGGTACTGCCAGGTGACGAATGGAAAACCTTCGAAACTGAACACTTCGTGTTTAACTTCCTCGAACAACATAAGGAAATGGCGCAACGAGCGGCTACCGTTTCCGAAACTCAATGGCCAATTCTTACCAAACGACTGGGCTGGACACCCAAAGACAAAGTGCAGGTGGTTTTAACCGACGATTTTGATCTATCCAATGGCTGGGCTCACGTTGAACCCTGGAACCAGATGCGGTTATTCCTCAGCCCACCAGATGGCGGCACCACATTAGAAGCCTACGATGACTGGTTGAATTTATTAATTACCCACGAATTAACCCATGTGATTCACATCGATATGGCACGTGGTTTACCGGCTGCGGTACGTAACGTGTTAGGGCGTCATACTGTAACTTTTCCACATGCCTATCAGCCTGGCTTTTTAATTGAGGGGTTAGCGGTTTACACCGAAACCAATCATGAGCTGGGCCTCGGTCGTGGCCAGAGTAAAGGCTACGATATGCAAATGCGTATGGAAGTACTGAACGGTATTGATGGCCTCGACCAAGTGGCTATCACTCTGCGTGACTGGCCAATGGGCAAACACTACCTGTATGGCGCTTATTATTATCAGTTTCTGACGGATACTTATGGTGAAGAAAAACTGCGTGAATATCTGGCTTTATATTCACGTAATCTGGTGCCGTTTAACTTTTTCTTCCTGAACCCGGATGCACGTAAAGTCTTTGGCAAAAACTATGAACATTTATGGGCTGATTTCCGTAGCTGGCTGGTTAAAAAGTTCCAGCCACAAATTGATGAAATTAAATTATTACCACTCACTCGTTTAGCGTCCATCAGCAATGAAGGTTATTCACTGGATGCCAGCGCCAGTGACGGTAAAAACTATTATTACCTGTATCGTAATGGCGAAGACCGTCAGCGTATTGTGAGAGTGAATGAACTGGGTGAGCGCCAGACTCTGGCTGAAATTCAGGACGCCACAAACATCGACGTCAGTCCTGACGGTAAACTGATTTATACCCGCTTAAGTCACCGTGCTGATGGCCGCGCCTGGGCCGATATTTATCAGCTGGTCGATGGTGAAGAACAACGCATTACCCAAGATCAGCGTTATCGTGATGCTCGCTGGGTGCCGGCAGAATCCAATCAGCCCAAACGATTATTGGCCAAACGTTTACAAGACGGCATCAGCCAGCTGGATTTATTAACAGCCGATGGCAAACCACTACGTACCTTATGGCGCGGTTCACTTGATGATGTACTGGGGGAATATTCTTTATCCGCTGATGGCCAGCGTATTGTGGCAACCGTTAAGCGTAAAAATCAGGGCTGGAATATCGAAATATTCGATATTAAATCCGCCAGCTGGCAGCAGATTACCAACAGCAAAGCAATCGAAACCGGGCCGCAGTTCGTCGATAACAACACCCTGATTTATGCGGCGGACTATGGTGAAACCTACAACCTTTACACCCTGGATTTAACCAGCAAACAGGTGAAGCAATTAACAAATCTGATGGGTGGCGCACTGGCACCACAACTGGTTGGCGGCAAAGTATTCTTACAGAACTACAACGCCAATGGTTATGAACACAGCGAGCTTGAAAACCTGCGTGTCGTTGACGAATTTGCTCTGAGTGCAACCGAAGGACAATACAATTATCCGGACCCTTACAGTACTCAGGTCAGCCACAGCGAAATTCGGGACTACAGCCCGTTTGCTACTCTGGCTCCTACCCGCTGGATGCCGATTTTTGGCAGTGATGATAACGCCACTCTGATTGGTGCATCGGTCGACGGTAAAGACGCACTGCTGCGCCACAGCTATATCGCCACGCTGGCCCACGATACTCAGAACGGCGTCAGCAGTGGTGTCTTGCAGTATTTTTACGACAACAAATGGCAATTCACTCTGGAGCGTGAACACACGTATACCGAGCGTAATATCGGTAACCAGCAGCGCCTGCAGATTCGTGAATCGGACAGCGTCGAAGTCGCCCGTATTAATCTGTTTAATGCCTTCGAAAATAAACTTCAATTCAGTTTCGGGGTACACAGCGAAACCGAAAAAGACGTTAAAGGAAAAAGCAGCGATAAAAAATACGTGCAATATCACGAAGCCAGAAAAGAAGGTTTGTTTGGTGCTCGCCTCGATTTCTCCAATGCCGAAGGATTTCTGAATGCACCCGGTATCAGCTGGGGCCAGCGTGCATCATTAGTTTGGGAAACGAATGATGTGATCGACAGTGATTACCATGGCGAAGTGATTAACGTTAACTGGAACAGTTATATCGACCTGCCCGGCACTCAGGTTCTGGCGTTTAATACCTCGAACGCTTATGGCTTCGACAAACCCAAATTATTTGGTCTCGGCGGTAATATTCTGCAGGCCAGCGACACCTTATTCGGTCGTGATCGCTGGGCTTTAAGAGGTTACAGCGACAACGTACAAACCGGTACCCGGGTAAATGTTAATACTCTGGAATGGCGCACCACATTAGGCGCAATTGAACGCAACTGGGATATTTTCCCGCTTGGTCTGGGCAATATGGGCGCTAACGTTTTTGTTGACCACGGTGCTGCCTGGCGCGAAGGTAATGAGGCGAAATACCTGACCTCTGCCGGCGTCGAATTCAGCACGGAACTGGTTGTGATGTATGCCATGCCAATTCCGCTACGCCTGGGTTATGCCCACGGTTTTGATCAGGAAAAAGGTAAAGACGAAGTGTACATCAGTGCCGGTTTCCAATTCTGACGATTCCCTCCTTTGCTCTCCCGTGACTCTCTCACACGGGGGAGCTTTTTTCTCAGGCGCAGAACCCCTCTGCAGTAAAAAATGAAGTTCCGTCAGTAAACCGAATATTGTTGCGCTGAGCGTGATAGATAGTTGCAACTGCCCACTCTTGTTGTTGCTCCTGCTCGTTCCTACATTAATAAAAACACAACGAGATCAGTTTCAGGAACAACCCATGTCCAACACTCAAACCTCTTCTCAGTCGTTATTCACTCCAATTACTCTGGGTGATATCGAACTGCCGAACCGCATTATTATGGCGCCACTCACCCGCAGCCGTGCCGAAGAAGGCCACGTCGCAGGTGAGCTTATCGCTGAATATTATGCCCAGCGTGCCAGTGCCGGTTTATTAATTGCAGAAGCCACCATGGCGATGGAAAACGGTTCGGCGTTTATTAACGAGCCAGGTATTCATTCCGCCGAACAAATCGCAGGCTGGAAAAAAGTGACCGATGCGGTGCATGCCAAAGGCGGTCGCATTGTGCTGCAAATCTGGCACGGTGGTCGCGCCTGTCATCCAGACCTGAATAACGGCATTGAACCTGTAGCGCCAAGCGCAATTGCCATTGACGACGAAGTGCACACACCTGAAGGTAAAAAACCCTATACCGTGCCACGTGCACTGCGCGACGACGAAATTCCGGCCATTGTTGCAGGCTTCCGCAAAGCGGCAGAAAACGCCAAAGAAGCAGGCTTTGATGGTATTGAAGTGCATGGTGCCAATGGTTATTTACTGGATAGTTTTCTGCGCGACGGCAGCAACCAACGTAGCGGAAACTATGGTGGCCCACTGGAAAATCGCGCACGATTATTACTGGAGGTGATTGAAGCCGCGGTGGATGTTTGGGGCAACGGCCGCGTGGGTGTTCGTACCTCACCGTTAAACAGTTTTAACAGCATGAAAGACAGTGATCCGGTTGGTATGACGGAGTACCTGGCGAAACAATTTAATCGCTTTAATCTGGCTTACTGGCATCTGATGCGTGCCGACTTCTTTGGTGTACAAACCGGCGATGTGGTTACTCCGGCGCGGGCAGATTATAACGGTAATTTAATCACCAATATGGGTTATAGCCGTGAAGAGGCCGACGCCACGATTGCCAATCAACAAGCTGACGCTGTTGCTTTTGGTGTTCCTTTTATCGCCAACCCGGATTTGGTTGAACGTTTTCAGCAAAACGCAGAATTAAATCAGGCAGATCCGGATACCTTTTATACGCCCGGCTCGGTGGGTTACACCGACTACCCGACGCTGCCGTAAAATCAGCCCGACACTGTCATAAAAAACACTCTGGCTTTGCCATAAAATCAGCTGAATAAAACAGCTGATTTTAATAACGCCTGAACAATCAGGCGTTTTTCTGGCATTGCAAAATAAGATCCGCAATAAACTTCCCCAGCGGATCACTGTAAAACTTCTGACTGCTGATCAACTCCATTTCCCAGCGCTCCACCTCAAACGGCAATGGGTAAACGCAACAACCAGCGCGCTCAGCAACGCTGGCTAATGAATTGGGTACCGTAGCGATCAGGTTGCTGTTGGCGACAATTTCAGCAATCGGAGAAAACTGGGCACAAGTCATGGCAATATGACGCTGCTTGCCGAGCTTCTTCAACTCAGCATCAATCACCCCGACCTGATCAGCATTTAACGTCATTAATATATGCGGCAAACGGCAATATAAATTCAGCGTCAGGCGTTGTTTGATGTCTTTATGATGATTGCGGGCAATACAAACAAACTGTTCCTGCGAGAATGATTTTCTTCTCAGGTGGGCCGGAACATTAGCGAACGTACCAATCGCCAGCTTCAGGCTGCCATCATCCAACCGGTTAAATACCTGCTGTTTTTCCACCGGAACAAAATTGAGCTGAATACCCGGCGCCTGACGTGCCAGTTGTTGCATTAACTCAGGCGCCAGTGTCATCACCACCAAATCCGGCGCTGCGATACTAATGCGCTCATCCGCCTGAGCCGGGTCAAATTGCTGCGGTGCCAACATCTGACTGACGTTCATTAATACCAGTTGTACCTGCGGCGCCAGTTCCTCTGCGCGTGCGGTTGGCTCCATGCCCTTGGGGGTACGCTGAAACAGCGGATCATCAAACTGATCACGCAACCGATTCAGCGCATTACTCATGGACGACTGGGCAATACCAATACGCTCACCGGCACGGCTGACGTTGCGCTCCAGATAGAGCGCATCAAACACCTTTAGCAAATTCAGATCGAGGGTATTTATATTCATTAGATCAATATACCGAATCGAAACTATCCATTTCAACGATAGCAAAGTCCCCTCTATATTGTTACTTAAGCGCTCGGTATGGCCTGTATCGCCAGCGAGCTTCATCAGTTCAAGAGGCGAATTCTTATGAAAAAGATTCTATTAATCGGTGCAACCGGTCTGCTGGGTAAAGCCATCGCAGAAAAATATCAGGGCGAAGCCGAAGTCATTTCAGCATCCTTTAACCACGCAGAAAATCCGGTGGATATTTCCAATGTTGAATCGCTGCAAGCGTTGTTTAACAAAGTGGGGGAAGTGGATGCCATCATCTGCACCGCCGGTGTCGCGCATCTGAAACCACTGGCTGAAACCGCTGACAGCGACTGGCAGTTTGCCATCAACAACAAGATGATGGGTCAGATTAATACCGTTCGTTATGGCAATAAGTTTGTTAAAAACGGCGGTGCTATTGTTTTAACCACGGGAGTACTGGCTCAGTACCCATTTCCGGGCAGCTCCATGGTAACTACGGTGAATATCGCCGTTGAAGGTGCCATCAAGGCCTCAGCACTGGAGCTGGAAAATATCCGTATTAATGCCGTTTCTCCCGGCTGGATTAAAGAAACCATGGAAGCCATGGGGATGGGTTCTGAACCAGGTATGCCTGCCGCTGACGTTGCCCAGTACTTTGTCGATCTGGTCGATAACAGCACCAGTGGCGACATTGTGGTAGCGGCGAAATAGCCGTTAACAGAATTAAAAACCGCTTCAATTTGAAGCGGTTTTTAATTTTTCCGACCTAGAACACTCCATTATCATTATGAATGTTGCCGCCACTGATCAGCGAATAAAAACGCATAAAACCATCCAGCGCCTGAATCGAATCCCAGTGCTCAACGATACGGCCATTTTCTAAGCGCCAGGTATCAATAATATTCATGCCCTTTTGATCGTTACCACGATCGTCTTTATTTAACGTCGCGTGGGAATGGAAAATCACATAATCGCCATCCACATAAATGTGTTTTACGTCGTAGCTGTATTCAGGGTAGTCCTCAACAAACTCCTGCAGAAAGCCTACTAGCCCGGTGACTTTATCCGGCAGGTTGCGATTGTGCTGAGTGTAGGCACTGTCGTTGTAGCGCTCTAACACATAATCGAAGTTGTGGTTGTTCATCAGATTCTGCACAAAGTCAGTAATCACTTCGGCGTTCTGCTGTTCCTGCTCGCTCCAGCTGGCCTTCTGCAGCGCTGCCAGATCAATCTGAATGGTGTCCTTTGCCTGAGCCGAGGCGGCCGCTACAACCAACATGAACGAGGTAATTAATTTCCACATAATAAACTCCTGAAAGTTTGTTGTTTTCGAGCTGTTTTTTACTATTTGTCTTAAGTAGGTTACTTATGCATACCATGGTAATTAATAATAACCTTGGGTATGATTAAGCACAATTAGGCACCGAAAACTGCGCTAGGCACCTTTTGGTAACCTGCCCAGACAAACGAAAGAATGGAGTAACAGTGATGACTGCAGCCGCCCCAAGCGAACGACGTATGTTTCACAATAATGAGGACTGCCCGATCCGCAACGTGATTGCGCAGATCGGCGATAAATGGTCGTTGTTGATTCTGTTTGCTCTGGTGGACGGGCCAGACCGCTTTAACTCACTAAAGTCGCGCATTGTGGGGATCTCCCAGCGAATGCTGACGCAAACCCTGAGAGATCTGGAACGCGAAGGTTATGTGCTGAGAACCGTGTATCCGGAAGTACCGGCACGGGTAGAGTATGAATTAACCGACATGGGCCGCGATATTGTTAAGCCTCTGTACCAGCTGGTGTCCTGGGCTGATCAGCATCACGAAGATATTAAACAGGCTCGTCAGGCGTACGACGAAAAGTCCTGAATAAAAAAGTGATTTTAGCGACGGCTATCCAAAGCCTGAATCAAGGTTTCTTCCAGCGATTCCAATAGCAGTGGTTTGGACAAATGGAGATTCATGCCGGATTGCAGTGCCAGCTTTTTATCTTCTTTGCTGGCATTGGCAGTCAAAGCAACAATCACAACCGGATCAAGCTGATGCTTACTTTCCCATTCGCGAATCTTCTCACACGCCTGGTAGCCATCCAGCACTGGCATCTGACAATCCATTAAAATCAGGTCGTATTGTTTGCCCTGGTGATTCTCGACAGCCTGCTGACCGTTTTCAGCGAAGTCCGGTTTAACACCAAGTTTCGCCAGCATTTTTTCTGCCACCAGACGGTTCACCGAATTATCTTCAGCCACCAGCACCGATAACTGACCCACTTCTCCGGAGCAATGCTCAGTCTCAGGTTTTAACCTTGTTTCAGGCACCGTCGCTTCCAGCGGCAAGGAACACCAGAAGGTTGAACCCTGGCCAGTTCGACTGGAAACACCTACATCACCATTCATCAGCTCACTGAGCATTTTACAAATACTCAGCCCCAGGCCTGTACCACCGTATTTTCGGCTAACCTCGGCACCGGATTGGCTGAACTGCTGAAACAACCCCTGCTGCTCTTGCTCACTGAGTCCAACCCCGGTGTCCGTAACCCGAAACACGGTCTGATTCCGTTGCTGGCTCACGTGCAGAATAATTTTTCCACGCTCGGTAAATTTCACCGCATTATTAATAAAGTTGGTAAGAATTTGTCGTAACCGGGTTGGATCTCCGGCTACCCAGAGCGGTACATTGGCATCGACAACAAGCTCGAAACGGATATCTTCTTTCAGCTTCAGAGTCATCTGATACAGCTCGGCCACGCCGTTTAATAAGCGCTGCAGATCAAACGGAATATGCTCAATTGGCATCTTGCCGGACTGTATTTTTGAAAAGTCGAGAACGTCATTGATAATGGCCACCAGCGTTTGTGCTGAACCATCCATAACCTGTAATAATTCTTTTTGTTTATGATCCAGGTTGGTATCGCGCAACAACTGCAACATGCCAATCACACCGTTCATAGGTGTGCGGATCTCATGGCTCATGGTCGACAGAAATTCATCTTTGGCTTTGGTTGCTGCCTGTGCCGAAGCGGTTTTTTCTTTTTCCAGGTAGGTTTGTTTTTCGGCAGCAAACTTAGCTTTCCGTTCAGAGTTAATCCGATCGGCCAGAGCGAAAGACAATAACACCACTTCCATCGCAGAACCGATTTTGGCGCCGTGTTCAGTAATAAAGTTAATCGGCAGAATGCCCAGCACCATTAAAGACAGCACCAGGCAACCCAGCAGGAATGCCGTCCACCCCAGTAAGAAGAAGCGCGCATGGCGTACTCCACGCTTAAGTAAATAAGCGCTGCCAGCAAACATCGCCAGACTGTTCACAATGGTAAAGCTTGCAGCAATAGCAATAATGGAGGCGTAACTGACCCAGAAGCATGCGAATAATAACGCGCTGCAGAGCACCAGATCGACTAATACAAAGCGATACAACAGTGGTGTATTTTGTTTTAGATCGAGAAAACGGATCGCAAACAATAACGCGGTGGCATTCGTCAGCAGCACCGTAAAGGGGATGCTCAGGTCATTCCAGTTTGGGCTATCAGGCCAAAGAAACTGATAAGACAGGCCCGTGAGTGACGCCTGGAAAACACAGAATGCTCCAACGTACAGAATGTAATAAAGGTAGCTGACATCACGAATGGAAAAATACAGAAACAGGTTGTAGGCAATCATCACAATAATGAAGCCAAAATACAGTCCGAAGCCGAGAGACAGTTCTACTTCATGCTGGTAAAAATCCTGTTCCTGCCATAAAAATGCCGGGAGTAACGCAGCACTGCTGGTTCTGAGAAAGAAATAAACCTGCACTTCACCATCCGCCGGAATATCCACCGGTACAACAAAACGGCGGTTATTCACTTCCCGAACATGGAACGGCATACGGTCACCCATCACCGCATGTTTAATGATGTTTCGGTCTTGTATTAAAAAGACTTCCAGATGATCAAGCAGCGGGTAATCAACCGTCAGTAGTCGTCTCTGCGAAACACTGAAGTCGTTATTAATGGATGCCTTCAACCAGAACGATTTTCTGCTGAAGCCAAAGTTCGGCGGGGTTTTATCCGGCACCTGCCAGGGAAGCACATAATCGAGCGCTTCTTCGATGGCCGCACGTTCACTGAACGTAGAAAAGTAAGTCAGCTCCAGTGCAACCGGGTCAGCGTGTCTGTTTTCGCTCAACGTCATGGCCTGGGATGAAGAACATCCCAGAAAAAGAATGACGGCTAATGAAAACCAAAGATGTAGCATGAAACGTTGCCAGGCGCCGGGTAGAAGGGACTAGAAAGACTAGTGACCCAGTAATAATAGTCAAATTTATGGGCCAGTCATATACACATTGGCTCGTTAGGTCAGTTTTCCCGGCGACTGTGCTGTTTCGGCGCTCAGGGCAGCGCCTTCACAATCTTCTGATAACCATAGCGCTGTGCCAGCTGCTTTGGAGTTTCCTGCTCAAAGTTTTCCTGGTCCGTTGCAGCACCGGCATCAATAAACACCTGCGCGGCCTCCACACTGCCATGCCAGATCGCATCATGCAGCGGTGTATAACCGTTATTTGGGCCACGGGCATTAATCACCTTACTGGCGTTTTTATCCGCCACCAACATTTTCACAATTTCCGGATGGCCCATATAAGCGGCTTTATGAAAGGCGATGGCATTCATCGGATAACCCGGAATGGTCTGGTCAGCGCCGTTATCCAACAACAGTTTCACCACTTGTGGATAACCATCACGTGCTGCCACCACTAACGGGGTGTGCCAGTCGTTCCGGTTGGAATACACAGGGCGACGTTGATTCACATCCTGGCCAGCTTTCAGTAATTGACGAATGCGGATTACTTTTTGCGCTTCCGTCAGAGACTGATCATCAATGGTATTCAGGATTTTCTGCTCAGCTAATACGGCTTGTTGCTGCTGACGTTTTTGCTGGAATAACGCCGCCAGAGAGTCATAGAGCTTTTTCTCATGAGGCTCAATGTTACGATCCCAGCCGCCCACCATATGTTCGGCCTTGGCACCCGCCGGAGTGGTTAATTCGATATTCAGTTCAGGGTCATTAAATAACACCTTGATATTGTCGGCCTTGGAATACCAGGCAGCCACATGTAATGGTGTCATACCGGAACGCGGTGTGCGCAAATTAATAAAGGCACCGTTATCCAATAAATATTGAACGATATCGGCATGGTCGGTCTGCGCGGCAATATGCAGAGGGCTGTTCCCCATCAGCCGATCCAACTGATTAATATCCGCTCCCTGCTCCACCAGTTTCTTTACCTGATTCAGGTTGCCGGAGATCACTGCCTGATGTAATTCCGGTAATTCTTGTTGAGGGTTATTGTCTGCTTGAGTGAGCTGACTTAATAACAAGGCTAATATCATTAAATATTTCATAACGGTTTCCTCTATCCAATTAAAACCAAATCAAACCAAATTTATAATCAAAGCCAAAATAACGAATCAGTTGTAAGCACCGGCGGCGTAGTGCAGCTCGTAGCTATGGCTGTAGATTTCGAGAATATTGCCAAACGGATCTTCCATATAAATCATACGATACGGCTTCTCACCCGGATAATAATAGCGAGGTGCTTTCATGCGTTTTTTACCACCAGCGGCGACAATTTTTTCGGCCAGGCCTTCGACATCCGGATCCTGTACACAGAAATGGAAAATACCGGTTTTCCAATATTCAAAGTTGTCTTCAGGGTTTTCCTGATTATCGAACTGGAATAATTCAACACCAATACGATCCCCCGTGGATAAATGCGCAATACGGAAACGTTTCCAGCCAGCGCCAAATACGTCGGTGCACATTTCGCCAATGGCAGAATCATCTTCGGTAATTTCTGTTGGCTCCATAATCAGATACCAACCCAGAACTTCAGTGTAGAACTTCACCGCGGCTTCCAGATCCGGTACCGAAATACCGATATGGGAGAAGGAGCGTGGATACGTTGGGGCAGTTTGTTGAGTCATTGGGCACCTCACCATCATGTCTGTTGATGACTCCAAGATAGGCCGACCAGGATCAAACAGGAAATTATCATTTATTCTCAACTTGATAACGTTTTGTTATGCCTCATACTTCTCTCATGCCGCCCACCGGGAGAAGCCCAATGCAGCACAGCAGCCTGAATCCACTGTGGTTAAGCACCTTTCGTTCAGTAGTCGAAACCCGCAACTTTACCGAGACCGCCAAACAGCTGTTTATGACCCAGCCTGGCGTCAGTCAGCATATCCGCAAGCTTGAGCAAGCCTGTGATTGTCAGCTGCTTGACCGCCGTGATCGCTCACTGGAGCTGACCCATCAGGGCGAGGCGGTTTATCGTTACGCGCTGCAGCTGCAGCAACAGGAACAACAACTGCTGAGCAGCCTGCAGGCAGATGATCCGTATCGTGGCGATATTGTCTGTGCCTGCTCCGGCAGCCAGGCACTAACTCTGTACCCACAATTGCTGACGATTCAGCAGCAACACCCACAACTGAATATTCATCTTGAGGTCGCGCCTAACCACAGCATCCTCAATGGTATTCTTGATGCCAGCATCGACTTTGGCATCGTCACCCATTTCAACAGCGATCATCGTTACCAGGCCGATGCACTGGCAGCTGAAGAGCTGTGTTTATTGCTGCCGGCTAACAACGAAAAACAGCCATTAAACCTTACGACGTTGCAACAACTGGGGCTGATTGATCACCCCGACGCTTATCACTATTTATCCCTGTATTTTTCCGGTTGTGGCGAAGCGGATTTACAGTCCATCTCCCCCGACTCTTTGCCCAAGCGTGGTTATATCAATCAGCTCAGCCAGATTTTATTACCGGTTTCTCAAATGATGGGATTTACCGTATTACCCCGTTCAGCCGTGGATGCCTTCCCCGAGAAAAACAAACTGCAGATTTATCAGGCGAAGAGAACTGTTAACCAACCACGCCATATAATCAGTAAAAAACAACGGCAATTACCCGCGCGTAGTGTTCACTTGATGCAACAGGTAAAAGACTGGTTCAGCGACTGTTAACAGCAGCTAAACCAGCCTTCAGGTATCCATTCAAAAACTCACAGGAAAGGCTTCCTGGAAGGACTTATGAGAAAGATTTACTGAAAAAAGGTATCGAAGAATTTATCCGATTTATATAAATCGCCAGAGAAGTTCTGTACCCGTTTAATCTTTCCGTCTTCGATCTGATACAGCAACACCCAGTTAATATCGATATTGTCATCGCCTTTGGTGCTCCAGCCACGATGCGCATCAATGACATAAGTATCGTTAGCCGCCAGAATCATTACTTCGGCGTTAAAACCCGCAGCCCCTAATTGAGCAAAGAAATCGGTAAATTCTTTAATACCGCGCTTAGTGCCCGCCAGCTTGTGCTGGCCAGGGATATGCCACTCAACGTCCTCTGCAACGAACGACTTCAACCCTTCCATATCGCCTTTACCATAAGCGCCAAAGAAGCCCTGAACCACTTTTAATGCGGCGCTGTTTTCAGAGCCGGCAGCCACCGGGTTTGCAGGCTTAGGCCACAACTCAGCCTGATTAATTTCAACCGCATCGTTTGCAGCTGATTGATTCATACTCTGTGTGGTTGAACATGCTGCCAATAACAGAAATACAGAGGCTGATGCGATAACTTTAAATGCGTTGTTCATGATTCTTCTCCGTTTATTTCAGTGAAATTTTCTGACTTTCTTTGTCAGTCAGACGAGCTTTCGCTAATTCACCCGCTTTCGCTAACACATCACGACTGCCCTTTTCCGGGCCGGCAACCAAGGTCAGTGATTTAATGGTCCAGCCGTTCTCACCCTTTTCCAGCTGGTAGTGATAACTGCCACTGATTTGCCAGAAGCCCTGTTCGCCGGTTTTCGGATCGATTAAATAATGGTTTGCGGTAATGTCTGCAGTCGCCGTGGCGCTATTACCTTTCACCATCACCTGCATATTGCTCAAATCGTGGCGGGTTAGATCAAAACCGGGTAACAGGCCAGCCCAGGATTTCATCAGCTCAACGCGAGGTACCGTGGCTGGTTCACCACCAAATGCGGAGGTGTAATCCACCAGCACTTCATCGCTGAAAATACGGCCCAGATATTCGAACGCGTTCTGGTCAGCCAGTGTGCCCATACTCTGTAATTGCAGCTTAATTTGTTGCTGGTTGAAATCCGGTGTTTCTGCCTGAGTGGTCATGGCTAACACTCCCATGGTTAATGCGACTAATAATTTTTTCATGACGAATTCTCTTACGATGATTGCTTCCGCTGAGATGATTGAAGCAAAAGCGCTTCAATCATCGGCTATGGGATTTAATTGGCGTTAAAGTGTTGAGCAACCAGGTCGGCAGCTTTGCTCACGTGCTCCGCCACGTCATAAAAATCGAATTGAGTAACGTCCGCCAGCCATTCGGCTGTTACGTTTTCACCAGCCGCCTGCAGATATTGTTTGGCTCCTGCTGGCAATGCCATCGCTTCAGAAGCAACCATTAACACGGGCTTATCCTGCTCTGCGGCGTGGGTGTGCGCGTTGTAAGTCAGCCATGGCTTCCAGGAGGCGACGTTAAACTGGTTGTCGTACTCCGGAATCAGACCACGACCAGCTTCAGTGTAATAAGGCGCCTGGAACATCAGCGAGTTTTCGTTAGTGGTACTGGCAGCTTCAATCAAAACGGCCTCATCGGCTGCTGCGGCTTCTTCACCCGCTTTAATCAGACCGTTAACACTGTCTTCACCGCCATAAATGGCATTAGCCAATTCGCGGTCATGTAACCATGGAGCAACGACTGCGGCCGCTTTTACTTTGTCATTCTGGTTAACCGCATCCAGCATATAACCCGCGGAAGCACATACACCCATGCCGTAAATACGTGAGGCATCAATTTCCTCTAACGCTGAGACCGCATCAATAACGGCACGAATGTCGTCGGTTTTACGCGCCGGATCTTCCAGGAATTTCACGCCATCAGCCGACTGTCCCCAGCCGCGAAAATCGAATACCAAAGCAGCAAAGCCACGTTCAGATAATGCTTGTGCATAAGTCGTTGGCATCTGTTCTTTTACCGTGGTCCAGGCACCGGTAATAATCGCCAAAGGCAGATTATTTTGTTCACCCTCTTTTTGTTCACCACCAGGCAGATACAGATTGGCAGCTAATTCACCAACAGAGGTTTTCAGAGTTAACGTTTTCATACTTTGCTCCTGAGTTTTTTGAGTATTTTTATTGGGAAAAATTAAACCGGTTGAACCTGATAATCGTGAATCGTCACGGCACCGTGTTCGTCCAGCGTTACCTGCCAGGTTTCGTTCACCAGCAAGTTGATGGCTTCACCGTTAAATGGCGACTCAGGGAATGTCTCCGCCAATAAGCGAATGCGTAATTCGGTCTGATAACCGTCTTCGGTTTGTGACACTTCGATTTGCTCAACCTGATGATCACAACCCGGTTTAAAGGTGCGGCGGGCTATTTCATACCAGGCGCTGAAGCCCTGATGGCCTTTGAATTTTCCTTCCGGCATATTCCAGTTCACATCCGGCGCTAAACGCTGGGTGAAGAACTCGTCACCCTCCGGTAGTTGGTCAAACTGTTCGAACCAGTCCGCAACAAACTGGCGGATTTTTTCTTCCGCCGAATCCTGAATGGTTTTGATCTCGCTGATCAGGCGGTTTGCATGGTCAACCGCACGTGCCTGCACATCCTCCAGCTTGTTATACACACCCGGGATATACACCATGCCGTGGGTGTAAACCGGCTTACGGTAATTCATACCGGCCAGGTAAGCGGTTTGCTGCAGTGGACGAATAAACTGCTCAATATTGAAGTGGTTGTAGCCCAGCGGATCGTAAGACTCTTGTGGACCACCTACAGTAAATGACAGGAACAGATCCTTGCCTTTTAACTTGTCGCCTTCAGCACCAAAAGCAAAGTTGAAAGCGAAGACATCATCCATCCACTTTTTCATCAGTGCTGGCATTGAGTACCAGTAGAACGGGAACTGCAGCACCACCACCTGAGCTTCGATCAGCGCTTGCTGCTCAGCTTCGATATTAATGTTGTAGTCCGGATACAAGGCGTCCAGGCGACGGATCTCAACTTGCTCAAGGCCAGAGCTGAGTTGCTCAAGAATCACCGTGTTGGTATGGGATTGCTCCAGATTTGGATGACCTGAAATTACCAATACCTTAGAACCAACCTTACTCATAACAACCTCTGCATGTCTCTGCGTTTTGATTTGATAACTGCAGTCTATGCCTGAGCATGAGTAAGTTTTAGACCATCAAACCCTACTGGATTGTTAGCCAATACCTAACAATGGTAAATTCAATTCAGATCAATCAGTTACAGCCTGAATGGCAGGAATCGGTTATGAAAGGCGCCACCTTTAATCAACTCACCATCTTTCAGAGTATTGTGCGCGAGGGCAGTATTCGTGGGGCCGCACGCAAACTGGAGATGGCACCGCCATCGGTCAGCCAGGCACTGAAGCTACTGGAAGCCGAGGTTGGCCTACCGCTGTTTACCCGCTCCACACGCCGGATAGAATTAACCGAAGCTGGGCAGCTATTGCATCAGCGCACCAGCGGCGCGATTAATACGTTGGATTACGCCGTTGAAAGTATCCGTGATATGAACGAACAACCGTCGGGCCGGGTCAGTATTACCCTGCCGAGGTTTGTGTTTCAGTTTTTTCTGAAACCCGTCTATGCCGAGTTCTGCCAGCGTTATCCCGATATTCAGCTGGAGATTTCTATTTCAGATAAAGCGGTGAATATTCTTGAAGAAGGTCATGATGCGGGTATCCGTTTTGGCAATCGGGTAGAGCCGGGCATGGTGGCACGTCAGTTGACGGTACCGATGCACGAAGCGTTATTTGCTTCGGATGCCTACCTTGAGCAATACGGCACACCAAGATCACCGGCCGATTTACAAGCCCATAAACTGGTGCAATATCGCTTTATTGCCTCTAATCAATTGGCTCCCTTAATGCTGCAGGAAAATGGCCAGACCATTACCGTACAAATGCCGATAGGCCTGATCGTTAACGATACCGACGCCATGGTCGATGCGGCCGAAAAAGGCATTGGTATTGGCCGGATTATTACTCCCATGATTCAGCAACAGCTGGATGATGGCATTGTAAAACCGGTATTAGAAAAACACTGGCAGCCGTATTCCGGCCTGTATGTGTATTTTGTGCAGAACAGTCAAAAGGCCCTGAGAGTCAGAGCCTTAATTGATTTTTTAGTTGAAAAAGGAAGGGAGAGGCACGGAATTTAATTTATTTCGTACACTGAATTTCGACATTCCACGGAGAGTAGAAAGCCAAAAATGCCGAGGAAAAAATAACCGAATCAATGGCTGCATTAGCCACACCACCAACCAGACCATTTTTTAAGCGGAACTCCACTTCAGCAGACTTCCATGGCTTGCCACGACAATCCCGGTAAAGGTTAGCAGGCTCGCTGACCTCAACCATGCCATTGATAATGGTGTGATGCCAATGTTGTACTTTTTCTCGTTTCAGCGGCCGATCCGGAACATCCTGAGTGAAAGTCATACTGGCACAGCCCGAGAGCACCGAAACAGATACAACTACAACGGCTAAACCCGCCTTCAGTGTTTTTTTATTTACTAGCATCACGGTCTTTCCTCACACCAGACTTTGGCAGTACGAGGGAAATAAATCCCGATAGTCAGGGTTTGAAAAATCCAGTCAGATAAAGTGCTGACCGACTGCATTTGCATAACCCGGCGGCCCTGACAAATCTCAGTTGTATTGATCTGGTATTTATTGCGCAGCCCCCACCAGTAGTAATCTTTACTGCTCTGATAAGTGGGTTTAGTGGTAATTTTTTCGCCACCGTATGGCCGCATCGTGACACTGGAACACGCTGTGAGAAAACACAACATCAACAGCGCACTCAGCATTTTTATATTGTTTTTTGTCATATATCCTTACCTGCCCAGATCACTATTGTGGGAACGTTATTCTGAAGCAGGCCCCTCCTAAGGATGATTGTTCGATAATAAGTCCAGCCTGATAGCTATCAAGAATTTCCTTAACTAATGCCAGTCCCAGGCCCTGGCCGGCTTCCACAGTATCTAATCGGCGACCACGCTGCAATACCAGATTCCGCTGTTCTTCCGGTATCCCCCGACCATCGTCGGATACTGCAATAATCAGTTGTTGCGCCTCACTGCTCACCGCAACTTCAACCGTTTGATGACCGTATTTGCAGGCGTTATCAATCAGATTACCTAACACCTCCAGCAAGTCGTTTTCGTCACCACTGAAGATGGCTTGTTGCGCCACATCGAGATGAATAGCCATACCTTTGTGGGCATACACTTTGTCCATCGCCGAGCAAACCGATTGTAATAACGGCAACACGTCTATTTTCTGAATACTTAAACCAGAAGACCCCTGTACCGCGCGTTGCAGCTGATAACCGATGGTCGAATTCATTTTATCAATCTGATAACTGAGCTCATTTAACTCGGCTGTTTTCTCACGCTGCTGTTGTTCACTGATAATCCCGGACATCACCGTCAGCGGAGTTTTTAAACTGTGAGATAAATCCGCCAGTGTGTTGCGGTAACGCTCACGCTGCCCTTGCTCGGTATGAATCAAACGATTCAGATTTGATGTCAGCGGTTTTAACTCTCGCGGATAATCTCCGGCCAATTCCGATTTTTGCCCTTGCTGAATCTCTTCCAGATCGGTGCTTACCTGACGTAATGGCTTCAGACCCCAGCGCAGAATTAAAAACTGCATTAACAAAATAAAACCCGACAAACTCAGTAACAGAATTGCCAGCTTTTGCTGATAAAGCTCAACCTGTAAATACAGGTCCGACATACTCTCCAGCAGCACGATGTTATAAACCGGGCCGGTTTTTCCCGATTCAGACCAACTGACTCCAAAGCGGGCCATAAAATACTGATCATCCGCCCGGGCAACGGTGGAATAAATCCATTGCCCCTGGTCCGCCCAACTGTTGCTGGCCAGTGATAATGGCCGTGCCGATAATGACGACCAGACCATAGTAGCGTCCGACTTTACCACCTGTGCGTACAATCCCGATTCCGGCTTATTAAAGCGGCGCTCCTGCAAAAATACCGGTAAATACAGCTGACTGCTGTGATAATCCGCGACCGATAAAATCGAATAGCTGTGCAGTTTTAATCGTTCCTGCATGGCATTCAGCTGCGAACTGTAAAACGAATGCTGCAATAAAAACCCCAGGCCCGTCATTAATACGATCAACGTCAACGTCGAAAACGCCATCAGTCGTCCGATTAATGAGTTGAGCATATCGTGCTTCAGCCTTGTTTCTGGAACTGATAACCACGACCACGCAAGGTAACAATCGGCGCAAAGCCATTATCACCTGCGAGTTTTTTCCGTAACCGGCCAACCAGCACTTCGATCACATTACTGTCACGCTCAAAATCCTGATCGTACAAATAATCGGTTAATACCGTTTTAGATATCACTTCACCGCTGCGACGCATCATGTATTCGAGAATCTTGTATTCGAACGCCGTCAGATCCATCAGCTCGTTATTCAGAGTAACTTGCTGAGTGGTCAGATCCAGCTCCAGAGGGCCAGCCTCTAAGGTATTACTGTTACCTGTGGTACGGCGTAACAACGCCCGGCAGCGAGCCGCCAGTTCCTCAATATGGAACGGCTTTTCCATATAATCATCTGCACCGGCATCCAGCCCTTCGACCCGCGATTTCCAGCCATTTCGTGCCGTTAAAATCAGAATCGGAAACTTACAACCGTCGGTACGCAAGCGGCGAATTAATTCAATGCCATCAATTTTCGGCAGACCCAGATCGATAACAGCCATATCAAATGGGTATTCGCTGGCGTGAAAATATCCTTCCATACCATCGGCGGCCTGCTGGCAGTTAAAGCCATTCTGTTCCAGCTGTTGCACCAGCTGCTGGCGCAGCAGCTGGTCATCCTCAACGATCAGAATTTTCATCGCTTGTCTCCTTGTCGGTTTGCGGCTGCGCGGGTGCTAACGGTGGACGATCTTCAAGCAACGTTCCGTCAGCAGCATCCATATAAAAACTCGAAATAGAGCCCTGCTCCGACAGCAACTTAATGCTGTAAGCCGTAGGCTGAGTATCCAGTAACTGAATTCGCAGAACCTCGCCCGGGAATAATAAGGTCAGCAGACGCGCCGCTTCGGTGGGAGAGATTACATGGGTAGGTAAGGTGGCAACTTCGGGGGCTTCATGAACAACGGGGGCGCTATGCTGGCTGCCCTGGATACGTTGCTCCATCCAACGGCTGACCGGTGTAACAACCTGCTCCAGCCACTCAGTTTTAATAACCGGCTCTTCAACCCATTTGCCATCAGTGTTGTTGTCGGCCACGGCCGTTGGCGCAACAGCCAGCATCAGCGCAATGGTTAAACTGCGCTTGCAACAGCAAATGAACATTAACAGGGTTTGACAGGCTCTGAGCATCACCAGTCCCGATATTGAAGTATGTGCATGATAACCCATTTATCTGAACTTCCGCTGAATCCTTTATTCAGGACGCCAATCCCGTGATTCAGATTCTGTTCAGCCAGCGCCTTTATGATGATGCCTATCATGGAGATGTTATTGCTCACTCAGGCTCAGGAGAAACTTATGCACCACGCCTATTACGATAATCTATTGCAGGTTCAGCAGCAGACTCGCAAGCGGGTACAGCGAAACCGTGCCGTACACAATAACAACGGCAAAAGCACTCAATTGCCGCCTGTCGGCAAACTGGTATCTGCCAGTGCGACAGTAACCTTTAACTGACAATTAAATCATCATTTCCCGGCACGACACAAATTGCGGGGTATGACAGATACCAGTGCTTGCCGAGCATAAGCATTCACTAAATCATCGATATTGAAAATTTTATTATTAGCTTCAGATGAGGATTGGTCTAAAATAATGACTAATTAATCAAAAATCTCATGGACCGATCCGGATAACATGATGCCTGCTCTCCAGACCATCAATCATCAACACAAATCCCATGCCCATGTCCGGGTCATATTTATCCTCTTTATTGTTACCTTTCTGATTCTGGTTAACCTCAGCCTGTCGACCACACGTGCCATCGAAAACCTCAACAATGAATGGCATAACTACAGCGACCAGACCCAGCATAAATTTCACCTGATCAGCCAGATCCGTGCTTCGCTTGGCTACACCGGGTTTATCCATCACTTTAAAAACTACGTAATCCGTCGAGATGCCAACTATCTGGTACAGGCTCAACAATCGATGGCCGATACTCAGGAATTGTTACGCCAGTACCTGAAGTTACCGATTCATCAGGAAGAAATGCACGCCCTGAATGGCCTGGCCAGTGTTATAGGAAACTACAAACTGAAACTGCAGGATATCAATCACGCACAGGTCGCCAGACTGAGTATCAGTGAGCTTGATGCGCGCGTCCGCGTTGATGACAGTTCCGCAGCGATGGCGCTGGCAACCCTCAACATGCGTCTCGAGAACAACTATCACAAGATCAAACAGCAAACTGATGATCTGCTGGATACGGCTCAAAATCGGGTACAGATTCTGACCTGGCTGGGTATTCCGGCACTGATTATTTTTACGCTGTACAGCAGTTATCTGGTGGTGCGCACCACCTCCGCCAGAAACAATCTTGAGACGTTGTTTTCAGTCATTCCTGACGGCTTACTGGTCGTCGACAGCAGCGGAAAAATCATTCGGGTGAACCCAAAGGTCAGCGAAATTTTTGGTTACAGCGAAGATGAAATCAAACGCAAAGTGATACGCGATCTGGTGGATCACGATATTGTTGGCCGAGGTGAACAAACTGAACCGTTGTCTTTTTCCGGCTGTGGCAGTGAGCATTTTCAAGGCACCCATAAAAATGGCGAGATCCTGCCGCTGGATATTGAAGTAGCATCGTTCCCGGATAAAAAGGACGCACATACCATCGCCGTTATCCGCTCACGCAAAGAAGAACTGGAATTAAAACAACGCTCAGAAACAGACCATCTGACAGGTACCCGTAACCGTTCGGGTATCGATCGCCGTTTCTGTAATGAGATTGAACGCAGCCTGCGCTATCAACACAACATGTCATTAATCCTGATAGACATTGATCACTTTAAACCGATTAATGACATCCTTGGCCACCAGGCTGGCGACAATATTATCCGTGTCATTGCCGATCTGCTGGTGACCAACTCACGACCATCCGATGTGATTGGCCGCTGGGGTGGCGATGAATTCTGTATTATTTGTCCGGAAACCAATGCCGAGGAAGCCGCTGAACTGGCGCGACGCCTGCAACTGCAGCTACAACAATTCCCGATCGAACACCCGGTAACGGGTAACCCGCCGACCCTAAGTATTGGTATTTCCGAACTGCAACCGGGTGATACTCAGGACAGCATGTTCTCACGCGCAGATGCGCAACTGTATAAATCCAAAGAGCGTGGCCGTAACAGCATCAGCGCCTGACGGTTTATTCAGGCAATATGAGCTGGTCACGCCAGGACAAATCGAAACCTGATAAATCGGCATCCAGGTGATACAACGGCTGACCACTTAAACGGTATTTTCGCTCGAATGGCGTAAGATCTTTGCCATCACCATCAGCGCCATTAAACGTTAGCGAAGAAAATTCTCCAGCTAATCCGGCAACCTCCAGCGCACGCTGAAATTCCTGTAAATACAGTGGAAAATTAGAGCGCATTTGCAGCTGGCCACCCAACATCAATAAATACGGGAACACCGGTGCACCGTGCCAACGACGTTTAAAGTGGGTCGCCTTTGGCCAGGGATTGGGATAAAGAATATAGTGATGTGTTGGCTGCCAACCATCGGCAACGGCTAAACGCCAGAAGTCATTTAAATCAACGCGAGCCAATAAATAGTTATCCGCTGTGCGGCGATAGCTGTCGTGTTTTTCAATCCGACAACCGGATTTATCCAGTCCGAGAATAAACGCATCCGGATGACGTTCGGCAAGATTCACCGTGCTTTCACCGACACCACAGCAGGAGTCTAAAATCAGTGGTCGGCCATCGGCCTGCCAGGCTTCTTTTACACGATAAAAAGCGTCTACCGTCGCATCATGAAAGGGCTTACGAAACGGCCCTTGCAGGTGCTTCTTTACTACCTCTTCCAGCCGTTCATGCAAACCTTGCTGGTTGGTCTCGACCGTGCGGGAATCGGTACGGGATGGAGAATCAGACATAATAAATTCTTTAAAAGTCAGACATAAAAAAACCGCCTGCTGGCGGTTTTTTGCTTTCTCAAGGAACGTCAGCGAGGTAGTCAGAGCAAGGCAAAAGTTAGCGAAAAAGCGCAGTTTATAAATAATAAATGAGCATTTTGCAGCTAACTTTTAACACCGCTATGACAACGCAGGTAGTTCCTTGTTGTTACAGCTCAAAGCTATGACGCAGCACGATAGTCTGTACACGGTCTGGACCGGTAGAAATAATATCGATTGGCGCTTCAATCGCTTTTTCAACAAAGCGGATATAAGCCTTGGCGTTTTCCGGCAGATCTTCCAGCTTCTGTGCACCCACAGTGCTTTCGCTCCAACCTGGCAGCTCTTCGTATACCGGGGTGATTTTGTCGAACTGATCAGCGCTGGCCGGAACGTTCATGCGATTACCGTTTTCGTCCTGGTAACCAACACACACCTTAACGGTTTCCAGACCATCCAGTACATCCAGCTTGGTCAGGCAGATAGCGTTAACTGAGTTAACACGAATAGCGTGCTTAACCAGTGCCGCATCGAACCAACCACAACGACGGGAACGACCAGTAGTAGTACCTTTCTCGTGGCCTACAGTCGCCAGGTGTTCACCGACTTCGTCGAACAATTCAGTTGGGAACGGACCAGAACCAACACGGGTGGTGTAAGCCTTGGTAATACCCATGATCTGATCCAGATACAGAGGACCGACACCGGAACCACAAGCAACACCACCAGCAGTGGTGTTGGAAGAAGTTACGAACGGGTAAGTACCGTGATCGATATCTAACAGAGTGCCCTGAGCGCCTTCGAACATGATGTCGCCGCCCTGCTCGCGGATGGTGTGAACCATATCCACCGCATCAACCACGATATCTTTGATTTGCTCAGCCCACTCTTTGCAGGACGCCAGCGTGTCTTCGTAGCTGACTTCGTCAACGCCGTAGTAGTTTTTCAGCGAGAAGTTGTGGAACTCCATCACTTCTTTCAGCTTATCAGCGAATTCCGGCTGGAACATATCGCCAACACGCAGGCCACGACGAGATACTTTATCTTCGTAAGCCGGGCCAATACCACGACCGGTAGTACCGATCTTAGCGTTACCGCGCTTGATCTCACGTGCCTGATCCAGAGCAACGTGGTAAGGCAAAATCAGTGGGCAAGCATGGGAAATACGCAGACGCTCCATAACCGGTACGCCACGCTCTTCCAGAGAACGTACTTCTTTTAACAGCGCGTCCGGTGCCAGCACCACACCGTTACCGATGATGCAGCGCACGTTATCGCGCAGGATGCCAGACGGGATCAGGTGTAACGCGGTTTTAACACCGTCGATCACCAGGGTATGACCCGCATTATGACCGCCCTGAAAACGCACAACCGCAGTTGCTTTTTCAGTCAGCAGATCAACAATTTTACCTTTACCTTCGTCACCCCATTGGGTGCCCAGAACAACAACGCTTTTGCCCATCTCGGTATCTATCACTCTGTTAGGGCCTTATTGATTGAATCAACTCGGCCTGTTTTCAATTAAAAAAATGAATTCTCTCAGGCGTCGACCAGTTGCCACTGACCGTCCTGACATTGCAGAGTCTGATCCGCCGGGATCGTTTCTGCGTTCAGCTGTACCAGCACACGAACACCCTGCTCGCGCAATTGCTGAATCTTTTCCCACAGTTGTGGATCGTCGCTGCTTGGGGCAACAACGGTTTGTTTCTTCGCCACGGGCTGTGCGCCAAAACGTGCCAGCACTTTTAAGTCAGCGCTGAAGCCGGTCGCCGGACGAGCACGTCCGAATACCGCACCGGTTTCGTCGTAACGACCACCCTGGGCTACCGCATCACCATAACCCGGAACATAAGCGGCAAACACCAGACCTGTGTGGTAGTCGTAACCACGCAGCTCGGTTAAGTCAAAATAGAATGGCGTATTCGGGAAACGCATCGCCAGCTGATCAGTCACACGCTGAATATGCTGTAACTCGGCCGAGGTTTCCGGCACCAGCTCTGCCAGACGAGCAATGGATTCGTCCAGCAGTTTACGGTCGCCCTGTAAGCGGGTCAGCAGTTTAAAGGCTTCACACAGCTTGGCGTCTTTGATTTCACGATCAGCCCAGGCATCCAGATCTGAAGCACATTTCAGCTTCAGCAGATCAAATAATTCGTTTTGTTGCTCACCACTGATACCGGCTTTATCCGCCAGCGCGCGGAATACACCCACGTGGCCCAGATCCAGGTGAATATCTTTGATACCAGCTTTTTCAATCATATCGACCATTAAGCTGATGATTTCAACGTCTGCTGCCACACCCGCTTCACCGTATAACTCAGCACCAATCTGAGTAGGAGTACGGTTTGCCAGCAAAGACGGCGCCTTTGCATGAAATACAGTACGGCAGTAGCTCAGACGGCTAACACCTTCCGGTGCCAGGCTATGAGCATCAATACGGGCAACCTGAGGCGTAGTATCAGCACTCAGGCCCATCATGCGACCGGACAACTGGTCGGTCACTTTAAAGGTGCGCAGGTCCAGATCTTTACCGGTACCGGTTAACAGAGAATCCAGATATTCCAGCGCCGGCGGAATCACAAAGTCATAGCCCCAATGATCCAGCAAATCGAGCAAATGGCGACGTAATACCTCGATTTGCCGCGCCT
Source organism: Bacterioplanoides sp. (assembly GCF_965219715.1). Taxonomy (GTDB): domain Bacteria; phylum Pseudomonadota; class Gammaproteobacteria; order Pseudomonadales; family Oceanobacteraceae; genus Bacterioplanoides. The sequence goes on from NZ_OZ244785.1 coordinate 2,499,571, forward strand.
GAGGCGGCAACACTTCATCAATACCATCCGGCAATAGCCAACGGTCAGCGCGTGTCATGATTCAGCCTTATCAATTGATCAGATAGAGAAGCCCCAGTCCCAGCAACATGCTGAACAGACCGGTCATTCGCATCGTGTGGTCATCCACTTCAGCAAGCTGTTGTACCAGCGCTCGCCAGCGGGCGGGGTATAAAAACGGTAACGCCCCTTCGAGGATAAATACCAGGCAAACAGCGATGGCGATTTCCCGCCAGAAGTCCACTTGCACTGCTGTTTACCTTTTTAACCGCACAAAAAAACCGGGCGTGTGGCCCGGTTGCAGGATTCTATCAAAGCCATAAGGCAATGAACATAATTTAGGCGCAATTCCTTTGAATCTGTGTGCCTTGTGTCAATTGGTAAGAATACCTGCGCTGCATATAACTTCAGGTTCTAGCCGGGCAAATGGCAGGAGCGGAAACAAAAACGCCGGAACTCATAAAGAATTCCGGCGTTTAAATTACTCAGGAAGTCAGGGCTTATTTGCCTTTGGCATCCTTCATATAACGGAAGAAGTCGCTGTCTGGTTTCAGCATAATCACGTCGTTTTGCTTAAAGGTCTCTTCATAGGCCTTCAGGCTACGGGTGAATGCATAAAACTCTGGATCTTTGTTATACGCTTTGGCATAGATCTTAGCCGCTTCCGCATCACCTTCACCTTTGGTGCGTTCTGCATCACGGTATGCTTCCGCTTCAATAACCGTCTTCTGACGATCAGCGTCTGCTTCGATACCTTCCGCCAGCTCTTTACCCTGGGAACGATGCTCACGTGCTTCACGCTCACGCTCGGCAGACATACGGTTATACACCGAGTTACTCAGGTCATCCGGCAGATCAACCGCCTTCACACGTACGTCCAGAACTTCGATACCCAGATCATCCTGAGTTTCGGTGTTCAGCGTTGCGGTCAGTTTCGTCATCAGCTCATCACGTTCACCGGACACTACTTCGTGCAGGGAGCGGGCAGCAATTTCGTCACGCAGACCTTTGTTTACCAGGTTTGCTAACAGATTCGATGCCTGGAAACGATCGCCGGAAGTCGCCTTGTAGTAAGCACGTACATCTTTGATGCGCCACTTAGCAAAGGAATCCACGATGACGTATTTTTTACCGGCCGTCAGGAAACGCGATGGATTGGTATCCAGCGTCAGAACACGTGCGTCAAAGCGCTTTACGTTCTGAATCAGTGGGCTCTTCCAATGCAGACCTGGCTGGATATCGGCATCCACAATCTCACCGAACTGCAGCTTAATGGCACGCTCGGTTTCATTCACCACGTACAGGCCCTGGCTCGCAACTAATGCACCAATACCCAGAACGATGACGGCTAACATAGCTTTAGGAGACATTAGCGGCCCTCCCCACGACGAGATGATGAAGAAGAATTCTGGCGAGCACGTACTTCATTCAGTACACGATCCGTCAGACGTGAAATATCGTTGTCAGAAATAGCGTTGGTTTTGTTTTGTGCCGGCATGTTTTTGATGATCTGATCCAGTGGCAGATACATCATGTTATTGCCGCCATCAACATCCACCATCACTTTGCTGGCGTTGTTATAAACCTCAGTGATCGACTCAATATAGAGACGCTCGCGGGTTACCTTAGGCGCTTTCTTGTATTCGCTGTACAGGTTATCGAAACGAGCCGCTTCACCTTCTGCACGCGCGATAATACGTTCTTTATAAGCAGATGCTTCTTCCAGCTGGCGCTGAGCACGACCACGTGCTTCAGGGACAATCGAATTAGCATAAGCTTCCGATTCGTTGATAAAACGTTCTTTATCTTGTTTGGCTTTCTGAACGTCATCGAATGCAGCCTTTACCTGAGCCGGTGGGCGGGCATCTTTGATGTTCACGTTGGTCAGAACCATACCAGTCTGGTAACGCTCTAAGTAATCCTGCAGACGTAGCTGAACTTTTTCAGCCAGTTCGGCACGGCCTGTGGTCAGGATCGGGTCCATTTCGGTAGAACCCACTTCATGACGCAGCGCACTCTCGGCGGCAGACAATAAAGTACGTTCCGGCGCTTCAACACGCAGCGCAAACGATACCGGATCAACCACACGGTACTGAGCGTTCAGCTCAACTTCGACGATGTTTTCGTCTTCCGTCAGCATACGTTCTTTGATTTCCGCTTCACGCACCTTGGTGGTGTTAACCGGAATCACTTTGTCGATCAGAGGGATCTTGAAACGCAGACCTGGCTGTTCGGTTTTGAGGTATTCACCTAAACGTAAAACAACACCACGTTCCTGTTCGTCCAGGGTGTATACGGCGTTAAAGCCTAACATCACCACCAGTACGGCCGCCGCAATACCAAACATACCACCAGCGCCGCTGCCCTGATTGTTGCTGTTGCGGTTGTTGTTACCGCCACCACCAAACATGCCATTCAGCTTGTCCAGCAGTTGCTTTAATGCTTCGTCCAGATCGGGCGGCTGATTGCCACCACGATTGTTATTGCCGCGGTTGTTATTATCGCGACCACCACGATCGTTATTACCCCATGGATCTTTGGGGCCATTCCCGCCAGGCTCATTCCAGGCCATAAGTCTCTCCAGTCAGGCAGACAATTCATCAAGCGCTTTCCAGCGCCCGCCAATGATATACGTTTTAGGCACGATAGACAGTCTCCATCGGTCAAAGACTGTCAATCCAAACAGATTATTCCATCAGTACAACACATCGCTCTGATGACTATTGCCAGGGCCCTTTTTCCTGAGGCAGGAATCGCTGTTCAGCAATGCCTGCTTTAGCAATTGCACGGCGAAAATCCTGACGTTGCATACGGATTTGTAACAACATATCGCCGTTATCCGCATAAGCTTCTTCACGAATAGCGCCCATGTCATACAGAATAGCGCGCAGCTTGGCTTCTGCAGGGTTGAGACGAATTTCTTCGGCAAATAAATCGTCGCCAAGTAATTCCGCTATCGCTTTATTGAGTAATTCGAAACCGTCACGCTCACGTGCGGATAACCACACAGCCACCGGAGTGCCCTGATCATCACGATCGATACGGGCTTCACCATGCTCTAACAAATCAATCTTGTTATACACCCGCAACTGAGGCACTTCGTCGGCTTCAATTTCAGCCAGTACCAGCTCAACCTGCTCGATATTGGAGTCACGTTCTTCGGCGGCGCAATCAATCACATGCATCAGTAAATCGGCTTCAGCGGCTTCCTGCAGGGTTGCCCGGAAAGCCTCCACCAGTTTGTGTGGCAGATGGCGAATGAATCCAACGGTATCCGCCAGCACCACTTCACCAATGTCATCAACATTATGACGACGCAGCGTGGGGTCCAGCGTGGCGAATAACTGGTCTGCGGCATACACCTCTGACGTGGTTAACGCATTAAACAAGGTGGATTTGCCCGCGTTGGTATAGCCAACGATGGCAACCGTTGGAATCGATGAGCGCTGACGCGCACGACGCCCCTGGTTACGCTGAGCCCGGACTTTCTCCAGCCGCTTATGAATCTGGCTGACCCGGTTACGTACCAAACGACGGTCAGTTTCTAACTGGGATTCACCAGCACCACGGGAACCAATACCGCCCTGCTGTCGCTCCAGGTGAGTCCAGCCACGTACCAGCCGGGTCGACTGATGCTGCAGCTGGGCCAGCTCAACCTGCAACTTACCTTCGTGGGTACGAGCACGTTGAGCGAAGATATCGAGAATCAGGCCTGTCCGGTCGATTACCCGACACTCCAGTGCTTTTTCCAGGTTACGTTCCTGGCTGGGAGATAAAGCGTGGTTAAACATCACCAGCTGGCAGTCGTGCAGATTCAACATGTCGCGAATCTCTTCAACTTTACCCAATCCAATAAAGGTTTTGGGATCGGGCGTGGTACGTTTGGCTGTTACCAGCTCAAGGGGATCAGCACCGGCAGAAATCACCAGTTCACGAAACTCGTTCAGGTCTTCGCGGTTCAGGCCTTCGGGAAAATCGATATGAACCAGTATTGCGGTTTCGCCACCCTGTTTCTGGCCTGAATTATTAGTTGGCCGTTCAAAGAACAAAGTCAGCTAAGCCTCTGATAAAAATTCGGAAAGGGATTATGCCGGGAGAGCTCCCGGCATAAAGAAAAGAACTTACTCTTCCGCCGCTTCAGCACCGCTGTCGGCTGGCGCCAGACGAACGTTACGAGATGGCACAACAGTAGAAATCGCATGCTTATACACCATCTGACTTACGGTGTTTTTCAGCAAAATTACAAACTGGTCAAATGATTCAATCTGGCCCTGCAGCTTAATTCCGTTTACCAGGAAAATGGAAACCGGGATACGCTCTTTGCGCAGTTGGTTCAGATAAGGGTCTTGTAAAGAGTGCCCTTTTGACATGGTTGTCTCCTTGAAATTGAAGGTGTCGTCCAATGTGGGGACGACCGAATAAAAAAATGCCCCATACCGCTCTGACATCGGGCTTAGTTATAATGTAAGCAGATAAATCAGGACGATGCGCTAAATATGGCGTTCGCTTCAAGGATTTTCAAGGCACTTTGCAGAAGTTTTGGATCATTTGTGTCCAACCAGTGCAAATCGGGCCAACTACGCAACCAGGTGATCTGACGTTTTGCCAGCTGACGGGTCGCAATTATGCCCCTCTCCTCCATTTCCTCGTAGGTACAATTACCTTCCAGATAATCCCAGGCCTGGCGATAACCTACAGCGCGAATCGATGGTAATGAGGGATTGAGATCCTCTCGCTGAAACAAAGTTCGCATCTCATCGATAAAACCTTCGCGCAGCATCTGCTTAAAGCGAATAGCAATGCGTTCATGCAACTGTTTACGTTCCGGTGGACATACCGCCAGGCTCACCACATGGTAGGGCAACGGCTGGCTCTGCTGCTCAGCCCAGAACTGACTCATGGTTTTACCGGAGATTTCATACACCTCCAGCGCGCGCTCGATCCGCTGAGAGTCCATCGGCTTAAGTCGCGCCGCCGATTCAGGATCAATCTCCGCCAGCTTATTGTGCATATGTGGCCAGCCAAACTGTTCGGCTTCAGCGACTAATTTTTCACGTACGGCAGCGTCTGCTTTAGGCAGCTCAGCAGCACCGTCGCGCAGAAATTTAAAATACATCATGGTGCCGCCCACCAGCAGTGGCACCTTTCCGGCAGCAGTAATTTCCGCCATTTCGCGCAATGCATCTTCGCGGAAGTTTGCCGCAGAGTAACTTTCAGCCGGATCAATCAAGTCGATTAAACGGTGCGGCGCCCGCTTCAGCATCTCAGCATCTGGCTTAGCGGTGCCAATATCCATGCCTTTGTACACCAGCGCTGAATCAACGCTGATAATTTCGCATGGATACTTTTCCACTAACTCCAGTGCCAGGGCAGTTTTACCAGAGGCGGTTGGCCCCATTAAAAAAATCGCCGGAGGCAGTGTGTTTCGGTTGTCGCTCATCATCTGCCTCTCAGGAATAACTTGTCTAACTCAGGCATAGTCATTTGCGTCCAGGTCGGACGACCATGATTACACTGGCCACTGCGTTCAGTCGCTTCCATATCTCGTAATAAAGCATTCATTTCCGGCAGGGTTAATTTGCGATTCGCGCGCACGGAACCATGACAAGCCATGGTCGATAACACTTCATTGCGGAATGCCAGAATCCGATCAGAACTGCCGTGCTCCATCAAATCCGACAACATATCGGTAATTAACTGAGCGACATTGGCCTGCTGCAACAACACCGGAATCTGGCGAATTAAAATGCTCTCCGGACCTGCCCGGGCAATCTCCACACCCAAATGGCGAAACTCTTCGGCGTGCTGCTCAGCGGCATCCGCTTCACGTTCGCTGACGGCCAGGGTTTCCGGTACCAATAACGGCTGGCTTTGCACACCCTGTTCGTCGAGAGCCACTTTTAAGCGCTCATAGGTGATTCGCTCATGGGCGGCGTGCATATCCACCACCACCATCCCCATGGCGTTCTGCGCCAGGATGTAAATACCGTGCAGCTGGGCAATAGCAAAACCCAGCGGCGGCATATCTTCACCATCAGATTCCGGTAATGGCTGTGGCGCAAAGTTATTCATTTGCTCGGGGTTATTAACCGCTCCAGCCAATGGTTGCGACATCGCCTGATAAGCCTGCAGCTGTTCAGCGACTGCATTCTGACTGACACCTTGATTGGCCTGACTTGCGCTCTGAAGCGCCTGATAGTTATTACTCTGGAGACCCGCGGTTTGTGCTGGCGCCGCTTGCCAGTTTAACCGGGTCTGTTCGCTGAACTCACCGGCTTCCACGCCACTGGCCGGAGCATTTTGTTGCGTTAAGCTCTGACTTGTTTGTACGCCATCGTCCAGGCGACCACCTGGCGGCAGCTGTGCATCCGGGCGCACATCCGCCAGCGCTTTGTGTAACGTACGGAATAAGTAATCGTGTACCAGACGACCATCACGGAAACGTACTTCGTGTTTAGTTGGATGCACGTTCACATCAACCAACTTAGGATCCAACCATAGGTACAGAACAAATGCCGGCTGGCGACCGTGATACAACACATCGCGATAAGCTTGTTTAATGGCATGCACCACCAGCTTGTCGCGTACCACCCGGCCATTCACAAAGAAATATTGCATATCGGCCTGAGAGCGCGAGAAGGTTGGCAGCCCAACCCAGCCCTGCAAAGTCAGCCCAGCCGCTTCGCGTTCAATATGAACTGCACTATCCATAAAGGTTGGATTTAATAATTGCGCGACCCGCTTTTCGCGATCGATCGGTCGGGTTGCCGGACGTAACGAGTGAATCACCTTACCGTTATGGCGCAAGGTAAACCCAACATCGTAACGACTTAATGCCAGGCGCTTAACCGTTTCCTCCAGATGGGAGAACTCAGTCTTTTCGGTACGTAAAAATTTACGTCGTGCCGGAGTATTAAAGAACAGATCACGCACTTCAATGGTAGTGCCCACCGGGTGCGCTGACGGCGACACACTGGCGACCATATCGCGACCTTCAGCCGTCACCTGCCAGGCTTCTTCCGCGTCTTTTTCCCGCGAGCTTAACGTCAGGCGGGTCACCGAACTGATACTGGCCAGGGCTTCACCACGGAAACCCAAACTACCCACAGCTTCCAGATCATCGAGAGTAATAATTTTACTGGTAGCGTGACGACTCAGTGCCAGTGGCAAATCATCTTTACTGATGCCATGGCCGTTATCGCGAATACGCAATAACTTGACGCCACCTTGCTCGGCGTCGATTTCAATACGATCGGCACCCGCATCGAGTGAATTTTCCACCAACTCTTTTACGATATTCGCCGGGCGCTCAACCACCTCACCGGCGGCGATCTGGTTCGCCAGGCGTGGCGATAATAAATGAATACGGGATGTCATGAAGTTGGGATCTTCAGTTTTTGTCCGACCCAGACGTTGTCAGACTTTAATTTATTCAGGCGGCGAATTCTCGACATAGCCACACGGTTTTTTACCGCGATCGCCGATAAGGTATCGCCACGACGGACCACATAAGTACGGTGGCCGGGTTTTGTGTAATTCTTGCCAGAGACAGATTGCCAGTTATCAACCGCGCTGCTTTTACCATGAGAAGATGCCAGCAGGGTGCCACGCGGCGGATGGCTTTTAAAATAGGATCTAATACCGCTGAAAATCGCCTTGGCCATTTTTTTCTGGTAGCTGCGGCCAGCCAGTTTTTTTGCTTCACCCGGGTTAGAAATAAAACCGGTTTCCACTAATAAGGCGGGCATATCCGGCGCTTTAAGCACTACAAACGCAGCCTCTTCTACTTGCTTTTTATGCAAGCGCGATACTTTGCCCATCTGCTTGAGAATACCGGCACCAATTTGCACACTGGAATTACGTTTGGCCGTCATCGATAAATCCAGCAAAGTCATCGCCAGATGATCTTCTTTATCTTCCAGGCTGACGCCACCAATTAAATCCGACTCATTTTCTTTATCCGCCAGCCAGCGAGCGGCCTCACTGGTTGCACCACGTTCCGATAAAACAAACACCGATGAACCGTGGGCACTTGGATGTTTAAAAGCGTCTGCGTGAATCGATACAAAGAAGTCCGCATTGGCTTTTCGTGCTTTCGCGGTACGTTCACGCAAACCAATATAATAATCGCCGGTACGCACCATAAATGGCTGAAAGCCCGGTTCTTTTTTCAGTAATTTTTCCAGCTGCCTGGCAATCGCCAGAACGATGCGTTTTTCATAAATTCGGCCCGGGCCAATAGCTCCCGGATCTTCACCACCGTGGCCGGCATCAATCGCAATAATAATATTGCGTTTAGACGAACCGCTTTGTTTGATGTGTTTGACCGGAGCAGCAACCGCTTTAATCGCCTGCTTATTTTCCAGGTCTACAACCAGTCGATGAAACGGGTATTTTTTATTGGGTTTTAACGGGAAACTTTTTGGTGACAACGCCTGACTGACATCCAGCACAATACGCAGGTCTTTTTTATTGCGCTTGCCGGTACGAATGGCTTTGACGTTGGTGCCCTTAACGTCAATTTCTGCGACGTTTTTCAGACTTTTGGCCGCCATCAGATCAATTACAACCCGATCCGGATTACTCAGGGTAAAGATTTTATGTTCGGAAGGTTCCGTCAGATCAAATACCAGACGGGTTTTGTCCGGAGATTGCCAGACACGCACGTCTTTGACATCAGCCTGAGTCAGGGCTGACATCATCATCGTCAAAATGAAAAACAGACGTACCATCATAACTTCGTTAACTAAGGTGTGTTGCCGTCACAGCGAATTCAGTTCAGCGGCCCAGCTTTGTGCCCGGTCAGAGTCTGGCTGCCAGGTTAACCGGCGACTCTCACCCAGATCATCAATGCTCAATACCAGATCAGCGGCGGGTAAAATGCCCCGCCCCTTATCGGCCCATTCGATCAGGCATAATGCCCCATCGCTGAGATAATCGCGAATTCCCATAAATTCGAGTTCTTCCGGATCAGCCAGGCGATACAAATCAAAGTGACAGACTTTCACACCCTCCAGAGCGTAATCTTCGACCAGAGTGTAGGTCGGGCTTTTTACCGCCCCCTGATGGCCTAAACCCTGCACCAGACCGCGGGAGAACGTGGTTTTACCTGCGCCTAATGTGCCTTCGAGAAAAATCACCAGGCCAGCATCGGTTAATTGCTGCTGCCTTAAAAACTCTGCCACCCTGGCGGCATAAGCCAGCATTTCCGGCTCGCCGGTTAACTCAATGGCAGAGGAATGATTCTTCTCATCGGAACACATCAGTTCATTAACTCTCTTAAATAAGGCATTAAATCAGTGGCCAGCAAACCACGCTGACCATTCGCTGCCGCAGCCAGATCAGCCGCGCCACTATGAATACACACACCGTAACGAGCCGCCTGCCAGGTCGACATTCCCTGGGCCAGCAAAGCAGCAATTACGCCGGTTAATACATCCCCCATACCACCACAGGCCATACCAGGGTTGCCGTCTGTGCACAGGGCAACTTTGCCCTCTGGTGTTGCGATCAGCGTTCCCTGGCCTTTCAACACCACAATCGCGTCATAATCCTGAGCCAGCTGGCGGGCGGCGGTAAAACGATCCGCCTGCACCTGCTCAATACTGGTACCCAGTAACCGTGCAGCTTCACCCGGATGCGGGGTAATAATCACATCACGCTCGGCAAAGCTGCGCTTCCAGCCCGGTGATGCCAGCAGATTCAGACCATCCGCATCCAGCACCATGGGCGATTCCGCATGTAATACCTGCTGCAGCAAAAGTTCAGACCAGCTGCTCTGACCCAGACCCGGGCCACAGGCAATTACCGTGCTTTTTTCTAGCAGCGGTTGTAGCTCCAGTCCGGACTCAACCGCACGTACCATGGCTTCCGGACGACGCACCAGTATTGGAGTCACGTGTTCGCTGCGGGTGGCACAACGGATTAGCCCGGAACCACAACGACCGGCGGCTTCAACCGCCATCGCAACAGCGCCACCCATACCGTGATCACCACCCACCACCATGACATGACCAAACTCGCCTTTGTGTGAGTTACCACGACGGGCTGACAAGCGCTGCCCCAGACGCTCCAACCGATCCCAACTGATGCGTTCACAGTTCGCCGGTTCCTGATGGTAAATCAGAGGGTCTATTGCCAGAGAAGCAAACGCCACTTCACCAGAGACATCCGGGCCATCGGAAGTTAGCAGGCCCTGCTTCACACCAATAAAAGTCACCGTCAGGCTGGCTTCAACCGCACTGCCCATGATCTGGCCGGAATCTGCATTCAGGCCTGATGGTAAATCGAGGGATAACACATCCGCCAGATGAGCATTCATGGCAGCAATCGCCTGGGCATACTCACCCTCGACTGCTTTGTTCAGGCCAGTTCCTAAAAGACCATCAATAATGACACTGCCTTCGTACACCAGCTCGTCGCGGAAAGCCTGCGGCTCAACACCTGCTTCCAGCGCCATCTCGCGCGCTTTACTGGCCGTCGCTGACATCTGGCTGTGATCGCCCAAGGTATAAAACACAACATCCAGACCGTGATGACAGGCCAGTGCTGCCAGCACATAGGCATCACCACCATTATTGCCCGGCCCGGCAAAGACACAGACCGACCCTTCCTCCGGCCAGCGCTCCAGCATGCAGGCAAACGCTGCTTCAGCAGCGCGGGACATCAGCTCAAAGCCGCCGTCATCGCCGCTTTCCTGATGAATCTGAGCGATCGCCAGAGCATCCAGCTCCCTTACCTGAGCGGCGCTGTAAAGTTCGCCGGGTAAATGATCTTTTGCTGAGTAAGGTCGGTTCATCCCTGCTTAGCCTTCAATGTGGTAAATTTGCCGGAATTATATCGACAAGTACCTTTCAAGTCCTGCCCATGACCTCAGATTTACCCCATTTTACTGTTGCTTCAAACCTGCGTGAGCAGATCGAGCAATGGGCTCAGGAACTGGGCTTTCAGCAGCTTGGGATTACCGATGTCGATCTCGGCGAGCACGAGCAACGTTTGCAGCAGTGGTTACAACAGGGCTACCACGGTGAGATGGGCTATATGGCTGATCATGGCAACATGCGCTCGCGTCCGGACGAGCTGCAACCCGGCAGCATCCGCGTGATCAGTCTGCGGATGGATTATCTCGCTCCGGAGATTGAACTGACCAGTCAGCTGCAGAACAAAAACAATGCCTACATTTCCCGTTATGCACTCGGCCGTGACTATCACAAGCTAATTCGCAAGCGCCTGACACAGTTGGGTAAAAAGATTCAGCAGGCGATTGAAGCTGTGAACCAACAGCAGGACATAAGCTATCGCGCTTTTGTCGACAGTGCGCCGTTACTGGAACGGGCATTGGCCAATAAAGCCGGGCTGGGCTGGATTGGCAAAAACACCATGCTGATTAATCGCAAAGCCGGCTCGTATTTTTTCCTCGGAGAAATCCTGACCGATTTGCCACTACCAACGGACGACAGCTACCAGAAAGAGCATTGTGGTCGTTGTACCTCTTGTCTGGATATCTGCCCGACTCAGGCGTTTGTTGGCCCACACGTACTCGACGCACGTAAGTGCATTTCTTATCTGACCATTGAACTCGACGGCCCGATTCCCATGGAGTTGCGCAAAGGCATTGGCAACCGCATTTTTGGCTGTGACGATTGCCAGATTGGTTGCCCCTGGAATCGCTTCAGCAAAACCACTGCCGAACAGGATTTCTCACCTCGCCACCAGTTGGACAAAGCCACCTTGCTGGAACTATTTGCCTGGGATGAAGCCACCTTCCTGAAACGTACCGAAGGCATGCCAATCCGTCGCACCGGCTTTGAGAACTGGCAACGTAACATCGCCGTGGCCCTGGGCAATGCACCAACCAGCCTGGAAGTGGTTGATGCCTTAGAAAAAGCCAGATCAACTTCCACCGAACTGGTCCGCCAGCATATCGACTGGGCTCTGCAACAACATCAGAAATAAACCGTCCTCCAAGCAGCTGTTTTCTGCCTGAAAAATACAAACACGGGTGCAAGAAAGACTGTTGCATTTTATACCCGCAAAAATACCCCAATTATGGACACGTCAGCGTCATTAAATTCCCTTATTCTGATAACTGCTGACCTTTATCGCAGGAGCAGTTTTTATGTCGTCACGGGTATTGTCCGGCCCTATCGGGTTATTGCTGTTATTACGCCACTTCCCACGTCAGATCGGTATTACCTGGCTATTAGTTGTGATTGAAAATGCGTTACTGGCTTTAATTCCGTTATTAATTGGATTTGCTATCGACGGTTTATTGCAGCAGAAATACGACGAATTACTGAATCTTGCCGTGGTGTTTTTTGCGCTGATTCTGATTTCCGTCGGACGCAGAGTTTACGACACCCGTGCCTATGGTTCGATCAGGGTACGCCTCGGTGCCGAAGTTGATAAACGCCATCACAACGAAGAAGTCTCTGTTCGCAGTGCACGTCTGGATATGGCACGCGAACTGGTCGACTTTCTCGAAAATGATGTGCCTGAACTATTTACAGCAGTTATTCAGCTGGTTGTCTCGTTAATTATCCTGGCATTTTTTGATGCTCGCCTGGCCATGTCCGCAGGTATTTTACTGGTCAGCATGATCGCACTTTATGCCTGTTTTCATTCGCGATTTTTCCGTTTAAACAGCGCACTCAACAGCCAGGTAGAACGTCAGGTAAATATCCTCAACGGCAAATCTCCGGGGGGACTGGTTTCTCACTTGCGGGCGCTGCGTCAGCATGAAATCCGCTTATCTGACAGCGACGCCATTCTTTACGGCCTGATTTTCACCATGATTGGTGGCTTTATTATTTTCAATTTGTGGCTGTGTGCATCGATGGAAGACACCACACCCGGCAAGCTGTTTTCCATCATCAGCTATTCATGGGAATACGCCGAAGCAGCCATTGCATTACCGATGGCGTTACAAACCTTGTCACGCCTGAAAGAGATCAGCCAGCGCCTGAACGGCTTCAGTTAAGGTTCAGGCTCAACGCCTAAACTAACAACCTGAACTGACCACATCGCTTTGATATTCATCACTCCAACAGCAGGAGAATCATCACTATGTCTGCAGCACCAGCCAGCCGCAAATGGCTTTATTCGTCGATTCTGATTTTTATTCTGGTGCTGGCCTGGCTGGTGTTAATGGTGCCCGAACCGGAAACCAAAGTTCAAAAAGAAACTATTCTGCTGCCGGTTTCCGTCGTGCCATTACAACCACAAAATTACCAGGTTCAGGTCAACGCCAGTGGTATTACGCAGGCACGCTGGCCAACCCGATTAGTGGCTGCGGTGGATGGCCGTATCAGTGAATTGTCTGCCCGCCTTGAACCAGGCGTATTGGTAAACGATGGTCAGTTATTATTAAAAATTCAGGACAGCCAGTATCAGGCACAACTCGACAGCGCCCGCAGTCGCCTGGCCAATGCGCAATTAAACCTGGAAAAAACGCTGCACGAACAAACGGTCGCTCAGCGCTCGGGTGGCAAGCTGCGAACACCTTATGCGCGCTATGAACCACAAGTGGCATCGGCACAGGCCGATGTTAAAGCAGCCACTAGTGAATTAAAAAATGCCCAGCAAAGATTAAAAGACACAGAAATTCACGCGCCTTTCGCAGCGATTATTCTGCAACGCCTGGTTACACCGGGTCAGTGGCTGCCAACAAGCAGTGAAACGTTTGTGATTGCGGCCAGCGACTCAATCGATATCAAAGTTGAAATGCCAGAGAGCGATTGGGCGCAATTACCGCAGCTCAGCAATGGCAACGCAGTTTCAGTCGCCACCAATAACGGTGAACAATGGCAGGGCAAAGTGCGTTACATCAGCCCGGTACGGGAAAAAAGCACACGTCAACGCAGCCTGATTGTTAAAGTTGATTCACCGTATCAGCCGCAACAACAGCAACTGCCACTATTACCGGACACCCAGGTTGACCTGACCTTTAACGGCAATGAACAACAACAGGTATTTGTTGCACCGGCGTCGGTACTGACTGAAGACGGCAATATCTGGAGTGTAAACGCACAAAACCTGTTACAGCAGGAAGAAGTTGAACTGCTGGCTCAAAGTGTTGAGCAGGTGGTTGTGCGCTTTAAACAACAACCACAGCAACCGCGCCAGGTTGTACTCTACCCTCTGGGCTCAATGATAAATGGCCAACAGGTTATGCCACAACCAACCTCAGTGGAGGCGGTGCAATGAAGTGGTTAACCAATTGGTTTATCGATAACCCGGTTGCTGCCAACTTACTGATGGTAATGATCCTCGCCGGAGGTATTTTGTCGATTGGTACTATTCGGGTGGAAAGCTTCCCTCAGATTCCACCGAGCCGGATTAATATTAATGTGGTTTATCCAGGTGGCACCGCTGCTCAGGTCGACGAGAGTATTACCCAACGAGTTGAAGATGCCATCAGCTCCATCCCCGGCATTGAAAAGATTACCTCGATATCTCAGCCTGGCTTATCCAGCGTTACCGTTAAAAAAACGACCGATACTGATCTGAGCCGCTTACTAGATGATATTCGTAATAAAGTGAATGTTATTCAGGGCTTTCCACTGGCAGCAGAACGACCACAGGTCGTGCGTGATGAATTCACTAATCTGGCAGCATACGTGGTGGTCTATGGTGATGTTGATAGCAACACGTTAAAGCAGTCTGCAATTCGCACCGTTCAGGCATTAAAAGCGCACCCGGAAATTTCTCAGGTAACCAATCTGGCCGACTCCCGCCAACTGTTAACTATTGAGCCGGACCCGGAAAAATTACGTCAATATAATCTTAATATCAGTGGCTTAAATCAGCGTATTAAGCAGTGGTCACTGGAATATCGCAGTGGTGAACTGAAAACCGCACAGGGGACACTGGTGCTGCGCAGCGATATGACCGCCGATACGTTACTCAAACTGCGCAATTTACCGGTTATTAACACCCAGGAAGGCACGGTTTATTTAAAAGATATTGCAGAGATTAAACGTGGTTTTAATCAGGAAGATTCGGTTGTTCGTTATCAGGGCAAACCTGCAGCTGCGATTCTGGTGTCCACCAGCCGTAAGGATAACCTGTTACACGTCAGTGAGGCGATTCAGCAGGTCTTTAAACAGGTTAAGCCAGCGCTGCCTGCAAACGTCGAGCTCGACGCCATGGCGGATATGGCCCCCTATATTAAAGATCAGCTTAACCGTTTAGGTAACAACGCATGGCAGGGGTTATTAATTGTTTTGCTGTTGCTCGGGCTGTTCCTGAATATCAAACTGGCGTTTTGGGTGGCAGTTGGTATTCCCGTGTCTCTGGCCGGTGCTCTGTGGTTAATGGGGCCATTGAATTACACCATTAATGACATCACCTTGTTCGGCATGATTCTGGTTTTGGGGGTATTAGTTGATGATGCAGTGGTCGTTGGTGAAAGCATTCATACCGCCAGAGGGAAAATCGCTAATCCGCGAGATGCTGCACGCAGTGGCGTGGAGGCTGTTGCCACCGCAACTGTTTTTGGTGTGCTGACAACCATCGCCGCTTTTTCTCCCATGCTGTGGATTAAAAATGAACTGGCGCAGGTATTGGCCGGGTTTTCCGCCATTGTTATTCTCGCGCTGATTTTCTCTCTGGTGGAAAGTAAATTTATTCTACCCGCACACCTCGCCCATTCCAGAGAGGGCAAAGACAATAAATTAAGCCGAATTATTAATCGGGCAAGAATGGCATGCCTTGGTGCACTCGACCATTTTGGTGATAAGTATTATCTGCCAGCTCTGCGCTTTTCGTTGCATAACAAAACGGCAGTACTGATGTTGTTCGTCAGCTTTATGGTATTGGCCTACGGTTTATGGAGTCACGGCACCATTAAAGCTGCATTTTTCCCGGAAATTCCTGGCCGTTTCGCCCAGGTAAAAGTCACCATGAACCTGGATGCTCCGGCACCACTGGCGATAAAAGGCAGCGCTCAATTAGAACGAGCATTAAAAGTGACTGACGAGTCATTGCAGCAGGATTTTGATTTATCCTCTTCCGCGATTGAGCGCGCCTTTGTATACACCGAGGCCGCCGAATCCATTGAAGTAGTAGCAGAGCTGACAACAGAAGCATTATCAACCATACCGGCCAATGAGCTGTTAAAACGCTGGCAATCCAACGCCGGTGTTATCGAAGGTGCTTATTCAAGTAAATTCACCGCAGCGGATGAGCCCGCTGGCGGCACCGTATTATCCATCACCTCCCGCGACCGGGAACTGTCTCGCCGGGTAGCACAACAATTAAAACCTTTGTTAGAACAGCAAACCGGTGTTAACGATGTGTATGACGACAGTCAGGGTGGTCAGCGGCAGTTGCGCTTAACTATCAACCAGCAAGGTCGGCAACTGGGACTCACACAAGCTGATCTGGCACTGATCGTTGGCGGTGCATTCGGTAATCTGGAAGTGCAGCGCCTGCTATATAAGGGTGAAGAAACCCGAATTCAATTACGCTTACCAGAAAATCTGCGACGCACTCAGGAACAGCTACATGCAACTCCCGTACAGGTTGGTGAAAATAAATATGTATCGCTGGGAGAAATTGCAGACATTCAGTTCACCCGTGAAGCTCAGGTACTGTATCGACGTAACCGCGAAGGAGTCGTCAGTATTTATTGGCGTCAGAACCGGGATGTGGCAGCGCCGGAAGAGGTGTTAGCTGAACTGAAGAAAGACATTATTCCGCAGCTTGAACGCCAATATCCCGGAGTAAAAATTAAAGCCGCAGGTGAATTTGAAGAAATCAGCGAAGTAAAAGGTGGTTTCAAAAAGGCCATGATTCTGACCTTATTACTGATTTACGTTTTGCTGGCCGTGCCACTGAAGTCTTACTATCAACCTTTTATTATTATGTCGGTTATTCCCTTTGGCTATGCTGGTGCAATTTATGGCCATGGCCTGATGGGACTGCCAGTCAGTATCTTATCGCTGTTTGGCATGATGGCGATGACAGGTGTGGTCATTAACGACTCTCTGGTTTTAATGACACGCTTCAATCAGAACTACCACGAACAGGGAATGTCGGTAAAAGATGCGTTAATCGATGCCGGCCGAAGCCGCTTGCGAGCTATTTTTCTGACAACCGTTACAACAGTTTGTGGTTTATTGCCTTTATTAATGGAAACATCGGAACAGGCGCAATATTTAAAACCAGCAGCTGTCTCATTGGTGTTTGGAGAGTTGTTCGCGACACCGATTACACTGATTTTAATTCCACTCTTGTTGGCACTGGGCAAATACAAGCGCGATCCGCATAGCAACAAGAACAACAGCACCGGGCCACAGCCAGCAGTAAATTAGGCGACTGGCATGGCCCGGATCAGATTAACCAGCTCAAGCTGACCTTTTACAGCGGCTTTCTGATAACAATTAGAAAGCTGCTCCTTAACGGTATGCAGGCTTTTACGATATTCATCCGCAATATGTTTCAGCGGCATGCCACTGCACAGTGCCAGACAACAGTCACACTCGGCAGCGGTAAAACCAAACATTTGCTGCAATACTTCCGCACGAGGTAATTGGTGGTTGAAATTTGAAATGGCATACACCATCACTCCCACAAAACATTCCAGCGACTCTTCATCGTGTTGCAGAACTTCTTCTGCATGCAGGTAATAGGACTGCTGATCATTAACCGGTAACAATACATCGTCTGGTTGATACACCAGACTTAAACCCTTAGTGGCACAAACCCGCTCAGTGATATTAACGTACATATCCTGGTTACGCTGAGGCTCACCAAAATCGAGCTGATTGTTTTTATCAAAAGAAAACAACTGCTGATCTATCAGATTATTCTGCATTGCTGCGTTAACCGTGATCAGCTCCCCAAACTCATTAAATAATGCAACCGGTAAAGGCATGCGGTCCATGACCTGTTTTAATCTGACCGAGTTTTTCTCCTGCTCAGCAATTTTCACCCTCAAATCCAGCGCTTTTTTCAGATACGGCGCTAAGGCATCCATACGGCCAATATCTTCTTCGGTGTAATGCCCAGCAGCATTGTTTCGGGTATGGTTGATAGCAAACGTCCATTGCTTATTACGGGAGATTGCACAGGCAGAACCGGCAATCATTCCCTGAGGAGTACACCAATATTTAAAAAATCGGTCGTATTTTCTCTGATCAACGGGTTTGTGCAGACTGGTGGAATAAAATCGCTGTTCGGGCCAGAAATCCAGTGCCAGCTGCAGAGGGTCTATATGGATGAATTCTTCCACATAAGATTGGTAAAACTCTTCATTGGGTTTAACCCCAGCCCACTCCTGAAAACGGATATCCATGGTTTCGCTGTGATAGGCGTAAAGATGGCAGGAATTCAGCTGAAACTCTGCGACAAACGCCTGCAAGAACGTTTGCCAGCCATTAATACTCTGATTGGCGGAGAACAAAAGTTCAATCAACGCCTGATTCTTGAGCATAAAAGCGTTCCTGCTTTGTACCATTTCCATTTGTCCCCTCCCCCTCTGTTTTAGGGATAAGTTTGAGGATGCATGAGTATCATTATTATTGAATTCACTCCACTTTAATTGTCTCTTTAGGCAAAAAAAGCAACACAAGATCAGTACCTGCTTAACGATTCCCCCCTTGATATTAGGGTAGGACACTCCGAGCCAGGCAATTATAGTGGCCTGGCTAACGCACACTCTCCTATGGTTCCGTTAGCGATTTTAGTGGTTGCGGCTCAGCCGCCTTAAGCCGGAGCATCTGCTCCGGCTTTTTTATGGGCTTTGGACAGACGCTAACGCGAGGTACAATGACTGGCTCGCAACCAGACAGCTGCTTCCATGAAACTCGACGACATCAAAAAACTGCATCAGAAAAAGTATCGCACCCAGTTCGGTCATTACCTGGTGGAAGGCGAGCACCTGATTCTGGAGCTGGAAAAAACGTCGCTCGATCATTGCGAAATTCTGGTCACTGAGAATTATCAGGAGTGGCCGACTCGTTTCAAAAAGACGCTGATCAGCAGCAAAAAAATGGCCGCCATTTCAGACACCAAGTCGCCACAAGGCATTATTGCGGTTGTTCCGTTTCCTTTGTCCGACGATGAAAAAGACGTGCAATCAACCAGCAAATCGATCTATTTATACGAAGTACAGGATCCGGGAAATCTGGGGACGATTTTACGCACGTTAGGTTGGTTTGGCGGCTATAAGTGTATTCTCAGCCCGGGCAGTGTCGATCCGTTTAACCCTAAAGTAGTGCGTTCCAGCATGGGGGCAATCTTCCATGTTGATATTGAGCAAGACGTCACTCTGGAGCAGCTGCAACAACGTTACCCACGCATTGCGACATTGGATATGCACGGTGCAGCGCTGAGCGAACCGTCTTTCAGTCAGTTTGATTGTTACCTGTTCGGTAATGAAGCCCGTGGTGTTCCGCAAGACGCATTAAGCGAGTTTGATGTGGCGCCATTTACAATCACCGGCAATGGCGCAATTGAATCGCTGAATCTTGCCACTGCGGTGAATATGGCGATGTATGAACTTAACCGCGGCTGACTCTGGATATGCAGTCAGTAACTCACGCCATTTTAACTGGCAGTAGCTGATCAACGTCCGTAAGAGCGTTCAATATCACTGAAGGCGCCATCTTTAATCAGCTCAGCAACCGCTTCATTAAAGGCATCAACAACAGCTTCATCCGTTTCTTTATTAAATGCCAGATACAATGGCGAGCTATTAAAAGTCAGCACTTTGCGGGGAATCATATCCACCGTGTCTGAGGCAACATAAGGCGCATGAAGCTCGTCGGAAACCCACAAATCGATCAGCCCTCTTTGCAGACGTAACGGATTCTGCAAACCGTCATTGATGACCGAAACATTGTAGCCACGTTCAACAAGGTACTCGGTCATCACGTCAGACTTATACCCGCCTATTTTGTACTTCTTAGCATCTTCAAGCGTTTTCAGCTTGATATCAGAATCAGGATGGGCGAACAGTGACCAGCCCATGCTGGTCAGCGGACCAACCCATGAGAACCAGGCATCGCGTTCTTCCGTTCGAGCAGTGCAAAAAATGCCGTGGCCTGATTTACGTTTAACGCGGTTAATTCCGTACTGCCAGTTACGCACTCGCATTTGAATGTCATAGGGAACTTTCGTCATCGCAGCTTTAACCATATCGGTACATATACCGCTGATTTCTTCTGCATTATGAGCGAATGGCTGACCTGTCAGGGTCATGGTGTATGGCGGGTAATGATCGGTAAAAAGATGCAGCTTGTCCTTCGCTGCGGCAGGGGCTGCCATCATGAGGAGTAACAAGAACCCGATTGTCGACTGCCGAACCATACCTTTCTCCAAAACGAAGCTAAGTTTAAATGCTAAGTGACCAGCGCACTCTTACCGTTAAAACATTCTTAGTGATGGTATACAGTATTACAAACACACATCAGAGACAACCGTGAGCATTCGTTGATGCTGATCAGCTACTCAATTCAGCCAGCTGCTGGCGGATATCGGCCGACAATTGCATGTTTTCAGCAGAGCCATGCTGAGAAGCCAGCGCATCTTCCTCGAGCTTACCGAGATCTTTGGCAATCTCCTGTGCATTCAGTGTTTGCGCTTCGGTCTGGCGAATCATATTAGCCAGCATGCCTTCAACCTGGTGCAATGCCGCTTCGGCATTCACTGACATATTTTCACTGGCGGCTTCACTTTCATTCATATCCGCCAGTGTTTGCTCCATTTGCTCACGAAATTCCCGCGAGCTTTTCAGAAACTCCTGCTCGGTATCGGTTAAGCCGTTTAACAGCTCATTGATTTTCTCGGCCTGCTGGCCTGCATGTGCCGCAAGATTTTTCACCTCATCGGCCACCACCGCAAAACCACGGCCAGCCTCTCCGGCACGGGCTGCTTCAATCGCAGCATTTAACGCCAACAGATTGGTTTGCTCAGAAATGCCACGAATGGTTTGCGCCATTTCATGAATTTCCTGGAATTGCTGATCAAAGCTCTGAAGCCGAACCTGTTGCTGACCAGACCAGTCAACCGCATTATTCAACTGCATACACAAGCGCTTAATTTTGGGATCGTTATCGCGAATACTGGCCGCCAGTTCATCCATCACGGCATGACAGGCGCGGGTTTGTTCGGCAATCTGGCCAGCATCCGCAGACAACTCTTCGGTTAACCGCACCATCTGCTGAGCATAATCGAGACGCTGCGCGGAGCATGCATTAACGTTTTGTGCGTTGTTCTGCACCTTGGCGACCAGCTCATCAACCTGAGTAATCTGTACCCGGTTGTCAGAGGCACTGATTTCGGGTTCAACATCATGACTGACCAAGCCAGGTGGTTCCTGATTGCCGTTAGCGCCCTGCCATAACAGCGCTACCGCGATCACTGCGCTTACCAGCGGCAGCCAGCCGAAGTCGGGCAATAACCAGTGAGTTGCAAACATTATCAGTAACGCAGCCAGTGCCATCAGGTGTCTTGAGGTCATTGCCAATCCTTGTCCATTGCGGTCATAAGGCCAGTATAGACATTACCTGCCTGACTTCCGCTCCAATTAGCCCGGAAATAAACCAAATCCGGTTTGCTGCAAATGCCAATCTGAGCGACAATGGCGCCCTTTTCGACCTGAGACAAAAGACTGATCAGATTTTGCTCGGGAACTGACTGATATCAGTGATATGAATCACGGGCAAAAACCGCCCATTCAGCCAGACTACAATGCATTGTTTACCATCACTTTAGGAGTCGTACATGACCTCTCGTTCCGAACTGGCCAATGCCATCCGTGCATTGAGCATGGACGCCGTTCAGAAAGCTAAATCAGGCCACCCTGGTGCCCCAATGGGCATGGCCGACATCGCCGAAGTGTTATGGAACGACTACCTGAAGCACAACCCGGAAAACCCGGATTGGGCTGACCGCGACCGCTTTATTCTGTCGAACGGTCACGGCTCTATGCTGATCTACTCCCTGCTTCATTTAGCCGGTTACGATCTGAGCATCGACGACATCAAAAACTTCCGTCAGCTGCACTCGAAAACTCCGGGTCACCCTGAATACGGTTACGCGCCAGGTATCGAAACCACTACCGGCCCTCTGGGTCAGGGCATCGCTAACGGCGTTGGTATGGCGACCGCTGAAAAAGTTCTGGCGGCTCAGTTCAACCGCGACGGCCACGACATCGTTGACCACCACACCTACGTATTCCTGGGTGATGGCTGCATGATGGAAGGTATCTCCCACGAAGCGTGTTCTTTGGCAGGTACTCTGGGCTTAGGCAAACTGGTTGCGTTCTACGACGACAACGGCATCTCCATTGATGGTGAAGTTGAAGGCTGGTTCACTGACGACACGGTTAAGCGTTTCGAATCTTACGGCTGGCAGGTTATCCCACGTGTTAACGGTCATGACCCAGAAGAGATCAAACAAGCGATCGAAACTGCCCGTGCGAACACCGAGCAACCAACCCTGATCTGCTGCAAAACCATCATTGGTTTTGGTTCGCCGAACAAAGAAGGCAAAGAAGACTGTCACGGCGCACCGCTGGGTGACGATGAAATTGCATTAACCCGTGAGCGTTTAGGCTGGAACCACGGTTCCTTCGAAATCCCTGAAAACGTTTACCAGGGCTGGAGCGCCAAAGAAAAAGGCGCCGCAGCTGAGCAAAGCTGGAACGACAAGTTCGCAGCTTACCAAGCGGCTTACCCGGAACTGGCGGCGGAATATAAGCGTCGTATGGCCGGTGACTTACCTGCTGACTTCTCTGCAAAAGCGCAGGCTTACATTGAAGAATGTCAGGCGAAAGGTGAAGAAGTGGCTTCCCGTAAAGCCTCTCAGAACACCCTGAACGCATTCGGTCCATTACTGCCGGAATTCCTGGGCGGTTCTGCTGACCTGGCTGGCTCTAACCTGACTCTGTGGAAAGACGCACAAGGCGTAAGCGAAACCGATGCTTCCGGTAACTACCTGTTCTACGGTGTACGTGAATTTGGCATGAGCGCCATGATGAACGGTATTGCGCTGCACAAAGGTTTTGTTCCTTACGGTGCAACCTTCCTGATGTTTATGGAATACGCTCGTAACGCCGTACGTATGGCAGCACTGATGAAGCAACGCTCCATCTTTGTTTACACCCACGATTCTATCGGTCTGGGTGAAGACGGCCCGACTCACCAACCAGTTGAGCAAGTGGCTAACCTGCGTAACACCCCGAACCTGGAAACCTGGCGTCCATGTGACACCGTTGAATCGGCAACGTGCTGGAAGTCTGCCGTTGAACGTGCCGACGGCCCAAGTGCGCTGATCTTCTCTCGTCAGGGTCTGCAACATCAGCAACGTACTGCTGAGCAGGTAAACAACATCGCGAAAGGTGGCTACATCCTGCGTGATTGCGAAGGCACTCCGGATGCCATCATTATCGCCACCGGTTCTGAAGTGAAACTGGCGATGGAAGCGGCTGAGCAGCTGTCTGGTAAGCAAGTTCGTGTTGTTTCTATGCCATCTGCTGAAGTGTTCTGCAAACAAGACGCCGCTTATATCGAATCTGTACTGCCAGCTGCTGTGACTGCTCGCGTAGCGGTTGAAGCACTGCACAAAGACTTCTGGTACAAGTTTGTTGGCCTGCAAGGCAAGATCATTGGAATGGAAACTTTCGGTGAATCTGCACCAGCTGGCGAACTGTTTAAAGAGTTTGGCATTACTACTGATGCCGTTGTTGAAGCAGTAAACAGCCTGGTGTAACTGCCAGCTATCTCGCTTTAAAAACGCTAAAAATAAAAGCCGCAATTGTTAACCAATTGCGGCTTTTTTATTTCCCGATCTCTTGTTAGCATTCTCTTCAGCAGATTAACACGCAAGTCACTGCCCTAACTCAGAAGCCATTTTTTCAGGCTTCTGATCCCTTAATCCCGGGAGTGACTATCTGCGCTATGTATCTCTTCTGTTTCTGTCAGAACATCACCAGATCTCGTCACTTCCCACTCTTTTTCAAGAGGAATTGTTATGTCGACGAGCGCAGCTGAATCAAGCACTACAGGTCGAAACCTGTGGATAAAACAGCCACTGGCTTGTTTTACCGCCAATAACAGTGATGCTACGAACGGTGTTGTAATTTGTGGTGATCAGATTATTGAAATGGTCGCCGAAGGTCAGCAACCGATATCTGAAATTCATCAGATATTTGATGCCAGAGAGCATGTATTACTGCCGGGTTTAATTAATACCCATCATCATTTTTACCAGACGCTGACTCGCGCCTGTCCACCCGCATTAAATAAAAAGCTATTTCCCTGGCTTCAAACTCTGTATCCGATCTGGGCAAAGCTCACACCGGAAGCACACGCCACGGCAACTGAGTTAGCAATGGTGGAACTGATGTTGTCCGGCTGTACTACGGCAGCAGATCACCATTATCTGTTTCCACACGGAATGGAGCAGGCCATTGATCAGCAAGCAGAAGTCGCCCTGAAATTAGGTATGCGTGCCACGTTTACCCGCGGCTCAATGACACTGAGCCAGAAGGATGGAGGCTTACCACCGGAAACCGTGGTTCAAACCGAACAACAAATCCTCGATGACAGTGAGAGTCTGATAAAACACTGGCATCAGCAAGATGAAAATTCTCTAGTCGAAATTGCTCTGGCGCCCTGTTCACCGTTTTCGGTCACTCAGGACATTATGAAAGCCAGCGCAGTATTGGCTGAAAAATACAACGTTGGTTTGCACACTCATTTAGCCGAAACCGAAGACGAAAATGATTTCTGTCTGAAGATGTTCGGCTTACGCCCACTGGATTATCTTGAGTCCGTCGGTTGGCTGAATAATCGCACCTGGCTGGCACATGGGATTCATTTTAACGATGAAGAGATTCAGCGATTGGGCAAAGCAGGCACCGGCATTTGTCATTGCCCGTCTTCCAATATGGTTTTAGCGTCTGGTATTTGCCGTGTGCGAGAATTAGTTCAGGCTGGCGCTCCGGTCGGCTTAGGCGTTGATGGCAGCGCATCCAATGATCACAGCAATTTAATGCAGGAAATGCGTCAGGCCTTACTAATTCAGCGCCTGCGTTATGAAGCCGATGAATTTACCCACTTTGATGCGCTCACGCTGGCAACCAAGGGTTCAGCATCTGTATTACGCAGGCAAAATATCGGCGAACTGGCGGTTGGCAAAAAAGCAGATTTCGCTTTATTTAAACTGGATGAACCAAGATTCAGCGGTGCTCATGACCCATTAGCCGCGCTGGTTTTATGCGGCGCATCACAAGCCGATGCGGTAATGATTAATGGCGAATGGAAAGTGAAAAATAAAGAGTGGTTAGAAGGTGATATCGAAGCACTGATGGCAAAACATCAGCAAGCGGCGAAAACCCTTTATAGCTGATAAATAAAAACGGGTGCCTGTATGCACCCGTTTTTATACAGTTCAGTAATTGCTTACCAGCGCCAGGTTGCGTGGATTGCAGAAGCAAAATCATCCGCCAGGAAATAACGGAACTGAACTTCTGCTCCCTTATTTTTGCCAAAGATTGCACCAAACTTAAGGTAAGTACCGACATCCAGTTCTATATCTTCGTTCGGACAGTCTGAACAGTTGGCAACAGTACGATCCAGTGAATACTTCACCACACCGGCACCAGCAACAGCACGAACGGATTCATGGAAAGCATAACGGTAATTAATATCGGCAAACAGCGATAAGCCAGAAACACTTTCTTTTTTGGTTTCGACTTTTCCGGTTGTTGTATTGCGCACACGCACTTCATCCGAATCTTCGTCATCACCGCCGGTCAAACCAAAACCACCACCCAGAGCAATCTGAGACGCACCATCTAAGGACCAGGCTGCTTCACCTGACAGTCCCAGAGAAATTAAGCTGGTACCGATGCGGGAAGCCGTTGCCGGCTCATCTTCAATCGTTACACTTTCCAGGTATAAGCCACTGGCGAATTGGGTTTCTGAAACAGCAGGAAGGGCTAACGCACACAGCGAGATACCCACTAAAATCCCTTTCATAATGTATTACCTTAAATGGTCGGTTTAATTGAGAGGCGGCATAATACCAACCGACCAAGGCTTGACGCAATCTTTACGTACCATCGTTCAATGATTGCGTATCTGTGCTTCCAGCTCTTCAACCAGCTCCCGGGCTAAACCAAGCTGTTTGGCTAATTCCTGCAGATATGCCTTCTCCATAAAGTTCTGCTCATCAATCATAATTGCCGAAGCGAGGTACACCTCTGCCGCTTCTTCCGGTGTACTTACCTGAGCTGCCACTTCTGCCGGATCGAGCGGTTTACTCAGCTCCTGTTCGACAAACTGATTAACCTCGATTGTTGCACCCATAGACTGTACCGCTGACTGAATCCGGTTTTGCTCTGCATCATCGATATGGCCGTCTGCCTTGGCAGCGGCAATCATGGCTGATAACAGTAATAAACTTTCCCGATCCTGAAGATCGGAATGTGTCGTCGACGCAAGTGCAGGTTGTGATTGATGTTTGATTGCCGCCTGAGGCTGTGATGTGTCAGCTGCAGGTTCTGTTTTGCTGCTTTGCCACTTCTGATAGGTCTTATAAGCCACCGCAGCCAACGCCGCGGTACCACCCACCTGCAACGCAGTTTTCCCCAGCTTACGGCCACTCTTGGAGCCCAGCAGCAAACCTAATGCACCGCCACCCAAAGCACCTTTGCCCAGTGTCGATAACGTATCGCTGCGTGCCTGACCTTCCGCCGGGATATTCAGAGCATTCTCAGCGCCCTGTTTGCCCTGCTGGGCTAAATCCGTTGCGGAGCTGAGGAACATATTCACCAGACCTTTGATATCCATTGTGGTTACCTGTTTTACGTTTTAAACAGATATCAGAATACGGATCTGGTTTTCAGATTGGGTCAGGGTTGGTGAGTAAATGATGGGAAAGGTTTAGATGTGTATTGGCGCCGATTGCGACGATTACTCGCTGGCTTCCTGACGTAACTTCTCGCGAATATTCATCAGGATCTTTCCGAACTGGTTTTCTCCACGGCGGTCGCGACCACAGCCCCAGAAGTAATCGTAACTGTTGTTTTCCACCAGGGTTTGATCACCACTGTTTAGCAAAGCGGCAGCGACTTCCGGGTGAGCCTTGCACTTGGTGTACATGGCGCGGGTCATTAACACCTGACGGCGTTGTTTCCAGTCTTTACGGCGCTGCCAGAAACGCCACCTGGTCATTTTAATCGCATCTTCTGCAGTTTTAGCGTTGCGGATTTTTTCCTGGAAAGCTGGGTTATCAAACTGCATCGCCTGGAAGTAGTGCTCAGCACTCGGCCAGTCTTGTTCATCCAGATAGAAACCATGCAGTGAGGCACTGCCTAATAACTCGTTGGCATCGTGGCGTGAGAAAAAGTGTGAGTTCAGGTTTTCTTCTGGAAACAGTCCCATAACGACTCGATATCTATCTCTTATAAATTACGTCATAGTCACGAATAGCAACTAATGCCGAGTTGAATGCGGCAGCAGAATCAAAAGCACACTGAAGCTTTGTAGCAACCAGTTCCAAATTTTCAGTATTGTGAAGGTCATTATCCTTCAAAAATTTATAAGCATCATTCAATTCCCTATTTGCCTTCATCGCTGTTTCTTCAACAGCCTGTAGTTTTTTTCGAAAATGGATAGATACGGAGTTGAACTTACTCTGTCCAACTAAATCAATAGATGCCAAACAACTGAATTTATCCAGGTCTAACTCAGGCATGTCCTGAAATTCTTCACCACTTATAGTCGACGACTTACAGTTTGTAACGTAGATTTCTAAATCATGTACTGAAAATAATAATTTTAAGGATATATCACCAAGACTTTTAATCTCTTCTGATATTGACTGTAAAAACTCTTTGTCCCATAAGCTTTGATGAGATTCTTTCCACTCTTGATATGACATCACCGCATAAAATGCGGCATAGACAGTGACAATGTAGTACGTAACCTCTAGCGCATCTTTAAGGCTTGACACACCAAAGAAGTTTTCTTGATAGTCCTCGAAGAACCCAGCAAAAAGTACAGCGTGGGGCAATAGAAAAACAGCAGGAAAAAACCAAGCTAAATGACGGGAAGTCATGCAGTAAAGTCCATTTCAAAAAAATCAAAAAAGGGGCCGAAGCCCCTTAATAATCAACCCAGCTCAGAAAGCTTCTTCTTCAGAACTTCCATTACAACCTGCGGGTTAACACCTTTCGCTGCTTTACGAGTGGCACCAATAAATGGCCCCATCGCTTTGCCACGTTTTTCTTCCGGTGTGGCCAGGTAGGTTTCCACCAGCTTAGCGTTATCCGCTAATACCTGCTCAACGATCGCTTCGATAGCGCCAGTATCAGATACCTGTTTCAGACCTAATGAATCCACTAAACCATCAACATCATCACCTTTGCCTTCCAGCAGTGCATTAAAGACTTCTTTCGCGCCACCGTTATTCAGGGTGTTGTCTTTAATCAGCACCAGAATACGACCTAACTGTTCGGCATTAACTGCTAATTCAGTGACATCGATTTCCAGACGGTTCAGAGCAGCTGATACATCTGCCTGCACCCAGTTGGCCGCCAGTTTGTAATCGTTAGCAATTTTCGCCGCGTCTTCGAAGTAGTGAGCTAAGTCGCGGTTAGACGCAATCACAGCTGCGTCAGTTGCGCTTAAGCCATGATCTTTAACAAAACGCGCACGCTTGGCATCCGGTAACTCCGGCAGTGTTTCGCGAACGGCTTCGATGTAGTTATCGTCGATAATAACTGGCAATAGATCCGGGCACGGGAAATAACGGTAGTCGTTCGCCACTTCTTTCGAGCGCATAGAACGGGTTTCGTTTTTATCCGCATCGTACAGGCGCGTTTCCTGAACGATCACACCGCCGTCTTCCAGTACATCCATCTGACGTTCGATTTCTACTTCAATCGCACGCTCAACGTTACGGAAAGAGTTCACGTTTTTAATTTCAGTACGGGTACCGAATTCTTCCTGGCCTTTCGGACGCAGAGAAACGTTACAGTCACAACGCATAGAGCCCTGGGACAGATCACCGTCACACACGCCTAAGTAGGTCACGATGCTGTGCATCTTACGGAAATACGCAGCGGCTTCTTTGGCGGAACGTAATTCCGGCTCAGAAACAATTTCGATTAACGGTGTACCGGCACGGTTTAAATCGATACCAGAAAATCCGTCGAAACCTTCGTGTACCGATTTACCGGCATCTTCTTCCAGGTGGGCACGGGTTACATTAATGCGGCGCGTCTCGCCGTCATCCAGCTCAATATCGATATGACCCATGCCTACGATTGGGTGATGCAGCTGAGTGGTCTGATAACCTTTTGGCGAATCCGGGTAGAAATAGTTTTTACGATCAAACACGGATTTTTTACCAATTTCCGCATCAATCGCTAAACCGAATTTCACCGCCATACGCAGTGCTTCTTCGTTAAATACCGGTAAAACACCCGGTAAACCCAGATCAACAGCGTTAGCCTGGGTGTTGGCTTCAGCACCGTAAGCGGTACTGGAGCCCGAGAAAATTTTGGATTTAGTCGACAGCTGAGCGTGAATCTCAAGGCCGATTACAACTTCCCATTCCATGATGCAGCCCCCTTAAATGCCAGCCGGTGTTTTTAAATGCCAGTCGGTTGCTTGCTGGAATTTATGGCCAGCATTTAACAGACGTGCTTCGTCGAAATAATTACCAATTAACTGCAGGCCAACCGGTAAGCTCTTTCCACCTTCAACAGCCACTTCACCACATGGCACAGACATACCCGGCAGACCCGCCAGGTTCAGTGCGATGGTGAAAATATCTTCCAGGTACATAGCCACCGGATCATCACCTTTTTCACCGGCTTTAAATGCTGGTGTTGGTGTTACCGGGCTCATGATCATGTCGACGTCTTTAAAGGCTTCAACAAAGTCGTTTTTAATTAAACGACGAACCTGTTGTGCTTTTTTGTAGTAAGCATCGTAGAAACCCGCAGACAGCGCATAAGTACCGACCATGATGCGGCGTTTAACTTCGTCACCAAAACCTTCGCCACGGGAGCGAACGTACAGATCGTTAATATCTTTTGGATCTTCACAACGGTAACCAAAACGAACACCGTCCATACGAGACAGGTTGGCCGAACATTCTGCCGGAGCAACGATGTAATACGCTGGAACCGCCAGGTGGGTATTTGGCAAAGAAATCTCTTTCACCTTCACACCCTGGTTTTCGTATTCTTTAATGGCGTTCATTACTTGCTGCTGCATTTCCGGCGATAAATCATCGCGGAAATATTCAGTTGGCAGACCAACCGTCATACCTTCCAACGAATTATTCAGCGTCGCGGTGTAATCCGGAATTTCATGATCAACACAGGTCGAGTCTTTGTTATCAAAGCTCGCCATTACGTTCATCATCATCGCCGAGTCTTCAGCAGTACGGGTCATGGTACCGGCCTGATCCAGACTGGAAGCAAACGCGATCATGCCGTAACGGGAAACACGACCGTAAGTTGGTTTCAGACCGGTAATACCACATAGGGCCGCAGGCTGACGAATCGAACCACCGGTATCGGTTGCCGTAGCACCTGGAACCAGACGTGCAGCAACCGCCGCCGCCGAGCCACCGGAAGAACCACCTGGAACACGATCGGTATCCCACGGGTTTTTCACCGCACCGTAATACGAGCTTTCGTTGGATGAACCCATAGCGAATTCATCCATGTTGGTTTTACCCAAACACACTGCACCGGCTTTATTAAAGTTGTCGGCAACAGTGGAATCGTATGGCGCTTCAAAGTTGCTCAGCATTTTCGATGCACAGGTGGTTAACACACCTTCGGTACAGAAAATATCTTTATGAGCCATCGGTACACCGGTCCAGGCTTCGGCGTTACCCGCAGCGCGACGTTCGTCGGCGGCTTTTGCCTGAGCCAGTGCCTGTTCTTCAGTGACGGTAATAAAGCTGTTGTAGTCGCCGTCTTTATCTTTAATACGGCCTAATAAATCCTGAGTGATTTCAACACTGGAATATTCACCAGCCGCTAACTCGCGGGAAATCTCAGCAATCGTTTTGTTATGCATATCTCAATATTCCTTTGCTGATCATTCAACCACTTTTGGCACGATGTAATGGCCTTCAGCCACTTGTGGTGCCACTTTCTGGAAACGCTCACGTTCGTTGGTTTCAGTCACAACGTCCGCACGCAGACGCTGTACTGCATCCAGAGGGTGAGCCATTGGTTCAACGGCAGAGGTATCGACGGCAGCTAACTGGTCTACCAAATCGAGAATATTGCTCAGGTTTTTCTGATATTCGCTGACTTGCGTATCATCGATTTGCAAACGCGATAACGCAGCGATATCACGTATCTGATCCTGATCCAGAGCCATACGGGTACTCCAGTAAATTAGATGATGAAAATTTGCAGCCCGGTTAAGGAGTCTTGCTCAAAAAAACAACAACAGAGCTACATAAAAGAAAGCGGAGAAGCCTAGCACAAATCCCTCTTGCTCTAAATAACTCTGCGCCCTTGCTCTAAATCCCCACCGTTGCTAGAGTTACTTCAATTTTTTTACCCGCCCCGAGTTGGGGATTAGTGCAGGGAAATTTTGGATGTTTAAGAAGTTAAGAAGCATGTTTTCCAGCGATCTGTCGATCGACCTGGGGACCGCCAACACGCTGATTTACATGCGTGATCAGGGAATCGTACTGAATGAGCCATCAGTAGTAGCGATTCGCATGCAAGGCCACGCCAAGAGCGTTGCAGCCGTTGGTGCTGAAGCAAAACGCATGCTGGGCCGTACGCCGGGTAACATTCAGGCCATTCGCCCAATGAAAGACGGCGTCATTGCAGACTTCGAAGTCACTGAAAAAATGCTGCAATACTTCATCAAAAAAGTTCACGAAAGCAGCTTCCTGCCACCAAGCCCACGCGTTGTTGTGTGTGTTCCTTATCAAGCGACCAAAGTAGAACGTCGTGCCATTATTGATTCGGTAATGGGTGCCGGTGCTTCCCGCGCTTACCTGATTTACGAACCAATGGCTGCAGCCATCGGTGCTGGCCTGCCGGTAGATGAAGCACGCGGCTCGATGGTTGTTGATATCGGTGGTGGTACCACAGAAATCGCCATTATCTCTCTGAGCGGCGTGGTTTACGCAGAATCCGTTAAAGTCGGTGGTGACCGTTTCGACGAAGCTATCGTAGCTTACATCCGCCGCAACTACGGCAGCCTGATTGGTGAAGCGACGGCTGAGCGTATCAAACAGGAAATCGGTACCGCTTACCCAGGCGGCGAAGTGCGCGAAATTGACGTACGCGGCCGTAACTTGGCAGAAGGTATTCCACGCAGCTTCACCCTGAACTCCAATGAAATTCTCGAAGCGCTGCAAGAGTCGCTGGCTGCCATCGTTCAGGCGGTTAAAGGGGCACTGGAGCAATCTCCGCCAGAACTGGCTTCCGACGTTGCCGAGCGTGGCATGGTATTAACCGGTGGTGGTGCCCTGTTACGTGATCTGGACAAACTGCTGAGCGAAGAAACCGGCTTACCGGTATTGGTCGCAGAAGATCCACTGACCTGTGTGGCTCGTGGTGGCGGTAAATTCCTCGAAACGGCCAGCGAACAACAGCTGGAAATGGCAGCGATGGATTAATCCTCAATGTCAGTTTCTGATCGCTGGCGTAAATAAACGTACAGTCGATTGCTTAAAAAGGCGGAGCTTTTATGCTCCGCTTTTTTGTATCTGGCGTTCAGGTTCAACACCACATTGAGGGAAATATAATGACGATTAAGGTATTAATTATTGGTTGTGGTGACGTCGGCAGCGAATGTGGCAAGCAGCTGCTGAACGATTGCAATCAGGACATCGAAATCATTGGCGTGCGCCGCAATGGTGATCAGTTACCTGAATCTTTTACCCGCATCAGCGCCGACTTTACCGACGCCAATACATTTATCGAAATCATCAAACAACAGCCTGCGGATTTTGTGATCTACAGCGCCGCCGCCACACAACACGACGAAGCCGGTTACCGCAGCGCCTACATTGATGGCTTAAACAATACGCTGGCCGCCATCGCACACTGGCCACAGGCGCCACAACACATATTCTTCACTTCCAGCACTGGCGTTTATCATCAGGCCGATCACAGCTGGGTCGATGAGACCTCCAGCACAGAACCCAAACGTTTCAGTGGCGCGCTAATGCTCGAAGCCGAACAATTGCTGACGAATCACAGCACTCCCTCGTCTGTCGTTCGTTTTTCCGGGATTTATGGCCCGGGCCGCAATCGCTTACTGGAAAATGTCCGCAGCGGCAAAGGCGCACCGCAAGAACCGCTGAGCTACAGCAACCGCATTCACCGTGACGATTGTGCTGGCGTTCTGGCGCATTTAATTCAGGCAAAACTGGCAGGCAAAAGCCTCGATGCCCTGTATCTCGCCAGCGATTGTTTACCCGTCAGTTTGCATGACGTAACTCAGTGGCTGGCGCAGCAATTGGATGTGGAATTAACCGACCTCAGCATGGGTCGTTTTGCCGGCAGTAAACGTTGCAATAATCGTCGCTTGCTCGACAGTGGTTACCGCTTTAAATACCCCGATTTCCGTGCGGGCTATCAGGAATTGCTCAAAGGCGTAAACACTTCGCATAATGACAGTTAACAGCCTATCAGTGAGTCGGTATAGTAAGGTCTTTACATTTAGCAGCGTCAGCTTCATTCGTCGTTCTGGTCATCGCTGACGGTAAGGAAATTATTATCAAATCTCAGTTTCAGATTCCCCAACAACAAGGGCAAAAGGTTGCCTTGATTGTTGTGCTTGCCATGGCGCTGATCTGGCTCGACAGCCACGCGCCCTGGCTCCAGCCGGTACGCCAGGTCAATGGTTATCTGATTCTGCCAGCACAAAAAGTGGCAGCGATTCCGGCCACCATGGCGAACTGGTTTGGTGAATCAGCCGCTACCCATCAGGAATTACTCAATCAAAACAAAAAACTCACCGCCCGAAATCTGATTCTGGAAACCAAGGCACAGCGACTGGCGTCGCTGGAAGCAGAAAATATCGAACTGCGTGAGTTGTTGTCGGCTTCGGAACAAGTTGATGACCGCGTACTGGTTACATCCTTAACCGCCGTCGACCCCGATCCTTTTTCCCAGCAAATCCTGATTGATAAAGGTGTTGAAGACGGCGTATTTATTGGCCAGCCAGTACTGGATGCCTTTGGCTTGTTAGGCCAGGTCATTGATGTGTTACCGCGCAGCAGCCGGGTATTGATGATTGCCGACCCGAACCACGCGATCCCGGTTCAGGTGAATCGTAATGGCGTACGTGCAATCGCCGCCGGCACCGGCAGTCTCGATGTACTGGAACTGATTTATGTCCCCAACACCGCAGACATTGAAGTCGGTGATCTGCTGGTCAGCTCCGGCCTTGGTGGCCGTTATCCGAAGGGGTATCCGGTGGCCACCGTCACCTCGGTCGAAAACATCTCAGGTAAATCGTTTGCTACGGTCACTGCCCAACCCAGCGCCCATCTGGATCGCAGTCGTCACCTGCTGCTGGTTTTCCAACAAGGGTCGGGCCAGGTGCCACCGGAAGCTTTGTGGAATAAGAAATAAGAGCCTGTTATGAATATTCGACAACTGCTGGTGATTGCCACAACCTTATTTTTTGCATTTGTTCTCGAGCACATGCCGATGCCGGATATCTTATCCTGGCTCCAACCGGCCTGGCTGGTACTGGCAGTGACCATTCTGGTGCTGCGTGCGCCTAATCTGTTTGGCCTGTGGCTGGCGATTCCGCTGGGGCTGATGCTCGACGCCGAGAAAGGCTCCTTCCTCGGACTGCACGTACTGACCCTCACAGTGCATATCTATTTGTTGCAACGCCTGTATAAGCGGATTTCGATTTTCAATTTTGCCCAGCAGATGGCAGTGGTCTTTCTGTTGGTGACCTTGCAGCAGGTTCTGAGTTTCTGGGCGCTGTCTGCGCTGACTGATGAGTCGCGGCCAATCGATATCTGGACGCCGGCATTTACCTCAGCATTGATGTGGCCATGGGTCTATGCTCTGGTATCTATCGCCATGCGCAAAACCCGCCAGCAATAAGGAAAGGATATGTTTTATCTGGCATCGGCCTCCCCTCGCCGACGTGAATTATTAACCCAGATTGGTGTTCAGTTTGAGCTGGCACCGGTTGATATTGATGAAACACCCCAACCCGGCGAAGGCGCCAAAGCGTATGTCGAACGTCTGGCGCAGGAAAAAGCCGCCACTTCGCTGGCTGCGATCAATGCCAGTAGTCATGACAACAACACCCAAAACGCTGTGGTTCTCGGCTCTGATACCAGCGTCATTATCAACGATGAAATTCTGACCAAGCCAAAAAACACCGCCGATGCCAAACGAATGTTGCAGCGTTTATCCGGCAACTCACATCAGGTATTTACCGCAGTGGCGGTGGTCAGCCAACACCAACAGCGCATCATCAGCGTGGCAACCGATGTCTGTTTTCGTCCGCTCAGCGACGCTGAAATCGACGCCTATATCGCCACCGGAGAACCCATGGATAAAGCTGGTTCATATGGCATTCAGGGCAAAGGTGCGATTCTGGTCGATAAGATCAGCGGCAGTTACAGCAATGTGGTGGGGTTACCGTTAACGGAAACCGCCGCCCTGTTAAAAGATTTTAATATTGAGGTCTGGTCCGGAGATCAGCAGGGTTAATCCATGAACGCAGAAATTCTGATGAACGTCACACCAACCGAAACCCGGGTGGCTGTGGTCGAAAATGGTGTATTGCAGGAAATCGTTATCGAACGTGCCAACCATCGTGGCATCGTTGGCAATATTTACAAAGGCAAGGTCGTGCGGGTATTGCCCGGCATGCAGGCGGCGTTTGTTGATATTGGCCTGGAGCGTGCGGCATTTATCCACGCGGCTGAAATCGGTAATGGCGACAGCAATACGCCCATCAATCAGTTGGTTCATCAGGGCCAGTCATTGGTGGTGCAGGTTACCAAAGATCCGATTGGTACCAAGGGCGCCCGCCTGACGACACAATTGGCCATCCCTTCGCGTTACCTGGTGTATATGCCGGGAGCTGACCATGTGGGGGTTTCCCAGCGAATCGAAGATGATGAAGAACGTGATCGTCTGAAGGTGCTGGTCAACAAATGCATGGAAGAAGAAGGCCTGACCGGCGAAGCCGGTTTTATCCTGCGTACCGCAGCTGACGGCGTTGGTGAAGACGAGATTCTGGCCGACACTCGTTACCTGCGCCGTTTGTGGCGCAAGCTGGAAGAGCGTATTAAAGAATTTAATCCACCGGCTCAGATTTATGATGAGCTGCCGCTTTCACAACGTTCGTTACGCGACTTCGTTCGTCCGGAAATCGACAAAATTCTGATCGACTCACGCGAAACCTCGCAGAAAATGGCCACCTTCACCGAGCAATATATGCCGGAGATTGAAGAGAAGCTGGAGTACTACCCAGGCCCGCGCCCTATCTTTGAACTGTACAGTGTTGAAGATGAAATTCAGCGTGCCCTCGAGCGCAAAGTGACGCTGAAGTCCGGCGGCTACCTGGTCATCGATCAGACCGAAGCGATGACCACCATCGACGTTAATACCGGTGGTTTTGTTGGTCGTCGTAATCTCGAAGAAACCATCTTTAAAACCAATCTGGAAGCAGCCACCGCCATTGGCCGCCAGGTACGGTTACGTAATCTCGGTGGCATTATCATCCTCGACTTTATCGACATGGTCGACACCGAGCACCAGCGCCAGGTACTGCGGATGCTGGAAAAGGTACTGGAAAAAGATCACGCCAAAACCAAAATCAGTGGGGTTTCTGAACTTGGCCTGGTGGAAATGACGCGTAAGCGTACCCGCGAAAGCCTGGAACATATGCTGATGGAACCCTGCTCTGCCTGTGATGGCCGCGGCTCGGTCAAAACCGCTGAAACCATTTGTTATGAAATCTTCCGTGAAATTCTGCGTGAAGAACGTGCTTATGAAGCCGGTACCTATCTGGTTCTGGCCAGTCAGCAAGTGGTTGATCGCCTGCTGGATGAAGACTCCGACGGTCTGGCAGACCTCGAGGCCTTTATTGGCAAAGCGATCAAATTGCAGGTGGAAAGCCTGTATACTCAGGATCAATACGATATTGTTCTGCAATAATCGTTGTCACTGATTATTCAAAGGCAATTTTGTGCGCTGGCTTTCTCAACTCTGGACTCAAATATGGATCACGCTGGTTGTTGCCGCCGTGTCCCTGGCGCTCTACGCCAGCCTGGGTCGCCAGCTGATTCCTCTGGTTGAAACACTGCGCCCGGATATCGAGCAGCAGATTTCAGCCGCACTGGGACAACCGGTACACATCGGCGATCTGCAGGGTGACTGGCACATTCTGGCGCCAGTCGTGCGACTGCAGAATATCATTCTCGGCGAACAGCAAAGTGGCTTACGTATTGGCCAGGTCGAAGCCGAACTGGACGTGTCAGCCAGCGCCTTTTATCAGCTACCTGTTTTTAAACGTATCGAAATCTCAGACGTTCGTGGCCATATTAAAGAGCTGCCGGACAATCGCTTTGTTCTGGCCGAAGGCTGGCAAATTGACCTGTCTCCGCTTGATCCGGAAAACAGCAATGATGACCCCAGTGATACACCAGACGAACCCCAGGACAGCTCCGAACGCCCGCTATGGCTGACCCTGCTGGAATTGCAACAATCCATCATCTTCCGCGACTGGCGGATCACCAGTGAAAGCGACGAGTACGACGACCAGCTGGAGATATCGCAACTGGAGTGGCGCAACCGTGCCGACAGTCACGCATTAGAAGGCACAGTAGCCTGGGGCCTGAGCGAGCTGGCTGAGATTCAGGTGAAAGGTCGAATACAGGGACAGCTGTGGCCATGGAAAGATCAGAGCGGCGAACTGTATCTGTCGGTCGACAATCAGGACTGGATGCGCTGGGTTCCGAATAACCTCGCCGAAAACTATCAGCTGCAGGAATTCACCGCCGGCATTCAGGGCTGGGCAACGTTACAGGACGGCGGCCTGAGCAGCCTCTACGCCAACCTTTCAGTTCCCTCATTACGCCTCAACACCCCACAACAACCACTGGTGTTATCCAACGGCAGCATCAGCATGCGTGCTCAGCGCAGTGAAGACGACTGGCATATGCGCATCGTACCTGAGTTTGAACAGGCCTTACCGCTGCAACAAATGACCGTCAGTGCCATTAATCTGGACGATCACAAAGGCTGGCAACTGGGTGTACCGCGCATCAACCTGGCCAGCACCGCCAACATGATCACCGATCATGCGTTGCTGCCAGAGCAATACCTGAAATACGTTACCAACCTGAATCTGGCAGGCCATGCCAACAACCTGCGGGTTTCTCTGATACCACCAACCGATACCCGCAAGCTGCAGCTGAATATCAGCACGGATATCGAAGAAGCCAGCAGCGACAGCTACATCGGTATTCCAGCATTCAGCAATCTCAGTGGTCAGCTGAGCCTGAACCCTTACGCAGGCAAACTGACGCTGAACGATGATGCCTTTGGGATCTATCTGAAAGACGTTTACGACGAACAATGGCAACTGACTCAAACCAGTGGCGCGTTCTACTGGCAGATTCAGCCCGACCAGTACCGTCTGCAGGTCAGTGACCTCAAAGCCGAGCTGAAAGGCGTACCACTCAGTGCCAATGTTGGTCTGCGGATTCCGGCCAGCGACAGCGATATCGAAGCCAATACCAGCATTCTGGTGAACTTTAAATCAGCCCCAAGCTCAATGAAACAGGATCTGGTACCGGACCTGCTGGACGAGTCGATCCGTAACTGGATTAACGACAGCATTCTTGGCGGCAATTTTAATAACGGCGTGTTTGTGCTTAACGGTCGTCTGGGTGAAGACCGACCGGAAAGCAGCAACAGCATTCAGCTATATCTGGATGTGGCGGATGGCGAACTGAAATACCTGCAGGACTGGCCTGCGGTGACTGACTTAAATGCCCGCCTGATGATGAACGCGCCGGATCTGGATGTTTGGGTCGATAGCGGTAAGACATTGGGCGGCCAGTTTGTACCACGCTCGGCGCGGATAAAACTGCGTCCCGAAGGCGACACCACCCATCTTCATGTTGCCGGTCGTTTAACCGGCGAAGCACAGCAGGGCCTGCGCTACTTTACCGAAACACCGCTGCAACAAGTGGTACAGGGGGCATTCGATCAATGGCAGGCTAAAGGTGGCCTGGATGTCAGTATGGTGCTGGAGATGCCATTGGGTGAAGAAGGCAGTGAACCCGATATTAATCTGGATGCCCACTTCAGCAACACCGACCTCTACCTGGGTGAACTGAAGCTGCAACTGGAACAGCTGAATGGCACGCTGAATTTCAACAGCCAGCACGGCATTACCGCCAATCAGATCAGCGGTTCGGTATTTGGTGGTGAGTTTCAGGCTGGCATAGAATCCGATCCTTACCCAGGCGGCTTCAACATGATGTTGCTGGCCGACGGTGGTGCTCAATGGCAGCCGTTTAAACAATGGCTGCCGTTGTTCCTGCTCGACCCTTTGAGTGGCGAACTGAACTACAAAGCGGCGCTGTCGATGAAGTCGAAGCAACATGGCGGCGTCGAATTTAATCTGAATACCGACATGATTGGCTCTGCCATCGACCTGCCCAATCCGGTGGGTAAAACCGCAGAACAACGCCGGCCGCTGAGTCTGAAAATTGTTCCGGGTAATGAAACCCGCATCAATATGAACTACGACGGGTTGTTAAAAGCCGCACTGGCATTGGATGAAGACGGTCTCGACCGTGGCCAGGTATACCTCGGTGGCACCGATCCGTTTTTGCCGAGTGATAAAGGCGTTGTAGTCCGCGGCAATATCGACAGCGAGTTAAAAGCGGACGAATGGTGGGCAGCCTGGCAACATCTGCGCAGTGTCATTGCCAACCAGGACGCTGCGGATAACGCCGAAAATGCGGCTTCTGAGGTCGCGGAAGCAACCACCAGCAACACAGACCAAAGCCCTGCCAGCCATAACCCTCTGCGTAAAATTGAGCTGCAGATCGCTTCGGTTGACTCCTGGGGGGTACCGATGGGGCCAGTCACCATCGACGCCAATCAGCAATGGAATGAATGGCGCTTTAATCTGACCAGCGACCTCACCAAAGGCCTGATTACGCTGAAAGCCGATGATCAGCCAATCGACATGCAGCTGGATTACATTCATATGCCAGTCAGTGATGACGACAGCTCCGAGAGTGATAGCGAAAGCGATACTGAGCAACCCGATCCGCTACAGGCTCTGGACCCGCGTGATTTCCCGGCCATGGATATGCAGCTGAAAGAGTTCTACCTCGGTAGCCGTAACCTCGGCAGCTGGCAGGTGAGCTCACGCCCGGCGGCCGATGGCATGCATATCACGCTGCACGAAAGTAATATGAAAGGCATGAATATCGACGGTGATGTGTACTGGCGTAAACAAGGCGAATTACACACCACTCATCTGGATACTCTGCAGGTTCGCTCTAAAAACATCGGCAAAGTGTTACGTGCCTTCCGCCAGAAAGACATTATTGATGCCAACAAGATGAAGTCAGCGGTCAAATTAAACTGGCAGGGGTCACCGCTGAAATTTAATCTCGAAACCCTCAACGGCCTGACCAGCCTGCGTCTGGAAAAAGGTACCTTAAATGCCGAAGGCACCGACGCATTAAAAGCATTTGGTGCATTAAACTTTAATTCCATCAGCCGTCGCTTACAGCTCGACTTCTCCGATCTGTATCAATCCGGTCTGGCGTTTGATGTGATGAAAGCCAAAGCCAGAATTGATAACGGTGTGCTGACCTTAACCGAGCCACTTTTAGTTGATGGCCCTGGCGGTAAGTTCCTGATGTCGGGTAATACCAACCTGATGACTCACGAAATGGATATGAAGCTGGCGGTCACCTTCCCGGTTACCGGCACCCTGCCCATGGTAGCGGTTCTGGCGGGCTTAGCTCCACCGGTTGCTGCCGCTATTTATGTCTCGGAAAAGCTGGTCGGTGACGAACTGGAACGCTTCACCAGTGCCAGTTATACGGTCAAAGGCAGCTGGGAAGAGCCGGATTTAAAAATCGACCAGGCGTTTAATAACGAGGTCGAAGGAAAAGAAACCCGCAGTTTTAAAGACCGTATTCTCAGTATTTTTGGCCTTGATGATGACTGATTCCCTCCCCAAAGTAGCCGCCATACAAATAAACAGCCGCGACGATGTTGATGCCAACCTGACTCAGGTGGAAGCACTGCTGGCCGACGCTCAGCAACAAGGTGTGCAGCTGGCGCTGATTCCGGAAATGTTTGCCACATTAGATGGAAAACAATACCGCGCCATTGCCGATGATGAAGCCTTGTACCAGCGCATTGCCAGCTGGGGAAAAACCTATAATTTATGGCTGATTGCCGGTGCCTATCCACAGTCTAGCCCGAATGGTGATCCGCGGGTCAGCTCCGCCTGCCTGGTGTTTGATAACCAGGGTGAGCTGCAGGCTCGCTACAACAAGATTCATCTGTTTGATGTGGATGTGGCGGATGCTCAGGGCAGCTATCGTGAGTCCGATCACTTTGCTCCCGGAGATCAGGTGGTTGTGGTGGATACACCAGTAGGCAAAGTGGGTCTGGCGATTTGTTATGACCTGCGCTTCCCGCAACTGTTTATGCAAATGCGTGCTCAGGGAGCTGAGATATTTACCCTGCCTGCTGCGTTTACCCACAAAACCGGCGAAGCCCATTGGCAAAGCCTGCTGCGTGCCCGTGCGATCGAACAGCAGTGTTACGTGATTGCCGCCAACCAATGTGGTTGGCACGACGCCCCTGATCAACCCCAGCGGCGCCAGACCTGGGGCCATTCTCAGATCATCGATCCCTGGGGCAGTGTCTTAACCGAACTGGAAGAACAGCCAGGGCTGGCAATTGCCGCCATCGACAAACAGCAGACGCAACAACTGCGTCAGGACATGCCGGTCTTCGAACACCGCAAGTTCACGCCAAAAGGCTGAAGCCCGGCATCAGCAGCAGCGTGCAGAACAGTTAACTTGTAAAACAGGTTTTACAACATCGCCGCTGCTGGCCGTATTTCCCCCCGCCCTTCTTCAGCTACCATGCCGCCATCAATCTGATTTCTGCTGGATACCCATTCAGCACTC
The DNA here is from genome assembly GCF_965219715.1 of Bacterioplanoides sp. Taxonomy (GTDB): domain Bacteria; phylum Pseudomonadota; class Gammaproteobacteria; order Pseudomonadales; family Oceanobacteraceae; genus Bacterioplanoides. The sequence continues at coordinate 2,541,769 of NZ_OZ244785.1, forward strand.
AACCTGATGGAATCCGTAATGAAAGACTATCTGCAAAATCTCGACAGCGATGCGCTGTTGCAAATGGCATTACCGCTGGCAACAAACCTGATTATTGCCTTGGCCATTTATGTGATTGGCCGCTGGCTGGTTAAACGTGTGGTGAAACTGATCGCCGCCATTATGTCGAGCCGCAAACTGGATGAAGCACTGGTGGAATTTATCACCAGCATTGCCTCGGTACTGCTCAGTTTTGTGGTTGCTCTGATCGCACTCGAGCAGCTGGGCATTGATACCACATCACTGATGGCATTATTGGGTGCTGCCGGTTTAGCCGTCGGTCTGGCGTTAAAAGATTCACTCTCCAACTTTGCCGCCGGCGTTATGCTGATCTTATTCAAACCTTTCCGCATCGGAGACTTTGTTGAAGCTGGCGGCGTCGCCGGTGTGGTGGAAAAAATCAGCGTATTCAGCACCCAGTTCCGCACTGGTGATAACCGCGAAATCATTGTGCCCAACTCCGGAATTTACGGCGGTGTGATTACCAACTACTCCGCCAAAGCCACCCGTCGTATTGATCTGACCATTGGCATTGGTTACGACGATGACATTAAAAAAGCGCGTGAAGTGCTGCAGCAAATTCTGCAACAGGACAGCCGTATTCTGGCCGAGCCTGAACCGGTTATTGCGGTGGCAGAGCTGGCGGACTCCAGTGTTAATTTTGCCGTGCGCCCGTGGGTGAAGAGCGCAGATTATTGGGCCGTTCACTGGGATCTGCTGGAAACCATCAAACTGACCTTTGATCATGAAGGCATCAGCATTCCTTATCCACAGCAGGACGTACATCTGCATAAAGCCGATTGAGCCAGACCCACCCGCTATTCTGCCCGAGTAACCCGCCATACTAACCTCGGGCGCAATAACGAATAGCTTCTAAACTGAAGGGATCAGACTGGGTGGGTGGAGTATGATCCTTTGTAATAACGCAACCTACAGCGACCCCTATCTGCGCCTCAATATTGGCCCGGCGCAGGGAGAAATGCAGCGTCTGGCATTCCCCGGACAAACCAGCTTTGATGCCAACAGCGGCTTTCAGCACGAGCAGTCGATGTGCCAGTCCGGCAGCGAACTGCCGTTGCCAACCACCCGCCTAAACGGCGCTGGCCAGATTCACTACCTCAACTGCCTTGATTTTCAGCTCAGCGAATTATCGACCCAGGCGCTGACCATGAACGAAAAGCTGGATATCGCTATTTGCCTGAGCCAGGCACTACAACAATTACACAGCCAGCATATTTTGCACCTCGGTCTGCGTCCGTCGGTGCTGTTATGTGCTTTTGATCTCAGTCAGGCGCAAATGATCGACCTCAGCCATGCCCGCCTTTGTCAGCGCCAGATCAGCGGCCTGACGGCTTTCCGGCCACGTTTTTGTGACCCTCACTTTCTCGCTCCGGAGCAATGTTATCCCCAGGAAAAAAACGTCGATGTCCGCACCGATTTGTACGCCCTCGGTTGTGTCTTGTTCTGGCTGTTTTTCCAACGGGTTCCGTTTCAGGAGCTGAAACAGAATGATCAGGTGTTTTACGCCCAGGCCGCCAAATCGCTGGATATTCCGGCAACGGAAGAGGCCAAACACCCGGCTGTTTGCCAGATTATTTCGGCCCTTACCGCTAAAGAGCCGGAGAATCGCTACCAGAGCTGTGCCGGTTTATTACTGGATTTACAGGCGTTACGTCAGAGCGATCGAATTCCGGAGCAAGCACAGCACCAGAAGCTCGCCGAGCAATTAACAATCCCACAGCAACTTTACGGCCGTGAAGCAGAGCAACAACAAATGCTGCAGGCGTTTGATAACAGCTTCGCCGGTCACTCACAGGGAATATTAATTGCGGGCTACTCCGGGGTTGGTAAAACCGCATTAGTGCAGTCTTTGCAGGCACCAATCATCTGTTCCAATGGCATATTTATTCAGGGCAAGTTTGATCAGTACAAACGCTCTATCCCTTACAGCGCTTTTGTTCAGGCTTTCCGCTGTTTCAGCTATTACTTGTTATCGCTGGCCGAAGCTGAATCGCAACAGTGGCATCAGCGTCTGAATCAGGCGCTGGCGCCGAATACTCAGATCATTATCGACCTGCTACCCGACCTGGAGTTATTACTGGGTTCACAACCGGAAGTGACACAACTAGGTCCTGATGAACAGTTAAACCGCTTTAATCAAACCTTCCTCACGTTTATTCGCGAAATCTGTTTATTCAATAAACCCCTGACCATTTTTATCGACGATCTGCAGTGGGCAGACGCCGCCAGCCTGGCACTGATTGATTTAATTCTGCATGACCGGCAGAGCAAACATTGTTTGCTAATTGGTGCCTATCGGGATAATGAGGTGGATAGCAGCCACCCTTTTGCTCAGGTGCTGAACGATATAAAAAACAGCGATCATATTTATCATCAGCAGCTCTCGCCACTGACTGAAACAACGCTGCAACACATTCTGATTGATACCTTGCAACAAACTGCGGATGCAGTTAAGCCACTGGCACAGATTTGCTATCAGAAAACGGCTGGTAACCCGTTCTTCTTTCGTCAGTTTTTACAGGATTTATATCAGTCCGATCTGCTGCGTTTTGATCACAAAAAACAGCAATGGCAGTGGCAGCTGGCAGATATAGAACAACAGCAATACAGCGATAATGTGGTTGATTTGATGCTGAAAAAAATCGATCGCTTAGCACCTGAAGTACAACAACTGTTGCAACTGGCATCCTGTATTGGTGCGTCGTTTTCACTCGATTTATTACAGGCCGTTTCAGGACTGAAACAACAACAAAGCGCGTTACAGCAAGCGATTGATGCCGGATTAATTTGCCCTATATGGCAGAATCAGAACTGCAATCAGGCGAGCAATCAACACGCAAAATTCCTGCACGATCGAGTGCAACAAGCAGCATACAGTCTGCTGAATGATGAACAACGCCAACAGTGCCATCTGCAGCTGGCGCTTAATCTGCATCATAACAACCGACATCACAGCAACCAGCATCACAACAGCCAACACAGTGACGATATTTTTGAATTGGTCGCTCATTACAATCAGGCGTTATCTCTGCTGACAAACGAACAACGCCTGATGCTGGCAGAACTGAATTTTGAAGCCGCGCAGCAGGCCAAGCAGGCAACCGCTTATAAAACGGCAGTTAGCTATTTGCGCCAGGGGTTCAGCTGTTGTGATAACAGCCGCTTAAAGACGTCGACCATACTCCACTCGTCGATCGAGTTGTGTGAGTGTCTCTATCTCAGTGGCGAATATAACGAAGCCGAGGAACAACGATCGATTGTCGAAACCTTGCTGCGTCGCCGTCCGGATGATCTGAATACTCTGACCTGTTTCAGTAATATCCTGATTACCCAATACACCCGTTACGGCGAATTAAATCGCGCGATTGAAGTGGGCTTAAACGCATTAACCACGCTGGGGTTTTCGCTACCATCACAACCGGATATGGAGCAGGTCGGTAACGCAGTCGCACAAGCACAACAAGACCTGGCACGAGTACCGTTTGCAAAGCTGGTTGAGTTACCGGAAATCAGTCAGGGAAAAATACTGCTGATTATGGATATCCTGATGGCGATGCAACCCTGCTGTTACAACTCAGGTTCACTGATATTTCCATTAACCATTTTGTCACTGTTACGACTGACTCATGAGCACGGCAACAGCCAATATTCGTCGTATGTATTTATGATGTATGGCTTGTTGTGCACCAAGGTTTTAAAAGACTACGACACGGCCTTTTCTGCTGCGCAGCATTCAGACCAGATTGCAGCCCAATACCCTCCCAATCCGATGATTGAAGGCCGCCTGGCCATGATGCGCAGCAACTTTATTCTGCCCTGGCAGCAAGCTCTGGAGGAAAGTAATCCAGTACGTAAACGTGCGTATCAGCAATGCGTGGAACAGGGAGACTATTACTGGGGAGTGCACGCCTATATTTTTGGTTTTTACGCAGAGTTTTTAACCTGCCGCAACCTGCATGAGCTGCAGCAACATATGCAGTCAATCATTGCCACCTGCCAAGATATTAAACAACCTGCACAAGTGTATTTAGCACAGTTGCAACTTAACTTACTGGCGATTTTACAAGGCCAATTAGATAACCTGAATAACCTCGACCACCAGCCAGGTTATGAAGATCAGGCATTGCAGCACTTTAATGAACATCATTATATGTGTGGTAAATACGATCGCCTGCTTGGCCGTTTATTGCAGGGGTATTTATTTAATCGATTTGATCAGGCGCTGGCGGTGTCGCTGAATAAAAACCTGGCAATGGATGATATCGACGAAGGCATTTTCCATGAGGGTATGTATACCCTGTTAAACCTGTTAACCATTAGCGCCATACAGCTGGATACTCGTGCGACTCCTGAATCACACTGGTTAGAATGGCAACAAACCGCGTGGCAAAAATACCAGCAGTGGCACGATATTAATCCTCAGACTTTTGCTTGTGGTTATTATTTAATTCAGGCTGAGCAGGCTGCTCTGGAGCACAACGTTAAAGCGGCAATACTGCATTATGAAGATGCACTGGAACACGCTGAGCAAGCGGGGTTTGCCTTACTGCAGGGAATTGCGTACGAGCGTTATGGTTTATTTCGGGTTCGTCAGCAGCAGCCTCACATCGGTGCCAGCTATATTCAGCAGGCACAAAGCATCTATAGCAGCTGGGGAGCTCTGGCAAAGGCCAGACAACTGGAAACGACTCTGGCGGATTTCCGCAGTAATAACACAACGCAATTATCCAGCCATTCACAATGGCAGCAGCTGGTCAGTTCGTTACAACACATCAGTGGTGCTTTGGATCAGAAACAACTGAGTGAGCAGTTTGTTCAGCAGTGTTCCTTAATTACCGGTGCTCAGGTTGCCGTACTCGTTACCTTCAGTGATGAACTCTGCCAGGAAAACGTCTATTGCCACTATCAGATGGTTCAGCCTTATCAGAAGTTTGCGCAACGCTACCCGGAGCAGATTTTTAATTACGTTGCCAACACAGGCCAGTCGGTTGTTATTAATAACAGCGTTGACCGCAGCCAGTACGGTATTGAAATCGGGCTACAGATCGCCAGCCATATCAGCCTTCTCTCAGTGCCTGTGTATTGTGAACAAATGCTGGTTGGTATTCTTTATCTTGAAAGTGGTAGCGCACAGGCTAACTTTTCCGAAGAAAAGCTTCAGGTTATCAAACTACTCAGCCTGCAATTCAGCAGCAACGCGAAAAACCGTTATTACTTTAACGAATTGCAGAAAACCAATCATTATCTGGAGCAGCAGGTAAATCAGCGTACCGAAGAAATTCGCGACAAGAATGAAGACCTGGAAGCCATCTTAAATGCTCTACCCATTCCTTACGTAATGACCCGCCCGGATGGTCATATCCTACGCTCAAACCAATTGTTCCTTGATCGTTTTGCCATCGCCGACAATCAGGTTGAAACATTAAAAGCCGGATTACTGTACAAGGACAAAGCCGACCGCGAAGCAGTGCTGAAAGTCCTCGATAATCAGGGGCATATTTTTGATGTTGAATGCCAGATGCAAACGACTGATGGAACACCGTTCTGGACACAGTTCTCGGCGACCCGAATAAAAACTCAGGAACAGGAAAGTATCTTTGCTGCATTAATTGATATTTCTTCACGCAAAGAACAGGAATTACGTTTACACCAGCAAGCCAGTACCGATGCGTTAACCGGCTGCCTGAACCGGCGCGCCTTTTACGCTATTCCACAACAGGTAAGACAAAGTAATGGCGATAAACCCTATTGTCTGGCAATGCTCGACCTCGACCATTTCAAAAAACTAAATGATACCTATGGCCACGCCTGTGGCGATCGGGCACTGATCGAATTTGTAAACATGGTACGCCTGCATCTGCGTGAGGGCGATATGATTGGCCGGCTGGGCGGTGAAGAGTTCGCTTTATTTCTGAATAATATCGCACTTGATCAGGCTCGCCAGGTGCTGGAACGTATTCGCCAGCACACCGAGCAAATGGTCATTCAATGTCCGCCTCACGATATTGCCATCTCGTTCAGCGGCGGATTATTAAGCTGGGAACAACATGACAACATTGACCAGGCATTAAAGAAAGCCGATCAATTGTTATATATCGCCAAAGAAAAAGGGAGAAACCGCGTTGAGGTTTCTCCCTGATTATTCAAACATCAAAGAAGCCTGACATTAAAGCTCTTTTGATTGTTCCCGCAGAATAAATTTCTGGATTTTACCTGTCGATGTTTTTGGCAAATCACCAAAGACGACATAACGTGGGGCTTTAAAGTGCGCCATATTATCGCGACAGAATGCGGTGATTTCTTCCGCGGTGGTTTTTGCACCTTCTTTTAATTTAATAAAAGCACATGGCGTCTCGCCCCATTTATCATCAGGCTTTGCAACAACCGCAGCTTCTTCAACCTGAGGATGACGATAAAGCACATCTTCCACTTCGATCGACGAAATATTCTCACCGCCAGAAATAATAATGTCTTTTGAACGGTCTTTAATTTCGACATAACCATCTTCATGCCACACCGCTAAATCACCGGTATGGAACCAGTCACCGGTAAAAGACTCTTCCGTTGCAGATGGATTTTTCAGGTAACCTTTCATCACGATATTGCCGCGAATAAAGATTTCACCGATGGTTTCGCCATCTTTTGCTACCGGCTGCATGGTTTCAGGGTCAGCAATCATCAGGTCTTCCTGCATTGGGCTCTTCACACCCTGGCGGGCTTTTAGTGCCGCTTTCTCGGCGATGCCTTTACCATCCCACTCTTCTTTCCAGGCAGAAACCACACATGGGCCATACGTTTCCGTCAGGCCATACACATGGGTGACATTAACCCCCATGTTTTCCATACCTTCAATCACCGCGGCCGGTGGCGCAGCACCCGCCACCATGGCATTAACCTGATGTTCAATGCCGGCCTTCATATCTGCATCGGCATTGTTCAGCATATTCAGAACAATCGGGGCACCACAGAAGTGGGTCACTTTATTTTCTTTAATTTCATGATAAATCGCATCGGCGCGCACATGACGCAGCGACACACTGACACCTGCAGCCGCTGCAATTGACCATGGGAAACACCAGCCATTGCAGTGGAACAACGGCAGAATCCATAAATAAACCGGGTGAGTACCCATATCCCAGGAAACAATATTGTTGGCGGCATTCAGATAAGCACCGCGATGGTGATAAACCACACCTTTTGGATTACCCGTGGTGCCGGACGTGTAATTCAGAGTGATCGCCTGCCACTCATTTTCCGGCAACTGCCAGTCATAAGAAGCATCCGACTGCTGCAGCAATTGCTCGTAGGTTTGTTCACCCAGTAGCTCACCCTGATCAAAATACGGATCATCAACAGCAATAATGGTCGGCTTCACCGCCATCATCTTAATGGCCTTGCTGGCCACTTCAGAAAACTCTTTATCCACAAACAGCACTTTTGCTTCGGCATGTTGCAGAATAAATGCGATGGCTTCGGCATCGAGACGGGTATTTACCGCGTTTAATACCGCACCACACATAGGCACGCCAAAATGCGCTTCAAACAGTGCTGGCACATTGGCACACAGAAAAGACACGGTATCGCCGGATTTGATGCCCATGGCATTCAGGCCAGACGCCAGGCGCACACAGCGCTCATAAGTTTCAGCCCAGGTATAACGGGTATCCTGATGAATCTGTGCCACCCGATCCGGATACACAAACGCCGCACGCTGCAGGTAGCTGATCGGGCTTAATGGCGTGTAGTTCGCCGGGTTGGCTTCCAGACCCAGTTCAAAAATATTGTGATGCTGCATAAGAGAGCTCCGGAATTTCTATGTCTGCCGAGTAATAAGCGGCGTATTAGAAAGCCATGGAGCGGTAAGGGAAATCCGACCTAGGTCGCAATTACTTAAGTAAAACTACCTACATAATAATCCAAGTCAGGATTCATTCAGACAGACGCCATCAGCGGTGAGTGAGAACTTACTTGCGGGATAATTTTGCCGCCAGCTGGCCACTGAGAAAGTCTTTCAGCATGGTGAAATCACCACGAATACTCCATAACGGGAAGTTCGAACTGGCGGGCTTGTTTCGCTCAAAAAAGATATGCCCCAACAGATCCATACCAACCTTCACCAGCGGTACCGCAAGAATCCACAACAGGCCGCCACTGAGAATTGCCCAGCCAAGAACCGATAGCCCAAGCGCCGTACCTGCGTAATGGAAAATACGGCACACCGGATTACGGTGCTCCGACAGGAAGTAAGGATAAAATTCTTCGAAATTGCAGAAGCTCAGCTCCGCGGTTTTGCGATCAGGACTGCTCATCGGACTCTCATCATTTTTGTTATTAACGCTGAAAATCATACCTTTTGTGGCCTGCGGCCAGATTGCCCGGAGAGGACAGCTTTGTTGGCTTCAAGAGCCATTTTTTCATCAGAACTGATCACAAAAGTCATACAAAAGTATAATTACTTGCAATTGCTATTGATTATCATTTAGTTAATTATCGCGCCCCCCGTTCGGGGATAACATCGCAATAATTTAAGGTGCACCAATGAAACTTTATATAGTTCCCTTACTCAGTGCCGCAGCACTTGTGGGCTGTGGCTCAGATTCCAACAACAATTCTTCAGCACCGCAACCGATTGATAAAGAGACAACTCCACCTGAAATCTCGTCTGTATTCCCTGCCGGTGGTCATGCCGTTCAAACGCGCGTAGCCAGCATCAAAGGGATGGCCAAAGACAATGAGAAGCTCGCCAGCGTACAGGTTTCAATGGGAGACGAGAACGTAGAGGCTACCCTTGACCAGAATGGTAATTTTGTTGCCCGTCTGACCCTTAACCCAGGTAGCAACAGCTATAAAGTGACCGCAACAGATGCCGCGGGCAACACCACTGTAAAAACCTATATCACCTATTTTGGTAAGCAGGTCGCCGCTGGCAATTCGCACACTGCCGTCATTAAAGATGGTAAAACCTACACCTGGGGTCGAAATAACTTTGGTCAGAATGGTCTTGGTTTTGTGTCAGACCCATACAAGGACCTGAACAAAGATCAGCACCCTACCGCGCCGAAACTCATTCCGGGTGACACGCAATTCGTATCCGTTACCTACGACCAGAACACCTCTGTAGCAATGACAGCGAATGGTCAGGTATGGACATGGGGTTACGGCAAGTACGGTCAACTTGGCCTTGGCAGTGCAGATTCCAGTGATCTGAACGAAGAAGATAAAAACGCTCCGACTCAAATCACATCTGTAACGGATGCAGTTGCAGTCACCCGTGGTTATGACCTGACCATGATTCTGCACAATGACGGAACCGTTTCGACATTTGGTTCTAACCGTTACGGCCAGCTGGGCGATGGCACCAGCGATGACCGCGATATGCCAACCAAATTGTCTGGCCTGGCAAATATCGTACAAATTGCTTCCGGTGGCTCCTTTGCTATCGCTGTAGACGCTGATGGCCAGATGTGGTCCTGGGGTCGAAACAACTATGGCCAGCTTGGTCTAGGTACGATCGACAGCGATCCTCATTCATCTCCGGTACAAATTCCGCTTGATGTAAAAATTGAATCTGTTGCTCTGGGCAAGGGACACGCACTGGCATTAGCACGCAACGGTGAGGTTTATGGTTGGGGCCTGAACTTCTCCAGCCAGGTGGGTAAATACGATCGCAATAACGAAGACCCTGACTGGCCGAAAGATATTTCATCACCGAAAAAACTACCCTGGTTCAAAAATGCACACGCAGTATGGGCAAATGGCAACCAGAGTTTTGCTGAACGAGCGGACGGCAAAGTATATCCATGGGGCCAGAACATGCTGGGGACACTTGGAGTGGAACAGGATGGCGACGTAAAAGAGCCGGGCTCTCCGGTATTTGGCTTCGACAAAGTCGTGGATCTTGGCAATGGCGCTCTGCACACCATTGGCCTGCGTCAGGACGGTAATGTATTTACCTGGGGCTGGAGTTTCCAAGGCTCTCTTGGCGGTGGCGACAGTACAATTGACCGCTGGAGCTATCGCGTTCCGACTCTGGTAAGCCTGCCAGCAGCACAATGAAAAAAATAATAACTATATTTGCAATCGTATTGCTCACCGCCTGTGGCGGTGAGCAGAAATCAACTGGCAGCAACTTCGCAAAACCAGACCCCTCTCAACCCCGGCAATGGAGTCCGGTTGCCGGGCAAGCGACGGTCGAGTTTAAAGAAGATCTGGAGTTTCTGCAGTTTATTCCCGGACTTGATCTGAGTGTATTACCTCAGGTAGCCCAAGGCCGTGAGCTGTTTGTTGCCGACTGGACCATGGCGCCGGGCTCTCGGGAACTTCTCGATGGCCTCGGTCCACTGTTTGTATCCGGAGCATGTGATAACTGCCACTTAGTCGCTGGACGCGCGGCAGCACTGCTACCCAGCGGTGAAATTGGCGCTGGGCTGCTGTTCCGGCTCGGCAATGAAGCCGGTGTCGTCGACCCACACTATGGCGGTCAGCTGCAAAACCGCGCGACAGTAGGGAACCCGGAAGGCACAGTCACCTGGCAAGACACAGCCGGAAAACCTCGGTTTGCGATTACCCAGGCTGGTAAGCCACTGGCACCTGGCATCAATTTAGGTCCTCGTCAGTCGCCGCAGTTAACCGGTGTGGGCTTACTGGAGTTGGTTCCAGATGAGCAAATACTGCAGCGTGCAGACCCGCAAGACAGTGACAACAACGGTATCTCCGGCAAAGCTCACCACCTCAACCGCGAAGGCAAAGACTGCATTGGCCGGTTCGGCTGGAAAGCTATGCATTGCACCATGCGCGGTCAAAGTGCCGGAGCACTGCAACAGGATATGGGGTTAACCACACCACTGAATCCGGCTGAGCCGTGTACAGCCAGTCAGAGCATCTGCGACGATCAGCCGAGTGGCGGCTCACCGGAAGTCAGCGAAGCTTCGTTAACTGCGATTAATGAGTTTCTGACGCTGTTGGCTGTTCCGGCGCGCCGGGTCACCAATCAGGAGCGTTTTAACCAGGGCGCAGACCTGTTCGAACAAGTGGGTTGCGACCAATGCCATCGACCAACCTTTGTCACTGGTGCTCACCCAAAGTTCTCGCAACTGAGCAACCAGACAATCTATGCCTACACCGATCTGTTATTACACGATATGGGTGATGACCTCAGTGACGGCGTTCGTGAAGGCGATGCCATGGCGAATGAATGGAAGACACCACCACTGTGGGGCATTGGCATTATTGAAGGTCGGGGGCAATCGAGCTTTCTGCATGACGGCCGTGCAAAAACCATTGCTGATGCAATTCGCTGGCATGGCGGCGAAGCGGCGTCGAGTCGTTCCGCCTACAACAATCTGTCAGCAGAACAACAAGCGTTGCTGCTTGGCTTCCTGCGCGCAATCTGACTAAAAATACGAACATAGCATCAGCCATGTTCGTAATCGCAACAACTCAGCCAAATGACCGATGGGTCTTTTGGCTGAATTCCACATTTTGTTCCGCTTTTCCCCTCGTGTCCGCTACAGGCTCATGCTAAGGTTTTGCCTGTTGATCAAATAACCAACAACATTCCCCACGGACAGGGGCCAAATGCGGCATTTGTCGTAATTTGGCGTCGAACGCCAGCAAGCACCCGACACTACGCTAAGCTCAATAACAACAACACCAACCCAGCCTTGGGGTGAGTAGCCATGCTTTATCGTTTAAATGCGCAGATCATGCATGCCATGCAGCCAATGCATGTTATGGCGCGCCAGACTCGTCAGTACCTTTATCAGCCGTGGAATCCTCTGAATTACACCTGGTTTTATAAAACCGTTCGCGCCTCGCTGGAGCTGTTTGAACGCCTGACCGACTATTACGAAGAACCGGAGTGGGAGCTGGATTCCACCCAGATTGATGGCCGCGAAGTTGGCATCGAATACAAAGTGGTGCTGGAGAAGCCTTACTGCAATCTGCTGCACTTCCGCCGTCGCACCCGTAAGCTGGAACCACAGCCAAAAGTGTTAATGATTGCGCCAATGTCCGGCCACTTTGCCACATTGTTGCGCGGCACTGTGCGGGAGTTTCTGCCGGATCATGAGGTATATATCACCGATTGGCGAAATGTCCGGGATGTGCCCGCCAGCGAAGGGGAATTCCACTTCGATGATTACGTCGAGTACCTGATCGAGTTCCTTAACAAGCTCGGCCCGGATACCCATGTTTTGGCGGTGTGTCAGCCATGTGTGCCGGCGATGGTAGCGGCCAGTGTGATGGCTGGCGATAAAAATCCGAATCTACCTTCCACGATGACGCTGATGGGTGGCCCGATCGATACCCGCATCAGTCCAACCGAAGTGAACGATTATGCTTCCGGTAAAGATCTTGAGTGGTTTGAGAAAAATGTTATCTGTAAGGTCCCACCGGGTTTTAAAGGTAAGGATCAACTGGTGTATCCGGGCTTTATTCAGCTATCCGGGTTTATGTCGATGAACATGGACAACCACATCAGCAAACATTTTAAATTCTTCAACGATTTAATTAAGGGTGACGGCGATAGCGCAGAAGCGCACCGGAAGTTCTACAACGAATACCTGGCCGTGATGGATATGCCTGCTCACTATTACCTCGATACCATTCGCAAGGTATTTCTCGAGCATCAGTTGCCTCGCGGAGAAATGGAATATCGTGGCGACAAGATCAATCTGAAGGCCATTAAGAATATGGCGTTAATGACGATTGAAGGTGAGCTCGACGACATCACCGGCCGAGGCCAGACAGGTTGTGCTCAGGAGCTTTGCAGTGGTATCGCCAAAAGCAAAAAGCTGCACTATGAAGCGAAAGGCGTGGGTCATTACGGTATTTTTAACGGCCGTAAATTCCGCGAATCCATCGCTCCGAAAGTAAAAGACTTTATGGTGAAGCATTCTCAGAACTGATTCTGGCAAGCAGACCAGAATAATCTGATCACAATAACCTGATCATAATAAAAAATGCCCGGCGATCCTGCCGGGCATTTTTTATTTTCAGGGTGCTGAAATCAGGATGCGGAATTACCAGCTATGGTAACCCTTGCGTAAGCCACCACGATGCTCATGCTCGTCGTAACTGTTTTTATGGTATTCCTCGTCATAACGATGGTGCTTATCGTGGTGCCAGCGCTTTTTGAATTTTGCTTTCATCGCCTGCCACTGCTGTTGCTGCTCTGACGTCAGAATACCCGCCATCGCCGAGTCAAACGTGGCACGTGCCTGCTGTCGCTGCTCCTGATCCATTGGCCACTGATATTGTTGCTTCTGAGCCGTCAGAGTCTGTTTTAACTGAGATTTCTGTTCGTCAGTCATATCCAGCTTACGCGCCAGTTTTTTCAGGCGTTTTTCCATCGCTTTATGACGTCGCTCAGTCATCAGGTTACGCGCCTGGGCACGCTGCTCTTTGGTCAGTACCTGCTGAATTTCCTGGCGCATTTGTTTCATTAACGCTGCGGCCTGCTGGTGGCGCTCATGACGCTGGCCTTTATCCTTCCTCATCTCATGGAACTGGTCCTGGTAGCGATCTTCGATCGCTTCGATTTGCTCTTCCTGCTGTTCCGTCAGATCCAGTTCTTCTTCCCAATCAATACCGCGCTGATGGCCACCAAACGCCATCGCCTGTACGCTGATCAGGGCACCTACAGCAAAGGTTGCCAGAGGCTGAATAAACATTTTCTTCATCACGTGTCTCCACGAGGTGTTAACTAAAGACCCGAGTTATATTACGACCCTAGAGTTATAGTTGTGTGCGAGAGCGCAAAGAAGTGTCACACCCTTCTGGCAGGCAGGATATAATGCCCATCGCGAGCACCAGATAGTTGAGTAGTCGGCATGAGCGACAACGAGTTAAATGAAGACGACCTGTTCCTGCAGGAAATGCAGGGAGTAAAACCGATACAGGCGAAAGAAAAAGTAGCCCTGGCCAAGGGCGATATCAGCAAGGCCAACGCCGCTGCACGTAAATTGGCAGCGGAAACCGAAGCCCCTAAAGAAGATAAAAACCATCTGCAAACCAGCGAAGTAAAGCGCGTTGGTCCACATGACATCATGGGCTTTAAGCGCCCGGGCATTCAGGATGGTGTGTTCCGCAAACTGCGGCTGGGAAAATACGAAATTGAAGCCCGGCTCGACCTGCACCGACGTACAGTAGAACAAGCCCGCAGTGAATTATTCCGCTTTATCCACGATTGTATGGATCATGATATCCGCTGCATTCTGGTGTTACCCGGCAAAGGCGACCGCAACATTAACGACCCGGGTATTCTTAAAAGTTATCTGGTGCACTGGCTGGAAGATCTGGACGATGTTCAGGCGTTTCATACCGCACAAAAGCATCACGGCGGCTCTGGCGCCTTTTACGTGTTGCTAAGAAAAAGTGAGCGAAAGAAACAGGAAGCCCGCGAGCGCTACAGCAAAGGTCGGCTGTAAACCTGAGCCTCCATAACGACCAGCATTCAGGTATTCCCTCAGTATGGAGTTCTGGCCTGCCAGCGCTCCAACGCTTGCTGCAGAAACTGCTGCATAACACCTTGCTGCTGCGCCTGCTCTAATATTTTTGCCAATCTGGCTCTGAGCTCCGGGGTGTTACATTCCGATCGTTTGGATACCGTCAGAAATAAGTCCTCACTGCTGACTGCATTCGTTAACGGCTCAATCCTCTCTAACAGGCCGAGCTCAGCAGCATACGCGCGGGCAGGCTGGTCCTCATAAAGAAAGTAATCGATCCGTTCCCCCAGCAGCATTCGCAGCCCCTGCGCCAAACGCCCGGCTTCATGAATATTCAGATGAGCAGCCGCGTACTCATCAAACTTCTGACCAAAGCTGTTGTTAATCACAGTCACGCCGGATTTACCCACCAGATCTGACCAGTTCTCAAACTTAAAGGGGTGGTTTTTACGCACCCAGACCGATGTGCGGGTGCGCTGAAATGGTGGTTGAATGTAGTCCATGCGGTAACTTCTGGCTTCGGTATAAAACGCACCGGAAAGCAGATCAATATTGCCTTCCGCCACCTCTTCCTGCACCCGTCCCCAAGGGCCAAGGTATTTCACCTGAATCTCAATATTCAGCTGTTTTGCCACGTAATCCATCAGTCGGGGAATTGCACCATGCATCTCAGTGGTGGTTTCACTGGCGCGCCACAGATACGGCGGATACTCGGAATTGCCACTGGCAATCAGGCGCGAGCAATCTTTGGCGGCGGCCAGCGGCAGCCACAACGCAACAATCAGGCTTAGCAGAATACGAGTGAATGAGAGCACCTTGTGCTCCTTTGTTATTAAGAACTTAGCATTAGTTATAGACGCCCACACAACAAAGCTCTAGATAATGGCGCGCTAATATCTCATCCGTATAAACCTCCCCCAGAACAAGGACTGTCAGTTATACTTTGTTCTTCGAAGCAAACTCAGACACAGCAACTTCCCATGACCGACGCAAAACAATCCCGCTTTACCGGTACTCTGTTTATCTTTTCTGCACCTTCTGGCGCGGGTAAAACCAGCCTGGTAAAAGCACTGCTGGAGAACACCTCGTACATTGGTGTTTCGGTTTCCCACACCACTCGCGCTCCACGTCCGGGTGAAGAGAACGGCAAAGACTACAACTTCGTCAGTCAGGATGAGTTTAAAGCGCTGATTGAGCAGAATGCGTTTCTCGAACACGCTCAGGTTTTCGATAACTTCTACGGCACCTCACAGCGCTGGGTTGAACAGGAGCTGGAAGCCGGTCGCGATGTTATTCTGGAAATCGACTGGCAAGGTGCGCAACAGGTTCGCCGCCTGATGCCTGACGCTGTTACTCTCTTTATTCTGCCACCTTCCATTGAAGAACTGGAAAAACGCCTCAGCAATCGCGGCCAGGACAGCGACGAAGTCATTGCCCGCCGCATGCGCGATGCCCAAAGCGAGATGAGTCATTACGCTGAGTTTGATTACCTGATCGTCAACGACGACTTTGAAAACGCCCTCGAAGAACTGCGCGCGATTGTTATTGCCCGCCGCCATCGTCTGAGTGCACAACAGGCGCATCACCAGCAGACGCTTGAAGCATTGCTGGCACCACGTGCATAAATTGCCCTCTGGCGCTTAAAAAACATTCAAATTCCCGCTCAGGCTCTTCCCTTACGGCGGGAATTAACTAAAATGTCCGGTTCGAAGTTTCAGAATCCATAATTGTAGGAATCCAAATGGCACGCGTAACTGTAGAAGACTGCTTAAACAACGTTGATAACCGCTTTGAGCTGGTAATGCTGGCAACCAAACGCGCTCGTCAGATTGCCGTTCAGGGTGCTGAGCCACTGGTTGAAGAAGAAAACGACAAGCCAACAGTACTGGCTCTGCGCGAAATCGCAGAAGACCTGGTAACTCCAGAAAGCATGGCGGCTCAGGAAGCTGCTGAACGCGCTGAAGAATACTAAGAGGCAACTGGCAAACAGTGCCCACCCTTGATTCTTTAGAAGAGCGGCTTGCGCAGTATCTGAGCCCCAGCCAGATCAAACAAGTAAGCCGCGCTTATTACTACGCAGAACAAGCCCACGAAGGTCAGCGTCGCCGCAGTGGCGAACCCTATATCATCCATCCGTTAGCCGTGGCTAACATCCTCGCCGATATGAACCTCGACCATCAGAGTCTGATGGCCGCCATGTTGCACGATGTGATTGAAGACACTGGCATCCCAAAAAGTGCACTCGCCAAGCAATTTGGTGATGTAGTAACGGATCTGGTGGATGGCGTTTCCAAGCTGACCAACATCCATTTCGAAAGCAAAGAAGAGCAACAAGCCGAAAATTTCCAGAAAATGGCGATGGCCATGGCGAAAGATATTCGCGTCATTCTGGTAAAACTGGCTGACCGTCTTCATAACCTGCGCACCCTGGGGTCATTACGCCCGGAAAAACGCCGCAGAATTGCTCGCGAGAGTCTCGATATTTATGTCCCGATTGCTAATCGCCTGGGCCTGAATGACATTCGTGTAGAAATGGAAGAGCTGTGTTTCGAAGCCGTATACCCAATGCGCTCCGGACTGATCGCCAAAGCTGTAAAAGCCGCGCGTGGTCACCGTTCAGAAATGGTCGACAACATTTCCTCAGCGGTGCGCAGCAAGTTGACCGAAGCCAATATTCAGGCTCGAGTGGTTGGCCGGGAAAAACACCTGTCTAGCATCTACAACAAGATGCGCGAAAAACGTAAGTCACTGGCTGACATCATGGATGTGTATGGATTCCGCATCATTACTGATTCAGTTGACGACTGCTACCGCATACTCGGCGCCATGCATGCCCTGTACAAGCCTATTCCGGGCCGCTTTAAAGACTATATCGCGATCCCGAAAACCAACGGCTACCAATCGCTGCACACCACTTTAATAGGTATGGCTGGTGTACCGATTGAAATTCAGATCCGCACCGAAGAGATGGAAGCCATGGCTAACCATGGTATTGCCGCTCACTGGTTGTACAAATCGGAAAGTGATCAGACCAGCGGAACGCAACGTGCGCGACAGTGGGTTCAAAACCTGCTTGAATTACAAAAAAATGCCGGTAGCCCAATCGAATTTGTTGAACACGTAAAAGTCGACCTGTTTCCGGAAGAGATTTACGTATTCACGCCGAAAGGCAAAATCCTCGAGTTACCGGCCGGTGCAACCGCCGTCGATTTTGCTTATGCCGTTCATACCGACGTGGGTAATCGCTGTATTGCCTGCCGTATTAACCGCCAGCTGGCACCGTTAAGCGCCAAACTGCAAAACGGCCAGACCGTGCAGGTTGTCACCGGGCCGAATTCCAGTCCAAATCCGGCCTGGCTTAATTTTGTTGTTACCGGCAAAGCACGCTCGAACATCCGTAATTATCTGAAGAACCAGCGTCGCAGCGAATCCGTTTCTCTGGGCGAGCGCTTATTAAATAAAGCGCTAAATGATCTGGGTAAATCCATCAGCGATATCGATCAGCAACACGTGGACCTGGTGCTGAAAGAAACCGGATTAGAAACATTCGACGATATTCTCGAAGAAATTGGCGCAGGCAATCGCATGGCACCAATTCTGGCACGCCGGTTACTGGTGGCGAATAAAGATACCGACATCGATCTTGATGCATTTGAACAGTCACCACTGGCCATTCGTGGTACTGAAGGGTTGATCGTCAGTTTTGCCAAGTGTTGTAGCCCGATTCCGGGTGACGCCATTGTTGGTCATTCGAGTTCAGGCCGCGGCCTGGTGGTGCATACCGAAGCCTGTAAAAACGTCGAAGAGTTTCGCGATAATCAGGAAAAATGCGTCATTCTTTCCTGGGATAAAGACATCGACAGTGAATTCACCGTCGACCTCAAAGTGTTCCTGGAAAATCGTCGTGGCATCGTGGTTGAGCTGGCATCTGCTATCAATCAGGCGGACGCCAATGTTGAACAGATCAGTGTCGAAGAACGCGACGCACGACTGAGTGTTACTCACTTAAAAGTCAGCGTTCAGGGGCGTCGTCACCTCGCTCGTGTTATTCGCCGCCTGCGCAATATTCATGGCGTAAATAAAATCGTACGAAGTAAAAATAAGGATTAATGTATGGCTCGCGAAATTATCGCTACCGAAAATGCTCCGGCAGCAATTGGTACTTACTCACAGGCAGTAAAGGTCAATAATACCGTTTACCTGTCTGGCCAGATTCCTCTGGTACCAGCCACCATGGAAATGGTTGATGGTGATATTGAAGCGCAGATCCATCAGGTATTTAAAAACCTGACAGCAGTATGTGAAGCCGCTGGCGGCAAACTGCAGGACATCGCTAAACTGAATATCTTCCTGACCGATCTGAGCAACTTCGCGACCGTTAACCAGGTGATGGCTCAGTATTTCGAACAGCCATATCCGGCACGCGCAGCTATTGGTGTTGCTCAACTGCCGAAAGATGCTGGCGTTGAAATGGATGGCATTTTAGAGCTGGGTTAATTTTCCAGCCCTGCCATTACCAAGCCCCGACGGTCTCAACTTTCGGGGCTTTTTATTGCCATCAGATTTTCCAGGCTAATTATGAGCAAAGCTAAAATCACCATCGGTTTAACCAACCCGAAAAGCCCATCCAATGTCGGCTCTGTGATGCGAGCGGCTGGCTGCTTTCAGGCCGACGAGGTGTATTACACCGGAAAGCGCTACGACATTGCGGCTAAATTCAGCACTGACACCCGTAATATGAGCGATAAAATTCTGCTCGAAGGCGTGGAATCGCTAATTGAATGTGCTGACCCTGATGCCAGAATTGTGTGCGTCGAACTGGTAGAAGGTGCAACCTGCTTACCTGATTTCAAACACCCGGAAAACGCCCATTATATTTTTGGCCCGGAAGATGGAAACATCAGTCAGGGCATTATCGATCAGGCTGATGAAGTTGTTTATCTACCAACAGTTGGCTGTTTGAATCTGGCAGCGACGGTAAATATTGTTTTATATGATCGCGTAGCCAAAGCGGATTTAAGTTTTGCCGGAGATGAATTAATACGCTCCAGCCGCGATGTGAATAATCGCGCGAAAGTTAAGTGTTAAACCCCTTAGATGATGGAATGCTATCGTGTGTTCTTTCAATAGCAGCAACAGGATGTTGCGGTAGCGCGGCAGGGCCAGGGATGGCCCTTCGGCGCGGCGGCTGAAAGAATTCCGATAGCATTCTACCTATTCAGAGAAAAACTATGCCCACCGAAAAAGTCGTTATTCTGGTCGACGTGCAAAACATTTATTACACCTGCCGCCAGGGCTTTGGCCGCAACTTCGACTATAACCAGTTTTGGAAAATGGCAACTCACAGTGCGGACGGAACACAGCGCGAAGTGGTTAAAGCCATCGCTTACGCTGTCGATCGGGGCGACGAGAAACAAAAACAGTTTCAGAATATTCTTCGGGCGATTGGCTTTCAGGTAAAGCTCAAACCCTATATTCAGCGTGCTGATGGCACCTCCAAAGGCGATTGGGATGTCGGCATCACGTTAGATGCGATGGAATACGCACCAGAAGCTGACTCTGTAGTATTAGCTTCCGGCGACGGTGACTTCGGTATTCTGGTGCAACGTATGCAACACAAGTTCGATACACACGTGGAAGTGTATGGCGTGGAGCAATTAACAGCGGATTCGCTAATCAGTGCCGCCAGTCACTACGTTCCGATTAAAGACAACTTATTACTCTAGCCTTCCTCACCTCCAGAGCACCACATCAGCAGGTGCCTCTGACACACTTGCCAACCCAGATAGAGAAATATACGATTCATATACGTTTCGTATATTTACTTGTTATTGGTGTTTTATGGGCATTCTGAAAATCTCTGACGAACTGCATGAAGAGGTCCGCAAATCGAGCGCCGTTATGTCGCGTTCCATTAATTCCCAGGCGGAGTTCTGGATTAAGATGGGCATGCTGGCCGAACTGAATCCGGATCTGACCTTCCAGCAGATTATTCAGCAACAGCTGAAGTCCCAGAACCTCGATACTGAAAAGTTCGACCTGAGGCAGCTCGCCTGACTCTTTGGAGAAAATGACATGCAAGCCAATCAGGTAACGATCAAATCTGCAAAAGAAATCGAATTAATGCGCGACTCCGGGCGCTTATTAGCTCGGGTTTTTGCCATGCTTGATGACTTTATAAAGCCGGGGATTACAACCATGGCGATCAACGACGAAGTCGATCGTTTTATTACCCAGGAGCTAAACGCCCGCCCGGCCAGCAAAGGCCAATACGATTATCCCTACACACTCAACAGCTCCGTAAATGAAGTGGTGTGTCACGGCATGCCCAACACCACTCATCCGTTAAAAAGCAGCGATATCGTCAATATCGATATAACTCTGGAGAAGAACGGTTTTATCGCCGATTCCAGCAAAATGTACGTGATGCCAGACGCCTCACCCGCTGCCCGCAAACTGGTTAAGACAACCTATGAAGCCATGATGGCTGGCATCCAGCAGGTAAAACCCGGCGCCCGTTTGGGTGATATTGGTTTTGCCATCCAGAGCCATGTAGAGAAACAAGGCTATAGCGTGGTGCGTGATTATTGCGGCCATGGCATTGGCCGGGAAATGCACGAAGAACCTCAGGTGATGCATTACGGCAGAAAGGGAACAGGGTTGGAACTTAAACCGGGAATGACCTTCACCATCGAGCCAATGATTAATCAGGGCACCTTTAAGACCAAAACTAAAAAAGATGGCTGGACGGTAATCACCAAAGATAAAAAGCTGTCTGCTCAGTGGGAGCACACCATTCTGGTGACGGAAGAAGGTTTTGAGATTCTGACGTTAAGGGATGAAGAGAAATAGATAGCCAGGCACGATTAAACATCCATTTCAGCCAGCGCCTGGTTATTGCTAAGATAAGATCATTCTTAAATATTCGCGGCTCAATATGACAGCGCCTCAATCAGATACACAACAGCTCTGTGATTACATCATCCAGCTCCTGCCAAAGGCCGAGCTGATTTACCTGTTTGGCTCTCATGCGAATGGACAAGTAAGGCAGGATAGCGACTACGACCTGGCCGTATTACTTCCTGAACATCTTAACAATATCGAGCGCTGGGAGTTGGCTCAGCAGCTGGCTGGTAAGCTTGGTAAAGATGTCGACCTGATCGACCTTAGGCAAGCATCCCCGGTTCTGCGCATGCAGATTATTGATCAGGGCAGACTGATTTCAGGCGATAAAAACACAGCAACAGCTTTTGAAATGCAAAGCTTCAGCATGTACGGCAATCTTCAGGAGAGCCGTGCTGCAATTATCTCCGACTTCAAACAACAATTAACTCAGGAATCCAAGCATGGATGACGTTGTTCTAAACAAACTTTCAACGATTCAACGTTGCCTGCAGCGCATTCATGAAGAATTCGATGGCGATGAGTCCGGGTTCCGTACCAACTTCACCAAGCAGGATTCCGTGATTCTCAACCAGCAGCGCGCTTGTGAAGCCAGTATTGATATCAGCAATGTACTGATTCGCCAGCAACGCCTGGGCATTCCACAATCAGCGCGAGATAGTTTTGAATTAATAGAAAAAGCCGGAGTTATCTCTGCCGGACTATCAGAAAAGCTGAAACGGATGGTTGGCCTGAGAAATATCGCGGTGCACGATTATCAGGCATTAAACCTCGATATTGTGGTCTCTGTTGTTAAAAACCACCTGAATGACTTTGAAGAGTTTTCGTCGGTTATCGCAAAACTCTGAGGCTATTTCACCACCAGATTTACTATTTTACCGCCAGGCTAAGCGCATATTCCGCCAACTGCTCCAGCGTCATTTCGCCATCCGGTTTATACCAGTTGGTGGTCCAGCTTAATGCGCCGGTTAAGAAACGTCGCAGAATAAAGGCGTCGATCTGAACCATACCTGCTTTGCGAGCCTCTTCTAAGGTATCCAGCCACAGCTGCTCATAGGCATCGCGCAATGCCAGAATATGCTTTTGGCTATCCGGTTTTAATGAGCGCCATTCATACACCAATACACTCATAGCTTCGCCGGTTTCACCCAGAATCGACTGCAGCTCACAACGAACCAGCGCCAGCACTTTATCGCGCGGGTTATCCGCCTGAGCCAGGGCTTCCTGCATCAAAGCGGTGTTCAGCGTGATGGTTTCTTCCATCACTGCCTGAAGAATGGCTTCTTTTGATTTGTAGTGGTGAAACAGGCTACCCGACTGAATGCCAATCTCAGCCGCCAGGTCACGTACAGTCGTACGCTCATAACCTTTGTTTTTAAACAGGCGTGCGGCAGCAACCAATAACCGGCCTTTGGCGCTGTTCGGGTCAGTAATCTGGCCCTGATCAATCAATTGCTGCACTAAGCTCATATCTCGTTTATTCCAACTAACTATCCAGAAAACCGCCGGATTATCGCGCAAAGCGCGCTGGTGATCACTTACTAAAGCGCGTTAACACGACCAATTGGCGGTTTAGTTTCATTGTAACCATGAATTAGGGATTTACAAACCAAGCGCTTGCTTGGTAGTCTGTTTCACCAGTTATTAAGAAGAATCCCGATCGTCAACCAATGGGATGGGAAACAGGTATGAGCAAAAGCATTCGAATCGGCTGTGCATCGGCCTTCTGGGGTGATACCGGCGCCGCCGCTCACCAGCTGGTGAATCAGGGCAAACTGGATTATCTGGTGTTTGATTATCTGGCTGAGGTCACCATGTCGATCATGGCCGGTGCCCGCCTGAAGAACCCGGAAGCGGGTTTTGCCCCGGATTTTGTCCAGGTGCTGAAGCCATTGCTGCCAACCATTGCCGAGCAAGGCATTAAGGTTGCCAGTAATGCTGGCGGTATCAACGTATCTGGTTGTGCACAGGCGCTGCAGGCTGTGATCGATGAAGCAGGTTTAGACCTGACCGTCGCAGCGGTTGAAGGCGATAACCTGACCATGAATCAGGCTCAGTTCGCTGAAGCCGGTGTCACCGAGATGTTCTCCGGTGTCGAACTGCCGGGTAAATGTCTGAGCGTTAATGCTTATTTAGGAGCTCCTTCTGTCGCCCAGGCGCTGGCCGCTGGGGCTGATATTGTAATTACCGGTCGTTGTGTCGACTCTGCCGTAGTACTTGGCCCACTGATGCATGAGTTCAGCTGGCAGGCCACCGACTACGACAAACTGGCTCAAGGCTCTCTGGCAGGTCACATCATTGAATGTGGCGCCCAATGTACCGGCGGTAACTTCACCGACTGGCAATTGGTTTCTGCAGGTTATGCCAATATGGGCTTCCCAATTGTTGAATGCTCCGAGGACGGCAGTTTTATTGTTTCCAAACCGGATAACACCGGCGGTCTGGTTTCCACTCACACCGTTGGCGAACAGCTGTTGTACGAAATTGGCGATCCGGCAAACTATTTATTGCCCGACGTTAGCTGTGATTTCAGCCAGGTTAATCTGGAACAGGTTGGCGACAACCAGGTGAAAGTCAGCAACGCCAAAGGCCGTGCTCCAAGCGATCAATATAAAGTGTCAGCCACTTATATGGACGGCTTCCGCTGTACCGCCACTTTTATGATTGGTGGTCGTGAAGCAGCGCAAAAAGGCCAGTCTGTTGCCGATGCAATTATTCAACGCGTTAGCTTCCTGCTGAATATGCAGAAATTCGACGGCTTTAAAGATAAAAACATCGAAATTCTTGGCAGCGAGAGCACTTATGGTGCCCAGTCCGCTGGTGCAAGCAGTCGAGAGGTCATCGTAAAAATTTCGGTACAACATGACGATAAACGTGCTTTGGGGGTTTTCGCCCGTGAAATCGCTCAGGCAGCAACGGCTATGGCGCCGGGCATTACCGGTTTGGTTGGTGGCCGTCCGAAACCAAGCCCAAGCATTCGTTTATTCTCATTCCTGTGGCCAAAAGATCAGGTGCCTGTCAGCATCAAGCTGATAAAGTCTGAGCAGAGCCAGGATGTTGTCATCAACACCAACAGCCAACTGGAAGCAGCCACGACCCGAATTAATCCGGAAAATAACGCCGAAATTGCTGCGCTAACCGATGAAGTACCGCTGATTAATCTGGCGGTTGCCCGCAGTGGCGATAAAGGTAATCACTGCAATATTGGTGTAATGGCACGTGAAGCTGAATACATACCTTATATTCAGCAGGCATTACGCTCGGAGGCTGTTTCTGAATATTTAAGCCATTTATTAGATGACCAGAGCAGTGCCACTAATCTGTTCGAACTGCCGGGTTTAAATGCCTACAACCTGCTGCTGGAAAATGCGTTAGGTGGCGGTGGTATCGCCAGCCTACGTATTGATCCACAAGGTAAAGCCGCAGCCCAACAACTGCTGGATATGCCGGTTAAAGTGACTGCAGAAATCGCCGCAAAAGCGACCTCGGCTTACAACGAATTAATAAATAAGTGAACTTTTTATGACTCATTTATCTTCAGATATTGATAGCAACAGCTCTGAATTTCAGGCCAACCGCGATGCCATGCTGGCGGCGCTGGAAGAGTTTCGTAGCATCGAACAAAAAGTGCTGGAAAAAGCTCAGCAGGCGCAGGAAAAATTTCATAAGCGCGGCAAGTTATTACCCCGCGAACGCCTGAATTTGTTATTAGATCCGGGCTCTGAATTTATCGAGCTGTGCTCACTGGCTGGCTTCCGTATGCACGACGATAAAGACGGCAGCGCAGCAGGCGGCGGTATTATCGCAGGCCTGGGTCATATCGCCGGAATTCGTTGTGTGATTCAGGTAAATAACAGCGCCATTAAAGGCGGCACTATTTCTCCTGCTGGCCTGGATAAGACATTACGTATTCAGGAAATCGCCCGTGCTAACAAATTACC
Source organism: Bacterioplanoides sp. (assembly GCF_965219715.1). Classification (GTDB taxonomy): domain Bacteria; phylum Pseudomonadota; class Gammaproteobacteria; order Pseudomonadales; family Oceanobacteraceae; genus Bacterioplanoides. Next base: position 2,567,120 of record NZ_OZ244785.1, read on the forward strand.
ACTGGTAACCCTGGCAGAAAGTGGCGGCGCTAACCTGAACTACGCAACTGACGTATTTGTTCCGGGTGCTCAGGCATTTGCTAACCAGGCACGTTTAAGTGCAGCGGGCATTCCACAAGTAACCGTTGTTCACGGTAATGCTACTGCCGGTGGTGCTTACCAGCCGGGTTTATCCGATTACGTCATTGCCGTTCGTGGTAAAGCAAAGATGTTTTTGGCTGGTCCTCCCCTGCTTAAAGCAGCCACCGGTGAAATTGCCACCGACGAAGAGTTAGGCGGTGCAGAATTACACGCACTGGACGCTGGTACTGCAGATTATCTGGCGGAAGACGATGCCGATGGTATTCGTATTGCTCGCGAAGTGATGCAATCCATTCCATGGAACGAACAACTACCTGTTCAAAACGAGGCACAATTTGAAAAGCCACTGTACTCACCAGAAGAATTAATTGGTGTGGTACCAGCGGATTCTAAAACGCCTTACGACGTACGTGAAATTGTTGCCCGCATCGCTGACGGCTCCAAATTCCAGGACTTTAAACCAGAGTTCGATAACCAGACTGTGTGTGGTTTCACCCATATTGGTGGTAAAGCCTGCGGCATTATTGGTAACAATGGCCCAATCACTGCAAAAGGTGCAAACAAAGCTGCACAATTTATTCAGCTGTGTAACCAGAGCAATATCGCTCTGTTATTCCTGCATAACACCACCGGCTTTATGGTGGGTACCGAATCCGAGCGTAACGGCATTATTAAACACGGTTCAAAAATGTTGCAGGCAGTAGCCAATGCGACTGTGCCAAAAATTTCTATCGTTGTTGGTGGTTCTTACGGTGCCGGTAACTACGCAATGTGTGGCCGTGGCTTAGATCCTCGCTTTATTTTCGCCTGGCCGAACAGCAAAACTGCGGTTATGGGTGGTGCGCAAGCCGGTAAAGTTCTGCGTATTGTGACCGAAGAAAAGCAATTAAAAATGGGGATGGAACCGAATCAGGAGCAACTGGATCAGCTAGAGCAAATGACCGCTGCAAAACTGGATGCTGGTTCGACCTCCCTGTTTGGGACCGCACGCCTGTGGGACGACGGTTTAATTGATCCACGTGATACCCGTCGACTGATGATTCATCTGTTAGATATTTGTGACAAAGAGAAGCAGCGCGCTTTGAACAACAGCATCCAGACCAATAGCTTTGGTGTGGCGCGTTTCTAAGACTTAAACAACGAATTTAATTTAAAAATTTTAAATAGCAGTACCCAGCTAAAACGGAGCAAACCATGATCCTGACACAAGAACATAAAGAGCTGAAACGTACCGTCCGCAATTTTGTGGAAAACGAAATTAATCCATACGTTGAGCAGTGGGAAAAAGAAGGTATTTTCCCGGCCAAAGAACTGTTCAAAAAGATGGGCGACCTGGGCCTGCTGGGTATCAGTAAGCCGGAATCTGCTGGCGGTATGGGCTTAGATTTCTCCTATGAAATGGCTGCAGCCGAAGAGTTCGGTGGCATTTTATGTGGCGGCGTACCCATGGCGATTGGCGTTCAAACCTGTATGGCAACTCCGGCGCTGGCACGTTTTGGTTCTGACTATGTAAAAGAAACCTTCCTGGCACCCGCAGTTGCCGGTGATATGGTCGCCTGTATTGGTGTAAGTGAACCGGGCGCAGGTTCTGACGTTGCGGCCATTAAGACCACCGCAGTAAAAGACGGCGATGACTACATCATTAACGGCACAAAGATGTGGATCACCAACTCCACTCAGGCCGATTTTGTTTGCCTGTTAGCCAACACCTCTGACGACAAAGCCCACAAAAACAAATCTCTGATTGTTGTACCTCTGGATCTGGAAGGCGTTAGCTTCTCAGAGAAACTGGACAAGCTGGGCATGCGTTCCTCTGATACCGCGCAAATCTTCTTCGACAATGTACGTGTACCGCAGAAGAACCTGATTGGTTCCGAAGGCGCTGGTTTTATGATGCAGATGATGCAATTCCAGGAAGAGCGTATGTACGTTGCCGCTATGTCGCTGAAAGCGATGGAAGTGTGTGTCGACAGCACCATCGAATACACCCGCGAGCGTCACACGTTTGGCCAGCCAGTTCTTAATAATCAGGTAGTTCATTTCCGTTTAGCTGAATTGCAAACTGAAATTGAATCGTTACGTTGCATGGTTTATCAAGCCTGCGAAGGTTATTTGAATAAGGAAGATATGACGCGCCTGGCTTCTATGGCGAAATTAAAATCTGGTCGTTTATCTCGTGAAGTTACCGATGCCTGTATGCAGTACTGGGGTGGTATGGGCTTTATGTGGGACAACGTGGTTGCACGTTTCTACCGTGATAATCGTCTGGGTTCCATTGGCGGTGGTGCCGATGAAATTATGCTGGGCATTATTTGCAAATATATGGGTATTTTGCCTACTCGTGCGAAGTAACCCATAAACAATAACAGTGATTCGATTCAACTTTACCAGGACGCACAAGTACTTCCCTGTAGCTCTCTGATGCCATCCTTGGCATCAAAGCCTGGCTTCAGTTAAATCGAATCACTGTTATCGATTACTCAACCTGCTGGGAGAGTTATTTAAGACAACCGCTGGCGCCATGGATGGTGGCAACGAGCCTACAGGGATGTATTAACGGCGTGTTGGCGTAATAACTCTCACCGCAGGTGGAAACCTTAGAATTGGTAAAGTCATGACCGAGCTAACACAAAACTTTAATACGCTGGAAATTATCGATCAGCAACCACTGCTGACGGTACGCCTGAATCGTCCAAAGCTGGCAAATGCTATGAGCCTGGAAATGGTCACGGAATTAGTTGCCGTGATGGAAGCTGTAAAAAACAGCGGCCACCGGGTGTTATTAATTGAAGGTGCTGGCGATCACTTCTGCGCCGGTGGCGATATTAAAGATATGCAAAACGCCGGTGGTGACTCACAAAAACTGCGCGATTTTAACCGCGCATTTGGTCACATGATCGAAACAGCTGACCAGTTACCAGCTGTCGTGATCTGTTCATTAAAAGGCGCAGTAATGGGCGGTGGTTTTGGTCTGGCGTGTGTCAGCGATTATGCCGTAGCAGATAGCAGCGCTCGTTTTGCTTTACCAGAAACGTCTCTCGGAATTATTCCAGCACAAATTGCTCCGTTTGTGGTGAAACGTATTGGTATGACACAAGCACGTCGTTTAGCCCTGCTGGGCCAGAAAATTGGTGCAGCCGAAGCGTTAAACTTAGGTTTAATCCACCAGCTGGCCGACTCTGCTGAGCAACAACAAGAACTGATTCAGCAAGGTATCAAGTCGGCACTGAAATGTGCGCCGCAAGCAACGGCCAATACCAAGGCGTTGCTGCACGCTGTAAATAACAGCGTCGATACAGAAAATGGTAAAACTGTCACAGAATTATTAGATCAGGCTGCCGATGATTTTGCCGCAGCCGTGGTCAGCGAAGGGCGTGAAGGCGCCAAAGCCTTTATGGAAAAACGTAAACCGAATTGGGCTTCTGAAGATGTTTAATAAAGTACTAGTTGCAAACCGTGGTGAAATTTCCGCGCGTGTTATCCGCACCGCTAAAGCACAAGGTTACCGTACCGTTGCGGTATTCTCCGAAGCAGACCGGGAAGCGCCTCATGTACAGGCTGCTGATGAAGCCGTTTGTATTGGTCCGGCAGCGGTTGGTGAAAGTTATTTATGTGCTGATAAAATTTTAGCCGCAGCAGCTAAAACCGGCGCAGATGCTATTCACCCGGGTTACGGTTTTTTATCAGAAAATTCTGAGTTTTCTCAGGCTGCAGAAAAAGCCGGTATTGTATTTATTGGCCCAACCGCTTCCGCTATCGAATTAATGGGAAGCAAACGCCAGTCTAAAATAGCCATGATTGAAGCTGGTGTGCCTTGTATCCCTGGCTACGAAGGTGCAGATCAATCTGATGACGTACTGAAAAAAGCAGCGTTAGAAATTGGCATGCCTGTGATGTTAAAAGCCAGCGCCGGTGGCGGTGGCCGTGGTATGCGTCTGGTGACGGATGCTGACACGCTGGACGAACATATTCGCTCTGCCCGCTCGGAAGCACAAAATGCTTTTGGCAGCGGTGAATTAATTATCGAAAAAGCCGTGATGCAACCGCGTCATATCGAAATTCAGGTGTTTGCCGATACCTTCGGCAATACTATTTATCTGGGTGAGCGTGATTGCTCGGTACAACGTCGTCACCAGAAAGTGGTTGAAGAAGCACCGTCCCCATTTGTTGATGAAGACCTGCGTAAAACCATGGGTGAAGCCGCCGTTGCCGCAGCGAAAAGCTGTAATTACCGCGGCGCGGGTACCGTAGAGTTTCTGGTCGACAGTGAAAAGAATTTCTACTTCCTGGAAATGAATACTCGTTTACAAGTAGAGCACCCGGTAACTGAATTAATTACCGGTCTGGATTTGGTAGCGCTGCAATTACAGGTTGCCGCTGGAGAACCACTGGGTTTAACCCAGGACGATATCCAGTTAAACGGCCATGCTATGGAAGTGCGTTTATACGCCGAAGATCCTGCTAATAACTTTGTACCGCAAACCGGTGAGCTATTGCTGTGGAATCCAGCAGACGCTGAAGACGGTTTACGTATCGACAGCGGAATCAAACAAGGCCAAACGGTAACGCCACACTACGATCCCATGCTGGCGAAATTAATCAGCTTTGGTGATAACCGCGAACAATCCCGCCGCCGCCTGGTACGTCTGGTAGAAGATTCCAGCTTATTGGGCATTCAGGATAACCGTGCTTTCCTGGCGGACTGTTTAAAACATCCTGAGTTTATTGCTGGCGAAGCAACCACGGCATTTATTGCCGAACATATGGAAGCTTCGGATTGCATGCAGCCGTTAAAGGCACAGCCAGAAGATATTGCACTGGCCGCGTTAATTCTGAATGCACCAGACGGTTTCCATAACAATGCGCTGGGCATTCGTTTCGGTAAGATTGCTCATAACGACGATGTGATAGAAGTTGAAATTCAGCAGGATCGAGCTGATCGCGGTTTAATTAATGTAAAACTGGTCTCAACTGAAGAAAGCTTCTCGCTACGCACGATTTCCCGTGACAGCCACCAGCTGCGTTATGAGTTAGATGGCATACAGAAAACCATCAGCTTCGTTCAGTCTGCCGAAAATGAATGCTGGATCGATACCACCCGCGGTAACTTATTCCTGCGTGACGTTACTCTGATTTCTGCCAGCGCTCAGGCCGGTGGTTCCGATCAGGTTCGTGCTTCGATGGACGGCGCCATGATCGCAGTACTGGTCGAAGACGGTCAGCAGGTTGAACAAGGGCAAACCCTGGCCGTGCTGGAAGCGATGAAGATGGAGCACCCGTTAAAAGCAGGCGTTAGCGGCACAGTTAAAGAAGTACTGGTTAATGAAGGTGATCAGGTTAAAGGTCGTCAGTTATTAATTCAGTTAGAAGAATCAGAATAAAACGGGTAACGAACGTATTACTTTTTGCCGCCGCATAGAAGGCACATCCCTGTGCCTGCTATGCTACCGCAACATCCTGTTGCTGCTTTCAAAAGCAATACATCCCTCACCCTTAATAATTACTCGATAAGTTGCTTTGCGCGACTTGAAAGAACAGGTAAACACAATGGCTAACTTAAACAACAAAACCATTATTATTACCGGCGCCAGCCGTGGTATCGGTCGTGAAATTGCGCTGACCTGCGCCCGTGATGGCGCCAACATTGTGATTGCGGCCAAGTCTGACGAGCCACATCCAAAACTAAAAGGCACCATCCACAGCGTTGCCAAAGAAGTAGAAGAAGCCGGCGGCCAGGCATTAGCGGTTAAAGTTGATGTTCGTTCCGAAGAAGATGTGGATAACCTGATTGCCAAAACCGTTGAGCGTTTTGGTGGTATCGATGTGATCATTAACAACGCTGGTGCTATTGCGTTAGCCGGTGTTGAAATGACGCCTCTGAAAAAACTCGACCTGATGATGCAGGTGAACTTCCGTGCAGTGTTCCTGCTAAGCCAGAAAGCATTGCCACATCTGAAAAAATCCGAACAAGGTCATATTTTAAGCCTGTGTCCGCCACTGGATCTGGATCGCCGCTGGCTGCGTAATCACTCGCCATACACCTTAACCAAATACGGTATGTCGATGCTGACTCTGGGTATGTCGGACGAATTTAAGCGTTACGGTATCGCGGTGAACGCTCTTTGGCCACGTACTGTCATTCACACGGATGCTACCTCGTTTGGTGGTAAACAATCTTTCGACCGCGCCCGTGGTCCAAAAATTATGGCCGATGCCGCTTATGCTCTGCTGCAAAAAGCCGATCGTGAAGTCACTGGTCAGCTGCTGATTGATGAAGAGTTTCTGCGCAGTGAAGGCGTAACGGACTTTGACCAATTCCGCGCCAACCCGGAAAGCGATAAAACCGATTTAATGCCGGATTTATTTGTACAGGAACCAGAAGCTTATGTTCGCGGTACAGTGCCACCGCTGGCTGGTTTAGAAGACGAGTAATTGCCGATGTCATTACTGAGCCTTAAAAACGAAGGAAAAGTTGCCATTATCTCGATGGATAATGGCAAAAACGCCAACAACCTGGAGTTCGCTCAGGAACTGTTGGCGCTGCTGAAAGACGTAGAAGCGGAAAAATCCAACAAGGCATTAATTCTGACTTCCAGTGATGAAAAGAACTGGAGCCAGGGCATTGATGTAATGTGGCTGATGACCAGTGTTCAGGGCGGTAAGCGCGACGACGTTAAAGCGTTTTTATCCACCATGGATGAAATCTACACCCTGATGATGCAATACCCGATGCCAATTATCGCCGCGATTAACGGCCACACCTTTGGCAACGGTATTGTGATCGCAGCCGCCTGTGATTTCCGTTTTATGCGTTCGGATCGTGGTTACGTGTGTTTCCCGGAAGTGGATATGAATATCCCATTTGTGCCGGGTTTAATCGACGTCATTCTGAAGGCTGTGCCAAAGCATAAGTTTAACGATATGATTCTGACTGGCCGTAAGATGAGTGCCGATGAAATGGCAGATGCCACTTTCATCGACAAAACTTTCGACTCGGTTGAAGCGCTGCAACAAGGTGCACTGGAGTTTGCTAAAACCTTTAGCAAAAGCCGCCCTATCTTTGCTGAACATAAACGTCGATTGCACAAACCTGTGCTGGAAGCGTTAGCGGAGAAAAACCCGCCGGTAATCGAAGAACTGAAGATTTTACTCTAATTCTGAGCAAGTTCTTCACAGCAAGACAATACAGCCACCTATGGGTGGCTGTATTGTTTCCGGGAAACACTACCGCCCTTCTTAATAAGCCTCTTTACAACACTCTTTCACAGTCTCCCTCTAAGCTGCACTTTTCCGAACAATTCTCCAAACTTACTCCCACAGAAATTCAGTATTCACATCGCTCGTTATTCTGCTCCAGACTTTCGCCTTACTTGACTATTACAGCGCCACGCCATATAAATACGATCAATTATCATTTAGATCTATCTAAAGGTGTGCCCGATGGAACCTGAAAAAAGCACAGCAGACGACGACATTACTCCTTTTGCCAGGCAACTGCGCAACAAGATCCGCCATGCTCAGGAACCTGATAACCCCTGCCTGTTAATGACGTGGTTTAACCTCGAAGAAAGCGAATGTATTCACTGTGATAGCGAGCAGCAATGGCTGCGCTATAAATCCTCAGTTGAACTGTTACTCGATACATTTACGGACGAACTCAACCCGGCTCACTGGCGGGCATTGTGCCTTGATAACCTGATTAGACCACTCAGCTGCCTGCAACGTTTGGTGCAAAGTGATCGGCAGGCTCTGGAACTGCGCCAGTTATTACAGGAAGTCAGCACCCTTTCTCATTACTTCACACCCAATTTTTCACAGTCCCATTAATTTCAATTTATTAACCAGAATCGATTAAGGAATTCTTATGACCACACGTATTGAACGCGACAGCATGGGCGAACTGGAAGTGGCTGAAAATGCTCTATATGCCGCTCAGACTCAGCGCGCGATCAACAACTTCCCGGTCAGCGGCCAGAGTATGCCTCAGCCGTTTATCCGTGCTTTATTGTTGGCAAAAAAAGCAGCGGCACAAGCAAACACCAAGCTGGAACTGCTGAGCGCCGATACCGGTGCGGCTATTTGCAAAGCGGTTGATGAAGTATTGGGCGAAGACGGTTACATGAAACACTTCCCGGTCGACGTGTTCCAGACCGGCTCCGGTACCAGCTCGAACATGAACGCTAACGAGGTACTGGCTACGCTGGCAACCCGCACGGCTGCCGAGCCAGTTTCTCCAAATGACCACGTAAACTATGGCCAGAGCAGTAACGATATTATTCCATCCAGCATTCACATCAGTGCAGCTCTGGAAATTAATGAGAAGCTGATTCCTGCACTGACTTACCTGGCCGACGCCATCAAAGCCAAAGCGGCAACGCTGAAAGATCAGATCAAAACCGGCCGCACCCATCTGATGGATGCGATGCCTGTGCGTATGGAACAGAGCTTACTGAGCTGGGCGACTCAGATTGATCAGAACATTGAAGCCATCAAAAACACCCTGCCAATGCTTCAAAGCCTGGCGCAAGGCGGTACTGCGGTTGGCACAGGTATTAACGCGCACGAAGATTTCGCTGAGAAGTTTAACCAGGAACTGACCGAGCTGACCGGCGTGAAATTCACTAAAGCCGCTAACCTGTTCACCCACATCGGCACCCAGGACATCGCAGTATCTGTATCGGGTCAGCTGAAAATGACAGCGGTTTCGCTGATGAAAATCGCCAACGACCTGCGCTGGATGAACTCAGGCCCACTGGCTGGTCTGAGCGAAATTGAGCTGGAAGCACTGCAGCCGGGTTCTTCCATCATGCCGGGGAAAGTAAACCCGGTTATCCCGGAAGCCACTGCCATGGTTGCGGCTCAGGTTATGGGTAACGACACCACCATCACCGTTGCTGGTCAGTCGGGTAACTTTGAGCTGAACGTGATGCTGCCACTGGTTGCCCGCAACCTGTTGGAAAGCATCGAGCTGATTGCTAACGTGTCTCGCCTGCTGGCAGACAAAGCCATCAGCAGCTTTAAAGTGAACGAAGACAGCCTGAAGCAGGCTCTGTCGCGCAACCCGATTCTGGTTACGGCTCTGAACCCAATCATTGGTTATTTAAAAGCGGCTGAAATTGCCAAGCAGGCCTATAAAGAAGGTCGCCCTGTGATTGATGTAGCGCTGGAGAATACCGATCTGTCGCGCGAAGAGTTAGAGCGCCTGCTGGATCCGGCCAAACTGACTCTGGGTGGGCTGTAACTACTTTTTAGTGGCTATGAGCAGAGAGTGTTTTTCGAGAGCAGCAACAGGATGTTGCGGTAGGATCAAGGGCCAGGGATGGCCCACTGATCCGGCGGAAGAAAAATATTCCTGCCATAGCTAAAGCTCAGGAGTTTAAAGCATCGTTTCCTTAATAAACTGAAACAACTTCTTATAGCCTGCACCCGGCTTCGGTGGCTCGGAGCTCATTTCCTTACTGGCATTACGCACCAGATTGCGCAAATGCTGACGATCCACATGCGGATATTCATCGATAAAAGCATTCATCGCCTTGGCGTCTTTCACCAAACGTTCGCGCCACCTTTCCATCTGGCCGACACGGCGTCCGAAAGCTTCACTGGAAGGATCCAACAGATCAACCTGATGCTGCACCAGCTCCACATCTTCATCGCGCATCAGCTTACCGATATATTGCAGATGACGACGCTTAGCTTCGTTATGCTTCAGACGCTTACTTTCAACCAGTGCATCCAGCAACACTTCCTTGATCGTCAGCGTTTGCCATTGGTTGGCATTTAATTCCGTCAGACGTTTGCCCAATTCCTGCAGACGATCCATCTCACGTTTCATTTCAGTTTTACTGACGATTTCGTATTCGATTTCTTCTTCGTCGAACGAATCTTTTTTTCTAGCCATGATGATATCCGGATAACAGTAGGCTGGCGTTACAGATAAAAAATAGTCGCCAGACCAAGGAAAGAAAGGAAGCCAACTACGTCAGTGACGGTTGTCAGAATTACCGAACCGGCCAACGCCGGATCAATTCCCTGAGCTTTAAGAATCAGGGGTAATGCTGCGCCGCTAATCGCAGCAACAAATAAATTAATAATAATAGCTGCGCCAATAATGCTGGCGATGATCGGATCTTCAAACCAGACCAGAGTAATCAGGGCAATCACGATGGCCCAGAGCACGCCATTAATTCCGGCGACCACCAATTCCCGATTAAATAACCAGCGGAAGTTTGCACCACTTAAATGACCGAGCGCCTGACCACGGATCACCAGTGTTAATACCTGGCTACCGGCGATACCACCCATACTGGCAACGATGGGCATTAATACCGCGAGCGCCACGACCTGCTCAATGGTTTTATCGAACAAACCAATCACAGCCGAGGCAATAAAGGCGGTGATTAAATTAATACCAAGCCAGACTGCACGACGGCGACTGGTTTTCATGGCGGGGGCAAAGGTATCTTCTTCTTCATCCAGACCTGCCATGCTCATCAATGAATGATCAGCGGTTTCGCGGATAACGTCGACCACATCGTCAATGGTGATACGGCCGAGCAAAATACCCTCGGCATCCACGACCGGAGCCGATACCAGATCGTGACGTTCGAAGACTTTCGCCACTTCCGTTTCATGCTGGTCAGCGTGAATAATTTTGCTGTCGGTATTCATGACTTCCCGAACGGTTTGGTTCGGGTCGCTGACCAAAAGCTTATTGATTGGCAGAACACCAATAAATTCATTCTGACGGTTAACCACCAGCAGGTTATCGGTCATATCCGGCAGCGTTTTATGCCGACGTAAATAACGCAGCGTCGCTTCCAGAGTGATATCCGGACGAATCGTGACGGTGTCGGTGTTCATCAGACCACCGGCACTGTCCTCCGGGTATTCCAGAATCGTTTCAATGCGCGAACGATCCTGCTGGTCCATCGAACGCAGAACCTGCTGCGTAACCCGCTCGGGTAATTGCTGCAGAATGTCAGCAACATCATCGGTGTCGAGGTCAGCGGTTACGTCAGCAACTTCCTCGGCACTCATGTCACTTAAGAAGTGGCTTTGCAGCTCGTCGCTCAAGTGTTGAAGAACTTCACCCTCAGAGTCTTTATCAACCAGCTCCCAGAGAATCTTCCGCGCCTTTGGAGGGGAAGCTTCAATCAGGTGAGCGATATCCACCGGCGCCATTGAATTGAGCATGCGACGAACTTTCGCCAGCGCACCACTTTCCAGTGCGGCGGTGAGGCTGTGTAACTTAGCTTTTGCCTTTTCCGTCTGCTGCGCCATGATCAAACTCTGAGCGGGTGAATGGATACAATCAACCTGCCCGTGATAAACCGGAAGGGTGATTGCGGAGGGATACTTTGAATTCTAGCCTGAATGTCTCTGCGAGACCATGAAACTACTCGCAAAAATCTTTGTAGTGATTTGATTTAGGGGGAATTATTCGTCTTCGTCAAAACGGCGATTAATCAGATCAACCAAGGCATCAATGGCTGCTTCAGAATCACTGCCATCGGCATGCAGCTCGATATCGGTGCCTTTGCTGGCCGCTAACATCATCACCGCCATGATACTTTTGCCATCAACCATACGGTCTTTGTAGCCCACTTTAATCTGGCTGGAAAAGGCAGAAGCCGTAGAAACCAGCTTAGCAGCAGCACGGGCATGTAACCCCAGCTTGTTGATGATAGTAATTTCGCGGCAGATCATTCCCGAACTCTCTTTTCCTTCATTGCAGGGTTATTCGATAAACCCTAATTCTCTGTGACGTACCTGAACATTAGCAAACAACTGGCGGAACTGCTCTGTAAGCCGTTCAGCAACAAATACCGAGCGATGCTGCCCACCGGTACAACCAATAGCAATGGTCATATAACTGCGATTGGCATCAATAAATGCTGGCAGCCAGTTGCCCACAAAATTGGCAATATCCGTTTTCATTTTCTGAACTTCTTCTTTGGAGCTGAGGAAGTCCTGAATTTCCTGATCCTGGCCGGTGTACTGACGCAATTGAGGGTCCCAATAAGGGTTCGGCAGATTACGTACATCAAATACATAATCAGCATCCTTCGGAATGCCGTACTTAAAACCAAAGGATTCGAACAGAATCGCGATGTCATCGTCAGTTTTGTCGGCAACACGCTTTTTAATCAGAGAACGCAGCTCGTGTACTGACATACTGGTGGTATCCAGCGTCAGGTCGGCGATATTCACAATCGGGTCGAGTAATGCTTTTTCTTTTTCAATGGCTTCAGCGAGAGAAACGGAGTCGCTGGTCAGAGGATGTTTACGACGGGTCGCACTGAAACGCTGCAATAACACGTCGTCAGCCGCATCCAGATACACCACGTCTAACTGATATTCTTCTTTCGGGAGACTGTGCAGGACTTCCTGTATCTGCTCAAAGGTATGAGCCAGATTCCGGGCATCAACACTCACGGCAACTTTAGCCAGACGCTCTTCATGATGGGTCTCCATCACCAGGTCGTCGAGCAATCCAATCGGCAGGTTATCGATACAATAAAAGCCAAGATCCTCAAGTACGTGCAAAGCACTGGACTTTCCAGAGCCAGAACGTCCACTAATCACAACTAAACGCATGAAAGTTCCCTTATGTTGAGCCTGAGTACTCAGACCCGATTACGACGAATAGTTCAGGTATAGCAGCTATTTATTGCCTGAGTATGAATTATGCTCAGATAGCTTTTAAAGCTCGTTGATAAAGTTGTTTACTGTCTGGCGCATTTCGTAACGCCTGGCGGAATTCTGCTTCACTGAAGTTGCGCGCCAGCATCGACAGCACTTGCAAGTGCTCGTCCGTTGCCTCTTCCGGCACTAACAATGCAAACACCAGATCAACCGGCTGACGGTCAATCGCATCGTAGTCGATGGCTTGCTCCAGCCGTAATAATACACCGAAGGCCTTATCACACGCCGGTAAGCGGCAGTGCGGAATCGCAATTCCTTCACCAATGCCAGTGCTTCCTAAGCGTTCACGATTGAGTAACCGCTCAAAAATATCGTCCGCCGTGCTGGCGGGCAATTGTCTGGAAATTTGTTGCCCCAGATATTCCAGTAATTTTTTCTTACTGGAAACCGATACATCAATTTCCGCACATTCAACGCTTAGGATATCGCCAATACCAGAGCTCATGATAAGACCTTACTGCTGAAACTCAGTGACCGTGATTACGGGCTACCAGTTTTTCTTTGTGCTTAAGTACCTGACGATCCAGCTTATCGATCATAGCGTCGATAGCGGCATACATATCATCGCTGTCAGCGCTGGCATTCATATCAGCACCACTGACGTGGATGGTTGCTTCGGCGTGATGGCGCTCGTCTTTTTCGACGGTTAACGTCACCTGAGCTTTGGTTACATGGTCAAAATGACGGGTGATCTTGCCCATTTTTTCTTCCACGTGGGCTTGCATTGCTTCCGTAATCTCAACGTGATGGCCGCTCACATTAATCTGCATAGTTCAGACTCCTTCTTCATTGTCTGAGGTGTTTTTCAGCTGCAATTAAATCAGCTGTTTACGTTCGTTGGAAGGTGGGATCTGCATCGCTTCGCGGTATTTAGCCACGGTACGACGCGCAACTTTAATCCCCTTCTCGCCTAACATCGCTGCAATTTTATTGTCACTCAGAGGCTTACGCTGGTTCTCTTCGGCAATCAGCTTCTTAATCATGGCGCGGATTGCAGTCGAGGAGCACTCACCACCACTATCGGTGCTGACGTGACTGGAGAAGAAATATTTCAGCTCAAAAATACCACGCGGTGTGTGCATATACTTTTGAGTGGTAACCCGGGAGATGGTCGATTCATGCATGCCAACCGCTTCAGCAATATCGTGTAATACCAGCGGCTTCATTTTCTCTTCGCCTTCTTCGAAGAATTCGATCTGATATTCAACAATCTTGGTGGCGACTTTCAGCAAAGTATCATTACGGCTTTGCAGGCTCTTGATAAACCAGCGGGCTTCCTGAAGGTGATCTTTGATAAAGGTATTATCAGCGCTGTTGTCTGAGCGTTTTACCAAAGAAGCATAACTTTCATTAACGCGCAGTTTCGGCGCGATATCCGGGTTCAGCTCAACCCGCCATTCATCACGGATATTGCGTACAATCACATCCGGAACAACGTATTCCGCCTGGTCTGGTGAAATGCCAGCTCCCGGCTTCGGATTTAATTCTTTAACAAGACGCAGAACCGCTTTCAGGCTGTCTTCTTTCAGCTTGGTTTTGCGCATCAGGGTTGGATAATCTTTGCTGCCCAGCATATCGATGTAATCACCGATCACCAGTTGCGCTTCTTTCAGCCACGGGGTGTCGGTTGGCAGCTGGGCTAATTGCAGCAATAAACACTCACGCAGATCGCGACAGAAAACACCGGCCGGATCAAATTGCTGCAGACGACGCAGTACAACTTTAACCTCGTCCTCTTCGACTTCCAGCTCCGGATCCATACTCTCGAGAATGTCTTCGACGCTGGTATGCAGGTAGCCGTCGCTATCAACACCATCAATAAACATCAGAGCGATTTCGCGGTCTGTGTCGGTCATGGGTGTCAGGTTTAATTGCCACAGTAAGTGGTCTTGCAGATCGTCGGTGGTTGCGTGGCGGGAGTCATAATCAAAATCATCATCCGCCGGACCGGCACTGGAAGAAACGCCGGCACTGGGTTGATAGGTGTCATCCCAGTTGCTGTCCATCGGTAAATCTTCAGGCAGCTGTTCGTTCGACAGGTGATCAGTGACTTCCTGATTGTCCGGAGTACTGACTTCATCCATCGTTTCAGCTACGTCATTGCTATTGCTGTCGCTGGCGTTTGCACTGTATTCATTCAGCTCTGCCGAGTCATTACTGGCCGCTTCCGAATTATTGTCGCTGGAGTTTTCCGCAGGGATATCGTCCGGACCATGCTCTTCGCTTTCGAGCATTGGATTCGAATCAAGTGCTTCTTGAATTTCTTGTTGCAGATCCAGTGTGGACAGTTGTAACAGACGAATGGCCTGCTGCAACTGGGGTGTCATGGTCAGCTGCTGACCCATCTTTAACTGGAGAGATGCTTTCATAGATGTCGCTATTCACCTGATGTTTGCGACCCGCTAACAAAAATCCGGGCCAACCGATCTATTGCATTATAGGCAAAGCAGCGGCACTTGGAATCCCTGTTGTTACTGATATGTCATAAATATTGCTTGACCCCCGGTTTATCGGGGGCTGAAGCAAATAAAGAAAAGAGAAAGGAAGAACAGAAACGGTAGAAAAGCAGAAAACGGTGGATTACAGGCTGAAATCATCACCCAGGTAGATTTTCCGCACTTGTTCATTGGCGAGTACGTCATCCGCACCACCTTCAGCAATAATGTGGCCGCCGCCCACAATATAAGCCTTTTCACAGATCGCCAGCGTTTCGCGCACACTGTGGTCGGTAATTAATACACCAATACCGCGATCTTTCAGCTGACGAATAATATCCATAATGTCGGATACCGAAATCGGGTCGACACCGGCAAACGGCTCATCCAGCAGAATAAATGAAGGTTCAGCCGCCAATGCCCGGGCAATTTCTACCCGACGGCGTTCACCACCAGACAGGGCCATACCCAGACTGGAACGAATATGTTGGATATGAAACTCATCCAGCAAACCTTCGAGACGTTGCTGACGCTCTTCACGATTCAGATCTTTGCGGGTCTCAAGAATGGCCATGATGTTATCCGCCACGGTCAGCTTGCGGAAAATCGACGCTTCCTGTGGCAGATAGCCAATGCCTTTCTGAGCACGACCGTGCATCGGTAAATGGCTGATATCTTCATCGTCAATTTTAATCCGGCCTTTATCGGCCTGAACCAGATTAACGATCATATAAAAACAGGTGGTTTTACCAGCACCGTTAGGCCCGAGTAGCCCTACGATCTGGCCGCTCTGAACCGACATGGAAACATCTTTTACCACTTCCCGGCCGTTGTAGCTTTTTGCCAGATGTTCGGCTTTGAGGGTCTTAATCATGGCTGTTCTTTTTCCGGTTGAATAACCACTTTGATACGCTGCTGCGGTTCAGCTTCAGCACCAACATCGGTTTGTGTCGATTTCGCCAGTACTTTTTCGTTGGCGATGTCGTAGGTGATTTTTTCGCCGCTGAACTCATTGCCTTCCTGTTGCATACGACCGTCACCGGTAATCTGCACTTCTTTGCGGGCAGCAAAATAATCAATACGATTGCCCTGGGCACGGGTCAGTCCCTGATCAACATTGATTTGTTGCTGATAACGGGCCGGGTTGCCTTCAGCAACGGCTTTTTCCAGCACATTACCATTGCGGATAATCATCAGACGGTCGGATTCGATTTTTAATGTGCCCTGAGTCAGGACCACGTTGCCTTTGTAAATAACAATGCCGGCTTTGCGATCAAGTTCAGCACTGTCTGACAGAATGGTCATTTCCTGTTGAGCATCTTCCGGTAACGCCTGAACAGCAGCTGCGACAAAAGCCAGCACAGCCACCACAAAAGTACGGAAATTATTGCGGTACATATTGGGTTTCAACCTTAGC
This sequence comes from Bacterioplanoides sp., assembly GCF_965219715.1. Classification (GTDB taxonomy): domain Bacteria; phylum Pseudomonadota; class Gammaproteobacteria; order Pseudomonadales; family Oceanobacteraceae; genus Bacterioplanoides. The sequence continues at coordinate 2,583,758 of NZ_OZ244785.1, forward strand.
CTTTAATTCCATTCGTTGTTTCTTCATATCCATCACCATACCCACAGCATCAACCCGGGTATGTGGGTCCGTGATAATAACCGGTTGTTCCGTTTGCGCCAGCTGGCGTTTGGTAAAGTAGTCTAAAGACTGAGTCTGAATGACTACGCCATTGCTGTTATCAGAATCCAGCGGGCGGACTTCAACATCACGACGCAGACTTAATAAATCATCCTGATCGTTCATTGAGCCTTCTTCCGCGACGACTTGCCAGACCATGCCATCCTCATCCTGAACATGAATTACCGGCCCCTGAAATACGGTATTGTCCGAAATCGGATAGTGGGTTGAGCGTTCCGCCGAAAAGCTTTGCTCCATACGTCCCTGGTCATCATAGCGGCGGTTAAATAATACCTGACCGTAATAATCCGGTTCCGAAGTCTGACGTTCAGACAAGGTCGCTGTAGATTCCTGGGTATAGTTATCCACCGCCAGCAGAGCAACGCCAAAAAGCAGGGTCATTACCAGCAGCAGATAACGTTTACGCATCAGATCACTCCGGCACGCAATAAATCGTGCATGTTAATCACACCGGCAACCTCCTCGTCGCCGTTCATGACCACCAGCGCGTTAATTTTGTTGTCTTCCATTACTTTTAACGCTTCTGCCGCAAGAATTCCCGGCTCGGTAGTTTTACAACCAGCGGTCATCACATCAGCAATTTTTGCACTGTGAATATCAACGCCATGATCAATCGCACGACGTAAGTCACCATCGGTGAAAATCCCTAACAGGTTGCCACCCTGCTGCACCGTCGTCATGCCCAACCCTTTTGACGTTACCACCAGCAACGCCTCCGACATCGGAGTGTCCGGGGTAACAACCGGAATCTGCTTACCGGCATGCATAATGTTTTCGACTTTCAGCAACAAACGACGACCCAGGCTGCCGCCCGGATGAGAGAAGGCAAAATCTTCGGCGGTAAAACCACGGGCTTCTAACAAGGCGATGGCCAATGCATCCCCCATCACCAGAGCCGTTGTGGTTGAAGACGTCGGCGCCAGATCCAACGGACAGGCTTCCTGCTCCACACCAGTGTTCAGATGAGCATCTGCAGCTTTCGCCAGGCTGGAAGCCGGCTTACCGGTCATACTGATCAGACCACAATCAAGGCGTTTGAACAGTGGCAGTAAGCTGGTTACCTCGCCACTTTCGCCGGAGTTAGATAAGGCGATCACCACATCTTCCGACTGAATCATGCCCATGTCACCGTGGCTGGCTTCACCCGGATGAACAAAAAATGCAGGCGTACCGGTACTGGCCAATGTCGCCGCAATTTTATTACCGATATGACCCGACTTGCCCATGCCGGTAACCACAACACGGCCTTTGCAATTCAGAATCATCTGACACGCTTTCACAAACGCTTCATCAATGCGTGGCTTCAGATTGATGATGGCCTGTTGCTCCAGCTCGATTGTGCGCTGGCCAGACTTAATAAAATCAAATTCTGTTTTCGGAGTATCTGTATTGTTGCTGCTCATTGGGCGCTCATATAAAACAAAGTAACTAAATATCCGGCGTAACTGGCACTTAATAAAGCGCCGGAGGCACGGCCCAGAGTGCCTTTACGATAACTGATTAAAAACAGAATCAATAGCGCAAAGGTCAATGCCATCATCACGCTGTAATCCCGGTACAGCGCCATCGGCTCAACCGCGGTAACCGCAACCAATCCCGGAATTGGCATCACCGCTAATAAATTAAACATATTGGAGCCAATCACGTTACCAATGGCAATGTCGTGATGGCCTTTTAAAGCACTGGCAACAGAAGCAGCCAGCTCAGGCAGGCTGGTACCAATCGCCACAATTGTTAAACCGATCACCAGGTCGCTGACTCCGAATGCACGAGCCACTTCCGTTGCCCCCCACACCAGCATTTTTGAGCTCAACATCAAGGCAACCAGGCCAGCCACCAGCCAGAACAAAGCGGATTTCAGATCGGTATTCTCAATCGCTTCCGCTTCTTCATCATCAACAATGGCTTCACCGGATTCCTGAGAATCCTGAAACATCAGATACAGCGCAAAAACCAGCGCCGCAATTAAGATACTGGCGTCGATCCAGTTTAATTCCAGATCCGCCAATACCAGGCCACCAATAATGGAAATCAGCACCAGTAAAGGCAGCTCTTTTTTCAGTAACTTTTTCTGCAGCGGGATTGGGCTGACCAGGGCGGTAACACCTAACACCAGGGCGATATTAGTGATGTTGGAACCCAACGCATTACCAATGGCCAGGTTTCCAGCACCATCCAGCGAAGCCATGGTAGACACAAACATCTCAGGTGCCGACGTGCCGATGGACACAATGGTCAAGCCAACCAGTAATGGCGACATACCTAATTTTCGCGCCGTAGCCGCAGCACCAATTACAAAACTATCAGCACTCCAGACCAGTATCACCAGACCAACGATGATGGTCGCGTACGCCATTAACATATTGCTCACTTTCCAGATATGACAGAGACAAAAAATAAACGCGCCATTGTACCCGAGCACTGCCACTTAGCAATTGCAACAATGCGTTTTGTGGGCTGGTACTAATATGTTCTGTTTACACAGAGTTACAGCATTGGTTCTGTAATAACATTCGGCTATGCTAGCTCAATCACAGTACTGAGAGATAAGGACGTATTCATGTCCTCAGAGCAGCCCTACGTTTCCATACGTGGAATGAGCTTCAGCCGTGGCAACCGGCTGATTTACGACAATATGGATGTTGATTTTCCACGCGGAAAAGTAACGGCCATCATGGGACCCAGCGGTACGGGTAAAACCACACTGCTGCGACTGATTGGCGGACAACTGATGCCCGACAGCGGCAGCATTGTTGTTGATGGCCACAGCATTCCGGAATTATCCCGCAAAGACTTGTTCGATTTTCGTCGGAAAAATATGAGCATGTTGTTCCAGACCGGAGCGCTGTTCACCGATCTGAATGTTTTCGATAACGTCGCCTTTCCATTAAGAGTGCACACCGACATTCCCGAAACCATGATTCGTGACCTGGTGCTCATGAAGCTGGAGGCGGTTGGTTTACGTGGCGCCCACGACCTTAACCCGGCAGAACTTTCCGGAGGGATGGCACGGCGAGTGGCACTGGCACGTTCGATTGCCATGGACCCGGAAGTCATCATGTATGACGAACCTTTTACCGGTCTCGACCCGATCTCAATGGGCATGATTGTGAAACTGATCCGCGGCCTGAACCAGGCACTGGGTCTGACCAGCCTGCTGGTTTCTCACGATATCGAGGAGTCCTGCAACATCGCCGACTATTTATGCGTACTGTCGGGTGGCAAGGTCATTGGCTTTGGTACTCCGGAAGAATTGCTGAATGAAGGCAATGACGAAGTAAAACAATTCCTCAAAGGTGATCCGGATGGTCCGGTGCCATTCCATTACCCGGCTGCGGATTATCGCAGCGAGCTGCTGTCCGGAGGCGTTAAATAATGAATTTATTTGAGCGTTATCTGGCGATGGGCCGCTATGGTGTTGAATCGATTCAGTCACTGGGTCGCGCCACGATCCTGATGGCAAATTCTGTTACCTGGGGTGGCCCGGGGAGCGCCGGATTCTCAGATCTGGTTACTCAGATTCACTCCGTTGGTGTGCGATCGCTTTCTATTATTCTTGTCGCTGGCTTCTTTGTTGGCATGGTACTGGGCCTGCAGGGCTATACCATTTTGTCGGACTTCGGTTCTGAAGCAGCACTCGGCACCATGGTGTCGCTGACACTACTGCGTGAACTTGGCCCGGTAATGACGGCCCTGTTATTTGCCGGTCGGGCAGGTTCTGCGCTGACGGCGGAAATTGGCCTGATGAAAGCCACCGAACAATTATCCGCCATGGAGATGATGGGCGTTGATCCACTGAAGCGAGTGATTACTCCGCGTCTGTGGGCGGGTCTGATCTCCATGCCGATTCTGGCGTTGCTGTTCAGCACCGTTGGTATCTGGGGTGGCGCGTTTGTCGCCGTCGATATGCTCGGCATTGATGAAGGCGCGTATTGGGGCAACATGCAGGCCTCTGTCGATTTTTATGAAGACGTAATCAAAGGTGTTATCAAGTCAGTAGTGTTTGGCTTAGTAGTCACCTGGATTGCGGTTTATCAGGGTTACGACTCAATACCAACATCCGAAGGTATTGGTAAAGCAACAACTCAAACCGTGGTGATCTCGTCACTGGCGGTACTGGGACTGGATTTTGTATTGACTGCCGTCATGCTGGGAGGCATTTAATTATGCGCATGCGTTTTGTAGAACTGACCGTTGGCACTTTTATGGTTCTGGGCATTATTGCTCTGGTGTTAATGGCTTTACGGGTCAGCGGCCTGTCAACTCAGGGCAATGGCGACACCTATACCCTGAAAGCCCGCTTTGAAAACCTCGCTGGGTTAACCGAGCGAGCCAAGGTTTCCATGTCTGGTGTAACCATTGGTCGGGTAACCAAAGTGTATCTCGATCCTGAGTGGTACTCCGCCGTGGTGGAAATGGAAATTGATACCTCAATGAGCACCCTGACGCTGGATACGTCCGCAGCCATCCTGACCGCTGGCCTGCTAGGTGAGAAATACATCGGCCTGACGGTTGGCGCCGAAGAAGAATACCTGGAAGACGGCGACTGGGTCGAAGACACCCAATCGGCTTTGGTATTAGAGGAATTAATTGGTCGCTTCCTGTTTAATAAAGCAGAAGAAGGCTGATTGCCGCCGCGACAAAGGACTAGGAGAGAAACATGCGCGCACTGTTACTGTTAATGACGTTGTTGTTCAGCCAGCTAAGCCTGGCCGCAGGAGAAGAGCTGGCTGAGCAGGCTCATGAAGTTGTGAAACGCACAACCGAAGAACTGCTGGACACCATCAACAATAATCGTAACTACTATGAGAGCGATAAAGCCAAGTTCTTCTGGGAACTGGAAGACGTACTGGGGCCAATGGTCGACTTTAAACGTCTGACCCGTCGCATCATGGGCAAACACTACCGCAAAGCCAGCCTGGATCAGCGCAAACGTTTTGCCCGTGCTTTTAAGCGCAGCCTGTTGAGCTCTTACGCCACCGGTCTGATCGAATTCGAAGACTATGACGTGCGTGTTCTGCCTCCTAAAACCGGGGTAAAGAATACCCTGCGAAACACCTTGGTGGATCTTGAGGTCGTTACCCCAAGCGGTAAGGTTTTCCCGATTACCCAAAGCATGTATCTGCACCATCGCGACCGCCGCTGGATGGCTCAGAACGTGATTGTTAACGGCATCAACGTAGGCAAGCTGTTCAACGAACAATTCTCCCAGATGGTGTCCCAGGCAGACGGCAATATCGGTCTGGCCATCGACAACTGGATTGATGCATTAAAGCAACAAGGCCGCAAGCTGCGTAAAAAGCAGCAAACAGGTGAATAATATGGTGAACGCCGAATTACGTATGACCAGCTCGTCCTGCGCCTGCCTCAGCGGCGATCTGCTGAACAGCACCGTTATAGAGGTGATTGAACCGGGCAAACATCTGCTATCGAAAGCCGGTTCAGAGTGGACTGTGGATATGTCTGGTGTTGGCCGTGTATCCAGCGTTGGAGTCGCACTGATTCTTGAATGGCTGCGTGCCGCCAACGAGCAAAACACCACACTGAAAATCAAAAATCTGCCGCAACATATGTTGCCGATTATCGATATCAGTGACCTTCAACCTGTGATTGAACCTCTTCTCGACCGATCCAGCCGCGCCAAATAGCAATCGCGCCGCTCCGGTGGCGCTTTTCCCTTCGGTTTATCTTACAAATCCGCTATGATTGGGCGTTTTCTCAAGCTGAGTAGTGAAGCGCTTATGACCCCGGCGGAAATTCTGCAAGTTCTGCAATCTGAAGCTCCTGAAGTGAACTGGTTTGTTGACGGTGACGGCTACAAATACGAAGTAGAAGCCGTGGCTGATGTCTTTGATGGCCTCAACGCAGTTAAGCGCCAGCAGTTTGTCTACAAAATTCTGAATCCATATATCGCCGATGGCCGTATTCACGCGGTAACCATTCGCGCTCTGACCCCTGCCGAAAAAGCAGGAGCTTGATTTATGGATAGCCTGCGAATAGTCGGCGGTAATCGCCTCGACGGTGAAGTACGCATTTCCGGCGCAAAAAACTCCGCTCTGCCAATTATTGCCGCCACTCTGCTGGCTGATGGCGTTATGCACGTTGGCAATCTGCCACACCTGCACGACATCACCACCATGCTTGAGCTGTTAGGCTGCATGGGCGTTCAGGTTGCCATCAATGAAGATATGTCGGTTGAAACCGACTGCGGCGATATGAACAGCTGTGTTGCACCGTATGATCTGGTGCGCACCATGCGCGCATCCATCCTGGTATTGGGCCCGTTGCTGGCGAAACACGGTGAAGCCGAAGTATCGCTGCCAGGTGGTTGTGCCATTGGCTCCCGTCCGGTGGATTTACACATCCGCGGTATGGAAGCCATGGGCGCCGAAGTTGAAGTGGTGGATGGCTACATCAAGGCCAAAGCACCGGGTGGCCGTTTAAAGGGCGCTCATATCTTCTTCGATATGGTTACTGTAACCGGCACCGAAAACGTATTAATGGCCGCTGTGCTGGCTGATGGCAAAACCACCATCGAGAATGCTGCACGTGAGCCGGAAGTGGTCGACCTGGCGAACTGCCTGGTAGCCATGGGCGCCAAAATTGAAGGTATTGGCACCGATACCCTGGTGATTGAAGGCGTTGAAAGCCTGCAAGGTTGTTACTTCGATGTACTGCCTGACCGTATCGAAACCGGTACTTATCTGGTTGCTGCCGCTGTAACCGGCGGTCGCGTTAAGTGTAAGGACACCGACCCATTACTAATGGAAGCGGTACTGCACAAGCTTGAAGAAGCCGGCGCCAAAATCACTACCGGTGATGACTGGATCGAACTGGATATGGAAGGCCGCCGCCCTAAAGCAGTGAACGTTAAAACGGCACCACACCCGGCGTTCCCAACCGATATGCAGGCACAGTTTGTGGTACTGAATGCCATTGCCGAAGGCACAGGCACCGTTATAGAAACCATCTTCGAAAACCGCTTTATGCACGTTAACGAACTGATGCGTATGGGTGCTGATATTCACGTTGAAGGCAATACCGCCATTGTTACTGGTAAAGAAGGTTTAACTTCTGCACCGGTAATGGCAACCGACTTGCGTGCATCTGCCTCGCTGGTGATTGCCGCTCTGGTTGCCGACGGCGCAACCGACGTAAACCGTATTTACCACATCGACCGTGGTTACGAATGTATTGAAGAAAAATTCCAGCAACTGGGCGCGAACATTCGTCGTGTCTCAGGTGGAAGTCGCTAAATCTGTTAATTAGAGAAGAACTGATGACTCAACCATTAACCATTGCCCTCTCCAAAGGCCGTATCTTAGATGACACCTTACCTCTGCTGGCAGAGGCAGGTATTCATCCGGTGGAGGACATTAAAAAGAGTCGTAAGCTGATCTTCGATACCAACCATGATCATATTAAGCTGATCGTACAGCGTGCCGTAGACGTACCTACTTACGTTGAATACGGTGCCGCTGACTTAGGTATTGCTGGTAAAGACGTATTAATGGAATACGGCAGCGATAATCTGTGTGAGCCGCTGGATTTAAACATCGCCACCTGTCGTTTAATGACCGCGGCCATCAAAGACGCTGAAATGCCAGCAGGCCGTTTAAAAGTAGCGACCAAGTTCGTCAACGTTGCTAAGCGTTACTTTGCTGAGCAAGGCCGCCAGGTGGATATCATCAAGTTATACGGTGGTATGGAACTGGCGCCGATTATGAATCTGGCCGATATGATCGTTGATATTGTTGATACCGGTAATACCTTAAAAGCCAACGGCCTGGAAGCGCGCGATCTGATTGCACCAATCAGCTCACGCCTGGTAGCTGGTCGTGCGGCAATGAAGGTTAAACACGCTCAGATCCAACCCATTATTGATCAGATGGCAGCAGCCGTAGAACGTCAGCGTAACGCCGGTTAATCCCCTTTTCTGCCTCTGAATTGTTCAGGGGCAACATTTATTCAGGTACACCTTATGGCCATTGATATTCGTCGTTTAAGCTCGGATCAGGCTGATTTTGCCGAGCAAATGGATGCCTTATTAGCCTGGGAAGCGGTTTCCGATCACCAGGTTCAGCAAATTGTTACCGATATTCTTGCCGACGTGAAAACGCGTGGCGACGCTGCCGTGGTGGAATATTCCAACCGTTTTGATCACCTGCATGCCACCAGCATGTCTGAGCTGGAACTGAATCAGGAACAGCTGCAGCATGCTCTGGATACACTGCCGGATGATCAGCGTGCCGCTTTATTAAAAGCTGCAGAACGTGTGACGGCTTATCACGAAAAGCAAAAACAGGATTCTTGGCAATACACCGAAGCTGACGGCACCGTACTGGGCCAGAAAGTAACGCCGATGGATCGTGTTGGTATTTATGTACCGGGCGGTAAAGCGGCATACCCATCGTCAGTATTAATGAATGCGCTGCCAGCTCATGTTGCTGGTGTGCAGGAAATTATTATGGTGGTGCCAACTCCGGGTGGCGAAGTGAATCAGCTGGTATTGGCGGCAGCAGCCGTTGCCGGTGTGACCCGGGTATTTACCGTTGGTGGCGCACAAGCTGTTGCCGCTCTGGCGTATGGCACGCAAACCGTACCTAAGGTCGATAAAATTGTTGGCCCGGGTAATATCTTTGTTGCGACCGCTAAGCGCCAGGTATTTGGTGCGGTTGGTATCGATATGATTGCTGGCCCATCGGAAATTCTGGTGGTGTGTGATGGCAAAACCGATCCTGACTGGATTGCGATGGATTTATTCTCCCAGGCGGAACACGATGAAGACGCCCAGGCGATTCTGGTTTCTCCGGATGCAGATTTCCTCGATCAGGTAAAAGCCAGCATCGATAAATTGCTGCCGGATATGCAACGCTCCGACATTATTCGAGCTTCTCTCGCTGGCCGTGCTGCGTTAATTAAAGTAGCGGATATGGATGAAGCGTTGGAAGTAACCAACCGTATCGCCCCTGAGCACTTAGAATTATCGGTGGAAGATCCACAGGCGTTATTGCCACAGATTCGCCACGCTGGCGCTATCTTTATGGGTCGCCACACATCGGAAGCGTTAGGTGACTATTGCGCCGGACCGAACCACGTATTACCAACTTCCGGTACTGCGCGTTTCTCTTCGCCACTGGGTGTATACGACTTCCAGAAACGTTCGTCGTTAATTATGTGTTCGCCGGACGGTGCTTCTGAACTGGGTAAAGTAGCTTCGGTTCTGGCTCGTGGTGAGCACCTGGAAGCGCACGCACGTTCTGCTGAATACCGTATTAAAAAATAGTCCGGATTAAGCAACAATTAAATTTAAACACTGAAAATAAAAAGGCGGCATCTTTTTAGCCGCCGCCCCGAAGGCACATCCCTGTGCCTGCCGGGCTACCGCGACATCCTGTCGCTGCTATAAAAAAGATCCTGCCCTTTTATTTTTTACGACGTAAAAGCGTAAGCGCTCCGGTGTTAATGCAGATCAACCTTCTATGGCATGGATGCCATAGCAGAGCCTATAGGGACATATTCACGGCGTGTTGAGCGCATTAATTCCGGAGGGATTAAGCGATTAGAAAACCTTCGAGAAAATTATGGCCTCCATCACAGATCAGGTAGAACAATTAATCCGCCCGGAAATTCGCGCATTACAGGCGTACCCGGTAGGCGATGCCAGCGGCATGATTAAACTGGATGCGATGGAAAACCCATTCACCTGGCCAGAAGAAATGGTCAACGAGTGGCAAGGCATTCTCGCCGAATGCGCCCTCAACCGTTATCCACATCCAACCGCTCCGGAAGTCTGCGACGGCTTGCGCAAGGTGATGCAGGTTCCAGAGCAATACGATATTTTGTTGGGTAATGGTTCTGATGAAATTATTCAGTTATTAGCCATGGCCGTTGCCAAACCCGGCGCAAAAATTCTCGCACCCGAGCCTGGTTTTGTGATGTATAAAATGATCGCTACCTTTATTGGTATCGATTATGTTGGCGTGCCACTCAATGCCGATTTTTCCCTCGATATGGATGCTATGCTGGCGGCCATTAACGAGCAACAGCCTGAATTAATTTTCCTCGCCCAGCCAAACAACCCAACCGGTAATTTATGGGCGGAAGACGATTTACACGCCATCGTTAAAGCGAGTAACGGTCTAGTCGTTCTCGACGAAGCTTATCTGCCGTTCTCCAGCCGCAATCATCTGAACTGGTTGGATCAATATGACAAAGTACTGGTGATGCGCACACTTTCCAAAGTCGGTCTCGCTGGTCTGCGTCTGGGTATGTTGTTTGGTCGTCCTGAATGGCTGAACGAAATTAATAAAATCCGCATGCCATACAACATTAATGTTCTGACTCAGGCATCTGCTGCGTTTGCGCTGAAACACTATGACGTATTGGTTGATCAGTGTGAGCAACTAAAAGCTCAACGCAGCTGGCTGAATGAAGAGCTGAACAAATTGGGTTTTGAAACCTACACCTCTGAAGCCAACTTTATCCTGGCGCGTTGTCCACAAGGGCAACAGGCCAAAGAGATCTTTGCTACGCTGAAACAACAGAAAATTCTGATCAAATGCCTGGATGGCGGCCACCCACTACTGAGTAACTGCCTGCGTTTTACCGTGGGTAAAGCAGACGAGAACCAGGCACTGATTCAGGCATTGGCAAACCGTTAAGCAACCAGACTGGCTTGCACGAGAAAAAGTTGCAGAGAGGGTATCGTGGAACGTCTCAACCTTAACCTGCTGCGCGCCCTTGTGGTGCTGCTGGAGGAACGTAACGTTACCCAGGCAGCAAATCGGCTGCACCTGACCCAGTCTGCCATGAGTCGCCAGCTGAGCCAGCTGCGCGACTACTTTGGAGACCCATTGCTGGTACGTGAACAAAACGACTACCTGCTCAGTGCCCGCGCCAAACAGCTGCTACCCAAAGTGGATGCCATCCTGGCGGATGTGGATAACCTGAAGCAGGAGGAATTTAAACCGGAAACCTGCCAGCGCCGCTTCAGCTTTGCCTGCACCGATTACGTTGCTCAGTATATTTTTCCCGCAGTCATTAATCGCCTGCAGCGCCAGGCGCCGGGTATTGATCTGATTTACGAGGTCTGGAAACCCGAACAAATCACTCAATTGGGTCATCTACCCATGGATCTGGTATCTACCACGTTATCAGTTTTACCGGAAGGCTTATGCAGCATTTATCTTGGGGCCGACAAACCCGTCTGCCTGATGAGTAAAAATCATCCCTTAGCTGAACACAGTGAGGTTGTACTGGCAGATGCCGCTGACTACCCGTTTGTACGCCTGAACAGCGGCGGCGACAAAGATTCCTTTATCGACAAATCACTGGAAAAACACGGATTAAATCGCCGGATTTTGTTCGAAGTGCCATATTTTTCTGCAGCGTTTGAAGTGGTGGCCAGCAATCATAGCCTGATGATTTTACCGGAGCACATCGCCGATACAGCGATGCAGCATTTAGCGCTGGATTATCGGCCTTTGGATATTCGTGCACCGGAAAATCATTACCACCTGTGCTGGCACGAATTACACGATAAGGACCCGGCACATGCCTGGTTACGTGAGTGTATTGCCGAAGAAATGAAGCTATCGAATTATTCTCCCAAATAAACAGTCGAAAAATACGATTTATAGTAATGCCCGGCCCAAGGTAGAGAAATACTGCTGGAAACAACGATTAATCCGTAAACGCTGATCTCCCTGAGGATACAAACCGGCTTTGGCTTCCGGCGATTCCTTACTGCCTTTAACCAGAAAGTGATTTTTAACCGATGAGTCCTGAACAAAGGCTTCAAAAGCCCGGGCACAAATCTCTTCCGGCTGGCTGTAATAAAAACTGTTCTGTTGTTTATCGGCGGCAACCGATGCTTTAAATAATTCTGACGGCGCTTCGCCATCGGCACTGATCAGAATCGCCTGGTAACAATCAGCTAATAACTGATTCAGCGGATGATCAATCATTTCGTGGTCGTCCACCCACAATCTTGAAGCAAAATCCGTATCCGGTTTCAGCATATCCGGCTCAAACATTTTGCCCGCAATATAATGATCAAACGCATGAAACCATTCATGAGCGATACTGCCCGGCCCGGCGTTTTTTGCCAGCGCAAAATTGCGTTGCAGTGGCGAATAATGCGCAGAAACTCCCGGGCGACCGCCGGTGCCATATTGTAAACCCAGAGTGCCGCGTAACGAGATCAGTTCACGGCGGATTTTCAGCAGCTTTGAGGTTAGATACGAGCGCCCCTGTGGTCCGATCAGAATCTGAGTTAAATCACACAAGGCATCAAAGAATAGACCGGCGGCTTTTTCCTGTTCTTTGTCGGAGACCCAACGGCCAACATCCACACCACGAAAGCCAAACAGCTGGCGAATGGTGAGAAAATCCGGAATCACACCACCGAGAATCTGGCGATGATCCGGGCCACTGCGGTAAAACTCACGTTGATTAAAACGGCTCATATCGCTCTTTATCAGAACCCGTTAACGGGCAAACGATGGCCATTATATGCGATTAACAGCGCCATCTGAGCTGCCATGCAAAAAACTCATAGCGGGTATCGCAAGCTTTTGTTTCCGCTGTTTCGAGGCAACTTCTAAAATACCGTCATTGCTATCGAACAGAACAAAGATTAACGGGTAAACACGATGACTTTAACCAGCTGGCTTTCCCTGGTCGCGATATGTGTACTGGGCGCTTTATCACCCGGCCCCAGCCTCGCTGTGGTATTGAAACAAAGCATGAATAACGATGCCAAACACGGCATGGTGGCCGGTATCAGCCACGCCATGGGGGTTGGCCTGTGGGCAGTGTTAACCATCTTTGGCTTGGGTGTGTTAGTGAGCGAATCGCCACTGCTGTTCAGCATCCTGACTTATGCCGGTGCGGCTTATTTAGCCTGGATGGGCGTTCAGGCGTTACGTGCCGGAAAGAGCGAAGTGCAGCCACTGACCAATGGCCGCAGTGAATATCTGCAGGCGGCACGCGATGGTCTGATGATTTCGTTACTGAATCCTAAACTGGCGATCTTCTTCCTGGCATTGTTTTCACAATTCATCTCAGCCGACGACAGCATCGCCGACCAGCTGTTAATGATTTCGACGGTAACCATTATCGACGGCTGCTGGTACGTATTGGTGGCTTTGGTTCTCAGTCGCATGGGGTTGTTGCAAACACTGGCGAATCATTCACAGCTGATTAACAAAATTACCGGCGTTTTTTTTATCGCACTGGCGGTCAGGGTTATTACCCTCTGACTTATAGCTCACAGCAATTACAGATATCAGGCCGGAATAAAATGACGGTCAGATAAAGACACTTCACTCTTTTTCCCGGCCGACCAAACGTCGGCAATTCACACTGCCCGGATATCCTTGTGTGGTGCACACTATGCGGCATAAACATAAGGATAATCCGATGCTCACCAGAATAGTTTCCCTTGCCTTGTTACTGCTGCTCAGCGCCTGCAGTCAGAAGCAACAATTTACCTTTGAACAACCCAACGACCAGATAAAAGCCAGCGGCGAACAATTTATTGCCGGAGTTGGTATTCGCGATATCACACCGCCACCCGGCATCCCGCGAGCAGGCTACGCATTGTGGTCAACCACGGGGGAAGGTTTCCGCACACGTTTATATGCCCGCGCGTATTATATGCAAGGCAACAACGGCCAGTCTTATGCCATGATCCAGACCGACCTGATGGCGGGCTCACGTATTTTATTAGCGCGGGTCGCCGAACTGGTGAATGAAACGACCGGCTTACACGCAGGTAATATAACGATTACCGCAACCCATACCCATTCAAGCCCGGGTCAGTTTCTGGGTTCCGAGTTTTATAATAAACACGCTTCACACAAAAACGGTTACGACCCGCAGTTTGCTGAATTTCTTGCACAACAACTGGCCGATGCGCTGATCGATGCCTATACCAGCCGGGTACCGGCCAAAGTGGCCAGCGGTAAAAAAGCGGTATGGGGGCTAACCCGTAATCGCTCAATCGAACCTTTCAGCAATAACCATAATCATCAGGATGTTGAACAAACCAACGCTGCGGTTTTTCACGAAATTAATCCTTATATGTATATGGTTCGCCTGGATGGCTTAACCGCTGATGGCAGTTATCAGCCAATGGGAGCGTTTATGAGCTTCTCCATTCATGGTACTTCCATCCCGCGCTGGGACCCGATGTTTAACGGCGATTTATGGTCGTACTTTCAGGGCGATTTAAAACACAGGATTGAACGCGAATACCCACACAGCCATAACCTTGTCGTGGGTGGTTTTGAAGGCACCCACGGAGATATGGCACCGGCAATGCCGTTAAAACAATCCGGTTATATCTGGTCGAAAAACGTCGGCTCTGCTCTGGCAAAAGAAGGTTGGCAACTGTTCCGCCAACTGGAAAACAAACTCAGCGATAAAGCCGATATCCGTGTTGCAGCCCGCCATGTGGATATCCGTGACAATCCGGAAATTAATGGCACCGCCATCTGTGATGAAGCCGCTGCCGGAACCACACTCACCGCCGGACCTTATGAGCACGAGTCACCGGTACTGGCCTGGATTCCCGGTTTTAAACAAGGCAGCAGCCGCTGGTTTAATACCGAGGGTTGTCATGGCAATCGTCTGTTGGTGGGTGGAGCCTGGCTACAACCGCTGTTCGAACCCAAAGACAGCTTTCCGCGCGATATTTTATTCCAGTTAATTCAGATTGGAGATCTGGCCATTGCCCCACTGCCGTTTGAATTGACCGCAGAAACCGGCTTCCGGATTCAGGCAGCGATAGAACAAAGTTATACCGAAAAAGGTGAAGCGGTTCCCGACGTCATGGTCACCAGCCTGGCGAATGGTTATACCGGTTATATCACCACTCCGGAAGAATATGAGGTGCAGTATTACGAAGGCGGCCACACCATTTATGGGCGTTATTCACAACCTTATGTCACCCAGCACCTGGGATTATTATCTGCCGATTTATTAGAAAAAAACCGGGTGATGGAACTACCGCAGCAGTGGCAATTTAATCTGCCGGTTAAACAGTTTGTTGATTCCCATACGCTGGCTGCAACCCCGATCCGGAAAACTCTGACTCAGCCGACCTACCAGCTGCCGGAAATCAATCAGGAGGCTTTCTGGAGCTTTGATTGGCAGGATGTTCCCGCTGATCATATTCAATTGCATAAGCCATTGCTGAGCATTGAGACCAGTACCGATAAAATCCACTGGCAACCATTACAACAAAACGGCCTGCAAGTGGATGACAGCGGCTATGATTTATCGATACAAATGCTGGATGAAGGCAATGGCAGCGCAGACTATCGCGCCTATTGGTACAACCCGGTGTTTAACGGCAAACAGGTTTGGTATCGCTTTGTGGTACAGCCGCGCGGTAACGATTCGGTCTTATATTCCGCCGCATTTCACTAACAGCTTCTGAGAAAACGCCCTCAAACGACAGCGCCAAAACGGGAATAATACCACTCATTAAAAAACCATAATGAGTGGAATTATTCCCATGCCATTTCCGCCAGGCACTTAAGCCGGGTACTTCAGCCACCATTTTCTCCAGCATTTATCAAACCAACGCCTGACCAAAGTATGAACAGTACTGGCATAAGCGTTGCTGAGCAGAATCTGATCGATACACAGATATCGGCAGAATTCTAAAAACCAAGGAGAATCTCGTGAAGCCCGCTTTATTTAAATCAGCTCGCTTTAGCCACGTAAAACTGGCTGCTGTTTTATTATTAACTCTGTTCAGTAGTTCCCAACTGATGGCAGCCGACCAGGCTATTACCATTCGTTTTTCCCATGCCGTAGCCAGCAAAACCCCCAAAGGCCTGATGGCGCTAAAATTTAAAGAGCTGGCAGAGCAACGTTTACCCGGCAAGGTTAAGGTGAAAATTTATCCGCGTTCGCTGATGTATCTCGACAGCAATGTGGGTGAGGCAATTGCCAGCGGTAAGCTTGAGCTGGCGGCACCGGCACTATCAAAGCTTAGAAAGTACACCGCTCAATTACAGGTGTTTGATCTGCCGTTTTTGTTTCCCGATATGGCAGCGGTAGAACGCTTTCAACAAAGTCCGGCCGGACAGCAACTGCTGCGCAGCATGGAAGACTTTAATATCACCGGACTGGGTTATTTGCACAACGGTATGAAGCAGATGTCTGGCAATCAGAAAATTGCGACGCCCCGGGACCTGCAGGGAAAAACCTACCGGGTGATGAATTCTCCGGTACTCAAAGAACAGTTTATGGCCGTGGGTGCCATTCCGGAAGTAAAGCCATTTTCCCAGGTGTACGCATTGCTATCATCGGGGAAAATTGATGGCCAGGAAAATACCTGGTCGAATATTTATTCGTCCCATTTTTTCCGCGCGCAAAAACACATTACAGAAACCAACCACGGCGTGCTCGATTATATGGTGATCAGCTCTCCAACATTCTGGGCCAGTTTACCGGACGATATTCGCAGCGTTTTAAAACAATGTATTGAAGAAGCAATTGTGTACGGCAATCAGATTGCTGCACAGCAGAACTCTGACAATCGCCAGGCGGTTATCAGCAGTGGTGTGACTCAGGTTGCAACGTTAAATGAGCAACAACGCCAGCAGTGGATTAATGCCATGAAGCCGGTGTGGCAGGAGTTCAGCACAGAAATTGGTAATGCATTAATTACCGATGCGTTAATGGCCGGTCAGCAACCCTGAACCGGCGACTTATTCAGGGCAGAGCCAACAGCTGGCTCAGTCCTGAAGCGGCAATTTGTTAACAATCCAGTTCAGCAGCTGCTGGGGTTTTTCCATCGGTAAAAAGTGACTGGTACCATTAAAGGCATCAACCTGGGCATGGCCGATATGCTGCTGCAATTGCAGCCGTGCCTTTGGCCAGAAGGTTGAATCTTTTTCGCCCACCAGAATATGCAGCGGTTTATCCTGTGGAAAAATCCGCGCATATTTCATCGGCCGATGTTCCATCACACTAAAGCTGCGTGCCTCCCAGGCAGGGCGACACGCCAGTGTCACTCCCTGCTCTTCGTCAACAAAACCGTGTTCAACGTAATGATCCAACCAGCCCGGTTGCCAACCTTTAAAGCTGCTTTTACGGCGGTAAACATCCAGCGCCTGCTGACGAGTATCAAACCGCTCGCGTCGCCGCGCAGCACCTGCGGCAATTGGTAACCGATGGGTCTGGCCGAATAATTTTCCGGTAGCAACCAGCAGCGAAGTTTTACGATCAACAATCACAGGTTCAACCAGCAACACACCGGCAACTTTATCGCGTAATAACGTCGCCGCCGCCATGGAGGTCATGGCACCAAAAGAATGGCCTGCCAGCCACACCGGCTCCGGTTGCTGTTCGATTAATGCCGCCAGATCGCGATAATAAATATTCCAGCTGTTAAAGCGGCTGATATCGCCCACATCGCGACTTTCACCATGACCCCGGGCATCCCAGGCAATCACATTCACATGCTGGCTCAGGGCATCCAGCAACGGCTGATATAAACGTGCATGGAAGCCTGTGGCATGTGCCCAGTGCAACGTCGGACGACCAGGCTTATGAGGCCAGCGCCACAACCGCAGATTTTTACCATCAACACCAATAAACGAATCTGAAACAGGCATAACAGCCCTTAATAAACCGGGGAACCTTATCTATAACAACAAATCTATCGAATAGCAGTGGCTTTATTGATAACAGTGATATGCATTTTTGAACACAAAGTCACACGACCAAGGCATTAACAGTCTGAGAAAACCACCAATCTCATGTACAATGCCGCCCGATTTATAACCAGCCGGTAAACTTGTTATGTTGTTAAAAGTAATCCGCAATGTTCTGGGCTATAGCATTGCAGCAGTGGATGTCGTGACCCGTGGCAAAGGCCAGCAGCGCTCTGCTGAGCAACAGGAGAAGGTCGATGCAGAGACGCGTAATATGGCGCTGTACCAGTTCACTGCCTGCCCGTTTTGCATCAAAACCCGCCGTGCTATCCACAAGCTGGGCCTGAACATCGAAAAACGTGATGCCATGAACAACGCTCAGGCACGTGCCGAGCTGGAACAACAAGGCGGCCAGATCAAAGTGCCTTGCCTGCGTATTTCTGAAGCCGGTAAAGACGATGTCTGGATGTATGAATCCGGCGATATCATCGCTTATCTGCAGCAGCGCTTCGGCTGATAAAACAAGGTCACCGACGCCGTTTTATCCAGCTCGTTTTATCTAACGAGCCACCAGGCACAGCCATCCGATATGTCGTGCCTGGTAACGTCCCGGTTAATTGATTGTTCCGGGCAAATCCTTCCTCTGGCTGAATCCGCCATACCCAACGACTGTGTTTCCCAGTAGCCTGTGTTTCCCCCTTGTCAGCGACTCACTGTCACGGGTGTTTTTCAACATTCTGAGGAAATACATATGATTCCAATCAGTGGTTTTTATATTGCTCTGACTGCACTGCTATTGTTGATACTGGCTTATAAAGTGGTACAGCAACGTCTGAAATTAAAAATTGCTTTGGTCGATGGTGGCGAAAAAGCCATTACCGTTGCCATGCGGGCTCAGGCGAACGCAGTGGAAACCGCCGTTCCCACATTACTGCTGTTATTGGTTGCCGAACTAAACGGCGCATCAGCCTGGTTTCTGCACCTGTGTGG
Source organism: Bacterioplanoides sp. (assembly GCF_965219715.1). GTDB lineage: Bacteria > Pseudomonadota > Gammaproteobacteria > Pseudomonadales > Oceanobacteraceae > Bacterioplanoides. Next base: position 2,602,546 of record NZ_OZ244785.1, read on the forward strand.
TTTGAGCTATTTATTCAGCCGCGTTTTTCACGCTTATGGCTTCACTAAATCCCAGGGAAAAACGCATCCAGGGCGTTATTACGGCACCTTGATTAACTGGATTGTGATGGTATTGCTGATTGGTTGGGCGTTGTTTTATTTTGCCATCAGTGCAAATGCCAGCTGATTGGCAATAAGGTAACAGCGTTAACGAAGCAGTCAGAACGCGGCAAAAGTAAGCGAGATCGCGGAGTTTATAACTCATAAATGAGCATATCGAGCTTACTTTTAACAAAGTTATGACAATGTAGTTAGCTGTTAAGAAAGCCAATCTGGTTTTGGCGAAAGCTGCTGCTGTAACTCTTCAATTTGCTCACGGTATTCGTCGGTCAGGTAAGGCCGCTCCAGCGTGAACACCTGATAAATTCCGCCCCATAACATCTGCTGCGAAATCTCGTCCTGACTTTCTGTTAATAAATTGCAACGCAGGAAAGAAAACCAGGAAGTCACCAGAATCCAGGTGTTAAGCGCCAGTGCATCAACATCATCTTCGCTGACGGTAATCATACCGGCCGCACCCAGACCGCGATAAATCTTACGCACCTGCTGCTGGCACACTTTAAAGAAATCACGATAACGCGCACGCAACGCTTCATCCGAGCTCAGCAAATGCTCCATATCACGGTGGATAAAACGGTATTCCCACAGCCCGGTAAACACATCTTTCAGGTAGTTCAGCTTATCGGTGGTGGTCAGCTGACGATCTTCAGGTACCTGCAGATTCTCAGACACCCGTTGTTCATAGGCCAGAAACAACTCGAAGATAATCGCCTGCTTATTTTTAAAGTGGTAGTAGAGATTCCCCGGCGAGATTTCCAGCCGCGCAGCGATATGATTGGTGGTAACCGAACGTTCGCCCTGCTCGTTAAACATGCTCAGGGCGGTATCCAGAATTCGCTGTTTTGTACTCATTCACACTCTCATTGATCAGGATCTTCACCGTCTGTCGCAGCCCTTTACCACTGCAGCGGTAACCGGGTTAAAGACGGCGGGCGACTATATCACGCTTTGATGTGGCTTCCGGCCAGACAGAGCTGTCTACCGGTCATTTGCCGCTACCAGGGCGTTTGATTCGGCCAATTTACCTTCTTATACGGCCAGAAGCACGTTTGCCTGTTGACGTTTTAGAGTAATAACTCTAATAATGCAAACTGCAATGCTCAATGTTAGACCAAAGACAATAAAAAATGCGCTAGCCAGGGAGCTCGATATGGTTGCTACAGTTACTGATATCCACGAGGCACACGCCGAACTGGAACGTTTACACACCTTATTCCGCCAGCAAAAGCAGGCTTTTCGTAAGGATCCAATGCCCAGTGCCGAACGCCGCATTGAGCAGCTGGATCAGTTGCGTATGGCCCTGTTGAAACATCAGGACAACCTGGCAGAAGCCGTAAATGCCGATTTCAGCTGTCGTTCCCGCGACGAAACCAAAGTTGCGGAGATCTTAACCACTATCGAGAGCATCAAATACGCTAAGGCGCGCATCCGCAACTGGATGAAGCCGGAAAAACGCCACGTTGGCATGTTACACGCACCGTCGTCTAACCAACTGATTTACCAGCCACTGGGCGTGATCGGCATTATGGTGCCGTGGAATTACCCGATTCAGCTGGCATTGATTCCGTTAATGACAGCGTTGGCAGCGGGCAACCGCGCCATGATCAAAATGTCGGAATTCACCCCAAAAATCAACGTCGCGCTAAAAGCCATGCTGGCTGAGGTGTTCGACGAAACTCAGGTAGCACTGATTGAAGGTGAAGTAGAGGTTTCATCGGCTTTTTCCGAACAGGCCTGGGATCATCTGATTTTTACCGGCTCCACCGCCGTTGGCAAAATCGTGATGGCCGCGGCAGCGAAAAATCTGACGCCGGTAACGCTGGAGCTGGGTGGTAAATCTCCCACCATTATTGCCCCAGACATGAATATGCAGGATGCGGTTGAACGCATTGCTTTTGGTAAGTCGCTCAATGCCGGCCAGACCTGTATTGCGCCGGACTACATCCTGCTGCCGGAAGGTAAACAACAGGAATTTATCGATACTTACCAGGCCAAATTTGCCCAGATGTACCCAAGCGTGCGTGACAATGACGATTACACCGCCATTGTGAATGAACGCCAGCACGAACGGTTACAGGCCTGGGTAAAAGATGCCGAAGAAAAAGGCGCCAGAATTACCGTGGTCAATCCGAAAAACGAAACGTTTTCCGATACCCGCAAGATGCCGCTGCACATCGTCGAAAATGGTACCGACAATATGAAGGTGCTGCAGGAAGAACTGTTCGGCCCGATTCTGCCAATCGTGACCTACAAGTCGCTGGATGAAGCGATTGATTATATTAATGATCGCGATCGTCCGTTAGCGCTGTACCTGTTCAGTTACGACCAAACCATTCAGGAAAAAATCCTCAGCCATACCCACGCTGGCGGTGTATCCATCAACGATACACTGATGCATATCGCCCAGGACGATATGCCATTTGGTGGTGTGGGCCCTTCCGGAATGGGCCATTATCATGGCAAAGAAGGTTTTATCGCGTTGTCGAAAGCCAAAGCGGTACATAAAAAAGGCAAGTACAACAGTGGGAAATTTATTTACCCACCGTATGGCACCGCCATACAAAAAATGATTTATAAAATATTTGTTCGTTAATTTTTTATGCAGCAGACAGTGTCTGCTGCGTTCAGATAAAAACTGCTTGTAAAGGCAATAATAATGACACCAAACGTTTCACGCCGTGGTTTTATGAAACTCAGCGCCGCCGCATTATCGGCCGGCTCCAGTGTGGCACTGATGACGGGTTGTTCACGCCAACCGGATAACGACCTGGGATTAACCTTTCTCACCAAAGACGATGCCGAATTTATTCAGGCCATTGCTCCGGTAATTTTAAATAAAAGTTTTCCGGCTTCGCTCAGCCAGGAAGAAGCCAATGTACGCCTGGTGAAAGCCGTCGATGCTTTGATTAATACCCTGGGCGAATATTCCAAAGCTCAGCTGGCACAGCTGTTTACCATTATGAGTTCTGCTCCGCTGCGTTTAGTGGTTGGTGCTCCGGTCGGTGGCTGGCAAGACGCGTCTGCGGAAGATATTGAATCTTTCCTCGATGCCTGGAAAAACAGCATGATGGGCATTAAAAACATGGGTTATGCCTCGTTATGCAAAATCGTTTGCATGTGCTGGTACTCGCAGCCGGAGTCATTCCCGATGTCTGGTTATCCGGGGCCGCCTAAGAAAATTCCAATGCCAGTTGCGTGAGCTAACGCTGCGAAGAAGCTGTTCATAAAAGAATTACAGAGATAAGCAAGATGACTGAAAGAACACCTCCAATTCCAATGGTCGCAGGCATTAGTGATCCTATGCTGGAAGGGATTGCCGACGGCTGGAAAGTACACGACGCTGCCGACTTAAAAGACGGCAGCCTGTTAGAAGCCGACGTTATTATTATTGGTACCGGTGCCGGTGGTGGCACCAGTGCAGAAATCCTGGCTGAAGCTGGCTTTAAAGTTTTAATGCTGGAAGAAGGCCCGCTGCGCTCCACCAACGATTTTAAAATGGACGAGCGTGAAGCCTACCGCGACCTGTATCAGGAAAGCGCTGGTCGTATGAGTAAAGACGGCGCCATGTCGATTCTGCAGGGCCGCTGCGTGGGTGGCACCACGGTAATTAACTGGACTTCCTCTTTCCGTACTCCTGATGAAACCCTGACCTACTGGGGCGAACAATTCGGCACGGAAGGTTTCAGCCCGGAAGAAATGGCACCCTGGTTTGAGCGAATGGAAAAACGTTTAAACGTGGCCGACTGGCAGGTTCCGCCAAACCCGAATAACGCCGTATTAAGCGAAGGCGCCACCAAGCTGGGCGTCGACTGGAAAGTGATTCCACGTAACGTCGCAGGCTGCTGGAACCTGGGTTATTGCGGTACCGGTTGTCCAACTAATGCTAAACAGTCCATGCTGGTCACCACCATTCCCGGTGCATTAAAAAATAAATCAGAACTGGTGTATTCCGCCCGCGCTGAAAAATTATTGTTCGATGGTAAAAAAGTTGCTGGTGTGGAAATTACTGCACTGGGTAACGATAAAAACCCGACTGGTTCTAAATTAGTTGCTCGCGCGCCACACGTAATTATGGCCTGTGGCGGTATTAACGGCCCGGCACTATTAATGCGTTCAGACGCACCGGATCCGAAAAACCGTGTGGGCAAACGTACCTTCCTGCATCCGGTAGCGTTTAACTTCGCGAAGTTCGATAAAACCATTGATCCGTATTATGGCGCACCACAGTCAATTTATTCCGACGAATATCAGTGGGAAACCGTTGATGGCCCGGTAGGCTATAAATTAGAAGTACCACCACTGCAGCCGGGCCTGGCTTCTGTGTTAATGCTGGGCCACGGTGCACGTCACTTCGAGGATATGCAGGACCTGCCGAATACCCACTCCATGATTGCGCTGCTGCGTGATGGCTTTAACGAAGAAAGCCAGGGTGGTGAAATTGAACTGGCTTCCGACGGTTCGCCAGTGGTTAATTACGAAGTGAACGATTATTTATGGGACGGCTTCCAACGCGCCTTCCTGAAAATGGCTGAAATTGAGTTTGCTGCCGGTGCAAAAGCAGTTCGTGCTTCTCACCTGGATTCTCCGTGGTTCACCAGCTGGGAAGAAGCCAAAGAAGGTATTCCGAAACTGGAATTCCGCCTTAACGCCTTTACCGCAGGCTCTGCCCACGTGATGGGTGGTTTGTGTATGGGTGAAGACCTGGAAACCTGTGTGGTCAACTCCGAAGGTAAATACCACTACCTGGATAACCTGTGGGTGTTTGATGGCTCCGCCTTCCCAACCAGTATTGGTGCTAACCCGCAGCTGTCTGTGTATGGTTTGGCCTGTAAACAGGCAAATGGTTTGGTTGAGAAGCTGAGAGCTGAGCGAGCAGCGGCTAAGCAGGCTTAATAACACTCAACCTGAAGTTAAAAAGCCGCTGATAACCTGAAGTGAAATTCCGGTTTTCAGCGGCTTTTTTGTGTCTTATGACCTAGCCACAGCAATTGAATACGCGTTCATAATCCGCTTTGGCACTTGCCCGCCCTATCTGTTGGTGATAATTTAAACACCAATAGAATCAACAAGTTGTAGCCGAAAAGTGTGCATACACACTTTTCTGGAAGGGAATGATCTTGCTAAGGAAGGTTTCAGAATGAAATCAGTTAGTTACTACCGAAAGCTTAAATTACTCTCGCCAAGATATCAGGCACGCACACGAATAAGCTGTTATAAGTCTCAGAGGGAACTATGACCACTACATACTATGAGCACGATTTTGATAATCTTATTTTGATGTACGACGAAGTCTGTAATTGGTTTAGTGGGTTAGGATTTGAATATTCCAAAAACAGATATGGTATTTATAAGAGATTTTTTCAAAAGTTTATTGACCTAGCAGAAGGAAAAATAGTTGAAGATGACCTTCTTGGCTTTAAGAGGTCCTTTGATAATGCATATATTGAAGTAAATGAAATAATTAGAATTAAAAACTGTCTAAGCAATATTGAAGTATCGGAGTTTCTTGATCAGGTTAAAAAAATAACTTCAGGGCAAGAGTTCAGAGGGAATACTGACAACGACCAAGCGAGAGACTTTCTCTTCGAGTTATCTATTGCTAGTAGGTTTATTCAAGCAGGTTACTCCGTAACTCTCAATGGAATTTGTGATGTTGTAGTTGATTTGGTTGATGATGGAATGCTTTTTGTTGAGTGCAAGCGAGTTAAGTCTGAAGCCCAGATAGAGAAGAATGTAAAAAAAGCTAACAAACAAGTTTTGAAAAGAATTAGCTCAGAAAAATCAAGCAAAGTTCATGGGTTGGTGGCGGTGAACATCACTGATTTACTACCTAAAACAAATATGCTTTATCCTGACTCACAATCCGCAGCGACAGCAATCCATAGAGGTGTCTCAAACAATTATGTGAAAGCTAGGTTAGATCGGTTTAGTGCGGGGTCGAAAAATAAGTGTTTTGGTATAATGGTTGAAAGCCAAATTATGAACTATTTATCGGATAAAGCATTGAAAAATGGATTTATTTATTCTAGGCATACAGAGTATTTGCCGTACACTGAAAACTCTATATTTAAGCGGTTGGCTCCAAAGCTCAGCAATCAAGATATAATAAGGTAACTTATAACAAAGCATTGCAGCGGACAAGCCGCTAAATGCGGCGTTAGGCGCATCTTACCTCACATCAACATCATAATAAGGAAATAAATTGAAACTTCGCAGAATAGCAAATGAAAAGCCAATAGAAATCCTCTCATCGATCCTTATGATTTTCGCCGGTGTGTACCTTAGTAGTGCAAACCAAGGTGAGAGCTTGACTCTTGTAATTGGAAATGCGCTATCTGCGTTCGGAGGAGCCTTGCTGTCATATGCGACTGTTAGCCTTACTTCAAAAGATACAGCAGCTGAAATGCTAAGCCCACAACTTTCAGCTATCGCACGACAGTTAGTGACAGTTTCTGGACAAATAAGTAAAGCAGTTCACGATGCACGAACTGGAACATTGTCAGAGTCGGTAGCACTTGAAATGATAAGTCAAGCTGCGCGAATCATGTATGCCTCAGTTAATGAAATTCATGTTGTATTAAACCAGCGCGTAGAATCTCAAGAGCTGCTGGAAACTGCACAAAAAGTAGAGGATCTTGCTAGTCAATTAGCCGGTGGTAACGGAACCAATGAGAAAGAAGTTGAAAACGAGTTAATTGATGCGATTGCAGACTTACAGTCCCAAGTTAAAGCAATCGCACCTTCTCAAAACTCTTCGTCAAAAAGCACAAATAATAAAAATAAAGTTATTCCTAAAACTGCACCAGAAGACTTAGAGCTTATCTACATTGAATGTCCAGATTGCCGAGAAAATACTCCTATAAAAATTGGTAAGCCATATGGAGCCTCAGCTATGCCTAATTGTTCAGAGTGCGGTACGAGATTCCATGCTCACCGGAAAAAGGACGGCTCTGTCTTGTCTAAGCTTCAGGGTCAAAGCGAAACCCTCGCCTAGCAAGTAAATCCAGGTGACGCCTACGAATAACTTGAAGCATCTAAGCATTGCAACATTAATCAATGGAACACTTGGTGTTCTTATATGGTTGATTTATGCATGGACCAAATTTGGTTTATTTTGGTCTTCAGAGACACCTCAAGTATGGCTGGTAGGCCTGCTCATAGTGGGGATCTTTATATCAGTGGTTTGCTATCCGATATTTAGATTCTATGGCAAAGAGCTATCAGCCATTAGCTTATCTCTACTTGGTGCCAGCTTAGGTGCGATGTCCGTCTTGGCATTTTTTGTAGCCGCTACAAATTACCCTGTAAATTTCGAATATATGATAGCCAGGGCTTGGTTGTACTACATGATTTTTTCAATTATTGGTGGTATCTATGGCTATATGTACTTTGTTCATAAAAATTCATAACCAGCCAATCGCTCATCACCAAATCACAGGTGCACGAAGCCACTATGAGACAGAATCACAACCCGTCATACACCAAACTGCTCCTCTACGCCCGCAAAGTCGCCCGCCATATTGATGAAGCAGAAGACCTGCTGCAGGCCATATTACTGGCAGCGGTTGAGGCCGGTCGCACCGATCTGTCCTGCACTGACAATCGCCGCTGGCTTTTCGGTGCCTTAAGAAAGCGCGCAGCATTCGATGCACGGTCAGCCGTAAGGCGACAAAAGCGCGAAGCGTCTTCCACCCTCACTCCCCCCGAAGAATCGACAGAGCAGCCACAAGCCGACCGGGAAGAACCAGCCTCTGAGTTTATTCAGACTCTGCCCCCCAGCCTTCGTAGCGCTGCCCTGCTGGCGTTAGCCGGGCATACCAAGGCAGAGATTGCCTGGCTATTACGCATATCAGACACAGCCTTACGACAACGTATTGCCCAGATTAAGCGCCGCTGGCGCCAGTTCGATGGCAAACACGTTACCGGGCTTTCGAACTTAAAAGGCGAGCTGGCCTTCGGACAAATAAGGCAAGCATTGCTCCAAATGGCCCGTTCCAGCAATGCAATACTGGCCAGCCACGATCCAGATGGACATCTTTTTGTTGTAAGCTCACAAAACGACCTCTCGCGGCAACGTAAGGGAGTAACAACCAACAAAGAGGAACTAAGGAATGTTTAATAACAGTAAAATCGGCGCCATTTGCTACTACGTCAACGATGTGGATAAGACTGAGGCGTTCTACCGTGATGCGCTTGGACTGGATGTGCAGAGAATGGAAGATGACGGCAGCGGCAACGACTGGCTCTTAGCAAAAACCGGGAATGACATTGAGCTGCTGTTTTTCCAGCAGGAATCGCGGCCTGGCAACTCCCCTATCATCGTTTTTGACCTTCCAGAAGGTGGCATTGATGATACGGTAAGCGCGCTGGCGGAAAAGGGCGTCACCATTGTTACTCCGGTTAGCCATGCACCGGGCGGATGGTCTGCTGAAATTGCCGACCCGGACAACCATCAGATATCCATGTATCAGTCGGATGAACTGCCACGTAAGGCTCCGTAAATCCGGATAGCACTGATACAACCGTGTTGATCACGCCGGTTAATTTGAAGCTGCAGGAATGTGGTTCAGATTAATCGGCATTGTTAATTACAACACGATAAATAATATTTCTTAATTTTTTATAAAATACGTACCCAGATAAATAAACGACTGAAAAACCATATAACAATTATCAAATAAGCTATTTTAATTAGCCCTGATTTGTCCGCTTTATAACACTGCTTCCACACCATAATTCCCTTATACTCCCCGCTCTCACCACCTCATTAAAATAACGTCTGTCACAGACACGTATCAGGGACTTACGAGTACGATGTTAAAACACTGCAAATCATTACTATTATGCGCCACTTTATTACTCACCGGCTGTGTTGATGGCTTCGAAAAACACTTAAAAGATGCCATCGAGCTGTATAGAGAACGCAAACACCAATACGCTGAACAAACCGACGGCGCTACCGATGCTTTATTCCGCAAGCTGATCACCACCGAAACGCTGTTATTACCGGTAGCTGCGACCTTCGACGCCCGTGCAATTCCACACGTAAAGAAAGGCGTTATGATCATCGCTAACGATTTTGTACCGATGGAAGATAACCTGGGTTTTGATTACCCGATGGCTGCGGCGGATGTATTTTCAGATGAATTACAAACTCAGGCACAACAGATTCTGTCGGAACTAAATGCCACTGACAGCAGTGATGCCTTTGCTATGACAGAAGCGGTTAATACCGCACTGCTGGATATCGATGAGTTTGAGCGTTACCACAATGTCTATCTGCCAATGACCAAACACTTAGTGGAATCATTAGGTTTTGGTGCCTTACACAGCCTGTATTACCGCTGTGAAAGCGCAGGTAAAACCTATCGCCTGGGCCAGGATTTAATGAAGTTACAGGCAGTGGCTATTAAGTTAGGTAACCCGCTGTCGTACGATGTGGAAGCCAATCAGTTCCACCAGCAAGGTGTTGGTATTCTGGTGAATGACTTACCACATATCCCTTTCCTGAAAGAATACGATCGTTACAAAATGCTGGATGAAGCTCGCTTAACAGACTGTTTAGCCGAATAATCGAATCGCCCTCTCACTCAAAGTGGGAGGGCGTTTAATGTCGATAAAAATAAATACGGCTATAAACGCTCCAACCCTTGCCGATAACCTTTATCCAAATTGCTCAACAGCTCACGCAACACATCCCGTAACCAGGCCAGTCCCGGATCTCGCTGATGACGAGTATGCCAGGCAATAGAAATCGGTGCCGGAGCCATAGGTAAAGGTAATGCTTTCGCGACCAATTCACCGCGTTCAATAGATTTACAGGCAATTGAATACGGCATCACCGCTATCAGGTTACTCTCCCGTAGAATTTCCAGTGCTCCGGAAAAACTGTTAACCGTCATCGCAATACGGCGTTGTTTATTTTGCTTCGCTAACAGACTGTCCATCATGCCCTGGGGATCGCCGGATAAAGACACCAATAAATGGTCCTGCTGAATAAAACGATTTAACGTCAGATTCTGGCTCGCCAGTTCATGATCCGGCCGCATAATACAAGCAAAGTGGTTATCAAAAACCAGTTCGCTGTGAATCTGTTTATTACGCCCCGGATAATAATCCATCACCAAATCAACGTTAGCAGTTAATAGCAACTCCTCCCCGTCAGCCTTATAAGGCACAGCATAAATATCAATACCGGGCGCGTGCCGCTCAATATATTGTCGCAGCGGTAACCATAAGATGCCCGACATGCCATCAGTCAAGGCAATACGAAACTGACGGCGCGCCTGTTGTGGTACAAATTCCACTGGCGCCATCGCCTGCTGAATCTCGGCAATCGGATTATTAATCTGTTGCCATAATTGCTCAGCGTAGGGTGTTGGTTTTACTCCCCTGCCGTCTTTTACAAAAAGCGGATCACGCCACTGATGACGCATACGCGACAAAGCATTGGAAACGGAAGGCTGGGTCATCGCCAGTTGCTCAGCAGCAGCGGTGATGGATTGTTCTTTCATGATGGCATCAAAGATAACAATCAGGTTGAGGTCGGTTCTCGACATATCAGAAAGCGGTATCAGTATTTTTAATACATCATATTTATCAATGCTTTTTATATCAAACATCAATTAGATGTATCTATCAGTATCATCGACACTAGCTCCATCACTTAGCCAAGACCTACTTTAAGGATGGAAACTCATGACAACCACAATGACTGATAACACTGAAATGAAGGCCGCATTTATTAACAGCTACGGCAGCGACACCGAGCTGACCATTGGCCACTTAGCTATACCTCAAATCAAACCGGATCAGGTACTGATTAAAGTAGCGGCGGCCGGGGTAAACCCGGTGGATTTTCACGTACGTAACGGCATGATGGCAGATTCAGGAGCCCACCAGCTGCCACTGGTATTAGGCTGGGACGCTGCCGGAGAGATCGTCCGTTGTGGCAGCCAGGTACAACAATTTAATAACGGTGATCCGGTGTTTGTATTTGCACCAATTGACCAACAAGGCACACAGGCGCAATACCTGGCGGTCGATGCCAATCTGGTTGTCGCAAAGCCAAAAACACTATCGGTGAATGAAAGTGCCGCCGTCCCCCTGGCCGCAACAACGGCCTACCAGGGATTAAAAAATGATGCCCAGCTGAAACCTGGTCAAACGGTACTTATTCTCGGAGGCTCGGGTGGTGTTGGTGGATTTGCCATTCAGATCGCTAAAGCCATGGGCGCCAGGGTGATCGCCACCACCTCTGAACGGAATATGGATTACGTAAAACGTTTAGGTGCCGACCAGGTTATTAATTATCAGCAACAGCAATTTGATGACGTGGTTTCTGAACCGGATGTGGTATTTATCACCACCACGGGTGGCCATGCTGTAGAGCGTGCTCTGGCGATGACGAAAAAAGGCGGTTTTGTTGTATCGACGTTGGATGAAACCGATCAGCCAACCATCGATAACTCCGGCGTTCATTTCAGCCGCATGTGGGTGCAACCTAACGCCGACGACTTAACCGCCATTCGCGCACTGATTGATGCGGGAAAAATTCAGGTAACGCTGGATTCCGTATATCCATTAGCCCAGGCCAACAATGCCATTAAACGCAGTGAAAGTGCCCGGGCCGTAGGAAAAATTATTATCACCATCGATTAATATCAAAGTTCTGCGGTAAAACCTGAAGAAATAAAAACCGGGTAGGTCGAAAATATTCAATACCCGGTTTTTAACCTCACGTACTGTGTACCCAACGTCTCATTAAGAGAAAAGAAACAAAGACAAACAAGGATATACAGTATGACAACACGAGCTAACTACTTCGCCCTGAGCGCTAAAGCGATGGAACTGTTGCTGGAACAGGAGAACTACCTGCGCCAACAATTCGGTGTTTCACAAACCGTTCCTGTCAGTACCTGGGAGTTGGTTAAATTGCGGGTATCGCAGATCAACCAATGCGCTTTCTGCATCGATATGCATGCCACTCAGGCACAAGAACAAGGAGAAAGTGCAGAGCGTATTATTGGCTTAAGCGCCTGGCGGGACATGCCGATGTACACGGAAACCGAGCGGGTTGCTCTGGCCTGGGCCGAACATCTGACATCAGGTCAGGCGGTTGATGATCAGCGCTATAACGAAGTCAGCGCAGTACTGGGTGACCAGGCAATGGTTGATTTAACGTTGGCGATTAACGCAATTAACAGCTGGAACCGAGTGGCTAAAACTTTTAAACCAGCCATCGGCTCTTATAAATAGCGTTTGATAAATAGGTTGTTACCAATAGACTCTTACAAGGACTGGGGCAGGCTGTTACAAACAATAAGTCAGTACGTTATAACAACGACGAGACTTAACCTGGCACTCCCAGAAGTAGCACTCCCGAAAACCGCACTACGTGGAAATAACCAAACATGGAAACAACAATCCGTGAATTCTGCCTTTGATTTACAGCTGTCCCACCCTGCGGGACAGCTGGCCAATGTCGTTCAGGGAATCTGGTCAGCCTCTGCCTGTGCCAGCGAAGCGGTGGAAAAAACATTATTCGCCGATGCTGGCAGTGGTATCGCTTTTATTCTGGCGGGTGATGTTCTGGTGGATGGCGAGCCGTTACCACAGGGTGTGATCATGCTGCCTATTAATAAACAGGCCGACCGTCTGGTGATGAAACCCGGTTCGATTCTGGCCGGTTTCCGTTTTCATCCGGCCATGGGTTATAAAATTCTTGGCCGCCATTATGAAGAGTTAACCCTGCTATCACGCAACGATGATGACCCATACCAGCTGTATGAGTTATTCGATTGTTTGCAGCAGGAAGTTAATTTCGACCCTGGTTCTGGATCTGATTCTGTTTCCGACAATGCCAGCCAAAACGATTCGGCGATGATTCAAAACCGGCAACGGCTAAAACAGCTGTACCAGTGGGCTGAGCACACTCTGATAACTGAGAACGAAACTCCGGATTCTATTCAGCAGGTATTAGCCATTATTGATGACGCCGAAGCACTCGCCGAATTAAGCGACAAAATCGGACTGAGTCAGCGTCAGATTGAGCGTTTGTTTAAAACCCGTCTGGGTATGACGGCAAAGAACTATCAACGCATTATCCGTATTCGCAAAGCCATCAATTTTATTCAGGAAAATAAGCAGATGCCATTAGTCGATGTTGCTGCAGAGCTGGGCTTCAGTGATCAGGCTCATATGACCCGTGAGTTTAAAACCATCGCCCGGATCACCCCGGGGAAGCTGGCGCCATAAATTACGAAATGAGCATTACTAACAAAACTATAAAGATATCCTGAAGCCAGCCGATAACCGGGAGATACGGCTTCAATGGATGATCACAATGAAAGTGCCTCCTTTTCTTCCGGCAGCTAATGTACTTTCGCGTCAGAGCACGGATGCCCTGACGCAGCTGCAATCCAGCAATATCAAACTGAGCCCTGTCAGCCAGCCGCTTGCCCCGGCAGAAGGCGTCCGGTCAGAAGGTATTAGCGTGCAGCTGGGCCAGGCAAACAATCCTCCTCCGAGAGTCGTATTCGAACCGCCAGTTGCTGTCCGTGCTTCTTCCATCAGTAACAGCGAACACCAGACCCGCACCAGCGCAGGTTTCCAGCAACAGCTGGATGACTTCAGCTTCAGCCTGAGAGAGAAGAATCGTTTTAACAGCGCCGGTAAACGATTTGGCGAACTGCTGAACAGTGGCGAGAAGTCCTACGATCAGGAGATGCGTCGTTATCAGTATTACACCGACAAAACCCGCGCCAATCAGCCGGTCGATTTCAGTGAGTTTTCGATATCAGAAGAGCGCCGTACGCAGAATTTTGATCTCAGCCTCACCACCCGTTCCGGTGCCAAAATCTCCTTTCAGCTGCAGAGCTTTTCCGGCGTTGGTAAAAACCCCGATACCGTGCTGTTTGAATCGGATGAGATGACCCTCACTACCCCTGGTCAATTCGCCAGTTTTAACCGCACCGAAGTCAGTTTTAATATCGAAGGTGAACTCACCGAGGAAGAACAAAAACAGCTGCAGCAATTTTCCGAAAAACTGGAGGCATTTGCTTCCGGTTATTTAAATCAGGGAAAACCCTCATTAAAAGATCTCAACCTGTCGGAGTTCGACAGTATCAGCAAGCTGTCGGTAACCGGTAACGGTGGCGGCCAGGCAGACTTAAAGCTGGAATACAATAACAGCGACGAAGTGCGTGAAATCCGCTTCAGCTTTGACGGCAATGATGCCGAACTGACGCTGGATAAAACCAATCCGCTCAGTTATCAACAGCAAGGCAAACAACAGGCGATCGAACATTATCTGGATTTACTCGATCAGAGCGCTAAAAAAGCCAAAGCCGATGATATGCAGCAAAGCATGATGAAGGATGTGTTGGCGGCTGGTTTCGAATTCAGCCAGGCGGAATTAAATCTGGCGCAACAAGCGCGACAGCAGCAGACTCAACAACGAAACCAACAACCAAATCTGCAACAAGGTAATGCATTAAACAATGAAGAGCTGAACCAGAATCGCTTGTTTGTTCCATTACCAGACTTTGAATTCCGTTTTTCCAGCCGCAAAGATCAACTCCCCACCGACGTTATTTCCTTACAGGAACGTGGCTTTGATCTGAGCCTGTCGCTGCAGACACAAAAACAGCAGGACAACGGCAAGGTATCAATTCAACAAAAACAAAGTTTTGAATTGAGTGGCAGCTATACCGAATTGCCTAACGAAGATGGCATCAATTTCCGCCGTACCAGTTTCGATATCAAGTCGAGCAATATTATATATACCGAAAGCGAACAAGGTGAGCTGCTCAGCGCCATGGTCGAAAAACAGCAATCTCAGCGTGAGACGGTTGAAGATTTTAATTTCGACACTCTGATCAGTACCGAGAAGGAGGAAAGCGAATCGGCCAGTGTGGAGAATCTGATTCAGGCTTCGCTTGCAGATACCAACATCGCTCCGGGGCTATTAGGAAGTACCCTGCCACTTTCCAGCGAGCGCATGCAGCAGCAACTGCTCGACGCGGTATTAATTGAGGTAGATATTTAAAAATCAATTTTGTTCATAGATTATCCCAATAAGGATCATCACCAAAAAACTCAACAAAATAATCGATAAAAGCCCGTACCTTAGGTGCCAGCTGGCGAGTGCTGGGATACACCGCCCAGATCGCAGTATCCGAAATTAACGGCGTATCTTTTAATATTTGTTTCAGCTCACCGGACTTTAATTGCTGATGGGCAATCCAGGTCGAATTAATGGTGATTCCCAATCCCTGAATACAGGCATCACGCACGGCTTCTCCGTTATCAGCCCGAAAACGTCCTTTCACTTTCAGCGACACATCGCCATTGGCGGTTTTAAATTGCCAGTGATCCAGTCCGGTTAAGGTTACGCACTGATGCAGGCTCAGTTCCAGCGGCGACTGGGGTTCACCAAATTCCGCGATATATTCCGGTGACGCGCAGACGATACGTTTGTCCGTCGCTAATTTGCGGGCAATTAAACTGGAGTTTTTTAATTCGGCATTACGAATCGCAATATCAAACCCACCTTCGACCATATCAACAATGCTGTCGGAAAAGCGGCAATCGACATGTAATTTCGGATAGGCCTGCATAAAGCCTTTCATCGCTGGCATCAGATGCAAACGCCCGAAGGAAGCCGGTGCAGTAATACGTAAGGTGCCGGACGGAGTGCTTTCTCCGGCACCGACGGAAGCTTCCGCCGCTTCAACACTGGCGAGCACATCTTCAGCATGGGGCAAAAAAGCGACGCCCTCTTCCGTCAGCGATACCTTGCGGGTGGTGCGATGCACCAGACGAACACCGAGGCTTTCTTCCAGCTTATTGATGTGGTTGCTGGCCACTGCCGCCGACAACCCAAGCGCCTGCCCGGCCTGGCTGATGTTTTGGGTAGCCGCGATGCGCACAAACAAACGCAGATGATCGAGATTCATAACGGCCTGGCCTCTCACAAATCAATTATCAATATTTTATAGATAGTTATTCAATATTAGCGAATATTATCAATCACGAACCGATTAATATACTGAATCTCAGTTAATCACACTGCAGACACAGGTATCTCGTATGAAAGCCATGACCATCACCCAATTCGGCACCAGCAACGTATTCGAGCAGGCCGATATCCCTGAGCCAGAGCTGAAGCCAGGCCACATTCTGGTGAGAGTGGCAGCCAGCAGTGTTAATCCGGTGGATTACAAAATCCGTGAAGCCGGTGAAGCGCTGCCATTTGCTCCTGCATTACCGGCGGTATTGGGCATGGACTTCGCGGGTACCGTTGAAGCCGTTGCCGACGACGTCAGCCAATTTAACGTAGGTGATGAGGTATATGGCTGTGCTGGCGGTTTGGGCGATCTGCAAGGCAGCCTGGCGGAGTTTATGCTGGCTGATGCGCAACTAGTGGCGCACAAACCGAAAAACCTCGACATGCAACAAGCAGCGGCTTTACCTCTGGTTGCGATCACTGCCTTTGAAGGTCTGCAGCGTGCCGGTATTAGTGGCAATGCAAGTGCCAATATCAGTGAGAGGCAAAAAGTTCTGATTCACGGTGGTTCAGGTGGTGTGGGTCATATTGCGGTGCAACTGGCGAAATATTTCGGTGCTGAGGTTTACGCAACCGGTGGTGGCGACAAACAATTAGCCTTAATCGAACAACTCGGTGCAACCGCCATTAACTATAAAACTGAGACTGTCAGCGACTACGTGGCGCAACACACGGATGGCAAAGGTTTTGATGCGATCTATGACACAGTCGGTGCAGAAAACCTGCTTAACTCAATGGACGCTGCGGCATTAAACGCACATATCGCCACCACGGTTTCGATGGCTGAACTGGATCTGACTCTGGCGCATATTAAGGGTTTATCGTTACACGTGGTGTTTATGTTAATTCCGATGATTCATAACCTTGGCCGTCAGGCCCACGGCGATATTCTGAAACAAGTTGCGGAAATTGCCGAAGCCGGACATCTGACACCGGTATTAACTGAAAAACAATTCACCTTAGAGCAAGTCGCTGAAGCACATGATTATGCAGAGAGCGGAGCGGGTATGGGCAAGGTTGTTCTGACTCACTAATAGCTACTTCGCTCACACTTTTAAATGCTAAGGATCAGGAGAGTAATTATGACTAAGAAAATTTTAATTACCGGTGCAACCGATGGTATTGGTTTATTAACCGCGAACAAATTCGCCGCTTTGGGTCATACTCTGCTGATTCACGGTCGTAACCCGGAAAAACTGCAAGCTGCAAAAGAGCAATTAATCGCAGCCGGTGCAGCGGCGGTTATTTGTTATCAGGCAGATTTATCCGACTTCAGTGAAACTCGTGCTCTGATCAAACAAATACAATCAGAGCACTCCCAGCTGGATGTATTGATTAATAACGCCGGTATTTACAAAACCAACCAGCCAATCACTAAAGACAACCTGGATGTGCGTTTTGTGGTGAATACCCTGGCACCGTATCTGATCACGACAGAATTAAAGCCTTTGCTGAATAACAACAGCCGGGTCGTTAATTTATCGTCAGCGGCACAAGCGCCAGTGGATCTTGATGCTCTGGCAGGTAAGTTTCCGCTTGAAGATCAGTTCTCAGCCTATGCCCAAAGTAAGCTGGCGATTACCATGTGGAGCCGTTATTTGGCGGATCACTGGCAGGCCGACTCTTCACAGCAAACACCTGTGATTATCGCAGTAAATCCAGCGTCGTTATTGGCCAGCAAGATGGTCAAAGAAGGTTTTGGTGTAGCCGGAAAAGATATGAATATTGGTGCCGATATTCTGGTTGACCTGGCATTAAAGCCTGAATACCAAACTCACAGCAGTGAATATTTCGATAATGATATTGGCCAGTTCACTGCGCCTCATCCGGCTGGTGAAGATGAACACAACCGAAACGAATTAATTGCAGCCATGGAGAATCTACTGTGAATAAAACCATCACCCTGATTATGGCACTGCTGTTATCTCATACCGTGTTTGCCAAAGATCATGTCGTCTTATGACAATATTGAGTATTGACCGCTGCCTCTTGGGGGATTATTCAGACTTTTCTGACCTATTTTAGTTCACCAACACCAAGGAAAGAAGAAATACCTACCCAGAACCAAGAAATATAAATAAAATGATCCAGTTCGTAAGTATAACATCAATAAGAATCAAAACATCTCCTCGTCAAGCGCCATAATACTAACACTTCCTGCTCGAATAGTTGTCAAATGACTGGCAACACGCGGTAATAAATGTTCAGAATAAAACTGGGCTGTGATTAATTTAGCGTTAAGAAAATCTTCTTCACCTTCGTTATTATCAAGCATTTTTTGCGCTTCAATCGCGGAAAGACCCATAACCCACGCACCACAAATATAACCAAACATCATCATAAAGTTGACGCTAATACTGCCTGAATTAGTAGAATCAACCGATGCTGAAGCTAACAATATCTCCAAAGCATATTGGCCTGAAGACAAAGCAGATTTTAGCGCTCTACCTTGATTAATCAGAGATGAAAAATCTTCCATGCGGTTGGCAACCTGGCTTATTTCCCGCATTAATAGAGATAAATGCTCACCGTTATTAAGTAGCGTTTTTCGGCCAACCAAGTCCAGCGCCTGTATCCCTGTAGTACCTTCATAAATAGTTAGAATTCGAGCATCACGGTAATGTTGTGCAGAACCTGTTTCTTCGATAAACCCCATCCCACCATTTACTTGTGTTCCCAGATAAGTCAGCTCCTGGCTCATTTCGGTTAACCAACCTTTTACTATCGGTGTGAGAAGCTCAACTCTATCTCTGTGCTTGTTCGTTTCTTCAGTTTCTTTAGCATAATTAGAGCGATCAATCTCTGCAGATGCTATCATCGCCAAGCCTCTCATCGCTTCAATAGAAGACTTCATAATCATCAACATCCGACGCACATCCGGGTATTTGATAATAGCAAAACGACTGCCGTCTTTATTTGTTCCCTGAAGGCGTTCTTTGGCGTATTCAGTAGCTTGTTGATATGAGCGTTCTGAAATTGCTAACCCCTGCAAACCGACTACCTGACGAGCATGATTCATCATGGTAAACATATACGCTAATCCTTGATGTTTTTCCCCCACCAAATAACCGACCGCACCTTCATTATCACCAAAACTCATCACACAGGTGGGACTGCCATGAATGCCCAGTTTATGCTCAAGAGAAACGCACTTGACATCATTACGAACAGAGGGGTTGCCATTGTGATCCAACAAGAATTTAGGAACAACAAACAATGAAATCCCTTTTACTCCTGCCGGTGCCTCAGGTAAACGAGCCAGTACCAGATGAACAATATTTTCCGTCATCTGATGATCACCCCAGGTAATAAATATTTTCTGACCGGCAATCAGATAGTGGTCATCATTTACAATTGCTTTAGTTTTTATAGCCGCGAGATCTGAACCTGCATCCGGTTCAGTCAGATTCATGGTACCTGTCCATTCACCACTAACCATTTTAGGCAGATAAGCTTGCTTTAAAGACTCCGAACCGTGGTGATAAATCGATTCAATAGCACCGGCAGATAACATTGGGCAAAGTGAAAATGCCATATTAGAAGACTGCCAGATCTCGTTTACAGCTGTACCCAGAACACTGGGTAAAGCCTGCCCACCAAAAGCTTCGTCACACGTAAGAGAGCTCCATCCTCCCTCCATAAACTGATGATAAGCTTCAGAAAATCCTTGTGTCTCCTCGACCTCATCAGCACCTAACGTAGGATGCTCAGTATCCCCAATAATATTCAAAGGAGCCAGGACGCCGGCCCCAAATTTTCCTGCTTCCGCCAAGATAACTGAAGCTAACTCGGAATTGATCCCATCCAGGCCTGCATCACAGCAAAGCGCATCAAAATCGACCAGTTTATCAAGAACAAACTCTACATCTTTATAAGGATGTCTGTATTCACTCATACTTATTAACTCCAGAAAAGCCACTACGGCCTAAGCTTACGATCTTTACAGATAAAAAATTCTGTCATTAACAGAAATATTGATATATTAATTATTAAAAAAACACCATCCCTGGCGCAAAGTTAAGATAGAACCTTTCCATGTTCTTAGGTAGCAAAGAGCATTAGACAATAATTCAGATCACATAATTCTTAACCATATAAGCCCAAGCTAAAACTGTAATGGTTATGCATCATAAAAAAACACTAAAAAATCTCTGAGATAATAAACCAAAATTTAAAAAATAAATTATCCCTATGCGCCATTAAGGACTCCATAAAATAATATTTATCATTAACAATAATTAAGGATATAAACCTGACACTAATAGCTGCGACCGATCGATCTTCTTATTCTCTTTTTATCAATTTTCCCAACACTTGTCTTTGGTATTTCATTGACAAAGTCGATTACCTGAGGGATTGCCCATTTATTTATTTTCCCGGCTTTAACAAATTGTTCTAAGTGTATTTGTATTAAATTTTTATCACACTCATCTGACTCCGGAACGATTATAGCATAAGGCCTCTCCCCCCATCGCTCATCTGGAATACCAATCACAGCTGCACTGCTTACCAATGGATGCTGGCAGATAAGATTCTCCAATTCCAATGAGGAAACCCATTCCCCTCCGGTTTTGATAACGTCTTTTATCCTGTCACGTATCTCTATAAACCCATTTGGGTGTATACAAGCAATATCTCCGGTATGTAACCACCCCCCCTGCCAAAGCTCTTCACTTTTCTCCGACTCCTTAAGATACCCCTGAGTTAACCAGGGAGAGCGAACAACAACCTCCCCTACCGCAAGGCCATCATGAGGCAGTGGATTATTGCTTGCATCCCATATATCAATGTCCACCAATACCGTTGGTTGACCTGCTTTAACTCGATAAGGAATCTGATCACGAGATGGGAGCTTAGCTAACGACGGGCTAATTTTGGTAAGCGACATAATCGGACATGTCTCAGACATTCCGTAGCCAACAAATGGCTCAATGCCCAACTCCAAAGCCTTAAGCGCTAATGATTCGGTCAACTGGCTACCACCAATAATCACGGACCAACCCGAAAAGTCAGTATCTTGTGCCTCCCCGCTGTCCATGACCATTTGTAAAATAGTAGGAACACAGTGTGAAAAAGTAACGCCCTCCTCCCGTATTAACCGAACAATAGCATCTGGCTCATAACACCCAGGGTAAACTTGCTGGACTCCCATCATGGTAGCCGCATAAGGAATGCCCCAGGCATGTACATGGAACATTGGCGTAATAGGCATATAAACATCACCCACACCCAGAATCGGCTGAAGAGAGCAGGTAGATAGAGCATTGACTACATGTAAGGTATGAAGAACCAATTGCCGATGGGAAAAGAAAACACCTTTTGGATTACCAGTTGTACCAGTCGTATAAAATAGGGTAGCAACGGTGTCCTCATCAAAGTCCGGAAATTCGTACTGCTTGGAAGCTTTACTCAGCAAACCTTCATATTCGCCAACAACCTTGAATTTTGAAGTTGGTTCCTCAGGCTGGTCAAACTCATTCAAACGGACAATGCCGCGTACGGTTTCAAATTCGCTATAGATGCTATCAACCATGGGAAAAAAGTCATCATGAACAAGCAATACAGCATCTTCAGCATGGTTAATCGTGTAAAGAACCTGATCGGGCGACAAGCGAATATTTACAGTATGTAAAATCGCGCCAATCATGGGCACTGCAAAGTAACATTCCAAATAACGATGACTATCCCAGTCCAAGACGGCAACAGCATCACCTGGCTTTACACCTAGATCCTTCAAGACGTTCGCTAACTTACAAACCCTTTCATTGAACTCCTTATAACTAAATCTTTCGACACCACGATATACGATAGCATTTTGTTCTTCATATCGCTGATCAGAGGTAAGCAAGCTTTTTATTAATAGTGGATAATTATAAGCTGACGAAGCACGTTGAAATTTCATATTTATCATTATCTACCTGAAATTAGTCTGAATCTGAGGATACACAGCACAGAAGCCGACAGTCGTGCTATGATTAAACAAACCTGCCAGCATTCCAGCACCAGCTCAACACCCAAAGATCAAGGCGATATGAATTTGGCGCCTAAGGAATAACCTGAAGGCCTGGGTTTCTATATTGTATAAACAGCAACTTGACCTTACACAAAAGCACAGGAAAACATTCATGGTCATGACAGCGACGAGTTATGGTGGCTGGGTTATTGCTATAGCCAGGGCATTAGAAAGTTACAACATTGACGCAAATGAAATATTGCCAAAAGCAGACATAGATATTGACAAAGCATATGACCCCAACGCACGCTTTGAAGTAATAAAGTCAACCAAACTATTTGATTACGCATTAAAAGAGAGCAATGACCCGTGCTTTGGCTTGAGAGTCGGTAAAATGATGCGGCCGACCTCCTGGCATTCACTAGGCTTTGCTTTATGGTCCAGCAATAACCTCCATGAAGCCTTAGACAGAATTACTAAATATATAAAAATATTTACGACTGCGGCTCGCGCCAACATCGATGAAAAGGATGACAGAATTCGTTTATCCGGCTCAGCCTATCCAGCCTATAAACCAGTTCTGTCCAATGCTCAATATGAAGCCTTCTTAGCAACAATTGCTCTGCTTTGCCGCAACCTATACCCGGGTACATTCAGGCCACTAAAAGTCGGACTACCTAGAGCTATCCCCTTAGAAGACATGACACCATTTAATGATATTTTTCAGTGTCATATTGAATTCAACCAGAGCAGCGTTTGGATTGAGATAGATAAGAAAACCGCACAGCAACGACTACCCACTGCCAATCCAGAATTGGCCCAAATTAATGATCAGCTCTGCGCTAAATATATCGCTAGATTCGATAAATCTGATCTTGCCAGTCGGGTATATTACCTGCTTCTGGAAACACTGTCTGATGGCGAGCCATCAATGGATGAAGTATCCACAGCTTTAAACGTCAGCTCCCGATCCTTACAAAGAAAGCTTAAGGAAAGTGGCACTAATTTTAAATCGCTATTAGATGGCGTTCGAAAAGAATTATCACTCCAGTATATACAGCAGTCTCATATGCCACTCGGTGAAATCAGCTATCGATTGGGATTTTCCCACGTTAGTAATTTTTCAAGAGCCTTCAAAAGATGGACTCAAGTATCCCCAGCAGAGTGGAGAGCAAGTAAAACATAGACGTGCCTTCATCAAAATCTTACCGAAATATTAAGATCCACTCCTTCACAAACAGAAATACCGACAACATCAATATAAAAAATACAGCAATAAAAACCGATCGATCACATAATTTGTGAATAATATTCATCATTAAAACCAACCCAGAGACAACACTTTGGCGCCAAGGGAATAACCCACATCTAAAAGTACCAGTAGGATCTGATTAGCAAATCTATTCAGCTCCGTCTAACAAGAAAAAGAGATGTCTAGTGACGCATATATAACCGTTTATAAAAAAAAAATTATGCATGGTACTTAAAAATGACAAACAAGGTTTTCCAAGGGCCTGTTCTTCAACAAGGCCGAAGCTTCCTTCGAACGCCATTGAGCACATCAGTTATAATTGCATCCTTATTATCTTCAGCCTCTGCCCATGCAGTTTTTGAGTTTAATATTGGTGATATCGAGGGCACTATTGATTCGCAACTTTCATTAGGAGCGAGCGTCAGAACTTCAGAGCGGAATGTAGATTTATATCACGCAGTCAATACCCCTCAAGGTGATAGGCTTGGGCGCTCTGAGTCGGCGACAACCGACGACGGAAACCTGAACTTTGATAAAGGAGATGTGATCAGCAATGTCTTCAAAGGTGTGCATGGTCTAGAGCTCAAGAAAGATAATTTAGGTGCCTTTGCACGTATTAAGTACTGGTACGACTTTGAGCTAAAAGACGGCAAGCAACGTCACGGTAACATCCCGAATCGCTATTCCGCACAGGAGAATAACTCAAAAACCCGGCTATCAGATGATGGCTTCGATGATTTGGCAAAGTTTTCTGGTATCGAACTAATGGATGCCTTTGTCTACGGCGAATTTGAAGCTAATGATATGCCTTTGGATCTTCGTTTAGGGCGCCAGGTTATTAGCTGGGGAGAGTCTACATTTCTCATTCATGGCATCAATAAAATTAACCCTGTAGACGTTTCCGCCTTGCGTCGGCCGGGAGCAACGTTAAAAGAAGCTTTGACTCCTGTCGGCTTGGCTTACGGCTCCCTTGGAATTACCGATAGCACAACAATTGAGGCATTTTATCAATTAGAGTGGCAGCCATTCGCTATCGATGGTTGTGGTACTTTTTTTTCAAGCAGTGATATTGCCGCCCCTGGTTGCGAAGGCGTCAACGCAGGTTCCTTAGCTGGCAGAAATGACTCTCAGAATAGTTTTGACGGCCCATATTATGATGGAGGAGGCCCTGCCTCAGTGGCAGGTGGCAAAGATGTCGCTAAACGCGCAGGTTCTGATTTCGAACCATCGGATAACGGCCAATATGGTTTTGCTACACGGCATTATGCTAATAGTATCGATGCAGAGTTTGGTGCGTACTACTTGAATTATCATAGCCGAATTCCATATTTCGGTGTCACACTTCCTTCTAACGGCAAAGTCGGTACTTATGGTCTTTATTATCCAGAAGATCTTCAACTATTTGGATTAAGTGCCCAAACGACAATTGGCTCATGGGCCGTATCGGGAGAGTTCTCATACCAGCCTGATTACCCCGTTGCCTACAACTCTAGCGAGCTATTGTTCGGTTGGCTCTTTAATGGACAGTCACCTTATACCGGTAGTCATATCAATGAAAAGATATCAAGCGCTGTAGGGAGCGACCGGGTTATAGCAGGCTATGACGAGAAAGACTTACAACAACTTCAAGCCACCTTCCTGAACTTCTTCGATCAAACCTGGGGAGCAAGCCGCGTCACCTTTATCGGCGAAGTCGGTGCTACCTACACCGCAGATATTCAGGATGCCGATGCTGATCCTGATACAACCCGATATGGGCGTTCCATTACTTATGGAGCATGTGGCAACAACTCCCAGGGTGCCAATGATGATGGCACTGGAAAGGTAAAATGCGATGATGGATATGTAACGTCTTTTGCATGGGGCTATGCACTTAAAACGACAGCCAACTACAACAACGTGGTCGCTGGCATCAATGTAAACCCTGCCGTCACATTTAAACATGATGTTTCTGGCTTTGCAGGTAATGGGCAATTCCAGGAAGGCCGGAAATCTTTTGCCTTTGCACTCAATGCAGACTACGGCGGTATCTACGATGCTGGAATTTCATTTACCAGTTTCTTCGGTGGAAAATTTAACGACTCACGCGATAAAGACTTTGCTTCCATCACATTCGGCATGTCTTTCTAAACTAAATATTCTTGAGGATAAAAATAATGAAACAACAGGTATTTAATTTAAGAAATTTAACCTGTGCAATTTTTTCTACGCTGGCTGTTACAAGTTTTAACACTCAGGCAGCAGTGAGTGAAGAAGAAGCCCATCTACTCGGAAACACGCTAACGCCAATAGGTGCAGAGAAAGCTGGCAACGCAGATGGTTCAATTCCTAGCTGGGAAGGAGGCCTGACCACTGTTATTGAAAAAGGTCAGAATCCTTTCAGTGACGAAAAGCCTTTATACGTAATCACCAATGCGAATAAAGATCAGTATAAAGACCTGTTAAGCCCAGGTCAGATTGCTCTGTTTAATAAGTATTCTGATACTTACAGCATGCCCGTTTATCAGTCACATCGAACTGCGGCATTACCACAGAAAATTTATGACAAGGCCAAGGCTAATGCCTTGACAGCCACCGTCAAAAATGGTGCAGCAGCCAACTTTGACGAAGCCGTGCCTTTTCCCATCCCGAAAACCGGAGAAGAAGTGGTGTGGAACCACCTTCTCCGCTACCGTGGCGGTACTGCATCACGTGATATTATGCAGGCGGCCGTTCAAAGCAATGGCGACTACACTCCAGTAAAAATGAGCGATGAGTTTATTTTTCCATGGTATATGAAAGGTGGTTTTGATCCTAAAAAAGATGAAAACATCCTGTTTTATTTCAAACAACAAATTAAGTCGCCAGCCCGCCTAACGGGAACAACACTTCTGGTACATGAAACACTTGACCAAATTAGTCAACCACGTTTGGCTTGGATATATAACTCTGGGCAACGTCGTGTTCGTCGGGCTCCTCAGGTAGCTTACGACGGACCAGGAACAGCGGCTGACGGTCTTCGTACGTCAGACAATTACGACATGTTTAACGGTGCAACGGATCGGTACGATTGGAAATTAGTTGGCAAAAAAGAACTGCTTATTCCTTACAACAGTTTTGAATTTTCTTCAGTCAAATATGACGACCTGATCCAGGCGGGACATGTAAACCCGGAACATACACGTTACGAAAAGCATAGAGTCTGGGTGGTAGAAGCTACGCTGAAAGAAGGTGAGCGCCACATCTATGCCAAACGAACATTGTTTGTTGATGAAGATACATGGCAAATTTCCGTTGTAGATCACTATGATGGCCGTGGCGAGATTTGGCGAGTAGCAGAAGCGCACGCTCTTCAATATACATCAGCCACAGTTCCATGGAGTGCAGGAGAAATCATTCATGATTTGCAATCCGGCCGATATATAGCGATGGGTTTGACGAATGAAGAAAAACCAGTGAATTTTGAATTCCAGGCATCGCATAAAGATTACACCCCATCTGCGCTTCGCCGGAATGCAAAGCGCTGATAAGCAAGCCCCATTTATCATTCGTTAAATGGGGCTTACTGTAAAACCGGAAATCTATAGAACAGTCGACAGTCAGTTTTGATTAATATCAAAAACCTTCTGTCCCAGAGAAAATTTAATAACCATAAAAACCTAAATCTTTTAAAAGAATAAAGATAAAACCCTAAAAGAGGAAAACAAGATGGATAAAAAGTATTTAATATTACTTCCATTAGTAGCGGCAATTTCTGCCTGCGGCGGTGATAATAACAGCTCATCTAGCGCTCCCACACCAACACCAAAAGCAGATAACAGAATTACTTCTGAACAGTTTCCTGGTGTTTCATGTGAGAAGGTAAGTGTTTCTACAACCAGTGGGAATAACCTAACGGCTTATATTTATACTCCAACTGAGCTATCAGAAGACACTAAATTGCCAGCCATTGCTCAAAGAGATCCTTATGGCAGACTTTTAAACCTGAAGTGTTTTGGAGGCGCAATCCCGATCGATAGCGCTACTTTTGTTCGAGCAGGTTATGTCTATGTAATACAAGAAAACAGAGGCACGAATGCGTCTGAGGGTTTATTCAAACCTTTTGTTGATGAGGCAAAAGATGGTGCAGAACTTATCGACTGGATCAGTAAACAAGAATGGTCTGACGGTAATGTTGGTATGCGCGGACCATCTTATTCGGGTATCAATACTTGGCAAGCTGCCACTGAAGCGCCAGCGGCTTTGAAAGCAATATCAACCTCGGTCACACCGGAAGATGCCCATAGAGACGCGGCTTATAATGATGGTGTTTTTGCTCTTAACACCACACTGAGCTGGTTTGAAACTTCATTTGTAGCCGACAACATCATAAGGAAAGAGACCGCAGCAGGTTCAAGCGCGGAAGACATTCAAGCCAAAGTTGGCGCACGTGCAGCCATCCTCTCCCGTTTATATAGCGAGCATGCTCAAAAGCTTCCGGTGTCCTCTATTGATATTTTCGACGGTTTGGATATCGATAACTTCTGGAATGAGACAATCGCGAATCCTGATTATGACCCATACTGGCGACGCGTTGATGTCGGTGAAAAAATCGACAACATCAAAGTGCCAGCACTGATACACGGTGCCTGGTACGATGTTTTTGCAAATGGAACTGTGGAACTTTATAAAAACATGAAGTCGCACGCCGGAAGCAAAGAAGCACAGGAGGGCACCAAATTGCTCATGAGCCAATACGGCCATTCTATGAATCAGAGCACGCCAAGCTTTGGCCTGCCTGCTTACGGCTATTTCAGAGACTTTGCAACGGTGGCTGCTGCCGCTGCAGCAAAGGATGAAAGTGCATTGGCATCTTTTAAACCCTATGATCTCGATTTCTTTAACTTTCATTTAAAAGGAATGGAAAACGGGTTTAACTCTACACCAAACGTTCAGTTGACCGTTCTGGTCCCACCCAATGCAGGCGAAACTGGCAGCACCTTTCAGGTAACCGGCACTGAGTATCCATTACCTGATACGGAATACAAATCCTTCTACCTGCAAAGCAGCGGAGATGCAAATGACCGTGCTGGCAGCGGAGCTTTATCTGAAAGCCCAAGCATGGCAAACGGCAATATTCCTTTTGTAGGAAGTGTTGCTGCTGGTAGCGCTGCTGCGGATGTGTTTATGTATGATCCGGCCAACCCTGTGCCAACTACAGGCGGAAACCTTTGCTGTGGTAATGACCAGATTCGCCAATTAGACTCAATGGCGCCACAGTCAGGTGCTGTCGATCAAACAGCGGTTGAAGAACGAGCCGATGTATTGGTTTACACAACACCAGCACTGGATGATGATATGGCAGTTATCGGACCCGTCAGTGTAAGACTATTTGCCAAAACTGACGGAATGGATACAGATTTTACGGCTAAATTAGTAGCAGTACGTCCTGACGGTAAAACCCATAATCTAATCGATGGTATTGTTCGTGCTAAATTACGCTCAGGATCGAAAAACGCACCTGAGTTGGTTGAGCCGAACAGAACGTACGAATACGAGATTCAGCTCGGTAATATCGCCACGATGTTCCCTAAAGGCCACAAAATACGCCTTCAGGTAAGCTCTTCTAACTTCCCTAAATATGCAAGAAACCTGAATACTGGAAAATCTAATCTGACAACATCAGAGACCCGCGTAGCGAAGCAGGTAATACTGCATGATGCTGCCCATCAGTCACGCTTAATTCTGCCTGTTGTAGACAGTGTCAGCATACCCGCTACAAACTAAAAAATATTGGAATTAATAGACTCTCTCATATTAATTCCAAAGCTATACAACCCCACCTCTTTTGGGATGATTTGAAAGAGGTGGGGATGTCGTTCTCCTCATATTCATCAAGACTCAACTTGCGAAAAAGATCTGAAAAATAATTGCTCTATATGAGCACATGAAATATTTTTAATTTTTATGGTCTTAATTGAAATAAATTATCAGTAACTTTAGCCAGAAAACCGAAGTTCCAATACCAAACCAACGATAAGGTTTATACCCGCTCAGATAAGAGTGCCTGATTACAGCGAAGGAAACAGCAAAAACGGGCGATGACTTCCTGATGGCGCTCTACGAAAGAATCTACAGAGTCATTCCTGATCTGACGAAGTGTATCAAGAGCAGCCATAGAAAAGCTGACTATGCTCTTTAAAACAATGACATTCCAGTTCTCGTACGCTCCAGAAGTGTAAACTCTATGATTAAAACAGTTGGATCACTATGGGCACTCAAATAGAAAATCAGATTCATTGATTAATTGGTTTAAAACTTTTAGTAAGCCCAGGGTAATCCATAAAATCCGTATGTCGTATCACCTTTCCATTGACCACATGCAATACAGTAACACCTGAAGTTTCATACCGAACCATGCTCCCTTTCAATCCTACACTCGATGCCGGAAGCATACCCTTTACTTCTACCATTAAAATAACCCTGTCATTGGATACAAAGCTATCTTTTATGGTAACCATCACCTCACCCTGAAGGTTCGCTTTCATGAAACTCAAGAAATCCTCCAGATTGTTAATCACTGGGGGGATTTCAAATTCAGCGGGGGCTGAAGGATCTTCAAACACCATATCAGGTGAAGCGACCTTTTGTACCAGATCATGATCACCTGAATAAAGTGCTTTGTAGTATGCTGTTGCAATCTTAGTTTGTGACATATCTAGAGCACCTGTGAATTGACTAATAGCAAGCATTGAAAATGCAATAAATATTTTTTTCAAGTCCGTATAACTTGTCATCAGTATAAACTCGCCAGTAATATAACTGGCAGAATTATAACTGATTTTAATCGTATTACGGTATCACTATATCGAACACAAATTAATACATAGTGTGGTCGTGTTCATCTGAGAGTCTGTTGAAACACTCACTTATCAAGACCTTAAACCATACTTAGAAGCCCCGATGATGATCATCGCCTATCTCAAGACATCGCTTTGACTTCTCCGCGGTGAAACAAAGTAATGACTCAAAGTGTTGGCTGAATATCACCACTCTGATATTGGTTAAACTTATGAGCTCAGGCCGTTTGTGACTGATTATTTTTTTGCCTTTTTAAACGATGCAACGCAATCAGTGCACCGGCCACAAACAACATCACACCACCATATAACAGCAGCGCCAATAACACGGTATCACCCACCGGGTCTTTCTGACCCAGAACCGCCGGGAAAATAATCGCTTTTAACATCAGGCCTAAGTTGATATTACGTACCGCGACTTCCATATCGACCGCAATGGAGTCTCGCTTCGACAGGCGTAACAGGCCCCGGGAAACTAACCAGCTCATTAAAGTAATCACCAGAATAAAGCCAACCACCAGAGCCACGTTATCAAAACCAAACGCTTTTAGATCCAGACGACCGGAGCTGGCAGCACCGACGACAATGCCGAGCAAACCAACCAGAGAAATACGGATACACCACTTAGAAAAGTTCTCGGCGATTTTTGGTAAGAACTGCAGCACTAACATACCGATACCCAGCGGCAGTAATAACGTCAGGGCAATTTCTTTCATGATTTGTGCTTTGGGCATCACAAAATCACCCGGCATATAACCGCTGATTAACAGATCCAGCACAATCGGAGTGGAGAACAAACAGGCCAGCGTAGTGACCGCGGTAATCGCCACCGATAAGGCGATATTACCGCCAGCAAAATGAGTAAAGATATTCGAAGTAGAACCACCCGGTACCGATGAAATTAATGCCAGGCCAACTGCAATGCCACCGGCCAGACCAAAAGCAGAAATCACCGCAAACGCCATCATAGGCACCATCACCATCTGAATCACGGTGCCGCTGGCAACGGCTTTCGGCTCCAGCAATAATTCCCGGAAATCTTTTAAGGTTAAGGTTGCTCCCATGCCCACCATGGCAGTTACCAACTGAAATACCGAGAACCAGTATTCGTTGGCAATATAAAACTCGCCCATATGTCACCTGTTTGTTTTTATTCTGAACTGCCGTGATGGTAGAGAATTCAACAGGTGTTGGGAAGCATGGAAGTGTCAGAGCTAAAGAGTTATCGGGCGATATCCGGCTTAGTACCAAACCCCTTGTAGATTTTATTAATAAACAGGTCTTTCTGTTTCATATTCACCAGCAGATTGGCGGTGGTCACTGCAAACGGCAGCTGCACCACGCCCTGTTTCTGGCCCACCGGAATCAGCGCCATTAACGGATGGCGTTTATAGGTTTTGGAGGATTTATTCTTCAGCGTATTGTGAATAACTTTCGCCAGATGCTTGCCCTGCTCCACCGCCAGATATCCCAACTTGGCTTCGCCGGAGTCGGCAACATCGCCCAGAGCATAAAGGTTGTTATAACCCTCAACCTTCAGCTGAGCATTCACTTTAACCAGACCACGTTCGTTAAGAATATCAGCCAGCTCGGCCTGCAAAAATTCGTTATTGGGTTGCGCGCCGGTGGCCGCAAACACAAGATCGGCATCCACTTTTTCACCGGTCGCAGAGTCAATATAGCTATCATCCTGTTGTTGATAGCGACGATTCAACTGCAGGTTAACTCCCAGGTTTTCCAGCTGCTGTCGGGCTTTTTGTTGGGCTTTGGTTTTAAAACCATCAAGGATCTGGCTGCCACCATGGGCCAGGGTTAATTCAATATCGGGAAACGCATGAGCAATTTCTCCGGCAAGCTCAACACCGACCACGCCGCCACCAATCACCAATACCTTTTTCGCCTGCTGCAGTTGTTGAAAAGATTGCTGCATTTCTGCGGTACGGCTGGCGATATCCAGTGCTGAGTGTGTTTTTGCAACGGCCATCGCCGGATAACGGCTACCACTGGCGATCACGGCATGCTTAAAGTGGATCACCTGACCATCGGCCAACCGGGCTTGCTTCGCCGACAATTGAGCGACTTCCGCCTGCATAAACCGACCGCTGAGAAAGTCGCGATAATGCTTGCGTGACTGCAACCGGGTTGCATCCGGCGCGGCGATATTACGCAGGTTAGCGAAGGTCACTTCAAAGTAATCCTTTTTATCCAGCAATAAGGTTGTCACACCTTTTTTTGCCAGCTCCTGGGACACGGTAACTCCGGCAAAACCACCACCCACAATCAACACATCTGTCTGCATTTTGTTCGCTCTCACGTATTAATTTCACCATCATCAGGCCTGCTGCGGATTACCAACCCGGACCTGAACAATCAGATGGTTTGATATTAGATTGTTGCGAAAACAGTGTGAACGAGCGAATATAAGACAGCAGCGTGCATTTATGCACGCCCCAAACTACGCCCGCGTGAGAGCTCAATTGTGGATAAATGGAACGAGATACGCACCGCTTACATGCTGGCCAAACTCGGCACGCTCAGCGCTACCGCCACCGAGCTGGGGATTCATCGTTCAACCGTGATGCGCCATATCGATGCTCTGGAAGCCCATCTAGAGGTCGTATTATTCCAACGTAACGACAAAGGCTATTTGCCCACGGAAGCCGGTGTTGAGGTAATGCGCCTGGGAGAAGTCACCGATAGTCATTTCTCAAACCTGCCGCAGCGTCTGCAAAACAAAGAACAACATCTTGAAGGCAAGTTAACCATCACCACCGTAAGCGAACTTGCGCCAATGCTGATGCCGGTGATTAAACAATATCAGCAACAACATCCGGCAATGACAGTAGAGATAATCGGCGACTTACGTAATTTTAATCTGGAATACGGTGAAGCGGATGTCGCTATTCGCGGTGGCGACAAGCCGGAAACTCCGGACAATGTGGTTATGCCATTGTTCGAAACTCAGATGGTACTCATGGCACACCAGAGCTATCTGCAGCAGTTTGGTGAACCCACATTGGGGAACCTGAACAAACATCGTTTTGTTGCCATGAATGATCGTCCCGCCGTGTTGTATTGGAACGAATGGATTTATGACACAGTGCCTGCAGACAAAATTGTAGTAAAGGGGTCAACTCAACAGATCATCAGTCACGCTATTCTCTCTGGTTGTGGTATTGGCGCATTGCCTGTGGAAATGGCCAATAACAACACCGGACTTCAACCAGTCCTGGCTGGATTAGAGTGGCCAGCCAGAGCCTGGACACTGGTGCACCGGGATATGACCAAAACCCCGAAGGTGAAGGCTTTTATTGAATTACTGAAACAATATACCGATTGGCATATCATGCTCAGGTAGCAAAACCATAGCCTCTGCGGTAAGCCGCTTTATGTGGTTTACCGTATCAATAAAACAAGGACCGTTTATGAAGTTTATTGCCGTATTCTGTTTGCTGTTCAGTCCATTCAGCTGGTCCTCAGAAGTGCAAGAGTTCGTGCGCGAATATACCTATAAAGCCAGTGAAAATGACTCCAAAGTCAGTGCCCGTAACGCCGCGATGCAACAGCTGCAATCGCTGCTGATTCAGGAAGTGGGGGTACAGGTTCACGCTTCCTTTGAGCAAACAGAAACCCTGGATAACGATGCTTTCAGCCGCCAGGTACAGGCCAACTATCAAACCTTTTCCCGCGCTCTCACCAAAACCAAAATCCTGAAACAAAAATGGGATGGCGAAACATTTTATCTGAAAGCACTTATCACGGTGGATAACGATAGCCTCACAGAACAAATCCGTTTAATCACGGTTTCACAGAATAATCCATCAACACCAAACCCAGCCGACTGTAAAACCATTCACAACCGTGCAATTGATATTCTGGCAGAAGCCAATCGCCCGGAGGTGGTAAAACAACTGGTGGAATATTCGCAGCAATATCCGATCGATAAAACATGTTATCGCTGGCAGCTTGGCATTCTCAATACCTTCACCAGCCTGGAGCTTGATCCGGCTGGTTATCGCAGTCATTTATTTGAACGTATCGAACAACAGGGGTCGTCTTATGCCGGAGATCTGATGTTAGCTGTTTTACCTTATGCTTTAGCGATTCAGCCGCTTTATCCACAGGAATGGTTAATCGTGGTTGAGACCTTGCAGCGCTCGACCAGACAGGTCAATAACTCCACCGTCAGAATTCTGGTAAATCACACCCAGGCCGAAAAGCAGGCCAATATTCATAAAAAGCTGATTGAAAAGAGCCAACAATATCAGCCGCTGAGCCGCCTGAAAGAACAGCTGCAACAACTGACTCAACTGGCTGCTGAGGGAAAACTTGGGACGCTGAAACCCTTTACAGTCAGTGACCTGGCATCCTCAGTGCTAAACAGCAGCATTAACCGTATGCCAGCGTTCTTTATGAGTTATTACCAACAGGTTCACCAACAACTGGATATCAGTGTTATTCAGGGCCTGGCGAATACCGTGGCAAAGGATTTTAAAAATCACCCCAACAACGACAAAGTCGATTTTCTCGATTTCTATGTCGGCACAATCGAGCTGGATCGTAACAGCAAACGCTGGTTTTTCAGTCTAATTCTTGATCTGCGCAAGAATCGTTTAGGAAAAGCTGAATTTAAACCAGCATTAACCCGGTTACTGAAAAATCATCCGCATAAAATGACCGAGGTGATTATCTCCGGGCGTTATAACCGTCAGGCTAAGGAACAAATGCTGATTGAGTATCAGTTGGCCCATGACAGTATTCTGCCTGTGGAAGATTATGCCCGGATGTTATTTTCTGAACATCGCCGTGAACGGCAAAGCGGTGCAGATTATCTGCTGGCTTTTGATGAACGAGCCGCGCCGATCAAACCTAAGATTCAGAAAGTGCTATCGCGCATTAAGGAAATTAATAAAGTCGAAAGTCCGCGTGATTTTGTCGTCTCTTTGCTGACCGTACTGGATAATATCAAAGCCAAAGATGCTAAATCCGTCGAACTGATGGTCTGGTTTACCGGCGACCTCGAACGCAACATCAGCAAAAAGGCCGAACAGTCACTGACACTGGTCGGCGGCCAGGCACTTGAGACAATCCGGCAACACTATCCAACATTAAAACCAACCGCACAGAGACGTTTGATCACAGTAATCGGCAGCTTCCTCGACAATAAAGAGCAGTCACTGGAGTTTCTCAGATCCATCAAACCTGAAACCCCACAACAGAAATTTGCTGTGGAAGATGCGATAACAGCACTGCAGTAAATCTGCCCCGATTGAACCTATACCTGACACACTGAGCCTGATATAACTTTCAATAATAATAATAATAAGCAGCAACAGGATATGGACAGTGACAGATTCACGGCAAAATGGCCCGGCAAACCAGTATCAACATAATGGCTGGATCGTCTCTCCCTACTCTCAGAAAACTCTGGCCTACCTGAAATACAAGGGTATTCCCCACTTTAACCATGTTCCTAATGGTTACGAATTAATGCGCACTATCCCGAAACATGTGGGCAAACCAATCATGCCAACCGTGGTGACACCGCAGGGCGAATGGTTACAGGATTCGGCTGAAATCATTGATTATTTTGAAGCTCAATTTCCACAACACAGTATCGAGCCAACAACGCCAAAACAACGCATCGCTGCTCACCTGCTGGAATTGCACGGTGATGAGTGGCTGATTTTACCCGCGTTGCACTATCGCTGGACCGAACCGGAAAGCCGTAAGTTTATTGTTGGTGAATTCGGTAAGTATGCTCTGCCCTGGTTACCAAAATTTATCCGGGACATGGCGGGCAATAAGATCCGCAAAATGATGATGAGTTATATGCCACGCTTTGGCATTATTGGCGAAACCGAAAAAGGTGTACGACGCTATACCGAGAACCTGATTGCCTTACTGGAAGATCATTTCAAGAATCACAAGTATTTCCTCGGCAACCGCCCGTGTGTGGGTGACTTTGCCTTCTTCGGCCCGATCTTCGCACACCTATATCGCGACCCTGGCTCACGCAAATTGTTTATCGATGCTCCCCATGTCATCGACTGGATGCAACGTTTATTGGACACTGATGGTTCTGAAGCAACACCTGCTGCCAGCGCCAACAATAACTTTCTGGAAAATGATGAAATTCCGGCAACCTTAACACCGATATTCCAACTGATATTTGCTGAGCAGTTTCCGTTTAATGTTGGCGTTATCGAAAAGATTAATCAGTTTGTTGCGGCTAAACCTGGCGCAAAACGGGTATCGCGTATTGTTGGTGAAGGTGAATTCACCATTGGTGGTATTCGCGGTAAACGTAAGGAATTCAGCTTCCTGCAATGGAAGGTGCAACGTTCCCACGATATTTATTCTCAGCTGTCGGATGAACAGAAGTCCGATGTGGATAACTGGCTGGATAGCGTCAACGGTGAAGCGTTTAAAAACCTGCAAATCAAACACCCGATGAAACGTGAGAATTATCGCGAAATTCTGGCTTGATCCGGTATTTTAGGTCGACAGGAAAAGCAACTCCTGGGTTTTCACCAGAGAGTTGCTTCGATTCAGAAATTACCGGTTTTTATCAAAACGCGCTTGTTGCTGTACCCGGTGATGATACTGGGTAGTATCTTTTTCTCTGGCGCGTTTTTGCGCCAGGGATTCGGAGTTCAGTGCTTGTTCGCGCAATAATTTAAAGTAATTTTCCCAACGTCGCTGTTGCAGAGTTCCACGACTGATTGCCGCCTTTATGGCACAGCCTGGTTCTTCCTGATGATGGCAATCGCTGAAGCGACATTGTTTGGCTAACTGCTCAATATCCATAAAAGTTTGCTCTATTCCCTGTTCACAATCGCTTAACTGCAATTCACGCATTCCTGGCGTGTCCAACAATAAACCACCACTCTTTAATAAATGCAAAGAGCGCGACGTGGTCGTGTGTCGTCCTCTGTCATCATCTGCGCGGGCAGATTGAGTACTCTGCTGAGTTTCACCACATAAGGTATTCACCAGAGTGGACTTACCCACACCGGATGAACCTAATAAAGCCACCGTTTTACCGGGTTTTATCCACGGCGATAATTGCTGCAGGGTCTCTGCCGAAAGCGCATTCACACTTTCTACCATCAACACAGGATCCAGTGCCTGAACCTGCTGCTGGTAGTCACCCGGGTTATCACACAAGTCTGCTTTGGTTAACACCACAACAGCTTCTGCTCCGGCTTCGTTCGTGAGTGCCAGATAACGTTCGATTCGATTGAGGTTAAAGTTATTATTTAACGCACAAACGATAAATACGGTATCGACATTCGCAGCGATCTGCTGCAGTTCTATTTTGCTGCCTGCGGCTTTGCGACTAAAAGAAGTTGAGCGCTCTAACAAGCGCTCGAAGCGCTGGTATTCATCAACTAATAACCAGTCACCCACGGCACTGTTTGCCAGTTCCGGGCACATGGAAATCACGTGTTTTCCTTGTTCAGATAACACGACTAATTGTGAGCGATGCCGTTCACTGACACGTGCAGGAATACAGGATTCCCATTCAGATAAAGACAATTGTTG
This sequence comes from Bacterioplanoides sp., assembly GCF_965219715.1. Lineage (GTDB taxonomy): Bacteria > Pseudomonadota > Gammaproteobacteria > Pseudomonadales > Oceanobacteraceae > Bacterioplanoides. The sequence goes on from NZ_OZ244785.1 coordinate 2,640,285, forward strand.
CTGAAAAAACGGCTGCCAACCCAGCTCGTTAAGGGTAAAAAAAGACATAGTAACCCCTGACGTTTTCACGTCATGATCAAATTTAATCAGGGGCCTGGAAACAAAACCATGAACAGTTTGGTTGTTTCCTATGGAAGCCCCGGTTTTTGAATAAACCGGGCGGAAGAGATCTTGTGTTCTTAACTAAGTTAAAATTAAGTTAAAGAAGCCAGTTACAGATCTGCGGCCCGGAAGGTTGCTACAATCATCGTCTTACCCTCCAGAAATTTACTAATAACGGCTAGACGATAACAAAAACAAAACAGGCCCACAAGGAGCCTGTCTTAATCGTTCGGTGATTCATCTGAGAATCATGATCTCAGGCAAATAAAAATCCGTATAAGTACCCTGCTGAAATAGCCATGGATAAGATTACTGCCAGGAACGCAAGGATCATCTGATTGCGGAATATCGATTTCAGCAAGATCACCTCGGTTAAGCTGGCACCGGCACTGCCAATAATTAACGCCATTACCGAACCCAACGCCATACCTTTTTTCACCAGCGCTGCACTTAACGGAATCACAGCTTCAGCTCGGATATACAATGGGATACCAATCACAGCAGCAATCGGAATGGCGTACCAGATGTTTTCTCCAGCGTATTGCGCAATTAAATCGGTTGGCATAAAGCCATAAATCAGAGCACCAATACTGATGCCTAACAACAGGTAAGGCAGTACTTGCTTAAAGTCACTCCAGGTTGATTTCCAGATACGTAACCATCGGCTATCTTGTTTCACCTCTGCCGCTTTGGGTTCGGAAACGCAGCAGCTGGCTTGCTCCGGCTTATTCTCCTGTGCTGGCTGAGCTTCTGTTTTAGTAGCACAACAGCTGGTCGACTCTTGTGGTTTCAGCTGTGGCTCTGACTGTTCGGAGCAAGCGGTATTGGTACCACATGAACTGGTTGTTACTTCACCATAAGCATCAGCTTTGACATAACGTTCGAAGCCCAGTTTTTCCAGCAGGAAACCCGCCGATACCGAAACAACCATCGCCATCAGAAAATAAAACAGCGCCACTTGCCAGCCAAAGGTCACCACAAATAAACCGATGATAATCGGATTTAATAACGGGCTGGAAAACAGGAACACCAGCATAGGGCCAAAACCTGCCCGGGCACGTAACAAACCTTTTAAAAACGGAATGGTGGAACAGGAACAGAACGGCGTAATCGACCCGAGTAACGCGGCAACCACATAACCACGACCATTACGCGAGGTCAGAATGTTCTGTACCTTCTCCGGGGTAATAAAGTCCTGCAATACACCCACCAGATAACTAATGGCCAAAAACAGAATAGTCAGCTCAGCCGCCAGGAACAGAAACATATCCAGTGCCTGCCAGGCCTGCTGTTGAAGTTCCGGACTTAGCCCGGATAACAGTTCAGATAACATGATTGATCTCCTCACTTTATTTCTAAGATTATCGAAATATAAAAGTAGAGATATCATCCAGTCAATATATTTCTAGAAATATAGAAATAAAGATCTGAGGAAGATAGAACTTAATGGGCAGTTATGACTTAGCTGTCAGGCTTAGGCTCTTCATGGACGCAACATTCGTCCTGCAGGAAATCGATCAGGCCATCCAACGCGTCGTATTGCGGCACACAATACAAGGTGCGGCCTTCGCGGCGCTGGATCACCAAACCTACGGATACCAGACGGGTAATATGATGGGAAAGCGTGGAACCGGGTACCTCTAACGCTGCCTGAATCTCACCCACCGGCACGCCATTGCGACCACCCTTCACCAGATAACGAAAGATACTCAGGCGGGTAGCATGACCCAGCTCGGCCAGCATTTTGGCGGCGCTTTCGATGTTAGAGGCACTGGCAGTTTGAGCAGTGGTTTGCATGGTGGTTACCTGCTGAGTTCTTTATTTCCACAGAACTGGAAATGTACCATGTCGTGATTGCCAGAGAAAAGCGTTCAGAACAACCCAAAAAGAGCCAGGCATTTCTGCCTGGCCAAAAGGCCTGACCTCACCATCAGGCATGAACAGATCGCTCAGCCGACAACAATCGGCATAAAATCGAGTTGAGAAAGGGAACGACTTTTTTCTTTACCATAAATAATTGTGTCGATATTAACGCCGATTGCGGGCCTTAAAGTCAGCAGAGCTATCAAACCATTGTCCAGGCCTGCAAATACACTCTCAAAGTTAGTAACAACATTTTCTTCGAAAATATCGTCACTATTGGCGGCACTCAGATCAAACAACCATTCGCCAACCCAGTCCGGTGGAAACGCCAAACCTAACTCATAGCCCCCAACAAAATGTTTATCTCCCCAAACACCAGCTTCTTCATAAGATTGTTTAATCAGTTTCGCCACTTCAGAAACTTTACGACCAGCCTTGGCATGTTCACATAACAGACGAATACCGTTGCCGGACGACTGGCTCATTTTTAACGTTTCTTCGGAGGGATCACCGGCGACAAACGAGCGACAGATATTGGCGTGATAACGGTTAACAACACCACTGAGATCTACTGCAAATGACTCGCCTTTTTCGATCGGGCGCCGCGAAGAATACGCATGAGCTGCGGCCAGAGGTCCTGAAATCACCCCCTGATTAAGACCAGGTAATTCTCCTCCAGCTGCCAGCATCGCCTGAATCGCGACACCATGAAGTTCAAGCGGTGTAACACCCGGATAAAAATGATCTCGAATTGCAGCAAAACCAATATCAGCTATTTTAGCCGCCTGTTCGGTATACAGAATTTCTCTGGCAGATTTAACGCGGCGCACGCCCCGAATCAGCAGCGAAGAATCCACGACTTCTGCGCCAGAAGCTTCAATACCGCCGCGGATCTGCTGTGAAACAACCGGGTTTGGCACATGGCTCAACAGCTCCATGCCAACCCGGCCTTTTAACCAGCCACGTTGCTTCAGGTCTTTTAAGATAAATTCGATACCACCCTGAGCACCACCACCCGTTTCCATAAATTCATCCGGAATCCATACCTGAGTATCGAATACCGATGTCGCCTTATGCACATAGTCTTCATATTCCGTGTCGTAATGTAGTGGTTCATCATGATCAACATGGATCACAACCACGGCCAGCGCAGGCCACTTAGAAGACGACTGGCCGCGATACCAGGTGGCGGTATAACCCGTGTAATAACACATCCCCTCCGGCGACGTGACATACAAGGTATTAATACCTTGCTTGCGCATTAGCTGGCGGGTTTTTTCTGTTCGCTGAAGATATTCCGCTTTTTCAAAAGGGAACTCGCCATCTGCTGTTGCAGCGTCCATATCCAAACGAAATTTATTTTTACGCTTAGTGGCAATATCTTCCTGAGATAAAACGCTATTTGAGAAAGCCAGAGACCCCAGACCTGCTGTCACAGTGCCTGCCAGAAACTTACGTCGATCCATTAAAGAACCTCCCGTTTATCAATACTCAGTTATCGACTGTTTTTATTTTTGGCTCTGATAGCCGTTTGTCATCCCGGATATTCAGGGCTCAATACACAATACGAGTCTTTGCTCGCTTAAGAAATAGAAAACTGATCGAAAAGAAGATTTTCCGGCGAAATAACCGTTCTGATCGGGTGTAGGTAAAATAATATAAACGGGCTCTGGCGCCCTTGCTGGCGTGGATTAACCAGATGAATATGACTTAAGAAGCAGGTACCGGAGATTTACAACTTCCCCAGCACCGGTACCTGCAAAGAGGTCGGCCTGTTAACAGACCCTGAAATAATTATTTTGGCTGCAGACGAATTGCACCGTCTAAACGTACGGTTTCACCATTCAGATAGCTGTTTTCCACCATATGTAATACCAGGCGACCGAACTCTTCCGGCTGACCTAAACGTTTCGGGAACTGGATATCTTTTACCAGCGCTTCCTGAATATTTTCCGGCATACCCAGCAGCATAGGTGTACCCATAATGCCCGGTGCAATGGCATTTACGCGAATGCCCCATGGTGCCAGATCACGCGCCATCGGCAGGTTAATACCTAGGATGCCACCTTTACTGGCGGAATAACCACACTGGCCAACCTGACCTTCAAAACCAGCAACAGAAGAGGTGTTAACAATAATGCCACGCTCCTGAGCTTCACCAAATGGCTCGTTTTTTGCCATTTTTTCTGCCGCTAAACGCGCAACGTTAAAACTGCCTACCAGGTTTACATCCACCACTTTCTTGAAGTTATCCAGTGGCATAGCTTCACCTTCACGGCTTAACAGACGTTTGGCTGGCGCAATACCGGCGCAGTTCACACAGATGTGTAAGGCACCGAATTTTTCGATTACGGCATCCATCGCGCAGGAAACTGATTCAGCACTGCTAACATCAACTTTGGCGAACATCACATTATCAGCGCCAAATTCATCAACAACTGCAGCACCTTGCTGTTCGTTTAAATCAAAAATCGCAACTTTAACGTTTGCTTTCAGCAACACTTTAACCGTGGCGTTACCTAAACCAGAACAACCGCCAGTAACGACCGCAACTTTATTATTGGCTTCCATTTTAAATCCTTAATTTTATTTAATTAGTAATTCTTAAAATAATTTGTCGAAAAGCGTCATCGAGGAAGCTAATGCAAGGCAAAAATAAATTCAAAAGCGGAGTTTATAAGTCATAAATAAGCAGTTTGAATTTATTTTTAACACCGCAGAAGCAACGCAGATAGCTTTTAAAGAATATCTTTCAGTAGGCCCCGGGCTATAATTAACCGCTGAACCTCACTGGTGCCTTCATAAATACTGGTAATACGCACATCACGGGCATGGCGTTCTAACGGATATTCACGGATATAACCGGCACCACCCATCATTTGTAATGCGCTATAACAGGCATCATTGGCTTTTTCGCTGGCAAATAGTTTTGCCATCGACGCCGCCGAACCAAAGTCCTGTTTATTTTCTTTTAAATAGGCTGCCTGCATCAGCAATAAACGTGCAGCTTCTAATTCGGTATAACGATCCGCCAACATCCATTGCAGGCCCTGGAAATTACCAATTTTCTGACCGAACTGTTCGCGCTCACCTAAATAGTTACGGGCATAATCCATTGCCGCCAGGCCAATACCCAATGCCAATGAACCCACACCAATACGGCCACCAGCCAATTCGCCCACGGCGATGGCGTAACCCTGGTTTTCGTTACCCAACATGGCGCTGGCAGGTACGCGACAATTGGTGAAAATCACTTCATTGGTCGCTGAACCACGCTGACCCATTTTTTCTTCGGCCTTGGCAATTTCAATACCCGGATTATCGGCTTCCACCAGGAAACAACTGATGCCTTTACCCCGTTTGGCATCACCGTCGGTCACCGCCCAAACGACAAAACAACCAGCGTATTCAGCGCTGGTGATATAGAGTTTGTTGCCGGTAATTACCCAATCATCGCCGTCGCGAATGGCTCGGGTTTTCATATTCGCCGGGTCAGAGCCTGCGCTGTTTTCGGTTAAACAAAAACCTGCGGCGGGATAAGTGCCTTCGCAGATTTTTGGCAGGTAATAAGCTTTTTGTTCATCGCTGCCCACCGACTCGATAACCTCCGCCACCATATTGGTAACAGAAACGGTCACCGCCGTAGCAGAACAACCACGTGCCAGCTCGGTAATGGCGCAACTGAAGGCCACCACACCGGCTTCACTGCCGCCGTGTTCAGCACCAACATTCAGGCCCATAAAGCCCAGCTGTGCCAGTTTATTCAGATTAGATAAAAAAGTGTCACGACTGCCCGGCTGGTGTTCGTCCAGCGGCGCCGCATTGGGAACCAGTTCAGTTTCAGCAAAGTTTTTTGCAGTGTCCTGAATTAGCTGTTGTTCTTCTGTGAGTGCTAATTTCATCGGGTTTCCTGCCTGAAGAGAAAGTTAACCACATTTTTGCACACTCACAGATAGGGGAATATAACGGATTCGCTTACCCGGGCAGGCAGGATAGATCAGCTACTGATCTGTTGTCTTATCGACCAATCAGCTGTTTTAACGATTGCGGCAGCTGCTGCTGTTGGCAATCAACCGCTGAGTTGTCCTGATCGACAGAGTTAAAGGTATGCCAATAGAGAATATTCTGCTGTGGATTCGCCCGGCAGCATTCAAGTGCTGCGGCAGCTGCCTTGGCAGTGTAAGTTGATTCCAGTTCAATGCCTGAAGCTTTAAAGGCGGTTTTTGCGACGTCCCCGGCGTCACTGGCGACCCCATAACCGTCGCCATAATAATCATCACTCAGGTTAACTTTATTTAACGTTAATGTCGGAATATGGTTATCCGCTTTGCGTAAAAAACGATAGGTTTGTTGCATCAGCTTTTGTGCAGTTTCGGCAGTACAGATTGGAATAGGCCCCAGATGAGACGGCGCTACCCGAATGCCAGTCACCTCGGTTTTTAACCCCAATAGCTGACAGCCCAGCGTTAAACCTGCCAGAGTGCCACTGGAACCCACAGGACAAATTATTTTGTCCGGCTCCGGCAATTCACCATTATCGATTTGTTGTTTTAGTTCCAGCGCGGCATTCACAAAACCAATACAACCCATAATATTCGAACCACCCGCCGGTAAGTGGTAACTGCGTGGTGACAATATATGAGAGGCGTAATAAGCCAGCGCGGTTTTCAGAATAGAGCCACGATATTGTAATTTGGCTCCGTGGCGCACCATAGCTTTGAGGTTTTTAAGTACCGTGTCGGTTACCGGTTGTTCGAACAAATAGACCTTGCTGTCGAGCTGATTTGCCTGGCAAAAAGTCGCCGTAGCAACACCATGATTGGTACCGGTAGCTCCCATGGTCACAATGCTGTGTTTCTTCTGTTTCTGCGCATCGGCAATAATAAACTCCAGTTTACGGACCTTATTGCCGCCGTAATCGCTGTTGGTCAGGTCATCACGTTTTATCCACAAATTTTCCGGCAGCGGAACCTCACTACCTGTTCCGGCAAACGACTCAACCGGTGTTGGTAAGTCGGCAAATTCAATCACAGGGATGGTTTCTGCCAGTTGTGGATAATGATCAAACAGAGAATGTGTCATAGCGTTCGAATGTGATTCTGTTGTTGTTATAAGAGCTGCAGAGCTTGGTAGTTATCAGCGAGAATCACTCTACCTTCAGGAAGCTGCAAACGCACTATGATATTACGCCAGTTTCTAACGTCTGATACCTGCTGTTATAGCCTGACTGAGATACAATCAAACGATCGACGCTCAGAGTAATCACTAAAAGGATTCCCGTGCTTAACCAACTTAACCTCGCCGATATCCGCACCTTTGTGCTGATTGCCGATGAAGGCAGCTTTACCAACGCTGCAGAGGTACTGAATGTATCCCGCTCCCACGTGTCGCGTCAGCTCAGTGCGTTAGAAAAGCAGATGGGCGTCACTCTGATGATTCGTACTACCCGCTCATTAAAACTGACCGATGCCGGTAAGCAGTTTCATCAGCAGGCGAAAAACGCCTTACAACAGCTTGAGCAGGCAGTAATGGCAGCGGTGGATAACACCGAAGAAATCCGTGGTTTGATCCGGGTGAATTGTGTTGGTGGTCATATTGGTGAAGACCTGATTGCAGTGATGGCCAGTGAATTTATGCGTCAACACCCACAGGTCAGCATCGAGCTGGATTTCTCCAGCAACCGGGTCGACTTAATTCAGGATGAGTTCGATATTGCTTTCCGCATGGGCGAGCTGAGTGATGCCGGATTTATCGGTAAAAAACTCACCGATTTAAAACTCGATACCCTGGCCAGCCCGCAGTTGTTGCAACAATACCCCGGGGTTACTCACCCGAAACAATTGGCGGATTTGCCCTGCTTAACCGGTTCGGTAAAAAGCTGGAAGTTTCAGCAGATAGATAAACCGGGTAAAACCATCGAGGTCCAGGTGAATGGTCGTCTGAGCTGTAAAAACGGCCGCGCTCTGGTGCAAGGGGCGTTAGATGGTAATGGGGTGATTCGTGTACCTGTGATGTATTGCCGGGATGAAATTCAACAAGGTAAGTTGCAGCCAGTATTTTCGGACTGGCAGATTCCCCTGGTGCCCTTCTACGCCATTTATCATAAGGATAAATATCAGCCCGCACGGTTGCGGGCCTTTATCGAATTTATTCAGGAAAAGTTTCAGCAGTTATAAGCACTGCTTACTTCTTTTGTCTATTTACCTTGCTTACTTGTCTTGGTTAGGTAAAAACAGACAGGACTTGAGATCATTGGTATAGCGGGTAATAATCGGGTCGTGGGATAACTTCAGAAACCTGAGCTGATCAGCGATTTTATGTTGCCCCAACTTCACTGTGTCGGTTTTATCACTCACCGAAAACAAACGCGATAAATGTTTATTTTCATTCATATCGGCATACAGATGATTCTGTGACATCACCAGCTTGCCGTCTTTTTCGCTGAATAATTTATTCGCCATGGTGGTTGCTTTGGTTTTACCCGCCATCGGAATTTTCAACGTAATAATGCTCTCGCCATTATCATCAAATACCGTGGTCGTCATCTTGCCATCGGCCTGACCAATTTCGATATCGTGTAAGGTTTTTGGCAAACCCCATAACTGGAGGCCACGATGTTTGTTCTCTTCCGAACTCATTGGCAAGGCCAGGGTGAAAAAACCAAAACCGTTATAACCCGGCACCATGGACGGCAACATCGGCAGGTCCCACACCTTGCCCGGTGTATTGGTATTCAACACAGGTAGTACCACCAATAACTCGTTGTACGGCGTCATCTGGTGAATTTTGCGGTATTCGTAGCTGGAGATAATAACTAACGCACGCCCGCCAAAAGCTTTAACCGGCTTCAGACCAGCTGGCAATAAGGATTGTGCATTGTTGTAGTCACAGGTAAATACACCCATACCAAACTGCACCTGGTTAAACAGGGTTGGAAAGGAATAAATTTTGGATTCCTGCTCCGGGAAAGTTACCGCCTGCTCTGCTTTTTCAAGATTAAAACGCTTAAAAAACGGCTCTGGAAACAGCTCCAGATTATCGAACAATTCCGCCGGTACTGTGGTGAGTTTTTTCATCATGATGCTCCTGTTGTATGCCAACATTAGAGCAAAGCCCGGGCACAACAGGAGGCAGCGAAACGACAGATAAACGCACTAAAACGACAATCTTGTGTCAAAGCCCGTTCATGTTGTCTAATTGAGCCCTGTTCCGGGACTTGCTGGTTATGATCTCCACCACCTTCTTTCGCCAATATCTGGCTGTGTTAAACCAGCGCCAGATCGATATTTCTGACTTTCTGCAGCAGCAGGATATCAATGCCGAATTTTTGTCCGATCCTAACGGTCGGCTGGATCATCACAGCCATGATCTGATCTGGCGTCATTTATTAAGCTATCCGCCAGAACAAATCCGCCTTAACAGCAATGAGTCCTTACAGCCGGAAAGCCTCAGCCCGGTGGTATTGGTGGCCATGAGCTGCACGACATTACTGGAAGCCTTAGAAGCGTTAATTGCTCTGAAAAACGTTGGCAGTGATATTCAGTTTGTACTGCAGAAACATGCAGATGAAGTAACGATTAAAATCAGTGATGTGGTCAACGATCTGGAATACTCCCGCCATTATCTGAGCCTGACGCTACAACATTTATTGGATCTGATTTTCTGGTTAACCGGCACCGAAGTGTTACCCAAACGTATTGTCAGTGATAAGAATCTAACCGGCTTATTTGAATACGAAGATAAACTCAGTGAGTTAATTCAACCGGCGGAACGAAGCTTACAAGCGATATCCAACGTCGTTTTTGCTAGTGATGATCTGAATATTGCACTGCGAATCAGTAACCCGTTAATCCGCCAGGTACTGGAACAACAAGCCCACGAAGCCTTGTCACGTTATTCCCAGGAGCATTCTTTCCGTATGGCCGTCACCAGTCATATCAAAACCTATCTGGAGCAGAATAAACAACTGCCGGAAGCAGAACTCACCGCCAAGTTTTTATGTATGACGACCCGCACTTTGCAACGCAAATTAAAGCAGGAAAACTGCAGTTATCGTGAATTAGGCGCCAAAGTCCGGCTGGAAAAAATTGAAGAGTTATTACGCCAGGATGCCGATACCCAGCGCATTTTGTATCACACCGGGCTGGCTGATAGCCGCGCCCTGAAAAATCTGGTGACGCGTGTATCGGGTAAAAGCTGGGATGAATATCGCCAGCTTTTAAAGTAGCTTTTACGGCTGCTGACGAGTAGGTGCGAGAACTATCTCACGAATGCATACGTTTTGAGGCTGCTGATATGCAAACTCCACCGCACGGGCAACATCGTCAGACGCCAATACACCACCCATATCGTCTTTCCACGACTGATAACCATCAATAATGTCGTCAGAAGTGGTATGCGATAACAACTCGGTTTCTACCGCGCCTGGTGCAATGGTCATTACCCGTACATCCGAGTTAGCCACTTCTTCACGTACATTTTCAGAAATCGCGTGTACCGCAAACTTAGTACCGCAATAAGCTGCATGATCCGGGAAGGTTTTACGGCCAGCAACAGAGCTGATATTGATGATGGAGCCACCTTTACGCGCTTTCATCGGTGCCAGTACCGCCTGCATGCCATTCATTAAACCAATGACGTTGACATCAAACATGGTTTTCCACTCTTGTGGATCCTGTACGTCAAGCTGGCTTAACAGCATCACACCGGCATTGTTTACCAGCAGATCCGCCGGGCCATATTGTGCTTCGGCTTTGGCAATAGCGGCTTCGAAGGACTGTTTATCAGTCACATCAACCTGTTCACACAAAGTGTTAGGTAACGCCAGTGCGGTTAAACGTTCAACCCGACGGGCTAACAACAGCAGCGGATGGCCTGCTGCACTTAAACGACGAGCAATTGCTTCACCAATACCGGAACTGGCGCCTGTAATAACAACAAGTGATTTCATGTCTGTATCTCCTGCCTGATGGCTGATCAATGAATATGTAACCAGTTTAGGCAGAAGTAGCTTGTTGATATATACACGACAGATCACCAAACTATTGCTATACAGCAACAATAAACCGACATAAGTAATCCACACATCCGGCCAAACAAAAAAGCCCAGAGCTGATATCAGCTCCGGGCTTTTGAGGTTCGTCGTTACGTTCTGCGCCTGAGTCTCAGGCTAGCGAAACTCAGAACTTGTATTCGATACCAACGCCAGCGTAGTTGGTGTCTTTCTTAGCGCGGAAGTCGTTTTCAGTGTAGTAAACGTATGCTTTAGCGCCTTTACCCAGCTTGTAGTCTGCACCAACAGAAGTTGTGTTAGCGCCTTCTGCGTTGTTGATTTCAGACTCGCCGTGTTGTGCTTTCAGCTTAACGCCACCCAGCTTGTAAGCTGCAGACAGTAACCAGCCTTCAGACTTATCGCCGTCTTTATCCTGCTCTTCCCACAGAACACCAATCTGAGCACCGGCTACTTTGGCCTGAGCTACCGCACGTAACACGTCAGTTGTGTTCGCTTCTACTTTGCTGTCGTAAGCCACACCCACGTAGTAGTTACCACGGGTGTAAGTCAGGCTGGTAGAAGTCGCGTCTTTACGAGCGCTGGTTTTGTCTTCAGAAGCGATCTGGTCAACTTTCAGTTGCAGGCCAGCGAACTTAGGAGAGGTGTACTGAACACTGTTCTCTTCACGGTTATCGCTCTTGGTGATCACGTTTTTGATATCACCTTCCAGATCGTTGAACAGGTCAACTTTCTTCTGCAGTTTTTTCAGAGGAGTGTCGAACAGACCTACCTGAACAGTACCGTAGTCACTTTTAATGCCGGCGTAAGTGTTACGCTGAGTGAAGGTTTTACCGCCTTTGTCACCGTCGTCCGGGTTTGTTTCGTATTCTATTTTGTAGATAGCAGTCAGACCGTGGTTCAGCTCGCCTTTGCCTTTGATACCAACGCGGGAAGCGTTTGATTTCACTTCGCTGAAGCTGTTGCCATCTTCGTTAGCGTTCTGAACAGTCAGATTCAGTTTGCCGTAGAAGTCAGGCATATCGATTTCGATTTTCTCGGCTTGTGCCAGAGCAGGAACAGTCAGAGCCAGGAATAAAGCAGTTTTTTTCATCTTTATACATCCAAAGTTATCAAAGCATCTGGCAGCACAAACAGGAAGTTGTTGTGCCCGCCGAATTGGTGACAAATTTATTTCACTAATGTTACATCTTTGTTACATCGGCTCGATATATTTCAGAAAGATGACATTAATATTTCACCCACATTACCAGCGACGGCATTTAACACTGGAAAACTAGTGCTTTTGGCGAATAACTGATAAAGACAACGGCAAATTCAGGTTAGCAGTCAGAACCGGCTCAGGTGTGGATTGCTGAAAAAACAGACAGGATAGATACAAAAAAACGGCTGCCAGCGCCTCCGCAGAGACTCCGGCAACCGTTTAATAATGACGGGGGATATTAGTCTTTTGCAGCTTGCTCTTCGATTTCTGTCAGAGAGCTGTGACGCACATCAGCACCACTCACCAGGTAGATAACCTGCTCAGAGATGTTACGGGCGTGGTCACCAATACGTTCAATCGCACGCAGAATCCACAGGATGTTAATAGCCTGGGAGATTGAGCGTGGATCCTCCATCATATAGGTCATCAGCTCACGCAGTGCGGCGGCGTACTGATTGTCGACCAGCTTGTCGGCACGTACCACTTCGATCGCACCATCAACGTCGTGACGGGCGAAGGCATCTAATGCACCGGAAATCATCTTGGTCACTTCCGCGCCCATATAACGCATCGCCTGCTGACAGATCTCAGAGCGACCTTTATCAGCAACTTCCAAAGCATGGATCGCGATCTTACAGGCTTCGTCACCGATACGTTCCAGGTCACGTACCACACGGGAAACCGCCAGTACCATACGCAAGTCAGAAGCCGCTGGCTGACGACGTACCAGAATCTGGGTACATTCGTTATCGATGGTGACTTCCATCTTATCCACTTCGTCTTCACGGCGGATAATATCGTCTGCCTGACTGGTATCACCGGAGCAGATAGCATCGATGGCGTTGGCCACCTGACGCTCTACCAGGCCACCCATACCCATCATGTGGTTACGAATGGCTTCCAGATCAGCATTAAACTGACCTGAAATATGTTGGTTAAAATTCATTTCCATGGGTTTGTCCTTTTAAGTGCAGGCCTTATCCGAAACGACCTGTGATATAGGCTTCTGTTAATGAATGCTGCGGCGTGGTGAATACCTGATCAGTCGGATTCACTTCGATCAGCTGGCCCATGTGGAAATAAGCCGTACGCTGAGAAACACGCGCTGCCTGCTGCATTGAGTGAGTTACGATAGCGATGGTGTAGTTTTCACGCAATTCGTCAATCAGCTCTTCAATTTTAGCAGTTGCAATCGGATCCAGTGCAGAACATGGCTCATCCATCAGAATGACTTCAGGATCTACCGCAATAGTACGGGCAATACACAGACGTTGCTGCTGACCACCGGATAAACCGGTACCTGGTGCATGCAGACGATCTTTTACTTCGTTCCACAGGCCAGCACGTTGCAGGCTCTTTTCAACAATCTCATCCAGATCAACACGGGAATTAGCCAGACCGTGAATACGCGGGCCATAAGCAATGTTGTCGTAGATGGATTTCGGGAATGGGTTCGGCTTCTGGAATACCATACCAACACGGGCACGCAGCGGTACTACGTCGACTTTCGGATCGTAGATGTTTTCGCCGTCGAGCAGAATTTCACCTTTGATATCACAGATATCAATGGTGTCGTTCATACGGTTTAAACAACGCAGGAAGGTCGACTTACCACAACCGGAAGGGCCAATTAAGGCGATTACTTCATTGGCACCGATATCCAGGCTTACGTCATAAATGGCTTGTTTCTCGCCATAAAACACCTGAACGTCGCGGGCGCGCAGTTTGGCATTGTCAGAAAACGGCGTGCCATTGGTTTGGTGGTTTTCGATGATGCTCATAATAATAAATCCAATATTCGTTAATTCTTTGCTCGCATTCGTACCAAAGCGTCGCTTACCAGCGACGCTCCAGACGGCGGCGTAACCAAACCGCTGCGGTGTTCATCACAATCAGGAAGCCTAACAGCACGATAATGGCGCCGGAGGTACGTTCCATAAAGGCACGCTCTGGGCTGTCTGACCAAAGGAAAATCTGTACCGGTAACACGGTGGACGGATCGTTAATAAAACCAGGTACGTCAACAACAAAGGCAATCATACCAATCATCAGCAGTGGTGCTGTTTCACCCAGTGCCTGAGCCATACCAATAATGGCACCGGTCAACATACCCGGCAGTGCCAGTGGCAACACGTGATGGAAAACCACCTGCATTTTTGATGCACCCAGACCAAACGCCGCTTCGCGGATGCTTGGTGGTACCGCTTTAATCGCCGCACGACCGGAAATAATAATGGTTGGCAACGTCATCAGGGTTAATACCAGACCACCCACCAGCGGGGTGGAACGCGCCACACCAAACATATTGATAAAGATCGCCAGACCTAACAGACCAAAGGTAATCGAAGGTACCGCCGCCAGGTTGTTAATGTTGATTTCCACCAGCTCGGTCAGACGATTACGCGGAGCAAACTCTTCCAGATAAATCGCCGCTGCCACACCAATCGGGAACGACAACAGGAAGGTCACTAACAGAGTCAGCAGAGTACCTTTAATAGCACCGTGAATACCGGCCAGCTCAGGCTCACGTGAATCACCATTGGTGAAAAACAGCTTATTGAAACGGGTATATAAATCACCGCTTTCAACCCAGCTGTTTAATACGCTGAGCTGGAATTCAGAAAACTGGTCGTTGTAACCACGGTCCCGATCGTGCTTAAACCACTGGTCAACGGCATCATCCGCCAGCATCGCAATGGTCAACTCGCTATCGAGTAATTCACGATCGGCCTGCACCGCTTCCATCAGTTGCCAGGCTGCACCGGCACTGATCATGCCGTACAGCGCACGGCGGGCTTTACGGCCTTTTGGCTTATAAGACTTTTTCAGGTGCTTTTTAATCAGACCTTCAAAGTTGGCGCGGCGGATTTCTTTATCCGTCGACTGTGCCGTCAGACCCAGATAGTCCGCATCCAGCATGATGGTTTGTTTAACCACCGTCTGACTGAAAGCTGAGGTACCTTTTGACAGAATATCGCCAAATAACACCACCAGACACAACAGGCCAAACAAAATCGAGGCCATACCATAAACACGGAAACGCGTTTCTGCTGCACGACGCTTAGCCATGCTTTTTTCTACTTTTTCGCGTGTCGAAAGACTTGAGTGAGTTTGATTAGTCATATTGCTCTCGATATTTCTGTACAACTTTCAGGGCGAAGAAGTTCAGTGCCAGAGTTACCAGGAACAGCACTAAGCCCAGAGCGAAGGCGGCGAGGGTTTTCGGAGAATCAAACTCCTGGTCACCCACCAGCAGAGTTACGATCTGTACCGTTACTGTGGTGACACTGTCGAGTGGGTTTGCCGTCAGGTTAGCTGCCAGACCAGCGGCCATGGCCACAATCATGGTTTCACCAATGGCACGGGAAACCGCCAGCATAATCGCACCAACAATACCTGGCAGAGCTGCCGGGATAACCACCTGGCGTACGGTTTCGCTGCGGGTAGCACCCAAGCCGTAGCTGCCATCACGTAAAGACTGAGGTACCGCGTTAATCACGTCATCGGATAATGACGATACAAACGGAATAATCATCACACCCATTACCAGGCCAGCGGCCAGCGCACTTTCAGACGAAACAGCCAGGCCCATGCTTTCACCCAGATTACGAATCACAGGCGCCACGGTTAAGGCGGCGAAGAAGCCATACACAACGGTTGGGATACCAGCTAATACTTCCAGAGCTGGTTTTGCATATTTACGCACGGTTTCAGTCGCGTATTCCGACAGGTAAATCGCCGACATCAGACCAACAGGTACCGCGATGATCATCGCGATCAGGGAAATTAATAACGTACCGGCAAACAGCGGCACCGCACCAAAACTACCGGAAGAACCCGATTGATCAGCGCGCAGAGCCACCTGTGGCGACCAGGTGGTGCCAAACAGGAATTCAATCGCGTTGACCTTCTGGAAGAACATCCAGGCTTCATACAGTACCGACGCCAGAATACCCACCGTGGTTAATACCGCTACACCTGAGCTGGACAGCAGCAGGATGCTGACAATGCTTTCCACTTCGGTACGGGCACGCATTTCTGGCTTAATCCGGCGCCAGCTGACACCCAGACCTAATAGCGCCAACATCACTACCGCACCGGCGTTCAGTAACTTAGTACGCTCTTCCAGTGCCAGCAGGTGCTGAACCGCAGGTTCCAGCGAAGCATCGGCTGATACACCAGCCCCTGTTGCCAGATTATGAACTTTACTCAGCGCCAGTTGAATATCGGTTGGCGTTCCTTGCTGAATGTTTTGTGGCAGTTGGGCAACCAACAAACCATCAATCACTGGCCCCTGTAACAGACTCCACATAATCAGCAGGATTAAAGCCGGGAGACCTGTCCAGAGTGCCATCAGGGCACCATAATGGGTCGGCAGAGAGTGCAGGCTGCCGCCCTGGTTTGCGATTGCTCGTGCTCGGTTGCGGCCTAATAAATAGGCGCCACCGAAGAAAATCAGAATCGCAATTAGCAAGCTACTGTAGTTCATGATGTTAGCTCATGGCGTTTTCAGTTAGGTGTGTATTTAACGTACAAAAGCCGAGGTGTATAAAACCCCGGCTTTTGCGTCGATCAAAGGCCCGCATTGTATGCGGTGTCTAATTATTTAGCAGCAATTGGTTTCAGATTTTTCACATTAGAAACCACTTCAGCACGCTCTTCATCCATCATCGGGATCATGCCTTTGTCTGCCAGGTAGCCATCTTCACCCATGGCACGCTCAGAAGTGAACTCAGCCAGGTACTCTTCGATGCCAGGAATCACGCCAACGTGTGCCTTCTTAACGTAGAAGAACAGAGAGCGGCTAACCGGGTAATCACCTTCAGAGATCGCGTCGAAAGTAGGCAGCTGACCGTCAACTTTAGAACCCTGTACTTTGTCAGAGTTTTGCTCCAGGAAGCTGAAGCCGAAGATGCCCAGTGCTTTCGGGTTAGCAACCAGCTTCTGAACGATCAGGTTGTCGTTCTCGCCTGCTTCAACGTAAGCGCCGTCTTCACGCATGCCGTGACAGATTGCTTTGAACTTCTTCTTGTCCTGCTTTTTGATCGCCTTGATGAAAGGAACTTTCTTACAGCCACCTTCCATTGCCAGCTCAACAAATGCGTCACGGGTACCGGACGTTGGTGGAGGACCTAATACTTCGATTTTGCGGTTTGGCAGAGCCGGGTTTACGTCCTTCCAGGTCTTGTATGGGTTCTCAACCAGAGTTTCAGAACCGTCCGGGTTTGGAACGTTTTTCGCCAGCGCCAGGAAGATGTCCTTACGGGTCAGTTCCATACGATCAGCAGCTTTGGTGTTTGCCAGAACGATACCGTCGTAGCCAACTTTTACTTCAACAATTTCAGTAACACCGTTCTTTGCACACAGCTTGATCTCAGAACCTTTAATCGCACGAGAAGCGTTAGTGATATCCGGAGTTGCATCACCCACACCAGAACAGAACAGCTTCAGACCACCGCCAGAACCGGTTGATTCAACCTTAGGCGTGCGGAAGTCAGTCGACTTACCAAAACGCTCAGCAACAACAGTTGAGAACGGGTATACAGTTGAAGAACCAACAATGCTGATGTAATCACGTTCAGCCTGAGCGGTAGTGCTCAGTGCAGCTGCCATTACAGCGGCGCCAGTCAACAGTACTTTTTTCATAGTAACTTCCTTCTTTCACCGCCCTTGCGGCATTAGATAGTGGATCATTTTGATGGCAGGCATTATTTGACAGTAATGTTACAAAAATATGACAGCACCCCGAATTATGACAATTGGGTTTCATATTTATGACAGTCAGAAGTCTGGGACCGGGCGCGAAGCCGCATGGAATAAGGCATAAGCCGCCGGGCGCGACAAACCTCCCAGGCAGCTTAAACAGAGTTATAGAGTGTCTGTAACTCTGGCCGCAATCTCCCTGTAGCAGCAAACCCGATGGTAAACAGGGAATGTGACAATTGTACGACCGAGTTGGATAACCCGATTGATCTCGGCAATTTGCCTGATTGTATGACGGCGCAGTCTGCCTAATATCATGCAGCCAATATCAGATGGGCGTCATCGCGCAGGGAGTCAGATCATGGAACAGCAACCAGATACCGTAATGGATGAACAGCAGGCACAGCAGCTACTCGGCACACTGAGCCGCCATCGCGACGACATCCGCGCCGCTTATCTGCATCAATATCGTAGCTGTGCACTGGAATTAACCCGTGCCGATACCCGCAGTGAACAGGAGCAACTGGAGTTTCATTTAAGCCAGCTGCGCCAGGCACAGAGCCTGCTGTTGGGCGAAAGTTTGACCACTCCGGTGACTGACAGTGAAAAAGTCAGCACGCTACACCCCGTCAAGCAGCTGCCCAACATTCTGCTGTCTTCCACACTGGTATTACTGATTGCCCTGCTGGCCGTATCTGGCTCACAACTCTGGAGTCAGTCGCAACATTTACAGCAACTGCAGCTGCAACTGGGCGACTTAAAAGATCAGCGCCAACAGCTTCAGCAACAGCAATTGGCACTGCAGCAAACTCTGACGCACAGCCTGCAGCAACAAAACGAAGAGCGCCTGCGCTGGACCAATATCAATCAGCAACAACAAGATCAGCTGCAGCGACAACTGAGCCTGATTGAACAGCAGCAGCTGGCATCCCAGCAACTGCAGCAATCGTTAGCCCGGGTTGATAAGCAGCTGTATGTTGAACGTAATCAAACGCTGAAACTGCAACAACAAATCGCCCGGCTGAACCAGCAGTCAGAGGTACTGATCGACGAATTATGTGCCGACAGTGCGACGACCAGCCCAGCCATGGATGACGAGATGTTTCCGGCTTATATGAACCGCTGCCGGTTATTGTGGAGCCTCGCCAGCGACTAGTTGTGGAGTCTCACCAGCGACTAACTGCAGCAGCTTATAAGCCACTTCTTCACCGGCATTCTGGTTCTGGCCCGTCACAATACGGCCATCAACCACTACGTGATTAGACAGAATATCCAGCAGCGACCAGTCGGCTTCATACAAAGCACCGGCTTTACGCAGTTCATTCTCAGGATGCTGAGGTGTTTCAGTCACAAACAACTGGGCAATCTGACGATCGGATACCGCAGTTAATCGTGTGCCTTCCACCAGCAAAGAGCCATCTGGCTTGTGCGCCTTTAATAAACCCAGTGGGCCATGACACACCGCACCAATTGCTTTGTTTTGGGCATAGGCCTGAGACATCTTGTCTGCCAGCACATCGGAATACCCCAGATCGTACGCAGCTCCCCAGCCACCCGCGATATAAACAATGTCGTAATCGCTGATATCAACATCGTCGATCTTAATAGAATTCTCTACTTTGGCCTGAAAAGCATCGTCCTGCTGATAACGCTGATCCGACTCGGCGATGACGTACCAGGAGAACGACACCGGATCGACCGGAATTGCGCCACCCTTGATACTGGCAACATCCACCTGCAAACCACTGTCCTGGAAAACGTAGTAAGGGCCGGTCATTTCCGAAGCAAAGACGCCAGTGGCATCACCATCTTCACCCAGCGTTGCCTGACTGGTGGTAATCACCAGCGCCCGGCCTTTAGTGAAGCTCAGCTGCTGTTCCGGTTCGTAATGTGGGTGATATCCCATCAGGTTGAGTGGCGTATTGGTGGCACATGCAGACAGCAGTCCGGCTGCGAATAACAAGCCGAATCTCGCAAGGATTTTCATGGTGAGTTCTCGTTTCTTATGAATAGTCAGTTAAAGCAGGCCGTTCGACCCAGTTCTGAACCAATCGTTCCATTACAAGCAAAATCAATCAAGGTCATTACAGGTCAGGATAAGGGGCAGAAAGTTTCTGTTGCCGTAAAGCGGGCTAACGCCGCAGATAACGCAACCAGCGCCAGATATTCAACAGACTGGCCAGCGACCCGGCAACGTAGGTGAAAGCGGCTGCGCGCAGAATCTGACGAGCCGACTGCATGTCCTGCTGATTAAAGTATTTACCTTCCTCCAGCAGTGGTAAGGCCTTGTTAAAGCTGGCATCCCACTCCACAGGCAACGTCAGAAAGTGCATCAGCGTACCCAGCAGCATTGCTCCTACGGCAGCGAATAACGCCCAACGTGACGCTCCCGGAGCAACACTGATCAGCATTGGCGCAACAACCAGTGCCAGCGGCGCCGTTTTTTGTGCCCAATAAGCGATATGCGCCAACCGGGTCCGGCTCTGAAACAGGGTTTCTTTTTTATGGTGTTGTAACGCATGACCCACTTCGTGAGCAGCAACCACAACAGCTGTGAGGCTTTTACCTTCAAGCTTATCTTTAGTCAGCCGCACCGCCCGACTCTGTGGGTCGTAATGATCGCCCTGATCGGTTTCTTCGACGCTGACATCATCGATCGCCAGTTTTGCCAACAAGTGATTAGCCATTTCACCGCCATTACCGGGAAAGTCATCGCGCTGACCGCTGTGTTTCTTCAACACATGCTGTACCCAGATACCGGGCAAGCTCAGGGTCAGCAGCAATGTCAGGAACAAAATAAACCACAACATATCAGCGCACTTCTATCCGTTCAGTTAGCCATGAGACAATCAATTCTATCGCTAAATTAGTCACAAGGCTGCTTCACTGTTAGAATACGCGCCCTGTTTTATACGCTGGATAGTCCAGAGGTTAGTACTTTGACCATTAAATTCATCGCCTCATCCAAACTGCCAACACCCTTTGGTGTTTTCACCATGCATGGCTTTGAAGAGACAGCAACAGGCAAAGAACATGTGGCGCTGACCATGGGTGATATCGCAAGCGGTGAACCGGTTCTGGCTCGTGCACATTCCGAGTGTCTGACTGGCGATGCATTATTTTCGATGCGTTGTGACTGTGGTTATCAGCTGGAAGAAGCGTTGCGTTCAGTATCAGAAGCTGGCCGTGGCGTGGTGTTATATCTGCGTCAGGAAGGTCGTGGCATTGGTCTGTTGAACAAGATCAGAGCGTACAACCTGCAGGACCAGGGTGCAGATACCGTTGAAGCCAACGAACAGCTGGGTTTTGGCGCCGATATGCGTAACTACTCCATGTGTCAGCCAATGCTGGAAGAACTGGGTATTAAGACCATTCGTCTAATGACCAACAATCCGCGTAAAGTGAAAGCACTTGCGGATGCCGGCGTGACCATCGAAGAACGTGTTCCGCTGCAGGTAGGCCGTAATCCCCACAACGATGGTTACCTGAAAACCAAAGCCAGCAAGCTTGGCCACTTTTTACCGAAAGACGGTGAAGAATCACTGGTCAGCCATCAAGACGACGAAGCCTGAACTCAAACGATTCAGTCGGTGGTAAATAAATCCACCGGCTGAGCCAGGCCTTTTAACCCGAAAGCTCCTAACTGGCGACTCCCGGCAACATGCTCCGCAACTTCTTTGCTGAACAGCAGTGGTGCCACCCCTTCTTTTTTACACTGACCTTCAATTCGCGCAGCCATGTTAACGGTACTGCCCATCACCGTGTATTCGACCCGCTCGCTACTGCCGATACAACCTGCCACCACATCACCAAAATGGATGCCAATACCGTTCTCCAATGTGACCTGAGACTCCGATGCCAGGCGCTGATTGTAGCTCGCCAGACGCTGACGCATTTCCGTCGCCGCAGCCACCGCATTATTACAAACCTGCGCGTCACTCTGTTCGTCGGTTAAGCCAAAGACCGCCATCACTGCATCGCCGCGACTACGCCGTTATGATTCTGAATCGCACTGACCATCTCGGCGAAATAACCATTTAACAGGCTCACCAGTTTTTCCGGTGCCATGGTTTCAGTGATCGCGGTAAAGTCGCGGATGTCACACATTAAAACCGCTACCTGCTTATGCTCACCGACCTGAGTTAAACAGCCATTCTGCTGTTGTTCTGCGCTGGCGATCACCTGCTCAGCAATTTGTGGATTAACAAAACGACCAAACAAATCACGGATCTGTTCGCGTTGCACCAGGCCGTGGGCCATCTGATTAATTCCCTGTGCGACCCGGCTCAGTTCATCTGCACGGCTGGTATCCAGCTTTACCGAAAATTCTCCGTCACGAATGGTCTGCAGCGCTTTCGATATTTCCTGAGTATCCTGGCGCAACGTGCGACCGTATTGCCAAGCAACTAAGGTAGCCAACAGGAAAAACACAGCCACCAGAAAACTGACTTCGTACGCCACCATCGGTGTGGCATAGCCTTCGCTGACAAAACGAAACGCCATAATGGCCATCACCAGTCCGGGAACCAGAGCAAAAATGGCAATCAGCTGCATCAACCGGCGGGAGATGTGTTCCACCCGATTCCCCATGGCATTAACACCTTGCTTGCGGCAATAGCGCTCCACGGCCATATGGTCGACCTGAGCCAGAATACCCGCGCCCAAGGCCCAGTAACCCACCAGCAGCTTCAGATGACTTTCGACGGGAAAATCAGGGTATTTCCAGGCGTGATAAAAAGACGCAACAGCACCAACCACCAGCCAGGAAATTACCGAGGCTTTTTGTGTCACCAGTACCGGCGCTTGTTCATCGCGTTGGCTGAAATACAAAAACAGATATTCACGTAACCCCAGTTGCAACAAAGCAACCGCCATCAATCCAACCATAATCTGTTCAAGACTAATACTGGATAAAAACGGGCAGACAACCTGGCTGTATAGCGCCAGGAATAAAACCGCAATAAAAGGGATAAGGTGCAGGCGAATTCTGAGTTTGCCCGGAACGGTAATACTGGGGTTCATAATGAACGACCACGAATATGCAGGATGACTTCAGACGCCATACTAACCAGAAAATTCCCGGCAGCCGAACAAAAACATCAGACCAGAGATTCTGCGTTTTCACTGCGATGGATATGCAGCAGAATCTGATGCCCTTCAAACTGGCGTGCCAGCATCTGCAGTTTATCCACATGACGTTGATTAAGCTGGGTATCGGCAGACAGTAATACCACCCCCGCCGGGCTGATCAGATTATCTGCCAGTACCATACCTTCGCGGGCATCGGTAATCGGAATACGTTCCATATTGGAAACCAGACCGCCGTCGAAATCTTTCAGTGTTTCCATAAAAATATCCACCAGCTCACGATCGTAACGCTGGCCCGACATTTTTAATAAATACGCCTGGGCATCGGCAATCGATAATTTCTGGCCGAGAAAATTAGGCTCACTCTGAATTTCAGCATAATCACTGACGATTCTCAGCATACGTGATTCTTTGGGGATAGCTTCCGCCGCCAGCCGATCCGGAAAGCCACGACCATTGTACAATTCGGTATGAGAACGAATGATATTGGCGGCGTTCTGCAGTGGCTCCAGCATCATGAGTGATGTTTGTCCGTTAATACCAAAGCGGGCAAATTCTCGTTTTTCACTGGTGCTCAACTGCGTCAGTGATTTGGTCACTACGGAGTCCGATAAACTGACTTTGCCAAAGTTTTTTAACAAAGCGGCATAATACAGATCCTGAATGGCCTCACCTTGTAAGCCACCGAATTCAGCAAAACTTTTTGCCAGCCGGGCAAGCTGTTCTGTACTGCCTTCGTCTTCACCGAGCCGGGCCTCAATCATCCCGACCAGGATATGCACCATGCTGTTAAATTCCTGATGCAGACTGCGATACGCTTCGCGTAGTTTTCCTTCAGTTTCACCAACCTGCTCAGACTTTTCCTGATATTTTTCTTTCAGCTCTGAATTAAGGCGCTCCAGCTCTTTATTTTGTTCAACAATATGGGCGTTCAGGGATTGATTAGCCGATTTCAGATCTCGCAGATCCAGTGCTTCAATAACCAACGCCCTTAACTCATCGTTATCCCAGGGCTTGGTGACATAGCGATAAATACGTCCTTCATTAATCGCACTGACGGCGGACTCAAGTTCAGAGAAACCGGTTAATAAAATACGGATCATCTCCGGCCATTTCTGATAACAGTTTTTTAATAATTCAGCACCAGTCATACCCGGCATACGCATATCAGAAATCACCAGGTCGTAACTTTCCTGATTCAGTAACTGCAACGCTTCATCACCACTGGCAGCCGCTTCAACATTGTAATGACGACGGAATAAACGCTTCAGCGCCTGACGTACCGGTTCCTCATCATCAACAATTAAAATGCTGCCGCGCTTTTCTTCCAGGTAGGTATTATTTTCCTGGCTTAACATGTTTCTCTCCCTTCATGCTCCATCGGCAGGTGAATGCTGAAACTGGCACCGTTACCCGGCGATGTTTCCAGATCAATCCAACCACCGTGCTCAGCAACTAATTTGTAGCACAATGCTAATCCCATCCCGGTACCATTAGCGGCATCTTTGGTGGTGAAAAATGGTTCAAACACCTGATTAGCGATTTCTTCCGGAATCCCCGGACCGTTGTCTGAAATTTCCAGCACAATGCTGTTACCTTCGATTCGTTCAGACAAACAAATTTCACCGCCGTCATCCTCAAGCGCCTGAATGGCATTAACAATAATATTGGTCAGAACCTGAGATATCTGAGAGGAATTGCAGTACAGATCCGGCAGGTCGATCAGAAAGGTTTTTAATTCAATACCATCCTTGATCCGGCTGGAGGCAATATTAATGACGCTGTCGATATCGTCATTTATATTGCTCAGTTTTTTCTCACATGCACCACTGTTACTCAGACGTTTCATGTCCTGAATAATTTTCCGCACCCGTTCGATACCGGTAAGGCAATCTTCCAACCGCAGCGGCGCTTCGGCCATCGCATCCTGTACATGTAATGTTTGGTACGAGGCCAGTAGTTGTTGATAAAATTCCGAACGAATATCAAGATGATCAGACGCTTTATCCAGAGTATTAATAAAATTACGCAGCGCCTGCATATCCACTTCCAGCTCACGCAAGTTGCTACCGATATAAGCAACCGGGTTATTAATTTCGTGAATAATTCCGGCGGATATCTCGCCCAGGCTGGCCAGACGTTCGGAAAACTGCATCTGACTTTTGGCGCGTTCCAGCGAGCGATTCAGGTCCTGCAGTTCGTAATTCTTTTTAAGGAATTCTTTCTGATTTTGTGCCGCAACCTGCATCTGATGCGACAAAATATGATTGGTTTCCTGCAACTCATGCTGCACATCCGTTAGCTTCTGGTCAGCTCTTACCAGGTCGGTTTTCTTTTTATGCAGCAGTGACAACATCATCCACATCAACACGCTGGCGATTATTGCAGAAATTCCGGCGTACACTCCCAGCGACATTTGTGTAATCAATGACTGACGATCAAACAGTAACGACAGGTCGGTGAAGATAAATTCATCCTGGCGATAAAGATCCCAACTGCTGCTGTCAGACAGCTGAAAAATCGGCTGATCGCGATATTGCAGAGAAAATGGAATATCGCCATAGCCCAGATCGTCACACAATGCCTGAATCCAGGCCTCGGCATCAAAGATTAAGCGCTGGTTGCCGGCACTGGAAGCAAACTGCATATCCACAGTGCCATTCTGACTCGCCGCAGGAATAACATTTAAAGCCAGGTTATCGAGATTAATCTGCAGCTGCCAGGCCTCACGGGTCAGTCGTTGTGAGACGAAGGGTTCGAGATTCGCGGGTAACTGCAGCTCTTCAGCATCCAGCTGTTCCCGCACATGGCTGGCCAGCTCGTAAAAGTCCTGCAGCGCGCGGCTGTGAATCTGCTCCAGCAGATGGTCGGCAATATGCTGATCTCGGCTGTATTCCACCGCCGCCAGCAACACATAGGCAACCGCGCCAAATACAACCGTTAAGAGAAAATTAGATGTGTGTGTTCGCCATAACACATGACTGTACCTGATAACTTTATCCTGTTATCAGTTAAGCAGCTGAGGGCAAAAAAACGAGCGACTCAGTTAAAAGTCAGCCCGCTTTCTGAGAGAAATCAAGCCAGCCTCAGAGCGACTGTTCAATCTCGCGTAAAATCGCCGCCGCATCCAGGCCACAGCTGGCCAGCTGTGCCGCAGGCGCCGCATGCTCAACGTAAGAATCGGCGATACCAAGGCTCTTACACGGGGTGTTGATATTTTCACTGGCCAGATATTCCAGCACTGCACTGCCTGCACCACCGGCCAACGCGTTTTCTTCCAGAGTGATTAACAGGTCATGCTCTGCAGCCAGTTGTTGTATCAGAGCTTTATCCAGAGGTTTCACAAAACGCATATCTGCAATGGTGATGTCCTGCTGTTCAGCCGCTTGTAATGCGGCCTGCATCGGAGCACCAAATACCAGCAGAGCAACCCGTTGCCCTGCTTCAGCCTGAGACTGACGACGGATAAACCCTTTACCCACTTCCAGCTCAGCCATGTCACTGTCCGGTACCACCCCCATGCCGGAGCCACGCGGGTAACGCACCGCCGCTGGCCCCTGATAGTGATAGCCGGTGTACAACATCTGGCGACATTCATTTTCATCCGACGGCGTCATCACCACCATATTAGGAATACAACGCATATAGCTGAGGTCGTAAGCGCCATGGTGAGTCGGGCCGTCTTCGCCGACCAGACCGGCACGGTCAATGGCGAATAAAACATCAAGATTCTGTAACGCGACATCGTGAATCAGCTGATCGTAGGCACGCTGCAGGAAGGTCGAATAAATCGCAACCACAGGTTTAGCGCCTTCACACGCCAGACCCGCAGCCAGGGTTACCGAATGTTGTTCAGCAATAGCGACATCGAAATAGCGTTGCGGATACAACTCAGAAAAACGAATCATATCTGAACCTTCACGCATCGCTGGCGTGATACCCATCAGACGGTCATCATGCTCAGCCATATCGCATAACCAACGACCGAACACATTGGAATAGGTTGGTTTGCAGACTCCGCCACTGGCAGCGTTTTGCTTCTTCAGTGCGTGGTATTTAATCTGATCATTCTCTGCCGGAGCAAAGCCTTTACCTTTTTTGGTAATCACATGCAGGAACTTAGGTCCTGGCAGTTTTTTCAGATTTTCCAGTGTATGCACCAGTTCATCGGTGTCGTGGCCGTCAATCGGACCGTAATAGTTGAAGCCCAGTTCTTCGAAAATAATTCCCGGAGCAACCATGGCCTTCATATGTTCTTCGGTTTTACGGGCAAGTTCCCAGCCAGCCGGCAGTTTGCCCAGAACCTTTTTGCCACCTTCACGCAGCGTGTTGTAAGTCTGGCTCGACCACAAACGGGTGAAGTATTTGTTCAGTGCGCCAACGTTATCGGAAATGGCCATATCGTTGTCGTTAAGAATCACCAGCAGATCGGACTTCTCATGACCGGCGTGATTTAACGCTTCAAATGCCATACCGGCAGTCATGGCACCATCACCAATAATGGCGACTGCCTGGTTGTCTTTGCCCTGAGCTGCCATTGCCAGGCTCATGCCCATAGCAGCACTGATGGAGGTACTGGAGTGACCAACACCAAAGGTATCGTATTCACTTTCGCTGCGCAGCGGGAAAGCTGCCGGACCATCTTCGGCACGGATCTTGGTCATCTGCTCACGACGACCCGTCAGAATCTTATGCGGATAAGCCTGATGACCAACGTCCCACACCAGTTTGTCGTTGGGAGTATCAAACACGTAATGCAGCGCGGCGGTTAATTCCACCACACCCAGGCCTGCACCGAAGTGTCCACCAGACTGACCAACGCTGTAGAGTAAGTATTCACGTAACTCAGAACACAACTGCGGCAGTTGCTCAACAGTCAAAGCACGCAGGTCGGACGGCACTTCAACAGTGTCGAGCAACGGCGTAGACGGTCTGGAGCTTGGAATCTCAGTAAACATCAGCTAATCACGAATCCGGTAGTGGGCTTATTGTAGTTGCCGGAAAGCGCCTGTGGCGAGTCCGGCGGGGAGAATTATCGCCCATAAAAAAGGCGCACATTCTAACGTTTCGTGCGCCCGATGAGTAGGTTTACTTAGGCAATAGTGTCGTAAATGGACTGACTGTGATGACCGCCAGTTGCCGGATAAGGTCAGTGATCGCGCTCAATAATATATTGTGCCAGCGCCGCCAGAGTCGAGCTGTCGCCCGGTAAGGCCCCCAGTGCCTGCTGAGCCTGCTCCACCAGCTCACGCGCTTTCTGTTTAGCACCATCCAGTCCCAGTAACGCCGGATACGTTGGTTTGTTCAGAGCAACGTCTGCGCCCTGGGCTTTGCCGAGTGTCTCGGTATCACTTTCGATATCGAGAATGTCATCCTGCACCTGAAACGCCAGGCCAATGGCTTCTGCATAAGTACGCAATGCAGCGGCAATTTTATCGTCCAGCGTTGCCGATACCGAATAAGCGCCCATTTCTACTGCCGCCAGAATCAACGCTCCGGTTTTATGGCGATGCATATTTTCCAGCTCTGCCAGGGTCATCGATTTACCAACGTGGTTGAGATCAATCGCTTGCCCGGCAACCATACCAGCACCACCGGCGGACTGAGCCAATAAGCGGATGAGCGTCAGTCGCTGAGGATCACTTGTTGGCGCGCCGGCGAGCACTTCAAAAGCTGCGGTTAATAAGCCATCTCCCGCCAGAATGGCAGTCGCCTCATCAAATGCAACATGACAGGTTGGTTTACCACGACGTAAATCATCGTCATCCATCGCCGGTAAATCGTCATGTACTAATGAATAGCTATGCACCATTTCCAACGCACATGCAGCGACATCTGCCTGTTGCCATTCGCCCCCCAGGGCTTCTGCGGTAGCGTAAGCGAGAAACGGGCGTAAACGTTTGCCGCCATTTAACAAACCATATTGCATCGCATCCGCCAGGCGCTGATCAGCCAGCTTTAACGACGCCAATGCCGACAGCAACTGTTCTTCAATACGCTGCTGTGCGCTTGCTAACTGCTGCTGCATTACTGCTCTCCGCCGTTAAACGGATACGCCTGGGACTGACCATTCTGCTCCATCAGAATCTGCACCCGCTGTTCTGCCGATGACAACGCCTGCTGACATTGTTTTGTCAGACGTACGCCCTGTTCAAATGCCTGTAAGGAATCCTGTAGTGATAACTCACCACTTTCCATGCGCTGTACCAGTTGCTCAAGCTGTTGCAGAGCCGTTTCAAATTCGAAGTTATCGGGAGTTGCCGGGGTTTGTTCAGTCATATCCGCACGCCTGTTTAGAGTGCGGCAACACTAAACCCAGGCGCATCAGAATGCAATTATTCGGCTTATTGCGAATCCGGACAGGAAGAACCGCAAAGTTTGACTAAACTTCAGGAACAACAAACTGAGTTTCAATCTCAGACCTGTCTCAATCCAATGGAAAGCGCAAGGAGCAGTAGTGGATCTCGCAACCCTGGTCGGACTTGTCGGCGCCTTTGGTATCGTAATTTATTCGATGGTACTTGGCGGCGACATCAGTATGTTTGTAAACGTACCGTCGCTGTTGATTGTTATTGTCGGCAGTTTGTTTGCCGTAATGATGAAATTTGAACTTGGTCAGATTCTTGGTGCCGCCAAGATTCTCGGCAAAGCCTTCTCTTTTAAACTGAGCAAGCCAGAAGCCATTATTGAAGAAGTGGTCGAACTGGCCGGGCTGGCCCGTAAAGGTGGTCTGCTGTCGCTGGAAGGCAAAGAAGTCAGCGATGATTTTCTTGGCAAAGGCATCCAGCTGTTGGTCGACGGCCACGATCCGGATGTTGTCCGTACTCTTCTTAATAAAGAAAAGAAACTCTCTACCGATCGCCACGACCTGGGCTCCTCTATTTTTCTCGCGCTTGGTGACGTCGGCCCGGCCATGGGCATGATTGGTACGCTGATTGGTCTAGTAGCGATGCTGGCCAACATGGATGACCCTAAGTCTATTGGCCCGGCAATGGCGGTAGCACTGTTAACGACTCTCTACGGCGCCATGATGGCAACCATGTTTGCACTGCCGGTTTCCGACAAACTGAAACTGCGTATGGATGAAGAGGACCGCCTTAAATCCATGATCATTGATGCTCTGCTGGCAATTCAGAGCGGACAAAACCCACGCGTCATCGAAACCATGCTGCAGTCCTACATTCAGGAAGGCAAACGTGTTGTTTCTGAATAATCAGGCAAACACCGGATAAGTTAATAAAAGGCAAAACGCAATATGTCCGCTGAAGAAGAAGAATGTCCTCCCTGCCCCGCGGGGATACCAGCCTGGGTAATGACCTTCGCAGACTTAATGTCTCTGCTGATGTGTTTCTTCGTACTGCTGCTGTCGTTCTCGGAAATGGATGCGCTGAAATTTAAACGTCTCGCCGGTGAATTACGTGAGGCATTTGGTGTGCAGACACTAATTAACGTCA
This sequence comes from Bacterioplanoides sp., assembly GCF_965219715.1. Lineage (GTDB taxonomy): Bacteria > Pseudomonadota > Gammaproteobacteria > Pseudomonadales > Oceanobacteraceae > Bacterioplanoides. The sequence goes on from NZ_OZ244785.1 coordinate 2,670,709, forward strand.
GTGATCCTCCAAAAGGAACCTCGGTTATCGCGCGGCACTTCAGCCCATCGATTCCGGAGCCTACGCCAATCAATGAAATCCGACAGAAAACCAGTGATATCACCAAAAGTTCACTGGAAGTGTTGTGTCAGGACGAAGTTACCCAACAGGAAGAATCCCAGGGTGAAGAAGGCAAGCTGACACGCGAAGTTGTGGTGCAAAGCAGTGAGCTGGAAACTCAGAAAACAGAAGAGGAAGCCATGGAAATGGCTGCTCAGCTGGAAGATGAAATCGCCGAAGGTCAGGTGGAAATAGAAACCTCCGGTAAAAAAATCATTATCCGTATTCAGCAACGTGGCGCATTCCGTTCCGGTTCGGACTATATCGAAGATAAATTTTTACCGGTTATCGACAAGATTCGTGAGGTACTGGTCACGGTACCTGGCAAAATTTCTGTCGAAGGTCACACCGATGATATTCCGATTCAGGGTGGCCGCTTCCGTTCAAACTGGGGACTGTCGACTGCTCGTGCTGCAGCATTCGCAGAAGAGCTGTTTATTGCTCCGGAAATGGATGAAGAGCGTTTCCAGATTGTTGGTCACGCCGACAAAGTGCCATTAGTTGAAAACGTCGACGCTGAGTCCCGCGCTCGTAACCGTCGCGTTGAAATCATTATTTTGCGCAAGCGTGAAGGCGACGATGACGATAAGCCTGAAATTAAAACCGACGATAACCGTGTAGAAGAAGCATTAAATGCCAAACCAGAAGATTTCGAATTACGTCCGAATGAAATTTTCTAAAGCGCTTATAAAACAGGAAGAACATAACGTGATGGAAGATAGACGCCGTTTTTTTCGTCTCGATGACGAAGTTGTACTGGATTTCCAGACCATCAGCCGCGAAGAAGTATCGGCCTGGAAGGAAAGACATCAGCAACATAAAGACGAACTGAGCCAGCTGGAGCAGGACATCGGCAATCACATCAGTCAGATGAAGTCTCAGGACCCGGCCATCGCACGACTGTTTGAGTTATTTAACCAGAAGATAAACCTGCTCGGCAGCAGCCAGCTGCTGGGCGCTGCCAAGCGAGATATGAGCGCAACCGAAGCACGCACGCGGATTAACCTGAGTGCTTGTGGCATGGCGTTTTATACCCATGAAAACGTCGATAAAGATGACCATTTACTGCTGCATATGCAGCTTAAACCGTCGAATGCAGAACTGTCTCTGACAGGCACCATTGTCTCGATTGAAGAAAGCAAAACTCCGGAAGAGCCAAACCTGGTTCGTATCGACTTCTCAGATCTGAAAGAAGCCGAGCAAGAGGTATTAATTCAGCATCTGTTCCAGCTGCAGAATCGCCACCTCAAATTACGTAACGAAGATTCGGCTAACGATGCCTGAACTCGAACGTAAGCTCTGTTGACCACGGGCTTTCCGACGCCGGCAGTACTTTACCCGGCGTCAGAAACCTTATGACTTCCTTGTGCCGTTCCTCTCCGTAAGGCCGGTTCACATCCTCAATCACATTTTTGGTTATAATCTCCTTCTTTGTTTTCTGAGTCGCAGTTATGTCCGGCCCACGCGTTTATTGCTCACAACCACTCGCACCTGAACAAACCATCGAACTGGATGACATTGCAGTTGGTCATTTAATCCGGGTATTACGCCTGAATGATGGCGATGCTGTTCGGGTATTTAACGGTGACGGCAACGAATATGCCGCCGAGCTGTGTGATGTCAGTAAAAAACGCGCGAATGCCCGTATTAGCGGAATTCTGAAAAACGATGCTCAACAGCCTTTAGCATTGCATCTCGGGCAGGTTATTTCTAAAGGTGACCGGATGGATTTCACCATCCAGAAAGCAACCGAGTTGGGGATAGCAACGATTACTCCACTGTGGAGCGAACGCTGCGAAGTGAAACTGAAAGGCGAGCGGCTGGAGAAAAAGCTCGAGCACTGGCGCCGTGTGGCTATTTCGGCCTGTGAGCAGTCGGGAAGAAATCAGGTGCCGGAAATTCTGGCACCTCAGCATTTTGCAGATTGGTGTAAAAACAGCAACGCCGAGCTGAAGTTCACTCTACACCCACACAAACAAAAGCCTTTATCGGAGTATAAGGCACCTGCCAGTCTGGCTTTATTAGTTGGGCCGGAAGGTGGATTTTCTGAAACCGAAGTGGAGCAAAGTCTGGCACTGGAGTTTAATGGTTTAACTCTGGGGCCAAGAGTACTGAGAACGGAAACAGCGGCACTGGCGGCATTAAGTGTGTTCCAGTTTCAATGGGGCGACTTTTAATCGCCCCACCGGGCTTACTCTCTGTCGGTTAACTTAAAATGGCGCCAGTCCTGGGCGCTGCTGAGATAAAACAAACCAATCAGCAGTGCCATCCACCACTCCACCACGTTTTTCGGGTCGTCACTGGTATCCATTAACTGCAGCGCAATCATCACCAGTAAAAATCCCCACTGAGCCAGAATCAGCTTGGTTTTAAATGGCAGGCTGGTGCCGATATCAATACCTTTTTTCGCCAATTGGCGCAGATATAAAGTTACCCGGGTCTGCACCAATAATGACACTACAAAAAACAGCACCGCTCCGATGGTGTGAACCTTCCAGGGCAATTCACCTTTCTCAGGTCGTAAAACAGCGGTAGCCACAATCAGGCATACCGAACTGAAGATACCAATCGCCACCATCCAGCGCACAGTCAGAATCGGTTTTTCAGGTGCCAGCTGAATCAACCAGCTTTTCATGCAATACCACCAGAAAATAAATAAGGCACAGGCAGAGATTAATCCGCCGCGGAAGAAATACGCCTGCGGATCAGGAATACCGGTTGCCGTAATACTGGTACAGCCACTGATGTATGGAATACAAACCGGAGTATTCCCGAGATACATGCCCAGCAATAGGGTGAACCAGAAGGAAGCATGGGATAACCAAAAGCTTCCCAGAGCAATACGTTGCGGCAATGTGCTCATGACTGTACCCCCTGAAACTCGGCATCCACTTTAAGCGATTGTTGCTCAGCCTCTGCTTTTTCCAAGCGGGTTAAGCGGAAGTCTTTCCAGTCCCAGAAGCCAGTCAGGAAGAAAATCGCACAGAAAGTCGCCAGCCACCATTCGAAAATTTCTTCGACGCCACTGGCCTTAAGACCAAGCAGGTTAATCGCAACAAAGGCCACCAGCATAATCAGCTGAATCACACCCAAAGCCACTTTCAGGCGGATGCTCCAGTCTTTAATATCGAGCTGTTGTTTCAGCTGATTCATGCGATAAGCCATCATGATCTGACACGCAGAGGTGATCAGAAAAAACAGTGACGCGGTAATTACATGAAAACGCCAGAGATCGCGGTGCTCGGCTTTCGGCACCATGTTTTCGCCCAGCACAGCCAATGAAGCAACAGCCAGTACAGAGGCACTCATGGCAACCAGAACCATGTTTTTCACCCACGGTTTCAGCGGTTCACCACGGACACTCTGCAACCAGGCGCCAGCGCAGTACCACCATAAACCAAAGGAAACATAAGCGACGATCAGCCCACGAAACACATAGGCCGCCGGGTAATAAATCCCCGTTGCGGTAATGGCTTCACAGCCGGTGATATAAGGATTACACAGGTCAACATGACCGCCCTTCCAGCTCAGGTAATAGCAGATGGCGATGATGACGACCGGGAAAATAAAAGAGAACAGTGCAACACGTTGTGGCAACGTCATATACACCTCCTTGTGTTTGACTGAATGAAAGTGAGTAATGCAGAGCGTTATTTATACGACTATTAACTTACCGAGATTCGTACTTTTTTCCAATCCCAATAAGCGGTTAAAAAATAAATCCCGATGAACAAGGTCGCCCACCACTCAATAATCCGTTTACCATGACTCATTTCGATACCAACAGTGACGCCGGCAAACGAGACAAACATAAACCAGAGGATGGCGATCAAAACGGACTTAGCAATAAATGACGGTACTTCCAGTCCTTGTTTGCGGGCCTTGAATATCAGCACATAATTAATCGTCAATGCGATCAACATTCCCTGGAAGAACAGATTGGCGCCTTTGACATGCACCCACCAGCGTGTGCCGTCTTTCTCCGGTAATAACACCGCGGTTCCCACCAGCAGACCAATCGCAGCTAGTGTGCCAAAAACCTGCATAAAATTCAGTGCGGTTTTGCCACTATAAGGTTGCAGCCAGCTACGCATGATCTGCCACCAGACAACAAAAAATGCGGTTGCTGCAATCATTCCGCCACGGAAGATAAAACCACCGTCGCCCTTCATGCCGGTATGGGTGATGTCGGTACAACCATCAATAAAAGGATTACAGATCTCAGCGGTGCCCTGCATGGCTGCAACCCAATAAGTCACGGCAATGGTGCCCATCGACAGGATAAAACTCAGCGCAGCAATCGACTGACCAAAAGACATAAAACGTTTCCGGATTTAAGACTGAAAGTTGTGTCGCAGTATAAATAAAAAAGCCCCTTACCAATACAAGTAAGGGGCTTTCTATACACTTAAGCAAAGCCTTTTATTCCGGAAAACCAGATATTCTTCTTCCGCCGGATCAATGGGCCATCCCTGGCCCCTGATCCTAACGCAGCATCCATGCTGCTGCTCACGAAAAACATCTGATTCTGCGGAATCAGGCTATGTGCTCGGGCGATTACTTAGCTGCAGCCAGCGCCTGCTCAACGTCGGCGATGATATCGTCAACGTGCTCGATACCAATCGACAGGCGAACCAGATCAGTGCTCACACCAGCCGACTTCATTTCTTCTTCATTCAGCTGACGGTGAGTGGTGGTGGCCGGGTGACAAGCCAGAGACTTCGCATCACCAATGTTCACCAGACGTTTGATCATCTGCAGTGCATCGATGAATTTAGCACCGGCCTCTGCACCGCCTTTAATGCCGAAGCTCAGAATCGCAGAAGGCTTACCACCCACCATACGCTGAGCAACTTCGTAGTTTTTATCTGTTTCCAGACCCGCGTAGTTCACCCAGGAAACCTGCTCATTAGTGCTCAGGAACTGGGCCACTTTCTGTGCGTTTTCAACGTGACGATCCATACGCAGTGCTAGTGTTTCCAGGCCCTGGATAATCATAAAGGCGTTCATTGGCGACAGAGCGGCACCCATGTTACGCAGAGGTACCACACGCGCACGACCGATAAACGCCGCTTCGCCCAGTGCTTCAGCGTAAACCACGCCATGGTAAGACGGATCCGGCTCATTGAAACGAGGGAAACGTGGGTTGTCTTTCCAAGGGAATTTACCGGAGTCAACAATGATGCCGCCAACGGTAGTGCCGTGGCCACCAATGTATTTGGTCAGGGAGTGAACCACGATGTCTGCACCGTGTTCGAACGGACGACACAGATAAGGGGTCGCAACCGTGTTATCCACAATAACCGGAACACCGTGCTTGTGAGCCATGTCAGACAGAGCTTTCAGATCAACTACGTTACCCGCCGGGTTGCCGATGGATTCGCAGAACAGCGCTTTGGTGTTGTCGTCGATCAGAGCTTCCAGCGCTGCGATATCGTCGCCAGACGCCATGCGCACTTCGATACCCTGCTGTGGGAAGGTGTGAGCGAACAGGTTGTAAGTGCCGCCATACAGCTGGCTCACAGAAACGATGTTGTCGCCTGCCGCTGCAACAGTCTGAATCGATGCCGTGATAGCCGCCATACCAGACGCCATACACAGAGCCGCAATACCACCTTCCATCTGAGCGATACGCTGTTCCAGCACATCGTTGGTCGGGTTCATGATACGGGTGTAAATGTTGCCTGGCTCTTTCAGGTCAAACAAGTCAGCACCGTGTTGTGTGTCACGGAAACTGTAAGACGTGGTCTGGTAAATTGGCACAGCAACCGCGCGAGTCGTTGGATCTTCGCTGAAGCCCGCGTGAATGGCCTGAGTCTCAATTTTCATAGGAGGCTATCCTTATTATGTTTAATAAATATCATTGTCAAAACGCTCGACAGTGTATCAGAGCCTGAACAGTAAAAAACCACCTGAAACGGGAGAACGTCATGCGCTACATGGCATATGGATTAAGCCTTCTCGCCCCAGTGAGCATGGCGCTGGAACTGAATAAACCGATTGAAGAACTCAGCTGCGCGGAAGTGGTGGAAATTGCCAAAGCGTCAGGCTGCGCTGAACCGGTTCAGGGGTTTCTTGATGGCGCCCATATCGACATATCTCTGGCGATAAAAGGCACCAATATTAATGTGCATGACAAAAGCTCTGGCGACCTGGAAGCGCATATGACCAGTACCGGAGTTCCTTCTCCGGGTATCTCGTTAAGTCTGGCACCGAGCTTCTTTGGCGACAGCCGGTTTGGCTGGAGTCTCGGTTTTACCTACGACGACAGCTATGCCTTAGAGCAACGAATTCGCCGCTCCGGAAAAAATAAAGACGTCGATCTTGGCAGCTACATCACAACCACCATGATCGCAGCTGAACCGTCGTTGTTTTACCAGTGGGGAGAGAGTAAACGCTATTTTCGCGCGGGCTTTGGTCTGGCACTCGGATACGCTGCGGTACGTGGCAATGCTTATATTACCGAAGACAAAAGCAACGTTGCCTGTTACCAGGCTGGCAGCGATTTATTTGATAACGGCAGCAGCCAGGCAATCAAACAAAACTGCGAACAGGTTCGTTTTGACGAACGTCGCTTTGCGTCCGGCGCAGCCTTATTTTTCCGTGGCAAAATTAATCGCTGGCAACTGGGAGTTGCTGCAACTACCTTATCCTTTCATAAAAAAGAGCATAAGCTCAGCCCGAGTATTATCAGTGTGGAGCTGAGTTACAGTATTCCGATTTAAATACACTTGTTATAGTGCCGCCCTCACCACAGGAAGCTGAACCCGTTAAGCATGATGCTCTATTCATTTAAAAATCATCCTCTTGCCCGTGAAATTGATAATGAGCGCCATCGCCAGTTTATGCGTGAAGCACTGCCGCATTTAATTGGTGGAATGCTCACGGGTTTTCTGATTTTCCTGGTTTATCGCTCTTTTAGCAGCAGTAGCGCAATTGCCAGCTGGTTTGTACTGCAGTTTATATTACTGAGCTGTACGCTGACGTTTTACGGTGTGAATCATAAATTTCATAATATATTTTCGGGCTCACAGTGGTCTGGAATCATCTTTCTGGTTTCTCTTATCTGGGGAGTTACCTGGGCATTAGCACCCTTTATCTTTCTGCAAGAACAGCATTTCTCTGAACAACAAAATATGATTTATGTTGCGGCGCTGTTGATTATCACCATTGCCCTGACCATCACCCCCGCACCAGCGATGGTGTACTACCCGGCTGGCTATTTTATCTTTGCCACACTGCCACTATGGGGCGTCTTTATTCGTCTGTACCAGCTGGAATACAACCTGCTGTTAATTTCATTTTTATTATTTTTCTGGATCACAGCCGTCGGTTATGGCTGGCGCTTACATCAGACACTAATCGACTCGATTCGCCTGCGATTGGAAGTCGATGAAGCCCGTCGGCAAGCAGAGTCTGCAACCGTGGCCAAATCTAAATTTCTTGCAGCATCCAGTCACGATTTACGTCAACCACTGCAAGCGATCAGTTTATTTTTTAACGTCATTAAACAAAAATTGCCTACGGGTGATGTTCAGATCACTGCGGATAAAATGGAATCAAGCATTGATTCCATGTCGCAATTGCTGGACAGCTTGCTCGATGTATCCCGACTGGACGCCAACAGCATCGAGCCACACCCACAACACCTGCCGAGCAGTTTGCTATTGGATAAACTGGCAAACGATTATCGGGCTTTATGCTCAGATAAAGGCCTGCAATTCCAGCACTCTTTAACCGCAGCAACCCTGCACGCTGACCCGGTGTTATTCCACCGAGTGATCAGTAACATTCTCAGTAACGCCGTGAACTACACCCACAAAGGCAGTGTTGAGTTAAACGGAAAAGTCGTCGACCAACATTATCAGATCGAAATTCGTGACAGTGGGATAGGCATTGCGGCCGATCAACAACAGGCTATTTTCACGGAGTTTCACCAGCTGAATAATCCGGAGCGGGATCAGAAAAAAGGTCTTGGTCTGGGTCTGTCGATTGTGCGCCGTTTATGCGTATTGCAGAACTGGGATATTGAATTGCAGTCGACTCCAGGCAAAGGCAGCTGTTTTACCCTGACTCTGCCACTGGGTGATCAAAGCCAGGTCGCTACTCCCAAGCCGGTCAAAGTGAACCAACAATTGTTAAATGATAAACGGGTGCTGTTGGTTGAAGACGATCAACAGGTTCGCGAAGCATTAATCGAGTTGCTTTCCAGCTGGGGAGCAGAGGTGATTGATGGCGAAAGTGCCAGCCAGATACAGGCCGTGTTACCCACCGAGACGCAGCCGGCTGATCTGATTATTTCTGACTTCCGCTTACGTGAGAACAATAACGGCATCGATGCCATTGCCACGCTTCGAGACCATTATGAACAAGACATTCCGGCACTGTTAATCACAGGCGATACCGACCCACAGCGGATTGAGCAGGCTAAAAACAGTGACCTGGTGGTGCTGCATAAGCCTGTTCGTGCTGCTCAGCTGCGCCTGGTGATTCAACGATTGCTGAAGTGATCTGTTGATGTGATCTGCTTCTCACTCTCTGGCCGAAACTCATAAATCACCCTCCAGGGTGATTTCTTCTTAACCACCTTCAATAAACTACGCCTGTAAACGACTCACTCAAACTCAGGAATAGTTTATGTCGACCAAAATAAAACTGATGGCCGTAGCGGTTGCCGCAATGATGGCGACCGCTTGTGGTGGTTCCGGCAGTTCCGGTGACAACAATACTGGCACTGGCAACAATAATAACGGTGGTGGCAGCACAACAACACCTCCCACCGCAGCGAAACCACAACTACTATTCAGCGCTACCACTGACATAAACAGCGGCGCAGAGTTGTGGATTACCGATGGCACCACCGAAGGTACCACCGCAGTGAAAGATATTAATGCATCAGGTGATAGCAGCCCGATTGAATTCACCAAGGTTGGCGACCAATGGTTTTTTAGCGCCGATGATGGTGTTAACGGTCGTGAGCTCTGGGTAACAGATGGCACCGATGCAGGCACCCGTCTGCTAAAAGATATCAATCCGAATGGTGATGGCTATCCGGCGTTATTAGCTTCCGTGAATGGCAAACTGATGTTTCGAGCAATTGATCCAGTCCATGGCAGTGAAATATGGGTTTCCGATGGTACTGAGGCTGGCACCCATGTAGTAAAAGATATTTATCCAGGAAGCGGCGGCTCTGGTCCTCAGGAACTGACAGCATTTAATAACAAACTGTATTTTTCTGCTCTCGACAACGAAACACTGGGTAGTGAGTTATGGGAGTCGGATGGTACTGAAGCCGGCACAAAAATTACCAAGCGTTTTTCATCAGGCAAGGTTCCACTTGTTAATAAGTACGAAGGCAGTATTCCGTCACAGTTAGCGGTCAGCAACGGCCAGCTGTTTTTAACCGCTAAAAATAACACGCGCACCAATCGTAGCGACCCGAGCAATCTCGAGCCTCATATCGTATTGCAAAACGGTACCGCAATCGGTGGCGGCGATCTGCGCAGCGGCTTTCATGGCAGCATGCCAGCGGACTACCTTCAGGTCGATTTTGCTTCAGGGCGTGCAACGGCTTTTACCGCCAATGCCGGAAGTGGTAACGAGATCTGGGTTCATAAAAATGGCAGCGCATCCAAGCTGACCAACTTTGATGACGCAGGCGCTCGGCCAACCTTTTTAGTGGCAGCGGGTAATAAACTGTTTTTTGCGGCAACCACTGCTACCGCAGGCAACGAACTGATGATGTCGGAAGGGGTTGCCGGTGATGAAACCGTGGTCAAAGATATCAACGCCGGTGTTGCTGGATCGCGCATCCGTAATATTACAGCACTGGGTAACAAAGTGATTTTTGTTGCGCGCATACAAGGGGATGAAGACTCTCTGTGGGTAAGTGATGGTACTGACGCCGGTACGCAGAAGATTCTTACTCTTACCGATGGCAACAGTATGCAGCAGTTTATGCGCCTGGGGAATAAAATATTATTTTCTGCGAATAACGGCAGTGTCGGTCAGGAACTATGGATAACTGACGGTACCAGCGAGGGCACTATGCTGCTGAAAGATATTCGTACCGGGTCTGACTCCAGCACTCCAACCTTCACTAACAATCAGGCCAATCAACCACCAGCCTGATATTAATGCTAAAACACCTGAAAAATCACTCCTAGATCATTAAAGCGTTGCAACGCAGCACTTTAATGATCTGTTTACACCGTGTATCTCCAGGCCACTGATGATTCATAAGGCGAAAAACCTGCTTGGAATACAGAGATTTAATTAACAAGGCTAAAACTATGCAGAATAAACTGACGCTATCATCGTTACTGTTAACCTCAACCTTACTGGCAGCATGTGGTGGTGGAGGTGGCGGAAGTTCATCCCCGGATACAACGAACAACCCATCGGTTGGCGACAACACGAACCCATCGACAGGCGATAACCCCCCACCAACCAATGAAGTTCCGGCCACCGCATTTTCCGGCCTGTTATTCAGCGCAACTGGTGACATTAACCAGGGAGCTGAATTATGGGCAAGTGATGGAACAGAAGCCGGTACTCGCCTGATTAAAGATCTGAATGAGGCTGGCAGCAGTAATCCTCACAACTTCGTTAAAGCGGGTAACGTTCACTTTTTTGTCGCCAGCAATAATGTTAATGGCAAAGAGCTGTGGAAAACCGACGGTACAGCAGCGGGCACAACTCTGGTGAAAGACATCCATCCAAGCGGTGACGCGAACCCGGCCTTGTTAACAGCGCTGGGCAGCAAACTGATATTTGTTGCCAGCGACGATACCGATCGTGCAATTTGGGTGTCTGATGGTACTGCTGACGGCACCGTACGCGTCACCAATGGTTCAACCGGTGTAAAGCCAGGGGTACCCAGTGAAATGGTGGCGTTTAATAATAAAGTGTATTTTGCCGCGGGCGCAGAAGGCACCATACAATCTGAACTCTGGTCGACCGACGGTACAACTGCCGGAACACAACTGCATCGTGTGAACCCGAATCGTATGCCAAGCGACGGTCTGCCTGCTGGCATTGTAACACCTTACATCGGGGCCAGTATTCGCCAGATGGTGGCTAACGACAACAGCTTATTCTTTATCGGAAACAATGGTGCTGTTAACGCAAACTTTGCTGCACTGCGCATCGACACCAACAACAATGTGCAGCGTTTAGGTAGTGATTCTGGTATCAACGAACTGGAGCTGGTTTCTTTTGCATCTGACAACGCAGGTGTTGCTTACAGCTACAACTTTGGCGGAGGTGACATTGCCGGGTTCTATGCAAAAAATAATTTTGCACGACGTGCCGTCACTACCTTCGGCCAGGGTGTATCCAGGCCAACCAACCTGACTGCAATCGGGGATAAATTATTGTTTGCGGTCGATGCTGATAACGGTGGTGAAGAGCTATGGATTACGTCCGGTTTCTTTAACGGCACCACACGGGTCAAAGATATCCGCACGGGTAATGCCGACAGTGATATCCGCGATATGGTAGCACTGGGTAACAAGGCCATATTTGTTGCTAAAGATGGCGCACCGGGAGGTATGCAGGTAGGAGAACAACGTGCAGGAGAGCAGCTTTGGGTAACCGACGGCACGGCCAATAACACCATTAAAATTAATGACCAGGCTGCCAATATCAGTCAGTTTAAACAGGTATCCGGAAAATTATATTTTACCGCTTCAAGCGCGACTCATGGTAATGAGTTGTGGGTAACTGATGGGACCTTTGCCGGCACTAAGATGGTTAAAGATATCAGTAACGGCAGCAATTCAAGCAACCCGTTATTGGTTGGTGCGCCACAAGTTGTTGTGGCTATCGAAGAACGCTAACACCCGTTAGCATAAATATAAGCACTGCTTTTACGCAGTGCTTATATTTTTACTGAAGTCAGACAGGTTACTGCAGTAATCCTACCCGCTCAGCGTAACGCACACATTCCAGACGATTATTCACTTCAAATGCCGCAAATAAAGCTTTGCTATGCGATTTAACGGTATTTACCGAACGGTTCAGTACCCGGGCAATTTCTTCGGTTGAATAACCCTGCTGCATGTATTTCAGTACATCCATCTGACGCTTACTGATGCGGTAACGCACCATCAGCTTTTCTAACGCATCACACGGTTCCTGCTCAGGCAGATTTGCTAAACCTTCCTGAATTCCCTGCGGCACATAAATGTCACCCGCCATGATGTTCTGAATAATATCAACGATGGTTTCACTGCTGTACGTTTTCGGAATAAAACCGGCAGAGCCTTTATCCATCGCATGACGAATAGCCCACAAATCCTCGGAAGCCGACAGCACCACAAAAGGAATAAATATCTGGCGCTCAATCAAACTATCAATAAATGCAATGCCATCCAGACCCGGCATGCTGAGGTCGACCAGAATTAACTCGAAGTCTGTCTGCTGCTCCAGCGCAGTTAGTGCCTGTTCGATGGTATTAGCGCAGCTGACCTGATAGCCATATTGATTGGACAGGATGGCCTTTAATCCTTCGGTAAACAGAACGTGGTCATCCAGGTGGAGAATTTTCATCATGATAATTCGTGAACAGTGAGTTAAGGTAGCTACCTTGCAGGACATCAATCCTACAATGAAACGCCTTGTCTGTGGACGCCTTTAGTTTTCGTTTTTAGCGCGAAACGGTCGATTCGTTCACAAAACACTCACTTACAGTTCAGTTTTACCATCATGGCCAAGAAAAAAACCGCATACGTATGTAATGACTGTGGCACCGACCACTCCAAATGGCAGGGCCAGTGCACCGGCTGTGGCGCCTGGAATACGTTGCAGGAATTTGTTGTCGCCAGCACCAAAGCTCAGGCTCGTGAAGCTGCCGTTGGTGGTTATGCGGGCAGCGCCGGTAGCCAGGGCGTACAACGCCTGGCCGAAGTGGATCTGAACGAAGTACCGCGTTTCAGCTCCGGCATGCTGGAGTTCGACCGGGTTCTTGGTGGTGGTCTGGTACCGGGTTCCGCGATTTTAATTGGTGGCCACCCTGGCGCCGGTAAATCCACATTGTTGCTACAAACCATGTGTCATCTGGCGACACAAATGCCGGCATTGTATGTCACCGGTGAAGAAAGTCTGCAGCAGGTTGCTCGTCGTGCTCAGCGTCTGGGACTGCCAACAGACCAATTAAACATGCTCAGCGAAACCAATGTTGAGCGCCTGGTGCAAACCCTGCAGCAGCACAAACCTAAAATTGTGGTGATTGACTCGATTCAGGTTATGCACGTTGATGGCGTTGAGTCGGCACCCGGCAGCGTTTCTCAGGTTCGTGAAAGTGCGGCGTATTTAACCCGCTTCGCCAAACAAACTGACACGGTTTTATTTCTGGTCGGCCACGTGACAAAAGACGGAACCATCGCCGGCCCAAAAGTGCTGGAGCATATGATCGACTGCTCAATCATGCTCGAAGGCTCCGGCGACAGTCGTTTCCGTACTCTGCGTGGTATTAAAAACCGTTTTGGAGCGATTAATGAACTTGGCGTTTTTGCCATGCTCGATCAGGGTTTAAAGGAGGTCAAAAACCCTTCTTCCATTTTCCTCAGTCGCAGCGAAGAACCCACCGCTGGCAGTGCCGTCATGGTGATCTGGGAAGGCACCCGACCGCTATTGGTAGAAATTCAGGCACTGGTCGACGACAGCCATTTTGGTCACCCGAAACGGGTAGCCGTGGGTACCGATCAGAACCGGTTAAATTTATTGCTGGCAGCGATGCATCGCCATGGTGGCATCCACCTGGGCGATCAGGATGTTTATATTAATGTGGTGGGTGGCGTAAAAGTCACAGAGACCGGTGCCGACCTGGCGTTATTGTTGGCCGCTCTGTCGTCGTTCCGTAATCAGCCGTTACCTCAGGATTTAATCGTATTTGGTGAGGTTGGCCTGTCCGGGGAAATTCGCCCGGTTCCTTCAGGTCAGGAACGAATTAAAGAAGCCGCAAAACATGGTTTTAAACGCGCCATAGTGCCAAAAGGAAATATGCCACGCCAACCAATACCGGGGATGGAAGTTATTGCCGTCGAAAAACTGCAGCAGGCATTGGAGCGCATCTGAGCGCTCCGATTTACCAACACTGACTTAAAACAATAAGTTCCCGCTTTTATACATTTAATTGCATTTCTGCCCTAACCAGATCGGGTTGGGCCAATTATTATGCTCCGCAAGCATATTCGCTATTCCTGAACTAATCTGATTTCATAGACCTGTTCCCACCTATGCACTGGAGATTTGCATGAAACCTTTGATTATGGCCGTTGCGCTGCTGCTGAGTTATTCCAGCTTTGCGGAAGGCCCTGCTGTTATTGTTAATACCATCAAAAAAGAAAAGGCGACGCCGGATATTGAAATTGCCGGGCGTATTCGTGCCGTACAGCGTATCGATATTATTCCACGCGTGGGTGGCATCCTTGAACAACGTCATTTTGTTGAAGGCACCCGGGTTAAAAAAGGTGAACCACTGTTCTCAATTGAAAAGGTCACCTACGAAATTCAGCTTAAACAAGCGAAAGCGTCGCTATTAAGTGCTAAAGCTTCGCTAAAACAAGCCAGTGCAGAATTAAGTCGTCAGCAGAAATTACGTAAAAGTGGCGCCGCTTCTAAAGCTCAGTTAGAAAGTGCAGAAGCACAACGTGACCAGGCAAAATCTCAGGTTTTACAGGCCGAAGCTCAATTACAACAAGCGCAACTCAACCTGGGATACACAGATATTAAAAGCCCGATTGATGGCAAAATTGGTCGTGCCAGTATTAATACCGGCAACCTGATCGCTGCCAACAGCAGCAATCTGGCCACCATTGTCCAGACCGATCCGGTTTATGTTGATATCTCGGTATCCAATAAAATTCTGCTGGAAGCACGCCGCGAATCTCCGGAGCTTGAGGAAGCCGACATGATTCCTCACCTGCTGCTGTCGAATGGTGAAAAATATGAGTTCGCCGGACAGTTCGATTTTGTTTCTCCCGAAGTGAATAAAGAAACCGACTCGGTTGCTATTCGCGCCAAGTTCCCTAACCCGAATCAACTGCTGCTGCCAGGCGAATTTGTCCGGGTAACACTGGAGCCTAAAAACGCACCAGATGTCATCACAGTTTCCCAGGCAGCGGTTCAGCGTGATCGCGATGGCTTTATGGTACTGGTGGTTAACGATCAGCAGGTGGTTGAACAACGTCGTGTGACTCTGGGCGAACAGATGGGCTCAGACTGGATTGTTATCTCCGGATTAAAAGCCGGTGAACGTGTTATTACTCAGGGTCTGCAGAAAGTGAAAAACGGTCAGACCGTTGAAGCAGTGGAGCAATAATTTATGTTTTCACGCTTTTTTATCAATCGCCCCAAATTTGCACTGGTGATATCCATTGTCATCATGATTGCAGGTTTGCTGGCAGTGGTCAGCTTGCCTGTCACTCAGTATCCGGATATCACCCCACCTCAGGTTCAGGTTAAAGCCACCTACACAGGTGCCAATGCCCAAACCGTGGAAGAAACGGTCGCCACGCCGATCGAGTCCATGGTGAACGGCGTCGACGATATGCTGTATATGAGTTCCACCAGTGGTAACGATGGCAGCTATACCCTGACTGTAACCTTTAAAGTTGGTACCGATCCGGATCAGGCTGCAGTGAATGTACAAAACCGGGTCGCGCTGGCAACAGCCAGCCTGCCACAGGACGTTGTTCGCCGTGGTGTGACGACCCAGAAACAGTCCAGCTCAATGTTGATGGTGATTGCTCTGACATCGCCGGATGAAAGTCTCGATAACCTGTTTATGAGTAATTACTCGTCGATTTATGTGGAAGATGCTATCTCCCGTATTAACGGTGTTGGTAGTGCCGCTCAGTTCGGCAGCATGGAATACGGTATGCGTATCTGGCTGGATCCCGATCGCCTGCAGGCACTGGATCTGACACCTAACGACATCAGCTCCGCTATTCAGAATCAGTCTGTCCAGGCAGCGTTGGGACAGATTGGCGCACCACCGGTAGCCAGTGATCAGCAGTTCCAGTTCACCATTACCAGCAAAGGTCGCTTAAGTGACGCCAAAGAATTTGAAAACGTTATTGTAAAAACCAGCAGCGATGGCTCGCGTATTTATTTAAAAGACGTCGCCCGCGTAGAACTGGGTTCACAAACGTACGGTTTTAATATGCGTGTAAACGGCAAGCCAGGTGTGCCATTTGCGGTTTATCAGAGCCCCGGCGCGAACGCATTGGATGTTGCTGACGAAGTGATCGCGGAGATGGAGCGCCTCAGCGAGTACTTTCCGGAAGGCATGAAATACCAGGTATTTTATGACTCCACCCGCTTTGTCCGAGCATCAATTTCAGAAGTTGTCGATACTCTGGTGATGACCTTTATTCTGGTAATTGCCGTCACCTTCCTGTTCCTGGGCGACTGGCGCGCCACGTTAATTCCATCGGCAACCATTCCGGTTTCATTGATTGGTACCTTTGTGGCACTGCAGGCGGCAGGCTTCTCGATTAACACCATTTCTTTATTCGCTCTGATTCTGGCGATTGGTATTGTGGTGGATGATGCAATTGTGGTGGTGGAAAACGTCAAACGCCATATGAAGGAAGATAATCTCGATGCACCAACGGCAACCGCTAAATCAATGGGCGAAGTTATTGGTCCGGTAATCGCCACAACTCTGGTGCTGCTAGCGGTATTCGTTCCGGTTGCTTTTATGCCGGGCTTAACCGGCAAATTGTACACTCAGTTTGCAGTTACCATTTCCGTTGCTGTTGCACTGTCTTCTCTGAACGCATTAACCCTGTCACCGGCATTATGTGCCTTGTTGCTGAAACCAGAAACCGAAGCCAAGGGGTTCTTTGCCTGGTTTGATCGTCGTGTCGATGGTGCCCGGAAAAAATACGTGCGTGGTGCAGTATTCCTGAATAAACGCATCATTATGACGCTGTCGTTACTGGCGATTATTTGTGGAGCAACCGGATTCTTATTCAAAAATACGCCAACCGGTTTTATTCCATACGAAGATCAGGGCGCATTTTTTGTCGATATTTCTTTACCACAGGGCGCATCGATTAACCGTACAACTGAACTGGCTGCGGGTATTGATGAAACTCTGCTGGAAATTCCGGAAATTGAACGCACGATGACTGTTAGTGGCTTTGGTTTAATTGGCGGCGCAGCTTCCAATAACGCCTTTATGTTGCCGGTATTAAAAGACTGGGATGAGCGTCCGGATACACCCTGGTACGTTACCTTCCAGCAAATGACAAAAGAACTGCAGGCGGTACCCGGAGCTAACGCTTTTGGCTTCCCACCGCCACCGATTCCGGGTTTAGGTAATGCCGGCGGTCTCGAAGCCAACCTGCTGGATCAGGCAAACGATACACCACAGGCTTTGGCTCAGGTGGCCAACAGTTTAATTCTGGCGCTGAACAGCTCGGATAAAATTAAGCAGGCGTTCACCTTCTACAACGCCAACAATCCGCAACTGGAAGTGATTCTGGATCGTGAGAAAGCGGCGACCCTCAACGTTTCACCGGCCGCAGTATTTAATACCCTGCAAAGCCAGCTGGGCTCGTCGTACGTCAACGACTTCACCCTGTACGGCCGCAATTACCGCGTTATGCTCCAGGCTGAAAGTGAATACCGTGATGCTATCGCTGACATCAGTGGTATTTATATTCAGTCCAACAGTGGTGCTCTGGTACCTGCCGGGTCCATTCTCGATATCCGCCAGGTGTTAGGGCCACAGAAACTCGACCGCTATAACACCTACCGTAATGCTGGTATCAACATTACTCCGGCGGATGGTTTCAGTAGTGGTGACGTGATGCAGGAAGTTGAACGCCTGGTCACGGATGTTCTGCCATCCGGCTATGTGCTGGAGTGGACCGGTACCGCGCAACAGGAGCGTGAATCTGCCGGCTATGTGGTTCTTATTTTCTCACTGTCATTATTGTTTGCTTACCTGTTCCTGGTAGCGCAATACGAAAGCTGGACAATTCCGGTATCGGTTATTCTGTCGGTAGTGGTTGCCATTATGGGCGCGTTAATTCCGCTGTATTTAATTAACGGTCTGGATAACAACCTGTACGCTCAGGTCGGCCTGGTGATGTTAATTGGTCTGGCCAGTAAATCTGCCATTCTGATTGTCGAATTCGCCAAGCAATTACGGGAAGAAGGTAAATCGATTCTCGAAGCTGCTGAAGAAGCCGCCAGCTTACGTTTCCGCGCAGTCATGATGACCGCCTTCTCCTTTATTCTGGGTGTTGCGCCATTAATTGCTGCCAGTGGTGCAGGTGCCATGAGCCGTATCTCAATCGGCTTTGTTGTGCTCTCCGGGATGTTGTTTGCAACTGTGATTGGTATCTTCCTGATTCCGGCACTGTACGTAATGATGCAAACCATGAGGGAGAAAATTAAGGGCAATAAAGCCTGATTAATTCAGGCTTACAATTTCATTCTTCCAATAAAAATCCCCATTTCAGATTTCTGAAATGGGGATTTTTTATATTGATGGTTTTCAATGGTTTTTCAGTAGTTAACCAACGTAAGGAGCGACCTGATTTTTCCCTTCGCTTTTCGCCAGATACAGCGCTTTATCCGCGCGACTGATGGCATCCTCAACATCCGAAAACAGCTCAGATACACCAATACTGAGTGTGAATGTCACACCACTGCTTGTTTGTAATTGTTCAATACTCTTACGGATTTTTTCTGCCAGCGTCAGGGCACCATGCAATCGGGTTTCAGGTAAAAGAATAACGAATTCTTCACCACCAAACCGGGCAAATAAATCACTATCTCGCAGACTGGACGATACACATTCAGACAGACTGACAATCACTTCATCACCAATATCATGGCCATATTCATCGTTAATGGCTTTAAAGTCATCGATGTCCATCATCAGCAGACTGGAAGCTTTGGTATTACGCCGCTGAATTTTCAGAACCTCATCGGAAAGATACATAAAGTGGCGCCGGTTTAAGATACCGGTTAACGAATCCGTTTGTGCCTGTTTAGCCAGTTCGCTATTCAGTCGCTGCAACTCTTCGGTTCGTTCGGCCACCTGTTTTTCCAATTCTTCGTTTAACACGCGCTGAGCTTCAAAAGCCTGTTGTTGCGCCTGTTCACGTTTTTTCTGATTAAACGCCAGCACCTTAACCATGTCGTTATAGCTGTCGACCAACAAACGCATTTCATCGCCAACATCAAAATCAATCACATCCGGTAAAGGCTGATGATTAATCGTATTAAAGGCTTTAGCAATTTTTGCCCGAACGTTTTCGAACACCACATCTTCCGGCAAGGTAGCGAAGATAATCCAGTTAATGCCGGGCACGGTCTGATAAATACAAATCTGACGATTGCCTTGATCATCCGTTAAATGTAATACACCCTTTTGTTGTGCAATCAGTTCGGCCAGATCCAACTCGTCAAAACCTCCCTGAAGTTGCTCCAGAGTCAGCTGACAAAAAGAGCCCTTCTCTTTATCGATTTCTGTTTCAACTGATGGGTGAGTAATAATCCTGCCATTGTAATCGGCGATAAAATTAACCTGTTCAGGGAATATGGTGTCCAGTACGCAGTTTTTGTGAATAGCATGCAAAGGAACATCAATGCTCCAGATGCCGATCAGACGTTCATCCTGATAATACGGAATGGATGCAATCGAGATCAGACCTTCGCCACCATAATCGATATTTGGTGGTGACCAGCGGATTTCCCGTTGTGGATTAACGTCAGCATTCACGCTGAGATAACTGAAATACTCCAGCCAGTTAAAATCAGCCGGAATCATGCTGCGGATATCACGATATGGATACGCCAGTGAAGCACTGTGCTCCAGATCCTGATAATAAATAAAAGTGACCTCATCAAGCTTAGCGCTGATATCGTTCAGAACACTGCCGATATTACGCAGCGCATAATAACGCCGCGCTAATGATTCAGAATGGAAAGAACGGGCTGGCCATTGGTAAGTCAGAGCATCTTCCTGTGCACTGGTGACGTAACCCTGGTCATCCGCTTGAAAGCCACGTTGCTGCACCCAGTCAGAAACAGCCTGTGGATCTTCGGGGGTCATCGTAAACAGAATATCGGTAATGGTGTTGAGATGCTCCAGCGAGGCAAAGATATCGTGAATACGATGGCTGAGAATCAGTACTTTGCGCTCCAGCTGGAGTTGTAACGATTTAATCTCTTTCATAAGCCCGTTGGTCACACCGCTATATTCATCTCTCAGAATATAAAGATAGTCCAGTCAAAGCAAAAAAGGCTTATTCAATACTGCTGGTTTCACGACTGGATTGCATATCAACCAGTGCCTCATCACGCTCGGTCACAATTTTCTGGCGTTCTTCCATTACACGATTCTGATAATCAATATGCGCCCGTAACTGTTCGACGTAGCTGGCTAACTCTGCCATATAGGCTTCAAAGTTGAGCCAGCCCTGCACAGTAAAGCCATACACTGCCCAGTCGCAGGCGGAGCTGCGTGACAATCCAGGGTAATCTTGCTGCAACTCCGCCATGGCGTCAGGGTCGTCATCATCGACGTCTGTGAAGGCGTCACAGGCTTCAATGTAGTACGCCACATCTTCAGCCGTGGTTACCAGTACCGGTGGCAAGGTTGAAGTTGGAGGTGATGGTGGGTCGAGCTTAATGACCGGCGGTAATGCCGGAATGCTGACGACCTGGATGCGCTCAATCTTGCGCTCCGGCAATCCGCTGCATGCTGTCAGACAAACGCTTATGAGCAAGGTTACCGCGCGCAAATGGTTTTTGACGTGCGAGCTCCAGTTCTTTTGCCCGCAGCTGGTTAATTTGATCAATCGCTTTTGCAGTTTCTTCACGGGCGTCATCACGATCATTTTCGAGTTCATTAATTTTCTCCTGATTCACTTCTGCCAGCGTCTGCAAACGCGCTATATCTTTATTTTGTTTTGTCAGTTGAGTTTTCAACGACAGATTATTACTTTCGGACTGCACCAGTTCCGTACGAATCATCTCCAGCTGAGTTTCCAGCTTTGCCGCTTTCAGCTCTTCTGCCTTCCATAAAAATGCAACGCCAGCGACCGCGGTAATACCGATACCAGCTGTTATTAAGGTGGATTTTATGCCAAACATACTATGCGCCTTTGGGTTAAATAATTAACGTTCAGGTTCTACCTGCATAATTCAGATTTGTGGTAAACCACACCGAAAAATCGAAGATAGCCCGATTGGCATCGTAGCCATCAATGGTGTGAATTAACTTAAAATCCTTCAGAGCGTTTTCAAACATTTTCAGATGGTTCTGGTTGTCGATCCGCACCGGAGATCCACCACCACGGGAGAACTGATTATCACCCGCCCAAACAGAATTTATTTTTATATCATCGCGGTTCAGCTTTTTATCAAAACGAATAATGTAACTATTATTCACGCCTTTACTGCTATCACAGACGCTGACTTTCTCCAAAGCAACCTGCAGTAACAATTTATCGGATTTATTACCGGCCATAAGATTCCAGTAAGTGACCCGATGTTTAAAGGCTTCATCTTCCAGCACTTTACGATAGGTGGTTGAAGTACTTGCTCCGGCAGATGCTTCTGCTTTCGCCTGAAAGAAGCTGAAGAACCCGCCCTCTCCACTGACATTTGCAGCAGCATTGGCATCGACGGTTTTTTCTACGGTCTTTGATTCACCACATCCCCATTCTGTCGGAGAAAAAGATGATTTCCGCCAGAAAGGAAATCGGCTCTGTGATACCTCTGCCGGGTTAATTAAATTAAATGATGTGGAGAACTCTGCTGCGGATAGTTCTTTTTCGCGCTCTTTAGTAACAAAGCCATCGTCTTTAACGCTGTAACTGGCTTTGGGATAGGTAACGCGATAAAGGGTCTCGTCTTCATCTTCGATGACTTTGACCGGGAAAATAGTACCAATAGGATATTTGGTGCCTTTGATCTGTATTTCCTGTTTTACATACGCCAGCGATCCCGACATATGATGTACGCTATCGACACCTTTAGCCCGCACCTCACCTTCAACACCACCAAGAGTCACTACGCGGGTACGCTTTTTATAAACCTGATCTTTGGCAACAGGTAGCCGCAGCAGAATCGCTCCGGGTTCGAGCAATAAACGCCGCGCTTCACTTTTAGGCACAAACAGATACTGGTCTTTAGCAATCAATACTTCAGCAACAGATACTGATGGCAATACGGATAACAACAGTGGCAGGACGAAGGTAAAACAAAACTTCTTCATTGCGCTTTCCATGGCAGTGGATTCCTGTCCGTATAGCCGGGCAAAACTAGGCCAAACGGACTAGTTTCCAAGCTATCACCACAATAAGCCGCCAAGAATGCTTTTATCAGCCTTTTAAGAAATTCGTATGAGAAAAGTTAGTCTGCTGACAATGGCTTTATAGCTTGTCAACGCAACTCACATCAATTACTGAAACAGCCTTTAACTACTCTGGCGAGTATGCGCCCGTGGTTTTCGCCCGAGCAGTGATGGTCAGCTATCACATAACCTGCTGTAGAAGTGCCCGGGGACGTGCTCCCCTTTTTTAATTACATCGCATTCGGATTCAAATCTGAAACCACATTTAATGAGTACTGACTGCGAACCGATATTACCTGCCATTGTTTTCGCGACAACATGGGTGATATCTCCTGGCAGCTTTTCTGCCAGCATAATTCTCAGCGCTTTACTGGCGATTCCGTTTCCCCAGTAATTTCGTCCAATCCAATAGCCAACTTCTACACACTGATCCCGGTAAGGCCAGAAAGAAACACAGCCCACAAGAACACCGTCGGACTCAACAGCAAATGGAAAACGCTCAACGTCTGCCGTCATGCGCTGAATCCACTGCCGTGCATCCGATTCGTGATAAGGGTGGGGAATATTGGCCGTCCAGCGGGCTATTTCAGCATCGCCGGCTAACTCAGCAACACGCTTAGCGTCACTGAGGTTAAACGCTCTTAAGGTAATCTGGCTGGATATCAAAATCATTTCCTGTGTATCTAAAATTCGCCGTAACTATTTAGGAGCCAAGCCAAGATCATCCAGACGCATCAGAATTTCTGTTTTCCGTGTATTTTTAATCTCAATCCAGGAAATATTTTCTCTGGCACCCAGGATGGCGTAAATAGAATTCAGCCCCATGCCTTTCATCGGCTTAAGTACAGCGTACAACTCATACGGGTCAATCGCCATAAACTCCTCAACAGAATGGATGCCAACCTCTGCCAGTATTTCTTCACTGCGAGGACCAAAACCATTCAGGTCTTTGAGCCGCTTCGGCTGAACCGGATATTCTTTTATCATTTTTTCAGTCACTGGTTGTCTGCAGGTTTGTATACAAAAAAGCCCTATTGATTAACACCAACAGGGCTTTCGAATGCAATATGGTCAAGGAAGACTTCAGGCGGGAGAATCTTCCGGCTTAGGTTCTTCTTTCGGTGTCTGCTGCGCGGCAATCCGAGGGGTCATTTCACGATTTTTCGTACGCTCCAGCATCCCTATCTTTTTGTGTAATGCTGCTTTAGCCATCATATGTGCAGAAACCGGTGCAGTAATAAACAGGAATAAGCTGATCACCAACTCATAAACACTGAAGCCACCTTCCCGCACACTGGTCACCAACATAGAAGCCACCAGTACAGAACCAATACCAAGCGTTGTGGCTTTAGTAGGCGCATGCAGGCGGGTAAAAAAGTCTGGCAACTTAGCTAACCCTAATGAGCCAACAAATACAAAAAAGCCACCCATAATCAGCCAGCCGGCAACCAGATAATTAAACAGATCTGAATTTTCCATCACTCAATAATATCCCCACGCAGCAGGTATTTACTTAGCGCAGCAGTGCTGACAAAGCCCAGCATGGCAATTAACAACGCCCCTTCAAAATACAGTGCTGAGCCATTGTATAAACCCAGCAAAATAATCAGCGCGATGCTGTTAATATATAAAGTATCTAATGCCAGAATACGGTCGGTAATTTCCGGCCCTAATAAAATACGCCAAACATTTAAAAGCAACGACACCAGAACTAACAGCCCGGTACCGAGGATGGCGTAACTGAGTACGTCTGCACTGCTCATGAGAAAATCTCCTTCAGCGGCTGTTCGTAACGCTCACGAATAGAATCAATAATTTCCTGCTCGCTATCGATATGTAATGCATGGATATACAGCCACTGCTTATCTTCAGAAAAGTCGACACTCACAGTACCTGGCGTTAACGAAATAGTGCTGGCCAGTACGGTTAACGGGAAGTCGCCGGTTAACTCCAGAGGGTAAGCAATAAATCCTGGGTTTAACTTGCGGTTACTGCGCAATACACGACGCGCAACTTCCAGATTAGAAACAAAGATATCCCACAGCAGACGCAATACATAAACAGCCATAGCAAAAGGTTTTTCAACTTTGCTCTGACGGTCCGCAAACGGCGATGTCAGCAACGGAATACCAATCGCCAGAATAGTACCCAGTAATAACTGTCCCGCAGAGAAACCATTTAATAACAACCACACAACCAGCAATAAACTGCTGTGCATCGGCATAGGAAGAAGGCGCGCAATCATGGCAATACCTCCACTACCGGTAACCCTCCGGTGGCGATCACCGGCATAGGAACTTTATGCAGTTGTTGTGCTGCAGTAATGGTTAAATCAGATAGTGGCCCACCAAAAATCACCATCAGAGGTGAACATAACAGCAAAATCACCACAGCAGTCACCTGTAGCTTATGCGCTTTGGTTTCCTGTGCAGGCTGACCAGCAGCGCGCCAGAACAAGGTGCTGCCCGCTCGGGTTAACATCACCATCGCGGTCAGGCCTGACATTAATAATGGCGCCCAGATCCAGGAAGCCTCCAGCACATCTGACGATGCCTGCAGAATCAGGATCTTGCCAACAAAACCAGAAAAAGGCGGCATACCAATTAAACCCAACGCGGCAATAAAGAAGAAAGCGCCAATCAAGAGTGGCTGCGATACCGGACGACCTTTAACAAACCGGTCCTGCGCCTGGGCACGTTGCTCCTGAATTAATCCGGCAATTAAAAATAACGCCGCCGACAACAGAGTACTGTGAATTAAATAATACAAACCTGCTGCGGTGGCTTCCGGTGTATTTAACGCCAGGGTAATTAATAAAGTACCAGCGGAAACAATCACCAGATTCGCCGCCAGCATTTTTAATGTCTGACTTGCCATTACAGCAATAATTCCGGCAACCAGAGTCATCAGAGCCAGCGGCCATAACCAGCCAATTGCCAGCCCTGCCAGTTCACCGGCATGATCACCAAAGATCGCGGTGTGGACACGCCAGATGCTGTAGATACCCACCTTGGTCATAATGGCGAACAGCGCCGCCACAGGGGTTGAGGTGTATGCATAAGTGCGGGGCAGCCAGAAGTGCATCGGCAACAATGCCGCTTTTAAACCAAACACGACTAACAATAACAAGCCACCGGACTTGGCCAGCTCGATATTTTCTTCATTCAGATGGGCTACTTTATACGCCATGTCAGCCATGTTCAGCGTACCGAACGACGCGTAAATCATCCCCAGACCAAACAGGAACATCGCGGAACCCGCCAGGTTTAATAACACATAATGCACCGCTGCCTGAGTGCGTTGTTTACCACCACCGTGAATCAGCAACGAATAAGATGCGATTAATAAAATTTCGAAGAAAACAAACAGGTTAAAAATATCACCGGTTAAAAATGCACCGTTAATACCAACGACCTGAAACATAAACAGCGGCTGGAAAAACGGGCCTTTTTCATCTTCACCGGCACAGGCGTATAAATGGGCAGCCATCGCCAGAACGGAAGTTAACACCAGCATCACCGACGCCAGCGTATCGTTTACCAGGGCAATACCAAACGGTGCCTGCCAGTCACCCATCATATAAACCTGGGTGCCGTGTTTAAGGCTGTTGCCGAGTAACACCAGAGCAACCAGCACCAGCGTCGCATTAACAGCGAATGCCATGACTCGCTGACGCGGTAAATCTTCATGCAATGGCGGCAGCAGTAATAATACGCCGGCAACCAGAGGCAGTAATACCGGGAAGAAAATCAGATGATCCATCAGGCTCATTTATCTTCACCTCCCTGACGACGAGCTTTTTGTGGCAGATCATCGTGGATTTCTGTTTTGCCATCCACCTGATCATTACCTAAATCGGAGCGTGCACGTAACGCCAGAATTAACGCAAATGCTGTCATAGCAAAACCGATC
This sequence comes from Bacterioplanoides sp., assembly GCF_965219715.1. Classification (GTDB taxonomy): domain Bacteria; phylum Pseudomonadota; class Gammaproteobacteria; order Pseudomonadales; family Oceanobacteraceae; genus Bacterioplanoides. Next base: position 2,697,050 of record NZ_OZ244785.1, read on the forward strand.
ACAATTGCCGTTAACACCAGAGCCTGGGGTAACGGGTCAGCATACTGCTCACTTTCACCCAAAATGGCAGCGCCATTAATAACCAGGCGGCCACTGGCGAATAAAAATAAATTCACCGCATAAGACAGCAGCGTTAAACCCAAAACAACAGCGAAGGTATAACCACGCAATACCAGGAAAATTCCCCCGGTAGTGATCGCTCCGACACACACGGCATATAAAGTTTCCACGTTATTTACCTCCCGCGGTCGGACGTTCTGTGGTGGTTAATTTACCCAGGTTGGCAAGAATCAGCATGGTGGCGCCAATCACGGTGAAATACACACCCAGGTCAAACACCATGGCGCTGGCCAACTCAAATTTACCCACCACTGGCCAGTAGAAATAATCGAACCAGGTTGTCAGGAACGGACGGTCATACAACCAGCTGCCGAGGCCCGACAAAATCGCCAGCGATAAACCAATGGCGATCATATAGTGGTATGGGAAATCCATACGTTCTTTCATCCAAGACACACCGTGAGCGATATATTGCTGAATCAGGGCAATCGCCGTAATTAAACCCGCAATAAAACCACCACCTGGCAGGTTGTGACCACGCAGGAAAATATAAGCAGAAATTAATAACGCCAGCGGTAATAAACTCTGGGAAACCAGCGCCAGCATCATTGGGTGTTTATCTTTCGACCAGGCAACACCGTCCTGATCCGCAGTCGGAACAAATAAGCGCATACCCGCCAACAACTTGAAAATACCCAGCGCAGCAATCGCCAGCACGGTAATTTCACCCAGGGTATCGAAACCACGGAAATCAACCAGAATCACGTTCACCACGTTGGTGCCACCACCGCCAGTTTTGCTGTTATCCACAAAGTAGTCAGAAATAGTATCCAGCGGACGTGTCAGCATGGCGTAACACAAGGTACCAATAACCGCACCAATGGCCGACGCGATGCCCAGGTCACGCACAATACGCTGAATTGAGCTTTCCTGGAGCGGTGTTTTCTGTGGCAGGAAGAATAATGCCAGCAGGAATAACACAATGGTGGCCACTTCCACAGACAGCTGCGTCAGCGCCAGATCCGGTGCCGAGAAATACGCAAAAGCGACCGCAACGACTAAACCAACGATCGAAATCATCACCAGCGATAGCAGTCGTAAATGGCTGAAGATCATGGTCGCCAGCGTGCCAACAATCACAATAATCGTCGCCACCAGCATCGGCCATTCCATCGGTTGTTCACGTCGGCTGCCATGCGCTTCGGCCAACTCGAGTAACGGCCAACCGGCAACCGCCAGAGAAATCACCACCAGATAAGTGATGTAACGCTGCAACTTGCCGTTATCAAACGCCTCCTGCAGCTGAGTGGCTTTAGCCACCAGATATTGAATGTATCTTTCGAACTCAACCTTGGCGTCAATCTCGTTAAACTGTCCCTGGAAATTAAACAGATGACGACGATTGATATACAACAAGCTACCACCGACTACAGCCAGTAAGCTCATCAGCAACGGCATATTAAAGCCGTGCCAGATTGCCAGGCTGAATTCAGGCAGAGGCCCCTGAAGCGTTGCCCCGGCAGCGGCATTTAACAAGGCACCAACGGTAATATTCGGCACGATGCCCACCAGCAAACAGATCACCACCAGAATTTCCACCGGCACACGCATATAACGCGGAGGCTCATGTGGCGTTTTTGGCAGATTAATCGGTTCACCATTAAAGAACACATCATGAATAAAGCGCAGCGAGTAGGCGACCGCCAACGCACCACCCAGAGTCGCTAACACCGGAATAATCCACGACAGAGAACCCAGCGTATGCTGCGACAATGTTTCGGCAAACAGCATTTCTTTCGATAAGAAACCATTTAACAACGGCACACCGGCCATCGATGCCGCCGCAACCATCGCCAGAGACGCAGTAATCGGCATGTATTTCCACAGTCCGTTCAGCTGGCGCATATCACGAGAACCGGCTTCGTGATCAATGATACCCGCCGCCATAAACAGCGATGCTTTAAATACCGCGTGGTTAATAATATGGAAAACTGCGGCAATGGCCGCCAACGGTGTATCGAGGCCAAACAGCAAGGTAATCAGACCCAGATGACTGATCGTGGAATACGCTAACAGGCCTTTTAAATCGTGTTTGAATAACGCGGTGTAAGCGCCGACCAACAGCGTCGCCAGACCCACCAGCGATACCACACCAAACCACAATTCAGTACCGGACAATACCGGATAAAAACGCGCCAGCAGAAATACACCGGCTTTTACCATGGTCGCCGAGTGCAGATAAGACGATACCGGAGTTGGTGCTGCCATTGCGTGTGGCAACCAGAAGTGGAACGGGAACTGCGCAGACTTGGTGAAGGCGCCCAACAGGAACAGCACAATAATTAACGGGTAAGCCGCGCTCTCGCGTAATAGATCGCCGCTGTTTAAAACGTCGGTCAGGCTGTAACTGCCAACGGTTTCGCCAATTACAATAAAGGCGGCTAACAATGCCAGACCACCAGCGCCGGTAATGGTCAGCGCCATACGAGCGCCTTTACGTGCTTCGGTTTTATCCGACCAGAAACTGATCAGCAGGAACGAGCTGATACTGGTGAGTTCCCAATAAGCCCATAACTGCAGCAGGTTATCGGATAACACCACACCCAGCATGGCACTCATGAATAACAGCAGAAAGGCGTAAAAACGCCCCATATGATCTTCGTCAGAAATGTAATAACGGGCGTACAGTAAAACCAGTAGGCCGATGCCGAGAATCAGTAAACAGAACAGCATCCCGAGGCCATCGAGATGGAATGCCAGTGATAATCCGGCATTAGGTATCCAGCTGGTTTGCCAGTGAATTACTTCACCGTTCAACACCTGTGGCATCAGTGCAAATAAACACACCAGCGCCATAGCCGGAACAAAGGCCGTGGTGGCTAAGGTTACCCGCCGACCAAAACGGTCAGCCAAAAGGGGAACCAGGGTTCCAAACAGCGGAAGCAGAGGAATCCAAAGCAATGTCATAAAAAGAAGCGCCTCATTCCTGGAGATCGGTCGTCCGAATAGTCAGGTTAAATGAAAGATCGGGGTGCTATAAGAAAGATAGCACGATCCTTGCACAAGCCCTATATGGCTGCCGGTCATCAGAGTAAAGAATTATCAGACAAAGTAACAATCGGGCGAAAAAAAACGGCGTCTGAAAGACACCGTTTTTTCAATTACTTAAGCCATATCCGTGCGGTTACTGATGGTATTCAGGGCTGAGTTCAACCACAGCTTCAACAAACGCTTTGGCATGCTCCGGATCCACAAACTGGTGAATACCATGACCCAGATTAAATACCTGGCCGGAACCGTTACCGTAGCTTTCGAGAATTCGCTTAACTTCCGCACGAATGGTTTTCGGCGAAGCGTACAGTACCGATGGATCCATATTGCCCTGCAGCGCTACACGATCACCAACACGACCACGGGCGTTACCTATATCGGTGGTCCAATCCAGACCCAGCGCATCAGCACCGGTATCGGCCATGGCTTCTAACCACTGACCACCACCTTTGGTGAACAGGATAACGGGGATTTTATTGCCTTCGTGCTCACGCTTCAGGCCAGCAACGATTTGCTGCATGTATTTCAGCGAGAACTCGCGGTAACACACATCGCTAAGGCTACCGCCCCAGGTATCGAAGATCTGTACCGCCTGGGCACCCGCTTCGATCTGAGCATTCAGATAATCAATCACCGATTTCGCCAGAGTATCCAGCAACTGGTGCATCACTTCCGGCGTGTCGTACATCATGGCCTTTACGTGACGGAAGTCTTTTGATGAACCACCTTCAACCATATAAGTCGCCAGCGTCCACGGGCTACCGGAGAAACCAATCAGCGGTACACGACCATTAAGCTCAGTGCGAATGGTGCTGACGGCTTTTAACACATAATCCAGATCGGCTTTGGTGTTCACCACATTCAGGCTGTTTACGTCTGCTTCAGTACGGATGATCTTTTTAAAACGCGGGCCTTCACCGGTTTCAAAATACAGACCCAAACCCATCGCATCCGGGATGGTCAGAATATCGGAGAACAGAATCGCAGCATCCAGCGGGAAGCGTTCCAGCGGCTGAATGGTTACTTCACAGGCCAGTTCGTGGTTCTTACACAGCGACATAAAGTCACCGGCCTGGGCACGGGTCGCCTTGTATTCAGGCAGATAACGGCCCGCCTGACGCATCATCCAGATCGGGGTACGGTCAACCGGCTGGCGCATCAGCGCCTTCAGAAAGCGATCGTTTTTTAACTCAGACATGGGATTCCAGAAACTAACGAGTGAAAAATTGGCCGGCATCATAGCAAAAAAGCCAGCAAATTACCTGACACTGAGCAAGCCTCAGGCTTGCTCCTCAACCAAAGGCAAACGAATATCTGCCTGCAGGCCACCATCAACATGATTACTCAGTTCCAGCGAACCGCCATGGGCACGCACCACCTTATCGGCAATGGCCAAACCAAGGCCAAAGCCACGATGCCCCTGGCCCAGAGACGCCTCACTGCGTTGACGGGCATCTTCATTACGAACAAACGGCCGTAACAGGTCGTCCAGTTTATCCTCCGGAACACCGGGGCCATGGTCGCGGATATTCAGCAGCAGCCAGTCGTCTTCATCGGCCAGCAGAATGTCCACCGACGTTCCCGGGTGAGTATGTAACAAGGCATTGCGGATAATATTCTCGAATGCCGCCGCCAATAGGCGTGGATCAGCCAATACCAGCGACCGTGCCGCACGGGAGCTAATCTGCAGCGAGCCGTCCGGCCGCTCAAAACGGGCATCTTCAACAATATGGCGCAGTTGCTGTTCGCAGTTAATCGCCTGCCAGTGTTTCTGGTCCTGTTCAATTTCCAGCCGCGCCATACCCAGCAGATCGCCAATTAATTCATCCAGGCGCTGAGTTTCCAGTTCAATACGATCGAGAAATTCTTCCTGCTCCGGCACCGCATCCAGCCGCGCCAGTTCCAGTGCCACCCGCGAGCGAGCCAGCGGCGAGCGCAGTTCGTGAGAAACATCTCGTACCAGCTGACGCTGATCCTGAATTGAACGCTCTAATTTGCCCGCCATCTGATTAAATTCGCGGCTCAGGTCACCAATCTCATCCTGGCGAAGACGCAGATTTCGCGGAATTCGCACAGACCAGTCACCCTTCGCCATCGCTTTTACGCTGCGTTGCATATGGCGTAACGGTTGAGTCAGATAACCGGACAATAAAAAACCCAACACCGCAAACAATGCCAGCGAGGCACCAAAACCCCAGGCCAGGTACGTAGGTAAATTAAATACTGCCAGCGGATGAACAAACTCCACCACCAGTAAATAAAAACGCCCGTCGTAACTTTCAATAGGGGCTTTTACGATAATTTCAGAACGGCCCAATGGGTCAACACGGGCTTCGTAAGATTCTGACGAGAATGCATATTCACGCACCTGATCCGGCACATTATCGAGCAGGCTGATACCGGTGCTGTCGAACACGTACGCATTTACACTGGGATGGCGCTGGAAGGTTAACAGCCATTCGATTAATAACGGTTCGCCACCGTATTGCAGCGTCAGTTCAGCCGCAGAAATATAGCCACCGGTCGGGGCAATCAGGTTGATCGATTCGTTTGACCATTCGCGGTAATAGGCGGCCAGAACCAGAGTTACCAGAGTCGCGACGACGCTGGTTAATAGAAAAGCGAGAAATATTTTTACAAAAATACCGCGCATATAATTTTCCCAAAAACTGAATATCTGGCAGGCAGAAAAAAGCCCCATTACTTTTTTCTTGCCGAATCCAAGGCACATCCCTGTGCCTGAGATTCTACCGCAACATCCTGTTGCTGCGTCAAAAAGTAATAGGGCTTCTTTCTAGGAAAGTGAAAAATCAGGCTGCATCTTCGCCCTGCTCAGGGGAATAAATATAACCAATACCGCGCACGGTTTTAATACGCTGGTCACCATTACGGTTAGGGCCAAGTTTTTTGCGTAAATTACTCAGATGCATATCCAGGCTGCGATCGTAGAGCGTTAACGAACGCTGCATCGACTGCTCTGCTAAGCGGTTTTTTTCCACCACTTTTCCGGCTTCACGAGCGAGTACACACAGGATATTAAATTCGGTGGCAGTCAGGTCGAGTACATTGCCTTCGCGGCTGACCTGATGCTGATCGAGGTTGATCATCAGTTCATCTAATTCGATATTGGTGTCGGCCACATCGGCGGTACGGTTGCGGCGTAATACTGAACGCAAGCGGGCTGCTAATTCGCGTGGGTTTGCCGGTTTAGGCATGTAGTCATCGGCACCGATTTCCAGACCTTCAATACGGTCCATCTCGTCGCCTTTGGCGGTCAGCATCAATACCGGTAAATCACTGCGCTGACGAATCGATCGCAGAATTTCGACACCGTTGCCGCCGGGTAACATAACATCCAGAATAACGGCCTGATATTTACCGGTTAAAGCCTCTTCCAGGCCATTACGGGCATCGTGCACCAGAGTTACTTTAAATAACTCGCGCTCCAGATAGCGCTTTAACAGTTCGCACAATTCCAGATCATCATCAACCAGCAGAATATTCATAGTTCCCCCAAAACGTTGGCCACAGTGTCTTGGATTCCCGCCTTAACAATCAAGTTCAGAATCTCGTCTTTACGTTTTGTAAAGATTGCCATGGGTTATTCAGTATCGTCGCGGCGATGAGCGGCAATAAACTCAATCGCCTCGGCCACCGCTTCTTTCACCCGCTCGCTGATATCGTGCAGTTCATTGGGCGACATATAAAACGCCATATCCACTTCGTGGCGAATATAACGTGGCGGTAAATGATTTAACGCAACGCAGGCAACATCAGCCAGATAGCCGTGGTCGCCCTCTTCCGGTAAGCGCCGCAATACCTCTTCGGCTACCAGCTGCTCATAATAGTTGTGAATATTATTGGTAATGTTCATAAAAAGGCCGCCTGTTTTCAGCAAAATCGATGTGTTCAGCATAGCACCGGGGCAAATTCCTGCTTTACTGAAAGGCACAACATTTACTGCAGTACGGAGCTGATATGAAACAGGTCAGTGATATCATGATTCGCAATCTGATCACGCTGAAACCAACGTCCAATCTGAAAGACGTTGAAGCCATGATGGCCAGCCGCCAAATCCGCCACATTCCGGTGACCGATGACGATCAGAAGTTACTTGGGTTAATTACCCAGAAAGAGTTTCTGGCCGAAGCGTTTCGCATTACCGATAAATTTGGCGCCCACCAGCTGGCGCAGTATCTGACCCAGACCCAGCTGTCAGACTGTATGAAAACCACCCTGACCACCGTCCACCCGGAAACCGATCTGCGTGAAGCCGGAGAGTCGTTGCACTCAATGAAACAAGGTTGTTTGTTGGTGGTGGATGAAGACGGAATTTTACAGGGGATCCTGACATCACAGGACTTTGTCAAACTGGCGCTGGACCTGCTGCCACACCAGTAGCGACCAGCAAACTGAGCGGCGTTATGGGTAACGCCGCTGAATCTCAATAATCTTTTCCTGATTTTCGACAATCACCGCAACGCAATCTTTGTCTAACTGACTGTCAGCCATTTGCTGCAATTCCTCCAGGCTACGCTTCATCGACCATGCCGGTTTATAACTGCGCTGATTCAGCAAGGCATCCAGAATATCAGCCACGGCAACTATCCGCGCCTCCAATGGAATCTCCTGCTCACCTTCGCAGCCCAGATAACCACTGCCATTCATTTTTTCGTGATGGTACATGACAATATTGCGCAACATCTCAGAATGCTCCATGTCTCCCAGCGCAAACGCCTGCAACGCTCCATCAACAATGTCACGACCGATGGTGATGTGTTGGCGCATCTCCTCAAACTCTTCTGCAGACAGCTTTTCCGGCTTGTGCAAAATCGCATCCGATATCGCCACCTTGCCAATATCATGCATCGGCGCAAACAGGGTGATGTATTCAATAAAGTCGTCGCTCAGCCGATGGCTGGTTTGCAAACCGCGGGCAATCAGTCGTGCCAACAGCGCCATACGCCGTACATGGCTGTGGGTTTCTGTTGAGCGCCGTCCGGAGATATCCGTGGCAAAACGAATTAACGCCTGAATTTGTGCCACTCCCTGACGTTCCTGCACCAGCAACTGCTCTATCAGGTGTGCCCAGAGATTGCAGTAGGCCACCATTTCCGGCCGGAAATAATCCGCCTTCTTAGAATTCAGAAACAGGAAGCCCAGCAGCTGTCCGCCGTGCCGTAATGGCATGGTAAAACTGGAACGTAAGCCCGCCGATAACAACGCCTGGGAATGATCCGAAAGATTCTGTTCCTGACGAAAAACCCGCATATCAGAAACCACCCGCACACTGTTGCTGTCGGCCAACGATGCCAGTGACGGCGCCTGTTCCAGTGGCAGGCTATAACCCAACAATGGTGTTGCTTCGTCACTTTCGTACATAAACGAAGAAACGGTTTGCTCTTCTTCATCAAACAGCGCCAGCGCAAAGCGATGCACCCCTTCGTACTGCTCACGCAGCACCCGATACATATGCTCCAGGCGCTCCATAAATGGCTGGTGTTCTCCCAGAGCCCGATAAGGGTCGGTCATCAACAATGGCTGAGACATCATATTCTCCCGTGACAGCAATACTTACTGCGACGTTTACAAAGCAGCCTGGGCATTCATGGGCCTCTGTTTAAGCAGCTCTTGTTCGAACCTCTAAGATCAGAAAAATCATCGCAGTTTACAGCCTAGGTGATTAATCCGGTGACTCACTGATACAGGTCAATAGCTGATCAATAGAGCTCCTCTAAGCTCGTAGAGAGAGTCAAAACGCAGGGATAACAATATGAATTTAGATGCGATTAAAAACGAGTTAACAGAACGTAAAGCGTTATTGGAAAAACGCGCTGACAAAGTGGAGCGTGATGCCAGCCATCGTGACCAACCGCTGTCAGCTGACTTTGCAGAACAGGCCGTTGAGCGTGAAAACGACGATGTGCTCACCGCCATTGGTGAAGAGTCACGTCATGAAATTGATCTGATTAATAAAGCGCTTCATCGTCTGGAACAGGATGAATATGGTGAGTGTCAGGGCTGTGGTGATGACATTGATGAGTTACGTCTGGCGGCAGTGCCTTACGCTGAGCTTTGCATCAAATGCGCTGAAAAACTGGAGCAAACGGCTTAATCCAGTAACCGACCTCGCTCTTATACAATGAGCCGTCGCCGCTTAGCCGACGCGTTAATCAACGCCGGTTTCGCGGCTGTTGCCAGAGGTTTGGCTGGCATTTTCTGCCCTGCGCTTTTCTACCTCTTCCGAATACGCAATTAAGCGATCCAGTTTGCCTTCCAACGCTTCAATACGATCCGCCATTTCACTCAACCGATCGGTATTGGACTTCTCTTTGTTAATCAGTTCTTCTTCGTCCTGCTGCATAAAAAACGAAGAAAAACTTGCGGTTAACATCGCAAATAAACCAATCCCCATCAGTATCAGAACTGATCCGAATAAGCGCCCGGCGGTACTGCCGGGAACAATATCACCGTAACCCACAGTCGTAACCGTAACCCAGGCCCACCAGATGCCATCAAACGGAGTTTCGACATTCGGGTCGATCACGGCCATTAATGTTCCGGCAATCACGATAATAATAAAACTGACCATCAGGGTGGGGCCCAAATGATTTCGCCCCATAATTTTCCGGAAAGTACCGGACATATTCATCAGTACAATAAAGATGGCAAGCAGTCGTAATACCCGCAAACCACCGGCATGGGGTAAGGTCTCCCACAATACGGGAAGCCCGGCGGCGACAATAACCAGATTGGCCCAGTTATTAATCAGATAACGTTTTTTGTGATCAACGGCCAGAGTCAGAACCAGGGTTTCCAGCAGAAAGAAAGCCCAGATAAACCAGTCAGTGAAAGCCGTAACAGCAATACTTTTTTCCGCCTTGGATTCGAGGTACCACTCGAACACGATCCACATGGCAATAAAAATCATCGGCCATTCAAACGCACGGCCAAGTTTTATTGCGCGTTTATTTTCGTATGGGCCAACACCGGAGAGACCAATAATATTTGGCAGAGGGGAAACCATGGGGTTCTCTGAAATCCATTAAACATATCCGTTAATAATAGTTAAGAACCCCGCTGCTGTCAGTTACTCAACTGCCGCGCCAACAGCAATAAATCTTCCAGATGGATGTTCGACAGCAACTGGTAGTGAATACCATCGCGCTGCAGTTCTACACTGCTGATCGATGGCGCCTGCAATAACTGGCCATCCAGGTTGTTATCAAGTTTTACTCTGGCTCCAGCCGGTGTTGCTGCCATTGGTGATGCTTGCTCAGCCGTCATCAACAGAAAATAGTGAGAATTTTTATAATAAACCGCAGCACCATCTTTACCCTGATCACTGAAAAAGTAGCCTGGTTCTGCAAGCTTCCAGCGCTCGGATTCAACCTTAGGCCAGGCAGGTGTAAATACGGCCGATTTCTTAAACTGATCGGCATTCAAAGCATGAGTTGAGAGATTCCAGGAGCGCAATTGTGTTGTCGCGGGTAACTGCGCATCCGGCAGAGAAAAATCATTCAGATTAAAATCGATTTTTTTATTTTCCATGGATAACACCGAACCATCGCGAAAATAAAAATCGCCTTTCATTAACAACGAATAATCGTAATCAATAAATAGCTGGCTTTTCTGGATCTCGCGCTCATTATCTTCGGCATTTAGATCCACTCCCACAGAAATACGACTGGCAACTTCGATCGATGGCGTAAAAGTGCGCTGATAATATTCATGGTTGGCCCAGTACATATCCTCAGCCTGGACTTTCGCACTGTCGGCGGAAGGGCCAGCTAAACCTTTCACTAATAACGCCTGGTTGCTCTGGGGCGAATAATATTGCAGCTGACCATTCTGATAACTGAAGGTCACACCCTTAAAATCCAGCGGCTGTTCAACCTGCATGTAAAAATCGGCTGGCTGGCGAAACTGAACCGCGGTTGTAATCACACCATCCGGATGGTTCTGTTCAACCAGGGCACGATAATTCTTAACCTTACTGGTATTTTCGTAGGTTTTATCGATCCAGAACTTATGGATGCCTTCAGATTTGGAAGCGGTTGCCAGCGACGCTGCCAGTAACGCAGAAGAAACAAAAACCAGTCGTTGCAGAAACATAGTGTGCCCTTTGGCTGAATGAAGCTGTGCGCTATTGTCACAACAAGGCAGTCACTATACGAGAACCTGATACTGGTGAGAGGATTAACGGTTACAAAACCCACACTTTCAGATGAGGCCCGTTAAGCCAGATGTAACAACTTACACTGACTTAACAACCATGCTGGCTCAGAAGCGTACTTCAACACTCATTTCGGCTGCCACCGAATTGGCAATAAAACAATGAGCATGGGATTTTTCGTGCATTGCTTTAATCGTTTCAGGGTCGGGAATTTTGTCACCACAAAATTCGACTTGTGGATTCAGGATGATTTTCTCCACCCAGAATTTACCATCTTCACGCTTCCCTAAAATGGCTTCAGCATCATCCTGATAACTGGCAACCTGCAGTCGTTTTTTCGATGCCAGCACCAGAAATGTCTGCATATGACAGCTGGCCATGGCCGCCGCCAGGAGCTGCTCCGGATCAGCACCAAAATCATTATTGGCGCCACCGGTTGTCAGACTGACGTCATCCTGAAAATGAATCTGATGGCGACGTTCAAATCCTTCATGGCTGAACTCGCCGTCTTTTAACCATCGTACTTTCGCGATATGACTGGCCATCTGGATTATTGCTCCTGTAATTTTTTACTCATTGTAAAAGCACCGCGCAATTCGCCTGGCTTAAAGCCACGTGCCTGATCATGCGGGTATAGCGCATCTAACTTGGCGGCAAGCGGTGCTGCAATGTTTTCACCGTGACAAGCGAGACAAACGCCTCCGGTTGGAATCGCTTTCATATAACGAAACCGGCCATTTTCCGTTTTACTGGCTTCCAGAGTTTTCGGATCGACACCGGCTTGTAACTTTTTCGAGAAATCCTGCATCACCGATGTTTCCCAGGCATCCGCAACATTGTCGCCATTGCGGATTTTCAACGCCGTGCGGCCCACCTGCCAATCTCCCTGGCTCAGGCCAGCGGCAATTATCGGCGCCTGAATATTGCAAACCTGAATCGCCGCCGCCGGGCCATCGGCTTTCATGCTTTTTTTCAGCGTTTGCTGTAATTGCGTCGCCAACTGCTTGGTGTGTTGTCGCGCCTGTTTTATTAGTGTGTCATCAGCCTGCGCTGGCAGAATCACGCCAGCCAGCACTGTCATTATCATCAAGCGTTTCATTATTTTTGCGTCCCGGCATGACTGCCTTGTTATCATCAATTACTGATAGATGTTCGGATCAACTTCAACCTTATGCACACTGCCAGACCAGCCATCAAAGCCGCCCACCAGCATATGTACCTGATCAAAACCCATTTGTTTTAAGGTGTGGGCAGCCAACGTCGAGCGCCCGCCATTTTTGCAATACAACAAGATATTCGCTTGCGGGTTGGCTAACGCCGGATGATTACCCACCATAAATTCCAGCAAGCCGCGCGGTACATTCACTCCACCCGGCAAGTGGCCCATATCAAACTCCGCTGGTTCACGCACATCCAGCACCACGACACCGTCCTGTTGCAGTAATGCTTCAGCGGCGTCAGCAGTTACCGGATTGACCGAATCACGTGCCTGGGCCAGCAGATCTTCTTTGGTTAAAGCCATCTTGTTCACTCCAAAAGATATTTAAATAAACATACCGTTATATTAGCAATTTATAAAAACCGGAAAAGCCCTCAGATCAACTTTCTGTTTTTCCGCGCTATCTTTCTCGAGTTCACACACCCTCCCCCTGCCTGAGCAAGGTACAGGCCAGCTCAACTTAGGTTGTTAAAAGCGACTGATGAACAGATTCGACCAAGGCACAGCTTTACCCCAGTCAACCAATATGCCAAATTTGGCATATTGGTTCCGCAACGATCTGACAGCCATGACCGAGCAGTCCCCCTCACTTCCCGCCATATCCACCCTGCTGGACGCTATTTCTGCTCCAGCGGTATTGATCGATCGCGATTACCGCATCTGCGCCAGCAATGTGGCCTATCGCCAGACATTCACGGAAGGTGATCCCAGGCTGCAGCGAAAATGTTATGAAGTTTCACACGGTTATAAGGTGCCCTGCGATCAGGCTGGGGAAACCTGTCCGCTGCGACAATGCCTGGAAAGCGGCCAGCGCCAGCGCTTGCTGCATATCCACAACACCGCCAAAGGACGGGAGCACGTTGATGTTGAGCTGAACCCGATCCGCAGCGAAAACGGTGACATCCAGTATTTCGTCGAAATCATGCACCCGGCCAGCCGCCCATCAGAACACCACAAGGCCATGATTGGTTTCAGCCCAGCCTATACCCGCATGCTGGAATTGCTAAGCCGGGCAGCCCCGGCAGATATAAGCGTGTTGCTGTTAGGAGAGTCCGGAACCGGTAAAGAATTAGCCGCTCATTATCTGCATAGCAACAGCGATCGGGCCGACAAACCGTTTGTCACAGTTGAGTGCTCCGGCTTGACCGAATCATTATTCGAGAGCGAATTATTTGGCCACGAGAAAGGGGCTTTTACCGGTGCAATCCATCGCAAAGAAGGACTGGTAGAAGCCGCACGAGGCGGGACACTGTTCCTCGATGAAGTCGGCGATATCCCACTGACGATGCAGGTGAAACTGCTGCGCCTGATCGAGTCCGGCAGTTATCGCCCGGTTGGTAGCGTGAATCCGAAACAAGCCGATTTCCGCCTGATTTGTGCCACTCACAGGCAGCTGCCACAACTGGTTGAACAAGGAAAATTCCGCCAGGATCTGTATTACCGCATCAGCCCATTTCCGGTGATATTGCCATCACTGCGAGAACGCCAGCAGGACATACTGCCGTTGGCACAACACCTGCTGCACAATCTCACCAGCAATCGCGGCTTAACCTTTTCTGCCGAAGCTCAACAATGGCTGCAGCAACAGCGGTTTCCCGGCAATATCCGCGAACTGCGCAACCTGATTGAACGCAGCGTTTTATTGTGTGACACCGATGAAATTGGCGTGACACAGCTGCAACCGGACATGGGGGCATTCAGTGAACAACCAGCGGCGGACATGATTGAATTCAGTCAAGTACAGCAAAGCGACCAGATTATTCCACTGGACCAGGTGGAGCAGCATTATCTGGCCCGTATCGCCGCTCGTTTTGATGGTGATAATGCCACGCTGGCGAGTAAGCTACAGATCAGCGAGCGCACCCTGTATCGAAAACTGAAAGCCATAAAACAGAATTAGACCAATGCGACCCCCGTCAGTCGCTATACTGAGGCGCAAATAACCGCTATTGAGCTTTTACTTTGTTTTACTAACGACTGTTTTATGAACCAATTAATCTAAGCGCGCTAAAAAGTCGATAATTCAGCAACTTAGTTAACAGACCGGTCCGGATTGCGACTAAAGCCATCAGGCGGCGACCGGGGAGTTACCTATACTAGAGGCGACTGGGTGCATCAGTCAGCGCTCACGCAGCATATAACGGAATCAATATGGCAGCCGAACACAGAGAACACCCCAGGTTTAACAGCGAGTTTATCGCTCAACTGCGCCTGCCCGATGGTCATTGGCATGACTGTACGGTGACCGATTACTCCCATTCCGGAATGAAGCTGGCCTGGCCACATAACGCCATAGAGACACCCGACGAACCGCTGTTGCTGAAACTGCAGCTGGAGCAACAGCTGCTGGAAGTAAAGGTCAGCTGGGTGCACCAGAAAGGCAAAGAAGTTGGTCTGAAATTCGACACTCCAAACGATAAGATTTTCCTGCAATTGCAGGAGTTTAATCAGAACAATAAAGCTCAGGATGGACTGTCAGACGAATCCCGCCGCGAGCATCGCCACACGTTCCAGCAACTGGCTGCCAATGTTGTCGATCGTCTGCCCAAAGCCTGGCTTCCTGAATTTCTCGAAAACACCTTTGATCAGGCCAATCTGGCACGTAACACAGCAGAACAGCAATTATGGTTGCGCCTGGAGAAACAGGCCAAAGACGGCGCCAGTGAGTTTTATCAGAGCTTTAAACAAAACCTGCAACAGCAGATCATGTTGTGGCTGGATGGCAAACCCAAAGCCAATAAAGAACAAAACAATCAGGACAAAACCCAGAATCTGTCACTGGTGCAACAGGCCGACTTTGAAGACTGGTTATTAGCAAAAGTAGCAGCGTCCCACCTGCAATCTCGCCTGAGTCACGTCAGTTTCGAAGTTCGTCAGCTGCTCGATACGTTATCCAGCGCAAAAACCGAAGACTGCTTTAACCCCATTGGTCCCAACACAGTAACGGATGCTTTCCGTGATGCTCTGGAACAACTGAGCTTGCCGCAGGAAGCACGAGCGTTGGCATTCGATATTTTTGAGCAGGTTGCCTACACCACTCTGCAAACCTGCTATCAGGAAATTTGTCGCGATATCGATATCCCGATGTCGATGCGTTACCGCCGTCGTGCCGCCAACAATGGTCCGGCTGAAGTAGTACGGATTTCCCCGCAACCCGCCACCGTGCCGGAGGCGGCTAATGAGCAACAACCAGCAACGGTGATGGCCGCCAACATGGCCGCGGGTAATGCTCCAGCCACCTCAACCATGCAGAATTTTCGTCGCCACCAGCAGGAAGCACAGCAGGCGTATTCGAACATTCAGTCATTACTGCAATTGCGATATCAGCGCTTTGAGGAGTTAAACCAGACACAAACCGTGACGCTGCCGGTTGCTCCCCCTGAAGCCGTTAACAATATCGTTACCGATCTGGCGAGCAAAGAAGACACCTTGCCCGACAACATTCGTGAGCAGGTGGAACAGGCGCTGGCAGATCAGGAAACCAGCTTGCCGGAAGAGTCACGGGATGCGATCGAAACCATCGAGCAGGTTACTCAGAATTTGCTGTCCAGTGGCCAGGTTGCTGATTTTGTAAAACCTCATATTGAACAACTCGGCTGGCCGCTGCTGCGTCTGATGCTGAAAGATGCCAGCTTGTTATTTAACCCGGAACATCCGGGGCGTCAGGTTCTGAATCATCTGGCGAAGTTAGGCAAGCTCACCACCAGCGGTGAGAACCAATTGAGCAAACGCCTCAACGATTTGATTGAACCACTGGTCGCAAACCTTGAAAGTGACGAGACCTCGCTGGATGATTTATTAGAAGATCTGCAGGGCCTGGTTTCTAACGCCGAACGTAAAGCCAAGCAAAATGCCGAACGGGTTGCCCAGGCCGCAGAAGGTGAGCACAAACTGCAGCAGGCTCGACAAAAAATTGAGCATTTAATCGGTAAAGACAGCTCTGGTCGTACCCTGCCAAACTGCGTGGTTGAGTGGTTAACCGAAGGCTGGCAACAACTACTGAGCTTGCTGCTGCTACGCGAAGGCGTCGACAGTAAGCGTTTTAAAGGGGCGGTAAAACTGTACCGTCAGGTGCTGGCGCTGTTCAGTCCTAAAAATGCCGGGCGCAAAGAACTATTACAACGCTTCACACCTATGCTGGAGCTGGCACAACGTGAACTCGACCAGTTAAACGGCAGCCTGCCGCAGCATCAAAAGTGGTACAACGACATTCTTAGTGCCGCCGAAGAACACCTGAATCAGGGTGAAGTGCGCGAGACCGTGGATCTGCCAACCTTTGTTGCCGATCAGGAAGAAATTGTGCCGGAGGGTCGTGGTACCCGCAAAGCTCAGAATCTGCAGGTTGGCGACTGGTTACTGTTAACCCGTCAGGACCAGGCGGTATCCATTGTCTGGATTGCACCGGACTGCTCTAAATTTGCCTGTGTCAATCACAGCGGTATGAAGGTCATCGATTTTACGCTGGCAGAGCTGGCCATTGCCTTCGATAACGGCGACGTGAAACGCCTATACGAGCAGGATGAATCCGCCGTTGATCAGAGCGTCGATAAACTGGTGCAGCAGATTTATCACGACCTGTCAGAACAAGCCAATATCGACTCATTAACTGGTTTGATGAATCGCCAGCACTTTGTTCGCCAGTTGCACGAAACCTTTGCCCAGAACCTGCGTAACCCGGTTCCAACAACGCTGTGTATGATCGACGTTGATCAATTCAAACTGATTAATAAGAACTACGGCGTCGAAGGCGGTGATGCCTGTCTGCAAACTCTGGCCACCATGCTGGAAGATCAGGAGCCCGACAGCGTATGTGCGCGTATTGGTAGCAATGAGTTTGCCGTGTTGTTACGCCGCGCAGATATCGAGCAGGCTGAAGCCATCATGCGCACCCTGAAACAGCGCATCGAAGACTTTGATATTTACAGCGAAGATCAGAAATTCCGGGTCCACATCAGTGTAGGTTTATCAGAGCTGAATAATGATCAGAGCGATGCGTCCGACCTGATTGAACAGGCCGAATCCGCTTGCCTGGTAGCCAAAGATAAAGGCGGCAGTCGTATTATTCGCTACGAACAAAACGATGCCTCACACCAGCGCCAGGACGAGTTTATGGCCTGGGGTAACAAGCTTAATCAGGCCCTGGCCAATAATCAGCTGAAGGTTTTATGTATTCCGATCAAACCGATTCAGGATCGTTTTAAAGACGAAGTTCAGTATGAAATCGTGATCAGTATTCAGGATGAAAACGGTTCACAGATTCCACCACTGGAATACCTGCAAGCCGCAGAAAATTATAACCGCATGTACCTACTGGATCGCTGGATATTAGAACAGATGATTCAGTGGTTACACGAAAATGAAAGTCAGGCGGCCGCCATCGATCGTTTCGTATTACGCCTCTCCGGCCATGCAATAAATGACGAAGGCCTGCTGACCTATATTTTCGAACAAGCACGTGAAAAAGACGTCCCGGTAGAAAAATTGTGTTTCGAATTAAACGAAACCACCGCCATCAAAGATCTGGACGATGCCGCCGACTTTATGCACGAAATGCGTAACCTTGGTTGCCAGTTTGTGTTGTCTGACTTCGGTACCGGCCAGTCATCGTTTGAGTACCTGCGTTCGTTGCCAGTGGATTATGTAAAAATCGACCACAGCTTTATCGACAATCTGAATACCAGCTCGGCCGATTACGCACTGGTTAAATCCATCCACGACATCACCCACTTTATGGCGAAAAAGACAATTGCCGAATACAGCAGTAGTTCCAATGCCTGGGATATCCTGCAAAGTATCGGTATTGATTTCAGCGCCGGCAGCTCTGAAGAACATCAGACCCTGTCTCAGCTGGCTGAGAACGTCTGACCATCAAAACTCTGTTGCCAGCGTTCGTTGCGGCGCTGCAACAGATTATTCCCCGCATGACCGTCGAAATATGACGGTCTGGCTAATGAACATTTCCGATCAGGCAGTGTACAATTCGCGCTCCTGAAATTTAGCTGCTGTCCTTTATGAAATTAATTACCAGCCTTAGCTTGTTATTGCTGCTGAGCGCCTGCTCTGTCAGCAACCTGCCTGCCAACCTTTCCCGCTCGATGATGAACCAGGACGATCCGGCGGTTGTCGCCGCTGGCGCACCGGCTTATCTGCTGTTACTCGACGCCCTGGTACTGACCTACCCGGACAACGAAGATTTCCTGCTCGCCGGTGCACGCCTGTACGGTGCTTATGCTGGCGTTTTTGCCCAGGATGAAGAACAGGCTAAACACATGGCCGACAAAGCCATGGGCTACGCCCGTCGCGCTCTGTGCGAATACGACGAAGAATTGTGCGAAAAAATGGACGGCAAACTCGATCCGTTAGTGGTTGCCCTGGATGAAGATTACGACGAAGACGATGTACCGGTAATTTATGCCTTTGCAGCTGCATGGGCTGGCTGGATACAAGCCAACACCGACGACTGGAACGCCATTGCTCAGGTCGGCAAAGTTAAAGCTTTGATGCAATGGGTTGCGCGTCACGAGCCGGGCTACGATAACGCTACCGTTCAGGTGTATCTGGGTGTGCTGGAAACACAGCTGCCACCATCATTGGGTGGTAAACCAGAATTGGGGCGTAGTTATTTTGAAACAGCGTTGCAGCTGACCGACGACAAACACCTGATGGCGAAAGTACTGTTCGCTAAACAATACGCTCGTATGTTGTTTGATCAGGAACTTCATGACCAGTTATTGCAACAAACCTTGGCGGCAGATCCTCATGTTGAAGGTCTGACTCTGATTAACCGCCTTGCCCAACGCCAGGCTGCTGAATTGCTGGCTGAATCTGCAGAGTATTTTGAATAAAAACACGTTTAAAAACGTTAGAGAGAGTTTCTATGAAAATTTTAACCAGCTTGCTGTTGGCATTGGTATTAATCAGCCCAACCGGTTATGCCGCAACTCTGAAAATTGCATCCCTGGCACCCGACGGTACCAACTGGATGAAAATGATGCGCAAAGCAGCCAAGGACATAAAAAAGCAAACCGAAGGCCGGGTAAAAATTAAATATTTCCCCGGTGGTGTACAGGGCAGCGATAAAAGTGTGATTCGTAAAATGCGTATCCGCCAGCTACAGGGCGGCGCAGTTTCCACGGGGGCAATGGCTCATATCGCTAATGCCTCGTTGCTTTATAACCTGCCTTTTACCTTCCGTAATCTGGATGAAGTCCGTGCGGTACGTGAAGAGTTCGACCCGATTATTAAAAACGCTCTGGCAGAAAAAGGTTACATCGTTTTAGGCTTATCCGAAGGTGGTTTTGCCTACCTGATGTCAAACAAGGCGTTAAAAACATCTGCCGACGTTCGCACTCAGAAAGTCTGGGTTCCGGAAGGTGACGTTGTCTCACAAACCACTTTCACCAGCGGCGACGTTGAACCTATTTCACTGCCGGTTTCCGATGTATACACCAGCCTGCAAACTGGTTTAATCGATACCATTGCTGCAACACCATCTGCTTCCATTGCGCTGCAGTGGCACACCAAGCTGACCCACGCCACCGACTTCCCGCTGGTATTCCTGTTCGGCATGATGATTGTTGATGAGCGTGCCTTTAAAAAATTATCGGCCGCTGATCAGAAAATTGTTCGCGACACCATGAACAAAACTTTTAAAGCCATGGACGCGCAAAACGAGAAAGATGAAGCCGGAGCTCGTATGGCCTTACAACAAAACGGCATGGAATTTGTTGAGTTGAGCGATACCGATAAAGCGCTGTGGCAGCAACTGGCGAATAAAGCGCTGGCAGAACTGAAGTCGAAAAATGTTTACCCGGCCGATGTTTATGACCGCCTGCAGCAACGCCTGCAACAATTCCGCTCGCAACAAACGGCAACGGCGGAATGAAACAACTGACGCACTGGATTCATAAAGCCGAAGATGCGGTGTTAATTTTGTTGTTGCTGGCGATGATTATTCTCGCTGGCGTCGACATTATTGCCCGCGCGGTATTTGGTGGCGGCATTGTCTGGGTGCCGCCATTACTTCGGGTGATGGTGCTTTGGCTGGGACTACTAGGTGCGTTATTGGCGACCAGAACCCGCGAACATATAGCCATCGACATTATTAATCGTATGGCCGGTGATACGGTTAAACGCATCAGCACAGTGATCACTGCAACCTTTGCTGCAATTGTGTGTGGCTTAATCGCCTGGCACAGCATCGAATTTGTTAAAGGCTCACTGGAATACGATGACATCGCCTTTGGTCAGGTGCCTGCCTGGCCATTACAAATTGTTATTCCACTGAGCTTTGCGTTAATGGCGTTACGCTTCGTTGTTCAGGCTGTGTCATCGGCAATTTACGGCGTGACCACAGAACAGCCTGCAAACACTGAAGAGGCGGCCGCATGACAATTCTGTTCCCTCTGATTTTGTTACTACTGGCACTTGCCGGCGCCCCCTTGTTTGCTGTGATTGCAGCATCAGCGCTCTGGGGTTTCTACCAGACGGACGTCGACTTACAGGTGATGGCCGTAGAAATCTTCCGCGTGGCGGAAATGCCGGTTCTGATCGCCATTCCGTTATTTACCTTTGCCGGTTATCTATTGGGTGAAAGTAAGGCGCCACAGCGACTGGTTCGCATTACTGATGCTTTTCTGGGTTGGATGCCTGGTGGCCTGGCGATTGTCGCCCTGGTTGCCTGTGCTTTATTTACTGCATTTACCGGAGCTTCCGGCGTCACCATTGTGGCTTTAGGTGCATTACTGGTTCCTGCACTGCAAAAGGCCGGTTATCGCCAACAATTTAATCTCGGCCTGGTCACCACGTCCGGTAGTCTGGGTCTGTTATTTGCGCCTTCTCTGCCGTTAATTTTATACGGTGTGGTAGCACAACAAATGGCACTGGATACACCAGTAAGCATTGATGATTTATTTCTCGCCGGTTTAATCCCGGGAAGCCTGATGCTGATCGCTTTATCGATCTATGCTGCTCTGCAGCCACGTGACAGCCAGCAAACAGACCATAAGTTCGACAAAGCTGAAGCCTGGGCGGCGCTGAAAGATACCGTTTGGGAAATCCCTTTGCCGATTGTAGTACTGGGCGGAATTTATTCCGGCTTCTTTGCCGTTTCCGAAGCCGCTGCAATCACAGCCATGTACGTGCTGGTAGTTACTGTGTTTATCCGCAAGGAAATTACTTTCACTGAATTACCTGATGTTATGCGCGATTCCATGAAACTGGTAGGAGCCATCCTGTTAATTCTGGCGGTGTCTCTGGCGTCGACCAATTACATGATTGATGCGGGTATTCCTGAACAGATTTTTGATTTTATTCAACAGCACGTCAGTGATGGGTTTACTTTCCTGTTGCTGTTAACTCTGTTCCTGCTGGTGTTAGGTATGATGCTCGATATCTTCTCGGCTATTGTCATTATGATTCCGATCATTCTGCCAATTGCCATTGAGTATGGTATTCACCCTATCCATCTTGGCATTTTGTTCCTCGCCAATATGCAGCTGGGTTATTTCACGCCGCCAGTGGGCATGAATCTGTTTATTGCCAGCTTCCGCTTTAATCAGCCGGTTATGACTCTGTATCGGGCAACACTGCCGTTCTTCTTCATCCTGTTGATTACCGTCTTAATCATCACCTACGTGCCACAGCTTAGCTTAGCCTTGCTGTGATCTGCATTTGATGCCACTGAAAATCCCTGACTTCGTAACGCATACGAAGTCAGGGAACACTCTGTTCGCGGCACACATATCAATCAGAGACATTTCTTTACTGCGGCTTTCTTATCCTGACGGGCTCTTGCCCAAACTGACAGTGACATCAGGTACATTATCTTCCGTGGTTGAGACCTTTTAGGCGGGGTTTCTGCCATGTTCATGATCCTCGCTCAAGGACGAGTGTACTTTCTCTCCGGCGGACAACAGGTTAACCTGTTGTCCGTTTTTTATTTCTGATAACAATAAATTCAACTAAACAGGGAACGCTATGGCCAGCCTAATGGCACGTATTACGGGCACTCTGATCCAAAAGCTCGTACAACCGACTTTCCAGCCCGACTACCCCATTGCCAGGCAGCGTAAACGCCTGGATTTCCTGCAAAAGTTTGCGCCTATGCCGCTGGGCGTAGAGAAAATCGAAATCACTCTGGCGGGTATTCCAGCATGGCGATTGACGCCATTGGCAGCAAGCAAAGGTAAGCAGTTGCTCTATCTACACGGCGGCGGCTACGTTTCCGGTTCGCCACAAAGCCATGGTGATATGGTCGCCCGCATCGCCAAGCAAACCGGTTTAACCACCACCCTGATTGATTATCGTCTGGCGCCTGAGAACGTGTTTCCCGCTGCCGTCGATGACGCTCTGATCGCGTACAAAGAGTTGATTAAAGATGGGTCAGTGGTGATCGCAGGCGACTCAGCCGGTGGTGGCTTGTCGCTGGCCGTCACCCAGGCGATTCGCGATGCAGAATTGCCGATGCCAGACGCACTGGTCCTCTTTTCACCATGGATCGACTTAAACTGTAGCGGTGAATCCTTCTCAGAACGTGCTGAACGGGAAAAACTACTGACACCTGACTGGGTGTCTCAAATGGCCCCAAAATACGCTGGAGAGGCTGGTTTAACCCATCCTCAAGTGTCGCCATTAAATGCAGACTTTAAGGATTTCCCGCCAACTTTGATTCAGGTTGGCAGTGAAGAGATTCTTTATTCAGACAGCATCCGACTACAGGAGAAAATGGCGGCTGCGAATGTGTCAGTGGTACTCAGTGAATACCCGGAAATGTGGCATGTATTTCAGCTCCATGCCGGCTATATGCCAGAGGCTAAACAAGCGTTAAAAGAGTTCGCAGCGTTTATCGACGGATAACCGGGAAAAATAACAGACATAAAAAAACCCGCTAAAAGCGGGTTTTTTTATGTTCGGACTGAACGCCAAGCAACTTAATGTTACTCGCCGGCTTCTTCCTGAACTTCTTCAACGTCAGCTTCAACAACTGGACGATCTACAAGCTCAACATAAGCCATTGGGGCGTTATCACCCGCACGGAAGCCACATTTCATAATACGAATGTAACCACCTGGACGGTCTTGGTAACGAGGACCCAGATCAGTGAACAATTTACCTACTGCTTCTTTGCTACGAGTACGAGCAAAGGCCAGACGGCGGTTAGCAACTGAATCTTCTTTTGCAAGAGTGATCAGTGGCTCAGCTACACGACGCAGCTCTTTTGCCTTTGGCAGAGTAGTCTTAATGATTTCATGCTCGAACAAGCTCACCGCCATGTTCTTGAACATAGCTTGACGGTGTGCGCTTGTACGATTGAAGTGACGACCACTTTTACGATGACGCATGGTTTAATTCCTTACTAACTGAACGTTAAAGCTTACGCTAAAACCTTATCGTCGTTACGCAGAGAAGCTGGCGGCCAGTTCTCTAAGTGCATACCCAACGAAAGACCACGGGAAGCCAGAACGTCTTTGATTTCAGTCAGAGACTTCTTACCTAAGTTTGGAGTCTTCAACAGCTCTACTTCAGTACGCTGGATCAGATCACCGATGTAGTAAATATTTTCTGCTTTCAGACAGTTAGCCGAACGAACAGTTAACTCCAGATCATCTACTGGACGCAGCAGGATCGGGTCAATCTCTTCTTCTTCGCGTTGCTGTTCAACAACTTCTTCGTTTTCCAGGTTCACGAAGATAGCTAATTGCTGTTGCAAGATGGTCGCAGAACGACGGATCGCTTCTTCCGGATCAATAGTACCGTTGGTTTCTAAATCGATAACCAACTTGTCCAGATCGGTACGCTGTTCAACACGCGCAGAATCTACGCTGTATGAGACACGCTTAACCGGGCTGAAAGTAGCGTCTAATTGCAATTTGCCGATAGCTTTGGTTTCTTCATCGTTTTGGTTACGAGCTTCAACAGTTTCGTAACCTCGACCAGAAGCAACCTTCAGGTTCATCTTCAGTTCAGTGCCTTCGCCCAGGTGAGCGATGACATGATCTGGGTTTGCAACTTCAACACCGTGATCCAGTTGAATATCGGCAGCAGTGACTGCGCCAGGACCCATTTTGCTTAAGCTCAGAGTCGCTTCGTCGCGTTCGTGCAATTTGACTGCAACGCCTTTCAGGTTCAACAGGACTTCGATTACGTCCTCCTGCACACCTTCAATTGCGCTGTACTCATGCAATACGCCATCGATTTCGCATTCAACGATCGCTGCGCCCGGCATGGACGACAGCAGGATACGACGTAATGCGCTGCCCAAAGTATGACCAAAACCACGTTCCAGTGGCTCCAGAGTAACCTTGGCATGGGTAGTGTTTACTTCGTCAACTTGGATATGACGAGGAGTTAAAAACTCATTAACTGCACGCTGCATAGCTGCCCCTTAAGTTCCTCTATTATTTAGAGTAAAGTTCCACGATCAGGTTTTCGTTGATCTCTGCTGGGAGATCAGCGCGCTCAGGAACCGCTTTGAAAGTCCCTTCCATCTTGCTAGCGTTAACATCAATCCAACCGCAATCAGCACGGTTGCCTGCTAACTCAAGCGCAGTTTTAATACGATCCTGTGACTTAGCTTTCTCACGAATCGATACCACATCGCCGCCTTTCACTTGGAAAGAAGCAACATTAACGGTAGTGCCGTTAACAACGATCGCTTTATGAGAAACTAATTGACGTGCTTCCGCGCGAGTAGAGCCGAAGCCCATGCGGTAAACAACGTTGTCCAGACGTGACTCAAGAAGTTGCAGCAGGTTTTCACCGGTTGCGCCTTTACGGCGAGCTGCTTCTTTGTAGTAGCCACGGAATTGTTTTTCCAGAACACCGTACAAGCGACGTACTTTCTGCTTTTCACGCAGCTGCAGACCGTAGTCTGACAGACGTCCGCGACCAGCACCGTGTACACCAGGTTTGGTTTCTGCTTTACATTTTGAGTCCAGTGGACGAACACCGCTCTTCAGGAACAGGTCAGTTCCTTCACGACGAGACAGTTTACACTTAGGACCAATATAACGTGCCATATTTCTGCCTCCTTATACGCGACGCTTCTTAGGTGGACGACAACCGTTATGTGGGATCGGCGTTACATCGGTGATGTTGCTGATCTTATAACCACATGCGTTCAGAGCACGGACGGCTGATTCACGACCTGGACCAGGGCCTTTAACCTCTACGTCCAGATTCTTCAGGCCATACTCTTTAGCCGCCTCGCCAGCGCGCTCTGCAGCTACCTGAGCTGCAAAAGGAGTGCTCTTACGAGAACCACGGAAACCAGAACCACCGGCGGTAGCCCAAGACAGAGCGTTACCTTGACGGTCGGTAATGGTTACGATGGTATTGTTAAAAGAGGCGTGGATGTGCGCAATGCCATCGACGACCGTCTTTTTAACTTTTTTCTTTGTTGATCTAGTTGGCTTAGCCATTTTTAAATCCTGCTTTTAATATCAACACTGCAACAAGTCGAATGCAGCTACACTAAAAGACCGATTCAAGTAATAAAAATTACTTACGAATCGGCTTACGCGGACCCTTACGGGTACGTGCGTTTGTTTTAGTACGCTGACCGCGAAGTGGCAGGCTACGACGGTGGCGAATACCGCGGAAAGAACCCATGTCCATCAAACGTTTGATGTTCATTTGTACTTCACGACGTAGATCACCTTCTACCGTGTATTTAGCGACTTCGTTACGAACAACATCCAGCTGATCTTCACTCAGATCACCAATTTTGGTGCTCTCAGCGATGCCTGTAGCGGCACAGATTTTCTGGGCAGTTGTTTGACCAATGCCAAAAACATAGGTCAAAGAAATAACTGCATGCTTGTTGTCAGGAATGTTGACACCGGCAATACGGGCCATGTCTAACTCCGTTACACTTACTTAATGAAAGGGCGCGAAATACTACAGGCGGCCTGATTAAAAATCAAGCCACCTGAAGATTTTGGCACCCGCCTTGTCAGGACTAACCTGACTTGTCGGGGATATTAACCCTGACGTTGTTTGTGCTTAGGATCTACAGAGCAGATCACACGCACACTACCGTTACGACGAATGACTTTGCATTCACGGCAGATTTTTTTAACAGACGCACGTACTTTCATGACAGTCTCCTAAATCTGACTCAGCGAGCTGAGCCAAAATTCTTCAGGTTTGCTTTCTTCATCAGCGATTCGTACTGGTGTGACATCAGGTGCGATTGCACTTGAGCCATAAAGTCCATTACTACAACCACGACGATCAGCAGCGAGGTTCCACCGAAGTAGAAAGGTACATCAGCAGCAACTACCAGGAATTGCGGCATCAGACATACTGCAGCGATATACAGCGATCCGAACAGAGTCAGACGACCCAGTACACCATCAATGTATTTCGCAGTCTGAATTCCAGGGCGAATACCCGGGATAAAAGCACCAGACTTCTTCAGGTTCTCAGCTACATCTTTCGGGTTGAACATCAACGCTGTGTAGAAGTAGCAGAAGAATATGATACCGGCAGCAAACAATACGATGTACAGCGGCTGACTTGGCGCTAACGCAAGGCTAACGTCCTGCAGCCATTCCATACCTTCACCCTTACCAAACCACTGACCCAGAGATGCAGGGAACAGCAGTAAAGAAGAGGCGAAGATCGCTGGAATTACACCGGCCATATTCAGTTTTAACGGTAAGTGACTGGACTGGGCTGCCATCATCTGACGACCCTGCTGACGCTTAGCATAATTGATAGTGATACGACGCTGACCACGTTCTACGAACACAACGAAACCGATCACAACCACTGCCAGAGCAGCAATTACCAGCAATACCAGAATATTCAGGTCACCCTGACGCGCAGACTCGAAAGCCTGACCAATTGCACTTGGCAAACCGGCAACAATACCCGCGAAGATCAGAATGGAGATGCCGTTACCGATACCACGTTCGGTAACCTGCTCACCCAACCACATCATAAATACCGCACCAGCTACAAAAGATGGTACCGCTGCGATGTAGAAGTCTAACCCAGCAGAGAAAGTAACGCCCTGGCCGGCTAAGCCAGCCGAGACGCCAAAGGCCTGGATAGTCGCCAGCAATACCGTACCGTAACGGGTGTATTGCGTAATTTTACGGCGACCAGCCTCACCTTCTTTCTTCAGTTGTTCCAGTTGCGGGCTCACTGCCGTCAGCAATTGCATGATAATCGATGCTGAAATGTACGGCATGATACCCAGTGCCAGGATACTCATGCGCTCCAGTGCACCACCGGAAAACATGTTGAACATTTCCAGGATCGTGCCCTGATTTTGTTCGAACAGACGCGACAGCGCATCCGGGTTAATCCCAGGTACCGGGATATGGGTACCAATTCGATATACAACAATTGCCAGGAGTACGAAGCGGATACGAGCCCAAAGCTCGCTTAATCCAGATTGCATACCCTGTGGTAATGAGCCTTGCCTAGCCATTAGTCTTCGACCTTTCCACCTGCCGCTTCGATAGCAGCTTTAGCGCCTTTAGTGACTTTTAAACCTTTTACGGTTACAGCTTTCTTCACTTCACCGGACAGAATCACGCGAGCTTCTTTAATCTTCTCGCCGATCACGTCAGCAGCTTTCAGTGCAGCCAGATCTACCACGTCGCCTTCAACCAGCGCTAATTCGTTCAGACGAATTTCAGCAACATATTGTGCTTTGCGCGAGGTGAAACCGAACTTAGGCAGACGACGGTGAATAGGCATCTGACCGCCTTCAAAACCTGGTGCAACCTTACCGCCAGAACGAGACTTCTGACCTTTGTGACCACGACCACCAGTCTTACCCAGACCGGAGCCGATACCACGGCCAACACGTTTAGCAACAGGCTTGGAACCAGGAGCTGGGCTCAATTCATTGAGACGCATATTACTCTCCTTCGACCTTAACCATGTATTGAACTTGGTTGATCATGCCGCGAACAGAAGGAGTATCTTCCAGTTCTACAGTGTGACCAATACGACGCAGACCCAAACCTTTCATGGTTTCACGGTGCTTAGGCAGTTTGCCAATCGTGCTGCGAGTTTGGGTTACTTTTACGGTTTTCTTAGCCATAACAATTACCCCAGAATCTCTTCAACAGACTTGCCACGCTTAGCTGCAACTTGCTCAGGTGATTTCATCTGAGCCAGACCGTTGAAAGTTGCACGAACAACGTTCACCGGGTTAGTTGAGCCATAGCACTTAGCCAGTACGTTTTTAACACCAACCATTTCCAGTACTGCACGCATCGCACCACCGGCGATGATACCAGTACCTTCAGATGCAGGCTGCATGTAAACCTGTGCACCGGAGTGACGGGCTTTAACTGGGTATTGCAGAGTGCTGCCGTCCAGCTGAACGGTAACCATGTTGCGTTTTGCTTGTTCCATAGCCTTTTGAATTGCCATCGGCACTTCACGAGACTTACCACGACCAAAACCTACACGACCAGCGCCATCGCCAACCACGGTCAGAGCAGTGAAGGCGAAGATACGACCACCTTTTACTACTTTGGCTACACGGTTAACCTGAACCAGCTTCTCTTGCAGTTCGCTTTCGTTACGTTCTACACGTTCATTATTTGCCATGATCTTTACCCTTTAGAATTCCAGGCCGTTTTCACGAGCCGCATCAGCCAGAGCTTTAACACGACCATGGTATTTGAAACCGGAACGATCGAACGCAACTTTAGTTACGCCAGCTTCTTTCGCACGTTGGGCGATCAGCTGACCTACTTTAGAAGCAGCGTTAACATTACCAGTGATTTCGTTACGCAGATCGGCTTCTACAGTCGAAGCAGTTGCCAGGACGGTAGCGCCATTGGCAGAGATGATCTGTGCGTAAATGTGTCTGGGCGTACGATGAACGCACAGACGTACCGCGCTCTTCTCACGGATATGTGAGCGAGTTTTCTGAGCACGGCGCAAACGAGCTTTTTTCTTCTCATTCATGGCCTAGACCTTACTTTTTCTTGGCTTCTTTACGACGCACATTTTCATCAGCATAACGAACACCTTTACCTTTATAAGGTTCTGGTGGACGGTAGCCCCGGATTTCAGCTGCAACCTGACCAACTTTCTGCTTGTCGATACCTTTGATAACGACTTCAGTTTGGCTAGGAGTTTCGGCTTTAACGCCTTCTGGCAGCTCATAATCTACAGGATGAGAGAAGCCTAATGACAGATTCAGAGTGTTGCCGGATGCTTTCGCACGGTAACCAACACCTTGCAGGATCAGCTTTTTCTCAAAACCTTCTGATACACCTTTAACCATGTTGTTAACCAGAGCACGGAAAGTACCAGCCAAAGCGTTAGACGCTTTGTCGTTAGATTTTGGAGCAAACTTCAGTACGCTCTCTTCCTGGCTGATAGCCACAGAAGCGTGAACGTCCAGGTCTAACTGACCTTGCTTACCTTTAATAGAAATTTTGTCGTCAGCCAGTTTTACTTCAACACCGGCTGGGATAGCGACAGGAGCCTTTGCTACGCGAGACATCGTTAATACTCCTTAGAATACGGTCGCGATAACTTCACCGCCAACGCCCGCAGCACGAGCAGCACGATCAGTCATAACGCCTTTAGAAGTGGAAACGATAGCAACGCCTAAGCCTGCCTCTACTTTTGGCAGCTCAGCAGCACCTTTGTACTGACGCAGGCCTGGACGGCTAACACGTTCAATACGCTCGATAACTGGCTTACCTTCGTAGTATTTCAGGTCGATAGTCATTGTTGCTTTAACAGACTCTTCGACAGAAAAACCACTGATGTAACCTTCGGCTTCAAGAACCTGGGCTACGGATTTTTTGATCTTTGAAGACGGCATGCTCACATTCGTATGACCAGCTTGCTGGGCATTACGAATGCGGGTGAACATATCCGCCAACGTGTCTTGCATACTCATTTTAAATATACCTCGGTTGTACAGCGCCCCATACAGCGATAAGAACGCGCACCTATCAACCGTTGCCGATAAAAATCATCAACGGATTAGAAAACAGGCGCGCATTCTACAGCTTTTGGGAATTGCTTACCAACTAGCTTTTTTCAGGCCAGGGACATTACCCTTCATGCCTTCTTCGCGCAACTTAATGCGAGACAGTTTGAACTTACGGTATACACCGTGAGGACGACCTGTCATCTGACAGCGGCGCTGCAGACGGCTGGCGGAAGAATCGCGCGGCAGCTTTTGCAGTGCTATTTGTGCATCCCAACGCTCTTCGTCAGAAGAGTTAGGGTTTTTGATGATGGCTTTCAGTTCTTCACGCTTAGCGCCGAACTTAGCGACCAACTTTTCACGCTTCAGTTCACGCTGCTTCATGCCAATCTTTGCCATGTTACAAACTCCTTAGTTACGGAACGGGAACTGCAGCGCTTTCAGCAGAGCGCGGCCTTCGTCGTTAGTGTTAGCTGTAGTAGTGATGGTGATATCCATACCACGGATTTTGTCTACTTTATCGTATTCAATTTCCGGGAAGATAATCTGTTCCTTCACACCCATGCTGTAGTTACCACGACCATCGAATGATTTCGGGTTAATACCGCGGAAGTCACGAACACGTGGCAGAGAGATATCTACCAGACGGTCCAGGAATTCCCACATACGGTCGCGACGCAGGGTTACTTTACAGCCAATTGGCCAGCCTTCACGAACCTTAAAGCCCGCTACTGACTTACGTGCCTTAGTAACAACAACTTTCTGACCAGCGATGGTTTCCATATCGGCAACCGCGCTGTCCAGCAGCTTCTTGTCACCCAAAGCTTCACCAACACCCATGTTCAGGGTGATTTTAGTGATCTTAGGCACTTGCATTACATTATCGTAACCAAACTCTTCTTTCAGCTTGGCTACTACTTCTTCTTTGTACAGTTTTTCTAAACGTGACATAGCAGTATCCAGGTCCGATTAGGCGTCCAGTTGTTCGCCTGTGGATTTGAAGATACGTACCTTTTTGTCGCCTTCAACTTTAAAGCCAACGCGGTCAGCTTTTTCAGTTTTAGCGTTCCAGATAGCAACGTTAGAAGCTTGAATACCAGCTTCTTTATCAACGATGCCGCCTGGCTGTTGCAGGTACGGGTTTGGTTTCTGGTGTTTTTTCACCATGTTAATGCCGGACACGATCAGACGACCGTCAGCCAGTACTT
Source organism: Bacterioplanoides sp. (assembly GCF_965219715.1). Taxonomy (GTDB): domain Bacteria; phylum Pseudomonadota; class Gammaproteobacteria; order Pseudomonadales; family Oceanobacteraceae; genus Bacterioplanoides. Next base: position 2,728,687 of record NZ_OZ244785.1, read on the forward strand.
TTTGTACTTTGCCGCGCTTGCCTTTGTCTTTACCAGCAATAACTACTACTTCGTCATTTTTGCGAATCTTTAACATAGTCACCCCTCCCTTACAGCACTTCTGGTGCCAGGGAAATGATTTTCATGAATTGCTCAGAACGCAGTTCACGAGTAACAGGGCCAAAGATACGGGTACCAATTGGCGCATTAGATGCGTTCAACAGTACAGCAGAGTTGACGTCGAAACGGATAATAGAACCGTCTGGACGACGTACGCCTTTACGGGTACGTACAACTACTGCGGTCATCACCTGACCTTTCTTAACTTTACCGCGAGGAATTGCTTCCTTAACGGATACTTTGATCAAGTCGCCGATGCCAGCGTAGCGACGATGCGAGCCACCCAGTACTTTGATGCACTGAACTCGCTTCGCGCCACTGTTATCAGCAACGTCAAGCATGGTTTGCGTTTGGATCATGCCTATCGCTCCTTACTAACTGCGCCTGGTATTAAACCTTGGCGGCGCGCTCGTCGATACTTACCAGCGCCCAAGTCTTGTTTTTAGACAGAGGGCGTGACTCTTTAACAGTAACTGTGTCACCAATCTGACACTCGTTATTGGCGTCGTGGGCCATAACCTTGGTTGATTTTTTCACGAACTTTTTATAGATCGGGTGCTTTACGCGACGTTCAACCAGAACGGTGATGGACTTGTCCATCTTGTTGCTCACGACACGACCACTCAGGGTACGAACAGTTGTCTCAGTCATGATTATTCACCTGCCTTCTGTGCCAGCACGGTTTTAACGCGAGCGATATCACGACGAGTCTGCTTGATCAGGTGGGACTGACCCAGTTGACCAGTAGACTTCTGCATACGCAGTTTGAATTGATCGCTCAACAGTTCTTCAAGCTGAGATTGCAGCTCAGCCACTGATTTTTCTTTCAGCTCACTTGCATTCATCACAGCACCGTCCGTTTAACAAATTCAGTTTTGAAAGGCAGTTTTGCTGCAGCAAGAGAGAACGCTTCACGCGCCAGCTCTTCAGGAACACCTTCCATTTCGTACAGAACGCGACCTGGCTGAATCTGAGCAACCCAGTACTCAACGTTACCCTTACCTTTACCCTGACGAACTTCCAGAGGCTTAGCGGTAATAGGTTTGTCTGGGAAAACACGGATCCAGATTTTACCGCCACGCTTAACCTTACGGGTCATAGCACGACGTGCGGCTTCGATCTGACGTGAGGTCATACGACCACGACCAGTTGCCTTCAGGCCGAATTCACCGAAGCTCACTTTAGAGCCACGGATCGCCAGGCCACGGTTGCGGCCGGTCTGAACCTTACGGAACTTGGTACGTTTTGGTAACAACATATCTAATTCCCCTTATGAACGACCGGATTTCTTTTTACCCTGGCTGCTCTTAGCGCGGTCACGGACTTCTTGAATTCCGCCCAGGATCTCACCTTTGAAGATCCAAACCTTAACGCCAATCACACCATAGGTAGTGTGTGCTTCGTAAGTTGCGTAGTCGATGTCTGCACGCAGAGTGTGCAGCGGTACACGACCTTCGCGATACCACTCAGAACGAGCGATCTCAGCACCACCTAAACGGCCGCTCACCTGGATCTTGATACCTTCAGCACCACCACGCATAGCGTTTTGTACTGCACGCTTCATAGCACGACGGAACATCACACGACGCTCCAGCTGGCTAGCAACGCTTTGTGCTACCAGTTTGGCATCCAGATCTGGCTTACGAACTTCTTCAATATTGATGTGTACCGGAATACCCATCAGTTCACTTACGTCTTTACGCAGAACTTCAACGTCTTCGCCTTTTTTACCAATCACGATGCCTGGACGGGCAGTGTGAATGGTTACTTTGGCGTTTTGCGCAGGACGCTCGATAACAACTTTGCTCACTGAAGCTTTTTCTAAACGCTTTTCGATCAGAGAACGAACAGCGATGTCAGTCAGCAGGTTGTCGGCATACTTATCCTTACCGGCATACCAGACCGAGTTATGGTCTTTAGTAATACCTAAGCGGATACCGGTTGGATGAACTTTTTGACCCATCTGACCAACTCCTATTCAGAAACTTTCACAGTGATGTGACAAGTACGCTTGAAGATACGGTCCGCACGGCCTTTAGCACGTGGACGGATACGCTTCATAGTCATACCTTCATCAACAAACACAGTTGATACGCTCAGCTCATCGACATCAGCACCGTTATTGTGCTCAGCATTGGCAATCGCAGATTCCAATACTTTTTTCATGATGTCGGCGCCTTTACGACCACTGAATGCCAGAATATCCAGCGCTTCAGCTACGTTTTTGCCGCGGATCTGATCCGCAACCAGGCGTGCTTTTTGTGCAGATAAGCGAGCACCACGTAATACAGCGGCTACTTCAGACATATTTCACCCCTCCTATTAACGTTTGGCTTTCTTATCTGCCACGTGACCCTTGTAGGTACGTGTCAGAGCGAATTCGCCGAGTTTATGACCAACCATGTCTTCAGTTACGAAAACAGGTACGTGTTGACGACCGTTGTGTACAGCAATCGTCAGCCCCACGAAATCCGGAAAGATTGTGGAGCGGCGAGACCAAGTCTTGATCGGACGTTTGTCGTTCTTCTCAAGAGCAGTCTCTACCTTCTTCATTAAGTGATGGTCAATAAATGGACCTTTTTTCAATGAACGTGGCACAGTTCAATCCTCTCTAATTATTTCGCAGAACGACGACGTACGATCAGCTTGTCGGTACGCTTATTCTTACGAGTCTTGTAGCCCTTAGTTGGAACGCCCCAAGGAGTAACTGGGTGACGACCACCAGAGGTACGACCTTCACCACCACCGTGTGGGTGATCTACCGGGTTCATTACCACACCGCGAACGGTAGGACGAACACCACGCCAGCGTGAAGCACCAGCTTTACCCAGTTCACGCAGAGCGTGCTCAGAGTTACCAACTTCACCCATGGTCGCGCGACAGTCAGACAGAACCTTACGCATTTCACCGGAACGCAGACGCAGAGTGCTGTAAGCACCTTCACGAGCAACCAGCTGTGCAGAAGTACCCGCAGAACGAGCGATCTGACCACCTTTACCAGGCTTCAATTCGATGTTGTGAATTACAGAACCAACCGGGATGTTACGCAGAGACATCGCGCTACCTGGTTTGATCGGAGCTTCTTCACCGGACATGATCTGATCACCAGCAGAAACGCCTTTTGGTGCCAGAATGTAACGACGCTCACCGTCTGCATACTTCAGCAGAGCAATGTTGGCGCTACGGTTCGGATCGTATTCCAGACGTTCAACAACTGCCGGGATACCATCTTTGTTACGCTTGAAGTCGATTACACGGTAGTGTTGCTTGTGACCACCACCAATGTGACGTGTGGTGATACGACCGTTGTTGTTACGACCACCAGACTTTGACTTCTTCTCTAACAGAGCTGCAAAAGGCTTACCTTTGTGCAGTTCGCTGTTAACGACTTTTACAAGGTGGCGGCGGCCAGCTGAAGTCGGTTTAGTTTTTACTAATGCCATAACTTAGCTCCCCTTATTCCGCGTCTGCAAAGTCGATGTCTTGGCCATCAACCAGGCGAACGTAGGCTTTGCGAATATCGTTACGCTTGCCCATACCGCGAGCGGTACGCTTGGTTTTGCCTTTGATGTTAACGGTCTGTACGGACTGAACTTTCACTTCGAACAGAGCTTCAACAGCTTTTTTGATTTCTGGCTTAGTCGCATCAGGAGCAACACGGAAAACGTATTGACCAGCTTTCTCTGCAACGATGGTTGCTTTTTCAGAGATGTGCGGAGCAACTAATACCTTATAGATACGTTCTTGGTTCATGCGTAGGTCTCCTCAAGTTTTTTCAGAGCGTCTACAGTTACCAGAACTTTATCGAAAGCAATCAGGCTAACCGGATCGATAGCAGAAGCTTCAGTAACACCAACGTGTGGTACGTTACGAGCTGCCAGATACAGTTTTTCGTCTACTTCGCCAGCAACGATTAATACGTTGTCCAGCTTCAGTTCGTTCAGTTTGGCAACAAATTCTTTCGTCTTATGAGATTCAACTGCGAAAGAATCAGCAACAATCAAACGCTCTTGGCGAACCAGTTCAGACAGAATGGCCTGCATCGCTGCGCGATACATCTTCTTGTTTACTTTCTGAGAGAAGTCACGAGGACGAGCTGCGAAAGTAACACCACCTGAACGCCAGATTGGAGAGCTAGCAGTACCAGCACGGGCACGACCAGTTCCTTTTTGACGCCATGGCTTAGCACCACCGCCAGCAACATCAGAACGGTTCTTTTGAGCTTTAGAGCCCTGACGAGCACCAGCCAAGTATGCAGTTACAACCTGGTGAACCAGAGATTCGTTAAATTCACGACCAAAGGCTACGTCGGAAACAGCTACCGCTGCACCAGAGTTAGTTTTCAGTTCCATTGCTTACCCCTTAGCCTTAACAGCTGGTTTAACAATTACATCGGAACCAGTCGCACCTGGAACAGCACCTTTGATCAACAGCAGGTTGTTTTCAGCGTCTACGCGAACAACCTCTAAGCCCTGAGTAGTTACCTGCTCAGCACCCATGTGACCTGCCATTTTCTTACCTTTCCATACGCGGCCTGGAGTCTGACATTGACCGATAGAACCAGGAGCACGGTGAGACAGAGAGTTACCGTGAGTAGCATCCTGAGTAGAGAAGTTCCAGCGCTTAACACCACCCTGGAAGCCTTTACCTTTAGAAGTACCGGTTACGTCTACTTTCTGACCTGCTTCGAATTGCTCAACAGTCAGGTTTTCGCCTACTGCCAGCTCTTCTTCAGTACGGAATTCCAGAAGACCACGACCCGCTTCAACGTTAGCTTTAGCGAAGTGACCACCTTCTGGTTTAGAAATGCGAGAAGCTTTCTTCTCACCATAAGTAACCTGCAGTGCACTGTAACCGTCAGTTTCGGCGGTTTTAACTTGAGTAATGCGATTAGGCGCTACTTCAAGAACAGTTACAGCAACAGATTGACCTGCTTCGGTAAATACGCGAGTCATGCCCGCTTTTTTACCGACAATACCAATTGCCATTTTGTATTTCCTCTCGTGTACGGGGCTTTAACCCACTATGGCCGCCCAGTTGAACGGGCGTTACACAGAGCACTGTGTGTTCTGGAAAAAACCTTTCGGATTAACCCAGACTGATCTGAACTTCCACACCGGCAGCCAGATCAAGCTTCATCAGCGCATCAACTGTTTTCTCAGTCGGCTCAACAATGTCGAGCATGCGCTTGTGTGTACGGATTTCGTACTGATCACGCGCGTCTTTGTTAACGTGCGGAGAGATCAGAACGGTGAAACGCTCTTTACGAGTAGGCAGTGGAATAGGACCACGAACCTGAGCGCCCGTACGTTTTGCAGTTTCAACAATCTCCTGAGTCGAAGAATCGATCAGACGATGGTCAAAAGCTTTCAAACGGATACGGATACGTTGGTTTTGCATCACCAAACTCCCAAAATCAAAGAACCAGAACCGCGTTGGCTAGCGATTCCTCTAATTTCCCCTAATAAAAGGGACGCGAATTGTATGCGGCTGTACAAAAAGTGTCAAGCCAATAAAAAAAGGCCGCACCCCACAAGGGATGAAGCCTTTTTCTTTTTGTTGTAAGTCACTGATATTTCAGCAACTTACCGAGAATAAGAAATTGTAATTTCTTATTACTCTACGATGCTCGCAACAACACCAGCGCCTACAGTACGGCCGCCTTCACGGATTGCGAAACGCAGACCTTCGTCCATAGCAATCGGAGCGATCAGAGTAACTTCCAGAGTTACGTTATCGCCTGGCATTACCATTTCAACGCCTTCTGGCAGCTCAACAGCACCAGTTACGTCAGTAGTACGGAAGTAGAACTGTGGACGGTAGCCTTTGAAGAATGGCGTGTGACGGCCACCTTCGTCTTTGCCCAGTACGTATACTTCAGACTTGAACTTGGTGTGAGGAGTGATAGAACCCGGCTTAGCCAGAACCTGACCACGCTCAACTTCGTCACGCTTAGTACCACGCAGCAGAACACCAACGTTCTCGCCTGCACGGCCTTCGTCCAGAATCTTACGGAACATCTCTACACCAGTACAGGTAGTAGTCGTGGTCTCTTTGATACCAACGATTGCAACTTCTTCACCAGTGTTGATGATGCCGCGCTCAACACGACCCGTTACAACAGTACCACGACCCTGAATAGAGAATACGTCTTCGATTGGCATAATGAAGTCGCCGTCGATCGCACGCTCTGGCTCTGGGATGTACTCGTCCAGAGTTTCTACCAGCTTCTTAACAGCAGTAGTACCCATTTCGTTGTCGTCTTCGCCGTTCAGAGCCATCAGAGCAGAACCTGGGATGATTGGCGTGTCGTCACCTGGGAAGTCGTATTCAGACAGCAGGTCACGCAGTTCCATTTCAACCAGTTCCAGCATCTCTGCGTATTCTTCAGAGTCTGCGCCACCGCAGTCTTCAGCCAGCAGGTCAGCTTTGTTCAGGAATACCACGATGTACGGTACACCAACCTGACGAGACAGCAGGATGTGCTCACGAGTCTGAGGCATTGGGCCGTCAGTAGAACCACATACCAGGATAGCGCCATCCATCTGAGCAGCACCGGTGATCATGTTCTTAACATAATCCGCGTGTCCCGGGCAGTCTACGTGTGCGTAGTGACGGCTTGGGGATTCGTACTCAACGTGAGAAGTCGAGATAGTGATACCACGCTCACGCTCTTCTGGTGCGTTATCGATACCTTCGAATGCAACCAGCTCACCGCCCCATACTTCCGCGCATACGCGAGTCAGTGCAGCAGTCAGAGTAGTTTTACCATGGTCAACGTGACCGATGGTGCCAACGTTTACGTGCGGTTTGGAACGCTCAAACGTTTCCTTAGCCATGAAACACCTCGTTAAATAATAAAGTGATTACTATTTTAAATTAGTAACGGTTAATAATTGCTTCGGCCACACTGGAAGGCGCTTCCGCATACTTTTCAAATTCCATCGAATAGGTTGCACGACCCTGAGATGCCGAGCGCAGATCTGTGGCATAACCAAACATCTCTGCCAGAGGCACACTGGCGTTCACAACACGACCGGATGGAGAATCTTCCATGCCACTGATCAAACCACGACGACGGTTCAGGTCACCAACGACGTCACCCATGTAATCTTCAGGAGTAACAACTTCGACCTTCATCATCGGCTCCATCAGGGCCGGATTTGCTTCTTGACCCAGCTTTTTAGTGGCCTGGGAAGCTGCAATTTTAAATGCCATTTCATTGGAGTCGACATCATGGAACGAGCCATCAAACAGCGTCGCCTTCAGGCCCAATAATGGGTAGCCGGCCAGAACACCGTTTTTCATCTGCTCTTCGATGCCTTTCTGAACTGCCGGGATGTATTCACGCGGAATCGCACCACCAACAATCTCATTAACAAACTCCAGACCTTCTTCCGACTCATCTTCTGAAGGTTCAAAGCGCACCACGACGTGACCATACTGACCACGACCGCCAGATTGCTTAGCAAACTTATGGTTGATTTCGACCGTAGAAGTAATCTTCTCGCGGTAAGCCACCTGTGGTTTACCAACGTTACATTCAACTTTGAATTCACGCTTCATACGGTCAACGATGATGTCCAGGTGTAATTCACCCATACCAGAAATAATGGTCTGGCCAGACTCTTCATCGGTTTCAACACGGAAAGATGGATCTTCCTGAGCCAGCTTGCCAAGTGCAATACCCATCTTCTCCTGATCCGCCTGAGACTTAGGCTCAACCGCCACCGAAATAACCGGCTCCGGGAACTCCATACGCTCAAGCGTGATACGATTTTTCTGGTCCTGATTACACAGGGTGTCACCCGTGGTCACATCTTTCAGACCGATCAGTGCAGCGATATCACCCGCGCGCACTTCTTTAATTTCTTCACGTGAGTTGGCGTGCATCTGCACCATACGACCAACACGCTCACGCTTACCTTTTACCGGGTTCCATACCGCATCACCTGACTGCAATACGCCGGAATAAACACGGACGAAAGTCAGAGTACCAACAAATGGGTCGGTTGCGATTTTGAATGCCAGGGAAGCAAAAGGCTCTTCATCGGAGGCATGACGCTCAGCAACGGTTTCATCTTTGTCGTCGAGAATACCTTCGATTGCCTTCACCTCAGTCGGAGACGGCATAAATTCGATAACAGCGTCCAGCACCGCCTGCACGCCTTTGTTCTTAAAGGCAGAACCACAGGTCACCAGAACCGCTTCATTCGCCAGCGTTTGCTGACGCAGCGCAGCTTTGATTTCTTCCTCAGACAGATCACCCTCTTCCAGGTATTTTTCCATCAGATCATCAGAAGCTTCAGCAGCCGATTCGAGCATATGCTCACGCCATTCAGCAGCAACGTCAGTCAGATCAGCCGGGATATCTTCGTAAGTGAAGGTAGTACCCTGATCTTCCTCGTTCCACATAATGGCTTTCATTTTGATCAGATCGACCACGCCTTTGAATTCATCTTCAGCGCCAATATTGATCTGAATCGGAACCGCATTTGCGCCTAAACGCTCTTTCAGCTGCTCAACCACCATAAAGTAGTCGGCACCGGCACGGTCCATTTTGTTAACGAAGACCATACGTGGCACTTCGTATTTATTGGCCTGACGCCAAACGGTTTCAGTCTGAGGCTGAACACCGGACGATCCACACAAAACAACAACTGCACCATCCAACACACGCAATGAACGCTCCACCTCAATGGTAAAGTCCACGTGCCCAGGAGTATCAATGATATTTACACGGTGTTCGTCGAACTGTTTCCCCATACCTGACCAGAAACAGGTAGTTGCTGCAGAGGTGATGGTAATACCACGCTCCTGCTCCTGCTCCATCCAGTCCATTGTTGCTGCACCATCATGTACCTCACCAATTTTGTGAGAAACGCCGGTGTAGAACAAAACACGTTCAGTGGTTGTGGTTTTACCCGCATCCACGTGCGCACAGATACCAATGTTACGGTAACGTTCGATCGGAGTAGTACGTGCCACTGTAATAGAGTCCTTACTGGTTGGTCTTGGGGTCAGTTAAGACGGCTCGCGAATGGAGCCGACCTTAACATTGGGCGCATTAGAGCAGCGCCCAGTTTCTCAAACCACTTAGAAACGGTAGTGAGAGAAAGCTTTGTTAGCTTCAGCCATACGGTGAACGTCTTCACGTTTCTTAACCGCAGCGCCTTTGCCTTCAGCAGCGTCCATCATTTCGTTAGCCAGACGCTGAGCCATGGATTTTTCACCACGGGAACGAGCAGCATCTACCAACCAACGCATAGCCAGAGCCATACGACGAGCAGGACGTACTTCAACAGGAACCTGGTAAGTAGCACCACCAACACGGCGGCTCTTAACTTCCACGATAGGCTGGATAGCCTCTAAAGCAGCATCGAACAGCTCAACCGGGTTACCACCCTGCTTAGCTTCAACTGCATCCAGTGCACCGTAAACGATTTTTTCGGCGATGGATTTCTTACCACTGATCATTACGTGGTTCATGAATTTTGCCAGAGTAACGTTTCCGAATTTCGGATCTGGCAGAATCTCGCGTTTTGCGGCGACTCTTCTTCTTGGCATGATAAGCCCTCTTTAGGTCTTCAGGTCAGCCTGAGCATGTTGACACATTCGCCCAGCCTTACTCTTATCGGTGTCTTAAGACACCCCTTCACTGCTGTCACCAGCAAAGAAAGGATGTTACTTAGGACGCTTAGCACCGTACTTAGAACGACCTTGCTTACGATCAGCAACGCCAGAAGTATCCAAAGTACCGCGAACAGTGTGATAACGCACACCTGGTAAGTCTTTAACACGACCACCACGGATCAGAACAACACTGTGCTCTTGCAGGTTGTGACCTTCACCACCAATGTAGGAAGTCACTTCAAAACCATTCGTTAAACGCACACGACATACTTTACGCAGTGCCGAGTTAGGCTTTTTAGGGGTAGTGGTGTATACACGAGTACATACGCCACGACGCTGTGGACATGCCTGCAGTGCAGGTACGTCGCTCTTAGCCACTTTGCGCTTACGAGGCTTACGAACCAACTGGTTGATTGTAGCCATTTAGCTAACTCCAAAATGTCTTTAAACGAACCTTTTCATGCGGGTGCAAGAAAAGGGGCCGGAAGCATACTCGGATCAGGTTAAAAATTCAACTATTTCGACAGCCTGTGAGTGAAATCCGTACAAACAAATTTCTGCCTGCAACCAAACGAAAAAACCGCTGCCTCCTTACGGAAACAGCGGTTTTTATTTGTCTCTGTTGCAGCCCTCCGAAGAAGGCTGAAACATCAGGCGATATTAAAGCTTGTCGCTGAACGCTTCGCTCAGCTTGGCTTCCATATCTTCTGCAGAAACACTCAGACCTTCCGGCGTTGCTTTCAGGCGCTCATTCTCACGATCCTGACGCTTACGCTTACGCTCTTCGTGGTAAGCCAGACCAGTACCCGCAGGAATCAGACGACCTACAACAACGTTCTCTTTCAGACCACGTAAGGTATCAACCTTACCGGTTACTGCACCTTCGGTCAGAACACGCGTGGTCTCCTGGAACGATGCAGCCGAGATGAAGGATTCGGTTGCCAGAGACGCTTTGGTGATACCCAGCAGCACACGATCGCCTTTTGCGGTGATCTTGCCGTCTGCTTCCAGCTGTTCGTTTTCAGCCAGGAAGTTAGAGTATTCAACCTGATCACCTGGAATGAAGCTGGAATCACCGGCTTCAGTAATCAGAACCTTACGTAACATCTGACGTACGATAACTTCGATGTGCTTATCGTCAATGCCTACACCTTGCAGACGGTAAACTTCCTGCACTTCGTTGGTCACGTACATGGCCAGGTCACCAACGCCTTTCAGACGCAGGATATCGTGAGGGTTGAAAGGACCATCGGAGATCACTTCACCCTTCTCTACCTGTTCGCCTTCGAACACGTTCATGTGACGCCATTTGTGAATCAGCTCTTCATACGGCTCGCTGCCGTCGTTCGGAGTGATTACCAGACGCTTCTTACCTTTGGTCTCTTTACCGAAGCTCACAGTACCTGTGATTTCGGCAAGAATCGCAGGCTCTTTCGGCTTACGCGCTTCGAACAGGTCAGCAACCCGTGGCAGACCACCGGTGATGTCCTTGTTACCAGAAGATTCTTGTGGAATACGTGCGATTACGTCACCCACAGATACTTCAGCGTTGTTCTCGTGGCTCACCAGTGCGTTAGCAGGTAACAGGTATTGTGCCGGGGTATTAGTACCAGGCAGCATTACGTCGTTACCGGAAGCATCAACCAGTTTCACCATTGGACGGATATCTTTACCCGCCGCCGGACGATCCTTAGCGTCGATTACTTCGATAGAAGACAGACCGGTTAACTCGTCAGTCTGACGGTTAATGGTGATACCTTCTTCCATACCAACGAATTCAATACGACCTTTCACCTCAGTTACGATTGGGTGAGTGTGCGGATCCCAGCTTGCCACTTTCTGGCCGGCTTCTACCGCAGCGTTGTCTTGTACTGAAATCACTGCACCGTATGGCAGTTTATACAGCTCACGCTCACGACCGTGGTCGTCAGCAACGGCAATGGCACCAGAACGGGAAACCGCTACCAGGTCACCATTGTCTTTGGTTACCGTCTTCATGTTATGCAGACGAACGGTACCCTTGTTCTTAACCTGTACGCTATCCGCAGCGGAAGCACGCGATGCCGCACCACCAATGTGGAAGGTACGCATGGTCAGCTGTGTACCAGGCTCACCAATGGACTGTGCTGCGATAACACCAACAGCTTCACCCACGTTCACCTGATGACCGCGACCCAGGTCACGACCGTAACAAGCAGAACAGATACCAACACGGCTGTCACAGCTGATGGCGGAACGTACGATGATTTCATCGATACCTTCTGCTTCAATCTTCTGTACCCAGGCTTCGTCGATCAGAGTACCGGCCGGTACTACCACGTCACCTTCAGAGCCTGGCTTGTATACGTCAGTAGCAACTACACGACCCAGAATACGGTCACCCAGTGCTACAACAACGTCACCACCTTCAATCAGCGGCGTCATTACCAGACCTTTCTCGGTACCACAGTCACGGTCAGTAACAACCAGATCCTGTGCCACGTCTACCAGACGACGCGTCAGGTAACCGGAGTTAGCCGTCTTCAGTGCGGTATCCGCCAGACCTTTACGAGCACCGTGAGTCGAGGTGAAGTACTGCAGTACGTTCAGACCTTCACGGAAGTTCGCCACAATTGGCGTCTCGATGATGGAGCCATCCGGCTTAGCCATCAGACCACGCATACCCGCCAGCTGACGGATCTGAGCCGGGCTACCCCGTGCACCAGAGTCGGCCATCATATATACGGAGTTGAAGGATTCCTGCTCGACCTCGTTACCTTCGCGGTCGATCACACCTTCTTTACCCAGGTTGTCCATCATGGCTTTCGCTACCAGCTCGTTTGCACGAGACCAGATATCGATTACCTTGTTGTATTTCTCACCGTGGGTTACCAGACCGGAAGCGAACTGGCTTTCGATCTCTTTAACTTCTGCTTCAGCATTCGCGATAATTTCGGCTTTTTCATCCGGAATCACAAAGTCGTTAACACCAATCGAAGAACCGGATTTAGTAGCGAACTGGAAGCCGGTGTACATGATCTGGTCAGCGAATACCACGGTATCCTTCAGACCAACACGACGATAAGCGGTGTTAATCAGCTTAGAGATCGCCTTTTTCTTCATTGGCTGGTTAACCAGCTCGTAAGGCAGACCTTTAGGCACAATACGGAACAGCAACGCACGACCGATGGTGGTATCAACCACTTTGGTTTCAGTAACCATGCTGCCATCAATGTCAGCAACCGTTTCGGTAATACGAACTTTAACTTTGGCCTGCAGATGAGCAGAACCGGTTTGGTAAGCACGGCTTACTTCTTCCAGATCCGCCAGGAACATACCTTCGCCTTTAGCGTTGATACGCTCACGGGTCATCCAGTACAGACCCAGTACCACGTCCTGAGAAGGTACGATGATTGGCTCACCGTTCGCAGGAGACAGTACGTTGTTGGTTGCCATCATCAGTGCACGAGCTTCTAACTGTGCTTCGATGGTCAGCGGTACGTGTACCGCCATCTGGTCACCGTCAAAGTCAGCGTTATACGCGGCACAAACCAGCGGATGCAGCTGAATCGCTTTACCTTCAATCAGCTGAGGTTCAAACGCCTGAATACCCAGACGGTGAAGTGTTGGTGCACGGTTCAGCATAACCGGGTGTTCGCGGATCACTTCGGCCAGGATATCCCAGACTTCAGCAGTCTCACGCTCAACCATTTTCTTAGCGGCCTTAATGGTGGTCGCTAAGCCACGGTGTTCCAGCTTGGAGAAGATGAACGGCTTGAACAGCTCCAGAGCCATTTTCTTCGGCAGGCCACACTGATGCAGACGCAGCTGTGGGCCAACGGTAATTACCGAACGGCCAGAGTAGTCAACACGCTTACCCAGCAGGTTCTGACGGAAGCGACCCTGCTTACCTTTGATCATGTCAGCCAGAGATTTCAGTGGACGCTTGTTCGAGCCAGTGATGGCACGACCGCGACGACCGTTATCCAGCAACGCATCAACCGACTCCTGCAACATACGCTTTTCGTTACGTACGATAATGTCCGGAGCATTCAGCTCTAACAGACGCTTCAGACGGTTGTTACGGTTGATCACACGACGGTACAGATCGTTCAGGTCAGACGTTGCGAAACGACCGCCATCCAGAGGTACCAGAGGACGCAGATCTGGCGGCAGAACCGGCAGAACTTTCATGATCATCCACTTAGGATCGTTACCTGAGTGGTGGAAAGCTTCTAAGATCTTCAGACGCTTAGACAGCTTCTTGATTTTGGTTTCCGAGTTAGTCGCCGGAATTTCTTCACGCAGGCGGTTAACTTCGTCTTCCAGATCGATCTGACCTAACAGAGCTTCGATCGCTTCGGCACCCATTTTGGCGTCGAATTCATCACCAAACTCTTCGATCGCTTCGTAGTATTGCTCATCACTCAGCAGCTGACCCATTTCCAGAGTCGTCATGCCAGGCTCAGTTACTACGAAGGACTCGTAATACAGGATACGTTCGATATCACGCAGCGTCATATCCAGCATCAGACCGATACGGGACGGCAGTGACTTCAGGAACCAGATGTGCGCAACCGGAGACGCCAGGTCGATGTGACCCATGCGCTCACGACGTACTTTGGCCTGAGTTACTTCAACACCACACTTCTCACAGATCACACCACGGTGCTTGAGACGCTTGTACTTACCACACAGACATTCGTAATCTTTGATAGGACCAAAGATACGCGCACAGAACAGACCATCACGTTCTGGCTTGAAGGTACGGTAGTTAATGGTTTCTGGCTTTTTAACTTCACCAAAAGACCAGGAACGAATCATATCCGGCGAGGCGAGGCCGATGCGGATTGCATCGAACTCGTCAGCGTTGTTTTGATTACGCAGAAAATTAACTAAATCTTTCATTTTGCTTTAGCTCCACGCCCTTATTCGTTTTCCAGTTCGATGTCGATACCCAGGGAACGGATCTCTTTAACCAATACGTTAAAGGATTCCGGCATCCCGGCTTCCATACGGTGGTCGCCATCAACGATGTTTTTATACATCTTGGTACGACCAGCCACGTCATCCGACTTAACAGTCAGCATTTCCTGCAGGGTGTATGCAGCACCGTATGCTTCCAGTGCCCACACTTCCATCTCACCGAAGCGCTGACCACCAAACTGTGCCTTACCACCCAGCGGCTGCTGAGTAACCAGGCTGTAAGAACCAGTAGAACGCGCGTGCATCTTGTCGTCTACCAGGTGGTTCAGTTTCAGCATGTACATGTAACCCACGGTTACCGGACGATCGAAGGCTTCACCGGTACGACCGTCGAACAGAGTAACCTGACCGGAGTCCGGGATATCTGCCAGACGCAACATACGCTTGATTTCGCTTTCTTTAGCACCGTCAAACGCAGGAGTTGCCATAGGCACACCCTTACGCAGGTTGTTGGCCAGCTCCATGATTTCAGCATCAGAGAAGCTGTCCAGATCTTCGATACGGCCGTCACCACCGTTGTAGATCTCGTTCAGCAATTCACGCATCTTAGCGATTTCCTGCTGTTCTTTGATCATACGGTCGATCTTAACGCCCAGGCCTTTAGCGGCCATGCCTAAGTGAGTCTCCATGATCTGACCCACGTTCATACGCGACGGTACACCCAGCGGGTTCAGCACGATATCAACCGGCTCACCGTTAGCGTCGTATGGCATATCTTCGATTGGCTTGATCGCAGAGATAACACCTTTGTTACCGTGACGACCTGCCATCTTGTCACCCGGCTGGATCTTACGTTTGATTGCCAGGTAAACCTTAACAATCTTCAGTACGCCAGGAGCCAGGTCATCGCCGGTTTGCAGCTTACGCTTCTTATCTTCGAACTTGTCGTCCAGTTCTTTGCGACGATCAACCAGAGATTGTTCCGCTTTTTCCAGAACCTCTACCAGAGACTCTTCCTGTGGACGGATCTTGAACCAATCGTCGCCCGCCAGGTTTTGCAGGTATTCTTCAGTTAATACCGCGCCTTTCGCTAAACCAGGAGCTGCGTTAACAGTCTGGCCAACCAGAGCACGTTGCAGACGCTCGTAGGTAGCGCCCTGAACAATACGCATCTCTTCGTTCAGATCTTTACGGATTTCGTCCAGCTGAGACTGTTCGATTTCCAGTGCACGTGCGTCTTTTTCAACGCCGTCACGGGTAAATACCTGTACGTCGATAACCGTACCAGTAGTACCGGTCTTAACACGCAGAGAGGTGTCTTTAACGTCAGAGGCTTTTTCACCGAAGATCGCACGCAGCAGTTTTTCTTCCGGAGTCAGCTGGGTTTCACCTTTAGGTGTTACCTTACCAACCAGGATATCGCCCGGCTTAACTTCAGCACCGATATAAACGATACCGGACTCGTCCAGCTTGTTCAGCGCAGACTCACCAACGTTTGGAATATCGGAAGTCACTTCTTCAGCACCCAGCTTGGTATCACGTGCCACACAGGTCAGTTCCTGAATGTGGATAGTGGTTAAGCGGTCTTCCTGAGCAACACGCTCAGACAACAGGATGGAATCCTCGAAGTTGTAACCGTTCCAAGGCATGAACGCCAGACGCAGGTTCTGACCCAGAGCCAGTTCACCCAGGTCAACGGATGGGCCGTCAGCCATGATGTCGCCGCGATTAATGATATCGCCGGCTTTTACCAGAGGCTTCTGGTTAATACAGGTGTTCTGGTTAGAACGGGTGTATTTGGTCAGGTTGTAGATATCCACACCGGCTTCGCCAGCCATGGTTTCTTCATCACGAACCTTAACCACGATACGGGATGCATCCACAGAGTCGATTACACCACCACGCTTAGCAACCACACACACACCGGAGTCAGCTGCTACCGCGCGCTCAATACCGGTACCTACGAAAGGCTTCTCGGACTTCAGCGTTGGTACAGCCTGACGCTGCATGTTCGATCCCATCAATGCACGGTTAGCATCGTCGTGTTCCAGGAATGGAATCAGGGAAGCAGCAATCGATACAACCTGACGTGCAGAAACGTCCATCAGGGTTACATTGTCCGGAGACATTACCGTGGTGTCGTTCTTATGACGTACAGAAATCAGATCACCTTGCAGACGACCTTCTTCGTCAGTTGGTACCGACGCCTGTGCAATAACGTAGTCGGCTTCTTCAATCGCAGATACGTAGATAATTTCGTCGGTAACAACGCCGTTGTTCACTTTACGGTATGGGGATTCGAGGAAACCGTATTCGTTCGTACGGGCGTATGTTGCCAGCGAGTTAATCAGACCAATGTTTGGACCTTCAGGGGTCTCAATCGGACATACACGACCGTAGTGAGTGTTGTGTACGTCACGTACTTCGAAGCCAGCACGCTCACGGGTCAGACCACCAGGGCCTAATGCAGAAATACGACGCTTGTGAGTTACCTCAGACAGCGGGTTGTTCTGGTCCATAAACTGAGACAGCTGGGAAGAACCGAAGAATTCTTTAACAGCAGCAGCAACCGGCTTAGCGTTGATCAGATCTTGAGGCATCAGACCTTCAGATTCCGCCATCGACAGACGCTCACGTACTGCACGCTCAACACGTACTAAACCTACGCGGAACTGGTTCTCGGCCATTTCACCAACAGAACGGATACGACGGTTACCCAGGTGATCGATATCATCCACCACACCTTTACCGTTACGGATCTCGATCAGAGTACGCAGTACTTCAATGATGTCGCCTTTATCCAGAACGCCAGCACCCAGAATTTCCTCACGACCGATGCGGCGGTTGAACTTCATACGACCTACCGCAGACAGATCATAACGCTCGTCAGTGAAGAACAGGTTTTCGAACAGCGCTTCCGCAGATTCTTTGGTTGGCGGCTCGCCAGGACGCATCATGCGGTAAATTTCTACCAGAGCTTCCAGCTGGTTGCTGGTTGGGTCGGTACGCAGGGTATCCGACAGGAACGGACCACAGTCCAGCTCATTGGTGTAAATCGTTTCAAAGGCATCAATACCAGCTTCAGCAATGGTAGCCAGCAGTTCAGCAGAAATCTCAGCGTTGGCTGGCGCCAGTACTTCACCGGTACGACCATCAACGATGTCTTTAGCAATCGCTTTGCCCAGCAGGTATTCAGCCGGAACCTGCAGCTCTTCAACGCCGGCTTTTTCCAGCTGACGGATATGGCGCGCAGTAATACGACGACCGCTTTCAACGATTACATTGCTGTCGTTATCCATAATATCGAATGCGGCAGTTTCACCACGCAGACGATTAGGAATCAGTTTCAGCAGTGCACCGTCAGCCGTCAGACGGTAGCTGTCGTTCTCGAAGAACTCAGACAGAATTTCTTCCGTGCTGTAGCCCAGTGCACGCAGCAGGATAGACGCAGGCAACTTACGACGACGGTCAATACGTACGTAAACCAGATCTTTAGGATCGAATTCGAAGTCCAGCCAGGAACCACGGTAAGGAATAACACGTGCGTTATACAGCAGCTTACCGGAAGAGTGAGTCTTACCCTTATCGTGATCGAAGAATACACCCGGAGAACGGTGTAACTGGGATACGATCACACGTTCGGTACCATTAACAATGAAAGTACCGTTGTCAGTCATCAGAGGCATTTCACCCATGTAGACTTCTTGTTCTTTAATATCTTTGATGGCTTTGGTGGAAGATTCTTTATCGTAAATAATTAAACGAACCTTCACACGCAGCGGCGCCGCGTAAGTTACGCCACGCAGCATACATTCTTTTTCATCAAACGTAGGTGTACCCAGGCGGTAGCTTACGTATTCAAGCGCTGCATTCCCGGAATAGCTTACGATTGGGAAAACAGATTTAAATGCAGCATGTAAACCAAGATCGATACGATCTTCTGCGTTAGCTCCCTGTTGCAGGAACTTGCGATAAGAGTCGATTTGAATGGCCAGAAGGTATGGCACATCCATGACATTCGGCAGTTTACCGAAATCCTTTCGGATACGTTTTTTCTCAGTATATGAGTAAGCCATCAGTTATCCCCGGACTGTTGCCCCGATTGGGTCGTCATTGGACCTATGTACAAGCATCAGCTTGCCAAATTGAGCCAGCAAAGGCTGGAAAATCTCGCACCTTTTTATGAAAAGGCATAACGCGAAAAGGCTGACGGGTAGAACCCGCCAGCCAATCGCCGCATCAGACTTTAATGCGACAGTAACGGCATTGCAACAATGCGCAAATTACTTAACTTCAACAACTGCGCCAGCTGCTTCCAGCTCTGCTTTAGCTGCTTCAGCGTCTTCTTTAGATACGCCTTCTTTAACAGCAGCAGGAGCGCCGTCAACGATAGCTTTAGCTTCTTTCAGACCCAGACCAGTCAGACCGCGAACAGCTTTGATCACGTTAACTTTCTTGTCGCCTGCAGCGCTCAGGATTACGTCGAATTCAGTTTGCTCTTCAGCAGCGTCAGCACCGCCAGCAGCAGGACCAGCAGCTACAGCAGCAGCAGCGGATACACCGAATTTTTCTTCCATCGCTTCGATCAGCTCAACAACGTCTTTTACAGACATTTCAGCTACAGCATTGATGATATCTTCTTTTGTCAGAGACATGAGACAATTCCTAAATTTAAAGGAGCTTTCAAATAGCTCGTTAAATTACTGAAGAAGTTGCTAGGACTTTTTAAAAAGTCGATTAAGCAGCTTCTGATTCTTTTTGGTCGCGGATAGCAGCAATGGTACGTACCAGCTTGCCAGCGGATGCTTCTTTCATAACGCTCATCAGTTTCGCGATAGCTTCGTCGTATGTTGGCAGGCTTGCCAGCATCGCTACGTCTACCACTTCACCTTCGAAGGCACCAGCCTTAACTTCAAACGCGTCGTTACCTTTAGCAAACTCTTTAAAAATACGAGCTGCTGCACCTGGGTGCTCAGTGTTGAATGCGATTAAAGTAGGGCCTTTGAACGAGTCGGTTAAACACTCGTAATCAGTACCTTCAACAGCACGACGTGCCAGAGTGTTACGGACAACTTTCATCCAAACACCAGCTTCACGTGCTTCTTTACGTAGAGCGGTCATGGCTTCTACTGTTACGCCACGAGAGTCGGCAACAACAGCAGAAAGAGCACCTTGAGCTGCTTCCTGGACTTCGGCGACAATCGCCTTCTTATCTTCGAGTCCTAAGGCCACGATTAACTCCTACAAGTTAAATTGAGCTCTTACGAGCCAGTCTCGGTGTGACAATTCAGAATTCTGAAGGGGCCACACACCATCTACGCAGGTTAGTTATTAAGTTCTGAAATCTGGTTTAGAAAACCGGGAGTTTCTTCACACCTGCGGTCTTTGATAGCTACCGCCGGAACAACTCTGCAAAACAGAATCCAGCGATAACCCCAAAGATGATTTTGACCTTCTGCTTAGATGTCCAGAGCAGAATGATCAACAGTCAAGCCAGGACCCATAGTCGTAGACAGAGTCACTTTCTTCATGAATACGCCTTTGGCGGAAGAAGGCTTGGCTTTTTTCAGATCAGCCAGCAATGCAGTCAGGTTTTCTTTCAGTGCGTCAGCAGTGAAATCAACTTTACCGATTGTGGTGTGAATAATACCGTTCTTGTCGTTACGGTAACGAACCTGACCCGCTTTTGCGTTCTTAACCGCAGTAGCAACATCTGGAGTTACAGTACCAACTTTCGGGTTTGGCATCAGGCCACGTGGACCCAGAACCTGACCCAGCTGACCAACAACACGCATTGCGTCAGGAGAAGCGATCACTACGTCGTAGTTCAGATCACCTTCTTTCATTTTTGCAGCCAGCTCATCCATGCCAACTTCGTCTGCGCCAGCTTCTTTAGCAGCGTCAGCGTTAGCACCCTGAGTGAACACAGCAACACGCATAGTTTTACCAGTACCGTTTGGCAGTACAGTAGAGCTACGAACGTTTTGGTCAGATTTACGCGCGTCGATGCCCAGGTTTACAGCAACATCAACGGACTCTTTGAATTTTACAGCAGGCAGAGCAGCCAGAACTTCTACTGCTTCTTCTACAGAGTAAACTTTGCCAGCTTCTACTTTTTCAGCAATCAGCTTTTGGCGCTTAGTCAGCTTAGCCATTATTCAACACCTTCCACATTCAGACCCATTGCACGAGCAGAACCTGCGATAGTACGCACAGCTGCGTCCATATCAGCAGCAGTCAGGTCTTTAGCCTTAACTTCTGCAATCTCTTCCAGCTGAGCACGGGTAACAGTACCCACTTTCTCAGTGTTTGGACGACCAGAACCACTCTTGATGCCCGCTGCTTTTTTCAGCAGGAAAGACGCCGGTGGAGTTTTCAGTTCAAATGAGAAACTACGGTCGTTGTATACAGAGATGATTACAGGAACTGGTGCGCCTGCTTCCAGACCTTGAGTCTGAGCGTTGAACGCTTTACAGAATTCCATAATGTTCAGACCGTGCTGACCCAGAGCTGGACCAACTGGTGGGCTTGGGTTTGCTTTACCCGCACCAACTTGCAGCTTGATATAAGCTTCGACTTTCTTAGCCATGATTTACTCCAAATGGGTATAACGCCTTACGGCTTCCCGACCAGCTCCAATAAGAAGCCAGCCATTTAGTTGCATTCTTACGCGGATTTTTCGACCTGAGTAAACTCAAGCTCAACCGGCGTAGAACGACCGAAAATTGTAACAGCAACCTGCAGGCGGGATTTTTCGTAATCCACACCTTCAACCACACCATTAAAGTCGGCGAATGGGCCGTCAATAACACGAACCACTTCACCTGGCTCGTAGATGGTTTTATGCGTAGGACGCTCTGCACCATCCTGAACACGTTGCAAAATGGCATCCGCTTCACGTTCAGTGATTGGCGCTGGCTTATCAGCAGTTCCGCCGATAAAACCCATAACACGCGGAGTCTGTTTAACCAGATGCCACGTATCATCATTCATATCCATTTGCACAAGTACGTAGCCCGGATAGAACTTACGCTCACTCTTGCGCTTTTTACCTTCACGAACCTCAACCACTTCTTCGGTTGGAACCAGAACCTCACCAAACTGGTCCTGCATATCGTGCAATTCAATACGTTCTTTTAACGTGTTCTGCACACGCTTCTCGTAACCTGAGTAGGCGTGTACCACATACCAGCGCATTGCCATATTGTCTTACCTCAGCCTACGATCAGAGAAACCAACCAACCCAGCAGAGTATCCAAACCCCACAGAATCAGTGCCATCACAAAAACAACCACAACCACAATCATCGTGGTTTGCGTTGTCTCCTGGCGCGTTGGCCATACAACCTTACGACGCTCAATATTGGCTTCCTTCAACAACTGCATAAAAGCCTGGCCTTTTACAGTTGTCACAGCGATGCCCGCAGACACCAGCATCAATACAACGACACCTAATACGCGAAACAGCAGTGGTAATTCTTCACCATTCGCTTCCTGGTACAAACCAGGAGCCATGTAATTACCCACCACAGCAGCGGCAAAAAAGGCAATCACCAACAGCCACTTAACAATATCCAGCGGCGAACTATTTGCTTTGCTTTCGGTACTCATCACTATTCCCTGAAGCCAAAAAAGGCAGCCGAAGCTGCCATTTAGGAATGTTGGCAGGCCAGGAGGGACTCGAACCCCCGACATTCGGTTTTGGAAACCGACGCTCTACCAATTGAACTACTGGCCTAAAGTCACTTAATTAGGGCGCCGAAGTATACGGCAGATCCCTCATTAATCAAGTCTTTCACCTTGATTTCTCAAGATTTTTTCACCCTTTTCGCTAAAAGCGCCAAGAGCCGGTCAAAAACGACCTTCTATTCTTTGCAAACATTCATTCGGAGTGGTCACAATCGCAACCACTCCAGAGTGATTTCTCACTCAGCTGTTATTACTCAACGATAGAAGCAACAACACCAGCACCTACAGTACGGCCGCCTTCACGGATTGCGAAACGCAGACCTTCGTCCATCGCAATCGGAGCGATCAGAGTAACTTCCAGAGTTACGTTATCGCCTGGCATTACCATTTCAACACCTTCTGGCAGCTCAACAGCACCCGTTACGTCAGTAGTACGGAAGTAGAACTGTGGACGGTAGCCTTTGAAGAATGGCGTGTGACGGCCACCTTCGTCTTTACCCAGTACGTATACTTCAGACTTGAACTTGGTGTGAGGAGTGATAGAACCCGGCTTAGCCAGAACCTGACCACGCTCAACTTCGTCACGCTTAGTACCACGCAGCAGAACACCAACGTTCTCGCCTGCACGGCCTTCGTCCAGAATCTTACGGAACATCTCTACACCAGTACAGGTAGTAGTAGTGGTCTCTTTGATACCAACGATCGCAACTTCTTCACCAGTATTGATGATGCCGCGCTCAACACGACCAGTTACAACAGTACCACGACCCTGAATAGAGAATACGTCTTCGATTGGCATAATGAAATCGCCGTCGATCGCACGCTCTGGCTCTGGGATGTACTCGTCCAGAGTTTCTACCAGCTTCTTAACAGCAGTAGTACCCATTTCGTTGTCGTCTTCGCCGTTCAGAGCCATCAGAGCAGAACCTGGGATGATTGGCGTGTCGTCACCTGGGAAGTCGTATTCAGACAGCAGGTCACGCAGTTCCATTTCAACCAGTTCCAGCATCTCTGCGTATTCTTCAGAGTCTGCGCCACCGCAGTCTTCAGCCAGCAGGTCAGCTTTGTTCAGGAATACCACGATGTACGGTACACCAACCTGACGAGACAGCAGGATGTGCTCACGAGTCTGAGGCATTGGGCCGTCAGTAGAACCACATACCAGGATAGCGCCGTCCATCTGAGCAGCACCAGTGATCATGTTCTTAACATAATCCGCGTGTCCCGGGCAGTCTACGTGTGCGTAGTGACGGCTTGGGGATTCGTATTCAACGTGAGAAGTCGAGATGGTGATACCACGCTCACGCTCTTCTGGTGCGTTATCGATACCTTCGAATGCAACCAGTTCGCCGCCCCATACTTCCGCACATACGCGGGTCAGTGCTGCGGTCAGAGTGGTTTTACCATGGTCAACGTGACCGATGGTGCCTACGTTTACGTGCGGTTTGGAGCGCTCAAACGTTTCCTTTGCCATGACTCATTTCTCTTTAGTTGAGGTTTAACAATTTCTTTTTCACATACACAAAAAGGCAGACCAATGGTCTACCTTTTTGAATAAATAATGGTGCTGATAGGCAGATTCGAACTGCCGACCTCATCCTTACCAAGGATGCGCTCTACCGACTGAGCTATATCAGCAAACTGGAGCGGGTAGCGGGAATCGAACCCGCATCATTAGCTTGGAAGGCTAAGGTTCTACCATTGAACTATACCCGCAACACAACAGGTAGTTTCAATGACCAAGCCTACCTGCTTGCTCCAATAGCCGTTCCGACAGCTATCAAAATATTGGTGGTGGGGGCTGGATTCGAACCAGCGAAGCTTTCGCGTCAGATTTACAGTCTGATCCCTTTGGCCGCTCGGGAACCCCACCGAAGTGGCGCGTACTATATGGTCGATACGCATACCTGTCAACAATTTTTTTACTTATTTTTTATCGACTTAACTCAGAAAGTTGATTCGCCGGTGAATGACCGCAGGCAGCCAGCTGCCAATCAATTGCATCATCCCCTGCACGGATGCGCTCACGCATTTTTTCATTCAGCTGAGATACCTGGGCAATCTCGACCCAAAACTCTCTCTTCGACTGGTGCATGATTTTAATCTCAACCGGAATATCAAAACCTTCCACCTTCTTTTGTAAGCCGGTTGCTGAGTTCTTATTGCGGAATAATCCCAGCGATACCCCTTCCGCTAACTCACCCTGCGTGATGATGTACGAATCGATTTTCCGCTTTTGCAGCTCTTTCAGAATGCGCAGCGCTTCTGAACGGGTCGCTCTTGGTGGCACATGCACCCAATATTCCGATGGTTTATCAGTGGCAATATCCACCGCTTTGATAATTCCGTCGAGACCCAATGCCTCGGCGCGGGCCACCAGGTGACGTGCATCTATCTCATCAGCGTAAGGTCCGGCGACGTAACAACTTGGCGCACGAACCTGACCTTCACCTGCCTGCTCAACCACAGCCACCAGCGGCTGCTCCAACTCAGAGATCAGCTGTATGTGCCTGCTGCTGTCAGAAACTTCGAACTCAGCGATCATGGGTGTCTGCTCCAGAGTCTGCTGCTGCCAGAACACGGCCAGCAACAACAGATTGGCAAACACTAGGGCAAAAAAGATCCAGCGCATAAGGATTCCATACCATCAAAAACTAAATTTGGCGCAAACTGTATTTCTACATCAGCCATGCCACTCAGCTCCAATTCACGGGCGAGCCATTCCCCATCACCACCACAAATAAACACTTTGAACTGTGGGTAGTCTGCAATCACTGAAGAAACCAGCATCAGTAGCTGGCGCTTTACTCCGGATGACACACAACTGAGCGTATCCTGACCCGGACCAGCATGACTGGCATCTTCTTCATCCTGATAAGGATTCACCCTCTGGGTTTGCTGGAACAACGCCTGCTGAGCAAGCTGCAAACCAGGGACAATCCAGCCACCGAGATGTTGCTGCTGTTTATTCAGCAAATCAAGCGTCACCGCAGTTCCGGCATCCACCACCAGCAAGTCATCCGCCCAATGGTGCGCAGCACCGAGCATTGCCAACCAACGATCAACGCCAAGGCGCTGACTATCCTGGTAACAATGTTGAAACGCCGGATAGTCTTTTACCGGGGTTGCCAGCCAAACCAGTCGGTCGCCAAACTGATGCTCCAAAGCCTGCTTTAACCGCGGCTGATCCCGAACACTGGCAACAAGTACCCTGGCTATTTCAAAAGGCCACTGCAGCGCGGTAAACGCATTATGATCGCAACTGCCAGTCAACCACTGACCCTTATTGCGATACCCCCATTTAATCCGGGTATTACCGATATCTATAAACAGGTCATTCGACGGGGCGGACACTGATCTCTCCGGCCGTAATCACTTCCATACCTTTATCAGTGTGCAGCAACAATTCGCCTTTGCGATTAACGCCCTTTACCACGCCACTCTTCTCATTGCCCGGACTGATAATACGAACTTCCTTACCCTGATAAATATCGCGCTTCGACCAGTACTCCTGGTACGCGGCAAAGCCCTGCTTCTGAAACTCATCCAGTGCCACCAGCAACTCATTAATCAAAACACCAGCAACCTGATTGCGCGACAACTCCGGACGAATTTGTTTTAACGCTGCCCAGGGCTGGCCAATATCGGCAGCATCTTCATCACTCAAAGCCAGATTAAGCCCAATGCCAATCACCACCTGACAGTGACTGTTGTATTCACCAGTCACCTCGAGAAGAATGCCAGCAAGCTTTTTACCATCGGCATAAATATCATTCGGCCACTTCAGGCCAATGCCATCGATTCCCAATTTAACCAGCGCTTTTTCCACTGCAACGGCTGTTACCAGACTCAGGCCTTCGAGCGCAGCAATGCCACCGGAAAAAGAAGCCAACAGAGATAAATAGATATTTTTGCCAAACGGACTGACCCATTGCCGACCACGGCGGCCTCGCCCTGCGGCCTGCTTTTCAGCGAGCACGGCGTAGCGCTTGCCCATGTGATCAGAGGCTTTATTAAACAGGTAGGAGTTGGTGGAATCGACATCCAGCAGTATGTCGAGAATATCGAGACGCTGATTGATATGGCCACGCACAGATTCATCATCCAGCAGCTCAATCGCATCGTGCAGGCGGTAACCTTTACCTTTGACCGATGAATAAGGGATATCCAGCTCGTCGAGCTTTTTCAGCTGCTTCCACACAGCCGCACGACTCACTCCCAGCTTTTCGCCAAGCTCTTCACCTGAATGAAACTGACCGTCCGCCAGTTGCGCTAATAATTTATTTAACATGGTTACCTCCTCCTGCCCGTCAATCGACGAGAGTTCAAACTATAACAGAAGCAGACAACCGGAGAAGACGCCAGAAGTTAACTGATTCAACTTCCGGCGTATGAATGGTGAGTCCGGCTGACCCGTCAGATCAGCCGCACACATTTTGGTATCGATCAGAAAGTAGCGTTAAACGCTAACTTAAAGCCACGACCAGGCTGAGCCACCTGATTTTTGACGAAGGAAGTGTGGTAACGGATGTCTTCGTTCAGCAGGTTGGAACCAATAAGGTCGATACGATATTGCGCGTTACTGGTATCGATGCGATAGCTGATGCCAGCATTCAGCTGATTGTAAGAATCGGTTTCGATTTCTTTTAACGCAGTACCGTCATTAGCACGACCAAAAGTTGCCAGACGATCCTGCTTAGCCACCAGCATATGCTGTACGAAACCACCCCAGTTAAGTGAGGCAAAGTTCACACCCAGGCCGATACGATCAGCAGGCATACGTGGTAAATAATCGCCATTATCCAGCTTGCCACGCACGGTATCACCCATCGCAGTCAGCTGCCAGAAGCCAGCCAGTTCGTAAGCCAGCTGAAATTCAGCACCCGTCAGTGTCGCTTTATCCTGCTGGAAACGATAAGCCTGCAGCTCTTCAACTTCTAACAAGGCGCCGTTCTGGACCACCGCATTCTGGAAGATAAAGTCATCTATCTGATTGCGATACACACTGAGCGAGCCAGTCACCAGGCCTGTGGTTTTGCGCAGCGACAGATCCACATTCAGAGCTTTCTCTTCTTTCAGGTCAGGGTTACCGATGTCGTAACTCAGGGTTGATTCGTGCGCACCACACGAGAACAACTCTTCTGTAGCAGGCGCTCGTTTGGCAGAAGTTAACGCACCGGCCAGCTGCCAGGCATCAGTCAGCTGATAAATCGCACCGGCCGACAGGCTGACATTAGAAAAATCTTTATCTTTAACATCATTAATGGCGAAACCACATTGCGCTGCAACGCTACCAGGCTTCTCCGGATTGTAAGATACAGAATCGTAACGAGCGCCCAATTCCAGAGTCAGCTGTTGCCATTGTTTTTCTCCCAGCCAAAACAATGCAGCATCCTGACTGTCCGTTTTTGGCACCAGGGCTTCGCCGCCAATGGCTGAGAATTCTTTCAGCGTCAGCTGACTGCCAACAACGTGCTGCAAACCGGCAAATTCATCCAACACCAGCTCCAGACGCAGATCCTGCGACTTGTTTTTAAAGGTGGTTGGTGAATGCTCTTCGTGTTCTTCCTCTTCCTGCTCTTCTTCAGAGTGAACTTCTTCATGGCCTTCGGTGTGCTCGTAATCCGTCAGCGCCAGACGAGCGCTCAGAGATTTTGCACCCGCAAACGGGCTGGCGACTAACGCATCAAGGTCAACCCGGGTCTGCTCCAGGTCGACGCGTGCCGGGCCTTCTTCTTCGTGGTGCTCTTCTTCAGCCCCCGCTTCTTCACCTTCATGCTCCTCTTCAGCATGACCATGACCCGGCAAACCAAACTTGGCTTCCATACGGCTCACTGCGATACCGACATGGCCACCATCACCAAGCTCGTAACTTGCACCCAGAGATAACGAACGGTTGTGATCAATATCGCTGTTTTCCTGGCGCTTACCTTCGGCTTTGTGTTGCTCAATTTCACCATTATCTTCGCGGTGAATTTCGCCGGCATCGGATGGGATACGGTAGTCGTCACTGGATATCTGCGAGGCATTTACATGCCAATGCAGTGCATCTTTTTTGCCTTCATGCTGCAGCGCGATTTCTTTGCCGTCGTTCACGCTGTTAACACCCAGACGCACCTGAGTTTCAGAACCATCATGTTCGTCTGCATGCGGAACGCGATCATCCACCACGTTAACCACACCACCAAATGCACCATTGCCGTACAGCAAAGTCGCCGGGCCGCGCAGTACTTCAATTTGTTTGGCGCCGTGAGTATGCACAGCTACCGCGTGGTCAGGACTCACCGTGGAAGCGTCAACAGCCTCCATACCGGATTGCAATACCTTAACCCGGGCACCACCTA
Organism: Bacterioplanoides sp.; assembly: GCF_965219715.1. Classification (GTDB taxonomy): domain Bacteria; phylum Pseudomonadota; class Gammaproteobacteria; order Pseudomonadales; family Oceanobacteraceae; genus Bacterioplanoides. The sequence continues at coordinate 2,757,356 of NZ_OZ244785.1, forward strand.
AACCACGGATCACCGGACGACCAACAGCTGCACCAAAGCTGGAGCTGCTGACACCGGGTTGTTGCGACAGGGTTTCCCCAAGCGATTCGGCCCGCTGGCGATCCAGTTGTTCACCGGTAAGCACTAAAGATGGCTGAATCAGTTCGTGTTGGTGTTGATTGCCCGGAGTGGCAGTTACCTCGATGGTGTCGAGTTCAGTTTCAGCCTGAGCAGTAACAGACAGGGTAAAGAAAGGCGCAGCGACTACCGCCAGCGCTAATAAACGAATACGCATGATTAATTTTCCCGCATGGGTTTTGTGTTTGGCTTTGTTATTTATTAGTAGTTATAGGTAGAAGCCATTTGCGGCGGGGCACGCGCACCCACTCCCGCCGTAACACGTCGCGGAGCGGCAAAAGTAAGTAAAACAGAGGGAGCCAGATCAATAATCAGCGCTGGCAAGGCAATCAGCAGTGGCGGCAGCAGACTGTTTGGATCAACCGCCTGAAGACAATATTCGCACTGCTCTGCCAGATGTTGATGGGCCAGTTGCTCATGCAAACTCTGGGCGCTGGCGAGCAGTACCAACAAGGTACTGAACAGCAGAGCTAACCAGGATGTACGACGGCGAAGTGGCATACCAACTCGAAATCTTAACGTTATAAGATTACAAATAGTGTCACTTCGATAACTCAGAGTAAAGCCTAAGACAGGCCAGACCAGCTGGCTCAACCTGTCATTCCATTGGCACCGTGAATTTCCATTACCGCAGAGAATCAGGGCAAGGAGCTGTCAGGGTCGACAGTCAGACCAGGTCTTTCATCTCTTTATTAAAATGAATTTCAATCGCTCGCTGCACATCACGCACGCAAGAGTCTTTCTCGGTGTGCACCAGCATAATCAGCGACTGAGCATGTACATGGTGATCGCCATCCGGGTGGGTCACTACCTGGCCATCTTTAGTAACGTAAGCCAGTGGCGTACCAACGTTGGCCTGAACCACAGCATTCACCACATCTGCCCAGCGTTCGCCCTCCAGCCACACCGGGAAACGCACCGTATGATCGTTGGCGTGAGTAAACATATCTTCGATAACCTGCTCGGCACCAGGAGCAACCATGGCACGAACAATAATCTCCGGATAAGAACGGATGGGCCGCAGAATCACCGGAATATCCAGTTCACGCAGGCGCTCACGGTTAGCATCATCAACACATTCAATCATCACCTTGTGATTGATGTGCAGCGAATACAGCCGGTGAGCAATATCGAAACTGTAGCTGTCACTGTCAGTGGAGTATTCATCCCGGGCCAGCACCACAATATGCCTGGCGCGCTCTGCCCCTGCCCGCTTCAGATCATCCGGGCGACTGGCCAGACCAGTCACATGCACCACCCCAAGCTGACGCAGGCTATCGGGTAAGCCATCAGCAAACTCCTGATTCAACAACATAATCGGGGTTTCCGGGTATTCACCACTCTCACGAATCTGACTGATCAGCCGCAGAAAATAGGCCTCACGGTTATATTTCGGCGAATTAATAATCAGAATGTGATCGGCCATATTCCAGTCCCAGTGTCCGGTGCGAATACGCTCTCTCCGCGCAATGCGGTAATCGACGTAGTCACTGATAAGAAAGGTCATCAAAGTAATGCCGCAAACGTACATCAGTACGATGGTCGCCAGCTGCCCCAATGGAGTTGAGGCTGACAAGTCGCCATAGCCAACCGTAGTAATGGTGGTTAAGGTCACCCAAATCGCCGACCAGGCAGACATTTCTTCCAGCCATACCATGGCAAAAATATGCAGCGTAACGAAGCTCAAAAGGATCAGAGCCGTCCGCACGACCGCGCGACGAATATTATCGTCGGTCTGGTACACCGCATGGCGTACACGCTGATGATGGCGGATAAAACGGGTTACTTTATTCATGGCGCCATCATAACAGTCAGGCAATATCTGAACAGTCAAAGTCATCAGAACTTGATCTGCCTACCCATAGCGATAAACTGCCCGCCCAAATAAACCAAGAATGAGAACATCCATGGCATACCACATTTATGGCATCGGCAACGCACTGGTCGACAAAGAGTTTGAAGTTACCGATGAGTTTTTCGCCAAAACCGGTATCGAAAAAGGCATGATGACCCTGATCGAAGAAGATCAGCTGCACACCATGCTGGAAACCCTGAACAGCGATTACGGCCTGAAAAAACGTGCCTGTGGTGGTAGCGCAGCCAACTCCATTATTGGTGCCAGCTATTTTGGTGCAAAAACTTACTACAGCTGCAATGTGGGCAACGACGAAGCGGGAGATTTCTACATTTCCGATCTGACGGCTGCAGGTGTTGATACCAATACAGAAACCAACCGTGACGAAGGCACCACCGGCAACTGCCTGGTGATGGTGACTCCGGATGCCGAGCGCACGATGAATACCTATCTGGGTATTACCGCTGATCTGCACGAAAAGCACATCAACGAAGAAGCGCTGAAAAACTCAGAATGGGTTTATATCGAAGGTTACCTGGTGACTTCTGAAACCTCGCGCGCTGCAGCCATTAAAGTGATTCAGCTGGCGAAAAAGCACGGTGTTAAAACCGCAATGACTTTCTCTGATCCGGCCATGGTTCAGTTCTTCAAAGATGGTCTGAAAGAAATGATTGGCGAAGGCGTAGACCTGTTGTTCTGTAACGAGCAGGAAGCCATGCTGTACTCGGATACCGATAACCTGGATGACGCGATTGATGCCCTGAAAGGCATCGCTAAAACATTTGCAGTTACCCTGGGTTCCAAAGGTGCACTGGCATTCGACGGCGAACTGATGCACCCGGTAATTCCAAACCCAACCACTGCGGTAGACTCTAATGGTGCTGGCGATATGTTTGCAGGAGCATTCATGTATGCCATTACTCACGGCCATGATTTTGCGGCAGCAGGTCGTCTGGCCAGTGCAGCATCTTCTCAGGTTGTCAGCCAGTTTGGCCCTCGTCTGAACGCTGAACAGCATGAGCCGCTGAAGGCTGCTCTCGAAGCCTGATATCTGCCAGACAGATTGATCTCCAAACCCGGCACCTTAACAGGTGATCCGGGTTTCTTTTTAACTTCTAAAAACAACAACTTGCCCAATACGACGGTCAGCGCTTAACTGAAACTAAGCGTTAGAGAAAACAGGGGCCGTTTTGGATTTATTAAAGCGTCTGATTTTACCGTCTATTTTGCTGTTGCTGGCACTGGGTTTATGGAACAGCCACGAGTTTCAACAAATCGCAGCCGGCGTCGCTATTTTCTTATTTGGTATGTTATCGCTGGAACAAGGCTTTCGGGCTTTTTCCGGCGGCTTGTTAGAAAAGGCTCTTCATTACAGCACCAACCGTCTGTGGAAATCCTTAAGTTTCGGCATCATCACAACCAGCCTGATGCAATCCAGTTCGCTGGTTTCTATTCTCGCAATATCATTTTTATCCGCTGGCCTGATTAATTTATTTATGGGTCTCGGAATTATTTTCGGAGCCAATTTAGGCACAACAACCGGTGCCTGGTTAATTGCCGCCTTTGGCCTGAAAATAAAGCTGGCCAGTTATGCCATGCCGATGCTGGTATTCGGCGTTGCCCTGATGTTTCAGGACAAAAAATCGATAAAAGGCATTGGCCAGGTACTGGCGGGCATCGGATTTTTATTTCTTGGTATTCACCATATGAAGGAAGGGTTTGCCACTTTCCAGCAAGGTGTCGACCTGAGTCTGTATCAGGGCCAAGGCTGGAGCGGCCAGCTGCTTTATATCGCCATTGGTTTGGTAGCAACCGTTATTATGCAATCCAGCCACGCCACACTGGTATTAATTCTCACCGCCTTAGGCGCCGGTCATATTGCCTATCTTGATGCGCTGGCACTCGCCATCGGCGCTAACGTTGGCACCACAATCACGGCATTGCTGGGCAGTATCAGCGCCAATACCGCCGGTAAACAATTAGCCATCGGCCATTTGCTATTTAATCTGATTACCGGTGCCTTAGCGTTTTTATTATTACCGCAATTATTATTGCTGGTTGAAGGGTGTGCACGGCTGATTGGACTGGCGAACGGCGATTTCACCTTACGTCTGGCAATCTTTCATACCCTGTTTAACCTGCTTGGCATCCTTGTCATGCTGCCTCTGATGTCACGCTTGGTGAAACTGTTGCAGAGCTGGTTGCCGCCACAACAGGTCAGTATTAAACAGCCGAAATATTTAAACGACGCAGCCTTATCATCGGCGAAAGGCGCCTACAAAGTTGCACAACAGGAAAGCAGTCGCTTGTACCGCTTCAGTCGCGATACCGTAATTCGTGGAATTGGCTGGAGCAGCGCAGAGTTCCGTCAACAACGCCTGCCGGAAGCGATATCTGCTCAGCATGAAATTACCCATCACGATATTCAGCACGCCTATGATATCCGCCTGAAACAACTGCATGGCGCCATCACACGCTTTATCAGCCTGGCGCGCGACGGTGCGGGCAATAAACGCAGCGAACAACTGCGACAACTCAGTGTTGCCTGCTTCCATATGATCGAAGCTGTTAAAGATACCAAGCACATGCAGTCCAACATGCTGCGTTATTGCGATGGTGATAACCGGCACCTGGCAATGGCTTATCAACAACTGCGGGAGGAAATCGCCCGCACCGTGCTGAATCTTGATCACGCCCAGAAGAAATTCGAACAGGATCAGGACTATGACGAGTTACAGCTGGAACTGGAGCATCAGCAACTGTTGTTGCAACGACGCCATGAAGCCTATGACAACGATATAGATCATATGATCAGGCAACAGCAAATCACCCCAACCATGGCGACGTCTTTAATGAACGACAAAGAGTACGCCTTTCGCATCGGCAAAAAACTCACCAAGGCAATACGTTCGCTGGAAGGTGTTAACGTGAACCCACAATTATCTCTGGAAGACAGTGAGCTCGACGCACTGAACCAGAAACTGAAAAGTAACCGGACAGAAGGAGGCTGTGATGAAACTGATCAAACGCCTTAATCGCCTGCTGGAAAACGCCAGCGACAGCCAGCCTGTTTCCGCTAAGGAGCTGAAAAAGGTGCTTAAGAAGCTGAAGCATAAATCACAGGATTTATCTCTGCAGTTAGCCAATTGCCAGTCTGATGACGAAAAGACCGCACTGGAGGAGAAGCTGGAGATTATTCACTGTAAGCGGCAGAAAGCACTGACTCTACTGAAAGACATTAAGAACAAAGTACCAAAGAATTAGCCACGGAACCGGAGAACTGTCCATATTGCTTCCCCTCTTTGACAACCTAATCAAGGTCGTGCCTAATCCCCGCCGACTCATTCTCTGAAGACGGAGGCTCAGAGACCTCCTGCTGTTATGAAACCATCCGGCTTATTTTTCCTTGTTATTTTTCTCAGCGTTTTTCCTTTTTCATCTCAGGCGCTGAATGGCGGCATTTTTATCAACAAACGGTTAGCGGTTTTGCTGGCCCGATGGCTCCACTGGAGCTGGCTAATAACTGGAAAGGTAAGTTTCGTCGCAGCGATGATGGTGTGCTGTTTCTGCAGGGTGAATATGGCTTCCACATTGGTGGCTTTTCCATTTCCCGCATAAGACGCCTTCATGCGGAATATCATATGCCCCACTGCGCAGCGGAAATCTTTCTCAACTTCAACCGCAATATCGAACTGGATCAGCGCCTGACAACAACCGCATCGTTACAGGCAAAAGACTACCGTGGCGAAGGGGTTAAAGTTGCCTATCAATTTGATTTCTCCAATCTGAAAATCAAACCCCACATCAGCTGGCTGAAATTGCGCAGTATTATCTGGGGACGCTGGAGCGGCGAGTTCAGCTATAAAAACCGCAATGACTGGGACATCGACCTGGATATTAATTATTACTACACCGAAGATAAATTAATTCGCCGTGGTACGGATCCGGGCAATCCACTTGATCCAGGCAATGGTCGCCTGCTGACCTTGGGACTTGATCTGAGCTGGCAATGGCAGGGCTATCAGATCGATTATCAGGGTGAAAATCTCGCCGCGGAAATTGATTGGCGTGACCTGCCAGTAACCAAAGCCAAGGCCAGTACCAGCGGCCCTTTTTTTATCTTTGGTTATGAGTTTGAAGAAGATAAACGATTTACTCCGCCGGTATTTCATTTAATCCACCAAAGCTACCAACTGAATTCACAATGGGGAGTCGCGGCCCGCTCCTGGATAAATACCATTCGGCCGGATCATTCCCTGGGTGTGCAATATTATCAACCCGACTTCCGGCTCAGACTGCTGCATCAGCTGAACGGCAACGCATGGACTCTGGGCTTTGCTCATAACAACTTTTCTCTCGAGTTACAGACTGAGAGCTGGAATGTGTCCCGCAGCCGCTGGCTGGGCCTGAGCGTGGCTGCACAGCTGAATTTCTGACAACGGCGGTGTCTTCAACTTTTGTTATCGACAGTCTATCCTGAAGGCAGATTTCGTCGTTATAGAGTCCGAAGTATGACAAACACGTTCTGGCAGCAATCATTACTGCCTGCATTAAAATCTGCCCTCGCTATTTTGCTGATTATTCTGAGCAGCACAGCCGCTGTAGCCGCAGATCCATCTGCGGCTTCCAGCAGTACATTGAATCTGACGCCATCGCAGCAAGCGGCATTAGCGGCACAGCTATCCCAGGCACAACGCGATCAACTGGCACAAGAGAAGGCTGATAACCTCAACAAACAGATGTACAACCCGTTCACGGAGCTTTATATCCTCGGGGAGGTAAAAGATTTACGCCAGGAAATTGCCGATGTGCGCGTCGACCTGACGGAAAAAATTGTTGCTAAAGAGCTGACCGTGGCCGATCGCGCATTGGTCTACGCCACCGATACCATCACTTACTTTTTCTATTTATTAGCGGGAGCATCGTCACTGCTGGTGATTATTGGCTGGAACTCTCTGCGCGATGTTAAAGAGCGGGTTGGCTCATACGCTAATGAAGAGATCAGCCGGATCACCGAATCTTATGAAGAACGCTTAGCCAATCTGGAAAAAGAACTGCACCGCAAATCCCGCCATATTAAAGCGGCTCAGGATGAAATTGAGTTAACCAATGAAATTCATTCCCTGTGGTTAAAAGCCTCACAGGAAAATAGTCCACAGAATAAGATTTCTATTTATGACCAGATTCTGGCGTTACGCCCGGAAGACTTAGAAGCCTTAACCTATAAAGCAGACGCTGCGTTATTGCTGGGTCAAACCGAATGGGCAACCAGCCTGGCAAACCGTGCTCTGGAAATTGACCCTGAAAACAGCCACGCCTTTTATCAGCGGGCTTGTGCCTATGCAGAATCCGGATTTATTGAAGAAGCTTTGAGAGATTTAAACGAGGCGATTAATCGCTCCGAATCTCTCAGAATTCAGGCTGGCGAAGACGTCAGTTTCGACAGCCTGAAGGAAAATGAGCAATTTACGGAGATGGTGCTGATTCAGGAAAAAGAAGAAGATTAGCGCTTAATCGTTGAGAAATAAGGCCAGCACTTCGTTCAGATACTGCTGGCCTTTTTCTGTTGTGGTAATGCGCTTGTCAATTTTCAGCAAACCTAACTGCTGACCTTTCTGTAGCGGCCCAGCGACCGCACTCAGTGTCAGACCGGTATAAGCCTCAAACTGTTCAACCGCAATTCCCTGACGCAGTCTCAGACCATTCATCAAACACTCCAGACCAATGTCTTCCGGATCAATCGTTTGTTTACCGGCAAGGAAGTTCTTGTCCGGATTTAAATAGTCTTTTGGTAAACGGGTTTTATTGGTACGCAGAATGGTATTGGCATCTGCAAGTGTGATTTTCCCGTGAGCTCCGGCACCAATGCCGAGGTAGTCTCCAAACTGCCAGTAATTCAGATTGTGCTGCGACGCCTTACCTGGCTGACAAAATGCTGATATTTCATAATGCTCAAACCCATGTTCCGCCAATAAGCGGAACCCGGCTTCCTGAATGTCCCAAAGGGTGTCATCCTCCGGCAATACCGGCGGACGCTTATAAAATTCAGTGTTTGGTTCAATAGTCAGCTGATACCAGGACAGATGGTTCGGCTCAAAACTGAGTGCCGTTTTCAGATCATCCATCGCCTGCTCCAGAGTTTGTCCTGGCAGGCCATGCATCAGATCGAGATTAAAATTATCAAACCCGGCTTTTTTCGCTTTTTTGATCGCTTTTAATGCCTGGTCTCGATCATGTACTCGTCCCAGCTTTTGCAGATGACGGGGCTGGAAGCTCTGAATACCAATGCTTAACCGGTTGATTCCGAGTTTGCGATAATCAGAAAACTTCTTCGCCTCAAACGTCCCCGGATTAGCTTCCAGAGTAATTTCAATATCATCGGCAAAACGTAAGCGTTTTTTTAACTCACGAAACAGCTTCTCATACGCTTTAGCTGACAGCAGGCTGGGTGTGCCACCACCAAAAAAGATGCTCTTTATTTCACGCCCCTGAACCCAGGATAGATCCTGATCAAGGTCAGCAATAAGCGCCTGTACGTATTCTTTTTCCGGCAAGGTATCATCGGCTTTATGGGAGTTAAAGTCGCAATACGGGCACTTACGAATACACCAGGGAACGTGGATATAAAGGCTTAGTGGTGGCAGTTGCAGCATCCGTCATTAACCTCAGGCGACGTCAGCCGGAGCATCCTGACCCTGCTGAGCCAGATCCTGTTTTAACAAGTCTGCGCTCTCCAGCACTTTCAGAATGGAAGCAGCTTTATTTGCCCACTCATTCTTCTCGTGATTCAGGCGCATGATGTCTTTTTTCAGCTGCTCGGTTTCAGCAACAAACTGCTGCTTTTCTTCCATCAGCTGAACTTTTTCATCCTGCAGTTCGGTACGTAGCTGCTGTAACTTTTCAATATCCTGTTCCAGCTGATTACGCTCCTGCTCTGACTGCTGATGTTCCTGCTTCAGCTCGGTGTGTTCCTGCTCCAGCTGATCACGTTCATGAGTCAACTGAGTCTTCTCATGCACTAAGGCTTTTACTTCCTGAGACTTTTCTTCCAGCTGAGCACGCAGAGACAGACGCTCGGCATCACTTTCAATTAACTGGGCGTTACTGCTCGAAAGTTGCTCCTGTTTTCCTTGCAGAGCATCCTGGTTTTCCTTCAGGTCTTCCTGCAACTGCATATTTTCCAGCTGCAAATCCTCTACCGAAGAAATGGTGTTAAGAATTTTGCTTTCGAGTTGTTCTAAAATATCCAAAATAATCGTTCTGCTTCTTCAAACTTATAACTTGATGTTTTTAATCAGTTGCTGCATCGCAATGCCGCGGTGAGAAATGCGGTTTTTATGTTCTTTAGACAGCTCCGCCGCCGTACAGTTTTCACTTTCTACAAAAAACAGCGGATCGTAACCAAAGCCTTCATTACCTTCCGGGTTAACAACAATACGGCCTTCCCAGCTACCCTGAAATACCTGCGGTGTTGGATCTTCAGCATGACGCATATATACCAGCACACACTGGAATCGTGCGCTGCGTTCTGCTTGTGGAACATCCGCTAATGCCTGTAATAGCATAGCGTTATTCGCCGCATCACCACTTTCACTTCCCTGATAACCAGCGCGTGATGCATAACGTGCACTGTAAATACCCGGCGCTCCCTGAATCGCATCCACTTCAATACCGGAGTCATCAGCCAGCGCTGGCAAACCCGTTTGGCGGGCGGCATTGCGGGCTTTGATAATGGCATTTTCAACAAAGCTCAAACCATTCTCTTCCGCTTCTTCGACATTAAATTCGTTCTGCGGAATCACTTCGATTTTTTCATTCGCGAAATGGCTGGAAAACATCGCTGAGAATTCGCGTAATTTGCCAGCATTACCACTGGCGATCACTATTTTTTTCATATTATTACACTGAGCACACAACAGCATTCCTGTATTTATTTTCTGACGCGCGGTAAATACTTCCATGTACGCTCGGCCGCCGCATCCATGCGGCAGACGGCCAGAAAACAAATACAGGAACACTATTGTTGATTGTCATCTGACACCGAAACTTCGGCGCTTGAGGGGTTATTCTTCGTAAAAACGCTGACTGAACTTCACATCATAGGTACGCGTCTGACCGTCAGGCGTTGCTTGCAGTGAGATGTTGTACATATCACCGTCGTCGAAACGGAAAGTGCTGATGTAGTAAACCGCATTGGTTTCTTTAATTTCTTTAAATTCCAGCGTTTTTGACTGGCCAATTAAATTACGCAGCTGGCCTTCCACCTTGCCACTAACCGGCGAAGCCAATTCACCTTTACCACCTTTTTTCAGGATCGAAATACTCAGGTAACCCAGCGCACCGGAACGGGTAATACCGTAGGCTTCCGCCACATCGGGTGTCAGGAAGGTAGAGTTCAGGCCAATATAGTGAACTTCATAATCGCCAAACACCTGCTTCTGCTCTCCGCGATCAAGGGCGAAGCTCATGGATGAAATCAGGGTTAACACAGCCAGTAGAAATGTTCTCATCATGTTATCTCCGTTAGCGTCGGGTAATGTGGTAAACCGCGATCTCTCCTAGCATGGCTGGCCAGAGACGAATCGTCCAGTGTTGTTTATGCTGATCATCAACCACGGTTTTATTAAGAATTTTAATACCTTTCTCACGGCAAAGAATCTCAAAATCCTTAAACGTACACATATGAATGTTCGGCGTGTCATACCAGTTGTATGGCAGAGTTTCTGACATAGGCATACGGCCTTTCAGCATCAGATAAAAACGGGTGCGCCAGTAACCGAAGTTAGGGAAAGTAACAATCGCTTCGTTACCGATGCGCAACATCTCATCCAGCAATAAATCCGGGCGCTCAACGGCCTGCAGCGCCTGAGTCATAATAACGGTATCGATGCTGTTATCTTCGAAGTTACGCAGGCCATTATCCAGATCCTGCTCAATGACGTTTACACCATTACGAATGCAGGCCGTAATGTTATCCGGGTTAATTTCCAGACCATAACCGCGTACATTTTTATGGCGCTGCAGATATTGCAGTAACGTTCCCTGGCCACAACCCAAGTCCAGTACCTGGCTGCCAGGTTTAACACCACGCTGAATTAATGCGTGATCGTCTCGCAGCAGTTCGCTTGTTGCTGTTGTCATGACGCCACTCCTGTCTCAGATAAAGCCGGAATATCACAGGCAACACGTTCCATGTAAGCCGAAAAGATATCCAGGTAACGTGGAATCGGCAGCAAAAATGCATCGTGACCGTTATCAGATTCGATGCAGGCATAGCTGACGTTTTTGTCGGCATGAATTAATGCATCCACAATTTCCTGCGATCGTTCCGGAGAGAAACGCCAGTCGGTGGTAAATGACATCACCATAAAATCGCATTGTGCATTGCTCAGGCATTTCACCAGATCATTGTCGTAATCGGCAGCCGGATCAAAATAATCCAGCGCTTTGGTCATCAACATGTAGGTGTTGGCATCAAACCGGGTGGAGAATTTTTCACCCTGATAATGCAGATAACTTTCCACCTGAAATTCCGGTGCAAAACTGTAATTCAGTTTGCCTTCTTTTAATTCCCGGCCGAATTTCTGTTTCATCGCATCATCAGACAGATAAGTCAGATGTCCAAGCATACGCGCCTGCATTAAACCGGTTTTCGGAATGGTGTTATGTGCTGCGTAGTTGCCGTCGTGGAACTCCGGATCTTTGGCAATCGCCTGGCGTGCCACTTCGTTAAAGGCAATATTCTGCGCCGATAACTTAGGTGCTGAGGCAATTACCACCGCATGGCGTAAACGTTCAGGAAATTGAATCGACCAGCGTAAAACCTGCATTCCGCCTAAGCTGCCACCAACAACCGCTGCCCATTGCTGAATGCCTAAGACATCAGCTAAACGTGCCTGGGAGTTAACCCAGTCACGGACGGCGACAATCGGAAATTCCGGCCCGTATTCCTTGCCCGTCTCGGGATTGATACTGGTCGGCCCGGATGATCCCGAACAGCCCCCCAGATTATTCAGCGCCACCACAAAAAAGCGGTTGGTATCGATGGCCTTACCCGGACCAATCGCACTGTCCCACCAGCCTGGCTTTTTGTCGTCCATGCTGTGATAACCGGCGGCATGATGATCGCCACTTAAGGCATGGCAAATCAGAATGGCGTTGGAGTGATCTGCATTCAGCTCACCATAGGTTTCGTACACCAGGTCGTAGCTCGGCAACACCCGGCCACTGCGCAATGTCAGCGGCTGATCAAAGTGATGTACCTGAGGCGTAACCAGGCCAACAGAATCGTTGGGGATTTGTTCCGGCATGACAGTGGAATCCGTTACAGGAAGTGCAAAACACCTGATTTTATCAGGCCCACCCGCTGTTGTAGAGGGCGTCGGTGGTTTGCGGGTTGATACCATTGCCAACAGCTGACACCGCTGGCCTTTCGCGATACATAACGCTAGCCTGAACAGTAACAACTGCAGAGGACTGAGTGATGGCGTATCGCGAATTTGTTGGCGTTTATAACGCAGAAGGTTCACTACTGGGTGAAATTCGATATGTTGTTGGCAAACTGACCGGCACCCGCAGTTGCGCCCTGTGTGATATCAGCCATGTACTGGCAGCAGAAAAAGAGAGTTTCACCGCTTTTAAGGAAAACTTCCCCGCTCCTTTTTTTAATCGCCACCTGGATGAACTGGAAGCCGGGCAACTGGAACTGGCTAAAGATCGCGCGCCCTGCATTCTTGGGCTTGATGATGACGGCTGGCAGGTAGTGCTAACCCGGCAACATCTGGAGCAGTGTGATAAGTCTGTGAAGAAATTCAGAGAATTAATGTATTCATTATTGACATAATACCTCCAGAAACTTTTCTTGACCTCAACAAACGCCGCATAGGCTTATGGCAATATTTGTCGCAAAGCTTCTATATAGACCATTTTCTTATAAATAGTGCGCCTATAGCTTATTTCACCTAACCTGATCCGGTACAGGCGCTCTTACTGGACCTCGGTATTGTTATGACTGTTGTTGGCCGAAAGCTGGATCAAAAATTTCTATCCCACCTGCAAAGCACGATCGATACATCACCTGCCTGCATCATCATCGCAGAAGCTCCTGATGGAGAGATTATTTATATCAATGAATCCGTTGTGCGTTTTCGTGGCCAGACGGACTCTCGTTTGCTTGGCATACCCATTGAAGAATATATGCAATCATGGAAGGAATATTCCGAAGATGGTCAGCTACTTACAGGAGAGAAAATGCCGCTCGGTAGGGCTCTGGTTCATGGAGAAATTGTTGAAAATGAAATTGTGATTGTAGAACTGGACGATGGCCGAAAAAAATGGGCATTAGCCAGCGCTGCACCTGTATATGATGATGATAGCAATATCATTGCTGCTACCGTTATCTGGTATGACATAACGGCACAAAAAGAATTGGAACAACAGCTACAGCATCACGCCAGCTTCGACTTTCTGACCAGTGTTTATTCTCGCCGGAAGTTTCTGGAATTAGCTGAACGTTTGTTAGCACGCAGCGATAGCATGCCAATCGCCTGCCTGATGTTAGATGTCGACGATTTTAAAAAGATTAATGATACCCTCGGCCACGAGGTTGGCGACCAGGTGCTGGTTGAATTTTCGCAATTACTATCAAACATGATCCGTCCGAACGACCTATTGGGCCGCTATGGTGGCGACGAATTTCTTATACTGATGCCAGGAGTAGACAAATCGCAAATCAGAGGAATAGCCGAAACCATTAACCGCAATATCGGTAAGTCTTCGATAGACGTCAGAAATCATTCACTATCAATCACCACCAGTATCGGTGCCTACGCTCTTGATCAACACACCGCAACACCAGAGCTTTGCGAACTTTTTCAGTTCGTTGACGCAGCCCTGTATATGGCAAAGAAAAACGGAAAAAACTGCGTACATTGTTACATCAGCAATTACCTTGAATAACAAATGTTTTTCAATTACTCCTGCCAATCAGCAAAGTGCTGCAGCAGATAATTGATCGCCAGACGTGCTCGGGCTGGCAAAAAGCGACGATTCGGGTACACCACCCAGTTGTTAATTCCCTGATACCAATAGGGTTCAAGTACCGGTACCGCAAGCCCCTGATCCACCAGCGGTTGAAGGTTACGTCGTGGCATATACGCAATGCCCAAGCCACTTTTACAGGCATTCACTAGCGCGTGCTGATTGTTGGTATGAATACGGCCACTGACTTTGACCGACGTTGCTCTGTCTGCCAGCTGAAAGGTCCATTGATCGTTATTGTAAATACACTGATGCTGGCGTAGCTGATCCGGATGCTCCGGAGTACCGAATTGCTGCAGATAATCGTTACTCGCAACCGCCATCATTGATCTCTGCACCAGCTTCCTTGCCACCAGTCCAGAGTCCTGTAACTGGCCAAAACGAATGGCAAAATCAAAACCGCTCTCAACAAAGTTAACGATATGCGTATTAAAGTCGAGCTGTAACTTCAGCTCCGGATGCTGACGGGCAAACTCCATCAACGCCGGCATCACATAGGTTTCGGAAAACGTTCCGGCGAGACTGACACGTAACACACCGCTGAGTTGATACTGTTGCGATCCCAGTTGCTCATTGGCCTGTTGTAAGCCATTCAGTAACTCCCGGCACTGCTGATAATAGAGATTACCGGCTTCGGTCAGGCTCACCAAGCGAGTGGTTCGGGCCACCAATGCCGACCCCAGTCGTTGCTCGAGGCGGGAGACCTGACGGCTGACATGGCTGGTGCTGCAACCCAACTCTTGCGCTGCGGCAGAAAACCCCTGCTTTTCTGCGACGGCGACAAACTCAATAATTCCATCGAAGCTATCCACCGTTCCATTCCTCTACTTTTGCCAAACAGCAATAATGATTTGTCGATCTACCAGATTATAACCAGACCAGCAAAGCTTTAGCATAATCACCGTTAACGCATCTCCGCTAATGAGGCACCTGTTATGAAGAAAGTTCTGATTCCCGTTACTAACCACGCCACACTGGGCGATACCGATCAGGCCAACGGCACTTACTCGCCAGAGCTGACCCACGTTGTTGATTTGCTGAATAAGGCCAACATCGATTACGACATCATTTCGATCCAGGGTGGCAAAGCACCAATCTACGGTACCGATATTGAAAATGATCCGGTGAACGATCAGGTACTGGCTGACGACAACTTCAGCAACCGTATGAACAACACCATCCCGGCTTCCCAGATCAATATCGACGATTACGCTGCGATCTTCTATCCGGGTGGTTTTGGCCTGCTGTCTGATCTGGCAGAAAACAAACAAGTTGCTGACCTAGCCGCGTCACATTACGAAGCTGGCGGTATTCTGGCTGCGGTATGCCATGGTCCTGCGAGCCTGCTGCCAATCACCTTATCTAACGGCGAAAAACTGCTGGCAAGCAAATCGGTCACTGGTTTCACCCGTGAGGAAGAAGTGGATTACGGCACCATCAACGACATCCCGTTCCTGCTGGAAGAGTCGCTGGCACGCACAGCTGCTAAATACTCTAAGGTTCAGCCATGGGGCGAGTTTGTTATCGAAGACGAACGCGTTATTACGGGTCAGAACCCTTCCAGTGCCCACGCAGTTGGCGAAGCGCTGGTACGTTTATTAAACGCCTGAGCCCAGCATTAGCCTGATTGGCTGTATGCCAGATACAAAAAAGCCTGCATCAATGCAGGCTTTTTTTGTTGTAGAGAACGTACCCTGCCGTCAGGGCTTAAACTGCGCTGCCGAAATAAACTGGCCAAAGGTTTCACACCAGACAATGGCGGTGTTGTAGTTATCCAACGAGATATTCTGCTGCAACGGTAAAATAAACCGATCGAAGGTCTGCACATCACCGACCTGCACCATGTCGGATTTCAGACGATTAAAATCGGCTTCGGTTTCAACAAACTGTGGCGATAAATACAGCTTATAGTCTGGCCCTGGAGCCAGCTCACCTTCAAAGGCGATAAAACCATCACCCACACGTAACTTGCCTTCTCCCCAATGGAGGAAATCGCTGTCCTGCAGGTCTCGCTGAAACTCACCAATAAACTCGGTATGGGTAATTTTCTGCATCATTTCCAGATTGTCCGGTGACTTTGGCGCAATCAGAATGGGTAAGGCATAAATCCCTAAAGCAAAACCGATAAAACCAATACCCAAATGGCTGACAATCAGCAGTGGCCAGAAAAATCGTTTCATACATTCTCCGATCAGAAGATCATAAAGTTCGTCGCGGTGGCATTAATACGTTAGCAAAAATCAGCCCGGCAATCAGCGACATAAAAATCAAAAACACCTGGGAGCCAATCGCCACCTGGTTAAGCATCATTTCGCCGGAAATCATCGCATTTAAACCAATATAGGCTTTGCTGCCCGGCACCAGAATCACAATACCCTGCAGCAAAGCGATGGAAGCCGGGGCTTTCATCCAGCGCGCGTACAGGTTGGCATATACTCCGACCGCTAATGCTCCAAAAAAGATCCCGATGGAACTGGTGAAATACACCATCGCCAGCTCGGCGCAGGAATACGCAATCACACCCGCCAGTATTCCCCAGAATGCGTCTTTTAAACGCGCCCGGAAAATAAACACCAGACAGATGGATAAAATCGGTACCGCCAGCCAATGTGCAATTTCCGGCACCGAAGGCGGCGCGATATAGGCAACATCACCAAACAGCGCGCGCCCCAGAGTCATCCCCAGTACAGCGCCAAAATACAGCTTAAACAACAGCATCATGGCGTCCATCACCCGTGCCGTTCCGGAAATCAGATCGCGCGCTGCCAGTTCCGCCAAACCAATCGTCAGCGCCAGGCCCGGAATAAAAATAATAATGCCGGACAGAATCACCACCGGAATATTAATGCCGGGATCAAACACCGAAATAGCACACGCCCCCAGGGCACAAACAATGGCGGACAGTGGCTCCAGCATTTCCGCCATACGGCGGGAACGCTCTGCGATAAACACCAACCAGTAGACGATAAAACCAAACAGCCCGGACCAGATAACATCATTCCAGCTGGTCTCCATCAGCATGGCAAAGGCTGCGGCGGCGGCGGTAAATGAACCGCAAGTCAACGCCACACCGTAAGGGTTCGGGCGTGATTCAATATCGGCCAGGCGCTCAATCGCCTCCTGCAGATTACGTTCTCCGGAAGCCAGTTCGTCCACCAGCTTGTCACAACGGGCCAGAGAGCCGAGATCGAGTTCTCCGGGAGTTACCCGGGCAATATGGGTGTATTCCTGAGTATGAACACCGTTTGCTGCAGCACCTTGCGGATCCTCATCGTGATTCAGCACAAAGGTCATCGAAGTGGGCGATACCAGAAAATAACCTTCCAGACCCAGCTTGGCAGACACATTCTGCAGGTGAGCCTCCAGCCGATACGCCGGCGTACCGAACTTATGCAGCGCCTTGCCCAGCCGAATAATAAATTTCCGTTTATTTAAAAAATCATCGGCACTCAACGTGTATTCACCTTAAATTGCGTGTCATCAGTGTAGCTGGCTCAGGTAGATCAGGCCGTGCCAGCTTATTTCAGCCAGAAACAAAAAAAGCCAGGAACAAGTCCTGGCTTTTTAGCTTCCGGAGTTGTTTCAGGGTCAGGAATGATACGATACCTTGGGTTGGCTGCGGCGTGCGGCCAGTTCCATGTCCATCTCATCAATCGCATCGGCGACAATGGTGCGACACTTTTCAGCCAGCGCTTTCACATCATCTTCACCCAGACCGTCGGTTGGAATCGGATCGAGGAATTTCACCATGGCGGTACCGGCATGCAGACAGCTCAGATCAATATTCTTGTCGGATGACGAATAAATAATTGGCACAATCGGCAGCCCGGCTTCAATCGCCAGCGCAAAGGCACCGGATTTAAAAGGTAACAAACCACGACCACGGCTGCGGGTACCTTCCGGGAAGATATACACAGAACATTGCTTACGATTCACATCATCAGCCACTGCTGCCATGGTTTCCCAGGCTTTGGCACGGTTCTTTTTGTTGATGTAAATATTGCCCGCCAACCAGAACAATAAGCCAAAAATCGGCACGTATTTCAGCGTGCTTTTTCCCAGAATCGCCACATTGCCAGGAATCATCTCAGTGTAAACAAACACATCCTGGTTATTCTGGTGGTTCGAGATATAAACCGCTTGCTTTCCCTGCATTGGATTGTGATTGGCCTGCTCCAGACGAATGCCCAAGAGATGACGGCCCCAGCCGAGAATACGGGCGCAGTCGCGGGTATTATTCTGATGGAAAGGGCGAACGAAACAGACAACCAGACCGATAAAACAGGCCAGTAGAAAATAGCCGGTTAACAGAACGGCGCGAATATAAAACAGCATAAGATTCTTCTCATTATTATTCTGCAGAATCCATTCCGGTTTGGTGTTAATGGGGTTGTAACAATACTGCAATTATTTGATGTTAGCGGGGTTGGCGCAAGTTTTTCTGGCCAAAGCTGTTATTCCGTTAACGAAATAACCTGGCGAACTGCAGGCCAAAAGCAAAAAAGACAGGCAATAACCTGTCTTTTCTGTCAGAGCACCATCACTGGATGCGGCTGCAATCAGCGCAGGAACAGTTGGTAGGCTTCGTTATTGGTTTCATCCCAGAAGCGGTAACCCAACTCGTTCAGGTAGCCTTCCAGCTGCGGCACCTTATCTTCCGGCACCTGCAGACCAACCAGCACCCGACCAAACGCAGCGCCATGGTTACGATAATGGAACAGCGAGATATTAAAGCGCTTACCCAGCTTACGCAGGAAGTTCAGCAACGCGCCCGGACGCTCCGGGAATTCAAAGCGATACACACGCTCGTCATTTACCGCATCCGGCGCATGACCACCGACCATATGACGGATGTGGTACTTGGCAATTTCATTATCGGTAATATCCATTACCGGATAACCCTTCGACTGCAGCTCGTTTAACAGCTCCTGACGGGCATTACCTTCTGCGCCGACTTTTACACCAACATAGATGCGGGCCTTATCGTCATCGCCATAACGGTAGTTAAACTCGGTAATCGGGCGTTTGCCCAGCAGATTGCAGAACTGCTGGAAGCTGCCCGCCTGCTCCGGAATCGTCACCGCCAGAATCACTTCACGGCCTTCACCAATCTCGGCAACCTCCGAGATATAACGCAGACGGTCAAAGTTCACGTTAGCGCCACTCATGATGGCAACAAAGTTCTGCTCTTCGCAGCTTTCCTGCTCGACGTATTTCTTCATACCGGCAACCGCCAGCGCACCTGCGGGTTCACACACCGCACGGGTATCGTCGAAGATGTCTTTAATCGCTGCACAGATTTCGTCCGGCGTAACCGTAATACACTCATCGATATGGTCTTTACACACTTCCCAGGTGTTTTCACCAATCTGAGCCACCGCCACACCGTCGGCAAAGATGCCAACCTGATCGAGAATCACACGCTCGCCTTCGGCCATCGCCGCCGCCAGACAAGCCGATTCCGTGCTCTCCACCGAGATCACCTTAATTTCCGGGCGCAGCGCCTTAACATAAGCGGCAACACCGGCCGCCAGGCCACCACCACCAACCGGAACAAAAATCGCATCAACCGGCTGACGCATCTGACGCAGGATCTCCATGCCAATCGTGCCCTGACCAGCAATGGTCTCCGGGTCATCGTAAGGATGGATATAAGTCATGCCCTTTTCTTCAACCAGCTTTTGCGAGTACGCAAAGGCATCGTCAAAAGCGTCACCGTGTAACACCACCTTGGCACCACGTGCTTTTACCGACTGCACCTTAATTTCCGGTGTTGTCCGGGGCATTACGATGGTTGCTTTAATTCCCAGCTCTTTCGCGGCCAAGGCCAGTCCCTGGGCGTGGTTACCGGCAGAGGCAGCAACAACACCTGCGGCTTTTTCATCGTCACTGAGCTGCACAACCTTGTTGTAAGCACCGCGGATCTTGAACGAGTAAACCGGCTGTTCATCTTCACGCTTCAGCCAAATCTGGTTACCTAAACGCTCGCTGAGAAAAGGCGCATTATCCAGCGCAGATTCAATCGCGATGTCATAAACGCGGGCGCTGAGTATTTTCTTCAGATAATCGTTAAGCAATGGATTCGACATGAGATGGCCGTTTTACAGAATTTTTTAGTTACTTTTGCGGTTCGTGGGGCGCATTGTACCCCATCAACGCATATAATTCCCCGAAACCAACCCCGTTATTAGCCAAGAGCAAGACTAAATGAACCAGGACGAATTAAAACGCGCCGTCGGCGAAGCTGCTGCAGAATACATTCTGCCGAAACTGGAAAAAGACAGCATCGTTGGTGTTGGCACCGGCTCTACCGCCAACTGCTTTATTGATGCTCTGGCCAAATACAAGCATGACTTTGAAGCCGCAGTGGCCAGCTCCGAAGCATCAGCGCAACGTCTGAAAGATCATGGTATCGAAGTGTACGACCTGAATCAGGTTGCCGGTTTTGATTTCTATATCGACGGTGCCGATGAAATTAACCACAACCTGGAAATGATCAAAGGTGGTGGCGCCGCCCTGACGCGTGAAAAGATTGTTGCTGCCGTTGCCAAAGAGTTTGTCTGTGTGGCCGACGAAA
This sequence comes from Bacterioplanoides sp., assembly GCF_965219715.1. Classification (GTDB taxonomy): domain Bacteria; phylum Pseudomonadota; class Gammaproteobacteria; order Pseudomonadales; family Oceanobacteraceae; genus Bacterioplanoides. The sequence continues at coordinate 2,777,944 of NZ_OZ244785.1, forward strand.
GCAAACTGGTTGATACCATGGGTGAATTCCCACTGCCGGTTGAAGTGATTCCGATGGCTCGCTCTTATGTTGCCCGTGAACTGGTAAAACTCGGCGGTGACCCGGTATACCGCACCGGAGTTGTGACCGATAACGGTAACCATATCCTTGACGTTCACAACCTGCGTATTGCTTCACCGCTGGAGCTGGAAGAGAAAATCAACCAGATTACCGGTGTTGTTACTAACGGTTTATTTGCTCTGCGCCCGGCGAATGTTTTATTGCTGGGTACCCAGGACGGTGTAAAAACCATCACTAAATAAATAATTCGTTTGCACAAATACGGTTATTTTTAGCCGCCGCATCGGTGCCACATTCTGGTGGCCCGATGCCAATGCGACATCCCGTTGCTGCGATAAAACACAATCGTACTTATAAAAACTCATACGGTTGCAGGGAGGCCCGATGAAAAGCTGGGTTAAATCATTATTAATCGGACTTTGCATCACACTGGTCAGTTTATCTCTGCTGATTGTTTTCCTGCCAACCCTGCTGAAACCAGCCCTGAACCGCTGGCTACCGGATATTCTGCAAACAGCCGGTATTGAAAACGGTACCATCCGGGTTAGTCACTTCTCCTGGCAACGCCTTCATATCGAACAACTACAAATGCCATTATCTGATGGCAGCTTATTCGCCTTGCAGGATTTCAACCTGCGCTATTCACCGGCGGAAGTCATCCGTGGCCAACTGAAAAGTTTATCCATTCAGGAAGTGACATTATCACTGGCTGGAGACAGCGGTAAAAAGATTGCTGGTGTTGCAGCGGCCGGAGCCAAACACGCGGCTAATGAGACCTTAAAAGAAAACCCGCTTATAGAAATTCCAGCGTTTAAACAGTGGTTAACTCTGCCGCTGGAATCGCTCAATATTGCAAAAATTAATTTACAGCACCCGACGATCAGTGCTGGCCTTCAGGCTGAAGTTAATCCACAGCTATGGCGTGTATGGGGGGAAACCCAACTGGATAACAGCCCGCTGCCATGGCAATTGGAAATGCAGTTGCAGAACAGCGGCGATTTATTAATTCTGATATCTGAGAGTCAGCAATTACTGGCCCAGCTGCATGCCAATATCGAGCAGGACAACGCGGGCACAACCCGAATTAAACTGAATAATAATCTCGACCTGAAAGCACTCAGTCAGCGTCTGCTGTTGGATATTTCCGCGCAACTGCCATTAACCACCGCTGAGCTGGATGCAGATATTCGCTTACCCGCCAGCTTGCGTATTCCCCAGGGTATCGAAGTTCACAGTACGCTGACATTCAACAGCGAACAAACCCGATTGTTCACAGATAAAGAATCTGGTCAGCAGTTAAACTGGCTGTCGGGTTTCAGCAAACTGACACTGGATAAAAAACACGATCAGGGTCTGGATCTGACAGTATTTAATCAGCATCACCTGTCTTTGTTGAATGATCAGCAAGGTTACGAGATTCAACAATCATCGCAGCAACCGGCATTTATAGCGCAATGTGATCGTCGCTTCGAGCAGTGCTCCGCCAACGGTTTATTAAACTGGGAAGTCACCGCGCAGCAACAGCAACTCACAATGTCTCTATCACCAAAAGTAGAGTGGAAGCTCGCCACCGGACTAAGCGGTGTACTTAAACTGGATATGAGTGCAGACCAACAACAAGCATCGCTTCCCCAGGGTCAGTTAAACAGCAGTGGCCAGATTGAATTTGCTGCTGACGTTAACGGTAACTGGCGTCTGTGGTCGGCCAAAGGAATCAGCAACCGGTTAGCACTGCAAACACTTCAGTTGCCGGATGAAAATAAATCTGAAGGTGAAACGGCTTCCAACAAAAGCACCAAGAAAAATGCAGAAAAAAGCGTTGATTTTTCCGACATTCATTTAACACTACTGAACGATTTGTTGGTTGAGAACAACCAGGGAGAGTGGCATTTCAAACCACTGAATATCGGCCTGGGAGCATTGTCAATTAATGTTAAGCAGCAAAATAAAAAGCGCAGCACCGACATTGCTCAGCTAGAGATTGCCGACAGCAGTATTGCCTGTATTCCCGAAATTAAAGACCGTCAGGCCGAACGTCATATTAATAGCCTGTGCCAGTTAAGCCTGAACTTATCGCCATCACGCTTTGGGGAGTGGCCACTACCCGACGCTTCCCTGCAAGGGCCGTTAAATATTGCACTAACAACTTCAGACAGCGACCCGGCAAACCTTGCTATTAACGCTGAGCTGAATCTGCTGGCTGCCAACCAACAGCTCAAACTGCGTTCCAAGCTGCAGCATCAGCAAGCCGGGAAGGAGCAGCAGGGTTCGTTGCAATGGCATATGAATGATGTGCCCCTTAACTGGGATAGTCTCAATCTCAGCGAAATGACAACGCTGACTCAGATGCAACTGCTCGACGGTGCGTTATCGGGTCAGGGCTGGATTGACTGGCAACAACAAGGCGACCAGCCATTACAGATTAAACCGGATTTAACCCTGCGTTTTGACAACGTCAGCGCAACCTATGATAACTCGCTGTCACTGGAAAAATGGCGCGGTTTATTTGCCGTACGGCGCCCGATTGATTTCTCCAGTAACCTGCCCGGCGACTTTATTGTTGATGCGCAAGTGGCCGGTGACAGCCTGAACAGCGGGGTTAAACTTTCGAATATTCTGGCACGCAGCCAGACGAAAATTCCGGCAGACTTTTCTTCAGCACTGATCGAAGTGTATGAGATGCATACCAATGTACTTGGCGGCCGGGTTCATACGCCTTTAATACGGTTTGATACCAGTAAAGAGATCAACGCGTTTGGCATCGAAGTCGAAAATATTCAGTTAAGTGAATTAGCTAAGCTGGAGCCGAATGCTGAGATATCCGCGACCGGTGTACTCGACGGCGTTCTGCCCATTGTTTTAACCCAGGAAGGGCCACAAGTGCCCGGCGGTACGTTATTCGCTCGTGCTCCGGGTGGCATTATTCAATACAACAATTCCACCAGCCAGGCACTCAAAGCTTCTGACCAAACGGTTGGTCTGGCGCTGCAATTGCTGGAGAACTTTCATTACGACCAGCTGGAATCCGGTGTTGAATATCAGCCCGATGGTCAGCTGAATCTGGCGTTGCAATTCCAGGGTCATAACCCTGGCTTCTTTGATGGTCAGGCAACTCACCTGAATGTGAATCTCGACTACAACCTGCTGGATTTACTCGAAAGCCTGCGGGTAACCAACGACCTGATTCAGAAAGTCGAAGATAAATATCAGCTGTAATCTGAATCCGGGGTCTGGAATCCGGATTCCATTGCTGCCAAAGCCGACATCAACAATCCTTTTTTATTAGTCAAAAAGGTGCAATGTCCATTTATCTTCGTTTTCGATACATTCTTTGCTATAACCACGGTTTCCACCAGTTAACTTATAAAATGGATGAACCAAATGGAGTTATAAATGCTAATAGAATTTATCAAAGTGGCAGACCACCGAATACGGAAAGACGTTATATCGTCTTACGGCATCAGTCCTGAAGAGGTTAAAGACTCACTCAATCACGAAAGGACCTTATATATAAAAACGGAACAAAATCTCTACAACTTCCGGAAATCGGAACTGGATATTAATGAGACCATCAAACAACTCGATCGACTGTTATTATTTTCGCGCTGAATCTAACAATTAAAACATCAGCTTTACCTGTGAAAAAATAATGTTTCCTTTTGCCTGGAAAACCCTGAAATTTTATTTTCAAACCCCATCTTGAATAATCAAGAAGACAAACATCAAGGTTTAAAAAACCGCCAGATAATGCCACCAGCGGTTGCACGGCCCTACACTTTTACTAACCGTTTTGAAACCCGCTTCGCCCGTCGCATTACATTTGCCATTCTCACTCGCAAACGTTTCTCTGCTGACAGCTGCTGTCACTTCCAGTATGTTCAGATGATGTTTTCAGAATCAGGGAGACTCTTTATGAACAACAATCAGAAAATCGCAATGCAAGGAAACTGCCTGTGTGGATCAGTCACTGTCGCAGCCAGCCAGGTCAGTACCGGAGTTGGTGCCTGTCATTGCAATATGTGCCGCCAATGGGGCGGAGGTCCGTTTCTGGCGGTTGATGCCGGATCGGAAGTGAGTTTCACAGGCGACGATCATATTGGCATCTTTAATTCATCGGAGTGGGCCGAACGTGGTTTCTGCAAAAGTTGCGGTACCCACCTGTTCTACCGTTTAAAGCAAAACCAGCAACATATTATGCCTGTGGGATTGTTTCAGGAAGGCGATCAACTCGTTCTTGACCATCAGGTATTTATTGATGAAAGACCGGGGTTCTACTGCTTCTCACAAAACACTAAGGATATGACCGGTGCAGAAGTCTTTGCCATGTTTGGTAGCACCTCCTGACCCTCTACCATACAGAGCAAACTCTCCGGGAGTAAGGCTCCCGGCTGAAACCTGCGACCTGATTCAGGCCAATACACCGCCATTCAACATTCTCTGCCTATACTGCAAATATGTTGTGTGCAGGGACTTCAGATGCTCAAACTTCGTTCGCCAAGCCCATCCGGATGGATGTATTCACCGTTATTACCATGGCTGGCTGGCATTCTTCTCACCGCAATGTCATTTGTTCTCTGGTTCAGCGTTTACCAGCGTGAACAGGCGTTTCTCGAACACACCTTACAGCAGCACTCAGAACGGATTGTGGTTGCCATTCGCCATGATATTAATAAACGGATTCAGGCCGTGCAGCGGCTCGCAGATCGCTGGCAATTACGCGGCGGTACGCCAAGACCAGAGTTCTACGCCGATGCAACAAATTACGTCATCGATGATATTGGCTATCAGGCAATCGACTGGGTGGATGAAAGCTATCACGTTCGCTGGGTTGTGCCGGAAAAAGGTAATGAAGCAGCAATTAATCTCGACTTAGCATTTGAAGAGCGACGTCTGCGAGCTCTGGAACGAGCAAAAAAGAAGAATGCACCAACACTCAGCTCCCCGATTCAATTGGTTCAGGGCGGCACCGGCGTATTAATCTATTTCCCTTTGTATGTACAAAAAGAATTTAATGGTTTTGTGCTTGCGGTTCTGAACACGGACAGCTGGCTGGAAAACCTGCTGCACAATCACAAATTGCACGACCAGAATCTGCAAAATCCGAAATCGGATCAACGCAATGATGACTTATTGATTCAGGTATTATTTGAGGATGATGTTGTTTTTCGTGACAAAGGTTTTGATACCAGGCTTAAGTCTCAGGCATTCAGCTCAGCGCAGTTTTTTATGGCGCACCAGGTATCGGCGTTTATTCAACCGACACCGGAATTTTATCGTTCTCATAAATCATACGCTGCAGAAGTAGCATTAATTTCTGGTCTGCTTTTTACGGTGATACTCAGTCTGATGGTCAGGCTCTACCAGAAAGTCAGCCGCGCTAAAGTGTTAGCTGCAAGCAATCTGCAGATCCTCAAAGCTGAAATGTCACAACGCCAGGAGGCCGAAAAAAGCCTGGCATTACATATGGAACGGTTAAATCATATTCTTGAGGGAACCAACGTCGGCAGCTGGGAATGGAACGTTCAGACCGGAGAAACGGTGTTTAATCAGCGCTGGGCAGAGATCATTGGTTACTCCCTTGAAGAGCTACAGCCGGTCTCTATCGACACCTGGATGAGCTATGCCCACCCGGACGATCTGGAAAAATCGGGCGAGCTGCTGGAGCAACATTTTAACGGCGAGCTGGAATTCTACGACACCGAAGCACGCATGAAGCATAAAGATGGTCATTGGGTGTGGGTACACGACCGGGGCAAGGTGTATAGCTGGACCGCAGATGGCAAGCCCGAATGGATGGCCGGCACTCATCAGGAAATTACTGAACGCAAACAAGCCGAAGAAAAAATCAAACACCTGGCTAACCATGATGCGCTTACCGGTTTACCAACACTCAGGCTGGCTAAAGACCGAATTAAAATGGCCATCAATATGGCGCAACGGGAGAAAAAACAGGTCGCTGTTTTATTTGTAGATCTTGATGGTTTTAAAGCCGTTAACGATACCTATGGCCACGAGGCCGGTGATTCATTGCTAAAAGCCGTGGGCGATAATCTCCGCACCTGTGTGCGTACGATGGATACAGTTGCGCGCATTGGTGGTGATGAATTTTTAGTGATTCTCACCAATATCAATCAGCGTCATGAAGTGGAAGAAATCTCAACCAAATTAATTGCAGCGGTTGGTGTATTGTCCGGAATTTTTGACTGTCAGGAAGCCGATATTCAGTTGGGTGCTAGCATTGGTATTTCCATGTATTCCGACGATGGAGATGATATTAAACAATTAATCGCCAACGCAGATAAGGCGATGTATCAGGTCAAAGCGGCGGGAAAAAACAGTTTCCGCTTTTACTCTGATTAAAAGTCGTAACAAAAAAAAATGCCCCGTTTGAGTGAACAAACGGGGCATTTTTTATGGCAATAAAGGGGTTAACGTTTTGCGCCCTGATCCAGCCATTCGGCAACCAAACGCAGCTCCGCAGCCGATAACAGCCCTTTATAACGTTCACGCTGTTCTTCGCTCAGTTCCAGTGGACGGAAGTAGCTGTGATCATCGTCACTATCGTTATCAAACAGGTTGAAGAAGTTGGCACTCAGTACCGCGCCATCCTTATTCATCAGCGCCCGGGAATAACAGGTGAAACAGTCATTCGCAGGTTCTGTCATCGGTGGCGCCAGATTACGACGACAGCTGGCCGGATTAACGCGGCTGTATTGATTCAGCAGGAACATAAATGGCGCACCTTCGCTGAACAACTCATCGTAGGTAATCATCGAACCATCGGCGCTGCCGTAGGTCAGCAAGGTCAATTCGGTAAAGACATGATTAACCTTCTCCAGCACCGGTACGATATGTTCCTCATAGCGAATATCAATCACACAACCCTGTTGCCAATCACTTTCACAAGCAGCGCTGACTGGTTTTTCTGTGCTCAGCTGGCTTAACTCTACAGCAACAGAATCTGCGTTATTGGCCGTCCATGGATTGTTATAAATCAGATCCATGGTCAGCTGAGTACTGGCCGGATTATGACGTGCCAGAGTCTGCGCCATGGTTTCACCCACTTCTGCCGTTAAACCCGTGGTTACACCTGGCCAGTTGCTGGATGTCGCTCCGGAGTGAGCACCCACATTACCTTCGTACGGGCGCAGATCACCGCTGTTACGGAAACCAATAAATTGTTGGTTTTCACCCTCTACGGCTCGGGCATAAAAGTCACCGCGGGCGAAGTTCTGATACGGGAAGTCGCTGCCGTCCATTTCATTCAGCGCTTTACCGTAGCGGTTAACCACTTCCAGAGTGACACGTACACCCGCCGGTGCTTCGAACAACACCGAACCATCCGGCTGGATTGGGCTGTAGCCAATGATGTCGAACTGTTCATTGCCTTCCGCTTTTTCGGCCAGTACCCGCACAAAGCGTTCGCTGCGCAGCGACATCGGCGACACCGTTGGGTTTGCCAATGTCGCAATTCCCGCGGCACTCTGATCACTCAGGCCTTTGGCGTAAACCGAGCGCAGATGAACCAGAGCCGCATTGTCTGCAGTGGAATCATCTTTGATATCGATATTCAGGCTGACCTGAACCTGGTTGCGGCTGACAGGGCGAACTGATGCATCACCACCCGCCTGATCATCCTTATCGATATCCTGGTTGCTCAAAGTCAGGGTCAGGTTAAAGTCGCCCTGATAATCGTCAGCCAGATTAATCTGCAGCTGATCTGTAACCGGGTTTTCCAGGCGCCAGCGGTTGTCTGCCAGCAATGCTGCATCGGTCACAATCGCGGTTGCCGGTAAACCGGACAAAGTCAGATCAACAAATGTCTCACTGCCATCGGTATCCGCCAGCGCGCGACTCAGGCCAATTTTTACCTGTTTTGGCTGTTCGTCATTGCGGGCTAACACTTGAGCATTCAGCGCCGGAGTATCAGCAACAGCGAGTATCACAACATTGATCACACCACTGTAATTACGACTGTGATCATCTGCATTGCCCGGGCCATTTTCGTTAACAAAGGTGGCTTCGGTTGGCAGCGTCAGATCGTCACCCGAATGGGCAATGGGTGTCAGCCTCAGGCTGGTCAAATCAGCCGCAGCAACCTGCCAGCGACCAGAACCCAAGTCGGTTGCCGGTGCCAGTTGTGTACCGGCGGGAACCTGGCTGATCACCACTTGTGTCAGCTGATCAAACCCTTTGATCGCGTTGCTATCAAAAGCAAAATTCAGGCTTTGATCTTCGTTAATCTGATAATCGCCACTGATCGCCTGACCGTTTGCCTCATTGGGCAGATCCGCAGTGACAATGGCAATGGTGGTTTCAGCCTGACGAGTGCTGATTGCACGAGGGTTGTTGCCATCGGCAGTCTGATCATCGCTGTCGATATCCTGATTCACCACGGTCAGCTTGAGATTGAAGTTCTCACGATGATCGGCGTGCAGGTTAATCTCTGCATTCGTAGCATTACTATCGTTCAGCAGCCAGCCATTCGCTTGCTGAGTTGCACCAACAACCGTGGCCTGGGAAGGTACCTGACTTAACAACACAGATTTCAGGCTTTCGCTGCCGTCGGCATCCGGGTTAGTGACACGGAAGCTGATCCGCACCTGATTCGGTTGCTCGTCGTTATTCGCCAGTTGCTCTGCAGTCAGTGTGAGATTATCGGCAACGGCATACACAGTAACCCGAATCTCGCCGCTAAAACTGAGGCTACGATCATCGTCTGCACCCGGACCATTAAGTTCGGTAAAGGTTGCCTGTGTGGTTAATACAAAGTCGTTACCACTGTGTTCCGGCAAGTTCAGTTCTGCGTTGGCCAGTTGTGCTGCGGTCAGTCGCCATTGGCCATTATTCAGATTCTGCCCCTGCGACAGACTGGCTCCGGTCGGCAGGTTGCCAATCACAACCTGCTGTAACTGGTCGCCTCCGGTCAGAGCAGAAACATCAATGCCGAGAGCAACAGACTGATCTTCGTTGCTGGTCAGATTTGCATTAATTGCCTGGCCGCTTGGATCCTGCGGCAGAGGCGTCAGTTTGATCGCCAGACTGGCTTCGCTCTGACTGATACTGATCGGACGTTGAGAAGCGTCACCACCGGCCTGATCGTCATTATCAACATCGCTGTTTTGCAGACGAGCCAGCAGCGTGAAAGCATCGCGTTGCTGTTGTGCCAGGCGAATGGTCAGCGATTGTGACTGTGGATTATTCAGAGTCCAGACATCACCTTGCTTGGTGGCATTATCGACCGTCGCCAGAGAAGGCAGTTGTAGCAACTCAATACGATCAATGGTTTCGCTGTTATCGCTATCGTTCAGAGTGGCTGTCAGAGCAACCTGAACAACATAGTCATCGCCAGATGGCTGTTGGCTCAGCTCCAGATCAGCCTGATCAGCAACCGCCTGCACCGCAAGTTTTAGCTGGCCATTATGTTGCTGACTGGTTTCACCTTTGGTGAACGACGCAGTGGTTTTGAGGCTCAGATCGACGCTGCTGTCACTGGCAGGCAGAACAATCAGCTGGCTCAGCTGAGCGGCGCTCACCTGCCACATACCTTCACCCAAATCAGTTGCCGGAGTGATGCTGGTACCGGCCGGAACAGGACCAACCGTCACAGACTGCAGCTGAGCGAAGTCTTTGATTGTGCTTGTATCAATCGCCAGGGTAATGGCCTGATCTTCCTGAGTAACGGCTGAGACAGAAATCGCCTGTCCCAGTGTCGGAGTGGTGCCATTGCCGCCATCGCCGCCATCGCCGCCATCACCGCCATCACCGCCATCACCGCCATCACCGCCATCACCGCCATCACCGCCATCACCGCCATCACCGCCATTGTTCACGGTCAGGCTAATGGCAGCACTAACACTTTGCTGACTAATTGGTCGTGCATTATCGGCGCCGGCCTGCTGATCATCGGCATCAATATCGTTCACGGTGAGTTCAACCGTGATGCTGAAGTTGTCTTTCTGTTCCGCTGCCAGATTAAGCAGAATTTCTGTCTGGCTCGGGTCACTCAATACCCAGCCACCGTTATTCTCGCTGGCATTGGCTACGCTGGAGCCTGCAGGTACACCGGTTACGCGAACACCTTCAATCGATTCGCTGCCGTCACTGTCGGCCAGTGTGGTGGCAAGTTTCACTTTCAGCAGACGGTTATTATCGCTTGTCTGCTGCGACAGGCTGAGTGCTGGTTTATCCGCCACAGCGTGCACAGCAATCTTAATATTGCCGTTAAAGCTCAGGCTACGGTCGTCAGCACTGCCTTCCAGATTAAATTCGGTATACGTTGCCGTCGTGGTTAACGACACATCTGCAGCAGAATCTGCCGCCGGTACAAAACTCAGCGACCCCAGCTGTTGTGGATTCACCAGCCAGTCGCCATTGTCCAGTCGGGTTGCTGGCTGCAGTTTGGCACCGGTAGGGAGTGCAGAAATAGTTAACGAGGTCAGCTGATCCAGACCGACCAGTGTTTGGCTGGTCAGGTTCAGCGCAACCGCCTGATCTTCGTTGGTCGTCAGCTGAGCTGAAATAGCCTGGCCCGCAGGATCCTTGGGCACAAACGGTGGCTCAATCGGCTTGCCAGGAGGCAGTGTTTCGAACGGTAAGCCTTTATTTTGATTGGGGTAACCCAACACAACTTCGCTGTATATGCGGTCGCGTTTAGCCCGCAACACGGGGCGGCGGGAGTTTTCATTAGCGTCGAATACCCAGATACCGTAACGCGGTTCCACACCATCCAGATTTTCACCGGTTTCACAACGACGCGCTGCTCCACCATCAGTTTTCAGACATTGTGACCAGCTCACCAGCATACGGCTGGTGCCATCGCGATATGGCCAGAAAGCGCTGTACCAACCATTGGTGCTCACCTGATTGGTGCTTGCTGTGGTGGTGTCGGAAGTCAGCGAACGACTGCGCAGTTCCTGATACACAGCGCTGGCATCGGCAGCCGTGTCTTGGGCGGCGACCGACTTACCCGATGTGCTGGCAGAAGATCCCAGCAGCTCAATAATCTGGCCACCACCCATGGGGGAATTCTGAGCGCCGGACAACGCCATCAACCGGCCACTACGACCCTGAACCAGTGCCGACAACTGTTGTTGTGGCAGAGATAACTGTTTAGTCAGTGGCTGTAATGTCTGACCAGATGCACTGATCTGCATCAGCTGACTATTGTTGTTGGCAGCTGTGTCCGTCGAAAAAGCGCTTAACTGTCGGGCAGAGGATTCGCGAGTGAAAACCACGTCGCCGCTTCCCAGGGCAGCGGCCTGAATATCCTGTTGCTGTTCGCCGCTGGTGATCGGCTGTAATGCTGAGCCATCACGTTCAATGGCAAATAACAGAGTATTGTTGGAGGTATCGTCCTGACCTTGGGTTGGCCGGTCAGAAGAGAAAACAATTTGTTCGTTGCTATAAACCGGTGCAGTGTCGTTACCGGCTTCAGCAATATCGTCATCACGAATAATGCGTTGCAGCTGCTGCTGTTCAAACGAGTATTCGTAAATATTCCAGCTTTGATCCTGATCACTGCGGGCGCTGAACAGCAGGAATTTACCGTCGTTAGAAACCGTCAGATCTTTCACATCGTAATTCTGACCGGCAAAAACGGAATCGAGAATCTGTTGTTCACTGGCTTCGGAACTTAATGCCGGACGCACCACCAGTTTGGCACCGGGATAATATTCTTCAGGGGCGGATGCATCACGAAATACCGCATCACCGTCACGGTACACATAAGCAAACGGAGTATTGGAAGCAATCACCGCTTCCTGATCCGTTGAGCCTTCGGAAGTTATTTCGTTGTTACAGGCGGTCAGTGTTAAAGGCACCAACATCGCCAACAGATTCTTGTGCATCGTTATTTTTTTCACAGCTACATACCTCGACGCATTCTGGCTAACCCGCTAGCGGTCAGACTTATGTTAAAAAGCCGACAACAAGCGGTAGCATACTAACCTTTTGTCGATTAATTATGTGACGCAGGTTAAAGACTTATCCTGTTTCCCCCTCAGGATTCGTCGGGTATCAGTTCAACACAGCCATAGAAATATCAATATGGCGCTTTATTACGAAGGAACGAAGGTGAATGTGTATTGGACCGCCGTTGCAATAACGTCTTGTTGACCAAAACTTATACGGCGTATTTTATCCAACATCTGACTCTCAAGAGCCTTATTATTTAGTTCGCTGCTTTTAATTTTCAGTCCGGTGACTTCACCATTAGGTGAAATCGTGAACTCAAAAATAAAGCGGCCATTCAATTCCGGATTAACTCTTAACGCTTTGGTATAAAGCGCATAAACCGATCCTTTATGTCGCTCAAGTGTGCGACGGATGCTTTGCATATCTCGTCGGCTTTCCTGTTTCGGATCGAGATATTCATCTTCCGTTGGCAGTTCAATTGGCATAATCGGGCTGTCGATTTCTCCGGATTCATGCCCGGCTAACTGTACGCCCTGGGTATTCACCGTTAATTCACTGCTGGCCAAACCACTACTGGTGGTCACCGCATTTTTTTGTCCCAATAACGAACGGCTGCTTTTTTGCACTTTGCCGCTTTTCGCCACCAGTACATTTTTCTTCTGGCGTTTCACACTGTTAGCACTGCTGCGTAACGCGTTTAATTGTTGCGTTAATGCCTGCAGATTCGGACGTGAATCGGGTGCTCCTGCCTTTTGTGTTTCTTTCGCCGCTTTTGGTTTTATCTTCGGGGCCTTCGGCTTAACCGGCTCCGGATCAGGCTGCGGAATTGGCTCCGGCTCTGGCTGATCGAGCATCAAACGCGTGACAACTTTTTTCTCGATTTCTTTTTCCGGGGTTAAATCCGGCAATAAAGGCATCACCAGCATAAAAGCCATAAACGGAATAACGATACGCTGGGCCAGCTTTTTAAAACGGCTGGCCTGCTGTTCATCTTCGTGCCAGGGCAGGACAACGTCGAGTGCCAAATGGTCGAGTGGTTTTGCGCTTAAATCAGTCATTCGCTCGCCACCTGTGCCGGTCCGCTGGATACCGATACCACGCCTTCAACCACCTGATTAACCGCAAGCGCAATATCGCGAAAGTTTTGCTGTGAACAGCTGGCCATCACGCTGCGCAGGATGGCATACGGAATTTCCTGGTCGCCAAGAATGGTAACGGAGCGGCCGTATTGTTTTTCGAAGTCACTTAACTCGCCACGCTCTTCGGCTTTTTCTTTCAGCACGTCCATCAGCTGATCCACGGCCTTACCATCAGCAGCGATCACTGCATCAATGGATACCACAGGCATATCGTCGATCTGAATGTCGTTATTAGTCACTGTGATTAATAAATCATTGGTGAACGAGCTCTTGGCCTGAGAATCCGGCAGTGTAATAAACTTGGCACTTTCTATTTCCTGACTGTCACCACTGTTCATTAGCAGGAAGAAAACCAGAATGGTGAAGATGTCCATCAGTGACACCAGGTTTAATCCCATGCTTTTTTTCTTGTCCGGACGTTTATATAAAGAAGTACCCTGCATTATGACTTCGCCTTCTTTTTATCGGTGACGTCACCCAGAGATATTTCCGGAAACAATTCAACTTCAGCCAGATCAGCGGCAATCACCGTTTGATAAGACTTAACGGTGTCCATGGTGTTGATCAGAGTCTGATATTCGAGATCTTTACCCACCATAATTAACGCATCGCGTTTATCGCTGACCTTTTTCTTTACCTCACGCAGTACCAGCGACAAGGTGTCAAAGTCATACTGACCCGCTTCAGTTTTAGGAATGTCTTTTACCAATGAACCGGCCGGGAAATACACCGCCATACCACTGTCACGAACAACAACTTCGAGCTGTGACTGATCCAGTGATGTACTGCCACTGCCACCGGATAATTCCGGCAGGTTAATTTCCATCACCGTAATTTTGGTAAAGGTCATACTCATCAGCAGCACGGGTACCAGCACAATCATCAGATTCATAAAGCTGGTTACATCGATTTCAGCGGCGTCAGTTTCTAACCGTTTTATTTTAAAGCTCATGGGCTTATTCCACTGGCGTTGGCTTACTGCGACTTCGGCATACCGGCTTCGATAGCACGATTCAGGGTCATCACGTTAAGGAACTTAACACCTGCCATTTCAATGCTGCCGATAATGGCATTGGTTTTATTGGTTAAAACTGCGTGGAAAACCAGTAATGGAATGGCCGCAATCAGACCAAATGCAGTGGTGTTCATCGCAACCGAAATCGATTCAGATAACAGCCGGGATTTTTCCGCTGGATCAGCACTGGCTACCGCGGTAAAAGCGGCAATCAGACCAATAATGGTACCTAACAGGCCGAGCAGAGTAGCCACGTTAGCCAGCACGGCTAAATAACCGGTACGTTGTTCCAGACGTGGTACCGATTCCATCATGCCTTCACTCATCGCCTGCTCAACATCCGCACGCATTTTGGTAACCTTCATCATATCCAGGCCACAACCAATCATGCGTGACACCGGTGCGGTATTGTCACGGGTAAACAAAGTCATTTTTTCATGATCGTCAGTTCGTAATAACGGCAGAAAGTCATCAAATGCTTTCAGGTTGCGAACTTTCTCGCGTTTCAGAAAACGCCAGCGTTCCACCGTAATTGCCAGACCAAGGGCAAACACCAAAGCGATAGGATAAATAAAGAAACCACCTTGCTGGAAAAAGGTGACAATCGCTGAATAAAATTCCATAAAAACCTCAGATCTGTTTCGTCGCCTATTGCTGGCCACGACCTTCTAAATTCATTTCGTTATAAATACGCATCGACCTCAACATCACTTCACGATCTACACTGTCGATGCTTTTTTCATACTTATCTTCTTGTTTCTGGTAGAGCTTGTCGGCACCTTCCGGGCCCTTCCAGGGAACAAAATAACTGACAGCCGGCTGCTCCTTATCACCAACAAAACTACTCTCCAGTTTTATCGGTTCTTCGGCGCTGACACAGGTCACAAACGCCAATAACGGCGCAATCTGACAAAGTCGTTTACGATAATTCACAGCCCCTCCTACTGCTCGACAGCGACAGTATCCGCCGCTTGTTGCAGAAATTTACTTGGGTTCGTCAATTGTCCAACCTGGCTTTCGCGGATGCCGGTACGACTGGCAATATCCTGCAACCAGTTAAAGTCTTTTGGATCAACATCTTTTTCCAGGAACATAAAAGCTTCCAGGTGTTGCTGCGCCTGCGGCTCTTTATTCAGATAGGCATCATAAATAATGGCCAGGTTGTAATGCGCTTCCGGAAAGTCCGACCACAACTTCAGTGCCTCTGCCAGAGTATTCTGGGCGTGAAAGTATTTACCCTGTAAACGCTGGGTCTGCGCCAGCAAGGTGTAAGCATTAACGTTATTGCTGTTCAGGCTGATGGCTTGCAGCAGATGTTGTTCAGCTTCTTTATACTTTTCATTGCGCAATGCCAACCGGGCCTTCATCACCCAGGGGCCGGATAACTTCTTATCGTTATTAATGATGACACCGAGTTTTTGTTCCACGGTGGCGAAATCTTCTGCACGCCAGGCTTGCTGAGCTTCAATAAATAACAGCACAGAGCCTTTATTTACCTGAGACTTATTCACCAGGTATGGATTTTTCTGTGGCTCATACGCCAACCACTGACCTTGTGGATCTTTTTGCTGACGTGGTAAATAAGATTCAGTTGGCTGCAGCTCCGGCTTATCACTAGCAGGTTTCAGCAACGCACTGATTTTGTCCTGGCTTTCGGGTTCTGCCTGTTCTGGCTGCGCAACCTTGGTGGCACAACCGGACAACCACAAGGTGGCGACCAGAGTCAGCAGGCCAGTGCTGTAATTAACGGATTTCATCGCCATATTTCGCTACCTGTTCTGTCTGGTCAAAACGCAGCGGAGCCAGTTGACGCATGGCATCAAAACTCTGCTGAATCCAAGTGGTGTAATGGCCCTGCCAGGCCAGTTCGATATTTGCCATAAAATAATCCTGCGCCAGCTGCTGCAGTGGCTCGGATTGTTGCTCAAATACCTGTGCATACAACGCCTGATCAGCGGCAGATAAACCCGCCGGAGTTGGCGCTTTTAACAGTTCGCCGGCAAATTTCTGATATAGGTTGGCCAGCTTCAGATTGGATTGGCTAACAAATTCGAGGATGCCGTATTCTGCTGCCATGCCGTAACGAGTTGCGGCATCCTGCAGGAAACCATTTTTACGGCTGATGCTGCTTTCAATCGGCAGACGCAGCTTGCGACGATTAAACTCCCAGGCAAAATAATCACCGTATTTACTGTTGGCCCAGGCAGCTAACCATTGGCTGCGTTCGGTGCGCTGCTCACCGGCGTTTTTATCACCGGCAATAATGCGTCGTAACCAGAATAACTGACGATTTTTATCGTCTTTCTTTTCATACAACACAGACAGTTTGTAACGGGCTTCCATGCGGTTATCGAATGGCTGCTCGTACTTATGGGCATAGTCGCGGTAATAGCTGATGGCTTTATTTACGTCGGCCAGCTTCTCGGCTAAACCGGCGGAAATAAATAATGCTTCCTGGCGTACACCTGCGTCCGGATCTTTATTAAACAGATACTCGTAGGCAGCCAATGCTTCTGGCCAGTCCTGTTTATTTTCATAGGCAAAGGCCAGTTTTCGTGGAAACTCCGGCGCCAGTTTGTGTTGTGGGAATTGTGCTTTCAGTTGTTGCAGCTCAGTAATGGCGGCATCCCAGCGTTTTGCTGCCAGCAACAGTGATGCAGCATCGTACTGGGCAACAATTCGGGTATTGGCATTTGGCGTCAGCTTTTTCAGCGACAGCAATTGTTGAATGGCTTCGTCATTATTATTTTGCTGTTTTAGCTGCTCAGCGTATTGATAAACCGAGGTGGCAATATTGTCGCTGATCTGACGATATTCTTTGCTGTTCGCTTTTGTGAAATTACGCTGTGCCTGATAGTTGCTGGCGGCGGTCTGATACTGTTTCAGGCTGAAACGTGACTGCGCCAGAATACCAAACGCGGTCTTTTTCAAATCGTTATTCAGATCCTGAACATTTTCCAGCAGGCCGCTGGCGACTTTAATCGCACGGTTATATTGCTTCAGCGCAAACATCGCCTGGGAAGCGTTGGTTAATACCGCCGTCGAACGGCTGTCTTTATGGAATACTTCGGTGAACTGCAACATGCTTTTCAGCGATGTCGCTCGCCAGTTATCAACATCACTCTGATCAGCCTGCTGTTTTTCCAGGCTATCAATGTGCTTCTGATAGGAAACAATCGCGGCGTAACCGGCTTTGTTGGCTAACTCATAATCGGCGTTATTGTTGTAGGCAACCTGCTGATAGTCTTCAGCTGCTGCACCAAACTGTTGATTCTCGAACTGGGCTTCCGCCTTTTTATAACGGATATCTGCAGCGGCTTTATCGTTAACAAATAAAGTCAGATAACGCTGATAAAAATCCGTCGCGCTGGTCAGAGATTTTTCGCCCAGTTCAGCCAGGTGAGCTTCTGCAGATTTACGCTTGGCCTTGCTAAGCGCCTGCTGGCCCTGGCTGTGATAGTGGCTGGCCAGTTCAACATAATATTCCTGCAGGTCTTCACGGATACCCTGCTGCAATTGCGGGAAACGTGCGAAATAATCGCTCTGCGGGCCATAGTTGTTGGCATAAACTTCTTTTTCTTCCAGCACCAGTTTCGGGAAAGCGCCTTTGACGTATACCTTAATTAATTCGGTATGGAAGCGACTGGTACGCTCCCGCATAGGGAAACGATCAATAAATTCTCGATACGTGGCAGCACTGTCGGAATAAAGGTTTTTGGTTAAATAAAACCCGGCCAGTTGTTGGTACAGGCGCCAGATATAGGCTTTGTTACGCAACTCAGGAACATCGCGAATGGCCTGAGCACCACCGAGATTAACCAGTGCCAGACTCATGCTATGCAGCGTATCGTCAATTAACGATTGCTCGACATTATTCAGGCCGCTGGTTGTGCCGTCTTCCTGATACAGGGCATTCAGCACCAACGCAAATTCGCCCAGAGATTTATCAAACGCGCCTTGCTTATACAGAGTCCAGGCCAGCATATAGTGCGCATTATTGTTCAAAGATGCTTTGTTATAGCTGGCGGTTTTGCGGTACGCCTTTTCGGCCTGAGGATAACGTGCGGCATTAAAATGCAAATCGCCCATGCGGAAATAAACTTCCGGCATGTGCTCATAATCCGGGTGGTAGGTTTCCAGACGGCGCATCATCGCCAGTGCATTTTCTGGCTGACCTTCAATGTCATAAGCCTTGGCAAGCTGATATAACACTTCGGCGTTATCCGGACTGTTTGGATATTTTTCCAGAATGTCGCGATAGCTGGCGATGGCATTGCGATAATAACCCTGAGCCGGAGGCGTATTCGGGTTGGCAGACTGAGCATCACCTTCCTGCATATGAACCCCGGAAATACGGCGTTCAATTTGTTCTTTGATGTAGTCGTCGTCCACCAGACCAAGAATTTCCTGATACTGGTCGCGTATCTGCTGATGGCTGAGCTGATCGATTTCGACTTCTTTTAAGTCTTCAGTTTCTACCTGATTCAGACTACCAATGGTGCCCTGTGAACTACAGGCAGCAACGGCAGAGCTGATTGCGATCGTCAATAACAGGCGTCGGTTCAACATGATTAATTCACCTCGGTCGGAACAGGAGCAGCCTGTTCCAGATTGAGCAGAGTACGGTCGTACAATCGAGCCTTACCTAACCGGGCCTGGGCCCAGTAGTACTTCATTCGCTCTTCGTGTTTATCTAATTCGGCGTTAACAACTTTGCGCATGACCTGCTCCAGCTTAAGAATCAGCTGGTCGACCTGTGCCAGTTTGTTATCAATTTCCTGGTGCAGCTGAGCCATCCAGGCCAGCTTCTGTTCCGATTCGCGGTACGGCTTTTCGATACGGCGAATCTTTTTCAGCATTTTTTCCATCTGATCAAAATCATCACGCACTGCATCCAGCATGGGTTCAAAGCGTTGCTGTTCTTCCACACTTAAAGCCACACTGTGCAGCTGCAGTTCGCTGACTTTAGTTTCCATCTGATCTTTCATGGCCTGATTTTCTTCGACGAATTTCGCCAGTGAGTCACTGCTCCAGCCCTGCTGGCGGTGACGAATAATCAGCTGGTGTTCGTCAGCCTGGCGGCGCCAGTAATTCAGGTTGTCCTGCAGCGCATAAAGGTCACGTAATTCTTTAATCACGATATGAAACGGGTTACTCGACATCAGTTCGATCAGGAAGGGAGTCAGCTTGTTGTAGTCGAGACTCGGCTCGCTACCGTACCAGTCGGTTTCATCCATCATGGCTTCGAGATTACGTACGAATTCTTGCGGAATTCGTTGCCCGGCAATCACACGGCGTGCACCACCAATGGCATCAACTCCGGAAGCGAATGCTTTTTCAGCTAATAAATAGTGTTTCAGTGCAGTACGGTGTGCGCCTTGTTGTTCGTACAGGTGAGCCAGTAATACTTTGGCCTCCTGAACTTCGGCAATACTGATGGAGCGCTGATCGAGTGCTTTTAAAGCAGGAATTGCCTGGGTGTAGCGCTCCAGTTTAATGGCGGTCCAGCCATAACTGAGTAATGCCCGGTTGCTGTATAAACCGGTAGTGCGGACATTCTGAAGGTGTCCCCAGGCTGATAACAAATCGTTTTGCTCAACATCCACATGTGCCAGTGCTTGTTTAGCGCGGTCAGCCAGTACGGCAAATTCTTCGTCTTTGTGAGTTTTGGTGTAATCAATCACACGCTGGAAATTGATTTCGCTGTCACCGATTAACCCCCGGGATAATTGTGATGCCGCCAGGTTAAACATCAGATAAGGCTCATAAACACTGCCTTTGGCACTGGCTGCGATGGCTTGTTCGGCAATATCTAAATGGTCATTGTGGATATTGATCAGAGTCGCGAGATAGTTAAATTCGCGTTTAATTTCTTGTGGAATTTCGCCTTTTACCAGCGCCAGTGTTTCAGTTGCTTTATCAGTTTCACCTTTTTGGTAATAAAGCTTAGCGAGATAAAACCAGGCTTTGTTGCGGTCAGGCTCTGATACCTGCTGCTTTAACAAATCGAGAAAAATATCTTCGGCTTGTTGTGGTAAACCGTAAGACAGAGTCATCCCACCCTGCAGTAAGCGCGCTTCATTTTTCTGATGTTTCAGCTCGCCACGGGCCTTGGCCACTTCATAACCAATCAGCGAGTTAAAATAATTCTGCTGGTAATAATCGAACAGGATGGTGCCGAACTTGAGGTCGCGGACATTCTCTTCAGACCAGGATTGCAGCGGGATTAATGCCAGGATGAGGAGCAGAAAGCAGCGCATAAATCACCACTGCTTAATAACGAACGTGGGCTCCTGTTTGCTGAAATCATCCACTACCGCCAGCTCAATATAATGGCTGCCTTTTTGTTTAGTGAAATTCAGCTCAGAAGCACGCTTATAGGGCCGTCCATTGGGGCCGATGCCGGTAAAAAACGCCGACAGTGTGTGTTCACCCAGGTTAAGGTTGGTCAAGTACAGTCGTTGTACGCCACCCCGGGCAAGTGCATTCCGTTGCTTATCACTGTAGATATGACTGACGACCTGCTTGCCGTCGAGTTTGACCTTGATGCTTTCCAGTTTAAAAAACTGACCAATATCCAACGATACAAATACCGACACCTGAGAACTTGATGGGAACAGCAGTTCTTCTTCCATCAGGCGCAGATCTTTGTTGAGGCCAACGATATTGGTTTTTAGTTGCTGAATTTCACGCGACAGATCTTTCACTGTATCCAACGCTTGCTGCGCGGTTTGCTTGCGTTGCTCACCGGCAAATTCAATTTTTTCAGCTTGTGACAGGGTCGTCGCAAATAGCAATAAGCAACAAAAAAATGCCTTGTTTACTCCCATTGCGACACCTCAGAAAATCAATATGACGCGAAATAACTACTGACAAAACAGTTATTCAGCGAAAGGGCTGGTAGACTACTATAGCGATTTTTCAAGCTCAAGCGGCCAAAATCGCAGTTTTAGACCAAACGCACAAAAACGAGAATAAAAGGTAATAATCGGAAAAACTGCGCCAGCGCCCGCTAGTCAAAAATGGCCACAAAGGACATTTTGAGAAATATTTGTTGTTGTTTTGTTTGTGTTTTTACCTGTGCAAAGCATTAATCAGCGCACAGTTCCGTGTTGCAAAAACGGTTAAATTAGACAGCAAAATTTAATTACCGTATAACTTGCCGGCTCTGCATATGAGCTGTTTTTTAGTGGTTTTTCGAACAATGGGAGCGTAGCAGTTTTGTTTTTTTGCGGTCATCAGTTCGGTTTATTAGCTGGAAAAGAAAGTGTGTTTTGGCGCAGATTTATCACCCTGCTTTGCGGTTTTGGCTTGTTGTTTTCCGCCAGCGTTAATGCCGAAGACCAGCACACGAACAAGGCTGAATCTAAAGCCTCAACGTCTTTTTTTGATCGTTTTTTAACCTCCGGTACACAAACAGATAAAAACGAATCCGAGCGTATTCAGCTGTCGGTGATCGACTCTTACATTGAACTGCACAGTGGTCCTGGCCGTGGTTATCCGATTATTAACACCATTGAGCAGGGTGATCAGGTTAACGTCTACAAACGCCGTGGTAACTGGTATCTGGTTTCTGACCGGCGTTTGCGCGAAGGCTGGGTACCACAAGAGAAATTGGCGCGAACCATTGCATCAACCGGCTTACCCGCCGCATTGCCGGAAGTTCACCATGGCGATTATTTAGCCCAGAAATTTAATATTGGTTTTGCTCTGGGCCAGCAGGACGATGATGAAACCGCCAGTGTGCTACTGGGATATCGGTTATTCAGTTTCCTGAGTGTGGAAGCAGAAATCGGCCAGGTGTTTGCCGATGACGTAGAAGGTTACAGCTACGGTGGCAGTCTTTTGCTGGAACCGATTAAATCGCTGGCTTTTACCCCTTTTATCAGCCACGGATATGGTAAGCAGAAGTTTCAGCAGAAGGAAACGCTGAACGTTGGCCGAAATAATGATTTCGACAGTGACTACCGTTTTACCGGCGCTGGTATCAATTATTACATCGGCCTCAACTTTGTAGTGCGCGGCGAATATCGCAAAGTGCACATTTCCGGTGACAATGGTTCAACGAGTAATTCCGCATGGCGAATCGGTTTCAGCAGTTTCTTTTAGCTTCGGCTTTTTTAGGTGCAACATTAGCGCATGCTGATGGTGCGGACGGCTCCGTCGATATTAAACCTATCGTGGTGGTTGAGCCTGACAGTGAGCAGCGTGAAGCATACGAAGCCCAGATTGACACTGAGTTTTTCGAGATAGGTGCTTACGTCGGCATTCTTTCAATTGAAGATTTCACCAGTAGTGAAGTGTTCGGTTTGAAAACATCGTTTCATGCGACCGAAGACTTTTTCCTGCAGGCTAATTTAGGCCGGGCTGAAGCCGGTATCTCTTATGCGGAAGAACAAGCAGGCGACGGAGTGCGCTTTTTAGCCGGAGATGACCGTAAATACACCTATTACAACCTGCTGGTTGGCTACAATATTTTCCCGGGTGAGACATTCGTCACACAATCATTAGCCTTTAATAGCGCATTTTATATTGTAGCGGGAGCAGGCAATACCGAGTTTGCCGGTGATAAACATTTCACTCTGACTTATGGCAGTGGTTATCGAATTATTCTGAAGGACTGGTTAACCGTAAATATTGATTTCCGTGATCATACTTTTAAGTCTGAATTGTCGGCGGATAAAAAGCGTAACCACAACCTGGAATTCACCACTGGCATTACGGCCTTCTTCTGAGCAGAAACCCGAGGGCTTATTATGAAGATACATTACTTTTGCGGATTTCTGGCACTGATGCTGACAACGTCGGTGTCAGCTACGGATGAAAGCCAACCAGCTGTTTACGACCAGGTGTGCAGTTGCGTACAGGAAGGCAGTGGCCTGCGACAAATCCCGGTAACCATTCGCGATTTTACCGCAGCACATCCTGACTTTGAAATTCCGTCGAGCGAATACACACATGACCCGCGCGATGCTGGCATTACAGAAGATACCCTGGGCCCGGATGGACGCCCGGTTTATCGCGATCGTCCGGGAGGCACCGAAACAACTCGTGGTAAAGCCAACTTTGATCAGTGGTATCGTGATGTGCCGGGTGTGAATAAAACCCTGTCGCGAACGCTAACGATGCGCCCAAGCAGCAGCGACAGCCCGTACAAATACACTTATGAAAACTGGCGCTTCTTCCCGATTGATGGCGATGGCTTTGGCAACTCAGCTTATGATTACGAAGGGACGGAACGTAATTTCCACTTCACTCTGGAAACACACCTGAAGTTTTATTACGTTGAAGGTGGAACCTTCCGTTTCCTCGGCGACGATGATTTATGGATTTTTATTAACGGTAAGATGGCGGTTGAGTTGGGTGGCTTACACCCGGCGCTGGAAAAAATCGTTAATCTGGATGATATCGCTGATGAGCTGGGCATTGAGCCGGGCAACAGTTATTCATTCGATCTGTTTTTTGCCGAGCGTCATACCGGCGCTTCCAGGTTTATCTTTGAAACCAGTTTTGAACTTGAGTGTTTATAGTCGGTGAGCTTATGAAATCGTCTGGCACAGTTACTTTATTCAGTATTATTGCTCCACTGCTGCTAACTGCTCAGTTCGCTGCAGCAGACGGTGCAGAGTCATCTCAGCCAGGGGATTACGATAAAATATGTACCTGTGTAAACCCAGACAGTGGCGTACGGCAAATCCCGGTTTTAATTCGTGATTTTAAATCCAGCCACCCTGATTTCGAGGGCGGCGTATTTGGCTGGGATTATGGCATCGTCAAAAAAGATTTAGGGGCAGATGGTCGTCCGGTGTACGCCGGGGAAAGTTTTACAACTCACGGGGAAGATAACTTTAACCAGTGGTATCGCAACGTGCCTGGCGTCAATATGGCGATGTCAAAGACGCTGGAAATGAATGAGATCACTCCCGGGTTTTATCGTTATACCAATTCCGCGTTTTTCCCGATTGATGGTGAAGGTTTTGGCAATCAGGGCTTTGCCCATAATTATCATTTCACACTGGAAACTCACCTGAAATTCTTTTATGTCGAAGGTGGCCATTTTAAATTTAATGGCGATGACGATTTATGGATTTTTATTAATGGTAAATTAGCCATTGATATTGGTGGGGTACACGGGGCAACCGAAAAAACCGTGTATCTGGATGAAGTGGCGGATGAACTGGGCATCGAGCCAAATAACACTTATTCGTTCGATCTGTTTTTTGCTGAGCGCCACAGCGTGCACTCTTCTTTCCGCTTTGAAACCACCTTCGAGTTACAGTGTCTTTGAGCCAACGATAGCGGTTGGCTTTTAATCAAATAAAAAGTTGCCGGATATTTCCACCAAACGCTGCACCGCTCCACGGTTTTTGGCGACTGTCTTTAAACCGGCCTCACCCATGGCGTTACGTTTGTCGTCATCATTAAGAAACGCCAATACGTCCTCACATAATGATTCCGGTTGCACAACCGCCAGGGCCTGCTCTTCTACCAGGGTGTCGACAATCGCAGCAAAATTCATATAGTGCGGACCTGTTAATGTCGCCTTGCCTAATGCCGCAGGCTCAATTGGGTTATGGCCACCGTGCTCAATCAGGCTGCCTCCCATCAACACCAGATCCGCTGCAGACAATAACTGCAACATCTCGCCCATGGTATCAGCGATATACACTTCACACTGGCCGTCAGCCTGACTCTGGCTACGGCGACACACCTGTAACCCGGCTTGTTTTGCCGCCTGGGTTACAGCATCAAAACGTTCCGGATGGCGCGGAATCAATAGTAGTAATAACTCCGGGCACGCCGCTTTTAATTGTGGATAAATCGCCAGCAGCTGTTCATCTTCATTCGCGTGACTGGAAGCCAATGCTAAAACCTTACGATCGGCTCCCCACTGCTGACGTAATGCAGCTCCTTTGTCTGTAAGATCAGCCGGTAAGTCGACATCAAATTTCACACTGCCGGTCACTTCCATTTTGCTGTCAGGCAGACCCAGGCCAATAAAACGCTGTCCATCGGTAGCGTTTTGCGCCGCCACCAGATTCAGGCGTTGTAACATCGGAGTGGTTAGCGCAGAGAACTTGGCATATCCGCGAGCTGACTTTTCCGACAACCGGGCATTGGCCAGCATCACCGGAATCTTTTTGTTTTCACAGGCAGCCATTAAGTTAGGCCACAGCTCGGTTTCCATCACCACCAGCAGACCTGGCTGAATACGATTAAGAAACGGCTTCCAGAACACCGGCAGGTCATACGGCAAAAACATATGGAAAACACGTTCACCAAATAAACGCTTAACCTGTTCAGAACCGGTTGGTGTGGTGGTGGTTACGATGATTGGCAGGTCAGGATACTGGCTTTGCATTGCTTTGATGTAAGGCGCCGCCGCCAGGGTCTCGCCAACCGATACCGCATGCACCCATAAACCATTGGCTGCAGGTCGGTGTGGTAATAAGCCAAAGCGTTCAGCAATACGCTGGCGATAGCCAGGATTCAGGCGTCCACGCCACCATAAACGGGCAACAAAAACCGGCAGCAGAAGTGCATACAACACAGTGTAAAGGAAACGAGCCACACCAAGCCTTACATCAGATAAAAACAGCGCGTTAGTTTAGCACAGAGGCATGACCATAGCGTATGGAGCATAACCACGTTGTGGTACACTGCCCGCCTTCAAAAATTGTGTGTGATCTCAGAGATGGATGTAACCATTCCCGATTTCCACCAGGCCAGAGTTCTGGTGTTTGGTGATGTAATGCTCGACCGCTACTGGCAGGGCCCAACCTCGCGTATTTCTCCGGAAGCACCGGTACCTGTGGTTAAAATTCAGGACATCGAAAACCGTGCCGGCGGCGCAGGTAACGTAGCGCTGAATATCTCCACCCTGGGTGCAGGCGTCGACCTGATGGGCATCATCGGTAATGACGACAATGGTGCGGCACTGGAAAACATGCTAAACGAAGCGCGTATCGACTGCGACTTCCTCAAACATCCGTTACATCCAACCATCACCAAACTGCGGATTATGAGCCGCCATCAACAGCTGATTCGCCTCGATTTTGAAGAAGCATTTGATGCGACAGACCTGACCAACATCTACCTGTCATTTGATGAAAAAGTGGCTGCCTCAGGCGTGGTCATTCTGTCCGACTACGGCAAAGGTGCACTGAGCAATCCACAACGTCTGATCGAAAGCGCCCGCCGCCACCAGGTGCCTGTGCTGATCGATCCTAAAGGTACCGATTTTGAACGCTATCGTGGTGCGACGTTAATCACGCCAAACCTGAGTGAATTCGAAGCGGTTGTTGGTAAAGCTCAGGATGATGAAACCTTAGTCGCCAAAGCCCGCACCCTGATTCAGGACTACGACCTACAAGCAGTGTTGGTTACCCGCAGTGAAAAAGGTATGACGCTGGTTGAGCGAGATCAGGAGCCATTCCACCTACCAACCAAAGCGCGCGAAGTGTACGACGTCACCGGTGCCGGTGACACCGTGATCTCGGTATTGGCAGCGTCGTTAGCGGCGAAACAAAACCTGCAACAAGCGACTGCACTGGCGAATACCGCTGCTGGCGTTGTGGTTGGCAAACTGGGTACCGCTACCGTTTCCACCGAAGAATTGCGCCAGGAAATCCGCAGTGAAAGCCATCAGGGCGCCGGTATTTTCGACGAACAGAGTTTGTTATTACTGGTGGAAGAAGCCCGTGCCCGTGGCGAAACTCTGGTGATGACCAACGGTTGTTTCGACATTATTCACCCCGGCCATGTGCAGTACCTGAAAGAAGCCAAGGCGTTAGGCGACCGTTTATTAGTGGCGGTGAATTCCGATGAATCCGTCAGTCGCTTAAAAGGCCCAACCCGCCCGATTAATCCACTGGATCACCGTATGGCAGTACTGGCTGGTCTGGAGAGTGTCGACTGGGTGGTGCCTTTTAGTGAAGACACTCCAGAACGTCTGATCTGCAGTGTATTACCAGATATTCTGGTAAAAGGCGGCGATTACAAAATTGAAGAAATTGCCGGTGGCAGCTGTGTGCAAAAGAATGGTGGCGAGGTCATTATTCTGAGTTTTAAAGATAACTGCTCCACTACCGCCATTGTGAAACGAATTCAGGCCGAAGAAGCCACTGATTAATTAAAGATTTAGGGCACCTGGTCATTCTTATTGTCGGGGACGCGGTAAATACGTCCCTGTACGCTCGGGTGCTGCTCCCTGCAGCACACGCCCCGAGCAACAACAATAACCAGATACCCCATAACAATTTGAGGTGAAAAATATGATTATTGTTACCGGTGGTGCCGGATTTATCGGCAGCAACATCGTAAAGACCCTGAACGAACAGGGCCGTAAAGACATCATCGTGGTCGACGATTTAAGCGACGGTAAAAAGTTCTACAACATCAGCGATTGCGATATCGCCGATTACCTGGATAAAGACGACTTTATTCAGCGTGTGCAATTAGACGACGGCATTCTCGACGGCGTTGAAGCAATTTTCCACGAAGGCGCCTGCTCTTCCACCACCGAGTGGGACGGCAAGTTTATGATGGAAAATAACTACGAATATTCGAAAATTCTGCTGCACGCCTGCCTGGAGAAAAAGATCCAGTTCTTATACGCCTCCAGTGCCTCGGTTTATGGCGGCAGCGATGTGTTTAAAGAAGAACGTTCCCACGAGAAGCCATTAAACGTTTATGGCTACTCCAAGTGGCAGTTCGATCAGTATGTACGTTCGATCGAACATACCTTCGAAAGTCAGGTAGTGGGTTTCCGTTACTTCAACGTCTACGGCCCGCGCGAACAACACAAAGGCTCAATGTCATCGGTGGCGTTCCACTTTAATAATCAAATTAAAAACGGCGGCATCTGCAAACTGTTCGGCGGCAGCGGCGGTTATGGTGACGGCGAACAACGCCGTGACTTCGTCTTTGTTGGCGACGTGGTGAAGGTAAACCTGTGGTTTATGGCGAACCCACAACAAAGTGGTATCTTTAATCTGGGTACTGGTAACTGCCAGAGCTTTAACGATGTAGCTGATGCCGTGATCAAATGGCATGGCAATAAAGGTACCTCCGGCAGCAAAAAATACGTTCCTTTCCCGGATCACCTGAAAGGCGCTTATCAGAGCTTCACCGAAGCGGATATTCAGAAGTTACGTGACGCTGGATACAGCGAGCCATTCGCCAACGTAGAACAAGGTGTGTTCGCTTACATGGATTGGTTAAATGGCTGAGCACGAAACAACCTCCCAGGCCTTTCCTAAGCATCTTTTAAAGCCAAGATACTGGCCAACCTGGCTGGGTTTGGGGCTGATTTTTGCCGTAGTACACCTGCCGTATCGCTGGCAGCTGAGCATCGGTAAGGGCGTCGGTTTACTGGCCTATAAGCTGGCGGCCAGCCGCCGTCGTATTGCTGAAGTAAACATTCGCCTCTGCTTCCCGGAAAAATCCGAAGCCGAACGTGAAGCTCTGGTGCGCCAGACCTTTATCGATAACGGTATTGGCCTGATCGAAACCATGATGGCCTGGTTCCGCGCGCCGGACTATATGCTGAAGCACACCGAATTTTCAGGCTTTGATGCCGTTAAAGCGCATCAAGCCGAAGGCCGCGGTGTGATGCTGCTGGGTGCTCATTATCCAATGATGGATCTGATTGGCGCGCTGGTGAGTAATATCCAGGACGTGGTGATCAGCTACCGCCATCAGGATAACGAAGTGGTTAACTACCTGATGGAAAGCCGTCGCCAGCATATCTATCAGGACTGCATCACCCGCAAAGACGTACGTGGCTTTATCCGCACCCTGCGTAAAGGCCAGGTACTGTGGTACGCGCCGGATCAGGATCTGGGTCGTAAAAACAGTGTATTTGCCGACTTCTTTGGCGTACCAGCAGCAACCACCAATGCCACCTCGCGTATTGTGAAAGCCGGTAAGGCGGTGGTGATGCCAATTAATATGTATCGCAAAGCCGATAACTCAGGCTACGTGGTTGAAGTGCACGACCCCCTGGCAATTCCAAGCGGCGACGATGCCGAAGATGCACGTCTGTGTAACGAAGTACTGGAGAAGTACATTCGCCAACACCCGGCACAATATCTGTGGCTGCATAAGCGCTTTAAGACGCCGGTAAATCCGGAAGAGAAAAAAGGACTGCTGTACAAAAAATAGCCCCTCCTACGAAGTCTTCTGGTTGCTGAGTAAGCATTCTTTTCTATGCTTAAAAGCATTCCAGAAGATTGTTTTTCAACAGGAAGCCCCTTTGTCGCAGTCACAAGCCGTACACGACTTGCTCACCCACCTCCGCCAGAACTGGTGGATGCCCGCACTGATGGTTGTGGCGCTGATTCCCGTCGTTCAGTTTGACTCGCTGTTATTCCACACTCTGGTTGAGCTGTTTGCCTCCGGCATTGCGCTGGTGTGTTTTATCGTTGCCTGGAACACCCACTCTCTCGCGCATAATCAATACCTACTGATTCTCGGCTGTGGTTATTACAGCGTTGGCATGCTGGACCTGATGCATGCCCTGACCTTTGGCGGTATGCCGTTCTTCCCGAGTATCGATAATAACGTGACGATCCAGTTCTGGATTGTTTCGCGCTTCACCGAAGCTCTGATGCTGTTATTGGCACCGCTGTCGCTGTATCGCCAATATCGTCCTAAGGTCATTCTGGCGGTATCGCTGCTGGTATTGCTGATTGCGACCTCTCTGGTGGTCTTTGATCTGCTGCCTGTGATGTTTAACGCCGGTGAAGGCCTGACCCAGACCAAAGTTATCAGTGAGTATCTGATTATTCTGATTCTGCTGCTGGCGGCAGCGGTATTGCACCACCACCGTCACCAGCTGGATTCCCGGGTACTGCTGCTCACTTATGTCTCGATTGCAATGACAGTCGCCGCCGAACTCGCATTTACCCTGTATGCCGACCTGCACAGCCTGAGCCTGGTCGTTGGACACTTTTTTAAGCTGTCGTCGTTCTGGGCTATTTATATCGCCCTGATTGAATCCAGCCTGCGTGAGCCATTCCGCAACCTGGCACGTGACGCCAATACCTACGATGCCATTCCAGACGAAACCATTCTGGTGGATAACAAAGCCATCATCCGTCAGGTGAATCAGGCAGTGCGCAAACAGTCCGGGCTCAGCTCAGCACAAATGGTGGGCCGTCATTGCCACGAGCTGCAGCACGACAGTCGCGTCAATCAGCAGGAATGCATGATTTGCCAATCGATATTCTCGTCGGAGCCATTGCAGGATTATCAGTACTTCGATGAGCGTCATCAACAGTGGTATGAAATCAGTCTGTCGAATATTCGTCATGGCGCCTCAACCGCAGGCATGGTGCACGTGCGTCGTAATATTTCAGCGACGAAGCAAGCTGAAAAACGTTCGATGACGCTGAATCGTCTCTACAGCGTTCTGACCCAGGCCAACAAGGTAATTGCTCAGGCGGATTCAGTGGAGAAAGTGTTCTCTGATATCTGTTTTATTGCCCAGCGTTACGGTGGTTTCAGCATGGCCTGGATCGGCCTGATTGAAGGCCAGGTGATCCGTCCAAAAGCCTCTGCAGGTGACGACAAAGGGTATCTTGGCCGGGTTGAAATGCGCATCGATGATTCACCGCTGGCCCATGGACCGGTCGGTACCTCAGCGCGGGAAAACCGCGTAACCTGCGTCAACAACACCATTACCGACCCAAGCTTTATTCCCTGGCGCCAGGCAGCCAAAGAACGTGGTTACCGCTCACTGGCCTCGGTGCCGCTGCATAACAACGGCAGCGTGATTGGTATTTGTGCGTTCTATTCCTCTCAGTCCGATACTTTTGATCCTGAAATGCTGGCGTTGCTGGCCACCCTGGGAGCAGACATCAGTCTGGCATTAGAGCGCCTGAAACAGAAAGCCAAACAGGCCGAAACCCAGCATAAACTCAGTCAGCTATCGATGGCGGTTGAGCAAAGTGACAATGCCATTGTTATCACAGATATCGAATTTCATGCGGAATATGTGAATCGTTCTTTTGTCGAAATGACCGGCTTTGAGCTGGTTGAAATGCAACACGACAGCCCGATGATTCTATACAGCAACACCAAAGACAAAGAACCGATTCACGAGCTGGTACGGGTGATTCGCTCCGGCCGCCAGTGGGATGGTGAACTGCAGATCACCCGCAAAGATGGCAGTGTGTTCTGGGCCTCACAATCGATTTCCCCGCTGATGGACGATACCGGTGAGATCGTGAATTACGTGTCGACGTTCGAAGATATCACCAGTCTGCATCATGCCCAGCAGACCATCGAAAAACTGGCGTTCTTCGATCCGCTCACCAATTTGCCGAATCGCAGATTACTCGCCGACCGCCTCAATCAGGCCATCGAAAGCTGTAAACGCCGGACCGACAGCATGGTGGCCATCCTGATGTTCGATCTGGACAACTTTAAGACGGTGAACGATTCACTAGGTCACAACCTGGGCGACGAGTTGTTGCAGCAGGTCGCGGATTTATTCAGCCAGCAGGTGCGCAAAGAAGATACGGTTGCACGCCTTGGTGGCGATGAATTCACCATCATTCTCAATAATATGAAAGGTATTGAGAAAATCGCAGAGATCGCCGCGTCTATTATTCAGCTGCTGAAAAAGCCACTCGATGTCTCCGGCCACCAGGTCGTGATTGGTACCAGCATTGGTATTTCGGTATACCCGGGAGATACCCACAATCCGGACGAACTGATCCGTAACGCCGATATCGCCATGTATCACGCCAAGAGCGAAGGCAAAAATAACTTCCAGTTTTTTACTGCCAATATGAACGAAAAAGCGCAGTTACGACTGGAGATGGAAAACAAGCTGCGCCAGGCAATCGAGGCCCAACACTTCCAGCTGTACTACCAGCCACAGATCGATTTAACCAGCGGACTGATCAGTGGTGTTGAGGCGTTAATCCGCTGGAACGACCCTGAGCGTGGCATGATCTCGCCGGTCGAGTTTATTCCTCTGGCAGAAGACACCGGCATGATCGGCCCGATTGGTGATTGGGTGATTGAAACTGCCTGCCGTGAGTTAAAAGAACTGCAGGACAAGGGTTTTCCAAAGGTAAAAGTGGCAGTGAATGTCTCCGCCTATCAATTCCATCATGGCCAACATCTGGCTGAGGTGATTGACCAGGCATTAGCAGACAGCGGCCTGCCGGCTGATTGTCTGTCGCTGGAGGTGACCGAAAGCCTGCTGATTGATGGCATTCGTGAAGCCAGCCAGCTGCTGGAAGAGCTGCGCAAACGCCAGATCACCATTGCCATTGATGACTTCGGTACCGGCTATTCATCACTGAGTTATCTGAAGCAGTTACCCATCGACATTCTCAAGATCGATCAGTCGTTTATCCGGGATTTATTGGTTGATGCCAGCGATGAGGCCATCGTAAACGCCATTATTGCCATGGCGCATAAGCTGGATATCAAAGTGTTAGCAGAAGGTGTAGAAACCACCGAACATCAGAATATTCTGGTGCAGCAAGATTGCGATTTTGCCCAGGGATACCTGTATTGCCGCCCAGTACCTAAAGATGAATTACTGGCGACCTGGCAGTCACAGCCAACGCCTTCGGGCAGCGGCCAAGGTCATTAAAAAGATCAGCCAAAAGACCTGTGAATAAGCTCAGTAAGTACAGCTAAAAACAGACATAAAAAATGCCGCAATTGCGGCATTTTTTGTCTCGATGAGAAGCCGATTACGCGAGAACCAGATCGGTGCCCATGGCGTTCTTCAGTTTCTTCATAGCGTTTTTCTCAAGCTGACGAATACGTTCCGCCGATACCTGATACACAGCTGCCAGATCATGCAGAGTGGCTTTTTCTTCCGCCAACCAGCGTTGTTGCAGAATATTGCGGCTACGCTCGTCTAACTCAGACATGGCATTGGCTAAGCGGCCATGAGCGTCTTGCTCATAGTTGTCGTTTTCAACCACAGTGGCCGGGTCGGCGCTGTGATCTTCTAAATAATATACCGGTGCCTGCGGCGCGGCTTCGTCGTTATCGTCATCCACACCACCATCAAACGCGGCATCGTGAGCATTCAGACGACCTTCCATCTCAAATACAGTTTTTGTCTCAACGCCTAAATCTTCAGCGATGGACTTAGCTTCGTCCTGGCTTAACCAACCCAGACGTTGCTTCTTCGAGCGCAGATTAAAGAACAGCTTACGCTGAGCTTTGGTGGTGGCGACTTTTACGATACGCCAGTTGCGCAGAATAAATTCATGCATCTCCGCTTTGATCCAGTGCACTGCAAACGACACCAGACGCACACCCACTTCCGGGTTAAAGCGTTTAACGGCCTTCATCAGGCCAACGTTACCTTCCTGAATCAGGTCGCCCTGGTTCAGACCGTAACCGGAATAGCTGCGAGCGATATGCACCACAAAGCGCATATGCGACATAACCAATTGACGGGCTGCTTCCAGATCACCTTCGTAATGAAGACGTTCTGCTAACGCTTTTTCTTCGTCAACAGACAGTACCGGAATCGCATTAACCGTCGTGATGTAAGCCTCCAGGTTGGCACCTGGTGACAAAGCATTAACGGCTAATAAACCTTGGTTCATCAAACACTCCTGAAGCTTGAGCTTCAATTATCTCGCCCCACAATAGGGCTTTAACGGAAAAAGAGTTTAGCATCGGATTTCTCAGACAACCAATCCCTCTTTGCAGTTCCTTACTGGAACAATCTATTTTAATTTTAGCCAATTACGACTTTTACGACACCCAATGGCGTCAAGGTTCGATTTGATCAAGATGACGAGACACCGACCACCAGGCACCAAGCCAGCCGAGAAGCATGGCAGACAACAACAAAGCCATAGCAGCAGCAGCCGATAAAGGTTTCAGCTCAAAGCCAGAACCATAGAGACGCGCCAGTTCATCAACCGGGCCAGATAACAGGAACCAGCAGGTCGCCAGCAGCACCCAGGCTAACAAACCGCCTACCAGGCCATACCAAAGACCGGTATATAAGAAGGGACGACGAACATAGGCATTGGTTCCGCCCACCAGCTTGGTAACGCGAATTTCATCGACTCGCGCGGCAATCGCCAGGCGAATGGTGTTACCAACCACCAGCAAGATTGCCAGCGCCAGTAAAATACCTAACACCCAGATCAGTCGCTCACCCAGAGCAAGCATCGCCAATAGCCGTTCCACCCAGGCCATATCCAACTGAACAGAATCCACAATCTGGTAAGCACTCAACTGCTCAACCAGTTGATTAACGTCTGCAGCAGAAATCCCCAGCGGCGGCTCAACCAGAATCACCGCAGGCAACGGGTTTTCCGGCAGGAAGTCGAGGGCTTGTTGCAGGCCGCTGTTCTGGCGGAAGTCTTCCAATGCGGTATCAGCATCAATGTATTCAGTGGAACTGACATTGCCCAAGGCACTGATACGTTCACTGAGTTGATTACCCGCAGCAGCGGATGTTTGCGGCTCAAGGTAGAGAGTGATACGCCCGGATGCCTGAAAGCGACCGCTGAGCTGCTCCATATTATCCAGCGTCATCCACAGTGCACCGGGTAACGTCAGGGCTATCGCAACCACCAGCCAGGTTAATAATGCAGCAGCCGGATTTGCCAGTAGCTTCACCAGAGTTTCCACCGCAGTCAGCTGATGATGAGCAAACCAGGCAGAAAACCGTGCAGCCACACCAATCTTGTGACCCGAAGCGCCCTGGCTATTGGCTTTGGATGTTTTAGACGGCGCCATATGTCGCCTCCTTTAACTGCCCTTGTACCATTTTGCCCTGATCCAGAATCAACCGGCGATGACCCATACGTTCAATTAACGCGATATCGTGGGTAGCAATTAAGACGGTGACCCCAACTTGCTGGAAGCGAGTGAACAGGTTCATGATTTCTTCAGACAGTTCCGGATCGAGGTTACCGGTTGGCTCATCCGCCAGCAGCAGTGGTGGTTTATTCACCACGGCACGGGCAATACCAACGCGCTGCTGTTCACCGCCGGACAGTTCGATTGGATTACGTTTTTCCATGCCCAACAGGCCAACGGAATCGAGCGCCGCACGCACCCGACGTCCAGCTTCGGCCGGGGTATAGCCGGCAATCTGCAATGGCAGAGCAACGTTATCAAATACGCTGCGATCGAATAATAACTGGTGGTTCTGGAACACCACACCGACCTTGCGGCGATGGTAAGGAACCTGAGACTGACGCAACCGCGCCAGGTTCTGACCGTCAATGATGACCTGGCCACGGCTTGGCCGTTCCATCAGCATCATCAACTTTAATAAGGTACTTTTACCGGCACCACTGTGGCCGGTCAGGAAGGCGAACTCTCCTCGCTTTAGTTCAAAATTCACACCACTCAACGCTTCGTTACCACCACCAGTGCCGGCGGAGTAACGCTTGCTGACGCGATCAAAACGAACCATCACATCGGAATCTGCCATCCTCACCTCATATTATTGTTTTCAGGTGTCTTTCTGAGTAACCGTGCTCAATCGTCTTGTTTGAACAGAGCACGGGTAAATTCATCGGCGTTAAACGGACGCAGGTCGTCGATGCCTTCACCAACACCAATAAAACGTACCGGAATCTCAAACTGTTTGGCTAAAGCGAAGATGATGCCACCTTTCGCGGTACCGTCCAGCTTGGTTAATGTCAGACCGGTAACACCCACAGACTGCAGGAACTGCTTACACTGGTTAATGGCGTTCTGACCGGTACCGGCATCCAATACCAACATCACTTCGTGTGGCGCAGTATCGTCGAGTTTTTTCATCACCCGAACAACCTTCTCCAGCTCCTGCATCAGGTTATCTTTGTTATGCAGACGACCCGCGGTGTCGGCAATCAGGATATCCACATTACGGGATTTCGCCGCTTCAACCGCATCAAAAATGACCGACGCAGAGTCGGCACCCGTATGCTGAGCCACAACCGGAACGTCGTTACGCTCGCCCCAGACCTGCAACTGCTCAACCGCAGCGGCACGGAAGGTATCACCCGCTGCCAGCATCACACTCTTACCGCGATTCTGGAACTGCTTGGCCAGCTTACCAATGGTGGTGGTTTTACCCACACCATTAATACCCACCATCAGGATCACATAAGGGGATTTTTCACCGTCGACCACCAATGGCTGCTGGGCAACATCCAGCATGGCGCGCAGTTCTTCGATTAGCGCTTCAAACAGTGCATCGGAATCGTTCAGTTCTTTACGGGAAATACGGCCAGTTAAGCGCTCCATGATTTCCTGGGTCGCTTCCATACCAACGTCAGCCATAATCAGCTGAGTTTCCAGATCTTCCAGCAGGTCATCATCGATTTCTTTTTTACCAACCAACAGGTCTGCCAGGCCATCGGCTAAACCACTGCGGGTTTTGCTCAGACCATCACGGATACGGCCAAAGAAACCTTTTTTCTTCTCTTCTTTTGGTGATTCCTGCTCACCCGCTTCTTCGAAGTAGCTCAGTTCTTCACTGCTTTCTGGTGCCGCAGTTTCTGTTACAGCTGGCTCTTCGACAATCGGTTCAACTGCCTGAGGTTCAGGCTGTTGCTCCACTTCTGGCTCAGCTTGTGGTTCCGGTTGTGCCTGATGCTCTGGCTGTGTTTGCTGATCTGGCTGTTGCAGTGCCTGCTCTTCGGCCACCACTTCTTCAACAGCTTGTACTGCAGTTTCCACGTCGCTGGCATGATCAGCGGCTGCTGTTTCTGCTACTTCGGTTTGTTCTTGTGTTTCTAACACCTGCTCAACTGCAGGTTTTTGCTCTTCTGGCGCTTTCTTTTTGCGCTTAAAAAAATCAAACATCGGTTGCTCGCACTCATCAGATGTTATCCGGCCAGCGCAACTGCTAACCGTGAATAATCAAAGTCCGCTATCCTACCACTAAACCCTACTGCGAATAAGGATGCGGACGTGAGATTCAGCCGCCGAACTCTGAATATCATTATCTTTTGCTGTCTTGGCATCATCAGCTGGATTCATCTGGGCAAAACCGATCCGGAACTAGAGCCGTTAGAGCCGCTAAAGCTGGCAACATTATCGGAGGCGAACTGGCAGAACTGGTTATCGCAGGAAGGTATTCCGGGTTATTGGCAGCAAGTCAGTGCCGATCATGGAAACGTACGGATTCTGCTGGCCGACCAACAAATTGACTGGCCTTTACCAGCGCAGGAGTGGTCGGATGAATTACAGCAACACATAACAACCGCTGGAAACCCAAAACCCGACACCATTGCGATTCTGATTCAGGGTCCCTGGGCAGAGATCGAAATGCAGGCCATTGCGGCTTATCTGATTAAACAATTACAGCTGCAAAAGCCTGGATCTGATCCTGAACGCCTGCCAACGCTTGGTCATTGTGAACAAACCTATGTCGCCGGTTCGCGCTGGTTCCGTAATCAATGGTCGGCAGCGGAAGTCCAGCTGAATAAAGCTCTGCCCCTGCGCCAACAGTGGCAGGAATTCCGCACACAACAAACCCGGGCTATGCGCCAGCATTGGCTGTCGAATAGCGGTCAGCTCGACATTCAAAGCGACATTGCCTACCATCGCCCACCCGCTCACTATTACCAGACGCTTTACCAGCAACTGGGTGATAGTCAGAAAACCGCGGCGCAGGAATACCTCGACTGCAAACAACAAATTGCGGCTCAGTAGATCAGCCTCCAGCCCGATTTAAGTAACAGCAAAGCAACAGGAAAATAACGTGAGTAAATCCACTCCCACCCAACAGCTTCGGATTATTGGCGGCCAGTGGCGTTCTCGACGGTTACGTTTTCCGTCGATTGATGGCTTGCGTCCAACCATGGACCGGGTGCGGGAGACGGTATTTAACTGGCTGCAGTTCGATGTCGAAAACGCCCGCGTACTGGATGCGTTTGCTGGCAGTGGTGCGTTAGGGTTTGAAGCTTTGTCTCGTGGCGCTAAAGAAGTGATCTTTCTTGAGAAAAATGCCAAAGCCGCGTTGCAGTTAAAAGATAACCTGCAAACGCTGGAAGCAAAAAATGCTCAGGTTTGGGCAGGAGATGCTTTGGCATGGCTGGATCAGAATCCGGAACCTTATGATCTGGTATTTCTCGACCCACCCTTTAATAAAGATCTGTTGCAACCCGCCATTGAAAAACTGCGGTTATTGCCCGGAGCTCTGGTGTATATCGAACACGAAGCGAAATTAAAACCTGACTTCCCGGAAAACTGGAACGAGAGAAAAAGCAAAAACACCAAAGAATTTTGCTTTCGATTATTTGAAGTGACTGAACAAAGCTGAATTGACCATCATTGTCAGTCACAATCTGCTGCAGCA
Organism: Bacterioplanoides sp.; assembly: GCF_965219715.1. Taxonomy (GTDB): domain Bacteria; phylum Pseudomonadota; class Gammaproteobacteria; order Pseudomonadales; family Oceanobacteraceae; genus Bacterioplanoides. The sequence goes on from NZ_OZ244785.1 coordinate 2,816,378, forward strand.
ATTGCAGCAGATAAAAACTTTTGTTGAAATGCGCGCCTGCAATACTCACCACGCTTAAACCTGACACAAAAGGCGCTATCGCCTGATTCTCAGTCCAGCACTTTGCATTACTAAAATTACCCGGTCCTCAGGAGAGAACGTCCATGAAATCAATGGCAGGCGCGCTATTGGTTGCAGCCTCTGTGCTGTCATCACAAATATCCGCCGAGACACTGTCCAACGGTGCTTCACTCAATATTAGCGGCAACAGCGGCTCACAACAGAGCCATACAATTACCGTACCCTCGGGAGCTGCCAATCTGCAAATCGCAATCTCCGGCGGTACCGGTGATGCCGATTTATACACCCGCTTCAACAGTGAACCAACAAGCAGCAGCTATGATTGTCGCCCATATCTGAAAGGCAATAACGAAAGCTGCAGCGTTGAAGCGCCTGCTGCTGGTATTTATCACATTCAGGTTCGTGGTTACCGCACCTTTGCCGATGTCGCGTTAACCGCTTCATATACTGCACCGGCGAGCACGGGAACCGATAGCCCTGGCGATTCGATGAGTGTTACTCAGGCTTTGTCTGCCGCGACGGGTACCTCTTTAACCGCGGTTGGAGTAATCAGTGAGGCGGTAAACGGAATTTATGCCCTGCGTCTGCAAGATCAGAACGATAGCAAGGTCAGCATTGTTGTCAGGCTGGAAGCGAACCAGCGTGATAGCTGGAGCCCACAAAACAATGCCGCCGTGATTGGCAAAACCATCCAGGTATCCGGCATTCGGGATAGCTACGCTGGCGAGCCAAGTATTGAAAGCGTCAGCAACATTACCGAAGTGAGTGTTTCAGAGCCCGGCAACGGCAATACCCCAAGCTGCACCAACACCACATTAACGCTGGTAACCGATCAATATGGCAGTGAAACCAGCTGGACCATCAGCAGTGCTGGCAACACACTGCACTCCGGCAGTGGTTATGCAGGCAATACAACCAACACCGAGAACTTCTGCCTGGCGGAGGGTTCGTATACCTTCACCATTAATGATTCGTATGGTGACGGTATCTGCTGCACTTATGGTAATGGTTCCTACCGCATGGTCGCGAACGGCAATGAGCTGTTCAGTGGTGCAAACTTCACAACCAGTAAGTCTGTCAACTTCAGCATCACAACCGGTGGTTCTCCAACCGTACCGGGAAATGGCTCTGGTACAGCAACGGACCTGATTCCTTACTATCAGGCAGCGGAGGGTTTAACTGGTTACGCCCTGAAGTCAGCGCTTCACGACATTATCGATAATCACACCAGCCATGGTTACAGTGCGCTGTGGACCTTCTATAACAACCATGAACTGGACAGCTACTACGAAAAAGATGGCAAGATTCTCGATATCTACTCCGAGCGTCCGAATGCCAGCGATCCGTATTCATTCACCAAAAGCACAGACCAATGTGGTTCCTACAATGGCGAAGGCAGCTGTTACAATCGCGAGCATGCTTTCCCGCGCAGCTGGTTTGGTGGCGGCGTTGAGCCGATGAATTCAGACGTACACCATGTATTTGCCACCGATGGTTATGTAAACGGCCGTCGTAGCAGCCATCCATACGGATTGGTAGGTTCCGTCAGCTGGACGTCTCAGAATGGTTCCAAGCTGGGCTCTGCTGCATCCAACCTGGGTCACAGTGGTACTGTGTTTGAGCCGATCGACGAGTTCAAAGGCGACCTGGCACGTGCCTACTTCTACATGGCTACTCGCTATGAGGACCGTATTGCCAGCTGGGAAAATAACAGCTCCGAAAGCAATGCTGTATTAGATGGCAGCAGCAACAAGGTATTCGAAAGCTGGAAGCTGGCGATGTTGTTGCAATGGCACAACAGTGATCCGGTGAGTCAGAAGGAAATTGACCGTAACAATGCCGCTCAAAACCACCAGGGCAACCGTAACCCATTTGTTGATCACCCGGAATTGGTTGGTCTGATCTGGGGCAACTGATCTTTTCAGCTTGGTTCTGATGATTAAAAAAGGGCGCTGCGGCGCCCTTTTTAAATTCCTTGTTAATACAGCTTCCGTGGCTCAGGACAGCCGGTTTAAAAACTCACAAATCTGTGAGTCCCACTGATCCACATGACGTACTTCATTAGCCAGATGAATCTCACTGTTTGGCAATAACTCCCGTAATTGTTTTGCCGTACTTACAGGGTGACTGTTGTCATCTGTCCAGGCGAGAATTAATACTGGTATATCAATTTTCTTCAGCTCTTCTTCCACCGGTAAATCCGATTGCGCAGACCCCATCAGAATCGGGTGATACGCTTCTTTTTTGTGGCTGGCCATATAGCGATGCAATACAGTTTCGCAATAAGGCATCGATTTATTCAGAAATCCGGCAATGACTTTGTTTTTCGTTAACTGGGGAATTAGTGCTGGCACCAGTTTCAGTTTGTTCAGTAAAGCTAATAACTTGTATTTACGCGCCTGTGCCGGGCGGGTTTTCCAGGCCGTTGGCGGAATCACCAATACCACGCCTGCCAGCTTATCTTTCTGACCTGAGTTAATAAGATCCAGCGCCGCAATCAAACTGGTTCCACAACCCATGGATGCACCACCCAGCACCAGTTTCCCGGCCTCAGAATGATCAGCAACCGCTAACATATCTTTTGCCAGATGAGTCCACTGATAATCGGCAATATTGTCGGTCGCCTGAGATTCACCATGACCGCGGGCATCGTACCGAATCACACGATGTTGTTGTGACGTTTGCTTCCAGGCAAACAAACCGGATTCGATATCCGCTGCGGTACAAAACATTAAACCGTGCGCCCAAACCAGTGCGCTTTGTTTATTGTCCGGCTGGCTATCAAGGATATTTAATTCAATATTATTAATCGGTTGTAGCGACATTATTTTTCTACTTACTTATCTTCAGATTTTTCAGTGGTATTTGTTTTTCATAGCAGCAACAGGACGTTGCGATAGCATCAAGCCACAGGGATGTGGCACTGATGCGGCGGCTGAAAAATAAATACTGCTGAGCAATAAAATAGCGACAACAAAAAACCGCCCGAAGGCGGTTTAATTGTTTACGATTAATCAGTCGTCCTTACGAACCACTTCCATCGCATCCACATTCTGGAAGCCACGTGGCAGCTTATTACCACGACGACCACGCTCACCCTGGTAGTGCTCAAGGTCAGCAAACTTCAGTTTCATATGACGCTTACCAGCGTAAACCAGAATGGTGTCATCTTCACTGAAGGCGACACAAGCAACCATTAATTCTTCACGGGCAGCCGCCTTAGCCGAATTAATATTAATCATCTTGTTGCCTTTACCACGAGCCATTACCGGTACGTCAGCCGCCGGGAATACCAGCATACGGCCTTCGTTACTGACCGCCGCAATCCAGCTTTTCTCAGGATTAATAATCTTAGCCGGAATTAATACCCGAGCGTTATCCGGTACTGTCAGCAGGTTTTTACCAGCTTTGTTTTTGCTCTGCATATCGCCAAGGTTAGCGATAAAGCCATAACCGGCGTCGGTGGCCATCAGGTACTGATCGGAGTCAGGCCCCATCACCAGGCCGAGGAATTGCGAACCAGCCTGCATCGTCAGGCGACCACTTAATGGTTCACCCTGACCACGAGCTGACGGCAAGGTATGGGCAGGCAGAGCATAAGAACGTCCGGTACTGTCGATAAATACTGCGTTCTGATTACTTTTACCCGGTGCCGACAATAAATATTTATCGCCGGACTTATAGTTCAGACCTTCGGCATCGATATCGTGGCCTTTGGCAGCACGCACCCAGCCTTTTTCAGACAGCACTACGGTAATAGCTTCAGCAGAAACCAGTTCGGTTTCAGAGAAGGCTTTCGCTTCGCCACGAACCACCACAGGGGAACGACGGTCATCACCGTATTTTTCAGCGTCTGCTGTTAATTCTTTTTTGATCAGGGTTTTTAAACGACGCTCGGACCCTAAGGTTTTTTCTAACGCGTCGCGTTCTTTTTCTAACTCATCCTGCTCGCCACGGATTTTCATTTCTTCCAGTTTGGCGAGGTGACGTAATTTCAATTCGAGGATGGCTTCGGCCTGAATATCCGATACACCAAAACGCTGCATCAGCACCGCTTTTGGTTCGTCTTCGGTACGGATAATTTCGATCACTTCGTCGATATTCAGGAAAGCTACCAACATACCTTCCAAGATATGCAGACGAGCTAACACTTTATCCAAACGGTGCTGCAAACGACGACGTACAGTGCCGGTACGGTATTCCAGCCACTCAGTTAACATCATTTGCAGGTTTTTCACCTGCGGGCGACCGTCCAGACCAATCACATTCATATTGACGCGATAGTTTCTTTCCAGATCGGTGGTGGCGAATAAATGCGCCATCACAGCATCGGTATCAACACGATTGGATTTAGGAACAATGACTAAACGGGTTGGGTTTTCGTGATCCGACTCGTCGCGTAAATCCGTTACCAATGGCAGCTTTTTCGCTGTCATTTGTGCCGCAATTTGCTCCAGAATTTTTGCACCTGAAACCTGATGTGGCAGTGCAGTCACAACGATATCGCCATCTTCGATGGAGTAGACCGCACGCATTTTTACGCTGCCCTTACCGGTGCGATATAACTTACGCAGATCTTCTCTTGGCGTAATAATTTCCGCATCGGTTGGGAAATCAGGAGCCTGCACATGCTCACATAAAGCATCGATTTCGGCTTTAGGATTATCCAGCAAGTGGATACAGGCACTGGCTACTTCACGGATATTATGTGGCGGAATATCGGTCGCCATACCAACCGCAATACCCGTGGTGCCGTTTAACAGGATATTTGGTAAACGGGCTGGCAAGGTACAAGGCTCGTCCATGGTGCCATCAAAGTTCGGCTGCCAGTCAACCGTACCCTGGCCTAATTCGCTGAGTAACACCTCGGCGTAGTTGGCCAGTTTGGCTTCGGTATAACGCATCGCCGCGAACGACTTCGGATCATCCGGTGCACCCCAGTTGCCCTGACCATCGACCAATGGATAGCGGTAGGAAAACGGCTGAGCCATCAACACCATAGCTTCGTAACAGGCGCTGTCACCGTGTGGATGGTATTTACCCAACACGTCACCAACGGTACGGGCCGACTTCTTGTATTTGGCGGTGTGCTTTAAGCCCAGCTCGCTCATGGCGTAGGTAATACGGCGCTGTACCGGCTTCAGACCATCACCCACGTGTGGCAGCGCCCGGTCGAGAATCACGTACATGGAATAATTCAGGTACGCGCTTTCGGTATATTGCTTCAGCGACTGGCGCTCTACGCCGTCGTCTGTGTAACTAATCTGATCCGTCATAAGACTCGCTGTTCTGTCGAATTTCTGTCTGAGTTCAGCTCTACCCGGCTATCAGGGTATCGAAAAAGGTTGGCAGAGATTGTGACCGACTAACCGGCGAAGGACAATGCTAAAAGGTGAGATTTGGATCAGGAAATGGGGAGATTTCCCGACAGTGATCACTGCCGGGAAACTGTACAGAAAAGCATCAGACTTATTGTGTACAGATGGCTTCCATGCGGATTTTATTGGTCCAGCTCATAAAACCGTGACTGGTCGAGTGCTGAGTCGCAACCGCACCAATACGGCCCGGGCATTTTTGCTGCAACTCACGATACGCCTGATCGACATAATCGGTATCAAAAGCAAACCACAGCACGACCTTTTGCTCAGTGGTAACCACGACGGTTTTAGCACTTTTATCGGCTGCCAGGCCAGGGTCGATATCACTGATGTGCTGCTGGTGAATCGAGTGGGTACAACCCACCGCCAGCATGGATGTCATTGCCAGAGTCAGTAAACGTTTCATAACGACTTACCCCTTTTGACAATACGCAGTGGCAACCACTTCACGTTTAACAACCAGGAAATAAACCGTGTTCTGGAACTTGGTTAACACGCCGTCCAGCTTGCCACCCTGACACTGGTTACGCAGATCGTTAATGGCTTCATCAACAAATTCGTTGTCAAAAGCGATACCCAGAATGGCCCAGTGATCAGCGGAAGCTGTTACTTCATTAGAACGCTCCTGTGGCACCTGAGTTAGAGAAACTGAATTCAGGCTAACGCAGCCGGTTAACGCGACGGATAAAAATAAAAAAGCAAAAATACGTTGTAACATGATCAAACCCTATTAATTTTCTCGTTATCAAGTGTTGTTATGAATTACGAATACAAAAAGCATCAACACCAACAATTTCGCCGGAAACCGGACCTGCGGCTTTGGCTTCACGAATCGCACGAATACCGGTAATTTTTCCGCTGCGACATTCATTTCGCAGATATGCCAGCAGCTTCTCAGCATATGTATCGTCGTAAACCGGATTACCCGTGCGTGGTCCCATATTCATTAATGCCAGAATATTACGCAGATCTTCGAAGTTCTCTGCTGCCTGGCCATCGCTGGCGATTCGACCAATTTCGGCTGCTGCTGCGGCATCAAAACCCGTTTCACTGAAACGTACTGAGATCGGAGTCAGATCTCCCTGAGTCTGATCGATTGAGCCGATCTGAACGCTGTCGAGCCGGGCACAACCCGCCATAGCGATTACGGCTAATAGGAAAATACTTCGCATAGAAATTTCCAGATTAAAAAAAAGTACGTGGAATTCTACTGAAGAAAGGTGAATAAAGCCTTAACGAAGGCAAAAATAAGCCCGGTTAAAAACCGGGCTAAAGAATGAGCTTTTCAAAATAAATCGATCAGGCAATATCAACTTCGTTGCCACGGGTTTCTAACCAGCTCTTACGGTCAGACGCACGTTTTTTCGCCAGCAACATATCCATCAATTCGTTTGTGCCGTCCCCCGGCTCCAGCGACAACTGAACCAGGCGACGAGTATTTGGATCCATGGTGGTTTCACGCAGCTGCATCGGGTTCATTTCACCCAAACCTTTAAAGCGCTGTACGTTCACTTTACCGCGCTTTTTCTCAGCTTTAATACGCTCTAATACACCAGATTTTTCCGCTTCGTCCAATGCATAAAAAACGTCTTTGCCAACATCGATACGATACAGCGGTGGCATCGCAACATACACATGCCCTTCCGCCACCAGCTTGCGGAAATGACGCACAAACAAGGCACACAACAGAGTGGCGATATGCAGGCCATCCGAGTCGGCATCGGCAAGAATACAGATTTTACCGTAACGTAAACCGTCGAGGTTATCCGTCGCTGGGTCGATACCTAACGCAACGGCGATATTGTGAACTTCTTCCGAGGCGAGAATTTCACCAGAATCCACTTCCCAGGTATTCAGGATCTTACCCCTTAAAGGCATGATCGCCTGGAACTCACGATCACGGGCCTGCTTGGCAGAACCACCAGCAGAGTCACCTTCCACCAGGAATAATTCAGTGCGTTCGCTGTCCTGACCGGTACAGTCAGCCAGCTTGCCTGGCAGCGCCGGGCCCTGGGTGATCTTTTTACGCGCAACTTTTTTCGATTTACGTAACCGGCTCTGGGCGCTGGAAATCGCCATCTCCGCCAGCAATTCCGCTTCTGCTGTGTGTTCGTTTAACCACAAGGCAAAGGAATCTTTTACTACGCCGGAAATAAACGATGAAGCTTCACGTGACGACAAACGCTCCTTGGTTTGTCCGGCGAATTGTGGATCAGCAAGTTTGGCCGACAATACGTAAGAGCAACGCTCCCATAAATCGTCCGGCGTTAATTTCACACCACGGGGTAATAAATTACGGAATTCACAGAACTCACGCAGAGCATCCAATAAACCGGAGCGGAAGCCGTTTACGTGGGTACCACCCTGAGCGGTTGGAATTAAGTTAACGTAACTTTCCTGGCATAACTCGCCACCTTCCGGCAGCCATTGAACCGCCCAATCAACACCTTCAGTTTCGCCGGTCATGCTGCCGGTAAAAGGTTCCGCGGGCAGAACCTCGTAACCGGTGGAGCTGACTTTTAAATAATCTTTTAAACCGTCTTCGTAATACCACTCGGCACTGTCTTCCGCATTCGGCGCATTAAATTTAATACGCAAACCCGGGCACAAAACTGCTTTGGCACGTAAGACGTGTTTTAACCGCGGAACAGAAAACTTCGGTGAATCGAAATATTGTGGATCAGGCAGGAAACGAACACTGGTGCCGCTGCGTTTCTTACCACAGGTATCCACCACCTGCAGATCCAACGCTTTATCACCGTTCTGGAAACCAATACGCTGCACCTGGCCATCACGCCAGATGGTAACTTCCAGTACTTTGGACAAGGCGTTTACCACGGAAACACCCACACCGTGCAAACCACCAGAGAACTGGTAGTTATCGTTAGAGAACTTACCACCGGCGTGTAACTGGGTCAGAATCAGTTCAACACCGGAGACACCGTGCTCCGGGTGAATATCGGTTGGCATACCACGACCGTCATCCAACACAGTCATAGAACCATCACCGTGCAGAGTCACTTCAATGGTGCTGGCATGGCCAGCTAACGCTTCGTCCACCGAGTTATCGATAACTTCCTGAGCCAAATGGTTTGGCCGGGTGGTGTCAGTGTACATACCGGGACGTTTACGAACCGGATCAAGACCACTTAAGACTTCAATCGAAGACGCCGTGTATTGCTTGGACATTCAAACCTCTGAAACAGGATGACGCTTATTATTAAAAGGTCGGGTATAAAAATCAGATAGCGAGTATACCGATGGCTCTGGCTGATTTTCCAGAGCCTTAAAGTGATTCATACCGGGTTAATGATGATTCGTGCCGGGTTAGCGGCTATTCGGCGGGGTTGTAATGTCGATGAACGAAGCCCAGCACCATCGGCATACGACTGATAAAGTCTTCGAAGCTGTGATTACCACCACCTTCGGTCCAGGAAGGGCAAGCCCGGTACAACTGCGCTGCTTGGCGATAATCCAGTGTCTCATCACCGGTTTGCAGTAACAGCAGCAGATTTTGCGGCTGTTGAATCGGGTCAATATTCAGCGCCTGAAGCTGGTCGATATGCTCCATCGTCAGCTCATGCACTTCACCGGTATAAAAGTGGGTATTCGGACCGAGGTAATCAGCGAATAACTCAAAAGGCCTGACCGCCGGATTAATCAGCGCAGCAGGAAGGCGATATTTTTCTGCCAGATAGGTGGCGTAAAAACCACCGAGCGAACTGCCGATCAGATACACCTGATCATGCTTTTGTTGCAGCTGCTGCAGCGTTTGTTCTGCTAACTGGATAGCGGCGGCTGGCTCAAACGGCAATGCAGGAATAACCAGTTCATCACTGGCCAGATTTTGCTGAAAATAGGAAACAAGCTGCTGTGCTTTCTGAGATTGTGGCGAACTCAGAAAGCCATGCAGATAAAGACAAGCACTCAAGGGAATTCCTCAGACGTTAGAAGCGTTTAATAACCTTTAACGGAATAATCGACTTCAAACTCGATACCTTCAACCCGACTAACGGCGGTATCAATTGAGCCATCCGGATGCAGGTCCAGCCAGCGATAGCCTGGCGCAACCTGATCAATCGAGAAGTCTTCGGTTTTTGGTTCAAACTGGATGCAGGTAGAAGGCGTCGACATCAAGCGTACGTCACCACGCATCTGGTCACTGTCCTGATGAACATGGCCCCATAATACGGCACGGACATTTTTATGCTGATCAATCACTTTCCACAATTCATCAGCGTTTTTAACACCAATGGTGTCGATCCATTTGCAGCCCATATCAATCGGGTGATGGTGAAAACAAACCAGAGAATGCAGATCAGGACGCTCAGATAATGCTTGCTGTAACAGTTCCAGCTGATCTTGCTCCAGATAGCCATGTACCTTGGTGACCACCTGAGAATTCAGCATGATGATTTGCCAATGGGGAGTGCGAATGACACGATCAAGATGTTCATGACCTTTGGCGGCTTCAGCCATATTGTCCGGATAATCGTGATTACCCTCCAGCCAGAAAGACGGGCAGTCAAACGGACGCAGTTCGTTTTGCAAATGGTGATAAGCCTGGAGGGAACCATCCTGGGATAAGTCGCCGGTAACCAGAAAGGCATCAATAGCGTCACGCTGATCACGCACAATATCAAGCACACACTGCAGGCTGTGCAGCGTTTTCATGCCTAATAAGTGGCCATCTTCCGGCCCGTTCAGGTGAGTATCAGTTATCTGAACCAGTCTCACCGGCCCATTTGTATTCAGCGCAAACAAATCGCACCCACTCCCTATTCTGGTAGTAACTTCCACTTTAAACCGAGCCGCCATCACACAACAGGGATCAAGTTCACAAAAACTTACTTCAGACACCTGAATTAACGGCTTTTTACACTGGGTATTTGCCTGAACCGGCCATATTTCCCGCTATGACAGATCCGGCATAAATTCAAACGGCGTATCTATATGACCATATTGTAAACAATGATCCAGCCAATCCGCCAGAAAGCGATTCAGCTGTAACTTCTCGTCCGGCATCCGCATGGTGGGGTTGGGATACTGGTAACGCCCTTCAAACCGCTTTTCATTCTGATAGCTTAGCACCTCTGCCATATTTGCATCGTGGTAGAGGCGCACCTGCATTCTTGGAGGCTGGATCCACTCAGGGCTCAGGCCCTGCTGGATGATCTGCAACATCGTGGTGTAAGGATGAACTTCTTCAACACGCATAATAATGCGCGCCTGGTGATCATTGATATTGCTGATCACAAATACACGTTCGCTACCCGCTTCCATTTCAGGGAACAGTTTAAAAAAACGCAGGTAGTTTTTTTCCGCGAGGGTCGATAACTCCTGCAAATCGGGTACATAACGCTTTTTACGCAACAACTTTTACTCCGGATTGTATTGCATACAGATTAACATCAGCAGCCTAACCAAAGGCCCCGATCAGTGCCAGACAAAGAATAAATTCAGCTAAATGCCAGCGTTTCTATATCGCTTTGTCAGCTAGCACATCGGCTTTATGGATCTTCAGCCATTGCAACGCCATGATCGTGGCTGCGTTATTAATTTCGCCAGAAGCAACGGCCTGATAAGCGTCATCGAAACCGAGAGTGTGCAGACGGATGTCTTCATTTTCCTGCTCTAAACCGTGAATGCCGCAGACACCCTCGCTGTTGATTAAGCCGCAATACAGCTGAACCCGTTCACAGGTTCCGCCCGGAGACACCCAGTAATTACAGATTGGCAGCAATTTATAGAACTGACATCCGGCTTCTTCCTCCGTTTCCCGCATAGCAACATCGTCATAAGACTCACCAGGCTCAACCATGCCAGCAACCAGCTCCAGCAGCCACGGGCTGCGCTGATCTGCCAGAGCACCAATCCGGAACTGTTCTGCCAGAACGACGCAATCTTTATTCGGGTCGTATAACAGTACGCACACAGCTTCGCCACGCTCAAATAATTCGCGGGTAAAGTTGCCGGTCCAGCGTCCGTCAAAGCGCTTATGACGCAATGTCAGAGTATCAATTGCAAAAAAACCATTAAATGACCGTTTCTTACTTACGATCTCGACCTGCTCCTGACTATACTCAGGCTCAGTCAGCACTGAAGTTTGCTTTGGGTTCATAACTTGACCTCCAAATATAACTAGAGAAGAATATTAAACTTAACTAATATTCTACGGAGCAATTGCACAGTCTGTTATTATAATTGGAACAATAAGTGCAATTTGTGCGACATTTAATCTGTTAGAATCGACGAAATTTTATTCACCAGGCTGCCAAAGGCCCGATTAATATGAAGAAACTACTGACTCTGAGCGTTGCAATTCTGGCTTCCAGCCTGACCAACGCCGCCGACCTTAGCACCATTTATCAACAAGCGGCCAGCAACGATGCTGAGATTGCTGCAGCTCGCGCAACTCGCGAAGCCAGTGGTTATGGCGTTGGCGCAGCGCGTGGTGGCTTATTACCAAACGCCAGCCTGAGCTACAGCATCACTGAGATTGATAGCGAAACATCCGGTGTTTTTGCAACTGGTACGCCTAAAACAGACGTTGATTCTGATTACACTCAAAACCAGCTTCAGATTCAGGCCAGCCAGGCATTATTTAATCTGAACGCCTGGTACACCTACAAATCAGCAGTGGCTGGTGACGAAGCTGCGGCTTTGCAACTGCAACTGGCCGAACAACAGCTGTTAACCCGAACGGCCAAAGCCTACTTCGATGTTCTGCGTGCCCAGGACAACCTGTCAGCAGCACAAGCCGAAGAAAAAGCCGTTAAACGTTCGCTGGAACAAACCAAGCAACGCTTCGATGTTGGCCTGATTGCAATTACCGACGTACATGAAGCACAAGCAGGTTACGACCTTTCCTACGTAAACCTGTTAGGCCAGGAAGCTAACCTGGATATCAGTTACGAAGCGCTGGAGCAATTAACCGGTCAACGTTTCGACAAAGTATCTCCATTACGTGCCGAAGTAGCGATGGAAATGCCTGCTCCTGCAGATGTTGAAAGCTGGGTGGAATCCGGACTGGCTAAGTACGCAGGTCTGCAATTGGCAGAAGCGAATAAAGACTCCGTTCGCCTGCAACGTAATGCTACCCGCTCTAACCATTTACCGACCGTTAGCCTGACAGCATCATACACAGACGGCGACCAAGCTCCTCGCGTAGACAATAAGACTCTGGATAACACAACAACGGCGATTGGTATTCAATTATCCATGCCTCTGCTGGCTGGCGGTGCTAACTATAGCCGCACCAAACAAGCAGCACAGAATTACGCAGCTGCGGAATACAACCTGGAAGGCGAGCGTCGCAGCACGAAACAAAATATTCGTAGTCTGTTCCGCAAAGTTAAAACCGATGTGTTAAATATTAAAGCCCGTAAACAAGCGATTGTTTCTGCAGAAAGTGCATTGGAAGCGACTCAAACCGGTTACAAAGTTGGCACACGTAACATCGTAGAAGTGTTAAATGCCCAACGTAATCTTTTTCAGGCACAACGCGATTACGCTAATGCCCGTTACGATTACATCGCTAACTTATTAAACCTGAAGTTCTATGCCGGTACTCTGAACGAGAACGACATTACAGTACTGAATGGCTGGTTAGCTAAGGGTTAATACAACTCTGAGCAACGAAAAAACCGGAGCGGATTAAATCCTCTCCGGTTTTTTTAGGCATGAAATATTATTAAGCGTTCGCCTGCGGACGACGTAACAATAAAACTGCGAGCAGGATGATAATAATCGCCAGCAGTGCAATAACCGCATAAATCAGCATATCATCTTTCGATTGGATGGCTGGCTGAACCACTTGTGCAGTGCCGGGAACATAAGCTCCTATTGGCTGCTGCTCACTGCTGACTTCAGAAAGTGCCTTCTCAACCGCAATCATTTTAGGATAAGCGACCTCCGTTAAACGTCCCTCTTTATCCCCCAGCTGCAAACGTGTTACTTCGACTTTTCCCTCTCCTTTACCAGAATGTTTAAAGCCAACTACCGCAACAGCGCCATTACCACTAACAGGCTCCGCCGGGTGCAGAATGCTGGCAGCAATTCGCACGGAACCGGTTCTTGGGTCGGCATAATTTGAGACTTCATAAGCCTGCTCACCAAACAGCGCGCCACGCGCAACCTGAATGCCAGACTGCTTATCATCGACATCGACTACCTGAATCGTCTGATGATCGTACTTCAATTCAAGGTCAGCTCCGTAAATCTGCTCAACGCCATTCACGATGAAATACAACCAACGCACACCATTTTTATCTTCTGTTTGTACCTCCAACTGAGGGCCAGCAAAGGCAAAATGACAAAATAAACTCAGATAAATTATATGCAGAAATTTCATTACTACTCCGTGTTGAAACCGTGCATCGGACTTTCGCCCGATGCAGTTAACTAAAAAAACAATCAAGGGTTACACTGTCGCGAGCCAAAGTGACTACCCAGAATCGCCAGATCCTGAATATTAACCTTGTTGTCTGAATTTAAATCAGCCAGAGTGGTGTAACGCTCATCACCTTTAGCTGAGCCATAACGACCAGCGAGGTAGGTGAAGTCATCAATATTAATTTCACCGTCGTTATTCACGTCACCAGCGATTAATTCAATATTACCTAGATCAATCTGGCTACCGGTTGTCTGCGTATTAATACAAGACTGGGTGTAGTGCTCAGATTTTACGTTGATGGTGAAGTCACCATCACGTAGCTCATCGAACTCAAAGCGACCGTTTTCATCAACATTCAGACGAATGGTTGCTGGGATCAGATTTACGTTAAGCTGATTACCATTTTTATCCGATAAGGTTGCAGCACAATTAATGGTGACATCCGCTGTTGTAACTTCAGCCAAAGTATCTAGTACCAGTAGCTGCTGTTCGCCGGATACTGAGTCAACATCCCCTTTTAAAGAAACAACGCCTTTAGCATCTTTACTTGTCCATTGTAGTGGTAGTGTTAATCGCTCGGAGCCACCCCAGTTGCCGTATTCTGCGGAGGTAATATCCATTGGGCCAGCCACTGTGCAGCTGACGTCTGCGGCGAAGAGTTCGCCGTTGGTGACAATATCGATTGAGCTTATGGGGTTAGTGTAAGGGTCAATTAATAGTGATTTTGAAGCAACAGTTACAGATGCATTTACCTTTGAGATTCCGTTAAAATTAATTAAACCTGCATTGAACCCAATCTGTCCATCATTATAATGAAATACATAAGGAAGCCTAAAAGGAGCATTGTTAGAAGATTTATTAAAGGGAATATTATTAATTAATATATTTGCAACATATCCAACATACTCCTCCTTGGAGGTATTAGGATTAAGCCCATATTCTTCATGATTGCTTCCAAGATTTGGAAATTCTTCAAAGAGCTCACCAAACTCTTCAGAATTAACATTGCGAGAAATTTCAATAAGACCAAGATAGTCACTACCTTCCATTAGATTTAGTATTTCTTCAGATATAGAAGATGTTAATTTACTTTCATGATTATACACTAGGGAAACTAAAGAATTGGGTATTAGAAAATTAGTATCGCCAGTTTTTAAATTTTTAAAATATAACGTACGCAGGCTACCATCCACTATCATTGTTTCCGCGACTGCTGAAACTCCTGTTGCTATAAGAGTTTTGCTTCCTTCAACACAAGATATGAACTTAGTTCTAGTATCTTTATATTGTTGAAGATCATCATTAACATCTGGAAGAATGTAGGTTTCTACGAAGTTCTTATAATCCTCGATACCGCTTCCAATCGGAAGCCGATCTTCAAACTCACCTAAACGAATAAGCGAGTCAAGATTATTTGGAAGTAAAGGGTAAGAATAATAGAAATCATATAGCGGATTATCTTTTGAGATCATTAGCTCTATATAATCCCGATAACTGAAATCAGCAGAATTCTGAATATTATTCTCACAAGTATATAATCCATCCTCTGAAAAGTAGTTTATGTACTTATCTTCCACGTTAACAATACCATTTGCGATATCATTATCTAAAACCTCAACAGGGTGTACACCACTACCTATCCATCGAACCATATTACTGCTGTTCTCAGATCCACTAATGACAAAAAATTGGTTCTCGCTATCAGAGAGGTATATCTTTGAATTGCTATAGGAAAAATTTCGGCCGAGATTATAGATTTCGTATATTCTTTTTTCTGGATTAAAAATCTTTATTTCACTAAATTGTTCACCAGAATTCGTAGTTGCTTTAACTATCTGAGTTCCCCTAGAGTTCATGGTTTCCCTAGCGTATTCAAATATAAAACTAGAGTTATCTGACGAGTGAAAGTTAGTTGAAATACAAGTATCTAAATTTTTTGAAATGTATCAGATAAATTCCAACCAGAAATATCACATGAGTATATATTAGAAGAACTTCCTTTTGGCCCATCGGCAAACGCAACCCAATCCCCTCCAACACTTACTGCACGATATCCTTGTGTTTCTGAAGAATCGTATAAATAGTCATTACCCACTACATATGACTCAATCATCTTTATGAGTGGCTGTACAACCTCCTGAAATTCACCTTCATTCATACTTGGAACAACACCTAAATGCTGAAACCGTTCAGCATTAGCTGGTAGTGCAGGGTAGTTAGCAAGTAGACCACTTTGATATCCATTGGGCCAAGGTAGAGCACGTAAAACAGTATCAGAATTTTCAATTATTTCTTCTTGAGTTACTTTCTTCCTAGTGTCAATAAGCCTAGAACTCAGGCCACCATGCGACTGAATACTCAATAGTGTAATACCATTTTTCGTAGTGCCAATATATGCACCTGGTGACTGTCCAGCGGGGTTTGCAAGATATGCAATATCTAAATATTCAGATGCATCAGCATTCATCGCTCCCAACGAAAGCACTCCTGCCAAAACCATTTTTTTCATTATTATTCCTTCCATAGGTGAAAATGGCTAATGACTATACTGACAGGGTCATTAGTTTCACATCGGAAGGTTTTTGTACGTAAGTGCAAAATATAATCTATTATTCTTTCCCTGGCGCCGCGCTGCTTCCCGCTAAGATTCCACCATCCAGATTTAACTCAATACCCGTTACATATTTTGCTTCATCGGACGCCAGATAAAGTGCTGCGTAGGCAACATCCATTGGTTCGCCCATGTGGCCAATCGGAATATCAGCCGCAATGTGTTTTATGGCTTCTTTTCTTGCTTTACCTTCTCCCAGCATGGCGTCCCATAACGGTGTGATGATTGCGCCAGGGTGAATAGAATTACATCGCACCGGATATTTTTGCTGGGCACAATACAGCGCAACGGATTTCGAGTGATTGCGAATAGCGGCTTTACTGGCGGCATAAGGAGCTGCTGCGGGGATCCCGACCAAACCGGAGCGGGAAGACATATTCACAATACTGGCGGCTTTGGATTTTTTTAGTAATCGCAGTCCATATTTGCAGCCTAAAGCAACACTGTCGGAATTAACCTGATTCACTTTATGCCAGGCAGCCATGTCCATATTTTCCGGGTCATGCGGCCCGGGCATTTCATTAAAGCCAATAATCCCGGCGTTATTAATTAAGATATCCAGATGCCCGTAATCCTGCTCCAGCTGAGTCACCAGTTGTAGCCATTGTGACTCCTCGGCAACGTCCAGATGACGATATTCGGCATTCCCCCCAAGCTCTTTTATCTCGTCAGCAACCTGCTGTCCGGTTGCATCATCGATATCGGTAACAATGACCTGAGCGCCCTGTACCGCAAACAACTGCGCACACGCTTCACCAATGCCTTTTGCAGCACCAGTAATTAAAGCTATTTTGTTCTCGAGTCTTAAAGTCATACAACGTCCCTCTTGTTATTCACTTCAGGCTAACAAATCGGGACTAAAAGAAATTGAGAAACATCACGAAGGATGCTTCTCGAAGGGGTTAACCGTGGGAGCCAACCAAAGGAAGTAAGGTCAGACAGCTTCTTGTTTAATAAAACGTTGCATATGGAAGATGCCAAAAATAAAAATCTGTAATGCATCTGACGCTGGGTTAGCGCTGCGATCTTTGAGCGCAACCCAGAAATAGATCACTTCCAACACATGAATACCGGCTACCGCTAAGGCAATGGTCGGCAATAACCCCAGCCAATCCTGCCAGCCCTGAACCCAGGCAACGGCTGCTAACAGCCAGAACACCAGAGTGACAATTTTATTCATCGTTACCATCATAGGAATACCTTGTGTTATCGCTTTTGTAATAGTGTTGAGCACCTTGCCTGAAGCAGCCACGCCTGCCTAGGTGCAATGGCGTCAACCTTGGCCTCAGCGTCATCAGCCAGGGCGCTGACTCAGCACAAGACATTCGCCAGCCAGCTGGGTAAAATGCCTGCAATTTCCATTTTGCTCGTCCTGTGATCACAACAGGTCAGCGACCAGCAGAGAAGGTCAGCATGTCAGACAACAAGACTCACTTTGGTTATCAAACCGTTGATACTGAGAAGAAGCAGGCCATGGTGGCCGACGTATTTCACTCAGTAGCAGCGAAGTACGATGTGATGAACGACCTGATGTCGTTTGGTGTTCACCGTCTGTGGAAACGTATCACCATTGATATGAGTGGTGTACGCCCGGGTGATAAAGTCCTGGATCTGGCTGGCGGTACCGGCGACCTGACGAAAAAGTTCTCTAAGATCGTTGGCCCAACCGGCGGTGTGGTATTAGCCGATATCAACTCGTCGATGCTGAATGTCGGTCGCGACCGTCTGACCGATCAGGGTTACGTCGGCAATATCGAATACGTTCAGGCCAACGCTGAATGCCTGCCGTTTGAAGACAATACCTTCGACGTCATTACCATCGCCTTTGGCCTGCGTAACGTTACCGACAAAGACAAAGCGCTGCGCTCCATGGCACGGGTATTAAAGCCGGGTGGCCGCTTATTAGTGCTGGAATTCTCCAAGCCAACCAATCCGCTGATGAGCAAAGCGTACGATCTGTATTCATTCACTGCGCTGCCGTTTATGGGCAAAGTAGTGACCAACGATTCTGAAAGCTACAAGTATCTGGCCGAATCCATCCGTATGCATCCGGATCAGGAAACCCTGAAAGGCATGATGGAAGAAGCCGGCCTGGTACGTTGCTCCTATCACAATATGACCAGTGGTGTGGTTGCCCTGCACCGCGGCATCAAGCCGTAACGGTTGCTCATGTTTGAATCGCTGTTGACCAGCCTGAACAGCAACTTGATGCTGTCTCAGGCGGTACTGGTACCGCTGGAGTTATCGGTTAATCAACTGCTGCAGCACGACGGTGCAACGCTGAAAACCATTGCCGCCGATTCCGGTCGCCTGGTGTGTGTCGAGATTGATGACTTTACCCCGGTGTATGTCCAATTGCTGGATAACGGTGTCAGTTTCAGCTTCAGTAACGAAGCCGCAGCCGATGTCATCATGCGTGGCTCGCTGGTCGATTTTGCCGCGCTGGCGAAAGCCGATAACAAAGCTAATCAGCTGATAAACAGCGGCATTGATATGGACGGCGATACTGAACTGTCGATTCGCCTGACCAAGGTCGTGCAGAACCTTGATATCGATTGGGAAGCGCTGATCCAGCCGCTGACCGGCAGCCTGATGGCGCATCAGATTGGCAAAAGTGTGCGCAACCTGATGAAGTGGCGTAAGTCCACCGGCGCCAGCTACCAGATGGCCGCTAAAGATTATCTCGAAGACGAAGCGCAGCTGGTTACTCCGGAGCCCTTGCTGGCAGAATTTGCTGATCAGGTTGATGAATTGCGCTTCGCCAGTGATCGCCTGCAGGCACGTATTAATGCATTAGCTGCCAAATGTGCCGCGAACGCCCAACCAACCCGTCAGCAGGAAGATCAGCGCGATACACCTGCCGACCCGTCTTAATTAATTTCAGGACTTCCCTTTATGGCCAATCTCTGGCGACTGTGGAAAATTCTTTTTATTTTCACCAAATACCGCCTCGACAGTCTGGTACCGGTTGAGCAACTGCCATTATCGTTGCGCATCGCGCTGTGGCTGGCACCCTGGCGTCTAAATCCGGTACCAAGCAAGCTGAGCCGCGGCGCACGATTGCGCTTAGCACTGGAAGCCCTGGGGCCGATCTTCGTTAAATTTGGCCAGATTCTGTCGACCCGCCCGGATTTAATTCCGGACGACATCGTTTCCGAGTTGCGTCGCTTGCAGGATAACGTACCGCCGTTTGATAACAATCAGGCCATCGCCATGATTGAAGATCAGCTGGGTAAAAAAATCAGTGAATTGTTTTCGGAGTTTTCGACTGAGCCTTTAGCTTCGGCGTCTATTGCACAAGTGCATGCCGCCCGCCTGCCACAAGACAGCGAACACGGTGATCAGGAGGTTGTGGTCAAGGTGGTCCGCCCTAGCATCGAAAACACCATCGAGCGCGATCTGCAATTGCTGGAGTTAATGGCGCGTCTGCTGGTGAAATACTCCGCTGATGCCCGTCGCCTGAAACCACTGGAAGTGGTGGAAGATTATCGTCACACCATTTATGGCGAGTTAAACCTGCAGATCGAGGCGTCCAATGCGACTCAGTTAAAACGCAACTTCGAAGGTTCTGACTCTCTTTATATGCCGGAAGTATTCTGGGAATACACCCGCAGTAAAGTCATGGTGAGTGAACGCATTTATGGCATTCCGGTTGCCGACATTCCTGAGTTAAATGCCCAGAACACCGACATGAAATTACTCGCCGAGCGTGGTGTTGAGATCTTTTTCACCCAGGTATTCCGCGACAGCTTCTTCCATGCCGATATGCATCCGGGCAATATTTTTGTTTCTCGCGAAAACCCGTCTTCACCGCAATACATCGCCATCGACTGTGGCATCGTCGGTACTCTGACTGAAGAAGACCAGCATTACCTGGCGATGAACCTGCTGGCGTTTTTTAATCAGGATTATCATCAGGTCGCACAACTGCACATCGATTCCGGCTGGGTTCCGCCAACCACCAAGGTGCATGAATTTGCCGCTTCCATTCGCAGCGTGTGTGAACCGATTTTTGATAAACCGCTGGCTGAGATTTCATTTGGCCAGGTGTTAATTCAGTTATTCAGCACTGCTCGCCGCTTTAATATGGAAGTGCAGCCACAACTGGTGCTGTTGCAGAAAACCCTGCTGAATATTGAAGGCCTGGGTCGCCAGCTTTATCCACAGCTGGATTTATGGACCACAGCCAAGCCGTATCTGGAACGCTGGATGCGCGATCGCTTTGGCCCTAAAGCCGCCTTCACAGAACTGAAGCGCCAGCTCCCTGGCTGGATCGAAAAAGCGCCTCAGATTCCCGGTTTGGTACACGGCGCCCTGTCGCGCCTGAACCACATGGACGAAAACCAGCAGGCATTGCAGTCAGAGCTCACTCAGCTGCGACTTGAACTGGAAAAACAAAGCCAGAAAAAACGTCATCATATCCTTGGCAGCCTGACCACTGGCCTGGGTCTGTTTCTCTGGTGGCAGGCGTTTGTCCTCGGACTTCCCGAAATTGCAGGTCTGAGTCTGGCTGGCGTTGGCCTGCTCTGGCTGCTTATTAAATCCTGAGGCTGCGCAACGCAGCGGCAGTATTTAACACACCCGGCCTACCCGGCCGGTTTGGTTACGGCTGAACAGCTCCCGCTCACAAGGCAAAGAGCTGCCAGCCCTGGTTGGAAACGTATTGTTTTCACCACTTTACTCGATACACAATCAGGAGCCATTTATGGCGAATTCTCATACTCCTGCTGCGTCAGAGCGCGGCGGCTTTTCCTCCCGTTCCGGTTTTATTCTTGCGGCTGCCGGATCCGCGATTGGTTTAGGTAATATCTGGGGCTTTCCGACCCAGGCGGCACAAAATGGTGGTGGCGCCTTTTTGCTGATGTATCTGGTGATGGTATTTGTACTGGCCTACCCGATGCTGGTCGCCGAACTCACCATTGGCCGTTTATCCCAACAAAACCCCATTGCGGCCCTGCAAAACCTGGCCGACGGTAAAACAACCAAACGACTGGCCGGCTTCAGCGGTTTACTGGGCGTGACGGCACTGTCATTAATCCTGAGTTTCTACGCCATTGTAGCCGGTTGGCTGGTTGCTTTTATGCTGGCTCCGGCACTGGAATTAATCGGCTTAAACGATACGGCAAACTGGCTGACCAACTTCTCTGTCAGCCGCAACCTGAGCATGATGCTGGTGATTATGCTGCTCACGGTTCTGGTGGTCAGAGGTGGAGTTAGCGAAGGTATCGAGCGCTGGTCTAAACGGCTGATGCCGACGCTGCTGTTACTGCTCGTACTGCTGGCTGGTTACATTCTGTCGCAACCCGGTGCCATGGACGGACTGACGATGTATCTGCTGCCGGACTTTTCACAATTAAATGCCGACCTGATTGTCAGCGCGATGGGGCAAGCGTTTTTCTCCTTGTCGCTTGGTGTAACCGGCATGATGGTTTATGGCAGCTACTTATCGAAAAAAGAAAACCTGCCAGGCTCTGCAGCAATTGTTGCCGGGCTCGATACCTTTGTGGCGTTTCTGGCGGGATTACTCATTATTCCCGCGATGTTTGTTGCACAGAAAAATGGCGTCACGATTTACGCTGAAGACGGCACGCTGTTATCGTCCGACACACTGGTGTTCACAGTTTTACCCGCCATGTTCGATACCATGGGAGCAGCAGGTCCGTTTGTCGCTATCGCGTTTTTTGCGTTATTAACCATCGCTGCAATTACCTCGACCATCTCGATGCTGGAGTCGCCGGTTAATATGGCCTGCGAGCAATTAAACCAGCCGCGTTCAACCATGAGCTGGTTGTGTGGTGGAATAATCACCCTGGCTTCAGCCGTTATTGTTATCAACTTTGAAACACTGTTTGGTCTGGTGATTACCGCAACGACTGTTTACGCCCAACCCTTATTAGCCATGTGTTTTGGTATTTTCTTATTGTGGGTATTAAAACGCGATCGCTTATTAAAGGAATTAAAGCAGGGCAATCCACAACTGGAGCAGAGTCTGTTCTGGAAAATCTGGCCGACCTACGTTAAATACCTGTGTCCGGCGATGATTTTATTGGTGTTTATTAATTAAAAAGCAGCTGTTTGACCAACACTAAAAACAAAACTGGAACAAAGCGGAAGTAGTGGTCTACTTCCGCTTTTTTGTTGTTAGTTCCCGAAAAATTATTCAGAAAAATGTAAATCAACGCGACTGTAAAAGTGCAAAAAAAATCCCGGAAAATAAATTATTTATTTTCTGAACTCCTGCAAAAAAGCCCCCTCTGATCTTTCGTGCGCACAATAAAAAATACATCTCTACGACAGGACACACGACCATGATCAAGAAAATAGCCACTGCAGTGGGTTTAATGGCTGCCGCCAGCGTAACTCAGGCTGCAGAATTAGAAATCACACTGACCAACGCCACACACGGCGTATATTTCACGCCGGTATTTGCAGCAGCGCACAATAACACCGTCAGCATCTTCCAAAGCGGCAGCGCCGCCAGCGACGCATTAGAGTCCATGGCAGAAGGTGGCGACATCTCTGGCCTGGTAACGGCTGCGACCAACGCTTCAGCCAACGTTGCTGACGGCGGTAACAGTGGCGCACCAGGTGCTTCCAATGGTCCGGTTGGCCCGGGCAACAGCGTCACCTTCACCATTAATACCGACAGCGGTAACGATTATTTATCATTAGCTGCCATGCTGCTGCCAACCAACGATGGTTTTGTTGGTTTGAGCAACTGGAAAATCCCAACAACTGCAGGCACTTACCGCATCAATCTGAATGCTTACGATGCCGGTACCGAAAACAATGATGAACTGGCAGCATCGATTCCAAATGCACCGTTCGTTTCCAGCTTTGGTACTCCGGGTGGCCAGGGCAACGCCGTTACTTCCGGTGGTACTGGTGTAACCGCAGCGGGTGACGAAAATGGCGTGGTCCATATTCACGCTGGCAACCTGGGTGATCTGAACAACACCGCAGGTGTATCCGATATCAACAGCTCCCTGCACCGCTGGTTAAACCCGGTCGCTCGCTTAACCGTTGTTGTTAAATAAGTCGTTAAGTGAGGAGAGCCGATATGCGCTTACAAACATTAAAACAACTCGCTGTTGTACCACTGGCCAGTGCGCTGTTAGTCGCCTGTGGCAGTGATAACGACAATAACAGCAGCAAACCAAAACCACCGGTTGCGGAACCAAAGTCAGTTGAGCTGCAGATTTCCATCACCAACCTGACGGCTGGCCAACCTCAATCGCCTTCCGGCGTGATTGTTCATCGCAGTGGTTACCTGGCATTCGACGAAGGTAAAGCCGCCTCGGTTGCGATTGAGCAAATGGCAGAAGGTGGTGACGCTAAGCCCCTGCTGGCGGAAGCCAATGCCAACAGCCAGGTGTTAAAAACCTATGAAGGCCCGGCGGCCGTTGGCCCGGGTGCCAACCGTACCTTCACCATGAAGGTTGATGGTGTGGATAATACCGCCGAGCTGTATCTCACCAGCCTGACCATGCTGGTTAACACCAACGATGCTTTTACCGGTGTGAACAACGTGGCGCTGGGGAATCTGGCAGTGGGCGAAAGCAAACGCTGGAACGGCCCGGTATGGGATGCCGGTACTGAGTTGAACAGCGAAGCGTCGGGCACGATTCCTGGCCCTGCCGATACCAGCTCTGCTGCGGATAAAGGGTTTAACGCTGAGCGTAACGACCTCAACAACAAAGTGGTATTCCATCCGGGTGTAATCACCCAGGCGGAGGGTCTGTCCAGCTCAGTACTGACCGTTGCCCACCGCTTTGACCAGCCAGCGGTTGCCATCCGGGTTACCCGGGTTAAATAACCCGGACGACACCAACCGGATAAGCCATCAGGCTGACCAGATAAAACCCGTTCTCTGCCCCCTGCGGAGAGCGGGTTTTGCTGTTCATTCACCATCCCGGCGGATAACTTCCGCATTTCCTCGCCATGGGGTATCCTGCACCACCTGATTTTTCTCTTTTGCCGCCAATAACGGGCAAAAGAACCTGCCGAAGTACCTGCAGTAACAGAGCAAGAGAACACAATGAGCAACTGGTTAGATGCTGTGAAATGGGACAGCGATGGTTTAGTACCAGCAATCGCCCAGGATCATAAAAGTGGCCGCATTCTGATGATGGCCTGGATGAACCGTGAGGCGCTGGAGCTGACCGCACAGGAAAACCGCGCTATCTACTATTCCCGCTCCCGCCAGAAGTTATGGCGCAAAGGCGAAGAGTCTGGCCACGTTCAGCAGCTGCATGAACTGCGCCTCGACTGCGATGCCGATGTGATTGTGATGCAGGTCGAGCAGATTGGTGGCATCGCTTGCCATACCGGACGAGAGAGCTGTTTTTATCAGGTGTATGAAGACGGCCAGTGGGTCGCGACAGACCCGGTGTTAAAAGACCCGAAAGATATTTACTAAGCTTGATCCAACATTCACTGAGTTAATGAAACTGAAACAGCTATGAGCGATATTCTCTCTGCTTTGGGCGATATTCTGGAAGAGCGCAAAGGCGCCTCCAAAGATTCCTCCTATGTAGCCAGCCTGTATCACAAAGGCCTGAACAAAATCCTGGAAAAAGTGGGCGAAGAAGCCACTGAAACCATTCTGGCCGCCAAAGACGCAGAAACCAGCGGCGATAACAAAGATGTGATCTACGAAACCGCCGATTTGTGGTTTCATAGTCTGGTAGCACTGGCAAAACTGGGCGAGCGCCCGGAAGTCGTGCTCGAAGAACTGGCGCGCCGTTTTGATATTTCCGGACTGGAAGAAAAAGCGTCCCGCACAGCCAAAGATTAAAACAGCGGATTCTTATGAGCTCACACACCGATTGTCTGTTCTGCAAAATTGTTGCCGGAGAAATCCCGGCCAAGGTTGTGTATCAGGACGAGCAGTTGCTGGCGTTTCACGATATTGCCCCTAAGGCAGAAACCCACCTGCTGGTGATTCCAAAGCGTCATATTGAGAATCTGAACGACCTCAGCCACAGCGATGCTGAACTGATGTCACACCTGATGCTGAAACTGCCTGAGATTGCAGCGCAGCAAGGGTTAACAGGCTTCCGCACCATCACCAACACCGGCGTTGAAGGTGGTCAGGAAGTCTTTCATATGCATTTTCATATCCTGGGTGGCAAACGCCTGCCGGGGTTTTAACGATTGAATAAACTCATCAGAGTAGAAAAATAAGAGGTAATCCCATGCTAAGTGGTATCAGCATCTGGCAACTGTTAATCGTTCTGGCCATCGTTATCATGATTTTTGGTACGAAAAAACTGCGCTCACTGGGTGGTGACTTAGGTGGTGCAGTCAAAGGTTTTAAGAAAGCCATGAACGACGAACCAGCTGACAAAAAAGACGAAGAAGAAGCAAAAAACCTGACTCACGAGAAAGGTGAAGCGCTGGAAAAAGACGCGGATTTCACCGAAAAAACTGCCGAAAAGAACGACAAGCAAGATAAAGCCTGATGTTCGACATTGGTTTTCTTGAGCTGATGGTGGTTGCCATCCTGGGCCTGCTGGTACTGGGACCGGAGCGACTGCCTAAAGCGGCACGCAGCCTCGGGCTGCTGATTGGTAAAGTACGTCGTACCATGAGCAACATCCAGGATGATCTGGAGCGCCACGCTCGTACCGAAGAATTGCGGGAAAAACTGAAAGACCCATACGCAACCTTTATGGACGACGATCAAAAAGAAAAAATGGCTGCCAGTGCGACTGAGACCAAAAGCGAAGACGCCAGCGACAAGCCAGCTGCTAACGAATCCAAACCTTCATGAGCGATCAGGAACAACCCCTCGTTACCCATCTGGTGGAATTGCGTAACCGCCTGCTGAAATCTGTTTTAGTGGTGCTGACGTTATTCCTGGGTATGTTTTATTTTGCCAACGATCTGTATCTGATCCTGGTTGAACCGCTGTCGACCCTGCTGCCGGATACCGGCAATATGATTGCGACTGGTGTGGCATCGCCATTCTTAGTGCCATTTAAAATGACGCTGGTGCTGGCGATCTTATTATCGGTGCCGTTTATTCTGTTCCAGATCTGGTCGTTTATTGCACCGGGCCTGTATCAGCATGAAAAGAAGTTTGGTATTCCGTTGCTGATTTCTTCGGTGATTTTGTTTTACGCCGGTATCGCCTTCGCCTATTACGTGGTGCTGCCACTGGTGTTTGGTTTCTTCACCGCCGCCGGACCAGAAGGCATTTCTTTCCTGCCGGATATCACCAATATTCTGAACTTTATTCTCAAAATATTTTTCGCATTTGGTATCGCTTTTGAGATTCCAATTGCTACCTTCCTGATGGTATTAACCGGCATTACTACCGTGAAGTCTCTGGGTGAAAAGCGTCCGTATATCTTCCTCGGCTGTTTTGTTGTCGGCATGCTGGTGACACCACCGGATGTAATTTCTCAAACGGTACTGGCGCTGCCGATGTACTTATTATTTGAAATTGGCGTGTTGTTTTCACGAACTGTGAAACGCCATGATGACGAAGAAGAGCAACAGGAAAATTCCATCGCGGAATAATTATCTAACAAGAAGGAATACATATGAAAAAAGGACTTTTAACTCTACTGGCTGTTTCTGCCATCACTTTGGCCAGCCCTGTGCATGCCAAAGATGAAAAACCATGGTATGGCTTGTTGCCAATAGAAACTTTTCCACATAAGAACTGTAAAATTACCAACTTTTTAGCCGTGGCAAGCGAAAATACCCTGGGCAATGCTACAGCTCAAGACTTGCAAAAACTGTATACCAATCTCGAAAAAGATCTGGTCAAGGAACTCAAAAAATATGGCTGGAATACTGTGCTCGGGTACCGTAAGACATATCTCGGTGGTGCAGGTGGTATCGAGTACAAGGAGAACTACGCAACTAAAGTTGATATTTTAACAACAGGTATCGCTCGGATCTCGGGACTTGCTGTAAAACTTAATTGCAAATAGCAGAAGACATTCTGTTATTCATACAGATCACTACTACCAGTTCCATTCAAGCCCGCTCAGTTCATAACTGCAGCGGGCTTTTACGTTTTATCGGTTTCGTTTATTCACAAATCGGTTGACCACTATCCGGGTCTATATAATCCAGCGATGGTCCCTGATACTGATTCAGAATCAATTGCACGGTTTGCTCACCATATTGGTCGAACCAGAACTTACCCAGATCACGAATACGCTTAATATTCTCTGGTGTGACACAATCCATCGCCTGGACCGGCGGATTGGCTAAACCTGGTTGCTTCACCAGTTCACTGTTAACCCGAATATAATTACCTGGCTTGCACAAGGTTAACGCCTGATAAGCGGCAATACGCTGGTCAGATAATATATCGAGAATCTTACCTTTTAATGCCCACTGAAGAGCGCCCCATTTCTGCGATGCGTTGCCGTTTAACGGCTCAGTTAAATAACCGGTACCAACCGACAATACTCTTAAATCATCGATCGGGATCTGAAACTGTTTTTTCGCTTCGGTAATGGCACACATGGTTGGATTATTGGCAATCACGCCACCATCAATGAGCCAGGCATGCTGGTCGTTAATATCCAGCTCTGCGGTTGGAAAATACGTCGGCGCGGCTGACGTTGCATCGACAACTTGTACGCATTGAATAGAGCGATGCGCCGCTTTGGTCGATTTAATAACAAGCGGTTTGCGGTTGTGTATGCCATAGGTCACAACCAGAGCTTCTTTCCCTGGAGCAACATCGCCTAAGCGGGCATCACCCAGTATCTGGTTTAATACCTCGAGCTTGCCTGCGCGGCTATATTTAGGACGCAGAATACCGGGGATAAAAGGCCAGCGACTGCTTTTTGAGAATAACGTCTGCGCGGTATGGCCGCCGTGCAGCTCATCAATTTCTTCCATGCTTTTATTGGTTGTTGCCAGCGCTAAAGCAATGGTGCCACCGGCACTGGTGCCGGCGAAGAAATCAACTTCGTCACGCAGATTTTTACCGTGACGCTTAAGTTCTTTTTCCACACGGGTTAAAAACTCAGTGGTGGCAGCGCCACGAACGCCGCCACCATCAAGGGATAAAATCAGTTTGCTCATGCTATCTTCCCTGAACGACGTTAATTAATGCGCCTGATCCCAGTTATCACCGATACCCGCTTCAACCAATAACGGTACTTTGATTTCTGCAGCATCCTGCATTTTCTGCTGCAATTCAGCGGCAAAGGCTTCGGCCTGATCTTCACGTACTTCGAGAATGAGTTCATCGTGTACCTGCATTAACATCCGCGCATCAAAACCCGATTCAGGTAACCAGTCAGCCACCTGAATCATTGCACGTTTGATAATATCCGCAGCCGTTCCCTGCATCGGGGCGTTAATCGCGGTGCGTTCTGCATGTTGACGACGAGGTGCATTTTTCGCACGAATATCCGGCAGATATAAACGACGACCAAAGATGGTTTCCACATAACCTTTTTCTTTGGCATTTTCACGGGTGTTATCCATATAGGCCTGCACCCCAGGGTAACGCTGGAAATACAGATTCACATAGTCCTGCGCTTCACCACGGCCGATGCCCAGCTGTTTCGCCAGACCAAAAGCCGACATACCATAAATTAAACCGAAGTTAATGGCTTTGGCGCTGCGACGCTGGTTATCGGTAACCTCATCTTCACTGACACCAAACACTTCTGCAGCGGTTGCACGGTGAACATCGCGACCGTCATTAAAGGCATTTAATAGACCTTCATCATCAGACAAGTGCGCCATAATACGCAGTTCAACCTGACTGTAGTCCGCGGCCACCAGTTTATAACCTTCAGGGGCAACAAATGCCTGACGAATACGACGGCCTTCTTCGCTCTTAACCGGAATATTCTGCAAGTTAGGGTCGGTAGACGATAAACGCCCAGTCGCGGCAACCGCCTGATGATAAGACGTATGTACCCGACCGGAGCGACCATTCACCATTAATGGCAATTTATCGGTATAGGTGCTTTTTAATTTTGCCAGTCCACGGTGTTCGATAATAATTCGTGGCAGCTCAAATTCTTCCGCCAGTTCCACCAGCACTTCTTCTGCTGTAGAGGGTGCACCTTTAGGCGTTTTTTTACGAACCGGTAATTCCAGCTTTTCAAACAGAATAACGCCCAACTGTTTTGGTGACGCCAGGTTAAATACTTCGCCCGCCACATCGTGAGCCTGCTGCTCCAGCTGCTGCAGTTTCTGTTCGATCTCAGCACTTTGCTGGTGTAATAAATCGCCGTCGATTAACGCACCGGTTTCTTCCATGCCAAACAGTACCGGCATGGCACCCATTTCAATATCGGAGAATACCTTACTCAGTGATTCTTCACGCTGTAGTTTTGGCCACAACGTCTGGTGCAGGCGCAGAGTGATATCGGCATCTTCTGCCGCATATGGGCCAGCCACATCGATATGAATCTGATTAAAGGTTTTCTGTTTCGCACCTTTACCGGCAACGTCTTCAAAACTGATGCATTTATGCCCCAGATATTTTAATGCCAGGCTGTCCATATCGTGGCGTGTCGCCACGGAATTCAGCACATAAGATTCCAGCTGAGTATCAAACGCGACGCCTTTCAGGTGGATATCGTAATTGGCCAATACGTGCATATCGTATTTCATATGCTGGCCAACTTTTTTCTGGTTCTCATCTTCGAGAACAGGTTTTAGCTGCGCCAATACTGCGGCACGATCCAACTGCGTTTTCCCTTCCGGCAGACAGTCGTCATCGTGCGCTAAGGGTACATACGCGGCTTTTCCCGCTTCCACAGAAAAAGATACACCAACAATTTCAGCGTCTTTATAATTCAGCGATGTGGTTTCGGTATCGAAGGCAAATAATTCAGACGCTTTCAGCGTTTCCAGCCAGCTATCGAGTTCAGCCTGATCAAAAATAACGTCGTAGTCGCCTTCGATCTTTGCTGGCAACTCATCGTCGTCACCTTCAACATGAGAACTAACAGAAGCGCCAGCCGACACAGCAGAACCACCGGTAGACGATTTATCAGCACCACCACTGAGTTCGGCCGTCCAGGCTTTGAATTCAAAGTGCTGGAAAATTTCCAGCAGCTTGTCGTTATCAGCCGCTGTAGCGACCCATTCCTGCAATGGCTTTTCTAATTCCACATCACATTTAATGGTCGCTAATTGTTTTGATAAAAATGCCTGCTCTTTATGTTCTTCCAGACGTGGCGCCAATGTTTTTGCTCCACGGAAACTTAAGGTTTTAACCTCATCCAGATTGGCATAAACATCTTCCAGGCTGCCTAAACCGGCAATCAGGCCAACGGCCGTTTTTTCACCGACTTTCGGTACACCTGGAATGTTATCGACTTTATCGCCCATCAACGCCAGGTAATCGATAATAAATTCCGGGCCAATACCAAACTTCTCTTTCACACCTTCGACGTCCATAAAGGTGTCCGTCATGGTATTGATCAGAGATACGTGTTCGTTCACCAGCTGTGCCATGTCTTTATCGCCGGTGGACACAATCACTTCGCGCTTCAGTTCGGTCGCCTGGGCGGCCAGCGTGCCAATCACGTCATCCGCCTCCACGCCTTCAACAATTAACAGCGGCAAACCCATCGCACGGATGATGTTGTGAATCGGTTCAATCTGCTCACGCAGCTCTTCCGGCATCGGAGGGCGATTGGCTTTATATTCGCCATACATATCGTTGCGGAAAGTTTTACCTTTGGCATCAAACACCACCACCACTTCCGACTGTGGATAATCCTTCTGTAACCGTTTGATCATACTGATCACACCTTTAATGGCGTTGGTATACAGACCTTTGGAGTTGGTCAGCAGAGGAATCGCATGGAAGGCTCGGAACAGGTACGAAGAACCATCAACAAGAATGACAGGCTGAGACATGATATTAATCAAATCCTTGGTTAGGCTTTTATCAGAGCGTATCGAATTGGTGTAAACAGGCCCGGCAACGCGATACACTGGCATTAATTGAAATGCGAGTAGTCTACCATGACGTTTACCAAAACACTGGCGCTTGCCGCCGCTTTGTCCGCATCCCTGCTCAGCCTGAATGCCCTGGCCGCAGACCCGATTGGTGAAACCGTAACCATCCGCAATGATGGCGACAATACCTACTATGAGTTTCGGGTGAACGGTAAGGTGAGTGAGATCAAGGTAGTGCCTAAAATCGGCAAACCGTATTACCTGATTCCGACCCATGAAGAAGATGGTGACTTTATGCGCAAGGATAACCCGGAGATGCGGGTGCCGAGCTGGGTCATCTTCCGCTGGTAATCTCCCGCTGACAGTCGCCTCTGACGGCCCTGTTTGTGGGCTGCTTACATAACGAAGTTTGAAAATATGTCCGTATATACCCCGCTCACTCAGCCGCAGGTCGAAGCCTTTATGTCAGGCTTTCCGCTGGGTGAACTGCAAAGCTACAAAGGCATCGAAGCTGGCGTAGAAAATACCAATTTCTTTGTGAATACCTCACAAGGTGAGTTTGTACTTACTTTATTCGAGCAGCACCAATACGACGAAGTGCGCGAGCTGGTCACCCTGGCACACCACCTGGGCCAGGCTGGCCTGCAGGTACCGGCACCGTTAGAAGACAAGCAAGGTGAGTGGTTACATACCCTAGAAAATAAACCGGCCATCTTGTGTAAACGCCTGCCCGGAGAGCACATCGAACAACCAACGGAAGCCCACTGTTATGCCATTGGTGCAGCTCTGGCTGAATTGCATCTGGCGGCACAGAGTCTTGAGCAAAGCCGCCCGGATGATCACGGTCTGGAGTGGGCCAGCACGATGCTGGATGAACTGGCGGATGATTTATCCACAGCAGAAAAATCGCTGCTCGCCGACGAAGTACAGTGGCAACAAGCCAATCAGGCTCAATGGCAGGCACTGCCAACGGGCTGGATTCATGGCGATCTGTTTCACGACAACGCCTTATTTGTCGCAGGCAGCGATCAAGTGGGTGCCATTCTCGATCTGTACCACGCCAGCTCCGGTACACTGCTGATGGATATCGCCATCATCGCCAACGACTGGTGCTGCGATAAACAGGGCAACTGGCTAGGCAACAAGCAACAATCCCTGCTCGACGGTTACAGCTCCGTTCGGCCACTGACCGATGCCGAACTGGCAGGCTGGAATCAGGCATTACGCGCTGGCGCACTGCGGTGGTGGGTGGGCCGTCTTGCCAATCGCCGTAAGCAACAGCAATCCGGCGCCGAGATGACCGCAATTAAAGACCCGGGTGAATACCAGGCCAAGCTGGAAAAGCATCGCAGCTGATCTTCGGCGTTTTAATCGCAAGACACAAAAAAGCCGCGGCAAACTCATCATTTGCCGCGGCTTTTTCTGTATCAGGTATATATCGGGTTCGGATTAACGACCAGACATAAATTTGATTGCAGCCATCAGCTCATCATCAGAACAGTCAGCACAGTTACCTTTAGGTGGCATTGCGTTGATACCTTTGATGGCCACTGCCAGAGACTCGTCCAGACCTTTCGCCAGACGCTCATCCCATGCTGCTTTATCGCCATTTTTCGGCGCGCCCAGGATGCCAGGGCCGTGACATGCAGTACATGCACCGTTGTAAACTTCTTCGCCAGAGCGAGGGCCAGAAGCCACTACTGCAGCGCCGCCACATTCTGCACCAACACACACTTCGCCAACTGGCTTGATGCGTTCACGAATCTTGTCGTTCTGAGCCTCAGTGTTAGCGAAGGTTTGCGCCGCTACCAGAGCAGCTGCAGCCATAATCAAAGCTTTCAGTTGTTTCACGGAAGTGTCCTCTCATAAGCCGCTGACGGCCCACACATTTTTTTAATCGTAAGGTTAAAATCGCCGGGCATTATAGCGGCATTTTGTAGGGGTTTAAATTCTGATCGGCGAGAAACCACTGATCAAACTCAAAAGATCGGGAATTTATCGACAAATTCTGGAATTGAATCTGGAGCAAGTGGTCAGCTGTGGTTAAGCTGGGTCGGGCAAAATAGCGATACCAGTTAACAGGGAAGCGCCGATGAAACGTCGTCAATTACTGAAATTATTACCCACCACCGGTGCCATTCTGGCTCTGCAGCCCGCTTTAAGCCGTGCTGAGAGTGAGTTTGAGCGCTACAAGCGTCAGCAGCAGGCGGGTGTGGATAAGATTAAAAACGAATGGAAGCGATATCGTAAAAACTACCTGCTCGCCTACCGCGACTATAAGCGCAAGATCGGCGCAGTTTGGGCCGATCCGGAGCTGTCGAACCGTACCGAATGGGTAGAATACGGAGATAACCTCAAAACCAAGCGAGTGATGGACTTCAAAAGCAACGAAGTGCGTATCTCGTTTGCCAATACCGAAGACGCCAGGCTCAGCGAGGATGCCATTCGCAAGGAGTTTGAAAAGGTTATCCGCGCCACCATTGGCGATTCCTATCGGAAAGACCCGGTATTAACCCAGGCCACAGGTAAGAAAGCACCCCAGGCACCCGAGAGTGTCAGTCAGATCCGCCAGGATGAGATTCGGGCGTTACTGGCCAAAGCAAAGCGTCAGCAGCAGAAGACCCGCAAAGGCGATGTCGTCACCGTCACCATTCCGTTAAAGGCTGATGCCGTGCCGCAACGTGCCCGTAGTTATCTGCCGACGGTCAAACAAGCAGCCAATAAGTGGAGTGTGCCGGTACCACTGGTATTGGCCATAATGCAGACGGAATCTTCGTTTAATCCGATGGCGCGCAGCCATATTCCGGCATTTGGCCTGATGCAGATTGTTCCGACCAGTGCCGGGCGTGATGCCAGTAAGCACGCTTACGGTAAAGAGCGCTTATTGTCGGGCCGTGAACTGTTTCAGCCAAAGACCAATATTGAACTGGGTTGTGCGTATCTGAACCTGCTGGATAAACGCTATCTGAAAGCAATTAAAGACCCGAAAAGTCGTCTTTATTGCGCGATTGCTGCATATAACACGGGTGCTGGCAACGTTGCCCGGGCGTTTACCGGAAACACCTCGGTCAGCTCCGCCGCGAAAAAGATTAACCGTATGACGCCGCCTCAGGTTTACGCACACCTGCGCAAAAACCTGAAGTACGAAGAAGCCCGTAACTATCTCTATAAAGTCACTAAGGCGATGCCTGCTTATCAGGCTTAAGGCTGGTCAGACGGTGTGATAAAGCGGTTAACAATGGCCTGGTAGCGCCCGGATTCGATCAGGTGCTGCAGGCCAGCATCGAAGTCATCACGCCAATCCGCACGGATAAAGGCAACCTTGTAGTGTGACGGTGGAAACAGCTCAAAACGCTCTATCCCAGCATCAGTTCCAACCCGCACCTCCTGCTGGCGATAATAGTTAAAAATATTCTTATCCATAACCACCAGATCAATACGCCCGGAATACAGCATGGTGACCTGCTTCGCCTGCCGTGCGATCTCCTGATACTGCGGATTCTCGCTGGCCATGGCAGCAAACTCATCTCCAAGATATTTGCGGGCACTCTGAAACGCCAGAATGGAATAAGGGGCTAAATCTTTAATCTCAGTGATGGGGTAAGAACGTGATTTCAGGCCAATCACCTGATTCTGATAAGTAATGTGGGATTGGGAGTAGAACACGCCATCACTGATGCCAGAGTCTTCGTTCACCGTCATGGCAGCATCGGTGAGCCCTTGCTCCAGCATGGATAACACCCGCCAGAAAGGCACATAAACCGGCACCAGCTCATGGCCACGATAAGCCAATGATTCCCGGACAATTTCCAGCTCGATACCGGTATCACGATCTGCAATAACATAAGGCGGTAATGCCAGGCCAATCACCATGGAGATCTTTTCCGCTACGGCCGCCAACGGCAGCCACAGCGCGGCTATCAACATCAGAGTACGGAACCATTTCACAGCGTTCACCTCCCGATTGCGATAAAAAGTAAACTTCTTCCAGTGTAGCTTGCATTGGCCAATGGTGAGGTTAGAGTAATGTTATTAATCACAGGAACCTGACGCTTATGAAAGCAACTCTGTTCGCTCTGCTTCTGATTGCACCGCTTAGCGCCTGCACTCTGAAAGTAGCAGCCCCGGAAAAACCCATCACCATTAACCTGAACGTGAAAATTGAGCACGAAGTTCGGGTGAAAGTCGAAAAAGATCTGGAAAACCTGTTTGAAGAAGACAGCGATCTGTTCTGATAACAGCATAAGGAAACACATCATGAAAAAAATCACTCTGTTGATCTCTGCACTGCTGGTTTCTGTCAGTAGCTGGGCACTGGATCTGTCACAAGCAAAAAGCCAGAATCTGGTTGGCGAAAAAAATAATGGTTACCTCGGGTTAATCGTCAGCAGCAATACTGACGCTGCTGCTCTGATTGCAGACATTAACCGTAAGCGCAAAGCCAAATATCAGAGCATTGCCAACAAGCAAAACACCCAGCTGGCTAACATCGAAAAAATTGCCGGTGAAAAATTAACCGCTAAAGCCAAAGCCGCAGGCCAGGCTTATCAGGATGCCAGCGGCAGCTGGAAGAAGTAAGGAGCCTTCACATGGATATGAATACCATCATTGTACTGGTTGTGGTTGCGCTGCTGATTGTTTATATCATCGGTATCTACAACAAACTGGTTACCCTGAAAAACCGCTACGAAAATGGCTTTTCTCAGATTGAGGTGCAACTGAAACGCCGTTACGACCTGATCCCGAATCTGGTCGAAACCGCGAAGGCCTATCTGAAGCACGAGAGTGAAACTCTGGAAGCCGTTGTTGCTGCTCGTAATGAAGCCGCTGCAGGTTTAAAAGCTGCTGCACAACACCCGGGTGCCGCCGATGCGATGAAACAACTGGCCGGTGCAGAAGGTGCGTTGGCCGGTGCCATGGGTCGATTAAATGTCACCATGGAAGCCTACCCGGATCTGAAAGCCAATCAGAATATGATGCAGGTATCGGAAGAGCTGAGCAGCACGGAAAATAAAATTGCCTTTGCTCGCCAGGCGTTTAACGATGCCGTAACAGCTTACAATACTTATCGTCAGTCTTTCCCACCGGTATTTTTTGCCAGCAAATTTGGTCATCCCACGGATGCTGAATTACTCGAGTTTGAAGACAGCGCTCAGATTCAGGCAGCGCCTAAAGTTTCTTTTTAATCTCTATCCTTCCCGGCTCTTGCCGGGAAGTTGTTCTTTGCTCCATCTATTCAAGGTTTACCTATGGATTTTTTCAGCCATCAGGATCAGGCAAGAAAACGCACTGGTCAGCTGGTCGTTTTATTCTCCTTCGCCGTTATTACATTAGTCGTATTACTGAATTTGTTGCTTGCCGCGGTATTCTGGTACAGCGACGGCCAATATATACAAAGCGGTGACAATATTTTGCAGGCCATTCTCCGCTATATGACACCCGCATTATGGATTCAGGTCAGTGCCGGTGTATTGGTGGTGGTTGGTGGCGCCAGCCTGTTTAAATGGCTGATGTTGCGCGGCGGAGGAAAAACCATTGCCGAATCGTTGGGTGGACGTTTATTAAATCCGGACAGCCAGGAGTTTTACGAAAAACGCTTATTAAATGTGGTCGAAGAAATGGCCATTGCTTCCGGTATGCCGGTACCACCTGTGTATATTCTGCCGGACCACAGCATTAACGCTTTTGCGGCTGGCTACCAACCATCTGATGCTGTGATTGGTGTAACAAAAGGCTGCATGGAGCAATTAAGCCGAGACCAGTTACAAGGAGTAATCGCCCACGAATTCAGCCATATATTTAACGGTGATATGCGGCTGAATATCCGCCTGATGGCAATTTTATTCGGTATTTTATTTATCGGCATGATTGGTCGCTTTATTTTTGAAGCGGCATTACGTGGCGGTGGCAGCCGTCGCTCTAACAACGAAAAAAGTAATCCAATTCCGTTTCTGGCACTGGGGTTTGCTCTGATTGTTATTGGTTATGGCGGGGTATTTTTTGGTAATTTAATTAAAGCAGCGGTGTCACGTCAGCGTGAATTCCTGGCCGATGCTTCTGCCGTTCAATTTACCCGTGATCCATCCAGCATTGGTGGTGCACTAAAAGTAATTGGCCATGGCGCGGGTTCTGAAATCGCATCGCCGGAGCGTGATGAAACATCACATTTATTCTTTGGTCAGGCGCTGCCATTCCGCTTTGGCTGGTTTCAGACACACCCACCGATTGAAGAACGTATTCAACGTGTTGATAAACACTGGGATGGTCAGTTCCTGGCACCACAATCACGTCAGCAGGCAGAACAGGAATCGCCGGAAATTGCTCAGCAAAGCAGTCAGGCTGAAAAGCTCGCTGCCATTGCCGGAACGGTGGCGGTAGCAGGTTCCGTTATAAGCGATATGGCGAACGATGCGCCAGCACAAGCGAGTACCGCCAGCTCCTTGCCAACAGCCGAACAAGCACTGCAAAAACTCACCGATGCCGCACACGAAACTTACAACGCCCGAGCCTTAGTCTTCGTATTATTATTGGCACCTGAAACACGCCTGGTACATGAGCAACAACTGGATTTAATTCGCCAGAATCACGGCCAGGATTTATTCAAAAGCTGTTTGCGCTTACTTCAGTTAAGCAAATCTCTGGATGATAAAGAGCGTTTGCCACTGGTTGAAAAAGCCATCCCGGCATTGAAACAATTATCTGCAGATCAATATCAGGATTTCCGCCGTACCGTTGTTCAGCTGGCCAAAGCCGATGGTGAAATCGATATTTTTGAATGGTGTTTATATCGTCTTATTTTACGTTATCTCGAACCAACGTTTGAGGATGTAAAACCCGTTAAAGCCAAACACAGCAAGCCTGAAAAACTCTACCCGGAGTTAGCCGTAGTACTGTCGTATCTGGCCCATTACGGCCACGATTCACAACAAGGCGCCGAACAAGCTTTTTCTGCTGCGGTAGAGGCTGCCGGTTTTGATGCCGAAAAACTCAAGCTGCAAACCGTCGACAGTAAAACACTGAAGCCGCTTAACCTGGCACTGGCAACATTAACCGAGGCCTATCCACACGTGAAAGGGCGCGCCATTAAAGCGATGGCCGCTTGTATAAATGCCGATGGCGAATTACGTGGTATTGAGCTGGACCTGGTACGAACTATGGCAGCAATTCTGGAGAGCCCGGTACCCGGGTTGTTCGAGCAAAAATGATGACGCTGAGAAAATACAATTATCGCCTGCTATTGCTACTGGTTACTACAACTCTACTTTGGGGTTGTAGTAAGCCGGCACTCGAACCACTTGCGTCAGACGGCGTTATTCTGGCTTTTGGTGATAGCCTGACGGCCGGTGTTGGCACCAGCAAAGATAAAAGTTATCCAGCGGTATTGGAGTCATTAACCGGTCTGGAAATTATTAATGCCGGAATTTCCGGAGAAACGACCACCCAGGGCCTGGCCCGCTTGCCAAAAGTCATCGGTAAAACCAGCCCGAATCTGATGATTCTGATCGAAGGTGGTAATGATATTTTGCGCAATAAAAATTACGCACAAATACAGCAAAATCTGGACGACATGATCACTCTGGCCAGGAGTGAAAATATTCAGGTCGTATTGTTAGGTGTACCGGAGAAAAAGCTGTTCTCATCTGCCGCTCCGTTTTATCAGCAACTTGCTGACAAGCATCAGCTGGTTTACGACAATAATCTGATCAGTGATTTATTACATCAACGCTCACTGAAATCAGACCCGGTTCACCTTAACGCCCGGGGCTACGAGCAGATGGCACAGGGTATACACCAGTTACTACTGGATCATGGAGCGCTCTGAGCAGATAAGACCGCCTTAACGTTACGAAACAAATGTGTCTCATATAATCCTATGGCGTTATCTGCCTTTCTGATAACGTCCTCAGCGAATATGAGCCTGTTCCGGAGTAACGAATGGCAATCAAACACTCAACTTTACCTCTGTTATTATCTGCCGCGCTGTTAAGTGCCTGTGGCGGCAGCTCCGGCGGTGACGGCTCGTCGTCACCCACTTCGCAAAAGCCCGGTCAGCAACAGCCAACGTCTCCCGGTGATAAACCGCAACCAAATCCTCAGCCTGAGCCACCAGCCCCCAGCAACGACGATGATAATGACGG
The DNA here is from genome assembly GCF_965219715.1 of Bacterioplanoides sp. Taxonomy (GTDB): domain Bacteria; phylum Pseudomonadota; class Gammaproteobacteria; order Pseudomonadales; family Oceanobacteraceae; genus Bacterioplanoides. The sequence goes on from NZ_OZ244785.1 coordinate 2,855,867, forward strand.
AGTACTGAACGAGCAGGATATTGATGATGATAACGATGGTTTAATCGAAATCTCATCAATCGCCATGTTTAATAACATTCGCTATAACCTGACAGGCAGCAGCTATCACGATGGTGATCAGGCTATAACCAGTGGCTGCCCAAATACGGAAACCATCAAAGGTTGTAACGGTTACGAGTTAACTCAAACTCTGAATTTCAGCCAATCAGAATTCGCTAAAGGCAAGGGCGATAATCTTGGCTGGCAAGCCATCGGTAACTATAAAGCGCCATTCAAAGCCAAATTTGATGGCAACAACTTCACTCTGAAAAACTTTTATATCAATCAGAACCTGGAATATTCCGGACTGTTTGGCGCACTGCAGGATGCTTCCGTTGTTAATCTGAATATCGAAGGCGAACTGGTTGACAGAGGTGATACAAAATTCATTGGTATGTTGGCTGGCTTTATCCGCTCGCCGGATAAGAACAGTCCCTCCGCAGGTATCATTCGTAATGTTCATGTATCCGGTCAGATTACGGCCAATAACAGTCGTGCAACCGGAGCATTAATTGGTGAGCAACGCTCGGGATATTACGCTGTTGAATACTGCTCCCCATTACCGTGCGATGATAAAATCATCGATATTCCTGCCGCCACAATTATCGCTGTTTCGTCAGAAGTAAATATCCGCACCCGTGGTGGCCGGGTAGGTGGTTTGGTTGGTATTAAATCCGGCGGTAGTCTGGTGTCATCTTTTGCGAAAGGTGTTATCGAAAGTGAATATGCAACCCTTGGAGGTCTGGTTGGCGAATTAAAACCAGGGCCGAAGGAACATAAAAATCGTATTGTATCGAGCATGGCCAATAACTCACTGACCACCCAACGAGGTGCCGTTGCCGGTGGCCTGGTTGGTATCCAATATTTAGACACCGAAATCATTGCCAGCTACAGTGCCAATAACAAAGTTGCTTCGGATAAAAAAGCCGCTGGTTTTGTTGGTCAGTGGTCGTCTTCTTCCGGATTTACGACACAAAAATCCAGGATATTAAACAGCTACACCCGTAGCCAGAATATTAATGGTGGCAGTTTTATTCATGGGTTTTCCGCCGGGCTGTTTAACGGCAGGGGCCTTGGACCTGTTGTTGAGAACAGCTACTGGGATATCGATAAAACCAAAGACGGCACGGTGACGTCTTTCCAAACTAAAAAGAAAGTGATTCGTTCCAGTCACGGCGTGGGTTATAGCGCCAATCAGTTGAAAGGATCAGAAGCTGTTAATAACCAAACGCCAGGTTATCGCACCGATGCGTCAGCAACCTTTGATGCACCATTTTATCACTGGCTACCGACCGACTGGACGCCCACCACCAATGACGAAAAATTGCGGGTTTATTGTGATGATAATGGTGATGGCGTCATTCAGGACAATGAAAATACGGCCATCTGGAATATGGGAAGTAACCAGCAATACCCGATTATTAACTGTATTGCCGCTGAGCATCAAAGTCGTGATTAATCACCCACCTGAATAAAAAATGCCAGCGGAAATGCTGGCATTTTTTATTGCTTCTTTAACAGAAAGAATCAGGCGCGACGGGTTTTAAAAGCATGGCCACCCATGCCTTTTAACGTCATCCAGACCGACTTCCAGGCGGACAGATTTTCTTTTGGCGCTTTGCCATCTGCCATACGATGAATCTGTTGCTCAAACCACACCAGGTCAATCATCATCATACGATCCAGTTCTTTCAATCCGGTGCTGGGTACCGTAAAGCTCATTTGATAATTCACATTGGTCATCACCTGATTAGGCAGATCCGGTACCAGTGCCAATGGCCGGGCGATACCAATAAAGTCAGTGGCGCCAGAATCCAATGCTTCCTGCATCCCTTTAGCGCTACGGAAACCTCCGGTTACTGCTAGCGGAGTATCCACCAGCGTCCGTATTTTTTCAGCGTAATGCAGAAAATACGCTTCTCGCTGACGCGTACTTTCTTTTACGGTTTCATCGCGGCCTTTTTCTGAACCCATCATCGACGGATTTTCATAAGTACCACCAGACACTTCAATTAAATCAATTCCGGCATCGGCTAATGCTTTAACCACCTGCATCGATTCTTCTTCGGTAAAACCACCTCGCTGGAAATCGGCAGAATTTAATTTAATCCCCACCGGGAAGTCATCGCCCACTTCTTTACGAATGGCTTTATACACTTCCAGCACAAAGCGCATGCGATTTTCGATACTGCCACCCCATTGATCGTCTCGCTGATTATGGCGTGGCGACAAGAACTGGCTAACCAGATAGCCATGTGCACCGTGAATCTGCACACCGGTAAAGCCTACGTCTTTAGCCAGTCGTGCCGCGGTGGCGTAACGACCAATGACTTGCCAGACTTCCGCATCTTCCAGCGCACGTGGGGTTTTGAAGGCTTTATCCAGCCCGGCTCCTAATGCAATAGCGGATGGTGCCACCGGCTGCGGCGATAAAAACATCGGGCTCTGTTTGCCCGGGTGATTCAGCTGTGCCCATAAATGCGCGCCGCCCTGGGTAGCCGCTGCAGTCCAGTGACGAAACGCCTGAAGGTCACTCTGTTCATCCAGCACCACATTTTTGGGTTCGCCCAGCGCAGTACGATCCACCATGATATTGCCGGAAATATTGATACCAATACCCCCTTCAGCCCAACGCTGATAAACCGTTGCCAGACCCGGTTTAGGGTTGTGATTGTTGTCACCCAGCTGCTCACTCATGGCTGACTTAAAGAACCGATTACGGATTACGACACCGTTTGCCAACGTCAGCTGGCTTCCCAGTCTCGCGGCATCACGCTGGCTGGCGCTGTCATTGTTTTTATCGATGGTTGCCGTCATGTATCACCTCTCAGATCAGCCTATTAGACCGGTCGTCTTGGAATTGATTTTAAAAAAAGGCCAACAGGCCCGAATCACAAATTAACGCTCAGAACTGTATAGCAGTTGCAGCATAGCGTCCAGCGTCTGCAGCGACCCATCACTGTTCATCTCCACCTTGATACGCACCAATGAACCCTGCCACTGGTTCCAGAACAGCTCAGCCAGCACTCTGGCCTCAATATCCTGGCGGAAATCACCCTGCTGCTGGCCACGACCGATAACTTTCTCTAAACGGGCAACCCAGCGTTCATAAAGGTTATCCAGCTGTTGCCTGCACTGATCACTGCTGGCGGCGATTTCAGACGCCATACTGCCGATCAGACAGGTCTGGCGATATTCCTTACTTTCGATCACTTTCAACGCGGCAATTTGCAGGGTTTTCAGCACTTCAGCCGCTGGATAGTTCTCCGAACTGGCGAGAAAAGCATCCATCTTAGCGAATAAATCCGTTCCATAATTGGCAATAATTTCGGCGGCAAAATCTTCCTTACTACTGAAAAAATTATAAAACGAACCTTTCGGAACATTCGCTGCATCAAGAATCTCTTTGATACCGGTGCCGTTATATCCCTTCTCCGACAGCATGGCGCCACCCAGTTCCAGCAGCTGCTGGCGGCTGTGTTCGCTACGTCGTGGTCGGGCCATAGATACCTCAGAGGATTGCGGTGTTAAAGAATTAAGGTGCTAGCTTACGGCCTGTAACAACTCAGAATCAATACGCTTGCTACGATCACAAAGTACTAACAGATGAAACAGCCTGGCCCATGATTTGTGCAGCCGGAGCGTATCAGTCTGTACTACAATGGGACTACATTATGGCATAAGGTAGTTTGCATGCCCCTGAACCGACTGATCAGCAGTGCCCCTATACGTTGGACGTTGCAACGCCGCTGGGCAATGATCACCGGAGCCATACTTTCTGCATTATTGATAATTTTACTCGTAGTTGGCAGCATTCTGCTGCGTGACTGGAATCAACAAAGCGAGCAGGAATACCAGAATCTGAAACGCCTCGACCAAGCGATTCTGGCTGACGTCAATCTTTACCTCGGTCAACTTAACCGCCATTTCCCCCGACTGAATTGCAGTGACAAAGTAGTGCGTGCCATGCACAAGGCTGAATTTCACTCAACGTTTTTGCACGAATTCGCTCTGATCGTTGATGATCAGGTTGTGTGTACAAGCAGTCAGGGACGATTAGCAGAACCAACACCGGTGGTTGATCTGGATATCGGTGATCCGGATACCGGCGTTGGCTTCACTCGTTCAGCAAAAGTTCCGTTATTAGACGACACCTTCAGGCCGCTGGTTCGGGTTGGTCGTTTCCAGGCATTCCTGCGCGAGAGTGAATTACCGAAACCCCAGCATCCGTGGATTCAGCTGGCCGAGTTTCAGCGCGTTAATCAACAGCTGGTGTACGTCGCCGGTTTTGATGGCATTTTGCCGCAACGTTCACTTAATACCGGAGAAATGCAGTCCTGGTACGAAAGCGGCTATCGTGTCAGCGGCCAGTGCTTCCGACCGGAAACCTGCGCTCTGATTGCGCTTGATCTGGTGAGCTATTTTAAATCGCAGAACTCACTGATCTCTCTGACCGTTCTGATGTTATTGCTGGGACTGACGCTGGCTGCAGCCATTGGTGCATTTCTGTATCAGGAATTTCAGCGTCCGGCACGGCGCATCAGCCGCGAGCTGGATTACGATTCCATTATTTGTCGCTACCAGCCCATTGTCAGTCTGACAAAAGGCCAGGTAACCGGCTGTGAAGTGTTATGTCGTTGGCAGCCGTCGGGCGGAAAGATGGTGATGCCTGATGAGTTTTTACCGTTAATTGAAAAAAATAATCAGCAAGCACAGCTGACTGAGTTAATGATACGCAAAGCTCTGAATGAATTAAAAAAGCTTGGTATCCAGTCGGATATTCGTATCTCTTTTAATGCTTTTCCTAACGATATAACCGGTGGCACTTTGCTACCCACTTTGCGTGATTACGCCAGTGATTTATTGGATAACATCACCATCGAGCTGACGGAACGGGAAGTAGAAGATAAAAATGCGCTGGTAATGGGGATTCAGCAATTAAAGCAAGCCGGTGTTTGTATTGCGATCGACGATTTTGGCACCGGTTATTCGAATTTTCAGCACCTGAAAGACCTGAACATTGATTACCTGAAAATCGATAAATCATTTGTCTGGTCTGCCAAGCCCGGCGAACCCAACTTATTAACCGCCATTATGGATATTGCTCACCAATTGAATTTATTGGTGGTTGCGGAAGGTGTGGAAACCGAAGAGCAAAATCAATATCTGGCCAGTCTGGGTTCTCAGTTTGGCCAGGGATATTGGTTTGGCAGACCTCTGACGATTGAAGAGCTGGCAAAATTTATTGCACAGCATAACACTCCAGGTCATCAGCCACAGCCAGAGAGCCGTCAAACTGCTTCCTGATTACCCTTTTGCTGTTCTCCAGATCCGCCAGAGAACGGCTCATATGATGTGACAACACCACCGACTTCACCCCTGACTGGTGCGCATTAATAGCGATGCGTGACGGCGGCATATGTAATCGCCGGGCAACACCTTTAGCGCCTTCAGGTATGGCATGATGAGCAACAAACGTATCGGCACCTTGCAGCAGTTTGATCAGATTCCCTGAGTTATCTGACATATCACCACTGATTACAACCGATTGGTCTTTTTGCTTTTCTTTCACATCAATACGCCAGGCCAGCGCCAGCAACGGCCCGTGATTAACACTGATGGCAGAGAGTTTGATCTGACCATTTTTCGATTGCCAAACCTCCTGTACCTTTCCTTGGGTATTGGTAACGGTGGTTGGCACAATACGATAGCTTTCTCCGCCATCAATGTAGCCGGATAAATAAGGCCAAACACCTTTATCGGTTTCTGAGCCAGCAAATAACCTTTCGATAAAACTATTCGCCGATGGCAATAAGTGATTTTCCTGCGGGCCAAAGATTGGTAAATCACTTGAGCGGTTGGTGAAAAAACTGGCCTTAATTAATGGCGCAAAATCCGCGCTGTGATCCAGATGGAAATGAGTAAAAGCAGCGGCTTCAAGATCTTCTATTTTTGCGCCACTTTGTTCAAAACGTAGTAACGCGCCACCACCAAAATCCACCAGCACTTTAGCTTTGCCATCCTGCCATAACAAATAAGCAGACGATGCCCGACCATCGTTGATTTCCGGGCCACCAGAACCCAATACCTGCAAATACACACCTTGTTGTGGGCATTGTTCCGCCTGAGTATATGCAGACATTAGCAGTAAAAAAGGTAGCAGCAGCTTAGGCATCCTGAGATTCCTGCGACATAGATTCATTATTAAATTGCAGTTCCGCCAGACGTTTATACAGCGGTGAATCGTTTAATAATTGCTGATGGCTGCCAATCGCCACCAGACGACCATGGTCAAACACAGCGATACGATCAACATGAGCCACGGTGGCCAGGCGATGGGCAATAATAAAGGTCGTACGGTCTTTCATTAACTCATCCAACGCCTGCTGCACCAGATGTTCACTCTGGGCGTCTAACGCACTGGTGGCTTCGTCTAACAATAAGATTTCCGGATCTCGTAATATCGCCCGGGCAATGGCTAACCGTTGCTTCTGGCCGCCAGATAATTTAACGCCTTGCTCACCGAGGAACGATTGATATTGCTCTGGCAGCTGTTCGATAAATTCATCGGCATGAGCGGCTTTGGCTGCCGCCAGGATTTCTGCTTCACTGGCGTCCGGTTTACCGTATCTCAGGTTATCCCAGACGTTGGCACTGAATAACACCGGCTGTTGTGGCACCAGTGCAAACTGGCTGCGCAGCTCCTGCAGATTCCAGTCTTTGATTTTTTTGCCGTGTAATAAAATATCGCCCTGCTGTGGGTCACGGAAACGCAGTAATAAATCAAACAGAGTGGATTTACCGGCGCCAGAAGGGCCAACCAGAGCAATTCGTTCACCGGGTTTAATATCCAATGTTAAATCAGCGATGGCCTGATGATTCGGCCGGGATGGGTAGTGATAACCCACCTGTTGAAAACTTAACAATGACTCGGCTTCACTTGCAGTGGGCGCGGGTTCACTCTGTTCAGGCGATTGTATTTCAGCTTCGGTGGCTAATAACTCGCGGATACGTTCTGCTGCACCGGCAGCGCGTTGTACTTCACCATACACTTCGGTAACAGCCGCTAATGAGCCTGCCACCATAATGGCGTAAAACACAAAGGCGGCCAACTCACCGCCGGACAGTTCACCGGCAATCACATCGCTGCCGCCGATGTACAACATGCCTGCAACAGACCCCATCACCAACATCATCACCAACATAATTAAAAACGCACGCTGACGGATTCGACGCAGAGCTACATCAAATGCACCTTCGGCGGCATCGCCGAATTGTTGGGTTACGATATCTTCCCGGGTAAAAGCCTGAACCACTTTAATATGTTGCAGACTTTCTCCGGCCCAGGCACCAACACTGGCGATTTTATCCTGACTGTCGCGGGAGAGTTTTTTCACTTTTCGGCCAAAATAAATCATCGGAAAAACAATCAAAGGCACAGCAATCAAAACAATTAAACTGAGCTTTAAATTGCTGATAAACATCAGCGTTATGCCACCAATAAAGGTCAGCGCATTTCGTAAGGCAAAAGAGAACGACGAACCAATCACGGTTTGCAGCAGCGTGGTATCGGTGGTCACCCGGCTCTGAATTTCACCCGCAAGGTTATCTTCAAAAAAGCTCGGCGGCAGACTAACCAGATGCTGATACAGCTGCTTACGAATATCAGCCACCACCCGTTCACCCAGCCAGGAAATCATAAAGAAGCGGAAGTAAGCACCAATGGAAACCAGCACCACCAACACACCAAACATACTTAATGCGTCCGCCAGACCTTCGGTGGACTGCGCAGCAAAACCGTTATCGACCATAAGACGTACGCCCTGACCCAGCCCCAGGGTCAGGCCTGCGGTCATCACCAACGCCACAATGGCGATGGTTAAACGGAGTTTATAAGGGCGAACAAATTGCCAGAGCCAGCGCAGCATAAGGATCTTCTTATAGAAATAATGGTGTGGATAAGTGCCTGAAGGCTAGCGGCTACGGGGGCCTGGGGCAAGGTGATATCAGGTAATGCTCTGTTCCAGCATGTCCTGCCTTGAATTAGCTTCATCCTGAAAAATATTAGAACATTTTATGCATTTACTAATATTTCTATTGCGATCAGCCCTCCTCCGAGTAGCATGAACTCAACCAGGGAGTGGTTGCATGTATTCAATTGAATGGACGAAAACCGCAGTTAAGCAGCTGCGCAAGATACAGCCAGACAAGCAGCGTAAGGCCATCTTTGCTGCTGTCGACGGCTTAAAAGATTGTCCGACTAATGCCGCTAACGTTAAAGCTCTGAAAAATCATTCGGCTGGATATCGGCTGCGAGTTGGCAATTACCGGGTATTGTTTGATCTGGATAACGGTGTACGCATCCTGACGGTGCAAGAAGTGAGAAAACGAGATGAGCGAACATATTGATACTTCAGCGGTTAGCAATACAGTCAGCCAGCCTCAGGTGATCCGCGATTCGCAAGGCAACCCGCTGTATGCGGTTGTGCCTTATGAGGAGTATCAGGAGCTGATTGCAGCCGACAATAAGGTCACAATTCCGCATGAAGTGGTTGGGCTGATGATCGAAAAAGATCTGAGTGCGATGGCTGCTTGGCGTAAGTATCGGGGCTTATCACAGGCCCAGCTGGCGCAGCAGCTGGGAGTCACTCAGGGAGCAATTGCCCAGGCTGAGAAGCTGGGCAATAAACCGCATATAGAGACCTTACGCTGCTGGGCGGAGGCACTGGATTGTGAAGTTGCGCAGTTGAGGGAATGAGTCCTCCCAGGCATCAAGCTCAACATTAAGGAAACCACATGCTCCATATCATGTTCGATATTGATGGTACTCTGATCGATTCTTACCAGCTCGATAGCGAGTGTTTTGTAGCTGCCGTTGAGAAAGTTACTGGCTCCGTTATCGATTCAAACTGGAGTCGTTATAAGAACGTCACCGACTCAGGTATCGTTCAACAGCTGTATGACGAGATGAACTCTGCTCTTCCATATGAGGAATTTTCGCAACAGATTCAGGCTGGTTTTGTTGCCAGCCTGAAGCAAGCAATCGTGAGCCAGCCAATCAAACCAATTCCGGGGGCCAACGATTTCCTGCAATGGCTAAAACAACGCTCAGATATCGAGGTATCAATCGCAACTGGAGGCTGGCATGCCAGCGCTCTGCTAAAACTGGATTCAGCAGGCATAGATACCTGCGGCATTCCCATAGCATCCGCTGACGATCATTATTCACGAACTGAAATTATGAAAGTTGCTCAGCGCGCAATGGCTGGTGCTGCAGATGACGTTGTTTATTTTGGCGATGGTGACTGGGATGAGAAGGCCAGCAAGCAGCTTGGCTTTCGTTTTATCCGGATTAATGTTTCAGGCAACGCACCTGAATCTGTTCAGGGCTATGAAGACCCGGACCGATTGTTTGAACTGCTGAATATCACAGCTCCCTGACCGTTCTGAACCTTTCCCTTCTCAGCCAGTCTCACATAGAATGGTGACTTAACGCCGAAGCTGCCTCGTCTAAGTTTGGCCTTCACATACCTCTGTGAGCCCGAATATGACGTGTCAGCCGTGATGGCTCCAGGCATACCGTCTGACAGCTGCATCACCAGGGTTCTGTGGGAAACCACCGGGCCTCCCGCATTTGGAAAGGTGTAGAGAGATGAATACATATACCCGGATTCCGGCCGTAGAGCTGGAACCCTATGGGTCTGTGGAGTCACTGCCTGTTACGTCTGTGATAGGTCATGAGCAGCCCACAGATTCCCGAGTTATAGACTCCCAGTTTAAAGACACGCACGGTCGGCGTTTCAGCTACCTGCGCCTGTCGATTACCGATGTCTGCAACTTCCGTTGCAACTACTGCCTGCCCGATGGTTACCAGTGTTCGGATAAAACCGAGCCGTTATCGCTGGAAGAAATCCGTCAGCTGGCCAAAACCTTTGCCGCCCACGGTACCCGTAAGATTCGCATTACTGGCGGTGAGCCGGTATTGCGCAAAGATTTGCCGCAAATTATCGCCGCGCTGAAGCAAACACCCGGCATTGAAACCGTCGCGCTAACCACCAACGGCTATAAGATCAATCAGCATATCGATAGCTGGAAAGCTGCCGGCCTGGATCAGCTGAATGTCAGCATCGACAGCTTAGACCCAAAAGTCTTTCAAACCATCACCGGCCATGATCGCCTGCAGGAAATTCTTCGAGGCATTGATCGTGCGTTTGAGCTGGGTTTTAAAGATGTGAAAGTGAATGCGGTTCTGCTGAAAAGCCACAACGCTAACGAACTCGACAGTTTCCTTGACTGGATTAAATTTACGCCTGTCACCTTACGTTTTATCGAGCTGATGGAAACCGGACAAAACCCGGATTATTTCGCTAAAAATCACCTCAGCGGTGAGCAGATTAAACAGCAGTTATTGGCAAATGGCTGGCAGCATAAAATCCGCAACAAAGACGCGGGCCCGGCTCAGGAATTCGATCATCCGGACTACCAGGGCAGCATTGGCCTGATTATGCCGTACAGCAAAGACTTCTGTTCCAGCTGTAATCGTCTGCGAATCTCAGCATTGGGCAAACTGCATTTATGCCTGTTTGGTGAGCAGGGTTATGACCTGCGCCATTTAATGGCCGACGGTAAACAGGCTCAGCTGGAGACTGCTATTCAGGGATTATTACGCGATAAAAAAGCGACTCACTTCCTGCATGACGGTCAGACCGGTGCCATTCAGCACTTCGCTCAGATTGGCGGCTGACAGAGGCGAGGCATGGGCATGCAATCGGATAATCCCAGAGTAGTCGCTGCGGTTCTCGCCGGCGGCTTGTCCAGCCGTATGGGCATGGATAAAGCTTTGTTGCTTGATAATCAGCAGCGCAGCCAGCTGCAACGAGCTTGTGCTGTTGTTGAGCCTTTGGTTGCGGATGGTGTGATTCAGAAGATGGTTGTTAGCCGAGCATTAAACCCTGCTGAGCAACAACTATTGGGCTGTGAATTTATTCCTGATTTGGTCGAAGAAAAAGGACCGCTGGGAGCAATTTATTCTCTGGCGCAGTCGTTAAAAAATCAGTGTGATTATTTGCTGTTATTGCCGGTAGATTTGCCTTTTATTCAGTCATCAAATCTGAATACCCTGATTGGTCAGGGTTTGAAAAAGCAGTCAGCCTGTTTTTATCAGAATCATTTTTTGCCGCTGTTTTTACCACTTTCTGAACAACTACTCGAATATCTCAGCCTGCAGCTCAGTCATGCCGAAGGCAATTTGAGAGTTCGTGGTTTATTAACTGAGTTGGGTAGCCAGGCAATAACCTATAACGAAGATGAGAAGTTTCTGACCAACGCCAATACGCCCGAACAATGGCAGGCTATTCAGAAGCAGATTTAAAAGTTAAATAAGAAGACGAATAGAGTGAACTTTTATAGCAGCGATAGGATATCGCGGTAGCGCGGCAGGTACAGGGATGTACCTTCGGCGCGGCGGTCAAAAGTTTACTCTGTTTGTCTTCTGTGAATTCGAAGAAAGAGAAGTTAAAACACATTATTTTTCAGCCGCCGGATCGGACAGCACATCCCTGTGCTGGCGATCCTACCGCGACATCGTGTCGCTGCTTAGAAAAACAAGGTGCTCCAACTTCTACAGATATAATCGAAAGGAACTATCATGGCCAAAACATTTACCGACGAATTTATTCCACTGAATATCGCCGTCCTAACCGTATCCGATAGCCGCACAGAAGAAACCGATACCAGCGGTCAGTTGCTGGTTGCCGAGTTAACCAAACAAGGTCACCACCTGAGCGACAAACAAATCGTGATCGACGACGTGTATAAAATCCGGGCACAAATTGCTAACTGGATTGCAGACGAAACTACGCAAGCTATTCTGGTTACCGGCGGCACCGGGTTTACCGGTCGCGACTCCACACCAGAAGCCGTCACTCCACTGTTTGATAAAACCATCGATGGCTTTGGAGAGTTGTTCCGCCAGATCTCCTACCAACAAATAGGTACCTCTACTGTTCAAAGCCGGGCTATTGCCGGACTATCGAACGGCACGGTAATCTTCTGTATGCCGGGGTCTACTAACGCTTGTCGTACAGCCTGGGACGAAATCATTGAAAGTCAGCTGAACAGCACCCATCGCCCCTGTAACTTCGTGCCACAACTGAAACAAGCAGAACTGGCACCTTGCAGAAGCCGCAGTTAATTGCACACGAAATCAGAAATCGAGAATTACTATGTCTGAGTTTTCCCATGTAAATTCCAACGGCGAAGCCAATATGGTCGACGTCAGCGACAAACAAGCCAGCGTGCGTGTCGCCCGTGCTGAAGGTTATGTAAATATGAGCGCTGAAACTCTGGCGAAAATTCTCGCCGGCGATCACCACAAAGGTGATGTATTTTCTGTTGCCCGCATCGCCGGTATTCAGGCAGCAAAACAAACCAGCAATCTGATTCCGCTGTGCCACCCGCTGATGTTATCCAAAGTCGCGGTTGAGTTTCAGCCAGAACCGGAACACAACCGTGTCCGTATCGAATCCATGTGTAAATTAACCGGTCAGACCGGTGTGGAGATGGAAGCGTTAACAGCGGTTTCCGTTACGGCATTAACTCTGTTCGATATGTGCAAAGCGGTTGATCCGGGTATGGAAATTACAGGCGTACGAGTATTGGAAAAGCAGGGCGGAAAAACAGGCCACTGGCAGGCTGGTAACTAACGGGAGTTTAAAAATTATGAAGGTGTTATTTTTTGCCCAACTGCGTGAACGATTAAACTGCGACAGTACCGAGCTGGATATCGAATTACCAACTCTGGTTACTGATGTACGTGACGCGTTAATTGCTCAGTTCCCGGATCATGCTGATTTGTTAAAAGATGGCAAAGCACTGGTTGCCATCAACCAGGAATTAATTAACAACGAAAAAGCGACCATCACCGCTGCCGATGAAGTCGCTTTTTTCCCACCGGTTACCGGCGGTTAATAGTGGATAAAACCATGGATTATATTCGCGTACAGGAAGCCGACTTCGATATTAATGCCGAATACCAGGCCATGCGCGAAGACAATCGCGAAGACGGTGCTATCGTCTTTTTTGTCGGTCAGGTGCGGGAAATGAATCAGGGCTCGGAAGTCACAGGTTTATATCTGGAACATTACCCGGCGATGACCGAAAAGTCGTTGCAGGGCATTGTTGAGCAGGCACGTGAGCGCTGGCCGGTACTAAACCGTATTCGTCTGATACACCGGGTCGGCCAATTACATATTTCCGACCAGATTGTCTTTGTTGCCGTCAGCAGCAGCCACCGCGAAGCGGCTTTTGAAGCCTGCCATTTTATTATGGATTTCCTGAAAAACCGTGCCCCTTTCTGGAAAAAAGAAACCATCACCTCTTCTGAACTTGATGGCGAAAAAAGCGACCGCTGGGTGGAAGCGCTACAGAAAGACAAAGATGCGTTGAAGAAGTGGTGATAAAGCTAATATCAATATCTGATAGGAAGTTTTAAGCCAATCCATCCCTCTGAGCTTCTAGGTTATTATTATAAACCACAAGGGGATACATGGCGAAATCCCTGCGGATATATTGAAGGCCGATATTACAATCAGGCCGGATCTATGAAAAAAATAACAACCGCAGCGGCGTTTAGCTCGCTGTTGATCGCCTCCCAAGCGTTCTCTTTAAGCGCTGTTCCTACTGCAGAGAATGATAACACTGCCATGGCACAGCATCAGCAAACATGGGCTTACCAGGCTTATCAAAAACAAGACCTGCTGGATAACGCAGCACCTATTGCCCAGGGTTACAACAGCAGCTCCCACAACGCTTTTAACAGTTCCGCCTATGGTTCGATTTACATTGACCCGAACCATAGTCTGTCAATCGTAGAGCAGTTGGATATCGGTGTACGAGCATTGGAACTTGATGTCCACTGGACGCACCAGATGAAAGACATTCCTCATGGTGATGCTCTATTGTTATGTCACTTCGGTGGTCAGCGTGGCTGTAGTGCCTTAGAACGCTATTTTTCTGACGCAGTCGCTGAGGTTAACGATTGGTTACGTAAAAACCCTCGTGCCGTAGTTTATATGGGCTTTGAAGACTATTGGGCAAACAACGAAGACAAGATGCTTGAAGCTTTGGCGCCCATCGATGATTTGATTTATAAGCCGGGCACTTGTACGGATTTCTTAGAAGCAGCCAAAACCCTGACTGAAGAGGATGTATTAAAAGCTGGCAAGCAGGTGCTGCTGTTGAATGGTGACTGTGCTACCGGCGATTGGGCCGCTGCGGCTTATAAAGGTGGTTGGGGTTATACCTCAATTGCAGCCTCTCAAGCTGACAACTGTTTAACCGCTAACGCCAGCTGGAATGGCGGTGGTGTACAGCGTATTTTTGAGCAGCAGACCTTCTTTGGTACGACCTTTGGAAATGACAATGGTCTTTATTCTGATGATCAAATCCGCAAAGCTCAGAAGTGTGGCGTCAATCAGGTATCTTACGACAAGCTCGTAATCAATGACTCAGGGATGAAAGCCTCTATCTGGAGTTGGGCTGAAAATTACCCTAGCGCTTCTGATGCGGTATACGATTGTGCTTACCATGGCCCAGATGGCTTATTCCGAGATTCCAATTGCTCTGATGATGGTCATTACGCTTGTAAAACAGCAGATGGCAAGCAGTGGACCGTTTCTAACAGTGCTGGCTCTGAAAACTCACCTTCAGCAGGTCAAGCAGCTTGCCAGGCAACAGGTTCACAGTGGCACTTTGCGGTACCAACCAACAGTATGCAAAATGAGCTGTTGAAAATTGCCAAGGCAGCAACAGGCCATGAAAATATCTGGTTAAACTACAGTGATAAAGCCAATGAAGGCATCTGGTTAACCCCAGAACATGAAGTGGATTATCGTGATGGTATTGCTGATGTTTCAAAAATACTGCCAGGCAAAACTTATGAATTTTTCATGAAGTCTGTTGTTGGCTCTTGTGAGCTTGAGTGGAATGGTGGTTATACCGGATCTGCTGATCGTAATGCCAAGTTTGATTGCGCCAGTAAGGGGGACCCTCTGCTGTTTGTGCCTATTGAAAAACCGACTACTACTGGCGGCAAAGCCAGTGTACGAGGCTACATTAAAGCAGAAGCGCAGGGCTATCTGTGTGGTCTGGAATGGGCCAGTTCGTTGGATAACAATGAGCGCAATGCCAAGTGGGATTGCTCTGGTGGCGCTGACCCTGTGACCATCATCAGTGATTCTGAAGGCACAACTGCCAATGTGCGTATTACTACCGACAACAACTGTGGTCTGCAGTGGGCCGGTGGTGATGCTGAAAATAATGAGCGCAATGCCAAGTTTGACTGTGATCCTGCTTGGGATGCCATGCGCCTTTATGGGATGTCTACTGTTGGCGTGAAAATGACTCGAGCCATCCAGAATACTTATGGCTGTGATTCAGGTGATGCTCGCTGCGACAAATTCTTGGAATTTTCTGGGCATGACGTGAAAGTTGCAGCTACTGACGTTAAGTGGGAGTTCATCTCGGTTGAAGGTACTACAGATCAGTATTACATTCGCAGCACTTATGGCTGTAATAATGGTAATGCTCGTTGTTACGATTGGTTAACCTTTAGTGGTACAGATGTAATTATTGATGGCGCTGACAAGGTCGCCTGGAAATTGACTCCAATTGAAGGTAAAAACGATACTTTCTATATTCAAAGTCGCTATGGTTGCGAGACTGGTGATGAACGTTGCGACGACTACCTTACCTTCTCGGGTACCAGCGGAAAAATCCATGCAACTGATCCAGTTGAATGGCGTCTGGTGAAGCCAGATACATATGTGGAAATTCGTAATGCTGGCACTGGAAAATGTCTGGATTTTGAAGGTTCCGATCCATCTAATGGTGCTAAGGCCATTGTATGGGACTGTACTGATGTTGCCTGGCAGAAATGGAAGTTTGATCCTGAAACAGGCCTGTTGCGTAACAAGGCAAACCCAGACTACTGTCTGGATCACGGCAGCAACCTAGGCAATGGTGGTCTAGTTCATATGTGGGCATGTGTGAGTTCAAGCGACAACCAGAAGTGGGATGTTGCAGGTAATTCTCTGCGCCCACGTAACGGCACCTCCTTTGTTCTGGATGCCTTCGGCAGCGATAACGGAGCACAGGCGGGTTTATGGTCTCACCACAGTGGTTCCAACCAGCAGTGGTTATTGGGTCACTAATTTCCACAGACTAACTGATAAAATGGGCAGAATTCTCCTGCCCTTTTTATCGTCAATAGCTTCAATTTATACTGAATAGATCCTTCCAGATAATTACAAAAGAATCGGGATCACCTTCAGTCCTTAACTACTGATTCATCACTCACAAGAGATATTATGCGTATATTAAAACTGGCGCTGCTCCCGGCGCTCGCATTCGCCTGTAATCTGAATGCCGCCCCACGAAATTTTGATTTCTTTGTTACGGCTGACCCTCAATATGATAATGCTGCTTTTAGTCGCAATGCGGTTTCTGATAGAACGCTTTCGGCAATTGGTAATCAAATTAAAAATGATCCTAACCACAATAAGGGTGTATTGATCGCAGGGGACCTCACTCAAAATACTCGCCCTAATGATGAATATAAATTCTATTCAAATGCCATCAGCTCATTCAAAGAGTATGTTTATGATGGTCAGGGTAATCACGATGAGCATGTAGCCGACTGGGTTCAGGCATCTGGCTGCAGCTTCGGCACCACTTACTGTGTTGATAAAGATCGCATCATCAAGGAAATTCGCAACCGCAGCCGCAATACCAAAATAAACTTGCATTCCGAAGGCAGCGTGTATTCATGGGATTGGCAGGGCGTACACTTTGTACAACTAGGAAACTTCGGTGGTAATCGTAATCACGATGCAGGGTGGGCGAGTTCTGTTGAACCTTATTCCAGCCTTAACTTTTTACGAGATGATTTAGCCAAAAGGGTTGGGCCTTCAGGAAAACCCGTTGTACTGGTAATGCATTATACGTTCGACAGTGATATTGGTGACACTGCGGCCTGGTCGCATCAGCAAGCTGCAGACATGTGGAATGCTCTGGAAGGTTACAACGTGGTCGCGATTTTTAGTGGTCATATTCATTACGGCCAAGGCGGTGGTTGGTATCGAACTACTCAGCGTCCTGCAGGTGCAACCAAAGGTCCGGAGTCATTACCTAACATTGTGGCTGGCGGTGCGTTAAACGGTATTTATGTAAAAGCTTCCGTACGTGATAACCAGATGGCGATCGAACGCTATTTCGTGGACGATAATAACAATAATGTTCTTATCAATGGTGCCACCAATATTGATTTGCAAGCGAAGAATGTTGGTTATGCTGAACTGCGTGACGGCAAGGCCAACAAGTGCCTGGACTTTGAGGGCAGCTCTCCTTACTCCCGCGCCAATGTATTACTGCATGGCTGTGCCGATGTGGCTTGGCAAAAATGGGCTTACGATCTGGACACCAAACATATCATCAATAAGGCCGACACAGGTTATTGTCTGGATCATGCCAGTCACGCCTGGAATGGAGGCAAGGTCCAGTTATGGCCCTGTGAAAACCACAAAGACCTGATTTTTGATCTGGACGATGATCGTATTAAAAGTGGTTCCAACAATCAGTATGTACTGGATGCCAATGGTACTTCCGATGGTGCGAATGTAAGCCAGTGGTCTTCCCATGGTGGCAGCCAGCAACATTGGTACTGGGGTAAACGTGATCCTGCATCTGCCATTGCCTCTGTAGTACAGACAATGCGTTCCGGTTATCACTACGACATGAAAATTCGTGCTAGAGAGAATCACTGTAGTCTTGAGTGGGATGGCTCAGTATCAGGTGGTGAGAGAAATGCGAAATTTGACTGTCGCTCAAATGGTGATGCCATGACATTTATTGCGACCAGTAATCCGAACCACAACGGTGATGGTACCTATTCGATTGACGGTCGCATCATGACCAACAACGAGAGCTGTGGTTTGGAATGGGATGGTTCAATGTCCGGTGGAGAGCGTAATGCTAAATTCGATTGTAGTGGATCATCAGATCCTTTGACGCTAGTGACGACCGGCAAGGGTTCTGCAGAGATCATCATTCGCTCTAACAACTGTGGATTACAATGGGATGGATCTGAGTCCGGCGGAGAGCGTAATGCTAAGTGGGATTGTGCACCTTCCTACGATACATTAATCATTTCAGAGTTGAAGCAAAAGTAAGAAAAATTAGCCCACCTGCTAGCGTCGGTGGGCCTTTCTATATTTAGTGGGCGAATAGACAAACCAGCTTTTAAAAGCACTAGGAACGCTGGAAAAATCTTTATAGCCTAACTGGCAGGGAATCGAGTCCACCGTCATATCAGACTCCTTCAAATAAAACTCCGCATATTCTATTACCATAAACAAGCCGTTGGTGGCTGACATCTGCTGACAACGGCTGACGCTTTCACTATATGTATTTGATATGAACCAACTTAAAGTCTTATTTCACCTTTACTGATGTCAGCAGGCTTTATATGAAAAACCATCACGCAAACAAATATCAGTTATTAAAACCTAAAGTACTCACTTCTCTTTTATCGGCCGCGTTGTTAACTGCGTGCGGCAGCGATAGCAACAAAACGTCTGTATCTCCTTCAACGAACGGCGCAAACTCGGGAAATGGAGCGAATAAGGAAACTTCTGCCTTTAGCAAAGCATTTCCAAAAAGTACCAATGTTTTTGGTGTGAAGATCGTCGCTAGCAGCAAAGTTCCTAATACCAAAATCCTGCATGCCGCTCAGATCATGGCCGAGTATCTCGATAATAATGAAGATGGCATTCCGGACAACCAAGCGGTGGTTGATGAACTGGTAAAGTCCAAAGCTACGTTGGTCATGGCAGCGAATGAAACAGAGCTGGGGCAGCTGTCCGGCTCTCTGCCGCAAAGTGCAATGGGTGACAACATTCAGGATCTCCAGGCAAGTGAAACGCACCTCAATGGAGCCGCCAGCGGTGAGTTTGATGGTTCACTTGAAGAAGTATTGCACCTGATCACCCATGTAGGTTTTTCAAAGGTATACCCCAGTGTTTTTGGTGAGAGCTCAGGCTCTGCACTCGCAGATGCCATGGATATCGCACGAGGTGGAAAATTCACAAAAGTACCTGAATCTTATCCAGACGGCGCTTGGTATACCTATAACGATAAAACCTGCAACTATGACTGCATGGTCACGGAATACACCTATTGGGCATTAACCTCCATTTTGGGTGGCCAAGCGTTTGAAGGGCGTAAGGAAGATATTCAGGAAGAGTGGAAATTAAATACCAAAGAGCTGGTACGCACCACTGATACCGCAGCCTACAAGATTCTGACGGATGCCCAGTATGCGCTGCCAAGTAAACTTCCTGATGGCGATTACACTGCTAAAGACTTCAAGATTACAAGTAACGTCAAAGATTCTGGTGGCGATAACAATGCTCAAACCCCCGCTACTATTCTGAGCGACGCCAACAGTGCTCATGCCGGACACAAAATTGCCTTTGGTGATCTGCAAAACATTTACATGATGAACCCTGATGGAAGTAATCGAGAGTTATTGGCAGATGGTAGCCCGATCTCAGGTTATGTTGCCTGGGGACCTACAGCACAGTACGTTTACTTTGCCAGTGCTAAGGGGTCTACAGGAAGCGCATGGGAGGCGTTCCGGGTCAACGTGCGTACGAAAAAATTAACCAAGCTGACGAACTTCGGTAAAGATGTCCGCTCGCTCGGCGTTTCACCCGACGGCCAGTACCTTGCGCTATCCATCATGAGTGGCAATTCCAACATTAATGGCAACAATAACAACCTGACTCAATTCCACACTGATCTTTATATTATCGAGATGTCGACGGCTGAGCCAATCTGGAGCAGCGGTAAACAACTGAAATTAGAAGATTTACGAAAGCTGGTCAGCTCGCCAGCGGCGGAGAAATTCTGGTATGAAGAACTCAACTGGAACCCACAAATGCCAAACGACGGTGGGGACCCCGTTCTGGCGTACACCAAAACCTGGCGTTACGACGAAGATGACGTTTCTTATACACACGCATATACCATTCGTGCCGATGGCAGCGAACAAAAACTAGTACTGGAAAATCAGGATATGCCAATCTGGTCGTTCGATGGTAAGATGATGTGTTTCCTTCGTATGGCTTGTCACACTATTGGAGAGAAAGGCACAACACAACTGAATGTATCCGGTATCGATGGTGAAGTGTCAGGAGGAACTCTCTCCCCTGACGGTAACTTTATTTTATTCGAAGTGGGTGACGAGAATCGCAAAGCAGGTATCGCACGTTTTAATACCAAGCAAGCAACCCCCGGAGCGGTTATTCAATCGACCAACGCTTATGAACCGCGCTGGTCACCTAAGCCTGTGATGTAAACTAGCATATAAAAAATGGCCTTTACTAGCTGCTAATGAAGGTAAATGATCAGGTGGTTAAGTTAATAAAATAAGCCACCTTTTTTCCGGTTTATAAACCTGTTGAAGGCCATTCAGCCTGGTTGCGACTCAACCCAATGACACAGCCTAATAGATGTCGCCTTTCGTCCCTTATATGTCATTTTTACGCACTTTAGTTTGAAACCCTCTAAACTAAAATGACCGTATATTCTACAGATTGACTTAATCATGTACGTCAACACCCTCGCTTTTAAACCTCTGTATAACTACCTGAAACAACACGATATGGAACATATCGGCGACAAGGTATTACAAAGTGCCGGAGTGGCTGCAGAGCAACTTGGCTCACATATTGAGAACTGCCAGAAAGACAGTTTCTACCAGGCTTATCAGCTGGCCATGGAATTAACCGGTGATGACCTCTTGGGTTTGCATATCGGTGAATGGCTACATCCGTCGAACATGGGACTACTCGGGTACGCCATGTGTAACTGCGCCACCATCAAAGATGCCTTGTATCTGGTGTTATCCTCCAACAACCATGGTTATGGCAACGACAGTGTTCATTTTTCTCTGAGTTTTATCGATGGCCTGATTAAAATGACGCTGGATTGCAAAGACGATATTCAGCAGATTCGTCCCTGGATTGAATTCACTACCGCAGGCTGGAAATCCCATTATCACCATCTGACCAATTTTAATTTCCGCAATCAGCCACTATTCAGCGAAGTATCTTTTCCATTTTCTGCCCGCGGCAAAGAAGCAGAATATCAACGAGTGTTAGGTTGCCCGGTTCGCTTTAACCAAAAAGAAACCTATATCACTGGCTCCCCAGCAATTTTTGCCCAGGAAATCTACACCGCCGATTCCAACTCACTGTCGCTGTTTATGGAGCAATTAGGCATCAAACGCGATAAAAGTCAGCTGGAAGATGAGATTCAGACTCTGATTAAAAAAACATTGCCCCAGACTCTGACGCTGGAGCAGGTAGCCAAAACATTTAATTTCAGCGCCAGCACACTGAAGCGACGTTTGAGTGATTCCGGTACCAGCTACAACAAATTATCACTGGAGCTGAAAACAGAAATGGCAAAACAGATGTTGCGTAACAAAACCTTATCCATCAACGAAATCTCTTATTATCTGGGCTACAGTAAACCTTCTGCTTTTTTCCGGGCATTTAAAAATACCAGCGGTATGACTCCGGCACAATTCAGGAATAAATGAGCCAAGTCGCATGACTGAGCTGCAAGGGAATCGCTACGATCTCTGCAGGGATTACCCATCTGGGCGTCGGTTGTTTCAATGTTAACTCTCACAATACCTGCTTAAACAAGCATCATTGATCGATAGCAAAGAGAATAACAATGAACAAAAAAATGCTTTTGTCGACTGCACTGCTTGGTGCAGCGGTTTCATTTTCTCCTGCCACGACCGCTCATACCGATGGAGCTTATGCTCACGAAGCAAAGGCTGTTGCTTCGAATCCATCATGGATGAAGTTTGTCGATGGTAATAAACGCATCAGCGAGTTATCCATTCCTGGCACCCACGATACGATGTCAATCAAGAGTGGAGTGATCTGGCAGAACCAAACCATGACGCTGAGTCAGCAACTTGAGTCCGGAATCCGTGTGTTTGATATGCGCACACGCCATATCAATAATAAGTTCCGTATGCATCACGGCATTATTGCCCAGGACACTTATTTCGATGATGTGTTAAAAGACATCGATGCTTTCCTGACAGCTAATCCAAGTGAAACCGTTTTATTCCGCTTGCGCTCAGAACATACCGCTGAAGGTAATAGCCGCAGTTACAGCGAAACTCTGGATGAATATCTGGCGGCTAACGGTAGCAAACGTTATACCGGCAGTAGTGACAACCCGACCCTGAATGAGGTTCGCGGTAAGTTTGTTATTCTGCAGGAGTTCGGTGGTGCCGATTATGGTATTCCTTACGGTAATCTGGATATTCAGGATGAATATAAATTCACCACCAACTGGGATCTGTACGATAAATGGACATCAGTTAAAAACCATCTGAATAAATCCCGTAACGGTGACAAAAACACCATCTATATGAACTACCTCAGTGGTGCCGGTGGTTCTTTCCCGTATTTTGTTGCCAGCGGTCACTTTACTAACAGTACAAATTCCGCACGGCTTTCGACTGGATTCACAACTCCGGGCTGGAAAAACAAATATCCGGACTTTCCACGCACCAGTTGTTTTATAGGAATCTGCACCATTTCATTTGAAGGTACCAATACCTTAACCGCCGACCACATGGTGACATCCGGTTTCCTTAATGGTGGTGCACGTGCCGGTATGGTTATGGCTGACTTCCCGGGCGAGCGATTAATCAACAATACAATTCGTCTGAATCACGAAGGCCCATATCAATTTACGGAATTCAACTGGGGCACAGGCACGGATCAGAATACTCCGCTCTGTAACGGCAGCAGCCCATGTGTTGAAGGGGATAAGTTTGCCTCGGCTCCACCTGCTGCAAAAGATTCTCTGACAGTTGTTTCTTACAACGTATTACGGGCAGGCCCAGAGCGAATACAAAATCAGATTAACTGGCTGAAAAACAAATTCGGAGTTCAGGGGCCGGATGTTATTTTATTAAGTGAAACCGTTCGTGGTTCAAGCTGTGGTGCGGATGTAGCACGTGAATACGCCAAAGCCTTTAATGCTTATTATATTAACGGTAATGAAGATTCCGCCCGCTCTTGCCAAACCGGTAATGCCATTGTTTCACGTTACCCATTAGGCAATGTTGAAAAAATTCGTTTTAAAACTCAGCACGGCGACCTGTCAGGCACTTCAGAAACCAGCAGTGGCCGTTCATACGTTGTTGCCGATCTGAAAGTGGGGGACGATATTGTTCATGTATTTTCAACACATACGGCATCACCTTTTGGCATTGCAGGGGATAAAGCACGCAAGGGGCAACATGCTGAAATCATTGCTCACGCTGAAGCCAAACGTTTCACCAAAATTGTTGGTGGCGATTTAAACGCCATTGGCCATATTTTTGCGGATCCGCTGGGCCTGCATGACATTTCGCTGAATCCAATTTTTGAGCGTGGTTATAAAGACGCACACGATCACTTACCAACCCATACGCGAATTACATCTGAGGCTGGATTAGCCGATAACGACTGGACGCTATTACTGGACTTTATTTTTGTTAAAGGTGGTTCAACATCCGGTGCCGGTGTTTGTGGTTCTGAATGCCGCGATAAAAATACCTTATCGGATCATGTACCAATTTGGGCAAGCGTAAACTTTAAAGCCAACGCGGCAGCACCAACGGATGCCGATCTGGCAACCATGGAAGTTGGAGATCAATACAGCTTTAAATTAAACACCACGGATAACGATGGTGAACAGTGTCGCCTGGAATGGAACGGCAGCCTGGATGATGGCGAACGTAATGCGAAATGGGACTGCGCCTCCAACGGTGATCCAATGACAATGCAGATACTGACAAAGCCAACACTGAACAGCCAAGGGAATTATCAATCCAGAGTAAAAATCTACACCCTTAATGGCGGCTGTGGTCTGCAATGGGCTGGCGGAGATACCGATGGTGGTGAGCGTAATGCCAAATTCGATTGTGATCCTGCCACCGACGATATGATTATTACCAGCCGCAGTGCGTTATCTCCGGGTCAGCTGGACAAAGCTATTATTACCACTGCAGCTAATAACTGTGGCTTGCAATGGGATGCTGGTAAATCCGGCAATGAGCGTAACGCCAAGTTTGATTGTGACCCGGCCTGGGATACCGTGAATTTTATGAACGTAAGCAAACAATTCAGTGGCTATAAACCACTGACTCAATCGGGTTATCAAACGCCAATTCAGAGCACTTATGGCTGTGATTCTGGTGATAGTCGTTGCAATCAATACCTGGAATTTGGCGGCAGTGATGCACGTATTGGTGGCGACCTGACACAATGGGAAATGTTACCGGCAGACAACAGCGGCAGTGTCTTTTTTCTGAGGAATAAATGGAATTGCGACAGCGATAATCGTTGTGATGATTGGCTGACTTATTCTGACAGCAGCACCGATGTCGTGATTAATGCAGCCGATGCAGAAATGGTTCCCTGGTTATTCGAACCGGTCGCTGGCAAAGCAGACACTTATTACATCCGCACCCGTTGGGGTTGCGAGGTGGGCGACAGTCGCTGCAATTACTATCTGACTTTCTCCGGCACGGACGTAATAATCCACCCAACGGATAAAGTGGAGTGGAAGCTGCCAAAGCAATACCGCGAATTACGCGACCAAAGATCCGATAAATGTCTGGATATTTCCGGCAGTACTGTGGAAGAGCGTGACTCCGTATTTATCTACAACTGTGCCGGTGTTGACTGGCAGAAATGGAATTACGACCCAATGACCGGCTTGCTGAGAAATAAAGCCAACCCATCCATGTGCCTGGATCATCGTGGAAAATTCAGCGATGCCAACGGCGAATACGTTCATATGTGGACTTGTTATGACTGGAGCACCAACCAGAAGTGGGACTTTGTAAATGGTGCACTGCAGCCTCGCGGTAGCCAGGGTCCGGTACTGGATGCCACTGGTAGCGCAAATGATGCACCGGTTGTGTTATGGCAGAAACATGGCGGTTCAAATCAGCAATGGCATTGGGGCAACCCATAAATATCTAATGGATTGTTAATTCATTAAAGGGGCGCAAGCCTCTTTAGTGCTTTATTAACTTGTAGTTCTGGCCTCATGAAAAACACTTTAATACTACTACTGATTTTTGCCGCTACCGGTTTAATGCTGAATATTCTGCCATGGCATGAATTATTGCCTGACACTCAGGTTGTTATTACCGAAGTAGATTACTCCAGCAAAACATCAGATCAGCGCCTGAAGATATCAGACGATATTAAAGCGGCAGACATCGGCAGTTTCGATAGTCCTGCTGCAATAAGGAATGAAGAATGGCAGGAGAGAGTTCTTCACTACGGTTTTGACCCGGATAAAGTCGCATACCAGGAAGCCTTAAATGCTGCAGCGGAGTCTGAAATTCCTTCGTTACCAGAGCCTGAGTTATTTCCGCAAGCTTTCATGTTGAGCCACGATCCGGAGACTGGTGAAAGAAACCCGATGACCGCGGAAGATCTTCAACTACTGATTCGTAATATTGACCGTCAGATAGAAAGCATCAAGCAACTGAAAATTTACGTATTGCAGCAAATTTCTTCAGATGGGTTACCTGTGGAAAAGTTTGAGCAAGACTCTGAAAAGGAGTTGGCCAGGCTACAAAGCCTGAAGCAGACCGTTATGAGTGCTTCAGGCATTGTTGCGGAGTAAATTGTTGCGGAATAAGTTGTTGAGGAATAAAGAGCAGTTATCGCCCCTTAAACACCGCCTCACGTCGTTCCAGAAATGACGCTACACCTTCTTTGGCATCTTCACTGGTCATCACCGCAGGCATGTCCTTAAACACGTCGGCAATGGCCGTTTGCTGATCCTGATACCGTGACACTTTAGAAGATTTCAGTGCAGCCTGAACGCCTAACGGTGCCGCTTTAGCTATTTTGGTCGCCAACTCACGGGCACGCTGATGTAACTTATCCACATCAACAATTTCCTGAATTAATCCCCACTGCAACGCCTGCTCTGCGGAGAATTCATCACCGGTTAACAGATAACGTTGGGCATTCCCCCAGCCAATAGCCTCCGGTAAACGAATAGTGCCACCACCACAGGGGTAAATACCTCGTTGCACTTCCAACTGAGCGTAACGCGCATCGGCTGTGGCGATACGAATATCGGTGTTTAATAACAGCTCCAGTCCCGAGGTATAACAAATCCCCTGGGTAGCAATAATCACCGGCTTAGTTAAACGCTCGCCCTGTAAACCATATGGGTCGATTTCATTTTCCGCCAGCTCCGGCATTTTTCCTGCCGCAAAAATAGGCGCCCATTTATCCAGCTCTAAACCAGCAGTAAAGTGTTTGCCATTTGCCTGAATAACGGCAACCCGTAATTCATTATCATGTTGCAGCTTGTACAGGGTCTGCGCTAACAGATGATAAGAATCCGGATCCAGTGCGTTCAGTTTTTCCGGACGATTAAAGGTAATGGTAACGATATGCTCGCTGATATCGATTAATAATTTATTGTCTTCAGGCATCACTCTGCTCCCCTAATACTAATCAATAATCAGAACCAATCTGCCTGCATATCCAGACAGGTTGTATCGAACGAGGTTAACAATTTCGCCTGATGATCAATTTCCGCTAATTCCCAGCGAATAAAATATTGCGCCGCCTGTAATTTACCGGCGAGGAATTGCTGGTCTTCGGCAGTTTCTGAATCGCCAAATGTCTCAATCGCTTTATCGGCCATTTCTAACCACAACCAGCCAATCACCATTTTGCTCATCAGGTCGAGGAAAACAGCCGAATTCGCCAGGGATAATTCCACCTCACCTTTTTGTAACGACTGACCTAACGTCATCACGGTTTGCATCAGTGTATTCAGATGTTTCTGATACAAATCTGCCAACGGTTTTAACGCTCGTTTTTGTTGAGCTGATTTCAGTGTTGCCTGTACCCGGGCCATTAATAGTTGTTGGCCTTTACCATTGTGTTGCCACAATTTCCGGCCTAATAAATCCAATGACTGAATGCCATGAGTACCTTCATGAATCGGATTTAAGCGGTTATCGCGGTAACACTGCTCCACCGGGTATTCACGGGTATAACCAGCACCCGCCAATACCTGAATCGCCAGGTCGTTCGCACGCGGGCCGTAATACGATGGGAAAGATTTAACGATTGGCGTTAATAAATCGAGCAGAATTGCGCTGTCTTGTGCTTTGTTTTCATCGGCTTCGCCTTCCATTTCGTCCACCAGACGAGAAGCAAATAAACACAACGCCAAGGCGCCTTCGACATAACTTTTTTGTGCCAGCAACATACGTTTTACATCGGTGTGTTCAACAATATTAATTGGCTTGCTGTTTGGATCACGATTGGTAGCTCTGCGGCCTTGTGGACGATTACGGGCGTAATCAAGCGATTCGAGATAACCACGATAGCCGATCATGGCGCCACCTAAACCGACACCAATACGCGCTTCGTTCATCATCTTAAACATATACGACAGGCCTTTATTGGCTTCGCCAATTAAATAGCCGTGGCAGTTATCCTGCTCACCAAAGTTCAAAACGGTAGAGGTAGTGCCGCGATAACCCATCTTATGAAGCAGGCCAGCCAGTTTGACGTCGTTACGCTCCGCCAGTGAGCCGTCCGGGTTAGTTAAAAACTTCGGCACAATAAACAGCGAAATACCTTTTACTCCGGTTGGAGCTCCTTCAATTCGTGCCAGTACTAAATGCACGATATTTTCAGTGATGTCCTGGTCACCACCGGAGATATACATCTTCTGACCTTTAATACGATAACTGCCATCATCCTGAGGAATGGCTTTGGTGGTCAGATCACCCAGCGATGAACCAACATCCGGCTCAGTTAATGCCATGGTGCCGGAGAAACGACCATCAAACATCGGTTGTAAAAACGTTGCTTTTTGTTGTTCACTACCAAAAGCATGAATCACATTCGCAGCCGCGCTGGTTAAAAACGGATAGCCTGCAGTCGACGGGTTAGCTGCCATAAAATAGGCGTTACACGCAGCGTGAATCAGCGATGGCAACTGCATTCCACCATCAGTAAAACTGTGACGCGCCGACATAAGTCCGGATTCAGCAAAATGCTTCCAGGCCTCTTTCACTTCCGGGATGGTCGTGACTTTTTCACCATCAAACTGAGGTTCGTGTTCATCGGCTTTGGCGTTATGCGGTAGAAAATAGTTCTCGGCAATTTGCTCAGAGGTTTTCAAGATGCCGTCAAAAGTGGTGCGATCGTGATCTTGAAAGCGCTCAAGCTCCGTCAGTTGCTCTGCGTTAAACACCTGATACAGCAGAAACTCGAGATCTTTTGGGTTTACCAGCTTGGACATTTGATCACTCCGACATGACTATTTTTTATTTAGTATCGGACGCAAAGCAGTGAATAAATATTGGCATTAATGCCTTAGTTGAAGCTAAAAGAGACATAGAGAGCAAAAAAGATCCGAGCGGTCCAGTGGATGTTGCGGCAAACGCCGTTTGCTCTGGCGCTTGGGTTAAAAGTAAGCGGGCAAAAAAAGACCCAAGCGCCATTGGGGGCAAACGCTTGGGTCAACTTCGGATCATTGGGGAAGTACCGAAGAAAAAGAACTACCTATGGAGAAGTGAATGGCATCCCACCACTCTGTTCCCAACGGGAATACTTTCACTATAGACACTGATTCCGGCTTTGGGCTGATCCGATAAAAAACTTCATTGTTTTTTGCAATCAGCAAGAAACTTCCAATAGTTCACGAGCATAAAAAAAGGGCCAATCACGAGATTGGCCCTTTTCGGTAGATTTCGATCTAAGTGTCTTCACCTAGAGCGCTTATTCCGGGCCAGGTACTCCCACTGACAGATCTTCCGCGGCTTCCTCTTCCGGTGGCAGTAACCAGCTGTTCAAACGCTTCTGCAGAATCTTCAGGCCTTCGCCGTTATGTGACGAGAAAGTCTGAATAGTCACCAGATCACCCAGATCCTTCACCGCTTTCTTCACCTGCAGCAGAGTATTCTGCGCCGGACCACGCTTCAGCTTGTCGGCCTTGGTGAGCAAGATATGCACAGGCATTTGCTTCTCACGGGCCCAATCCAGCATGGAGTTGTCGAATTCTTTCAGCGGATGGCGAATATCCATCAGCAATACCAGGCCCACCAGCGGATCACGTTTCTCCAGGTAGTTACCCAGCTCTTTTTGCCATTCGTTTTTCTTGGCAACCGGCACCTTGGCGAAGCCATATCCCGGCAAATCCACCAGACACAGTGGTGTTTCGCCCAGCTGGAAGTAGTTAATTAGCTGAGTACGGCCCGGAGTTTTACTGGTGCGCGCCAGTTTTTTGTTTTGCGTCAGGGTGTTCAGGGCACTGGATTTTCCAGCATTAGAACGACCCGCAAATGCGACCTCGCGCAACACATCGGTAGGGCATTGGCTCAGTTTTGCCGCGCTCTTAACGAAGTGAGTATTGGTATAGGTCAATGATTCTTTATCTAACATGGGGTAAACGTAATGACCGTCTGGAAATTAATGTTATATAATGCAGCGCCTTTGAATGACGCACTCATTCTATCACAGGGTGGTGAGTTCGAGGCTAAGCTGTTTTAAAGCAAGCAAAAAGAGAGAGACTCACGATGAAAAAACTGGCTGTGATGGCTGCCGCAGTAGTGGCAATGAGCGCAAACGTTAACGCATTCGATGTAGACGCTAAGTACAAGCAAGCTTGTGCAGCGTGCCACGCCATGGGTGTTGCCGGGGCTCCGAAAGCTTTCGATAAAGCTGCCTGGGAACCGCGTATCGCAACAGGAATGGACAAAATGGTCGCCAGCGTTACGAATGGTAAAGGTGCTATGCCTCCACGTGGCTTGTGCATGGACTGTACCCCAGACCAGTACAAGCAGCTGATTAACCATATGGCTGCACCAAAGCAATAACACGAATTCACTTACAACCTGGACCTGATGATGAAAAACCTGTTGATTAGCCTGATCGTTTCTGCCGGACTGATGTCTGCTGCACATGCCGGTGACGTAGACGCTGGTAAAGCAAAATCTGCTACTTGTGCTGCCTGTCACGGTGCTGACGGCAACAGCCTAGCGCCTACCTTCCCGAAAATTGCGGGTCAGGGCGAGCGTTACCTGGTCAAACAGATCAAAGACATTCGCGACGGTGCTCGTCAGGTTCCTGAAATGACTGCTTTTGTAGCGGGTCTGAGCGATGAAGATATCGCTGATATTTCTGCTTACTTTGCTGCACAGGTGCCAACTGGCGGCGGTGCAAACGAAGCTCTGGTAGAAAAAGGCAAGCGCATCTACATGGCAGGTGTTGAAGAGAAAGGCATCCCGGCTTGTCTGGCATGTCACGGTCCTGCCGGTGGTGGTGTCGAAGCAGCTGGTTTCCCTCGTTTAGCGGGTCAGCACGATGCTTACACCAAAGCTCAGCTGAACAAGTTCAGCATGAGCCAGCGTACTAACGATGGCGATACTCGCGTAATGCGTTCTATTGCTGAGCGTATGCACGCAACTGAGATCGAAGCAGTATCTTCATACATTCAGGGTCTGCGTTAATATCGCATCCTGAATCAAAAAAGCGGCTACGGCCGCTTTTTTTGTGCCCGCAATTCGCCCTGAACATTCCTTTTGAAATCAGCCAATGATCGTTTTGGCCAACTTTTTTGCCACCCACGGATACTTTCCACCACCATCAGACAGATACACTAACCGGCTATCAATAATAATTAATGAAGAGTGATGCTGATGTCCGGTAAAAGCTGGGACCTGCTAATAACCAATGCCCTGATGTTTGATGGCACAGGCGCCACACCAAAACCTCAGGATATCGCCATCGCTGCTGGCAAAATTGCTGCCATCGGCGTAAACCTCCCGACCTCAGAAGCTGCCAGCGTGGTTGATGCCCAGGGCCTGTGGCTAATGCCCGGGTTACTCGATATCCACACCCACCTCGACCTCGAAGTAGAACTGGATCCGGCACTCAGTGAAGTGGTTCGCCACGGTACCACCACAGTGCTGATCGGCAATTGCAGTCTGGGGACTGCCTTTGGCACTCAGAGTAAAAACGACCAGGAACCCATTGTGGATTGTTTCACCCGGGTCGAAAATATGCCGAAGTCGGTATTACGCGCCGCCAGTAACAATATCCATTGGGATAACACCAAGGATTATGCCGACCACTTCGATGGGCTCAGCCTTGGAGCCAATATCGCGGCCTTTATTCCTCACTCTATGCTGCGTGTTGAAGTTATGGGACTGCAGGCCAGCCTGCAACGCGAGCCCAACGAGCAGGAACTGCAACAGATGGAAACCTTGCTTGATCAGGCCATGCAGCAAGGCTACCTCGGCCTCAGCACCGACGGCCTGCCATTTCACTACATGGCGAATGAGCCCAACACCGACAAACGAATCCCGACCCAGTTCGCCAACTTCAAAGAGTTAAAACGCCTGACCGCCGTGTTAAGGAAATACGACCGGGTATGGCAAACCACCCCGATTCTCGATAACCGCTTAAAAGCGATCGGTTATTTCTTTCTGACCAGTGGCCGGTTGTTTGGCAAACGCCTGAAGACCTCTGCCTTATCGGCCGTCGAATTCGTGCTGGCGCCCAAAGTGATTAACGTATTTCTGCGTTTGGCGAACTTACTCAACAGTCGTCTGCTTGATGGCCGAATTCATTTTCAGGCATTGGGAACCAACTTCCGTATCTGGTCCGATGGCATTGTTTCGCCGATCTTCGAAGAGCTCGACTCCACCTGCCGCCTGATCGCCAAGGAATACGATGATGTTGAGGGCCGTAAAGCACTGTTAAATGACCCGGCATTTATCAAAGATTTCCGCCGCGACTGGTTTCACGGTCGCAAAGGCTGGAACCTGGCACACCTGAAAACCAGACTGGGCTTTCCAGATAACATGGTGATTCGCGATCTTAAGCGGCTGATTTTTGATGGCGCCCCGATTCACGAATGGGAAGGCGAAAGCCTGCATCAGGTAATGCTGCGTTTGCAGCTGTTCCAGCGCGGTCAGTCACAACATTGCCGTTCCGAACTCGAAGCTCAGGAATTCCAGCGCTTCAGCCAGGTGAATGATGAAGCCGATTTTATGCTTGAGCTGATGCGTCATTACGACAAAGGGTTCCGCTATTGGGCAGATGTGGCGAACACCCGCCCGAGCAAAGTGCTGGAATTACTGCTGAGCCGCAATACCCTGCCGGGCTTTAACGACTCTGGCGCCCACCTCACTAACTTGTCGTTCTTCGATGCCAATCTGGCGTCGTTACAGCTGGCACAACAACAAGGTGTGGAAGTGGTTGCCAAAATGGTGAAACGCCTGACCCGTGAGCCTGCAGAGTTTTTCGGACTCGACGTTGGCACACTTGAACCAGGCGCCCAGGCAGATCTGATACTGATCGACCCGGCACAGCTGCAACAATGGGACTCCAACAGCAGCCGTACCACCATTCACCGTGAGATCTTTAATCATGATCAGATGGTGAATCGTTCTGACGGCGTTGTCCGCCAGGTTTTTGTTGCCGGACAGCAGGTCTGGGATGGCCAGTCAGCCGTTGCGGTCGATCCGGAAAAAGCCCGGGGACGTTTCCTGCGCGCCAGGTAATAGTCGTCGATCAAAGAAAACACCCTGTTGCAGCGCTTTACAGAGCTTTTCACTCAATGCAGTGGGCGCCTGTGCGGCTTTTATGCAAGAATGCAGCTAACAAAAATCAACAATTACGAACAACTGGAGTAACCCATGTTTTCTCAGGTGAAGAAATGGATGCTGGCTGCCACCCTGATGGTTACAGCTTCACTGGCACAAGCTGCGGCATATGAAGCAGGTAAACATTACACCGTACTGGACCAGCCGGTTCCTGTGTTGGCTGATGGCAAAGTCCATGTTGAAGAAGCCTTCTGGTATGGCTGCCCACATTGCTTCCACCTGGAAAGCACGCTGAAGCCTTGGAAAGCCAAGCTGCCAGCTGACGTCGTGTTCGAAGGTGTACCAGCAATGTTTGGCCGTGCCTGGGTTGTGCATGCTCAGCTGTACTACGTGGCAGACGTACTGGGTGTGCTGCCAAAAGTTCATGACGCTATCTTCCGTGCAATCCACATCGACAAGCAGCGCCTGCTGGATCGTGATGATCAGCGTGATTTCTTAGTAGAAAAAGCCGGCATCGCAGCCAAAGACTTCGACAAAGCGTACGAGTCATTCACCGTTAAAAGCCGTATGAAGCAAGGCGACCAACGTATCCGTGCGTTCAAAATCAGCGGTGTTCCTGCACTGATCGTACAGGGCAAATACGTGATTTCTGCCAGCTCTGCCGGTGGCCAGGAAAAAATGGTCGACGTAGCGGACTACCTGATTGAGAAAGAACGTCAGGCGCTGAAAGCCAAATAATCTGTGAGTTTCTACTCATCGTTGCAGGACTTCGTGGCGGCTCCCAAAGCCGCCAACAGCCTGCGACTTCTCTCCTTTAATATGCAGGTCGGTATTCAGACCGCAGGCTTCCATCACTATCTGTTAAAAAGCTGGCAACATCTGCTGCCTAACAAACAACGACAGCAAGCGCTGAGTGCCATTGCCAGGCTGGTGCAGCCATTTGACGTGGTGGCATTACAGGAAGCGGACGGTGGTAGCTGGCGTAGCCAACATCAGAACCAGGTTGAAGCGCTGGCACAACAAGCACAATTCCCTCACTGGTATCAGCAGGTTAATCGCAACCTGGGCAAGCTGGCACAACACAGCAACGGTGTGCTGTCGCGTTACCCGGCGGAAAAAATTGAACGCCACGCACTGCCCGGTTTATTGCCTGGACGTGGCATGATGCTGCTGCGTTATGGCACAGGGCCAGACTCACTGGTTATTGCGGTGACACATCTGGCGTTAGGCAAAAATACCCAGTTCAGCCAACTCGACTACCTGGTTGAAGCCGTTGCCGATGCCAGACATCTGGTGATTATGGGTGACCTGAATCAGGAGGCGGAAATCCTGCTGCGTCAGAGCCCGCTGAAACGCCTGAATCTGCACCCGGTCGACAGCGAACTGAAGACCTTTCCCAGCTGGCAGCCTCAGCGTGGACTGGATCATATTCTGGTCAGCGACAGTATCGAATTATCACGCATTGCGGTGATCGATCATCCACAGTCAGACCACCTGCCGGTTGCGGCCGAGATTCTGCTTCCTCAGGCCATTTAACGCCTTTATCAACAACGCATTTTGATAAAGCTCTTCTATACTTAGCGGGCAACTTTCTTTCCATGGTGATGCAGTATGGCTCAGGGAGCAGGCTCCGACTCTGCCCGTCGTTGGCGCGATAAATATCTCAACCTGATCGATGAACACGAAAAACTGAAACGCTCCAGCGCTCAGGATCTCGACCAATATCGCCGCGGCCTGGTTATGGTGTCGTTACTGGCGGAAGGCCAGGCTGGCAGTGTTGATACACCGCTGGCGACCCTGCGTGAAGCCATCAAACCCGGAGCAGATAACAATAACAGCGGCATGAACAAAGCGATGGATGAGCTCGAACGAGCGGTTCAGCGTTTTGAAGCCCAGAACACCGCCCAGGCGGAAGTCTTGTTAGGCCAGCTCGGCGATGCCGCGGCCAAGCTGCTGCTGTGTCCACTACCGCGCCCTTTGCTGAAACGCATCAAACAAGTGCGGAAGCAAGCCACGACCGAATTACAAAGCTGGTCGGGTTACACCGCTCAGCTGCAGAGCTGGATTCAGATCGTTGGTGAACTGGCGACCCTGGAAGGCTACGAAGAGCAGAAAACCAAATGGTGGCAACGCTGGTTCAAACCAAACTCGGAAGAATTTGAAGACGAAAGCGATGTCAGCCTGGAGGAATCTGAAGAGCACCAGGGTAAAGAACCCGGCTTTTCGCATATCGCTCAGGAAGTATCCGATACCCTGATCAATCTGTTGTCACAACTGGTGATTCCCGATCGCCTAGCGGGTATTGCTACCGGCCTGCAAACCCGCCTGGGCAAGGGCCTGAACTGGTATGAACTGGTGCCGTTACTGGAGGACACTGCGGAGTTCCTGATCGATTGCCTCGGCAGTGGCCAGCAGGAATTTGAGCGTTTCTTACAGAATCTCGATCAGCGTTTGCAGGCAATTCAGGTACTGGTGAATGACGCCACCGCCGGGCAGGCCGAACGCGAACAGGCCCGTAAAGATCTCGATACCCTGGTGCGGGATCAGATCGCCGATATCCGTTCAGTGGTTACCGGCTCCGGTGATCTGGGAGAGCTGGGCTCCAGCGTCAGCGAACACCTGACTCTGATCGTCCGGGCTATGGAGAAATACCAGACCGAAGAACGTGGTCGCGAGCAACGTCTGGCAGAAAAGCTGGAGATGCTACAGGCACGACTGAATGAGATGGAGCAGGAAGCCAGCCAGGCACGTCAGATCATCGAAGAGCACAAACGCCGCGCCACCCACGATGGCTTAACCGGCTTACCCAATCGTGATGCTTACCAGCAGCGTCTGGAGGAAGAACTGAATCGCAAAGCGCGTTACGGCGGTCCGCTCACCATGGTGGTGGCCGACGTTGATTTCTTCAAACGCATCAACGATAACTACGGACACCTTGCCGGGGATAAAGTTTTACAGCTGCTGGCCAAAGCCATGCGTAAATCGTTACGCGACGTCGACTTTATTGGCCGCTATGGCGGCGAGGAATTTATCATTCTGATGCCGGAAACCAATGCTCAGGAAGCTCTGGCGGCTACCGAAAAGCTGCGCACCAAAGTTGAAGCCAGCCCGTTTAACTTCCGCAAAGAACGTGTGCCCATCACCATGTCGTTTGGTATCAGCGAATTTCAGACACTGGAAGATGGTGAAACCGTGTTTGAACGAGCTGATAAAGCGCTTTATCAGGCTAAAGCCGAAGGCCGCAATCGTTGTGTTGTGAGCTAAGAAACAACCCCCCTTCATCGGCCTGTTCCGGTTGGTTTTGCTGACTACAAAAGCGAAACCCTCCGGAATGTGTGATTTACATCCTACTTTCCTGCTAAAAAGTTGCCTTCTGCTTTCGTTTTGATAAAGTCGCTCGACAAAACTTTCGATTCGAAACTTACTCCTTTAAAACGCATCATCATGCCAAAACGAAACACAGTGCAACGCCGCCAAGGCATACTTCAGCGCCTGCAGGAACTGGGAGAGGTTCAGGTTGAATCGCTGGCGCGTGATTTCGAAACATCAGAAGTTACGATTCGAAAAGATCTGGCAACATTGGAAAAAAGCGGCATGCTGCTACGTCGCTACGGTGGTGCCATTCCATTGCCGCAGGAACTGATGCCAGAAGACCAGCATCAGCAACAGCCGGAAACCTCACAACGCAAACAGTCGATTGCCGCTGCAGCCGCTGCCTGCATTCGCGACCATAACCGCATTATTATCGATTTCGGCACAACCACCGCCGCCATGATCCCGCGTCTGAATCGCAA
The DNA here is from genome assembly GCF_965219715.1 of Bacterioplanoides sp. Classification (GTDB taxonomy): domain Bacteria; phylum Pseudomonadota; class Gammaproteobacteria; order Pseudomonadales; family Oceanobacteraceae; genus Bacterioplanoides. The sequence continues at coordinate 2,892,452 of NZ_OZ244785.1, forward strand.
ACAGGGCCTGGTGGTGATGACCAATTCTCTGATTGTCGCCAATGCCGTGCGCGAACTGGAAAACGAGCCTACGCTGTTAATGACCGGCGGCACCTGGGATGCTCATTCCGAGTCTTTTCAGGGGCAGATCGCCGAGCAGGTACTGCAGTCTTACGACTTCGATCAGCTGTTTATTGGTTGTGATGGTATCGATCTGGAGCGTGGCACCACCACCTTTAATGAATTACTAGGCTTAAGCCGGGTGATGGCGCAGTCAGCGCGGGAAGTGATTGTGTTGGCGGAAGCCGAGAAGGTAAACCGGCGCATTCCTAATCTGGAGCTGCCTTGGGCGCAGGTCGACAAATTAATTACCGATGAGCGTTTAACCGACGAGCATCAACAACTTTTAGAAGATCAGGGCGTGCAGGTTATCTGTACAACGCCTGAACAGAATTAATAAACGGAGCAAAACACATGTGTGGCATTGTTGGCGCGGTTGCGCAAAGGGATGTAGTTCAGATTTTATTAGAAGGCCTGAAGCGCCTGGAATACCGCGGTTATGACTCTGCCGGTGTTGCCGTTATCGACGGCCAGGAACAGCTGGGGCGTCTGCGACGCTTAGGCAAGGTTCAGGCTCTGGCTGATGCCGTTGCCGAACAGCCACTGCCAGGTGGTACCGGTATCGCCCATACACGCTGGGCAACCCACGGCGAACCGTCTGAAGCCAACGCTCATCCACACGTGTCCGGCGATATTGCCGTGGTGCATAACGGTATTATCGAAAACCACGAAACCCTGCGTGATGAATTAAAAGCCCAGGGTTATGTGTTTACCTCACAAACCGACACCGAAGTGATTGCCCACCTGGTAGAGCGCGAATTAAAAAGTGCGGCCTCTCTGCGTGAAGCCGTTATGGCGACCCGAACCTTGCTGGAAGGTGCCTATGGCATGGTCGTGATCAATCGCAAAGATCCGGAGCGCATGATTGTTGCCCGTTCCGGTTCACCGCTGGTGATTGGCTATGGTATTGGCGAACATTTTGTTGCTTCCGACCAGTTAGCACTGCTGCCGGTAACCCGCCGTTTTGCCTTCCTGGAAGAAGGTGATGTCGCTGAAATTACCCGCAACGAGGTACAGGTTTACGATCTGGAAAACCAGCCGGTTGAACGTGAAGCGAAAGAAAGCAACGTTGAACACGATGCCGGTGACAAAGGTGAATTCCGTCATTACATGATGAAGGAAATTTACGAACAGCCGCAGGCCATTGCCAACACACTGGAAGGCCGTTTAGTTGGTGACCAGTTAAACCTCGATGCTCTCGGCGATCTGAGCGATATCGAACAGGTTCAGATTATTGCTTGTGGCACTTCTTATCATGCAGGCATGACAGCACGTTACTGGATCGAAGAGCTGGCGGGTGTTGCCTGTAACATCGAAATTGCTTCTGAGTTCCGTTATCGCAAATCCGTCGTTCGTCCGAATTCGTTACTGGTAACCATCTCCCAAAGTGGTGAAACCGCTGACACCCTTGCCGCCTTGCGCCTGGCAAAAGAATTAGGTTTCGCTAAGTCCCTGACCATCTGCAACGTGCCTGGCTCGTCACTGGTGCGTGAATCCGATATGGCACTGATGACCCGTGCCGGTGCTGAAATTGGTGTGGCCTCCACTAAGGCGTTCACCACTCAGCTGGTTGGCCTGTTGCTTTTAACTGTAGCGCTTGGTCGTGGCCGTGGTCTGGATGTCGACGGCGAAAAACGCATCGCCGATGCCCTGAAACGCCTGCCAGGTCTGATCGATAAATCGCTGCAAATGAATGCCGATATTGAAAAGCTGGCGGAACAGTTCGCAGAGAAGAATCACGCACTGTTCCTTGGTCGTGGCGATCAATACCCAATCGCCATGGAAGGAGCGCTAAAGCTGAAAGAGATTTCGTATATTCACGCAGAAGCCTACGCCGCCGGAGAGCTGAAGCACGGCCCGCTGGCACTGATCGACGCCGAAATGCCAATCGTAGTGGTCGCGCCACACAACGATCTGGTGGAAAAGCTGAAATCAAATATCGAAGAAGTACGTGCCCGTGGTGGTGAGCTCTACGTATTTGCTGACGAAGCCGCCGACATTCGCCCCGAAAGCAATATGCAGGTAATGGCCGTGCCACACTGCGACGATATTGTTGCGCCGATTTTGTATACCCTGCCATTGCAGTTACTGAGCTACCACGTTGCCGTGATTAAAGGCACCGACGTAGACCAGCCACGTAACCTGGCAAAATCGGTGACGGTGGAGTAAACATTCGCTGATCACAGCGCAACAAAAAAGCCCAAACCTGTATGACAGGTTTGGGCTTTTTTGTATTAATGACACCATTAAAGTTGCCATTAATTATAATGTAAATTGAAAATAACGCTCTTTTCTGACAGGATGCGCCCGCACTAACATGGACATGGAAGAGAGATCCGGAATGACAAAGTTAAGTTTACTTTTAACAACTGTAACCAGCTCAATTTTACTGGCAGGCTGCGGTAGCGATAACAAAGATAGCAGTCCTATCGAGGGAACCTGGCAGGATAAGCAGTCTTGTGAAAGAACTGGAAATACTTCAGAGAAAATTTTACTCGAATTCAATAGCGGCAACGTCGCGATCACCAACACTTCGTACACAGATTCTAATTGCACTGTTTTGGACGAAATAGTTCGTGTAAGCGGCAACTATTTTATTCATAACGAGATCACTTTATCTAATGGCGAGAAAGCACAGCAAATTGAAATCAGATTGTCGAAAAAAGAAGTGACACCACCTTCGGAGTCGGAAGCTACTAATGCGAATGCGGTAAAGCTCTGCGGTTATACGGACTGGAAGAAGCATGAGCTAAAAGATGTCACAACTTGTGCAGCATTTGATTTCCTACCTCAACAAAGCAAGGATATCTTCAAAGTAGAAGGTAATAGCTTATTCCTGGGTGATGATGATCAAGAAAAAGGGGCCGACGGTTATCCATTAGTATTGGAGCAGAACAGTACACTGGTCCGTAAATAACAAATAGAACGATGTTATTTTTAGCGCTGCAAATTCCTTGACACAATATAGATAACATCGTCGATTGATTTTCCGTACAATCTCAGCAGAGTTTGTACGGGTATCATCATGTTTAACACCAATAATAAAACCGTCACCGCATTACTTCTGGCAACTTTGCTCACCGCTTGTGGTAGCGACGACAAAAAAATACCATCGGATATTCCAACCATTCCGGAAGGTTACGGGGATAATAACGACCCTGCCGTTGTTGCTCAGATTAAGGGCACCTGGTCACAAGACTGTACTTCGGTCCAGGGGAATATCGCCAAACGCCAACAGATTACTTTCGGCGATAAAAGCATCACAGTCGTCGCCCTTGAATACGGCGACAGCAGCTGTACTACCCTGCATACACGCGACACTTATATTGGCCAATATCAACTGAATGGCCCTGCAACGATCGGCAATGACGAAGTGAATACCTTCGAGGTTATCTATACCCAGTCATTCTCCTCTGTGCATACTCAGAAGTTTGCTGATGCACGGAATAAAGCCAAAATTTGTGATCTGACAAACTGGCAACCTGGCGTCGCCGTTGATGTATCAGACCTGAGCAAATGTCTGCCACTGTTCAGCCTGGTACAGCGTAAGCAACTGAAGTTTGTCCGGCACGAAACTGACAGGGCAACACAGAGACCTATCTTATTTCTGGATAACCCGTCCAAAGGTTTTCAGCCAAACGGTTACCCAAGGGAGCTGGATATCTCCTTCTTAACTCCCGGCGAACTCTGATCACCGACAAAACGACCCACATCATTTCTGATCCCAGGCCAGCACTGGTATCATGCCCGGTAATTTTTTGAATGGCGGCTCTGAGATACTCGGCTCAGGGCCGTATTACCGAGTGAAGGAAGTGTATGTCTGCCCCAACAACATTACGTATTGCCACCCGTAAAAGTCCTCTGGCCATGTGGCAGGCGGAACATATCAAAGCCCGCCTGGAAGCCATGCACGAAGGCCTGGAAGTTGAGCTGATCACCTTCACCACCAAAGGCGATAAAATCCTCGATACGCCACTGGCGAAAATCGGCGGTAAAGGCCTGTTCGTCAAAGAGCTCGAAGTTGCCATGCTTGCCGGTGATGCCGATATCGCGGTGCATTCAATGAAAGATGTCCCTATGGAGTTCCCTGAAGGCCTCGAGCTGGGTGTTATCTGCGAACGTGAAAACCCACACGATGCCTTTGTTTCGAACACCTATAAGTCGCTCGATGAACTGCCACAAGGAGCGGTTGTGGGTACTTCCAGCCTGCGTCGTCAGTGTCAGGTTCAGCAATTGCGTCCGGACCTGCAAATCAAAAGCCTGCGTGGCAACGTACAGACCCGTTTAGGCAAACTGGACGCTGGTGAATTTGATGCCATCATCCTGGCTGCTGCCGGTCTGCTGCGTATGGAAATGGACGATCGTATCGCCAGCTTTATTCCCGCCGAACAATCGCTTCCGGCAGGTGGCCAGGGTGCCCTGGGCATTGAATGGCGAGCCAATGACGAAGCTATCCACAATCTGATAAAACCCCTCGCCCATGCTGAAACGGCGGCCTGTGTGATTGCCGAACGCGCGCTGAACAAACGCCTTCAGGGTGGCTGCCAGGTGCCAATTGCTGCATATGCGGAGCTGGATGGTGAGCAACTGAACCTGCGTGGCCTGGTTGGCAGCGTCGATGGTAAGCAAATGCTGACTACCGATAAAAACGGCAACAAAGCTGATGCCGAAGCCATTGGTATTGCTGCCGCAGAACATCTGTTGCAACAGGGCGCCGGTAAGATTCTGGAAGAAGTGTACGGTCACGAGGTTAAGTAACCTGTGACTCAGACGGACGTGAGCAAACGCATTATTGTGACCCGTCCGGCAGGCCAGGCGGATGAGTTGATTGCCGGTATCAAAGCCCTTGATGCAACGCTGGATATCATCCACCAGCCGCTGATCGATATTGTGCCGGTCAGCGACGACGAGAGTTCGGTTTTACGTCAGCGCATGCTCGATATCGATCACTACCAGGCAGTGATTGCCATCAGCAAAAATGCCGCAGAAATTGGTCTGCAATGGCTCGATAAGTATTGGCCACAGCCACCGGTATACGTTGACTGGTACGGTGTTGGACCCACCACTGCCGATGAACTGAAACGTGAGTTACACCCGGTGTATATGCCGGAACAGCGTTTTGACAGCGAAGGCTTGTTGCAGCTGGATAAACTGCAGCAGGTTGAGGATCAGAAAATCCTCATCTGGCGCGGCATTGGTGGCCGTGAAACGCTGGCAACTGAACTGCGTCAGCGCGGTGCCCAGGTGGATTATGCCGAATTATATGAACGCCGCCAGATCGGCTATTCATCGCAACAATGGCAACAAGCGCTGCAGCATCAGCCGTTGTTACTGCTCAGCAGCGGTCAGGCACTGGATATTGTTGAGCAGCAGGTAGACAATCTGGCCGGGCAGGTTTCGGCCATTCTGGTACCCAGTGAACGGGTGGCAGAAAAAGCAAAAAACAAAGGTTATAAACAGGTGTTGGTTGCCACCAGCGCCCGTGATCAGGATGTACTGGCCCAGCTGCGGAACTGGGTTGGTCAGTGAAGACAAATCCGCACACACGATTCTGACTAACGATCTGTTTAAAGGAAAACCAGCGTGAGCAACGATACACCTATCGATAACCCGAACTCCACGCCAGAAACCAATCAGCCGAAGGTAAGCGCTAAAGCCAAACTAGCGAAAGCCGAAAAACCTCAGCGCAGCGGACCACACCCATTATCCTGGATCAACCTGGTACTGATGCTGGGCCTGTTCGCCGTTGCCGGATATGCCGGTTTCCTCGGCTGGCAACAACAGCAGAAGACCAGCGGTGAAGTGGCGGTGTTACGCGACCGTCTGGCTCAGGCACAAGCCAAAGCCGATGCTCTGGGTCAGCGTGAACAGGACCTGCTGCAACAGGCGCAAAGCCTGACCAAGTCAGCCAATAGCCTGCAGGAGCAGGTGGCACACAATACCGATCGTTTAGGCAAACTGCCCGGTGCCGAGCGCCAGGACTGGTTATTAGCGGAAGCCGAATACCTGTTGCGCCTGGCCAATCAGCGCTTGCAACTGGAACGCGACTGGGACGGTGCAATCAGCATGCTAACCGCTGCGGATAACGTGCTGCTGGAAACCCGCAACCCGCGTATGAATATGGTACGCAGTGAAATTGCCCGTGAATTATTAGCGCTGCGTGCTGTGCCTGCGATCGACAATGTGGGTGCCATTGCCCGCCTGCAAGCGATGCAGGAACAAGTCACCAGCCTGCCTTGGATGCCGGAGAAACTGATCCTGGATCCAGTCACCGAACAGCCGGTGGAAACGCTGGATAAACAGGAATGGTATTGGCAGCTGTGGAACAACATCAGCGACAGCATCAGCCGTATGGTACGTATTACTGAACGCGATGCGCCGATTGCGGCACCACTGACGCCAGACCAGCAGTACTACCTGCAACAGAATATGAACCTGATGCTGGAGCAAGCCCAGGTTGCGTTATTGCGCGAACAGGCCGAACTGTATCAGAGCAGCCTGAAGCGTGTATCTAACTGGCTGGACCAGTATCTGGTGATCGAAGACGAACGTACTCGTGCTGCCCGCGCGGCATTAACCGAACTGCAAAACTGGGATGTTAACCCGGCGGTTCCGGATATCAGCGAGTCTCTGATTCAGCTGCGTAAACTGGTTGAACAGCAACGTCGCGGCACTGTCGTTTCCAACGCTGCTGAGGAGAACGCAGCATGAGAATCTGGTTGCTGTTTTTATTAATCACCCTCACCGTTGGTTTATTAATCGGCACTGTGATTAACATCGATTCCGGCTATGTGTTGTTGAGCTGGGATGTTTACACCTTAGAAACCAGCCTCTGGTTTTTCCTGCTGATTCTGGCCGCAGCGTCGGCTGCTGTGTATTTACTGATTCGTTCCAGTCTGCTGGTATTGGGCAGCGACTGGCGCTTTAACGAATGGCGTCGCCAGCGTCGCAGCGTTCGCGCTCGTCGCCAGACCACTCGTGGCTTCCTGGCATTAGCGCAGGGCCAGTGGCGTCGTGCAGAACGTCAGCTACGTACTTCCGCTGAAGCGTCAGACACCCCGTTGATTAACTATCTGGCAGCTGCCCGTGCCGCTTATGAGCAGGGTAAAACTGATGCAACCGACGAGCTATTAAAAGCAGCCAGCCAGAGCACTAAAGGTTCGGAGCTGGCGGTGGGTATTACTCAGGTGCAGTTATTACAATCGCGTGGCCAGAACGAGCAGGCACTGGCGGTGCTATTACGTCTGCGTCAGCAAAACCCAAAACACGCTTATGTGCTGAAGTTACTGGTAAAAACCTACCAGGATCTGGAAGACTGGGTGGCCCTGAACGACTTACTGCCAACCGTTAAAAAAGCGTCGAAAATTCCGGCCGATAAGTTAAAAGAGCTGGAAGAACGTGTTCAGCTGCAGTTGCTGGATCGTGCAGTAAAAGCACACGGTATCCGCAGCGTGCAGGAATTAAAATCGACCTTCCACGATATGCCACGTAATTCCCGCGTGTCTCTGCCAATCGTCAAACGTTATGTCGAATTGCTGTTAGAGCAGGGCGAGGAAAAGCTGGCCGAACAGGAATTACGTACCGCGATGTCGAGCGTCTGGCACGATGAATTAGTGTGCCTGTATGGCCGCTTACACGGCGATACCGATAAGCAGTTATTGTTTGCCGAACAGCAACTGACTGAGCGTCCGAATGATCCAATGTTATTGCTGGCACTGGGTCGTCTGGCACTGCGTCAGCATGATCTGGAAAAAGCCCGTGAATATCTGAAAACCGGCCTGAAAATTAAGGGGATGCCGGAGCTGCATGCCGCTATGGGTAAAGTGTTAATGGCTGAGGGTGAAGAAACGCTGGCTTGTGAACATTTCCAGCTGGCATTGGGGCGTTAATACCGCCGTCTGATAAATAAAAGCGCCAGACAAATAAAAACGCCGTTATGGAAATGCCGTTAAGGTGAGGTCATAACGGCGTTTTTTATTTTCTGTACGACAGCAGCAAGTTCTATTGCAGAGTCAGAGGTTTACCGGCTTTTTTACGTACCGCCAGCCACTCTTTCTGAGTTCTGGCTGCTTCATCCGCCGGTAGTTTCATCAGTACTTCAAAAAAGTCTTCATGTAAGTTGCTTTTCAGAATGTCGTTACGGGGTTTGCTGCGCACCACATAAACGCTCTGAACATTCTGATGGTCGAAGTTACGCCAGGTTTGCTGATCTTTCACACCGGTATAAGAATAATTTTCCAGCGTACGGATAAGCTTTTTGGTGTTTAACGAACGCGTCCGTTCAACCGCATCTTTAAACTGATACACAATGCTGTAAGCCGATGCTGCTGCACTGGACGGATACGCGTCGTATTTTTCTACAAAAGCTTCGACGAATTTTTTCCCTTCGGCATAATCGTATTTATACGGCACCTGCCAGCTCCACGGCACCGCACCAATAACGCCCTCCATAATTCCAGAGCCTGCGGCTTTTGCCATGCCCAACGTCAGGTTGGGAACAATAATGGTCATTTTATCTTTCAGACCTTTGCGATGCGCCAGCCGTAAAGCCCGCGCCATATCGTCACCAAACTGAATCAGCATTAATACATCAGCGCCAGATGCTTCAGCTGCTTCCAGAGCGGCAGTGAAATCGGATTCACGAGGACGAGGGAAACGCACCGTCACACCTTCGTGCTGCTTCAGGTCGGTGGTATTGGTAAACGTACGCAGGCTTTCTTCTGTCGACCAACCCCAGCTGTAATCAGCGGTGATATAAAACAGCTTCTTATCTTTTAACTCGTCGCTGAGATATTGCCCCAGCGCTTTGGATGCCATCCAGGCGTTGTAACTTTCGCGGAACATATATTTCTGGCCTTCGACACCCGTGGTGCCATTGGCATAAGTCAGAGTGCCGAAATAAATCAGGTCGCGTTTTGCCGCTTCTTTACCCGCAGCAATAGCGACGGCACTGGAAGCACCACCAAACAACATCGCCGCCCCCTGATCAGCCAGTTTATTCACGTTGGCGACGGCCTTAGCGGGCTTTGAGGCGGAGTTGGCCAGCAGCAGATCTAACGGCCGACCCAGAACACCACCGTCTTTATTAATTTCATCCACCGCCATCAGAGCACCCCGTGCCTGCATCAGACCCTGCTCTTTATAACGTCCGGTGGATGGATAATTCAGCCCCAGTTTAATCGGGTCTGCAGCCATCGCTTCATACGCGGTAACGGAGCTCAGTAGCGTTACCAGTAACCATTGTTTTATCCCCTGCCAACTCATATCGCCCTCGGTACAACTCATCACACGACCACCGCCATTATTGTTTTTGTTGTGCATTCAAGATTGTTTTCGTTGCGGATGCTCGACGCCATCCGAACCAGACCCCGACGACTGCAGACTGACGGAGTGAACACACTATCTTGGCGTATCAGAAGATCAGCTGACTTCTAGCCTTTAGTCGCAGAAATCAGAAACCGAAAAAATAAGCGGGAGAAAAGGAAGGTATAAAAAAGCCCGCAGAGCGCGGGCTTAAGAATTGATCAGTTACTCAGGACGGGGCGCATAGGCAAATACATCGGAATGCATATTGGCCTGAGTTAACCCAAGTTTTTCCAATTGATCGAGTGTGCCGTACACCATATTCGGAGAACCACAGGCAAACATCTGCACCTGGCTCAAATCATCAAAATCTTCATGGATGACCTGATAAATCCAGCCTGCACGGCCATTCCAGTCATCCGCGTGTTGTTCAATGATCGGGTGATAATGGAAATTTTCGAAGTCGTGTGCCCATTGCTGCGGCAGATCGCTGAGGTAAAAACCAATCGCCGCACGGTTTGACCAGTACAGGTGAATTTCCTGTTTTGGGTTTAATGCCAGAGCACCTTCAATCAGGGCTTTCATCTGTGAGAAACCACTACCAGCGGCCACCATTAACAGCGGCTGGTCTTTATGTCCGTCGAGGAAAGACTGATTTAACAGGCAATCGCCACCCGGCAAAGTCGCACGAACCACCACCGCATTCTGTAAAAACTTAACCACAGCTTCGGCAGTTGGGCTGTTGGCAGCGATATGCAATTCCAGACGACGGCTATCACCGCCGGTGATATCGCCAGGTGCCGAGGCAATGGAATACGGGAACTGTTGTGGCTCACCGTTTTCGTCTTCCACCAGCAGCATCAGGTACTGGCCTGGCCAATAATCGAACTTTTTACCGGCCGGAGCCATCAGCTCAACACGGTAGATGTTGTCGGCCATTAAAGTCACCGACGGAACCTGACAAGCCAGGGTCACTTCCGCTTTGTGATTGGGCGCAAAAACATCATTCATAATTATCTCAATATCAGTCTTGGGTTTAGCGACGCAGCATAATACCTGATTCTCTTGCTCAAGTATGGACTGTCCCAGGGAATTGCCAAAATCAACCTCACCCGACTTTCGTTCACCCTGGCAAATATGGCAGATGCCGTTTTCACAGCTCACCGGCACGATGACGCCCTGACGTAACGCAGCATCCGCAATGGCTTCATCTTCGCGGCATAAAATGGTGACGCCGTTTGGCTGGAAAGTAACTTTGTGAGATTTCATAATTTACTCGGTATCTGGTGATACCTGAGGCTGGTGTTGCTTTTCGCAGCAGAAACAGGATGTTTCGGTAGGATCAATGGCCATGGATGGCCCACTGATCCGGTGGAGAAAAATAACACCTGCTTCAGGTATCCATTTATCAGGGAAGCCAACTACCACATAGTTTTTCAGCCGCCGCATCTGTACTACATCCCTGTAGCTAGATGCTAACGTCACATCCATGTGACTGCTTTCAAAAAACTATCTGGCACCAGGCTTTCGGAATGAACTTAAAGCCCAAGCTCATCCCAAATTGAATCCACCTTATCTTTCACTTCCTGATCCATCACGATTGGCGTACCCCACTCACGGTCAGTTTCACCCGGCCACTTGTTGGTTGCATCCATCCCCATCTTGGAACCCAGGCCAGACACCGGCGAAGCAAAGTCGAGATAATCAATCGGCGTATTCTCAATCATGGTGGTATCACGCGCCGGGTCCATACGAGTGGTAATCGCCCACATCACATCTTCCCAGTTGCGGGTATCGACATCGTCGTCCACCACAATCACAAACTTGGTGTACATAAACTGGCGCAGGAACGACCAGACACCCATCATCACGCGTTTGGCGTGACCCGGATACTGCTTCTTCATGCTCACCACCGCCATACGGTAGGAACAGCCTTCCGGCGGCAGATAGAAATCAACAATTTCCGGGAACTGCTTCTGCAGAATCGGCACAAACACTTCGTTTAATGCCACACCCAGAATCGCTGGTTCATCCGGCGGACGGCCGGTATAGGTGCTGTGATAAATCGGATCTTTGCGATGAGTGATTCGTTCGACGGTAAATACCGGAAACTCATCCACTTCGTTGTAATAACCCGTATGGTCACCAAACGGACCTTCCGGCGCCATTTCTCCGGGAAGAAGAACACCTTCCAGTACGATCTCCGCCGAAGCAGGCACCAGCAGATCATTGCCGATACTTTTCACCAGCTCGGTTTTACTGTCACGTAATAAACCAGCAAAAGCGTATTCACTTAAGGTATCCGGTACCGGAGTTACCGCGCCAAGAATGGTTGCCGGATCGGCACCCAGAGCAACCGTCACCGGGAAAGGTTCGCCCGGACGCTCTTGCTGCCATTCGCGGAAATCTAACGCACCGCCACGATGGCTTAACCAACGCATAATCAGTTTGTTTTTACCAATTACCTGCTGGCGATAAATACCCAGGTTATGACGTTCTTTGTGTGGGCCTTTGGTGATAACCAACGGCCAGGTCACCAGCGGAGCGGCATCGCCAGGCCAGCAATGTTGCACCGGGATTTTGCTCAGATCGACATCGTCGCCTTCCAGCACAATCTGCTGACAGGGTGCATTCTTGATTTCCTTTGGTCCCATGCTCAGAACCTTTTTGAAAATCGGCAGCTTAGCCCATGCGTCTTTCATGCCTTTGGGTGGCTCAGGCTCTTTCAGGAAGGCCAGTAACTTACCCACTTCGCGTAATGCTTCGACGGATTCTTCACCCATGCCCATAGCCACCCGCTCAGGCGTACCAAACAGGTTGGCCAGCACCGGCATATCATGGCCTTTGGGATTTTCGAACAATAATGCCGGGCCTTTGGCACGCAGCACCCGATCGGAGATTTCGGTCATCTCCAGATAGGTATCCACCGGGTAGCTGATGCGTTTCAGCTCACCGCGTTTTTCCAGCATTTTGATAAAGTCGCGCAGATCTTTGTATTTCACTGCCTGCCTCTTATGTCTGATCCGGTTTTTCGCTGCGGCATTCTAACAGCTTCCGACTGGCTAGGCTGTATAACTGCTGTATAATCAGCGGCTTTCTGTGTTCCCCGGTTGAAACACCCTTTATGCAAGCACGAGCCACTCTGATTTCTGCCGCCATCGCTGGTTTTAGCGGTGTTGCTCTGGGCGCGTTTGGCGCTCATGGCCTGAAGAATGTGTTATCGGCCAAGATGCTGACCGTCTGGCAAACCGCCGTGCAGTATCATCTGGTACACAGCGTCGTGCTGTTAGCACTGGCAATTGCACTGATGGCTTCGCCGAAAAGCGATATAAAGATCTGGTTGCAACGCTCGTCCAGCATGATGCTGGCAGGTCTGCTGTTATTCAGTGGCAGCCTGTACCTGATGGCACTGACGGGCATCCGGCCGCTGGGGATGATTACCCCGATTGGTGGCGTCAGCTGGTTAATTGCCTGGGGCCTGATTGCTGTTGCTGCGTTTAAAATGCCAGCAAGCCAGAACATTGATTGAATTAAATTTCGAGACCTTTTTCGACACTTGTACCCGAGAACTACCGTGACTGAAGAAAACCAGAACAACGATCTTCCACAAGAAGAAAGCACCTCTGCGGAAAAAGAAGCAGCCCTGAGCCAGGAAGGTAAACCAGAAGGCAAAAAAGAATACCGCCGTGGTATTAAAAGCTTTGTTATCCGTGCCGGTCGTTTAACCAAAGGCCAGGAAGGTGCGCTCGAACGCCAGTGGCCAAACATGGGTATGGAGCTGGAAGACGGGCCGATCGATCCTGAACAGGTATTTGGCCGCGACAGTCACGTCGTCATCGAAATTGGTTATGGCATGGGTCAGTCACTGGTGCAGATGGCACAAGCGGCACCAGACAAAGACTTTATTGGTGTTGAAGTGCACCTGCCAGGTGTCGGTTCATTACTGCACCATGCTGAAGAAGCGGGTGTTACTAACTTACGTACTTACAAAGATGACGCCATCGAAGTATTAAAACTGGTACCGGATAACAGCATCGACACCGTGCAATTATTTTTCCCGGACCCGTGGCACAAGAAGAAGCATCACAAGCGCCGTATTGTGAATGCCGAATTCGCCCAGACCCTGCGTCGTATTTTAAAGCCGGGTGGTATCTTCCATATGGCCACCGACTGGGAGCCATACAGCGAACATATGCTGGAAGTGATGGACGTGGCGGAAGGTTACGAAAACATCGCAGGCAAAGGCCAGTGTGTTGATCGTCCGGATCACCGTCCGTACACCAAGTTTGAAAAACGCGGTGAGCGTAAAGGACACGGTGTTTGGGATATTATGTACCGCAAAGTCAGCTAAGGCTGCAGCGATCAGAGCTTTATAAACTAGAAACAGAGCAGAAACATGCAAAAGAAAGATAAAGAAAAAGTATTTGGCGGTGATTGGACTGAAGAACAACTGCGTGCATTTATCGACGTAGAAAGCCACGATGGCACCGAAGCCGATTACACCGCAGTCATCCGTGCGTACCGTCATATGGTTCCGGCTACTTTCCAACAATACATCAACCTGTTTGTTGCTGAAGGCCACAACCTGAACGCAAAAAGCCTGGAAGGTGAGAGCCTGCTGGCAACCATCTCCAGTCACGCTCAGGGTGCTGAATACGCTGAGATCTTAAAAGCGGCTGGTGCTGAGTAACAGCAACATCGCAAGCTAAGAAAGGGGCTTCGCGCCCCTTTTTTAATGGCTGTTCTCCTGGCGGTTTATTCATTTTGATCGCCAGCCAAAGCGGCATTAGCTCATAACGAAAAATTACTATCCAAACGGTCAGGTTTCATTAGAATAGCGCGCTTTTTTCGGAGCCTGCTATGACCAGACTATCTCCTTTGGCACTCCTGCCAATGCTGTTATTCCTGTCGCTGTTTATCGGCAGCGGCCTGTATTACCAGGCTCAGGGCGTTGGTTTTGCCTTCTATGAAATCTCTGCACCAGTGGCCATTCTGCCTGCTATTGCGCTGGCGATATTACTTGCCGGAGGCTCTCTCAACCAACGGGTTGAGCAGTTTATCAAAGGTTGCAGCGATTCAACCCTGATCACCATGCTGCTGATTTTCCTGCTGGCCGGTGGCTTCGCAAGTGTTGCTAAAGCTATCGGTGGTGTTGATGCCACGGTCAGCCTCGGCCTGAGTATTATTCCACCATCACTGGTATTACCGGGCTTATTCCTGATGACCGCTTTTATGGCCACCGCCATGGGCACATCGATGGGGACCATTGCCGCTGTTGCGCCGATTGCCGTGGGTCTGACTGAAGCCACTGATCTGTCGCTGGCACTCACCGTTGGTACCGTCATTGGTGGTGCCATGTTTGGTGACAACCTGTCGATCATTTCCGATACCACCATTGCCGCAACCCGTACTCAGGGCTGTTCGATGGCTGACAAATTCCGTATGAATCTGAAAATCGCCTTGCCTGCAGCCGTACTGACCATGGTTTGGTTGTATCTGCAGGGCAGTGAAGTCCAGATCAACGACCTCGAAGACCACAGCCTGCTGAAAGTCTTGCCGTATCTGCTGGTGTTGATTCTGGCGGTATCCGGTCTGAACGTTCTGGTGGTGTTGTTCAGCGGCATTGTGCTGGCAGGTGTCACCGGTTTATTACTGGTGGATGATTATCACGTCGCGCAGTGGGCAAAAGACATTTACGCCGGATATACCGGTATGCAGGAGATTATGATTCTGTCGCTGCTGATTGGTGGTCTGGCGTATATGATGAAACAAGCAGGTGGCCTCGACTGGCTGGCGCAACAAATCGATAAACTCAGCCGCCGCAACAGCAACGATGGCGAACAACAACGCAGTGGCGAAACCAGCATCAGCCTGGCAGTTGCGCTGTCGAACCTGTGCACCGCAAACAATACCATCGCCATTCTGATCAGTGGTGGCCTGGCGAAAGACATTGCCAGCCGCTACCAGGTCGACCCTCGTCGCAGTGCCAGCCTGATGGATATCACCTCCTGTGTGGTACAGGGCATTATCCCCTGGGGCGCGCAGATGTTACTGGCGGCATCTATTGCCAAGCTGTCGCCACTGCAACTGATTGATTCCGTTGTGTACTGCTGGGCACTGGGCGCTGCTCTGGTGATTTCGATCATCATTGGTCGTCCACAAGCCGCTGCCTGATCACCCCATAAGAATCTTCTTCAGCCTCCGGTTACAGGGTTCACCTTAACCGGAGCAACTTCTCTCCCCCTCCTTTACTTCAGCGCCCCTCTCAATCCGCCTGCCATTCAGGCCTATCTCGAGCCAAATGGTTGCAAAGCCCGAGGTATCAACTAGGTTTTAATACACAATTCTCCAGTTCCGGGCTTAGTGAACAGCCACTACTGATCAATCAGTATTTCGAAGCATAAGGGCTTTTGATGGTTATCGAGTTGATGTATGTAAGTAAGTCTTCAGAACGTCTGGACAACCAGCAACTTGAACAGCTGCTGTTCACTTGTCGAAAAAACAACACCTTGCAAGACATTACCGGGCTACTGCTCTACGACGGCTTTGGCACTTTTATTCAGTGCCTGGAAGGGGAAGAAGACAAAGTCGATGCTCTGCTGCATACCATTAAGCAGGATTCACGACACACTCATATACACATTCTGTCGCGACAGCCTTTAACACAGAGAAACTTCCCGGATTGGCGCATGGGCTTCCATTATTTTTCCGATGCTCCGGTCACTCTGCCCGACGGCTACAGCAACTGGCTGACGGAACCAGCAGCCGGAGACAGTGAACAATTAGATAACTTCGCACTGTCCCTGTTCAGTTATTTTCGCCAGACCCATCAACTTAATTCCAGCAGCAGCGGAACCACCCTATGAAAAACCTGAAAATCGCACACAAAATTTACCTGCTGGGGTTCTTACAACTGATGTTGCTGCTGATTACTGCGGCAGTGTCCTACAGCCAGATGAGCAAAATCGGTAAAGAGCTGATCGATATTGCAGAAGAAGATATTCCACTGGCGAATAAACTAACCACGTTAACCGAGCACCAGCTGGAGCAGGCGATTTTATTTGAACGAGGTTTGTTAAAAGCCTCGCTGATTGAACAGGGACAAAGCCAATATCGCAGCGAGCTCGATAGCAGCATCAGCAAATTACAGAAGCTGCAGAAAAAGGTTGCCGACGAAATTACCGATGCCGATCAGTTTATTTCTACCGCAATTCCATTGCTGCACGATGAAAACGCCCGCCGGGAATTCAGCAGCCTGCAACAAGACCTGAGGTCAGCAGAAGGGGCTTATCAGCGTTTAGTCGTTGATATTAATAATCTGCTTTCCCAGGCGCGTAGTAACGGTGTTACCAGCATTAGCTCAGAAATCAGTCGCATTGAAGAAGCAGAGGATCAGCTGGAGAAAAAACTGATTTCCATGCAGCAACGCATTCAGGACTTTACCTTGAAGTCAGCGTTAAAAGCGGAAGCCGATGAAAAGGCAGGACAACAACTGATTGGCACCATTGCCGTTATTGCATTGTTGATTGGCGCCGTACTGCCATTTGTCATCAGCGCAACCATTGTCCGACCCATTAATAATCTGCGTGACCGTCTGCAGGAAATTTCCCAGGGCGATGGCAACCTGCGCCAGCAATTAACCGTCAGCAGCAATGACGAAACCGGTGAAGTTGCCAAGGCGTTTAATCATTTTATTGAAGTGTTACGCAACATGATTATTAACACCAATACCCAGGCCGATGAGCTTGGGCGCTCCTCGGAAACCGCATTACAGGTGATGCAAACCACCCTGGCAAATGTTGAACGCCAACGCGATGAAACCGATCAGGTTGCGTCGCTGGTTAATCAGATGAATACCACCATTGAAGAAGTTGCACAGAGTACTTCCAGTGCCTCGGCAATTACCGCCCGTGTTCGTGACCGGGTTGCATTGGGGAGTGACAGTGCAGCAGAAACTCAGGGGGTTATTGAAAACCTGACACAGGAAATTCAACAGGCATCTCAGGTTATTCAATCGCTGGTGACTGAAACCAACAGCATCGGCAGTGTATTGGAATCGATTCAGGGAATTGCCGAGCAAACCAATTTATTAGCGTTAAACGCGGCAATTGAAGCGGCCCGCGCCGGCGAAACCGGCCGTGGATTCGCGGTGGTTGCCGACGAAGTACGCTCATTAGCACAACGTACCCAGTCGTCGACCGAAGACATTCAGAACCTGGTACAGCGACTGCAAACGGAAGCTAACAATGCCGTTAACAGCATGGAGAAAGGTAATAAAATCAGTACCGAATGCCTGAATCATAGCCTGGAAACCAGTCAGATTTTTGCCGAAGCACGCGATGCGGTTAACGAAATTAACGACTTTAATCAGCAGATTTCCACCGCCGCGGCACAACAGTCCGAAGTATCGAAAGAAGTCAGCGTTAACCTCAGCACCATCGCCAAAATTGCCGAAACAACCAGCCAGGGTGCGAAAGCGACTTCGGAGTCGAACGAGAATATTGCTAAACGCCTGATCGACTTACACACCAATCTGAATAAATTCCAGGTGTGACCCACTGCTAACTTCCCGCCGCGTTAGTGTTAACTGACGCGGCTAAGCAGGAAAATATAAGCGCCAGTAAGGTTGCATATACGCCAGCCAGTATCCCCCAGCTATTCATGTCATCAAGATAAAACAATTCAGCGCTGAATAATGTTTTCACCAGAATTAGTGGTGCAATCACAGCAGCAATGGCAACACAACTAAAAACAGTGACGTGTTGTTGCAGTCTCATAACAATCCAGGATTTCAGCCCTTC
Source organism: Bacterioplanoides sp. (assembly GCF_965219715.1). GTDB lineage: Bacteria > Pseudomonadota > Gammaproteobacteria > Pseudomonadales > Oceanobacteraceae > Bacterioplanoides. The sequence continues at coordinate 2,910,655 of NZ_OZ244785.1, forward strand.
CGGGAAATGCCGCAGGTGGGTAAATACCAACAGCACCGCAACCAGAAAATAGTTTAAAAGCACAAACTCTGACGACGATAACCAAACCCGTTCGCTGCGCCAGCCATAAAGAAATGTTGCTGTGACTTGCCACACTAATATCACTTCTGCAGCGACGGATAAAAAGCGGGACAATAACTTAAAACGGGCGGCAGGTCGGTGTAGTTTCAGCAAATGCGCCAGGCTAAAAGCAGCAATATTCAATAGCATAAAGCCCAGTAAAACCTGCCACAGCGTGAGATAGCTCTGGAACACAGACACCACCAGCCAGACCACCAGAACCGTTAACAAGGCAGTAATAAGCTGGCTGATTATTGAATTCCTAACAGAAGAACGTATAAAAAAATAACTTTCTGAGGTTGCATAGATCATCCAGAAGAATGCAACAGCTGTCCAATTGGTTGCGGCAAACTCAAACCGTCCATTTGCGATCGAAAATAATAAACAGATACCTGTAATTTCTGCCGTTAGCCGAAGCAAGAAAACGAGCTCACGTGTCATGGGTTTACCATCGCTTGAGTAGCGTCTGCTTTGATATGCTGCTGACACCAGGTAACAAGCTCTGTCATCACGCCATCAGCCAGGCCTTCTCCTCCTAACCAGTTCATCTTTAAAGCAAACCAGAGCGTGTCTTTGGCCTGACCGGCAAAAATCTCATCGCGGAATAGTCCGTGATCTGCTTGTGGATAAACCCGGTGTTTAAACACACCTCCGAGATGATGTGCATAAACCTCTGCACTTTGCTGTACATCAACAACGCTATCCGATGCGCCAAACAATGCCAGTACCGGTTGGCTGATTCGAGGTAAATACTCACGCGCATCAGCAGTCACATTACGACTGACAAAGTGAAAACGTGCTGCCGACATTTCACTGCCCTGATAAAAGTCCGGCTCATTCAGCTGACGCCATTGACGATATTCCGGGTAATTCATACCCGCTAATAATCGCTCATCACCCTTGCGGTTATAGTCCAGTGCCTGCTGAATTTGCTGTTGTGACAGCGCCAGAGAATTAAGCCGTTGTCGGGTCTGATACTCGCCTTGTTGTAACCAGTTAATCGCGGTTGATACAAATACCGCAAAGGCCAGAGTCTGGTCTTCTGCGAGAACCTCTGGCAATACCCATCCCGCCTGAGAAAAGCCAATTAAACCAATATTTTCGGCCTGAATATCCCGCTGTTTGCGCAACCAGCTAATGGCCGACTGCAACTCTGTGCTGCGCTGAGACATACTTTGCTTCAGCCAGTTACCACCCGACTCTCCAACACCGGCCTTATCCCACGACAACACCGCAAAGCCAGCATCGGTCAAAGCATCGAAATAGGGCTGGTAATAACCGGCGCTGCTGCGACCCAACGGGCCATCACCATGAACAAAAATCACCGCAGGGTAGGGCCCGGCTGTATTTTCAGGCAGTAACAACGAACCCGCCAGCGAATAATCATGGTGTTGGAAGCTAATGTCCCGGCTTCGGTAAGGCGTATCAAACAACACCAGAATGGCGAACAATCCACTAAGAAAAAATACCAGACTGATTTTTACCGACTTCGACATGGTGAATGCACTCCTGCGTTAACTCATCACTGGCAAACAGTGTATGCAGCAACAAGCCGCAGAGATACGCCTCACCCCTGAGCTCTTACAAAGGCTTACTGAAGGCTGGCAAACCTCTTCATACACTGAATATTCATCGCAGCAGCCATGCTGTGAAACAACGACTCAATGCAATAAAGGAACAAACGAATGAAGATGATTTCTGCCGCGATAGTAGCCACCGCAGGATTATTACTGTCATCACACTCGCTGTATGCCAACGAAAACAACACATCGGAGGCCAGCACTTTCGGCGAGCTGATTGTCGTTGTAAACGCAACGGCCAGCGACGATGGTGTCGTAGATGTCAGCCTGCTGGAAACTGCAGAACAGTTTTCGAATCAACAACCGCCGTTACGCACCTGCCGCCAGCCACCTCAGCAACAAAAAGCTTATTGTCATTTTAACGATCTGAAGCATGGCAATTACGCATTATTTATTTTTCATGATGAAAATAATAATCAGGACCTCGATGAGAACTTTGTTGGAGCTCCAACTGAAAAGCTGGCAATTAGTAGTATTGATTTAAGTAATAACGATTCGCCAACGTTTGAACAAAGCGCTTTTCAATTCGACAGCGATAAAGCCCAGGTTTTTATCAACCTGCAATAACCCGAGTCGTTCATTAAATTAAGGAGACGCTGTTATGAATCTGGTAAAAAAATTACATCGGCTATGCGCAATTAGTTGCCGTCGAATAGTTATGATGTTTCTGTGTATAACATGCCCGACCCTGTTACATGCGGGTGATTTCAGTGTCGGAGCGGTGGCCGCCAATTCATCAGGTGAATACATCAACAGCGATACACAGTCTTATTTGCTGCCATTGGTACGCTATAACAGCGACAGCTGGACCGTCACCACAATCCGGGCAGAATACCACCTGCCAATAACCAGTAATCTGTGGGTCGATACCATCGCCGCTTTTCGTTTACAAAACCTGAGTGATAAGACCAGCGATAAAACCGTTGGCATTGAAAAGCGTAATGAGAGTTTAGATGCCGGTTTCAGCATCAATTATTATCTGGGTGATTTTGGTTTCACCGGAGTTGAATGGCTGTATGACATCAGTAGTACCCATAAAGGTAACGAGTTATCACTGCTCTACGCCTTTCCTCTGGAAGGCCCGAAAATCGGCATTACGCCCAGTCTTTTTATCAGTCGGATGAGTGATGACCTGGTCGACTATTATTACGGTGTCAGAACACCAGAAGTTCGCTCCGACCGGCCTTTTTATCAGGGAAAAAGTACAACGAATTATGGTGCTTCTCTGGAGTTACGTTACTCCATGTCACGTCACTGGAAATTATATCTGCAAAGCAGTATTACCCAGCTTGGCAAAAACATCACAGCAAGCCCGTTAGTTGATCGGAAAAACAGCATCAACAGCAGTCTGGCTGTTAATTATCGATTTTAGTCGTTTCACCGGAGCCACGCTCATTTGCACGTAATAAGCCGGAAATCATGAAGCAGGCTCCTCCCATTTCACTGTCACAGATATTCAGTTTCAGTTGATGGCGCTCAGTCAGGTTTTTAACAATCGCCAGACCCAAACCTCCCCCCTGTGTGGTGCGGCTTTTATCCAGTCGCACAAAAGGCTGCAGAACCCGCTCTTTATCTTCATCGCCAATACCAGGGCCATCATCACAGACTGACAGCGAGAAACGGCCGGCATTACTGCGAATCTCTATGACGACCTGAGATTGTGCAAATTTAAACGCGTTTACCAGCAGGTTTTCAATCACACGTGAAAACAGTTTTTTATCGACATCGGCGCTCACTTTGTCGCTGGAAAAAACAACATTCAGTGTTGGGTAAGCACCGCTGTGATTAGCGAGGATATTATTGACCAATGACTCCAGCTCACACGACTTCTGGTTCAGTTGCAGCGCGTTGCTGTTAATCTGGGCATACAGCAACCAGTCATCCAATAAATCCGACAAATCATCCAGATCATTATCCATTTGTTCGATAAATTGTCGCAGCCCGGCAACAGAGTCACAGCCACGGGTCATATCCAGCGCAAAACGCAGTCGTGCTAACGGGCTTTTTAAGTCATGAGAAACGCCATTTACCATCAGCTTATGCTCATCAAGCAAAGACGCAATCTGTTCAGCCATCTGATTAAAATTACACGCTAGCTGAGTGTACGGCTGTGGCATCGATACATCAGCTCTCTGATTAAAATCGCCGTTGCCATAGGCTGAATAGGTTTGCAGCAACTGGTCGATATGGCGCTTATGCTGATAAACATACCGACCAAGAAATAAAGCAAGAACCAGCAACATCATAAAAAATAATCCATTGCTGTACATATGATGAGTCGCCTGAGTCTGATACTGCTTGGTCAGCACCAAAGCCTGCTGCATATCTGACAGCCAGTAATACACCGTCACATCGTCCGCAGCCCAACCACTGACAACGTCAGCCCAATAACCCTGGGCCATCAGCAACAACTGAACATCGTCAATGAGTAAGGTTTCCTGTACAGGGACAATCTGCATCAGATAACCAAATTGACCCTGCCAACTGTCCAGTTGTGCGACGCGTTCCGCCACCGGGAAGGCCTGCACCAGACGTAAAATTCCCGTAGTACGCATCAGCTCTTCTTCAGCAACGGCAGTGATATACAGCTGATCAAATGCCACAACGGCTAATAAAACACCCAACATCAGTGCCAGCGTGAAATATAAGAATAACCGTCCAAAAAAATTCATGATTGCGACAACATATAGCCCTGACCACGAATGGTTTTAATGTATTTATACGGTGGAGATAAATCGCTCATTTTTTTGCGTAAAGTCGAAATCCGCATATCAATGGCGCGATCAAGGCCGTCATATTCGATACCACGAATCGCAGCCACCAGATCACTGCGCTGCAGTACCTGGCCTGGTTTACGCATAAAATATTCAGCAATGGCGTATTCTGCATCGGTTAGCGATAACGGCTGGTCATCCATCAACAGCTGTCTGGCATCGCTATCCAGTAAAAGATTTTGCACCTGAAGGTGTTTCCCATTTGCGGATTCTGGCTGCGCTCCCTGAACCAACCGGGTCAGCGCTTTGAGTTTGGCAAACAGAATATGTGGGCGAACCGGCTTCTGAATAAAATCATGCACACCAATCTCAAATGCCACTTCTTCCAGGTTTTCCTGACTACTGGCTGTCATCATCAGCACAATCCCCTGATACTCAGGCAATGCTTTTGACAACAATTCCAGTCCGGTGAAATGTGGCAACATCATATCAAGCAATAAGATATCGGGTTGTTGCTCGCGTACTGCTTTTAGTCCTTGTAACCCGGTACTGGCAGTCTCTACCAGATATCCCTGATCTCTCAATGCATGAGCAATCATGCGCGACAGACTGATATCATCCTCGACCAGCAATATCTTTTGTTGCGTGTTTACGTTCATGCATCCCTACTCGAATTACGTCAGAATAAATACGCGGCAGCCACTCCAAAAAACAAATTAGTGTTCTGTAGCACCAGTGGGCTGTCAGCAAAGCTGGCACCGGACACATCAACATAACGGATAAATCCGGCTAATAAATAATGATCCCAGACCAAAGCTGTACTGTAGCTGACACCATAACCACCAAATCCTTTTTCTGCTGAATATTGTTGCCGCTGTGGAGTGGCAAATTTTTGTTCCACGCCATAAAAATAATCGTGATACGCCGCCGTCGCTGAACGTAATTCCACACTGAGCTGTGGTCGTACCTCTACCCGATCCATCATATAAGAGCGGCGCCAGCGTAACGTAGGGTTAAATGTTGCTCCACGAAATTCCGCCGATGTGAAATCGGTACTCACCGCCGAACGCAGCGGCAAAATTAAAAACAGCGCATTATCGTTATTACGATCACCGCGAAAATAATAATGCAGTGCCGGGCCAGCCTCGCCAATAAAGTCGATATCGTCCATGCCTTCGCGGGCTTTGTTTTTATCACTCTCCACCCGGATGGCACCACCAAAACTCAGCTCCAGCGACCAGTTTCCTGAGTGCCACAAATTCCCCTGAATGGCATTACGGTCGATGTTCAGCTTTTCACTGCGGTAACGGATATACGGGAAAGGTAAAACGTAATCTTCAGCTTCATCACTGCCGAGATAATCCGGCACATGCGCATAACCAATACCAATACCGGCTTCCAGCTCAGCCTGGGTATGCATACTGTTCAGCAGTAATGACATTAATATGAATCGTCTCATCGGCCTGGCTCAAATTCTTGTTTTAATTGTTCGATGACTTGGGGATCTGTGTGCAGTTCAAATGCCGCGGTGGTTGCTTCGATGGCAATGGCCACCCAGATGCCGGTAAAGGTTAAACCAACAATGGCGATGACCAGAGAAATTAATCGCGACAGCGGCTGTAGTGGCCGGATATCTCCATAACCAACGGTGGTCGCGGTGACGATGCCCCAATAAAAAGCGTCAAACGCTTTCCAGTTTTCAACGCGGCCAGCCAACTGACTCAACAACAACACAATCACCGATAAAAAAATCAGTACCGGTGAAATCAGCCACAGTGCTGCAGCAAACACTTCGATAAACGTCCAGGTAAAAGCCATACGGTTTCAGTTCAGATCACAAAGATTAATGAATAACACAGCCGCTCACCCTGGCACTCCGAATGTTGTGCCGCTGTAACCCGATGCCAGCCATCATTTGAAAATACCAGAAATTACCACCGATGCGGATAAACCAGCGATCAGAACAAACTGTTACCAGTTGCTGACTTTTGTATCTGTAGATAAAAACAGGTTTACTCACAAATGATATTCATTATCATTTGCTCATGATTTTTTATTATTCCTGCGCGGATCTGGTTGTATTGTGAAACGCGATAACCAAGAGCTGGACACCTACCTCAGTCACCGGGATGCCCTGGTGAATTACGCGACTCCCATTACCGGCTGTCGTGCCAGAGCGGAAGACATCGTCCAGGAAGCCTATCTCAAAGTTCTGCCTCAAGAGCAGCATAAACCCCAGAATGCCATTGCCTATCTGTATCGTACGGTGCGCAATCTGGCGATTGATCTGGTGCGCCGTTCGGCCATGGAAGACCGCCATCAGGACGCCGATCGCGTCAGCTGGCTGGAACCAATGGCGGCCACCAGCCCGGAAGATATGACCTCGCAACACGATGAGCTGCAGCGTATCGCCGATGTCATCAGCCGCCTACCGGAAGGCGAGCGTCGGGCAATTGAAATGCATCGTTTTGGCGGGCACAGTATGACCGAAATCGCTCGTCGCCTTGAGGTATCGCCAGCAACGGTGCACCGCCTGATCCGCAATGCTCTGAGTAAAATCAGCCAGGCGCTTGATGAGCCAGCATCATGACGTCAATCAAAACCCCGATGCCAACGCAGTCACGGGCAGAACACAATGAAACAACAATACCTGGCCAATCGTTTTAACCGTAACGGACCCGCTTGAATTAATTATGGAACAGCACAGCAACCAACCATCAGCGTCAGATGCGGAATCTATTCACCAGCAAGCCTCAGACTGGCTGTTGATTCTTAATGGTGACGCCAGCGAGCAACAGCAGGAAGCGTTTGCCAGCTGGTTACAGCAATCGGATGAACACCAGCGAATCTGGCAACAAACTCTGCGTGCCTGGAAGCTGATGGGGCAGTTACCACAACCAGAAACTCAGCCCCAGCGCGGCGAATTACACACCTTATCCATCAGGCCGCAACGCTGGCTGCCAGCGGCAATTGCTGCCTGTTTGGTTGTGGTGATGTGGCCATGGCTGGCACTGTACTGGCAGGCCGATGCCATCACCGGAAAAGGCGAAACCCAGCAGGTGACACTGGAAGACGGCAGTCAGGTTTACCTCGGCGCCGACAGTGCACTGGCGGTTAATTTCCAGCAACAGCAGCGCGCCGTTACCCTGCTAAAGGGCCAGGCGTATTTTCAGGTCAGCCATAACCCACAACGACCATTTGTGGTGACGTCCAACCAACTGCAGGTAAAAGTTCTTGGTACCGAATTTGACGTTGAAGCAGGCAACGAACACTCCTACGTCGGTGTTGCCAGCGGACTGGTCGCGGTCAGTCAGGGAGAGCAGCAACAGCAGGTTCGCCCCGGTCAATTACTGAATATCAACGCCAGCGGTGAGATGCAGACACAACAGCTCGCCAGTGAACTGGTGGCCCCCTGGCGCGAACAGCGGCTGTTTGTGCATAACCGCCCGGTTGCCGACGTCATCGCGTCATTACAGCGTTATTACTCCGGGCTGATTGTGCTGCAACATGACGAGTTAAAACATAAGCGCGTTACCGGCTCGTATCAGCTACAACACATCGACGATGCGCTCGATGCACTGGTTCGTCCATACGGCGCAGAAGTTATCCACATCAGTCCATATCTGCGCATCATTACCCGCTCCTGACCCCTTTGCTCTGCGAAATTTCGCCCGATTAGCCAAATAATTTTGCTACACGGCGAAAAAAAACGCCGGGCTACTCGTTAATACCTCATAACGCGAATGCTTCGCATTAATTATTATGAGGTATTAACAATGACAGGTGCGTTTACCGGCCCACGTCATCTCACATTCATCACCCTGTTGCTGACTGCCTGCCTGTGTGCAGCCACCAGCCTGGCGAGCAATTTCCGCTTTGATATTCCGGCCCAGCCGTTACCAATGGCGCTGGATTTATTTGCCCGTCAGAGCGGCTATCAGGTATCGGCCGACAGCGAAGCGCTGAATGGTAAACAGTCTCAAGCCATTGCCGGTGAGCTCAGCTTGCGCCAGGCACTGGATGGTTTGTTAAAGGGTTCCGGCCTGAGCTGGTTTATCAGCGCCGGTCACACGGTTGTGATTGCCAATAGCCAGCAGGATGACCAGCTGACGGTTTTACCGGCGGTAAAGGTGCAGGCTGGAGCCGAGGCAGCGGCGCTTGATCAGCCGTATCAGACCCCGGCTTCAGCCAGTTATATCAGCCAGAAAGACATTCAGCGTTTTCGCGGCAGCTCGGTCGGCGATATTTTTCAGGGCGAGAGTGGCGTATTAATCGGAGAAAACCGTAACTCGGGCGGCCTCGACATCAATATCCGCGGCATGCAGGGCCAGGGTCGGGTGCCTGTGTTACTGGACGGTAGTCGCCAGGAAACCACTGTGTATCGAGGTTACGCCGGCGTTGCCAGCCGCACCTACATCGACCCGGATCTGATTGGTGGCGTTGATATCCACAAGGGTCCGGAGATGTCGGCACAGGGCACCGGTGCCACCGGCGGGGTGGTTAACATCCGCACGCTGGAAGCCAGTGATCTGATCACCGATGACGGCGATTTTGCCATCCGTCTGAAAACCAGTGTGATAGGCAACAGCACCAGCCGCGCCGTCGATCCCGGCACACCATCCGGTCTTAACCCCCGTAGCGATGCTGGTGATCAGTCGTATCGAATCAATTGCGTTACCGAATCACTGTGCAGCGGTGATTATGATATTCGCAAAGCCTTTGGCCCCCAGGACAATTTCAGTCGTCCGGATCTGCTCGATATGCGCAGCTGGGCGGGCAGTCTGGCAATGGCCAAACGCTTCGATCAGATGGACCTGATCCTGGCTTATGCCCGCCGCCAGCAGGGTAACTATTTCGCCGGTAAACACGGACCAGCACCCAAGCTGGATTTGTCCAATCAGGTGGCTAAAGGCTTCTACACCGAAGTGATTCCAGAGCTGCTAGGCGCCAGCCGCTTCCGTGCCGAAGAAATGATCGCCAATACCAACTACGAAAGCACCTCCAGCCTGGTGAAAGGGGTGTTCTACCTGAGCGATTACCAAACCCTCAAGCTTGGCTGGCAGAACTACGACAGTACCTACGGCGAGCTGATGCCGTCACAGTTGTTGTGGCTTGGCCAGGTACGACAAACACCGGGAAGTCAGGTCAACGCCGACACTTACACCCTGCGTTATAACCAGCAATCACAAGACAGTGACTGGCTCGATCTGGAAGCCAATCTGTGGCACACGGATACCGAAAGCACCAACCACAGTTACAGCGAGACTTTCACCAACGGCCTGGCAGAAACTGAAGACTACCAGCGTTGGGGCAGCGATATCAGCAACCGTAACCGCTGGTCGGAGCTGGCGTTTCACTATGGTCTGTCGTGGCAGCGGGAGCACATCGATACCCAGCCAACACCAGGGCAGGATAAGTTTGGCCGTAATGGCGAACGCCGCGAATACAGTGCCTTTATCAATCTCGACTGGCAGCTTATGGATAACCTGACGCTATCGTTTGGTCTGCGTCATACGCGCTTCGATGTTAAAGACAATAAACCAATCAGGGTTGATGACAGCAGTGACTTTTGTCAGCTGATTCCCGGCACAGATACCTGCCGTACGCTGAAATACAGCAATAACTTCTCCGGCTCAGCGCCACTGGCCAGTCTGTCCTGGCAGTTTGCACCGGGACTACAGCTCTATCTGAGGTACGCCGAAGCCTTACGTATGCCTAGTCTGTTCGAAAGTTCAGCCGGTTTTTCCACCCAGCCCGCGCTGGATGTCGGCCTGAAACCCGAGCATACCTATAACAAGGAAATCGGCCTGAATGTGATGCGCGATAACCTGCTGCTGAACGCCGACCGCTTGCGTCTGAAGCTGGCCTATTTTCGTAACCGCACCAACGACTATCTGACCCGTACCTCACCCAACCAGTGGGAAAAAGACGCGCGTAAAAACACCTTCGTCAGTCGCAATATCGATAGCCTGGAGTTACATGGTGCGGAAATCAGTGGTGAGTACGACATCGACTGGCTGTTCACAAAATTTGGCTTCACCTATTACGACCATATCGAAGTCTGTCATTTCGGCAGTTATCGCCCGGAACGCTGTAACGATTACGGCGTCGCCAACAGCTACGTCAATAACATGATTCCACCAAATCATAACGCCAGCGCCACCCTGGGGAGTCGCTGGTTCAACCGTGAACTGGAGCTGGGACTGCGTTTTACCTGGATGGGGAAACGCAACTCAACACCAGACAATGATGATGCCACCAAGCAAGGGCGTTTATTGCCCATCGCCTGGCACAGCTACCGCCTGCTGGATTTCTTTCTCAGTTACCAGCCATCCGAGCGGTTCAGCGTCGATTTGAATGTCGACAACCTGACCGACCAGTACTACCTCGATGCCTTAAGCCTCGGCCTGGTGCCCGCTCCCGGACGCACCGCGCGGCTGGGCCTCACCTTCAGTTATTAGTTTCAAACTCCGTTGTTTGTTTTATTAAAAGGAAATGTTTGCATGATGAAACACTTTTCACCTGTTACCACCGGGCTGGTCAGCTCGCTGGTGTTGTTGCTGGCCGGTTGTGGCAGTGACGACAAAAAAGATACCGTTGTGCCACCTAGGGCTAAAGCCAGCCTGTCGGCTGCGGTCAGCGATATCAACCAGGCCATCAGCCTCGATGGCAGCGCCAGCACCTCGCCGAATGGCAGCATTCGCAGCTGGAACTGGCAGGTCAAAACCGCACCGGCCAATAGCCAGGCCAAGGTTGCCGCCAATACCGCCCAAACAACCTTCAGTGCAGATCTCGCCGGTGACTATCAACTGTGTCTGACCGTCACTGATGACAAAGCCAGCAGTGCACCGGATTGCCAACAACTGACCGCAACCAACCCGAATCCAACCGCCGTTACTCTGAAACAGGTGGGTACTGTGCCGGGTCAACAGGTGCAGCTGGATGCCATTAACAGCCTGCCACCAACCGATGGCGATATGCGTTTATTAACCTATCAGTGGACGCTGACCAGCAAACCGGAAAACAGCGTCGCCAAACTGGATAACGCAAGCCTGGCACAGCCACGTTTTACCGCCGACCTGGCGGGTGACTATCAATTAGAACTGGTAGTGAAATACCTCGATAAAGTCAGCCCGGTGGCACAGGTTACCGTGATGGCGTCAGAAGTGAACGCCATGCCGAACCCCAAAGTGACTGTCACTGGCGGCAACGCTGATAACTGGGTACTGGGTACTCCTGTGACACTCGACGCCAGCGCAACCACCGATGCCGATGGCGATGCATTGCAGTACCGCTGGTCAGCACGTGGGCCAGAAGGGTCGGACGTTAACCTGAGCGCAACCGCAGGTGAGCAGATTAGCTTCACTCCGGATCGTTTCGGCGATTACAGCATTGAGCTGGCGGTGTATGACGGCACAATTCGCCGCACCGTCAGCCAGAAAATTACGGTCAAAGCGCTGCCAGCGAATCATGTGGACAGTGCACCGGTAGCCATGATTGATCCGGGCTTTACCAGTGGCACCTATGATATTGAACTGGGAGATATGTTGTACCTGACCGGTAACGGCAGCTACGACCGTGAAACCAGCTTCTCGGATCTGAATGGCAATATAAACGCCGAATGGACCTTCCTGTCTTACCCGGATGGTTTTAACACCGCTGGCGTTATGTACCAGAATCCGTACGCCATTGTGATGTCACTGCAACCCGCCGGGGAATACAAGATTCAGCTGCGGGTACAGGTGAATGGCAAATGGAGTGAGCCCGACGTTAAAACATTCACCGCCCGTACCGGTGCCAACCGTGCTCCGCAACATAGTGCCCGCCTGGCAGGTGCCGGTGGTGGTGTCGGTGTTGGCCAGACCATCACATTTGATGGCAGCAACAGCACAGATCCGGACGACAATGCCATCAGCTGGCACTGGCAGCTGATCGACAAACCAGACGGCAGTAACGCCACCCTGACCAAAACGGATACCGCTAACCCGCAACTGGTTGCCGATGTTGCTGGCCCGTATGCAGTTGAGATGTACGTAACCGACAGCCATGGCGCACGCAGTGATGCAAACGGTAAGGCCGTGGTTCGTGCTTTAGCCAAAACAAAGAACAATCTGCCGATACTGCGCCCGAAACTGGCGAGCGCTTATGACAGCCAGCAGCCTTATGTGATTTATCCGAAAAACGCTCTGGCCTTTAAATACGACAGTGAGCGCAACACCCAGCTGGCGGATACCGCACTGAACTCCTTTATCAGTGTGCACAGTGACGCCTTCGATCCGGACGCCGATCCGTTAAGTTACCTATGGACCTTAACCAGCCGCCCACAAGGCAGCAGCATGTATCCACACAGCGTTACCGGCCCAACCTCCGGGCCAAACTGCACCAATGGTTATCAGATCCGTGCTGAGGGTGCTTACCCGACACGGGAAGACTGGTACCAGGGTGTATTGGCGATTTCCGAATGGACCTGCAGCAATATCAGCTTCTCGCCGGATACCGCTGGCAACTATGAATTGCAGTTACTGGCATCCGACGGCATTGATACCACCGAAGCTGTGGTCTTTAACATTCCGGCGGTAACCCCGGACAACTACCCGACCTTGCTGCTGGAAGATGCCCTGGCGGCTGAACATGATGAAGTGGAAGCACGCAGTGCCGGTGCCTATCGCCATCAACTGTTCCCGTTCCAGCATAAGGCTCGCAGTGGTAGCTCTGAGCTGAGCATCACCGGGCTGAGCAGCAGCCGTGCTTATATGATCAAGCGTTATAGCCTGAGCGCGAAAGATCGTGATTACACCATCACCAACCTGAATGCCGGTGGTCAGGACGATTACATCGCCAGCTTTAAAGGTCTGACGGCAGGCCAGGTGATCAAAAAAGGGGAGACTGTCACCTTTGACCTGATGATTACCACACCAGCCGATATGCCGGTTAATCAGTTCCGTAAAGCGGGCGATGATCCTTTCCGCTATGAAAGCAATGTCACTCGTGATGTCGAATGGGCATTCGAAATTGCCGAAATGCCGGGCTGGAGCTTCAGCTATCAGCCAAACATGTGGGATCCACGACGTACGGTTGAGTAACAGCCGCAATACCGGCTATTGATACAGCCATTGACTCAACCACTGATCAGCCAGGCCTCCGGGGCCTGGCTGATCACATCTTTCTTTTCCCGGCCGCCTCCTGCCGCTGATTCTCAACTGACGTCCATGATTCGCCATGCTCTGTGAGCCACAGGCAGACCTGATAATGAAAACAATTTTCATTTGCGATTAAATGTTTCAATGTGTATCCTGCACGGCCCTTGTTTTCAGGTGGATATTTTTAAGGCGGTTAAGCAACCCTGATGCAGTTGTTAAAACTATATATTTCAACCAGTTAGTCCCACTGACACCGGGTGTCTGAGGTTGGGGCTGAGCTGCCAGACGAGAGTTATATAGCCGATGCGTTATTTATTTGATCGGGATCTGGATTACTCAAGCTGTGGTGTTGGTTTTATCACCCACAAACACAGCCTCCAGACCCACGAACTGTTAGAACACGCCCATCAGGCGTTATGCAAGATTCCCCACCGTGGTGGGTTCAACGCTGAAGGCATTGGTGATGGTGCCGGTGTTAACGTTGATATTTCCCTTAATTTCTATCGCCACCTGACTGGCAATCCTGATCTGCAACCCGGTGAATTTGGCGTTGCTAACTTCTTTTATCCACGTGATGAAACTCAGCACGATGCAGCTGAAAAGATTCTGCGCGAGGTGTTCGCCCAGCATAAGCTGGATATCCTGTTATGGCGCGATGTGGCGGTTAACCCGGATGCACTGAACGAAGCCAGTGCTGCCGCCCAGCTGGTCATCCACCAGCTGGTGTTTGCCCGCCCGGCGCATATCCAAGATCAGACCGCGTTTGAAGCCCTGCTGAACGACGCGCTGGAAGACATCGAATACCCGGCCTTTAAGCGTCCGGAACTGGACGGCTTCTATCCGCTGTCGATGAGTTCACGCACCCAGGTATTTAAAGGCCGCCTGAACAGCTGGGAAGTGGTGCCGTACTTCCAGGACTTAAACGATCCTGAGCACCAGATTCACACCTTATTTTTCCATACCCGGTTTTCCACCAACACGGCGCCGAACCCGATGTTCGCCCAGCCGTTCCGCCGTATGGCGCACAATGGTGAGTTAAACACCGACCGTAAGAACCGTCTGAGTGAAGACGCCATTGCCCGTTCTCATGGCAAAGACATCATCTTCCCGAACGGTCAGTCGGATTCTGCTCGTCTCGACCAGACCATGGCCCGCCGTATCATCGAAGACCAGCTGGAAATCGATACTGCCGCGCTGGCGATGATGCCTCCGGCGTGGGAAAACGACGAACGCCTGCCAGACAACGTACGTGACATGCTGGAATACTTCAGCCTGTACGAAGAGAAAAATGATGGTCCGGCGGCACTGATCTTTGGTGACGGCATTAAAGTCGGCGCCCGCCTTGACCGCCTGGGTCTGCGTCCGCTGCGTAGCGTTGAAACACACGACTACCTGGCGGTGATGAGTGAAGCCGGTCAGATCGACTTCCCGGCTGACACGGTTATCCGCCGTGGTCGTATTGAAGCCGGTGGCATGATTGTGTTCGATCACGAACATCAGCGTATCGAATACACCCATGATGTGTTAGAGCGTCTGGCGCAAGAAGCGGATTACTCCAAGCTGCTGGCCGATGCCCATATTGATCTGGAAGACCTGCCGGAAAAATCTTTGGCAGACGTCCAGATCAGCAGCCCGCTGAACATTGCCGCCCGCCATGTGGCCTACAGCCTCAACCAGGAAAGCTTCAAGTTTATGCTCGACCCCATGCTGCAAAACGCCATAGAGAAGATTTCCGCCATGGGTTACGGCCTGGCACCGAACGCTTTGGCGCGTGATGAAGGTGGCATGTCGCGTTACTTCAGCCAGCGTTTTGCTCAGGTCACCAACCCGCCGCTGGATAGTATCCGTGAAGCGGACGGTATGACCCTGCGTGTTGCCCTGGGCCGCAAGCCAAACTTCTCGGATGGCTCCACTCGTCAGTTAGTGGTGCAATCGCCGATTCTGCAGCCACAACAGATGCTGCAGATTGAAGAACAAAAAGCGCTGCGCGTAGAACGCATCAGCACCCTGTATCACCCGGATTTCGATAATGCCGAGCAGAATGAAGCCAATATGCTCGAAGCGTTGGAACGGGTTTGCAGCCATGTGGAAGCCGCGGCGCGCAACAACTGGGACATCATTGTTCTCAGTGACCGCGACGTGAACCACCAGTATGCGGCTCTGCCTTCACTGTTGGTTGTTTCAGCCGCTAACCAGCGCCTGATAAAACAAGGCCTGCGTTTTAATTCCAGCCTGATTGTCGAAACCGGTCAGGCCTGCTCGACCCACGATATCGCCTGTATTCTGGGTTTTGGTGCCTCAGCCGTATGTCCACTGAGTGTCTATTACCGCGCTCAGGAGTTGTATAACGACGATGCGGCGGTCGCCAAAGCGGTGAACAACTTCCAGAAAGCGGTACAAAAAGCGCTGATGAAGACCATGGGTAAATTTGGCCTGTGTACCGCCGAAAGTTATATCGGTGGTGAGTTCTTCGAAGCCAACTTTATCGATACCAAAGATCCGGTATTACACCGCATCTTCCCGAACATTCACTCGCCGGTGGGCGGTGCGCGTTTTGCCGATATCGCCGCCAATGCCACTCAATGGCATGGCCGTGTAGCGCAAGTTCAGGGTGAAAACGAAATCCCGCTGCTGGGTCTGTTTAAAGAACGCAGCGATGGTGCTGGTCACAGCTTCGGTACCACTTCGGTACGTGAATTTATCAACATGACCGAAGAGCCGATTCAGTATGCCGAAGAGCAGGAAGAAGCACCGCTGCTGACGGTTCCGGAAGACGACGGTTACCGCAAGCTGGGTTTTGAAGCCTGTACTCCGGAGCAGATCGATAACTTCGAAATCACCCCGGCTTACCGTACTTTCTGCAAAGAGATGTATGCCGAGCGTGATGCCCGTCCTGCGACGATTCGTGATGTATTAACCCTGCCAATCAATCTGGCGGTATGTACCTCTGAAGCCGACTTTGTGGCTGAACTGAGCCGGGTATCGCTGGAAGGCAATGCGGTTTGTGCGTTCCAGGGTGTGGATATTGAAGTTAACGACGCCGAAAACAGCGTTACGCTGACTCTGCACAAAACGGATGACACTGATACCGCCAAGCGTGCTGAAGCGCTGCTCAATGCCCTGCAACAGCGTTTAGGTGCTGGCATCATCGCTGCTAAAGCGAACGCCAACACCATTCAGCTAACTGCCGAGAGCAATACCAAAAACAGTACCGAGAAAAAAGCCTGGGATCTGCTGTCACGCCTGCAAGCGGTGCCAAGTGCCATTGATCTGGCCGAAGTACAACCGGCTCACGAAATTACCCCGATGTTTGCCTCCGGTGCCATGAGCCATGGTGCTCTGGTGGCCAAAGCTCACGAAGCCGTGGCACAAGGCACCAACATCGCCGGTGCCATGAGTAACTCCGGTGAAGGGGGCGAACACTCACGCCGTTACAACACGGTAAAAGCCAGTAAGATCAAGCAGTTTGCTTCCGGTCGTTTTGGTGTCTGGGTTGGTTATCTGGCTGATCCTGCGCTGCAGGAAATTGAAATTAAAATCGCCCAGGGTGCTAAGCCGGGTGAAGGTGGTCAGTTACCGTCCGCCAAAGTGAACGTCGAAATTGCTGCTGCCCGTGGTGGTACGCCGGGTGTGGAACTGGTTTCTCCGCCACCACACCACGATACCTACTCGATTGAAGATTTGGGTCAGCTGATCCACGACGCCAAGGCGGCGCGTGTACGTGTGATCGTGAAGCTGGTGTCGTCGGAAGGTGTTGGCACCATCGCCGTGGGTGTCGCCAAAGCCGGCGCCAACGTGATCAACATTGCTGGTAATACCGGCGGTACCGGTGCGGCTCAGGTGACCAGTCTGAAAAACACCGGCCGTGCCGCGGAAATCGGTATTGCTGAAGTGCATCAGGCGCTGGCTGAAAACGGCCTGCGTGAGCGCGTTATCCTGCGTTGTTCAAACGCTCACCAGACCGGCCTTGATGTGGTGAAATCCGCCATGTTGGGTGGTGATTCCTTTGAGTTCGGTACCACCGCACTGATGATGCTGAAGTGTGTGATGGCGAAGAACTGTAACGTGAAATGTCCGGCGGGTCTGACGACCAACCCGGAAGTTTACGAAGGTGATCCGCGCGCCCTGGCGCAGTACTTTATCAACCTGGCCCACGAAGTACGCGAGATTCTGGCCAGCCTGGGTTACCGCAGCTTGCGTGATATTCGTGGCCGCAGTGACCTGCTGCAGTTAGTGGATCACCCGGCGATGAATGGTCAGCTGGATATGAGTGCTATGTTGCGCCCGGCGGATGCGTTACACCTGCCGGATGCCGTTGCTCTGGAAGCCGACTTTACTCCGGACGACAACTATATCGAGCAGGCGCTGGAGAGGTTCTTCGATCAGGCGGTTTCCAGCCTGAGCATCGAAGGCCCGAACCTGAACAACTGTAATAAAACCACTGGTGGCCAGTTTGCCATCGACGTGGAACGTCACCTTAACTACGAGATGACGGATGAACAACGTGCTGCTCACCCAGCGGTTGACGTATTGGCCAATGGCCGTGTGATCCTGCGTGACGATAGTCTGCAGGTATCCAGCACTAACTCCGCCGGTCAAAGCTTCGGCGCTTTCAATAACTCCGGTATTACCCTGCGCCACAGCGGCACCTGTAACGACGGTGTCGGTAAAGGCTCCAGCGGTGGCCGCATTATCGTCACCAATGCGGGCGGTGGTATTCCTGCTGGAGACGGTATCAGCGGCGCTGCGGTATCCGACACCTGTGAAGACGAAGGCAATGTATTAGTCGGTAACTTCGCCCTGTTTGGCGCCACCGGCGGTGAGCTGTTTGTTGAAGGCCAGGCTGGCGACCGTTTTGGTGTGCGTAACTCCGGTGCAGTGGCTGTGGTTGAAGGTGTGGGTGACTTCTGCTGCGAATACATGACCAACGGCAGCATCATCAACCTCGGCAGCTACGGTAAAGGTTTTGGTAATGGTATGAGTGGTGGTACCGCTTACCAGTACGATCCAAGTGGCCTGATTGAAGAGCGTTGTTCCCACGATTCGGTGAAAGCCACACGCTTAGCCGATGGATCTGAGCTGATGCAGGGCCAGGAAATGGTCTTGCGCCTGCACCTGGAGCAACACCTGCAGGCGACCGGTTCCGAGCTGACCCAACAATTACTGGATAACTGGCAACAAAGCCGCGAGCACTTCTTTGTGCTGATTCCGCTGGCACTGTACAGCTATCACTGTGGTGACCAGATTCTGGCCAAGTCCAACCGCAAAGCCATGGTGGAAGAATTGTCCCATGGCTGGGGCCTGTGGCACCTGCGCCGTCTGGCAGAAGCCTACCGCAATAACAGCACCATGTTTGATGGTCAGCTGCCGGGTTACGGCGACTGCGATACCGATCTGATCTGCCGTTATGCCAACGCCATGGGGGTGTTGCGTCGTGCCCGCGAAGCCGCGGAGAAACACGAGCTGGTGAAATCCGGACGCGAGGATGTTGAAACCATCGCCCGTCACCTGCTGGTCAGCGAAGACCGCAAACTACTGGAACAGCTGTTTAAAGACGTTAAAGAAGCCCTGGCGGAATACTCAGATGAAGCTCTGGCAGCCCTGCTGGCTGACAAGCGCGTGCGTGACTACAAAGAGTCGCTGAGCAAGCGTGAAGTCTGGGATACCCGTGCCTGGGGTACGGCGGTGTGGATTATGGCCCGTGACCATGACAACCACCGTGAGCTGGCGGAATTCCCGGCATTAGAACAAGCACTGGCAAGCGTATACGCCAATGTGCTGGCGGAAGTGATGGCGGCAAACGCGGCTTAAAAAGATTTAAAAACTATCGATGATTTTGCTCAGGCAAAAATCGGGGGGAAACATTATGAGCTCTAGCGACAAGAATAAGGACACTGCACAGCAGGTTCCGTTTTTACCGCAAGATATTCCATTCAATGAAGAACAACGTCAGTGGATGGGTGGTTTTCTGGCCGGTCTGCACAGCCGCATGCTGGTTCAGGCCAGCGCAGGTGGCGCTGCTGCGGCACCCACTGCGGCGGCACAAAAACCACTGACCATTCTGTTCGGTTCGCAAACTGGCAACAGTGAAGCCATGGCCGAAGAAGCCGCAGAAGCCGCGCGCTCTCAGGGTCTGGCGCCCGTAGTTCTGGATATGGACGACGTTGACGTGGCACAACTGCCCGCGATGGAACGTCTGCTGATTGTGACCAGTACCTATGGCGAAGGCGAAATGCCGGATAACGCCCAGGCGTTATGGGGTGCGGTGAGTGCCGACGATGCGCCCAAATTGGAGAATACCTTCTTCTCGGTACTGGCATTAGGTGACACCAACTACGACGGTTTCTGTGTGGCTGGCCAGCTGTGGGATGAGCGTCTGGAGCAGTTAGGTGCCCAGCGTATCGGTGATCGCGTTGATTGTGACGTCGACTTCGAAGCGCCGTCTCAAGCCTGGATCGAAGCTGTGGTTCCGGTTATCGCGTCCAAAGGCTCTGACGCAGGTGCTGGTACAACTGCTCCGGCAGGTGGCGCGCCAAAAAAGGCTAAATCCAAGTACAGCCGCAGCAATCCATTGGAAGCCGAACTGACCTGTAAAAAAGTACTCAGTGGCAAAGGCTCCAGTAAAGAAATCATGCATTTTGAGTTCTCTCTGGCAGGCAGTGGCGAAAGCTACAACGCCGGTGATGCATTGAATGTGATCGCTGAAAACCGCCCGGATCTGGTGGGCGAAGTAGTCGCACACTTCGGTGTTAAAACCGACGACAGCGTATTGTGGAACGACGTGCCACATAAACTGGGTCAGTTACTGACCGAAGGTCTGGAGATCCGTAATCCAAGCAAAGAGCTGATTGCTGAACTGGCCGAGCGTAACGGTGATGAAGAACTGACTCGTCTGCTGGAAAACGACGACAACGAAGCACTGAACGACTTCCTGTGGGGCAAAGACTGTGTTGACCTGCTGAAAGCCTATCCGTGTGAGATCAGCATCGAAGAATTCTGTGCCCTGTGTAAGGCACTGGCGCCGCGCGCATATTCGATTTCTTCCAGTATCAACGCCCACGCCGAAGAAGTGCATCTGACCATCGGCAGCGTACGTTACAACCAGGATGGCCGCGACCACAACGGTGTTTGCTCTACCTTCCTGGCGGACGTGGCCAACGAAGGTAACAAGATTAAGTGTTACTTCTCGCCAAATAAAAACTTCGCCGTACCAGAAGATAACAACCTGCCAATGATCATGGTTGGCCCGGGTACCGGTATCGCACCGTTCCGCGCCTTCCTGGAAGAGCGTCAGGCTCGTGGTGCTCAGGGCGATAACTGGTTGTTCTTCGGTGATCGTAATAAAGACAACGACTTTATCTACCGCGATGAAATCGAAGCCATGCAAGAGTCTGGTCTGCTGACCAAACTGGATCTGGCCTTCTCCCGCGACCAGACCGAGAAGATTTATGTTCAGGATCGCATGCGTGAAAGCGGCGCGGAACTGTTCGCCTGGTTGGAGCGTGGTGGTTATTTCTATATCTGTGGTGATGCGTATCGTATGGCCAAAGACGTGGACGACGCGCTGCATCAGCTGATTGCCGAACATGGTAAGTTAAGTCCAAATGATGCTGATGCTTACGTTGCTAAGCTGAAGAAAGAAAAACGTTACGTGCGTGACGTGTATTAATTAAAAGTCGCTGCGTACCAAAACTCGCAGCGGTTTTTTAATTAAATAAAAAAGGCGTTTAACTCTCTTATTTTGAGAAAGTTAAACGCCTTTTTGTTTATCTTTTTTCTTTGTCTTACAACAAAGCCACCACTTTGCCTTCACCCACTTCATCACAAATATTCTGAATAAGTTCTTCGGTAAGTCGTAATTCACGGCGACAGCTGGCACGAATCACTTCCGGTCGCTCCGACTGTTGCGAGAAATCTTCCAGCTTTTGCTTCAGCCAGAACAACACGTCCAGCGGATTGTGCAACGCATAGGGACGCTCACACACCGCTTTTACATCCAGCGCTGCCTGAATAAAGCTACTGAACTGCGCTTGTGTCGCATCGCTGTTACGCAATGCAAAACCACACACCGTCAGGCGAGTATTGGCTTGTTCAAAATCACGTCGGAATTCATCCAACATACGAATACGGTGACCACGTTCAACTGGGTCCATTACGGCTCTCTTTTCTTAAATGAGAATGATTTTCATTATATTAAAGAACTAAAATAAATCCAGTGATTTTCATCATAAAAATGGATCAACTAAGGTCATAGAGAAGGGCGACTCCAGATCCAGATGGCGCCTACAGACATACCTGCCAGAGAGAATATCAGCGACGGTAAATGGGCAACTTTCAGACACAGAAAAATGGCCGCCAACAACATGCTGACACTGGCAATTAATTTCGTCCGCAACCGAATAACACCATTGTGTTTCCAGTCACGTAAGGGCGGGCCAATCAAACGATGGTTCATCATCCAGCGATGTAATCGCGGTGAGCTTTTCCCTGCAGCCCAGGCCGCAAGCAGAAAAAACTCGGTGGCGGGCAAACCAGGTAATACCACTCCGATAAAGGCAACGGCCAACGCCAGATAGGCAATAAGCAGATAAATAAACTTCATGGCCAAACGATAAATAACCCGGTTTTTTTGCTGATTGAAATAACAACTGATCCTGCCGGATAAGTGTCCCTCTTTATAAGACGAATAACCCGGACAAAACCCTTATCTTTTTATCCGGTTATGTTGTGTGTGGGAGGGAAGGGTTGTTTGGTGTGTGTAGTGGGCGAGCTGTGTAGCCAGGACGAAAGAGCGGCAGCCCATTGTAATGAGCCATAAAAAACCCGGCCGAAGCCGGGTTTTGCAAAGGGTCGTTTAGTTTATCTGACCAGGAGTACACTCATCCCACTGACTAAGAGAACCATTAACCGGACCCAGCCATTCTTCGTAAGTGAAAGTGACTTCAGGAATCTCTTTAATACGGAAGGAGAAATGGAAGCCTTCAGCACGATCATCGGTACGGATACAAGGAACTGCAGGGAATACCGTTTTAAAGTCCAGCTCAGTGCCCTGTTTAATCACAGTGCCTTCCGCAACATTTTCAAAACGTGGCTTCAGGCTTACCAGCTCCTGATCAGGAGCATTAATATGGGAAACTTTTACCTGCTCGATGGTGTAGTCGCCATCAACCGCTTGTAATGACCAGGAGATGGATGATTCCGTCTCGATTGGCTTTGTGGTTGGCTTTCTAACGCTGGCAAACGGCGGCTTATTTTCATGAGGAAGCGGGCGCCACAGGCTATCACCATCAGAATAACGACTGCGCAGACGCACACCCTTCGCATTGTCGAGTGAATCCACATCCACTACGAAATCGTAAGGAACTGACTTTTCAATCGTATCCGTTGCGATATAACGGAACTTATAACGACCCGGTTTTGTAAAAACCTGACCCACAGTGTTCGGACAATCAGCCGCAGAAGGACGAGTAGTAAATGCACCGCCCTCTGGCTTTTCGATCAGCTCAACTTTAATGTGATCAACAAAATCAATTTTGTCACCATCAGGGTCAACAACTACCGCACGATGTAATAACGACATACATGGCAGGATCTGGTAGTAGTTCTCGCCTGGCTTCAAGCGACCCCAGTTACGCGCCCAAACCACAGAGCGAATTTCTGGCTTCTGATTTTCCAGCTTAGCGAAACCTTCTTCATCTGCGCTGTATTTTGCGTATAAACCGCGGTCATCCTTAACGATCAATTCCGCAGTGTAAGAGCCGGGAACATCAGTAACCACTCTGGCACGACGCATATCGCCTTCATCAGGGTCCACTTCCGCTACAATGGTTGCATTACTGCCATCCGGCTTATCTTTCAACGTCCACTCGAACGTCAACGGATCATTGTCCTTGTCTTTGCTGCTAGCAATAAAAAGCAATGGTTGGCCCACAACTACAGATGGCGTCTCAGTATCAACTCTACTTGTTGAAGGACGGTTATTTACCATACCCACCTTAGCTTCCATCGTTGCCTGACTGGTTACCTGATTGACGCCATCAGAAACCGTCATTTCAACTTTATAAGTTCCGGCGGTATCCAGCTTCTGTATTTTGTGACCGAGTTTAGAGAATTTGTTGTTAATTAATTCAACGGTGCTGCCAGCAGGTTTTTCTAACAGAGTCGCACTGATAACCTGCAGTGGTTCACCTTCCGGATCGTAACCTTCGAATTTAAAGTCAGCACGGTAACCTACTTCTTGGTCACCAACGCTATTGGAAGGGTAATAACCAGTGGCGACTAATTTACCCACAGGCATAGCGTTAGTGGTAGCAGCAGGATCTTTTTCTACGGTGACAACAACGTCTTTTTCTTCACTTTTCCATTTGCCGTCAAATACAAACAATTTCAGATTATAAGTGCCGGCTGCAATTGGAGTGAACTGCGCCGTTTTACTGGTGCGGTTTTTTAATTCAGGAATTGGCAGGCTGCGTGAGTTGTAACCCCACTTCCAGCGGTACTGCAGTGCTTTGCCATCAGGGTCTTCACTGTTGCTGGCGTCCAGAGTAACAACTTCGCCCAGCTTCACGGTAACGTCATCAGCTTTAGCCACCGGAGGCGCATCACCAGCAGAGACGGTAACGCTGACCTGGCGAGGCTCGCTGGCCTTGCCGTCAAAACTCACCACCAGGTTCAGCAGGTATTTACCTTCGACATCCGGATGCAGAGTTGCATTGCTCTTGTCTTCATTGGAAATATAACCGGCACTGGTTTCCGGCTTGCTGGTCAGTGTCCATTTATAGTCCAGCTCACCGGTTTTACCGTGTGGCAACAGGCTCTTGCTGCCATCCAGGCCCAACGTAGCAACCCCCAGTCGTAAACTGTAAGTTGTTTCTGTAATTGCCACAGGAATAGGGCTTGTTGCAGTCAGTTCGATACGGCTTGGCTGGCTATCGATGGTGCCGTCATTAACAATCAGGCTGATCACATAGTTGCCGGGTAAATCGGCAACCAGATCAGTAGCTGCAGCTGCAGGCGCACTCAAATCAGCCTCACTGAATGACGGGTTTGAAACCAGTTGCCAGCGATACTTCAGTGTTGCTCCATCGCGCGGACTGCTACTGCCACTGCCATCCAGGCTCACGGTCACGTTGCCGTTTTCGAGTGAAAACTCCGTGCTTGTCGGTGCCTGCAGTTTAATATCCGCAGTGGGTTTTTTGGTACTTGAACTGTCACTGCCACAAGCACTCACTAACAGTGATAAGCCAATAACAGCCCACAAAGTGGGGAATCGTTTCATCTTTGTGTTCTCCATAAAAAATTCATTAAAACTGCAGGTTGAGACTCAGGCGTGCAGTACGGCCAGGGGCCGGTATCAGACCCAGACTCAGGGCATCGAGGTAATAACGGTCGGTCACGTTGTCGACGGTAAAATCCATCGCTGTGGTATCGTTGATCCGGTACTTGGCGTACACATCAAGCAGGTTGTAACTGTGCCATTGAATCGGCTCTACAAAGCCCGGTTTAGCACGGCCTGGAACCGGTGTACGTTTTCCCATAAAGGTTGCACGCATTCCCAGCTCCAGTTTTTGTTGCAATAAACGCCCCCCAAGATTGGCACTGGCATGCCATTTAGGTGGAATCATGTTGTTGATGTAGCTCTCGCGAACACCCCATTCATTGCAGTAATTTTGTACAAAACTGCCGATATTACAGACTTTGATCAGGTTGTAGCGGGTACCACTGATACTGGAAAACCAATTCCCTGCATCGTAATCCAGGTTCAGTTCCCAGCCTTTTAAATCCAGACTTTTGATATTACGCAGCCGAAAAAAATCGTCGCCGTTCTTCTTTTCTTCCCAGGCATTGGTGTAGGTGCGGGTTAAATAGTCGTTAACGTGATTGCGGAAATAAGCCAGCTTAATGCGGAATTTATCGTCACTATTGATCAGATCATCCGCCATATAGTTGATGCCCAACTCATTATTGATGGCATGCTCAGGCTTTAGCGGAATATCCAGAGCAGGGCTGACCGACCAACCAGAGGTACTTTCGAACAGGCTTGGCATACGTAATGCTTCAGCACGGCGAGCATAAAATTGCAGCCATTTCAGTGGCTCCCAGGTCAGCCCGAATACCGGCGCAGAACCAGAATGATTATTACGGAAGTAAATAGGCAAACAGCCACCCTGGCCGTTGGCTTTACATGCCGGATCTTTGCTGCCTATTTTCAGAGCATTATTGTCTTTGGCGTTAAAGCGGGTGTGACGAACACCCATATCAAAAGTCCACTGCTGCCAGGGCTTCCAGCGCAACGAAGTAAAAACGCTAAACTCATTACGCCAGCCACTGCGCGAGCCGCCATAAAAACCGCTCACCTGCGGCGTGTCGGTATCCATATCTTCCCACTGGGCGGCAATACCATAGTCGAGACGTAATTCACCATAGGGAAAGAACAACATACGGTTGCTCAGGTCAGTACCCCAGCGTTGGTAATCGTCTTTACGCGCTGTGTTGTCTTTCAGATCAACAGAGTTAACCCCTGGTGTATTCAGGTCGGTTACCGCATCGGTATGCCAAACATTAAATTTCACATCGGCCCAATCATTTTCAACAGGCTGCCAGCGGTACCGCGCGGTGTAAGTCTGATTTAACACTTCACTATCGAGCCATTGCCGGGCAGGACCAAAGCCACGGATTTGCGACGGCATCATTTCACCGAATTTACTGTCGTAGCGGATATAACTGAGTTCCAGTCCCTGATCATGAGGCAGAAATAAATTACTTTTTAATAACAGGGAACTGCTTGAGAAGTTGGTATTAGGGATGCGCTCGCCACCACGAAAACGTGAGACGCCGGTTCGTTCCACTTTTGTTTCAACATGAGTTCCGCGATTTTCAGGCTCACTGATAATCAACTTTGGTGCAGGCCCACTCTCACCCGCATAGTAATTCCCTTGTTCACGCTGGGCATAAGCGGCAACCAGATCACCCCATTCGTAACGCTGAGCACCAGAAAGGCTGAATGCATATCCGGCAAACTCATAAGCTTCCGGGCGGTCCATACCGGATTCCGGAGCAAAACGCTCGGGCATAGTCCGGGACTCTGTACATTTATCAGGAGAGAAACAGTCCGAAAAATAGGCATTATGCGGCAGGTAGTAACCGGCGTTAGTTCCAGGAGATGGGGCTGCGGAATTATTACCGATACCGCTCAGACGAATACGCAGCCCGGACAACTCCCCCGGCTTAACGACATCCTCCGCCGTCAATGTGTTTACACTCACCACGCCACCCGTTGCACCGGTGCCATCGGCAGTCATCACCGGGCCTTTATCGATCCGCATTGAACCAATCAGGTCCGGATCGATGTAACTACGGCTGGAAATACCGGAATAGCCACGATACACCGTGGTTTCCTGGCGACTGCCATCGATCAGAACCGGTACCCGGCCCTGACCCTGCATGCCACGGATATTCACATCCAGGCCACCGGAGTTGCGGTTTTCGCTGATCAGTACGCCCGGCGTGCCCTGAAAAATATCGCCAACACTGGTGCCACGAAAACGCTCAATGGTATCGCGGGTGATGATATTCACCGACGCGGATTCGCGGTACATCTGGTCTTTGATACTGGCACGGCTTTGCACTTCGATTTTGTCCAGCACCATCAGGTCATCAGACTTACTCGCCTGAATCAGCCAGCCACCTTTGCCGACCGGAATGGCCTGCAAATTGGTGCCCTGCAACAGGCTGAATAACATATCTTCTACGCGGAAACGGCCGGACAATGCCGGCACTGAAAAACCACGCACCAGCTGCTCATCGAAGGATAACGTCACCCCGGCCTGACGCGAGCACAGGCTTAAGGCATCCGCCAGACTGCTGGCCGGTAAACGGAATTCAACCATGGCTGTGGCATCAGCCCGGGTTTCAGCCACAGCCGGGGTAGGTTGCACGATCAGCAACACCAGCATTAACAATGGCAACAGATAAAATTCGCTGCGGGATGGCATCGAAACCACATCCTCTCTAAAGGGTATTTACCCTGTTAGCCGGATGAGATTCGAAAACCCGTAAACGAAATGAGAATTTTTTTTATTTATTTTGTCAGGCTGTTGCTGTCGGATTGATTTGCGCCCACCAACGGGTGCGATACAACACCTCGGCACCGGCAGCACGCGCCAGTGTTTGCAGAATCAGATCGGTATCCTGCAGCTGAAACACTCCGGAAACTTTGTGCTGCTGCAAACGCGGATCACAGCGCAGAAATCCACTGCGATAACGTCCCAGCTCCTGTAGCAAATCCCCCAACGGCATCGCCCGTACTGCCAGCAAACCATCAACCCAGCTGCTGTAATCGAAACGTCGTGAATCGAGCTCCACCACTCGCTGCTGATTCACCAGAAATGCCTGGCCGGCATGGGCCTGACCCAGCACGTCGGCCTGCTCGGATTCAATCAGCACATTGCCATGAACAACGTGCAATAACGACTGGTCACCATGATGACGCAAGGTAAAACGGGCATTGTCTGAGATAAACAAACGGCCATTCGAGCGAACCTGCAGTGATCGTGGGTCGTCAGAACTGGACAGGTGCATTTCACCACGACTGAGCACCACCGCACGCTGGCGCGGGTTAAAGTCCAGCTCGACCGCGCTGTGGCTGTTTAACCACAACTGGCTGTTGTCACTCAGGCGATATTGTCCGGCATCGACGCCACTGCTGTAGTCCGCCCGCAAGCGCTGATACAACCCCTGCTGATCAGCCAGTAACGCCAGTGCGGCAACACTGAAAGCGCTGCCGCCCAGCGTCCGCATTGCCTGGCGTCGGCCCATACGACGACAATCAACATCGGTTTGCAGTAACGCTGGTTTGGCCAGTGACGGAGCTTTGCTCGCCACCTGCTCGAACGTGGCATTCATGCGCTGTAACCGCTGCCACGCCAGTTCGTGTTGTGGGTCGGATTCGCGCCAGAATTCACAGGCCAGACGATCACTGTCAGCCGCCTGTTCCGATTCCAGCCGGATCTGCCAGGCAATGGCCTGGCGCACGATATTTTCCGGTAATGATGATTCAGAAGTAGACATGGTTGCGCTCTGTTAATCCGATCAGTCTTGTTCGCCATAGGTGGCGGTGTAACACCTGAGCATGGCTTTGGCGATGTATTTTTCCACCGACGATAAACTCACGTTCAGCTGTTCAGCAACCTCGCGATAACTCAGACCATCCAGCCGGGCCATCAGAAACGCCGTTTTTTCAATCGGCCGCAAGCCGTTCAGTAACTGATCAATCTGCTCCAGCAGGCCTAACATTTCCCATTGCTCTTCCGGCGATGGCTGTTCGGCTTCCGGCACATTGGCCAGGGTCGCCAGATAATTTTTTTCGAGGATCTGACGACGTGCCTGATCCACCGCCAGGTTACCGGCAATTTTGGCCAGCCAGGCACGTGGGCTACTGAGTTGCTCCGGCATAACCGGGCGATTCAGCAGACGCAGAAACG
Source organism: Bacterioplanoides sp. (assembly GCF_965219715.1). GTDB lineage: Bacteria > Pseudomonadota > Gammaproteobacteria > Pseudomonadales > Oceanobacteraceae > Bacterioplanoides. The sequence goes on from NZ_OZ244785.1 coordinate 2,939,670, forward strand.
TATCCTGAGCCAGGTCCTGTGCATTGTCCCAACCCGACGTACGACGTGCGATCCAGCGCACCAGCCATTCATGATGTTCCTGATATAGCTGATTAAATCCTGCCTGAGTGGATGTTTCGCGACTCAAAACACGGGCCTCGTTGATGCAAAAATGATCGAATTAATGGAAAGGCGCGAGATACTAAATGATATTTATTCTCATTCAAAGTACACTTACAACTAATTTGTTATGACTTTCTCGCAATAGCTGACCAGGAGGGCAGAAAAATTTTTAACGGAAACGTGAGGAAAAGCGACGCTCGTTCGTCTCTTACATATCGAAGCTAACAATTGCCGGATAACTCATGACTCAGACTGCCTCCCAAACCACCAGCGACGAAGCACAGACTTTTTCTAACTGGCTGAAGCAAGGAACCACCACCACACACGAGAGCCTGGATAAACGCATTATGGCGCTGAATCCGTTTGCTGATCGTCAGGGGTATGCTCAGTTTGTCCGCACCCAGGCACGGTTACACCGGGTGGTATCTGACTGGTACCAGCACGAATCAATGCAGCAGCAACTGCCACAGCTGAAACAACGCGATCGCCTTGATGCGGTGCTGCAGGATTGTCGTGATTTCGATATTTCTGACGAGCAGTTAGCACAAGATCAACAAGCTGCAGAAGCCATGCAGGTGTCCGACCCTTATGCTGCCATCGGCTGGCTCTATACCGTAGAAGGTTCAAACCTGGGCGCGGCATTCCTGTTGAAATACGCCCGCACTCAACTCGATCTGAATGAAGAGTTTGGCGCTCGTCACCTGGCGGCTCACAAGGACGGTCGTGGTCTGCACTGGCGTCAGTTTAAAGCGGCGCTGGACGGCCTGCAGTTAACCGAAGAACAACGTCAATCGGCACTGGAAGGCGCTCGTCAGGCGTTTACCTTTGCCCGCAATAACTTCGAACAGCTGCTGGTACCTGTGGCAGCTAAACCTGAGTAATCTGATGAACAAACCGTCTTACCTGTTTTCAGCTGTGTTATTCACTCTGGCGTTAAACGCCGGGGTGGCTGCAGCTGCCGATGTCGCAAACAGCCCGATCAATCCGGCTACGCCAGCGAGTGCTGTGAATCCAGACAGCGCCGCCAATCCAGACAGCTCAGCTAAAGCAGCGCCTGCTACTGAGGTCGTAAGCAAACTGGCGGCAAACGCTGTACCTGCTGATGCGAAAACGGTTACCACTGACGTTGCTACCTCTGAAACAACAGAGCCCGAAGCACTGGAAACAACAGCAACAGAAGCAGCTGAGCCGACTACTGAGACCGTCGAAGCAGACGCTGTCACAGACGAAACACAGGTGAGCGAAACGGCCTTCAGCGGCCATGATTTATCCCCATGGGGCATGTATCAGGCGGCGGATGTTGTCGTAAAAAGTGTGATGATTCTGTTGCTGCTGGCGTCCGTGGCAACCTGGACCGTATTGCTGTTTAAAACACTGCAGTTACAACTGGCCCGGCGCGAAGCAGGTAAGCTGCTGCAACAACTGAATCACTGCGATAACTTTGGCAGCGCGGCATCATTTAACGCCGGACTGAAAGGTGAGGTGACTTCCTTACTGCAAGCCACCGAGCTGGAGCTGCAGTTATCCGCCCAGGGCAACGCCAGCGACGACGGCATTAAAGAACGGGTTGCAGCACGTTTAGATCGTAGCCAAGCACAGCTGACCCGAAAGATTAATCAGGGCACCGGCATTCTCGCCACCATCGGTTCGGTCGCGCCGTTTGTTGGCTTGTTTGGTACCGTGTGGGGCATTATGAACAGCTTTATTGGCATCGCCCAAACCAACACCACCAATCTGGCGGTTGTTGCGCCGGGTATTGCCGAAGCACTGTTAGCCACGGCCATTGGCCTGGTGGCAGCGATTCCGGCTGTGGTGATTTATAACTACTTCTCACGTGCGATTGCAGTGTACCGCGCTCAACTGGCGGACATTGTCAGCGCCGTCATGGTGATTGTCAGCCGCGATCTGGATCGCCGTGCAGCACCCGCAGGCGACCACACTAAAAGCCAGACCAGCGGCGCATTGCAGGACGCCGGCTAATGGCGTTTAACCTGAATGACAACGCCGCTGACGAGCTGCCGGAACAGCACGATATCAACGTCACCCCCTTTATCGATGTGATGTTGGTGCTGCTGATTATCTTTATGGTGGCGGCTCCACTGGCAACCGTCAGTGTGCCGGTTAAACTGCCAAGCAGTGCAGCGAAACAGCAGCCCCCTGTGGATAAACCTCTGTATCTCACCATCCAGCAGGATCTGACCCTGACTCTGGGTGAGAAACAACAGCTTGAAAGTGAGCAGCTGGCCGAAGCTTTAAGCGCTCAAAGCCATCCGACCGACAAAGCCATTTTTCTGCGTGCCGACCATAAACTCGAATACGGTGAGCTGATGACCATTATGAATCTGCTCGGCGAAGCCGGTTATCACAAGATTGCTCTGGTGGGTCTGGAACAGGTGTCTGAAAGCGCATTATGAAACCCGCTTTATCATCACCCGCTGCTGCAACAACTGCTGTCATGAAAGCTTCTGCAGCTCCGGCCAGAAAACCCTTGCCAGCCTGGTTAGGCTGGGGCGCAGCCATGACCCTGGCCATCGGTCTGCATGCGGCAGTTGCGCTGTATTTCTGGTGGCAGCCGGATTCACAACTGGCACTGCCACCAGCAGCAGCGCCCCAGGTGTTCGAGATCAATATGGTGGCAGCACCGGAATCTCCCAGCAGTGATCTGCCGATTGATCAACAACAGCAGCAGGAGTCATCTCCGGCACCGCAACAACAAAGCCAGGTACAGCAGGTTGAAGCGGCGGAAGAACCGCTGGAATTAGCCAGCAATGATTCCGACATTGTGCTGCAGCAGCAGGAAACGGAAGAGCAACCGGAAGAACAGCCCACTGAAGAACCACAACAGCAGCAGCCACAAACCGCACAACAACAAAACAACAGCGGCGAAGCCACCGGTGAGCAACGCGTTGAAGAAAGCACGGCGCCCCTGGCGATGGAGGCACCGGCTGCCGACGCACCGGCTGCCCCTCAGGTCGGCGCGCTTAATGAGCGTGCTAACGAAGCCCGCATGACCTGGCAGAGCGAATTACAGGCACACCTGGAACGACGTAAACGTTATCCCCGCAAAGCGCGGATGCGCCATCAACAAGGCGTGCCCTGGGTTCGGTTTGTGATGGATCGGGAAGGTAATGTGCTTGATGCCACGTTACACCGTGCCAGTGGTTATGCGGCACTCGATCGGGAAGTTGTGGCACTGGTCAAACGTGCCCAGCCGCTGCCGCCACCGCCGGAAAATATCCCTGGCGACCCGTTAACCATGGCCGTACCGGTGGAATTCTTTATTCGTTAAGCCGGGCGATAAAAACCGCATTAACCGATCTGATTAAATAACTCACGCGGTCTCTGCTATTATCAAGTGATAATAATGTCATCAAGAATTCTGTTATGGTGATATAGCAGTAAAGAGAGTTATGAATCAGTTCGATAAAGACATCCGTATTGCCGTTACCCTCGGCCAACCCGCTTCAATTCAACAAGCATTGCAGCAGTATCAACAACATCTGAACGATGGCAGCGCCTTCCAGAACAACTCCTTTAATATCGAGTTTGTGGCGCAGTCAGACACTGACGACAGCAACCAGCCAGAAACTCAGAGACGTCTGCAGTTCAGCGATATTAACGATGAAACACTGCGCAAGTACGCCTTGTTATCCTGGCGTATGGGGCCGGAAGACTGGAACTTCCTGAACCGCGAACCGATTGCCGACGACGATGAAATCTACGTATCCGAAGCGATTATTTTTGCCATTGCCCTGCAATACAATGAACTGCAGGCGGAGGTGATTCGCACCGCCGAAGCTATGGTGGATTATTCCCGCCGCATGAACGACACCGACTCCATCTGGGTCGACGATATGCGGGTCTTTGCCGCCGAAGCTTTATTTGTGCTCGGCTGCCACAATCCGCAGCAGATTTATTTACTCGGCCAGTTCTTTATCCCCTACTGGGATGACGAACACGCCACCGGCTACAGCGATTACCTCAAGCATTTTGTCCATAGCCACGGCTGGAGCGACGACGTTATTAAGGCTTACCTCTGGTGTGATAACGACAATATCCGCTATCAGATGTTTGGTATCGAATGGGAATCCGATACGCATTACCAACCGCTGGGCGACTACTTACGTCAGCATCCACAGCGGTATGAATGGTTTAAACAGGCACTGACCGAGCGCCTGTTGAGCCGTCCGGTGCTGCTGGAAAGTGAAGACGTTGATGCCGACGAAGCGAATCCGGTACTCAGTCTGTATCTCACGCTATTGCCGCTGGAAGGCGATCTGTTTGAAGACGATGATATGGAACAACATCGCCAGCAGACCTTTATCAGCGCCAGCCTCGAAGATGAAGCGATGGACCTGCAACAGCAGATCGCCGCAAAAACCGACCAGCCGCTGGTGTGTTATGCCCAGCGTAATATTGAGCGTCTGGAGGAAAGGGAGCGCGACAAAGATGAAGGCGATTTGCTGCGCAGCATCAAGCCGCTGGTTCTGGCGTTAACGGAAGGCGAAACACTGTGGCGTTATGTGCTGGATGGCAGCAATCCACAAGCCGTTAAGGAGCTCGCTGAAATCCCGCTGGTTTCCCACGCAAAAGAGCATGCGAAGACGTTTTACAACAGCTTTAAAGGCGAGCTGCTGTTTGGTGAAGAGAACAAAGACTTCATTGACGAACTCTGGTCGATCACCAGTGATTTGTTGTCGGAATTAATGTGTGACGATGAAGACGCGGAATACATCGCCGATGTGATGCCATCAGCCGATCTGAACCAGCGCCAGCAACAATGCCTGCGCTTACTCGACATCTTTTATTACGCCCTTGGCCAGCGTGAATTCGACGATTTTATGCGTCGTATGCTGGTTGATCGTTATGAACTGATGTCGGCGCGTGAGTATTTCTCACGTTATACCCAGGTGCCCGCAGACGAAATCAACCTGCGCCTATTAACCGACGTCAGCGATCAGTTTGGCGATATGGACAGCCGCTTGTACCGCGCCAATTTCGAACACGCCGAGCGCTTAATGAGCAGTGATCGTGAGTTGGCCGACCCGAACCGCTGGCCAAAAGAAGACGACCGTTTTTCGGTTGGTCAGTACACTCTGATGGCGTATCAGCTGTACCGCGATTTCCGCAATAAATTCGCCGATGCCCATACCGAAACGCTGGCAGAGACACTCAATCAGCGCGACCACTGGCAGACGCTGTTCAATTATCTGCGCGAAAACATGAACATTCTCGGCAGTGGTATTTTTTCCGATCAGGGCATGGACGAGCAGCAGGTCGCTCAGCTGCTCGATTATTTCGCCAGCGAGCAACCTGAGCTGAACCAGCAACAAGCCATCGAACTGTTTGACGAGTTCGCCCATCGCGACGATTGTGTACGCCGCGTCAGCCTGCGGATGAATTCCTTCAGCGAGCACCAGATTGGTTACCACTTCCTCAACGATCACGATGAAGACTATCAACGTTGCCTGCTGATTTGTTTCTGGCTGCGCCAGTTACCGCTGCCTTGCCGGGTTCAGGCTGATCGTATCTGGCAACTGATGATTACCATGGCGCCGGTACGGGTCGCACGACTGGTATTACAGGCCGATTCTCACAGTGAATACCGCATTAAATTCGATGACGAATTGCAGGCCATTGATCATTACAAAGAACTGGAACGTGCCGGTATTGAACAAGGCTATTTGCTGGCACTGGAAATGAGCCAGTGCAACCGCAATCACGATGAGGCCGTGGTGTTTTATCAGCACCGACTGAATATGCTGGCCCAGGTCGATAGCGACGACACATCCATGATGGGCAGCATGGAGCGCAAACGCGGGCAGCAACTGCAGCACGGATTACGCTACATCAACGAGGCATTTAAAACCGAGGTTTACCAATTACTGGCGCTGGAGCATCCACGCTTTGGTTATGCCCACAACGAAGAACTGCAACACGACTTCCGCCGGGTGTTACAGCGCACCATCAAACTCAATATTAAAGATGTGGGCTGGAGCGTTTTGCTGGAAACTCTGCAGCAGGAATTTGCCGTACGTGATTACTCCAACTCCGCGCCGGAGCTGGCAGAAAAACCGGTTCAGATTCGTGCGGATTATCGCAAGCTGGAAGATTTTTATGCCTGCAATACCGACTGGCTGAACCTGTGGCTGATTCAGGATTGTGGCAATCATTTCAGCCTGGTGGGTGGTGCCGACATCAGCCGTCTTGGTGAACAGCCTATCGATCTCAGCCAACACTCCGGTGTCGCGTTAGTGGTTGATGCCGCTCAGGATGTGAATGCGCTGCTGCAACGGGCGTATGAAATGACGGATCCCGATTTCCGTCAGCAGCACATCAGTGATGCCATTCTGGCGTATGTTGAAGGGGAGCCCGGCGCCGATCTGAACGACACCATAGCTTTACTGCAAAACACATTAGCCACCGACACGCTGGAACTTCAGGCACCGCAATATCGCATGACGGGCCTGGCCAATTTTATCTGGGTGCTTGATCCGCCACGCCGTGATCGGTTAACGCAGCTGTTCCTGAACACCAACTATCGTGGCTTTAAAATGTTCGAGCAAACGCTGGTTGGCGGCTATCTTGATAAGTTAGTGACCGAAGGCAAAATGCCGTTCGAAGAACGTTTGGGTTTGCACGAAGGCGATGAAGATTACGAAGAAGCAGCAACTGCCAGTCTGCTGGTTTGGCTTGAGCAAATCGACATCTGCCCTGAACATTTATTGCTGTATTGCGTTAAGCATTCTGACAGTGAAGCTTGCCAGCAATGGCTTGTAGATCTCGCGGCGCGTGGTGAGCTGAAAAAAGCGGCGAAATTCCTTAATGCAAAACACCGTACGGTATTGATGGAAATGCTGGGAGAGCAACAGCAGACCCGTTCTTATCTGGGTGATTTTATTAAGGATAAATCACGTGCGGTACGTGATGTCATTACGCGTTATTTGCCGGGGTAAGAGTTTTGAAGTGTGGCACCTCCGGGTGCCACTTTTTAGTTTCCAATAAGGAAAAATCTTATATATACAGGAAAATTATTCACCTGCCTCATTCAGGAAAATTAAATATTACTTTGTTTTTTCATCCATATTTCTGTACAAATTTATAGCAACTCCAACAATTGTTATGATCACAATAAAGTAGATCATGACAAATTGCAGCAGATTAAGCCCCGCAAACTTAATAAATATTGGCGAAAACTGCTCTTTGAAAATCACAGCAGAAATTGTTATGAAAAAAGTAAATGCAGTTACTAAAAGTGCTGCTTGCTTTCCTTTTTTAGCTACCCAATGAGAAAGAAAAATAAGAAAAGTAACTGTCAAACCAAGGATAACAGTATTAATTTGAATAGACGTGCCAAAGGACGAATACCATTTTGAATAAAGAGTAAGAATCATCCAAGGAATTAACATAGCTGTACCAAATAAATTCGCAAAATAATGTTCATCGCTGAACATTGTACGACTGTAAAGTAGAGAGAGCGCCGAGAACAAGAGATATGCAGCTAACACAGTACCCAGAAAGTTATTGATACCTTGAACATATTTTCTAGGACTTGCAATCTTAAAAAATATATCATCAGAATATACTAAGTTGTTATCAATAAGAACTTGGCGAAAGGCCTGCTTGTAATCTTCAGCATATTTGTTGGTTTCCTGGCTGTTATCACTCAGAGTCAAATCTTGTGGCCAATTTTTATCAAAAACATCCAATAGCTTTTTTCTTCCTTTACCATTTAAGTCCGCAACTTCAGAAGGGCTCGGGAAGTCTGGGTTTTTAATTGCGTCAATATTGTAAGAATCTACAGTATCAGAAATTGCATGCAGAGCAGATAGAACAATTAATATCAAGGCAATTGAGATAATACTTATACGCGACAATGCGCTTCCAAGTAGTTTCCTGTAGGATCTAATATCAGACCTATCAACGACTACAAAAACGGTAATTGGAGCGAGTAATAGATGAAAAACGTGCTTTCCTGGGTCATTGATGGTTGTGACAATACCGATATCCAATCCAGACAGATATAAACGCATAGCAACGTCTAAGATCCCAAAGAAAAAATATACCCCCATTGCAATAAATGCATAAAGTCGCTGCTTATTCATTTCCATAACTAAATCCTTTCCCTAATTAACGCCTAAATAAAGTGCGCCTTAGGCGCGATCTGGATCTACTTGTATGATCTAATTTCCATCATTAACCACTATTTTCTTTACTGATTATACGAGTAAAGTGAAGCCTGTCGTTAGCAGCACCTAGTCAGAAGTAAAAATACGCTCCTGGCTCTTGAATTCTTCTCTGATCAGAATTTAACTCGAACAGCGGAGTGGGTTTCAATCCCAAATCTAACAAGTACAGGGTGCTGTGACAATAAATAAACAGAATATGGGGTAAACATCGATATTAGTGTCGTCAAATTCCAGTTGGGTATATTTATTTGTAAACTTGATCTGTCACGCCGTGATCGGTTAACGCAGCTGTTCCTGAACACCAACTATCGTGGCTTTAAAATGTTCGAGCAAACGCTGGTTGGCGGCTATCTCGATAAGTTAGTGACCGAAGGCAAAATGCCGTTCGAAGAACGTTTGGGTTTGCACGAAGGCGATGAAGATTACGAAGAAGCAGCAACTGCCAACCTGCTGATTTGGCTTGAGCAGATCGACACCTGCCCTGAACATTTATTGCTGTATTGCGTTAAGCACTCTGAAAGTGAAGCTTGCCAGCAATGGCTTGTAGATCTCGCAGCGCGTGGTGAACTGAAAAAAGCGGCGAAATTCCTTAATGCAAAACACCGTACGGTATTGATGGAAATGCTGGGAGAGCAACAGCAGACCCGTTCTTATCTGGGTGATTTTATTAAGGATAAATCACGTGCGGTGCGTGATGTCATTACGCGTTATTTGCCGGGGTAAGAGTTTTGAAGCGTGGCACCTTTAAGTCATTTAAAGGTGCCAGAGTTATTGCGACAAGATCACTGTCCGACAACAGCACCTTGTTATGGCTCACGAAACCTTCAACTAGGCTTGATCTTTTGAAATTCTTTGCCCAATTCATCAATATCTTTAAACCTATGCCCTTTATCACTATTGAGACCTTTTTCAATAAACGTTCTCATGTTTTCGGAAAACTTGTCTGTACGAGTTTTTCCAGTTAAGACGTAATATAGAATTCTAGTAAGCGCATATGTCTCATGTAGAGTATCGTACCTATCAAAGCCCTCTACTACTAAATTAGGATCATTAAAGTAACCTTTAAAATCTGTGTTTGCCGATGTTAAGTTACTATCGACAATCTTCACCAGACCAAAATCTGCTATTTTTACAACAATTACATCATCGTATATTTTAAGTAAAATATTCTTAGGGCTTATATCTCTATGCAGAATGGCTTTAGAATGGATATACGAGAAAGCTTTAATTATTTGAAGTCCAAGCTTCATACGCTCACCAAAAGAGAGCTTTGCATTGTTCTTAGATATATATTCATCCAATGATGCATCCATAAACTCCATCACATACTCTTTATTGGTTTCGTTATACCCAAACACCTCTAAAACGTATGGAGAGTTTAGGTGGTGCATCTGATCAAACTCACGCTTAAACCTCTCAATTTCTTTGTTGGTTAGGTCTTTATTAGCGCGCTTTAAGGCAAATACTTTGTTATAAAACTTATCATAATATTTAAAAACCTGTGCATATGATCCTCTTCCAATCAACTTCAGATCAGAAACATTATTTTGATTTTCGATAACGATAGAATTTTGTGGAGAGAAGATGGGGATCGTATAGTACAACTCGATTTTTTGTGTATTGGGCGGTATTGAACTGCCACCGCTTTTTCTTAGAAATGTTTTGCAGAAAGATAGCGCCCCCCGATAATACTCTTCGATCATAAAAGCAAATTCTGATCTTTTCAGAGACCGCTCCAAAGCTTCGACGATTTCAATAGCTTGAATTAATTCTCGACTTGGATCTGCCCAGAAGTGAGCGGATTCTTCTGCAGTTGGCAACCTATGATTCATCGAGTCAAATGCACTCATCAGCATCGTATGAAGCGTTGAAAACAAAATTCTTAGCTTTTCGTTTTCAAAAGGCTCATATAGACCCTCATATTCATTGCTTAAACCACCAGCAAGCTTTCTATAATGAGTTTCAATTGCGTTTTCTGCATTCATTACGACTATTAGCCCTGTGCCTCACGCGCTATAACACTTTAATAGTGCGACCCTGCAAGGCCGCCTACCTTGTAAGTTACATCTACCTTACAAGGACGAAGGCTTTATAATGCAGCAACATAGTAAGAAGTCCAACAACTTAAAACCACTTTTAGATGACGAAAATTCGACTTCCTATTTACTCAGCCTCTTCCAACTGCTCCGTCAGCTCCATCCATTCCATCTCAATCTCTTCCAACTGAGATTTTAAATCCCCCTGCTGAGTTAACAGTTGTTGCAGTTCGTCTTTACGGCTGTCGGAATACAAATCGGTATCCGACATTTTTTCTTCAATGGTATCCAGCTGAGTCTGCAGTTTCTCCATCTGCTTTTCGGCGGCTTGCTGTTTTTTACGCAGTGGCGCTAAACGTTGTCGACGTTCTGCTTCCAGTCGTTTTTGTTCTTTGCGATCAACTTTTACTTCAGCTGATTTTGTTTCTTCTGAGTTACCAGAGTCACTTCCTGCAATCCGCTCATCACGTTGCTGCAAGTAGGTGTGATAGTCATCCAGATCGCCATCAAATTCCTGCACCTTGCCGTGATCCACCAGCCAATATTCATCCACAGTGGCTTTTAATAAGTGACGATCGTGGCTCACAATTAAAATTGCGCCTTCGAAGTTTTGCAGCGCAACGGTTAACGCTTCGCGCATCTCGATATCCAGGTGGTTGGTTGGCTCATCGAGAATTAATAAGTTGGGTTTTTCCCAGGCAACACAGGCCAGAGCTAAACGCGCTTTTTCACCACCGGAAAACGGCTCAATCACTTCCAGTGCTTTATCACCATGGAAACCAAAACCACCGAGGAAGTTTCGGATTTCCTGTTCCGAGGCTTGTGGTTTTAAGCGTTGCAGAATCAGTGCACCTGACGCTTTTACATCGAGTGACTCCAGCTGATGCTGAGCGAAGTAGCCCAAACGAAGATGTTCACCTTCGCTGCGCTCGCCGTTCAGCATTTCGATATCCCGGCACAGGGTTTTTAGCAGCGTCGATTTACCCGCACCGTTAGGACCTAACAAACCAATACGATGACCCGGTACCAGAGAGATTTTTACTTGCGGCAGAATGGTGGTTTTTTCACTGCCTGCGATATAGCCAAGGTCGGCATGATCAATCGCCAACAACGGCGACGACATTTTTTCATAACAAGGGAATTCAAAACGGAACGGCGAATCCACATGCGCCGGAGCAATCAGCTCCATACGCTGTAATTCTTTTAAGCGGCTTTGTGCTTGTTTGGCTTTACTGGCCTTGGCTTTAAAGCGCGTCACAAAGGCTTCAATTTCTTTCACCCGGGTCTGCTGCTTTTCATACACAGTTTGCTGCTGCGCCAGCTTTTCCGCACGAATTCGCTCATACGCCGAATAGTTACCCGGATACACGGTTAACTGTTGTTGGTGTAAGTGCACGATATGGTCGGCAACGCCGTCGATAAAATCACGATCGTGGGAAATAAATAACAGCGTGCCGGGGTAATTTTTCAGCCACTGCTCCAGCCACAGTGTGGCTTCTAAATCCAAGTGGTTGGTCGGTTCGTCGAGCAACATCAGATCGGACGGCATCATCAGCGCCTGAGCCAGATTGAGACGAATACGCCAGCCACCGGAGAAGTCCTGCACCGGACGTTTTAAATCGTCCTGGGAAAAGCCTAAACCGTGTAACAGCTGTTCGGCCTTAACCGGCACTTCGTAACCCTTGTGCTGATCCATCTGATCGAGCCAGTGGGCCAGATCGTTATCGTCTTTGGCGTTACTGATACCGGCTTCGATACGACGGTATTCGCTGTCGCCATCCATCGCATAATCCAGCGCGGAACGTTCGCTGGCTTCCACTTCCTGGCGCATGTGTGAGATACGCCACTTCGACGGAATGTATAACTCACCGCCATCAATTTGCAGCTCGCCATTTAACAGTGCAAACAGGCTCGATTTGCCCGCACCATTGGGGCCAATCAACGCCAGTTTCTGACCGTCGTGGACACGCAGATCCGCTTGTTTTAACAGCGGTTGAGTACCGCGCTGGAGAGAAACCTGATTAAATTCGATCATAACGCTACAAACTAAAGAAAGGACCACAACAATGGCGGCGCAGTGTGCCACAGAAGTCGATGATAACCCACTGTGGAACTTTGCTTTGGCGTTTTATGCCAGCAAAGACGCTCAGGAGTTATTACTGAAACTGCAGAATGATTATCAGCAGGATACCTTGTTGGTGCTCACTGCGCTTTGGTTAGCGAGCGAAGGTGAAAGCTGGCGACTAGCCGATGCCCAGCTGGAGGATTACCGACACTGGCGCCAGCATGTGATCTGGTCATTACGTGCGACGCGTAAAGCCATCAATAAAGATAACGACTCCGCGGAGCAACTGGCGTTGCGTCAGCAGATTCAGAAAGATGAAATACGAGCCGAGCAGATAGCTTTGCATCAGCTGTATGGTTTGTATGCTGCCGTCTCTGGCAATCAAGCGCCAACGACTGTTGATCTGCAACAAACGCTGAGTAATCTGTTTAGCCAGGCCGAGCTGGGTCAAACCGAATTTGGTCAAACTGGGTCTGATCAAACAGCAGACATAAAAAAAGAGGCTCTTGAGCCTCTTTTTCAACAACTGGCCGACTTGTTAGTCAGCCAGTAGATCGTTTCCGCTTTGCTTAGTTAGCACCAAACAGGCTGGAACCTTCAGCGTTTTCTTCTGCTGGCTTCTCTTCAGCTGATTTTTCTTCAGCCTGAGGAGCCGCTTCTACCGCTGGCTCAACCACGGCTTCTGCTTTTACTTCTTCAACAGCTGGTACTGCTTCAACTGCCGGAGCTTCCGCTTTAGGCGCTTCAACCGGAGCTGCTGCTACGTCTGCTACCGGAGCTTCAACTACTTTGGTTTCTTCAACAGCCGCAGGCGCTTCAACGGTTTTTGGTGCCGCTTCTTTTTTCGCTACTGGCTTCTTGGCTGCTGCCTTTTTAGCTGCAGGCTTCTTAGCAACCGCTTTTTTAGCGGCTGGTCTCTCTGCGGCTTTCTTGGCTGCTGGCTTTTTAGCCGGCGCTTTCTTTTCCGCTACTTTTTTCTCGGCCGCTTTTGCAGGGGCTTTTTTAGCTGCAGTTTTGGTTACTGCCTTCTTCGCTGCAGCTTTCTTAGCTGGCGCTTTCTTTTCTGCTGCTTTAGCCGGGGCTTTTTTTGCTGCAGTTTTGGTTGCCGCTTTCTTCGCTGCTGGTTTAGCTTTTTCAGCAGCTGGCTTCGCGGCTACCTTTTTAGCCGGTGCTTTCTTCGCCGCAGCTTTTTCTGCTTTAGCTTGTGCTTTTTCCTGCTCAGCTTCGAACTTGGCTACGATTTTCGCCAGAGCGGTACGTTGCTTGTCAGCTGCTTTCTGAACTTTCAGCGTTTCTTTTGCTGCAACCAGTACTTCGCGAGCTGCTGCTTTTTCTTCTTTAGCAGCTTCCAGCTTCACTTTAGCGTTGTCTAATTGACGAACGGCTGCCGGAGTCTTCTTAACTTTGATTTTGGCGCTGACTTTTGCTTTAGCTTCAGTCGCTTTAGCCACTTTGGTGTTTGCACGTTCTTGTACAGTGGTTGCTTTCGCCAGTGCTTTCTCAGCGTCAGTCAGTTCTTTAGCCTGGGCTTTTTCCAGTTTTACCTGTAAGGCTGCAATGTCTTTCTGCAGTTGTTGTACTGCAGTTAACGCAACGCGCTTAGCTGCTGGCTTCTTAGCCGCAACTTTTTTAACTGGTGCTTTCTTAGCTACCGTTTTTTTAGAAACAATTTTTGCAACGGTTTTTGCAGCTGTTTTACGTACAGGTGCTTTTTTGGTTGCTGGCTTTTTGGCAGCAGTTTTTGCAGTAGTCTTACGTGCAGGCATAGGAAGATTCCTCGGACATAGAAACGAATGCGGGCATTATACGAATTACATTGAATTCATCTATGCATTTTAGATGAATTTATCGCGAAGCTTGTTGAGATTGGCGAATCTGGTCAATAGTTTGGTCTAACCAATCCACCAGAGGCTGCCATTCGGCAATATCTTTTTTGTCTTGTTGATCAAAATCAACAATCCCTAAACCGTGTTCGCTGGCCCGCACATAAAACTGAGTATCACGCAGGGCAGTGATAAAAGGGATCTGTAAGCTGTTGAGAAACTTTTCCAGCTTGGCGTAGATCAGCGTGTTTTTCCGCACCCGGTTAGCGATTACAGCAATCGGTTTTGGGTTCATACGATAAGAACGGGATAACAGCACGTCGCGGATAAAACCGGTGGCAGCACGAATATCAATCGCTGATGGAATAACCGGAATCAGCAGAACATCAGATTGCTGGATCAGATCGGATAATACGTTTCCCGCCAAACCCGCCGGAGTATCAATCACTACCCGGGAAGTATTGGCCGGTACCCGCAATGACCAGGTTTTAGTCGACGTTTGTGGCGCGTGTTTCTGATAAGCCGCAACACCGGTAATGGTAGGCAGGTGTACATCGCGTGCAGCCAGCCAGTCCATCGACGATCCTTGTGGATCGTAATCAATCAGCGCAGTCAGCTCACCATGATGAGCAAAGTGACTGGCAACGTTAGTCGCCAGCGTGGTTTTGCCACAGCCACCCTTGGCATTGGCAATCATCACACGCACAGGCGCAGTCATGCCGACCACACGGGCATGAGGGCGAAATGGGTTGTTCTGGTGTGTCGATTCGTGAGCCACTAGCGTTCCTGCTTTTGCTTACATATGTGTGATAATAAACAATTACTTAAATCTGCCATGCTTAAGTAAAGCATAAGGTATACTTTAAGGATGAGAAATAGCCCTCAAGGATGGAAATATGAAGTTTAAAATTGGCATGATGCTGGTTGTTCTCGGCGCTGCGATGGCTGCACCTTATTTTATTCAGGGTCGTGGTGGTGATTTGCTGAAGAACTTTGATGCCGAACAATCGCTCGATATTTTATCGACTGAGAAAACCCGTCAGCAGTATCAGAAATGGCAGGACGAAAAAGGTGTCTGGCATTTCGGCGACTCTGTGCCGGAAGGTGTAGCAACCGAAGTGGTTAACGTCGACACCGCCGCCAATGTGATTCGCAGTATTAAGCTGGCGAAGAACGAAGAGGAAGAGCAGGACGGTAAAGGTAAGAGTGGTGGTCCATCACTGCCTTTCCCGGGAACCGTGTCACCGGACAAAGTTGGCGAGATGATGGACGATGCCAAGAACGTACAACAGCTGTTGGATGACCGCGCGGCACAATTAAAGAAACTGCCGTAGCCCTTACTTCAGCTGATACAGCAATCCGTTCGATCCGGCGGCAATCCAGCCACTGCCGGATCGTGCAACGTCTTCCACCTGCACATTATTGCTGACCCATGTATCTCTGGGTTCAGCCCGCCAGACATTCTTACGCTGACCGCTACTGACATCCCACAATTCAATTTTCCCGGAACTGCTGCCGGTGATCAGCTGACTGGCCGAATTTACAAACCGCGCTGCACTGTAATGACCGCGAATTGAGGTGATTTCCTTCAGCATCTTACCCGATGATACATCCCAGATTTTGCCACTACCGCCAAACTCCGAAGTAAACAATAAACGACCATCATCCGATAACTGCACGGTACGCACCTGATTTTTGTGTGCCAGCGTATTCAGTAACTTACCACTTTGCAGATTCCAGATTTTAGCGGTGGAGTCGTCGCTGGCACTGGCTGCAATCACACCGTCCTGCGCAATTGAAACGTCATAAACAATGCCGTCATGGGCGAGCCGCTGGCGAATGCCACCGTTTTTAATATCGAATAATGTGGCGGTGTAATCCTGCATGGCCAGCAACGCCAGATTGCCGTTAGCGGTTAACGCGATGTCTTCGATATCGCCCGGCGCATTCCAGAACCACACCGCTTCACCGGTATCTTTCTGCCATAACACGATGGTGCGGTTATCTGCGGTGGCGATGAAATTTCCATCCGGAGAAAACGCACTGGCAAGAATATTACTGTAGCCCTCAGCCTGGTGATTCCAGTCATAACGACGCTCCAGTGGGCTGACGGACCACAAGCTGCCGCCATGATGCAAACTGCCAACCATGGCGTTATTGCCATCATCAGAAAATCGCACAGAGTAAGCGCCTTGAACGGCAACTTCTTCGGTTTTCTGAGGTGCTTTGGCGTCGTCACACGCGCTCAATAACAGAGCAGAGGAAAGTAATATACTGCGGGTCAGCAATGACATAGATGTCGTCCCTGATAAACGGCTAATGCAAAAGAGTCTGCTGTAAGTGTAGACCGTCTATCAGGAGATATCAGAAAGACAGAGCTCAGGCTTCTTCAGCAACCTGATCTTTGTGGACGTTGTGCAGTTGTTCGATCAGTTGATCTTCCAGTTCAAAACGTTCTTCCAGAATTTCACCAATATTGGATAAATCCGGTGGCAGTTTTGCCAACAGTTCGAAGGCACAGTTCTGATCGTAGGTGTCGTTAAAATCAACACATTGGCCAGTCAGTTTATCCAGCTTAGGTACCAGCTCTCTGGCGAGCTCAACACCACCGTCATCAAACTCTTTGGCTTCGTTAATCAGCTGCTCGTAGATTTCAAAGTGACCAGCGGAACAATAGTCCATCATCACCTGGCAGAAGCGACCGATATTCTCGGCTAGCGGATCTTCAACCGACAGCGGTTTGCTGGCCGACAGGTTGCAATACAGTACGATCAGCTGCTGGCGTTCGTTCAGCCAGGAATCAATCATTTTATGAACGCCGCCCCAGCGCTCGTGGGCATTTTTGCAGTTCTCTAACATAGGATTCTCTCCCGATCCTGTAACAGCCGGAGGGGCTGTTTTTTGTTATCTCGGGGAAAACTATATGCGCGATAAAAAGGCCGAATCAAGCAGCTTTTTTCACTTTTTTGACTTGCATTCGTAACAGGGTGTGCTTGTCAGTGAGTTTTAACAAAAGGCGCCAGAAGAGGGTGAAAATTTGCTGGCGCCGGGGTATAAGAAGGTTTTATAAACGGATTTCAGCGATTAATAAAACGCTGTTTAACCGTGTGGAAAATGGCATAAGCCGCGGCCAGAACAAAACCCAGGAAGCATATACGCGTCCACTCCGGCATGCTCATACCCCATAAACTCCAGACAATTTCTGCACAGTTGCCATCACCGTTTAACATCACACTTAATAAGTCGGTTAACGGCAATGTTTCCATCAGATAATCCATGCTTGGACCACAGGCAGGCACTTCATCTTTTGGCAGGTTCTGCATCCAGATCTGATGATCGGCGACCCAGGTGGCGAAGAGCGCAGAGCCGAGGGTAAATAACAACGCCAGCAACAATGGCCAACGCATATTGCGGCTGAAAAATGCCAGCAAAAAACCAAAACCACTCATTACTGTGCCTAAGCGCTGAGCCATACACAAAGGGCAGGGGTCGAGGTACATCACGTATTCGAAATAATACGCCGCCGCCATCAGGCCAGCACAGGTCAGGAAACCTGCCAGATAGCCCCAATGCAGCCACTGAGGATTAGTAAACCAGTTACCCGTTGTTTGTAATGAAGACACAAAAAATCTCCGCTATCGGCAAAAACGTCAGTTATTAGTGCCAGCGAGTCTAACACAGGCAGCGAACTGAGTTATCTGGTCTAAGATCAATACAGACGTAAAGTTATTCGCGCATGCGTAAAGAAAGCGCACAGAGTATTCCAAGGAGATGCACATGTTACGTTTGGCCCTGAGCTGGCTATTGGTCGTTTGTTCTGTTGCCGTTCACGCCGAAGGTGAAGCCGGTGGTGGTTCCGCAGCACGCTATATTCATCTGGAACCCGCATTTGTGGTGAACTATGGCAGTTCCGGGCGGATGAAGTACCTCAGAACCGAGGTCTCGCTTAAGGTTAGCAGCGGTGCAGCCGCGGCGATGGTGAGCCAGCACAAACCGTATATCCGCAATAATCTGGTGTTGTTGCTGTCAGCTCAGGAACCGGAAACCATGAACAGCGCCAAGGGCCGCGAATCATTACGCCGTGTTTGCCTCGATGAAGTCAGGGCCGTGATGAACCAATTGGAAGGTATGCCATCAGTTGATGACCTGTATTTTAATAACTTTGTTGTGCAGAACTGAGCGGATAAATACAGACATAAAAAAGGCCTCACAATGAGGCCTTTTTTATGTCTGGCGGTTTCAGCGTTGCAGATAGTTCTGCAGGTACTCATCAAAACTTATATCGTCTGAGTCTTCCAGTTCCTGCTGCGCTGCCAGCGATTGCTCCGCTTTGTTTTTCCAGCTTTGCTTAACCTCTTTCCCCAGAGGCTCGGATAACTCTTTACGATGTTGCTGCGCCAGGTTACGGGTCAGTTCCGCAAACTCGATATCTTGTTCCTGCAATGCTGCCAGCACCTTGGCAGAAGGCGTTAACGTGCTGTCGGCCAGTTTCAGTTTCTGCTGATTCAGCGCATCGATATGGAAAGTGTGGCCACGGGCTTTATCCATCTGTTGCGCCAGTTCACGCATTTCTTCCACCACTTCCAGGCCCCACTGCTGCAGCGAGATTTCTTCATATCCACGCTCCAGCATCAGGCCAGGCTTACGGCCTTCCATCACCGCTTTTTTCTGGTTGCGTTCGATACGACCGTATTCGGCGTTATCCACATCCGGACTCGGCTGCAATAAACACCAGCTCAGGAAAACGTCCATAAACTGCAGCTGTGGTACGTCCAGACCCAGAGGCATAAACGGATTCAGATCGGTACTGCGCACTTCGATATATTCCACCCCTTCATTGGCCAGCGCTTCCAGCGGCTTTTCACCGTTACGGGAAACACGCTTCGGACGAATATCGCTGTAGTACTCGTTTTCGATCTGCAGAAGATTGGTATTCAGCTGTTTGTATTGGCCATGTTCATCCTGCAGACCCAACTCTTCATAAGCAGCAACCGGGTCACTCACAGCTTTACCCAGCGTATCGACGTAACTGTCCAGCGTGTTGTAACACACGGTCAGATCCGACTGAGCGCTGTTCTGATAACCCAGATCACTCATACGCAAAGACGTGGCGTAAGGCAGATATAACGTGTGTTGTTTCAGTTTTTCCAGTTGATGAGGCTGGCCATCAAGGAAAGATTTACACAGTGCCGGAGAAGCACCAAACAGATAGAACAACAACCAGGAATAACGACGGAAGTTACGGATCAGGCCAAAGTATTTCGCCGAAATATAATCCTGTAACTCTTTGCCATTGTTATCAGGAGCAGGCTGACGCTGATGCTCCAGTTCAAACAGCACAGGCCACAGTTCTTTTGGCATAGACACGTTGTAATGGATACCGGAAATGCATTGCATCATACGGCCGTAGCGATGCCATAAGCCGTGGCGATAAACGTGCTTCAGTTTACCCAGATTTGAATCGCCGTAATGTGCAATCGGAATACTCATCTCACCCTGGATAATACAGGGCATGGAGTTGGGCCAGATCATTTCACCATCGAGCTGGCTGTAGGTGTAACGATGGGCAATTTCCAGATAGGCCAGCGCTTCGTGGGCGCTGTTAAATACCGGCGTAATAAACTCCAGCAGTGCCTCGGAATAATCGGTGGTGATGCTTTCGTGCGTTAGTGCCGAGCCCAGACCTTTTGGATGAGGCTTCTGACTGATCACCCCCTGATCAGAACAACGTAACCCTTCCTTTTCGATACCACGCTGAATATTGGCCAGCAGAGAAAGGTGTTCAGGTTGGCTTAGCAGCGCCAGCGCTTGCTTCAGGCTAGGTGATTCAGAGTTGGCCAATGTCGCCTCGGTATCTTGTCAAATGTGCCGAGATTATAGGACAAAGGCGACAGGTGGGTAAGAGCGTCGGCGGAACAGCGTGTGGTTATAAATGGAACAGGCTCCGCCGTCCTCAACTCGGAAGTTCTTCGGTCTGATTGTTTTCCGCAGCAGCGATAGGACATCGCGGAGCATCTACAGCACAGGGACAAAAGTGCAGGATAGCATTTTTGCACAGCTCAGCTACCCGCAGGGCGAGGCACAAGGATGTGCCAAGTGCCGTGCCTTAGATGCGGCGGCAGGAAAACAATCAGACCGGAGTATTTTCGAAAGTTTACTTCTTTTTAGCCTTGGCAAATGCCGCCGCAAATGCGCCACCCATTGCACTCTGGCCGGAGTCATTACCACCAGAGTTACCACCAAATGAACGCTGTTGTGACCCACGCCCCCTATTCCCTTGAGAGCCTGGACGGCTACCACCTTTGCGCTCACCAGGCGTTTTCTCCTTGGCGCGCTCATTAGCATCGTCAGACATGCGCATCGATAGTCCGATACGCTTACGCGGAACATCCACTTCCATCACTTTCACTTTAACGATATCACCGGCCTTCACTACGTCACGCGGATCTTTAACAAAGGTGTCAGACAGCGCAGAGATATGCACCAGGCCATCCTGATGAACACCGATATCCACAAAAGCACCAAAGGCAGCCACGTTGGTGATCACACCTTCGAGCACCATATTCGGCTTCAGGTCTTTGATGTCTTCAACGCCTTCTTTAAATTCAGCGAATTTAAACTCCGGACGAGGATCGCGGCCCGGTTTTTCCAGCTCCGAGATAATATCTTTAACAGTGATTTCACCCACACCATCTTCGGTAAACTGCGATGCGTTTACCGACTTCAATGTGGCCGAATCGCCAATCAGGCTAGCAACATCCTTGCTGAACTCATGGGCGATTTTTTTCACGACCGGATAGGATTCCGGGTGAACCGCCGAGGCATCCAGTGGGTTTTTGCCATTCATAATACGCAGGAATCCCGCCGCCTGTTCAAACGCCTTAGGCCCCAAACGTGCGACTTTTTTCAGATCCGAACGGGATTGGAAAGCACCGTTTTCATCACGGTAAGCAACGATATTGTTCGCCAATGTGGTATTTAAACCAGATACGCGAGTCAGCAGAGGAGCAGACGCGGTATTCAGATCAACGCCCACCGAGTTCACACAGTCTTCAACGACGGCATCCAACGAACGCGCTAATTGAGTCTGGTTCACATCGTGCTGGTACTGACCGACACCAATAGATTTGGGTTCGATCTTCACCAGTTCCGCCAGTGGATCCTGCAAACGACGCGCGATAGAAACCGCACCACGAATCGTCACATCCAGATCCGGGAATTCTTTCGCCGCCAGTTCAGACGCGGAATACACCGAAGCACCCGCTTCGTTGACCATCACTTTCTGCACGTTTTTCAGCGCAGGCTGAGCCTTGATCATATCGCCGACAAATTTGTCGGTTTCACGCGAACCGGTGCCGTTACCAATCGAGATCAGCTCAACATTGTGCTTAGCAATTAACGCCGTTAATACCGCCGCTGAACCGGCCAGATCGTTACGCGGCGGGGTTGGATAAATCGTCGCCTGATCCACCACCTTACCGGTGGCGTCCACAACCGCGACTTTTACCCCGGTACGCAAACCCGGGTCGAGACCCATGGTCGCTTTGGTGCCTGCCGGAGCGGCCAACAATAAATCTTTCAGGTTTTCGCCGAACACTTTGATGGCTTGTTCTTCCGCGCTTTCTCGCACATTGCCCATCATTTCGGTTTCCAGGTGAGTCAGCAGCTTAATGCGCCAGGTCCACTTCACCACTTCAGCTAACCAGCGATCACCAGCACGACCCTGATTTTCGATACCCACATGATCGGCAATAATGCTCTCACACGGGCTGGCGGCTAATTTATCGTCTGGGTCACCCGTCACCAAAGAGAAGCTCAGGAAGCCTTCGTTACGACCACGCAGAATCGCCAACGCACGGTGCGATGGCACGCCTTTTAACGCTTCATCATGTTCAAAATAATCAGAGAACTTGGCGCCTTCGGCTTCTTTGCCCGCCACCACACGAACAGACAAAGTCGCTTCGTTGGTCATAAAGCGGCGCAGATTCGCCAGCAGGTTGGCATCTTCGGCAAAGCGTTCCATCAGGATGTACTTAGCGCCATCTAACGCTGCTTTGGTGTCGTCAATTTTATGTTCGCTATTCAGGAACGCCTGAGCTTCCGCTTCCGGATTCAAGGTTGGATCAGCGATTAACTTCTCAGCTAATGGTTCCAGGCCCGCTTCAATCGCAATCTGACCTTTAGTACGACGCTTCGGCTTGTACGGCAGGTATAAATCTTCCAGACGGGTTTTGGTGTCTGCAGCCAGGATATCCCGCTTCAACTCATCGCTGAGCTTGCCCTGATCATCAATGCTTTTCAGGATGGTATCGCGACGATCTTCCATCTCACGCAAATAACGCAGGCGTTCTTCCAGAGTACGCAGCTGGGCGTCATCCAGGGAGCCTGTGACTTCCTTACGATAACGAGCGATAAAAGGCACGGTTGCGCCTTCATCTAACAAAGCAACGGCAGCAGCGACTTGCTGCGGGCGAATGGTTAATTCTTCGGCAATGCGAGCGCCAATTTGTTGGGCGCGAGGATCTACAGACATATTTTTCTTATTACCTTGATAAACAGCTTGTAACAATCAATGGAACGGTAAAACAGGAAGGGGAGTATAACGGAGATTTATTGCAAAGAGTTCAGTTTGAGATTGGATGAGTGCCAATGACCTGCGTCCGAAGCTAAGAAGATTTAGGCCTAACGAACAATAAAATACCTGTTAGGCCTCTAATTACATACTAAGATTCGTAATACTGCTGATTTCCCAAAAACGCCTTCTATTTCTAGAAAGCGGTTTCTAATTCTTCAAGTCAAATTCCGCCGTCAATATCAGTTTTCATAATGACAAGGTCGCGATTCTGACTATCGGGATGGATCATACTAAATAACATATACAGACCATTTTCTTGGTTTAAGGCAAAAGATCTCAAGTGAAGCTTACTCTGACGATACCTTTCAAAAGTCTTAAGCATCTTGGTGTTGCCATCCGAAGACAACTCCCATAGCTCCGGTAAATCTGAATCCCGATTAGTAATTAAGAAATTAGCACCACCACGACCATTGCTAACCATTCTTTCTCTAGCATTTGAATAGCCTCCGTTACCCCTGGTATGTACTGATACAGCACTTCCGTCTTTAATAATAGCGAATTTAATGCCACCATCTATTGAAAAAACATTCTGTCCGGAGAGTACAAAACTTCCATCTGGCATTTCATATACAAATCTACCATTCAACATCCCGTCATTTAGCATGGTCTGCTCCCAAGCTTTCTGACCTGTTACATCAAATTTAACCAAACAGGCTCCATCTCCAAAATATGATGCTGGCTTAGGTGAGGGCTCTGCTGAACAGGCAAGTAAAAAGTCCCCATCTTTGGCTAAAGTAAAGTGGCCAATACGAGTATATGCAGAACCAGCATTTAGCTCTGGAACTGTAATATTAGAAACGTATTTCCCATCTTGAGTTGCAAGTTCAAGAATTGTCATCTTATTAACCTGGCACTCCACCCTAGAGCCAACTTCAAAACAGCTATATTCTTCACTTGCGATGTAGAGCTTATTATTTTTTTCGGCTATTCCTTTGAATCTCTCACCCCCACTCACATTAGTTCGGTATTCAGTTTCCCAAGCTAATCGCTCGTTAATATTTTCGTCAGAGAAGAGTTTGACGGCATACCCCTTAGAATTCCTCCAGGACCCCGAGTCCCCAACGGCATAAATCGCACCATCTGATAATTGTTTTATATAATTTAACCTCGGAGTGCCTTCTTTTCTGAGAACATATTCCCATTCAACGGCGCCGGATGAATCTAACTTTATAATCCAATCATCTCCCTGTGCATCCCCTCTTGAACGTGTATTGGCCAATACGATTGCTCCACCATCTGAAGCAGTCACAATTTCTTTGCCATATTCAATACCAGCGCCGCCTAAAAGAGCCTTGAATACACCAACATTTACATCTTTTTTATCCGATCGATCCGACCACTGATTGACCGTATTTTTACGACGAATAGTCCACTTGTAGGTGCCTAATGCTACTTTTGGGATAATTAGTTTGTTTTCTTTAGTTGTGTAAGGCTTCTCTCGTTTGTCTAAACCTTCCAGAATAACTTCATATTCCTGAGTATTCGCCATAGCATCCCAGCTAAAGTCGAGTTGATACTCTTTATCAACCAAATTGGCGCTAACTTTTATATTCACAGGAAAACCAGGCTTTTCTACAACCACTGTTACCGGCGCACTGAACGCGCCAGTAAAAGCACCCGCTTTATCATCTTCAAACTTCGCGCGGTACTTAACTTCATGAGAGCCAATCGCAAGCTGATCTACTGTTACTTTTGGTTCCGTAACTACATGATTTTTAGAGCCTGAAACAACCTCGTAACTTTTGGCCCCTGCAACTGCTGCCAAATTCAGTTCGATGCTGTTCGAATCTTTAATGGCCAGAGACCCTTTAGCTGGAGTAATCGCTAATTGATCAGCTGAATATGGTGCTTGTACCTGTACATTTGTGGCTGTGCTGTATGGACCCGTAAAAGTTTGCTGTGAAGCGTTATCTAACACAGCACGGTATTTAATTTCATGTAAGCCAACAGACAAGGAATCAAGCGTTACCTCGGGCTCGTCCGACTGAATAATGTCACCAGCAACATCAAATTCATAATGCTTAGCATTGTCGACTGGGGTAAACGTTAGCGTGGTCGACTTACCAAAAGTATAGCTTTCCGTAGAACTATCGGAAGTTAACTTCAAAGCTGTATTTACAGAATGAGACACGGTCACCGACGTAGGCTCATTGCGAAGCTCAACACCACTGCCACTTACTGTTTTCAGCAACAACGAGTGCTTATTACCATCTCCCCAATAATAAGCAGGCCATTTGATTTCCCAGGGAGCACCATCGTCATCTTTACCAACTTCAACACCATCCACTAATAAAGTGACACTTTTGGCTTTTACATCAGATGGAATATCAGCCCGAACGATTACTTCAGCTGTGTTAACAGTCGCACCAGCTGCTGGTGCAGTTACTATGATTTGATTCGCGAGCTTATTAAGGTCAACCCCGGCCTGTTCAATCTTCTTCTTTTCATCTTCAGATATACAACCGGTGAGCAATGCTACTGTAGCGAGCATTGAAAGGGAGGAAAGCGCTTTCATCTGGCGTCCTTGTCGAATTTAAAACGCTCAAATTTTAATCGATATCGACAAAATAGTCAGCTTGTAATTGCTACAAGTGTCATTTAAGGCATAAGGTCCGATTGTATCGGGCTTTATGCCTTCGTACATACCTAGTTCTTACCCGAAACCTCACGGTTGTAGTTCAGACGTTTAGCCGCATCCAGCGTTAACATCTGCATAAAGGCCTTGGTTTCAGCATCCGAGCCAACCGGCGCTCCGCCGCTGCCAGAGCCACCGAAGACATTGGTTGGTACCTGACGTTTAGCAAAGGCTTCTGCCCAGAGTTTCTGAATTTCGATTTCTGCGTCCAGCTTTTGCGCCAGTGCGTTATCCGCCTTCAGAATCACTTCTTTCTGGTACGCCTCAGCATCTGCCAGCGTGCGCTGAGTCTCTGCTTCAATACGCGCTTTTTCTAATTCAATCTGAGCCGTGTCTTTAGCAATTTCTGCCTGCTCTTTTAATTTCTGAGAATTGGTTAAAGCCAATTGCTTTTCAGTTTGTGCTTCTGTGGTTCGCTGAATTTGTTCCACTTTGGCTTTGGCCTGACGTTGCGCCACTTCGCGCTCACCCTTAGCAATCGCTAACAAACGTTGTTCTTCTTCCTGAATACGTTGCTCACGTGCAATCGCACGGTCAGCCGAGGCTTTTTGTTTTAACTGCATACGCTCAACAAACTTTTTATTCGGGCGCATATCAGTTACACGAGCGTCTAAAACCGTAATTCCGAAGTTGGTGAATTTCTGAGTTTTGCGTCTTGGTGAGCCTTCGTCATCCAGTACTTTATTAACAACAAACTCGATTTTGGTTTCGTCGCCATATTCCTGCTGATTCTCACCTAATGCAGCGTTTGCGGAAGATTTGGTTTTACGCGCACTACGTTTAATTTGCTCTTCACGGCGCACCAGATAAATCCCACTGGACATCTGATTTTCAAATTCAGAATTAAATTCAGAACGACCGCCGGAATAATATTCTTCGGCACTCATCAATGACGCAGTTGCCTGGATGGTTTCTTTAAAGGCTGGAATTAATGCAGTACGTAATAAATTCGCTGGAGAACGATATTCATGCGCCAGTTTTAAGAAAGAATCCGGATCTTCCGGAATGGAAAAACGCACCGTCGCTTCTGAATCAGCATCGACCTGATCGAGGAACATAATATTCATCGGCGGCAAAGTTGCGCTGGCATCGGAATCATCACTCTCGGCTTCCAGTTGCTCACGACGACCAGCAACCGCCTGAACGGTCATGGCACGTTTCCAGGCGTTGTAACGACCAAATAAATAGGTGTTATAGCCCACATCGGAAACCACTTTTTCTTCACCAGTGATGGTACGAACATGGTAGATATAACCCGGTTCGGCATAGAAAAAGATTTGGTTAAAGGCGCCAACTGCAAACGACAAAATGGCTGCACTCACCAGTGTTGGGACTATTTGTGCAGGAATATCGTAGGTGATTTCATCAAGGCGTCCGCGAATCTCTTCCGGGCTTTTTCCTTGCCCCTCCAGTTCGGAGCGCATCCGCTCAATCTTCATTTTTTGTGACGAGCGCACAAAGCCTAATGCAATGATGCTGGCGATACATAAAACGCCAATTAAGATGCCCCAAAAAGCCATAATCTTTCCTTGTGTTCTTTTACAGAAGAGAGGCGTTACTTTATAGAGGGGTCAGTAAAGAGACAAGGGCAGTCAATAGATAAGCATCCAGGCAATAAAAAACCGCTTTTCCTTTACTGCTGACAGTAA
Organism: Bacterioplanoides sp.; assembly: GCF_965219715.1. Classification (GTDB taxonomy): domain Bacteria; phylum Pseudomonadota; class Gammaproteobacteria; order Pseudomonadales; family Oceanobacteraceae; genus Bacterioplanoides. Next base: position 2,966,804 of record NZ_OZ244785.1, read on the forward strand.
GAAAAAGCGGTTTCTTTTTATTCGTTAAAACGAATAACTGACTGTATTACTTTCGTAATTAGTCCAGCTTAGGCGCTGCAGCCTGAATGCCTTCAGAAACGTCGTATTTCTTGAAGTTTTCAACGAACTGAGCTGCCAGGTTCTTAGCAGATTCAGTCCATGCGGCTTCGTCATCCCATGCTGCGATTGGGTTCAGCAACTTGGTTTCAACGCCGTCTACAGACTTAGGTACGTTCAGGCCGAATACTGGCAGAGTTTCAGTTTCTGCATCACGTAGAGCACCGCTCTGGATCGCGCTGATTACCGCACGGGTAGTCGGGATAGAGAAACGCTCACCACCGTTGCCGTTAGCACCACCGGTCCAACCAGTGTTTACCAGATAAACCTGAGAGTCGAATTCAGTTACACGCTTCATCAGCAGCTCAGCGTATTCACCCGCTGGACGTGGGAAGAATGGTGCGCCGAAACAGGTAGAGAAGGTAGACTTCAGACCTTTAGAGCCACCCATCTCAGTAGAACCAACCAGAGCGGTATAACCAGACAGGAAGTGATATGCAGCCTGTTCTTTGCTCAGGATAGATACTGGAGGCAGTACACCAGTCATATCACAAGTCAGGAAGATAACAGCTTTAGGTTCGCCACCTTTGTTTTCTGCAACACGCTTCTCAACGTGCTCCAGTGGGTATGCACAACGGCCGTTCTCAGTCAGGCTGGTGTCAGCGTAGTCAGCAGTGCGGTTGTCATCACCGATCACTACGTTTTCTACGATGGCGCCGAACTTAATCGCGTCCCAGATGATTGGCTCGTTCTTCTTAGACAGATCGATGGTTTTTGCGTAGCAGCCACCTTCGATGTTGAATACGGTGCCTTTGCCCCAACCGTGCTCGTCGTCACCAATCAGGTAACGGCTTGGGTCAGCAGACAGGGTGGTTTTACCGGTGCCAGACAGACCGAAGAACAGGCAAGTGTCGCCGTCTTCACCGACGTTGGCAGAACAGTGCATTGGCAGCACGTCTTTTTCTGGCAGCAGGAAGTTCTGAACAGAGAACATCGCTTTTTTCATTTCGCCCGCGTAACGCATACCAGCCAGCAGCACTTTGCGTTGTGCGAAGTTGATGATTACACAACCATCAGAGTTAGTGCCGTCACGCTCTGGTACACACTCGAAACCAGCGCAGTTCAGGATCTGCCACTCTTCTTTATCAGCTGGGTTGAAGCTTTCAGGACGGATAAACAGGTTACGACCGAACAGGTTCTGCCATGCAGTCTGAGTGGTCATTTTAACCGGCAGGTAATGAGCCGGATCAGAGCCAACATGAACAGTCGATACAAAGCTGTCGTGCTGAGCCAGATACTCTTCAACACGCTCCCACAGCGCATCAAACTTGTCGGCGTCGAATGGGCGGTTGATGTTGCCCCAGTCGATAGCGTCTTTGCTGCTTGGCTCTTCAACAATGAAACGATCCATTGGAGAACGACCAGTACGCTTACCAGTGGTCACAACCAGTGCGCCAGTGTCTTGCAGACGACCTTCGCCGCGTTGCAGTGCATGTTCCACCAGTTGAGCTGAAGATAAGTTAGTATAAACAGTGGTCATATCGGTGCCCTGTGGGTCCTCATGTGGTCTGTACGGCTTATGGCCATATCAAAGCTGCTGTACCGTCCCTGATACTGCTCTGGATAATGAACAGAAGGGGCGAATCCATAAATTTCAGGCGCGCGATTATGGCAGAAAAACGGCTAAACGATAACCCTTGTCTTTTAGCGTCCCGCGCCCTGTCCTGATTGGTCACCTGTTATTCACTGGAAAAACAGGCATTTGAGATCAACATAAAGGGCGGAAATATTCGCTATTCAGAATACTTCCGCCTTTAGTCTGAGACGACCTGAACCCCTGAAGTGTTAGCAACGCGGCTAGCTCACGATCAATGTGGGTGACGCTGAGGGAACAGCTCTTCCACCTGTTGGCGATCGAAGGCGTAATGTTGCTGGCAGAATTCACAGCTCACTTCAATCTTGCCCGCTTCCTTCAGAATCGTATCCAGCTCGTCATAACCCAGCTGCGTCAGCGCTGTTGCCAGACGCGGCTTGGAGCAGGTGCAGAAAAACTTCAGATCCTTAGGTTCATAAACCCGGATTTGTTCTTCATGGTACAAGCGGTGCAGCAATACATCGGTATTCAGTTCCAACAGTTCCTGCTGCTTGATGGTGCTGGCCAGGTGCGTCAGGCGATCCCAGGCATCAACATCGCTGGTCTCTGCCGCTGGCATTTTCTGCAACATAAAACCGGCTGCGTTTTGACCGTCACATTCCAACCAGAAACGTGATGCCAGCTGTTCTGACTGCTCAAAGTAGTCTTCCATTGCCTTAGCGATATTGCCGCCTTCAATCCCGGTGATACCCTGATATTTCTGCCCCTTCTCCGGCTCAATAGTGATCACCAGCTGGCCGTCTTCGAAGCTCAGTTGCTCGGCATCAACGCTTTCGTCGTAACGGGCGATGGCGCGTAATTCGCCCTTATCGCTGCTTTCAGCCTGCAATAAAGACACATTGCCTGGCAACCGTACCTGCAGCGTCAGGCGCCCGGCAAACTTCAGGTTGGAACTCAGCAATGCCGTCGCAGCCATCAGTTGTCCCAGTTCAACCGCAATCACGGTTGGATAACTATGACGCTTTAATACATCACGATAACTGGCATTCAGATGAGTGATCTCGCCACGGATATCGGTCTGATCAAAACTGAAGCGTTGTAACTGGTCGGCACTGTTCATATTGCGAATCCCCAAAAATCTTCCGCCCTATGTTAGGGCTGCGTTTCAGCAATTCAATGGCAGTAAGAAAAAAGCTGCCTGTAAGACCTGTACACTCAGCCTTAACGCTCCTCTTCCTCTTCCTCTTCCTCTTCCTCTTCCTCTTCCTCTTCCTCCTTCAGTTTGTATGCGTCCTTCTTTGACTTACTACCTTCATCAGAGAGGCTTTTGAGTTCTGTGCGTTTACCACTTACGGTCTCGCTGCCCAGTTTCTTCTGCTCACGAACAATGTTGTCGACATGATTGAGAAAGATCCCATAAATCTTCAGGACTTCTTCTTTGTCATAGTCGTAGTTACTGCTGAGTTCACAGGCACGGAACAATAGCTCGCGAGTGAGTAATACGGCAGGGTTGCGGCCTCCCAACGCCAGGGCAGAGTCACCATCAGACAGGACGGCATTGTCGACACCATGGATCTTGAAACCGATCGATTCGCTCGCTGACTTCACAGCATCATGTGGAGGAATATGGCAACTGGTGAGAATGTCACTTTTCTCTTTGATCTGAACCGTTGAGTACGCTGCCGGCACACCCATCATATCGATATTTTTTTCGTCGATATGAACGGCACTGTTCTCTCTCGTCGAAACACATGATGCAGCAACAACTGAGAAAATCAGTAACAATGAAAATCTAATTAGCTTAATCAGGACGTTCATATAGTAATCGCTATGTTTGACCAGCGCAGGTTTTAATCGCTGCGCTGGATTTGGATTGCTATCGCGGCTGAATATTCAGCAACATAACCCGATTTACTTTACCTCCGGCATAATGAAGAACTTCTTTCGATAGGAAGTTATCATGCAAGCCAGCAATGGATATCGCCTTATCTGCAAACCTTAATATATCTGTCAAAGAGCCAGCACGGTTATAAGCAAAGAAATAACCAAAAACTTTTTTACCGTTAGGTCCTGTGCCTTCACAGCGCACGGTATAACTGTTATTGCCCATATTGTCGCAATGCTTGCCACCAAACCACCAGTCGTTACGGCTTCCGCTATTGTGACCCTGAGCAATAGCGATATCATTGAACTTATATTTTCCCATTGGTAATTTTTCAAAGCCGCTTTTATGGTTTTTCAGAACCAGTTCAAGATTTCCCTGCATAGCGAAATTAAGCTTTCCTGGTTTTCCATCTCGAGTATTTTTCACACCCGCGAAGCGATTGTTAAACCACTTGGCAGTACTTTTATCGCCATGGCGACCTAAGCGAAATCGAAAGTAACCACCACTGTGTAAACCATGCTTACCCTTAATATGATGATCAGGGTCTTGCTTACTGCGAATATAGAAATTTCCACCAACAGAATAGCTACTGGAAGTGCTTAGACCAGATACTAATGATCGAAAGTCGATATCATTATCGTGATACTTCATGGCATGACTTGCAGCGGGTACAACAAGAGTTGCGGCTAAAGCTGCAATAGGAAAAGCTTTTTTCAGAAAGCGCATAATAAGTCCCTATAGATAAATTGAGGTAACCTGATTGGTCCTCAAAAAATTAAAGTCCGAGAGGTAAACAAGTTCTCCCTCGAGAAAATCCAGTTTAAGTAGGTGAACAATTGCGAGGTATCCCCCAAACAGGGGAAGATTTTCTTAATAAATATTTTTTATTTATCGGATTAGCTCAAACCAGTAGGAGCGAGAGCAAATGGCAAGGGCTAAAAGCAGAAATTTTAAATCGCGCAGAAAAGACCTCGCAGGTAAAAACCTGCGAGGGGGCTCCAGCGCCTGGAAGTACCGGAACCACAAGAAGCAGGAATATTAACGGACCGCGGTGGTGGCAACATTCCCCCGATTTGGGGTCAGATGAGTTTTTCTGTCAGCGCTCGTTTTACGCATTCCGAGCGACTAGCCACGTCGAGTTTGCGAAACAGGATTTTCAGATGTGATTTCACGGTTTCCGCAGAGACGTCCAGCTGACGACCAATTTCTTTATTGGTTTTGCCATCAGCCAGCAACTGTAATATCTCCAGCTGGCGTTCGCTTAACCCGGTCTGTTCAAGATTATCAGGCTGACTGATCCAAACCAGATCCCCGGCTAACATACGGCGCACTGCACTGACCATTTGTTTGCCAGAGCAATCTTTCGGGATATAGCCACTGGCACCTGCGGAACGGGCGCGGCGGATATTGCGTTGATCGTCACTGGCACTGAGAACACCAAACGGAATCAACGCATCTTCAGGGATATCCTGCTGCACGAAGGTAAGGCCATCGCAGTCGCGCAAATCAATATCCACCAGCAATAAATCCACTTCATCAGAGTGAATAGCTGACAGCGCCTGCTGAGTATCCGATACCGGAATCACTTCCAGTTCCGGGGCATGGCTGGTGAAAATCAGATGCGCACCTTCCAGAAACAGTTCATGGTCATCCAGGATTAAAACTCGGGGCATCTTGCTTCCTTTGCCTTCAATCGCTCAATAACATTGAGGGTAACAGTTTAATCTGCAATCTCTCATTGAGTACCCCCCAAATGGGGGCAATCAGAATTCCTGTTCCTGGCGGAACCTCTCCATATCGCGACGTTCTTTTTTGTTGGGTTTGTGGTCGGGAATAAACGCTGCCGACTTCATCACCCGGCGACGTTCCGCATTGTCCATGCGTTTTTTGATACTTTCTGCGGTTTCTTCATACAGCGTTTGTGCTTCCGGCGCGCCACGACGCTGATCAGAGATTGCTTTAACCACCACGGTTTTTTCATCAAATCCCTGGCGCAGAGTGATGCGGGCATCCAGGTCAACGGTTTTGCTGACTTTACAACGCTGACCATCGTAGTGAACCTTGCCACCTTCAATTGCTCCTTTAGCGATGGCGCGGGTCTTATAAAAACGGGCGGCCCACAACCATTTATCTAACCGGACTTTGCTGGAGGAGTTTTTGTCAGACATATTGCTCTGAAATGTGTAATTGGAAAGAACATCATTCTACCACAGCTGCACAATCCGCTTGTTGCAACTGGCGTTGAATGGCATGTCGTAATTTTGCCGGACGAATCGGCTTATGTAATACCAGCACCCCGGCATGGCGAATCCGGGTTAACAACTCAGGGTCGGTATCACCGGTAAGCAGCAGACCGGGCAGATCCGGATAAATAACGCGAGACTGCCGCAATAATGCTACACCATCTTCATCGGCCAGCCGGTAATCACTGATCACTAAGTCCGGGCGTTGGCCTTTCAGATATTGCAGCGCCTGTGAGGCTGTGGAAACACAGGTTACTTCCATTCCCCAGCGTTCTAATAACTGCCGCGCCGCCTCCAGATTATCCTCATCATCATCGACCAACAGCACCGCTGTCAGCGCTAAGTCGCTTGTTGCAGATGGCGCAACGTCTGGAGCTGGCGTCAGTGCAACTGCAGCATCAACCAGAAACGAAAAGCAGCTGCCATGCTGCGGTTGTGATCTCAGCTGAATCTCGCTGCCAATACTGTGACAAAGCCCTTTGACGATCGATAGTCCCAATCCCAGTCCCTGATTGCGGTCACGTTGCGGATTATTTAACTGCACGTATTCAGCAAAAATAGCTTGTTGCTGATGTGTCGCGATCCCCATGCCAGAGTCCCAGACCTGCAGCAGGCACTGATCTCCGCGACGACGGCAAGCAACAATAATACGTCCGGCAGAAGTGTAACGAATGGCGTTACTCAGCAAGTTCGAAAGGATCCGCGAGATCGCCACCGGGTCTGTGTGCACGCAATGATGGCCACCGTAAAACTTCAGCGACAAACCTTTATCCGCAGCGCTGTTCTCAAAGTTATCGCGCAGTTGGTTAAACACAGCCTGCATCGCCACCACTTCGCGGCGCAGTTGCAGGTCGCCGGATTGCAGCTGGGATAAATCAAGAATGGCACTGAGCATGGTTCTCAATGTGCCGGTGCTGTTGCGGATACGCTGTACCAGCTGTTGCAGTTGTTGTGGATCTTTTTCCTGCTCCAGTAATTCCGAATACAGCCCTAATGCGTGTAACGGCTGACGCAAATCGTGGCTGGCAGCCGCCAGAAACCGTGACTTCGCCAGGTTGCTGGCTTCTGCTTCTTCTTTGGCTTGCTGATGTAACTCCGCCAAGCGCAGGTTCTCATGTTGAGCGGCAAACGATTGCAGCAGCCCTTTGTTTTGCTGAAATACTTTATAGAAAATCACAATGGTAAACAGAATCAGCATATTGCCGAGGGGAGTCATATCCAGTGTGGTTTTTTCGCTGTTAAAACAGGCAAAAATAACACTCAGCATAAAAGGACTGACCGAACCGTAATAAAACGGCAGGTAGGTTCCGGCGGAACTCATGGCGGTGGTTGCCATGCCCATCATGGCAACCGTGATAAAAAAGGTACCAAAGCCGGGCGACACCATTTCCGGCACCCCGGTCATCATCCACAGTGGCGGCACACTCCAGACGATACCGGTAACAACCCCGAAGCCGGAAAAAATCAGCAACAGCTTTTTACTATCACGCGGTTTATTGTGTCGCAGAAGATGCGTGCAATAGAGGCCGAATAAATAGTTAGCAAGTCCGGCCATGCCAGCAGCAAGCAACCAGAGCAACAGTCCCGACTCGGTCTCCGGATGCCAGAACAAATACACCGAAAAAACACCCAGCAGTACCGAACCCAGCGAGCCCATCCACATTTGCGAACCAATATGGTTCAACTGATCATCGTAGATCAGGCTGCGTTGTACCTTTGGCAAAAAGCTATCCATGCATCACATCCATTACTTACCTGCTTTGCGGATTAATGGCTCAACCCTTTATCCACTCTTTAAAAGTCCAGCTCGTCGAAGTGATGTACTCCGGGAAATTCGCTATCGGTATTGGGTGGCTGCTGGCTGTCCGGATGATAAATGGTTAATAACCAGCGGATGCCCCAGGTCTCAGCCGATTTCAACACCGCCTGACTGTCATCCACCAGCAGTGTGCGATGTTTATCAAACGGCTCTTCGCGCAATAGATGATCCCAGAATGCCTGACTCTCTTTCGGTTCCTGATAGTCATGGGAAGAAATCACCCGATCCACCAGCTGATCGAGCTGAGTGTGTTCCATTTTCAGATCGACGCTATCGCGATGTGCATTGGTCACAATCACCGTGCGTTTGCCCATCTCTTTCAGCGTTTTCAGAAAGTCTTTCACATGGGGACGGAAGCCAATTTTATGCTCGACGTCGCGCTTTAACTCCGCTATCGGCAAGCCGGTCAGTTCACTCCAGTGATCAAGGCAATACCAGTTCAGCGTGCCTTTTAAACCAACAAAACTTTTATTCAGCTCCGCCAGCGCATCTTCCTCGCTCATGTCATGATGATCGGCATAAGCTTTTGGCATATGGGTCAGCCAGAAGTAGGTATCAAAATGCAGATCCAATAACGTGCCGTCCATATCCAGCAGCACAGTATCAATTTGTTGCCAATCGGGCAGGCTCATAGGGTTATACTCGTCACACAGTGTTTGGAAAACAGGTCAGGTATGCATAAGAAACCCGAAATTCTGCATCGCTCTATGGTGGCACAAAGCCGTTTATTCCGCATCGAATCGTTTGATTTAAGGTTTTCTAATGGCGTGGAGCGCACCTATGAACGCCTGGTTCCGGGTGGCTCAGGTGCGGTGATGATGGTGGCCCTGTTAGATGATGAAACCGTTGCGCTGATTCGCGAATATGGCGGTGGTGTAGAAGATTACACTCTGACGTTGCCGAAAGGTGCAGTGGATCTGGGTGAAACCATGCGTGATGCCTGCAACCGCGAATTACAGGAAGAAATTGGTTTTGCCGCCAGAGAATTTATTCACCTGAAAAAGATGAGCCTGTCGCCGAGCTATATGAGTGGTGGTATCGACGTGGTACTGGCACGGGATTTATACCCGTCGCAGCTTGAAGGCGATGAGCCGGAACCGCTGGAACTGGTGGAATGGAAACTGGCCAACCTGCATGAATTGTATGGTCGCGATGATTGCACAGAAGGCCGCGCCATTGCCGCCCTGGTATTAGCGCAGGAATATCTGGCCGGGCGCTTCGACGGTAAAACTCTCTGATCAGACCCTAAAGCTGCAACACCATTGCCGCATCAGTTTTTTTCCAGAATTCCGGCAATGGCTTCGCGCAGGGCATCAAGCTTGATCGGTTTGCTGACAAAGCCATTCATGCCCGCAGCCAGACAACGGTTGCGGTCTTCCATCATGGCGTTGGCCGTTAAGGCGATAATCGAAACCTGATTTTTCGGATAGGATAAATCACGGATTCGTTCGGTTGCCGCGATACCATCCAGCACCGGCATATTCACATCCATCAGCACCAGGTCGTAATCTTTTTGCAGCACTTCTGCAACCGCTTGTTCGCCGTTTTCAACAATGTGACAGCTGAGTCCTAAGCGCTGCAGCATCTTTTCTGCAATACGCTGGTTCACCTGATTATCTTCAGCCAGCAGCACCAAACCGCTGAGCTTGATTTCATCTTTTGGTACTTCAGCCGGAGCGGCGTCGCGGTCTTTCACCGCCGGTTCTGTTGTGCTCTGGTCATCCGCCTGCAGTGTTAACTGCAGAGTAAAACAACTGCCCTGGCCCAGCTCAGAGCTGACCTGAATATCCCCGCCCATCGCCTGGGCCAGATGACGGCTGATGGTCAGCCCCAGGCCGGTACCGCCATATTTGCGGCTGGTGCTGGTATCCGCCTGACGAAAGGCCGAAAAGATCTGTTCGATTTTTTCCTGAGAAACACCAATCCCGGTGTCATTAACACGGATATTCAGACGGTGGCTGTGATCGTTAATTGTTTCACCGGACACCCGGATTTCGATACGCCCTTGCTCAGTAAACTTCAGCGCATTACTGACTAGGTTGGTAATGATCTGCCGGATACGCTTAGGATCACCTAACCAGCGAGCGGGCAGGGCAGAATCGTATAAATACACCAGTCCCAGGCCCCGGCGTCGTGATGGCTCGGAGAACAGCTGATAAACGTCGCGCAGCAACTTATTCAGGTCAAAGTCGATGCGCTCGATTTCCAGGTTACCGGATTCAATCTTCGACAGGTCGAGAATGTCGTTAATGATATCGAGCAGGGCATTCGACGAGCTGTGGATAATCTCCAGATAATTGCGCTGTTCATCCTGCAGCGGGCTTTCCAGTAACAACTCCGCAGCACCAAGAATACCGTTCATGGGTGTTCGGATTTCATGGCTCATGCTGGCCAGGAAGATTGATTTACTCTGGTTCGCCGCTTCCGCCTGAGACAAGGTTTCGCGAATGCGGCGGTTAGCCACTTCCAGAGCCGTGCGGTTGGCCACCGATTCGGATATATCCAGCCCCGCCAACACCACTTCCACCCGGCCGGTTCCCGGATCTTCTACCTTGGTGATGCGCCAGCTGATGATGGATTCTTTGCCAGATGCAGAAATCATCGGACATTCCAGCGACAAGGTTTCGATGTCTGACGTCAGTAGTTCGCGCCACATCCCCAGCAGTCGCGCGGCTTCACTGTTGGGCAATAAACTGCGGATCGGATAACCAATTAACTGCGACTGGGGCAGGTCGAGCATTGCCTGGGTTTGCTGGTTAATACGCTCAATATTGCCGTACTTATCACAAATCACCAGCAGGGTTTGCATCGAATCAAAATAGGCTGTCACCCGCTGTTGTTCGTTACGTAACTCCAGCTCCATGTGGTGACGCTTACTGATGTCATCACCGGTCACCAGCCAGCCGGTGTAACCTTCGCGATACCAGGGTTTTACGTGCAATGCCCAGCGGCCCACTTCCTGATACTGATCGAGCAGACTGCATTCGAAGTCGATGGCGACATTGTCTTCCTTCGACTGCTGCAGGTATCCCTGAACCTTGTTCCAGTCTTCTTCGGTAACAATATCCTCGAGCTTGCTGCAGTCCTGCATATTAAACAGGCTCCAGAAAGCGGAGTTACCATCGGTAAAGTAAAAATTGCGCCCGACAAAAAAGGCGATGCCAGTCATGTGATCCAGACCCAGTTCACTGACCTTCTGATCGCGTCGCTCAACCAGCCAACGTCTGCCAATCAGGTACAGCACCAGCACTAATACCAGGTTCAGACCCAACAGCCAGAGCCCCAGGTTCATCGCATCTTGCAGTAAAGGCTGGTACGAAACGGCCATAAACAAGCCATACCCGGAGCTGAGGCTGATCGCAACAATCTGATATTTATGGTGTTGCCAGGTGATACGCTCCTGGGTATCTCTGCCGCGAACAGCGTTCTGCAGCGCCATGGCAGGAATCCGTGCATTGTTTTCCCACAACACCTGCAGGCCCTGGGGGGACTGACGCACATAGCGCAGGATATAGCCGTCGTATTCGAGCTCTGCAGCATTAAAGTTAAAATCGGACGGGGAACGGGTCAGGTGGGATTTATAAGAGTTCGCTTTACGCAGCAGCTCGCCCGCCTGTTGATCCAGCGCGCGCTGATAATTAAGCCCGGCTCCAACAACAGCGCTGAGCAGTATCAGTAACAGGGCCAATGGCCAGAAAAGCGAAACCTTGCGGCCCATGAAATATCCTTTGTGGGCAAGTCCGTTAACCATAGCGTTATATGGCTAAACAATCCATGGTAGTAGCAGTGCGTGCAGGGTAGCCGTCAGCGTCATCGCCATGGCCGCATAGGCAGCCTGTTCAGAGCCCAGCTCAAGCGCCCGGGCGGTGCCAATCGCATGGGCACAAATCCCCAGCGTTAAGCCAACGGTTTGTGCATCATCCTGACGCATCATTCTTAGTAATGCCGGCGCCATCGCAGCGCCAAAAATTCCAGTCACTATAACCGAAGCAGAGGCGATGGCTGCAATGCCACCCACCTGTTCTGCAATGGCAATGGCAACCGGTGAGGTAATGGATTTGGTGGCAATGGTTTTGGCCAGAATTTCATCGCCAACCCACCATTGGGTCAACAGTACAGCGCAAGCCACCGTAGTACCGCTGCCAACAATCACAGCCAGCGCTATGCGTTGCCACTGATCACGCATGGTGTGTAAAAACTGATACAAGGGCACCGCCAGCATCACAATCACGGGCCCAAGCATAATATGGATCAGGTTTCCGCCTTCCATATAAACCTGATAAGGCGTATCGCTGAGCTCCAGCGTGGTCACCACCAGCGCAACACTGGATAAAATAGGCGGCAGAAACGGGCTGTTGCCAGTCGCTTTATAAACGTTCTGACCAATTACAAACGCGGCAATGGTCAGTGTTGCCCAGAACAACGGCAGGCTCAGCAATTCAGAGATCATGATTGTTTGCCTCCCTTGCCCATGGTCATAATCAGTCCGGTGACCAGAATGCCGGGTACCAGGCTAACAGCCAGAATCACAACCAGCTCAAAGCCGTAGTCGCTGATGATTTCTTTCTGGGTGATGATGCCGCTGCTGACGGGAATCAGGAATAAGGGTAATAACGGCGATAACGATTTAGTGGTTTGCTGCAGAGAATCAGGGGTTTTGCCGCGAATAACGAGAAAAATCAGCAGTAATAACATGCCAACAATAGCGGCCGGAACAGGCAATGAAAACTGGCTTTGAAGAGCGCCACCAACAACAAGAAAGACTAAAAGAAAGAGAAGACCAAGCATGAGCCATTTATGCTTAAATATTTACCTCATTCTATAGATATATTCAAATACTACAACAACTAATGAACCGACAATGCGTGGCGATTCAACTAAATCGCCACGTAAAAACTAAAAGCCTAAGTGAATTTTAGTTTTTGCCAGAAGTATGCATTATGCAATTCAAAAAATTCCAGTTGATACTAATGAAGCTGTGCGGACTTCTTCCCATTTATCTTCTAGTTGATCTATCTCGATAAAGACTAGTCCATCAGAATTTGCACCCATAAGGGTTCTTAATTCAACATCTAATTTTTGCTCTAAATTGAAGAACGGCCTATTAGTTACAGTATCATGATCATGATTGATCACACCTTGAGCCAGATAGTGAAACATCGTTCCGAACATTGACTCTGCATGATCTAGTGCGAATACCGATGCTGACACAGCAACAGGCTCAATAAACTGATCCCAAAAGATATCTTTTATGAAAGCGGTATCAATTCCAAACTCCTCAGTATTACACTTTGGATCTGCACCAGGTAAACACACACTCTCTATAAAGCCTTTCAAGTAAGTTAAAAACTTAGATAAAGTTGCAACGTTTTTTAAATTCTCTGGCCATTTAAACTCTGTCATAAGCCAACTCTTTGCAATAAAGTTTACAAGAGTGAATAAAAAATTAGGCAAATAAAAATCTACGTCAAAATCAATTTCTTCTAGAGCATACTCTCCTGTCAAAACTCTTACTGTCGGCTCAAGCACTAAGACTTTACTACCATCAGGTTGTTCAAATAACCTCGGAAAAAATGATATGAAAATACCGAGTTTAGCCCACCCACTTTCAGCAGATAAATCTACATCGTAGTCAATATCCTTTCCCAAACCAACAAGATCTACGTTATGATTCCTGATAGTTCCATCGCCGCCAATACTGTTAGAGCTAATCTTGATCTCTCGAGCATAAACTTGTGAAACCCCAGAGAACTTTAGCCCATCGGGGAATATCTCAGTATTATTTTGATCAGACTTGAACGAAAAATAACCTCTTCGAAAATCAACATTTTCGCTAATTTCGTATCGTTGAAGAGGAATCCTACCAATTTCTTCTCCAACTAAAATACGGCCATTCATTCGAGCAAGATTTCGATTAATTTTTTCTAAGGCCTCTGTACATAAAAGGCTTAGCGAACGCTCATACTCGAAACATCCTTTCAAGTTTTTGGCAGACAGATACTGTCCATAAGAGTTAGATATAAAACCATCTGAGTAAATTGATACAGCAAAAGCTGAATTACATAGAAAAATTATTATCAAAATGGTGTATTTCATATGCAGTCCTTTACCTAAAAACACTTATTTAGCATAAAAATATATCTATCCGTTTACTCCATACAATTCTAGTTTATAGACAAGCAACTCTTTTTCATCACTATCAACATGGTCTTCCATTTGATTATCATTGCAGTTATTCGCCCCATTAAAGTGGAACTTAACATAGTGATTCATTGAATAGGCCAGTTTAGCCATATCTGCCAAATCAGGATAAAGGCTAGTATTTATATAGAAGTTTACATCACTAACATCAAGGCTAGAACCAGCGTCAATAGAGAAAAAAACATATCCACCATCGGCACCTAATCTGTCTATTTTATATGCGCTGGGACAACTTGCAGAGTACGCAGAAATATTAATTGAGAGTAGGAGTAAAATTAGAGAGATTTTTTTCATCCGTGCTTAGCCTCGATTTCAGTAATTAATACCGATTACATATTAACAATGCTACGAAGAGCGCAGTATAAAAAGCAGATTTCTTATGTCTAATAATTAATCAGCACTATTGAGTAGCATAACAGAATATGAATTTACACAGACTTTGTTACAGAATGATTACAGAGGTGCACATAGAACACATTACCAATTGAAGACTATTTTTTACTTCTTTGATAATGATTGGTGCGGAAGGAGAGACTTGAACTCTCACACCTTACGGCACCAGAACCTAAATCTGGCGTGTCTACCAATTCCACCACTTCCGCATGACAGGGCGCGCATATTAATAAAGCGCAGCGCGTTTGCCAAGCCCCTGATGCAATATTTTTCCACTGCACATCACATTGGCTTTTGCTAAGGTGGCGAAAATTGTTTTGTGGATAATCCGATTATGACGCAGGAGCGTACCCACCTGGCCAGCAATATCATCCTCACCGCTGCAGCGGCTGTGATTGTTATTGCCGGCGTTAAAAGTGCCGCAGCCATGCTGGTGCCTTTTTTACTGGCAATCTTTATCGCCGTAATCAGCGCCCCTCTGATGCGCTGGTTAACCTCCCATAAAGTCCCTGAAGTAGTTTCCGTTCTGACCCTGTTGTGTGGCTTTATTCTGGTGGGAACCATGCTGGCGACGTTTATCGGCAGTACGCTGAATTCGTTTTATCAGGATGTCCCTACTTACGAAGCCAAACTGGGAGGGCTGGTACAACAAGTCGTTACCTGGCTGCGTGATATGGGAGTTCAAGTAGCGGACAATATCGTTGCCGAATACGTTAACCCTGGGGCTGTAATGAAGATGGTTGGCACCGTGTTTAACGGCCTTGGTGGTGTGTTAACCAATACCTTCCTGATTCTGTTTACGGTGGTGTTTATTCTGCTGGAAGCCAGCAGCTTCCCGGCCAAATTAAAGCGTGCCTTTGGCGAGCAAACCACCGCGTTTGTGCAGTTTGAACGCTTCAGCAACTCAGTGCAGCAATACCTGGCGATTAAATCTCTGGTCAGTCTGGGCACCGGTGCCACCATTGGCCTGATCCTGTGGATTATCGGCGTTGACTATTTTGCTCTGTGGGCATTAGTGGCCTTCCTGTTGAATTACATTCCCAACATTGGTTCTATTATTGCGGCCATCCCGGCCGTATTGATTGCTCTGATTCAGCTGGGTGTCGGCGAAGCCGTTCTGGTGGGTGTGTCTTATGTGGTTGTAAACACGGTGTTTGGTAATGTGGTGGAGCCGCGCCTGATGGGCCGCTCGCTGGGTCTATCAACACTGGTGGTATTCCTGTCGTTGGTTTTCTGGGGCTGGGTACTGGGTCCGGTGGGTATGTTGCTGTCGATTCCGTTAACCATGGTGATGAAGATCGCGCTGGAAAGCCGCCCTCAGTCACGCTGGATTGCTACCTTGCTGGATCATGACTGAATCGGACATTGACCGTCCTTCCAGCTCCTTTTAAGTTGGCGATGGCCGCATTGCGGCCATCAAAACAATAAAAAGGAACCCCCATGAAAAAACTGATTTTCTCCGCCCTGACCATTGCTCTGTTATCTGGCTGCTCGGGTCTGCGTACCACCGACGAAACCTTCTCTTCACACGCCGAAAACTTCAATTTACTGTTTATGCAATTCCCGGGTGGCGACACTCAGGAACGAGCCATGGCACTGGTTCCGCCGGGTGCAACCGTTACCACTCTGATCTCTACGCCCAACGATACCGACTCCCTGATTGGTGTTTTAAGCCGTTTATTAGGTGTCGACTACACCACAGTAAATGGTGAACTGAAAAAGTAATCAGCGATTCCAGCCGCGCACTGCGGCTGGCTTCCCATATTTATTTCAACCTTCGTAAGGAAGGGTCAAAACTGCTGTTCTGGCGCAGTTTCTGGCGCTAATCTCCCTGCAGATACCCGGGAGATGTTATGTACCAGATTCTTTTAATTGACGACGACTTTGAACTTGGCGAGCTGCTGCAGGAATACCTGGGCATGGAAGGCTTTGAGCTGACCACCCGCCAGGATGGTGAATCCGGTCTCGAAGCGGCGTTATCAGGTGACTACAATCTGGTTCTGCTCGACGTGATGTTGCCGAAAATGAACGGCTTCGAAGTGTTAAAAGCATTACGCGAAAAGTCATCCCTGCCGGTGATTATGCTGACGGCCCGCGGCGAAAGTGTCGATCGCGTATTGGGTCTCGAGCACGGCGCTGACGATTACATCCCCAAGCCGTATCACCATCACGAGCTGGTTGCTCGTATTCGGGCGTTATTCCGCCGTATCGAAATCAGCAGTGAATCCCCGGAAAAATCCGACAACAAATACGAAGTGGGCGTACTGAAGCTTGATCCATCAACACGGGTCGCAACCTGTGATGGTGTTGAACTGGCGCTGACCGGCGCTGAGTTTGGTGTGCTGCAGTGCCTGATGGATCACGTTGGTGAACTGGTCGATAAAGACAGTCTGTCGATTGCCGCACTGGGTCGTCCGTTAATGGCGTATGACCGCTCGATTGATATGCACGTCAGCAACCTGCGGAAAAAACTGGGCAAACGTGATGACGACTCCGACTGGATAAAAACCGTGCGTGGCCGTGGCTACCAGCTGGTTAACGGCTGAGTAATCCATTCTATGAGCTGGCACCGCACTCTTTTCTTCAAAATTTTCTTCTGGTTCTGGGCGGTCATCTTTCTCGCCATCTTTTCCGCTGTTTCCACCAGCCACTGGATCGCCGACGATTACGTCCGTGAAGCCAGCCAGCGGGAGCGGGTTCACCTGCTGCGGCTGATGGAACTCAAACGTCCGATTATGGCTGAAGGCCGAAAACTGTGGCGTAAGCTGCGCCCGGACTGGAACCTGGTTGCGGTTCCGGTGGATATGGTCAGCCAGCTGCCACACGACGTTGAAGAGTTCGTCGACACCGCCGCCGACATGCGCAAAATTCTCTGGGGTCAGGAAGATGATTTTCTGATGGTCGGCCCGATTCAGCGTGGTGACTACCTTTATATAGGCATTCGCCGCCAGCACTGGAGCAGCATCTGGGATGACGAACAGCGCTGGATGGTGCCGATCGTATTCCTGGTGGTCGTTACCCTGTTGTGTATCGCTCTGGTCTGGAGCCTGACCCGGCCGATTCGCCGCCTGCAGCGCACGGTACGAAAACTGGGTAAAGGCGATTTCGACGTTTCTGAAATTAAATCTGATGCCAGCCGCTACGACGAAATTGGTGAGTTATCCGGCGATGTCATCGATATGGCGGAGGCGTTAAACCGATTGCTACAAAGCCACCAGCAACTGCTGCGCGATGTTTCTCACGAATTGCGCTCACCACTGACACGCTTGCAGATCGCTTTGGGTATTGCCCGTAAAAAAGACCCTGAAGGCTCACTGCAAAACGAACACGACCGTATCGAACGTGCCGTTGGCCAGGTCGATGGTTTAGTTGGTCAGATCCTCGATCTGGCTCGTTTACAGCAACAAGACAGTAATCAGCTGCACCTGGAACGCCGTTCGGTGGCCAGCCAGCTCGATAACTGGATCAAAGATGCTGAAATCGAAATGGATGAAAAACAGATCCAGCTGCAAAGCCGCTTGCCGGCAGAAGACATCGACTGCAACTGGGACTGGGTTCTGGTTGAGCGTGCCGTCGATAACATCCTGCGTAACGCCATTCGTTTCTCGCCCGAAGGCGGCAAACTGGATGTCAGCAGCCACCTGACCAACGACGGCAGTATTGAGATAGCCATTCAGGATCAGGGGCCGGGGGTTCCGGAAGAAGATCTGAAACGCATTTTTGATCCTTTCACTCAGGTGGATTCTGCCCGTGACCACGCTTCCGGTGGTTATGGCATTGGCCTGGCTCTGGTTTACCGGATTATTGAATTACACGACGGAATCATTGAGGCTTCCAATCAATCACCCGGTCTGCGTATCACAATGCGATTACCGCGTAAGAGGAATAACTGATTATCTCTGACAAATCTGGGTAAAAACCCTGTTTTTTCTGGTAACAAGGGGGAGTTTTTGGTATTAAATACGCCCCCTTAACCCGGGTGTCTATTGGACTGAAGTACACCTGAGGGTTTTTTACAATGCGACAAGACTGGACGAGTACTATGTCAGAAGATTTGAAACAAGCTGCTCTCGATTACCACGCGAATCCTAAGCCAGGTAAAATCAGCGTTGAGCTGACTACCCCTGCTAATTCCGCCCGCGACCTGTCTCTGGCTTATAGCCCAGGCGTTGCTGAGCCGGTAAAAGCCATCGCAGAAGATCCTGAGAACGCCTACAAGTACACCGCTAAGGGCAACATGGTTGCTGTGATTACAGACGGTACTGCGATTCTGGGTCTGGGCGACCTGGGTCCTCTGGCTTCTAAGCCAGTGATGGAAGGTAAGTCTCTGCTGTTCAAACGTTTCGCTGGCGTAGACTCTATCGACATCGAAGTTGAATCTGAAAGCCCACAGGCTTTCATCGACACTGTTCGTCGTATTGCTAACACTTTCGGTGGTATTAACCTGGAAGACATCAAAGCTCCTGAGTGTTTCGAAATCGAACGCACTCTGATCGAGCAGTGTGATATCCCGGTATTCCACGATGACCAACACGGTACTGCTATCGTAACCGTTGCTGGTGTTCTGAACGCTCTGGAAATTCAGGGCAAGAAGATCGAAGAAGCTAAAATGGCCGTTCTGGGTGCCGGCGCTGCCGCTATCTCTTGTGCCAAGCTGCTGATCCTGGCGGGTATGAACCCACAAAACATCTTCATGTGTGACCGTAAGGGTGTTATCCACTCTGGCCGTGATGACCTGAACCAGTACAAGCAAGCGTTCGCTGTTGATACTGACAAGCGTACCGTTGATGACGCTATCGAAGGTGCTGACATCTTCCTGGGTCTGTCTGGTCCTAACATGGTTACCGGCGAACAGATCAAAACTATGGCTGATAACGCCATCGTATTCGCATGTGCGAACCCTGTTCCTGAAATCATGCCTGAAATCGTTAAAGAAGTTCGTCCAGACGCTATCATGGCAACTGGCCGTTCTGACTTCCCTAACCAGGTGAACAATGTATTGGGCTTCCCATTCATCTTCCGTGGTGCTCTGGACGTACGTGCTAAGCGCATCAACGAAGAAATGAAACTGGCTGCTGCTAAAGCACTGGCTGAGCTGGCGAAAGAGCCGGTAACTCAGGAAGTTCTGGATGCATACAAGCTGGATTCTCTGGAATTCGGTAAAGACTACATCATCCCGAAAGCGACCGATTCTCGTCTGCTGGGTATTGTATCGACTGCCGTTGCACAAGCTGCAATCGACACAGGTGTATCTGCTGGCCCACTGCCTGCAAACTACCCACTGAAGTCTATCGAAGACATCTGAGTAACAGATGACTCAGCCTTGTACTGCCCATAAGCGGTAGCGGCAAGGCAAGCTTCAGAAAAAACCGCGACTCAAAACCGAGATCGCGGTTTTTTTTGTGCCGGTAAAATGATTAGCGGAAAAGATAGTCGGATAACAACGCCTGATAAGTACGTAAAATACGTTCATAGCGGCCGTTTTTACGGATTTTGGCAAACCCTTCATCGAATGCTTTTTTCATATCCGGATCGTGAAATACCGCAAAGTAGCGCGACTTCGGAAACAGGTCGAAATACTTATATTGCTGGCGATACATTTCACTCGATGGATTCTGGCGACGTAACTGACTCAGGTAATAGCGAAAGATGGTTGAATCAATCACCAGCACTTGCCGATCCTTTCGGAACAGATCCTGTACCTGTTCGATCTGTTGCACATACTCGCGATAATCCACCGCTCGCTCACTGGTTGCAGCATAAGGTGGCGGCAACAGCTTATTTGCCAGACGGAAAGCACCCAGGCGGTAATAACGTAAATCGCGAATCTGCTCCAGCTTCACATCCCCACCTTCCAGAGCAACTGCCTGATTGTGGAACACCACCAGCGGCAGATCAGAAAAATAAGCATTTGGGGCAAGCTCACGGTTCGCGACAAAAATCACATCCAGCGCTCGATCATTAAATGAATCGAGCACGTTGGCGTTGTCGTCGTACGCAATTTTTACCTTGATTCCGACCTGCTCCATCGCGGCACGAAACAGATCCACCGCAATTCCGCGGTCTTTGGCAGCAATAACGTAAGGCGGCATCGAGATGCCGGTACCCATAGTGATCGTTTGTTGCGCCTGTACTGCGAGCGTCCCTGTCAGCAAAATGCACAGCCAAAGCATTCGACTTAACAGCATAAATTTCACCCTCAATTGTCATTCTTTAAGCTTAGCGGATACGCCCAAAAAGATTTGTGAAATCTGTAAAAAGTGAAGCCAATCACAACCAAAAAAATACGCGTTTAATGGCCACAAAAAAGCCCCGCTAACCGTCCTGGTTAGCGGGGCTTTTTTTAGACCGGAATGACTCCGGTCAGATTAGGGTGCTGTATCGGTTTTGCTGATCAGTCGCTCTGATAGAGGCTTCAGACTGAGTCAACAGCGCCGTAGCATTGTTGAGCAGATTACTGGGTTATTAGTTTGAACACAAGTTTAATTATGTAATTAACAACAACCCCGAAAAGTCTAATAATTACTTATTAGATTCATTTAACCCTATGATTTTCAGTGGCTTTTCATCATCGTCTAATACCGCCTTGCCGACTGGAGTAACCCGTGTCGCCAGACCTTCAGCCTGTTCCTGACGGGCCTGATCTTCAGCGGCTTGCTCAGATGACGTTTGTATAAAGCCACAGCTGATACATTCGCGTACTTCCTCACCGTCATCGTTACTGTAGATCACGGTGCGGTCCATTTCGGAGCACTTCGGGCAAACCGCTCCAGCGATAAAACGTCTTGGCTTTTTCTTTGGTTGGTATTCCATCAGGCGATTTCCTCCAACTCAATACCGGAGTGACGCAATAACGGCTCCACCGATGGCTGGCGGCCACGGAAGTTTTCAAACAACTCAGAGGCTTCGCGGCTGCCACCCTGACTGAGGATTTCATTGAGGAAGCTCAGGCCGGTATCGCGGTTAAAGATGCCATCCTCTTCAAACTTCGAGAAAGCATCCGCGCTAAGCACTTCAGCCCACTTATAGGAGTAATAACCCGCCGCATAACCACCGGCAAAAATATGACTGAAGCTGTGCTGGAAGCGATTAAATTCAACCACTGGAACAACGGTAACCTGATCCCGTACCTGAGACAGAATCTGATCCGGTGTAATTGGATTTTCGCGGCTGTATTCGCGGTGCATACGGAAATCGAACAAGGCAAATTCCAGCTGGCGCATCATCATCATCGCGCTCTGGAAGTTCTTCGCCGCCAGCAGTTTATCCAGCAATTCCTGCGGTAAGGGTTCGCCTTGCTGGTGATTGTCATCCGCTTCAAAACGACCGGAAATAAACGCCAGCGCTTCCGGCTCGTAACACCAGTTCTCCAGGAACTGACTTGGCAGCTCGACGGCATCCCAGGCCACACCATTGATACCACTAACGGCACCAACATCAATCTGGGTCAGCATATGGTGCAAGCCGTGACCAAACTCGTGGAACAGGGTGGTCAGCTCATCGTGAGTCAGTAGCGCAGGCGTATCGCCTACCGCCGGGCTGAAGTTACACACCAGATAAGCCACCGGCAGCTGCACGCCATCAACGGTCTGACGACGGATGCGACAGTCATCCATCCAGGCACCGCCACGTTTTTTCTCACGGGCGTACAGGTCGAGATAGAAGGCGGCGATTTGCTTGCCGTCTTTTAAAACGTGGAAGAAACGTACATCCGGGTGATAGGTGTCGAATCCAGTCTGCTCTTCAAACTCAATGCCGTACAAACGGGCAACCGTTTCGAACATACCTTTAACAACGGTATCAATCGGCAGGTAAGGGCGGATATCTTCCTGAGAAATAGAGTAACGGCTCTGACGCAATTTCTCGGCGTAGTAGGTGACATCCCATGGCTCGAGTTTGATCACCTGATACTCATCGCGGGCAAACTGCTCCAGCTCTTCAAATTCACGCAGTGCCTGCGGGCGCGCTTTAGCGGCCAGATCATTAAGGAAGTCGATCACTTCCTCAGCGTTACCCGCCATCTTGGTCGCGACAGAATATTCGGCGTAGTTATCAAAACCCAGCAACTGTGCCAGCTCGTAACGCAGTGCCAGAATCTCTTCCATATTGGTGCTGTTATCAAACTCACCAGCATTTGGGCCCTGCTCGGAAGCGCGGGTAACAAACGCGGTATACACCTCCTGGCGTAACTCACGGCTGTCGGCGTAAGTCATGATCGGCAGATAAGATGGGAAATCCAGCGTGACCTTATATTTACCTTCTTCACCGGCCAGCTGTGCTAACAGACCAACGGCACTTTCCGGTAAACCAGCCAGTAATGCCGGATCATCAATTTCTTTGCTCCAGGCCTGGGTAGCATCCAGCACATTTTCGCCAAACTTGCTGGTTAGCTCTGACAGGCGCTGCTTTATTTCGCCATAACGGGCTTTTTTATCACCTTCCAGGTCCACACCACTTAAACGGAAGTCACGTAATGCGTGCTCAATGGTGGTTTGCTGTGCTGTGGATAAGGTACCGAACTCATCGCTGTTACGCAGTGCCTGATAGGCATCAAACAGATCGCGGTTTTGACCCATCTCTGTGCTGTATTGGCTCAACAACGGCAGACACGCATTGTAGGCATCACGCAGTTCGTCAGTGTTTAACACACCGTTTAAATGGCCCACCGGTGACCAGGCTTTGGATAACTCGTCATCCCACTGCTCAATCGGCGCCACCAGCGAATCCCAGCTTGGTGTAGTGCCTTTCAGCTCGGCCAGTAACTGGTTAATTCGCTCACGGTTCTGATTTAACCGTTGCTCAATCGCCGGAACCACCTGGTCGGCTTTGATGGACGAAAATGGCGGCAGCAGGTGTTCTTCTAACAGCGGGTTGGTCATATCAAAGGGTATCCGGGTGCTTAGATAAAAAGGTGAATAGCATTTGTTATTCAGATTGGGTCAAATAGCGAGTAATTCAAGCATAACGACATTGCCAACCCGAATACAAAGAGAGAACACCATGGCTGATATTAACGAAAGCTCCGTCCGAAAATACCAGGGCAAGGAACCCAAACTGGGCGAGCGGGTATTTGTTGACCGCAGCGCCGTGGTCATTGGTGATGTTGAAATGGGCGACGACGTCTCGGTCTGGCCGTTAACCGTGATTCGCGGCGATATGCATCATATCCGCATTGGTGCCCGCACCAGCGTGCAGGACGGTTCGGTATTACATATCACCCACGCCAGCGACTTTAACCCCGGCGGTTATCCACTGATCATCGGCGAAGACGTGACCATCGGCCACCAGGCGATGTTACATGGCTGCACCATTGGCGACCGCGTTTTAGTCGGTATGAAGTCAATGATTATGGATGGCGCCGTGGTTGAAAACGAAGTAATCATTGCCGCCGGTGCCGTCGTTACTCCGGGCAAAGTGCTGGAGAGTGGTTACGTCTACAAAGGTAACCCGGCGAAACAAGCCCGCCCGATTTCAGAGAAAGAGCGTAAGTTCTTCACTTACAGCGCCGGTAACTATGTGCGCCTGAAAGACAAACACCTGGATGAAGGGTTTGATAAATAATCTTTGCTGATAAACTGCTGATTTTGCACTCACCGAAGGGACACCATGAGCAGCAAAGTCAGCATCTCAGAACGACTAGCTTCCATTCGCAACTTTTTTACCTCGGGTAAAGCTTTCTCAAAATCGGTCAGAACCAACGCCATCAGGTGGTTCGATAGACTGTTACTCGGTTTGACTGCTGCACTTTGTTTTTACCTTTTAGTTCGCAACTACAACAGTTTTTTTCTTTCTTTGCCGCTCTGGCTACTTCTATCACTTGCAGTGATTAACGGATGGGTATTACAACAAATCCAAAGCGTTTTTTCGGTTCGCCTTCGCCGCGAAGGTCTGGATACCACCAACCCTCTTAACATTTCAGCAACTCTGAGTTACCCACCATTATTTTTCTCTGCGGTAGTCGCAGTTGTTGCTTTATGGTTCGCAATCTCAAACGAAGTTTTTTTGATTCCGAACCAATCTTCAACACTCTTGTTATTCACTTTGATTGGCAGCTATACAATCACAGTGATCATGAACTCAGATAAAGCTTCGGGTAACGAAACTCCGGAGGTGGAGACACTTAATCTCAACAGCTGTGATGAAAAAGATTTCGAAAAATGGATCACTGACGACCTCCCATCATCGAAACTTGATTTCTACAACCGACAACCCTACGTCGACCGAATGACAGCACGCATTGTGGCGTCCTCTAAAGCCGAGACTAAAAATCAGAGGCAAGTAACAAAGGAGATAAAGCCTGGACAGCGCGGCCAGATTTTATTCGGTGAATTTGGCACCGGCAAAACAACACTGATCAAATTAGTTGAGAAAAAAGTTCGCCAACAAGAGCCTGACAAATGGATAACTTCATATTTTGACTGCTGGGCGCATGGTGACGATCCGCAGCAGTTGATCAAGTTACTCCTCGAGCAAGTGGTGTCCGATATAGGCAAAAGAGTGGAAGCCGTTAGCCTACACTCTGTTCCTGATGATTATCTAGAGGTTGCTTACGGGGTTTCGTCCTGGATCAAACTGATCACTCCATTTCTGCCAAAACATAATCCACACACAGTTCTCAAAAGAATTGATACGTTATTAGAAGCTCAAGACCTGAAGCTTCTGTTAGTCATTGAAAATATTGATAGGTCACCAGCCGTCGTGGCTTTAGTAAACTCCGTTGCCTCTGTACTGGATCAAGTATCTCAATTCGAATCGATTCGGTTTATCTTTACTGGTTCAAGAGAAAAATTACCACTGCCTGCTGTCGCACGTATCGCAGATTACACAGAAGTGCTTGCGAACAACCTATCTCCCTTGGTAATCGGGCAGTTTCTGAAATTCTGTCTCGATTATTCACTGAATACTGAAAGAGAAAAAAGACCTGTTGTGATCCCTTGGCTGGAAAAAGACTTCGTTCCCGAATCTGCTTCAAATGTACTGCGTTATTTCGAATTAGAAAGAGAGGTGAACGAGCTGTACGCAAGCCTTCATTCGAAAGGAACCAATGAACAGCTTCTCGATGCACTGACAAACTGCTTAGCCAACCCTCGCCAACTAAAGTTGGTATTCAGATATGTTTCTGAGCGTTGGCAAAACCTCGAAGGAGAGGTCAATTTAATTGACCTATTACTTTATGGAACAGCCATCCATGATGGCGAGATTCTTGGAGTATTGGGGAAGTATAAGGAGGATCTACCCAAATCAGGCACTCCTGAAGACCCATTCTTTATCGGTAAAAAAGAAGAAGGGACTATCGAAAGAGATAGAGTCAAGCGTCGTCAAAAAGAGAACGAAGAGTCGGAATATCCCGGCGACCACTACCAACAAACAATCGCTTATTACCTGGCTGATGGCCATCGAGATATGTATGAAACGATGTCAATTCAACGAATAAGAATCACAAAAGCTGCAAACCAGAACAAATACACGATGATCGCGAATAGCGGCAGCATTCTGGGTTATCCAAGTGACCAAAAATTTATTTCCTGCCTCAACCAGATTGCAGAAGGCAGCCAAACTGCATTTGCTGGGTTAATAGGTGATTCTACGCTCGACTTAAAAGCAGATTACATAGATGAGCTTTTGGAGGGGCTAAAAAAGAACCACTGGCAGTCTTCCCAGCCATTATTGCCGATAGTTGCCGCAGCAATTAAATACAAAGGGAATACTAAATCGATCAGATACAAAGAGTTCTTCAACAAAATTCTTGGTTCATTGATCAATCAACCCGCAGTTTTACCCAAGTCGTTATTGAGGCCCGATGAAATAGAAGATTTCACAGCAAATCACATACGAAAGGCACACGAGGTAATCGCATGCTCATTAAACGACCTCTATCGGGATGGTCAATATTCTCACCTGCTGTATGTGATGTTTCGAGCAACGTTACTTTGTCCCTTGAATGACCGCAAAGTGATTATTGAGCCACTAATCAGAACCTATTACACCAAAGAAGTGGCGAGGCACTGGGCCCAAATCAACCAGGAAACAGGAAATGAGTTCAACGCAATCTATTACTACTTCGAAGTTGGGTTAGAAGCTACCGACAGGAGCCAATTGAGCAATAGAACAGAAAATAACCTAGCAACGGTGGTATGCGAAGCACTTCTATATGTCATTCATTTAAATACCAATAGTGAAGGGTCTTCACTGGAAAAGTTCTTTGATAAATACGAACATAACAATAAATTGCAACTTGGGTTACTAACTCGGGCAAACAAGACAGAAGTTAAATCAGGAATGTCTTCAACCGCATTGAAAGCGCTGAAAGCTTTGCAAGCAACCTATGGCGAAGAGATTCTGAACGAATAAGTACGGTTCCTAGTGGATCAGTCATATGCCATACTGCACCAATAGTATGATTATCCTCACAGGTGATGTATGAGCACCGTCCGTAAAACCATTACGCTAACCAGTCAACAAAGCGATTGGGTTAAATCCCGTATCTCTGCCGGAGACTTCACTAATGACAGTGAATACATCCGCGATCTGATTCGTCGTGACCAGCAGCGTTCGTCACAGATTGCCGAGATTCAGGCAGCAATCGATGAAGGGCTTAACAGTGGCCCGGCAACTCCGTTGAACATGGAAGAGATTAAACGTAAAGCACGGCAGGAGGCCGCGCGACATGAACACACCTCTGACTATTAATAAGCTCCCCATAGCAGAGCGGGATCTTCTCGATATTTGGCTTTATACCGCTCGGCACTGGGGCGGGCAGAAAGCTGATGAATATATTGATGAGCTTCTGAATACTCTCAATCGCGTAGCGTCACAGCCTCTGACTTTTCCACTAAGATCCGAATTTAATCCATCCGTAAGAATGGCTTTTTGTAATCGTCATGTTCTGATCTGCCAAACGGATAAATTCAGCGTTACCTTGGTCCGGGTCATGCACCAAAGTACGGATTTAGTAACGTATCTGAGCGAGCAAGAGAACTGAACTCGCAGCCAGCCCGCAGTCGCGCTACAATCAGCGCTGATTTTTGAACCCTATCTTTAAAGAACAAAACGGACAGACGATTTCCCATGGGCAGAGCGTATCAAAACCGTAAAGAGTCGATGGCTAAAACGGCCGCGGCAAAAACCAAGGTCTACTCCAAATACGGCCGTGAAATTTACATGACAGCCAAAGCCGGTGGTTCTGACCCATCTGGCAACCTGTCACTGCGCTCCCTGATCGACCGTGCTAAGAAAGACCAGGTTCCGACTCACGTTATCGAAAAAGCCATCGCTAAAGCAGAAGGTGGCGCCGGTGAAGATTTCCAGCCTGCGCTGTATGAAGGTCTGGCTCCTGGCGGCGCGATGGTGCTGATCAGCGCATTAACCGATAACCCGAACCGTACCTTTGGTGAAATCCGTGGTGTTTTCTCCAAGTGTAAAGCCAAGCTGGGCACCCAGGGCTCGGTAAGCCACAGCTTCGAACACTGTGCAATGTTTGTATTCCCGGGTGAAGACGAAGAAGCGGCACTGGAAGCCCTGATGATGGCCGACGTCGATGTGGGCGAAATCGAATGTGAAGAGGGCATGATCTCTGTTCAGGTTCCGCCAACTGAATTCTTCAAAACCAAAACCGCACTGACCGAAATGGATGAAAACATCGATTTCGAAATGCAGGAAATCACTTACCTGCCACACGCTGAGCACGAAATCACAGCGGATAACGTTGAAGCCTTCGAGCGTTTTATCAACCTGATGAACGAGCTGGAAGATGTGCAGGAAATCTACCACAACGGTAGTTACACCAGCTAAGCACTGATTCCACGCATCAGTTTATAAAAGCCGTCAGCACACTGTGCTGACGGCTTTTTTCGTTCGGCATTTAACCGCCGTAAAAGGTCAACGCCTGCCACCAGCTGGTGCAATTTCGCCAATCCATCGAATTGTTACATAGCGCAATATAACAGTAATTTTTTTGTCATTTTCCACTGCGAACCTCTGCAACCAATTTTAAGCAATCGGATCAGCGGAGTTTCGACATGGGTAAAAAACTACTGGCTCTGGCCATCAGTGGCGCTTTGTTAAGTGCCTGTGGCAGTGACGATAACAACAGCAGCAAAAACGACAATAAAGACGGTGCTCAGAGCGCGCCGGCAGCACCGGTAACGGCAAAAGCGACCGGCGCTATTACTAAGATTGGTCAGTATCAGTCGGGGATTTACGACGATGGCGGTGCTGAGATTGTTTCCTTCGACGCCAGCACGGATAAGTTGTTTGTGGTGAATTCCGGTGATGCCACCATCGACGTTCTCGATCTGAAAGACCCGGCTAACCCACAAAAACTGACCACCATCGATGTTAAAGCAGCCAGCGTAAATGGCTTTACCGCAGGCGGAGCCAACAGCGTCGCGGTAAAAAATGGCAAGCTGGCAGTTGCGGTTGAAAACGACAACAAGCAGGGCAACGGCCAGGTTTACTTCTATAACAGCGATAGCATGGCATTTATTGGCGCTGCAGCAACCGGCGCATTACCGGATATGGTGACCTTTACACCAAACGGTGAGTACGTATTAAGTGCCAACGAAGGTGAGCCGAACGATGCGTACGACAACGACCCGGAAGGTTCTGTCTCCATCATCAAAGTCTCTGATATGACGGTACGTACCGCCGGTTTCTCTGAGTTCAACCAGGATAAACAAAGCCTGATCGAGAAGGGCGTTCGTATTGGCGGCCCGGCGGGTACCAGCGTGGCCCAGGATCTGGAGCCGGAATACATCACCGTCGATCGCGATAACAAAACGGCTTATGTTGCTCTGCAGGAAAACAACGCCATTGCCGTGGTTAATATCGCAGACGCAGAAGTGACATCGGTTCTGCCACTGGGCTACAAAGATCACAGCAAAGCGGGCAATGGCCTCGACGCCAATAAAAACGATAAAGCCGCCAACATCGAACTGTTACCGATCTGGGGCATGTATCAGCCAGATTCAATCGCCAGCTTTATGGCCAACGACGGCAAAACCTACATCGTCACCGCTAACGAAGGCGATGGCCGTGACTACGATGGTTTTAAAGACGAAGCAGATCTGAAAGACCTGAACTTGGACGCAGCGGCTTTCAGTTCAGCCATGCGCACCAAGCTGGGTGACAAGGACGGTCTTGGAGACCTGACCGTTGCCAATAACATCGGCGACAGCGACAACGATGGCGACTTCGATAAAGTTTATGCTTACGGCGCCCGCTCTTTCTCAATCTGGAACAGCAACATCCAGCTGGTATTCGATTCCGGCGACCAGTTCGAACAGAAAGTAAAAGAAGTGGCTCCGGATAACTTCAACGCCAGTAACGATAAAAACAAAATCGATAACCGCAGTGACAACAAAGGCCCGGAACCGGAAGGCCTGGCATTGGCGACTCTGGGCGATCAGACCTTTGCTTACATCGGTTTAGAACGTCAGGGTGGCATCATGGTGTACAACATCACCGATCCGGCACTGCCTGAGTTTGTTCAATACTTCAGCGATCGTAACTTCGCCGTAGAAGCGGACGAAAACAACGCTGCGGCTGCCGGTGATCTGGCGCCGGAAGGCATGTTGTTTATCTCAGCTGGCGATAGCCCAAGTGGTAAGCCGTTGCTGGTTGTTGGTAACGAAGTCAGTGGTACCACCTCGGTGTACGAAATCCGTTAATCCTCGGATTACGGAAGCCGTAAGCAAGATTTCAACACCAACCAAAGCCGGAGCGGAATACCCGCCCCGGCTTTTTTGTGCACCAAAAGTAACCATTTAGTCAGTAATTTGCCCTGATTCGGGGTGGATGGTAACAACCTCTGCGGCCCAGCGCGTTCCCGCCTAAAAGCTTATAACCCTATCTTTTATCCATATTTATCAATGGCTTACTACTTATTCATTACTATTATAACCAGTTGGTCAGCTAATTGCTAATAACAGCGCAGACAATAAATCAAAATACTCTGGAGAATACTTATGTCGGATTCTGCGCCTTCCGAACTGCTATACGGCTTAAACGATAAGCCACCCGCTCCGGCTGCCTTCCTGGCAGCGCTGCAACATATGCTTGCCAGCTTCGTTGGTATTATTACCCCAACGCTGATCATTGGTGGAGTGTTGGGATTAGGGGCAGAGATCCCGTATCTGATCAGCATGGCGCTGATTGTATCCGGTGTTGGTACCTTTATTCAGGCACGCCGCTTTGGTCCGGTTGGCTCGGGTCTGGTGGCGATTCAGGGCACCAGCTTTGCGTTTCTCGGCGCTGTTCTGGCTGCCGGGTTTATCGCCAAGGGCAAGGGAGGTGGCCCGGAAGAAATACTGTCACTGATTTTTGGTGTGTGTTTCTTTGGTGCCTTTATCGAAATTTTCCTCAGCCAGTTTCTGCATAAACTGAAAACCTTTATTAACCCGCTGGTCACCGGCATTGTCATCACCACCATTGGTTTTTACCTGATTAAAGTGGGGATGACGGATCTCGCCGGAGGCTTTAAAGCACCTGACTTCGGCAGCCTGGAAAACCTGGCGCTGGGTGGCTCAGTGTTGCTGCTGATCATCATCATGAATCAGAGCAGCAATCCCTTCCTGCGCTCCGGCGCCATTTTCTTTGGCTTGGTCGCTGGCTTTATTGCGGCCTTCTTTATGGGCAAGGTCGACTTCAGCAAACTGGCGGACATGGATTGGTTTGCACTGCCAATGCCGTTTAAATATGGCTTCTCATTCGATATCGAAGCCTTTATCCCGGTTGCCCTGATTTACCTGATCACCGCGATTGAATCATCAGGTGACCTGACGGCTACCTCGATGATCTCGCGTCAGTCGATTAATGACGACGCCTACCGTCAGCGTATTCGTGGCGGTGTTCTGGCCGACGGTGTTAACTCTATGATTGCTGCGGTATTTAATACCTTCCCGAACACCACTTTCAGTCAGAACAACGGGGTGATTCAACTGACCGGTATCGCCAGTCGTTATGTCGCCTTCTGGGTTGCCGGCATCCTGATTGTGCTCGGCTTGTTCCCGATGATTGGAGGTATCTTCCAGCAGCTGCCAAAACCTGTGCTTGGTGGTGCAACTCTGGTGATGTTTGGCACCATCGCCGCTGCGGGTATCCGTATTCTGGCAACGCTGGAGCTGGATCGCCGTACCATGCTGATTATGGCAGTATCTTTTGGTCTTGGCCTCGGGGTTGCGATGGTTCCGAACCTGCTCCAGGAAATGCCCAAACTGGTGCAGAACCTGTTTGGTTCGGCAGTGACCGTCAGTGGCCTGAGCGCGATTATTCTTAACACCTTGCTGCCGCAGAGCAGTGTGGCTGAAGCTGAAAGCAATAGTGCTGAACCGTCGGCCGTTACCGGCAGTGAAACAACCGCCTGATGTCACCGCACAACAAAAAAGCCGCGTCATTACTGACGCGGCTTTTTTGTCTGGGCTGCTCCAATTAAAGAACGACCCTGTTAAAGAGCGAACTCAGCTACCGATTGGCCAAATTAACGCTCAGCCAGCGCACCCCAGCGACCCGGTACCCAGCGACCATTGGAAGTACCGAAGTTCACATGGATATCCGAACCGGAAGTCAGCTTAGCGCGTAACTTCTTAGCTTCATAAGCACTCAGTGGCACGTCGTAACGGGAACCCGGGAACTCAGCAGAACACTTACTACCACCATCCCAGACGTTACCGGTGGCCGTCGTTACCGCCCAGTCGCCATTGGTTAAACGACAAGCAAACTGCTTCTGGCTGTTCCAGGCCAGCTTCATATAACGATCACCGGAAACGGTAAAACGTACGGTACGGCCATTGGCGTAAGCACTGTAAGTATCTTCCGGACCAATCGCCCACAGCTGTGCATTCAGCGGTGCGCCCTGGTTATCAATCGATGACTCTTCGAGCATATCCAGACCAAAACCGTTAACGCCGTTTTCCAGACCAATTTTGGCATCCGGGCCACTGATCACGTCATTACAGAAGTTGTTATGACACTCCTGGGAACGCAGCAGACGATCTTCATTGAAGTGGTTCTGATGGATGTTAATGCCCGCCACGCCAATATTGGTTTCGAAGTTCACATGAACACTTGCCGCCAGGCTACAGCCGTTGCTGCCACCACTTTTATAGAAGAACACACGTTTGCCCTGGGCAATCATATCGTCCAGCTTAAAAGGCTTCGGCAGGTTCTGACAGCTGCCAGCGCTGTAGACGATGTCACCCATCCAGGCGACGTCTTTCTGCAGCTGGCGATAACCGTCGCTATTGCCGTCCATATCATCCTGAAGGAAGAAGAACACCGCGTCGTTATCGTCGGCACCTTTTAGCCAGGTATCCACTTCACCCAGCATGCGACGCAAACTGGTGGTGAAGCTGGAGAAATTACAATCCACTGAGTGACACACTTTGGTTTTATCGCCACCGCCACGCACATCCAGTTCGAAGAAACGCACACCCAACTGGAGCTGCTCAATCAACGCACGACGGTGGTTTGGCCCAGGAATCGCCTGACCACCAAAATACGCCGTGCTGTTAAAGGCATTATGCGATGCCAGAATGCTGGCCTGACGAATTGGTGCTTTTGCCGCTAACGATTCGTTAATATCGATTGCCGCTTCGGTTGAGCTTGGTGCCTGACTGATCACCTTAAATGAGTCGATATTGTCTTCAACCCAGCTACCCGGGCGTTTATCCAGATTCGAACTGGAGCGGTTCAGTGTGGTGTATTTTTTATCCGTGCGGAAACCCGGGTATTCATAAATGGTGGCTGCTGCGTTGCCAGACACTGTGATCGATGAGGCGTTGTTACGACCCTGAGCCACATGGTTCATATCATCTTCCGACTGACCGGCCGTCAGACAGTGTGGCGTACCGCGGAAGCCCGGGTGCTCAAACAGACACACAAAATCGTTATTAGCGCGCAGCTTCACCTTAAACGAGCTGATGCCATCGTTCAGGTCATCCATCTTGTACGTGTTACCCATGATGTTGGTGCGCTTACCGCCATAACTGCCGTGCTCAAAGATCTCGGCGTAGGCATTACCATAGGTTTTGATGGAAGAGATTTTGTCGTTGCGGGAAGAACCAATCCAGCCAACGTTACCCGGCGAATAGCACCATTCGGCGCCGGTGTATTCCGGGTGTTCATAGAAACAAACTTTATCTTCTGCAGCGGCAAAGCTGCTGGCCCCCGCGAGTACCGCCAGGGACAGAAGTGATTTAAGACGTGGATTCATAAGGAACCTCAGACAGGGTTATTGTTATTATTTTATTGATATAAACATCATTCTAAGGAATGAAACGAGTTCATATCATAACCAGCTAATATAACCCTGCCTGCGCCAATTCGAGACGAACGTACAAATATATGGCGCGATTTAATCAGTCGTGTTTTACAGCGATTTCATTGCCCGCCGGACCGACGGCAAATGGCGGCGGCTAACTGCGATGCCTTCTTCCAGCCCCTTCAGAAACAAGGTGTGCCCACCTTCCTCCAGCGTTTCCAGTCGATCCAGTCGTTGGCGTGATACCAGAGCACTGCGATGCACCCGCAGGAACTGATCACCAAACTCTTCTTCCAGCTGTTTCAGCGAATCATCAATCAGGGTTTCGCCCTGGGCATGGTGAACGTTGACGTATTTCTGGTCAGCGTAGAAATAAAACACATCCGCTAATGGAATCAGCTGTATACCCGCATGGGTGCGCGCACTGATATGGGTGCGGCAACCATTGCTGTCTTCCTGTTCTTCCGGCTGCTGATCCAGCCATTGCACGGCACGTTGCAGTGCCCGGCTCAGATCGTCCTTGGCGATTGGCTTCATCAGATAGTCGATGGCTTTAACCCGGAATGCCTGCAGCGCATGTTCATCGTAAGCAGTGCAGAACACCACCAGAGGTACATGATCAAAACTCTGTAATTCTTCCGCGACCTGCAATCCGGTTTTGCCCGGCATCTGAATATCCAGCAGCACCAGATCGCATTTATGCTGACGCAGCCAGGATAAGGCAGCCTCGCCATCACCGGCTTCTGCCACCCATTCAAAATCGCTGTGTTCGAGTAATAATCGCTTCAGTCGTTCCCGCGCCAGTGGCTCATCATCCACCAGCAGTACGCGATATCCCATTAGTTATCCCCCACATCCGGCTGTACCTGCGGCAAATACAGCTGGGCTAAATATTGCTGGCCTAAATCTTCGATTCGCAGCTCAGCCAACTGCGACTCGTCGCTGATGGCTTCAAGGCGGGCACGGATATTCGCCTGAGCCATATGGTTACCGTGATTGGTAGCGACCGAAGGGTCCTTGGAATTAAGGATTTCCAGCAGCCAACCACCATTTTTCTGAGTCAGAGTGATCGTGATTGAGCCGCCCTTAATCACCGGCTGAATACCATGGTAGACGGCGTTTTCCAGTAAAGGTTGCAGCAACAGCTGTGGAACCTGTAATTCCGGTAATTCATGCGGCAGTTCGAAGTTAACCGTCATACGCTCGCCCAAACGTACCTGCTCGATATCCAGATATCGCCGTCCCAGCTCAATCTCCTGGGCAATGGGTACCAGCTTGTCGTCAGCCTTTAATACCGCACGGAACAACTGCGCCAGATCCACCAGCATACGTTCAGCTTTGTCCGGATCAATCACAATCAGAGAAGCAACGGTGTTGAGAGTATTAAAAAAGAAATGAGGACGGATATTGGCCTGCAGCGCAGCCAGGCGGGATTTCAGCTCCGCCTGGGTTTTCAGACGCCACTGACTTTGTACATAGAAATACCGTAACGCCATCATGGAAAAAATAGCGGCTATCACCTGATTGCGCAGCACCCAGGGCCAATCAATTCCCGGAGTATCCATCGGCCAGACATATTCACCAATCAGGCTGACCAGTACGGTGACCGCCTGCGTAATCAACATCGCCAACGCTGAAGCACTGACCACATGCAATCGTGACATCAGCACCCGCAGCTGACACAAAGCCGCCACCGACAGCAACGCCACCCACTGCACAAATAAAGAAACAATGGCAAAACGCTGCCAGGAGAAACGCGGCAATCCGGTTTCGATCAGGGTTAACGCCAATACCAGCGCTTCACTGAGAATCAGCAGGAACATCACCGCCCGGGTGTTACACAGGTCGGGCAGAAAAAACGCTTCTAACAAGTCCTGCTGTTTTTCGTGTTCGGCTTTTTTATCGTTATTGCTGAAAGCCACGGAGATCCCTGATTTCTGGTTGGAATAACGGCTTAGTCTCCGATGTGTCAGCAATTACCGCAAGGTATCTGTCACCAAATGGTGGTGAAACAGGGACAGAATGCGTAGTGGTTGGTTATAATCCGCCGCCATAACGCTGTCCGCCTGCCAAACGAGCAGGTGCCCGTCGAACAATTAGAGGTGTGATATGACTGATCAGAACCAAACCAACTCATCTTGGGGTGGCCGTTTTTCCGAACCAACAGACGCCTTTGTTGCGCGTTACACCGCTTCGGTAAACTTCGATCAGCGTATGTACGCTCAGGACATTCAGGGCTCAGTGGCACACGCAAAAATGCTGTGCAAAGTAGGCGTACTGAGCGAGCAGGAGCGTGACGATATCCTGCGAGGCCTGGAAGAAGTTCGCCAGGAAATCGAAAGCGGCAACTTCAACTGGTCTGTTGAGCTGGAAGACGTTCATATGAACATCGAAGCGGCGCTGACTGCCAAAATCGGCATCACCGGCAAGAAGCTGCACACCGGCCGTTCCCGTAACGACCAGGTAGCCACCGATATTCGTCTGTATATGCGTGACGAAATCGACGTGATTGCCGCTGAGCTGACTCGCCTGCAGCAAGGTCTGGTTGAGCTGGCCGAAAAACAAGCCGACACCATTATGCCGGGCTTCACTCACCTGCAAACCGCACAGCCAGTGACCTTCGGTCATCACCTGCTGGCCTGGAACGAAATGCTGGAGCGCGATTACGCCCGACTGATGGACTGCCGTAAGCGTATCAATATCCTGCCATTAGGCGCTGCTGCTCTGGCCGGTACCACTTACCCGATTGATCGTTTCTACACCGCTGAGCTGCTGGGCTTTGATCGTCCAACTGAGAACAGCCTGGATTCGGTATCCGACCGTGACTTCGCCATTGAGTTCACCAGCGCGGCGTCGCTGATCATGATGCACATGTCACGCTTCTCGGAGGAGCTGGTTTTGTGGGCTTCGGCTCAGTTCCAGTTTATCGATCTGCCAGATCGCTTCTGCACCGGCTCATCCATCATGCCGCAGAAGAAAAACCCGGACGTACCTGAACTGGTTCGTGGTAAAACCGGTCGTGTGTATGGCCACATGATTTCTCTGCTGACGCTGATGAAGTCGCAGCCGCTGGCGTACAACAAAGACAACCAGGAAGACAAAGAGCCGCTGTTCGATACTGTCGATACTTTGCGTGACTCCCTGCGTGCTTTTGCTGATATGGCGCCGCACCTGCAGCCGAAAAAAGAATTTATGTACGAAGCCGCCAAGCGTGGTTTCTCCACCGCCACCGACCTTGCAGACTACGTAGTGCGCAAAGGCATTCCATTCCGTGATGCTCACGAGATTGTTGGTAAAGCCGTGGCTTACGGCATCGAAACTGGTAAAGACCTGAGTGATATGACGCTGGAAGAACTGCAACAGTTCTCGGACGAAATCACCGCCGACGTATTCGACGTATTAACGTTGGAAGGTTCGGTTGCTGCTCGTGACCATATTGGTGGTACTGCACCGAATCAGGTGCGTGCAGCTTCTGCTCGTGCCAAAGAAGCACTGGCGCAGCGTTAAGTACCGGCGCTCTAAAACACAAAAGCCCGTTGCAGAGCGATCTGTAACGGGCTTTTTTTGAGCTGATTCCGGTGTCAGAACCAGAAATTAACTACCGGTTTTTAACACTGCATCTTTGCGCTTAAACCATCCGGCAACATTCACCACCGTCACAAAGCGGAACACCAGAACCGCGTGGATAAAACCGATAATGCCGCCCATGACGTAATCACCAGCAGCCATCATATCCCACACCATGGCAGGTAAAACCAGAATCGGGAACCAGGCAAAAAAGCGGTAAAACACCTTCTCAAAGCGTGATATCGCCGGGTTTTTATCTTCAACCGGCGCTTCGGTTACCACTTTCTTCTCTGTCTTTTTACTCTTCTTCGCCATCAACCTGCTCCCGTCTGAGCAGATGCCGTCGCACCTGCTGTGTTATTTTTGTTCAACTGATAGCAGACCACAGCCTATGGACCAGTCACACTGGCCTTTAGTCTAAGACCGACAAGCTTGCCTGAGCAGATGCAATTTCCGGCCATGCGCCGCACAATAACGGCTTTAACACCCTACAGAGAACCGACGTGTTACCACTGGTTTATCATCCGAATTATTCCTGCCCGTTTCCGGAAAACCATCGCTTTGTGATGTCTAAGTTCCGCCGCCTGCACGCATATTGCGATCAGCAAGGATTAATCGGCGGCAGCAATCTGTTCCAGCCCGAATCAGTCAGCAAAGCAGTGATGAGTATTGCTCACGATATGGATTATCTGCAGATGATCAACGAGCAGAATGACGACACTGACCCGGTCAATAAAAAAGCCTGGCGGCGGATTGGTTTGCCCTGGAGTCAGGGGTTGGTTGATCGTACTTTCACGGCACCCAATGGCACATTGTTAACTGCGCAGCTGGCATTGCGATATGGCATGGCCAGCCATCTGGCTGGCGGTACTCACCATGCACATCGCGACTTTGGCTCCGGCTTTTGCCTGTTGAATGATCTGGCATTTGCTGCCTTATCCCTATTAAAAACAGGCGAGGTTAACAAAGTCTTAATCTTTGATCTGGATGTGCATCAGGGCGACGGTACTGCCGCAATCCTGAAAAACGAATCACGCGCTTTTACCTGCTCCATTCATTGCGAGAAGAACTTTCCATTCCGTAAATCCGCCAGCGATCTCGACATCGGTTTGGATAAACATCTCGGAGATAATGACTACCTTAATATTGTTGAAAACACCCTGAAGCAGTTACTCGACGAACAACAGCCGGATATCGTGCTGTACGACGCCGGTGCAGATGTGTGGATTGATGATGAGTTAGGTCATCTGGATATCAGCTGGGAAGGCGTGCAACAACGTGACGAGCTGGTACTGAGTACCTGCCTGCAACGCCATATCCCGGTTGCCACTGTAATTGGCGGCGGCTACGACAAAGACCACAACCGCCTGGCCAAACGCCATGCGATTATTGTCGAATCGGCTGCACATCTGTTTCATCAGTACCTGGATTAAGACTACAGGCTGACTTTCTCGCACCTGAGTGCAAGGGTTAAGCAAAGACTTAAGCCGGTCATTTACAGTACACTTGTGCCGTTTTACTGTGTTAAGCCGTTGACCGATCAAACAATAACAAAGGTTAAAACCGTGCAACTCTCTCGCCTTGCTCTCACTGTATTAATTCCCTCCGTTATGGCTCTGACAGCTTGTTCAGGTAATGGCTCTTCCACAAAGTCAGCAGCACAACCAGAAGAAACTCCACCGACAAGCAACGATGGTGGTGATGGTAATACCGGTGGTGGGGACGGCAATACTGGTGGCGGTGACGGCAATAACGGTGGCAGTGACGGCAATAACGGTGGCGGTGACGGCAATAACGGTGGCGGGGACGGCAATAACGGTGGCGGGGACGGCAATACCGGTGGTGGTGACGGCAATACCGGCGGCGGAAAACCTGTTAATAACGACGGTATAGACGGCAACTGTATATACGCTCAGGCAGATTACCAACCGCCTCAACCTTATAGCCTGACTGAATACCTCAGCACATCTCTGAACAGCGACACTTACACGATACGTCAGGGCCAGGAAGTTACTGCCGCTGACACTGATTTAACCGGAACCTGGTTGCTGGTACATAACCAAACCAGAAAATCGACAAACAGCCGGGAGCAAGAAATCGAGCAGTCACAAACGCGAATGGTGTTTGTGATCAGGGAACAAAATGGTCAGATACAACACTCTCAATGCACAGCCGCACGTGACTCAAGTGGTCATTTGCTTAATAGCTTTGTTGACCTGAACAAAACCAACCTCAATGATCAAATAGATTTAAATTTATTCAACGTCACGCTTAAAGCTCCACTCAAAATTGAAAGCAATACCCGTATGGTAGGCATTCCAATTGATGGCAGCGGCGAGAACTCTATAGTCGAGCGCGTCGAGTATTACGATCAGTTCACAAAGGCAGTAAAGATATCAGCGGACACTGGCCCTATAGGAAGCATGTCACTAAGCGCAGAAAATGGGACGGTGAATCACAACAACGAAAATGTTTACTGCATCTCTCAAACGCTTTTAACGGACAGCTTAGCTCAATGCAAAAACAGCTCTGTTTTTCGTGGCAGAACGTCCCTGCTAACTGTCAGAGCGGATAGCAAAGTGCGCTTTGAGCTTGGTATTGGAGGATCAAACCAGGCGGTAAACGACCTAATACTATTCCGTTATGACGAAGGTGATAGCGAACTTAACTCGGATACAATCCGCGAACAGATCTACTCTGACACCACTCAAAATATATCTAAAATAAATATGAACATTGGTAAAAGCCTGATAACCGGAACAATGACAATATCAGGGCAGTTAGGGAGTGATTCAAACACAATTGACGCCACGGCAAATACATCGCTCAACGTGGTTATTCCATTGCAAATACCTTAATCACTCATCACTCTCGGTAAACACTCCAGCATTTGTTGCTTTAACCACATCAGCGCAGGGTCACGATTGGCCTTGCGATGCCAGTAAAGATGAACCTCCACCGCTGGCGTCTCTAGCGGCAACGGAGTTATACGGATACCACCAGCCTGCTCCATCTGGCGGGCGTAACTCAACGGCAAAGTCACCAGTAAGTCGGTTTCTTTAGCCACTTGCAGCGCCGCATAATAATTCTGACAGCGTAAGCTGATTTCGCGGTTCAGACCCAACCGGCTCAGTGCAAAGTCTTCAACACCAGGCCCTTCATTACGGCTGGAAACCAGAATATGGCGCGCTTTCGCATAGTGCTCCATAGTGAGCTTCTGGCCCACCAGCTTATGGTCACACCGCATTGCAACGGCAAGATGTTCACAGCCCAGTGGCTGATGCTCAATATCACTGTTAACCGGCAATAACACGTCCGCAGCAAAGTCGATCTGACCACGACTGAGCTGATTGATCATATCCCGGCGCGGCACCCGCAAACTGCGCAGCTGAATGTTGGGTGCGGTTTTCTGCAGGTGAACCATTAATGGCGGCAGGGCGGTAAATTCCATCACATCACGGGCTGCCAGGGTAAATACCCGACTGGCTTCCGCGGGCTCAAACGCCAGACCTTCACCCAATGTCGACTCAAGATCCTGTAGCGCCGATCGCACCCGCTGCACGATCGCTTTTGCCAACGGTGTTGGCGCCATGCCTTTGCCTGCGCGCTCAAACAGAGGGTCATCAAAACGCTCCCGCAGACGCGCAAGTGCATGACTTACTGCCGGCTGAGACAGATGCAGTTGCTGCGCAGCACTGGTCAGATTGCCTTCCCGATAGATTGCATCGAACACCACAAACAGATTGAGATCGACTCGGGATAAATTAATTTCCTGCATTGTCAGCTGAACCATAAATTCATTTGATCAATAGGTTATCAGCAATGCGGCCAATTGAGGATAACGATGGAACTTTGTGTCCCGTCATTGTTCAAAACACACA
Source organism: Bacterioplanoides sp. (assembly GCF_965219715.1). GTDB lineage: Bacteria > Pseudomonadota > Gammaproteobacteria > Pseudomonadales > Oceanobacteraceae > Bacterioplanoides. Next base: position 3,007,702 of record NZ_OZ244785.1, read on the forward strand.
CAACGACAACATGCGCATAAATGCAGCTCAGGGGACATCATGATGGAATATAAAGTACGCAAGACTCTCGCTATATCCGCCTTCGCCTTAACACTGGTGGCTTGTGGCAGTGACAGCAATAAAAGCTCGGCGCCTAAGGTTGATCCGGGTAGCGGCACCGTTAGCTACACACTGACTTTTAAACAAACCTGGAATCAGACCGATTTCCCAACTAACTTCCCGGGAAACCCTCACTTTTCTCCATTGGTGGGAGCTACTCATAACAGCCAGGTGGTTATCTGGCGTCCGGCAAATCAGGGCGGAGCAAAAACAACCGCAGGTCTGGAGGTGGTAGCAGAAACCGGTTCAACAGCGACCTTTATCTCTGAGCTGACTGCCGCCAAGCAGGCTGATGGTCATATTGATTCTATTTTCGCTCGCAGTGGCGCAACTAATTCACCGGGTACACAAACCCAGACGATTAAGCTCAGTACTCAATTCCCACTGGTATCAGCTGTCAGCATGATCGCACCAAGTCCGGACTGGTTTGTCGGTATTCGTGACGTCAACCTGTACCCGAGTGGCGAATGGCTGGATGAAGTCACCGTGGATCTGCGCCTTTATGATTCCGATACCGATGAAGGCCAAACCTTTACCGCAGCGAATCAAGAGGGCGGTGACCGCAATATCCATCTGGTTACCACACAGGCTAACGAAACTGATTTTAACAACGGCGTTCACCGTACCAGCGGGGCTTTTGTTGGTCAGATGATTCTGAAGCGGCAATAAACAGAAACATTTGTCGCTTTGACCTGGCGCCATGATCTCCCTATATTGACACTGTAAACATAACGATAAGTGCATAAACAAGGAATCAGAGATCATGGCCCAACCGTCCGACAACTCCAGCTTTAATTACAGCTGCTTTGCTATCGAAGTCAGCGATCAGATTGCCCACCTGCAGTTCTGCCGACCGGCGGAACTGAACTCTATGAACAAAGCCTTCTGGCTTGAGCTGCCACAGGCGATCCGTGATATCGAGACTAACTCGGACGCCCGGGTCATTGTTATTTCCTCGACTGGTAAACACTTCTCCGCCGGAATGGATCTGGGCGTATTTTCCGATTCCAAAGCCGTGCCTATGTCTGGCGACCCGGGTCGAATGGCTGAAAATCTGCGCCGGGTTGTTCTCCAGTTACAGGACAGCCTGAGCTCTCTGGAAAAGGTACGCCTGCCGGTTCTGACCGCAGTGCAGGGCGGCTGCATCGGTGGCGCACTGGACCTGGTATGTGCTTCCGATATGCGTTACTGCACCGCCGACAGTTACTTCAATATCAAAGAAACTGAAATTGGTATGACGGCAGACGTCGGCACATTGCAGCGTATGCCGAAACTGATTCCAGCCGGTATCGTGCGCGAACTGGCTTACACTGGTCGTAAGTTCCAGGCCGCTGAAGCCTTACAGTTAGGTTTCGTTAACCAGGTGTTCGATAGTCAGGAAGCCATGCTGGACGGCGTTATGACTATCGCCAAACAAATCGCTCAGAATTCACCGTTGGCCGTTACCGGCTGCAAGGAAATGCTGAACTACAGCCGCGATCACAGTGTTGAAGACAGCCTGAAATATATGGCGACCTGGCAAGCGGGCATGTTCCGTCCGGTTGATCTGATGAAGAGCTTCCAGGCCAAAGCAACCAAACAACCGGCATCGTATGATGATCTGTTCCCTCACAAAGGCCTGTTCGAGCAATAAGTCAGGTGGCGTAAGCTGCCAGTCGCTGAATCTCGTCTAAGCTAAAAATATTCAACGCTGCCCGCCAGACATAGCTGTGCAGTGTTTCATTTTTAGCAGGGATTATGGAGAGACACGTGGCTGAGCAGCAATTCCGACTGGTAACCCGCAGCGACTTCGACGGCCTGGTTTGCGCCGTTTTATTTAAAGAACTGGGTATGATCGACGACATCCTGTTCGTTCATCCCAAAGATATGCAAGACGGCAAAATTGATATCACCAGCCGGGATATCACCACCAACCTGCCTTATGTCGAAGGTTGCCATCTCAGCTTCGACCACCACGCTTCCGAGTTAAAACGCCGTGGCGATCAGAGCTACGATAACCATATTATCGATGACAAAGCGCCTTCAGCAGCCCGTGTGGTGTACGACTATTACGGCGGTAAAGAACGCTTTCCAAAAATCTCTGACGACATGATGGAAGCTGTGGATAAGTCTGACTCGGCGCAGTTCTCCAAAGAAGAGATTCTGAACCCGGAAGGTTGGGTGTTACTCAACTTCCTGATGGACTCCCGCACAGGTCTGGGCCGCTTCCGCGAGTTTCGTATTAGTAACTATCAGCTGATGATGCAGCTAATCGACTACTGTCGTGACCACACCATCGAGCAGATTCTTGAATTACCTGACGTGAAAGAGCGGGTAGAGCTGTTCTTTGATCACAAAGACAAATTCGAAGATCAGTTACGTCGCTGCACTACGGTGCATAACAATCTGGTAGTGCTGGATCTGCGCGAGGAAGATCCGATTTTCGCCGGCAACCGCTTTATGATTTACGCCCTGTTCCCGGAAACCAATATTTCCATCCACGTGCTATGGGGGCTGAAAAAGCAAAACACGGTATTTGCTATCGGCGGCTCGATTATTAACCGCTCGCACCAAACGCATATTGGCGAATTGTGCTTAGAGCATGAAGGTGGTGGCCATCGTAATGCCGGTACCTGCCAGGTGGATAACGATAAAGCTGAGAGCGTTTTAGGGGAGTTGATTCAGCGGATTAATGCTGATGGCTAAAGGAGCTAAGAGCTAGACCTTAGCCTCTTATATCTCGGAAAATTTGAGCCCAGTTGTCTGGGCTCAGATGTATTAGCAGCTCCCTGAATCCCACTCATACTGCCCAGACAGAGAGTTGTATTTCTGTTTTGCTCTGAATCTAACTTTCCGGCCGTCAGAATAAGTTCTGTAACAATCTGCATTATTGCACCTTGTATTGCAGCGAACATATCCAGGCCGTGAAGGCGGCGCAGGTCTAGCGGGGTACCTTGCTTCCTCCAGACCGCTTATTGCATTGTTCCTTCTCAACAAATCAGCGACGTTATAATTTTCATTACTAACAGCATAATCAAGAGCACTGCGGCGAGACGACTTCCAGTTAACAGCAGATAAGTCAGCTCCCAGCTTTATCAACAGCTCAGCTTCTTTCTCTCTACCATTTGCTGCAGCTAGCATTAGTGGTGTATAGCCGGCGTCCGTTCTTGAATTTATGTTTGCTTGGCTACTTGCTAGTAAATTAATTAACTGGGTGCCTTCGTGCTTCTGACTCTCCTCAGAATTTACAGTGTAATGAATAGGGCTCCAGCCCTTATTAGATGCTTTATTAACAGCAGCCCGCGAACGCAGAAGAGACTTGATAGATTTTACGTCATTAAAATAGACAGCTGAGATTAAAGGAGTCCATCCGTCTTTATCAGGAATATTAATATCTGCTTTTAGAGACATAAGAACGTTCAACTCATTTATTCGATTATTCACTACAGCCAAGTGAACTGCAGTATCACCATTATCTTTTTGATGGTTTATATTTGCTCCATGACTTACAAGAATTTTTATAAGGTCACTTCCATCATGCTTTTGGCTTTTTCCATTGACAGTATAGTGAAGTGGGCTCCATCCTTTATTTGAAGCTTTATTAATATCAGCACCAGCCTTTAATAGATCAGTTACCATTTTCGAGTTGTTTTTTGAAACAGCCGTTATTAATGGTGTCCATCCATCATTATCGGAGATATTCATGTTTGCATTAAGCTTCAAAAACTCAGCTAACTCTTTTTTTCTATTATTTCTTACAGCTAGATGAAGTGCTGTTGAGCCATCTGACTTCTGTTGATTAATATCAGCACCATGATCAACGAGAAGTCTAATCAGCTGGCTGCCATCATGCTTTTGGCCTCTTCCATTCACGGTAAAGTGTATCGGTGCCCAACCATTCTTTTCAGGCTTATTAGCATCAGCTTTAGCATCCAATAATATTTTGGAAATTTCATAATGATTTTCATCAATCGCTTCAATTAGAGGTGTCCGACCGTTGCTATCTTTAATTTCATTAACATTCGAACCGTTTTTAATAAATAAATTAAGTACTGATATACGGCCATTGGATGCTGCCAAAAATAGAGGAGTAGCACCCGTATTGTTTTTAAGCTCTAGAGACGCGCCGTTTTTTATCAGTAACTTGGCTATATCACTTCCATCATGGCTTTGATTTTCAATAGAGTTCGCAGTGAAATGAAGTGCTGTCCAGCCTGTATTTGACTGAAGATCTAAATCAGCTCCCTTTTTTATTAAGAGCTCAACCAGTTTCTTTTGATTATAGTATGTCGCATATATCAAAGGTGTTTGTCCAGATGAATTGGCGTAGTTTATATCAGCGCCATGCTTTATTATTTCTCTTACTAGTCCATACTTTTCAGACAAAAGCGCTTGTGTGATCGGAGTACTTCCTCCTTTGAATCTAAAGTTCAGATCAAACCCCTGACTCACGAATCTTTCTATTCCCGATGCAGAGCCGTGTTCAATAGCTAAGAGCAAGTCGTTCTGAGCAATCACTCGAGAAATTTTTCTTGCCTTGATAATTCCAGTTAACGTCTTTTTGGTATCTCCTTGAGCTTCGGCATCAACATACTGGGCCAAAGTTTTATCATCAGACACAATATCAAGGTTTGTTTTATTGGTGATAAGCCTTGCTGCATAAGAGTGATCAACTCCCTCTAAGCTCACTAGGTTCATGAAAGGAGTTAAGCCACCTTTAGTTGCTAGATTTATATCAACTCCGCTATTCAATAACTGATCAACAATATCCCTTTTATCCTTCTTTACAGCTAACGTAAGTGGTGTATCGCCAGAATTATCATAGCTATTAAGATCCAAGCCGCTTTCAATAAAAAATTTAACAAGAGCAGAATCTCCAAGGGAGATAGCTGCATGCAGAGGGTATTTAGTGCTTTCTATGTTAGAAGAGGAAGAGTTTATATCTAAAATAGCTTGCTGCCGCAGTCCCTGAATTTCATATTCGTTTAATAATTCAAAGTCTTGCTCAACAAGTGCCTGAGCATATTTATCTGCAGTCGGAGTAGTGCTACAACCTGAAAGCATACCAAGTAGAGCAAGAAGGAAGTAAGTTCTATACATATCGCCTCGATACCCATTATGAGAGAGTAATGAAGCTACCATCTCATCCATGAGAAGTTGAAAGACGGGAAATATAAGAGATCACTCAATAGCTGTAAAGACGTTGCTCAACAACATTTATTTGCCATTTTAATAAACTGTCCAAACTGAACACCACGTTGCCCATTCAGATGATCTTGACTGTTTTCTGGACATAAAAAAACCGGCATAAGCCGGTTTTTTTTATTCGTGATAAACGTGGGTAACTTAGTGCTTGCCCAGTTTCTCGCGAATCTGCTGGATAGTACGCAGTTGTGCTGCGGCCTCGGCCAGCTGAGTAAGCGCACGGGAGTAATCAAAGTCTGCACCTTGATTTTCCATCGCTTGCAGAGCGTGTTTCTTAGCTTCCAGAGCTGCTGCTTCGTCGATGTCGTCAGCGCGAACAGCAGTGTCAGCCAGAACAGAAACGCAATTGGGCTGTACTTCCAGATAACCACCAGAGACGTAAACAACCTCTTCTTCGCCGCCTTGCTTAACAATGCGGACTGGACCAGGTTTCAGCGGAGTCAGCAGTGCTGTGTGGCCAGGTTCAATACCCAGATCACCCAGTTCACCGTGAGCTACTACGCGTTCTACCAGGCCAGAGAACAGGTTCTCTTCGGCGCTGACGATATCGCAGTGGACGGTAATCGCCATAGTCGTATCCTCAGTTAGAGAGGCGACTCGTTACTCAGTGAGTATTGAGCCGCCAGCCCAATTACATGTTTTTCGCTTTCTCAATAGCTTCGTCGATGGTACCTACCATGTAGAACGCTTGTTCTGGCAGTTCATCGAATTCACCATTCAGGATGCCCTGGAAACCACGGATGGTTTCTTTCAGAGACACGTATTTACCAGGCGCACCAGTGAAGATCTCTGCCACGTGGAATGGCTGAGACAGGAAACGCTCGATCTTACGTGCACGGGCAACCAGCTGCTTATCTTCGTCGGACAGTTCGTCCATACCCAGAATTGCAATGATGTCTTTCAGCTCTTTATAGCGCTGCAGTACACCCTGAACGCCACGAGCGCAGTCGTAGTGTTCGTTACCGATAACCAGTGGATCCAGCTGACGAGAAGTAGACGCCAGAGGGTCGATCGCTGGGTAAATACCTTTAGAAGCGATGTCACGAGACAGAGATACGGTAGAGTCCAAGTGAGCGAAGGTAGTCGCCGGGCTTGGGTCAGTCATATCATCCGCAGGTACGTATACCGCCTGGATAGAAGTAATAGAGCCAGTCTTCGTGGAGGTAATACGCTCCTGAAGTACGCCCATCTCTTCTGCCAGAGTTGGCTGGTAACCTACCGCTGAAGGCATACGGCCTAACAGTGCAGATACTTCGGTTCCCGCCAGGGTGTAACGGTAGATGTTGTCAACGAACAACAGTACGTCTTTACCTTCGTCACGGAACTTCTCAGCCATAGTCAGACCAGTCAGAGCAACACGCAGACGGTTACCCGGAGGCTCATTCATCTGGCCGTAAACCATTGCTACTTTAGAGTTTGGCTTGTTTTCCAGGTCTACAACACCGGATTCAGCCATCTCGTAGTAGAAGTCGTTACCTTCACGAGTACGCTCACCAACACCAGCGAATACAGACAGACCGGAGTGTGCCTTCGCAATGTTGTTAATCAGCTCCATCATGTTTACGGTTTTACCAACACCGGCACCACCAAACAGACCAACTTTACCACCCTTAGCGAATGGGCAAACCAGGTCAATTACCTTGATACCGGTTTCCAGCAGGTCAGTGGAGTTTGATTGCTCGTCGAAAGTAGGTGCTGCACGGTGAATAGAAGCAACTTCTTTCTCACCGATAGGACCACATTCGTCGATAGGACGGCCAAGCACGTCCATGATACGACCCAGAGTCTCAGTACCCACTGGTACAGAGATAGGACCGTTTGTGTTTGTTACAGGAAGGTCACGCTTCAGACCTTCTGTTGAGCCCATTGCAATAGTACGAACTACGCCGTCACCCAGCTGCTGCTGAACTTCTAAAGTAGTTTCAGTACCATCAACGGTCAGGGCGTCGTAGACCTTAGGTACACTGTCGCGTGGAAATTCCACGTCGATAACGGCACCGATGATCTGTACGATAGATCCGCTCATTTTCGGTTCCTCTTAATCTTAAACCTTGAATCCCGGGCTTATACAGCCGCGGCACCGCTTACGATTTCTGAAATTTCCTGAGTAATTGCTGCCTGACGAGCCTTGTTGTAAAGCATGTTCAGGTCGTCAATCATGCTGCCCGCGTTATCGGTAGCGTTCTTCATCGCTAACATACGTGCAGCCTGTTCACAGGCATTATTCTCAATTACACCTTGGTACACCTGGGATTCTACGTAGCGAATCAACAGGCCTTCGATAATATCTTCAGGCGCTGGCTCGTAGATGTAACCCCACTGGCGTTTCAGTGAATCGTCTTCTTTCGCCTTCAGAGGCAGTAACTGCACTGAAGTCGGCGTTTGGGTCATGGTGTTCACAAAACGGTTATAAACGATGAACAGACGATCGATCTTACCTTCGTCGTATGCGTCCAACATTACCTTAACCGATCCGATCAGGCTGGCTAACTCAGGAGCATCACCCAGGTGGGCTTTAGCTGCTACTACGTTGCCGCCAAAACTGTTGAAAAACAGGCCGGCTTTTGCACCAACCGCGCAGAAATCAACTTCTACGCCTTTGTTTTTCCAGTCCTGTGCTTCTTTAGCGACGGTCTTGAACATGTTGTTGTTCAGGCCACCACATAAGCCACGGTCGGAAGACACCACGATATAACCAACACGCTTGATTTCGCGGTCTTGCATATAACGGTGACGATATTCAGGTGCAGCATTCGCCAGATTACCAATCACATCACGGATTTTATCCGCGTATGGACGGCTCGCTTGCATGCGCATCTGAGCGCGACGCATTTTACTTACAGCAACTTTTTCCATTGCTGAAGTAATTTTCTGCGTGCTTTGAACACTCGATATCTGCTCTTTAATCTCTTTTCCGACTGCCATAAGACTGTCCTACGTTTCTTAGTGAATCCAGCTGGTGCAACCGCTAGGCCGCACCAGCACCGGACTTACCAGGTCTGAGTGCTCTTGAATTTCTCAATCAGCTCTTTCAGACCGGCAGCGATATCATTGTTGTAGTCGCCTTTAACATTGATCTGTGCCATCAGCTCGGAGTACTCGCTGTTTGCATAGCTCAACAGGGCGGCTTCAAACGCCTGAATCTTGTTCACTTCAACGTCTTCCAGGAAGCCTTCGGTAGCAGCGAAGATAGACAGACCCATTTCAGCGGTCTTCATCGGAGCGTACTGACCTTGCTTCATCAGCTCGGTTACTGCACGGCCGTGTTCCAGCTGCTTACGGGTTGCATCATCCAGGTCAGAAGCGAACTGAGCGAATGCTGCCAGTTCACGGTACTGAGCCAGAGCCAGACGGATACCACCGCCCAGTTTCTTGATGATCTTAGTCTGGGCTGCACCACCTACACGAGATACCGAAATACCGGCGTTCATTGCAGGACGGATACCAGAGTTGAACAGGCTGGTCTCCAGGAAGATCTGACCGTCAGTAATAGAGATCACGTTGGTAGGTACGAATGCAGATACGTCACCACCTTGAGTCTCAATGATCGGCAGAGCAGTCAGGGAACCGGTTTTACCTTCAACACCACTTACGCTCTTAACGTAGTCAGCGTTTACGCGACATGCGCGTTCCAGCAGACGGGAGTGCAGGTAGAAAACGTCACCAGGATAAGCTTCACGGCCAGGAGGACGCTTCAGCAACAGGGAAATCTGACGATATGCCCATGCTTGCTTAGTCAGATCGTCATAAACGATCAGAGCATCTTCACCACGATCCAGGAAGTATTCACCCATCGCACAGCCAGCGTATGGTGCCAGGAACTGCATAGCAGCAGGATCGGCAGCGCCAGCAGCAACGATGATGGTGTGATCCATCGCGCCGTGTTCTTCTAATTTACGTACTACGTTAGCGATGGTTGACTGCTTCTGGCCAACTGCAACGTAGATACACTTAACACCAGTACCTTTCTGGTTGATGATCGCATCGATGGCCATTGCAGACTTACCAGTCTGACGGTCACCAATGATCAGCTCACGCTGACCACGGCCGATTGGCACCATGGAGTCAACGGCTTTGTAACCAGTTTCCAGTGGCTGGTCTACGCCTTGACGTGCAATTACGCCAGGTGCAACGCGCTCAACCGGAGCAGAGGTGTTAGTTTCGATCGGACCTTTACCGTCGATTGGGTTACCCAGAGTGTCGACTACGCGACCCAGCAGAGCTTCGCCAGTCGGTACTTCTAAGATACGACCAGTACATTTAGCGGTCTGACCTTCGGCCAGAGTTTTGTATTCGCCCAGTACAACAGCACCTACGGAGTCACGCTCCAGGTTCATTGCCAGGCCGTATACGCCGCCTTCAAATTCAATCATTTCACCGTACATGGCGTCAGCCAGACCGTGAATACGAACGATACCGTCAGATACAGATACGACGGTGCCCTCGTTCTGGGCTTGTGAAGTCACATCGAGACTTTCGATGCGTTTTTTGATGACTTCACTGATCTCAGATGGATTCAGTTGCTGCATGCATCGTCCCTCAAACTAGGAGTTCATCGCTTCGGCTAACTTGGACAATTTGCCAGTTAGCGAGCCGTCAATTACCAGGTCACCGGCACGGATGATCGCACCACCGATGATAGACTCATCGATTTCGCTGCTCATACGTACTTCGCACTTCAGCTTGGCTTTTAAAGACTCAGCCAGCTTGCTTTGTTGTGCGTCGGTCATTTCAAACGCGGTTGTTACTACAACATCAACCGTGTTTTCCAGTTGTGCCTTCAGCTCTTCAAACAGAGCTGCTACTTCCGGCAACAGCGCCAGGCGCTTGTTGTCTGCCAGAACGGCTACCAGGTTTTTGGCTGCTTCATTCAGCTTGTCGCCACATACGTCTAATAACGCTTGCGCTTGCTGTTCAGCGGTCAGAGAAGGGTGCACCAGTACTTTCGCCAGATCAGCGTCAGCTGCAAAAGCAGCCAGTACGCTCAGGTCCGCAGACCAGGCATCTAATGCATTTTTCTCTTGTGCTTCAGCAAACGCAGCTTTTGCGTATGGCCGAGCGAGAGTTGTTAATTCAGCCATGCCAAACCTCGCTTACAATTCGTCAGCCAGTTGATTCAGCAGCTCTTCGTGAGCGGCAGCGTCAACAGACTTAGCAAGGATTTTGGCGGCGCCTGCTACTGCTAACTCAGATACCTGAGCACGCAGTGCTTCTTTCGCGCGGTTTGCTTCCTGAGCAACTTCTGCCTGAGCAGCAGCTACCAGACGCTCACCTTCAGCGCGTGCCTGTTCTTTGGCTTCGTCAACGATTTGGTTAGCACGCTTGCTAGCCTGGTCGATGATTTCAGCAGCTTTCTCTTTGCTCTCACGTAACTGATCAGCCACTTTTGACTGAGCCAGCTCCAGATCGCGAGCAGCGCGGTTAGCTGCATCCAGACCATCGGCGATTTTCTTTTCACGTTCTGCCATAGCGCTGGTCAGTGGAGGCCAGACAAACTTCATGCAGAACCAGACAAAAATCGCGAAGGCAATCAATTGACCAATAATGGTCATATTTAAAGTCACGGCGATTTACCTCTTACGAATTCGTTGGTGTGTGGTGTGTGAGCACGATCAGAGATCGTGATCACCAAAGCCAAAAGCTATTAACCAGCAACAACGAAGATCAGGTACATCGCGATACCAACACCGATCATAGGCACGGCATCTAACAGACCAGCCATCAGGAAGGTTTTGGTTTGCAGCTGAGGACCCAGCTCTGGCTGACGTGCAGTACCTTCCAGCAGCTTACCGCCCAGCAGAGCGAAGCCGATACCAGTACCCAGTGCACCCAGGCCAATCATGATTGCAGCAGCAATGTAAACGAGTTCCATATGAGACTCCTAAAGGTTTAGTTAAGTAGTTAATTAAAGGGTTAAAATCGTCTGTTAATTACGCTGTTAGTGATCTTCGTGAGCCTGACTCAGATATACAATCGTCAGTACCATGAAGATGAACGCTTGCAGCGGAATCACCAGAATATGGAAGATTGCCCACGGCACGTTTAATACCCACTGGAGGTAGAACGGCAGCAGCGCAATCAGAATAAATACAACCTCACCCGCGTACATGTTACCGAACAGTCGCAGTGCCAGAGACAAAGGTTTAGTCAGCAGACCCAGAACTTCCAGGAACAGGTTGAACGGGATTGCAATCGGGTGATTGAACGGTGTCAGAGACAGCTCTTTCGCGAAGCCACCTACACCTTTAACTTTGATGCTGTAGAAGATAATCAGCAGGAATACGCCTAACGACAGACCCAGAGTACCGTTCGGATCGGCAGTCGGAACAATTTTGAAGAAAGGCAGGCCAGCCGCGTGGGCAATGCCAGGAATAATGTCGACCGGAACCCACTTCAGCGAGTTCATCAGGAATACCCAAACGAAGATAGTCAGGGCAAGCGGTGCAACCAGTGGGTTACGACCGTGGAAAGTTTCTTTTACTGTGTTATCAACAAATTCAACCACAGTTTCAACTACGTTCTGTAACTTACCAGGAACGCCGGAAGTCGCTGATTTAGCGGCTTTACGGAACAACCAGGCAAACAGGATACCCATTGCCAGAGACCAGCCCAGGGAATCAACGTGGAACGCCATAAAACCCATGTCCTGAGCTTCTTTGCCGCTCGTAGCCATGGTCCAGGTGTCAGTAGTCAGCTCAGTTTCAGTGCCGTCAGCGTTCTTACGAACGTAACCTGCCGGCAATTTGCCGTAGGTGAGGTTGGTTAAGTGGTGCGAGATATACTCTTGGGAGTTACCAGCCATTGTTCACTCTCAATTCCAAAGGTTTATAAATTAGTAATTCTTGCGGAGGCTAAGTGCCCCAGCTGCACTGTCATAAAAGCAATAAACAATGCAGGAACATTCAATGGCTCCACTCGCACAAATATCACGGCAAAACTCAGTGCGGTGAGCATAAATTTCCAGGCTTCTCCCTGGTATAACGACTGAACCACTTTGTCAGCCATGCGGGCTCCTGAGTAGCGGAATGCTCGCCAAACGAAATATGCGCTGGGGATGGCACAAGTCAGGCCTCCCAATAACGCCGATTTGGCGGCTACATCGCTGTGTAACCAGGCTACCACTGCAGATAATGCGGTTAATCCGAACTGTACAAACATCACTTTGTACACGGCCTGGCGAGGAAAAATCGATGACACAAAAGCCTCGCACTGTTCAAAAAATCTGCAACGCCCAAATTTAAGGCGCCGTGATTATATTGGCTCGACCTTTGGGCATCAACCGAAACCGGATGTAAACAGGCGTTAATTGGTCGTATTTGAATGATATGTGTCATTCACCGCGTGAATAGAGTGTAAAAAGTGGGGGAATAATGGTCGTCATCTCTACTGCCCGCCATCCGCGGAATTACTGTGTAGAGTTTAACGATCAATTACAGCCACGATCGGCACTCAGAAAATCAACGGCCTGTGATATATTGCCGTCATGACCAGCAAACCCAAACAAAGCCGTTCGATCAGTGCCGAAGAAAAGGCACAACGTCGGGAAGACATTCTCGATGCCGCCGAACGGGTATTTTTCATCACCCATTACGATAAGGTTTCAGTTGGCAGCATCGCCAAACAAGCAGGCCTGAGCCGGGCGCTGATGTACGTCTACTTTAAAGACAAATCAGAGATATGCCTGGCCATTTTGGTGCGCGCCAGTGACACACTCAGGCAGCGCTTCGCTGACGCGTTTGATGAACAGCAAAATGGCCTGCAGCAGATTACTGCACTGGGTTACGCCTATTACGGCTTTTTCCGTGACACGCCCAAATACTTCCACTTGTTTGCTGATACCCGTGCTTTATTAAGCAATTTACCGGGTGAGCCGTCGCCACAGGAATTACAAACCCTGAATATCCTGGCGGAAACATCCCGTGCCTGTATGGCGTTTATGGTGCAAGCACTGACCAATGGTGTGAAGGATGGAAGTATTGACCCTGAACAGTGTCATGACCCGCTGAAATCGGCGTATTTTTTACGCGGTATGTTGCACGGTGTGATTCTCACTGCCAGCACCGATTTACATCTTTCCGGTGCAAACTTTTCACTTGAGCAGCTGATTACGCACAGTATTGAAAATGCGGTCATAGCCCTGGCAGCGAAACCAACAAGCTGACCCCTCCACAGCGAGCCTACAAAAAAGGGCGCTGATACCTGAATAAAGTATCAACGCCCTTAAACTCAATAAAGCATGGTTAACTGAGTTGTTACTTCGCTGCCTTACGACCACGCATCAGACCCGCCATAATCAGCAGGAAAGCAAAGGCGTAATAAGAGAAAGCTCCGCCCACTTTTAAACGATAAACATCGTAAGTGGTGCCATCTACCGTTTCCTGCTCAATAGCATAAGTCGCTTCACCTTTTTTCGGCAAACCGTTAATCACAACCTTATCGAAGTTGCCCTGAATGCCATTAAAGGCTTCTTCACCCAGCTCAATACCGGTTTTCTTTTCAACCCGGATCAGATCGATGATGGCTTCTTTTTTACCCAGGTTATCCGCCAGGTTCACTTCCAGCGTACCGTCCAGCGTTACCTGTAAGGCATCGATGGCAGAATACAGACCTTCTCCGTTGCGGGCGTTGCTGGCAGTGGCACGCTCACGACCGTCGACATACATCACCAGCTTGTTGCCATCCAGCAACTTCAGAACACCTTCTTCTTTGTCCAGTGAATTAAAGTCACCGGAGTTGTCGGCATCCTGGGTATCGGTCAGAGACAAGTAACTGTTTTTCAGCGATACCACACCACGAGTGCCTGCAGAACCGGCGACCAGGGTTTGTGCGGTAATTAAAGAAGACTCGGCAATCAGCTCACCGGAAAGTGAATCATCGGCATTTAAAAAGAAATAACGACCTGATGCCAGTTCCTGCTCAACGTCAGCAACCTGAATCGTTTCGTTAACCGCCAGCAAAGAATCTTTCAGGTAAACACCAGCTTCGAGTACAGCCGAACCTTTTTCCAAAATTGAACCATAGGAAGCAACCTCAACCAGGTCACCCACGCGGATCTCAGAGTTATCAACCCGTAAGAAAGCACGATCCTCTCCACGGGAGTTATCTTCGACGCGGATATCGGTCAGCTGAATATCAAAACGCACATCCAGGGTACTGTTAATAAAGCTGACGTCGGCCAGGCCTTTTACCACACTGTTTTCAGCATAAGCACCCACATCGCCCATAATCAGGCGGAAATTCAGATCGACATCTGAATCACGGAAAACCGCTTTCACCTGGTTGTCGACATTATTATTACGGGACACATTATCAGAGTATGTGCGTGCCGAAGTGTACTCAGCAAACTCCAGCCAATCGCCGACAATTTTTGAACGCTCAACCGTCATATCAACTTTGGAATTTATCGTGGAGTTTTCCACGCCCGGCGCAATATGAATATCGCTACCGATTTCCAAATCCAGCTTTGGCTGACTGGTCCAGGTGACGTCATATAAGCCAATTTTGGCTTCAGCATTCACAACCGAGCCGTTGGAACCACGCTCAATATCAGTATCACCAGCCAGGATATTTTCCCGGGTACTGGTATTAACCACAACATTACGCAGCTCTAATTCGGTATTAAGATTAGCCTGCGGGACGTTAGTCAGATCTGCCTGATGATCAAACTCTTCCGCATTCAGCGTACCGTTACTGTGCTTAAAGCTGACGGTTTTATCACCGGCGTGGGTCGCCTTCATCAGGTTAATACCTTCAGGCGCATTAATATCCGCATTCTGAACATTAACGGAGGCTTTGGCATTGGTTGCCTGAGATTCGATATAGGCCAGAGTGATTTCAGTGGCGTTCAGGTCAGTACCCTTGCTGACCAGATGGCCTTCACCTTCCAGACCCAGATACAAATGCTTGGTTTCAGCCGGCTGATTGCCACTTAACTGAACCGTATCGCCGTTGCTGATTTGCACCGCAAAGTTATTGGTTGGCACCAGGTTGTCATCCCAGTTTTTCAGCTCAAACCAGTTATTCGATACTGAGCCATTCCAGGCCGTTGGGGCAGCCACTGCAATAGCAGAAGCACTGGCCAGAATCGCGGCTGCCAGCGGCGCACGCAGGAACACAGGCTTTTTCATAACAAAAGCTCCTTAATGAGAATGAATATTTAGGAATAGTTATATGGCGCATAGTAGCCAAGCGAAGCTCAATTGACAATGTGTCAATTGATGTTGAGAAGAAGGAGGTATCTTGATACGAAGTCACACTAACCTGAGAGGCAGCATGACTCGATTATTAACTGAAATGTAAATAGAATGCGCCCTGATTCTGATATCAGGGACCGACATGAAATATCTTCTGCTGATTTTCACCAGCGTAATGCTCACAGCTTGTGGGAGTGACTCGTCCAAAAATAAAGGCATACACGAAGTCCGGGCTATCAACAAAACAGCATCCAACGAGCCGGACTACCTGTTCTATAGCCCCATCGAAGGCAAGATAGAAATGAGTGGTGAATGCCGCTCTTCTAAAAGGTTTGCGCACAAAGAAGTCAACCGCATCCAGCTGTTGCTAAAGAAGGAAGGGATATACAGCAAGTGTACTCTTCAGGTGATCGCCGAAGATGGCAAGAAAACAGACATCCTATATATCAGTCAGTTTGAAGCGAATTATCCAGAATCCATGACCTTTAAATTTTACTTCCCTAACAGCGGTGAACTGGAATCCGAGACCATCTATAAAATGGACGAATATGGCAATACTTTGCGTTACTCAGATCAAAGCTTTGAGCCATGGAATACGGAGTTCACTTTACCAAAGAGAATCGAAAATTACCGATACGAGTATTTAAACGGACTAATATCAGAGAAATTTTCCGACGTTGATGGCGACAATGTATTTGACAGAAAAGATGTATATCAAAGAGATAACTCTGGAGTCGCTACAAGCATTGTCACCACGGACCTGAAAAACCAAAACGTTATCGAAACCTTTTCGTTAATCACCTCAAAAGACGGAAGAACGGTAACTGCCGAGACAAGGAACAGACACAATCAGCTTACAAGACAAATAGTGCATATTCGTGACAAACGCGACAACCACCTCAGAACTGAAACAGATTATAATGGCGATGGAAAAATAGATACTATCGTTTCAAGAGTATTTGACTCTCACGATAATAAAACTGAAGAAGCGACCTTTAGACAGCCTGATTTAAATAAAGAAGCGGAAAAGACGGTATATACATACAACAAGTATGGCGACATGGAAACAGCCTCAACCTACAGAGACGGTAATCTGGACCGGGTAGCATCGATACAATTAAACCGGCCTGATCGGTCAGAAATATATACAGAAAGAAATGCTAAGGGAGAATTTGGTTATCAATTTTTCAGTAAATACGACGAATGGGGATCTCTTAAAAATCAACTAACTCGTGATTCAGAAAAAGAGAAATTTAAGCCGTTCTTTAAGATTGATTATGTTTACTAAAACTAAAAAGGAGCCATCCGGCTCCTTTTTAGTATCTGCAATTTGGCAAATCACATTCACTGAATATGACGCAGAATCCCATCCAGCTCATCCAGGTTGGTGTAGTTAATCACCAACTGGCCTTTGCCTTTAGCGCTGTGCTTAATCGCAACCTTGGCACCTAAACGATCACCCAGCAGACGCTCCAAGCGCTGAATATCCGGATTGGCTTTCGCCTGCTCCGGGTTTTTATCACCACCGTTCTGCAGGTTACGCACCAGCGCTTCAGTTTGGCGTACGGTTAATACACGGGTCACCACCTGAGCGGCGGCTTCGGATTGCTGACCACCTTGCAGGCCAAGCAGGGCACGGGCATGACCCATCTCGATATCGCCATGCTCCAACAGGCGTTTTACATCATCGTTCAGATTCATTAAACGCAGCAGGTTGGCCACGGTCGCGCGGTTTTTACCGACCGCTTCCGCCACTTCCATTTGCGTCAATTCGAACTCGTGTTGTAAGCGATGTAACGCCATCGCTTCTTCCATCGGGTTCAGGTTTTCACGCTGGATGTTTTCGATCAGCGCCATCGCAATGGCCGCTTCGTCCGGCACATCACGGATTAACGCCGGAACCGATTCCATCTGCGCCAGTTGGCAGGCACGCCAGCGACGTTCACCAGCAATAATTTCGTACTTTGGTGTTTCTGGTGTGCCACCGGCAATCGGGCGAACCACGATTGGCTGCATCAGGCCCTGGGCCTTAATGGAGGCAGCCAGTTCTTCTAACGCTTCCGGCTGAATGTCTTTACGCGGCTGGTACTGGCCCGGCTGAATCCATTCAACAGGAAGGTGTCTCAGCTCGCCATCCTTCACAGAATCCGTTGTTGATTCAGCGATAGTCTGCGAGGCAGTTTCATCGGCGGCGACCTCTGCAGCTGGCTCAATCGCAACTTCAACCGGCTCAACTGCCGCTGCTGCTTTTGAACTGGCCATCAGGGCATCCAGCCCACGTCCTAATCCGCGTTTCTTCTTCGACATTCTTCTTACACTTAACTCAATTATTTATTACGACGATTCATTTCGCCGGCCAGCGCCAGATAAGCCACCGCACCACGGGAAGCTTTATCGTATATCAGCGCTGGTAAACCATGGCTCGGGGCTTCCGCCAAACGCACGTTACGCGGAATCACAGTGCCATAAACCTTATCTCCGAAATGTTCGGTCAACTGCGCCGACACATCCTGGGTCAGGCTGTTACGCGGATCATACATGGTGCGCAGCAGGCCTTCGATTTCCAGTTTCGGGTTAATACTTTCTTTTAATGATTCGATGGTTTGCAACAACGCGCTTAAACCTTCCAGTGCGTAATATTCACACTGCATCGGAATCAATACACCCTGAGCGGCAACCAGCGCATTCAGAGTCAGCATATTTAATGACGGCGGGCAGTCGATCAGAATGTAATCGTAATCCGGACGAACTTCACCCAGTGCATCACGTAAACGACTCTCTTTGCGGCTGGCTTCCATCAGTTCAACTTCGGCAGCAACCAGATCACCATTGCCTGGCAATAAGTCGTAACCTGCCGGTTCTGCCTTTTGCAGTGCAGCAGCGGTACGACAACCACCGGTTAATACGTCGTACAACGATAATTCCAGATCGTGCTTATCGATGCCGGAACCCATGGTGGCGTTACCCTGAGGATCCAGATCCACCAGCAAAACACGACGCTTAGTGGCGACCAGAGATGCAGCCAGATTCACCGCTGTGGTGGTTTTACCCACACCACCTTTCTGATTGGCAATCGCCAGAATTTTACTCACAGGAATCTTCCTTTATGCAGCGCACGTTATTTCGGCAGTATTCGTAACAGATGACGTTCGCCATCAACACCCGGCACTTCCAGCTTAAAGCTTTCCACCACCTTGAAGTCGCTTTCGATAGCGGCGATTTCATCATCCGGATACTGACCTTTCATGGCCATAAAGCAACCGTCTTCGGCGCGCAGATGTCGGCACCAATGGGTCATATCGTATAACGAGGCGAAGGCGCGGCTGACAATCATATCGAAAGGTTTCGGCGGATGATACGCCTCAACCCGATCGTTCACTATGGTGACGTTGTCGAGGCCCAGAGCGGTTTTTGCCATAAACAGGAAACGGGTTTTTTTGCCGTTACTGTCGAGCAACATAAACTCTTTATCCGGATTCATGATCGCCAGCACAATGCCGGGCAGACCAGGGCCAGTACCGATATCGGCAATCAGGCTGGCTTCCTGCACGTAGCGGTTCACCACCAGACTATCAAGCAGGTGCAACGGTACCATTTGTTGCGGATCACGGATGGCGGTCAGGTTGTAGGCCTTATTCCACTTAATAAACAGCGCCAGATAATCACTGAGCTTATTCAGCTGCTCGACCGATAAATCGACCTTCATCGCCTGAGCACCGCGGGCAATCTGCTCGGTCAGTTGTTCTATAGGCACTGTCATGGAAATCTCGCTCGCAAGCTATCAACGAAAAGCCGCGCATCTTAGCATAAAAGGCCGCTAAAGCCGCTGTTCTCAGCGATTGAATAACCCGGCAGGGGCGGCTAAACCAAACCGCAATCTAACGGTTAACTGTTTGTCATAAAGCTTTGTCAGTGTTCATCACAATCTCAATAACTGTTAATCCGAAGAGAGGAATGCTGATGAATACTCTGAGTTGGAAGAAATCAACGCTTGCGCTGGCAATGTGTACCGCCTTGGTAGGCTGTGGCAGCGATGATGGCAAAGACGGCGCAAATGGTAAAAACGGAAGCAATGGCGCCAGCGGAGCCAACGGTTCAAGCGGCCTGAATTCTCTGATTACCCACACCAATATTGGTACTGGCAGTCAGTGTGCCTTTGGCGGTGTTCAGGTTGATAGTGGAATTGATGCCAACGCCAACAAAAAACTGGAAGCCAGCGAAATTGAGTCCACCAGCTACCTGTGTAAAGACGGCTTCTGGTTGCAGCTGCTGCACTTCGCCGATGTCGATGGCAATGAAGCAACCGCACTGGCATCTGTCGACGAATTCTCAGCACTGGTCGATGGTTTCCGCAATGACGATAAATACGGTCAGAGCACTCTGGTTGTTTCCTCGGGCGATAACGTCATTCCCGGGCCACGCTGGTTTGCCGCTGAGAACAGCGCGGTTCGTGCGATGACCGGCAGCAACGAGCCGGGTCATGTTGATCACCTGTGGATGAATGAGTTTGGTGTTGCTGCCTCAGCCGTTGGTAACCACGAGCTGGATCAGGGCCCGGGCGAACTGGCAGATGCTATCTCCAGCGAATCCCGTAACGGCGTAACTTTCCCGGGCGCTCAATTCCCGTATCTGGCAGCGAATATCGACTTCACTGGCGAGAGCGACTTCAGCATCGGTAAAAGTGGCGAACACGCTACCAGCCTAGCTGGCAAAGTAGCGGCCAGCGCCGTGGTTCGGGTTGCTGGTGAATTAGTTGGTCTGGTCGGCGCATCAACGCCACAACTACCGAACATTACGTCCGTCGGCGATCTGAAAATTGCCGGCAGTACCGAAGCGATTAAAGAACTGGCGGCAGCCCTGCAACCAGCTATTGATGCCCTGACTGCAAACGGCGTAGACAAAATCATCGTGCTGTCGCACATGCAACAAATCAGCATCGAAAAAGCATTAGCCAAAGAACTGAAAGACGTCGATATCATTGTTGCCGGCGGCTCGAACACCCGTATGGGTGATACAACCGATAGCCTGTTCCCGGGAGATAATGCCTTTGCTGAGAGCTATCCGTTCCAGACCACGGATGCGAACGGCAAGCCAACACTGGTGGTTAACGTCGATGGTGATTACAAATATCTGGGACGTCTTGTTGTACCGTTTGATAATCAGGGCAATGTTATTGCTGCATCACTGGATGAAGCGATCAATGGTGCCTGGGCCAGCACAGCAGCAAACGTCAATAAGTCGGGTGGTAGCGCCAATAGCCGCGTGGTTGAAACCCGCGACGCGGTACAGACCGTGATTAAAACCCAGTTCGAAAATGTCGTTGGTCATACCGATGTCTATCTTGAAGGCCGTCGTAGCCAGGTTCGTACTCAGGAAACCAATCTCGGCAACCTGACGTCCGACGCCATGATTGCCTACGCCAAAAACTGCGATGAATTAACCAATGTACTGGCGCTGCGTAACGGTGGTGGTATCCGTGCGGAAATCGGCAACGCGGTTACCACAGGTGTTACCACTGAATTTTTCCCGCCATTTAACGACGGTGTTGCAGCCGCAGCAGGCGACGTAAGTGAAGGTCACTTCCGTGGCACATTACGTTTCGACAATGGTCTGGTGGTACTTGATGTAACGGGTACCGAGCTGAAAACGCTGCTGGAACATGCCGTTTCGGCAACCTCAGATGGCGCTACCCCAGGGCAGTTCCCACAAGTGGGTGGCATCTCGTTCTCATTCAACCCGGCACAGACAGCGGGCTCACGTATCGCTGACCTGTGGGTCGACAGTGATGCCAATGGCAGCCCGGATACCGCACTTTACACTGGCGGTGTTGCTCAGGCAGCTGCAACCAACACCTATCAGGTGGTGACATTAAACTTCCTGGCCAACGGTGGCGATGATTACCCGTTCGACAAACTGGCTGCGCCTAACCGTCGTCAGCTGTATAACTCAGTGGGCTTTGGTGACCCGGACACTGACAACAACGATGCGCCAGATTTTCCGGTATTAAGCAATTGTGATTTTGGTATGCAATCAAACTTCAGCTACACCGGTGGTGAGCAGGATGCGGTTGCGGAATATTTTATCGCCAACTTCCCGAATGCCACCAAGGCATTTAACGTCGCCGATACGGCCGCTAAAGATGATCGCCGGATTCAGAACCTGAGTATCATCAGCAGCTTTGTTGCTCCAGCGCTTTAGTCACGCTGGCGAATAACACTAGTCACGCCCAGTGAGGAACAGGTGCAACCTGCCAGCTAATTCCATGGCAGGTTGCACTGTTTTATTTAACCCGGCGACTTCGCCATCGTTGTTTCATCCTGATCGTCTTGCGCTTCTTCCGGGAGCGGAACATAAACAACGCCGTTAGCTTCGTCGTTTAATCCTTTCACCAGCGCCACACAGATTGCCAGCAATACCACGGAGAACGGCAGTGCCGCGGCAATCGAGGCGGTTTGCAGTGCCTTCAGGCCACCGGCCATCAGTAATACAGCCGCAACCGCACCCAGACCCAGGCCCCAGAAAATACGGAAACGCTGTGGAGGGTTACGCTCACCCATCGACAGAATGGTACAGATAACCAACGTGCCGGAATCCGCGGAGGTAACAAACCAGGTGATGATCATCAGCGTCGCCAGTGCCGCCATTGGTACGGTTAACGCTTCAACGTTCAGTGCTTCAATGGTTTTATACAGCGCCAGGGTCATGTCGTTATTCACCGCTTCAACAATGCCACCCACACCGTACAGTTCCATATGCAGAGCGGTACCACCGAAGATCACAATCCACATAAAGCCACCCAGTGGCGGGATAATCAGCGCGGTTAACATAAACTGGCGAATGGTACGGCCACGGGAAATACGCGCGATAAACATACCTACCAGCGGACCCCAGGATAACCACCAGCCCCAATAGAAAATGGTCCACCAACCCTGCCATTGGCTACCCGGTTTGGTATCGGTCCAGAAGCCCATCGGAATCATATTCCACATATAGTCGCCCACACTGGTCACAAACATGCTGAGCAGGAATACCGTCGGACCGGCAAACAGGAAGAACAGAATCAGAATGGCGCTGATGCGGATATTCCAGACACTGAGGAATTTAATGCCTTTTTCCACACCGGAAACTGCAGACAAAGTACCAATCACCGAAATCACAGCAATCAGAACCACCTGAGTCGCCGTGGAAATTTCGATATCAAACAGGTGGTTCAGACCGGCATTCATTTGTGCCACACCCAAACCCAGTGTGGTGGTGGTACCGAATAAGGTACTGAAGATCGCCAGCAAATCGACCGCATGGCCAATTGGCCCGTAAATACGATCCCCCAGAATCGGGTACAGCGCCGAACGTACTGTTAGTGGTAAACCACGGCGGTAGGTGAAGTAGGCCAGCGCCAAGCCAACCAGAATATAGATAGCCCAACCATGCAGACCCCAGTGGAACAGAGTGATACGCATCGCGACCTGAGCCGCTTCGGCGGTACTGGCCTGAATACCGGCCATATCGATAAAAGGGTTACCCTGGAAGTGGGTAATTGGCTCAGCGATACTCCAGAACAAAATGCCGGTACCGATGGCGCAGCTGAATAACATGGAGAACCAGGTAACAAATCCAAACTCCGGCTTTTCATCGTCATTCCCCAAACGAATACTGCCGAAGCGGCTGAAGGTTACCCAAACCGAGAAAAACAACACCAGACTCACCACGGTAATGTAATACCAGTTGAGGGTGGTTTGTATCCAGTTTTTGACATCACTGTAGATGCCATTGGCAAAATCAACATTCAGCACGGTGAATAACACAAAAGCCAGCACCATGGCTTTTGACGCGATTCCCATGCCTGGATGAATTCCGTGGAAAACACCCTGACTGGCTATCAACTTACTGGGCCGCATAACGCACGCTCCATTCTTATTTTTGTTCATTTGTGTTGATCATCTGCACCCACTTACGAGTCGTAAGATCAACAAACCATCGCAGAAATTAACTACTTGTCATATGGTATACCATACTACAACTCGAACACGCAAACCCTGTTTTAGTCCATAAGATGCCAATCACAGAGAACAAATTACTGCATACTTATCTGGTCGGTTTTAAAGCGGAAAAAATGGCGGGAAAAGCCGGAAAAACGATAATTTTCGGCGGAAATGCATTAATAAAAAGGCTGAAATACGCTTCTGCTATATCTCAGACAATGGAAAAACTGCGATGAAAAAATCGCGCAATAACGAATTTATTATTGCGCGATCGTACGATTATTCTGCCGTCGCTAGATCACAGTAGGGCATCAGATATCACCCATACAGATGTATTTAACTTCGAGATAATCTTCCAGGCCGTATTTAGAACCTTCACGCCCCTGACCGGATTCTTTTACACCACCAAACGGAATCACTTCCGAGCTGATCGCGACTTCGTTAACACCCACCATGCCATATTCAATCGCTTCTGAAACGCGCCAGATACGTGACATATCTTTAGTGAACACATACGACGCCAGACCAAACTCGGTATCGTTCGCCATCGCAATCGCCTGCTCTTCAGTCGCAAAGGTAAATATCGGCGCCACCGGGCCAAAAATTTCTTCGCGGCTGATGCGCATCTCAGAATTTAAATTGGATAAAACCGTCGGCTGATAAAAACAATCGCCCTGGCCATCGATATTGCCACCAGTGTGAATATTTGCGCCTTTGCTTCTGGCATCTTCAACTAAGGAATGCACATTAGCCGCCGCTTTTTCAGTAATTAACGGGCCAATGGTGGTTGCGCCGTCGAAACCATTTCCTAAGACAAACTGATTTACTTTTTCCGTCAGGCGCTGGGTAAACGCTTCAGCGATGGAATCCTGAACAAAAATCCGGTTGGCACAAATACAGGTCTGACCGGCGTTGCGATATTTTGCTGCAATCACACCATCAACCGCTTTATCCAGATCAGCATCGTCAAACACCAATACCGGGGCGTTGCCGCCTAATTCCATCGACGTACGTTTTACCGTATCGGCACATTGCTTCATTAATAATTTGCCTACCGGCGTAGAACCGGTGAAGGTAAATTTCTTAACGATCGGACTCGCAGTTAATTCACCACCAATGGCAACCGCATTGGTACCAACAACCACATTAAATACACCGGCAGGAATACCGGCACGATCGGCTAATTCAGCCAGAGCCAACGCCGATAGCGGTGTTTCTGCTGCAGGCTTTAATACCATGGTGCAGCCTGCTGCTAACGCTGGCGCCGCTTTGCGGGTAATCATCGCATTGGGGAAATTCCACGGCGTTACCGCAGCGACCACACCCACACCTTGTTTAATAACCAGCGAGCGACGGTTATGAGTGGTGTGTGGAATCACATCACCATAAACCCGTTTGGCTTCTTCCGCGAACCACTCAACAAAAGACGCGCCATATAATACTTCGCCGCGGGATTCACTGATCACCTTGCCTTGTTCCGCCGTCATAATCGCCGCCAAGTCTTCCTGATGTTCAATCATCAGGTCGTACCAGGCGCGTAATAATTGTGATCTTTCTTTGGCGGTTTTATTTTTCCAGGCAGCTAATGCCTGGTCCGCGGCGGCAATCGCCTGTTGAGTTTCGCTGGCACCCAGGTCGGCAACACGGGCGATGATTTCACCCGTTGCCGGATCGGTTACCGCAAAGCTGTCACCACTGCTGGCATCCAGCCACTGGCCATTAATATAAGACTGGGTTTTCAGTAACGCGCTATCGTTTAAATTTAAAATGGACATGGTTTTATCCTGAAAAAAGCACTGCGAACCCGCCCGAATACACTAAATAAAACGTATTCAGGTGCTGATTAATCAACGTGGGCGAACAGATATTGGGATTTAACCGGGCACAACAAGCAGTCATCAGTCATACCCGGTTACCGTTAAATCAGCCGGTAATAAGCCAAGAGCCGGTTACAGTAATTCCAGTTCCTGTAATACGTCCCGGGCGATACGGAAACATTCCACGCCCTGAGGCACACCACAATAAATGGCGATGGCATGAATCGCGGCGCGAATTTCTTCAACGGTTACGCCATTGGTCACGGCGCCACGCAGATGCAATTCCCACTCGTGCATTTTGCCGAGGGCCGCAATCATGGTCAGATTCATTAACGAGCGGGTTTTCATATCAATGGCTTCGTCACCCCAGCCAAAACCCCAGCACCATTCGGTCATTGCCTGTTGGAACGGCAAATTAAATTCATCCGCCTTTGCCAGATTCGCATTGACGTAATCTTCACCCAGGGTTGCTTGTCGCTTGCTTAACCCCAGTTCAAACAGTGCTTTATCCATATTGGTATCTCGTTAATTTAATTGGTAGGCAATCTCAGCAGCCTCCGTCAGATGGCGGATACAGATTTCTCTGGCTAGCTCAGAATCGTTGTTTTCAATTGCATCAATCATGCTGTTTAAATTTTCCGGACCTTTAGTGCGGCGCTCAGCAGTACTCAGCGTTAATGCCCGCAAGCGCGAGATCCGTGCATTTAAACGTTCCACCAGATCCCAGGCGACGTATTTGCCACCGGTGGTAAAAATCAGGTGATAAAATTCTGTGGTTAATTTCAGGCCTTCTATAACGTCTTCTTTTTTCAGGCACTGAGCAATTTCCTTGCGCAGGTTCCGCAGCTCGGCGACCACAGCCTTGTCGGCTTTTTCTGCACAAGCCTGCACCGCTGAACATTCCAGCATGGTGCGGATCTCATAAATTTCTTTCACTTCATCTTCGCTGATGGTTGCTACTGCAAACCCAGCGTTGGCGACACCAATCACCAGACGCTCACTCTCTAAGTGGCGAATACACTCACGCACGACGGTACGGCTGACACCCATGCTTTCGCACAGGGTGCGCTCGACCAGACGTTCACCCGGCTTAAATACTTCACTGGTAATAGCATCACGCAGTGATTCCAGGGCGCTCTCTTTCAGTGTTTTGGGACGGCTTACCTTCAACATATTGCTCATCGATTCCGGTTTTTAAACAGTTATTACGTGTTTTTCTGCGCTAGGCATTTAAGGAACCAAGACTACTATATTTCTTAACCTTTGTTTGCATGCGTTCAGATTATATGATTGTATACCATAATACAACGTACAACGACATGTGACAGAAGCGAGCACAAAATGAAACCTGAAATCAGAAAAATCGTCTGCTTTGAAGAAGAGACACTTATTGAAGGCTTTAAAGAAGCAGAGACTCCAGCACGCATGTTTGCTGCCGCAGCCATTGTTAAAAACCCATGGGCCGGACGTTTTGTTGAAGACCTGAAACCGGAAGTAAAAGCCTATGGCCCGGTATTAGGTCAGATCCTGACCGACAAAATTGCTGCCATGGCCGGTGGTGCTGAAAAGGTAGAAGCATTTGGTAAAGCAGCCGTAGTGGGTATGAATGGTGAGATCGAACACGCCTCTGCACTGATCCACACACTGCACTTCGGCAATATTTTCCGTGAAGCCGTCGGCGCTAAGTCTTTCCTGTCATTCACCAATACCCGTGGTCCGGCAAACGCGCCGATTATGGTACCTATGATGGATAAGAACGACGGTGGTAAGCGTTCCCACTACCTGACCCTGCAATTCAACATCAACGATGCACCGGGTCCGGATGAAGTCGTTGTTGTATTGGGTGGTGCAACCACTGGCCGTCCACATCACCGTATTGGTGACCGCTATCAGGAACTTCAGGAGTTAGGCCATGACGTTGACAACCCTGCAGCGGTTTAAGGCGGACAACGGGCTGGCGTATTTTCGCGTCGGCTCCGGCTCTCCGGTGGTGCTGGTTCATGGTGTTGGCCTGCGGGCTGAAGCCTGGCTGCACCAGATTCCGCAACTGAGCAAACAACACACGGTATATGCCGTCGATATGCCGGGCCATGGTGACAGCTCGCTGGAAGCAGCCAGCTCAACCACACTGAACGGTTACGTTGACGCTATCGCCCAGTGGATCGAAACCGATATTCAGGCGCCGGTGATCATTATTGGTCACTCCATGGGTTCCATGATTGCGCTGGATTTTGCCAGCCGCTACCCACAGTTGTGTAACGGCGTGGCTGCGCTGAATGCCATTTTCCGCCGCAGCGATACAGCCCGCCAGGCGGTGCAGCAACGTGCTCGTGAGATGGTCGAGAACCCGCAGCTGGATCGTGTCAGCGCACCGATTTCGCGCTGGTTTAACACCGAGCCTCAAGGCCTTGAGCTGGAAATGGCTGAACTGTGCCGCCAGTGGCTGAGCATCGCTCCGGCAGCCGGTTATGCCCAGGCTTATCAGATTTTCAGTCTGGAAGACGGGCCATCCGATGATGACCTGGCATCCCTGACGGTACCGGCGATCTTTATTACCGGTGATGGCGACAGCAACTCCTCCGGAGAAATGTCGCAGCAAATGGCGCAGCGTTGTGCCAACGGTCGTTACGCCGTGATCAAAGACTCCCGACACATGGTGCAAATGACGCACCCGGTCGAAATTAATCTGCTGCTGCTCGAATTTGCAGACCAGTGTGAACAACACGCGAGGAACAACGTATGAGCACAATCGATACCCGCGAATTACGCAATGCCTTTGGCTCTTTTATGACGGGTGTAACCGTTGTAACGGCAGTGAGCGACAGCGGCGAAAAAGTCGGCTTTACCGCAAACTCTTTTACTTCGGTTTCGGTTGATCCGGCACTACTGCTGGTTTGCCCATCCAATAAGTTATCCAGCTTTGAAGTGTTTAATCAGTGCAAACATTTCGCCATTAACATTCTGGCGGAAGATCAGCAGGATATTTCCAACACCTTCGCCAGCGCTAAGGGCGATCGTTTTGCTGACATCGAATGGCACGCTGACGAAAACGGTTGTCCGATTATTGCCGGATCCGTGGCGCACTTCTCCTGTTCGACCTTTAACACCATTCCAGCGGGCGACCATATTTTACTGGTTGGTGAAATTCAGGACTTTGCGGCCAATGATAAGCCAGGTCTGGGTTATTCCCGCGGTGGTTACTTCAGCCTCGGTATGGAACACAAAGCCGAAGAGCTGACTCACCTGATTGGTAAAGTGGGCGCCATTATTGAGCACAACAACCAGTTACTGCTGAAGAAAACCGAGCAGGGTTACACCGTGCCTCAGGTATCCACCAGCAAAGATCAGGGTTCTAAAAACACCATTCAGCAATACCTGAAAGAGAAGGGCCTGAGCTGCAAAGTGAGCTCGGTATATTCGGTGTATGAAAACCCCGAAGCCCAGGCATTCAGCAGCTATTACCGCGCCGTAGCCGACAACGATGTTGTTACTGAAGGTTGTGAATACGTCAGTATTAACGAACTGAAAAACATCCAGTTTTGCTCCGCCGATGTGCAAAGCATGCTGCTGCGTTACGTGCACGAAAAACATAACGGCGTATTCCGTTTATACGTCGGTGACGAAAAGTCCGGTGATATCCACTAATAATAATTCTGGAGATACCCCATGAAGTTTTCTCTTTTTGCACACATGGAACGGGTGAACGAACAGCAAACCCAGGAACAGCTGTATCAGGAGTTTTTATCTCTGTGTGATATGGCCGACCAGGGCGGCATGTGCACCATCTGGACCGGTGAGCACCATGGTATGAACTTTACCATCGCGCCCAACCCGTTTCTGAATCTGGTGGATCTGGCACACCGCACCAAGAATGCTCGTCTGGGCACAGGTACTGTTGTCGCACCATTCTGGAATCCGATCAAAATGGCTGGCGAAGCGGCCATGACCGACATCCTGACTCAGGGTCGTCTGGAGCTGGGCATCGCCCGCGGTGCGTACTCGTTTGAATACGAGCGTATGACCGACAACCTGGATGCCTGGCAGGCAGGTGAATGTCTGCGTGAAATGGTGCCGGCGGTTAAAGGCCTGTGGGCCGGTGACTACGCCCATGACGGTAAACATTACCAGTTCCCGAAGACCACTTCGGCGCCAAAACCACTGACCGAAGATGGTCCGCCAATCTGGGTGGCAGCACGTGATATCAACAGCCATGAGTTTGCTGTTGAAAACGACTGTAACGTGCAGGTGACACCGCTGTGGCAGGGTATTGAGGAAGTCGAAGGTCTGATCGAGAAGTTTAATCAGGCCTGCGAAACCTACAAAAAACGTCCGAAAATTATGATTCTGCAGCACGCCTATGTTGGTAAAGACGAAGCCGAGCTGGCCCAGGCAGCAAAACAGCTGAATGAGTTCTACTGTTACTTTGGCGCCTGGTTCAAAAATGAGCGTCCGATTAACCAAGGCCTGATCCAGCAGCTGAGCCAGGCAGAAATTGATGCTCATCCGATGTACAACGCCGATGCCATGCGTCGTGATCTGATGATTGGTACTTCGCAGCAGATTATCGATCGTCTGAAGCACTACGAAGACCTGGGGTATGACGAGTTTTCTTACTGGTCTGACAGCGGCATGAGCCGTGAGCAGAAAGAGACTTCTCTGAAACGCTTTATCGACGAAGTGATGCCAGCCTTCAGCTGATCCGCTACGGGAAATGACTATGACAAATCAATTACCTCACTATCAGCTGTTTATCGATGGCGACTGGGTTGATGGCTCCGAACAACAGGTGATGGAAACCAGCAACCCGGCGACCGGCGAAACCTGGGCGACCTTCGCCTGCGCCAGCCACGCCGATGTTGAACGTGCTGTCAGCGCCGCACGCCGTAACCTGACCGAAGGTCCATGGGCGGAAATGACCGCGACTCAGCGTGGTGCATTACTGTACCGCCTGGCTGAACTGGTGGAACAAAACGCCGAAAAGATCGGTGAAGTTGAAACCATCGACAGCGGCAAGCTGGCCGCCGAAACCGTCAGCCAGTCGCGTTACGTTGGCAACTGGTACCGTTACTACGCAGGCCTGGCGGACAAGATCGAAGGTGTGACTCTGCCGATCGATAAGCCGGATATGCATGTGTTCACCACACCGGTTCCGATTGGTGTTGTCGCTGCGGTAGTACCCTGGAATGCTCAGATGTTCCTGACGGCTGCCAAACTGGGCCCGGCACTGGCTGCCGGTTGTACTGTGATCTTAAAAGCCTCTGAAATGGCACCCGCGCCGATGTTTGAATTAGCCAAGCTGATTCAGCAGGCAGGTTTCCCGGATGGCGTGGTATCCGTGATTACCGGAGACGCACCGAACTGTGCAATTCCGTTAACCTCTCACCCGGATATCGATCGCCTTGCCTTTACCGGTGGTCCGGAAGCCGCCAAACACGTGGTGCGTAACAGCGCCGAAAGCTTCGCCGTTACCTCGCTGGAGCTGGGCGGTAAGTCGCCGATTATCGTGTTTGAAGATGCCGACCTGGAAAGTGCTGCTAACGGCCTGATTGCCGGTAACTTCGGTGCTTCCGGCCAGTCTTGTGTGGCCGGTTCACGTGCCTTTATTCAACGTTCAGTACTGGAAAAAGTGCTGAGCAAGGTTGAAGAAAAGACTCGCCAGATCGTCATTGGCAGCCCGCTGGACAGCTCTACCCACGTTGGACCGCTGTGCACCATGGCGCAGATCGAAGGTATCGAACGCACACTGCAAACCGCAGTTGAGCAGGGCGCCAACATTCGTGTCGGCGGTCGTCGTGCACCACAACATGGTTCAGAACACTATTTCGAACCGACGATTGTTGAATGTCCGAACACCAAAATCGCCACACTGGAAAACGAAATGTTTGGCCCGGTGATGTCGATTGTTGCTTTTGATACCGAAGAAGAAGCCATCGCCATGGCAAACGACAGTGTTTATGGCCTCGGCTCCGGCGTATTTACCCAGAATATCGCCCGGGCACATCGCGTATCCGCCAAGATTCAATCGGGTATCTGCTGGATTAATACCTATCGGGTGACCTCTCCGATTGCACCATTTGGTGGTATTAACCAGTCAGGTTACGGCCGTGAGGCTGGTATTCAGGCGGTGCAGGATTACATCCGCACCAAAACCACCTGGATCAACACTTCATCCGAACCGATGAGCAACCCGTTTGTAATGCGTTAACTCTCTGCCTAACTCGCTCTTAACCTCAACCCCACGGCACTCAACAGCGACTTTGCCGTGGGGCTTTTTTCCTCCGTTTTCTGCCACTCCCCATTCACTACCGTTCTCAAATCGCAACAATCAGTTTCACCTTGTTGTCTGCTATGTCGATTGATCTGGATTAAGCGCACGCCATACTCAGCTACTTAAAATGGCGCCAGATAATCCAGGGAAACGATTCATGAAGTTATTTAACAAAGACGTACCGGAAACCTACGAAGGAGAGGGCGTCGAACATCTGGCCAAACTGGTACAGCGCCAACTGTGGATTCAGATTTTATTAGCACTGATTTTAGGTGTGGCGTTTGGTACCTGGCTGTCGCCGGAAGGTGGCCAGGCGGTCGCCGCAGAAACCGCCTATTCCATCGCCGAATGGGTGAAACTGCCCGGCACTATCTTCCTGAATATGATTCAGATGGTGGTGATTCCACTGGTGATCAGCTCGATTATGCTCGGTGTGGGCGGCAACGGCGATACCTCTAACCTGAAATCCATCGGTTTAAAAATCGCACCGTATTTTGTATTAACCACCACCTTAGCGGTGACCATTGGTATTACCCTGGCACTGGTGATTCAGCCGGGTAACTACGTCGATGTCGATGCGTTAATGGCTAACACCAACACAGCAGTACCAACCTCGATAGCACCGGCAACGGATGTCTCCCTACCGGACCAGATTTCGCGTTTAATCCCGACCAATATTACCCGGGCGATTTACGAGCAGAGCATGTTGCAGCTGGTTATTTTTGCCATCTTTATGGGGCTGGCGATGGCCAGCGTGCCACGTAAACGGGTATCGGCGCTGCGCGATATGGTGGAAGGCGTGCAGGAAATTTCCATGAAAGTCGTCGGCTGGGCCATGCTGCTGGCACCGTACGCGGTATTTGGTTTATTAACCGAAATTTCCATCAAGGTCGGTCTGGAAGTTTTATTGGGTATGTCGGCTTATGTTGGTACCGTATTACTGGGGTTGTTCTGCCTGTATTTAACTTATCTGACCATCGTAAAAGTCTTAGCTCAGCGCCCGGTGCTGGCGTTTGCCAGAGCGGTTCGTCCGGCTCAGCTGCTGGCATTCTCTACCTCCAGTTCCGCTGCTGTGATGCCGCTATCGCTGCAAACTGCCCAGAAAGAATTAAAAGTCGACGACAGCACGGCTAAATTTGTTGTGCCGCTGGGGGCCACGGTCAATATGGACGGCACAGCGCTATACCAGGTGATTGCCGCGGTATTTCTGGCGCAGATCTTTGGTGTCGATTTATCGATTCAGGAAATTCTATTGCTGGCGGTAACGACCGTTGGTGCCTCGATTGGCTCACCGTCAACACCGGGTGTTGGTATCGTGATTCTGGCGACAGTGCTGAATAGCGTGGGCATCCCGGCGGAAGGCATTGCACTGATTTTAGGTGTCGACCGGATTCTCGATATGTGCCGGACCTCAGTTAACGTGACCGGGGATTTGGTCGCCTGTACCGTGATGCAGAGATGGGCCTGATCAAATAATTGTGTAGGTTGGGGTGAGCTCTGCGAACCCCAACATGAGAACAAAAAGACCTCTTTTTTAAAATTTGATCGCTGGGGTTCGCAAAGCTCACCCCAACCTACGGATTTTATAACTTAAAAGATGGTTCGTGATGCAAAATGCCTTGTATCGTTGCGGCACTATCGAGCGCCTGCTCCAGCGTCTGGCTTTGCGCCTCACGGAATAAGCGTTTGGTTTCACGTAAACAACGGGCATCGTTAGTCGCCATCTGACGCGCCAGACCTAAGGCATTACCCACCAGCTGATCGTGTTCTACCACACGGGATACCAGTCCCATGGCTAAGGCTTCATCGGCAGAAAATGCACGACCGGTTAATGCCATTTCCATCGCTTTTTGCATACCAACTCGGCGCGGTAATAACCAGGCGCCGCCGTCACCGGGGATAATACCCAGCTTGATAAAACTCTCGGAGAAGGTGGCTTTGTTACTGGCGATGGCGATATCACACATACACACCATATCATTGCCAGCACCAACCGCCGGGCCATTTACCGCAGCAATGACCGGCACTTGCAGACGAGCAAAAGCCAGCGGAATTCGCTGAATAAACTGCTTATAGTTTTTCTGCAGTTGCTCAACATCGCCCGCAAACATACCGGTGCGATTTTTCATCGCTTTGATATTGCCGCCGCCGGAGAAGATATCTCCCTCACCGGTGAAGACAGCGACTTTGACACTGCCATCCGCATTAAGCTGATCGACCATGGCATCAAAGGCGTCGATCACATCGGCATCGGAAATCGCGTTTTTAATCTCCGGACGGTTCAGAGTAATCAGAGCAATGCTGTTATTGCCGGCATCGTCCTGAACTCGTTCAATGACTAAAGGATCAGTCATGTGCTAACTCCTCAATATCTTTAAAGTGCGCCAGTGCCTGTGGGTTGGCCAAAGCATCGGTGTTTTTCACCGGATCACCATGCACCACATTGCGCACTGCCAGTTCCACCAGCTTGCCGGAAATGGTACGAGGTAATTCCGGTACCGCAATCACCTTCGCCGGAACATGGCGTGGAGTGCAGTTAGCGCGGATCTGCTGACGGATTTTCTGACGCAATTCATCAGTCATTTCGTTGTTTTGCAAACCAGATGCCAGAGCTTCTTTGGATAAAACGACAAACAGCACAACCCGGACATCGTCCTGCCATTGCTGGCCGATGGCGAGACTTTCCACCACTTCATCCAGCTTCTCAACCTGACGATAAATCTCGGCGGTACCAATACGCACACCACCCGGGTTTAACACCGCGTCGCTGCGACCATGAATAATCAGGCCGCCGTGTGGGGTCACCTCTGCATAGTCTCCATGCGCCCACACATTCGTGAACTGATCAAAATAAGCGTTATGGTATTTCTGGCCGTAAGGTATTTCAGAGCAGTCATCGTTCCAGAAACCCACTGGCATCGAAGGGAAGGCCTGGGCACATACCAGTTCGCCTTTTTCGCCGACGTTGGACTTGCTCCCATCGTCATTCCAGGTCTGAACGTCCATCCCCAAACCAAAGCACTGCAGTTCACCGCGATACACAGGTAACAACGGATTGCCCAAGGCGAAGCAGGAAATAATATCGGTACCGCCGGAGATCGAACATAACGCCAGGTCGGCCTGGCCATCAGATTCAACCGCAATATCACGATACACATAATCGAAGCTTTCGTGAGCCAGCGGTGAGCCGGTGGAGAGCAGGGTGCGAACTTTATGCTCGTGAGAGGCCGCAGGTTTAACACCAGCCTTTTCCAGCGCACTGATGTATTTGGCGCTGGTACCAAAAATCGTGATGCCTTCCTGCTGGGCAATATTCCACATCACCTCAGGGTTAGCTTCACCATCCTGATGGAACGGCGAACCATCAAACAGCAGCACGGTTGCGCCAGTGGATAAGCCCGACACCAGCCAGTTCCACATCATCCAGCCACAAGTGGTGAAGTAGAACAGCACATCATCTGCTTTTACATCGGTGTGCAGCAGCAGTTCTTTTTTGTGTTGCAGCAGAGTGCCACCCGCACCATGCACGATGCATTTCGGCACGCCGGTGGTACCCGAGCTGTACATAATATAAAGCGGGTGGTCGAAAGGCAGAGCTTCAAAATCAATATCGCTGGCATCGTTATTAAGGGAAGAGTTTAAGAAATCGCTCCAAAGGATCGACTGCTCTGGCTGAGCAAATTCATTCTCTAGACCAACATAAGGCACTGAGATTAATTGCTCAGCATCCAGGTTTAACGATTCAGCAATGGCCTGAACCCGCTCACCACAGTCGATCTTTTTACCAGCGTATAAATAGCCCTGGGTAGCCAGCAGTAACTTAGGTTTGATCTGACCAAAACGATCCAACACACCCTGAATACCAAAGTCCGGCGAACAGGATGAAAACACCGCACCAATGCTGGTTGCAGCCAACATACCGATCAATGTTTGTGGGCAGTTAGGCATAAAGGCTGCGACACGATCACCAGCAACCACTCCCAAAGCACGCATAGCGCGAGCCGCTTTGGCGACCTGCAGATACAGTTCGGCGTAACTGATCTCAACCCGGGTATCAGGGTCTTCATTGCGGAAAACCAGAGCGGCTTTATTTGCCAGATCAGAATTGTTGGCGGGCGCCAGCAGGTTCTCAGCGAAGTTTAATCGTGCGCCTTCAAACCAGCTTGCACCCGGCATCTTATCGCCGTTGCTTAATACGCTGTCATAAGGAGTCTGGGCTTCCACCTGAGCGTAGCGCCACAACAAAGACCAGAAGGCTTCGCGTTGCTCCACACTCCACTGATGCAGTTCTGCATAGCTGCTCAGATTAAGGGAATATTCGCTGTTGGCCCGCTCGAGGAAAGCCTGCATATTCGATGCTTGTTTGCGCTCCGTGCTGGCTTGCCACAATAAATCCTGAGTCATGTTTCTTTACCCGCTTATTGATTCGCCGCGATAGCCAGACCGGCTTTGCTGCCGTTCGGACGGTTTAATTGTTCACTAATCCAGGCTCCGGTTTGTGCCAGCGCCTGCAGATCCACACTCGAGTCGTAACCCAGGCCGTTAAGCATATACACCACGTCTTCGGTGGCGACATTACCAGAGGCGCCTTTGGCGTAAGGGCAACCGCCCAGACCAGCAACCGAGCTATCCACAGTACGAATACCCAGCTCCAGTGCGGCGTAGATATTGGCCAGCGCCTGGCCATAGGTATCGTGGAAATGCACCGCCAGCTGCGACATCGGCAAATGCATCGCCAGCGTACGAATCAGTTGTTGGGTTTTGGCTGGCGTGCCGACACCAATGGTGTCGCCGAGGGAAATTTCATAGCAGCCCATATCCAGCAGAGCCTGGGCAACATCGACAACTTTATTCACATCCACTTCGCCCTGATACGGACAACCCATCACAGTGGAAACATAACCGCGCACCGGCAAACCGACGGTACGGGCGTGATCCAGCACCGGGCGAATTCGCTCCAGACTTTGCTGAACCGTGCAATTAATATTCTTTTGCGTGAAGACATCGGAGGCGGCGGTGAATACTGCCACTTCATCTGCGTTAGCGGCTAACGCGCCTTCTAATCCCTGCAGGTTAGGCGTCAGCGCTGCGTATTTCACCGCTTTGCTGCGCTTAGGACTGGCATTCAGTTGTTGCAGCACCTGATCGCTGCCCGCCATTTGTGGTACCCATTTCGGTGAGACAAAGCTGCCTGATTCGATGGTGGTTAAACCACACGCTGCCAGACGTTCGATCAGCTCAACCTTCAGTTCAACCGACAGCTCCTGCTTTTCATTTTGCAGGCCATCGCGGGCGCCTACTTCGACGATTTTTATTTTTTCTTTTTTCATCATTCGCAAACCTTTCGGGGTTCGACACCAAGCCTGACAACCCATTACTTTTTCAGTCGGTGCATAGAAAGCCACATCCCTGTGATCTCTATGCACTCGCAACATCCTGTTGCTGGCTTTGAAAAAGCAACGAGTCACCAGACTTTAATGTTAAACCGACAAATCCTTTCGCCTTTTGTCAGCAACTTCAGTCTCAATCGGCTGAATCAAGAATGTTGAGTTGTCAGCTGTTTTTTCAAAGCAGCAGTGGGACACTGCGACCGGCCGATTTAGCGGCGGCTGAAAAAACGGGTGATAACTCGATGTTCGTTGCCATTGGCATTCAGTATTCGTTTACTCCTCACCCTGAAGAGCAATCAACTCAGCACCTTCAAACACCTGGTCGCCAGCACCGTAGAACACCTGCTCAACCACACCGTCTTCGGCGGCACGAATGCTGTGCTCCATCTTCATGGCTTCCATAATCATCAGCACCTGACCGGCTTCAACCTGATCACCAGCTTTGACGTTTACTTCCAGCACCTGACCCGACATCGGAGCGGTTAAACCACCATGGTCGTCTCCAGCACCTTCACCAAGCCAGACATTACGAGCGTAACGCTTGGTTGCTTTTTCCAACCAAACAATGGCTTCGTCGTCGGTGATTTTGACGTTATGACGTTGAATTTTGCCATCCAGCTCGTAGCTTAAAACAGCGTTATTCAGGCTCAGGCCGTTAACCCTGTAAGACTCGTCTTCGATGTCGATTTGAAGCGAGCCATCCGCCTGGTGCTGAACCTTGGCGACACAGGAATCACCGCCAGCGGTATTCAGATAAACCGTTTCGCGAGCATTCAGATTCATTCTGAACTGATCATTGATATTCCATGGATCGGAAGACGTTGCAGTCGCAGGCTGAGCTTCACTCTCTAATTCAACTGCAGCCAGTTCAATAAGTGCGCCTAACAGCCAGTCGGCATCCAGCTCGGCATCCAGCTCATGACGATCAATAAAGTCGGTGGATAAATCGGCGTTGATAAAACCAGGCTCTGCCATCAGACGTGCCAGGAAGTCACGGTTGTTTTTAATACCGTCGATTTCCAATTCAGTCAGCGCCTGCTGCATACGAACAATCGCAGCGTTACGATCGGCGCCCCAGACAATCAGCTTGGCGATCATCGGATCGTAATACGGCGATACGGTATCACCTTCGATCACGCCGCTATCAACACGAATAGAGGAGGTTCGGTCGAAGTTACAGGCGGCAGGCCAGCGCAAGCGGCTTAGATCACCAATTGCTGGTAAGAAACTGTTGTCGGCATCTTCGGCGTAAATCCGCACCTCAATCGAGTGACCATTTACGCTCAACTGGTCCTGAGTCACAGGTAAGGTTTCGCCCGCTGCGACACGCAGCTGCCATTCCACCAGATCCTGATCGGTAACCATTTCGGTAACCGGGTGCTCCACCTGCAGACGGGTGTTCATCTCCATAAAGAAGAAATCACCACGACTATCGAGCAGGAACTCCACCGTACCGGCACCAACGTAATTAATCTTATGGGCAGCAGCGAGGGCGGCTTCCCCCATACGGCGACGCAAATCTTCGTCTTCATTAAAGCCCGGAGCCGGTGCTTCTTCGATCACCTTCTGGTGACGACGCTGCACCGAACAATCACGCTCGAACAGGTAAACGCCATTGCCGTGTTTATCGCAGAACACCTGCACTTCCACGTGGCGCGGCTTCAGCAGATATTTTTCAATCAGCAGGCGGTTATCACCAAAAGACGATAAACCTTCACGACGAGCACTGATGACGTTTTCCAACACGTCAGCGGCTTTTTCCACCACCCGCATACCTTTACCACCGCCACCGGCGCTGGCTTTTAGCAGTACCGGGAAGCCAATACGTTCGGCTTCGACACACAACAAATCATCGGATTGATCTTCGCCGTGGTAGCCAGGAACTAATGGTACAGCGCTGTCGGATAACAAGGCTTTAGCGCTGGCTTTATCACCCATGGCTTCAATGGAGGATGCCGGAGGGCCGATAAATTCAATGCCGTTTTCGGCACAGGCGCGGGAGAACGCCGCGTTTTCGCTAAGGAAACCATAACCCGGGTGAATTGCCTGGGCGCCGGTTTGTTTTGCTGCCGCGATCACTTTATCGATTTGCAGATAACTTTCGCTGGCCGCCGCCGGGCCAACACATACGGCTTCATCAGCGGCTAAAACATGTTGAGCTTTTCGATCAGCTTCGGAATACAAAGCCACGGTACGAATGCCCATGGCTTTAGCGGTACGCATCACCCGCAGGGCAATTTCGCCACGGTTAGCAATCAGGATCTTATCGAACATATTATTTATCTCCTGTTGCGTATGAAGCTTTACGCTTTTCAAAAAATGCGGTTAAACCTTCCTGACCTTCATCACCCACACGCAGATGGGCAATCAGTTCTGAGGTGTAATTTTTTAACTCATCGTCGACGGGCTTATTACTGACGTCACGAATCAGTTGTTTGGTAGCAGCGATGGCTTGTGGGCCGTTATTCAGCAGATTTTTAATCCAGCCAGAAGTCACTTCCGATAACGTTTCACGTGAAACAATTTGATGTATCAAACCGATTTCATATGCCTTTTCGGCATTAATAAGTTCAGCGGTTAAGAAATAACGACGAGCCTGACGCGCGCCCATGGCGGCAATCACATAAGGGCTGATGGTTGCCGGGCTCAGGCCCAGTTTCACTTCACTCAGGCAGAAGCGCGCATCATCCGATGCCACCACCATATCGCAGCAGCTGATCAGACCCAGAGCTCCGCCAAAAGCAGCCCCCTGAACTTCAGCAATGGTCGGTTTCGGGAAGGAGTTCAGTTCATCCAGCAGGTCTGCCAGACGACCAGAATCAGCCAGATTTTCTTCCAGCGACGCCTCTTTCTGCGACTTCATCCAGTTCAGATCACCACCGGCGCAGAAGTGTTTACCTTCGCCGCGTAACACCAAAATCCGTACAGCATCGTCCGCTGCCAGGCTGGCCAGCGCTTCGCGTAACTCTGAGATGGTTTCGGCGTTAAAAGCGTTATGAACTTCCGGGCGGTTCAGGGTTAAGCGGGCAATTCCGCCTTCGATATTTAAAGCAACTGTGTTTAAAGAATTTGGTTCCATATCCGCCTCCTTACATCCGGAACACGCCAAACTGCGTGTCTTCCATCGGTTTATTCAGACAAGCGGATAACGCCAGACCCAATACCCGGCGGCTGTCAGCCGGATCAACAATGCCGTCGTCCCACAGACGGGCAGAGCTGTAATACGGATGGCCTTGTTTTTCGTAGGTGTCACGTACCGGTTGTTTAAAGGCTTCGACTTCGTCGTCCGGCCATTCAACACCTTTCTTAGCCAGCGCGTCTTTTTTCACCTGAGCCAGAACACCAGCGG
Organism: Bacterioplanoides sp.; assembly: GCF_965219715.1. Classification (GTDB taxonomy): domain Bacteria; phylum Pseudomonadota; class Gammaproteobacteria; order Pseudomonadales; family Oceanobacteraceae; genus Bacterioplanoides. The sequence continues at coordinate 3,047,984 of NZ_OZ244785.1, forward strand.
CCTGTTCACCACCCATCACAGAGATACGGGCGTTGGGCCACATAAACATAAAGTTCGGATCATAAGCACGGCCACACATACCGTAGTTACCGGCGCCAAAGGAACCACCAATCACCAGGGTTAACTTAGGCACTTTGGCACAGGCCACGGCGGTGACCATCTTGGCGCCATGACGGGCGATACCTTCGGCTTCGTATTTCGGGCCAACCATAAAGCCGGTGATGTTTTGCAGGAAAATCAGTGGGATTTTGCGCTGGGCACATAGCTCAATAAAGTGCGCTCCCTTCTGCGCGGCTTCACTGAACAGAATGCCGTTGTTGGCGACGATGCCCACCGGCATGCCGTATAACCGGGCAAAACCAGTGACCAGCGTGGTGCCAAAACGGGCTTTAAATTCATCAAATTCTGAGCCATCAACTAAGCGGGCAATCACTTCACGCACATCGTAAGGCAGGCGGGTATCCTGAGGAATCAGGCCGTACAGTTCTTCCGCGGGGTATTTAGGTTCTACCGACTCGCGTTGATCCATCTGCTGTGGCTTTTGCCAATTGAGACGATCCACTGCGTTACGCGCCAGCTGCAAACCGTGGGCATCGTTTTCCGCCAGATGATCAGCTACGCCGGATTCTGTGGTGTGTAATTCACCACCACCCAGCTCTTCGGCCGTCACTTCTTCACCCGTTGCCATCTTCACCAGCGGTGGGCCCGCCAGGAAAATAGTGCCTTGTTCACGCACAATAATGGCTTCGTCTGCCATCGCCGGAACATAAGCACCACCAGCAGTACAGGAGCCCATTACCACTGCAATTTGTGGAATACCTTTGGCCGACATATTGGCCTGATTAAAGAAGATACGACCGAAGTGTTCGCGGTCCGGGAATACTTCATCCTGGCGCGGCAGGTTAGCACCGCCGGAATCCACCAGATAAATACAAGGTAAGCGGTTTTGCTCAGCAATCGCCTGAGCGCGCAGGTGTTTTTTCACCGTCAGCGGGTAATAACTGCCACCTTTTACCGTGGCGTCGTTACCGACAATCATGCACTCCACACCATTAACCCGACCGATACCGGCAACGGCTCCGGCGGCAGGAACATGCTCACCTTCGTACACTTCGAAGGCCGCCATCTGGCCGATTTCCAGAAAACCACTGCCCGGATCGAGCAGGTGCTGAATACGTTCGCGTACCGGCAATTTTCCACGGCTGATATGGCGCTGCATCGATGCTTCTCCACCACCTTCACGGATGGTGGCGAGCTTATCGCGCAGGTCATCAACCAACGACTGCATATGGGCGCGGTTGGCTTCGTAGTCGGGTGAATGTGTATCCAGACGCGTCTGAATGATTGGCATAACGCTTACCTCGTTCTCGCAGTACTGGGGTTATTTCAATTCTTCAAACATTTCACGGCCGATCAACATGCGGCGGATCTCAGACGTACCGGCACCAATTTCATACAGCTTGGCGTCCCGTAATAAACGCCCGGTCGGGAAGTCATTGATATAGCCGTTGCCGCCCAATAACTGGATGGCATCCAGCGCCATTTGGGTAGCTTTTTCAGCGGTATAAAGAATTACGCCAGCCGCGTCTTTGCGGGTGGTTTCGCCACGATCACAGGCGGCAGCGACGTTATACAGATAAGAACGGGAAGCGTTCATATTGGTATACATATCCGCCAGTTTGCCCTGTACCAGCTGGAACTGACCCAGCGACTTACCAAACTGCTGACGATCAACGATGTAAGGTTTCACGATATCCATGCAGGCCATCATGATGCCGGTTGGGCCGCCAGACAGCACCACACGTTCGTAATCCAGACCACTCATCAGCACCTTCACGCCCTGGTTTAAACCACCCAGGATGTTTTCTTCCGGCACTTCACAGTCTTCAAAGATCAGTTCGCAGGTGTTGGAACCACGCATGCCCAGCTTGTCGAGGTGGGTGCCACGGCTGAACCCTTTAAAGTCGCGCTCAACGATAAAGGCAGTAATCCCGTGTGGGCCTTTTTCGATATCGGTTTTGGCGTAGATAACATAGGTGTTGGCATCCGGACCATTGGTGATCCACATCTTGCTGCCGTTCAGAATGTATTTGTCGCCTTGTTTGTCGGCGCGCAGCTTCATGCTCACCACGTCAGAACCGGCGTTTGGTTCACTCATCGCCAGCGCACCAATATGCTCACCGGAGATCAGTTTTGGCAGGTATTTGGCTTTTTGTTCAGCGCTACCGTTGCGGGAAATCTGGTTTACACACAGATTGGAGTGGGCGCCATAAGACAGGCCAACTGAGGCGGAAGCGCGGGAGATTTCTTCCATCGCAACTACATGGGCCAGATAACCCATGTTAGCGCCGCCGTATTCTTCTTCTGCGGTGATGCCCAGCAGACCCTGGTCACCAAAGCGTTTCCACATCTCATTGGGGAAACGGTTTTCCTTATCCACCTCAGCCGCGATTGGCGCCAGCTCGCTCTGAACGAAGCCGTTCACCTGGTCGCGCAACATATCGATGGTTTCGCCTAAGCCGAAATTTAAATCGCTCATAGTCAAACTCCTGTTGGGTTTTGCCCAAATCTAAATTGTGATTTTTGTTTTTATTTTTCCGCCGCACTTATTAGCGAGGCGGTTAATCAGGTGATAACGCAGATAGTTTCAGGAAAGCGCTTCCCGTGCTTTCAGCTCCGCATCATCCAAATCTTCCATCATGCGCTCGATATCGTGTAACTGTTGACGCAGATGCGCACGACGGTCTTCAATCACCGCCAGCAGCTTTTCCAACTGTGGCCGGTTAGCCTCGGGCGTTTGGCCCGGGGTGTACATTTCAATCAACTCACGACTCTGAGCCAGCGATAAACCTAGCCGTTTACCACGCAGAATCAGTTTGAGTGTCACCCGGTCCTGGGGCGAATAAATCCGCGTCTGGCCTTCACGTTGTGGCTGCAACATGCCCTCAGCCTCGTAAAAACGAATGGTGCGGGTGGTGATATCAAACTCATCCGCCAAATCGCGGATGCTGTAGGTCTGGCTCATAGCTCTCTCAGGCAACTTAATACAATCTCAAAGTTACCTTTACGTTAACGTAAACCTTAAGCGAAAGAAAGGGACGAGAAAAGAGTGAAAAACGTGCAGATGGGGTGTCCGTTCTGCTCAGAACGACTTGATTAAGCTGAGCAGAAGCAGCACAGGCCGAGAGTTATCAGCAGCCGCGGGTAACCACAAACTCATCTTGATCAAGATTATCCAGATGATATTGCGCCTGCTGCAGAATGTCGGATGCTTTACGACGCTGGCCTAAACGGGTCAGCAGTTCGGTGAATAATAAGTCTTCCGCATATTGAGGATTCAGCTGTTTATCCGTGCTGTCATCCAGTTCTGCCAGCAGCTCTTTAATCAGGTGTAGTTCACCGCTCATGGTCGTTACCTCTTTAAGCAATCAGGAGACTAGTATGGCGGACATAAAAAACCCGGTTTTGACGAGTATCAAAACCGGGTGATTCGAAGCGGGGCAGATGTGCCGAATGTCAGGCTCAGGCAAACGCTTTAACCTCGGGAGCCTCACTGTTCTCTGCTATCCAGGTATCGTAGTTAGCCTGCAGATTAATCCACATGGCTACCCCGGACCCGGTTGCAGCTGCAATTCTCTGAGCCAGATCCAGAGAGCAAGGGACATGTTCATTACAGAAGTTAGTTAAGTGCTTACGGGAAACGCCTAAACGCCGGGCAGCTTCAGAAATACTCAGTTCATAACTTTCTAACAACTGACGTTTAAACACACCTCCCGGGTGGGAAGGCTTAAACTTCGGGGCTTCAACCATCTCGGATGTACTCATAAATTTCCCCTATTTTACCGCTTTGATCTGCTTGCCATGGTAGTCGCAATAATCCACTAATACCGCACCATCCGTTTCAATTTCAAATGTAATACGCCAGTTTCCGTTTACCTGGATGCTGAAAACGCCAAGCCCTGAACCTTTCTTACTATCCAAAGACGGGAAAACCGCCTTGAGGTCCTGGGGATTATGAGTTGCATGCATAGTAGATAGAATATCGGTGATTTTACCGATGTGATTCGGCTGCACCTTGCTCGGGTCTCCCTGCCAGAATCGCTTCAGCGCTTTACTCTTAAAGCTTTTGATCGCCATCAACACTCCTTGTTGATTTGCAAAGTGTAACCTATTTGGTAACACTCGATATAGAATAACCAGAATGATTTCAGCTGACTTTCTGAAATCTGGCTCTAAACAAACAAATTGATAGATGCAATTTACTGCACATTCCTCAGGTTTACCGTCGGTATTGAGCACTATATTGCACAGAGCTGCTTTACTTGACCCATAAAAAAGGCCGGATTAACCGGCCATTTTTCATCATGTGCAATATTCCAGATCTTACGCAGTCATCTGATTCGCCAGCTTACGCTTCTTCAGGTGAATCAGAATCTGGCTGATCGCTGCAGGAGTCACACCGGAAATACGTGAAGCAACACCCAATGTTTCTGGTTGTACCGTTTGCAACTTCTGTTTTACTTCGTTGGATAAACCACCAATAGCATCGTATTCCAGATCGGTTGGCAGCTTGGTGTTTTCGTAACGACGCAGTTGTTCGATTTCTTCCAGCTGACGGGCGATATAACCGTCGTATTTGGCCTGGATTTCCACCTGCTCAGCTACCTGAGTATCGGCTACTGCTTCGCCTTTTAGGTTAGCGACCTGTGAATAATTCAGACCCGGACGTTTCAGCAGATCGTGCAAGTTATATTCACGGGCAATCGCGGCTTCACCCATTTCTTCCAGCTGTTTCGCTTCGTCGGTACCAGCCTGAACCCAGGTGGTTTTCAGACGTTCGGCTTCGCGTTCAATGCCTTCTTTTTTAGCAGAGAAAGCCGCCCAGCGTTCGTCATCGACCAGACCTAAATTACGACCCACTTCCGTCAAGCGTAAATCAGCGTTGTCTTCACGCAGTACCAGGCGATATTCCGCGCGGCTGGTGAACATACGGTACGGCTCTTTGGTCCCCATGGTGATCAGGTCGTCGACCAATACACCGATGTAAGACTGATCACGACGTGGAATCCAGGCGTCTTTTTCCAGTGCCCGTAATGCGGCATTTGTTCCCGCCAGCAGGCCCTGGGCACCGGCTTCTTCATAACCGGTGGTGCCGTTGATCTGACCGGCGAAGAACAGGTTGTTCACAAACTTGGTTTCCAGGCTGTGCTTCAGATCCTGCGGATTAAAATAATCGTATTCGATGGCGTAGCCCGGACGGGTAATATGGGCGTTTTCGAAACCTTTCATGCTGTGGATTAAATCCAACTGCACATCAAATGGCAGCGAGGTAGAAATCCCGTTCGGGTATAACTCGTTGCTGTTCAGGCCTTCCGGCTCAACAAAGATCTGGTGGCTGTCTTTATCGGCAAAACGCATCACCTTATCTTCAATCGATGGGCAATAACGTGGACCAACGCCTTCGATCACACCGGCATACATAGGCGAACGATCGAGGTTGTTACGGATAATGTCGTGGGTCTGCTCGTTAGTGTGGGTGATATAGCAGCTGACCTGTTCAGGGTGCTCGTCCACCGACCCCATAAAGGACATCACGGGCAGCGGCGTATCACCCGGTTGTTCCTGCATCACGGAGAAGTCGACACTCCGACGATCAATACGCGCCGGAGTACCGGTTTTCAGACGACCAACATTAAACGGCATTTCACGCAGACGCTCAGACAGAGCAATCGACGGTGGATCTCCAGCACGGCCACCTTTGTGGTTTTCCATCCCAATGTGGATAAGTCCACCGAGGAAGGTACCCGCCGTCAGCACCACAGTAGTGGCGTGAATACGCATATTGGTATTGGTCACCACACCACAAGCGGTTGAACCTACGCCGTCACCCTGAACTATCAGGTCATCACAGGAGGCCTGGAAGATATCCAGGTTGTCCTGGTTCTCAACGATGTTACGAATGGCGGTGCGGTATAACGCACGGTCAGCCTGGGCACGAGTCGCACGAACGGCCGGACCTTTGCGGCTGTTCAGGGTACGGAACTGAATACCGGCCTGGTCAGTAGCGCGCGCCATGGCGCCGCCCAGGGCATCAATCTCTTTCACCAGGTGGCTTTTACCAATACCACCAATCGCCGGGTTGCAGGACATCACGCCCACGGTGTCGGTGTTGTGGGTTAATAACAACGTCTTACAACCGGTACGTGCCGCCGCAAGCGCCGCCTCTGTACCAGCGTGTCCGCCGCCAACCACAATCACATCGTACCGAACCGGATAATCCACAACTCACCTCAAATCTTGTTGTTTGCGCCCAACTTTATAGCTGCTTCATAGACTCAGCTGAGCGAAAAGGGCGCGCATTATATCAGGAGTGCAATCAATAGGGCATAGCATTGAACAAATTTTAACCATCAAAGTTATCCACTTTATCCACATGGCGTTTTCTGCTGTGTTAATTTTTCCCCACAGACTGTTTTTATTTCTACCTTATTCAATAAAAACAAATACTTAGACTGTGCGTAAAGCTGTATACAATTGTAGATAAGTTACTATCAACAGGCTGAAGCATAACTTTATGCATAAAAAAACCCAGGCTTTGCCCGGGTTTTAAGCTGAGAAAACACAAGGTTTTCCACAAGTGTGAAGATAAATTTTATGGCGTTAGGGTTGGTGCCGGGGTATCACCGCCTTCTGCTGGCGTTTCACTGCTGTCATCTGAACCAGACGACGGTGCAGTGAATTTCATAAATAGTTGGTCATCACCTTTCTTAAGGTAGAACTCCAGCTCTTTATCTTTATTCACAGCGGCATAGCCCGTCGCAGCGGCATAGCCCGTCGCAGCGGTGGTATTAAAGCCTTTGCAGTTTTTACGCTCACGTAGTGCCACCCGGTAGAGGGCGTAATCTTTATCGATAATGGTAATATCACCACTGAAGGTACAACCACCACCGCTGTCGCCCAGCGCAATACCTTCAAATACCGATTTATCCGTTGCTTGCTGCACATACAGTTCGAAGCCGGTTGCAGTCCATTTCCCCTGCAGTGACGACAAGGATGAATTGTTTGGCCAGGTACCATCGTTGGTTAACAGAATGGTGCCGTTTTGCTGCGAACTGCCGGCGCCACTGCTGAAATCGCCCACCAAAGTGTCCGATTTGGCTTTAACCGTGGTTAACAGTGGCGACATTTCATAATCCACCGCGCTGCCACCTTCGGCGACAAACTGCTTGGCAGCCGTGTCTTCCTCAGAAAAAGCGCGTCCTGCCAGGGTGAACTTGCCTTCCAGCGTATTGGCATCAAATGTGACTGTGCCAGCGAAGCCGTTTTTATCGTCGAAACCATACACATCGCCATTAAAAATCAGGAACCTGACATCGCCGGCCTGGTTAAACTGGCCCGACCAGAAGCCATTCAGATCCTGAGTTTGGGAACTGATGTCTTCGCCATCTTTATTGGTGACTGAGTCTTTCTTGTCGTCTTCCGCAATACAGGCGCTCAGCAGTACAACAACGAATAGGGTTAGATATTTCACAGAAACTCCGCTACAAACATTACTCTCTAAAGATAGCTATCGGCCGGAGTTTTGCTGGCGTTAGGGAACAAATTCGCAACAACAGGTTCTGTTGTTATCGTCTGATTTAACCGGAGTTGCACCTCATGCCTTATACACTGATCTATTGTTACGACCCGATGTGCAGCTGGTGCTGGGGATTTAAGCCAACCTGGGCCAGATTAAAACAGCAACTTGCGCCGCTGATAGAGCAGGGGACCTTAACCATTGAATATCGCACGGGTGGTTTAGCACCGGACAACGATCAGCCAATGCCCGTCGAGATGCAGAGCAAACTGCAATCGGTGTGGAGCGCCATTCAGCAACAATTGGGCACCGAATTTAACTTCGATTTCTGGCAGCAGTGCCAACCCCGGCGCTCAACCTATCCTGCTTGCCGCGCCTGTATGGTGGCTCGTCAGTTCGACCAGGAAGAAGCGATGATCAGCCAGATCCAGCAAGCTTACTATTTGCAGGCAAAGAACCCGTCCGATCTGGATACTCTCACCCAATGCGCCACAGATATTGGCATCGCGGCCGATGTCTTCAGCGAACGGATGCAGGCCATTGAGCAACATCAATTGCTGGAGCAAGAAGTCCAGCAGGCACGTCAGCTTGGGCTCAATTCCTTCCCGTCTCTGGCGTTGCACAATCACCAACAGATCGCGTCGATCAACATCGATTATCAAAACCCGGATTCGATGATGCAGCAGATAGAACACGCTATGGCAGCACTGGCAGCTGAGCAAAACTGATAAACAATTCCGTGTTCACAAGCGCCATCTGAATAAGCCGCGATGGAGTAAGACTGTCTTGCTGCAACCTGTGCCAGATGGCCATTCAGTACTAAAGTACTCACCTCACTTCAACCTGTGGAAAACAACCATGAGCAGCCGCGCCCAACAGATCAGCCGTAATATGGAAATACCCGGCCGTAAGATGCATTTCGAATTCGATCTGAAGCAGCTGCCACGTTACTGGTACGACAACAACGCCTTTAAAAGCACCTATATGAATGCGTTGTCATGCCTGTTCCCGGAAGGCGAGCGCATGTTTATCGACGCGGTGCGTGACAACAAAGATAAGGTCACTGACCCCAAGTTGCTGGAGCAGATCAAAGGTTTTATCAAACAAGAAGCGATTCACGGCCACGAACACCACCTGTTTAACGAATATCTCGACAGCATGGGTTATCCGGCTTCGAAGGTTGAAGCCTTTGAGAAGAAAGAAAAACGTCTGATGAAAAAATGGATTCCGGCGATTGATCGGTTAGCCGTCACCTGCGCGGTTGAACACTTCACCGCGATTATGGCGCATGATCTGTTGGAAAATCCGGAACGTTCAGATGGTGTGGATGAGAACTTCAAACAGCTGTGGCGCTGGCACGCAATCGAAGAAACCGAGCACAAAGCGGTTGCCTTTGATGTTTACCAGGCCGTTGGAGGTGGTTACTTCCGCCGCGTGTTTAACATGCTGATTGTCACCATTATGTTCTGTCTGCGCGCCAGCATCGTACAGGGCATCTTCCTATGGAAAGACGGCAACCTGTTCAAGCCGTCCACCTGGATTGATGGCTTTAAGTTCTACTTCGGTAAAGGTGGCCTGACCCGCAGCATCTTTAAGAACTATCTCGACTACTATCGCCCGGGCTTCCATCCGTGGGATCACGATAACCGTGAATATCTGGAAAGCTGGATCGCCGAAGCTCAGTCTTACAAAGCGGTTTAACCATCAGCCAGAGCCGATAACAACAGCAAACAAAAAACGGGGCATTAAGCCCCGTTTTTGTTTTCTGCCGAAAATCTCTCTAAGCCCGGTTATTTACCGATACAGAAGCTGCCGAAGATCTCACCCAATAAATCATCGGCGGTGAATTCACCGGTGATTTCGTTCAGTGCGTGTTGTGCCATACGCAGGTCTTCCGCCAGTAACTCACCTGCCGCCATGCCTTCGAGCTGCTGACGACCAAAATCCAGCGCTTCCTGGGCACGATTCAGCGCATCAATATGACGACGACGGGCGAGGAAACCACCTTCGGACGCGGCTTCAAAACCCATCACGTCTTTCAGGTGCTGGCGCAGATCATCAACGCCCTGATTGTGTTTGGCTGACAGGGTAATCGTCGGGAAATCCCCGGTTGTGGATAACCCCATGCTTTCTTCTGAAATATCCGCCTTATTGCGGATCACTGTCAGGCGACCAGATGCCAGCAAAGAATCGGTTTCAGAGGCCAATCCCTGCTCATCGTACAGGGCATGTAACAGAGCTTCAGGGTCCGTTTCGGTGGTGGTCGAATCAATCATCAACAACACCCGATCGGCCTGCTCGATTTCCGCCCAGGCACGCTGAATTCCGATACGTTCCACTTCGTCCGGTGCATCGCGCAAACCCGCGGTATCTATGATGTGCAGCGGCATTCCGTCAATATGAATATGCTCTTTCAGAACATCACGGGTGGTACCGGCAATATCAGTCACAATCGCTCGTTCCTGACCCGCCAACGCGTTCAGTAGTGAGGACTTACCAGCGTTTGGACGCCCGGCAATCACCACGTTCATTCCTTCACGCAGCAGAGCCCCCTGATTGGCCTCCTGCAACACGGATTTTAATTCACCGTCGACTGTGGATAACATCGTGGAAACTTTGCCATCAGAGAGAAAATCGATCTCTTCTTCCGGGAAGTCGATGGCAGCTTCAACATACATGCGTAAATGGACCAACTGATCGAGCAGGCTGTGCACCTTTTTCGAGAATTCCCCCTGCATCGAACGTAACGCACAACGAGCCGCTTGCTCAGAGGCAGAATCAATCAGGTCGGCAATAGCTTCGGCCTGGGCCAGATCCATTTTGTCGTTGAGGAAAGCGCGCTCAGAGAACTCACCCGGACGCGCCAGACGACATCCCAGTGCCACCACTTCTTTTAACAGCAGATCCAGTACCACAGGGCCACCGTGACCCTGAAGCTCCAGTACATCTTCACCGGTAAAGGAATTCGGATTAGGGAAATACAGAGCAATGCCTTCATCCAGTACCGTGACATCGGCCGCCGTAAACGGGCCGTAGTGGGCATAACGTGGCTTAGGCTGAAAACCGAGGATCTTTTCCGCCACAGTTAGTGCTAACTCACCGGATACACGAATAATACCAACGCCTCCACGCCCGGGAGCGGTGGCAACAGCGGTGATGGTGTCCTGGTGAACAGCAGTGGTCATAGTGATTTCCGGGTGTGACTGAATAAAAGAGTTGCGGCATTGTACATCAAGCGATGCTGCGGGCCGACAGGCTCAGTCAGCCGGCTGTTGGAAATAGCGCTCTACCTTTTGGTTAAAGGCTTTGCTGGCACGAATACGTGGAATAACACGAGCAAAACGCTCTGCCAGTTTGTCGTGACCACGCTTTCTGGAAAAGGCCAGGTAGATGTCATTACTGACGCTGCTGATGTCGGCGGTTTCGATCTGGTCAAAACCGGCAGTGTGACCAAATTTAAACCTCAGATGTTCAATATTCACTAAGATCAGATCCACTCGTTTTCCCAACAACATTTGTAATTGCTGGCGACCACTATTGAGCTCAATCAGCTGATTAAACCGCTCACGTTCGAACTGTTTGCCATAGTTGTAGCCGTTGATCACACCAATTCTGAGATCTTTAACCGACTCCGGATCGCCGTCGTAGTGAAAGCCACTGTCTTTCAGATAAGCAAAGCGGGAACTGCCCTGGCTGATGACATTGCCGGGTTTATAAATCAGGAAATATTCACGGTTCGGGGTGTGGATAACATAGCTGACGGCATCGGCCAGACCATCCTGCATTGAGTTTAATACCCGCTTCCAGGGCATCGAAACAAACTCGACCTCAACGCCTAACTCGGCTGCCACCAGTTTAATCAAATCAATGTGGTAACCCGCTAACTGGCCGTTACTGTCGATAAACTCGTTCGGCCCCCAGTCATCCTGACTGCGCAAAATGGTGATTTTCTCTACACTTTGTTCGGCCTCAAGACTGAGACAACACAACAACAGCAAGGTAGAAATCCAATAACGAAACATCTGAGGTCTGCTTTCTGATCAATAAAAAAGGCCCCTGATCTCTCAGAGGCCTTTCCAGCTTAGCGGTTAATCGGCGCAACAAACACCGATTGACCGTAAGGTTTAGCTGTTTTCAATCTGCTTGGTGATCACATATTGCTGTGCAATCGACAGAATGTTGTTCACTACCCAGTACAGTACCAGACCAGCCGGGAACCACAGGAAGAAGATAGTGAAGATGATTGGCATAAACTGCATCACACGCGCCTGCATCGGGTCTGGCGGTGTTGGGTTCAGCTTCATCTGAATAAACATAGAAGCACCCATGATCAGTGGCAGAATGAAGTATGGATCCATCACCGACATATCTTCAATCCACAGGAAGAACGGCGCTTGACGCAGCTCTACCGACTCCATCAGTACCCAGTACAGGGCGATGAATACCGGCATCTGAACCAGAATTGGTAAGCAGCCACCCAGTGGGTTGATCTTCTCTTTCTTGTACAGAGCCATCATTTCCTGGCCTAGCTTCTCACGGTTATCACCGTACTTCTCTTTGATCTCCTGCATCTTCGGCGCCACTTTACGCATGTTCGCCATGGAGCGGTAAGACGCAGCAGACAGCTTAAAGAATGCCAGTTTGATCAGGATGGTCAGAATAATAATCGCCACACCCCAGTTACCAACACCACCGCCTAAATCGATATCAAACCAGCCAAAAACGCTGATCTCACCAGACTGAATAAAGTTGAGAACTGAAAACAATGGCTTAGCTACCCACCATAACCAGCCATAGTCGATGGTCAGATCCAGATATTCAGCGATTTCTGCCAGGTGCTTCTGATCTTTAGGACCAACGTATAAAGAAGCACCCACTTCGCCAATAGAACCCGGAGCTACCGTGGTTGGCGCATCGTAGAAACCAAAGACGTTGTTACCTTTAACCGAACGGCCGTTGTAGGTATGCGGTTGATCCTGAGCCGGAATCCAGGCTGCCAGGAAGTAATGTTGCAGCATCGCAGCCCAGCCACCTTGCTGAACTGACTTGTATGGCGCTTCAGTCAGATCGTCAAAACCGATTTTCTCGTAACGGTTTTCTTTGGTGGTCAGTGCCGCACCCAGGTAAGACTGCATACCCATGCTGTTTCCGGCAGACGGATCAGCCGAGTTATCACGCTTCAGCTGTGCATAAAACACGCCTTGCCAGTTCTGATCTGAGGTGTTGTTGATGCGGTAAGTCACATCAATCAGGTAGTCACCGCGACGGAAGGTGAAGATTTTCTCGACCGTGCCTTTGTCGGTTGCCGTGCTCAGTACCACAGTCAGCTCGGTAGCATCTGCACCCAGCTCGTAGTTGGTTTCTGCAACGCTGTACAGCGCAGGACCTTTAGCATCGACACCGTCTTTACCCAATAAACCACTCTGGGCAACATAGGTACGACGGCTGTTTTCTTCCATCAGAACAAAAGGCACATCCTTCTGTTCAATAGAAGCCGGATAAGCTGGCAGTAATACCTGCACCACTTCGCCACCACGTGGATCAATGGTTACCTGTAATACGTCGGTTTTTACCTGAACCAGCTGACCGTCAGCTTTAGCCACATCGATTTGTTCAGGCGCAACTTCAGGTGCATCCACCTGAGGAACATCAGCACCGGCGTCTGCATTTGCTGCAGGTACGGCTTCAACCGGCACAGGAGCATCCTGAGCATCAGAAACCGCCGCGATTGGCGCATTAACCTGAGCGTTCTGACCGTAGTCATCGTTCCAGGCGAGAATTAAAAAGTAAGTACTTATGGCTAAGCCAATAAATATAACCGTACGGCGGATATCCATGATCAGGCTTTCCGTTGACAACAGTTGGATTGAGGGTTGGATAAATCAGGTACCGGATCCACACCATGGGAACCCCACGGATGGCACCGGAGCAATCGCTGTAAGGCTAACTTACCACCACGCAAAGCACCATATCGACGAATGGCTTCATCGGCATAAGCTGAACAAGTTGGGTAATAACGACAACGACTGGGGAATAAGGGACTGATTGCGTAGCGATAGACTGCAACGAAGGCGAGCATAAGTCTGGCGATAGGGTTAACGCCGCTTTTTGCGTTTGCCGTTGGATGGTCTGCCATGGGATGGGCGCTTCAATCTGAACCAAAGGGCGTCAATCATCTCACGTATTTGCTGGTTGTCCAGCTCAGTGATCCCGGAACGGGCCAGAATGACAAAGTCTGCAGCAGGCAATTGATGCTGATTTAATCGGCAAGACTCGCGGACAAGTCGTTTAACCCGATTACGTTGCACCGCATGCTTGATTTGCTTTTTCGCCAATACAAAGCCAATTCGCGGATGATCAAGCCCATTTGCCGATGCAAGCACCAGCATTTGGGGAGTACTCCCACGTAACTCCGTATTATCAAATACTCGTTTGAACTCGGCTGGTTTTAATAAACGCAGTTGTCGGGAAAACTCAAACTCGGACATTGATCGAAGTTATCAGGAGTAACCGGGCAATTAAGCAGTCAGAACGTGACGGCCTTTTGCACGACGACGAGCCAGAACCTGACGGCCGTTTTTAGTAGCCATACGAGCACGGAAACCGTGAGTACGCTTACGCTTTAATACGCTTGGTTGAAAAGTACGTTTCATAACACTGTCACTCTAGTTAAGTGAATAGCCAAATTTTTGAGGGCGGCAATTGTATGAGAAAGGCAAACCAATAGCAATGGTGAATTTTTGTTCAAATGCATGAATTTTCTCAAAGCCTGTTTTTTTACTTTTCTGTCTCACTCTGAATAAGAAAATATGAATGAATATGTATTGAAGAAAAGAAGATAGAAGTTCGTTATTTTTATTTCTTAGGGACCGACTTTCTGTGGAAAACCAAAAAAAACCTATATAAAACAATACCTTAAACGAATCATAAGTCAGGTATTAGCTGCGCTTAAGCTTAGAATTATCTGGGAGGATCTGGTGTATGAAATGGCCTTTTATACACAGCGCGGATTCGTCAGCACGATGTCCTCAATTCCATGCGCAGTTTTTTAAGGCGCTTATCCACAAGAAATCCGGCAACAAACGAATTTTCTCTTAATCTCTGTGGATAACCCAGTTCGCCTTGGGTACACTATGCGGCTCGCTTAAATATTGATAATTGAGGTAGCCGTGACAGGTTTGTGGCAAGACTGTCTGGGTCAGTTACAACACGAATTACCCGCACAGCAATACAACACATGGATACGACCACTGGTTGCCAGCACCGACGACAACGGCCAGCTGAGCCTGAGTGCACCTAATCGTTTTGTTAAAGACTGGGTTAAGGATAAATACCTGCAGCGCATTCAGGAGATTATGTCGGAGCTGAATGGCGGCCGGATTACTCACGTTGATGTGGTGGTAGGCGAGGCGCGCCCGATGTTCCAGCGTCCACAAATGGCCAGTCAGCCGCAGCGTGCGCCGGCTCCGCGTCCTCAACCCGCTCCTGCGCCTGCTCCTGCTCCGGCAAAAGAAGAGTTTGCCTTTGCTCAGCCTACTGCATCGGCCGGAACCGGTTTTGATGCTGATGATTTCTCCCAGGTGGCTCAAACACCTTCGATGGCCGATAACGCGCCACAGCAAGGGGATTTATTAGCGGCAGACAACAGTGGTTTTAACGAAGCCCCTCCGGTTGTCAGTCAGGCGCCGGCATTTGCACCTTTTAATAGTGGTAATCTGGCTCCTGCTCCGCGTCAGCCGGTAAAACCCAAGCGTGAAGTGCAGGTAGAAGGTGGCCTACAGCATCAGAGCTTCCTGAATACCAACTTTACCTTCCAGAGTTTTGTTGAGGGTAAATCGAACCAGCTGGCCCATGCCGCGGCTCGTCAGGTAGCGGAGAACGCCGGTGGCTCGTACAACCCACTATTTATATATGGTGGTGTGGGCTTAGGTAAAACTCACTTAATGCACGCTGTGGGTAACTATCTGCAAAGCAAAGATCCGAATGCCAAAGTGTTATACGTGCATTCCGAACGCTTCGTGCAGGACATGGTGAAAGCGCTACAGCTGAACGCCATCAACGAATTCAAACGTTTTTACCGCGGTCTGGATGCGCTGTTAATTGATGACATCCAGTTCTTTGCCGGTAAAGAACGCTCCCAGGAAGAGTTTTTCCACACCTTTAATGCCTTATTAGAAGGCGGGCAGCAGATGATTCTGACCTGTGACCGCTATCCAAAAGAGATTAATGGCCTGGAAGAACGACTGAAAAGCCGCTTCGGCTGGGGTTTAACCGTTGCGGTTGAACCACCTGAGCTGGAAACCCGGGTAGCTATCTTAATGAAGAAGGCAGAGCAGAGTAATGTGCACCTGCCAGACGACGCAGCCTTCTTTATTGCCCAGAAAATCCGTTCTAACGTACGGGAACTGGAAGGGGCACTGAAACGGGTAATTGCGAACTCGCATTTTACCGGCAGTGACATTACTCTTCCTTTTATTAAAGAATCACTAAAAGACCTGTTGGCTCTGCAGGATAAGCAAGTCAGTATCGATAATATTCAGCGAATTGTGGCTGAGTATTACAAACTGAAGTTGTCTGATTTATTATCTAAGCGCCGCACGCGTTCCATCGCCCGACCTCGTCAGGTTGCGATGGCTTTGAGCAAAGAACTGACCAATCACAGCCTGCCGGAAATCGGAGCTGCGTTTGGTGGTCGAGACCACACGACAGTTCTGCACGCATGCCGTAAAATCAAAGAGTTACAGGAAACGACTGCAGACGTTCGTGAAGATTACAAGAACTTACTGCGTTCACTGACAACCTAGATCTGAGTGGAGAACCATGAAATTCGTTATCTCTAGGGAAGCCCTTCTGCGCCCATTGCAACTGGTAGCCGGCGTGGTGGAAAAACGCCAAACGCTGCCGGTACTGTCCAACGTGTTGTTGGAAGTTCAGGGTCAGCAGCTGTCTTTAACGGGTACAGATCTGGAAGTTGAACTGGTTGGTCGTGTCACTCTCGACGAAGTTGGCCAGGAAGGTGAGATCACTGTACCCGCGAAAAAGCTGATGGATATCTGCCGCTCCTTACCGGACGGTGCAGAAATCACCATCGAACAGGACGATCAGCGCGTAAACGTACGCTCCGGCCGCTCCCGTTTCACCTTATCTACGCTGCCAGCGACCGAGTTCCCGAATGTGGAAAACATCTCTGGCGAGCAGCACTTTGTGCTGGAGCAAAACAAGCTGCGTCGTGTTATCGACCGCACCAGCTTTGCCATGGCTCAGCAGGACGTGCGTTATTACCTCAACGGTATGCTGTTCGAAGTCACGGCTAACGGCCTGCGTACCGTATCCACTGATGGTCACCGCCTGGCGACTGCTACGGTAGAAATTGCCGGTCCGGATACCGCACAGCAAATCATCCTGCCACGCAAAGGTGTGCTGGAAATGGCTAAGCTGTTAACCGATCCGGAAGCCAGCGTTTCTTTGGCGCTGAGCACCAACCACCTGCGTGCCACCACTGAAAACTTCACCTTCACCTCGAAACTGGTGGACGGTAAGTTCCCGGATTACGGTCGTGTGATTCCTAAAAATGGCAGCAATGTAATGTTGGCTGACCGTCAGGAATTACGTTCTGTATTCGCTCGTACTGCGATTCTGTCGAACGAGAAGTACCGTGGCGTTCGTCTGGTACTGGAACCAGAACTGCTGAAAGTGTTTGCGAATAACCCGGAACAGGAAGAAGCAGAAGAGTCCGTAGGTGTGGATTACAACGGTGATTCACTGGAAATGGGCTTCAACGTATCTTACCTGCAGGACGTGATGAGCGTACTGGATACTCAGCAGGTGAAAATGACATTGTCCGACGCTAACTCTTCTGCGCTGTTAGAAGAGCCAGAAGGTGGCGATGCGATGTATGTTGTTATGCCAATGCGTCTGTAGGATTCGGACTCTATGCCAATTCGGCAATTAAAAGTCAGCGGTGTGCGCAATCTGCAGCCGCTGGAAATAACGCCCCACGAGGGCGTTAATTTTATCTACGGCAACAACGGTTGCGGTAAAACCAGCGTGTTAGAAGCCATTGCTCTGATGGCCTCTGGAAAATCCTTCCGTACCTCCAAAATTCAGCATGTATTGAATCACGAGTCTGATCGCATCGAGATGTTTCTCGAAGTCGACGATGAAGAACGTGGTTTGTGCACCATGGATAGTCTGCGCTTAAAAAGTGGCGATACCTTATTAAAACTGAACGGCTCTGTGCTGACTTCCCAGGCGGAAGCCGCACACTGGCTGCCGGTTCAGATTATCGACCCCAATACCTTTAAGCTGTTGTCCGGCTCTCCTGAAGAGCGTCGTCAGTTTATCGACTGGGGAGTGTTCCACGTGGAACACAAGTTTATGGAACAGTGGAAAACGTTCCGTAAACAGCTGAAACAGCGCAACTCGGTGCTGAAGCAAAAAGAACTGGAATGGTTGCCAACCTGGACTTCCGGTTTTATCGAAAGTGCTGAAGTGATCGATAAACATCGCCAAACCTATCTGAAGCGTTTTAAGCCGGAATTCGAACGTATCCTGAATCAGCTCGATGACAGCATTGATGTGCAGCTGGCCTATTACCGTGGCTGGGATAAAGACACTCCACTGGCTGATGTGCTGGAGAAACAGCAGGAGCGTGATTTAGTTATCGGTTACACCCAATCAGGGCCTCACAGAGCCGAGTTACGCATCAAGGTGGGTAAACTCCCGGCTGCAGAGATTTTGTCCCGTGGGCAGCAAAAGACAGTGGTTTCCGCGCTGAAGATTGCCCAGGGGGCCTTGTTCCAGCAAGAGAGCCAACGTCGCACTATTTATCTGGTGGATGACCTGGCGTCTGAGCTGGATGAAAAACACCGCCATGCATTATGTAAGTTGCTGGAAGATCTCGACTGTCAGGTCTTTATCACCAGCATCGATAAAGAGAAGCTCACGGACGTTTGGCAACCCACCGCCAGCAAAATGTTCCACGTGGAACAAGGCGTGGTTGTTGAAGAATCGGCAGTCTGAATTCCCTGAGTCCTGAGCGTTAGGTTGCGGTGAAGCATTGGTGTTGTTGCCTGCAGGGGTAAATTACAGGGACGTGATTTATTAGCCTTCAGGGATGAACTTGTAGCGCCCCGTAAGGCAATATCCCAATGATTCAGTGCGTAACCCTACGAACCCCATCCAAGCTGCTGATATCGCTTAAAACAAGCCTCCTAAAACAAGCACTGTGCCGTCAAATTTGTTACACTTCTCCGATTTGTTATGTCGAATTTCAGCCCAGGTACATACAGGCCTGAAAGACTAAAAAGAACAGAGGAACACCAATGTCAGAGCAGAGTTACGACTCGTCGAGTATTAAGGTCCTGAAGGGACTGGATGCCGTACGGAAACGCCCCGGTATGTATATCGGTGACACCGACGACGGTACAGGTCTGCACCACATGGTGTTTGAGGTGGTAGATAACTCCATCGACGAAGCGTTAGCTGGTCACTGTGATACGGTCACTGTTGTAATTCACCCGGATAACTCGGTATCGGTTTCCGATAACGGCCGTGGTATTCCAACCGAAATGCACCCGGAAGAAGGGCGCTCAGCCGCTGAAGTTATTCTGACGGTATTACACGCCGGCGGTAAGTTCGACGATAACTCCTATAAAGTATCCGGCGGTCTGCACGGTGTAGGTGTTTCGGTTGTAAACGCTTTATCTGAGAAGCTGAAGCTGACCATTCGTCGTGGCGGCAAAATCTACGAGCAGGAATACACCCACGGTGATCCTGATTACCCGCTGAAAGAAGTAGGCGTGTCTGAAACTAACGGCACTATGGTGACTTTCCTGCCTTCTAAGGAAACCTTCACCAAAACCGAATTCTCCTATGACTACCTGGCCAAGCGCCTGCGTGAGTTATCCTTCCTGAACTCAGGTGTGAAAATTCATCTGAAAGACGAACGTGTTGCCGACAAAGAAGATATCTTCGAGTTTGAAGGTGGCCTGAAGTCGTTCGTGGAATTCCTGAACGAAGGCAAAAACGCCCTGAACGAAGTCTTCCACTTCAATGCTGAACGTGAAGACGGTATGGCGGTAGAAGTGGCCATGCAGTGGAACGACAGCTTCCAGGAAAGCATTCACTGCTACACCAACAATATTCCACAGCGCGATGGCGGTACCCACTTAGCAGGCTTCCGTGCGGCGCTGACCCGCTCCCTGAACGGTTATATCACCGCTGAAGGCCTGGACAAGAAGAACAAGGTTGCCACCACCGGTGACGACGCTCGTGAAGGTTTAACCGCGATTATCTCGGTTAAGGTGCCGGATCCTAAGTTCAGCTCTCAGACCAAAGACAAGCTGGTATCTTCCGAAGTGAAGCCTGCGGTTGAGCAGGAAATGGGTCGTCTGTTTAAAGAATATCTGGAAGAGAACCCACAAGCTGCGAAAGAGCTGGTTGGTAAAATGATCGACGCTGCCCGTGCCCGTGAAGCGGCCCGTAAAGCACGTGAGATGACCCGTCGTAAAGGCGCTCTGGATATCGCAGGTCTGCCAGGTAAGCTGGCTGACTGTCAGGAAAAAGACCCGGCACTTTCCGAAGTGTACCTGGTGGAGGGTGACTCGGCCGGCGGTTCCGCCAAACAAGGCCGAGACCGTCGTACCCAGGCGATTCTGCCGTTAAAAGGTAAGATCCTGAACGTAGAAAAAGCACGCTTCGACAAGATGTTATCGTCTGCCGAAGTGGGCACCCTGATTACCGCACTGGGTTGTGGCATTGGCCGCGAAGAATTTAACCCGGACAAACTGCGTTACCACTCCATCATTATCATGACCGATGCCGACGTCGACGGTGCGCACATTCGTACGCTGCTGTTGACCTTCTTCTTCCGTCAAATGCCGGAAATCATCGAGCGTGGTCACGTCTATATTGCTCAGCCACCGCTGTACAAAATCAAGCGTGGTAAGCAGGAACAGTACATCAAAGACGAAGCAGCGCTGGAAAGCTACCTGACCCACGTTGCACTGGAGAAAGCGGCTCTGTACCCGAATGCAGACGCGCCAGCGATCTCTGATGAAGCCTTTGCCAAGCTGGTTGATGACTACCGCGACGCACAAGACACGGTGACTCGCATGAGCAACCTTGTTCCACGTGAAGCATTACACGAGATGCTGACTCTGCCGCGGTTAACCGTGGAAGACCTGAGCAGCTCTGCCAAGGTGGAAGAGTGGGCGAATAAGCTGGCTACTAACCTGCCGGACGCTGGCCGTAGCGGCTCTCACTTTGAAGTGACTTCCGGTGCTGACGCAGAGCGCGGCAACAACAAAGTCATCATCAACGTGATTACCCACGGTATTCCGAAAGAATACATCCTGGATCAGGACTTCTTCTCCGGCTCTGGTTACCAGAAACTGGCTGGCATGAGCGAAGAACTGTCTGGTCTGCTGGAAGCGGGCGCTTACATCCAGCGTGGTGAAGGCGATCGTAACCACCATGAAATCGAAGATTTCTGGGATGCGGTTCAATGGCTGCTGAACGAAGCGAAAAAAGGCTTCAACATCCAGCGCTATAAAGGATTGGGCGAGATGAACCCGGAACAGCTGTGGGAAACCACCATGGATCCAGAAGCGCGTCGTATGCTGCAAGTGAGCATCGAAGACGCCATCGGCGCGGATAAGATGTTTACCACCTTGATGGGTGATGACGTTGAACCACGTCGTGCGTTTATTGAAGCGAATGCGCTGAATGTATCGAACCTGGATTTCTGATTCAGAGCGATTATTTATCAGCGAACGCTTAGCATAAGAAAGGGAGCCGATGGCTCCCTTTTTTGTTTGTCGGTATGGGCAGATTTACCGTAACCTACGGCTAATTAATTAATAGTTCTGTAGGTAATAGAAATGGATTTTGATTGGAGCAAACCTTTCTCCGAAGATGTTGAAGGTGATCTGCCTAACATTCACATCGGCTCTGACAAACTTGATCGTGGTAAATACGCTGAATTTCTCACTGATTTTTTATCATCGTTAGATAACCAAAACTATGTGATGAATCTCAATGCTGAGTGGGGAGCTGGAAAAACCTACTTCTTACAGCGTTGGTATCACACGATCAAGGAAGACCATCCTGCCGTTTATATTGATGCCTGGAAACATGATTTTTCAGATGAACCTTTGCTGGCGGTAATCTCTGCTATATCTAATTACCTCAAATCAAAGACCCCAGAAAGTGGAGCTGAAAAGGCTAAAAACCTTGCAGAGAAAGGCTGGCGCTTTAGCAAAAAAGTCGCACCAGAATTAATGCGTGGGATAACCAAAAAAGTTTCTGGTATTGATATCACCAAATTTGGTGACGATGAAGTCCAGACTATTTCCGACTTAAAGTACGACGGAAGTGATACTAATGGCGCAGAAGACTTCTCGCTCTTTGCTGGGAAAGTATTTGAAGTAGCTCTGGCGGATCACTCCGAGAAAGTGAACGAATTAGAGTTTTTTAAAAACGCCATTCAAGGCTGGCTAAAGGAAGTTGTTGATTCAAACGATGAACTTGATCTTCCAATGTTTGTATTTATTGATGAGCTAGATCGCTGTCGACCTACCTACGCAATTGAACTGTTAGAAACGGTTAAGCATCTGTTTGATATCAAAGGTATGGTATTTGTAATAGCCACTGATACAGGTCAGCTTCAGCATTCAATCAAAGCTGTTTATGGAGAGGGGTTTAACTCAGTTAAATATTTATATCGATTCTTTTCCAGAAGCTTTTCTTTGAAAAAACCAAGCTTAAGGGAATATATAAAATCGCATCCAACTTACGAACAATATTTAAGTAAAGTACTTCTTAATACATGTGACGAGTCGCTGCTCTTAACTGAGCAACAACTACTAACTAATTTAACGAATTTGGCATCGGTTTATGACTTTGATTTGAGGACTACCGGGCAATGGTTAGAGCGATTGTGGGCGTCAATAAATACCGAAAACAAAAGGAAGAAGTATGTCTGGATTTATATTGCATTGACCTCTGCCTTGCAGATATCGAGTAGGGAGTTGTATGAAAAATTATTTGTAAACCAAGCTGTTGGGTTTAGTGCAAATTCCCATGACTCAATGGATTTTTCTCAGAGTTATGGAAGTATTAGCAATCGCATGAATAACTTAAATCTAAGTTTGGAATTTGGGGTTGTTCACAGAAGTGTCTCTGGAAACTTTATTAGAAGATATGAAAGAGAAACGATTAGTCTTCACTTTAATCATCTATTACAGATGTCGAAGCTTTTCTATGCAAGTGATTTACATAACGTTGTAGAAGCAAGTAACTCGGCTTCCAATGTTTTTTTGAAAAGGTTGTATTCGAATCTTTATGAGGTATTTAAAATTAAAGGTCAGGATTACATGGACCTAATTGATATGGCCTCAGATTTAACCTGATCAATTCGCAACCATCCGGAATTTCCGGATGGTTGACGCTTAATCAAAATAGTTCATCCTCCCTAACCTGAAGCCAGCGCGACATTCCCCCAAAGAAGCTGTAAATTTTAGCGGCTCACCCAATGAGATCCGGTAATGGAAACCAAAATCACACTGGATAAAGATCTGGAACAACGAGTCAGGCAATTAGCTGAAGCTCAAAACCTTAGTGTTTCCGAGCTACTTCAACTCGCCATTAACGATTATGTCGAAAGAGAAGAGCTGAAGCAGAAAGGCCAGTCTCCGGACCACCAGATCAGTGCAGAAGAAGTCGGTGATTGGCTGACGAACTGGGGAGAGGGTGAGGGCGAGCTCCCTCAGAATTGAAGTTATAAATACCCTTCGAGAAAACCAGCGGTCTGAATTAGCTGGTTTGTCTTCAACCTGACCAAAAACTCTTCCCGAGCCATAGGTGGTTTTTTCAGAGCAAGCCATTGGTTCTTAAATGCTGCAATGGCGACAGCTGGATGCAGATCAAACTGATAACGAAAGAAATCATCAGGGTGTATCACTTCCAGATTGAAGTTCTGCAATAAGTATTCGGCGGGAAAGTCTTTCAGGTTGTAGGTAACAATCGCATCGGCATTGGCTTTGATCGCCGCTGCAACTACGTGGCGATCGTCTGGATCGGGTAGCTGAACATGTTCAATATGATGTTCATAGTTTTCGATTTTGGCGTCGTAGACGTGTGCATCCATCAGCTCGCGAGTGCGAAGCAGAACAT
This sequence comes from Bacterioplanoides sp., assembly GCF_965219715.1. GTDB lineage: Bacteria > Pseudomonadota > Gammaproteobacteria > Pseudomonadales > Oceanobacteraceae > Bacterioplanoides. The sequence continues at coordinate 3,071,736 of NZ_OZ244785.1, forward strand.
GATCAGGAATTCGCTGGTTTCCCTCTTCATCCTTTTCGCGCTTCAGGCCGTTAATCCACTCATCATGAATCTGATCTGTCCAATGCGCTTTAAAGAGGCCCGTCATCGCCAGCCGCATGGCTGAATCCCGCACGACGGCGGGATACAAAATACATGCATCAAAGATAACGGTGAATTTGGCCACTAGTCATATCCCATTCCATTGAGTTGCGCGATTTCAGCCAGCTCATCCAGAGCTTCAGTACGTTTGGCATCGGTTGCCTGTTTATAGGCGATCACATCTTTTGCCAACACTCGCCGATGTGTTCCAACCTTAGTAAAACCGATCTCACCACTTTCCAGCAACTTCACCAGATGCGGACGGCTGACATTCAGCAGATTGGCTGCTTCCTGAGTGCTGAGTTCAGCATGAACCGGCATCACGTTAACTGCATTACCCTGGGAAATTTCGCCCAGAATATTCAATAACAGATCCAGTGCCGGGCCAGGAAGAATCAGTTCATCTTTTCCCTGACCCCCTTCGATACTGAGCTTTACCCGGGATTGATCAGCATATTTTGCCAGAGTACGGCTGGATACCCGGGCAGTTTCAACGTCATCCTTACTGGGCAGCTTATCGACATTGTTAGCGCGATTGGCTGACATAAGCCCTCCTTATTCGAAATAAACGAAACAGTTAGATTGAAGGTTAATCGAAATAAACGAAATGAACAAATGAGGAATTTTTAAGATGAGCCGAATAATTCCCGTAATCGGCTCATCCAGTGAGCCGATTAGAAGCGCTATTCGGCTCACGCCTCCACCATCTGTACCGCTTCATAACCCCAAAACTGTCTCTTAACCAGAACAGTCGCCTGAGCTAAAGTTCACACTTCCAGATCCAGCTATATAAGTTTTCCAGCGGAGTTGTTATGGCTTTAGAAGTATTCCTGGCGTTTCTAGCCGCATCCATCCTGATTTCAGTGTCACCCGGTGCCGGTGCGGTGAATACCATGAGCACTGGCCTGCGTTATGGCGTTAAAGGCGCCTTGCCTGCGATTATGGGTCTGCAGCTGGGTTATGGCGTTCAGGTGGTGCTGGTTGGTGTTGGCCTGGGTGCGTTGTTATCTCAGTCGCAACTGGCGTTCGAGCTGATCAAATGGTTCGGTGTTTTATACCTGGTGTATCTCGGTTATCAGAAGTGGACCCAACCACCACTAGAGATGGAGCTGCTGGGCGGTAAAACCGAAAGCAGCGGGAAACAGTTCTGGCAGGCGGCGTTTGTGAACCTTACGAATCCGAAAGCGACTGTATTCCTGCTGGCGTTATTCCCGCAGTTTGTAAATCCGAATGCTGACAACCTGGTGCTGCAATACAGCATCATGGGCAGCATCCTGATTATTGTTGATGTGCTGGTGATGATTGGTTACGCCAGCCTGGCGTCGGGTTTATCACGCTGGATGAAGAGCGAACAACATCAGAAATTACAGAACCGTATCTTCGGCGGCATGTTTGTAGCGGCGGCAGGATTAATGGCAAGTTACAGTAATAAGTCGGCTTAGTACTCAGTTAATAATTGATGCTTTCAAGAGTGGTTTGGGAAGCAAACCACTTCTGGCATGAAATAATTCGAATCTCCTTTGTTAGCAATCTGATGCAGCATCTATATGTTCTGCTTTTACACCATGTATCACCCTATCCGGCAGGCTGTAAATCCTCTGATGTGATAGATTACTCAGCTGCTTATACATTCGTTAGATAGGGATTTTCATGGTGCTGCGACCATTTTCAGGATTGTTACACTGCTTCACTTTGATATTAACGTTGGGTTTATCCGCTTGTTCCGGCGAGGGATCATCCACGCCCACTTCGGGGTCAGCGGATCCTGCTACCACTGTTGATCTTGGATCTGCTCCTTATCCGGCAAAGCCCGGTATAACTGCGCTTAACTCTGAGTTTGTTGGGAACAAGAAGCCATATCAGATTCGCCCTCTGACCCCCGGGAAAATTCAGACCAGCCCTCTCGTTGGATTGTCTGGTGTGCTTGATGGCAGTAATAAGGCACGTGCTTTTACGCTTCAGCTGCCGCAGGCCAGTGTGGAGCTTTTGCATGCACCTGATCCAGGTGGAGACACCACGGAGATTTATACGAACGATGGCAGTATTAGCGTCTTCCGTGATGTGCAGGGGTTACTGTATCGCCACTCCTCCAGTGGGCAAGAGCAGATAAGCACCGAAAGAGTTGCTGATGATAAATTCTGGTTTAGTAAGGATCAAAAATACCTGCTGTTTATCTCTGAGTCAGAAAATAACAGGCCTTCTAATCTTTATTCATATGCTCTGCAAAACAAAGAACTGGTTCTGATTGATCAGGGGCAATCGGGGGAAGTATCTGGAGATAACCGACATTCAATTCTGACAAGACCATTGGTTAACTCAGATGGTCAAGTATTGTTCCTTAAACGAGCTCAGCATGAAACGTCATTGTCCTTGTATGGGTTATACGTATCTGATGGTACAAGTCACAAGTTACTGGCGAGCCAGGTTAAGCCCATTCAATCAGGACATGGCTTTCGTTTAACTACTGATGAAACGTCGGTGGTTTATCAAACTCAGTCCGACGACAGAAAGTACCAGCTCTGGTTGAGCAAGCTCGACGGTGCGGTACCTTCGCAACTATCGCAGGGACTGGACCTGGATACAGAGTTATCCAATGTCATGTATTTGAATACAAACACTGTGATTTTTCAGGCTGGGGTAGCTCTCTATAAGGTGAGCACGGATGGCTCCGGCTTAATGAAAATTAGTGGTGACAAAAAAGTTAATAATGCCATCGTTGCTGATGGCAAAATATTTTTCTCTACACTACTTCGGTTTGGTCAAGATGCTGAGCCAGAAACTTTGTACCAGATTAAGTCTGATGGAGCGCTAGTTGCTCTCAATGCTGGTGCGACTGATCGCGCATTTCGATATCAGAACCTGCAGTATATTAAATCTATAAATGCAGTTTTATACGAAAAACAACAAGTGGCTGCGGCCACTTCGTATTTCCAACCAGTACTGACTTTTTTAAATGGAACCACAAAAGTTATCGACCTGGGTGTTATGCGTGGTTTCAGTAGTCTGCACTATCAATATATCCCATCAGCTGAGGGCTTGTTTATTCAGGCTCGTTACGGATCAAATCCGCTGTCTTTATCGCGTTTTTACGTCTCTGATATCGATGGCGAAAATCTTGTATCAATTACCCCTACGGATGCAGAGTTACCAAATCACTTCCCGCAGATAATAGACTGTTGGCCTGGTCGGGGAGTCTGGTTCTCTTCACTTACGGCGCTGAACAAACGTTGTATCAGTTTGATCGCAACTCAGGGAGTATTATCCCGGTTGCCATCCGGGAGGGTAAGTTTGTCACTGAGTATGTCGCTTCAACTTTAACTTCTTCAAATTCGGCTGTTGATGCAGTCTTTATTAAGGACAATAAGTCTGGAGCAGTAAGGCTCGAAAGCCACCGGATGGATAGCGGTAAGCGCTGTACGATTAATGCTCCTTCTCGTGCATTCATTCCCTATGGCAATAGGGAGGCTTTAGTCCAGGCTAACGGCAATTATATTTTCTATCAGGTGATGTACCAATCCGGTGTAAGGGAGTCAAATGACTTACGCCGACTTGATAGCCGTACCTGTGAAAACAGAAGTCTGCTGGGCTCTTTCGGTAACAATGGCGCCTTATCACGCCCGTTAAAGCTAGAGTTGGGGGGAGACAGAAAATTGAGGCTGGCCAACGATAAAGGAGATTTGTTTGTAATCGGAATAGATGGTCAGGCTGCAAAGCAGTTGAACAACCCGGATCAAAATAAATTTAAACTTCAGCGTAGCGAGTACTTTTTGAGCCAGGAAGGTCGGTTATTCTTTGTTGCACGTTCTTCACTAGCATCGGGCTTGGCAGCAGACCTTATCTATATCGGAGATGATGGCAAGAATGCACGCAAACTGAACCCTGGTGGCACTCTTTTTCTTGAACAAAACTCTCCACTCTTTGACAAAGAACTGGATGACTTCTGGAGTCGTCGAGTACATTTTAGTACCGATAAACGATGGTTATATTTCACTGCTTTACGTGAGGGGGATGATGGAATATCGGTGTTTAAATATGACCTTCAGGAGAATGGTCGTACCGAGCTGGCCACAAATTTAGACATCACTGTACTGAATGATTGGCAGTTACTGGAAAGCAGTGGGTTATTGCTGCTTGAAGGTAGCAATAATAGTAAGGCTAGCCTCTTTGCTGTTTCTACTACTAACGGAGATGCAAAACAGATTACTGGCCAATTAAAAGAAAATGTTGATGGTGCGACTGTTTTTTCCAGAATCGATAGCATAGGCCGATGGCTGGTAACAGATACCGGTAAGGTAGTTTATGCGGGCCGGAGTGGAGAAGGTCGCAGTGATATCTTCAGCGTGAATCTGGATGGTAGTTTCGCTGAGCAATTAACTTCGCCGTCAACAATTCCGGAGCAAATAGTTTCTTTTGGCTGGTTCGACGAAACATTGTTAATCAAGGCTAAAGGGAGCATCGGTAAGAGTTTTATCTATGAAATTTCCAATGGTCAGACAGGTTTTCTGAAAGGTGTTAAGAAACCCTATACCGATATTGTTCAGCTGAACAAAGACGAAGTGTTGTTAATTGATAATCAGGATGATCGTTCTTTTATTGAGAATCTGACGGTTTCAACGAAGAAGAGTGCAGGTCTTCTTGAATCTGTCGGCACCAGTACAGAGAGTGCGGAATTGCGCAGTGACGGCTCCTATACTCTGTTTTGGCATAAGTTGGAGCAACAAGCGTTAAATGCCTCAGTGTTTAATTGGCGCGTGCCTCAGGAAGTACAAAACGATAAAAAGTTATGAGAAAAGAGACTGAAACAGTCTGATCCGCAAAATCATCGGCGCTTTTTGAAGCAAACAGGGACGTTTGCTGTCTGACTACCTCAATTGTTTTGAGGTAGCCGTTATGAAAACCACCAACCTGAATCTGTCCGTCGCCGAAGCCGTTGCCCACGTTCGCAACTCTTTGAGCGAAAAAGGCTTTACCATTTTTGCCGAAATCGACCATCAGGCGAATGCACAGGGTGTCGAGCTGGAACTGGCGGAAGCGCGCACACTGATTTTTGGTAACCCGTTGGCGGGCACGAAACTGATGCAGAAAGACATCACCATGGCGCTGGATCTGCCTATTCGCCTGGCGCTTGTCAGTAACGGCGGTCAAACCCAGTTGCTGCATCAGACAGCAGCCGATTACTCGTCGCAGTACGCCGTCGAAGGCCATCCGGTACTGGAGAAAATCGAAGAATTATTCGCCGCTCTTGAAGCCGAGCTGAGCAACTAGTTTTATTGATCACTTGTTACAAAAATAGTTGGGTGCTGGTTAACAAATCCTAACTATTTCGGATTTTTCTCCCTTGTTGGCTGGTTATACTCCTTGTATTACCCGATTTCGGGGGAGTCCATCATCGTTAGTTTTCTGTTTATCTTTGGCCTGTTCGGGCTGTTACTCAGCCTTGGCCCGTTAACCGATATATGCCGTCATCGCACCGGACAGCAGCTGGGCTGGCGCGTGCTGTTTTTTATGGTGATGGGGTTTATCGGTGGCTACCTCTATGTGCTGTATTACATGCTGAACAAAGATATGTTGCCGGAGATCAGTCTGATCATTGCGGGTGTGTTTGCCGGTGGTGGCTGGTTTGTCTTTATGGTGACGCGTATGAGTCTCGCCAGTCTCAATAAAATCCAGGACATCGCCGAGAAATATGCCGAGCAGTCGCTGCATGATTCGCTGACGGGTCTGCCGAACCGCAAGAGTCTGTTTATTACGCTGGAGAACACCATTGCAGCTGCTGGTCGCCGCGCCGATCCTTTTGCTGTGATGGTGATGGACCTCAACAACTTCAAAGACATTAACGATACGCTGGGGCATGCCGCCGGTGACGACGCGCTGACCACCGTTGCCCCCAGACTGCTGCAACAACTGCGCGCATCAGACACTCTGTGTCGCATGGGAGGCGATGAGTTTGCTGTGGTTCTGCCCAAAACCGAGGCGGCGGAAGCCCACCAGGTGGCGAAGAAACTCCTCGCCGCCTGTCAGCAACCCATGTTGCTGAAGCAGCAGGAAGTCACGCTGGGTGTCAGCATTGGTATCGCTGTCTGGCCAATTCACGGTCGTGGTGGTCAGGAATTATTGCAGCAAGCTGATATCGCCATGTATCGCGCTAAAAAGGAAGATCTTGGCTGTGTCGAAGCCTGGTCTGAGCAACCTTGCGGCTGAGTTTTCACATTACATCTGTCTGTTAAATCCAAACCTTTCTAACCCGTGGCAGAACCTGTCCGCTATTCCATGATCTGGGTTAAAAGTCACAGCTGAATTGTCTTAATTTCACTGGAGTCCACCTGACCTTGATGCTTGAATGGGCGCTGAATCTGAAACTAATAGTTTAGTCAGTTTAGGGGAGGGCAACGATGGGATCTGGTCAGACAGCGCGACGTTTATTGGGAGCCGGGGCGATCGCCTCGGCAGTATTACTGGCTGCGTGTGGCGGCTCGTCATCGTCAGGTGGTGGTAAGGAGGGCGACAATTCGGGTTTGTTGCCGGGCAGTGAGCAGATGGAGGTGTTGCATCCACCCTTGAGCCATCAATCTCCCGCCTATGGCTTTACCCAGGTATCCCAAGGGGCTAATCAGCTATTTGTTCGCGGTTTTACATCGGCCGCCGAGGAATTGCACCTGATGGCACTGAACGCCGCGGGTGATATTCGTCCTGTTCCGTTTTATGCCAACGATAACCAACTAATCGCAATGAACGCTACGGCGACCGAGTTTATCGCTGTTGATACGAAAACCGACCAACTGGTGATTGAGCGGGCCAGCGGCCGAACAGTGCTGAGTGGTGAGCTTGAAGTAAAAAACGCCTGGTCAGTGGCTAATGATCAAAAGCTGTTGTTTACCGTCGTCCGCCGGGTTGAGGGCAAGCAAACCTACCTGAATGATCTGTATATCTATGATCGTAACAGTAAGCAGACAACCCGACTCAGCCAGGCCAACGATATCCATTCGGTCGAAAGCCCGAGCAGTTATGACGACGCCCGTGCTCGCTGGAATCGCAAACCAGTATTAACCGCTGACGGTCAGCGGGTGGTTTATATGGTTCGCGAAAGGCAGGTTGTCGACGGCCGTTACCGCTCGGTGTACTCGCTGATGTCTGTGGCGGTCGATGGCAGCGACTCGCAGCAGATCGCCACGGATATCACCTCTGGCAGCAGTTTTGGCTACAACGAAAGTTTTGCGTTTGCTGCGACGCCGGATGGTCAGAAGCTGCTGTATCTGCATTACGGTGAGGATGATAAAGACAACAATGCGCGGTTGTTTATCAGCGATATTCGCGGCGGTAATAAGAAGCAGGTTGGTGGATATCACCGTGATTATTCCAGCCTGACGGACCCGCTGTTAGCCATTGATAATAATCAGGCCTGGATTCGCTGGTATGCCGATACGGATACGGCCAGCCGGATTTACCGCGTTGCACTGGATAGTGCGACGATGACTGCCGCCAGTGGTGATGCGGCTGTTTCGAGATTGCGCACTCCTGAGCATGATGAAGATAACTTCTTCTTCACCAGCACGGATAAAAACATTTACCGCCTGGATAAACAGACCAGCGTATTAAGCAAGTTGGGCAGTGTGGAAAGCACAGGAGGCCTTGAAGTCCAATATTCCAAAGCTGCGGGTCGGCTGCTGCTGATCGAAGATTATCAGCTTTACGCCATTGCCGATGATGGCAATAAAGTTCACCTGAGCAATGGATTATCGGAGTCAGCTCGGGTTGATCAACTACGACGCACGCGTGTCTCCCCTGACGGACGTTTTATCAGTTACCGAACCCGTGAGGTTTATGGTGATCAGCCGGTTCCGGAAGCGATTTATCTGGCAGCAATGGACGGCAGCCTGAATAAGAAAATTTCACCTGAGGTAAAAGCGGGTGGCGGAGACAACAATGCCGTGGGTTGGCTGGGTAATCATTACTATTTTTCTTTCGAGGCAGACCTCAACTTTCGCGAGCTGTTGTATCGCTACGATGTGACTTCATCACAGTTGGTGAATGTCAGCGATTCGATGGCGAAGTTGATCGACGATGACATTGAGCTGATGATTGAAAGTGCCAAAGGGGAGTCTGTGGCGCTGATCAGCCGTTCTTCTACTTACCGCCCGGTGTCCTTACATATCAACCATAAAGGCAACCAATGCAGCGTCAGTCTGGCGTCCGATGAACACATCATTACTTCCTCAGGTACGCTGATTTTTTCTGCAGTCGGAGACCAGTTAGTATTGAATACCATGCGGGGTGATCAGTCTGCTTTGTATCTGGTTAATGCAGATAACTGCCAGCGACAGCCGATTACCTTTGCTGCCAACGGCGAGCACCAGGCCAGATTTTTCCGAGCCAAGCCGGTGGCTGGCGGATTTATTTTGTCGTCTGATAACGGCTTGTTGTACCTGCTCAAAGCTGGCCAAACTCAGGTGCTGAATGCCAAACAGCAGGGTGGTGTTGCCGTTGATACCGGTAATCAGGGCGCGTTTCAGCTGACGCCGGACGGTCGCAAAGTGCTGTATCACTCCGGTCGCGGGCCTGCGCGTGATGGTATTGAAGACCGACTGTATGTGGCTGATATCGATGGCAGTAACAATAAAAAGTTGTCGCCGGATAATCTGCGGATGTTTGATTTCAGTTCGAGTAATTTCTTCTGGCCGCTGATCGCAAAAGATTCAACCTGGGTGTATTACACCCTGATGGATCCGGTGAAACGCAATCGCTCGATTCTGTACAAAAGCCGTATCGATGGCTCCGAAACCATCCGCCTGGTGGATGATGTGTATCACAACACGTCGTATCGATCTTTCTGGCTGAGTGAAGACCAGCAAACTCTGGTGTATCGCTTCGAGGTTAAAGAGAACAATCGTAGCAATGCGGTGTTAAAAGCGATCAGTGTTAACGGCGGTACCGCGCGACAAATCAGCGGACAGGGAGACGACAAAAGTGTGTTGTTATACGGTGCCGCGAATGGTTCCGGTGCGATGAATATTGCACAGATTCCAGCAACCCAAACCATTGTTTACCGTTCCCGCAACGCCGATGCTGTCAGCAGTATTTACCGGGTAAATCTGGATGGCAGCCAGGCGCAAAAGATTACCCAGGCAGTTGATGAGGCGCTGCTTTTAACCGGCATGACTCTGAGTCAGGATGGCAGTTACGTCCTGGCTGAAATGGGTAAAGGCAACTTGCCGGGTCGCGAACTTTATAAGGTTTCGTTGACGGACAGTCGTTGGCAAAAACAGGTCGCGGCGGAAGATAATGGTCGTTTCATCTTTATTCCATCGAGTGATCGTATCGCTGTAATTTCTCCGGCTAACGACACTGGTCTGAATCGTTTGATTCTGCGGGATGTGAAGGGTGGTACACAATTATCAGCCGAGGCTCGTGTTGGTGATCGCCTGGGGCTGCTGCGACTGAGCAATGATGGTAAGAGCCTGCTGCTTACCGGTGAAGTACGTACATCGGGCATTATTGAAGGCGCGCGTTTGCCGCTGAGCGTATTTAAATAGTCGGCCAGATAAAACGAGGCCAATAAAAAACCTCTGGCGCACAGGCGTCAGAGGTTTTTTTGTTTTGCCTGATCAGGACTTCAGGCTACGCAGATACTTGCTCCGGCCTTTTTCTCCCAGCCAGTTCAGCAACGGATAAAAGCGGTTCAGCAGACCAGGAAAGGTGCAGACCAATCTGGCGGTAAGGCTATCGGCGGCCGGAATAAAATACTCCAGCTTTTTACCTTTTAATGCTTTTTCCAGTGCCGCAATAACTTGTTCTGGCTTTAATGGATCACCGAGGAAATTTAATGAACTGCCGCCATTGGCTGCTTCAAAGCGCAACATGGGGGTATCGATGGCATTGGGGTACAAGGCCGAAACGCTGATGCCCAAGGGTTTTAACTCGGCCGCCAGCGCAATTAAAAATCCCCGTAAGCCAAACTTACTGGCGCTGTAGGGAGCGCCATCTTGTAGTGAAATCAGCGCAGCGGTTGAAGCGGTAGCGATGATGTGGCCGCTTTTTTGAACGGCCATTTTTTTCGCGCAGGCATGCATGAGAAACACAGCCGCATTTAGATTAATATCCAACTGAGCTTTGAGCTGATTGCGCTGCAGATCAATGACCCGACCGGGTAAAGAAATACCGGCGTTGATGTAAGCAATGGCAAGTTCATCCGAGTATGCTTCCAGTACCTGACACAGCGCTTCCAGTTGTTGCGGATCAGTCAGATCGGTCTGGTCGATAATGGCATCCGGGTAGCGCTGTTTCAGGTCATCCAGCTGTTGCTGATTAAAATCACTCAGCCATAAGCGGTAGCCCAACTTGTCGAACAGAGCTGCTGCTTGCTGACCTAAGCCACCGGCAGCACCACTGATAAAGGCCGTCTTTTTATTGTTATTAGCTGTCATCTGGATGTTCCTGTTACACCGCAGCAGCGGTTAAAACGTTTTCTGGTGAAGAATAAAACTCTTCCGCCGCTGGCCAGTTCATATGGGCACGCATTTGTTTCATCGCTGCGCGATAGGCATCGGAGTTGGTGTAACCGGTGTGTCGTGGGCTATCAACATAGCTGACGCTGCCACTCAGCTGTGGTTCAGGGCCGTTGATGTAGCTCTGTAATTTCTCAGCTTCACGGCCGTTAATACGTTGCGCCTCGATACTGTGTGCAATCAACAGCGCCATCTCATCGAATAACTTGTAAGCACCACCATTGGTTTCAACAAAGCCGTTAATAAATACATCGTTTTGCTGCGGGTTAAAAATTTTCATAAAGGTTTGTGGGCGATTATTTTTCCACGGGAAAACGGAAGCATCCAGATACGGCAACTGCCAGTTGTAGCCGGTGGCGAGAATAATCAGATCCACTTCCACCTGCTTGCCGTCGCGGAAGGTAACGGTGTTACCGTTTAATTGCTGAATATCACCACAGGCGCTGATATCCCCGTGTTGCAGATAATGCAGCAGCTGGCCGTTGACGATCGGGTGGCTCGACAACACTTTATGATCTGGTTTTGGTAAGCCCAAACGACTTAGGTCGCCGTTAATTAAACGTAACAACAAACCAAAGGTCTGCTGTTGAACCCACATGGGTAGCCAGCCCGATTTAGAGCCAAATACGTCAACTGGCTCGCCAAAGATATGCTTTGGTAAGAAGTGATAACCACGACGCAGACTGATATACGCCTGATCTGCCGAGAAGGCCGCGTCACAGGCGATATCCACGCCTGAGTTACCAGCGCCAACCACTAAAACCCGTTTGCCTTTTAACTGATCAGTATCCTGATAATTCACCGCATGCATGATATCGCCGTTGAAGTTTTCTTCACCGTTAAAACTTGGTCGATTCGGGTGCCAGTTGGTGCCGTTGGCACACACCAGCCAGCGGAAGTTTTGTTGTTGGATGTTGTCTTCGTTGCCGGTTTTAAATTTAACTTGCCAACCGGCTTCCGTTTTTTCCGCTTTTTCGACCTGCGTATTAAAACGGATGTGGTTTTTCAGCTGGTATTGATCGGCAAAGTCACGAATGTAATCAAGGATCTGTCGGTTCGACGGATAATCCGGATACGCCTCTGGCATCGGGAAGCCTTCGTGGCCAGACATGGTTTTGGACGAAATAAAGTGCGCTGAACGATACATCGGGGAGCCCGGATTTCTCCGGTCCCAGATCCCACCCACATCGGAATGTTTTTCAAACAGAGTGAAAGGAATGCTGAGCTGGCTGAGTGCTCGTGCTGTGGCCAAGCCCGCCGGGCCGCCACCGATAATGGCTACCTGATCGTTATTTTGAGTGTTCTGCTGAATGCTCATTTTCGCCTCCGCTGATCTGCCAAAGTGATTAGGAACTAAATCTGAATAAGTTTCAGGTTTTACTCTAAAGGGGTATTGCTGGCGGCGTCAATCAAAACCTGAAATAAATTCAGGTTTGGCCTGTGAGGTGAACTTTGCGGTACACTGGCGCGGTTCGTTTCGCCCAGTCAGTTACCCAGGTTGTTAGTGTGAGCCAGTTAGATAAGCAGTCCGAAAGCCAGGCAGAGTCGACCTCGCAGCAACGTACGCCGCGCCAGCAGCGCAGCCGTGAGCGGGTTGAAGCCATTCTGAATGCGGCTAAACAGCTGATCGAAGAGAAGGGCAGCGCCGGGCTGAAAATTCAGGATATCGCGGCTCGTGCGGGTGTGACCGCCAGCTCCATGTATCAGTACTTTCCTAACAAAGCGGCGATTATTCACGCTTTAGCGCAGCATTATCTGGATAAGGTTAATGAGATGCTGCAGATGGCACTGCAGGAAAAACCCCAGACTCTGGAGCAGTGTGCGCAGACGCTGGAGTTTTTATTTGAGCAGTTCCATCAGCTGTATTGCCACGATCCGGTGATCCGCGATATCTGGGTCAGCACCGCCGCAGATAAGAACATGCAGAACATGGATATTGAAGACAGCCGCCGTAATGCAGCCTTGTTATTCGAACACTTCCGCGATGTTTTTCCAGAAGCACATTGGCAACGACTGGAGCGTATGCTGTTTCTGGCGATGCACTTGTCTGGTTCTACGATCCGGCTGGCGCTGTCGGTGGATCAGGAAGAAGGCCATGAACTGATTGCCATTGCCAAACATATAATCAGCTCGTCACTGATGAGTTCGCTGGAAAAAACCTTGTTTGAAGACGGTTCAAGCGATGCCTGCCTTTCGTAATCTTTCCTCCCATTTCAGCGCAGCTGACCTAATCTGAATCATCCTTTTCCGTGCGGTTTGTGGTAACTTGCGCGCCGTCTTGTCTGAATGGTCAGCATATCGCAGCTGGCTGGTTTCAGACTCCCTGATTCCCGGAGTGAAAATATGAATGCAGTAATTATTGCTGTGGTACTGATGCTGGCGTTAAGCCTGGCACGTATGCACGTGATGCTGTCGATGATTGTTGCCGCATTTGTTGGCGGCTGGATTGGTGGTCTGGATACTTCAGCCACACTGGAAGCGTTTAACAAAGGTATCGGTGGTGGTGCCGGTATTGCCCTGAGCTACGCATTACTGGGTGGCTTTGCGGTAGCGATTTCGTTGTCTGGTTTGCCACATCTGCTGGCCGATAAAATCCTGACCAAAATCGGCAAGAGTGATGAAGCCGCGAGTGAGTGGCTGGGTCATGGCCTGTTATTTATGCTGATGCTGGTGGCGATTTCGTCCCAGAACCTGATCCCAATTCATATCGCTTTTATCCCGATTCTGATTCCACCGCTGTTGTTGGTAATGACTCGCTTACAGCTGGACCGCCGTCTGGTGGCCTGTGTGCTGACTTTTGGTTTGGTAACGCCGTATATGTTCCTGCCAGTGGGCTTCGGTAGCATCTACCTGAACGACATTCTGCTGGGCAAAGTGGCTGCGGCTGGTCTGGATGTGGAAGGCATCTCAGTTGTAAAAGCGATGGCGATTCCGGCGCTGGGTATGGTGGCAGGTTTGTTGATTGCCGCACTGTTCAGCTACCGCGGCAAGCGTGTTTATGACATGAGCAAGGTAGAAAAAACAGAACACGCCGAGCAGGGCTATAACGCTAAATCCCTGTGGGTTGCTGGCGCAGCGATTGTGCTGGCGTTTGTTACTCAACTCTATACGGGCTCGATGGTGCTGGGCGCCATGGCCGGTTTCTTATTGTTCTCCGCCACTGGTGTGATTCGCTGGAATGAGTCTGATGGCGTACTGGTCGACGGTATGAAAATGATGGCGTCAATTGGCTTTATTATGATCGCTGCGTCGGGCTTCTCCGAAGTATTAAAAACCACCGGCCACATTGACCAGCTGGTGAACGGTGCGTCTGACTGGCTGGCGGGTAACAAGGCTCTGGCTGCGATGATGTTGCTTGTGGTTGGTTTGCTACTGACCATGGGTATCGGTTCGTCGTTCTCGACCATTCCAATTATTGCCGCGATTTATGTACCGCTGTGTTTGCAGATGGGTTTCAGCCCGCTGGCAATTGTTGCTTTGGTTGGCACTGCGGGTGCATTGGGTGATGCGGGCTCTCCGGCCTCTGATTCCACCCTGGGCCCAACCGCTGGCCTGAATGCCGACGGCCAGCACAACCATATGCGTGATACCGTGATTCCAACCTTCCTGCACTTTAACTTACCGCTGTTAGCGGCCGGTTGGGTTGCAGCCATGGTGTTGTAAGCTGACCCTAATCAGCAGGTAATAAACAAAAACGCCCGCGACAGAGCAATCTGCGCGGGCGTTTTTTATTGCCTTCGTGGTATCAGAACAGCGATTTGTCGGACAGTTCGACGGTATCGTTTATATCGCCACGTTGTTGTTGAAAGCGTGCTTTCCAGCGCAGGCTGGAGTTACCGCTGAGGTGGGTCACCAATGCCGCAGTCGGATTTGTCTGAGCATTAAATTCCGGCAATGCGTTTGGAGATTCAAAGCTGACGCTGCAGTTTGTGTCACTACAGGCGTCCGGGCTGATCTCAATGGATAAGCGGGTTGAGCTGGATTTATCACTGAAACTGGCGCTAGCGAAGATGCCACTGAAGTTCCAGTCAGGCTGCTTTATCTGAGGGATCGTGACGGTCAACGTTTTGCCGTCCTGTGCAACGGATGCCGCCGAGGTCAGATCATTGTGGTCAACAAATTCCGGGAGTGTCTTGTTAAACGTTGGGCTGAACATGCGCCGTGACTGGGTGTTGTTGCCGTTTTGCCAGCTGTGCTCAAAGCGACCATTCTTACTTAGCTCGTCGGTCAGGCCGTAACGCTGACTATCGGTGAATGGCGCCATCTCAAAACGTACACCGTTCTTATTAAAGTAGTAGAGGGCACCGTGGCGCTCATCTGCATCGTTCAGCCAGCGGATCTCTGTCGCACGGCTGCTCAGATCAAAACTGTAGCCATTGCCGAGTCCAGCCAGCGAGGTGTGCAGGAAAAACACCGGGTCATTAATGGCGAAACAGTCTTTGGCGTAAGCGGCTGACAGGAACGGGTTCTCTGCGGTCAGGCGAGCGCTGAACTCAGTTGCTGCGCCGTTTAATTTACCGCTTCCACCTGCAACGGCGATGCTGCAGATTTCAGTATTGGCCGGAGCTTGCAGAGCCACGTTGCGGATATTGCTGCTGGCTTCAGGCTGGCAGCTGCGATTTACACTGGGGTTGGCGCGCCATTCGGCCAGGGTGCGCTTTTGCAGTAATACATTGTTATTACATACGCTGATAACGGTGGCGTTTAGCGCCGTGGCCGGATACTTAACTCCCGGTGCTTTTAACGCCTGCCAGTCGCCGTTATCCAGCTGAATGGCAGCATAGCGGGTATTGTTGAGGTTAAGTGTCAGAGTTTGCTGGCTGACTTCGGAAGATGATGAGCCGGAAGATGAACCGCCACCACAGGCACTTAACAATAAACCAGACAGCACAACGATGGCGCTGAGCGGTTGGTGTGCGAACAGAGACATAATTCTGTTACCTCGAAAAAAGACCGGGCGATTGTAGTGGTTATCCTGAAGTCTCGTTATTCGTGTTTATTGGTAGAGACTAGGTAATTATGCGTATGTCTGAGGCGTGAAGCGGTGATCAAAAACTGAACGATCATTTATTAGGAGTACACCCGTACCAGTATCATCGACTGGCCTGTTTGGCCATGTTGTCAGCTTTTTTGGCTCCCTATACTCCCCGGCGTTAAATAAAAATAAAAACCGGAAATCAAAATGAAAAAATCTTTCTCCAATGTGTTGGCGGCCGGTCTGTTGACGGCTTCTTCTGTAATGGCTCTGAACGCTCAGGCAATGTCTGATCAGCCGGAACCGTCGGGTTATACCCAAACCAAACACCCGATTATGCTGGTACAAGGTATTCTCGCGTTTGACTCCATTGCCGGTGTTGAATACTGGTACAAGATCACTGAAAAATTAGAAGACGAAGGCGCAACGGTTTACACCGCACACATCAATGCATTTAACAACTCGGTTGAGCGTGGCGAGCAGCTGATTAAAGAGCTGGAAAATATTCGTGCGACTAAGCCGGAGATTGAGAAGTTTAATCTGGTAGCACACAGCCAGGGTGGCCTGACGTCGCGCTATGTGATGAGTGTTCGCCCTGACCTGGTGGCTTCTGTAACAACCATGGGCTCGCCTCACACGGGTGCACCGATTGCCGATGTGCTGAATAAGGTCTTCCCGGAAGATACTTTGCTGGGCACCGCGTATGAAGTGGTTGCTGATGCCGCTGGTACCTTAATTGATAAGTTGTCCGGAGATGGTGTTGGCAAGGGCGACACCCGTTCGCTGACGGCTGAATTCACTACCGCCGGAGCTGCTGAATTTAATGCTCAGTATCCGCTGGGTTTGCCAACGGAAAGCTGCGGTGAAGGCCCTGCGTCAGTCACCGTTAATGGTCATGACATTCGCCTGTATTCCTGGGGCGGTGCCGATACCTTTACCAATGTAGCGGATCCTCTGGACTATCTGTTTGGTACCACCGGTCTGTTGTTTGCTGGTGAAAACAGCGACGGTATTACAGGTAGCTGCGCCAGCCACTTTGGTACTGTGATTCGTGACGATTATAAGATGAACCACGGCGATCTGATTAATCAGGTACTGGGCCTGCATTCGTTATTCAGCACTGACCCGCTGTCTTTGTATCGTACTCATGCTAACCGACTGAAGCAGGCTGGCTTGTAATTCGGTATGAGGTGGCAGCAGGTACTGGCTGTTCCGGCCGCGGCGTTATTACTTGTTGCCGCCGGAGTGGTTTTGCAAAACCCGGAAGTCGAGCGTCAGGAAGTTCAGCAACCTGATGATGCTGAGGCTTTTACCATTGAGCCAGCACTCGCCATGGAAGTGGAACGTGTAGATCAAGCCCAGGCGCTGCCAGCCTCATTAGCAGGAACATCTCATGGTGTGCAGCTACTCAGTCGAGATGAGCAGCTGGTGGTTACCGCTTCTCTGAGAGATCTGTTTGATTATTATCTCAGCACATTGGGGGAAGCTTCCGTTGCTCGGATTCAGCAACTGATCGAAACGGAACTGCAACAACAGTTGCAGGGACAAGCGCTGACAGATGCTGTGGAAATTCTGGCGAACTACCTCAGCTACAAACAAGCATTACATTCGTTTGAGCAAGATTATCAGGCAGACCCGAACCATAACCGACAGCAGCAACTGACTTTTATGCAGGAGCGTCAGCAGGCCTTAATTGCGTTGCAAAACCGCGAATTGGGGAATGATGTCGCTGCGGTATTTTTTGCTTTTGATCGTCAGATGGACGACAACACTCTGGCTCGTGCAGCCATTCTTAATTCTGATTTAACCGCAGAGGGTAAACAGCAGGCGCTGGTTAACCTCCAGGCAGAACAGCCCATCCAGCAGCAATTGCAGCAACAACGAACCCAACAGCAGCAACGTTTACTTGAAATCGATCAGGCTGAATTAACCCCAGAAGAAAAGTATCGCCAGCGGGCAGAAACGGTTGGTGAAGATGCCGCTCAGCGACTGGCGCAACTCGATCAGCAACGAGCACAATGGCAGCAGCGCCTTGATGAATTCCGTATGGAACTGCAGCAACTGAAACCATCGTTAGCGGAAGAAGATTATCGCCAGCAATATCAGCAGTTGCTGGAGCAGAGGTTCGAACCTCATGAGCGGGCCCGGGCACAGGCGCTGGTTCGTTAAAAACCACATGCTCCGGTTAACCCGGAGCAATGCTAAGCAGATTTAAGGGCGTGAACCAGGCAGAGTCTCATCGTTGCGACGGCAGATATCGGACTTCTCTGCGTCCGGAAAGCTCGGGACAAACACAAGCTCGCGCGACAGATTCGTCCTTTCCGCATAGCAGCGGCTACCAGAATATTTAGCCGGGCATTGGCCAAGACTGAAATCACCCGCCAAAGCGCTTCGTGCGTCCTGTTCTTCGTTAGCGACAAGCTCAATGCAATAGCTATCGTTATACACATGGTGAACAACAAATTTTCCCTGATTGTCAGCCGGGACGCTCAAATCTTCGAGGATGGTCAGAGTGTAGTTTCCGCTGCCACTGTGCGTACTGACCAGCAGGTTCAGCTTTTCTGCTTTGCTGGTTTTAATACGAATGGTTTCATCACTGTTGTCAGACTCTGATATTGCCAGTTCATTTAAACCGCTGTCCGCCAGTGATATATCGAAGTCGGTATTTTCCGGGCCTTGCAGAGTGATTTTCAGGTTGGCATTTATCGGTGCCGAAAAAGAATAATAGTCTGCGGCATCAACACCTTCCGTGAGTGAGCCGGTCAGCTCGGTGCCAATAGAAAGTGGACTGGCATCATTAACATGATCGTTGGCGCTGTCTGGCTCGGAGATTTTCTGTTGAATTTCAGTGACAGGAGATCGTTTTTCTCCGCCATCCGAGTCTTTGCTATCACTTGATCCACAGCCACTGATGGCGAGAGTGATCGCAGAAATTAAAATCAGTTTATCCATGTGCACTTCCTTAAGATTGTTTTTCGCCAATCCTGACAGGAACACATGAGATCAGGTACCCAGCTACTTTAGGGTTTTTGCTCTGAGTTTTGATTGAATGCCTGAGGCGCTAGAAGCGTTTTCCACTGTTTGCTGCATCAACCTTGTCGCCGTCAAATTTGTTGCTGGAAATATGATCCACTTCATTGTTGATCCATTCTTCTGACCAGGCATTAATTTCTGCTGTGGTGAGTTCAGAGGTTTCAATTACCGGGCTGATAACCACCTGAATCGTTCCCGGCTTTTTAACCCAGTGATCATTCGGCCAATATTCGCCGGAGTTGTGAGCAATGGCTAAAACCGGTGCTTTTGCTTTACCGGCAAGCATGGCGCCACCTTTGGAAAAGTCTTTGCGTTTACCTGGAGGAATTCGTGTGCCTTCAGGAAATACCAACACGTGAATACCGTCGTTCAGGCGCTCTGTGCCTTGTTGAATCACTTGTTTCAGGGCGTTGGCTTTCTGGTTTCGGTCAATAAAAATCGGATGAATCAGATTGAGTGCCCAGCCAAAAAAAGGCAGATACAGCAGCTCTTTTTTAACCACCTGAACGTGTGGCGCAACGGTTGTTGGCAGAAAGAAGGTTTCCCAGGTGCTCTGGTGTTTGCTCAGTAAGACATAGCCCCGGCCATCTTCAGGAACATTTTCCAGACCCTTTACCTGCCAGCGGATGCCACAAATGATGCGCGCCGACCAGACTGCGACGCGGCAATAAAAAACCAGAACAAAATAATTACGCGCCTTCAGTGGCAGGAAGATTCCGATGACAAAACAAATCAGGCACCAGGCGACGGTGAATGTAGCCAGCCAGAGGTAAAACACCAGCGTTCTTAGCATATGACTGAGGTGCACCGGATTGCCTGATGCAGACACTGGGCTGGCTGCTTTCATAGTGATTCCACGGATTGAATAGTCTTTGTTCAGATGAGGGTTTATACCACTTTAGCTGGGGGAATCCGTTTCCATAGATTCTTAGCAGTGTTTCCTGATCAGAGTGTGCTCACACTCTCTTCTGATTTTGAACAAAAGTACTAATTACTTCCGGGCGTTGTTTTATAAAGTTGTCAATATATCGGGCACAGACCTGAATGGATAAATAACAACAATAAGGAATACTTATGCGAACTTCTCCGAAACTTCTCACTACCGCTGTACTGGCTGCGTCACTGATTGCCTGTGGTGGCCAGGACCAGGAAACCCAGAGCCAGCAAGTTAATATCAACAAAAGCCCATCTGCCGGTCCTGAAACCGGGACTCAAACGCTGTCTTTTGACCTGAACGTTCGCAGTGCGTTGGCAGCTGGTATCAGTGCCAGCAACGCTAAAGTGACGATCACTAAAGGTGATTTGCAGCGTACGCAAAATGTGAATCTGGATGGCGATAGCGCCAGTGTCAGCTTCAACTCATTACCAATCGGTGAGTATCAGGTAGCTATTCAGGTAATGGACGGCACAACCGTTGTTGCTCAAGGTTCTGGCACAGCCAATGTGAATGCCGATATTCAGTCTGAAATCGATCTGGTATTGAATGCAGTTACCGGCAATTTGCAGGTAAATCTGTGTATGCCGGATAGCTCTATCGAGTATCAAAGCGGCAGTTATTCTGGTGCACTGACTATGAACTCTGGTCTTAATGAAGGAATTCTAACGGCTGACGGTAAAACCGAAGATATAACAATGCTCGAAACCCAGTTGACCGGAAAAACTTCTTTGTCGGTCGATATTACCTTTGGTAGTGGTACTGATTTTATGGACGGCATTGAACCTGACACTGATGCAGAGTTTAACCCTGTTCTGGATCACGGGGCGAGCATGCTTCTGAAAGCTGATGGTCAGGTTATTGCCGACGTTTCTGGTTGTAATACGGAAGTTTTCTATGATTTAACCAGTGATGAATTACGTGTGATGTATAAAATCACAAATAATCATGATCAGCCAATTATCGCCAGGCTTCTGAATAATATTATCGGCCAGATAGAAACTGATGGTTTGGCTCTGATGCTGGTGTTTAAAGATGACAACGGCGATGCTATATCCGCAGAGACAACCAATGTCAGTGATATTGCCGTAGAGAATTTTGAAACAGTGAAGATGTATGTGGGTGTTCCACGTATGACCGCGACAACGGGTCTGACTGGACTATTGATAGGCAATATAATGGATCTTGTTTATCAGGGAGCTTATGTTGCCGAATCTGAAGAAATTAGTCTGACGGCTGAGTAATTCAGCAGTAAGAATCAAAAGGAGCTGATTTCAGCTCCTTTTTATTTCGACCAAGGATTATTCTGAGGCCAGAATAAAATCGACGAACTCAGCTAAATCACAAAATACTTTACTGTTTTTTAATTCCTCATTGGCCAGTAATTTAGGCAACGTCTTTTCACCCTTACCGGTTTTAACCAAAGCCACTTTACAGTTGGCAGCAGCACCTGCCTGCAAATCACGCAGCGAGTCTCCAACCATCCAGGCGCCTTCAGCTGAAACATTCAGCGCTTTTTCAATCTGGTGAATTAAGCCTGGCAATGGTTTACGGCAGTTACAGTCATCATCCGGGCCATGTGGGCACCAGGCGATATGAGCGAATTTTCCGCCTTCAGCTTTGACGAGCACTGCCATTTTTTTATGCATCGCATCGAGATCTGACTGAGTGAAATACTGACGGGCCAGACCACTCTGATTGGTTGCCACAGCGACCTGAAAACCAGCTTTGCATAAATCAGCAATAGCTTTTGCGCTGCCAGGAATCGGAATCCATTCATCAACGGATTTTACGTATGCGTCCGAGTCCTGATTAATAACACCGTCACGGTCGAGGATGATTAACTTATTCATTGTTTATCGAAAATAGTCAGGCAAAAGGTCTGTGTATATTATCAGTTTAGCTGCTTGTCCGCGTTACTCTTCTGTTGACGTAACCTCAGACTCCCCGAGAAGGTCATTTAATCGATCGCGCGCAGGGACAACCGTCGAACGATGTACTTCGTCTGAGATATCCGTCAGTGTTTCTTTATCGGTCATAGTTTTCATCAGCACCTTAAATGTTGTTGTACCGGTATGTTCGTTCATGATCTTGTTCACAAACTGTCCGGTAACCACTTTGCGGCACACCCGATCCATTGACGGGTAGAGCAATGAATGTCTCATCAGGTAGGGTTTATAACTTTGTGGTGAAAGGCTGACTTGAGTGCTGAGAAAACTGAAGAAGGTTAATAAGAAAACAGCCTGAAAGCCGTTGATGAATGCACAGAATATTCGATCTGCCATACTGGTAAAGCGATTGTTATCAAACCAGCGACTGTGCAGTTCATAATATTTAAAATAATGCTCTCCGGTACGGATCAACGTCCACAACAACAGAAACAGTATCAGAAAGCCGGTAAATTTAAGCACTGCCCAGTCATTAGCGCGGAGAAACCCTATTTCCGTCAGGTATACGCCAAAGTGGCCGCTATATGCACTGGCAATGGAAATTGGTACAAATATCTTGGCCAGATTAAACAGCTCTTTCGATGTGCCATATTTGTAACCGACGACTACCAGTGCGCCGAACAGTAGAAAAATAATAATATCAAAGATCATCCTTGTTCTCCTTTTTATCCCCTTGAAGTTTTTTATTTAGCTTCCGGTTTCTTCTTATATTTTAAAGCGTCCAAAACAGAAATAATAAAGGTAAAAAAGCAGCTGATATCTGATTTTATCTTGCATCTTTTTTTGCCGTAAAATTATTGTAATAGTCATAAAAAATCAAAGTTAATATTTAGACTCAGAGCTGTATTAATTGATAAGTAATACAAAAGCCCTCTGTGAAAGAGGGCTTGGATATAGGGAGTATTATTTAGGCGGAGTTAAATCAAAACCATAAAGTATCCCTTCCATAATCGATTGCTTCTGTATGTCTAGGTGGTTGTACTGAAATACGTTGAGCTTGATATCGTTATTTCCAGGCACATAACGCTTGGTAGTATTAGGAAATCCAGGTAGTGAACTAAAATCTAAGATCTTATCGATATTTATAGCTTCACCCGCCTTTCCACCAATTTGGCCTATTGTATAGTCATAAACACTGTTATTCCCAAGGTTAGATACAGATAATACGATATTAGTTAACTTCAGATCTGAAAACTTAGGGGGTATCACAGGTGTTGTTACAGAAAGGTCAGCTTCAGATAATTTAATATCGCTGATTTTTAATGGAGATGTTTTTCCAGTGATACGGCTTTGCTGACCAGGCTCTGTCGATGATTTGATATAAGACAAAACGAATTTAGGGGTGCCTGTATAGATCCATTGCTCTTGATAGCTACCGTCATTATCGGATAAGACCTGGGGTATAGTTACCCAAGTATCACTTTCGTTGATATTTAGACTAATACCATTATCAAAGTTATTGGAGAAGTAGTTCGCATAATAACTATTGGCATCAGATTTTTTAGGAGTATATGTTGCCAGTATAGATGATTTCGAATCATTAAAGTCAACAGCGTAAGTTTCGCCATCTTTCAACGTTACAGATTTATTTCTGTGACCATAAAACTTCCCGCTTGCGGTGTTTTTGCCAATGGCAAAAATATCCAGTGTTGAACGCGTTTTAGGCATTATCACCTCAATATCTTCGTCGTTACTCGCGGTTTCAGAAGAATTCGCGAGTGCTGGTTCCGCATCAATTAAGTTAAATCCAGCGGTACCATTAGAAATTGTTACTTTTTTGCTGTTTTTAGGGAACTCACAATGGAGTTCGTATCTATACTCGGACCCAACTTTAAAAGTATCAAAATTGATTGATTGATGTGTATAGAGGTGCTCATCATTCTGACTGTCAATACAAAGGTGTGCAATTTCGATCTGTTTATCTTTGATTGCAATAGAATTGTCTTTGCCGTTAGTTAGGTTCTGCCAACCAGCAGATGTTTTTACTGCAAAGTAATCATAAGTTGATGTTTCAACTTTAAAAGTTGTAACAACGTCGCCAGTACCAGCTCCTCCACCAACTGCTGGTTTATCTTTTGTCGAGCTTGAGGAACTACCACCACCGCATGCAGTAACTAAGGCCGTAGCGATTAAAGGAATAAAAATTTTTTTCATAAGAAAAACTCCGTTTTATCAATAAGCAGGCAGGGAAAGCGTGTCTGTTTAAATAGGCTTCCCTGCCTGTGGAAAATAGATTTACTGTTGCAGTACGGAAATATCCGCAATAGCAATAAACAGGCCCTGGAGCTGTTTAAGCAGTGCTAGGCGGTTGTTTTTAACCGCTTCATCATCCGCCATTACCATCACGTTATCGAAGAATGCATCTACCGCATCACGAAGACCTGCCAGAGAAGCTAAGGCTTCTTTGTATTTAGCGTCGGCTAATAATGGCTGAACTTCAGTTTGTTTTTCAGCAACCTGGGTCGCCAGAACTTTTTCAGCCTCTTCGCTTAATAGCACTTCGTTAACGTCTGCAACAACTGCTTCTCCGCCATTCTTAGCCAGAATATTGGATACACGCTTATTGGCTGCTGCCAGTGCTTGTGCTTCTTCCATGGCAGAGAAGCTGTTAACCGCTTGTACGCGGTTGTTGATATCCAATGCGTTGCTTAAACCTAAAGCACGAACAGACTGGAATACTTCCGCAGAGATACCTTCGTCTTTATACCAGGCAGAGAAACGCTCCAGCATATATTCGATCAGGGTAGCTTTGGTTTCTGCTTTAGGAGCAGTTTCCCAATTCGCTTCCAGTGCCCAATCAATCAACTGGCCTAAATCGATATCGATTTCTTTTTCCACCAGAATACGTAGCACACCCAGAGAAGCACGACGCAATGCGAATGGGTCTTTAGAACCCGTTGGGATTTGGCCTAAACCAAACAGGCCCACCAGGCTATCGATACGATCGGCCAGTGCTACACATAAGCCCGCTTGGGTAGAAGGCAGTTCATCACCCGCGAAGGCAGGCATATACTGTTCCTGCATGGCCGCAGCAACGTCTGCGTGCTCGCCATCGCCCTGCGCGTAATAAGTACCAGCGATACCTTGCAGGTCGGTGAATTCATAAACCATATCGGTTAATAAATCGGTTTTACACAGCTTGGCTGCTCGTTGTGCTAAAGCATTGTCGGCACCAATAGCAGTGGCAACTTTATCGGCTAATGCACCGATGCGATCGGTTTTAGCTTTTAAGGTGCCCAGCTTGTTAACCCAAACAATGGTATCCAGTTTTTCGTAACGGCTTTCCAGAGTTTTCTTGCGGTCGGTGTCCCAGAAGAAAGCAGCATCCGCCAGACGTGGGCGAATGACTTTTTCGTTACCTTCGATCACCTGTTTTGGATCTTTCGATTCGATATTAGTCAGGGTGATAAAGATAGGTAGTAGCTTGCCGTTGTCATGACTTTCTGAAGAGACAACGTGGAAATACTTCTGGTGTTCTTTCATAGAAGAAACCAGCGCTTCACTTGGAACACGCAGGAAGTCTTCATCGAAGTTACCTGCCAATGCAGTTGGCCATTCGTTCAGACCAGTTACTTCGTCTAACAGGTCTTCGTCGATAATGGCGACGCCACCAACCTCTTCACCTTTAGCGGTAACTTGCTGGCGAATTAATTCTTTACGCTCGTTGTAATCAACAATTACGAAAGCATCACGCATCGCTTGCTGATAATCAGCGCTGGAATTAATCGTGATTTCTTTGTTGGCGTGGAAACGATGACCGCGAGATTGGTTGCCCGCTTTAGCCCCCAGAATTTCTGCTTCGACCACTTGCTCACCGAACAACATCACTAACCACTGCACCGGGCGAACGAATTCGTTACGGCTTGAGCCCCAACGCATACGCTTGGCGATGGGTAATTTATCCAGAGAGGCCTGAACAATGCCTGGCAGAAGATCTATCGTCGCCTTGCCTTCAATAACGCGAGAAACTTTTAACTTGCCGTTTTCTTCGGTAGCGTCGGCCAGATCAATACCGGCTTTTTTCGCGAAACCTTCAGCGGCCTTGGTTGGTTTACCATCAGCATCGAATGCGATGTTGGCTGGTGGGCCCCACAAAACATCATCACGGTCAGGTTGTTTCTCTGGCAAGTTGTCAACTATTACAGCTAAGCGTCTAGGCGACGCACAGTGGATGCCGTTTACGCTTTCTGACTGGCGAGCAACGTCTGCGCCTCCAACCAAAAGTCCAGCATCCATCAAGCCGTTAATGATTCCATCTGCAAAGCCTTGCCAGAGTTTCTTTAACTGCGTTGGTGGTAATTCTTCAGTACCCAGCTCAACGATAAAGTTACGAGTAGTCATATCCAATTCCCCTTATGCCTTATTCTTCTTGGCTTCTTTCGCTGCTTTTTTAGCAGCCTTCTCTGCGGCTTCTTTTTCTGCAGCGGCGGCTAATGCCAGCACTTCTTTGCGCAGATCTTCAGGGGCCAGAGGGAACTCAAGAGCACGGCGGGATTGGAAATACGCTTCGGCTACGGAGCGAGCCAACGTACGTACGCGCAGGATATACCCCTGACGCTCGGTCACGGAAATCGCGTGACGGGCATCCAGCATGTTGAATGCGTGGGATGCTTTTAACACTTTTTCATAAGCCGGCAGAGCCAGACCAGCCTCGATCAGGCGAGCACAGTCTTTTTCGTGTTGCTCGAATGCCTGGAATAAGAAATCAACATCAGCGTGTTCGAAGTTGTAGGCCGACATTTCCACTTCGTTCTGGTGGAATACATCGCCGTAAGTTACAGGCTTGCCATCCGGGCCATAACACCAAACCAGATCGTAGATGGAATCTACTTCCTGCAGGTACATAGCGATACGTTCCAGACCATAAGTGATCTCACCGGTTACCGGGTAACATTCCAGACCACCCACTTGCTGGAAATAAGTGAACTGAGTCACTTCCATGCCGTTTAACCAGACTTCCCAGCCAAGACCCCAGGCGCCCAGCGTTGGCGATTCCCAGTTGTCTTCTACGAAACGGACATCGTGAACATTAGTATCGATGCCCATTACACGCAGGGATTCCAGATACTTGTCCTGAATATCCAGTGGCGATGGCTTCATCACTACCTGGAATTGGTAGTAGTGCTGCAGACGGTTTGGGTTCTCACCATAGCGGCCGTCAGTCGGACGACGACATGGCTGAACATAAGCTGAGTTCCAGGACTCAGGGCCAATCGCACGCAAGAAGGTCGCGGTGTGGAAGGTGCCGGCGCCCACTTCCATATCAATCGGTTGGTTGATAACACAGCCCTGTTCGGACCAGAACTCTTGCAGGGCAGCAATCAGGCCCTGAAAGGTTTTAATATCGTGGCGGCTTTGTTCAGACACTGCTCGACCTTCTTATGTTTCGGAATTTGGTGGGTTGATCTGCGATCATTCAGTTGGTTGTACCAGACTTGTGTGGCAGAAAAACGAAAGGCGGGGATTATAGCCTTATCTGGCGCTTGCTGATAGGGCTGGGCTCAGGCGTGCTCTGGGTTCCTGATCATCGCTAGTCGATGGGTCAGGGTAAAAATAACCGCACCTGAGCGCCGGCGACTCTTTTATTCTGCAACTGGCGGTTGGCGGTGGTGACGGTACCGTGATGTTCGCCTTGTTGATGGTGCTGAGCGATCAGCTGAACAAAGTAGATACCCAGGCCGCTGGGGCCTTTTTTGGTGCTGTCGGTCTGGCCATCCAGAACATCCTCCGGAAAGCCCGGGCCGTTGTCGCTTACTTCAATCATCAGGCCATTGTCTGAATCGTCAGCGGTGATATTGATTTCTGTTGCACCCGCCTGAGCACTGTTGGTAATCAGGGTCACCAGCGCCAGCTGAATCAGAGTTTCGCTGTAAAAGCCCTGACAATCGTCATCGACTTTATTGTGAAATGTAATCCCGGGAAACTGCAGACTGGTGGCTTCAATAGCATCGTTTACCGTATCGCGTGGCCACGCATCGTCCATTGGAAACTGGCCATTTTCGTGAAAGCGGTACAGGGTAATAAGTTGCAGTGAGTCGTTTTTCAGGCGATTGGTTCGCTGCAAAATAGGCTCGAGCTCTTTTTGATACTGCTGCGGTATCCGGCTCATCGCATCCTGCTCAAAATCGAGCAGAGATTGCAGCTGGTTTTTCAGGTCGTGCACAACCGCCGCCAGCAATTGTTCAAACTTCATATTGCTGCGGCTCTCTTCATCCGGGTGTAGGTTTGTTTTAGTTTGTTGTAGCGGGAAAAACGTTCATCGGCTTTGCCGATTTCACCGATGCGTTTGAACAACTGATAGCAGTCTTTCAATTGGCCGACATCGACCTGATTTTCTTCCATAAAGCTGACTTTGGCCTGGATGGTATTGAGCAACACACTGACACCAGCTTCTTCATAGCTGGTGGCGTTGTCGAAGGCTTCAATTGCTTCTTCATAAAGACCTTTCTCATAAGCCTGAACGCCGCGGGCATTGAGCTCTGTGGTGTACTCGCGAATGGCAACTTCGTTCAATTCGCCTTCCAGTTTTTCCAGGCGGTTAGTTTCCTGATCATCGAGACCTTCGGCTTTGAGCTTATTCATCAGGTCTTTGGCTTTTACGTGCTGACCTGTGTCGATGTAGGCTTCGGTCATCAGCAGGCGCTGATCGATGTCGGGCTCTTTGATTTGTGACAGCAATTCTTCCGCGCGTTTGGCTGAGGAGCGCATACCATCCTGATTATCGGTGCGCAGGTAGGTTTTGCCTTCAACAATGCTGGTTTCAAACATCACTTCAATCTGGCCAGCATAATCCTGACGCAGTTCTTCGATTGCCTTCAGCGCTTTGGTGACTTTGTTTTTGCTTTCTCGGCTGGCATCGGAGCCCATGCTGTGTTGTGCGGCGTGAACAAAGTTGAGGTAATTCTTCGATGTCTTGTAACAGGAGTAACGACCAAGGCGAATCGCCTGCTCAAATGCGTCTTCTGCCACTTTGTAGTTCTCGTTCTGGTAAGCCAGCTTGCCCAGTTCGATCTGACGTAACACCGCCTTGGGAGAAATACTCACGGCCTTTTCCAGCTGTTGCTGTGCGGCTTTGAGCTTACCGGTTCCCATTAGAATGCGTGCGGCCCAGTCGTAACACTGAACGTACATCGGATGTTTTTGCAGGTTTTGTTTCAGCAGCGCCAGTGCGCTTTGTGGATCACCCAGGTGATGCAGGCAGATTGCCTGGCCCAGGCGGGCCCAGGATACCGAGCGGGTATTCAGCAGCGTTGAATAGACTTTAATGGCATCGTTGTAGCGTTGTTGGCGCATGTAAAGCTTGCCGAGAATGCGGGTAACCGGCATCAGCAGCTTGCTGTTTTCCTGCAACAGGTTTTCTGCCAGAACAATGGCGCGGTCAATGTCGTTAGCGTCGATGGCCAGATTGATTGGGTTGAGTTGTTGTTTGATGCGAAAGATCCGGGTCAGGCGTTCGCGCAACATGTTCAGGGTAAACGGCTTGGTGATGTAAGCATCCGGCTCGTATTCCAGAGCGCCCATCACCATATCCACGGCATTCTCACCGGTAACCAGAATAAATAGCGAGGTCGCACGCAGGCGGTTGGAATAACGCGCTTCCTCCAGTACCTGCTGCCCGTCACGGCCTTTGCCGAGGTTATAGTCTGAGAACACGATGTCGTAATCGTGCTCCATCAATAACTCGGAGGCTTCTCTGCCATCCGTTGCTGTATCGATATGCTCGCAACCCAGAAGAGTTGCCATCTTCTTCAGTGCACTACGAGCTTCTACCAGGTCATCAACGATGAGAATTCGTTTGGATTTAAGTGTTTGTTCCAGATTGATCATAGGCCACCTGAGCTGTGTCCATTGAGTTTAGCAAAGCACTGATATTTCGCTGGTTAAAGAACAGCTGTTGTGAGTCGGGGTGGTCGTTGCCGGAATAAACTTGCGCCACGGACTTCAGACCGTAAACTGCGTGCAAACAATAAAACCGAGGTGAATTGTGAAGTCGTTGTTTGGTTACCTGGCGATTGGTTTGATTAAACTGCTGGGCAAAATCTCGTTAGTATCCGCGCAGAAATTGGGCCAGCGTATTGGTGGTTATCTGATGTCTCGCCGCAGCCGCAGCCGCGAAGTGGCGCGGGTAAACCTGTCGCTGGTTTATCCACAAAAAAGTGAAGCTGAGCGTGAGGCGTTGTTGCGTGACAGTCTGGTCGAAAGTGGCAAAACCCTGGCTGAGACCGGGCCGATGTGGGGTTACGACCCGGAGATCACCACCGGCTTAATCAATGACGTTCACGGCGAAGAATTGTACGACGAGCTGATGCAGTATGACGGTGGCAAGTTGTTGCTGGCGCCTCATCTGGGTAATTGGGAAATCATTAACAATTACTGCGCTAAGCGCCGCCACGACATCACTATTATGTATCGTCCGGCGAAATTACCGAGCTTTAACAATTGGATGGTCAGCCGCCGTGAGACCATTGGCTGTAAGCTGGTACCAACCACTCGTGCTGGGGTGATGGGCCTGTTCACGACGCTGAAAAACGGTGAGATGGTGGGATTTCTGCCGGATCAGGAGCCGCGCGTTCAGAGTGGTGTGTTTGCTGACTTTATGGGTCACCCAACGTTAACGCCCAAACTGCCCCATGAAATGCTGAAGAAAACCGGCGCCAAGGCACTGTATGCTTTTGCTAAACGTCTGCCGGATGCCAGGGGCTTTGATATTTACTTCGTGAAACCGGACGAAGATCTGTATTCCGAAGATGTTGAGGTGTCGGCCAACTCTATGAACCGCGGGATCGCAGAATGTATCGCGATTTGCCCGGAGCAATACCAGTGGAGCTACAAACGCTTTAAGCGTCAGCCGGAAGGCATGCCAAACCCATACATTGAGGCCAATGTGCCTTAATAAAAAAACCGGGCATGGCCCGGTTTTTTTATGTTTGATTATTGGATGCCAAAGCATCTGCACTTGTCAGAACATCAGCTGCGCCAGAATGCCGGACTGATCAGTACAAGCAGAGTGAAAATCTCCAGACGCCCGAGCAGCATGGTCAGAGACAGGATCCATTTGGCTGCATCGCTGATATCGCCGTAATGAGCGGAAACATCACCCAGTCCCGGTCCCAGGTTGTTCAGACAGGCACCCACTGCAGAGAAGGCGGTGACGTGATCCAGCCCGGTTGCCAGCAATGCCAGCATCATCACCATATAGGTGCCGACATACAGCGCAAAGAAGCCCCAAACCGCCTCCAGTACCCGTTCGGCAACCGGCTGATTGCCGAGTTTTACCGGAATAATGGCATTGGGGTGAATCAGTCGCAGAATTTCACGAATGCCCTGCTTGTAGATTAACAGCACCCGAATCACCTTCATGCCGCCGCCGGTCGAACCGGCACAGCCACCAATAAAGGCCATCATAAAAAGCAGCACCGGCAGGAAAACCGGCCACACTGAGAAGTCCGCGGTGCCAAAGCCGGTTGTCGTCGCGACCGACACCAGCTCGAACACACCGTAACGAACCGAGTCTTCCCAGCCATAAGTATTGGTCAGATACAGCGCCGGCACGGTTAGCAGTATGCCGCCACCAATCATAATAAAGAAAAATTTCAGCTCGGAATCAGCAAAGAAATGGCCGAGTGAGCGGTTACGCCAGGCGTAGAAGTGCAGCGCAAAATTGAGAGATGACACCAGCATAAAAAATACCGCAATCATCTCAATAGCCGGGCTGTCGAAATAACCCAGCGAAGCATCGTGGGTGGAGAAACCACCGATGGCGACGGTAGCAAAGCTGTGACAAATGGCATCAAACAAGCTCATGCCCGCCAGCCAGTAACCCAGAGCGCAGGCGATGGTTAACATCAGGTAGATGTACCATAGCGCTTTGGCGGTTTCGGTAATTCGTGGGGTCAGTTTGGAGTCTTTTAACGGCCCCGGAGTTTCTGCCCGGAACAGCTGCATGCCACCAATGCCAAGCATCGGCAGTACCGCCACCGCTAATACGATAATTCCCATACCGCCAAGCCACTGCAGTTGCTGGCGATACCACAGGATCGATTTCGGCAGATCATCAATGCCGGTCATAATGGTGGCACCGGTGGTGGTCCAGCCTGACAGCGATTCAAAGAAAGCATCGGTGAAGCTGAGTCCGGGATTATCGGCCAGCATCAGCGGGAAGGTTCCGGATATCGCCAGAACCAGCCAGAACAACACGGTAATCAGGAAGCCGTCACGGGTTCGTAGCTCGTGACGAATATGACGCACCGGCAACCAGCTCATAAAGCCAATACCAAAGGTCAGTAGCAGCGCCATGGCAAAGGCCTGGGTCGCGCCGTCGCTGTACCACATAGAAATCAGCAGCGGTGGCAAGGTCGTCAGGCTGAACAGCATCAGGAAGATGCCTAACACCCGGGCGATAACGTTAAAGTGCATCAGAAGAACCCTAAACCAACCTGGAACAAGCGCTCAACATCCGGGATATGGCGTTTATCCATCACGAACAGGATGACGTGATCGTCGGATTCCACCACCAGTTTGGAGGTTGCCATAATAACTTCGTCGCCGCGCACAATGGCACCAATGGTGGTTCCCGGCGGTAGCGGAATATCGTGAATCGGACGACCAACCACTTTTGACGAACTCTGGTCACCGTGGGCGATGGCCTCAATGGCTTCGGCCGCACCACGACGCAGGGAGTGAACGTTAACCACATCACCACGGCGAACGTGGGTCAGCAGTGAACCAATGGTGGCTTGTTGTGGCGAAATGGCCACATCAATCATGCCGCCCTGAACCAGGTCAACGTAGGCCGATTTATTAATCAGCGTCATCACTTTACGGGCGCCGGAACGCTTCGCCAGCAGCGATGACATGATGTTGGTTTCGTCGTCGTTGGTCAGAGCGCAGAATACATCGGTGTTCTCGATGTTTTCCTCTTCCAGCAGGCTTTTGTCGGTGGCGGAGCCCAGCAGTACCACGGTGCGATTCAGATTTTCGCTGAGGAAGTGGGCGCGCTCTTTGTGAAATTCGATCAGCTTAACCTGATAATCTTTTTCCAGCTGTTTTGCCAATCGATAGCCGATATTACCGCCACCGGCGATCACGATACGTTTGTATGAATCTTCCGCCCGGCGCAGTTCACTCATCACCTTTTTAATGTGGTGTTTGGCGGCAACGAAGAACACCTCGTCATCGGCTTCCACCACGGTTGAGCCGGTTGGCTCAATCGCCTGACCTCGGCGGAAAATTGCCGCCACCCGGGCATTGGTTTCGGGCAGGTGAGTCTTCAGAGTTTTTACATCCTGGCCAACCAATGGGCCGCCGTAATAGGCGCGTACCGCAACCAGCTGAACTTTGCGATTAGCGAAGTCGAGCACCTGTAGGGCACCGGGATACTGCAGTAAGCGGCTGATGTAGTTGGTAACCACTTGCTCCGGAGAGATCAGAACATCAATTGGGAAGGCGTCGTTATTAAACAGGTCGCGTTGCTTCAGATAGGCTGCGGAACGAATCCGCGAGATCTTGGTAGGCGTGCGAAACAGGGTATAAGCAATCTGACAGGCAACCATATTGGTTTCGTCAGAGTTGGTCACCGCGACCAGCATATCGGCATCGTCAGCGCCGGCATCGGCCAGAATCTGAGGATAAGAGCCGCGGCCATAAACGGTTTTAATATCGATGCGGTCCTGCAGCTCACGCAGTCGCGCCGCATCGGTATCGATTACCGTAATATCGTTTTGTTCGTTGGCCAGGTTTTCAGCCAATGTGCCACCAACCTGGCCTGCGCCTAAGATAATAATCTTCAAGGTTTAGTTACCCTTCACCAATAAGGCATAAAAGAAACCATCATGGCCATTCTCTTGTGGGAACAGCTGACGCCCGGCATTACAGGCGACTCCCGGAAGATTGTCCATAGCTGACAAGACATTCTCCAGTGGCTGGTGGGAAATATCCTGTCCTGCCTCAAGCTTAGCTGCGATAAAGCGCTCAACCTGATCGTTGTTTTCCCGCGGTAGTACCGAGCAGGTGGCATATAAAAGGCGGCCACCGGGTTTTAGCAAATCCCAGGCAGTGTTCAGCAGGGTTTGCTGTACCTCGGCCAGTTGCTCAATATCATCACGGCGACGTAATAATTTGATATCCGGGTGGCGGCGGATTACGCCGGTTGCTGAGCAGGGCGCATCCAGCAGAATGGCGTCGAACTGCTCGCCTTCCCACCAGTCATCGGTCGCAGCCATATCGGCGCAAACAACACCGGCCGACAACCCGAGACGTTCCAGATTTTCTTCGACCCGTTCCAGTCGTGATGCTTCCAGGTCTAAGGCGGTGACATCGCAGTCTGCGGCTTCCAATAAGGCGCATGTCTTACCGCCGGGGGCAGCACAGGCATCAAGAATCACCTCATTCGCTTGAGGCGCCAGAATCAGCGATGCCAGCTGCGCGGCTTCATCCTGAACGCTGATGTCACCGTCATCGAATCCTGGCAACTGCGTAACATCGCAGGGTTGCGCTAAATAAATTGCGAATGGCGCAAATTCAGCGGCGCGGGCTTCAATACCTGCTTGCTGCAGTCTCTCCAGATACGCTTCGCGGCTGCCGTGGCGCTGGTTCACTCGCAGGCATAGCGGTGGGCGTTGATTGTTTTGTTCGAATACCTGCTGCCAGTCATCTGGCCAGGCTTTCTGCATCATTTTCATCAGCCATTTAGGATGGCTGCTGGCCGTTACCGGGTTATTTTCCAGAGGAGCGGTCAGTTCTTCGTACTCACGTCCGTAGCGTCGCAGGCAGGCATTCACCACCGATTTGGCGTAGCCTTTGCCCATCTCTTCACAGACATCCACCGTGGCATGAACCGCAGCATGGGGCGCTTTTTTCTGCACTTCCAGCTGGTACAAACCAACAATCATCAACGCCTGAAGGTCCTGATCTTCGTCACCAAAAGGGGTTTTTAACAGCATTTTGGTGATGGCATTCAGGCGCTGGAAATAGCGGCAGCTGCCCAGCGCCATATCGCGCAGGAAACCACGGTCTTCGTCGTTGACCCGCTCTTCCAGCGGTGGCAACGCTTGGTTTAGCGACTGCCCCTGCATCACCTGGTATACCGCCTGGGTGGCGGCATAACGTGCGGAAATCTGACTGTTTGAGGCCTTGCCGTACAAACTGCTCACAGTTCAGACGCCAGCACGTAGTTGGCCTGAAATAAGTTTGGTTGACCGTTTATCACATCGGCGACCATCATGGCTTTTTTGCCCGCCAGTTGGATCTGTTCCAGACGTAAAACCCCTTCAGCACAAGCGACTTCGATGCCGTCGGCTGAAACCTGGGCAATGGTGCCTGGCTGTAGCTGAGTGACTTTCTCAAGTGCCGTTGCTTTGAGTACCCGGATTCGGTCGTTGCCAAGCAGGGTGAAGGCCACAGGGAACGGATTAAAGGCGCGTACCCGCAAAGCCAGGTCGTCGGCATTCTGCGACCAGTCGAGCAGGGCTTCTTCTTTCTTTAATTTGTGAGCGTAATTGGCCTGAGCGTCGTTTTGTTTTTCTGGCTGTAACTCACCGGCTTCAAGTTGTGCCAGTGTTGCCAGTAACGATTGTGGGCCAATGGCTGCAAGGCGGTCATGCAGGCTGCCACCGGTATCGTCGAGTGTGATGCCAGTGGTGATCTTATGCAGCATGTCGCCGGTATCCAGGCCTGCATCCATCTGCATGATGGTGATGCCGGTCATTTTGTCGCCAGCTTCGATACAACGCTGAATCGGAGCGGCGCCACGCCAGCGTGGTAACAGCGAGGCATGCACATTCAGACAACCGTGCTTGGGTGCATCCAGTACCGACTGAGGCAATAACAAACCGTAGGCGACCACAATCATAACGTCGGCGTTCAGTGCTTCCAGCTGTGCCACATCGGCAGGGTCTTTGAAATTGACCGGCTGGTACACATCGATGTTGTGCTCCAGAGCGACCTGTTTTACCGGACTGGGTTGCAGTTTCTTGCCACGGCCAGCTGGACGGTCAGGCTGGCTGTAAACGGCGATCACCTCGTGTTCGCTATCAATCAGCGAGCTCAGGTGAAGCGCAGCAAAATCCGGCGTACCGGCAAATACAATTTTTAAAGGCATGAGTTTCTCTGGCTATCGCTGGATGATTTATTTGCGGCGCGCTTCAAGCTTATGTTTTTTATCGAGCTTGTCTTTGATGCGCTTGCGCTTAAGTGGCGAAACGTAATCAACCATTAACTTGCCTTCAAGGTGATCCACTTCGTGCTGAATACATACTGCCAGCAGGCCAGTACATTCCAGTTCGAACTGATTACCGTCGCGGTCCAGTGCTTTCACCAGGCAGTGTTCGATGCGGGTTACTTCTTCATAGAAGCCCGGTACCGACAGACAACCTTCCTGCATGGTTTCCGGATCACCTTCTAAAACGGTGATTTCCGGGTTGATAAATACCAGCGGCTCGCTTTTATCTTCGGACACATCAATGGTGATGATGCGTTCGTGGATATCGACCTGAGTTGCCGCCAGTCCGATCCCCGGCGCGTCATACATGGTTTCGAACATATCGTCGACGATGGTGCGAATACAGTCATCCACTTGCGCCACTGGCTTTGCCACTGTGCGTAAACGTTGATCCGGGAATTCAAGAATTGGAAGTAATGCCATAAAGAATCTGTACTTAAAAAGCCACTGCGGTTATTAACGGGTTATAGAAACTGCTTATAGATAACAACGGCGTTCACTTGCTACACTGCGGACAGTGAACTGCACAAGTCGCCAAAGACTAATAATAAAGGGAATAGAGGATGAGCAAAACCTTCAAACGCTTTCTCCTTGCCGGTTTAGTGACGGTTTCTGCAACCGCCGCGGCAATTGATGTAAAGCCTGATGCTCCCAAGCGTTATGTTGTAGAAGAAGGTGATACCTTATGGAGCATCGCAGAGCGTTATGCTGACGATGCTTGGCAGTGGCCTGAAATCTGGTTCCAGAATAACCAGATTAAGAACCCACACCTGATTTTTCCGGGCGACGAAATCGGCCTGGTCACCATTAATGGTGAAACCAAGGCAACGGTTATTAAGCGTGGCATGGCCAGCCGTACCGTTAAATTATCCCCTGGTCTGGTAAAAATGCAGCCAACCGCACGGATAGAATCGATTGAATCGGCAATTCCGGCAATTCCTCTGGATGCAATTCGTGGCTTCCTGCGTGACCACCGTGTTGTTCAACCGGATGAGTTATCCAAAGCGCCGCGTGTGATTTCCGGATCAAATGGCCATATCCTGATGGGCGCCGGTGAAACCGTCTATGCCCGTGGTGATTTCTCTGAAGCCGAAGCCGCTTATGGTGTATTCCGTCAGGGTCAGGTTTATGTCGATCCTAAAAATGGCGAAGTGCTTGGTGCAGAAGCGCTGGACATTGGTTTAGGTCGGGTTGATGCGGTTGATGGTGATATCGCAACCATGACACTGGATCGTACCAACCAGCAGGTATCGGTGGGTGATCGCCTGTTAGCCACTGAAGATCGCGAATTGATTGCCCGTTATTACCCTAAGCCACCATCCATCGATGTTGAAGGCCAGGTACTGGCGGTATCGGGTGGTGTGACCCAGGTTGGTCAATACGACGTGGTGGTGCTGAACCGTGGTGATCGTGACAAGTTGGAGCCGGGCTCTGTGCTGGTGATCGAGAAAGCCGGGGCTATCGTTTACGACCGTATTGCAGGCGAAGACGTACGTTTACCGAATACACGTGCCGGTACATTGATGGTGTTCCGGACGTTTGATAAGTTGTCGTACGCGTTAGTTATGCGTGCAACCAGTCCATTACGGGTGGGTGACCACTTCGTCACTCCGTAACAGGAGACGCTTATGATGCTCAGGGAAGAGCTGGTAAAAGCCTGGTGGAAGCTCACCAAGCTGCCAGGTGTTGGCAGCGTCACCATAGGTGATATCCGTCAGCAACTGTCTCATCCGAACGACCTGCTGAGCTGCAGTCCGCAGCAGCTGGTTTCTATGGGGTTAAAACCCGAAGCCGCCGAGCGCTGGCATTCCGACAGTTCCTTATTAAACGGTTTTGACAAACTCCAGGCCTGGTGCCGGTTTAACGGTTATGGCGTATTGCTCGCCGGTGTTGAGCCTTATCCACAGGCATTGGCTGTTCTGCGTGATGCCCCCACGATTCTCTATTATCACGGCAATATCGACTGTCTGAAAAAGCCGATGGTAGCCATGGTTGGCAGTCGTAAACCAAGTCAGTATGGCGCCCAGTGGGCGGAAAAAACGGCTTCTGAACTGTCCGCAGCCGGCGTGACTGTGGTCAGTGGTCTGGCGATTGGTGTGGATGGTCATGTGCATCAGGGCGCGATTCACGGAGGTGGCAGCACCATTGCCGTGATGGGCAGTGGCCCGGATGTGATTTATCCACAGCGTCACCTTGGACTGGCGCAAATGATTATGCAGGACGGTTTGCTGTTGTCTGAATTTATGCCGGGCACCGAACCTCAATCGCGACACTTTCCATCGCGTAATCGCATCATCAGTGGCCTGAGTCTCGGGACTGTGGTGGTAGAAGCTGCGATTAAGAGTGGCTCGCTGATTACCGCACGTCAGGCGGCAGAGCAGGGGCGTGAGGTCTTTGCCCTACCCGGGCTGGTAACGAATCCGACAAGTCACGGCTGCCATCAGCTGATCCGTGAAGGGGCCTATCTGGTTCAGAATACTCAGGATATCCTGCAGGAACTGGGACTGACGGCAACAAGTGTCAGTGAGCAGGCCCAGCTTCAGTTTGATGAGCTGCCCATCCCGGAAAAACAACCGCGTATTATCGCCCAGGCAACTGCGGCCGTTGAGCAACCCCAACCGATTGCTGAGGTTCCGGTTGAGCCTGCGGAACCTGCCCCGGATCTGGTTACCCATATTGATTTTGAAGCGACCAGTGCTGATGTCATTGCGATTCGCAGCGACCTGCCAATGGCGGAGTTATTACCGGCGTTGATGGAGCTCGAACTGGCCGGCTGGATTGCCCAGGCACCGGGCGGTTATCAACGACTGAAATAGCGCTT
The DNA here is from genome assembly GCF_965219715.1 of Bacterioplanoides sp. Classification (GTDB taxonomy): domain Bacteria; phylum Pseudomonadota; class Gammaproteobacteria; order Pseudomonadales; family Oceanobacteraceae; genus Bacterioplanoides. The sequence continues at coordinate 3,110,267 of NZ_OZ244785.1, forward strand.
TTGTCGCTGCCAATCACGCTTCCTTTCACTCCTGCGCTTGTCGCTGCCAAAGCCTTACGGTAGTGTTCCGCCTTTGTACTGAACCCCGTGCAGTTTTTAACCTGATAGCAGATACGATATGAATCCCTGGCACTTAGAACAAGCGCGTCGCTGCGTCGAGCAGGGCGGTGTTATTGCCTACCCGACCGAGGCGGTTTGGGGCTTAGGCTGCGATCCGACCAATGATGAAGCGATTCAGCGCATTCTCGATATTAAGAAGCGGCCATGGCAGAAAGGTATGCTGGTGGTTGCGGCATCTTTGGATCAGCTCGACGACTATCTGTTGCCGTTATCCGGCGATGATTTCAAATTGGTGGATGCCACCTGGCCGGGGCCAGTAACCTGGGTTCTGCCATGCGACGAGTCGGTATCTCCTTTGTTGCGGGGAGAGACCCGCAATGATCAGCCGACGCTGGCGGTACGTATCAGTGCTCACCCTATGGTACGAGCTTTGTGTGAAAAAGCCGGACCTCTGGTGTCTACCTCGGCCAACCCGGCCGGGCGTGAGCCTGCCCGCTCTATGGTGCAGCTGCGCCAATACTTTAAGCCAGCGACCATCAAAACCTTTGGTGGTAAACAAGTGGTCGACTTTATCTTGCCGGGCAACCTTGGCGGTCAGAAACAACCTTCAGAAATCCGTACGCTGGATGGCCAGCGACTGCGATAAGGAATTTTTATGAGTCATACCAGCACCGTGGATGTAGCAGCGGTAAAAGCGTATTTACTGGATCTGCAGGATCGGATTTGTGCCGCGTTAGAAGCGCAGGATGGTCAGGCACAGTTTGTTGAAGATGCCTGGGATCGCGATCCGAACGACAGCTCTCTGGCACTGACGGGTGGTGGTCGCACACGTGTGATTGCTGATGGTGCGGTGATCGAAAAAGGCGGAGTGAACTTCTCCCATGTGAAAGGACCACAATTGCCGGCATCCGCGACTGCCAGTCGTCCGGAATTAGCGGGCCGCAGCTTTCAGGCATTGGGTGTTTCACTGGTGATTCACCCGAAAAATCCCTATGTACCAACATCACACGCCAACGTACGGCTGTTTATCGCAGAGAAAGAAGGTGAAGAGCCGGTCTGGTGGATGGGAGGCGGCTTTGATTTGACGCCGTTCTATCCCTACGAAGAAGACGTGGTCCACTGGCACCAGACTGCGAAAGATTTATGTGAACCTTTCGGCGCTGAGGCGTTTCCAAAGTACAAGAAATGGTGTGACGAATACTTTTTCCTCAAGCACCGTAACGAAACCCGTGGGGTGGGTGGCCTGTTCTTCGATGATATGAATGAATGGGATGGCGAGCTTAACTTTGAAAAGAGCTTCGCCTTTATGAAAGCCGTGGGTGACGGCTACATCGATGCCTATGTCCCGATTGTCGCTAAGCGCAAAGACGAATCATTCGGCGAGCGTGAGCGTAAGTTCCAGCTTTATCGTCGCGGTCGCTATGTAGAATTTAACCTGGTGTTTGATCGCGGCACCATCTTTGGTCTGCAAACCGGTGGTCGTACGGAATCGATTCTGATGTCGCTGCCTCCGGTTGTGCACTGGGATTATGACTGGCAGCCAGAGCCGGGCAGCCCGGAAGCTCGTCTGTACGACGAGTTTCTGCCCCACAAAGATTGGGTGTGATAAATAATAGTTGCAACAAGCATCAGCCGTAACAACGTAGAGGACAACAATGACCGATTTGTACGCGGTAATGGGCAATCCGATTGGCCATAGTAAATCGCCTCAGATACATACAGCGTTCGCCAAAATCACCGACCAAAATATGCTGTATTCAGCTATTCTGGTGCCTTTGGATGGTTTCGACACTGCCGTTGATGACTTCTTTCGTCGTGGTGGCAAAGGCCTGAACATCACAGTGCCATTCAAAGAAGATGCCTGGCGTTATGCCGATAAGTTTACGGCTCGTGCTCAGCGTGCTGAAGCGGTAAACACCCTACAAAAGCTGGAAGACGGTACCGTGCTGGCCGACAACACCGATGGTGTTGGTATGGTGCGCGACATTATGGTGAATCAGGGCGTTACTATCGAAGGTAAGCGTGTGTTGATTCTCGGTGCTGGTGGTGCAGTACGTGGCATTCTGCAACCATTATTGGAGCAAAAGCCCGCCAGTGTCACTCTGGCTAATCGTACCGTCAGTAAAGCCGAAGCACTGGCAAATGACTTTGCCGATCTGGGCGATATCACAGTGTCTGGTTTTGCTGAGGTTGCGGGTCAGTTCGATCTGATTATTAACGGCACCTCTGCCAGCCTGGCGGGAGAACTGCCCCCGGTTCCCGCGACTTGTATCACCCCTGATACCGTCAGCTACGACATGATGTATGGCGCTGAGACCACGGTATTTAACCAGTGGGCGCTGGATCTTGGTGCGGCTAAAGCCATTGATGGTCTGGGTATGTTGGTCGAACAGGCAGCTGAAGCCTTTTTACTGTGGCGCGACGTGCGCCCGGCAACGGAAGGTGTAATGAGTGCTATCCGGGAAGATCGACGACGCTAACGCCCTTCGTTTAAAGCCGCAAAATCAGAAACCGCCTTACTGGAAACAGAAGGCGGTTTTTGTTTTAAGGTGGATATAAGTGAGATGTTTTTTCAAAGCAGCGATCGGACGTCGCGGTAGCATCAAGATACAGGGATGTATCACTGATGCGGTGACTGAAAAAACATCTCATTTATATGCACCATAGTGGTGCGGTTGTGTTCGAGCCACAAAAAAGGCCGCATAAAGCGGCCTTTTTTTGTACTCGATAATCCGAAGATTAATCGCTGTAGTACATGTCGAATTCTTCCGGGCTGACTTGATGGGTGTGCTCACCGTGCACATACGAAGCCGGATCTCTATCAATCAGCCACAAAAAAAGGGCCGCCAAAGCGACCCTCTTTCGATACAGATTTAATCCGAAGATTAAACGCTGTAGTACATGTCGAACTCTTCCGGGTGAGTCGTGTGCTCAACGCGGTATACATCTTCCATTTTCAGGTCGATGTAAGCTTCGATCATGTCTTTAGTGAACACGTCGCCCTGAGTCAGGAAGTCAGAGTCTGCCGCCAGGCATTCCAGAGCTTCACGCAGGCTACCAGCAACCTGTGGAATTGCAGCAGCTTCTTCAGCTGGCAGGTCGTACAGGTCTTTGTCAGCAGCATCACCAGGGTGGATCTTGTTCTGAACGCCGTCCAGGCCAGCCATCAGGATAGCTGCGAATGCCAGGTATGGGTTTGCAGTTGGATCAGGGAAGCGAGCTTCAATACGCTTGCCTTTAGGGCTTGCAACGTATGGGATACGGATAGAAGCAGAACGGTTACGAGCAGAGTATGCCAGCATTACCGGAGCTTCGAAGCCAGGGATCAGACGCTTGTAAGAGTTAGTAGACGGGTTGGTGAAAGCATTCAGCGCTTTAGCGTGCTTGATGATACCACCGATGTAGTACAGAGCAGTTTCGCTCAGGCCAGCATAGCCGTCACCAGCGAATTGGTTTTCGCCGTCTTTCCAGAAAGAAGTGTGAACGTGCATACCAGAACCGTTATCACCAACAACTGGCTTAGGCATGAAGGTAGCAGACTTGCCGTAAGCAGCAGCAACGTTGTGAACAACGTATTTCAGCATCTGAACTTCGTCAGCTTTCTTAACCAGAGTGTTGAACTTAACGCCGATTTCGTTCTGGTTAGCGGTAGCAACTTCGTGGTGGTGAACTTCAACGTCCAGACCAATTGCTTCCATGGTATTACACATAGCCGCACGGATGTCGTGAGAGCTATCTACAGGAGGAACCGGGAAGTAACCGCCTTTAACGCCTGGACGGTGACCCAGGTTGCCGCCTTCCATTACTGCTTCAGTGTTCCATGCAGCTTCGTCAGAGTTGATCTTGTAGAAACAACCAGACATGTCCGCGCCCCAACGAACATCATCAAAGATGAAGAATTCTGGCTCAGGACCGAAGAAAGCAGTGTCGCCCAGACCGGTAGACTGCAGGTAAGCTTCAGCGCGCTTAGCAACAGAACGTGGATCACGCTCGTAGCCTTGCATAGTCGCTGGCTCGATGATGTCACAACGCAGAACCAGAGTAGCGTCTTCAGTGAACGGATCCAGGAAAGGAGTGCTGTCGTCTGGCAGCAGGATCATGTCGGATTCGTTAATACCTTTCCAACCAGCGATGGAAGAACCATCAAACATCTGGCCAGTTTCGAAGAAATCTTCGTCTACGTAACGAGCTGGGATAGAAACGTGCTGCTCTTTACCTTTGGTATCGGTGAAACGCAGGTCAACCCAGCGTACATCGTTTTCTTTGATCAAATTCAGAGTGTTCTCTGACATCTTATTATCTCCAGATGCTGGTTCAATTTGATACGAGGCTCTCACCTCGGCTGTTGTGCTAAAACTTAGATGAATACCCTTTAGCAATTAGTGTGCCACTCATTAACACGCTGGAAGCCGCACAAAATCCGGGCCTTCAGTCTGATAAGTGGTCAGGGATGCACCAAAAAAACACATAGCCAAAATATAATGCACCAAAACAATGCAAAAACGCGGTGAGGCCTGCGGTATTCCATAAAAGCCTGCACATTATAGGTTCACATAGGGGATTACGTATACGAAAAAACACTAATTGGCAGACATAAAATTGATATGCCGCAGCAGCCTGAACTCAGGTATAATCGCGCCTCATTTTTTTATGGTGTTGATGCGTCCTGTTATTCAGGACCCAGGTTTGCAGCAACGCCCTCACTTTAAGAAAGGCTACTGCTGTGATCGATAACTTAAGAAATATCGCCATCATCGCCCACGTTGACCATGGTAAAACGACCCTGGTTGATAAGCTGCTGGAGCAATCCGGAACTCTGGATCGTAACCAGGGCGGCGAACGTGTGATGGACTCCAACGACCAGGAAAAAGAGCGTGGTATTACCATTCTGGCGAAAAACACCGCCATTAAATGGAACGACTACCGCATTAACATCGTAGACACCCCTGGACACGCCGACTTCGGTGGTGAAGTAGAGCGTGTTATGTCGATGGTTGATTCCGTGTGTCTGTTAGTAGACGCGGTTGACGGCCCAATGCCTCAGACTCGTTTCGTAACTCAGAAAGCATTCGAGCGTGGTCTGCGTCCAATCGTTGTAATCAACAAAATCGACCGTCCGGGCGCACGTCCTGATTGGGTAATGGATGAAATCTTCGACCTGTTCGACCGTTTAGGTGCTACCGAAGAGCAGCTGGACTTCCCGGTTATCTACGCGTCCGCTCTGAACGGTATTGCCGGTGACGATCCAGAGAATATGGCTGACGACATGTCGCCGCTGTTCCAGATGATTGTTGATCACGTTGAAGCACCAAAAGTTGAGCTGGACGGCCCGTTCCAGATGCAGGTTTCGGCACTGGATTACGATAGCTTCGTTGGTGTAATCGGTGTTGGCCGTATCACCCGCGGTAAGCTGAAGCCAGGTACCGATATCCAGCTGATCACTGCTGAAGGTAACACCCGTAAAGGCCGTATCCAGCAAGTGAAAGGTTTCCACGGTCTGAACCGTGTGGATGTTGAAGAAGCAGCAGCCGGTGACATCGTATGTATTTCCGGTATCGACGGTCTGAACATCTCCGACACCTTGTGTGAGCCAAACAATGTTGAAGCTTTGCCTCCGCTGAGCGTTGATGAGCCAACCGTATCCATGACCTTCCAGGTGAACGATTCGCCGTTCGCTGGTAAAGAAGGTAAATACGTGACTTCGCGTAACATCAAAGACCGTCTGGATCAGGAACTGATCCACAACGTTGCTTTACGTGTTGAGCCAGGTGACTCTCCTGAAAAATTCAAAGTATCTGGTCGTGGTGAATTACACCTGTCGGTACTGATCGAAACCATGCGTCGTGAAGGTTTCGAGATGGCGATTGGTAAGCCGGAAGTTGTTCAGAAAGAAGTGGACGGCGAGCTGCAAGAGCCATACGAACAAGTGGTTATCGACATCGAAGATGAGCACCAGGGTTCGGTAATGGAAGAGATGGGTAACCGTCGTGCGGAAATGACCAACATGGTTCCGGATGGCAAAGGCCGTACTCGTCTTGAATTCATTATGCCAGCCCGTGGCCTGATTGGTTTCCGTAACCAGTTTATGACCATGACTTCCGGCTCCGGTATTCTGACCAACGTATTCGATCACTATGGCCCGGTTCAGGCGTCTCTGGGTTCTACCCGTCACAACGGCGTACTGGTTTCCATGATTGCCGGTAAGGTACTGGGTTACGCCTTGTTCACTCTGCAGGATCGTGGTCGTCTGTTCGTTGAGCCAGCGGTTGAAGTATACGAAGGCATGATTGTTGGTCTGCACAGCCGTGATAACGACCTGGTGGTTAACCCTACTAAGGCCAAGCAGCTGACCAACGTTCGTGCGTCGGGTACCGATGAAGCGATCAACCTGACTCCGCCAGTACGCCATACGCTGGAACAGGCTCTGGAATTCATCGAAGATGATGAGCTGGTAGAAGTAACACCAGAAAGCATCCGTCTGCGTAAGAAGCTGTTAAAAGAGAACGAACGTAAGCGTGCGAAAAACAAGTAAGCGTTAGTTTTCTGCTAAATGTAAAACCCGCTCTGGTTCGCCAGAGCGGGTTTTTTATTGCTCCGGAAATAGTCAAAAGCTGCAATAAACGCGGATTTACTCGCTGTATCTGGCGCCGTACTGTGTTTTTGTGAACGCTGCATCAATGTGTGTGCGTTTTGTTAATAGTCAAATGTAAAATCGCTGGCTACACTAGCTCGTCATTCGAATATCAGCTGGAGGCATTGGAGCAGCCAGCAAAGCAAGGAGCTTATTCAGCATGAAACGACCACAGCGTTCTGCTCTGGTACGCGCTGCCATTTCTGGTGCATGTGCGGCAGTTATTTCTGGTTGTGCCACTTATGGCGCAGGCGTCAATCAGGCCATCACCCAGGTTCAGCAAGGTGATCTGGTTGGTTCTGAAGCCTCATTTAAACAGGCGTTAAAACCCGTTGGTAACGATGCTTTGTTGTACCACCTGGAGCTGGGTGTGGTTAAACATCTGCAGGGCGATTATGCCGCCAGTAATCAATTGCTGGATAAAGCAGAGCGCATTGCTGAAAACTTAGAGACCACCAGTATCACCAGTTCACTGGCGGTAATGATGTCGAATCCACGTCAGGGCCCGTATGGCGGTGCTGATTTCGAGAAGATGTTTATCAACTACTACAAGGCGATGAACTACTTCGGTCTGGCACAAATCGCAGCTACCCGTAATGAGCGACTGGATGCATTAGATGGTGCCCGTATTGAGTCGCGTCGCCTGATTATCCGCCTGAACGACCTCAACAGCCGTAAAGGCACCTACGCTGAGCAGAAAGATAAAGATCAGCAAACCTTCACTCAATTGCTGAAGATCTTCGAGAAGCTGCAGGGCAATCTGATCGATATGGATCAGCTGGAGTACCGTGATGATGCTATGGCGCATTATCTCACCGGTATCAGCTTTGAAATGAACGGCGAATACGATGACGCCCGAATCAGCTATCAGAAAGCGGCGAAGTCCTACGAAGACGGTTTTGTTAAACAATTCCGTCTGGATAAAGATATGACGTCCCAGGCCTGGTTCGACGTCGTACGCATGATGCGCAAGATGGGCGATAAAAATGATGCCCGTCGTCTGGCGAAACGTAAGCTGAGCAAAAAGCAGCGTGCCGAGCTGGATAAATGGGACAACACCGCTCAGCTGATTGTGATTGAAGACAAAGGTCTGGCGCCACAGCGCAAAGAAATGAACCTTGAGTTGTCGGTTAATCCAACGCTGCAGGCGCTGGAAATTCGCCCGTACCTATTCCAGAACGATAACGCTCAATTGGCCTGGTTCTATGTGTTGTACGCCGACAAAGGCATCCTTGATGCGGTTGCCAACTATCTGGACGCAACCGAAGTGGGCTTTGTCTTTAACAGCTTCACCAAAACAGTAACCTTGGGTCCGCTGTGGAACACCGCTGAAGATCTGGGTCTGATCCAGGCAATTGGCAACTCCATGCGTATCACCATTCCTTATTACGATCCGATCAAAAAGATGGGTGACACTGAGCTGATGGTTGGCGATAAAAGCTACGACCTGATTAAGTCTTCCAACCCGGCACAAATGGGTCTGCAGGAGCAAATCGTCAACTCCGGTTTTGATATCCAGATGGCGCTGGCCCGTTCGGCATTAAAGGCACTCACGGCTGCGAAAGTTGGCGACGTTGGTGGCCAATACGGCGGCTTATTAGCCACTGTGGGTAAATTAACCGCCCAACTGACCGATGCCGCTGAAACCCGTAACTGGTTACTGTTACCAAGCGATGTGCGCATTCGTCGTGTGGCACTGGAACCTGGCCAGCACCAGCTGACCCTGGATTCAACGCTGGAATATGGCTTGCACCATCGTGAACAGAAAAATATTGATCTGAAGTCAGGTGAGATTCATCTCTGGCAGGTACGCTCTCTGGCACCCGTTGCCGGAGCGCCATCCAGCGCAGTAAAAAGTCTGGTTCAGACCGGCAACTAAACTATTATCCAAATACCTAAAAAGCTAACGCATAAAAAGGAACGAAATTATGCTGAAACAAGCCACTACTCTGTCTGCCATTGCTAAAGTAACCGCGGCTACCTTGTTAGGCGCTTCCGTTCTGCTGTCCGCAGGCTGTGCCACTAAGGTGTCACGTATTTCTGCCAGCGAAGAAGTTGCGCTGTCTGATCGCTGGAACGCCAAAGACTCTGAGCTGGTTGCCAACGAAATGATCGAAGACATGCTGTCTTTCCCGTGGGCACGTGATTTCGAAATGGACAACAGCCGTCGTCCAACCGTCATTATCTCCCGTATCCGTAACAAATCTCACGAGCACATCGCCATTGATACCTTCACCAACGATATCAAGCGCGCCATTATCCGTTCTGGTCGTGCCGACTTCGTTGCCGGTGGTGAAGAGCGTGAAGCGATTCGTGAAGAGCGTCGCGATCAGGAACTGAACTCTAAAAACGCCAAAGCGCAGGGCCAGGAAAACGCAGCGGATTTCGCTCTGTCTGGTTCTGTGAACTCCATTGTTGATCAGGTTGGTGATGATCGTGTGACCTTCTACCAGGTCGATATGAAACTGATCGATATGGAATCGAACCGCGAAGTATGGAATGGTCAGAAGAAGATCCAGAAACTGCAGGAAAAATCTTCTTTCGGTTTCTAAGTTCGCTCCAGCATAAGGAATAACAGACGATGACTAAACCTCTGTTGCGTAACGGGGCGTTGCTGAAAAATGCGTTGCAGAAAACATTGGTACTGGCGATTGCTACCAGTGCCACCGTTGCCTGTATGCCACAAAACAGCAAACCTCAATCGGCCGATGCCGCGAACCGCACAAGCCAGAGCGGTTCACCTTCCTGGTTGACCAATACCCCGGAAATGCCGGGTATGGCTTATGGTGTTGGCTCGATAGAAGTGTATGGCAACAAAACCGAGGCATTGAAGCGCGCGGGTGAATTGGCCCGTGTTGATCTGGTGAGTCAGCTGAAGGTCACCGTGTCGGGTGACTTCAGTTCTGATATCACGGAACGCAGCGGCACCAACCGTGAAAGCGAAGTACAAAAAGTGATTCGTAATCACGTGCGCAGTCAGGTTCCTCCGGTTGAGCTGGATGAAGCTCAGATTGTTAAAACTCACATCGATGGTAAGTACGCTTATGCATTAGCTGAGCTGGATCGTCCCAAGGCAGCTGCGCGTTTGCGTCGTGACCTGCTGGAAGTGGACGATCAGCTGCAACAGATTGCGGCCAAACAGCCCCAGGGCAATCGCCTGCAACAACTGCAGCCGCTGTTACCGGCACTGACCTTGTTTGCCAAGCGTGATCGTATCGGTGAGCGCCTGGCGCTGGTGAGTATGGATCGTCGCAAGCCTCGTCTGGATTCAGACCTGGTAGCGTTACAGGATCGTATAAACACTCTGATCGACCAGCTGGAAGTGACCATCAGCCTGCAGGACTCTGGTGCGCAGGAAATTGGTGGCGGCATTATCGAAGCCTTAACCGACCAGGGCCTGCGTGTTGCAGATTCAGGTGCGGATCTGGTGTTCGAAGTGAATGCCGTTCTGACCGGCAAAGAACAACGTGGCAGCTTCTACGTGTTTGCCGATAGCCGGGTGACCATTCGTGACGGTGCAGGTCGGGCATTAAGCTCGTTCAGTAAGCAAGCGAAAGGTGTTTCCGGACTTGAAGACGTTGCTCGTCAGAAGGCTGCTCGTAATGTCGCTAAGATGTTAGGTCAGGAACTGGCTGTGGCCTTGGTTGATAAAATTAACTAACGCTTCTACCAAGTTTTTACTCTAACAGAAACCGTTCTCGATATTCGCTGGGGGATATTCCATATCGCTTTCTGAAAGCTTTTGAGAATCCCCCTGTTTGTTTGAACCCACATTCGATAGCAATAGTTTTTATCTGTTGTTTCCGCAGTTCCAGCACTTTTCTTGATCGCTCTAGGCGTAGCTCCAATAACAATTGACCGGGCGTCAGGTTGAAGGACTGCTTGCATTTACGATTTAGGTTTCTGAGAGACGTATTTGTTGCTTTTGCCATCTGCTCCATGGTTAGTTGCAAGTGAAGGTTGCTCTCCAGCCAAGCAATTAGTGTAACCATACTGCCTTCACTGGCTTTAGTTTGAAAGCTCATTGGCGACGAAAACTGTGTTTGACCGCCTTCCCTCACTAAGTACACCACTAAGGTGCGAGCCACTGCCAAAGCTAAGTTTTTGCCAACATGTTTTACTAAATAGGAGAGCATCATATCTACTCCAGATAATATTCCGGCGGAGCTCCATAAATCATCGTCTTCTACATACAACACATTATTTTGAATCAAGGCTTCAGGGCAAGAAACTTTGAGTGTTTCAAGAGCATCCCAATGAGTTGTAACCTTACGGCCAGAAAGAAAACCAATTTTTGCCAAGAAGAAACAGCCGGTACAAACAGAGGCTTTGACGGAAGACCTGGCTACCAAAGTTTCAAGCAAGTGAATAAAGTCGTGGTCATTGGATTGGCGCCCAATGTGTATAGGATGAGACCCCGGCACAATCAGTAAGTCGAACTTCATATCGTTTGGAAGACTACTGAAAGGAACTCCCTGTAGGCTTACCCCTGCTGATGTCCTCACTTTAGTGTTACCGTCAGTGGTCAGGTAATGCAGCTCAAATAGCTGGTTTCCGGCTATAGCATTGGCAACAGATAGAACCTCGGCAGGACCAGATACATCAAGTAATTGAATGTCGTGGAATAGAAGAATGGCAACTTTCAATGGAGTCTTTACATGATACTGACCAATACTATCTTTCTTCAAAATAAACCTCTCTAGCTCGAACCTGGAGCTGTATGTCCTCGTCACAGCTATTTTCCAGAAAATACCAAAAAAAGAGTCTGTCTCGATCCAGCCGAACTCCGATTTAAGGTTTTATCCCTTGCTGCGACTCAAATTTCTCAGGTGGCAGGATTGGATGCCTTTATGGCACTTGAGGGAAACAGGTCCTGGCATGTTCTGGTTTCCCGCTTGGTACGCTACCCACATATCGAAAATTGAACCTTTTTGAGGCTTGAGCTGCTGTCTCTTTAGTATTCGTGGGAGTAAATAAGATGAAAGGTAAATGGTTAGTTAGTCTGTCATGTTTGATGTTTGCGCTGGTTGGTTGTGGTGGGGGATCCAGCGGCGGCGGTGGCACTCCTGATCCAAATGGCGGCAGTTCTGGAGGTGTCCAGACAGGCAGCGTAAATGGCTTGAGTGGAGCTGCTTATACAACGGATAGCCAGTCAGGTGTGTTGGATAAAAACGGAAACTTCAACTATCTGCCTGGTGAAACCATAAATCTGACTTTGGGGGGCATTACGATTGGTAGTGCGCAGGCTAATGCTAATCTGTCACTCTCTGATTTTTTAGGCACGTTACCGACAACTGCCGCTGAGTTTCGCACTCAAATGCGCATTGTCGATCAGGGTAAAGAGCGCTACCAAACATTGGAAGGTGAAAAGAACTATGCCATTTCTGTAGAGAGTGATTTGCATAAAGCGACTAACTTGCTGTCTGTTTTAATGGGGATGGACAGTGATAAAGAAGCTAGTAATGGCCTAGATTTGCTTACAGGGCGCTGGAACGAAAAGCTAGTCCACATCAACAACCGTGCTTTGACCTTGCATTACCACATGCTTGATCAAGTGGAATCACACTCGCTAGCTCGTGTGCAGCAGCTACATGAGTTTACACTGGCGACAGTTTCTGATGCAGTTGATTACTTGTATGAAATAGCCAACATCACAATTTCAGTGAAGCCTTTAGTAGAAGCCCGGAGTAATACAAGCAATAAGTGGATTGAAACCTACACTTATGATGACCAATATCGTTTAAAACAGCGCTCTAAGTCGAACAAAAATAACTCTGATGAAACTATTCAGATATATACGGAAAATTATAGTTATAACGACCAGGGTCTAAAAATCAAAGAAGAACAGTTGTCGGATATCGATGTTAATGGAAAAGCAGATGTGACAACCACAATAAACTATAAGTTTAATGATTTTGGAAAACAAACAGAGAGTTATAAAAAGGTAGTGTTCGGGGAACAGGGGCAGAACCAGCTTATAGCTGAGAGTGTAACTTTTACTACCGATTATCTAGATGACAAAGTACTACCAGTAAGCCGCCGAAAAAATGACCCTACCTCTGGCGCGGACGACGCAGTAGCAACACTGGTCTATGACGCTAATACACTTCGCTTAGTCAGTGAAACTGATGAAATGCAAGACCCAATAACCAACGAGCGTAAAAGGCTTTTCAGAATACAAACCTTTACTTATAACGACAAAGGTTTGAGGGTATCTGCTGAAGATAGTCGATATGTATCGGGTAGCTCATCACCAAATCGTTCAATAAAAAGTAATTATGAATATTCAGGTGATGAGATTAAAGAGGTAGTTGTCGCTCGTTCTTCTGGAGAAGTTCAGGAAAGATTAACTATTCGCGAAAGTATCGCCGATAACGGTAAAATCACTGCTAGATCAGCAGAAAGTCTTGTCACCGCTACAGGAAAGACGAGTCGTACCTCAATGGAATACCAGTATGAAGAAGGTAAAGGTATTCGAGAGTGTATTGCCAGATCAGATACTGATGCAGATGGCACTACCGACTCATCAAGTAAGAGAGTCTGGGTGTTGGGTGATTATGGCTTTACACAGTTTATTGGCAAGCTAGATAACGATGGTAATGGCGAATTTGAATCTGAAAGTTTTAAATATACACATGTTTATGGCGATCAGGGACAAATGACCACCGAAGGTCATCGTGATAATAAAACGCTGCACTATTCAGAAACGGGTGCAGTAAAAGGGGTTCGTTATCTTGTGACAGAATATCAGGAATTTGATCGCAAGATTCTTAATCCGAACAACAGCATTCGGTGTGGCGTCAAATAATAGAATGTCCCAATCCGATCTTAAAACGCATCAATAATGATGCGTTTTAAGGCTTCCACCCGATCTGATTATCACTCCATAAAGACTGTACTTCTTAAAAGAAGAATTAGATCGGCACTCTACTGAATGATTTAAGTATAGAATCGCAATCCCTAATGGTAGGTTTTCATGAAAGTTGAAAATGGAAAATACTATGCAGCATCAGTCGTCGAATCTGATGTGGACTTTGAACTTGAAATGGAAGTGAAAGATGATGGAGCCTGGTTAACAGGCCAGCGTATTTCATTTGGAAAACCAAGCAATGGTCCAGAAGCTGAAATTGATGCGGTGAAAGCTGCAGTAAAAGATGGTATCTCTGAATTCAAAAAAGGTGGATTAAAGTCAGCCTTTGGGCTGGTCAAGAAACTCTTTGACGAAGTCATTAAGAGCGAAGAAGAAAGGCAGAAACAAAAGCAACAATCCAAGCTTAAAGATCTGCTTGACCCTGAACAGGCTTTTGCTTTTGATGATTCTGCCTATGTGGATTATCACCCCATATATAAACTGGAAGACAAGCATACTAATACGGATCGCTTTCAATTTCGTACGGATACATCTTACGGCGTATTAGAAGAGGTGGAGCCAGGCTTACTGCGTGAAGTGAGTTTCACCTATCCGCCCTATGAATACGCACAGAAACATCATCGCAATGAGGTGCTAGAAGGGGCTGGTAGCTCCGACTGGCGTCGTGAAGATTCGAAACTTCATCAAATGCGTGTGCATTATCTAAGCCGCAATAAAGTAGTGGCCGAAGCAGCGGCTAAAGCCACGAATCTGGAAAAAGTTAAGCAGCAATGGTTCAGTGTTGATCGCTCCAGCACCCGTAGTAACGAGCTTACACGCTTCAGTGAGCCGGATTTCAGTATTGATGCCAATACCGGTGATGTCAGTATTGAACGGGTTATTGCATGGTTTCTTCCCAGACTGACTCAACAAGGACGCCAGATTCAATATAACTGGGATGCGTTTCGTGTGCGGGTTACCCAAGGAGATAAACTGATCAAACGTCTTACCTCTTCAAGCATGGGCAGAAGTCACGAAGTGATTAAATCACGTCGTAATGACATGGAGCCCTATGATGGAGGCTATATCGACAAATTAACACCGGGAAAATATGAGTTACGCGTTGCCATATACGAAGAAGAATTCTTCTGCTATCCGTTTGAAGTGATCAAAACAGAATCTACTGATATTGAAAGCAGTCATGAGCACTACTATAGCTTATGCACACCAAAAGATGACTGCGCAAATTTGGTGATGGACACGGATGTTTGGGAACTGTTTCTTCATTACCCACTTATTCGTCTGCTTGAGCAGTTTGGCAGCGATGAAAAAGTTGAAATTACAACTTTGATTAAAAGAGATGGTGAAGTATGGCAAGGGTACGAATGGAACGAATTCGATAAAGGTGCTATGGAATATGAAGTACATATTCGTAACCGGGCCGCCTGGACACAAGAACGTATTCGACTGACCATTCCTCTTGGTGATGATCCGTCAGTTAGCGGACGTGGCTTAGGAGCTATTGGTGACTTTTCTTTACATATTGAAGCAAATGGTAAAGAGATTGACTGTCTGGAGGTTAACATTCTGAAAACAGGTGAGATCGTCGGAAAGAATATTGATATTGATGCTATTCAAGAACTGGCAGAGAAAAAATTTCCAGAAGAGCATGGTGGGCTATTAGTTCCATTTGAGAGAAAAGTTTTTTCTTAAATAGCATGCTTGGTCATCTTTAAAAGCTTCAACACTTATCAATATATGGCTGCTATAGAAAAGTAGCAGTCTTCCTATCTGTTAATTTTTATAAGGAAAATGTATGAAAGCACTTATTATCTCTCCTCAGACAATATCAAGTTTCATAGGTTTAATCGTCTGCTATGGCTTTTCTCTATATTTCTTTTGGAATAGCCAGGCATCATTCGTTGATTTTCGTGCTGATCCTAGCCGAAGCCTCTTTACTCAGCTATTACATACAGTATTTGGGTATGGTCCCAATCAAGGTGAACCGAATAAAACGATCGGTACTTTAGTAGCTTTCCTTAGCGTCCATGTTAGTTGGGCTGCTCGATACTATGTAGGGGATAAAACTCATATATTTTTATCTCGAATGAAGGTTAGAAACGTAGAAGTACATGGTCGAGTTAAATCACATAAGAGTGAAATTTCAATTGATGGAGCCTCTAGTTTAACAGATAAAAAGGAAAATAATTTTATTGAGCATGATCAGAGTTAGCTATTAGATAGTTTCGAAATAATCAAATAATTACTAGCTTGTCTCGATAGAGAGGTATAGCTTTGAACTACTTATTAGTTCTCGGCAAATTCTGCTGTAAAAAGCGCACCATATTGCCACCCATCACGGCACGGATATCTTCCACTGGATAACCGGCTTTTAGCATTTCATCCGTCAGCACTGCCAGTTCGGATGCATCAAACGGTGTGGTCACCGCACCATCAAAATCCGAACCCAGAGCAATATGTTCTACACCCAATAAATCGATGCCATAACTGATGGCTTTGACGATACTCTTAGGAGTGACTTTGCACACAGCAGCGTCCCAATAACCGATGCCAATAATGCCCCCGCCTTCTGCGATCCGGGTCATCAGTTTGTCGCTGATATTACGATGGGTTGGGCAATGGCCATAGAGGCCGGTATGGCTGACGATTAATGGTGAATCGGTTAAAGCCAGAACATCTTCGACCACCTGGGGAGATGAATGGGAAACATCGATCATAATGCCGAGGCGGTCCATTTCTTGAATAGCGCGCTTGCCAAATTCGGTCAGACCAGCATTGGAATTGCCATGTAGCGAACCGCCGAGTTTATTATCGAAAAAGTGCTGCAGGCTCATCATCCGGAAGCCGGCATCGTAGAGTTTCTGAATATTATCCAGATCACCTTCAAGTGCATGTGAACCTTCGCTGCCGATTAAGCCACCGAGAATTTTTGCGCCGTTTTCTTTTTTCTGCAGTAAGGTTTTAAGTTCCTGCTGATTACGCACCAGCATAAATTGTTCAGGATTGTCTTCCGCCAGTTCATGTAATTTTGATGCCTGATATAAGGCGCGCTGGGTAAGGTTCTGCCAGCTGTTGATTGGCCAGCCCTGGGCGATAGCGAGTGCGGTAATATTATCGAAAGCGTCTTCGCTGTTACTTTCGTAGTTCTGTCCGG
Source organism: Bacterioplanoides sp. (assembly GCF_965219715.1). Taxonomy (GTDB): domain Bacteria; phylum Pseudomonadota; class Gammaproteobacteria; order Pseudomonadales; family Oceanobacteraceae; genus Bacterioplanoides. Next base: position 3,126,983 of record NZ_OZ244785.1, read on the forward strand.
AAGGGGATTTAGTCACCGTGGTGAACATCTGCAACGCCACATTGCCTTCCAGGTAGCGCGGTAAATCGCCATGGCCACGATTGTGTCGGTCGTTTAAATCACGCTGCCACAGAGTGGTGTCGGCATGCCAATCGCCAATGATTAAGTCCGAATGAAGCTTCTGGGCTTCTGCAGAAATCTTATAGGGAGTATGGGCAACCACACCGTTCTGTTTTTGCTCAACCTGAGAGCTGATAAATTCGCAGCCGTTTAACATCCAGCTGGTGGATAACAATAACAGGGGTTTAATCAGTGTGTGCATAACTCAGACTCGTGCGGGCTTGATCTGAGGTTAATAAAGTTATCGGCAAAGAAAAAGCCCGCAGTGATTAAGCTGCGGGCTTTTTCTTGTGAAGCTTTCGTTCAGTGATTTGTACAACAAATCTTACTGACGGATACCTTCGATAAACAGACCAATTTCTACGTGAGTAGACGCCGGGCCTAAGTTGTAAGTGATGCCGTAGTCAGACAGCTTCAGAGTGGTTTTACCTTCAAAACCAACACGGTAGCCGCCCCATGGATCTTTACCTTCACCAATTTTAGTTACCGGGAAAGTGATCGATTTGGTTACGCCGTGCAGCGTGAAATCACCGGTTACTTCCGCTTCAGTATCGCTGATGGCTTTGAAGCTGGTGCTCTGGAACGTGGACTTAGGGTATTTGGATACGTCCAGGAAGTCAGAGTTTTTCAGGTGCTTATCACGCTCAGCGTGGTTGGAGTCGATGCTGGCGGTATCGATTTCAACCAGAATTGAAGACTTCTCCGGAGCGTCAGCGTCGTATTCGAACTGACCACCGAAGGTGTTAAAACGACCCAGCAGCCAGCTGTAACCCAGGTGTTGGATTTTGAACTGGATAAACGCGTGTGCGCCTTTGGTGTCGATATTGTAAGTGGCTGCCTGAGTCAGCGGAGCCAGAGTTGCCGCGGCAGTTACACCCAGAGCCAATAATAGTTTTTTCATTTGTGCTTCCTTATTAAAGAATTCAGTTAGCTTTCAGCATACGCACCAGAGTGCGATCTTTATCAATCACATGGTGTTTTACTGCTGCGGCTGCATGCAGTGCCACCAAACCCATCAGGCTCCAGGCCAGACCCCAATGAATAACGCCCGCGATGTCTTCCTGATTATCCATCATTAAACTCGCCGGAATTTCGAACCAGCCAAAAACCTCAATCGCGCGGCCATCGGCGGTGGAAATTAAATATCCGCTGACAAAAAGCGCCAGCATTAACAGGTAAAGCAGAATATGGACTAAGTGAGCTACCTTATGCTCCCAGGCTTTACCGCCCAGTTCCTGCGGGCTGGTATTTAGCATGCGCCACGCCAGACGTCCGCCCCAGGCAAATGCCAGCAAGATACCGGCGCTTTTGTGTAAATCGAGAGAGCCACGGTACCAGGTGTCGTAATAGGTGAGCTCCACCATATACAGGCCCAAACCAAACAGGCCAAAAATTGCCAGCGCCATTAACCAGTGGAAAGTAATACTGACCCAGCCATAACCTTCTTCACTGTTTTTTAATTGCGCCATTGCTGTCACCTGAGCTGCTTTGCTGAACTTGATGGCCTTACCTTAACGCCATCCAGTTGTGTAAAAAATAGCTTTATATTGACAACTATTGTGCGAATATGAACAAGTAAAGTTCTGTATGGAATCATCAATGAGCAGTCTTAACTGGGACGATATCCGTGTCGCTTATACCGTGGCCGAAAGTGGCAGCCTCAGTGCCGCAGGCCAGTTGTTGGGTATGACCCACTCAACCGTTTTGCGTCGTGTGAATCAGCTGGAACAGCAGCTGGGTCAGCGGCTCTTTATTCGTCATCAACGAGGCTATCGTCTGACAGAAGCGGGCCACTTGTTATTGGACAAAGGTAAGCCACTGGTAGCAGATATTCAGATGCTGCAAAACAGCCTGATGATGCTGGGCAGTTCACCATCCGGAACCTTACGTATTTCTACCGTGTCCGATTTTTCTCAATCGTTGGCGCCGTTGTTGGCAGGCTTTCGTCAGCAATATCCTCAGATTCGGGTGGAAACCATTGCCACCGATGAACGGGTATCTCTGACTCGAGGTGATGTGCATGCGGCGCTGCGAATTGGTTCTCAGCCAACTGAGCCGGATCTGATTGCCCGTCCTCTGATTAAAGTGGGGCTCAGTTATTACGCTACCGAATGTTATATCGAGCGTTTTGGTTTACCCCAGAGCCTGGCTGATGTTGGTCGCCATTTGTGGCTGTTACCGACCGGTGAGAAGCGTGAAATTGCCGCGATTAAAGCCGTTTACGAAAAACTCGATGATGAGCAGATTATTTTTCAGAGCAACAGCTTTAACGATATTTATTATGCGGTTCTGCAAGGTATGGGTATTGGCTCGTTTGAGTCTTTGCATCGGCCGGGGTTGATGAATGATTCTCAGGTGGGAAATAAGGTTCGCCGGGTGGATTTTGGTTTGAACTTCGAGGCTGAACCTATTTGGCTGGTGTATCACAAAGATATGAAAGACAGCGTAAGGATTCGGGCGTTGCAGGAGTATCTAGTGAGAGCGTTACCGGAGTTAGCGGGGCAGTAGTTCAAGCTATCTGCATTGCTGCAACTGCGTTAAAAATATCCTCAAAATGCTCATTTATAACTATAAACTCCGCTTTTTCAGATATTTTTGCCTTGTTTCAGCTGCTTCGATGACGCTTGCACTGAATTAGTAAAGATAGTGAATATGATGGATATTTTTTCAAAGCAGCAACACAAAAAGGCAGGATAGCTTTTTGCACAATGAAGTTGCCCGAAGGGGGAAGCACATGGATGTGCTGAATGATCATGTTGCGCTAGCCCGGCAGGGCCAGGGATGGCCCTTCGGGGCGGCGGCTGAAAAGATATCCGTTATATGAACGGACATCTTTCCGGTTTCATTAAGCAAACTGACTGGCCAGGCCCATCTCAGAAGACATGCATGGTACCTGGCGGCAGATATGCACCAGGTTGTCGGCTTCTTTACGGCTCATAAAGGCTTTGAAGTCTTCGCTCTGGTAAGCCGGAGTAAACAGGTGCTCAACCGCCTGCTCTACTAACTCATCCAGATCATTCGCAAACGGCTCGCCAATTAACGTGTGGATAATGATGTTCGACATAGTCATATCCATTGGAATCAGCGGCTGGCCTACTTTAAAGATGTAGGTTTCATTCACTTCTTCAAACAAGCGCATCGCCAGGTAGGCTTCGCCCATAATGGCAGCCAGACCACCTTCTTTATTCATTTCCTGCGGTGGCGTAGTAAAGAACTCGCTGGCCACACGAATCACTGGCTGAACGTAATCTAACAGGCCGACTTCTAAAGCGGCTGACTGCAATGCATCCAGCATGGTTGGTACGTCTTCGATATAACGCACAACAAAATCGTAGAGTTTTTCTAATGGCTGGTCTTCAGGTAACTGAACCACACGTGAGACCTGCTCAAGGCGGCTGTTTAATGCCTGATGTAACTGTTGGCTGCTGGCTTCTTCTGCAATTGCGGAGTTAATAAGGTGTTGAATTGCTTCCATGTTCCTGCCTTCTTTTGTCCGTTGCTGAGTCAAAGGTCTGGCGAATTTTTCAGTAAAAATTCTGACCTGCTTTATCCTGAGTTCTTACATGCGGAACAGCTTACAAGCTTTGTTTTAATCCGCAATGGATAAAACCGACATCAATCAGACGGATTTGATCTAAAAAACTGATTTTTAAAAAACCTAATAAAATCAGTAAGTTAAAGCGTCATTCAGTGCTGACAAAAGAAAGTATAGTAAACATTGACGCTCTCGCTAGGAAAAGTGCATGAAATTTTCAGGTTTTTTGTAAAGTGTCAAAAATCTGTTTCCCATGAAGGCAGCACGAGCCAGAGTGAATGCATAGAAAGCCCACCACAGGCCGAGGTTGGCATCGGCTTGCGTCAGAGTTTCGCTGAACAGCCACCACAACGGATAAAACACCAGTAAGACTGCCGCAATCATGGCATTACGCATGGTCTGGCTCTGGCCAGAACCAACAAACACGCCGTCCAGCCAATAACTCGGCATGCCCACTAACGGCAATAAAAATAAGAACCAGCGATACTGATCAAGCACTGGCAGCAACTGCGGATTGTCGGTTAATAAGCGAAATAACTGTTGGCCACCAAGCCAGAACAGCAGGCATAAAACCAATGCCATTAATAATGAGTTGAATCCTGTCAGGCGAATTGCCTGCCTCACCGGCTGTGTTTGTTTTGCTCCCAATGACTGGCCCACCAAAACTTCTGCCGCGTGGGCAAAGCCATCCAGCGCATTGGCAATTAACAACAACAGGCTGATCAACACCGCGTTAGCCGCCAGAATCAGCTCGCCCTGTTGTGCACCCTGGGCGGTGAAAAAAGCAAAGGTGGATAACAGCACCAGGGTGCGAACAAACAGATGGTGATTAATGCTGAGCATCGGCTTCAGTTGTAGCCAATCCGGACGTTGACCGAGTCCGCTAAAACCCATTTGCGCGGCAAACACCAGGCCTAATATCAGCGCACTGTATTCGGCGATCACGGTCCCCAGCGCCACGCCGTCGGCAGTCATATCCAGGTGGAAAACAAACACATAGTTCAGCGCCGCATTAATGATGTTACTGACGGTGAGCAGTATCAGTGGAATTCGGGTTTTGCCTAAACCAATAAACCAGCCGAGTAACACGTATTGACCCAACACTGCTGGTGTTGCCCACAAACGGATAAATAAGTAGTCGAGAGCACCTTGTTGAATCTCCGGATTATCCGCCATTAAAGGCAAGGCCAATGGCCACAACATAAAGCCAAGCAACATCACCGCCGGAATCAGCGGCAATAACATCCATAAACCCAGTTGCAGCTGGCGTAGCCGCTGGTCATTGTTGGCGTTTAATTGTCTGTCGTTGTTGCTCTTTATTTTAAAGGCGCCTGCGGCTCTGGCGGTGAGTGCGGTTGTGCCCATGCGCAGGAAACTGAAACTCCAGAACAACAGAATAAACAGCTGACTGCCCACGGCTACCGCACCCAGGTGTACCGCATCATCCAGATGACCAAGAATGGCGGTATCGACCAGCCCTAACAGCGGCACCGTGATATTGCTGAGCATAATGGGCCAGGCCAGAGACCAGATGCGACCTTGTGTCGCAGCAACAGATGTTTGATTAGCCGGGGCGGCAGATGCCATCGCTGTTATACTCCGCAACCATGATTAACAGGGTTTTGATTATTGGGATGATGTTATGAAAGGCGTGATTTTACTGTTCCTGGTTTCCCTTGCAGCTTTTTTTGCCGGCGTTGGCACCTCGGTACAACAGCAACGGGCGGCGGATGCCATTTGGCAGCAGGAAGGTGTGATGTTATTCCCCAAAGCCTTGCCCATCAGTCAGTTTGAATTTACCACCCAGAATGGCGACATCATTACTAACCAGGATCTGACTGATCGCTGGAAGCTGATCTTTTTTGGTTACACCTTTTGCCCGGATATCTGCCCAACCACACTGGCAGATCTGAGTCGTAGCTGGAAAAAACTGGCGCCAGAGGTGCGGGACAAGCTGCAGGTGATTCTGGTCTCGGTCGATCCGGCGCGGGATACCGTTGAGTCGATGAAGCCTTATATGGACTATTTTAATCCGACGTTCCTTGCATTCACTGGCAATGAAGACTCACTAAAAACTATTACGCCAGAACTGCACGCGTTTTACGCCAAAGTAGAGCGGGAAGAGGGCATGGCCTATCTGATGGATCACACCGCCAATATCGCTCTGGTCAGCCCAGACTGGAAATATCAGGGCTACATCGCTCCGCCACACTGGCCGAAACGTATGAAGCCATTACTGGAAAATCTGGTGAAGCGCTGAGTGTGACTCAGCCTTCACCACCCGTGTTACCGCTTTCACAATTCTGACACTCGCTTCAGGCTTTGGTCGTGCCATTACCCGATTGGGTAATGCGTGACGTTTGGCAACTCTCCTACAGTTCTGCTTTCTGTTAAGGAGAGACACAATGAAACTTCAATTTATGGCAATCGCCATCTTATCTATCGCCGTCAGTGCCTGTGGGGGTGCGGATTCCGGCGGCAAAAAACAATCGGGTCAGACTCAGGGCACACAAAACTTCCCGGCAGCACAAAATGGTGAGTTGCCAGCCGCAGCGGAAGTGACGATGACCTGTGGTACCTCGCAAAGTAGCTTCGGCCTGGCGTTGCTCGCCGATGGCAGTGCCCGGGTGTTATCCGATGGTGTGATTACCTCTGGCAACTACAGCACTAACGGTAATCAGCTGAGAATTCAGCTCAGCAGTGGTGTGAATGCCCAATCCAGCAGCCACCTGATGTATGGCGGAATACTCGCCGGTATGAACCTGGCTGATAACCTCGGTAATCAAAACCCCTGCGTAACCCGCACTCACAGTCGCGGGCAGCGTTTTAATCAGAGCGAAGCGTTCCGCTGTGGCCGATTGAATATTGGTGGTGAATCAACCGACACCTTTAATTTATACGCGGACGGGTCGTCGGACTGGGTCAACGTGTTTGAACTGCCCGGCGGCGCAGATACAACCTACCGTACCCGGGTCGGTACCTATATCTTTGATTCTGCATCCGGCAGGTTAGGTCTGATTTATAAAGGCATCGATTCGGATGATGTCTTTACCTTTGAAGCACAGATAACTCAGGGACAGGTACGCGTGGTTGCGGCTTCTGCTGCGGGGGACGGAGCCGACACGCCGAATAAAACCTGCACTGTGCTGTAAAGCCATAGCACTATCAGGGTCGTCGTTGATGGCCCTGTTTTTTTACCGTTACTGGTTTACTCTGGCGCCATGTGAAAAACGGCCTGATAAACCGGTAAAGGAATACCATGCAGCTTAATCATCGCGAAATCGAAGCCATCAGTGCGATCTATGATCAGTTAACCGACCCCGGCAACTGGCAAACTGCATTGGACAAAATCGCCTGGGCGGTAGGTGCAGACAGCGCCATGCTGGTGGTGATGGATCAGACCGATCCTGTGTTTAACACCCAGGCACTTTCTTCCGGCCTCGACCCTGAAAAATATCAGCAGAACAGTATTCATGTCTGGCCTTACGAACAGGCGGTGGCCATTCCCGCGATTCTTGGATCAGAGCCACGCACTCTGATATATCCCCACGAATGTTGGCCCGCTGAGGAATATCAGCAATTACATTCAGTGAACTGGCTGCGGGATGTGATGGGTATCTATCACCGTTGCTGTATGCGCCTCAATGCTCAGGAATCCTGGTTCGATAACCTGATTGTTAATCACAACTCTCTGGATCAGGGTCTGGATGTACATGGTCAGCAGAGCATGTTTAACCTGGCACCTCACCTGGCGAAAGCGATTCAGATTCAGCGCCCGTTTCTGATGTTAAAACACAAATTTAACGCGGTACTGGCAGCACTGGATAAGTTGCGGGTAGGTGTGATGGTGCTGAATAGTCAGAACCGGGTACTACTGAATAACCTTGAAGCACAACGCATTTTGGAAAGTCATCCGGCGTTACGCCTCGATGCCCGGCAACAGCTGCGTGCCAGTGATGGCGAAGAAGAACTACAACTGCAGCAGTTATTGTCACAAACCCAGGCGACGGCTCGCCAGGAACACCATGGTGATGGCGGAGTGCTGGCTTTTAAGGCGCGCGATCAATACCAGCATCTGATACTGGAGTGCTCCCCATTTGTGGATAACCTGGCGGAAATGCAGGGGGAGATTCCCGGTGTACTGGTGTATCTGGTGGACGTAGAAAACAACTACCTGGAATCGGTTAAACATCTGAACAGAGCTTATAACCTGCCCAAAGCTGAGGCGGATGTGGCTGAGCTGGTGGCCCGGGGATTATCGAATCATGAAATTGCTGAGCTGCGCAATGTTTCCCTGAATACCGTGAAGATGCAGCTGAAGTCCTTGTTTCAGAAAACCCGCTGCAACAGCCGGGTGGAGTTGGTGCGGTTAGCAACGGCGATTGCTCCGCCATTGTATGATCATTCGCCAGTGGATAAATAGCCGCTCAGGCAATCGCCTTTTTTGGACTGATCAAACTCAGTACAAATAATCCGGCTGCAGCAACCACCACGCTGGGGCCTGCTGGTGTATCCCATTGGAAAGAAGCCCAGATACCCAGTAACACCGAGCTGATACCACTGGCAGCGGCAATCAGCACCATTTGTTGTGGGGTGCGGGAGAAGCTACGCGCAGTGGCTGCTGGCACTACTAACAGGGCGCTGACCAGCAAAATACCGACAATCTTCATCGCCAGCGCGACTACTAAAGCCAGCATTAATACCAGCAGCAGGTTCAGTCGTTTCACCGGGTAACCGTCGATTTCTGCCAGCTCCGGGCTGACGGTGCTGGCTAATAAACCGCGCCAGTTGAGAGCCATCAGGCCGCCAACGGCAATAACACTGGCGGCTACCCATAACAGATCCTGAATTTCGATTGCTAACAGATCGCCAAACAGATATCCCATCAAATCGACCCGCACACCATCCGCCAGGCTCAGGGCAACCAGGCCAATCGCCAGGGTGCTGTGGGAAACAATGCCGAGCAACGTATCGGAAGACAGTTTTGAACGGTTTTGCAGCGGCATCAGCAGCAGTGCCAGAATCACACAGCTGAGTGCCAGCGCCAGGGTCAGATTGATATCGGTCAGCACACCCAGCGTGATACCCAGCAAAGCGCCATGGGCCAGGGTGTCACCAAAAAAGGCCATGCGGCGCCAGACCACAAAGCTGCCTAACGGACCCGTAATCGATGCCAACAAAACACCAGTTAATAACGGCACCAACCACCAGACATCGGTTAATAACTCAGTCATGGCTGTGTTCCTTGTGACCGTTATCTGAGCCGGTCTGATGTTCAACATGACCATCGAGGCAATGATGATGGTCGTGATGGTGGGTGTAGTGAGCAATGGCCGGGCGTTGGCCAAATAAGTTGAGATACGCCGGGTCGACGCTGACCTGATCCGGATGGCCGGAGCAGCAAACATGGCCATTCAGGCAAATGACTTCATCGGTGGCAGCCATCACCAGGTGTAAATCGTGGGATACCATCACCACGGCACAACCCAGTTCATCGCGCAGTTGTGGAATCAGGTTATAGAGTTCCATCTGACCCTGCACATCAACGCCTTGTACCGGTTCGTCCAGCACCAGCAATTGTGGTTTGCTCAGCAGAGCACGAGCCAGCAGTACCCGTTGCCATTCACCACCGGATAAACCCTGCACCGACAGCGCACGTAAGCCGCTGATGTTGAGTCGTTCGAGCCAATAATTGATTTGCTGTTTATCGGCGCCACGTGCCAGCTTCAGAAAACCATCCACGGTTAACGGCAAGCGTTCGTCCAGATTCAGCTTTTGCGGCATATAACCAACGCGCAGTTTGGGTTGTCGCACGATGTCACCGCTGTCTGCCTGCTCTAACCCCAGCAGCACTTTAATCAGCGTCGATTTACCACAGCCGTTGGGGCCAATCAGCGTGATAATGCGGCCGGCCTCAACATCCAGGCTGATGTTATCCAGCACCACTTTGTGGGTGCGCTCAAGGCGTAGCTGACTGGCGCGTAGCAGAGGTGTGCTCATAATTGCTTATTTGGTCGCCTGGCAGCGAGGGCACAAGCCCATCAATTCGGTCGTTTGTTGCTGCACCACAACGCCGAGCATTTCCTCTACCTGGCTGGCAACCACCTGAATCTGATTTGCCTGTAATTCCTGTGCTTCGCCACATTCGTTACAGACAAAGAAACAGCTAGGGTGCTGATCACCCGGGTGCGAACAACCCACAAAGGCATTAAGAGAATTGATGCGGTGAACCAGCCCAAGCTCGAGTAAAAAATCCAGCGCCCGGTAGACCGTCGGAGGGGCTGAATTAAAGCCTTCTGCTGCCAGTGTTGGCAGTAAATCATAGGCGCCAACCGGTTTGTGACTTTGCCAAACCAGTTCCAGAACCCGCTGACGAATGGGGGTCAGGCGTGCACCTTCGGTCGCGCAAAGATCCTGCGCACGCTTAAGGGCGCTGTCGACACAGGCATGGTGATCATGCTGATCATAGACATTGGTTGGTTGCTGACTGCAGGAATGGTCTTTTTGAGTCATGATTCACGGCATAATAGGTTATAATGTTGCAATTCTACGACACTAACCGCCCTGAACAAATGACCTACACCCTCCGGCTGCTGTTTTTTTCTCTGTTTATGTTGCCAGCAATGAGTTCTGCGGATGAAACCAGGGTTCTTGCCAGCGTTCATCCTCTGGCTTTGATTGCGGCTTCAGTTGCCGACAACCTCGAGACACTGGTGCCGCAAAGTACGACACCACATGACTTTGCCTTTCGTCCTTCGGACATCCGCAAAGTGCAGAATGCCGATATTATTTTCTGGGCCGGTGCTGAAAGTGAGCCGTACCTGGCGCGTTTCGAAAAACGCTGGCCGGACAAGGTCTGGATTGATATTTCGGCTCCGGTGCATCAGCAAGCAACCTCTGACGACCACAATCATGATGCTCATTGGTGGCTGAACCCTGAGCTGGCGATCACTGCACAACAGGCATTGGCGGCAGCGCTGAATAAAGAATCGGAATTTGAACAGCAATTGCGCGCACAACTGGAACTTAGCCAGCAGCAGCTGGGGCCGCTAAAACAGCAGGGCTTTTTTGTATTCCATCGTGCTTATGATCATTGGGTGAATTACTTCGGTCTTAACCAGCTGGGGTCCTTCACATTGTCCCCCGAGCAGAAGCCCGGGCTGAAACGTCTTAATGCCATGCGTCAGCAACTCGCAAGTGGAGACGTACGTTGTATTTTTACCGAGCCGCAGTTTGAACCTAAGCTGGTCAGCTCGGTGACCCGCGGACTCGATATCCCGGCCGGTGAACTCGATCCGCTGGGCATTCATATTTCTGTGACAAAAGATGGCTACGCTGAGTTTGTTCGTGATCTGACCCAGCGTTTTGTCAGCTGCTTATCGACCGGGAAATAACCGGATAATCTTATAAAATCTGTTCTTTGGCGGATTGTGACTAAGAATATCCGCCGTCTTGTTATTCTCTATGGGCATCGGCAGAGTGGGTGAGAGACAGTTCTCAGCTACCGTGATGGAGTCCATATGGAGCAGGCTCAGCAAGCCGTCAGTCAGGCAGACCCGTTGTGCGGTTATTACACCGCTGTCCGTGATCAGAGCCTGATGTTATGTCGGCCGCTGCAACATGCCGATTACGAGCTTCAGGCCGCTGAATTCACCAGTCCGGCAAAGTGGCATCTGGCCCACACCAGCTGGTTCTTCGAAACCTTTCTGCTGAAACCCAATCTGGCCGATTATCGCGAATTCCATCCTCAGTTTGGACACCTGTTTAACAGTTATTACAACGGTATTGGCCAGCCCTACCGTCGCAATCAGCGAGGGTTGTTATCCCGGCCAACTCTGGAAGAGGTGCTGGAATATCGTCATCACATCGACCAGCACATGCAACAGCTGCTCGGGCGTGAAGAGCTGCGTCCGCTGATTGAGCTGGGTTTAAATCATGAGCAGCAACACCAGGAATTACTACTTACCGATCTGCAATATTGCTGGTCGTTTAATCCTCTGTATCCGGTTTACAGCCCGGCAGCGGCTGGCTCTGGCGGTGATTGTCAGGCCAACCAATGGATCGATTTTGATGGTGGCATCTACAAGTTTGGCCATAAGCAGAATCATGGTTTTGCTTTTGATAACGAAGGCCCGCTGCATGAAGCTTTGGTTCAGGACTTTGCTTTAGCCAAGCGCTTAACAACCAATCGTGAATACCTCGAATTTATGTCGGACGGTGGTTATCAGAATCCGGAATTCTGGCTGTCGGATGGCTGGGCCTGGGTTCAGCAACAGCAAATCTCTACGCCGCTGTACTGGCAGCCACTGGCCGACTCTGATGACGCGGGTGGTTACGCCAGCTTCAGTCTGAACGGTTTTGCGCCTCTGCCGTTGGATGCGCCGGTTACCCATGTTTCGTTCTACGAAGCGGATGCTTATGCCCGCTGGGCTGGCGCCAGGTTGGCGAGTGAATTTGAATGGGAAGTGAGTGCCCGGCAAAGCGATTGTGGTATCGGCAACTTCGTCGATAGTCGCCATTTCCGTCCACAAGCGGTTTGTGAACTCACACCAACCCATGGCAACGGTCTGCAACAGCAATTTGGGGACTGTTGGGAATGGACCGCCAGTCCGTATCAGCCTTATCCGGGCTATCAGCCCGCAGCGGGCGCCGTGGGTGAATATAACGGCAAGTTTATGTGCAATCAGATGGTGTTACGTGGCGGTTCTTGTGTCACGCCCGCCGGTCATATTCGCCCAACCTATCGTAACTTTTTCTATCCCCATGAACGCTGGCAATTCACCGGCATTCGTTTAGCGCGTTAATCGCCCGACATAAGAACCGAATAACAACAACACGATAAACAGGCCGGAGGTGGTATGAAACAGGGAATTAATCAACATCAGAACCTGCAGGTGTTTGATGCGCATCCGGCGGTTGCTGATGTGAAATCTGAAGTACTGGCGGGTCTGGCGCAGCCGCAAAAAACCTTACCGGCAAAATTCTTCTACGACCAGCGGGGCTCACGTTTGTTTGAGGCCATCACGCAGTTGCCGGAATATTATCTGACCCGCACCGAAATTGGTTTGTTGCGACAGCATGGCGGTGAGATCGCTGAGTTGGTGGGGCAAGGTTCGGTGTTAATGGAATATGGCAGCGGTGCCAGTATAAAAATCCGGTTGTTGCTGGAAGCATTGCAGCCTGATTGTTATGTCCCTATGGACATCAGCAAAGAGTTTCTGATCGCTTCGGCGAACAAGTTACTGGACGACTATCCCTGGTTGAGCATTTACGCTGGCTGTGTCGATTATTCACAACCGCTGGAGTTGCCCAAAGCGCTGGCCGAAGCGCCGCATAAACTGGGATTCTTCCCGGGCTCCAGTATGGGGAACTTTACTCCGGCAGAATCGCAGGCGTTTCTGCGACGCGCACGGACAACATTAGGCAGTGGTGGGCGCTTTTTGTTGGGGATTGATCTGGCGAAAGATGAAGCAGTTTTGCACGCTGCTTATAACGACAGCCAGGGAGTCACCGCCAGCTTTAATAAAAATATCCTACGTCATCTGAATCGCACTCTGCGCGCCAGCTTCAGTGAAGAGTTGTTTGAGCACCAGGCGCGGGTTAACCACAGCCAGTCCCGGGTTGAAATGCATCTGGTCAGTAAGATTGATCAGATGGTGCATGTCGCCGGCACGACCATTGTGTTGCGAAAAGGCGAAAGTCTGCACACCGAGAACTCGTACAAATACCGTATTGAGTCATTGCAATGGATGGCGCGTCAGGCGGGTTTTGAACTGGAAAAGAGCTGGGTCGACGACAACGGTTATTTTGCTCTGGTGATGCTAAAAGCCAGTTAAATCAGCCTTTTATTGTTTCTTATCAATAAATAGCAAGTTGTTACTTTAGTCGTCTCTGAAATATCTGGATCTGGGTCTAGTCTTAAATGAATTGTTTGTTCGTTTATGAAGTATGAGTAACCATGATTCAGATTTCTCAGGAAGTGATCGATTCAGTTTCCCACGGTTTTAATGTCCCTTCCAAGCCTCAGCTGCTGGCTGATGTACAACGCATCTGCGCACAAGAAGAACCTGATATGAGCGAGTTGTCAGGCATTATCGCGCACGATATTGGTTTGTCATCGGCCATCTTAAAAACCATCAATTCTCCTTCTTTTGGTATGAACCGCGCTGTCAGTGATATTCAACAGGCGGTTATGTTGCTGGGTTTTAATGCGGTATCCACGCTGGTGGCTGGCATCCTGATTAAGCAAAGCTTTAACGGTGAAGCGGCCATCAGCTTTGAGCGCCTGTGGGACAATGCCTCGCTGGTGGCCGACACCATGGTGTATATCGGCAAAAATATTGAACATAAAATCCCGCCGGAAAACCTCTACACCACCGGCCTTTTTCATGATTGTGGTATCGCAGCCATGAGCATGAAGTATCCGGATTATCGCGATACGCTGGTTGAAGCGAACTCCCGCGAAGATGTTTGTCTGGTTGAACTGGAAGACCAGAGATATGCCTCTAACCATGCGATTGTTGGCTATTTTATTACTTCGGCCTGGGCAATCCCGCGCGATATCTGCCAGGTGGTGCTGCAAAGCCATTCCCGTGACTTCCTTGATCAGAAGCAGGACTCTTATGCCAAACTGGTGTACGCCACGCTTAAAGTCGCCGACAACATTGTTAACAACCTGAAGCGTCGTCACGATACAACCGACTGGCCTTTTATTAAGGATAAGTGTTTCGAACAGCTGGGCATCATGGAGCACGACTATCTCGATCTGGTCGAAGATATCGATGAGCAGTGGAACGCTGCCTTCTGATTAAAACCTTGTGGTTACTGGACAGAGCGCAGTGGCGGGCTAAAATGACCGCCACTTTTCATTTGTTCAGGACTTCACCATGACATTGGCAGTCGTCACCTTAGCGGCGGGCAAAGGCTCGCGCATGAAATCAGATCTTCCTAAAGTACTTCATCCGCTGGCTGGTCAGCCAATGCTGGCACACGTTCTTGCCAGTGCTTCACAGCTGGGCCAGGCACAGCAGCACGTTGTGATTGGTCACGGTGCTGAAAAAGTACAGCAGCAGATCACCACATTTGATGTCAGCTGGGCGATGCAAACTGAGCAAAAGGGCACTGGTCATGCTGTTGCACAAGCGATGCCGGATGTGGACCCACAGGCAACGGTATTAGTGTTGTACGGTGATGTGCCGCTAATCCGCACCGAAACGCTGCAGAAGCTGTTGGATGAAACCCATTGTGATAAAGGCATTGGTGGTCTGGCGCTGCTGACGGTTGAGCTAGACGACCCAACGGGTTATGGCCGTATTGTGCGCGATGGCGCAGGCAATATTCAGGAAATTGTTGAGCACAAAGACGCTAGTGCCGAGCAACATAAAATCCACGAAGTGAACACCGGCATCCTGGCGGTTTCCGCCGAGCTTCTGAATGAATGGTTGCCAAAATTATCGGCAGAAAATGCGCAGGGCGAATATTACCTCACCGACATCATTGCCATGGCGGTTGATAACGGTGTGGCTGTACGTGCTATTCATCCACAGGATGAATACGAAGTGCAGGGTGTTAATGACCGGCTGCAACTGGCTGAACTGGAACGTGTTTTTCAGCGCCAACAGGCGGATGAATTGATGCGTCAGGGCGTATCTTTGGCAGACCCAGCGCGTATTGATGTGCGTGGCAGCGTTAAAGTTGGCTCCGATGTACGTATCGATGTTGGCTGTGTTTTTGAAGGCGACGTTGAACTGGCTGATGGCGTTGAAATTGGCCCTTACTGTGTGATCAAAAATTCAGTACTGGGCGCCGGTACTCAGGTTGAATCACACTCGCTGATTGACCAGGCTCAGGTCGCTGCCGATTGCACCGTTGGTCCGTTTGCGCGTTTACGTCCTGGTTCCGATCTGGCCGATGGCGCCAAGGTGGGCAACTTCTGTGAAGTGAAAAAATCGGTCATTGGTAAAGGTTCCAAGGTCAATCACCTCACTTATATCGGTGATGCTGAAATTGGTGAAAACGCCAACATTGGCGCTGGCACCATTACCTGTAATTACGATGGCGTGAATAAATTCAAAACTGAAATCGGCGACAATGCCTTTATTGGTTCTAACTCGTCGCTGGTTGCTCCGGCCAAAGTTGGCGCCGGTGCCACGGTTGCCGCAGGTTCGGTGATCACAAAAGAAGTCGCCGACGAAGAGTTAGCGGTTGCCCGCGGCAAGCAACGCAATGTATCTGGCTGGCAGCGCCCGGTAAAAAAATAGCAGCGCCCGTTAAAAAACAATCGCTATGATTGTCTGACTAAAAAATGCCAAACCAAAAAAGCCGCAGATATTGTTCTGCGGCTTTTTTGTTACTCGCTGCGAAACACGACTTTAAGAGCATCTGGAAGTGGCGTATCTGCGGGCAAATAGCCGATGCAGTCAGGGTTCTCAAGCAGCTGCTGTATCAGGGTTTGTTCATCACGGATTTCTTTGGGTGGTTTCATGCGTCCGGTAAATTTCATCTGTGCCCAATAGGACTGAATGCGAGATTCCGGCAAACCAATGACCTGTGTATTAAAGCGCGAACGTAAGCGGTTTCGCGGTGGCAGCGCCAGTGGTTTTAAACCATAGCCAAGCGACGCTCCCATATAAAGATTACGAACCTGCTCGCGACTCAGCGACTGGTTCAGTTCCTGACTGGCACTGACCAGCATCACACCACCGGCATGGCTGTTAAAGGTCGTCAGTGCCAGCATCAGCGTTATCAAGATAGCGCAGCGAATGTGTCGGAAATTATTCATCAGAACACCCACTCCCAGCCTAACTGCAGCAGTGTGGCGTCGTTCTTTTTGTTCAGGTCGCTGGGCAGGCCGCTGGTAAATCGGGTGCCGAAAAATCCGCTGCGCGGCGATGTTTCGTTGAGATAAGTGACTTCGGCTTTAAATGCCATGTTGAGACGAAAATCCCAGCGGGTGCCCAGAGTGTAACTGTCGAGGCTGCCATCCGGTGCGGAATCGAATAAGCCAAAATACTGCAGAGAGATGGTTTCAATGGCAGTTAACGGCTGCTGCTGACCGAGCTTCTGCAGCGCGGCATTACGAACGCCCTGTAATTCCTGCTGTGCCTTCACATTGGTGTAGGCGCTGGCGCCGTAGGTAAAATGCAGCGTCCAGTCCTGCCATAAATAACCAGCGGTAAAATAATAACCATCGAGAGATGGCGCCAGATCCAGTTCGGTTTCTGCACGGGTCCATTCCGCTTTAAAAAAGCTGTCGAAATCGTCGTAGCTGATTGCCGCTTCGTAAAAGCTGGTGCGACCATCATCGTCGAGTGAACTGGCACTGTTGCGGAACCCGGCCTGCTCAAGCGCATTTTGAATCGGCTCTAATTGCGGAACATCGGATTTGTTGTAACCGGTGTTATAGGACAACCGCAGCGATAAATTCTGATGACTCAGACGAGCGGTGACACCAATAATATCTTTCACGTTGGCCGAGATATCCACCCGGCTGCCCGCCTGAAGAATCTCGCCATCAAAATAACCGTAATAGCCTTCCAGGTATAACGCGTACTCCCGTCCGGCATAGTTGTAGCTGCCGCTGATTCCGGTAAACGTAGGCGCTAGATAATTGTTATAAACCTGCAGCGGCGGTGTAATCCAGGGATAGGAATAACCAACATCAATGCTGTCGCTGTAAGCATAAGTTGGCATACGTAATTTACCGGCGCGGAACTGCCAGCTGTTGTTCGGGCTGTAGGATAAATACAACCATTCGGTGCCGGATTTTCTTTCGGAATTGCTGTGGGCGATAAATTGCCCGGTCAACGCAAACTGCTCGTTAAAGCGAAAGGTTGGTTGTAGTGCCAGTAACGATTGTTGCTTCAGCGTGACTTCGTCCTGGTAGCCGTTAAGTTGCGCTTCATTGTCATCGAGATAACCACCAATAATCCGGGCAAAACCGGAAATATCGAGCTGATCATTAATCTCCAGCGCAACCGATGACGTGCTGCAGGCGGTCGCAGCCAAAACCAAAAGCGTGTGGGCGGTTTTCCGTAAACCCTGAACCATGGTGATTATCCTGAATCCCGAATTATTATTTTAGTTTGGACAGTATAGAACAGGGTTAGCCGAAAATGTCGCGATTGGGGTACCATAGCCCGATAGTTATGGATGAAGTATGAATTCTGAAAAAGAACTCACGTTCTGTATGCTTATCTGAACTAGTCTGACAATAACAATAATGAATACGCATCCATCTTGGAGCGGCAAACACAACGTATCTGCAGGGAGGGTCGCCTGAATGCTGATTAACAGTTTGCGTACAGCCATCATGCTGCTCAGCCTGCTGTTTATGAGTGGTATCGCCTGGTCGGTTTTATCGCTGGCATTAATGGAGCACCGCCAGTTGTATGCCGGTTATGCCGAAGGTGATCTTGATGCATTAACCGATAATCTTGCTGCGGGTCTGGTTGCTGTTGTGAATCAACCGGATGAATTCTTTCAGCTGAAAACCCTGATGCTGAAACTCGATCCTTATGAGCACGTGAAAGGTGCTGCTGTTTTTAACACCAACGGTCAGTTAATCGATTTTTATATTGGCAGTTCACAACAACAGGTCAGCGATGAACAACGGATTCAGTTCCGTAACTGGCAACTACTGGAACCTGGGCTGCACCACAAAGACGGTAATCTGATCGCGGTAAAGCTGATTGGTGATCCAGCGTTTCCATTAGGTTTTCTGGTTGTGGTTAATGATTTTCAGGGACCATTGGATGCCAGTACCAACAGTCTGTTAAGCAGCACCCTGCCAACGGCATTAATTGCCATTTTAATTCTGATGATGGTGTTCGCTTTTTTTGGCAATCGCTGGCTGACACCGCTGACCCATCTTTCTGCATTTGCCCGGCGGGTACAGCGCAGTCGTGATTACAGCCTGACGATTCCGGTGAGTGGCCATTACGAAGTGTCGGAACTGACGCAGGACATCAACAATATGATGGATGTCATCCGTCGCGAATCTGAGATTAATCTCGACTATGTGAATTTGCTGGAAAAGCGTCGCGAGGAAATGGAGTACCTCGCGAATTACGACAGCCTGACCGGCTTGATGAATCGTAAATTCTTTATCGGCATGATGGATGATCTGCTGCGCTCCGCCAAAGATGAAGGCAAACAATACGATCTGATGTTTGTAGGGCTGGACGGCTTTAAAGGCGTTAATGATTCTTTTGGCCATGAAATCGGCGATATGTTGCTGGCCGGTGTTGCCGGGCGGTTAATCACCCAGGCGCCAGCCAATGCGCTGGTATCGCGTCACGGTGGTGACGAATTTCTGATTTTATTAGAGGGTATTGAAGACAAAGCCCGGTTGGATGCGCTTGCGGGTTCTATGGTCAGCGGGCTGGCGCAGAAATTCACCATCAGTTCCTGGGAAGTGCGAATTACCGCCAGTATTGGTATTGCCCGTCACTGCGAAAACTATGGTGATGTGCGGGAACTGATCCGCGACGCCGATATCGCCATGTTTGACGCCAAGCGTGATGGTAAATCACGATTCAGCTTCTTCGAGCCACAGATGATGGCACATCATCAGCGCCGTATTGATATTGCTAACGCCATTAGTCATGCCTTAAACGACAACGAATTCAGTATTCATTATCAGCCGAAAGTTGCGCCGGACGGCACCCCGCTGGGGGCTGAAGCGCTGATTCGCTGGCACAGCTCAACGCTCGGTTTTGTTTCGCCAGCGGAATTTATTCCGATTGCGGAGCAGTCCGGTAAAGTAACCAATATTACTCAGTGGGTGATTCAACACGTCTGCGAAGACATTCGTGATGTGTTCCTTCCAATGGGCATCGACACCCCGATTTCCATTAACCTGTCCGCTGCCGATTTGAAGAAATATCATCTGGTGGGTGTGATTAAAGGTGCGTTCCGTAAGTATCAGATTCCGGCCGGGATGATCGAGTTTGAAGTGACCGAACATTCGTATCTCGACAATCTGGAAATCGCGAATAAGTTTTTTGCCGAAATTACCGCACTGGGTTGCCCGGTAGCGCTGGACGATTTTGGCACGGGCTATTCATCGCTGAGTTACCTCACCAAAATTCCCATTGATGTGTTGAAAATCGATAAACAGTTTGTCGACAATATCGGCACCTCCGAACGTGATGATGCGCTGGTATTAACCATCATTGAAATGGCTAAACGCCTGGGGATGGTACTGTGTGCCGAAGGGGTTGAAAGTGAACAACAACTGACCTTCCTTGGCCATCATGGTTGTCAGATTATTCAGGGTTATTACTTTGCCAAGCCAATGATTTGCCAGGAATATATTGAATTTATCCAGGCTCATAACGCATCGGATTGTCCCCAGGCTGCAGCAGAAGCCTGAGATTCAGATCCAGGCTGTCGTAACCCGGCTTAGATACCCAAAACCATCGTCAGACCAAAAGCACTTACGCCGGCCAGAATCGGCAATCCCATCGATCGTTTGTAATACCACACCAGCAAGGTGATGATGACTCCAACCAGAGTCGCCAGCCAGGCGGCCGTCGTTTGTGTTGCAGGCACCAGAGAACTGCCCGCCAGCGCTGCGACCACACAAGGACCCAACACCCCGAGCCAGGTTGGCATACCATCAATAGCATCGCCGCTGTGTTGCTGACGCTGCGATAGATGATGCTGCATCCACAATAACGGCACAGCGCGCATCGCAAAGGTGCCTACTGCGGTAATCGCCAGTGCAATCCACAAAGAGTCAGTCATCGTTTTGCCTCCGTGTTGATTGATGAGCATTCACCGCATAAAACAGCAGCACGCCCAGCAACGCCGCTAACGGAATTGCGCTGTTGGTCCAGCCGAAAAATTTCAGAGCCAGAGCCACACAAAGAGTTGAAACAAGTGTGATGGACCATGCCCAGGAATTCAGTTTAGGTAACAGCAGCACCAGGAACAGGGCGGGTAAGGCAAATGGCATTACATCCGCCAGAAGTGGCCATTGGGCAATTAACTGGTCGCCACTTAAAACGCCAACGGCACTGCCAGCGACCCAGCTGAACCAGGCCAGCAACATGGCGCCGGTAAACCAGCCCTGACGCTGCTGTTCGGGGATTTGTGGCAAACGACTGAGTGCCAGGGCAAAGATCTGATCGGTCAGGCCATGCATTAGCCAGAACCAGCTGCGGTTCTTCGGTAGCCAGGGGGCTATGTTGGGGCCGTACACCACATGGCGGGCATTAATCAGCAAGGTCATGGTAACGACCAGCCACAGCGGAGCACCTGAGGCGATCATGGCTACAAACAGAAACTGTGATGCTCCGGCGTAAATCACGGTGGAAATAAATACCGTTTCCCACAACGAAAAACCCGCCTGAGTGGCAATAATGCCGAACGAAATGGCTACCGGAATATAGCCACCCAGCAACGGAATTGCGTCTCGTATACCTGCCCAGAATGGCCGTTGTAATTGTGACTGAAGTACTGTGCTCATTCGTGCTGCTCCGGATCGTTGTAGACCACAGCCATCAGGCAGGTAGCACCTTCATCACCGGAGCGGTAAAAGTGTGGTTGCTGTGCACTGAAGGTATAGCTCTGGCCTGCGGTTAAACAAACACAACCATCGTCCGTACCAACCTCCAGCTGGCCGCGGATCATGGTGATGGTTTCTGACGTACCCGGCAGATGAGGTTCTGAATTGTGCTGGCTGTTAGCGGCACAGTTCATCCAGTACGCATCTACCTTAGGTGACTCGCCCCCCTGGTCCAGCAGGCGGATCTGAAAGTCCTCATCTCCCACCGTCATATCAATCGGCGCCACCAGATTGCCGAACGGTACCTTCAGTTGCACCGCAATACGCCACATAGTATCCAGTGTCGGATTGCTTTTACCCTGTTCGATCTTGGATAAATTAGACTTCGCAATCCCGGCATCTGCCGCCAACTGGGATAACGAAATGCCCTGCGACAAACGCAATTGCTGCAGGTGCTGGCCGAGGGTGTGGAGCGGAGAATCAGACATAGTTAACCCGGGTGTTCGATAAATGAAACGTTCTTTATATCGAACGTTCTATATATGAAACGACTCAGAGTCAAGCAAAGGATGGCACAGGTTAGGAATGACAGGCATAAAAAAGCCCCTGACAGCCGGGCTGTCAGGGGCTTTCTAAAATATTGAGATTAACCGCCGTAACGCTGTTTCAGTGCGTTGATACGGTCATCCAGCGGTGGGTGGCTGGCCATCAGAGCGGACAAACCACCGGCTTCACCACGAATACCAAAGGCCGTTAACTCACCACTCAGATCGCTTGGCTGGTCGTAAGTTTGCTTCAGTGCTGCCAGTGCGCTGGCCATGGCAGCCGGGCTTACCAGCTCAGCACCGGCCTGGTCGGCACGGTATTCACGACGGCGGCTGAACCACGCCACCATCATCGAAGCCACAATACCCAGAATCATATCCATCACCATGGTGATCGCGATGCGGGCGATAAAACCTAAGCCACCTTCGCCGTTTTCATCACGGGTGAAGGAATCAATAATCGACACAATGATACGGGCGAAGAACATCACAAAGGTGTTTAACACACCCTGCATCAGCGCCAGGGTCACCATATCGCCGTTGGCTACGTGGCCAATTTCATGGCCCAACACGGCTTTTACCTGTTCTTTGTCCATGCGCTGTAACAAGCCGGTAGACACCGCCACCAGAGCATCGTTTTTGTTGGCGCCGGTAGCAAAGGCGTTTGGCGCATCCGAGTGGAAGATACCCACTTCCGGCATACCAATACCGGCTTTATCGGCCAGTTCTTTTACGGTGGACACAATCCACTGCTCACCGGAGTTTTGTGGCTGGTCGATGATTTGTACACCCATGGATTTCTTCGCCATCCACTTCGACATCATCAGGGAGATTAACGAACCACCCATACCAAACACACCACAGAAAATCAGCAACGACACCAGGTTAATACCGCCGCCAGCCTGCATATAGTTACCCAAACCGGTAACGCTCAGGACGATACCCAACACCAGCATAATCGCCAGGTTAGTACCAAAAAATAATAAGACACGCATCATCTGCTCAGTCCTCTCATCTCAATTGTTATAAAGGGTTAGATTCACGATTGTTCTGACAGCAAAGATGGCGTTTTTTGTGCAATTTTCAAGGTGAACAGCTGAGTAAATCTGTCAGGAATAGTCATTAGCAGCGGCTTCTTGCTGATCACTCAATTGCAAATGATTCTCATGCGTGATAACTTCCGGGCGATCAAATTGCAGGTAAGCACACGTGGCCGAGCTGGATATCAAACAACTATTCCGCGACCAGGCAAAGTCTTTGCTGGAACGCCTGCATATCAAAAGCCGCGATGCGGACTTATCGATGGACCTGGTTCAGGATGCGTTTGTACGGTTGCTGGAGCGTGAACAGTCACAGGGTGATGAACGCGAACCCATGCAAAATCAGGCGGCCTACCTGAATCGTGTCGCCAATAACCTGCTGGTGGACCACTTCCGTAGTAAAGCGGCGCAACAAACCGATGTTGTTGCCAATGATGAATTGAGCGATATGGCAGAGTCCGGAATTCATACCGATGATCAGGTGGCGCAGCAACAGCAGCTGCAGAAAATGCGCGAGGCTGTGATGCAGCTGCCTTTGCGTACCCGCCAGGTATTCCAACTCTGCCGGTTGCAGGATAAAAGCTACGCTGAAGCGGCGCAGCATCTGGACATATCTGTCAGCTCAGTACAGAAACACCTGACCCAGGCAATGAACTACCTGAGTGAGGCGCTGGCACGGGATGAAAAGTAATTGTGCTTTTTTTTACTCGATTGGTGATGATCAAACGTCACTATAAAATAAGCCACTAAAACTAAATTCCGGGCTTTCTTGATGAGTCATAACAACACTGACAAAGCGATGCAGATTCAGCAGCAGGCGAACGAGTGGCTGGTGCGTCAGCAGGGTGGCTTTTCCGCGGCAGAACAGCGTCAGCTGGAAGCCTGGCTGGATGAAGATTCTGCCCATCAGCAGGCGTTCCAACAGGCTGAGCATATCTGGCAGCTCAGTGCGTTGCTGGCCGACGATCCGGAATTATCTCAGCCCGTTGCAGCGCAAACCAACAGTGTTCCGGTTCATTCGACTCAGGCAAATATCGCTTCACAATCGAACCTCTTTTCTTCATTGCTAGCCACCCGACTGATGATGACCGCGCTGTTGTTATTGGGCTTGTGGAATGTGTTGCCGCTGCCTGACATGTTTCTGGTCTGGCAGGCTGATCACTACAGTGCCGATGGTCAGCCGCGAAACATTACGTTAAGTGATGGCAGTCGCGTTCATTTATCGGGTAAAAGTGCGATCAATATCGAATACGACTCCCGGGTACGACGATTACAGCTGCTGACCGGGGAAGCCATTTTTTATCCTGCGGCGATTTCTTCTGCAGAGCAGCGGCCATTTCAGGTGATGAGTGGTCAGCATCAGGTTGAAGCGCTGGGAACAATTTTTTATGTCCGCCATGCGGAGCAAACGGAAGTGGCAGTGCTGGAGCACAGTGTTCGGGTTTCTGAGCCGGACTCAGACCAGTTTAATGACGCCGTGGTGACACAGGGTGAAGCCGGTGTTGTTGCTGAGTCTGGGTTTGATTTCGCTCCGGAACATTTCGATTTACAGCAGGCAATCAGCTGGCACCAGGGCCGATTGGTATTTAAGCAAAAAAGTGCCGATCAAATTATTAAACGGCTGAATCAGTTTTATGCCGGACGGATTATTCTGCTGGGTAATACTGATCAGAAAAAACAGCTGACGGCTGTTTTTCAATTAAATAGCCTTGATCAGGCGGTTACAACTCTGGCAAAAGAGCTTGGCCTGCAACAAAAAGATCTGGCCGACTTTAAAATTCTTTATTAATTCGAATTATTTTTACTCGATTAATACAATCACTCGTCATATCTCCTGACAGCGCATTGGAATTGCGTATTTTAAATATTGGAGGGGACATGGCTTCACTTGATTCGGTTATCTCACCGGCATTTCACAAAAAGACTCTGGCATTATTTATCGCAGCTGCAACCCTGGCAGGTTGTGGCAGTGACAACGATAAGAAAGACGACCCAAAACCAGCACCGGTTAATAAATCGGTTGTATCGGTAACGGATATTTCTATACCGGAAGGTAGTGAAGGTCAAAGCCAAGCAATCTTTACGGTTAAGCTGGATAACGCAGCATCAGATGAAGTCGCAGTGACTTTTGATATTGCGGCGGGTACGGCAACAGAAGGCGATGACTATCAGAAACCTGCGGCAACAGAACTTAAGTTTGCCGTCGGAGACAGTGAGAAAACCATTGCCGTTAATGTTACTGCAGATACCCAATACGAAGCCGACGAAACATTTACACTGACGTTGGCCAGTGTGACCGGAAACGCCGAGCTGGGTGCTGATCGTTCAGCGCAGGCGACCATTAAAAACGATGACTTCACGTTAAACGATACTGGCGTTACTTTCGCGGCCAATACTACAGAAAACAAAGACGATAATTGTGCCGATACCAGCGACAACGTTATTGCACAACAGGACTGTAAGCATGGTCTGGACAGCAACGATGCTTTTAATAACAACGCCAATGGCCCGGCAGGATTTAATTTCACTAAATTAGATGCGGAAGGTAAGGACCTGGCAGCGGATGCAACCAGCTGGAACTGTGTTCGAGACAATGTCACTGGCCTGATCTGGGAAGTAAAAAATGGTACCGGTTTGCGTGCCAAAGAACATGCGTACCTTTCCTATCAGCAACGCTTTGCCGGTACCGAAACTCCGGATGACATTGTGGCTGGCGTAGAAGACAGTGGTGCTGGTAAAGGTTCCGATGACTGTGGCAATGCCAATAAAATCTGCACCACCGAGCAATTTGCTGCTGATGTAAATGCCGAAGCCTTGTGTGGCTTTAATGACTGGCGCTTGCCTCGCGTTAACGAACTGGAATCGATTCTGAATTATGCCAGCGCTATCCCGGCAGTTAATGCGGACTATTTCCCGAATCATATTTCTACCTGGACCGACACACCAAGCCGTGGTGGTGCAAGTTCTGGTGCAACCCTGTATCTGAATGCCGAAACCGGTTTATTTTCCCTTCAGGCAAAAGAGTACGACCTGACTGCTGACAATGCTCCAAAAATTGGTACGCGATTGGTACGTGGCGGTAAAGCAACACTGGCAACTGGCGCCGAATTAACCCGCAGCGTAACCGCCAGTGCAACATCGCCGGCGATTAACTGTGAGCCTAACCTGGCTGCCACGGCTCCGGTTGCAGATTTCGAATTTAATATCGATGGTAATCCCGCTCTGGTCCGTCATAAAAGCAGTGGTTTGACCTGGCAGCGTTGTCCGGAAGGATCAAACTTCAATGACGCTGGTACCGCTGATGATTACAGTGATGACCTGTGTGATGGCACGGTAAACTTTGGCCAGATGATTGTTAACGGTTTTGCCACCTGGGACAGCGCATTAAAAGCCGGAGAAGACAAAGGTAACGGCTGGCGTCTGCCAAATATCCGCGAATTACAAAGCATTGTGGAGCACGCCTGTACACCGGCCCAGAATGCATTGGTGTTCCCTCCATATATTGCTTACGCAACCCACACCTGGAGTTCTACTCCAGCGCTGGATAGCAGCGGCAATCTGACGCAATGGTACTTCACCGAAATCCAGGCACAGCGTGGTCTGGCAACCCGTAAAGTAAAAACCGGCCCGGCTGGTGGTGCTCCGGCACCTGTTCAGGGTCTGGTTCGTCTGGTACGTGACGCGGATTGATATGCCCAGACAGGTAAGTGAGTCTCCGACTGACTTACCTGTTTAATTAAGGAAGTAAAAACGACATGAGGCATATTGTCTGTGGTGTATTGCTGATTATTAGTCTGGCGTCGAACGCAGAAAATAATCTGCTGTACCAATTTAATATCAAGCAAAAAACACTGTCCCACGCGTTGGTGGATTTTGCTCTGATTACCGATAGCAATATTGTTTTTGACAGCACTAAATTTGATCAGCTTGTCAGTACCGAAGTGGTTGGTTTGTATGGCATAGAGCAAGCGCTGGAAGTATTGCTTAGCCGACATTCGTTAACATTTCGTATCGACAACCAGAAAAGCAGTCTGACAATTTATGTGGTGGCAGCAAACGTATCGGAGCAGGACCCTGATGCTGTTGCAATGGAATTATCCAAAGTGGTCGTTCGTGGTTATGTGCCAGGTGATTGGGTATACAAAACTCCCAATAGCGATGCCGTTGTCACCAAAGAGCAGCTGGATAAAATTCCACCTCTGCATGCTGCTGATTTATTTTCCGAAGTCACCGGCGTTTTTGTTGCAGAAGATCGCAGCAGCCCGGGGTTGTCAGTAAATATTCGCGGCATGCAGGACTTTGGTCGGGTGAATATGACACTGGATGGTGCGCGGCAGAACTATCAACAGAGTGGTCATGGTGCGAATGGCCAGGCTTATATCGACCCGGCGTTAATTCGCCAGGTTGATATAAAAAAAGGGCCCAGCTCCCGCGCCAATGGTGCTGGTGCACTGGGTGGCGTGGTTAACTTCACCACCATTAATGCCGATGACCTTATGGACAACGACGAATACTGGGGTGGACGCATTAACCTTACCAAAGGTATCGCCCCGGACCCGAATGGCTATCGTTTGTCTGGCAGTGCTGCTCTGGGCTACCAGTCTGATTCATTTGATCTGATGGCTGCTTACAGCCAGAAGGATCTGGATGATTACGATGTGGGCCGCAACGGAGGTTTCACCGGCGATCCGGTCAGTGACAAAAAAGCGCAGGGCGCTACCGCCAAATTTACTCAGCAAGATCAGGATTCAAAGCTGTTTAAAGCGCGCTATCACTTTGATGACATCCGTTACCTGGCGATTAATTACAACGAATTTAATGCATTTACCTCATCGGATTCCCGCAATCCGAATAATGATGAGAATACGACGGATATTGTCAGTCGTAATCTGATCGCGGAATACAGCTCGCCGGATATTAATGCGCGCATTTCGCGAACGTTAACGCGCAGTGACCAGGAAATTTTTCCCACCAGTCTTTATTCAAGGTTTGATCTGAGATATCAGATCGAGACAACCGGAGCGACGCTGGAATTAAAGAACGAATTTAACTTCGCCAGTGGCCTGTTAACCTGGTACAGCGGTGGCGAATACTTTATCGATGAAACTGACCCGAAAGCACAGCAATTTAACTTCCGGGCGGCGGGTGATTTTACCAACAGTTTCAGCGGCCCAACGCCGGAAGGTAAGCGAGCATTAGGCAGCGTATTTAACGAACTGCAATATGAATATCGTGATTGGCTGAAAGTTCACCTGGGGTTGCGTTACGACCACTACCGCTTGCAGGGAAAAACCCATTTTGATATGGGGCTTGATCCGGATG
The DNA here is from genome assembly GCF_965219715.1 of Bacterioplanoides sp. Taxonomy (GTDB): domain Bacteria; phylum Pseudomonadota; class Gammaproteobacteria; order Pseudomonadales; family Oceanobacteraceae; genus Bacterioplanoides. Next base: position 3,155,036 of record NZ_OZ244785.1, read on the forward strand.
ATGGTGTCAGCCGTATCTGGCGTGCTTATGTGGTTGATCGTGATAAAGGTGCATGGCTGCCAACCCTGTCGTTTGGCTATGACCTTATCGAAGGCCTGCAGTTATTTGCCGGATATGCCAAAGGCTGGCGACCACCGGCGATTACCGAAACGCTTTTGTATGGCCAGCATGTGGGCAACTCCGGCCCTCCGGTAACCCCCAATCCGAATCTTGAACCGGAACAAAGCAACAACTTCGAAGTAGGGCTTAATCTGTATTGGCCTGATGTTTTTCGTTCCGGTGATATCATAAAAACCAAAGCGGCTTTTTATAAAAATAAAGTCGATGACTACATGATCAATGCTGCCATTTATTTACCCAGCTTTGGCGGTATAGGCGTTCCGGGGGAAAGTGTTAAATATTATGCTACGACAGGTTTCGTTAATTTAGACAAGCCACTGACCTTCAGTGGTTTCGAATTAAAGTCGGAATACGATAACGCCTGGTTCTATAGCAAACTGAATTACACCTACACCGATCTGGACTTTCAGCCGTCCTACGACCCGCTACCTAACGGTGGCAGCGATACATTTCGCCAATTCCTGATTAATAAACTGAATATCGCAGAAGCTATGATTCTGGTGCAGCCTCCGGCCCATAAAACCACGCTGGATATTGGTACCCGTTTGTTACAACAGCGTTGGGTAATGGGAATTCGTAGCCGTTACTACTCAGCCAATAAACTGGCCGGTGGACCACAGAATGAACTCAGGTTCCGCTCTTCAAAAATATACGATCTTTACAGCAGCTATCAAATCACCAAAGACCTGATAGTCCGCCTGACGCTGGAAAATGCGACAGACCAACTCTACGCCACCCCCGTTACTCTCAGTTCCAGTCATTCCGGACCGGGACGGACTTTTTTACTGACCGTTACCGCGGATTTCTGAGGAGGAATTATGGAAGCATCTTTAACCACTGAAAAAACAGAAACGTTAGCAGAACAGCTGAAGCGTCAGACAACAACGGTGCATGAATCGCTGGATAAGCGAATTATTCGTGCCCGACCATTTGATTCGGAGCAGAACTACCTTGGTTTTCTGAAAATGCAATTGTGCTTCCACTGGCTGGTCAGGCCTTTGTTTAATGACCCGAACGTAGCGGCATTAATGGGCAATATCAGTCATGGATGTCGTTTTGATCAGGTGGTGCAGGATTGCCTGGATCTGAATCTTAACGTCGAACAACAGCAGCAATTATTAGCATCGGTTTTACCGCTAAAAGTTACCGCCGCTGAGGCCGTGGGCTGGATTTATACCATTGAAGGATCAAATATTGGCGGCGCATTTTTATTCAAAATGGCGAAGCAAATAGGCCTGAATGAAGATCGGGGGGCGTTGCATTTAGCCGGACATATTGACGGTCGGGCAAAACACTGGCGCGAGGTAAAACAGTGTATCAATCAGCTTGATCTGAATTCGGCTGAACAGCAACAAATGATTGCCGGTGCCCGTGACGCTTTTTCATTTGTACGTCATAAAGTGGAAGAGTTTTTGCCGGCATGCGACTGATTTATATCGTTCTGGCATGCCTCAGCCTGGTAATTGCTTTTATCGGAATTTTATTACCCGGTTTGCCGGCAACCGAATTTGTATTGCTGAGTGTCTGGCTTGCCGGTAAAGGCTCACCCCGACTTCAGGCCTGGATGTTACGTCAGTCGTTGATCGCCACGATTTACCACGACTGGCATAACGGCAGAGTTATCCGTCTTAAATTTAAGATCTGGTCAAGCCTGTCGATGTTGTTTTGCCTGAGCATGATGGTGCTGTTTATTGACCACATGTTATCAGTTGCGTTTGCTGCAACGGGGATGGCTATTGGAGCCTGGTACATCTGGAGCAGGCCGCATACGGTCGCGCATACCATGGAGGAGCTATCTGAATGAAAAGTATTATTTTCAGCGCGTTTTCTGTATTTATGCTGACGGCATGTTTTGGCGATGTGGGTTTAACCGATGAAGAACAGCAGTTGAATGATCGCCTGAATAAACCGCAGCCTGATCAAACCGATGCTCCGGGCAACAAAGAGAAAATCCAGCTTTATCTTGCTTCGGCGCGTTTTGCTGAAGGCAATACCTCCGTGTCAGGAGACGAAAGCCCGCAGAACAAAAAAGAAAACCAATTGTTGTTTGCTGTATCCCTGAATCGGCTGGCAGAAGAAAATATGACCGTTCATTACCAGCTGGAAAACGGGCTGGCAATCGCCGGTGTTGATTATCGTTTGCCGCAGAATCAAACCATAGTGATCAACAAAGGTCAGAGTCAGAGTTGGATAGCGATCGATTTAATCGCCGATAACGACTGGGAAATCAGCAAAGATCTGAGCATTAGTGTTACCCGGGTAGAACCGGATATCGCCAATATTATCACCAGTGAAGCCAGCGGCATTATCGCGAATGACGATGAGGTTATTATTCCTTTGGCTGATACCAGCAGTCTTGGCTCAATTAACACTGATGGCGAGTACAGTGACACCTGTGAAGGGCCTTATGCGCATTTGTTGGATTGCAGTTTCGGCAAGGACTTAAGCAGAAAAAATGCTTCCGGTTCAGAGAATTCCAGCATAGATACCACACGTTTTAATAAGTTAGATAATGATGGCAGCGTTTTGCCTGGGAGTGCGGTTAACTGGGCCTGTGTGCGAGATAATCAAACCGGTTTGGTTTGGGAGGCAAAACAGGACCTGGGCCGCGATCAATATCACAGCATCAACTCAAAGTTTACGGTACTGAATTCACGTTACTTCGATTGGGATGAAAGTTACCACCCACTGGCGTTAGCAGGCTCGGATAACATTCTTTCCGGTATACCCGATACACCGGTTGATAGTTATTCCTGGCGACCGGCAGAGGGAGCTGAAAAAACAGTGGTTTATATTGGCTCGCAGGACTGTGCTAATCCCCAATTTGTTTGCACTTCAGAGCAATATGCGCTGGAAATTAATCAGCGTGGACTCTGTGGCTTTAATGACTGGCATGTACCAGAAATAGAACAGTTATCCAGCCTTGTATCTAGTAATGATAAAACACCGGATGATGATTATTTTCCGTTCCCCGGAAACTTTATCAGCCATACCGCGGCTTATGACCTGCCTGTGCCGCTTAATCATATTAATCAGATAACCTGGATCAGTGATTCCGTGCTGGTGCTTAACGTAATGGGGGAAGCTGGCAGTACGAAATCGTCGAGAGTTGTCAGTAAGCCGCTCCACGGTGGATTTGGTGGCGACGGGATACCTGTGCATACCGAAAAATACGAGCTGATGCTGGTAAGGAAAGACGATGAATAATAAAACACTGTGGTTATTTTTAATCATTCTTTTACTGCCACAACGAAGCTATGCAGAAGTCGTCATAGAGCCATTGTTATCACACTGTGCGCCAGGCACAGAGGAGCAAGTGGCGAAACGCTATCAATTCTTTAACGACGGCAGTGTGTTGGATCGCCATACCGGATTGCAGTGGCAACGTTGTTTGCATGGCCAGACATTTAACAACCAGGGCACGGCATCCTATCAAGACGACCGCTGTGATGGTGACGTTATTGAAATTCGCTCCTGGCAACACTTGATGCAGCTGGCGGAGCAGCAATATCAGCAGGATAAACGCTGGCGATTACCCAATATTAACGAACTTAACTCAACAGCAGATAATCGTTGTTTATCGTTTAACCAGAAACCTGATCGAATCGTTCAGTTAGGTAATAGAAACAGTGTAATTTTTATATCAAAAGCCGTTACCAGAACACGAGCTGAAAACAGCAACATCGTGCAGCGGTATATTGAGCTTAGTAACTCGATCATTCCCGAGAGAAGAGTCTTTGTTAGAAAATCAACGGAAAGCAGATCATATCTGACCCCGGCTTTCTCCAGCTATCCAGATGATTCTCCTTTAGGTGTTTTTTCAAAAAGCACTTTGGCAGAAATAAGAAGTTGGTATCCGGAATACACCGATACTCATCACGATTATGCTATTCGCTGGGTAAAACAATATGAAAATTAAAATTGCCTTAATGATTTCTGTTGTTTTTATATCTGGCTGTCAGCTTGAATCTAAGACATCGGCCGATAATTTTGATCCATCTCAGGTGGTCGCTCAGGTGCGGGCAATTAATTTAACCGCATCTGCACAAAGCAATGGTGCAGTCCTTAGCTGGAAAGCCCCTGATGGCGTTGGAAACCTGAAGCTTTACAGCGCACGTGAGTCTATTAGCGAGCTGGATGACCTTAACAATATTCATACTCTTGAGCATGGTCTTGAAATAAATGTTGCAGGCAACCAGCACCATTTAACGGGTCTTGAAAATGGCCATTATTATTTCTTTTTGTTGGTTGGTTCGGGAATAACCGAGGTTGAGTTCCGGTCCCGGGAGATTCAGCTGTTGGTACGCGATCAGAGCATAGCTTTTCAGACACCCATTAATGACAGTGGCCGTTTGCAACCTGATATCGGAGTGTCATCGTGCCAGGCGCAGCACCAGGATTGTGGTTCCGGTCGCGACATGAGTCATAACGATAACAGCGATGGTTTTGCGGGGTTTAGTTTTACCAAGCTGGATCAGCAGGGTCGTGATTTAGCGGCCACTGCTGAGCAATGGCATTGTGCCAAGGATAATGTAACCGGGTTAGTGTGGGAAGTGAAAACTGACCATGCCGATCCGCGTAATCGGGACTTGCGTGATAAGCGTTGGCTATATACCTACTTTAACTCTTTATTTGTTGACGCAAATGGAACCGATGGCCCGCTACAAGGGCAAAGTTTTAATGGTGATGACGGTATTTATGGCGGAAAACCGGATAACGGCATTAACAGTGGTGAGGATTATTGTGGGAATAGCCAAAAGATCTGTACCACAGAACAGTATGTAAGGGATGTCAATGTCACGCAGTTATGTGGATTTTCAGATTGGCGCATTCCACGTTTTAACGAGCTGTATTCCCTGAAAATTTTGCAGGGAAGCTCTGCAGAAATTGACACCGATTACTTTCCACACACCCAAAAAAATTACTTGAGTGCGGACTATATGCTGAGTGACTGGTTCAACGCTGTTTACACTCCGGGAAGTGGCTTGCCGGAGGTGGTCGCCGGTGCGCAGGGAGTGATGACCGTGCATTTTAATGGCCACGTCAACGGAAGTAATAGTTATGGTTATAGCTTCGCGAAGAAGCATGGTAGCGTACGATTAGTTCGTGGGGGGCAATAATATGCGAAAGCTATTATTTATCATCGCCATCAGTTCTGAACTCTGCAGTCCGGACTTATTGCTGGCAGCTGAAATAAAAGAACAGCTGTGCGCGGAAAACCTGCCAGAATCAACGCCAAGTGAACACTTTATCGTTCAGTCAGACTCTGCAACTGTGCTGCATAAAACCACAAACTTAGTCTGGCATCGCTGTTTGCTGGGGCAACAGTTTGAACAAGGTCAGTGTAGCGGTGAACCAATTGTATTCTCTCAGCGTAATACAGCAGGAAAAATTCTGGCGGTCGATAATCCAGCATTGTCTCTGGAGCAAGAGCTGTTAAAAACCCCGGGTTGGCGCATTGCTAATGAAAAGGAACAGCTGAGCATTGTTGAATATCGCTGTGTATTCCCACGTTTAAATACGGAAATTTTTCCGGGGTACCGTAAAAGCTTCAGTGACAATAATCAGATATTTTCTTTAAGTGATTTTATCGGCAATAAAGGAGTGTATCGTCTGGTAAAAGATCACTGAAAAAGTAAAAAAATTTTACTCGATTCCGGCGGTCAGTCGTCAGATATATAAATGAGAGTAATTCTTATCTTTGATTGTCAAAGTTGAATACGCTCATCAGTCAGGAAGACGTTGTGTGGCATGACGCCGCTTTATCTGGCAGCAGGAGCTGCCAATAAATATCATTTATCAGGAATCGAAAATGACCATTACTATTAATGTAAATTCTGATCAGGGTCTGGACTCTTATCTGCAAAACTACCAAAGCAACTTCAGCGCGTCTGGTTGGGGTGGCTTCAACAGCTGGAATCCATTCGCGACCAGCGGCACGCAATACGCACAGGGTGAAGGCTCATTATTTAATGCTGGCGACACCAGCAAATTGGGATTCGTTGCCGGTGGTAACCTGGACTACACCTTATTCAGTGCTCCGAGCCACACATTGTACGGTGACCTGGACAGCTTAAGCCTGGGTTACGGTTTACAGGGTGTTTCCAACCGCAATCTGGCTGATGAAGACTTCTCTATCACAGGTCTGGATTTATCTGCGGCTAAAAGTGAAGGACGCGACGGCGTTGTTCATAAAGTTCTGTACGGATTAATGAAACCAAATAATGCAGTTGATGGTAACCAGGGCGTGCAGCATTTAATCGATGTATTAAATGCACAACAATTAAATGTTGTTGGTGGCAATGGTAATGATGTTGTTCACGGTTACGGTCAGAACGACACATTAACCGGTGGTAATGGTAACGACACCTTTGCTTTTGGTCAGTCATTCGGTACCGACACCATCACCGATTACCAGACCGGCGACAAAATCGATCTGAACGGTGCTGCGCAAACCGGTAACTCTGTCAGTGGCGGTAACCTGACCATCACGACTACCGAAGGCACCATTATTCTTAACGGTGTCAGCGATTATAACGACGTTGTGTTCGCATAAAAAAAGCGGATATCGGTAAGCCCTTTATCCGCCCGCACACAGGTTTCGCCTGGCAGCTGAGCTGTGTGCGGGTCTTATTATATGCTTTTACAACGGATATTCCTGTATGAATTCTGCCGTGTTTTCTGCAAACAACCTGACTAACTCATCATTACGCCGGATTTTATGGCAGGTATTTCGTCGTCGCCTGGGTGTGATTGCGCTGTTCAGTGCGGTGATTAATATTCTGATGCTGGCGCCATCAATTTATATGTTGCAGGTGTACGACCGGGTATTGGCTTCGGCTAATGAAATGACCCTGCTGATGCTGACAGGCCTGGTTATGGGACTGTTCGTTTTTATGGCTACTCTGGAGTGGCTGCGCAGTGTGTTGGTTATTCGTCTGGGTACCCAGATGGATCTGAAATTAAATAAAAAAATATTCAGTGCAGTACATCAGGCACAGTTAAACCGCCGCCATCAGAACACCGGGCAGGCGTTATCCGATCTCACCCAGCTACGCCAGTTCGCCACCGGCAACGCATTATTCGCTTTTTTTGATGCACCCTGGTTTCCGGTTTATCTGGCGGTGTTATTTTTGTTCCATCCGGCATTGGGGTGGCTGGCACTTGGTGGTGCTGTGTTGCTGGTTTTATTAGCCTGGGGAAATCATAAATTATCGCAACCGGGGTTAGATCGTGCGGCGGCGTTATCACTTGTAGCCAATCAACAAGCCAGCAGCCAGTTACAGAATTCTGAAGTTATCAGTGCCATGGGTATGTTGCCGCAATTACAGAATCGCTGGCTGGCAAAACACACTCAGCTTCTCGCCTGGCAAAATCAGGCCAGCGATCGTAGCGCGGCGATCAGTGCAGGCTCGAAAGGTGTAAGACTGGCACTGCAGTCATTAATTCTTGGTTTAGGAGCCTGGTTAGTACTGCAGCAGGAAATCTCCGCGGGAATGATGATCGCCGGTTCTATTTTAATGGGGCGTGTATTGGCGCCGATCGATTTATTAATCGCGGTGTGGAAACAATTCAGTGGCGCCCAGCAGGCATTTCAGCGACTGGAGCGGTTGCTGCATCAATATCAGCCACAAAGTCAGAAACTGAATTTACCGCAGCCACGTGGTGAGTTGTTACTGCAACAGGCCGCGGTTGCAGTACCTGGCGGCCAGCGTGCCATTGTCAGTCAATTGAATTTTGCCTTAGCGGCAGGAGAAAGTCTGGGCGTACTTGGCAGCTCAGGCTCGGGCAAATCGACACTGGCACGGTTAATGTGTGGCGCTGTGAATGCCGATGCGGGTGTGGTTCGTCTGGACGGTGCCGATCTGCGCCACTGGGATAAACAGCAACTTGGTCAGGCCATCGGATATTTACCCCAGGACGTACAGCTGTTTGCCGGGTCGGTGGCCGATAATATCGCTCGTTTTAGTCCGTCTTATGAGCAGCGTGATGACGATATTATTCAGGCTGCGCAAATGGCCGGTGTGCATCAGTTGATTCTGCAGCTGGCAAATGGCTACGACACGTTATTGGGTGACAATGGCAGTGGACTTTCCGGCGGGCAGCGCCAGCGAATTGGTTTGGCTAGAGCATTATTTTCTCAACCCAAATTAATTGTGCTGGATGAGCCGAATGCCAATCTTGATCAGGCAGGTGAGATGGCATTGCAGCAAACCATTCAGCGAATTCAGCAAGCCGGCTCAACCCTGGTGATGATTACTCACAAGGCTGAGCTGCTGAACGGTGTGGATAAATTACTGGTACTGGAGCAGGGCAATATTCGTGCTTTTGGCACACCGGAAAAAGTCCTGCAGACCATTGCTGCTAATCAACCAGCCGCAGGCCCTTCTCAGAAAAGCCAGCCACACACCAGTGACAGCCAGCCGTCGCCAGCAAAACCCGTTGTCAGCCCTATGCCGTCATTGAGTCTGAGTCTTTCCAGTGGTGGAGGTGGTCAATGATGCTTCCGTTCGTGCAGTTATTGCCGCAGGTCTTGCAACCCCGACAGTCGCAGCCAGACATCAGCCGTTTATGGAGCGACGAAGAACGGCAGCAAACGCCGCCGCTAAAAAGCAGCGACCGGCGTGTCCGCAGCTTAGGTCTCTGGCTGATCTGGGGTGGTTTTAGCGCCATGTTGCTGTGGGCCGCGCTTGCGCCTCTGGATAAAGGTGTCAGTGCCAATGGCCAGTTAGCAGTGTCGGGCAACCGCAAAATGGTACAACACCTGAGTGGCGGATTGGTTGATCAGATACTGGTAAAAAACGGTGATCAGGTGGCTGCCGGGCAGTTATTGCTGGAGCTGAACCCGGTGCAGGCCAAAGCCCGGTTTGTTTCATTACGCACTCAATATCTGAATCTCAAAGTACAGGTTGCGCGACTGCTGGCGGAAGCGGCCGGGGAGGCCATGATTCATCTGGTAGCAGATCCCTTGCTCGAACCCGCGGCATTAGCTGAGGTGTTGCCGTTGCAGCAGCAGCTGTTAAACAACCGCCAGTCAGCATTGCAGACTGAGCTATCGGCGATGGACGAAAGCATGGTGGGATTAAAAGCGTCGTTAACCGGGCTGATTAAATCGCGTCAGAGTAAGGAGTCACAGCGCGACAAATTAAATGAACAATTGCAGGGTTTAAGGCAGCTGGCTGCCGACGGTAATGTCGCACGTTATCAGTTGCTCGAGTCTGAACGCTTTTATGCTCAGATTGATGGCGCTATTTCCGAAGACATTGGTAAAACCGGGCGGCTGCAAAGTCAGATTCTTGAGCTGCAATTACGCCGTGCTCAGCGTCAGCAGGAATATCAGCGCGAAGTCAGCGCCGAACTGGCGCAGCAAAAGCTGACGCTGGATGATGTCTCCAGCCGGTTACAGGCGGCGCAGTTTGAGCTGGAAAATACCCGTGTGCTGGCACCGGTGGCCGGTACTGTGGTGGAAATGCAGGTATTTACCGAAGGGGGTGTGGTGCATGCGGGCAGTGAACTGATGCAGATTGTACCCAGTAACAGTGAGCTGATTGTCGAAGCTCAGTTGCGGCCGGACTGGGTTGATAAAGTTCGTCCTGGGTTGGAAGTAGAGCTGATGTTCAGCGCCTTTGACCAGAATTCCACACCACGATTATTTGGCGAGGTACAGCTGGTAGCCGCCGACAGCATTATCGATCAACGCAGCGGCGTATCGTTTTATCCTCTCACCATTGCCATCCATCACAGCAGTCTGGAGAAGGTTGAACATCTGGAATTTCGTCCCGGGATGCCGGTGCAGGTGATGATCAAAACCGGTGAGCGTTCGCTGCTGAATTACCTGTTTAAACCGTTACTCGACCGCACTCAAACCGCACTGACTGAGGAATAACCCCTGCTTTTGTATTGTTGCAAATGAAAATGATTCGCAATAGTATCGTTTTGCGGAATTCTAATACGGCGGGAAGATTGATGGATCAATGGAAGTTGCATATTCAGAGTGGCAACCGTCACTTTCTTGAAAAGCGCTACCTTGAAGCAGAACAGGACTATAACAAGGCCATTCTGCGTGCCCGGAAAATTTTTCCTGCCTGGTTTAATCGTCAGCAAGCCGTTGCGGCGCTGGTTGTCAGTTATCACAACCAGGCAGACGTTTTTAATGCCCAGAAGTTATTCAGCAAAAGTGAAGATATGTTGCGCGAGGGTTATGAGTTTCTGCAGCATGCTGCCGCGAAACAGCCGGTCGACGATGCTCTGATGAGTGGTTTGCGTTGCAGTTATACCCAGCTGCTCAAACACATCAAATCGCACGGCAGCCGTAATAACTACGTGCCACAACCCTTTGATTTCCGCATGTCTTCGACGTCCCACCCTGAAATAGAGGTTACTCAAAATGTCCCGACTCGTTAAAGCCGGACTGGCTCTTGGCCTTTCCGTTACTTCTGCTGCCAGCATGGCACACGTTGGTCATGACCACAGCAGCTGGGAAAGCCCGCTGATGCATGCACTGTTCTACGGTTCCATTGCGTTCGCTGGTGCCGCAGCGGTGTATTTTGCGCTGAAGAAAAAAACAGCAAAACAAGAACAACAAGGAGATCAGGAATAATGTTACATAACGTTCTTTCTCAACTGGATAAGCTGATGACGTTTGAGCGTGCCGACGCTCATTGTGATATCCCATGCAAAATTTACGACCCTCAGATCGCTCAGGTAGCGGCGCTGAGTGTTATTCGTTTCGTTGACCTGATTCAGGAAATTGCAGCGAAAGACGAACTGACCGTGGCTGATCAGGCACAGCTGTCTCGTCTGGTGCGTGAAAAAGAAATTCACGCGGCCAAAGTCAAAGACGAAGTACGCACCATGTGGGGCGATTACTTCAAGCAGCCGCAGTTTGAAAAATACCCGAACACCAACGAGCTGGTACACAGCATCATGCTGGCTGGTTCAGCGTGTAAACAGCACATTACCCGTGAGCCCGCAGAAAAGCTGCTGACGCTGGTGAATGAATTTGCGGCCAGCTTCTGGGCAACCAAAGGTGTTGATACCTTTACTGCAACCTGCCCGTATCCGCCGGAAGAGCAGGTGGTGTATCCGAAGCTGGGCTAATGGTTAAGTGCCTATGATCCGGATTCATAAAGTCAGGGGACAGAGTATGTCCCCGTCTTATAACGACGGCGATTTTGTTATCAGCCGTCGTAATTTCTTACGTCGCTACCAACTCGATGATGTTGTGGTTGTGCGTCACCCAACGCTGGGTGTGATTATTAAACGTATTGCCGCAATCAGTACCGACTATGAGTTTTGGTTGCAGGGTGATAATCCCGCCAGCACCAACAGTGCTGCCATGGGCTGGCTGCCAGCCAGCTGTATTCTTGGCAAAGTCTTCTGGCATGTACCGTCAGAGGTGCAACCGTCTGCGAAAGTCTGATACACAGGGCTTTCGACAATGTCTGCTTTGGCAGTATGATGTAACTATCCCAGGGGGTGGCCAGCCGTTAGTTTGGCCTGAGATGCTGAGGTTTATCCAACAACGTCATCATGTGAGTGATGTGTTTGGTTAAACAGCAAACCCCTTGAACCTGATCCGGTTAATACCGGCGTAGGAATGGGGAAGCTAAGGCTAATTGCAGTTTGTTGTATAGCCAGGGAAGCTGATCAGTTTTCTTCACGCTCGACATTACCGGGTCTCTCGTTTTTATAAACAGGAAGACCTGATGAACAAGTTCCCAACTCACTTCTTTGCTAAACGTGCATTTTTATTGTCGCCGTTGGCATTGGCCGTTTCTCTGACTGCTCGAGCTGAATCGGTTGAATTAGATGCCGTCACTGTGACCGCTGATTTCCGTCAGTCTGAAATCCAGGCTCTGCCTGAAGCGGTTACCGTTGTGGGTGAAGCCCAGATTGAACAACGTAATGCTGAGCATCTCGAACAGGTACTCAGCTATGCTCCGAACGTAAACTTTGCTGCTGGCAGTTCCCGTGCCCGCTTCTATCACATTCGCGGTATTGGTGAGCGTAGTCAGTTTATTGATCCGGTAAACCCTTCAGTTGGTTTGATGATTGATGGCATCGATATGACCGGGCTGGGCGGTGCGGCGACCTTATTGGATGTCGATCAGGTTGAAATTTTACGTGGGCCACAAGGTACCCGTTTTGGTGCTAATGCGCTGGCAGGAATGATTAATATTCGCTCCAAAGCACCTACAGAAGAGACCGAGGGCTACGTTAAAGGTCAGCTGGGAAATTATGGAACGCATGGCCAGAGTGGTGCAGTGTCAGGCGCTTTAACTGACAATGTTCAGGGACGTTTAGCGGTTTCAAGTTTTAAAACTGATGGTTACATGGAGAACGATCACCTGGACCGTGACAACACAAACAATATTGATGAAGTTGTTGTGCGTGGCAAACTCGCCGCTCAAATTAATGCGGATACCGATCTAAACCTGACCTATTTTTATACCGACATTGATAACGGTTACGATGCATTCAGCCTTGATCAGAATCGTACAACGTATTCCGATAATCCTGGTGTGGATGCACAAGAAAGCCATTCTTTTGCTCTGGATTTAAACTCAAAACTGTCTGACGCTGTTACTTTTGAAGCCGTATTAGCGACTTCAAAAGCAGATGTGAATTACAGCTACGATGAAGACTGGGCATTTGGCAGCTATGACAGCAGCTCCGGTAATTGTATCGTTGCTCAGGGGCCTTGTCTGGCGACACAAGATGGAGCTTATGGTTACAGCTCACTGGATCAGTATTTAAGAAAGTTTCAGCGTAATAGCCTGGATCTTCGCTTAATGTCAGGAGAGAACGGAAAAATCTTCGCCGGCACAACGGATTGGGTTGTTGGCCTTTACGCATTTAATCGTGATGAAGATTTATCCCGCAGCGTATTCCGCACCAATACCGGAGAGAATCGCGCCGATAAACGCGTAAAAAGCACGTTAAAAACGACTTCCTACTCTGTCTACGGTGAGCTTTCTACGATCATTTCGGATGATTTGCAGCTTATCTACGGTGCCCGATTAGAGAAGTGGAAACCCGACTATGACGATAATCGTATTTCAGATACTGATAATGACGAAACACTGAAAGGCGGTAAAGTAACGCTCGAATATATGCTGAACCAGAACCACATGTCGTATGTTTCTGTTGCCCGCGGTTATAAGGCTGGCGGCATTAATACGGAGCCTTCTTTAAAGGCTGCGGATCGCACCTATGACACCGAGTACAACAATACGATTGAGCTTGGTATGAAATCCTCCCTGCTGGATGACAAACTGAAAACACGCGTTGCTGCGTTTTACATTCAGCGAAAAGATCAGCAGGTGAAGCAATCATTTGTTGAAATTGATGAGAACAACAAACCAGACTTTACCGACTTTATCGCTAATGCGGGTAAAAGCCGTAATCAGGGTATTGAAATTGAAGGTAGCTGGGCGTTAAGTCCGCAACTGCAATGGGATTTCAGCGCGGGCTATCTGGATGCAGAGTTTGATGAATATCAGTTCAACGCTAAAGATAAAAAAGATCCTGCAAAAATTATTGTAAAAGATGGCCGTAAGCAAGCACATGCTCCTGAGTATACGGCTGCAACGGCTCTGGCTTATCAGTTTATGCCTGCCATGACTTTCACTGTAGAAAGTGAGGCAAAAGATAAGTTCTTCTTCTCGGATTCTCACGATAATGAGTCGAAACCCTACGTCCTGTGGCATGCACGTCTGGCTTATGAAGTTGAGCAATACGCAGTGGCTTTATATGGCCGCAACCTGACGGCTCAACGGGTAGAAACCCGTGGCTTTGGTTTTGGCAATGACCCAAGAGATAACTATGCCAATACTCATTGGACTCAATTGGGCGAACCTCGCTTGGTTGGTATCGAAGGCAAATATTCGTTCTGATAATTTTCAATGCCAGAATGAATAAGCTGAGTGTTTCAGCTCGCAACCGTCTGCCGCAGGGAAGCGGCAGTCGAGCCTATAGGGATATATTCACGGCGTGTTGCGACGAAATATTCTGCTTGTTCATTTTTAAAGCCAAATGAGGCATATATGGAACTTTCCGTAGAAATCAGTAAATACCCACTCGCTGACGATTATATTCCGGCGATTAAAGATTTTATCGAGCGCCTGCAGGCCACCGACGGATTATCCGTTGTGTGTAACACCATGAGCACCCAGGTGTTTGGTGATTATGATCTGGTGATGAATACCTTAAATGCTGAAATAAAACGCTCATTCGAACAGTTCGGCAAAGCGATTTTTGTCTGCAAATTTATCGGCACCAATTTAGACCCTGCTCTTAAGCCACATGGCTAAACCGGAATTTTTATGAACGATATTCTCTCCGCCATTGTTACCGCAGCTCAGGCCATGAGCCTCTGGGAAGTGGTCGCGGTATTTTTTGGCATTGCTTATCTGGTATTAGCCATCAGACAAAGTAACTGGTGCTGGTATGCCGGTTTTGCCAGTACCGCAATTTTCAGCTGGTTATTCTGGAATGTCAGTCTGGTGATGGAATCGGCGCTGAATATTTATTATTTGCTGATTGCGGTTTACGGCTGGTGGGCCTGGCGTCACGGTAATGCCGATGCCAGCCAGGAGCTGGAAATTCAGAGCTGGGGTTTAAAACAACACGGGTTGGCGGTTGCCGCGATTATCGGTTTAACCCTGATCAGCGGCTCGCTGTTAACTGCAAATACCACCGCAGCCTTACCTTATCTGGATTCCTTCACCACCTGGGGTTCGGTTATCACCACCTGGATGGTGACCCGGAAAGTGCTGGAAAACTGGTTGTACTGGCAGGTGTTTAACAGCTGCGCGATTATTTTATACATCGACCGTGAGCTGTATCTCACGGCGGTATTAATGGCTGTTTATCTGGTTCTGGCCGTGGTTGGCTGGATTAACTGGCGACGGGATTACAAAGCACAGCAAACACCGCTGGTGGCAGCTGCCTGAGACTAAACCCAAGGTCGTATATCGGAATGTTGTTCCCATGGCACGCAGCTGGCACTCTGTATGGTTAATAAAACGCTACCCACGGAGCGCCTTGTGTTACACCTGTTGGACGACTGGGCTAAATGGAAAGCTTGTGACCGCCGCCCTGATATCGGGCAAATTGAACCCTTGCCGGGCGGCTTAACCAATCAGAGTTTTATCCTGCATCTGGATAATGGTGATTACGTGTTACGGCTGGAAGCCGGTAACAGCGACGAGTTGGATATTCACCGTGATGTTGAGTATCTGGTGCATCAACAGGCCGCTGTTCTTGGTCTGGTTCCGAAAATTCTCTACCGCAGCCGCGACGATGATAAATACTGGATTCGTCAGTACCTCGATGGTGAGGTGGTGCGTAGTGGCACCCTCAATGACAATGTGCTGGATGAAATGGCGCGACTGCTGCACAAACTGCATCAGGTGCATGCCGACGAACGTATTCCGGTGTTATCCATCAGTGCTAAAGCACAGCGTTATTGGCTGGCGATTCAGCAGCATGCAAACGGTCAGCTCCCCCCTGAACTGGATGCCCTTTACCAGCGTCTGCAGCGTGTTCTGTCGCGCGCTCCGGACGATACATTATGCATTTGCCATATGGACCCAACACTGGGGAACTGGATAAAAACAACCAATGGATTACAGCTGGTCGACTGGGAATACGCCGCGTTAGGTCATCCGTTGTGGGATCTGGCGGCACTGGTACAGGACGCCAAGCTGAATGAGCAACAACAACAACGGTTATTAAATCAGTATTTTTCTGGCGAGGGTTTTGATCGTCACGCCTGGCGTCATGCACAGACGCAAATGAAATACATCGCTGCGCTGTGGTACGCCGCTCAGGGCATCTGGAGTTTGCGTGAACTGGAAACCTACTTGCTGACATTGGCTGCCGTCGATTTATGATGGCCTGACGACACTTACCACCCTGTTTTTTTTCCGCAGTTTTTTTACACTGACGCGATCAACAATCAGGACGTAAATGTGGCCAATTTCCCTCTGAAAATTTTTGCCGGTAGCGAAGCGCTGGCACATATCCGCCAACAGGGTTTAACAGCAAACGACATTGAAATGGTGTTAGGTGCCTCCGGTGGCCCTAAATGGTTATCGCTGGCAGCGATCGATCGTTACTTGCTGAGTGAATGGTTTGCCGATCGAGAAAAACCGCTGCATGTTATGGGCACATCCGCCGGTGCCTGGCGCACGGCCTGTTACGCTCAGAATGATCCACTGGCTGCTCACGCACGCTTTCAAAAAGCTTATGTTGAGCAGAATTATTCCGATAAACCCACCGCTGAAGAAGTTGCTGCAGGGTGTGTTCATATTCTCGAACAGGTACTGGCGAATAATGGTGCGGCGCAGATTATTAATAATCCCAAAGTGCGCTATCACACGGTTGTAGCACGCTGCCGTGGCCTGGCTGCCAGCGATCAGAAACATATTCAGTCGATTGGTTTGGCGGGGGCGATGCTCGCCAATCTGGTTTCCCGTGGGGCGATGCGTGGTCTGATTGAGCGCACCTTTTTCCATCATCCGGAAAAACCACCCATTGACCATTTCCCCCATTTGCCTGCAGCCCATGTGGCCTTAACCGAACAGAATATTAAACCGGCATTACTGGCTACCGGCGCAATTCCGCTGGTGATTTCCGGAGTGAAAAATATTCCCGGTGCCGCTCGTGGTACTTATCGTGATGGCGGCGTGACCGACTACCAGTTTGACCTGCCGGTGTATCCGGAGCGTGGCTTTGTACTGTACCCACACTATTTTGCCCGGGCACCGAAAGGTGGCTGGTTTGATAAAAAACTGCGCTGGCGCACTGCATCGCGGGAACATTACAAGCGCACCATCATTGTTGCGCCGAGCTGGGAATTTGCCGCGACGTTACCGGGTGGCCAGATTCCTGATCTGCAGGACTTTTACGATTTTAAATATCCGGAGCGACGTCAACGTTGGGACACGGCGTTGCAGCAATGTGAAGCCCTCGGCGAAGCGTTTGCCGATCTGGATCAGAATAACCGTTGGGCAGAAGTGGCGGAGCCACTTCCCTGGTAGGCATTAACTTTGCTCTGAGTTAACTCTTCTGGGAATAAGTACAGAGCCGCTGCCATAGTCGACATGGCTGCGGCCCGCTTATATCAGCCGTTCAGATCGCGTACCAGACGGCTGATGTTTTCAATGTCATGTTGCTGGGCAGCAATATCACGTGACGAATCTTCGGTTGCGGTTTGTAATTGAGCAACCGATTCACTGATATTCGCCATGGTTTGTTGCACCGTTTCAGAAATCGATACCGTTTCCTGGGTATCGGTAACTGCGCCATTAACCAGCTCGGTAATTTCCTGGGTGGATTGGGCTGAGTGATGTGCCAGCTGTCGAACCTCATCAGCAACGACAGCAAAACCACGACCATGCTCACCGGCACGGGCCGATTCAATCGCTGCGTTTAATGCCAGTAAATTGGTTTGTTCTGCGATGGCCTGAATGCGATCCACAATGCCGTTAATTTCGCTGTTTTTCGCTGAAACCTTATGGATGCGTTCCGACATATTTTCGACGGCATGACGACCCTGTCCGATAAAATCGAGTGCTTCGGAAACTTTCTGATTGGTGTCCGCCAGGGTATCGCAACTGCGGTGCATACCGTCACTGACTTGTTGCACGGTTTCGTTCACATCATTAATCAGAGCCGCCTGACGTTCGCCCTGGGCGGCTTTTTCCAGTTCAGCGATTTTACTGGCGTGGATATCAATCACTGAGCCCGATGCTGATAACGCCTGACCATTATTATCACGGCTGCACTGGCCCTGAACATTAAACCAGTGATAGTCGCCGTTTTTCTTTTTCATGCGGAACTGGTGGTCGTAAGGAGTGCGGCCACTGCGATCGTTTACATGGGCAGAGAAGGCTTCCATGGTTGGGCCAATATCATCCGGGTGCAGAATACCGAACCAGGCTTCCGCAGTATCCGGAAAATCACTGACACCGGCGTAACCCACCAATTCGCGAAAACGTGGCGTGTAGTAATAGACGTTATCCGAGTGGCCAACATCACCATGGACAATGGTCATATCCCACAGTCCGGCACCGGATGCGGTGCTGTATTGGTTTAACCGGCGTTTATCTTCTGCACATTGCTGCTGTTCCTGTTGCGCATCGCTGATCAGACCACCGAGGGTAATCAGCTGGCTACGGATGCAATCCAGCTCGCTGGGAATTTTCGCCGTTTCGCCGCTCTGAACTGTACGGATCCATTTGTCTAACGAAGAAGCCAGGCGGCTTTTACTGACGAACATGTTGCTCTCTTTCCTGAATTACAATCTGTTCCGGAAAGTGTAGTCATTGTTTGGCTGATCGGTTGGGTGATGATGAATAAAGGTCAGAGTTTATTGACTCAACCGCACTGTTTATCCGGCCTTTATTGCCATGGTGTCGGTTGCAACAGCAACGCAGAATAACCAGTCTCTCAATAATGGAAAGATGATGATGAAGGTTTTAATTCTGTTGCCGGAATGCGATTACGATCCAACGGAAAGTGGTCTGCCGTGGAAAGCCATGGCCGATGCTGGCATAGACATCACCTTCACGACGCCGGAGGGAAAACCGTCACCAGCAGACACGCGTTTAACCAATAAGGGATTTTCATTGCTGTCGCCATTTCTGATGACACGCAAGCCGGATATCTCAACCTATTTTGAAATGGCCGACAGTGTCGTATTTAACAACCCGCTGCCCTACAGCGCGGTTCAGCCACAGAACTACGATGCGTTATTAATTCCCGGAGGCCATGCGCCGGGTATGAAAACCATGATGGAGTCGGAAACCGCACATCAGATTTGTCGTTATTTTATGGAGAATAATCTGCCGTTGGCCGCAGTCTGTCATGGCGTGCTGGTGTTATGCCGGGCTAAAGGGGCTGATGGTAATTCGCTGATTTATGGCAAACAAACCACTGCGTTGCCAGCATCAATGGAACTGGCTGCCTGGGCGGTGACCGTTCCCTGGCTTGGGCATTATTACCGTACGTATCCCACTACGGTGGAAGCAGAAGTCAAAGTCAGTGTTGGCCCAAATGGTAAATTCCACAAAGGTCCTTTTTTACCGCTGCGTGACAGTTATCAATCACATCGTTTTGGTTTTACTGTGCGCGATGGTAACTACTTGTCAGCTCGCTGGCCGGGCGACTGTAATACGTTTGCTGCGCAGTGGCTGGACTTGCTGCAGCAGCATCAGGCGCAGCAGAAGCAGGTCGCCTGATTGTAAAATCCGGTTAACTCTCCGGCGGAGCACTTTCTTTCGTTCCGGCGGTCATTAAACTGGTCGCCATTCCGGATTACCGGAGTGGAGGAATAAAAATGAAATTTGTTGTACTGACGATTGCAGTGCTGTTCACCAGCGCCTGTGCTCATAAAGATAAACTGGTCAGCGTTGCTAAAGACAATGCTAAACCTGTGTATGAAAACTGCGTAAAAGAATACAAGCAGACCATGTCTGATTCCGATGCGCGTAAAGCTTGTACCAACAAGCTGAAAGAAGGCTACAAGGCGGCTACCGCTAAGTAAGCTGAAAGCCATTCGGGGTTACCCGGATGGCTTTTGTTTTTCCTCTTTATCGTTCTGCTTTGCAGCAGCAGCTTTTCTCCGTTTTTGCCTTTGGCTTCGCTCTTCTTCTTTTTTTTTCATCGATTTTCGCCGATTTCTTGTGATCAGTGCTGAATCGCCGATTTATTGCCATTATGCGCCATTACCACTTTTACTGACGATCAGTTACCAGATGTTTAGTCAGGCGATATTCTGAGTTGAATTTGGCGTGAGGCTGTCGGATTGCGCCACTTTCAGGGTTTTTATCCGCCATTTCAGATACATGTCGACACAGGATCGGCCCTATTTGTCTTATTGATTCCCTTGTTATTCCTGCGCCGGAAAGCGTATTAAGACACCAACCTATCCGTTAAGAGGTATGGAGGATTAGCATGAGAAGAACTTATCTTGCGGCCGCGGTATTTTCCGCGTCGTTATTAACCGCGTGTGGTGGTGCTGGGGAAGGCACCGGAGATGGCAACCCAACGGCTGGCGGCGGGACTAACCCGACCGATCAGGGACAGCAGCCAACCAAACCAACACAGCCAACAGAACCAACCGATCCGGTTGTCGTTTCAAAAAATTTAAGTGGTCAGATCACGGGTTTCAGTGGTGGCGACCAGGCATTCGTGACCCTCAGTGGCGGTGGTGAATTACACACCACCCGTATGAACGAGCAGGGGGGATATCAGTTTGAAGGGCTGACGCCGGGTGTTAATTACAGCGTTAAAGTTCAGGCGCCGGGTTACAGCCAGACCGCCAGCGTGACCACCACGACGGGTAACAGCAATGCCGATGTGGCCGTGTCTGTTGTTCCTAACCCGGATGGTGATCATGTTTATCGTTATACCTGGGAAGATGATGGCGAAAGCGTTTCTGGTCTGGAATACGCATCGGCGATCAATCAGCCACTGGCCGTGGAAATTGAAGGGCTGGAAAAACAGGTTCCGAACATTGCTGCGGCACAAATGTTATACCGCGACTACCGCGTCGTGTTGGATGACTCCGGCGATATCGCCTGGACTCAGGCTCATGCCTATCGTTTATTGGAAACCCTGCGTCAGGTGCCACAAAAGCACTGTGACACCGACGTCACCAATAATGGTTCAGAGTTAGGGCTGCCTTGTAATCCTAAAGATCTGAAAGACACCAGCTGGAAATTAAGCAACGGTGAAGTGGACCAGTTTATTGCGGTGGACGGCCAGCAAGTAACTCTGGATACCGACGCATTCACTTATGCTAATCCGTTAATTGCCAATGTTGATGGCCGCCGTGGTCGTTTCTATTCAAAATCTCTGCACCACGCCGTGGTGAATTACATCACCAAAGGTGGCAGTGATTTAGTTAAAGCGAACTTTATTCTGGAAAACCGTTTTGGCGTGACCATCGATACCCGTGGTAACGGTAAATTCAGCAACCTGAATTCCGCCTACCGCAATCATGCGGTGATTGCTGAAGATCGCGAAGCGTCTGCCTGGCAGTCGTTTACGCCGGAAGAAATTCTGATTGTGATTAACCAGCTGGAAGAGATGCCCCAGGGATTGCATGTTATTCGCGATAAAAACGATGCGAACCGTGGTTTGAAATATCTGTTCCGTCGTGCCAATGCACATGATCATCCGTTATACCCAGACGCACCTGCGGTGGCCTGGCCAACGGCTGGTTACATCGAATTTATGGAAAAGGCTTTTAAAGGCAGTAATTTCGAACATATGCAGCGCTTAGTGTTGCATGAAAAAGCGCACTTCTTGTGGCACTACGTCGTCACTCGTGAGATGAAACTGGAGTGGTTGCAATTATCTCAATGGTACCGTGTGGATGGTGACGACAGTGAAGCGAAACTGACCGAACTGTTGCAACAAAATCCATACAGCACTGTGGTTGATAACACGGCACATACTCATGGCTCTGAATATCAGATTGATCGTGACAATATTACCGTGGATGCCAGTGACGGCTGGTCCGCGCGTAAAACCACGAACTTTGTTTCTGGTTATGCGCAGCTGAAAAACCCGAACGAAGACCTGGCTGAAAGTGTGTCTTATTTTCTGATTAATCCGGATAAATTACGCTCCCGTGCTCCGGCGAAATACGAGTTTATTCGTGATCGTTTAATGGCGGGTGTAACTTATCTGCAAGCGATCCGCGATGATTTAACCTTCGAAGTGCTGAATCTGCATCCGGATTATATTTACCCGGGAAAAATCAAAAAAGTTGATATCACAGTGAAAGGTGCTGCGGATAAAGACAAACAAATTACAGTTGATCTGCAGCTGCACACCACTGGTGAAAACTGCAAACTGGATTCGTGTCTGGAAGGTGCATCACGAGCCTTTACCCGTTTATTCAGCGACGCTGATACCTTTAAAGATATTTATTTTTATCCGGTGAGTGCATCCGGAAGCCGACGTTCGGTATCCGATCGTTTGCGTGCAACCTTCACGCTGGCCAATACCGTTAAAAACGGCTGGTGGGCTCCGGCGCAAATTACCGTCAGTGATCCAACCGGTAACGAACGTTATCAGCGCAGCACCGATTATGGCTGGCAGCTGTATATCAATAACCCGGGTGAAGACACGGTGGCTCCGGAATACGTAGCCAACAGTTTAACGCTGGATTTAAGTGATGAGCGTCTGGTGCGTGTCAGCAACGGCCAGGTGTCCGGTAACTGTAGTGATGTATCCGCTGCCAACTGCCGTGCGGTACGTGTGATGACTGCCGAATGGGACGTTGATGAAGATGTGAAAATGGCCGACAGCTCTGCGTGTTTTGCCCGCTTCGCACATCAGTCTTATTCCAGTTATTCAGAAGACGTGTACGGCAACTTCCGCGAAAATGTTAACGGCGATATTGATGGCCAGTGCAAAATCACGATGTACACCACCGAGTACCATCGCCATGGTCAGTATCGTGTTGGCCACGTGTCGATGCGCGACCGTGCATTAAATCGTAACAGTGAAAACTTCTCCGACAATCATTCAACCCGTGAAGCGTCGCCGAAGGTAAATCTGAATGATTCTGCTAACCCGGATTCTGTTGCTCCGGAAATGAGCATTGCTAACTGTAATGCACCGCAGGACGGTCGTTGTATTTCGATTTCAGCCGTGCCGGTAAACGCTGATAAACCAAATGGCGAAACCCGGGTAACCATTAAATACTGGGCCAGAGATGATAAGTCCGGCTTAGGGACAGTGGCTTATAATCTGCGTGATCCACAGGGCAAAGATCATTTCTATTATGCGTCTCATGCCAATACACATACCTTGTTCTTCCATGGCGACCCTGCTGCCTGGACCAGCTATACCGAAACGGTTGTATTACCGGCAGGTTCGGCTCCGGGTACCTGGGGACTGGCGAATATGGTGTTGCATGATAAGGCCGGTAATCGCAAAACCTATGACTTTACCGAAACGCTGATCTTTGAACCGTTTGAAGTTCAGTAATTGATTTAATACGTCATCGTATTGAAATAAAAAAGCCGGCTCAGTCCGGCTTTTTTATTGTCTGCGTGAGCTGTTTACATTGAGTCGTCTGTTAATTGGCGCTTTTCCGGGGAAATGCGTCAAGCGTTATAGAGGCTCTGCTTAAAGTCCGATATCATTCCTGCATAACTAAATATAACGCAGGGAACGCCATGCGATCTTTTATTCTCACACTGATTTTCTCTTTCTTTTTTGTATCGTCTGCTCAGGCGGTGCAATGCAAACGTTTGCATATTGGTTATGTAAACTGGTCAGACGTTGAAGCCACAACAGCCTTAGCAGAAGTCTTGCTGGAGCAGGTGGGCTACCGGGTTCGCACCTCACAAAATACCGTACCGGGTACACTGGAAAAACTCGCCAACCAGGAAATTGATATATTTCTTGGTAACTGGATGCCATCCAACGAAGAAAACGTCCGGCCTTTTTTTGATAGCGGAAAAATTATTCCGTTAGCCACCAATCTTACCGGCGCAAAATATACGCTGGCAGTACCGACTTATGTTTATGACGCTGGGGTTAAAAACTTCGCCGATCTGGCAGCACACCGGGATAAATTTGGTGGTCGGATTTTTGGCCTTGAAAGCGGCAACGATGGCAACCTGCTGATTCAGGGCATGATCAGCAAGAATGCCTTTGGCCTGAAAGACTTCAAACTGATGGCCAGCTCTGAACGCATTATGTTGGCTCAGCTGAAAAAGCGCATTCGTAATAATCAGTGGATGGCATTCCTGGCCTGGGAGCCACACCCAATGAACGTAAATTTTGACATCCGTTATCTAGAAGGTGGTGACGATTTTTTCGGTCCGAATCTGGGGGAATCACGAGTCGAAACACTGGTGCGCAGTGGCTTTGAACAGGAATGCCCGCAGGCAGCGGAATTGCTTAAGCGTCTGACTTTTACGCTGGATATGGAAAACTCATTGATGGCGGATATCAGCGAAAATTTCAGCGACCCGAAAAGTGCGGCATGGCGCTGGATCGCTGCTAACCCGCAACAGGTTAATACCTGGCTGACGGGATTAACTCTGCCACAAGGGAAAACAGTTGAGCAGGTGATTGCTGCGTTCGAATAATCTGGCAGGTTATCACTGCTTGAACTGGTAGCTGACAGGAATTGAAATCGCTTTACCACCGGGCACTGCACCAAAAGGTGCGGCGCCCTGAATCGCTTTTTTCAGGGCTTTATTTAATTCACGATGGCGGTTTGATACGGTTTTGGTTAAGTCGGTTAATTCACCACTAGCATTCAGCTCAATATCAAAACTGACTTCTCCCTGTTTCTTGAGAATCCTGGCGGATTTCGGATATACCAGTTCGCTGAGAATTTTTTCCCGCACTTTTTGTTTATACAGTGTGAGTTGGGCGGCTTTATCTACTGCCTCGGTTTTTCCGCGTAAGCTTTGCGGTAATTCAGGTTTTGCCTGAGCCGGTTGTGGCACACCATCCAGAGAAAAACGATAACCCAGCGTATAGGTCCATGGGCTGCCAGACAGCATATCCGGCGGATTAACCTGGCTGCTGATGATACGGCTGGCTCGCTCCACTTCTTCTTTTAACAACTCGTGTTGCTCGGTTGCCTGTTGCTCGCTGCTAACGATTTCGCCGTTTTTATTAAAGGTCATGGTCAGCAGCACATCGCCTTGTTGACCAAACTGTTTGGCCCAGGGCGGGTAACGAACTTCCTGTTCCAGCGCCTGTTGCAGTTGCCATTGATACAAGGCCAGATAATAGCTTTGTTGCTCGGTTGCGATGCGCTTTCTTTCTGCAGCAGATTGCTGTTTTTGCTGGCGCTTATCCGCAACGGCTTGTTCTTCGACTGCCTGTCGTTGTGCTGCCTGAGCCGCGGCCTGTTGTTTCAGCTTTTCCTGTGCCGCTCTTTCAGCCGCCAGTTGTTGCTGACGTTTTCGCTCGGTCGCCTGCTTTTCTGCGATGGCTTTCTGTTGTGCCAGTAACGCTTGTTGTTTCTTTCGTTCGGATTCTTTTGCTTGCAGCAATAACTGTTGTTGTTGCTGACGGCGTTGCTGTTTTTCCAGATTTTGCTGGCGTTCTTTTTCACGCCAGGTTGATAACAACTTCAGCCGTTGCTTAGGAATCTGATGTTGCTGCAACTGCTGTTCGAGTGAAGAATCTGCGCTGGTGCTAAGAATCTGGCTGCGAAATTCCCGCGATGGTGGGAACTTACCAATCCAGGTGTTTAACAGATAGCGGAATAACGACCGATCACTGGTATGGATGGCCAACTCTTTATTGAGATGCACTTTAGTGCCAGCGGAGGACGAGCTGATAGTAATTTCGTCACCTGGTTGCAGCTCGTCTTTTGGCAGACGAATAAACGCCATTAATGCCTCGCGACTGGCGGGGTTATTGGGCAAGGTTTCGTTATTAATCGAAATATTCGCCTGCCACAGTTTTTTCCACTTGCGTGGCTTCCAGCGGTTTGTCACCACTAAACGCATCTGCTTGGCTGCAGTTGATAAACGCACCGTTTCTGCGGAGTCATCTTTGCGTTCGAGATAAAGCGCCGCCTGATAATAATCACGCGTCAGGTGACTGTAGATGGCGCTGCCATTTAATTGCAGTTCCGCCGCCCACGAACTGCTGGCCGAAATAAAAATTCCGGCGGCGATAACAGAAGCAAGTGGACGACGTAACATAAGCAGCCTTAATTGAAGCGATGAACCACAACGACGCTTGGGTCTACATCATGGCTGTCGATGTAGCCAATCGCATTTTTGCTGGCAGCAACTTTGGCTTTCATGTCGGCACTGCTTTCGGTCCGACGTGGTGGTTGCTGTTTACCGGCAAATACACGGCGTGACCAATAACTGTTCAGCTGGCTTTCGGTTTTACCCAGATACCGGCGGCTGAATTCAGCGCGTTTTTCATCACCTTTAGGCAGGTCATAAGCAACGGCTTTACTGCCATCCGGAAAGTTGCTGCCTTTGCCGAGAAAAATACGTTTGATTTCGTCTTTCTCCAGACCGGTATAAGTATTTGGATTATTAACGCTGACAATCACCACGACTTCTGCACGAGCACAGAAGCTGACGGCGAATAACAGGCACAGAGTGCTTAAAAATTTCATCTGTTTTACTACTCCAGTCAGCCGCAATTAAAACACTAGCTGTAACGCAGCGCGGTACAGGTTGGCAGAACGGCCAGCAACGCCACGATTGGTTTCTTCATCGTGATGTGTGGCTTCAAATTTCAGTGCGGTGGCGGCGTCTAAGTCATAACGCATACCGATGGTGACACTGTCATCCTCGCCCTGTAATTTCAGTAGTTTCTGCAGATCGCCTTTATCACCGCTTTCAACACGGTCACGCGATGTGGAATAGGTTGCATGCAGGGTTAAATCACCAAAGCGGTAAGCCATACCGCCGAGCCAGGCGAAGTTATCCACTAACAAGCCGGAGTCATAATTCAGATAGGTCGCTTCCAGCACCATGCTGAAATCGCCGTTATCGTAGGTGCTGGCGATATTAAAATAGCGCGCCAGCTTTTCATCGAGATCAAAGTCTTCGATCACATCGGCAGAAAAACCGCGGGCGTTGCCAACAAAACGAGCCATGGCCTGGGCAACATCTACCCGGCGATAGCCTTCGGCCCGGCTGTAAGTCGCCAGTGCGCCGCCGGCTGCAGCTAACGATGCCTGTTCTGCACTGCCACCGGCTGTTAATACCTTCGCCGCCTCAGCCTGAGCGGCCGCAGCTGCTGCCTGATCTGTGGCCGGGTCGCTGATCAGTTCCAGATTCATTTCGGTCTGCTGGTAACCAATTCGGTGGGTAAAGTCACCGCTGAATAACGTCAGGGAAATACCGTTAATGCGGTTCAGTTCAGACTCATAGTCATCACCAAACAAATCGATTTTTTTATGACGACGACCACTGTTTATTTGTAATTGCGCATCGGTATTACCCATACTGAAACGGTGGGTTAAGTCGATACCGTCGTAATCCTTAAACGGAATGGCGTACACATCTGCAGTTGGACGAACCCAGTTGTAGGCATAACCAACGTCAAGGAATTCGGAATAATAGAAAAACGGAATACGTAACCGACCGGCACGTAAATCGGTATTTTCTGTTATGGTGTGAGAAATAAATGCCAGCGAAGTTTCAACATTAAAGTCGTTATCACCACGAGCAATTGTCTGCACCGTTGCACTGGTTCGCTCGGATAATGGCTTACTGATTTGTAAACCCAGCATGGTGTCTTCTTCGAAAAAGGTTGGGTCACCGTCTTCATAAGACTCGATGGTCGTGTATTCCTGATCTTTGTAATAAACCCCAAGGTTCACAAAACCATAGACACTGAAGTCATCGTCTTCAGCTGCTGAAACCGGAGCAGATACTGCGCCGGCAATCGCCGCTATTAATAAGTGGCGTTTTATTGGACTCGCTCGCATAACATCCTCCGCAAACAGGCGCGGGATTGTAGCTTATATAGCCCTTTAGTCGTATGCCAGATCACGAAAAACGTCAGATAAATGACCTATTTTTGGTGACATTTCGGGTCAAAAGTACGCTTGGTGTACATATTACGACAATATTATGAGTTGCCGAATGCCGGTTCTGATGATTTTAATTCGTTGAGGAAAGTGCGCTGCTTTAAATCAGCAGCGCGCAAAGCAGATTAAGACTGAGCGGGAAGGCGTAACGCGGGTTAGTGATCGTGGGAGTGGTAGCCCGGATCTGAAGCGTCATGCGAGTGGCGTGAAAAAGCAGCCGGTGCTCTGGAAAAAGAGCTGCTGACGCTGCCGCGATAACAACCAATAATCCATGGATAACTATCGGTAAGGTAATAACCATACTGACCATTAACCGTCATACCATTACATTCATCCAGATCACCACTGGCGGCACTGTACTGGTAATCGCCACGAAACTGACCGTCGTAATTTCCGGAAGCAACGTCTCCCTGGCTGGAAACCGGAGTCTGATAACCACTCACTGCCTGACGCGCTCCGGATTTTAACTGGTAACTGGAGCGGGCTTTGCGCACCGTACCATTGTCATTAATGCAAGGACCAAACACCGGAAACCCATCGGCGGCAAAACCAATCACTGGTGACACCTGAGCATCACTTTCACAACTCTGATTAAACATCGCCATTGGATTTCCATGGTAATGATAGGTGCCGTCTGGCTGCGCATGGGCATTATGGCTATCGGTACCAAAATTATTCAGTGACGACATCGGGTCGTAACGCCAGGGGTTATTAATCTGATTCTGACCGCAGCCGATTTTTTCCCGCCCCAGTGGTTCATTGCCAACGCCATAACAGGCTGCTGCTAATAAGTCGGCGGTGACACCATTGAGAAAAATAACGTTAGTGGCACCCAATGATAACTCTGTTGTTTGTGCTGCCGCCTGAGGATTACGAGTAACGCTGTAGCTGCCACTTTGCTCCGACACATTGGTAGCAAAGCGGGCATTACCATCGTGGAAATTATGATTCGGAATTTCGTTACTTGCGATGCTGCAACTGTTGTCGGTTGCGCTGATAGTGACCTGGCCATTAAAAACCATGCTGCGGTTTTCATCCCGGACCTGAGAACGGTAGCTGCCAACATAATCCCGACAATCACCACTGCTTTTGCTGAAGTTCACATTGGTGATATCCGTGCTGACAGAGCTGTCGCCATTGCCAGTGTTGGAATTATTATCGCTGGCCGGATCGCCGGAAGAGCTGCCGCCACAGCCTGCTAAAACGGTACTCAGCAGCAAGGTGGTCGTGGCGCTATAAAAGATATTGAAGATCGGGGTGGTGCGCATAGTCGGGCCTCCGTTAAACCATCTCTTCAGACTAGCTGAAGTCGCGGTAAAACCGAGGCCTTAGAACCTTTTTGCTGAATCAGGCCGCTTGTTGCTTATCTTTCTTCAGCACAAAATAGGTAAATGCGGTTGCCGTAACAAACATGATCAGGCTGTAGATGCTGGGCGCAATCGACATTTCTGCGCTTTGCAGAATCGCGGTGGTGATCAGCAAAGTCAGCGTGCCGTTTTGTAAGCCGACTTCTAAACAAACGGTACGCGCCTGGGCTTCGCTGTGCAGTAACCACTTACCCAGGCTGTAACCCAGCAGCATGGTCATCAGATTCAGTGTTAATGCGGCCGGGCCAGACGCAATGGCAAAATCAATTAACTTCTCGCCCAGATTGACACAGATACTGAGAATCACAGCGGCAAGCACCACCATCGAAAACTTGCTGATATAAGGTTCGGCTTTAATCGCGAAGTTTTGCCACTTAGAGCGGATTGCCATGCCCACAATCACCGGGATAACCGTAATCACAATCAGCTGAATCCAGGTTTTCACCAGAGGCAGCTCAAACACCTTATCGCTGTCGGAATAATAGTTAATCGCCCAGGCGCCCAATAGCGGAATGGTGAATGGGGTAATAAAACCAATCACCGCTGTCAGCGATACCGATAAACCAACATCGCCACGGGCGAGAAAAGAATACAGATTTGATGTGCTGCCACCCGGGCATAATGACAACAAAAACAGACCAATCGCCACTTCGCCGGTTAAACCAAAAGCCGCGATAATAATGACAGCGACCAGTGGCAATAACGCCATCTGAGCAAATGCTCCAACGAGAAACCCTTTTGGCTGCTTAAACACCCGACGGAAATCATTCAGCGTTAAGCTCAGGCCCACACCGGCCATGATCATGATTAATGCGATAGGAAGGCCAATTTTGACCAGTGTCTCGAACATGCTTGAGTACTCGTTGTTTTTGTTGGGGTGGTTTTTATCGGAGTTATTATTAAACCGGATGCTCAAACTACCGGATGAGGCTTTTTGCGGCAAGTATGACGGAGGTCAGCATATTTGGCTTTCAGTGAAATTCGGTTATAAAACTACGCTGCCACAGAAAGTGATAATTACTTAAATGGATTCAGGAGATCGAAGCGATGACGGATGCAGCGATAAATTCAGCCAATATCGGCCATACAGATGGCATCCGGAAATTGGTGAATTCACTTTCACATTTCTACTTGTCTGATGCCGGAGCAGTATTACCCGAGTGGTTGGAATCCACTCTGAGTAAAGAGAGTTTTGAACAACGAATCACAGACTCTTCTTACCAAAATTACGTCTATGAAATTGATAAAAGCATTATCGGCTATATTGCCTTGAGCAAAGAACAACACCTGTACCACCTGTTTGTATCAGCAGAGCATCACGGCAATGGAATTGCGCGAAAGCTGTGGCGCTACGCCATTAATAGACACCCAAAAGATTACTACACCGTTCGATCGTCTTTATTTGCAGTGCCTGTGTATAAAAGGCTGGGTTTTGTTGAAAGTGGCAGTGTTGGGTACAAAGATGGAGTGGGGTTTCAGCCGATGGAGTTTCGTCATGCTAATAGCGTTGATTGAACTATCGGTGCCGATAAAACGGCTTACAAAAACTCCAGGGATTAAATCCAAATTGAGGCTGTAGTTCTTTGCAGTGTTTCTGAGCCTGCTTTTTCTCTACAGCAGGCTGACGTGAAGCCCACACAATCCAGTTGCCATCGTGTGTTGTTGCCTGCATAACCGTTGGAAATAAACGCTTAACCAGCTGCAGCAATTGCTCATCTTCGCGGTGCTCTTTCCACAGGTTCAGAACCAGCCAGCCATTGTCCGTTAATGCCCCGGCACTTTGCTGTAAAAAGTCCTGCTGTTGCTGTACCGCGTTCAGGCCATCTGCCAGATATAAGTCCGAGAATAATAAATCGGTTTTTAAGCCCGCCGAAATCAACTTTGCCAGATAGTCGCTGGCGCAGCTGACATGCACTTTCAGGCGTTTATCCCGTGGCAGGGCAAAATACTGAAACGCAATCTGGGCAACGGCGGGGCGTAACTCAACGGCATGTATTTGAGCTTCAGGCAGTTGCTGCCACAAGGTTGAGGTTAATGAGCCTCCACCCAGTCCCAGAACTGTCGCCGATGTTAATGCCGATATGCCTTGACACTGAGTCAGTACCGTAAACATCGAGCGCAGATAGTCGTGTTGTAACTGGAAAGGTGCGGCTTTGAGCTGGCAGCTTTGTTCGTCGGTGGTACCAAAACTGAGATAACGTTTGGTGCCATCGTCGAACACCTGAATCGGACCGTAGTCATCAAAACGGCGGTGAACTTCACGGCCCAATAATTCGTTGGCGGCTAATAAGGTTTGCGGATTCACAGGGTTTTGAAAAATACTTTGGAATTACGCTGCAGGTTGTAAGCCTGTTGCTTTTCCTGAGGTAATTCGCTGACATCACCTGCAACAAAACCTTGCTCAACAAACCAGTGAGCCGTGCGTGTGGTTAACACAAACAGCTGCTGGTAATGACGTCGTCTGGCCTGTTGCTCAATTTGTTCCAGCAGACGCTGGCCACGATTGCCGCCACGATAATCACTGTGCACAGCCACACAAGCCAGTTCCGCTTGTTTGTCTGAGTACGGATACAGTGCAGCGCAAGCTGTGATTAAACCGTCGCGTTCGATCACATAAAAACGCTGAATTTCAGTTTCCAGTAATTCACGCGAACGACGCACCAGCACGCCCTGATCTTCCAGCGGTTTTAATAACTGCAGAATACCGGCAACATCATCGATATTGGCTGCCCGTAATTGATCGTAGGCTTCCTGACTGATTAAGGTACCGTCACCTTCGCGGGTAAATAATTCCTGCAATAAGGCGCCGTCTTCGGCGTAACTTAATAATTGCGCACGTGGCACACCTTGCTTCACCGCGTTTAACGCCGCTTCGGCATGCGTCAATGCGTCACTTTCCAGCTCAGATAATAATTCCTGCAACTGGGTGCTGGTGAGCTGACGAATAATATTATTGCTGGCATCGGTCAGGCCGGCGTCTTTCCCCAGAATAAGTAACTTATCGGCACGTAGTGCAATGGCTGCTTGCTGGGCAACGTCTTCCACCGCCAGGTTAAACATTTCACCACTGGGGGAATAACCGGCGCAGGATAACAGCACAATATTGCGCTGTTGCAGTAATTCACTGATGGCCTGATGTTCAATCCGGCGCACTTCTCCGGTGTGCTGAAAATCGATACCGTCGATCACCCCTTTGGGTTTTGCCGTGACAAAATTACCGCTGATAACCCGGATGCGGGAACCGTGCATCGGCGAGCCGGGAACACCCACCGACAGCAATGATTCAATATCCGATTTCACCATACCAATGGCGGCTTTGACCGCATTCAGTGCTGCGCCATCGGTAATACGAAAACCATTGTGGAAGTCACTTTTGATCGACAGGGTTTTTAAC
Source organism: Bacterioplanoides sp. (assembly GCF_965219715.1). GTDB lineage: Bacteria > Pseudomonadota > Gammaproteobacteria > Pseudomonadales > Oceanobacteraceae > Bacterioplanoides. The sequence goes on from NZ_OZ244785.1 coordinate 3,187,482, forward strand.
ACCGCATCAATTTGCGGGCGGGCACCGTGTACCAGAACCAGTTGCACGCCGAGGCTGTTCAGCAGGGCGATATCCTGAATCACATTATTAAAGTTATCGTGGGCGATGGCATCACCCTCAAACATAATGACGAAGGTTTTACCGCGGTGCGCATTAATATACGGCGACGAATGGCGGAACCATTTTACGTAGTCGTTATTCTTCATTGGCGAAGTATTTAATGGCGTGTGGTTGTTACCACTTTGCTGCGGCTTGGTTTCGTCGTTCATGATACTGATTCGGTTATGGTTCCTGATTAATCGCTGCGCTTTTGAATAATCGATAATGTGCTGGCGCTAAGTTTAACACCGCAGCCGTTATTGCAGGCAGAACTCTTTAATTAACTGGCTGATTAAATCCACGCAAGGCTGAATCTGATCGTGGGCCAGGTATTCATCCACCTGATGCGCCTGATCAATATTGCCCGGCCCCAGTACCAGAGTCTCGATCCCCAGTTCCTGCAGAAAAGGCGCTTCTGTGGCAAACGCCACCGCTTCACTTTTGGCCGAGGTTAAACGCTCGCAGGCTTTTACAATGGCGCTGGACTCTGCGGTTTCAAACGGATTAACGCCGGGAAACAGCGGTTCAACTTCCAATTCCACTTCATGTGCCTGTGCCACCGGAGTGAGTCGCGTGCGGATTTCTTCACGCAGGTCGTCATTGCTCATACCTGGCAGGGCACGTAAATCGAATGCCAGTTCGCAGCTGCCACAAATACGATTGGGATTATCGCCACCGTGAATGCAACCGAGGTTCATGGTTGGGCTCTGTACGGCAAAATGTGCGTTCTGGAAATTGGCTGCCAGGTCTTTACGGATGGTCATTAACTCGCCCATGACCGAATGCATTGCATCCATTGCACTGATGCCCAGTGCCGGATTTGATGAATGTCCGGCACGACCAGTAACCCGCACGTTTTCCATCATAATGCCTTTGTGCATACGAATGGGTCGCAGGCTGGTGGGCTCACCCACCACGGCATAACGTTTTTTATTGCCGCCTTTCAGTGCATTTTGTTGCGTTAAGGCCCGAGCACCGGACATCGAACTTTCTTCATCCGCAGTCGCCAGCACAATTAATGGCTGCTTAAACTCGGCGCCGCGAAATTGTTCCACCGCATCCAGCACCAGAGCGAAAAAGCCTTTCATATCGCAGGTGCCCAAGCCGTAAAAACGATTGTCGCGTTCGGTTAAGGTAAAAGGGTCTGACTGCCACTTTTCCGGATTGCAGGGCACGGTGTCAGTATGACCACTTAATACCAGGCCGCCGCCCTGGCCGTGATCTTCACCGAGTGTGGCCACCAGATTGGCTTTACCGGGATGATTTTCCACCGGAAGAATCTGTACACGAAAATCCAGTTCTTCGAGCCAGGTCGCCAGGCTGTTGATCACCGCCATATTGCTCTGATCGTATTCCGGTAACACCGAACTGATGCTGTTATGGCCGATCAGGGTACTGAATTTTTCTACCGTACCGGGAAGGCGGAATTGTGCTGCCACGTATAGCTCCTTGTTATGCTGCGTTGTACACCGATTCCCGGCGTCGCCAGCGATAAGCAGCTATATTTTTCAGCCGCCGGATCCAAGGCACATCCCTGTGCCTGGGATCCTTCCGCCACATCCTGTGGCTGCTTTGAAAAACATACCTGCTCACCGATGGCTTTAAGGCTTTGTAATTTTTAAACAGTTTTCTTGCGAATCATCGCTCTGCCCTTAACAATACCGCCATGACTACAGAAATCGAACTAAAACTGCGGCTTTGTCCGCAGAATCTTAATGACCAGAATAACCCTCTGGTGACCTTCCTTAATCAGAACGCGGAAGCCGATGGCGAAAAGCAGCTGAATAATCACTATTTCGATAGCGATGACGCGGCATTAGCCACGGCAAAAGCAGCACTGCGGATTCGCCAGAAAGGCGATAGTTTTGAGCAGACGTTAAAAACCGCAGGTTCTTCCCAGGGCGGCATGCATCAACGTCGTGAATGGAACTGGCCACTGGCGGGTAATCAACTGGATGCTGACGTATTGGCCGGCCCGGAAGTCCAGTCGTTCTGGCCGGATGGCGTTGCTATTGATCAACTGAAGCCGGTATTCAGCACGCAATTTAATCGTCGCGCCTGGCGCTGGACGCTGGACGTTAATGGTAAAACGACCACCGCCGAAGTGGTGATCGACCAGGGTAACGTTCAGGCGGATGCTGAAGGCGAAAGCAAGACTCAGCCTTTGTGTGAGTTAGAGCTGGAATTGCTCGACGGCGATGTTGACGGTTTGTGGGCCATGGCGCAGCAACTGAGTGAGCAGGTGCCGTTGTGGCTGAGTGATATCAGCAAAGCAGAACGTGGCTACCAATTAGCAAACATTGGAGTGCGTTGGGCGGCGGTTTATCCACAACTGAACGAACAGCAATCTCTTGCTGTGGCAGTGCCACAGTGGCTGCAGTACCACCTGATTTTGTTTAAACGCACGCTGGAAAAAACCATCTGGGACGAAAGCTCTCAGGCGGCACTGGAGTGTTGGCAGCACTGGCTGGCGTTGCGTCATCTGCCGCAGTGGTGCGGAAAAATCATCAAGCGTAAGCAAACCAAAGAATTACGTAATGTGCTCGACCAACTGCATGCGAGCCTGGAAGGGTTATCAGCATTAACCACGGCACAACGCTTCTTTAACGATGCTGAAGTACGTCAGCGCTGGCTGTCGCAGGCGCAGCAACTGCGCAACGATAAAGCTCTTGCTCAGGCGATATTACAGATTGGTCGCTGGAGCTACGAACAGCTGCCACCGCTAGCGCAGCAGGCGGAAGCTGCAGTGAATATCAGCGGTGAAACACTCAGTCATTACTTCCACCGCAGTTGGAAAGAAGCGCAGCAAACCTTCGAGGGGCCACACGAGCACTGGCATGTGAACCAATGGGCAGAGCTTCAGTCTCAGGTGTCGCGTTTACAACACCTGCATGCACTGCGTCACCAGCTGCAACAAGGTGAGGAAAATGCGCCGTATCAACGCGAGCGACGGTTACTGTCTGATATGCTTAACGGTCAATCTCTGATACAAAGTCTGATTGCACAACCAGAGTTGTTAACGGCTGAACAGACCGAACAACTGACGGATGAACTGCCTTACGAATTCTGGGGCAGATGGCTGGAGCTCAACAGCGCCTTACGTTGACGCTGAGTTCGGGCAACACAACGAGGAACAACAATAATGATGCAGGCCCAGGCGGATCGCCACCTAACCTTACCCACCTTGCTGGAAGAACTTCGTCGCGACGAGGTGTTGTCCAAAGAGGAACACGAGAGCGGCTTGAGCATTCGCCGCAATCAGGGCGAGGAAAGCCTGCATCCATTGACCATGCTGGCGCGCCAGAACTTTACCGATGCCCGCAGTGGCAAAGCGCTGACCGAAGATGCGCTGGTGGAGTGGCTGGCAAGCGCTAACAACCTCGACAGCTACAACATCGACCCACTCGAAATTGACGTCACCGCCGTTACGGCTCAGATGTCATACGCCTTCTCTGATCGCCATAAAATCCTTGCTGTTAAAGTCAGCAAAGAAGAAGTGGTGGTCGCTACTGCCGAACCTTTTGTCACCGGCTGGATGGCCGACCTGGAACACACCACCCGGCGAATGGTGACCCGGGTATTGGTGGCACCGTCGGATATTGATCGCTTCCGGGTCGAGTTCTACCAACTGGCCAACTCGGTTAATCGTGCGGGTCAGGCTCATGGTGGCATTAGCTCGGTACAGAATCTGGAGGCCATGCTGGAGCTGGGTAAAGCCCAGGCACCGGATGCCAACGATGAGCACATCGTTAACATTGTGGATTGGCTGCTGCAGTACGCGTTTGATCAGCGCGCCAGTGATATTCACATTGAGCCGCGCCGGGAAGTGGGCCATGTACGCTTCCGTATCGATGGTGTGTTGCACAACGTCTATGAATTTCCGGCTCAGGTTTCCCAGGCCGTTGTGGCACGGATTAAATCGCTGGGACGGATGAACATCGCGGAAAAGCGCCGCCCTCAGGACAGCCGTTTAAAAACCAAAACCCCGTCTGGCGAAGAAGTGGAATTGCGTTTGTCGACGCTGCCAACCGCGTTTGGCGAGAAAATGGTGATGCGGGTGTTCGATCCATCGGTTCTGGTGCGCAGCTTCTCCGACCTCGGCTTCAGTAAAGAAGATAAACGTCGCTGGGATCATATGACCAGCAACAATCACGGCATCGTATTTGTTACCGGCCCAACTGGTTCCGGTAAAACCACTACGCTGTACACCACTCTGAAAACACTGGCGACCTCAGAAGTAAACGTATCCACCATCGAGGATCCCATCGAGATGGTGGAAGGCTCGTTTAACCAGATGCAGGTGAACCCGGCGATTGATCTGGCGTTTGCCGATGGGGTGCGGGCACTGTTACGTCAGGACCCGGATATCATTATGGTGGGTGAGGTACGTGACCTGGAGACCGCCGAAATTGCGGTGCAGGCGGCGTTAACCGGCCACCTGGTGTTGTCCACGTTACACACCAACGATGCACCGTCCGCTTTCACCCGATTGCAGGAACTGGGTCTGCCGCCGTATCTGATTAAATCTTCCGTGCTGGGAGTGATGGCACAACGTCTGGTGCGGACGTTATGCCCACACTGCAAAGTTGCTCATGAAGTGGATGAGAAAGACTGGAAGCAGCTGACGTCGCCATGGTTAGTGAAGGCACCGGAGAAAATCTATCGTGCTAATGGCTGTCTCGAATGCCGTGGTACCGGTTTCCTTGGACGTATGGGTATCTATGAAGTGATGCCAATGAGCAACACGCTGGAAAACCTGATTGATGACTCGACTGACCACGCCAAACTGCGTCAGGCAGCGATGAAAGAAGGTATGCACAGCCTGCGTTTGAGTGGCGCCCATAAAGTGGCGGCGGGGTTCACCACCATCAACGAAGTGATGCGTGTGGCACCGCTGTCGAAAATGTAACCAGGTCAAATAGCGGCTTCTGTCCAAAATGTAACGGCAGCGCAGTGGAAAAGCGCCCGGCAGGCAGAAAATGTTGCCTTCTTCATAGTTTCGTAAGGCAACAGCGACTAAACTTAGCAGCAATTAAGAACGATAACGATAAAACAAAAAGAGACGCTTGGTACTCAAGGTGGATAACACACAGGAAGAAGGGGCCGCAGTACAACCGCCGGCCATTATCGATTTAGAAGCATCAGGCTTTGGCCGTGGTAGTTACCCGATCGAAGTCGGCTTCGCCTTGGAAGATCGTCAGGTACACAGTTTCCTGATTAAGCCCGCGCCTGGCTGGACTCACTGGAGCGAAGAAGCGGAAAAGATCCACGGAATCTCTCGTCAACAGCTGGAAGAGCATGGCCTGACGCCACGCGAAATTGCGCTGAAAATGAATGAACTGCTGCGCGGTAAAACCCTGTATTCAGATGCCTGGAGCTTTGACTCCTCCTGGATTGGCCGCATGTTCGACGAGGCCGAGCTGGTGCAGCGCTTCCGCATTGAGACGGTGAATAAGCTGCTGACTCAGGAACAGATGGAAGCCTGGCACGACACTAAACAAAACCTGTGGGACGAGCTGGACGTTGGTCGCCATCGCGCTGCCAACGATGTCAAAGTTCTGCAGGAAACCTATATTCGCGTGACGGCCCGCTAACGCTGCCGGTTATTTCAGGGTCATTGCCAGCTCAGTGACCCTGCGCCATTTTCTTATCCGATAATAAAAACGATGACTGACTCAAATCCAACTCCCGACACTCAGATCAGTGGTGGCTGCCGTTGTGGCCAGTGCCGCTTTACCGTATCCCGTGGTCCGTTGTTTGCGGGCTATTGTCACTGCAATGCTTGTCGCCAGCGCTCCAGTGCACCGTGTACCGGTTTTATGATGATGGACGAACCCAGCTTTGAGCTGGTGGGGGAGACAGACAGCTATCGCGAAACCGGCGGTTCGGGGGCTCCGATTGAGCACAAACGCTGCAGCAAATGCGGCTCGACGATCTACACCAAGCTGTATGTTCTGAAGAACATTCTCGCGGTTCCGGAAGTCTTGCTCGACGATAAAAATCTGTTTCAGCCGCAGCAACATGTCTGGGTCAGCGCTAAGCAGGACTGGTTCGAAATTAACGATGGCTTAATGCAACAACCCGGACCACCAAAACTGTCTGAAGAGCTGATGGCGAGGTTGCCGCGTTAGTATTTGGCCAGGCAATACTCGCTAAAGGTTTACCTGAATCTGCTTCACTGCCAGCAGGCTGCCGTCGCTGTTCTGGCTCAGGGTAAACCCTTTGCTGTCGTTATTGGTAAACTCGCCATCAGCGGGAATCGATGTGTCTTGATTACCTCGTGAGGAATAACGATCGTGGGTTGTATAAATCTCATGGCAGAGTGCGTCGCTAAAGCGCAGCTGAGAAACCAAAGATTCACGACTGCCTTGCTTAACGCGGAAATGAATATGTGCCGTGCGGCCCGGATACCAGCCGGGGAAACAACTTTTAAAATTGACCCGGCCGTTGCTGTCGGTTGTTAATTCCCCCCGACCCCAGCGGCTGGAACGTGCAGGCGTATCACCATTAGTACAGAACCCGGTATCAAAGCGACGAGCATCTGCAGAAGCTGCGGTGTTGGCTGAATAGACTCCACGTTTGTCACAGTGCCAGATCTCTACGGTATAGCCGCTCAGGGGGCGGCATTGGCGATCAATAATCTGCAGACATATCTGCATCGGTAAGCCATCTGTGTTGTCTGAAATATCTTCGCGATTATCAACGCGAAAGTAGCATGGTCCTTCAATGCTGGTGGGAAACAAATCAACCTGGCAAGGCGTGTTAGCGGAAAACACATCGTCATTCGGGAAGTTGGCCTGAATCAGATCGGTACCTCCGGATAACCAGTTCACTGGCCGCTTGGGCGGTGGCGGTAATGTCGTCGCTGGTGTTGACCCACTGCTTGAGGAACCACAAGCAACCAGAGAGGGGATCGACAGAGCGAGCGTTGAAACACCGAGTAATTTCAGGGTGCTGCGTTTGTCTGGCTGCATAAACTTTTCTCTCTGCTGTTGAATGAGTCTTCTATCTTCAGGGTTTCTGCCCGCGCAGAAAATCCGATTAATGTCATTCGATGTCAGCAGATGTAAGCAGCCGGGTATCTGCCGTTACCCTTGTGAATAATTGTCCTCAGGCTCTTCATCAAACTCCGGCTGGTGGTCATCCTCGTACTCAAAGCCATCGTCCAGCTCCGGAGGCTCAATGTCATCAGTAGCGTCATCGTCGAGTGGGTCGCTATGGTTATTATCGTCAGAGTCGTAATCTGGCTTATCGTCTCGAGCTTGGTCTGTATCATGTTCGTGATGATCATGGTCATGATCGAAGTCCCGGTGTGAGTCATCAAACCAGAACTCATCTTCGTCTTCATCAAAACCAATGCTGATGCTGTCGTCGATTTCCAACCCATCAAAGGCTTCCGGCAGTTGCACCTCGAAGCCTTCCAGATACAGCTCGGCATCTTCCATCGGGAATCCTTCGAGCCAGAATTCATCCGCCAGCTCCAGTAATCGGGTCAGTGGCATAGGTTGCCAGTCGTCGACGATAAACTCGTTGTTTTCCAGTTCACCGCTGAGCGTCAGTGGTTGATCCAGTGCTGGTATATCGTCGTTAAACTGCAGCTTCTGCTCACCCAGCATAAAGCTGCCTTGCAGCGCCGAAACCGGCCCGGCAAGTAGTGCAATTTGCTCGGGCCAATCGCGTACCAGACTGGCGCGAATCGTTTGATCCGGCGCCCGTAAGCCGCTGACGGCCAGCCATTGTCCGGCAACCAGCTGGTTCATTGCCAATGGTTGTTGATGCTGATCGAGCAGGCGTGTGCGGTTATCAACAATCACCCGCTGGCCGAGAATCTGTAACTCGGTTTTGCCGTGCGCCAGGGCGTGCTGTGCCTTTAGTGGGCCAATCACATTGTGTACCGAATGCACCTCCAGCGCCTGATAATCACTGCCGGATTCTTCGGCGAGAACGGCAACGACCTGGCCCAAACGAATATCGTCACGCTGGCTGTGATCGCCATCGCGGAAGTAACGGGTATGTTGCGGCAACAGGATATGGCGATCGTTCACCCAGATGCTACCGAAGGCGGTGACGCTGCCCACAATGGTGGTTTTGCCGGGCTGCTTGCCGCTACCGCCAAGGCCGTTTTGTGGAGTATTGGATTGTTGCTGATCAATCGGGCTGCCGGTACCACCGAGGCCATTACGTGCCTGTTGACCGGTACCGCCCAGGCCATTTTGTGGTTGCGCGAAAGGCACTTTGCCGGTTCCACCGAGACCGTTCTCGGTGGTTGGAGCGTGGGCGATGACACGTCCCTGATATTCGATCTTGCCGCTTTTACTGGCTTCCAGGGAGCGCCAGTGTGACTCCTGGGTTGAACAGGAGATGAGTAAGCCACACAGCGCCCAGAGTAGGAGCTTACTGGTGCGGCTCATGACGCTCGTCCTCATCGAACACATACATTCCGACGTTAATACGCTGGTGAAAGTTGCCTTGCTGATCCTGCTGCTTGAGCTCCAGTGCACGCTGGTTCAGACGCGTCAGCAACGCCATGCCTTCTTCGGCAGCCAGTTGTTTCAGTTCTTCGATTGAAGCTTCCGATAAGCCATCGTAATACAGACAACGCTCAAATTTTGCCGGTTGTTCAAGCAGGTTATTGCTGGCGGTGGCGATATGATCAGCCAGGTTCATACCCAGGAAGAAGGCTTTTTCATCGACGCCTTGTTTCGGAATAAACGCATTGGGCGTTAGTTGAATCCGCTGCTCACCATCCTGCTCAATTTCTTCTGCGGCACCCAGGCGTAACCATTCATCCAGAACCACCCGGGCACGAATATCTTTCTTCGCAACCTGTTCAACCAGCGTTTCAAAATTGGGTTGTGCATCCGTCGTTTGTTTAAACGGCAACGCCAGTGGCTGGCCGTTTGCATCGCAATAATGAGCCATCCAGTGTGCAGCAATCTGAACGCCAAGGCTGACCACCTCCGGCGTGTGTGTGGTTTGTTGCGGCTCGCCACGCAGGCGTTTGATGTCTTTACGATGAATGCCGGTGAGCAGGCTTAGACGGGTGTCGGTCTGTGGCTTACCCGGTAGCGGGAAGTCACGCTCGGCGACATCAACCATGGCTTTTTTCAGCCACTCCTGCACCACCGGATAGGTGATCTGAAACGACAACAACAGCTTTACCAGCGGTTGCAGCAGACGCTGAACCGCTTGATTGAGGGCTTTCGGGGCAGCGCTTTGCTGATTCGCAGCGCGGCTCGGTGATTGTGTGTCATTGAGCTTATTCATAAGGCAAGCATACCTAAGCGAGGGATTTTTTCCCACTCTTTTGCGGCGCTGTGACATTTGTCACATAAAAACCACCCTTGTGATTTTGACAAGGGAAAAATTCCCTCGTAACGTTAAGGGTGAAAGGAGGGAAAAATTCCCTCGGTCAGTCAGGCGAGAAATCAGACCGAAATTTCTGGTTGCCTGGCAGAGAAATAACAACGAATCGGAAGGTGATGGTTATGAAGATGGTTAACAGCAAAACGCTCGCTCTCAGTGCCCTGGCAGTCGCAATTTCAACACCGCTGCTGAGCCACGCCGGTGTCGTCAATGCGCCTCAACAACGCATTATTGGTGGCGTTGATGCCGCAAAAACGGCTTACCCGTGGATGGTGTCGGTTAAAAGTAAATCCGATGGCGGGCACTTCTGTGGCGCCAGCCTGATCGACAAGCAATGGGTATTAACTGCGGCACATTGTATTGAAGATGAACGTGCAGAAGGCATTAAGGTCACCATCGCCGAATACGATCAGAAGAAGGCGGACAGCGGTGAGCAAACCCTGATGGTCAGCGCAATTTATATGCATCAGGACTATAACGATGACCACGATATTGCCTTGCTGAAGCTGGCAACAGAATCGGATAAGACGCCGGTTGCGCTGGCTGATACGAATTTTATGGCCAATCTGAATGTTGGAACTGAGCTTACAACCATCGGCTGGGGATTAACCAAAGACGGTGATAACAGCAGTGCGGCGACGGTTTTACAGCAGGTGAAAGTACCGCTGTATAACCAGGCTGACTGTAAAACCAACTACGCCAAACTGAATATAAATATCACCGATAATATGGTGTGCGCCGGCTTACCTGCGGGTGGTAAAGATTCGTGTCAGGGTGACAGTGGTGGTCCGTTGTTTGTGCAGTCTGGCGGCAGCATGGTTCAGCTGGGTGTAACCAGTTTTGGTGAAGCCTGTGCCAAAGCCAAATTTCCTGGTGTGTACACCCGGGTAGCGGCCTACAGTGACTGGATTGCTAAGGCGAAAAAAGGCGAGGTTGCAGCGCATAAACCGGATAACCAGTCCGGTACGGATATGCCGGAGGAAAAAGAGGTACTGGGTCTGCCATCGTATGTCGATTTATTCGTTGAAAAAGGACAACAGTCTGCCAGTGATAAGCTGATGCTGGAAAATCCAAAAGATGCCAAAGCCAACTTGTTGGTGAGCGAAATGACCATTAACGGTGATGGTTTTACTCTGAAGGATAACCGCTGTGTTAATCAGGCGATTGAGCCAGGTAAAAGCTGTAGTTTCAGCGTGAACTATCAGAATCAGGGCAATAAATCCTTTGCTGAAGGCAAGTTGCAGCTGAAAACCAACCATCAGACTCATAAAACTGTGGATGTCGAATTATTTGCTCTGAACGGTGATGCTTTCGATGAGGCTGATGAGGTGACCTGCTCGATTTTTGCCGACCTCAATGTGAACGATGATAAAGCCGAACTTGATGCTGAAATGAACTGCAACAACGACGGTAATGACGACGATGATTTCGATGCTAACGACAACGATGATGATCTGGGAGGCGATAACCCGGGCAACAGCAACGGTGACAACAGCGGAAACAATGGTGATAACAACGACAGCAATGATGAAAGTGAAAAACATCAGGCTACGGTCACCTTTGCCGGTGCCTTCCATCCTCTGATGTTGCTGGGTCTGCTGGCGCTGCCATTTGCTCGCCGCCGCCAGTAAATCGTATTTGCTTTCACGAACAGGCCGGGTTTCCCGGCCTTTGGTTTTTAAGGAGAGTTGCGGATGAAATTGATCACACTGCTGTTTACGCTGCCACTGATTGTGGCCTGTACTGCGTCAACGACCGGCAACCCGTCACCAGCTACATTGGAAACCCTGTATGGTTATCGCTGGCAGGGCAATATTCTGTTTGTTGATGTGGTGAGTCATGGTTGTACCAAAACCGAGGATTTTTCGCTCGATTGGCCAGATCCTGATAGGCTGATAATCAAACGTGTTCAGCCGGATCGTTGCCGTAAGGCTGCTAAAATAACCACGCTGAATTTTGAAACCGACCGCCGCAGTGGTCAGCTGATTCAGATTATTAACCCGGTGCAGGCGACCCGGATTAAATCGTTCGCCCACTGATTCCCGGCTGTTGTCCGAACGGCTGGCACCAGAAAAAGAGTGTATGAGTAAAAGCCTTCTGATTATTACAGCCATGCTGATTACGCTTTCAGCCCAGGCAGGTGAGCAATTACACACCTCCTGGGCTTCGTACTTTTATCAGGGGGACTATGGTCGCGATTCCGATACTGACACCTGGGTGAATCAACTGCGGTTAAATTATCGTCACGATGGCTGGCAACTGGGATACAGCCAGGCAGTTATTCAACAGCATGGCAGTCAGCGGATTGTTGATGGCGATAATCTGGATGAAGAGCAGGCGGATGATGAACAGCCAGCGGATGATTTTGACCAGGACAACCCTGATACAGATCTCCCCGATGATGACAACCCGGCACAGGATCCGCAGCCGGACGAAGCACCACGACAATCAACCATTTCCCGCCACCGCAGTGGCGTATCAGATCCGAGTGTATTACTGAGTTATCGCTGGTCAGATCGACGGTCATTACTGGATAAAAGTCAGGGCTCGTGGCGATTGGCGGTACGTTGGAAATTACCGCTGACCGATGAGCAGAAATTCTCTAATGGCCGTCATGAGTGGCGTTTGTCGGTGCACCGTTCACAACGTTTTGAACGGCTGACACTGAGTGCTTCGCTGGGTCATCACTGGCGGGAATATCAGGCCAACAAAGACAATAATCAGCGCTGGTACAGCAATTTGGGGTTGATGTTTTTTCCGGGTAAAACAACCGGCGTGGGTGTGTCTTATTTTTATAAACAGAAACTGGAATCACAGCCTGAGGCCGCGCGTTCGGTTGCGGTAAATGGTTACTGGCGTTTCAGTCGGGCGATTTCACTGACGGCTAATGCCGGTTTGGGGTTATCCGAAACGGTGGCTGATCATTACCTCGGCGCCAGCCTGAATTACCGCTGGCGTTTGTAGGTCTGGGCAGTTAATGATGAAGCAATCCGCCATCGATCATTTATCCATTCGTTCTTACAGCCAGACTCGTCGTGGTCACAGCCATACATTTAACCAGCTGGTGTTGCCGCTGCAGGGTGTGATTAATATCGAGTTAGATGGTTACAGTGGCAAGGTGTCTCCGGGTGAATGTGTGATTATTCACCGGGATGTTGTTCATCACTTTACGGCTGCAGAAAATGCCCGGTTTGTGGTTGCTGACCTACAGCAATTGCCGGACTTGTTGCAGCAAAGCGAAACTCTGGTATTCAGCACCAGCGAGCCATTGAATCGTTATCTCGGATTTGTTGAGCAACAATTACAGCAGCAGGCGAATGAGCAGCTGGAGCAACTGATGCTACAGACTTTTTGTTTATTGCTGCAGCAACAAACTCTGATTCGCCAGCTTGATAGTCGTATTCGTGCGGCACAGTTTTTTCTCAACGAACACCTGGCCGACGATATATCCATCGACAGTCTGGCAGCTGTTGCCTGCCTCAGTACCAGCCAGTTTAAAAAATTGTTCCGCCAGCAAATTGGCCAAAGCGTTATGCAGTTTCTGCGACAGCAACGTATGGAACGTGCCAAGGCGTTATTGGTAAATACCGATTATCCGGTGCAGCTGGTGGCTGAGCGGGTTGGCTATCAGGATGTGTCGGCTTTCAGCCGCCGCTTCAATGAACACTTCGGTTTAAAGCCGAGTGAAATCGCCAAGCGTTAAAACAATCTTTTGAACCTGAAAAATCGTCTTTGCTGCACAATTCACCTCAACCACTGAATTTACACTGTTTGCAGATTTCAGGCAGAGGTAATTTCTGTGGCGATGGCCGATACAGATTCCAATTATTCCGAAAAAATACCTACCACGTCTGTAGCACTGGCAAAACTGGCGATTATTTTTTCCTGTGTGTTGTGGGGAACAACCGGCACGGCGGCGAGTTTTATTCAGGGCATCAGCTCTCTGGCCGTTGGTGCATTTGCCATGGGAGTCAGTGGTCTGCTGATGGGGTTATATCGCCTGCGACAATTATTAAAAGAGCGCAGACGTCTGCAGCAATGTTGGCGATTAATTCTTTGTGGTGGTCTGGCTGTGATGATTTACCCGTTGGCGTTTTATTCCTCGATGTCGTTAGCTGGCGTAGCGGTTGGCACTGTTATTTCGCTGGCCTGCGCGCCGTTTTTCAGTGCGTTGCTGGAGGTGTGTATTGATGGAAAAACAATCTCAAAGCAATGGTGGCAGAGCTTTGTTATTTGCGCCGGTGGCATTGTATTACTGACTCTGAGTAAGCAATCGCTGCCGCAACAAAGTTCAGACACTGATTATTTGCTGGGCATTATGCTGGGGCTGGTTGCCGCCTTGAGTTACGCCGGTTATTCCTGGGCGGCCAAATCGATGATTGAGCTGGGAGTCAGTTCCGGCTCAGCCATGGCGGTGATGTTTGCTTTTGCCAGTGCAGTGTTAATTCCTGGATTAATGTTCAGTGACGAGCAACTGTTTGCCAGCTCCATTAATACAACGGCGCTGCTGTATCTGGCGTTTATACCGATGTTTATTGGTTATATTGCTTTCGCTTATGGTTTGCGCGTGGTCAGTGCCAGTCAGGCAACACTGATCACATTGTTAGAGCCGGTTATTGCAGCGGTATTGGCGGTGATGATTGTTGGTGAGCGTTTTGCCACGATTGGCTGGCTGGGTATTGTATTAATTATTTCAGGATTGTTATGGCAATCCTGCGCTGGGAAAGAACCTGAAAAAAACGCCAGCTGAGATAACTCGGCTGGCGTTTTTATTGTGGTTAGCGGAGGACGATTTTATAACCGCCTGCGGGCTTACCAGCTGGCAGGGTATTCGAAGTTCGGATATTCGATACCAATCGCTTTACCAAACTTATTGGCGAATAAACCGTTTGGATCCAGCTTGCCTACTTGTTTGTTAAAGCGCTCTAAATGATCGCCATACACTTTCAGATCACGTTGTAAAGTAAACACCCAGTCCTGGTTGCCATATTGTTCAGCGTACATATTTTTGCCCCAGTGACCACGAGCGCCGAAGCCAGTAATCAGTTTACGCATGGCTTCTTCATACGGGTCCATGTATTCCGCGAACTGTTCGGCAGTCAGATTTACCGGAACAAAAATCGGCATCTCGATGTGAACCGCTGTTGTACCATTTTCGAAACCGTTACCGGCACCGGTGTATGCCATTAACGCCTGATCGCCCACTTTTGAGAAGCGTACAAAAATACCGATTAAAGGCACCGGGATTTCACGATTCTTGGTATTCAGGCCATTGTTGAATTCACGAATGTATTCCATGGCTGCCTGAATATTTTTTTGAGGTACGGCGAATTCCCAATCCATCTGGAACATCTCACGACCAATGGTATCGATCAGCTTACTTGAGGTGATTCGGTGAGTCGGGCCGACGGCGTTGGAAGTGTAACGCTTTTCTCCATTAATGGTTTTGGTCAGCGGTGGTGTTAAGTGCCAACCGGCTTTACGCATATACGCCATTTTTTCGTGGGCCTGGGTGTCCGGCTTGGCACCACCAATCTGGAAAATCTGCATGGTGTCTTTGGAACTCAGCTGGTCGGTGTCGACATAAGGAAACAGCAGTTCATTGTTCGCGCCTTCTTCTGCGGCCAAATCGGTGGTTGTGCCGCAGGTGCGCAGGTAACGGTTCAGGCTTGGGAACCAGTTGTACTGACCGTAGTCGCAGTCTTTGATGTCGTTTAAGACGCTGTCTGTTGCCGCAGTAAATAATTCATCTTCATCATGGAAGGTGATTTTTACATGGGTGTTGGTGGCTTCGGATACTTCCAGACGCACACGGGTTAATACTCCCAAATAGCCCAGGTGAGTGGTTAAAGATTTCCATAAATCCGGATCGGTTTTACCTGTGGTGCCGCGCGAGTACGTTTTTAACGCGCCGCTGGCATCGATTAGATCGATTGAAACCACTTGCTGCGATAACACGTTGCGGTTTTTCGGAGAGCTGCCGTGGGCCGAGGTACCTAATGCACCGGCCACTGATACATCGCGCCAGCCCAGATGAACATAACCCAGGCCTTTATTGCGTTCGAATAACCATTCGCCGACTTCATGCAAACTGGCTCCGGCGGCAACGTTCACCACATCCAGACCTTCGAAGGTTTCCAGCGACATTCCCAGTGCTTGTTGCTGCTGATTAAATTTATCCATCACCAGCACAATACCGTCGTTACAGACGATGGTGGTGGCCGACCCAGAGGTGGTGTTGTAACCACGACCACTGGTCATTTTGATGCGCTTTTTCTCTTTATTCGCGCGGGCGATGATTTGTTGAATCTGTTCCACCGAGGTTGGGTGAATTACTTCTTCAACGTCGTGACACAGAGTCTGGAAGTTAAACGATGCCAGCTTGTAGTCCGAGCAGTCGGATGGGCAACTGGTGATGGTTTCTACACCGTTACATACCAGATCACCACAGGTTGCCATTACATCAACACCCGGCAGGTTCAGTTCGGTGTCGAGCAGTCCTTTGATTGAACTCAGATTACCGGCGATAGTTAACAACGGATCGGAGATCTGCTCCAGGTTGTTTTCTTTCGGGCAATATTCTTTGCTGCCGTTCGCGTCTTTATTAACACTGCACACCAGCACATACATGGCACCGGCTTCCATCCGGAAATTTGCAGGAAATTCGTAAACCAGCTTTTGCTGGCCGCTGTTGGCTGCAATTTCTGCCTGCACCGGAGCAAGGCCTAAACCCAGCTTATTCTTTCCGGCATCTCCCCAATAAACCCGGTAATGGCTGAGGTTGTTCTGATCTTTCGCGGGCCAGATCTCGATTCCTTCGAGAATACGGCGGGGCGCCAGTTTGGCTGGGTTGTCATCAGCAGTGAAGGTAATACGTACCTTTTCAGCGACATCCGTTGGAGCAGGAGTCTCTGGAGGCTGGCTCATCGCCATAGCACCACAGGATGCGGCGGTAAGGGCAAACGCTGCAAGGCTGCGTGCTGCCGACGTTAAGGGTGAGAAATAAGACACGTTGAAGGCCCTGTTACTGTTTTTGTTATAAGCTGTGTATTGAAACCAAAGTGCCACTTTAATGCTAGGGCAGCTTGGGTCATCCATGTATAAATGCTGTGCGATTTTTACAGCAAGACTGTGCATATCTTCCAGCCTCGGGGCATAATGCCCGCCCTGCAAATTGTGTGTGATTGTTATGATTTTTCTGTTGTTTCTCGCCGTGGGTGCGGTTGCCGGTTTATTAGCGGGTTTGTTTGGTATTGGCGGTGGCATGGTGATTGTGCCGGTATTGGTGCTGACCTTTGCGGCTCAGGGCATCAGCGAAGCGGTGCTAACCCATATGGCGGTGGCGACCTCATTGGCGACCATTGTGTTTACCTCCATCAGCTCGGTACGAGAGCACCACAAAAACGGTGCGGTCGATTGGCCGTTGGTCAGCATCATGAGTGTTGGCATCATTGCTGGCACTGCCATAGGTGTATCGCTGATTACCAGCGTGCCGGGCCCGGTTTTACAGAAGATTATTGGCGTATTTGCCTTATTGGTTGCGATCAAGATGTTCTTTGGTCTCGATCCGAAAAGTGACGGCTCACGTCCGGGTAACGGAGGCTTAGTTACTGCCGGTGGTGTGGTGGGTTTCGGCTCTGCCTGGTTTGGAATTGGTGGTGGTACTTTCACTGTGCCGTATCTGACCTGGATGCAGATTCCGATGCGTCAGGCGGTAGCAACTTCAGCCGCCTGTGGTTTACCCATTGCGTTAACTGGCGCGGTGAGTAACGTATTTGCCGGCTGGAATCACACCGATTTACCAGGTTGGACCACCGGCTTTTTATACTGGCCAGCGATTGGCGGTATCGTGCTTACCAGTGTGCCGTTCGCTAAAGTCGGAGCGAAGCTGGCCCATAAGCTTGACCAAAAATTACTGAAAAAAGCCTTCGCCCTGCTGCTGGTTGTGGTTGGATTGCGCTTTCTGTTGTCTTAAGGCAGAGATACCACCTCTGTTCATAAAACTGCCGGATTGAGACGGTACATTCTGACCTCAATTCCGCTGCAAGGATGTTGTTATGTTGACTTACCCTGAGATTGATCCGGTTGCCATTGCGATTGGGCCATTAAAAATTCATTGGTACGGCCTGATGTATCTGCTGGCGTTTGGTACCAGCTGGTGGCTGGCTAATCTGCGAGCCAAGCGTCCTGGCTCTGGCTGGACGCCAGAACAGGTATCTGACCTGATTTTTTTTGGTGCTATGGGGGTTATCCTCGGCGGCCGTCTGGGTTACGTATTCTTCTATAACTTCCCGAAACTGCTCGAAGATCCGCTGATGCTGATCCGCATCTGGGAAGGTGGTATGTCTTTCCATGGTGGCTTATTAGGCGTTCTGGCAGCGCTGGCCTGGTTCGGTAAAAAATATCAGAAGAACTTCTTCGATGTTGGCGACTTTGTTGCGCCGTTTGTGCCGCTGGGCCTGATGTTCGGCCGTATCGGTAACTTTATTGGTGGTGAACTCTGGGGCCGCATCGCTGATCCACAATCTGTGCCCTGGGCCATGGTTTTCCCACGTGCTGGTGAATTACCGCGTCACCCGTCACAGTTGTATCAGGCGGCGCTGGAAGGTTTCCTGCTGTTTGTTATTTTGTGGTGGTTCTCGAATAAACCACGTCCGCAAAAAGCCGTTGGTGCTGCATTTCTGATAGGATATGGCGTTTTCCGCACCATCGCCGAATTCTTCCGTGAGCCGGATGCCCATATCGGTTTTGATCTGTTTGATTGGGTCAGCCGTGGTCAGCTGCTGAGCTTACCGATGATTGTGATTGGTATCGCCTTTATGGTTTGGGCTTACCGCGGTGATAAGGTCCGTCAAACGGCCTGATGAAAAACTTTTACTGAGAGCTAACGATGAAACAATACCTCGATCTGATGCGTCATGTACGCGAAAACGGCACCTTTAAAGAGGATCGTACCGGTACCGGTACTTACAGCTGTTTTGGCTATCAGATGCGTTTTGATCTGAGTGAAGGTTTCCCGCTGGTGACCACCAAGAAGCTGCACCTGCGCTCGATTATTCACGAGCTGTTGTGGTTCCTGAGTGGCGATACCAACATCAAATACCTGAAAGAAAACGGTGTTAGCATCTGGGATGAATGGGCGGATGAAGAGGGCAACCTCGGCCCGGTTTATGGTTCCCAGTGGCGCAGCTGGCCAACGCCGGATGGTGGTCATATCGACCAGATTACTCAGGTCGTTGATCAGATCAAAAACAACCCGGATTCCCGTCGTCTGATTGTCAGTGCCTGGAATGTAGCGGAAGTGAACAATATGGCATTACCGCCGTGTCACGCGTTCTTCCAGTTCTATGTTGCCGATGGCAAATTGTCCTGCCAGCTGTATCAGCGCAGTGCCGATATTTTCCTTGGTGTGCCGTTTAATATCGCCAGTTACGCATTGCTGGTTCATATGGTGGCGCAGCAGTGTGACTTAGAGGTTGGTGACTTTGTCTGGACCGGTGGTGATGTGCATTTATACGCGAACCATCTGGAACAAACCGACCTGCAATTAAGCCGCGAGCCGATGCCACTGGCGAAGCTGAAAATCGGCCGTAAGCCGGAGTCCATCTTCGACTATAAATTCGAAGATTTTGAGATTGAAGGCTACCAGTCCCACGCTCATATCAAGGCGCCGGTAGCGGTCTGATGTTGTTATAACCCCTTAATTCATAAGGGGTTTATCCCTCTCAGGGATGGTGTTTGGCTAACTTTTGATCAGCACTTGTCCCAGCCTGTCCAGCAATTACAAAAAAGTTGATATCAGCCGGAGCAAATGTCAGTCATGACAGGATGAGTCTCTGTCATTTGACGACCGCTGGCTATACTGAGAAAACGTTCATTGATCTGTTTTCTTATGTCTCCGACACCCAATTCACAACCCGAGCTATCCCAGGTTCATTTATTGTCCCTGCTGGAAGACCAAAGTGTGCCTGCTGCGTTGCAGTCGGGTGGCTTGCCTCTGGTTGAGTGTGCGGATGAAATCTGCAGCTCTGCGATGAATCAGGACAGCGCGATTCTGATTCTGGCGGAGCAAATCAACAGCGAATTAAAAGCAGCGATTGAACGAATTCAGCTGACGTTGGGGGATGCCGCGATTATTGTTGCCCTGCCGTCATCGCAGCAACTGCAACAGAACAGTGTTGCCCTGATTGGTTTGGGGGTGCACGAAGTCACCAGCTGGGATCTGCCAGCCATGGCCGATTGGCAGCGCCTGATTCTGCAGGCCCGTGCCCGGCGCGCTTATGAATCTCAGTTAAAACGCTTCTCTCATTATGACCCTCTGACCCAGCTAGCAAACCGCAGCTTGTTTCAGGATCGGCTGGAGCACAGCCTGCTGCAGAATCAACGTCGTGCCCGGGGTGTCGGAGTATTGTTTCTCGATCTCGACCGCTTCCGGGTGGTGAATGATATTTATGGTCATCACATTGGTGACCAGCTGTTGGTGGCTTGTGCTGAACGTATGCTGGAGAAGGTACGGCGTTCGGATACTCTGGCGCGGCTCGGCAGTAACAGTTTTGCTGTTATTCTCGATGATGTGGATGACGACGATGGTATGTACCGGGTTTCAGACAAGCTGAACCAGGCGTTCACTCAGCCATTTGATATCGCCGGCCACGAAATTTTTGTCAGCACCAGCATTGGTATGCAGCTCGCCAGTCGGGTGAATTTCGATGTTGGTGAACTGGTGCGTCATGCTGAGTTAGCACTGCACGATGCAAAGCGTAATGGTCGCAATGCCAGAGTGTTGTATCAGGAGCATCATTCTCCTGCCGATAAGGTTCGCCTGGGGCTGGAGAGTGCGTTGCATCATGCGCTCGAGCGCCAGGAATTGTATCTGGCGTATCAGCCTCAGGTTGATCTGAATAGTGGCGAGTTTACCGGTGTTGAAGCGCTCATGCGCTGGCGTCATCCGGTGTTGGGGAATGTGCCCCCCACGGTGTTTATCCCTGTATTGGAAGATACCGGTCTGATCGATCGCTTTGGCTTATGGGCGATCCAGTCTGCCTGTGAGCAATTTGCCCAATGGCTGCAACAGCAACAGATTCCTGCGACCGCCAAGTTGTCGGTTAATCTGTCGCCGCGTCAGTTCCGGCAACCGGATCTGGCACAGCAAATCAAAAACGCGTTACAAACCAGCCAGCTTTCGCCGCAGCGGCTAACGCTGGAGGTAACCGAAAGTATGCTGATGAATAACCTCGACCAGGGCATCGAGATGCTGGCGCACCTGCGACGTCTTGGTGTTGCGGTTGCCATTGATGACTTTGGTACTGGTTATTCCTCACTGTCGTATCTGAAGGATCTGCCGATCGACTACCTGAAAATCGACCGGGTGTTCGTTAAAGATATTGTCACCGACGACAACGACGCTGCCATTGCCAATTCCATTATTGGTCTGGCTCACAACCTGGGCCTGAAAGTGATTGCCGAAGGCGTAGAAGATAAAGAAGTGCTGGAACGCTTGATGGCGTTTGGTTGTGATCAGTATCAGGGTTACTACTTCTCCAGGCCGATTCCGGCTGAGGAAATTCCGCAAAAGGCAGCTCACCGTCAGGGCTGACTTTTTACAAGCTGTTGATGGCTGGTTATGATCGGCCTTTCACTGTTTGTTCTGGAAAGCTGTTTTGAAACTTTCACTGATTGTTGCTCTTGCCGAAAATCACGTTATTGGCCGTGATAATAAACTTCCCTGGTATCTGCCGAACGACCTCAAATATTTTAAGCAGGTAACTCTGGGTAAGCCGGTGGTGATGGGGCGAAAAACTTACGAGAGTATCGGTAAGCCATTACCAGGACGCACGAATATCATCATTACCCGCCAAGCTGATTATCAGCCTCCCGGAGCTAACGACAGCGTTAAGGTTGTTGCTTCTCTCGAACAGGCCCGTGAGCTGGCTGAGAATATCTGTCTGATTGATGGCCAGGAAGAGGCCATGATTATTGGTGGTGCTGAGATCTACACTCTGGCACTGCCACTGGTCGACCGTATGTATCTGACGGAAGTTCATGCCGAAGTGGAGGGAGATGCCCGCTTCCCTGAATTTGATCGCAGCGCCTGGAACAAGGTGGCTGGCGAAGATTTTGCCGCAGAAGGGCCAAACCCTTATGCCTACAGCTTTAATGTTTACGAGCCTGTCTGATTTCGGCAATCGTCTATAATCTTTTATTAATCAAAAGCTTAAGAGAGATGTATGGTTACGGAAAGCCCCCGATGGCAGCGTGAAAGCCTGATTGCAGAGATACCAGAGCTGCAATGGCAGCAGCCATGTCTTGCTGAAAGTGAGCAGTGGCGGGCTTATCGACAATTCTACAAACTCGATTTTGCAGGGCTGGAGCAGGTCAGCCATTTTGCCGGTTTACTGAAGACCTCGGGTTACGATATCGCGGTGCAGATCTGGCGCCAGCCAGGAGCCCGCGGAACCGCGTTGCTGGTGCATGGTTATTACGACCATACCGGTATTTACGGCTCCCTGATTGAATTCTGCCTGCGGCAGGGGCTGGATGTCGTTATCTTTGATTTACCCGGCCATGGCCTGTCGTCCGGCGAGCGTGCCGCGATTAATAATTTTCAGGAATACGATGAAGTATTCAGCCTGGTGCTGCAGCAAGTAGAAGTGCACCTTGGCGGACCTCTGTATCTGTTTGGCCAGAGCACTGGCGGTGCCATCAGTATTAATTATCTGCTGAAGCGCCAGCTGACGCCGCAACAGTCGCCGTTTAAAGCCATCACCCTGTTTGCACCTTTGGTGCGCCCGAAAGGCTGGACCAAAGCGCGGGTCCTGCACAGTATTCTGAGTCTGGTTATTCGCCGTATTAAACGCGACTTTAACCCGAATTCGGCTGACGGTCGTTTCCTCCGGTTTATTGCTGAACACGACCCGCTACAGCCACGCCACCTCAGTGTTCGTTGGGTGGGCGCTTTGCGCCAATGGGTGTCTTTTATCGAATTAAGTCCAAAGTGTGATGTGCCTCTCAATATTATTCAGGGCGACGCAGACAACACTGTGGACTGGTGTCATAATCTTGAAATCCTGTCGCAAAAATTTCCAAACAGGCAGGTATTTATGTTGCCCGGGGGGCAGCACCATGTAGTGAATGAATCGGTGGAGAATCGCCTAAAGGTCTATCAGCAGGTCGCAAAATGGTTGAATCTTGATTAAACCGACACACTGAACTCAACAGGAAAGCAACCAGGATGGCTGCTAACGATACGGAAGTCACATAACAGGAGTACCCCATGGAAGAACGATTAGAAAATAATAAAAAGCTAATCCGGCAGTTTATTGAGCTCACCTGGAATCAGGGGCGCTTTAACCTGGCTAATTCATTAGTCGCACCCGAATTTACCTATCATGCCAGCATGATTGATAACCCGATGACACTGCAGAATATGGGTGTTGTGGTGCAAACCATTCAGGATGCATTTGATGACTTCACCATCGCGGTTGATGAGCTGGTGGCGGAAGGGAATCAGGTGGTATCGCAATCCACCTTCAGCGGCACACTGGTCAAACCTTTTATGGGATTTGAACCAACCGACCGTATGCTGGCATTAAACGCAGTTACTTTCTGGAAGATTCGCCAAGGCGTTATTCAGTCTGGTCATTCGCTGCTCGATACTGCAGATCTGATACACCAGGCCTCAGGCATTATGGGCAAAAAGCAGAACCTGGCGGTGCTCTGAAGCCACCTACCTAAGACTATTGTTCGGCCAGACCGAGGATAAACTGCCATTCGTCCTCGGTGACTGGCTGCACGGATAACCTGCCCCGGTTCAGCAGAACCATATCTTCCAGTTGTGGATAATTTTTCAGCTCTTTCAGAGTAACCGTCCTGGCCAATGGCCGATCCGCTTCTACTTCCACCGTAATCCAGCGCGGATTCTCCGCCGATGACTTCGGATCGTAATAATCTGATGCCGGATCGAGTGATGTGGGATCGGTTATTCCTGTCGCTGTGATACGACAAACTCCGACAACTCCGGGTTCTTTACAACTTGAGTGGTAGAAAAATGCCAGATCTCCTGATCTGAGTTCATCCCTAAGTAGGTTTCTTGCTTGATAATTGCGCACTCCGTCCCATAATGTGCGCTGATTCGGCGCATTTTCAAGATCAGAATAACTATAAGCGTCGGGCTCGGACTTAAGTAACCAGTAGTTCATAAGCTTGTTGTGTTGAGAAAACGGATTGGTGCGGCTTTTGCTCAGCCTATCATCGTATTGTCATCACTGCGAACCACAATGCTGGCGCAGAATAATTATTACAGCACTGAAGCAACCATAAGCTTCAGGCTCCGGGCAGTTTTATTTGGGGGAAGTAGATAAATGAAGAAACCAGACCTGTTGGTGTTCCTGACCATCATCGTAGCATTAGGCGCTGCCGTTACCGGTATGACCGCTGAACAAAAACGTCCTGCCCATGTGGTGGCTGCGGAAAGCAGCATTCGCTAACGAATACTGGTTTTGGCGGTAAGCCACCAGTGTGTTCAGAAGCGGCGGAACGCAGCTTCGGTTGCAATGGCGGTTAGCGGAATATCCCAGGCTTCGGCCGGGAGTTGTGGCAGCTGCTGAAATTCGTAAGCACAGCCAATCAATGCGGGCTTGTGTCCAGGCTGATGCATAAATTCCAGTGTGCGATCGTAATATCCACCACCCATGCCAAGGCGGTTTCCACGCTGATCGAACGCCACCAGTGGCAGGCATACGCTGCTCAGGTAGCGTGCATTGGCGTGCTGGCCAAAGCGGAAATCCGGTTCGCTGATACCATAACGATTGCGCTTCATACGGCTGTTGCGGGTATAACGAATAAAGCTCAGGTGGCCTTTTCTGAGTGGATGTAATACCGGCAGAAACACCTGTTTGCCACGCTGTTCCAGATCGTCACACACCAGCTGAGGATCAATTTCTCCGTCGTTGCTCAGGTACAGAGCGACACGCTTGCCAGCCATAAACTGGCTGCTCTGACGTAATGTCGATAACAGACCGCGGGCTGCGCTCTGACGACGGCGCAACGACAAATTACGGCGTTTGTTTCGGATCAGTTTACGCAGTTCAGATTTGTTCATGGAATGAGGCAGCAGAAGAAAAGAATGGAGCTCCCCACTGTGCCGCTGTCATAAATAAAGGCCTTGAACCCTGTGGTCCAAGGTGGCAGGCCAGACATCAAATTAGGCTTTCCGTCGAGCGGACATGCACACATTAACGAATGAACCTTCCATAATAAAAAGCATCGGCTCAGGTCTTTATTGACTGGCTAACACCCCAGGGAGCGCGAAAAAGTATAACAAAATTGCACGGCTGTGGAGGCTGTTTTTGTTGCAGAAATGCGGCAATTTTGTAGCTTTTTTGCTTGACCTGAAAAGCGATTTCAGAAAGCGCTTAAAGATTGAACGCTGACCCCGTAAATGGAGTCAGCGAGGGTGTTACAGGCTACAACACTGCCCGAAAAATGGAGGGAGCTTGTTAGAGTTCCAGCTGTGAATCTTTGTCGAGAGCTTCATCAATCATCTGATGAATCTTGTTCAGACGATCATTTTGGCTGCCCTGCTGTTGCTGCATTTCCAGCAGTTCATGGGCCAGGTTGAGAGCAGCAATTACGGCAATACGGTCGGTGCCCAGCACTTTGCCGGCGGTGGAGCTGGCGTTCTTTATTTCTACCATCTTCTCGTTGAGATAACGCGCCGCGTCTTTCAGCTGAGCCTCAGCACCATCAGGGCAGTTCACCCGATAGTCACGGTCAAGGATATTAAGTTCCAGGGTTTTCGCGTTAGCCACTGTTGCGCTCCAGCGTTTGCAGGCGGTTGATCATTTCATTCACTTTGCGACGGGCAATCTCGTTTTGCTGTGTCAGCTTGGCGCGCTCTGATTGCCAGGACGCTTCAGCTGCACGCATGGCACGATTCTGCTCACGCAATTCATCCTGAACGCGCAGCAGTTTTTCGATTTTTTGTTGCAGATGTTGCAGTTGTAAATCTTGCATCGTCTTAAATTTAAACAGCATGACCGGTTGAGCTCTCTACTATAAGAGGCTGTTACCGGATGGGTCAATTGCAGTAACGCATCAGCCGCTGGCCACAACAGCGAATATTTCTCCGCCTTCGATCTGCGCCAATGTTAGAATGGGGCGTTTCTATAAGCCCTGTTTGAGTTACCCGTATGAATATCGACTTTTCCGACATCGCTGATCTCTGGCTGGAGTCTCGTTGTTACCAGACGCCATCAGCATTACATGGCTGGCTGACCGGATATCTGAGCGCCGGAGCACGGTTAACCACGGAAAACTGGCTGCGCGAAGCCGAAGATTATCTGGAGCTGGATGAAGCGCCGCAAGATAAGCTGAAAGCGGCACTGGTCGATTTTTATGATCAGGTATTAAAAGGCCTGAGCGGTGAAGATATGACCTATCAGCCGCTGCTGCCGCCGGATGACGAAGCCGATGTGGTTGAGCAGGTGGATTGCCTGGCTGAATGGAGCAAAGGCTTTCTTGATGGCATTGGCGCTTCCGGCAAGTTGCAGGGCAACAAACTGGCAGAAGACGTGACCGAAGTGTTGCGTGATCTGGATGCTTTCTCTAATGCCACCATTGAAGATCCAAAAGACCCGGATAATGAAGCTTTGTATCTGGAACTGGCAGAGCACGCCCGTATTTCTGCATTAACCGTGTTTTACGGTATGAACCAGAAACCTGCAGTAGAAATGGAACGCAAAACCCTGCACTGAGGCCCTTATGATTAAACTGGATTCCAGCGAATACGCCCGCCGTCGTCAGCAACTGATGGCGGCCATGAGCCCGAACTCGATTGCCATCGTACCCTCGGCGCCACTGACTACCCGTAATCGTGATGTTGAGCATCCGTTTCGCCAGGACAGCGACTTCTATTACCTCAGTGGTTTTGCTGAAGAACATGCCGTGCTGGTTCTGGTGCCGGGTCGTGAGCACGGTGAATACGTGTTGTTCTGCCAGGAAAAAATCAAAGAACAGGAAATCTGGACCGGCCGCCGCGTTGGCCCGGAAGCCGCCCCAGAGGTGCTAGGTGCGGATGACGCGTTCCCGATTACCGATATCGACGATATTTTGCCTGGATTGCTGGAAGGCAAAGATCGTATTTACGCCAGCTTAGGCGTGCGTCAGGACTTCGATCATCAGCTGATGCAGTGGGTTAATCACATCAAAACCCAGGTGCGTAATGGCGCGACACCGCCACGTGAATTCAGTGCGCTGGATCATCTGTTACATGAAATGCGTCTGATTAAATCCGACGCTGAAATTGCAGTGATGAAAGAAGCCGCCGAAGTGAGTGCTGAAGCTCATAAGCGTGCCATGCAGATGGTGAAACCCGGTATGATGGAGTATCAGCTGGAGGCAGAAATTCTGCGTACCTTTATGGCCGCCGGCAGTCGCTGGCCAGCTTACCCATCCATTGTTGGCACCGGGGACAATGCTTGTATTCTGCATTACACCCAGAATACCGAAGAGATTAAAGACGGCGATCTGATTCTGATCGATGCCGGTTGTGAGCTCGATTATTACGCGGCAGATATCACCCGTACTTTCCCGGCCAACGGCAAGTTCAGCGATCCGCAAAAAGAGTTATACCAGCTGGTGCTGGATGCTCAGATCGCTGCCATTGAGCAGGTCAAACCAGGTAACCACTGGAATCAGCCACATGAAGCCGCGGTAAAAGTACTGGTGGATGGTTTGTTGGAGCTGGGCCTGCTGGA
This sequence comes from Bacterioplanoides sp., assembly GCF_965219715.1. Classification (GTDB taxonomy): domain Bacteria; phylum Pseudomonadota; class Gammaproteobacteria; order Pseudomonadales; family Oceanobacteraceae; genus Bacterioplanoides. The sequence goes on from NZ_OZ244785.1 coordinate 3,214,703, forward strand.
AGGTGATGCCGACGAAATCATCAAAGATGAAAAGTACCGCCAGTTCTACATGCATAAAACCGGACATTGGCTGGGCATGGATGTACATGACGTGGGTGAATACCGCATCGACGGCGAATGGCGCGAGCTGGAGCCGGGCATGGTGTTAACCATTGAACCGGGTCTGTATGTCAGTCCGGACGATGAAACCGTGGACGAGCAATGGCGTGGTATCGGTATCCGTATCGAAGACGACGTGGTGGTAACCAAAGAAGGCTGTCAGGTATTAACTGTTGATGTGCCAAAAGCGATTGATGCTATTGAAGATCTGATGGCCTGATTTTTCTGCATCATAGGTCAGGGAAGCAGTCATAGGTATTTTCGCTCGACACGCTGTGAATACTTCCTTGTAAGCTCGACTGCCGCATCCCTGCGGCAGACGGTCGAGCCAAAAAACACCTATGACTACTTCTTGCTGTAAACGTTGAAACGAATGAGCAAAACAATGAGTACCGAACATAAGGTTGATATCGCCATACTCGGCGCTGGTATGGCTGGCGCTAGCCTGATCCATTTGCTGAGCTCAGCTCGTAAGCAGGGGCTGAAGATCGCGCTGATTGATCGCCAGCCACTGACCAGTGAAGACTGGTCAGCGGATATCAGTCAACGGCCACCAAGCTTTGATGGCCGGGCGACTGCGCTGTCTTACGGTACTCAACAGCTGTTTGAAAAACTGAATCTGTGGCAAAACATTCAACCCGCCGCCTGCGCTATCGAACATATTCAGGTATCAGATCAGGGCAACTTTGGTCAGGCGCATTTGCATGCCGCCGAGCAAAATAGTGACGCCCTGGGTTATGTGATTGAAAACGCCGCCCTGGGACAAGGTCTGTTAGCCAACATTGAGCAGCTGGATAATGTTGAGCTGTTTGCTTCCGCAGAAGCAGAGAACGTTCAGATGAATGCCGAAGGTGCTGCATTAACCTTCGTCGATGGCCGTAAGCTGCAAACTCAATTGTTGGTTATGGCTGACGGTGGTCGTTCACCATTGGCGTCACAACTGGGTATTCAGCATTCCCGCGAAGCTTACGGTACTCATGCTCTGGTTACTCAAATTGAGTGTGATCAGGATCATCAGCACTGGGCCTACGAGCGCTTCAGTGGTGATGGCCCAATTGCCTTTCTACCGTTACAGAAGCGTTGTTTTGCCGTGGTCTGGACCATCAATGATGACGAAATTGATGCTACCAAAGCGTTAGGCGATGACGAGTTTTTACAGCGTCTGCAGCAACAGATTGGCATGCGCCTGGGTAAGTTTATTCGGGTTGGAGAACGTCTGAGTTATCCACTGGCGCTGGTGCAAAGCAAAGAGCAGGTTCGCCGTTCTCTGGTGTTATTAGGCAACGCCGCGCATAGCCTGCATCCGGTGGCGGGGCAGGGCTTTAACCTGGCGTTAAGAGATGCTGCGGTGTTGGCAGAACATCTGAATCGTGCTTTTGCCAATTGCCAGAATCTGGGCGATCTTGAATTGCTGCAGGCCTATGAAAGTCAGCAACAAACTGATCAGCGCAATACCATCGTCGCCAGCGATGCCTTGCCAAAACTGTTTGGCAGTAAAAATTCTGTGATGACCTTTGTGCGTGACGCCGGATTATTAAGCCTGGCGGCTGCACCAACTGCACGCCGCTTATTTGCCCGTCATGCGATGGGGCTTGGCCAAAAAGCAGCAGTTCTGTAAGAGAAGCTTATGAACGATAAACACTACGATATTGTGATTGTTGGTGCTGGTCTGGTGGGCCAGGCGATTGCTGCGGCAATTCTGATGCAGCAGGAGAAACAGTCTTCTCGCAAGCCCATGTCATTGGCGCTGATCGATCCGGCGCAAGTCTCTGAGCCTCCGTTGTCTCAACAGTTGAATGATTATGATCTGCGCGTCAGTGCCCTAACGGCTCAGACTCAGCAGTTATTAACCGATATTGGCGCCTGGCAGAAAATTCCGGCAGCGGCGTTGAGTCCGTACACCGAAATGAAAGTATGGGACGCTGAAGGCACTGGCGCAGTCAACTTTGCAGCGGCTGATCTGCATGTGGATAACCTCGGTCATATTGTCGAAAACCGTCAGACCTTATGGGCACTGCAGCAAGTGCTGAATGATGCTGGCGTTGAGTTTATTCACCAGCCTGTACGTTACCTCGATAACCGCGATGCTGGTGGCAATACCCCGGTTGTTTTGGAAAGCGGCGACACCTTACAGGCCCAGCTGGTGATTGGTGCTGATGGTGCGCTTTCCAGAGTGCGTCAATGGGCCGGTTTACCCACGCGAGAATGGGATTATGAGCACCACGCAATTGTTGCGTCGGTGGAGTGCGAGCAGCCGGTTGCTGCAACCGCTTGGCAACGTTTCCGCCAGCAAGGGCCGTTGGCCTTTTTACCTTTAGCGAATAATCCTCATTTTGCTTCTATCGTTTGGTCAACCACTCCGGAAGAAGCCGAAGAAGTGTTAGCGCTGGATGATGATGCTTTTAACAAAGCGTTAGAGCAGGCGTTTGAAGGTCGTTTGGGCACCATTGTGTCTGCCTCAAAACGTGTGGCTTTCCCATTGCGTCAGCGTCACGCCAAAGACTATTGGTGTGACGGTGTGGTTTTGGCCGGAGATGCGGCGCACTCTATTCATCCGCTGGCAGGCCAGGGGGTAAATCTGGGCTTCAAAGATGCGGCGGTATTATCTGAAGAGCTGGTACGTGGCTTTAACAAAGGGCTGGATCTGGGAAGTGCGGCAGTGTTAGGTCGTTACCAGCGCAGGCGTCAGGCGGATAATCTGGTGACCATGGCAACGATGCAGGGCTTTAAAGAGTTATTTGGCTCCGAAGCGCCGCTGGTGCGTTTGCTGCGTAATGAAGGGATGCGTTGGTTCGATAAATTACTCCCTGTAAAGCAGCATGTGATGCAGCAGGCGATGGGGTTGAAGTAACCCCATTTTCAAGACTGTGATTTGAGATAGGAAACGTGTTGTCGCTCGACCGTCTGCCACAGTCGAGCCTGCAAGGACGCATTTACGGCGTGTCGAGAGGAAATATGTTCCCTGGCTCATCCATAGTCACTATCACCGATAATTCTGCACCCCAATTCCCATCTCAGCAAAGTTCGCTTCCATCTGCTCCAGGTCATATTCACCCAGGCCGAGATAAGCCAATACTTCTGCTCCTATTGCCAACCACTCATGATCTTCACGTTGTTTGCCGAGAATGCGGTAATTGCCACAAATGTGCTCCGACATTTTCAGAATCCCCAGCAGAGTTTTTAACTCGGAATCCTTCTGGTTGGTGCTGTTGAAATAGCGACCGGCATTGTGATGCTCGGCAACAACGTCGCAGAGAATTTTCGGCAGTTTCCACGACTTGGCGGTGTAGTAACCAATCACCGCATGGTTGGTATTGAGCAGCTGGTTTTCGACATCGATCACCCGCTGGTCCGGGTCGTGAGCGTAGGACTTTTCCATCACTTCGAGATAGTTATCGAAGCGAGCCATTAGTAACGGAATACCACAGTTGTGGAACAAGCCAAGTAGGTAAGCTAAATCCGGGTTGGGATAACCCACTTGTTTGGCAATCTGAGTCGCTACCTGGGAGATATCAGTGGCGGTATCCCAGAAGCGGTTCATGTTCACAATGGTTTCGTCGCTCATCTGGCTCTTAATCGAAACACCATTGATGATATTCACCACGCTGTTCAGACCAATCAGATTAACGGCCTGCTCCACCGACGTAATACGATTGCTGAGACCGTAAAACGGCGAATTCACAACTTTCAATACGGTGCCTGCCAGGCCAACATCCTGGCTGATCAGTTTGGATATTGACCCCATATCCGGGTCCGGCATCAGTTGTTCGATTTGCAGGTCCACCAGAATCTGGGGCTGTGGCGGGATACGGATACCCTGAAGGATTTGCTTGATTTGCTCTTCGCTGAGTTCCTGAGACATGTCTACGGAGGTTTACTGGCTATGATGCTTCAAGTTTAGGATAAATTTCTGACTTGGTGTGTGGCGCTTTGTTACCTCAAATGTCTTTATGTAATAGGCGATTTTTTACTCAGTAGAGGTATATAATGCGCCGCCGTTTTACTTTGCCACTGTGCAACCCCTGAGGATCTTATGCTTGCTTCCCTGCGCCTTAAAAATAAAGCCGAACGTCGCCTGAAAGGTGGTCATCTTTGGGTCTACTCCAATGAAGTGGACACCCAGCAGACGCCGCTAAAAGGTCTGCAACCGGGTCAGGAAGTGGTGATTGAGGCTGCCAACGGTAAAGCTCTGGGTCGCGCTATTGTCAGTCCGGAACAGTTGATCTGTGCGCGCCTGATCAGCCGTGACAGCAAGCAACAACTCGATGGCTCCCTGATTGTGCATCGTCTGAAAGTCGCGCTGAGCAGCCGTGAATTGTGGTACCCGCACCAGTGTTATCGCTGGGTATACGGTGATAGTGACGGTTTACCGGGTCTGGTGATTGATCGCTTTGGTGCTGTGGTGGTGGTTCAGATCTCTAATATGGCGATGGAACTACGTCGTCAGGAGATTATTGATGCAGTAATGAAAGTCGCTAAACCAGACACTATCGTATTGAAGAATGACGGCAAGCTGCGTGCCGTTGAAGGTCTGGAAGAATACGTTGAGATTGTTCATGGCGAACTGGAAGATAACTGTGCGCCACTGATCGAAAACGACACCAACTTTATGGCACCGGTTATCCATGGTCAGAAAACCGGTTGGTTCTATGATCACCGTGAAAACCGCGCGGTGCTCAATCGCCTGGTGAATGGCAAGCGGGTACTGGATGTCTTCAGCTACGTCGGTGGCTGGGGTGTGCAGGCGGCTAATCATGGCGCCAGTGAAGTTCATTGTATTGATGCTTCTGGCCAGGCACTGGACTGGGTTGAGCAGAATGCCGCATTGAATGGCGTCGAAGAAAAGTTACATTGCTGGGAAGGTGATGCGTTTCAGGCGATGAAGCAGCTGAAAGATTCCGGCGAGAAGTTCGATGTGGTGGTGGTTGATCCGCCAGCCTTTATTCCGCGTCGTAAAGATATCAAAGCCGGTGAGCAGGCATACCGCCGTCTGAACCAGCTGGCAATGCGCTTATTGAACAAAGACGGTCTGCTGGTGGCAGGTTCTTGTTCAATGCATTTAGGTGATGATCGCTTGCCGGATATGTTGCGTATTCTAGGTCGTGAGTTGGATCGTGAGGTAATGATCCAGCATATTGGCAGCCAGGGTGCAGACCACCCGGTATTACCAGCGATTGCCGAAACTCGTTACCTCAAAGCAGTCTTTGCCCGCGTGCTGCCTACCCGCTAAGCATTAACAATGGCGGGCACTGGGACTATTCAGTGTCGCGCCAGATCTTCGCTGCGCGGTAAGCGCAGATTTAAACTGGCGGCAGACTTTTCTAATAACGACAGCAGGCCAATAAACTGCTGTCGTACCTGCTGATTCACTTCTGCGCTGGCCAGTCCCTGTTCCTGCCACAGTGTCAAAGTTTGCTGCAACTCAGCAAACTGCTGTTGCCAGTTTTGCTGCAACTCAGCATTCAGCAGACTGATCACCGCATTTGACTGTTCCTCGCTACCCAACATCAGGGTTTTCAGTCCATCACTGATGGCGATGATGTCATCGATACCGGTGTTACTGAACTCGCTGCTGTTGGTGCCCAGGCGACGGTCGAGTAACTCTTTCGACAGCAGTGACTGACCCGCCATCATCGCCGCCAGTAACGCCTGGTTGGGCTGGGTTTTGCTCAACAGTTCGGTGTAGTAACCATTGCTTGGTTGCCAGCGACGTTGCAGGCGATGCAGTTGCTCAAGCAATTGATCGGACAACAACTGTACGTACTGACGACGGCGGTTGTGATTCTGTATTTTAAGAACGGTCGCTGGTGTCGCGCTGGTGCTGTCTTCGCTATCGCTATTCCCTTCGCTTGGCATCACTACTGGTGCGGTATTTTCTTTGGCGATAAAGTCACCGGCTTCGCGGTCACCATTGGCACCCCACAGCATAAACTCCAATGGGTGATAGCCCAGGCTGGCGTAGCTAGGGTCGGAGAAGCCATGCTGTGCCAGCAGGCTTTCTTCATTCAGCTCTAGTGCCAGGTCATTCACAATGCCGCTGAACGGGTAACCGGGTACGTGATCAATATAGCCACCTTCTATCGGCCAGCTGTCGAGCAATGCGACGGTGGTTTTGTAATCGATGCCTTTCTGGCGCCATTCAGCCGGATCTTTTACTGGCAAATAAGTGTAAATCAAGGTGTTCAGGTAAGCATCGTAAGCCTGACGCCAGGCGCTTTGTACCTGAACCAGATGCGTTGCGTCGGGCTGATGCAAAAACGCAGACAGACGCTGATCCAGCTGTTGTGCCTGCTGTGTCGCGTGAGACAAGCTGGTGTAGGCGCTTAAGCCAAGGAACGAATGAAAACCGCTGGCATCAACCGTTTGCTCAGCACCGGAGCTGATTTTATCGGCTACGGTGCTTACCGGAGTGGTCGTCGCTGACTGATCGCAGCCAGATAATGCGATAGCAGTCAGAAGCAAAGCGGTGCTGGTCGTACGGCTGAGCGCGGCCATGCTGAAGTTCTCCGTTACAGGCAAAGGCTGATGATTGGCCAGTTCTGTTCTGTTGCACGTTGTTTCAGGGTGTCATCTGGGTCGACGGCTACCGGATTATCAACCTGTTCCAGCAGTGGCAAATCATTATGAGAATCGCTGTAGAAATAGCTGCCGCTGAGATCCAGCTGCTTATCAGCCAGCCATTCCTGCAGGCGGGTAACCTTGCCCTGTTGGAAGCTTGGAATACCTACTATGCCACCGGTATAAGCGCCGTCAATAAACTCCGGCTGTGGCGCAATAATGTGGTCGATAGCCAGAATGTCAGCGATCGGTTCCGTCACAAAACCGTTGGTAGCGGTGATGATCAGCAGAGTATCGCCGGCTTCTTTGTGCTTGCTGATCAGATCGCGGCTCTTCTGGCTGATCAGTGGCTCGATACGTTCCTGCAGAAAACGCTCACGCTCTGCCAGCATCAATTCCAGCGGATGCTCCGTAAGTGGCTTTAGAGCAAACGCCAGATACTCATGAATATCCAGAGTGCCCGCTTTGTATTGCTCATAGAAGTGATCGTTACGGCGCTGATGCTCTGCCGGATCCACCAGATTGCGGTCAACCAGGTATTGTCCCCAGGCGTGGTCGCTGTCACCAGAGAGAAGCGTGTGGTCGAGATCAAAGATTGCTAATGCCAAAAGAGTCAGCCTCTTTACGAAACAAGATAAAAATAAATCGCTATTCTAAGGGCAAGACTGGATTCTTTCCTTATAATTATGAGTTTCTAACCGATATATGTTTACAACTTCCTGGTTCTAACGAGTCTGCTGGCACAAGTTGGCGGAAATCGCTCCTTTTACGCTGTAATACGGTGATTTACTTGACCTTTGCTTGGAAATCAGCAAGTTTTGGAAGCATATTAAACAGATACGGACGGCATTGTGATTGATGAACAGGGTTACCGCCCCAATGTCGGCATCATACTTTGTAACGACAAAGGTCAGGTGTTATGGGCGCGGAGAATTGGTCAAGATGCCTGGCAGTTTCCCCAGGGGGGAATAAAAAAGGGTGAATCCCCGGAAAAGGCATTGTATCGGGAACTGACTGAAGAAGTTGGCCTGACAAAAAAAGACGTGCAGATCATTGGCAGTACCCGGGGTTGGCTCAGATACCGGCTGCCGCGACGCATGATCCGCCATGACAGCCATCCGGTGTGTGTAGGTCAAAAACAGAAATGGTATTTGCTGAAGCTGACCAGCGATGATTCCGCCATTAACGTTCGCGCCAGTGATAAGCCTGAGTTTGATGGCTGGAGCTGGGTCAGTTACTGGTTTCCGCTGGGCAAAGTGGTGGCTTTTAAGCGCGATGTTTATCGCCGGGCGATGACAGAGCTGGCGCCGCGAATCGCAAAACTACAGCGCAATAACGGATAGCCTAATCACAGGTACAGGAAATTATGCTCGATATTCTCAGACGCATCGTTCAGGAGGTCAGCTCAGCCAATGATCTGACTGATGCCCTGAAGGTCGTTGTGGCCCGCATTCGCGAAGCCATGGAGACCGAGGTGTGCTCTGTTTACCTGTACGACCCAGATATCAAACAATATGTGTTGATGGCCACTGAAGGTCTGAAACAAGAAGCCGTTGGTCGTGTGACGCTCAGTTCGTCCCAGGGCCTGGTTGGCCTGGTCGGCGCCCGTGAAGAACCTCTGAATATCGACGATGCGCCGTCGCACCCCAAATTCCATTTCGTATCTGAAACCGGTGAAGACCCGTTTCTGTCTTTCTTAGGTGTCCCCATTATTCATCACAAACGGCTGATGGGTGTGATGGTGGTACAGCAACGGGAAAGCCGCCAGTTTGACGAAAGTGAAGAAGCATTTCTGGTTACCATGTCAGCTCAGCTGGCGGGTGTTATCGCTCACGCTGAAGCAACCGGTAATATTCTTGATCTGCCGACTCAGAAATCCTCAAAAAAGAAAAAGAGTGCCCGCTTTAACGGTGCTCCCGGTGCTCCTGGTGTTGGTCTGGGCACCGCATTCGTTATTACTCCGGCAGCCGATCTGGCATCGGTCACCGATAAAGAACCTAAAAGCATCGATCTTGAACTGGCTCGCTTCGACGAGGCATTGGAAGCAGCACGTAACGAAATCAAAAAGCTGGGTGGCCAGCTGAAAGGTGAGCTGCGGCCGGAAGAGATGGCATTGTTTGATGTCTATCTCAACATGCTCGATGACAACGCTCTGGGCGCCGAGGTGAAAAACCGCATTCGCAATGGCAACTGGGCTCAGGGGGCATTGCGTGAAGTGGTGATGGAATATGTTGGCCACTTCCAGTTGATGGAAGACGTTTACCTGCGCGAACGTGCGACTGATATTCGTGATCTTGGCACCCGCATTCTGGCCCATCTGCAGGGCAATGAAACCAGTACCAGCGACGAAGATTTTCCGGATGACACCATTCTTGTCAGTGAGGAACTGACGCCTTCAATGCTGGGGGAAGTGCCATCCGATAAGTTACGTGGCTTGGTTTCAGTAAAAGGCTCTTCCAACTCACACGTCGCTATTCTGGCCCGGGCCATGGGTATTCCGACGGTGATGGGTGTGGTTGATGTCCCTTATGCTCAGTTACATGGCCTGGAACTGATCGTTGATGGTTATCGCGGTTTGTTGCTGTCGTCACCAAACGAAGAGCTGCGCGAAGAGTACCAGGCGATTTATCGCGACGAACAATTGCTGCAGCAGGACCTGCAGGGGTTAAAAGATCTGCCGGCAGAAACTCTGGATGGTCATCGCATTCCATTGTGGGTAAATACAGGCCTGATCACCGACGCACTGCGTAGTCTCGATCGCGGTGCTGAGGGTGTTGGCCTGTATCGCACCGAAGTTCCTTTTATGATGAAAGATCGTTTTCCCAGTGAGAACGAGCAGCAAAAAACCTACCGCCTGCAGCTGGAGACCTTTGCTCCGGCACCGGTGACCATGCGTACGCTGGATATTGGTGGCGATAAGGCACTGACTTATTTCCCGATCAACGAAGCCAACCCTTTCTTAGGCTGGCGCGGCATTCGGGTAACGCTCGACCACCCGGAAATTTTCCTGGTGCAGGTGCGGGCCATGCTGAAAGCCAGCGAAGGTCTGAATAATCTGCGCATTATGTTGCCGATGATCAGTCACACCAGTGAAGTGGATGAAGCGTTGCACCTGATCTATCGCGCCCACGCGGAAGTTCAGGAAGAAGGCTTCCAGGTAGAGATGCCGGAAGTTGGTGTGATGATTGAGGTTCCCGGCGCGGTTTATCAGATCAAAGAACTGGCCCAGCGAGTCGACTTTTTATCGGTTGGCAGTAATGACCTGACTCAGTATCTGCTGGCGGTCGACCGCAACAATCCACGAGTTGCCGATCTTTATCAGGCCTTTCATCCAGCCGTATTAACTGCACTGAAAACCATTGCAGAAGGCGCGCGTGAGCAGAATACGCCGGTCAGTGTCTGTGGCGAGCTCGCCGGGAATCCACTTGGTGCTGTACTTCTGATTGCGATGGGATATGACATGTTATCGATGAACTCGACTAACCTGCCGAAGGTGAAGTCGATTATGCGTGGTGTCAGTCTGGAATGGGCCAGGGAGTTACTGGACGAAGTGATGCAGATGGACAGCGCGCCGATTATTGTTGCGACAATTCAGTTGTCGTTAGAGAAGGCGGGCTTTGGCCGGATCATCGGCCCACAGGGCGCCAAAAACTAATCGTCTTCAGCGCCTATCAAGGCTGCTCTTACCCCTGCCAGTGACGGCGACGTCCGGTATCAATGTGGATAAAACCACTTTTCGGGTAATAACCCACACCTCCTGAACGCATGGCAACGGCTGCTTTGTGCAAATGACGGTGCGACACCCCCGGAATACGGATATCAATCGCTTTACCCTGCATATGCATACTGCCCTCAGCAACACCGCCGGATTGGCGACGCAGGTCGGCGTTAGTCTTCGGAGCGCGGTATGCGGAAACCACGTACAGAGGCTCTTTTGAGCCAAACAGGTTTTGCAGGTGATAGAGCTTTTCATACAAGCGGCGCTGCATCGCCATCGCTTGATTAGCCCGGTGGTCGCGCATCAACAGGTCAATCTGTTGCACTTCATCATCAACAAACTGACCATCGGCCCAGAAGGTTGCCTGTAAAGATTCACCGGTGTGAATGTTGTACAACTTAAGCGTACGTTCTTCGGCAATTTTCTGATCTTGTTTGAATTGTTCTGCAAAGCTCAGCTGGCTGGTACCCATCAGTGCGGCGGCACTTCCGGCTCCGGCTAGTTGTTTCAGAAACTGACGACGCGCTGGCATCGGACTTCCCCGTTACATCAATTAACATTGCGATATTCCGGCAGTATGCCTAATACCAAAGCTGAGTAGTCGGTTATCTCTGATGTGTTGTGGGAAAAAGTCTCCAATGTCACTAATGACATGAAAACTTGTGTAACCAGCTGTCGTAAATCGCCTGTTACTGATCCGACTATGAATATCGGATCAGAGGCTGACGGCTGGATTGGTTGGAGCAAGGCCTGCAATCAGGTCACGCTTATAGATATCATCACGCATGTGTAAGCGGCCATCTTCGTCTACCCAGCTGGTCCAGTACATCAGGTAGACCGGAACCTTCTCATGCAAACGAATACGGGTGGTACGGTTCTGATCAATCGCATTATCGATGTTAGAACGGTGCCAGCCTTGTTGGCCGCGCAACAGCTTCTCAGCCAGCAGGCGTGGTTTCTCTACCCGCACACAGCCTGAGCTTAATGCCCGCTTGTCCAGGTTGAACAGCTGCGGCTGAGATGTGTCGTGCAGATAAATGTCTTTATCATTCGGGAACAGGAATTTAATGGTGCCCAGCGCATTGTCTTTACCGGCCTTCTGGATCAGGCGGTAAGGGAAGTAACGAGCGTTGAGTTTCTTCCAGTTAATCGTCTTCGGATCGATAAACTGATCAACGCCATTTACCTGCTGGATCACCTGATAACCTTTCTGGTGCAGGTAATCCGGATTACGTTTCAGTTTTGGCAGTAAGCTGGTTACAGCAATACGGCGTGGTACTGACCAGGTTGGCGCCAGTTCCAGGGTACTGATTTGCTGCACCATAACCGGCGTGCGGCGTTGCAGGTTTCCAATGATTACCTTCATGTCGATTTCTGCTGAATCACCATCCATCAGCTGCAGACGATAGTCGGCCATATTAACCATGACATGGCGCTGACCCAGGTCGCGTGGCAGGTGGCGCCAGCGTTTCATATTCAGCGCAATTTTCTGCGCCACTTGATACGGCGGTACGTTCAGATGTTGCAGTGTGGCTTTATCCACAGAGCCGGTTGCATTCAGATTGTGGCGCTTCTGGAAGTTTTTCAGTGCGTCACTTAACGACTGATCCAGCAGGAACTCAGCCCGTTGCAGATCAAACTGTGCATTTTTTGCCGGAGATAAAGTGCGTTCCGCCGCATCTTTAAATAACCATGACAGCGCGCCTTTTGGCAGGTCACCGTATTGGCTCAGCATCCAGCGCATGTGTGGTACTAAACGATGGCGCTCGCCTTGTTGCAGCGTCAGATCTTCTTCCAGCGGATACCAGCGACCGCTGTTGGCGATATCGCGGTAACGATTTAATTCTTTACGCAGGCGCAGGTAGCCCGGGTGTGACGGTGTCAGATTATCGACCAGGTTATCCAGATCGTTATTAGCGATGGCCTGATTCAGCAGATCGACAATTTGCTCTTCACTGATCTGACTGCCGACGGTGTTGGTCTGGCTGAGTGCCACTTTACGGATTGGGTGATCGCCTTCGCCGGTATCGGGCAACAGCTCTGAGTTAAGTGCTTGCTTGGCGTAGGTGACAAAGGCATCGGTCAGCAGAACTTCGACCGCGGTGGCTTGTTTCGGGATGTTCGACAGGCGGCTGGTTTCGCGTTCCAGCGTTGCCAGTTCGTAGCCATAGTTGCGCCAGTCATCGGCAGCGGTTTCACGCAGCACCTGCAGTAATTCCTGACCGGCCTGGGTCAGCTCATAGCTGTCCATCCAGACGGGTTGATAATCGCGGCGCAGGTAGAAAGGTTCGATGGAACGGACATGCTTAAGACGCACCTCACCCGCCACACGTCGTGCGGATTCGATCAACCAGTGCTCCATATATTTCTGCGCCACTTTAGGTGGCATATATGGCTTGGTATTGATGCTCGCCGCCAAAGCCGCAAACAGCAGTACCATACAGGCAATGGCAATCCAGCCTGTGGCACCGATCGCTCGGGTGGGTTTTGACGTTGGGGTTAAGGTATCCATGCCACAAAGTATGGACGGCGATTTGCCGAAATGTGACACGAATCGCGCTACGGTTTACAAATATTTGTAAGCGTATGCAACAAGGTGGTCGCGTCAGATAAGAGTTTCTTTGTGACTCAATGACTTAGCGGTGAAGTTTGTAACTCATTGAATTGCGACGAATTTTCGTCAAGTACGAATTTGGTACCGGAATTCGTGGCAATTTTCACCCTGCTCATCCCAGCTGATTTCTTCCAGCAAAATGTGCTGTTCAGAGATACTGATTGCACTGGAGCAACGGGTGCCATAAGTCGGTGTGTGGATAAACTGACTGGAGAGCATTTTCTCCCAGATAAAAGGCACGCCGGTTTGTGGCAGCTGATCATCGGCAAAGGGTTCGCGTCGGTCGAGCAGGCTGCCCGGCAGCTGGCTCGTTGCATCATGCGTGTTCAGCCACTGCTGTAACTGTTGCTTGGCCAGCTCGGTTTTAGGCCAGGGAGTATCAAGATGGGCATTACTTAAACCGTAGTGACCCGCATCGAGTGCTCTGGCATCAAAGTGTGGATGATTATTGGCGTACCATAGCTGTTGTCCGTCGAAACACAACAGATTAAACAGACCGTAACTGTCTGCCTTGTCACTTAACGACATCATGTACGACTCCGCAGAATCGTCAGATGTCAGAAAGTCGAGCACCAGATGGCCGCGGGACACTGGATTCTGTGGTCCTTCTCCGGGAGCGCGGATATTGGTCAGTGCCGCGAAGCGGCGATTCCGGGTTGCGCCCAGCCAGGTCCCACCTTGTTCAAGGTCTTTGCCGGCAAATAAACCGGGATGCTCCGGCCACTCAGCCATTGGCGCAGCAGGGCGCTTAAAAAACTCATCCCGATTGGCGGCAACTATCAACTGTTGTTGCTGCGGTTGCCAGGCAAAGCTGATCAGGCACATCAGTGGTTTTCTTGCAGATTTTTATCGACGGCTTTTTTGATCGCCCAATCGAATACAAACGGGCCAAACGGCAGGATTGCTGCCATCACCCCGGCAGGCATTCCCCACAGAGGAAATTTCACCCGATGTGCGGTCATCAGCAATACCACCAGGTAGGCAATAAACAAAATACCGTGGGCTGAGCCCGCAAAGCGCACTGCTTCATTAACTCCCATCATATATTTCAGTGGCATGGCCACACCCAGTAACAGCAGGAAAGACATACCTTCGAGGAAACCAACCTGGGTCAGGGTGCTGAGGGGATGATTGGACTTAAACATAAACAGAACTTACTGCGGCAAAAAAAAACAGTCAGGATTCTGCATGAATTCGGTGATTGCGCCAAGTTTTAACGGTTGGCGACACACTTTTTGAATTGGAAATAAAATTGAGACAATGAGTTTTTTCAGAGCACTTTTAAGCGAGAAACTGGATCAACCCCATTGTTACTGGGATTTCGTGATTGTTGGCTCGATTGGGTTAAATTGTTGCGATTTATGGAATAAAACAGGCGGAACCCGTCTTATAGAATTCGCTCAAATTGGAAACTTTGTCGGTTTGTGAGAGAGAGCGATGAGTAAAAAAGCCTACCTGATCCCTGGGCGCTGGGCCATTGGTTCAGTTGCCATTTTGTCTTTAATTCTGGCCTGGTCAGTGATGATGCAGGGCCTGCATATTCTGTATGACGAAAATCATATGATGGAGCATTTACAGCTGGTGTTAATTCTGGCTGCCGGAGTGGTATTTTTCCGCAGTGACTGGTGTGAAATGGAAGATGTTTCGCCGGAAACGCGCAAGCATTTACGCTGGCTGGCGATTACTGCAACGGCATTAATGTTCAGTTTTCTGATTCGCGAGATGAGCGTCAAACATTCGGGCATTGACTGGTTAATTTACATGGTGGATGGCCGTGGTTTTAAAATTCTGATGCTGGCGATCTGGATCCCGTTACTTGTGATTCTGGGCCGCAACTTTTCCGTGTATTGGGGACTGATGAAACAGGTAATGAGCAGTCATTTCTTCCTGTTTGCCATGATGTCGATGGCATTGCTGTGCGTTGGGGCGATATTCGATAAGGAAATCCTCAAGCCGGAATTCTTCCGCTTTTATGAAGAAGTGGCCGAGCTGAATGGTTACGCCTGGTTGCTGGCATCGGCATTGGCGTTTGAGCGTAATATGGCCGAAGAGCAGCAGGATATGCTGCTGACCGCAGAAGCTTCCTGATTGCGGAGAATTATCCCTGTTGCATCGCGGCTAACAATTTACGGATATCGTTAGCCGTGTGTAACGTCAGAAAAGGGGCGACCTGCTCTTTGGTTGCCAGCACCTTGGTTTTAATAAAACTCCACTTCCGGGTCAGTTTATTACGCAGACTTGCGTGATCTGGCAGCCGGGTAATCATCTCGGACAAAATCTGCGCGTCCTCGTCGATGTTGTTTTCACTGTTGTAAGCTCCGGCTGATACCGCACTGTACATATATTGAGCGAGAATCTTTTCCAGCTTGAGGCGCGCCTGCAGGTAGTTGGAAGCAATGAGTTCGGACTGCTGTTTTGCCAGATTAATCTGACGGTAAAGCTCGTTCTGATAAACGCTTAAGCCAATTTCCAGACGCATATCTGAACCATCAAACACCGTCTCTTCTTTTTCTGCGGTGAAGCCGGATGCCTGTTGCCACTGTTGCTGAATCTGAGGGTAGCGTTCACTGATGATTTGCATCATCTGGTCGCCTTGTTGCCGGGCGTGGCGCAGTTCTTTGGAAAACCGTGGCGCCCCTTCAAAAAATACAAAGGCAGAGAATGCGCTGGATAGCTGATAGGCAGCGATTTCGGCTCTGATCAGGTTATCGGAGTGGTTATCTGACCAGGCTGACACAGGGAACAGGCTGGCTGCGAATACCATAAAAACCACGAGCAAGCGCATACAAAATCCATTTACTGATAAATTAAACAGGGGCGCCAATATAGGCTGGCTTATGACTGCGGGCAAGGGAGTCGCGGAGGGTGGCGTTAATGGTGTTTTGTATGGCTCGATTTGCTCCAGTCTTACGACCGGAGCAATGCAGGGACTATTTTTCAATCAGGTAATTAAAATACTGATCGCGTAAGGTACGCTTCTGTAATTTACCGGTTGCGGTATGAGGTAACTGTTCGACAAAAATAATATCGTCCGGTAACCACCACTTAGCCACTTTGCTTTCCAGGTATTGGTGAATATCCTCTTTAGTCACATCTGCATTTTCGTGTTTTACGATAAACAGTAGCGGCCGTTCATCCCACTTCGGATGTTTAACACCAATCACGCAGGCTTCGTTGACATCCGGGTGGCCAACCGCGGCGTTTTCTAAATCGATGGATGAAATCCATTCACCACCA
This sequence comes from Bacterioplanoides sp., assembly GCF_965219715.1. Taxonomy (GTDB): domain Bacteria; phylum Pseudomonadota; class Gammaproteobacteria; order Pseudomonadales; family Oceanobacteraceae; genus Bacterioplanoides. The sequence goes on from NZ_OZ244785.1 coordinate 3,230,929, forward strand.
GACTTCACTACGTCTTTGGCACGATCAACAATTTGCAGATAGCTGTTGCTATCAATCACCGCAATATCGCCGGTATCGAACCACTGATTGCAGTTGTTATCGATAAAGAAAGACTCCGGCTTTTCGTTTTTAAAATACGCGGTTAATACCCAGGGGCCACGCACCCGCAAATAGCCACGACTTTCGCCATCGTGAGCGACTGGTTTATCTTCGTCATCGAAAATTTCCAGCTCGATACCAAACATGGGTTTTCCAGCGGTGGTTTGCAGGCGATAACGTTCATCATCCGTCATCGATTGCATGGCTTTGGTTGGAGAGCCCAGGGTTGCCAGTGGTGATGTTTCCGTCATGCCCCAAATTGGTAATAAATACACACCGTATTCTTTATCCAGCGTTTCCACCAGAGAAAGTGGTGAAGCTGAGCCGCCGACACCGACGGTTTTTACCGAATCCATGCGTAAATTATTACGTTTTAAATAATCGATTAATCCCAGCCACACGGTTGGTACACCCAACATTAAATCGATTTCTGCCAGCTCGATTAATTCGTGCAGACTTTTGCCGTCCATACCTTCCCCCGGTAATACCAGAGTGGCACCCGACATCGGAGCGATATAGGGCATACCCCAGGCACAGACGTGGTACATAGGAACGACCGGCATCACAACCGTGTCAGAACTGATATTGAGTGCATCCGGATTACGGCTGGCGTAAGCGTGTAATACGGTAGAGCCGTGGGAATATAAAACGCCTTTCGGATTACCCGTGGTGCCTGAGGTGTAACACAAGCAGGCGGCGGTATCCTGAGCCAGTGGCGGCCAGCTGAAATTTTCCAGCTGAGTGGTTACGTCGGAAGCGTTAATCAAAGTCTCGTAGCAGCTGACGTTTGGCAATGATGTTTGTGGCATCTTGTCTTCGTCGATCAGCAGAATAAATCCTTTAACAGACGTCAGCTTGTCGGCGATAGGTTCCAGCAACTGAGCAAAACAGGCATCGAGGAAAACGTAGCAGTCTTCCGCATGATTAATAATGTATTCGATTTGTTCTGTGTATAAACGCGGGTTTACGGTATGGCAAATGGCTCCGATACCGGAAATACCGTAATAACATTCGAAGTGCCGATAAGTATTCCAGGCCAGTGTTGCCACCCGGTCGCCTGGCTGAACTCCCAATTGTTGCAGGGCAATGGCTAATTGTTTTGCGCGCTGTAACGCATCGCGATAGTTGTAACGATGAATATCACCTTCTAAGCGGCGACTGATAATTTCACGGGTACCATGATGGGCTGCTGCGTATTCCAGTAAGTCGGAAATAATCAGCGGTTGAGTCATCATATTGCCAGCAGGCGCCGTCGCTACACTCGGGGCAGACATAAGCAGAGTCCTTTGCGAAGAAAAGTTTGATTGCAGAATAAAAGGCAATAATAGTCGCGGCAACCAACTTTGTTGCTGTTGGCGGGCAATTGCTGTTTTTGGCATAAAAAATCCCGCATAAACCGTGTTTATGCGGGATTTCCGTAGGCTGCTAATGAGTCGGTATTAACGCTCAATTGCCAGTGACACACCCATGCCACCACCAATACACAGAGTTGCCAAACCTTTGTTTGCGTCCTGACGAATCATTTCGTGCAGCAGGGTAACCAGAATACGGCAGCCGGATGCGCCAATCGGGTGACCCAGAGCAATGGCTCCACCGTTCACGTTTACTTTCTCGGCGTCCCACTCCAGACCTTTGTTGACCGACAGAGCTTGTACGGCAAAGGCTTCGTTGGCTTCTACAAGATCCAGATCCGCGATGCTCCAGCCTGCTTTTTGCAGACATTTTTTGGTTGCTGGAATTGGACCGGTTCCCATGATTTCCGGATTAACACCGGCGTTAGCGTAGGCTTTGATGGTTGCCAGGATTGGCAGACCCAATTCTTCCGCTTTTGCACGAGATGCCAGCATTACAGCGGCAGCACCATCGTTCAGTGAAGACGCGTTACCGGCAGTGACTGAGCCGTCTTTTTTGAACGCAGCGCGCATACCTGCCAGTTTTTCTTCTGTGATACCAGCGCGTGGGTTTTCATCGGTATCGAACACAATATCGTCGCCACGACGTTGTGGAATCACAACCGGGGTGATTTCGTCTTTAAACTTACCGGCTTCGATGGCTGCCAGCGCTTTAGCCTGGGAAGCAGCTGCAAATGCATCTTGCTCGGCGCGTTCGATTTTATATTCGTCGGCGATATTTTCAGCGGTGATGCCCATGTGGTAATCGTTAAAGGCATCCCACAGGCCATCGGAGATCATGGTATCGACCATGTTCCAATTACCCATACGCTGGCCGTTACGGGAACCTGGCAGAGCGTGAGCAGCGTTAGACATCGACTCCTGACCACCAGCAATAATCACATCCGCATCGCCACATTTAATCGCTTGTGCGGCCAGGTGTAAGGCTTTCAGACCTGAACCGCATACCTTGTTAATGGTCATCGCTGGAGTGGTATCCGGCAGGCCACCTTTAATCGCTGCCTGACGAGCCGGGTTCTGGCCACAAGCGGCGGTCAGTACCTGACCCATTAATACTTCATCAACCAGCTCAGGAGCGATCGCGGTTTTCTCCAGCAGGGATTTAATAACCGTGGCGCCCAGGTCGCTGCCGGAGACACTGGCCAGAGAACCACCAAAGGTACCAATAGCCGTACGGGTTGCGGCAACAATAACTACGTCGTTTGACATTACGTCAGTCATGCTTCACTCCAAATGAGATAATTAAGGGACGCTTTTACCCTTAGCACAGGGTTTATTACAAAAATAATCAGCGATCCTGAAAACTCAGGAATGATACTGGTATTTCTGCGTAAGTAGTATGGATTGTCAGCTTAGGCCGCTACGACCAAGGTGGAGCGTTGAGTTGCACCCAATGACGTCAGGAAGGGGAGAAAAAAGAACCGGGCTCTCACATCAGTTATAAAAACTGGAAAGATGCCCGGCAAGCAGGGTGCTTTTTAGGGAAGATGGTCGCCGACAGATCCTTTCGGACATGCCGTCAATCTTTGATCAGAAGCTATAAACGAAGGTGATGCCCAGCTCGCGATCGGTGTTTTCATTGTCGTCCGGCACTTCTTCCACATACTTGATTTTGTAGGTGATTTTGGTTGCCAGAGCGCCAATGATTTTGCTTTTTAAACCGGTTTCAGATTTGTACGTGGAGTTGTCTTCACCGATATCGGCGGTGAATTCTTCAATAAAAGACACGCCTTCGCTGATTTCCCAATCGAAGTTAGCGGCTAAACGCAGAATAGAATCTTCGTTGATATCGCCGCTTTCTTTTAACTTATCGCGGCGATAACCGGGTGCAGCCTCGAGCGACAGGTTCATCTTTTCTTCTTTGATGGCCCGATAACCGTAACCGACAGAAACTGTGCTTTGGTATTCGAAACCATTAAAGCGGTCGCGCTCCTGGGTGGCATCAATTGCCAGATAGGAACGCTCACTGAAGTTACGATCGAGCTTGATGGCAGCGTTGTATTTCTCTTTCGAGGTGGTGCCTTCTTCTTTACTGGTAAGCGCCGACAGTTTCAGAGACTTATCCCAGTTTTTGCCTTTGTGCTTCAGCTCGAAAGCACCATTGGTGCTGCGGGTGTCGGTGTTACCCGAGGTGTCGATAAAGCCCAGTTCAGCGGAGCCACTCCACGGAGACTGTGGTGCCTCTTCGGCGGCATAAGCAGCACCGGAAGCCATTAATAACGTAGAAATCAGAATTGTTTTGCGCATAACTGGCCCTTATTGCATGGGTCGTGTACTGAATAATAGTTGCAGGTTAACGACCGTGGTGTGAGCGAACAACCGGCCATTAGGTTGATTAAACAAGGTTTTACAATGACTCCGGGACAATATCGGTTTCATGGCAACGCATTGTTCGATATCTGGCATAAAGCCACCACCTGCGGTGAATCAAACTGGTGTAGAGTAACAACCCTGAGATTAATTTTTATGATGAGTTTGATTTGTGAGAGACGCTATTCTCAGCGCACCCGTTGATAAGGTGTTGTATCAGCTGACCAAACCTATGGTGATTGGCATCCTGGCGGTGTTCTTTTTTCAGCTGGTGGATACCTATTTTATTTCGTTACTCGGTACTACCTCGCTGGCCGCTGTTGGCTTTGCGATGCCGGTTACCATGCTGGTGATGAATTTATCGATCGGTCTTGGTATTGCCGCTTCAGCCATTATTGCCAAGGCCTTTGGTGCGGGTGAAGACTTACAGGCGAAACGAGCCGCCATGGCCGCGCTGATGCTCAGTGTGGTATTGGGTTTAGTCATCAGTGTTGTCGGACTTTTGGTTAACGATTATTTATTCCTGTTATTAGGTGCGTCGGAAGAATTGCTGCCGGAAATCTGGAATTTTATGTTGTGGTGGTGGCCGGGTTCGGTGGTCATGTTAGTGATGATGGTGCAGAACAGTTCGATGCGAGCCATTGGTAATACTAAGTTACCGTCACAAATGATGCTGGTGGCTGCTGTGCTTAATGCAGCGCTAGATCCGGTACTGATTTTTGGCCTGGGTCCGATTCCGGCCATGGGCGTTGGTGGTGCTGCGCTGGCGAGCACACTTTGCTGGCTGATTGTATTAGCAGTGATTATGACCAATCAGCGTCGCTCTGGTTTCTTAAGTCGCCACGGAATGACCTGGCAGCAAACCAAAGCGCTGTGGCAGCGTATGATGTCGCTGGGTATTCCGGCGATGGTAACCAATATGATGGTGCCAATTGCCGGTGCGATTTTATTAATTATGGTGGCGCCACTGGGTGAAGAGGCGGTTGCCGGTTTTGGCGTGGGAATGCGTTTAGAGCCGTTTGCCTTAATTGTGATTCTGGCGCTGACTTCGACGCTGCCGACCTTTGTTGCTCAAAATCATGGTGCCCACCAGGACGAACGCATCTTCCAAGCGCTGTTAAGCAGCTTTAAATTTTTACTGATTTTACAGGGAGCGATTGTTGTAACCTTCTGGCTGACAGGCCATTGGTTAGCAGCCTTGTTCTCTGATGATCCGGCAGTACAACAAACCATTATCGAATTTGTCCGTTGGTTGCCAATTGGTTACTTCGGCATGGGTGTGGTGTTGTGTGTGAATTCTGCGTTGAATTCACTGCAGAAAACCAGCCACTCGATGGTACTGAACGCAATTCGTTTGTTTGTGTTTTATGTACCCGGAGCGTTTATCGGATCGTATCTGATGGGTTATAGCGGCCTGTTAATGGGTGCTGCGTTGGGCAATCTGATTATTGGTCTGGTGGTGTGGCAGTTGACCCGCACTGTAGCTAACAACGGAGAAGTGAGTTTAGGGATCACCCGCTTCTCGTTTGAAGATATTAAGCGCTGATAGAATCTTCAGCGCTTAAGTCCAGCCATTGATATATCTAGATCCAACCTTTACTGGCCAGAATCAAAGCAAAAATAATGTCCACCGTGATAATACCCGCAAGTATCTTAACGGCGCGCTTAATTGGCGCGTCATACACCAGATAAGCCATGGTAAAAAACGGCACATATCCAACCAGGAAAATCAGCCAGGGGTTTTCCGCATTCCACCAGGGCCAGGCCCAGTGAATTAAGCCAGCTTTGTTTAAAGCTATTTCAAAAGCTACCGACAGGGCTGAATTGATACCGATAAACCAGAGACGGTTATTAATACCAAAATATTTCACACTTTTATCGGCTGGCATCGCCATGGTTGAAGCAATACCTACCAACATAAAGCCGCATAAAATTTCGATATTCCAGCCAATAAGAATCTGATAGTTAGTTTCTGGTTTAATCCCCCAGACCGGAGCAAATTCACTCCAGTGGCAAACCAGACCGTTCCACAGTTCGTTAAATAAATCGGTAAATAAGAATGCCAATGCGGCAAGAATACGTGACCAGTTCTTCTGATCGGCCTGCCAGAAAAAGACAAGCACGACGATAGAAATAAAAGGAATAACACTCCAGCTTAACTGGGACGTGTCACGTAAAATGGCGAAGGTCGCCTGGGTATTTTCGGTATACATAAGTTCTTTATAACTCCCCCGCCGTTTGGCGGAGGAATATTGCTTGGCTTAGTGAAAAAATTAACGAGGGGTTTTAGTGCCTGGTAATGGTCCAGCGCTGATCCGCATTGCCATAGTGCTCCCACATAATGATGCGGCTGCCACCGTTATCACTAATGGAGTGTTGACCGTTCATCTGCGTCAGAATTGCGGAGTCAGAAATCGTCCAGCGTTGGTTAGCCTGGCCATGACACGGCCAGCTGACAATTTCAGCGCCATTCTTTAACTCTCCACGAACGATATCCAGGCACATAGTCGGATTGGCTAACGGCCGCAGCTGACCATTCCAGTGAATAAACTGCTGGTGTGCACCACCACAATTCGCCGGAACAACCTTGGTCCAGTTTTGCGGTTGGTCGGCCATGGCTAAACATTTGCCATGATGCTGGTCGCGGAAGCTTAATACTTCCAGCCAATGCCATTGCTGGTTAGCCCCGCCGTGTTTGCGATAATTCACAATCGCACAATAGTCATCGCGGCAGCTGGCATCCATGGCAATATCAGCGTTGTTGCGATTAACCAGGCCTGTCGCCTGCCAATCCCAACGTAAATTGTTGTGGTCAACACATTCGTGAATACCTAAACGCGCACCGTTGTTTAAATTACCGCGGTTATCCAGGCAGAAATTACCGGCCATTTCGCTGCGTAAAAATCCGTTATTTTTATCGTAATACCAACGCTGATTAATACCGTTGTTACAAGTGTGCAGAATCACATCCTGGCCGTTATAAGCCTGGTTGTATTTAACGGTTAAACATTTTCCAGAAGCCTGATCCATCAACATACGATAACCCACAACATTGTCGGCTGATTGAGCTTTATTGCTGATAATAGTGCGGGCAGGGTAATGATTAGCGCTGTTCCAGTGTTGGCGATTTGCCAGGAATAAACCACTGCTATGGGAGAAAGCATCATTTGCCTGTAATGCCCAGACACCTGCGTCGATATAAGCCCCTGATTTACGGTCATTCCAGATACGGTTATTTAAATTACCATCCACCAGGTAGCTGTTGTGCACACATTTCATTGCGTCTTTAGCTGGCTCATTGCGGTAACCTAAGGTTGCGATATGACCCAGGCAGGTATAGCCACGTGGTGCAATACCCGCCCAGATATTCACATCATGAGTACCGCCGGAATTACGGTCATCCCAAACCCAGCTATAACCGACTGGGTTAACCAGAGCACCGTTTTTTTGATCGTAAACCACATGGCTGGGATAATTTGGATGAGCGTGGGCACGCATCGCGGCATAACCTAATGGATAAAAACCAAAGGCGGTTTTTGGCTTCCAGATGCTGAAGTCTTCTGACGCACCGGTTTTATGGTCGTCATAAACCCAGTCATATTGATTGACCGATTTTAACGCCAGTGGCGCCTGAGGAGCAGCGACGTCCGGATGGTTCATGGCGATTGCAACATCAACTATTTTGGTGTTCTGAAAAAAATCTGCGGACACAAAGTTCACTTTTTTGCCTTCCGAGACCCATTGTGGAATCCACTCGGCCGCAGCGAACTTTAACTTTTGGGTTAATTGCCACAGGTTTTTCGGTGTATCTTCCCGGGTAAATAAGTCGATCAAACCACCAAACACACCACTGGCGATAGCATCAGCATCCGGGGTGAAAGTAATGGAAATATTATGCCAACGATTCGGGTCCTGATTGTTTAATCCCAGGCGATGGCCACGACCGTTTATTAACGAGTGGTGCAGGCTGCCAATACTGGTGGTATCACCGTAGACACCGGTTAACATGGCATCTGAGTTAAACCACTGCTCGTATTTAGAGTGTAAATGACCGGCGTTGGTCATTAATAAAATACTTTTATTCTCCTGCCATGCATGGTTCAGCGTCAGGTTGGCTGCATTAAAACGGTTGTTATTATTGACCAGTACACGGTCGCCGAGATATTGCATCACCAGGTTGTGCATAACTTCCTGTTCTTCAACCGTTTTAGGGTTTTTGGCGAATTCCAGAATCACCAGTTCTTTGGGATGTTGTGCACTCCATTCTTTCACATCCTTAAGAACTTCTTCCAACGTCACGCTGACTAAGCCATGTACGATTACCGGGCGGCCTTTGTGATGTAGAACCCGTAAGTCGAGGCTACGAATACCGCCATTTAGCTGGTGGTAGGCATTTACGTTCTGGGTATTTCCCCAGTTGGCAACAATGGGTTTTGCCAGGTTGTACCAACCGGTTTCTCCTGGAGCGATATCTGAACTTCCATTCATTCCGTATGCACCTGCATCATGACTGGCAGGAATCACCATGTCGCGAATACGGGTGTCAGGGCGGTTTTTATAAAGCTGTTCCATCCAGCGGCTTTTATCCACATCTGACAATGCCAGTGTATTGAATGTCAGTACGCTAAACAGAACAAGCAGAGATTTTTTTATTATTGTCATGCTTTGTCTCCGTGTGTTTATTATGCGAGGCACAGAGCACCCATAAATAATTCACAGGCGCTGATGTATGCCTCAGAGTTTGTAGCGTTTCCTTTCCGCCATGCCCAACATATTGTTGATGGCAATTCGTCCTGAATTCGGGTGGGAGATATGACCTTCGAAGTGTCCAAACGGGCCCTGATAATTCATATATACGAAGCCTAAATGGAATTTCTGATTATTTTTAACCAGTGGATAAAATTTAAGATCGATATCACCATTTTGATCCTGGTAGTGCCAGTGATCTTCATGATGGGTGACGGTGATAGCAGGGAGAAGATATAGATTGTCATCAATCCAGAGGCAGTTTTCATTATATCTTTCCTGATTAATAATCTGATTTCGGGTCAGATTAAAACCAATCAACCTGCCACCAACATGGTCGGCGGCGGTTCCCCAATCATAATTCACCTCTTTGGGGTAATAGCCCTTGTGGTCATCAATAATGGCGTAGCCATTATCCGGTTGAATATGATGAATGCGGGTGCCCAGTTGAATATCGGCTGATGCTTTCATCACATTTTTATAGCTGTACAGAGGACGCTGGCTGGCAAATGGCTGACAGATCGTCATACCATTATAATTATCCTGTAGCTCAGCCTTTATCTTCAGTTCCGGCAGCTTGCCACTGGCAGGCCAGTAGATATCGATCTCGCAGCCCGTCTGTTGGTCACGTGTAATGCGATAGTGAGGCTCGTTGCTCTGATGACTAAAGTTAGTGATGCTGGGCAGACTGCCATCCGCAACCGAAACCCTGGAAGGACGAACGAACTTTTTATATAAGTGATGGGTGTTGGTACTGCGCTGATAATAGGCCAGAGCAATCACGGCAAATTTTTTGGCGTTATACACGGCACCACAAATAAACCGATCACCATCACCGAGCTGAAACGCCTGCCACTCCTTCAGGCGTTTATCATTTTTATTCTCGCTGGAATACATACCCGGGATATTGATCAGATTGCAGTTTTCCACCTGCCCCTGAAAGGTTCCCCAGTGAATTTTTCTGGTATGAGCATCGAACAATGAAGCAGGTAAGGGCAAAAATTCACGGCAACTCATTTGATCGCTCCATCGTGTTTTAACTGCTGGATATCCATTTCACTTAAATGATGCTGACGCAGAAATTCAGTAGTCGATTGCCCGAGTTTGTCGAGAGATCTGTTATTGGATTCTGATGAATCTGGTGAGGAAAAAGGCAGGGGAGAACCCAGTTCTCCCCCGCAAGAGCCAGGTTTAATCATCCCCCTTTCGATGAAATGAGGATGCGCCAGGGCCTGGCACAGGCTCACCACAGGTTCGACACACAAATCCCGTGGAGCGAAGATTTGCTCTAATGTGTCGAAGTCCCGTTGCAAGAAGAAATCCGTCAGCAGTTGTTTAAATTCGGCGATATCTTCCGGTCGCTGGCTGATGGCTTTGCCAACCATATGGGGCTGACCAATCACCTGACACAAACCGGTAATAAATTTGGGTTCTAAACTGCCGACTGAAAAATAACGGCCGTCTTTGGTTTCGTAAAAGTCGTAATAACTCTTAGCGTGTAAAATTTGTTGCTGTGGCAGAATATCATCACCACCCAACGCGCTGGCTGCCGCCATGCCATTCATCGCCAATGCCGCATCGGCCATAGCGATATCAAGATACTGTCCTTGAAGCTCGTCGGCTGATGAAATTTTTTGCACATCGCGCTGGTAGAGTGCTGCCAGAATTGCCATCACCGCATGGTGAGAACCACCGGCGATATCAGCCACCTGAATAGAATATGGAGAGGGTTTTTCTCCGGAGCGGCGACTGTAATCAGCAGCGCCGGCAAGTGCCAGATAGTTAATATCATGGCCTGCACGCTGAGCCAGTGGACCGGTTTGACCATACCCTGTGATCGAGCAATAAATCAGGCCGGGGTGAATGGCTTTTAACGAATCGTAATCCAGGCCAAATTTCGCCATAACACCCGGACGAAACTGTTCGATCACAATATCGTACTGATCGATAATGGATTTAATCAGCTCAACGCTTTGCGGTTTTTTAAGGTCGAGAGCAACCGATTTTTTACCGCTATTTAACAAACGATGCGACGCAGATTCACCGTCAACAAAAGGTGGCATAAATCGCACTAAGTCAGGACGATCCGGTGCTTCAATACGAATAACGTCAGCACCCATATCCAACAACATTTTGCTGGCAAACGGACCCGGCAGCAGAGTTGAAAAATCGAGGATCTTTATTCCCGACAATGGTGAGTTGCCTGATGATACAGAAGTAGCCATTACGCACTCTCCTGTATTTTTCGTTGTTCGGTATCCGTCTTATTTTCTTTGCCCGTTGTTGCACCCAGGAAGTTCACCAGGTGGAGTCCATTGCGACTGTTCAACTGGGCCTCAATGATCGGGCGATAACGCTGCTCTACCTCATGGCGTTTCACTTTCAGAGTTGGCGTCATCAGATGATTGGCCGCAGTCCATTCTTCAGCGCAAATCCACAACCCATCGATAATCTCGTGGTGTTCCAGTTGGCTATTCATATCGCTGACGTGAGCGGTCAGATCTGCTTTTAGTGTTTCTTTATCGATGCCTTCAGCTGTTTCCGATAGCTGGGCCAGTGCTACCGGTTGCACCATACCACGACCAATCACACAAGCTTGTTCAATATGGGGATGGCTCACCAATAACTTTTCGATGCGGGAAGGCACAATGAATTTTGCCTTGGCAGTTTTAAACTGCTCGCGCAGGCGGCCAACAATATGCAGAAAGCCGTTGTTATCAATTCGGCCTTTATCACCGGTACGGTAAAAGCCATCGTCAGTGAATACCGATGCAGTGGCACTCTCGTCACGGTAATAACCCGTCATAAGCCCCGGGCTTTTTAATAGAACTTCGTCGTCTTCGCTGATACGGACTTCACACTCTGGCATCGGCTGGCCAACGCTGGCGACTTTGCGTTTGTGACTGTATAAAGGCTCACCCAGGTTCATGGTGCCGTAACAAGCGTTTTCGGTCATACCGTAACCTTCGAGAATCTGAATTCCCAGACTATCGAACCAACGTAAGGTGGCTTCAGGAATGGGAGCTGCACCACAGCCAATCACTTCCGTTTTATTCAGGCCCAGAGCACGTTGCACTTTATTTTTCACTAGACGATTAATGCCCGGGATCTTAAGTAATAAATCGAGTTTTCTCTGGGATGTCTGAGCCAGAATTTTTTCCCGGAATTTTTCCCAGATACGTGGGATGGCGAAAAAAATAGATGGTTGAGCGCGCTGAATATCGCCCATAAAAGTATCGAGCGATTCAGCAAAGTAGACAGGGGCTCCAGCATAAATACTATTGCCCTGAACAATAATACGTTCAGCCAGGTGGGCTAAAGGCAAATAGGAGAAAAAACGATGCTGATCGGTTGCCTGAAATACCTGGTTAAACATTTCGCAGGTTTCACCAAAACTGCGATAACTGTGCATAACCCCTTTGGGATTACCTGTTGTGCCGGAGGTATAAACAATGGTGTATAAGTCATCGATGGCGGACGGAAATGGATCAATGACAGCTCCACGATTATCACGCAGCAGCTCTTGCCATTGCAGTTCAGCTTCGCCACTGTAATAGCGCAACGCCAGACGTTTAATATCGATGTCTTTTACCGCGTCGGCTACCTCAGCGTCGTTATCCTGTTTGCCAAGAATAATCAGATCACAACCGGCGTGATCCAATACGTAATGTACGCTGTCTTTATTCTGGCCCGGATAAACAGGCACACTCACTGCTCCTAACAGTGCGATCGCAAAATCCGCAATAATCCATTCCGCACAGTTTTTTGACCAGATCGCCACCCGATCACCGGCCTGAATGCCTGCGCTTTTCAGGCCGCTGGCGATGGCTTCGGCATCCAGCTTCATCTGACTCCAGCTCCATTCAGTAATTTCGCCGTTATGCGGCTGGACAAGATACGGTTTGTCCGAACGTTCTGCACTGTGTTGCATTAAACATTCGGTAATGGTGCGGACTTTGTTTACAGTATTCACGAGAATGCGCCTGTTCCGTTTTTATTGTTGGCCGTTGTTACTTTCAGCTGTTGTTATTTTTAGCTGTCGTTATCATCTGATTGCGACAGGATCGGAAACCATGCGCTAAAGGCGCATGGTACGGCTGATAATTTCCTTCATGATTTCTGAGGTGCCGGCGTAAATACGCAGAATTCGGGCAGCAGAGTAGAGGCGTGCAATCGGGTATTCCCACATATAACCGGCACCACCATGTAGTTGCAGGCACTCGTCGGCGACCTTACCTAACAGCTCAGTACAGTGAAGCTTGGCGATGGCGGCGTCATCTGCGGAAAAGCGTTTTTCGTTGTGTTCCAACACGCATTGATCAACGTAGGTTTGTGCCACCTGAATGTTGGCCTTCATTTCCGCCAACTTAAATCGGGTATTCTGGAAGCGGGAAATATTACGACCAAAAGCACTGCGCTCTTTGGTGTATTCAATGGTCATATCCAATGCGCTTTGTGCCGCAGCCACAGCGCCACAAGCGGTGGCTAAACGTTCCTGTGCCAGCTTCTGCATCAGATAAATAAAGCCTTGCTGTGGATTGCCCAGCACGTTTGCTTTCGGAACTTTTACATCGTTGAAAAACAGCTCGGCAGTATCCTGGGAGTGCATACCGATTTTTTTCAGACGGCGACCACGTTCGAATCCAGCCATGTCCGCTTCAACCACAAACAGACCCATGGCGTGTTTGTTGTTTTTATCGGTCTTGGCCGCAACAATCACCAGATCAGAAATCAGGCCGTTGGAAATATAGGTTTTTGCACCGTTTAATACCCAGTGTTCGTCGTGTTCTACAGCGTGGCTTTTCATGCCTGCCAGATCGCTGCCGGTGGACGGTTCAGTCATCGCAATGGCGAGAATTTTTTCGCCACTGACAATGCCTGGCATCCAGCGTTTTTTCTGTTCGTCGTTAGCGTAATCGGCGATGTAAGGCGCAATCACGGAGCTGTGCAGGGGAACAAAAAAACCGGATTCATTGATACGGGCCAGCTCTTCGATCATCAGCTGTTCGTAACGGAAGTCGCTTTCGCCGACGCCGCCATATTGCTCTTCTGCCCAGGGGCACAGAAAACCGTTCTGGCCGGCTTTCTGCCATAGCTCTTTGGGCACTTGCCCTGCGGCTTCAAAGTCGTCCTGATGCGGTTTTACTTCCGCTTCAAGAAAAGCACGTAATGACTCACGATAGATGTTTTGTTCTTGGTTATAATGGCGGCGTTTCATATCCGGCTCCTGGCGTTTATTAACAACCATGCGACCCGCCCGATCACCAAGGCGGAATAGAAAAATCGCAGTTGTCAGAATTAATACGTCCACAGAGCTTACGGAGTGGTCGAAAATGCACCAATGGCATCAGGCTACGAAAAAACTGGCGAAAACTACCATCTGGGTTTAAGCCGGGTTAATCTTTATTTATTAGAATAAAATCAGCTTACAAGGTCGGGGATAGTCATTGATGACCAAGGTAAACTCCGAAGCAGACCTGATACCCGGGCCTGAACACACAACTCCAGGTTATCTGGTTGCGGCTTCTCTCAGAGGAGCGATCAATAAGGGTTATGATCCGCAAGCGTTATTGCAGCAGGTTGGGATTGATCCTGAAATTCTGAGCAATCCCGGTGCGCGGATTGCTTCATCAAGATACGCACGGTTATTACAAAATCTGTGGTTATTATTAAAAGATGAGTTTCTGGGCTTTGGTCAGGTTGTCAGTAAACCCGGCACTTTTGCCACCATGAGCCAGACGATTCTACCGTGTCATAACCTTGAGCACGCATTAAAACGGGCTAACCGCTTTTATCAGATGTTTGATCATACACCGGCGATTCGTCTGAAGCTGATCGACGATCAGCTGGCACAAATCAGTATCGATATGTCGCAGCTGGAAGATCACGATCATTATCTGACCTTATGTGCTATGGGTATTATTCATCGTTTCGGCAGTTGGCTGATCGGTGAGCGTGTACCATTAATCAAAGCCTGCTTTGATTATTCCAGACCTCAGTCATCCCACGATTATCAGCAGTTTTTTACGTCTGAGCTGGAATTTGATCAGGATTTTTGTGGCTTTATTATTCCGCGAAAACACCTGGCGGCGAAACTGGTGCGCAGCGAAGTCGATCTGAAAGCATTTATTATGCAATCTCCCAACGGCCTGATGTTTAACCCGGATGATAACCAGAGTTTTAGCGGTCAGGTGCGTAAATTATTGGGGCGCGATTTTTCTGAAAATTTATTATCACTGGAAGAAATTGCCGAACTGCTGCATATGACGCCACAGACGTTACGTCGCAGACTGAAAGATGAAGGTGCCAGCTTTCAGGATATTAAAGATCAGCTGCGTCGTGATCTGGCGATTTATTATCTCAATGATACCGATTTATCGGTGCAGGAAATCACCGAGAAATTAGGTTTTGCCGAAACCAGTAATTTTCATCGGGCCTTTAAGAAATGGACCGGTACGACACCTAGAAAATATCGGTTAACTTAAGCGTTATTCACTGATCGTTGGGGTTCGCTGGCTCACCACCAACCTACAATAATGCTGTAGGTTGGTGGTGAGTTTACGAACCCCAACAAGCGCTAAGGGTTAGTCCGCTAAATCAGCCACGAACTCTTCACCTTTTTGAGCTTTTTCCTGAACCAGAGCCGGTGGTTCAAACCGTTCACCGTATTTAACAGCCAGTTCGTTACAGCGGGCGACAAACTCTTTGGCGCCATAATAGTTAACAAACTGCAGTACACCACCGGCCCACGGGGCGAAACCAATCCCAAACACACTGCCAATATTGGCGTCGGCAACGGAATCAATCACACCTTCTTCCATGGCTTTGATGGCTTCAATCGACTGGATAAACAACAAACGATCACGAATATCCTGTGGATCAATCTGCTGATCCGCCAGGTAGAAATGTTCCATCAACCCAGGCCAGATCGATTTTTCAGTTTTACCCGCTTTGTTGGTGTTGTACTCGTAGAAACCAGCACCTGCGGCTTTACCTTTGCGGTCAAAATCGTTCGACATTTTATCAACAACAGCGAAGCTTTCCGGCACTTTAAAGTCAGCCCCTTCCGCCTGTAAATCTGCCACCGTCTGATCACGAATATGCTGCATCAGAGTCAGGGAAACTTCATCGGAAACGGCCAGTGGTGATACCGGGAAACCAGCTGATTTAGCTTCGTTCTCGATCATCACCGGGTGTATACCTTCACCAACCATGGCGATGGCTTCCTGGGTATAGGTTGAGAATACCCGGGTGGTGTAGAAACCACGGGCATCGTTCACTACGATTGGCGTTTTCTTAATTTGTAAGGCGTAATCAAACGCTTTGGCCAGCGTTTCATCGTTGGTTTGTTTGCCTTTAATGATTTCCAGCAGTGGCATTTTGTCTACAGGGGAGAAGAAGTGCAGACCAATAAAACGTTCGGAATCTTCAATCGCTTCTGCTAAACCTGTGATTGGCAGAGTTGAAGTATTCGAGGCAATTACCGCTTCAGCAGAGGCGTTAGCCGTGGCTTCCTGGGTTACCTTGGCTTTTAAACCTTTATCTTCGAATACCGCTTCGATAATCAGGTCACAACCATCGAAGTCGCTTGCGTCTGCCGTGGCATTAATCAGTGCCAGGAAATCATCGCGTTCTGCTTCTGACATAAAGCCACGTTTAACTTTTTTCTCCAGCAGCTTGGCGGAGTAATCCTTGCCCTTGTCTGCAGCCTCCTGGGAGATATCTTTTAATACCACCTCAATTCCGGCTTTGGCAGTAACGTAGGCAATACCCGCGCCCATCATGCCCGCACCAATAACACCAACTTTTTTGGTGGTGTATTTCGGCAAATCATCAGGACGGGAAGAACCGGCATTAATGCTGTTCAGCTGGAACCAGAAGGCATTAATCATATTTTTAGAGACTTTGCCGGTCGCCAGTTCGGTGAAGTAACGGGTTTCTACCTGCTGGGCGTAATCAAAGTCGATTTGTGCACCTTCAACGGCGGCCGCAATAATGGCTTCGGCAGCTGGGTAACAGCCCGCGGTTTTCTTACGGGTAAAAGACGGAGCAACGGCGATACGTTGCGCAACCTTCGGATTAATCACCGCACCGCCCGGTAGTTTAAAACCTTTAATATCCCAAGGTTGTTTGGCGTTTTTGTTCTCGCTGATCCATTGCTCCGCTTTGGCGATTAGCTCTTCCGGAGATTCAGCAATATCGTGCACCAGGCCAACGCTTTTGGCTTTTGATGGACGGATTTTTTTTCCTTCCAGCAAATACTGCAGTGCGGTTTCCACACCCAGGTAGCGCACCATACGGATAACACCGCCGCCGCCTGGCAATAAACCGAGCTGAACTTCCGGCAGGCCCAGTTGAATGCTTTCGTCGTTTAAACAGATGCGATGGTGACAGGCCAGGGCAATCTCAAAACCACCACCTAATGCAGTGCCGTTAATGGCGGCAACAACCGGCACACCCAAGGTTTCGATATCACGCAGGTTTTGTTTAACCGCATTAGCGCCGTGGTAAAACTCTTCAGCATGGGCAGGCGTTACCTGTACCAACTCGTTTAAATCGCCACCGGCAAAAAAGGTTTTCTTTTCAGAGCGAATCACAATTCCGCTGATGGTGTTGTTTTCTTTCTTTTGTTTTAACTCGGCAACCGCGATATCCATTGCTTCACGATAAGCCGCATCCATGGTGTTGGCTGACTGGCCCGGTGCATCCAGAACCAGATGCACAATACCGTTGTCTTTTTCTTCTAAACGTACCGCGCGGGCGTTTGAATTATCAGTCGTCATAAAAATATCCCCGCAGTTTCAGTTCTGTTCAACACGTTCGATGATGGTGGCGATACCCATACCGCCTGCAACACACAGGGTGCATAAACCGTAACGCTTATTCTGGCGTTCCAGTTCGTCCAGGCAGGTACCCATAATCATGGCGCCAGTAGCACCCAGTGGATGGCCCATGGCGATGGCGCCACCGTTCACGTTGATTTTTTCTTCCGGGATATTCATTTCGTTCTGGAAGCGCATAACCACCGAAGCGAAGGCTTCATTGATTTCGACCAGATCGATGTCTTCCATAGTCAGGCCTGCTTTTTTCAGCACCTTACGGGTTGCCGGAGCCGGGCCGGTTAACATAATGGTTGGATCCACTGAGGTCAGCGCCGAAGCAACGATACGACCGCGAGGCTTCAGTCCTAGTTCTTCGCCTTTTTCTTTGCTGCCGATTAATACCAGTGCTGCGCCGTCTACGATGCCGGAGGAGTTACCACCGGTGTGTACGTGGTTGATTTTTTCTACCTGGGAATATTTACGAATGGCCGTTGCATCAAATGCCATCTCGCCCATCATTTCAAAAGCGGCCTGTAACTGGCCGAGCTTTTCCATGCTGGTTTCACGAATTAATTCATCTTTTTCCAGCAGGGTAATGCCGTTCTGATCTTTTACCGGAATAACGGATTTATCGAAGTAGCCATTTTCCCAGGCGGCGGCCGCTTTTTGCTGCGACTTGAGTGCGAAGGCATCGACGTCTTCACGGGAATAACCATCCAGCGTGGCCAATAAGTCAGCACTCACACCCTGTGGAATAAAATCGATAGCCGCGTTGGTTTGTGGATCCATTGCCATGGCACCACCGTCAGAGGCCATCGGTACACGTGACATAGACTCCACGCCACCGGCAATCACCAGATCTTCAAAACCAGCGATGACTTTGGCTGCAGCGATATTAATGGCATCCAGGCCTGAAGCGCAGAAGCGGTTGGTTTGTACGCCAGCCGTTACCTGATCCCAGTCAGCAACTAAAGCGGCGATTTTTGCGATATCGCCACCCTGGTCACCGACCGGGGTAACACAACCCAGCACGATATCTTCCACCTGTGAGGTATCGAGGTCGTGGCGTTGTTTTAGTTCGTTTAACAGGTTGGCGACTAAGGTGATGGGTTTAACCGTATACAGTGCGCCGCCTTTTTTGCCCTTGCCGCGTGGTGTGCGGATGGCATCAAAAATATAAGCAGATTGAGTCATAACTTCCTCAGCTGAAGTTGTGGAACATAAAAACCGGGCGGTGTAGTTTCAATAGCTTTCGATCTAATATAAGCAATTGGCCCAATCGACACCTTACTTGTCGTGTTGTGACCCAACCATCGCATCAGATGACAAATAAAATGGCCTAAAACATCATCACCATGATCCGTGTCTGTAAATCAGGCCAACTAAGAAGGAAATGACCGTGAGCGCAATTACCCTGTACCAGTTTGAGATGTCACCGTTTTGCGACAAGGTTCGCCGGGTACTGAAGTACAAAGGGCTGGGCTATGAGGTGGAAAATGTCAGCCTGCAGCAGGTGCAGTTTGGTTATCTGAAGAAGCTCACTCCGATTGGCAAGCTTCCGGTGTTAAGCTTGAATGGTACGAATATCGCCGACTCTTCCGCCATTATTGCTGAACTGGAGCACCAGTATCCTGAGAAGCCGTTATTACCGGCAGATAAGAAACAAGCAGCGCTGGTGCATTTCTTTGAAGACTGGGCGGATGAAGGTTTGTACTTTAACGAGGTGTATTTACGTTTTGTGCTGCCTTCCAATGCACCGGAATACGCGGCGATGGCCGCAAAAGAAGATAATGCTTTGTTTGCTGCGATTGGCAAGATGGTGGCGCCGGGTATGATTGCCAAGCAAGCTAAAGCTCAGGGTATTGGCCGTAAGTCTCTTGCGGAAGTATTGTCCGATCTGAAAAAACACTTCTCGCATTTATCTGACTGGCTGGAAGGCCAGGACTACTTGGTCGGCGACTCTCTGACGTTGGCGGATATATCCGTAGCAAGCCAGCTGAGTTGTATTGTTGCTACGCCGGAAGGTAAAGGTGTGGCGGCTGATTATCCGCGGGTGAGTGAGTGGCTGCAGAGGGTGGATGGGGAGACGGTTTGAGTTTCACTAAATTATTGATTAGTGATATTTCTAATGATAAATTTTCCACATAACTCACGTTGATGGAAGGCAACACATGGCAGTGATAGAAGCGATTGCTCTAACAGGATTAAAGACCTTAACATCGTCACTTATTAAAAAGTTTTCAGACTTAGGATGGAATAAAGTCGCGGAGGAATATAATGCTTCATTCAGTCATGAAGATCTTGTCAGATTTTGTATGGCTTGCGATGAATATGTGAACATAAGAACGTTATATTCTAGCCAAAAAGATGTGTTTATAGACGATGTATATGTTCCTTTGTTTATGAGCCCTAGTAATGATTTGGATTCCCAATATGAAATCTCGAATCTGAATTTTTACAGCGAAGGTATCACTAATATAATTGGTCGCGCAGGGCAGGGGAAATCTACATTTTTGAGAAAGATGTTGTTAAATGAACTTCAACATGGCAGCACTATTCCAGTCTTCTTCGAGCTTAAGTATATCAACACGGATGAATCGCTAGTATTGCAGTTATCAAAATGGTTTTCTAGGCATAATCTTAATATATCCGAGAAAGGTATTGGTCGGTTATTGAAATATGGTTATTTAAAGATATTTTTAGATGCATTTGATGAAATAGAGCCTTCTAAGCAGGGAAGTGCGCTAGAAATAATAAAAGATTTATCTAGGTTGTACCCTAAAGTAACGATAATAGTAACTAGCAGGCCAGACACAATAATAACTACAGAACCTTTCATTAGTAATTATAATGTCCTGAGTTTAAGTGCGGAAAATGTTAGGAAGTTATTTTTAAATATTTCGGAAAATAACGTTCAAAGAACAGATGAAGCAATAGAACAATTAGAAAAAAATCCGCAAATATTTGAAATAGCAAAAACGCCTATACTATCTATATTGCTTTTCATAACTTATAGAACGTGGTCAAAAATACCTGACAATTTGGCAGATTTCTATAAAAAAATATTTATAACATTGCTTACTCATCATGATACCTTAAAGCCTGGAAAAAAAATTGATAGAGGTATAAATATACCTCTTAATGATCATAAGATCGAGGATGTTTTTAGTGTATTCTGCTTCACAACTTTCTCTGAAGGCGTAACATCTTTTAGCACTCGCGAAGCATCCGAATTTATGGAGAAATCACTAGAAAGTGAATGTCATGATGATATTTGTCCCGAGGATGTAGTTGATACTATTAAAAAATGTACAGGGATTATATCTAACGATGGTTATGATCAGCTCTGTTTCTCTCACAAGTCTCTTCAAGAATATTACACTGCTTCTTACATAGCTGGCCAGAAGATCCATGATATTAGGAATTTCTATAGTGCGGTAAAAGTTTATAGCCAAGAGAATAAGTATGATGCTGTATTGAAATTCCTTTCATCTTTAGATAGAGAGAATTATATAAGATATTATTATATTCCCTGTTTTAAAGAGATGTTTGAAGTATCTTCTGTTAAACCTGAAATTGATTATGCATCTATGAAACTATGGATGGGTAAGGTTATCGGAGCTGTTGAAATACCTTTCTCAAGTTTTCACAAAAGTATTATAAGTAGTGAAAACAATAAGTCTCGCGAATTGAGTATAGGATTTAGATTTAGAGTTAATGAAAATATGAGCTCATTTTTCTACAGGAAAATAATGAGTGATCTAATGTTGTCTCTTATAAAAAGTGGTATTTACCTAGAATATATCAAGGAGAATAGTAATGAATTGAAGGAGAGCTTTAAAACAAATAGAGAGGTAAGTGTGAGCTTAGCAGATCTCTTAGATAGTGTTGATACTGAAAAGTCAGATAGGTTTTTAGATCTTCTAGAGATAGCTTTTGGTGAAGATATTTCAACCCCTCATAAAGAGTTAATGAAGTTTTATAAGAAAAAATCCAAACCAAGTTTATTGAATCAGGTTTTCAAAAAAGAAGAGCCTGCTTGATTAATATTAACTTTTTCGGGAACTTCCATAAATATACGGTCTGGAATCACCAAACGGATTAATAAACTCAAACAGTTCAGCAGTGATTAACAGAAACCCATCTCCCAATCGCTGCTGAATTTCTTGCGAATCATACTGATGCGCACCTATCGAGAGTACTTCCTACCTCCTCTTTGCCACGCCTCCGGCCGATTAATATCTCTATTGAGCGATGTTCGCACTCAAAGCAGTGAACCTGCATTCACTTCTTAGTTGCGCCTAAAAGTGAATCATGATTCACTTGTTTGATCTTAAGCTGACCCATGATGACTCCGTGGCATATCGCGAAACCGAACATACTAAGGCCAAAAAGGCTCACACCCGCCAGCGTTTGCTGAAGGCCGCCCGTGCCTTGGTGGCAGAAGGCGGCTTTGCGGCGGCGACGGCAGCGGCTGTCGCCAAGCGTTCAGAAGTGGCGGCGGGCAGTATCTATCGTCATTTCCCCAATAAAGCGGAACTGGTGGCTGAGGTGTTTCGATATGCCACCGAACATGAAGTTGAGATGGTGTATCAGGCGACACAAACAAACAGCGGTTGTGCTGAGCGTTTGCAGGCTGGTTTAACCGTATTCGCCCAGCGGGCGTTACAAGGCCCGCGGCTGGCGTATGCGTTGATCGCTGAGCCGGTTGATCCACGTGTCGAAGAAGAGCGTCTGAAATACCGTCTGGCGTATGCCGAAATTTTTGAAGATCTGATTCGTGAAGGTATGGCTGCCGGAGAATTCGTCGACCAGGAACCGGCGTTATCAGCGGCAGCATTGGTCGGTATGTTATCTGAATCGTTAATTGGCCCGTTATTTTTGCAGCGCGAACACACGGCAATAAACAACGGCGATCAGCCTGATCACACATTATTGATCGGCCAATTAAATGCGTTATGCCTGAGAGCTGTTGGCTGTCAGAAAAATTAGTACGTTATTTTCGTAAAAATAAAAAAACAGCGAGGAACCAGTAATGAGCCAAGACCTGGAATTTGATGTAGAAAAACACAAAGCGGCAGCAGAAACCCATCCAGTGTTCAATCAGCCAACCGCGCTGGAAAACTACAATGCCTATACCAGTGATGCTGCATTGCAATACTGGACCAAAGCCTACGGTGGTGAGTGGGCGGAAGATCGTCTGCAGCAATACGGCGCATTAGCTGGTGGTGATTTAATTGAAGCCGGTTTTCTCGCCAACGAGAATAAACCTACTTTTTATCCCCATGACCGTTTTGGTAATCGCATCGATTTAGCCAAGTTCCACCCGGCTTATCACGAGTTAATGAGCAGCGCGATTGAAGCTGGCTTACATTCTTTGCCATGGGTAGAAAAAGACGAAAATGGTAAGGGTAAAAAAGGCGCACACGTTGCCCGTGCAGCGATGGAATATATGCACAATCAGGCGGACTCCGGTTCTGGCTGTCCGTTAACCATGACCTTTGCTGCGGTACCAGCATTGCAGTATTCGCCGGAAGTGGCGAAGCAGTGGATTCCGAAAATCGTGGCGAAAAAATACGATGGTCGTAACGTACCTTTCTTCGAAAAAGAAGGCGTGACCATTGGTATGGCGATGACGGAAAAGCAGGGCGGTTCCGATGTTCGTGCTAACACCACCCGCGCTTATCCGTTAACCGACGAATTAGGTAACGGTAAAGAATACGAGCTGGTTGGCCATAAGTGGTTCTGCTCCGCACCAATGTGTGATGCCTTCTTAATTCTGGCGTACACCGAAAAAGGTTTGTCCTGTTTTCTGATGCCACGCTGGCGTCCGGATGGCAGCAAAAATGCCATGTATGTTCAGCGTTTGAAAAACAAGCTGGGTAATATTTCCAACGCGTCATCGGAAATCGAATTACGTGGCGCTTACGCCTGGATGATTGGTGATGAAGGTCGCGGTGTTCGCACCATTATTGAAATGGTCTCCATGACCCGTTTCGACTGCATGGTGGGCTCAGCGTCACTGATGCGTGGTTCCCTGGCTCAGGCGATTCACCACACCTCTGGCCGCAGTGCATTTGGTAATAATCTGCACCAGCAACCGTTAATGCAAAACGTACTGGCGGATATGGCGCTGGAATCCGAAGCCGCACTGGCGATGACCATGCGGGTTGGTCATGCGTTGGATAACCTGGACGACGAGCACGAAAACCTGTTTGCCCGTTTAGCGACCGCTGTGGGTAAATACTGGATCTGTAAACGTGCACCACACTTCACCTATGAAGCGATGGAGTGTATTGGTGGCGTTGGTTATGTCGAAGATAACGTCCTGCCGCGTCATTACCGTGAGGCGCCGGTCAACGCCATCTGGGAAGGTTCCGGCAACGTTCAGTGTCTGGATGTATTACGCGCCATGGCTAAAGAGCCTGCGGTGGTGGATGCCTTTATTAATGAATTAAAACGCGCTGCCGGTCAGTACCCGGCGTATGACCAGTACCTGGTTGAGTTACAGGGTGAGTTCGCTGATATGGACACGCTGGAATATCGCTCCCGTACAGTCGTCGACAAACTGGCGATTGCACTACAGGCATCGGTACTGATTCAGAAAGGTGAAAAAGACATCGCTGCTGCTTATGTTAGTTCGCGTATCGCCCACAATGGTGCGGTGAACTTTGGTACTTTGGGTACCGATGTGAACTGTGAAGCCATTATGAAACGTGCCCAACCACAGCTGTAACTTTATTTCATCAGTACCTCTTCCAAACACAATGTCGTATACCTTTGGGTATGCGACATTAGTGTCATCACTATCAGCTTCTCCTGATTGCCCGATCTGCGTTGTGGCAACTCTTCTATAATTAAGGCAACATCAAACGGCTATTTGTAGTCAGGAAGGAATGGCCATGACGGCTTGTATTGCACGGAGTATTGTAAACCTGTTGCCGCTGGTTTTATGCAGCCTGGTTTTACATGGCTTTTTTCCGGTTGCTGCGGTTCAGGCACAGCCGCTGTTAACGAATTTATCCCAGGCCGAACGCGACTGGCTGCAACAAAACCCTGTTATTCCTATTGGTATCGATGGACGCTGGCCACCGGTTGATTTTGTGAATGAGGAAGGTGAAGTCTCCGGCATTCTTAAAGACCATCTGGATTACCTGCAACAGGTACTGGATGTACGTTTCGAAGCGCAACGCTTCAGCAGCTTTGGTGAAATGGCCAAGGCGGCACAGCAAGGATTAATTCCACTGGCTGCCACCATGGTGGAAACCCCAAAACGAAAACAACACTTGTGGTTTACCCAACCGTATTTTGCGGCAATGAAGGTGTTGGTCAGTAATCGCAACGGCGAATATTTCGACAGCTTTTCGGCATTAGCCGATAAAACCCTTGCGATTGAAGAGGGTTTTTATCTGGTCGATATTATCGAAAAAAATTACCCCGACGTTCGCATCCGTATATTCCCTTCAACCGAAAAAGCCTTAATTGCATTATCCACCGGCAGTGTTGATGCCTACATTGGTAATCAGGCTGTTGTGCGCTGGGTGATGAGTAATCTGCAGTTAAACAATCTGGTGGTTTCGGGTGGAACCGGAATGCCACTGGCATTACAGCGATTTGCTGTTTTTAAAGATCCGGACTGGCAACCTCTGGTCAGTATTATCGATAAAGCTTTGTTATCGATGCCGGAAAAGAAAAGGCAGATGATTTTATCGAACTGGATGGCATTGCGTGAGCATCCGGCGAACAACACGTTATTCACACTGACCGAGCTTGAGCAAAAATATCTGCAGCAATTTTCCTCGTTAACCATGGGCAGCGATACCAACTGGCCACCATTCGATTTTGTTGATGAAGAGGGTAAGCCCAAGGGCTTGTCGGCGGAGTATAACGAGCTGGTCAGCCAGCTGATTCATAAACCGTTTGTACCTGTGTATCACACAACCTGGCAGGAAACGTTAAAAGCCTTTAAGCGTGGCGAACTGGATTTAATCTCGGGTGTTAATCCCACCGTAGAACGGCGTGAATATATGGCTTTTACCAAGCCTTATATGGTGCACCCTTATATGATTCTGGTGCACAGCGATACACGTTTTGTGAACAGCTTTTCTGATCTTAATGGTAAGCGGGTTGGTGTTGGTGCCAGTTATGCCATTGAGGAAATTCTGCAGCGTGATCAGCCTGATCTGGAACTGGTTCCTTTTGCCAGTGGCGAGGATGCGTTAATTGCTCTCAGTGCCAAAGAAATTGATGCGTATGTGGGGTTACTGGGCACCTCCTCCTGGACGCTGGAAACCGTCGGTATCCGTAATGTAAAAGTGGCGGCACCAACCGGCTACCAATACAAACAATCCATTGGGGTACGAAAAGACAAACCTGAACTGGTCGAAATTCTTAATAAGGCCATCGACCATATTCCGGATTACAAACGCCAGGAAATTAAAAATAACTGGTTTAAAGTTGAATTCGAACACCAGGTCAATCGTGCTCAGGTTGTCGAAGCCGTGGTGATTACGCTGGTGGTGATTATTCCGATCCTGATTGTCATCCTGATCTGGAACCGCAAATTAAACCAGGCGCGTGAGCGTCTGCAGGAAAGTCAGAAACGCCTGGCAGAAGCCAAAGATGCCGCAGAGCAGGCCAGTCAGTTTAAAAGCCAGTTTCTGGCGAATATGTCGCATGAAATCCGCACCCCGATGAATGCCATTGTTGGTATGAATCATTTATTACTGCGTTCCGGCCTTAATGACCGGCAGCAGGAGTACGCCGACAAAATCAAACAATCAGCCACCGCTTTATTAGGAGTGATTAACGATATTCTGGACTTTTCTAAGGTGGAAGCGGGCCGACTCGATATTGAACACGTGCCGTTTAATCTGCACAGTGTGTTCACCGAATTGTCCGACATGCTGGCCTTAAAAGCCGCGGAAAAAGGCATCGAAGTATTGCTGGATGTCGAACCGGGAATTGCGGTGAATCTGGTCGGTGACCCGCTTCGTCTTGGCCAGGTATTAATTAACCTGACCCAGAACGCGATTAAGTTTACCGATCAGGGAGAAGTGGTCGTCACTGTGCGCGAATTATCCCGTAAGGAAAGCCAGAGCGAGCTGGAATTTACGGTACGCGATACCGGCATTGGCATTGCTCCGGATGAAATGCAGCGTTTATTCGAACCTTTTACCCAGGCTGACGGCAGCAGCACCCGTAAATATGGCGGCACAGGTTTAGGTCTGAATATTTCACGGCAGCTGGTTAACCTGATGGGCGGGCAATTAAATGCCAACAGCACACCGGGTGAAGGCAGCTGTTTCAGTTTCCGTCTGAATTTCACAACCCAGGGTGAAAGCCATCAGAATCAGTTTGTGCCCGACTCACAGCTGAAAGGTTTAAAAGTTCTGGTGATTGATGACAACCCGAGTGCACGTCAGTTATTGCGCGAAATGCTTGAGTCCTTTTCTTTTCAGGTGGATACCCTGGCGGGTGGCGAAGAAGCCCTGTTCTTGCTGCAACAGCAGGAACTGTATGACGATCCTTACGGCCTGGTGATTGCCGATTGGCAAATGCCGGGCATTAACGGCATCGATACCTTGTGTGGTATTCGCCAGGCATCGCTGTTGCACAAACCGGCAACAGTGCTGATAACAGCCTATGGCCGTGAAGATGTATTAGCCAGCGCCGAAAATCATCAGCTGGATGCGTTATTAATTAAGCCAATTAATGCATCGATTTTGTTCGACACCATTATGCGTATTTTCAGTGAGCGCAGCTCCGCCAACAATTCTCAGCACGACATCAGCGAAGTCTGGTTGCAGGGTAATGTGTTGCTGGTGGAGGACCATGAAATTAACCAGGCCGTTGCGCTGGAATTCCTGCACTCGGTTGGCATTATCGCCGATACCGCCAGCAACGGCGTTGAAGCAATCGAAGCGATCAAACATAAAGATTACGATCTGGTGCTGATGGACCTGCAGATGCCAGTGATGGACGGCTTACATGCCACCGCCATTATTCGTCAGGACGAGCGTTATAAAGACCTGCCAATTGTGGCGATGACGGCGCATGCAATGGAGGGAGATCGTGAGCGTTGTCTGGCAACCGGTATGAATGACCACATTGCCAAGCCAATCGACCCGGACCTGTTTGCCACCATGTTGCAACAGTGGCTTGAGCCTGCCACTGTCCGTCACTCGCCAGCCAGTGCTGAACAGGCGCTCGAGGCCAGTCTGGAAAACATTGATGGTATCGATCTGGGTTGGGGTATCGAACGCGTGGGTGGCAACCGCCAGTTGTACTTTAACTTGCTGAAAAGTTTCCATCAGAAGCACCACAAAGACGACGAAGCGATTAAACAAGCGTTACTGCAGGACGACTTCGATAAAGCATTACGGCTGACCCATACCTTGCGCGGGGTTGCCGGTAATATCGGCGCTCGTTTGTTCGAGAAAGATGCGGCCGAGCTGGAAGCGTTATTACGTTATTCGCGACAGGAAGGGCAGCAGGTTTTAGCCGGGATTTTGTGGCAACGATTCTGCGAAAGCTTTATGTTGGTATTTGTGAACCTGGGACGCAGTGAACTGGTCAAACAACGTGGGGATAACGAAAACAACAGCCCTGCGTTACAACAACAATCAAGACCGGACAACGCGCGGCAAACTCTGCAAACACTGGAACGGTTGTTACAGGCAGGTGATGCCAGCGCACAACATGAGGTGGTTGCAGCGCAGGCGCTGTTATCACATGAATTAGCAAACAAGCTGAGAGAGTTGGTTGACGAGTTTGAGTTTGAACAAGCCCGTCAGCTGGTTACCGACGCTCTGCAACAGCTAAAGGAGTGAGGGATGGAAAAGGAACGTATTTTAATCGTTGATGATGAAGCCTTTTACATAAAAGTTCTGGTGGAGCTACTCAGTCCTGATTACCACGTAACGCTGGCGAAAAGTGGCGAACAAGCACTGAAACTGATGGCGGCTGAGCCACTGCCCGATTTGGTATTACTGGATATTCTGATGCCGGGCCTGAGTGGCTATGACGTGTGTCAGGCCATCAAAGGTGACGGACGCACCCAGGATATTCCGGTCATTTTCCTTACCGTGAAAAGCGAAGTGGAAGATGAAGTTAAAGGCTTTCAAAGTGGCGCTTGTGATTATATTGCCAAGCCATTTTCACCACCCATTGTCACCGCCCGGGTGGCGACCCATCTGGCGTTACAACGCTCGCGTAAAGAATTAAAAGTGTACGCCGAACAGCTGGAGCAGCGGGTGCGGGAACGTACCGAAGAAATCTCCCGTACTCAGGATGTTGCCATTTTTTGTATGACGTCACTGGCGGAAACCCGTGACGTTGAAACCGGTATGCATATTCGTCGTACGCAACATTATGTCCGTGCATTGGCTGAACACCTGAACAGTCATGAACGTTTTCATACCCACTTAAACGATGACTTTATCGAACTATTATTTAAGTCAGCGCCATTACATGACATCGGCAAAGTTGGTGTGCCTGACAGTATTTTATTAAAGCCGGGTAAGCTGGATGCGGATGAGTGGCAGGAAATGAAACGCCACACGGAATACGGCAAAGCGGCGATTGATAATGCAGAAAAAGAATACGGTCCGTCACCGTTTCTCAGTGTTGCCAAAGAAATTGCTTATTACCACCACGAGCGTTGGGATGGCTGTGGTTACCCGGAAGGCCTGAAGGGGGAAGAAATTCCGCTCTCGGCACGACTGATGGCGGTTGCCGATTGTTTTGACGCACTGATTTCCAAGCGGGTGTATAAATCTGCATTTACCTTTGAGCAGGCCGGGCAGATTATTCGCGATGGTCGTGGCAGCCATTTTGATCCGGATGTTGTGGATGCCTTTATAACGCTGGAGTCGGTATTTATCGATATTGCTGAGCGTTTTGCCGATGAGGAGATGACCGCTCCCGCTATTTAAACTAACGGCAGCGGTAACCCGCGATTATTCGCTGGCAGCAACAGGTTCTTGTTCGGTTGCTGCAGATTCTGCATTCTGAATTAATTCTTCATCGGTCTGGCCGTTATCAGTCGCGGCGGTCTGACAGTCCCAGCCCCAGCCTTGTTGTTTCTCAACAAATGCCTGAGCTTTCTCTTCACAATAACCTTCAGCGTTCTGAGCGTTCCACAGAGTTTGTGTGCCGGTTGATTTGGTGTATTGCACTTCACATGGCACAGCAGCTTCACCACTGTATACCACTTCGATGACGCGGGTTTCGGCATCGTGTGTACAAACGGTTTTGCTGTTTTCGATGGCCATGGCAGAAGAAGCCAGCAGTGTCAGTGAGGTTAAGGCGATTAACTTTTTCATAACGATATCCTTTCTTGTGTGAATAATTAACAGCAGTTAATAGAAAGGATTTTGTTGCGGTGGTCAATCATGAGTTGGTGTTATCTGCAGCGAGGGTTGACCTTGGTCTGTTTGTGGCAGGCTGGAGCAGACAGATCAGGGCAACAGGCATAAAAAAACCACCTTGCGGTGGTTTTTTTAATGCTTCGCTTACGCCGGGCTTATTTGCCACCACGCATGGAGTCGAAGAATTCGTCATTGGTCTTGGTCTGACGCAGCTTATCGAGCATAAATTCGATGGCTTGTACGTCTTCCATTTCGCTCATCAGCTTACGCAGAATCCACAGACGTTGCAGATCCGCTTCGCGGAACATCATGTCTTCACGACGAGTACCGGAGCGACGGATGTTGATAGCCGGATAGATGCGTTTTTCAGCAATCTTACGATCCAGGTGTAATTCCTGGTTACCGGTACCTTTAAATTCTTCGAAGATCACTTCGTCCATCTTCGAGCCGGTATCAACCAGCGCGGTTGCGATGATGGTTAATGAACCACCTTCTTCAACGTTACGGGCGGCACCAAAGAAACGTTTTGGTTTTTCCAGAGCGTTGGCATCCACACCACCGGTTAATACCTTACCGGAGCTTGGTACCACGGTGTTGTAAGCACGAGCCAGACGGGTGATGGAATCCAGCAGGATAACCACGTCACGCTTGTGTTCAACCAGACGTTTGGCTTTTTCGATCACCATTTCAGCAACCTGAACGTGACGTGCTGGTGGCTCATCGAACGTCGATGCCACAACTTCACCACGTACCGAGCGACGCATTTCGGTTACTTCTTCCGGACGTTCGTCGATCAGCAGTACGATCAGTTCAGCTTCCGGATTGTTGCGGGTAATCGCCTGTGCTGTGGTTTGCAGCAACATGGTTTTACCGGCTTTTGGTGGTGCTACGATCAGGCCACGCTGACCTTTACCAATCGGAGCAATCAGGTCGAGTACACGGGAAGACAGGTCTTCGGTAGAACCATTACCCACTTCCAGTACCAGGCGCTCATCCGGGAACAGAGGTGTTAAGTTCTCGAATAAGATTTTGGATTTGGCATTTTCTGGTTTGTCGTCGTTAATTTTTGCGACTTTCAGCATCGCAAAATAACGTTCGCCATCTTTAGGTGGGCGAATTTTACCTTCAATCTTGTCACCCTTACGCAGGTTAAAGCGACGAATCTGGCTAGGAGATACATAAATATCATCCGGGCCTGCCAGGTAAGAACTGCTGGCGCTGCGCAGGAAACCGAAACCATCCTGAAGGATCTCAAGTACACCCTCACCGTAAATGTCTTCACCACTTTTGGCGTGGTTTTTCAGGATCGCGAAAATGATGTCCTGCTTACGTGTACGACTCACGTGTTCCAGGTTCATTTCTTTAGCGATGGCTAACAGCTCAGGTACGGATTTGAGTTTAAGATCGGAAAGATTCATACAGGTAGGTTTGTGTTATTAGGAAATTAAAAGATTTAAAAAAGAAGAGAGCGCCAGGACGGCGTTGAATGATTAAGGACTATAGACAGGAATTTTTGGGGTGTCTACAGCGAAAACGCATAAAAAGTGCAGTTTCCGTCTTTTTATGCCTTTATCGCCCGAAAACGGCGTGGTTATGCCGTTTTCGCGCAGGAAACAGTCTTATAAAGACTGTTCAATAAAAGAAGTCAGCTCAGACTTGCTCATTGCACCAATTTTGGTGGCTTCGGCGTTGCCGTTTTTGAACAGGATCAGAGTTGGGATAGAACGGATACCGAATTTAGGTGCCGTTGCTTCGTTCTGGTCGATGTTCAGCTTAGCGATTTTCAGCTTGCCTTCGTATTCTTCAGCGATCTCTTCCAGTACCGGAGCGATCATTTTACAAGGACCACACCACTCAGCCCAGAAATCCACCAGTACAGGTACGTCAGAACCCAGTACGTCAGCGTCAAATGAATCGTCAGATACGGTCAGGATTTGGTCACTCATGTGTTTCCCCTTAGTTTCCAGATTGGAATGTTAGTTGTGCTACTCAGCAGAATGCGGCCTATTGTACGCCCGGATTGTCCGGAATCAATTCGAGATTCCCGCTCAGACGTGTATTCTTCTGAATATAAGTGTTCCATCTATATAGTGTCAGCAAGAAGAATTTCAAGAGCGCCTTATGACAGAAACCTCCACTGTTACTACCGCCGATCCGTCTCAGCACGCAGAAGATCTGATCGCAGCCATCGATTTAGGTTCCAATAGTTTTCATATGGTGGTGGCTCAGGAACTCCAGGGCGAGATCCGCACCATCGAAAAGCGTGGCCAGAAAGTGCAGTTAGCAGCGGGCCTGGATGCCAAAGGTCATCTGTCAGAGGAAGCGCAGCAGCGGGGTTTGGAGTGCTTGCGGGAATTCGCTCAGCGTATCCAGGGCATGAATCCCGAACGGGTCAGTGTACTGGCGACCAATGCCTTAAGAGCAGCGCGTAATCGTCAGGAATTTATTGAGCGGGCGGAAGCCATTCTTGGTTATCCGATTGAGGTCATCGCCGGACGGGAAGAAGCGCGTCTGATTTACCTTGGGGTATCTCACACGCTGGCGGATGATCAGGGTAAACGTCTGGTGGTGGATATCGGTGGTGGGTCGACTGAATTTATTATCGGCGCCAAGTTTGAACCCAAGGCGCTGGAAAGTCTGCACATGGGGTGTGTTTCTTACACCAAACGCTATTTCCCCGGCGGTAAAATCAATAAGGCGAATTTTAAAGAAGCGGTGTCTGCGGCTAAGCAAGAGTTGCAGAATATTGCCGGTGATTACAAAAAGCTGGGCTGGAAAAATGCTGTTGGGTCGTCCGGAACAATCCGCGCAGCGGAACAGGCGGTGGTGGAAAACGGCTGGAGTTCAGAAGGCTTAACTCTGGCGGGCCTGAGAAAACTGCATCAGCGCATGATGGAGTTTGATCATATTGACGACGTGGCGTTGCCGGGTGTTAAGCCCGAACGCGCACAGGTGTTTGTTGGTGGTTTGGCCATCCTGACGGCGGTGTTCGAAACCTTCGAAATCGATCAGATGGTGTATTCCGACGGTGCGCTACGTGAAGGTGCGCTATGGGATCTGGTCGGACGTTCGAGTCATGAAAACGTTCGTGCCCGGGTCGTGCAATCATTAGCCGAGCGTTTTTATGTTGATACCACTCAGGCCGAGCGTGTAAAAGACATGGCGCTGGCTTTGTTCAAACAATCTAAGAAAGACTGGGATCTGCCCGGACGTTGGAAGGATTGGTTGGGCTGGGCATCTGAAGTGCATGAGATCGGTTTAAGTATCGCTCATGCGGGCTTCCATAAGCACGGCGCTTATCTGCTGCAGTATTCCGATTTATTAGGATTTACCCGTCAGGGGCAGGCGGCCCTGGCATTACTGGTGCGCAGTCATCGACGTAAATTCCCGCAAGAAGAATTCGAGGTTATTTCAACCAGCCGACGCGACACTATTAAGAAGCTGGCGGTGTTACTACGTCTGGCGGTGGTGCTGCATCACAGCCGGGGCGCTCATCCGGTTCCTGTGCCGGAGCTGATCGTTAAAGACCAGTTGATTATGCTGCGCTTGCCGCAAGGCTGGCTGGAAGAGCACCCACTCACTGCACGTGACCTGGCTGCTGAAATGGAGCATCTTGAAGCCGCTGGCTGGGAGCTGAGATTCTCCTGATTCGCGTCGTTTCTGGCCATAGGGAAGTGGCTTGTCTGACTGGTCAGCTTTTGCTGGCATCCCTTTTGCTAAAACCCTCAATAACTTTGAAATTATTGGGCGGTTGCAGTGCATCACACCAGAATAATGCGAGAAATGTTGGCACAAACGCCATCAGTCGCAAAAAACACGTTTCGTTATAGTGCGAAAAAGCCTGTAGGTGCACTGAGTTGGTGCGCTTTGCCTTGGGGCGTGCTGTGAATATTGCTGCTCCACTTCCATCATCTTCGACCGTGGTCTCTTCCGGAGTTGGTCCCGAAGCCGCTGAGCATCCCGGGTTAGACAGCCGACGTTGGCTGGCACGTTTCAGTGCCGAGTTTTCCGCGCAACATGGTGATACCCGCCTTGGAAAAACCCAGCACTTCGGCCCTTTGCGGGTACAGCGCCCCTTCTTTCCGGAAGGCCCTGAGTGCCTGCATTTCTATTTATTACATCCACCCGGTGGCTTGGTGGGTGGTGATCAATTATCGATAGACCTGACGCTGCAAGATGGCGCACATGTATTAATGACCACGCCATCCGCCGGAAAAATCTACAACAACATCAGTGGTATTCCCCAGGGACAGCATGTCTCTATCAGTGTTGCTGAAGGCAGTGTTCTCGAATATTTACCCCAGGAAAATATCGTCTTCGACGGTGCCGATGGTCAGTTGACCACCACCATCGATATTGCCGGAGATGGCCTGTTTGTTGGCTGGGAAATTACCTGCCTTGGTCGTTTCGAAAGTGAACAGTTCTTCGAGCAAGGCCAGCTGACGCAAAGCCTGATGTTGCGTCGCGATGGTTTGCCACTTTTTTCCGATCGGTTACAGCTTTCTGCCCCATCTGCGTTGCAAGCCAGTCATGTTGGTTTTCAGAACTATCACGTGTTTGGCACCTTTCTGATTAATCGTACTGTGATGACAGATACCAATGAGCTGGGTGAAAAAATTATCGCCTGGCAGGAAGACGTTAACAGCAGTCACCAACAGTTAATCGTCGCTGTGACACAAAAGCCCGACGTATTTATCGCACGGATTTTAGGAAACAAAGCAGAGCAGGTACGCAACTGTTTCGAACAACTCTGGGCACAACTACGCAGTGATGTGATTGGCAAACAACCCTGTGCACCAAGAATCTGGCGAACGTAAAAGAATTCATAAATTTTAAATATCAGACAGGAGAAAAACCGTGGAACTGTCTCCAAGAGAAAAAGATAAATTACTGTTGTTTGTAGCAGCAGAGCTGGCACAAAAGCGAAAAGATCGTGGTGTGAAATTAAATTACCCGGAAAGCATTGCTCTGATCAGCGCTTTTATTATGGAAGGTGCCCGTGATGGCCGTACGGTTGCCGATTTAATGAATGCGGGTCGTCAGGTATTAAGCCGTGAAGATGTGATGGATGGTATTGCGGAAATGCTGCCGGAAGTTCAGGTGGAAGCAACCTTCCCAGATGGAACGAAACTGGTCACCGTCCACAACCCAATCGCCTGAAAACTATTTGCGTTGTCATAGCGGTGTTAAAAATGAACTCGAAAATGCTCACTTATAACTACATAAGCTCCGCTTTCTCGTTCATTTTTGCCTTGCTCTGACTGCCTCAATTACGTTTTCAGAATACTTAAAGAGGAAGAGTAAATGATTCCAGGTGAAATTATCTGCGCCGACGGCGATATCGAAATTAATGTCGGTCGCAAAACGGTTGAAGTTGAAGTGGCAAATACTGGTGATCGTCCAATTCAGGTCGGCAGTCATTATCATTTTTATGAAACCAACTTAGCACTGCGTTTTGATCGCGAAGTCACCAAAGGTTTCCGTTTGAACATCGCGGCGGGCACAGCAGTACGTTTTGAACCGGGTCAGGTGCGTACCGTCGAGCTGGTTGAATACGCCGGTAAAAAAGAAGTTTATGGTTTTCGTGGCGATGTGATGGGCAAATTATAAAAGGTATAAGGAGAATTTAAGATGGCTAAAATTGATCGTCGCGCTTATGCCGATATGTATGGTCCAACCGTAGGTGACAAAGTTCGTTTAGGTGATACCGAGTTATTTATTTCGCCGGAAAAAGATTACACAGTTTACGGCGACGAAGTGAAATTTGGTGGCGGTAAAGTGATTCGTGATGGTATGGGCCAAAGCCAGGCGCTTAGTGCTGACGTGCCGGATACCGTAATTACCAACGCATTAATTCTAGATTATTGGGGTGTGGTAAAAGCCGATATTGCTATTACAGCCGGACGCATTACCGCCATTGGTAAAGCGGGTAACCCGGATACCCAAGAAGGCGTCACCATTGAAGTTGGTGCAGGCACTGAAGTAATTGCGGGCGAAGGCCAGATTGTGACGCCGGGTGGAATTGATGCGCACATTCATTTTATTTGTCCACAGCAAGTAGAAGAAGCCTTAATGAGTGGTGTGACCACTATGTTGGGTGGTGGTACGGGTCCAGCGACGGGCACTAACGCCACGACCTGTACACCAGGACCGTGGCATATCGGCAAGATGTTACAAGCGATTGAAGATTTACCGATGAATATCGGTTTCTTAGGAAAAGGTAACGCCAGTTTACCCGGTCCTTTAAATGAACAAATTGAAGCCGGTGCGATTGGTTTAAAACTGCACGAAGATTGGGGTACAACACCAGCCTCTATCGATAACTGTTTGTCGGTGGCGGAAGAATACGACGTGCAGGTGGCAATTCATACCGACACATTAAATGAATCCGGTTTTGTTGAAGATACGCTGGCAGCATTTAAAGATCGTGTTATTCACACTTACCACACCGAAGGTGCTGGTGGTGGTCACGCGCCGGACATTATTAAAGCCTGTGGCTCAGATAATGTTTTACCGTCTTCTACTAATCCGACCCGCCCATACACAGTAAATACCGTCGACGAACATCTGGACATGTTAATGGTGTGTCACCATTTGGATCCGAATATTCCAGAAGACGTTGCTTTTGCTGATTCCCGAATTCGTCGTGAGACCATTGCCGCGGAAGATATTCTGCATGACCTGGGTGCGTTCAGCATGATTTCTTCGGACTCCCAGGCGATGGGGCGGGTTGGCGAAGTCATTACCCGTACCTGGCAAACCGCGCACAAAATGAAAGTACAGCGTGGCGCCTTACCAGAGGATTCTGCTGATAACGATAACTTCCGTTGTAAACGTTATATCGCTAAATACGCCATTAACCCAGCTATCACCATGGGTGTTGCCCATGAAGTGGGTTCGATTGAAGTCGGTAAATTAGCGGATCTGGTTTTATGGAAGCCTGCTTTCTTTGGCACTAAGCCTTCGCTGATTTTAAAAGGCGGCATGATTGCTGGCGCACCAATGGGTGATCCAAATGCATCCATTCCAACGCCACAACCGGTTCACTATCGTCCAATGTTTGGCGCGATGGGGAAAGCCGTACATGAAACCAGTATCAGTTTTGTTTCTAAAGCCTCGTTAGAAAAAGGCACGCTGGAACATCTGGGTCTGAAAAAACAATTAAGTGGTGTGCGTGATACACGCTCTATTCGTAAAGCCGATATGAAATTAAATGATTATCAGCCGGTGTTGGAAGTGGATCCGCAGACTTATGTGGTTACTGCCGATGGTGTTGAGTTGAAGTGTGAGCCAGCGACGGAGTTGCCGATGGCACAGCGCTACTACTTGTTTTAAAGCTAGCTGCATTGTCACTGCAGCGTTAAAAACTGACTCAGAATGCTCATTTATGATTTATAAACTCCGCTTCTTCGTCAGTTTTTGCCTTGCATTGACTGCTTCGCTAACGCTTTAACTGAAAACTATAAAGTAAGGTTTGATTGTTTGTTAAACAACCCTCGGCAGCAGGGATGCTGCGGACGAGCCTCCAGGGAAGGGTTCACGGCGTGTTGTGTACAAATAATTAAGCCTTACTTTGAGAAGATAGAATCAGAAATAAATTATGAAAATTTTTACTCAATTAGCGGAAGGCGTGCTTTCCCAGGACATTGGAGCTTCCGATGCTCCAACAGCAGAAGTTGTATGCCTGACCTTTGATGATCGAAAGCGTGGTCGTTTAAAAATTAAAACCGAATCCGGTTTGGATGCTGGCATTCAGATCGAACGTGGTCAGGTATTACGCCACGGTACGGTATTAACCAATGCGGACGGCGACTTCTTAATCGTGAATGCAGAAAGTGAAAAAGTATCCACAGCCCATGTTGAAGACCCAACCTTATTTGCTCGTGGTTGTTATCACTTAGGTAACCGTCATGTGCCATTACAAGTTGGTGAGGGTTTTTTGCGTTTTCAGGAAGATTACGTATTAGACGATATGTTGCATGGCTTAGGTATTCATGTGACTCATGAACTGGCGACCTTTGAGCCGGAGAACGGTGCTTATGCACCTGGCACTGGTGGCCATCATCACCATCATGGAGATGACGATCATTCGCATGGTCATTCACATGGCAACTCTCATCATGGGCACAGTCACTAATGGCGGAACAAAGTGCGGCTTCGTTATTAGCGTTATTGCATATATCCAGTCCGGCATTACCGGTGGGCGCGTTTGCGTATTCACAAGGGTTGGAATACGCGTTGGATAAAGGCTGGTGTAAAAACCGCGATGACGTACAACAGTGGATTGAGCACAGTTTTGAGTTTGGAATTGGCCAGCTGGATCTGCCGGTTTATCTGCGACTTTATCGCGCCTGGGAAAGCCGTGATTTTGAAACCGTGAAGTTATGGAACCAAACACTATTGTCGTTCCGCGAAACCAAAGAGCTTTATTTGGAAGATGTTCAGGTAGGCGGGGCGTTTGCTCAGTGGCACCTGGGTCAAAGTAGCGATCGCAAAGAACTATTGGATCATTGCCCACAACCAAGCGTGGTGGCCATGAATGCATTGGCAGCGGTGTTGTCGGATATTGATGAGCAAACAGCGTTATTGGGCTTTGCCTGGAGTTGGGTTGAAAACCAGATTGCCTGCGCCAGTAAAGCGATGCCAATGGGGCAAACGGACGGCCAGAAGATTCTGCAGCAAATTATTCTGTTGTTAACTCGGGTATGTGATGCAGCAAACACAATTGATGATGAACAAATCGGAACGGGATTAATGGGATTAGCGATGGCGTCATCGTTGCACGAACAGCAGTATTCTCGTTTGTTCCGATCATGAAAATTTTAAAGATTAATAGGATGGGTGCTTTTCCAAAGCAGCAACAGGATGTTGCGAGAGCACAAAGATCACAGGGACGTGGCTTTTTGTGCTCCGGCTGGAAAAGTATCCATCTTATTAGTCCGGTTTGTATTAAATGAAACATTGAGGTGTTGGCTGTTGGGGCGCTACAAGTTCGTCCATGAAGGCTAATAAATCACGTCCCTGTGATTTACCCCTCTCACCAACAACATCAATATTTCATATTCGAAATGACGAAAAATCAGGTAAACAAGATGAAACAAGTATTACGTGTAGGAGTGGGTGGCCCGGTTGGTTCCGGTAAAACCGCACTACTGGAAAAGATCTGTCAGACCATGCGTGAGCATTACAACATCGCCGTGGTAACCAACGATATTTACACCAAAGAAGATGCTAAATTCCTGATGCGCAAAGAGGCGTTGGAAGAAGACCGCATTCTGGGTGTTGAAACAGGCGGCTGTCCACACACGGCCATTCGTGAAGATGCTTCGATGAACCTGGCTGCTGTGAAACAGCTTCAGGATACCCATGAAGGTCTGGAGATGGTGTTGGTGGAAAGTGGTGGCGATAATTTATCCGCAACCTTCAGCCCGGAACTGTCAGATTTAACAATATATGTGATTGATGTGTGTGCTGGTGATAAAATCCCGCGCAAAGGCGGCCCGGGTATTACCAAGTCCGATCTTTTGATCATCAATAAAGTAGACATCGCCGAACATGTTGGTGCGTCGCTGGAAATTATGGATCGTGATACCCGTAAGATGCGTGGCGACCGTCCGTTTGTCCTGGCGAACGTTGAGACGACCAAGGGTATTGGTGAAATCATCCGCTTTATTATTGATCATGGCATGTTAGAGAAACGAGAGTCTATTGAACCAGCTCTGGCATCAATGATTCCGGGCCATGATCCGGCAAAAGACGGCAGTGTTGCCTCGACTCGTTCCGAATAAACTGCAAGAGGAAAATTAAATGAC
This sequence comes from Bacterioplanoides sp., assembly GCF_965219715.1. Classification (GTDB taxonomy): domain Bacteria; phylum Pseudomonadota; class Gammaproteobacteria; order Pseudomonadales; family Oceanobacteraceae; genus Bacterioplanoides. Next base: position 3,270,501 of record NZ_OZ244785.1, read on the forward strand.
TATCGTGAAAAAATCGCTGCTGACCATTGCAGGCCTGGTTGCCTCATCTCAGGCACTGGCACACGCAGATCACAGCCACTCTATTGGTGGTGTTTTTGCCAACCTGATTCATCAATTAACTCAGCCAGATCACTTAGCGATGATTATTGCAGGGGTCGTGGTTGCCGTTACTGGTTTTAAGATGCTGAAGTCTAAACAGTCGGAAGATTCTAAAGACTTTTAATCGAACTTCGGAAAATATAAATATTCATATAAAGCACAAAAACCGGCGCAGCTGGTTTTTGTGCTTTAACAAAGTGCTTTGTTTAATTAATGATTTATTCCTGTGGAGATAAAACAGGGCCGGATTTAATAGGGCTATTCGCATGTTTATCGGTGCCATTACCCAGCTTGCCACTAGTGTTGCTACCCCAGCACACTACATTGTTACTCTCTAATAACGCACAACTATGTGAAAAACCTGCTGATACACTCCGGGCGTTATTGATGCCGCTCACTGCAACCGGAATATTGGTGTTTGTTTTTGTGTCATTACCCAGCTGCCCATTGTGGTTAGCGCCCCAGCACTTAATGCTGTTATTGGCTAATACCGCGCAGCTATGGAAATAATCCGACGATACACTGAGGGCATCATTAGTGCCTATGACCGCCACAGGGAGGTCGGAATGTGCATTTCCGCCACTGGTGCCATTTCCCAGTTGACCTTCAAAGTTACGCCCCCAGCAAACGACACTCTGGTCGTCCAATACCGCACAGTTGTGACCATGTCCCGCTGATAGGTGTTTTATACTGATATCTGTTATGGTCTGCGGGGTTTGACTTTTACCGCCCGTCTGGCCTCTGCCCAACTGACCATAGAAGTTCTGACCCAACAAGTGAGGCTATCATCCGTTAATATTGCACAGTTGTGGTTCTCCCCCAGCGATACGCTCTTGATATTATCAAGGGCACTGACCGGCAGCGGGCTATTGGTTTTATTGAGATTGTATCCATATCCCAGTTGAAAGCCATAATTACCGCCCCAGCAAACCATGCTATTGTCTGCCAATACCGCGCAGCTATGATTCACTGATGCCACTACACTATGGGCGCTATTAATGTCGTTTACTTTGACGGGGATATTGCTATTAGTGTCCTTGCCATTTCCCAATTGACCGTGATAATTACTACCCCAACACATCAGGCTATTGTCCGATAATACCGCACAGCTATGGATAAATCCTGCTGACACACTTTGTGCGTTATTGATACCGTTGACGATCACTGGGAGGTTGGTACTTGTCCTCGTACCATTACCCAATTGACCGTATTCGTTACCCCCCCAGCAAGCGACGCGATTATCTGTTAATACCGCACAGCCATGATTGCCTCCAGCAGATACTTGCAATGCTTCCAGTGGCGCAACGTATTCAATGGTTTTAATTTGATTACCAATTTCCAGTTGGTAACTGCCTGCTTCTTTGGCAGGCATGGTTAAAGAAATGTAATCATCGCGCTGGTCGTCCGGCGATAATGGCATAGTCAGATCGAGCTTAACCCCAACCATTGATAAACCACTGCCAAATATTTCGACTTTACTGCCACCCAGAGTACTCACGCGTGTAGGTGTCATCCGAGTGATTTCTGTCCTAGTGACCTCAATGCTAATGGTGGCAGTAGAGGAATTCAGCTCGCCGTCATTTACAGTAAAAGTAAAACTGTCTTCGCCAGAATAATCAGTATTTGGCGTATAGGTCAGGTTAGGTGTTTCGCCGGTTAATGAACCATTCGAAGGGCCCGTTTTGACTGAGTAACTCAATGTATCGTTTTCGATATCCGTGCCCATCAGAGTAATCTCAATGGGCTCATTTACTATCGTTTCAACGGTTTGTGTTGTGGCAACGGGCGCATCATTGACCGGCGTAACCGTAATAGTCGCAGTAGCCACAGCGTGACCACCATTGCCATCCATTGCTGAATAGAAAAAATAGTCTGAGCCGTATTCATTCAGGTTGGGTGTGTAGATTGCGGTTGAGCCGTTGACTTCTACTCGGCCTTTCGTGGGCAGTCTCGACACGGCGTACGTCAAATCATCATTTTCAGGATCTGTCGCGTTTAAGTCGATAGTAACGGAAGTATCTTCATTGGTGGTTGCCGTTACATTATTGGCTATCGGGTTATCATTTACCGCATTGATGGTGATATTCACCGTCGCGGTTTGTGAGTCTGCTGCTCCATCAGTTACTTTAAAGGTGAAGCTGTCCGAACCATTGATGTCGGCGTTCGGTGTGTAAGTCATATCAGGTGCTGTACCAGTGAGCACGCCGTTGGTAGGAGCGTTTACAATCTCAAACGTCAGATTGTCGCCATCAATATCAGAGCCTGCCAGAGTGATAGAAAGTCGCGTATCTTCATTCGTTGTGACTTCTTGAGCGATTGCCCTTGGTGCATCATTTACCGGAGTAATGATGATTGATGCTGTCACCTTATTTGATGAGCTGATACCGTCACTGACCGAAAACTCAAAAGCATCGTTGCCGTTTTCATTGGTATTAGGCGTATAGGTGGCTTCATTGCCATTAATGACCACACTGCCTTTTGATGGCTGGCTATGGACTGTAAACGTTAAATCATCTCCATCCACATCCATTCCATTCAAGCTCAATTTAAATAGGGTATCTTCCGTTGTTGTGCCGCTTGCAGCGAGTGCGATAGGAGTATCGTTTTGTGCATTGATGGAAATATTAACAGTTGCTGTTTCGGAGTCCATTGCCCCATCATTCGCTTTAAACGTGAAGCTATCGTCGCCGTGATAATTAGCGTTTGGTTTATAAGTCAGATTGGGCGCTGTACCACTGATCTCTCCGTTGGTGGGATTATTTACAATCTCAAACGTCAGATCTGTACCATCAATATCGCTAGCCGCCAACGAAATAGCTAATGGTACATCTTCATCTGTTGTCACCGTTTGAGCGGTTGCCGTCGGCGCATCGTTTTGCGCGTTGATGGTGATATTAACGGTCGCGATTTCAGAATCTGCTGATTCATCATTCACTTTAAACGTGAAATGATCATCACCGTGATAGTCAGCGTTTGGCGCATAAGTCAGATTGGGCACCGTACCACCGAGCTTACCGTTGGAAGGAGAATTCACAATCTCAAATGTCAGATCATTACCATCGATATCGGCTCCGGCCAGAATGATGGCTAATGGCGTATCTTCATTGGTCGAAACCGATTGATTACTGGCTTCAGGAACATCATTAACCGACGTAACATTCAGCTCAAACGAGATACGCTCGCTGATACCGTTGGATTCCGCCTCAATCGTAATGGTTGCTGTACCATTTTGGTTCGGTAATGGTGTTGCCGTCAGGCTATAGAAGGCGTCAGTTGCTGTGATTTCCAGGTTGTTATCTGGCAACAGAGTTTGATTATTCGAGGTTGTATTCAGGTTCAGATCAACGGCATCAATGTTATTCAGAGTGATAGTGACAAAGCCTTGCCAGGATTCATCTTCATTAATGTTTTGATCGGAAATATCCTGAATATCGATTGCCGATACAGGGGCACTGGGTGATTGATTTACATCGCCGTTATTACTTCCGCCACCACCACCGCTACATGCAGTTAATAGCAGCGTTGTGATAAGCAATGACGGAAGCTTACCTGCAATAAGATTAAGAAGTGACATACTTCCTCCTGAAGCGTTTTATACATACCTGAATGAATGCCAACGACTTACCTTATTAACCCGCAGATGGTGGTAACAATAAGGGTAGCAATACAATTTTGTGTAGATTTCAACCAATAAATACGTCAATAGCATTCCATAAGATGTAAGGCTGATTATCTTATGGGTGTATTGATGATCACATTCGCGCTACTGACTATGAACGACAATCGTCATTCATCATCAATCCGGGGCCTGACAAAGGCGGCATTCTTGTTGCCGATAGATAAAAACTCCAGTCATTGCCGCATTTTTGTTTTGAAGTTAATACTTTCTAATTAGTTTTATCAGTTATTGCACCAATGCGGTGATTTCAAATCAGTGAATGAGTCTCTCTGGTGCGTCGCTCAGTCATATTCACTACGAAAATTGAGGAAATGCCCCAATTTATGCAAAGAATGCTTTAAAAACAGGCACCTATAAAACTGGTACACGCTTTGCTCTGCATTGTTCATACGAAAATTTAAATCCGTTAAATAACGTATCCACTTCGGTGGCACCATTTAAATAATCCGCATAAAAGGATGAATGATCATGAAAAAAGCTGGAATGAATGTTCTGAAAACTGCTGGAAAAGTAATGGCAATCAGTGCTTTGGCAGCCGGTGTAAGTCTGGCCAATGCCGCAGACACGATTAAAGTGGGCGTATTGCACTCCCTGTCCGGAACCATGGCCATTTCTGAAACGACATTAAAAGATACCGTTTTAATGATGATTGAAGAGCAGAATAAAAAAGGTGGGTTATTAGGTAAAAAACTGGAAGCTGTTGTGGTTGACCCGGCTTCTAACTGGCCTTTATTTGCGGAAAAAACCCGCGAGCTGTTAGAAAAAGAAGACGTAGATGTCATTTTCGGCTGCTGGACGTCTGTTTCCCGAAAGTCTGTTCTGCCGGTAGTAGAAGAGCTGAACGGTTTATTGTTCTACCCGGTTCAGTATGAAGGTGAAGAGTCTTCGTATAACGTATTTTATACCGGTGCCGCACCAAACCAGCAGGCAATTCCTGCGGTTGATTACCTGATGGATGAAGTGGGTGCTGAACGCTGGGTACTGGCGGGTACCGATTATGTTTATCCACGTACCACTAATAAAATTCTGGAAAGCTACCTGAAGTCGAAAGGTGTTGCTGAAAAAGACATCATGGTGAATTACACGCCATTTGGTCACAGCGATTGGCAGACGATTGTTTCTGATATTAAAAAGTTCGGTAGTGCAGGCAAGAAAACCGCTGTGGTTTCAACCGTAAACGGTGATGCAAACGTTCCTTTCTATAAAGAATTAGCGAACCAGGGTATCAGCGCTGAAGATATTCCAGTGGTTGCTTTCTCGGTTGGTGAAGAAGAACTGTCTGGTTTTGACACCTCTCCATTAGTTGGTCACCTGGCAGCCTGGAACTACTTCCAGAGCGCCGATTCGAAAGTAAACGACCAGTTTATTGAGCAATGGCAGGGTTACACCAAAGACGACGACCGTGTCACCAATGACCCAATGGAAGCGACTTATATCGGCTTCAAAATGTGGGCAAAAGCGGTTGAGAAAGCCAAAAGTGAGGACGTAGATAAAGTTCGTGCCGCTATGTATGGCATCGAAGTACCAAACCTGACTGGCGGTATGGCGAAGATGAACAAAAACCACCACCTGTCGAAACCGGTTCTGATTGGTGAAATCCAGGATGATGGCCAATTCGATATCGTCTGGAAAACCGATGAAGTTGTTAAAGGTGATGCCTGGACTGACTACCTGCCAGAATCTGCCAACCTGATCTCTGACTGGACCGCTCCGGTTAACTGCGGCAACTACAACACAGTGACTAAAACCTGTGGCGGTAGCTCTGTAGCTGCAGAATAAGCAATCGCTTATTGAACTTTAAGCCGGGCCGATAGTTGGCCCGGCGCTTTTACACGGATATTCCCATGCGACACTTTTTATTTGCCAGATTGTTCCCGGTGCTGGCGTTGTTGTGCTTTTCTTCGGCTCAGGTCTGGGCAGCAAACGATTCATTAGAAGATATTTCCCAACAGCTGGTGAAAGCCAGTTATAAACAAAAAGCCGATATTATCGATTTAATATCAGCCTCTGAAGACGATTATAAAGTAACCCTGTTAACCGCTCTGGTTAGCTCTGACTTGTATTACCGGAAAGCCGACAAGTTATTAGTCTTAGTTGATTCGTTTAGAAAAGAAGACGGTATTGTTTCTGCTTTCGGAAACCAGGCCATTGAAAATACCGGCAAACGAAAATTCAAGAAAATCGGCGTTAATAATTCTCTGCGTAAAAAAATACGCTCTGCACTTGCAATGATACGAATTTCAAGTGGTACGGATGAGCAGCGCCTGGATGCTGCACGAGATCTTCTGAAAAACAGTAAGACAGTTAATAGCGAAACACTAAAAAATCTGGTTAAAAAGGAAGAATCAAAAGACGTCGCCGACGTCCTGAAAATTACTCTGGCGATTAAAGAGCTAGCCAGCGATAGCGAAGAGGTTCGTATTGAAGCTATTACTGCATTGGAGCGATCTTTATATCCGGAAGTTCGGGCGGCGCTGAGTAAATTTGTCAGCAATTTCAGCGAAGAAGACAAACAAAGCCGTAGTAGCGAATATGCACTGGCAGAAAAAACAATCGAGAGTATCGATCAGCTACTGAAAGTAAACAGCTACGCTGAGAATCTCTACTTTGGATTGTCGTTGGGCGCTGTATTGTTGTTAGCGGCGATTGGCCTGGCGATTACTTTTGGCGTGATGGGCGTGATTAATATGGCCCACGGCGAAATGATTATGCTGGGTGCTTATACCACCTATGTTGTGCAGCAATTGATGCCAGACTCTATTGGTTTATCTCTGGTGGTTGCTGTGCCTGCCGCGTTTTTAGTGAGTGGTTTGGTTGGTGTATTAATCGAGCGTTCGGTTATTCGTCATTTATACGGCCGTCCACTGGAAACCTTATTGGCAACGTTTGGTATCAGCCTGGTATTACAACAGGCGGTGCGTTCAATTTTTGGCCCATTAAACCGCGACGTTACCACGCCGGACTGGATGGCGGGTACCTTTATGATTAATCCGGCGCTGGAACTTACCTATAACCGTTTATACATCATTATTTTCAGTTTGATGGTGCTGGCGGTACTTGCACTTGTACTGAAACGTACCTTGTTTGGTTTGCAGATGCGTGCCGTTACCATGAATCGTCCAATGGCAAACTCGATGGGAATTCGCACCGGTTGGGTGGATGCGCTGACGTTTGGTTTGGGCTCCGGCATCGCTGGTATTGCTGGTGTTGCGTTGAGTCAGCTCACTAACGTAGGCCCGAATTTAGGTCAGGCTTATATCATCGATTCCTTTATGGTGGTGGTCTTTGGTGGTGTTGGCAATTTATGGGGCACTCTGGTTGCAGCGATGTCATTGGGTGTGGCGAATAAATTCTTCGAACCGGTTGCCGGAGCGGTATTAGCGAAAATCCTGGTGCTGGTATTTATCATTCTGTTTATTCAGAAACGACCTCGCGGCTTATTTGCGCTGAAAGGTCGGGCGGTAGAGGGGTGAGTAAGGGGATTATGATGAATACATTAAAACTTGGGCCTGTTACCTCTTTGCTGGCAAACGACCCTGCCGGACAAAGGTTGGTTAAAGCCATTCTGGCGCTCGCAGTGATTATTCCATTCTGTAATCTGGTATTTCCGGAAGGATCGCTGTTTCACGTATCGACTTATACCATGACGTTGTTGGGTAAATATCTGTGTTATGCCCTGTTAGCGTTAGCGGTGGATTTAATCTGGGGATATTGCGGTATTCTCAGTCTCGGCCACGGTGCATTTTTCGCACTGGGTGGTTACGCCATAGGGATGTATCTGATGCGTCAGATTGGCGATCGTGGTGTATACGGCAACCCGGAATTACCAGACTTTATGGTATTTCTGAACTGGACGGAATTACCCTGGTATTGGTTTGGTTTCGATCAGTTCTGGTTTGCCGCCATTATGATTCTGGCCGCTCCCGGTATTCTCGCCTTTGTATTTGGTGCTTTGGCATTCCGTTCCCGGGTGACTGGTGTATATCTGTCGATTATTACCCAGGCGCTGACGTACGCCCTGATGCTGGCCTTCTTCCGTAACGATATGGGCTTTGGTGGTAACAACGGTTTAACCGACTTTAAAGATATTCTCGGGTTTGATTTACAGTCTGACACCACACGCGCAGCTCTGTTTGTTGCTTCTGCTTTAGCGCTGGTGATGGGCTATCTGATCAGCCGTTTTATTGTTGACTCAAAACTAGGTCGGGTGTTGGTTGCCGTACGGGATGCCGAATCCCGAACGCGTTTTATGGGTTACCGCGTCGAGAACTATAAGTTATTCGTCTTTATCGTTTCGTCCATGCTGGCCGGTGTTGCAGGTGCGTTATACGTCCCTCAGGTTGGCATTATTAATCCTGGTGAGTTTGCACCTATTTTCTCGATAGAAATCATTATCTGGGTTGCTGTGGGTGGCCGCGGCACTCTATACGGCGCGGTTATTGGTGCCTTCCTGGTCAACTACGCCAAAACTTACTTTACCGGTGCATTTGCAGAACTCTGGTTATTCCTGTTGGGCGGATTATTTGTATTAACGACTTTGTATTTGCCTAAAGGCGTAGTTGGCTTATGGAATCAGATCAAAGAAAAACGCGCTGAAAAAACATTGTCGGACAACGATGATGGCAGCGTTACCGAACTAGCGACCGGAGGTAAAGCATGAGCTTAGCAACTCAACATATCGAAAACCCATCGGTGCTTTATCTCGATGGTGTCAGTGTCAGTTTTGATGGTTTTAAAGCGCTTAACTCTTTATCTCTGTGTATTGAGCCGGGAGAAATGCGCGCCATTATTGGCCCCAACGGCGCTGGTAAAACCACCATGATGGATGTGATTACCGGTAAAACCAAACCCGATACCGGTACCTTATTATTTAAGGATGAATTCGATTTAACCCAGTATGACGAAGCGGCGGTTGCCAATTTGGGTATTGGTCGTAAATTCCAGAAACCCAGTGTGATTGAAAGCCTGACGATTTTTGAAAACCTGGAAATGTCGTTAAAAGGCGGTCGTTCAGTTTGGCAGGCATTGCGTCATAAATTATCTTCTGGTCAAAGCGATAAGCTGGATGAAATTCTCGGCATGATTGATCTGAAAGATCAGGTGCATAACTTGGCGGGGAATTTATCTCACGGTCAAAAGCAGTGGCTGGAAATTGGCATGTTGCTGGGGCAGGAACCTGAGTTGCTGTTAATTGATGAACCAGCTGCGGGTATGACGGATGAAGAAACCATGAAAACCGCCGAGCTGTTTAAAGAGTTGGCAAAAAGCCATTCGTTAATGGTAGTTGAGCACGATATGGATTTTATCGACGCATTGGATTGCCGCGTAACCGTTCTTAACGAAGGCAGTGTGTTAGCGGAAGGTTCACTCGCATCAGTAAAAGCGAACGAAGATGTAATCGAAAAATACCTAGGTCGGTAATAAAGCTATTTGCATTGCTGCTACGGCGTTAAAATTTTATTCGAAATACTCATTTATGATTTATAAACTCCGTTTTCTTATCAAATTTTGCCTTGTATCAGCTGCTTCAATAACGCTTTATCAAAATTGAGAAATAAAGCTATGTTACGAGTAAATAAATTAAACGTCGCTTACGGTGCTAGCCAGGCGTTATACGATGTCTGTATGCAGGCAGAAATTGGCAAGGTGACCTGTGTTCTGGGCCGTAATGGTGTTGGTAAAACCACATTAATGAAGGCGTTGTCTGGTCAGTTGGATAGCATGAGTGGCCAGGTTCGTTGGTTAGATCAGCAGTTGGATGGCATTGCACCGGCAGATCGTGCCCGTCAGGGGATTGCGTATGTTCCACAAGGGCGGGATATATTCGCTCAGCTTACCGTAGAAGAAAATCTGCAGACGGCTTTCTCGGCACTGCCACGTAACCAGCGTCGTATCGACCCGGAAGTGTTTGCATTATTCCCGGTACTGCAACAGATGCTGAAACGTCGGGGTGGCGATTTATCCGGTGGTCAGCAGCAACAATTGGCCATTGCCCGGGCATTATTACTGAAACCCAAACTGCTGATTCTGGATGAACCAACCGAAGGTATTCAGCCTTCCATTATTAAAGATATTCAGCGGGTCATTGAGTTATTACGTGATCGGGGCGAGATGGCGATTGTGCTGGTTGAGCAATATCTGGATTTTGCTGCGGAGCTGGCTGACGATTTCATTATCCTTGAGCGGGGTAGGGTGGTTGCTGCGGGAGCAGGTCACGAACTTAAAACATCTGAGCAAGCCCGTGAACTGCTGGCGATCTGATTATTCAGGCTTCTTTATTTTCTAATTCCACAAGGCGCTGCTCCAGTTCTGCTAACTGGGCCTGGGTGCGGCGCAATACTTCAAGTTGTACTTCAAACTCTTCCCGGGTGACCAGGTTGGCGTTGGTCAGCATGGATTGCAGCTGGCTGCGCATTAATAACTTCATATCTTCAGGAATTCCCGGCATCGGGAGCTTTTCCAGAAATTCATCGGCCATTTGTTTGATTTGTGCTGGGTTAATCATGGTTACAGCTCTATATCGGTAAATTTTGATGCACATTGTAACAGCGAATCGGGTGTTGCAGCAGATTGCTCTGTTTTGAATCGCGCACTTAAACGGTGCGTTATTTTGGTGCGAGTGTGGTTTTTCATGTGATCCAAACTGGTGCTGTTAATTGCATTGTGCACCACCATGAAATCACTTTTCTCATCAAAATTCATAAACATCGCTGTAAGTGCCTGAATTTATGCGCTTTAAAAAAGTTGGCACAGCGGCTGCTAAGACCTAATCACAGAATTAAAACGGTGCGTCAGCACTGATTACTAAATAAGTTTGAATTAACTGTGAAGGAAAAGAACTATGAAAAAACTGTCTCAAGCGATTGCTCTGGCTGGTGTTATGACTGCTGCTGCGGTACCTGCAGTACAAGCAGAAGTTGAAGTTTCTGCATCTGCCGCGGTTGCCAATATGTACCTGTGGCGTGGTCAGGATCTGGGTCAGGGCGTTCCTGCTGTATCCGGTGATCTGGTTGTAAGCTCAGGTGGCGCTTACGGTGGTGTTTGGACTTCAAGTGGTGACTCTGCACTGGGTCAGGAATACGACCTGTTCCTGGGTTATGGCGGTGAAGCAGGTGATTTCAGCTACGACGTAAGTGCATGGACTTATGTTTACTCTGGTTCCAGCACTGAAGATGGCGACACTCGTGGCAACACGTTTGAAGCGACAGACATCATTGTAAGCCTGGGCTATGCCGGTGGCTCTTTCTCTTACTACTACCCAGTAGGTAACAGCAACCCTGATGACTACAGCTACATGACTCTGGGTTATGGCATGGACAAGTTCTCTGCAACTGTTGGTGTAGCTAACAGCGATGCTGATAAAGACACCTACACTCACTTAGATCTGGGTTATGCCTACAACGACAATATCTCTTTCACTCTGAGTAAAGTTGTTGCTCAGGAAGCTGATCTGGATAAAGGCGAAAAAGGCCAGGATGAAGATCTGAAAGTTGTTGTTTCATACAGCCTGCCTATTGAGCTGTAAAAAGCATACAATAGCCCGTGCCCCCGCATGGGCTATTGAAAATACTGAATATTCTCAAAGCATTTAGACAAGGAGTTTTCTATGAAACTCATTACTGCTGTAGTTAAGCCGTTCAAACTGGACGACGTGCGTGAAGCACTGTCTGAGATCGGCGTTCAGGGCATCACTGTTACTGAAGTAAAAGGTTTTGGTCGTCAGAAAGGTCACACTGAACTGTACCGTGGCGCTGAATACGTGGTGGATTTCCTGCCAAAAGTAAAAATCGAAGTAGCGGTTGCTGACGACCTGGCTGAAAAAGTTATCGAAGCGGTAACTAAAGCAGCTAACACAGGCAAGATCGGTGACGGCAAAATTTTCGTAACCACTCTGGAACAAGTGATTCGTATCCGTACCGGTGAGACCGGCGCAGACGCTATCTAATTTTTGTTCTTCCGCATCGGTTGTCATTAAGCCGGTGTGAAAAAGATATCGAATAACATCAAAGCCTAATGCGGGGGGCTTGTTATGGAAAATAATATTTATGAACTTCAATACGCCATGGACACCTTTTATTTTCTGGTGTGTGGCGCATTAGTAATGTGGATGGCGGCAGGTTTCGCCATGCTGGAAGCGGGTCTGGTTCGCTCTAAAAATACCACTGAAATTCTGACCAAAAACGTCGCGCTGTTCGCGATCTCTTGTACCATGTACCTGGTGTGTGGTTACCAAATTATGTACGGCGGCGGTTACTTCCTGTCTGGTATTACCGAAGTTGATTCGGCTGCTGTTCTGTCTGATTTTGCTGCTCGTGAAGACGGTTTCCAGGGCGGTTCTATTTACTCAGGCGCTTCTGACTTCTTCTTCCAGGTCGTATTCGTAGCAACTGCAATGTCTATCGTTTCCGGTGCTGTTGCTGAGCGTATGAAGCTGTGGGCTTTCCTGGCATTCGCTGTTGTTCTGACCGGTGTTATCTACCCAATGGAAGGTGGCTGGACCTGGGGTGGCAACGACGTATTCGGTCTGTACAACCTGGGTGACTTAGGTTTCTCTGACTTCGCAGGTTCCGGTATTGTTCACATGGCTGGTGCTGCAGCGGCTCTGGCGGGTGTATTACTGCTGGGTGCACGTAAAGGTAAGTACGGTCCTAACGGTGAAGTTCGCGCTATCCCTGGTGCTAACCTGCCACTGGCTACTCTGGGTACTTTCATCCTGTGGATGGGTTGGTTCGGCTTCAACGGCGGTTCTGTACTGAAACTGGGTGATATCTCTAACGCTCACTCTGTAGCGGTTGTTTTCACTAACACCAATGCAGCAGCAGCAGGTGGTTTAATCGGTGCTCTGTTACTGGCCTTCATCCTGTTCCGTAAAGCTGACCTGACGATGGCTCTGAACGGTGCACTGGCTGGTCTGGTAGCGATTACTGCTGAGCCTTCTACTCCGACACCTTTCGAAGCAACTCTGATTGGTGCTGTTGGTGGTCTGATCGTTGTAATGTCTATCCTGACTCTTGATAAGCTGAAGATTGATGATCCGGTAGGTGCGATCTCTGTACACGGTGTGGTTGGTCTGTTTGGTCTGATGGTTGTACCTATGACTAACGGTGACGTGAGCTTCTCTGGTCAGCTGATTGGTGCAATCACTATCTTCGCCTGGGTATTCGTAGCGTCTCTGATCGTATGGAGCATCATCAAGGTTGTGATGGGTCTGCGTGTTACCGAAGAAGAAGAGTACGAAGGTGTGGATCTGTCTGAGTGTGGTATGGAAGCGTACCCGGAATTCACTACCAAGTAATTCTGAACAAGACAGCAAAAACGCTGATAATAAAAAAACCGCTCTGAGTAATCAGAGCGGTTTTTTTGTACTTGCTGATTATTAAATCAGTCTGCTGTATTTCTGTACGAAATTATTCAACCGTAGCAAATAAAACAGAATGCTGTTTCCTTACTTTCTTTTCTGCCGTTTTCAGTGAGTACAGATTCTTTTCCGCGTGATCTTCCAAAGTGAATAAACGGGACTGTTTGTCCTTAGTAAGGTACAGCCACTGGGCATTATTTAATTGAATCAAACGATTTCCGGATAAACTTTTATAAATGCGTTTCTTACCCTGATCGTTGACTCTATCGTTATTCAGGTATTCTGTCTGGCAATGATATTCGCAAGCAGTCATGGCAATGGAATTATCAAAGGAGCGGTAAGTCAGGTGAATCTGATCCGAAACTTTTCCAAGATTCGTCGGAAATGGGTGGCTGCTGTCATAGGTGCCGGTAATCGGTTGTGCATTGATTAAAGAAGAAAATACAAAAACAGGAGCAGCAAGCAATAGCTTAGGAGATGACATCTGAAACACCTTAATACCCGGTCGGGTTGTATATTGTATTGAGGCCGGGATATTAGCGGTGCGTCATCGTTGGTTGATACAAATAAATTCAGATATAGGTAAATATCATTAGATATTAAGGTATTAAACTGATTAGGGAGCGACAGTTTATAAAATTATCAGATATAGAGCTTTGTCAGAATGACAGAGGATTTCTGAAACAAACAGCAGCCAGAAAGTTGTACTGTTTGTTTCAGTAAAATGAAATTTAACAGAAAAATTATTTTGAGTTTTATCTCAGTATTACATTTCTTCGAAGTAATAATCGTCCAGATCAGACTCAAGACGTTTACGCTCCCGGTGGGCTTCAATGGCTCGACGCGCCATTAATTTTTTAGACATTTGTGATTCTTTATTTACTACCACGTTACCGTTCTGATCGAACGATACAACTTCTTCGTGGCCTTCGAACTTAATAGCTGCTTCCATTGTTCTATTCCTTCTGTTTGATCACAGTCAGTGAGTTTTGCTAACCCGGAGCCATGATTTTTCTTGTTATTGATTTCAATAGCATGACAGCAAAAAAACATGCAGCCAATCGGACAAAATCCTGAATGAACGTATGGTAAATAAACCCAGCCCTTATGATATCTGGGCTGGAGAAAAGGCAGGTAAATTGGCGTCTGATTATTGGCTGGCAACTGATAAAAGGCTAAACGGCAAACCTTTGAAGTGGCGGATAATGTCTTATGGTTGTGCGCTAATTATCGATGCGTAGCGATTTAATGCTGCGCTTAATCGCATTTAAATGCTCGGCAAACTCTGGGCCGCGGCGTTGGGTAACAGCCACGGCGAGCATATCGATGATCATCAGGTGGGCAATACGGGAAGTCATCGGCGTAAATTGCTCGGTGTCTTCTTCGATATTGATATGAATGGGTAAATCAGCGGCCAGGCTTAATGGTGTATTCGCGGGCGCTAGGCTAACCACCTGAGCACCGTGTTGTTGAGCCAGTTGCACAGTATGTAATAAGTCTTTGGTACGGCCACTTTGCGATATGGCGACCACCACATCATCTTCACCGAGAGTCACCGCCGACATGGATTGCATATGGGGGTCACTGTAGGCGGCTGTGGCGACTTGCAAGCGGAAGAATTTATGTTGGGCGTCGGTGGCAACCGCACCAGAGGCACCAAAGCCATAAAACTCGACCCGGCTGGCAGCACTGATGGCATTGGCGGCCTGGGCGACCTGTTTTGTTTTTAGCTGTGACTTAACCTGATGCAGGCGCTGGATGGTGGTATCGGCAATTTTATCGCAGATATCTTCGATGCTGTCGTCTTCAACAATGGCAAACTGGCCGATGTTATTGGCGACCGCCATTTCCTGGGCGATGCGTACTTTGAATTCCTGAAAGCCGTTACAGCCAATTCCACGACAAAAGCGCACTATGGTAGGTTCGCTGACCTGAGCTTCCTGAGCCAGATCGACAATACGCATGTGCATCACCTGCTCCGGTGCTTTGAGCACGTATTCGGCTACCTTAACCTCAGATTTACGCAGGTTCGGGATTGCCGCCGCAATTTCAGTCAGTACCGGACTTTGTCTCAAATCAGCCTCGCACAGCCAGCAGTTCTTAATTCTTGTTAAGGCACCTCTGAATAATTCTGCACAGCTTCGCGCGGTACTGTCGGATGAGTTTGACAAGGCAACGATTGAAGAGAATGACTAGTCCTTTTCGAAATCGTTAACACAGTCAAAACATTCGACAGCCTGCGCCCTACGGGGCTTGCTGAAAAAATTCAGCTCAGTGTTGCTACTTTTGGACGTAACTAGCTATGTCGGCAAAGTAGCGCCTTGATCTGATTTTCTTCAGTAAGCCGAAGCGGGCACTGAACTATTCAGACGTGCCTTTACTTCCATTGTAGTGAAAGGTCACTAACTTCGCGGATTATAAGTGAATTACGCCGTAGTGCCAGTGGCACGACTGACCGGGCAGTGGTCAGTGGAGTAGTGGAAATTTATACAGTAAAAGTACAGCGAATGTATGAAATTCAGGCAGCGATTCTGATAAACTCGCCGCCATGGATATTTCACTACTGCTCGATAATTTAAACGATGGCCAGCGTAATGCGGTGGCTGCTTCCTCCAAACATCAGCTGGTACTGGCGGGTGCCGGTTCGGGTAAGACCCGGGTACTGGTGCAGCGTATTGCCTGGCTGTTGAATGTGGAGAACGTATCGCCGTTTGCGGTGATGGCGGTGACCTTTACCAACAAGGCGGCGAAAGAAATGCGCGGCCGTCTGGAAGAGCTGTTAAATGTGCCTTCCAATGGTTTATGGGTGGGCACCTTTCACGGCCTGGCACATCGCTTGTTGAAGCAACATTGGCGTGAAGCCAAGCTGCCGCAGCACTTCCAGATTCTCGACAGTGATGATCAGCTGCGTTTAATTAAGCGCCTGATGAAAGCGCATAATATCGACGACAGCCGTTTCCCGCCAAAACAGATCCAGTGGTTTATTAATGGCCAGAAAGACGAAGGTCGTCGTGCAGCGCATGTGATTCCATCGGCAGATCCGTTTCAGGAAACCTTACGTACGGTGTATTCCATCTACGAAGAAAACTGCCAGCAAAATGGTCTGGTGGATTTTGGTGAAATCCTGCTGCGCGCTCATGAGTTGTGGCTGCATAACCCGGAACTGCTGGAACATTACCAGCAACGCTTCCGCAACATCTTAGTCGACGAATTCCAGGACACCAACAATATCCAATACGCCTGGATTCGCCTGCTAGCCGGTGACCGTGTTTCTGTGATGGCCGTAGGCGATGACGACCAGTCTATTTACGGCTGGCGTGGTGCCAATATCGATAATATCCGTAACTTCCAGCAAGATTTCCCGGGCGCCGAGCTGATTAAGCTGGAACAGAATTATCGTTCCACTGCCAATATCTTGGCCGCCGCCAACGCGGTAATTACCAATAACCAGGGGCGTTTGGGTAAAAACCTGATGACTGAAGGGGCTGAAGGCGAACCAATTCGTTTATACAGCGCCTTTAACGAGCAAGACGAAGCCCGCTATATCGCCGACCTGGTGGATGAATGGTCGCGTGATGGTCGACAGCGTACCGAGATGGCGGTGTTGTATCGTTCCAATGCTCAATCCCGTACGTTGGAAGAAGCTTTTTTACGCTCTGGCATTCCGTATCGTATTTATGGCGGGCAGCGTTTCTATGAGCGTCTGGAAATTAAAAATGCCTTGTCCTATTTGCGCCTGTTATTAAATCGCCAGGACGATGCCGCGATGGAGCGGGTCATTAATGTTCCCGCTCGTGCCATTGGTGAAAAGACGGTTGAGATTTTACGTAGCCATGCGCGTGATCAGGGCTGTTCTTTATGGCAATCGGCAAACGAAGCCGTATCGTTAGGTTTATTACCAAAACGTGCCGGAACCGCGGTGCAGAACTTTGTCGATTTACTCGATGAAATGAGCGTGGGCATCGAAGAATTAAAGCTGCATGAAATTGTCGACCAGACCATCAGTCAGAGTGGTTTGATTGAGCACCATAAAAAAGAGAAAGGTGAAAAAGGTCAGGCACGCCTGGATAACCTGGAAGAATTAATTAACGCTGCGCGTCAGTTTGAAACCGGTGACTACCTGCCATCGGATGAAGCAGATGCCGATGGTGAAGAACCAACCAGTCAGCTTGATCTGGCGGTCTTCCTGGATAACGCCGCGCTGGATGCCGGTGAAGGTCAGGCGGATGAATACGAAGACGCCGTTCAGTTAATGACGCTGCACTCGGCCAAAGGTCTGGAATTCCCGCAGGTTGTATTGGCGGGGATGGAAGAAGGTTTATTCCCACACAAGATGTCGATGGATGAAGCCGAAGGTCTGGAAGAAGAACGTCGCCTTGCTTACGTTGGTATCACCCGGGCAATGGAGCAGTTAATTCTGACCCATGCCGAAAGTCGCCGTTTACACGGTCAGGAAAACTTCAGCACGCCGTCGCGCTTTATTCGTGAAATTCCCCAGGAACTGATTCAGGAAGTTCGCCTGAAAAACAGTGTCAGTCGTCCATTAACGGCAAAACGTAATGGCGGTTTTGATACCCCTGCTCAACCTGATTTTATTAAACAGGAACAAAGTTCATCCGTGCCTTACGATCTCGGCAGTCGGGTTTATCACGAAATGTTTGGTGAAGGTACGGTATTACAGTTTGAAGGCCAGGGCCCGGGTTTACGAGTTCAGGTGTTTTTTGATGACGCCGGGCAAAAGTGGCTGGTGGCCAACTTTGCCAAGCTGGAATTGGTATAACGGCTCGCGCTAACCTGGATAGAGAAACCTATGGGAATTTCCCAACATCCCTGCAAAGTGACCATGCCGCCAGATCGCAAGGACTGTGCAACGGTGTTGGATTTTCTTATCGCCCGCTTTGCACGTATTGATGCGGATATCTGGCGTCAGCGTATTGCCGATGGCAAGGTCCATTGGCCAGATAAAACGCCAGTTACTGCTGGCGACCGATACGCGCCGAATCAGCAGGTGTTTTATTATCGCGAAGTAGAGCAGGAAGCTGTAATTCCGTTTCAGGAAGAGATTATTTATCAGGACGATGAAATTCTGGTGGCCTGCAAACCCCATTTTCTACCCGTTACTCCGACGGGTAAATACGTTGAGCAATGTTTATTAAACCGCTTGCGTCAGCGTACCGGAATTCAGACACTGGCACCTATGCACCGCATTGATCGTGAAACCGCTGGTATCGTTCTGTTTTCGGTGAATCCGGAAAACCGCGACTTGTATCATGCATTATTCCGCGAGACGAAAAACATCCATAAAACTTATCGTGCGGTTGGCTGGATAAAACAAGCGGATGCACCTGAAGTGGGCCAACACTGGTCTGTTCATAATCGTTTGGAGCAGGGCGAGCCCTGGTTCCGGATGAAATCGGTTGACGGTGATATTAACGCCCGCTCTGAAATAACCTGCCTGGCTGTTAAGAACGATAAAGCGCTGTTCGAGTTACAACCCATTACCGGAAAAACACATCAGCTGCGGGTGCATATGAATGACCTGGGTTATCCATTGGTCAATGATCAGTTTTATCCCAGTGTTCAACCGGAGAACTCGGATGATTTTGATAAGCCATTACAGCTGCTGGCCTGGCGTATGGAATTTATCGACCCGGTAACATCGCAGCCAAGAATGTTTGAAAGTCGGCGTGCACTGGATTTTGATTACGCTGATAATGTCGATTAAACGAAAACAACAAAGAATAACAAGCAAAGATTTATATTAAGAACTAATAAAAATACACAGAGGAAATAAGTGTGAAAATTAAAACTCTCGTTAAATCACTGGGGCTGGGGGCAATTGCAGCGGCCGCGCTGTTAACTGCTGGCTGCAATAAAGAGTGTGACACTGCTGGTGCGCAACAAGCTGCCGCTCAGGAGCAGCAAAGCTTTAAATGGAAGTTAGTCACTTCCTGGCCAAAAAACTTTCCGGGTTTAGGTACGGCACCAGAACGTTTTGCTGACATGGTGAATGAAATGTCGGCTGGCCGCTTAACCGTTAAAGTTTATGGTGCAGGTGAGCTGGTTCCTGCGTTGCAGGTATTTGATGCAGTATCCCAGGGCACTGCAGAAATGGGCCACAGCGGTGCATATTACTGGAAAGGTAAAACACCGGCGTCGCAGTTTTTCACTTCGGTTCCATTTGGTTTAACTGCCCAGGAAATGCACGGCTGGATTCAGTACGGTGGTGGTCAGCAGCTGTGGGAAGAAGTTTACGCGCCGTTTAATATCCTGCCAATGCCAGGTGGTAATACCGGTGTACAAATGGGTGGCTGGTTTAATAAAGAAATTAACAGCGTTGACGACCTGAAAGGTCTGAAAATGCGTATCCCGGGTTTAGGTGGTGAAGTATTAAAACGTGCCGGTGGTACTCCGGTAACTCTGCCGGGTGGTGAAATCTTTACTTCGCTGCAAACTGGTGCCATTGATGCAACTGAGTGGGTTGGCCCGTATAACGATTTAGCCTTCGGTCTGTATAAAGTAGCGAAACACTACTACTACCCGGGCTGGCATGAGCCAGGTTCCATGATGGAATTCACCATTAACAAGCCTGCATTTGAGAGGCTGCCTAAAGATCTTCAGGCTATCGTACGTGTTGCCGCTCAGGCGATTAATCAGGACATGCTGAATGAATACACCACCCGCAACCACGCAGCACTGGTTGAGTTAAAAGAAAAACACGGCGTAGATGTTCGTGCTTTCCCACAGGATGTACTGAACAAGTTAAAAGTTCTGTCGGATGAAGTGGTAACTGAAGTGTCTGCCAGCGATGAGTTGACCAAAAAAGTTTACGAGTCGTTTAAGAACTATCGCGAGCAGGTTAAGGCTTATCATGAGGTGAGTGAGCAAGCGTATATTAATGCGCGTGATTAATCACTGATTTAAGCCAATAAAAAAACCGGGATAAGTTCCCGGTTTTCTTATATCTGCATTTTGCTGAGAGTGGGGTTAAACCTTAATGGTTAAATGTCCACTTCTGCATCGCATCATTATTATCCACAGCTGACATACCGACGTTTGAGCTATCGCCTGTGCCATAAGCGTCTACTGCAACATTATGGTTAGTACGCGGACGGATGGTATTGCCCACTAAATCCCAACGCATATTGTTGTTTTGCTGGCAGGTCCAGATAACCACTTTGCCGCCGTTATGATTCTGACCACCGTTATCTAAACAACGATCCCAGTTAACGCCGGAACGCAGGAAGCCGGTCGACTTTTCATAGAACCAACGTTGTGCACCAGAACCATTACACTGGTAGCTCTGTACATTGGTGCCATTGAAAATCCGGCCACCGGCAACGTCTAAACATTTACCAGAACCCTGATTAGTCAGCGTCATCCAGCCTTCGCCGGTTTTGCTTGAAGCGCCCTTATCACCCGGATAACCACCGTGGGTCATAGAGTTAACCAGATACACAGGGCTCTTCTCGTTATTTACACTTTGAGTTACCGCTTGTTGCAGCGTATTTAACTGAGCGTCAGATAACCCGGCGTTACCGTCGATTACCAGTGCGAAGTGATAACTCTGGGCGGTTTCACCGCTGTCAGCATCATCCCAAACCAGTACCACATGGCCACTGCCGGACTGTTTATTCGGATCAGAAATTAACGCCACTTCGTTATTGGCCTGAGTTAATGCTGCGTTAACCGTCAGGTTTTTAAATACGCCTTTTTCAGTGATTACCGTTAACTGCGCTGCATCCATATGGCGCGGTACATAAATCTCAGTCGGTGCGTCACTGGTACGGCCACGCCATGCCAGGAAAGCAAACTTGTTATTACGCAGGAATTCGCGATCGTTAAATTGGTTTGCCAGAGAGGCACGAATCGAGTGATAAGACATCACGCTGTTGGCACGATCCGGCACCAGACCTTCATAAGCAAAGTGCATCACTTCACCCTGAACCGCACGTGGGTAAGCACGTTCAACCAGGTTGGCTTTAACGTTATAACCCTGACCATAGTTATTAATGACCGAGAAGTTTTCACCGTTCCAGGCATCGTCTTCGGTTTTTAATTTCGCTGGGTTGCCGTTTTGCAGCTCGTTGTGATTATCGTAGTAATAATCCCATTGCCACTGTGCACCGCTGATTAGTGGGGTGTAGAAATCAACGTAGCGATCTTTTCCTGACGTTCTGTCTGACGATTCCATGCCCTGATAGGTACCGTTAACAACACGTTCGGTATCGGTATGTCCGTTACCTTCTAACCACATACCAAATTCCGACAGGAAGGTGGTTAACCCTAAGAAACGTGCTTCATCACGAATCAGATCCAGGTTCGGGAAATGTGCACCGTTGCGAGCAACCGATAAATCTTCGATACCCATACGTGCCTGGTCATAAAAGTGTGGAGTGAAAACAAAACCATCACCCGGTTTGTAGTCGAGGTGATGACCACCGGTTGCTGGTGCGGTTATACCGGCAATAGAACTCCAGAACACCATCGGCTCTGCGTACACAGGTTTGTTATTCACGCCCTGAGTATCCAGTTCAGCACGAACACGCTCATAGAATGGCCATAACAACTGGTTATCGAACTCTTTAAAGCTCATGGCACCAACACCACCATCAAACGGCTCGTTTAATGGCTCAAAACCTAATACGTGAGCGAACTCGTCTGCGCTCATATTGGCTTTGATGTATTTGGCCACCTGGCCAATCTGCCAGACAAATGCAGACTGAGCATAAGTCAGATTGGCGCCCAGATCTGAGTTATCAACAATACTACGCAGGCGGAATTGTTGCGCTTGTGTAGTCGCTGAATCGGTATGTGAACATTCCGCTAATTTCAGGTTGCCACTGTTGTCAGCAATACACTTGTTGAAATCCAGTGCACTGTGTAAACGACCTTTTTTATCGAGAATAAACTGCTGGGCTTTCGAGCCATTACAGCTGTAAACCTGAATATCGGTACCGTTACCCGTGCGTGCTCCGGCTACATCTAAACACTGATTCTGGTTCTTAACCGAATGCAGGGTGCCGTCCTGCCTATACAGCCATTGCTGGTGTGGCTGGCTGTTACATTGCCAGGATAAAACGGTAGTGGAGTTCGAGGCATTGCCGCCCTGAATATCGGCACAGGTGTTACTGGCAGGCAGATAAAGCTCCGCTGCCGCTAGATCTTTATCCATAATCCAGTGGTCATACCAGAACGACTTCATGGCATTACGCACAGCGCTGTCAGACAGTTTGTGAGCCGACCATGTGATATCACATGGCAGACCACAATCGTCTTTGCCATTCACCGGATGAACCGCCCACGCCGGAGCGCCGTTACCGGTATCTTTGGAATCAAACTTGAAGGTATGACGACTGTATAAATCCGAGTGGTAATCCACCAGTACATAAATGCCGTTACGAATCGCTTCTTTCATATAAGCGATGGCATTGTCGAGGTAGCTGTAGTCGATGGTGTTCGGGCCGGTATGAATACCTTCCCAGGCCACCGTATAGCGCACCATATTGCTACCGGTTTGTTTGCCGAGAATATCGAAGCTGGCTTTAGCGTCGTTTACATTAGCAAACGGCTGAAAACCGTATTCCGCCAGTTTTACTTCACCGGAAACATTAAAGCCGCGCAGGCTGACTTCACGGCCAAGGCCATCGATATAAACCTTGTCGTTCTGGCCTTGGTAATTTTTACCGCGCACTGATAATTGTTTTACTGCCGCAGTCGCTGCCGGCAAAACATGAGCGTTCTGGCCACCGGGCTGGTTGGCAGATTGATCTGCAGACTGCGATGGCGGTGTTGTTACCACGGGTTGTGGCGTTTCACTCATGGCCCACGTGGTGGGAGCAAACAGTAGCGGTAGTGAAAACGCCAACAAGGGCTTGCCTGATCTGAACATGTGTTTTCCTTGTTTTTATATTTTTGTACCAACGTACAGAACTATAAAGAAGGTCAACCTTTGTTCTTATGACGCCACAGGCCAGTTGTGGCGTGTGATGAGCTGATTTCAGGAATTGAATAGTGATTTCAGCTTTTGCACAGCGTGAAACTTTCGTTTTCAGCTCATTCTTTTAATAACTCTTTAATTAGCAGCTCAATTTTGGCCGCTCTGGCATCTCCCTGATGCGTTTCACCAATAAAGCGATATCGCAAATTGCCCTGTTTATCGACCAGATAAAAGGTTGGCCAATACTGGTTATTCAGCGCTCGCCAGAAGGCAAAATCGTTGTCCATCATCACCGGGTGTTGCAGCTTATATTTAGCAATCGCCTTTTCGACATTGGCGCGATTGTGCTCGTATTCGAACTCCGGTGAGTGAATCCCCACTACCTGAAAATCCTGCCCGGCAAACTGCTCTTCAACACTGTGAAGCCAGGGAAAGCTGCGATAGCAATTCCAGCACGCCAGCGTCCAGATATCGATTAACAGCACCTTTCCCTCAAGATCACTTTTGGTCAGCGGCGGAGAATTCAGCCACGCATCTTCGCCGGTTTGGCTGAACTCCGGTAATGGTTGTGACAAGGGCTCGGCATAAGCTGAGCCAACCCTGCCGGCAATGAACCAATAGCCAACAATCAGAGTCAGAATTAACGGGACGGAAAACCAGGATAACTTTTTCATAGTTATCTGATGTCAGGCTAATGCATAAGTTCCGGCCGGCCGTAATTGGCTATATTAATGATCAGGGCAAACAAAATGAGGTAGGTGTTATGGCGGAGTTAACGTCTGGGCAGCAGGAATATCTGTTAAAGGCAACCTGTGATACCGCCAGCGGCATCGTTGCAGCCGTCAGCCAGTATCTGGCGGCACAAGGTTGTTATATCGCCGAAACTCATCAGTTTGATGATGTGGAAGGCGGGCGGCTGTTTATGCGAGTGCGCTTCTTATTCAATGCAGGTGATACCCGCGCAGAGGACCTGATAGCCGGATTTGAAGCCATCGCACAGAGTTACGCCATGCAGTGGCTGATGCAACCTGCGGAGCAGAAGGTACGCACCATTATTATGGTGAGTAAGTCGGATCACTGTCTGGAAGATCTGTTGTATCGGTTGCGCAAAGGTGAATTAAATATGGATGTGATGGCGGTGGTGTCGAATCATCCGGACTTACGCAGCCGCTGTGAATCGGAAGGGCTGCCGTATATCTATCTTCCGATTACTCCGGAAAATAAAAGCGAACAAGAAAATAAACTGTGGCAATTATGGCTTAACACCAATGCCGAGCTGATTGTGCTTGCCCGCTATATGCAGGTATTAACGGATGATTTCTGTCGTCGGTTGCCGGGGCAGATTATTAATATTCACCATTCCTTCCTGCCTGGATTCAAAGGGGCAAAGCCGTATCATCAGGCCCATGATCGCGGAGTGAAGTTGATTGGCGCAACAGCGCATTACGTCACCTCGGATCTGGATGAAGGGCCGATTATCAGTCAGGCAGTGCAGGATGTGGATCATACCTATACGCCAAAAATGCTGGTGGCGACCGGGCGTGATACCGAAACCCGGGCGCTGGCCCGGGCAGTGCAGCTTCATTGTGAGCAGCGGGTATTTCTTGATGGCATGAAAACCGTGGTGTTTAAGTAAACCTTCAGGTCGCCGGTGGCGTTTTCGGAATGGTTAAGCGGATGCAGGTTCCTGGCTTCAGCGGCCCGATTTCCATTTTGCCTTTCAGGGTATTGGTCACCAGATTGTTCACATAATTCAGGCCCAGTCCTACCTTGCCATGGCGTCGATCAGAGCTGAAAAATGGCTTGAGTGCAGCCTGGCGAATATCCTCCGACATACCACAACCATTGTCTTCGATTTCAATCACAACCTGGTCGCCAGCCGGCCGGGCTTTTATCGTCAGTTCCGGTTTCTCACAGAAATGAAAACCATGGTCGATGGCATTGCGGAAAAGCTGCTTAAAGATATCAACCAGTGCCACATAGTTCGCCAGAATGGGCTGCGGCAGCAGAATCAATTGTTTTAATACGATGCTCTGACGCTCGCTGTCACTGAAAAAACTCCAGGCGTCGTCGACACATAAAGCTAAATCAATCTCGACGTTCTGGTGAGGTAAGCCACTGCTTTGAGCCGCTTGTTTCAGGGTATTCAGCAGACGCGAAGAACGCCCCAGTTCTGCCGACAACATTTTGCTGCAACTGTGGATATCAGTCAGGCTGGCTTTCAGCCCGTCGACGGTCGGGTTTTCTTGTTGTAATGCTTGCTGGCAAATATCGTCGAGGTGGCTGACGACCGTGACACAACTGCCAATCGGCGTACCTAATTCGTGACTGACGCCCTGGGAGATCAGCGAGAAGTGTTCCAGCTCGCGGGTGCTCAGTAGTTTTTCCTGAGCTGCACGTAATTCTGCTTCGGCTTTTTTACGTTGCTCAACTTCATAGGCCAGGCTCAGTTCCAGTTCAAAAATATTACTGAGCCGGTCTAATAAATTACGAAATTCTTCGGGAAACTCCCGCTCTTTTTTATCCAGCACACATAAGGTGCCAAACGGAGATTGGTCTGGCCAATTCAGTGGTACACCCAGATAAGAAATCATGCCCAGTTTGATGTCCGGGTTGTGGTCCCACTCTGGGTCGGTTAGAGCATTAATAACCTGCAATGGCTTCTGCGTTTTTATTACGCGCTCGCAGTACAAACCAGAATCATCAAAGTGTTCGGCGTCGCCCGGTTGGTAGGGATTGTCATTACCGTTGTTTACACTGGAGAGGTGCACCTTGATGTTGTCGTCTTCCAGTTTCATCACCAGACAAGAGGGCACATCATAATGCCGGGCAATCATATTAATGACAGCCTGCCAGCGCTCGGTTAACTGATCGGTTATGTTTTTATCAATAGAACTGAAGCTCATAATACTGCTCGCGTCGAACCTTCCATGATTTTAGAGGAATCGATGGTAGCCGTAATGGGGCCGATAAGGAAAGGGGAGGATTGTCAGCCAAAGGTTCAGTTGAACCGATAATTGGCTGACACAGATCAAAAGAACTGGCGGTTGTGATCAGGCGGAGGTGGCCAGATTCTCCAGCATAATCGCCTGGGCTTTAATCAGTTCTTCTCCGTCGGTTGGTTGTTGACGTAAATAACGACCGTCACTTTGTAAAACCCATGCTTGGCAGTTATCCAGTGTGTAGGCTTCCAGTTCGCGCTTCATACGTTCTTTTAATTTATTGGCTTCAATCGGGAAACAGGTTTCCACCCGATTTAATAAATTGCGTTCCATCAGGTCGGCACTGGCGGCGTATATTTCATCTTTGCCATTATTCTGGAAATAATACACCCGGGTGTGCTCCAGGAAGCGGCCAATAATCGAACGTACGTTGATGTTTTCAGATACGCCGGGAATGCCCGGGCGTAAACAACACATGCCACGAATAATTAAATCGATTTTAACACCGGCCTGAGAGGCTTTATATAACGCACGAATTAACTTGGGTTCGGTTAAGCCATTGGCTTTCATGCGAATTAATGCAGGCTTCCCCGCTTCGGCATGGGCACGTTCACGATCGATCAGTTCGATCATTTTTTTATGCAGGGTAAATGGCGCGTGGAATAATTTTTTAATACGTAACGCTTCGCCCATACCGGTTAACTGCATAAAGACTTTATGCACGTCTTCACCGATGGAGTCATCACAGGTCATAAAGCTGTAGTCGGTATAAACCCGGGCGTTACCGGCGTGGTAGTTGCCGGTGCCGAGATGGACATAACGCTTAAACTTATCACCTTCTTTGCGCACAATCAGCATCACTTTGGCGTGGGTTTTATATCCCACCACGCCATATACAACGACTGCTCCTGCTTCCTGTAAGCGGTTAGCCAGATAGAGGTTATCTTCTTCGTCGAAGCGGGCACGCAGCTCAATTACTACGGTCACTTCTTTACCGTTACGGGCAGCGTCTACCAGAGCATTAACGATTTCTGATTTGGCACCGGTACGGTACAGAGTCTGTTTAATTGCCCGCACTGCAGGATCTTTTGCTGCTTCACGCAACATATCCACAACCGGAGTAAAAGACTCAAACGGGTGCAGCATCAACGCATCTTTTTCTCGGATACTTTCTAAGATGCTTTTTTTGAAATTAATATTTTTTGGCAAGCCTGGAGTGAATGGCGCGTATTGCAGATCCGGGCGATTAATCTGGAAAATCGCTTCCATCATACGTGACAGGTTGACCGGACCGTTTACTTTAAACAGGTCGTTTTCATCCAGATTAAACTGAGTCAGCAGGAAGTTAACCAATTCGTCCGGGCAGTTATCCGCCACTTCCAAACGCATTTCTTCGCCGAAGTTACGCGAGTGGAGTTCGTCTTCCAGCGCGGATGCTAAATCGGCAGTATCATCATGGTCGATTTCTAAGTCGGCATTACGGGTTACACGGAACTGGTAACAGCCGTTAATCGACATGCCCGGGAATAACTCATCGGCGTATTCATGAATCACCGACGACAGGAAAATAAAGTTATCACCTTTCCGTGTACCGTTTGGACACAACTCATCTGGCAGACGAATAATTCGCGGTAACGAACGTGGTGCCGGAATAATTGCCAGACCGGTTTCACGACCAAAAGCATCTTTACCGTCGAGCGCAACAATAAAGTTCAGGCTTTTATTAACCAGACGAGGGAACGGATGAGATGGGTCCAGACCAATCGGGCTGACTAGCGGTTGTACGCTTTTCTCGAAATACGCACGAATCCATTCACGCTGTTCTTCGTTCCAATCGGCACGACGCAGGAAGCGAATATTTTCCCGCTCTAACGCAGGCAATAAGGTATCGTTAAGAATGTCGTACTGACGCTCAACCGTCTGGCTGCACAGCTCGTGAATTTCATCCAGAACCTGTTGTGGGTGCATGCCATCGGCACCCGCTTGCTCACGGCGGAAGGCTAATTGCTGGGTTAAGTTAGCAACCCGAACTTCATAAAATTCGTCGAGGTTTTTGCTGAAAATACACAGGAAAAATAAACGATCGAGTAACGGGTGGCTTTCGTCCAGCGCCTGTTCCAAAACACGAATATTAAACTGCAGGTGGCTGAGTTCACGATTAATATAATATTCGCTGCTGTGTAAATCGATGGGTGTTTCCGTTACTTCTGCTTCGCTCATTCGTTTTTCCCTTTCGCTTATAACAAATCAGGTAAGCTTTAAGCCGCCGCCCCGAAGGGCCATCCCTGGCCCTGCCGGGCGAACGTGATATCCATATCACTGCTATTTAAAGCTTACCTGATTCGTTATTTCGCTAAATCTGATGTATTCGGCACCAGTGCTTTAGTTATCAGAATTGTTTTTCTGAACAGGGACAGGATGTCCCGCTAGCATCAAGCGACAGGGACGTCGCACTGATGCGGTGGGGAAAAATAATTCCGATGAATAAAGCACACAGTGTTTAAAGTTTATCGATTCAGCCACTCCGCATACTGCTTAGCGTAATACGTCAGGATGCCATCGGCCCCCGCACGCTTAATGCTCAGCAGCGACTCATGCATCACAGCTTCATCATCTAACCAACCATTTTGTGCCGCCGCTTTGTGCATGGCGTATTCACCGCTTACCTGGTACACAAAAGTTGGTGCTTTTAATTCGTCTTTAATCCGGCGCACGATATCCAGGTACGGCATACCCGGTTTTACCATCACCATGTCTGCGCCTTCGGATAAATCCAGAGCAACTTCATGCAGCGCTTCATCGCTGTTCGCCGGATCCATCTGATAGGTCTTTTTGTCCGCCTTACCTAAGTTAGCGGCCGAACCCACAGCATCACGGAACGGGCCGTAATAAGCCGACGCGTATTTCGCTGAATACGCCATAATGCGGGTGTTCACAAAGGCTTCTTCTTCCAGCGCATCACGGATATCACCAATACGGCCATCCATCATGTCGGATGGTGCAACGATATCGGCACCGGCATCCGCATGGGATAACGCCTGCTGCACCAGAGTGTCGACGGTGCGATCGTTTAATACATAACCTTCGGCGTCGATAATGCCGTCCTGACCGTGAGTGGTGAACGGATCGAGCGCGACGTCAGTCATCACACCCATTTCCGGTACCGCATCTTTAATCGCACGGACGGCACGTTGTGCCAGACCATTCGGGTTAAAGGCTTCTTCCGCCAGCTCCGATTTTGCTTCTAACGGAGTAACCGGGAACAGTGCAACTGCGGGAATGCCCAGTTTGGCCAGGTGGCGAACTTCCTCAACCATCAGGTCGATGGATAAACGCTCAATGCCCGGCATTGATGGAATCGCTTCACGTTCCTGATGGCCTTCCAATACGAACATTGGGTAAATCAGGCTATCGACTGTCAGCTGAGTCTCACGCATTAAACGACGAGAAAAATCGTCGCGGCGCATACGGCGCATACGGGTCTCAGGGAACATGCGTTGGGCATCGCTAAAAGCCATGGAATCTCTCCGGAGGTATGAACTGATAAGTATGCCGATTGTAGCTCTAAGGGCCTGCTAACTCTATTGATCATAATTGAGTTCGTGGACTAGAGCCTGATATACCGCAAAGAATGGTTAGGTCGGTTACTTTATGACACCAATGTTACAGTTTTATGCCAGCCAGAGATGTTCGCCTGAGACTTGAGCAAGACGTGATCAGGATCAGAGCTGACGGTTTTGCACCGACGACTGAGCGAATTGGACAGGCCCCGGCGTCGCATCGGCAATTTACTCGCGGCCGATGGCTATATGACAATGCAGGCCGTCGGAAACAATAATAAACGACAACAGCTGAGTCGCTGGTGACATCCCATTGGTATACGCAAACGCGTAGCGGCTCGATGTAAAACAAGTGAAGGTACAAGGTGAGAATATGACTGACCACAGCCAGCGTGATGAAGTACAGGCAGAAGGGTTTACCAAAACGGAGTTGAATCTGACGATGAACTTTCTCGATCAGATTCCGTTTAACAAGTTACTCGGGCTGAAGCCTAAGCTACTGAGCAACGATCGTTGTGAATTCACCATGAGCATGAAAGATGATCTGGTCGGCAACTGGCTGCAGGGCATTCTGCATGGTGGCGCTATTTCCACGGCACTGGACGTAACCGGCGGCGCCATGGCATTGATTGCAACCTGGCAACGGATGAATCGTCACGAGATTCCAAAGGAACAGCGCCCTCAGCAACTATCCAAACTGGGCACCATCGATATGCGGGTCGACTTCTTACACCCGGGTAAAGGCAAAGAATTTGTCGCCAGCGCAACCTTGCTGCGTATCGGTAATAAAGTTGCCGTAACCCGTATGGAATTCCACAACGAAGAAGGTCAGTTAATTGCTGTCGGTACGGGCACTTATTTGACTGGCTAATTGAATGTCCGGCTAACTGAATATCAATGTAATAGCGGACAAGGAGAGCCGCTTTTGGTCCTGCTGCAGGTGGCTGAAAACTTTCATCTCTTTGCAATCAAACCGATGCACTATAGTTAAAAACCTGTCGTTCAGATCTTCGTAAATTCGGAGGGAGCATGGATCGTCCCTACAGCCCCGGCTACTCACCACTGAAGCTCAGCATTCGTCCCGTCAGTATCTATCTGCAATTACTGCTGGGATATTTCTTACTGCACACATTGATTCGTCTATGGCTGTCGCCAACCCTGACCTGGGACGAAGCGGAACAGGTTCATATGAGCGAGTTTTTGCTGATCAGCTACAACGCTCAACCGCCGTTATACACCTGGCTGCAACAAGCCTTCTTTGCGCTATTAGGTACCAATCTGCTGGCCGTGGTGGTGCTTAATAATCTGACGCTGGCGGCTATTCATGCGCTGGTATTTCTGCTGGTTTATCGCATCGGCAAACAGCGTATTACCGCATTTATCGCCTCTGGCTGTGTGTTGTTTATTCCGCCATTGGCGGTGCAGCCTCATCAGGATCTGACCCACACATTAATGGCAACGCTATCAACCTTGATGGTGGTTGCGTCGGTATTGTCGTTGCAGGAAAAACCATCCACAGCGCGTTACACAACCCTGGGTTTGGTGATTGGCTTAGCACTGTTATCGAAGCACAACATTGCGATGTTTCTGCTGCTGGTGTTAGCGACTGCCGCGTTTTCTACCCGACTGCAGCCACTGCTGCGGGATCGCCGCTTATGGCTGAGTGTTCTGATTGCGCTGGCGATTTTTCTGCCTCATGTGATCGCTGTGATTGTTCATTGGGATACCGAGGTGGCCCCCACCCTGAATAAAATGGCAGGGCGCCATCAGGATGCCGGTATTCTTATGGGTCTCGATCAGCTGCAGCAGCGTATTTTTAACTCACTCTGGTTGTTTATGATTGTCGCCGGGTTGTTATACCGCTTTGCCAGCACGCCTGTGGCAAAGGAATCCCTATGGCAGCGACACTGGTTACAGCATTTATTGCTGGCCATTTTGGTTGGTCTGTTGCTGTTGGTTTTTGCCGGTGCTCGTCATTTCAGGGAAGCCTGGCTACTGCCGTTTCTGGTGTTAATTCCGGTGTGGTTTGGTCTGGTGTTAACTCAGCGGCGCCTGAATTATCAAAAACTGTGGTTTGCTGCCATTACTCTGGCTGCGCTTGCCAGCCTCACTGTTGTGGCTGCCCGGGTGATGCAGGCGGACAAGCTGAATAAATTCTATCGGGTGAATTACCCTTATCAGGCGGTTATTGAAACACTGGCGGAGCGTAAGGTCGACTTCAGCGAGGCACAGATTCTGACCCGTTATGATGTTGATACCGGTAACCTCAAGCTCGCTTATCCACAGGCGACCATTGGCCTGACGCGTTTCCCGGCGTCGCTGGCGCGCCAGCCGTTAACCAGCGATGAAGTCTGGCTGGCCTGGTACGGCTATGAGATGGAGCAGGAGTTTGAAATTCCCGCCACGCTGAAAACGGGTTATCAACGCTGGTCGGGCTGTCAGGGGAATTTTGGTCAGGTACATGCGATTCAGGCGCCGATGCTGTACTCACAGAGCAAGGCGTTCTGGTTTCACTACGCCCGTGCCAGCGCCGACAAAAGCCGCTGTTGATTGGGCGAAAATGATATTCGTTGTATCAGTCGGGCAGGTGACCAACCTTCACCAGAATTAACGTATCCTGCTCGACGTAGGGGAAGTGTTTGCTCAGATGTGGGCTGCGCAACCAGCTACCTGCCGGATAGCGACCGTGTTCATCAATAAATTCACCGGAAATCACCAGAATTTCTTCACCACCCAAATGGGTATGTGGCTGGAATTTTTCACCGGCTGGCCAGAATACCAGAGCGGTCGATTCACCATTATGCTCATGCAGTGGTAATACCTTTAAGCCACCCATTCCCGGCAGAAATTCCGCATTGTGAGTATCAACGCGTACCTGCTGAGTATCGTCTGGCTGGAACTGATGTAACTTCACAAAAATGGTACAGCCATCTTTGCTGAATGGCGCGTGGATAAAACCTTCCGGGTTACGGATATAACTGCCTGCCGGGTAGTCGCCGCTTTCATCAGAAAACACACCCTCTAATACAAAGATTTCTTCCCCAAGCGGGTGCGGGTGGGCGTTAAAACTTGAGCCCGGCATATATTTCACAATGCTGGTGGCATGACCGCGTTCTGCCTCTTCGCGCGCCAGACGTTTACGTAATACGCCGGGCATCGGGCTTTGTGACCACTCCATGTCGTTGCTGTTAATAACCACACGCTGGCTGAAATCGAGGTTAAGCATAAGAGTCTCTGAACACGCTGTAACTTTATGACACTATTTTGTCGGATTTTTTCTGCGTAAGATGTGGCTTATATTGGATTTCACTGTTCCTTTTTGTCTGGCTGTAGGAAAAGACGGATAACAGCAGGAACCGAATCGCTAAGCTGCCATGGAGACCAGATGATGGAGGCACAATTTCAGCACAGCCTCGACTGTCTTGGGGCACTTCTCGATCATGTTCCTGATACTCTGTGTGTGATTAATCCACAGGGCGAAATCGTTTACGTTAATCAGCCCTGGGTTTCATTTGCGGCCAACAATGGCGCGGCGTCACGCGCCAATTACTGGATTGGTAAAAACTACCTCGACAATTCCAAAGCGGCAGCGGAGCAGGGGGATGGCTTTGCACATGTTGCACTCAGCGGCATTCTGGAAGTGGTGTCGGGTAGCAAAGAATGTTTCTCCTTCGAATACCCCTGCCACAGCGACGATGAGCGTCGCTGGTTCAAAATGTACGTGCGTGGTTTCGAGGTTGCTGGCCTGCGCTATTTTGTGATCTCCCACACCAATATTACCGAGCGGCGCTCAACCGAAGAGGCATTGCTGGCACAGGCGCGCATGGACGGCCTGACCAATATTGCCAACCGTCGCTACCTTGAGCAGTTTCTGCTGATGGAGTGGCGTCGCTGCGCCCGGCTTAAATTGCCGGTTTCTATTCTTTTAATCGATATCGATTACTTTAAACAATACAACGATGCTTATGGTCATCTGGCAGGTGACTCTTGCCTGAAAGATGTTGCCCGTTGTCTGCAAAAGCTGGCTCGTCGCCCGGGGGATTTATGTGCCCGTTACGGCGGCGAAGAATTTATTCTGGTGTTGGGCAACAGCGATTACGAACACGCGGAAATTATGGCCGAGCGGGTGTTGCGGGCCATTACCGAACTTAATCTGAGACATAACAAGTCCGATGTGGCGGATCATGTCACCGTGTCGGTTGGCTTGGCTACCTGTTTGCCAGAAACCACTGACGAAAAAGAGCAGTTATTATCCTGTGCCGATCAGATGTTGTATGGCGCGAAAGCCGCTGGCCGAAACCGGTTTGTTGGTCAGGATATTTCTTGTTAATAAATCGAAGGTACAAAAAAGCTGATTTTCAATAAACCCTAAGCAAGCAATTTGTATTGTCTGGAAGTTGGCCCCGACGTCTGAGTGATGGTTTGCACCGTTCAGATAGCAGGGGAGTGGTGAGGTAATTGATTTTATTGTTGACCAATGTTTGTCCGTTTAGAAGAATTACCTGTTCGTGAGGGGGTAACTCGAGCAGTTCTTGATAAGACATGTTGGTGAGCAGTGATATAGCTGCATCTGCGGCCAACCTTGTAGGTGCCCCGAATAGTTGCAGAACCTGGCTGTTGTTTACCAGTGTCGGCCAATCATCTTTGTAGAGATGTTGTAGCTGAGATAGGTCTTGCCAGAAACTCCAGGTTTGTAAACCTTAACCCCGCATCAAGGTGATTGCCTAGCGTAACGAATCGATAGGGCCAAGTTGGGCTATCTCATCAAGAAAGAAGATTGTAGGCAGCTCTGGGCGGGCTTTACGTTGAAATATTGCTCTGAAGATTGTCGCTATCCATAGTCTTAATACTGGTGCCTGATAATTAAGCATGTCTGGTGGCATCACAAGATATAAGGATACTGGCCGGTTATCAGTCAGTGCACTCAGATCAAACGACTGATAATTATTTAAAGCTCTGGCGGCCTCTCTACAGGCTAGCGGAGCAATACGTGATTGAGCGGTAGCCACAACAGAAGAAAAAACCCGGCTTTCCATTTTAAAACTGCTTTCCAGATTCCTTATCCCGGCTTTGCCTGAGGTCTGGAAGCGGGCAAAGAGTTCGTTGGGGTTACTACGCAGCTCGTTCATTAGAAAACAAAGCTCGTTAATATTACGTAACGGTGGTGGACACTCAAAAGCAATAAACAAAATCAGAGCTGATACCAGCTGCTCCGCACTCAAATCCCAAAATGGATCTTTGCTGGCTTTCCGGCCAATGATTGCTTCTGCAAGTAAGGTACTTTGAGCTATAGGCAGTTCCGAACCATTATAGGATTTACCATCATGCCCGTGGTTGAGAATCTGTAACGGATCCAGGCCCTGCTGCGACCCTGTGCCAGTGATGTCAAAAGGATCTATCACATATACATCCTGACCAATCGATCGTCTGTAATCGGCTGTTAATTGTGCCGCTTCTCCCTTGATATCAATACAAATTATTGACCCTGCGTAATTAAGCAGATTCGGAATTAATGCATTAACTCCCTTTCCCGATCCAGTATGGCCTATGGTCATTAAATGGGCTTCACCCGGAGCGTATAGAACCTTGTTGTTATTTGTACCAAGCAGCAAGCTATTTGAGTTAAATGTTTGAATCATAACGATCTCCATTGGAGAGTATTTATGACCAGGTTAGCGATAAATAAACATTATAGAGAGAAAGACAACCTTGTCAGACGTCTGGATCGCCACTTATAAACTGGATCAGGTGAGGAGGGAGGTGGATACCATACCGTGTGTGGTGGCGCTTGCCGATGCTATGAATAACATAGGCATCGGCTATGTCTCCCAGTACTTCATTAAAAGTTCGTTTGATCAGGGATACCTTTTCGAAAAAGTAATCTTTGGGAAAGCCGGAAGCCAGAGCATTTTCAGTTTTTTCGTAATGTGAAGAAAGCTCATCACAGTATTGCCGGTATATATTTAAAAACTCGGTGGACCTACCTTGATCATCGTAGCTGATAAACCCGGCATCAGGAGTGAATGTATTACCAGATCTTTTTCTTAAACGAACCATCCAGAAGTAAAAGGCAAATAGTAAGGGAGACATTTTTATAATGTGTGGCCCAACCTGAATATTTTGTCTATCTGGATAAATGGTTAGAATCTGTGGTGACAGTAATTTTCCTGTTTGAGATAATATATCATTAGTAATTTTTCCGCTTGCCATTGTAGCAGCATTAAGTCTTATAAATGGAATATTCTCCAGCTTAACTGAGGCAGAAGAAAACTGACGTTGTCTATCGACCGAAAGCGGGTCCCTCTGTCCTGGATAATAAAACTCTTTATGGTTATCATATTTTTTGTCAATTATCAATCGACACAAAGAATCTCCGGGAGAAGAGAATATAGAAAATAATTGGCTTAATTCTGGTAGTATTCTTTCATAACTTTTATCTACAACCCATAACAAGTGATTGGCAGGGTTACGACACTGTTCTTTCAAAAAATCTGCAACCCATATGTCCGGATTTTTACAGTCAATATACTCAAACATTATGTTATTAGTATTTAACCCCAGCTGCGTACAAAGGGGATTCCAGTGCGGCAGGGATTTGGCATTTCTTACTGTTTCATTCTGACAGTAAGAACTATGTAAAAAAATACAGTTTGGAATAAAAGGCTCTGGCATCATTGCGGCAGAATACAAACTGGAAAGAATGGCACCGGGCATCCGCTCAGAGCTGACAACCAGAGTCCTTTTAGGTTCGCTGAAAAGCTTCATAACAGCACCTGAGGTAATATCAATAAATGCACCACTCAGAACAAGTGGTGCAAAGCGTAGAGTTAGATTAAGTTTATTTTTTAAACTATTTTTCAATAGCCGAACGAAATTCCGGCACTGAGGAAGCTGATGTTATCGACAAGCTTATACTCGGCGGCAATAGCTACATCACTGCCTTTGAAGTTATCAAGAACATACTGAGCTCCAGCGCCAAAATATATGTTGTTTTTAATATCACTCTTAGCAGAAGATACTTCTTTTCCATTTACTTCCAGTTTGGCTTCACTTCGCATAAGCTCCATGCCAGAAATGCCATAGACAGTAGTATTACTCGTCAGCTGGTAGCCAAGGCGTGCGCCGACACCGATACCATGTAAGGTAGTGGATAGTTCCGAGTTTCCAGGTAAATCTTTAGATTCTTTACCGTAAATCGTATAACTGCCTTCGGCGCTGATTTTCAGGCGTTCGGGTAAGGCTTTAAAAGCAGCAACTGTTGATAAGTCGTAGCCTGCCTGGGCCTTTAAACCAAAGGTGTTGTCGGCGTTGCTGTCGTAGCTGGTTGTTCCCATGGCCGCATTGAGGTAAATCGGGTTGTTATCATCTGCAACAGTTGCGCCAGAAGCGGTAGTCAGCAGAGCTGATAACAGAGTTACTCTAATATGAGTCATAACGGTTTCCTTTTGAGTGACTTGTTGTAACCAGGGCCAGTCTACAAAAAAATTCCGAAAACCAAGGAAATGACAACCTTGTCGGATTGCCATTTCTGAAAACTATTTGTTATGCCTGTTGCGCCAGGCTTTAACTTTCTCCCAGCTCTTCATTGCCTTTATTTTTCCCTTTTTCCAGCCTGACCTGACCACCTCCCATGTGTGTTGCCTCAGGTTGGGACACTGATCGTTTTGTTGTTCTAACAGTACCGGCTGCTGCGGGTCGGGCAGGGGCTTGGGTGCTGCTGACTGAGCGTGTAGTTGACTGCTGCTCAGCAGTAGCAGACTGATGAGTATTGGTGACAGAAACTTCATCTTGACTTTCCTCGGGTTGTTGTACTGGGGAAGGTCTATGATGGGTTTTATTCGTTTCCGATGTATATCCGGCAAGCTTGTCAATATCCGAGCTGTTATTGTCAGTGTCGCTATTACTGAAATCGCCATAATCATCTGAGACAAACCGACAGATATGAAGCGATTCTTTGGCTAAAGAATCTTCTTCAAATGGTGGTGTCCAGTCCTCGCAAGGACTGACCAATACCAATCCGGAAAACAGTATGATATTTGCACTAACTACTGCATATAAAAGGTTGTTTTTTAATAATCGCTTAATCTTCCCGACTCGTTCAGAATCAAGAAATGTGGCAAAAAAAATTAAAATAGTGGTAAGCATTATTGATAAGTAAACCTTAATACCACCAATATCGTTATTATCGTAAGATAAAATCTGGAAAAATAAGGCTAACAGAGCAAAACCACCTACAATCAGGTTAAGGTTGTCGGATGAGTCCTGACGCCATTTGTTTTGCAATGAGTCAATATAGTCATCGGCCCAGCCCATTTCTTCTTTGATCAGATTGTATTCATGCTTAAGACCCAGAGCCTGTTTCTGCAGAGTAAAAATTTCCTTTCCCTGGGATTGCTGAGTTAACTGATCGAACCAGTAGCGGTTGGTAAATGAAATAAAGTCCCGGCGAATATCACGGAAGTCATCAAATGCCTTGCGTTGCGCCGAAGTATCCGTTCCTTTTAATGCTGCCGATTTTTTGGTTACTTCGCTACTGAAATGCCTCAAAGCGGAGTGATAAAACATCGCCATAATTAACATACGCAGGTACATTTGCGGAACGTGGTCTGGTGCAATAACGTTACTGAAAAACCAGCCACTACCGAGATAGGCATTACAGTAATCGTTATAGCCAGATTGATAACCGGCACCGTACCAGCGCCGGTATTTTTGTTGTTCAATCAGCTCTTCGGTAAAGTGTTTGTCATAAGCATACCCCTGATGGACAGTCCCGCTATCAACAAAATGGGCTAAAGCGAACTGGCGATCATATATTTGTCGTTGTTCTTCGGTAGCTGGTGTTAAACCGCTCAGGGCATAACTTACATTAACGTACATCCGGTTGTCCGGATATTGATTGATAGATTCCCGTAAGTAAGCTTGCAGTTCTTTGTTCTTATTAATGAAAAGATGGGATAATAATTGAATGATATTGTCAGAACCGGAGGAGCTGGAAGATTTATTCTCTTTGTCATAAGGAATAAAGGTTTCGTAGAGGTTACGTCGCTTCTCAGAAAACTTAAGCCAATGAATCAGCTGCATTGACTGAAGAAACTCAAGCGTGAGTGAATCTGAAAATACCAGGTCATACCACCAGGATGAAGTGTCTTTATCCGTTGTTAATCGTGCCCGGGGGAAAAACTTTTGATTGTTTTTTTCTGTATCAAAACATGGGTCATATCGCAACCCAGCCGATGGTGCATGGTCATCGGGTTCAGTGCTGAATGGAATAATCCAGTTGTTGTGAAATTCTTTATTGCCCTTTTTAAAAAAAGGCTCAAAGCCAATTTCTGCGATTCTGTCACCATTAAAGTTTTCATATAACCTCAAGCGATTAACGGAAGCGGTCACATCAACACTTTTTTCTGTATCTTCATCGATTCTTACTTTATAAGTAATTGATGATTTTCCAATATAACTTCTCTCAGCGATGTAGGCGATTTCTGAACGGTGTCTGAATTCTTTTATTGGACCAATTTCTTTATTTTTACTCTTGTTCTCTTCCAGTTCAAATATATTTTCTCTGAGATTAGAGTCCATATATTCGTAGTTAGCTTCGTCCAGAGCATGATGTTTTAAAGACTGGCTTCCCGTTTTATTGATGGCGTAGTTATTGTATTCATCGAATATTTTATTATATAAATATTCGCAGTTTCTATTGTCTTTGTCAGAAATTTCTTTGTAGCTTGATTTGATCTCGCTGAGAATGTTTTTTTGTTTTTCTTCGTAATAGTTATTTGTTGGAAAGTTATTACTATTCTGATGCTCTGTTTCAGTCGAGCTTTTATCTGAATTGTCACCTTCCTTGTAAGGTCTATATTTGTGAGCAGATTCGGTGGCTGGATTTATCTCACTGTTTCGCAACAAAGGCAGCATACAACTAAGGCCATAATGGCGCACAGGCCGCGACAGCTCCATGATAACTGCAAGGGCATCGTTAATAATATTGGATATCGGAAATGCCGAATCAGCGGC
Source organism: Bacterioplanoides sp. (assembly GCF_965219715.1). Taxonomy (GTDB): domain Bacteria; phylum Pseudomonadota; class Gammaproteobacteria; order Pseudomonadales; family Oceanobacteraceae; genus Bacterioplanoides. Next base: position 3,310,093 of record NZ_OZ244785.1, read on the forward strand.
ATTGTTACCGTATCTGGGTTCGAGAGAAAACAAGGTTGAATAGGGGTCGCGATTGCAGCTCAGCTGGAACAGTGTCTGATATTGGTTTGACTGACAGATCTCATGAAATACATTCTGATAGCGGCTGGAACCAGAGAATTCAACAGCAGTCACCTTATTGTAGAGCTCCCGAACTTCTGGCTCACTGTCGCACGGCTGAGGATAGTTTTCATCTTTGATATAAAATACCATCCAGTTATCAAAGAACAGCGGTTTGTTGGTTGCTGCTGATTCAATATAGTCTTTTTTGCTCAGGTGTATACGCAGTGCATCTATAAAAAATGGACGGTAGCGCTCTGGTGCAAGAATAAAAGTAATTTCTTCAAACTCCCGGAATATTACTTTATTTTTCCTGATGCTATTTTTAACCTGGTAAAGTTCTTTTTCTTTTTCTTTTTCTTTTTCTGTTTTTTTCTCTGTTTTTTTCTCTGTTTTTTTCAGCTCGATCCAGTTATCGATAAACTCCTGATACAGATAGCTCTGTTCTGATTGCGGGTTTAACAGGTTATAGTCCAGCCCTGTGTCAACATTTTCTGAGCCTGTGTCCTGCCATGCAATACAGCCCCTGACCGCCATCTCCATTTTGCGGATGGTTAACAACTCATCATAGCTGCTGCCTAACATGGATAAGCCAGGTAAATAATGATGGTCATTCATGGCTATTTTCAGTGCAAAATCATCCAGCTGCTGATCGCTAACCAGGCTATTAAACTGGTGCAATGAACTCAGCTGATCAAAGTTGTCACTTTGCTGGTCGGTATAGCTGTTATCTTTGATATCTATCCATTGCAGATTAAGAGATAAAATATGCTGCCGGAACCAGTGTGCTGATGCTTCAACCGCCACAAGAAAACGGCTGTTGTCGGCAATTTCTATATCACGGTAACTTTTACCTTCTGCCAGGCTGCCATCGGGATTCAGCTCCCTTAGCGGGCAGACATCCAGATCAATAGCCCACTCTCTGGCGGGGCCAACAAAAATCTGAATCTTCTGATAAAACGGGCTGTTGCTGTTATTGCGCAGCTGGTGTGCGCTACAGATGATATGACGACTTTCCAGATCATTATCCGGGCAGATCAGAGTAAAGGCTTCAGGCAGCATAAATATCCCTATTACCAGTGATGATAAAAAACTGATTATAGAGAAATCGGAGCGAAAAAAAAGCCGCGATATGCGGCTTTAAATGGTTCTTTGGCAACCTACCCAGTTATGGACTTAACTGATAACTTCCTGCTGACTTTCCGTCTGATATGCATTCTGGTTATCTGTATTTGGGTATTTTTGCTTGATAAAATTAAGCCAGCCTTTAAAACGGGCGATATAAAATTCGCCACCAAAGCCATCATTTTTATCGTATACAATATAATTCCGGCGACCACCACGCAGTACCAATTCATCTTCTGTGCCATCTTCGATTTCCCAATAACACAGAGTAGAGAATAGGTAGTTATCATTTACCAGGAAGCCAACGAAGTTTGGCATATAGTTGTACTGATACACTTCAATATTAACGTTATTGTAACCTTTGCGAGCGATGCGATCTTTAATTTTATTAATTTCGCTGACGGTATTGGTTACACCGCTGTAACGTGCATGAGATTTTTCAACCATGCCTAATACACTTTCGTCAATAACTGCAATTTCGATATTAACTTTCTTTTTATGCAGCTGGCTTTTAGCGTCATTTTCATCAAGAAAGTTTGCCAGAATTGGCCAACCGGAAATTCCGGCCACGGCAACATACTGGATATTTATCTCGCGTTCGTTCTGGATCAGGCGGTAGATTTCAGTCGAAAGGTCAGTAAATTCCAGTGTTGTTACCCGGTTGGAATTCTCCTGCAGCATATTAAGAATTTCGAACAATACGCCGATCATAATCAGCGATAAACCGAAAATAAGGGCGATCTGTATTTCCTGTTCAGCTTCTGATGGAATAAGGCCATCAGGCAGAACATCCACCAGAACCGCGAGAATCAGTATCAGTACTGAAATTTCCTTCTTAAATCCATCGTAAATAGCCCGCAGGCGGCTATAAAAGTCAGTCTCCATGTCTATCTCCTTTCTGATAATCTGACTATTAATAATTATATAGGGAGTAAAAGTAAAGTGCTCTGTTGGGGCAATAGCCGAACGTTTTGATTCAGCGCAGTAATACAATGGCAAAAGCCTGTAGCAGAGGTATTGCTTGCTATCTGTTCAGATAATAATACTGGCCGGAAATTCTTTTAATGGCCGTCCCTGGTAATCCTGGCTGTTTTTACGGCTTTCCGGCGGTAAAAAATAAAACCGCAGATCATCTCCGTTTTCCATATACGGCTGAATTTCACTTCTTAACAAAGATAATTCATTGTCGCGTTTTATCGCTACTTCAAAAACCGACTTCTGAATACGTTCGCCATATTCCAGCAGCAGGTTAGCAACCCGGCGACGGCTGCGGTTATTGCTGATATCAAAGCAGATTAAATAATATTTCAGCATAGTTAACTCCTTAAACAGCGGCTTTTAAAACTGCCTTAACGGCTTAGTGCTGCTAAATCTTTGATACTTTGCCTGAGATGACATCAAATTTGTGTCTCACTGCCTTAACGGCTTAGTGCTGCTGAATCCTTTTAAGGAAATTACTATGTTTCGTAAATTAGTCTCACTGCCTTAGCGGCTTAGTGCTGCTGAATCCTTCTTACTAACCCTCGTGGTGATACCTTTTAGTCTCACTGCCTTAGCGGCTTAGTGCTGCTGAATCAAATTCACCGTGCCGACACGCATTATCCATGGGTCTCACTGCCTTAGCGGCTTAGTGCTGCTGAATCATTCATTTTTCTAAATAAGGAAGCTTTATGCCGTCTCACTGCCTTAGCGGCTTAGTGCTGCTGAATCATGAAAAAAGTTCGAAGCAAAAAAAGAAAGAATGTCTCACTGCCTTAGCGGCTTAGTGCTGCTGAATCTTATGGTCTTACCACCAAATGTAAAACCTATTGTCTCACTGCCTTAGCGGCTTAGTGCTGCTGAATCTACAAAATGAAATTTTTCCAAAACACCAAAAAGTCTCACTGCCTTAGCGGCTTAGTGCTGCTGAATCAATGAAAAAAGTATTAACTCTGACTTCAGTTATGTCTCACTGCCTTAGCGGCTTAGTGCTGCTGAATCGAAACCTTCGATTCTTACTCAATTTATCCTGTAGTCTCACTGCCTTAGCGGCTTAGTGCTGCTGAATCTCTCAACTCCAATTAATAAAGCATTCACTTTCGGTCTCACTGCCTTAGCGGCTTAGTGCTGCTGAATCAGCACACACTATTTTTCCAACCTTATCAATCTCTTACCCGGCTATTTGGGCGACTCAGCAGATTCACTGTTCTGCACACACTGTTTTTTGCCAGTTAACAACCATAAATCAACGTTAAGTGTTTGATTTATATGGCTATGGCGACCGATTGTTAAAGAGCTTTGTCATCAGATTGCTACAACCCGTTAACATTGCAGCATTTATCTTTTAATCCGGTTAAAAGATAAAACACATATTAACGGTATCGCCAGGCTTTGAAAACACCCTGGCCACGTAACATCTCTTTCAGGCGGTTATTTTGCCAGCTGATATGTTCACATAAGCTTCCGGTTTTACCATCCCTGTCTTTTAGCTGGGTTTCAAAGCGGGAAGCCAGGCTGGCTAAAAACAGGCGTTTAGCCTGGGGTGCCATAATACAACCCCGGGCTTGCCAGGAAAAATCACCGACCTTTATTTGTTGGGTATTAATTAATGTCAGCGTTGTGCGTTCAACAATATGGCGGAAAGGTTCCATTAAATCGGCCGCCAGTGCACTGAAGCGGCCATGGCTGCGATGTAAAAAACCAATTTGTGGGCATAAACCATCAACCTGTATCAGAGCATCAACATTGGCATGCAGGCAGGTATAACCCAGGGATAACATCACATTAACCGGATCTTTGGGTGGCCGACGGTTGCGTTCGTTAAATTGCCATTGGGGTTCCAGCTGATTTTGTATTGTCGAAAAATAATAACGTGTCGCCAGTCCTTCCTGGCCCAGTATCTGCTCATTGCAGCTGGCACGTTGCAGCTGGCTGAGAGCCTGTCCTAATTGGGGTGGCACTGGCCAGCCTTTCTGGCGCAGGGTTTCCTGTTGGTGGCGTATCCGGGCGTTAATAATTTCTTTGCTGATATGCAGGCACAGGGAGTGGTTGTTGCTGGCGCTTTGTTGTTGCAACCAGAGTTTGTGGCCGTTAACCGGCTGTCCATGGCTGAGCTGTCCCTGATAACGACCCCGAAAGTCGGTCAGGTGAATGGGTACCTGATGCTGCAGTGCTTTTAACATAGCGGGGTGGGTAATATGGTGCTGGCCTAATAATAATACTGCTCGTAAGCCGCGCCAGGGCACGTTAATCAGGGTTTCATCTTCGCGGCTAACCACTAGCCGTTCGTTGCGGTTGCTGAGCACGCAGTTTTTGCCGGTTATGGTAATCAGGCTACCGAGCTGATTACGCAAACCAACGGCATAGGGTTGCTGATTATTATAAACCGGTAACGGATTTTGCGCGGCTGTTGTCGCTTCTGCACCTGTTTCTGAACCCGTCTGGTGTTGCTGTTGCCAGGCAGCTAACCAACCGCTGGTCTGATCTTTATTGGCTGCGTTGTGCGGGTCGTTTTGTTTGTATTCACTACCAACGTCCAGCACCAGATCGTTACAGAATAAATAACCGATAAAATGAAAACCACGCTCGAAAGAGGTGATCCGGGTTTTGGATTTTTTCAGCGTCAGGCCATGTTCATTTAACGATTTTAACGCAGCGAGCTGTGCTTTTTCTGCCTGCTGTTGTGTCTTGCAGGTAACAATAAAATCGTCGGCAAAACGGATCGTATTAAAGCCCTGGCGTTTCATATCGGCATCAAAATCATCCAGCATCAAATTAGCCAGTAGCGGACTAATGGGGGACCCCTGGGGCAGGCCTTTGTCACGTTGTACTGTTTTTTGCTGGAATTTAACCGGCGCTGCCAGCCATTGCATCAGCCAATAAATCAGCGGGTCATCCGGAAATAATGCCTGTAGCCGGCAGGCTATATGATGGTGTTCAACCTGATCAAAAAATGCATCGATATCAGCATCTAATACCCAGCCTGCTCCCTGGCGGTAGGCACGCTGAATCTGATCGGCGGCGCTTTGTCGTGAATATCCTTTACGGTAGCCAAAACTGCGGTCGCCCATCAGGCGGTCTAACATAGCGCCCAGCTTCGTTGCTACGGCCCGCTGAATAATACGATCACCAAACGGTGGTACTGCCAGTGCCCGGATACCTCCCTGGGGTTTGTCGACCAGATAACCGGATAAACCGGGTACCTGATACTCTCCGGCGAGAATCTGACTGGCACGACGGCGGATTGAATCGGGCAATTCGTCAGAATAAAAAGAGCTGTCTTGTTCCAGTTGTTGGGTTTCGTATTGCCATTTATAACGGCGGTTAATCGGTGATGTTTTTTTATCCCGCCAGGCTTGTTGTAAGCTGGATTCGTTTAACAATCCGGGTAATAAGCTTTGTGCTGCTGCCAAGCGGCGATAAGTTCTGCCGCCTTCATCCGTTTGTAACCAATAACGGCCCCAGCCATAACTGCGTTTAACCCCCAGGCCAAGGTACTGACCCAGAATTAACAGCTGGTACCAGAAGCTGTCAGTATCTGCGGGCAGGCTAATGGTATGATGGCCCAATAACCCGCCCATTTGTTCATCTTTGTTATGGCTGTCTATCCAAAAACAATAATGTTGCTGTTGGCTTATTTCCGGAGCTGGTGGCCGGGGCGGTAACACCTGTAACTGGCGTTCACGTAGCAGGGTGTTACAGGCATCGTACAAGCGGTTAAATAATAATTCGCCACTCAGATCACTGGCATCGGCGCAATAACGATCATCGTTGTAACGTTGTTGATTATTTTTTGCTTTTAATATTTTCGCCGGGCTTAACCAATGCCAGGAAAAATCTTGCTGTTGTTGCCAGATTGCACTTTCGGTTTGTAGCTGCTGTTCAGCGTATTGGCTCAGGTATTCAGTATCGGTAATCACCTGCTGAGTAAAATTATCGGTTAGCTGATGCAGGCGGATATTGTCAGTGAAAAAATCCGATTTTTTGTTGTTACCAGCGAGTGATACCGGCAGCGCTTTGAGACGATTGACCAGGTGAAATAACAAAGCTTCACTGCCCGGCAGAGCAATAATTGAGAAATGATATAATTCACCCGGCTGATATTCCAGCCGACCATTTTCCGGAACATCAATTAACAGGTAGCGGCTCAGCTCGCTATTGGCAAAAGGCATTTGCCGCTCTGCGGCTGTATTGCCACGAATTAACCGTCGGATTAAGGCATTAACCGCGCTGTTGTGGTGAAAACGGCACTGGCTATGGCGCACAAACTCCAGACATACACCGAGAGATTGTAATGGCAATAACTGGTTCAGCAGAGTGCTGGAATTGCCCGAATTATGCTGCAGCGGCGGGGAAGAATTCATAACGCGCCGGTTAGTCCAGTTTGAGCTTTTGGTAACAGGCCTGCAGTACCCTGGCATCCCATAAGGCGTTATGCTTTTGATTATCCTGATGAGGCTGCATGGCAGCAAACTGTTCGCGGTTTATATCCGGGTCGATGCCTTTGAGGCGTAACGCGGTTGATAAATCGGCAACCATATAATGAATATTGCCGGGGATATGTAACGCACCACCAAACAGTTGACAAAACAGTACCCAATCCCAGGCCGGACAATCTGCCCATATCTGGATGGCATCAAATTGTGTTAACCAGGTTTGCAGTGCGTTTTTGATATACTGGCGGTCGCCATAACACAAGGTCTGGTTTTCCTGCTGCTGAACGAAAGGGGTGGGTTTATCCGCGATCCAGCGGCAGTGGTTGATAACGTTTTCTTGCAGCCAATCATCAACTTGCTGGTAATTAAAATCGTTAAATTCGGCATAAAAGGTTTTGCCACATTCACTGATCAACGCCAGGCTGATAAGGCTGGTATCCTGTTGTAAACCGGTAAACTCGCTGTCGTAAAATAGATTAGTCATAGTAGTTAGTTGCGCTTGTAGGTATTGTTATTATTTTTCTGTTGTTTGGGCGGCTCTTTGTTTTCTTTCAATGGTGCTAGCTTGTCTTCCGCCGAACGCTTACCGCCCAAATGCTGACTGGTTACGTCTTTGTGGTCGTTGTTAACAAACCATTTAAAAATATCGGAACCTTTTTCAGGCAAAGGGTAATGTACCGGTACGTCTTTTTGCAAAGAAGCGGTTCTACCCAGTTGCAATAAATAGGCTTGTTTATCACTATCAATCAGTTGTTGGTTTTGCAGCCAATGCTGGTCTCCGACACTGCGCCAACCGGCTTTGATGCTTGGCCCGACACCTTTGCTGTTTAATTCCTGCAGCTGATAACGTTGTTCAGTTTTTAACGGCTTGATGTGGATATCTTTCACCTGCACCATGCCCAAGCCAAGCGGTTTGCCCATGCCTAAGCGGTGAATAAAATCTTCCCCTGGGTTCAGGCTCTGGCACAGCAGATTCAGCTCGGCGTCGGTTAAATTTTGGAAGTCAATTTCAAAGCTGAAATCCAAACCTTTGGCAACCGGGTAGACCTTACTTTTCAGGTGGTCTGTTGCTCCTTGGGTATAAAAATCCTGTGGTGAATATTGCAGTTTTTCCGGGTGGGGTAAATAACGTTTCCAGCCATTGGGGATGGCGTTGTTACGCTGATCGGGATTTGCCATGGTTTGTTTATTGACCAGTTCCCCTTGTGCGGTCGAAAAATACATAGCCGGTGAGGGTGCTTTCGGCGAATTGAGGGTATCCAATACAATAGCGTTTTGCCCACAATGGTGTTCGTTGACTTTGATTGTTTGCTCAAAGGCACCATTGTGAAAACGCAGGCGCGATGCCAGGGTGATGGTTTCGCGGACTTTTTTGCTGTCTTCAACAATGCCAAACAGCACCTCCGCTGGTGATAGCTGGATAGCCTGTTCTTGCTGCTGGTCTTGTTCTTTTTTGTTGTCTTGCTTTGCCCTGCGTTGAGCAATGCTGCCATAGTCCCCCAGGTAGTCGGCACTCTCGCCTAATTCATCACGCCATAAGCTAGAGTACGCCAGGTTGGAAACCTGGAGCTGACCTTCGTTATCTTTGATATCGAAATAGATCAGATCACCGGATTGCACCTTACGAAACTCATCCTCGTTTCCTTTGGCGCTGCCAACAGGGCGATAAGGCAGGCTGTTATCCTCTTCATAACGGGCTTCGGCAATGGTATGAAAGCGCTCTAATACCTCGGATGGGATAGGAATACGCTTACGCTGTTTTATTTTTTCTTTATCGTAAGGAATAAACCATTCGTGTTTTTTGCCCCATAAGCGGTCATTAACTGGCGCTCCAGAGGCGTAGATTATGCCAGCGACTTCGCTGCTTCTTTCCTGATGTTTTTTAGGCAGTATTTTTTTATTCTGAAAAATATTTTGCGCTAACAAATAATGGGACTTAGGCCGGTTATTTGGTTCTTGGATTTTAATATGAAAACTGTTATTGTGGAAAATCTTGCCATTGAGTGAAATTCTTCGCACATTGTCATTGAGCGGTAAATAAAAAATGGGTTTGGATTGTAAATCCTCATCTTTCCAGAGTATTTTTCCTTTGTCTCTTTTATTGTATTCGCCAATATATACCCCTAAACATTCATGTAATGATGAGCAATCATCAAACGCGGTTCGCCACTTTTTATCTACGTAAAAACATTTTCTATCTTTATTCTCTTTGTAAGAGAGCGTCGGTAATTTTAATGGAATAATAAAATAATTGTCGTCACTATCGACTTCTAATTCGCCAATCGCAGATAGCGCGTTCCCCATGGCTGTGCGGCCACTGTATTGGCTGCTATTGGCGACTCTTAAGGGCGAGTCGGATAATATTTCCGCCACATTGGCGATCATGCCGCGCAATGAACTGCCAGGGATCGCCAGTTCACCACCGATATGAAAGGGTATGATGTCGTTGGGGGTCTTATTGTTTTTATTTCCTTTTTTCTGCTCGCCACCAATGGCTAAAGGGCTGAGGGTTTTACAGCGCACTTTTAATGTGCCTGAGTTTAATTCTGGTAGCAGCGCATCGTGGCGAACCTGAGTCAGGCCATTGTTGATGTCTCTGGGGTCAAGATCATTCGATTTCTTACGCTTACCCTGATCAGAGAAAGGCACAAAATGATACGGGTTATAAAAGTGTGTCGTCATTTTTAAACTTCCTCTGTTGCAGTTAACTGTTCGGACAGTTGTTGCTGCCATTGCTCAAGCTGTTTTGGCTCAAGGTCGAGCTGATGGGTTTGCAGATATCGACTCATAGCCGACCAGTCAATGGCTTCTATCTGGTGGGTGGTTGGGGCGGTCAGGTGTACCTGGCCAAAGCCTTTGTTGGCGCCCCAGCCCAAAGGAATCAGCCCTTCGGTAAAGTCTTTTAATGCGTAGAACAGGATCAACAGGGCGCCATTGTTCTGGGCTTGCAGGGCGCTGCTATTGATGTGCATATTGAAGTTAAAACAATTGCCGTAGCAGGCTTCTGCAAAAAACAAGGCGCTGTCTTTAACTTCCCCGGTAAAGCGATCAATGGCGTTAAAACTTTGCTTGTGGGTACAGGCTGACATGGGCAAATCAGAGCTGCCTTCGCTGATGGCGATATAAGATTTCCGTTGGGTGTTGCCAAACAAGCTGTCGATTAATGCATCCGTTGTTTCGGTGAGGCACTTAAGCGCAGTTGCAGGCTCGGGATCAGTTTCTTGTTGCGACAATGCCAGGGAGCTGATGATATGCCGGCAACGGGACCGGAAAACCCCTAATAATGTCGAGGCAGGAATATAGGGGTAGCCATCACGTTGTTTAAATTTGATGGGGTCTGCTTCTTCGTTGTTTGAGGTTTTGCGCTCACTCTCTGCGGCGATCAGCAGGGGGGATTTCAAATACAGACTAAAGGGTATTTTAATCAAGCCCTGTTGTTTGAATGTGGCGTGTGTTTGTTGTGGCAGGTCTGCGGGTTGATAGGGTAATTCAGTACAGTCTTTTTGCTGCAGCCAGTAATACACATCATCCTGGCTGAGCGTTTCAATTTTATCGATATTAAGAGTGAACTCACCCAAACGTTTATTGGCCCCTGAGCCCAATTGAAATGGGTTGGTCTCTGAAAATAATAACAACAGGTCGATGATGGTGAGTTTTTCAGCCTCGGATACATCATCCAATTCAATGGTTAGCGTGAACGCCGTGCCTGGGTCTACCGATTCGGATTTAAACAGCAGTTTATCTTCTGCGGTGGCGGTAATCGGGTTGATTTTATTGTGGGTGGTAATGCGGGTATGGGCTGTTTTCGCCCGCGCATCATAAACACGAATGCGGCTGTGGTTGCCGCTGTCATCCAGATTGGCACTGCCAAAAAGTGTATTCAGGGTTTGCTGTTGCTCCGGGTCGCTGATGTCCTGCGCCGCGGCGCGCAACAGGCCACGTAATGAGGTGGAAGGCAGATAAGGCTTGCCGAGCACATCACGATAGACGAGGGCATATTCAATCTCTTTTTCTTCGTTCTTTGGATGCGGAAGAAATGCGACTTGCCCCGAGGATATACGCAGGGCGGAAGTCAGGGTTAGGGTTAAATGTATGCGGATGCGTGCGAATGCCTTCATGACTGTGCCTCCTGTGATACGGACTGCACTGCCAATTGAATGCGGCCAAATCCATGCTCTGGAATATAGGGGTTAATGCGCCAGTCATGGTTGTGCGCGGGGGGTACCCCCTCATCAATGAGTGTATTTAAGCGTTCTGCCAGCGCTGCGCGGTCGATTGTTGCGGGCAGGGAAAATACAAATACGCTGCCAGCTTCTGTGAGCCAGTCGGCACCTGGGTCATCATTTGTTCGCTTGGCCTGGTAACGAATATTGTAGTGTTGCCCTCCCACTCTTTTTTGCGTGGCGAAAAAGGTTTCTAACTGAGGGCGCTGGTCGGGATTGTCTGCCAGTGCTTCAAAACAGGTTTGCCAATAATTCTGATAGTCATGGTGGAGGGTGTCACCGGTTGCCTTGACGCTTATATCTGGTCTGCGGAACAGGCTGCCGTCTGACAGCAAGGTAATCACCAGACGGTGGTCTGGTGTGAGGTCTGCTGGTAATTCGACCTTGTGTTGTGTTGGCCGTGGCAAGAAGTTGAGACTCAGTTGTGCCTTACTGCGCCCGAGATTGTGGATGCCGTTTTTTGCCAGTGTTTGCAGTGCCTGTTGTGCGGCAGTCCGTTTTTCCGGATCAACATTATTCAGATTGATATCACAGGCCCAGACACTTTCCTCGTTATCAACCGGGCTGATTTCTTCCTGACTGAACAGGCCGTTTTTTTCGGCGTTATTAGTTTGGGCTTTAATACGGGTATGCAGGCTTAAAGTGCGTTGCATATCTGGTTCGACCAATAAATCCAACTTGATTTTTGCTGCGTCACGATCTGCGTCTTTCCAATCTGTCTGAAATGCTGGCGCATAACGTCTCTGAGCGTTTGAGTCGTTATCGGGAAACAGCAAAGGCAGATTATTTTGAGGTTGATTGAACTGAGCGTAATCGATAAAAGCAGGCCCCTCGCTGTTTTGGTAGCAAGCCACAGATTGAGGAATGATCCTGGCCAGTTTGTTGAGTGCGGGTTTGCTTTCTTTTTCACAGATATAGCTATGGCTGATGGACCAGGCATCGAAATCGATTTCTTCTAACGAATTATGGCCTAAAGATTGTAAGGTGTGGGCAATAGCACCTTTGAGAATATTGCCTGGGATATAATCCAGTGTCTCAAAACGGTTGGTGTTGGGTAAGCGATGGGGGGCAATGCATAAAGGCCGATCGGCACTTAGCTGTAGACGGTAAGTTGTTTCATCCAGCTTAGGCGTTTCTACAGCTTGCTCTTTTTTAATTCTGCACTTTGCGTCGATTATTTTGCCAAAACCGGCACTTTTAAGGGAGCCAATGGCCGCCAGATAACACGCGGCTTTTAATAACCACTGCAGGATTTTGGTGCTTTCTTTCGGGGAGCAAAAGGCACGAATCTCGCCTGTAAACCTTGGCGTTTCTCCAGTTTGGAAGGGGCTTTCTATAACAACTAACGAGCCTGTCGCTACTGTGCCTGTTTCCTTATCGATCTCAATGCGGTGGCGGTTGTTGTTGTTGTTGTTGTTGTTGTTGTTGTTTTGTTCAGCTGGTTGGGCTGGGTCGTCATCCAATTGCCAGGCGTAATCGAAGTTGAGCTGACCCGTGTTCGGTTCGTGGTTGTGATCACTCGGTTTGCCAAACCATTGGTCAATTCGTTGCTGGTTGAAATCATCATTGACGCTGCCTTTTTCTGCCAACAGTCGCGCAAAGTTTTCTAAAACGTGCCGTAAATTGCCGGCAATTAAACTGCCGGGTAACGCGGGTTTGCCCTGATAGCGCCACATGGCCTGATCATAGCCATGGGCCAGTGCGCCGGATTTTTGGGTGAGAATCGGTGCCTGTAATTGTAACGACAATTGGAAAGTATGCAGTGTTTTTTCATTCATGCTGTGGCTCCCTGCGTATTGGTTTCGACTGCGACTGGGTATAAATAATCCCATAGCTCGATCAGATGGATGTAAGTCCAGGGGGCGCCCTGTTCAAGCTTAAAGAGATTCTGTAAGGCGGCCTTGCTGGCTTCCGTCAGGTTAGCTTCCAGTCGTTGTTGTGAATCTTGGTGGAGCTTGAGATTGTTTGGCTCTTGAAGCAGACATTGGACATGACGATATACCTGACTGCGGGGCAGCTCAGCCAGAAGTGGCTGGTAGCCCTGCAGATTGCTGAGCTGGCTCGCCGCCAGATATCCCCGCTGTTCAGCAAGCTCGGGGCCATAGGTATGGCGAAAATAATTCTTCAGAGATTCCGTGGGGTAATCAACGGATTCCAGGGTTAAATAATCAAAGTAGTTGTCTGTGCGGCCTTCCGGGCCTGACTCTTTGATTGCGTCGGCTAGGTCCATGGCCAATTTACGAATTTTGGCGATGGGTGTTTTAGCCTGAGTGAATACTATGCCCCCAGCGTGGGTTAAGAGGTTGTCCTTGTCGTTTTTATCGCTCCCGGGTAGTTTCCACTCCTGGCTGCACTCGTAAAACAGGCCCAGTACCTTTGTACCGAGCCAGGCGGGTACGACCAGAATTATTTCATCGCCACCCCACAATAAAATTTCTAATCTGGCGTATTTTGAGTTGTCGCGGATATAGAAATAGTCGATTTCCTGCTCTGTTCCTGATTCTTTCTGATATATGGACAGCAGTTCGTAGAGAAAACTCTGACGATAGGTTTTTATGGCTGTATCAAATTCTTTCTGAGCGTCAATCGCTTGCTCGGATTTGTCTTTCTCTTGCTCGGATTTGTCTTTCGTTTGCTCAGGGGTGCCCTCTTGCATGCGCGATCGAATAAAATGATTTTGCTTTTTACTGAAACTGTTGCCATCCAGATAAATCACGGCGATTTTATCGTTTAAATTACGATAGCGATGACTGGCCGCCAGACTTTGCAAATCTTGAGTGAAATTGAGTTTGGAAATTTCTTCGATATTTTCCTGTTCAGGTTGTTCTTTGTTAAGCGCAGCAAGCTCTTGCTGGTAGAGCTCGGATCTGAGCGTTCGGCCTTGTTCATGCCTGAGCCAATCCAAAGCCGAGAATAGCTGCTCAGTATCGGCAATTTTTTGGCTTTTGTGGCAAAGACGAGAGCCACTGAAGGTGGAATATTGACTATTATTGGATGAGTATTCGTGTTTGTCTGTAGAGCTACTGATTTGCCACATTTGTTGTAAGCGACCCAGTGCAATCAACTCTTCTTTTGCGGTTAAATAATCCTCTGTATCCGTGGCGGATACAACAAAAGTGAAATTTTTATAATCAGGGTGATTATTCAGGTAGTCTGTAATCTTCTTTGTGGCTTCATCCTTATTAATATTGGCATTTTTTAAACGAAATATACCCACGGAAGCACCGGTTGAAATCGGCTCCAGTTTTAAAGATATTTCCTCTTCACGAGCAATGTCATCAATAGCGGCTTTTAATAATAAGCTACCACCCCGGATGATACTTAGCTGGTTTGTATCAAATACGTGATTGTAGATATTAATGGCTTCTACTTTAATAAATATTGTCTCGCCCATTTTTATCCAGCTCCATTTAGCTTGGCGTGTTTTTTAACGACGTCGTACAGTGTGTTCAGGGTTGTAACCAGATGTCGCATTTCACTCTCGTACATGCTGCGAAAATTGATTCTGTTCTTCTCGGTTTTATCAACGTAATGAGGAAAGGTTTGGTACTCATCTTCGGTGACGGAGTTTTCCAGGTAGAAAAGTATCTGATACTGATTGATTTTAGTAACTGTCACATTGGCGGCATCATGTATGATGTGATTGCGCATGCGATTAAAACCGTTCAGATATTTTTCCTGAATCCGGGTAATCAATTTAACCGCTTCCGGGTCCATATAACTTCTGGGGTTAACCGTACGATTTCTTTCGTTCTGCCTGTTTTTCAGAGCCGCATAAAGCGTTGGAAAACTTCCTTCAAGTGGCTGTCTGTGTTGGTGTTTTAATCGTGAGCAACCGAGAACTATGTCACTCAGGTGGTCATGCAGAGCTCGAAATTTGATAAGAAAATATTCAATCAGTGGATACAGCCGGTCGTTTATCTGCTCTGCACTATAACGTCTTTGTTCGTCTGCCAGAAATACGTCCTCTATTATAAGAGGCACGCTTTCCAGATCTTTAAGGTCATCCTTAAGGCGCTCAATGGAGTTCGAAGTCCAGCGGTTTACAGAATTGTCTGGCAGGGTAAAAATCGGCAGTGTTAACAGACTTTTACCTGGGGAGTTCTGAAAAGATGATAAATTACTCATACTGATCCTCGTCATAAATAATATGTATCCTTTCCGGATCTATTTTCAGGCCATATTTCGAGGGCTTGGTTTTAGATTCTCTGGCAATCAGATATGGTTCAGCGCGTACCTGTAATAACCGTTTCAGATGTTTTTTAACATTTGCAATTTTGGTCACAAAATAGTCTCCGGGCATACCGCCTTTGCTATCAAAAACCTGTTTTGCCGTGATATATCCATGATCGGACTCATCGGCAATGATTTCATAGCTTTCTAATAGTCGTTCCCCTAGATTGTTGTCTTGTTCAGGGCAAATGAAACCTTTATTTTGCGTGTCGAAGAATTCTTTTCTTTCTGTTGCAAACCAGTGATACCAGGCAAATAACTGAGGTTGCAATTGAATTTTTTGGTTGTCGATGATTAGTTCATTGGTTGCGGTGAGCAGAGTAACTTCTGGTTCTTTGAAGTTCTTCTGTGCAGCTTTTACCAGTGAGCTATAAGAAATATCGTCTTTTTCTAGCAGCTCCAATGGCAGCCCATGGCGCAAGCGAACAAAAGGGATATCAACTAAGTTCACTTTGGCGTCTTTGCAATCCAGCTCCCGTTTGTCATTACTGTTCGCATAAATGGCCTTACTCTCTTTTGTCGGGAAAAAGAAGGCATTGTTGTGCTCGAAATCTGAATCAACCATGACGTGAGTCAATCGGTCTTGTGCCCGACCAAACAATGACAGGGCATGGCCCAGGTAAAACCCCATGGTTTTACGCCCTCCAGTAATGGAAACGACGACTGAGCTGTCTTCATCGGCGGTGAGTTGTTGAATGATGCGTGTAATGTCGTCTGCGCTGGCCCGGGTTTCTTCATCTGACATTACATCACTTACAACCACTTTATCGTCGGTATCGATGAGATGAATATTGCCTGATGTTATCTCTGGGAGTTTATAACCAAGTTCCTGAGTCAGTTTTTGATACCAGCCTTCTTCTATTAATTGGTGCTGAATACGCTGTTTACCGATCTGTGTCGTGATTACATGAAGTTCTGTCGGCAGGTAGTTCGAAGAAGTGACGAGTGCGTAAAGAGTTTCTGTGATTACTTGTGGAGAGAGGCCACTAACACAAACAACAATACGCTTACTGAAGTTCTGCGGATATACGTTCATACAAATCCCTTTGGCGCAGTTGATCTTTTTAATAAGAAAGAATGATTTTAAATATCGGATTTTCTTTCGTCAATCGGACATATCAATCCGACAACCTTGTCAAAAGCTGTGTACGCCATTGCGCTTGTTAATATCCGGGAAAATTAACTGAATGCCTGGAGGCGGATATGAATAAGGCTGTATTGCTGACGTTAACTGTGATAACACTTATTGGTTGTGGTGGCGGAGGTTCCGGTAGTAGTAAATCGGACACTTCGGATAATAAACAGATACAGGGGCTATGGTCGCTGGCTGGAGGCGAGTTTGAAGCAACCGGCTATAAAGGCACGGGTGATGAACGGTATCTGCATATTCAGGAAGGAAGGCTGACAATTTATGATTACAAAGGAGATTCGTTTGATCAGGGAGATAATTGTTATGTAATTTTATCGGGTTCTTTGGTTTCAAAGGGTGGTGATAACTATGAATTTCGAGTATTCGGGAGTAGTTCGTCTCGTCAGTATTCGATAGAAAATAGCCGGTTGATTGAGCGTGGCATGATTAACTACGAAGATGCAGATAATAACACTCCTTACCATTTCATCTACGAAACATCGGACTTATCTATTTCAGATTTTTCACCGGATTGCGCAAGTAAATAGTTTAAGTGAAACAGGAGAGGCGGGCGCCTCTCCAAAGTTTGCTTGCCGCTAAACCTTCTGCAACCAACCAAACTTATCTTCAGCTTTGCCCCACTGAATATCATTCAGTGCCTGACGCAGTTTCTGAGTGGTTTCACCCGGCTCACCAGAACCGACGGTAATTTCTTCGCCATTGTGAATCAGAGTTCCGACTGAGGTTAATACCGCAGCGGTACCGGACAGTGCTGCTTCGGTGCCTGGCTTCTTGGCACGTTCGATCAGCTCATCAACGGTGAAGTTGCGCTCGCTGACGGTCATACCCATATCGCGTGCCAGCGTCAGAATCGAATCACGGGTGATGCCGTGTAAGAAGCTGCTGTCTAACGCTTTGGTGATGATCTCGTTGCCGTCGATCAGAATAAAGTTCGCCGCGCCGGTTTCCTGTACGTCGCCGTTCGGGCAGAACAGAATCTGGTCAGCGTTGTGTTCTTTACGCGCCTGCAGAATCGGGCCTAATGCACTGGCGTAGTTACCGCCGCTTTTGATCATGCCCATGTGTGGCGCACAACGCATGCCGTCTTCTTCTAACAGCAGACGTAATGGCTTAGCACCACTCTTAAAGTAATCGCCTACCGGAGAGATCAGCACGTACATCATGGAAGATTCAGACGGTGCAGCCGCTTTACCAATCGCCGCTTCGGTACCGATATGAGTCGGGCGAATGTACATAGAGCCCGGAGGTGCCGGCACTTCGTCGGCGTACAGCGCAACGATGTCTTTAATCATCTGACCCAGCTGGACTTTATCGATTTCCGGCAGATACAGCAGTTCGCTGCTCTGGGCCATACGATCGATATTGGCATCCATACGGAAAACGTTGACGCTGCCGTCTTCGTGTTTAAAGGCTTTTAAACCCTCAAAACAGGTGCTCGAATAATGTAAGACGTGAGCGCCCGGATGAAATTCTAATTTGTCGGAAGGGACGATGCTTGATGCAGTCCAGGAATTATCTTCGAAAGTTGCCAGTGCCATTTTCGGCATGAAAACTGTTCCAAATGCGGCCATTTTTATTCCTAACCTCAGATGGGAGCCTGAATGGGCTGCCCTACTCAATAATCTGTCAAAGCCAAACTGAAGCGGCAAAACGCTTCAATCGTACATCTTGTTTTTGCGGTGTGCGTTTATGAGTTTCAACGCGATAGGCCAGGTCGGTTTCCTGGAGGGTCTGACAGTCTTGTGAACTTATCAGGCCACAACGGCAGAGGCACTCAGTCGAGGGTTGTGACTGCGCCAGTGCAAGGTAGGGATGTGATCAAGCCAACACACCCGATACCGCATAAATCCGACATCATATATGTCACCGGCGTTCAATGGGTGGTGGAAGCGACGGCGGTCTGAATTTATGGACTCGGGATTATCCCTTATTTTTGCGATGATCGCTCGTCTTTCTTCGATGATGTGGCGGATTTTCCCCGGAACATGGGGCGACTGACGCCGATTCGCCAGTGCAGCGCCCATTCGTCGGGGTTTTGTGGTGTTAGTTGTTAGCCGAATGTCTGACATCAATGGCGCTGATCAGCTCAGCCAGATCCTGCAGGAAGCGTTCAATAAAGGCGCTGGGCGTGACCTTGTTACCCTGAGCACCAAGGCGAACCAATACCAACTGTCGCGATGGTATCACCGCCACGATTTGCCCCAGATGACCGCGCAGGAACACGGCATCATCGGGAATACCAGCGATATCGGTTTCCATATTAGCGAGCCATAACTGGCCGCCGTAATAGTCTTTGGCGGGTGAAGGCTGGCTGATCCAGTGTATCCATTCAGGCGATACCAGTTGTTGGCTTTCTCCTTGAACGGTCCATTGCCCCTGTTGCAGAATCAGCTGACCGATTTTGAGCCAGTCGTGAGTGGTCATAAACATACGGGCACCACCAATAAAGCCACCGCTTTCATCGTGCTCGACCACAGCGTTAATCCCCAAGGGTTTAAACAACCGTTGCTGATAAAAGTCGTACAGGCCCTGTTGATCCGAATCTAACGTCCGGTTTGAGGTATGAGGCAAAGTTTGACGGATAACTTCGGCCAACAACTGAGTATCACCAGTGGAATATTGGAAATGTTTGCCGGGTGGATATTGCTGTGGTCGGCCTTCAACGTAGTTCGCGGTGTTGCCGTGTTCGTACAACATATACGACACGTCCGACGACCCTTTATAACCTTCGCGCCATTCAAGCCCGGAACTCATCTGTAATACATGTTGTAGCTGAATCTGGCCTTTATCATCGGATGTATTGGCAATGGCTTGCTCCAATGAGAGTTTACCTTCATCGATCAATATACCGATTAATAAAGCCGTGATGGTTTTCGCCATCGACCAGCTCAGCATTTTCATCTCACCGTGATGGCCCTGGGCGTATTGCTCATGAATTAATTCACCGTTTAATAACGCAGCGGTGGTAAAGGTATGAATTTGTTCCGCCGGGTCGTCAGAATCTTCCTGATAAAAACGCTGAAAATATGGTGTGAGCTGATTATGTTCTGAATTGAGCTGAAAGGGTTTAGCCGTTGTTATTTCGATTTGCCTGATTGCTACAGGCTTGAGCGTATCTGTACGCAATTCTTCAGTGGTTTTTTCCGACAACAAGGTGCAACCGATATGCGGACGATAAACCGCCGTCGCCTGATTCAGGCCTCTAAAAAACGGCGCGGATACGGAGACCACTTTCTGTTGTTTATCGATATCCAGATTCCACACATATTGCAGCGGAAATACCTTTGGTTTTACCACTCGCTCAAGAATGACCTGTTCATCTTCACCGCTGATAAACAGCCGCGAGCACAACTCGTGGGCGGTGTAGCCGGTACCCAGATTGGTATCGGCGACTTTCTGAATGGCAGAGCAACCGGTCATGGCGGTTAAAGCGGTAAGCAGTAATGTCGTTTTTATTGTTGTTATAACGGTGAATCTGAGCCGCATACGGTTCTGTCCCTGCTGGTGGCCGACGGATGGCTTTTAGCGAAATATTTCAGCCTCCAGTGAAATCAGTTTGACGCCATCTGGCAATATCCATTCAGGCCAGATTATGTGCTTAACAAAGTTAAGTTCGTTTCAGGACAATAGCGCTTGATTGTGCCGTTAAAAGATCAGAATATGCGCGCCCTATAAATAAATACTCACCACTCATTCCTGACTTGCAGTAAAGGAGCGCACAAAGTGAAAAAGGCAATTCTTGGTGTTTCAGCCGCCCTGGTTTTATTAATTGTTATTCTGGTTGCCCAGGCACAACGTCATGTTGTGACCAGTTACAGTGTTGTTATTAACGCACCGGTAAAAGAGGTGTGGGATTTCTTATCGGATAACCGTAACGCCAAAGGCTGGTCGGTGATTTTTGATCATATCTCGCCGATGGCAAGCTCACCGGTTCCGGAAGGTCAGATTGGTGCGTTGCGTCGCTGCTTCCGTAACGAGAACGAAGAAGGCTTCTTCTGGGATGAGCGTACTCTGTCGTCTGAGCCGTATACCGAGCGTACGCTGCGTACTTATAACGTCTCGAACACCAGCTGGGATTTATTCGAGAAGTTTCAGTTTACCGCTTACCAGAAGTACGAAGATCTGGGCAATGGCCAGACGCGTTTAAC
This sequence comes from Bacterioplanoides sp., assembly GCF_965219715.1. Taxonomy (GTDB): domain Bacteria; phylum Pseudomonadota; class Gammaproteobacteria; order Pseudomonadales; family Oceanobacteraceae; genus Bacterioplanoides. The sequence continues at coordinate 3,330,464 of NZ_OZ244785.1, forward strand.
CTTCGAAGGTGACCTGGATGATTACACTAAGTACAGCGTGTTTGAACGCTTTATCTTTTGGGTGAGCCAGCATGAAGGTGAGCGAGTGTTTCGTCTGAACCTGGAAAATATCAAAGCTATGCTGGAGCAGGGTGAGAACTACCAGCGTCCACATGCGTGGGAAGAGCAAAGCCCATTTGATGCTTGATGGTTTGATGTATAGCGTTTGGTGCTTGGTTAGCACTTGAGTAAGGCGGCTTGATAGCCGCCTTTTTTGTGTCTGGGATTTGGCTGTGGCTTGTCCGCTACATAGCTTAATGATAATTTAGCAATTATTGGCTGGGTCGATTGATTTGGTCGTATAGATAGAGTGCATACACGTATCTGGAAGGAGGTTGTTTTGCTAGGGAAGGTTTCAGAATGAAATCAGTTAGGTTCTCGTAAAACTCAAAAAAACATTTCATTGAGATGTTCGGAAAAGGTACGAGTAAGCTGATATAGGTTATTAAGGAAAGTTGATAAGAATGGATAATTTATGTAGTTGCGGAGATAAAGCAAATATAGAAGCAACGGTTAAGTTTCATTGTAAAACCTGCTCGAGTCTCATCGAAAAATTCACAGTTAAAAAACCACTTAAAGCGGCGGGCTTAGCTGCAATTTTGGCTTATGGCGGAAGTCAGTTCATTGATTACGCCATCACTGACAATAGATATCCCCTCGCTGTCGAGGCCGAGATACTGAATGCGTGCACTAATTCTTACCAAGAACCAGTAAGTTTTAGGGTTCACGGAAAAAGAAGAGATGTGTGCCTATGTGCATTGGAAGAGACAATGAATGAAATATCATATGTTCGCTATAAGTTAAACGAAAAGGCCTTTCTCAAGGCCTTTGACTCCAGAGCTAAAGCGTGTAATTAGCTACTTGCGCTTAGGAGGGTTGTTACCCCTGCCGCCACCTGATGGATTACCTGTTGTACTAGGTCCATTTGGAGGGTTTCCGCCAGCGTTACTAAAAATAGATAAGCCTGATAGGTATTTATTCATAATATAATCCTTAAATTCAATTGATCCCACATGGGAAAAATGAATTTAACACTCGAACAGGGACAAACAGGGACAGTGGAAACAGAAGAGTTACAAGACCAAATAAGGTCTCTAATATCTGAGTTGAATTGGAAGATTCCTAAATTAGCAGAGGTTCTCTATGTAGCCTTAAATGATGACGAGACTAAGGATGAAAAAAGTGAAATAGAAGCATTCTATGAGAAACTGAAAGGTCATTTGAAAAGAAAGAGTACTCGCCCGGAACTATTGAATAACTACCTCAACATCATAACTAACCACCCTGAATACATAAAAAGTAGTGTGATTTCCGCAAGGTATGTTCCATCCAATAGTATAAGCGCAACACTTCGCTCCGGGCTCAAATCGATATCAAAAAACATCACACAAAACATCGATGAGAATGATTTGTAACAAGTGCGGAAGCTTGAAAGTCGTCAAAGTCATACTAGAGACAGGTGGAAAGTACCACTGTCCATATGCGAGGGAAGAATAAAGCCTGTTTAATGTTTAAGGATTTGGCTGTGGCGACATGGCTTGATGAAAATTCTAGATGCGAATGGGTTGATTTTTAAGGTGAACCAAGGGTCGTGTTATTAGCGTCAATAATGCACAAAAATTAACTGTTATATTTCAAGGTAGTCGAGTGGGATTTGAAAAGATAAATATAGTAGGTTCAACTTGGATTGAACATCGAGGAATTAAAATACTTGATGTAGAGGAGTCTCATGCACTGATAATGGCGGCAGGCTACCTTAAGCATAATACTCGTGAAGGAATCTACTTCAGAGGCCAAAGCAATTTTTATGATGAGCTTCGACCTGCTTTGTATCGTGGTATTGATACAGACGGAGCAAAGTACAGTCGTGAAAAAAGGCTAAACAAAAAAATTGAAGAGTATCGTAATTCTTGTTCTGCGTTCTCAAAATTTGGTGGTTATGCAGCGGAACCTCTACTTCAACACTATGGCTTGAAAACGACATGGCTTGATCTAGTCGATAATATTTGGGTAGCTCTTTGGTTTGCTTGTTATGAGACAAAGTCAACTAGAGATGGTCATTTTCTCCATTTTCAAAAAAGAATCCCGAGTGATTCAAATAAATATGCATATGTATACTTAGTCGGCACAGACTTAGATAAGAGAAGAAAAGATAAACCTGGATATTGGAATGGTCCTAACACTGAACTGGTTGATTTGAGAGTTGCTGCCCCGTCGTACTTCCTAAGACCGCATGCTCAACATGGATTATTATTTCGCTGTAAAGGAAGCAGCTCAGGCCGTCCTTTGGATTACGGAAAGCAAATAAGAGGTATCGTTCGAATTCCACTTGAGAAAGCTTTTGATTGGTTAGGTAATGGTCATACAGTGGGTGTTCACTCATTGTTCCCTCCTGCTTTTTATGACAACGGATACAAGATACTACTTCAGTCTGGTGTGAGCTTTGACCCCACAGATAAAAGCATTGGAGTTGTGCATAACGTTGGTGCGTAAGCATATAAAATAAAAGTAATAGAAAGGCTGTTACCCGTTTCTATCACTAAAACTGCCTAGAGGAAATCTTTATGGATTATGGAAAGGTTGTAAAATTTCTTATAGAATTTGCACCAGTTTTGTCTGCATTCATGCCCTTGATTGTAATTCTATTAACAGGTTGGTGGCTAAACCGGAGCCTGGAAAATGTTAAAAGTAGACTTCAAATGGATCATTCAATTATTGAAAAAAGGGCTGATATATACTCTGAAGTTCAAGACGAAATAAATAATATATACTCTTATATTCTGAGAGTTGGAAATTGGAAGGAATTAACTCCTGTAAGGGTTTTAGAATCTAAGCGTATCGTTGATAAAAAAATTCATACTACTAAGCCGTATTGGTCTCAGAGTACAATTGCTACCTATGAAACATTTATGGATGTTTGCTTCAAGACATATAGAGGACATGGGTTGGATGCTGGGATTCGTGCTGAGGTTGATCGCTATAAAATTCTAAGTAACTGGGAAGAATGTTATAGAGATTTCTTTGTTGGAGGCTATGATAAATCCTCATTAATAAAAGCAAACAAAAACTTAATGGCTTCGCTTTCAAAGGACTTTGGGATTATTTAGTATTGGATTAATTCGATTAAGCAGAGTTTATATCATTTAAACTCTGCTAATTATGAAGGTAAGCCTTTGATTGAAATTATGTATCCGGATCACTCCAGCCACTTATCCCATAAACGAATCACTTCCGCCTTCTGCTCAGCAATATTCAACTGTTGCTGAGCATCCACATCCAGCACCAATTTCTCTTTCTGCAATGCACGACGGTGCGACTCCGCCCGGTAATTCAGATAAATCCCCTGCAGCTTCTCAGTATCTTCCACTGCCATTAAACCGGTTTCAGCAAAGCCATCCAGCACACGCATATTATCGGTATAAGTCAGTAATGAAGGATGCTGCTGCACATTCGCCAGTACGCCGTACTGCACAATAAATTCGATATCAACGATGCCACCTTTATCCTGCTTCAGATGGTATTTACCTTCGTTTTTCGAGTCTTTGGCTTCTTCACCCAAATGGTCACGCATTTTCTGACGCATTTCCCGTACGTCTTTTTTCAGCGTTTCCAGTTCGCGAGGCTGGGATAAAATCTGCTGACGAATTTCCTGATACTGATTAATAGTATCGTCACTGCCACACACCGCACGGGCACGAACCAGCGCCTGATGCTCCCAGGTCCAGGCGTGTTTCTGCTGATATTCATCAAAGGCTTTCATCGACGCCACAATCATGCCGGAGTTACCGGACGGACGCAGGCGCATATCCACTTCGTACAAATCTCCGGAGCGGGTTTGTGTGGTCATAATATGAATCATGCGCTGACCCATACGGGTATAAAACACGCCGTTATCCTGGCTGCGATCACCATTGGTATAACGGTTTGGCGTAGAGCTGTGTAAGAAAACCAGATCCAGATCCGAGCTGTAACTCAGCTCTAAACCGCCGACTTTGCCATAACCAATCACGGCAAATTCCGGCTCGGTCACCGGCTCTTTATCAGCATTGGTTGGATAACCGTATTTGGCGACCATCTGTTGCCACGACAGCCACATGACTTTATTCACAACCACTTCCGCTAAATAAGTCAGATAATCACTGACCTTCATTAACGGCAGAGCGTCCATCACTTCACATGCCGCCGCACGTAATTTATGCGCGCGCACAAACTGACGCAGCTGTTCCATCTGTTGTTCAAGATCGTCTTCGTCGATGCGTAATAAACGCAGATCTAATTCTTCCGCCAGCTCTTTTTTCTCTGGCAGACGATACAGGCTTTCCGGAACCAATAATTCGTCCAGCAGCAGCGGTGTTTTGGCAATATATTCCGCCACCCAAACCGACGCGCCACACAACTTAACCAGCTGAGTTAACGCCTGTGGATTTTCTTTTAATAACACCAGGTACGCAGTTCGACGTAATACCGCTTCCAGCAGAGGAATAACACGCTCTAAGGTGTCGACCGGATCTTTATTCGACCACAGCTCTTTTAATAGCAGTGGCATTAAGGCATCAAGGCGTTCGCGACCAATTTGCTGCATCATGGCGACGGCTTTGGAATCGCGGAATTTGCTTAAGCGTTCACGAACCGCATCGGAATTGACGCAAGGGTGCTGCTGTAAAAACTCTTCTTCGGCACTGCCGTGCAATTCGCCGTGCCATAAATCCAGCCAGGTATGTTCTTCCTGTTGGGATTGTTCGTCATCTTCTTCGGCGGCCACAATCTGAGAAAAGTGGAATTTCACTTTCTCACGGTGAGCATCCAGAGCGGCGACATAATCCGGCCAGTTATCAAACCCAAGCGACCAGGCAACCCGCAGCTGATTAATCTCATCGTCCGGCAGTTGCTGAGTTTGTTCATCGTTTAATGCCTGAATCGCGTGTTCGCTATCACGCAGGAACACATAGGCTTTTTTCAGCTCATCGCAGGCGCCAGCTGGCAAATAGCCATCGGCGGCAAGAATATCTAGCACTTTTAATAATTCACGGGTCTGCAGCTGATCGTCCTGGCCACCACGAATTAACTGGAATGCCTGCACGATAAATTCAACTTCACGAATACCACCCGGGCCGAGTTTGACGTTCATCTCTAACCCACGACGACGTACTTCGGCGTTGATCATGGCCTTCATCGAACGTAACGATTCAAACGCGCTGTAATCGATGTAAGCGCGGTAGGTAAATGGACGCAGAATTTTTAACAGTTCCTGGGCGTGCTCGTTATTTTCACCCGTCATTACCCGGGCTTTGACCATGGCGTACCTTTCCCAGTCACGGCCCTGATCCTGGTAATACTCTTCCATCGAGGCAAAGTTCATCACCAGTGGGCCACTCTGACCATAAGGCCGCAGGCGCATATCAGTGCGGAACACAAAGCCGTCGATGGTGGTTTTATCCAGTGCCAGAATCAGTTTCTGACCGAGCTTAATAAAGTATTCCTGATTGGTGATAACTTTCGGGCCAGCGGTATCGCCGCTTTGTGGATAAGTAAAAATCAGGTCGATATCGGAACTCAGGTTTAATTCATAGGCGCCCAGTTTGCCCATGCCGAGTACGTGCAGCTGTTGTTCTTCGCCGCTGGTTTTTCCGACAGGAGCGCCGTGGCGTTGTTGCAGTAACTGGCCAATAAAATCGATGGAGCGCGACACACATTCATCCGCCAGATCCGACAACGCACGGGTGGTTTGCATGGTGGAGGCCAAGCGCAGCTGATCGCGCCAGATAATCTGCACCATGGCACGGCGGCGTAATTTACGCAGCGCTACGTGCCACAGTTCTTCTTTTTTCGAATTAGGGGTGTCGTCGCTGTTGGCTTCGCTGGCCAGTTCATCCAGCCAGGCGCTGATCTGAGCCCGGCTCAGTGGCTGACTGATGGCATCACTGCGAATAATTTCAGTAAAAAAAGCCGCGTCTTTTGGCAGTGACTCGACCACAAATGAACTTAAGGTGAGTACTCGCTGCGCCTGTTGCTGCTGAGTTTCCGACAACTCGCCCCACAGTCCGGGCCAATCGAGGCCAAAACGTGCACCAATATCGGTGAGCTGGGTTTGTTGGGTTTGCCAGAGATCGGAAAGGGCTTGAGGCAGCATAAGCATCCATTGTGTTACTGAGTCAGATCTTTCTAATTTAAGCCTGTCGCGCGTGATTTTCATAGATGTACGTCAGTCTGATGCTATGATCCGGGTTCTTTTATTTCAGATCCGGATCAAACGTCAGCCTATGGCTAAAGCCCCATCCAAGCCTTCGTCGAACTCAACTGGCCGCTCTAATGCCGGGAAGAAAACCGCAGCGAAGAAATCCTCGGCAAAGAAAGCCGCAGGACAGCGAAAATCACCGGCAAAATCGAAAACACCCCAGCGTAAATTCGCTAAGCAACCTTTTTCATTCTGGCGCTGGTTCTGGCGGTTAAGCTTGATTGGTATGGTCGGCCTGGCGGCTTATATGGTGTATCTCGATGCCCAGGTTCGCGCACAGTTTGATGGTAAAAAGTGGAATCTTCCGGCCAAGGTATACGCCCGACCACTGGCGTTGTATCCCGGATTAGAACTGAATAAAGGCCAGCTATTAGCGGAATTAAACTGGGCGGATTACAAGCAATCGACGGATGCTGCGGTGCCGGGCACTTATGCCCGCCGTGGTGATGACTGGATTATTCACCGCCGTGCGTTTCCGTTCTGGGATGGCTCGCAGCCGTCGCAACACGTTCGGGTTGAGTTTGACGATCAGCAGGTTGAACAAATTCGCTCAATGACGGGCGATAAGATTCCGCTGATGCGCCTTGAGCCACAATATATCGGCGGGATTTTCCCGGCCCATAATGAAGACCGCGAGCTGGTCACTCTGGATGAGGTACCGCCAGCATTAATTGCCGCGTTAATTGTGACCGAAGATAAAGCCTTCTTTGAACACTGGGGTGTTTCCTTCCGGGGCATTGCCCGGGCAATGGTAGCTAACGTGCGTGCCGGTGGCTTTGTTCAGGGGGGTTCTACTCTGACTCAGCAGTTGATCAAAAACTTCTTTTTAACCAGCGAACGTACGCTGACGCGTAAAGCGCAGGAAGCGTTAATGGCGTTACTGCTGGAACTGCATTATTCCAAAGAAGAAATCCTGCAGGCGTATTTAAACGAAGTGTATTTGGGCCAGGCCGGGCGTCGGGCGATTCACGGTTTTGGTTTGGCAGCGCGTTTTTATTTCGGCAAATCGGTACGTGAATTAAATCTGCCGGAAATTGCCACGCTGGTTGGTCTGGTAAAAGGTGCGTCTTATTACAACCCGAAGCGTAATCCGAATCGTGCCCGTGAACGTCGCGATTTAATTCTGGGGCTGATGGCTGAAAACGGCCTGATCTCGGATAAACAACGCATTCTGGCCCAGGGGCAGCCATTGCAGACGGCCAATTCGCGCCGTGCCGGGCAGCGTGAGTATCCGGCGTTTCTGGAACTGGCGAAAAAACAATTGCAGCGTGATTACCGTTTGGAAGATCTGCAGAACGAAGGTTTGCGGATTTTCACCACGCTTGATCCTTGGGTACAACACTCGCTGGAAAAAGCGGCATTACAACATCTGAATAACCTTGAGCGCTGGCAGCCAAAACAAAAAGGTGAGCTGGAAACTGCCGCCGTGATCACCAGTGTGGATGGTGGTGAGGTGCGGGCGTTATTAGGTTCGCGACGCACCGAATTCTTCGGCTATAACCGTGCGGTCAGTATGCAACGCTCGATTGGCTCGCTGGCGAAACCGGCGGTGTATTTAACCGCACTGAATTCTGGCCAGTATCACTGGGGCAGTCCGGTAAGTGATGCCAAAGTAAGTGTCGCCGGTCCGGGTGATCAGCTGTGGCAACCAAAAAACTACGATCGCAAAAGTCATGGCACCTTGCCGATGGCCGATGCGCTGGCGCGTTCGCTTAACCAGGCAACCGCAAGACTGGGCATGAAAGTGGGTCTGGAAAATGTGGTGAATACCTTTCAGCAACTGGGTCTGAAAAAAGAAATTCCGCCATATCCATCGATTCTGCTGGGCGCAGTGGATGCCTCGCCGCTGGAGGTAGCGAGTATGTATCAGACCATTGCTTCCCAGGGGTTTGCCACGCCGTTACGTACCATCGAAGCGGTTACCACCGCTCGTGGCAGTACATTGTCTTCGTACGCGATTGAAGGTGAACAACGCTTTGATCCACAAAAAATCTCCTGGCTGAGATACGGCATGGAGCAGGTGGCATTGCGCGGTACTGCCAAACGTCTGGATAAAGAACTGGGTGGACCACTGGCTGCGAAAACCGGCACCAGTGATGATCAGCGTGATGCCTGGTTGGCGGGGTTTGATAACCGTTATCTCGGTGTGGTGTGGGTTGGCCGCGATGACAACAAACCAATGCCGTTTGCTGGCAGCAGTGCCGCGCTACCGATCTGGCTGAATACCTTTAAACAGATTGGTGTACAGCCATTACAGGTGGACAGCGGACTGGTCTGGTTGCCGGTGGATAAGCAGGGCAATCAGCTGCAGGACGGTTGTTCCGGTAAGTTGTATCCCTTTATTGGTGAGCGGGTTCAGGTGCAGCGCAATGGTTGTCGTGCACCGGAAACCTCGCAACAGCTGGAGCAGGAAAAGTCCGGCTGGCTGGATTGGTTATTCTGACGCAATGTGCAGATCAACATTATCCAGCCAGTGTTTCACCATCTGTTGTTTGCCCACTTCCAGACCACGCATGGCGGCTTTTAAATACAGCTGAGTCAGTGGTTGTTGCAGAAAGTGTTCATACGCCTGGATGTCGGCAGCACTGACATTACGGAAGGCATAAGCCAGAGAAATCATCACCAGCTGTTCTGCGTTAAATTTCATTTCGTTGCGGCGACGCTTCATACGCTCATTAAAGCCATCGATATTCAGCGCCTGCTGGCGAAAACTGCGAACCGCTGAGTATTCCGCAAATGCCTGGTATTCCTGCAGGTCGACGATAAATTCAACAAAGTTGAGTTGTTTATCCATCACTTGCGCCAGTTCCAGCAGCTGCTCCTGATCGAGTAAATCATTCACCTGAGCCATCATGGCGGAAAAACCTTCTTCACTGGCGGCATGGGCCTGCGCCTGGCTGATCTTTTTTCCGGTCGGAGATTGATACCACAGCATCAACTGCTGAATATCCTGTTCGCTCAGAGCGCGGGAGACCGCCAGGGCAATCTGATGCTGAATATCGGCCTGCTTAAAAGCAGCTTCGGCGCTGTTTAACAGTTCCACTTTGTTTGCAGCGGCGGGCTTTTCAAAATCGGCCGCGTCGCTGATGCCGCGATAAAAATGTTGCGGTAACTGAATCGCCAGGCTGGCAAAGCCGGAGGTGGCGATGAGCTGATCGCCGGGAGCAACATGATCCGCTGCCGCCTGATGAACGGCGAACAGCAGCGTTATGATCAAGCTAATGAGGGCGGTAAATGGGTGTCGCGTGGTCATGATGTCATCCTGTACTTTATTTTTTTATTTCACCCTTCATCATTACGCTACGATCTGAATCCGGACTTGAGACAAGTCATGATTTGACCACTTTATTAATAAGGTTATTCACTTGATTGGTAATTACTCTCTGCCTGCTGTTTCTGCGTTTAAACCCTTACTGATGTGTCTGCTGGCTGCGGCGATCAGCGCCTGTTCTGCGCCACCGAAACAACCGGACGATTATGAAGTCAGCTCGGCGTCATTGCCGGATGTCAGCCATCAGGCCAAACCCACGCCAACCCGCAGTGGTTCGGTGAATCGCCAGTCTCTGGTGCTGGCATCACTGGAGCAGGGCAATCATCACCCGGCGATTGCGGCTTTGTTTCATCAGGCGGAGCAGGCGCGACAAAAACATCAGTGGCGTAAAGCTCTGAAATACCTCGATCAGGCTCGTCAGATTCAGCCGAGAAATGCCGCGGTGTTGTATCGTCAGGCCTGGGTGAACCTGCGCCTGGGTCAGGCAAGTCAGGCGGAGCAGTTGTTGTTGCGAGCGAAGGTGTTTTCCAGCCGGGATCAGAATCTGACGCGACGTTTGGATTGGTTGTTAGCGGATGCGCTGGATGCGCAGGGGAAGGGGAAAAAGGCCCGGGAAGCACGGAATCGTGCTACCCGGTAGATCCGCTCGGGTCTGTCTCAACGTCCTGAATTGAGGAATCAGACCCGGAACTGAGTCAGCAGGCCACGCAGATCCGACGCCATGGTCACCAGCTGACCCGCGCTGCGATTGGCATCGCTGGCTTGTTCGGTGGTGGTTTCACTGATATCGCGAATGGTGCTGAGGTTGCCGTTTACTTCACCAATGGCTGAGTTCTGTTCTTCCAGTGCGTGAGCAATCTGCTGGTTCATCTGATAAATATCGCTGACGGCCTGTTTCATGGACGCCAATCGCTCACTGGTCAGAGTGATTTGTTCGACACTGGAGTGTACGCCGGATTTGCTGGTATCCATAGCGCCAACGGCTTCGCTTGAGCCTTTCTGCAGGCGCTCAATCATACGCTGAATTTCTTCGGTACTTTCATGGGTACGTGACGCCAGGGTTCTCACTTCGTCTGCCACCACGGCAAAGCCACGACCTTGCTCACCGGCGCGGGCTGCCTCAATGGCTGCATTTAATGCCAGCAGGTTGGTTTGTTCTGCGATGCCCTGAATCACCGACAGTACTGAGCCGATGTTGTTGCTCTCGCTGTCGAGGTTCTGGATAACCTCGTTCGCGCGATCAATGTTGTTGGCCAGATCTTCAATGGTGTTGCGTGCAGCACTGATGCCTTTTTCACTTTCGATGGAGACGTCGTTGGCTTGTTGGGCCGCTTCGGCCGCCTGGCGCGAGTGGTTGTTAATTTCACTCATGGAGGCGGTCATTTCAGTGGTTGCCGTTGCGATCAGGTCGGTTTCATTGTGTTGGGTATTGGCGCCTTCACTCATGGTTTGTGTGGTGCGGGAAAAGTTTTCACCAACGTCGTTAATTTTCATCGACAGTTGATTGGCCTGGCTTACCAGATCATTCATCAACATAAAGAATTCGTTAAAGGAGCGGGTAAACGGGCCTTGTGGATTCTCAACCTGAAACGTCAGGTCAACTTCGCCTTGTTTACTGATGTGTTCACCAATTTCTGCCAGCTCGGCATTCTGCTGAAACTCATCCCAGCTTTTACGCGCCAGATAAATTAATGCACCGGATTCAACCACAACGAATACCGCGTGCAGCATAACGATGTTGATACCCGTGCGCGATTCAAATACCCAGACGTTAGCGCCATTTTCCTGTAAGTAGTTGAACAGCAGATGATGCACGGCAATGGTGCCGGCAGCCGCCAGGATCGGCAGCATATCGCGGTAATACAGCAGCATCGCCAGCAGTACAAAGATGCTGAAGTGCATTTCCAGCAGGCCGCGTGCCTGATGAATCTGCAACGCCGCAAAAATCATCAGCGACATACCAAAGGCAATTCGTGACCAGCGGCTGCAGGGTGCGGCTTTGCTGATTGCGACCGGTACCAGCAGCGCTGGCAGACCAATCAGAAAGGCCTCACTCCAGGTGTTGTACCAGCTGGCCAGCAGCAGAGATACAACAAACAAAGCGGCAGTAATTGCCGTAAAAAAGTTATCGGCCTGGCGGTAGAAATTCTGATAGATAGGGCTCACGGTGAAATCCTGATCCTGGAGTTTGAATCGTTGTCACAAAGCGACAATTGCTATTCAAAGTGTAGATCAGGATTCGCATCCTGCTATCGCGAAGCGGTGAGAGATAACCAGCGGTTGCTGCAGATCACGTAAGGCAGCAAAGTCAGTCCCAGCCAGCTCCAGTGCTGGCCGGAACTGCCAAGTGACGAACGCAGATCCAGCCCCAGATAGCCGATACACAGCGCCAGCCAGAACAGCACGATTGCGGTGAAGTTCCAGTCCTGACGTTTGATAATTGGCAACGCAAATGTAATCACGCCGGCGGCCAGTACCAGCATCAGCCAGTAGTCGAGCCACTCGGTGGTGCGGGTGAGGGCAAACATGGCACAAATCGCCAATAAAATGCGTCCCCAGATGCCGCGATCCCAATCATAGCCCAATGCTTTGGCCAGACCGTTTATCACCATCAGTGGTAGCGCGGCATAAACCGCGAGCTGTTCCATTAAGCCAACAAACTGGTTGAAGTCTTGGTCGGCGGCAATGTCGGGTGCAAACTCACTGATGATGGTGAGAACCGCCGCCAGCAGAAACATTAAACCGCTGGCAAACAAGGCGGCGCGATTACCACTGCCGGGCAGTTGATCCTGATCGACCGGCTGTAAGCGGTTCTGCCATAACAAAACCGCTGCCGTGATCAGTAACACAAAAGGATGGATGCTCACGAAGTTATCCTGCTCAGTTAGCTTTTCAGGCTTGCCATCACTTTTTCTGCCGCAGCGATGGTGGCTTCAATATCTTGTTCGCTGTGTGCGATCGACATAAAGCCTGCTTCGAAAGAACTTGGTGCCAGATACACACCTTGCTCCAGCATGCCGTGGAAGAATTGGTTGAAGCGTTCGCCATCACATTGCTCGGCTACGTCTTTAAAGCAGGTTACTTCGCTCAGTTCGGTGAAGAACAAGCCAAACATCGAACCGGCTGAGTTGGTGGTGAACGGAATGCCATGCTTGTCGGCGGCTGCCTGGAAGCCATCCAGCATTTGTTTAACGCGTGCTTCCAGCTGCTCGTAGAAGCCCGGCTTTTGAATGGCTTTTAACATCGCCAGGCCTGCGGCCATGGCCAATGGGTTACCGGACAAAGTACCTGCCTGATAAACCGGACCTAATGGCGCCAGGTATTCCATGATTTCGCGCTTACCACCAAACGCACCCACTGGCAGGCCGCCACCAATCACTTTGCCCAGACAAGTCATATCCGGAGTGATGCCATACCACTGCTGAGCACCGCCCAGGGATACGCGGAAGCCACTCATTACTTCATCAAAAATCAACACGATGCCATGAACATCACACAGCTCGCGAAGACCTTGCAGGAAGGATTTGCTCGGTGGAATACAGTTCATGTTGCCAGCAACCGGCTCGATGATGACACAGGCAACCTGATCGCCGATTTGCGCGAAGCATTCTTTTACTGAATCCAGGTCGTTGTAGTTCAGGGTTACGGTATTTTCTGCAACCGCCGCTGGTACGCCCGGAGAAGTCGGTACCCCCAGCGTTAACATGCCGGAACCGGCTTTTACTAACAGGGAGTCGGCGTGACCGTGATAACAGCCTTCGAATTTCACCAGCTTATCGCGACCGGTAAAACCACGGGCTAAACGAATCGCACTCATGGTGGCTTCGGTACCGGAGTTCACCATACGTACCATGTCCATGGATGGAATCAGTTTGCAGACTTCACCTGCCATGGTGGTTTCAATACCGGTTGGCGCACCGAAGCTCAGGCCATTAACCATTTGTGCCTGAACCGCTTCGATGATTTCCGGAGCGCTGTGACCCAGAATCATCGGTCCCCATGAACCAACGTAGTCGATGTATTTATTGCCATCGGCATCGTGAACATAAGCGCCTTTGGCGTGATCGAAGAAGATTGGAGTTCCGCCCACACCTTTAAAGGCACGTACCGGAGAGTTCACTCCACCCGGGATGTGTTTCTGAGCTTGTTCAAAAAGGTGTTCAGATTGTGAGATGGAGTAGGACATAAATTTCTCGGTTCATTTTTCAGATAACGTTTGGAGCCGGATAAAGATAATTTTTCTGCCACCGCGCCGAAGGGCCATCCATGGCCCTGCCGCGCTACCGCGACATCCTGTCGCTGCTTTCGAAAAACAATCTGTACCCGGCTCCTTAAAAATTTTTACAGCGATTTAATAAATTATCGGTGTTCTGTGGGGCATATTGTCTGAAGTTTGTTGATGACCGTCTGCCGCAGGGAAGCGGCAGCCGAGACTACAGGGACGTATTCACGTCGTGTCAGCAATAAATTTCAGGCAAATGTGCCCTGTGAAATCTTTGGCGGTTAAAACGGTCGCACCACCACCATGATGACAATAAACACCAGCAAAAATACCGGTACTTCGTTAAACCAGCGATAAAACACGTGGGAGCGTTGGTTTAAATCATCACGGAAGACCTTCACCAGATGACCACAATAAAAGTGGTAAACCAGCAGCAGTACAACGGCCGTCAGTTTGGCGTGCATCCAGCCGCTGGAAAAATAGTAAGACGGATTAAAACTCAGCAGCCAAACACCCAGCGCCACCACAACCACCATCGAAGGCATCATAATGCCGCGATACAGTTTGCGCTCCATAATTTTGAAGCGTTCCTGAGACGCGCTGTCGTCAGCGCTGGCGTGATAAACAAATAAGCGAGGCAGATAAAAAATAGCAGCGAACCAGGTCACTACCGCAATAATATGGAAGGCTTTCACCCACAGCATCAGGTTGCTCCGTTACGCAGACCTGTTCACCGGTCTGTCGTTGTTTGCTAATTCGGTTGGTAACGATAAAAGTGTTCAATGTGTTCGCGCGATACCACACCAACACATTGTTGTTCACTGGCATCACGATAAACCGCCAGCCATTGTAATTGACTCGCCTGCATCTGGTCTAAGGCATCTTGTAAATTTGCCTTCAGAGAAATACGACCCACTTCTTCGCGATCCCCCGGCATGGCAATTAAATCCAATGTTGCCTGGTGCTCGTGTTCGTCTTCATGGCCAATTCCTGCGTGGCGCTCATTACGCTGTTCAGCATCATGGACCATGGCGAGTGCCAGATCGGCGGTGGATAACAACAGGTTTTCTTTTTCCAGCAACAGCCATTCCGGCCGGTCGCGCAGAATCAGCTCGGCACTGTCATGACTGATATGACGATCGACACAAGTGATATCGCGGCTCATGGCCTGGGCTACCCAGGTATTGCGCAACATTTGTTGTACCGGCGACGGGGTCTGAGCCAGTGGATTACCGCCCATCAACACCTGGAATACCGATGGCAGCTGGAATATTTCGCTCACGACCAGGCTCGCCACAACAATCGCCAGCATGCCCGGCATAATGATATTCGGGTTGGCCGTCAGCTCCAGCATGGCAACCAATGCCGCCAGCGGGGCACGTAGCGTGGCTCCCATCATGGCGCACATTCCCAGCATGGCGTAAAAACCAACCGACACCGGGTACTCCGGCAGCCACCAGGCTGATAATTGTCCGAGTATGCCGCCCAGCGCCGCTCCGACAAACAGACTCGGGCCGATCAAACCACCCGGGAAACCGGTCGCTGCAGCCCAGGCCGCCAGCCACAGCTTGCCAACCATCAACGCAAATAAGGTGAGCACTACTACCTTACCCGCCAAGGCATCGTTCACTGTGTCATAACCAATGCCCATTAACTGCGGTAACCATAAGCTGGCAATAGCGGTGGTGCAGGTGAGTCCGCCCCATTTAATCCACAGCGGCAGATGATTAAATTTCTGGAACAGTTTGATTGAATGAATAAAGGCGGTAGCAGTGAGTCCGGCCATTAAGCCCAGCGCCAGTATGTAAGGAATTTCCAACAACGACTTCATATCGAACGCCGGAACCACAAAGGCGGTTTCTGCGCCGAATACCGCTTCACTGACAATGGCTCCGGCAACGGAGGCGAGAATAATCGGAATAAATCCGCGGATGCTGTATTCCAGCAATACCACTTCCATTGCGAAAATAACGCCTGCCATGGGCGTATTAAAAGAAGCGGAAATAGCACTGGCAACACCACAACCAGCAAGAATTCGTAAGCGGTGATGGGCCAGATGGAAATGCTGCCCGACCTGGCTGGCAGTTCCGGCGCCTAAATGCACCGCCGGGCCTTCACGGCCAACACTATGGCCACTTAATAACGCAATGACCGCAGCGAACCATTGCAGTAACAGATTGGGGAGTGGCATGTAGCCCTGATGACGTTCCATACGCAGCAACACATGGCCAACACCCAGCGAACGCAGCTCTTTTGATAACGGATGAAAGATAGCAATTAACAGGGCGCCGCCAGCCAGCAACAGGGTGACACGCAGAAATGGCGCCAGAGCTTCGTAATCTTCTTCGCTGTCCATCGGCAGAAATTCCACCAAAGGAAGCTCAATGGCAAAACGGAACAGCGTAATAACTCCGGCGCTGGCCAAGCCCACCAATAATGACAGCAACGCCAGACCAATCTGGTTATTCGACAGGGTGACATGGGTCAGCCAATGTTGTTGTAAAAGCTGTCTGAGAGGGCTCACTGAGTTATCCGTTGCTCATAAGAATTTGATTCTGTTACGTAATCCTGTGTTTGGCGGGTGCCGTTATTCGCCAGAATCAGTATTATAAGCTCCTTTTTCCGTCGACGGCTGCCCCTGATCAAAGCAATTACGGGCGCGTTGGTCGAACATGGCCAAAAAATGTGAGGTTTCACTGTGATTAAAGTCGGTATTGTTGGTGGCACGGGTTATACCGGTGTCGAACTGCTCAGAATTCTGGTTAACCACCCGGGCGTTGAACTCAGCGTTATTACGTCCCGAAGTGAAGAAGGTGTTCCGGTAGCGGACATGTTCCCGAATCTGCGTGGCCACACTGACTTACGCTTTTCTGTTCCGAGTGCTGAGACTCTGGGCGCTTGCGACGTGGTATTTTTTGCCACACCACACGGTGTTGCTCATGCGCTGGCCGAAGAAGTATTAGAAGCCGGTGCCAAGGTCATCGATCTGTCCGCTGACTTCCGTCTGCAAGACGCAGTGGAGTGGGAGAAGTGGTATAACCAGCCACACGGTGCTGTAAGCCTGTTACCAGAAGCGGTATACGGTTTACCGGAAGTGAATCGTGAACAAATCAAAGATGCACGTTTAATTGCAGTACCGGGTTGTTACCCAACCTCGGTGCAGCTGGCGCTGATTCCGTTATTAGAAAAAGGCTTGCTGCCAAAACAAACCCTGATTGCTGATTGTAAGTCTGGCGTTAGTGGTGCTGGCCGTGGTGCCAAAGTGGGCTCGTTACTGTGCGAAAGCTCTGAATCTATGATGGCTTACGCTGTTCCGGGTCACCGTCATCTGCCGGAAATCAAGCAAGGCCTGGCACGTGCAGCAGGTGAAGCGGTTGAGTTGACCTTTGTACCGCATCTGACACCGATGATTCGTGGAATTCATTCTACACTGTATGCCCAAGCACCTGATTTAACAGAAGATTTACAGGCACTGTTCGAAGCTCGTTACGCTGATGAGCCGTTTGTTGATGTGATGCCTGCTGGTAGTCATCCTGCGACGCGCAGTGTTAAAGGCAGCAATATGTGTCGTCTGTCGATTCACCATAACCCGCAAACCGGTCAGATTGTGGTGTTATCCGTGATCGACAATCTGGTAAAAGGTGCATCCGGTCAGGCCGTCCAGAATATGAATATTATGTTCGGGTTGGATGAAGACGCCGGGTTAAAGCAGGTTGCGCTGCTTCCCTGAGTCAGAAAAACAAGAGTAAAAATTAAAGGAACTCCAGATGGCAGTGGTAAAAGGTAGCCAACAGGAACAGCTGGTTATTCGTCATTACAAACCCGGGCAGCGCTTCCGGCAGTGGTTGTACACCCTGCTGTTGTTAGTGGCGATTGGTGTTGGTGGCTACTTTGGTGGCGTTTACGACAGTATGTCGAATATTCAGCAACTGACGCTGGAGCGCGACTCTCTGCAGAATGAGCTGGTGGACGGTGAACGTGAGATTTCTCGTCTCAGTCAACGTGTGGGTGTGCTGGAAAAAGGCGGCGAAGTGGACCGCAAGGCCAATGAAGGTATTCGCCAGACTGTTAAAGAGCTGAAAGCTCAGATCTCCAATCTGGAAGAGGAAGTGTCTTTTTATAAAGGCATTATGGCGCCGAGTAATAAAGATAAAGGTCTGCGCATCAGCAAGATCACGATTCAGCCAGAAGAAGCGCCGGGTCAGTTTAAATATTCCATCATGCTGACTCAGGTTGCCGACAACAGCAGTTTTATTGCCGGACTGGCGGCTGTTAACTTCGTGGGCAGTCAATCTGGCGAAAAAGTTATCCTGCCATTACGTGACCTCGATACTAAGGTCAGCGATCTGGGAGTGAAGTTCCGCTTCCGTTATTTCCAGGAAGTGACGGGTAACCTGACATTGCCACAGCAATTCGTACCCGAGCAGGTTCAGGTGGTATTACAGTCCACCGGCAGTAAAGCACAACGTGTAGAACAATCGATTGAATGGCCCGAAACAGGAGAGGCTTAATTAATGTTTAGCAGCAAAGACAAGGGTGCCAACACCCATTACGACACACTGATTTCGTCCAAAACTGAAATCGTAGGTGATGTGAAGTTCACCGGTGGGCTGCATGTTGATGGTGTGATTAAAGGTAATCTGTTTGCCGAAGCCGGTAGTGGCGCAGTGGTGCGTGTCAGCGATAAGGGCCGTGTTGAAGGTCAGATCACGGCGCCGAATATTGTGATCAACGGTAAGGTCGTAGGTGATGTATACGCCGGAGACTATATCGAGCTGGCACAGAAAGCTCAGGTATCCGGTGATGTGTACTACCAGGCTATGGAAATGGTTCTGGGTGCCCAGGTTAACGGTAAATTGCACCATCAGGCAAAAGGCACTCAGCCTAAAAAGGCGGTGGAAATTGCCAAAGAACAATCTGGTGCAGAGGCTAAAGTTGACTGAAACACTCGGGAAAGCCGATAATTTCAACGTCTGAAACCAGTTCTGGAACCTATATGAGTGCCGTACAACAAGCCACACCCTTTGAGTTAAGCGCAGCTGCGGAAGGTAAAATCCGTGAGTTATTGCTGGAAGAGGCGGACGATGAGCTGTGTCTGCGGGTCTTCGTGACTGGTGGTGGCTGCTCCGGGTTCCAGTACGGCTTTACCTTTGATGATGAGCGCGCCGAAGATGACTTTGCCGTCGAATACGATGGCGTCCGGGTATTAGTTGATTCGCTCAGCTACGGATATCTGGTAGGCTCAATACTCGACTACAAAGAAGGTCTTGAAGGATCACGTTTTACCGTTGATAACCCGGGTGCAACATCAACCTGTGGCTGCGGTTCATCCTTTTCGATCTGATCATCTTTTTGCGGAGTAAGTTTATGCACACGACCGGTTCTTCATTATTCAAAGCTACCGTTCGTGGCCTGTTACTGCTCGCTGTTTCTGTTACCGCACAAGCGGAGTTGAAACCAATCATGGCTGAGGACAACTCACCGGTTCCGGTTGTGCCGCGTAACGAACTTCAACTTCCCCAGGATATGATCAAAGCCCCCGGCGTCGCCAATGCCGCGCCAAAACAACAGGCGCCACAGCGTTTGCAGGCATTAGTGCAGCTGCATACTGCTGAAGAGTTACGTTCTTTGCTGGCTCGTGCTGAACAAATTGCCAACGGTGCGGATGAATACAACACCAAAGACCCGATTGCTCTGGTGTTGCATGGTGCGGAAATTGCGATCTTCAAACGCAGCAATTATCGCGACAACAAAGAGCTGGTTGATCTGGCCGCTCGTCTGGATGCCTTTAATGTGGTTGATCTGAAAGTCTGCCGTCGTTGGATGGGAGAAAACAACCTGACCGAAGGTGACCTGCCTCCATTTCTTGAAGCTGTGCCATTTGGCGGTGATGAAGTTCAGCGTTTAGATGGCGCTGGGTACGCCTATTTCTGATTCGTGCTCTCTAGCCATTCATTTTTGAACGGTATTAATTTTTAAAGCAGCAACAGGACGTTGCGCTAGCATCTAGCGACAGGGATGTTGCACAGATGCGGCGGCTGAAAATTAATACCGTTTAGAAATGGAATCATGCTGGATAAATACCACCAAGAATTCTTAAGCCATCAGCGCCAGTAACCTGCGGTGCATTCCCCGGCAGATGATTCAGCGTCTGATGCGCTAACCAGGCAAATGCCATCGCCTCCAGCCAGTCGGGATGAATGCCGGCACTGGCGGTGCTGCGAATCTGATGATTTGGCAGTGCAGTCTGGATACGTTGCATCAGGTCTGGATTGTGAACGCCACCGCCACACACCAGTATCTCTCCAGCAGAATGGCCAAAACGCTTAACCGCATCGGCAATGGTATCCGCAGTGTATTGCGACAGCGATGCCAGTACGTCGTGGGCATCATAGCCGTCCAGCTGGTCGCCAAGCGCCTGTAAGTTAAATAACTCTCGCCCGGTACTTTTGGGTGGAGGCTGTTGCAGGTAGCTGAATATTTCGCCCTCGGATTGCCAACGCGTCAGCAGCTCAGGAATTACTTTACCTTTTGCTGCTCGTTCGCCATTAGAGTCTTGTGATTCCTGCCACTGAAGACAGCACCATTCGTCCATCAGCGCATTGCCCGGGCCACAATCAAACCCGCTTAAGTGCTCGCCTAAAACGGTGAGGTTAGCGATGCCGCCAATATTCAGAACCATGCGCGGGGCATCTGAGGCTCCGAGACAAGCCTGATGAAAAGCCGGAACCAGAGGAGCGCCCTGACCGCCAGCAGCGATATCACGGCGTCGGAAATCAGCGATGCAACAAATACCGGTATGCTCAGCAATCCAGCTTGGATCGCCTACCTGCCAGCTAAAGCCATCGGCTAAACGACGGCTACGTAATGCTTTATGACGCAAGGTATGACCGTGGCTGCCAATAGCGCTGACCGCGCTGGCATCGACATTTGCTTCAGCTAATAACTGACGAATCGCTTTCACGCTGAGTTTAGCGATCTTGCGATCCAGTAAGGCCAGCTCTTCGACACTGGCTTCAGTCGTAATCGCCAACTGGCGTAATTGTTGAGAGAACGCCTGTTCGTACGCCAGGCCACAGGCGTGAATCAGTTCGGGGGCTTTACCGGTTTCGAATCGAACCAGAGCTGCGTCCATTCCATCGGCGCTGGTGCCGGACATTAAACCGATAAATAAACTCATGAGTTATCCACCGCATCAACCAGTGATTGCGAGTTATGGCTATCGAGCCATTCAACCAGGCTGGATGCTTTGGACAGGAAGTCGGCTTTCTGTTTTTTCGAAATCGATCGTGCCTGTGGCAGCTTGATGCGTAATGAATCGCGATGCACACCGTCTACGCGGAACTCGTAATGCAGGTGTGGTCCGGTTGCCAGGCCAGTGCTACCGACATAGCCGATGATCTTACCTTGTTTCACTTTACGGCCTTTGCGGACACCGCGGCCGAACTTACTCAGGTGAGCGTATAACGTTTGGTAGCGCGAGCCGTGCTGAATGATCACAACATTACCAAAGCCACCTTTACGGCCAGCAAACGTCACCTTGCCATCACCGGCTGCTTTAATTGGTGTGCCCCGTGCTGCAGCATAATCAGTACCCCGGTGGGCACGTATTTTATTCAGTACCGGATGTTTACGGCGTAAGTTAAATCGTGAGCTGATACGGGCAAAGTCGATTGGATTGCGCAGGAACTCCTTACGCATGCTCAACCCTTTTGGTGTGTAATAGTTGGCATTGCCTTTGTCATCTTCATAACGCACGGCTGTGATTTCACGGCCGTGGTTATTAAAGCGGGCAATCAGAATGTCGCCGTTACCAATTTTCTCGCCGTCGAGAAAAACCTCTTCATAAATGAGGCTGAAGCTGTCGCCCTGGCGGATATCCAGCGCGAAGTCGATGTCCCAGCCGAAGATTCCGGCCAGTTCGATCAATACCTGTTCCGGCACACCGGCACGGCCGCCGTCGAGAAATAGTGAATTCTCAATGGTGGCGCTGGCAAAGCGAGGGCGATAATCGGCATTGCGTTCCAGTAATTCATATTGCAGTTTGCCTTCGGCATCACGTACCAGGCTATGGCGCGCCAAAGGGGAAAGAATGATTTCAAACTTCTGAATGCGATTATCGCCGGAAGTAACCCAGCGTAATGTTTGCTTCGGTTGTAAACGAATCGCTTGTTTCGGAGCCGCTGCGGCAATTTCCAACACATCAACTGCGCTGAGGTTAAAACGATCGAATAACAACGACAGGTTTTCGCCTGCGCGTACCTTCGCTT
>NZ_OZ244785.1:3357500-3360000 GCF_965219715.1 Bacterioplanoides sp.
AATACCCATGAGTTCAATCACGGGAGACACACGGCGGGTGCTAACGTCCGTCGTGGAAAGGGAAACAACCCAGACCGTCAGCTAAGGTCCCAAAGTTACAGTTAAGTGGGAAACGATGTGGGAAGGCTAAAACAGCTAGGAGGTTGGCTTAGAAGCAGCCACCCTTTAAAGAAAGCGTAATAGCTCACTAGTCGAGTCGGCCTGCGCGGAAGATATAACGGGGCTCAAACTGTACACCGAAGCTACGGATGCACTTTGTGCATGGTAGAGGAGCGTTCTGTAAGCCGTTGAAGGTCAAGGTGTGAACCAGGCTGGAGGTATCAGAAGTGCGAATGCTGACATGAGTAACGATAAAGGGAGTGAAAAACTCCCTCGCCGGAAACCCAAGGGTTCCTGTCCAACGTTAATCGGGGCAGGGTTAGTCGGACCCTAAGGCGAGGCTGAGAAGCGTAGTCGATGGGAAACAGGTTAATATTCCTGTACTTGTTTGTAGTGCGATGGGGGGACGGAGAAGGCTAGGCCAGCACGGCGTTGGTTGTCCGTGTTTAAGCTGGTAGGCAGAAGACTTAGGCAAATCCGGGTCTTCAATGCCGAGACGTGATGACGGTGACTCTACGGAGTCCGAAGTGGTCGATGCCATGCTTCCAGGAAAATCCTCTAAGCTTCAGCTACAAAGAAACCGTACTCTAAACCGACACAGGTGGGTAGGTAGAGAATACCAAGGCGCTTGAGAGAACTCGGGTGAAGGAACTAGGCAAAATGGCACCGTAACTTCGGGAGAAGGTGCGCCGGCTAGGGTGAAGGACTTGCTCCGTAAGCTCTGGCCGGTCGAAGATACCAGGTGGCTGCGACTGTTTATTAAAAACACAGCACTCTGCAAACACGAAAGTGGACGTATAGGGTGTGACGCCTGCCCGGTGCCGGAAGGTTAATTGATGGGGTTAGCATCTGCGAAGCTCTTGATCGAAGCCCCGGTAAACGGCGGCCGTAACTATAACGGTCCTAAGGTAGCGAAATTCCTTGTCGGGTAAGTTCCGACCTGCACGAATGGCGTAACGACGGCCACACTGTCTCCACCCGAGACTCAGTGAAATTGAATTCGCAGTTAAGATGCTGCGTTCCCGCGGCTAGACGGAAAGACCCCGTGAACCTTTACTATAGCTTCACAGTGAACTTTGAATTGGCTTGTGTAGGATAGCTGGGAGGCTTTGAAGCCGGATCGCCAGATTCGGTGGAGCCAATCTTGAAATACCAGCCTGGTCAATTTGGGGTTCTAACTCAGGTCCATTATCTGGATCGAGGACACTGTGTGGTGGGTAGTTTGACTGGGGCGGTCTCCTCCCAAAGAGTAACGGAGGAGCACGAAGGTCGGCTAATCCTGGTCGGACATCAGGAGGTTAGTGCAATGGCATAAGCCGGCTTAACTGCGAGACAGACACGTCGAGCAGGTACGAAAGTAGGTCATAGTGATCCGGTGGTTCTGTATGGAAGGGCCATCGCTCAACGGATAAAAGGTACTCCGGGGATAACAGGCTGATACCGCCCAAGAGTTCACATCGACGGCGGTGTTTGGCACCTCGATGTCGGCTCATCACATCCTGGGGCTGAAGCCGGTCCCAAGGGTATGGCTGTTCGCCATTTAAAGTGGTACGCGAGCTGGGTTTAGAACGTCGTGAGACAGTTCGGTCCCTATCTGCCGTGGGCGTTTGAGATTTGAGAAGAGCTGCTCCTAGTACGAGAGGACCGGAGTGGACGAACCTCTGGTGTTCGGGTTGTCATGCCAATGGCATTGCCCGGTAGCTACGTTCGGACAGGATAACCGCTGAAAGCATCTAAGCGGGAAGCCCCCTTCAAGATGAGATCTCACTGGAACTTCGAGTTCCCTGTAGGGCCCAGGAAGACTACCTGGTTGATAGGCAAGGTGTGTAAGCGTTGTGAGGCGTTGAGCTAACTTGTACTAATTGCCCGTGAGGCTTGACCATATAACACCCAAACTGGTTGTGTTAACAAGCCAACTCTGAATAAAACAGAGTAAAGAACAATCGGCAGCCGCCGGTTCGTTAGAGAATCTCTTTTTAGGTGAACAACTTAAAAAAACTCATGTATCCAACCTTATTTGCAACGTAGTCGCAGACATCGTAAGACGACCACAATGCATACAAGTTTGCTTGACGACAATAGAGCTGTGGAACCACCTGAATCCATTCCGAACTCAGAAGTGAAACGCAGCATCGCCGATGGTAGTGTGGGGCTTCCCCATGTGAGAGTAGGTCATCGTCAAGCTCTTATTCTAAAACCCCGATCGCTTACGCGGTCGGGGTTTTTTCATATAAGTGTAAGCTGTTGATTTTTGATCAAGCTTTCAGTCAAAAACAAAATTCATAAAAAAAGTTTGAATTTAGTTATTGACACCGAAGCTTAAATCATTAGAATGCGCAGCCCGCTTCGAGAGAAACGAAGCAAAGTTCTTTAAAAATTAGCATTAAGTAATTCGTGTGGG
>NZ_OZ244785.1:3362500-3662500 GCF_965219715.1 Bacterioplanoides sp.
TTTGTATAATGGGTCAGCGACTTAATGTTAGTGGCAAGGTTAAGCTTATAGCGGAGCCGTAGGGAAACCGAGTGTTAACTGCGCGTCCAGTCGCTAGCATTAGACCCGAAACCGGGCGATCTATCCATGGGCAGGTTGAAGGTTGAGTAACATCAACTGGAGGACCGAACCCACTGTCGTTGAAAAGCCAGGGGATGACCTGTGGATAGGAGTGAAAGGCTAATCAAGCCCGGAGATAGCTGGTTCTCCTCGAAAACTATTTAGGTAGTGCCTCGTGTCTAACCATGGGGGGTAGAGCACTGTTAAGGCTAGGGGGTCATCCCGACTTACCAACCCTTTGCAAACTCCGAATACCCATGAGTTCAATCACGGGAGACACACGGCGGGTGCTAACGTCCGTCGTGGAAAGGGAAACAACCCAGACCGTCAGCTAAGGTCCCAAAGTTACAGTTAAGTGGGAAACGATGTGGGAAGGCTAAAACAGCTAGGAGGTTGGCTTAGAAGCAGCCACCCTTTAAAGAAAGCGTAATAGCTCACTAGTCGAGTCGGCCTGCGCGGAAGATATAACGGGGCTCAAACTGTACACCGAAGCTACGGATGCACTTTGTGCATGGTAGAGGAGCGTTCTGTAAGCCGTTGAAGGTCAAGGTGTGAACCAGGCTGGAGGTATCAGAAGTGCGAATGCTGACATGAGTAACGATAAAGGGAGTGAAAAACTCCCTCGCCGGAAACCCAAGGGTTCCTGTCCAACGTTAATCGGGGCAGGGTTAGTCGGACCCTAAGGCGAGGCTGAGAAGCGTAGTCGATGGGAAACAGGTTAATATTCCTGTACTTGTTTGTAGTGCGATGGGGGGACGGAGAAGGCTAGGCCAGCACGGCGTTGGTTGTCCGTGTTTAAGCTGGTAGGCAGAAGACTTAGGCAAATCCGGGTCTTCAATGCCGAGACGTGATGACGGTGACTCTACGGAGTCCGAAGTGGTCGATGCCATGCTTCCAGGAAAATCCTCTAAGCTTCAGCTACAAAGAAACCGTACTCTAAACCGACACAGGTGGGTAGGTAGAGAATACCAAGGCGCTTGAGAGAACTCGGGTGAAGGAACTAGGCAAAATGGCACCGTAACTTCGGGAGAAGGTGCGCCGGCTAGGGTGAAGGACTTGCTCCGTAAGCTCTGGCCGGTCGAAGATACCAGGTGGCTGCGACTGTTTATTAAAAACACAGCACTCTGCAAACACGAAAGTGGACGTATAGGGTGTGACGCCTGCCCGGTGCCGGAAGGTTAATTGATGGGGTTAGCATCTGCGAAGCTCTTGATCGAAGCCCCGGTAAACGGCGGCCGTAACTATAACGGTCCTAAGGTAGCGAAATTCCTTGTCGGGTAAGTTCCGACCTGCACGAATGGCGTAACGACGGCCACACTGTCTCCACCCGAGACTCAGTGAAATTGAATTCGCAGTTAAGATGCTGCGTTCCCGCGGCTAGACGGAAAGACCCCGTGAACCTTTACTATAGCTTCACAGTGAACTTTGAATTGGCTTGTGTAGGATAGCTGGGAGGCTTTGAAGCCGGATCGCCAGATTCGGTGGAGCCAATCTTGAAATACCAGCCTGGTCAATTTGGGGTTCTAACTCAGGTCCATTATCTGGATCGAGGACACTGTGTGGTGGGTAGTTTGACTGGGGCGGTCTCCTCCCAAAGAGTAACGGAGGAGCACGAAGGTCGGCTAATCCTGGTCGGACATCAGGAGGTTAGTGCAATGGCATAAGCCGGCTTAACTGCGAGACAGACACGTCGAGCAGGTACGAAAGTAGGTCATAGTGATCCGGTGGTTCTGTATGGAAGGGCCATCGCTCAACGGATAAAAGGTACTCCGGGGATAACAGGCTGATACCGCCCAAGAGTTCACATCGACGGCGGTGTTTGGCACCTCGATGTCGGCTCATCACATCCTGGGGCTGAAGCCGGTCCCAAGGGTATGGCTGTTCGCCATTTAAAGTGGTACGCGAGCTGGGTTTAGAACGTCGTGAGACAGTTCGGTCCCTATCTGCCGTGGGCGTTTGAGATTTGAGAAGAGCTGCTCCTAGTACGAGAGGACCGGAGTGGACGAACCTCTGGTGTTCGGGTTGTCATGCCAATGGCATTGCCCGGTAGCTACGTTCGGACAGGATAACCGCTGAAAGCATCTAAGCGGGAAGCCCCCTTCAAGATGAGATCTCACTGGAACTTCGAGTTCCCTGTAGGGCCCAGGAAGACTACCTGGTTGATAGGCAAGGTGTGTAAGCGTTGTGAGGCGTTGAGCTAACTTGTACTAATTGCCCGTGAGGCTTGACCATATAACACCCAAACTGGTTGTGTTAACAAGCCAACTCTGAATAAAACAGAGTAAAGAACAATCGGCAGCCGCCGGTTCGTTAGAGAATCTCTTTTTAGGTGAACAACTTAAAAAAACTCATGTATCCAACCTTATTTGCAACGTAGTCGCAGACATCGTAAGACGACCACAATGCATACAAGTTTGCTTGACGACAATAGAGCTGTGGAACCACCTGAATCCATTCCGAACTCAGAAGTGAAACGCAGCATCGCCGATGGTAGTGTGGGGCTTCCCCATGTGAGAGTAGGTCATCGTCAAGCTCTTATTCTAAAACCCCTGATCACTTACGTGGTCAGGGGTTTTTCTTTGCTTGGAAAAAATGTTCTGAGCCAGAAGTGTATTTAAAGAATGAAAGAGATAGAGCTCCACTGTTATCTGGAGCGACCGTCTAACGCAGGGACGCAGCAGCCGAGCATACAGGGACGTACTGGCTGCGTGTTGTGAGGGAATACCGGATGGTGAAGGTGAGAGGAGCGGAAGAAAACCAACCTCACTGTATTCATCAACATCACACGCCGTGCATCCATCCTTGGAGGCTCTGCTATGGCATCCATGCCATAGAAGGTGATTTATGATAAACACAGTAAGTTTGGTTCTGGGGTTAACCGCTAAGCCGGGTCCACAATCCCCTGAGCGATCATCTCTAATGCCGTGATACTCGGGATAAAGAAATAATCCCCACCACGAGTCTCGACCATACGAGGCAGATGCGTACAAAAGAACGGCGCTTTACCGCCACCCGGCTCCGCCTGAATAATCGCTTTGTCGGTTAGCTTACCGTTGTGATTACCCAGGAACACATCCTTATCGTTGCTCAGCTTAAAGTCGTTGGAATAGTTCACCCATTGCTGCTGCACAAATTCGAACTGGCGTTCAATACTAGCGCCGATACACATAAAGATGATGCCTTGCTCGCTGTCGTTGTCTGTCAGCTCGTCATGGCCGCCATATGGTAAACCACGGCGCATTAAGCGACGACGATCAACCAGGGCACCTTTGCTGTTAAAGGCATCCTTCTCGGTCTCCAGAGAGCCTCGGGTGTTGGTACGACGAATATGTGCACCAACCGGGCATTTAGAGCCTGACATATCTTCGTCGTAAGTGAAGTCGATCCACTTCTTCTTTAGTGCAGCCAGCTGACCAGCCGCACACTGATCGCCACCTTCCGCTTTGGTTTTTAATTCAGCGAGCTTCTGATCCAGTTCTGCTTTCGCCTGATCATCCGGAGCTAGAACCAGTGGCGCACCATTGTCCGGCCAGCGGCCAGCAAACTTTGCCATTAATAATTCTTTGCTGCCGTCAAAATCCTTCGCCATGTTATCCACATAGTCGTTAAAGGTTTTTACGTTTTCGTGCAGCTTGCGGTACACCATAAAGGTGCCGTTGCGGGCTAACAGCTTAGGTGCCGGAGCCGGTGGATATTCTTTTGCTTCGTCGATATGGCCGAGAATAAACTCGCCGGTAGCCAATGGCTCCCAGGTACCTTCCCGGGTTAACTTACCGCGACCAGCAATACGGCTCGGATCATTACCGCAGCCTTCAAAATATGGGTTGCCAATGCCATCAACAAAACCGAAGTGCTCTTTAGGCGTTGGTTTACCGTTCTCAAACACCGCAGAAGCGTCCTGGTAAGGCAACAAGCTACCATTCGGCCCTTTGTGGCCAGGACGAATAGAAACGCCGTTCTGGCTCTCTGCAATCAGCTGTTCGATCTGTTGATAACGCTGGTTGAGATAAGCATCGCTCTGGGCGTTAATCGATACCCAGGCGTGTAAGTGCTCGCCTTGCCAAACCGGATCCCAGTTCTGTGGATCACTTGGGCCGTCATCACCAAGAATCTCTTTGCGATCACGCATGCCCATCTGAAATTCCAGTGGGAAGCCTAATAGAGAACGATCCGGAATCTGCAGCGCTTTTAACCCCGAGAAGGTAAAACCAATATTCGTGGTTACCGTTGGCTTTTCTTCAGGCTCAGGATGGTCTTTATGGGCCCAGCGTTCTGCGGTGGTAATTAGCGGCGTCAGTTGTTTCAGGAATGCCTTCGCCAAATCAGCCTGGTGAAATTCGAGAAAGAAATAACGTGCTTTAGGGAAACCATAGCGGCCGTAACCTTTACAGATGTTGCCCTGAATATCGTATAAATCGAGTGGTCTGTTGTTAGTCATCAAGCAATCCCTTAATTTTAGTGTTCTTCCTGAAGTTGAGTTTGCCCGGGAATCCAGCTTGGACTATCGAGATTATCCAGCTCAACTTTTTGCAAAAACTGCTTAAATTCAGCTTTCAGGTCAGCGGCATTTTTGCCCTGATTTAATAAAACAAACTCACTGAAAGCCTGCTTTAGATACAGCGACTTTAATTGCTGCTTCAGGCTCTTATCGGTTGAACCATTAAAAAACAGAGTGGTGGTGAGCTGACATTTTTTAATGTACTCGATAAACGAAGCGGCATCATTCACCTTGTCGAAACCCACGGCGTATTGCCAGATATTGCGAATATCCTGCTCGGTGTTATCCCACATGCCTTCCAGATACGGTTCCAGCGTTCCGTGAAAATTGGAAGTGAACACCAGATATTTGGATTTCAGATGGTCGCGTTTAATGTCATTACCTTGTTCAAAAAACACGTCGTTTAAAATAAACAAACGGGCAAAGTAAGTGTTCGGCACCTGAGCAAACGGACTTTGCTCATTCAGCGGTAACGTCTGAATACGACGGCGGGTGATTTTATCGTAAGACGCCAGGTCGATAACCGCGTCGGCTTCAGGATCGGCCTGACCGTTAATAATCGGGCACAGGCAGGTTAAGCCGTAGGATTCTCCGAATTCGTTAGCCATGTTATGCCTCCTCCCTGGCAGTTGATTGCAGACGGGTAGTGGTTGGTTGCTCCGGTTGTGGATTAATCGTCATTACCGGGCCAACATCCATGGTGCCTAATGCCTCCTGATGTTCTGACAGGAAGTTGTTGTAGGTTTGCAGGAATTCGTCATCTGACAATTGGTCTACCTGACTCGCCAGTTCATTCAGGCCTTCTGATAACGTCTGTGCGCTTTTCACATCATTGGAAGACGCCAATGGGTAAGCGTTGTAGTAGTGATCGGTTTCTACCTGGTTAAAACGAATGTAGTTGTAGAAATCGTGCAGCGGAATTGATTTGGGGTATTTTATATTCCAGCGCCAGAACATATCCAGGCCCGAGGGAATAGCGAACGAAAAGGAATCGATATACTGATCCCAGCTGCCATTGAAGTTGCTCTCAAACAGCATATAGCTGTAGCTCAGCTTTTCTTTTGGCTGAGATTTATCCAGATGTGGAAACGACCAGCGGTTAATAATGGTCCAGCGGGCATAATGAATCAGGGATAAGGTCAGCAGACCTTTAACAAAATAGGGGAAGGTTTTAACCACCACCCAGAAAATGATCTTCTGCCAGATGGCTGTCCACCACCGCAATGGCGTGATCACGTTCATTCCATAGGCTTTACCGGCAAAATTTGACACGGCGAACTCCTTTTCCAGTGACTGAAGTCTAATAATCTATACCCATATTAAGGTAAGGGTCTAGCGCTTTCTTGGCTTGCTATCTATTACTGTTTTTATATACAGTATCGGTGTCTGAAAACAAGCCAGTGTTATGAGATTATTTGTTGCCGAAAAACCCAGCCTTGGACGTGCGATTGCTGCTGTCCTGCCGAAACCTCAGCAAAAAGGTGAAGGTTTTATTCGTGCAGCCAATGGCGATGTGGTGAGCTGGTGTATTGGTCATTTGTTAGAGCAGGCTGAGCCGGATGCGTATGACCCTGTATATAAACAATGGCGCCTTGATCATCTGCCGATCGTACCTGAGCAATGGCAGTTACAAGCCAAACCGAAAACCCGAAAACAGCTGTCGGTATTACGCAAACTGGTCAAAGAAGCGGATCAGTTGGTACATGCTGGTGATCCGGATCGGGAAGGTCAGCTGCTGGTTGATGAAGTTTTCGATTTCCTCAAGGTTTCTAAAACCCGTAAACAACAAATTCAGCGTTGTTTGATTTCTGACCTCAACCCCAATGCGGTAAAAAAAGCGCTCAATAGTTTACGGCCTAACAGTGACTTTACCGCGTTATCGGTATCGGCTTTAGCCCGTTCCCGGGCGGACTGGTTGTACGGCATTAATCTCACCCGCGCATTCAGTATTAAAGGCCGTCAGGCGGGTGTGAATTCGGTGTTGTCGGTGGGCCGTGTACAAACGCCGATTCTGGGTTTAGTCGTGCGCCGCGATGAAGAAATCGCCAACTTTGTTTCAAAACCTTTTTATGAAGTGTTTGCCCAGCTTGCACTGGCAGCTGATCAGGCCGTGGCTTTTCAGGCCAAGTGGATTCCCAGCGATGCCTGTGCGCCACATCAGGATGAAGAAGGCCGGGTATTAAATCTGAAACTGGCTGAGAACGTCGCCCAGCGTATTCAGCAACAACCCGCCGTGGCTGAGACTATTCAGCGTAAAGAGAAAAAGCAGTTTGCGCCGCTGCCGTATAATTTATCCGCTCTACAAATCGATGCGGCCAAAGCGCTGGGCATGAGCGCTAAACAGGTGCTGGATGTATGTCAGGCCTTGTATGAAAAACACCAGCTGATCACCTATCCAAGATCCGACTGCCGTTATTTGCCGAAAGAACATCTGAGTGACATTCCGGCGGTATCATCTGCGATTCAGAATAACTCCAGCGAGCTGGCTGCGGTTGTTGCTAATGCTGATTTTTCGTTACGTAGCAAAGCCTGGAATGACGCCAAGGTTGATGCGCACCATGCCATTATCCCTACGGCGAAACAGACCTCGCTGGAAAAGCTCGGCAAATGGGAACAGGGTGTTTATCGCTTAATTGCCCGCCAGTATTTATTGCAGTTTTATCCGGCTTTTGAGTACGCCGATACCAAGGTGGATATTCGTATTGCTGGCGGTTTATTCCGGGCTAATGCGCGTGAAACATTAAGGCCTGGTTGGAAACAGGCGATGCCACAAAAAGCGTCGGATAAACAAAACACGTCTGATGATGACTCCCATAGTCAGGCCCAGCTGCCGCCACTCACACAGGGCCAGCAGTTGTGGTGCCATGAAGGGCAAATAGCGCATAAACAAACCCAGCCGCCAGCACATTTTACCGATGCTACTTTGTTAGCAGCGATGACGGGGATTAATCGCTTTGTCTCGGACAAAGAATTACAGAAGGTGTTAAAAGAAACCGACGGTTTAGGCACTGAAGCAACCCGGGCCAGCATTATTGAGTTGTTATTTACCCGGCAGTTTTTGCGCCGGGAAGGCAAACAAATTCGGGCGACGGAACTGGGTAAAGCCCTGATACGGGTGTTGCCACAATCTACCACATTGCCGGACAGAACCGCGCTGTGGGAACAACAGCTGAATGGTATCAGTGAGCGTCAGCTGAATTATCAGGGCTTTATGCAGCCACTGGAACAGGAACTATACAGCCTGGTGAACGAAGCTCGTGGATTGGATATTCAGGGCTTATCAGGAATCAAGATTGAGAAGACCAACTTTCGCGGTAAAAAATCAGCAGGGACGAAAAGTAAAGCCAGCTATAAACGAAAACGGCGTGGTGCAACCCAGAAGTCAGGTCGCAGCACGCCGTCTTAATATTTGATCGCGTCGCTTAGATCATAAAGCCGAGAACGCCCGGGAACTGGGTCATTTTTACCAGTGGGTAAAGCGCCACAATTTCTACAATCTGGATGCCCAGTAAGATGATAATGGGTGACAAATCTAACCCACCCATGTCCGGCATTTTCTGGCGAATCGGGCGGACAACCGGTTCCAGAATCTGATTAATCAGGATCAGCGCCGGGTTATAAGAGTTAGGTGCAATCCAGGAAGCGATCACGGTAATCAGCATTCCCCAGAAGTACACTTTAATAATCAGCGCAAAGATTGCCACCAGGCTCCAGATAATAATGTTGGCCCATGGCAGACCGTAGCCCATGACCAGTAAGGCACCGGCCATAAAGAGGACCTGGACACCGTAAGCCAGCACCAGAGACGCGACGTCAAGGCCGCCAAAACCCGGAATCACACGACGCAGTGGGATCAGCACCGGATTGGTGGCTTTTACAATAAACTGGGAAATCGGGTTATAAAAATCGGCGCGTACCAGTTGCAGCAAAAAGCGCAGCAGCACAATTAAGAGAACGATGCTGCCAATGGTATTGATTAATAACATGCCAACTTGTGAGACAGGGGACATGAGTGCTCCACGGTTGTTTGTCTACAGGTGATTATCTGTGGGCGGATTGTGGTTTTGCAATCCGCCTTAGTATTAATGAAGTGTAAATATAGCTCAGTGATTGCGCGAATCAGTCGCCCAATTGTTCACTGAGTTCGGCACCACGGTCATTGGCAGCCTGTAGCGCTGCTTCAACGATATCGCGCAGGTGAGCCGCTTCAAAGGTCTGAATTGCACGTTCTGTGGTGCCTCCCGGGGAGGTTACCCGACGGCGCAGTTCCGCCGGATCAACGTCAGCGTTCTGTGCCATCTGACCCGCACCAACGGCGGTTTGCAGGGTCAGCTGAGTGGCGGTTTCTTCACTCAATCCCAGCTTTTTCCCGGCAGCAATCATGGCCTCCATCAGCAGGAAATAATACGCCGGGCCACTGCCGGATACGGCGGTAACAGCGTCAATTTCTGCTTCGTTCTGTACCCAGACACTTATACCCACAGCCCGTAATAACGCATCGGCGATGTTGCGTTGGTCGATGGTGACCTGTTCAGACGCGAACAAACCGGTTGCGCCCAGGCCTAATAAAGAAGGGGTGTTGGGCATACAACGAACAATCGCTTCGCAGCCACTCCAGGCTTTTAATGATGGCAGGTTGATGCCTGCGGCGATGGAGATCAGCATCGGTTGGCGTTCTGTCAGAGTCGCCTTGATAGGCTCCAGCACCTGTTTCATCACCTGGGGTTTCACTGCCATGATCACCACATCAGCATTGGCAATGGCGGCTGCGTTATCGGTGTGGCCCTGAATACCAAATTCGTCGTTGAGTTTAGCGACCTGCTCGGCATTCGGATCGCTGACATGCACCAGCTCTGGCTTGGTTTCACCTTGTTTGACTAAGCCACCAATAATGCTGGTGGCCATATTGCCGCCGCCAATAAATGCGATTTGTGTCATGGAGTTTCCTTATTCTTTCTCAGGCTGCGGCTTGGCCGCAGTCGGGTTGTATCTGATTGTAGTTTGAAATTTGTGTGTTCAGGAGCGGGCGCCAAAAATATCGGTGCCGATACGCACTTCTGTGCTGCCATGTTCAACCGCCAGCGCCATATCAGCAGACATGCCCATGGATAAGGTATCCAGCTGTGGATATTGTTGCTGCAGTTGCTGGAACAGGGCTTTCATTCGTTCGAACTGGTCAGCCAAGGCTTGTTCGTCTTCGGTATTTTCCGGAATACACATCAGACCACGCAAAGCGAGATTCGGCAGTTCATGCACCAGCTCAGCCAGCGCTTCGACCTCGGCGGGTTCAATACCGGCTTTCTGTTCTTCACCACTGATATTGATTTGCAGCAGCACATTCAGCGGTGGCATGTCATCCGGGCGCTGGTCGTTCAGGCGCTGAGCGATTTTGTCGCGGCAAACGGTTTCCACCCAATGGAAATGGCTGGCAATCGGGCGGGTTTTGTTCGATTGAATCGGGCCAATAAAGTGCCAGTCTATGCCTTCCAGATGCTGCAAGGCTTCAATCTTTTCAATGGCGTCCTGCAGGTAGTTCTCACCAAAACTGCGTTGTCCCTGTTGGTAACAGGTCGCCACCATATCTGCGGGCTTGGTTTTGCTAACGGCTAATAACTTTACTTCTGAGCGCGGTCGGCCAGCCTGATCACAGGCGTGCTGTAAACGGTCGCAGACTAACTGATAGTTTTGTTCGAGAGTAGACATTACAAGGGCTTGCTTTAGCATATAAAAACGTAATTGTGGTGCTAGGCTGATGATATAGAAGCGCAAAGCGTGTTAATAGTCTGGAAAGTACTACCAATCGCAAAATGTCGTTTCCGGGCATCACTGGTCATATTATGATTGTCGCAGTTCAGCATCAGGCTGAAACCGGGCATTATTAGGAGAAGTTATGGATATTACAGAACTGTTGGCGTTCAGCGCGAAACAAGGGGCATCGGATTTACACCTGTCTGCGGGTTTGCCACCTATGATTCGTGTTGACGGTGATGTGCGTCGTATTAACCTGCCGTCACTGGGCCACAAAGAAGTTCATAGCCTGGTTTATGACATCATGAACGATAAGCAGCGTAAGGATTTCGAAGAGTTTCTGGAAACCGACTTCTCGTTTGAAGTACCGGGTGTGGCGCGTTTCCGGGTAAACGCCTTTAACCACAACCGCGGTGCCGGTGCGGTATTCCGTACCATTCCTTCCAAAGTATTAACCATGGATCAGCTGGGTATGGGCCAGGTCTTTAAAGATCTGGCAGATACTAACAAAGGCATGGTGCTGGTTACCGGACCAACGGGTTCGGGTAAGTCGACCACGCTGGCGGCGATGATCGATTACATTAACGAAAGCAAATACGACCATATCCTGACGGTCGAAGACCCGATCGAATTCGTACACGAATCGAAAAAGTCACTGATTAACCAACGGGAAGTTCACCGTGACACCTTAGGTTTTAACGAAGCATTGCGTTCCGCACTTCGTGAAGACCCGGATGTGATCCTTGTTGGTGAGATGCGTGACCTTGAAACCATTCGCCTGGCTCTGACCGCGGCGGAAACCGGTCACGTGGTATTCGGCACGCTACACACCAGCTCTGCTGCAAAAACCATTGACCGTATCGTTGACGTATTCCCATCGGAAGAGCAGGCCATGGTGCGTTCCATGTTGTCGGAATCTCTGCAGGGCGTAATTTCTCAGACGCTGTTGAAGAAGAGTGGTGGTGGTCGTGTTGCGGCTCACGAAATCATGGTCGGCACTCCTGCGATTCGTAACCTGATTCGGGAAGATAAAGTGGCTCAGATGTATTCGGCGATCCAGACCGGTGGTGCTTATGGCATGACTACCATGGATCAGTCATTACAGAACCTGGTCAGCAAAGGTTTAATCACGCGTGATGTGGCGCGTGAGAAAGCTAAGATCCCGGAAAACTTCTAACAGGCGACAAGAGAAAGGTAATTTTCCATGGCAATGGATAAGTTTTTGCGCCTGATGGTGGAAAAAGGGGCATCGGATCTGTTTATCACCGCCGGTGTACCACCTTCCATGAAGGTGAATGGCACATTGATGCCGCTGACCAAAAGTGCGTTAGGTGCAGAACAAACCCGGGATATTGTGCTGGGTTTAATGAACAGTAAGCAGCAGGATGAGTTCGAGACCAAAAAGGAACTCAACTTTGCGATTAACGCCAGTGGTATTGGTCGTTTCCGGGCATCGGCGTTTTATCAGCGCAACGTTGCCGGCATGGTGCTGCGGCGGATTGAGACCCGTATTCCAACGGTTGATCAGCTGGGTTTGCCGGATGTGATCAAAGATTTATCGATGACCAAGCGGGGTCTGATTTTATTCGTAGGTGCCACGGGTGCCGGTAAATCGACATCGCTGGCTTCGATGATTGGCCACCGCAATAAAAATTCCAAAGGTCATATTCTAAGCATTGAGGACCCAATCGAATTTATTCACCAACATGAAAGCAGTATTGTGACCCAGCGTGAAGTGGGGCTGGATACTGAAACGTTCGAAATTGGTCTGAAGAACTGTCTGCGTCAGGCACCGGATGTGATTATGATTGGTGAGGTGCGTTCTGCTGAAACCATGCAGCACGCAATTACCTTCGCAGAAACCGGTCACTTGTGCCTGGCAACATTACACGCGAACAATGCTAACCAGGCGCTGGAACGTGTGATTCACTTCTTCCCACCAGAGCGACATAGCCAGATTTGGATGGATTTATCGCTGAACCTGAAGTCGATTATTGCTCAGCAATTAATTCCGACTCCGGATGGTCGTGGTCGTCGTGCGGTTATTGAAGTGCTGATAAATACACCACTGGCGTCGGATTTGATTCGTAAAGGTGAAGTACACGAACTGAAACCGTTGATGAAAAAGTCCAACGAAGTGGGCATGCAAACCTTCGACCAGGCGCTTTATGCGCTGTATGAGCAGGGTGAGATCACTTATGAGGATGCAATTTCTCATGCTGACTCGCCAAACGACCTGCGCCTGATGATCAAACTGGGTTCAGAAACCGATGCCGACTCACTGGACAGCGCAACAGAAAGGCTGCGCTTGCAGGACTGATTGATACCGCTGTGCAAAAGCCTCCTCCCATCAGGGACGAGGCTTTTTTTGTGCCTGAAATATATCGACAGAAAATAATCCTTTCAGGGTGTTGCAATAAAAAAGGTTTGATAGCAAACTAAAATGGTTCGATAGCGAACTATATTGCTAAAATGGCCTGCTGATACAAGACAGTGACAACAATGAGGTAAGGCCTGTGGATAAGCGTCTCCTGTTTCTGATGAATATGGCGCAACGCAATATGTTTAATCACGCCGAGAAGGTGTGTGAGCAACAGCTGGGATTTACTCTGACCCAGATGGCCGCGGTGATGTTTGTGAATAACAACCCGGGCTGCATGCAGAAAGATGTGGTGCAGGGCTTAGGGTTAAAAAAGTCGGCGGTGACGAGTTTATTAAGCCGTATCGAAAGCAATGGTTTGATTCGTCGTGTGGTAAGTGAAGATGACGCCCGGGTGGTGAACCTGTTTGCTACTGAACAAGGCAAAGATAAGTCGCAACTGGCACTGCCGCTGATTGCTGAATTAAATCAGCAACTGACTGATGGTTTTAATGAAGAAGAAATTGCGGTAATTGCCCGCTTTTTAAATCAGGTGCGTGACCGCTTCTGATCCAGGGCTTGTGAACAGACCTTAGTTTCTTCTTCAGAAAATAATAATAAACCGGCACAGCTAAGTATGTGCTGCTAAGTGAAGAAGGAAACTAGCATGAAAGTTGTTGATGTCTGGGCTCAACACCCAACCGAATTCTTTTTTAATCAGCCTTTTTTTGATTCGTTAAAGCGCTGGTCTGGTAATACCATTCAGCAGATTCCGCTGGAACTGACCGCCGGGGCAATGAAGCAAGCCGGTGTAGAAAAAGCGCTATTAAGTGCCTGGTATGCCCCGGAAGGTGCGTTAATTAGCAATGAAGAAGTACTGGAATTTAAAAACAAATTTCCGGATTTGTTTGAAGGTGTGGTATCGGTTGATATCCGCAACCCGGTAGAAGCCGTTCGCACTATCCGTAAATACGTTAAAGAACATAACTTTAAAGCTGTTCGTATTGTGCAATGGTTGTGGGAGTTGCCTTGTACCCATGCTTTGTATTATCCGATTCTGACCGAATGTGTTGAACTCGATGTACCGATTTGTTTGCAGGTTGGCCATACCGGCCCATTACGCAGCTCTGAGTCTGGTAAACCTGAATATATCGAACGTATTGCGCTGGATTTCCCTGATCTGAAAATTGTCTGTGGTCATATTGGCTATCCGTGGCATATTGAAATGATTGCCTGTGCAACTAAGTTTGAAAATGTCTTCATCGATACTTCCGCTTATAAACCAAACCGTTATCCAAAAGAGCTGGTGCAGTTTATTAAAACCAACGGCAAACATAAGGTGATGTTTGGCACCAACTTCCCAATGATCACGCCACAAGCCTGTATGGATAAGCTTGATTTACTGGAACTGAACGATGAAGTTAAAGAACTGTTTCTGCATAAAAACGCTGAGCGAATCTTTAAGCTATAACTCCAGATAAAAACCTTAAAAACGATTTTTCACACCTGAGTTAAAACAGGTGTGATGTCGTTCTCTGTCTGTTTTTCTTATAACCGTTAATACTTCTTTTTTGTTGGTTCCTGTTATGTCGTATGTCGAAAATTCTTATTATCCGAAAATAATGCAGCCGCTGGATCTGGGATTTACTCAGTTAAAAAACCGTATCATGATGGGATCTATGCATATTGGTTTAGAAGACAGGCCATGGCACTTTTCTGAATTGGCCGAATATTTCGCTGAGCGTGCCCGTGGTGGTGCCGGTCTGTTAGTAACTGGTGGCTTTGCGGTAAACCGCCGCGGTGATTTATTGCCCTTTGGTTCAAAACTGATTAATCGCTGGCAGGTGCCTTTCCATAAAAAGGTGACTTCTGCTGTGCATCAGGCAGATGGAAAAATTCTGCTACAGATTATTCATGCCGGACGTTATGGTTTTACACCGTTTAATGTGGCACCCACGGCAATTAAATCTCCGGTTTCGGCGTTTAAACCAAAAGAGATGAGCAGTAAGCAGATTTATAAAACCGTCGATGATTTTGTTCGCTGTGCCAGATTAGCCCAGCAAGCGAACTACGATGGTGTCGAGGTAATGGGGTCGGAAGGCTATTTTATTACCCAGATTCTCAATGCCAGAACCAATAAACGTAACGATGAATGGGGTGGTAGTTATCAGAATCGTATGCGTTTCCCGGTGGAAGTGGTACGTAAAATCCGTGAAGCCGTCGGCGAAAAATTTATTATTATGTTTCGCCTGTCGATGGTGGATCTGGTCGATGGTGGTTCAACCGCAGAAGAAGTTATCCAACTGGCTCAGGCACTGGAGCAAGCGGGGGTTTCCATTATTAATACCGGCGTCGGCTGGCATGAAGCCCGTGTACCAACCATTGTAACCTCTGTTCCGCGTGCGGCTTTCAGTGGGTTTACCGCTCAGGTAAAAGCCAAGGTGAATGTACCAGTCGTGGCGTCTAACCGTATTAATATGCCGGAAACCGCAGAGCAGGTGCTGGTGGGCGGCGAAGCCGATATGATTTCAATGGCGCGTCCATTCCTGGCAGACCCGGATTGGGTTAATAAAGCCGCAACAGGTCGAGCTGATGAAATTAATACCTGTATTGCCTGTAATCAGGCTTGCCTTGATCATACCTTTGAAATGAAGCGTTCAAGCTGTTTGGTGAATCC
This sequence comes from Bacterioplanoides sp., assembly GCF_965219715.1. GTDB lineage: Bacteria > Pseudomonadota > Gammaproteobacteria > Pseudomonadales > Oceanobacteraceae > Bacterioplanoides. The sequence continues at coordinate 3,377,882 of NZ_OZ244785.1, forward strand.
AAGAGCGGGTTATGAAACTCAGTTGATTTACACTCCGGCAACCCAGGTGAAAAAAGTAGCGGTAATTGGTGCCGGTCCTGCTGGTTTAGCCTGTGCCACTGTTGCCGCTCAGCGTGGTCATCGGGTGACCTTATTTGAAGCGCGTTCTGAAATCGGTGGCCAGTTTAATTACGCCAGTAAAATTCCCGGTAAAGAAGAATTCCGCGAAACCATTCGTTATTACCTCAAGCAAATAGAAGTGCATAAAGTTCAGCTGCTGCTGAATACCCGGGTGGAAGCCGACCAGTTAAATCGTCAGGGATTTGATGAAGTGGTGGTGGCTACCGGCGTTGAACCACGTATCCCGGAAATTCCCGGTATTAATCATTCCAAAGTGGTGACTTACCAACAGATGTTAAATGGTGAAGTTGCTCCCGCCGAGCGTGTAGCAGTGATTGGTGCTGGTGGTATTGGTTACGATATCTGTGAATTTTTAACCCATGAAGGTGTTTCACCAAGCCTGGATAAAAAGCTCTGGATGAAAGAGTGGGGTGTGGATGCTAGCAACCAACAACGTGGTGGTTTGGTTGAGCAACAGTTTGAGCCGTCCAGCCGCAAGGTTTATATGCTGCAGCGTAAAACTTCCCGTTTTGGCAAAGGCCTGAATAAAACTACCGGCTGGGTTCACCGTGAGGTGGCAAAAGCCAAAGGGGTGGAAACCATTGGTGGCGTCAGTTACGACAAAATCGATGATAACGGTCTGCATATCACCATTAACCGTGGTGATAAAAATAATCCACAGCAGGAGCAACAAGTACTGGCGGTGGATCAGGTTGTACTCTGTAGCGGCCAGACCTCGGTGAACGACCTGCACCAGAAGCTGCAGGCTGTACCGACCTCGTTTGACCTGCATCTGATTGGAGGTGCGGAGTTCGCTGCAGAGCTGGATGCTAAACGGGCGATCAAACAGGCGACGGAGCTGGCTCTGCGTTTGTAGTCGGGCCATCAATCAGACCATTCTTAACCAGCACTTTATGCACCTTCTTTGCTAACCGTGCCAGCTTGTGGATTTGTCCCAGAGTTGGCACTTCACCCAGGTCGATATCCTGTTGCTGGCTGACCAGTTCCTGATCGAGAAACTCCATCAGTTTTTTGGAGCAGCCTGTACATGGGCCGCGACATAATGTGGCTTCTGGCATATCGAACGGAATTTCAGCACGGATCTGGCTGATCAGTCGCAGCATCGCTGTTCGTGTGGAAGGTTTTCTGCTGTTCTTCATACTCTTCAAGCCTGTCACAAGGCAGGCCATAGAAGTATTCACCTCAATAGGTAAGTGTGCTTACTACTTATTCGTAATACTTATGGTTTGATATTAAAAACATGCACTTCCTTGATGTGTAACCACTCCCTAAACTGGATTTAATTGTTAAAAACCAGCGGAGCTGAGTTATGGATTTCGATCATTCCCCTAAGGCGCAGGAATACATCAAACGCGTCAGCGACTTTATGAAAACCGAGATTGAACCGGTTGAAGAAGATTACCTGCGTGAGCTGCACAGCCTGGATAACAAATGGGTGGTGTTGCCCATTATTGAAGAGCTAAAAGCCAAGGCGAAAGCTGCGGGTTTGTGGAATCTGTTTTTCCCGAATGAAGAGCATGGTGTTGGCCTGAGCAATCTGGAATACGCACCTTTGGCTGAACTGATGGGCCGCTCTTTTATTGCTTCCGAAGTATTTAACTGTAATGCACCAGACACCGGCAATATGGAAGTACTGGAAAAGTACGGTTCGCCGGAGCAACAGGAACAATGGCTAAAGCCATTGATGGCCGGCGAGATTCGTTCTGCCTTCTGTATGACGGAGCCGGGTGTGGCTTCTTCCGATGCTACCAATATGGCAGCAACCGCGGTGGTCGAAGGCGACGAAATCGTACTGAATGGCCGTAAGTGGTGGAGTACTGGTATTGGTCATCCGAACTGTAAAGTCGGTATTTTTATGGGCCTGACCAACCCAGATGCTAACCGTCACCAGCAACACTCGATGGTGTTATTCCCGATGGATGCACCCGGGGTAAAAATCGAACGTATGTTGCCGGTATTTGGTCATTACGATGAACCCTTCGGTCACGGCGAAATCAGTTTCACCAATGTGCGCGTACCGCTGAGTAATGTAATCGCAGGTCCGGGTCGTGGTTTCGAAATTGCCCAGGGTCGTTTAGGGCCGGGCCGGATTCACCACTGCATGCGCATTATTGGCGGTGCGGAAAAAGCACTGGAGCTGATGTGTAAGCGTGCTGTTTCCCGCGTGGCCTTTGGTAAACCTATTGCCAATCTGGGCGGCAACCGCGACATTATTGCTAACGCACGAATGAACATCGAACAGGCTCGTTTGCTGGTACTGAAGGCGGCCTGGAAGATCGACAAAGTGGGAGGCATGGGCGCTATCAGCGATATCTCGCAGATTAAAGTGGTTGCGCCGAATATGGCCCAGGAAATTGCTGATGCCGCGATGCAGATTCACGGTGGTGGCGGTTTATCCGATGACTTCCCTCTGGCAGGTATCTTTATGGCGGCACGCGCAATTCGTCTCGCTGATGGTCCGGACGAGGTGCATCGTGGTCTGGTTGCCAAATTTGAGCTGGCCAAATACCGCCATTTGATGGCGAAGGAATAACGACCTGAAGAGGTATGGCACGAATGGCTCTTAAGGAGCCATTTGTTGTATGGATAAATAATTAAAAGAATTAATACAGAGCAAACCCATGACACAGAAAGTTCTGATTACAGGCGCAGCTTCCGGTTTAGGTCGGGCATTAGCGTTACGTTTTGCCAAAACCGGCGCGCAGATTTGTATTGCCGATATTAATGACGAAGGTTCTCAGGAAACCCTGCAACTGGTGGAAAAAGCCGGTGGCGGCGGCTGGATTTATAATCTCGATGTACGTTCAGAGCAGCAGTGGAACGAACTGCGCTCTGAGGTTGAGCAGCGTTGGCAAGGCATCGATGTTGTTATTAACAACGCTGGTGTTGCGACTGGTGACCGAATCGAAGCCGGTGAATGGAGCTGGTGGGATTGGGTCATCGACATTAATGTTAAAGGGGTAGCTCTGGGTTGCCGGACGTTTACGCCGATGATGAAACAGCAAGGCTCGGGCTACTTTATTAATGTCGCGTCACTGGCGGGGCTGATGAAGGCACCGGCAATGGGTTCCTACAATGTGACCAAAGCGGCAGTGGTCGCTTTATCAGAAACCCTGCATTTTGAATTAAAACCTTATGGCATTGGTACCACGGCTTTATGCCCGGGTTTCTTCCGGACTAATCTTGATAAAGGCATGAAAACCTCTGATCCTCAGATGTATAAATTTGTCGATAAAGTCTTTGAAGCTTCAGAATTGAATGCTGATGATATTGCCGATGCCGCGTTTAAAGCGATGCAAAAAAATCTGGTCATTTGTAATCCTCATCCAACCGGGCGCCGTGCTTATTTCGTTAAAAAATACCTGCCATGGTTATTCCGCATTCAGATGGATAAATTCGCCAAGGCACTCAAGTCTCGTGACCCTAATATAAAAACGCAATTTCAGAAGGACGCTGAGGCAGGGAGATGAGCGAACAATATATCGATAAGCCCAAAGACCTGCGCAGCAGCGACTCTTTTGATGTTGCTGCGGTGCATTATTGGTTAAATGCTCAGGGGCTCGACCTGGGTGAAGACTTACCACAAGTAAAACAATTCTCCGGTGGAGCTTCTAACCTGACCTATCAGCTGAGTTATCCGGCAAAAGAAGGTAAGGGGAAAGATTATATCCTGCGTCGTCCACCGGCCGGTCATAAAGCTGCCAGTGCTCACGATATGAAGCGTGAATACAACGTCATGGCAAGGCTGAAACCGGTTTATCCTTTTGTACCGGAAATGATCGCTTTTTGTGATGACCACAGTGTGATCGATTGCGACTTTTATGTGATGGAACGCCTGGTCGGCATTATCCCTCGGGGTAATTTACCCAAAGGGATGAAACTGGATAAACAACAGGCTCAGGCTCTGTGTACTTCGGTTATCGATAAGTTAATCGACCTGCACCAGGTGGATTATCAGGCCGCGGGCCTGGAAGATTTAGGCAAAGGCCAGGGTTATGTAAAACGTCAGGTCGAAGGCTGGAGCAAACGCTTTGTTCAGTCAAAAACCTGGAATGTTCCCGGCTTTAAAAAGACCATGAAATGGTTGACAGAAAATCAGCCGGATGATGTTAAAACCTGCATTATTCATAACGACTACCGTATGGATAACGTGGTTCTCAACCCTGAAAACCCGGGCGATATTATTGGCGTATTAGATTGGGAAATGGCCACTTTAGGTGACCCGCTGATGGATCTGGGTGGCGCCTTAGCATATTGGGTTCAGGCCGATGATGATTTTTTAATGCGTTCTATTCGTCGCCAGCCCAGCCATTTGGATGGCATGATGACACGCCAACAAATTGTTGATTATTACTGCGAAAAAATGGATCTCGACAGCCGTATGTGGCCTTTCTATGAGGTCTTTGGTCTGTTCCGTTTAGCGGTAATCGTGCAGCAGATTTACTTTCGTTACCATCACAAACAAACCGATAACCCGGCGTTTAAAAATTTCTGGTTATTTGTGCATTACATTAACTGGCGCTGTAAAAAAATTATTCGTGCCAGCAACCTGCCAAAAGCCCGATAAGTTATGGCCAGTATTTATTTAGTCCGTCACGGGCAGGCAGGGTTCGGCAAGCTGAATTACGATCAGTTATCCGATCTTGGCTGGCAGCAAGGTGAGCTGGTGGGCCAGGCATTAACGGCCCGGGGTATCGAAGCAGGCAAGGTGGCGCACGGCGCCATGGTACGTCACCGGGAAACCATGCAGGCCGCACAAAAACACTGGCACAGTTATGGTCCTGTAATCGAAATGCCGGGCTTTAATGAGTTCGATTCTGACGATGTGGTGGCCTGCGCTTTCCCTAAGTTTAAAAACAAAGCCGCTTTTGGTGCCTGGTTATTAGCTCAGAAAAACCGCCGTAAAGCGTTTCAACAGGTATTTGCTGAAGCGGTTGAGCGCTGGACCTCCGGTGAGCATGACGATTATCAGGAGTCCTGGCTGGAATTTACTTCAAGATGTACCCAGGCGCTGGATCAGTTGATAGAACAACTTGATGGTAAAAATGCCGTTGTATTCACCTCAGGCGGCCCGGTAACCGCGATTGCTCAGCAATGTCTGGGACTAAGCAATGAAAAAGCTTTTGATCTGAATTGGACCTTCTGGAATGCCGGAATAAGTCAGGTTTTATATAACAGTGCTGGCAAAAAAAGTCTGGCCAGCTGTAACGAACATCATCATTTAGCCGCTGCGGGTCAGCGTTATCTTACTTATCGCTGATTAGCAGCGCGTTAAACAAGGACAATAAAATGAATCCACAAGAATTATTTAATATTTCCGGTCGTGTTGCTCTGGTTACCGGTGCCAGTCGTGGTATCGGTGAGAGTATTGCGAAGTTATTAGCGTCAGCCGGCGCCCACGTGATTGTTTCCAGCCGCAAAATTGATGGCTGTCAGCGTGTCGCTGATGAGATTACAGAAGCGGGCGGCAGTGCCGAAGCGTTGGCCTGCCACATCGGTGAAATGGAACAGATTGAAGCCTGTTTTAAAACCATTGAAGAACAACATGGCAAGCTGGATATTCTGGTAAATAACGCGGCAGCAAATCCGTATTTCGGCCATGTGTTAGATACCGACCTGGCTGCTTTCCAGAAAACCGCTGATGTAAATATTCGCGGTTATTTCTTTATGTCGACTCTGGGCGGCAAGTTAATGAAGAAAAATGGCGGTGGTAGCATTATTAATGTGGCGTCGGTTAATGGTGTTGTACCGGGCGACTTCCAGGGTATCTATTCCATCACCAAAGCGGCGGTTATTTCTATGACCAAAACCTTTGCTAAGGAATGTGCGCCGTTAGGTATTCGCGTCAATGCACTGCTGCCTGGTTTAACCGACACCAAATTTGCTTCGGCGTTAACCAGCAACGATGCCATCCTGAAGCAGGCTATGATGCATATTCCAATGAAACGTGTTGCCATGCCAGATGAAATGGCGGGTACGGTTCTGTATCTGGCTTCTGATGCGTCTTCTTATACAACAGGGACTACCATTAATGTTGATGGCGGTTACTTGTTAGTTTAAAAAAGTTCTGGTTTAAAACGATAAATCTCTGACGCCCATTTACAAAAAAACAAACTCTGTATCGCTTTGTATCTGGGCTTCTGAGATTCATATCACTAGACTGAATTCAGCAGTTGGGAATACTTCCATTTCTGACTGCGTTCACTGAGTGGTGAATAAAGGCAAACCGGTGCGAAAGCCCGGGACGCAAAGCCTCCGGTCTAAGTCGGGTATTAACTACCCAATACGATAGCGGGGTTGCTGGACCAATCATGATGCTTCTGAAGAAGAGGGCTGGCTGCTCTCCAATCCAGATGTTTTCTGGGCATTTCTGCCCGATTCCAGCTCAATCACCTGTAGTTTTCTCTTTTTGAGGTATTACGGATGTTTGGCAAAATTCAAACAACATTAACGGCTTCCGCTTTCTTGCTGGCAGCTTCATCTGCGACCGCAGGTTTTTCTTCCAATGAAATGAAACTGGCAAAAGCCACTTCGGATGATCTGGAGTGCCACACGTTTGCGATTGAACTCAAGTCTGCTAAACAGCGGGGTGGGTTTAATTACTTTCCCGACGTTGATAAGCACTGCGTCCAGCGCATTATGGTATTCCAACCTGAGATGTTAGAAACGGCTTCGGTAACCCGAAATGGTGGAGGTCGTTACAGTCAGCGTTGATTGCTGGGCGACGTGTCAGCTTCAGAATGAAGCTGACACGAGAGCGCTGTCATTATTTCTTTAATTCGGTATCGTAATTCAGTCGATACACTTTGCGACTTGAATCCGCTTGATAAGCTTTATCTGCCGGGCTTTGTTGCGGATTTAAAGCGTCCGATTCAATCTGCATCAGACTCCCTGCCAGCTGATAGAAGTTATCGAGCATAAACGGCTTTGTACTGTTTTCCTGCAGAGTCAAAACTGTTTCATTAACCGGCTCTGAACTCCACACGATCAGCGGAATCTCGATCATATTGGCAGTGACATTGTCTGGCCCATGGCCTTTAATTTTTGCCGTTCGATAAACTTCTTCACCATGATCTGAAAAGTACGTCAGGCTTTTGTTGCCTTCGCCAGAATCTTTCAGAGCGTCAATAATCTGCGCAACAACGTGATCACTATAGAGTACCGAGTTGTCATAATCGTTAATTGCCTGAACTTCTTTTGATGATGGCTCATCGCGGTAAGTAATGACATTTTCATCGTTGAAATGAATAAACCGATCCGGGTAGCGGTTTTTATATTGGGCGTGGCTTCCCATCATATGAATGAAAATGGCTTTTTTCTCTGCCGGGTCATTCAGAGCTTTTTCAATAACGGGTTGCATGTATTCGTCATAACGAGCGACCTCAACTCCGTTGTAGTCGTTCGAAATATAGTGAGGCACATCGGCCTGGTGTGAAATAGAAGCAATGGTCGCGCGCTGTGGTTGTTGATTGGATATCCACCAGGTTTTGTAACCAGCGAGGTTTGCGATATCGATGACACTCAGGGAGTTCCGGTATTTGTTACCGTCTTCAGACTCTGCCGCGGTCAGCGCAACTCGCAACGAAGCCTGTGTTTGGGCGTGGCTGCTGATTACGTCATCCATCAGAATGAGATTTTCCAGCTTGGCCAGCTCAGGCGTTGATTCCCGGTGATAGCCATAAATCCCCATATGATTACGTGTCAAACTTTCACCGATGATGAAAATATGGGTTTGTGGTTCGGTTGTGGTTACGTTGGCGACAACCTCGGTGTTATTAACCAGCTGCTTGCGTAAATCGACTTCTTTTTCCAGTGAAATAGCACCTCGATAGTAAGAAGGCATGGTTCCCAGCACTCCCGGGATTGTGTCGTGGAATTTACCCATGACGGTGGTGCGATGAGCTACCACAACCATCAGTAATATACCCATGGTGACAATGGTACGGCGCCAGCCTTTGGTAGAGACAGCTTGTGAATAGTTAATAGCAGCTGCGTAGATGAGCCAATGAACCAGATACAGGCTGAACAGTGGCAAAGACGCGTAGGCTGCAAAGAATTCATTTGCTTCGGAAGAATCTGTGTGAACAACTGCTTCAATGGTTGCTGTTGTGAATACGCCACCAAACGTATAGGCGTAACCGATATCAGCCAGACCACCAATCATGAATGGTAAGAGTACGGCAGCCGTTACCCAGCGACGATTTGCCAGGTTGATAAGCAGGGCAGCGATAAATGACCAGCCGATGCGTGAGTTATATTCTCCCTCGCGGACAAAGTCAGAGAAGCTGACTTCGATTAACAGCGGGAAAAGTAATACAGCAAGGGACCAGAATAATGGGTTGGTTGGAATACGACGCATGACGACACAATACAGATTGATGGAGGCTGTATTGTGTCTTGTCATATTGCTGAAATAAAGCCCCGAAACTGAAACAATATATCCACTTTTATCGCAGGTTTATTCAGCTCCGGTTAATCAAGGTCGCTTATCCCAGCAAGTCACTCAAACTTTTACTGTCACGCTCCAGGTTGATTGCGACCGCAGACGGATAAGGGTTGGTTTTCGAGAAATCATTAATAAGTAAACGGCGCGCATGCGGTAAGCCAAACAGGCAGTCGTCCACTTCGAGCCCCATTTCTTTCAAATGGCCTACTGTGTATTCGATTTCACTTTTAGGGCGAGAGGAAGTGAGTACCAGATATAAATGGCCTTGACGCTGCAGTTCAATCAGCTTCTCAAGATTTTCTTCGATAGCCGTTGTTTTCCAGCCCTTATCATTGAACTTACTGCCGTTCTTCAGCAGGACGCCATCAACATCACAGAAAACGGTAACGAACTGGCGGCAATAATGGCGGTATTCGCGCTGAGTGCCCCAGTCTTCGTATTCGCTGGCATTGATGGTGGAAAACTCTTCCCCTTCCAGAATCATCTTGTAGATGATGTGCGAGATATAGACTTCTTCCGAAGAGGTGATGGACTGATAGGTCTTGATAAAGTCTGAGGCAGAAGCAAAGCCGTAACCGCCACAGCAGAACTGATTGCTGATAACATTCTTTTCAACAATGTTTGAAATAATGCCCAGGGAATCAACTTCAACGTAGCTTTTGTTCTTAGCGTCAACCAGGCCAATATCGTTAAGGTTGATGGTGGCGACACAGTTCTTTGGTTCCGGCGTGCAAGTGAAAATATTGTCGCAATCTTTAATAAAGAATGCGCCTTCAACGGCACCTTGCTCCAGTGCTTTGTAGATGGTTTCAGATTGCGATGAGGTGGCTTCGTCCAGTACAACAAAGTCTGCTTCGCGGCCGGTTGCTTTCAGGAAGCTGGCTTGCAGGTTTTCCAAACTGGCATACTTTTCAATATGCTCTTTCAGGCACACAACAACAATTCTGGAGAATACTTCCAGATCCAGACCTTCAATAGCTTTCTCAAGCATAAGCTTGCCATCAGGCATGGTCAGTAACCATTTTGGTCGCATTCCAGGGAAGCGAGAAGATCTGCCCGCCACAGGAAGGATCAGGGTGTAACTCATTTTTTTCTCCTAGCTTTAATTGTCGCTGACGGATTTAGTTTATAGGGAACCAAGTATCTGCTTAATTGCACGGTTAAACCAGTCTATGGTTTTTTGGTCCGAATCGGATATGTATGGAGCGATACGCAATACAGTCATCAGCTTAAAGATGGGCATCTCTCTTTGATAAATACGCTCAAGGATATTCAGATAATCCGGGAATGCGTTCTCACAGAATAGCTGGCTACGTAATCTGAGCGCCGAAGTTTCATTGCGGAAACTCCAACCATAAATCATATCCTGAAAGATTTTTGCTGCATCCTGTAACGGCGTTTCGATGTATGAATCGAGGAAGTCCAGTAGATACAGCTCATGGCTCTGAGTGATGATCATATTGGACAGCGTCAGATCACCATGGCATCGGCCCACGGGAATATTCAGTGTCTCCTGAATATTGCTCTGAATCCAGTTAATCGCGGCGGTCAGGCTTTCACTAATTTCCAGAGGGTGTGGACGCGAGCGAATTTCGTCGATCTTGTCGAGAAAAATACGATTGGATATCTGAATTTCTTTCGAGTTTGCGATGGCATCAATAAAAAAGTTATTGAGAGACAAACGAATATTTTTCGCCAGAGCCTTGTTTCCATGACTGGAAATCTGGGCGCCACTGATACCTTCAATGTATGGCATCTTGGCGATTAACCGATCGGGCTCCTGCCAATAGTTAATCGGAGTTGCCTGGATTTTATACTCGATGGTATCGATGGCAGCAAAGTTTTTTTGTTTCTCCAGCGACCGGACAGTTCGGGGTACATCATCATTGATTGATTTGTATACGAACGTACCTTGCTCTTCCTTTACAACTTCGATCACTGCGCCAGAATGGGAGGACATATTAATTTTCTGATTAATCTCTTCCATATAGGCGCCTAATTATTGTTCCACTCGTCAGGAAAGCTCTCTTTCACGTAAGCACTCAGGCGAGCGTTTCGTTCTTTGCTGACCGCGTGGTTTCTTAATGGAATATCCTGAGGAGCAAGGCCAACGTAATCGTCCCTAAGTAGCCGCAGACCAAAGTCCTCTTCATGAACTTTAATACCACAGTGATCAAGGTAGTCTTTTAACATAACTTCCGGGAAGCAGTTGTCGGAGTAACCGCCTTTCAGGAAGTCAGACGTCAGCCAGTTGTAGATATTGAAATAGTGTGACATGGCAGCCGGAGTACCGATGGCAAATTGATCGCCATAGCCGCCATAGCCATTGTAGTTGCGGTCGATAACAAGAGTGTTGTTTTTAAAAGCGAAGTCTTCAAGATCAAACTGACCAATCCAGAAGTTGTCGTAACGCATACGACAGACGAGATCAAACTGATCTGCCTGGAAACCATGTTCAGAAATTGTATTAAAAGCTTGTTGCACACCATTCCACATCGGAAAAACATTTGGGCTGACGAACGGTATTTTCATACCACTATCAAAATGCTTCAGACCATATTGTTGAATCGCCTGGCGTTCGAATTCAGAGGTATTTGGCGAATCTGATTCACTGAAGAAAAAGTTGCCAAGCGGTTGCAGTAGCGCCGGATCTGTCTGACCACGCCAGGAATGGCAGAAGTAGGTGACTTCATGCCCATAAAAGAAACGCTGCAGAGAATCCAGGCAATGGATCAGACTGCGTGGCTGACCACTCAGACATACAGCAATTTTGAGTTTCTTTTCTGGTGTTCTGATCTGTAACTGATCGAACGTTTTAAGTTTACGCTGCTGTCTGATCGATGGCGACTTCAAACGCTTCGCAGTCTCAGGTGTTCCCAATAACGTGTGGTATTGATCAAACTGCTCTTCACTGATTGAAGAGTTTAATGTCATCACCGCTTTGGCAATAGCCTTTGCAGATCCGAACATCTTCTTCTTTTTAAGCTTATGAAACAACTTACGCTCAACAGTATTCATACCGCTGTCACTCTGGGTTCTTGAGCCTGATTTTGTTGCTCCTTGTACATGGCAACTAACAGGAATGAATGGAGAACAACAAAGTACATAATGGTGAACTTTGTCGTAAAGAAGGTTTCACTCAAGCTGTATATCAGGTACTGCATAAGGGCGATTAAGCCTGCTTTTGCATATATCGAATGCCGATATTTATAGTAGGTTGATGCCAAGCTACCAATCATCAGCAGAAAGATAGACATGCCTAGTAAGCCTCTGCTGGCTAAAATCTCAAAGTATTCATTGTGTGCATGATCAACATAAAAGGAAACGTTGCCTCTTTCTTTCTCCACGATATTCTGCCTAGAGAAACCATCTAGGCCTGCGCCTATAACAGGACTTTCTTGCAAGGCATCAAGTGAAACGGCCCACATTTGAATTCTGACGCTAGTTGATCCGTCAAGAGAAAACCCCTGAGCGAAATGGTTAAATGTGGATGTAACCCGATCCTGCAGCCTATTAGATAGAGAGAAAGTAATTGTTAGGAGAATACCCAAAATAACTACAGAGCGTTTCTGAATTAGTCCAAGTGTGGATAATAGAAATAAAGCGAATGGAATACTAAGCCACCCCCCCCTTGTTAACGACCATAGCGAAGCAGTTGTGGCTGCGCAGAGTGCAATCAGTCCCAGAGTCGTCTTGAATCTTATATTTAACTTATAGCTACGAGACAACACAAATGTGACTATGCCTGTAGTTAGGCATACATTTCCCCAAAATATTGGGTGGGCAGATGAGTCTCCTCTGATAGACATTCCATACGAAAGAAATTCTTTTAAAACAGGGAAAAGGCTGAATAATGTTGCGACTAATGAAAGAAGAAAAAAGCCGCTCAGAGATGGAGATATTTTAGTCAACAGTAATATCGATACAGGAGCTAGCAAATAGAAGCTCAGCCCTCTCATCGTACTGAATGCAACTTCTGACGGTGGATAATGAAAAAACAACAGAAGCGAATAAATAAACATCGCTATACAGGATGTTATAAACAGCTTTTGTCCAAAAGGCACAGTGGGCTGACGGAATAATAATAACCCCGGACTTAATAGTAAGAAAAAGGTTGCCAGAGTTTGACTAGAGCTTTGGTTGCTGTGGTTTAACCAGAACAGCCAAACCAGCATAAACATCATTAATCCAAGATAAGCTTTGGGCAACCACTCGCGACCATTTTTTAATGATTGTGTCAGCATTAGCGTTCTTCCAATGGCTTGTCGACCTGGGTAATACCCAGACGATTTGTTACCTGAATATCACTATCAGATAAGATAAACTTCCGGAACTCTTGCTCCAGCAGCCCTTCATCCAATAATTTCACCCAGCGGCGGTAATGATCACCCATGCGTGCATTGGTCGTTTCCAGCAGGCGTTTACGATTCTGAATATTCGCTTCAAATTGCTGATAGCTACGGATCGGATAGTGATAAACGTGAATATTACTTTCATCGCGTTTGTTGATCAGGCGCCAGCCGTGCTTGGCTCTGTGATTTCCGCCTTTCATTTTGATCAACCCATGCGGGTTAACGATGGTTTTAGGACTGATTTTCACCAGTAACATGGATACTGCCGATTCATTAATCTGGGCGTTGGAGTCGTACATAATCGGGTTTTTAACAACCAGATTGCTATTCATATAGTGATAGCCTGGTTCCAGAGCTTCTTCAGACAGCGCCATATTGTGGCGCTTTACAGTAACTACAGAGTCGTTGGCAGACAGGTGTTGTTTCAGAGAGCCACCACTTTCACTTACCCAGAACTCATCTGCATCATTGCTGATAACCAGATCGGCGTTCATCACCGAGCGTGCGTATTCGGCCAGCTGGGTCATCCATGCGGCTTGCTGATAATTTTGTGCTGGCTGGTCAATAATATGGAGATCAAACTCAGATTTGAGTTTTTCCAGGATTTGGCGAGTGCCATCATCGGAGCCATTATCCATCACGACAAAGCAGTCCACACCCTGGCGAGCATGAAAACGAACATTGTCTTCGATGATATCCGCTTCGTTTTTAACCAAAATGGTCATTGCCAAGCGGAGTTCACCCTTGCGGGTTAACCTGTGCCACCAGTATTGCAGTGGTTTTAATAACATGAACTTGTCCTATCCGCGCTGTCAGACTATCTGAATCTTTAATCGGTGTAACAGGTTGATCCAGGCTTGTGGTGTGTCGTCTGTACAATAAGCGGTTACATCTAACTCTGGTCGTAGCCACTTAGCGGTGAGTAAAGCGGTTGATACGTCTCCCGCTAACTGGCAGTCCTTTTTAAATAATGGCAGCAGCACCTCCAATGGGATGCCGGCCGGTACCTGTGTTGCTGCTTCTGGCAACCCCCAGGCTTTTTTATCCCCATCTTCCGATGTTAATTGCGTGCGGGGATGGTGTTTGAACGCGATTCTACCACCCCGTTCTGCTAACCAATAGGTTAATCTTTGGCGAATAGTGGGGTTGATCACGGATTCGTGTGGCAATAATAGCAGAGCATCCAATGCCTGAAGGTCCTGCTCGTTAACGGCGGCATTGTTGATGGTAATGCGCGCCAGTGATACAAATTCCGGGCGATCCAGATTTTGTGGCAACGCCCGGCACTGCTTATTTTTAAGCCCAGCAAACGCAGCATCCGGGAAGGCTAACACGGTTTGCTGAATCCAGTCTGAACCACCAATGGTTGGTGGTTGTTTCCACCATAAACCGTAGGCGAGCTTTTTTGCCAGGTTGTCGAGCAATCGGTCTTTCAGCCAGTGATTCTTGCCGCCCAGATAACTATAGGTTCCGTCATCCAGATAAACGCCCAGGCTACTGCCGCTTTTGTGCATAGCGTATTGAAATTCAATCCGGCGATCATTGCCGGTATAAATCTGATCAGGGTTAACACTCTGTAGCAGCTGGTCAATATTTGAAAAAGCCTGCTGGCGGATATGACGTTTTTGTTTGCCTTTCGCCTGGTGTGATAACAAGCGGATAGAAGTAAACGGAGATTCCTGCCATGCCATCAGAGCATCCACAAATGGACGTTGCTGTGATGGTTGATCAATTAACCCCAGAATTGCCTGATCCTGTGCCGGTAAATCGAAGGCCACCATGGCAGCAGTGAGCATATTAAATGGCGTAGAGGCTAAGAACAGATGTGTTGCCATTACTTTGCCAGCTCCATTAAACGCTTGCTGCAGGCTTCGATATGATCGGGTTGTGCTTCTTGCCAGCGACCTGGCAATTGATAATGCGTCGACAGGTAATTAAACAGTTGCTGGATATGCTGATGGTTCGGCTGCCAGGTCGGAACTTCCAGCAGAGCTTGTTGCAACGTCTGCTGGCTTTCTGCAACTAAGCTCAATGAAGGATAACTGTAAAAGGCCTGGCCCATGACAATCAGCTTTTTATCCAGCAGTAAAGATTCGATACCAACGGTGGAATTAATGGTCGCTATGGCATCTGCATGTTGAATTAAAACCGGCGTTGCTGTTTGAGTATCAAAGTGCAGCTTGCTGTGATTCTGATAGCTGGCAATAAGCTCGTCGTATTTCTGATCGCATGCAGGATGCGGTTTAAATACGATGTTTGGCATTTTATCGCCCAGCTCCTTTGCAGTGATATCGAATTGCTTCACCAGATCAAACATGTCTTTGATCCAGTGTGAAAACAGCACAACCTGGCTATCGGTATTCACCTGAAATGGCACAAAGACGTAATGTTCGGGCAAATCAATTGGGCGTTCGGTAAATTGCTCTTTTAATGCCGTATTGAGTGGAGTCAGATCGATAGGTGCCAATTGCTCAAATGTATCGAATTCGCGGGAAACGGAGTTACGGAAATTGATGCCCTGCGCATCAATGGTGGTCATGCAGGGCAACAAGCCGTTTTCCATGTAGATAACCTGAATGCCCAGTGATTCGGCGGCACAAATTGCGATGAGCTGGCGATACTTCAAACCATTCCAGATCACCATTGAGCTGGCGTTACTGCGAGCTAATGCCTGGCGATAGATTGAAAACAGTATGCGCGACTCAATATTTTTTATGATGGAAAACAGGCGCCAGTAGGAAGCAGAACGCTCTCTGCCCTTGCGACTGTTTTGCTTTTCTCGAATATGATCGGCAACGATGCTTGTGAGATCTTTAGCTGAGCTACGATGCTGAAAGCCAATCAGGCTGAGGAACCAGCTCAGAGTTTTCCACAAATCTTTATGCCACAGAACTTCTGCATCAACAGAGCTGTTATTCAGCTGTTGGCGGACTTTGTCAAAATACTCTTGATGTAATTGCCGGGCGGCAAAAAATACGATTTTCATGGGTTCCCCTGTGTTGCTCGCATTTTAGCGAAAACACACAGGGGGATGAAGCGGGCAGGATCAAAGAAAGGGTAAGTCCTCTCAGATCAGGTTCTTCCATACGTCCAGACTGGCCTTCGCCTGGTTCATGGTATAGAAATGCAGACCCGGTGCGCCGCCATCAAGAAGCTGTTTACACATATTGGTGATGACTTCCTCACCAAACTTCTTAATGCTGTCGCTGTCGTCACCGTAAGATTCCAGCTGCTTGCGAATCCAGCGAGGAATCTCTGCGCCACAAGAATCGCTGAAACGAGCCAGCTTGCTGTAGTTGGTGATTGGCATAATGCCCGGGATAATCGGGATATCGACACCCATCGCACGCACACGATCAACAAAGTAGAAGTAGCTGTCGGCATTAAAGAAGTACTGAGTAATTGCACTGTCGGCGCCAGCTTTCACTTTACGAACGAAGTTCTGTAAATCCGCTTCAAAGTTATCCGTCTGAGGATGCATCTCAGGGTAGGCTGCAACTTCGAGGGTAAAATGGTCGCCGGTTTCTTCGCGGATAAACTCCACCAGATCGTTGGCGTAACGCAGTTCGCTGGCGGCAAGACCGGCGCCGGATGGCAAGTCACCACGCAGAGTCACGATGCGGTTGATGCCCAGATCTTGATATTGTTGCAGGATTTCACGGATCTCTGCTTTAGTGCCACCAATACAGGCCAGGTGAGGTGCAGCAGCGATGCCACGTTCCTGAATAGCCTTAACGATGGCGTAGGTGCGATCGCGGGTTGAGCCGCCGGCACCATAAGTCACGGAGAAAAACTCCGGATTAAAAGCAGCCAGTTCATCACGAACATTCAGCAGCTTTTCAGTTCCTTCTTCCGTTTTGGTTGGGAAGAATTCAAAACTCAGGGTAGTCATATTTTCCCTCAACTACTTTCTGCGAAGTAGGAAAAATTAAAATCAGGCTCTGATACCAGATAAAGTTCAGACGGACGCTGTGAATACATCCTTGTAAGCTCGAGCGCAGCATCCCTGCTGCGCACGCCATCGTTTACTTCATCTGATATCCGCCTAGCGGACAAATGCTTAGTATTTGTATGCTTCTGGCTTGTAAGGACCATCTACATCAACCGCGATATAGTCGGCTTGTTCCTGAGTCAGCTTGGTGATCACACCGCCGAAGCCTTCAACCATATCTTTGGCCACTTCTTCGTCCAGCTTCTTCGGCAGAACCTTAACGTAGATGCCTTCTTTTTTCTCAGCTTCGCTCAGGTCAGCAAATTTCGCTTCGTACAGGTAGATCTGAGCCAGTACCTGGTTGGCGAAAGAGCCATCCATAATACGGCTTGGGTGACCGGTTGCGTTACCCAGGTTCACCAGACGACCTTCAGACAGTAGGATCAGGTGATCATTGGTGTCTTTGTCACGGATTACTTTATGAACCTGTGGCTTAACTTCGTCCCACTCCCAGTTATCACGCATGTAAGCAGTGTCGATTTCGTTATCGAAGTGACCGATGTTACAAACAACCGCGCCGCTTTTCAGAGCTTGCAGCATGTTCTTATCACACACGTTAACGTTCCCCGTGGTGGTTACGATCAGGTCGGTAGTACCCAGCAGGGTTTTGTTAACACCGTCCAGTTCTCCGGTGTTTACACCATCGATGTATGGAGAAACAACTTCGAAACCGTCCATGCAGGCTTGCATCGCACAAATCGGATCCACTTCGGTCACTTTAACAATCATGCCTTCCTGACGCAGAGAAGCAGCAGAGCCTTTACCTACGTCGCCGTAGCCGATAACCAGTGCTTTTTTACCGGACAGTAGATGGTCGGTACCACGTTTGATCGCATCATTCAGAGAGTGACGACAGCCGTATTTGTTGTCGTTCTTAGACTTGGTTACCGCATCGTTTACGTTGATGGCAGGTACTTTCAGCTCGCCTTTGTTCAGCATGTCTAACAGACGGTGAACACCGGTAGTGGTCTCTTCAGAAATACCGTGAATGCTGTCCAGCATTTGCGGGAAGTCGTTGTGAACCATTTCAGTAAGGTCGCCACCGTCGTCCAGAATGATGTTTGCATCCCAAACCTGATCGCCGTCTTTTTCAGACAGAATGGTTTGCTTAATACACCACAGGAACTCTTCTTCGGTTTCACCTTTCCAGGCGAAAACCGGGATGCCAGCAGCAGCTATAGCTGCAGCAGCGTGATCCTGAGTTGAGAAGATGTTGCAGGAAGACCAGCGAACGTCAGCGCCCAGATCCACCAGAGTCTCAATCAGAACGGCAGTCTGAATGGTCATGTGGATACAACCCATGATCTTGGCATCTTTCAGTGGCTGGCTGGCTTTGTACTTACGACGCAGCGCCATCAGTGCTGGCATTTCGCCTTCGGCGATTTCAATTTCTTTACGGCCCCAGGCCGCGTCTTTAGCAAATTGCTCAGCGTCCTGAGCGGCAACTTTATAATCGGTAAAAGACATATTCTTTCCCTTGTACTCTGTGCTTTTAAATTTGTTTTAGAATTCTTAACGCTTAAACGTCAGCGGCTGCTTTTAATGCATCCACTTTGTCAGTACGTTCCCAGGTGAAAGCAGTGAAGGTTTTGCTCTTCTTCTCACCCTGATCTTCGTATTCGTAGGTGTACTCAAATGGCTCACGACCAAAGTGACCATAAGCAGCGGTTAGCTGATACATAGGGTTCAGCAGTTCCAGCTGGTTCTGAATGGCGTATGGACGCAGGTCGAATACTTGGCGAATCACTTTCGCCAGCTCGATGTCCGAAATTTTACCGGTACCGAACGTATTCACAGAGATCGACGTTGGTTCAGCAACACCAATGGCGTAAGAAACCTGGATTTCACATTTGTCAGCCAGTTCAGCAGCCACAATGTTTTTCGCCACATAACGACCAATATAAGCGGCAGAGCGGTCAACTTTGGATGGATCTTTACCCGAGAAAGCACCACCACCATGACGTGCCATACCACCGTAGGTATCAACAATAATCTTACGACCAGTCAGACCAGCATCACCTACCGGGCCACCAATTACGAAGTTGCCGGTTGGGTTGATGTGGTACAGAGTATCTTCGTGCAGCCACTCAGCCGGTAATACCGCTTTAATGATGTGCTCTAACACCGCTTCACGCAGGTCTTCCAGAGAAATTTCCGGATCGTGTTGGGTGGACAGAACCACTGCGTCTACTTTCGGGCTGTCGCCTTCCCAGTTAATGGTTACCTGAGATTTTGCATCCGGACGCAACCACGGCAGAGTGCCGTTAGTTCGCAGTTCTGACTGACGCTCTACCAGGCGGTGCGCGTAATAAACCGGCGCAGGCATCAGAGTTTCGGTTTCGTTAGTGGCGTAACCGAACATCAGACCCTGGTCGCCTGCTCCCTGATCTTCAGGCTTGGCGCGGTCAACACCCTGGTTGATATCCACAGATTGCTTACCAATACCGTTTAATACCGCACAGGTCGCGCCGTCAAAACCCACGTCGGAGCTGTTGTAACCAATGCCGGTAATCACATCACGCACGATGTCTTCCAGGTCGACGTAGCAGGAAGTGGTTACTTCACCGGCAACCACGGCCATACCGGTTTTAACCAGCGTTTCTACTGCAACACGGGCGTATGGGTCGCGGGCAATAATGGCATCCAGCACGGCATCAGAAATCTGGTCCGCGACTTTATCCGGGTGGCCTTCTGATACGGACTCAGAAGTAAAAATAGAATATTCACTCATGCTTTTTAGGCTCCGTTTTTTAAATCGTATTTGGGTTGTTCGTTACTGTTGAACTGCATCACTACGGTTTGTGAAACAAGCGGAACTGGATCTGAAACCCGTTCCGCAACCCGAGAAATTGACTAGGGCCTTCGGTTAAACCCGCTTCCCTGGCCCAAGCGGTTAAATCTGCCGGGTCAAATCCCAGCCATAGGTCACCACAGGATTCCCGTGCCCAGGTTTGTTCGTGGGGGCACAAATCTGTGATTAACAAGCTGCCGTTTTTGGCTAACGAGCCAGCAACTTGCTCAAATATCGTTTTAGGTGCCGGTACGTGGTGTAACACCATATTGGCGACGGCAAAATGGTAACGACCTTGCTCGTCATTCAGTACTGTCGCGTCACCCAGTTTGCACTGCACGTTCACCAGTGATTGTTGATCAACCACTTGTTGCGTTAATGCCAGCATATCCGGCGAGATATCCAGCGCGGTCACTTGCTCAAACGTAGCTGCCAACGCCGGGATAAACGCACCTTCGCCCGGACCTATTTCCAGCGCCTGGCGGTGATCACTTTGTTCACCCGATACAGAGTTAAGCAACTCATCCAGCGCCACGCCATATTGATCATGGGAGGCGATTAGATCTTGCTGCTCTTTAAAGTCTTCTGCATGGCGGGCAAAAAACTCGGCGCAGGCCTGGGCGCGTTCCTGCAATACCTCGGTTACTGCAGCCTGAATCTGAGTCTGGGATTCATCTTCACTGTTATCAATGGCAGTGAAGGTTGCGTTCAACCACAGGTCGAACGGCTCGTTGCCCTGAACCAACGGGCGGCGATAAAAAATACTGTTGCCTTCGCGCTGGGTGCTGGCTAAGCCCGCCTGGGCCAGGATTTTCAGGTGATGGCTCATGCTCGACTGTTTGATATCAAACACCCGGCACAACTCCAAAACCCCAAAAGCACCTTGCCCCAGCAATTTCAGAATACTCATACGCAACGGATCACCGGCTGCTTTGCAGGCTTTGGCGAGATTTTGTTGCGATAGCGGAGTACTCAGAGATTGCGTCATGCTGCGCAGTGTAGAGGTGTTCTTTATCTATATCAAATTATTTCGATATAGATTTGTAAGTGATCAGTAGCTAGCTATCAGGGTGTTAGAATTAATTAATTTCAACAATCAAAGGTGCAGAGCTAGATTAATAATCGTAATCACATAGGAGACAACACCATGAAATCCGTTCAGGCTTATATCAACGCCCAGGCAGCAGCACGTAATTACCAGCAAACAGAGCAGTTGGAGAAAACAAAAGCGGTACGGGCGCAATGTGGCGAATGTAACTACGATAACGACTACTATGGCGATCAGGTGTGTATGGCTGAATAAAGCTCAGTAAAGACCATTGTTCTGATCCACAGCCCGTGCAACAGTACGGGCTGTTTTTTTGTGAGGATAAGTGTGTGCGCAGGATAGTTGCAGGATGTTTGATGCTAATGGCTGCTTCAGGGTGCAGTGCCAATCAGCAAGCCGAAATACCGGATCAGCTGAAAGCTGAAAAACCAGCCCATCACGGTGATGGCACCTTCCGCAATTTATATTTGCCAGACAATTATCAACCCAGCACCCTGGCATTTTTACAGGCTCGCTTTTTTGGCGATCAGAAATGGCCGGATGAACCCCATGGCTATAAAAAATACTGGCAACAGACGCCACCAGAGAGCGTTAATCAACCTGGCGAAGAGCCACGTGCTACCTTAATTGGCCACTCGACGGTGTTATTACAATATCAGGGCGTGAATATTCTTACCGATCCGATTTTTTCGGATCGTGCTTCGCCGTTTTCTTTTGCTGGGCCTAAACGTTACACCCAGACTTCTCTTGCCATCGAAGATCTTCCTCCGATTGATGCCGTGGTCATTTCACACAATCATTATGATCACCTGGATGTCGCTACTGTAAAAGCACTGGGGAATAAAACCCACTGGCTGGTACCGCTGGGATTAAAAGACTGGTTCGCACAATTTGATGTTACCAACGTCACCGAGCTGGACTGGTGGCAAAGTCATACGATTAACGGTGTAGAAATTCAGGCGCTGCCGAGTCAGCATTGGTCGAAGCGCGGTTTATTCGATACCAACAAAAGTTTATGGGCTTCCTGGGCATTTAAATGGGATGATTTCACTGCCTGGTTTGGTGGTGACACCGGTTATAACGACGTGCAGTTTAAAGAAATTGGTGAGGCGTTGGGTAACGTTGATTTAGCTATGATTCCCATTGGTGCGTATGAGCCGCGTTGGTTTATGAAGTACCATCACGTAAACCCGGATGATGCCGTTAAAATCTTTAAAGATATTAATGCCCAATCTGCTTTTGGTATTCATTGGAATACCTTTGTTTTAACGGCGGAAGCAGTTGATGAGCCACCACGAGCGCTGGCGGCTGCATTACAATTTAATCAGATTAATCCACAGCGGTTTCAGGCGATGAATATTGGTGCCAGCTGGGTTGCAGAGCAACCGCCTGAAACTGTGGCACAGCAATAATAAAAACGAGGGAATGTAGGATGAAAATTATTATCGCGTTAGTTGTGGTGATTGCTGCGGCATTATTAGCCCCATCACCGATTGACTCGTTGGCCTATCAGCCGTCTCAGCCTTTGGCTCTGGATGGTGCTTTTACGGCCAATGATGCACTTCAGGTTACTCAGCTGACGCAATTGCCGAACTCCAGTCGTGGCGGAGAAGATGTCGCAGTTGATGCTTTAGGGTGTATCTATACTGGCGTTGAAAATGGTGATGTGCTGCGTAAGTGTCCCCATGTCGATTGGGAAGTATTGGCGAACACCGGTGGACGACCACTGGGCCTTGCTTTTGATGCACAACAAAACCTGATCATTGCCGACGGTGTTAAAGGGTTATTGCAGCTGACTCCGGCAAAGAAACTGACAGTGCTGGCCGATAGTTTTCAGGGGCAGCCATTGCTGGTGGTTGATGATGTGGACATTGCTGCTGACGGCACCATGTATTTCAGCGATGCTTCTGCGTTATTTCCCTTAAAGGATTATATTCTGGATGGTTTAAACGCCCAGCCAAGTGGTCGGTTATTTTCGTACGCGCCGGATAGTGGTGAATTAAAACTGTTGGCTGACCAGCTGTTTTTTGCCAATGGCGTGGCTGTGGCAGCGGATCAGAGTTTTGTGTTGGTGAATGAGACCTTTGCCTACCGCACAACCCGTGTTTGGTTAAGCGGAGATAAAGCAGGTCAAAAAGATATTTTTACCAGCCACTTACCCGGCGTTCCTGATGGAATCGCTGCTGATACGGATGGCACTTTCTGGATGGCTCTGTACGCACCACGCAGTGCTCTTGTTGATAAAATCCATCCATTGCCGTTTGTGAAAAATCAGTTGGCGAAATTACCCAAAAGTTTGGCGCCGATACCACCGGCTTATGGCTTTGTGGTTCAGCTGGATAAAGATGGCAAGGTTTTGCAGAGCCTGCATGATCAGGCGGCAGTGGCAATTGGTGAAATTACTTCGGTTCAGCCAGAGAAAGACGGTCTTTATCTGGGTACTTTGCATGGCCCTGCTATTGGCAAGCTGGCTTTCTGAAAGTCAGCGAAAACTATCGTTAATAAAAAACAGGGCAAGGCCCTGTTTTTTATTGGATAAATTTTAATTCTAGTTTGTTAACGCCTCGGCGTCTTAGGGTGCTGCAATCTGTTTATTGATATCAGACGGGCTTGTATTTCCTTTTTGATCGTTATCCGGCTGATTATCTGCGGTATTACCTTTCACAAACTTGCCTTCAATAAACTGGTTTTCTGAAGACTGATTTTTTGAGGAACGACCCTGAAGAGATGATTGCATTTTAATGGCCACGGGCATTTGGATTCCGCTGATATCATTATTATTCACTTCAATCAGAGATACGCCGGGCAGTGGGTAAAAACCACAGGTTTCCGCGATTTCACACAGATTATTATCCACATCAATATCCGATCCACCCACCAGGCGGTAGCGACCATTTTCAACGTTGTTAAATACAAAATTACCGTTGCTGTCGGTCGCTGCTGTTTTTACTGCCGAATCGCTGTTATTGGATAACAGCAATACATATTGCTGGGTCAGGGTTCCCTGTGCCGACAGATTACCTACCTGGATATACACATCGATATTGTTTGCCGCCGGATTTTCACCATCTGCGCTAACCGTAATGGTTGCCTTGTAGTAGCCAGGGTTTAAATCCGTGCGGTTAATCTCTGCGCGATAACGAATAACCGTTGAGCCTGTTAATGGTGCCGTGCCATTTTCAATGGCTGTTACCGTAAGCCAATCAGCATCGTCGCTGACACTGATGGTTGGAGCATTTCCACCATTATTACGCAGCGTAAATTCCTGCTGACTATTGGTACCAATTAACAGAGAACTGGGTTCGGCAATTAACTGGGTTGGCTGTGGTGGCAGCACGCCACCATTGGCTAACTTCTGGGCCTCATTAACCGCTTTTAATGCATCGATAAGTCCGTAACCAAAAGCACTGTCTTTACCTTCCGGAGCAAGATCTTTTGTTAATAAACCATTTCCCAATAAATTATTAACCTGCTGTGCCGTCAGCTGTGGGTAAACCGCTTTCATTAATGCAATTACCCCGGCAACATGAGGCGATGCCATGGAGGTGCCTTGTTTGCCATTCAGGTTATAGCCATCAAATAAACCGTTTGTATAACTTGCGCCTAAGCTCAATACCGGATTGTCGCTGCCAAGAAATACTGAACGAATACCGCCTGGCGCTGCGACATCGATGTTGTTTCCAAAGTTAGAATAGGGCGCCAGTCGCTCGCCAATATCGGTAGCACTAACTGAAATAACGGTTGGATAAGATGCCGGATAAAACGGTGTCGAGCTGGCGCTGTTGCCCGCCGCCGCCACTACGCTGATACCTGCTGAATAAATCTGATTAAATAATTCCTGCTCTGCTGGTGCGCTTTGGGCATCAAAGGTACTGCCAAGACTGAGATTAATAACGTCCGCCGCTTGTGCTGGCAGTGTACCGCTGTCATTACTTAATCGTGCCGCGTAACGCAGCCCCTGAATCATCGAATAACTGCTGCCGGTACCATTAATATCCAATACCCTGACCGGCATTATTTTCGCGTCCCAGGAAACTCCCGCCATTCCCAGCGAGTTATTACTGGTGGCTGCGGCAATACCGGCTACATGGGTGCCATGGAACGAATAATTATTGGTTCTGCCCGGGTCATCCGGATTACTGTCGAGGCCATTACCGTCACCACTGCTCTGTATATTGCGGACAAAGTCATAGCCAGCAACCAGCTTGTTATCCTGTAAATCGGGCTGGTCTACCAAAACACCGGTATCGAGAATCGCGATCACAACATCGCCGCCACCAACTTTAGCGCCGGTAGTAATGTCCCAGGCAAGTGGTGCATTAATCTGAGTCAACGGCCACTGATCGCCAAAGAAGGTGTCATTGGCATTTCTCTGACTGCGATAAACAAAATTCGGCTGGGCGTATTCAACATCACTGCCGAGGCCGTATTGAGTGGCCATCTCCAGCGTATTAATTTTCTGGTAAACCTCGGGAGACCATTGCTGCAACGGGGGCAAGGTGCTTTTACCGGCGGTAAAGGCCGACAATGCATTCAGTTTTACCAGGCGGGGATATTGTTCGCTGACTTGTTGTGCGCTTCGCTGATTGCCTGATGAGATGTTTTTCACCAGCAGTTCACCGCTGATAAATTCACCTGCCAGACCAGAAGCGCTGCTACCCGGCAATGCCGGATTTAGCTGTAACACGTAACGGCTGGCGCTGGATGAGGCGGTAATAATAATCTGGTAGGTTGCAGAACTTTCGGCAATAAACTGAGCACCTTCGCGGGTGCTATTACTGATACTTTTCTGGCCGTTATCTTTTGGCGAGCCATCAGCATCCAGTTCAATTAATGACGCAATAATTCGTGACGTGATGTTTACCGGTCCGGCGGTTACGGTAATGACCTGGCCTTTCTTCAGATTAACCCGGAAATAATCAACTGTATCCGTGCTGTTGGCGAAACGTTCCTGGCTGGCGTCACCATTGGTAGCTGTGCGGGTAACATACCCCTGCAATGTCAGAATGCTGCTGTTTAATACCTGTGGATTTTGCGGATCGTTATTGGTTGTGTAGGCCGCCTTAATGTCGTTGATATCTGAGTCGACGGCGGTGGCAATGGCGATATTCAGTTTGCCACGAATACTGGGGCCGGATTTATCGGAGTTGGAACTGGAACAGGCGCTTAATAACAAAGCCGCAGAACAGCCGAGGAAAAACTTTAACGAAGGCACAATTCACTCCAATACACAGATACGCCAGTAATGATGACCACAAAACCGAGAAAAAGTGGCAAAAGCAGCAGTAAAACATCAGTAAAGGGTAATAAAAAAGTCTTGTCTATTCAGGATTTGTAAGTGTTGCCATGGGCATCTGGAGTTTGTGGCTTTAGTCTCAGAGCTATAAGACGAAAATAAGCAAAGGAATGCCTATGTCACTCGCTCGCCTCTACACCCGTGCGCAACTAGGAATTGAAGCGCCCCGGGTTTGTGTCGAAGTTCACTTATCCAGCGGTTTGCCGTCCCTTTCGTTAGTGGGGTTGCCGGAAACCGCAGTAAAAGAAAGCAAAGACCGGGTGCGCTCCGCCATCCTTAACAGTGGTTTTGAGTTCCCGGCGAAACGTATCACCATCAATCTCGCTCCGGCGGATTTGCCCAAAGATGGCGGTCGTTATGATCTGGCGATTGCACTGGGTATTCTGGTGGCATCGGAACAGATTCCCGGCAAAGGTCTGGAAGGTCATGAGTTTATTGGTGAGCTGGCGCTTAGTGGTGAGTTGCAACCCATCCCGGGTGTATTACCTGCGGCATTACAAACTTCACGGGCCGGACAGAAGCTGGTGTTGCCAGAGCCCAATGCCGAAGAAGCGGCGTTATGCAGCAGCGGCGAGTTCCTTGCGGCAGCATCATTACAACAAGTAAGCGCCTACTTACACGGACAACAATCACTGAGTGATGTAATTCCCATCGACGCCAGTGATATCCGCAGCTCACCATTAATGCCGGATTTACGCGACGTGCGTGGCCAGCCGCAGGCGAAGCGGGCGCTGGAAATCTCGGCGGCCGGGCAACATAACCTGCTGTTTATTGGTCCTCCGGGAACCGGTAAAACCATGCTGGCCAGCCGTTTGCCGGGCATACTGCCGCCGATGTCAGAAGAGGAGGCACTAACTTCTGCATCGATTTACTCCATCTCCAATCAGAATCATGACTGGCAACAACAATGGCGTGTGCGTCCGTTTCGCTCTCCTCACCACACCGCGTCAGGAGTTGCGCTGGTGGGTGGTGGTACCAAACCGAAACCCGGCGAGATCTCGCTGGCCCATGGTGGCGTGTTATTTCTCGATGAATTGCCGGAATACAGCCGCAAAGTGCTTGATGTATTACGCGAGCCTCTGGAAAGCGGTCGGATTGTGATCAGCCGTGCCAGCCGTTCGATTACCTATCCGGCCAATTTTCAATTGATCGCCGCCATGAACCCGTGTCCCTGTGGCTATTTCGGTGACCCGTCCGGGCGCTGTCAGTGTACTTCCGATCAGGTAAGGCGATATCAGGGGCAAACCTCCGGGCCGCTACTGGACCGCATTGATCTGCATGTGGAGGTGCCGCCCATTCCGACTGCCATGTTGCAGCAGGCGCCCGAGGGAGAAAGCTCTGAGCAAGTGCAGCAGCGGATTGTCGATGCACGCGAACGCCAGCTTGAGCGTCAGGGATGTATCAATGCTGAGCTCACCGGTGAATTACGGGACCGGATGTGTGCTCTGGCCGAAGACGATCGTGAGTGGTTACTTACGGCGATTGAGCGTTTGCAGCTGTCCGCGCGGGCCTATCACCGGGTGCTGAAAATTGCCCGTACCATTGCCGACCTGCAACACAAAGAATGGATCGAACGCTCCCATCTGCTGGAAGCCCTCAGCTATCGCACCATTGATCGCTATTTGCAGAAGTAATCGGTCGCAGAAGCCACCATCAGTGATTTGTCCGCCAGTGCCGGGGACGAAACAGGAAAACAGTCGACTTTTATGACAGATGCATGAATTTATCGGTGTGCCGGGAGTAAAGTGTTAGCTACCCGGTTCTGACAACAGTGAGGCTGACACGCAGCCAGGGTTGTGGAGGTTCAGAATGGATCAACAGCAGAAGACTCTGATCAAGATGCTGGTGCTATTGGCGATGGTGGTTTATTTACTCAGCGTCTGGCACAAGCATCGCGACAATCCCTACGATGCCGAAGCATTCTTTGGTGCTGAGGTGATGTCAGTCCCTGCGCCGCCGACTATCGACCGACCTGTCTGGCGTGCAGCCTGATCAGAACAAGCTGCGTTGATTAAAATCGTTACTGATAAAACCGGATTCTGCCTGTTGAATCAAAGCTTCCAGGTTCAGCGGGCGGGAATAGATATAGCCCTGAATGCGGTCACACCCCAGCTTTTGCACCAGCTCTAAACATTGTTTGTCTTCCACCCCTTCAGCGGTGGTTTCCAGTCTTAAGCGTTTCGCCAGATCCAGCATGGTCGATACGATATGAGCCTGTGGACCCTTTTCCGCCATCGGCGCAACAAAGGCGCGATCCAGTTTAATACCGGTGATTGGCAGATCGCTCAGGTGCGACAGAGAAGAGAAGCCGGTACCAAAATCATCCAGCGCAATATGAATACCGTACTGCTGCAGATTCTTCAGGTTCATCAAAGAAACACTGGTATCACGCATCATGGCGGTTTCAGTCAGTTCCAGTTCGAGAAAATGTGGCGGCATCTGTTGTTGTTGCAATAACTCAATCACCTGCTGTGAATAAAACGGATCAGCCACTTCAGGGAAGGACACATTAACCGCCATACGGATTGGGTTACCGGTGCGTTGGTTGATTTCAGACCAGGCAACAATGGTTTCCCGCAGGGCCCACTGGCCTAACGCCTGAATCAGTCCGGCATTTTCCGCCTCGCGAATAAACACCGTCGGCGGAATTACTCCAAGATGTGGATGACGCCAGCGCAATAAGGCCTCGGCACCCACCCAGGCGCCACTGCGGCTATCAAACTGCGGCTGGAATTCGAGGAAAAATTCATCGCGTTGCAACGCCAGGTGCAGACCTTCATACAGGCTCAGGCTGTGTTGTTGCTGGTTCCAGTCAAACTGGGCTTCCTGCACCAAACGCTCGCGGGCAATCTGTTGCACACCTTCCTGCAGAACTGTGCTCAGTGCTTTAAATTCAGTCAGCTGTAATACCGCACTGCTGTAGATCATCCAGGCACTGCCCTGGCTTTCGTTACTGGCCGGGAACCAATCGGCCTGCAGTGCGTAATAATCGTTGCTGACCACAACCAGCTGGTCGTCGAGAATGCGTCCGGTAATGGCATCAGCCGGGGCGTGGGCCAGAATGGTTTGTTCGAATTCCTGTTGAATCCGGTGACGTACTGCCCAGGGCATATTGTCGTTATTAACCGGCGTGAGCCAACGACACTGCAGCACCTTAAGATAAACCGCATCCTGTTGCTGGCTGATCAGCTGGCGCAGGGTGGCAAAAAAAGCATCACGCTCCAGCGGCAATGGCCGGCTGAATTCAACATCGTGTTGTAACGCTTCACAGGCTTCAATCAGACTGGCGGCGTGAAAGTGTTCTGCGGGTAATTGATGGCTGTGTTCGGGAATCAGTTTGGTCAGGGCGTCGGGGGTAATCACCAGGCTGGGCTTTTGTTTCAGGACATCGCGCATCTGATATAAGAAATCGGCGTCGGTACTGAATAAATGAAGAACAATGATATCGCAGGGAGGGCAGGCCTGGGCGGAAGAGTGCGCCACAATTTGCCATTGCTGATGTTCGCTGCTGGCAGCAAACCATTGCCTGATGGTGGCCAGCTCTGAGGTATGTCGGCCCAGTAGTAGTAGTCGTAATTGTTTCTTGCTTTCAGTTGAAGGCATAAGTATCCATCGTGGCAGATTTCACAATCAGTAACGACACCCCATCTCATTCTGAATGACTGTTTATTGTGTAGTTATTGTCACAGGGTGCTCATATATATAGGTCAAAAAATCCCCGCTGTCTTCCTTAAATGCAGAAAATAATGAGTGCAGACAAGGACTTGCCATTGATAGCTGATCAAACGTACGAAATAGGTGTTAGGGTTAGTCAGTTACCCTCTGATAATTAAGGATTTATTCGTGCCGCGCTGCTGTTAAAATGGCCGGCCAATTTGAACATGCTCAGAGGAAACCTGTGGTCGATTTAAGCCAGCTCAACCCCCGCCAACGTGAAGCCGCCAAATATATCGATGGCCCACTGCTGGTACTTGCAGGAGCAGGCTCGGGTAAGACCTCGGTAATTACCCGGAAAATTGCTTACCTGATTGGTAGCTGTGGTATCAAACCTCACCATATCGCAGCGGTAACCTTTACCAATAAAGCCGCGCGAGAGATGAAAGAGAGGGTTGGCTCGCTGGTGGGCAAAGGCGGCGCCAAAGGGTTAACCGTTTCTACCTTCCACAACCTGGGTCTGAATATTATCCGATTTGAGCATAAAACCGCGGGCTATAAGCCGGGTTTTTCGATTCTCGATCAGGACGACTGTAAAAGCATTATCCGCGACGTGATGCACCGTGAGCACGGTGATGACGGCGATATGATTGATATGGTGCAGAACGCCATCTCCAATCTGAAAAACGATCTGTACGAGCCACAACAAGCGCTGGAGATGGCCACCAGTCCGCAGGAAATGATGATCGCCCAGACCTACGAGGTCTATCAGCGTATGTTGAAGGCGTATAACGCCGTCGACTTCGATGACCTGATCATGGCGCCCACTCTGCTGTTTATGAAACACGAAGACGTGTTAGCGCGCTGGCAGAAAAAAATCCGCTACCTGCTGGTGGACGAATATCAGGATACCAACACCAGTCAGTACGAACTGGTAAAACTGCTGGTGGGTCACCGTACTGGTCTGACCGTGGTAGGTGACGATGATCAGTCGATTTATGCCTGGCGCGGTGCCAAGCCAGAAAACCTGTCGTTACTGAAAAAAGATTTCCCGACATTAAAACTGGTGAAACTGGAGCAGAATTATCGTTCCACCGGCCTGATTCTGAATGCCGCTAACCAGGTAATTGATAACAACCCGCACGAATTTGAGAAAAAACTCTGGTCGGACCAGGGTTATGGCGATCAGATCCGTATTCTTAAATGTCGCAACGATGAAGTGGAATCCGAACGTATCGCCACGGAAATTGTCGAGCGACGTTTGCGCTACGGCGGTGGTTACAAAGATTTTGCCGTGTTGTATCGCGGTAACCACCAATCGCGTGCGATTGAAATGAAATTGCAGGCCTACCAGGTACCGTACAAATTAAACGGCGGTCAGTCGTTTTTTGGCCGTAACGAAATTAAAGACATCATGGGTTATTTACGCTTATTAATTAACCCAAGTGATGATGCCGCTTTCCTGCGGATTATTAATACCCCACGGCGTGAAATTGGCCCAACCACCATTGAAAAGCTCAGTGAATATTCCACCATGCGTGGTATTTCCATGATGTCAGCCACCACCGAGATGGGACTGGAGCAGGTGTTGATGCCAAAAGCGATGGATCGTCTTCGTCGTTTTGGTCACTGGCTGGAAAACATTACTAAAAATGCTTACACCGATGATCCGGTGGCGGCAATTAAAGAAATGATTTCTGACATCGATTACGAAGGGTATTTATTACAGAATTCCGGTACACCGAATCAGGCTGAACGACGCATGAAAAACGTCTGGTTCCTGATTGATTCGATTACCAAAATGATCGAAAAAGCCGAAGAAGAAGGTGATGAAGTCACCATCGAAGATGCCGTCGGTAAATTAATTCTGCGCGACATGATGGAACAGCAGGAACAGGAAGACGAAACTGATCAGGTGCAGTTAATGACCTTGCATGCGTCCAAAGGTCTGGAATTCCCTCATGTGTATATCATGGGTATGGAAGAAGAGCTGATGCCACACCGCAACAGCATCGAAGCCGACACCATCGAAGAAGAACGACGGTTAATGTACGTGGGGATTACCCGGGCAAAACGTACGCTTGCGTTAACCTACGCCGGTAAACGTCGTCAGTACGGTGAAGCGGTATCAACCACTCACTCACGCTTCCTTGATGAATTACCACCAGATGATATTACCTGGGAAGGCCGCACCGAAACGTCGGAAGAAGAACAGAAGCAACGTGGACAGGAAACCTTGTCGAGCTTACGTAATATGCTGGCTGATTTTTAAGTCTCTCTGAATTGAAAAAGCCGGTAGCGACCCTGAAACGGATCACTACCGGCTTTTTTATTTAGAGATGTATCAGTCGTTTACTACCTGATCAATCCAGCGTTTCATCGCCTGAATCGAATCAATGCGGATAAAGCTGGCATGGGCTAGAATCCGGTCCAGTAATCCACCGGTTGGAATTAACGGCTGGGTTTGTACCAGGCCATAACCGTCTTCATAGTCATCGACGTTACGCAAATGCCCGACGTCTTTAATCCGTGAATTTAATAACGGCAGGTCGGCAATTTCGGCTAACACTTCAGTCGAGCGATTAAACACCACTTCGTCACCCAAACCGTACTGCACAATTAACGGCCGTGCGTCACGCGCACGAATTGGATTACGAATATAGTGGGCAAAGTTAATCGCATCGGATTGATCCACATATTGCTGCAGGGCGTGCATAAATAATGCGGCTTCACCAGCGGTGGCTTTGGACGGAATCATATTTTTAAAGCCAAACGAATCAAACAGAGTTGAATGGGTCAGAATATTACTTAAACCCACACCGGTAACCTGCAAAAAAGCGCTGTTTAATTGCGGCGCTACGGCCACAAAACTGGTGCCTAATACACCCCCCATCGATGTGCCTTGGTAATGAATCCGCTCAGGGTCGATATCCGGAGAATTTAGTCCACCGGAATAAAAGGTACGATTCCACCAGTTATTTTTACCCGGTACCACGTTGAGACTTGACAGCGATGTCTGAATCGCCCTGGCGACGGAAACCATATCCAGTGTGGACTGCGTCATCATTCCGGCGACGCGGTTCAGTTGTTGTGGATTTAAAATGCTGCGGATATCGCCGTCATCATCATCCGCACGGGAACCGTGGTTCGGCTGGTCGATCACCAGACTGGCCATGCCTTTCTGAGCATTCGGATAGGCCACCGTCAGTAACAGGGACTCTTTATTGGTGCCTAAGCCGTGGCCATAAATACTCACGGGTGCAGAGCCATGGCGGCTGGCCATCGGCAACATCAAAATAAAATCGGCCCAATAGTCGCCGGTTTTGTCGTTGGCATTAATGTCGACTTTACCGTTGCTCTGGCGAAAATCACTTAAACGAATCTGACCTTTAACCGAAGCCGCGTAAGGCCAGACATTAATTGGCGTGGTTTTTAAATTACGCACCGGGTGGTCATCGGCCATCACAATATCCACCAGATCAAACAAGCCCTGGTTATTATTTGATTCATTGCGGGTGCTAAATTCAGTGAAGGTTACTACCTGATTCGGGTCGATACCCAATTGTTGGATTTTATCCAGTGAGCCAGCCAGTTGTGGATAATTTTCAGGTTGTTGCAGTAGCGAAGTCATGCCGGTAACCGGCGCGATGGCATTGCCATTATTGTCGGTTAAATCACGGGTCACCAGCGCGATATAATTCTGGGAGAATTCAAAACGGCTGCGTGGAAAAATCTCAATAATATGAGCTTTTTCAGCGAAGCGGTCATCCAGTGCATATTGATACCGTGCCGGGCGAATCGGCACTTCGGCACCGGTACTCAGGTTAAATACCTTAACGCTGTTGCCGCCATCCAGCGGGATACTTTGGTTATCAAAGTCCTGACCGACTTCCAGCATAATGGGCGCGGCGACCGAGAAGCCGTGGTTAGCTGCAAAGATATCCGGCGATGCCAGATCTCGTACCTGAGCTTCAGCCTCGGCCGAAAATAACGTGCCTTTTAAATCGACCACCAGTCCGGTGGGGGACTGACTATCGGCGCGGCTATAAAAGTTACTGGGGAATGGCATCGCACAAGTGGTCACTGCCAGCGGGTGGCAGGTCTGACTGGCGTGTGTACTAATGCTGAGTACCATCAGTGTTGCCAGTAGCGTGAAGGTTTGGAGAGCCGTATTCCTTAAGGGCGTGTGGTTCATATTGTGATCCTTTTTATTATTAACAGTACCGGAGACTGCGAACTTCCAGGCTGTTAAGACTTGATCACAACGGCGGTTTCGCCAGGTGATGTTGAGCCAAAAGACGGCTTGTCTTCAAATAGCTCGGGCGGATTTGCTACTATCCCTATGAGATGACGCATTTGAGCCAGCCTGTAGCTATGACCCCTGATAATCCGGATATTCAGCTTTTTCTGTCCGCTCTGGAAAACAACTACCAGTGTAAAACCGGTGATGCACGTTTTCTGGCGAAGCAGTTTGCTGGTCGCAACATTGCAGAAAAAGAGCACCTGATCGAAGCGGGAGAGATTGCTAAGGATGTGTATTTCTTTGTTGATGGTATTTTCCGGGTGTATTACATCGACCAGAACGGTAACGAGGTAAACCAGCAGTTCTATCAGGCGGGTGAAGTTATTGCTCCGGTGTTTTCATTAACTACCAAAGAAGCCAGCCCGTTTTATTTGCAGGCACTGACGGGTAGCAAGGTATTAGTGGCCGAATATCAACAGTTAATCGAAACCGGTAAAGACAACATTGCCTGGCTAACCGCAGAAAATGCTATTTTAAAATCGGTGTTTTTAAAAACTGCGCGGCGTGAAGCGCAGATGTTATTGGGTGGGGCAGAGCAAAGATATCGCTGGTTTTTAAAAGAAAACCCGGAGCTGGCAGAGCAATTACCCCTGTATCAGATTGCTTCGTATTTAAACGTAACGCCGGTTTCTTTATCCCGTTTACGAAAAAAGCTTAGCCAGTCATAAACCGGCTAAGCTTTTATCGGACAACCTGAGTTGCTTACAGCGACAGCGCTAAACGTGTGCCCTGATCGATGGCACGCTTAGCATCCAGTTCGGCTGCGACGTCAGCACCACCAATTAAGTGATACGACTTTTCCAGACCTTCGGTTAATGCACGGGCAGGATCCTGACCGGCACAGATAACCACGTTATCCACTTCCAGTACTTTCACTTCTTCGCCAACACGAATATGCAGACCCTGGTCGTCGACCTTCAGGTACTCACAACCCGGAATCATATTCACGCCTTTGTTTTTCAGGCCGGTACGGTGAATCCAGCCAGTGGTTTTACCCAGCTTGCCACCCACTTTGGAAGTTTTACGTTGCAGCAGGAAGATATTGCGCTCGCCGGTACCTGGCTGAGCTTCGATACCTTCAATACCACCACGAGCCTCCAGCTTCATATCAACACCCCATTCCTTCATAAAGGCCGGGATGTTCTGGGAAGTGGCTTCACCTTTGTGGGCCAGGTATTCAGAAACATCAAAACCAATACCGCCAGCACCAATTACAGCGACGTTTTTACCGACAGGTTTTTTATCGCGTAATACATCCAGGTAGCTCAGTACTTTATCGTGTTCGATGCCTTCGATCTCTGGCGTACGTGGGTTAATACCGGTGGCCAGAATCACTTCATCAAAGTCGCTGGCATTTAATTGTTCAACCGAGATCGGGCTGTTTAATTCCAGTTTTACGCCGGTTAATTCAATTTGTTTTTTGAAGTAACGCAGGGTTTCGTAAAATTCTTCTTTGCCCGGAACCTGTTTCGCTACATTAAACTGACCACCAATTTCGCTGGCAGCATCAAACAGAGTAACGTCGTGACCACGTTCTGCGGCGGTGGTGGAGAAACCCAAACCCGCCGGGCCAGCACCAATCACTGCGATCTTTTTCTTCACCGGGGCATCGGTCATGATCATTTCGGTTTCATGACAGGCACGTGGGTTCACCAGACAAGAGGTTAACTTGCCGCTGAATACGTGGTCGAGACACGCCTGGTTACAGCCAATACAGGTATTAATTTCATCACCTCGGCCTTGTTCTGCTTTTTGCACAAAAAACGGATCGGCCAGGAATGGACGCGCCATCGATACCATATCGGCATCACCACGCTGGAGTACTTCTTCTGCCACTTCCGGCGTGTTAATACGGTTAGAAGTGATTACCGGAATATTCAGGTGATCGCGGAATTTCGCCGTTACCCAGGTGAATGCCGCACGGGGTACCTTGGTCGCGATGGTTGGAATACGCGCTTCGTGCCAGCCGATACCGGTGTTAATAATGGTGGCACCGGCCTGTTCGATGGCTTTACCTAACGCCAGCGCTTCTTCGTAAGTGCTGCCGCCTTCGACCAGATCGAGCATGGATAAGCGGTAAATAATAATAAAGTTTTCGCCCACCGCTTCACGGGTACGACGCACCACTTCAACCGCCAGACGCATACGGTTTTCGTATTCACCGCCCCATTCGTCGTCACGCTGGTTGGTACGCTGAGCCAGGAACTGGTTAATAAAATACCCTTCGGAGCCCATGATCTCGACACCGTCGTAACCACCGACCTGCGCGAATTTGGCCAGCTGTACGATGTCGTTAATTTCGTTGTCGATTTCGTTTTCTGCCAGCTCGCGTGGCTTAAACGGGTTGATCGGTGCCTGTACTGCCGACGGTGCAACCGACTGAGGGTTAAAGGCATAGCGGCCGGTGTGCAGAATCTGCATACAGATCTTGCCGTCTTCGGCGTGTACCGCATCTGTAATGACGCGGTGCTCTTTCGCTTGCTCGTCGCTTTTGATGATGTTGGTTTGTGGGTGGGTCGCCGCGTGAGCGCTTGGACCAAAGCCACCGGTAACGATCAGGCTGACACCACCACGGGCACGCTCTGCAAAGAAGGCAGCCATACGTTCCAGGCCGTTTTTCTCTTCTTCCAGGCCGGTGTGCATGGAGCCCATTAACACGCGGTTCTTCAGCGTGGTGAAACCTAAATCCAGTGGTTCTAACAGCTTAGGGTAATGCGGATTAGCAGCTTGTGTGGTCATCGTTTTTTATCTCTTCTCATCATAAGGCTCTGCGGCCAGTTAGCAGCAGTATTGCAGCTTTGATTCCGGCGCGCCTTATCATTTGTTAAGGAAGCCAAAATCGAGCCTGCTCATACTGAATAGCAAAGCAGCAAGCATAGCTGCCATAACAACAAATGATGGAGATCGACACGATGAGTTATCAGGTTCCGCTGCAGGACATGGCCTTTCTGGCGCGCAGTCAGCAGCAGAGTAGTGGCAGCAACGCCAGCCCTGAAGGCAGCGACAGCCGCGAGCAGGCGAGTATGATCCTTGAAGAAGCGGCCAAGCTGGCACAACAACAATGGCTGCCCTGTAATCGCAGCGGTGACCAGCAAGGCTGTGTGCTCGAAAACGGTAAAGTGCAGCTGGCGGAGCCGATCAGGGCCGCGTTCCGAAACTATGCCGATGCGGGCTGGATGGGGTTAGCCATGCCGGAACGCTGGGGCGGCCAGCAGCAAAGCGAAGTATTAGGCTCCTTTGTTGGTGAAATGCTGACGTCCTCCAACCATGCGTTATCCATGTTGCCAGCACTGACCATGTCGGCTTGTCGCGCCATTATTTCCCACGGCAGCGATGAACTTCGCGATACCTACCTGCCGCCGATTATTGCCGGGCGCTGGAGCGCCACCATGTGTATGACGGAAGCACATTGTGGCAGTGATTTGGGACTGGTGCGGAGTAAAGCACTGCCGGATGGTGAAGGCTTCCGCATTACCGGCAGTAAGATTTTTATTTCTTACGGCAGTCATAACGCCAGCGACAATATTATTCATCTGGTGCTAGCCCGTTTACCGCAGGCTCCGGCGGGCATTAAAGGTTTATCTCTGTTTCTTGTTCCGGAAAAAATTCAGGACGGTTTTCAGGTATGGCAGCAGGATAATGCTGTTGTCTGTACCGGCATCGAAGAAAAAATGGGCATTCATGCCAGCCCAACCTGCTCCATCAGTTTCGAAAACTCGCTCGGTTATTTAGTCGGTGAAGAAAATGGCGGTATTAAAGCCATGTTCACCATGATGAACGAAATGCGGTTGGGCACCTGTTTACAAGGTGTTGGCCTGAGTGAGCACAGCTATCAGAGAAGTCTGGAGTACGCTAAAGAACGGTTACAGATGCGCAGCTTATCCGGCGTGAAAAATCCGGCAGGCGAAGCCGATGCCATTGTCGAACATCCGGATGTGCGCCGTATGTTATTAACACAAAAGGCTTTTGCTGATGGTGGCAGGGCGCTGGCAAATTATTGCGCGCAGTTGCTCGATCAACTGGCAGAAGACCCTCAAAATAAAGACGCAAAACTATTGCTCGAATTATTAACGCCAATTGCCAAAGGCTTTTGTACCGAAGCTGGCTTGGAAAGTGCCAGCCATGCCATTCAGGTATACGGTGGCCATGGTTTTATCTCTGAAAATGGCGTTGAACAACTGTATCGCGATGGCCGTATTGCTACCTTGTATGAAGGCACTACCGGCATTCAGGCGCTGGATTTATTGGGGCGTAAAGTGCTGGGAAATCAGGGCGCCAGCCTGCGGTTATTTACTAAAAAAATTCATCTGTTATGCAAAGAGAATCTGGAGCATCCAAAATTGGCGAAGCTTGCTCAACAATTACATGGCTTTGCCAAAGAATGGCCGGACCTGAGCATGAAGATCGGCATGAAAGCGATGCAGAATCACGATGAAGCCGGAGCGGCCAGTTTCGATTTCCTGATGTATTCCGGTTATGTGACGTTGGGGTATTTCCATTTGAAATCTGCTGCTGAAGCCTGCGAGCTATTAAAGGCAGACGATTCAGAGTTCAGCGCTGAATTCCTGCAGCAGAAAATCCAGCTGGCGAACTTCTATCTGCAACGGATTCTGCCAAGAACGGCGGGGCACCAGGCAACTATGTTGGCTGAGTTGAATAGTTTGGATGCTGTTTGGTAGTTAGCCGTCTTACAACCCATACCGCTTAATTTTATTAATCAGCCCCTGGCACGTAATTCTCGCGCCAGGGTTCTCCTGCTCGTTCTTCTTCGAAGTCGATTCCTGACTGAAGCCAATACTGCTGTGCAGCTTTCCTCATAAAGTTTGACGAGTTGTTACTCCGAAAACAGTATGGTTTTAAGAATCGATGATAACTTTGTAATTGTTAATTAATGAGAAAGTGTTAGGGTTGGTTTCTGCTTCTCTTCAACAATTATATATTCAAGGTAAGTGAGATTTAATGAAGGTAATACACATATCTGACTGGCGTGATGAAAGGGGAGAGCCTCAAGGAAAGTTGGTATACGGTGGACATACTTATTGCCTTATAATTGATGATGAATTTTTTTCTTATGATTATGGAAACTATTGTCCCGATAGGTATTTTAGTAGATGGAATGAAATTGATGGCGATCTTGTGGGAGTTTTTGATGGGAACCAGGGGTTGACTCCGACTGACGATAATAAAGTAGTTTTCTATTCTTTAAGTGGAAAAAAATATAAATTTTTAGGAGCTAGTGAATACTATACCAGTGGCATTGTCACTTTTGAGAATAAGGCTTTGGTTAGTTCTGAATCTAGAGGTTGTGAAGGAAGTGTCGAAGTTTATTCTGATCTTAATGAAAACCCAGATCAGGTAATTAAGGATTTTGTTATATCTGAATCATTCCTATCAAATGAATGTCTTTTTACATATGATAAATATGTTGATAATAAAACAGCTTGTATCAATTCTGATATGTCAGTTTTATGGGCGAGGAAATTCGACAATAAAGACTCTGTTCTAGTGATGGAGTCTTTGTTTGATTATAACGACTCTGTCATTATTAGGTTAGGGAGCTTGGAAGAAAAAAATATTGATGGACAGATCGTATCGCTGGACAAGAAGAGTGGCGATACTCAATGGGTCAAAGATGTTGGTTTCTATATCGATAATTGCAACTTGATTGGTAATAGAGTCTATTTATCTAGTAAAAAAGGCCATCAGTGGGTAGTTCTTAGTGCAGTTGATGGAAGCCTGCTTCTTGAAGGGCAGGTTGAGTATACGAATCCTGACGGCTTCAATGAAATCGGTGGATTGTGGGGGAATGGTGAACTCTTATTTCTCCGTATTCAGCATGATACTCTCCGGATAATGAATGAAGCTACGGGTGAAACCATTCAGGATTTGAAGATTCCCTCTGGATTTACTATCAGCACAGCTTCCTACCCAATTGTGAGGGGTAATTACATCTATATGGGTCTTGATAGTGGTGGAGGTGTAGAGAGGTTCACAGCCTACGGTGGATTGTTAATTATATCTGCGGATGAGTTAAAAGAAGATGTGCCTTATTCAATTGTTGTTGAAGATAAGGGCTTTGTTAGCCATAAAACAATTGAAGATGGGGAAGCTGAATACTATGAAATAAACGTTTCATACGAAGAACTAGGTGACGTTCTTCGATTTGGTCAAATTGAAATTAAATTAGTTGCTCAGAAATATTCCTATAATCACTGGGGGAATATGGATGAAGATTGGCGAAGCCGTATTAATGAAAAATTTGACGGAAGAATAGTTCTTAATATTGATAAGGATAAGCTGGTTAACCCTGACGAGAAGAAGTTTGATTTGATGGTTGACTTGTTCAATGACCACTTTAAGAAAAAGTTTCGGGCTCCTGCTAATAAGAAACCACTTGTGTTGTCATGGAAGTATAAGTAATAGAAGCTCAGTTTCGAGCATTTTTGGCAATGACTGTTTATACGTCCACCACATGAACGCGAAGTTGTATCACCCCTACAACCCATACCGTTTAATCTTATTAATCAGCCCCTGGCGCGTAATTCCCAGCGCTTGGGCGCTGTGAGTTTTATTCCCCTGATTTGCATCAAGCGCCTGCTGGATCAGTTTAATTTCCAGCGCAGAAACCTGTTCTTCCAGTGAAGCATCCGATGCTACTTCGCTGTGTTGTCCGGAGCTTGTAGTAACCGCAGCAGCGGAATCACCACGAATTAACTGAATCTCCTGCATGCTGATGCTGTTATTCAGCGAAATGGCTGCAGCACTTTCCAGTGTGTTTTTTAGTTCTCGCACATTACCCGGCCAGGGTGTGGATAAAAACCAGCGACAGGCATCGTTATCAACACTGAGGGAGGTGTTGTGTTGCTGGTTATACAAAGCAATAAAGTGATTCACCAGTGGCGTAATATCTTCTTTGCGTTGTTCCAGTCCGGTGGTGGTAATGGTTAAACCCTTGATGCGGTAATATAGGTCTTCGCGGAAATTCCCTTGTTGTACTTCGCTGGGTACATCACGGTTGGTGGCGCTGACTAGGCGAATATCAATCTGTTCCAGCTCGCGGCTGCCCACCGGATAATAACTGCCTTCCTGTAATACCCGCAGTAATTTTACCTGCATCGCCAGTGGCATTTCACCAATTTCATCGAGGAATAAGGTGCCGCCGTCGGCAGTTGCTAACAGGCCTTTACGATCTTTATCGGCGCCGGTAAAAGCACCTTTTTTATAGCCGAATAATTCACTTTCCAGCAGTTCGGCAGGAATAGCGCCACAATGAACTGAGATAAAGGCTTTGTCTTTGCGGCTGCTGCCCTGGTGAATTGCATTGGCAATAATTTCTTTACCGGTACCGCTGGGGCCCTGAATAAAGACCGGCACCTGGGTGGCAGAAATACGCTGAATTAATTCCCGGGTGGTCTGTACCGAAGCACTGTTACCGATTAAGCCAAAGTCCGGTGTGTCCGGCTGACGTTGTTGTAACTGCTGCTCCAGGTTAGAAACCTGTTTTAATAAACTGTGTTTATCCAGCGCCCGGGCAATAATGATTTTTAACATATCCGGATCAACCGGCTTGGCGATAAAATCCCAGGCGCCGAGCTCAATCGCTTGCACCGCCAGCGAGCGATCATCATGTCCAGTTAACACCAGTAATGGCACATCCTGATAATGCTGAATCGATTGCAGACCATCTTGTGGATGAAAGCTCGGCGGTAGCGCCAGATCGTGAATCACCAGATCAAACGGCTGATCCTGTTTGGCTTGGTTAAACGCCGTCAGGCCAGATTCAGCATCGCCACAGCTAACCACTTCATAACCACTCTGGTTCAGCCATAAACTGCACAGCTCACAAAAAGCACGTTCGTCATCAATTAATAAAATACGTGCGCTCATTATGATTCTCCGTGGGGCGGACAGCTGCAGGGAATAGGCAGGGTGATAATAAAAGACACCGGCCAGCCAAGATCGTCGCGGTGCTCGATCCAGCCGTTATGGGCATCCACAATACGGCGAACAATGGACAAACCGAGACCGGTGCCACCGCTGCGTTTGGTAATAAAAGGTTCGAATAAATGGGGCAGCACGTCTTCGGGAATGGCCGGACCTTGGTTATGTACCGCCAGCATCAGTTTTTTATCGTCCTGCTGGTATTTCACCACCAGTAAAATATCGGCTTTGGCGTTTGCTGTTTTGCCTGATTCTTGATTTTGGCTTGCGTCTTTATCGACAAACGCAGCAGCGTTTTCCAACAGGTTAATCAGAATCTGCTGAATTTTATCGGCGTCAAAACAGGCGGTTAATTGCTGCGGTAACTCATGGTCGATCTGTACTTTATACAGGCCGGAAATCTGCTCACACACCTGGCGAATCAGTGGTAATAAATTCACTTCGCGCAGCTGCAATTCCATTTTCCCGGCGTAGGCCAGGGTATCGCGAATCAGCAGTTCGGCCCGGGCCACCTGATTCTGAATATGGCCTTTAATCGCCGGATCGGTTTGTGCCGAAGCCATGTTAATAATATTCAACGGGTTGCGTAATTCGTGGGCGATGGCGGCGGTTAAACCACCCAGCTCCACCAGATGCTG
The DNA here is from genome assembly GCF_965219715.1 of Bacterioplanoides sp. GTDB lineage: Bacteria > Pseudomonadota > Gammaproteobacteria > Pseudomonadales > Oceanobacteraceae > Bacterioplanoides. The sequence continues at coordinate 3,420,462 of NZ_OZ244785.1, forward strand.
CTGTTTAATCCGTTCCCGCTCGGCCTTGGCTTCGACCTTAGCCAGCTGTAATGAACGTTCCAGCGAGGCGCAGACATTCGGAATTAAGGTCGCTAATAATTCCGCCATATGTTGTTTACTCGGCGGTTGATCCTGCCAGCCGTGTAAATGACATTCCCAGCTGCCACGTTTAATACAGGTGAATAACGTTGGCTGATCACTGTCGACCAGCACATCGCCGTTGGAGGCAAAAATCTTTACCCCGGTATGGTTATCCTGCTGGGCGGATGGTTTGTGTTGCTTCCAAACAGTTTCAATCGCTTTGGCCAGCGCAGGCCAGGAAGTGGCGCTGTTTAATTGCTGCAACCATTGGTTGAGGGTGCTTTCGTCGATGGTAGCACCGGGATACACCAGCCGATCAGAAAACTGTCGTGCCGGGCCGTATAACAACCAGGCAAGCATTAATAACAGGCTGGAGTAAGAGAACAGCTGCAGCGTGGGTACGTCGGCCAGCTCGGTCATGGCCACCGGCGCTAATAACGACAACAACAGCGTCATCAGCAGCATCGACACCACCAGAACCGCCAGCCACTGCAATGCCTGACTCACCCAGCGATTAACTTCTACTAAGCGATAACGCGCAACGGAATACACCAGCAACACCGCATAGGTCGGTAATGCCAGCATGGGGTAAGGGAAAAAATCGATATGCAGCGACGGCAGAATAAAACTGGTGGCCAGTGAAAATCCCCAGCCACTGGCAATAAACATCGCGATGATAGAACGACGCTTATTCAGCTGGCTGACGTGTTGGCGGCTGTTGCGATAACCAAACAACAGCAGGATATGGGCAACCACACCGACCACCACGGTATACACCACGTTTAACCAACCCACCCGGTCGATATGGAAAAACTGCGGGAAGATATTCCAGGCCGCCAGATGACCCCCATCGCCAATAATACTCAGCGCAGTCACCGCCAGCGCCATCAGATACAGCAGTGGAATAAAGCGATAGATGCGCTCGGGTAATGGCAAATTGCCGCGTAACCACAACACCACAAAATGCAGGAAACTGGTCGGCAATAACGGATTGGCCAGCAGCAGGGCAATCGCCAGTTGCGGCTGGTTATACATCACCGCTAGGTGGCCGGAACACCACAGCGCCATCGACAAACAGAACGCCGCCAGCGCTACCAGAGCCGGTTCTTCACGACGGCGTGACCATAACCACCAGGCGGTGCCGGAGGCCGAAAGCAGTGTGAGCCACATACTGGCGGTGAACAGGGTGATCAGCATGAACTGTAAACTCTCTTTACGGCTTGCCTGGGTTTGTGTCTACCCAGTTTACACCTAATGGGTAATTTTCACTGCCTATAATGCAGTAGCAAGCAAAACAGCTGGCTGTACCAGATCGCCAGCACGTCAGTTGTGATCAGGGTTACAGGCTAGTAAGTGAGTATTAACCCCGCTTTTCTGCGCCTGAACCCCAGGTCTGGCACGCTTTCAGCAATAACCAGGCCTAAGGGCTGAACCTTGTAGAGAGGTCGGTACCGGTTTGATCAGCACCAAAAAGCCGTCAGAGCTTTGCTTAACGCAACACACTTTAGGTACTCAATTATGTTGGATGTTATCGCTTCTATGCCCGATAGCGCCATGCTGTCGCGGATTCAATTCGCCTTCACGGTTAGCTACCACATTATGTTTCCCACCATCACCATTGGCCTGTCGCTGTACCTGGCCTTTATGGAAGGTATGTGGCTGAGAACAAAAAATCCTGCTTACCTGCAACAGGTAAAATTCTGGATGAAGCCGTTTGCCATCACCTTTGGTATGGGCGTGGTGTCCGGTGTGGTGTTGTCTTATGAATTTGGCACCAACTTCAGTAAATTCTCCGAAGTGGTGGGGCCGGTGCTGGCACCGCTATTGGCTTATGAGGTGTTAACCGCGTTTTTCCTTGAAGCCGGTTTCCTCGGCATTATGCTATTCGGCTGGAACCGGGTTTCACCCAAGGTGCATTTTATCGCCACCTGTACCGTTGCCATCGGTACGGTGTTTTCGTCGTTCTGGATTCTGGCCGCCAACTCCTGGATGCACACACCCGCCGGTTATGAAATTGTCGACGGTGTGTTCCACGTTACCAGCTGGCTGGAAGTGATTTTTAATCCGTCGTTCCCGTACCGCCTGGCGCATATGTTATTGGCGACCTTCCTGTCGGCGTCGTTGTTATTTGCTGGCGTGAACGCGTACTACCTACTGAAAAAGAAACACACCGAGTTTGCCAAAATTGGTTTTTCCACCGCGATGGCAGCGATTCTGGTACTGGCACCGCTGCAGGTTGTGGTTGGTGATTTCCACGGTTTAAACGTAGCGGAACATCAGCCGGTGAAACTGGCGGCGATGGAAGGCATCTGGCAAACCGAAAAAGGTGCGGCATTACGTTTATTCGCCTGGCCGGATGAAGAAACCGAAAGCAATAAAATGGAAGTGGCCATCCCGAAACTGGCCAGCTTAATTATTACTCACGATCTCGACGGTGAAATTGCCGGTCTGGATCAGGTGGAAGCGAAAGACCGTCCACCGGTGGCTGTGGTGTTTTTCTCCTTCCGCATTATGTTGGGTCTGGGTGGCTTGATGCTGTTACTGGGTCTGGCTGGCTGGTATGCCCGTCGCAAAGGCATTTTATTTGAAAGCCGACCACTGCATTTATTTGCTGTGGCTATGATTCCTGCCGGTGTGATCGCTACCTTAGCCGGTTGGTATGTGGTGGAAGTGGGTCGTCAGCCCTGGTTAGTGAACGGGCTGGTACGTACCGTGGACGTGATTTCGCCAATTCCGGCAGAAAACGTTGCCTTTACCCTGGCGCTGTTTGTGTTGGTGTACACCACGCTGTTTTTCACCTACCTGTACTTTATGCGCAAGCTGATTTTAAAAGGGCCGATGTCGATTGAAGAGGCACTGGAATCGCTGGAACGTAATGACCTGGAAGATGAAGACTTGCCGGCAACGTTAAATCCGGCTCAGGTAGACATGGGTTACAGCCAAGAGCTGTCGCAATATTTATCCGATCAAAATAATAAAGGAGAAAAATAATGGATATCGCACTCGTTTATTTATTACTGATTGGTTTTGGCATTCTGGTGTATGTATTACTGGATGGCTTTTCGCTGGGTGTGGGTATTCTGTCACCGCTGCTGAAAAATGCCGATGAAAAAGGCATCGCCATGAAAAGCCTGTCGCACATCTGGGACAGCAACCAGACCTGGCTGGTGTTTGGTGGTGTGGTGTTGTTTGTTGCCTTTCCGGTGGTGTATTCCTTCGTATTATCGAATTTATACCTGCCGATTATTATGATGCTGATAGCGTTAATCTTCCGGGGGGTGGCGTTTGAATTCCGCTTTAAATCCGACACCAGCCAAAAATGGTGGGACATCAGCTTTGCGGCCGGTTCGATAATCGCGACCTTCTGTCAGGGCATTATCCTCGGTGCATTAGTGGGTGATATGTCTGCGGGTAAAACCATGGACGATCCGGTGCAATGGTTAACGCCGTTTTCACTGTTAACCGGGTTTGCGCTGGTGGCGGGTTACGCCTTGTTGGGTGCCTGCTGGTTAGTGCGTAAAACCCAGGCGGGTCTGCATAAGCGTGCCAAAGCTTATGCTCAGGCTTTATTGTTCGCTATGTTGGGCTTTATGGCAGCAGTCAGTATCTGGATGTTGCTGGATCAGCCGGTGATTGCCGAGCGCTGGTTGGTGTTCCCGCAAAATCTGATACTGGCACCGTTACCACTCCTCACCCTGTTTTTTGCCTGGCGTTTATGGCAGCTGCTTAAAGCAGATAATGATCCGGGTTTAAAGCCTCTGGGTTATGCCATGGGATTATTTATGACCGCGTTTGGTGGTTTAATTGCCGGTATTTTCCCGTACATTATTCCGGGTCGGTTAACCATCTGGGAAGCGATTGCGCCGGATAAGTCGGTGTACTTTACGCTGGTGGGTATTCTGGTATTTATCCCGGTTATTATCAGCTACAACATTTACAGCTACCGGACTTTTAGTGGTAAAACTTCGTTAAAGGATGGTTACTGATGGCGGCTGTTAATTCTGCAAAAACCAAAAAAAACCATCAGCTGCGTAACGCTGTGATCTTGTATCTCGCCGGAGTGTTTACTCTGGCGCTGGTGGCATACAGTGCAAAAGCGCTGCTGGGCTTTCTCTGAACGTTATCCGAATCACTCGCCCGGCAGCTGCAAGAACTGTTGTCGGGCCTGGGTTGGCGATAAACCACAATGACGCTGATAACTGCGGCTGAAACCACTTAAATTGCTGTAGCCTAATAACCCGGCAATATCGGTAAAGCTGTAGCTGGAATGTTGTAAATACTGGTTGGCCAGTTCATGACGTACCGAATCCACCAGGGCGCGATAGCTGATGTTGTGCTCTTTTAAGCGCCGCTGCAATGTACGGTGGCCCATGTTTAATACCCGGGCAATATCTTCAATGGGCGCGCCGTTATTGGCCAGCGATAAACTGATGGTTTGGCGAATCTGATGAATAAATCCGGCGTGGTGTTCCGGAATACTGCGCTTAACCCGGTTAATAAACTGGCTGATAATTTCCGCCACCGACTGATCCATTAAAGCGTTGTCAGACGTTACCGCTAATTCATGATTGTTAAATACCACCGGGCAACCAAAGTACTGGGCGTATTGTTCAATCTGTGCCGGGTTGGTTTCGTGGCGGGTAAAATAGCAGGCCCGTAGTGGATAATTCTTTCCTAATAAATGATTAATCGCGTTATACACCACGGCTAAAACATAATCCTCAATTTGGGTATAACGTAACAGGTGTGGGTGTACGGCACGTACGCAGGTGTGAATATGATTTTCGCCCACCGTCACTTCAATCTGGCCACCATAAACGATGTGGCTCATGTATTTTTCCAGCACTTTAATCACATCCATTAAAGTCCGGCAGTTAGCAAACATGGGGACTAAGGGCGTGAGGATATAAGCACCCTGGCGTTTGGCTAATTGCAGTGCCAGGTCCGGGCAATTCAATTCACGGGCACTGTGTTCCAGCAACTCAACAAACTGCTCCTGGGTAACCAGCAGGCGTGGGTGACTGGTGGCTGAGGTGGAAAACTTCTCATCGATATAGCTATCACGATCCAGTCCGACCGCTTCATACAGCACGGTTGGGTTGCCACCCCGGCTGATCGCCAGGTCGCTGAATCCGGTAAGAAAGCTGGTGTTGATATAGCCGTGCGACATTCACGCGTCACTCAGTTGCTGCAAGTTAGTGGTTATATCCTGCTCAGTCTGACGTAAAAAGGCAAATTGGTGACGTAAAATGATAAGCGGACTTATGGATTTGGGTCAAACTAATCCTGTGTTCGCTGCCCGCTGCAAAACTTTCAACCTTCAACACCCTGGGCGCACAATAACAAGAGGTGAACCCGATATGCCTGTGATGCTTTCCCCACAACAGAAAAAAGCCTTTGCTGCCGAGATCTCTGCTTTGTACCGCGAAACCAAAGCTAAGGTTGGCCAGCAGGATCTGGATCATATTGAAAAAGTAGACCGCTTCTCCAAAGCGCTGGAGAAAAAAGGTCGTGAATTAATCAATCAGGGGAAAGGCTTCAGCAGCTGGAAAAGTGGCATTGTGATGCTGATTTCCCATTACACCATCGAGTTCTCCGAGCTGGGTCATAATATTCTGCACGGTCAGTATGACCACCTGGAAAATGCCGGTCGCTTCCACTCAAGTAAGTGGACGTGGAACAACACCATGGATGAAAAAGACTGGGCATTAATGCACAACACGGTGCACCATCCATTTACCAATATTAAAGAGAAAGACCACGATTTAGGGTATTTTGCTTTCCGGGTAAACGGCGCACAAAAATGGCGCTGGTATTCAATTTTTCAACCCTTCGCGCTGGGCTGGATTTTATTAAACGATGCCCATTATTACGCTATGTACACGTCGATGTCAGCGGATGTTGCACGTAATGAGCGTCTGACCCGTAAAGGTATTACTAACCCGTTAGGTCGTATCTGGCGTGAGGTTAAACACAGTTATATTTCTATGCCACTGCAACATGGTTGGCGTGCTTTCCGGGTTGGCAGCGCTAACCTGTTGGCTCGTTCGATTGCCAATGCCTATTTGGGGTTGATTCTGGCGTCTTCTCATATGACTGAAGAAAGTGAAGTGTTTGAAGAGATAGAACACGAAACGGAAGCGGATTATTACCTGCGCCAGGCGGCGGCGACGGTGAACTTTCATAACGACAAACCCTTCCCGAAAAAATACCTGGATCAGATGAATGCGTTAAAAGATGAAACTCTGGATACCAGCTTTGCCGATATTTTTTATGGCGCCATTAATTACCATTTAGAACATCACTATTACCCGGACTTACCACCAAACCGTTTGCGTGAACTGGCACCTCAGGTAAAAGCCATTTGTGAAAAATACGGTGTGCCTTATCGCATGGAAGGTTTTGGTCAGCCCAGTAAAAATGTGGTGACGACTATTCTGAAACACACTCTGCCAACTAATGAATCGGATAAATCCGTCTGGCCGTTATTAAACCCAGTCACATTGGTGAAACGTATTGTTGAGCATGTTCGTCGTCCGAACGATTTGGTTCACGGTGATGATGTGCAATACCAGACGACTACCAAGGTGATCGAACGCAAAGCACACATCGATGGTCAGGCGACGTCGTTTATTCTGGAATTACCGAAAAAATGGCAACGCTTAGAATGGTTAGCCGGTTCCTTTATTAATGTCGCAGTGACCATTAATGGCAAACAGCAGATTCGCCAATACAGCCTGACCCGCAGCAGTGATCAAAGCCGTCATCTTGAATTTGCCGCAAAGCGAGTAAACGGCGGGCAGGTTTCTAATTACCTGGCGGACCATATGCAGGTGGGAGATGAACTGACCATTATGGGTCGCCCTCGTTGTGAATTTGGTTTATCCGGTAGCCACAGTAAAAAGCTGCTGATTGCTGGTGGAGTGGGTATCACTCCTATCATCAGTATGCTGCGGGATTTAAAAACCTCAGGTACGCAAGATGTCACCTTGCTGTATTTTAATCGTTCGCCATCGGAGATTATTTTCCAGCAGGAAATTAACGAACTGGCGATAAACAGCGATATTACAGTGCATCATATTGTTAGTGAGAATCCTGCGGATGTGCGTGGTTTTGAACAAGGTTTGGTGTCTGCTGACATGATGCAGCGTCTGGTGACAGATCTGAGTGAACGTGAAGTCTATATCTGTGGTCCACAAGGGTTGATGGATGCGGTAAAAGATATTCTGCAGCAGCATGACTTCCCTATGCAGAACTTCTTCCTTGAAGCCTTCAGTGCCAGTGATGCGCCACTGTCGGATAGCGATGCCAAACATGAAGTACTGTTTGCGAAGTCGGATATTCGTGTCGAAGTGGATGAGAACACCAACTTACTGGCGCTGGCGGAAGAGCTGGGCATTGAGCATCAGAGTGGCTGTCGCAATGGCGTGTGTAAGGCCTGCTCTTGTCGCAAGATGGAAGGCAAGGTTTATGGCGAAGACGATGAGCAGTGGCCAGCGGTGACCCTGTGTACGTCTTATGCTCGCAGCAATCTGGTGATTGATGCCTGATCGTTAGTCGCCTTCGTTTTGCATTCGTCTGTGTATTTTTCCAAGCCCACCAGGTGATCCCAGGTGGGCTTTTTTGTCATTGCAGCAGCGGCTGTCTGGTCATTGTCTGATCAGAATAAAGTGCTAAAATGCGCCGCCTTGGCAGATACCCCGCCGAAAACTCAAAAACGTACTCTGAAGTTTCCATGATTTATAGACTCCGACTGACCGTCGCCTACGTGTTATTAGCACTGGTGGCGCTGGCACTGTTACCGCTGGTATTTATCCGGCCGATGCACCGCAACAATATGGGCGATATCTGTATCGCTGCGTTTGAAGTGTTTAAGCGTTATTGGGGCATTACCCTTGATGTTGAACATCCCGAGCGTCTCGAGCCTAAGCAAGCTACGGTGATTATCGCGAATCACCAGAGCAATGAAGATTTGTTCTTTTGCATGCGCTTGATCCGTAAAGGCACAGTGGCAATGGCCAAGTGGGAGCTGGTTTATATTCCTTTTATCGGCGCCGTATTTTTATTAGCCGGTAATATTATGGTGAAGCGTGAACAGCGTGATAAAGCCAAACAGGCATTGGAAAAATCGGCGAAAAAAATGACCGATAAAAATCTGAGTCTGGTTATCTTTCCGGAAGGCACCCGTAACTACGGCAAACCACTGCCATTTAAATTAGGTGCATTTAAATTAGCGATTGAAGCTCAAGCACCTATTCAGCCGGTCGCGTTTGCCTGGCACTCCAAAACACTGAATTACAACCGCTTTAAATCGGGCGTGCTTAAAGCGAATTGTATGGAACCGATCAGCACTCAGGGTTTAACTCTGGATGATGCGCCGGAACTGGCACGTCGTTGTCAGAAGTTGATCGAAGAAGAGACTAATCGACTGACTAAGCTGGCACCGGGGTATGATGGTTCGCTGGGTTAATCGTACTGCTTTGAGTTGTTAAAAAATTGAAGCCCGCCTGATGGAAGTCAGGCGGGCTTTATTGTTTCTGAGAGATAATCAGGAGATCTATCGCAACTGACTATCCTTACTTCCCCGGCGGTTATAACCCGATACTGCCCTCTGCTGCTCGTCCAGCTCACTCTGACACAACACACATAAACGTACGCCGGGAATCGCCTGTTGGCGTGCCTCTGGAATATCGTTACCACACTCTTCGCAATGGCTCAGGCTTTCGCCGTGGCTGATACGGCTGCGTGCCAGCGCGACGGCATCTGATACCGTGGCATCGATCTGATCCTGCACTGCACCGTCTTTTGCCCATCCAACTGCCATAGTGACCTCCGGATATTGTTGCTGGTTGTTTGGCTACTGAACTCAGTATATGCCTTTGGGTGGTGGTGATAATGGGGTTGGTTTGAAAATCACTATTACGGGGGGGGTAATAATCGTGGTGGGTTATTTGAACTTTGTTGACTAATTTGTCTATATATAGGATTGCTATTTATTGTTATTTTTGATAAATATTTATATAGGTATATTGAGGGTGCTATTAATGAAGATTCTTATCGCCATACTTGTTGTTATCTCAGGGTTATTTATATTTTTCTTAAAATCTTTTTCTGGCCTTTGGTTTTCAGCATTTTCTGGATTGGTATCGAGCTTAGTTGTCTTTGGAATAATTATTTTTTGGGAAGATGAAGACCTTAAAGTAGTTATAGTTACGGTTCTCGGCGGTATCTCTATAATGTTGGGTGTATTGTCAGTGTTTGAAGATAATGAGGCGTTTGACCATCAATTGAATAAAGCTCACAATGATGCCCTTCGTCACTTGGTGAAAGCGCAGTATGAGTGCGTCAATGAAATTGATGAGATCCGTATCTCAGAAATTATAAAATATTCTATTTTAGTTTGTGCTTTGCAAAATAATAAAAACATGCAAGGAGCTATCTTAAATCTGAAGAAACAACTTCATCTACCCCCTGAGATTGGTCTTATCGACTCTATTGTATCCACCGCAAAAGAGAATGAAGTTAGTGAGTGCAAGTCTTCTTTTCGGGAGGTTTACAAGTACTGTGAAGAGTCTTTCATCTTTATGGATGAAAAAAGTAAGAATAGATTGTTAAATTGAGATAAACCCGTGCACCCGCCCGGGTTTTATCATCTAAAAAGAATCAGTCCTCAATTCCCAAAGAGCGCTTCATAAATGCCGGTATCGCAATGCCGCTGGCATAAATATCAGCATTGTAATATTCAGTACGGAACTCTTTATTCACCGCATCGTCGATACGAAAGTCTGTTGCATCACCACCTTTACAAGCCAGTGTGCAGCTCCACCAACCGGATGGATAAATCACCTGCGGGAACTGGAAAGTGTGAGAGGACGTCGCACCGGCTGTCGCTATATCCACGTGGATATCTTTAATAATGGTGTTGCTGTGAGACAGCGGCGATTCACTTTGTTGAACCACAATGCCGCCTTCACGCAGGGCTTTAAAACAATCGCGGTAAAAATCGACGGCGAATAAACCTTCCGCCGGGCCAATCGGGTCGGTGCTGTCGATAATAATGATATCCAGAGATTCTGGTGCACCGTCTTTTGCCCATCCACACTGCCATAGTGACCTCCGGATATTGTTGCTTGTTGTTTGGCTACTGAATTCAGTATATGCCTTTGGATGGTGGTGGTAATGGGGTTGGTTTGAAAATCACTATTACGGGAGTGTAATAATCGGGCAGGTATTGGATGCCGGTGATAACACGGTAATCGACTTTTCAGTTGTCGGGTGGGTTGCCCTGGATTTCGTGCCTAAGTAGGGCCCTTTTTCTGATTAATGCTAAGTACAGCGTATAGTATGAAGCTGGTATTGATGATAGTTTTATAAAATACAAAATCATCAAAAATCTTAGGCTTACTAATTTATGAAAGCACTTCTAATAATCTTATTTACTGCAATATTTTCCCCATTAGCCTTTGCACAGGCTAAAGTTTGTGGAGGAACTGAAATCGATATTAAGAAAGTTGGTGAGTGGGAGAGTACCCGGTTTATCGTTGAAGCAAAGAATGGAGCTGACAACACAAAACTAATTCTGAAAAGTGTAGATTATGTCAGCTCTTATTGTGAGAAAAGTACAACTGGTGTGGATAAAATATTGATTCTGGCCATTTGTGGTGGCTCTGGATGTTCGGAATCTACTTATACTGTTATCGACGCGAGGACACTGAAAGTTGAGTTGGTACCTTTTCAGGGCCAAGGAAATTTAGAGTTGGTCGAAAAGCTATTGGGTCGGGAGTTTAAGCTGTAGCTGAAAATTCAGTAGAATTTTTTCGTTAGAAATAAAGCCGCCTGTAAACCCGGGCAAGCGCCCGGGTTTAATCAACTAAAAAGAATCAGTCCTCAATTCCCAGAGACCGCTTCATAAATTCCGGTATCGCAATACCGCCGGCATGAATATCAGCATTGTAATACTCAGTACGGAACTCTTTATTCACCGCATCATCAATGCGGAAGTCAGTCGCATCGCCACCTTTACACGCCAGTGTGCAGCTCCACCAACCCGATGGATAAATCACCTGCGGGAACTGGAAGGTGTGAGAAGACGTCGCACCGGCTGTCGCCATATCCACGTGGATATCTTTAATAATGGTGTTGCTGTGATACAGCGGCGATTCACTTTGCTGAACCACAATGCCGCCTTCACGCAGGGCTTTAAAACAATCGCGGTAAAAATCGACGGCGAATAAACCTTCTGCCGGGCCAACCGGGTCGGTGCTGTCGATAATAATGATATCCAGCGACTCTGGTGCGCAGTCTTTCACCCATTTGATGCCGTCATCAAAACGGATATCAGCACGAGGATCGGCGTTGGATTCACACAGTTCCGGGAAATATTTCTCCGCCATACGGGTGACCATTTCATCGATATCGATCTGGGTCACTTTTTCCACACCCGGGTGTTTCAGTACTTCACGCAGGGTGCCGCAGTCGCCACCACCAATAATGGCAACGTGTTTCGGATCTTTATGAGCGAACAGTGCTACGTGGGACATCATCTCGTGATACACGAAGTTCTCACGGGTAGAGACCATGGTGCAGCCGTCGATCACCATCAACTTGCCGTATGTTTCGGTGTCGTACATATCGATGGTCTGGAATTCACTTTGTACGCTTTCCAGTTTCTCTTTCACTTTCAGAGAGAAGGCTGATCCTTCGGAATCAAAAACTTCGGTAAACCACCCCTGGCCTTGTGGAAAAGCAGTGCTTTGATCGGATGTGCTCATAGCTGATACTCAAAGATGTAGATGTGTTTTAAAATTGGCGCAAAGATACCCTAACCGCCCGCCGTTCGGATACCCCTTATGACATTGGATTCTAGCAAAGCCAGCAGTGCTGCAGAGCATTACAACTTACCCTACTGGAGTGAGGGATATGCTCAGGTTAATGCTGCTGGTGACTTATGCATTCATCCACAGGCTGATAACGGCAATGGCGTTAACTTAAACCAGTTAGGTGAGCAGCTAAAAGGTGCGGGCTTGCGTCTGCCGGTGCTGGTGCGTTTTCCGGGCATTCTGCACAACAGAGTGCACTCGCTGGTAAGCGCGTTTCAGCAGGCCCGTGACGAGCTGGATTACAATGGCGGTTTCACGCCGGTTTATCCGATTAAGGTGAATCAGCAGCAGCCGGTGGTGGAGCAGCTGTTAACAGGCCAGCAGCAGGCCGGAGTTGAACGCTTGGGGCTGGAAGCGGGCAGTAAGCCAGAACTCATTGCCGTGCTTGCCCAGCTTGGAACCAATAAAGGCGTGGTAGTTTGTAACGGTTATAAAGACGCGCACTTTATTCGCCTGGCACTGATGGCGGAAAAGATGGGCCATCAGGTCTTTATCGTGATCGAGAAGTTATCCGAGCTGCCGCTGGTGTTGGCAGAAGCACAACGCCTCAACGTGAAACCACGCTTAGGTATTCGCGCACGGTTAGCCACCATCGGCAAAGGTAACTGGCAAAATACTGGCGGCGAAAAATCCAAGTTTGGTTTGTCGGCTTATCAGATTCTGCAGGTGGTTGAGCAACTACGTGCTGAAGGCCAGCTCGATTATCTGCAGCTGCTGCATTTCCACCTCGGCTCACAGTTGGCCAATATCCGTGATATTCAAACCGGCTTAGGTGAATGCAGCCGCATTTTTGCCGAGTTAGTAAAACTCGGAGTACCGGTACAATGGCTGGATGTGGGTGGTGGCTTAGGTGTTGATTACGAAGGCACGCGCTCGCGCAGTTATTGCTCGATGAACTACAGCATGGCGGAGTACGCTCGTAATGTAGTATCGGCATTTAAAGATATCTGTGATGAACTCGGCCTGGCGCAACAACCGAACATTATTACCGAATCTGGCCGGGCGATGACGGCCCATCATGCGCTGTTATTAACTGAGATTATTGATTCAGAAAGTCCGCAGGAAGGTGTGGTTAATCCTCCCGAAGATGAGGCGCCACAAGCATTAAAAGCCCTTTATCAGATCTTTGATCAGCTGTGTTATGCACAGGACAAACACAACATCAGCCCGCGTTCGCTGGTTGAGATTTATCACGATGTGCAGCATTGGGTCGGTGATGCGCAATCCGGCTTTGCCCTGGGGTTGTTCTCGTTATCTCAGCGGGCACAAATGGAAGCGCTCTACAGCCGTATCAGCCGTGAATTAAAACAGCGATTAAATCCGGGCAATCGCAGCCATCGCGATTTATTGGATGAGTTATACGAGAAGCAGGCGGAGAAAGTATTCGTGAACTTTTCGCTGTTTCAGTCGCTGCCGGATATCTGGGGCATTAACCAGATCTTCCCGATTTTACCGGTGCGGGGTCATCATGATCCGGTGCGTCATCGTGCGGTTGTGCAGGACATCACCTGTGACTCCGACGGTCGTATCGACAGCTACGTCGATGCCGACGGTATTGAAACCTGTCTGCCATTGCCGAGTATCGCAAAAGGCGAACAGCTGGCGTTTTTCCTGGTGGGCGCTTATCAGGAAATCCTCGGCGATATGCACAACTTGTTTGGTGACACCGACTCGGTCGATGTAGTGCTGGATAAAAATGGCGATGTGCAGCTGCAGAATCCGATTCAGGGCGACGATATTGCCGATGTATTGGATTATGTGAACTTCTGCCCGGAAGATATTCAGCAACGTTTACAACAGCAGGTGGCGGCGTCTGATTTAACCGATAGCGACAAAGCCGAATTCAGTAAAGAGCTGAGTGAGTCTTTGCAGGCATACACCTATCTGTCGTGATGGCTGATCTGAGTTCAGCCTCTTCGAATAACAACCTCTTACCGATAAAAGTATGTGACCGGCAGCGCCAGCCGGTCTATTGATGCCTCTTTCAGAAAATGCCTGTTTATCAGGTTTCAGACACACTTCCTTTTGGTTTTGGGTCAGTTTTCCGACCCACAAAATTTTTTCGTAACAATTGTTATCCGTTTCTGGCGATCTGCTCAGGCTGGACTATAAGTTATGGCAAACAAAACCTGCGTGCCCAAACGCAACCACGAATAACCACAGCTGATAGAAGGAAAATGAGATGGCTGACGAAGAACTGGAAATGCAAGACTCCGTGCATGAAGAGTCAGAAGAGCAAAAAGATGAAATGCAGGCGTCCGATAGTGACGATGCTGAATCAACCGCTGAAAAAGATGCACATGAAGATCTGGTCGTAAGCACCAGCAGTGCCGCGCGTGATGAAATGCGTCAATCGATGGAAGATGACGTGGCTGCATTTCTGGCACGTGGTGGCCAGATCACTCAGGTGGATGACAACGTGATGGCAGATCCACCGCGTAAGCCACAAACCAACTATGGCAGTCGCCCGATCTGATCGGCGATTGTGGTTTATCGCGGTATTGATGCCGTGACTGAAAAAAGGACCGTTAACGGTCCTTTTTTGTTTTTCCCGCTCAATGATTGCCGACGCTAAATCCTTTCAATTTCAAGTACGATCGTACAACTACCTTGCTATTAAATTCCTCTGGCAGAAAAAATGCGCCATTGGCCTGAGTGCTGCTTTCCTGCGGTCTAGCGAAAGCGGGCCAATACCAGTGATTTATGGCCACGATTGCTAACACAGACTGGTCTGAGCTGATAAACTGGCGTGAAATTGCAGCAAGGAAGCTGAATTATGTACACCTACTCAAAAAAGTCCCGAAGACGAATGCATGCAATCCCCGCAGCCATCGCATTATCCGCACTGGTAATGCTCTGGTATTTTTCAGATAACCGAACTGCCCATGCGGCAGATGCACAGTCGTTGCCGTCGTCTGAAAAAGTTCTGCTGTCTGCTCGTCTGGCTGATGACTGGTCGGTGGATTGCGACGATTGTGTTGTTGAGCCGCAGTACGATGTGATGCTCGGCAATGTGGTGCGTTTGCAGAGCCGCAGCGAAATGGTGTTGTCGCTGGATATCGACGATCAGGTTGAACGACCTCAACTGAGCTGGCGCTGGACGGTGGATGAGTATGTTGACCAGCATCCTCTGCTGCGTTTAAGCGTATATGTTGATGATACCGATGCCTGGCCGGAGCGTACGCTGCACTATATCTGGGACAGCGGCCGCGAAGCCGGAACCACCGAAGCGATTTCAGACTTCGAGCACCTGGTGGTGGTGAACGGTAAAAACAGCAAAGCCGAAAGCTGGCAGCAGGTTCGCTGTAATCTTAATCAGGATTGGCAGCGCATCTATAACGAAGACTTCCCTGAGATAGAAAGCCTGGAGCTGGCATTAGGAATGCCGGGTAAACTGGGTGTTAGTGGCGCCTTTATCGAGCAACTCAGTATTGCTTCTGCACCATTTGAAGAGGTGGTGGTTGCTCAGACGGAACTTCCTGATGAGGCGGTGGAACACGCTGATGATTTGCCATCAGCTTCTCTGTCGCAGGAATTACCAACCTCTTTACCACCTACTGCTGCTGGTATCGAATAAGTCATTTCTTTCCTCTTTCATTTCTGCGTTTCCTTCTTCCGTATTTCTTTCCGATCGATCATCTTGTCTCCTCTTTGCTGGTTCTAGTGTGTTGATACTTTTTGTCGCTCATTAGAGTTTCCTTTATTAGCTTTTATGAATGTGTTGTTGTGAATAAATAGCGCAATAAAAAAGCCCGACCAGTTAACTGATCGGGATTTATTTTTGAGTTATCGAATCAGCTCACAACTTACTTCTGCCGCTGCATAGTACGACTGTAGGCCGCTTTATAGTCGCCGCTGACCGGATCAACGGTGTAAGCGGTGCCGCGGAATTCATCCCCCTGAAGCTCAACAAAGAAGAAGCCCAGAATGTTGTCCTGCTGCCAGTAAACGGCGTTACGGTTTGCGTCACCGAAACCACGGGTTTTTGCACCCGCACCGGTCAGGATATGGAAAGTACCCGGACATGATTCAGTTTCCTTCAGCCACTGCAGGTCATGGTCATGGCCGGTGAAGATCACGTCGGCGTTGCCACATACGTTTTGGTTAACCATGTCGCGGAAGTAACGACCCTGGCCAGCCAGGCCGTCGTAGTTACCGGCGTTGCCGTGGCGGCCGTTAGAGATATATGGGTGGTGACCAAAAGCGATTTTCCACGGTGCTTTAGAAGCGGCGAAGCCTTCTTTCAGCCACTTGCCTTGTTTGGCGGAGTAATCGTCTTTGTTGTACTCGTTGCTAGGGTCACCGGCAGAAGCCGTTGGGTTGGTATCCATCGAGAAGAAGGTAACCAGTGGTGTTGCGTTCTGCGGCGCTTCAAACTTGTAGTAACGCGCAGGCATCTGCCACTTGTTGCTCTTACGGTCAGTACGGTAGTGGTAATCAACCTGCAGTTCGCCACGGTCGTTATCGGCACCGTCACCAGCGATGATCCAGGTGTTGTCGTGGTTGCCCAGCGACATGTAGAACGGGAAGTTGATGTTTTTGTATGGATCTTCGAACTTCAGTTCAAACTGAATATCACGTTCGCCGTCGACACCATCTTCATAAATATTGTCGCCCATACCAATGGCGAAATCACAGCCACGCGCGGCACACACAGATTCCATAGCAGCAGCCACTTTGTACTGGCCGTCTTTACCTGTGCCTGTGTCACCAATTGCGATAAAACGCACAACGGTGTCAGCGGGTGGGTATACCACGGTTTCATCAACCGGTGGGTTGGTTGGCGCTGGTTTGGACATACCCATGGCGGAAGCCGCCATGCCGGTTAAGGCGAGAGAAAGCAGAGTCTTTTTCATTGTTATTGGTCTCGGTTGAGTATCAGGTCGCACGCATGATAGCGGCGTTAAATTACAACTTTATTATTATTTTTGTGAGACAGAAGTATGCCAGAAAATAACCCGTTGCGACTGCACAATTCGGGTCATTTGTTAGCGGAAAAGAGAGTCTGGCGTGAATTGGTATGAGTGTGGCGCGAATTGGTGGTGATTATTAAACCAGTGCTGCCACAGCCGCATTCAGTTGCGATAAATGAGTAATTTCCTGATCCGGAACACACTCGTCTTCGACCCAGGCCGCATCGCACAAGTTGACCCAGATGGTGTGAATTCCCAGACGTTTTGCCGCAACGATATCCTGTTCCTGATGGTCACCAACGTGAATACATTCTGCCGCAGATACACCGGCTTTATTTAAAGCAGCTTCGAACATATCCGGGTGGGGTTTGGCTGCACCAACATTTTCGGCATTAAAATGGGCGTCGAATAAATGGTCGATACCAATTAATTTCAGATCGGCATTGCCGTTGGTAACCGCCATTAACTGATGGTCTTTTTTCAGTGTTTCCAGTGCTGCTAATGCACCG
The DNA here is from genome assembly GCF_965219715.1 of Bacterioplanoides sp. Classification (GTDB taxonomy): domain Bacteria; phylum Pseudomonadota; class Gammaproteobacteria; order Pseudomonadales; family Oceanobacteraceae; genus Bacterioplanoides. The sequence continues at coordinate 3,437,844 of NZ_OZ244785.1, forward strand.
TCGAATAACGTCACTTCGCTGCGGGTTTTATAAAACACATCAAAAGCCTGCAGTGCCTTCTGGCGACCTTCATCACCGCTGATACCAGCCTGCAAAAATACCCGGCGTAAAACTTCGATGCGTAATTCAGAAACTTTATCGCGCAGTTGTGGATAACACTCGGCGATGTCGTTTTTGTACTGGCGCAGCGCTTCAAAGGTGTAAAACTCGGCCGCTTGTGGAACGTTTTCCACAATCCAGTTATGGCAGGCTTTTTCCGCTTTAATAATTACCGGATCGGTTTCCCAGAGGGTGTTGTCCAGATCCAGCGTAATCAGTTTAATCGCCATCGGAGAAGCTACCTGCGTTGCCATTGCTGTGTTAAAAATAAATTCAAAATGCTCATTTATGGCTTATAAACAGCGCGTTTAAATTTATTTTTGCCTTGCACTGGCTGCCTCAGAACCGCTTCTATCTTGGCTGCTAGCGCATATAAAAACTTAAACTACCGGAATTTGCGGTAAACGCAGTGCCAGAATATCGGCAATATAATCGAGGAATAAGGTATCCATCGAGCTGCGGTAATAGCCCGGGTCTTTGCTGGCAACGGTTAATACGCCGTTGTTACCCTGACCACGAACCTGAGCAGCGGCGACTGACTGAGCGTTAGTGGTTTGTGTGCCCAGCAGCGACGCAATGTCTTCCTGCGGTAACTGACCACAAATCGCACGATGACCTTTAAACAGACGATGTACGCTGCGTTGGCGTTCGCTGGAACGAATGGTAATCAACGGCGCGTCGAGATTTCGTTCGGTGAAATGTAATAACGCCCAGGCGTCGACACCAAAGTCTTCACGCAAAGAATCGTCCAGCGTAGCCTGCACGTTTAACCAGCTTTCTGCTTCGATTAATGCCAGTACCAAACGACGGCTTTTTTCGAACAGCTGGTCGTTACGACGGGCATTTTCCAGTAAGTCGGCAAGACGCTGACGTAATTCCACGTTGCGCTCACGGTGCACCGACAGCTGGCGTTCTACCAGGCTGGTGGCCGGACCGGCATTGTGGGGAATTCGCATTTCCGCCAACAGGTCATCTTTACCGATAAAAAAATCGGGATGGTCCTGTAAATACTGGGCAACATCAGCATCGGTTAAACGCGGTTGCTGGCTCATAACAATTCCTTAAAGGTTCTGACCTTAGACGTTCATCCGGCCTTCAAATACGGTAACCGCAGGGCCGGTCATTTTGATGTGGGAATCCGGATTGCCATCCCACTCAATAAATAAATCACCACCTGGCAGCGATACGGTGACACCGGGCTTCAGCCAGCCACGCAGCTGACCAGAGACTACCGCAGCACAGGCGCCGGTGCCACAGGCCAGGGTTTCGCCGGTACCGCGTTCGAATACCCGCAAACGAATATGGTGTTCGTGGACGATCTGCATAAAGCCGATATTGGCACGTGCCGGGAAGCTGGAGTGGGGCTCCAGAATCGGCCCCCAGTGTTCCACCGGTGCGGTATCAACATCATCAACCCGAACCACACCATGAGGGTTACCCATGGATACGGCACCCAGAGAAATTTCACCAATTTCTCCTGCATCGATGGTGTATTCCGGTGCGTATTCTGTCGCACGGAATGGAATTAAATTCGGAATCAGGGTGGGCTCACCCATATCTACCACCACCTGATTGTCATCGGTGAGGTGTAATTCCATTAAGCCGTTGGCGGTTTCGACGCGAATATCGCGCTTGCCGGTTAAACGCTGATCGTAAACAAAGCGAGCGAAACAACGGGCACCGTTGCCACAGTTTTCCACTTCGCTGCCATCGGCGTTAAAAATACGGTATTTAAAGTCGACATCCGGACGGCTTGGCTGCTCAACAATTAACAGCTGATCAAAACCAACGCCGAAATTACGGTCAGATAATTCGCGCACCCGTTCCGGACGGATATGACCGGTTTGGGTGACCAGATCGATCACCACAAAGTCATTGCCCAGGCCGTGCATTTTGCTGAATTTAAGCCACATAACTAATCTTTGCCTTTAAGCCAGAGTCTTTATTCTGCGATCAGTTGTTCGCCGGCGAATAATTCTTCAATGGTTTCGCGCTTACGTACTAAGTGCAGCTGGTCACCATCAACCATCACTTCCGCCGGACGACCACGGCTGTTGTAGTTCGATGCCATCACAAAACCGTAAGCACCGGCCGACATTACTGCAACCAGATCACCAGCAGCTAATGGCAGCTCACGATCTTTGCCTAAGAAGTCACCGGTTTCACATACCGGGCCTACTAAATCGTAATCGCGTACCGGGGCATCGGAGGTTTCTGCCAGCGGTTTAATATCCTGCCAGGCGCTGTACAGCGACGGACGGATTAAATCGTTCATCGCACCATCAATAATGGCGAAGTTTTTGTGGTCGTTTAACTTCAGGTATTCCACCTGAGTTAAAAATACACCGGCGTTGGCAGCAACCGAACGACCCGGCTCAAAAATCAGTTTGAACTGCTTGCCGCCATCAGCACGCTGAGCCAAGCGGTTTTTAATTGCCGCGATGTATTCGCCGGCACTGGCTGGTGTTTCATCACGGTAGGTCACGCCTAAGCCGCCACCTAAATCCAAGTGTTCAATGTTAATGCCTTGCTCCGCCAGATTATCCACCAGAGCCAGCACGCGATCTAACGCATCCATAAATGGCGAAATTTCGGTCAGCTGGCTGCCGATATGACAATCCACACCTTTGATATCCAGACCTGGTAAGTCTTTGGCTTTGGCGTAAACACGTGGCGCTTCGTTAATATCGATGCCGAACTTGTTGTCTTTTAAACCGGTAGAAATATACGGGTGAGTCTGGGCATCAACGTCCGGGTTCACACGCAGAGAAACGTGAGCGGTTTTGCCGATGCGGCTGGCAACCTCACTCAGACGTTCCAGTTCGGCTTCGGATTCAACGTTAAAGCAATAAACACCCACTTCCAGTGCGCGCTGCATTTCTGCTGCCTGTTTGCCAACACCGGAGAACACAACTTTGTTAGCGTCGCCACCGGCGGCTAATACACGCTCCAGTTCACCCAGGCTAACGATATCGAAACCCGCGCCCTGTTTTGCAAGAACGTTTAATACTGCCAGGTTGGAGTTAGCTTTTACCGCGTAACATACCAGGTGTGGCCAGTCGCCCAACGCTTCGGTGTAGGCAGTAAAGTGTTGCTCGAAAGCGGCACGGGAATAAACGTACAGTGGCGTACCGAATTGTTCGGCCGCAGCACGTAAGGAAACCTGTTCGGCGTGAAGTTCGCCATTCTGGTAGCTGAATACTGACATCAGGAGTTCGATTCCGTTGCTGAGCTTGTGTTCTCTGCAGGCCGGTCTTCGGGCAGGTACAGCGGACCTTTCTGGCCACAGGCCGACAGGCCGCCAATCAGAATCAGGCTGGCGAACAGGGCGCGTAGTGCTGTCTGCGTTAAATTCCGGGACATAAACAATTCCACACAAGCAGAAGATAAAAGATGGCAGGCATTATACGGGGTTCGCAGACACATGTCTGCCGCTGCGGGGCGGCCTCAGGCCAGTGAAATGGCCTGATTAATGCGCTTTTCGATGGATTGTCTGGCCAGCAGGTGTTCGATGACCTGCTGATTGTTACCCGGCAGGGATAAATCGCTGAGATGGCAGGGGTAATTATTGCCCTGACGGCGGATGGCGACCACTTCTTCCGCCACCGCTTTATACAGGTCATCACCAAATTGCCAGATGCTGAATTCCTGGCTGTTGCAGTAGAGCGTGGTCTGTTGATGATCGTCGATGACGGCACTGAGATCGATGCTGTTACTTTGCTGGCTGAGCTGCGGCAGCTTGCGTCGCACCAGTTCAAGATCGAATGATTGGCCTTTCTGACGTATTTCGAACAACAGCATATTTCGCTGCAGTTGGCGCGCCTTATTGCCCGGCAGTTGCGCCAGCCAGCGCTGATCCAGCTGACGTAAAAAGCGAATGGCGGCAATCAGCCGATGTTTGCCATCTGCTTCTGGCCATTGCTGGTGCAGTAAGGCGCCTTTGTCATCGAGCAGATAAAAGAAGAACTTCTCATCTTTCCGCCAGTAAAACAGTTGCCAGACTCCGGCCCGGGCGCGTTGATAAATCAGCCGCAACGGGCTTTGTAATAACGCCGCCGAATCGAGGGTGCAGGGAGCAAAAAAATCACGCGGTTGTTGCAGCAGTTGCAGTAACTTGCTGACGTTTGCCGCGCTTTGCAGTTTTATGCCCTCGCGCTGACTGTGTAATAAATAATATTGTTCCGACGCTTCGATCAAATACGGCTGGCGTGGATTCGTACTGAAGTGTTTAAACGTATCACTAATCAGCTGCTCGGCCCGCATACGAATGGTGCTGGCACGGCTGGCGCAATGACAATGACAGGAAATTTTCGGCCATTGCTGTTGCGGCTGAGAGAAGGGCAGGTGACGCAATAAATGTTGCAGACATTGCAGCATGGCGGCGTTGCCGTCAAAACGTTCGATATGCCATTCCCCCCAGCTGTTGCGGGTGAACAGATCCAGCGTCAGGATTAAATTTTCGCGGATGGCGCTGTAGCCCAGGGCATCGTCGCGGTTACTGATTTTCTGCATGCCACGGCGGCTGAGTTTGTGTTGCGGGTCGACACCAACGTTAATAAACAGCTTCCACTGCAAAGGCTTAGGTGGATGGATTAATGCTGCATTTTCTGCTTTGCGGATGGTTTGTGAACGCACGACCTGCAGCAGCTCTTTCAGTTCGTACTGACTGACCGGGTTATGGCTGGGGAACAGCGCAATCTGGGTATGGTTGGCCAATAAGCCGTTGTACTGGGCAAAGAACAGTAGCTCCATTAAGCTCGGAGACTGCTTCAGTACCTGCTCGGTATCCTGAGTATCTTTATTCCAGCTGCCGGGGATTAATTGCCAGACTTTATTCGGTGTCAGCCGCAGGGTGATTTTATCCTGCTCCAGGCTCTGGCAGATGCCCGGATTAATATCCATCACCTTACCGGGCTTGGCGTCAAAAGCAGCGTACAGGCGGTTGCCTAATAATCTCAGGTCGGCGGGTTTGATGTGCAGTTTCGGAGCGTATTTCTGGCTGAAACCCGCGAGAAAACGATAGCTCGACAGCATTTCACTGATCAGTGCATTACGTTCTTTATGAACCCGTACCACCGGCCAGTGTTGACGCTGATCCAGTTCAATAAAGTCGCCGGTCTGCCATTGCCAGTCGTTACACAGTTTGCTGAAGGATTTAGCCCGCCAGCTTTTGCGCTGGTTATTACTAAGGTCCGACAACGGCAGCTGGGCTTTGTAATAAAACGCCCGGCGCGCCAGCTGAATACGTTGTGGATTACCTTCCTGATCCAGCTGCGCACTGACCCGTTGCAGCATCAGCAGATAAGCATCACATTGTTCAACTTCGGTTTCACCGGCATGCACCCGTTGCTTCAGGTCCCAGCATAACGGGCGGATATTAGGATATTGGCTGGCGTAGTGACGTGTGAGTAATAACTTCAGCAGTGCTTTATAGGGATTACTCAGGCCTTTATTTAATTGCCACAAACCGGCGCCAACAAATTCGGCGGCGGGAATGGTGCCGATCTGGCCGAAGTGTAACCAGCGTCCGGCGTGTACCTTGTGTTCATCCAGCAGGGTTTGCCAGTAACCTTCGCTGCGCGATTCCTGATCCTGCGGAATCAGCCACCAGGAAGGCTGACTGCCAGCCAGCCATAAGGCGCTGCGATAAAACTCGTCGAGTAATAACAGGTGCTGGCTGCTGCCGCAGTCTTCGCCACCGGTGGAGCGGCTCTGACCCTGGCGGAAATCGCTGAGGTTCATCAGAAAAAAGTGCAGCTCAACATTCTGAGATTCAGCCCAGCGTTCGATGTTTTCACACTTCTGTTGCAGTGCTGCCAGCTGCGGCTGCGACAGCTGTTCATCGTGGCACAGCCAGACATCCAGATCACTGGAGCGCGATTGTGCCAGTGAACCCAGACTGCCCATCAGATACAGGCCCTGAATGTGTTTCTCAGAAAAGCCGCGGGGTGCGTTAACACCACGGGCGATGCCTTGCAGGGTCTGAATTTCCTGCTGGCTGGGCTGGTAGTGCTCGATGCCACAGGGGGTGTCGCGCGAGACAAATCCAGGCAGTTGCTGGTGGTTGAGATGCAGCAGTAGTGGCAATACATCAAGCACCACCCGCTGGCGGCTGCTCATTAAACTCCGGGCACTCTCCAGTCTGGCTTCATTCAGCTCCAGAAAGCTGGTTTGCCATTGATGGATTTGTTGTGCCGAAGGCGTTTTTTCACTCATGCTTTCAGTGTAGATGCTTTCGCTGAAAAGGTTGGTGTCCGGGCAGTTAGTCCGGGTAAAAATCGCCCTCTGGTTATTTGTTATGACGTTGACATTATTAACCTTGCTACCAATAATAACGATTATCAATTGCTAGTGAGTTTTTTATCTTAATTGAAATAATTAAATAAAAACTCATTCCCGCCAGCACCACGTCTTAACACGATAAGGAGATTAGAAATGAGGCTTTGCCAATGACAGCTTATGCACAGAGGTCAGATCAATGAGGGTGGTACAGCTGGACTTAATCCGGGGTGTAGCTCTGCTCGGAATATTTGTTATTAATATTACTTTATTTGCCTACTCTGAAACCGGACAGATCGAGTTTTATCGCCAGTTAGGAGCGTTTTTCCCAACCATGGAAAATGGTATGGGAGATTTTATTTACGGTCACGTCATGTTGACCAGTTATTCGTTGGTCTACGCATTGTTTTCGCAGAAGATGATGACGCTGTTCTCGTTTTTATTCGGTGCCAGCATTATTTTAATTACTGAAAAACTGGATCAGAAACACGGCAAGTCACTGGTTGTTTTTTATCGCCGCAATTTCTGGCTGATGGTCATTGGTGGCTTACACCTATCGCTCTGGTACGGCGATATTCTGTTTGTTTATGCTGTGGCCGGTTTTCTGCTGTACCCGTTACGCCGGATGTCTGCGTCACTGTTAGTCGGGTTGAGTCTGCCCTTGTATGCGTTATGCATTGTTTATATCGGCCCGGCATTGGCGGGCCATTATTACGACGATGCTACTCAGGCGGCGGTGACCGCCAGTACCGGACTGAGCTTTGATGAGTTGAAGACAATCAAATATTTCAGCATGTCGATGGCCAATATGCTGGTGGGTATGGCGCTGTATAAAACCGGCTATATCACGGGTAATGCTTCCCGACATGTGTACCGCAACTGGGCAATTTGGGGCTTATTAGCGGGTCTGGTTCTGCAAGGGTTAGCACTGGTTCTGGATGGTGCTTACGGCATCTACCTCGACCTTAACAGCCTGGCGGCAATTCTTCAGGCAATGGCATACATAGGTATTCTTGTTATCTGGAGCCGGTCGGATAAATTGCTGGGGCTGCAGTTGAAATTACAAGCCATTGGCCGTGCGGCATTAACGCATTATCTGTTACAAACTCTGGTTTCTGTGGCTTTGTTTTATCCGTTGCTATTCAATCTGAGAGCGGTGGAAATCGATTTTTTACAGCAGATGATGGTGGTATTGGCGGTTTGGATACTGCAGCTATCACTGGGTAAAGTGCTGATGGAAAAATGCCACTATGGCCCGGTTGAATGGTTATGGCGCAGTTTATATTACTGGCAACGACAGCCATTTCTGCGCCAGAAATCAAACTCTGATGACGGTGCTGTGCCATCCCGGGCATAACGGCGGATTTTTCTGATCGATATGAATCAACAACAGCAACAGAAATAAATTAAACGCATAAATAAAAAGCCCCGCTCACTAAGCGGGGCTGATTGTTAATCCACCAATAGGGTGTAACAAGTCGCGATATTAATTTTCGGTCATCGCATCCTGCTTTTTTGTGACCTTGTGTTTGTCTTCCGTTTGACCCATTTTCCAGTAGCTACTGACGTACAGCTGATCACGGCCAACCTGCTTCTCTTTTTTAAAGTAGCTGCGTAATAAGCGCATATTGCTGAACTCACACGCTGCCCAGATTGCCACTTGGCCCGATAACCAGGGTAAGGCTTTGACTGCATCACTCAATACCGTGTTGTCGCTATCGGGACGTGAATTAACCACCCAGATAACTTCAATACCTTCTGGCCTTTTCAGATCTTGCTGGTCTTCGTCCGCATTAATTTCAATCACGGCGTAACCACGGGCATTGTCGGGTAATTGTTCCAGCTGACAACTGATGGCAGGTAGTGCGGTCATATCACCGGCAAATAAAAGCCAATCGGCGTCGGCCTGGGCAAACTTCACTTTACCCGGCCCATACATCAACATGTGATCGCCAGGCTGAGTGTGTGCCGCCCAGCTTGAGGCTGGGCCTGACTTTGATGTAGTACTGGAGCTTGATGTGAGAGAATAGTCTTCACTCACTTCACCATGTAATACCAGATCAATATCCAGCGTTAAGTCCGCTTTATTAAACTTGCGTACGGTATAGGTGCGCATGATAACCGGCGCACCGGCATCAACCGCTTCTGCCGATGGTAATTTGGTCTCACCGTGTGGCGGAAACAGCAGTTTTACATAGCCACCTTCGCAGCCTTCAGGAAATTCATTCAGGTCATCACCGGTTAATGTAACGCGGCGCATATTTTTCGTAATACTCTGACTCTGACTTACCGTTAACCGATAAGGAAGATCACTGGACATAAATTCCGGCCTCAGGTTTTTGAAGACTGTATTGGACGTTTCATGGAATCAGTCACGATAAATTTTTAATAAATCCTGGTAATGGTCGATTCGACGATCACGCATAAATGGCCAGATGCGGCGCACATTTTCACCGTGATTCAAATCCACGTCGGCGTACAGAATTTCTTCTTTACCTTCACTGGCAATGGCTAAAAACTCGCCCTGAGGTCCGGCAATAAAGCTGTGTCCCCAGAAATCGATACCTGGTCCGGCTTTATCAACCTCGCCACCAGGGCCAGGATCGGCTTCGTGGCCAACCCGATTACAGCTGAGCACCGGTACACCATTCGCCACGGCATGGGCACGTTGGCTGATTACCCAGGCATCCAGCTGGCGACGTTGTTCTGCTTCGTCATCGCGTGGATCCCAGCCAATGGCGGTTGGATAAATTAATACTTCGGCACCGGCCAGCGCCATTAAACGAGCTGCTTCCGGGAACCATTGATCCCAGCAAACTAATACGCCTAATTTACCGACGCTGGTCTGAACCGGCTCAAAGCCCATATCACCCGGAGTAAAATAAAATTTTTCGTAGAAGCCCGGGTCATCCGGAATATGCATCTTGCGATATTTACCGGCGATGCTGCCATCGCTGTCGAGTACCACGGCGGTGTTGTGGTAAAGGCCCGCTGCGCGTTTTTCGAATAAAGAAGCAACAATTACCACATCCAGTGATTTCGCCAATTCGCCGAGTGAGTCGGTGGATGGGCCGGGAATGGTTTCCGCCAGGTCAAACACATCAACGTCTTCCTGCTGGCAGAAATACAACGAACGATGTAACTCCTGCAGCACAATCAGTTTGGCACCGGCTTCAGCCGCCTGGCGAATGGCCTGAATACTGTCGGCAAAGTTTTTATCCAGATCGTTGCTGTTACTTTGCTGAATCAGTGCGGTTTTGAGTGTCTTTGTCATGTAGAAAACCTAAGCTAAAAACCCTTTGGGTAGCTGCATTGTAATGCAATGCAGGCTGCCGAATTGCTCAATCAATGGCAGGCAGTCGACGGCAATAATATCGTATTGTGGAAACGCAGTTTGCATCTGCTGTAAGGCGCGATTATCCAATTCTGGCTGGCGATAGGTAGGTACCAACACTGCGTCATTAATGATCAGGAAATTAGCATAAGTTGCCGGTAAGCGCTCGCCTTGTTGATTAAAGCATGCGGCTGGCATCGGCAGCGGTACCAGATTAAATGCCTTACCATCGTGACGACGCAATGATGTCAGCTCTTGCTCCATCCGGTGTAATTCGTCGAAGTGCGCATCGTTCTGATCATGACACTGGACGTACACAATGGTGTTGTCCGGAGCAAAACGGGCAAGGGTATCGATGTGCGAATCGGTGTCATCGCCCTCAAGGCTGCCATGTTGTAACCACAAGACTTTTTCGCAGCCAAAGTGCTGGTTCAGCTGCTGCTCGATTTGCTCGCGAGTCATACCCGGATTACGGTTTGGATTTAACAGACATTGCTCAGTAGTCAGCAAATGACCCTGGCCATCCACTTCGATGCCACCACCTTCCAGTACAAACTCAACGGCCTGGTACTCAGCTTGTACCAAAGTTTGTTGTAGTAAATAACGGTTGATGGCGTTATCGGCAGTGGCGTCATATTTGTTGCCCCAACCGTTAAAAATAAAATCCAGCGCTTTGTTGTTACCCTGATCATCGACCAGAGTGATTGGCCCATGATCCCGTGCCCAGGTGTCATCACAAGGAATAATAAAGGTATGCAGGCGGCTGATATCGATATTGCTGTGTTGCAGCAGAGAGTGCACCCGATGTTTTACGGCTTCGTTGTGGCAGATAATCAGCAGCGACTGACGTTGTAATACCTGGCGGGCCACTTCGATATAAACCGGTTCTACTTCGGCAAGGTAAGGAGCCCAATCGGTATCTTCATGTGGCCAGGTAAGCATAATGGCATCCTGAGGATGCCATTCGGGAGGTAAACAAAAAGTCATAAATGCTATTCGGTTTATTTATTCTGGCCTGGTTTGAATCTGGCCCAGCCGGTTGCCAGAAAATGCGTCAGCACATAAAGCGCCAGCAATGTAATTAAGAAACCGCTGCCACTGAGCGTGCGGAAACCAAAGTACATCAGGCCCCAACCAATCAACAGCCAGTGCACCACATAGATGGTGGTAATGTGTTTGCTCCAGCTGTACCAGAAGCGGAATACCGGATTGTCTGGTATTTTTTCAACGATGCCCTGAAACAGGAAAATAGACAGCGCGGTAATACCGCTGATGGCAATCACAGCCCCCGGACCAGCGCGCATAGAATCACCGGTATGGTAATCCATATTGGTCAGAATAATTCCGCCACCAATTACGATTGCAGCCAAGCTATACCATGCTGATTTTTTCAAAAAGCTATTTAAATCATCAGCTTGCTTCATCCAGTGACCAAATGCCATACCGGTCAGAGCATAGGCCAGCCATGGCAGTTGTGGGAAAAAGGCACCTTCAGAGATATTTCCTGCCAGCAGCTTCAATAATTCATCAGCAACATAATTGCCCGTTTTGGCGTCCCATGCATAGGGGGAGGCAAAGGCAATAATCAGTGCTAAGCCAATCCAGTATTTTGGTTGCGGCAGGTAGTGGCGTAGCAAGCTGCAGATAATAAAGGCGATACCAGCAAACTGCAGAATATCTACAACTAATAATTCCGTTAATGGTGTATCGCCTCCCAGGTCTTCGGCACTGACCAAACCAAGTTGTAGCGATAACCACATAGGTACAGAGCTGCGGAAGAAGTTCAGTGCGTAACCGGCAACAAACAAAATAAGCCCGCGCTTAATTCCTGTTGATAAAGACTTACCACCGGCGATGGCGATAAAAATGCCCATTAAAAATACAAAACAGCAAACACTGAATAATAAGGCTTCGTGTGAAGCTTCAGGCTTAAAGTCCAGGCCGTGCACACTACCAAGAATTAATGCGTAGCCACCGAGGAATAATATGACTGCCCGCTTCAGTTGTTGCTGGCCGGTGGCCGAAGGGGTGAGCAGCACCATAAATGAAGTAAGGTAAATAAAGGCAGCAATCCAGATGGTCAACAATTCAAACGATAAACCAATCGGACTCCGGCTGAATTCAGGTGCACCGTAAAAATAGAAAAAATGCACCACAAGCATAAACATCACACAAATGCCGCGGTAGAAATCGAGAACTTTGATCCTGGATTTCCCGGCGTTCAGCACCTGAGCGTTTTGCGGCAGGGAAGCGTTCATGGAATATCCCATCCTTTAATTATAAAAAAATATTAAATTGCTGGGGCCTTAGTAAGGTGCAATCAGGCAGAAAATAATTGCCTGGTGCCAATGCGCTGCTCGCCAGATTCAGGGCGTCGCAAAATTACTGTGCCAGTGACGGCCGGGGATTATTTCACAGGTGGTAATGGTTATCAATTGCAACTAAGGCATAAATACCAACATTGTCGCATAGCTGAAAATTAGCGAAGAATTTCAATCTAACAGCTAGATAATCTAAATGTAAATCATTATGATCCGCCTTTCTTAAGGGTGGTCCGATTGCACAGGATAGGCGGAATTCGATATCACCACGGAAATTACAGCAGCCTTAACGGATGACAATGCGGCGATTTGAACGGGTGTTAACGTGAAGATAGATCGGCAGGCCGGATGGACCATCGATAGTGCAAAAAGCACCTATGGTATCGAAAACTGGGGTAATGGGTATTTTGATATCAATGCCGACGGTGAGGTTATTATTAAAAACCCGTCGTGCGATTCCTCATCGGGTTTGTCACTGCTGGAAATAATCGAAGGATTGCGCGATCGCGATCTTCATATGCCAGCCTTGCTGCGTATTGAAAACATCATTGACCACAGCATAAGTAAGCTTAATAACTCATTTAATAAAATCATCGACCGCCTTGGCTATCAGGGTCAGTACCGTGGTGTATTCCCGATAAAAGTAAATCAGCAAGCACAAATTGTTGAAGAAGTTGCGCAATTTGGTGTGCGTTACAGTCACGGTTTTGAGGTTGGCAGTAAGCCGGAAATGATTGCTGCGTTATCCACCTTGGATAACAGCAGCGATCAGATGTTAATTTGCAATGGTTATAAAGATCAGGAATTTGTCGATCTGGCTTTGCAGGCGGTTAAGCTGGGTACCCGCTGTTTTGTTGTTATTGAAGCGTTAGCTGAACTGCCGATCATTATTGAGCGCAGTAAGGCTTTGGGTATTGAGCCGTTAATTGGCGTTCGTGCAAAAATGACGTCGAAAGTGGGTGGACACTGGAATTCAACCAGTGGTGATCGCAGTGTTTTTGGTTTATCCGCCAGCCAGATTATTCAGGTTGTGGATGTACTGAAAGACAATAGCATGCTGCATTGCCTGCAGTTATTACATTGCCACTTGGGTTCGCAAATTCCGAACATCCGCGATATTCGTGGCGGTGTTAATGAGGCTTGTCGCTATTACGCTGACCTGTGTAAGGAAGGCGCTGCGATGAATTACATTGATCTGGGTGGTGGCCTGGCGGTGGATTATACCGGTGCGCACTCTCAGGAAAGCCAAAGCCGTAATTATTCTCTCGATGAATATTGTGAAGACGTGGTGGAAACCATTATGTCGACACTGGATGCTTACGGTATTCGTCACCCTACCATTGTTACAGAATCTGGTCGCGCCACCGTCGCTTACTCTTCCATTCTGCTGTTTAACATTCTTGATGTTACACGCTTTGAGCCAATCGAAATAAAAACCTCACGCGATGCCAGCCATGAGCTGCTCGATAATATGCGCGGGATTTTCGAGTATTTAAAACCGGCGCGATTGCAGGAATGTTTTAACGACGCTCACTATTACCGTGATGAAGTGCGGGAGTTATTCAAGCGTGGCCAGATTGGCTTACGTACCCGTGCAGAAGCAGAAAACCTGTTCTTGCAGGTATTGCAGCAGGTTAAATCATTGCTGTCTGAGATGGATCAGATTCCGAAGGAACTCGAAGGCTTTGATGAATCGCTGGCCGATATTTATTACGGCAACTTCAGTTTATTTCAATCATTGCCGGATAGCTGGGCGATTGATCAGATGTTTCCGGTAATGCCGGTGCATCGCTTACAGGAAGCGCCGGATCGCCGTGCGGTATTGGCCGATATCACCTGTGATTGTGATGGCAAAATCGATCGTTTTATTGCCACTGATCGTGAATATAACTCCACGTTACCGCTGCACTCCTTACAGGATTCGCAGGAATATTACCTGGGCGTTTTTCTGGTGGGGGCGTATCAGGAAACCCTAGGTGATCTGCACAATTTATTTGGCGATACCAACGTCGCCAGCATTCGTTTGCGCGAGGACGGTGGTTATGAATTTGTTAAAGAAATTCATGGCGACACCATCGAAGACGTTCTGGGTTATGTCGAATACCAGCCATGGGAAATGAAACTGCGCTACCGCAATAAGCTCGAAGCCGCAGTTAATGAAGGTCGCATTACTGCTCGTGAGCGCCAGCAAATGATGAACACCTTCAATGCCAGTATGCAAGGCTACACCTATTACGAAAAAGACCATTTGCTTTAACCGTTCAGAGGATTCTATTGTGAAAAAAGTAATTATTATTGGCGCCGGTGGGGTTGGCCAGGTTGTTGCGCACAAGTGTGCTCAGCTGCCGGAAGTATTCAGTGAAATCGTTCTGGCCAGTCGTACCAAAAGCAAGTGTGACGCCATTGCCAGCCAGGTTAAAGCAAACTACAACCGCGACATCGAAACCGAGCAGGTTGATGCCGACAGCGTAGCGGACCTGGTGCGTTTATTTGGCAAGCATAAGCCATTTATGGTGATTAATGTGGCGCTGCCATACCAGGATTTAACCATCATGGACGCTTGTCTGGAAATGAAGGTTCATTATCTGGATACCGCAAATTATGAACCGCTGGATACGGCAAAATTCGAATACAAATGGCAGTGGGAATATCAGGATAAGTTCAAGCAAGCAGGTCTGATGGCGCTGCTGGGTTCTGGTTTTGATCCGGGCGCCACCAACATGTTTACCGCTTATGCGGCAAAGCATTATTTCGATGAAATTAACTACCTCGACATTATTGATGTGAACGGTGGTGATCACGGCTATCCGTTTGCAACCAACTTCAACCCGGAAATTAATATTCGCGAAGTCACCGCAGAATGCCGTCACTGGGAGGCGGGTGAGTTCGTTGAAACGCCGGCTATGTCGACTCAACAGGAATTCACCTGCCCGGATGGCGTTGGTACTTACAATATTTACCGTATGTATCACGAAGAGCTGGAGTCGTTAACCAAAAACTACCCAACTCTGAAGCGTGCTCAATTCTGGATGAGTTTTGGTGAAAGTTACCTTAAACACCTGGAGGTGTTAGGTAATGTTGGCATGACGGGCATCGAGCCGGTTAATTTTAATGGTCAGGAAATTGTACCGATTCAGTTCCTGAAGCAATTATTGCCCGATCCTTCCACTCTCGGTCCTCGTACCAAAGGCAAAACCTGTATCGGCTGCGTGGTGCGTGGCATTAAAGATGGTAAAGAACGTACGGTTTACGTCTATAACGTGAAAGACCATCAGGATTGTTATGGCGAAGTTCAGTCCCAGGCCATTTCTTATACCACCGGCGTTCCTGCCATGATTGGCGCAAAAATGATGGTTGAAGGTAAGTGGATGGAAGACGGTGTCTGGAATATTGAACAGCTTGATCCGGACCCGTTTATGGAAGATATGAACAAGCATGGCCTGCCGTGGCAGGTTATTGAAGAGCCGGGCTTTGATTTAATCTGATTGCCAGTCCGGTAAAAACCGTGTTGTCTGAACCGCTTGTTCAGCTGAATTATGCCAGCATTAACCTGCTTGAAGATCCCGACTTCCGCAAGCGGGTCATCGCCTGGTTGAGCCGTACAGAACGGCAACGGCTGAAACAATTCAGACAACCGCAGCAGGCGGATCAGTATTTGCTGGCCCGGGCAATGCTGCGTTATCAGTTATCGCAAAAACACCCGGATATTCTGCCGCAGCAATGGCAGTTTGAAGTGGATGCTCAGGGTAAGCCGCAACTTACTCCTCTGTTTTCACATTTAAATATCCACTTCAATTTTTCGCATAGCGAAGACATGGTTGCGCTGGCAATCAGTGACGGGGTTGTGGTGGGGGCTGATATCGAGGCCGATACCCGACCGGTATTTAATATGGCGTTGGCGCAGCGTTATTTTGCTGACAGCGAAATTCACTGGTTACAATCGCTGCCGGTAGAGCAGCAGCTACCAGGCATCGTACAGCTATGGACGTTAAAAGAATCTTACCTCAAGGCAGAAGGTCTGGGGTTGAGAGTACCGTTGCGTAAACTGGTCTTTTCTTTTTCCGGAGCCCGTGTGCTGAGCCTGGAATTATCGTCCGATTGGGATGATATCAAAGGCTTTAAAAAAACAGATTTTTGCGCGCTGTATCGCCTTGGTACGAACTACAGTCTGGCGCTGACCGTTAAAGCTGATTGCAGGATCAGTGAGTCAGACGTGAAGGTGGAACAATGGTGTGGTTTGCGACAAGACATACAGCACCAGTACTGCCAATTATTGAGAACGACTTCCGTTGAGAATTAATACACCCGATGTCACACGCTACTTCATCCACTACTTCACCTGATAGCGGCCCAATTGTTGCCACCTTTTTCCGCTTTGTGATTCCTTCGACTCTGAGTTTGCTGGCGATCTCTACCGCCAGTGTGGTGGATGGCTTTTTTGTGGGTAACTATCTGGGTGCAGATGCATTAGCAGCGGTGAATCTGCTGATGCCTTATTTTGCCTTGCTGTTTGGTATTGCACTGATGCTGGCGGTGGGTGGCTCAGTAAAAGCCAGTATCTACATTGGAGAAAAAAAATATCAGGCGGCGTCATCGTTATTCAGTCAGATATTTTTATCGGTGTTGGCAATAATACTGCTGGTTACACCGGTAGCGATGCTTTTCAGTGATTATTTGTTTGCGGCGTTAGGGGCAGATGCTTCGATATACCCGTTAATGCAAAGCTACTTCGAAGTTTTTTGTTTTGCCACCATCATGCAGTTGAGCTGTCTGGTGATGTATTACTTTATAAGAGCAGACAATAAACCTGAATTAGGTATGCGCGCGCTGATGCTGGGGGCGTTTATCAATGTTGCACTGGATGCAATATTTATTGGTCAGCTTGGTTGGGGAATTGAAGGTGCGGCCTGGGCAACCTTGATTGCGCAGACCATACAGTTAGCCTATATCTCGACTTACTTTTTCTCTGGCAGTAATAACCTCAGGCTGTTTCTTCCGGAATTTAATCCGAAAGAACTCAGCTTCAGTGCATTTAATGGTTTTTCTGAGTTTATTAATGAGTTCTCGATAGGTCTGGTGATTCTGGTTTTTCACTGGGTAATCAGTCGCGAGAGTGGAGTCGAAGGCATTGCTGCATTCAGTGTGGTGAACTACCTGATTTATATCAGTCTGATGGTGTACTACGGCATCATTGATGCCATGCATGTGTTGCTGGGGCAGAACTTTGGTGCTCGGCGGATCGATCGGGTAAAGGG
Source organism: Bacterioplanoides sp. (assembly GCF_965219715.1). Lineage (GTDB taxonomy): Bacteria > Pseudomonadota > Gammaproteobacteria > Pseudomonadales > Oceanobacteraceae > Bacterioplanoides. The sequence goes on from NZ_OZ244785.1 coordinate 3,455,132, forward strand.
TTTTATGACCATTGCTGCTGTGGCGATCACGGTATTGAGTGTTGCTCTGGTGATTATGTTGTTTGTGTTTGAAAGCCGCATCGTTGGCTTTTTTCTGGAGGAAGACGCACAACAAGCGCAGCAACTGGCGCAGGACTTTCTGCATATCATCTGGCCGATTTTTCTGTTTAACGGCTTTAACGTACTGATTTCTGCTTATTTAACCTCGGCGGAGCAGGCGCTGTACTCCACCATTGTCGCCACACTGCGCTCATTAATTTTGCCAATCGGATTTGTGTTGTTATTCAGCCTGATGTTACCTGGGATTGGTTTCTTGTATGCGGTGCCGGTTGCAGAAGCACTGGCGTTTTTATTTGCGTTTATTTTCTTTATTTATCAACGACCTGCAGTTCATGTTGAAAGAACAGGTGGTTAGCAAAAGGCTATAAATCCAGACTCTTTGTCGGGTTTGGCTGCGTATCTGAAGTACGTTTCTGGCCACAATCCCCTGTGTTTTGTGGCTCCTCTCTTTCTTTTTCTGTGAAAAACTTCTGAAACAATAGGAAATATAAAGAAAAATATAATAATAATGAGAAACAATCGCATTACGTGTGTATAATGCGCCAAAATCAAGTTCGACTGAACCAGGTTTCTTATGAAATTTGCAGCAAGCACGATTGCTGAATACGCCTCTTACAATGCGTTTGTGAATGCGTATTTGCGTGAAATTGACGCCGGTGTCTGGAGCGATAATAAGCAGTTCTCACTTTATTCTGACTTTCCTTTTGAATTAAAGGGCAGAGAAGTTGTTGAGTTGTTTTTATCCGATAGCCATCAACGGGTTGTTATGGATGTTGCCTACAAATCGAAAGTAGGGCGACATCATTTTCACGGTGTTTATGTACGCACCGAATTTTCAGAAGGACCGGATTCAGTAGGAGAGGGATCAGAAGGCAGCATACATAGTTGCTGGAAAAGCGCTGATCTGATGTATCTGCTGATTGCTTTCACCCGCCAGATTTATAAACGTCAGAATGATATTTCTGTAGCAGCCATTGAAGCTGACGATTCCGTCAAATTAAATGAGATGGAATTGCTCGGCCGTTTGCTGGGAAGTTATCAGGCAATGGCACACTTCCTCGCCGAGCGCGCCGGAGATAGTGCATTACACAGCACCGACTTTATCGATTCGGAGCAATCCATTCTATACGGCCACTGGTTGCATCCAACGCCAAAAAGTCAGCAGGGCATCGCGTTCTGGCAACAAGACTTTTATTCACCGGAACTGTGTGGTCACTTTAAGCTCCATTATTTTTCCGCCGACCAGTCCCTGGTGAAGCAAGGATCGTCGTTAACAGAAAAAACCAGCGACATTATTTACTCGGAAGTCACTCGTTACGATGAGCTGGCGTTGCAATCTGGTCATGTTCTGATTCCGGTACATCCGCTACAGGCGCACAGTTTATTAACCCAGGACTGGGTGAAAGAGCTGATGAGTCAGGGAACGCTGCAGTACCTTGGTGAAGCTGGCGCTGAATATACCGCAACCTCATCGGTGAGAACGGTATTCAGTGAGTCGTCGGAATGGATGATTAAATTATCAATCCCGGTAAAAATAACCAATTCATTAAGACTGAATAAACGCCGGGAACTGGAAGACGGTATGGTGGTGGAAAGTTACCTGCGCCATATTGGATTTCTGAATAATAATCCGCAATTTAAAGTTGTTGATGACCCTGCCTACATCACCATTAATCACCCCCATAATCATGAAGCCGATTCGGGTTTTGAAGTGGTGTTGCGCCGTAATCTGTTTACCCAGGATAAAGGGCGTGGTGTTTGTTCAATTCTGACATTAGTACAGGATCCGATTCCGGATGCCGACGGTTCTGTTGGTACCAGTCTGTTGCAGAATGTCATATCCGAGTTGGCTGAAAAAGAAGGCCGCTCAGAAAAGCAGGTTGCATCAGACTGGTTTGATCGATACTGGCACTGTGCCGTCGAGTCTATTTTGTCATTGTATGACGGTTATGGCATTGCGCTGGAAGCTCATCAGCAGAACAGCTTGCTTGATGTTTCTGAGGGATATCCCAGCTGTTACTACTATCGCGATAATCAGGGTTTTTATTTATCAGAACATTTTAAAGAAGAATTGGCGGGCGTGGGTGACAACCTGAGTCTGACCAATATTTTCTATGATGATGAAAAAATCTTTACCGCTATATCGTATTACGTATTCGTTAATCAATTATTCGCAGTGATCTATCGTCTCGGGGCTGATGGCCTGATCGATGAAGAAACTCTGATTGCCCGCTGTCGTCAGCATTTATCTGACTTGCAGAAAAATATGCAGGGCGTGGGTAAACGTTTTATCGAATACATCCTCACCAGCGAGCGGCTGGATTTCAAAACCAACCTGTTGGCTCGTGTTAACAATATCGATGAGTTGCAGGAAGGCATGGAGCACGCAGTGTATTCGACCATCGAAAACCCGCTGTTCTCAACATCTGATTTTCATAAAAGTTTCGTCACAGAAAATAAGGATGGACGCAGTGCAGTCTATAGCTGATTTCGATACGCATAAAATTCTGGCCCGGGTCGCAGAGCAATTTTGTGAAGATCATGCTCCCTATATTGAGGCGCCTGCAAAAGCAGATGCTGAAGAGCAACGTGTGGTTCGTCAGTTTGTAGAAGCATTGCTGTATGAAGAGATTGTTAACTTTCAGGTTGATAGTCGGGCGATGCTGGCGAATGACTTCAGCCGCTTTGATGCCGTATTCGACAGTATTTATACCTTTACCTTATCCGGTACTGAATTCCGCTGCTTAGGCGCACGTCGTATTTTTGAGCGTATTCGTATTGCTGATGGTTCAATCGAAATTGCCGACAAAAATCATTATCGCGAAGTACGCATCCAGGAGTTAATTGCACATCTGGATACCGGTTCAGAGACCAAAATGCGTTTGCTCGGTGAGCTGATGCAGACAATTGCTTTATGTCGCTGGAATACCAGTCATTTAGAGCATCATCTGACGCCGCGACGTCAGCTGAATTTTGCTGAACTAGAAGCGGCGATTACCGAAGGTCATTTGTACCACCCGAGCTTTAAAGCCCGTACCGGTTTTACCTTAATGGACCATATTCAGTATGGCCCTGAAGCAGCGAATACGTTTCAGCTGAACTGGCTGGCGATTAAATCCAGCAATGTTGAACGTAATTTTCCGACGGACGATAACGCTTTCTGGATAAATGAGCTGGGCGAAGAAACGTTTTCTGTTCTGACGCAACGACTGGCTAAACAGGGGAAGAGCTGGGCTGAGTTTTCGTTGGTTCCTATTCACCCGTGGCAGGTTGATGCCATTCAGGAACGTGGCCTTGCTCAGGCTATCCGCTGTGGTGACATTATTGAATTGGGCCAGGCTGGTGATCACTATCAGGCGACACAATCATTACGCACGCTGGTGAATGTCAGTCATCCACAAAAAGCCAACGTTAAAATTCCGCTCAATCTGGTCAGTACATCTTCACACCGGAATTTGCAGGATCATTTTGTTTGTACGGCGCCAACCATTTCAACCTGGTTGCAGGAAGTGGTTGCGAAAGATAAACACCTCGAGCAGCAGGATAATTTATTGCTGTTGAGTGAATACGCGGGATTACTTTATAAGCCGGAAGACGAAAACCAGGCGAAAGCCATGGACGGTTTGATTGGTGCCATTTTCCGCGAAAGCGTAGTGGATAAATTACAGCCCGGTGAACAGGCTATTCCCTTCACGGCTTTGATGTTGGTCGAATCCGATCAGCGTCCGTTTATTGCTGACTGGCTTGATCAGTATGGTGTTGAAACCTGGGTGAACCGTCTGATGGAAGTCATGCTGGTTCCGATCTGGCATATGTTGGTGCATAACGGTATTGCCTTTGAAGCACATTGCCAGAATCTGATTCTGACCCATAAAGATGGCTGGCCACAACGTATTGTTCTGCGCGATTTCCATGAAGATATGGAGTACGTCGAAGGTTATCTGAAGTACCCGGAGCATACGCCCAAGTTAGCCGAAACCGATCCGTATTTTAATACGATTCCGCTGGATGAAGGTTTCAGTATGTCGGATATCGATGAGTTGCGTGAACTGTATATGGATACGGTTTATGTACTGAATCTGGCCGATTTATCCTTCCTGCTGGAGCGTTACCACGAATATCCGGAAGCACAGTTCTGGAATCGAGTACGCCACTACCTCGAACAATATCGCCAGTCTGGTATTACCGATCCTGCACGTATTGATCGCGTTGGGGCAAACAGCAAAAAAATTATTGTTGAATCTCTGCTGAAGAAAAAAATACTCAATGGCGGCACGCTGGATTATTTCGAACACACGGTGAATAACCCGCTGGCAGAAGTCACCACAGAACATACGACGCAGCAACTTGAAAACCAGGTCAGCTGATTGCTGAAGAAAAATTATGATTTATTTAAACGACGATTATTTCGATAAAACCTATTTTGAACATTGCTTCAGCAATTTCAGCCAGCACGATATTCTTGGTAACTGCCAGGGCAAACGTATTACGGTGTGCATCAGCGATGCTGCCCTGTGGATTGCGCTGTGCCTGTATTGTCGCGATCAGGGAATTTCGGTTTTCCCATTACCAGTAGGAACGCCGGAAGAAGCGCTACGTCGTCGGGCAAAACTCAGCAACAGCCATTATCAGGTTATGGCTGACAATATGGATGATCTGCTGGCCAATATCGAAACGATTGGTGATCACCCGAACGATAACGTTGCGGTATTGGTGCAAATGAGCTCCGGTACTACCGGGGAACCTAAATGCATTGACCGCAGCTGGACCAGTATTGATATCGAGCTGGAAAATTATATTCAGCATTTCTCAGATCTGGCTGATATGACGGCTGTGGTTGCCTGCCCGGTTAACCATTCTTACGGTTTGATTTGTGGCATTCTCGCCAGCATTAAACGTGGTTCTGAGCCGGTAATTATTACCAACTTTAATCCGAAATATATTATCCGGAAGGTGCAGGAAACCACGTCTCCGATTTTATATTCATCACCGGCGTTAATTACTACCATCACCATGATGGTAAAGGCCGATCAACCGATTCACGCCATCATGACTTCCGGCACCCTGATGCAGGCCAGCTGGCTGGAACAGGCCGAGAAGAAATGTGTGAACCTGTATCAGCAATATGGCTGTTCTGAAGTGGGCTGTATTGCATTGGGTGGAAACCTGCGTTCGATTCATGATCAGGGCGTACCCCTGCCACATATTCGTGTTGAATCCGGTAACTCAGAAGAAAGTCCGGAAGAAATTGTTGTTACCACAGAATCCAACAGCATTGTGGCAACCCGCGATCTGGGTTATCTCGATGCCGATAACCGCCTGCATTTCCTCTCCCGTATCGACGAAATGATTAATGTTTCCGGCCTGAATGTTTATCCCGCGGAAGTTGAAAAGGTGGTGATGGAGATGCCTGGCGTCAGCGATGCGGTGGTATTTAAAAAGAACCATGCATTTGGTAACGATCAGGTTTGCTTGCAGTTCGTCGCAGACATTGAAGTACCCACGGAAGATATTCGCAGCTGGTGTGCCAGATATTTAAATAAATATCAGGTCCCGATCCAGATTACCCAGGTAGAAAAAATTGACCGGCTTCCTAACGGCAAAGTCAGTCGCAAGGCATTGGCATTAGCCTGAATACGCTGATGTATTTGAGTGAAGAACAAAGACCAGAATCGAAAAGCTTATGATGACTAAAGAACAGATTGTTGAAGCCATATTTAAAGTGTTAAGTGAAAATATGGCGCATCCGAATGTGGATAAGTTTCACAGCGACGCACGCCTGTTAGAAGACCTGGCGCTGGATTCATCCATGGTGCTGCAAATGTTAATGCTGCTTGAAGTTGAGCATGATATTGCCATCGACGAAAGCGCATTGATGAATGAGGACTTTGAAACCGTTCGTGCTGTTGCCAATACCTTGTATAAGGGCCAGAACCTCCCAAAGTATGAAAAGGGTCTTGAAGTCTATGAAGACGTCAAGATCCACTGTGTCGCCAGTAATTTAGCAGAAATCGTAAAACGTTTTCCCGAGCTGGATCACCGTATTCTTTACTTTGCGGTGTCTGATGCCAACGCCTGTATCAACGATCGTTATGTGCTGACTTACCACGACGAAAATATCAATCACGATATTTTCTTTGATTGGTATGAGCGTTTATACGGCATGCCAATCAGTGCCTGGTATGATAAGCAGGCCAGTAAAGAAGATAACCTGGCCAAGCTTGAAAACCTGGTAGAAAACCGCCAGCCAGGCCAGCACATCATGGTTATGCTGGATATGTTCCATTTACCGGAACGTGAGAACGAATTTAATAAAGATCCGTTTCCTCATTACGTGATGCTGGGTCCAACTAATAATCCTGACCTGTGGTTTATGTACGACCCGGACTATCGCTGGGAAGGTGTGTTCAAAAAAGATCGCATTCTTAATGCTGTTTCTCAGCCAACCGTTTCTGGCGGTTATTTATTCTCTGAGGTAGGTGCTCGTCCGACTCCAGCGAAAGAAGTAAATGCTTTTTTTGAAGCGTCGGTAGTGCGCGATGCAAACCCGGTTACCGATATGATTCGAGAGATTATTCAGGCTCATATCAATGGTGAAGATAAAAACGGTGAACCACTGCCGCTGGATAACCTGATTAAAGCGGTGGAAGAAATCCCGGTGATGTCACCGAGAAAATACGCGTATGAACATGGCTTTGCATTTTTCTGGCGCGAGCTGGGGTTACCAGAACCTGAGTTTGATGACTGGTGTGATGTGATTGATGAGCTGGCGAAAAATTACAAATTAATCCAGTTCAATGCCATGAAATTATCAGTAACAAAAAATGAAGCCTTTGGCGAAAAATTATTCCAGTTACTTGATCAGCAGGATGAGAGGGAATTCAGGCTTAAACAACGTTTAATTGAAGTGAAAGATATCTGGGCAGAGAAAGTGCTCAAGTCGTCTGACGCTCAGCAATTAGAAAGGGTTTCCCAGTGAAATATTCCGTTTGCACTATCTCCTTCCGTCACCAGTTGATCTCGTTGGAACGTATCGCTAATTGGGCTAAGTCTCATCAGTTCGATGCGATTGAATTGTGGGGAGTACACGCGAAAAACCTGCGTCAGTCTCCGGACTTTAATCTGGAATGCCTTGCAGAGCGAGGCCTGTCGGTTTCCATGGTGAGTGATTATCTGCCATTAGATGGCGACCTGCAGAGCGGTGTCGCCAGTGCCGAAACCCTGTGCACCATCACCCGCTCCTGGGGAGCGAATAAATTGCGTACCTTCTCTGGCAGCAAAGCCAGTGCAGACGTAAGTGAGGAGGAGCGTGCATCTTACACCGCCCGACTTCGCCAGTACTGCCAGGTTGCTCAGGACTATGGCATCGATCTGGTGGTCGAAACGCATCCTAATACTCTGGCCGATACGCTGGAATCGACGCTCAGGTTAATCGAAGAAGTTAATCATCCTGCGTTGCGTATTAACTTCGACGTTATTCACGTCTGGGAAATGGGCAGTGACCCGGTGTTTGCACTGGAAAAACTGGCACCACTGATTGTGCATATGCATTTTAAAAATATTACCCAGCGTCATTTATTAAATGTATTTAACCCGGGCAATGTGTATGCACCCGCCGGAAGCCGCGAGGGTATGACGTCACTGTTTACCGGTGAGTACGATTTCAAGAAGCTGCTGACCTATGTAATGACGGAATCCAGCATCCCATGGCAAAACATGGATGCTTCGTTGGAGTGGTTTGGCCCGGATGTGTTTGCAACCCTGGATAAAGATCGCAAAGAGCTGGCCAGCCTGGAGTCTCAATTTATCAAACAGTCGCAACCAGAAACAGTCGCTCTGGTGTAGTAACTGGTGCAGTAATGCGGATTAAGGATTCAAAATGAAAGTCAGTACCCCTTATTACCTGATTGATGAAACCCGTATGTTAAAAGCGATGGAACGTATCGCTTATGTACGTGAACAAAGTGGCGCCAAAAGTGTGCTTGCACTGAAGTGTTTCTCCAGCTGGTGTGCGTTCGATTTTATGAAGCAGTATATGGCCGGAACAACCAGCAGTAGCTTATATGAAGCACGCCTGGGTTATGAAAAGTTCGGTGGTGAAACTCACGGTTACAGCGTTGCTTACAGCGACGATGAAATTGAAGAGGTTATCGAATACTGCGACAAAGTTATTTTTAACTCTCTGAATCAGTTGCAGCAATTTAAAGCCAAAGCCCAGCTGAAAGGTCGTTCGATTGGTTTACGTCTGAACCCGGAAGTGGGCCACTCTGAATACGATTTAAGCGATACCGTGGCGAAATATTCACGCTTAGGTGTGCGCCATGATTTGTTGCCGGAAAACATCAGCGATGTGATTGATGGCGCTATGTTTCATATGAATTGTGAAAACGCCGATTTTCATAGTCTGAATCAGCAGCTGGATAACATCGAGCAACGTTTCGCTGACATTTTACCGAAGTTGAAGTGGCTGAGCCTGGGCGGTGGTGTGGCCTTTACCCGTGACGGGTATTTGCTGGATCAGTTGTGTGAACGATTAAAGCAATTGGCTGAACGTTATGACCTGCAGGTTTATCTGGAGCCGGGTGAAGCGTCCGTGACCCAGTCTACATCGCTGGTCGTTAAGGTATTAGATAAGGTCGACAACCAATTACCTACCTTAATTGTTGATGCAGGTGTCGAAACACATTTACTCGATGTACTGGTATATCAGTTTGTTCCAGCACTCGATGGCGCCGAAGAAATCGCAGAAGACGAAATACCACAAGCTCTGAAACAGGGAAAATTTGTTTATCGCGTTTGTGGTCGCACCTGCCTGGCTGGTGATGTTTTTGGAACTTATGTCTTCGATCAGGCAATTGAGATTGGTGACGAGCTCAGATTCTCAGACGTTGCCGGTTACTCCATGGTGAAGAAAAACTTCTTCAATGGCATCAAGATGCCGGCCATTTGCCATAAGAACATTAACGGTGAAACCCGCGTTATTCGCGAGTTTGATTACGAAGATTTCCGAGACTTTTTGTCTTAACCGTTTTCCTAATATTTGGGGAGGATAAGTTATGAAAAAGAACGTACTTATTATTGGTGCAGGAGCCGTTGGTGCCGTCGTTGCTCATAAATGTGTACAAAGCAGCGATGTATTTTCGTCGGTTTGCCTGGCGTCTAAAAATATTGCCAAGTGTGATGCCATTATTGCTTCGGTAAACAGAAAGAATCATCACCCACATGCCGATTTTTCGCTATTCAGCCGCGAAGTGGACGCATACAAGGTGAATGATCTGGTGGATTTAATTCGCGACACCGACACTCATATCGTTATTAATGTGTGCACCGCGTTTGTGAATATGAATATTCTGGATGCTTGTTTGGAAACCGGTGCGGCGTACATCGATACAGCAGTTCATGAAGACTACAGTGTGATGAATGCTCCTTATCCCTGGTATGCAAACTACGAGTGGAAGAAGCGCGAGTTATGCAAAGACAAAGGTGTCACCGCGATTCTCGGTAGTGGTTTTGATCCGGGTGTGGTTAATGCCTATTGTGCTTATGCCCAGAAACATGAATTTGATTCGATCGAAAGCATCGACATCATGGATGTGAACGACGGCGACCATGGTCATTTCTTCTCAACCAATTTCGACCCGGAAATTAATCTGCGTGAAATTATCGAAGATGCCAGCTGTCTCGAAGATGGTCAGTGGCGTACGTATCCACACCATAGTCGCTCCATGGAATACAACTTCCCGGAAGTTGGTGAGCATAAACTGTATCTGATGGGACACGATGAAGTACATTCTTTATCGCTGAATATCCCCGGCGTTAAAACCGTGCGTTTCTGGATGGGCTTTGGTGAGCACTATCTGAAATGCCTGGAAGTGTTCGAAAAAGTAGGTTTGCTGAACCACAAAACCGTGACCACCAGTAACGGCCAGGAAGTTGTGCCGCTGCACGTATTAAAAGCCTGTTTGCCGGATCCGGCCAGCCTGGCGCCAAAATACAACGGCAAAACCTGCATTGGTACGTTAATTAAAGGCACGCGTGACGGCAAAGAAAAGGAAGTATTTGTTTATAACATTTGCGATCACGAAGAGACGTACGCTGATATTGATTCGCAAGCCATTGCCTTTACTGCCGGTGTACCGCCAGTCGCTGCGGCCAAACTGATTGCCAGTGGTGAATGGGACGTAAAAACCATGGCAAATGTCGAGGAGCTGGATCCGATTCCATTCTTCGAACGTTTGGCGGAAATGGGACTTTCCACCGAAGTCTGTAATCTGGATGCCGGAGAGGATAGCGCAGAGAGTCGCGTTTTATACGCCTGACAGGTTCCTTTCTTATTTTACTGATAGCCGGTTTTTGTTGAGTGCCATTAGCAATTTGTTTGTTGTTAATGGCGCCCACCGAAATGTCCGGATTGAGCCGGTAACCCCAGCAAATATTGTCACAGGTCAGCACGTTAACCGTCATCAGGGTACAATCTGAAGTTCTGAGTAACGGCATTTCTGTTTAAACGGACTTGTGACATATGATTCGTTTTTTGTTGTTGGGGATCGCACTGATCTGCATCTGTGGTATGCACAGCAATGAGCAGCCAACATTAAAGGTTGGGCTCATCGAACCTATTCGTATGCCTTACTTTTATCGTGATGCACAAAGTGGTGAGGCGAAAGGTGCTTACATCGATATTCTCGAACATATTCACAAAGTCACCGGTATTCGCTTTGAATATCAGTTTTTACCGCAGGTAAGAATTCGCGAACTGATGCGCGAGCAGAAGCTGGATGTTGAACCGGGAATCGATAGCAGCTGGCGCCAGGAGCCTGGAGAGGCAGAAGCATCGGTCTACAGCGATGTGTTTTATATTTCCAATGAAGTGATTGCTTACAGTAACAGCGCCTTTCTTGAATCGGATGTTGATCCGGTTGTGTTTAAATCTCTCAAGCCTTGCTCGCTATTGGGTTTTAACCTGATTCCTGAATACGATAAAGATGTGGTTCAGGCCAGGACAGAAGCTCAGGTACTTAAAATGTTAATCACTAACCGCTGTGACTTTGCTGTCTTTCCTTTCGATGTGATTGCTGGTGAGCTGAAGAAAGGCAATTTACACGTCACCAAATCGGTCGAGTCTTATGAACTAAGGCTGCGTTTGGCGAAAAAACAGCAGCATTTGTTACCACAGATCAATCGTGCTATCCGTGATCTGAAGGCTCGGGGAGAGATTCAGAAGATTATGGCAGCGCATCATTAAGCACTGTGAATAAGTTCGGACAGGGTTCAGTTTTTTGCCAGCATCGGCCAGAGAATATTTGCCGACAGCTGGTTGGCATCATCACCATTCTGGGGCATGGCATCGACGTTCAGAATATTCACCATTAAGCGGTTGATGGCACCGGCCACCATTTGTACCAGCAGGTTGGCGTCGCAGTCGTTGCGCACTTCACCAGACTGTTGTCCGGCGCGTACGATGTTCTCCATAATCACCAGCTGATCATTCTGGATAAACTTAGGGTTAACCACCCAATAGCGGTGTGGAACATTCATAAAGACGATCAGCGCAATGTGGCGGTTACTGAGATAGAAATCGAAGAACTCGTGACCAACTGCGTAAAACTGCTGCTTGATCGACAGCCCCGCTGATTGCTGTGCAGCTTCAGACATTCTCAGAGTTAGCTCGTCCAGATCCTGCTCAATCGCCGCAATAATTAACTCGTCTTTGTTGCCAAAGTATTTATAGATCGTTTGCAGGCCAACCCCGGCACGCTTGGCAATCTCCCGCAGTCCAATCTGATGGAATAACCCTTCAGCGAATAACTCGATGACGGTTTTTCTCAGCTTTTCCAGCGATTCCGGAGAAATCTTACGTTTATCAGTGTTCATATCAGGGCGGATCTCAATACAGCCAATTGCGCCATTCTTATCTTTATGTAAATGCTACTTGTTAAACCGGGCGGCTGCCATTACATTATATGGAAACAATGTTTCCGATAAGAATAATAACGCCACGAGGTGCAGCAATGAATACCCGCGAACAACTGGCCCACAACCCTAACCAGCAAAGTCATAAATCCAACTATCGTTCGGTGATCTCGCAGACTCTGCATTATATGAGTCGACCACATTCTTCCATCGCCATGCAGCCGATTGTCAGTGAGGCGGCCTGGAAAGGCCCGCAATTGCTGAAGAGTGATAAGTTCTGGCAAGACCCGTTGAACGAGGCTGATATCGCAGAGCTGGATGCGGCACTGGCCCACGCTAAAGGGCTGAATAAACCCACCGGTTCGATGAGCAAAGATGATTTCCCATTACCAACACTGAGTAAAAAAATTGCCCGTTGGCGTCAGGCGTTAAAATCAGGACGTGGTTTTCAGGTGATTTCCGGTATTCCGGTTGAGCGTTGGGGGCGTGAAGATTCAGAAATCTTCTTCTGGTGTTTTGGTCTGCATCTGGGCATTCCCGGCGCCCAGAACGAAGACGGGGATTTATTAGGCCATGTGCGGGATTTAAACGCACCGGTTGATGACACGGATACCCGTTTGTATAAAACCAATGCCAATATTGAATACCATTGTGATGCGGCAGACGTCGTTGGTTTGTTGTGTCTGAATAAAGCCAAATCCGGAGGTAAAAGCCGCATAGTCAGTTCTGTTGCTGTGTATAACGAAATTCTGAAACGTCGTCCGGATTTAATTCCGGTACTGTACCGACCTATGCTGGTCGATACCTTTGGTGAAGGCAGTGTGAATTATTTCCCGGTGGTGCCATGTCGTTATCACAATGGCGAACTAAAAACCTTTTATCATATCGATTATTTCCGCTCGACCCGTCGGTACAACGAAGTTCGGCCCTTTACGGCGCAAGAAGAGGAGCTGCTGAATCTGTATCAGGAGGTGGCATCGGATCCGGAATTTTATCTGGATATGGATCTGCAGCCAGGTGATATTCAATTGTTGTCGAACCACACCAATTTACATGCCCGAACCGATTACATTGATTACGAAGACTCCGACAAAAAAAGGCATTTATTACGCCTGTGGACCTCGCTACCCCACGAGCATAATGCTTACAGCCAATGGCTGACATTTAAAGATAAGGTGCAGCTGGTAAGTGGGATTGTAAAAGAGAAGGTGAAATTTAAGTTCCGCTAAAATCCATTTAATAAAAAAGCCGAATCTGAAATCAGATTCGGCTTTTTTATTAACGGTAACTCTGGATTGCTAAAGCACCTGAGCACCATTCACAAATAAGGCTTCTACCTTGCCGGATAACTCCTCATCCGCGCACGGAATATTGCTGCCTTTTGATTCCAGCTGCGACAGGTCGGCAGCGGTTTCAGTATTAATCAGTACTGCGCTGAAAAAATTACCTTCCGCTAAACCAATACCTTCAAGGCCAATAACCTGTGCTGGAATCTGGTTGGTGGCTTTAACAAACGCACTCCAGTCCAGCTCACCTGCTGCGATTAATTTTAATGCCAGTGGCAGGAAGCAGTCGAACATACTCATGCCAGGCTCAGCGTCGGAGAAAGGTGCTTTTTTCGCAGCAATTTCATGAGGACGGTGATTGGACGAAATCGCCAACTCACCGTCATTAACCGCTGCTAATAAAGCTTTACGGTCGGATTCGCTGCGCAGTACAGGCAACACATTAAACTGGCTGTTATAGCCACTCACGGCTTCATCGGTATACACCAGATTGGCCAGTGGTACATCGGCGGTTACGTTAATGCCATTTTCACGCGCTTGTTTCAGCATTTTAACGCTGCGTGCAGAACTGATCTGGCTGATGTGCAGCTGCACACCGGTTTGTTCCGCCATTAATAGAATTTGTGACAGGGCGATGGTTTCTGCGGTCTCGGCAATACCATCCAGGCCCATGCGGGTGGCGGTTGGGCCTGCGTGCATACAACCGTCGGCCAATGTGGTGTCGTTGGCACTCAGGAATAAACGGATGCCATAGGTCGCAGCGTATTCCATTACCCTCTGTAAAACGTAACTGTCTTTAATCGGTTTACGGGCATTAGAAAGCGCCGGGCAGCCGGCTTCGGTCAGACTGAACATATTGGCCAGCTGCTCACCTTCCAGGCCTTGGGTTGCAGCGCCCAGAGGCAATACTTCGGCGTAACCGGCCTGTGCTGCTTTTTCCTGAATTAACTGCACAACTGCTGGGCTGTCGGTAACGGGTTTGGTATCCGGCAGGGCACAAATATGAGTAAATCCAGAGCGGGCTGCAGCTTTGGTTTCAGTGGCAATAGAGCCTTTCTGGGTAAAACCCGGCTCCGCCAGATGAGCGCCTAAATCAATTAAGCCAGGTAATAAAATTTTGTTGTTACCGTCGATGCTGGTTTCAATTTCGCCAGCCGCAGGTTTGTGGCCAATTGCCTGAATTTTGCCATCGGCAATATAAATATCCGCGACTTTATCAACACCATTGGCCGGGTCGAGCAGGCGTGCGCCTTCAATTAAACAATAACGCATAATTAAACCTCCTCGTTTTCGTTGTTCGATTGTTGCTGACCACTCATGGCCATCGCCATCACGGCCATACGTACGGCAATACCATAACTCACCTGATTTAAAATCACCGATTGATTGCCATCGGCTACTGCCGATTCAATTTCCACACCGCGGTTAATCGGGCCCGGATGCATCACAATGGCGTCCGGTTTTGCCAGCAATAATTTTTGCTCTGTTAAACCGTATAATTTAAAAAACTCGCCTTCACTCGGCAGTAAAGCATTTTGCATACGCTCTTTTTGCAAGCGCAGCATGATTACCACATCGCAGTCTTTTAAACCGTCTTCCATGCGATAAAACGGTTTGGCTCCCAGGGCTTCAATGTCATTTGGTAATAATGTCCCCGGACCAATGACACGAACTTCAGCGGCACCTAATGTGCGTAACGCATGAATTTGCGAACGTGCAACACGGGAATGAAGAATATCGCCAACAATGGCGACCACCTTACCTTCGATGCTTTGTTTATGACGACGAATGGTCAGCATATCCAGCATTGCCTGGGTCGGGTGGGCATGGCGGCCGTCACCGGCATTAATGATGGCAACGTTGGGAGTAACGTGTTCGGCAATAAAATGCGCGGCGCCGGAATCTGCATGACGCACGACAAACATATCGGAATACATAGCTTCCAGATTCCACAGGGTATCCATCAGGGTTTCACCCTTGGAGGTTGCGGATTTGGAAATATCCAGATTTAAAATATCGGCGGATAAACGTTTTGCGGCCAATTCAAAGGTTGAGCGGGTACGGGTACTGTTTTCGAAAAACAGGTTCACCACGGTTTTACCGCGCAATAATGGCACCTTTTTAACTGAACGTTCCTGAGTGCTGATAAATGAATCGGCGGTGTCGAGAATTTCGGTTAATAATTCTTTGCTTAAGCCTTCGGTGGTTAAAAAGTGCTTTAAGCGACCGTCCTCGGTCAGCTGCACCTGTTGAGGCGAGTTCATTATTTTTTATCCTCAGGCTAAAGACAGGGTTAATGGTTCCGGGCCGGACAGCTTCACCAACTGACCATCGGATAATTCCAGCTTGGCGCCACACAGGTCCGGCTGGATCGGTAATTCGCGGCGACCGATATCCAATAAACAAACCAGTTTGATGCTGGCCGGGCGGCCGTAATCGAATAATTCGTTCATGGCGGCACGAATAGTACGGCCACTCATCACCACATCGTCGACCAGAACAATATGGCGATCTTCAATGCTGTCAGGAAGCTCTGAACCTTTTACTTGGGGGTGTAATCCGTGACGGGTAAAATCATCGCGATAAAAGCTGATATCTAATACGCCAATGTTTTCCTGTACCTTCAGATGCTGATGCAAACGCTCAGCGACCCAGACTCCACCGGTACGGATCCCAATAATTAATGGATTATCAATCTGTTGCTGATCAAGCAGAGTTTGCAGGCGATCGCCTAACTCTTGGCAGGTTTTTTCGCAATCCTGCAGGGCTGGGGGCAGGCTCATAATGGCTCCCGGAATAAGTTTAAAAAATATTAGTCACGCGGATGTTCATTCATCCAGCTTTGTAAAATTAACTGGGCAGCTAAACCATCAACTGAATTTGCACCAAAATCGCGGTCGCCACCTTGTTCGATGACCATGCCTTTGGCTTCGTAACTGGTCAGACGTTCGTCCTGAGTATAGGCAGGACGATGAAAACGACCTTCTAACCGACGGGCAAATTTGGCGGCGCGATTGCTCATGTCAGACGCTGTGCCGTCCATGTTTAATGGCAGACCAACAACAAAGGCATCGGGTTGCCACTCATCGATAATTCTCTGCAGATTATCCCAGTTCGGAATACCGTCTTTGGCTTTAATCGGATCAAGCGGGTTGGCCGATTCGGTTAAGCGCTGACCGGTAGCGATGCCAATGCGCTGGGTGCCAAAATCAAAGCCCATTAATGTCTGAATTTTATTGGTAATTGCAACGCCAGACATTACGCATGCCCCGCATCGGAACTGAGAAACTCTGGACTGATACCCAATTGTTTCAGGGCGCTGCGGTATAAATCTTTTGGTTGGGTATCGAATAATAATTCGCTGTTGGCTTCTACCGTTAGCCAGGAGTTTTGTTTTAACTCTTCATCCAACTGTTGTGCATCCCAGCCGGCATACCCTAATGCCATGCGATAATCCTGAGGACCATCACCGGCGGCAATGGCTTTCAGGATGTCTTTTGATGAAGTCAGGTGGGCTTCTTCTTCAACATTCAGAGTTGAGTCCCACTGACCTTGTTGGCGATGCAGTATAAAGCCATGTTCCATACTGACCGGGCCGCCAGCCAGAATGGCCGGATCAACGCCCGGTAAACGATCAATTTCCAGTTGCTGGCAGATGTCGTCGAGAGAAACTTTTAACGGTTTGTTTAACACCAGCCCCATCGCACCTTCTTCATTGTGCTCACATAAATAGGTGACGGTACCTTCAAACCAGGAGTCTTCTAATTGCGGCATGGCGATCAGAAGGTGATTTTTTAAGCTTTGCAGTTGTTGCATCAGAATCTTTTATCAACCCGCATCCGACAGGTAGCGGTTGCCTTTAAATTGCCAGGTACGAATGATTTCCAGGCGATCGGTATTTTTGCGCATTTCTGCAGTAAAAGGTGCGAACGGTGCTGACTGGCGAACGATACGTAAAGCGGCATCGTCCAGAACTTTACGACCGGATGATTCCAACACCCGCAGTTCGTAGATTGTGCCGTCCGGATTAATGGCTACTAATAAACGTAAGCGGCAATCGTTAAAGCAGTTCTCAGCCTCGCGTGGGTAATTACGGGCACCGTTGTCTTCGATACGGCGGCGCCAGGAATTAACGTAATAGGCATCGTTGGCCTTCATGGTGGACGCGGCCGTTAAGCGCTGAATACGCGGCTGTTTGGCGTACAACTGACGCTGACTATCGAGCTTGGCTTCGAGGCTGGCGATTTCCAGACTGCGTTGTAATAACGTTTTTTGTGGGCCATCGGGCAGATCAGCTGGGTTTGGCGGGATATCGCTGTTTTTCAGCTGAGTTTTGAAGCGGCTTTTACCGGTGGTTGATACCTGGCGTTGTTGCGCTTCGGGGAGTTTTGGCGCTGTCGCCTGCTGTTCCTGTGGCGACGTCTTGTTGACCTGATTGGCGTGGAAGTTTGCTTCCATATCTGTGGTCAGCATTTTAGCTTCGTCCAGTGTGCCACTGCCTTGCTGGTTTTCCTGAGCGATAAAATCAGCTTTGTCCGGTGCGGTGTCGCTTTTATAAGTGGCCAGTGTGACCTCGAGTGTTTTCGACAGGCTGGTCTGATCGGTGGCGGAGAAGCTGATTCCGAGAATCAACAGGGCATGAATCACCAGTGCCAGAAACAGGGCGAAAGATAGACGGTCGGTACTGGTAACAGCAGCGGCAGACATGCGGAAATAACAGCCTCAAAAAAGCAGGTTGAATGCGATTGCAAGTCTGCGCTTATCAACGAAATTTGTCCACCATCGAAGCGCTGATGGCGGACAAATTGCTATAGCGCTGGCTGGTTAAAGTTTCGCCAGCAAGGTGTCGATCAGCAGACCAGCTACGTCAATGCCGGAGTCGCGGCTGATTTCGCGTACGCAGGTCGGGCTGGTCACGTTAATCTCAGTTAACGAGTTGCCAATCACATCCAGACCAACAAAATAGAGCCCTTTTTCTTTCAGGATTGGCCCCACTTTTTCAGCGATAGCGCGGTTTTCATCACTCAGTGGCTGAGTAACGCCCGTGCCGCCGGCTGCGATATTGCCGCGGGTTTCTCCTTTGGCCGGAATACGGGCCAGCGTGTAAGGTACCGGTTCGCCATCGATCATCAGGATGCGTTTATCACCATCGACAATTTCAGGGATAAAACGCTGCGCCATTATCTGTTGCTGGCCGTGATCGGTCAGAGTTTCGATGATGACAGAGACGTTAGGGTCATCCTGTTTCAGGCGGAAAATTGAAGAGCCACCCATGCCATCCAATGGTTTAAAGATGACATCGCCGTGGTCTTTATGGAATTTCTTCAGCAATTCTGCGCTGCGGCTCACCAGGGTTGGTGTCATTAGATCCGGGAATGCAGTGGCGAAAACTTTTTCATTGCAGTCGCGCAGGCTTTGCGGCTTGTTGGCAATTAATACTCCGGCTTCTTCAGCGCGTTCAAGAATGTAGGTGGAGTAAATAAATTCGCTGTCGAAGGGCGGGTCTTTGCGCATCAGAATAATGTTCAGGTCTGACAGAGGGCGATGCTGATACTCTTCCATGTCGTACCAGTGATCGGGATTCATCTCGACGGTTAAAGCCGCCATGCGGCCCATGGCTACGCCGTTTTCAATGTACAGATCAGACTGCTCCATATAAAACAGCTCGCAGCCTTTTTGTTGAGCGGCGTTAAGTAACGCCAGTGATGTATCTTTCTTGAACGCAATCTGCGAAATCGGGTCCATCACTACACCAAGTTTGATGCTCATAGAGTCTCCGTGGGATAAAAAAGTATCAGATAGGCAGAGTGTAACTGATTGACTATCCCAGTGGCGCAACAGATTTAAACAGGAATATCCCGGCGTATTGATGATTTGGCCGCTAGCCTGGGGCATCTAAGTGTGATACAAAAGTGCGCAATGGCGTCTCTGCGGTCGAAAGACAGTCGCTCAATAAAATACAAAGAAATGGATGGTTAAAGGCCTCCCTATGGACGATAACTTTCAGAATGTAAAAGTCATGGTCATCGACGACAGTAAAACTATTCGTCGTACGGCTGAGACTCTGCTCAAAAAAGTTGGCTGCGAAGTGATCACTGCTACCGATGGCTTTGATGCACTGGCAAAAATTGCCGACACACATCCAGACATCATTTTTGTCGATATCATGATGCCCCGTCTGGATGGTTACCAGACCTGTGCCTTGATTAAAAATAACTCTAAATTCAAGTCAACCCCGGTCATTATGTTGTCCAGTAAAGACGGCTTATTTGATAAAGCGAAGGGTCGTATCGTTGGTTCCGATGAGTATCTGACTAAGCCTTTCAGTAAAGAAGAGTTGCTGGGTTCGATTCGCCAGTACGTCAAATCCTGAGCCCGAATAAACAGAATTTAAGAGGAAATAGGCATGGCCCGAATCCTGGTTGTTGATGATTCCCCGACCGAAACAGAAGCATTCCGCGTAATGCTGGAAAAAAATGGTCACGAAGTATTAAGCGCAGAAAACGGCGCTGATGGTGTGGCTGTTGCCCGTCAGGAAAAGCCTGATGTGGTGTTAATGGATATCGTAATGCCTGGCCTGAATGGTTTTCAGGCAACCCGTCAGTTAACCAAAGATGCTGAAACTCAGCATATTCCGGTGATTATTGTTACTACCAAAGATCAGGAAACTGACCGTGTTTGGGGTAAGCGTCAGGGCGCCAGTGGTTATCTGGTTAAGCCAGTAGCAGAAGCGACCTTGTTGTCTGAGATCGCTTCGGTCATGGCAGGCTGATATGCATCCGTTCGCTCAGCTACTCGATATTGCCGAACGTAGCCGTTCTAACGCATCAGCTCTGCCTCAACAGGTGGAGCTGGTTGCGTATTGGCGTGGCGTTGGTTTTATGTTGGCCGGGCAGCACTTCGCTGCGGATATGTCAGAAGTTGCTGAAATTCTGCAGCCGCCGCGTCTGACCAAGGTGCCCGGCGTACGTAGCTGGGTGCTTGGTGTCGCTAATGTGCGGGGTCGTCTGGTTCCGATTATGGATCTGGCCGGCCTGTTAGGTTTGCCATCAAAAGCCAACTGGCGTAGCCGCCGGGTGTTGGTGGTTGAGCATGGTGACCATATGACCGGCTTACTGGTCGATGCTGTATTAGGTATGCAGCAGTTTGCTGAGGATCGCCAGTTGCAGGCAACTGAGCTTGATCCGGCATTTGAAAAATTCGTGTCGCGCGCTTATGAGCGTGATGGCAAAACCTGGCCGGTATTCCAGTTACTGGATCTGGTACAGGCACCTGAATTCCTGCAGATAGCAGTTTAGATTTTATACATTACGACGAACCGTAGTTAGTTTGTTGTGATGAACAATGATAATTAGCCGCAAGGCAAAACTTGAAAAAGTGAGTGTGGAGAGGAACGCATGAGCGAAAACACAGGAAGCGTCTTGTCGACGGTCTTCAGAAACCGGATTAACGGTGTTCTGGCAGGTCTGCTGTTCTTATTCCTGGGTATCTTTATTGCCATTACGGTTTATGTAAACGCCCTGGCAAATCGGGATGACCAGTATATTGAGCACGCGGGTGAGCTGCGGGTACTGTCGCAGGAACTGGCAAAAAACGCGGTGGAAGCGGCCGGTGGTAAAGAAGAAGCCTTCGGTCAGTTACGTTTAGCACGTGATAACTTCGACCAGCGCTGGGGCTATCTGACTCGCGGTAATCCGGCCACTGGTCTGGATCCGGCGGAAGTTGCCACCATGACCGACGTACAGGGTATCTGGGACTCGGTAAAAGGTAACGCTGACCAGATTATCCGTGCCCAGGACATTATTCTCTCTCTGCACGAAGTTGCCGCGACACTGGCGGAAACGATTCCTCAGCTGCAGGTGGAATACGACGAGATTGTAGAAATTCTGCTTGATAACGGCGCTCCTGCTGATCAGGTTGCGGTAGCACAGCGTCAGTCATGGCTGGCGGAACGTATCGTACGATCGGTGAACAAGGTACTGGCTGGTGGTGAAGACGCGGTAATGGCGGCAGACGCCTTCGGTCGGGATGCATCCTTGTTCGGTCGGGTACTGAACGGCATGATTCAGGGCAACGTTGCCATGAACATCTCCCAGGTAACCGATGAAGAAGCAATCTACGCACTGGCCGAGGTCGCCGAACTGTTTGAGTTCGTATCCGGCTCGGTTGATGAAATTCTTGAGACTTCTCCAGAGCTGTTCCAGGTGCGGGAAGCATCCGACAGCATCTTCGCAGACTCCCGTACTCTGCTTGATCAGACCTCTCAGCTGACAACCAGTATTCAGTCTGATACCGGCGAACGTGCATTAATGCAAATCGTTGGTTATATCTCTGCTCTGTTAGCCATCGTAATGATGATTGCCTTCGGTGTGGTTTCTTACCGTGAAACACGTCGCGACCTTGATGAAACAGCCAATAAAAACGAAGCTAACCAGATGGCGATTCTGCGTCTGCTGGATGAAATTGCTGACCTTGCAGATGGTGACTTAACAGCATCTGCAACGGTAACGGAAGACTTTACCGGTGCGATTGCTGACTCCATTAACTACGCAATCGACCAGATGCGCTCGTTAGTATCCGCGATTAACGAAACAGCGGTACAGGTATCCTCCGCTGCTCAGGAAACCCAGGCGACAGCAATGCACCTGGCGGAAGCATCTGAGCACCAGGCTCAGGAAATTGCCGGAGCATCGGCCGCGATTAACGAAATGGCGGTGTCGATTGACCAGGTATCGGCTAACGCCTCGGAATCTTCCGCGGTTGCGGAGCGATCGGTTGCGATCGCGAACAAAGGCGCCGAAGTGGTACAGGCAACGATCAACGGCATGGATAACATCCGTGAGCAGATTCAGGAAACGTCTAAGCGTATTAAACGTCTGGGTGAATCCTCGCAGGAGATTGGTGACATCATCTCCCTGATTACCGATATTGCCGACCAAACCAACATTCTTTCTCTTAACGCTGCTATTCAGGCATCGATGGCGGGTGACGCCGGTCGGGGCTTCGCGGTAGTTGCGGATGAGGTACAGCGTCTTGCGGAACGTTCTGCTGCGGCAACGAAGCAGATTGAGGCGCTGGTTAAAACGATTCAGAACGATACTAACGAAGCGGTTATCTCGATGGAAACCACCACCTCCGAGGTGGTACGTGGTGCTCGCCTGGCACAGGATGCGGGTGTTGCCCTGGAAGAGATTGAGAACGTATCGAAAAACCTGGCGGAATTGATTCAGAACATTTCCAACGCCGCACGTCAGCAGGCTTCTTCTGCGGGTCATATTTCCAATACGATGAACGTTATTCAGGAAATTACCTCGCAGACTTCTGCCGGTACCACCGCGACTGCGAAGTCGATTGGTAACCTGGCAGAAATGGCCAACAAACTGCGTGAATCGGTGGCGGGCTTTAAGCTGCCGGAAAGTGAACTGGAGCTGGACGAGCAGCAGGTTCTGTAACCTGCTGAACCTCTATGTCTCATCAGTATCGATCCGGGTTAACAACGGTTCCTGAGCTGGACGATGTCCAGTTCGGACGCTGGCAGAATCTGCTGGAAGAGCGCACAGGTATGTGCCTGCCCAGTCAGAGGCGTTCCTTTTTACAGACCAGTTTGGGTCTGCGCATGCAGGAAGTCGGCTGTCAGAGTTACCAGGAATATTATGACCGCGTTCTTAATGGCCCGACCGGAGCCATTGAATGGAGCACGCTGGTTGATCGGTTAACCGTGCAGGAAACGCGCTTTTTCCGTGACCCGGATGCTTATGCTTTTGTGGATCAGTATATCCAGCAAAAAGCGGCTGAAATGGATGCTGATGAAACACTGGAATGCTGGAGTGTCGGGTGTTCTTCCGGAGAAGAAGCGTACAGCTTGTCGATGGTCGCAGATCGCTATCTGACACCATTTAACAAGCGCTACGCCATTACCGGAACCGATATCTCCACTATTGTACTGCGCAAAGCCCGGGCCGGACGTTACCAGCCCCGCGCATTGGACTGGGTACCACAGGAATACCTGGCCCGCTCGTTCAAAACCAGTGGCATTAACGAAATAGAAATCAGTGATCATTTACGCAAGCGTTGTTGTTTCAGTCAGGTGAATATCCTCAACCTGAGTGCTTGTCCGCTGAACTCTCAGCATGTGATTTACTGCCAGAACGTATTGATTTATTTCCGTCGGTGGCGCCGTCGGGAAATATTAAATGTACTGGCCGAACGACTGGCTCCCGGAGGCATTTTGGTTATAGGTCTGGGAGAGATGGTGGATTTTCAACATCCACTGTTAGAGCCGGTTCGTAGCAGTCAGGTATCTGCATTCGTGCGTAAGAAAACGAATCCGACAGGGGAGACCACAAGGCGATGAGCCAGGACTACATCGCCCTGGAATGGGTAAAAGGGGAAGTCGAAGAGACGCTGCAGCAGGCACAGCAAGCGCTGGAAGCCTATGTGGAGAACCCCGAGGACACTAGCCGACTCAAGTTCTGCCTGAGTTATCTGCACCAGATCCATGGCACTCTGCAAATGGTGGAGTTTTATGGTGCGGCGCTGTTGGCGGAAGAAATGGAAGCGGTGGCTACCGCGTTGGCTAATGGTACAACCGATTACGAACGTGCGCTGGAAGTGCTGATGCAGGCGATTCTGCAGCTGCCTCACTATCTGCAGCACGTTAAAGTCGGACGTCGTGATTTGCCAGTGGTGCTGTTGCCAATTCTGAATGAATTGCGTGCTGCCCGTGGTGAAACCTATTTGCCGGAAGCTGCGTTGTTCACTCCGGTTATCAAACACAATTCCCTGTTAACTCCCAAGCAAGCAGCCACTTATAACGGCAAAGATTTCCGTTTGTGGGCGAAAAAAGTTCGCCAGATGTTGCAGGCTGCGATGTTGCAGCTGATTCAGAACAAACAACCTGAAGTTGCCAAGCAATACCTGACCAAGGTGTTTGCCCGTCTGCACAAAGCATTACACGCCACACCGCAGGGACTGATCTGGTTGCCTGCACTGGCATTTGCCGAGTGGCTACAAAAACAGAATGAACTGACCGATGACGCCAAAAAGGTTCTTGGTCAACTTGAGCGATTAGTACGTTCCTCTATTGAAGAGGGTGCTACGGCTGTTAATCGCGCGCCGGATGATGCGCTGATCCGCAGTTTATTGTTGTTTATCGCCGAATCCGATGTGAATGGCGAAGCGATTCGCAAAGTTCGTCAGCAATTTGCACTGACCAAGGCTCTGGTCAGTGAAGAAGATGTTGCACAGCAGCGTGCCGAGTTGGCTGGTCCGGATAAAGAAACGGTTGATCAGGTTCTGCATGCGTTGGTGGAAGAAATTGCCACCGTTAAAGATCGCCTGGATTTACTGGTACGCGGTAATGAAGATCGCGCCGCGACCCTGACTGAAGTGTCTCCTGCTCTGAAACAGATCAGTGACACCATGTCGGTTCTTGGTCTGGGCATGCCGCGCAAAGTGTTGCAGGAGCAGCACAGTGAGGTGACTCGACTGATCGATGAAGGTCAGGCGATTGAAGATCGTCATCTGATGGATATTGCCGGTGCGCTGCTGTACGTCGAAGCGACACTGGGTGGAATGAAGAGTGAAGGTGATCTGCATGCTCAGGTCGCCGAGAGTTCTCTGACCGACGCTCAGAAAGCGGTGTTACGTGAAGCGCGTAACGTGCTGGAGCAGGTTAAAGACGCGATTGTTGAATACATTGCCAAGCAATGGTCAGCGCAGGAACTAACGGATGTACCGTCTTTGCTACACAGCATCGAAGGTTCGTTAAGCATGATTCCGCTGCCACGCGTTGCTGGCATCCTGTCACGTGCGGCGGCATTCGTTCAAAACCAGCTGATTGATGAAGAATTAAAACCTCAGTGGTCAGTACTCGATACTTTGGCGGATGTTCTGACCGGTGTTGAATACTTTATTGAGCGCTACTCTGAGAAGCCTAACAATGCCGGTGAAGACCTGCTTGAGCGCGCTGAAGAATCGCTGCTTGAATTGCCGGCAACTGAGCCGCTGGGCGACGCCATCGATGATATCGAGCTCGATATCGATGATTCATTAGGCGAAGTTGCGGTTACGTCATTTGGTGATGCTCTGGATCTGTCCGCCAGCGATGCAGCTGCCGAAGTGGAAGTTGCTGCTGACACTGGTACTGAAGAAGCGGATCAGGTCAGCGAAGAAATTGAGCTGGGCGCTGAAGACGTTCAGGCAATCGAGGAAACGGTTGCTGATATTGCAGTGCTGCACAACGATGCTGCTGTAGAAGACGCAGAAGAAGAGATTGCGCTCACTGAGGCTGTAGCAGAGACCGATGTCGAAGACGCTGCCGAGCCAGAGCCGGTCGTTGAAGCTGTCGCAGAAAGCTCTGCGGTACAAGATGATGACGATGATCTGATTGATGATGAGATCATCGAAATCTTCCTCGAAGAGGCTGAGGAAGTTACCGAAACTCTCGACGAATACTGGCCACAATTTAAAGCGGATCGTAATGATCAGGAAGCCATGACCACAGTTCGTCGTGCTTTCCATACGCTCAAAGGCAGTGGCCGTATGGTTCAGGCTGCCGTGATTGGCGAGCTGGCCTGGTCGGTAGAAAACATGTTTAACCGGGTACTGGATGAAACCATCAGTATTTCCGACAACCTGGTTGCGTTGGTTGATCACGTAATCAGCTGCCTGCCGGAGCTGCTTGATGATTTCCGTAATCGCCGTCAATCAGCGATCGATACCCAGCCGTTAATGGATTACGCCAATTCACTGGCTGCTAACGAAGTGGTTGAGCCATTCGCTGAACTGTTGGCGGAGCCACAGGCCGAAGCTGCTGCAGAGCCAGTTGCTGAGACGGAAGAAGACGAAGATGCGGCGTTGCTGGAAGTTTTCGTTAACGAAGCTAACACTCATCTACAGACCGTTGAATCCTTCCTGCAACAGTCGCGCGATGAAGATTTTATTAACCCGTTGAGCGACCAGCTGCAGCGTGCCCTGCATACTCTCAAAGGCAGTGCACATATGGCGGGCATCGCAGCCATCGCTGATGTTGCGGCACCGCTGGAGAAACTGGTTAAAGAACTGCGTGCCTATCAGGTTAAAAACTCCCCGGGCATTGTGAATCTGGTGGAAGAAGGCGATCAGCTGATTCGCACCGGATTGGCTGACGACTCTTTAATGGCGCTGGAGCAGATTGCCGGTACCGAAGACTTTGTTGATCGTATTCAGCAAATGGAAAAGCTGTTGCTGGAGCCGCTGATTCAGGCGCAACAGACCGGCAGCATCGGGCCAACACCACAGACCATTGCGACCTTCCTTGCCCAGGGCATGGATTCATTGCTGGACGCTGACTCGCTGTTGAAACAGTGGCAGGAACAGGCCGATGAAGACATTTTGCTGAACCTCAGTAAAGATCTTGATCAGGTTGCTCGTGGTGCAGCAAAAGCAGAACTGCCAAATATCGAAGCGCTGGCAAATGCGTTGGATGTTTTCTACGGACGCATGCTGACTGAAAAAGCAGATGCAGCCGAATCTCCACTGGATCTGTTGGCTCAGGCACAGGAATCATTGCTGGGAATGATGGACTGCCTGGCCGCGGGCCAGGAAACTCAGCCAGCCGATCAGTTGATAGAAGCGTTAACCGATTGGCAATTTAACAGCGTCGAAGAACAAGAGATCGAACTTGAGCTTGATGTTGTTGAAGAACCAGCGGCTGCCGTTGTTGATGTCGATGAAGATCAGGATAGCGATGTTGAGCTGCTGATTGAAGACGACGCGATTGAACTGGAGATCGACGAGGTAGATACCGACGTTGAGTCTGAGAACCAGCCGCAAGTCGATGATTCGTTGTCGGCAGACCTGCCTCCTGTTGCTGATGTTATCGAAGAGGATGAAGACGAGATCCTCGAAATTTTCCTCGAGGAAGCGGAAGAGGTTTCTGAAGCGATTGAAAGCGCGATGGAGCGCTGGCAACAACAGCCTGATAACCTGCTTGATGTCGCTCAGCTCCAGCGGGAGTTGCATACCCTGAAAGGTGGTGCACGTATGGCAGAGCTGCAGGAAATTGCTGAGCTGTGCCATGAATTAGAAACCCTCTACGAAAAAGTAAATGATGGTCGTTTGTCCGTCAGTAGCGACTTATTTGCATTGCTACAGCGCAGTCATGATGCATTGGCCGCGCAACTGGATGCAGTACGCCAGGGCCAGCAAGCCGCAAACGAACAACCACTGATTGATGAAATTCTGCAGTTTGCCCGTGGTGGCAACAGCGAATTCTCTGCCGTTAGCGACGATAGCGATGTTCAGGTAACAGAATCTTCGCTGGATACAGAAGCAAACTCGGAAGCCGATATGGCTGCCCCTGTGGTGGCTGATGTGCCGGTTGTCGAAGCGTTGGATGAATCCGACCGGGAAATCCTCGAGATCTTCCTGGAAGAAGCTCATGAACTTCAGGAGCAGCTGGATAAAACACTGCATGACTGGGCGCAGGAAAACGAAAACTTTGCTCATGCCGCCGAGGCTCAGCGGGTATTACACACCCTGAAAGGTGGTGCGCGATTAGCGGGTCTGACTGATATTGGTGATCAGGCTCACGACTTCGAAGCCAATATCCTCAAGGCGCAGCAGGGTCAGATCATTATTGATCCTGAGCTGTTCAAGCAATACTACAAGGTACATGACTCTCTGACCCAGAAGATCGAGGCCGTTGCCGCAAGTCTGGAATCGGATGGTTTTGTATCGTTGGGTGAAAAAGCCATCCTGGTCGACGCCGATGAATTATCTGCGCCGATGGTGGAAGTTGTTGAGTCAGATGCTGATGCCATCGATGTGCCTGTTGTTGTCGAAACCGCCGACGAGCAGAGCGATGAAGCAGGAACCGAGACCAACGTTGTGCCGCTGCGTCGTGACGTAGCAGAGCAAAAGCCAGCTCCGGCAACGCCAGCTCAACCACAAGCACAGCCTCAGTCTACCGTTCGTAAAGCACCTCAGGAACTGGTTAAGGTTTCCGCCGATCTGCTGGATAACCTGGTAAACCTGGCGGGTGAAACCTCTATTGGTCGAGGCCGTCTGGAGCAGCAGGTAACAGACTTCTCTTATACGCTCGACGAAATGGACATGACACTGGATCGTTTACGCGACCAGTTACGTCGTCTGGATATGGAAACCGAAGCTCAGGTGTTGTTCCGTCAGGAGCGTCAGGGCCCGCAATACGAAGACTTTGACCCGCTGGAGATGGACCGCTATTCAGCGATGCAACAGCTGTCGAAGGCTCTGGTTGAATCTGCATCGGATTTGCTCGACCTGAAAGATACACTGTCGAACAAAACCCGTGATGCTGAAACTCTGCTGCTGCAACAAAGCCGGGTGAATACCGAGCTGCAGGAAGGTCTGATGAAGACCCGGATGGTACCGTTCCAGCGTCTGGTACCGCGTCTGCGCCGTATTGTTCGTCAGATCAGCCTGGAATTAAGCAAGCAGGTTGAGCTGAAAGTATTTAATGCCGATGGCGAGATGGACCGTACGATTCTCGAGCGGTTAATTTCTCCACTTGAGCACATGGTTCGTAACGCCGTTGACCACGGTATGGAAACCGAAGAACAGCGTCGTGAAGCTGGTAAATCTGACGTTGGTAATATTGAGCTGGATATCTCCCGCGATGGTGGTGATATCGTTCTGACGCTGCGTGATGACGGTCGTGGTGTAAACCTCGAAGCCGTACGCAAAAAAGCGATTGAACGTGGCTTGATGGCACCGGATGCCGATTTGTCAGACGACGAAATTACCCAGTTTATTCTGCAGGCTGGTTTCTCTACCGCTGAGCAGGTTACTCAGATCTCTGGTCGTGGCGTTGGTATGGACGTTGTGAGCAGTGAGATTAAGCAGATGGGTGGTAGTGTTGCCATTCGTTCGCAACAGGGTGTTGGCACCGAGTTTGTTATCCGTCTGCCGTTTACGGTGTCGGTCAACCGGGCACTGATGGTGCGTGTTGGTGACGACCTGTACGCCGTTCCTCTGAACAATATTCAGGGTATTGTGCGTGCTTCCGCTGCTGAGCTGGAGAAGCTGTATGAGCTGCCGTCCGAAGAGCGCAGCTATGGCTACGCCGGCAACGACTATCGCCTTGAGTATCTCGGCAACATGCTGGATAACGAAGCACAGCCTAAGTTCGCGGCGCAGCATTTACCGCTGCCGGTACTGTTGATTCGTGGTGCTGTGCCATTTGCCTTGCAGGTAGATTCGTTGCTGGGCTCACGTGAGATTGTGGTAAAAACTCTCGGTCCTCAGTTTGCTTCGGTGATGGGGGTGTCCGGCGGTACCATCTTGGGTGATGGTAGCGTTGTAATCATTCTCGATTTACCTGCAATGATTCGTACTCAGTCAAGCCTTGAGTATCAACAGGCGAAAGCACTGGATGTTCAGGATGCTGAACGCCGTCACGAGCTGGAAAACCGTCTGCCGCGTATCCTGGTAGTCGATGACTCGGTGACTGTACGCAAGGTAACCACGCGTTTGCTGGAACGTAATGGCATGGAAGTGTTCACGGCTAAAGACGGTGTGGATGCCATGGCGACCTTGCAGGATCACAAGCCGGATCTGATGCTGCTGGATATTGAAATGCCACGTATGGATGGCTTCGAGGTTGCGTCTCAGGTTCGTCACGATTCTCGTCTGCAAGATATTCCGATCATTATGATTACTTCACGTACCGGTGATAAACACCGCGAGCGGGCGATATCGATTGGTGTGAACGAATATATGGGTAAGCCGTTCCAGGAGGATAACCTGCTGGCCACTATGAATCGCCTGTTGGGTCGTAAGGAACACTGATATGGCGTTGCCGAAAGTCGGCATTCTGGCTGATGACCGGTTGCAGCAACATCTGCTGAAAGCAGCGTTGCTGCATTTTGGTTTTG
The DNA here is from genome assembly GCF_965219715.1 of Bacterioplanoides sp. Classification (GTDB taxonomy): domain Bacteria; phylum Pseudomonadota; class Gammaproteobacteria; order Pseudomonadales; family Oceanobacteraceae; genus Bacterioplanoides. Next base: position 3,485,286 of record NZ_OZ244785.1, read on the forward strand.
ATGTGGTGGTGAATGCTGACCCTCAGCGCATGGATTTGCTGAATCTTGATGAATTACATCTCGATGCCTGGTTGATCGACTTACGCGATGAAGATGGCGAACATCTTCATTGGCTCGACAAGTTATTGGATGGCGATGCGCCCGTGTTGATGGGCGTCGAGCAGGCTCCGAATAAAAACTGTGCGACCTTTCCTAAATGGGAGAAGCGGCTTTACAGTAAGCTTCGTGAAATGGTTAAAGCGACACCGGTAATGGCGGAAGATGTATCCGTATTACAGAAGCTTGCAGCCAGCACTGGCAGCGGCAAAATTGCATTGCCGGCGATGTTTAATGATCTGGATTTTTCCGATCGCACGGCAACCCAGGTCTGGGTGTTAGGGGCATCTTTGGGTGGTCCGGGGGCGGTGAAAGAGTTTCTCGATGCTTTGCCTGGTGGGTTACCGATCGCATTTATCTACGCCCAGCATATTGATCCCCGCTTTGAAGATACCCTTGCAAATACCATTGGTCGCCATGCGGAATATCGCTTACGCGCCTTTGCCGAAGGCGATGGTTTGCGTTGTGGTGAAGTGCTGGTGGCGCCGATTGAAAACGAATTCCGCTTTAATGATGGCCTGATGCATTGTCACGGTGAGAGCTGGCCGGGGCCTTATGGACCATCAATCGATCAGGTGATTCTCAACGTTCATGCCTGCTATGGGGATCGTGCCGGTTACATCCTGTTCAGCGGCATGGGCAATGATGGTTCCGAAGCGATTGTCAGCTTGCCGGAGAATCAGCAAAAGATCTGGGCACAGAAGCCAGAAACCTGCGCCAATGCGTCAATGCCGGAAAGTGCGATAGAAACCTCCCGGGTACGTTATATTGGTGACCCGCAGCAACTGGCGCTGCAACTGGTAAATCATATTAAAAACAATTGGGTGAAAAACAATGAGTCAATCACTGACTAAAACCAACGCGCCTGACCAGGTTGATTGTCTTCTGATTCCACTGAAGGATAAGAACCTGTTGTTGCCTAACGTTGCTGTGGCTGAGATTGTGCCGTTTTCACACCTGCTGACCACAACATCCAGTGTCGACTGGATTCTTGGCCGAATTGACTGGCGTGGCGTACCTATTCCGGTGCTGTGCTACGAGATGTTATCCGCTCAGGGTGCTCCTGCGCCAAATCCCGAAGCTCGTTTTGCCGTAATTAACGGCGTTGGGGACTATGCCGAGATGCCATTTTATGCGATGTTAGTACAAGGTATTCCAAGGCTGACCCACGTTAATAAGGATGACATCCAAACCGTGGAAGCTATGAATATGGGTCAGTTTGATCAAACTGCAGTAACGGTTGATCGCGACCCGGCCATCATTCCGAATTTAGATTTGATAGAACAAGAACTAATAAAATACATCTAGTGAGGTAATCATGCTGAAGTGGCTGTTTGCGCTGTTTTTACCTTTGTTCAGCCTTAATCTCTGGGCTGCTGCTGAAAATACCAAAGATCTGCTGACGCTGGAGGCTCACGCATACCGTCTGACAGCTGATATCAGCATCCTGGCGTTGCAAGAGGGTGGGCAGCGTTACCAGCGCCGCCTGGATAACACCATTTCCTCTGGTAATGCTGTGGCAGAGCGCCTGCGTGGTCATCTGCCAACCGTTGCCCGCCAATGGCAGGTTTCTACGGAGTTTGTGCAGCAGGAAAGAGCTGTTGCTGCGGCTAATTCTGACGTTAACTTCACTAACGATCTGGAGGCTGTGCAAAACAAGCTCTACCAGAAAATTCAGCAGGCTAAAGAAAAGCTCAGCCTTGAAGAGCTGAATCAGAGTGAAGCAGCCGCCTTAGTCGCCATGATTGCACTGGAGCAGATGGTTGCTGAGTACATGTACTACAACATCAATGTCTTTGGTGGTCATGCTGTAACCAACTCGCGCATGGCAGATAATGCAGCAACTTTCCGCGACTCTGTGGCACAAATCACTGGCCACGACACGAACCGCAAAGCGATTGAAGCGAAATGGCGCTTTATTGAAAAGACACTGCTCGCTTACAACCAGCAGTCCGCAGCCTTTATTGTGATGAAAACCACCGATAAGATCCGCTCGCTACTGCCAGTCTGATTAATCGTCTCTGATACCTATTTCTTCGCTTCCGGCTCAGGCAGTTGAACCTGACCGGAGGTGATAACCTCTCCGCCAGACCATAACTTCCATTCACCTCGTTGATAAATATCCCATGACTCATCGGTTGTCAGTGGCTCTGTTGCTATGATGCTGACAACATCATTCGGTGTGGTTTCCGCTTCAAAGTCGATTGTTACATCGGCGTCTTTTAACTGTGCTGGGCCAAAGGGCGCGCGCCGTGTGATGCTGGCTAATTTGGTGGAGCAAAATGTGAACAGCCATTCGCCGTTGCTCAGTAAACAATTGAATACCCCCTGACGGGCGTATTCACCGGCCAGTTCAACCAGAATACCGGACAGCTGCTCCGGGGTATCTGTGGTTGTTGCGTTCTGACGCAGACGATTCATCAGGTCACAGAAAATCTGCTCGCTGTCGGTCTCGCCAACCGGTTGATACAGTCCGGGCTGATAACTGAAATTATTAATCTGGCCGTTGTGGGCAAATACCCAATAACGGCACCACATCTCACGAGTGAAGGGATGGGTATTCGCCAGGCAAACATTACCAACGTTAGCCTGGCGAATATGGCAAATTGCCGTTTCGCTTTTAATCGGATGGGTCTCCACCACCTGAGCAATTTCTGAGGAGGCACTGGCACAGGATTCATGGAAGCTTCGAACGCCTTTACCTTCATAAAAGGCGACTCCCCAGCCATCGGCATGAGGGCCGGTTTCGCCACCACGGCGGGTCAGGCCACTAAAACTGAAACACAGGTCGGTTGGGGTATTGGCACTCATGCCCAGTAGTTCGCACATAACTCATCGTCTTGTCAGTTGATCTCGATATGATAACCGAGAGTGCGTCGGGCATGGTGTAACAGATCAGGTTTTAACGCGGCACGCGACGAATACGGCCTTTTTCATCGATTGCAACATACACAAAGGTGGCGTCAACGACTTTGCGGCGGTGATTTTCGTTGGGGTTACGTGTCCAGACTTCGACGTTGATACGTACGGAAGAAGTACCAATCTCTAATAAACGCGTATAGATACAAACCGCTGCGCCTACCCGGATCGGGGACATAAATGACAACGATTCCATCGCAATATTGGCAATACGGCCTTGTGCCAGACGGCTGACAACACTTTCTGCAGCATGATCCATTTGTGCAACTACCCAGCCGCTGCTGATATCACCATGGATATTTGCTTCGGCCCGGGTCGGGATCAGGCGCATCGACAATTCGCCATCGGGCTTAGGTTGGTTATCTTCGCGGCTGGAGTCTTGGGGTTGACGCGGTTCCATCGGCATTGACCTGAGATTGTGATTATTCTGGCGCGAGTTTACTGCTTTTTTGGCACGCCGCACACCCATTCAGATCAGGGTATGCGGGAACTCTTTATGGCAATTATGGCAATAATTGCATTTGCCCGGCCATCACGCTTTAGCACAAGGCGAATCAGGCCGATTAACCATAGATTTTATCGGGTAACCAGGTGGCTAATTCCGGGAAAGCAGCGAGCAAAATCAGTACCCCGATCTGAATCAGAATAAACGGCATAACACCGCGGTAAATCGTTCGGGTTGGAATGCTCGGTGGCGCGACACCGCGTAAGTAAAACAATGCGAAGCCGAAGGGGGGCGTCAGGAATGAGGTCTGCAGATTGATTGCAATCATGATGCCCAGCCATACCGGATCAACGCCCATGGTTAATAACACCGGAGCAACGATAGGAACAACCACAAAGGTGATTTCGATAAAGTCGAGGATAAAGCCAAGCAGGAAGATCACCAGCATCACAACCAGCATCGCACCAAAGACGCCGCCGGGCATATCCGTGAACGCCGAGTGAACCAGCTCTTCACCACCAAAGCCGCGGAACACCAGTGAAAATAAAGCTGCCCCAATAAAAATCATAAACACCATGCTGGTGACCTGGAGTGTCGAATCCATGACTTCACGCAGGCGTTTTAAATCGAACTCGCCGTAAAAGATCGCCAGTAACGTAGCGCCAAAAGCACCAATACCAGCTGCCTCAGTCGGTGTTGCGATGCCTGCCAGAATAGAACCCAATACCGCAATAATTAATGCCAGTGGTGGAATCAAACCTTTTAATAATTGTGCAATAAAGTCTTTCGACAGAGGTGGGCGGTCCTGAACCGCAGGTGCTGCTTCTGGTTTAAAGAAGGCAACTAAAGCGACATACAATAAATACGCGGCTACCAGAATGAGCCCGGGAATTAATGCGCCAACAAACAAGTCTGCAACCGAAACGGTTTCCGGTGTGAAAATTCCCATTTTCAATTGTGCTTGCTGGTACGCGCTGGATAACACATCACCGAGAATAATCAGCGCAGTGGAAGGCGGAATAATTTGCCCCAATGTTCCTGTGGCACAAATATTCCCCGTAGCTAATGCCGGGCTATAACCCTGTTTCAGCATGGTTGGCAGGGAAATTAAGCCCATTGTAACAACCGTCGCGCCGATAATGCCGGTGCTGGCAGCCATCAGCATACCCACCAGGATGACGGAGAAGCCAAGGCCGCCCCGCAGAGGCCCAAACAACAGCCCCATATTGCGCAACAATTGCTCGGCAATTCGGGACTTTTCCAGCATTACCCCCATAAATACAAATAGCGGCACCGCGATTAAAATCTGATTACTGATAATGCCAAATAAACGGTTAGGCAGTGCGGTGAGGAAGGCGCTATCTAATGTTCCGCTGATAACCCCAACACCAGCAAATAACAGCGATGTACCCGCCAGGGTAAATGCCACCGGAAAGCCGGCCATTAACACCAGACAAACAAAAATAAATAAGATCAGAGGCATCCACTCAGCCATGGTGAATCTCCTCTGCGTGTGCCTGAGCGGGCAGGAAGGTTTTAGCGAACTCGGCAATAGCTTGCAAAATCATTAAAAATGGCAGTAATAAAATCAGCGTTTTTAACAGATAAACAAAGGGTAAGCCGCCGGCTTCCTGAGACTTTTCTCCGATTTGCCAGGCAACCGATACGTAATTCCAGCTGCTGTAGAGCATAAAAATGCAAACCGGTAACAGCAGGAAAACAATGCCGCAACGATCGACCAGGTTTTGCTGCTTGCGGGGAAAATTACGGTAGAAAACATCAACCCGCACGTGTCCGCCTTGTTGCCAGGTGTAGGCCGCGCCCAACATAAATAACGATGCATGCAGATACATCACACTTTCCTGCAATGCGATGGAAGGGATTTCAAAAGCGTAACGTAAAACCACTACCGCAACGGAAAACAGCACCATCAACAAAGAAAGCCAGCGTACGGCTTTCCCTGTTTGTGCAGTAAAGCGGTCAATAAGGAGTAATTTTTCTAACATGGCTGAGCAGTTTCCGGTTCCCTGAGGTGAGCGTTTGCAGCTATTTCTTTTTCTTCTTTTTCGCGTCTTTAATCGGCAAGTCACCATCAAGGAAACGCTGCGCTGCTTCGCGGGCATCTTTTACCGTGGTTGACACGGCAATGACGTCTCGCTGTTGCAGTTGGTTGACCAGCCCTTCACCAATCGCGGAAGCAATCAGCACATCAATTTTATCTACCGGGTGTGTCTTGTCTGGATTAAAACCCTGCAGAACATAATCTTCACTGAACTCGATTTTTTCCTCGTCAAACACTTCGAATCCGTCTGTATCGAACAAAATAAAGGTGCGGCAACGCCCTGGTTGGCCACAAACGGTTTCGCCATTTAAGCTGGCTACAGCAATTTTCATAGATAACTCTCAGAAATAATTCGGGTTAAATCCATGCAGCGGTAAGCTGCAAAGCAATAAAAGCAAAAACACCGGCGAGCACATCGTCAATCATAATGCCAAAGCCGCCCTGAACTTTTTTATCCAGCCATTTAATTGGCCAGGGTTTGACAATGTCGAACAGCCGGAACAGTAAAAAACCATACAAAATCCAGCCCCAGCTGGTGCTGGCATCAGAAGATTGTGGCAACCATAAATACGTAATCCACAGGCCGATCCACTCATCCCAGACAATGCCTCCGTGGTCGTGTACACCTAAGTCACGGGAGGTGAATTCACACACTACAACACCAAGAGCAAACCCTGCCAGCAATACGCCGATATACGGCAAGGTGGGCACTCCCTGCAGAAATATAAGCCATACCGGCAGTGCCGCCAGTGTTCCCCAGGTTCCTGGAGCCGTTTTCGGCAGGCCTGAGCCTAGGCCAAAGGCCAGCAAATGAATCGGGTTTTTCAGGTTCAGCCCTTTCAGGTCAGGGCGTAAAGTCGGGTCAGGGCGTAGAGATAACACTGCAGTTTCGCTCAGACAAAAAAAGAGCTGCAGTTTAGCAGCTCTTGTTGCGGAAGTGTGCGCCTGAAGATACGAAGCGTGGGTCAATGCATCAAACGATTAGGATCCAGTTGCATCACGGTGGCTTTGCCTTCGCTCAGTTCGATGTCTTTCAGCCAAGCCTGAGCAAATTCAGGTAAAAATTCATCGGCACTGAGATCTTGTTGTTCATTTCGACAACTGAAGACTTCACCAATATCGTCCACTTTAAGACCAATAACCTGGTCGTTGTCGTTCTGAATCATAATAACCGTCGGGCGAACGCTGGAACCGACCATATTGCGGGCATCACTGAACAACTCCTGCAGACGTACCAGTGTTGTGCGTTTGTGTTCATTGAGAATTTCAATCGCGGCGTCGGTTTCACCCTGATTACGCATTTCGAGCAATTCGTCAGCTAATGCATGAATGCGGCGGTGGGGTGCATCAAACTTTTCCAGCAGCTGTTGCAGCATCAGATTGTCGCTGCGAAAACTTTTATACCAGCGGCCAAATGCACACAGATCCGGATCTCTGGCTTTGGTGAATTCAGCACCACTGATCAGGCTTTGTTCCAATGCATCAAGCCAGTCGACGTGATCCTGTTCGCGCGCACGTAATAGTTCGATCAGTTCGCTCATCGCGCGCTGGGCTGAGTCTTCTCCCAGCAAATTCGCCAGAGACAACACCACACAGGACTGGCCATCAAAATCGACCATATCGTGTTGATTGCCGTTGCCGGTCGCAACGCGGGTACAGTGCAGATTATTGTCGGCGGTGATAAAGCGGACGCTGGCAATTGGTACAGCGTAGTGCTGCTTTCCATGGCGGAAGCTGAGATATTCCATAGTGGCCTCTGGCTGACGGCTAGAACACAAGATGCGATCCGATTAGTATAGACGCTCCCCCAGACGTGGGTGCTGTTGCTGTTCTTTGGCGTTTAAGTGCGTCACTTTAAAGCGTGTCGAGTGGGTCGATATCCAGATGCCAGCGTACCTTATGAAAGCCTTTCTGTTGCTCCAGGAACTGCACTAAGGCGGCAGCGACTCGGTGCAACGCTGCCCGTTCTTTGGCGAATATCTGCAGCTGCTGACGGAAGCGCCCGGCACGCCGTTCCATAATGGCTGGAAAAGGGCCCATCAGATTCACACCTTCGTGCGCCAGGCGTAATCCCTGACGATCATGTTGCTGGTGATGCTGGCGCTGAAATTCCTGAATAAAACCACGTGCTTGTTGCAATAGCTGTTGCGCTTGATGGCGATCTTCACACTCGCTGCGCAATAACGCCATAAAGCTGTACGGTGGTAATTGTTGCGAATTACGCTCCTGCAACATGGACTGCGCCAGGGCGTGATAACCGCTATCTAATAACAGATTTAATTGTGGGTGGTCGGCATACAAAGTCTGAATCCACACTTCGCCGGGAGAGTCCGCTCGCCCGGCACGACCTGCAACCTGCAGAATCAGCTGGGCGCTGTGCTCCATACCACGGAAATCGGCGCTGAATAGACCGGAGTCGCTGTCGAGCACCACCACCATGGTGACATCAGGGAAGTGGTGGCCTTTGGCCAGCATCTGGGTGCCGACCAGAATGCAGGGACCGCCGTTATGAATTTCGTCGAATAGCTCATCAAAGGCCTGTTTGCTGCGCACACTGTCGCGATCTACCCGGCGTACCGGAAAGCCTGTGAACAGATCCTGTAATTGCTGTTCGACTTTTTCCGTGCCCTGACCAACAGGTTCAATATCGGCACTGTGGCAGCTCGGACAATGGCCGGGAATACCTTGCTGGAAATCGCAGTGATGACAATGCAGGTGTGCCGGGTGTTGATGCAAGGTTAAGCGTGCATCACAGCGACGACATTCGGCCATCCAGCCGCACTGACGGCAGGCGAGTAGTGGCGCAAAACCGCGACGGTTAATAAACACCAACACCTGCTTGCCGTTCTGCAGATGTTGCTGCATCTTCGCCAGCACCGGTTGGGCAAAACCGGCGGTAAGCGGTTGATGCAAGATACTGTGCAGCTTCATTGCTGGTGGTTTGGCGTTGCCGGCACGACGTAATAACTTCAGGTGCAGATATTTACCCGTGAGTGCGTTATGCAGGGTTTCCAGTGCCGGAGTTGCGGAGCCCAGTACTACGGGCACCTGAGCTTTACTACCGCGTACGAGTGCAAAGTCGCGGGCGGAATAGCGCAAACCATCCTGTTGTTTAAATGAGGCGTCGTGTTCTTCGTCGAGAATAATCAGCCCCAGATCCGGCAGAGGGGTAAAAATTGCCGAGCGGGTGCCAATCAGAATGCGTGCTTTGCCTTCCTGGCACTGGCGCCAGCCTTGTAGGCGTTCGCGATCGTTTAAGCCGGAATGTAGCAATGCCACCGGAACATCAAAACGAGCACGGAAGCGGCCAACGGTTTGTGGAGTCAGGCCAATTTCCGGTACCAGTACCAGCACCTGTTTGTTATCAGCCAGCGCTTTGGCAATTAATTGCAGATAAACTTCGGTTTTACCTGAGCCGGTAACGCCCTCCAGCAAGCAGGGTTTAAAGCTCCCCAAGTGACTACCAATCTGATCGACCGCTTTTTGTTGTTCGCTGTTTAAAGGCAGTGGTTGGGAGCTTTGTTCGGCAATAGCGGGTAACGGCAGTTGTTCGCTTTCCTGAATCAGATCCAGTTCAGCCAGGCGTTTCAGCTGTGCCAGGGTGTAACCACGGGAGGTCAGCTCTTTATGTGCCCATTGCATTTGCTGCTGAAACAGCTGCCATAACGACTGTTGCTTGGCGCCTTTCAATTCCGGCTCTGAGGTATTCGTTTGCTTCAGCCAGACCTTTTCATCGGCCTCGGTCAGATCGCAGCCACGGCGCAGCATGGTTGGTAACGCCAGCTCTAATACTTCGCCAAGACTGTGATGATAATAACCGGCCAGCCATTGGCACAGGGTCAGGGTTTGTGAGTCGACCAGAGGTTCGTCGTCCAGCCGCTCCAGTAAGGGTTTGAGCTTGTTAGCCGGAACTTCGGTTTGATCGGCTGTTCCAATCACAATACCAGTCAGCAATTGGCGGCCGAATTCAGCTTTGATGCGTTGTCCTGGCTGATACTGCTCACGGCTTTCGCCCAAAACCGGCAAATAGTCGAAGTTGCGGCGCAGAGGCACGGGCAGGGCGATGGTGACTACAAAAAAGGACATGAAAAGGCTTGCTGCTGACGTTGGCTCTGGTATTATGCGCGTCCTTATTGCCCATGCAAGGGCATTTTATTCGCTAACTAAGCAATCAGTAGTGCGGTGCTGACAGAAGTTCTGACAGTGGCGGCATGAAGATTAAGAGGTTTGTCATGCAAAACGAAATTCATCCAGAATACGCAGAGCTGGTTGCGACCTGTTCTTGCGGTAACACCATCAACACTAAGTCTACTAAGCCAGGCACCATGTCTCTGGACGTATGCTCTGCTTGTCACCCGTTCTACACTGGTAAGCAGAAAGTTGTTGATACCGGTGGTCGTATCGATAAGTTCCAGAAGCGTTTCGGTGCTTTCAAGAAGTAATCGAAACCGCTCAGAAAAAACCCGCCATCCGATCAGGATCGCGGGTTTTTTTGTGGCTGTCATTTACTCAAGGCATTCGCCTCAGCCCGAATGTTTTTCGATATAAGCAGCAAGGTGTTGTACTTTCGGTCGACCAAACTCTGGGCGAAAAAAAACCCGCCGAAGCGGGTTTTTTGAATAAGACGTTTAAGCCTTACTCAGCTGTTATTACTCAACGATAGAAGCAACAACACCAGCACCTACAGTACGGCCGCCTTCACGGATTGCGAAACGCAGACCTTCGTCCATCGCAATCGGAGCGATCAGAGTAACTTCCAGAGTTACGTTATCGCCTGGCATTACCATTTCAACGCCTTCTGGCAGCTCAACAGCACCCGTTACGTCAGTAGTACGGAAGTAGAACTGTGGACGGTAGCCTTTGAAGAATGGCGTGTGACGGCCACCTTCGTCTTTACCCAGTACGTATACTTCAGACTTGAACTTGGTGTGAGGAGTGATAGAACCCGGCTTAGCCAGAACCTGACCACGCTCAACTTCGTCACGCTTAGTACCACGCAGCAGAACACCAACGTTCTCGCCTGCACGGCCTTCGTCCAGAATCTTACGGAACATCTCTACACCAGTACAGGTAGTAGTAGTGGTCTCTTTGATACCAACGATCGCAACTTCTTCACCAGTATTGATGATGCCGCGCTCAACACGACCAGTTACAACAGTACCACGACCCTGAATAGAGAATACGTCTTCGATTGGCATAATGAAATCGCCGTCGATCGCACGCTCTGGCTCTGGGATGTACTCGTCCAGAGTTTCTACCAGCTTCTTAACAGCAGTAGTACCCATTTCGTTGTCGTCTTCGCCGTTCAGAGCCATCAGAGCAGAACCTGGGATGATTGGCGTGTCGTCACCTGGGAAGTCGTATTCAGACAGCAGGTCACGCAGTTCCATTTCAACCAGTTCCAGCATCTCTGCGTATTCTTCAGAGTCTGCGCCGCCACAGTCTTCAGCCAGCAGGTCAGCTTTGTTCAGGAATACTACGATGTACGGCACACCAACCTGACGAGACAGCAGGATGTGCTCACGAGTCTGAGGCATAGGGCCGTCAGTAGAACCACATACCAGGATAGCGCCGTCCATCTGAGCAGCACCGGTGATCATGTTCTTAACATAATCCGCGTGTCCCGGGCAGTCTACGTGTGCGTAGTGACGGCTTGGGGATTCGTATTCAACGTGAGAAGTCGAGATAGTGATACCACGCTCACGCTCTTCTGGTGCGTTATCGATACCTTCGAATGCAACCAGTTCACCGCCCCATACTTCCGCGCATACGCGAGTCAGTGCAGCAGTCAGAGTAGTTTTACCATGGTCAACGTGACCGATGGTGCCAACGTTTACGTGCGGTTTGGAACGCTCAAACGTTTCCTTAGCCATAATTACAGCCCTCAAAACAATATAAGTATTAACTGAAACCCCAACCAAGTCAGACCACATCGGGTTTCCACACTTGTTTCAGGGCGAAATAAAGTGGGCAATATTAATGTTCTGGAGATGGGAGTCAATATCCCTGTTGAGAGGTTTGGTCAACTGTCATATTGGCGTAACAGCAGATCGCCTTTTTAACGGGCTCGTTAAGCCACAGTTTGAGCCACAAAACCGGCGCAAAAAGGTGCTTTAAAAGTGGTCGTTGATAACGAATGAAAATTGCCACACAAAGACAGTACCTTTCGGCGAGCAAACCTTGTAGAATGGCGCGCGATTTTGACCTTACCTTTTTGAGTAACGATATGACTGACTTAAGCAAATACAGAAATATCGGTATCTTCGCTCACGTTGATGCCGGTAAGACCACTACAACTGAGCGTATCCTGAAGCTCACTGGTAAGATCCACAAGACTGGTGAAGTTCACGATGGTGAATCCACTACTGACTTCATGGATCAGGAAGCTGAGCGTGGTATTACCATTCAGTCTGCAGCTGTTACCTGTGAATGGGCTGGTCACCGCCTGAACGTTATTGACACCCCTGGACACGTTGACTTCACCGTTGAAGTATACCGTTCTCTGAAAGTACTGGACGGTGGTGTTGGTGTATTCTGTGGTTCTGGTGGTGTTGAGCCTCAGTCTGAGACTAACTGGCGTTACGCTAACGAATCTGAAGTATCCCGTATCATCTTCGTGAACAAGCTGGACCGTCTGGGTGCCAACTTCTACCGCGTTGTTGATCAGGTTAAGAAAGTACTGGGCGCAAACCCACTGGTTATGGTTCTGCCAATCGGTGAAGAAGATGAGTTCGTAGGTGTTGTTGACCTGCTGAGCCGTCAGGCGTTCGTATGGGATGACACTGGTCTGCCAGAGAACTACGAAATCAAAGAAGTTCCTGAAGACATGAAGGACGACGTTGAAATGTACCGCGAGCAGCTGATTGAAACTGCTCTGGAACAAGACGAAGACCTGATGATGGCTTACCTGGAAGAAGGTGAAGAGCCGTCTATGGACGACATCAAGCGTTGCATCCGTGAAGGTACCCGTAAGCTGGACTTCTTCCCAACTTACTGTGGTTCTGCATTCAAAAACAAAGGTGTTCAGCTGGTTCTGGACGCAGTTGTTGACTACCTGCCGTCGCCAACCGAAGTTGATCCTCAGCCTCTGACTGACGAAGAAGGTAACGAAACTGGCGAGCACGCAATCGTTTCTGCTGACGAGCCGCTGCGTGCTCTGGCGTTTAAGATCATGGACGACCGTTTCGGCGCCCTGACCTTTATCCGTATCTACTCTGGTGTAATGAACAAGGGTGATACCGTACTGAACTCTGCTACCGGTAAAACTGAGCGTATCGGTCGTATGGTAGAAATGCAGGCAGACGACAAGTCTGAGCTGACTTCTGCACAAGCCGGTGACATCGTTGCTGTTGTTGGTATGAAGAACGTACAGACTGGTCACACTCTGTGTGATCCTAAGCACGAATGTACTCTGGAAGCCATGGTATTCCCAGAGCCAGTAATCTCTATCGCAGTTAAGCCGAAAGACAAAGGCGCTGTTGATAAGATGGGTGTTGCGATTGGTAAACTGGTTGCAGAAGATCCATCTTTCCGCGTTGAAACTGACGAAGATTCCGGCGAAACCATCCTGAAAGGTATGGGTGAGCTGCACCTGGACATTAAAGTAGACATTCTGAAGCGTACTTACGGCGTTGAGCTGGAAGTAGGTGAGCCTCAGGTATCTTACCGTGAGACTATCACTCAGCCGATCGAAGACAGCTACACGCACAAGAAGCAGTCTGGTGGTTCTGGTCAGTACGGTAAGATCGACTACACCATGAAGCCAGGTGAGCCAGGTACTGGTTTCGTATTCACCACATCTGTTGTTGGTGGTAACGTTCCTAAGGAATTCTTCCCCGCGATCGAAAAAGGCTTCAAGGCTATGATGGCTGAAGGCCCTCTGGCTGGCTTCCCAGTGTTAGACGTTGAAATCGACGTACACGACGGTGGCTATCACGCGGTTGACTCCTCTGCAGTAGCATTCGAAATCGCTGCAAAAGGTGCATTCCGTCAGTCTATGCCGAAAGCAGGCGCACAGCTGCTGGAACCAATCATGAAGGTTGACGTATTCACCCCAGAAGACAACGTGGGTGATGTGATCGGTGACCTGAACCGTCGTCGCGGCATGATCAAAGACCAGGAAGCTGGCGTAACTGGCGTTCGTATTAAAGCTGACGTACCTCTGTCCGAAATGTTCGGTTACATTGGTCACCTGCGTACCATCACTTCTGGTCGTGGTCAGTTCTCTATGGAATTCAGCCACTACATGCCTTGCCCTCAGAACATTGCAGAAACTGTAATGGCTGAAGCAAAAGCAGCTAAAGAAGCTAAGTAATTAATCCTTAATTACTGAACTTCAGAAAAACCCGGCTCAGGCCGGGTTTTTTGTTTTTGTATTAGTGGTTATACATATCGAACTTTGTATCAATCCACACAACATAGAAGACTTCATCCTCTATGTATCCGATCAATCTTCCACTTTTCGCAGGTAACCTAAAAACGTCTATTTGATTGAATTCCTTGAACTTATGCGGAGGACTAGGAAGTGATTTGAATGAAGTTTTAGGTATTTTTTCGAAACCCTGTTTGCGAGGAAGATTAGAAATTTCCCGCCAGGTTTGTTTGCTGAGCTGAGTTATTTTTTTAATACAATTACTTGCATCATCTTTCGATAGTTTCTCCAGTGAACGAGAATGATTAACTGCAAACTCAAATGAAAATTTAGGGTAAAGCTCGAACGCTGTTTTGTTTACATCCTTGTTTTCTTCTTTGTGCTTATCAAAGAAGTTGCCTTTCCTTTTATTCGCCAATGTTCGGTACTCCGCCTATTTTGGAAGCATGGTAATGGGGAGTTATGGGCCGGCCATTTCGTAATAAATCGCTTGGCAATTCATCTAAACGATAGGAGTAACTTTCACTTTCGGTCTTATTAATGAATACCGTTCGGTATTTTCCCATTTGATCCATTATCAAATCATTCTGACAGGTGAAAATTAATTGTGTGTTTTCACTCATGTCAAAGAGAGTGATGATCTCTTCAAGCACTTTTGAATGTAGGTGTAAATCTAATTCATCGGCGATGAAGTACGAGTAGCTATCTTTGTTTTTTAGCGCTAAATAGCAGTATGCGAGTAGTATATATAACCTTTTGGTACCACTAGATTGTTGGTTTAATCGGAGAATTTCCACTCCACTTTCGGTCGCATGTTTAAATTCTGGGTAGTAAACCTCAGTACCCGCTTCATTTATTTGGCTTTTTATTTCAAAACTATGAATGCCAGTATCGAACCTTTTAAGAAGCTTGGTACTAAATTCAACTGCATCAGGAAATACATTATAAAATTCGTGGACATCGGCATCTGAGAAATCTCGAAACCCCATTTTACCTACATTACTGATCGCACGAATATAAAAAGTCGTATAGATCTCTTCAATACAACCAATTTCATATTGGTTTGCAATGCTTATGATTGAAGCATTGCTTCTTATATTGGGAACATCATTCAGTTCTTCAAATGACTCATGAATGGTTAAAATCTCATTTTGGGCGCGCTCAAACAATAAGATAGGAGCTGCTTTCTGACTAATGTTACTGAGGCTTTCTCTTATAACAGTGCTGCCGTTGAAAGTGACTTCATAGCGTAAGTCCCCTTGAACGGTTCTGAACTCACAATAAAGAAATACATCATTTTTGTTATGGAAAAATGATTCTGCAGGTATCGTACTTTCAGGCTTTAGAGCAAATGAATTAGTGATGAAATCAAGAAGGAATGACAATGCCTTAAGTGCATTTGTCTTACCTGCTGCATTTGCCCCTTTGATGCAGAGAGCCGAGCTCACATCTCTGCCATGTGAGATCTCATTCGGACAATTTTTATTCAGGCGTAAATCGATATCGAAGTCTTCTTTAAAGCAGTAGAAGTTACGACCGCCATACTTGAGAAACATGCTGAAATCCTGCGAATTGAAAGGGAGATAATCAACTTCTGCCAAATTTGGCAGAAGCTGATTATAGAAGTTGGTTTGGATTTGTACACTGGGTGGCGCAAAATGACTTAAATGCTTGATCTCCATTAACCCTGCCTCAATTGGCTTCTGTCACTCACAATAACACCAGTTTTAAATTCAGGTGTAAAAGTGATGAAGCCGCTCAATTTATTCTTATCCTTGGCTTGTGCCGCCTCGCTGTCGGCATGCTCGGTCAATTCTTTCAGAGATGATCAGGTTGATAAAATTCAGTTTCTTGCCTTCGGCGACAGCGGTTATCACTATGATTATCTGAAACCCAAACTACAGAAAAACCCGCAAACACCGGCGAAATTTCAGGCTGAAAAGTTAAAGAAGTGGTTGAAACAACATCGCCCGGAAAAAGATTTTGTCGCACCACCGATGCACTTATTACCAGGTGGCCAGTTTGCTGTTGAACGCACGGGGTTGCACGCAACCGCGAAATCCATGACCCGTTTTTGTCAGCAGGCGGTATGTGAGTTTGGCATTATGCTGGGTGACAATATCTACCCGGATGGTGCGGATGGCAAAAACGATGATGAGCGCTTCGATAAGATATTTGAGCAGCCTTATAAGTCTCTTGGTGCTGGAATTGAAGGCTTTAAGTTATACGCGGCGTTAGGTAATCATGATTGGAATACATCGCGCCTTGGGCGAAATGCTCAGGTTGATTATGCTCAACGCCACGATACAAAAATCACCATGCAGCAACCCGGCTACTTTACTTTTAAGCGTCAGCAGGGTGATTTAACCGCTGAATTTTTTGTTCTTGATACCAACCTGTTATTAAAAGGACAAAATGTCCTTGATGATCAACTGAATCCGGATGGTAGCCCAAAACAGCATAATGAGCTGAATCAGCCGGAAAGCTGGGAAAAGCCTACCGAGGCAGATAACCAACAATTGCAGTGGTTAAAAAATCAGTTAAAAGCCTCCGATGCTGATTGGAAGATTGTGATGGGACATCACACGATCTGGTCATCCGGTGGCAGTAAGTTTGAAGAAGCTAAGGTCCTGCGCCGGTTGTTATTACCGTCTTTGTGTGAATATGCGGATATGTATTTTGCCGGCCACGAACATGACCTGGAGGTGCATCTGGATACTTGCCAGGGCGAGCAAGGAGAAGGGGCGAAACCACTGCCGTTGATTATTTCTGGTGCCGCAGCAAAACAACGCGCTATTCATACGAGGTTTCAGCAGTGGCAAAAAGCCAATAACCCAACATACCGGGAGTTGTGGTTAAAAGGGATGGTTTGGGGCTTCAGTCATATTCAGTTGGATAAAACCAATGCCCGGGTGGATATGTTCACCACGCCAAATGATGAAAGTGGTGAGGTGGTGCACGAAGTGAGCTTTAACTTCGCAAATCGATAAGACAGAACTTATTTATTTCGATACTGAGCCGGAGACTGTCCGGCCCAGTTTTTAAAGGCCTTGGTGAAGTTACTGGCGTCGCTGTATCCCAGTTGTGCCGCGACGGCGTCGAGTGAAATATCCTGATTTAATAATTCTTTGGCCTGCTCAAAGCGAACTTTGTCTTTAACCTGCTGAAAGCTGATGCCTTCCGCTTTTAACTTACGATTTAACGTCGCTGCAGACATATGCAACCGCTCAGCCATGGTTTCTGTTGTTGGCAGTCGGGTTAAATCCTGGCGTAACAGTTGTTCTACTTTTTCTGTTAATGAATCCGGCTCTTTGACCAGAGAAAGGATTTTCTGCAACTTCTTCTCAGTCACGCTTTCCATCTGTGGATTAAAAAACGGCAACTGCGAAAAGAAGGAATCCGCTGGCCAGCGCAACATATTTTCATCGGTGATTTTTATCCGGCAATTAGGCAGCCAGTTTTGGTTTTCCAGTTCCGGGCAAGGTTGCCCAAGAGCAATGCGGATTTCACTTGGTGTGGATTTCCCTCGCTCCCCCAGCAGAGTTCGGCAAATGGTCTCGATACTGGTGAGAAAGGCCAGAATCAGAAAGGGCACCGCTTTTTCGCTGGCGAAACGTGGCGTGATAATCAGTCTGCGTACCTGATTATCGGAGGCCTTTTCCATCCGGAACAGCTGTGCACGTGTTTCCATAAAACGGGTCATTTTATCACCGGCATCCACCATGGTTTCACTGTACTGGGCGGCGTAACCCAAAACACCGTGTTTTGACAGGGTCATACGTTTGCCAAACTCGATCGCAACGGTGATGTCATCCGTCAGCTGACAAAAGCGTTCGACAAAGCTCAGCCCGGACTCATGGCCGACCGGCGTATTTGGCTGCAGCAGCAAGGCCTCATCCAGGCCTGTGTCAGCAAACAGCTCAGAAGCCGCAATGCCGTGCTCAAAGGCGATTTCTGCCAGCAGTATCAGATAGTCAGATGATATGTAGTGGTCACCACGACCGATGGTTTTTATTGTCATGCCCGCAAGCTACTGCCGAAATTCATAAGAATCAAGCCCTTAGCGACGGGGCAGAAGAGGTGTGTCGTGGTTGTGATGGAAAATCACCGGCAGCTGCAGCAATCTGACCGGGCGAGGGTAACTTCCCTGTGCCACACTGGTTGCCATAATAACAACACAAGGCAGATAACTATGTCTGGTAACGATACTCAAGATAAGCGCCAGGTTGAGATCAAAGCCCGTCGTATGGCGTTTGATCTGGATGAGCCAATG
Source organism: Bacterioplanoides sp. (assembly GCF_965219715.1). Taxonomy (GTDB): domain Bacteria; phylum Pseudomonadota; class Gammaproteobacteria; order Pseudomonadales; family Oceanobacteraceae; genus Bacterioplanoides. The sequence continues at coordinate 3,503,452 of NZ_OZ244785.1, forward strand.
CGTGAATACGCCATCGAAAACAACTCGCTGATCAGCACTTTCTTTTATGCCCTGTCGGCGATGTTTCCCGAGGGTGAACGCTTTTTTATTCACTCGGTACGACATTACCGTGACCAGGTAAAAGATCCGGTGTTAAAAGAGCAGATCCGCGGCTTTATTGGTCAGGAAGCCCATCACGGTCATTCTCATGAAGGCCTGAACGATAAGCTGGTTGGTATGGGCTTTCCGGTGGATAAAATTGTGGCGGTAATGGATAGCCGGGTGAAGTTTCTGAAAAAGTTCTCTCCGGAGCGGCAGTTGGCTGTCACCGTGGCGATGGAACACTTTACCGCAACTCTGGCTGAACAGATTCTCGAAAATCCGGAGTATTACGCCAATATTGATCCAACGCTGCGCAAGATGCTGATCTGGCACGCAGTGGAAGAAATCGAACATAAAGCCGTGGCCTTTGATGTGTATCGCCAGTTTGTGAATAACGAGTTTATGCGCAAGCGGGTGATGGTGCTGGCAGTCGGCAGCCTGTTATTCCGCCTGGCGAAATATCAGCGCATGTTGCTAAAAGCGAAGAAGCATCGGCCAAGCTGGAAAGAATGGAAACAGGCGTTTCACTTCTTCTGGAATAAGGAACACGGCATGATGCGTCATACCTTAAAAGCGCTGCTGCCTTTCTTTAAAACCGGCTTCCATCCCTGGGATATTGATCAGTTTGAACTGATTGATGGCTGGCAGGAGCGTTTCCCGGACGTGGCTGAACTGCAGATGTAAGCATCATCTCACACACAGGTAAAGAAACCGTCTGTTGCCTGTTATCACCAAACCGTTCCAGCAGCGCCCCCTACTCATTCCGGGGGCGCTTGCTATATTGGAGCCAGATTATTGAGGTTCCTGTGATGAACGAACACGAAAAAATTAATTACGTCGAATTTCCTGCTTGCGACATGAAAGCCACCCGCGACTTTTTTGTTGATGCCTTTGGCTGGCAGTTTCAGAATTTTGGCCCGGATTATATGGCGTTCTCTCGTCAGGGGATTGAAGGTGGTTTCTTCCGTGCCAGCTTACGCTCCTGCACGCAAAACGGCGCAGCTCTGATTGTGCTGTACAGTCAGAATCTGGAGCAAACCAAAGCCACCATCGAAAAAGCCGGTGGTCATATTGTTAAGGATATTTTTGAGTTTCCGGGAGGAAGGCGTTTTCACTTTGCCGAGCCCAGTGGAAATGAGCTGGCAGTCTGGAGCGATTGCTGAGCAGAGATGCCGGGCGGGTTAATGAATAACCCGCTCCTGAGGAATCACAAAGCTGAAAGTACTGCCTTTGCCAATCTCCGATTCTACTTCCAGCCAGGTATCGTGATGCTCCAGCGCATGTTTAACAATGGCCAGCCCCAGGCCTGAACCACCCACGGTTGATTCCCGTGAATCATCCACCCGATAAAAACGTTCTGTCAGACGGGTAATGTGCTCCGGAGGAATGCCTATACCCTGATCGGAAACACTGACACGAATGCCGTTGTCGTTTTCTTCAATACGGAACTGTACGTCGCTGCCATTACCGTATTTCACAGCGTTGGTAATCAGGTTGCTCAGCACCGAACTCATCTCATCATTAAAGCCGTCGATGGTAAATTCTTTATCACACTGGAACAGGATTTGTGACTCGCCGTATTCCTGCAGCTGGTCAACCACCGAGTGTCCCAGATTCTGCAGATTCAGGCGCTCACCTGCACGCTCAGTGTTGGCACTCTCCAGCTTCGATAATTCGATCAGATCGTTTACCAGACTTTTCATGCGCTGGCCCTGACTGTTCATCTGCCCCATGGCTTTGCTGAGACTGTTTGGCAATTCCATATCGCTGAACATTTCCAGATAGCCGGTGATAACCGTAAGAGGAGTACGCAGCTCGTGGGAAACATCGGCAATGAAGTTCTGACGCATAGTTTCGACACGCTTGCGCTCGGTGACGTCACGAATCAGCATGACCTTCTGATCAATACCAAACTGGGTGATCTGAACCTGAACGCTCAGCTGGGTGATGTTGTAGGTGTCGAACTGCAGAGAGTCTGAATAATCGCCTTTATCAAAGTATTTGATAAAACGTGGCGTCCGGATCAGGTTTTTGATGTGCTGGCCGGTATCTTCTTTTCGTAACGCCAGCAAGCGACTGGCCGCGGCGTTAAAGTTGGTGATGTAACCTTCTTTATCGATAACCACAACACCGTCGTGTAACGACTCGATGCCCTGGTTATAACGACGCAATTGCTTGGCTTGTTGCGCCAGTTTTCCTTTGAGGTTTTTCTCACGACGGATCAGTTTGTCGACGCTATAGCCAATCAGACCACTGTCCTGAGGTGCAGCACCCTGGCGATAGCTCCATTTATACAGAGCCCCCATCGTGCGCAACGAAATGACCAGCGCAATACTGACGCCGGCAAGCAGACCATACAGGGGTTGTTCCACCGTCCAGCCAGAGGCCAGACCCAGGGCGATTACCACGCCGGTTTTGGTTAATTCACCCTGCCAAGCAGATTGGTGCAATGTTCAAGCCTCACAACAGACGGACTTAACCGCCTTTATTATTCATCCGGACTAAAGCGATAACCGGCGCCACGCACGGTTTGAATCAGCTTGTCCTGATCTTCGATTGAAATTGCCTTCCGTAAGCGACGGATATGGACATCCACTGTGCGGTCTTCAACGTAAACGTTGCCGCCCCATACCCGGTCTAGCAATTGGGCGCGCGAGTATACGCGATTCGGATGTAGCATGAAAAATTCCAGTAAACGAAACTCGAGAGGACCAAGAGAAACGTCATTACCGGCAATGTTACAACCCTGGCTGGAACGATCCAGCTCAATTTTTCCCGCGCTTAACATGCCGTCACCGCTGGTATTGGTACGGCGCAGTACTGCGCGGATCCGGGCGATTAACTCGCGTGGAGAAAACGGCTTCACCACATAATCGTCGGCACCGGCATCCAGGCCGGAAATACGGTCATCTTCGTCACCACGAGCAGTCAGCAGAATCACCGGAATATCCGCGGTACGATCGTCACGCTTCAGCTTACGGGTTAATTCAATGCCTGACATCATTGGCATCATCCAGTCGAGCAGCACCAGATCGGGACGATCATTAATGATCATCTGATGCGCCAGAGCCCCATTGGCTGATAACTTAACGTTAAAGCCAGCCATCTCCAGGCTGGTCGAAATCATTTCTGAAATGGCTGGTTCGTCGTCCACGACCAGAATGTAGCCACTCATGCAGGGCTCCCGATTTTACGTGAAAAGTCCGGATTCAATTGTGACATTTTTATTAAGACCCTGCAGTGTCTATCTGCTACTTTTGCCCGAATGCTGGTCAGGGAAGATAAATTGAAGTTTTTCATAAACTTAGCGAAAAAAATGGTTGACGGATGGTCACTTGGTCATTAGTATTCGCAGCCACTTAGCCGCTATAGCTCAGTTGGTAGAGCAACTGACTTGTAATCAGTAGGTCCCGAGTTCGACTCTTGGTGGCGGCACCAGATACAATGCCGAGGGCTTCCGTAGAAATACGGAGGCCCTTGTCATTTCTAGGCTTCAGCCATATCTTAGTTCCCATAACGTCCGAAAAGATACCCCCTCATCCGAACAATTTAGGGGTATTTCTGGGGGTATAAGTTCGTACCCCGTTGTCAGATACCCCCAATTCATGGACGAAAACCGGGAAAAATCATGCTGACAGACACCAAAATCAAAGCTCTCAAACCCCGTGAAAAGCCGTTCAAAGTCTCTGACTCCGGGGGCCTATTCATCCTGGTAAACCCCAATGGCTCCAAATACTGGCGCATGAAATACCGCTGGTTAGGCAAAGAGAAATTATTGGCCGTTGGTGTCTACCCTAAAGTGTCACTGGCAAACGCCCGCAAAGTGCGTGATGAAGCCAAAGAGCAATTGGCTAACAGCATCGATCCAAGCCTTTATCGCCAGCATCAGAAAGCTAAGCGTGAGCTGGAAGCGGAAAACAGCTTTGCTGCTATTGCCCGGGAATGGCACGAGCGCCAATCAACCACCTGGGCAGCGATTACCGCTCGACGTATCTGGGCCATCTTAGAAAATGACATTCTGCCGTATCTGGGTAAGCGTCCAATTGCGGAACTACAGACCTTTGAGCTGGTGGGCTGCCTCAACCGTATTGTTGACCGTGGCGCATTGGAGACGGCGCATAAGGCCCGCCAGGTAATGAATCAGGTATGCCGCTTTGCCAAGCAGACCGGGCGACTGGAGCACAACCCGGCTTCTGACCTGGTTGGTGCCATTCCCCCGCAGAAGGTCAGCCACATGGCGGCGATTACAACGCCTGCTGAGTTTGGTCGGCTGCTGGTGGATATTGAGAGGTATCAGGGGACTCATATCATCCGTACGGCGCTGGCATTGGCCCCGTTACTGTTTCAGCGCCCTGGTGAACTGTGTGGTATGGAATGGTCGGAAATCGACTTAGAACAGGGCTTCTGGACGATTCCGCGCGAAAAGAAAAAGGAACGTAACCAAACCGAAGGCGACCACATAGTGCCTTTGTGTAAGCAGGCCCAGGCATTGCTCCGCGATATTCAGCCACTGACCGGCCACGGTAAATACGTTTTCCCGAACCAGCGTAACCATGAGAAAGCCATCACCCGGGAAGCGCTCAACAAAGCATTGCGGAACTTGGGGTATGACACTCGCCACCAGCAATGCGCCCACGGTTTCCGTGCCAGCGCCAGAACCATGTTGGATGAGCAGCTGGGCTTGCGTATTGAGTGGATCGAGCATCAGTTAGCCCACAAAGTGAAAGATGCCCTGGGTAATGCGTACAACCGGACGAAGCACCTGCCGGAGCGTATCGACATGATGCAACGCTGGGCGGACTACCTGGATAGCCTGAAGCGCCAGACTGTGGCGGGTAATGTGGTTTCGGGTGAATTCAGGAGTTCTGTAAGTGCTTGATTGTATCCGGTCTGAGCTTAGGGAGCACATCGAAAGCTGGGCAAGCCAAGTAATGAAATGGCCTGTTATCGGCTCTAAAGAATGGGTTGAACGCGTCATTCTTTCGGCTTCAGCGCCAGAAACTGCCCAAGCATGGAAAGCTGCTGAGTCATGGTGGTGTGATGACCCTCTGAAAGGTCAGCACTACTTATCATGGGCGGTGCGTGGGGCCTTAACTTACCAAACAGCTTCAACTCCCAATGAGGCTATTAAGTGGCGTGAGACTGTGCTGAAGCAACTGGAAGTTTTACAAGGTTTGGTAAGAAATACTCCAGATCAATACATGCAATGGTGGGGAAAATTTGGCGAAGCAGAAGCTGAGCGTATTACGGGGCTGCAGTCAGCATTTATGATTGAGCAGGTCTCAGAGGAAGCTCTGAATAATGAGGGTATTGAAGCTGCTCTCCTACCTCATGATTCAATTGAGACTATGATTCAATCACTGCTCACGACTTCATATAAGCAGGGAGTAACCCCTCTCAAGCCAAACTCAATATATGCAAACAGGTCATACTTTGTTCGCTCTTTGTCGGCCTTAATAAAACCAGTAACCAACGACTGGCCGAGTATAGTGTGCCAGCTGGCAACGGGAGTATTCGCATTGGATTTAAAACTCGATCAAGTTTTAACAATGGCTGAAAACATCGAAGCTGATGACCAAAGTAAAAAGTCTTTCGAGGGGGTTTATTACCCTCACTTAAAAGCTGGAAAGTAAACCTAATAAAAAACGAAGTTTACTTCCTGTTCTCTGCTTTTCTGAAACAGTTCAATAGCTCCTGCAACGTCCGATAACGTACATGGAGCATCCAAAATGACCGAGCGAATCTTACGTCTTCCAGAAGTTCAAAAGCTGGTGGGCTTATCCCGCACAACCCTTTACGACCGCATGGCGGCCGGTGAATTTCCGCGTCCTATTAAACTGGGTGGGCCTAATAGCCGCTCTGTTGGTTGGCCTGAGTCACTGGTTACGCAGTGGATCCAGCAGAAAGCAAAAGAAGCTGAGCAGTACCAGGCTGCATAAGGGGGAGAGCATGAAGAAAAACAGCAACACCCCGAAAGATGCTGCTGCCGTGTCCTGTCCTGACAAGGCTCAGTATAAACACCAACCAACTAAGCTGGAACTGGTTTTAGCGTATCTGATTAAGCATCGGAGCATGACACCCGGTGATGCAATGGCACACTGTGGCTGCTGGCGTTTAGCTGCCGTTATCCATACGCTGAAAAAGGCCGGAATATCGATTACCACGCAGCAAGAGCCACACGAGGGCGGTTTTCATGCTCGTTATTACCTGAATGACTCCGGAGCAGCTGAGCGCCACCAGCAACGACTGGCAGAACGTTCTGACAAAGGCAGGAGGGCGGCCGCATGAAGTGGTTCAAACACGAAAGTAATGCCAGTCAGGATGCCAAGCTGAAGAAACTGCGCAGGCGTCACGGTATGGCTGCAGTAGGCGTGTACTGGTACATACTTGAACGCATTATGACCGAGTGTGAGCCAGGCAATACCAGCCTGGCGCTTGAAGATGATATAGAAACTCTGGCGCTTGATTGTGATATGGGGGAAAACGACATATCTGAAATAACTGGCTACATGGTGGAGCTGAATTTACTGCAGGTTGGTCCGGATTCCTGTTTGGTCTGCCACCAGCTGGCTAAGCGATTTGATAAGTCCCAGTGCAACCACAGCATGCGTAATTTTGTCGATGCACTGCGATTGGAGCACGGCCACGAAACTGCGGCAAAGCCCAAGGTCATGACGAATCCTGACCCCGTCATGACCAGGTCAGGACAGATAAGAGAAGAAGAGATTAGAACAGATAACATCAGAGCAGATGAGAATAGTTCAGAAAAGTTGAGAGCAGATAACAGCAGTAGAGGCGGTTCGGTCGTACGCTGTGTTGTGGATAATTCAGGGCCATCTCTCAAAAGCGAATACCGGTATCAGTGCCGGTCAGGTGAATGGTTAGTGCCTGATGAGCTTATCCAGCAGTTGGCGAGCACTTTGCCGGAAGACTGGTTATTTAATCAGTTGGAAAAACTGCAAACTACTCTGTTGTAGGAGCATTCAGTCAGACATCAGCCAGCGACATGAGCACCAAAATAATCGGTTTGCTCAGCAGCTGGTGGAAGGCCGAAAAACTTAAAATAGTCGATGCTTTATGACGGAAGAGCGCTGAATGATATGGCTATGAAAATGATAATTTCTGGTTAAATCCTGGCCCGTCGTTTATTCATAATTGAATAATATTTGCGTCCTAGGACGTCCTATACGATACTAGTGAACACAACAATACTGTCTATATAACCAGTATCGCTTCTACCATTAACTAAATTGAGGGGGCAAAATGGCAATCAGCGCAATAGCTATCGCAAATGCTTTCATTGATTTGGGGAAGGAAAATGGTTGCACAGACCTTACGCCAATGAAGCTTCAAAAGCTGGTTTACTTCGCACATGGATGGAATTTGGCAGTATCAGATGAGTCGTTAATTGATGAGCAGGTAGAAGCTTGGCAATATGGGCCGGTCGTTGGCAGTATCTATCATGCTGCAAAAATGTTCGGTAACAGCTCTATTTCTCAGTACCTACTTGCACCTGCGATGTGCAGTAATGGAATTCCATCCTGGCAGCCGAAGCTACTCTCTTCAAGTGAAAGAAGTGCAGTGATGCCTCTGTTGAATTGGATTTGGAGCCAATATGGCCGATTTACTGGTGTTGCGCTGTCAAATATGACGCATGAAGAGAATACACCATGGAAAATTACCGTTGATACTCATGGCGGTAATATTCCAAGGAATACTGATATCGATATAGAAATTATTCGGAATCATTTCAAAATGGAGCTCGCGCAAGCACAAGCCCTCATCGGTGCTGCAACAAGAGTAGAGTAAGCCATATCAATGAGTGAGCAAGGAAGCAGTGGTTCTGAGCAAAAGAACCTATTCAGCGGGGGAGGCATCGAAGGTTTAAAAGACCTTATACTCAATCTATCCCCGCCTTCTGACTCAAGTAACAAGCCTGATAATTTAACTCGTCAAGAGTACGAAGACCTTGAGCTTCAGGAAAAAGCATACCAGCAGGCAATTAAAGACAATGAGTTAGCTAGTGCTAAGCAGCGGTTGAAGCAGCGGAAGAAAGAGCATAAGCAGCGAGTTAGTTACGCTTCTAAAATTTTCTGGTTAAGTTTGAGCTGGCTGGCTGCAGTGACTGCAATTACAGTTGCTTCTGGTGTTCGCTGCTTACCATTTGAGTTGTCTGATACCGTCCTTGTCACCCTTTTGACGACTACAACTGCAACAGTATTAGGCTTGTTTATCACTGTATTAAGATTTCTTTTTCAAGAGCCTAAGGACCCATAAAAAATTTAATTTCGCGGGTGTGAAAATTCGACTGAGGCCAACGGTCTCTGTACCTGAAACTCTGAACTTTTGACCCGCCCCCACCTTTGCCTGTTTCAGGCATGACGAATAGTGTGGCCACCAGCCAGCCCTGGCCATACGAGCCACAACAGCAGGCTACTGGAAGCAGAGCCTGCATCGAGATAGAGAAAGTTTGCCGCAGCCTGATCGAGGTGAGTCAGATGAATGAGAGCCTATGTATCCTTTGGTGTCAGAGCATCAAGCTGCTCTCTGATTAAGTCGGTACGTCGCTTTGTTTCGTCTCTCCAGGCATTCAGCTCGTCACTGTCGTCTAACCAGGCCTGACTACTGAGTTGTGCTTCTGGGTATTTCTTTTGTATGTGGGCCAGCGATTTGCGGGCAATATCCTCATCGCTGAACTCGATGGAAGCATGACTTATTAACTTCATGCCGGGTAGGTATTCAACTGTTAGTTGGATGGTGTAGCAGTCAGGCTTTGCTAAGTCATTGGATTTTTGTTGCTCATTCATATCGGATTCTCCGGGTCACTTTTCAAATTGGGGGTATATTTGGGGGTATTTATTCCCCGGTAATAACTATAAGCCCAGTTTGAATAGTACCCTCAGGAGTACATTCGACTCTTGGTGGCACCATATTAAAAAGCCCGTACAATGTACGGGCTTTTTTATGCCTGTTATTCAGAAGCGCATCGTTAGTTCAAGGCTGTAACTGTCCTGTTGCGGCACACTTAATGAGTAGCGCCATTCGCCTTTCTGGGGTTCTCCCTGATAAATATCCCACGCCGCTTCGGCTGCAAATTTCATAATGTCTTGGGATGAAGATGAAGCACCAACGCGCTCGTAGGCGGAATAGCTCCAGTGACTGGTCTGCGACCATGGCTGGATATCGGCATGTGGGTCATCGCTGGCAAAACAATCGGAGAAAGGACTCATCAGTGCAAAACAAGCCGCGCATGGGCGTAACCAGCGTTGTTTGCTCAGAGTGCGTTTCAGAGTTTGTTGTGAGATGTAGCCAAGCTTAACGAGAATTTCCCCCAGCCTCTGATCACTCTGACGCTGGCAATCGAGCGCCTGGCGCAATTGGGTCTGATCAATCAGCTGCTGCTTCAGCAGTAGTTGTCCTAACCGCTGGCGTGGGTCGCCGGGCAGGGCAGAGCCTGGATTGTTCCGTTTCATAGCCAGTCTGTCTCATTTCTGAATACGGTATTCAGAATGGCATATCGTTGCGGAATCACCATTGCAATTGGTTTGCTTTGCGTAGCGTTTCGTAACGCCGCCTCGCTTATCTACCGGTTGATGACTAGCCTTTTCAGCTAACTAGTTGATTCAGGTACAGTTTATGGAGTTAGTGAACTGGCTGGTTGGCCAGCTGCGACCTCATATTGACGATATTGCGGTGGCGATGATTGCCACAGCGTTGGTCATTTTTGGTGATCACATTAATGAACTGTTACGTTTTTTAGTAAAGCGGCAGCCGCTGTGGCTGAGGCTGGTGGCATTTATTGCCCTGTGTACTCTGGGGTATGGAGCCATCGCGGTATGGTTAACCCCGGTACTGGAGGGTTTCTTACGTGGCTTGCCCGGTTGGCAGATGTTGTTGCTTGTTATCACGGCTTTTATTGCAATTGCTTTGTTAGCGCAAAAACAGAAGAAGGTGTAAAAACAGAGCGTTTGTCGGTGGGGGATAAATGTTGGTAGAAGATAAAAGAAATACCAGGGCCTGAAAATAAATCGGGCGGCGCGGACATCCTGTCCGGCCGCCACAGCACCCTAAAACCGTCCTGGTTTAAGATCTTCCCTGCCGCCTTACCTTAGCGGTTGATCATTCCCTGACTGCTTCCCTAGCGTTTGATCGTCCCTGCGCTTCCCAGCGCTCATTCCATGTCCGCAATCCGTTGCGCCTGATCCTTCAGTACAGCCATCCCGGCTGGGTTCCATTCTTCCTTACAGCATCCTGCTGATCTTCCATGCGGCAATCATTGCCGTGTCCGGTTGAGGCTCCTGCCTCGGATCCATTTGGAGCTCCTGCCCCGGGTCCTTGTGAAGCTCCGCTTCAACCTTCCGTGTGATCATCCTGATCAGCCAACTCCTTGTCGGCGTTGCGTCCTGCGAGATAAAAGATAGCAAATTGAGGGCAGCGGGAAAGGACAATTTCTCTATACTGTGAAAGTGTTCCGAAATTTACTGTTGCATAAAAGCCTTTAAAAACAAGGGTTTGACGATATTTCTCGGTCGAAACCAGCAAATTGACGAAGTACTTTTATCGATATGTCGCACTACCTTGTGAGATATATCGCACACGCAGTTGGGAGAAAGTCTGCAGGGTGTTCTATGGCAGAAGCATTACAACCTAAAGTGTTACTACCACAGTGGATCTACTTAGCACTTGGGGCTGAGGCGATACCGTTGCTGAAGCGCGGTTTTTTACCGCTTCAGCCACTATCGGTGGACTATGCCCCATGGTTGTTACAACCTGCGCCGCAAGTCCGGACCCAGGTCAGCGAAAAAGAATACCTGGCTCATATGGAGCGGGAATTCGGCAAGTTGCCGGATTCATTGAAGGGGCTGCTGAACTTCGATCAGTTCCTGCAGCAGGCGCAGTCTAAACGTCGCGAGATCGAAGCGGCAATACGTAAAACGAGTGATCTGCAACAGCAGGCTAAGCAGCCAGACCCATCTGTCTGGCTGCAGCAATCGTTTTACTCACAGCCCTACCAGAGTCTCAGTTGGCAGCATAATCACAATGGCTATGGAGCAATCTGGCTGGCGATTGATCGTACTCAGCTGGAAGCGCAGATTTTGCCGGTTAGTTATCGTGATGATCAGCCCGCCCGTTACAGCGAGCGATTGATGTCGGCACCAATGGATCAGGCGCCGTTACAGCAATATCGCTTGTTGCTACAGAAAGATCAGCTGGACAAGTTTATCGATCTGGATGGCCGTCAGCAGGGCTTATTGCGGTTGCCACCTAAGGCTTTAAAGGCGGCGTTACTTGGCGCGCAGGTTTCTACGGCATTGAAGTCTGAGTTTTGTGATTTCTGGCGCATGGACTTCCGTTATCAGAGATCCATTCTGGCGCAGATGGTATGGCCGACGGGTGAATACCGCTTTGGCTTTGAGCGTTTATAGCGACGCAGGTATTCCTATACGTCGCTGACAACTCATTTTGCGTTGCTACTTTTTCTTTTGCTGAAATTCCGGCGAGTTAATCAGCCTGGAAAATGCTTGTGGGTCGGCCAGTTCACCATCCTCACGTAAAGGCGGATACGGCAGATTGTATTTCTTGCACAGCTTCAGCTCGACCGGACGACACCACTCAAACATCAGGCGGTTGTAAGTCTCATCATCAAGGCGACGCTCGTCGTATAAACCGGCTTTCTGACGTTGATGCTGAGCTTCGGTAAGAATAATGGCAGCAGCAACCGACACGTTAAACGACTCAACCATGCCCTGCATCGGGATAATCAGATGGTGATCTGCAAGCTCAGCTGCGGTATCGCTGATGCCTTCTTTTTCTGTGCCCATCATCAGAACGGTTGGCTGAGTAAAGTCATATTCGCGATAGTTCATCGCTTCATCACTCAGATGAGCGGCACACACTTTATAGCCCTTGGCCTGAAAGCCTTTAATAGCCGATTCAATATCAGGGTGTGTGTGCTTCTCAATCCAGGAATCCGACCCGGCCAGCGCTGCTGTTTTCAGACGAAACTCATCGTGTGGCCAAACGCAGTGCACTTCCGGAATCCCTACCGCATCACAGGTACGGGCGATGGCTGCGAGATTATGGGGCTTATACACCTCATCGGTTAATACGGTCAGATCCGGTTGACGCTTGGCCAGGGTTTCCTGAATTCGTTGCAGGCGTTCGGGTGTCATGCGGCAATATCTCCGGCTGAAAATGACGGGTGTAGTATTTGCGGGGCACGCATTGTATAAAAGCCGCGCGATTGATGCACGTTGTGGCTGCGTTGCATCTGTTCACTGATACAAAAGCCACGTTATCCAGGTTCGCAACAACAAAGGAATTAACAGATGAAAGGTAATCCACTGCTGGGTTGGGGATATGTCTGGCAAGGCGTAAAAAACATTGGTCAGCCGGGTCTGCGACGCTTTGTTGCACTGCCAATCCTGATTAACGCATTGCTGGTTTCGGCGCTGAGCTATTCCGGTATTCGCTGGCTCAACAGTGCGATTGAAGGCGTTGTCGGTTATTTGCCATCCTGGCTGGAGTGGCTCTACTGGATTGTTATGCCGCTGGCGGTCATCACCCTGTTATTAATTTTTGCCTACTTTTTCAGCGCTATCCTGGTGACCATCGCCAGTCCGTTTAATGGCATGCTGAGTGAGAAAGTGGAGCGCCAGCGGGGTGTGCAGATTGCCGATGAAAGTGTGGCCAGTATTGTAAAACGCACATTTGCTCGTGAGTGGACCAAGCTGAAATACATCCTGCCGCGCTATCTGGGATTGTTAATTCTGAGCTTTATCCCCGGGCTGAATCTCGCCAGCCCGTTTTTGTGGTTCTGGTTCGGCAGCTGGATTGTGGCGCTGCAATACATTGATTACTCGTTTGATAACCATGTTCGTAGCTTTGCTGACATGCGTGCTGCGCTGGCCACTCAACCGCTTACGGTACTGGGCTTTGGTGCAACCGTTGCCCTGTTAATGATGGTGCCGGTGCTTAACTGGTTTGTCATGCCTGCTGCGGTGATTGGTGCAACCTTACTGCGGATGGAGCAGATGCCGCTTAGTAACCCAATTGCTGATAAATCAGGCAAAGATGACTCAGTGAACTATGCTGACAGTAATACTGATCCTCTCAGGCTGACTGATGGCAAAACTGAAAATTCTGGTCGTGGATGATGCGGCGTTTATCCGTGACCTGGTAAAAAAAGCCGTAAAAGAAACCTACCCTGGCTGCGAGTTATTCGAAGCCATTGATGGTCGTAAGGCCATCAGCATCATGAATGCACAGGACATAAACCTGGTGTTATGTGACTGGGAGATGCCTGAATGTTCGGGCATCGAGGTACTGCAATGGATGCGTGCCGATGAGCGTTACAAGAAAGTCCCGTTTATGATGATCACCAGCCGGGGTGAACGTGATCATGTTATTAAAGCGGTGGAAGCCGGGGTGTCGGAATACATCGGCAAACCCTTCACTCGCGAGAATTTTGTCGCCAAGCTGAGCAAGCTGGTATTCAAACACCTGAAGATCAAGCCCAACCAAGATGCACGTCAGCATGCGACCGGTTTGGGTGGTGATTCGGCCAATGTTCTGGCAGCAGCCACTGCCAAACCCAATCCCAAAGAAGCAAAACCAGCCGCAGCCCAGGATATGGGCGGTGCATCAGTGCTGATGGGCAATACCAAATCAGCCAAGGTGGTGGATGAATCGGCGCCAGCGAAGGCCAGTAAAAAGCCGGCAGCGCGGGTCAAAGGGATTGTCAGTGTGCGCTTTGGTTCTGGTGGTACTGCCAAGCTGGTGATTAAGGATATTAATCTGCAGGAAATGCTAGGGGTGTTCCGTCGTGAAGGCAGCCTGCCTGCGCTGCTGGAACAAGTGGTACTCGATATCGTCGACAAAGAAGGTGGTGAAGTGGCCCGCATTAATGGTTATGTACGTATGATGCAGGCTCAGGAACCCCATGCGGATGCAGAAACGATTCAGATGCTGATTCGCTACGTTGACGATGATCCGGATAAGATGGCAACACTCTCGAAATACATCGCCAGCGTACGCTGAAACCCGATGATCCCGTCAGCGGCAGGCCGGTTTAGCTGAAGTCGTTCAGCATCGGCCTTCGCAGCAATCTTCAGAAATATCTTCCTTTAATAACCCCGGATTCTGCTCTTTCACCAGCGGTCCATACTCACAACGATCAGCCGGGAAATGGCCGCAGAATTCGCTGCCTTGACCCAATTCGCTGTGAATCTCCAGTTCTGCCTGATGACGCAACAATACGTGCTTAACAATCGCCAGCCCTAAGCCGGTGCCCCCGGTTTGGTTATTGCGGCTGGGGTCTGCGCGATAGAAGCGCTCGGTTAAACGCGGAATATGATGCTGGTCGATACCGGGGCCATCGTCTTTGACGCAGAACCAGGCTCCGTCATCGTTATGGAACCAGCGAATCCGGATGTTACCGCCGTCCTGGGTGTATTTTACCGCGTTAAATACCAGGTTCGAGAAGGCACTGCGCAGCTCATCTTCATAACCTTTGATCTGGTCGTCGCTTTGGATATCCAGGGTGATGTGATGCTCACGTTCACCACTCAAAGCCCGGGCGTCAGCAGCAATACACTGCAACATCGGCGTAATGGCTACCTGATCTGGCTGTTGCTGGTGGCTGGTTTCCAGCCGCGACAGCATCAGTAAGTCGGTAATCAGATTTTCCATGCGTCGGCTTTGCTGGCTCATTTGCGAAATCATGCGTCCCCAGCGGGGTGGCAAACTCTCAGCCGCCATATCCATTGTTTCGATGTAACCTGACACTACCGTCAGTGGTGTTCGTAACTCATGACTGACATTGGCAACGAAGTCTTTACGCATCTCCTCCAGCTGTTTCAGCCGGGTTATGTCATGTACCAGCATCAGGCGGTCTTTGCGGCCAAATAAGGTGATATTAAATTGCAGCTGCAGTTGTGGATTAACCGGCGATGGAATGGACAATGGCTCGTCGTAATGAACACCATCGAAGTAGTCTTTAAACAACGGGTTACGAATTAAGTTGGTGATTGGTTGACCAACATCCACCGGCGCCTGTAACCCGAGAAAATCTCCCGCCGCGCGGTTCCACCATTCCAGGTTGCCCTGACTGTCGACCATCAATACGGCATCCTGTAGCGCTGCGGTCGAGTCCTGAATGCGGTTAATTATGGCTTGCAGGCGTTGCTGATGTTTCTGGCTGCGTTGCTGCAGGCGTTGGGTCTCGCGGAAGATGCCGCCCCAGATTCCGATGGTGGAGGGCAATTGGCCGGCTTGCTCCTGCTGCAGCCATTTCTGCAGGCGATACAGTTGCAGCCACTGCCAGATGATATAAACGCTGCAGGTGATGGCGAAGGCCAGTTCCATCTGATTGAAGTGATAACCAACGCCGAGGGCGGTGGCCAGCAACAGCAATATACGGCGCAGCTCCCTGCGCCATACCGGATTCATAATGCGTTATGACGCTTTGGTGGAGAAGCGGTAACCGGTGCCACGTACAGTCTGGATCAGGTGATCATGGGCATCACCCAGAGCTTTACGTAAGCGACGAATATGAACATCGACAGTGCGCTCTTCAACGTAAACGTTGCCGCCCCAGACCTGATCGAGCAGTTGAGCGCGCGAGTAGGCACGTTCCTGGTGGGTCATAAAGAATTGCAGCAAACGATATTCAGTCGGGCCAATATCAATTGGATCTTCATGAGACATTACGCGGTGACAAACCGGATCCAGCACCAGGCCACCGACTTCGATCGGCTCTTCGATACCCTGAGGCGTGGCACGACGTAACACCGCTTTCAGACGGGCAACCAGCTCACGTGGTGAGAAAGGTTTGGTGATGTAATCATCGGCGCCGGCTTCCAGTCCCTGCACTTTATTATCTTCTTCGCCTTTGGCGGTCAGCATAATAATCGGCAGTTCAGCGGTCAGCTCTTCGCGCTTCAGGCGACGGGCGAATTCAACGCCACTGGTACCGGGTAACATCCAGTCCAGCAGAATCATGTCGGGTTTCTGGTCAACAACGTGTGCATGGGCTTCCTGAGCGGTCGCTGCTTCCAGGCATTCATAACCAGCCATTTCCAGTGCTACTGCAATCATCTCACGAATAGGTGCTTCGTCATCGACGATCAGTACGGTTTTACCTGCTTTGCTCATAGTCTTGGTCACGCAAGTGTAATAATCGATAATGCGGCGGTATTACACTGGGGTAATGTTACAAGCATGTGACAGGGGCGTTATTACTTACTATTTTCGCAACAATACTGTCTTATTGGGTGGGCAAAGCGGGTATCTGCTGACGGTTATTTCAGCAGATAGTGGGCGACAAAACCGATCCAGATAATCAGGCCAAACCAGTGGCTCTGACGGAAGATTGCGAAGCAAATATCACGCTCGCGCGAGCGGATGCTCCATACCTGCCAGGCCATAAATACAGCACCTCCCAGCAGGCATACATAATACGGCCAGCTCATTTCTAATTGACTGCCAGCCAGCAGTAATGCAAATACCGCCAGACCTTTCAGTATCGCAACCATGGCGATATCCAGGTCGCCAAACAACACTGCGGTGGATTTCACTCCGATTTTCAGATCGTCATCACGATCGACCATGGCATATACCGTATCGTAAGCCACCGTCCAGCTTAAATTAGCCATATACAGCAGCCAGACTACGGCGGGTAATTCGTTGCTCTGGGCGGCAAAAGCCATAGGGATGGCCCAGGAAAACGCGGCGCCCAACACCACCTGAGGCAGGTGAGTATGGCGTTTCATAAAAGGGTAGAGCGAGGCTAAAGCCAGGCCACCGAATGACAGCAATACCGTGAATTGGTTGGTGAACAACACCAGCACAAACGCCAGCAGAATTAATACGGCAAAGGTGATCAGTGCTTCTTTCGCTGTAATTTTGCCGGTGGCCAGAGGGCGACCGTTGGTACGCTTAACATGGCCATCAATTTTACGATCAGCAAAGTCGTTGATGACACAACCGGCGGAGCGCATCAGAAAAACACCAAGGACAAAAATCAGCACATTAGCGAAGTCTGGTTGCCCGTCTCCGGCTACCCACAATGCCCACAAAGTTGGCCATAACAGCAGATAGGAGCCAACCGGTTTATCGATGCGGGTTAGTTGTACCCAGTCAAACCAGCGTGGCAAATGGCGATCCAGTTGCTGGCGCAACGGTTGTGTCAGAGCATTCATGGGCGTTAGCCGTTATACAAAGTCGTGTAATTGGGCAGTAAATGCCTCGGATACCATTAACGGTTTGTGGCCGAGGGTGAATACTGAATGGCGGCACCATTCTAGCCCTAATTGATTGGGATTGCAGTGGGACACCGCCAGCGGCTGGCGTTGCAGATTAGGCTGTTGAAACAAATAGCTGCCGAGCGACTTTTCGCCCAGATGTTGCAGGCGTTTTTCTTTGCCTTGCAGGGTTTGCTGAGGTATCGCGGTGCGGGCGTATACCAGCGCCACATCGTCCACTTTCAACACCACTTCCCGTACCCAGACTCTGGCCTGATGACTCAGTGCTAAGCGCTGGCGCTCAAGTTGGGTTGGTGTGCCCTGAAACTCACGCAGAATTTCGACCCGGAAATTGCCCAGGCGACACAGTCTGGCGGTCAGTGACCCGGTGTCGAGTAACCAGTCACGCCAGAACGCAGGCAGGCAGCAAGCCGCCATATGATTGCGGGTTGACCAGTCGGGAACCAGAGGGTGCAGAATGGAGTTGAGAGTGTTGCTGTTCATCGCCGCGCAGGATGCGCCAAAGGCACTGTTTTCGCAAGGGAAAGCGCAGTATTTTAGTGATCAGGCCCATGCTGACGCCTTTTTACCCAGCATTTGCCCGGAAAAGACCGTTGATTTTAACGCCTCAGGTGCGTAGTTTTACCGCCCTCCTTGATGGCATGTATAGAGGGATAAAGATAATGAAAAGATGGCAATGCGTGGTTTGTGGCTGGATTTATGATGAAGCCGAAGGCGCACCGGAAGAAGGTATTGCACCAGGTACGGCGTGGGACGACGTACCGGATGACTTTATCTGCCCGGATTGTGGCGTAGGTAAAGAAGATTTCGAAATGGTGGAAATCTGATCCTCAAGCCTGCTTAAGCCAGTGCCGCCCGGCGCTGGCATTACTCACCACACCTCTTCAAATTCCCAGGAAAGACATTATGAGCAATGCACCTGTTATCGTGATCGGTAGCGGTCTGGCCGGATACAATCTGGTTAAGGAACTGCGCAAACTGAATCCGACTCAAGAAATTATGATGATTACTGCTGACGATGGCAGTAACTACTCCAAGCCTATGCTGTCCACCGGTTTTGGCAAAAACAAAACCGCTGCCGATCTGGCGATGGCATCCGCGGCTGATATGGCGGAGCAGTTCAATCTGGTGGTTCGTACCAACACCCGTGTGACCAATATCGATGCTGCGGCGAAAAAAGTATTTGTTGGCGAAGAGCCGATTGAATACAGCAAGCTGGTTCTGGCCTGGGGTGCCGAAGTGGTGAGCCCACGCATGGAAGGTGATGCTGGCGATAGCATCTTCTCCATCAATGATCTGGAAGATTACGCGAAATTCCGCGCTGCAGCGGAAGGCAAGAAACGCGTTCTGATTATGGGTGCTGGTCTGATTGGCGCTGAATTCGCGAACGATATGGCGACCGGCGGTTTCGAGATTGATGTGGTTGCACCGTGTGAGCACATTCTGCCGTCGCTGTTACCGGCTGAAGCCGCGGATGCAGTACAGAACGGTCTGGAAGGTTTGGGTGTTCGTTTCCATTTAGGCCCGCTGGTTACCCGCGTATGCAAAGAAGGCGACGCTCTGGTTGCGCACCTGAGCAATGGTCAGACAATCGAAACTGATATCGTGGTGTCAGCGATTGGTTTACGTCCGCGCCTGGATCTGGCGGTGAAAGCCGGTCTGCAGGTGAATCAGGGGGTTGTGGTTAACCGTGAGCTGCAAACCAGCGAGCCGGATATCTACGCGCTGGGCGATTGTGCCGAGGTAGAAGGTCGTGTGCTGTTGTACGTATTGCCACTGATGGCGTCGGCTCGTGCGCTGGCGAAAACCCTGAACGGTGAAGCAACTGCGGTCAGTTATGGCGTAATGCCGGTAACGGTAAAAACCCCTGTAGTTCCTGTGGCTGTTGCCCCGGTCGCCGCTGACAGCGAAGGAAGTTGGTCAATTGATGTACAAGGTAACGATGTACAGGCAGAATTTCGCAATTCTGACGGCCAATTGCTCGGGTATGCTTTGACCGGAGCCAAGGTTATGAATAAAGTAGCGCTCAACAAAGAATTACCACCGTTGATGCCATAAGGATTAGTGGTTAAAAAGCACTCAGTGGTGTGGCTGTGATATGTACGTAGCAGCCAGATTCGCGTTACTTGATATTGATGCTCCGCTCCGGCGGGGTTAGACACAAAACACAATAAGGATTTGATCCATGCGTAAACCAGAACTGGCAGCCGCCATCGCAGAACAAGCTGACCTGAGCAAAGAAAAAGCATCTGAAGTAATCACTGCGATTACTGATCAGATCGCAAAAGCGCTGAGCGAAGGCGATTCTGTAAGCCTGATCGGCTTCGGTACTTTTGAAGTACGTGACCGTAAAGAGCGTCAGGGTAAAAACCCTCAGACTGGCGAGCCTATCACTATTAAGGCTGCTAAAGTTCCTGCATTCAAAGCCGGTAAGGCTCTGAAAGAGGCAGTACAATAAGTACTGAACCCGAGCTGCTGACCCGTGAATGGGTTAAGCAGCTGGTGATAGGCGAGGGGCTCTGTCCCTTCGCTCATCCGGTTTTCTCCACCATGCTGATTGAAGTCAGCGCCAGCGACGACCTGGAAACGGTCACTGCTGAATTTATGACGCTGCTGCAGCACGTTGCAGAAGCAGATCCCGAACACATCCCCACCGCCTTATTCGTTAGCCCAAACGTTCTCGACAGTTTTGATGAGTTCTGGAACTGGGTCGAAATCTGCGACAACCTGCTGTTTCAGATGGGTTACGAAGGCTTGTTGCAACTGGCAACGTTCCACCCCCATTACCTGTTCGATGGCGAAGACGATGACGATATGAGTCACTTCACCAATCGTGCGCCATTCCCGACATTACACATCATTCGCGAAGCCGAAATGGAAGAAGCACTGGCCAGTATCAGCAAACCAGAGCGAATTCCTGAAAGAAATCGCCAACATATGCGTCGTTTAGGTCGAGAAGGGCTGTTAAAGGCTATGCCTGCTCTGGCAAAATCACGGGTGTTTGACGACCACCACTGATGTCGAAACTCTCTATCCAGCCTGGTGGCTAACGAGCGACAACTCATTCCGATGTAATTGAGGAAAACTCCTGATGATTAAGTTCCGTCTGTTATTGTGGGCTTTAGGCCTGCTGATGAAAAAAGGCGCTAAAAACAACCCGGACTTCCAGAAGCAACTGGAAGGTAAAGATTTCGCGTTTCAGCTGCAAACTGAAGGCGCTGGTATCGTTCGCCAGTACGTGATCAAAGACAACAAGGTGAAAACCAAGGGCAAAGCTCACAAAGAGCCAAAATTCACCATTAGTTTTAAAGATGCGGAAACCGGATTGGCCATTCTGACGTCTAAAGACAAAAATGCATTTATGAAAGGTATTCAGGACAAGAACATTGTCATCTCTGGTGACCTGTCTCTGGTAATGTGGTTCCAGGGGATCTCCAAGTACCTGAAGCCGAAAAAGAAGAAATAATTGTAAAGCTAGCTGCATCGCCATTACTGCGTTAAAAATTCGCTCCCAATGCTCATTTATGGCTTATAAACTGCGCTTGCTCGCGAATTTTATGCCTTGTTCTGGCATCTTCGCTTACGCTTTACGAGATAGATGACTGATGATTGTTTTTCAAAGCAGCAACAGGATGTTGCGGTAGGATCAAGGGCCATGGATGGCCCACTGATCCGGCGGCTGAAAAATAATCGTTAGTTATCTATAGAGTCGAAAAATAAAAAACAGACCAACAAGGAACCTGATATGAATCTGACCAAACGAATTCTGATAGCCATGCTACTGGCGGTGGTGCTCGGCAGTATCACTCAGGTTCTGCTTGCGGATGAAACGCTGAATGAAATCCTGCGTTATATCCTCGACGATATTCTCGCCAATGGTGTGTTCTTTGTGCTCGGCAAAATTTTTGTCGCCAGCTTAAAAGTGCTGGTGGTGCCACTGGTGTTTGTATCCTTAGTGTGTGGTGTCTGCCATCTGAAAGACCAGAGCAGCTTAGGTAAGCTGAGTTTAAAAACCATTAGTTTGTATATTCTGACCACAGGTATGGCAATCTCTCTGGCGTTATTCCTTGCCACCCTGTTTGAACCAGGTGCAGGCGTCTCTCTGGAAACCGAAGCCAACTACAAAGCACCAGCAGAAACCTCACTGAAGCAGGTTCTGATTGATATTTTCCCAACCAATCCAATCGCTGCTATGGCTGAAGGCAAAATGTTGCAGGTGATTGTTTTTGCCTTGCTGATTGGTCTGGCAATTGGCCGTGCCGGTGAGGTGGGCGATCGTATTGGAGCCGCGTTCAACGACTTGAATGAAGTGCTGATGAAGCTGGTGACCCTGTTAATGTCACTGGCGCCATACGGCGTGTTTGCTCTGTTATTCAGCCTGTTCGCAAAGCAGGGTTTAGGTACCATTGGCGATCTGGCGATTTATATGATGACGGTTGTCGGTGCGTTGGCAGTACATGCGTTTGTGGTCTATCCACTGCTGCTGAAAACCTTTACTGGTCTGTCGCCGGTAACCTTTATGCACAAGATGCGTAACACCCAATTGTTTGCTTTCAGCACGGCTTCCAGTAATGCCACATTGCCTATTACCTTGCGTACCGTTGAGCAGCGCCTCGGTGTTGAAAACCGTGTCGCGTCGTTTGCTGTGCCATTAGGCGCAACCATCAATATGGATGGAACAGCGATTATGCAGGGCGTTGCCACCGTCTTTATTGCCCAGGCTTTTGGTCTGGATCTGGCGATGACGGATTACCTGCTGGTGATTGTTACAGCCATGCTGGCATCTATCGGTACCGCTGGTGTACCGGGTGTTGGTCTGGTAACTCTGGCGATGGTGCTGCAGCAGGTTGGTCTGCCGGTTGAAGGTATTGCACTGATTATTGGTGTGGATCGTATTCTCGATATGATTCGTACCGCGGTGAACGTCACCGGTGATGCCATGGTATCGGTCACCGTTGCTAACAGTGATAATGGCATCGATAAAGACGTGTTTAACGACCCGCAGGCCGGGGTCGCTAAGTGATTCGATTCGGAGCAAATGTGAATATTGTTAAACCTCTGGTAGCAGCCTTATTGGCTGCTTCCGTGTCTCTGGTAAACGCACAGCAGAATGTCGCGGTTATTGATTCACCAGTGACAGAGCAAGCGTCTGAAGCAACTTCAGAGCAGCTAACACCTGAACAATTGGCCGAGCAGCAGCTTCAGGAACAACGCCAGTTGTTGCGCAGCGATATTGTGCAACTGTCTGGTCTGACCGGTTTAAGTCAGCAGGCCCGTAATCTGGCGCAACAAACGCTGAACGAGCAACAGGCGCAGCTGGGATATCAGTATCAGGTTGCCAGTCGTGTAGCTCAATTCTGGAATCCGCAATTAATTGAAGGTCAGCTGCAGCAAGCGCTGGAAAGCGCAAGCGACGAAGATCTGGCTGCCTTGCAGCAATTACTGAACGACGCCCGTCTGCAGGATGCCCGCGCTAAAGAAAGCAGTGCGGTATCCGATCAGGGCAGTGCAGAGTTTCAGGCTTATGTGCAGAAATTACGGGCACAGCCCCCGGGCGCTGCACGTTTAGCGCTGGTTCAGGAGCTGGATAAAGCGATGCGCTTTTCTGAATTTATGCTGCTGACCCGTGCTTCCGTCTACGCTCAGTTGGAGGCGGTACTGAAGGGCTGGAAACCGGCGGAAGACTGGCAGCAAACTCTGCAAAACGAAGTACAGGAATTCCTGTTATACACCTACCGCCGTACTCCGAATGACGGCATTCGTGAATTAACCTCGCTGTATCAGAACCAGGCGCTGCAGCAATGGCTGGCGGCGGTTAAACAATCTTTGCCACAGCAGCCTGCTGGGCAACAGGATTCCTGATTTCTGATGGCCAGAGCACAGTCGTTTTCGACGATTGCCGCCTGGCCACTGGCGATTGCTCAGGCATTAGAGCAGCAGCAAATCGATCCCCAGCCTTTATTTCAGCAAGCGGGTATTAACCGCGAGCAACTGCAACAAAACCCTGATGGCCGGGTTGAAATTCAGCGTATGACTCAGCTCTGGCAGCTGGCTGAAGCCGCAACGGCTAATCCGGCTTTTGGCCTTGAAGTCTCACGCTTTGCCCAGCCGATGCATTTTCGTGCCTTAGGGCTGGTGGTGATGACTTGCGACACCATGTTGCAGGCTATCGAAAAGCTGGCGGAATACCATGCGCTGGTGTCTAACACGGTGAATGTGCGACTGGTGCATCAGCCGGACCGGTTGGGTTTTGCCGTTGATCCATTAGCGGAAGTTGAAATCAGCCCGATGGCGACGGAAGCCTTTTTTGCCACCATGGCGAATCTTGCGCGGCAGTTAACCGGGCAATCGAACCTGATTGTTGGTGCTGAACTTATTCGCAGCCAGCCGCGCAGTGCCAAGCCCTGGCAACAGATTTTCAGTGATCAGGTACGTTTTGCTGCCAGCACCAATTGTTTATGGTTTTCCCGACAGAAATTAAATGATGCCCAGGTGATGGGTAACGCCGAACTACGTGAAACCAATGAAACCCTGGTGAAAAAATACCTGCATGAATTACAGGCGCTGGGATGGCGAGCCAGAGTTGAGCAAAGCATTCTGGCGCGGTTGGAAGCGGGTGAACCTAGCCTGGAAGATCTGGCGAAACAGTTTGATTTAAGTGAGCGTTCGTTGCGCCGTTATCTCAGTGATGAAAACACCAGTTTCCGTGAATGTTTACAACGGGTGCGCCAGCAACTGGCGTGTCGGTTATTGGAGCAGGGGCTGAGTATAAGCGAGGTTGCGTTGCGCGCCGGCTTCAGTGACAGCAGTAACTTCAGCCGGGCCTTTCTGCGCTGGACCGGGCAAAAGCCCGGTGAATTTAAGAGCAGATAAAGTTACAACTGTACTGGCGTTACAATCGGGAAATTATTCTGCGGTTTCTCGAATAAGGTAAAAAAGCGCACTAAATCCAACGCACTGCCATCGATGGTCAGGCGATCGGAAAATAACGTCTCTTTAATTCCCGCTGCACCCAATAACATATCAACAAATAATTCATGCTCGACGTTTAATGTGGCATCGGCTTTATCATTGGTTCGCAACGCGCGGTGATGCATTACTGAATTTTCCAGCCACAATAAATGCGCTTCTTTCAGGTCCGGGAAGTTAATGGCAATACGCCAGTTTTTATCCACTGCATCTTCGGCTTTTAACCGCACCGACATGGAGTCGAAAAAGTTACTCACCGGCGAATGCATCATCACGTCTTTCATTTTAGTGATATCCAGACCGTTCTGACTGGTGCCCTGGCGTAATTCTTTGGCGGCGGATAAATACACATCACGCCATGGACCGGACTCCGCCTGGAAGCCTAACTGATCATAAGCTTCGGCTAATAAATCTTTGGCTGCCTGATTATCCGGCTGGGCGTATACCAGGTGATTTAAGATTTCCGCCGCCCAGCGGTATTCGCCGTTATCCACACTTTTCTGTGCGTTGGTTAATAAGGCTTGCGCACCTCCGGCCAATTCAACATAACGGCTGGCGCTCTGACTGGCAGGCAGTGGGTCTAAGTGCGCCGGGTTGGCGTCGTACCAGCCCATATAAGCCTGATACACAGCGCGGCTGTTGTGTTTTAACGTGCCGTAATAACCGCGGTTGGAGAAGTTGGTCGCCAAGGTTTCTGGTAATTGAATACGTTCAGCAATTTCACCACCATTTAACCCATTATTTAAATAACGCACGGTTTGATCGTGAATGTATTTATACGTATCGCGTTGCTGGCTCAGGAAGGTCTGTACTTTTTCCTGCCCCCAGATTGGCCAGTGGTGGCTGGCAAAATAGGTATCGGCGTCGGCAAATAAATCCTTGGCTTCATTAATATACGCACTCCATTTGCGTGCATCGCGTACCTTAGCGCCGCGTAAGGTGTAGAGGTTGTGCATATTGCGCGACACTAATTCAGCACCACAAAAGGCTTTGTGTTTGGGCAGGTAAAAAGTCATTTCTGCCGGGGCTTCGGATTCCGGGGTGTACTGGAAAATAAAAGGCACACCGTCGATGGTTAATTCACTGCCGGTTTTACTGATCAGTGTATTCGGTTCCACCACACCAAAGGTACCGAATGCCGGGCTTTTGCCTAACCCGGAACCCACGTGGCCGGTTTCATTGCGCTCTAACTCACGACCGTACATAAAACTGGCGCGGCGACTCATGGCGGTACCGGCAATAATATTTTCGCTGGTGGCTTCTTCGAGGAAACCGTCCGGGGCAATAATTGGAATATCTTCATTGGCGGCACGGTCGATTAAACCGAGCACACCACCAAAATGGTCGATATGGCTGTGGGTAAATAAAATCGCAGAGATGGGTTTTTCGCTCAGATGCTGCATGGCAAAATCCATCGCTACCTTGGCGGTTTCTTTTGCCGTCAGCGGATCAATCACAATCCAGCCGCTTTTACCTTCAATCAGCGTCATATTGGATAAATCGAAGCCACGCAGCTGATAAATGCCGGGTTGTACTTCGAATAAACCGTGAATGTTATTCAGCTTGGCCTGGCGCCATAAACTTGGGTTAACACTGGCTGGCGCGTCCCCCTGAACAAAATCGTAATCGGCAATACGCCAGATGATTTCCCCCTGATCGTTGCGCACTTCTAATGATTCAGGTTTGGCGATCAAGCCACGGTTGGCTTGTCGAAAATCCTGCTGGTCTGCAATGGGCAAACGACTGGCCACCGCCTGGTTGGCCGCCAGGGTAAAGTGGCTTGCCGGATTGTTAGCAGTCAGGCTGACATTGGCCGAGTTCTGTTGGTTGTTATCGCAACCGGCCAAGATGGCCAGTGAAATAGCGATAACGCTGGTCTGGCGGAAGATACGGAAAGGGCGGACTGATCTCATGCTGCTGATATCCTGATGTTATCTCTTATTCTGATAACACCAGTCTATGTCACGGTAGCACAGTGGCTGTGGTTTGATCTGGCCAGCTTTCCGTCTGAAACGGCCAGACCTTTTTGTTTTTGATCAGTCGGTTTTAAACTGACCCACCAGATCATTTAAGGTGTAGGTCTGGCTGCTGATATCGTTCGCGTTGGCAGAAACCTGGTCCGCATGCGCCTGGATACTCTCGGCCTGATTCACCACATCCTGCAGCTGCTGATTGATATTGCCGATGATATCCATCTGCTGGCGACCGGCGCTGGCGATATCAGAATTCATACGATTAATGTCGCCAACGGAGGCCGAAATGCTGTTCAGTGCATCACCGGCTTCACGTGCTTTACTGACGCAGATCTCGGCCTGGTCGGTGCTCGACTGCATGGTGTTTACGGCGGAAACCGCACCAGCCTGCAGGCGCTCAATCATGGTCTGAATTTCGGTGGTGGATTCCTGAGTTTTCGAAGCCAGAGAGCGTACTTCGTCGGCAACCACGGCAAAACCTCGACCCTGTTCGCCCGCACGCGCGGCTTCAATCGCTGCGTTTAATGCCAGCAGGTTGGTCTGGTCGGCGATACCACGAATCACATCAAGAATGGTGGCGATGGTATTGGAATCGTTCTCCACCGTGCGAATTGCATCGGAGGCCTGCTCAATATCCTGAGATAACTGATCAATACCATTAATCGCACTTTGTACCACTGATAAACCGTGCTTGGATTTCTGATCCGCATCGGTAGTGGCTTCGGCTGCACTGGAGGCATTACCGGCAACGTTTTGTGAGATATCCACCAGGCTGGCCATGGCGTCGGCGGAACCGGATAAAATACGCTGCTGATCCTGAATCGAGGTGCGGGTTTCACTGGTCATCGAGGTCATGGTTTCAGAAGTGCTTTTGACCCCCTGAGTGGTGTCGCGCACTTTTATCACCAGTTGATAAATATTTTCAGCAAAGCGGTTGAAGCCTTTTGCCAGAATCGCCAGCTCGTTCTGACCATTAGCCTGTAAGCGGCTGTTTAAGCTGCCTTTGCCACGACCAATATCCTGCATCGCATCCACCACCTGCTGCAGCGGAGCGAAGATCATTTTTACCGCCAGAAACGCAGCGAATGCGGTGGCCGCAGCCACCAATAATTGTAAACAGGTGGCGATGGCTGCCCAGCGTTCGGCGTCTTGCTGAGCGGTGGCAACCTGAGCGCTGGTGCGGTTATCGAGTTCATTAAAGAAGCGTTTTACCGGCGTCATGATTTTGCTGACTTCGTTGTGATAATTCGAATCAAACAGAATGCGTAACGCAAAGGCGTTTAAGCTCTCACCGGCTTGGGGTTGAAAAGGACCATTAACAATCTGATTTTTTTCGATGATGGCCATTGCCTGACTTTCGGTGGCAATCAGCGCATCGGAGTTATTGCTTGCTTCGTTCAGCAGAGCAAATTCTGCATCGGTAAAGCCCAGCTCTTTCATGATGTCGCGCTGCTTGCGGCTTTCACCCGGGTACAGATCTTTATTTACCGTCGCCGGGCGAGGGATTTCACCATTACGCCATTTCACGATATCCCAGTACTGCTGACGGTAGCGGTCATCACCGGTCGATACGTAAGTACGGGCCAGACGTGTCAGGTTCATCGACGAGTGCCGAAACTCATCGGCCAGCTGGAAAGACAGGTAGCGCTGCTTCGCTGTGGCGGCCAGTTCCTGACTCGACGTTGCCGCGTGTTCCGATGCCCAGACAGCGATCAGCATGGTAATAAATATGCTGCTGAACAGCGTTATGACCTTGTTCTTTAACATAATTGTTTCTCGTTAACTTAGCTTTGCAGTAAACGTACAGGGGGAGCGGAGACAGTAAATCTGAGGCTGGCGCAGCACATCCCGGTGCAGGGGTTACGTCAAAGGTTTTACTTATTGATAAAGAAACTATAGATGAGCTTCTTAGTTGCACAAGGACAAAGTCGACAATTTGGTCGACTTTTGAGCGGTAGATATCTAGTCAGATCCATCATGGAATTTGTGGTTTTTCATAAAGGACTTGTATGCCCTTTGGTTCAGGCATGTTCGAACGAATATAATATTTGGCTTAATTAAATTGTCGTGACACCCGAACCATGCGCCTGCTGAAAACCGCTTTCCACCCAGAGATATCACCTGCGGATATATCACAATCCTCCGAGTTAACCCTGATTGAACGCCACGCAGCACGAGCCATCGTTCTGCGTGGTGATGACATCCTGCTGTTATACACAGAGCGTTATCACGACTACAGCCTGCCCGGCGGTGGTATCGATGACGGCGAAGATGAAATTCAGGGCTTAATCCGTGAGCTGCAGGAAGAAACCGGTGCGCAGAATATCCGTAATGTTCAGCACTATGCGCGTTACGATGAATACCGTCCCTGGTATAAATCCGATGCCGATATCATCCATATGATTTCTCACTGTTTTACCTGTGAAATCGATGATGAGTTAGGGGATACCGCGTTTGAGTCCCACGAAGTCAGCAACGGCATGAAGCCGGTGTGGGTGAATATCCATGAGGCGATCGCCCATAACGAAGACGTGATTGCCAGCAGCCCGAAGAAGGGTCTGTCGATCGACCGTGAGACCTTTATGCTGAAGGTGATTGCGGAAGAACTGCTGCCCGGCTGACTCGTTGCGACCGGGCGGACTGATCAACGATAAAATCGCATCGCCGGTTCCTATCCACAATTGACGTGCGGGAACAGTTGTTTGGACTTCTCGTCGGCTCATGTCTGCTATAAGCTGGCCGCATTGATGAAAAACTGTCACAGCTGGGCGTTACACTGCCAGCCATCACTTTTACCCAATGAGTGTCAGCAATTTAGTTTCACAAGGACATAGCATGATTATTAAGCCAAAGATTCGCGGTTTTATTTGTACCACCACTCATCCTGTGGGCTGTGAAGCCAACGTTCAGGAACAGATTAATATCACCAAAGCCCAGGGCGAAGTGGCTAACGGCCCGAAGAAGGTGCTGGTGATTGGTTCTTCCAGTGGTTACGGCCTGGCCTCGCGTATCACCGCAGCATTTGGTTCCGGTGCCGCCACCATTGGTGTGTTCTTCGAAAAACCGGCGACTGAGAAAAAAGCCGGTACCGCCGGTTGGCACAACTCGGCGGCGTTCGACAAGCTGGCGCACGAAGCGGGCCTTTATTCCAAAAGCTTAAACGGCGATGCCTTCAGCCACGAAGCCAAAGCCAAAACCATCGAGCTGATTAAAGAAGATCTGGGTCAGGTGGATATGGTGGTGTATTCGCTGGCATCCCCGGTACGTAAGCTGCCGGATTCCGGTGAAGTGATTCGCTCGGCGCTGAAGCCAATGGGTGATGTGTACAAAGCCACCGCCGTCGACACCAACAAAGACACCCTGTTCGAAGCCGAAGTAGAACCGGCTTCCGAGCAAGAAATTGCGGATACCGTAACCGTCATGGGCGGTCAGGATTGGGAACTGTGGATGTCAGCCCTGGCAGAAGCTGGTGTACTGGCGGAAGGTTGTAAGACCGTCGCCTATAGCTATATCGGTACCGAAATCACCTGGCCGATCTACTGGAACGGTGCTTTAGGTGAAGCGAAAAAAGATCTGGATCGTGCCGCTCATGCGATTGATGCCGAGATGAAAAAGATCGGTGGTTCGTCCAACGTTGCAGTACTGAAGAGTGTGGTGACCCAGGCCAGTTCAGCGATTCCGGTGATGCCGCTGTACATCGCTATGTCGTTTAAGAAAATGCGCGAGCTGGGTATTCATGAAGGCTGTATCGAACAGATCAACCGTATGTTCCGCGAGCGTTTATTCCGTACTGACGGCGCTGCGCCGGAAGTGGACGACAATAACCGTCTGCGTCTGGATGACTGGGAATTACGTGAAGATGTTCAGACCCACTGCAAAGCGCTGTGGCCAACTCTGACCGACGACAACCTGCGTGAGTTAACCGACTATCAGGAATACAAAGACGAGTTCCTGAAACTGTTTGGCTTTGGTATCGAAGGTATCGACTACGACGCGGACGTAAATCCGCTGGTACCATTTGATGTCGTTGAGATCTGAGATAGCTGATATCTGACCAGCACCTGAAGAAGCCCTGGCTGTAATCCAACCGGGGCTTTTTTGTGTCTGTTTGACTGTTCAGATGGTCAGGTTTTGGTGCATTATCCCATCGTTATTTTTATTCCTGACTAAAATGTATCAGGTCATTAATGAAGTTGGATTTTGATATGCACAACCTTGAAGTCGGGCAGAATATTTCAGCCCTGGCTAACGACGTTGAGAATGCCGGATCGCAGGATGATTTGCTGGCATTAATCAACAAGGTAAAACACCACCCGGGTCCGTTGGACTATCGCTTCAGGCACTGGTGGATACTGGTGGGTTTTCTGACCGTATGTGGATTGCTGGCGGGCTACGCATTTTTCACCGTGCTTGCCTATTCCATGGGTTTTTATTCATTACCACTGGCGGGGGCGCAGCTCGAACCCTGGTTGCTGCCATTGCAGTTATCAGGGCATTGGGCTCCGGCCTTGCTGGTGGCTGGCATTGCTTTCTGGAACAGTGAGCAGGGCCGTCCGTTTCAGGTTTTTAGTTCCTTCAGTGCTGCCTGGCAGGGACCGTTGCTGGTTGGCTGCGTGGTGTTGGCATTAACTTTTATTCCACAGTGGCAATATTTTTACTGGGTGGGATTACAAACGCTGGCGGCCTGGATATCGCCGTTTGATTCGTTGTCGGGCTACGGCGATCCGGGTTCCGCGCTAACTCTGATGATGCTGATTGCAGCAGGTTGGCTGGCTTATACATTGCGCCGACAGGCCAACTGGCGTGACCGTCTGTCGGACCGAATCAGTGAGCGTGATGCTTTATTTAACAACGGCCTGACCGAGATGGATATTAATGGCACTCAGGAAGCCGCGTCGTTATTAAAACGCTTTCAGGATTTCCGTCGCGGTAACGATGATCGCAAAGTGATGAAGTTGTTCCACGGTTACTTTGATGGTGAGCAGCAGGGCTTTGCTTACCGGGTTTGCCAGTACCGCTACAGCGTACGCACCTCGTCCACCTACACCAACTCGAACGGTGACTTACGTACTCGTACGACCACCAAAACCTATTATCGCCACAGCCTGCTGACCACGCTGAATAAGTCGGCCTGGGTGGGCATCAGTGCGGATTCCAAAAAGCGTTTCGACGGTGTGAAATACAAGTCAGACGATACGTCGTTTAACCGCCAGTTCCGTTGTTGGGTAGAATCAGCACCACAAGCTGAGGAATTCTTCACTCAGGAAATGCAGCAGTTGTTGCTGGAAATTGCCGCTCAGACTGACAAGCCTGTGCTGGAAATTCTCAATGATGGATCGCTGTGTTTATCGCTGAATAACGACGTGTTGGCACTGGAGCGCCGTAACAGCCTGGAAGATCCGGACGCCTTTGCGAAAGAAATTGCCGCACATAACGAGCTGCAGACGCTGAATGATATTCTGCGTTTGATCGGGAGACTGCGGTTGTTGCAGGGAATTGATTTATCCAGAGAGTTGGAATAAATCGAGTGATAAATGGCGGATTTAATAAGCCTTGCGATGAACGCAAGGCTTATCCGCTTTTAGCCTTGTTGCATCACCCCCTGAAGGCGGCGAATGCTGTCGGTGATATCGGTTAACGAACTGCGTAACGTGGTACTCATTTCATTCAGTTCATTGGCGCGGTTTACCCCGGACGCTCCTTCTTCCGACAGCACTTGTGAATGTTGCTGCAGGTTCGCCAGAGTGATTTTCTGTTCTTCAATTTGTTGTGAAACCTGAGCCATGGTTTTCTCAACCTGATCAATATTTTCGAAGGTAATATTCACCGCCTGTTGCGCGCTATCCATCGAATCACGGCTGGCCTTGGTGGCTGACGTGGATTCATCCGAGCGCTGACGAATTTCTTCCGTGGTGTGATGGGAACGACTGGCCAGATTACGCACTTCATCGGCAACCACCGCAAAGCCACGGCCACTTTCGCCAGCACGGGCGGCTTCAATCGATGCGTTTAACGCCAGCAAATTGGTTTGTTCGGCGATGGCGGCAATTTCACCCACAGACGATTCAATCACCTGGGCGGCGGTATCAATTTTATCGATATGGCTGGAGGTGGTTTTGGTCAGCTCCCGTGCAGAGCGGGCACTGTTGGTCGCTTCGGTACTGGCTTTAATGCCGCTGTTAATGATGGTTAGTGCTTCGTTAAATACCTGCTGCATATTGCCAATCTGAGAGCTGGTGTTATCCACCGCGCTGCTGAGCAAATGCATGGAATCGATGTTCTCCGCCGACTGCTGTTCCAGCGAGGTGGCGATGGCATTCAGTGCTTTCTCCGCTTGCTCCAGTGCGCTGATGCTCAGGCGGGATTCTTCGACGGATTTCTCCAGGTTGGCAGCGTTACGGGCATTTTCTTCCATGGATTGCTGCAGCTGCCGATTATTCTGCTCTGCACTGGCGAGGGCATTCTGCACCTGCATCGCCAGCGTCAGTGCCAGGCCCGCACAAATCGGCACGATGCCAATAAAGTTAACGGTGTCGATAGCGCTCAGATTTTCCTGAGCGGTTGCCGACACGGCAAAACCGTCGGCGCCATAGAGGGTAAACACCGTGGCAACAATCGACAGCAGTGTGTAGAACACCACCCACTGCCAGTTTACCCAGAGCGCAGCCAGCAAGGGTGCCAGAGAAGCAAACACCAGAATGGTTGGGGTGAGCTGTTTCAGCGCCAGTCCAGCGACCAGGATGTCGGCGGTGACGATGGTGATGGTCAGGTGACGGATCAAAGGTTCAGAGCCGCCGCTGCGCAGATACATGATAAACAGCGGGTAGATAACGAGCAGCGGTGCATTGCTCCAGACAATGGCAGGCACGTCAAAGTACCAGTACATCACAACGTAAGAACCTGCAGCCATCATCAGGACGATGAGCAGGTATTCAGTCAGGGTTTGTTTTTGGGAAGCCTGTGTCACGGCGATGGTCCACGCTCTTGATGATATTAATATAAGTGTAGACTCTGGCTGTTGTTTTGGTTGAAGAACGGATGCTGCAGCTTATTCAGCAGTATTCATTGCGCATTAGCGTGGTGAGCACATGAGAAACCAGCTCTGCTTGTCGGTTCGTGGCTGTTTTTTGATAGATGGATTTGAGATGGCTGCGTATCGTTGACAGTCCGCGGCAAGTTTCTGAGGCGATATCTTCCAGAGCCACACCGCGGCATAAATAATCGCATACTTGTGACTCCGCTTTTGACAGATTGAAAAACTTTCTAATTCTGTCGGGGCTGATTCCGTGTTCTTTATTCCAGGGGTAAATCGTTACTAATATCCCCATATCAGATTCTTTTTCTGAGCGAATCGGAGTTAATAATAAACTGGCTCCTTCATCAACGGATTTAACCGACAATACTTTGCTATCGGTATCATTTTTATCCAGAATTGCTGAACTGTAGGCAAGAAGCCGGGCATTATTTTTATGATCGGATAATTCAGCAATGCCGCTGTTATTAATCGTAAGGACGGACGAATGATCCAACCAATCCTGCGCTTTTTTATTACGAAAGCTCAGGTATCCACCTTGTTTTATGAATAGAAGAGGTAGGGTCAGGTGATCGAAAATAGATTGTAAAAGTGACGTACTTTTTGTTTGGTCAAATGCCAAACGCAGGGCGATAGCTCGTCGGATATCACGAATTAACAAGCTGAGTTGCTGTAACTCCTGTTGCTGAAAATGGCCCTGATCAGAGCTTCGTCCCAGAGTCAGGGCAAAGATTGAATGTGCATCTTTATGGATAACAGCGCAGGCACCATCTGCAAGACCGGCTTGTTCACACCAACCCTGCACAACCGGATCATCAAGGTGATTGTCATTACTGTAAAAGGCGCTGCAGAATCCGTTTTTCTCCTGTTCTATCGCACGTTTTAATAATGGGTCTCTGTGACCAAGATTAGCGATGTAGTATTCAATTACATCGTGGGGCATATCCTGATACCAGCCGCCCATAACTTGTCCGGTACTGGTGTTGCGAATCGACAGGGTCGCTGTGGTGCAGGAAAAAGTCTGTTGTAATGCCTCAAGAAAATAGTTAAACCCAGATGAGTGAGTAACGCTGGCATAAGCCAAATCAGAAAGTACTTCCAGATTAGCTGAGAGCGGTTGGGGATGCTTCTTTTCCTGAATTATCAATGACATGCTGTGCTTTATGCTTATTTAGTAATTTTGAATAGTATAAGATATCGACATTGCTCCCTTATATAGGGGATGTTGGGGGGCTGATTGGATAATGAGGAATTGGCGTGTTTGTAGTGGCAGATTCAGAACGTTTTAAGCTATTGGTACAAGATACTTACGGCATTGCTCATAGCTGTTCTGAACAAATGTTTAAACAACGAATATTGGAGCGCCTAACACAAGCGGTTCAGCTCGACACCGCATTCTGGATGACACGCAGTGAAGTGGACACGCCGTATGCGGCGGAAGAAACTTATACCTACAACCTGCCGGAAGGCGTACAAGAAAACTATATTAAACACCCGACCGTATTTCAGCAGGCGCTGGAGTTGAACCAGGTGCTGATGGCGAACCTGGGCACAACCATTGATGTTAAGGACATTATTCCTCAACAACAGTGGCTTAAGTCGGATATGTATTTATTACACTGTAAAAAATACGATATTGAACACTCTCTTATGACGCTCTATGCCAGTGATCATAATCAGATGATCGATTCCGTGTCGCTTAATCGTCATGCCCGGCGTCAGCCATTTTCACAACAGGAGCGTGAATTTATTCAGGCTTATGTACCACACATGGTTGAGGCGCAGCGATTAAATACTCTGCAGCATTTTCAACGCAATCAGGCTATAGATATGCTGCGCGGTGTTATCGACAAACACGGCAAAGTGATCGAAGCGGATAGTGGTTTTGTTGAAATGCTGGCGGATATTAACGTCGATTTATCCACGCTTGATTCAGATAAAGTTCAACTTAATGACCCTGAGTCAGGTTACACCTGCCATGGCTATCGTCAGTCCGGCAATATTTATCTCGAGGTTCAGCAGAAATCTTCCTGGGAAGAGCTTTCCCCAAGAAAAGCCGATGTTGCACAATTATTGGTTCAGGGAAAGCCCAATAAAGCCATTGCCAGCCAACTGGATATGTCGGTTGAAACCGTTAACGAATACGTCGGCGATATTTTTAAGCGTTTGCGGGTTCGCTCGCGCTATCAGGCGATTGCGATTTTATCCGGTGGCAATCGCAATATCACCTCGGTGCAGCTGTTATTAAGCTCTGATAATACTCTCCTGTATTGTGATAACAGTGCTGCAGCCATGCTGGATAAACAGCAAGTACAACTGGATGATGTGATTCAAAGAGCGAACCGTAATATCGCGATTTTTGCGATTAATGGCATTCTGTTTCAGTGTGATAAAACAGAAAAATTTAGCCGCATTACATCAGCCGATTATTCTGAAAAGCTGACACTGCTTACCGAGCGAGAACTGGTGATTGCTTATTTAATTGGTAATTTATTAAGCAACAATGAGATCGCTGAACAGCTGGAAATATCGGTTAAAACCGTTGAAAACCAGCTGACCAGCATTTATCGAAAACTCCAGCTGCGCAACCGATCTGAGTTGGTTGCCCGTTTAAACGCTTCGCCTGGCGGAAGCGTTGGCTGAGTTAACTTTTTTGTAGTCTGGCTCCCACACAAAGCGTGGGAGCCAGACAGTTGATTACGGCGCCTCCATATTCATCAGAGTATTCAGGTTATTGTTATCCTGACACCAAAGCGTTGCCTCTGGGGAAGAGGTGGAACCCCCGTTGTTGAGTAAGGTGACTGCTCCGGTGCAATTCTGGCCGTCTCTGATCCGGTCGAAGTTACTCAGGTTGCGATTGTTGGGGTCTACTTTCACCATCCCTCTGTTCTTCGATACCAGATACAGCTCGGTATTGTTTGTATTACCTTTATGCCAGACAACAATGTCCGCCACGTCCCAAGCAGCATTTGCATTGTAGTTAAGGAATGGTTCAAAAAAATCGCCAATAATCTGACTGGTATTATTGGTAGCACTATTGTAGTGATATAACGCGCTGGTGCCGGCTGTTGTTTCGTACGGCTGAGTAACCGCATACACCACCTGGCTGGCGGTTACCGCCGCCATCGCCTTTACGGTTTGGATGTTACTGGTATAAAGCCGGGCCAACAGGTTGTGACTGTTAGTCGTCAGTTTGGTGTCGAGGCCACCACTGATGCTGCTATCAAACGTCAGGTTAGCCATTGTAACCAGGTAACTGCTATGGACACCGGCGAAGAGGCCGTTACCACCAATCGCCAGATTAAACTCAACACTGTTAGCGTTGCGGGTTACGTCGGTTAAAGAAAGGTTCTGGCAGCTACTGATGGTTGCGTTGCCAATTTGCAGCGGCAGTTCAACCACGTCAGTCGCTGCGGAAGCCAGGCGCAATACAGCTTTGGCCGGTGTTGCGCTGTTATCACAGTGGATCAGCAGGTCTTCACCGTCAGCAACCTTGATGGCGGTCAGATCAGCGATATCATTGTTCGCCAGTGAGATGACGCTGGTCATATCGACAGAACCATTATTGCCGGTTAGTTGAGCTTTGAGAATTTCCGAACCCGTGGCCGTCGCTTTAGCGCTATACAGCGGGAAGTCTTCGGTCAGTTCCGTGCGTTGGTAACCGAGTGGCACTTCCATGCCCAACAACTGATCCTGGCCAGCGCTCCAGCTGCTGTCGTTGATGGTTGCCTTAAAGAAGTCTTTATCAAAAGTGCGGCTGCTCAGTTCACGGGTGACCAGGCTGGCACCATTGGCACCACCAATCATCAGAGTGCTGGTGACGGTTTCACGATCACTGCTGCCGGAAGTATGACGAACACTAACAATGTCATCGGTAGTCACGGTATGGCTGTAGTTGCCGATATCCGTTGCTGACGGTGCTGTGCCGGTTACCCAGTTACCGTAGTTAATTTTATAGTCGCCGTTATAGACATTGATTGGCGTACCGTTAACGGCGGCATCAATATTGTGGCGGCTGAATACTTCGACGTTTTCCGCAACTGAGTCCAGTGCTGATCCTAATGCGGCGGGCGAGTATATGGTGCCATCAATGTTGTAGTCTTGAATGCTACCGAACTCAGGGTCCGGTGCGGCCGGAGTGGTGACAGAGAAGGTGAACGTTGAGGAATTGACTGTTAGTACCACATCTTTGGTTTGGTAGTAACCATTACCGGTTCGTGTCCGCAGCTGAATGCTGGTGCCTGCGGTAATGCTGCTGGAGGTATTCAGCCAATTGCCTGTGCCATTCAGTTGATAGCTGCCACTGCTGATGCTCACGCTTGCGTTACCATCAAAGCCAGCCAGTACCACGGAGTTACTGGTTGCCAGGCGACCTGGAGAGACGTCCGTTTGCGCAGTAAATACGACTGGCGTTGGTGTTGTGCTGGCATCGCGGGTGGTGGAGGTAAAGCTGGTGACGTAGCTGCCCAGCGTCACTTCTGCTCCTTCCTGCTCTGACAAATCTTCCGAGCTGGTGTGCGATACAGTGAAGGTGTCGCCAGCTTGTACCTCTACGCTGGTGGTGTAATCCACGCCATTGAGATGAATCGTACCGCCGCGAACGCTCAGCGTCAGTGTGCCATCAAAGCCTGCTAAGGTGACGGCATTACTGGTTTGTAGTGTGTTGGGTTCAACATCGGTTAAGGCTGTAAAGGTGAAGGTATCCGGTGTGGTATCTTGTGTTTTCGTGGTGGTGGTGAA
Source organism: Bacterioplanoides sp. (assembly GCF_965219715.1). Classification (GTDB taxonomy): domain Bacteria; phylum Pseudomonadota; class Gammaproteobacteria; order Pseudomonadales; family Oceanobacteraceae; genus Bacterioplanoides. Next base: position 3,541,512 of record NZ_OZ244785.1, read on the forward strand.
GGTATAGCTCTCACTATTGACCATCAGAGTGGTGATGGTATCGGTTTCATAGTCGTCAGCCGTGGTTTGACGCAGGGTCAGGCTGTCACCGGCTGTGATCGTCGCTGTAGTTGTCCAGCTGCCGCCGTTCACCTGGAACTCACCCTGGCTGATAGTGACGTTGGCATCACCGTCAAAACCGGCGCTGGTAACGGCATTACTGGTAACCACGCTGCTGATTTCCTGGTCGCTCAGGCTGGAAAATACCATGGCATCGGGAATGACATCCTGCGTCCGTGTGCGTGAAGTGAAGCTACTGAAGTCTTTTCCGGCAACGATTAAAATCGTCGCGGAGGTGATGTCATAATCAGACCAGGCGGTATGACGTAAACGTATACTGTCGCCGTTGCTTACCGAACCACGGGTGACCCAGCCGCCATTATTAATTTGCAGTTCGCCACCACGCACAGTAACCGGCTGACTGCCTTCAAAACCTGTCAGCGTTACCGCGTTGCTGGTCTGGGTCTCGCCTGGGTTAGTATCGCTGATTGAGGTAAAGGTGACCGCATCCGGAGTGCTGTCTTGATCGCGGACTGTGATAGCAAACACCGCTTGTGCGCTGCCCAGTGTAACAACCGTTGAGGTCTGGCTGCCAAACGTGGAAGAGGTGTTTATTCTGACTTTTATCCGGTCGCCACTGCTGACATTGGCCGATGCACCTGCGGCAAGCGGCGTGTCATTAACAATTAAGATCGCACCATTATTGGCACTTAATGGCAGCTGGCCATCAAAACCCGCCAGAGTGATTTCGTTACTTTCTACCGCGCTGCTCGGCTCGGCAGCTGTCACAGCGTCAAAGCCGATCGAGTTTGGGGTAATGTCTCTGGCGCGGGTGGTGGTGGTGAAGCTGGCCTGCATACCATTAATGTCAACGGTTGCGCTGACCTGAGTTTCGTAATCAGCCGATGACGTGTTGCGCAGGCGCAACGTATCGCCAGGATTAATCATGGCGCTGGTTACCCAGTTGCCGTTGTTTAATTGCAACTCACCATTACTGGCATTGATCGCCAATGGCCCATCGAAGCCGCGAACCGTTACCGCATTACTTTGAATAACCTGTTGTAACTCTACGTTAGTTTGCGCGGCAAAACTGATGGCGTCTGGTGAGGTATCGGCTGCGCGGGTGGTGGTAGTGAAGGTAATACCAGGATTCGTTCCGAGTGTCAGCGTAGTGACGTTGTCGGTCATAAACGCATTAGCCGCTTGCTGGCATACCTTGATGGTATCGCCTGGATTGACGCTGAACGACCCAACCGTTGGCTCCTGAGCATTATTGAGCAGTACCCAACCATTATTGACGCTGGAAGACAGCGGGCCGTCGAATCCGGCTAAGGTCGCCGCAGCGCTACAGATAGTTTGCTCTAATTCGCGGCCAGTGAGACCTAAAAATGCAAATGCATCAGGCTCAATATCCTGAGCCCGAGTGGTGATGCTGAAGCTGGCAGAAACATCGTTAATTTGTACTGCCACGCTGGCTGATGTGGCAAAGTCATTAGGTGCTGTCAGGCGCGCTGTTAACGTATCGCCGGCCGAAATGGTCGCGGAAGTTACCCAGTCACCATCATTTACCTGAAACTCACCATTACTGGTCGAAATATTCAGCTCGCCATCAAAGCCAGTCACCGTTACCTGATTACTTTGAATCACACTACCCGGCTCAATATTGTTCTGATCGTCAAAGCTGAAGCTGTCAGGTGTGCTGTCGACAACTACCTGGCTGCCGCCATCTCCATTGCCGCCGTTTGGCGCGTCTGGGTTATCACTGTCTGAGCCGCCACAGGCGGTCAGAGTCATTGTTGTTGCTGCCAGCATCGCCAGCAGAAGTTTGTTTGGTTCCATATCCATCTCCAGAATGCTTCGCCACCGATGAGCAGCGAAAATACCGGAAAATTTTAGGGTTAAGCTGAATTGTGAACTTCCCTCATATAGAGGAATTGCAACGTAGTTGACAGGAAGTGTGATGAGATTGGCGTTTTTTAAAAACGCATGAAAAATGCGTAAAAAAACCAGCCCCACAGTATGGTTGGGCTGGCTTTATCAGAGGATTAAATAGAATTGGATAATGTCATTATTTCACTTCTACTTCAGCTCCAGCACCTTCAAGTTCGGCTTTAATTTGTTCGGCCTCTTCTTTGCTGGCGCCCTGCTTGTCGCTGTTATTTTGTAATCTAGCAGCCGCAATATGGCTATTGCTCGTACTAAAGCGGCTATAAAATAACTTAGGGGCTGGCTCAGTTTGGATATCCTGATCTGTCTTCTTCGCGGTATAGACTAACGTCACCTCGTCGGAGTTATCGATATAAACACCCATTTTTAAAGGTGATAAATCGTTGGTGTCGATATTGTTGTCGATTATCTCAGCATCCAGCCAGCGGTTGCCATCGTAAATACGGCTGTACAAGGTAGCAGGCTCACGATCGTTGTTTGCATCAACAGAATAACCAAACCAGGCAATGACAGCTTTACCATTGTCATTGATATCGCCGGAAAATCTATAGTGAACAATTTCTCCCTCTGATTGATGTTGGATACTGGAAGCTTCAAATGCGCTGGCGTCAGATATGTTGCTACGTAAAGGTGTTTGCTTTGTCGTGTTATCGAACTCTCGCCAGAGCGTTAAACCATAATCGCTACCATCACTCAGGTAAGTTCGTAGTATTGGGGCACCTAGTGCAGGTAAATCGTCGGCAAGGGTGACGGCTGGTGATAAGCTGCTGCCATTGTCGAAACGAGCTTGTAAATTACGTCCTTCATCAAATACTACCAGGCTGTGGCTGGCATCGTTGACGGCCATGCTGGCCCGTTTTGAACGGATCGAAGGTGAAGACGCAAGGTTGGACGAACCCAAACCTTCACCCTGGGCAGTATCAAACCCGGCAATCAATACACTGCCTGCTGCTGTATCATTAAACCTTAATACGCGCCCTTTGCCATCGTTACCCAGACCAATGCCTCGGATAAAACGAGACCCGATACTGTTGGCCTGAGCTTCCGGATTAGTTGCACATTGGTTGTTGCTACCACAATATTGATAATAGGAATTATCAAGGTCCCGGCGGTACCAGGTCATCAGTAGGCTGTCATCACCGGCCAAAGCAACATTAAAATCTCCAACATTGGAGCAGGAGTAGCTGCCATTGGGGTTACGCAACAGCCGAGCGGTGACCGAGTTGCTGCTATCCCAGTGGTTACCATCATATCGGAAGTAGGTTAATGCACACTCCCTGAAATTGCTGCTTGGATTGACTGGTTGCGTTGATATGGCCATGACGGCCTTGCCGTTGCTATTGACGTCCCAGTCAAGTTGATTAACCGAGAAGATTGGGCTGATTTGAGTCTCATCGCTCCAATTGCTGCCATCAAATTCACGACTATAAAGCGTCGAGTGTTTTTGGGTCACCATCATGGGCTTGTTGCCTGCGCCATCGAACAGCTCCAGGCTGGTGTAGTTACTACCGTCGGTTAGCGCAACCGGGGTTGACCATTGTGGGGCTGACGTTTGATCACCGCCGTTATCAGTATTACCGCCGTTATCGGTATCGCCAGCATTATCCGTATTGCCAGCATTATCTATGGGGGCTGGCGTTTCTTCCGGTGAGCTTGAACTTCCGCCGCCACCGCCGCAGGCAGTGAGGGTTAAGGTCGAGACGGCCAGCATTGCCAGTAAGAGTTTATTCGGTTCCATCATCATCTCCGGGTTTGTTTACTGCAGATACGCAGCCAATTACCCGAAAATTTTATGACTTAGCTGAAATACGAACCTCCCCTATATAGGGGAATTAGAGTGCGATAATGATTTTTTACATTGCTGTAAAAAACACATAAAAAAGCCGGACTTTCTTTTCAGAAAGACCGGCATTGTTTAATTATTTACGAATAAACCTGTCTGGCTCCCACGCTCTGCGCGGTAGCTAGAAAGTTAAGGATAACCCGGAGCCTGTAATTCAAGCACTTTCCCGGCTTCCGTTGCGTCATAACACCACATTTTCTGGCCGTAACCATTAGCTGGATTTGCGGTAATCACATCGCTGCAACGTTGCGCCAGCGTATCCGATGTTTTAGCCAATGTGCGTGCCGGAACCGCCACAAATGGGCGATGGCCAGCAACAGCAATACCGGGTGCATCGGAGTCAGACACCAGGTAAATCAGATCATGATCATTGATGCCCTGTACCAGGGTCATATCTTTTACCGACATTTGTTGAGCCACACCGGCAAATACATCATTAACGGATTGCGACACAACTTTCGTGATTGGATTCGCCGCTGCACCATTCATGTAATAAAGCGTGTTGTAGGCATTGTCATCTTCATAGGTGAAAAAGTAGATGTTATTACCATAGGCGGCCACTGCATCGAGGCTATCGTTAGGACCTGCTTGATACAGATTTTGTGCTGCCGCTCTGGCTTCGCCACTGAGGAATGAAATGGCACCCTGATCAATGGTTTGGGTGGTATCAAACACTAAGCTCACCTGCACTAAACGATCACCACTAAAACCTGCGTTGTCAGGTTCGCTGTAGCCCACTACATAAACTTTGGCTTCCATCGCGGTGCTCGAGCCTTGCGTGAAAAGAGCATCCAGGCTGTTGCAACCACGAAGGTGGAAATTGCCATTAATGTCACTCAACCCAATTGCTTCAACATCATCGGGTGCTGAACTTTCCCAGATATGTAATTTGGTTGATTGAGCGTAACCGACAGAGTTATTACCATCCTGGCAGGCGATGACATAGTCTTTGCCGTTGCTGCTGATAATATCGAATTTTTGGTAATCCTGGCGGTCACGGCCGTTATCGATAGTACGGGTGATACTGAAGTCAGTTTGTGGATAAGCCACAGACTGAAGTGTAAATAAGTCGCCGTCCTGCCCTTCGACTGGCTTCGCTTTCAGCATCGAAATCACAGGGTTGTCGCGCGTGCCACCGTAGCTCAATCCCAGTACTCGATCCTGACCGGCACTCCAGCTGGTATCCTGAAGCAAGGTTGGTGTGCTGTTCCCAGAATTTTCGCTACCAGAAGTCTCGTTGGCTGGTGGTTGTTCTGTTGTGGAGCTTGAGCTGCTTCCCCCGCCACAGGCTGTTAGTGCCAAGGCAGAAGCATACAGTAATGCTAATAATGTTTTGTTCGTTTCCATAATCATCCCCAGATTGATTAACTGCGGTTCGGCAGCAAAAGTGGTTGGAGATTTTATGTTTCATGACTCAGGCGAACTTCCCCTGTATAGGGGAAGTGTATGCGAGTGTGAACTGCTTATCACAGTTTGTGACTGCGATGTGAATAACGCATACAATAGCTGAACACTGAATAGGTTGTTGTTTGTATGAATCGCAAGAAAAAGATCAAAACCATCCTCACTAAAAAACTGAAGAAAACCCAGAAGCGTGAGGCGCCGAAGAACTCCAATAAGCCGCGTTATATTTCTAAAGCCGAGCGGGCGGAAATGGCAGAGCAGCAGGCCAGCGAAAGCAGCGAGTCCTGATACGGGCGGGCGTTTCAGCCCAGCCGTATTTCAGCGATACAACCTTTTGGGTGATTGTCCTGCAAGGCAAATTCCAGTCGGTATTTGCGGCAGATATCGCGCACAATTACTAACCCTAAACCAAACCCCTGGCTGTGCTCCCGGGCTTGTTCCAGGCCGATCCCGGTATCAGTAATACGGATCCGCTGTGGATTAACATCAATAATCACTTCACCTTCTTCGGTATAACTAAAGGCGTTTTTTACCAGATTCCCTACCAATATCTTCAGTACTCCGGGGGAGAGTTCGGTCTGGCAATTATCAGACAGAGTTAACGTCCAGCTCAGCTTCTTATCTTCCAGCAAATGTTCATGCAGCTGGATGATCTGTCGAATCTGGTTTTCTTCCAAGGTGTAGCTGCCGTGATGTTCGTCTTCATCGCGACTGAGTGTCAGCAGGGTTGAGATAAACTCGTTCATCTCTTCGCTGGCCTGGTGTAAACGCTGATATTGCTTTTGAGCAAACTGATCGCCGCCGCTGGCTTTTAATAACGACAGAGCTCCTTTAATCACCATCAGTGGCGTACGTAATTCGTGGCTGGCGTGACGGTTAAAGGCACGTTCGCGTTCAATTAAATGGCTGATGGTCTGTTGATGTTGATTAAAGCTGTCAATTAATACCTGCAACTCCTGAGTGATAATACCCTCGGGATTTTCCAGTTCAGAGTGATCATCCGCCGGACGCTGGCGAATCTGATTGGCCAGGTTGTAAAGCGGGTCGGTGAGCAGGGATGATATTTTCTGTACCACCAATAAGCTCATGCCCAATAAAATAAGCGACATCAGAAACTGGAAACGCAGTGATAAAAATAACTCTTCGCGGTCAAACTCGTGTACGTCTTTAAAATTAATCAGCCAGACCTGCTGCTGTTTTCCGGCGACCATCATCCGGGTTTTCAGATAAAAAAACTCCGGCACTTCGCCCTTGCTGAAATGTACTTCGTACGCCTGATCGGGCTGAATTCCCCGTGGTGGCGAAAAATAATCCGGTAACGCTTCGGGTGTGGTGTAGGCGACAATATGCGGGCTTACCTGAACTTTATCGTGCAGGCCAGTGGCAACCAGTTCGGCGGCATGGGGGCGAACTTCATCAAAACGATCTTTCGCCAGTGAACGCTCAATCCCTTCAAAGGTGGAGTAATACACCGAAAAATGGATAAAAATAATCACGGCGGAAACAATGGCAAAATAGGTAAACGTCAGGCGCCGTGCCATGCGGATGTTTTTCATAAACCATCCTCATCCGGCAACATAATCTGATAACCCGTCTTAGGTACGGTATGAATACAGGCGTTAGCGAACGGCTTATCAATCAGGTTACGTAGCTGGTAAATATGATTGCGTAATAAATCAGAATCCGGCTCGTCCTTGCCCCATATTGCCGTAATTAATTGTTGGCGACTGACAACGGCGGGTGCTTGCTGGATCAGGGTTTTTAATAAAATGTACTGCACCGGGTTGAGATTAAAACGTTGGTTCTGGCGCTGAACCGTATGTTGTTTCAGGTCGAGAAGCAGTTCTTTGTAGCACAGCTGGGTATTGGCAATATCACCTTTATGGCGACGAATCAGGGCGTGGATTCTGGCTTCAAGAATATCCAGATCAAAAGGCTTCACCAGATAGTCATCGGCCCCCTGATTAAAACCGGTCAGAATATCATCGCGACTGTCGCGTGCCGTAAGCATCAGAACCGGTGTCTGAATACCTTCTTCGCGCAATTTCTGGCAAACGCTGTAGCCATCCATTTTCGGCAGCATCACATCGAGAATAATCAGGTCATATTCCTGTTGTTTCGCCAACTCAAACCCCTGTAATCCCTGGTGTGCATAGTCCAGCTCAATGCCTTTCAGTTCGAAATAATCGAAAATAATGTCGGCAATCTCTTTATTGTCTTCGATCAGCAGCAGGTTCATCGTTTACTCCACAAAACGGCAAAGACCCGCATATCGCGGGCCTGCCTGGTATGTGATAACTGATTTCAGTCTAGATCAGATATCACCGCCGGGGTTTAAACCACTCGGAACCGATGCCGGAATGGTTTTATCAAAATTATCGTCGCTTAACGTCAGCAGAAACTTCTCAATTGCTTCGATGGTGGCGTCGTCGCTGCTCAGTTTAAGCTGGCTCAGATCAGGGTCACCAGAAGGGTTACTGATGCCGTGATAAAAGCGGATGGCACTTTTCAGATCGGCCTTGGTTCCGTTATGCATATAAGGTGCGGTTGAGGCCAGGTTACGTAATGTTGGGGTACGGAATTTGCCGTTTACACCCCGATCATCCGGTTGCTTGTTATTCACCGGAACCGGCAGTTGGTGCAGTTCAAAATCGGAAAACATCGGACCGCTGTGACAGACATTACAGCCAGCCGCCATAAAAGCATTTAAACCACGCACTTCTTCCTGAGTCAGCGCATTATTATCACCACGGGCGTAACGATCGAACGGTGTGTTGTTATTGATCAGGCTGCGTTCAAATGCGGCAATGGCCTGGCCAATACGTTGTGCCGTAATGGTATCGGCTGTAATACTGGTATCACCAAAAGCGTTCTGAAATAACTGCAGGTATTCCGGATATTTTTTCAGCCGCAATACAACAATATCCACCATCTGACCGAGATTGTTTTCGCGGCCGGTGCTGAGTACTTTCTCCGAAGCGGCCCCCAGATCGGCAATCAGCTGATTGTCTGCGGTATGGCTGATCGTTTGTGCGCTGTGCATATCGGCCGATATCAGATTGCGGATGGAGTCGGTGATGGCTTCGCTAACGGCGTTGTTGGAAAAACCGCGCATTTCTTCACGCGACTCAATCGGGCCCAATGCCTGTTTTTCCAGTGATTTTAATCGATTATCCCAAAACATCATCGCCTGAGACGGATCGTAGTTACCGGTGTGATCAATGCTGTTAAAGGCAGTGTTTAACACCGTGGGTGCGTTACGCATGGCGAAGGTGCCGAATTTACGATCTGCTGCCAGGCCCTGGCCACCCACGCCAATACTGATGTCCAGGCCGTCGGCATAACCGGCATCCGGATGATGACAGGTGACACAGGCAACGTCTTTGCCAGCGGACATAATCGGATCCCAGAATAGTGTTCGACCCAGTTCCACTTTTGCCTGGCTGGTGGGAGTACTGGCCGGATGTATTACCGTTTCAGGTAAGCTGCCGAGACGATGTTGTGGTTCTGCGGTATTGGTCGAGCTACTGCTGCCACACGCGCTTAACAGCAATAAAGAACACGCCGCAGGCAGTGCTTTAATAAATGAGATATCAGCGAAGGCATTCGGTGTTTTCATAAATCATTCCTCACTAGAACTTATAAGAGAGGCTGAAACCAGCCGCAGAACTTTTGGAACCAAGTTGGCTCAGGTACAACTGGCCATCCAGGTTGCGGGTGAATTCCATTCCCAGTCCCAAACCGGCTTTGATATTGGTCTCACTGAAGGTGTCTTTGGTGGTGCGATCAATCAGCTGGTTACTGAATTCTTCGCGGCTATGGGCGGCGCCCAGGGAGAACTCGCCGTATAGGTTTTTATTCCACAGGCTGGCAAATTGATAACGCGAGCCAATATCCAGTGAATAAATATTGATGGTCGAACCGCCAGAGCTATTGGCATCAACGATATTTTGCTTAAAGCCGCCACGAACGAAGTGATTCCAACGGCCTGATTGATGCAGAAAATACTGCAGACTGGCGCCTGCGAGGGCGTCGTAGCTGACACTGTAATTGCCGGCAATCAGATATTCCGCATCCAGGTTCAGCTGAAATTTTTTATTATTGTCTTCTGCTATTGCTGCGTGCTGTAAACACACCACGGATATCGGTGCGCAAAGAAATCTTGCTAATGCTTGTTTGTTCATCACAAATCTCTTTATTCAGATGGGTTGGGTCATTGCCTGTAGCGTAACTAGCCTTGTGTGAAAAAAATGTCAGTGAGCAGCAACAGAACCAGTGCGTGACTTTGAGTCGAAAGATGAAACTGAAGGTGGAGCATCGAACATCGGTTGGTTGTTCACAAACGCGACGTCTTCCGCGATATGGCAGGCGATACAGGCTGAACGAATGCCCTTTAAGGCTTGCTTCATTTGTTTTGGGTCTGCTGTTTTTAGCGCCTTGTTGGCCTGTGGCCACAGCTGATCCAGAAATAAAGCGTGGGCGTTCTCAGCCCTTTTCGGACGCTTCATCAAACCGGTAAGAATGGTTTTGCGGATCTTTTTCCAATGATATTGCGCCAGGCCAGAATTATTACGCTCCACCGCTTGTTGCAGTTTTTCGTAGCGCTCTCCAACTTCCCACATGGTGTGATCAAAACCACGCAGGTAAGTTTGAATACGGAAAAAGCGCTGTTGATCATCCGGTGCTGACATAATCCAGCCTGATACCGGTACCGGATTCAGATTAGTGTTCAGGGTCTTGGTTGTATTTGCTGTATCGGGGTGTTGCGCCATGATATGGGCTGGCAGAAGCAGGCTGGCCAGTAACAGGGTGATTCGCGGGATTCTGAGCATGGGTTATTTCCACAGATAAAGTGCCCTGTTAGTCTTCGCTACCTTCTGTGAAAAAAATGTCGCTTGAGAATACGACGCTAACCCGGATTCGCTACACAAGAGAAAGTCATTAAATGGAATGGTTAGAGCCTGGCTATGCCGCGCTGTTTTTTTTGTCATTCGCTGCAGCAACGCTGGTGCCGTTGGGCTCGGAATGGCTGTTGGTAGTCATGTTGTCCCAGGGCTTTTCGCCACTGTATTCGCTGTTGTTTGCGACGGCGGGTAATACGCTGGGCAGTTACGTGAATTATGCGCTGGGTTATTGGGCGCATGACTGGTTGCAGCAACGAAATAAGCTCAGTGGAGCTGGTTGGTTGCGGGCTGAGCAATGGTTTGAAAAATACGGCGTCTGGAGTTTGTTGATGGCCTGGGTACCGGTGGTGGGAGATCCACTGACTTTTATCGCCGGTATACTGAAAGCATCGTGGAAAAAGGTCTGGTGGCTGATTTTATTATCGAAGCTGGGGCGTTATCTGGTGCTGGTGGGGATATTTTTATTTTTCAGTCCCGGTAGCTGAGGTGCTACCGGGAGAATGATCGAAGGTATGCTGGCGTTAAAACTGCTCGGTTCCAGTGGGCTCAAACCGTTCAACGCCGTTCATTTTCAGGCGGAAATCCGAGATGTCTTTCATCACCACCTGGCGGGCACGGTTGATGCCTCCCAGCGGTCGGTGCTCTTCAATGCCATGCCATGGGTTAAACGAGATATTTTCACAGAATTGTTTCTGGGCTTCCGAGGTGAACGTTTGTGATGGGATATCAATGCGTGCGATTTTGATAAAAGGCGTTTGTTCTTCATGCCAGCGATAAAGCGCATTTTCGATCGGATTTTTCTTTGGATCTTTCTGGAACTGCAGATAAAAATCCAGGCAGCCAGTCCCGTCTTTTAATTGCTTGGCCAGATTCTCGGCCAGGTAGTCTTCCGATGGGGTAATTTCCCCGGAGTTATCAGTACAAGTTTTTAATGCATAACGCACAACCTGCGGGTAGGTCTTCTCGCCATCGGCTGATGTTTCGGGTAATCCCAGTGCAAAAGGCACCACGCTGTTCCATTTCACATTTAACGGGTTTTTATAGGTCTTTGAACCTTTAAAGATATTCCAGGCGCCACGTGGGTGAGTTGCCAGAAATGCCAGGCGCGAGCCATTAAAATTCGCATCGAAGAAGTCAAAAAACTCCTGTGGATTAGCAGCGAAAAATGCATCGTGGCCAAGAAATAAGAAGTCCTGAGTGTGTTGCTCATCTCCCGGTTTAGGTAAACGCTGGCCAACATTTACCTGAGTCAGTTTCATCGCCAGGCCACGGAAATCATTTTCATGATCACTGGTGATTTCTTCCACCGAATTGGAAAAACGCATCCATACCGGGTATTGCGCTTCTGGTTGAAAAATTCCGTGCTGGTAGCCGCTTGCGATGTCTTTATCGATTTTAAAGGTGCCACGAATACAGCCGTTATCTTTCGGGTGAGTATCGCGTAAGACTTCTTCGCCTTTATAAAACTCGGTTAAGTGATCGGTTAACAGCTTGCTGATATTTTTGGTGGTTTGGTCTTCACCGGCGGGTTTCAGTTCCTGCCCTAACGGCAGATCCGGAATATCGCTACAGGCGGAGAGGGTGCACAGAGTAAACAGTGCGGCAGGTACGGTTGCTACCTTCATCATCAAGTCCTTTTGTCTGGTTATCAGGCTATTCGAGCACATCCTTATGCCCGAATCCAGTGTTCGCAACCGACGTAATCAGGGCTGCTGTGACTGGCGTCGACCGGCAATGGCGCTGGTACGAATGGTTTTACCGGCACGCAGGAATTCCAGATCGATACGGTCGCCCGGGCGCAGAGCGGCAATCTGGTTCATTGCCTGCTGGGCATTAGCAGAATCCTGATGATTAATCATGGTGAGGATATCTCCGGTGGCCAGACCGGCCTGTTCTGCCGGGCCTCCCGGGTAAATGCCGGTGACAATCAGACCATTCAAAGCATCCGGTAAACCCAGCAACTTCAGCAGTTTCGGATTGGCTTCCTGCACTTCAATACCGAGCCAACCGCGAATGGTTGCGCCGTGTTTCACCAGATCATTCAAAACCTGAGTGGCGGTTTCTGCCGGAATAGCGAAACCGATACCTTCGCTGCCCCCAGACTGGGAATAAATTGCGGTGTTAATTCCCACTAACTCGCCATAAGCATTAATCAGTGCTCCGCCGGAGTTTCCGGGGTTAATGGCAGCATCGGTCTGGATGTAATTCTCGTAGGTGTTCAGCCCCAGTTGATTACGACCGATAGCCGAAATAATTCCCATGGTGACCGTCTGGCCAACACCAAACGGATTGCCAATCGCCAGCACCACATCACCAATACTCTGGCTGCGTTGTGATGTGACTTTGATTACCGGCAGGTTGGCGAGTTTGATTTTGAGTAATGCCAGATCCGCCTCCGGATCCGTGCCAACCAGCATGGCTTCGGCTTCACGGCCATCGCGCAGGGCAATCACAATTTCGTCGGCACTGCGAATAACGTGATGGTTGGTCAGCACATAACCACTGGCCGACATAATGACGCCTGAGCCCAGGCTGGATTGCAGACGTTCGCTGGGCTGTGGCGTTTCACGCAGAAACTGATTGAAGTAGGGGTCATCAAAAATCGGATGGTGCTGACGTTTGACCGTTTTACGGGTGTAAATATTCACAACCGCCGGGGCGGCAGCATCAACCGCCGCAGCGTAGCTGACCACACCAAGATTCAGAGGAGGGATTACCGCAGTGTCGGATGGTTTATCAGCCTGGTTGGCCGGCTGCTGAAGAATCCATTCCGGCGCCAGATTCAGAACCGCTAAGGCTGCGATGACACCAAACAGAATGGGCAATAAAAAACGATAGATCATGTGAGTTGCCTGGCCCCTGCCATCGGCCATAAAATTAGAGTTTTCATACTGAGTGCACAGGGTACTAGGATTATGGATCGCCGCCAGCTAATCAAGCACCTCGATACATTATTACAGACTGCGCGTATTCGCGATTATTGTCCTAACGGCTTACAGGTTGAGGGCAAAGAACAGGTCAGCAAAATCATTACCGGTGTTACCGCCAATCAGGCATTGATCGATATCGCCATTGAACGTGGAGCCGATACCATTCTGGTTCACCATGGTTATTTCTGGAAAGGTGAAGATCAGCGGGTGATCGGTATCAAAAAAGAACGCCTGAAAGCGCTCCTGGCCCACGATATTAATCTGATTGGTTATCACCTGCCGCTGGATGTTCATCCTGTGTACGGCAACAACATTCAGCTGGCAGATGTACTCGGACTGCAGGTGGATGGCCCGATTGATGAAAGTGATTTATCCAAGCCGGGCAATATTGGTCGTCTGCCACGACCAATGAGTGGCAAAGAATTCCGCGCCTGGATTGCTGAGTGCCTGCAGCGTGAACCTCTGCATATTGGTGAAGACGGCGACATGATTGAAACCATCGCCTGGTGTACCGGTGGTGCTCAGGGGTATTTGCAGACCGCGATTGATGCCGGGGTTGATGCCTATTTAACCGGTGAAATTAACGAACCAGCAGTACATCTGGCTCGTGAAACCGGTACTCATTTCTTTAGCGCCGGGCACCACGCTACCGAACGTTATGGTGCCAAAGCGCTGGGTGAATACCTGGCAGAAGAATTTAACTTAAACGTTGAATTTGTGGATATCGATAATCCGGTTTAATTAGCAGCGGTTTGCTGTTCTTCACTACGGGAAATCATTAACCGCATATCATCAAACACCCGCATCACAATATAAGGTGCGGTGTTTGAGTTGTACGCCAGGATGGTTTTTTTAATGTAATTCCACTTTCGCTTTAAGTGGCTGTTATCAGCAAAACTCTGATTAATAATCGCTTCTGCCCGGGCAACTTTATCTTCAATGGTATCGCTCGCCCGGCTCACGCCATAACCGCCTGTGGTGGAGTTGGCGAATTTCATATAGTGCACCAGAATCTGTTCCAGCTCTAAACGCAGCCTGAAAGCCGGAGAACTTTGTTCGCGTGGATTCAGCGCAGCAATTTTTTCCTGTAAATCCAGAGTTAATAAACTCCATCCAGCTTCCAGCGTCATATCAAAACCTTCGAATGAACGGTTTTCATTGTCAGCAATAAAGGTTTGTGCGGTTTGCCATTTCTGGCGAATGTCCGGGTGTTGCTCCGGAAGAGAGGCGAGTAACTGACTGCCCTGTTGCAGATGTTGTTTGGCTTGTTGCAGATACTCCTGCTGACCTTCAAAAAAGATATAGGTCGCAAATGAGGAGGAGAGCCGGTAGGACAATAATTCTAATTGTTGTAGTTCAGAATTGCTGGCCTGAGAGAGGGAACTAGCCAGCGACAATAACAATACAGCCAAACTTCTCATCCGCACTTCCTTCGTCAGATGCTATCCGAAAGCATTGGCTGCCTGTGTTAAAACGGGTCAAACCAATAGTTATTGGCCTTTTTTAACAAAAGTCAGACCAATTGGCTATGGTTCGATGGGCCGTTAGTTGGGAAGGTCGGCGGGCTGATCGATATCGCGCAGAATGCCCGGGTCATTCAGCAGAAGGTTTTCGACCTTATCGGGGTTGGCCTTAACAACATGACGGGCGCCGCTGTCTCCGCTGCACTGCATCAGCTGAAAGGCAAAGGTTTGTGAGAAGGCGACCGGATTGCCCGGTTTTTCTGTCGCATCAGATTGAGTGACACACGGCCTGACGATGTTTTCACCGTTGAGATGATTGGCCAGAGTCTGATAGGTCGTGGTTAACACCCAGGGCATATCCGCCAGTGCAATCAGCCATCCCTGCCAGTGCTGAGTCGAGTGCACACCAAAAGCCAGGCTATGGCCCATTCCCTGGTCGGCATCCGGGCAAATTCCCCATTCAATGTTCAGTTGATCCAGCTGCTGGCCCAGCGCCTGGTCTCCCGGGCGCAATACAACAAAGCAGGGCAGTTTACTGGCACGTATCTGGCTCAGTGTGCTGAAGAATACCGATGTATTCACCTGCTCTGATTCGGGGAAGGGGGCATGACGTTTATCACTGCCAAAACGTTGGCTGCGGCCTGCGGCTAATAATACAACTCCAACCGTCATTGATTACCTTTGATGTGGATAACTGACTCTCGACACTAGCATAGGGATTTAGCCAGCCGCTACTGGTGAAAGTACGGTAAAAGGTCGTACAGACAGACGTTATGCGGGTCGATACTGAACGACGTGTGCCATTATCGACAAAGCAATTTCGTAGGGCGTTTTACTGCCGATATCAATGCCGATTGGCGCATGCAGTTTTTCCAGCTGTTTCTGGCTGATGTCCAGTTCCAGCAGGCGCTCACGGCGTTTAGTGGAGGTTTTCAGTGAGCCCATGGCGCCGATGTAAAAAGCGTCTGAATTCAGTGCTTCCAACATCGCCATATCGTCGATGCGCGGGTCATGTGCCAGTGCAATAATGGCGCAGTGTTTGTCGTTAAAGGATTCGACAATCAGGTCATCGGGCATGCCTTTAACGACGGTGACGCCATCGACCTGCCAGCCCTGTAAAAATTCATCACGAAAATCACACAGAGTAATTTCGAACTCGAGGTTTTTCGCTATTTCCGCAACACAACGTGCGACTTCACCAGCCCCCACCATTAACAATTTATCGTGTGGCCGTAATGCATGCTGAATAATATCACCGTCGCGCTGAATATCTTTTGGCAGATTTTCGTCATCGATGATGTTCAGTTCACCGCTGGTTAAATGGATCTGACGGCCAATGTGATGGCGTTGTTTTAATGCCGCAAATAATTGCTGAAAATGGGATTGTTGGCTTTTATCGACTTTTTCCAGCAGTACATCGAGATGGCCGCCACAAGGCAGTTGCAGGCGTTGTTGCTCTTCGGCATCACCGCCGTAACGAATGACGGTTGGGCAGCTTGGTTCGTTGCTTGAAAGTTGTTCGGTTAACTCTTGCTCGATACAGCCGCCGGACAGCGAACCTACGATGCCTTTATCCGGGTGATACATCATGAGAGAGCCAACCGGGCGTGGCGACGAGCCATAGGTTTCCAGCACGGTTGCTAACCAGGGCTCAATTCCCTGATCTAACCAGTGCAGAAGTTGTTGTAAGAGGTGCCAGTTGCTGCCGTTCATGAGGTATTTTTAGTCGACGTTGTTGATCCGGTAGCGAATTTAATCTCGTGACACGCCGTGAATATGTCCCTATAGGCTCTAGTGCAGCATCCCTGCTGCCCAAGGTCACTCTGATTAAACACGCTACCGAATCTGATAAATCAGAAAGCCGTTGCGGTTTATCAGAGTAAAGAGCGCCGGATGTTTATAAGTCGACCTTTTATAGCAGGGACGCTATAAGAGAGCATACAGGGACGTACTTGCTGCGTGTCGACGTTAAATATGCGGCGTTCTTTGCTCCAGCGCTTTAAAAAATCAGCTTTTCAGTTCGAGCGGCAAGCTATTAAAACGCTGGCCGGTTTTTCGTGTCACAGCGTTCGCTATCGCGGCGGCAATCGGTGGAACACCCGGTTCACCCACGCCCGTCGGATACTCATCACTGTCAATAATATGCACCTGAATATCCGGCGATTCGTTAATACGCAATAGCTGGTAATCGTAGAAGTTGTTCTGCTGTGGCTCGCCATCAACGATGGTGATTTTTCCGTACAAGGTGGCAGTTAAACCGAAAATAATCCCACCTTCCATTTGTGCTTCAACGGTATCCGGGTTTACTACCTGACCACAGTCGACCACACACACCACACGCTTCACTTTCAGGCTGCTGCCATTCACTTCGACGTCGGCAATTTCAGCAACCCAGGTACCAAAGGATTTGTGCAGAGAAACACCTTGTGTACAACCCGGAAGTGGTGAACCCCAGTTGGCTTTTTCTGCTGCTGTTTTCAACACGTTAGCTGCACGAGGATGATTTTTTAATAAATCCAGGCGGAACTGAACCGGATCTTTTTTCTGGCTGTCAGCCAGTTGATCCATAAAGGTTTCGGTAATAAAGCCATTGTGTGAGAAACCGACGCTACGCCAGTTACCGACTAAAATGCCAGAGTCAGATTTTTTATAATCGACGGAAATATTGTCGAACTCATAAGGTAAGGCTTCGGCACCTTCAAAAATGGAACCGTCTGCCGGAGCAATAATGCCTTCACCCATTTTACCGGCGCTTTCTAACATGCCGTACATAAACTTCGGAGCGAACGGGTACTGAGCCGGCGCCGCTTCACCAACAAAATAATCAAACACACCAGAGCCAGCCATCTGATGCTGCCAGCCAGTGATGTCGCCTTGTTGGTCTAAGGTTGCGGTCAGTTGGTGATAACTGGATGGACGGTAGAAGTCACGCTTGGTGTCTTCTTCTCGAGACCAGATTAATTTAATCGGCTTTTGCAGCTTGTCAGAAATGGCTGCGGCTTCAGCCACAAAGTCGTTATTAATTCGGCGGCCAAAACCACCACCCATAAAGGTAACGTTAACTTTAATATCGCTCAGCGAATAACGGCTGGCCTTCGCAGCAGCAACCTGTGCCATGCTTGGACCCTGAGTAGGTGCCCAGATTTCCATGCCGTCTTTTTTCGCCCAGGCGGTGCAGTTCTGTGGTTCAAGCGTTGCGTGAGCCAGGAATGGCATTTTAAATTCAGCGGTAATGGTCGAAGAGGCTGATTCCAGTGCCTTGGAAATATCGCCTTCATCACGCACGTTTTTACCGCTGTCTTCCGCCATATCGGTTTGATACTGAGTAAAGATGCTGTCGTCACTGACGTTATTTAATTCGCTGTCGTGCCATTCTACTGTTAACTGTTGCTGAGCTTTACGCGCCTGCCAGTAGCTTTTGGCAACTACGGCAACACCCACTGCGGCTGGTGCATTAATTTCAAACACATCAACCACGCCAGCTACTTTTTTAGCCGCGCTGGCATCAAAACTTTTAACCTTGCTGTCCCAGCGACCCGCGCGGGTGACCACCGCGTACAACATGCCTGGCAGGTCGGTATCGATACCAAAGTCAGCGGTGCCGGTTGCTTTCTTTTTCGCATCCAGACGCTTGTTGTATTTGCCGATTACTTTAAATTCGGACTTATCTTTCAGCGGAATATCGGACGGAATGGAGTAGGTCGCGGCAATGGTGGCCAGCTGACCATAAGCAATTTTTTCACCGCTGCTTTTATTAATGACGTGACCCAGCTCGGCGTAACACTGGTCGGTTTTAACGCCCCAGGTATTTGCAGCCGCCTGAATCAACATCATACGGGTAGCGGCGCCACATTCGCGAATAACCTGCCAGCTGGAAGCCACACTGGTGCTGCCGCCGGTAATCTGTAATTTATAAATGGTATTCAGGTAAGCCGAATCCACACCGGCGAACTCGACCTTAACTACTTCCGGATCAATTTCCAGTTCTTCTGCCAATAATGAAGTCATGCCTGTGTAGGTGTTCTGACCCATCTCTGTACGGTCGAGGACAAAATGAATGGTGTTATCGGTATCGATACGCACCCAGGCGTTAGAATCCCAGCCTTCTTTACCGTTGTCGATATTCACGCCGCCATTTTTCAGCGTACTGCAGGCTGGTAAAGCCATGGTCATCATCAGACCACCACCGGTAATTGAAGTGGCTTTCAGGAAGGTACGGCGATTTATCGCAGTGTTCGTTGAATCAACCATAAGTCACCTCCTTGAACAGGTCGCTGTTGCGCTCTGCGGATAAATTGCCCGCGGCTTGTTTGATGGCTTTTTTGATACGAGGGTAGGTACCACAACGGCAGATGTTACCGCTCATGGCGTTATCGATATCCTGATCGGATGGGGTTGGGTTGTCCCGCAACAGAGCCGTTGCCGCCATAATCTGGCCTGACTGGCAGTAACCACACTGTGGCACGTTATTATCGATCCAGGCTTGTTGCACCGTGCTGAGGTTATCCGGTGAACCGACACCTTCGATGGTGGTGATGTTCTGGCCAGCCGCCGCAGCAACCGGAGTAATACAGGTGCGGATTGGCATGCCATTTAAGTGCATGGTGCAGGCGCCACATAAACCAGCGCCACAACCAAACTTACTGCCTTTGAGGTTCAGGAAATCACGCACTACCCACAGCAGTGGCGTATCTGCTTCAACATCCAGCGTATGCTTTACGCCGTTCACGGTTAATTCAATCATCAGGCACCTGTATCGTAATCGATCGGTTTCAGTTTTAAGTCTGAGATTCGGGGCCAGTCTCATCATCTGACCCGGATTTATCATTCAGTTGTTTCTAAGTGACCCAAGGTTACCAATGTTTGATAAGGCCCGTAAAGGTGCTTTTCTGCTAAGATGCGCAACCTGATTGAAACAGTCCGTCTTGGGCTTATTGCAGAATAGCGGAAAGTGAATGGCAAAGAAGTTTTACGTGATCTGGGCTGGCCACGAGCCAGGTATCTACAGCGATTGGCCAACGGCGAAAAAGCAGGTCGATGGTTTCCCGGGAGCGCGCTACAAATCCTTTACCAGTGAAGCCGAAGCACTGGCTGCTTACGGCCGCCCGGCAACGGTAAAAGCGGCTGGTTCAGGCTCTAAGACCAAATCTAAGCCTGCGGCCAAAGCCGAAACCTTTACGACAGATTACACCTTCTATTGCGACGGTGGTTGCGAGCCTAACCCGGGCAAGGCCGGCTCTGGTATCGCTATTTACCGTGCCGATCAGCTGATTCAGCTGTGGTATGGCATGTACAATCCGAACGGCACCAATAATTCCGCTGAACTGAATGCTCTGTATCAGTCGCTGGTGTTATCGGAAAAAGTCATCGCCCAGGGTAAAACAGCCCAGATTCGTTGTGACTCCATGTATTCGATCCAATGTATCCGTGATTGGGCACCTGGTTGGGAAAAGCGTGGCTGGAAACGCAAAGACGGTGAAATCCAGAATTTAGAAATTATTAAACTGGCGTATGCATTGTTTAATAAAATTAAAGACAAATTAATTCTGTCCCATGTAAAAGCACATGCTGGCACAGAAGGTAATGAATTGGCCGACCGTATGACTATGGTAGCCGTGGACCGGAAAAACCCGGAATGGAATAAATACGAAACCCGCGACGATGGTAGCTTTGATATTGCTGCGTTATTAAAAATGCGCGCGGGTTAATAAAGAAATCTTGAGAAGTATTAGAGAATTTATTTTTCGACGCGCTGTACATACATCCCTGTAAGCTCGACTGCCGCATCCCTGCGGCAGACGGTCGAAAAAAAACACCATAATACTTCTCTACCTGGTCGCAGCTGACCGTAAGTGAGAGAAATTATGACCCTATTTCGCCCATGTATTGACCTTCACCAGGGCAAGGTAAAACAAATTGTTGGTGGCAGCCTGAACGATCAGGGTGCCGATACTAATTTCATCAGTGATCACGATGCGGCGTATTACGCTGAGCTGTATCGCAAGCACGATTTACGCGGTGGCCATGTCATTGCGCTTGGCCCGGGTAATAAAGAAGAAGCATTAAAAGCACTGGCGGCCTGGCCACAAGGTTTGCAGTTCGGTGGTGGTGTGAACCAGGGCAATGCCGCTGAATTTCTCGAAGCGGGTGCTTCTCATGTGATTGTGACTTCTTATTTATTTGAAGATGGTCAGTTCAGTTGGGAGCGTTTAGAACAGCTGAAAAAAGAGACCGGTAAAGATCGTCTGATTCTTGATTTGAGTTGTCGCCGAACCAATGATGGCTGGAACATTGCCACCGATCGCTGGCAGACGGTTACCTCTACCGCAGTGAACGCTGAAAACCTGCGTGAACTGGCCAGCCACTGTGATGAGTTTCTGATTCATGCCGCGGATGTGGAAGGTTTACAGGCCGGTATTGATGAACAGCTGGTGGCCATGCTGGGCGAGCATTCAACCATTCCTATGACCTATGCTGGCGGCGCCCGTTCTCTCGATGACTTAAAGCGGGTGCACGAGTTATCTAGCGGTAAGGTCGATTTAACCATCGGCAGCGCACTGGATATTTTTGGTGGTAAGGGCGTCACTCTGGAAGAATGTCTGAGCTGGAATCAGCAGTCTGGCGCTTAATCTCTTAATTCCCCTATCTTCCACTTATCAAATTGGCTCTGAGCGCAGTCCATTTGTTATTTTTTAACAGAGGCCGCGAAGTTATTTTTCGCGGCCTTTTTTGTTATTGATCTGATCTCTTTAAATTAACTTTTTGCACTATCAGCTCGCATGCTTTTTGCGGCATGGACTTTTCGGGTCAAGTTCAGAAAAACACATCGATATAAGCCAGCGAGGAATGATTTGACCTAGTACTGGCGTGCCACTAAGAGTACAAGGCTTAGCCAATCAGCTCACTTTTTCGGAAGTGGCTGCATAACAATAAGATAAATATTGCGGTCGTTAACGGGTAATCCGTGCGGCGGCACACTGTTCCCAAGGTTTTATTATGACAATGAAAACAGCACTCACTCTGGCCGTTGGCCTGGCGGTTTCAGCCGGTTCTTCAGCCATGAGCTCTAAGCCGAAATCCGATCCTATTGGTGATTTCCAATCCAGCTGGGCAGGCAAGGCATTGGCGATGCAGCGTGACCTGGATATTCATGAACCATTAAGCGAAAACAGCATTCTGGGTACCCATAATTCTTACAACTCGGAAGTGTACCGTAACGCTACCCGCTACCATGATCCGCAGCAAAAGCACTCTATTTACGATCAGCTGCGTATGGGGGCACGTTTCCTTGAGCTGGATGCTCACTGGACCTACAAAATTAAAGGCTTCGACTGGGGTACCGACGTTTTATTGTGTCACTCCGGTATTGGCAAAAGTATTGGTGATGTACACGTTGGCTGCAGCCTGACCGATCGTCGTCTGACAGAAGGCCTGGAAGAAGTACGCAACTGGCTGAACGAGAACCCAACCGAAGTGATCATTCTTTACATCGAAGATCACGTGGATGGTGAGCATGGCAAATTATGGGATGCGTTAAACAGCAAGCTGGGCAACAAATTCTATGCCTCGAATGGCTGTAAAGCGATTCCGAATGATCTGAGCGAAGCGGATGTGCTGCAGGCCGGTAAGCAGGTTGTATTGTTCAAAGACGGCAGCTGCGCAAACAACAGCTCGTTGGCGAATACTGCATTCACTGGCTTAGGTGGCATCAGCCGGATCTGGGAAGACCGCACCGGTATTGGTGCTCTGGGTGAGTTCTTTGCTGGTAAAGCGGTAAACCGTATTGAAGCGGCAGACGTAACCCGTGAATTTAAAGAAGGCCGTAACATCGTTAACCTGGATGATATGACCTATAACGACGGTCGTATCGAAGCGGCTATCTGGTCATGGGACAAGAACGAGCCAAACAACCACGGCGGCAATCAGGATTGTGCCGTTCAGTGGGGTAACGGTCGTTGGGATGATGCTTACTGTACTGACCAACACTACTTCGCTTGTGAGAATCAGAACGACGGTTCCTGGAGCCTGAGCACCTACAAAGGTGAATGGACACAAGGTGAAGCGGCTTGTGCGGCATTGGGTGGTGACTACAAGTTCTCCGTGCCAACCAGCAGCAAAGACAATGAAAACCTGAAAACGGCGAAAGGTGGTAACAGCCACGTTTGGCTGAACTACAACGACCGTCAGGTTGAAGGCAACTGGCAGAATCCAAAAGGCAAAGGCATTTTCCGTGAACTGCGTGACGCTCGTGCGAACTTGTGTCTGGACGTAGAAGGTGGCCACAACAATAACGGTCAGAACGTTCGCATGTGGAACTGTAACGGCAGCAATGCGCAGAAGTGGGCTTATGATGCTTCTACCGGTTTCCTGCGCAATATCATGGGCAAGTGTCTGGATATTTCCGGCAACGATGACCGTGTTCGTGAAGGTCAGACTGTCCAACTGTGGGATTGTCACACCAGCGCGAAAGATCAGACCTGGAATTTCTCCGGTGGCGTTCTGCGTAACCGCGTAAACACCAATATGGTGATGGATGCTTACGGCTCAGGTAGCGGTGCAGACGCTGGTCTGTGGAGCTACCACGGTGGTAACAACCAGAAGTGGAACTGGGGTAACTGAGTTACGCTGAGATCCAGAAACACGATCTGATAAAAAAGAGGCTCCGGCTTCTTTTTTATTGCCGTTTTTTTATTGCAGGTTTTTACGGTCAGCTGGCAATGCTGTATTGATTCCGGCCGTTTTGCTTAGCCTGGTATAAGGCATGATCCGCTTGCTTATACAGGGTTTCCAGATCCTGATTGTGAAATTCAGCAATACCAAAACTGATGGTTACCCGGTCGCTGACGGAAGAGCCTGGGTGTGGAATATTCTCTTCGTACAACTCATCCATGATATGCCGGACTAACTGACTGGCCTGAATTCGGTTACTGCCGGATAAAATCAGAGCGAATTCTTCACCACCCATACGGGTTACCAGGTCGCTGCCGCGACGGCAATTTTTCTGCAGCAGTTTTGCCACCAGTTGCAAACAGGAATCTCCCTGAGGGTGGCCAAGGCAATCGTTGTATTGTTTAAAGTGGTCAATATCGAGAATGACCAGCGTCATATTGTTGCCCTGGCGCTGGCTGATATCTGCGTGCAGTTTTAATCCTTCGTTGAAGGCTTTGCGATTGCCGATGCCGGTTAACTCGTCGGTAACACTCATTGCTTTCAGCTGACTGACAAGATCGACATTTTCAATGTATTTCTGTTTTGCCTGGCGGTAGAACTTACTGATAGACACCCGGAAAAAGAAATAAAGAATGGGGTACAACATCAGCGACGCAAAAATCTCTGCTTTGTTTTCTGGGGGAGAAATAAACGTGATGATGTAAAAATCACCGGCAATAATAAAAGGCAGGCAAACAAAAAGCAGGCCGGGCTGGGTGTGGAAACCCAGTAAGAAAATAAAGAAACCTGCCATCAGTAATGTCTCAGACGTGACATTAGCGTACCAGGTCAGCTGCACATCATAAGCAATCAGCAACCAGAAAATACCGAGAAATGTACAGGGAACGTACCAGGCATAACTGCGGGAATGCTGGTTGCGGCATAGATAATAACTGATACACGCCAGGGCCAAACAAACCAGTGCGTAATGAAAGAAATTGTAGTTGTTCGACAGTGCTTCTTCAGCGTGAACCAGGTGATAAAAAACCAGATAAAAAACAGCAAGGAATGAAGACGCAAGAACCCAGGTAAAACCTGAGTTCAGCAAGTCACGGTTGAGCTGGTTAGCGAAATCTTTTTGTTCTTTGTCCGATATAGGCATAGCTTCCTCCGGATGATGAGCGGCATCATCCGTGGCCAATAGCTTTACTATAGATCAGCGATGCAGGATCGCCACGCAACCGAACAACCGTTTCGAATCGTTATTTATTGAGCAGGCTCACCAGCTCATTCAGATCATCCATCTTGGTCATAATGTTAGCGGTTAATTCATCAACCCCTTCCTGAGTAATACCAAGGTCATCAAGAATATACTGCTCCGGTAACTCATACGGTCCATCACCAAAGCCATGGCGGCGCAGGCTGCGGGTGGCAACGTAAAGAATCTGAGCATACTCCTTGTGTTCACCATCGAACTTCGGATTGTGTTGCTGACGCAGAGCTGTGACCAGCTCGTCTGGCATACGCCATTGCTGCATCAGGCAGCTGGAAACCTGTTCACGGGTCATGCCCAGTAAGTGACGCTCGATATAGAAGCGATTGATATGAGGGTTAGCTTCGATATGACGATTAACCAGGGAGAATTGTGGTGGGAACACGTGGCCCAGCACCAGGAATCCGAAGTTATGCAGCAGTCCACACAAATAGGCTAAGCCCTGACTTGGACGGTGGCGTGCCGGAATCATCCGCACCAGCTCACCACATAATGCTGCGGTAACCACCGCCTGTTGCCAGAACGGCGCGTAACCGTGTGGCCCTTCTTTAGGAACCGATAAACTGCGGCCCAATGCCAGACCCAGCGCCAGGTTAATCACCAGATCAAAACCCAGCACCCGCAATACCGCATCTTCGACGGTTTTAATCTCACCACGCACGCCGTAATACGGTGAACGAGCCCAGCTGACCACCTGGGCTGACATGCCCGGATCGAGCTCGACGGCTTGTGCCAGCGAGACGGTATCGGCGTTCGGATCTACCCGCAGGTCAATGATCTTGCGGGCGGTCTCCGGTAGTGGGGGTAAATCGAGGGTTTCTTCGAGGCGTTGCTTAATACGCATCGGGGTGAACTGACGAATGGCGGCATGAACATCGTCCAGGTCCTGATCCTGACTGTTCAGGTGAACCTCGCTGGCCAACGGTGCGGTGTAACTACCAATATGAGAGCTGGACGTGAGATTACGGAAATCATCCGTTGGTACTTTAAGCCACTCGTGTTCCGCACCGGAGACGATAAACAGCTCCGGTTGTTCCAGCAGGGTTTCATCTACCAGAGAATCCACGCCGGTCACCTGGGGCAGCGCTGGAAATTCATCCAGGCCAAACTTGTTTTTTAAGCGTTGCAGCTCCTCGGCAGACAGCGCAGTAAACTGGCGACCAAATTCATGTGCCAGCATGTTCAGATCCAGCAGGCGGTTGCCCGGAATTACGACCTGAACTTTGCCATCACCGTCCTTCAGGAAAACAACATTGGCCACTTTGGCAGAATAGGAGGCGGGAGGGTTACTTTGCATAAGCTGAAAAACTTCTTCGTCATCGGTCAGTGAATAGGGAACGTGCCAGTCATCCAGCACTTTCATGACTGTAGCGGGGATAGCCATACTAAAATCCTTATGAATCGCGGCCAACACCGCTCAGCTGTAAATACGTCTGGATTAAATATAGTTCAGGCTGGAAGGCTCGCCCGGCATGAGCCGGACTTTTTTTGACGGACGAAAGGAATTGCGATCAGGGTCAATGAAAGGTCAGACATTGGCAAAGCGTTCAGCTTCACCCAGCCAACGCTGTATCAGAGGCTCTACGGTTTGTGGATGATTGTTCCACAGTTGTTCGGCCATTTCCCGCACCTGGGGTAATAAATCGCCATCGCGCTGTAAGTCGGCAACACGCAACATCTGCAGGCCGGTTTGGCGGGTGCCCAGCATTTCACCGGGGCCACGAATCTGTAAATCCTGCTCTGCGATATAAAAGCCGTCCTGGCTGTCACGCATCACTTGTAAGCGCTGTTTACTGGTGAAGGATAACGGCGATTTATACAGCAGTACGCAATGGGATTTGGCACTGCCACGGCCAACCCGGCCGCGCAGCTGGTGTAATTGCGCCAGACCCAGACGCTCCGGGTTTTCGATAATCATCAGGCTGGAATTAGGCACGTCCACGCCCACTTCAATTACTGTGGTGGCTACCAGTAAGTCCAGTTCATGGGCTTTAAAAGACGCCATAATGTCGGCCTTTTCTGCCGGTTTCATACGTCCGTGTACCAGACCGATGCGCAGGTGTGGCAGCGCTTCTTTCAGCTCTTCGGCGGTGTTTTCTGCTGCCTGGCATTGCAATGCTTCACTTTCTTCAATCAGGGTACAGACCCAATAGGCCTGGGCACCTTCACCGCCTTGTTCTTTCGGTGTACAAGCGGCGCTGACACGCTGAATAATTTCCGGGCGGCGGTTATCGGCAATAGCCACTGTGGTAATCGGGCTACGGCCCGGTGGTAATTCATCAATCACCGAGGTATCCAGGTCGGCGTAGGCGCTCATCGCCAGGGTTCGCGGAATCGGGGTAGCGGTCATAATCAGCTGGTGCGGCGATAAGCCCATCTGGATGCCTTTTTCACGCAGTTCCAGACGTTGATGCACTCCAAATCGGTGTTGTTCATCGATGATAATCAGACCGAGCCTGGCGAACTGCACGTCTTCCTGAAACAGTGCATGGGTTCCCACCACCAGTTGCGCACTGCCGTCGGCGATTTCACTCAGAGACTGTGCCCGGGCTTTGCCTTTGACTTTACCGGCCAGCCAGCCACAGCGAATGCCTAACGGCTCAAACCAGGCGGATAAATTCTGCAGATGTTGTTCAGCGAGGATTTCTGTCGGCGCCATTAACGCTACCTGATACCCCGCTTCCAGCACATCGCAGGCTGCCAGCGCCGCCACCAGTGTTTTACCGGAACCCACATCGCCCTGAACCAGGCGCAACATGGGGTAGGGCTGCTGAATATCCTGTTCGATTTCTTTCACCACCCGCTGCTGAGCGCCGGTTGGAGTAAACGGCAGCTGACCTAACAACTGTTGCTGCAAACTTTGCTTGCAGACAATGGCTGGTGCCTGGTGTGCCTGAACCTGAGCGCGGATTTTATGCAGCGACAGCTGGTGGGCTAACAACTCTTCCAGAATCAGACGTTTTTGTGCCGGGTGCTGGCCGGATAACAAATACGCCAGATCGGTATCACGATCAGGCTGGTGCAGAAACAGCAGAGATTCTTCCAGCGTTGGCAAGCGCCACTGACTGAGCCATTCGCGTGGCAATAAATCGACCAGATCAACCTGATGATCGCGCAGCAAACCGTGGGCCTGCTCGTGCAATAAGCGCAAACGTTGTTGGGAAATGCCATCGGTGGCCGGGTAAACCGGTGTCAGGCTGGCTTCCAGCTCTTCATCCAGGCCATCTTCAAGAACCTTGTATTCCGGGTGGTAGATTTCTAAACCACTGGCGCCACGGCGGGGTTCGCCGTAGCAACGTAAGGTGGTGCCGGAGCTGAATTGTTTCTTCTGGGCAGCGGTAAAGTGATAAAAGCGCAGGCTGATCACCCCGGATGCATCCTGCAGTTTTACCAATAAGCTGCGGCGCTTACCAAAGACGATATTGGCGACCCGTACTTCTCCCTGAAACACCGCTGGGCGCTGCGGTTGCAGGCCACCAATCGGAGTAATCCGGCTGCGATCTTCATAACGAAACGGCAGGTGAAAATAGAGGTCGGACAAACTGGCGATGTGCAGCTTCTGCAGCTGCTCCGCCAGCTTCGGGCCAACCCCTTTCAGGTCGGTGAGTTTACTCAGCTTCGCCACAGGTTTTCCTCGTTGCTACGGTCCCGGATGAATCAGCTGATGCGGCACTGACGCGCAGTTTCTAACAACAGATCAACCGCCTGACCGCGTGGGAAGCTGGTACGCCATGCCAGTGCCACGGTACGGCTGGGTGCCGGTTGGGTAAATGGCTTGGTGGTTACCAGATTCTGGTCGAGGTTACTGACCGCCGATTCCGGCAGTACGGTGATGCCCAGCCCGGTTGCCACCATGTGCTTCAGAGTTTCCAGTGAGCTGCCTTCGGTAACGGTGCCCAGGCGGGTGTGGTGTTTATTACTCAGCGCCGGGCAAGCTTCAAACACCTGATCACGGAAACAATGGCCTTCGCCCAGCATTAACAGGTCTTCATCAATCAGCTGCTCCGGGTTGATGGCAGTCTGACTTTCCCATGGATGGTTTTTGGGTAGTACCACAACGAAATTTTCGTCGTATAGCGGCCGGGTTAATACATCCGGCTCGGTAAATGGCAGAGCAACAATAATGGCGTCGAGCTCACCATCACGTAATTGGCGGCGTAATACGCCGGTGTAATTCTCTTCCAGATACAGCGGCATGGTGGTCGCCAGCTGGTGGATTTGTGGCACGAGATGCGGAAACAGATAAGGGCCGATGGTAAAAATAGCGCCGATTTTTAATGGTGTGGATAACTGATCTTTACCCGCATTGGCGATTTCTTTAATAGAGCGTGATTCTTCCAGAACTTTCTGCGCCTGGGCGATGATTTTCTCCCCCAGCGGAGTAATGGTGACGGAGCTCTTACTGCGTTCAAAAATCGCAATTTCCAGCTCGCTTTCGAGCTTTTTTATCGCTACGCTCAGGGTCGGTTGGCTGACAAAACACTTTTCAGCTGCACGGCCAAAATGACGCTCCTGAGCGAGGGTGACGATGTACTTCAGCTCGGTTAATGTCATAACAAATCTCGTTTATAAAAAGGTTTAACAGCCCCAGGCTGATAATCAGCTTGTATAGGTATGCTTCTATCGATTTAGCTTATCTATAAGAGCGCCGGAGATCCAGTAGCGCGTTACTGATCCGGTTGAAATAAAGCCTGCTAGGCTAATAAGCAGAGAGACAATAAAAAGTTGGAGGGAAGTACATGGCTCGGATTCTGGTTGTAGGTGCGGGTGATATCGGAGGTCATCTTGCCGCGGACTTAGCTCAGTCTGGTCATCAGGTTTACGGCGTACGCCGTTCGGATAAAGCCATCGCCGATGGTGTCGAACTGGTCAGAGCCGATGTGGCTGACCCGGAAAGTCTGCTCGATTTACCCACCGAAATTGATGTGGTGGTTTACAGTGTTGCCTCACCGGTGTTCTCCAAAGAGGGCTATCACACCTACTACTACAAAGGCCTGCGCAATGTGTTACGTGCGGTACGGCCAATGAACCCTAAGCGTGTTGTATTTGTTTCCAGCTCCAGTGTTTATCACCAGATGGATGGTGAATGGGTGGATGAAACGTCCGAAACCACGCCGTCCAGCTTTGCTGGCAAAGAGATGCTGGCTGCCGAACAGGCGCTGATTAAAGATAAGTTGCCAGGTACGGTTGTGCGCCTTACCGGCGTGTATGGCCCGGGTCGTAACCGCATGATCGAACAGGCGAAGCAGGGCGGACATTGTGATCCTGAACCACCGGTCTGGACCAACCGTATTCATCGTGACGATTGTGTTGGCGTACTGAAAACTCTGGTGGAAAAAGCATTAAACGATGAGCCACTGGAAGACATTTATCTCGCCAGTGATGATGAGCCAGCCACCTTGTTCGATGTGCTGGAGTGGATGAAGGATCGGATTGGTGATGTTGAAGACGACCATGATCTGCCGGAAGCGACCCGTCGCGCGAATCGTCGTTGCTCCAATAAGCGGATTAAAGATCTGGGGTACCAGCTGAAGTATCCGGACTTCCGCAGTGGTTACGACAAACAGCTGGCCGATATGGGTCTGGTGTAATTCTCTTTTTCTCTGGCCAGGATTGATCCTGGCCGTTCCGTTTTCCTCCAGACGCCTGTCTCGGGCGTCTCTTCTTTTGCACTTCTCCTTTTGCACTTCTCCTTTTGCACTTCTCCTTTTGCACTTCTCCTTTTGCACTTCTTTAAGCTTCGTTACTTCCCGCGCTGATCTGGCGCAACTTTTTCTGGCAGGGCATTCGTATACTTGAATCTTATTGAGAATTAGTAGCATTGTTATCGGAGTCGTTATGCAATTGGCCGATCTGGTTGCCGGGCAGCAGGCACGGGTTGCACAGATGCTGGATATGGATCCGGCGGTTCGCAAGAAATTACTGGCGCTGGGTCTGATACCCGATGGCCTGGTGCAATTTGTTCGCCGTGCGCCATTAGGGGATCCGATTCAGATTCGTATCGGCTCTTCTCAGTTCAGTATTCGCCAGGCGCTGGCAGAGAAGATACTGGTTGAGTTGCAGCCATGAGTCAGCACATCGTTACCGTTGGCAATCCGAACAGCGGCAAAACCTCGCTGTTTAATGGCTTAACCGGCAGTCGCCAGCAAGTAGGTAACTGGAGTGGCGTCACGGTTGATAAAAAAGAAGGCCTGATGTCATTGGCGCACGGTGATGCCCGATTGGTTGACCTGCCCGGTATTTATTCTCTCGACGTTAACGACGCTCATTCACTGGATGAGCAAATTGCCTTTTCTTACATCACTAACCATCAGCCGGACCTGGTGATTAACTTGATTGATGCCACTACGCTGGAGCGCGGTTTATATCTGACATTACAGCTGCGCGAATCTGGTTTGCCGTTGCTGGTGGTGATCAACAAAATGGACGCTGCTAAGCGCCAGCGGCTGAACATCGATATTGATCAGCTGCAGCAGGCGCTGGGTTGTCCGGTGGTGGCATTGTCGGCGCACCAATCATCTCAGGTGAAGCAATTCCGTCAGCAGTTACCGCAACTGATACAGCAGGCTCAGCAGAGTACCGCGCTGACTCTGAACTACGGTGCTGATGTGGCAGCTGCGCAACAACAACTCAAGCCTGTGGCACAACCGCTGGCACCTCATCTCAATGGCGATGCTTTGGCGCTGCGTTTGCTGGAGCAAGATGGCTGGCTCACGGCAGGTTTGTCGGATCAGGCACGGTTAGAGGTTGATCAGGTGTGTCAGTCGCTGCAGCTCGACCTCGATTTGCGCATTGCAGAAACCCGTTTCAGCTGGATCTATCAGCTTTGCCAGCAGGCGGTTTCTGCGTCCGCCAAACTCAGTCATAACATCAGCGAAAAAATCGACTCTGTGTTACTGAACCAATGGGCCGGAATTCCGCTGTTTCTGGCAGTGATGTATCTGATGTTCCAGTTCTCGATTAATGTTGGCAGTGCCTTTATCGACTTTTTTGATATTGCCGCCGGTGCTGTTTTTGTTGATGGCGTGAGCGTACTAATGGCTTCAGCCGGATTGCCATCCTGGCTGGATATTATTGTCGCCCAGGGAATTGGTGCGGGAATTCAGACGGTGCTGACTTTTATCCCGGTGATTGCCTGTTTGTATTTATTTCTGTCGCTGCTGGAAAGCTCCGGTTATCTGGCACGGGCTTCCTTTGTGGTTGACCGTTTAATGCAGAAAATTGGTCTGCCGGGTAAATCCTTTGTACCAATGGTAATGGGATTTGGTTGTACCGTGCCGGCCGTTATGGCTGCCCGTACGTTGGATAAAGAACGTGAGCGGCTGATCACCAGTTTTATGAGCCCGTTTATGTCTTGCGGTGCCCGGCTGCCGGTGTACGCCTTATTTGTTGCCGCGTTTTTCCCCGACAACGGTCAGAATGTGGTGTTTTTATTGTATCTGTGTGGCGTAGCAGCTGCGGTACTTACTGGCCTGGTATTGCGGCATACGTTATTGCCCGGCAACAGTGAAAACTTATTACTGGAAATGCCTGATTATGAAATTCCCAGCTGGCGAAATGTTGCGATAAAAACCTGGCAAAAACTCAAAGGATTTCTGACCGGTGCGGGAAAAACCATCGTTTGGGTTGTGGCTGTTTTAAGTGTGCTGAACAGCGTCAGTCTCGACGGACGTTTTGGGAACCTGCAGCCGGGAGAATCGGTATTGGCAAAAAGCAGTCAGCTGATTACGCCGGTATTTGCGCCGATTGGTGTCGAAGCGGATAACTGGGAAGCAACCATTGGTATTGTCACCGGTATTTTTGCGAAAGAAGCCGTGGTGGGCACGTTAAACAGTTTATATTCCGGCGACGCAGCCGATGCCGCTGAGTTTGATTTATCTGCCAGTCTGAGTGAGGCACTGCATACCATTCCTGAAAATTTATTTGGCATCAGCCTCAGTGACCCGATTGGTTTGGATATCGGTGATATTTCAACGCTGGAAAATGCCGCATCGGAACAACAGGTGGAGGTCTCAACATTAGCTACGTTGCAGCACAAATTTAACGGTGGCGTGGGTGCTTTTGCTTATATGTTATTTATTTTGCTCTACACCCCCTGCGCTGCGGCAATGGGAGCGTTTGTGCGTGAAGTCGGACCGCGATGGTCGTTTTTTATCGCCGTCTGGTCGATGGGAATGGCCTTTATGATTGCCACGGTTTTTTATCAGCTGGCGACCTTTTCTTTGCATCCGCTGGTATCGCTGTTGTGGTGTGGCGCTTATGCGCTGGTGTTTATGCTGGTGCTGGCACTGATGCGTCGCCGTGGTGATGTGTTAGCGGCTGGCTGGCGTGCCAGCACATGATTCTGCAACAACTGAAACAGGCGCTGGAAGGCCATGGGTGGGTAACACAGCAGCAGCTGAGTCGCCGCTTTAATCTGTCGGCGGATGCGCTCGACAGTATGCTAAGTGTGTGGATGCGTCGCGGTTTGGTGGTGAAAGATACCAGTGTGGCCTGTTCGGGGAAATGCGGTTGTGGTGACGCGGCCGTTGTTCAGTATCGCTGGATGGAAGCCGGGAAAATCGCTCTTCAGCAGCGCTGACTTTAAGTCGGAGAAACCAAAATGGAAACGTATCAGGCCATGATTCTGGCGCGGGTTGTTCATATTCTCGGGGTTATTATCTGGATAGGTGGCGTTGCGTTTGTCACTCTGGTTCTGATCCCGGCATTGCGACGGCATCCGGACAAAACGTTGCGTATTACCTTGTTTGAACAGCTGGAAGGACGTTTTGCTTTTATTGCTAAAATCACCACGCTGATGGCCGGTCTCTCAGGGTTTTATCTGGTTGAAATGCTGGATGCCTGGAGCCGTTATACATCGCTGCAATTCTGGTGGATGCATCTGATGACGCTGGTGTGGATGATTTTCAGTCTGGTGTTATTTGTTTTCGAACCATTATTTCTGCACCGTTGGTATCACCAGCATGCCAAGCAGGATTGTGATGGTACGTTCCGGGTGATGCAGCGGCTGCATGTGATTTTACTGACACTTAGCCTGATAGCAGTTGCCGGTGCGATGGCCGGGGCACACGGTTTTGTTTTCTGAGCGTGGCCACCGGTCAGCGGGCGATTCTTTCCTCAGCTGCTACACTGGTTGAATAAATCTACTTATTGAAGTGGGGTGAAACGGTGACGGGTAGCAGGGAAGAAGAATACGATCTCAGCGATTGCCAGCGCCTGAGCATTCTTGAAGGTTATGTCAGTACCAATCGCAATATGCTGATTGTGATGGTATTGCTGGCGTTGGTAGGAATTTCAGTTGCCATTACTGTGGTGGTGATTAAATTTACCCAGCCGAAAGTGGTGTATGTGCAGCAGCGGGATTTTGATCCGGCGTTGCAACGTCTGGCAGCGATCGAAATGGCCATGGATCAGGTTCGTGATACTGCAATTGATACCCGTAACGTGCTCGACAGCAGCAGTGCTACGGCGTTTAAACAGCAGTTTCTGGCTCAGGAAAAAAGCTATCAGTTACACCTGAATGCGTTAAAAGAAGGCATGCGTGAGTTAGCGCGTATGAACCCTGGTTCGCGTACCTGGCTGGAAATCTATAATGAAAAAATGGACCTGGCGTTAAAGCAAAGTAAAGAACGGCAACAGCAGCTGGAGTCGTTACAGACCAACCGTATTTCGGTGAATGCGAAGCCCCTTGATGAATTATAGCGATTTCAGACAAACAAAAAATGGCGCCTGATGGCGCCATTTTTTATGGACGTTGTTCTGCTTGTACGATTAACCGCGATGGTCGGAAACAAACGGATTGTGCTGGCGTTCATGGCCGAAGGTCGAGTTTGGACCATGACCACAAATAAATTCGATGTCATCACCCAGCGGGAACAGCTTGTCGCGAATTGAGCTGATCAGTTCGGCATGATTGCCCTGTGGGAAATCGGTGCGGCCAATCGAGCCGTTAAATAACACGTCACCCACAAAAGCCAGCTTCTGCTGCGGGTTATAAAACACTACGTGCCCGGGCGTATGCCCTGGGGTATGGATCACCTGAAATTTCAGCTCGCCCACCTCCACTTCATCACCATCATTCAGCCAACGATCCGGAGTGAAACTTTCCACTGCCGGGAAACCAAACATGGCCGATTGTTGTGGCAGCCCCTGAATCCAGAATAAGTCGCCTTCGTGCGGGCCTTCAATGGTCAGATTGAGGTCTCGGGCCAGCTCGGCGGTACCACCGGCATGATCAATATGAGCATGGGTCAGCAGAATTTTGCTGGCGGTTGCGCCCATTTTTTCCAGCTGTTGTTTGATACGACTGACGTCACCGCCGGGATCAATAACAGCGGCTTGTTTGGTGTTATTGCACATCAGAATGGTGCAATTCTGGGCGAAGGCAGTTACGGGTACGACGGCCACGGATAAAGCGGACATGGCGCTCTCTCTTTCAGTTTTTCATCTAATCACGGCGGCTAGGTTAAACGCAGGTGAACTGAAAAACCAGTGGAGCAGCAAATGACAAAGTGTTTTTCGTAGCAACAACAGGATGTTCTGTTCGAAGATAATAAGCAGGTTAAATGGTGTGATGTTTAAAGCAGTGACAGGATGTCACGGTAGCATCAAGGGCCAGGGATGGCCCACTGATGCGGCGGCTAAACATTACAGCGTTTAGCCAGCTGCGAAGTGAAAAAATCAGAACTGCTGAACTTTTGGCGCCTTACCAGCAAACTGCGGCATGGTCATACCCGCGTTCGCATTAATGTAGGTTGGATCTGCAACCACATAACGCTTGCCCTGATACTGCCATGCATCGCCTTTAACCTTGCTGTTAAAGTTAACTGCCGTCGCCACATGACCCGGATAATCGAGAATAATCACATCCAGACCCAACAGGCTTTCGGTTAACCAGGCAAACAGCGCTGCACGGTCTTCGCAGTCCGAATACGGGTAATGCAGTGTTTCCAGCGGGAAGAGATAATTCTCTTCCTTAAACTGCTGGTCATCGGTCTTGTATTTAAACGCTGTCTGAACAAAGCGTAATAAGCGGTTCACCGCTTCCTGTTCATTTTGTCCGGCAACAACCGGGCGCAGCTGATCAAGCAACGAAGCCGAAGTTACTGCTGGCAGGCCAGCTTTAAAGTAATTCGGCAGGGACAGTTGCGGGAAACTGTTGAAGTAAGAAACATAACGGGCCGGGTAATCCACGGTGATTTTGTAGTCTTTACCGCCATATCCAAACGTCAGAGCACGTTTGGCGTGTTTTCCCTGGGCAACAAATTCATTTGGCTGACTGAAATCCAGTGTTTTTGATCCGGCGCCATGCTGGCCACCGTAGGTGAACACTTTGCCTGGTTTCAGCTGCTTACCATTCAGGTTAACCGCGTAATACTTTTTACCACCAAGTTTGAAGAAGGTAACGCCAAACAGGTCCTGCTTGGATGGAATCAATAAGTGCAGTTTATTGTTATACGCTACACGAGCATCAAATCCGGCTTTGACCAGCAAGAACCAGGTGGTTAAGCGACGGCTGGTTTCCTGGCGCAGGATCGAACCGGCGAAGCGATCAAATAATAATGCCGTGCCCCAGTCATTTAACTTCAGGCGTGCAGCTGTTTGTTTCAGCTGTTCAATGGTTGGCTTATGTTCTTTGCTGGCCAGGTATTGCCAATAGGCGGCGATTTTTTCGCTGTTTAATTTTCCAGCGAAGATACGTTTGAAGTTTTTCGGGTATTCAATTTTGACCGGGTTGCCATAAAAATTGAACTTGGCGGTGCGGACCGATTTGCTCTTAATTTCGGTCGCCGGGCTGACGGTTGGTTTTTTAACCGTATCCGGTTTTTTGGCAATAGCGGGTTGTTGAACCTGTGTTGGCTTTTTCGGTTCCGGCTTGGCTATGGTTGGTTTGCTTGGTTGCGGTTTAGTCGCATCAGGCTTTTTCACCACGGGTGGTTTAACGGGTACCGGCACGGGGGCCGTTACCGGAGCCGGAGTGGGTTTAACCTCAGGCGCTTTCGGGAACGTTTTTGGCTTAGGTTTCGGGTCGCGTTTTTCCGCAGGCTTTACATCCACCGGCTTCCATTGTGCCTTGAGGAATTTAAGAAAGGCCTTATCGTTTTCATCCAGATAACTCTGAAAACTCTTCAGCTCTTTTTCACGCCACTTCTGGTATTCGTCCATCTGGCTGTCGGCATGGGTCAGCGAAGCCGATAACAGGGCTGCGGACAGTAATAAAACCTTTTTCATTGCAAAATCTCCTGCATCAAACAAAAAAGCCGGCAACAAGGCCGGCTCTTTTTAAAGTCGTTAAGACTTATTCCATGTTGGCAATTTCAGAGGCCAGCTCGTCGAAAGACTTCTCAGCCTGGAATTTTTGCCACAGAGCACGCTCATTCTTCATAGAAGTTTTCAGTGCTTGCTCAGACAGTTTGGTTACTGTATCGGCATCTAAACCAACCAGTACCACCATGCCGCCGCTAGGGGTAGGCATCTGACGGAAGATTTTAGAACCAACCAGAGTTTCTTTGGTGATCTGCTTAGTTACAGAGGTGTTAACACGATCAACGGTTTCGCTGTCGCCTGCACCGGTTGTCTCAGCAAATTGTTTGATCATGTTCTGAACTTCAACTTTCATGGTCTGAGCCAGCTCAACACGAGCAGCGGTAGCAGCCATTTGTTTCATGAAGTTAGGGCCTGCACCAGACTTATCAGCGTAGCCAACAGCAGACAGATCAATGCCGTTAACCGGAGCGCCACATACCCACTCAGGAGCTGGTTGACCAGAACCGTCAGCGAATACACAGCTGGCAACTGGCTGAGCCGGTTGAGGTGCTGGTTGGTTAGACGCACAAGCTACCAGCATAGTGGCTGCAGCAGCTGCAAAAATATTACGAATCATCATCTTCCTCTCCTTGATTGAAGCGGCTATTTATAAAGAATGTTTGTCGAGAATAGCGAATGATATGGCAAAATGCTACACAGGATTTAAGACTTGTGAGGGAGATCAAAAATGCGTCAGCCTTTTACCAAAGCAGCGAAAAAAATCGCTGTTGTTTCTACCGTTTTAATATTGTCGGCCTGTAAAACTGCGCCAGTAAAACAGGGCCAACCTGAATGGTTGCTGAACCCGGGAGATGGCGTCGTTGCCTCCTGTGGCTTCCATATTAAAGGTCATTACGCTCAGCAGGAATGTGCTGTACAACGCGCCAGAGAGCGGCTGGCTGCGCGTCAGGGGGTTGAGGTGAGCAGTATTTCGTACTTAAACACGCGGGTTAAAAATGATCGTTCCAGCGTTAGCATGGATAAAGAAACTTTGGAAAAAGTGAATCGCGTCACAGTTAAAGCGAAAGTAAAAGAAACCTGGTACGACGCTCAGCGCGACGAATATTATGTGTGGATGTTTGCGGAATAGAGTGTTGCGATTTTGATGGTAAATAAATTAAAGCCACTTATGTTTTCTCAGCAGCAACAGGATGTTGCGGTAGCATCGCCGGAACAGGGATGTTCCGTCCGATGCGGCGGCTGAAAATATAAGTGGCTTTAATTGTATGCTGTCATCGTCAGTAATTAATGCTGATGACCACCGACACCATGCGCATGTTTATGCTCAATCTCTTCCGGTGTGGCCGCACGTACATTAACGATATCCACATCAAAACGTAATGCCTGGCCGGCAAGTGGGTGGTTGGTATCGACATCGGCCATAAAACGACCAACTTTTACCACAGTAACCTGACGAGTACCCTGACTGGTCTCTACCCAGGCCACCATGCCTTTACGCCACTTCTGTTTCTTGGAGGTGTTTGGACCTTGCAGGTGCTTAACCGGTACCCGTTGTTCATTACCTTCTTTACGCTCACCGTAAGCGTCTTTTGGCTCAAGAGTGAAGCTTTGTTGCTCACCCGCTTCCATACCGGTAACGGCTTTTTCAAAACCCGGAATCATATTCTGGTGACCCTGCAGATAAGCAACCGGGTCGCCTCCTGTTGATTGGGTGCTCTCAATCAGGTTGCCCTGATCGTCATACAGGCTGTAGTGCAATTGAACGACTGTGTCTTTGGCGATTTTCATAGAATTACTTCTTATATAGTCATGCGTTAGCCGTCAGGCCTTATGTCTGACCCGTTTCGGCTGGGTTGGTTTTTGCTAACAGATTGGTTTCAGCGAGCAGTATCGGGATTTGGCTGCTCTGGCACAAGCTCTTGAACTCTCGGTCAGCGTCCCCATATCAGAATTACCCTATAAGTTTCGAGTTAACAGACTCAGGATTTAGCGATGACAACAATTGTATCCGTACGCCGTGGTGATGAAGTGGTAATTGGCGGCGACGGCCAGGTTTCTTTGGGCAATACCGTAATGAAGGGGAATGCCCGTAAAGTTCGCCGTTTGTACAACGGTCAGGTAATTGCCGGTTTCGCCGGTGGTACGGCGGACGCGTTTACATTATTCGAAAAATTTGAAGCCCAGCTGCAGAAGCACAACGGTCAGCTGACCCGCTCGGCGGTGGAACTGGCAAAAGAGTGGCGCTCCGATCGTGCGCTACGCAAGTTAGAGGCCATTCTGGCCGTGGCTGATCACACCGCCTCGCTGATCATTACCGGCAACGGCGATGTACTGCAGCCAGAAGATGACCTGATCGGCGTTGGCTCGGGTGGTAACTTCGCTCTGGCTTCGGCCCGCGCACTGCTGGAGAACACCGAACTCGGCGCTCGCGATATCGTCGAAAAAAGTCTGAATATTGCGGGTGATATTTGTGTGTTTACCAACACCAACCTCACCATTGAAAGTTTAAACGCTAAAGATGTAGCGGGAGATAAATAATGAGCCAGATGACCCCGCGTGAGATTGTTCACGAATTAGATCGTCATATTATCGGTCAGAATAACGCCAAGCGTGCGGTTGCCATTGCCCTGCGTAATCGCTGGCGCCGTATGCAGCTTAATGTTGAGCTGCGTGATGAGGTAACGCCAAAGAATATTCTGATGATTGGCCCGACCGGTGTCGGTAAAACCGAAATCGCCCGTCGTTTAGCCAAGCTGGCTAATGCGCCTTTTATTAAGGTGGAAGCCACTAAATTCACTGAAGTGGGTTACGTCGGTAAAGACGTTGAATCCATTATTCGTGATTTAGTGGAAACCGGCGTAAAAATGCTGCGTGAGCAGGAGATGGAAAAAGTTTCGATGCGTGCTGAAGAAGCCGCCGAAGAACGAATTCTTGATGCGTTATTGCCACCGGCACGTCCAACCACAACCAGCTGGGATACCACTGAAGAGCCTAAGCCGGAAGACTCCGGTACGCGTCAGATTTTCCGCAAAAAACTGCGTGAAGGTCAGCTGGATGATAAAGAAATTGAAATCGATATCGCCCAGGCACCGAATGTTGGTGTAGAGATTATGGCACCTCCTGGCATGGAAGAAATGACCAGCCAGTTGCAGAACATGTTCTCGAATATGGGTGGCGATAAGAAAACCAAACGTAAGTTAAAAATTGCCGATGCCAAGAAGCAGCTGCGTGACGAAGAAGCCGCAAACCTGCTGAATATGGATGAAGTGAAAGCCAAAGCGGTTGATCTGGTTGAGCAAAACGGCATCGTATTCTTAGATGAAATCGATAAAGTCGCCAAGCGCCAGGAAAGTGGTTCGGGCGGTGATGTATCGCGTGAAGGGGTTCAGCGTGACCTGCTGCCGTTAATTGAAGGCTGCACGGTGTCGACCAAATACGGCATGATCAAAACCGATCATATTTTGTTTGTTGCCTCTGGTGCGTTCCACCTGTCAAAACCGTCTGATCTGATTCCGGAATTACAGGGTCGTCTGCCGATTCGTGTAGAACTGGAAGCGCTGACACCGGAAGACTTCGAACGTATTCTGACCGAACCCAACGCGTCATTAACGCAGCAATATATCGCGTTAATGGAAACCGAAGGTCTGAACATTTCTTTTGCTGATGATGCTATTAAACGTCTGGCACACATTGCATTTGAAGTGAACGAGAACACCGAAAACATTGGTGCTCGTCGTCTGCACACTATTATGGAGCGCTTGTTAGAAAAGATTTCTTTCGACGCCACCGATATGTCAGAAGCGGTTGTGATTGACGCGAACTACGTTAACGAACAGTTGGGTAATCTGGTACAGGATCAGGATCTGAGTCAGTTTATTTTGTAACTGATGGATTAACGATCAAACCAAAAAAGCCGCATTACAAATGAGTGTAATGCGGCTTTTTTTATGCGTAATCCATCAGGTACGGAAGTGGCTGACCAGCTCGCCCAATGCCTGACTGGATTGGGTTAACTGTGTTGTTTCATTGTCGTTCTGGCGCATGGATTCATTAATGCCATTAGCGGAATTAACGATCTGCAGAATATTGCTGTTAATTTCCTGCGCCGCTGCACTTTGTTGTTCAACCGCGCTGGCAATACTCAGATTCATTTCGGTGATGGTTGAAACCGCATTACTGATGGAAACAATGGTATCGCTGGCTTGTTGCGACATCGCCGACGTGGTTTCCGAATTTTCGGTACTGCGTTCCATCGCGGTTACTGCCATAGCGGCCTGATCCTGCAGGCGTGAAATCATGCCGTTAATTTCTTCGGTGCTTTCCTGAGTACGTGAAGCCAGAGTCCGCACTTCATCGGCAACCACGGCAAAACCACGGCCCTGCTCACCGGCACGCGCCGCTTCAATGGCTGCGT
This sequence comes from Bacterioplanoides sp., assembly GCF_965219715.1. Lineage (GTDB taxonomy): Bacteria > Pseudomonadota > Gammaproteobacteria > Pseudomonadales > Oceanobacteraceae > Bacterioplanoides. The sequence goes on from NZ_OZ244785.1 coordinate 3,582,645, forward strand.
TTAACGCCAGCAGGTTGGTTTGTTCGGCAATGCCACGAATCACATCTAATACCGAGCCGATGCCATCGGTCTCCTGACGCAGACTTTCAATCACCTGCTGCGAATCGCGCATATCGTCGGCCAGTGACAGAATCTGTTGCTGGGTTTTCTCCATAATCGCCATACCATTGCGGGCATCGTCATCGGCCTGACGTGCCGAGTCTGCAGCCCGCTCCGCACTGGCAGCAACTTCGTGAATGGTTTGGGTCATTTCTTCCGAGCCGGTGGCGGCCATATCGGTTTGTTGCAGCTGATGTTCAGTCAGCTGACAAATCGACTGGTTACTGCGAGCCAGGCTATGACTGGTGTGATTAACCTGGTCGCTGGTGTTTTGCACCCGTTGCACAATGGTGTGAATACGTTCGGCAAACTGATTAAAGGCAGATGAGATCTGAGTGGTTTCATCGGCACCGGAAACCGGTAAACGCAGGGTCAGGTCGCCATCACCGGTGGAAATATCTTTCATCGCCCGGGCAACCTGCTGTAATGGATTACGGATGCTGTTGGAGATAAACACAATCACTGTGGCCAGTAACGCAATCGCTATCAGGGTGATAATAAATACCTGAAACAGCTTTTGCTGGAAGGCTGTTTCGATGTCGTTCATATAAACGCCGGTGCCGATAATCCAATCCCATTGGGGAACGCTTTTAACAAAGCTGAGTTTGTCCTTGGGAATATCTTTGCCATTATTTGGCCATTGATAGCCAACGTAGCCACCATCGCGGTTGCGTTCAGCAACTTTGACAATTTCACGATAAATATACAGGCCGTTCGGGTCCTGCAGGTTCCCCAGCGCCCGGCCTTCGAGCTTTTGATTATTGCCGTGGGCCACAACCTGATAGTTGGAATTACTGACGAAGAAATAATTGTTGCCGTCGAAGCGCAGTTTACGCATCGCAGCTTTGGCGCGACGTTGTGCTTCTTGTGGGTCCATACCTGCTTGCTGCAGCTGGTAATAATGATTTACCAGGCTGTGGGCATTTTCGACCTGGGCACGAATGGTGTGTTTGCGTGCTTCTAATAAATCATTACGGCTGTCGCTCATGATGAGCATGGTGATCACGACAGTGAAGGTGATAGAGGCGCCGAGAATAAGCCAGAGGCGGGCGCGAATGCTGACGGTACGTAGCCAGTCCATAATACTGAGTCCTCGTTGATAAGCCTGTAAGCTTAGACAAAGAACTCAGTATCGCCTTAGTGTTAATACTAAAGTTGCAAATAGCCTGATGCGGATCAAACCCGGAAGCGGCTGACCAGATCATTAAGCTGCTGACTGCTGGTCGACAGCTGGCTGGTTTCCGATTCGGTTTCCTGCATCGCGGCATTGATACCCTGGGTGGAATCAACAATCTGCATCACATTGCCATTAATTTCCTGGGCTGCGGCACTTTGTTGTTCAACAGCGCTGGCAATGCTGAGGTTCATCTCGGTGATTGAGGCCACAGCGTCACTGATTTTGGCGATGGTCTCGGCAGCCTGTTGTGACATTTCAGAAGTCGTAACTGACGTCTCAGCACTGCGCTCAATCACAGCCACCGCCTGTGCAGATTGATCCTGCAGGCGTGAGATCATACCGTTAATCTCTTCGGTGCTTTCCTGGGTACGTGATGCCAGTGTGCGTACTTCATCAGCCACCACGGCAAAGCCACGACCTTGTTCACCGGCACGGGCCGCTTCAATGGCTGCGTTTAATGCCAGCAGGTTGGTTTGTTCAGCAATGCCACGGATCACATCCAGCACGGAACCGATACTCTCGGTCTCGTTGCGTAGTCCCTGAATCACGTCTTGTGAACTGCGCATATCATCGGCCAGCGCAACAATTTGCTGCTGAGTGTTCTGCATGATGGTCATGCCTTGGCGGGCACTTTCATCGGCAACCCGGGCGGAGTCGGCGGCGTTTTCAGCGTTACCTGCGACCTCATGAATGGTCTGAGTCATTTGCTCGGAACCGGTGGCCGCCATATCGGTTTGTTGCAGCTGATTGTCGGTACGGGAGCGGATATTGCCACTGCAATGAATAATACGTTCGGTACCACTGGTCACTTCAGCGCTGGTTTGCTGAACCTGCTGCACCAGCGTCTGAATGCGTTCAACAAACAGATTAAATGCCGAGGAAATTTCACTGATTTCATCTTTCCCGGTTGAGGGTAAACGCTGTGTCAGGTCTCCTTCGCCGCGGGAGATATCACGCATTGCTGAGGCCACATCATTCAGCGGCGTACGGATGCTGGTGGAGATCATCATCATAATAATCACCAGTGCAGCAATAATTACGGTACTTAGCAGCAGCGCATTACCAAGGTCTTTCTGAAAGGTGGTTTCAACGTCGTCGATGTAAATACCGCTGCCGATGATCCAGTCCCAGGGAGCGAAATGTTTAACAAAACTGAGTTTATCCTGAGGAACATCTGAGCCTTTTTTTGGCCATTGGTAGTCAACAAAACCGCCTGCGGATGTTGCGCGAGCGGCTTTCACAATCGCCTGGAACAGATACAAACCATTCGGGTCTTTTACCTGGCCAACATTTTTGCCTTCTAGTGCGGGCTTGGCACCATGCACCACCACTACCGGAGTTGAATCGTTAATCCAGAAATAGTCATTATCGCCATAACGCAGGCTGCGTATCGCGTCTTTCGCCAGCTTCTGGGCGGCTTCAAGCGCCATGCCCTGCTGGTGAAGTTGGTAATAGTGTTCAATCAGGCTGTAGCTGCTCTCTACCTGCTGTTGCACGGTAAACTGGCGGGCCTGCAATAGTTTGTCGTGACTTGAGCGAATGTCGAGGAACTGCACGATCAGCACACTGACGATGGAAACTGCTAATAACAAAGCCAAACGGGCGCGGATACTAAGGGATCGTAGATTTTCCACTTATTAATCCTTTTATAAATTGTGGTTATAAACTTCTCAAATTTCAGTGTAGTGTATGATTTTTCCCGAAATGGCCGATTGAGACTAAAGGGTTAGAATTCCTTAGAATATGCAGAACGTTTTTGGGAGCTAAAAGAATGATTCCTTCCTCCATTAAAGTCCGCAAAGCCAGCCACTGTGTCGAGCTGGGTTATGGCGATGAGATTTACCAGCTCAGTTTTGAGTTTTTGCGGGTGCATTCGCCGTCCGCTGAAGTTCGCGGCCATGGTGTCGGTAACGAAGTGCTGCAGTACGGCAAAAAAGACGTGGTGTTGCTGAGTATGGAACCGGCCGGCAACTACGCGCTGAAGCTGGTATTTGATGATGGTCACGACTCTGGCCTGTACGACTGGAAGTATCTGCACCACCTGTGTCTGAAGCAGGATGTGCTGTGGGCGGATTACCTCAATAAACTCGAACAGGCAGGCAAACAACGCGAGTCAGCCAGCATTAACTTTAAAGCGTTGTAAATTCTCTTCTGTTATTGCTTCCGGGCTGGCTTAACACCAGCCTGCAATCCCAACTAAAACCAGCAACCATGCGCTTTTCTGGTTATACTGTGGCCATCATTCACCGGTCGGCTGTGCGTGCTTATAGTTAAACGTCTGTTCCGGCCTACGGACATCTCCGAAATCAGGATTCCATGACGAAAAAGTCAAAACCTTCCAAGGGCGCTGCAGCAAAAGGCAGCAACAAAACCTTTAAAGACCCGAATGCAGCGGTCGAAGCGCAACGCTACGACAATCCGGTTGCCAGCCGTGATGCACTGCTGATGCTGCTGGAACAGCAGGGTCATCCAATGACACATTCCGATGTGTGTGCCGCACTGGGCGAAACCGATGAAGAACGGGTTGAAGCCCTGCGTCGTCGTTTGATTGCGATGTCGCGTGACGGCCAGCTGATCTCCAACCGTCGCAATCAATTTATGCCAATGAGCAAAGCCGATCTGGTCACCGGTATGGTGATGGGCCATCGCGATGGTTTTGGCTTTGTATTGCGCGATGGTGGCGACGATATTTATTTATCCAATCGCCAGATGGGCAAAGTGTTCCACGGCGATAAAGTGGCGGTGCAGATTTTAGGTCTGGATCGTCGTGGTCGTCCGGAAGGCAAAATTGTTGAAGTACTGGAACGTAATACCCAACAGATTGTTGGTCGTTATTTCGACCAGGCTGGTGTTGGTGTGGTACAGCCGGATAACAAGCGCGTCAGCCATGAGATTCTGGTGCCACCTGCTGGTCGCAACAAAGCCGAGCACGGTCAGTTTGTTGTGGTTCAAATTACTCAGCAGCCTCGTCCGGGTGCATTACCTATGGGTGAGGTGATTGAAGTATTAGGTGAGCACCTGGCACCGGGTATGGAAATTGACGTGGCGATTCGCAGCCACAATATTCCTGCCGACTGGCCGGAAGACGTGCTGGCCGAAGCGGAAAAATTACCAGAGCAGGTAAAAGCCGCTGATAAGAAAAACCGCATCGATTTACGTCATCTGCCGTTTGTTACCATCGATGGTGAAGACGCACGTGATTTTGACGATGCCGTTTTTTGTGAGCCAAACAAAAAGACCGGTGGCTGGCGCTTATTTGTCGCCATCGCTGATGTCTCTCACTATGTAAAAGTGAAGTCGGCCTTGGATGATCACGCCTATGAGCGTGGTAACTCGGTGTATTTCCCGGGCTTCGTTGTGCCGATGCTGCCGGAGAAACTATCCAACGGTTTATGCTCGTTAAATCCGGAAGTGGATCGTCTGGTAATGGTGTGTGAAATCACCATTTCTGCGGCGGGTAAATTATCTGGCTACAAGTTTATGGAAGGCCTGATTCATTCCCACGCACGCTTAACCTACAACAAAGTGTGGGACATGTTGCAGAAGCCATTAACCGAAGATGGTAAAGCCTGGCGTAAACATTACCGCCCGATTGTTCCGCATTTAGAAAATCTTTATAAGCTGTTTAAGCTGCTGCGCAAAACCCGTGAACAACGTGGTGCAATGGATTTCGATTCGGTGGAAACCCGTATCGTATTCGATGCTGAGCGTAAGATTCAGGAAATTGTACCGACCGAACGTAACGAAGCCCATATGCTGATTGAAGAGTGTATGTTGGCAGCCAACGTGTGTGCGGCCGACTTCTTCCAGCGTTACAACATTCCGGCGTTATTCCGGGTGCATAAAGGCCCGAGTCAGGAGAAGCTGGAGAACTTATACAGCTTCCTGGGTGAGTTAGGTTTATCGCTGCATAAAGGCAAAGAAGTTTCGCCGCAGGATTATCAGGCGTTGCTGAAGAAAATCGAAGACCGTCCGGATTCGCATTTAATTCAGACGGTATTATTGCGCTCGTTATCCCAGGCGGTTTACGACCCGGAAAACGAAGGTCACTTTGGTTTAGCTTATAAAGCTTATACCCACTTTACCTCACCAATTCGTCGCTACCCGGATTTATTGGTGCACCGTGGTATTCGCCACGTGATTCGCAGCGATATTGAATGTCGCCATGTTCGTCGTGTCGAAGACGCGAAGAACATGCAGAAGTGGCGCATTTATCCGTACGACACTGCGCGTATGATCAGTCTGGGTGAACACTGCTCGATTACTGAGCGTCGTGCTGATGATGCTACCCGTGATGTGATGGATTTCCTTAAGTGTGAATATATTCGTGATCACATCGGTGAAGAATACGAAGGTGTAATTTCTGCGGTAACCGGCTTTGGTTTATTCGTCGAATTAAAAGACGTGTATGTTGAAGGTCTGGTGCATATTTCCACCCTGCAGAACGATTATTACCAGTTTGATGCAGTGAAGCACCGTTTAGTCGGTGAGCGTACTCGTCGTAGCTTCCGTTTAGGCGATAAGCTTTGGGTGCGTGTGGTGGATGTTGATCTTGACGATCGTAAGATCGACTTTGAATTAACCACTGCACCGATGAATAAAAACCGTAAAGGTGCCGACCTTCCTACGCCGACACGCTTACCACGCCGTCGTGGTGCGGAAGGTGAGACGGAAGATCTCTTACCCGGTAAAAAAGAGCAGGGTAATAAACCAGGTTCTAAGCCGCGCCGCTCTCAGCGTGACAGCTTTAAAAAAGCCCAGGCAGATAAAACCTCGGGTCGTCATGCAGCCAATGATTCGGATGACGATGGCAAGCGTTCTTCCAAAAAGCCGGAGGCTAAAAAAGGCGCCAGCAAGAAGCCAAGTAAGCGTCAGAAGCTGAATGCTAAAAAAGCGGGTGCAGGGACCAAGGCTAAGTCTAAAACAACTAAGGCTAAGCACAGTAAAAAGACGGCTCGTAAAACCGTTAAGAAAAAATAACTCACGCTGAGTGTAGGCCGGATAAGCGCAGCGTCATCCGGCTTTGTGGTGGAAGGCGCTTCGCTTGTCCACCCTACCTATTTCCCGACCAAGAACGAATATGGGTTGCTCATTGATTGCAGCCGGAGAAAACGAATGAAATTAGAAGCCGTTTATGGCTTACACGCCGTCACCACTTTATTACAACGCAGCGCCGATCAGGTGGTGGAAATCTGGGTGATGAAAGGCCGCCAGGACAAACGTATGCAACGCGTACTGGAACTGGCAGAAGAACAAGGTTTATTAGTTCGTGAAGCCGATAAAGGTTTAATGAACCAGAAAGTGGATGGCAATCACCAGGGTATTATTGCATTGCGTAAACCGGTGCAGGGCATGAGTGAAAAACAACTGCCAGATGTGCTGGATAAAATCGAAGGCCATCCGTTTATTCTGATACTCGATGGTGTGACAGACCCACATAATCTGGGTGCCTGTATTCGTACTGCCGATGCCGCCGGTGTGCATCTGGTGATTGCACCTAAAGATAAATCCGCACCGTTAAATGCAACGGCCGCTAAAGTCGCTTGTGGCGCGGCTGAAACCGTTCCTTATATTCAGGTAACGAATCTGGCTCGTACCATGAAAGAACTTCAGGAACGCGGTATCTGGATTGGTGGTACTGCCGGTGAAGCAGAACAGAATATCTATCAGCAAAATATGACTGGCCCACTGGCGCTGGTAATGGGGGCTGAAGGCCCGGGTATGCGTCGTTTAACGCGCGAGCATTGTGATTTCTTGGTGAATATCCCAATGGCGGGAGAAGTCAGTTCAGTGAATGTTTCTGTTGCGACTGGTATTTGTTTGTTTGAAGCGGTACGCCAGCGCGGCTCGCTGTAATCTGCGAATTATCTATCTCTGAATAGCGCCGCTCTGGCGCTATTTTTTTGCATACCCAAATTGTTTTCGTGCTTGCCCGTATTCTCTACTGGTGATATTTTAAACACTAAAGAAATCAATGGGTTGCGAATAGGGTTCACAAGATAGTAGGCGCATCGTAACCGAAATAGTGTGCACGCACGCTTTTCTGGAAGGGAATAATCTTGCTAGGGAAGGTTTCAGAATGAACTCAGTAACTTACTGCTACAAGCTCGAAAGATTCTCGCCAAGATATCAGGCACGCACACGAATAAGCTGTTATGTGTTTTAAGAGAGGGCCAAATTGAAAGAATGTGTATCAATTCTATCTAGAGAGTTTTGGCTCAAAGGTGAAAAGCAGACACCATGCTGCTGTGTGTTTATCGGCTTTAATGATGGCAGTTGGGAAAAGGCACTATACAACGACGAGTCATATACCTGGGAGCTAAATAGTTCGGATGAAATCCCGAATGAAAATCATCCTTTAGGAGATGATGAATTTAGTTATCCATATAAACAGTATTTACCTGCTGAACTAGAAACAGCAGGAACACTAAGTGAGCGTCAGTTGGTAACGAATAATGAGTTAGTAGTTGTATTCTCAAGCGGCTTAAAGTTGATACTTTCATATAATGCCAATACTGAGAGCGAGTACATTGAAATCAACACATAACAATGCGGTCAATGGCGCCTGCGGCTGGACCTCCTTACGCTGCGCTCCAGTCGGCCCATTACCTTGGCGTTAAGTGTTTTCATGATTATTAATAAGCTGAAATTCGAAAGTTGTAGCGGAAAGGGGTGTTCAAACTCTCATTACATATTCATGAAGACGATTTGCTGTAGCCGTATTGGTATTGAGGATTTGGAGTTATCTGAGTTCTATTTCGATTCAGGAGATCCAACTATCAGCTTAAATTTATTTGAAGAAGTAACTTGCCCATTTTGTGATAGTGGGAGCTGGGATTTAGTGGAAATAGAACCATTGAAGGTTTCATTGAAAGAGTGGAGTTGGGTAATACAATGATTATTAGACCCACACTTAACAAAGAGTTGGTGCTCGCACCTTCGGTGCTGGGACGGTTACACTTCACTCGTTCCTCGCTACGTTTCACCGCCCCACAACAAAAGCGTTAGCCGCCAAATCAACTAGGAGTTATAGACCATGTCTTTTCCAGAAATAATTGAACACTTTGAGGTTACAGAACAAGGACCTACATTTAAGAAGTTAATAGAAAAAGCATCACCAGATTTAGTAGGCGAAATCCAAGGTAAAAATATATTGTTGTTGCCATCTCATGGTTCTGAGGATGCTTTTTATGCTGGAAGTCTTGATACTCTTGACTACCTGAATGAGAACGGGTTAGACGCTGATCTATATTCCACAGATGAAGAGTATAAGGAACTGAGCCTTCATGGTGCTGACCTCTGGCTTGGAACTTTTATCCTACAAAGTATAGTAATTCCAGTATTTTGCGGTGTAATCTCATCCTATATATACGATAAATTAAAAGCCAAACCCGACGATAAAATATACCTTAAGTTCATAGTTGATAAGAAGGATGAATCGTCTGCAACTGTGAGTTTCGAAGGTAAAGTTGAGGATGTTGAAAAGGCTTTAAATGCAGTGAAGAAGTTTGCAGATGACTAACAGTTACTCTTCGATCAATATAAGCAATCTATCCGAGGTCGAATCTACGCTCACCGCACTTAATGATGCAAAAAAAAATGCCGCTGAGAAGGGTGACGAAAGTCGCGCCAATCAGATTTGGCGAGATATTCAAGCCCTTAAGGTTGTTTCAACATACTTCACGACCATCAATAATATAAAAGAACAGAAATACCGTGATGCTTGGTGCAAGCTTGAGCAGTGTGAAATTACTTGTAAATTTCTTAGAGAGAATTCTAGTGAGGAATTCTATAAGAAATCAGGTGCAGATTTTGTAGAAAGATACGTCAGGAAGTGGCAATCACTTTATCCATATTGCATGTTTATAAGTCCAGGCATGGTTGTCGGTTACTATACATGCAGCATATGCAACCACAAAATACGTCCTCGTTCCAGATGCAAGCATATTAAGGGGCGTATATATAATGGAGAGTTATGTACTCACCAAGCGCATGATATAGAATTTAAAGAAGTTTCAATTGTAACGAACCCTGTACAAAAATTTTCCGTGATCCACGATGATGAGACTTTGGATTTTTCTGTTTTAGAGTATCTTTGCTCGCATATCAGCAGTCCATTCGATGAATGGGAAGCCCATTGGACAACAAAGAAATTTCCAAGGGATCGTTTTAATTCTGTTCTTAAAGATCATAAATGTCCTTGCCAGAGTGGAAATAGTTTTGGTAAATGCTGTAAGGATAAGGTCGAAATTGAGATTCCGCATGTTGACTTTGAACTTAAAAACGGATTGAACAAAAACGTTGAAGCTGAAAGGTTTCCTTATTAGATGCGGCTAACAATGAAATCATGTTCGCGGCTACGCCGCAGGACACATTAACGGCTCTTCGAGCCTAAAAACAATGTGCCTCATATTTAGGCGTTATGACAAATAAGGAAATCAAATGAAGTACAAAAAAATTGGAGCATTACTGCTTCTTGTCGTATCGAATCTCTCAGCCAAAACATTTGAAGACCATATGGTTTTTCCAGGCGACGGTGTTAACTCTCTACCTTTAGAATCTTACGCTAATATGTGGTGGCAGTGGACTTATACTATGCCCCGAGAAGTCAGTCCTGTAAGAGATAACGCAGGAGTAAACTGCCATATTGGTCAACAAGGTGATATTTGGTTCTTAGCCGGCGGCTACGGAAGTTCTAAAATATCCAGGACATGTACGATTCCTGAAGGGAAATATGTTTTCTTTCCAATTATAAACATGGTGTATTACCCACGGGAAAAAGGTGGACTTTCTTGTGAAGAGGCAAAATCTTTAGCAGCACTGAATAACGATCAACTCATTACAATTGAGGTTGAACTGAATGGTTTAGTTTATTCAAATCCGACCCATGCTCGACTTGCATCGAACGAGTGTTTTGACTTGTTAGGTATGATTCCTGAGGAATATGGTGCACCTAGAGTTTATCCTGCGGCTACCGATGGATTCTGGATAATGTTAAAGCCCCTTCCAAAGGGTGAGCATATTCTAAAATTCAACGCACAGTACAACCGCGATAAAGGAGCCTATAGTAAAATGGCTCAGGATATTCAATACAAGCTAATTGTTCAGTAATGTTAGCCAGAGCGACAGCCAGACGGCTGTTGGTAGCGCTAGGGCGGTAAGGACGTAATGAATATATTCACAATTCTATTTTCTTTGATGGGATTAACTTCATACTCCACAGGAGAAGAGACGACAGCTAATGATCAGCTGTGGATTATGATAAAAATGGATACCTACTTCCGCACATTGGATGATCTAAACGTAGTGGATCAAGTTACTGACATGATCGAAGGTGCCAATTTAGGTTATCTGGATGGCCATAGTAGCGGGGCTTATCAATTTGATTTTAATTACTATGACGTCAGAGACTTTAAGGCCGCAAAATCGAAAATACAGTATTTTATGTCTAAAAATTACCCCAGTGTTGAATTTACTATATCGAGTGATTATGAAATTCTGTATGAGCAGCCCTAATAAACCGCATCAATAGCTTCTGTTACTCGCTGGAGTAGCCAAAACGCTACGCTTATTTATCTGCCCCTGTGCGGGGCGGTTAAATTTCCAGTTTACCTAGGTACTCGCATCCTTTCGCTAACTTAACCAACCCGGAAGGCGCCAGCTAAAGAAAGGGACATCATGAAAATAACCATCACACTCATCATTTCACTCTTTCTCATCACTAGCGTTCAGGCTGATGAAAAAGAATTCACATCCTGGATGAAAAAGTCCGATTTAGACAGCTACTTCCAGGTTCTCAATAACTTTGACGAAGACAACGACTTCTTTGCAAAAGGCTACTGGATCACTGCTGTAGAAGGGCGCTGGCACGAAGGCAATTTCGAATATCGGGTGAAATACAGTAATGGCCCGAGCAGAAGGTACTCCTGGTATTGGCACATTAACCAGGACTACAGTGACTTCTCTCAAAAGTCTGCCGAGTACAACAATCGGGGCTTTCGCCTGGTTTATGCCCAGTCTTTTAAATCAGCGACTGGTGAGCTGCGTTATCAAAGTGTCTGGCATAAAGACGATTATAAATAACAATGAACCAATATCTCGCTTCCTCAATCTATATCGACTGGCAAGCACCTGAAGTGCTTGCCAAAGCCAAACAGCTGGCAGCAAATGCTTCAGACCAGGAAGAAATCGCGCGCCGTTGTTTTGAGTTTGTACGCGACGAAATTAACCACAGCTGGGATTACCAGCAAAACCCGGTTACTTGTAAAGCGTCCGATGTTTTAAAGCACGGCACCGGATACTGCTACGCTAAAAGCCATTTATTGGCGGCACTGTTACGAGCGAACAATATTCCTACAGCTCTGTGTTATCAGCGCCTGACCATCACCGATGTGCCGCCTTTCTGTATTCACGGCTTAAACACCGTATACCTGGAAAAACACGGTTGGTATCGGATCGATGCCAGAGGCAATAAAGACGGTGTGAATGCTGAGTTCTGCCCACCAATCGAAAAACTGGCTTTCCCTATCATTACGCCAGGAGAGGCTGATTTACCGGAGTTATGGGCAGAACCGATGCCAGAGATTGTCGATCTGCTAACCAGTTATTCAACCTACCAAAAGGTGGCTGATAATTTACCGGATATTAATGAGGCTCAATCATGACCCCGATAACCGGCAGCTGCCTGTGTAACCAGGTGACGTACACCTTAATAAACGGCATTGAGGAAGTTGTGCATTGCCACTGTCAGACCTGCCGCAAAGCTCATGCGGCAGCCTTCTCCAGTGTGGCGAAAATCATGGACAAGGATTTCGAAATTCACAGCGGTATCGAATTGCTGAAGTCTTACGAATCCTCACCAGGCAAACAACGATACTTCTGCAGTAACTGCGGCTCACAGATTTACGCTAAGAAAGCCGGAACAGCTCACTTGGTGCTCAGAATGGGTACCGTTGATACCAATCTCACCATCCCAGAGCGTTGCCATATCTGGTTGTCAGACAAAGCCAGCTGGTATCAGCTGAATTCAGATATTCCTGGTCACGATGAGTTTGAGCCATAGGTCAACATCAGGGTACCGATCAGCCTGGCGACGCATTTTAGCCTGGACGTGAAACCTCCAATACCTTGTAATGGGTTATGTCAGCATTATTGGATTCAGGAGAGATCAATATGACTGGAACGACCCAACTGACCATCGCCGCATCCCTCAGCTTTATTGCCGCTTTTATGCATCTTCTGATTATTTGGGGCGGAGCCAACTGGTACCGCTTTTTTGGTGCCGGGGAAAAGATGGCTGTATTGGCCGAGGAAGGAAGTCTTCAGCCTGCAGTGATCACCCTGTTTATCGCTGGCGTTTTAACCGTATTTGGTCTGTACGCACTGTCTGGTGCCGGAATAATATTGGAATTGCCGTTATTAAAGCTTGGCTTATGTCTGATTACCGCGGTGTACCTGTTAAGAGGCCTGGCCGGTTTTGTACTGCCCTTTGTTTCAAACCATCCGGCAGTCAAAGATAACTCAACCACCTTCTGGATCGTAAGCTCGATCATCTGTTGTATCTTCGCCGGGTTTTATCTGCTGGGCATTATTAATAGCTGGGCGCAGCTAGGTTAACCGGGGTGATAGGGATATGAAGGATTCAAAAAAGTTCTGGGATGACAGTGCAGAAAAGTACGTTAAAAGTCCAATCAAAGATCAGGTGACCTACCAGAAGAAGTTAGACATTACCCGCGAATATTTAACACCACAAAGCCAGGTGTTGGAATTTGGTTGTGGCAGCGGTGGCACGGCAATACTGCATGCTCCTTATGTAAACCAAATTGTCGCGACCGATATCTCCGACAATATGATTACTATTGCTGAACAGCGGGCTAAAGATGCGAATGTAGAAAATATCCGCTTTCAGCAGGGTACGTTAGATCAGCTTCACAACGCTGACGGCAGTTTTGATATGGTGCTGGGGCTAAATGTTTTGCATTTACTGGAAGACGTCGATGACGCCATCGACCAGGTTCACCAGCTGTTAAAAACCGATGGCGTATTTATTTCCAGCACTTCGTTAATTGGTGAAGTGAATATCGTGTTTCGTTGGTTAATCTCTGCTATGCAATGGCTTGGTCTGGCACCTTATGTCAGTCGTTTTACCCGACAGCAGTTGATCGAAAAATTGAAACGATCCGGTTTCAGTATCGAAAAAGAATGGCAGACCAGTCATGAGTCTGTGTTTATTGTGGCTAAGAAAAGCGGAGCGATGTGAACTTAAACAAAGCCGGTGAAAACAACTCTAACCAGGGCGCTTTTACCTTTTTGTACATTCTTTAGTCAGCTCTCACGGTATACTGCCTCATATTAAAGAGGTGGTTATGAAGTATTGGTTATCTTTGGGATTGTCAGGGCTGTTTGGTCTGACAGCAGTTGAAGCGGCAGAAGTAGATCAGTTTACTCAAGCGAGTGATCTTAACGACAGCTCCGAAGTTATTGCCAGTGAAGTAAACCGCCGCATCCGGTTGGCGGTCGATAAAGCCAACTCTCCTTTCCCCAGACCGCTACAGCACAAAAAAGTACATCACAGAAAGCGACCACAGTGCGACGTTGACCGCTTGTATGGTCAGCTACAGTTTCAACTGGCGCGGCCATTAATAGGCCAGTTGGAAAGTTTTGCCGAGGCATCACCACAGGTCGATCGGCGTTGGGTATCCTTCCCGCAATCGGTTTATCGCGACTATCATAAAAAAGAAGCACCCACGCTGGTTTTGAGTCAACGCATCGCTGCCGTTATCAAAATTAACGGCGTTGAAGTGGGTAGCGATAAGCTTGGCCATTTTTTCACCGAAGGTCGCAGCTATTTCGAGGTTACCAATCATTTGCAGGATGGTACGGAGGCGGGCTTTTTGTTCGGTGATTGGTCGGAGTCCTTGTATTACGGTGCGCAAACCACCGGTGTGTTTTCTTACGCTGATTTAACCGCCAACTTTAATGGCTTGCGTTTCTGGAACCGGATTTTAGCCACTCAACCTGACCCTCTGAATCAGCAATCAGTAACTCCTTATATTCGCTGCGATAACCAGCGTTGGGTGGTGAACAACAAATTTGAGTTTAACAGCTATGTCGATAATGGCTGGAACGAAGCGGTGAATTGTTCAGCGTTTCGTACCGAACAATTATTGCAGAAAGTTATTCAGCATCAGCCTGTATGTCGAGTGGACCAGCTACCCAAACATTACGGCAGCATCGGGCATGAGATTTTAAATAAGGAAGGGCTGAAAGTGCTGCCGGATAAACTGCAACCTGAAGTGATTCTGGCGCGTCGTACCAGCGACCTGCCCTGGAAGTTACCTGAGCAGGCGATGGAGCGGATCAAAGAAATCCGCCTTGACCTGGAGCAGTGGCGCTCACAGCAATAGAGTTACAGCTTAACCTGGGTTGTGAAAGGGAAGCGGAAATGCAGCATTGCGTAATCCTCACGGAAGCGTCCAAGGTACTGGCCGTTAGAGGTCTCTTTCTCGATATGTTGCATAAAGCGCTGGCCTACTTCCAGATGAAAATAGCGGATGGGTTTAAGCGTTAATTTCCAGCTGGCGTTGGCGCCCAGCGTTACATAATGGTTGTCGTCGAATCGGTCACTTTCCATATACAGGTAGGTCAGATCAAGACCAATACCGCCACCCAGTGTCAGATAATCTCCACCAATTGCGACATCCAGACCCGGACCAATACTGAATCCATACACAGACTCGTCACTATCATCCGACTCGGTAAAATAAATGGTTGGCAAAGCATACGGACTGTAGGAAATATCAGCCTTAGTTAGCCAGTCAGGCACATTGTCCGGTAATTTATCTTTATATTTAGTCAGCGTTTCACCACTGACAGAAGCAGATAGCTCCGGTTTAAAAAGCCAGACTTTTTTGTCGGAGGCGGTCAGCTGAGAATGGCTGTGTAGTTCACCCACACCAAGGCCCAGATCGGCGGTTACCGGCAGTTCGATGGTTTCTTTATCTTTTGCCTGAGCGACATGAAACAGGCTGGTCAATACAGCAACGAGGGAAAACTGGAAGAGGGTACGATTCATTCGATTACCGCTTAATAGTGAATGTAGAATTCAGTGTAAAACAAGCGGAAGTAAGTGCAAAAAATCGGGCTATGAAACACGTATCCTGAGTGATTTTCTGTGTTCAATAAGCCCGATTATCAGTTGCTGAACTTTTTTGCTTAACGGAAGCGCAGCTTAGCGGTGAGCTGAAGGTATTTGCTGTCGTCGAGTTTGAGGGTGCCTTTATCACCTTGTTCGTTATCCAGCTCCAGCTCCTGATTAAACTGAATGCCTGCTTCGCCTCCCAGCCATACCGGGCCACCAACATGGAATTCGGCACCTAAACCAAAGCGAATGCCTTTTTGTTGGAAATCAAACGTCTGATCTTCTTTGCCGTTGTTATACACATGCCAGCTGCCACCTTCCGGAGTCAGTTTGGCAAAGTAGTGCTGTTTCGGGGTAGGTGCATAGCTCAGACGGGAAAAAGGAAAACCAGCAATAACTTTTAAGGTTTTACCGCTGTTGTATTGGTAATTCGCCAGCGGTACAAACTGACCTTCACCAAAACGGTGGGTGTAAACAATCCCCAGATTGTAGCCGTGACCTTTGCTACTGCTACTGTATTGCGCAACGGCGTTAGCCGATAAATCATCGGTGCCGAAATATTCCAGCGACGATTTTACTCCGGGCGTCAGGTTAAAGATCCAGCGTGATTCATTATCGTTTTTAACGATGTAGCTGATCGGAAAAGCAATATCGTATAAGCGCTGTTTACTGCTGCTGTCGGCATTGTCGATACGGAATTCACGTTCTCGCAAATTAAACTGAAAGACAAATAAACCGTCGTCGATATTACCTTTAACACCTAACGGCAATTTCAGATGGGTATCCAGCTGAGTCGCTTCCGGATCATTACTGACGCCATTAAGGTTATTGATCGCTGCTTTATCGAAATAGGTGACCGCAAGAGAACCGGCTGACGGTTTAGGAACGTAGTTTTCTTCGGCCATCACGTTGTTGGCGGAAACAGCCAGAATGGCACTGGCCAGTGGTAAAAGTTTCATCAGGTTCTCCCGGGGTTATCTGCCATCAGCATAGTCGCTGTTGGCAGATAAGTTAAGCCGGTGAGGGTAAGTTTCAGGTTAAGGCCGCAGCTGATTGAATGCCGCCAGCAGACCATCATCACGCCGGTTCTGACGTTGATCCTGAGTGGCATAAGCAACGTTTTTGTCCACCGGAATACCGCTCACTTCGAACAGTTCGCCATCCATGCTGAGGTAATACTCGTTAACCAGATTAACCTTAATGCCACTTGGCAGCTCTTTTTCCAATACGTCAGATAGTGCTCCCTGGGTGACTTCGCCAATAACACTGACCTGCGGCAGCTCACGCATCATTAAAGTGAATACTTCGGCAGCGCTGACGGTTGTGCCGCTGGTCAGTACCACAGTCGGCTTCAGGTAGGTATTGCTGGCAGGCGCCAGACGATAGGTTTCTGCGGGAGTTCTGGCTGAACCAAGCCGGGCCTGTTTGCGGTATAAAGCACGTTCGCTATCGAGAAAATGGCGAGCAATAAGCTGACTCACACCATCAAAGCCACCTTCGTTATTGCGAATATCGATAACTAATCCCTGGGTATCCTGCAGATCGTTAATGATCTGAGGCATCAGTTCTGCAACCTTGTTGATATCTGCCACCGGGTTATCTTCAGCGCTGGTAAATTCTTCCATGCCTTCGATGATTAATACGCCGATATTATCGTCGGTAATAAACCAGCCAAACCGATTGTTGCCAGCCAGTTTGATTTCATCCTCATTAGCGGCGTAACTGAGCCGGATACTATTGGTCAGGTCAGTCTGCTGTTCTATGTAACTGGCCATTGCCTGGGCTTTGGCTTCGCTGTCTATCTCACCATTGGCTGCAATAAACTCCTTCGCAAGGCGCTGTTCCTGAGTTGAATCCTGCCGCTCAAAGTTAACTTCAAGGTCTTCAATAACTAACGACACATGGCTGTCGGCCAGAGGTTGAATGGATTTTGCCATCGCCTGAATTAATTGCAGTGCGGTACTGCTGTCGGTCAGGTTTTGTGAGGCGCTCTGAACCACACTCTGCCAATTAACATTACGTTCATTAAAAGTCGGGTAGTATTCCTCGAACAGCTGGCTGAACCAGGCAAACTCAATACTGGCGTTACTGTCATCCAGTGGTTGGTTACAGCTGGCGGGTAATGATGTCGTCTGGCTGAACGCAGGGTCGCGGAAATCAACACCATGAATGGTCAGGCGAGCCTGTAAAGTGGCGGGCTCGTTGGTAGTGTTCAGGCTGTAAAATGCATCGCGGGCATCTTGCTCGGTGAAATCGTTATCGGAATGGCTGACCCGGCAATAATCGCTGGTGTATTGGTATTCCGTCAGCTTTTTGCCGTCGATTTTTTTCGCTTCACCATAAGCCGGAGCCAGCCAGATTCCCTGATAAGGACCTTGATCGGCACTGTTCTGACCCGGGTCAGAATTATTGTTATTATCACTATCGCCTGAACCACAGGCGGTTAGTACGCTGGAAACCACCAACGTAAAAAAGGAAGAAGCCAGAGTTTTCATAAAGTCTCCTGTGGAGTCGATTAACCAATGGCTGCAGTGTGGCGTCGAATGGCTGAAAACTCTTTGGTGGCTGTGTTATGGCCGCTGCTGCAAATGTTATGGAATGTTATGAGAGGGGCGCATGAGTGACAGAATTCTGATTGCCGAGGATGACGACAAGCTGGCAATGCAGATTGAGCGGTTTTTAACGCAGTACCAGTTTGATGTCAGTCGTGTAGCCGATGGCCTGTCCGCGATTCGCGAATGCCGTTTGCAACAGCCCAGTGTGTTGATCCTGGATCTGATGTTACCGGGTGCTGATGGTTTTGAAGCGTGCCGTCAGCTGCGTCAGGATTTTTACGGCAGTATTCTGATGCTCACCGCCAGCGAAGATGATATGGACCACGTTGCCGGTATTGAGTCGGGTGCTGATGACTATTTAATAAAACCTATTCACCCCCGGGTGTTGCTGGCACATATTCGTTTATTGCTGCGCAAAAAAAATACATTAACAGCCCCGGTGGAGACTGAACCACAACCCGCTCAGGATAAGTGGCAAAGTTTTGCTCAACTGCGTGTGCACCCGTTGCAGCGTCGGGTGGAACTGGCTGGAAAGGAAGTGGATTTAACCCCATCTGAGTTCGATATTCTGCAGCTGTTAATACAGCGATCCGAGCAGGTGGTTAGCCGTGAAACTATTTTTCAGGCATTGCGTGGCATTGAATACGATGGCCTCGACCGTTCGGTGGACGTGAAAATTGTTGCCTTGAGGAAAAAGCTTGGAGACAACACCGCACGTCCCCGGCGAATTATTACTGTACGTGGCAAAGGGTATCTGTTTGCTGAAGATGCCTGGCAGTGATCATAACAATCCATAACAGACGGGTTGATTTGTATTTTCACGGTTTATGGAAAAATACCGGCTCATTGTTAAAAACAAGGGCGGCTCAGGACTGAACCATGCTACGACTGTTTTTTCCCCTGTATTTATTATTGTTTGTTTTTATTCTGTTTCAGAGTGAAATTGTCGATTTTACGTTGCGCTCGCTGGCACCGGAAAGTGAAGAGGCGGATGTTCTGGGAGATTTAAGTGGCGCCACGTTTATGGTGGAGAAAATTCTCAGTGACAATCCTCGTTCTGACTGGCCGGATCTGCTTCGCCAAATGTCGTCAGAAAATATTCAGATACGTGCAACTGATCTGAATAATCCCGCGATTATCCCGGCAGCAAAACAACTGTTACTGGCCGGTGATATCTGGGTTGCCCAGATTGGTGAAGATTTAATTTATAAAAAGTTTCTTCACAGTGAAGATGTCATGGTCATTGGTCCGATTTATACCGTGGATGAATACCAGGATACAGAACTGATGATTACCCTGGGCAGTGCGATGATTCTGGTAGTGCTGACATTGCTTTGGGCGTTTGCCCTGCAACGACGTATCAGACGGCTGTCGGATGTTGCCGAAGCGTTTGGAGAAGACGACTTCAGTGTCCGGGCGTCTACCGACAGTAAGGCCCAGGTGGGTGGCCTGAATCGCAGTTTTAATCACATGGCAGACCGCATCGAGCAGCTGATCAGCAGCCATAAGGAACTGACCAATTCGGTTTCCCATGAATTACGAACACCGCTGAGCCGTATTCAGTTTGAGCTGGAATTCGCGGCAGAACTTAATTCGGTTGATGGCTTACACCAATCTCTCGACAGCATTGCCGAAGACAGTCGGGAATTGGATGCGTTAATCTCAGAATTGCTCACTTATGCCCGTTATGAACGCAATAATATCGAGTTACAACTGCAGCAGCAGAACATCAGTGCCTGGCTGGCTGACTGGTTAGCGGCGTATCGTTTACCGGCCAACAGTAATGTTGACTTGCGTATCGTTACTCCAGGGCCGGAAATGCTGGCATTTGATGCACAGGCGTTATCCCGCGCTTTGAGTAATCTGGTGGCGAATGCGCTGCGTTATGCCCATCAGACGATTCGGCTGCGTCTGGACACCGCAGGCGGGCAGCTGATAATTGCGGTGGAAGACGATGGTACTGGAATTCCGGAGGCGCAACGACAAAACCTGCTGATGCCATTTACCCGCACTGATCAGCACCGTAATAAACAACAAGGTGGTTTTGGTTTAGGGCTGGCCATTGTTCATCAGATTATGCAGCGTCACCAGGGTTCGGTGGTAATTACCGATAGTGATCTGGGTGGTGCCAGCATTGAATTACACTGGCAGCGTTAATGGTCTGGTTCAGAACATAATGACTGGTTGGAGCTACAGACTACAGCAACCCCAGCGCCCGGGCTTTCATGGTCAGGTCATCACGGAAGTCCGGGTGAGCAATACCAATTAAGGCTTTTGCCCGCTGCGGCAGCGATAAACCTTTTAAATCGACACAACCGTATTCGGTAACAACAAATTGGGTATCCATACGGGTGTCAGTCACAGCCCCACCTTGCAGCTGCGGCACAATACGGCTGAGCGACCCTTTTTTAGCCGTTGAGTGCAGTGCGATAAATGAGCGGCCGCCGTTGGATGCGTAGGCGCCACGAACAAAGTCGAGCTGGCCACCAGTGCCGGAAAATGGATGGCCCGCCAGCTGCTCAGCGTTAATCTGGCCGGTTAAATCCACTTCAATCGCAGCGTTCACCGACACCATATTACGGTTCTTCAGAATAATATTGGGATTGTTAACCCAGGATGCCGGATAGCCAACAATGGATGGGTTGTCGTCCATAAAGTCGTACATGGCTTTATCACCCAGTGCCAGGGTGAACACATGTTTGTGTTGCATCCAGTTTTTTAATTTACCGTTAATCACACCGGCTTTAATCAGCTCCACCATGGCCGGGCTGAACAGTTCGGAATGCAGGCCGAGATTTTTGTGATGTGTTAAATAACTCAACACCGAATTTGGTACACCACCCACACCCATTTGCAGGGTATCGCCATCCTGAATGCGCGATACAATTTGCTCGGCAATTAAACCATCGGTGCGGCTGCTGGCACCGGCCGGAATTTCAATTAATGGCGTGGTATTTTCAACAATCGCGTCAACTTCAGAAATATGCACCGAGCACTCACCAAACGTACGCGGCATATTTTCATTAACTTCGACAATTACACGTTTGGCCTTGCGGATTACGCTGGCGCCATAATCGGCGTTGGTTCCGAGACTGAAATAACCGTGTTTATCCATTGGTGAAACCGTCACCATAAAACAATGTGGTTCAATGGTTTCGGTCAGCAGTCGGCCCACCTGGTGGAACGTTGAGGGCACAAATTCCAGTAACGAATGTTGCTTCAGGCGTTTTAACGCTTCGCGGTCGTGGCCACTCATAAACAATGGACGCGGACATACCTTATCGGCCAGCTCTGGCGTTAACAGGTTGTCGCACAACACCTGGCTGCCGTGCATGTAGTAGAGGTTGAGTTTATTCAGCTGGCCTTGCTGCAATGCGCTGGCAACGCCTTTAATCAGTGCCGGTGGCATGGCGACACTCATACCCAGAATCAGATTCTGGTCATCACTGAGGTAGTCTGCGGCGGCACCCGGTTCAATCCGTTTCTGGTCGTAAAGGCTGGCAATATCCATCTGCGTCTCCCAACTGAAGAATAAGTTTGTTGAGAACTTTAGCAGGAAGTCGTTGCTTGTCTATTACCAGCGCATGACAGTTTCGTGAGCTGCATCAAGTGAATCTCAGTTGTCACTGACTGCGCCCGATTTGTGCAGTTTGGCAAGCTGCTGGCATGATCAAACAAGCTTCTTTTCAAAGCTGAATTAACGTACCAGAAAAACTCTGGCCGTTGGCCTTTTCCCCCAATTTCTGACCCGCAGCAACATTCAGCCAGGTACGTATTTACGCAAACTATTCAGCGTAATCTGAATGCCGTGAAGGCGTGGAGAGTGTGTGAATACCACCTTTATTGTTTGTCTGATGTTGCTGGTTGGCTTGGGAATAAGCAGCCACAGTGTGGCTGAACTGAAACCATTAAACGATGCGTTTCTGGCTGAAATGACCGGGCAATCGGCGATTAAAATCGATGAGATACCAATCGATTTTAATGATATGTCGGGCGTGCGCCTCGACGGCTCGGATAAAGATTTATCCTTTACCCGCATTACTCTGGGAGCGGATGTCGATTTAAATGCCAATATCGATCGCACCGTTATTGGTCGCCGACCACGGCCAGCCTCTGAAGTGGAAATGCCCGAACTGGAAGCCGACGTTATTCTGAATAACTTATCGCTTGGCCGGATTATGGCCGATGATCAGGGCAATCCAATTATGGAAAACTTTTCTGTACGTGATCCTTATATCGAAATTGCCCGCAACGCTGATAACGAACTGATTGGTTTACGTCTCGGATTTAAAGAGGCCAATGGTGTTGTCAGTCACGATATTGTCGCACTGTCCGGTGACATCACAGCCAAGGCGTTTGTTGACGAAATTATCGGGCTGCCCATTGGTGGGTTAAATCTCACTGAGTTTCCTTATAACAATGCCAGCCGTACCAACCGCATCAGTACTGAGTTGCAGTTGCTGGGTGGTTTGTCGCCGACGCTGACGCTATTTCTTGGTCGGCTTGGGCGCACCGAATTACAGGACTCGCGCAACCTGTACCTTGGCTTTCAATCACAGGCCATTAATTATCCCAAAGTCGGACCCGGACCACAGGGAACAGCAAAACCCGGTTTCTGGTTAAATCTGCAGGATGGTTTATCGGCGCCAGAACTCAGCATTACCGGCAACCTCAGTCAGGGGCTGATATCGGAAAACGACAGAGCGAATAATGTCTTTAGTCCGTATACCCAGTGGGGGCGGCCATAATGAAAGCTGTGATTTTAATTACCGCAATTTTATTGATTGCTCCAGCGGTGGCCGATATGCAGGCATTATCCGATCAGGATCTGGTAGAGGTTCACGCCCAGGGTAAAAGTCTGATCAGTTTTACCGCCACCGATGTGTCGGCGGTGAGTGATGATTTTTATCTGGAGCTGGGGTTTGATTCCGGAGTGCCAACTCAGTTTCGAAAGTTATCTTTGGTCGGCAGTGGCTCTGATAGTCCATTTGATAATACCGAAGGTTTTTATCTCGGCTCGGATCAGGACCCGTTTACCATCGCCAGTCAGGATGAGCAATTTACCGACTATTTTAATCAGACGCAGGAAACCAGAAGCCTGGTGATTGCTTTTCCGCGTGGCCGTTATCTAGATGATTTACCCGACGGCGCCAGCGGCCGCTTTAATTTGACAACGCTGATGTCGCTGGAGCATTCTTCAGGTAACGAGCTACACACCTGGTTATCGCTGCAGGGCGCCAGCCTGGATGACACTTATGTGAAGTTCTGGGTGGATGCGGATACCGGATTAAATCTGTCTGGACAGGTTAACCTGACAGCAGAGCGTTTTATTCTGGACGCTGATAATCAGATTACTGCTGCCCCCGGTGATAATCCGGATGATCAGTGGATTGTGGAAAACCCTGATATTTCTCTGGCGTTAGGTAATACGTTATATCAGCCACTGACGCTGAAAATAAAAGAAGATACTAATGTGGTACTGGAACTTAAGGCCATTAATCTCGCTTCGGCGCAGGAGTTTGATAATCATTCCTCCAGCTCGCACATTCGGGCCGACAATATTTCCCTGAACGGTTATGACTTAGGTGGCGTCGAAATTGAGGGATTAAAGCTGCAATATCTGAGGGTAGAAACTCATGATTTATTTTAAGTTTTTAATAGCGATCAGCAGCCTGGTTATATCATCCACATCTATTGCAGAATTAACCCAATTAGCGGACGAGCAATTGCAGCAGGTTGATGGTCAGAATGGTATTGGTTTTGACCAGAGTATGTTGTTATCGGCCAAAGATATTCAGATGGATCTGAACGGCAGTGATGCGCTGGCGATTATCAGTGGTAATCGCCGTGATGCCGATCATACCAATGATGCTCTGTTGTGGAATACATCATTCAGCGGTTTACATCTGGATGTGCTTGAATCCGGAAAATTATCCATCTCTTTACCACAGCAACTGACCATTGGCCTGCGCGATAGCCAGACAGGATTACTGGAGCAGGGAATCTATCTGGAATTATACGCGTCAAAAACAACGGAGATTCGTGAAACCCAATATCGTAACCAGGCACAAACCTACACGGCTTACGTTAATACCATCAGTTCTGATCCTGAATTTGACGATTTTACGTTATCGATCTCAGGTGCTCAGTTCAGCAATAATTCGCAGCAATATCGTGCGCGTTATATTGAAAATCAGAGTAACAGCAATATTGATGGTGCTGCGATCAGTTTCACCGTCACCAATCCGCGAGAGGTGTCATTGTCTCTGGTATCGGATGATGGCCGTTGTGGATTCTTTCAGGGGGGGCTGTGACCGCGGCGAGATTATTATTGTTGATGAGCAGGGCGATCTGGTGGGACGCGCCGGCAGCCCGGATCAAGCCAATACTCAACTGAATAACCTGGCGGTCGCACCAAGGCGGGTAGTTGATCAGCCCGGCAGCAATTTTTATATTTCTGCTGAGCTGACCGGGTCGTTCGATTTCACTGGCTCGCTTCAGGTATTTTCAGGAACTGAGGTTGAGCGTCGTTATTAGTGCCTTCGTCGTTATTCATCCCTTGTCTGAACAGCTGGCGATATTGTCGCGGCGATACGCCAGCCCAGCGTTTAAACGCATGGGAGAAATTAGCGGCTTCACTGTAGCCGGTTAACTCTGCAATCTTTTCAATGGCCAGGTTAGTGCTCAGATATTCTTTCGCCAGACCAAAGCGTATTTCCGCTAATAATTTTTTGTAACTGGTGCCTTCGTTATCCAGCTTACGCCGTAAGGTGCGTTCCGGAATTACCAGCTGTTTTGATACTTCAGTGATGTTTGGGAAATAACCGGTTTTCTGCAGAATCACTTCACGGACTTTGTGGTGAATCGGGCGACGGTTATGTAATTCCGCAATCGCACGGCGACATTCTTCCTGGCACAGGCGCGATGTTTCGCTATCTGAGCGTGGCATCGGCAACTCAGCAAACGCCGGATCAAACACCAGCGTATTGGTGGGCTGATTAAAGCTCACCGGGCAACCAAAAAATGCTTCATAAGCCGCTTTTAAATGGTATTGCTGGTGCATCAGACGCACCTCTTTCAGGTATTTTTCCGTCTCTTCCCGTGAACCTTCGCTGAATGCTAAGCCCGCTGCCTGTAAATCGAAATAGGCGCTTTTCAGGTCATCGGGAATATCCACACATGGCGAAAAGCTGATGTATAAACGATTACTGACGGTTTGTTGTTCGAAACGAAAATCTGAACCGGCCAGTTCATAATATTCGCTGAATACCGCCAGTGCTTCTTCACGGGTATTGGCGCTGAGTGTGGCAAAACCTAAAACACCTAAATGTTCGATACGTACCAAGCTGCCGATCTTTAAACCAATCAATGGGTCGCGGGTGTACTTCTGAATATTGCGGAAAATCTGATACTGATCGGCCTTGGAGATATCGGCCTGGCTATTTCTGAGTTTAGCGAAACTCAGTTCGGTACCTTCATATATCTGTTGTGAGGTCAGACCAAAACTATCAATTTGTTCGATAACGTTTATCAGGGTTTTAACCTGATATACCTGGTTGGTTGATGTTGGCGTTACCATAATAATCAGCACCAAAAGAAGATCAAATTCATATTCGGATGTTAAAACAGCCACGGTTTAATACCAGTGTCATGGCCGTAAATAACAACAACTTTTCCACAACAAATCCTTGCAAAAACGACTCGAATTGTAAGCGCTGAAAACAGAGATTAAAGACCAATAGCGACCTGGATCTGTTGTGCTGGATTTATTCGCAATTCATTGAGCTGAATTGATACGTTGAGGGTTTTGGCTGGAGTATTAGTATGGCGTTGAAGACTGAAAGCGGTAATATCGGACACTCACGAATAAAACAATCGGGTTATTTTATTCGTGAGTTTAAATGGCCTGAACGGATAAGCGATTTATCGGTTAATTTGCCGACAGGCTTGCAGGATTCTCCAGGTTATCGGGACTTGGCAGGTCGTTACTGTTGGAGGTTTTGCCCTCAACAAAATCACGATAGTGCTGCGGCAGTTGTAGATAAGGAATCAGTGTTTCTCCGTCAGTATCCAGCGCACTTTGTTTTTCAAAGTCGACTTCAATCATGCTGCGATCCGGCAGGATTAATGCTGCAAACGGGTCGTTATCCAGCACCTGGGTATAACGGGACACCAGACGCAGACGTTGTGGATCAATCGCGCTACGCAGATCGAGGCCGGTTGCTGGAGTGACCGTTTTACTGCCCATTAACCCGAGAATGGTATGGAATACGTCTGCCTGACTAACCGGGCTGTGTTCATTTGCCGCAACGCTGGCCAGATTCTCTGGCGAAGACATTACCAGCAGGGCGTTATTAATTACGTTCGGATGGAAACCTCGGTTGAAGCGACTTTTTTCTTTATGCACAACCTGGCCATGATCCGAGGTGTAGAAAATCCAGGCATTCGGATCTTGCTGCTGTAATTTCTTCTCCAGTGCCGCTAATACTTCATCGGTGTACGAAATGGTGTTGTCGTAAGCGTTAAGACTGTTGCGGCTTTCTTCAGGCAGAAAGCGCTTTGCCGATTCCGGACTGTGTAAGTCGTATGGGTAGTGGCTGCCATTCATTTGCACCACTAACAGGTAAGGTTGTGGCTTTTGCAGCGCTTCTTTCAGGAATGGCAGAATGCCTTTTTCCAGCACGGCCATATCATCGGCGCCGGTGAGAATATCGACGTCGGCCGAGAAATCACTGCCATTTTTATAAACGTTAACGTCCTGGTCGATAAACAGCTGATCGACATCGCGCCATTTAAATTCCTGAGCGGTGATAAAACCGGTGCGATACCCTGCCGCTTTGGCGTAGTTAAAAATACTCGGCATGGCAAACAGCTTACCTTCCGGATCAATGCCCTGCAGACCCACTAATAAATGCGGCACCGAACTGATAGTGCGGGTACCGATACTCACTGCATTTTTTAATGCTAATAAACGGCCCTGCTGTTCCAGCTGATCCAAATTAGGTGTGGTGTCGCGCCCGTAGCCGTACAGACCCATATGGCTTTCGGTAAGGGACTCACCAATCACCAGCACAATATTGGGTGCATCGTCGTGAGCCTGGCGATAATCCAGTTGCGGTTTTTCCGCCAGTTTTTCGCTGGCGAAGTTCTGGTGCTCAATCAGGCTTGGGAATACCGCCCAATAAGCCACGCTGCTTTGTTGAAACTTCGAGGTGCTGTACCAGTTGAGGCTGGCCAGACCAAATAATACAAAGGCAAAAAATGCCGCCGGAGCACGTAACCACCAACGCGATTTCATTGGCAGTTGCAGCAGAATCATTAACAGCGGCAATTCGATCAGGGTCAGTGCAATGACTTTTAACCAGGGTGTGTTCTCGATGCCCAGTTGCAACGTCAGTAAGGTGTCCTGGCCGGCGAAGCGCAGATCAAACACGCTGATAAAATCCTGATAAACCGCAAAATAAGACAGCTGCGCAATTTGTGGAATAAACACCAGGGCCAGTATCAACTGACGCACTGCCGGTTTGCGGATAGGCAGGAGCGTCAGAAAGAACAGCCATAAAATAGCGCCGCTAAGGGCAAAGTTGGTTTGAAAACGTTCGCCCATCAGTTGCTCACTCACCCAGGGTAAATCCCTTACCAGGGTTAATTCACACAGCAGAATAATCAGACTTATCAGCAAGGTTGCCAGAAAAGGTGAACGGTTAGCTTTAGCTTGTAGGGTGGCGTAAACCTGTTTTAGGGTGTGTGTCAGCATATCGAGCGGGTACCAGCGAAATCTTTAGGCGCGGCGCGCTTCCTGCGGGCCAGAATTAACCGAGCATTATAGCGGATAAGCTCAGTCGGCCGCAGAGTTACAAGGCAGTGAAACAGACTGTTCAGTGAATAAAACTCAGGATTTCTCCTGCCTTAGCTGACTTGGTATTACCTTCGCGAAAAGTTGCTTTTTGGCTCAGTGATTACAACTTCTGAACCAACAGGATAGCCACCAGTAACAGACAGGAACCGGTGAGTGCATCCAGCACCTGCCAGTGATGCGGTTCGCTCAGTTTCGGACGCAGGTATTTAGCACCAATGGCCAGGCTGTAAAACCAGATTGCAGAGGCACTACCGGCACCGACAATAAACCAGCCAGGGTAGGTTTGTTGTGCGCCTACGCTGCCAATCAGAATCACAGTATCGAGGTAGACATGGGGGTTCAGCAGGCTGATGGCCAGAGCCTGACCGACACTGCGCCATGGGCTGCCAATATCGGCACCACCTTCGGTCACCAGGCTACCACCGCCTTGCCAGGCGCGATAAAACGTCTGGGCACTGAGCCAGACCAGTAAACCAATTCCCATCAGGGTAATGGCCGGAATCAATGGCGGCATCAGTTTCTGAATGGTGCTGATGCTGAATACACCAATCGTGATCAGAGTGGCATCCAGCATAAAACACACGGTAGTAATCGCCCACGGGTGTTCACCTTTCAGGCTTTTATTCAGCACCCAGGCGTTTTGCGCACCAATCGCCACAATCAACCCAAAGCTCACCATTAAGCCGGTACTGACGGTGGTTAAAATATCGATAAGCTGAGCGGGCACAGAGGTCTCCTGAAATACAAATACGGTGGGCTGAAAGCAGCGGGATTTGCGCGAACATTACGGCCGGATCTATTATTAGTCCAACTCATTAATCTTATGGGATATAAGTAAATCTAATGATTGATTATCGTGCTCTGGAAGCCCTGGCGGCGGTGATAGAACACGCGGGCTTTGAACGGGCAGCGCGGGTGCTTAATATCTCGCAGTCGGCGGTAAGCCAGCGTATTCGCCAGCTGGAGTTTAAATTAGGCCAGCCGGTGTTGTTACGTACCTCGCCGCCACGACTGACGGATCTGGGGCAGCGTTTGAGCAACCACCTGCAGCAGGTTAAGCAGCTGGAGCAGGGAGTGTTGTTGCAGGATGAAGAGCCTGAGGAACTGAATATCCGCCTGGCGGTGAACGCCGACTCGATTGATACCTGGCTGGCACCGGCGCTGGCAGCGTGTGAATCGAGCAATCGTATGAACTTTGATCTGGTGATTGAAGATCAGCGAGTGGGCCTGCAACGTATGAAAAACGGCGAAGTGATGGCCTGTATCTGCGAAAGTGCTCAGCCGGTGAATGGCGGTATGGCGCAAAAGCTCGGAACGTTACGATACTTAGCGCTGGCCAGCCCCGACTTTGTTGCGTGTTATCAGAGTAAGCCCCGAAGCCATCAATGGTTGCAGCAGGCGCCGTGTTTATTATTCAGTGGTGACGATCAGCTGCAGCATCAGTTTTTAAATAAACTGAAGCTGGCGGCCCCCAGTCGTTTTCAGCGGGTGCCGTCAAGCCGTGGCTTTGTGGAAATGGCCCGTGCCGGGCTGGGCTTTGGTATGATGCCGGAAATACAGGTGCGCGATTATCTGCAGTCGGGTGAGCTGATCAACGTAGCGCCCAAAACGGTGATTGACGTGCCTTTGTACTGGCATTACTGGCAAACCGAAAGTGAATATATGGCGCAGTTACGTCATGCGGTTGCTGCCCAAGCGGCACACACATTAATTCAGAAATAACAGTATTCAGCTAACAGGAGATGGATGTGCAATTCGACTGGTGGAATGATCTGCTCTCGCAAAACTACGATTGGTTCTGGGATGTTTCGATTGCCCTGGGCATTACGTTATTTGCCGGGCTGTTCTGGCGCATGGCGCGTAAACGCATTTTGATACTGGCAGAAAAAACCAAAAACCGTTGGGACGACGTTGTTATCGAATCCGTTGGTATTCCGATTAACTGGATTATTTTTGCCATCGGTATGACCTGGGTGGCGGACATCTCTGCCCGTCATTTTTCCTCCGAAGTGGCAACCAGCATTCCGGTGGTGCGCCAGTTGGCGCTGGTGATTCTGGTGGCCTGGGCCATCTGGCGGTTAATTAACCGGGTCGAAGATCGTCAGATCGACAAGGGTGCTGATCCAACCACAGTGCAGCTGGTGGGTAAGGTCGCCAAGCTGACGGTGACGGTATTAATTGTTCTGCCCGTGTTCCAGCTATTGGGCATTTCCATTTCCGGTATCCTTGCCTTTGGTGGTGTGGGCGGTTTAGTAGTGGGTATGGCCGCCAAAGATCTGCTGGCCAACTTCTTCGGCTCCATCATCGTGTATCTCGATCGCCCGTTTAAAGTTGGCGACTGGATTCGTTCGCCGGATCGTTCGATCGAAGGCACGGTAGAGAAGATTGGTTTTCGAGTCACCCTGATTCGTACTTTTGATAAACGTCCGTTATATGTACCGAATTCGGTGTTTACCAATATCTCGGTGGAAAATCCATCGCGTATGTTGAACCGCCGGATCTACGAAACCATTGGCGTGCGTTATCAGGATTCGAAAAAATTACCGCAGCTGATTGAAGCGGTAAAAACCATGCTGCGCAATCACCCGGATATCGATACTAACCAGACGCTGATTGTGAACTTCAACAGCTTTGGTGCTTCCAGCCTCGACTTCTTTGTTTATACCTTTACTAAAACCACCAACTGGGTGGAGTACCACGAGGTAAAACAAAAAGTGTTGCTGGAAATCCTCGATATTATTCATCAGCACGATGCTGATTGTGCCTTCCCTACGCGGACTTTGCAGGTGGAGAGTTTGCCGGAAGGCTTTGGCTCCTGAGGCTTCTTTTCTTTGCAAGATTTTCTCTTACATGTAACAAATATTTGTTACATGTAACTCTCTTGACTCTATTACATGTAATGGTTATTGTGAACTCATGACTCAGAAATCATCAGCACACTATCAGCGTGAATACCGCCGTCGCTTGCGCGAGTCGGGCCTGGTTAAAAAGGAAGTCTGGATTCGTCCAGAGAATGCCCGGTTGCTTGCGCAGGCTGAAAAGCGGTTGCGTGAGGTGATTCCGGCTGATGCCATTAACGAAGGAGAGTTAGTAATGACAGATGTTAAAAACACTGTGGAGCTATGGACTGTTCATAGCCTGAAGGCTGCGCTCGAACAAGAGCCGCCATTCAGCCTGAATGAAGCCACTATTGAGTTGATTGAGGGAGCTTCGCCTTCCCTGTTGATTGAGATGAAAGCATTTGGCGATCTGCCATTGTTTCTGACGATTGCCGGGGAGCAGATCATTGTTGAATCGGTTTTATGGCCACTGTCTGAAGTAGCCGATGTCGCCGGGTTTAATGATGCGGTATTGCGAACCCATAAGTATTTTCCACTGTCGACCATTAGCCTGGATCTGATGTCGAATGGTGAAAGTTATTACCACATGTTTGGTGCGTTAAGTGCGACGTCATTGTTATCGAATGTCCTGTTCGAAATTGATATGCTTGCCAGTAACGTTATCCAGGCAACCGAGGCTTATGCCGAATTTTTAAACCAACCAGTCGCAAATGAGACGGCGTAACGCCGCGGGAGACATATTATGAATCTTTGGTCAAAAATGTTGACGGCATTGCGCGGCGGGGCTCATGAAGCGGGCGAAGCGATTGTTGATACCCAGGCTCTGCGTATTCTCGATCAGGAAATCCGTGATGCCTCTGACGAGCTGAAGCGCTCTCGCGAAAGCCTGGTGGCAATTATTGCGCAACAAAAGGTCGCGGAAGAAAAAGTTTCCAAGTTGTATCAGGAAATTGCAGAGTACGAAGGTTACGCCGCCCAGGCTCTGGAAAAGAGCGATGAGGCGTTAGCACTGGAAGTGGCAGGAAAAATTGCAGATCTGGAAACGGCTCTGGCTTCTGAAGCCAGCGCAGCCCAGGGCTTCGAGCAGAATGCCAGCAAGTTAAAAGCGTCGATTTCTCTGGCTGACAACAACATTAAGAGAATGAAGCAGCAGGTTGACACGGTTAAGGCAACGGAAAGCGTTCAGCGTGCCCAGGAATCGGTATCACAACGTTATGCCGGTTCTAACAGCAAGTTGCAGACGGCGATGGATTCGCTGGAACGCTTAAAAGAAAAGCAGGCGTTAAAAGCTGCGGAATTACAGGCTTCGGAAGAATTACATAACAGCGGCCAGGAACAAACGCTGCAGGAAAAACTGCAACAAGCCGGGATTACCTCTTCAGGTCCCCAGGCAAGCGATATTCTGGAACGGATAAAGAACAAGCAAAAATAAAGGAGTGAAGTATGGATGATATGACTAAGGAAAGCCGTGAC
The DNA here is from genome assembly GCF_965219715.1 of Bacterioplanoides sp. Taxonomy (GTDB): domain Bacteria; phylum Pseudomonadota; class Gammaproteobacteria; order Pseudomonadales; family Oceanobacteraceae; genus Bacterioplanoides. The sequence goes on from NZ_OZ244785.1 coordinate 3,614,788, forward strand.
TATCTGGAGATGAGCTTTAAGTCCATTCATTGTTTTACCGATGATGGCAAGCTCGTTGCCAGCGAGCTGAAAAGCATTATGGAGATTGCATTACGTGATGGTGTTGTCGATGACAACGAAAAACGCGTATTACGCAATATCATCGGCCGAATCAAGCCGGAAGAGCTGGATGACGCGATGTTGTCCATGCTGGAAGAAATTAAAAACACGATTAGTGCTTAACCTGTTTTACCCACCAGTTCTATAAGGAAGAAGATATATGTTTGCGGTATTTCTGACCGATAAAATGGACCCGTTTTACCTCAATATATCTTCCTTCCCGACGGTAATATTTACTTTCTTTCTCTTTCTGTCTGCTTTTTATTGGCTTGTGGCCGTATTGGGGCTGGTAGATCTGGATTTTATTGATATCGACCTTCCCGATGAGGCTGGAAATTCCGGTAATGTTGCTCACGAAGGGCTTGCCGGCGTGCTGCTTAAATTTGGTTTTAATGGTGTGCCATTAACCATCATTATCACCTTGTGGTCCTTAACTGGCTGGTTGATTTGTTATTACCTGGTGGATTTTATTTTCCCAGTTGTGCCCGACGGCATTTTAGGATTTATAACTGGCGTTGGCATATTTATGTTGGCGTTATATACCTCTGCCTACCTGACCGGGAAACTGGTTCGACCGCTACGTCCTTTTTTCGCCAAACTGGACCAGCCATCCAATAAAGATGTGTTAGGACAAGTCGCCATCGTTCGTACTCTGCGCCTCGACGATAGCTTCGGTGAAGTAACACTCGAGGATGGCGGTGCAGGCCTGATATTCAAAGCACGGGCAGACAGTGGTGTTTCTTTTAAGAAAGGCGATCGTGTCGTATTACTGGAATTTAAAGAAGACGAGCATTTGTTCAGAGTGATTTCTGAAGAAGAGTTTATTAACTGATTTTTAAATTTATATCGTGCTGCGAGGCACAAACAGCAATTAATTAAGGAGTTATTAATATGGCTGATTTAGCAAATATGGGTGTGTTGATGACGGTACTCTTTGTCGTTATCGGCTTTCTGGTTGGTTTTGCCGTTTTGTTTAAAGCCTTCTATGTCAAAGTCGATCAGGGTACTGCGCTGATCATTAACGACCTGAGTCGTACACCTAAGGTGAAGTTTACCGGTGGTATGGTTATTCCGGTGATCTACCGCAAAGAATTAATGAAAATATCTTTGATCACACTTGAAGTGGATCGTCGTGGCAAAGACGGCCTGATTTGTGCCGACAATATGCGTGCCGATATTACGGTGGCCTTTTACCTTCGTGTGAATGAAACTCAGGAAGATGTATTGCGGGTTGCTAAATCGATTGGTGCTGAACGTGCATCCGATCGTGAAGCAGTATATGACCTGTTTGCAGCAAAATTCTCTGAAGCGTTAAAAACTGTGGGTAAGCAGATCGACTTTGTTCAGCTGTTTGAGAACCGCCTGGAATTCCGTGAAAAGATCGTAGAAGTAATTGGTGATGATCTGAACGGTTATGTGCTGGAAGATGTTGCAATCGACTATCTGGAGCAAACACCAAAAGGTGCATTAGACCCAAACAATATTCTGGATGCTGAAGGTATCAAAAAAATCACTGAGCTGACGGCAACCCAGAATGTTGTAACCAATGAACTGGAACAAAACGAATCGTTAGCAATTAAGAAGAAAAACGTTGAAACACGTGAAGCCATGCTGGAGCTGGAGCGTCAGGAAGCGGACGCAGAAGCCAAACAGGAACGTGAAGTAGCCACCATTCGTGCTCGTGAAGAAGCCGAGACCATTAAAGTTCAGGAAGAAGAGCGCAAGAAATTTGAATCAGCCCGTATTCAGGTGCAGCAGGATCTGGCGGTTCAGGAAGAAAATCAGAAGCGTGAAGTTGAAGTAGCTGAACAAAACCGTCAGCGTGCGGTTGTGATTGAAGTTGAAAAGGTTACCCGCGCTAAAGACCTGGAAGTCGTCGCTCGTGAACGTGAAGTGGATCTGCAGAAGATTGAAGCTGAAAAAGCGGTTGAAGTAGAGAAGAAAGAAATCGCTAACGTGATTCGTGAACGTGTGGCGGTGGATAAGACCGTTGCGGTTGAAGAAGAACGTATTAAAGAAGTTCGTGAAGTGTCTGAAGCCGATCGTCAGAAACAGATTCAGGTACTGGCAGCCGAAGCAGAAGCCGATGAGCAAAAAGTGAAGCAGGTGAAAGCCGCTGAAGCTGAAGAGCAGGCTGCGAAATTCCGTGCTGTAGAAATCACCACCATTGCCCAGGCTAACCTGGATGCCGCAGCAAAAGAAGCTGACGCCAAGAAGAAACTGGCAGAAGGTGTTCAGGCGGAACGTGCAGCACCTGGTTTAGCCGACGCTAAAGTACAGGAAGCCCGTGCTGATGCATTGGAGAAAGAAGGCCTGGCAGAAGCGTCCGTTGTTGCTGCGAAAGGTGAATCGGAAGGTAAGGCGTTACGTGAAACCGGTCTGGCCGATGCTGAAGTTATTTCTGCCAAAGGCAGCGCCGAAGCACAGGCAACCAAAGAAGTTGGTCTGGCTGAAGCGGATGTGACTCGCGAACAATTCAAAGCCGAAGCCGAAGGTCTGGTGGAGAAATTCGATGCAATGGGCTCAATGAGCGAACAGGCACGTGATCACGAAGAATTCCGTATGAGTCTGGAAACGGCATTAAAAGAAGCCATGGCTTCGATTGAAGCAGGCAAAGACATCGCTCGCGATAATGCAGAAGTTCTGTCGACAGCTCTGCAGAAAGCCCGCATTGATATTGTTGGTGGTGAAGGTCACTTCTTCGATACCTTTGCCAAGTCTCTGTCGCTGGGTAAAGCCATCGATGGTGTTGCACAGAAGAGCAGCACTGTCAGCGGTTTATTAACCAAGCTTATGGAGCAGCAGGCGAAGGAAAAGCCTGTAAAAGACGAAGCCTGATCGGCTGATTCTGGGGAGCTGATCATTCAGCTTCTCTGATTTCTTTTCCAGAGGCTGCCTGTATCTGACGGGCAGTTGCTCTGCGTCAGTTTGAGATTTATCACAAGGATTCTGTTATGACGGAACAAGATTCAGTGCCAGCAACAGGTCAGGTTGAAAACGCAGTTGCCGAAGGCGGCGCGTATGAAGTCATTCGTAAACGGTTAGTCGAGCAGGGAAAAAGCCTGTATCAGCAAACTCAGGCGTTAAACGAAGCCCGCTTAGCTGAGTTTGGTACGTCGGAACTGAGCGTCATCTCCCGTGTGCGGGTACGTACCGAAAATAACTGCATTGCCCGGGATATGGTTCAGGTTGGTGAATACCTGTTGTTTGGTTACAACGTATTTATTGGTCTGAAAAAAGAAACCCGTATTGAAGATGTTTTATCGTTATTCAGGTTAAAAGAGCAGGACGACAGTTATGTTCTGGAATCGGTACCGCTGGCAAGCAGTTTTCTGGATGCCGAATCCTTCCGCAGTGATTTTCTCGAACTCTATCGTTATTACAAACAAACTAAGCTGGTCCAGCTGACACAGCGTAACGGTAAATTATTAGCTGGTTTCCAGATTGGTGATCGGCTGGAAGATATCCGGGTATTCCGTTGGTCCGTCTCTCCTGATGGCCAGGATATCCAATATATTGATAATCGTGGTGAGCGGGATATCCAGCTGCCGGATAGTTATGACTTTGAGTGGCAGGAGACCAGCCGGGAAGATACGGTTAATGGCCGTCACCCACACATCAATATTCTCGACAAGGTATTTGTTGAAACCATTAATGGCGACCTGACTATTAAGATTGAAAACAATACTGAAAATGGTCAGGGCATATACAGCGAACCGGTTGAGGATAAAACCCAGTCAATTGATGACGGTCGCTTTTTTTATGCCAGCGTGGGTAATCTGATCCTGCTGAAAATTCAGCCGTATCGTGAGGAGCAATGGCGCTATTTTGTCTTCAATACCTTAACCGACGCGGTTGAAAAAATTGATGGTATTGGACAGTCCTGTGTTCAGTTGCCGGAAGATCACGGTATCGTTTTTCCCGGCGGTTATTACCTGCAATCAGGGGAAGTAAAAACCTTTGATACCTCAGCCTTACCTGACGATGATAAAGAGCTGAAATACAAACGCACCATTCGTTCTCCGAATGGCGAAGATGTGCTGTTTATCTTTTATCAGCCGGAAGATGGCCTGTTTGCCTTGTTGTCTTACAACCTGATCAGTAAATCGATGCAAAACCCGATTTATGGTCATGGTTATGCGTTGGCAGAAGATGGCAAGCTGGTTATTTTTTCTGCGGAAAATGAACCAACCCGGGTGCATCCGATGCAGATCTGGCAAACCGCTTATGTCAGTGATGATTTTGCCAGCCGTAACGAAGTGTCCCAGAGCTTTTTTGGTCGTGTTGGTAATGCGCCACTGGTTCGTGGTGTCTCCGACTTATACAGCCTGCACCGCATGATTGCCGAACAAAGCGTGTCGGCCCGTATATATGAAGAGCTGAGTAAAACGGCCAATCGCTTTTTTGATGCGCACTACTGGATTGATGAATATTCCCGCGAGCATGAAGGTGCTGCAGACGACTCGGGTATTGCGGCTTTAATCCGGCAAGTCGCCAATACGGCTGAACTGGTTATCGATGAATTTGAAAAAGTTCAGAGTATCCGTAGTCAGTCAGAAAAGGCGATGCAGGAAGCAGAAGAACAACAGCAAGCTTTGCTGGCAGCGGTTCGCCCGGATAACTTCCAGACGGCGGAAGAATATGTTGTGGCGTTACACAGCTTGCGTAAGCAACGTGGTCATATCGCCACAATTAAAGAATACCGTTATATCGATACCGCACGTTTAGAGCAGCTGGACGAAGCGCTGATTCAGAATCAGGAAAGCCTGAGCGAACGTACCGTCACTTTCTTATCCGGTGAAGCCGCGTTATCGCCTTACTTCGATAAAATCGACAGCTTTAATCATGAGGTGGAACAAGCTGACAGCATCGCGACCTTATCACCCATTGTTGAAAATATTGAAGAAACAGCTTCTGGCCTGGATTTACTGTCGGAATTAATGGCGTCGCTGAAAGTCAGTGATGCGAACGTCAGAACACGCATTATTGATTCGATTTCTGAAGTGTATGCCAAGCTCAATCAGAGCAAAGCGGCGGCTAAACATAAACAGAAAAACCTCGGGTCAGAAGAAGCGGTTGCGCAGTTCTCAGCCCAGTTCAAATTATTTTCACAAAGTATTACCAATGCATTGGGGATGGCAACCACGCCGGAGCGCTGTGATGAGCAGTTATCACGCTTATTAGTACAGCTGGAAGAACTCGAAAGTCAGTTCAGTGACTATGAAGAGTTTCTCAGCGACATTATGGCAAAACGTGATGAGGTGTATCAGTCGTTCGAAAGCCATAAGCAACAATTATTGGATGAGCGTTTACGCAAAGCACAATCCGTTAGCGATGCAGCCGCGCGAATTATCGACAGTATTGAACGCCGCTCGCTGAAGTTTACCGATGCTGAGCAACTGAATACCTATTTTGCTTCCGACTCGCTGGTATTAAAAGTCCGGGATATGGTTGAGCGTCTGCGCGAGCTCGACAGCAATGTAAAAGCGGATGATGTTGAGTCTCGTTTTAAAGCGGTGAAAGAACAGGCACAACGGTCACTACGCGATAAAACTGAAATTTATGAAGACGGTGGCAACGTTATTAAGCTGGGGCCACGCCATAAATTCAGTGTGAATACCCAGGATCTGGATCTGACGATTGTGCCGCGTGATGGTGAGTTAAATATTCACCTGACAGGGACGGACTATTTTGAAGCCATTCGTAACGATGAATTAGCCAGCTTAAAACCCTACTGGGAAATGGCGCTGGAATCTGAAACGGCTCAACTGTATCGCGGAGAGTACCTTGCCGCTCTGATTATTCAGGCAGCTGAACAAGGTGAAGATGATCTGAGTAATCAGATATTGCACCAGGCTCTGCTGGATTCTGACAACCTACTGACGCTGGTGCGCAAGTTTGCCACTCCTCGTTATAAAGAAGGTTATGAAAAAGGCATTCATGATCATGATGCAGCATTAATCCTGCAGCAATTGTTGCCCGCGATGGAGAGCGCAGATTTATTACGCTTTGATCCTCAATGCCGCTCATTGGCTCAGATTTTCTGGGCAACTATCACTGATCGTAAAATAGCGGATGACAGGCTTAAGGCCATCGCAGCTCAGAGCCAAAGCTGGTCCGAGCGTGCTCAATCTGCGTTGCAAATGCACAAGATATTTAATAGCTATCAGGCATTTACGTTATTAACTGAAGAAATCGCTGAAGCAGTGACGGCGTTTGCTGAAAACAATCAATTTGACTCCGATGCCATTCAGAATCAGCGTGCTGCGGAATATCTGGTTTATGAATTAGGCCGTGATCGTACCGAATTTATTACCAGTAAATACGCTCAGCAGTTAGCAGAAGAATTCAAACGGTCACTGGACTCCGCCAGCTGGAAAAAACTGCAGGCCAGTCTGGATAAACTGCAAGGACAGGTAAAACAGCAATGGCAGCTGACTCTGTCCTGGTTGTCTGCATTGGTGGATGGCAAAGGTCTCACAGACGCCGCACGTTATATTCCCGAAGCCACTGCGATCATCACCTGTGGCAAACAGATTGAACGTCGTGCCACGGAAGTGGATACCGAGCTGTCGGTTTCCGGTTTATTAGGTGACCATGCCAATATTGAATCGCAACAACTTAATGTTGCCGTGGATGAGTTTCTGCAGCGTATAGCTGACCATCAGCATCGGGTGATTCCGGGCTATCGTGGTTATCACCAGTTACGTCAAACCATCGTAGAACAGGAAAAAGATCAGTTAAATCTGGATTCGTTTAAACCCAAACCACTGAGTTCTTTTGTCCGTAACCGCTTAATCAACGAGTCTTACCTGCCGTTAATTGGTGACAACCTGGCAAAACAAATGGGTACCATTGGCGATAACAAACGCTCAGATTTAATGGGCATGCTGATGATGATCTCGCCACCGGGTTACGGTAAAACCACATTGATGGAATACGTGGCAAGCCGCTTAGGTCTGATCTTTATGAAGATCAACTGCCCGTCGTTAGGCCATGATGTTGTTTCGCTGGACCCTCAGCAGGCACCGGATGCAACGTCGCGTCAGGAGCTGGAAAAGCTGAATCTGGGGTTGGAAATGGGCAACAACGTGATGTTGTACCTGGATGATATTCAGCATACCAATCCGGAATTTTTGCAGAAATTTATTTCCTTGTGTGATGGCACCCGGCGTATTGAAGGTGTCTGGCGAAATAAAACCAAAACCTACGATATGCGCGGTAAAAAATTCTGCGTGGTGATGGCTGGTAACCCGTATACCGAAACTGGTGAAGCCTTTCAGGTGCCTGATATGCTGGCAAACCGGGCGGATATTTATAACCTGGGTGATATCCTCGGCGGTATGGATGAGCAGTTTGCGCTGAGTTATATCGAAAACTGTTTAACCTCGAATAGCGTCCTGGCACCGCTGGCAACGCGGGATCTGAATGACTTGTATAAAATAGTCCGTATGGTGAATGGCGAAAATATCGCCACGACGGATCTGAGCCATCAGTACAGCGGTGCGGAAATTAACGAAATTACCGAAGTGCTGAAAAAGCTGTTTGTTATTCAGGACGTCGTATTGAAAATTAACCAGCAATACATTGCTTCGGCGGCACAGTCTGATGAATACCGTACCGAACCGGCTTTCCGGTTACAGGGTAGTTATCGGAATATGAATAAAATGGCCGAAAAAGTATCCTCGGTAATGAATCAGAGTGAACTGATGCAAATGATTGCCGACCATTATGTTGGCGAATCTCAGCTGCTGACAAACGGCTCTGAAGAAAACCTGCTGAAACTGGCCGAGTTACGCGGCGAGCTGCAAGGTGATGATTTACAACGTTGGCAGAAAATCAAAGCCGACTTTGTTCGTGCCAAATCCATGGGCGGAGCGGACGCCGATGTCGGCAGTAAAGTGGTTACCCAGCTATATGATCTGGTCGAAAGTGTGCGCTCGCTGAGTGAATCCGGTGAACAGGATGAGCAGCTGGCGCAGGCAAAAGAAGAGTTACGCCGCAATCAGGATGCCCTCAGTCAGGCAGAGCAACAAATGCAGCAACAGGCTCAGGCCGCGCAGCTTGCGTCTCAGGAAAGCGCCAGCGCGGAACAGTTGCAGGCGCTAAATACCACCTTGCTGCGCTTGAACAGCATGGTAGCTAATGGCATCAAACTGTTCTCGGGTAAAGCAGATAATGCACCGAACATTGAGGTGGTTAATCAACCGCTACCCGGTTTAGATAAAATACTATCAACTCTGGCTGACACCATTGAACACAGTATTTATCCGCTGGTTCGTTCGATGGATAAGAAAATCGATATCGATTTAAAAACGCACGAAAAAATGAAAGATGTGCTGACCCAGTTAAATGAATTAAAAGCACTCAATAAAAGTTAATAGCGGAGGCGAATATGCAATGTCCTAAGTGTAAAACTGAGCCTCTTCACCCAGCGATTCTGGAGCAAGGTTTACCAACACTGAGCTGCAATCAGTGTGAAGGCAGCTCGGTATCCTTGCTTTATTACCGTGACTGGGCGGAGCGTTGTGGTGAAGCAACCGAGGCTGATGCAGTTACAGACGTTGAAGTAGCTGCAGTAGAAGCAACAGGCGATAGCGCTGCGGCGTTATCCTGCCCTAAATGCTCCCGAATCATGACCAAATACCGGGTATCCAGTCGTCACAATAATCGTCTGGATCTCTGTGGTCATTGTGATGAAGCCTGGTTAGATAAAGGTGAATGGCAGCTGCTTAAATCTTTGAATCTGGGCGATCAGATGCCATTGGTATTTACGGAACAATGGCAACGGCGGGTACGTAAACAAGCTTCTGAAGACCTGCGCCGCCAGCGCTTTGTTAGCCTGGTTGGTGAAGAAGCCATACAGGAAGCTGATAAAGTACGTGAATGGTTAAAAGACCAGCCTCAAAGAGCACAAATCCTTCAGTATCTGAATTTTGAGTAGAAGATAAATCCATATGTCTGCTTTCGAAAAACTCGTTAAACACGCTAAAAAAGTTTCTAACTTCAGCCACCTGTCTTCGATCTGTGGTTGGGATCAGGCATCCATGATGCCAGCCGGTGGCGCAGAAGCACGCTCTGAAGCCATGGCAGAATTGTCGGTGCATATTCACGGTTTGCAAACTCAGCCTCAGTTGGAAGAGTGGTTTAACGACGCCGAAAATGAAGCGTTAAATACTGAGCAGCAAGCCACCCTGCGGGAAATGAAACGCAGCTGGCAGCAGGCTAATGTTCTGCCAGAAGCCTTGGTAGAAGCACAATCACTGGCGGGTTCTAAGTGTGAACACGCCTGGCGTACCCAGCGTAAAGAAAACGACTGGGTCGGTTTCGAAAAGAACTGGGCCGAAGTCGTTAAGTTATCCCAGGAGGAAGCGCAGATTCGCTCTGAAGCCACCGGCCTGGGTCGATATGACGCCATGCTGGAAATCTATGAGCCGGGTACCAGCAGCGCATCGCTGGATATCGTCTTCGACGATGTAAAAAGTTGGTTGCCTGACATGATTGATCAGGCGATTGAAAAGCAAGCGTCAGAATCCTTTGTAGCACCAAGTGGTTCCTACCCAACGGAACAGCAAAAAGCGCTGGGTCTGGATGTGATGAAGCTGCTGCAGTTCGATTTTAATCACGGTCGTCTGGATGAGAGTGTTCATCCGTTTTGTGGTGGTGTGCCGAGCGATGTGCGTATTACTACACGTTACAGCCAGGATGAGTTTGTTCAATCATTAATGGGCATAGTGCATGAAACCGGCCATGCCCGTTATGAGCAGGGTTTGCCAAAACATCTGGCGGGTACCGCAGCGGGTGAAGCACGCTCGATGGGTATTCATGAATCCCAGTCGTTATTTTTTGAAATGCAGTTAGGTCGCAGTCCGGCGTTTATCGAACATTTAGCGAAATTATGTGGTCAGCACTTCACCGGGCCTCATTCCACAGGACAACAGGGTTCCGTATTTGAAATCGATAATCTGCAGAAGATTTACACGCGAGTGAAAAAGGACTTTATTCGTGTCGATGCTGATGAATTAACCTATCCGGCTCACGTAATTCTGCGCTATGAAATTGAGCGCGATTTAATTAATGGCGTAATCTCCCATAAAGACGTTCCGGAATTATGGGACGCCAAAATGCAGCATTATTTAGGCTTAACGACAGCGGGTAATTACCGCGATGGCTGTATGCAGGATATTCACTGGACTGACGGTGCCTTTGGTTATTTTCCGAGTTACACCTTAGGTGCGATGTATGCAGCACAGTTTATGGCTAGCATGCGTGAAACCGTTGATGTGGAAGTGGCGATTCGTTCTGGTGATCTGACACCAATCTTTAGCTGGCTTCAGGAAAATCTGTGGAGTAAAGGCAGTTTATTAGCCACGGATGAGCTGGTGAAGCAGGCAACGGGTGATGTGTTAAACGCCAAACACTTTAAAGCGCATTTGCAGCAAAGGTATTTGGGGTGATCTGAACCCACATGCTTATAAGTATATTGGGGATATAATTTAGAAATGATAAGTAAACTGATAGAACAAAAGCCTAAATTCTATGGTTGGGCATACATTATTTTAGTGATTGCCTACTTTTTAATTTATTGCTTTTTTCATTATGATCTTGGGTTGCCTAGCTCCTGGGTGGATAGTGCATATTTAAGCTTGGTTACTATTACTACGCTGGGATTTGGAGATATAACTCCAAATACCGACGTTGGTAAGATAATAGTTTCTTCACAAGCTTTCTTTGGAGTAATGATTTTAGGTCTATTCTTAAACTCTCTTTCACACGAAAGAAGCAAGTCTCTATCCGAAACTGAAAATCAAATTGAAGAAAATAGAAAGGAAGAGCTGAGGAAGAGTTTAGAAATGCACTCTTGTTTATTACTCGACGTTTTTAAATCAGCAAACCCTTTTGCTTGGGACAAACATGCGAAATATAGCACTCCAATGGATGACCTCGAAGACTTTTGCAGGTCTACATACTCAACAATTAATACTAAGCAGAGTAAAGTGGATGAGTTGCGTACAAAAATGCTCCTCGAAACTGTGGATCAAAACTATGACACCCTTTTAAGTTTAACCCCCGTCGCTGCTGAGATTTCAAGCGAGTACCTTCTGGAATGGAGCTCGCTTCTTAGTAACGTACGGAATCTTAAGCAGCAATATGAAAGAACGATAGAGGCCACCAAAGAGGGCGGTTCTCTTAATTGGCCTTCAAATGACGATATATGCCTGCAAGTAAAAGAACTTATCCAAACTAGCCTATTCATAAGTAAGCGAGAAAAAATTCCAGATGAGTGAAGTCTAGGTATTGGTATATCAGTCGTCGATAGCCTCCCTTAATCAACGATTAAAAAACCTAATTAGCCCCTTTGAAAAGATCAATTTAACGAATCACCCGCCGCTCCCTACTATAGATCCTGTTCTTAGTTATTAGGCCTTCGGGCAAATAAATCACTTAGTATTTATGGAGCAAACCATGATCAACACTGAAATCAAACCATTCAGCGCAACTGCCTTCAAACAAGGCGAATTCGTAGACGTTACTGAAGCTGACGTAAAAGGTAAGTGGGCAGTATTCTTCTTCTACCCGGCTGACTTCACTTTCGTATGTCCTACCGAGCTGGGCGACGTAGCTGACAAGTACGAAGAGCTGCAAAAGCTGGGCGTAGAAGTGTACTCAGTATCGACTGACACTCACTTCACTCACAAAGCATGGCACGATTCTTCTGAGACCATCGGCAAGATCAACTACTACATGCTGGGCGACCAGAACGGCAGCATCACCAACAACTTCGGTGTCATGCGTGAAGGCCAGGGCCTGGCAGACCGTGCTACTTTCCTGATCGATCCGGATGGCGTTATCCAGGCGATGGAAATCACTGCTGAAGGCATTGGCCGTGATGCAGACGATCTGATGCGCAAAGTGAAAGCGGCTCAGTACGTTCGCAACAACCCAGGTGAAGTATGCCCGGCTAAGTGGAAAGAAGGTGAAGAGACTCTGGCTCCGTCTCTGGACTTAGTTGGTAAGATTTAAATCTTACACACCTAAGCAACCGATAAGTTTCTTGCCGCCGCATCTGTGATACGTCCCTGTATCTAGATGCGACCGCCACATCCTGTGGCTGCTCCCGAAACTCATCGATTGCACCGGCTTTTCTTAGCCTTAAAAAGCTCCGCTCTGATAGTGGAGCTTTTTTGTATCTGTAGCTCTGCTCTTGCCGGGCAATTAACTTTCTTAATGACCCTTTGTTAGTAAATAGCTATCAATGTCTTTGAAAAGATTGATTTAAATAATTTACAGCAGCTCGCTACTATAACTTCGTACTTTGAATTAAGCAGTGCACATCACTGAGTCCAGGCATACATCAACGGCCTCAGACGCACTGAAACAAACAACATAAGGAGCTCGTCATGCTTGACGCAACTATGAAACAACAACTGGGCGCTTACTTGGCTAATCTGCGTAATCCGATTGAGCTTCAGGTATCGGTTAACGGTTCTGATAAAGCACGTGAGTTAGAAGAGTTAGCGCGCGAAATCGCCGAGTTACACAAGGATATTTCGGTTTCTGTTACCGAAGACGAAATTAACGGTCGCTCGCCAGTGATGACTGTCGCGAAGGCGGGTCAGCCTGCACGCGTTACGTTTGCTGGTGTACCTCTGGGTCACGAATTTACATCTTTGGTACTGGCGCTGTTACAAGCGGGCAGCCACCCTTCGAAAGAAGATCAGGCATTACAGGATCAGGCGAAAAGCCTGACTCGCGAGCTGAACTTCGAAGTGTACGTATCGCTATCGTGCCACAACTGCCCGGACGTGGTTCAGGCTGTTAACCTGATTGCGGCACTGAATCCAAACGTGACCGCAACCATGATCGACGGTGGTGTGTTCCAGCAGGAAGTCACCGACAAAAACATCATGGCGGTACCGGCGCTGTACTTAAACGGTGAGCCATTAGCCAATGGCAAACAAACACTGGCGGAAATTCTCAACAAAGTGGATGACGACGCCGATGCCAAAGCCGCTGCGGCCGTGGCTGATAAAGATCCGTTTGATGTATTGGTTGTAGGCGGTGGCCCGGCGGGCACATCAGCGGCGATTTACGCGGCGCGTAAAGGCATTCGTACAGGTATTGTGGCGGATCGTTTTGGCGGTCAGGTGTCTGACACCGTCGGTATCGAAAACTTTATTTCGGTACCGTACACCGAAGGTCCGAAGCTGGTGGCCCATCTGGAAGAACACGTTAAAGAATACGACGTGGATGTGATGAAGGCACAGCAAGCGGTGGGTGTGCGTAAGACTGACTCTGGTTTGACCGAAGTCGAATTAGCCAACGGCGCAGTGGTCAGTGGTAAAACCGTGATTATGGCCACCGGCGCACGCTGGAGAGAAATGAACGTACCGGGCGAGCAGGAATACAAAGCCAAAGGTGTGGCGTACTGCCCACACTGTGACGGTCCGCTGTTCAAAGGCAAAAAGACCGCGGTAATTGGTGGTGGTAACTCAGGTATTGAAGCCGCGATTGATTTGGCGGGCATCGTGGAACACGTGACGGTTCTGGAATTTGCCGACACCTTGCGTGCGGATGCGGTACTGGTGAAAAAAGCGGAATCGCTGCCAAACGTCACCATCATTAAAGAAGCCATGACGACTGAAGTGATTGGCGATGGTGAGCGCGTCACTGGCCTGAAATATCAGGATCGTGCAACCGGCGAAGAGAAAACACTGGATCTGGCAGGTATTTTTGTTCAGATCGGTTTGGTACCGAATACTGAATTCCTGAAAGATTCGGTGAACTTATCCGAACGTGGTGAAGTCGTAATTGATGAGCACGGCCAAACCAATGTACCGGGTGTATTCGCCGCTGGTGACTGTACTACGGTGCCGTACAAACAAATCATTATTTCCATGGGCGCGGGTGCCACCGCCGCACTGGGAGCATTTGATTACCTGATTCGTAACTAAGTCAGAGTTTGGGGGTAGCCTTTAGATAGGCGTTAGTAAAACAAATTAACAGCAGCACCCTAAGGGTTTAACCGCCCGGCCCACACGCTGTTAGCGCAAGAAACGTGGGCAATAAAAAGCCCGGCGATCATGAAGATCCCGGGCTTTTTTTATTGGCGCTGTCTTTAATAGAGAGTGTGATTTTTTCTTAGGACTATTTATAACGCCCGGCTCACGCGCGTTTTGAACTTTGCCATTTTTGTGGTAAAAATAGAGCGTAGCGAACGGCCACAAAAATGACAAAGTTCAAAACGTCGCTATGCAGCCGCTTGTTAGCTTTGTCACGATGTTTCATTTGAGGCCTTGGATATTTCAATTGCTCTCAACATAGACTCACGGCACTGCACTACCTCTCTTGACCCACTAATTTTCCCTGCTAAATGCTCAATTGCAGATATGACTTGCTCACAACAGTTGGTAAATCTAGATGTTTGCTCGGCAGTTAAAATCTTTTTTCTATATGAAATAAAGTCTACGTACTTTCTGGCCTGTCTAAAAGGAAAGTGTCTATTCGTATTTCTATTCATTTGATCGAGAAGAATTTGATGAGCCATAATAAAAGCGTCAAAATAGTCACTGTAGTCAGAACTATTAGTACGACTATCTAGTAAAAGACGGGCAAAGTGATTGTTTACATCTGTAGTTTCTTTATAATTCCCTTTAGCTAGAGCTTTAGCCTGTTCAAAATATAGAGATGCCTCCTTAAACTCACCGTAGGCCAGACGCGCCATCGCGTACTGAAGCCAAAAAAGGGCACTGCGTTGGCAGAATGAAAGATCCTTTAACGACTGGTAATACCCTATGATTAATTCGTATTTCTTTGGTGAATCTATGATCTTTTCAATCACAGCATACCGTTGAAGTTCGGTGAATACATGATGTAATGTGCGATCTCTCTTTAGTGATGCGAGATTTCTAACATATCGATTTATGTTAGCAAGTAATAGTTCGGGCTTTATAGCTCGTCGTAATAGATAAGAAGAGACAACCGATGAACGAGCCTTTACTTTACCATTAGTAAACCTAACAAACTCACCAGCCTCAATAAAATCATCAGACCGAACAATCTTCCATGCATCCTCACCTAAGATATCGGACAACAATGTTAACCTAGGCGGATGGCCAATTTGATTTAAGAGGAAACTCAATATAACAAGAGAAGCAGCATCCCCTTCCCTGCAAATAGTATCTTTTGCAGCACTCTCTATCCTTTTTCCAACTTCTGACTGTTCAAAAATTGACAATATAATTTTTGATACGGCCCCTCCGCAGTCAACACTGATGTACGATTTCTTTTCCTCCTTAGATAAATCTGCTCTCTCGCCCCACAAGCCGTGCACAGAAAGTAAATGCGAAAAACTCTCGACGTCATCTTCGTTCAACCGATTAATATCTATAGGGAAATAATCACTTGGCAAATACTCTTCGTATTTATTCTCACCTAGCTCATATAAGGTAGTCCTGACACATATAAAGACAGTAATTGAATCTACATTTAGATTTAGTAACCCATCAACCACTTCAAATCTATCGGAACTTTCGTCAATGAATATTGCGACTTTCCCTTCTTCTGATGCGACCTTCCGAATATCTGATTCTCTATTCAGATCAAAATCTGAATCCCAGAATACCGTGTATCCTTCAAGTGACAAAATATGTGATAGCTGATTTTTTAGGATTGTTTTTCCATTCCCTAAATCGGAGTGGATAAGAAACCAACTCCTTCCATTATGTAGTTCTCTTAATATTTCATTTACTTCATTCCTTCTTATAAATGCTTTTGATTGCTGCTCAGCTAACGACCATATTACATGAGATTGCTCTACCACTCCCATTGTTAGAAAATCTATGCAATCTGTATCTTCTGGCTTGGAGGGTTTTAGATTAGAATCGTACTTCTTTAGCCATGAGAACGTATACTCGGAAACGTCTTTAGGTACTTCTGAATTTCTAAGTATCTCTGCAAATTTTTCAATACCTATAGCATGAACCTCTCCGTAACTTTCCAATGGTGAGGTTGTTATTTCGTCAGCTCCAGGTGCGACAATAAAGAAGGTTCTTTTCTTTAATTCTGGAGACGCATATAAAATTCTTGTTACATCAATATCTGCCAAAGAATAACCAATAAAAATAATGCTCTTAGCATTATTCATATCCTGCCTAAGTTGTTGAGCCCATTTATTTGATGAAAATGATTCGGATGAGTAGCTAGAGTGAGTAAGCTTAATTTGTTTCAATAGGCTATTTATTGTTAGGTTCGTTATGTGACCATTAATATGAACACATAACTTTTTTGCGGCTGTCGGTGCTAAATCTATCGTAATTGGCTCCCACTTTTTCCCATTTTGGAGAGCTGCATATTCGAGACAATCGTCGTAGTTCGTGGTATAGACTCGCCTCCAGGGAGAACTAGCAACATCAACATGATATTGCTGAACTTTCCTTGTAGTGAATGAACGAGAGAGCTCTGCTAAAAGACCATGTTCACCTTTCTTAGATACATAATATTGTCCAATTACAGGCAAATCATAATTTCCAGATGAACCTACTAGGCTGGCAAGATGAGATGAAAATTCTCTGGCATCAGGAATTTTATTGTCAAGCTCAGGATAAGAGTTTTCTGCATTAAATGAAAACCCTGCCCCAGTGAATAAGACACTATCTCCACGCAACGCATGAATAATTGCTTCTTCTAAGGTCATATGTCTATCCCTTATCCATCTATATTATAAGTACAGCCGTTCTCTAGAGCGGCCCGGTAAACTAAACTTTTGACTTCCGCAAAATAGTAATGAGGAGCTACATATAAGCTAACATTTTAATAGTGCGCCCTTGCAAGGTTGCCTGCCTTGCAAGCTACAACACCTTACAAGGTTGAAGAGGCTCTTCTTACATTCGGATATACAACTGATTTCGCTCTGAAACCTTCCTTAGCAAGATCATTCCCTTTCAAAAATTCGTGCGCACACGCTATTTCGGTTGCCGCAGCCTGATAGATTTTATTGATATTTAAATTATCAGCAACTTTTATTTGCTTCTGCTTTAACTCTTCCTAAGCCCTTATTTGAGCCTTCCTCAGCTAGCGCTGAAAACTTTGCTCGATCACTGCCGAATTCTCCTGCACATAATTAATAAACGCCTGCGCCGCCGGGCTGGGTTGTTTCGCCGACGGATACACCAGGCACCATGATCGTACCAGTGGAAAGTCCGTCACCGGAGCGATCTCTAATAACCCCAGTTCCAGTTCTGCCTGAATCCCCAGTTTGGGTACCACGGAGACGCCTAAACCAGCAAGAATCGCGTGTTTCAGTGCGTCGCTGGAGCCGAGTTCCATATAGGGCTTAAAGTTGAGTTTGTGTTCCTGGCAATGAATTTCCAGTGCCAGACGGGTGCCTGAACCTTGCTCTCTTACCAGTTGGGGCAGGTCGAGAAATTTCTGAGCGGATAGCGACTTTCCTGACTTCTTCAGTTTTTTTGCCATGGGATGATCATGGCGCCACACCGGCACCAGCTCATTATCGAGGAAGGGAACCGAAGTGAATGGTCGCTCACTCGGCACCATACCCATAATCACCAGATCATCGCGATTGTTCTTCAGTCGCTCAATGGCGTTGTGGCGGTTCACAACATGTACCTGGGTTGCGACGTTGCTGTGTTGTTTGAGGAAAGGCTGCAACAGGTAAGGCACCACAAACTGTGCTGTATTCACCGCAGCGATACGTAAATCGCCGGAGATATTACCCTCCAGTGCGTGCAGGTTGGCCTGCATATTACGCAGCTCTTCGAATACTTCATTCACGCTTTGGGCAACCACGTCACCGGCCTCGGTGCGGTAGAGTTTGCGGCCAACGTATTCAAACAGCTTCTGACCCAGAGCTTCTTCCAGCTGTTTTACCTGAGCACTGACTGCTGGCTGTGTCAGACCAAGCAACTCTGCCGCTTTGCCATAACCGCCTTGCTGGTCGACGGCCTGAAATAGCTGCAACTGGCGCAGGCTTAAACGATTAACCAGACGCTGAACGGTCAGAGGCATAGCGGCTCCCGGAATACATAAGTTTTTACTTATGCTATTCAGAAGAACTATTTATTACAACTGATGAATCTCTTTGGTTACAGTGGCGCCATTTGCAGTCGCTGTGGTCAGGAGCCGGTTATGCCAGATATTGTTGTGATGTTTTTCCTGTTGGGTCTGGTTGCCGGTGTCTTACGTTCTGACCTGACGATTCCCAAGGCGGCTTACGACACCCTCAGTCTGCTATTGATGTTAACCATCGGTCTGAAAGGTGGGATGGCGTTACACGGAGCGATTGAATGGTCGCTGGTCATTGAGTTGCTGGCGGTTGCTGCCATAGGTGCCGTCATTCCTCTGATCTTGCTGCCGTTGCTACGGGTGTTAGGCGTTAACTTGTCCGACAGTGCCAGCCTGGCCGCGCATTACGGTTCGGTGAGTGCCGGTACCTTCGCCGTTGTGTTGGCTTATGCCGAAAGTAACAACCTGAGTTTTGGTCCACAGGCCACCTTGTACTTGGTGATGCTGGAACTGCCCGCGATTATTGTCGCACTGGCGCTATATCGCCGCTTCAGTGAAGACACGGTCACCGCCAGCCGGATTGAACTCTGGCACGAAACATTAACCAATCGTGGTGTTGTGCTACTAACCGGCGGTGTATTAATCGGCTGGATGTACGGTCCGGTGGAAGGTGCTGGTGTTACTGAGTTATTCACCGGTGCCTTTAAAGCGGTCTTAGCACTGTTCCTGTTGGAGATGGGCTTAACCGCCGCCGAGACATTACGGCCGATTCCATGGAAGCAATGGCGCTTACTGGTATTCGCATTGGTTGCGCCGCTGGTGTTATCGCTGTTTGGTATCCTGGTGGGTTCACAGCTGGGTCTTGAAACCGGTTCGCTATTGATTCTGGCAACGCTGGTGGCCAGTGCTTCTTATATTGCTGCACCGGCAGCCGTCAGAACGGCGATTCCAAGCGCCGATATTGGTTTAGCCATGTTGTTATCTTTGGGCGTTACTTTCCCGTTTAACGTGATGGTTGGTATTCCTTTGTATCATGCTTTTATTGAGGCGTTTGTTTAATCCCGGGCACACCTGAAGTTTAAGTTGAAGGGGATTCCCGGTTGTTGTTAATGGCGAGGTTTTAACGATTTGGTTTTAACGCACAGTTTTTAACTAGCGGCTTTAACAATTCACTCTTTCCCTGACTTTAATGAAGTTGGACTAATGTCGCTGGGTTCGCTAAGTAAAATCACGTATGCTTGTTCTCCACAGATAAAAATATCCCTTAAAAACTAGGGGAAATAACAGCGACAAAAGGTGAGAACACTGTGGATTTAAAGATTATCGAAGGCGTTCTGAACTTCCGTGAGAAAGTCTATCCGGAGCGCAAAGACCTGTTCGGCACACTGGCAACCGGTCAGAGCCCACACGTTTTATTTATTACCTGTTCCGACTCCCGTATCGACCCTAACCTGGTAACCAGTGCCGACCCGGGCGATCTGTTTATTTGCCGCAACGCTGGCAATATTATCCCTCCGCACAGCAACGAAACCGGCGGTATGACCGCATCGGTAGAATATGCCGTGGCAGTTCTGGGTGTGGAAGATATCGTTATCTGTGGTCACACTGATTGTGGTGCGATAAAAGGCGCATTAAATGTTGAGCAGCTGAAAGGTCTGCCACACGTTAAAGAGTGGTTAAGCCACTGCCGCAGTGCGATGGAAATTGTTCGTGAGCGTAACGGCATCGATACAGAAGCTTGTATTGGTCATGAGCATCTGGGTGAAGCGATTGAAGAAAACGTGTTACAGCAGCTTCAGCATTTGCGTACTCATCCGGCGGTTGCGGCTAAATTAGCAACCGGTAAAGTGCGTTTGCACGGCTGGGTATACGATATTGAAAAAGGCGATATGCGCTGCAGCGATGGCGGTCCGTTTGTCGATTTTCAGGATCAGTATGCAGCTGAAATTGATGCGGTTAACGAAAAGCGTTTTTTCTCGAAGTAACAAGCCTCCTATATAACGTAGCTGGATAGAAAAGCCGCAGAAATATGGCTTTTTATCCGCCGGATAGAAGGCACATCCCTGTGCCTGCTATCCTAACGCGACTTCCTGTCGCTGCTTTAAAAATCCATATATCCACGACTTTCCTTTAGCTTTATCGGCCAAAATAAACATTCATCCCCAGGGCGATACCCGGATCTGCTTTAAAGCTATGGCTTTTCTGCCACTGAACAAATACCTGTGTATCTAAAAATACCCAATCGGAATAAACGCGACTGCGATGCCCGGCAATAATTTCATGCTGTTTGGCTTCGTAACCTTTTTCTGTGGTGGCGTAGCTGGAAACCGCCAGTGAAATACCTTGAGCATGATTGAGTTTGCGCCGCCAGTTAATTCCAAACGCCAGGTTCTGGAAGTCCTGATTCGAGTAATAGCGGTAGTCGGCGTACAGAGTTTGCTGCCAAAGTTGGCTTAAGCGGGTCGACAATGATGGCTCGATTACCAGCTGGCTGACGTCTTCACTGGTGTAACGATAGGCGCTATCCAGTTCAAACTGGTTCTGATTAAACCGGGATTTGTGATCATAAGAAACGCCGGCAAAGATCGCCTTAAAGCCGTTATGGCCTAACTGATATTTAAGCCTTGGCCAGTGAAAGCCAGAAACATCCAGGTGAATCGAAGACGTTTGTTTTTTGGTTAAAACGTTACGGCTTTTATCGTTTTCGGGCAGGGGATCGTTCGGTTCGATCACCAGATTAATTCGCTTATTCAGGCGCGAGACGGCCTTGTTCAGGTTATCCAGCCGTACCTTGGTGCGCAGCTTATGGTTAAAGCTGTGTTTCTGCTCGCGGCTGTAGAGGGAATTCACGGTAAAATCGAACACCAGCTGCGAATTGTCCTCGTGCTCTCCGGCATCCCCAAAAAAGCTGTCGATATCGACGATAAAGGTTTTCAGGTCTGAGGATACATCGTTGTGCAGTTTATGCAGTACGTTTTCAGCCTGATTGGCATTGGCAGGTAGCGACAGCATTGACGAGATCAGTGCTGTCCACATAAGTGATACGGCACCACAGGAAAAACAAAAAGGGGGCGATTTCAACTTGGTCATAACAGTGATCTCCAACGGCCTATTTTTCGCGGTATTCCGGTAAAACCAGATTCCAGCGAATCGCCATCAGGCGGGTCATAAAAATAAAGCCAATCACTACCGCGGCTGAAACTGCCTGGCTGATCTGATATTCGTTCATCACAATTAATATTAATGAACCGATCCAGGCCACGGTGGCATACAGAGTATGTTCGCTGCGGAACACCACCGGAATTTCGTTTAATAAAATATCGCGCAGAATACCGCCGGCGACACCGGTTAATACCCCCATAAAGCTGGCAACCAGCCAACTGACTTCTAACGAGAGCGCTGCCTGAGTGCCAGCGACTGTGTATAAACCCAGACCTGCCGCATCCGGCACAATAAACCAGCGACTGGAGAGGCGGATGGAGCGTGCCAGGTAGAAGGTAAAAATAGCCCCGAGCCAGGTGACAATTAAATAACTGTCGTCGTGTACCCAGAACACATCACGATCAAGAATCACATCACGCAAAGTACCGCCACCCAAGGCGGCACTGAAGGCAATAATCATCACGCCGAATAAATCGAATTGTTTACCACGGGCGTCCAGTACGGCAGCTGCCGCAGTAAATACCGAAGCAAACATGGTCGACCAGTACAACACCTGCTCGGTGCTCAGGTGTTGTTGGCCAAAAAGGAGTTGAGTTAAATCGGGCATTATTCAGCGTTAAAACGGTTTTGCAGATAAGAAAACACAGCACGGATTCCCATGGCTTCACCACCGGTCGGGCGGCCAGGTAATTTACGCTGGTTCCAGGCCATCACATCAAAGTGTACCCACGGCGTATCGTCAACAAAGTGCTCCAGATACAGGGCGGCGGTAATAGCACCACCAAATGGTCCGGGTACCGAGTTCACCATATCGGCGACGTCGCTTTTTAACATGTCGTTGTATGGCTTATGCAACGGCAGTTGCCAAACCGGGTCCGTCACTTTATTGCCGTGCTGCATTAAATCACCGGCCAGCTGCATTTGATTGGTAAAGAAGCCTGGCAATTCGGTACCCAGTGCCACCCGGCAGGCGCCGGTGAGGGTGGCAAAATCAAACATAATTTCCGGCTTATCGTTAACCGCTTCGGTGAGTGCATCACACAGCACCAGGCGACCTTCAGCATCGGTGTTATCAATTTCGACCGTAGTGCCTTTGCGGGTGGTAATCACGTCACCCGGACGGAAGGCGTTAGCGCTAACGGCATTTTCCACCGCAGGAATTAATACCCGTAAATTCACCGGTAATTGCTGCGACATAATTAAATACGCCAGGCCTAATACCTGCGCTGCACCACCCATATCTTTTTTCATCAGGCGCATGGCAGCTGCGGGTTTTAAATCAAGGCCGCCGCTGTCAAAGCAAACGCCTTTACCTACGAGGGTAACTTTCGGGTCTGAACTTTTACCCCAGCGCAGATCGATTAATCGCGGTGCATGATCGCTGGCACGGCCAACGGCATGAATGGTTGGGTAGTTTTCAGTTAATAAGTCGTCACCAACAACCTGAGTGACACTGGCGCCAAATTGTTCGGCGATGGTTTCGGTGGCAGCGGCTAAATGCTGCGGCATCATATCGCCAGCCGGAGTGTTGATCAGATCCCGGGTCCAGCTGACGGCTTGCACCATATCGCGGGATATTTTCAGCGCGTCGCTGTCAGTCAGTACTAATTGAGCCTGCGGCTTATCGTTACTTTTGTATTTTTCGAAACGGTAGGCACCGGCTCCCCAGGCAAACGCAATCGCAATTAACTGGTCGGTGTCGCTGATGTTATCAATCTGATATTGGCCAGCGGGCAACTGAGAAGACAGGTCACCGGCAGCAAAAAAGTTATCCAGTGTGTCGCATACAAACAGGGCCTGTGAGGCTGAACCATCCGCTGCCGGAATCAGCTGTGTGCCTTTGCCGGTGTAACCGCAGCTTTGCAGCCAGGTTTTGCAGGCGTCGGTTTGTGCTTCCAGCCAGCCGTCGTAAGCGGAATGTTCCAGAATCGTCAGAGGTACAATCGAGCTGGCCTGATCGGCGGCTAATAAAACAGCGGACATAAGGTGTGGACTCCTGAATGTGAATCCACACAGTATAGAAAAGAATGGCTGGCGCTTAAAAGCGGAATGACTGTTGTAGGTGAATTTCCAGTCGCGCAGGGTAGGATTGCCAGCCCTGGCCATCGCTGTATAACAGCTGCAGTTTCTGAAAACGGGAAAGTTGCATCGTTGCCATCCAGGTCAGTCGTTGTGGCTTATTACCGGCGTTGTTCAGACGTGAGTCATCCAGTTTGTTATCACTGGTGTTGCTCACTTCGGTATCGGAATACAGATAGTCGTAACGCATTCCAAGTTGCAGCTGCTGACTGCTGTTAGACCACCACAGCTGGTGGTACTGACCCTGGCTGTTTAATGTCAGCTCGGCAATATCACTGCTTGCACTGTTGCTGCGACTGTACAAGCGACCATCTTCCTGACGCTGGCTGTATTCGCCCTGATAACTCAGCTGGCCAAGATGGTTCATCGGGTAGCTGAGCTGAATACCGGCGCCCCAGTGCTGAATTTTGCCATCAAAAAATTCGGTGAACCCTGAATTGGTGTGAACATGGGTGTTGCTGCTCAGATCAAACAGAAACATACCGCGATCATTAACATCGGCGTAGTAACCATTCGCCAGAGCTGTGACTTCCAGTCCGGCAAAACGCTGGTTTAACTCCAGTTGATACAAACCTGCAAGGGTATTTTTCTTACTGTTTAAATGGTCGCCACCCAGCAGGTTGAGTGAATGGTTGATCTGCCAACCGGCGAATTGCTGCTGCAGTTGCAGGTTAATACCCGCATCGGCCAGTTGATCTCCCCAATACACTTTATTGACCAGCGGCGACTGAATAAAGGTTTGAGCGTGTTGGTGCTGATGATTTAAAAAACCGATACGCGGCAAATATTTACCCGCCGTCAGTTGCAGCTTATGTGTGTGCCAGTCGTTACGAACCCAGGCCTCGGATAATTCACTGCTGCCACTGTGGTAAGCCAGCGCCAGTTTGCCAAAAATCGCATCGCTGTTGATCGCCTGGGAAAGGGTTTCCGGCAGTGGCCGCTGTACACTCAGATCGGCGTGATCAAGGCGCAGTCCAGCGCTTTCCTGATGTTGATTGGTCGGTAAAAAGCCGAGCATATTCGGACCGGATTTTTGGCGATAAACCAGATCCGTGTCCAGCTGCCAGATTGTGGCCGTCGACTGATCAGAGTTTGCAGAGCCATGATGGTTTACAGAGCCCTGAGAAGGTGCAGCAGACAAATGACCCGCCGACGCCAGTGCCTGGCCGCTGATGCAGGTCAGAATAATCATCAAAGCCGACTTCATAACGACGAGTCCTGTGCTGTGGTAAATGGATTGGCGAAACGAGGATCGTTAATAAATTCGTGATCCGTCAGACTTTTCAGGAAGTTCACCAGATCGGCCTTTTCCTGCGCCGTTGCTTCAAAACCGGATACGAAGCCATTGGCTAATTTATTCGGATTAGCACGACCATCTCCGGCGAGGTGACTGATGGCGTTTGCCGGTTGCCCCAGTGACTCGTTAATAATGGCCAGATTATCGATGTCCCCCGCCGATTGAATCTGACGACCACCGTTGGCATAAAACTCGATGACGCCTTCTAACGTTTGAATACTGCCATCGTGCATATAAGGCGCGGTCAGTTCGATATTTCTCAGAGTAGGTGGGCGGAAGCTGCCTTTATCTTCTGCTTTACCGGTTACTTCAAAGGCGCCCTGGTTGTTTGCCGGGTAATTACCATCCTGACTCAGGTTATACAGGCCATTGTTAAAAAAGCGTTGTGTTGGAATCGCAATGGAGCGGGCGGTGGTGCTTGATAAAGAGAAATTAAATGTGTCGTGGCAGTGAAAGCAATCTGCTTTTTCACTGAAGAATAAATCGCGGCCGCGTTGTGCGGATTCAGATAATTGCCCTTTATCAAACGCGGAACGATCGGAAATTAAAATACGATTAAATGACGCCAGTGATTTAATGATATTCGCCAGGGTAAAAGGATCGGCTTCTTGTGGAAACGCTGCCTCAAATAATTGCTGATACAACACCTGATCACGAAAACGCTGCAGAATCTGTTGTAGGTTGTTGCCATTAATACCGATCTCTACCGGGTTTGGTGCTTCGGCCGTTAATGGAATTAAAATCTGCTGTTCCAGTGTGGTCAGCTGTGGGTTAGCCCAGGTGTAATTAATGTTGTAGGCGACATTGGTTAACGTCTGAGAATTACGTGCCAATAAATCGTTGGTGGTGCCATGGGGCAGTGCTTTGCCATCGGTAAACGCGGATTTCTGCTCATGGCAGGATTCACAGCTTTGTTGTTCATTAACCGACAGACGTTTGTCGTAAAACAGGTGGCGGCCTAATTCAATTTTTGCATCAGTCAGCGGGTTATTGTCGGGAATTACCGGCATGGCAAAGCCACCTTCCTGACTCAGTTGCAGCAGGGTAAGGCCTTCCTGCTTATCAACGGTTTGCTTGCGTTGGTATTGGGATTCTTTACAGCCACTCAGTGCCAGTATGCTGGCAATCGTGGCAATGATCATCGGCAATTTACGTGAGTTATTCATCTTGGTGATCATCGTTGTGAGCAAATAGTCCGCTAAATGGTGGTATTAATCGTGTGACGGAAAGCAGGATGCGTTCTGAAGCAGGCCGAAGCCTGCTTTATCCGCGGTTGTAACGTTTCAGTACTGATACTGTTTCGCGGTTATTTTTTCGCCGTACGAACCCAGCTCTGGCTGTCACAGTCATTGTTTTTACATTGACCATCCGCCAGGTTCAGACCCAGTGCTGAAAACACCTTGCTGCATTCCGGGTCGCTGGTGCCTGACATACAACCCGGAGCACCGCCGGCATCGCTGCTGATGTCACTTTGTGCGACCAGGTTGGCGTAATCGAGAATAATTTTATCTTCTGCCAGATTGATATTACGGAAGCTGTAAGTTGGGCGGTTGCCATTGCTGCACACCGAAGTCGGATCGGCTTTACCGTTGCCACTGCACGCGGTTGAACCCAGGTGGATATTCCAGCCTGCGACATCCATACGAGCGTGTTTGTAGCCTGCAGTCCAGTTCCAGTGCATGGCAATTTCTTTCGCCAGAATGCCGCTGGTTTTGGTTGCGTCGAGGTGGTTGTATTTTTCCGGAACGCCAATGGTGAAACGTACCCGGCTGTAGTCGTCGGCTTTATCGACCGTACCCTGAATGGTGTTGTTTTTCAGGTTGGTGCCACAGAAGGCCAGTAAGCTGATTCCACGTTCAACATCGGCGGTGGTGGCTGACTTCAGTTTTACAGGTACAAAATCGCCGCTGGCTGTCGCAACTTCCAGTTCAGAAATATACAACCCAAAGTATTTGATATCTGCAGGGGTATTATTGGTACCAACGGTTTCGGTGTTGGCGTCACACTTCAGTTCGCTGCTGTTTAACTGTGCTGCAAATTCCAGATTGATATTCTGAGTTGTGCCAGAGCCATTGCCTGAATTGTTGTTGCTTTTGTTATCGCCTGAGTTGCTGTCGCTGTCTGAGCCACAGGCTGCTAAAGCCGCCGTTACAACCGCTGTTAGCGCTAACTTACCGAATGTGTGAACCTGCATGATCTTCCCCCTGATACCTTGCTGTGAATATAGGGCGTAATTATCGGTGTTCGTCAGGCGTCTGGGGTGTGACAGGATGTCGCACCAGGGGAACTTTTGCCGCCAAACACGGGTGAAACTTGATATTGCTCAAGGTTATAAATGCTTGTGCATCGATACCCCTGTCATGCTGGTGCAAAAAAAGCGCAATCTTACGGTCAGAAAACAGCCACGCAGATGTCATCAGTGCCACGCTAAATAGCCGTCATAACTCAGCTTAACCGGGCTAATTATGTCGCTATCCCCAACGCCGCTGACACGCCGACAATTTATGTTCCGCAGTGTGGCTGCTTCCGCGATTTCTTACACGGCTTACAGTGATTCACCGGAATACGCTGAGTTTCAGCACCGTCAGTCTCAGAATACTTTTCCTTTTCAGCACGGCGTGGCCAGTGGTGATCCGTTAACCGACCGGGTTATTTTATGGACTCGTATCACACCGCCACGCAGCGATTTTTCTCCGCTGCCGGATTATCCGATTCATTATCGCTGGCGAATCGCGCTCGATGCGCAATTTACTCAGCTGGTGAATCAGGGGCATGGCAGTACCGATAGCAGCCGGGATTTTTGCGTAAAAGTTGATGCCAGTGGTCTGGCTCCGGGCCAGAGTTATTATTATGTGTTTGAAGCACTGGGGCAGATGTCGGACATCGGTCGTACCAAAACGCTGCCACAGGGAAAGGTTGAGCATCTGAGGCTGGCGTTTACTTCCTGCTCCAATTACGCCCGTGGTTATTTCAACGTTTATAAGGAAATTGCCAAACGTGCAGATCTTGATGTGGTGCTCCACCTGGGAGATTACATTTATGAATACGACAATATCGAACAAAGCCTGACGACAGGCCGGTTACATCAGCCAGCACATGAAACCCGAACGCTGCAGGATTATCGTTTGCGCCATGCCTGTTATAAAACCGATAAAGATCTGCAGGAAGTGCATCGCCAGCATCCGTTTATTGTGATTTGGGATGATCATGAAGTGGCGAACAATGCCTGGGGCGCCTTGGATAATCTTGGCACGACAGACGGTGGTGCCGATAACCATCAACAACATGAAGGCGACTGGCGTCAGCGTTTATCAGCAGCAGTGCGTGCCTATATGGAATGGATGCCGATTCGCGAGCAATTTAATCAACAGGGTCAGCATCAGGTGTATCGTCGCTTTCGTTTTGGCGATTTATTAGATCTGAATATGTTGGATACCCGACTGGCCGGTCGTGATGTTCAGTCGGACGATCCGGATATTCGCGATGACCAGAATCGTACGTTGCTGGGCTATGAGCAGGAGCATTGGCTGGAGAACAACTTGGCTCAGGCACAGCAAGACGGAGTTATCTGGAAGCTGCTGGGGCAACAGGTGATGATGGCGCAATTCCAGCTGAGTAATTCACCGCTCAACCATGATCAGTGGGATGGTTACCCGGCGGCGCGCCAGCGTTTGTTTGATCATATTCGGCAAGCCCACATCGACAACTTTGTGGTACTGACCGGCGACATCCATTCCAGCTGGGCGCTGGAGTTAAAAGATGATCCGTTCAATGAAAGCAGCGGTGAAGCGTTTGGCGTTGAATTAGTAACCCCAGCGGTAACGTCGCCAGGTATTGAAAGTCAGACCCGAGCCGCACTTGCAGCGGCTTCACTGGAATCACTCCTGCCTCATCTTAACTTTGTTGAATTCTTCCACCGTGGTTATGTGCTGCTGGATATTAAACCCGAACGTATTCAGGCCGAATGGTGGGTTGTGGATACGGTTGAAAGTCCGCGTTACGCCAGTGACTGCCTGCGTGCTCTGACCATTCCTGCGGGTAAGTCACAGTTGCAGCCCGTAGCAGACATAAGCCGCGCCAAATCTTCTGCGCCGCTGGCGCCTGCATTTTCATCATCCTTTGCTTATTTGCGGCAGTGGCGTGGAGGACGGATAACAAAGCCAACCGCTACACAAATGATTGGCAATGAGCTCTTACTGAGTTCTGTCAGCCGATAGTCATCCACTCAGGCTGATGTGTGCCCAGGTCTGTATTGAATAACTCAAGTTTTCCACCCTTTCTGTGGATAAGATTTTGGATAAGTTTGGGGTAGTTGTCGCCAGCCCGCATAACATGGCCCCTTTTGTTAAATCGGTGAAATTTTAACCTATCTGTCACATTTCTCCGGAGTGCACACCCCGTCTGGCCTTGCAAGCAATTTATCAAAGAAAATCAATGTCTTGAGGCGCTTCAAAAGTGTTTGATGATTTCTTCACGGATATCAGATGTGCTGTGGAAAAGTCTGTGATTATTCTTGGGAAATACAGTGGAATCTGTTGTAGATAAACTTTCTGCAAGGGGTTTGGCTAAATTCTTGTGGATGTTATGCAGTTCGGCTGAAGGGTTTATCAACAATGGTTGGTGTGCTGCTGGAGAAGGGCTTGTTAACTGCGGCCAGATGATTGTCGCAAATCCGTAACAGTGTATTTCCGGTCAGAATGTCAGGCTGATCTGCAAGCTGAATAGCTAATTTGCATGTAGAATATAGCGCTTATTTATGTGGCTCCGATGCCACATGTAATAATCCCAAAAAATAAAAACTGGTTGTTATTATGCAACGAATTATCAGTGTGAACGATAAGGTCATACCTTTTCAGCACCATCCACTGACCTTAATTAATTACGTTCTGCGTGACCGCAACGGTCATATCGAAAGACTTCTCGACAATAGTGGAATCACTGTTTCCCAGTTTCAAAACCCCGACTTAATGATCAGTTACCAGCAATATGCACAGTTGGTAAAAAACTGTCTTGAGCAAACCGGTGATCCGTTTCTGGGGCTGGCATTCGGCAAAGAATTAAGTGTTCATAGTCATGGTTTAATTGGCCTTACGGTACTGAATCAGCCAACCGTTGCTGACGCAGTTAATACCGCCATTAAATACAAAAAAGCGGTTTCGCCGATCACCACTTTGTCGCTGTTACCTGCGGCTGACGAGGTTGAAGTTGCGGTTGAAGAAGCATTAGGTTTTAAAGAACTGGAGCAGTTTTTTACCGAAGTGTTGTACTCCAGCTTTATGACGGGATTTCGAACACTGACGTGTGACGAGAATTGCTGGATTCGTTTTTATTTTAAGTACACAGTCGACGAAAAAGGCATTGAAGAGTATCAGAAATATCTGGGCCCTCAGCTTTTGTTTTCACAGCCCCGCAATCGTATGCGTTCCGACGCCGCTTATTTTCAGCGGAAGATTATGATCTCAAACAGCGTTGCTGCACAGGCCCTGGAAGAGCAGGTACGCAAATTGTTTCGCCGGGTTGCCAATCACGAAGGTATTATTGGTTTAATTCGTGGACTGCTGGTGGCGCCACAACATGAATTTCCGTCGTTGGAGCTGACCGCTGAAAAGATGAATACCAGCACCAGTACCATCAAACGTAAATTACGTGAGTACAATACGTCGTATCAGAAAATTCTCAACGAAGTACGTATGGAAATAGCAGTCGATTATTTACAGAACTCTGATAAATCGATTAAAGAAATCTGTTACGACCTGGGATATCAGGAGCCATCCACCTTTTCACGGGCGTTCCGTCAGTGGACCAATATGTCGCCGCAACAGTATCGCGATCAGTATCGGCGTACAGCGTGTTAAAACATCATAATAAAAACCCCCGCTGCTGCGGGGGAGATTTTATAGCGAGCCTTAATGAGTGTTTATTTCTGGCAATAAATTAACGCTCAACCGGAAGAACATGCCAGCCCTGATTTCCTACCTTGTTTTCCCAATTGGCCAGGCGCACCAGGTTGTCGCGTGGATGATCCAGCACAACGTTGTGATTATTCTCCGGGAAAATGGATAACGCTTCGCGGGTGCGGGCATAACCACCCCAATACGGCATATTAATTTTCCAGCTCATGTTGGCGTGGTTGGCAATACAGTCCCAGATATGTGGTTCGGTTTCTGCCCATAGCTGACCTTTATTATCGAGACAGGCGCCATGATTAGCTTTTAATTTGATTTGTCCGTTTTCTTCGAACCACAACATATTATCGGCGTTGCCGGAAATGGTATGAGTACGGCAGTTTTTCGCTTTGATGTAGGCGGTTCGCCAGCCACCATCGGCTGTTAAGCAATGATGGTTGTGGTTTACCAGAGCAAAGTACTGATGCTTATGGTCACGACTGGCATCCGTTACCTGATTTTCGCCGGTGCTGCTGACGGCAAAATGTTTTTCGAAAATCCACTTACGATTGTTGTGTTCACTGCTGCGATTCCAGACGATTAACGGAGCGCCGGCCTGAGTGTCGTGGCTGTCGAGTGCGTTGGCGTCGGTATGAGACGGAACCAGCTGTTGGCCAATCACGTTAAATTGCAGATTCGGGTGAGGGTTACTCAAACAGGTATACACCTGCATACGATGACCGCTGTTGCCATTGCCCTGAGTATCCAGACAATAATTGCCTTTCATCGATTTAATGTAGCCGTTGTCCGGGTTGTAACTCCAGCGCTGCTCGATCGAAGCGTCACAATGTTGCATGTACACTTTGGTGCCATTGCTCAGGTGACCTTTACTCAGGCCGACACACAGCCCCGAGCCTTTATTAACAATGGCAAAACCAGGTTGACGGGTAACATCGTTAACAACGACATCACCGTTGTGGTCCAGCCCCAGTCCAGCTGCCAGCTTTACCGGGCCTTTTTTATAAATAAAACTACTGGACTCGGCGATGTCCTGTAATGAACGCGACGGAATTGCGGTGAAGCTCAGTTCAATATCGGTGGCCACGCTTTCTGACGGGATATAGATGGCTTCGGGTTCGAAACGGAAGCCTTCTTTGAATGGACGGATGGAAACGGTTTGACCATGCGGACGTGGAAAATCAAATTTCCCCGGCCCGTTTGGAGTAACAACGGTGCGGCCATGGTAACCGTTCCAGTCAAACCAGTTTTCACCATCGTTCAAATTCAGATTATCAAGACGTACCGAATAACCCACTTTGTTTAAAACGTTGCCGTCCGGATCTTTGACCTCACCATAAGCCGATGGCACCTGATTAAGAATATTGGCGGCCCGCATTGCCGTCATATTCACACTGCGACGACTGGGGAAGTCGACATTTAAGTGGCTGATCCGGTGGCCTGCTTCAATCCATTTCTCAATACTGTGACCAACTAACCGGGCGTGAATAAAATCAGCGTCACCGGTAGAGCCCCAGCCCGCCGCGTCGGCTAAAGCAAAAGCGTTAAAGCGAATAAAATCGACACCGTTGGGGTTGTCGATACGGTCGCCAAACGGGCCGCTGCGTTCGGTGTGTTTGGTGGAGGTGCCTGCCGTTTTCCAGCCCCAGGAATGACCTCGGGTACCGGAAACAAAAATCAGGCGTTTGCCCCGTGCCGCCAGTTCATTAATCGTGGGAGGGCGGGTTTCATAATCTTCGCGTTTATATACGGCGTCGCCATAACCGAGTTTTTCCAGCTCCCGGAACATATATTCCTGACGTGCTTCAAATTCCTGCGGCGCTTCCCAGTGACCAAAGCCATCCATTTTAATAAAGATAACTTCGTTGCCGATACGACTCAGGCCATCGGTGATTTCTTTCAGAATATCTTTGAAATAATAGGAATTGCCGTCCAGCCATGGACGACCATCACTGCCGTGATAAACGCACCAGCGATCGCCTTCCTGATACACATCGATTTCCAGAAAACGTAAGCCCATATCAATCTGCTCAGCGATGGAGCGGTGTACGTTTTTATTGTCGCCTAATAAAAAATTATTGTCGGCACAGCTACTCGGGCTGGTGCCGCTGCGGTTAAAACTGTTGTGGCTGCCTGGCAGAGTAATCTGGTTAATCGGCTTGTCATGCAGGCTATCGGGAATACTGAACGTGTGGCTATCGGAGTAATCAAACGCGACGGCTGCAATACTACAGCCACTCAATGCAGCCAGCAGCGGTAGCTGCTTCAGAGAGGGGAACTTCATAAATCACCTGTTGTTATTTTGTTATGGCTGCGCCAAGGGTAGCTCTCCGGGTGTATCGAACGGAGTGCAGATCAGTCCGCTTTTCGGTGGCGGAACAACAGGTTTTAACCGGGGTTGCGGGTTTGTTGTGTCAGTGGCTTATCTAAACAGCTCATTACTGCATAAGTCAGCGATGCTTCATTAACAACTTGGCTCAATTGGATGCGACGCAACGGGATAACTTTACGCTGTTTTGGCGCGATCGTTCCTATCTGAGAATGATTTTTATTGACAGAATGTCGGCCGAACCACAAAACAGTCATGTAACTGTCACAACAATAAAGATAATAACGGTTCACGAAAAAGCGCCAAACCAACCGTTCGACAACAACAACCCGAGGTTTTTTATGCGTGTTCCATCTCTCACCCAAACAACACTGGCTGCCGCTCTGACACTGGCAGCAAGCAGCAGCTTTGCCATGTCTGATCCGAAAGCCGTTGATGATATTTCCGGCGATGATATCGATATCGTACTGGACGGCGTGGTTAACTGTACCGACTTCGATGCTGGTCAGAATCCGGCGGCATTCCAGTTTCCGGCGAAACAGAGCTTCGATCATTTCAGCAGCCGTATTACGGCGCGCAGCACCCCGTATCACATGGGCCACGACCGTGTGACCAAAGCCGGTGAAGCGGTAACCGTTACCGGTAAGTTCGATTATGGCGCCATCCTGCACAAAGATCTGGAAGACGAAAAAGTACGTGCTTACCTCAGTGGCACAGGCAAAGACGGCTGGGATTACCTGGGCGAGTTCACCACCAACAGCGATGGCAAAATCTTCGTACCGGTGGACGGTCAGCAGGAAGGCCAGTACGTATTACGTATGGTAGTGATGGGTGATCTGACCTACGCCGATGCCTATATCACTGCGATTGAGCCAGGCAAAAAAGCCGTGGTATTTGATATCGATGAAACTCTGACCAAAAGTGATCTGGAACAGATTCTCGATTACACCGGTATCGAAGCTGCCGAAGCACGCCCGGCTGCGGGTCAGTTAGTTCAGGAATATCTGGATCGTGGTTACCATCCGGTATTTATTACTGCGCGTAGCTACTGGTACGCCAAAGACAGCCGTCGCTGGTTACGCGACACCCTGAATCTGCCGGACTTCACTCTGCGTACCACATTGGCCAACGAACAGGGCCTGTTTGAAACGGCACAATATAAAACCGAAGTGATGAATGAAATGAAGGCTGCGGGCCTTGAGTTCTTCCGCGCTTACGGTAACGCCGATACCGATGCCGAAGCCTTCAACAATGCTGGCATTCCGCTATCACAGACTTACATCATCGGTGACAAAGCCGGTATCAACGGCACTCAGCCAATCACGACCGAAGGTTATGAGCAGCACATCTCTGATGTTGTTCTGAGCACGCCACACAGCGGTTGTAACTAACTTCTCTTCAGCTTTCCCGGAAAGCGGTTGCACATCAGCCCCGGCTGACCTCGCCATTTAATGGCCTGGTCAGCCGGGGTTTTTTTGTGCGATTGGATCTGGATAGTAAATGTTATAATATAACATTTACTATAAGATAAGCTTGAAGAGAACGATGATGAACACTGTCGATAAACGCTTACCGGTGACCTTGTTATCCGGTTTTCTCGGCGCTGGTAAAACAACCTTGCTGAATCACATTCTGCATAATCGCGATGCGCTCAGGGTGGCTGTGATCGTGAATGATATGAGTGAAATCAATATCGATGCGGCCCAGGTCAAAAACGAAATATCGTTTAATCGCACCGAAGAAAAACTGGTGGAAATGAGCAACGGCTGCATCTGCTGCACCCTGCGGGAAGATTTGCTGCTGGAAGTCAGTCGCCTGGCAAAAGACGAGCGTTTTGATTATCTGGTGATTGAATCGACCGGTATTTCTGAGCCGTTACCGGTTGCAGAAACCTTCACCTTCGCTGATGAAGATGGCACCAGTCTGGCCGACATCGCTCGGCTGGACACGCTGGTGACCGTGGTGGATGCGTTTAATTTTCTGAAAGACTTCCGCGAAGCACGGATGTTACAGGAAACCGGAGAATCTCTGGGGGAAGATGATGAACGCAGTGTTGCTGATTTGTTGGTCGATCAGGTCGAGTTTTGCGACAAAATTATTATCAATAAAACCGACCGTGTCAGTGCAACTGAGCTTGCCGAGCTGAAAAGCATCCTTGGCAGTCTTAACCCGGATGCTGAGCAGATGACAGCGGAATTCGGCCGTATCGATACCGGTAAAATTCTGGCAACTCATTCTTTCAGCTTTGATAAAGCACAACAGGCGCCGGGCTGGCTGAAAGAGATGCGTGGCGAACATGTGCCTGAAACCGAAGAATACGGCATCAGCAGTTTCAGTTATGAAGCACGTAAACCGTTTCATCCTAAGAAGTTTTATGACTTCCTGCATCAGGATTGGCCAGACGGTAAGTTGATTCGCTCTAAAGGCTTTTTCTGGTTAGCAACACGTCCGCAATTTGCTGGTCAGTGGAGTCAGGCCGGTGGTATTGCCCATCATGGTTTTGGCGGCATGTTCTGGAAAGCGGTACCAAAAGATCGCTGGCCGGACGATGAGGAATATCTGCAGTTTATACAAGAAAAATGGGTCGAGCCGTTTGGCGATATGCGCCAGGAACTGGTGTTTATTGGTCAGAACCTCGATTCGGAAACAACCCGTGAACGACTGGATGAGTGTTTATTAAGTGAAGACGAACTGATGCAGGGGGCTGAATTCTGGCAAACCCTGGATGATCCGTTCCCGATCTGGCAAGAGAGTTGAGGTCAGCCTTGGCTCTGAACAGGTTTTGTTCGTTTTTTGTGCGTAATAACTTGTCAATGAGTGTATTGTTATAATATAACTTGCACGCTTCGACATCCGGGACAGTTGCCCGGATTATTTTTATGGTTTTATTGTTATGTTATATCGTATTTTTCTTGCTGGCGCAGTTGCGGCAGGCACGGCTTCACAGGCGTCCGCTGTTGAACTCGATACCGTGGTTGTCAGCTCAGGTGATGATTCATCGTTAGCGGATGTTGCTCAGCCAGTGCTGGTTCTGGATCAGCAGGCGCTGGCGAAGAATCCCGGTGACACACTGGGTACTTTGCTGGAGCAGCAGCCGGGTATCAGCAATGCTTCATTCGGCCCGGGTGTCGGTCGCCCGGTTTTGCGCGGCATGAGTGGTAGCCGGGTAAAAATGATGATCAATGGCCATGACAGTGCTGATTTATCGGCGATGAGTTCTGACCATGCACCGATGGCTGAAGCTGCAAACGCCAGCCAGGTTGAAGTGATTCAGGGCCCAGCGACCTTGCTGTTTGGTGGAGGTGCGATTGGTGGTGTGGTTAATGTGATCGACAACAAGATTGCCCGCCAGCCAGTGAACAAAACGGAAGGGCGGGTCAGCGCCAAAGTTGATAGCAATGCATCGTCTCGTCAGCTGAATGCCGAGCTAAACGGTGGTAACGGCGAATTTGCCTGGCACATCAGCGGCTTTGATAAATCGACCGATGATTACAAGGCTGCAGACTCAAAAACCGTTAATAACAGCGATACTTCGGGCAAAGGCTTCAGTTTGGGTGTCAGTCGTACTTCAGCTGAGACAGGTTTTATTGGCTTCAGTGTTTCCCAAAGCGAATACGATTATGGCGTGCCTAACGAAAAGGATGAGCAAACCCGTGTTCGTCCGGAACAAATTCGCTATGACCTGAAATCGTCCTGGTTGAATCCATTCGCTGGCATTATCAGCTGGGACAACGAACTCTCATTTAATGACTATGAACACGATGAGCTGACGAAACCAACGGTTGAAGGTCTGTTTGATCAGGAAACCTGGGAGTACAACAGCCGTCTTCGTCATCAGGCTATTTGGGGCTGGCAGGGACATCTGGGGCTGCACCTCAGTCAGCAGCTGATGCAGTTGTGTCACGACCACGCTGGTTGTTCAAAAATTCCTGACTACAGCAGCCAGAGCTGGAACGGTTTTAAAGGTGGTGCGTTCACCCAACGTGGTGGTTTTGAGTTTGCTCACAACACTCCGATGCCGGAAACCAAAACCACCGATATTGGTTATTTCCTGGTAGAAAAGCGCGACTGGCAGAACGACTCACTGGGTAACGGTAATTTTGAGCTGGGTGCGCGGGTGGATTTCCGCACTATCGCGTCGGATCCTAAAACCATTGCGCCATCGAGCCGCCAGGATGAAAGTTACTACGACGATAAATACTTCGCGCCACTGACTCTGTCGTTTGCGTCGACCTGGAATATTTCACCACAACAGCGTTGGGCGATCAGCGTGGCACGTGCCCAGCGTGCGCCGGATGCTCAGGAAATGTTCTGGAACGGCGACCATCACGCTACCTTCTCTTATCAGCTGGATAACCCTGAATTGAAGGAAGAAACGGCTTACACCCTGGATATCAACTGGACCTACGCCAGCGAGCAGTTATTTACCCTCATCTCGGCTTATCGCTATCAATTCGATGATTACATTTATAACGATTTAAAAGCGGTTAAAGACCCTTATCACGGTAATGCCGTTTACCGCTACGAACAGGCGGATGCAGAGTTCTACGGCGGTGAGATCACTTCCGAATACGCTCTGACAGAACAATGGCACGTGCTGGTTCAGGCGGATTATGTGTCTGCGCAGCTAACCAAAGCCGTGGCTGGCAGTTCGAATAAAAACCTGCCGCGTACGCCACCGGCGACTGCGTTGTTGCAATTGGGCTGGCACCACAATCAATGGCAGGCAGAAGTTGAAAACCGCTGGTCGCTGGCACAAAACAAAACCGCAGCGGAAGAAACCGCAGCAGCTGCTTATCAGCATGTTAATGCCCGGGTTAATTACAGCATGATGCTGGCAACCGATTATGAGTGGCAGCTTGGCCTGCAGGTAACCAATTTATTTGATGCACCGGGACGCAATCACGTTTCTTACCTGAAACAGTTTGCGCCACTACCGGGACGCAACATCAGTTTATCGACATCGATACAGTTTTAACTCACCCGTTGGAGAAATTTATGCAATTTAAAAAATCCGTTTTATCAGCACTGGTGCTGACTGCGGCATTAACCGGCTGTAAAGACAGCAGTGATAACAAACCTGCGCAGACTCGTGAAGGTGTCGAAACTTCCGGTCGTTTACTGGTTGCAGATGCAGAAAACGCAACGGTGTCGGTGATTAATCCAAAAGGCGGCAGTGTGCTGGAAACCATTACGCTGAACTCTGCTGCGAAAGCACTGAATGCCTCACCTCAATACCGTTATGGTCTGGTTAGCCAGGATGACCAGGTTCAGATTATTGATGGCGGTTTATATCTGGTTCCTCACGATGATCACTTTGATTTGAGTGAAAACGA
The DNA here is from genome assembly GCF_965219715.1 of Bacterioplanoides sp. Lineage (GTDB taxonomy): Bacteria > Pseudomonadota > Gammaproteobacteria > Pseudomonadales > Oceanobacteraceae > Bacterioplanoides. The sequence goes on from NZ_OZ244785.1 coordinate 3,653,017, forward strand.
CCCGCAATTAATCAACAAAACCCTGACGGGTACCAATCCAACGCATTTTCGTCATAACGAAAAATACGCGGCATATTTCTTTGATGGTGTGAAAGGTACTGCGTCGAAAGTTATTACCCTGGACGACGAAGCCATTGGTCATAACGAAGAGCGTGAGCTGCAGTTAAACAACAATATGCACGGTACCGCCGAGCCTCGTGGTGACTTCGTTCTGACCACCTACCGTGCTCCGGAAGCGGCTGATAATGATGTTTTGCCATCTGCAGTTGAGCTGTATCACTTCCACGATAACGCTTTCGAAAAAGAAGAGTTAGCAAACGCAAACTGTGACAAGTTACACGGCAGCTTCTCCACTGAAGAAGCCAGCGTATTTGGCTGTGCTGATAGCGTTCTGGTTGTTAAACAGTCTGGTGAAAACTTCACTGCCTCGAACATTGCCAATCCGGCAGGTATGACTGGCCGCATCGGTAGCTTTACCGGTCATGCCGATGGTCACGTTGTCGCGGGCTGGGCTTCAAGCGCGTTGTACGCTATCCATCTGGAAGACAACGAAATTGAGCTGGTGGACTGGAGCGAAGGCGAAGGTGCGAAAAAACACGCCGCCATCATGGACGACGAAGGCAAAGCGATGCTGGTACTGGATGACACCGGTACGCTGCACGTTCTGTCGGTTCATGAAGAGCACGATCATGAAGGTGAAGCCAAAGCAGAAACCAAAGCCGCAGCTGCTGAAGAAAGTGAAGAGGAGCATGCGTTTGAGCGTACTGCCAAAATTAAAGTTCTGGAAACCATTCCTGAATTCACAGGCCACGATAGCGTACAAATGGCGGTAAGCCCGGACAGCGACGAAGTATTCGTGGTTGATGCTGTTGCGAAGCAGATCGTTGTGGTGGATTTAGCGGAAAAAGAAGTGAAAGAGCGTATTGCACTGACATTCAAACCGTCAAAACTGGCCTGGGTTGGTGCTGCGGGCGAACATCAGGATCATGGTGAAGATGGCCACAATCACAAAGAAGGCGAGTCTCACGATCATAAAGAAGGTGAATGATTCAGTTCTGACATGACTTTTCAGAGTCAGTGATCAGGATATTTGTTTGGCGAGGTCCTGATCATTCTTTGCCGCGATACCGATTCGGTATCGCGGTTTTTTTATGGCTGAAAGAAAGCATGACCAACCACCAGATGGGCTGGAAAGTTAATTTATTTCTTCAGTTCGGCCAGGCGTCCGGAGGCTTGCAGACGTTTCATACCTTCATCAAAGCGTTGCTTGAAGCGGATGCTTTGTGGTGTTTTTTTCGAGATTAACAAGTAGAGCTCGGCAACGTAGAGTGGCTCTTCGATATAACCGAACTGATTTTGTTGCAGTGGAAAGTGTTGCTTTAGGATGTGTCTGGCAACCGTTAAATCAATGGGGAAAAAGTCGATCTGCTTTTTCAGCAGGAACCGAAAACCAAGCTTGTCTTCGTTGTAACGACGAATCAGAAAGTGGCCCTCTTTTTCTTTGTTATCGAATTTTTCACCGTATTCATAACCCAGAGTACCGCCGACACGATATGGCTTAAGCAGATTCTCGCGCCAGACTTCTCCCCACTTCAGTGGCGAATCTTTGTGATAAAAAAGCACTGTTGTTTCGGTTGAGATGGGTTGTTCAGAAAACCAGAAATCCTGTTTGCGCTCTTCGGTGATTGCCCAACCCAGTGATGCATCGAGTTCACCAGCTCTTGCTGCTTCGAGTGCCCGGCTCCACGGCAGAAACTCGTATTTCACCGTTACACCAACTTGTTCAAAGGCTTCGCTGACGATCTGAGAAGTGACGCCGTAGTGAGGCAGTTGTTGCGAGATATAGGGTGGCCACTCACCGCTGCTGATGGTGATCACGTCCTGTGCCTGGCTTGATGGTGTCAGCAGCCACAGGCTGAGAAACAGAAAGCTGATACTTCTTTTTATGCTCTGCATGGAAAAACCTGATCCGACCTGTGTTTTAACGCTAGATCAGGTGGCTGTTCTGTGCAAAACATTGGTGCAGGTCAGAACTGTCTTGCCCGCTCAATACGTTCCTGTGTGTCTGGATGTGAGCTCAGATAGTCGAGCCACTCCGATTCAGGCAAATCAGTTTCGTGTGCTTGCTGTAACCGCTCCATCGCTTCAGCAAATAATTCCGGACTCATTCCCAGTGCGGTTAATTGCTTAAAGGCGTAGGTATCAGCCTCACTTTCCATATCCCGAGAGAAAGCGCTTTGCATCAGTGCGGTACCTGTACCTAATACAACTTCACCCGCGCCTTCGATGTCGCCAAACATCATGGCAAACAATACACTGGTTGCGACGGATTGGGTGGCCAGTTTCATGCCGTGCTGATGATGTACATGGCCGATTTCATGCAGCAATACTGATGTAAGCACATCGGGCTTGTCTGCTGTCAGTTCGACAATCTGATCGGTGATGATAACGGTGCCGTCGGGTAGGGCAAAGGCATTTGGGCCGGCGGAAAAAGAGCGGAACTTCAGTGTGTACTGGTCAGGTGGCAGGGCCAGCTGATTAAGAACCTGGTTCCATTGATCAGTAATAGCTTTTTGACGTTCATTACTGAGCTTTGATTCATCCAGATGAATTTTATCAATTACCGCCAGCGTCTGCTCTGATAACTCAGCAACAACGCGGTCTGGAATAAGCGGTACAACAGCTTCACTCGCGCCTGGGATAACTTTATTAATCATCAGCCAGACAAAACCTGGTACCAGAATGAGTGCGATAACAACCGTTAACCAGTTGCGCTCCAGTAATTCTGGAATGCGTTGTCCGCTTTTTTGCGCAGACCAGCGGAATTGAGGGTTATCGGGTATAAAGCGATCGTTATTATTAAAGATCAGATCAACAGGTAATCCTGGAATCGCGTCGCTGAATTTTGCTTGTTCATTCAGGCATTGATTCAGGTGCTCACCTTCATTGGATTGAATACTGATATGGTCATCAGAGATAAAAGCGGTGGCAGCAAGGCTTCGTGCCTCGCCACCCCACTGATACATTCCCGTGATCTGTTTCATAACTATGTCAGGGAAAAGTCAGCATCAAATAAACCTGCTGCTTCCTCGCCAATTGCGGAATCCTGATCGGAAACCGTATTCATCAGGCTTTCGATACCGGGTTCAATATTCGCTTGAGTGGCAGCAGCTAAGAATGCATTTTTGCGAATCTTGGTAGCCGGGTAACCTAGCCCCAGGGTAAATATAATCAGAAGTGCGTTTGAGAAGTTCAACCATACAAAAGCAGGAATACGGATGTCTGAATTAAAAGATACGACGCTTTCAAGTTTCAGGTTATTCATAATATGGTTGCGAATCATGCTCTGAACGATGGCCGCGACTAGATAATTGATGAAGTAAAATCCCAGAAGCATGGAAAGGACGATAATATCAACCGCTTCACTATTGCCTTCTAAGCCTGTCCCGGCGGCAAATTTAGCACCAACTCCCAGTACGCCGAATACTGCGAGAATTGCCAGCATCGCGAAGATTATTGTGCCTGCTACAACAAACATAATCATGTAGTAATGGCCTACACGTGAATCTAACTTGAATCGTTTGCCTCCATAAGAAATATTTTCATGTATGTATTTATGCACTTTTTGCAGTGCCCATGGCATTGCCAAGCCAAATGTTAATACAGCAGCCAATGGCAGCAGGAAAAAATAGCCCAGTGCATTGGAGTAGGTCGCATGAAATGAGAAGCGAACATCACGATAGGCTGTCATTCGCAGTGAGAATTTAATTCCCTGAATTAACAACCAAGGCATCGCACCCAATAACACTAAAATTGCTGCCACGCCTGCTAACGGGTTGAGGCTATTGAGTAAGGCATATGTGCCAAATAAAGCTACAGCAATAATACGACCGCGCAAAATCTGAATGGGTGTTGCCAGATAGCGTAAACGATGACCATCAACCTGAGTGTGACCATACAGATATTGGGTATTCCGTACTTTTGCCCAGGCGCTGTAAATACCAAAAGTAATAATGGTTAGCAGCATATTAACCAGCCAAAGTTTGGTGTACTCCATTTTCTGGCCAGAGAATTCGATAGGGACAGTTTTGGAGGCGGCAGATTCTGCTGTGATCTCTGTCATTTTTACATCCTTGTTGCGAGTAGATAAAAGAACCGGCTATTTATATATAAGTCATTATTTGAAGGCAAGCATAAAAAATCCCCGGCAGATTCGATCTGTCGGGGATTTAAGTCCATGGATGGACGGTACGCCGAAAACGCTGGGAGCAGTTTTCGGCGCAGGCTGTATCAGCAGTAGCTTATTACTTAGAAGCTTCTACGATACGCTTCATATCAGTCATGTAGCCACGCAGCTCCTGACCAACCCACTCAACAGGGTGGTTACGAACCAGATCATTTACTTCGATCAGGCGAGCGTTGTCGACAGAGTTAGACTTCAGGTTCAGGCCTTTACCGATAACATCAGTAGAGATGTGTGGCATGAACTTCTCGCGCAGCAGAGGCACTGCAGCGTGAGCGAACAGGTAGCAGCCGTATTCTGCAGTGTCAGAGATAACAACGTTCATCTCGTACAGTTTCTTACGAGCGATGGTGTTAGCGATCAGTGGAGTTTCGTGCAGAGACTCGTAGTAAGCAGACTCTTCAACGATGCCAGACTCAACCATGGTTTCGAATGCCAGCTCAACGCCCGCTTTAACCATAGCAACCAGCATTACGCCGTGATCGAAGTATTCTTGCTCGTCGATTTCAACGTCAGAAGCCGGAGCTTTTTCGAAGCCGGTTTCTGCCGTTTCTTCACGCCATTTCAGCAGGTTCGCATCGCCAGCGGCCCAGTCTTCCATCATGGTCTTGGAGAAGTGACCAGTCATGATGTCGTCCTGGTGCTTACGGAACAGAGGACGCATCAGTTCTTTCAGCTCTTCTGCCATGTCGAAAGCAACCAGCTTAGCTGGGTTAGACAGACGATCCATCATGTTAGTGATGCCGCCGTACTTCAGTGCTTCAGTAACAGTTTCCCAACCGTATTGGATCAGCTTGGCTGCGTAGCCTTCGTCGATACCGTCTTCAACCATTTTTTCGAAGCCCAGGATGGCGCCGGTTTGCAGCATGCCACACAGGATAGTTTGCTCACCCATCAGGTCAGACTTAACTTCGGCAACGAAAGAAGATTCCAGAACGCCAGCGCGGTCGCCGCCAGTTGCAGAAGCCCATGCTTTCGCTTGGTCGTGACCCTTACCTTCTGGATCGTTCTCTGGGTGAACAGCCATCAGAGTTGGTACACCGAAGCCACGCTTGTATTCTTCACGTACTTCAGAACCCGGGCACTTAGGAGCAACCATGATTACAGTTAAGTCTTCACGGATCTGCATGCCTTCTTCAACAATGTTGAAACCGTGGGAGTAACCCAGAGTTGCACCTTGCTTCATCAGTGGCATTACTGCTTCTACAACGCTGGTGTGCTGCTTGTCTGGAGTCAGGTTACAAACCAGATCTGCAGTTGGGATCAGTTCTTCGTAAGTACCAACGGTGAAACCGTTTTCAGAAGCATTCAGGAAAGACTGACGCTTTTCATCGATGGCTGCCTGGCGCAGAGCGTAAGAAACGTCCAGACCAGAATCGCGCATGTTCATACCCTGGTTCAGGCCCTGAGCACCACAACCAACGATAACAACTTTTTTACCTTTCAGAACTTCACAACCGTTTGCGAATTCTTCACGGTCCATGAAACGACAACGACCCAGCTGGTCCAGTTGCTGACGCAGGTTCAGCGTATTGAAATAGTTCTCACCCATGACAGGTTCTCCAATTAGTAGAGTGAATCCACCGGATGCCTTCCGATGAACAAAATCAAATCGGTGCGAATAATAGAAGAAGAAGGGTGTTGCGTAAAATGCTATATTTGCGGAATGGTGTTGCGTTTTTTGCAATGGAACCAGGGTGGTACTTCAACATTGTTTTCAGAGCTCCAGTGGTTCGCTGATTTCACCGCATAAAACTTCAGCGAACGCCGCAAGTACATCCCTGTAGGCTCTCGCGCTGCATCCATGCAGCCCAAGCCGCTGGCCGTTTTATCCAATGCAATCAGGATTAACTGTGAGGAAATCGTGGATTACAAAGACCTGCAATCATTTCTTAGCCTGTGCTCACACCTTCATTTAGGTAAGGCCAGCGAAGAACTACATATGAGCCCATCAACGCTGAGCCGACGTTTAGCTCGTATGGAAGAAGAAGTGGGCGCCACTTTATTAGTACGTGAAACCTCACCATTGTCGCTAACCAATGCCGGTGAGCTGTTTAAGCGCCACGCTGAAAGTACCTTATCCGATTGGCAACAGCTGAAGAGTTCAGTATCCGGGGAGGTGAGCGATCTGCAAGGGTCGTTGACGTTATTCTGTTCGGTAACCGCCAGTTACAGCTTTCTGGCAGATTTACTGGCGCGCTTTCGTGAGCGCTACCCGCTGGTCGATCTGCATATTCATACCGGTGATGCGGCTGAGTCGATTCTCAAGGTCGAGAATGGTGAAGCCGACATTGTGGTTGCTGCCCGTCCGGAGCAGCTCAGTGAGGAGCTGACGTTTAAAACCATTATGCCGTCGCCGCTTCTTTTTATAGCGCCGAAAAACACCACAACCATTTCCCAACTGAACCAGGCCGAAATTGATTGGTCGACGGTGCCGATGGTGCTGTCGGAGACTGGTTTGGCGCGCACTCGGGTGAATCACTGGTTTGCAGCTCGTGATATTCAACCGAATATTTATGCTCAGGTTTCTGGTCATGAGGCTATTGTCAGTATGGTGGCGTTGGGGGCCGGAGTTGGTGTGGTGCCGGAGTTGGTATTAAAGAACAGTCCGATGGCAGCGAGGGTGCGGGTGTTAGCGGTTCAGCCTGAGCTGGAGCCCTTTGCTGTTGGACTATGCGCTAAAACGCAACGAATGCAGGAGACATTGTTGCAGGCGTTATGGAAGACAGCAGCCCTGTAATACTCCATAATGCAGTGGTAAAAATGTATTTCTGATGAGTTAAGAATGAACCAAGAAGATAATAAGGTTGTTCCTTTGACTGATAACGCGCAAGACAGCCAGCCTCAGGGCGCTGATAAGCCAGCTAAGTGGCCTGGTCGTAAAGGTATCTATTTATTACCAAACCTGTTCACCACAGGTGCACTGTTTTCAGGTTTCTACGCTGTTGTGGCCAGTATGAATGGCCATTTTGAAAACGCTGCAATCGCGATTTTTATTGCCATGATTCTTGACGGTCTGGACGGTCGAGTTGCTCGTTTGACCAATACCCAGAGTGACTTTGGTGCCGAGTACGACAGTTTGGCGGATATGGTTTCCTTTGGTGTGGCTCCGGCGTTAGTGGCTTTCAGTTGGTCGATGCAGAGTTTAGGGAAAGTGGGCTGGGTTGCTGCCTTTATTTATGTTGCGGGTGCAGCGTTGCGTTTAGCACGTTTTAATACTCAGCTGGCAGTGGCAGATAAGAACTTCTTCACCGGCCTGGCCAGTCCTGCGGCAGCTGCGATTGTAGCTGGTACGGTTTGGGCTTTCAGTGAGACCGGCACCGCAGGTGCTGACATTGCCTGGTTAATGGCGTTGATTGTTCCGGGTGCGGGTTTATTGATGGTGAGTAACTTCCGTTACCACAGCTTCAAAGGTCTGGATCTGAAAGGCAAGGTACCTTTCGTTGCATTATTGGCCGTCGTTATGGTGTTTGTCGTGGTTTCTATTGACCCAGCCAAAGTACTGCTGGGTGTGTTTATGGGTTATGCCTTATCCGGCCCTGCATATGAAGCCTGGACTCGTCTGAAAAATAAAAAACAGGCGAACTGAATTTTTTAGCGATAACCTGTCTAACTCTGTTAACTACAATACGTAAATAACAAGCCACTTCAGTGGTGGGCCAGAATAAACTGGCAGAGTTGGACAGGAATATCGGCATGATCATTAATCGCAAGAAAAAGTCAGACGTTTTGCCGTCTGAAATTACTTCCCACAGTAGTTACCTCAACCGTCGCCAATTCCTTGGCCAAACTGCTGCTTTATCCATCGCAGCTGCTGCGTTACCCGCTCAGGCTATTCAAACCCATGAATCAACCCGCAAGCAGAGACCAGAATGGTTGGCAAAGCAGGTTGCTGCAGCCAAAGAGACTAAGTGGGGAAAAGGTGAAAGTCTGACGCCTTATTCGAATGTTACCCAATACAACAATTTCTACGAGTTCGGCACAGGTAAGGACGATCCTTATAAATATGCTTCGAAGTTTAAGACTGATCCCTGGATGGTCGAAATTGATGGCGAATGTGAAGTTAAAGGTAAATTCACTCTAGAAGACATCCTGAGTCAGGTGGATCTGGAAGAACGTATTTACCGCCTTCGTTGTGTAGAGGCCTGGTCAATGGTGATTCCGTGGATTGGTTTTGAGTTATCGGCACTGCTGAAGCGTTTCAAGCCATTGTCCTCAGCCAAATACGTTGAGTTCACAACCTTGCATGATCCGAAGCAAATGCCGGGTCAGCGTTCTGTTTTTTCCACGATTGATTGGCCCTATGTCGAAGGTTTGCGGATGGATGAAGCAATGAATCCGCTGACTCTGATGGCGGTAGGTTTATATGGTGAGGTGTTACCGAATCAGAATGGTGCACCGTTCCGCCTGGTTGTGCCTTGGAAGTATGGCTTTAAGAGCATTAAGTCGATCGTCAAAATCCGCTTTGTTGAAGAAATGCCTAAGACTACCTGGGCAGAACTTGCTCCAAGTGAATACGGCTTCTATGCCAATGTGAATCCGGAAGTCGATCATCCGCGTTGGTCCCAGGCGCGTGAACGTCGTTTACCTTCTGGCTTGTTTAAGCCGAATCGTATCGAGACCCAGATGTTTAATGGCTACGAAGAAGAGGTAGCCGCTATGTATTCTGGAATGAACCTGCGTAAGTTCTATTAATAGGTAGGTTGAAATTCATATGCTTGTTACCTTGCGGCGTATTGCCATCTTCCTGGTGTCGATGACGCCTTTCTTTTATCTGTTGCAGGCGGTAGTGCGTCTGCAGTCAGGTGAATGGGATATTCTCGGGCCAGAACCGGGGAAAGAGATTGTCTGGTTTACCGGCACCTGGGCGTTTAATTTTCTGTTAATCGCTTTAGCAGTGACGCCCATTAAAGATTTACTGAAGCAGAAGTGGCTGCTGGTGCATCGACGTATGTTGGGCTTGTTTGCATTCTTCTATGCGACGCTTCATTTACTGGCTTATTTTGCTTTCCTGTTGGAATGGCAATGGCAGGAGCTGGGCAAGGAAATTGTTGATCGTCCTTATCTGTTGGTAGGAATGCTTGCCTGGCTGCTGTTGGTTCCTCTGACTGTTACTTCTACTAAGAAATGGCAGCGCCGCCTTAAGCGTAACTGGAAGAAGTTGCACAAACTGGTTTATTTCATTGGCTTGCTGGCGGCCGTTCACTATTTGTTACAGATTCGTTCTAGCTGGTTCGAACC
>NZ_OZ244785.1:3667500-4797687 GCF_965219715.1 Bacterioplanoides sp.
AGACAGTTCGGTCCCTATCTGCCGTGGGCGTTTGAGATTTGAGAAGAGCTGCTCCTAGTACGAGAGGACCGGAGTGGACGAACCTCTGGTGTTCGGGTTGTCATGCCAATGGCATTGCCCGGTAGCTACGTTCGGACAGGATAACCGCTGAAAGCATCTAAGCGGGAAGCCCCCTTCAAGATGAGATCTCACTGGAACTTCGAGTTCCCTGTAGGGCCCAGGAAGACTACCTGGTTGATAGGCAAGGTGTGTAAGCGTTGTGAGGCGTTGAGCTAACTTGTACTAATTGCCCGTGAGGCTTGACCATATAACACCCAAACTGGTTGTGTTAACAAGCCAACTCTGAATAAAACAGAGTAAAGAACAATCGGCAGCCGCCGGTTCGTTAGAGAATCTCTTTTTAGGTGAACAACTTAAAAAAACTCATGTATCCAACCTTATTTGCAACGTAGTCGCAGACATCGTAAGACGACCACAATGCATACAAGTTTGCTTGACGACAATAGAGCTGTGGAACCACCTGAATCCATTCCGAACTCAGAAGTGAAACGCAGCATCGCCGATGGTAGTGTGGGGCTTCCCCATGTGAGAGTAGGTCATCGTCAAGCTCTTATTCTAAAACCCCGATCGCTTACGCGGTCGGGGCTTTTCTTTGCCTGGAAAAAATGTTCTGAACCAGAAGTGTATTTAAAGAATGAAAGAGATAGAGCTCCACTGTTATCTGGAGCGACCGTCTAACGCAGGGACGCGTTAGTCGAGCGTACAGGGATGTATTTACCGCGTGTCGCGAAGATAATAGTGGGGCTCTATCTCGGCCAGCTCCGCAACAAACAGCTCCCGGTTACTCCCTTACAACACGTAGCAAGTACGTCCCTGTATACTCGGCTGCTGCGTCCTGCAGCAGACGGTTGTTCCGGATCTGTTCGTATGAACGCTAAGCCGGATCAACAATCCCCTGAGCAATCATCTCCAGTGCGGTGATACTTGGGATAAAGAAATAATCCCCACCACGAGTCTCGACCATACGAGGCAGGTGAGTACAACTGCTCGTGTAACGGTTGGGGGCCTATAAGACACTAAACGTTATGCTAATTTATAAGTTTTCAGGAGGGAGGGTGTGTTTTAATAATTTCAATGTAGTTATGTTTGAATGTTTTTAAATCTATTGATGTGTGTAATCTCTCGAAAGAAATTAAAATAAAACGAAAGTACAAAAAATAAATATTGGTTAGCCCAATAGATTGCATAAAAGCCTATTTTTATAGGGTTTTACACAAATATTTCTGACTTTTTTGTAAAGTGTACGATCGTACCTCTAATAATTGTTGAAGAGCTCGCTTCAATTCATATCCTGTTGTAACTGAAGATTAATAATAAAAACACGATGTCACTATATCTCATTTAATTCAGCGCTAGACTGAATTTATACAACAGTGATGTCAAAGTTCTCATGAGGCTACATGTTGAGTTATAAATTAATAACTTGCTACATACTTGTGTTATTTACTCATTTTTCACAAGCAGCATTGAAACCAATGACGGATGACCAAATGTCGAATTCGACTGGTCAGGCCTTTCTGCAACTTGATCGCTCTGCTGCAAATGGCCTTGATTTTACTAAGGTAACCTTGGGTCTTGATGTAGAAACATCTCTGAATGCAGATTTAGTTGAATTGGGAAATTATGAGCGTAACGGCTCCGCAGGTGCTGATGTAAGGATTCGCGACCTCGCTCTCGGAGAGGTTAATGCAGATGGTTCGATTACTCCCTTTAAAATTAAAGATCCTTTTATCGAATTAGCATTTGATAAGTCAGGAGGTTCACAAAAAGTTGTTGGTGTGCGTATCGGATTTGGCGAAGCTTTAGGGAAGCTGAGTGGAGATATCAAATCGTTAACCGGTAATATCGAAGTTAATGTTGTTGGTACTGCTAGGCCTATTTATGATCGCGCAAACTTTTTCCAACGAAGCGCGCTATTCTTCGCCGGCGTTAGTCGTGATACTAGGCTCAGAGCTGATGCAGTACTCGTAGACTCAGCAGGTAATCCAACTAATGTAAGAGCTCAACAGGTTGGTGTGCCAAACGGTAGCACACTCCAATGTGAATCAGGGTGTAATCTGGGTGGACTGAGTGATTTTCTGCTTGGGTTGTTTGGCTCGAACAATTGTGGCGTTCTTGGGTTACCAACCTGTTTCTCACTTGGAGACTTCCGTAGTCTGGACATCGGCAGTGGTAATACTCCAGCAAGAGGTATGTTTCTTTCTTTCCAGTCTCAGCCAGTCACCTGGCGTGATGGTAACTCTAATACGCAAACGGTTTCAGGTGCTTTTGTAAATATTCCTAATGGTGGGATTACTGTCGATTTTGAACAATCATTTGGTGGTATTCCGCGTGTTCGTACGAAAATGCTGGACCCATACTATGATAATTAAGCCATTGTTACTTAGCTCGATTGTTATTTTTGCTAACCCGTGTATCGCTGAGTTAAAGCAACTAGGCGACGCGGAACTCAGTGCTGTTGATGGTGAAGGGATAGGACTTGTTTGGGAAGACTTTGCTTTTGAAGCTGGTGAAGACCTAGACCCAAATAATCGGTTGGATATCAGTGAGCTCGTTAATGACCAGGGTCAGCCTGTTGTATTGAGCGTTAGTCGTTTCTACATTGCTGGTGATAATAGTAATGAAGGGGCAAACGTTATTGGGAATACCGTTAATCTTGGAAGATTAAATAATCCATACAATCTTGAACTGGTAGATGGCGATACGATTGGCATTCAAGATAAAGCGGTTTTCGAATTTTCCGCTCCCAAACGCGCAAACAACGGAAGTTTGTTAAATGAAAGCAGGTCTGCAAGGCCTGCCGATAACCGCTGTAATCATGGCACAGCATGTAATAGCAGAGTGGACTCAGTTTCTGGAATAAATCGTAGTGTATTAAGCAGTCGGTCAAGCGAGCGATTTGATACTGGCATACGCTTCGATATGGTTGAAAACGGGACTCCCGCTCAAAAGCTTGATATTCATGCTCGTGGTGTTGCAGTGGATGGAAGCAGTGTGCGTATTTGGGGGGATGACAGCCGTTCAACAGCATTGTCGAACTTGGCAATATCTCTTGTCGCCGATGATCTTACTGTTTATGCATCGAATCCGGATGGTAGTGGACGTGGCACCAGCGTGGTGTTTCAGGATGTTGCTATATCAGCTGAACTTGGTTACGGAGACAAGCAGCCAGTATCATTTGAAGTCAACGGTGATGGTAACTTTGAATTAAATATTGGTAGTAAAACCTCTGCTTGTGCGGATCTGAATAGTTCAGGTGGCTGCAGTTTAGGCAGTGCGGGGTATCAAGACTTTTATAATAATGGCCCTCGAGCTGATGTTTATATAAATAATGTCAGTGTCGGTGGTCAAAATTTCGGTAGCAGCACTATCAGCAATCTACAAATTCAATACTTGAATGTACGTAGCAGGGATCTGACACAGTAGCGGATACTCATTATGAAAAAAATAATAAACACCTCACTTATTTTTTTGTTGCTAACCCCTTTTACGAGCCTTGTAGCATTAGAGCCACTCTCAGGTGATGAACTGGGGAATGTAACCGCTCAGGGTGGTGTCTACCTGACAGGCGACTTAACTATTAATGAAAATGGTGGACCACTTAACGTTGATGGACCAAGCATTTGGCAAAAAAGTTGCTCTCCAACTTCCTCCGATGCTCGTTGCGGTGCTCGATTAGCATTGAATGGGGGTGATGAAAGTGGTGGTTGGCTGGTGTTGGATAATATTCGTGGGCGTTTTTCATTTGAGGGGTTAACACTCCGCACACGGAAAATTAATAGCGGGTTCAATGGCGATGGCGCTGCATTTAACGAAGATGTTTTGGAGCTCGGGTTGCCTAATCGTATCGAGTTCGAAGAATTAAAGTTTACTGTTGCTAACAGCAATGCAGCTCGACCTACAGAGTCAGGTTTTCAGCAATCGAATATTTTTACCGTTAATGTGAATGGTTTTTCTAACCAGCAGGGGAATTTGCTGTTATTTCCTACAGGTGCTCCATAATGATAAGAATATTAACAGTTGGGGTCGTTCTTCTGGCTGCTGAAGTAGATGCTCTCCAGCCTATTCCTGATCAGGAATTAGATCGAGTTACTGGCCAGGCAGGATTAACTGTCGAAACTGACACCTCCTACTCTATTGGTCAGTTTTCATATATTGACGACAGTAATAGTCTTCAGATCAACGATATTGCCCGCGGAAAACAATCTAACATCAATGAAAACAGCTTGGTTAAGCAGGTCATGGATATTGATGCGGATGGTCGACTTCATATTACAACAGAAATTGATCCATCTCGTATTACTGTTGGTTCGGTACGAATAAATAACTCTGACGGAAGCCTGGGGCAGTTCCGTCTGGACTATTCTGGCAATAGCACGGTTCGACTAGGAGGTAGTAGTAAGCCCGATAATTTCCTTGAAGGTGCTTTTCAGACTTCTATCGATGATGCGGAACTGACGTGGACAACTAATGGGAGCTCTTTGAGCTTCGATGATATTGGCTATAATGCCAACATTACGCGTCTGGGGATTGGGACTACGACAGATATAGATGGTAAGGCCGGACTGAGATTCGATTTGGACGAATTTTCTTACGACTTTTCTACTGGTGGCTTGAAGCTGGGGGGTGTTTCTTTAGGTACATTATCAGGGAAATTAGCATTGTCCGGTAGCGCAGAAGTATTTGGCGGGGGTCGCGAAGGAACTGAAGGAATTCATTTGAATGCTAATATTAATATTCTAAATGACTCAACCAATTTTGTACGTTTCACTGATGACGGCAACCACCTGATAATGGGTGATTTCAATGGCGCGGTGAACCTTAAGAACCTCTCGCTTGATGTAATGTCTGACCATCTACTACTCGCGTTCGAGCAAATAGATGGTTCTTTCAATGCCGATCGGATCCTGATCGGCGATAGTGTAAATCCGGTTGGTGCTATTCGGTTGGATTATTTATTAAAAGATGGTGTTCACAATGGGGAAACCTATCGAAACTTATTTAAATTTTATCCAGGTATTCGACAGCCCGTTTTCGCAGCACAGCCCGCCGCAATACGCCCTTATGCTCAAAGTTTTTATTCGGGTCTAAATAGTAACAGTGAGGGGTTGTCTACAGGCCTTGAATGGAATTTGACCAACGCTAATTTGTCTTATGTTGATAACGGACGAACCGTTATTGTAAGTGGTATCGAAAGTTTTGGCCGTGGAGACTTAACGTTGGACTTTCGCTCCTTCGATCATGACCAGAATGCGGGCACAGCTGATAAAGCAGCGATTGCTGTGGGTATGAATCAGTTTAAAGGTAGTTACAGTATCGATGGGCTCAAAGTTGGTAATAGCAATGCACCTATTCAAGGTGGAGCAGAGTTACTACTATCATTAGAAGTTTTTCAGGCAATGGATTTTAATCTTGACGGATATACATACATCACGGCTGGTGGTTCCAGCGGTGGTGGTATTCAAATCGACGTTGATTATCTGTTTAGTGATACCAATATTGGTTTGTCGATTGATGAAAATGGTAGTGGCGTTTGGGCTACAGGTGTTAACTATGATGTGCACCTAAGAGGGTTTCAGATTGATGTCAGTAATAGTGGATTGGCAATAAACCGAACCGAGCAATGGAGTACGATGGACGTTAACGATATGCGCTGGGGAGACCGGAATACAGGTCGAAGTCTCGGTCGTATTAAGTTAGAACGTTTTGAAAAAGGTTCTTCGCTAACTGTTAACCCTGGTGGTGCCGGTGCCGTATGTGTTGGTGCTACCGCTGTTGATGCTGGCAGTTGCAGCAGCGCTGGTGGACGTTGGGAAGACCGGGGTAATGAGGGCATCACAGTTGCATTGAAAGCGGCACTAGCTGCGGAGGGGCAGACTTCTGCAGGAACAACAGCCAGAAACCGATTAACCTGGGAAAATAACCGTGATACTGATGCCTCCGGAAATGCAGTCAATGATACGGGGACGCAGATCATTTTTGATGGCTATAGCACCAATGATGGTTTGGGTGCATCTGACAGTAACAATTTCGGTTTGAAGGCCGATCTGAAAATCGATGTATATGAAACTCGTGTATTGAAAAAGTCGTCAGGGCCAGATGCCCAAGGTGTGAATGGT
Source organism: Bacterioplanoides sp. (assembly GCF_965219715.1). GTDB lineage: Bacteria > Pseudomonadota > Gammaproteobacteria > Pseudomonadales > Oceanobacteraceae > Bacterioplanoides. Next base: position 3,673,680 of record NZ_OZ244785.1, read on the forward strand.
GATATCAATGATGAGCTGATTTATAACGACAGTACTCGCACCGGATATGCCTATGTCGCGAACCCAAATGCCGCCCAGCAGGCGCTTCGACCATTAGGTTTCGCAGTTCAAGGCAGTATTGCGGTTAAAGAGCTGCAAATTGATCAGATTCAGTTAAAACACCCTGATGTGGCTGCACCTCAGACAATACTCTCGGGTGCCGTATTGCAAAACCTGAATATGACCACCAATCTGACGGCTACTCCTATCCGTTAAACCTCTCTTAATCTGCCGCTTCGCTGCTGCAGAAAGCTGGTATCGCGCGTATAATGGCGCGATATCAACTTATAAGCATAAGCAGCGGAGTAGCATATGAGTCAGCAAGACCGTTTGGTCATTTTCGATACCACGATGCGCGATGGCGAGCAGAGCCCTGGCGCGTCGATGACCAAAGATGAAAAGATCCGCATCGGTAAAGCGCTGGAGAAAATGCGTGTCGATGTGATCGAAGCCGGTTTTGCTGCTGCCAGCCCGGGCGACTTTGAAGCCATTCAAGCGGTTGCTGCCAACGTGCGTGAAAGCACTATCTGTTCTCTGGCGCGCGCGGTTGATCGCGATCTGGAGCACGCAGCGGCTGCACTGAAGGAAGCCGAACGTGCGCGTATTCACACCTTTATCGCGACTTCGCCAATCCATATGCAATACAAGTTACGTATGCAGCCGGATCAGGTGATTGAGCAAGCTGTATATGCAGTCAAGAAAGCGCGTGGTTTTGTTGAAGACGTTGAGTTTTCCTGTGAAGACGCCGGTCGTTCTGAAATCGATTTCCTGTGTCGTATTATCGAAGCAGCGATTGATGCCGGTGCTTCCACCATCAATATCCCGGATACTGTTGGTTATGCCATCCCGGAAGAGTTTGGCGCTAAGATCAAAACTCTGATCGAACGTATTCCGAATGCGGATAAAGCGATTTTCTCTGTGCACTGTCACAACGATTTAGGTCTGGCAGTTGCGAACTCTCTGTCTGCCGTAGCCAACGGCGCACGCCAGGTGGAATGTACTATTAACGGTCTGGGTGAGCGTGCTGGTAATGCATCTCTGGAAGAGCTGGTGATGGCAACCCGCACCCGTAGCGATCTGTTTAATATCTCCACCGGTATTGATACCACTCATATCGTTCCGACTTCCCGTCTGGTGTCTTCGATCACTGGTTTCCCGGTTCAGCCAAACAAAGCCATTGTTGGCGCTAATGCCTTTGCTCACGAGTCTGGTATTCATCAGGACGGCGTACTGAAACACCGCGAAACCTACGAAATCATGAAGGCTGAAGACGTAGGTTGGGGCGCTAACAAAATGGTTATGGGTAAACACTCTGGCCGTGCGGCGTTCCGTAGCCGCTTAGAAGAACTGGGTGTGACCTTTGAAACCGATGCGGCGCTGAACGAAGCCTTTGCTCGTTTTAAAGATCTGGCGGACAAAAAGCACGAAATTTTTGACGAAGATTTGCAGGCGCTGGTATCTGAAGCCAAAGCCGCAGCCGTTGAGGATGTCTACAAGCTGGTATCGTTGGAAAGCCATTCAGCCACTGGCGAAACTCCGGTATCTGAAGTAGTGGTTAGTCGTAACGGTGAAGAGTTTAAAAACAAGTCTGACGGCAGTGGCCCGGTAGACGCCTCTTTCAAAGCGATTGAAGCGGTTGCTCAATCCGGTGCTAACTTACTGTTGTACTCTGTGAATGCAATTACCGAAGGTACCGACTCTCAGGGCGAAGTAACCGTTCGATTGGAAAAAGGCGGTCGCATTGTCAACGGTAACGGTGCTGATACCGATATCGTGATTGCGTCTGCTAAAGCTTATATTCATGCATTAAACCTGCTGGATGGTGGCGAACGCCAGCATCCACAAGCAGACGGCGTATAAGCCCTTCCTTTTATGCTGGAGCAAACGCGGCTCGAATATTTACAGGCGATGGGCATCACTCAGTGGATGCCTCGTGAGCCGCTGCCTCACGCTCCTGAACCTCGTTGGCTGCCGCAGGTGGCAGCAAACCATCATTCCCATGCCGAAGTTGAGCAATTAGCGCAATCGCATCATATTCCGCCAGTCATGGCTGCGGAATTACTGGCAGTGGGTGATGCCGCAGAAAAAGTCGCTGAAAAGTTAGCGGCCAATCAGCAGCCTGTTGCTAAGCCAGCTGCGGAAGAAACGGCAGTTGTCGATTCACAAGCGGCTGGCTCACCAGCAGCCAATGAGGCGCCAGCTGACCTGACGCCACCACGGTTTGAATTACATTTCCTGCGTATCGGTCAACACGGCTTATGGGTGTGCAGTGATGCCCAGCAGCTGGATGCCATGATGCGTTTTGCTCATCGGGTAATGATGGGTATGAAACAACCAATCGAAATGATGCAGGCACCTTTGTGTTTCCGCTGGCCGTTTATTGAATCCAGTCATCAGGATCAGGGACGTGCAGTGGCGCAGCAGGCGTTGTCCGCTCAATGGCAGCACTTTGCCGGTCAGGGTGTTAAATACCTGATTACTTTCGGTGACGCGGCTCAGGAGTGGTTACCTGAGTGTGGTGCTCAACTGACGTTTACCGCAACCGATATTCAGACGGCGATGCAATCGCCAGCTGAAAAACGCCGTTTATGGCAAGCCTTGTTGGCTCAGGATGGTCAGCTGTGATTCGTCAGGCACTCAGGTCTGATCTGGATGCCATTATGCGGGTTGAACAAGCTGCCCACTCTCATCCCTGGGCGGCCAGTATTATGCAGCGCTATCTGGAAAAGCCCGACACTTGCTGGGTGTGGGAAGAAGCTGGAGTTATTCAGGCGCACTCGGTAGTGTCCGCCGTAGCAGGCGAAGCCGAGCTGTTAACCATTGCGGTTCATCCTGATATGCAGGGCCGGGGCCTTGGCCGTAAGATGCTAGATCAGGTGATAGAACAGGCGCAACGCCATCAGGCAGAGCAGATATTTCTCGAAGTGCGGGAAAGTAATACCACTGCGATTGCCTTGTATGAACATTCCGGCTTTTGTGAATTAGGCCGACGTACCAACTACTATCCTTTATTTGATGAAAGCGGCAAAAGCTGCGGCCGTGAAGATGCGCTGTTGTATGGCTTACCGCTGTGATGCTTTCACTCTGACCTGAACAGAGAACTATCCAGATGGCCGAATCCACTCCTGATTCTGTTGTTGCGTTAATTCCCCACAGTTTATTGCTGACGACGGCGGTTGTGAGCCTGCTGGTACTGGCGATTGCGGCTCGTGCGGTAAGCTGGACGGCATTGAAAGAATACCGTGGTACCCAACACTTTTTCTGGGGCAGCGTGGTGGTGCTGGCGGTGTTCTGGCAGATGCGCGCCGGTATTCTTCCCGGCATGCATTTTCATATTCTTGGCTACACCGCAATCATGTTGTTGATGGGCTGGCCATTGGCACTGATTGCGGCCGCTTTTGTGCAGTTAATTATGTTGTTAACCGGCAAGCTGGAATGGCTCGAATTTGGTTTTCAGTACCTGTTTTTCAGTGTTTTACCCATTTTATTCAGTTACGCATTTTATTTAGCGGTTTATAAACGCATGGTGCATAACCCGTTTGTTTATATTCTGGTGGCGGGTTTTCTGAACGCCGGATTCACCCACGCATTTTCGGACGTGTTACGCAGTGGCCTGATGTGGGGGCTGGATATTCACAGCTGGGATACCATCTGGCGGGATTATTTACGTTATTTGCCGATGATGATGTTCCCCGAAGGTGTGGTAAACGGCATGTTTATTACTGGTATGGTGGCATTTCATAATCGCTGGCTCAGTACTTTTGATGAAGACTCTTATTTTCATTAATGCCGTTAACGCCGAATTTATTGGTGAAAGCTCTCTGTGTGCAAAATAACTACTTAGGTAGTTGTGCGGTTTTTCTACTGTATTTGCCTTTGTTCCGGAAAGGTATGACCGATTGGTTGGTTTTTTGTGATAGCGTAATCGGGTCTATCTAATCACACTTTCCGAAAGTAAGAACGACAGCGCTGTTTTCTGACGCGCCCCGCCAGAAGGAACTCACAACAACGACGCTTGTAACGTCGCTGCTTTTTACTGGTCTGTTTTCTGATCATGCAAGAGCCACGTTTGATGAAAGGTATTTCACATTACTTTCGGGTTGAACTTGAGGTTTTTATGGAATCGATCATCGGTGCAATTAACTCCCTGGTATGGGGTCAGCTTATGGTGCCTTTATTGCTGGGTGTTGGTGTTATGTTCTCCCTGCGTTTGCGGTTTTTACAACTGCGACGTTTCAGACATATGTTTGCGATTTTGCTCAGTGGCCGGGCAAAAGATAACTTTGGTATTTCACCTTTTCAGGCTTTGTGTACGTCACTGGCTTCGCGTGTTGGTACCGGTAACCTGGCCGGTGTTGCGGTGGCGCTGTACATCGGTGGTGCGGGTGCCATTTTCTGGATGTGGATGACGGCGCTGCTGGGCATGGCCACAGGTTATGCAGAAAGTGCACTGGCACAGCTGTATAAAACCCAGGACGATCAGGGCACCTATCGCGGTGGACCGGCGTATTACATGGAGCGTGGCCTGGGCCAGCGCTGGATGGGAATGCTGTTTGCGGTACTGCTGATTATCTCCTTTGGTTTTATCTTTAATGCGGTTCAGGCGAACTCCATTGCTGTGGCGATGCAGAGTGCGTTTGGTATCGATACGCTGGTTACTGGTTTGGTGATTGCGGCGATTGCCGGGGTCGTTATTTTTGGCGGCATTCATTCCATTGCCCGTGCTGCGGAAGCGTTAGTGCCAATGATGGCGCTGGTTTATTTGCTGGTTGCGCTGGCCGTTGTGGCAATGAACATCGAGCAGGTTCCGGCGATGTTTGCTCAGATCTTCAGCAGTGCCTTTGGACTGGAACAGGCTGCTGGTGGTTTTATGGGCGGCTTAATGGTGGCCTTGTTGAACGGCGTTAAGCGTGGTCTGTACTCTAATGAAGCGGGTATGGGCAGTGCGCCAAATGCTGCAGCCAGTGCTGCGCCACGGCCTCATCATCCGGCGTCTCAGGGCTTCGTACAATCATTGGGTGTATTTATCGACACCATCGTTATTTGTACCTGTACTGCGTTGGTGATTCTGTTGTCCGGCGTTATGGAGCCGGGTAATGGTGTGAGTGGTGTTGAGCTGACTCAGGCAGCACTGGACGCAACCCTGGGTGGTGGCGGTAAAGCGCTGGTGGCGATTGCGATTCTGTTCTTTGCCTTTACTTCGATTATCGGTAATTACATGTACGCTGAAAGCAATCTGATTTACCTGCTTGGCAACCGCTCGATAAAACCGGTTCTGCTGGTGGTTCGTGTACTGGTTGTTGCGATGGTGGTTTGGGGCGCGATTGAAAAAGTGGGTATCGTCTGGGATACCGCTGATGCGTCGATGGGCCTGATGGCGATGGTGAATCTGGTTGCACTGGTGATGTTGTCGGGTGTGGTGGTTAAACTGACCCGTGATTACGAAGCCCAGCTCAACAGTCAGCAGGTGCCTAAGTTCACTGCGGCGGATGATTTCCCGGGTGAAATTGATCGTAACATCTGGCAGGACAAAGGCTGATTATCAGTCTGTCTCTGGTCAAAGCCACCTGGCTTTGACCAGGCGATTTTTAATCTCTTTTCTTTCTTCTGTTTGCCATTATTCCCCATTGTTTTATTAACGGGGGGCGTACTTCTGCAGCTTTCTCTGTAGCGTGCGACGGTGCATATTGAGTGCCCGCGCGGTGGCTGAAATATTGCCGTTATTCTCATTCAGCACGCGCTGAATATGTTCCCATTCCATGCGATCAACCGACATTACTTCCGGTGCCTGTTCGACTTCCTGTGTCTGCGGATTGTCGGAAAACGCATTCACCAGTTCCTGTAAGGTGGCGGGTTTGTGCAGGTAATTGTGAGCGCCCAATTTTACCGCTTCAACTGCTGTTGGAATGCTGGCGTAACCGGTGAGCATCACAATTCGGACATCCGGCAGCCGCTGTATCAGTGGTTCGATCAGTTGTAGACCGGAGTCTTGCTCAAGGCGCAGATCTAGGGTGATCCAGTCCGGTTTGTGTTCGCTGGCCTGTGACAGTGCCTGTTCAGCGTTTTCCGCATGCCAGCTGGTGTAACCGTTACGCTCCAGGCTGCGACACAATACCTTGGCAAAATGTAAGTCGTCATCGATGACTAAAACGCGTTTATTGGTCATGGGCTGCTGTCTGTGTGGTTGCGGTTAGCGGAAGGCGAAGCTGGCACAGGCTGCCGCCGTCGTCGGATGCTGATAAATGAATAGAGCCGCCAAATTGTTCGACACTGGCGTTGCTGAGGTAAAGCCCAATTCCCATTCCGTCTTCTTTCTGACTGTGAAACAGACTTTGTTGATTCAGCTGATCGGCTGCCGCTGCATCCGGCTGCAGAATTGACAGCTGCCAATGGTGACCAACGATCTCTGTGGTTAATTCTATCGGCTGCCGGCCAGCTTCCGCGGCATTATCCAGCAGGTTCAGCAGTGCCTGGTCCAGCAATGGTGAGCTTGGTAGCAGCGCCGCGCTGCTGATGCCGTTGTCGAGCCATAAAGCATTCGGATGACTCAGGCGCCAGCGATGCAGCTGCGTGCTCAGCCAGTGATAAGCATCCTGGCTGCCGATCTCATGGGCGCTACGACCGGCGTTGGCCAGTTGTTGCAGCGACTGTCGGCAGGTGGCGACCTGTTCGCGCAGAATCTCCAGATCTTCTGCTAATAACGGTTGTTGTGGTTGTTGGGCGACGTCATCCAGAATCATATTCATGGTCATCAGTGGCGTGCCCATTTCGTGGGCGGTACCGGCGGCCAGGGTGGCGATACCGATGAGCTGCTCGTTTTTAAGCTGCTGTTCCCGTAGCTGCTGAATTTCCTGCTGCTGGCTCTGGCGCGCTTTTAATAACATCGGGATAAAGGTGATCACGATCAGCGCACTGATGACAAACGTCAGCCACATTCCGGCCAGGTGCCAGCTGAATAACGAATTGCTGGTCATATCATGTTGATGCGTTGCCAGCAGTAAGGGCTGATACCACTGGCTCAACACACTGTAGTCTGCAATACAGAGCGCAGTAATCCAGAATGCCAGCGTACCGCTGAGGCTGTAGGCGGCAAACACCAGCAGCACCAGAAAATAAGAGATAAACGGGTTGGTTGCACCACCGGTAAAAAACAGCAGGCCTGCCAGCAACTGTGCTTCAAACGCGAGGTGACAGAACAAATGCCATTCTTTGACGTTTTGCTTCTGACCCTGCCAGGCACTGATCAGCAATAACGGCATATAGGTAGCTAACAATGCCCACGCCGGTTGCAGCTGAGAAAAGCCGCCAAACTGCAGATAGCCAAGAAACATCAGCCAGATCGATGCGATTGATAAGCGCAATAAGGCCAGACGTTTTAATACAAGATTCAGATCATGATTCATGGCGTCAGTATAACGACCCCGGGTGCGATTTACCGGTTTGCTGCGTTAATTTGTCGCACTTTCTGTGTGGTTCAGTTCTGATTCATCTATGTCTCGTAAACTAAGATGTGAGACATATTTGATTCATACTGGCAAAGCAACTAGAGTTGCCGCGAATTTTGCCAGCCATGGCAAACACACTGGTAGCGCCGCTGGCGCCTGGTTTTACCGGAAGCATATCGTGAACGACATCATTATCGCCTTAATCAAAGACATTACCTTTAAAACCGTTACGGCCGAACAACCTCTGGTCAGCACTGGCTTGTTAGATTCCGTCGCCATGGTGGATCTGGTGTTGGCTCTGGAAAGCGAGTTCAGCCTGTCGCTGGACATCGAAGACCTGACGCCGGAAAAGCTGGAAACCGTTGATCAGATAGCGGCCTTGGTTACTGAAAAACAAGCGGGCTGAAACTATGAAGTTTGATTTCTACCGCCGTGAATTCGTCGCTGTCGAGGAGTTCTCCGATAAAGCCGCACTGATTTCACATCAGAAGATCACCAGCTGGCAGCAGTTACAACAACAGGTTGAGCAAACCCGCGAACGTATTGCCCAGCAAGCGGGTGATGGCCCGGTAGTGATTTATGGTCATAAGCAGCATGAGTTTGTGATTACCATGCTGGCCTGTATCCAGCTATCTGTACCTTATGTACCAGTGGATACCATTTATCCGCGAGATCGTTTACTGGCCATTCAACAGCAATTAGGTTGTGGTCTGCTGGTGGATTTAGAGCAACAGCAATGGAGTCGTTTTGATCTGGGGGAATGCTGGGTAAATAACCCGGATCAGCAGCTGATGTATATCCTGTTCACTTCCGGCAGTACCGGCGACCCCAAAGGGGTGCAGATTACCTACGACGCGTTTCAGGATTTCTGGGGCTGGGTGGAAAGCGATTTCCCTATGAACAGCAACAGCGTCACTCTCAGCCAGTCGTTGTTTACCTTTGATGTTTCCATGATGGATATGGCCACGGCGATGGGCCATGGTGGCAGTTTGTTATTGATTGATCGTGATATTTATCAGGACCATCAGACCTTCTTCGCGTTATTAAAAGATCACGGTTGTACTGATTGGGTCTCGACTCCGTCGTTCGTGACCAAATGGCTGATGGCGAAAGATTTTAATCAACAGAATTTTCCGGCGCTGAAACGTTTTACTCTTGCGGGTGAGGCGTTACCGCATCGAATTGCCAGCCAGTTAAACCAGCGTTTTGGTGATGGCTGTGTTTATAACGCCTATGGCCCGACCGAAGCGACGGTAGTGGTGACCTTACTAAAGGTTGATCAGCAATTATTAACCGAACATCCGGGTAACCTGCCGATTGGTTACACCAAAACCAGTGGTGAAGTGGTGGTGTTAGACGAGCAGGGTGAAGTGACGGATGGTGAAGGTGAAATTGTTATCTGCGGTAACAACGTGTCGGTTGGTTATCTCGACCCACAGTTGCCGGCGAATAAAGCATTTTTCACTCGTAACGGTATGCGTGCGTATCGCACCGGTGATTATGGCTATTTTAAAGGTGAGGTATTGTATTACCTCGGCCGCCGCGACGATCAGATCAAATTAAACGGTTACCGTATTGAAACCACGGAAATTGAAAAAGTACTGGATCAGGCTGATGGTGTTGAAAGCTCTGTGGTGCTGGGGTTAAAACGAGGCGATAAAGTGGTGCGCTTAATTGCATTCGCTTTTCAGAACTCAAAAGATTATTCGTCAGAAAGAAGTCAGATGTTGCAACAGCAGCTGGCGGCACGTTTACCGGAATATATGGTGCCGTCTGAAATATTGTTAGCTGATGTTGGGTGTATTCCGTTTAACAACAACCATAAAGTAGATGGCAAAAAGTTGCTGGCACTTTATCAGGCGGATGACATTCAGACGCTTCAGGTTGATGAATTGGCGGAGATTGCTTGAGATGGCACCGTCTTCAGAAAAATTAACCGGTGGTTATAAATTGCTGTGGCGGGTGTTAAATGCACCCAAGCCTATTCGTAGCGGCTTCTCCCGGTCTATCTCTAGTCTGTTGTATCTGGCTCAGAAAAAACGTTTGCATAAACGTGTGCAGACGATTTTCCCACAATATGATGCCAGCCAGGTAAAAGCGGTGGCAAAAGATTCCACCCGGTTTGCCTGTGATGAAATCATCAATATGTTGCAGATTCCGGCGGAGAATTATCGTGTTGTTGGTGCAGAGTTATTGCCCGAAGCCGGAACTCAGGGAGCGGTGTTTGCTTCTGTGCATATTGGCCAGACCGAAGCACCGACCTATGCCATTCAGCAGCTGGGTCATGAGGTGTGTACCATTATTGGTGCGGGTGACGATAATCCTCAACTACATCATCTCGGTGCCGCCATGCTGGAGCAAACCGGCTTACCTTATCTGACTAAAAACAAAGGTATTCTGTTTGACCTGATCGCTAAGCTGCATAAAAAGCACTGCGTGTTTATTCACAGTGATTTGCGTGATAAAGGCCCTGAAGTTGAGTTTCTCGGGCAAAAAACCACCGTGCCAAAAACGGCAGCCTCGTTAGCAGTACTGGCAAAAGTGCCGTTGTATTTTATTTATGGCATTCGTGAGCAGGATGAGCTGGTGGTGTATATCGACAAACTGGCCGACGTTGATGAAGTGCAAGGCCTGCAGATGCCTCGTGAAGAAGCTCTGAGCCTGCTTACCCAGCGACTGGTAGAGAGCATGGAGCAGGTTATCCGTCGTTATCCTCAATATTGGTTATGGCTGTATAACCGCTTCCGGATTAAATAGTTTTGCTTTGACCAAAAAACGGCTGCAGATTGCAGCCGTTTTTATTTTAAGAAGGTTTAAAGGCAATAAGCCAATACCAGCGAGCTTCCGGAAGTTTGTTAGCTGTGAGCAACAAAGGTTCCTTCGATTTCACACTCTTCCTCTTCGTGTTTATGACCATGGCGATCTTCTGCCAGCATCTGATAAATCACAGGTAAAATCACCAGGGTAAACAGGGTACCAATAATCATACCACCCACCAGAATAATACCGATGCTGTTACGTGCTTCTGCCCCCGGGCCGGTAACCAGTACCAGAGGGAAGTGACCCAGCACTGTCGCCGCGGTGGTCATTAATACCGGACGTAAACGAGTGGTTGCAGCTTGTTTGGCAGCGTTCAGTTTATCCAGTCCTTGCTCCTGTAGGTGGTTGGCGAATTCCACAATCAAAATACCGTTTTTGGCGATTAAGCCTACTAAGGTAATCAGACCAATCTGTGAATAAATATTCACACTGGTGAGGCTGATAAATGGCAACATCAAAGCACCCGCCAGCGCCAGAGGCACACTGCCGAGCAATACCACCAGTGGATCGCGGAAGCTGTTGAATTGCACGGTTAACACCAGGTACACCACAACTAACGCTACCAGTAATACACCAATCAGAGTATTACCTTCCTGACGTAACTGGCGTGATTCACCGGCGTAATCAATGCTGTAGCTTTTCGGCAGAATGTCAGCCGCAGCGGTTTCCAGTGCGGCTAAGCCTTGTTCTTTGGTAAAGCCAGGAATAATACCGCCCATAATACGGAAGGATTTTTGCTGGTTAAATTTACCCAATGCACGTGGTGCCGCTTCCTGTTCCAGAGTGGCCATCGCCGACAGTGGTAATAATTCACCGGATGGCGTACGGATGCGCAGATTTAATATCTGTTCGGCATTATCACGTGCGTCATTTTTAACTCGTGGAATAACCCGGTACGCTTTGCCATCAGCATCAAAGCGATTCACAAAGTTGCCCGACATTAATACCGATAACTGTTGGCTGACGGTATTAATATCCATGCCCAGATCCGCAATACGCTCACGATCCAGTTTTAATTTCATTTGTGGCAGGTCAACTTTTAAATCGCTGTCGACAAATAAGAATTTACCACTGGCAAAACCAGCACCTAATAACTGATCAACATAGTTACGCATGGTGGCGTAATCATCTGGCCCCTGAACCACCAGTTCGACATCAAACTGACCGGCGGTAGGCAAAGCCGATGGCAGAATGGGTAATGCCCGTACTCCGGGAACGGAAGACAGTTCACCAAACAGTTGTGGCAGAATTTCCTGCACACTTTGGTCGCGCTCGTTCGTTTCTCCCAGATTTACACCTGAGAAACCACCGGCGGCACGTAAAATCTGCCACACACCCTGAGCACTTTCTAACGACATCAGCTTATCAACCACGTTGTCCATTTCACGCACGGTATAGTCGATGGACGATTCTGGTGGAGATTCCAGAATCACCATAATGCTGCTCTGGTCTTCAACCGGCGCCAGTTCTTTTTGCGATAACAGATAAAAAGGCACCGATAACAGTGCAATAAAAATTGCTGCAAACAGCACCTGTGGGCGCCAGGCGAAAACACCATCGAGGAATTTCAGATAGACGTTCTGCAGCTTTTCAAAACGTTGGTTAACCCAGACAGTTAAACGGCCTTCTTTACCACCTTCCGGCGAAACATAGGCACTCATAATTGGTGATAAAGTAATAGCAACCACACCGGAAATTAAAACGGCAACCGCCAGGGTGAAAGCAAACTCGCGGAATAATAAACCGGTTAAACCGGATAAAAAGCCGATCGGAGCATATACTGCTGCCAGCGTTAAGGTCATCGCAATAATTGGCACCAACAACTGGCGAGAGCTGATTAAAGCGGCCTGAGTACGCGACATACCTTCACGCATATAACGGGCAACGTTTTCCACCACCACAATGGCATCGTCTACCACCAGGCCCACTGATAATACGATGGCCAACACGGTTAACAGGTTTAACGAGAAACCCAATAACGACATTGCGGCAATGGCACCTAAAATCGAAATCGGAATGGTCACCAGTGGAACCAGTGCGGTACGGAAAGAGCCCATTAAAGCAATCACCACAATGCCAACCAGAACCACGGTTTCTGCCAGCGTGGTAAAAATCTCTTTTAACGAGTTACGCATGTAAATGGTACCGTCATAACCATGATCGATACGCATATCCGCAGGTAATGTTGGATTTATTTTATCCAGTGCAGCATATACCGCGTCACCCACTTCAATTTCATTGGCGCCTGGCATTGGCCATACTGAAATAAAGGTGTTACTGCGTTTGGTATAACGAGCGTCGACTTCACCTTCTTCTTCACCCATTTCAACTGTGGCGATATCCTTTAAGCGTAATAACGCACCTTCTTTACGGCTGATAACGATCTTCTCGAAGTCTTCAATATTACGCAATGTGGTGTTGGCTAACAGGTTAATACGTTGGCGAGAGTTTTCGCTGTTGCCAACCGTTGCAATAATATTATTCGCTTGTAATGCCGTCATAACATCGCTGGCGCCTAAATCAAAGCTGGCCAGTTTTACCGGATCAATCCATACGCGCATGGCTGGATTGCGCCCACCTTCCAGAGCAACTTTTTGTACGCCATCAATCGAAGATAAAATCGGATTTACATTGCGGTTAAGATAATCCGATACCTGAGCGCGGCTCATTTGTTCGCTGAATACATCCAGGTAAAACAGGGCATTCTGAGAATCGGCACGGGTGACCGATACTGCCGGATCTTCAGCCCCCGCTGGTAATTCGAAACGGATCTGACTTAGACGTGCAGTGGCTTCGGCCAGAGCATCGGTGCTGTTTTCATTTAATTTTAACCAGGCGGTAACTGTGCTGACGCCAGCTAAGGTGCGGGAATCAACATAATCGACACCAGGAATGGTCGACATAACACGTTCGATTGGTTCGGTAACAAAACCCTGTACCACATCGGCAGACGCGCCTACATAAGTTGTGCTGACCTGCAACGAAGCACTTTCCATTTGTGGAAACTGCAGAATCGGAATGGTACGGGCGGCACCAATACCGGCAAGAATAATAATCGCCGATAACACCAGAGCCAGCACCGGACGCTGGACAAAAATATCCATAACGTTTGCTTTATGACTCATGATTTATTCCTCGCTGCTGGCAACAGGAGTTGTTTCATTTTCGTTGCTCTGGGCAACGTACACTTTTAACCCCGGATAAAGTTTAAACGTACCCAGGCTGGCAATTTTTTCATCAGCGGTAATGCCGTCGGTGAGAATAACGCGGCCGTTATTTTTGCTCAGCACAGTGACTGCAATACGCTCTGCACGGAATGCATCACCATCCGGATTTAATTTATACACATAAGCGCCGAAACGATCGTGGCCCACGGCGGTATCAGCTACTTCAATAGCATTAATGGCATCACCGTCCGGTACCTGAATATTAATCACGCTGTTTGGTTGTAATGCACTGTTGCCATCAACAGCCAGTTTGGCGCGATATTTAAGTTGGCGGGTATTGGCAGACACTTCCGCTTCACGGGCAATCACTTCAGCTTTTTGCTGTTCATTAATTGTAATGCTCTGGCCAATGGCAATGGGTTGGGTGCCTTGAGGCAAATGGAAATCGAGCCACAGGTAGCCCGGAACACCAATTAAATTCGTAATAACGCTGTTGTTCTGCAGGTATTGGCCAACTTCGAGATTATGAATACCGGCACGGCCAGCAAATGGCGCGCGTAATTGTTTTTTATCAATGGTGGCTTGCAGGTTGGCGATATCCGCCTGGGTGGTTAAATAATCCGCCTGGGCTTTATCATAAGCTTCTTCGCTGATGCTGTTATCTTTGCGTAATTTCTGACTGCGTTTCCAGCTGCTTTGTGCCAGCTTAAAGCGCGCTTTAGCCGCAGCGAGTTGTGCTTTTTCGTTGGCGATATCCAGTTCCAGTAATAGCTGATTCTTTTCCACCAGTTCACCGGAGGCAAAATTAACCCGGGTGATTTTTCCTGGTAATTCATTGCGTAACTCAAGGCGTTGCGGCGCGATTAACGTGGCCAATACCTCGCGGTTTGGTTGATAAACCACGGCCTGGGTCTGAGCGCTGTTAACCGTTTCAGAATGTTCCGGAAAGGCTTCGCCCTGAGCGATAGCGGCTTTAATTTCCAGAGTTTTATAAGTGGCCAGCGCTCCGGTTAATAACACACAGGCGGACACGGCGATGGACCAGCGTCGGATTGTCATAGGTTGTACCTCCTGAAATTTTTGAAATTAATTAGCGATAGCCAATGTTGGTTAATAATTGCGCGGCCTTTTGTATGCCGTCGTCTGTTAACGGCTGCTGCCACTTGTAGGTGTTCAGCAGGCGCTGAGTATTGCGTACCAGATGGTCATCTGTTGTCAGTGGGAATGGCAGCGGGGCATCTGGGCCTAGGGCATTACGGGTATGGTGACGTAACACCGCCTGCATGTAGCCATGGCATAGCGCCCAGCCACCAACTTCAATCTCCATGACCAGCTGTTCACGGTCACGGCCTTCGTTATCCACCTCGCCGGTATCAACAGCTTTGCCAATCAGGTTGGTGAACTCCTGGCCTAATGCGTTGGCGGCATCACTCATGCGACTGAGCCACAATGGCGAGGCCCGTTTAATGATGGAATCACTGCTGACCAGGGTGTTGAGTTCGTCTGAGAAGCTGTAAAACCAGGTTTTATGGAAATCCATCAGATTAAAGGCGATCAGAATTTCCGGCGTGGTCAGCGGCAGCGCCATGATCTTTTTAAAGGCCTGACGTTCATGCTCAAACATATCCACCGCCAGTGCGATCAACAGGTCTTCTTTGCTTTGCACCTGTTTATATACCGAGCCCATCGACAAGCCAGCTGCCTTGGCCACCGAAGACATGGTGAACGACAGCAGGCTGGTGTCTTCGATGCATTGCACGGCCGCATCTTTCACCATTTGCAGCTGTTGTTCGGCAGAAAACTTCGGGGCTGGACTCATAAGTAAACCTGTCAGGCGATTGTGAATTCTATTCGAATAATGTTCGAATGATATTTTGATTGGTTAAAAAAGAATCTACAACCGGCCTTAATTAACAATTTCGGGACGAATTGTTCCATTCAACGCCACCTATTCAGTGTGTTTGGGTCGGACCTATGTGCCGGTAAAAAATATTTACATTTCTGTTTGTCTTCTCTCTTGCCTCCATACTCAACCGTTTTCATTTTTTACTGATTTGTCAGCAGTCAATGATAGTGCGGCCTTGGCGCTACTTTGAGGGTTTTGGAGGAGAGCGCTCCCATCTGAAACTTGTCGGCGGCATGTAGATTGACGCTTATGTCAACTTTTTAATCTAAGTGAAAATCATTATTATTACGGCCGTTTCGAATTGATCGGAACCTAATCAAACTCGCACAACTTGGGAGAGAACGATGCGATTAATCCAATTAGGGTCAAAGAGCCTTCTGGCTTCGACCATCCTGGCGTTAAGCGCTTGTGGTGGTAGCGGCGGCAGCTCTAACTCGGCCCCGCAGTTTGCTCAGGGAAGCTTTGCTTATTCCCTGGCAGAAGATACCCCGTTTACCGCTCAGTTATCGGCGTCAGATTCTGATGGCGATCGTCTGGCCTATCGGGTTCAGCAATCACCAGCAAATGGTACGTTGTCGGTGACTGCAACAGGCAGCTTTACCTATACACCCAATGCCAACATTAACGGCAACGACACAGCGACGGTTGTGGTTTCTGATAACGCAGACGAAGCGACTGCCACTCTGAACTTCACCATTTCCGCGGTGAACGATGCGCCTGAATTTGGTGCAACCAGTGTTACCGTTAATGAATTAGGAGAACTGCAAGGACAGGTAGTTGCCACTGATGTGGACAGTGACCAGCTGACTTATCGCCTGGTGTCGCAGGCAGCAACGGGTGATTTAACCTTTAACGCTGATGGCAGTTTTAAGGCCACAGTGGCTGGCGGTAACTTCCGCGTTGCGGTGAGTGACGGCAGTGCTGCTGAAGTGGAGCGTGACATTACATTAGCTCCATCTTATTCGGGGAGCGATAACCGTCGTCAGTACTACTATTCATCAACGCAATCACACCTGCGCGACGCCGAAAATCTGATTGTCAGCAACTCTGCGGATGACGCTCTGCAGGTGCGTGATGCAGCTCAGGCAGACAATGCTTATGTTGAGCTGGCTGTGGGTTACGCTTTGGCTGGATTTCCGGAGCGAGCTAAAACCATTATTGATTCAGAAATTAATAATTTGCTGGCAAAAGGCAATGCTTATCGCAAGTCTGCTGTTGCGTTAGATCGTATCAAAAATACAGCGGTAGCGAATGAGTTGCGCTTACTGGCCTCGGCGAATTACAACAAAGCACTGGCGGATGTTGGTTTTGACAATATTTCCTCCGAACAAGCCTCTGCCTATCGTGGTTTGGCTAACGACTACCGTGATGCCAAACAGCATCCACAAGCCGCTCAGCTACTGAATCAGGTTGAAGGTTTTGCCGATGAACTGGCTAAACGTTTAGCCCAGGATTCGGGCAATGCGGATAACAGCTTTGGTCGTGTGGCTGAGCACTCTGCCCTGATTGGTATACTTGAAGCTTTTGCCCTCGACAGTGTTTTCGGGTATCTGAAAGATCCGGCTAATCAAGACTTTGATGCCGCGCTGGCAGCCGTCGACCGTATGGCAAATAACGCCGGTAAACACGGCTACTGGGACTTCCGTGGTACCCGTTACGAACGTAACTCTGTCCAGAGTACCTACGATGCAGCGACGCTGTATTATCTGCTGAGCTTGCCGGATAACAACCCACTCGCGATTACCAAAGCAAAACAAGCAACGGCCCAGGCATTTGCGTATTATGCCGAGGCGGATTACGACGTTAATCACAAAGTGAGCGTTGATGATAAAGCGGATGCAACTCTTGCCCGTTATCGCTTTGGCCTGGATCGCATTGCTGCGTTATATGCGGCTTTGTATCCAAATAAAATTACCGTTGATGATGACGGTGTGATCTCGGGCAACGTGGCAATTGACCTGCTGCGTACCAAGGCAAAACGTCGTGATAATCAGTTAGCGCATACTTATCGCCAGACTTTGGCTTATTGGGTGTTTGCGGATTCCGCTGGTGATGCCGATATCACCGCTAAGCTTGCCCCTATCAGCAATTACTTCAGCAAAACCTACACTTCCAGCGCGCGTTTCGATCGACACTGGGACACGCTGATTGAGTACAGTACTCAGGATAGAACGGTTACCAGCATTGGTCTGCACAGCCTGTTAAAACTGGCAGGTGGGCGTACGGCGCATCAACAGCAGGTGTTACAAGCGGCATTAACACTGAATGAAAGTGACGGTTATATCCAGGCTAACAAGACCACAATCAATGATGCACTGGCGAGTAGTGGCTGCTTACGATCCTCGGAATTGTTAGGTGCACTTAATGGTAAAACTGCTCAAGCCGGTGTCATCAGTCGCTGCCAGACCATTGCTGATGACCTGTTCCTGCCAGCTGACGGTAAGGTTGTTGTGTTATCCCGTGCTGTGGATGCGACGGAGGCACTGATGACGGCCTGGAGTGAAGTAGGCAACAGCGTCAATGCTAATGCGGTTGCTGATCGTTTGATTCCGGAATTGGCTGCTATGGCACGTGATGATGACGATGATCTGGAAGACTACTTAGAAGCACATTTCGATATCGCCAACAGTCTGGTCGCCATTGGCAATCTCAGCAAGGCGCAAACGGTAATGTCCCAGGCCCTGACTCAGGCTGGTGGCATTATTACTGACGACAATAACAATGAAGCCACTCAGCTTGGTTTTATTAATGCCACGTTTAAAGCGTTAGCACTGGTTGCAGAGCGCCAGGACACCAAAGGGCGTTATCCATATTTGCATGCCATTCGCCATCATGCAGGCCGTCATGCGGAATACAGCAGCAGTCTGAAAACACAGACCTCGGCAGTACTGGCACTGTTGCAATCCATTCAGCAGCAGGCAGCTGGTTTTGCGGCAGGTTCGAAGCAAGGCGTGTTTGAAAAACTGATCGATCAATACACCTTAATTGGTGACTTTGAGCGGGCAACGACAGCCATGCAGGATGACGTTGTTGCTACAGCCAGCTATGACGAGATTCTCGTCAGTGTGAGTAAGGCGCAAAGTACCCAGGATGATTTTCCGTCCTTCGCAATTGCCAATGTAGATACTGATCTTGATGGTCTGCCGAATTTCTTCTTACCGGAAGCAACAGAGCAAGCCATCGAAGCATCAAAACTGATTCTCGACAGTGACGATGATGCTGATGGCATTGTGAACACTGAAGACATCACCCCGTTAATTGCTAACTTGTAACAGGATGCGTATGAAACCTTCGACATTACTGGTTTCAGTTATCCTGAGTACCTCAGCAGCGCAAGCTGCTGAGGTAACCAGCGACGAGCTGAAACACATTGCATTGCAATATGATCGTTCTCTCCAACAAGTGGGGGCCTGTACTGATCAGGTCCCTGCTGACAAACAAGCGTGGCAACGCTTGTTTGACTGCCTGGACATAGAACACCAGGCATTACCGGATGTGTTAGTCACAGCCCAATACATCGGCCCGGAAGTACCCGAAATACAAGGTCGCTATCGTCTCTCCCGCGATATGATTGCCGCCTCTCCAAAAGGCGGCGGTGATATTTCTGAATTACTTGATGTACTTCCCGGTGTGTATTCCGGTGACGAAACACACAGCGCCGAACAGCAGGCTGAAATTGTCGCGCGGCGCTTGTCCATCTCCGGAGGCCAGCCGTGGCAAACCGGTTTTTTTCTCGATGGTGTTAATTTCAACAGCCGCCAGGACCCGGCGGCATTTGATCTGAACAACAATGAAATTAATGATGTCGCTGGCAGTGCTCAGGCGATGAACATTAACGAACAAATCGTCGAATCTATCGAGGTATTTGATAATAATATTCCAGCACGCTATGGCAGTTTCAGCGGTGGTGTTGTTGATGTTGTTACCCGTGAAGCGTCGCGTAAGAAGTTTCGCTACGGCGTGAGCATGCGTGGAACCAACAGTGATTGGAATAAATACCGGATTTTTTATCCGCAGAGTGAAAAAGCGACAGATCGTCAGCTTGAGCTGAAGTCTCCAGAGTTTTCCAAACAATCTTACAGCGCTTATCTGAGTGGCCCGGTTTCTCCTTACCACTCTGTTTTGCTCAGTGGTAATTACCTGAAAAGTACTGTTACGGGCATTTCTCTGAATGAAAGCCGTCAGTCGTATCGTGAAAACTCCAATGTCTTACTGAAGCTGACACAGGAGAATTTATGGCTTGATCGGGTGGAATGGAGCACAACCTACGCGCCTTACGAAAATCGTAATTATTTAAGGGATGTTCGTAACAGCGATATCACGTTAAAAGGCGGTGGTGTCAGCTCCAGTATTAAGTTGAAACAAGGGTTTGATAGCTTTAACTGGCACGGCAGACTGGCCTATTCGGTCAGTGAAAATTCACGCCAGGCACCAACGCATTATTATCCATGGGCAGATATTCGCGGTCGCGATTGGGGAAATGGTGATGAAGGCACCGGTACCTCGGTATCGCGTGAAGGCGGATATGGTGATCTCGATAAAACCCAGGCGACTACTGCATTAAGCAGCGGTATTAATGATATTTTTTTCAACTGGGGGAAAAGTTATCACAATGTATCGGCAGGTTTGCAGTTAAATCACGAAACTCTGAAGCGACAGCGTTTTCGTGACACTTATGTTTATAACTCACCGAACAGAGAAGAAAAGTTTCTTGAAGACTTTAACTGTAGTGGTTTTATTTTTGATTGTGTCGAACGTACGACCAGTATCACCCTTGAACAGTTGGAGCAGCAACTGGGAGAGCCGTTTGATGAGAACAACCCGGATCATATTATTGCCAGAGAAGCGACAATAATCACAGCACCGCAATACTTCTCTCAGCGCCGTGTGTATCACCAGGAAAACATCGATGTTTCAGTGACCAATCTGGGCCTGTATGTGGAAGACAGCATTGATTTTAATCAGGTTACTCTGAACCTCGGGTTGCGTTACGACTATGAGAATTTCTTACGCAATCACAACATAGCTCCCAGAATCAGCGCTGGATATCGTATTAATGGCGATGCGAATATGCTGATTACAGCCGGGTTAAATCGTTATTACGACAGTAACCTGCTGACTTATAAAGTGCGCGAAAAAAGAAAACCGTATACCTTCCAGAAACGCACCGTGAATGACGAAGGATTTGTTCAGGGCTGGCAGGATGTCCGTGAAAGCAGTGGTGAGCGTTATACTTATAATGATCTGCGTACACCATTCAGCAATGAACTTGTTCTGGGCTGGAAACATGCCACCGGATATGTGGGTACGTATGCGATTAAATATATAAAACGTTGGCGAGAAGATCAGTTGGTTCGTGGTGATGAGCGTATTTAT
Source organism: Bacterioplanoides sp. (assembly GCF_965219715.1). Lineage (GTDB taxonomy): Bacteria > Pseudomonadota > Gammaproteobacteria > Pseudomonadales > Oceanobacteraceae > Bacterioplanoides. The sequence continues at coordinate 3,694,433 of NZ_OZ244785.1, forward strand.
AACGAACAGGACGGATTTTATTATCGCGCCCAGACCAATGATGGGAGTGGAAAATCTGAGCGTATCAGCCTTTCCTGGAATTATCAGATTAACGGCCATAATCTCTGGGCAAATACCAGTTACCAAATCAGTGAGAGCAGTTCGACCAGCTATGATGTATCTGCCGATGATGCCCAGCTCAGTGATCTGGTGATTCTGGATCGCGGAGCACATCTGGATGAAAATGAGCGCTATCAGGAAACGTCCCTGAACAGTCTGAGTCGTGTTGTGCGCGAATTCGGTCAGCCATTTACAATGAATATGGGCTGGAACTACCGCTGGAATCCTTATGTATTGACCTCAATTGTCGCCAGCTATCGTCAGTCATTCGATACCGTTCGTAAAACATCGAATGTGCGCGCCAGTGAACAACTTGATCGTCTTTGTCCGTCATGTGGCACCGGTGACGAAATACTTCTGCCGATTTATGAAGAGGTAAAAGTTCCCGAGCGTTTATTGGTGAACTCGGCGTTAAAGGTTGACCTGATTAAATCGGGCGAACATCAGCTGAAATTGACCACCGATATTGAAAACCTGTTTAACAGCCGTACCCATACTGTGCTGAAAGGTGACTCAGGTGTAGAAACCGGACGTAGTTTCTGGCTCGGCATTTCATACGACTACAAATAAGAGGTTGATATGAAATGTTTTAATTTACGCGCGTTAGCGCGGAACGGTCTGTACCTGTCAGTTTTATGTGTACTTTTGCTATCAACCGGGTGTGCGTTATTCAGGTCAAAGGATCATGCCTCGCCTGCGTTTGTTAATAAACCACTGGTTTGGGACCCGCAGATTATTCAAGGTGAGTTGGATAACGGCTTACGTTACCTCGCCTATCCAAGTAATAACACGCAAGACGGTCTGCGACTGCGTCTGCTTGTGGGTGCAGGGTCCGTGCATGAAACGGATCAGCAGATTGGTGTGGCGCATATGCTCGAACATATGGTGTTCCATGAAACTGATGATTACCCGGATGGGATTCATACCTGGCTGGCACAACAGGGCTGGCAAACCGGTCGGGAAATTAATGCGCTGACGCAGCAAACACGTACTAAGTACATGTTACGTATTCCTGCGGACAGTGACGTTAGTCTCGAACGTGGGATGAATTTGCTGGCAAATATGGCAGTCAAAGCTCACCTGAAGGCGGATGATTGGCAACAAGAGCGCTCGTTAGTATTAGGGGAGTGGCGCCGTTTTGATTCGCACAGAGCTGCAATTAATGAGCAGAAACGTGCCGTAATTCGTGCGGGCTCTGCGTTTATTAATCGGCCAACGATTGGCAATTACACCGCGATTCGCAACGCGTCCGTATCCGACTTACGGAGTTTCTATCAACGTTGGTATATCCCGGCCAATATGACGTTAATCGTCAGTGGGAACTTTTCGTCAGATAATTTGATGCAGGCTTTGGAAAAGGAATTTTCGTCGCTGAAAAATCCAGCTGATGTATCGCAGGTTATTGCTCAGGCCAAGGCTGCACTTACATTGCCAAAAAATCAGAGGTTAGTAACCGGACGTGTGTCGCCGGCATCGTCAGAAGCAACGCCAATGTTGGTTTTGGGGCTGAAATCTTCGATAAAGCGCGATCGCGATTTATTGGCTGATCGCAGTCGGTTAATAGACAATCTTATTCGTAAGCTGTTGATACAACAGGCACTGCAGCAGCGTGCTGGTCTTCCGTCGGAAATCCAATCGTTATCGCTCAGAGCTGATGAACTGACGCCACATACCCGCGCCATGACCATTGCTGTTCGTAGTGAAGATCCGAAAACTTCGATGGATCAGATTCTTCAGCAACTGGCCGTGTTACGTCAGCATGGATTTTCTCAATCGTTATTTGGTGTCGTGCAGGAAAAAATACTGACACAAATCGATAGGTTAATTAAACGTAACAATCGCCCGGATTATTTAACCTGGGAAGATCGTCTGGTAACCGCTGTTGTGCAGCAAAAAGTGGCAGAAGATCTGAACTTGCGTTATCCACGCATTCGTCAATTCATCGCTGAATTAACCCTGGATCAGGTTAATCAATATCTTCAGAATAACTGGCTGTTGGATGACGATGTTTTTATCTATCTACAGGCTGATGATTCCGTCAGTTGGTCTGCACCAGATCAGGGAAGCTGGACAGCATTATGGCAACAGACACGAAAATTACCTGTGTTGGCTGTTGTTCAAAAAAACAATCACGCAAAAGAAAAAGCACAGGTTTTGCCTGATTGGCCTGCTGTTTCAACACCCAGTTATAAAACAGAACGTCACAGAGCAAAACGCTGGCAATACTCGCCAACGAATAAGGGAGAGTCTGGGAGTGAAGTTCGTGAATGGCAACTGACGAATGGCGATCGTTTGGTTTGGTGGCCTGTCGGTGATTCTCTGAATTTACAGGCCGTCAGTCGCGCGGGTTATCAAATGCAGGGGATCCGCTCTGATTTAAGTCAGCTGGCTCAGCAGTTGGGTGCTCAAAGTGGCCTTAAAGGCTGGTCACAGCAGCAATGGCAAAATTCGTTGGTAACCCATGGTGGAGCTGGCTTCTGGCAGCAAACGCCTGCATCGCTTAACTGGATGCATGCTGGTAAAGCCAGCAATTTACCGTTATGGCTGCGCCAGTATCGCGCTCTGGTCGAGCAGGGCTGGGTGTCGGATGATGCATGGGAGCAGGGACGTAAGGCGCTAGCACGGCAAATCCAAACGTCAGGGCAACAGCAAACGCTGGAGCAACAGCAGCGTAGCCAGTTTATTTATGGCTCTGATGCCACTCCTCTATCCCAGCAAGCGAATGCTAATGTCAGCAAGGCTGATCTGGAAGCGCTATGGCAGCAACAGTTGCGTCAGCCGGTGACCTGGTACCTGGTTGGGAAGTTGGATGAGGAACAGTTGTTGCAAAACTTTGCTCGTTATATTGAGCCTGTGTCGCGAAAATCAGACCTTTATTCTGCACCTGTTTTACAGCGTAGCGGTCAACACCGAATGTCGTTCAGCGCGGAGGGATTAAACGATGACGTCCGCATTCGTTATCAGCTACGGGCTTATCGACAGCAGACCTGGTCGCCGCAATTAGCGAAGCAAATCGAGCATCTGGCACCTCTGGTACAAAAGGCATTAAAGCAGCGCTTAAGAACTGAACTGGGTGGTGTTTATTCGGTCGATTACCGCTTAACTCTCGATCCACAAACTGATCGGTTAGAGTCACAATTAAGCTTTGTCGCAGCGCCATCTCAGGCAGAGATGTTGGCTGATGAAGTGATAAAAGTGCTGCAGCAATTACCAGATCGTTTACCCGATTATCAACCGGCATCCCGGTCACAATTCCCGCGATTAATGTCCAGAGTTATGTCGCATTTAAAACTTCGTGCATTGATTCAAAGTGATCTGGCGAAGGATGACGGACAGTGGCTGAGACAGTGGAGCTCACTAGAGCAGGATTCTGCACAGCCTGATGCCGACGAATTAATAAATACAAAAAAATTAAAAGAAATCAGTGGGCAATTATTGCCACTACCAGAACGCGTTGAATTGTTCTGGCAAGAAAATTAATGAGAGAAAACCGTGAAAAATTTCTATTGTATTCGCAGTCTGTTCCGTGGGCTGCTATTAACCGCATGTTGTTTGGTGTCATCCCTGTGTCTGGCTGATGTTAAACCTTTATCCGCAATTCAACGCCAGCAGTTGATTGATGTGATGGTTGCTCTATATGAACAACAAGGAAAACTTGATGGTGTGGCAACGACGGGAGTCGATCGTTTACGCCTGCGATTGCAGAACCATGACGGACAATTTCGTTTGGTGCTGGTTCGTAACTTTGCATTAATTCAACAGCAGCTTAAACATTCTGACGTTGCTGACCTGCAACAGCTGTCAGAGTTTCTAGGAGAGAATAACCCCGAGAGTAATTCTTTCTTTCGCCTGGATCAGCACGGCAGTGTATTAACATTGCAAAACCGTACTTTTGGTAACTCTCCGTGGGCGTGTGTTGATGATATGAGTCCGGCGCACAGTGCTTATCGCAATCTCAATTATGCGGTTCATCTCTGGCATGAGCATCAGCTTGCGCAGTCGTTATCGAAGCAGCAGATGAGCAGTTCGTTGGCGCAACTGAATCAACAGCGCTGGTGTGGCTCTGCTTCCTGGGGCCTGCCCACCCGAACGGAATTACAGCGACTATTGGGAGATGTTGCGCCTGGCTCTGAGATAACCAGCTCTGAAATAAAAACTTCTGGTGAAAAATATTCTGAGCTGCGCCAGTTGCGCTTCCCTGAGAGCTTTCCACAATGGCAACAGAATCCACCGGATTTTGTCTGGATTAATGCGGATGATCAGCGTGAAACGTTTGCACCGATGATTTATGACTGGCGTAATAACCAGGTTGTTGATGAGTCTGGCGAGCAAATCGGCGCTGCAGTATTAGCAAAGGCGTGGCAAGCCGTTGGTGGGGAGCGTATTCGTATTCCGGAAAATCTGACGCCTTCCCAACAGCGTGCTTTGTTGACTGAGCTGCGTCGGGAATATAAGTCACCAGATAGCCGCGACTGGCCAGCGCCTTTAGTTGATGATGGTGTTAACTGGCAGCCTCTGGGGTTATTACCGCCACTGCCGAATATGGATCAGGCTGAAAAACTGAAAGTGTCACTGGGGCAGCGCTTGTTCTTTGAGCCGCGACTATCTGCTAACCGTATGTTGTCGTGCGCCAGTTGTCATATTCCGAGTCAGGGGTGGGACGATAATCGTGCCACCGCCATCGGCCATGCGGCACAAACAGGCAATCGTAATACTCCTGGGCTGCTGAATATCGGTTTGCAGCAGCAGTTTTTCTGGGATGGTCGGGCAGCAACACTGGAGCAACAGGCGCTCGGCCCGATTGAAAACCCGATTGAAATGAATCTGCCGCTGACCGAGTTACAACAACGAGTGGATGCCGGCGAGTTTGATGACTACAACGCTGCGACGCATCAGGCATTCGGCAGTGAACGGCTAACACCTCCTATTATTGCTCAAGCACTGGCTGCTTATCAGCGCCGTATACGTTCATCGGATAGCCGATTCGACCGCTTTCTGAAGCAAGAGATTGAGTTGTCTGATCGTGAGCTGTGGGGACTGCACGTATTTCGCACCAAGGCGCGTTGTATGAATTGCCACTCCGGGCCGAATTTTACCCAGGGTGGATTTGAGAATCTGGGACTGGCAGATCTGGATTATGCCAACTCTGATCTGGGGCTTTATGCCGTAACAGATGACGAAGCTGATGTGGGTAAGTTCCGTACTCCGAGCTTACGCGAGTTAACCCACACTGCGCCTTATATGCATCACGGTCGCTTCGACTTGCTCGAAACTCTGGTGTCTTACAACAATGCGATGGGGGTGACCAATATTCCGGTAAAACTAAAAATCGGAGTACGACGTCATGATCCGCTGTTCCAGCCGGGGTCAGACAAACTTCATGTCTTGCATCTGGGTGGTGATGAGGTAAAAGCACTGGAAAGCTTCCTGAAAGCATTGAGTGCCAAAGAGGTGCCTCAGCAGTAAGTTTGTTTAAAGGTTAAGCAGCATTTGAGCTTTGGGATGGATTCAACGACAATGCGCAGCAAATGCATCCCAGAGCTGTGCTGCTAACCTGATTTGAGAGTGTTTCATGTCCTCTGCTTTTAAAACCGACGTTGGCCAACGTCGTACCTTCGGTATCATTTCCCACCCGGATGCGGGTAAAACCACTATTACAGAAAAGCTGTTACTGCTGGGTAACGCGATCCAGTTGGCGGGTACAGTAAAGGGTAAAAAGACTGGCCGTATGGCGACATCTGACTGGATGCAGATGGAGCAGGACCGTGGTATCTCGATTACCACCTCGGTGATGCAGTTCCCTTATAAAGAACGCATGGTTAATCTGCTCGATACTCCCGGACACGAAGACTTCTCGGAAGATACTTATCGTACGCTGACCGCAGTGGACTCGGTATTAATGGTGATCGACGGCGCTAAAGGTGTGGAAGACCGGACCATTAAGCTGATGGACGTTTGCCGTCTGCGTGATACGCCGATCTTCACCTTTATTAATAAGATGGACCGTGAGGTTCGTGATCACATCGAAGTGCTGGATGAGATCGAAACCGTTCTGAAAATTAAGTGTGCCCCGGTAACCTGGCCAATCGGCATGGGTAAAGCGTTCCGCGGTGTATACAACCTGTACACCGATACCGTTCATCTGTTTCAGCCTGGGCAGGCGTCTGTCGTACCGGATGATGTGCAGATTAAAGGTATCGACTCAGCCGAAGCCCGTGCTGAGTTAGGTGACGAGCTGGTGGATGAGCTGATCGACGAAGTGGAACTGGTGCGTGGTGCCAGTTACGAGTTCGATCTGGAGCAGTATCTGGCCGGTGAAATGACGCCGGTATTCTTCGGTACGGCCCTGGCCAACTTTGGTATTCGCGAGATGTTGGATTACTTCGTGGATTGGGCGCCAGCACCGATTGAACGCGAAACCAAGCAACGCGTTGTTAAGCCTGATGAAGCCAAGTTCTCCGGCTTTATCTTTAAGATTCAGGCCAATATGGATCCAAAACACCGTGACCGTATCGCCTTTATGCGCATCTGCTCGGGTACCTATTCCAAGGGTATGAAGATGAAGCATACGCGCCTGGGTAAAGACGTGAAGGTGGCGGATGCGGTGACCTTCCTGGCCGGTGATCGTTCGAATGTTGAAGAAGCGATCTCAGGTGAGATCATTGGTCTGCATAACCATGGCACGATTCAGATAGGTGACACCTTCACCCAGGGTGAAGAATTGCAGTTCACCGGCATTCCACACTTCGCACCGGAGCTGTTCCGTCGGGTACGTTTAAAAGATCCGCTGAAAATGAAACAGTTGCAGAAGGGTCTGCAGCAGTTATCGGAAGAGGGCGCCACTCAGCTGTTCCAGCCACTGAATAATAACGACTTGATTCTCGGCGCGGTGGGTGTGCTGCAGTTTGATGTGGTACAGCAGCGTCTGCGTGATGAATATAAAGTGGAATGTATCTACGAGCCGGTGAACGTTAATACCGCGCGTTGGTTGCAATGTGACGATGAACGCAAGCTGGAAGAATTCCGTAAGAAAGCTTCTGAAAACCTGGCGATCGACGGTGGTGGTCATTTGACCTACATTGCGACGTCACGGGTAAACCTCAGTCTGACGGAAGAACGCTGGCCCGAAATTGAATTCCGTGCTACACGTGAGCACTAGCATCTGATACAGACAAGTCTCTTTTCAGTAGTTTTCAGCCGCCGAATCCCAGGCACATCCTTATGCCTGGGATTCTACCGGGACATCCTGTCCCTGCTAAGAAAATTACTGATAAGGCCTTGTTGATTATCTTCCCCTTAACTTGCGACCGAATACTTTTGAACTAGGCTTGCTCTAGGAAAATAATTATCGGATCAAAGGTTATGATTGCTTTCTTTATTGTAAGTATGGGGGCTGCGGGGGCGGTCTGTTTTGCGGCGTATTATTTGCTGCAGCAAAAGGTGTTGGATGAGAGTCTGACTCTGGATGATGGTAAAGGCTATTTTCTGGTTGCCTGTATTCTGATTGGTTTTGTTGTTAGCGCCGCTGGGTTTTACGTCGGTCAGGTGGTTGGCTACGATCAGAGTGAAAGCACATCGACGATGATGGCACTGGCTATCCTGTTGGATATCATGGTGACTTTACTGACACTAATTTATGGTTTGGTTAAATTTCGCGAACCAGAGCATTATTAACCTCCTGTGAGAGCCCGTCAGACGGTAAAAATGGCGGGTTTTCCGGGCGAAAAAAACGTCTTCAGTAATATTCGAAATCTTACAAGAATATTGCTTGCTAATGACAAATCCTTCCTATAGAATGCCGCCCTCTTTTCGAATCAACCTGCCCTTGAAGGCGAGAAATTGATGAAAACTTACAGCGCAAAACCCGAAACCGTAAAACGTGAATGGTTTGTAGTTGATGCAGCTGAGCAAACGCTGGGTCGTCTGGCTACTGAGGTTGCTCGCCATTTGAGAGGCAAGCACAAGCCGGAATACACTCCACACGTGGACACTGGCGATTACATTGTTGTAATCAACGCAGACAAAGTGAAAGTAACTGGTAATAAAGGCAGTGATAAAATGTATCACCGTCACACTGGTTACCCTGGTGGTCTGAAGTCTATCTCTTTTGACAAGCTGATTGACCACAAACCGGAACAAGTAATTGAACTGGCTGTTAAAGGCATGCTGCCTAAGAACCCTCTGGGTCGTGCTATGTTCAAGAAAATGAAAGTTTACGCTGGTAGCGAGCATCCACATGCAGCGCAACAGCCACAAGAACTGAAAGTAGGATAAGATCATGGCAGCACAATACTACGGTACTGGTCGTCGTAAGACTTCTACTGCACGTGTTTTCTTACGTCCAGGTACTGGCAGCATCATCGTAAACAAGCGTCCTCTGGATGTTTACTTCGGTCGTGAAACTGCTCGTATGGTTGTTCGTCAACCATTAGAACTGACTGAAAACTTAGAAAAATTCGACGTTATCGTAAATGTTAACGGCGGTGGTGGTAACGGTCAGGCGGGTGCTATCCGTCACGGTATCACTCGTGCCCTGATGCAATACGATGAAACTCTGCGTCCTTCTCTGCGTGCTGCGGGTTATGTAACTCGTGATGCTCGTGAAGTTGAGCGTAAGAAAGTGGGTCTGCGTAAAGCACGTAAGAAGCCACAATTCTCCAAGCGTTAATTCGCAACTCGTATTCCATCGCTGGAATATGGAGAACAAAGAAAGCGTCCCTTGGCTTATGTCAATGGACGCTTTTTTTATGCCTGAAAACCCCATGAATCATGGGTTTTTGAGTTGTCTCAGCGGTCTCTTTTCTTTAGTATGTGCGCCGCTCTGTTTGCTCTGCGTGGTCTGTTCAAAAAGTGAACAATATTACAGTCCTCGGTCGGCAACATAAGATTTTTTTTGATGGGAGAAGATGGTAATGAGTCAAGACGGCGTGAATAAGAGTCGACGCACTCTGCTCGTAGGCGCGACTGCTGCTGTCGGTGCTGTCGGTGCGGGATTTGTCGCAGTACCCTTCGTGAAATCTTGGAATCCAAGTGAAAAAGCGAAGGCAGCGGGTGCTCCGGCAAAAGTTGACGTAAGTAAAATCGAACCAGGTGCAATGCTGACTGCCGAATGGCGTGGTAAGCCAGTTTATATTGCTCGTCGTACCGAAGAGACTCTGGCACTGCTGCCGTCTCTGAACAGCCGACTGAAAGATCCGGACAACAACAACAAAGCACAACAACCAGCTTACGCGGACAATATCAACCGTTCCCGCAAGCCTGACCTGATTGTTCTTGAGGGTGTATGTACACACCTGGGTTGTGCACCAAAATACTTCGCTGAAGTAAAACCAGAGCCATTTGATGCTGACTGGAAAGGTGGTTTCTACTGCCCATGCCACGGTTCCCGTTTTGACTTGTCGGGTCGTGTATACAACGGCTCTCCAGCTGCAGATAACCTGATTGTGCCTCCTTACTCATTTGATGGTGACACCTTGATTATTGGCGTTGATGAGGAGAATGCTTAATGAGCAAGCAACAGAACACCCTGATGGGCTGGATTGATGACCGCCTGCCGGTTACCCAGACCTACGAAAAGCATATGTCTAAGTACTATGCTCCGAAGAACTTCAACTTCTGGTACTTCTTCGGCGTAATCTCTATGTTAATGCTGGTTAACCAGATTCTGTCTGGTATCTGGCTGACCATGAACTTCACTCCAAGCGCTGATGCGGCATTCGCGTCTGTTGAATACATCATGCGTGATGTTGAATGGGGTTGGTTAATTCGTTACCTGCATTCTACCGGTGCTACCTTCTTCTTCGTTGCGGTATATCTGCACATGATGCGTGCGCTGCTGTACGGATCCTACCAGAAGCCACGTGAGCTGATCTGGATCTTCGGTATGCTGATCTACCTGTTGCTGATGGCTGAAGCCTTCATGGGCTACGTACTGCCTTGGGGTCAGATGTCTTACTGGGGTGCGCAGGTAATCATTTCCCTGTTTGGTGCTATTCCGGTTATTGGTGATGACCTGACTACCTGGATTCGTGGTGACTTCCTGATTTCTGGCGCGACTCTGAACCGTTTCTTCGCTCTGCACGTGATTGCATTGCCACTGGTTATTGTTGGTCTGGTTGTATTGCACTTGTTGGCGCTGCACGAAGTGGGTTCTAACAACCCGGACGGCGTTGATATTAAAAAGCACACTGATGAGAACGGTAAGCCATTAGACGGTATTCCGTTCCACCCTTACTACACCGTGCACGACATGGTCGGAATTGTGGTATTCCTGATGGTGTTCTGTAGCGTGATGTTCTTCTTCCCGGAAGGTAACGGTTTCATGCTGGAATACCCGAACTTCGAGCCAGCTAACGGCCTGAAGACGCCAGAGCACATTGCTCCGGTATGGTACTTCGGTGCGTTCTACACCATTCTGCGTGCGGTTCCTGACAAGCTGTTAGGTGTTGTTGCGATGGGTGCGGCGATTGCGATTCTGTTCGTTCTGCCTTGGCTGGATAAGAGCCCTGTGCGCAGCTGGCGTTACAAAGGCCTGGCAAGCAAGATCCTGCTGCCGGTATTTGGTGTGGTATTCCTGATCCTGACCTGGTTAGGCACTCAGCCTGCAAGTGGTTACTTCCTGGGTCTGTTCTCTAACGGTACTGTGGCGGTATTAGCAACTATCTTCTACTTCGCCTTCTTCCTGACGATGCCAATCTGGACTCGTATGGAAAAAACCAAACCAGTGCCAGAGCGTGTAACAGGAGGCCACTAAGCATGAAAAAATTATTCGCATTAATTGCTGCTATGGTTCCGGCATTAGCTATTGCCGCTGGCGGTTCTAACATCCACCTGGATGAGCACAAAACTGACCTGTACGACAAAGCGTCTCTGCAACGTGGTGCCCAGGTTTACATGAACTACTGCATGGGTTGTCACTCTCTGGAGCACTCACGTTATAACCGTGTTGCAAAAGACCTGGATATCCCGGAAGAGCTGATGATGGAAAACCTGGTTTTCCCTGATACTAAAATCGGCTCCCTGATGACCAACGCGATGCGTCCTGAAGATGGCAAAGTATGGTTCGGTGCAACACCTCCGGATCTGACTCTGGTTGCTCGTGTACGTCGTCCTGACTGGTTGTACACTTACCTGCGCAGCTTCTACGAAGATCCAAGCCGTCCTTGGGGTGTTAACAACGCCGTATTCAAAGACGTTGGTATGCCACACGTTCTGGCTGGCCTGCAGGGTCGTCAGGTGAAAGGTACTGCTCAGGTTGCTGTGGGTTATGACACACTGACTGGCCAGGAAATCACTGAAGAAAAAGACGGTGTATTATATCTGGCAGAAGAGGGCACTCTGACACCAAAAGAATACGATCGTCTGGTATTCGACCTGGTGAACTTCCTGACCTATGTTGCTGAACCAATTGCTGTTGAGCGTCAGCGTCTGGGTTGGTGGGTACTGTTGTTCCTGGCAATCTTCTTTGTACCGGTTTACATGCTGAACAAAGAATTCTGGCGCGACGTTAAGTAACACGCTTCAGGAAAACATGCTAAAGCCCGGCCGTTTTTGCGGTCGGGCTGTTGTTGTTTATAGAATATTGAAGTTTTTAGGTTTACTGAGAAAAGTGAGGAAAATATGGGAGTTGTAGCCAAGCGCTCTTCCATGACGTTTTATTCAGATGCGTCTGATCATTACAGTCATCGCGTACGTATTGTACTGGCGGAAAAAGGGGTTGCCGTTGAGATCCATGATGTGGATCCGGACAACAAGCCTGAAGATCTGGCCAGCCTGAATCCATACAACTCGCTGCCAACTCTGGTTGACCGTGATCTGGTGTTGTACGACGCCAATGTGATGATGGAATACCTCGATGAGCGTTTCCCGCATCCGCCGCTGTTGCCGGTTTATCCGGTTGCTCGCGCGCAAAGCCGTCTGTGGATTAACCGCATCGAAAAAGACTGGGCCAAGCTGATCGAAACCGTTCAGTGGGGTTCTGACAAAGACGCGGATGTCGCTCGTAAAGAACTTACTGAAAGTCTGATTGCGATTGCGCCGATTTTCGCTGATATGCCTTACTTCATGAGCGAAGACTTCTCTCTGGTCGATTGCTGTGTAGCACCTATCCTGTGGCGTTTGCCTGCTCTGGGTATTGAGTTGCCAGAGAAGCAGTGCAAGCCACTGCTGAGCTATATGGAGCGTCTGTTTGAACGCGAATCTTTCCAGGCCAGCTTATCTGAAGCTGAGCGTGAGATGCGCGACTGATGGAAAACAATATGACACCCAGCCGTCCGTATCTGATGCGGGCGTTGAACGAATGGATACTCGATAACCACTGCACACCCTATGTGTTAGTGGATGCCGGCATTCAGGGCGTTCAGGTGCCGCAGGATTACGTTAACAATGGCCAGATCGTACTGAACGTCAGCCCAAGTGCGGTTCAGAACCTGCTGATTAATCAGGATGGTTTGTCCTTCAGTGCCCGCTTTGGTGGCGTGCCGATGGAAGTATACGTGCCGATTGTTGCGATTCTGGCGATTTATGCACGGGAAAATGGTCAGGGTATGGTGTTTGGTTCGGAAGCAGGTGCGCCTGATCCGAATCAGCCTCCGGAGCCGCCAAAACCGGATGATGAGCCGCCGAAGAAATCCTCAGGCCGACCATCGCTGAGTGTTGTGAAGTAATCTTCCATCCCGTTGCTGAGCAACAGAGCATAAAAAAACCGCCATCAGGCGGTTTTTTTATGCTCGCTTCTGAACGGCTGTCAGCCGAGATTCTTTTGGCGCAGCAGGGTAGAGCTGATTAGCGGCCATTGTTCATCCCAGTATTGGGTTGGTTTGGCAGCAAACTCCGTACGCACGTACTGGCGGATGCGACCTTCCAGAAGGGCAGTCAGCATATTGGCTTCGGCGCTGATAGTCTGTGTCGGCACCAGGCCTTCGCGCATCTCTGCTTCGCGCAGGATCTGTTTCAGTTGAGTCTCAATGCGTTCAAAGAACTGCTGAATACGCTGGCGTAATCGTTCGGTTTCCCCGGCCAGGGCATCGCCCGATAATAACCGGCACATGCCTGGGTTCTTTTCAGCAAAGGTCAGCACTAGCGTCAGAGTCTTTTCGCAGCGCTGATCCGCTTCGTTGATTTCCTGCAGAATTAAATTAATCCGGCTGAAAACGGTTTCTTCAATAAAACTGATTAATCCTTCGAACATCTTGGCTTTGCTGGGGAAGTGGCGGTACAGTGCCGCTTCCGATACACCAACCGCTTTGGCCAGGCTGGCGGTGGTAATGCGGGCGCCCGGGTTGGTCTCCAGCATATGTGCCAGCGCTTGCAGAATCTGGTCGCGTCGGGAAATTTTTTCAGCGTTTTCTGTCATTGTGTGTCCTTGCCTGATTAAGCGCGAGCGTTAGTAATCAGGGTGCCGACGCCTTCGTCGGTGAATAATTCTAATAGCGTCGAGTGTGACACCCGGCCGTCGATAATATGTGCGCTGGTTACACCGGCGTGAACTGCGTCCAGAGCGCACTGGATTTTCGGCAGCATGCCACCGTAAATGGTGCCATCAGCAATCAGGTCATCAACTTGCTCGGTTGTCAGTCCGGTGAGGATCTGGCCTTCCTTATCCATCAGGCCTTCGATATTGGTCAGTAGAATCAGTTTTTCCGCCTGCAATACTTCGGCAACTTTACCGGCTACCAGGTCGGCGTTGATGTTGTAGGAGGCGCCGTCCTGGCCAACACCAATCGGAGCAATAACCGGGATAAAGTCGCTCTGAGTCAGCATATCCAGAACCTGAGTGTTGATGTGCTCAACTTCACCAACGTGGCCGATATCAATGATTTCCGGTTTCTGCATTTCCGGGGAGCTTTGGGTAACTTTCAGCTTTTTAGCGTGCAGTAACTGACCATCTTTACCGGTCAGGCCCAGAGCTTTACCGCCATTCTGGTTAATCAGATTCACGATGTCTTTGTTGACCAGGCCACCCAGTACCATCTCAACAACATCCATGGTTTCTGTGGTGGTGACACGCATGCCGTTAACAAAGCGGCTTTCGATGTTCAGTTTGTCGAGTAATTCACCAATTTGCGGGCCGCCACCGTGAACAACAATTGGGTTAATGCCAATCAGCTTCAGCATCACCATGTCGCGGGCAAAGCTGTTTTTCAGCTCTTCGTCGATCATGGCATTGCCGCCATATTTCACCACGATGGTTTTCCCCACAAAACGTTGCAGGTAAGGCAATGCTTCACTGAGGATGTTGGCTGTGTGCATGGCAGCTTTGCGTGGTAATGGCATCAGGGGCTCCGTAAAAAGGTGTGCGTCCGACAAACAAAACCGGCCTGGTGGCCGGTTTTCAGTGAGCGCGATTATAGCGTGAAAGCGTCTGCAAGTTCTAGGAATCCACGCTGTTACATCAGAAAGGAACCTGCAAATCCGGTGCGTGCAGGGTAAGTGCTTGCTTCATTCTCTGCTGTATTCGTTCGATTGCTTGCTGGTCGTTACCAGCAAAGCGCAGCGTCAGCTTAGGGGTGGTATTGGAAGGGCGTATCAGGCCCCAGCCATCATTAAACTCTATACGCAGGCCATCGGTGGTAAATACCCTTGCGTCGGCAGTTAACTGCTGGTCTTTGCTCAGGGTTTTCAGAATTTCGAATTTACGGGTATCCGTTGTACTGATGGTGATTTCCGGTGTGCTGACGTCTTCCGGTAAGCGGGCAAACAACTCTGCGGTGGTTCGGCTCTGGAAGCTGATAATTTCCAGTAAGCGCACAGCAGTATAGAGGCCATCGTCAAAACCGTACCAGCGATCCTGGATGTAGAAATGACCGCTGAACTCACCACCAATAATAGCGTTGGTTTCTTTCATGCGCTTTTTCATCAGCGAGTGGCCGGTTTTCCACATGCCCGGGCGACCGCCATTGCGGTTAATCAGCGGTGTCAGATGACGTGAAGACTTCACATCAAATAACACGTCTTTGCCTGGATTACGGGGCAGGATATCTTCGATTAATAACATCAGCAGACGATCTGGCCAGATGATCTTGCCGGTATTGTCGACCAGCGCAACACGGTCGCCATCGCCATCAAACGCCAGGCCCAGATCGGCCTGATTGTCGATAACGGCTTGTTGCAGGTCGGCAAGGTTATGTGGCTGGCTCGGATCCGGGTGATGGTTTGGGAAGCTGCCGTCGACATCACAATATAGCGCGATGCATTCGATATTTAGCATTTCCATCAGTTGTTTGGCGGCAGGTCCGGCGATGCCGTTGCCGGCATCAATTACGATCTTCAGATCACGGCTGATCTGCACATCACCTTCGATGCGCTCAAGGTAAGCTTGTTCAAGGTGCCGTTCTTCGGTGTCACCTTCGCCTTTGGGCAGATCGCCACGGGCGATGCGGTGGTAGAGAGCCATAAGCTCTTCCTGAGCCAGAGTTTGTTTGTCGATAACAATCTTCAGGCCGTTAAACTCGGATGGGTTATGGCTGCCGGTGATGACGACACCGCAGTTGCTGTCTAATTCGTGTGTGGCGAAGTACAGCAGGCCGGTTGGTTGTGCGCCAAGGCGGATGGCATGACAACCACTTTCGTTTATGCCTTTCTCCAGCGATTCCGCCAGTTCAGGGCTGGATGGGCGGCCATCCCAGGCGATGTTGATTTTGGTGAAGCCACGCTGCTGCACTTCGGCACCGAGAGAGCGGCCAATCCAGTACACAACCTCGGTTGTCAGGTCCTGACCAACAATGCCACGGATGTCGTAAGCGCGGAAAATGGACTGAGAAATTTCCGGAACTTGTTCCTGCTCAACTTCTTCCACCTCCATGCCGGGCAGGCTCTCTGATGCGGTGTTTGCCGTCATTGAGCTGGCTGATTGAGTCTTTCTCTGGGGTTGCTCCAGAGAAATTTCCTGCTTTTCACGTTCTTGTTTTGAGTTGTTGGATTCAGCACTGGCAGGTCGGGCTGTTTTCAACAAGTGCTCCATATGTTGGGCAATATCAAAAAATATCTGCAGCGAGAACTCAGGGAAATTATTGCTACCTTTGCGGCTCAAATTGCGCACGTAGGTCAGTAATTGCAGCTGATTTTGTTGCAGTGCCTTCTTCTGCAGATAAACGATCACAAACAAGCTGCCGAGTGTGGCGACTAAAACCACAATCCACGACGTGACCAATGGCATTAACGCCAGTTGTGGCCTTTCGTCTGCCGGAATATACGTCAGATACCAGAAATCATTAATCGACTTAGTAACAATGGCACCGGTTTTTTCTGCGCCATTGCCGAAGCGAAAAATCTCGAAACCTTTGCTGCGATCTTCGTCGATATATTGGTTGACGATGACCTGACCCAGCTGGTCGTTCGCGCCTGAGCGGAATTGTTTGAGCCAGTGCTCGCCATATTCAACCAGCAAAACGCCAACAATTTTCTGATTTTCGTCGCGAATCGCCGATGCCCAGAAGAACTGCTGTTTCTTGTTGCGCATTACCGCTTCCAGTTTCATCTGGCTGCCACGTAAGGTGCGGCTGACTACCTGTTGCACGGCAAAGCCCATGCTCGCCTGCAACCCCATTGCTTCATGGCGCTGATAGAGGTGGACTCGATAGGCTCCAGGCATAAATTGTTTGAGCGTGGACTTCCAGGCGGGATCTTCTCCCATCAGGGCTGCTAGTGTGCGAGGGTGTTGGCTGGCGGCTGTTTGCAGCTGTTGGGTATCTTTCAATTGCGTTTTTAACGCGTGCGCCATTTGCCCGGCCATGGCTTTGGCAAAGGCGCTATCGACTTCAGATTGAGTAAACAGGTTGACCTGTAAGCTTTGGAACGCTAACCCGCCGGAAATAAATAACAGCGCTAACCAGATCGTTATTCGGCTGTACATCAGTATCGTGCGTTTGGGCCGGCGTACTTCAGTCGTCATCCTGCTTCCCTTCGAAGGTTTATTATTTGTGAGTATAGCTAGGGTTGTGAATCACTTCCGCTGAGTTATTACTGTCGGCCGGAGTGACCAAAACCACCGGCGCCGCGCTCAGTCTGCTGAAACTCTTCAACGAATTCAAATTCAGCCTGAACAACCGGTACCAGTACCATTTGCGCCAGGCGCTCGCCAATTTCGATGGTGAAACTGTCTTTGCCACGGTTCCAGCAGCTGACCATCAGTTCACCCTGATAGTCTGAGTCGATTAAGCCAACCAGATTACCCAGAACAATGCCGTGTTTGTGGCCCAGGCCTGAGCGTGGCAACAGCATGGCTGCCAAAGATGGATCTTCGATATAGATCGACAGACCCGTGCGGATTAACTGAGTTTCACCCGGGTGCAGAGTCAAAGGGGCATCAAGACAGGCACGCAGATCAAGGCCTGCCGAGCCTGTAGTGGCATATTCAGGCATCGGGATCTCGTTACCAATGCGGGAGTCCAGAACTTTTACTTGTAACTTTTGCATGAATTTAATCTTCGTTTGTGCGTGATAAATCGGTGTATTGCTGGTAGCGCTGCGCTATCAGATCAATCAGTTGTCGTGCCAGAGTCGTTTTGCTCATGGCGGCGAACGCTTGCTGGCCTTCTGGCCAAATGGCGGTTGCAGCATTTTCATCGCTGTTAAAACCTATGTCCGTGCGGGAAACATCGTTGGCGACAATCATATCGAGGTTTTTCTTTTCCAGTTTGCCGCGCGCGTAGTCTTCCACATCCTGGGTTTCGGCAGCAAAGCCAACTGTAAATGGCCGTTGTTCGTGTTGTGCAATTGTGGCAACCACATCCGGGTTTTTCACCATTTTAAGTTCAATGGTGTCGCCCGATTTTTTAATTTTCTGATTGGCAATGTTCAGCGGGCGATAGTCAGCGACTGCGGCAGCGGCAATAAATATCTGACACTGCGGTAACTGCTCTAATGAGGATTCAAGCATCTCTCTGGCACTGGATACGCACTCGACATTGACTCTTTCCGGGGCTGAGATATTTACCGGGCCGGTGATCAGCGTCACCCGGGCGCCTGCTTCTCTGGCAGCTTCTGCGATGGCATAACCCATCTTGCCGGAACTGTGGTTGCTGATATACCGAACCGGATCCAGTGCTTCACGGGTAGGTCCGGCGGTTACGACCAGATTGATCCCCGCCAGCAGGCCTGACTCAAACAGATCGGCACAATGTGCGGCAATCAGATCCGGGTCGAGCATTCTTCCCGGGCCGACATCGCCACAGGCTTGTTCGCCAGCATCCGGGCCAAAAATGTGCAGACTCTTACCTTTGACGTTTTGTAAGCGTTCAATATTCTGCTGTGTGGTGCCGTCTTTCCACATTGCCTGGTTCATTGCAGGCGCCAGGGCCATGGGCGCTTCGGTTGCCAGACAGACGGTGGTCAGCAGGTCATCTCCCAGACCCTGAGACAGCCGGGCAATAAAGTTAGCGGATGCCGGAGCAATCAGCAGCAGATCGGCCCACTTTGCCAGCTCAATGTGTCCCATACCAGCTTCAGCTTCCGGGTCGAGTAACGCATGATGTACCGGATTACCTGACAGAGCCTGCAGTGTCAGTGGAGTGATAAATTCCATGGCACCGCTGGTCATTACGACGCGAACATCGGCTCCTGCTTTTTTCAGGCTGCGAACCAGTTCAGCGGATTTGTAAGCAGCAATACCGCCAGTAATGCCTAGCAGGATGCGTTTGTTGGTCAGTTGTTGCATGTGTTTCTTCACGCTGATTAGAATGAGGCGAGTATATATCAGTCAGTGGCCTACAGGGAGGTAGGTATGGCAATCAGTGATTGGCCGGAAATGGAACGGCCGCGGGAGAAGTTGTTAACCCATGGTGCTCAGGTTTTATCAGACGCTGAGCTGCTGGCAATTTTTCTGCGTACCGGTGTTAAAGGGAAGAGTGCTGTTGATCTGGCGCGGGAGCTGCTGTCAGACTTTGGCAATCTCAGGTCGTTGCTTACGGCGGACCTGAATACCTTCTGTCAGTCCCATGGATTGGGCAGCGCTAAGTTCGCTCAGTTACAGGCGGTGTTAGAAATGGCGAAGCGTCATCTGGCTCAGGAGTTAGAACGCGGCGATGCCCTTACCAGCCCGCAGCTCACTCAGCGTTATTTATTATCGCAACTGCGTGATCGCTCTCATGAAGTATTTGCGTGTTTGTTTCTTGATAACCAGCATCGCGTGATTCGATATCAGGAGTTGTTTCACGGTACTTTGGATGGTGCAGCGGTTTACCCGCGCGAAGTGGTGAAGCAGGCGCTGTCTGTTGGTGCCGCCGCTGTGATTCTGGCTCACAATCATCCATCTGGTGTCGCCGAGCCCAGTCGTTCAGACAGAGCAATTACCGACCGTCTGGCCGAGGCATTCGGTTTGATGGATATCCGGGTTTTGGATCACCTGGTGGTGGGGGATGGTTATTGTGTGTCGTTTGCTGAGCGAGGCTGGTTATAAATACAAAATTCGCCAGCATTTACTTTTCTATCGCCGCATCAGTGGGCCATCCATGGCCCTTGATGCTTCCGCAACATCCTGTTGCTGCTGCGAAAAGTAAATCCTGCCGAATTATGAAAGAGACACCATGGTTGAGGAAAGAGGGTGTCAGATAGTGACAAAAACGCCGAAAAATCATCCAAAATCCAGCTTTCGCTTGCCTGGGCATAATCCTTTTGGTATAAAGCGCAACTCTTTTCAGCCAGGGCACTTGTCTGAAGCCGAATTTCGGCCGACTCGCCCACGGTTGTAACGAATTTTTCATTTGTTCGATACAGTTAAATCGGGGCTAATTCAATGTCTAAGGTTTGTCAGGTTACAGGTAAGCGTCCTGTAACAGGGAATAACGTTTCCCACTCAAACATCAAAACCAAGCGCCGTTTTCTGCCTAACCTGCAGTACCACCGCTTCTGGGTAGAGAGCGAAAAGCGTTTCGTACGTCTGCGTGTAACCACTAAAGGCATGCGCATCATCGATAAGAAAGGTATCGATGCTGTTCTGGCCGAAATCCGCGCTCGCGGTGAGAAAGTTTAAGGAGGCCTGTTATGCCACGTGATAAGATTCGTCTGGTTTCAAGTGCCGGTACCGGTCACTTCTACACAACCGACAAAAACAAGCGCACTATGCCTGAGAAAATGGAGATCAAAAAATTTGATCCAACCATTCGCAAGCACGTAATGTACAAAGAAGCTAAAATTAAGTAAGTTTCTTTTTACTGCGCAGCTCTTTGTTATGAAGAGTGTTGTAAGAAAACCCGGCTCTGGTCGGGTTTTTTTATGTCTGAAATTTGGGTTTTGGGAGAGTCAGCGTGCCAGAGTTACCAGAGGTTGAAACGACATTACGGGGTATTGAACCCTGGTTAGAAAACATCACAATCGAGCAGGTTACTGTTCGTCAGCCCAAACTTCGATGGCCGGTTGAGCCCTCTGTTCAGTTATTGGAAGGGCAGAAAATCCGCAAACTCAGTCGTCGGGCAAAATATATTCTTGTGGAAACCGATGTGGGAACGGCGATCTGGCACCTGGGCATGTCTGGCTCTCTAAGACTGGTTGAGGATGACGAGCCGGTCGCCAAACACGACCACATCGACTGGCTATTATCGAATGGCAAGATCCTGCGCTATCACGATCCTCGCCGTTTTGGTGCGTTGTTGTGGCAAGCACCGGATGCCACTGAGAGTGAACACCTCGATCACCTTGGGCCAGAACCCTTGTCCGAAGCGTTTGATGTGGATTATTTATTTCAACGCAGTTGCGGTAAATCCCAGGCGATTAAGCAATTTATTATGGACGGCAAGGTTGTCGTCGGTGTTGGTAATATTTACGCCAATGAAAGTCTGTTTATGGCGGGCATTCGTCCGACTTGTGCGGCTGGGAAGGTGAGTAAAGCGCGTTATGAAAAGTTAGTCGCTTGTATAAAACTGGTTCTTGAACAAGCAATCGCCCAAGGGGGCACCACGCTGAAAGATTTTGTTGGTGGCGACGGTAAGCCGGGCTACTTTGCTCAGGAACTGCTGGTGTATGGCCGTGGGGGCGAAAGTTGCCTGCATTGTGGTTCAACCCTGAAAGAAATCCGTCAGGGTCAACGTGCAACTGTCTATTGCCCGAAGTGTCAGCGTTAGATTAATTCATCGATATAGTCTGTTGATTTGGCTGAAAATCTCCAGCAGCCAGCCGTGACGCAGCGAGACTTGGCTGTTATAGTCGGCTGTAATTGCGTACGCAGAATAAGAGGACGAATGATGCGATTACTGGCGGCTTTAAAAAAATCCGTCCCTGTGATGATGGCAACCCTGTTGCTGCTTTCAGGGAGTATTACTTCTGCTGAAACCATCAAGGAAAAACCCAGTGCCGGTGCGATGATCATCGACGCGGTTCTGGCCCGACCACTGTACTTCGTTTTATCTCAGGGTGGTGCCTTGGTTTATGGCGCGACGCTGCCGTTCACCTTGCTGGGTGGCAATGCTGACGAGGCCGCAGAAGCGTTGGTTGTTACGCCATTACAGGCTGCATTTGTGCGCTGCTTAGGCTGCGGCAAAATTGATAATGAGGTTGGCAACCTTGAAGAAGGTGAAGGCAAGCGCATTCGCCATTTTGCGATGCTGAGCGCAGGTATCAGCTCATACGATGAAACTGCTCGCTCACAAACTTCGGATGCGGCATCTGGTGGTTTTTACCTCGGAACTCACTTTGCACTGTCGGATTCAAGCCGCTTTGACGTGTTGTTAGGCTATCGCACTCTGGGTACTCAGAAGATCGGAACCGGTGCCGCTCAGGTTGAGGATTCATTATCTTCGATTCAGATTTCCAGCCGCTTCGGTAAGCGCGCTTTCTGGGGATTGGACTTTATGGGTAAATTGGGTATGCATTCCTGGAGCGCAGATCGTAAGCCTGCCGCTGGAGGCTCGTCTTTCTCCGGTACCGGATTCCTGTTTGGTGCCGGTGTTGAAAAGTTTGTAACTCGCGACCTGCGAATAGGTGTTGAGTACACGCGTTATTCACTTGAAGATGAAACCTACAAATCAACCATCGGCACTGCCGATCTGAACATCAGCTATATGTTCTGAGGTTAATTGCAGCACTTGGTTGAAATAAAAAGGCCGCTATACGCGGCCTTTTTATTTTGTACTCCAGGCATCATTCTTTGAGGTGTTGCCATAAGGTTCCCAATCCTTCATAAAACGCCCGCTCACTTTTCCTTTGGGCGCTGGCATCTACTCTCCAGTTACTATTACTACCAGCAAGCCAAACTGCCGGAGCAGGGATGGGTTTCAGCCCTTGCTTTTCAAAGAAGGTGATTGCCCGTGGCAAGTGGGATGCTTCGCTAACCAGCGCAAAGGCCTTGTTGCCCAGATGGGGTGCCATCAACTCAGCTTCTTCTTGTGTATCTCGTGCTTCTGCAAAGGTTTTAATGCGTTCCGAAGCAACACCTAAAGCGATGGCCACTTCCCGGCTAACGTCAGCGTGGGAGCGCTTATCTGAGCCATTGAAACCGGAAACAAATAACCATGCAGATGGGTTAGATTGCAGAATTCTCAATCCCTCCTGCAGGCGGTGCAAAGAGGTGCCACACAGCTGTGAAGCGGGAGGACGATTGTCTGAACTGCTGTGGCAACCGCCAAGCACGACAACCGCAGCAACCGGTTGTTGCAGGTCAAATGCCGGGTAGTCGTTTTCAAACGGCTTTAGCAGATGATTGGCCACAGGATGCCAGCTGGTCAGTCCGAGAAATAAGGCTGAGGCTGCAATCAGCGACTTTCCATACGCAGGGTAGCGACGCAGCAATAGCAGGCCGAGAATCAGCCCACATATGGTCAGAGGAATTGGCATCAACATCATGCCAATTGCTTTCTTCAGATAAAACGTGAACACCGGATTTCCTTTATTGCGCTGTTTCACTCACCTGGGACTGCCCATAACCGCGTGGGTCAGATGCAGCGGTAACTTTGCCGGATTGTTTATCCCATAAAATAGCCTGCATATTACCGTATTGGCGGCCAATATTTTTCAGCTGGTGGCCTCGTTGCAACAGAGCAACCTGTTCTCTGTCTGTGAACGTATCAGGCTCATGTTGAATAACATCCGGCAAATACTGGTGATGGAAACGCTTGCGCGATACCCAATCTTCAACAGGTTTGTTTTGCATATGCTCCAGCGTGCCGAGGAATACCATGGTAATTATCCGGCTGCCTCCAGGTGTACCGATAATGGCGGTTGAGTTTTCGGTATTGACGATACTGGGCGACATGCTCGATAGCGGGCGTTTACCCGGTGCAATGGCATTTGCTTCATTTCCTACCAGACCATAAGCATTAGGTTCGCCCGGCTTGGCGGAAAAATCGTCCATTTCGTTATTCAGCAATACGCCGGTACCGTTTGCTGTATAAGCTGAGCCGAACGGCAGGTTGATACTCAGGGTGGCGGAAACCATATTGCCCTGTTGGTCGATAACCGACAGATGGGTTGTGTGGAAACCTTCCTGCAGGTTTTTAACGCCATTCAGGCTTAAGCTTGGTGTTGCTTGTTGCATATCGATACTGGCTGCCCAATTTTTGGCTCTGGTATCGGAAAGCAGTTCGGCAAAGGGGACGTCGAAATAATCCGGATCGCCGAGGTATTCGGCACGATCTTTATACGCCCGGCGCATGACTTCAGTCAGCAAGTGTGTCTGGTCAACGCTGTTTAATGATTTCCAGTCAGGCAGAGAACCCTGTGCCAGCATCTTCAGCATTTGAGCGATGGCGATTCCACCGGAAGACGGCGGTGGTGCACTGATCACGTCGTAGTCACCGAACTGTAGACGAATTGGCTCACGTTCGATCACTTTGTAGTTTGCTAAATCCTGAAGCGTCCAATCACCGCCGTCAGTCTGAATAGCTTCAACCAGTTTCTTCGCGACCTGTCCTTTATAGAAGCCGTCGAATCCATTGTCCGCGACGGCTTGCAAGGTATTGGCCAGATCTGGCTGTTTGACGATGTAGCCGACTTCCGGAATTTCACCATCTTCCAACAGGATTTCACGGCTATTGGCATAGCGACGAACATTTTTCAGGCGAAAGCCCATCAGCTTGCGATAGTGTTCGTAGACCGGAAAGCCTTCTTTGGCTTGCTCAATGGACGCTGCCAAGGAAGTTGATAATGGTAGTTCACCATAGTTTTCCGCCAGATGGGCAAAGGCAGCTGCCTGACCGGGAATCGCTGCGGCTGTTGGACCATTCACTGCTTTATCACGATTCACTTTGCCGTCTTTATCGAGATAGTAATCTTTATGTGCTGCAGCAGGTGCCATCTCGCGAGCATCGATAAAAGTATATTTGTCCTTTTCTGCCTCGTAGATCAGCCAAAAACCACCGCCACCAATGCCAGCGCTGTATGGCTCAACCACACCAAGACTTGCTGCCACTGCAATGGCAGCGTCGAAAGCATTGCCACCCTGATTCAGGATATCCATACCGGCTTGCGTTGACAGTGGGTGTGCACTGGCGATGGCCGCTTGAGTTGGCTTAGGTTGATTATCTGTTTGTTGTGGCGAGCTTGTTGTTGGTGATTGGCTGCAGGCAATAATCAAGCTGCTGCTGAGTAATAGCAGTGTGCGTTTCAACATGGTGAGGATTCCTTCGATTGGATAGCCGCTAGTTTGGGCAAGGTACCGCAATGGTTCAAGCTATTGACCATCACTTGGTTGGAACAATGAATTTATATCACTCAGTTCTTTTCCATCCGCCAGATCAGAGGCACGTCCTTGTGCTTTTGATCCTACCGCAACATCCTGTTGCTGCTTCGGAAAACAACTCAGTGATGTAAATTCGGGTTGGGGAAATAAGCACAAGCAATAAAAAACCCCTGATTCTTGCGAAGCAGGGGTTTTTGTCGGAGCTGCGATCAGGCGATTTTTTTGCCTGTCAGCAGTTCGTATTTAGCTTCCAGTTCTTCCTGGGTTTCCATGTTGTTGTCATCCTGAGGGATACAATCAACCGGACATACCAGCTGGCACTGGGGCTCATCGTAGTGGCCAACACACTCGGTGCATTTTGCTGGTTCGATTTCGTAAATTTCTTCGCCCGCAGAAATCGCTTCGTTCGGGCACTCAGGTTCACATACATCACAATTGATGCATTCATCAGTAATAATAAGAGCCATGACATACCTCCGTCAGGGGCTAACTGCTGCAATAGCAGGTTATGTTTGCACGCTCTTCTGCAGGGCTTTAGCAACTTCCGGATGTACGAAGTTGCTGACATCACCGCCTAAGGACGCAATCTCTCTCACCAGGGTAGAGGAAATGTAGGAGTACTTTTCTGCCGGAGTCAGAAACATGCTTTCTACATTAGGGGCCAGTACCCTGTTCATATTGGCTAATTGAAATTCGTATTCGAAATCAGATACCGCACGCAGGCCACGGAGGATGATATTGGCTTGTTTTTCTTGCACAAACTCGGCCAGCAGGCTGGAAAAGCCCACGACTTCAACATTGTGCAGGTGACCTAATACATCCTTCGCCAGGTCGACACGGGTTTCGACGTCCAGCATGGGGTTTTTCTTAGGGTTGTCGGCAACTGCCAGAATAATGTGGTCGAACATACGCGCAGCACGTTCCACCAGATCGGTGTGACCATTGGTAATAGGATCAAAAGTGCCAGGGTAAACGACGATATTCATAACGCTGCCTTGTTATCTGAAATCGCGCGCATAGTATCCAAAATCGGCCTTGCGCTCAATAAAGTGGTACTGCATTGCTGTTTGGTTGCTGATCCAGATCAGACCACGGAGCTGTCAGTTTAGTTCTTTAGTGATGTCCAGCGCTATGACTGGCTTCTTCTACACTGATAGTCAGACAAATAAAAATGGACAGCCCATGCCCAAGTTTCTGATCGTTGAAGACAGTAGCGTTATCCTTAAGATCCTCAAGCATATAGCCAAGCAGGAATTGCCATTTGAAGTACTGTTCGCCAGCTCCATGGCACAGGCAAAGGCATTGTACCTTGAGCACAAAGACGAACTGGTTGCTGGTCTGATCGACCTGGCACTGCCGGATGCCCCCGATGGTCAGCTGGTGGACTACCTGTTAGAAGAAGGATTACCCGTTGTGGTGTTAACCGGCACCAGTGATGGCGACACCCGGGAAACCCTGCTGCGCAAAGGCGTGGCTGACTACGTAATTAAGGAAACCCGCTTCTCCTATCAATACGCTATCCAGATGCTGCATCGCCTTTACAAGAACCGTCAGGTTGATGTGCTGGTGGTGGAGGACTCACGCGCCTTTCGCAAATTTATTGTGCAATTACTGAATCTTCATCAATACCGGGTGCATGAAGCCGAAGATGGTCTGCAAGCGTTGGAAATACTGCATCAGCAGGAAAGCATACAGTTGGTGATTACTGACTATCATATGCCTCAGTTGGATGGCTTTGAGTTGGTGCAAGCCATTCGTCAGCAATTTGAGCGCCGTCATATCGCGGTGATTGGCCTGTCGGGACACGACGATCATTCGCTATCGGTGAAGTTCATCAAAAATGGGGCGAACGATTTCCTGCCCAAACCGTTTGAGCAGGAGGAGTTCTTTTGCCGGGTTACTAACAACGTTGAAGCATTGGAAAGTCTGCAGCGGCTTCAACATCAGGCGACCCGGGATTATCTGACTGGCCTCTACAACCGTCGCTACTTTACCGAAGAAGCCGAACAGCAGTTGGCTAAGAGTGTTGCGGAAGAGCGGGTAGTCAGCCTGGCGATGCTCGATATTGATTTCTTCAAGAAAATTAACGACGAATACGGTCACGCAGCTGGTGATATGGTGTTGCAGCAAATCGGTGAAACGTTGCAACAAGGGTTAGGACGTTTTCTGGTGGCCAGAACCGGCGGTGAAGAGTTCTCAATCTTGTTGCCGGGCCTGGATGCGGAGAAAGCCTACGGCCTGATGGATGGTTTGAGGCAGGGCATTGCAGAGCGCATCTTTGATATTCCGGATGACTTTTTGCGCCTCAGCGTCAGTATTGGTGTGTGTACCTCGGTTGATGGCAGTGGCAGTCTTGATCAGATGATTGCTGTAGCGGATGATAATCTGTATCGCGCGAAAGAGGCTGGGCGTAATCTGGTGGTCAGTGACGACGGTTCCTGATACAGCAACGTCCAGAGCGCTTACAATCCAATAACATATTGTAATGCATGATGTTTTTTCCTATTGTGTGGGCCCTCGCCGATGCCTTAACAGAGGTTTATTAAATGTCAGAAGATACTATATTCGGAAAAATCGCCCGTGGTGAGATGGACGCCAATATCGTTTACGAAGACGATATGTGTCTGGCATTCCGCGATTTATACCCTGCGGCACCGATGCATATTCTGGTTATCCCGCGCAAACCGATTCCACGTTTGTGTGATGCGCAGGAAGAAGATAAAGCTCTGTTGGGCCATCTGATGCTGGCCGCTAACAAAGTGGCGGAGCAGGAAGGCTTAGGCGATAAGTTTCGTTTAGTGGTTAATAATGGCGCTGATGCCGGACAAAGTGTCTTTCATCTGCATTTACACGTCATCGGAGGACGTTCATTAAGCTGGCCACCAGGCTAGTTACTGGTCCTTCTCCATGTTGTTTTCTGAAATTCTTGCCCACCTGCATGACGGTCGACATCTCAGTTTCGATCGTTGGCAGATTAAGCCCGGAGAGTTCTGGGCGATCACGGGTACCAATGGCAGCGGAAAAACCGCGTTATCCTGTCTGTTCGCGGATGAGCTGCGGCTCAGCCACGGTTCTGTTGAAAATCTTCCTGAGTCTGTTGCTTACGTTTCTCTCGAAGCTCAGGCGGCTCAGATTACTATCGAACGGAAACTCGATCAGAGTGATCTGAACGACACTCCTGACCAGGGGACTTTGGTCAGGGAGCTGCTGCAACCGTTGGATGCCGTCGAGCATTGGATTGATGTGTTGAATATCCGTCACCTGCTTGATCAGGGTTTTCGCTCTTTGTCGACTGGCGAAAGCCGCAAAGTATTGTGGATCAACAGTTTACGTCAGCAGCCGGATTTATTAATTCTCGACGAGCCCTTAGAAGGACTCGATAGCCAGAGTCGCGATGCTTTGTCGCAGGAGCTGGAAAAGCTCCAGGCACAAGGTCAGGCAATTATCTGGGTGGCTAACCGTTTGGATGAGCTGCCAGCGTGGATCAGCCATATGGTGTTTATGCACGATGGCAAGATGTTGTATCAGGGCGCCAAAGACGAGGTGCTGAATCAGCCGGAGCTGGCGGGCTTACTGCACTTTGATCGCGAGCTGCCAGACTTTCCGCCAGCTGTGCACGAATACAACCTGGAGCCAGGCGACCCTCTGGTCAGTATGCTGGATGTATCGATTCGTTATGGCGATCGGCCTCTGTTTTCCGGACTGGACTGGCAGGTGCAACCCGGACGGCACTGGGCGGTACAGGGGCCAAATGGCTGCGGCAAAACCAGTTTATTGCAGCTGATTACCGGCGACAATCCGCAATGTTATCGCAACAACCTTAAGCTGTTTGGGATGCAGCGTGGCTCCGGTGAAACCATCTGGGATATTAAAAAACATATCGGTATTGTCTCTGCCTCGCTGCAGTGGGAATACCGAGCCAGCACCAATGTGCTGACAACTGTGATCTCCGGATTGTATGACAGTATTGGCCTGTATCAGGCCAGTGGTGATGACGATAAGCAGTTGGCGATGCAATGGCTAGAGATCATTGGGCTGGCGGACAAAGCGAACCAGAGCTTGCAGCATTTATCATACGGTGAACAGCGTCTGGTATTGATTGCCCGGGCGTTGATCAAACAGCCGCCGCTACTGATTCTGGATGAACCTTGTCAGGGATTAGATGATCCAAGTCGACATCTGGTATTGGCATTTATCCGCCATTTGGCACAACAGCAAAATATTACCCTGTTGTACGTAACTCATTTAGCCGATGAGATACCGCTGGAAATATCCAGCCGGTTGCAGTTTGCGCAAAGTGGCGGCAGTAGCCGCATTGATGTGTACGAACATCCGCTGAGCCAATAGATAGATAATAATAACGATAATTGTGAAGGTATTAGATTGATAGGTTCCATTACAACCACGCGTAATGGTCGCAAGTTTCAGGTCAATAAAAGACACACGCGCAAGCGCCTGGATGTGTCGGAATTAACGATAGGGATGCACATCATTGAGCTGGACCGGCCATGGATTGAGTCTCCCTTTTTGTTTCAGGGGTTTGTTCTGCAAACTGCTGAAGACATTACGATGGTGCAGGATGCCTGTGAATTTGTATATGTCGATGTACTTGAAGAGGAATGGGTGAGCTATGAAGGTAATAAACCGGGCGAGCGCCGATTAAGTACTCAATACGTCGAAAAGCAGGATGTGGCACAACAACTGACTCAGGCGAACCGGACTTATCAGGCAACCAAACAACAAATTAAATATCTGTTAAACACCGCCTATCTCGGTCAGGCAATGAGCATGGATGGCGCAAAAATCGCGGTGAAAGACTGCGTCGACCGGGTCCTGCATAATCCTAACGCCATTCTCTGGCTGACTCGTTTAAAACATCAGGATGAATACACGGCAGAGCATTCGGTTAATGTTTGCCTGCTGTCGATTGCACTCGGACGGGAGATGGATCTCGCGCCATATGAGCTGGAAAATCTGGGTATCTGCGGTTTGATGCATGATATTGGCAAGATGAAGGTGCCGCCGGAAATTCTTAATAAGCCCTCCAGTCTGGATCCGGAAGAGTTCGAGGAAATGGCGCGTCATACCGTCTATGCCAGGCAGTTGTTGATGGGGCGTTCGGATATTTACCCGGGGGCGGTTGATGTCGCCTACAGTCACCACGAACGGCTTGATGGCAAAGGTTATCCTCGCGGTGTGGACTCAACCAAACTGTCTATGTTTACCCGCATTGTGACGGTGGCGGATGCTTATGATGCGATGACCAGTGACCGGTGTTATAAACAAGGTATGTCGTCGATCGATTCACTGAAAATTATCCACCGTAATATCGGTACACAGTTCGACGAAGAAATCGCCCGTAAATTTATTGCCATGATTGGGCTTTATCCACCCGGCTACCTGATCGAAATGACCAACGGTGAAGTGGGAATCATCCTGTCAGCCGACCCGGGTTACTCACTTAAGCCAAAAGCCATCATGGTGCTGGGTCCGGATAAAGAACCACAGCCGGAACGAATTATTAATCTGGCCAATGCTCCTCAGGATGCAAAAGGTGAGTTTTATAAACCGGCGGGTGTTTTCCGCAGTGGCTGCTTTGGTATTCACGTGAATGACTACATCAGCAAAGGCCTGCGTATCAAGGGCTTCGACTACGGTATTGACCGCTAAACCAGGACAGACGCTGATATTCACCAGTAACTGCCTTGGTAAATAGTGCTCCTGTAAATAGTGCCTCGAATTTGGGGCTATTCTCTTCTGTGTATCTAACTCGTTAGACCTCTAATCGTTTTTCATCGGCGTTTGTTGATACGGCTGCCTTTGTCAGCTTATTTCCGATCCGACTGAGCACTATGTTGATATTTAGAGTTCAATTGTTTAGTCTTGAATTTAAATGAATATTCAATCAAGCCTATGAGTCGTACTAAACCTCAGAGCCAAAGGCGTGACGAACTGATTGAAGCCACACTAAAATCGATAGAGCTGTATGGATTGTCGGGAACGACGATAAAAACCATCAGTGGTATCGCCAATATTTCTGTGGGGCTGATCAACCACCATTTTGGCAGTAAGCAGATTCTGATTGAGTCTGCCGTCCGACACCTGCTCGAGCAATTGCAGCAGGGCTTGTTGGAAAACATTGATCGTATTGAATTAATGGATTGTCCGCGACAGCAGGCGAAAAGCCGGTTGTATAAAATTGTGGAAACCAACTTTGCCAGTTTCCAGCAATCCTCTTCAGCAGCTTCTACATGGCTGTGTTTCTGGGCAGAAGCCGCTCATTCTCCTGAATTATCACGCTTGCAGCAGGTTAACAGCCGCCGTTTGCGCAGTAATTTATTGCACTCTTTCCGAAGTCTGATTGCTGACAAAACCGCGGCGGTTGAAGCCGCAGAAATGACCGCTGCTATGATTGATGGCTTCTGGTTACGCAGCACACTCGATCCGCAACCAGAACAATCTTTCGTTGGCGCAGAGCGTTACTGTAAATCTTTTATTGATCAGCTGATCGCTCAGCATGATCAGGAAACAACTGAATGACACTGAAAAACTTTATCCATGGCCAGTACCTGAGTAACCAGAGTGGCGAAACATTTGATGTTGTGAATCCGGCAACGTCCGAGGTTATCTACCAGGTGGAAATTGCTGATGACTATATTCAGCAACAAGCGATCGACAGTGCGAAACAAGGTTTTGCCGAATGGTCGAAAATGACGGGCATGGAACGTAGCCGTATTCTCAATAAAGCCGTTGCCTTGTTACGTGAGCGTAATGATGAACTGGCCAAGCTGGAAGTACTGGATACCGGTAAACCGTGGCAGGAAGCCAGCGTTGTTGACGTGGTTACCGGTGCCGATTCGATTGAATTTTTTGCCGGACTGGCGCCTTCGATTGAGGGTAATCAGCAAGACCTCGGTGGTGATTTTTATTACACCCGTCGTGAACCGTTAGGCATTTGTGCCGGTATTGGCGCCTGGAATTACCCGCTGCAAATAGCCTGTTGGAAATCTGCTCCGGCATTGGCGTGTGGTAATGCCATGATTTTTAAACCATCCGAAGAAACACCTATGGGTGCTGCCAAGCTGGCGGAAATTTTTATTGAAGCGGGTGTTCCGGCAGGCGTATTTAATGTCGTGCAGGGTGCGAGGGAAGTCGGTGAATGGCTGACCCACAGCCCGGATATTGAAAAAGTGTCTTTTACCGGCGAAGTAGGAACCGGTAAGCGTGTGATGGCGGCAGCGGCGAGTACGTTAAAAGAAGTGACGATGGAGCTGGGTGGTAAGTCACCACTGATCGTCTTTAACGATGCCGATCTCGACGATGCAGTCAGTGCTGCGATGCTCGGGAATTTTTACACCCAGGGCGAAATCTGCACCAATGGTACCCGGGTATTTCTGCAATCCGGTATCAAAGACGCGTTTTTACAGAAGCTGAAACAACGCACTGAAGGCAATATTGTTGCGGGTGACCCGCTTGATCCTGCGGTAAATCTGGGAGCACTGATTTCCGCCAAACACTATCAGCTGGTGCTCGATTATATTGAGAAAGGCAAGTCTGAAGGAGCCACTTTATTGTGTGGTGGCAATGCACTGAAGCCTGCTTCTGCTCCGGATGGTTTTTTTGTTGAACCAACCGTATTTGTCGATTGCAGCGATGATATGACCATCGTTAAAGAAGAAATCTTTGGCCCGGTGATGTCGGTTCTGGAGTTCGAATCCGAAGACGAAGTGATTCAGCGCGCCAACAATACCCATTACGGTTTGGCCGCAGGTGTGTTCAGTAATGATATTCGCCGCGCCCATCGGGTGATTCATCAGTTAGAAGCCGGTATTTGCTGGATTAATGCTTACGGTGCTTCACCAGCGGAAATGCCGGTGGGAGGCTACAAGCAATCGGGTATTGGGCGTGAAAACGGTTTAGCAACATTGAACCATTACACCCAGCTCAAAGCCGTGTATGTTGGTATGAATCCACTGGAAAGCCCGTTCTAAGGAAGACACTGCATGGAAAAGTACGATTTTATTATTGTCGGTGCGGGCTCCGCGGGCTGTGTTCTGGCCAATCGTTTATCTGAAAACCCACAACATTCGGTGTTGCTGATCGAAACCGGTGGCAGCGATAAAAGTATCTTTATTCAGATGCCGACGGCGTTATCGATTCCGATGAATACCGAAAAATATGCTTGGCAATATCACACTGTTGAAGAACCGTTTCTCGATCAGCGCGTCATGCACTGCCCACGAGGTAAAGTGTTGGGAGGCTCATCGTCGATTAATGGCATGGTGTATGTTCGTGGCCATGCGCGTGATTTTGACGAATGGCAACAGCACGGTGCCAAAGACTGGGATTACGCTCATTGTTTGCCGTATTTCAAAAAAGCCGATGACTGGGCGTTTGGGGAAAATGAGTATCGCGGTACTGATGGGCCTCTTGCAGTTAATAACGGCAATCAGATGAAAAACCCGCTGTATAAAGCTTTTATCGAAGCCGGGCAACAAGCTGGTTACGACTTTACTGAAGACTATAACGCCAGGCAGCAGGAAGGTTTTGGCGCTATGCATATGACGGTTAAAAACGGTGTACGCTGGTCGACGGCCAATGCCTATCTGCGCCCGGCGATGCAACGTAACAACCTGACTGTTATTACTCACGCTCAGGTGCAAAAAGTCATACTGGAGCAATCTGAGAGTGGACCAAAAGCGGTTGGGGTGGAATATAAGCGTAAAAACACTCTGGTGCAGGTCGGTGCAGAAAAAGAAGTGATTCTCAGCGCCGGTTCCATTGGCTCGCCGCATATTCTGCAACTGTCCGGTATTGGTGATGCGGACGTATTAAGTCAGGCCGGAGTCGAACTGCAGCACGAGTTACCAGGAGTTGGTAAAAATCTGCAAGATCACCTGGAGTTTTATTTCCAGTTTAAGTGTAAGCAGCCGGTGACCCTGAATGGCAAACTCGACTTATGGAATAAGTTTTTAATTGGTTCTCGCTGGTTTTTCACCAAAACGGGTTTGGGCTCGACCAACCACTTTGAATCCTGCGGTTTTATACGTTCTAAGGCCGGGGTCGAATGGCCCGATCTGCAATACCACTTTTTGCCAGCTGCGATGCGTTATGACGGCCAGGCTGCCTTTGATGGCCACGGGTTTCAGGTGCACATTGGCCATAACAAGCCTAAAAGTCGCGGGCATGTTCATATCCGCTCAGCTAATCCGGAAGACCATCCGGAAATTCTGTTTAATTATCTGCAGCACGAAGATGACATTGAAGGCTTCCGTGATTGCGTAAAACGCACTCGGGAAATCATTGGCCAGGCGGCTTTTGATGAATATCGCGATAGCGAAATTCAGCCCGGAGAGCAGGTACAAACTGACGAACAGATTGATGAGTTTGTGCGCGCAAATGTTGAAAGTGCGTATCACCCATCCTGTTCCTGTCGCATGGGCGAAGACGATTTGGCGGTGGTAAATTCAGAGACTCAGGTGCATGGCGTTGCCGGTTTACGGGTTGTCGATTCGTCGATTTTCCCAACCATTCCGAATGGTAATCTGAACTCACCAACCATTATGACCGCAGAGCGTGCTGCAGACCTGATCAAGGCGGCACATGATCCGGATTATTCTGTTCTGCCAGCCAGTACGGCAGAAATCGGGATGGACCCTGAATGGCAAACCAGACAGCGCTCCGGCAGTCCGCAGCGCCAGGTTTGATAATTTCACAATAACAACGACACAACATTAAAAATTAGGGAGAAGAAGGTATGAAACTTAAACATCTGGTGTGTTCTGCACTGTTAACTTTGCCTATGGCGGGCCAGGCGGCTCAATGTGACACCGTACGTTTTTCCGATGTTGGCTGGACCGACATCACTGCAACGACGGCAGTGGCGTCTGTTGTGCTGGAAAGCATTGGTTACAACACCAAAACTCAGGTGCTGTCGGTGCCGGTGACGTATAAGTCGCTGGAAAACAAAGATATTGACGTTTTTCTGGGTAACTGGATGCCAACCATGGAAGCGGATATTAAGCCTTACCGCGAACGTGGCACTGTTGAAACGTTGGTAACCAACCTGGAAGGCGCAAAATACACGCTGGCCGTGCCTAAGTATGTGTATGACGCGGGTGTTAAAAACTTTGCCGATATCGCCAAAAATGCCGATAAATTCGATAGCAAAATTTATGGTATTGAGCCGGGTAATGACGGTAACCGTCTGATTCAGGACATGATTGATCAGAACGCTTTTGGCCTGAAAGGCTTTGAAGTGGTTGAGTCCAGCGAAGCGGGCATGCTGTCGCAGGTTAAACGTAAAACCCGTCGTGATAAGTGGATTGTGTTCCTGGGCTGGGAGCCACATCCGATGAACGCTAATTTCGAACTGGCTTACCTGGAAGGTGGTGATGACTTCTTCGGCCCTAACCTGGGTGGTGCTGTTGTTGCGACAAACGTTCGTAAAGGCTACGCAAGCGAATGTCCGAATGTTGGTAAATTCCTGAAAAACCTGACCTTCACGCTGCAGGCTGAAAACGAAATTATGGCAGCCATTCTGGATGAAGGTAAAAAGCCGGAAGCAGCCGCTAAAGCCTGGATCAAACAAAATCCGGAAGCGCTGAATCGCTGGTTAGAAGGTGTGAAAACCAAAGACGGTGCTGATGCACTGAAATCAGCTGTTGCTCTGACCAACTGATCGTTAGCGATTAAAACAGCAGCGCCGATTAATAATCGGCGCATTTATTAATTTTGTTTTGCCGTGAATATTTCCGGCAAAACAAAATACAACTGATAGACCGTTCAATCATTACAGGCGTTTGCGTGGAAGATTATAAAATCCCTCTTGGGGACTATACCGAAGTATTTTTTGACTGGCTGGTGGATAACGCCTCCGGTTTTTTTGATGTTATCTCCGATTCGCTGGAATGGTTGATTGATCTGCTGACCTCCGGGTTACTGTGGCTTCATCCGGCTGCGTTTATTACTTTAATTGCCGCAACAGCGTTCTGGCTCCACCGTTCGATACCGCTGGTGGTTTTTGCGGTCATTTCTTTATTGTTGATCTGGAACCTGGGCTATTGGCAGGAAACCATGGAGACTCTATCTCTGGTGCTGTATGCCACAATATTTTGTATGTTAATCGGATTACCCATTGGTATTTATGCCGCGCATCATCCGTGGTTATTTAGTGCACTGCGACCGGTACTGGATTTAATGCAAACCGTACCTACCTTTGTTTATCTGATTCCAACCCTGACATTATTTGGTCTGGGTGTTGTTCCGGGGCTGATTTCCACCATCATTTTTGCCATTGCCGCCCCAATTCGCCTGACCTATCTTGGTATTTCTGAAGTGCCAAAAGAATTAATTGAAGCTGGCCAATCGTTTGGCGCGACCAAGGCTCAGCTACTGTTCCGTATCGAATTGCCCGCAGCAGCCAGCAACATCGCCGCCGGTATTACTCAATGTATTATGTTGTCTCTGTCTATGGTTGTGATCGCCGCACTGGTTGGTGCTGATGGTCTGGGGAAACCGGTTGTTCGTGCGTTAAATACCGTTGATATTGCCAGTGGTTTTGAAGCTGGCTTGTCGATTGTACTGCTGGCGATTTTGTTGGACCGCCTGTTTAAACAGAAAGAGCAGGTGGCAGCATGATTGAGATTAAAAACCTGGATGTGATTTTTGGTGATAAGCCTGAAGCAGCACTGGCGTTGTTGGATCAGGGTGGTGACCGCGAACAGATTCTGGAAAAAACGGGACAGGTTCTTGGTGTCAAAAACGCTTCCCTAAAAGTAGAGCGCGGAGAAATCTGTGTCTTGATGGGATTATCTGGTTCCGGTAAATCCAGTTTATTACGCTGTGTGAATGGCCTGAATCCGATTTCCCGTGGTGAAGTGAATATTGAATACCAGGGACAGATGATTAACTTCGCAACTGCTGAAGCTGAGACTCAGCGTGAATTGCGAATGAAAACGATCTCGATGGTGTTTCAGAAATTTGCTCTGATGCCATGGCTGACCGTCGCTGAAAACGTTGCTATGCCACTGGAAATTCAGGGACTAAGCAAACAAGAAATACAGTCACGGGTTAAAGATCAGCTGGAAATTGTAGGCTTATCTGACTGGGCTGATCATAAACCCGGACAATTATCCGGTGGGATGCAGCAGCGTGTTGGTCTGGCGCGGGCACTGGCGACAGAGTCTGATATCCTGTTAATGGATGAACCTTTCTCTGCCTTGGATCCATTAATCCGCAGCCAGCTACAAGATGAATTATTACAGCTGCAGGCTAAACTGAATAAGACCATTTTATTCGTATCTCACGATCTCGATGAAGCCCTGAAGATAGGCAATCATATTGCGATTATGAAAGACGGTGAAATCGTGCAGCACAGTAATCCTCAGGATATTGTGATGAATCCGGCTAATGATTATGTACGGGATTTTGTTGCCCATACCAATCCGATGAATGTTTTATTAGCAAAAGATCTGATGAAACCTTTATCTGAGCTGGAACAGTGTGAAAATGGTTTGCGTCTGAGTAAGCGTCATGATTATTGGTTAAGTACCGATAAGCAGGCGACAATCTATCGCGATCAGCGTTGTGAATTGCAACGTTGGAGTGCTGAACAAGAGATTGCGTCGCTGAAAAATGCTGGCACTATAGTAGCTGCAAATACTCCAATGCGAGATGTATTGGAAATTCGATACGATACAGATCACTCTGTATTTATCGAAGAGAATAATAAAATCGTCGGGTTTATAGGCGATAAGGAATTATATCACTCGCTACTGGGCAAGATGCTCATCAACGATTGATATTAAAAAGGTGTGGAAACGCCTGATAATTAACCGGAGGAAGACCATGTTAAAGAAAAGTACATTAGCGATTGCCGTATCATCTGCTGTATTCGCAAGCAGCGTTTACGCTGAGCCAACACTGGACCTGTATGGCCGTGTTGATCTGGGCCTGGAATATTATTCAGACTCTGAAAACCTGGGTGGCGCTGATATTTTTGCTGGCCTGGAAGCCCCTAAAGCAAACACTGATGAGAAGGGTTTTAGCCTGAGTGACGGTAATAACTCTCGTCTGGGTGTTAAAGGTGAAGCACAATTACCAAACGGCCTGACAACTGCTTACCAATATGAACTGGGTACACGTATTCTGGATGGTAACGCTAACCCATTTGTTCGTTACGGTTGGTTAAGCATTTCTAATGGCCAGCACACTCTGACGGCTGGTACTCAGGATAACTACCTGCTGATGTACGGTGGCTTAAATGCCCAGTACAGTGAAGTACATGGTTATGGCGCCTACTATTATGCGACTGAAGTAATGCCAGGTTCCATGGCTCAGACCTTCCGTACCGATAGCACACTGGCTTATACCTTTGGTGGTGGTGCATTTAGTGGCGACACCTTTACTGCCACTGTTGCATTACATATCAACGAAGATACTCGTACAACCGAAGCTCCAGAACCTGCAAATAAAAATGCTCCTACCTTGGCTGAGCTTGCAGCAAAGGCTAACTTTGAAGCAGCTGACCTGAATAAATCAGGTATCACAGGTGTAACGGTTGGTGTTGAGTCTAACCTGGATAAATTAGCGCTGACTGCCGCTTACCAACAATCAGTTGTTAGCGAATCAGATGCCGCTAAAAAAGCAAATATCGATGTTCCATCTCCTTCTGTGGCCAGCGTTGGTGCTCGTTACGATATCTCTGATGTAGCTAACGTAGGTTTTAACTACTACATTGCTGATCGTGACACTAAAGGCGATAGCGGTCGTGATATGTGGGTACTGGGTGGTGACTACCAGTTAAGCGAAAATCTGAATCTGCACGCTGGTTTTGGCGCGGGCTCCGATGATGCGGACACTCAGCGTCAAATGGATGCAAACGTATTCGCTCAGCTGACTTACACTCTGTCTGACAGCAATCAGATTCGCTTTGAGTTCGAACAAGCGTCTCTGAGCAAGAAAGATGATGCTGGTAAGAAAGTCGAAGGTGACGCACAGGTGTTCCTGATTTCTCTGCGTCAGGACTTCTAAGACAGATTTATCTGTATAAAGAAGTCATCAAAATCCCCGCAATTGCGGGGATTTTTGTTTTATCCCTGGCCAATCGTTTATTATCTGCCTTTTACAGCATTCACTGAAATCCGGGAATTTGAATGGAAAGATACGATCAGGTATTGGTTGCGTTACGACGCATTATTCGTGCAACCGATCTGCATTCGAAAAAGCTGAGTAAAACCTCCGGTCTTACTTCACCGCAGTTACTGGTGTTGCAAACATTGCGTGACAACAGCGATCTGACGGTTGGCGAAGTAGCGCGTCAGGTGTCGTTGTCTCAGGCAACTGTGACCACCATTGTTGATCGCCTGGAGCGTGGCGAATACGTTTACCGCGAGCGCAGCAAAACCGATAAGCGTAAAGTGCATGTGTATCTGACTGACAAGGCATTCGGTACTCTTGTGGCCGCGCCTAAGCCGTTACAGGACGACTTTATTCGTCAGTACCAGGATCTGCACGATTGGGAGCAAACCATGATTCTGTCGTCGCTGGAGCGTGTTGCTTATATGATGGATGCCCAGCATATTGATGCTGCTCCGGTTCTGGATATCGGCGCCCTCGACCGTGTTGATTCGGCGAATAAACCCCAGACCTGAACCGGGTTCCCAGAACACATAATCCCATCTGTTGTACTTTTGCCTGTGTCATACTTTCAGTTCATCTGAAACCGCAGGCAAAACATGAGTACTCCTATTCAAATCGATATTATTTCCGACGTTATGTGTCCCTGGTGTGCCATTGGTTACGCCAGCCTTAACAAAGCCCTGCAATCTCTGCCTGAAGTCAGTGCCCGCATCCAATGGCACCCATTTGAGTTGAATCCTCAGATGGCGGATGAAGGTCAGAATCTGCGTGAGCACTTGGCGGAAAAATATGGCAGTACCTCAGAGCAGAGCCAGGAGATTCGTGAGCGTATTACCAGTATGGGCGCCGATCTCGGGTTTGAATTTAACTTCAGCGATGAGCAGAGAATTTTTAATACGTTTGATGCCCATCAGTTGCTGTCGTGGGCGGGGGAGCTGAGTCAGAATCCGGATTGGCCGGATGATCTGCAAACTCAGTTAAAACTGGCGTTATTTACTGCTTACTTCAGAGACGGACGTGATGTCAGTGACCGCCAACAGTTACTGGAAATCGCTGCAGAAGTTGGGCTTGATCAACAACAAAGCAACGACATTCTGCAGCAACAACACTTTGTCAACGAAGTTCGGGCAGAGCAGCAGCAATGGCAGCAAATGGGCATTCAGTCGGTACCGGCTGTGGTGCTGAATAACAAATATCTGGTGAGTGGTGGCCAGCCGGTGGATGTTTTTATTGAAGCTTTACGAAAAGTTGTTAGTGAAAATGATGCCCCGATGGCGTAAATAGTCGTTATCGCTATCACACCTTGGATGGATAGATTGCCGAATAAATCTCACTAATGACAGCAATCTTTCCTCCTTATCACAGCTATCGCTCATTAATGTAAGAATCCGTGAGCACATTCCTCATTCTC
Organism: Bacterioplanoides sp.; assembly: GCF_965219715.1. Classification (GTDB taxonomy): domain Bacteria; phylum Pseudomonadota; class Gammaproteobacteria; order Pseudomonadales; family Oceanobacteraceae; genus Bacterioplanoides. Next base: position 3,734,692 of record NZ_OZ244785.1, read on the forward strand.
CCTCTTGTCTGTTTAAAAAAGCATCAATCAGTGTCCAGCTATGCTGACAAAACGTAACCAAGCAACTGCTTGTTTTTTTCTGTTTGGGCTTTTAGTGTAGAAATCCTGATAAAAATAAAGATAAAAACTTCCGACAGGAGAATCTTATGTTAGGCCAGATCATGGATCGTCCTCTGCTGATTTCCAGCCTACTGGAACACGCAGAAACCACTCACGGCTGTAGCGAAATTGTCAGCCGTCGTTGTGAAGGTGATATTCATCGTTACACCATGCGTGATGCGGCCAAACGGGCCCGCAAAATTGCAAACCTGCTCGGCCGTTTAGGCATTAACCAAGGTGACCGGATTGGTACGCTGGCCTGGAATAACTACCGCCACTATGAGCTGTATTACGGTATTTCCGGCACCGGTGCGGTACTGCATACAATTAACCCAAGATTGTTTGCTGAGCAGCTGGTTTACATTATTAATCATGCGGAAGATCGCTGGATTTTTGTGGATCTGACGTTTGTGCCGCTGCTGGAAGCGATTAAAGATCAGATCAGCGCTGTCGAAGGCTTTATTGTGATGTGTGACGAGAGTCATATGCCAGAAACCAGCCTCAACAATGCACATTGTTACGAGACCATGATTGCCGCCGAATCCGACGAATATGAATGGCCGGAGTTTGATGAGCGCAGTGCCTGCTCAATGTGTTACACCTCCGGTACCACCGGTAATCCGAAAGGCGTGGTGTACAGCCACCGCTCCACCGTGATTCACGCACTGTCATCGATTGGTGAAGAAGTCATGGGTCTGGCATCAACTTCCTGTTTCCTGCCGGTTGTGCCTATGTTCCATGTTAACGCCTGGGGCACGCCATATTCAGCGGCGATCACCGGTGCTAAACAGGTATTCCCGGGCCCGGGGATGGATGGTGCGTCGTTATGGGAATTAATCGAAGCTGAGGAACCGGATTTATTATTGGGTGTTCCAACGGTCTGGCTGATGCTGCTTAATCATATGGACAGCATTGGTAAGAAACTCGACTCGGTGGAGAATGTTATTGTTGGTGGTTCGGCTGCACCAATTTCAATGATTCGCGCGTTCCAGGAAAAACACGACGCCTTCCTGATTCATGCCTGGGGCATGACGGAAATGAGCCCGATTGGCACATTAAACTCGCGCAATAAACACATGGAAAATATGCCGCTGGAAGAACGCTACCAGCTGCAGGCCAAACAAGGGCGCCCGATTTTTGGTGTCGAAATGAAGATCATCGACGACAACAATAATGAACTGCCACGTGACGGTGTTGCTTACGGTCGATTGATGGTTCGTGGCCCGTGGATCATTAACGGTTATTACAAAAACGAAGCCGCCGACAATTTTGTTGATGGCTGGTTTGATACCGGTGATGTGGCAACCATCGACGATAAAAACTATCTGACCATAGTTGACCGCTCGAAGGACGTGATTAAATCCGGTGGCGAATGGATCAGTTCGATCGATCTGGAGAATGTTGCAGTAGGCCATCCGGAATTAGCTGAATGCTGTGTTATTGGTGTACGCCACGCTAAGTGGGATGAACGACCAATTCTGTTGGTGATCCGTAACGAAGGTTCGTCAATTGATGAGCAGGGCGTGCTGGATTATCTGGAAGATAAAATCGTTAAATGGTGGACACCTGATGCCGTGGTATTTGTTGATGAATTACCACACACCGCAACCGGTAAGTTGCACAAAGTGCCGCTGCGTCAGAAATATGAGAATTACCTGCTTGAGTTAGAAGGTGCATAACGCCTTTTTGAACCAAAAAATACCGGCTTTTATCGCCGGTATTTTTTTATCAACTTAATTTCCGGATACCAATAATTACCAGCAGCATTCCGAATAAACCGCTGATGCTCAGGTTTTCCCCCAGGAAGATAATCGCCATGATACTGGTGGCGACAGGCCCTAAGGTCCCTGTCATACTGGCCTTTTGTGGGCCGATACGTTTAATCGCTTCGCTGGTCATAAAAGATGGCAACACTGTCGCAAACATTGACAGCACTGCCAGATAAAACCACACCTCTGTACCGTAGCTTTGTAGTTGTACGCCACTGACGACAAACTGATGAACACTGATTGCTAATGATGCAGAGGCCATCGCAATACTGGTGAACAATAAACTACCAAGTGTGCTGATGCTTTTTTTGCTGAATAAAATATAAAAAGCAAAAGATAAAGCACTGGCGAGAATCAGTAACACACCCCATTGATGCGTATCGGCTGAGATGCCGGAAACTGATAAATCATCGGCATACATAAGTAATAAACCACCGTAAGTCAGCAGCAAAGGGAAAATCAATTTCGCTTTAAATGTCTGCTGGAAAAACAGTGCGCCAAGTATCACCACAAAGGACGGATACGCATACAGAATTACCCGCTCAAACTGAGCGCTGATGTATTGCAGCCCCTGTAAGTCGAGATAAGACGCCAGGTAATAGCCGAGCAAGCCAATCATTGCTGCTTTAAACAGCTGAGAATTAGCCGGTTTTTGTGGCAGTTTCTTCCAGGCATAAATACCAACAACCAGATAGATTGGCAGCGCCATCAGCATACGAATCCACATTAGCGGCAGTGGCTCAATACCCAGTTGGTACAGGTATTTAATCAGAATCGGTTTGGTGGAAAATAACAGCGCTGCAATCACGGCGATGATCAGGCCATTTCGCTGAAAGCTGCCGTCAGTATGAATCGAATTATGTGGCTGGCTATGGGTTGTTGATGAAGCGCTGGCCATGGTTTTCTCCTTTTCCCTGGGAGTTAAAAAATGGCTGCGAATTCAGGATAGCTGGCTACGTAAATCCGCAGCCAGTATGGGTTCGTTATTATTGATTAACCCGGGCTGCACACACAGACTTCCACCATAGCTTCAGGCTAAGTGTCAGTGTGGATGATGTACGCACCAGAGTTTGCATAATAAAAAACAGAAATTTGGGAGTTGATATGGCCACAGAGTAACCCTGTGGCCATTGGGATACAAGTCGTCGCGTTTACTCAGCGATGACTTCAGCTTCCGCTTCGTTATCATCTGATTCAGGCTGGAATGGCTGAATTTCAGGTTTGCTCAGGCCGAGGCGGGTGAAAATCATATCAATCAGAAAATCGGTAATCTGATCAATGTCATCCGGCTCGTATTGGCGTTTATTCAGTACTTCCAGTACCTGGGTTTCGAAGTCAGCGTAGTGCTGAGTGGTCGCCCAGATCATAAAAATCAGGTGGGTTGGATCGATCGCCCGGATTTTGCCCTGATCAATCCAGCTTTGGATAACAGCTGAGCGTTCTTTAACCCAGGCACGCATGTTCTGGCTCAGATGCTCACGCAGGTGAGGAGCGCCCTGGATAATTTCCATGGCGAAGATTTTAGATGCGTTGGGATGGGTGTAAGACAGCTGAACTTTGGAGCGGATAAAGCGGCTCAATACATCGGCAGGATCACTGTCCGGTGTAATGTCGGCTAACACTTCATTCCAGACCTGCATGATGTTTTCAAGCAGCGCCCGGTACAGATTCGCTTTGTTTTTAAAGTAATAGTGGATGTTTGCTTTAGGAACACCGGCGCGGTCAGCAATGGACTGCATGCTGGTGCCTTTAAAACCGTGCAGTACGAACTCCTGTTCGGCTGCGGCAAGAATATTCTCGTTGTTACGTTCGCGGATTTTACCCGGCTTGTACTTCTGTTTAGTCATTCCTGTTTCCCGCCCTAAGGCGTAGTGGCAGACACAAAGGTCGGACCAGTTTAACACACACTCTACATAGGGAGACAAAAAAGGGGCGCTGAATGCGCCCCTTTGTTACATATTTATCATCACTAAATTAGCGATTACAGATGTACTTTCAGCAGCAGGCTAACAGCGTTTTGGTCGCGCTTGCTGTCTTCAACGCCTTTCTGACCGAACTTGTTATTCCAGTAGCTGTATTCAACACCCACTTTTACTTTGTTCTTTACGCCTAAGGCTGGGCCCAGGTTGTAAGTTAACTGTGGAGTAAAGTTCATCTCGGAATCGTGCTTACTGGTACCGGTTGAGTAGTCCAGGAAACCATCGATGTTGAAGTTACCCGCGTGCCAGCCGTAAGTCAGAGTGATCTGGTGATCATCATCATTGCTGCTGAAGGTGTTGTTACGCTGAGCGTAGTAGTAAGTAACGCTTGCGAAGTCCATGCCTGGGATCGCTAAATCAGCGCCGATACCATACAGGTAGTTGTCCTGGCTGAATGCGTTAGCGCCACCTTTTGCTGAGGTACCAAATTCGTAGGTGAATGCAGCATTGATGTTCTTAACAATGCTGTCCTCGAAAGAAGTCAGAGTGAACTTAGGAGATACTTCACCGTAAGTTTCGCGGAACTCGTCTTCACCCACATGACGGTCAACGAAGAAGAATACACCACCCCAGCTATGACCAGATACGTGCTCCAGAGTCAGAGTTGTTAACTCGTTATCTGTGCTGGTGTTGTCAGGGGTCATTGTGTACTGGTTGCCGTACAGAGCAGAAAAACTGTTGTCTGCCCAGAATTGCTCAGCAGAAACGCCAGCTGAAGCCGCAGCGATAACAGCAGCAGTTAATAATTGCTTTTTCATGATTTCTCTCTCCAGAGGTTTTGTTGCCCGGCCGGGATTCACCGCAGCCGGACCAGGTTTTTCAAACTTAAAAATTGAAGATACGGGTGATTAAGACTGAGGTAACTTGCCTTCAACGCCGTCGATGTACCAGTTCATGCCTTTCAGGTCGCCGTCAGACAGAGACTGACCCGCTTCAGCTTTCACAGTACCGTCCTGAGCTTTAACCGGGCCGTCGAATACACGTACTTTGCCAGCTTTGATTTCAGCTTTCTTCGCTTCAACCAGGGCTTTAACGTCGGCAGGAACAGCGTCGTTAAACGGTGCTAAGTCGGTTGCGCCTTCAGCGATGCCTGGCCACAGGTCTTCAGACTTCCAGCTACCGTCGATAACGGACTTCGCTTTTGCAACATACAGATCGCCCCAGTTGTGAACGGCTGCTGTCAGGTGTGCTTTGGCACCATAGGCGCTCATGTCAGAGTGGTAACCAATAGCGTATTTGCCTTTTGATTCTGCTGCCTGAATAACGGCTGCGGAGTCGGTGTGCTGGGTCAGGATGTCTGCGCCTTGCAGCATCAGAGTTTCTGCCGCTTCACGTTCTTTAGCCGGGTCATACCAGGTGCTGGCCCAAACCACTTTAACGGTCACGTTAGGATTTACTTCTTTAGCGCCTTTGGTGAAAGCGTTGATGCCGCGGATTACTTCCGGAATCGGGAAAGAAGCCACGTAACCCAGTACGTTAGACTTGGTCATTTTGCCAGCAACCATACCGGTCAGGTAACGACCCTGATAAGCACGGGCAAAATAATTACCCATGTTTTTTGACTGCTTGTAGCCGGTAGCGTGCTCGAATTTTACTTTCGGGAAACGCTTCGCCACTTTCAGGGTTGGGTTCATGTAACCGAAAGAGGTGGTGAAGATAAGGCCGTGATCTTTTGCCAGACGACGGATAACACGTTCAGCATCCGGGCCTTCAGCAACACTTTCAACGTAGCTGGTTTCAACTTTGTCACCCAGCTGAGCTTCCATGTGCTTACGCGCTTCATCGTGGGCGTAAGTCCAGCCAGCGTCGCCGGTTGGGCCAACGTATACGAAGCCGATTTTTAGCGGATCTTCAGCGTTAGCGAAGCTGGCACCCAGTGCCAGGGTAGCTGCAGACAGCAGCGTTGCGATTTTATTGCGACCCATAACGGTCTCCTTCTCTCTGATAGTCTTTCAGTTATTAATTTTTTATGTGTCGCTGATTACACCTGAGGACGATACGGCTGCCCCAGTGCCAGAGGTGTGCTCAGCTTGGCTTTAATCGAGTCGTTAGCAATCACCACGAGTACAACGATGGTGGCGACATACGGCAACATGGCTAACAGGTTTGGTGACGCTTCAAAGCCCAGTCCCTGCAATACCAGGTGCATAATGCTGGCGGCACCAAATAAATACGCGCCTAATAAAATACGTTCGGCTTTCCAGCTGGCGAATACCACCAGTGCCAATGCAATCCAGCCACGACCAGCAGACATACCCTCGTTCCACATCGGTGTGTAAGCCAGCGATAGGTAGCCACCTGCCAGGCCTGCCATGGCACCGCCGAATAACACAGCGCCGTAACGAACTTTCATTACCGGAATACCAATGGCGTTGGCTGCTTCCGGGTTTTCACCGACAGCGCGAACCGTCAGGCCGACGCGAGTGCTGCGGAAGCACCAGAAAATCAGACCAAATAAAATCCAGGATAAATACACCAGAGGGTCCTGGCTGAAGAGAATCTTGCCAACAATTGGCAGCTCGCTTAACAGTGGGATTTCCCATGGCGTAATGCCTTCGATGGCCATGCCAACATAGCCGGCACCCAAAAAGGCACTTAAACCAATACCAAAAATGGTCAGCGCCAGGCCGGTGGCAACCTGATTGGTGACCAGAGAAATCGCCAGAAAACCAAATAACAGCGATACCACCATGCCAGCAATAATGGCTGCAACCACGCCCAGGCCAGCATTGCCGGTTACAACTGCTGCCATAAAGCCACACACAGCACCCATCAGTACCATGCCTTCCTGACCGAGGTTTAATACCCCGGACTTCTCTGCAACCATTTCACCCAGCGCAATCAGAATTAACGGAGTGCCGGTACGAATGGTGGCAAATAAAATATTTACGATCAGATCGAGATCCATAATGTTTCTTTAACCCCGTTTAGCCTGCAGCAACTGAATGGCTGGTTGATGGTTTTTTAACTTTTACGATGCGATAGCTGATCAGCAGATCGCAGGCCAATAGATAAAACAGCAGCATGCCCTGGAATAAGCCGGTCAATGATTTCGGCAGGCCTAAATCCATCTGCGCCATTTCACCACCCATGTAGGTGAGGGCCAGCAGCATACTGGCGAACAAAATGCCCAGCGGATGCATGCGCCCAAGAAAGGCAACAATAATGGCGGCATAGCCATATCCAGGGGAGATATAAGGTGTTAACTGGCCAACGGTACCGGTCACTTCGCTGACACCTGCTAAACCCGCCAGAGCGCCACAAGCTAACAATGCCAGCCAGGTCAGACGGTTGGCTTTAAAGCCTGCAAACGCAGCGGCTGATTTGTCTTCGCCCAGAACGGCAATCTGGAAGCCCATCATGCTGCGTGACATCAGAGTCCAGATGGCGGCCATCGCAAACAGGGCAAAGAAAATGCTGATATTCAGGCGGTAATCGTCAAACAGTACCGGCAGAGTGGCGGCTTCTGAAAAGATCGCTGACTCCGGAAAATTAAATCCTTCCGGATCTTTTAATGGCCCATGCACGCCATACAACAGCAGGTTTAAGGCGATGTAGTTCAGCATGATGGTGGTCAGAATTTCATTGGCGTTAAATTTGGTTTTTAACAGCGCTGCCAGTGCAGCCCAGGCCATGCCACACAAAGCACCAAAAAACAGAACAGCCGGTAATACCCAGAGGCCTTCAGCTTCCATTAATTCCAGGGCGATATAACCACCACCCAGGCCACCTAAAATAAACTGACCTTCTGCGCCGATATTCCAGATCTTGGCTTTAAAACACAGCATCAGGCCCATGGCACACAGTAATAGCGGCCCGGCTTTGGTTCCCAGTTCGGTCCAGCCATAGAGATCACTTAATGGCGACACAAAAAAGGTATACAGAGACGCCAGCGGGTCTTTCCCCATGGCGGTGAATAACAAAGCGCCGCTTAACAGCGTCAGCAAAATCGCCAGCAGCGGAGACAGATAAGACATCGCCTTACTGTCGGATGGACGTTTTTCCAGCGTTAGCATAATGATTGATCCGGCTCGGTGGTGGATGAAGCAGTGGAAGAGTTGCTCTGATGATCAAAGTCACCGGCCATCCACAAGCCTAATTGATTGATTGAGACGTCATCGGTTTTGGCAACAGGTGACAGGCGGCCATCACAAATCGCACAAATGCGATCGCTGATGGAATACAGCTCATCGATATCTTCCGATACCACCAGAATGGCTGCGCCTTTATCACGTAAATCAATTAACGCATGACGAATTAAAATAGCGGCACCAATGTCGACTCCCCAGGTCGGGTGAGAACACACCAGTAATTTCGGGTTTTGCAGCATTTCCCGGCCGATAATATATTTCTGTAAATTACCACCGGACAATGATTTCGCCTGTGCCAGGCTGCCAGCGGTTTTTACATTAAATTTTTCGATAATGGTTTCAGCGAAAGCTCTCACTTTACTTTTATTAATCCAGCCATTTTTCGTCAGGTTGCCCTGATAGGCGGTTAATAAACCATTGTCTTCCAGTGACATATCCGGCACGGCACCACGGCCCAGACGTTCTTCCGGTACAAAGCCCAGGCCTGCCAGGCGGCGTTTTTCCGGCCCATGGTTACCTACCGCTTTACCAGCAAATAAAACGCTTTCAGCATTGCAGGTTTCTTCACCGCTGATCAGGTTTAATAATTCTTCCTGACCGTTACCGGCAACTCCGGCGATACCAAGAATTTCACCGGCTTTTACTTCCAGGTTGATATTCTTTAATGCGGTGGCGAACGGATCATCGGATTTAAAATCCAGTTCGCGGATATTCAGGAATGCTTCGCCACCTTCGGCACGCTCGTAATGTTCACTGAGTGGCGTATCATCACCCACCATTAAACGCGCAATTTCTTCGGTGGATGTTACCCGTGGGTCACAGTGCCCGGTAACTTTGCCGCCACGCAAAATAGTGGCGTTATCACACAAGGCCCGAACTTCATCCAGCTTGTGGGAGATAAATAAGATGCTGCAGCCTTCTTCAGCAAGCTGACGCAGGGTGTGGAATAACACTTCCACTTCCTGGGGAGTCAGTACCGAGGTTGGCTCATCGAGAATCAGCAGTTTTACGTCCTGCAATAAACAGCGAACAATTTCGACCCGCTGCTGTTCACCGATTGATAAGGTGTTGACGTATCGGTCCGGGTCCAAAGTCATGCCATAACGTTGCGACACTTCGCGAATACGCTGGCTTAACGCCGACAGATCTTTGCTTTCTTCTGGTGGCAAACTTAACGCAATGTTTTCTGCCACCGTCAGGGTTTCAAACAACGAGAAGTGCTGAAACACCATACCAATGCCAAGTTCCCGTGCATGGGATGGGCCGCTGATGCGTACCGCTTCTCCCTGCCAATACATCTGACCTTCATCCGGAGCAACCACTCCGTAAATGATTTTCATCAGGGTACTTTTACCGGCACCGTTTTCGCCTAACAGCGCATGTGTTTCTCCGGCATTGACCGTCAGGCTAACCTGATCGTTGGCAACACACCCCGGATATCGTTTGGTAATTTTGTTTAATTCTATTCTTTTCATATACAGCTTCTGACCGCCTGGTCGAAATGACAAAGCAATTCGCCTGCCATTTTTATTGGGGTGTAGGAAGAAAAGCGGCATTTTAATAAAAATTTAATCAAAAGGTCAGCTTATTCGGGGGATTAAATGCGCCGAAAATGCGCTCCGTTTTCGGTCGACTGGTATTTTTGTCGGATATAAATGCACATATCCGGTGCAGTATTAATAACCTCTTGTTTTATATTGGTGCAAACCTGACTGAATGGTTAGATTATTATTGATTGGGTATTGCGGTAACAACTGCTTATAAATTTTTAACGAATAAGTCTTTTGGTAACAGAAATAATCAGCGATATAGCAAAGCTTTGAACTGACTAAATATGCCTGGCGCATAACAGCACTTGCCATACATATATATTAAGTTGTCTAATTGGTCAGGATATTGCTATGTGATTCCGTGAGAAGAAATCACAGTTATAAGAATGAAGAGGCAGACGCAGACGTGGTTCGATTTTTTTTGAATGGGAACCTGACAATCGTACAAGATTTAGCCAGTGATACGACATTATTACGCTATTTACGATCTCAGCAGGCTCAGACAGGTACAAAAGAAGGGTGTGGTTCAGGTGATTGTGGTGCCTGCTCCGTTCTTCTGGGTGAGAAACAGGAAGGTCAGTGGCGCTACAAAGCGATCAATGCCTGTATCACCTTTGTTGCTCAGCTGAATGGTAAAAGCGTTGTCACGGTTGATGCGCTGGTGACCGGTCGCGGCACGCTTAATGGTGGAGATGGCGACGCTCAGCTACACCCGGCGCAGCAGGCGATGGTGGATTACCATGGTTCTCAGTGTGGCTTTTGTACCCCGGGTATTGTGATGTCTTTGGCGGCGCTGCATGAGTCCATTAACAATGGCGAAGATGCTCAGCAGCAAGCGACACAACATCAGATCATCGAAGCGCTGTCGGGCAACCTGTGCCGCTGCACCGGTTATCGTCCTATCATCGAAGCTGCCTCCCATCTCAATGACTACCCGGACAACCGTGATAACGCGGTTCAGGTATGGCAACCCGAGGTTAAAACGGATATCGCTGAAGCAACAGAGCAAGCAGGTTTTGGTAACGCTGAGCAACAGGCCTGGGCGCCAGAGAATGAAGATCAGTTAAAACAGCTGCTGCAGCAATATCCACAAGCCCGATTGGTGGCTGGTGCAACCGATCTGGCACTGGATGTCACCCAGTTCCTTAAGCCCATCGACAAGCTGATCGCCATCAATAGCATTGATTCGTTAAAAACCATCAACGATGAAGAGCATGCGCTGTTAATTGGTGCGGCAGCAACTTATAGCGATATTGAGCCGCTGCTGGCTCATTACTTCCCGGAATTTGCTCAACTGCTGCAGCGTCTGGGTTCACGCCAGGTACGCAACAACGGCACCCTTGGCGGTAATATTGCCAATGCTTCTCCTATCGGTGACACGCCGCCGGTGTTATTAGCGCTAGGCGCCTGTATTGAACTTGCCTCCGCTCCAGGTGTGGTGAACGATAGCGGCTCGCGCTGGCTGAAATTACAGGACTTTTTTGTCGACTATAAGAAAACCGTCCAGCAGCCGGGTGAATACGTTCGTACGATCAAGATACCGAAACTGAAAGCCGCTGAGCAGCTGAAGGTTTACAAAATTTCCAAGCGCCTGGAAGACGATATTTCTGCGGTTCTGGCAGCGTTTAAAGTCACACTATCTGAAGATAAAAAAGTAACCGCAATCAGCACAGGCTTTGGTGGTATGGCTGCCATTCCGAAAGCGGCTGCTGAGCTTGAAAATGCTTTAACCGGATTACCGGTAAACGGCACTCAGTTCCGTCAGGCGGCAGAAAAGCTGTCCGAGGACTTTACACCAATGTCCGACGTACGTGCGACCGATGAATACCGTTTATTGGTGGCGAAAAATCTGGTGCAGAAATGTGCGTTGGAGTTGCTTCAGCCAGACAGCATTTCCCGTATTGAAAATATCCATTCCAGCCAGGTGGCTGCAAGCGACACCATTAACCTGATGGAGAATCACAATGCGTAAGTTAATTGATACTCCTGAAAATGAAGCGGCTCAGCGTCAGCGCCCGGTAAAGACAAAAAAGTCGAAAGGTCACACGGGGCAAAGCATGAAGCACGAAAGTGCTGAAAAACACGTTTCCGGTAAAGCCGTGTATGTTGATGACATGCCGGAATTACCCAATCAGTTGCACATCGCAGTGGGTGGCAGTGCTTACCCACATGCGAAAATTAAGTCGATCGATCTCTTCGCAGTTAGAGAAACCTTGGGGGTCGTTGATGTGATTGCGGTAGAAGATGTACCGGGTCACGTTGACATTGGCCCCGTTTTTTCTGGCGACCCGGTGTTGGTGGAAGAAATCTGCGAATACGTTGGCCAACCGATTTTTGCGGTGGCCGCGACCAGTATTGAGATTGCCCGTGCAGCGGTTAAAAAAGCCAACATTGAATATGAAATTCTCGAGCCGGTGCTGGATGTTGAAAAAGCTCTGGATCAGAAGTTCTTCGTTCGCCCGACTCACCAGCATAAGCGTGGTGATTCTGAAACTGCATTAAATAATGCGGCTCATCGTATTCAGGGACAGATGCACGTTAATGGTCAGGAGCACTTCTATCTCGAAGGCCAGGTGTGTTCTGTGTTGCCAACCGAAGACGGTGGCATGCATGTGTATTCTTCCAGCCAGCATCCGACCGAAGTCCAGAAACTGGTCGCTGAAGTGTTGGATATCAGCATTAATAAGGTGCAGGTTGAAGTGCGCCGTATGGGTGGTGGTTTTGGTGGTAAAGAAACTCAGGCCGCACCATTAGCCTGTATTGCCGCCATCATGGCGCATAAAACCGGTAAGCCGGTTAAATACCGTATGACTCGCCATGACGACATGGTGATGACGGGTAAACGTCACCCATTCTATAACCAGTACGATGTTGGTTTTGACGAGCAGGGCATTATTCACGGCGCCGATTTAATTGTTACCGGTGATTGTGGTAACTCGCCGGATTTAAGTGACGCGATTGTTGACCGTGCGATGTTCCATTCCGATAACGCTTATTATCTGAATAACGCCACGGTTACCGGTCATCGGGCGAAAACTCACAAAGTCTCAAATACCGCATATCGTGGTTTTGGTGGTCCGCAGGGTGTGATTCTGGCGGAATTAATGATGGACGATATTGCCCGTCATTTAGGTGAAGATCCACTGACCATTCGTAAGCGTAATTTATACGGTGTGACCCATGATCATATCCGCACCGCCGACGGTGACATTGATCCGCGTGACGAAACCCACTACGGTCAGAAAGTTGAACACAATTTATTGTCGGAATTAATTTCTGATTTAGAAAAAAGCTCTGATTACTGGGCCCGTCGTGAAGCGATTAATGAGTTTAATAAAACCAGCCCGCTTCTGAAAAAAGGCCTGGCATTAACGCCGGTTAAATTTGGTATTTCTTTCACCGTACAGTTCCTCAATCAGGCGGGCGCTTTGGTGCATATTTACACTGATGGCAGCATCCACCTGAATCACGGTGGTACGGAAATGGGCCAGGGGTTATTCCTGAAAGTAGCTCAAGTAGTTGCTGAAGAATTCCAGGTCGACCTGGATACCATTCAGGTATCCGCTACCCGCACCGATAAAGTGCCGAATACTTCGCCAACGGCAGCCTCTTCCGGTACCGACTTAAACGGTATGGCAGCTCGCGATGCCTGTTTACGGATTAAAGAAGGATTATTCGCGTTCGCTTACGAGCATTATCAGGCGGACGTCGATAGCGTTAAATTATTCGATAGCCATCTGGTTTATCAAAAAGATGGTGAAGAACAACGCGTTCCGTTTGCTGATTTTGTGCAGCAGGCGTATATGGGTCGTGTGCCACTGTCGTCGACCGGTTTTTATAAAACACCGAAGATTCACTACGATCGTGAATCTGGAAAAGGTCGCCCGTTCTACTATTACGCTAATGGCGCGGCAGTGAGTGAAGTAATTGTTGATACTTTAACGGGCGAACACCGCTTGCAGCGCGTCGATATTCTTCATGATGTGGGCCGTTCATTAAATCCGGATATTGATGTGGGCCAGATCGAAGGTGCATTTATTCAGGGCATGGGTTGGTTAACCACCGAAGAGCTGGTTTGGAATAACGATGGCCGCTTAACCAGTAATGGCCCGGCGACCTATAAAATTCCGGCGGTGGGTGATACCCCGTTTGAATTTAATGTGGACCTGATGGAAGACCGTCCGAATGGTGAAGCGACTGTCTACCGCTCGAAAGCGGTGGGTGAGCCTCCGTTTATGCACGGTATTTCAGTGTGGAGTGCGATTCGAGATGCGATTGCCAGCGTGGGTGATTACAAGCTGAATCCACGTCTGGATACCCCGGCGACGCCTGAGAAAGTGCTATTTGCGGTTCAGGAAGTGCAGGCAAAAGGCTGATTTTATGAAAACGCACAACTCAGTTGGTAATTTTTGTTCGAAGGCACGCGGTAAATACGTCCCTGTACGCTCGGCTGCGACATCCATGTCGCAGACGGCCTCGAACAATAACAACCAACCGTTGTGCTTTGATTCAGACTCTGACACCAAACGCTTCGGAGGTAACTGCTGATGCGCTCTCAACATTGGTTTGATGCGGTACAAAAATGCCAGCATAAAGGCGAAGCCTATGCACTGGTAACGGTATTGGGTTGCACTGGTTCTACACCACGCGATCAAAGCAGCAAAATGGTGATTACCGGAGAAAAAACCTACGACACCATTGGTGGTGGGCATCTCGAATTTGTTGTGACCAATAAAGCACGTGAGCTATTGATTGCTAATGTGGATTCACAACAAATAGATCACTTTCCGCTGGGTGCGTCGTTAGGCCAGTGCTGTGGTGGCAGTGCAACCGTATTAATTGAAACCTTTGCCGCCTGCGATTTTCAGGTCGCAGTGTTTGGTGCCGGGCATGTTGCTAAAGCGCTGATGAACATTTTATCGGGCTTGCCGTGCAAAGTGACCTGGGTGGATAGCCGTGCGGAGTTATTCCCGGCTGAAACAGCGGCGAATATTAATGCCGTTGTTAGTGACGATCCAACCTACGAGATGGAAAATCTGCCTGCCGGGGCTAACGTATTAATTCTGACGCATAATCATCAGCTGGATTATGAGTTAACGGAAGCCGCGCTAAAGCATCCGGGGCTCAATCATATTGGTTTAATTGGTTCTGATACCAAAGCTCAGCGCTTTATTCGTCGCCTGGAAGCCCGTGACTTTTCTCAGGACGATATTCAGCGGGTTATTTGCCCGGTGGGCTTAAGTGCTGTGCCGGGTAAGTTACCGATGGAAGTTGCTGTTTCGATTGCCGGAGAGTTAATCGCGCTGCAGCACCAAGGCACTGATGCGGAAACAGATAAAAAACAGCGTGGCCTGAGCTGGAAAAGCATTAAGCAGGAATTGGCCAATGATCAGCGTAGTGTGGATACCACGGGTACCGGTGCATCATTAAAGCTGTCAGATTGATCTTTTATTTAAACGAAAACACTTAATAACACCTATTTAAAACACCAATTTAAAAACACTATGAATACTGATGATTCTGTGAAAGACCCGTTTGAAACTCTATACACCGATCTGGCCAGTCGTAAATTAGGTGGTCAGGCGATTGCCTGCAGCAACGACTTTTTTGCTGAAATGGAAAACCTGCTGAAGCTGGAAGATCCGGTGTTCCAGAAAGGCGTGTTTACTGAACGTGGGCAACTGATGGATGGTTGGGAAAGCCGCCGTCGTCGTTTCTTGCCAGACGGCACCACAGATGATGGTCTGGAGTACGATTGGTGCATCATCAAACTGGGTGCGCAGGGGATTATTCGTGGTGTTAATGTTGATACCGCCCATTTCCTGGGTAACGCACCACAGAGCGTTTCTTTAGAAGCGTGTGTCAGTGAAGGCAATCCGGATGACAATACTGAGTGGACTGAAATTGTGGTTCGCTCTGAGGTTGGTCCGGGTGCACCACATTATTTTGCCGTTGAGTCTGAGCAGGTCTGGACTCATGTACGCCTGAACATGTACCCGGATGGCGGTATCGCTCGGTTAAAAGTTTACGGCGAAGTGATTCCGGATGCGGATTTGTTCCTGCCGGGTGAACTCATTGATTTAGCTTATATCAAAAACGGTGCACGTCCGGTTGTGTGCTCCGATATGTTCTTCTCTCATATGGAAAACATGATCATGCCTGGCCGTGGTGTGAACATGGGTGACGGTTGGGAAACCAAACGTCGTCGTACCATCGGTGATGCCGAAAAAGATCGCTTTAATGACTGGTTAATTCTGAAATTAGCCGCCAAAGGCAGCATCGAAAAAGTGCTGGTGGATACTGCACACTTTAAAGGCAACTACCCACACAGCTTTGCCATTGAAGCCGCAGTGCTGACCGAAGAACAAGCCGCCGATGTGGCGGCGCTGGAAGCCGATTCTCATCAGGATGCATTAATGTCTGGCCGTGCACAGCCGTCAGAAATTAACTGGCAACCAATTATGGATCGCACACGTCTGTATGATGACCGTGAGCATACCTTCAAAAAAGAAGTGCAGAATAACGATCAGGCCTTTACCCACGTACGCGTTAAAATGTATCCGGATGGTGGCATCAGCCGTGTTCGTCTGTGGGGGTATCCATCTGAATCATTGGCAAGCGTGACGGGCAAATAACATGGCAGATTTAACGTATACCGTAGAACAACTTAACCAGTTAAATGAACAGGACGCCGCGTTTGCGTTTGAAAACTGTTGCACCTCAAAAAACTGGATTGAGGGTATGGTCGCTGCACGCCCTTATGCGAATGTTGAACAATGCCTGAGCGTTGCTGAAACTGTATGGAGTAAGCTTGGCGAAAGTGATTTTCTGCAGGCTTTTGAAGGCCATCCAAAAATTGGTGATGTGTCGAGCTTAAAAGCTAAATACGCACACACCAAAAAACTGGCTTCTGGTGAACAAAGCTCTGTGAATGAAGCCAGTGATGAAGTGATTGAACGCCTGGCGAAAGGCAATAACGATTACCACGATAAGAACGGCTTTATTTTTATTGTTTGTGCCACCGGTAAGTCTGCGGCTGAAATGCTGGAGTTACTGGAGCAACGTTTACCGAATTCACGCGAACAAGAGCTGGTAAATGCCGCGGCTGAGCAAGCAAAAATCACCGCCATTCGAATTAATAAGCTACTGCCTGAGGAATAACCAATGTCAGCACCATCTCCGATTACGACTCATGTGTTAGACACGCATTTAGGCAAACCAGCAGCGGGTATGGCTGTGGTGCTGGAAAAGCGTGACGGCGCAGGAAACTGGGCAGAGATTGCCAGCGGTGAAACCAATAGCGACGGCCGCATTCTTGATTGGCTGGCTGGTCAGCAGCGTGAAGCCGGTGTTTATAAGATTTCATTTGCCACCGACCCTTACTTTGAAAAACAGGGGCTGACCTGCTTTTATCCCAGTGTGTCGTTCGAGTTCCGTATCGAAAATCTGGACGAGCACTACCATGTACCGCTGTTGATTTCTGCACATGGTATGTCGACTTACAGAGGAAGCTGAGTTTTTGATGAACACAAAAACTATGATGAATATATGTTTTCGGCTCGGCGTTAATACGTCCCTGTAGGCTCGACTGCCCCATCCCTGGTGCAGACTGTCTCAGAAATATATTCATCACATCTTTTGTGCGGATCAGCAATCTGGAGTATGTGTTCGGGCAAGCCTTGGCGCCATGGATGGCGCGAACGAGCATACAGGGATGTACTTGCTGCGACTTGCAAGAATACATGCTTCAGGTTGCGAAGACTCTGAATCTCAGAAGAAAAAATTATGACCTTTATTTTAAAACCTCAACCATTAACTGCAGAAGCCTTTGCGCCGTTTGGTGATGTGGTTGAAGCGGGTACAACGACGCCAATTATGATTAATGGCGGCAACACCGAGCGTTATGACTCGCTGGTGAAAGTACAAACCGAAAACCCGCAAGATACAGCGGTGATTAACATTTTTCGGGCTCAACCAAGAATGGTAGAGGCGGACGCTGACCAAAGCAGTATGCGTATCGAAATGATGGAACGTCATCCGCGTGGCAGTCAGTCATTTCACCCGCTGTCTGGAGAGCCGTATCTGGTATTAGTGGCGGATGCGGTTGAGGATCTGAAACCTGAAAATCTGCACCTGTTTCTGGCGCAAGCGGATCAGGGAATTAATTATCATATGAATACCTGGCATCACCCGGTGCTTGGTTTAAATAAAGTCTGTGATTTTCTGGTTGTTGATCGCAAGGGCGAAGGCAACAACTGTGAAGAATTTTATTTTAGTCAGGATGAGCTGATCGAGATCCGGCTTTAACTGATTAATAACGTTGATGAGAAATACAATGAAAACAAAGAGCACGACTGTTTATCGAGCCAGCATTCTTCATTTTCTGGATGATCCGGATATTGCCGGAGATGCTGCTTACGAGTTCTTCGAAGACGGTGCGTTAGTCGTTGAAAACGGCAAAGTGATTAAAGCTGGTCCGGTTTCTGACGTTGAAAAAGATCTGCCGGAAGATTTCGAAATCGTTGATTACAGCGGTTACCTGATTATGCCAGGTATGATTGATACCCATATTCACTTCCCGCAAGTCGAAGTGATTGCATCTTATGGCGAACAATTACTGGACTGGTTAAACAATTATACCTTCCCGGCTGAGCGTCAGTTTGAAGATAAAGAATACGCCAGCAAGATCGCCAACTTCTTTCTGGATGAGCTGGTTAAGTGTGGTACAACAACAGCACTGGTGTTTGGCACCGTCCATAAACAAAGTGTTGATGCCTTCTTCGAAGCATCGGAAAAACGCAATACCCGTATGATTTGCGGCAAGGTGATGATGAATCGCAATGCGCCGGAATTCCTGTGTGACGACGTTGAAAGCAGCTACCAAGACAGCAAAGAATTAATTGAGCGCTGGCACGGCAACGGCCGTCAGTTGTATGCGGTAACACCACGCTTTGCGATTACCTCCACACCGGAACAGCTGGAGAAGGCCGGGCAACTGCTGGATGAGTATCCGGATGTGTATATGCAAACGCATATTTCCGAAAACAAAGATGAAGTGGCCTTTGTTCAGGAGCTGTTCCCGGAATCGAAAGATTACCTCGACGTTTATGATCAATATAACCTGCTCGGCAAACGCAGTGTGTTCGCCCATGGTATCCATCTGACGCCGCGTGAGCACGAACGTTTCCGTGAAACCGGCTCGAGTGTTTCTTTCTGTCCGACGTCGAATCTGTTTTTAGGATCGGGTCTGCTGGATATCGCCGAACTGGAAAAAGAACAAGTGGCTTACAGCGTGGCAACCGATGTAGGTGGCGGTACCAGCTTCTCCATGCTGCAAACCTTGAACGAAGCGTACAAGATCTGCCAGCTGCGCGGTAATAAGCTGTCAGCATTAAAGAGCTTATATCTGGCAACTTTGGGTAACGCCCGTACGCTGAAACTGGAAGATAAAATTGGCTCATTTAAAGCCGGTAATGAAGCCGATTTTATTGTGATGGATTTTAACTCCACACCTCTGATGTCACTCAAACAAAGCAAATGCAAAACACTGGCAGAAAAATTGTTTGCCATGATTATTCTGGGTGACGACCGCACTGTGAAATCCACTTATGTTGGTGGTGAGCTGTTACACCGTCGTGATGGAGGTAAGCGTTAATGGAAGCCTATTTTTACGAGTGGTTAAACCTGTTTTTCCGTTGGTTTCACGTTATTGCCGGTGTTGCCTGGATTGGTGCATCGTTTTATTTCGTTTGGCTGGATAACAGCCTAGAAGAGCCACCGCAGTGGAAAAAAGATAAAGGCATTGGTGGCGACTTATGGGCCATTCACGGTGGGGGGTTTTATGAAGTCGCCAAGTACAAGTTAGGCCCGGAAGCCATGCCAACCAATCTGCATTGGTTTAAGTGGGAAGCTTACACCACCTGGCTGACCGGTATGGTTATGCTGTGGGTGGTTTATTATGTCGGCGCCGAGAGTTTTCTGATTGATAGCTCGCGGATGGAGCTCACCCAGGGTGAAGCCATTGCTGCTGGGTTAGGCTTTATTACCGCCGGAGTTGCGATTTACGAGTTAATGGTGCGCTCACCATTACGTCATAACGGTAAATTATTTGGCGTTATCCTGTTTGCTATTCTGGTGTTTGCCTCCTGGGCGGCAAACCAGATTTTCTCTGCGCGTGGCGCCTACATCCATGTTGGCGCCATAATTGGCACCATTATGGCGGGTAATGTATTTCTCGGCATTATGCCTGCTCAGCGCGCACTGGTTGAAGCGGTACAACGTGGTGAAGCACCGGATCCAAAGTATGGTGCGTTTGCCAAATTACGCTCGACTCATAATAACTATTTTACCCTGCCGCTGATTTTTATCATGATCAGTAATCACTACCCGATGACCTATAGCCATGAGTACGGCTGGTTGGTGCTGGCGGCTATTGGTTTTATCAGTGCTTTTGCTCGTCACTTCTTTAACCTGCGTCATCGCGGTGAATTTAAACCCGTGATTTTGTTAATTGCGGCGCTGATGCTGATTTCTCTGGCGACAGTAATGGCACCGAAGAAGATCGAAGCCAAAGCGGGTGAGGCTATTCTGACGGATGCACAGGCGATGGTGATTGTTGAGCAGCGCTGCTCATCCTGTCATGCACAGCAGCCAACTAATCCGGCGTTTGCTTCTGCGCCGGCTGGCATTGTGCTGGAGACTGCTGAGCAAGTCCGGGCGGTAAAGGATAAGACTATTCCTGCTCTGCAAACCGGCTATATGCCACTTGGTAACCTGACTCAAATGAAAGAGGAAGAGCGCCAGGCATTGCTGCTGTGGCTATCTGAATAACGTTTGGGACTGTGTCCTGCAAAAAGCCTTTGCTACTGTCCAACTTATGGGGTGCAGTTCCTGTAAGTAGCAAAGGCTTTTTTATTTTTACTGTTAGCTTGGCTTATTCTTTTTTGCAGCTTGTTCCTGTTCCCAGGCCCAGATAGGCGGTCTGACAATCAGATTCAGTCGGTACTTCCAGTCCGGTGCATCCGCTATCTTCTTAAACAACTTGGCGTAGCCACCAAAGAACACCTTAATCGGGTTATTGGTATTGATGCGCGGATACACACCGTAGCGTACTTTTTCCTGCTCTTCTGCGAAGGTGCCAAACATGCGATCCCAGATAATCAGAATGCCAGCATAATTTTTATCGAGATATTGGCTGTTCGTTGCATGATGAACCCGGTGGTGGGATGCCGTATTCATAATGGCTTCAATAAATTTAGGCATTTTATACACGGTTTCGGTGTGCAGCAGTGTCTGATAAACCTGAACCAGCTTTTCACACAGGAAGATCAACAGCGGGTGGAAGCCCAGCAACGCCAGTGGCAGATGGAACAACATTGGGAATAACCAATCGAGCGGTCCGAAACGGTACGCCACCGAAATATTAAAATGCGGCGAGCTGTGATGCACTGTGTGGGTCGCCCAGGCAAAGCCATTCGAGTGCAGAAAACGGTGCTCCCAGTAATACGCCAGATCGGCAAG
The DNA here is from genome assembly GCF_965219715.1 of Bacterioplanoides sp. Classification (GTDB taxonomy): domain Bacteria; phylum Pseudomonadota; class Gammaproteobacteria; order Pseudomonadales; family Oceanobacteraceae; genus Bacterioplanoides. Next base: position 3,755,700 of record NZ_OZ244785.1, read on the forward strand.
AATTAAACAGCCAATCACGGTCCAGCCGGTTAATGGAATATCGGCGATGCGGAAATTGTCATACACGTAGAAAAATACTGACAGATAAGCCAGGCCGACCAGGAAAGTAATGCCGATAAAAAATGCCAGTGTAATGTAGTTGGTAATACTGTCGGCAATCAGGCCACGATCCATTTGTTTTTTGATGGCGTAACGCAGCATCTCTAGTACAAACAGAGCCAATGCGATCACAAAGAACCAGTCATCAACAAAGCGTTCGTAATAATAGAAGAGTTCGGCAGGATACAACTGAGATAAAAATTCCATGAGCTTCTCTCAACAATGATTATTGATATTCAACAAAAAGTTGGCTTGATGATGGATTGTAGGCGGCGTCCAGATAATGAATTTCCAGTACCGACTTAACCGTGCGGTTGTAGTCAATTTTGTCCCAGCCCGCAGCCAATTCAGCGGTGCTGCGATCTTGTCTGGCTAACAGGGTCTGATAGCGCTTAAAGACAGGAATTTCGACACTGGTACCGTTGGTTTGCAGCAATTGCTGACGAACACCAATGGTGATACGTGCCTGGCTGTAGGCGGAATCAAAATTGCGGTAATAAACGAATATCCGTTCCGGGCGTTGCGACGTTTTTTCCAGTAACGGAATAAAGTCCGTCCATAATTGATCAACTTCTGTCAGTGGCATGGTGTCGCTGACACCACGAATTGCGATAGCACCACTCTGTGATTTGGCTGTCGTTTGCTCTGACGCCGATGCCAGCGGTGCCGATGTCTGCGGCCCCTGGGCGATGTGCTGAACCGCGTTGTTCGGAGCCGGGCTTGCTGCTGGTACGTCGGCCTCGCTGGTTGCCTCGGTTGTCCAGTCAGAACGGTCTGTCGGAGCAGCAATTGCCTGATTTACTGAAACAGGCTGGTAGACCACTAACAACCAGATGGCGGCAACAATCGCAGCGCTTGTCAGTATGGAGTTTGTCAGATTCATCACTCTCACCGTATTTAGCGATTTAATTTATATGAGACATTAGTGTATCACAAAAAAGATGAACGGCAGCTGTACTGACAGGATAGTGTGAGACCGTTGTGAGCGAATGCAGCAGAGGCAGGAAAGTCACATCGTAAGTGATGACAGGCGAAGATAAGTGAATACCAGCAACGATAAGAGACGCTGGTCACGATGTGTTCTGCGCCGGGCAGGCACATCGTGATTCGTTTTGCATCGATCAGAAAGCGCAGGGCAGTGCTATTTGGCAGCGTCCTGAGCTTTCAGTTGTTGCAGTTTGAGGTAGATGACTTCGGCTTCTGCGGTGATTTCAGAATAACCGCGGATGTCGCCATTGCGTTGGGCAAGCATGGCTTTCTCCAGTTTGGCGTCATATTGCTTTTGCAGTTTCTTCAGTGGATTGGTTTTGAATAAAGAAAACATGAGGGAGCCTCATCAGGGATTTCTTTATTTTAAGGGATTTTCCGCACCAGAAACGACAACGAATTTTATAGGGGTATAACTTTCAGGGCTAATGCATGGAGATAAAAAAGCCGCCTGGGTTGTTACCACAGGCGGTGAGGGAGGAAGCTGGTGTAAATCGGATTATTTGGTTGCCGGGTGCACTTTGCGCCAGTGATCGGCGATATCAATCCTACGGGTAACCCAGACGTCGTCGTGGCTTTGTACGTAGTCCAGGAAGCGTGCCAGTGCCGCAGCACGGCCGGGGCGACCGACCAGGCGGCAATGCAAACCAATGTTCAGCATTTTTGCCGCTGCCGGATTCTCTGTGCCTTCGGCGTATAACACATCAAACGAATCTTTCAGGTAAGTGAAGAACTGGTCACCCGAGTTAAAGCCCTGATTGGTGGCAAACCGCATGTCGTTACTGTCGAGGGTATAAGGAATGACCAGATGTGGTTCATCGTACTCATGACTCCAGTACGGCAGGTCATCAGCGTAGGAATCGCTGTCGTAGGCAAAACCACCGGCTTCAACCACCAGATCACGCGTGTTCGGGCTCATACGACCGGTGTACCAGCCCTGCGGGCGTTCACCGGTGACTTCGGTATGGATACGAATGGCTTCAGCGATGTGCTCTCGTTCGACTTCTTTGTCGATGTATTGGTAGTCGATCCATTTCAGGCCGTGGGAAGCGATTTCCCAATCGGCATCCTTCATCGCCTGCACAATTTCCGGGTTGCGCTGCAGAGCAGTGGCTACGCCATACACGGTCACCGGCATATTACGTTGGGTGAACATACGGTGCAGGCGCCAGAAGCCAGCGCGACTGCCGTACTCGTAGATCGATTCCATATTCATATGACGCACGCCTTCAAGCGCCTGCGCACCAACAATTTCTGACAGGAAAGCTTCTGAGGCTTTGTCGCCGTGCAGAATACAGTTCTCGCCACCTTCCTCGTAATTGATCACAAACTGAACCGCAATGCGGGCGTTGCCGTTACCAGATGGATTTGGCCATTGAGGGTCGGGAGCGTGCTGGCCGTAGCCAACCATATCGCGCGGATAGGTCATGGATGTTGTACTCAGTATTTTGTTTTGCCTTAGTGTAAAACAAAAAGCTGACTAAGTGGTTGGGAATGTGCTGTTTGTCAGCCGGACAATTCACAGCTTTGTGAGTGAGAGTAACGGATCACCGTTGCGATTAGCGTGTTGTAGCCAACTGGCTTAGTAATAACTTCACTCATACCCGCTCGCAGACATTTCTCACGATCTTTTTCCATAACATTGGCTGTTAAACCAATGACTGGTGTGCGTTGGTTATTGACCTCGTTCGCTCGTAGCTCTTCCGTCGCTTGAAGGCCATCCATAACCGGCATATGCCAATCCATCAAAATCAGATCAAAGGTCTGTTGCTGACACAGTTCTAACGCCTGGCGGCCATGTTCGGCAATGACAACGTTAGCCCCTGCTTTACGTAGCATTTTGCCGGTAATCAGCTGATTGGTCGGATTGTCTTCAACCAATAGTAAATCGAGATGCTCTAGAGATAGGTTTTTGGGTTTTGTGTGCTTTTCCAGTTGGCAGGCTTGGGGTTCTTGCAGCCAAAGAGAGAAACTGAATTCAGAGCCAACAGCAGGAGCGCTGTTAACAGTTATGCCTCCGCCCATTAGTTCAACCAGGTTTTTACAGATAGCAAGACCCAGCCCGGTTCCTGGAAACTTTTTTGTAGTTGAGTCATCCAGTTGGCTAAACGGCTTAAATAGCTTGAGTTGATCTTCTTCGCGAATACCAATGCCACTGTCGCGTACAGAAAAATAAATCTGATGTTTATTCTCAACTCTGTTGGCGTGCTTTACCTTTATAGTAACGGTTCCGTTTTCGGTAAACTTGTTGGCATTACTGCCAAGATTTAAAAGAATCTGCTGAATCCGATCCGGATCGCCCAGTAGTTTCTTTGGAACCTGATCACAGATGTCGATGATGAGCTTATTATTTTGCTGCTCTGCCAAATTTCTGAGCTGTGCTTCGTTCGTTTTTAATAAATCAATTATGGAAAATATACGCTCATCAAGCTGCAGTTTTTGATTACCCAGTTTTGCATAATCAAGGACGTCTTCCGTTTGTCGTGATAGGGCATCGGCAGAATGTTCAATAACCGTTAATAGCTCCGAGATTTCATTCGGGTCTTCACTGCTTTTGATAAGTTCCAGGGCCCCTTTGATACCGTTTAGTGGTGTGCGCATTTCATGGCTCATATTGGCCAGAAAATTAGTTTTTACTTTATTGGCCTTTTCAGCGGCTTCAGCAGCCTCTACAGCTTTCTTTTGGGCGATAATTAATTCACTTATATTGCGCGATACCCCAAATATAAGTTCGACATCTCCAGAGTCATCTAACATCGGATGAAGAATTGTATTCCAATAATTAGGGCTGCCATCACTGCTGGTGAATATTTCTTCTTCTGAGTACTGGATCGGTTCTTTCGCTGCTACGCATCTTTGATAGTTCTGATGTATGGGTTGATACACGTCGTCAGGTAATAACTCGCGCAGCGGAACGTCGATGATACTCGGGCCATCAAGTTCCGCTTTCTCCTGTTGTTTGACGTTACTGGTGACGATGTAAAAATCATCACCCACAACTTTAAGGACAAACATGTTATCGGGAGAGTTCTGCCAAAGTTTTGAGAACAAACTTGACTCTAATAGCTCCCTATCCTGACGGTTTATCATAACTATGGGTTCAGTTGTTGTACGGGAATATACTCTTTAACTTTCACACCATCCTCTGGAAATGCTGAGGTAATCTGATCAATGTCTGTTAAAAACAGCTTTTCAATTGTTTCATTGCGCATTGCTTCAGCGCATGCTGTTGCCCAGATCGTACATACTTGCCCTTCTTTTACATCGGCTGTTGAAATGGGGGAAGTACCATAGAGGCGGTCACTATCCTCAAACTTCATTAGGTTAATACAGTCTGGAGCGATAACCAGAGGTTTCTTGGCTTGCGGGTCCCATGCCAAAAGACTTTCGTTTTTATAGTAAACCCATAACTCCCCAACCATTGTTGCGAATACTATTTTACCTACATCAAAACCGTGACTGGTCCGGTTAATTACTTTGCGCACCAAACCGTTATCAATAACGTAGTTGTCTATTCCCAGTGCATTAAGTGTCTCAACCAAATGTCTTGGTTCGGGTGAATTAAGTATGGTGTGTCCAACTTTAATCGCAGCGCTGACTGAGTTGTGAATTACAGAGCTTTCTGCTTCTTGCGATAAAAGATAGTCACTGTCGATAGGCCAGCACGCCATACCACCGACTTGTTCGTAGGCTGGTTGGCTTACGACTTCCCGAGCAGCATCTTCCAGCTCTGTAGGGGTCTTGTTTGTAAACAATTCTGAATGGAAGCTTTCATTACTCCATTTGCAGTTTGCACTAGCGTTAGTGTCTGAGGCGATAATTGCTGGGCAGCAAGGGACTTGATTAACTTCAAGCATCGATTCGTTCATTTGCGGCACTGCTCGTCCCGAAGGGTCAGCATCGATAACAGCAAGAGGTGGATTAAACTGTGACGCAATGAAAAAAGGAATCAGAGTATTAACTGCACCTATTTCAGCGGGAAGGAAATATTCTATTTCTTTGTTTTCTTGTTGTTTAAGGTAAGCGTTAAGAGATTTGTATGCGTTAACCGGAGCTGTATAGCCACGTCCCTCGGCAGCGGCATCTGGTGAGCCAAGATCTGCCACAATGGCTGATTTTTTACCGGGTTTTAATTGAGATGTGGGTATCAGAGGAATACTTTGATTGATCTTCTCCAGGAAGTTCAGCGCCATACTCACTGGGCCGCCGCCGCCTGAGGCGAGAAAGCATCCTCCATAAATGAGGGCTTTCATGTCCTGAACCGAGACAACGTTATTCTCTGATGGCATCGTATGTACTCCATTACGCATAATCTTTGTACATCTAATTTATACTTAATTATCAATAATGCCAGTATTTATAATGAAAAATATCAGAATAACGTTGTACTATCTGCTGATCGTGCGTTTATATAACAATCGTTGAAAAACTTGTGCTTGAGGTATGGCTTGAATTAGTTTTTATAGCTTCTCGTTGAATCCATACTGTCTGCATACCTGCTTCGTAAGCCGCATCCAGCTCTTCTTCAATATCCGATAAAAACAGCACATTATCTGCCTGAATATCATGCTGCTTTTGCAGGTCAGCAAGAATATTCCGATAAGACTGCTCGTCGCGTTTACCGCCGGAAGTGGTATCAAAATGACCGCTGAACAGAGGCAATAAATCGCCGTCCTGGCTGTAGCCATAAAACAGTTTCTGCGCTTGTATTGAGCCTGAGGAGTAGACGTAAAGAGGTACGCCTTCATTGTGCCATTGCTTTAATTGCGCCGTGGCATCTGGGTACATATGCGCCTGGTAATCACTATTTTCGTAGCCCTGCTTCCAGATCATGCCTTGTAAGGCCTTTAGCGGAGTGGCTTTCTTGTCGTCACGAATCCACTGCAATAAGCATTCAATAACACCATCGAGGTTGCCTGTAGTCAGGTGATTACCTTCCTGCTCTGCCAGTTCAACAGTGGCTTGTACGTGCTGCTGAACTGTTGGGTCTTCATGATGCTGACGCAGAAAAGCGGGCAGGTTTTTTTCGGCGTAGGGAAATAAAACATCCTTCACAAAAGAGATCGAAGACGTGGTGCCTTCGATATCGGTCAGGATAACTTTGACATCATGAAACTGTGGCATACGAGAAGCGACCCTTTGATTATCGGCGAATCAGTTTTCTAAGCGGTTGTAGTGTTGTGCGATTTCGTTACCGGTGTAGTTGGCTACCCAGCCTTCCGGATTATTAAACAGGCGTATCGCTGTGAAATTCGGGTTAGGGCCCATATCAAACCAGTGAGGGGTATTGGCTGGTACGCTGATTAAATCACCCTGGGTACACAACACTTCGGCCACTTTTTCTCCGATGTGTAGAGTAAACAGACCTTCACCAGCAACAAAAAACCGCACTTCATCTTCGCTGTGGGTATGCTCGCTGAGAAACTTCTGACGCAGTTCTGATTTTTGCGGGTTATCGGATGCCAGGCTGATCACATCAACCGTTTGATAACCTTCTTCCGCCACCAGACGATCAATGTCTTTGCGGTAGGCGTTCATCACAAATTCCGGATCCGCACCTGCGCTGATGCTGGTGTCCGTTTGCCATTGCTCATAACGAACACCCAACTCTTTTAATTTCTCGGTGATGCGACTTTTATCGGAGCTGGTGAACAGCAGGTTCGTCATATCCGTGTCGGTATAAATACGAATTTCACTCATAGCTTTTTCCGGTCATTGCAGGTGCGAAACTCACACCCGATTTAATTATTTATTTTCAGCAGTTGCAGTTGATAACCCAACAAATGCTCTAATGCTTCCAGGTGGCGGAAACATTCCTGAATATCTTTTCCCCAGGTATACACGCCATGGCCACGAATTAAATAGGCGTGCCCTTGTCCGTGTTGTTGCATCCGTTGTTCAACCTGGCCAGCCAAACGTTCGATATTCTGATCGTTGGTAAATAGTGGGATATGAATTGTGCCTTTGTGACTGGTTTCACCAGCGAAAGCTTTTTGTAATTCCCAGCCGGTTAGTGACAAAACATCGTCTCGCCACAATTGAGATAACACTACGCAGGTTGGAGAGTGGGTGTGTAATACCGCGCCGATGGTTTTATCGCGCTGATACAGCTGGGTATGTAATAAGGTTTCGGCGGATGGTTTGCCGCTGATTTTGTGTTGCGGATGAATAACCGGCTGGCCGCTCAGATCAACCACCAGAATATCATCAGCGTTCAGCTCACCTTTGTGTTTACCGGAGCTGGTTAAGGCGCAGCAATCGGCATTCAGGCGGATGGAATAATTCGAGCTGGTGGCCGGCGACCAATCCCGGTCGTAGAGAATTTTACCGTAGCGGCATAAATCATCAGTGGCCTGATTAAACTGATTAATATCGTAAACCTGAGTCATCAGCCTGACCTTTAACGCGCAAACAACATGGAAACGGTTTCAGTGTTTGGAGCGAGGATCATGCCTTTTTCGGTGATGATGGCATCAATCAAATCGGAAGGTGTGACGTCAAACGACGGGTTGATGGCGTCGCAGCCTTCCGGCGCAATGGCCTGACCATTCAGGCTGGTAACCTCGGAGACCGGACGTTGTTCAATCGGAATGTCGTCACCACTGGCGATGGATAAATCAAAGGTGGTGGTAGGGGCCGCCACCATAAACTTCATCCCGTGTTGTTTAGCTAACACCGCCAGGCTATAGGTACCAATTTTATTAGCGGTATCACCGTTGGCGGCAATCCGGTCGGCGCCAACAATGACCCAGCTGATATCGCCCTGACGGAACAGCTGAGCGGCTGCGCCATCAGCCACCAGTTTTACCGGGATATTATCCTGCATCAGTTCCCAGGCGGTCAGACGTGCTCCCTGTAACCATGGGCGGGTTTCTCCGGCATAAACCTGTTTGATACGGTCATCGGCAAAGGCGCTGCGGATAATGCCCAACGCGGTGCCATGACCACCGGTTGCCAGCGCACCGGTGTTGCAGTGGGTGTAAACACTGGAGCCTTCCGGAATCAAGGCTGCGCCAAACTGACCCATGGCCAGGTTGGCAGCGATATCTTCTTCATGAATACGTTTCGCTTCGGCAACCAAAGCTTGTGGATCTTCCGTTCCCAGGCTGGCCATACGGTCCAGTGCCCAGAACAGATTGACCGCTGTCGGACGTGATTCTGCCAGCACTTTATAGGCGGCCTGTAAATCTTTGCCTGCTAAAGCATCCAGAGCGTAACCGTAGGCCGCCGTGATACCAATGGCCGGGGCACCACGCACCACCATATCGCGAATCGCATCAGCAACATCGGCCGCTGAGGTATAACTCAGTACCTGATGTTGATGTGGCAGGACACGTTGGTCCAGCAGGTGCAGTTGCTGGTTGTGCCATTCAATGGCGTGAAAGGAGGCTGTGTGAGTCATGCCGAACCCTGAATAAGGCGATTAGAAGGGCGACATTTTACTCCTAAAGCCCGCTCAGTTTCACCCGCTAACGACAGTTATGAGCATGCAGGCATTTTCCCGGGCGATGGCACTGACACGCTATTACACCGATCGACTATTGCACATAGGCACCGAGCTACGGACAATAGCGCGTTCGTCATTTCTGATTTATCGCTGCCGGTTCCTGACTCCATGCCTGATCGCAATCAACAATTCTCTACTGAACAGAGTGATCTTCTGATGCAGATGCTGGCTGCCCGGCGCGATGTGCGTGGTAATCGCTTTCTGGCTGATGAACTCGACCAATCTGATATCGATAAGATTCTGAAAGCAGCGTTACACGCTCCGTCAGTCGGTTTTTCCCAGCCGTGGGAATTTGTGCTGGTGAAAGATAAACAAAGTCGCTGCACAATCGCTGAGAGCTTTTTTGAGGAAAATGAAAAAGCGCTGCAGCAGTTTCGTGCCGGTAACTACGATGCCGCCAAATTAGAGCAATATCAGGCATTAAAGCTGGAAGGGATTGTCGAATCACCGCTGAATATTGCAGTGTTCTATAACCCGAAGAAGGGTCCTGTACTGGGGCAAACCAGTATGCCGGAAATGGGGCGCTACAGCGTGGTGTGTGCAGTCCAGAATATGTGGCTGATGGCACGCTCACTGAATATCGGTATCGGTTGGGTCAGTATTCTTGATCCGCAGAAAGTGAAAGCGGCGCTCAATGCGCCGCAGGATCGTGAGCTGGTGGCGTATCTGTGTGTTGGTAAAGTGGATAAGTTTTACGATCAGCCCGAGCTTGAGACTCTGGGCTGGGAAGAGCGTAAAGCAGAACAACAAGTGGTGCTGTCCGAGGGGTACTAATATCACTTCAGAGACACTTGTCAGACCTTAAATTCATTCACAATATTACGTAACTGTTCAGCCTGCTCCGCCAGCTCTTCGGCAGCACGAGAAGTGGATGCTGCTTCTTCGACCGTGTGATCGGATACTTCATTAATCACCACAATATTGTTGCTGATTTCATTCGCCACCTTGCTTTGTTCTTCAGCCGCTGTGGCGACCTGGGCGTTCATTGAATTGATGGTTTCCACGTGTTGCATGATGGAGCGCAGCGAGGCTTCGGTTTGCTGCGATTGCTGCACCACGGTCATGGCACTGTTCTGACTGCTTTCCATAACATCCACCGCCTGTTGCATACTGGCATTTAAGCGTTTGGTGACATTCTGAATGTCGCTGGTGGTTTCTTCCGTACGGGCGGCCAGAGAGCGGACTTCGTCGGCAACCACGGCAAATCCGCGGCCTTGTTCTCCAGCCCGGGCGGCCTCAATGGCGGCGTTTAGTGCCAACAGGTTGGTTTGTTCGGCAATCCCCTGAATGGTCTGCGAGGCAGCACCAATACGTTCACTTTCGCTGGCCAGATTCTGAATCACTTCGCGGGCATGGTTGACCTCTTCTGCCAGTGAGCTGATGGCCTGAATACTGGACTCCATAACCTGTTGCGAAGACTGTGTTTCACTGCTGGCCAGCTGGGTTGCCTCAGCCGCAGACTCGGCGCTGCGGGCGACCTCACCGGCGGTGCTCGACATTTGTGTGACAGCCGTTGCCACTTGTTCGATCTGATTCTGCTGATCTTCAATGCCATGGCGTGTGCTGCTGGCAATTGCCAATACCTTATCGGAGCCTCCGGATACGCCCAACGCCAGGTTAGCCATGACTTTGACCAGTAACTGCAGATGATGAATAAAGCCGTTAAAGTTACCAACCAGGCTGCCAATTTCATCGGTTGCCCGGGTGTGCAGTCGTATTGTCAGATCGCCCTGGCCACTCGACATTCCCTCAAGGCTGGCAACAATGCGGTTAATCAGGCGGGTGATCAGGTTGGCGATAAACCAGGCGGTTGATAACAGCACAATCACCATCACCGCAGCGATGGCCATACCCACCTGAATCGTTTTCTGGCCCTGCTGTTGAACGTCGGCAATTTCCTCAGAAAAGCGTTGATAGTTTTGCTGTCTGCGTTGCTCCAGCAGGTCGCTGAGATGCTGGTATTCACGATTGGCTTGTTGTGCCATGCCCGCCATCTGGTCGAAATCGATGGTGCCACTAATCATACCGTTGGCCAGTTGGCTGCTGCTGTCCCAATAATCGGTTAAGGCACTGGCCAGTTTTTGATTCTGGCTCTGGTCTGGCTGCGACAGCGAGGCAATTCTGGAGAAGGTTTGTTTCAGCTTCTGTTGAATCTGAGCGGCTTCGGCAATTTTATCTTTGTCGCCCTCGGTAATCGCATTCGCCATTTCATTACGCAATTTAAACAGCAGCAAGCCGGAGTGGTCGATTTTTTCCGTCAGTGGAAAGGTGACATTCTGAATATGATTCAGGCGATCATTTTGCTGTTGTTGGGCCAGCAGGCTGTAGCCCAGGTAAAACAAAAAACACAGCACACCTGCGCCGGCAATTGCCAGAATTTTTGAACGTAAAGAGAGCCCTTTGAGCATAACGGTCACCACTGCATTGAGTCGGGGTGAATTTAGGCTTAGCTGAGGCTTTCTTCAGTCTCAAGGAGAATGGCCTGATGGAGCAATCTGTGGCTTAAATATCAGTAATAAGTTCGAGAAAAGGATTTGCGGTAGAAGTTCGATCTGAGCTTTATTCCCTTTTAAAATCAAGGGAATAAAGCTTTTGTATAACCTTTGTTTATATCCGGGTTTTACAGCAGGTTCTGCATATCGTGGAATGCCCGGACCAGACCGTTGGTCGAACCATCAAAATGCTGTGGAATATCATCGCCTTCAAGTGCATCCAGCACCTTACCGCCCAGTTGTTTACCCAGCTCAACCCCCCACTGATCGAATGAGTTAATACCCCATAAGAAACCTTGTGCAGCAACCTTGTGTTCATACAAAGCAATCAGTGCACCAACGGTGTGTGGTTTTGATTTCGGAAAATACAGAGTGTTGCTCGGGCGGTTACCTTCAATCACTTTCTGAGGTGCTGTAACAATGGCTTCGGCCTTGCTCATACCTGCGGCAACCAGTTCTGCGATAGCTTCTTCTTCTGACTTACCTTGCAGTAGTGCCTGACTCTGGCTGAGGCAGTTTGAAACCAGCATGGCGTGGAAGTTATCAATCGGGTTATGGCTGCACATTGGCATAATAAAATCACACGGCGAGAAATGTGTGCCCTGGTGTAACAGCTGGTGGAAAGCATGCTGACCGTTGGTACCAACACCACCCCAGATAATCGGACCGGTGTTGTAATCGGTTTCATAACCATCAATGGTCACCGACTTACCGTTACTCTCCATATCCAGCTGTTGCAGGTGAGCGGGCAAGCTACGCAGATAATGATCGTAAGGCAGAATGGCCTGGCTGTTAACGCCAAAGAAGTTAACGTACCACAGGCTCAACAAAGCCATGGTGATCGGCATATTCTGTTCAATCGGAGCGGTGCGGAAGTGCTCATCCATTTCATAAGCACCGCGCAACATATCACGGAAATTATCGATACCAATTGCCAGCGCCAGTGGCAGACCAATGGCCGACCATAATGAATAACGGCCGCCAACCCAATCCCACATCGGGAAGATATTCTCTTCTGCGATACCAAAAGCTTTGGCTTTTTCGACATTGGAAGACACTGCTGTGAAGTGTTTCGGTAAATCGACTTCAGTGCCGCCGTTGTTGAGGAACCACTCGCGACACGCCATGGCGTTCTTCAGGGTTTCCTGAGTGCCAAACGACTTTGACTGCACGATAAATAACGTGGTGGCCGGATTCAGGCGTTTCAGAATCTCAGTAATATGCGTACCGTCGATATTGGCCAGGTAGTGGATGGTCAGGCCGCTGTCCCAATAAGGTTTCAGCGAGCTGGAAGCCAGCTTCGGGCCGAGAAATGAGCCACCAATGCCAATCGACACCACGTCGGTAAACGGCTGGTTGCTGAATCCACGCCATTGATTACGGCGGATTTTCCAGCAGAACTCTTCCATGCGTTGCATGGTTTGGCGGATTTCCGGCATAACATCAATGCCATCGACCAGCACCTCGCGGCTGCCGAAGTTACGTAACGCAGTATGCAATACTGGTCGCCTTTCACTGCGGTTAATTGCTTCACCGCTGAACATACTGTCGATCAGGCCTGGCAGATTACGTTCTTTGGCCAATGTGTGGAGCAATGACATGGTGTCGGCGGTGATACGGTTTTTCGAGTAGTCCAGTGTCAGGCCTGCGGCTTCCAGCTGAAAACGCTCGAAACGGTTTACGTCTTCGGCAAACCAGTCGCGCATATGTTGTTCTTTGATCTCTCCGTGATGCTGCTGTAGCTGTTGCCAGATGGCCGACTGGGTGAGGCTGGTGCCGCTCATAATCTTGAATTCCCTGAGAAAGCGCTTAAATATTCACAACGCGTGTAAAACGGTAACAATAGAGCGCGAGTATAAGTAGGTATCAGCGTTGGGGCAAAAGTCTTGTTTGGCAAATATGGCGTGGCGGTGAAATTGCTGACGAGCAGGCATAAAAAACGCCGCATTAAGCGGCGTTTTTGACGGTCAGATTGGCTTATGCAACCTGTACCGGAATATCAAAACTGGTGTGGCTAACAGTATTGTCTTCGTTCATGTACACCATTTTTGGCTTGAAGGTAGCCAGTTCGTTGTCATCGTAGCTGCCATAGGCACAGATGATGATACGATCACCTTCGCTGGCCAGGTGAGCTGCGGCGCCGTTTACAGAGATGATACCGGAGTCATCTTCGCCACGAATGATGTACGTAGTGAAACGTTTGCCATTAGTAATGTTATAAATTTGGATCTGTTCAAATTCGCGCATACCGGCGAGATCCAGCAACTTTCCGTCAATGGCACAAGAGCCTTCGTAGTTCAGCACTGAGTGAGTGACTCGAGCCTGATGCAGCTTGGCTTTCAACATGGTGGTTTGCATGGTAAACCCTTTCTCTACTAATCGGACGATTTCTTCGTCACAGAACCTGTTTTTTCTGACTTTTACGTCAGCCTTAATTACCGGGTTCTGAGACTCCGGAATTGTTCATTTCTTGGCCTCTTGGCGCAAGGCGCGCAAGTATGCCTCATTCAAACGCCTGATTCAATGTCACCTGAATATTATCAATTAGGCGTGCGCTGCCAAGGAAAGCCGCGCCTAAAATGACTACGGCAGAGTTAGCATATTCGCCACTCTGGAGCGCATTATCGGTTAATTGTGACAAGTTATCTGCCAGACGAATTTCCAGATAATCTGTTTTGAACCCACGGTTATTCAGACGTTCCTGTGCCTGCAGGACGATCTGTTCCAGATTCTCCCTGCGGTTAAGCGCATCGGCTATTTCCAGCAGTGTTTTATGCAACCCGGGAGCAAGCTCACGCTCTTCTTCACTGAGGTAACCATTACGCGAACTTAACGCCAGCCCATCTGCTGCGCGGGCGGTGGGCACCGGAATGATATCAATCGGCATACACAGGTCGTTAACCATCTTGCGGATAACGGCAACCTGCTGAAAATCCTTTTCACCAAAATACGCTTTATCCGGTAACACCTGATTAAACAGTTTGGTAACTACGGTGCTGACACCATCAAAGTGACCCGGGCGACTGCCGCCACACAAACCTTCAGATACCACAGGCACGTGCACAATACTCTGTTCATCCTGGCCGGCGGGGTACATTTCTTCGACATTTGGGGCAAACAGCAAGTCACAGTTGGCCGCTTCCAGCTTTTGCTGATCTTCAGGCAAGGTGCGGGGGTAGCGGCTCAGATCGCTTTTGTCGTTAAACTGCAGCGGATTTACAAAAATGCTGCTGACGGTGTAACAACCATCGGCGGTCGAGCGGTCAATCAGGCTGATATGGCCAGCGTGCAGATTGCCCATGGTAGGCACAAAGCCGATATCACGGCCTGCAAGTCGAGCGGCCTTAACGTGCTGGCGTAATTCTTTGATGGTATGAACGGTGATCATCAGTGTTACCCCTTAACCGAAGCCGTGCTCAGCCGATGGGAATTCACCACTCTTAACCTGCTCGGCGTAAGCCGAAATTGCCTCAGGAATGGTACGACCATCGGTCATAAAGTTTTTCACGAACTTTGGTACGTAGCCCGTGTTCATACCTAACATGTCGTACACCACGAGAACCTGAGCGTCTGTATCGCTACCGGCACCAATGCCGATGACCGGCACTTCTACTGCTTCGGTAATACGTTTGCCCAGTTCGCTGGGTACACATTCCAGCAGAATCAGGTCGGCACCGGCAGCTTCGAGTTTCTGTGCGTGTTCAACCATGGCATTGGCTTTGGCTTCATCACGCCCCTGAACCTTATAACCACCCAGCTTGTTTACCGCTTGTGGTGTCAGGCCCAGGTGAGCACAAACAGGAACGCCTTGTTTGGACAAGGATTCGATCAGTGGAATCAGCCACTCATCGCCTTCGATTTTGATCAGGTGAGCACCGGCCTGCATGGCTTTGCGAGCGCTTTCCAAACCTTGCTCCAGCGTGCCATAACTCATAAACGGCAGATCCGTCATCACCAGCGCCGGGCGTTCTGCTTTGGCGTTACCGCGGGCGACCATTTCTGTGTGATAGGCCATTTCATCCACGGTTACCGGCAGTGTGCTGTCTTTGCCCTGTAATACCATTCCCAGGGAATCGCCTACCAATAACACTTCAACACCGGCATCGGCCGCCACCTGAGCAAACGTTGCATCATAGGCCGTTAGCACAGCAAATTTCTGCTGTTCGGCTTTCAGCTGTTTCAGTGCTGGAATACTGATGGATTTCATGACTTCTCTCCAAACTTGCCTGCAAAACACAGGTTTTTTCGTGGAGGCGTATGTTGCGGATTGTGGCAACTATGTCAAGAACGGGGGCAATAAATATGGTCGTAGGTCGAGGCTTTACAAAAGCTCGGTGAGAGGCTTGAGGCGATGCAATTCGCCGTCAAATTCCGGAGTAATCGCACTGACATTGCGGCCATCCGGCAAGGTCAGATCCGGGTTTATTTCAGCCAGTGGCAGCAGCACAAAGCTGCGTTTGTGCATCTCGTGATGGGGTAGATTGAGACGCTCACTGCGCAGTTGCAGGTCATCGTAGAGAATCATATCAAGATCGATATTGCGTTCGCCCCAATGGCGTTTGCGCACCCGGCCCTGAGCTTGCTCTTGAGCTTGCAACACATCGAGTAACGCCAATGGCTCTAACTCGGTTTGTAGCTGGGCGACCGCATTCAGATAGTCTGGCTGATCTTTTGGGCCCAGCGGTTTACTGCCATACAAAGATGACACAGCGGTTAACCGGGTTTGCGGTAATTGTTTCAGGGCAACCAGGGCATCACGAATCTGCTGCTCGGGGTCATTGAGGTTGGCCCCGAGACCGATGTAACAAACGGCCATAACAGTTATTGCTGTGGTCGTTGCGAACGAGGCTTACGACGGGGGCGACGACGACGTCTTTCACCATCATCGTTAGCATGCTCAGAACGAGGGCCACGGTTGTATTGTTTCTGCGGCAGCGGGTGGTCTTTCTGATACTGAGTCCACCAATCACCCAGGCCATCCAGATTCTCACCGGATTGTTCGCGTAACAGTACGAAGTCGTAAGCGGCGCGGAACCTTGGATGTTGTGCCAGCTCGTGAACTCGCTTGGAGCGGGTTTTTGGCAGACGCAGCTGCATTTCCCAGATTTCGCGCATTGGAATCGAGAAACGTTTTGGAATTGCGGTACATTTCGCCTGTTGCGACATCACCCGGTCTGCAGCTTTCTGCATGGCCGGATGTGGCGGTAAGCCGTTATCTTCAAATTCCTTTTGTACCCGCAGCATCGGCGCCCACATCAGTGAGGCGAGGAAGAAGTATGGTGTTACCGACTTACCCGAACGAATGCGGGCATCGGTGTTACGCATGGTGTTCTCTGCCATGGCCAGTGCCATTGGGTCATCACGCAGGCATTGCTCGGTGGCCGGGAACAGTGGTTCAAACAGGTTGTACTCACGTAACAGGCGGAAGGTATCCAGTGCGCGGCCGTGTAAAAACAGTTTGAGAACTTCTTCAAACATGCGCGCTGCAGGAATCTGTAGCAGCAGTGGCGCCATATCTTTGATTGGCGCCGCGGTTTCTTTTTCAATCTCGAAGTCGAGTTTCACCGCAAAACGGATAGCACGTAACATCCGTACCGGATCTTCACGGTAACGGGTTTCCGGATCACCAATCAGACGAATCTGGCGCTGTTGCAGATCCTGCCAACCACCGGCGTAAGCGTGAACACTGAAATCGGCGATATCGTAGTACAAAGCATTGATGGTGAAATCGCGACGCATGGCATCTTCGTCTTTGCTGCCATAAACGTTGTCGCGCAGAATCATGCCCTGATCGCCGGTCGCCGCGACCTTGTTGGAATGTTCTTCTTTTGGCGGCGCACGAAAGGTTGCAACTTCAATAACGTCGCGACCAAATACCACATGAACCAGTTTGAAACGACGGCCAATCAGGCGCGAATTGCGAAACAGCTTATTAACCTGTTCCGGCGTCGCATCGGTCGCGACATCAAAATCTTTCGGGTGCAGATCCAGCAGGTTGTCTCGCACTCCGCCACCAACCAGCAAGGCCTGGTGACCGGCTTTGTTTAATCGATACAGTACTTTCAGAGCATTTTCACTGATGTTGCTGCGACTCAGGTTATGCTCATCACGCGGGATAACGGTCAGGATGTCGTCATCCTTCGAAGCTTTATTGTTACCCCACAGGCGGGAGATAGGGTTGATCAGTTTGGTTAACCGGCTCACGGAAATACTGTTCTTTGCTGATGGTTATTGGAAAGCGGCTGAGTGTAACGGTTCACCCGAGGCAAATAAACAACTGGCTGTGATCGTGATGTGCTGTACATGGTCAAAGTCCTGCTGCGGAGCAGAGTTCAGACAACAAAAAAGCCGCTCCTGGCGGCTTTTCAGTTTCCTGTATCTGTTATTTTTATTATTTCAGGAGAAGCTGGTGAGCTTTGAATTGGGGCGAATTCATTGTTTTGAATAAACAGGGTCTTAAGGCCCTTTGTTTTTCTTATTCTTAACAGCACCTAAGGCTGGTCATCCAAAACAATGAATTCATAACTCAGGTTCCTTATTGTTTTTGTTAGTGGAACCTACTCAGCAGCTGTTTGTTATTTTTATTGATCGCTGCTTCGATCTTGTGACGCTTATTATTGTTGTATTGTTATTTTTATAGTGTGTGCGTCTGATCTGACTAGGATAAAGCAGGTGGCATGCCAAAAGTCGAAAGTCTATGTAAAACAACGACTTACATTTCTTGAAGAAACTTTGTTACCCAAATGTTCGACCAAAGTGTTACTCAGCGCACACTTTGAAGTAACAAATTCGTAACTTCGGTAACACTGCGTAACCGATGTGGACGAATCCTGTCATTGAGAATACCTGTCTGGCTAAAAATCATTCTTTAGCATCAGGGTGAATGGAGAAATTGGCGCAACGACGGTTGTTTTTTCGGGAGTAAGAAATAATGAACGTTTGTTCGCAGGAATGTCGTCATTTCCGACGTCGTGACTGAATCAACCGCTCGCATGGCGATAGGCACTAAAACATCAAATATAAGAAATGATTGGTTTGAAACAAATTTGGGTTCAGTCAGGGGTCAAGCAAAAGAGGGATAAGAGTGGTGAGTTCATTGTTTTGAATAAACCGGCTTTACGCCCTTTGTTATTTTTATTGGTACAGCCAAAGCTGTGTATCCAAAACAATGAACTCATAACATTGAGTCAATGACTCCACCTCTGTTGTTTTTATTATCGAGGCGTTTTCTGCACGGGTATGGTTATTTTTATTAGACCCGTTGTTCAGCTTCCGGCGTTTGTTATTTTTATTGTGCCGCCCTGAAGTTGTGAATGAGATAAAGCATTGACCGTGCCAAAAATAAAATTTTCTTTAAAAACAATGGGTTATGGTTTTCTATGCAGGGGGGGAGCTTCTCTACGACCAAAGTGTTACGCAATTCTGCTTCCGTGGGTAACACATGACTGAGTGAGGTAACACTGTGTAACCAGATTAGACAGGGATGGTCGGGTAGAGGGAATGTCCTGAGTAAAGCGTGAGATATAGAGAAATTTAAGGGGAGGAGTGACAGGTTTCTGTGCTCCAGAAACAAGAAAGCTGATTGCTTTGGTCGCGCCAGGCACAAACAAAGGAATCAGCTATCATCGAGTCGGGGCTTATTATTGTTATTGCTCGAACTCAAAGCCCTTTTTTATTTTTATTGTTGGGCCATGTTGGTAACAGTTGTCACCACGTCACTCATTTTTTTATTTTTATTGTTATGAGCGTTGTTGTTATTAGTTGCTGTAACTAAAGCTAAAGATGTGCCAAGTTTTGTTTTTATTTTGGTAATTCCTTTAAAAACAATGACTTACGGGTTTTGGTTTTTAGGATTACGTGGTTGGGATCAGTAAAAACACCAGAAAGTGTTACTGTTTTTGGCGTGTTATGACTGAATTGGAGGTGGAGTGTAACCGAGCGGTTACACTATTTGTTACCCTTCTTACGGGGAATACCCAGGCGCTGGCGCCGTTCCCATAAGCTTTTGCGTGAGATACCCAGTTTTCTCGCCAGGTCAGTCTCTGTCATGTTGGCTTCGTTTTCTAATACGAAGTGAACGAAGTAATCATCTAACGATAGATCACCTTGCTCTTCCTGGGTATCAACTGGCCCATAAGGTTCACTTTGCAGAAGATTGTCTTGCAGAGTCTGACTAACATAGCGGTCGCTGCTGATATCGATTCCCAGGAACTCTGATGCGATAGGCTCACCTTCATCGGCCAGGATAACGGCGCGTTCAACGGCATTTTCCAGTTCACGGACGTTCCCTGGCCATTGATATTGGCGAATGGCATACAACGCTTCTTCGCTGAAAGTCATTTCCGGCTGAGCCATTTTTTCGCAGGCGCGCTTCAACATGGCCTGTGCCAGCTCAATAACATCCTCACCACGATCACGCAGTGGTGGCAGATGCAGTTCAACCACATTCAGGCGGTAATACAAATCCTCACGGAACTCACCACGGCTGGCGAGCTCTTTCAGGTTGCGGTGAGTTGCGGCAACCAGCCGGACATCAACCTTCTGGCTTTGTACCGAACCCACGCGGCGAATTTCACCCTCCTGCAATACCCGCAGCAGTCGTGCCTGGGCTTCCAGAGGTAATTCACCGATTTCATCCAGAAACAAGGTGCCACCATCGGCAGCTTCCACCAGTCCCTGGCGTTGTGCAGCCGCACCGGTAAAGGCGCCTTTTTCGTGGCCAAACAATTCAGATTCGATCAGGGTTTCCGGAATTGCAGCGCAGTTCACCGAAATCATCGGTGCGTTGGCTCGCTGGCTTTGGTTATGCAGTGCTTTGGCGACCAGTTCTTTACCGGTTCCGGATTCACCCTGAATCAATACGGTGGCATCGGTGCGTGCGACTTTGCTGATCTTTTTAAACAGCAGCAGCATAGGCTCGCAGCTGCCGATGATGCCGCTCACCGGATATTCTTTACTGACTTCCTGCTGCATCGCAGGGCTTTGCTGACCACTTTGGCTTTTGATCTGGGATTCTTTCAGGATGCGGTCCACCGCCTGAATCATCTCGTCATGATCAAACGGTTTGGCAATGTAGTCGACAGCGCCCATCTTCATGGCATCCACCGCCGAGCGCAGGCTGGCATAACTGGTCATGATTAATACCGGGGTGTTACCGGCTAATTCAATCAGTTCGGTACCGTCACCACCAGGCAGGCGTAAATCACTGATCACCAGATCGAAGTTTTCAAAATTCTGCGCCTTGGCATCGTCCAGGTTATCCACATCGGTAACATCATGATGATGACGCTGCAGTAATTTACGCAGGGTCAGGCGGATAATGGATTCGTCTTCAACGACTAAGATCTGGCTCATGCAGAGGTTTCCACTTCTTCAGTTTGGGTATAACGCGGCAAGCTGACTTTAACACAGGTTCCGCGATCTTCGGTCACCGGGCTTTCGATGCTGATATGGCCGTAATGTTCTTCGATAATGCTGTATACCAGTGCCAGGCCCAGGCCAGTGCCTTTGCCTACTTCTTTGGTGGTGAAGAAAGGCTC
The DNA here is from genome assembly GCF_965219715.1 of Bacterioplanoides sp. Classification (GTDB taxonomy): domain Bacteria; phylum Pseudomonadota; class Gammaproteobacteria; order Pseudomonadales; family Oceanobacteraceae; genus Bacterioplanoides. The sequence continues at coordinate 3,776,324 of NZ_OZ244785.1, forward strand.
AAAGATATGATCCAGCTTATCTTCAGGAATGCCGTGGCCCTGATCAATCACTCGCAAGATAACCTGATGTTCGTCGGCTTCCGCGGTAACACGAATGAGGTCGCCTCGCTGGCTGGCATCCCGGGCGTTACTTAACAGGTTTACGAACACCTGAACCAGACGTTGGGCATCCCCCAGCAACAGCAGATCCGGCGAACATTCGTTGGAAAACTCAATATCCTGACTACGTTTACTCAGACGTAACAACTGCATGGCTTCATCAATGCAATGAGCGACTTCCACCGCATCATGCTCGGTAGAATGATGGCCTGCATGGGCAAAGTTCATCAGCGATTGAACAATACGAGTAACGCGTTTGGTTTGCTCCTGAATCTGGTCGGCCATTTCCTGCAGATCCGGATTGTCGGTTTCGTAGCGAATCAGTTGAGCCAGGCCATCAATGCCGGTAATCGGGTTGCCAATTTCGTGAGCAACACCGGCCGCCAGGCGTCCAATGGATGCTAAGCGCTCACTGTGCATCAACTCTTCTTCAAGCAACTGGGTATCGGTCTGATCTTCCATCAGTACGACGATGCCGCCGGGTTGACCGCCGGAAGGTTGAATCAAGGCTTTATGCAGGCTGTACCAGCGTGGACGAGCATCAATTTCGAGACGCTTTTTGTGTTCGTGCATTTGTTGGTTAGCAACAAAATCACTTAGCAGTTTTTTCCATGGCGCAGGCAAGCGATCCAGATGTGAACCACTGACCTGATCGGACTCAATACTGGTGAGGTCCACCATCGCCTGGTTCCACATCAGGATTTCACCATCGTCAGCCAGGGAGCAGACACCAATCGGCAGGCGCTCAAGAGTCTGACGATGGTAGCGGCGCAGGTTATCCAGCTCTCCGGCCAGTCCACTTAAACGGTCATGGAAGCCTTCGAGACGCTGTTCAATCTGGTAAATGTCCTCGCTCAGCTCAGCGTTTTCCTGGAATGGCAGGTAGCGGCTGATGATGTCATGGGCAACGGTGGGCCCCATTAAGCCAGACAGGTTAGCTTCCAGCCGTGCACGCAGACGACGCAGAGCATAAGGACGATCTTCGTAGGACGGTAAATCCAGATCGGACAATGCCTGATACACCTCTCGTTCAGCGACGTAGCGGCCCAGTGGTTTGCTCAGTGACACAATCACATCATTAGACGTACCTGCGATCAGGGGTCGACGGGTTGGGCGGGAAACGGTATCGATTGAACAGGCTTCTGCAGCCGATACTTCAGACGGTTTCTGGCGAGTGGTGATGCTGACCAGTACAAACAACCCCAGGTTGGCAGCAAAGGAAGCCAGTGCCGCCAGGTGCCAGTTGCTTTCATCCACCGGTGGCAGCGGGAATGGCACATCCCAGCCAAGGGCCAGTTCTGAGAACGGCAACAGCATGGAGTAACTCCAGGCGATAATGCCGGCAATTAAACCAAACAAGAAACCCTTGCGATTGGATTTTGGCCAGTACAACAGACCAAGAACACCCGGCAGGAACTGCACAGCAGCAACAAAGGCCAATAAGCCTAAGCGGTTCAGATCGAGATCAGCACCCACCGCGGCGTAGAAGCCGTAGGCCAGTAACAGAATGGCAGCAATCAGACTGCGACGTACCCACAGTAGCCAGCGATAGAAATCCGCTCGGGGGCTTGGTTTATGTAGTGGTAATACCACGTGATTTAACAGCATGGCCGCCATGGCAATGGTGATCACAATAATGATGCCAGAGGCCGCAGCCAAACCACCAAGGAAAGTCAGTACAACGAGGAAGGGCGATTCCAGCTGCATGCCGATGCCAAGGGCGTAATATTCAGCCGGTAAATCGATATCTAAATAGACACCAGCCCACAGAATGGGTGGTACCGCCATCGCCATGGCTAACAGAAATAACGGGAAGCCCCAGCTGGCGGGATGCAGCGCCTGGCTGTTTACATTTTCAGTGAAGGTCACATGGAACATATGTGGCATGACCACAGCGGCAGCAAAAAACACCAGCAGCAGGGTACGCCACGGACCTTCTTGTAGCGTAATTTGTTGGTTCAGGCTTTCCTGATTGTCGATCAGCCACTGTTCCAGACCACCCACTTCAGAGAACACGCCAAACAGAGCGACCAACGCCAGAATGATGATGGCGGATAATTTCAGCAGTGACTCAAACGCCAGGGCGAATACTAGGCCCTCGTGTTTTTCACGCGGTGAGACATGGCGGGCACCAAACAGTACCGCGAACAGAATCATGATCAGACAGAAACCAAACGCCAGCTGAGGGGCTTTCCATTCGCTGTTCAGAATATGCAGGGTATCGGCGATGGCACGAATCTGCAGCGTCAGCATCGGGATCACCACAGCCAGCATAAACAGGGTGACCAGCATGCCGGCTAAACGAGAGCGGTAACGGAAGGCTAATAAGTCCGCCAGAGAACTGAGCTGGTAGATGCGGCTGATATTCAGCAATGGCCGCAGCAAAATCGGCGACATAACAAAGGCGCCGGAAATACCGAGATAATAAGCGAGGAAGCCATAACCGTATTGATTGGCTAATCCGACTGAGCCGTAAAATGCCCAGGCACTGGCATAAACACCTAGCGACAGAATGTAGACCATCGGGTGGCGCACTAAGCGACGTGACACCCAGTTGCGCTCAACGGCGTAGGCTGTGGTAAATAAAGCGCCGAGATAACCCAGAATAATCAGGCCGAGCTGACCGAGACTAAAGCTCATCGTCACCTCGCTTCATATTCATCCAGATGTACAGGCCAATCAGCAGTAACCAGATGGCGAATGGTTTGTACCAGGCGCCTTTTTCGTCCAGCCACCAATCCATCATGATGGGTGAGAATAAATAAATGCCAACCAGCAATAATAAGCCGAGGCGATAATCGTACATGTGTTGTTATTTCCTGAACTAACGGTGTCAGAGTCGCTGGATTGTCCGCTACGAGCCGTAAAGCCCGATTTACTTTCATTCGCCGGGTCGGACAGCAAATCCCTGTGCTGGCGACCCTTCCGCAACGTCCTGTTGCTGCTATAAAAGGAAATCAGACTTCACGCCTTCAGATCATACGAAGTCTAAAACGCAGCAGATTAGCATATTGGCCAGTCTGACCGAATTCTGGTTATTGGTTGGGCTTAATTGTGGCGCAAAAAATCCAGTGGTGCGGGGTTTTCTTTGATTCCGGCCAGTGCCTGACGTTGCCAGTGAGTGATTGCCCACTTTAATACGGCTTCATTACCGCTGTTTCTCAGGTCGGCGGGTGGAGATTGGCGCAACCACAGCAAGGCATCCCAAAGCGTGTTACCGGACTCATCCGGTTGCAGAGCGGTGGCCAGGTTCTGTTTGCTGAGCTTCTGGCCGTTACTCTCAACCGCAACCGGGATATGAGAATAATGCGGTATCGGGAAATCCAGAGCTTGCTGTAAACACTGCTGGCGAATGGTGGAGTCGATAAGATCGATACCACGCACCACATGAGTGACGTTCTGATCGGCGTCGTCGGTGACTACGGCTAACTGATACGACCAGGGGCCGTCACGGCGCTTCACCACAAAATCACCGATGTCGTTTTCCAGTGATTCGCGATACTCCCCCTGAAGGCCATCGATAAAGCTGCGCTGTCCACGTCCGACACAAAAGCGCCAGGCGTAATCGCCGCTTTGATGCAGATGCTCTGGCAGCTGACACATACCGTTGTGAAGTTGACCTGCCAACTGTTTACGTGAGCAACCACAAGGAAAGGCATGGTTTGAACGTTTCAGGCGATTGAGGATTTCCAGATAGGCTTGATTGCGCTGGCTCTGATAGCGCACTTCGCCGTCCCAATGAAGCTGGTAGGTATCAAGAATATTCAGAATCTGATCGGCAGCATTAGGATCTTCCCGGGGAGGGTCGAGATTTTCGATTCGAACTAGCCATTGGCCATTCTGGCTGCGTGCATCGAGGTAACTGGCAAGCGCGGCTAATAAAGAGCCGAAGTGTAATGGTCCGGTAGGAGAGGGGGCGAAACGGCCGATATAGGAAGAAGACATATTAATGCCGAATCAGTAAGCCTCGGAATGTCGGTTGAACTGTTTTTCATAGCGACACAAAAAAGCAGGATTGCAATTTTTTGCACAGCGTATCTGCCCGAAGGGTGAAGTACATGGATGTACTGAATGAGCAGTCGCGTTAGGATCGCCGGCACAGGGAAGTGCCGTCCGATCCGGCGGCTGAAAAACAATGCAGCCGAAATTCTTATTAAGACTGTATTAAACGCCCAGCTGCTTCTCTTTGATTTCAGCCAGAGTTTTACAATCGATACACAGGTCGGCGGTTGGACGTGCTTCCAGACGACGGATGCCAATCTCGATACCACAAGCATCACAGTAGCCGTAATCACCCGCGTCGATCAGATCCAGCGTCTTATCGATTTTCTTAATCAGCTTACGCTCACGATCACGAGTACGCAGTTCCAGGTTGAATTCTTCTTCCTGGCTGGCGCGATCGTTAGGATCGGCGTAGTTGTTTAACTCGGTTTGCATGTGCTCTTTGGTGCGATCCACTTCTTCCATTAACTCCTGCTTCCAGTTGCGGAGAATGCTGGTGAAGTGAGCTTGCTGAGCTTCGTTCATATACTCTTCGCCTTCAGCCGCTTCGTACGGCGTGAAGTTGGTCAGAGCAAATTCTTTACTATCTGGCATGGTTTTACTGCCTCACCTGGTAACCCGGTTAACCGGTAATTCAAGTCCATGCGCCTCATGCGCCTCATGCGCTACTTGTGAGGGGCGCTCCAAATGACAAGGCGGGGAAATTAGCAGATAACATCGTCAGCGCCAACTGTTTCTGCGCTGAATTTGATTACGGTTAACATTTCTTCTGGCACAATATGCGCCCTCACGCGGTTTCCCCTGTCTTTATCTGACTAAAGTAGTACCTTCGTATGGCAAATTCCACTCAACGCAGTCAAGAAATACAGCCTTTTCAGGTGATGGCCATTCTGGCTGAAGCTCAGGCCATGCAGGCCGAGGGCAAAGATATTATTCATCTGGAAGTGGGCGAGCCGGATTTCTCTACGGCTCAACCGATGGTGGATGCAGCAGTCACAGCCATGCAGGCCGGTAACACCAAATATACGCCAGCTCTGGGATTACCGCAGTTGCGGGAAAAAATAGCGTCTTATTATCACAGTCGTTTTGGTGTGAACGTCAGCCCGCAGCGAATTGTGCTAACGCCCGGTGCGTCCGGTGCTTTATTGCTGTTAAGTGCGGCGCGACTGGAAGTGAAAGATGGTCTGCTATTGGCGGATCCGGGCTATCCCTGTAATCGTCATTTTGCCCGTACGTTTGAGTCTCACGGGCAGCTGGTTCCTTCTGGCCCGGAGAGTAAATATCAGCTGACGCCAGAACTGATTGCTCAACACTGGCAGGCAAATACCAAGGTAGCCCTGGTAGCGAGCCCGGCGAATCCGACCGGTACCGTCTTATCTCTGGATGAATTGGCCGCTTTGTCTGACTCTGTACGACAAAAGCGTGAACAGCATGGTCAGGGAGAGCTGTGGGTCGACGAAATTTATCAGGGACTCAATTACGACAGCGAGCCTCAAACCGTATTATCTGTCGCCGATGATGCCGTTGTTCTTAACAGTTTTTCCAAGTTTTTTGGCATGACTGGCTGGCGTCTGGGTTGGTGTGTTGTGCCGGAGAGCTGGGTACCAACCATGGATACTCTGGCTCAGAATTTATTCCTGGCACCACCAACACCCGCACAGTTTGCAGCGTTGGCTGCGTTTGATGATGATGCCATGGCAATTTATGAACAGCGTCGTCAGGAGTTACAGCAGCGTCGGGATTATTTATTAACAGCACTGCCAGAGCTTGGCTTTGAAATTCCGGTTAAACCCGAAGGTGCTTTCTATATTTACGCCGATGCCAGTCGATTCACGGATAACAGTCTGGAGTTTTGTTCTGAGGCGTTAAAAGCAACCGGTGTAGCCTTTACTTCGGGTATTGATTTTGGTGAATATCAGGCCAATACCCACGTGCGCTTTGCCTTTACGACGGAATTGCCGCGGTTAAAAGAAGCGGTTGAACGTCTTGCCGACTGGCTACAAAAACGCCAGGGGAAGTAACGGTTATGCAGTATGATTTGCCATTAATTAAAGGCGAACTCATCAAGCGTTATAAACGCTTTTTAGCGGATGTGCGTCTCCAAGATGGTTCGGAAATTACCGTACATTGCCCGAATACCGGCTCGATGAAAAACTGCGCTGAGCCGGGCTGGCCAGTGTGGTTATCGGATAGTCAGAATCCGAAACGCAAATATCAGTACAGCTGGGAATGGGTTGGTGTTCAGGAACAGTTTAAAGCCTGTATCAATACTGCCCGTGCCAATCAGCTGGTGGCAGAAGCGCTGGAAAATAACGTCATTTCAGAGCTGACGGATTACAGCCGTGTTCAGGGGGAGCCCAAAGTCGAAGACGGCAGGTTGGATTTCCTGTTACATCAGGATGATTCGGATACACCTCAGCACAAAGCCTATGTTGAAGTGAAAAGTGTGACCCTTCTGGATGATTCTTCAGGAGATAGCGCTGGTATCGGTTCTTTCCCGGATGCCAAAACCGATCGTGGTTTAAAACATCTGAAACGCTTATTAGCTCTGCATCAGCAAGGTTATCGCGCCGTGTTATTGTTCTGTGTGTCGCACGAAGGTATTGAGCGGGTACGCCCGGCGGATGAAATCGATCCGAAATATGGTCAGGCGTTGCGTGAAGTGGTGGCACAGGGTGTTGAAGTATTAGCCTATCGGGTAGACTTCGGAGAAAACGGCATGGCGATTCAGCGCCGTATTCCGGTTCTGCTTTAGGGTCACCCCTGAGCGTTCTAAACAGTGTAAAAGGAAATTTTATGAAACGTACGTTATTGGTTCTGATTATTGGTGCCGCTGCTGGTGGTGCTGTGATGTACAACGTGATGAATGATCGCGACCCTTTCTCGAATCCGTTTAAGTCTGATTCTCTGCTGGATCAGATGAAAGATGCGGGCTCTGATCTGCTTGAAGATACTGTTGGTGATCTGAAAGAAAATATTGAAGAGAAGCTGAATAAATAGCATCCCATTCAAACTTCAGGAGTTCATCACTTTTATGAAGCAGCGACAGGATGTCGCGGTAGAATCGCAGGTACATGGATGTACCTTCGATTCGGTGGCTGAAAAGTGATGCACTTCTGACGTCAGGAGGCTCAGGTTTAACCCAAACTTACCTCCAGTTGCCCATTATTAATTCTGTGCTCAACCACCTTGAGCCTTTGTCCCTGGCAAGGGCCCGCTATACACATCCCGGTATCAATCAAAAATAACGCGCCGTGCATCGCACACTGAATTAACTGACCATCCATATCGAGAAACTGGTCGTCCTGCCACTCGAGGTTAATGCCCAGGTGAGGGCAGGAATTGTGGTAGACGTGATATTGAGTTCCCTGTCGTACGACAAATATCGCCTGGCCTTCTGTCTCGAAGCCTTTACTCTGTCCTTCCGCTATTGCGTCGATGTGGCACAATGTCTGCCAATTTGTCATCTGTCTGGCCTTATTCTGGTGATTGCTGCTGTGGCCAGAGACCTAATGTTTTAAGGACCTGGTATTGAGCCAATCTGCTTTAATTCGCCGTCAGCATATCTTGCCCTTATGTCTGGTGCTACCCGTGCTGTTTCTGATTCTGGGTGTGTTGTCGGGCAGTCAGAGTCTTAACTGGCTGTTGGAGGCAGATGCCGGTCAAACCATTCTGCTGCATATTCGTTTACCCCGCGTACTGATGGCGTTTCTGATTGGTGCTGCACTGGCGTGGGCCGGTGTGCTGATCCAGGGGGTGGTACGCAACCCGCTAGCCGACCCGGGCCTGATTGGTGTGTCTGGTGGTGCAGCGGTTGCTGCGGCTGTTTTTGTGGTGATCAGCTCCACCATGCCGCTACCACTATGGCTGCAACCGGCCATGGCATTTTTCGGTGGTATGTTTGCCCTGATGGTAGTGATGCGCATGGGATTGAGTGGCGCTTCGATGCACGCCATGAGCTTTCTGGTTCTCGCAGGTATCGCAATTAATGTGTTGGCCCACGCGTTAATTGGTTTGCTGTCTTATATGGCCAGTGACAGTGCATTGCGCCAGATTACCTTCTGGTCACTGGGCAGTTTATCCGGTGCCAATTGGTATTGGATCAGCGCGCTTGCAGGTGTGCTGGTTGCTGCTTTGTTGTATTGGCCAAAACGCCTGCGCCAGCTGGATGCGTTATTGCTGGGAGAAGTAGAAGCCCGCTCATTGGGTGTGTCTGTCACTCAAATGCAATGGCGAGCAGTGATCTGGGTTGCGTTGATGGTGGCGATCGCTGTGTCTGCCAGTGGTGTGATTGGTTTTGTCGGTTTAATCAGCCCCCACATCGCCCGGTTGTTAACCGGTGCGGCGCACCAGCGGGTATTACCTTTGGCCGTTGTTATCGGAGGTTGTCTTCTGGTCGCAGCCGATGCATTGGCGCGCACCATCGTTGCTCCGGCAGAAATGCCAATTGGCATTGTCACCACGCTGTTGGGAGCGCCTGTTTTTATCAGTCTGTTATTACGTGAGAAGAGGCGTTTGTCATGGTAACTCCAGGCCAAAAATCCGGTGTCGTGTTAACGGCTTCTGGTCTCGGCCTCAGAAAAGGCAAAGCCGATATTTTGCGGGATATCAGTTTCGACCTGAATGCAGGCGAGCTAACCATGCTGGTTGGGCCCAACGGTGTTGGTAAATCGACTTTGCTGAGTCTGTTAGCAGGACTGAACAGTCCAGACACCGGCTCCGTGACCATTGCCGAACAAAACTCCTCGGGCTGGACCCGAGAAGAGTGGGCCAGGCACATCACGCTGGTGCCTCAGTTAAGCCAGATGGGTTTTCCGTTAAGTGTTCGGGAAGTGGTTGAGTTGGGAGGTTTGGCCCACAGCCAGTCTGTCGTCACACTGCGTGATGCAACCGCTAAGGCTCTAAGCGACTGGGATATTGAATATCTGGCTGATCAGGAAGTACGTTTGTTATCCGGCGGCGAACAACAGCGTACGCAGCTCGCCCGCAGCTGGATACAGGTGCATCAGGCGGAAAGTTGCTTGTGGCTGTTGGATGAGCCACTAAGTGCGCTCGATTTGCGTCATCAGCGTCAGTGTATTCAGCGCGTTCAGCAGCTGAAAGCAGAAGGCAAAGCGGTACTGATGGTGGTGCACGATCTGAACCTGGCGTTGCGCTACGCCGACCGGGTTTTAATGCTGTCATGTGGTCAGATGACCGCAGATGGTGCACCGGAACAAGTACTTACAGCGGAAAAAGTCAGTGATGTTTTTCAGGTTGAGACACGTTTGGAGCAAGGTGTTTTAAGCTGGATCTGATCTGAATTGCGATGTGCTGATGGCAGATAAAAAAGCGCCCCTCAACTCCGAAGAGAGAGGGGCAAAGCAACCGTGATTAGCTTGATGAGAGAGATCACCATCCAGATGATGAGTCAGGATGCTGAACACCGATGCCATCTCTGGCGTCGATGTGTAAATAATAACCATTATCATTTGAGTTGCAAGCTTTAAATGAGAAATATTCTCGAATAAATTGCTCAGATTTACCGCTGGTCAATTGTTGATCGATATGGCGTGCTTAGCGAAACCGGTTTTAAGATCAGGAATTGGGTTTCAGACAGGCAAAAAAACGCCCCTCATCTCCGAAGAGAGAGGGGCAAACAACCGTGATTAGCTTGATGAGAGAGATCACCATCCAGATGATGAGTAAGGATGCTGAACACCGAAGGCATCTCTGCCGTCGATATGTAAATAATACCTATTCTCATTTGGTCTGCAAGCATTAAATGAGAAATATTCTCAAAAAGGTTATTTAGGTTGATGGTTGTTCAAAAGTTGATCATTACACGATGAAAGAATTCGTGGACGCAACAACGACGTGCTGGCCGTAATTAAGGCTGGTATTAAAACAAGATGGGATTTTAATAAGCTGCAGATAAAAAAACGGCCGCTCCAATGGAGCGGCCAAGCAACCGTGATTAGCTTGATGAGAGAGATCACCATCCGGATGATGAGTCTGGATGTGAACTTCAGCGCTATCTCTAACGCCGATATGCAAACAATAGTGATTCTCACTAATGAAATCAATAGTGATTCTCATTTATTTTTAGCAATGGCGTAAAAAGGTACATTTTTATAGAAGTCACTGCGTATTTGTACAAAAAAGCCCGCAGAGAGCGGGCTTTGGGAATGGGTAGTCGAGATTAATGTTTTTCGATCAGTTGCTGATTCAGTGCAGTAATACGCCTTGCCAGGTTTTCAATCAGATTCACTGCCGCCTGGGGCTGGGCTTCTATCAGCAAAATAAAATCTTCCTGCGGCACTGCCATGATGGTGCAGGGAGTACGGGCAATCACTGTGGCTGAACGTGGCTCTTTGGTAAATACAGCCATTGCGCCAAAGACTTCTTCTTCGCCGATCTCACCCACTTTCACATCATCGACGAAAACATCCGCTTCACCGGTGATGATGGTGTACACATGCTCAGCGGCATCCCCCTGGGCAATAATCACTTCTCCTTCGCTGATATTCTGGAAACCCGCGGTTGGCCGAACCTGGTCTTTAACCATGTCAGACAGGAAGTCGAGTAACAGGGAATTCTGGCAGACCAGGAAGTGGCTCCAGTAATGCTGGCGGCGTTTATCGGAATAGATGTGGCGCAACAAGCGATCGCGATCGATTGGAACGAGTTCAACGTATTCGTCCGAGCGTAAAACCGGCGCGGGCATATCAAAAGAGGCGGAGATGCCAACAATGTCGCCTTCATCAAAGCTGGCCAGATTCTGACCGTTCTTGCAGAAGTGCAACATGCCATCCTGAACTAAAAACAGCTGATCTTTATCGAACAGTTCGTAGAGGTTTTCGACCCCTTCGAGGGTGATCGAGTCCTGTTGCAGGTCAAAGCCTTCAAGTAATGCAGTGGTTAACTGGCGCAGTCTGTGAAGCAGTTGCTCGACGGCATCGGATGTTTTACCCGGCAAGTACATGCTTTTCCCTCATGGTGCTCGTGGCGATGGAGTGGAGTCGTTTTAAGCCCAATGTACCGTAAAAGCTGGCTTGCTTGAACCTGAAAGCCGAGGTTATTTGCCACCGGCCGACAGCTGACAGGAAAAAATCCCTATTTCTCAACAGGATGGCGCAATCGGGTACCGTGCGTTACTGATAACAATATCTCTGCTGCCGAGAGTTCAACCGGAAAGTAACAGCCACTGATTTTGGCGTCTGCGAGGCTGGCACCATCGAGAACACAGCTGCGAAAATCAATGCCGCGCAGGTCGGCGCCACGGAAGTAAGCGTCGGTCAGATCCATGTTTTCCACATTAAGGTTACGCAAATCCAGGCCACGCAGGTCGCAGTTGCGCAAGTTGCATTGCTGGCCTTGCTCCCTGGCTTGGTTAAATCCACTGACATCATCGTGACGCAGCATCTGATACATTGGATCCTGGCTGATGCTGGGAGTGGTCATAAATGTGCTCCTTAATTAAACTGGGCGGCTTATCCGCCTGATGTTCAGTATAGAAACAATTTCATGAATCCGGTGCTTTCTGGCTTTTTATTAACCTCTTCCTGGGATGAAGACCCGGCAACCGGACAAACCCGGCTGAGTTTCTGGTGGAGCACCGCAGACGGGCCGCTGCGTACCAAAGTTGAGCAGGCCGCGGTGTGCTTTATCGATGCAGCACAGCAAACCCGGGCGCAACAAGTTGCCGACACTCTGAACTGGCCGGTTCGGGTCGAAGCTCTGGCGATGCAATCGTTCGACTTTCAGCCCGCCGCAGCCTGCTATTTACCACATCATTATGTTTACCGCTGGCGCGATGTTCTGGCAGAGCAGGGTATTATCTGCCGTGAAGTGGACGTTCGTCCTACCGATCGTTTTTTGATGGAGCGCTTTGTTTATGGCGCTGCATTGATTTCAGGAGAGTTACGCAACGCGACTGGTTATCGCCAGATTGATCAGGCGCGCTTTAAGCCCACCCGCTTTCAGCCGGATTTAAAAGCGTTATCCATCGATATTGAAACCTCTTTCCCACGTCGTGGACAGCCAGACCGGTTATTTTCAATTGGCTTTTACGCGGATGATTTTCAGCACGTTGTAATGATTGGTGAGCCTGAGCAGTCGGACAAGCAACTTGAATTGGTTGCTGATGAGGCGGCGTTATTAAAACGTTTCCTCGAGATAATCGCGGATTATGATCCGGATGTCATGATTGGCTGGAACGTTATCCAATTTGATTTCGGATTTTTACGGCGCAAATTTATCGAACACAAAATCGACTTTGCCATCGGTCGTGATCAATCGAATTTGTCGTGGCGTGCCAGCAAACAAAATATTGACCGGATTTTTTTACATATCGCCGGACGGGTTGTATTAGATGGTATCGACCTGCTGAAGAATGCAACGTATCAGTTCGAGAGTTTTGCGCTGGATGCCGTGGCCGGTCATTTCCTCGGAGACGGCAAACTGCTCCACGGTGACGATCGTGGCGGTGATATCGAGCACCTTTTTATCGAAGATAAAAAAGCACTGGCGGATTACAACCTGAAAGATTGTGAGCTGGTGTGGCGTATTTTCGAAAAAGCCGATCTGTATAATTTTGCTATTGAACGCAGTCATATGACCGGACTGACCATGGACCGTATGGGTGGTTCGGTGGCCGCTTTTGAAAACCTCTATTTACCACGTTTGCACCGTCAGGGGTTTGTTGCACCGAATATCGAAGAAGGTTACCACGCACAAAAAAGCCCGGGTGGTTATGTGATGGATTCACGTCCCGGGTTATTTGAACACGTATTGGTTCTGGATTTTAAAAGCCTTTATCCGTCGATTATCCGCACCTTCAAAATTGATCCGATGGGATTAGTTGAGGGGTTAAAAGCCAAATGGTGTGGCGAGAGCGATGAGCAATTAGTGAATGGATTCTTTGATGGCGTTTTTCACAAACAGAAAAACGTCTTACCAGATTTAATTCGTCAGCTTGGCGAATGGCGCGAGCAAGCCAAAGCACAGAATAACCAGCCTTTGTCGCAAACCATTAAAGTCATTATGGCGTCCTGCTACGGCGTGCTAGGGTCGGAAGGCTGCCGTTTTTACGATACCCGCTTATCCAGTTCCATTACTAAACGTGGCCATCAGATTATTCTGGAAAGTAGCCAGTGGATCGAACAACAGGGCTATGACGTTATTTATGGCGATACCGACTCGGTATTTGTCTGGCTAAAGCAATCGGTCAGTTCCGTGCAGGCAGATGAAATCGGCAAGCACCTGGTGAGCGAGCTGAACGGATGGTGGCAAGAGCGTCTGCAGCGTGAATTTGGTATTCAGAGCTATCTGGAAATGGAATATGAAACTCACTACCAGCAGTTTTTTATGCCATCGATTCGTGGTGAAGAAACCGGCAGTAAAAAGCGCTATGCCGGGCTGATTGAGAATCGTCTGACTGGTGATGCTGAAATGGTCTTTAAGGGACTGGAAGCCGTAAGAACCGACTGGACACTGTTAGCCCGTAATTTTCAGAAAGAGTTATACCGCCGGGTGTTTTTTAAACAGCCATATCGTGACTGGGTTAAACAACAGGTGAAAGCTTTGATTGCCGGTGAATTAGACGAACAGCTGATTTACCGAAAACGTTTACGTCGGCCTCTGGCTGCGTATCAGAAAAATATTCCTCCACATGCCCAGGCGGCAGCCAAACTGGAAACCTGGCGACGACTTCAGGGATTACCCGCACGATTTGCCGAACGTGGCGGCTGGATTGAGTATCGTATTTGTCAGAATGGCCCGCAACCCATTGAAGTAGATGATGCTGCTGTGGATTACGGTCACTATCTGGAAAAACAAATGCTGCCGGTAGCTGATGCCATTTTTCATTTTACCGGTGAAAGCTTTGCTGAAATGGCAGGGCAGCAGATGACGTTGTTCTGATAGGTAGAGTTTCTTGTGAGACCGATAAAAAATAACCCGAAGTGGCAAGCCGCTTCGGGTTATTTTCAGAAGACGTTAATCAGACTGATTTTAGTCACCGTCAGAAAAGTTCAGGCCCACGTCGATACCCAGACCATCCTTTAACTCACGTTTAATATTACCATCCAGTGCCAACGTAGCAGCATAGAAGTTGGTTGCGTTTTGCTCACTGATCGCTGTTTTGGTTGTCGCAATATTATTACGAATAACCGTTAAATCATTTGCTGCATTTTTTTCCAGAATATTGGCAAAACTTTCAGTTGTACCTGCTGCGCTGCCTTCGACCATTCGTTCAAAGGATTCCAGACCTGCTAACATCAGGTTCCAGGTGTAACCAGACACCACGGCCACATCGTTAACGATGGTACGTTTATGAACGTAATCCATATATTCGTTTGTTGATGTAATTAACTTTGCACTGGTGCTGCTGCTGTCTTCTCCGGCGATCTGACTCAGGCCACCACTGAGCAATAAGTTACGGTAACTGGAGCCTGTATTCTGGTAGTTACTGCTCCAGCCGTTAGAGATATTTTCCGCACGTGCCACAAGTTGCCCTGTATAGCCCTGTAATATCTGGCATTTTCGGGATTGGGTGGTGAAATCGGATAAGATGTTTCCGATTTCTTTATCGTGGTCACTAGCGCGTTCAAAAACCGCCAGTTCAGTAGCAAGCAAGCCAACAAACTGAAAGTTTTTATTTCTGAATGTTGTGTCCGTTAACGCATTACTCGCTGCCAGCATGGAGTCAATATCGTTACGGACTGTCTGCGTATAGTTTGTGCCTCGCAGTCTGAGAGAATCAATAAAGATATATTCAGGCAGGACTTCGTCATTAATCATTGGCCCGAAATTGTAGGGCAATAATTCGTACCAGGATTTTGCGGTTGCCTTCCACTGGTTTTGTACCGCCAAAAGATTCGGCTCAGTAGTTGTGCTACAAAATGCATTACTGAGGCTATCCAGTTGTCTGGTCTGGTTTAAAAAATTTGTTGCCGCAGGCTCTACGACCAGAGTAATGACCTGGCTAAGCGCCTGATTCAGGCCTGAGTATTCAATAGTTCGGGTACTGGACTCAGAACCACAAGAACTTAGTAACGTTGCGGTGGTAACAGTCGCAATTAATTTTGAAGTGTGTTTCAACATAATATTACCTGACATTTAACTGGTTAACCGTACGGACATCATATGGTTGTCCCAGGCCATGGCAGGAAAATCGAGGCGCAGATCGCGATCTTCCTGAAGAGTTTTGGTATTTATCTGACGTAACTTACCGGCTGAATTTGACAGCACAAAGTGACTGCCATTTGCATTTAAAGCCAGGCCACATACGTCATGGAATTTGTGGTATCCCTGTAACGACAAATCGTCCAGATGCCAGAACATGGCCAGGTCTCCACGCGGGCTGGTAAAGGCTGCCAGGCGATTGTGAGAATCGACAGCAACACTGCCCATATAATCGTTTAAAGCGACAGTTAAGCTTTCCGGCGCCTGTAATAACTCAATATCTTTTCCGGGTTTATGCACACCGGCCAGTGGCACCAGATGATTATCCGACATGGCGCGGCGCTGAATCTGCATGCCAAAAGCGACGGTGCCATCTGCCGCGATATCAAAGTGACGAATACTGGCTTTGTCTTCCGGCACCTGGTGTTCACTGATTAACTCGCCGGAATTAATGTCGATATAACTCAGTGTTGAACGCATCGAGTCCAGGTTCAGGACTTTCCGGCCGCTCTCCGGATGCGTTAACAATCCGCCATTGGCAATGGCCAGAGTTGTGTTATCCGGCATACGCTTAATTTCGTGTGGACCGATGCCATAGCTGGAATATTCAGCCACAACGTTATAGTTGTGGGTATCCCGGACAATAATTTTTCCGGCACCGGATTGGAAATCCGATTCACTGGTGAATAATAAATTGCCATCGGCACTGAACGCACCATGCCCCTGCATATGATGGTTGGCCGGGCTGTGAAATTCGCGGCTTTCACCGCTGAGTAAATCCACTTCCAGGCCGACAGTACCGGGACGGCGCGATACCATTACAACCTTGTGCTGCTGTGTTGGGTGCTGGCAGATACCATGGCCACGAAAATTACTGGAGACGTTGATGGCATCAGCCTGAATCGGGCTGATTGCTCCCATGCCGTATTGCTCAGGTGTTTTTCCCTGCGCAGTGATCCAACGCTCATACTGATCTGGTCTGGATTGTTTATGCGCTTGCCAAATACCGGCACCTGCACTTACGCCAAGACCTGGCAGCATAAAACCAGCCAGTGTCATCGACTTCAGAAAGTGGCGGCGACTTTGATCATTTGTCATAACGAAATAAAGTTTCCAAAGATAAAGCGGGCCGGAATTGTACCAGTCCGATGTCTTTTAAATGTCGTCTCTAAATCAACTTTACAGTGATTTAACGAACGCAATTAACGCTTCCCGCTGGGCTTCTTCAAACTGTACGAAGCGCGATTTTGCTGTTTCGGCTTCACCGCCGTGCCATAAAATTGCTTCTTCAATGGTTTGTGCCCGGCCATCGTGTAATAGTGCTTTACTGCCATTGACCTGTTCCAGTACACCTACTCCCCATAACGGAGCAGTGCGCCACTCTGAGCCGGATGCTTCAAAGTCTGGTCGGCCATCGGCCAGATCCGGGCCCATATCGTGAATCAGTAAATCGGTATAGGGCCAGATGGTTTGTTCTCCCAGGTGCGGACGTTCTTCACTTTCTGCGGTGACAAAACTCGGGTTATGACACTGGTGACAGCCTGCCTGATAGAAATGGGTCCGGCCTTGTAATACCTGAGGGTCATTAGCGTTGCGACGGGCAACCGGCGCCAGGTTACGGTTGAAATTCACTACCAGATCCAATAAATCATCTGCCAGTTCGACATTTTGTACGTCGTTACCGGTTGGTGCACTCAAACACGCGGATTGTTCAGGGCTACACGGTTGATTTGGAAACAGAGTAGTACTGATACCAACGTCGCCATTAAAGGCACCGGCAACCTGCATTTTGATGGACGCTTTGTTGGATTTCAGACCAAATCGACCTGCGACGGTTTGTTTTTTCTCGATGTCCCAGACGTAATTAATTCGTCCGGAAATACCGTCTTTGTTTGAATCATCCTCATCTACCAGAGCGTCGATATCCTGCTGTGGAATTAACTCAAGTAATCCCATGCCGTGAATAGCAGGAGCAACGCGCAGGCTGGTCATGGTATTATCGCCGAGCTCGCCATAACCCAGTTTTTCAAAGCGTAATTGCGGTTTTCTCAGGGTAACGCGATTGCCGTCCGGGTAATGGAATTCTGAGATTTGCCAATCGATAAATACATAGGCTTCCGGGGCTATATCGTGTTTTAGCTTATCGTTATCTTTTTGCGAGTGGCGTAACTGGTGAGCCAGCGACGTCGATTGTCCCTGAACCTGATCACCATAAACCGGGTGTGGTACAACACCTTCGTGCTCGCTGGCGTCGCCCGGAACACTTAAACGTACCAGAGAGCTTAATACCGGAATCTCGCCGGAGTCAGGAACAAATCCTTTACCCCCTTTGATATGGCACATCAGGCAGGTGCGGGCGTTATACAGTGGCCCTAAACCATCGCGCATGGTGGTAATGGTCGGTGCTTTCACCCAGGGTTGGTTGGCCAGCGCTTTACCGGCATGAAAATCAGGTTTCAGCTCGACAGGCAGATTCGCAGCCGGTCGCTCAAAGCTGACGAAAGGAGAGGTTGAAACGGTGGTATCGCCACCAGGTTTGCGTTCTGCTGGTTGAACGGTTGGTACTTCTTTGTTGTTTTTATCAGTACTACACGCTGTGCCAAGCAGTAAAAAACCACAGAAAATCAGTAGATTTCTCATTTTTACGCTCGCTAATACGGTTAGCCTTAACGGCAAAAGCCGGGCAATGCCCGGCCTTTATCAGGTTTTGTAACACTTATTCAGGACAAGCTGCGTCAGGGTTTTGAGTGTTACAGTTAGATGCTTTAGGATCAACAACTTCGCCCAGACCCAGGCCAGTCGCCAGGTTCTGTAACTGAGTAGACTGTGCATTCAGAGCCAGGATAGTCTCGCGAACCGGGTTGGTTGCGTTACGGTTAGCTGGCATGATCAGAACGTCGAATGGCTTACCATCACGAGCCGCTGCATCAACTTTGTTGTAGCTGGTTTGTGTCAGATCCAGGAACGCTTTAACGCCTGTTGCCATCGCTGCTTTGCTAGCATCAGCCAGGTAGTCGTCGAAACCGTAGCCTTTAACTGCGTTGGTGGTTACGTTAGCAGTACCATTCAGCGTACTGTCGTAGCCAGCGTAATCGCCGTAATAGCTGTTAGCGACACCCAGTGCGTTCAGAACCACATCACGGTGAGTGTTATCAGAGAAGCAAGAATGCTCATCTTCCTGAGAGTTACCAGCGTAAGCGATTTGCATACGCTCACCGCCCAGTTCACCTTCAGACAAAGTACCCATACCGGTCAGGATTTCTTCCAGACGCTTTTTCGCTTCGGCTTCGGTAGTAACTGTGGTGAACGCAGTGCGGTAAGCCGCGCCAGCTTTCCAGCCATCACGTACTTGTTCCAGGTCTGCAATCAGTTTGTCTACCGCAACTTCCAGGTACTGATGACGACGAGCTGCTTTGTCACCCGCTTGAGTTGAAACGAAATCAGAAACCGGACGCTGGCCACCCATGTTGCCAGTGTTCACTGCTTTATCACGGTCAGTACCGTCAGTTACAGCCTGGTTAGTTGTGTTCAGATCCTGGCCCCACAGCAGGAATTCAATCGCGTGGTAACCGGCAATAACGTCGCGCTCACCCGCGGCTTCAGTTGCGCTATTATCCAGCAGGTCAGCGTCAATGGTGATCGCACTTTGGCCAATAATGTTGTTAGCTGTGTTGGCAGCTGCTTGTGCTGCAGTCAAAGCGCCATTGCCGTTAACGCCAGCTTGGTTTGCTGGTACACCAACCTGATCATCGCCAAAGTCAGAAGTATTCACTTTAACGTAGTCGATCAGTGCTTCGCCCAGAGGCCATGCATTAATAGCGCCTTCAGGACCGTCTTCGTTAGTGTTTTCCGGGTAAGACGTCGAATCAATCGGGCTGCTGCGGAAACGGTAAACTTCAGTCTGACCGTATGGCTCACGAGCTACTAACCATGCTTGCTTAGCTGCTTTCAGTGTGTCAGCAGTTGGAGTTGCTTTCAGAGCTGCCAGAGCTGTTTTCAGTGCTTTGGCGGTTGTAACAGAATCTTCGTAAGCTGCCAGCGCGATGTTTGCATTGGTATCTACCAGCTTCTTAACGTTAGCAACGTTGATGCTGATTGAATCTTTAGCAGCAGTTACTTGTGCAGGAATTTTGAAAGTATCCTGAGGCTTGTCGTTGTTGCTGCTCTTGTTGTCGCTACCGCAAGCGATCAGCAGTGTAGACGCGGCAATACATGCGGCTAACTTAGTCAGTTTCATGATCGTGTTCCTGTGTTGAATCATGGAGCAGATAATAGCCATGGCAATTATCTGGGTTTTTGATGATGCGCACAGTAAAACAAATAAGAATGATTAGCAACTAGGCTTTTGTATAAAAATAGATCTCAATCAATAATCACTCCTAGTCGCACTAAATAATAACGAGTAAAATTGTGTGGTTAATTTATTCTGGTGTAACTCAATGAAGTACCTGATCCCTTCGCTGCTTGTCAGCACGAGTTTGCTGCTGGCGGCTTGTGGTAGCGACAAAGATAACGACAGTAATGACCAACCCAAAGCGGCGCCGCTGGCCTGCGATAGCTCAGGCGCGGCTCCAACAGGATTGGTATTGAGCAGTACGGCAGACAGCAAGCAGGTGCTGGGTGAAGCACTTTACTTTGATACTAACCTTTCGTTTAACCGCACCCAGTCGTGCGCCAGCTGTCATAATCCCGAAAAAGGGTTTGTTGATGATCGCTGTAACATCAGTAGTCTGAATCAAAAGTTTCCTCCGGCTTCTCTTGGGGCCAATGGCACCTCAATTGGCGATCGGAATGCTCCGACAGCAGCTTATATGGCATTTAGCGCAGACTTTAAAAAAGGTTCACGAGAGCGTGCGCCGAGTCAGAGAACCAGTGGTGTTGGTGCTTATGATGGCTATTTAGGTGGACAATTCTGGGATGGCCGTGCGATTGATCTGGCCGCTCAGGCAGGCGGACCACCAACGAATCCGGCAGAGATGGGGATGGCTGATAAAGCCTCGACAGTAGCTCGTTTGCAGGAAAACCAGCATTACATCAGCTCTTTTAAGACGCTGTATGGTGATAATGTGTTTGATGACATTGAGACTGCCTATAAAGCGATGGCAGACAGCATCGGTAAATTCGAGTCTGGAAATCGCAGCGAGTTTTACCCGTTTGATTCTAAGTATGACAAGTCATTGAAAGGCGAATATTTCTACGAGCCAGATAGTTTGGCGGCCAGTGGCAAAACCCTGTTTTTCTCATCAGATTTTACCTGTGCTGCATGTCACCAATTGCGTAACTCAAACACTGACAGAGGTGAGATCTTTACCAGCTTCGAATATCACAATATTGGTGTGCCGGAAAATACCGATCTGCGTGCGGTTAATGGGGTTGCTGAAGACTTTGTTGATTTAGGTCTGGCGCTGAATCCTATGGTGCCACAAGCTGAAAAAGCGGCGAACGAAGGTAAGTTCAAAGTGCCAACCATGCGAAATGTCGCCGTGACCGCGCCGTATATGCACAACGGTGTGTTCGATACACTGGAAGCTGTGCTGAACTTTTACGAGCATGCCAAAATCCGGGCGCGTCAGCAGAACGATCCTCAGCTGGCTAATACCGTGATAAATCCGGAAACGGGTCAGGCGTTTAAAGCACCGGAAGTTAATCGCAATATTGAGCATGAGTTGTTGGGTGGTAATGACGTCATCCTGACTCCGGAACGGATTAAAGCGTTTGAATGCTTCTTTATGACGCTGACCGATAAGCGGTATGAATCTCTGCTTGATCAGCAAAAAGTTACGGAGTGTGGCATTTAATTTTTACCGCGTGTAACTCAACAAAAGGCTGTCGTAATTGACAGCCTTTTTTCGTTTTGGATCTTATATTTTTAACCAAATACCTGAGCTAGTTTAAAAGAAACTCACTGCGGGGTGATGGTTATGCAGGCAATTCTTTTTGATGTCGATGGTGTGATTTATCAGCAGGGCAAAGCAATCGACGGCGCAGTTGAAACACTGCAATGGGTGCGTGAGCAGCATATCCCTCACTTATTTGTGACTAACACAACGTCAATGTCGCGCCAGCAGATCGGGGCACGGTTAACCAGTCTGGGCATACATTGCACTCCCGACCAGATTCATACCCCGGCAGCGGCAGCCAGAGACTGGATTGCTGCACACCCGGGTAAAAAAATGACCTTGTTTGTTCCGGATGCCATTCGCCACGAATTTGATGATGTTGCCAGTTTTGATGACCACAAAGCGGATGGTGTCATCATTGGTGATATGAGTGCTAACTGGAATTACTTCACGCTGAATCATGCTTTCCGGGTGTTGATGAAGTCTCCGGAAACGGTGCTGGTGGCACTGGGGATGTCACGTTATTACGGCAATGGTGAAGATTTACAGCTGGATACCGGGCCCTTTATCAAAGCGCTGGAGTATGCCAGTGGTAAATCGGCATTAGTAATGGGAAAACCGGCCTCGGCTTTTTTCCAGCAGGCTCTGCAAAAAATGGGCGTGAGTGCCGCGGACACCTTGTTATTGGGTGATGATCTGATGACTGATGTTATGGCGGCAAAAAACTGTGGTATTCATGGCTGTCTGGTACGAACCGGTAAATATCGCCAGCAGGATGAACAAGGCGTCATTAAGGCGGAATACGTTATCAACTCGATCAAAGACCTGCCACAACTCTGGCGAGAAGGGCAGTTAGCAAAAGTCAGTTAAACCATTTTGCGTAACACCGGCACACCAGCGAGCTGGTGTTTTACCACAGCGGCCAGGTGCGCCAGCACCAACAGAGTCAGAGCAATGTTGGAACAACGGTGAAACCAGAAGAAAAACTGCGTCAGATTTCCTTTTTCCAGCAATGCCGGGAATTCAGCGATACCAAAAAATGGCATCGGCCGCTCCATCATTAATACACCGCTGATCAGCACACAAATCACTGCCAGATAAATTAACTGATGACCACGATGCGCCAGTTGTTGTTGCTGTGGTGATAGGTTTTTTGTTTCAGGTTTTTCTGAGTGCCAGGCAATCAGCATGCGTAGCGTAAAAAAGGGAATAAACACTAATGTGGTGGCAACATTGGTATCTGCAATCCAATGATGGGTTGCGTCGCTGACGTCGAACAGGGCCAGATAAAAGCCGCTGGCAATTGCCCACAAAATAACCACAGCGGAAAGCCAGTGCAGGCTGCGCCAAATCAGTGAGTAACGTTGGATATTCATAAAGCGTTGGTTATGCATCAGGAGTGTTGTTAAAAACGTTAATGTTAATGAGATTCTTTATTGTTTGCTCTGATCTGGGTCAGGGTAATAGCAGGAGTTTGCGATTTAATGAAATGCTGGTGACGATCGGAGGTGGTGCTGAGTGTGTGAATAAAAAAAGGTGCCGACTCCGTTCCCAGAGAGCCGACACCAAAAGGGAAGAACAGGTTAGTGGTTAATCAGAACTCCAGAACCGATTCCATCTCGGTAATTTTCAATTGGCCATCTACTTGTTTTAAAACAAACAAATCGGTTTGTTTGGATGTGCCCTGATAGCCTTCGATCTCGTAGCTCACGGTTTGAATAGCTTCCACCAGAATTTCATCTTTGTCTTCGTTGACGCTGGTAATTTCTTCTTTGGCGGTCAGCTCTTTATAGCTGGCCATCATCTCGGAAGATTTTCGGATCGTCTCTTCATCCAGGTACTTATCCAGCTCGGCTACCGTGGTGGAAACTTCATCATCCGGGTGGCCAGCTCCGTATTTCCAGGTGATGTCGATTTTCGCTTCGGGTTGGAATAGCGGTAACAGTTCGGCGTATTCCAGGGCATTGGAATGCTGGTAATACGCCAGCACCAGATCTTTTGCCTTGGCACTATCAGCAGCGAAACTTCCAGCAGACAGGCTCAAAAACAGAGCCGCGTTCATCAGCTTTTTAAATACGGACATAACAACCTCACAGCGTTTTAGGCAGCGAGCAGAATAGTTGCTCACTGCGGGAAACAGATGTGGGCAGATTACAGAGAAAGGTTGGGAGTGACGTGTCCGTAATTGCGGACTTAATAAAAAATCACAGTGCGACGATATTGGCGAACTGTGCGCGGGTGAGTTTCGCCAGATCCTGTGGCGTTAGTTCGATTTCCAGTCCACGCTTACCTGCACTGACATTGATGGTGGTTTGATTCCCGGCACTGCTGTCGATGACCGTTGGCAGCGCTTTCTTTTGCCCAATCGGGCTGATACCACCAACGATATAGCCAGTGGTTCGTTCGGCGACTTTTGGATCGGCCATTTCAGCTTTTTTCGCGCCGACGGCCTTGGCGATTGCTTTCAGGCTGAGCTGATGGCTGACCGGAATGACCGCAACTGCGAGCGGGCTCTTGTGGCCTGTCAGACTAACTAACAAGGTTTTAAACACCTGGGCCGGATCCAGCCCAAGTGCTTCCGCTGCTTCTTCACCATACGATTCGCTGTTGGGATCGTGTTGGTATTCATGCAATGTAAAGCCGACTTTGGCTTTTTTCGCGGCGTTAATTGCAGGCGTCATAAATCAGCTGTCGGCCTCAATCAGTTCAAAGCGTGGTTTGATTTCACCGTTTATTTCGATGGTTTCAACAAACATAGAATATGGACGAACCCAACTGCTGAAATCGCCGTACAGCATTTTATACAGCACCAGGGTTTCTTCCGTTTCTGAGTGTTTAACCAGACCAATCACCTGATATTCCATACCTTTGTAATGGCGGTAGCGACCGGCAACGATGCTGGCTGGTGCAGTATTTGACTGAGACATTTATTTTAACTCGTAGCGGATAACAACAGAGGCTTCGATGGTTTGTTTCTGAATCAGCATTGGCGCGGGTTCAGCATCCATCGACATCTTTTCCATGCGCGCCATGGCGTAAACCGGCTGAGGAGAGTGCGCGCCTTGCTCCTGAATCGATAATACTTCACCAAGAGTGTTATCACTGGCTTTGGCCATGATAGCGGCCTTTTTACGTGCAGCTTCAACAGCGTTAGCAAAGGCCTGATTCTGCAGTGCCTGACGATCATTAAATTTCAGTTGGCTGCCATGAATGCGCACTGCACTGATATTCAGCAACTGATGGCTCAGCTCAGCGTAGGCTTCTTTATCGCGTAATGTGATGGTGACGTTGCGGTTAACCTGTTCGCCGCGATATTCACGGTTATTGTTGCGCCACTCGTATTGCGGATGATTGCTGATGTGTGCCGCATCAATATCTTTTTCGGCGATGTTCAGAGACTTAGTGGTTTTCAGCAATTTTTTCATGGCGCTGTCGACCCGTTTTTTAGCGGCCTTCAGGTCACTGGCGGTTGCTTCAATACTCAGATTAAGCTGCAGATAATCTGGCAGGGCACTGATGCTGCCGTTACCGGTAACCTGAATAAAGCGATGATCGTCGTCAGCCAGACTGACACTGCTGAACAGCAGGGCGAAACACACAATAAAATAACGCATACACTTTCCTGTCAGATCTTTTTTAATGCTTTATGAAAGCCTGATGTGAAAATCAGGTGATTGAAAACAAGCAAATTTTATTTGCTGTTTTGCTGCTCAAATTTAGCCAGCTGTTCCGGGGTTGCCGCTTGCTGATGTTTTTCTTTCCACTCGCTGTAAGGCATTCCGTACACCCGTTCGCGCGCCTGGTCGTAGTCAACTTCAACATTTTCCTGCTCAGCTGCTGCTTTGTACCACTTCGCTAAACAATTACGGCAGAAGCCAGCCAGATTCATCAGGTCGATATTTTGTGCATCTTTGCGCTCGTCCAGATGTTGCAGTAAACGGCGAAACGTAGCGGCTTCGATGGCTTGTTGCTGTTCAGGTGTGAGGTTCTCAATGCTCATTGCAGTTTCCAGTATCGTTGTAACTGCTGCCACTATATAAAAAACGACTGCACAGGTCAGTCATAATGCGTAAAGACGGCGAAAACCTGTGATGTATCAGTATTCCGCTGTGATTCGTATGTACGAAAAAAAGCGCCCGCACTGAACTCAGTGGGGCGCAAAGGAAGGAATATGAAATAGCAGACTGAATTACTTAATTACATCCAGGTCATACCAAGGTGTTGGGTTAATCGGGCAGCGGTAGCGTACGCCTTCTTTACCGATGGTAACGCGGGAAATACGCTTCTCACCTGGTTCCAGCGGGAACATATCCAGGTTGCTCTTGGTCTCAAGATCCTGAATCTGGAAACCAACCAGCTTGTCCGACTTGTTAGTGATGACGAATTCGTACTCACCGGCTTTTAAGCCTGCAACGGTTTCATGGGCGGCGAAGTAACCATTGTATTCATCCAGATTAATTACAGTCACACCGTCATCGCGGGTGATTGGAGTGCCAGCAATAGCCTGAGTCAGAGTAATGGTGGCTAATACAACAACAGCGAACAGTTGGCGCAGTGTAGTCAGTGGGTTTTTCATGGTTAAGCTCCTGTG
This sequence comes from Bacterioplanoides sp., assembly GCF_965219715.1. Taxonomy (GTDB): domain Bacteria; phylum Pseudomonadota; class Gammaproteobacteria; order Pseudomonadales; family Oceanobacteraceae; genus Bacterioplanoides. Next base: position 3,802,022 of record NZ_OZ244785.1, read on the forward strand.
CTTAGTAGATAAACAATCTGGTTGTGACCAGCTGATGTACACAATATAGTGGGATATATTTGGATTAATAATGCTCAGGAGTGCGTAAAATATGTCTGATAGTCCAAATGTTTGGTTGGGTGAACCAGATGCACTCAGCGCCTTGCTAATGGGGCTACAGCTTCATGGCGAGGTATACGTCAGTGGACGCTTTTGTGGTGCCTGGGCCGTCGATACATCCGGGGAGCGTCATATTCCTTTTCATCTGATCAGTTCCGGACGTGCCTGGTTACATATTGAGGGCTGTGAACCCCGGGTACTGAATGCTGGCGATATGGTGCTGTTTCCCCGCGATCAGCAGCATATTATTTCTCACAGTGAGCTGCCGCCTAAGTCAGAGTTAGTGAATGCTGGGTTTGATGAGACGCAGGCGGTCACCACCGAAATGATTTGTGGTTACTTCGACTTCAGCAACAAAGCTGCCTGGCCATTGTTAGACAGCCTGGATGATGTGGTGATACTGGATCTGAGTGACCAGAGCCCTCAGCCTATGTTACGGGCATTGATTGAATTTATTGTGGCGGAATTAAAGAAGCGGCCACCGGGTTTTATGGCAGTGGTGAATCAGCTGGCGTATTTACTGTTTGTACAGGTGATTCGCCAACAGATCGACTCGGGCAAATTAAAAGAGGGTTTACTGGCCGCTTTGTTTGATCCGAAGATCAGTAAAGCGTTGGCAGCGATTCACAATCAGCCCCAGCAAAGCTGGACTTTGGTAACGCTTGCCCAGCAGGCTGGGATGGGTCGCTCATCGTTTGCAGCGTATTTTCAGAAAATGGTGGGCATGCCGGCCATGCGCTATCTCAGTCAGTGGCGTATGCGTGAGGCAACAACGCTGTTGAAGCACAGTCAGCGGTCGATGCTGGATATTGCCGAGCAATGTGGTTACGAATCGGAAGCGGCCTTTCGTAAGGCCTATAAACAAGTCACCGGGGAAACCCCCGGTGCTGTCAGAAAAGCGGCTCAGAGCTGAGCCGCTGTATAAAGGCGTTACACAACAAACTGGTTGAGCAGGCGTTCGTGTTCTCGAACCTCGCCAACCTGATGCTCCATTGAGCTGGCGGCGTTAGCGGCACTTTCTTTCACCTGCTGCGACAGGCTGCTGATGTTTGAGGTGTTACGGTTCATTTCTTCGGCAACCAGGCTTTGTTCTTCCGCAGCGCTGGCAATCTGCAGATTCATATCCGTGATCTTACGAATACTCTCACGCACTTCAGCGTTGGTTTGATTGGCCATTTCCACTCGTTCAACGGTGTCGTTGGTGGTGTTTTTGCTTTGATCCATCACACTTACCACTGCGGCAACTCCACCCTGCAGTTTCTCGATTTTGTCGCGAATTTCAGAAGTAGAATCCTGAGTTCGGGCGGCAAGACTACGAACTTCATCGGCTACTACCGCAAAACCCCGACCTGACTCACCCGCACGGGCAGCCTCAATCGCGGCGTTCAAAGCCAGCAGGTTGGTTTGTCCGGCAATTTCATTAATAACACCAAGAATGGATTCGATACTTGCGGTGTCCTGTTCCAGTTCCTGAACCTTATCTACGGCTTGCTCGATTTGTTCCGATAGATTCGCGATGGAGTCTACGGTATGGCTCACGGCTTCAACCCCACGACCAACAGCATCGTCCGCCGTTTGTACCGCTTCTGCAGCACTTTGAGCATTTGAAGCAACTTCTGATGCGGTTGATGCCATTTCGGTCATTGCCGTCGCCAGATGTTCAACCTCTTCGCTTTGTTGGGTCATTGCCGATGCAGAACTGGCTGCACCTGCAGCAACACGGGCGGTGCTGTCGTTAATGTTGTCGCCAATTTCTTTCACCCGCCGGATCATATCCTGCAGTTTTTCGGCGAAGATATTAAAGTTCTTCGCCAGACTGGCAAACTCGACATCAGAGTTGGTTTTCAGGCGACGGGTTAAATCGCCCTCACCAGTCGCTACATCACGCATAGCATCGTTTAATTCACGCAGCGGCTGCATTAATTTATTAATAATGCCTCCGAGAACAACAATAGCGAGAGCGATGGCGATTAACGAATAAATGATTGCGTCGTTACGCAGGCTGTAGATCGATGCGTGAACAATATCGTCATTAAGAGCGACGCCAAGGTGCCAACCCAGACCGTCTAATGAATTGAATTGAACCCAGGTTTTTTTGCCATTCAGTTCAATTGCAACAGGCTCGGAACTGGCTGTATTCAGCTGGCTACCAAATACTTCCGACATAGGTTTGCCATTATATTTGGCCTCAGGGTGAGCAATAAAATCACCATCGGCACTGACAATAAAGGCATAACCGGCACCGAATAAATTGGCGCGGTTACTGATCTCTGCCAGACCTTTAAGGCTAACGTCAGTAAAAATAGCGCCGTAGAAACGTCCGCTTTCGTAAACCGGCATGGCGGTGGATATCAGAATCTCTCCGGTTGCCGCGTCAGCGTAAGGAGCAGTGAATAACAGTTTTCCCTGGCTTTTGGCTTCCTGATACCACATACGTTTACGCGGGTCGTAATTGGATGGGCTCCAGTTCGGATCATTACCAATAAAAGAGCCGTCGGATTCACGTCCTAAGCCTGCTAACAAAAAGTGTTTTTTAATAATCGGCTGGCTGAACACTTCACGAAAATGTTCGTCACTGAAGTTGCTACCCAATTGGGATACAGAATAAGCGGTAAGATCCGCTTTAGTTGCCATAACTTCCTGAATATTCATCGACATCGCAGTAACAATTTCATCCACGCTGTCACTGACTTGCTTGTCAATTTGTTGTTTTACATTAAAATATTGATTTAATGATAAAGTTATTAAAGAAATTGCCAGAATTACACTGGATGTAATGACAATTTTATGGGCAAACTTCATGGCTTCCCCCATCAGGATTTTGGCCGTTAATAGTTCATTGCAGTATAGGTGTAGATTTCACCTTTTCTCGGAAAGACAGTAGTAAATTAGCTTCTAAATGAGCAAAATAGCTTTTTTATAATTTTCGATTATTTCCACTATTTTTATTATATTTTAAAGATTGGCAATGCTAACTAAAGTACCAAAATCATCTCACCCTTCCTCTGAAATAACCTCAGAAAATATAGTGTTAATAAATGGTGGCAATAACACTGACAGCAGCATAATTGTGTACGAACAGGCACGTGATTTTCTTTCTGCTCCGCGCTGTTTTGCTGTAATTGAATTTCAGTTGCAAACTCACGGTGCCATTGAGCTGGATTCAGACAATGAGTACGAACGTATCGAATACGATGAGATGGGACGGATGACTGAGGTGGGTGTGTTCGTAATGAATGATGCCGAAGGGTTTTCAGCAGAAGAAGATGAGTGGCAAGAGGATGTGCAGAGCGAAGGTCAGCATGTGCTGATCAGTCTGGCTAATCAGCGAATCGAGATGCTGGTGGACTCGATTCACATCGCGGGCAGTTATGTTGCCCGCAGTGCCCGCGAAGCGCTGGTCGCGTTTCTGGATAATCAGGACTCTGCTGACCCCTGATTGTCCAGCGTTTGGCTGTTTTCTTCACCTGAGAACTCACCTTCTTCATTAGAGAACTCATCAGCGCCATCATCTGTAATCACCTGACGCTCCAGTTTACTGACGGGCTTAAGAATATGCAGACCAAACTGAGTCCTTGCCGGTTTGGTGTAAGGCGTTCCTCCGTCCCAGGCGCTGAGCGCTTTAACAATGCCGGTCGGCAACGTATCCAGGTTGTGGTAACCAGCAAACCCTTCATTATTAGCAGATGGGCAGGCAGAGTATTCTTTCGCCAGATCGGCAAAGTCAGCACCCAGTTCCAGCTCTTTAACGATATCGTCTGCCAGTAGTGGGCTTTTAAGAAGAATGTGGTGCAGAGCAACAGTGGTGTTGGAAGTCATAAGCTTTTTAAATTGACAGAATTACTAAAAGCTTAGCAGAAGATTGTATTCACGCTTTCTATATGGACTTACTTTTAGCCGCCGCATCAGAGGCACATCCCTGTGCCTTTGATGCTACCGCAACATCCTGTTGCTGCTTTAAAAGTAAATTCATACAGATCGCGCTATTTATCCGTTGAGGACTGATGTGCCAGCAATTGGCCAGATAAGATCGACAATAAACAGAAGGCGCTGAACCAGTAGAAGCCTACCAGCAATTCAGCTTCGAGCTCAGCAGTGGCTTTAGCGGTGAAGAAGGCCACCAGAATCGCCACAACAAACACATCTGCCATCGACCATTTACTGATCGCAGCGACAAAGCGCCAGCGTCCCGGTGATGGTTTTAACCAGGTGAAAATAATCATCAGCGCTTTGCCGACCGGAATCACCACACTGAAGGTGACGATCGCAATTGCAACCGCGGTGTAACCCAGATTGTGCAGAGTTTCGACGGTTTCCCAGATTGAGCGGGTTTCGTGGAACATCTGGGTTTTTAAGCCAAATAAACTAACGGAAGCACTCAGAGTCATGATGGGCTCCATCACTCCCGGGTAAAGCAAACCGTAACTGATGATGGCCAGTAGCAGGCCGAAGCGCTGAACCCAGGATTTCTGGGTCCAGCTGGCAATAAGCGTATTCATGTGAGAATGGAATTCTGAGGTTATTGGTCGTCGGGCAGGGTAACGTTCAGTTCCAGTACCGAAGTCTGGCCTTGTTGTTCCAGTTGAACGTTAACGTCCTGATCATCAATGGCAACATATTTACGAATCACCGCCAGAATTTCCTGCTGTAACTGTGGCAGGTAATCCGGACCGTTATTACGTAAGCGATCGTGGGCTACCAGTACGCGCAAACGTTCTTTAGCGACGCTGGCGGAAGTTTTTTGTTCCTTACGGAACATGTCCATCAAACTCATAGCTGCTCTCCTTAGCCGCCAAAGACACGTTTCAGGAAGCCTTTTTTCTGCTTCTCAAGGAAACGGTGGGGACGATCTTCACCCAGATAGCGGGCAACTGCGTCATCGTAAGCCTGACCAGCATCACTGTCTTCATCATGGGTTACCGGGATGCCCTGGTTCGATGCTTTTAATACGGCTTCTGATTCCGGAATCACACCCAGCAATGGAATTGCCAGAATATCTTCCACATCTTCGACGGATAACATCTCACCACGCTCAACCCGCTCCGGGTTATAACGGGTCAGCAACAGGTGTTCTTTCACCGTTTTGCCTTGCTCCGCCATGCGCGACTTGCTTTGCAGGATGCCGATAATACGGTCGGAGTCACGTACTGAAGAGACTTCCGGGTTGGTAACAATGATGGCTTCCTGAGCGAAGTAGAGTGCCATTTGTGCACCGTGTTCGATACCCGCCGGAGAATCACAGATGATGTAATCGAAGTCTTCAGCCAGGTCAGCCAGGACTTTTTCCACGCCTTCGATGGTCAGAGCATCTTTGTCACGGGTTTGTGAGGCAGGCAGAACAAACAGATTTTCCAGACGTTTGTCTTTAATCAGTGCTTGTTTCAGGCTGGCTTCGCCCTGTACCACGTTAACGAAGTCATAGACCACGCGACGCTCGCAACCCATCACCAGATCCAGGTTACGTAAACCCACATCGAAATCGATCACGACGGTTTTGTTTCCCTTCATCGCCAATGCGGCTGAGATGGCTGCACTGGAGGTGGTTTTTCCCACTCCGCCTTTACCGGAGGTAACAACGATGATTTTAGCCAAGGCGTGAACTTCCTTTATTAATGTCGTGGATCGCGGTGCGATTCACTGAATTCAAAAACTGCCAGCAGTATTTATGAAACACCCATGATGTTCAAGTTAGCGCTGTCGTCGACGGCACTCTGATTGAGTTGGATCACCACGGCTTGTTTGTGTTGTTCGTGCTGGTCTTCAAACAGCTTGTATTGTCCGGCAACGGCCACCAGTTCGGCTTCGAACTGCTGAGCACTGATGACAGCGGCTTCGTCACCCTTGGCACCGGCTAAGGCGCGGCCACGCAGGGCGCCGTAGATATGAATATCACCGGTGGCAATCACTTCAGCGCCGGCACTGACCATGCCCAGAATAAACAGGTCACCATCAAAATAGAGCTGTTGCCCGGAGCGCACATTAGCGCTGTGTACCTTAACGGCACGTTGCGGCTTTTCTTCAGTAACTGTTTGATTTTTTACAGTATTTTGCGTGGTAGCGGGGGCTTGTTTGGTTTGTCCGCGGCCCAGATCAGCCAGCTGCAGAGTGCTGAGCTGAGGCAGCAAGGCCTCAGGACAGTTTTTAACGGCGACCGCTAATAAACCGGAATTCCGACAAATATCTTTCAGCGCGGCAAGATCAACCGCTTCCAGACCACTGAGGTCGAGTACACAAGGCAGGTTGTTAAACAGGGCGGGTGCTTCCGCCTTTTTTCTCGCCAGCTGCTTTTGTACCTGATCCAGGTCGGCACCACTGAAGGTTAAGGTCGTCAGTGGTACCAGTCCGGCTTTAAGCTTCACATCCGTGCTGTTGCTCATGATGTCAGGCTTTCTGAGTCAGAGGGAAGCTATCGAAGCTGATATCGGCCAGGCCTTCTTTTAACAAGCGACGCAGGTTGTGGTGGTTATCCGCATCCGGCGTGGCAACCACGTCACGGTAGTGCTCACCAAAACAACGCAGTGCCTGCTCCTGAGTCAGTTCCAGCAATTCAGCCAGTGCGAAAACCTTACAGCTGCCCTGATTCTGATCAACCGCGTTTGCTACAGAACCGTTCTGGAACGCAGAAGGGGTGAAATCGAACCAGGTCTCAATAAATTCCAGCGTGGTGGCGAATACATGTTCGTTGCTGTTCAGCTGTTGCAGGAAGGTCTCTTTAGCTTGTTGGAAATCACTCATGGATAATGCTCAATAGGTCAGATAACAACGATTAATCGTCGGATAAAAACGGTAGCCAAGGCTACCATTGCTGACCTGAGTTGTCAGTTCCGGCTGGCTAATAATTCACGCAGAGGGCGCGGCAAAAACCGCTGAGCCCGGGTTGTGATATCGCGTTCATGTTTCTGCCAAAGCACACCAAGATAAATAATGCCCAGGCCAATAGCAGTGAGTGAAATCGGAAATAACCAGCTGTCGCGGAATATCGTTGATGCCAGGTGACCGAGATAGATGCAGCTGCCGATGGCTCCAAACACCACAAGCACACGACGAACAATTAATACACCGGTGAAAATCATCAGCAGGTTGATGCAGAAATACAGAAACTTCGATAGCTCGCTGTCTGAATGTTGCAGCGACAAACCACCCCAGAAGGCCATCACACCGAAGATATAAACCCAGAAGGCATAGTCAGCGCTGTGGCGTGAACGGATATCAACCCAGAAGGCTAAACCAATCATCAGCAGGCCGCTGTACATAGATACCAGTTTACGCAGCTCCCAGTCATAGTCGCCGCCGGTCAACATCGCAGCGATATCCATACTCATATACCAGAGGGTGACGGCTATCGGCATCATCAAAAACGGGTATTTATATTTCCAGGCGATGGCGCAACCAACCGCTAAGGTACCCAGCTCCATATACAGCCAGTGCCACTGAATGTATCTGTGATAGTCGCGATACACACTGTCATCCGGCCAGACACCCAGCCATTGCTGTAAGCCGTATATCGCCAGTGGTGTGAGACTGACAACAAAGGTGGCGCAAATACCGGCTGGGATAATCAGGTTTTTGGCAGCAAACCTGTGGCTGAATAACAATCCCACCGCAGCGTAAAACAGTGAGATAAACACGATGCCTGCACCACCAAAGGTCTCCCACCCCAGGTTCATAAATAAGGTCATGGCACCAATGGCAACTAAGCCACCCAGGTAATACAACACATGGGTAAAGCTGAAACGGGCACTGTGCTGATCCTGAGTTTGCAGAAACTGATAAAGATCGTCTGCTTGTTGCGCCGAAATAATATTGGCGCTGGCGGCATTCGTTAACTGTTGACGGGTAACCTTCATAACAGCCTCGTTGCTGATTAGCTCATGATGCCGCGGAAAGCGCGCAGGCGGCGTAAACAATATAAACCTGCCAATAACCCTACCGCCAGCTGGCTGCCACTGGCGATTGCAATGGCCAGTGACCCCAGGCCTAAACTGTAACGACGAATGCGATTAACCAGGGTGTATCGTTGTTGTGTTTTCATGCTGCTTGATCCCATGTGAATTAACTCCTGCTCTGATGTTCAAATTGCTGATGTTCAGAGTACAAAACAACTCAATCTGGAATGGATTATAAACACTGTTCAAAATAAAGCTAGAATTTTAAACGGTGTTCATTATACTGATTGGCATCAAATAAACGGCTTCTTGTAAACCGAACGATATGGCACGCAGAAAAGACCACACCCACGAGCAGATTCAGACACTGGCGATTGAATCACTGCAGCAGCACTTAGCGGAGCAACCGCTGGGCAATATGAGCCTGCGTAAGCTGGCACAACGCATTGGTTATTCACCGGGCACTCTGATTAATGTGTTTGGCAGTTATGATCAGCTGCTGCTCAGTGTGAATGCGGCAACGCTGGACAGTTTATCTGCGCAGCTGACGCTTCAGCCGGCTGCTGAGCAGCAGGAAAATAAGCAACAGCCGTTACAGCGGTTATTGGCCTATGGCCAGAGTTACTTGCAGTTTGCTGAGCAGAATCGTTATTTATGGCAATTGTTATTCGAGCACAGACTACCTGAAGGTGAAGAAGTGCCGGACTGGCAGCAGCAACGCATTGATGGCCTGTTCCACACGGTTGAGCAGGCACTAACTCAGGTTGCGCCACAGGCCAATGCCGCCACAGTGCAGCAAGCGGCACGTACTATCTGGGCATCGGTACATGGTGTATGCAGTTTGTCGCTGGACGATAAATTATTCGCTGATAGCCTGACCGATGCTGGCGCTATGATTGAGTCATTAATCCGCAACTACGTTATGGCCTGGTCGAACCAGGCAGATGTTTAACAAGGACACAGTAAAAGGAATCACCCATGAGTGAACACAGTCAGTTTACCCTGTTATCAAAACGTCGTTTTTTACCCTATTTTCTAACCCAGGCGTTAGGGGCGTTTAACGATAACCTGTACAAAAATGCACTGTTGCTGATGATTGCCTTTGGTGGCATTGCCAGTAACGACGACAGTGCGCTGCTGACCAATCTGGCAGCCGGTATTTTTATACTGCCGTTTTTTCTGTTTTCTCCGGTGGCCGGACAAATTGCCGACAAGATGGAAAAGTCCCAGCTGATTCGCTGGACCAAGGCCTTAGAGGTGGTGATTATGTCGCTGGCTGCGGTGTCGATTCTCGCCGGAAACGTCTGGGGATTAATGGCGCTGCTGTTCTTAATGGGTCTGCAATCGGCAATTTTTGGCCCGGTAAAATTTGCGTTATTGCCGCAGCACCTGAAACAGGAAGAATTGGTGGGTGGTAACGCGCTGGTGGAAATGGGCACCTTTATTGCCATTCTCGCCGGTACCATTTGTGCGGGTTTATTATTTGATTTCGAGAACAGTGCTCAGTGGATTGCTGCTGGTATTGTTGGCTTCGCCATTCTCGGATTAATCACCAGTCGCTTTATTCCAACCGCAGCAGCGAATGATCCGGAATTAAATATTAACTGGAATCCGTTTACCGAGCTGGTGAATACCATTCGCCAGGCACGTGAAAATCGTGCCGTGTATTTGTCGATTGTTGCCATCAGCTGGTTCTGGTTTATCGGTGCCAGCTACTTAACTCAGTTCCCGAATTTCTCCAAAGAATATCTCGGCGGCTCTACCCAACTGGTAACTGTATTACTGACGCTGTTTTCTCTCGGGGTGGCCGCGGGTTCACTGTTATGTGAAAAGCTTTCGGGCCATAAAGTTGAGCTGGGTATTGTGCCGATTGGTTCGATTGGTATGAGCGTATTTGGCATTGATTTGTGGTTTGCCATTGATCAGATTCAGGTAGTTGACGGTATGACGGCGATGGCCTTTATCGAAAACTCTGCAAACTGGCGCCTGATGATCGACATCGCTCTGGTCAGCGCTTTTGGTGGCCTGTTTGTGGTTCCGTTGCAGGCACTGATTCAGCAGCGTAGTGATGATAAAAATCGTGCTCAGATTATTGCCGCCAATAACGTATTAAATGCATTGTTTATGGTGGTGAGTGCCGGCGTTGGTATTTTGCTGCTGGCGGTACTGGAAATGTCGATTGGTGACTATTTCCTGGTGTTGGCCATTATGAATCTGGTGGTGGCCACTTATGTGTACGCCCAGGTACCTGAATTTGTTTTACGCTTTTGCATCTGGATTCTCAGCCACACTATGTATCGTGTAAACCACAAAGGCCTGGAACATATTCCTGAAGAAGGCCCGGCGGTGCTGGTGTGTAACCACGTCAGTTATGTCGATGCCTTGTTAATTGCCGGTACGTATCAGCGTCCGATCCGGTTTGTGATGGATAAAAATATCTCTCAAATGAAAGGTTTAACAACCTTCTTTAAGCTGGCGAAGGCGATTCCGATTTGTTCTCCCAAAGCCGATGCGGAAATGTATGAAACCGCATTTAAACGCATTAAAGAAGAACTGGATAACGGCGAGTTAGTATGTATCTTCCCGGAAGGAAAACTTACTAAAGACGGCGAAGTGGATGAGTTTAAAAAAGGGATTGAACGTATTATTGAAGAAACGCCGGTACCTGTGATTCCAATGGCACTGGACGGTTTATGGGGCAGCTTCTTTTCCCATAAAGATGGTCATGCGTTAACCACTAAACCAAAACGTTTCTGGTCAAAGGTGTCGTTAACTGCGACGGCGGCGGTTGAACCGGAAAACGTCAAAGCAGACGATTTACGCGAACGTGTACTTGAGCTGTTGAATGAAACCGATGCGCCGGTGCCTGGAGCTGCGAAAACCTGAATCGTGTTAACAGGCCGTATCAGTTTTATTCAATACAGCCAATCGTTATAACGACACACTGCCTGTTGTTACTGGTTAATTACAGGTATCAGGCAGTATGTCGTTTTCTCTTATCTTCTCTATGTCAGCCTTTGCGCTGGCAGCTTCTGTTTCTCCCGGGCCGGTGAACCTGGTTGGTTTGAGCAGTGGTGGTCGTTATCCACTGCGGTTTGGACTGATCTTTGTTTCCGGCGCGACGGTTGGTTTTCTGTTGTTGTTTATTCTGGTCGGACTGGGGCTGAGTAATCTGTTTGAAAAACTGCCGGTGTTTTATCAGTGGCTGCGCTGGGCCGGTGTGGCATTTTTGCTGTCTCTCAGCTGGATGTTGTTTCGCAGTGGTGATGTTGTGCATACGGAGGATGCGGCGATTCCCGGTTTCTGGACCGGATTTCTGATGCAATGGTTGAATCCAAAGGCCTGGTTGGCCTCTGCGGCAGGCATCAGTGCGTATGCACAAACCAGTCAGGATTTCTGGTTGTTCACTCTGCTTTACGGCCCAATTTGTTGGTTGTCTTTATCTTGCTGGGTATTAGCCGGTGCGTATTTTCGCCGTTGGCTACAACAGCCCGGGCGAATTAAACGCTTTAACCGTGTTTTATCGCTTTTGCTGTTTATCAGCGCAGTAGCGTCGCTAGGGCCTGTTAACACTATTTAGACCTTTGCTGCTGGCAGTCAGTTTTTTCATGAGCAAGGCATGAGGAACGTCGTTTAACGGGTTAAATAAGTAACGAATAACACAGCTCAAGGAAAAACTGCCTCCAGCCCTTCGGGTAATGCCTGAAAATCTTTCACTCTGTGTTGCTTATCGTTCATTTAACCCGTTAAACATCACTCTTCGCGCCTTGATTGAAAGATTTTCAGTCATAACAGCGTGATCGAAATAGTGTTAACAGGCCCTGGTTTAAAAAGGCTGGTTTAACAAAGTTGGTTCAAAAAAACTGGTTCAAAAAATAGGTTAACCGTTTTTAAGATATTGCCCGGGTGTGGTGGCGGTTAATCGTTTAAAGGTGCGCTGGAAATGTGCCTGGTCTGAAAAGGCCAGCTGCTGGGCAACGTCGACAATATCCATTCCCTGTTTTAACAGCTGCTGACTGTATTGAATGCGGCGGTTAATTAAATAAGCGTGGGGTGTCAGACCAAAATATTGTTTAAAACTGCGAATCAAATGACCTTCACTGCAGTCTGCCAGAGCCGTTAATTGCGATAATTGAGGTGTCTCGCTCAGATTTTGCTCCAGTAATGCTGCGACCTGACGTAACGCTTGTGGCGGCAGAGGCTCTGGCTTCTGTAATTGGGGCTGCTGTGAGTCTGCCACAGAAACAGACACATCCCGCAGCCAGCTCATCAGTGACAATAAAAAATCGATCAGCAGGGATTGTTTCTCCAGCAAATCACTGTTGTCATCAATAAAGGCTTCAGCAACACGACAATAATCCTGGTACCAGAGATGGCTGTGATCCTGTGGCCGGATCATTGCCCGGGAAATGGGTTGCCAATGTGGTTGTTGCAGCAAACCGGCCTCGAAACTTAATTGCGTCAGCCAGTCGGTATCAACGTACATCATCCAATAAGCCCAGGGCTGGTTATCCACCGGATTGCAGCTATGGACCCACTCAGGATTCATCATCACCAGATCCTGCTCGGCAATGGCATAGCTATCCTGACGGTACTGATAACGGGCGACACCATGCGTGATCGCACCAATCGACCATTGCTGATGGCTGTGCGGGGCATAATTGACTTTACGACCGTCTTCTACCCGACGCAGTTCAATCTGTGGGATATCCGGGTTACGCCAGAACAGCGACTTACTCATAGCAGCTGGGCTTTGTTAGTGGCGGGCGGATGCTTCAGTCGTCATCCTGCATCGGGATGTCGTATTTGCCAGAATCCAGACCCGCCAGGCGTTCTTCAATTTTGGCTTTTTCACTGTCGGATAAAACAATGGCATCGTTATCAAGACAAAAATTGTGCTTATCCTCGGCACCGTTAAACTTAATTTTTCCGAGGATTTTCCCCTCATCATTAATACAATCAAGTTCTTGTTGGTTTGGGAAAAACAGCATCTGAAACCTCAGTCATATCGGATTTGGACGCAAGTATAATCGCATACGAGGGGGGATGCACTGCTCACAACAGTTCAGAAATACGCCGTGCGAGTTCCGTGTCTTTTGCGGTAATACCGCCAGCATCGTGAGTCACCAGATGAACATTTACTGTGTTGTAAACATTAAGCCATTCCGGGTGATGATTCATTTTTTCAGCAATGATGGCGACCTGGCTCATAAAACCAAAAGCATGAATAAAATCTTTAAATTTGAGCTGGCAGCACAGCTTGCCATCAGCCAGTTGCCAGTTTGCTGTCGCCAACTGATTGAGATCAGCAATTGCGTTATTTATTTCTTCAGAACTGAGAATCTGGCTCATGGTTTTGTCTCTCTGTTATTTCAGAAGCAGTCATTTCAGAAACAGTTATTTCAACAGCTGTTATGTCAGCCAATCGGTTTAACGATGACCAGATGGTCACGGCGAATATATCACTGATGAGTATCAGAATTTAAATACGTCGCGGCAGCCATCATAATTACGCAGGCTTTCGTCCAGGGCTAACACATCCGGCAGGCGGCGCCAGCGGTTGTGGAAAAACACCATGGGGCAGATACGACCGTCCGGCAGTTTATCCACCAGGGTTTGCCATTCTTCTACCGAATCATAATCCGGGTAATTGTCGCCGCTGCGGGTTCCGTAGGTGGGTCCTTTCAGGCGGATTAACTCCAGTTCAAAAAAGCGCTCCGGGTTGGTCCATTGTCCGGTTTCAGCATGCCATACCTGAGGTTTACCGGATTGATGACGCAGCTCGCCGTTGTGATGGGTATTGCTGCCGGAGCTGGTGTGATCATCCGCCAGTGCTAATGATGGCAGAGCCAGGCTGAGGGATATCAGCAGTGGACGCAGAATTCTGAATGATGTCATTGGAGTCTCCCGTAATGGCCTCTGACGCTGAGTTAAACCGTCAGACTCTGTTTGAGTGTGGCATACTCAAAGCCGTTTTCAATTGCGGGATTAGAGTAGCTATAGGCTAACGGGTTCCCGAAATATCGTTACTTTTTAAACCCGCTTGCCTAACGGCCAGCTGTGGTTGTGTTTATTGTGGAGAGACAGGCCTGTGTCTGATATTGAGTTTTCTAAAGACGAAAAAGAAATTCTGGGAAAGAAACTGCAAATGTACTTCAGTGAGGAGCTTGATCAGGAACTGGGGCAGTTTCAGGCGCAGTTTCTGCTCGACTTTATCAGTGAAGAGTTGGGTGCATACTTTTACAACCGCGGCCTGGCCGATGCTCAGGCCGCCATGCAGGAACGTATGGAGGCCATTACTGAGGTGATTTATGAACTGGAAAAGCCTACTGAGTTTGTGCGTTAACCACTGACTCGTTGGTGTGCCAGTATTTGTCGGGAATATTCTCGGATGCCTGTGGGAAGAACGGATTGTTGATGCTTAACACGGTGCGCTGCCGCCGGTCGGCTTTGGCAAACGAGGCCTTGATATGAGGGTGGTTGTAGAAAAACTCGAGATAGCTGTCGTCTTCATAAGATTTGCGAAAGCCCTCAGCAATTGCTGTTTGCAGTGCTTTGTTATTCGGATGCACAAAGAAAAAAACCGCAGATTTATATTTCAGCATCAGGTGATTTTCGACACTGAGGTTTTTCAGCCATTTTCGTTTACCCATTAATTCCGGATAAATTTCCAGTAAACCACGGGAAAAATAATAACGGCTGCCTTCATTCAGGGTGACAAAAATCTCATCGTAAATCCGTTCGTTCAGGTTTAATCCAGCGGCGCGAAAAATCTCCACCTCTGGCCAGCCAAAGCCAAGCGCGGCCGTGTGTTGCTTGAGCTGGTTTAGCGTTGTGACCTGGTCATAATCAGGCTGGAACTGTTTATTGATCAGTAATAAGCGGTTGCCGATGTATCCCCGAGTCACCGGAACCCGAACGGGCAACAGGCGGCTCTCGAGGTCGTTGGTGGTACCGGCGTAGATCACGTCAATTTCGTTATTCAGCAACAGGTTCACTTTGCGGCGCTGGGTCGAAACCGGGTGGTCGGTATGAATCAGCTGGTAATCGATACCGGATTTATCCAGTACCCAGACCAGTGCGTCCATATAGAAATTATGTTCGCGCGAGTCGCTGACCCGAACATCCAATGCCAGACTGGGGAGGGAGAGAAACATCAGCAGCAATCCTGAAGACCATAGCGCGCGAATTGGGTTATGTCGTTCAGGCATAGCGAAACCTCACTGCTAAAAACAGTTACCAGTTTAGAACAGTAAAATTGTCAGGACTGACGTGGTTACACCAAACTACCTGTCGTGCATGTCGGAACCGTTAGCTATTTGTTTCTGAGAGCCGGAAACCTTCTGTAACGCTTAGTGCTGCTGTTCGCGGTAACTGCCGGGAGAAACTCCTTTCCAGCCGGTAAACGCACGTATAAAAGAATTGGCTTCCTGAAAACCCAATAAGAATGAGATCTCGGCCAGTGGGATATTGGATTTCTGCAGATAATGGTCGGCCAGCTCGGCGCGTACGGCTTGCAATACTGACTGAAAGGTTTCGGCTTCGCTGGTGAGCTTACGCTGCAAGGTACGTTTGCTCATTGCCAGTCGTTCAGCAACGTATTCGGCTGAGCTTTGGCCAGCGGGCAGGGCTTCCATTAATACCGCTTTCACCCGCTCCGTGGTGTTGGCGTTGTGGTTGAGGTCCGCCAGTTTCTGGTTCAGTCCGGCTTCAAAGAAATCCCACATGGCGGCGTTAGACGTCATAAATGGACGACTGGCATCACTGGCGGCAAAAAATACCGCTACTTCATCGCCCTGGCTCAGTGGGCAGCCAAAATATTGCTGATAGATTTCGATGTCGGCCGGTAATTCAGGCAGGATCACTTTTTCAGGAATAATCTGCTGACGTGTCGCCAGTCGCCCGAGCTGGGTAAAAAACACCAGTTCGGTTAATGCCAACGCTTCTGGCAAGTTGCCCTGATAGCCGTAACAGCGAATGCGCAATTCCGTGCGCTGAATGTCCTGACGGATGTCCATAATCATAGGACCAATTAACGGCTTATATTGACTGATGCGGGTTAACGCTGTGTTTAAATCCGGGCTGCAAATGGCGGCAAATATAGGCGCGTCAAACGATTCCACCGACATGTTTTCCGCCAGCAACATGGCCAGTGGTCGGTCACCGGCGGCGTATTCGATGCCTTGCCACAAGCTGAAATATTCCACCGGGGTCAGGAATGACTGCTCACGATGAAACAGATCGGCGGGAAGCCTGGCGTGTGCCAGCGCTTCCTGCAGATCAATCTGCATATCGTTTAACAGCACTTTCCAGCCGGGAGAAACAACAAACTTGCTTGCGCGTTTCATGCAGTTTTATCCATTAATTTATACGACATCTTCAATAAGGTTTTACGCGGTAACAGTGGCGTAATCCAGGTCAGCATAATTTTCAGCCCGGTTTCATTAAAGGCAACCAGCTCGCTTTTTTCCATCGCTTTGTAACCACATTCAGCCACTGAGCGTGGTGATTTGGCATTATCAAAAACATCCAGACCATGAAGGTCGCCGGCTTCAACAAAACCGGTTGCTACGGCACCCGGACATAAAGCGGTGACGCTGACCTCAGTATCGCGTAATTCTTCAGCGATGGCCTGACTGAAAGAGGTAACGAACGATTTGGTGGCGTAATACACCGCCTGCAACGGCCCCGGCATAAAAGAAGCGGTGGAGGAGATGTTGAGAATCTGGCCGCGATTACGTTGCACCATACCTTGCAGATAAAGATGAGTGAGGTTTGCCAGGGTAACCATATTCACCTGCATCATCGCCTGATCGGCGGCCAGTTTACGCTGGTGAAATTTACCGTGACCACCAAAACCTGCATTGTTTATCAGAGTGTCGATCTGCAGGTTTAGTCGTTCGGTCTGGGCGAAGATACGTTCTGCGGAATCCGGTTGTGATAAGTCCTCCGCCATCACGGTGACATTCACTTTATGCTTGCGGCGCAGTTCAGTCGCCAGGGCTTCAAGCTTATCCTGCGAGCGGGCCACTAATACCAGGTCGCCGCCTTTTTCTGCGTGAATACGCGCCAGTTCCAGGCCAATGCCGTTGGATGCGCCAGTAACTAATGCTGTGTTTGTCATATCAGACTCCGAATTAACCGTAACGTGTTGCCGAGGGTGGCTGTGTGTTGATGGTTAAATGTTAGGCAATCGGATGATGACAGGCACTCGCAAAAGGTGTCTGAGTGCTAGCAAAAGGTGACAGGTGCTAGCGAGAGGTAACAGATGATAAGTATTCGCCCGGCGGCGTTATTCCGTCATCAACTCAAAACTGCGCTGGCTGACCAGTGCCTGAGTTTCGAAGTCCCAATTAACCAACAGAATGCTGTTACCGGAGTTCTGATGCTCAACCTGATGTTTGCCCTGATACGCCACAGCACTGATGGCCTGACGTAAATCGAACTGGCTGGTTGTTCCTTCAACAGGAGGCCGGACTTCCAGCCCGGTGCGGTTATTAACAAACAGTGGCAGGCCGGTTTCCAGCGAGCGCTGGCGCCAGCTATCGCGTGGGCCGTACTCGCCCGGTGCCCAGTTGGCAGCAGAAATAATCAGATCGGCGCCGGCTTGTTTCAGCTTATTGGCGTGTGAATCGCGATAGGCATCGGCGCAGATTAATAACCCCACCTGTTGGTTATCCACTGTGACCAGTTGTGGCTCTGTGCCTTTGGTTGACCAGGCTTCTGATACCGGAATGGTCTGAATTTTATGGTGTTTGCCGATAATCTCACCGTCGCGGCCGATCACAAATAAGGTGTTGTATTTATTACCGTCGCTGGCTTGCTCAACATGGCCAAGGAATAACACCACATCCAGGTCGTCGGCCAGTGTTTGTAGTTGCCGGGTCCATTGATCCGGTGCGGGTTGAATCCAGTCTTCACCGATGGCCAGAGTAAAACGATAACCCGACAGTGCCAGCTCCGGCGTTAAAATCCATTCGGCTCCGGCGGCCGCCGCTTGTTGAATGGCTTGTGTTAATAACTGCGTGTTGCCGTCTAAATCACCCAGCTTAGGATCAAGGTGTAAAAAGGCGATTTTCTTTGATGTTTGCTGAGCGGAGAGCAGTTTTTCCGGCCATTTATCCAGCCAACCAATGGCCAGTGCCTGAATAAATAATTCCACCGCTTGATGTTCGCTCTGTTCTACATTGGTCACAGAAATGGGGGCGTTAAGCTGTTGCCAATAAAACGCATAACGATCACTGCGGCCGGATATCGCAACTGCTGCCTGGGCAACGAAATCACGAATGGTTTCGTTTTTGGCATTTGGCGTTAGGGTGCTGTAAGCGAACCGATCTAATACACTGGCTAATGCATAAGCGCTGGCGACTACGCGATTTTCATGGGAGAAGGAGTAGGGGTTACGCTCGGCCTGTTTTTGTTCAGCCTCGGGTAAATACGGTAATAAACGCGACATCAGGTTTTTTTCAGTGAGTCGGTTGCGACCACCAAACCGACCCAGGGCATTATAAATAGTGGCCTGGGCAGAGGTGGGTAAACCGTTCTGCCAGACCAGCGCCTGTAATACTGCTTTACGTACCGCGCTGCCGACTTGTTCCCCCAGTTTTAAATGACCGCTGCCGCTGTTTAATGAATATTCGCCGTCTTTGGCCAGCGGGCTGGCAATAATCATCTGATCGGTGCCGGTACCTGTCGCTAAATGGCGGGTGTAACGACTGCTGACGGCCAGCTCATTCATCGCCGCCGACTTGGCTTCGGTGGTAATAATCTGCAGTTTATTCATTGCACCGGCAGAAACCGGTTGATTGATTAACACCATAATATTGATGGTGCCGTGCATATCGCTTTTGTTCTTTTCTGATTTTTTCTGGGGAGAGTTTTTTGAGCCATGCTTTTTAGGGGAATGTTTTTTATTGCCCTCGGGCGTTTCATACCAGGAAGTTGGATCACCCGCACGCATAGCGTTACCGCGCACACCGGCGGTGGCGTACACATCAATTACCAACGCGGACGAAGCATCAGGTGAAGAGCCATCAGGAGTGAATATTTGCTGCTGGTGGGCTAACAGCTGCATATTGGCGGCAGTGCCCATCAACGCCATTTTATCCGCCGGGATACCAATCTCATCGGCAATTAACTGCTGATATTGCTCGGGAGAGTTCTGCAGTACCCGGTTTACCCAACGCATATCAGCGCGGGCTTCCATACTTTGGTGATTCACCAGATAGTTCAGGTCGGTTTGTTCACCACCGTTATACGAGCTGGTGGAAATAACACGGTGGGGTGTTTTCAGCTGAACCTTAAAGAAGCGGCCATTACGCTGAGCAATAAAGTTGGCGCTGTTTTGTAGCTCGGTCCAGTTGCCTGTGGCAGTGCTTGGGGTTGTGCTTTGAGCAGAGGCTGGTATATCTGAAACCGTCTCTTCGGTTTGATCGTTAGAGAAAGTGCTACAGCCAGTTAGCAGCAGGCTGGATAGCAGTAAAAGGCGTGTTAAGGGTTGGGTAACAGACGAGGTAAAAATGGTCACGAGATTCTGCCTGGGGATAAAAGGGCGATGAGCAGGGAGTCTACCACCTGCGCCAGAGTTTGGCTGTACCAGTAAGAAGAGGTTATTGCTTAAATACTACTTACCCTCGTCCTTATGCTTTCTTTCTAATATCTTGCTTGTTAATAGCGACGGGATTAACTTCTTTTTATTATCTATATATCGGTGACTGAGAAGTATTGAAATAGTCAAAGTACCAAAAAATACAAACCAATTTGCTGAGAGTAGGCCAGCCAAAAGAGAGGCGCCGGCCATCATATGCAGTGTAAGGTTATTAGCAAATGCGTTGGTTTCCGCATACTCAAATCGTGCGAAGCATTCAGTGCAATCAACCTGCTGCTTCGAAGTGAAGGTTCCAATATCTATGGACTCCCTATTACATACCGGGCACTTCTTTAAGTGTTTATTCTTACATGTTCTTTTTAACATTTTCGTATGTACCATTGAAACGATCTAATAATGTAAGGCCCTCGGCCCAGGCTGTTTGGTATTTAGCACTTAGAAGACCCTGAGCCACTCGCTTGCTGGCAATCTCGATTAACCTTTCGGTGTTATAGCTTTGATATTTTTCGAAATCTTTGAATTCCGGATGGCAGCCGAATGTAATTCTTCCGAGGAGGCTATCATTTAAATCAAAGACATCTACTTCGAGAGCATGGCCCCATTCTTTGTCGGCCCTCTTTGCCATTATGTAATAACCATTTCCATCGATTTTGGTTGCCGACACTGTCCTGCGCCTCTTTATTCTTTGGCTTTAAACCAGATTTCTATTTCATCTGTTTCAACTTCGAATGAAGCAGAGTGCATCGTATTTGCTGGGACATGATACCACTGTCCAACTCCGACCCGTTCTGTTGTTCCGTTCATCGTAAGGATCAGCTCGCCCCGTGTGATCACTCCATGATTGTCTGTATCGTGATCATGGGGTGGAATTTCTGTACCTGCCGGGTACGAGGCAAACAGCACATCACTATCTTTCGCCTCCAGCTTGTAGGCATCAAAACGACCATCGTATAGCGGTAGCTCTTTTATCTTTTCTGGGTATTTTCCTGACATTCTTTACTCCCTGTATATAACGTCTGTCAGCGTTATTGAGTGAAACAAGCCCGATAGCTTGTCAGGCAGACAACATCGTATGGCTATAACCTGATTTTAATTTATCGATTTGACTAGTTTATTGCGAACAGCTTCTACGGATTTACGGTCGTTTCCTGCTACGGCCACCATTAATTTACTTTTATCACTGGATATGGCGATGCATTTAACAACCACACGATTTGATTTAACGTTGCCGTAGATTCCGTACTTGTTTTCTATCTGATTTTCCAGGCCAATAGATTGAAGTATGAAAGAGCTCTGAATTTCACAGGCTTCTTTAGATTTATCCAGGTCTTTGATTGAAGACCATAACTCTGGTGGTTCACCAGCGAAGGTTTTGGTCGAAAAAATGATAAATATTGTGGAGAGTATCCATTTCATTAGTTTTTTCCTTGTAAGTTATAACGTCGTGCTTTGCGGCAGATAAATGTAGAGGCCGTAGTTTGGTCTGAGCAGCAGACTACCCGTAACAGCAATTTGTTAGCCATTTGCTAGACGCAACCATTATAGCTTTCACTTGAAAGCTCTTTAATCTTTTCTATCGTTCCGTCTTTAAAGACTTTAATCAAGTCCTCACCTCTTCTACCACAATTATTATCCCAGCTGGCAATTACCCTGTAACCATAATCTGTTACTTCATACTTCTTCAGAGAATAATTATTGGAAGAAATCCACCTCGATAGTTCAGCTACAGTATCTATGTCACCAAAAAATCTCAGTAAATCCTGTTTAGATTCGATGGCTACGGCAGAATTTGAAAGTAGAGCCACGCCAAATACTGGACAATACGATGGGGCGCACTGAGCATCAAAACCGGTAACGCTATCAATACTTTCTAAGAGGCTTATTTCTGTCGGAGTCAGATTTGAATATATTTCCTCGTCATATTTTGCGATAACTCTGTCATCAGTTGGTTCCTGGTGTGACATGTTACCAACTCTAATTTCCCAATAGATGTATTCATCGCTTAAATTAAAGCTGCTTAGAGTTACAGATTCTTCATGCTTTTCTGAAGGTAGGTTAACTGTTGGTTCTGAGATGTCATCGCTGCCACAGCCAAGCAACAATATTGATAGAAAAATAATTGGGGATAGATATTGCATCATATGTTTCCTTACGTGGTTAACGCCTCCGTCAGCAGTCCGCGCCTTTTACAGTCTGCCGTACTGACTGGTTATGTGTGGTTTAGCAAGGAGACCAATATTCATAAGAAATAAGCTTTCCATTGCTGAAATTGAATCTCACCCCATCATCTGCATTTTCAAAGAAAAGCAGTATGGAATCAGATTTAGGGTTTTCTTGGAAGTGTTCTTTGGCGTATTTCCCAAATATCTCAATGAATTCAGTTACGGTAGTAGATTGATTGAGAGGGCTATCATTGTAGCTAAGCACATGCTTGTTTGATTCTGTGAACGTAAAGTTTTCCAGGATAAATGGGTACGTATCGCTACCAATGAAGATTATTTGGTCATATTTAAGTTGGTAGTATGGGGCGCCTGCTTGGTCATTTGAGTTAAAACCGCATTCGTAGTCGGTATAGTTTTGAATACCAGTGCCAAATCGGTTGGTAAGATCTTCTTTAGAAAAGACGATTCTTCCACTACCTAGGTTAAGTGAATCTAACTCCATGGATTCAACACGTGAAACCAGAGCAAACATTGAGATTGTGAATATCAGGAAGTACTTCATCGTTTGTATAGACACATAACGCCAAATTCAGGTGCGCCGTAGGCATCACCTGGATTTTTTGTTAGATGCGTGTTTATTTGAAAATGCTTTCATACTTTGCTTGGTTCCAAGCATTTGCTAAACCGATATCTTTTATTACTGCTTTGGAATAACCTAGTTTATCGTTGATAGTAACAAATGTGATTGGGTCTTTTTTGTATAATAAAGCCACTGCATGTCCATCATTTGACCAATGAAAAGACAAATCGCTTTCTTTCGTTAAACTTATTACTGCACTTTTAGAGGCCAATTCTTTTGATATTTGAGGTGGTAACCCTTCATTTGCGAGCAGCTGCCAATCTATACCTTTTTGGGGCTCGGTGAGCATGTATGCAACTGAGTCTCTTTCTGGTCTTTGCTTACCAATTTCAGATAAGTACAGAAATGCAACATCGCCTTGCTCATCGAGAATTGCAAACCGTTTAGAGTTCTCATTATAGGAATGGAGAAATAATCCTTCGGCCATTACTGTTCCTGAAATAAAACATAGTAAAAGTAGAATTTTTTTCATTGATGATTCTAAGATTTAGAAGTAGCGCCAGCAGGGGCGCGCGTAGCGCGTCCATACTAGCTGGTTTTGTTAGTTTTTTCTTTAATTTCATGTCTAAATTGAAACCCAGCCTCTGAAATAATTTCAGAAACCTTGTTTAAAAAGTGCTCCGCCAATTCATTATTAGGAACATACCTAGACACTAGTTGGATTTCTACTTCTTTACCTTCCGCTTCAGGGTATTTTTCTAATAACTCTCCTGATTTTATGAAGGTTAAATATTTATTGATTTTCTCTTGAATAAGTAACAGTTTTTCATTTTCCTGATCCCATTCTAGATGGTCAGAAATTACTAGCGTTGCTGACATCTCGTCAAAACCAAGGATGTCTATCACTTCTAATTGCTCGATAGTCACGGCTATTCCTTATCAACTAGCGCCTAGACTAAGGGGCGGTGCTTTGCGCCGTCCAATGTCTTGAGCCTTTTGTTAAGTGGATTAATACTACCCAGTTGCGATCGCATATCCAATTGTTCCAAATATCGGAATAACGATCCCGAGCCAAAGTCCCCATTGCTGCTCAAAATCAGGCGGCGGCTTCACCATGGTAAAGATGACTAGCATAGTAATAACAAGATAAGCCAAAGTGAAATTCACATAGAGATATACTAATAGCGAACCGAAGCCGACTAACCACACTATCAGCATCAAAACATTTTTTCGTCTACTACTCATCTAATTTCATTTAACGCCTCAATAACCGGCGTAGCTTGCTGTGTCCGGCGCCGAAGACGCGGAATTAATTGACTTTTTAAGCATTTATACATTGCTTGTCACCCATTCACTAAATGACCCACTAATTTCTTTAAAGTGGTCTTTGGGGCCGATTTCTGGGTCGTAATCAGTTGGATCGAATTCAACAACCCTGTTGGTGCTATTGGCAGTATCAATACAGTAGTGAATAGCACAACCAATATGGATAAATGGAACTAACTCTTTGGGCCACAGCCAGTTGGGATCATCTGGATCGCCTGAACAAAGGCTCTGATAAAGGCTCAGCATAGAATCTTTTAGGTCAGTTTTATGACCTGAGATAATCCCAAGCAGCCCGTATTCAGGACCAAAGCCCCCATTGCCTTTTTCGTTGTAAAGTTCAATCAAAGAAAGTGGAAGTTCTCTTCCTGTTAATTCTTTGAATTCTCTTGCTTCCGATTCAATGTTCATAATCCGATTAGATGCTTAACGCCTTTAGCAGTTGCAGACTAAATTGGCGTGCTTTTTGGAACAAAAAGCGTGTCAATTTTGGCTGTCGACTGCCTAAACTTGTTAGCTATATACTGATTTAAATTCATTGATTCCACTTTTCAGTACACCTAGATACCTTTCCCTTTTTCTCCACGGCTTAAGATGGCTAGGAAATCGACTCAACCAATGTGAGTTGGGGCCAGCATCATTCCCACTTTTTATGCACAGTTCTTGTGTCGAAGGCATATTCCGCTGAGATAATACATCATATGTATGTTTGGCTTCATCTATTGATGAGAAAGTTAACTCTGTTCCCAGAGCATCAATCACAAGATAAGGGTAGCCTTTACATGGAATCGATTTAGGCAAGGGAGGTTCGAATGTTTTTGAACGCATCCAGTGACAATCTTCCATGTTCTTATGAACCCAATAGCTTACAGGTGAGTAATGGTACTTCTCTCTGTATTCGATTCGATACTTCTTCATGCTTTCTCAAGTCTAGAGTTTAGTTTTGAAGGTTTAGCCCCAGTCGCTTTATTTTGGTTATTGTATCGTTCTAGAATCTCAATCTCTTTTGCAATGAAATTTTCTTTGCGATAAAGAATGGCTAGTTGCTCGTAATACCAGGGAGCGACGCCTAAACCAGTAATAGAAGATTCTCTTTCCGTTGCATCAATGAGTTTGAAAAGTAGTGCTATTGCTTCTGCATGATTCTTTTCCCTTTTTAGATGTTTCACTCTTTCAATATAAGTAGTGGAATGTGCACCATCCACAGAACCAGCCTTGATACGCTCTAATTCCTTTCTCTCGTATTCTTCAATAATGTCCATTTTATCTCTTCGGTATAACGCCCAAAGCAGCGGCGCGCGTTAGCGCGTCCAGCCCGTAGGGCGATGCTGCCTTTGCTTGTTATGTGTTTACTTGGCATACCCTTTTAACACCTTACGTAATGCTGAAAATGTTGTAGCCACATTGCCTGTTAGCTTATTTAAAAGTTCATTATCTGCATCTGGGTCAGTTGTTGGGTGGCCGTTACCAACAGAAATATAAAGATCATACAAGCCACCCATGCCGCCCTTGAAAATTTTTGACTCTAAGTTGACTGCGATTTCAACATTTCCTGCTGATAATTCGTTTTCAATATTTCTGTAACGCTCAGACCAGCGAGGCATTTCCATTCTCTGCATGAAGTCTGCTAATTCTTTTGCAGCGATAGCTGCTGCATTTACTTTTTCTTGATTCATCTCAGAGCCTGATTACACATAACGCCAGCATATGGGGCGGTTGTCATGCAGTGAGGAACGAACGAAATGCAAACCGTCCCAGCAGCCGAAGGCTGCGATCATGATGCTCTTGTTAGGCTTTTTCACGTTTAAGCTCCGTTCTTAGTTCCATTAACAATACGCCTAGCCTGTTCTTGCCTTTACCATTTGGGCCAATACCCCAATACTTGTCATAGGGCGAGTTCTCTATTAGTTCTTTTTTTCCTGTACCTAATAGAATTTTTCTTAATTCTGGGTCTTTAAACTTTTCACGAAGCCCGCGAGTCATTATTTCTTCTTTTACCAGATCCCAATCAGAGCGAATTGGGGTAGCCCTGGACTGCCCCAAATCCTTTGCTTGCTTTGGTGACCCGGAATTAAGAATTTTATCGAACTGAGGGGTACCCTCAAACTTCATAGCTTGAAAGTAATGCTCCATAGTCCGCCATTCATAGCCATCTAGCTTGAAGCCAAAACCAGCGAAGTTCGACAACTGGTAATATTTATCGTCTCTGTCAAAGAAATAGATTACTTTAGCCATATCTTTCTAGAAGCCTAACGCTTTTGTTGTGGGGCGGTGATACGTAGCGAGGAACGAGCGAAGTTTAACCGTCCCAGCACCGAAGGTGCGTTCACCAACTGTTTGTTATGAGTCACGCAAATGACCATTACTTTCTATTCCATGTACTAGATCCAATGCTAAATCATAGCTATCGGTATTAGTAAGAGCTTTCCGAATTCTAATTGCGATTTTCAAAGCATCTTTTTTACTCAAGTCCACTTCTAAGAGAGAACTCATGAAGTATGGCTTTCCACTCACTTTAGATATTTTCTTTTGAGTTAGACGTTTTTCAAGTTTCGGCTCTCTATAGGCAACAACCTTCATATCTTCTCTGGTGCCCCCCCACTTAATTGGGAGTGTCAAAATGTATTTACTGCCGAAGAGTGTTTTGTAGCTAGCGACAATACTACCGCCGTCACGACAACTATCAATACTCGGCTTTCCTCTAAATATTAAGAACATCTTAAGACTCATAACGCTGCCAGCAGGGGCGAGTGAAACGAGTCCAGCCAGCTTGCTGGCGAATTGGCTGGCTTTGTTATGAGTCGTTTTTGTCATTTTTTAGAATTGCCTTTAAACCTACTAAATTTAACTGTTTTTTACTAGGGAAAACCATATCTACCAGAATTACTGGGATAAATACTGTGATTCCAAAAACGATCCAACTTGAGGAATAAAGGCCTAAGAATATTCCCAAATTTAGCGAAAGGATGTATGTGACATGTAGGAGCCACGGGCGAGTCTCTTTATATTCGTAACGAGCAAAGCAATTAGTACAATAGAGGGCTGCTCTCAAATTAAGAAACCCTTTATCGATTGATCGATTTTTACATTCAGGGCACTCAAGTTTCATATGATAATCCCCAGAATATATTGGATGCTATGGTGTGGATGACTCTCTCCTATACCTCATAACGCCTGCCAGCAATGGCGAGTGTAACGAGTCCAGCCAGCTTGCTGGCGAATTGGCTGGCTTTGTTATGCATTTTTGACGTGCTCTCGAAGCTTGTTAAAGAAACCTTCACTAAGTAGAACATTACCTAAATATAATCTATCTTCATTGGAGTAGTCCCAAGCACCATAAAGTACAAGATGGTATTTCCTTTCACGCTTATGAATGAGTATCCAGTTTCCCTGATAATCATGATCCAAATCCCTACCGCAAAAGTAAAACCATTCATCGTTTAGCTCGGTATGCTCTAAGACATCTAAGGATTGTATTCTCTCAAGATGACTCGTAGCACCACTATATTCAGGTAAAGTAGAAGAAACATCTTTAACAGCTATAGCATCAATAATCTCGACTCTGGACCAATATCCATTGTTCTTATTAACTTCCTCGGATACCTCCAAGCAAGCCAAGGATGACTCCTCAATCTCTTCAGGGTGATCTTCCCAGCCATTGAAAAATGACAGAGCAGGTGAAAATAGAGTCCAAAATCTTTGAGGGTATAATTTCTTTAATGATTGATCCGAATTAACGATCTTGTATTCACCTTTGTTCGGCACAATGTTAGATCTAATCCAGTACTTATCATCGGGAATACTATTAAGATCAATAAAATCCGACCATTCAGGCCTATCATCGTCATACCCGGAAATCGTAAAACCTGAAATCATGTCAAAGCTCTACCAGTATTTTTATGCATAACGCCTAGCATTTGTGGCGGTTTTGTAGCGAGGAACGAGCGGAAAAACCGTCCGAACCACGCAGTGGTTTACGCAACATGCTTTTGTTATGTTGCTATTCATCATCCCACTCTGAAACGACTAATTCTTCGTAACCTTCAGGTTCATCATCGAGATCGACTGCTTGCCAGTTTGAACCAGACTTAGAATAAACATTCTTACGATAACTATACTGCGAGATAATCTTATCGATAGCTACATTAAGCTGTTCAATGCTGTGCCAAACATGCCCACAGCTACCGCAACCATAAAATTTTGAAGAAGGAGATTCTTCTACTTCACACACCCAGCCATAACAAGTTTTAGATGGGCATCTTAATTCTTCAAACAAAGTTCAATCCTTGATAATTAAAGCTACATAACGCTTTGGTCAACGGGTAAAAAAAGCGAAGCTTTTTTTGATCCGTTGCAGCAACTTGTTAGCTGGTTTCGTCTCTAGTGGGACAATATCATATGAAATGGCTATTTCTATAGGTGTCTCGGAATATTTCCCTCTCCCATTGTCTTTTTTCAATTCGTCCTGAGCATATACAATTAAAACTTTTTTCCCAATCTCGTATAAATATTTATCTTTTGTATCATTGTAATAGAAGCCCTCTTGATGAAGAGAGCCGTCAGCCAGAGTTAGCTCATATGCGTTGTTCCTTCTATCGGAATCCATTCCAGAGTAATAGGTTCTTGATATCACGCCCGATACAAACTTAAGCTTCATTTTTTTACTGTATATAGAGTTCCACCATTCATCGCTACCAAATAAACCATGCCGCCCCTTCAATCCCATGTGAGGCCTTGATTCATCTAGTGTTAACTCTTGAGCTAACTTGATACGCTCTGGGTCATTCTTGAGTGCGTCACTAAGAGTATATACAAGCTTCAATGAACAATGCTGATTCTCCAAGTCTAGTAATCTTAACATTCATCGGATTCCTGATTCAGCTAACGCCTCAAACACCGGCTTGGTGAAGTTGGCGGCTTTTTTGGAACAAAAAAGGTGACAGCTTTACCAAGTCCGCGTGCTTTGACTTGTTACATTTTACTTGCTATAAGCTCTTGAACTCTGCCCCTAAAATCCCTACTGATTCTAAGTTCTGTTTTACTTGATCACTTACGACAATAGCTATGCTAAAGCCCTTAATTCTAAAAATATTGGAGCCTTCACATTTCATAGGATCGACCACCATTTTGAAGAAGCCCCGATACTCACCAGCTTTATCAGGACGAACAGGGTCGTTTACCTCGAACTTTTGAAATTCTGATGCCTCTTCATTAATGCACGCAAGCTCTTTCGGCACAGCCATAATATAGAACTCACTGTCAGTTTTTTTACCAATAATATTTACTTTAGCAAATTCAATATCAGCAACACTAGAAAGAGCGTCTTTAAATTTCTTACTTACAACACTTACTCCATATGCCTCATTGCACGTGTAATCCATTTCTGAACCATCGCGACAAACTTCAATTTCATACTCTCTTTCAGGGTCGAGTTTCAGCGCTAACTCCCAGTTATCTGCAAAAGCGATATCTCCCAAGTACCACCTATTGGGAAAGTTAATATCGTCTGTTAGCTCGTAGTAATTCAAATTCTCAGATTCCTACCTGAAATGTAACGCCTCCTTAAGCCGCACGCTTTGCGTGTCGGCTTGAAGGATTTGTTATGCGCGAATTATTCTCCGCTAAGTGTACCTTTAACTACTTCCATTGGGTTGCCGTAGATATCTTTGTATTGAATCTCAAATTCGATGCCCTTCTCGAATTTCAAATATTGGGGTTTTAGATCTTTACTAGATAGTTTTACAAGATCCCATGATTTTCCTGGCTCTAGTATCGCTCCGGATGGTAAAGAAACATAATCATCCCATTTCTCGACTTCAAGCCCATAAAAAAGATTTACAAGATAATGAGTTTTCTGTCCATTTTTTTGGAAAACTGCATTAGTTATAAATGCAGGACCTACTCCGGCATTTTTTAGCCTTACCCCATAACCGGCATCATATCTCCGTTCCACAATGTATAGTAAAGGCTTTACCTGTGCACGAGCCCGAGTCTCTTCACGCTCCGCTATCGTTTCGGCTCTTTCATTTTCTCTAACATAACTTACGGACGACAAGACTAATGCAAGAACCGCTACAGCAAGAGTGCTTATTTCAACTATCTGTTTAATCACATTCTATCCCTTTGCGCATAACAGCTTATTCGTGTGCGTGCCTGATATTCTGGCGAGAGTCTTTCGAGACTGGTCGTGTAACTAACTGATTTCATTGAGAAACCTTCCTTAGCAAGACAACTCCTTTCCAGAAAAGCGTGCGCGCACACTATTTCGGCTACGGGATGTCTACTATCTTGTAAACCACGTCCGTAAGCCACTGATTTCTTTAGTGTTTAAAATATCACCAGAGGGGAATGCGGGCAAGCACGAAAACGAACTACAGTGTCATGGCTTGAAAATAAGAAATCATACTGTATGTTTAAACAGTATCTCTTTACATTTGGAGAAGCGTATGGCCAAGAGTAAGTTTTTGACAGAAATCCGCCAGTACATGCGGCTTCACGGCTATAGCATTCGTACAGAGAACACATATGTTTATTGGATTCGCTTTTTCATTCGTTATCATCGGCTTCAGCATCCTTCTGCTATGGGGCCGGAAGAAGTCATCTTGTTTTTGAACTTTCTGGCAAATCAGCGTGATGTTGCAATCAACACACAGAAGGTTGCTTTGAATGCTTTAGCATTCCTTTATAACAACTATTTGAACCAACCCCTGGGGGAGCTTGGTTTTAGCTTTGCTACGCGCCCCAGGCACCTACCAATTGTTATATCTTCACAAGAAGTAAATCAGATTCTTAAATGTTGTGAACCGAGGGAGCGGCTGATTTTCTCCCTGCTGTTTGGATCAGGGTTGAGAATCTCTGAATGTTTACGTCTGCGAATTAAAGACTTTAATTTTGATCAAGGCTCGCTCTCCATATTTGATGGAAAAGGTGCCAAAGATCGGGTCACGATATTGCCACATAAACTGAAACCCATTATTGAAGAATATTTTCAGCGGGCTTTGTATATTCAGACAGAAGATAATAAGCAGGGAATTGGGCCTTCCATGCCCGGAGCGTTAGGACGTAAATATCCCTCAGCATATCGAGAAGCTGCGTGGATGTTTATCTTCCCGTCCAGCAGGTTGTGTAAACATCCAACAACAGGAGTTTTATGTCGTCATCACCTGGATGTGTCGGTGCCCAGAAAGGCATTAAAACGAGCAGTAAAAAATGCAGGTTTGTCATCCAAACGGATTTCATGCCATACCTTCAGGCACAGTTTTGCAACTGAATTACTGCGTGCAGGGCGAGACATTCGAACCGTGAGGAATTACTCGGCCATAGTGATGTTTCCACCACTCAGATATATGTTAGGCCAGCACTTTGCCGGTACGACCAGCCCGATCGATTTATTAATGTAAAAACCTCTGAATCAGCCGTAAGATGATTCAGAGGCTTTAATAGGCGGACTAAGGCTTACAGCCGTCTGCTACGGACAAAACCAATCAACACAACAAATATCGCAAACACAACCAGGGCAAATTGTATCCAGGCTTGCTGTTGGCTAGCTTCAGCATCGTTTTGTTGTTCATCCTGCTTTTGCTGAGTAGCTTGTTCAGTTGGTTGCTGGTTTTGAGGCTCTTCAGCTTGCTGCTGCGCAGCTGCCAGCTCTTCTGCGGTAACCTCCAGTTCAGCAATACGGGTATATTCCGTTTCTTGCCCTGCGTCCTCATCAACCGGGCGAGCCAGGTCAATCTGTTGTTTCAGTGCCTGCCATTGCTCGCTGCTCAGGTGTTGTTCCAGCCAACCTAACATCGGGTTATCCGGATCGGTATGACCGCTGCCCGGTAAACCGTTTTTAGCAACCAGCTCTGCAAATTCACTCGCCAGCTGTTGTACGGTTTGTTGGTCGGCATTCCAGAAATCTTTATGAATCGCCACCAACATAATAGCCAGCATATTAGCTTTTACATGAACGTTATGGCCTTGCTGTAAAAACTCATCCAGCTTCAGCTGGTGTTTATCATCGATATACACAGCTTTGACTTCTTCCCAGGCCCAGTCGCCGACTAACGTTGGGTTCGTCACCTGCCAGCCCCACAGGTATTCGAGGAATTCGTTACCCATGGTGCGGGCACCGGCGTAACCGTGTTCCATCAGGCCTTTCAGCCATTCCGGATTTAAGAAGCGGCCACGTAATTCCTGACGTAAGGCTAACCCTAACGGGCGGGCTTTAAAGTTTTGTGGGTCGCTGTGATCCAGCACGAAGTTATTCGGTGCTTTGCCGCTAACGGATTCCACTGCCAAGCTTAAACCACCGAGATAATCAAAGGCGTCGTTGTTATCGATTAAGCCGTATAAATTACTGGAGCGACCGAAGTAGGTGTTTTCTACGTCTTTGAGCAGAGTTTTAAAGGCTTTTTGTGCCGGAGCGCCAAAGTCTTTTAAACCATAGCTGTGGCCAATACGGCGAATATAGACATCGGCCAGTTCGCTGCGATTTTCCCAGGCACCGGAACGTTCCACCATACGGTTAATACCGGCACCGTAGCTGCCCGGTGCATCACCAAATACCCGCATGCTGGCGATAATGCCAGCTTTTTTCTCGGCTACGCCATCACGCAATAATACGCGCGCCTGATTAACCCAGTGTTTAGCGACCTGGTTAAATTCCAGTGATTCCGAGCCGCCTTTTGCATCCTTGCCTAACAGGCTAAGCGCTTCAGATAAGGCCAGGGTTAACGCCGGGTAATCTTTGCGAATGGTATCGGACGAAGCATCCAGTGCCATTAACGTTGCGCGATTTAACAATGACATTTGCTGGCCATATAAATCACGGAATAAACCTGAGCTGGTAAATACCATATCGCGACGGCTACGACCTTCGGGCAGTGTCTGACGTTTTAATCCTTTTACCAGGCCTCGGCTGTTCCATACCGGCTCCAGACCTAACATATCCAGGCCAAAGGCAATCATCACACCTTCATCACGCACGACATCAGAAGCCCATAAAATAATGGCTTCGTTTTTATCGGCCGTTTGTGGATTATTTTTGCGTGCATCGGCAGCCATTTCTTTACCCAGCTGCCAGGCCAGTTTAGATGGAATTAAACTGGAATCCAGTGCATAGAAGTTACGTCCGGTTGGCAAACTATCCGGGCTGCGAATCGGGTCGTTACCCTGGCCCGGTGCCACATAACGGCCATTTAAGCCATTAATCAGGGCAGCCATTTCAGCATCCGGTGATTGTTTTAATAGATCTTTCCAGCCGGATTGTTTTTCTTTTTGCTCAGCAGTTAGTGGTTTGCCATTTTTATCTGAGTGACGACCCAGCATCGACTGCAGCATCATTTCGACGGCATTGTCGTTCCAGTTTTTGCCGAAGATATGCAGGCCTAACGGCATAAAACGTTCCTGTAAGTCCGTCAGGTAATGGCCCACTTCGTGAACCAGCATATCGTCGTCAACTTCCTCAAAGCTGATCCCCATTACTGCCAGCTCGGCAGACATGGCTTGTGCCAGTTCATCGCGTAATTCCAGTTGATCTACTTTCTCGACGATTTGTTGTACCAGGCGTTCGGCAACGGCTTCGTTACCGCTACCGTGGCTGGCTTCAAAACTTTCGATTAACTGACGCAGTTGCAATAACTCGTCATACAGCGGCGTGCTTTCCAACGGTGGTGTCAGGTGGTCAACCATCACCGCTAAACCACGGCGTTTGGCCTGAATCCCTTCACCCACACCATCAACGATATAGGGGTAAACACCCGGAATGTCGGAACCAATAATGCGTGAATAATCGTCTTCACCCAGGCCAACGCTGCGGCGTGGTAAAAACTCATAGGTCGAATGGCGGCCTAAATGCACATAAGCATCGGCTTTAAATTTGTTACGCAGGAAGTGATAGAACGCCAGGTACTGGTGAGGTGGTGGGAACGCCAGGTTTGCGTGTAAAAGCTCTTCGTTAATTTCCCAGCCGCGTGGTGGTTGTGGACCAATAAACACGTTACCAAACTGCAGGCCCGGTAATAACAGCTGATTATTAAAGGTCATCACTTTACCGGGAGCGGGGCCCCAGCCACCTAAACCTTCGATACCGGTTTTTTGTAATGCGGTAATTAACTGTGGCGCTTCTTTATCTAAACAAGCCGGGTATTGGCCGTTATTAATTTGTTCGGCGGTTTCGACGGTACGTACGTAACACACTTCTAACTGCTCGATTAACGCCAATGCACGCTCGCGGCCTTTGTGATCAACCCCTTCTAACAAGTGATGCATTTCTTCAAAGGTGTGGTGTAACAGGCCATCGGCCAGTTCTGGTTTTTTAGCAACAACGGCGGCTTTTAATTGCTCGTGTAATAAACCAAACGGGCCATTAATCATCTCGTTGCGAACGGAATCCGGTAACTGATTAAACCAGCTCTGATAATCCACCGGCGCCATGGTTTGGATCTGGTCTGACATATTTTTTAGCGCATTGGCGTCACGGGGCAGGTTAACACCACGTAATTGCATCTGATCGAGCAAGGCTTCCTGGGAGGCGGGCAGTTCGCCAACGTTATAACCCTGGGCTTTTAACTGATTCAGAATTTGCCATAACGACGCCGGTACATCGAGGTTGTCGGCACCAATATTGTGACGGCCAGGAGGGTGGTTGTAATACACAATGGCGATACGTTTGTCGGCATTGGCTTTTTGTTGCAGTGTTGCCCAGCGGGATAAACGTGACGTTAACGCATCTAAGCCATCTTGTTTCGGCTCAATCGCCTGGATACGAATACCGCTGATCTGATCGTTTTTTTGCTCACCGGCACTGGCAATAATTAACGGTTGCGATGCGCCCTGAAGTTCCGGCATGGCTACCTGGTAATAAACCTTCTCTGCGGCTAAACCGTCGGCCGACAATTGATGCTCCAGCGCGCTGCGGTCACGTAACTTAATCGCCTTTAACAGTGGCACATTTAATTGCTGTAATAACTCATTGGTACGCTCACGGCCTTCGCCGCCACCAATAACAAAGTCCTGCAGCATAACGATGACGCTGAGCTGATCTTTGTAGGGCAGCAGTTGTTCAACCGCCTTTACACCGGCTTCACCCCAGTAGGCTAACGATGCGATACATTGCTGACCTTGTTCTTCTATCTGTGCACATAACTTTCGTAATAACGCGGCATCTGCCGGGCGGCCGCCACCGGCGTGATCCAGAATGGCTACCAGTGGTTTCTTTTCTGAGGCGGGTTCTGCTGTTAAAGCGGGCAGTTGATTCTGGATTTTACCGTTAGCAAACCAGCGTAGTCGTGGTTGTGGCGCCGCAGCGTTAGCAAGGGTTTCTGCACCGGTTTGTTGGAAAACCCAACTGAATAATTCTTTGCTGTTTTCTGCACCACCCGCTTGCCAATAAGCGCGGGCCTGTAACCAATTAGCCTGGGCCGGGTTTTGTTGTTTGATGTCATTCAGCCAGGTCTCGAAGTTATCGGTGGCGCGTTGTTTACCCAGTTCACGAACCTGTTGTTGGTTGCTGAAGAAGTTTTTCCCAGCCAGTTCGCTCACTCCAACAAGACGGTGGTCACTGCTGAAAATCAGTAACGGCTTTTGTTGCTTCTTAAATTGTTTAAACAGAGATGATAACTCTGCCACCGCCGGGCCAAATAAACCGGCACCAATAATCGCCCGGGCGTTTAATATCAGCTGCGCACGTTGTTTGTTGTCTGTTTCATATATCTGACCGTCGGTGCGGGCCTGAACCGATAATTGTGGATATTGCAGTTTAAATAAACGTGCCGCTTCGGCGACGGTTTCTGCATTACGCTGGGAGGTTAATACCAACAGATAATCCTGACTTTTAATCGCAGAATTGTCGGCGGTATTGGCCTGGACGAGTCGTGTGCTGCTGAATAACACGGTGCTGATCAGTAATAACAGAACAGCGACCTGTTTTAATAACAACATCTGTTTGGAAAGCAACAGCTGTATAGGAGTTAACATAAGTACCTCAAGTCAGTTGGGCTTGAGGGAGAGAAGTAGTACTGCTTAGATCCACCGCAACCAAGACGTTGCCGGTATACCGTCCAGTACCGAGTATTCCCGCCCGGTGCATTTATTGGCTCGTGCTTATCATCAGCAGAGCAATAAGGGACGTTTGTGTATCTGGCTTCAGCAGAGAAAAATTCTGCTGTTACAGTTGCGGGTACAGCCCCGGAGTTTCACCGGTGTTCCACAAAGCTTCGAGGGTTCGTTGCCGGTAAGGTGAGTCTGGATTCAGGGCCGTCTATCGCATGGACGCGATAGCCGAGCTTACAGGGACAAAACGGCAGGATAGCCGTTTTGTGCAGCGCAGCTGCCCAAAGGGCTATGTACACGGATGTACATAGTGATTGTATTCACAGCGTGTCCTGAACCGGATTGACCTTGCTGAGGCAGAACGAAGCCTGAAGCATTTCGTCGGCGGTTGTTCTACCCGCCACTGGCATAAATGTCAATTTGACCTGTCGCCAGCCCGCTGGCGCTGCAGTCTCATCAGCAGCTCACTTAAGGCGTAAACCCGCTTACCCAGCGGGTGTTTTGGTTGGCAGCATTGCGATTGCATACCTTTAACTCCCGCTAGTTAACAACAGGTCGAGCTGCCCTGAGTTGAACCACAAGGGCTTTCCGGGTCTGTGCAGTCTTCGCCTTTACCAAGGTAAGTCTGATCGGAAAGATAGAAGTCAGTGAACGCCGATTCAAAATCATCAGCCACGGATTTTTCCGCCAGGCCCGTCGCCAATAGCGCTTGTTGCCATTGTTGCACTCGTGGAAAACCATCCAACATATCGAAACAACGATGACGGCGAATAATATCGGCGCGGTGTAATAACGGTAGCCAGGCAATATCGACGTTGCTTAACTCATCACCGTTAAAGTAACGGCCCTGAGATGTACGACTGGCCAGCGCTTGTTCGGCTTTGGCAAACGATTTGGCCAGATTGCCCAGGCGCTGATCGAGTGTCGCTTTATCAACGCTGCGCATGGTTGAGCATTGTGCCAGATAGTGTTTACTGGCTTGATAGCTCCAGGCGCGATTCAGCGCTTTCTGTTCCGCTGTTAACTTGGGTTGTAGTGCTGCGGTGGTTTCGTCGATGTATTCAATAATCGCATCAGACTCAAACAATGCCTGATCATTCTCGGTGATTAATACCGGAACCTGTCCGGTCGGCGAGATATCAAGAAACCATTGGGGCTTATCGCTCAGCTTAATGTATTCAAGGTCGTACGGAATCTGTTTGTCTTCCAGTAAGGCCGTTACCCGTTGTACAAACGGACAAATTTTAAAGCTGACAATTTTGATTTTCTTACTCATTAGATGCTCCTGAATCGTTAACTCAATCAGATTGTGTGATTTCAGTGGTTAAGACGCAGGGGCGGATAAAAAGACGAAAATAATGATGGCGATTAAAAATCGGGATTCATTTAGCAAAGAGCCTTCTATTGCTTAACAACCGTTACAGCTATCTTTACGCTCGTAATCCATCAGATTGCCCTGGGCATCCAGCTGCATATGGCAACAGCGATCAAACAATCCACGTAACTCGGTACGGGCTTTTTGCACCCTTGATTTCAAGGTGGAATAACTGATGCCAAGTTGTTCGGCATAAACTTTTTGAGATTCACCGTTAAGGTCAATGGCCGTTAGCAGTTCGGCGTTGGCTTCGGACAAGCATTGTATAAACGGCTCAATACAATGCGACAGCTCAGCCTTGATGCTCTGTTCAGACTGGGAATACCACAAGGACTCTTCATCCAGTTGTTGCTGAACTTCATGACTGCGCGCTCTGGTGCGGTAAAAATCAATGATGGTGTTGTTGGCAATCTGAAATAACCAGGCTTTGATGCTGCGAGCCTCACGCAGTTTATCCAGATTTTTGTGGGTTTTGATCAAAATATCCTGCAGCAGATCTTCAGCATCTTGTGGGTTACTGACTTTGCTGAGTAAAAACGCGTTCAGGGCGGAGCGGTATTCCGACCAGAGTTGTTCAAGTTGCATGATCTTCTCCTGTGTTGGGCCAGAGAAAGACATATCTGGGTGCTGCTTCCAGTTTAGCCCGGCCATTTAAGATATGACGACGGTTGCCGCGAAAAGACGAAAAGAATTTTTCCTTTCTCGAATACTGTGTATTTAGTAAATTGCGCCTAGCGAAAATTTCACTCACGCAGTAAAGAGACTCCTTATGAGCGCAATCTGGTTTGCTACTCCCGACATCGCCGATATGAACCGTCAGATGGAAAATACCGCCTGCAGTAATCTGGGTATTAAAATCACCGAGGTCGGAGAGGATTGGGTAAAAGGCACCATGCCTGCCGATCAGCGCACCTTTCAGCCGGTCGGTCTGGTACATGGCGGCGCGAACGTACTGTTTGCCGAAACCCTGGGCAGCATGGCGGCCAATCTGGCTCTGGATAACAGTAAAGAATACGCCGTGGGTCAGGAGATTAACGCCAATCACCTGCGTGGTGTACGTTCCGGGGAACTAAGTGGTGTCGCTACTATTGTGCATCGTGGCCGTACGTCTCAGGTGTGGGAAATTAAAATCTATAACAGTGAAAATAAACTCAGTTGTATCTCCCGCCTGACTATGGCGGTTATTCCGGTACCTAAGGTACAATGACTTTTAATTGCTCAAACATCTAAGGGGAGGCGTGATGGAACATCAGGAGGCTGTGCCGTTGAATAAAGTCATAGCCCTGCAATGGATTGTTGCCTTACTGGAGCAACATCATATTCCTTATCTGATTTGTGGTGGTTTGGCTGCGAACTTTTATGGTTCGCAGCGAGAACTTAACGATATCGATTTATTTGTTGCTGAAGAATATTTTCAACAGATAGTTAGGCTGACTTCCGAATATATTAGTCGGCCACCGGAACGTTATCTGGAACAGAGCGAAGGTTGGGACCTGGACTATTTCCAGTTGATTTATCACAACACAAAAATCGAAATTGGCAGTCATAAAGACGTTCGTATTTTTGATGCCAACACACAGCGTTGGACTAGTTTGAATATTAACTTTGAAACCAAAGTCCGAGGGCAGGTGGCCGGTGTAACTGCTGATTTTATGGCACAAGCAGATTTGATTGCTTACAAAGATTGTTTAGCGCGGACGGTTGATTGCCAGGATGTCCGCGCTATTTCAGGCAGTTAAGAAGGGCGGCGACCGGTTTGCTGGCGTTGTGCCAGTGGCCGCTGAGTTTTCTGGCTGGCAGATGCCGGCGTCAGGCTTTCAATTTTGCCGCTGATCACATGATGTTCCTTCTCTTTAGAAAGCACGCCATCAATCTGATGGTTGTGGCTGTTCACCACCAGAGTGACGGTGTAACCGCCGTTTTCCAGCCAGCTTACCAGCTGACGGTCATTCCCCAGGTCACGATATTCCACCTGATTCTCGGTACCCGATAAGCCTTGCTCGGCACCTTTCAGTCCGTGCCAGTGCAGCGACTGGTCAGACAGAATCAGTTGGTACTGGCTGCCTGCCAGGGCACCTTCGGTCCAGCTGTAGGTGATTTGCTGAAATGGCGCATCGGCGGCGTAACTGCTGGCCGCAGTGAGCAGTGTCAGGGTGGCGATTGCGTTTTTGATAAGGTTGAGTTGATTCTGTTTCATCGGTTTGTTTCCTGCGTCTGGTTAATAATTGAGCTGTTTAAGCGATGAAGTCAGAGTAATTAGTTACTGTATAAGAAACAAACTGCTATTCTGAAAATCATTATTTCAGAATGTGAAACTATTTTCCGGGAACCTGTTGGCCTATGAGTGATCGTTTAACGGCATTAAAGATGTTTCAGGCAGTCGCCAGTAAAGGCAGCTTTGCCGCCGCGGCGGATTCATTACAGACGTCGCGGGCGTCGGTTACCCGGGCTTTGCATCAACTGGAGCAATGGCTGAATACCCGGCTGATTCTGCGTACCACACGCAGCATCGAAATTACCGCTGCGGGTAAACGCCTGTTGCAGGAAAGTGAAGAGATTCTCGGGCGTATCGAATGTCTGGAACAGGCACTGACGGAGGAGCGCCAAACTGTGCAGGGTGAGTTGCGAGTGTCGCTGCCGATTGGCCTGAGCCCGTATCTGTTTTCACGTTTACCGGAATTTACCCGGCGTCATCCGCAACTGCGTCTTAAGCTCGATTTTGATGATCAATACATCGATTTAATTAACGACTCGTTCGATATTGCCGTGCGCATTGCGCAACTGTCGGACACCGGTGTGTATGCCCGTAAATTATGCGATTTCCATGACGTGCTGGTGGCTTCACCCGAGTATATTGAGCGTTGCGGCAAACCTGAGTCGGTAAAGGATTTATCCAGCCATCAGTTTATTCTTGATACCAATCACCCACGCCAGGACGCTTTACTGTTTGTTATCGATGGCGAGATGAAACACGTGGAAATTAACGGTTCGATTATTCTCAGCCAGGCGAACTGCGTGATTGATGCGGTTCATGCCGGATTAGGGATTGCCAGTTTACCCAGCTTTTTTGTTCGTGAGGCGATTCAGCAGGGCAGCTTATTGCCGCTGCAACTGGATTGTCCGGGGCAGAGTTATCCTCTTAGTGCGTTATTTCCGGATCGTGAATTTATTCCACAAAAGACCCGGGTGTTTATCGACTTTCTGGTGGAAATTTTTTCGCAATAGTTAAAATTCATCGCGGCAAAATACCAAACTAAGGTAAGCTTGGTCGGCTATTTTTTATCGCTGTTTAGTTTTTTATTTGCTGTATTTTTAAGGTTATTAAAAACCGCAAGGAGTCTGTTCTATGGAGTTTGCCGAGTGCGTATCTTTTATCCTGATTCAGGACGGCGCGGTACTTGTTGAAAAGCGTCGCGACGATAAAGAGTTTGATCCCTCGTTATTGATGGTGCCGGGTGGCCATATGGAAGAGGGCGAAGATCAGCTGGATACACTGGCGCGCGAGCTTGAGGAAGAGCTGAATGTCGAGGCGCAGTCTGCCGGTTATGTTTGTTCTCTGGTGCACACGGCAGAATCGGATTCAGAATCTGAAGTACAGCGCCTGCATTATTACCTGGTAAGCGACTGGCAGGGGGATATTGAAGCACTGGAGGCTGAAGCGGTTTATTGGCTGAGTCTGGACGAATTATCGCAACTGGATGCTGAACCCGATCGTATTGCGGTTAACGAAGCCCGCCGCCTGTATTTGTCGTAATTATGGGTATTTTATCCCCATTGGGCTGCTGTTAAGCAGCAGCCTGTTCGTGCAGGTGGTTATCGGATTAACTCCATTTAAACCCGAAATAAATGTTATTTTATAACATGTCTGCCCGCGTCCATTTCTATGAAATAAGCCGATTCTTGTCGCGTTTCGGCCGACTTTTGAATAATCATTCAAACGAAAATAAAACTGTAATAATTCCCGCCTAGCATGCCGCGCCATTAACTGACTTGTTAATTCAGGTCAGACAATTTCTAAAATAAAATGTGGTAGGCATCACAATGAAAACACTCGCTAAACTTTCTGCAGCCGTTATTGCAGCCAGCTTATTGGTTGCTTGTGGCAGCGACTCCGATTCTAAATCTGACGCCGACAAGGCTCCGGTTGCCAACAATGGCAAAGTTAAAAACCTGATTCTGATGATTGGTGACGGCATGGGTCCACAGCAGGTCGGCCTGCTGGAAGAATACGCGCGTCGTTCGCCTGCCAATGCAGCAAAAGTGAACAAGGTAACGGGTTTACAGAAACTGGCTGAAGGTGGTGCGTTAGGTTTATCCATGACTGCGCCAATGGGTGCCAACCCGGGCTTAATTGTTGATTCCGCTTGTTCTGCTACTCAGTTAGCAACCGGTAAAGGTTCGATTTCTGAAGCGGTTGGCCTCGACGACAAAGGTAATAAAGTCGAAACCATTCTGGAAAAAGCCAAGAAAATGGGTAAAGCGACGGGTCTGATTACCGATACTCGTCTGACCCACGCGACTCCGGCTGGTTTTGCTTCTCACCGTCCACACCGTTCGATGGAAAATGAAATCGCCAACGACCTGCTGGACGCTGGTGTTGATGTTTTGTTAGGTGGTGGTTCACGTCACTGGGCGCCAAAAGTGGATGACTTTGGCAAATTGGCTCAGGAATTAAATGCACCAACCCATGTGATTAAAAAGTCCAAGCGTAGCGCTGACGATGATCGCAATCTGTTTAACGAAGCAAAAAGTGCGGGCTACTCTCTGGCGTTTGATAAAACTCAAATGGCTGCCGTTAATCAGGGCAAGCTGTTAGGTTTATTCGACGATTCCGCCATGAACGATGGTATTGAATACACCGCCTGTAAAAATACCGCCGCTCCGGAAGCTGGCAGCAAGTGTGCCGATGAGCCGTCGCTGGTGGAAATGACCAAAAAAGCGCTGGATATTCTGTCGCAGGATCCGGATGGCTTCTTCCTGATGATTGAAGGTGGCCAGATTGACTGGGCGGGTCATATCAATGACACCGGTTGGTTATTACACGAAATGCTGAAGTTTGATGAAGCGGTACAAGCGGTTCATGAGTGGGTAGCAGAGCGTGATGACACTCTGGTGGTTGTAACTGCCGACCACGAAACCGGTGGTTTTGGTTTTGCTTACCACAAGCATGATATTCCGGAAGCAAAAACGCTGGCGGGTGACGGCATGGTGAATGCCGATGGTAGCGACCGTCCGTATAAGCCTCAGTATAACTTTGGTGCACTGGCGACTCTGGATAAAATCTACGCTCAGGACCGTTCTTTCTACGATATTCTGAGTGCTGTGAATGGCGACTGGGATTTCTCCAATACCACGGCTGCGGCCTGGGTTGAAGAAGTGAACAAAAGCATGCACGCCGATTTCCACATTAACAGTGAATCCGGTGAGCGCATCGCGGCTCGTTACGATGTGCCAGCAGAAGACGTTCATGCTGACCATAAGTACCTGAAAGCGACCAACATTCCGAAGTTTAATGATTTCTCTGACTTCTACGTATACGCCGACGAAGACACGGGTGCATTAATTGCGCGTGAAGTAGCGGCTAAGCAAAGTGTTTCCTGGGGTAATGGTACTCACACCGCAGCGCCGGTTCCGGTATACGCTTTTGGTCCGGAAGCGATCACCAAAAAGTTCTCGACCATGCAGCATCACACCGATCTGGGTCAGAAAATGATGGATGCGCTGATTGTTGAATAATCCTCGGATTAATTAAACAAATCAGTCAGTGAAAACGCGGTGTTAAGCCGCGTTTTTTTATGCGCTTCAATAACGTGACTCATCATGATGGTGAGTAGCTTTCACGTTAGTCGGCTTTTCATAAGCTGACATTCCTGTTACTGTGCGGCCTCGTTTCAGGTGCCTGTGTGGCGATATTTAATTGCAGACACGGGATAATCGGGAAACAGGTAAGGCGTTCCATTACGGTCAATGCTATTCCTGTACTGCCCCCGCAACGGTATGAAGTGTTTGTCGCTTACCAGGATAGGTTTTGCTATCGGTAAATTGGTAAGTTCAGACGAATTGGTTTTTCGACCACGGTGAGATCACAACAGTTGTGACACGCCGGAAGGTAAACCCGGAACTTCTTGAGAGTTCTGACTTTGAGTCCGGAGACCGGCCTGGAGCAACATGATTTCAGGCGGGGTGACCTGAGCGACATGATACAACTCTGTTTTTCTGCGACGTATTTTTTCGTCGTTGTATCTGTATTTTCGCATCAACTCCCTGGCCATTAACGGTTATTGAACAGACCTTGTTGAATCAGGTAATCCTGAATCGTTCAGGCCTGTATGGAGAGTGTTGTGTTTTCCTCTGTTTCTCTCAATCTGATGCATCAGCTGACCAGTGTGTTACTGGAACCTGTGGTGTGGGCATTACTGTTTTTTATTTTGCTGGCGTTATACGAATCCGGTTTAGCACTGGGGGAGCGTTTTGGTGGCATTCGTCGTTTAGTCCGGAACGGTGATCAGGCGCTGCTGATTCAGGTGGGTAAACGCCGGATTGAACGCGCGGATTTTATTACCCGTATTGCACCGATGTTAGGCCTGATGGGTACGCTGATTCCTCTTGGACCTGGCCTGGCGGCATTGGGTGACGGTGAATTAACCATTCTTACCACGGCTATGACGGTTGCCTTTGATACTACTGTGATTGGTTTATTAGCCGGTATTGTCGGTTTTGTGCTCGGGCGAGTACGCCGTCGCTGGTATGACCGCGCGGTACAGGAAATGGAAGATCGTCAGACAGACGCCGGAGCAGGATCATGAGCGATCGCTGGCGCTCTTCTTCATTTGATGCCCAGGATGATGAACCGCTTGGTCCATTAGCCAATCTGGTCGACATTATGCTGGTGTTTGCCTGTGGCTTAATTGCGGCACTGGTGGCCGTCAGCCCGGAATTAAAAAAGCATTTTAAATTAGAAGACAATATTAAATTAGAACGCAGCCAGGAATTAACCGATATTCCGGAATCACTGCGGCAGCAATTAGAAAACGGTGAGGGCAGTGGTTACCAGTCAATGGGACAGGTATACCGGGATCCACAAACCGGTAAGCTGGTTTTAATAGGTAAATAAATTTTTAATTCATCGTATTAAATATTTCATTTAATTATTTGTTATAAGGTAACAATATGAAACTTTCACCGTTGGCGTTGTCCATTGCGGCAGCTTCCCTGTGCGTTGCTCAGGTAAATGCAGCCGGAATTAATTCATCCACAGACGAAGCACAGTTAACCAATGTGACGGTATCCAGCCAGGCGCAGGTAGGCAGTGCGGTTTCGGCATCAATGGGTACCGTGGTTGCTGA
Organism: Bacterioplanoides sp.; assembly: GCF_965219715.1. Classification (GTDB taxonomy): domain Bacteria; phylum Pseudomonadota; class Gammaproteobacteria; order Pseudomonadales; family Oceanobacteraceae; genus Bacterioplanoides. Next base: position 3,846,440 of record NZ_OZ244785.1, read on the forward strand.
GCAAATCGAACAACGTCCGATCAGCCGTGCCGGCGAAGTACTGGAAACCGTTCCGGGATTAATCGTTACTCAACACAGCGGCGAAGGTAAAGCGAACCAGTATTTCCTGCGTGGTTTTAACCTCGATCACGGTACCGACTTCGCCACCTTTATCGATGGCATGCCGGTGAATATGCGCACCCACGGCCATGGCCAGGGTTATACCGATATTAATTTTATTATTCCGGAAATGATTGAATCTCTGGATTATAAAAAAGGCCCGTATTACGCCAGCGAAGGTGATTTTGCTAATGCCGGTGCGGTGCGTTTACACAGCCGCGAACAACTGGATAACAATCTGGTAAAACTGGGTATTGGTGAACACGGCTATCAGCGTCTATTGGTTGCCGGTGGTAATGAACTGGAAAACGGTAATAACCTGTTAGCCGCTTTTGATACCAGCCGCTACGACGGCCCATGGAAAGTGGCGCAGAATCAGGAAAAATATTCTGCGTTATTAAAATACACCTTTGGTGACAGCGTGAATGGTGGTTCGGTTACCGCCATGGCTTATCAGAATGACTGGACGGCAACCGATCAGCTGCCACAGCGTTTTGTTGATAACGGCGGCGACCGTTTTGATTCGCTGGATAAAGACCCGGGTGGTAAAACTCACCGCCGCAGCCTGAGTTATCAGGGCTGGAACGATTTTGCCGGACGTGAATTAAAAACCAACGCCTATCTGATTGATTACGGCCTGAAGTTATACGCTAACCACACTTACGCTATTGATCAGGCCAATGGCGACGAATTCCGTCAGCACGATGAGCGTAAAATTCTCGGTGGTTCAGCATTACTGGATTTATACAACGGTGACCAGAGCCAGTGGCAAGCCGGATTCGATGTACGCCACGATCGTATTTCCGATGTTGGCCTGGCGGGTACACAAGGCCGTGTAATTTATGAGCGTCGTGTACGCCACCGTGTTGAAGAAACCGGTCTGGGTTTATTTGTACAAAATAATTACCAATGGAATGATGCATTACGCACTCAGGTTGGTGCACGTTTTGATTACCTGTCGGCCATTGTTGATAACCGCCTGACCGGAAACAACAGTGGTGAAAGCGATACCCGTGTCAGCCCGAAATTTAATTTGATTTATCAGCTGGCAGACAACACCCATGTGTTTGCTAACTATGGTCAGGGTTTCCACTCTAACGATGCCCGTGGCTTTGCCGAAAAAGACGCAACACCCATGGTGCAGAGTGAAGGCGCAGACTTAGGTTTGCAGACTCAGCTTAATAATGATCTGCAACTGGCGGTGTCTCTCTGGTGGTTAACACTGGATTCTGAATTAATTTTTGTTGGTGATGACGGCACAACCGAAGCGTCGGATAAATCTGAACGTCGCGGTCTGGAAGCCAGTGTGTTCTGGCAGGCTAACAACTGGTTGATTATCGATTCCGATCTGGCGTTCAGCCGTGCCCGTCTTAAGCCAAAGGGTGAAAAAGAACAACACATTCCAGGTGCGGTTGAGCAGGTATTCAGCTTAGGCATGACCATTGACGGTTTAGGCCCGTGGGATGCAGGTCTGCGTTTACGCCACTTCGGTAAATTTGCCCTGAACGAAGACAACAGCAAAAAAGCCGATGCGGTAACTCTGTTGAACGCTCAGGCGAACTATCAGGTTAACCAGGCGCTGGAGTTAGGTCTGGAGCTGATTAATATCACCGACGAAGAAGGCAACGACATCACTTACCTGTATGAATCCCGTCTGCCGGGCGAAACCGTACCCGCAGGCGCAGAAGGTATTGAAGACGTGCACTTCCATCCGGTTGAGCCGCGCATGGTTCGTGCAAACCTGACCTATCAGTTCTGATACCCACAGGGTAAGACTCACGAATTCTGTTAAAGACTTCGTTGAAACGCTTTGTGTCACACCGGGCCTTGAGAAAGGCCTTTGCCGCAGTAGGGCTAATAACCGCTGCGGCTTTTTTATGCCAGATCCTTATTCCAAATTATTGTAAAGATATGAATAGGAATGCTTATCAAAAGCTCTTGCAACTAATACTTTTGACTATATAGTGTGCGCCTTATACGAATAGTAATGACTATCATTAAAGGAAAGGAGCACGTCTCATGAAAAGAATGACCCTTTGTGCTTTAGCATTAGGTGTTATTGCCGCGAATGCTGCACAGGCGGAAAAAACCGATGGGCAAAGCAGTAACTCATCTTCCGGAGATGACGTTTTATTGAATCAGGTTATCGTTGTTGGTGATAACTTCGAAGGCCGTACTGCAAGCGTTGGCCGTATGGATGCTGAGATCTCAGAAACTCCGTACTCAGTTTCTGTTATTACGGAAGACTTCTTCACTGCAACTGGTGTGAAAACTCTCCAGGACGCACTGCAATACTCGGCGGGTGTAAACGGTGCCTCATTCGGTATCGATACCCGTACAGACTCCTCCACTATTCGTGGTGTTGCGCCAATTTTATACCTCGACGGTATGCGTAAATCTGTTGGCAGCTTTAACAACACTCGCCAAAACCCATTCACGCTGGAGCGTATTGAAGTTCTGAAAGGCCCTGCATCTGTTGGTTATGGCCAATCAGGTACTGGCGGTATTGTTAACATGGTGAGCAAGCGTCCACAGTCAGAGTTTGGTGGGGAAGTTTGGGCACAAGTAGGCACTTTCGATCGTAAGCAACTGGCAGTCGATGTTACCGGTTCAATCGATGACGATGGCGAGTGGCTATATCGTGTTGTTGCCCTGGGCCGTGATGCTGAATCGCAAACCGATATGGTAGACGACAACAGCACCATCTTTATGCCGTCTCTGACATGGAACCCATCTGCTCAGACCTCTCTGACATTTATGGTGAACCGACAGGAAGATGAGACGGGTTCATCAACCCAGTTCCTTCCTCACGCTGGTACCATTCTGCCAAACCCTAATGGTCGTATCGATCAGACTGTATTCCTGAGTGAGCCTGAGTTCGATCGCTTTGATACAGAGCAGACTGCTTACACGATGAGCTTCGATCATATCTTCAACGAAGTATTCTCGTTATCCGCTAACTATCGTGACTCGCAAAGCGAAAGCGAATACAGAACGATGTATCCTTTGCTGTTCCCTGCGCAGTTCCAACCGCTTATCTACCCAGGAAGTCAAACCGTTGGTTTTGCTGCTGATGGTCGCACTCTGAACCGGACTGCATTGGCAAGTGATCGTTCTGCCGACGCTAAGACTCTGGATATTCGCTTAAACGCTGATTTCCGTACAGGCCCTGCTGAACACCGCGTTGTATTCGGTTTAGACGCCCAGGATATTACTACTGATAATGACTCTGCGAATCTGAACGATACCGCGACTTTGTTCCGTACTGCATTTTTACCTGCTCTGGCGCAGGCCGGCGGTAATCCTCTTGACCCGTTTAATAGTCCTCTTGCGGCGCAGCAGGCTGGTGTAATTGCACTGCAACAAGCGCTGCTGCCACTGACTATTGACGTTTATAACCCGCAGTATGGCAAGTTATCAGCGGATGCGCGTAGCGCTCTGAAAGCTCTGAAGCCAGTCAATGGACCATCATCGACGCTGAAACAGCAGGGTATCTACCTGATGGATCAGATTCGTTATAAGGATCTGGTTGTATCTACTGGTGTACGTCATGACAGTGTTAAGAACAGTACTCAGGGTAAAGACTCGGATAAAGACAACGAAACCACTTATCAACTGGGTGCCTTGTATCAGCTGAGCAACGGTGTCTCGCCATACGTAAGTTATGCAGAGTCGTTCGAAGCAATTCCTGGCACTGACTCAGTGACGAAGAAACGTTACAAGCCAGCATCCGGTGAGCAAACTGAGATTGGTGTTAAATATCAGCCAGAAGGCACTAAGTTGTTAGTGACTGCTGCTTACTACCAGATTGATGAAAAGAATCGTCTGATTACAAACCCGGCTAACCCTCTGGGCCGAATTCAGGCAGAGTCTGAAATCAACGGTTATGAATTAGAAGCACAGGGTAGCCTGGGTCAGTTTGACTTTATTGCAAGCTACACAAATCTTGATGCAAACCGTAAGCCGCAGGCAGGCGGCTCTAAAACCAAGCTTGAAGCTGTACCAGAAGAGCAGGCGTCGGCTTGGGTTACTTATCGTTTAGCTGATGAGTTAACTGGCTTACGTGTTGGTTTAGGTTCGCGTTATGTAGGTAAAACTTATGACGGTACTGACAATAAGGATCTGGAAACGGATGCTTACACTTTGTTTGATGCCATGGTTGGTTATGAAATGAAGAACTGGTTCTTTAGCGTTAACGGACGTAACATCACTGATAAGCGTCACTTAAACTCGTGTCTGTCACGCGGTGACTGTTTTGCTGGTGAAGAGCGTACAGTATCTGCTGACGTACGTTATAAGTTCTGATTAAACATTATTCAGAACAACCGGGCCGCACCTGAAGTATTCAGGTGCGGCTTTTTTTTAGCTGAAGAAAACATAGCCTGGTTGAAAAACAACCAATTTGTCAGAGGGCTAATGTAAACGCCCGTTTGGCATCGTTATAAGCAACTCATTCACAGAATTATCCACAGAATCTGTGGAAATCATGCGTGAATTTTCCCCACCCATATTTCGCTTTTGTCACAAATTCTGCGAATCCTTGCTTGACTTTGGTTGACCGACATAAAAATGGCACTTTTGTATCAAATAGCTCTGGAGCCCTTGATATATAAGGGTTTTCTAATTTTTTCCGAGCTGTGTAAAAAATAGACCGTTTTGCTATAAGCCCGCATTTACAGGCTTTGTGACGGTTTTTCGCAGAATACTCACAAAGTTACCCACAGATTCTGTGGGAAAGATAGATGTTGACAGCCAATGTTTATGCACAACGATGCCAGAGGCAAAAAAAGGCGGTTTTTTATCGGAGGAGGGCTTGACTTGTGCACAACTGCACACTGTTTAGCGGATTAGGCAGTATTGCTGAGCTACTGGCCGAACTTGCTGAGCGAGATCGATCGTTTTTTGATGATGTGAGGAGTTGCGGATATCTCGAAGCCCTCCTGTGCCCCAATAGGATTGTCGATTGATATCACTACCTCCAAAGCGCGCATGGTAGTATTTTTCTTTGGCTTTTTTGTCACTTACTAAATAAAAGGAATACCGGTAAATGGAAGCTTCTTCGGTCAAACTTATTTTTGCGATTGTGTTGCTTATGCTGAGCTCAGCTTCCCATGCTGAGTATTGTGAGGCGCGCTTACCGGATTCTTCATCTTATTCAGGTAACTGCATTGATGGCTTATTTCATGGTCAGGGGAAGCTGAAATGGCGTGATGGTTCGTCGTATGAAGGCCGCTTTCGTAAAGGATTAATCGAAGGGCAGGGGGAATATGTCTCCGCTGCTGGCTGGACTCATAAAGGGCAGTTCAAAGATGGCTCGCTAAATGGGCATGGCGTTTATTCTGACCCCAGTGGTGATCATTACGAAGGAGAGTTCAAACACGGCCAGTTTGATGGCAAAGGTACATATACCAGCCGTAACGGCGACTCTTGTAACGCTGAGTTTAAGGCCGGGTTGATGCATGGAAAGGGAAGTTGCCGTTATCCGAACAATACCGTTGTTAATGCGGAGTGGAAGCACGGTTTGCTGTCCGGCAATGGACAATCTTTGATGCCAAATGGAGATGTGTACGAAGGTCAGTTCAATAATGGTTACTGGAACGGGATTGGCACACTTACTTTCAGTAACGGCGATATTTATATTGGAGAATTTGCCAATGGTCAGATGCATGGCCAGGGAGAGATCAAGTATATCGACGGTACTCGGTTGTATGGTGTTTGGAAAAACAACGAGTATCAGGAAGAGGTTTTGCCAGAAGGTTGTGAGGTTATGGCCATATAAAAACGCCCCCAGATAAATCCTGACATTGACCGGTGCCGAAGATTGATCTGGGGGCGCTTTCTGAAACTGCTGAGCCACCCTCATAGCTCAGAAATTATACTATCGCTGTTTTCTGGTGCTGTCGCTGCGACAGGATGTCGCAGCTGTATTGGTTGCCCTTAGCGATTAATAAATTTCGACGGCGGGCAGGTTGTCGCCCATTTCGCCAACGTCATCACCGAGGGTTTCATCATAAAATTCGGTGCGACCTAATTCACCGTATTCGCTGTAGCCCCAGCACTTCACGTCATCATTATCCAGCAGCGCGCAGTTCTGATAGCCACGGCCGGCGAATTGTTTGATTGTGCGGCCGTTGCCCATGTCTGGTGCCGGTGCATTGCTGGCGAGTTCAGCGGAGTCATCGCCCCAGTCATTATTGCTCTCACTGCCTAATGCGCCATCACCGCCATCGCCCCAGCAGTGGCTGTTACCATCGCTCAGCACAACGCAGGTTGAGTAGTAGGACATGGCAATATTGCTGACGCTGGCGTCGTTGTTAAATCGCAGCACGTTTTGTTGCTGTGCAAAAGCCGAAACCGGGAAGCCTAAGCCATGGTCGTAGCCAAGCTTGTAGCTATTGCCGCCGAACTGATCGCAGTCTCCGCCATTGCCTGCCGCGAGTGGTGTGATCAGCGCTTTGGCTGTGTGGCCTTCGGTATTGCAATAGCGGCTGCGGCTAGAGCGTTCGGAATCATCCAGTACGCCGTTGTCGTTGGCATCAAGACCGTATTCCAGCCAGAAACCACCCAGGTCGCACTCCTGAGTTTCAACAGTTTGTGTGATGTTTTTTGCCGCCTCTGTGCCGCAATAAGAGCCACTGCTTACATAACCGACCTCATTAACCAGGCGGTCAGGCCAACCCAGGCCGACCTGGCCATCACCGTTGCTGCCCCAGCAGCGGCTGGTGTTATCGGCCAGCTGAGCACAGGCGGTGGAGTAACCAATCAGAACGGATGTAGCAGTAACGCCACCAAGATTAACAAATGGCAGGCTGTTGCCCATCTCGTCCGGACCATCGCCGCGGTTCTGGTTATCGTTGTAACCCAGTTGGTAGCTGGAGTTTTTGCCCCAGCACTTAACCCCACCATTGTTAAGAATTGCGCAAGTGCTGTCGTCACCGGCTGAGATGTAAGTAGCGGTGTAAGGCTGATCGGAGCCGTCGGTACCCAAATCAACGTAGTCGAGTTCAGCAACGCTTTGGGAGCGGGCTGTTGAATCACCGTAACCCAGGCTGCCTCCGCTGTTGCTGCCCCAGCACTTAACCCGACCATTATCGAGAATAACGCAGCTGTGGTTTTCACCCACGGTCAGCTGGCTTGCGCTGCGGCCATCACCAAAATCAACGTTTGGCATCGCGTTACCGAGTTCGGCTGCAATGTTTCCCGTATGGGCATTACTGCTGTAATCAATACCAAGACCGGTGTAGCGGTTATTGCCCCAACATTTTACCGTGCCGTCGGCAAACAATGCACAACCGTGGTATTCACCTAATCCCAGATCGACAACTTTGCCGTCTCCCAGCTGGGCGGGCGGTAAGTTGGCGCCCATGTCTGAAATCTGCAGAATGCCGTCGTTATTGGCATCGGTTCCGACATACAAACCGCTACCGCCTTGTTCACAAACAAATTTGTTGGGAGTTAACGTCTCCTGGCGGTAGAGGTAGGTTTTTGTACTGGTATTACAGAATTTACCGGTCTTGGTTTGTTCGTCTTCTTCTAACTCACCGTTAGCGTTGCTGTCCGGTCCAAGACGATAGCTGATGCCGCCAAATCCGGCGGAGCAGGTGCTGTTATCGTTGGCGATGGTGTCGATAACGATCAGGCCTTTGCTATTACCCTGATCGCAGCTTTCTTTCAGATCGGCTTTGCGCACTTCGCCATAGTCGATGGAGTATTCTTTGGTCTCGCCGGTAGCAAAGTTGTAGTCGTCACCGTAGCCCCAGCACTTCACCAGGCCGTCCTGTGATAAAACGCAGTTGCTGTAGAAGCCACCAAACAGTTTTGCCGTTACCGGCAGAATATCGATCTGGGCTGAGTTTTCTCCCATGCTGAGCTGGCCTTCACTGGATAGGGTGAGTTTCAGGCTTTCGCGCAGCTCTTTGTCGTTATCATCCATAACCGGTAACTCGAAGCTGGCGGATGTCTCACCGGCATTAATCGTAAAGCTGGAAATCGCATCAAAATCGCTGCCCGCTTCCGCATGCTCGGCATATAACGCCAATGTCGAGACTTGTGAATAAGCGATGTTGACTTGGTTGTCGACGCAGCTTGGAGCGGCAAGTTCGACATTAACCACTGCTTTGCCAGCGTTTTCATTTACGCTGATGTGTGTCTTGCTGACGCTCAGTTCAGGACCGCGGTCACCATCATGGTCGATACGACCAAAACCGGCAGAATTCCCGATGGTGCTGTTTGCCTGAAGCATAAAGTATTCACTGCATTCATAGGCATCATCGTTAATCAGTTCTACCTGAACCTGTTTGCTTTGTTCTCCAATCGCGAAGGCCAGCTGGCCCGCACTGGCGCGGTAGTCTTCACCCGCTTTGGCGGTAACGTCAACGGTTCCCCAGGTAACGGTGGTCACTTCGCTAACGGGCTCCGGGAAGGTCAGCGTAAAAACCATATGGCTGCTGTTTTCTGTGGTTTGGGCATTGTTGATCTTAGGTAGCTGAGGTGTTTTACCGTCTTCGCCATCAGTACCATTTTCGCCGTCTTTGCCATCGGTACCATTTTCGCCGTCTTTGCCATCGGTACCATTCACACCGTCCTTGCCATCGGTACCATTCACACCGTCTTTGCCGTCGGTACCACTTTCGCCGTCTTTACCGTCGGTACCATTTTCACCGTCTTTGCCATCGGTACCATTCACGCCGTCTTTGCCGTCGGTACCATTCACGCCGTCTTTGCCGTCGGTACCATTCACACCGTCTTTACCGTCAGTACCATTCACGCCGTCTTTGCCATTCGTGCCGTTTACACCATTGCAGATAAACTGACTGCTGGAGACTTCGTCGTCATCTAACTGGCCGTTGGCATTGCTGTCCAGGCCGGTATCCACACGTATCCCTGCCGCAGCGCATTGCTCTCCGGCTGCAATAGCCTGGCTGCGTAACAGCACATTTCCTGCCGGAGCTGATGGGCCAGGATTCGTTGTTGCGGGATTATTGTTGCTATTCGATCCAGACCCGCTGTCACTACCACAGGCAGTCAGCGTCAGTGTCAGCATCAGTGCTGATAGCTTTAAAGGGGATGAGAAAAACATATCGGCTCTCGGTGGTTACAACACAAAGTGGTAGGAGAGTATGTTTTTTATGCAGTGATCTCAATACATTTTCTTACATTCAGATACATCCTGAAACATAGTGACTGAACAGTCAGTAACTGATCGCAATGCCGATATCCGGGTGGGCGTTCATTATTTGATCTGTTGCTGCAGGTTTGTTAGTATCCGCGCTCCATTTTGTCCGTTGGTTTGCCAGGGCTTTGTATTTGGCAAACCTCCTGCTCTTGTTAGCAGTGAGGGCAAACTCCTTGCCTTACCGGATGGGCCGGAAGGCTAAAACCCATAGGGAGCTGACAATGCGTCACTACGAAATCGTTTTTCTGGTACACCCAGATCAGAGCGAACAAGTACCAGCAATGGTAGAGCGTTACACCAACACTATCGAAGCTGACGGTGGTCAAATTCACCGCTTCGAAGACTGGGGTCGTCGCCACCTGGCTTACCCAATCAACGACGTTCATAAAGCACACTACATTCTGATGAATGTTGAGTGTTCTCAGGAAGCCCTGGACGAACTGACTACCAACTTCCGTTACAACGACGCTGTTCTGCGTAACCTGGTAATCCGTCGTGATGAAGCTATTACCGAAATCTCTCCGATCAAAGCTGCTGAAAGCCGCGAAGATCGTCGTCGTTCTGAGTCTCGTCAGGAAAACACTGAAGAGAAAGCAGAAGCACCTGCAGCTGAAGAAGCTGCTGAAGAGACCCAAGCTGAAGACAGCGCTGAGTAATAGGAGATTTAATCATGGCACGTTTTTTCCGTCGTCGTAAGTTCTGCCGTTTCACTGCTGAAGGCGTATCCGAAATCGATTACAAAGATATGGATACTCTGAAAGGCTACATCACTGAAACTGGCAAAATCGTACCAAGCCGTATCACTGGTACCCGTGCTAAGTATCAGCGTCAGCTGTCTACTGCAATCAAGCGCGCGCGCTACATTGCACTGCTGCCGTACACCGATCAGCACGACAACTAAGTTCTTTGCTGCCTCTGGCAGCAATTGAAGGATTTTAGTTATGAAAAAATTGGCTCAATGGGCCATGTCCGGTCGCTGGCAGGCAACTGCCGCGGCCGGTGCTTGTTTGGCCGTCCCGTTGTTGTTTTGGCTTGGTGCTGCTTTGCTGGCGCTGGTCATATTGCGGTACGGCTGGCAACAAGCCGGTCAGGTTGTTTTGTGGGCGTTGTTGCCGGGTATTACCTGGTTAGCCATGGGCGACCCGACTCCTTTGTTAACTGCTTTGGGCACCAGCGCCCTGGCGGTGATGCTGAGGGCCAGTATCCGTCTTGATTGGACGGTGATGGTGTCTTCGGTGTTGGGCATTGTGGTGTATTTTCTGTTGCCGTCGATGTTGCCTGATGTATTACCTCAGGTAGTCGCTAACAGTGAAGAAGCCGTCGTCAAAGCGTTAAGTGATCAGCCAGAAATTGCTGCTCAGTTAAAACCTTTGGTTGGCCCGATGATGAGTGGTGTGCTTGCCGCATTACACTCGCTGGTATTTATGTTGTGTCTGTTACTGGGACGCTATTGGCAAAGTACCTTTTATAACCCGGGAGGGTTTGGTACCGAGTTCAAACAGCTTCGACTGCCGTTGGCTTTTACATTACCGGTGATTTTGGTGATGTTCAGCGCCAGTCAGTTGGATCCCGAGCTGGCAGGTTTGATGCCGGTATTTACCATACCGCTGATGCTCGCCGGACTGGCTCTGTTCCATGGCCTGGTCACGCAGACCAAAGCCAGCCCAACCTGGATGGTCGTTATTTATATCGGCTTATTCGTGTTAGGGCCTTACATGTACACATTACTAATTTTCGTAGCGTGTCTGGATAGTGCCTGGAACTTCCGCGCGCGACTACCAAAAGACACGGCAGGCTGAACATATAAACAGTCTTAGCCCTGTAATGAGGAATTAAAAAATGCAAATTATCCTGTTAGAAAAAGTAGCAAACCTGGGTGAACTGGGCGAACAAGTAACCGTTAAGCCAGGTTACGCTCGTAACTTCCTGTTCCCACAGAACAAAGCAGTTCCTGCAACTAAAGCAAACGTTGAGCAATTCGAAGCTCGTCGTGCTGAGCTGGAAAAAGCAGCTGCTGAGAAACTGGCTAGCGCTAACAGCCGTAAAGAGAAAATCGAAGGTATCGAGCTGTCTGTTGCAGTACGCGCAGGCGACGAAGGTAAGCTGTTCGGTTCTCTGGGCAACCGTGACATCGCGGAACTGGCTACCGAAGCTGGCGTTGAACTGAGCAAGTCTGAAGTTCGTCTGCCTACCGGTCCTATCCGTTCTGTTGGTGAGTTCGACGTTGCGATCCACCTGCACGCAGAAGTAAATGCAGTTCTGAAACTGCACGTTGTTGCTGAATAATTTAGCGATAACCCGCAGCGTTGTTTAATGACAGCGCTGCAAGAAAAAGGCACTATTAGATCCTTTCTGATAGTGCCTTTTTTATTGTCTCTTAATTGAGCTCTATTCAAGGCTCTGAATAACGCTTGCCCCTGGGTTTTCTGAAAACAGATCTGTATGTCTGACTTTATAAACGACGATTACATCCCGGACGCTGACACCGAATCCATCAGTCAGCGCACGCCGCCGCACTCGGTTGAAGCTGAGCAATCTGTGCTCGGCTCCTTAATGCTGGATGAGCGTGCTTGGGAGTCCGTTTCTGAATCGACCGCCGATACCGATTTTTATCGTCACGATCACCGCCAGATTTTCCGTGCAATCGCTCACCTGGTGAAGTCGGAGCAACCGATTGATGTGGTAACCGTTGCAGAAGAGCTCGAAGAGCGTGGCCAGCTGGATAAAGTTGGTGGCGCGGCGTATCTGAGTCGCCTGGTGGATATGACGCCATCCATCGACAACTGCGCTGCGTACGCTGAGATTGTGCGTGAGCGTTCACAGCAGCGTCGTCTGATTGAAGCGGCTACCGATATCATGGAGAAGGCTTACGAGCCTGATGGTGATACGGCGCTGGATCTGTTGTCTGATGCTGAGAAGTCGATTGCCCAGATTGCGGAAGGTAACCGTCAGGATGGTGGCCCGCAGGTGGTTGCACCGATCCTGAAAAATACTCTGGATCAGCTGGATGAAATGTTTAATCAGCCGGATGGTCTGTCGGGTTTAACCACTGGTTTCACCGAAATCGACAACCGTACCTCCGGTTGGCAGAAGGCCGATCTGGTAATTGTTGCCGCACGTCCTTCCATGGGTAAAACAACTTACGCCATGAACCTGGTGGAAAACGCCTTAATGGGCACTAAGCGCCCGTGTTTGGTGTTCTCGATGGAGATGCCGTCAGAATCGATTGTGATGCGGATGTTGTCTTCCATCGGCAAAATCGATCAGACCCGAATCCGTAGTGGTAAGTTAATCGATGAGGATTGGCCGAAGCTTTCCGCCGCCGTAAACCTGTTAAAAGATTTACCACTTTATATCGACGATACCGCCGCATTAACGCCGCAGGAAATGCGTAACCGTGCGCGTAAGGTGTATCGCGAAAACAATAACGACCTGGCCATGATTATGGTCGACTACCTGCAGCTGATGCGGGTGTCTGGCCCATCGGAAGGTCGTACCCAGGAAATTTCTGAAATTTCTCGCTCGTTAAAAGCGATGGCGAAAGAATTTAACTGCCCGATGATTGCGCTATCGCAGCTTAACCGCTCGTTGGAGCAACGTCCGAACAAACGCCCGGTAAACTCTGACTTGCGGGAATCCGGAGCGATCGAGCAGGACGCGGATATTATTCAGTTTATTTACCGCGACGAAGTGTATAACGAAGATACGCCGGATAAAGGCGTGGCAGAAATTATTACCGGTAAACACCGGAACGGTCCGATTGGTTCTGACCGTTTGGCGTTTATAGGTAAATTTACCCGATTTGAAAACCTCGCCCATGGTTATGAGGGCGACGACGATTATTAAGATCGCAAATTTCGAATAAAAAAATAGCAGTCTAATGTTTTCGAGAGCAGCAACAGGATGTTGCGTTAGCGCGGCAGGCACAGGGATGTGCCTTCGGCGCGGCGGCAGAAAATATTAGGCTGTTATTTTTACGGACATCCGTAACGAAGAGTAACCGTAATTTTTCAGACGCCGGATCTGTGGGTCATCCATGGCCCTAGATCCTACCGCCACATCCTGTGGCTGCTTTTGAAAAACAACGATCACCCTCCATTACTATTTCTACTGAAATCGGCGATTAAACCAAGCATTGGTGAAACTGCATGAATTTTACTCCCGAGCTGCAATTTGAAGGTGCAGACTTCCGCGGCCGAGTTCGCTCACTGAGCGACGACGACCAGGCCAACCTGTTAAATCTTTATCAGCATCCTGAATTACCCGGTCAGCGCGCGTTGGATCCGGAATCGGATCAGGCCAAAGACCATATTGCCCGTATGATTGAACTCAGTGTGCAAATGGCAGCCACCCAGCGCGGCATTATGTGGGCGTTGGAGATTAACGACGAATTTCAGGGCATGGTCAGCGTATTTGACTGGCAGCCGTCACACTTGCGTGCCACCTTACGTGTTGATGGTCTTGAAGCACTGACCAATCAACAACGTGCCAGTGCTCTGGCTGTGTGTATGGATTTTATGGCGGAGAAATACCACCTGCGTAACTTCGCCTATCAGTGGATTGAAGGTCAGGATAAAGAGTTATTAGCAACGCTGGAAAATATCGGTTTTGAGCGCAGCGCAACCCTGCGTGAAGGCTGGAAACTGGTGTCAGACAGTGGTGAAAAATCTTACGTTGATATTGTTCAATTAAACCGGGTCATCGGCCGTCACGATAGTGGCAGTAATCTTGGTATGAGCGAGGGAGAAGAATAATGAACTGGAATTTTTCGACTCCCAACTTTTCTCTGCGCCTGCCGGATGCCAATCAGGATGGTGATGCCTTATACGAGCTGCTGAGTCAGCAAGATGTGATGGCTCATATCCCAAAAGCGTCGATGTCAGTTTCCGCACAATCGCTGGATGAACTGCGTCGTGTCGCCATGCGTTTTGAAGTGCGCGAAAGTGCTTGCTGGCTGGTTGAGGGTAGCTTTGATAAACAACTGATTGCTCGTGTTGGTATTCAGAAAATTAACTGGATGACGGATAGCGCACAGTTTTGGTGGGAGCTTAGTGATAAAATTGATTTTACCATTCTGGCCGAAGTAATTCCGGCCGTGATGAATTTCTGTTTTGACGAGCTGAAACTCAATCGTCTGGAAATGCGTGTGGTGGCAGGTTCGACGCTTCATGAAGAGTACCTGAAACAAATCGGCTTCCAGTATGAAGGTTGTTTGCCAGCTCAGCAGGAATTCGAAGGTAAAACCATTGATCTGGCGCTGTACTCCTTTTTAGCAGGAGATCGCCGCTAAATAATTCAGGAGCATGGATGCGTATTATATCGGCGCTTTTAATTGTTTTAATCAGCTTACCTGCCAGTGCGGGTAAGCTCGATGATTTCGAAAAATCAGCCACCAAGCCGAAATCTGAGAAACGATCTTCTTCATCTTCTTCTGACTCATCCGGCGGCTTTGCCAGTTCGTTGCTGGAAGCCCTGCTACGACCGATTGTTGAAGGTACTGCGCGTCTGGCTGTCGATCTGACGACCGCTGGTACTGCTGGCAGTATGCAAAAAGCCAATCAGCGCCTGGGCAAGGAAGTTGAGATTCCGGATTTATCAGAAGACGCTGAATCTGAATTTGGCGTGCCTTTGTTGCAGCTGGATCTGGGCTATGGTTCCGGCTCTGATATTCAGTGGAGTGATATCCGGGCAGAAATGGGCTTAGGGCCTTTCAGTCTGTTTGCTCGCAAATCGCAATACGTTGAGACAAATGAAGACGATGACCTGGAAATCACCAATGTCGGGTTTAATTACCGGCTACTTTTTGGCAATCGTACTGAGTTCAGTCTTGGAGTGGGCGATTACCAATTAGACGGCAACAAAACCTATAAAAGTGGCTCATTCCAGTTAAGCGTTAACCATCAAATCAGGGAAAACCTCGCATTCGAATATTCACGTGTTTCCGTGAGTGGTAATAACCTGAACCTGGCTGATAGTGAATACTCACTGTTTTATGGTAAAGATCATTGGTATGCGCGGTTTTTTTATCGCAGTATGGATACCGCTGATACTTCGCTGGATGGCATTGGAATGGGACTTTCCTTAATCTATTAAGGAAATCGTTAGACCGGCTGCTGAGCAGCTTTTTTCATTAAGGAAATATAAATGGACTCTCTGTTAAACATCATTTTCTCGGTTGAAGCCTTTGCGCTGATTCTGGTGATTATTCTGCTGAAAAGCAGCATCAAATTTGTACCACAGAACCGTGCCTGGTTAGTGGAGCGTTTTGGTAAATACCAATCAACCAAAGAAGCGGGTCTGAATTTTATTCTGCCGTTTATTGATCAGATTGCTGCGGATCGCAGCTTAAAAGAGCAGGCGGTTGACGTACCAAGCCAGTCGGCCATTACCCGCGACAACATCACCTTATCGGTGGATGGTGTGCTGTATTTCCGTGTATTAGATCCATACAAAGCGACTTATGGTGTGGACGATTATGTATTTGCGGTGACTCAGTTAGCGCAGACCACCATGCGTTCTGAGCTGGGTAAAATGGAACTGGATAAAACCTTTGAAGAGCGTAGCCAGTTAAACGCTTCGATTGTTGAGTCTATTAACGAAGCGTCCGAGCCTTGGGGTATCCAGGTGCTGCGTTACGAAATTAAAGATATTGTGCCACCGCGTTCAGTGATGGATGCGATGGAAGCTCAGATGAAAGCCGAACGTGTTAAGCGTGCCCAGATTCTTGAATCCGAAGGTGATCGTCAGTCGGCCATTAACGTCGCGGAAGGTAAGAAGCAGGCGCAGGTTCTGGCGGCAGAAGCGGATAAGACCGAGCAGATCTTACAGGCCGAAGGTGAAGCCCGTGCCATTCTGGCGGTTGCAGAAGCCCAGGCAGACGCGTTACGCAAGGTCGGTGAAGCGGCCGATACTGTTCAGGGCCAGAAAGCGATTCAGCTGGATCTGGCGACCAAAGCCATTGCTGCAAAAGAAGCCATTGCCCGTGAATCGTCAGTGGTGCTGCTGCCGGAAGATAAAACCGATGCCAGCTCGCTGGTGGCTTCTTCCATGTCAATTATTAATTCTCTGAACAAACAGCAGAGTTAAGAAAGGTATTCACTATGGAATTCTTCCGTTTAGAAAATATCGCTGAAATTCTGATGATTCTGGGGATTGCTGCTTTGATTATCGAAGTGGCGGTATTGGGTTTTTCCACCTTTGTTTTATTTTTCCTCGGTATCTCATTGCTGCTGACCGGTGTTGCCATGAACTTTGGCATCCTGGAAGCAACCTTGATCACCGCTCTGTGGAGCAATACCTTACTCACCGGGGTATTGGCTGTTTCTCTGTGGAAACCGCTGAGCCGTATGCAGAATAAAGTGGGCAGTAAGGAAGTGGATAACGACTTCGCCGCCGATACCTTTATTCTTGAAGACGATGTCGATATGCAGGGTAAAACCATCCGCGCATATTCCGGCGTACAGTGGAAGCTGAAAAGTCAGCAACCGATTGCCTCTGGTACTGTGGTTAAAGTGGTGAAAACGGAAGTGGGTGTGATGTGGGTTGAAGCTCAGGATTGAGTCATAAACAAACCTTCGCTAATCACATAATAAAAAAGCACAGCATAGGCTGTGCTTTTTTGTGTCTGTCGCTGTCTATTGTCGGATTATTTCTTGTCGAAACCGGTAACCAGGTTGTGTAGCAGAATGGTGGCATCCGCTGACTTGTTATTACGCAGCAGCTCGTAAGCCTCTTTCACTTGCTGTTGTAATTCGGCCAGAGCTTCAACGCTGCTTGCCTGCTCTTCCGCTTGTGCTTCGCTATAAGGGCGTGATTTAGCGGTTTTTAAACACTTAACCTGTTTGCTGAAAGTCTTCTCTTTTTCACACAAGCCAACTTCAATATCGGATACATAAGCTTTATCGGCGATTTCGTTCATGCAGCCTTTAAAATCTTTGTTGAAGTACTTGGATGACTGACACAGAGTTAACACGTTCTGCTGGTAATCTTTATCTTTGATCAGCTCCAGACACGACTTCACCTTATTCCAGCTACCAATGCCTTTGCAGTGCTTCAGCGCCTGCTCATTGAAGCGTGCTTCTTTCACTAAAGATAAACACTGCTTGGTGTAACTTTTTTGCTTCATGCTCTGACAAAGATCAACAGCACTTTGTTGATACACTTCGTCGGCCTGAACCGGGCTGGAAACTGCGGCAGAGATTGCCAGAATGGTGAGGAGCTTTTTCATTGTTGTTTAATTCTTACTGCTGAAAAGAATACCGGATAGTAAGAAACACAATGTATCTCGTCTATAGCTGCTGTGAGAACTAGTAGAGGTTTTTTGCATCTTTTTTCACCACCTGATCGACCACCAGATGGGTCATTTTCCCCATCAAACCCGTGCCATTGATATGTGCTGATAACGCTTTGGAGAAAGACGTCAGCTCATTTTTATTGCGTTGTTTTTGTTTATTCCAGATGTCTTCCTGCTGCAGGTTTTCATCCACACGAATCTGATACCAATCGATATCGACCACAATCGCTAACCTGGCTTGTTTGCCCTGAGTCTCTGTATTCGCTAATAAATCAGGGTCATGACTCAGATAAGCATTACCATGAACTTCCAGCACTTCAGGTCTGCCTGGAATCATCAACAGAACCTTAATCACTGGGTTATCCAGCAGGTTACGTAAGCTGGCGGCAATTTTATTTCCCGGGCGGTCTGGAATAATCAGGGTGTTGTCATCCCGTAAGCAGAACATCCCTTGAGGCTCACCACGGGGTGATAATAATGGCGCCTGTTGTGTGTTGGATGAGCCTGAGGTTGCCAGCAGTGCATAACGAGCCTGTTGGCAAAACTGGTTGATATTAAGCGTCTCAGATTTGTTGATGGCTTGTGTTGGAAGATTATTGACGGACCAGAGTTCAGAACGCATGGCGGCACGGCCACAATGAAAATACACCTGATTTATCTTTAGTCTGTTGCTGCCGGTGTGATGACTGCTGTGCGCCTCCAGCACACCGTTAATTCGCAATAAATGATCAATACCTGGAATCAGAAATAACATGCTTGCCTGAGCCGGCGAAGTGACCAGTGTTGGTAACGCCAGTTGATGGGGAGACTGAACTTTCCACTGCTCGGGAGACAGATAATAAAAGCTGCTGCAGTCTGCTTCCTGAGTGTGAATATACAAAATTGCCAGCTGGCTAAGCTCAATAAATTCCAGTGAATAATGATCCAGCTGTGGCTGAATACGTTTATCTAACAGCTTTGGGTAGGCTGGAATCAGCTGTCGTAGCTGAGCTTCTGTTTTTATAAAATGTTGCGTATTCTGCATGTCTGCTCCTGCTTTGATGTTGCTGTCGTTCGCTGTTTATTGGCTGTTACCGAACAGCTGTCAGGCTGACACAGTTGTGTTAAATCTCGCAGGCGGCTGGTTGCATATCTCTGGAATCTGGTTTCAATGTCGCAAGAATCAAAGACACCCTTATCGGACAATAAAGCGTTATCTGGCACTGTTTCGGCCATTGCTGTGATTGATCTGGCACGTGAGCTGTTGCAGCGCGATGTGTTGACTCAGGCGCAGCTTGAGGAGGCTCTGGATGTTTCCAGTCTGGCTTATTGCCAACAATTGCAACAAGGCGAAGATATTTCGGAAGTGTTGACTCAGCGTTTGCCAGAGCAGCAGCTGATTCAGTTGTGGCTGCTGGCAGACAAAACAGGGGATAAAAATCTGGGCTGGAATATCGGCTCCCAGGTTGTTATTCCGGCACAGGGAATACTGGCGCATTGGATTCGCCACTGTCAGACGTTGGAACAGGCATTTTTAACCTTCGTTAAACATGTGCATTTGTTAAATGCGTCTGAAGGTTGGCAGGTTGAGCGTAGTTCTTCTTACATCGAGTTAAGTTTCCATTACCCTGCAGAAAAGGCGTATCCACACATTGCGGTTCAGCGCAGTCTGGCCAGTATTAAAAGCTGGGGGGAATATTTATCCGGTGACGATCTTCAGGTCAGCGCTTTATTTCTGACTGTAAATACCAATGACGTTGATGCAGAACTGATTGAGCGTATTTTTCAGTGTCCTGTGTATTACAATCAGCTGATTAATAAAATTCAGTTAGCGTTATCTGAAATCCAGAAACCCTTAGTTCAGGCAAATGCGCTGATTGCCGAGCTGGTTTCTCAGCAAGCCTTATCCTGTGACACTTCAATCGAAAAGACACTGGCTCAGCAGATCTGGGATTTATTTGAGCGGGATATACAAAGCTATTCGCAGATTAATTTAACGGCTGAAAAACTGAATATGAGCCGGGCAACCTTGTATCGCCGTTTAAAAGCTCAACAAACCAGCTTCAGCGACTTATTAGAAAAATACCGCTACCAGCTTTGGGAAGGTTTGGTAGCGGCAAAAGGTGAAGAAGGTAGTGATAATGTGAGAATGAGCGAGTTATTAGGGTTCAACGATCCCAGCTCGTTTTATAAAGCCAGGAAGCGTTGGTTAAAGACTCAGGCCGGATAAATCCGATCAGGAATAGTTTTTCGCCATAAAGATCTTCAGATTGCCCATCGCCATCTTGCTGACTTTGTTGCGCAGTAACGGCGTCCAGCCCAGTAATAAACCCGGCAGACCTAACGCTTGGCGACTCCAGCGCCAGAAATCAAAACGGTCGATATGTTTAATAATTTTGCCGTCTTTAAATTCAAATTCAGCATCAATGATGTTGTGGACAAAACGACCAGTCTGGCTGAAGTCGTATTTCGGTTCCCAGTGCGCGGTGACCTTGCCGTCTTTCTCAGTCACAGAGAAATCAATCGTCATCCCCTGAGCACGCTCACATAACATATGCCACATCGCGCCTGGCTCAATGCCATTCAGCTCAAAGGCTTCATCACGAAAATAGGCATCCGGGTGATAGCAGTCTTTCATGGTTTCATAATCTAAATTCTGAAACGCGGTATAAAAGGTTTCGATCAGCTCTTTGTTGGCGCTCATAGTATTGCTCTTGTTCTGTCAGAGGAGTGATTAACTGGTATCCAGTGTAGCGCCTGTCAGTTATCGCGGGTTAGTGGCATTTATGCCTCCTTGGGTGGATAATCAGGACGTAAATATTCCAAATTGCTGAGATATCTATGAAACGCTGCGTGATTCTTGCCCTGGATAACTGCCCGCTATCGTCGGTCTCCGGGCCGATGGAGATCTTGCTGCTGGCCTGTCGTCTGGCCGGAGTGAAGGACTGGAGTATCGAAATTGTTGCCGAGAATCAGCTGCAGCTGCCCTGTAACGGCGGTGTCAGCCTGACAGCGCACCAACGCATTACTGACGTCAAACAAGCCGATCTGTTGATTATCGGCGCGATTGGCGACCCGAGAATGCGCCCTGAAGGCATTGCGCCACAAACGCTGCAGTGGATTCAGGCGTTGCAGCAGCAGGGCAGCCAGTTAGTGAGTATTTGCACGGGCGCCTATGTGCTGGCCTGTGCCGGTGTGTTAAGCGGTAAACGCGTGACCAGTCACTGGGCGGTGATCGACTGGCTGGCACAGCAGTTTCCGGACTGTGATTGGCAACCGGGCGCCATGCTTACTCAGGACGGCCAGGTCGCTTGTTCCGGCGGAGCGAGTGCTTACCAGGATATGAGCCTGTTGCTCGTGCGTCAGTATTTTGGGGAAGTGATTGCCCGGCAGGTGGCGAAATCGGTGTTGATCGATCTGGATCGCCATAGCCAGCTGCAATACGCCAGCTTTATGCCGCAACGCCAGCACCAGGATCATTTGATTCATCATGTTCAGGACTGGCTGGAACAACATGGTTGTGAGCAATTTACCCAGCAGGATCTGGCGGAATTAATTAACCTCAGCGAACGTCAGTTTAAACGGCGATTTAAACAAGCGGTGCAACAAACACCGCTGGTGTATATTCAGGCGTTGCGTATGGAAGTGGCGAAAAAAGCGCTGGAAACCACCTTAAAACAAGTGGATGTGATTGCCCGCGAATGTGGCTACGAAGATGTGCGTTTTTTCCGTGAATTATTTAAGCGTAATACCGGGCTGGCGCCGAGTGAGTATCGGGGGAAGTTTGGTATAAGTGGCGCTTGAGGTTGACCATGAAAGCGCCACCTTAAGTTTTTCAGCTGGTGTACTTGAAGTGGCAGATTATCTAAATCCTCTAACATATATAATGCACACTGAAGGATCAGAATATTCTAAAAACTATGATATGTTGGATCTTCCAGATAATTTTTCTCCTATTGAAGAGACTGCTAAGGAATAAATTGGTGAGTAGATTACAAGATATAGTTGAAAGAATTAAAAATTATCAAAAGCCATTAATATCTAACAATGGATGTGCTGAGGTTGGCAGATTTCACCCGGATGATGAAGGTTTGTTTGAAAGTGGGTGTTTGCATTGTGTATATGATCCTATACCTATGGAGAAGATTGAACTAGCTTCGAATGAAATAAGAAGAAAAATCCCAGATGAATTAAAAGAATTTTATATTATTGCTAATGGACTGGACATGTTTTGTTCTTCACTATATTTAAAGGGCAGCTTGGCTATTGAAGGTGTTCAGCCGATTTCGATTCTTTATCAAAACATTATAGATTTACCTACAGATCACTCAGGAAAAGAGGTATTTGATGAAGATCATATCTATATTGGCGGATACGCTTCTGACAAAAGCAACTTGAAGATCAATATTCATTCAGGCGTTGTGACACGAGAACTTGATGGTAATTGGGGAGTTGTAGAAAATTCTTGGGCAACATTCGAAGATTTTTTATGTAAGGAATTTCAGAGATTATCAACTAGCTACGAAAAAACTGATGGAAAAATATCTTTTCTTCATCCCATTCCTGCTGAATAACTAGGGCCCACTCTAGTGCCTCTTTCATATTGATCGCTTAACGGCGTAAGCCAACCTGAAAGACGTTTCAGGAGAAGACTTATGCCGAAGCCTGGAAAGCAGCAAGTTTCGCTGAAAGCCACGCTTTATAATGCCCCAGCCCTATACTGCCCCGGCGTTTTCCCGGTCCAGTTCTTAAACGCCCGGTTAAACGCACTGGGCTCTGAAAAACCCAAACGCAACGCAATACTGTTAATCGGCATCTGGGTGCTGGTCAGCCAGAACAAAGCGGCGTTACGTCGCAAGCGCTCTTTAATTTCCGCGTAGGAATTCCCTTCCTCTTTTAACCGTCGCCGTAAGGTATCGGTACTGATATTTAACCGCCCGGCGACTTCCGCCAGAGTTAATCCTTCATATTCTTTACCGGACTGCAGCATACGCTGTACCTGGGCGCTGACGCTGTTATCTAGCCGCAGGCGCGCGACCAGATCCTGAGGGAATTCCGGTAATACCTGCTGCAGGTTATCCATGGTTTGAATCACAGGTAAATCCAGCGCTTTACGGTCAAACACAATCATATTGGTTGGCTGATTAAAGCGGTGTTCGCAGGAAAACATATTGGCGTATTCATCGGCGTAGGGCGGTTTATCAAACGCCAGGTGTAACCGACTTAATAACACCTTTTTGCCGGTTAACCAGTTGCCCCAGCGGTGATAGGTGAGAATCACCAGCGCGAGAAAAACAATACCATTTAGCTGTTTGGGGTTGGGATAGTCGAGAATTAGCCGTGCTTCGTTACCGTCTTCCTGCAGTTCAAAATACATATCGTCCGTCACCAGGTTAAAGAAGTTACTGATGTGGACAAAAGCTTCGCGCAGGTTACGGCTGTTAATCGACGAGCGGCAGGAATATTCGTGGCTGCCGGGTTTCAGCTGGCGGTCGAAAAAACCGAGAGACTCATCCTGCAGCTGTTCTTTTAACAGCTGGGTCAGATGATCAACCTTATGCGCCGGAAAGCGTTTGCGCTTCAGGCTGTCTGGCTCCAGCCCGATCTCGGCAAACAACTCAGCCAACTTCAGGCCTTTATCGCGGCCGCCAGCACACAGATCTTCAATCAATGCCATAGAGACCGTAGGTTTGCGCCTCGGTTGCTGAAGTGGGGCAGAAGGCTGAGTGGAATCGGGAGTCACTTCAGGATTCACAGAAAAAGTCTATCTCTTGCCAGTTTTTGTCAATTTCAGTGTCAATTGTCGGCGGTAGGCTGTGCTCTGGTCAATAACAATAATTTGAGTTTTGTATGTCTTCATATCAGTCAGTATTTGCTCCGGGTTTGTTTAAAGATCAGGTGATTGTGATCACCGGTGGTGGCAGTGGTATTGGTCGTTGTACCGCCCATGAGCTGGCTAGCCTGGGTGCCACTGTGGTGCTGATGGGCCGCCGTGAAGAAAAGCTGCAGGAAGTGGTGGCGGAGATCGAAGCAGACAGCAAAGAATCCGGCTCAGGTGGCTCTTATTACGGTCGGGCCGATTACCGGGTTGCCGATATTCGTGATGAAGAGCGGGTGATCGAAGCGATTGCCGATATTGTGTTGCAACATGGCCGTATTCACGCGCTGGTGAATAATGCCGGGGGCCAGTTCCCATCCAAGGTCGAAGACATCAGTAAAAACGGTTTCCAGACGGTGGTGGAAAACAACCTGGTTGGTGGCTTTGTTATGGCGCGCGAAGTGTACAAAGCAACCATGAAAGAGCATGGCGGAAACGTGGTGAACATCACCGCCGACTGTAATAACGGTTTCCCGGGTATGGCTCACACCGGTGCGGCCCGCGCCGGGATGGAAAACTTTACCAAAACCGCTGCCTGGGAATGGGGCCGTTATGGTGTACGTGTGAATGCAGTTGCTCCGGGTATTGTCGCTTCCAGCGGTTTAGCCACCTACGATCCAATGACCCGCAAAAAACTGTTAATGGCAGGCGAGATGATGCCAGCTCGCCGTTTATGCACCGAAGCGGAAGTGAGCGCTTCCATCGTATTTTTATTAACACCGGCTGCGGCTTTTATTAACGGTGAAACCTTGCACGTCGATGGTGGTGCGCAGTTTGGTTCCAGCCATATGTATATGCAGTTACCACGACCAAAAGAAAATAATGTTGAGTTATACGATGGCTTCCATCGCTCTAATCTTGATGAATTATTAGAAGAATAATTAGCCCAACTTAATCCGAACAACTTTAAATCAAGCAGCTATAACCTGTTTATAGCTGCCGCCTTCTGACATCTGTTCGCTGCTAATAAGGATAAAAAATTATGACTGTTTCTTTTGATTCCCTGCGTTACCCAACGTCATTTATGAACGACAGCCATCGTGAATGGCAGCAACAATTACGCAAGTTTGTTGATACGGAAATTATGCCCCACGTCGAACAATGGGAAGACGATTGTGATGTGCCGCAGGAATTATTCAAGAAGGCTGCGGAAGTGGGCATTTTAGGTATTTGTTACCCGGAAGAGCTGGGTGGTATGAGTGAAGGAATCGATACTTTCCACCGTACCATTGCCGTCGAAGAACTGTCCCGCGCTGCTGCCGGTGTGGCCATGGCATTGTTAGTACAAAACATTGCGCTGCCGCTGGTGGTGGGTTTTGGCCCGGATGAGATGAAACAGGAAGTCGTGCCACAGGTATTGGCAGGCGATAAGTTTATTTCCCTGGCGATTACCGAACCGTCCGGTGGTTCCGATGTGGCGAACTTAAAAACCAGCGCCAAAGATGGTGGTGATCACTTTGTGGTGAATGGTTCTAAAACCTTTATTACCGGTGGCTTACGCGCCAATTGGTATGTGACCGCGGTACGTACCGGTGATGCCGGAATGGGTGGTATCTCGCTGTTGTTAATTCCGGCGGATGCGGAAGGTGTATCGGCAACCTCGCTGGGTAAAAAACAAGGCTGGCATTCATCACAAACCGCGACCATTTATTTTGATAATGTCAAAGTGCCTAAGGCCAATATTATTGGTCAGTTAAACCGTGGCTTCCTGGCGATTGTGAATAACTTTAACCACGAACGCCTGGCGTTAGCTGCTGTGGCGTTATCCACATCCCGTGCCTGTATCGAAGAAGCGGCGGACTGGGCATTAAATCGTGAGACCTTCGGCAAACCACTGGCGCAACATCAGGTGATTCGCCATAAGTTTGCGGAAATGATTCGCCAGCTGAATGCTTCTTACGCTTACCTGGATACCTGTATTACCCAGGTGGATAACGGTACGGCGCGTACCTCGGATATCGCTCTGTTAAAAGTACAGGCGACCTTAACGGCGGAATCGGTGTGCCGTGAATGTCTGCAGATTTTAGGTGGTGCAGGCTATATCAAAGGTTCGGTGACTGAGCGTAATTACCGCGAGGTACGGGTACTGGCGATTGGTGGTGGTTCGGAAGAAATTATGCGTGATCTGGCTGGTCGTGAGTTGGGTTTCTGATTGCTGCCAAAAGAGCATACGAACAAACCGCTGCCATTAAGCAGCGGTTTGTTTTAAAAACGCCATTCCTGCCGCTAAGCCCAGCTGATAATCCTGCTTTAACGCCTGTGGCTGGCTGCCTACTAACGAGCTGGCTAATGGTTCGTCCGGAAATATCTGATGTATCGTCACGTCGGCGGGTGGGTTGTTAATAAACGCCAGATTTTCCTGATAGCTGTCTTCGTGGTGAGTAATTAAATCGATCACCTTCGGGCAATAATGCTGATTACAAATCATCGATTTGATTTTATGCGCCCAGGGCGAGGTTAAGCTGGCTTCTTCGCTGACGGTTCTCAGCACGGTAATTTCCCGCGCGCCACGTTTGTAGGCTTCCTCCACCGGCAAAGGTGCTGATAATCCGCCATCCACATAGAAATGCTCACCAATTTTTACTCCACCTTTGTACAGCATGGGTAAGGCGCTGGACGCCTTCAGCATCTCCAGCCAGTTGTCTTTATCGGGTGAGAAGAACTCGGCCCGGCGGTTATCGCTGCGAGTGGCAGAAAAATACAACTGACGTTGCTGTAAGCGTGAATGTCCACGGTTGATATCCAGCTGACTGGCAGAGCTGTTTAACTGATCAAAGTACCAATCCAGATCCACTGCATGTTTACCAATTAAAGAACGTTGCCATTTAAAAAACTGCGGCTGTGACGAAAACTCGGTAATGGCATTCAGGCCAAAACCCGGTTGGCAGGTCATATAGCTGGAAAGGTTCTGTGCTCCGGCCGAAGTGCCAATAAGAATTTCGAACGGATTAAAACCCGCTTCCAACCAGGCATCGAGAATACCGGCAGTAAATACACCGCGCTGACCACCACCTTCAGCAACCAATGCCGTTTTAGCTGTGGGAAGTTCCGGACCGCAGCTGGTACAAGGATTGTTCGACTGGACTAAGGTTCCGCTTCGTTGGCTGGAGGTGCTGGTCATGGCAAAGTCACTCCTGATGGATGAGTGACTCTACTGTATGCGCTAACCCGCGAGCTGGATAATTGGTTAAGTTAAATCAGTCTATAGCTTTTGCTGATAACTGCTGCTTCAGCTGCTGAAACCCTTGCTGCATAGGTGCCAGCGGCGCGGCGATGTTCATACGGAAGTAGAAGTCGTTGTCGCTCTGGAACCATCCGCCGGGTGATAACCCCATTCCCGCAGCTACCAGTGCCTGTTTTATTTGTTCGGCACTGAAGCCGGATTGCTCGAAGTTCAGCCAGATCTGATAGGTGCCTTCAGGCTGTGATAACACCACGCCGGGCAGCTCTTTTTCGATAAACTCAGTGATCCAGCTAAGACTGTTTTCCAGATAGGCCAGCATCTGATCAAGCCATGCATCGCCATGAGTATAAGCGGCGATGGTGGCGTAACTGCTCAGGGCATTACCATGATTTAAATACATGGATTCCAACAGGCTATTAAAGCGCTGATGTAATGCCTGATCTTCAATATAAATAAAACCGGTGGCGATTCCCTGCATACCAAAGGTTTTTGCCGGAGAGCCTAATAATGCAATATGTTTGCTCGGCTTTTGCTGTTTTTGCAGCAGAGAAACCAGACTGGTAAAACGATTATTGTGCAGCAGAATATCGGCATGAATTTCATCGCTGATAATGGTGACGTCGTATTTATCCGCCAGCTCCAGCACTTGTTGCAGTTCGTTTTCCTGCCACACCCGGCCCACCGGATTGTGGGGGTTACACAGAATCATCACTTTAACGCCATCGGTAAACTTCTGCTCCAGATCGGCGAAGTCCATCCTGTACCCATTCTTGCCGTCATTCCGTTCGTCGTTAATAAGTGGGTTCGTCACCAGCGTGCGATTGGCGCTGTTAATCAGTTTGCGAAACTGGTGATACACCGGAATCTGGGTCAGCACTTTATCGCCTTCATTCGTCAGCTCACGCACGATCAGTGACATGGCGGATAAAACCCCTGGCGCCATAATAAAGCGCTGGGGATTTAACCCGAGCTGGTGGCGACGCTGGAACCAGCTTGTCGGAGCGCTGAATACTTCATCACCGACCATTTCGTAGGCGTAGCGGCCACGATCGACCAGGCGTTGCAGCTCGGCCGTAACAGGCTCTGCCACCTGAAAATCCATATCGGCAATCCAATAAGGTTCAACCTCGGTGGTGCCATAAATGGATTTCAGCATGGCACTGTTCTGGCGAATAAACTGATGTTGATAGCTGCGATTGGTATTATCGAAATCTGGCATAGTGTTTCCTCTCTGGTCGATTACTATGACGCAACCGTCCGGCAAAAGACGAGTAAATTTTCTGGAACGCTTTAGTTCAGTGAATACTTATAGTTTTTTAATGGTGTTTGCAGCGCCGGAATATAGCTGAACAATGCCGTCAGCCAATTTAATAATGCGCTGATTTCCGGCTTATGCTGATTGTATTTCGGCGTTACTAACCAATAACCTTTTTCGGTCTGGAACTGCCAGGGAAAAGGCGTTACCAGGCGGCCGTCGTTAATCCAGCTGTTTGCGGTTGGCAATAATGCCAGCGCAATACCCAGGCCGTCTGAAGCAGCCTTTACTGCCGCCAAATACGAGTCACAAATAATTCGCTGCGAAACCTGATTATCTGAGTTCTGGTCAGCGGAAATCTGATCGTCAGAAATCCGCCCACTAGAAACCTGAGTAAGCGCCATTTTCCAGCTGGCCATATCTTCGGTTTCGCTGATTAAACGGTGCTGGGATAAATCACGTAACTCGTCAAAGCTGTGAGCGGCGGCATAAATCGGGCTGCACACTGGCGTAACCGCGGAATAACACAAACGCTGGCAATACAGATCGGGCCAGTTGCCATCACCAAAACGAATCGCCGCATCAACCTGTTCCGTTTCAAAATCAACGTAGCGATTACGGGCTTCCACGCGTAGTTCGATGTCGCTGGCGATGTCACGGGTAAAGTCTGCAAAGCCGAGGTAGTTCGGCATTAGCAGTTCCTGGGCAATAAACAGCGGCGCACTGATATGCAATGAGCGATTATGAAAACGACGCTGGTATTCAACAAATCCCTGGCGATGTTGCTGCATTATCTGCTGTGCGATATGGAAGTAATATTCACCCGCTTCGGTCAGGCTCAGACTGCGGGTATGGCGCAGGAACAGGACATCACCCAGCCAGTTCTCAAACGCTTTGACCTGTTGGCCAACAGCTGGTGCGGTAACGTTAAGCTCGGTGGCAGCCTTCTTAAAACTCAGATGACGGGCCGCGGCTTCAAACACCGGAATAAACTGGATGGGTGGTGGACGCAGGTGGCTCGACATGGGTCTGCAGAATCCGCTATAGAAAAGTAGAGGTTTTTTATAGCGTAGAAATCATGGTTTGTCAGCGACTTTGGCATTGAATAACTTTGTTATACACAATGTCGGAGATTCAGTTATGTCACAGCAAACAAAAGACCAGCAAGCAAAAGTCGCTCTGGTAATGGGCGCCGGTGATGCCATTGGTGCCGCCATCAGTCGCCAGTTTGCCCGGGCCGGGTTTATCACCTGTATGGCGCGCCGTAATGGTGATCAGCTGGCTTCCGTGGTTGAGGAGCTGATGGCGGAAGGTCACGATGCCCGTGCCTTTAGCTGTGATGCCCGCAACGAAGAGCAGGTCGAACAGCTGTTCGCCGAGATTGAAGCCAATATCGGTGAGCTGGAAGTGGTGGTGTTTAATATCGGTGCCAATGTGCCGATGAGTATTCTGTCGACCAGCAGCCGTAAATTTATGAAGATCTGGGAGATGGCCTGTTTCTCAGGTTTCCTGACCGGGCGTGAAGCGGCGCGGGTGATGACCAAGCGTAAACGTGGCACGATCTTATTTACCGGCGCTACTGCCAGTGTACGTGGCGCGGCGGGCTTTGGTGCTTTCGCCAGTGCTAAACATGGCTTGCGGGCTTTGGCGCAGAGCATGGCGCGGGAATTAGGGCCGCAGAATATTCACGTGGCCCATGTGATTATCGACGCAGCGGTGGACACGCAGTGGATTCGTGATAATCATCCGAAGTATTCAGAATTAAAAGACAAAGATGGAGTAGTGGTGCCGGATGATCTGGCGAAAAACTATCTGATGTTGCATGAGCAGCCGCGTAATAGCTGGACGTTTGAACTCGATATCCGCCCGTGGGCTGAGAAATGGTAAAGCGAAACTATCTGCATTGGTTCTGCAGAGTTATCTGAAGAATTAAAAGAATTAAAAGAATTAAAAGAATTAAAAGAATTTAAAGAAGAGAATAACTATGACTACAACAATCGATTTCTATTATGACTTTGGCAGCCCAACGGCTTACCTGGCGCACAAGCGTTTCGACTATTTTCGTGAGCAATACGATGTCGAAACCAACTACCAGCCGATGTTGTTAGGTGGTGTGCATAAAGCGACTAAGAATTCGCCGCCGATTACAGTGCCGTTAAAAGGCATGTATATGCTGCAGTATGACCTACCACGTTTTGCCAAACGTTATCAGGTGCCGTTTAAGATGAATCCGAATTTCCCGATTAATACTCTGCCACTGATGCGTGGCGCATTTGCTGCGGAAAAACTGGGTGTTTCTGCGGAATATGTGAATGCGGTGTTTGATGCTCTGTGGATTGATGGCGCAAACCTGAGTGACCCGGAAGTGGTCAAACAAGTGCTGGTGGATAACAACTTACCTGCAGATGAACTGCTGGCGTTAACTCAAGACCCGGAAATCAAACAACAGCTGATTGATGCTACTGAAGCTGCGGTTAAGCGTAACTGCTTTGGCGCCCCTGTGATGTTTGTTGGCGACGAGATGTTCTTTGGTCAGGATCGCCTCGACTTTATTGAAGAGATTTTACAGCAGGGCTGACAGGGCGTTTTGCCTTGCTGAGGTATGCAGACACCTTAAATTTACTTAGGGTTGAGGTGTCCGCTTTATCTAGGGAATTTCACTGTCGGTTTCAGAGCTTTGTTATGTGATTTGGTTGGAAAAAATTTCATCAATCTCACCTTTAGTTAGCTGCGTTAACAATGAATCTAAGAAAGCCCTAATTTTATCATTGTCAAAAAAATGATACCCTTCTGGTGACGATTCAAACGGTATATCGTAATTAAAGTGATCTAGCAGAAGAATTATCTGATCTTTATATAAATTTTCATTACTTTTCCATTTTGAAATTACATTCTGTAGGTCGTAGTTTAGTGTTAGAGCACATTCAATTAATAAACCAATATCAACATCTACAGAAAGCCTTTCTTCTATAAGGGCTGTTATGAAATCATTTAAAGAGTCTTTTTCATCGTTAGTCCAGTCAGAGTTTGAATCAGAAAAGAAATTTACCAGTTTAAAATCAAATAGACTAAAAACCCCCGAATCAAGCCTGCTAATATCATCTGCAAGGTACTGCATTAATCGCGGAAGGAGGTACCCTACATCCTCCTTTGATCCCCAAGAATTCCAACCTTCTCCATAGAACTCCATTATCTTCAGAATTTCATCCGGAATTTCCTTAAGGCCATTTGATAATGCTTTAACTTCCTTGGGTGATGGGCCTAAATCAATACAACCTATTTTGTGAAAATCTTCAATTTTGTAGTCACTAAATGTCTTATAAAGCTTATCAATGGCTTTCTGTGTTTTTTCCTGCACTATGTTTTCCTACGAGACCTTATTCGTATAACGCCAAACAAAGGGGCGTTACCCCGTCCATGCTTGATCGCCTTGTCAACTTTTTTGTATTCTAGTAAGACTATGCAGAGGTTAGTCTTCTAGCAATGTATATGTGTAGTACCCAGTCTCTCGCCAAGAGCGCATTTCATATCCGCATAAGCAAATAAAGTTATCATTATCTTTCTCTGGCAGGTTGTGATAAGTCACAGAGTAAACTAAACCGCATTCAGGGCACTCTTCATTTCCTAGTTTCTTTTCACTCCAGTCCATAATGTTTCTCCTTTGATCTAAATACTTAACACTACGGGGCCGCAGTTTGCTGCATCACGCGCTGGATCTAAGGCCCGGAGTGTACTTGACGGCTTTGTCATGTTTTCGAAATGTACGTCTTTTATAACTTTGAAAATATCTTTGCAGAGAACTGCCGAACTTCATGCTCAATGTTTTTTGGTGTACCAAGCATTACGGGCAAATCTTTAACTCTTGTGTATATTGCTTCTCTAAGGTCTTCTTCACTTGGAAGGTGCTTGAGTTGCTTTAAGTTAGAAATAGCCTGTCTTAATTCCTTCGTATCACTTGGGTGAGAGCTAAACCATGTGGGGCGTGATGCCCAGCATTCAATTGCTTCTTCTACTTCTTTCATAAACCTAAACTCTCCTTCTTTCATAAACCTAAACTCTCCTTAGAAGAATAACGCTGGCCACAACGACTGGAAAAGCTGGCA
This sequence comes from Bacterioplanoides sp., assembly GCF_965219715.1. Taxonomy (GTDB): domain Bacteria; phylum Pseudomonadota; class Gammaproteobacteria; order Pseudomonadales; family Oceanobacteraceae; genus Bacterioplanoides. The sequence goes on from NZ_OZ244785.1 coordinate 3,878,406, forward strand.
CTTTTTGTACAGCGAAGCGCACAAAAAGTGACAGGTTTGACGGTCCGCTTCTGGCCTTTGTTAGATTTTCTCTAGAATAAATCATCACCATAATTTTCTTTATGATATTGTTGCACTCCATCAACGTCATTCAAATAGGTCACTAGCTCTTTTAAAACAACCACGTGAAATCGCGTAGTGCCGGAATCCAAAATGTGTGTAAGTCCGTGAAAATCTCTCTGATGTAGATTATCTAAGTCTAGCAATGAGATCGTTTCATAATTTTTCTGCCATTCCTTACCCATTTCCCAAGCCACAGCTAAGTGAATATCTTTCTCACTCTTATATTCACTTTCAAACTCATGAATAAGAGCATCAAGGTTATATTTGTATTCTAAGATTTTAGGTGGACTTACGTGTTCCGATTGGAAGTGAAGCTCATCAACTCCAAGCGGGTTTTTTTCTTTATCAAAGACATGATTGTCGAAAGGTTCTTTTACGACATATTTATACACGCCATCGTATTGCTTAACTTGACTAGTTGCCAGTAGGTTTATGCCTCTAATAACTCCCCCTGCTATTAACTGGTTGAACAGTACAATTACATCTTGCTCTGACTGAGGCTCGGAAGTTATAGAGATTTCATTTATAGGAGCAAAGAAGTTTTTATTAGTTAAAACTAGCGGGTGTTCTGCTTCATGGCTTTCCTGTGCCTTTATCCACTCATGAAGTTCTATCTCTTTAGTAATGTCTGGCTTTACGCCACTATCCGACTTTAAAAGCCTTTTCCATTTTTTGAAACGATTAACTATAGCCACAGATGCTTTTTCAGCAGCTTCTTTAAGCTCAGGTTGAAAGCCCTTCCTCCCAAGGTCAGGGTCTGCATCCTTAAAATGGACAATGATATGGCATTGATTTTGATAACCAATGTTAGATGTCAGAGGAATTGCGATTAGCTCACCCTGCGTCATATTGTTGTTAGCAAGCTGAAGACCTCCTTTTAATACCCTATATCCTTTTCTTAATTTAGCTAAGGAGTCGTTGAATTGATCCCAAACTGACGTCGAATATGTAAAATATCCGTAAGCTTCTACATTATATTCTTTTACCAGTTCTTCGTAATTTTCATCGTTTGTTCTTAATGCTAGTATTTCGTCAGTATCAAAGTGCTCGTAGATTCCATTCGATTTAAGGTATTTTGTAGGTATGGCTGAAGCATCTTTGCCTTTCGAAATTAGGTTGTTCTGAAGTTGAATAATATCTTTAAGGTTCACGCTAGCCTTAATTTTAGTATGTGGGTATACGTACTCTGCTTCGTTATTAGATAAAAATCTTTCATTACCTTTTCTATCAATAACCTTTAGATCAAATAATATCTTTTCCGAATCTTCATTCAAATAGTCAATTGATCCTAGCGGTGTCTTAATCAGCAATAGATATAACCATTGTTCAGGGGTAGTAGCTGAATACCAAGATAAATCTTTCGGCCTGGTATGCTCACCACCAAATTTTATCTTAAATGTAGATCCCCTCGATATTTCCGAAAAAGCAGGATTATTTGATTTAGAAGCATTAACAACAGGCCTGGTAACTATACCTTTGTAATCTTCAACCCAATCTCTACCATCAATCATTTCGCCAACAAACTCATGGCCATTTCCTTTTGTTCCAAACTGAAGGTAATCAAAACCATAGCCAATGTATGTCGCACCGACCCCTTTGTTCCCGCGAGTACTTCCGCCATTTTTAAAAGAGATGTTGGGAGCTAGGAAAGCTTCAAATTCCTTTTCGTTAAATCCAACCCCATTATCAGTGATCGAAAATGAATTCTCGGAAAGGTCAATAGTCAACCATAATTTCCTTTGGTAACCATCTTCTTCGGCCAGTGCTCTCCGATCTACCGCATCCATAGCATTTTGAATAAGCTCTGAAAACGAATCATACATTCCCACATATGACTTGAGAATATTTTTAATCTCTCGCTTTTGGGCGGCTGAAACTATCTCTGCATCTGCATCTTTACTCGAAAGCAGAGGATCCCATGTTGTACGTTGCATACTAATCCTTAATTATTCGTAAATTCTCTAAAATGCCTAAAAGCTAACACTTTAATAATTCGCCCTTGCAAAGTCGCATACTTTGTAAGCTAACTGAACTTGCAAGGAATCAATAAACTCTTCGGCAGCTCTGGGACAACAAACAGACTTCATTCAGAAACCCTCCATAGCAAGACCATTCCTTTGAAATACGCGTTTAAGCGCATTTGTTGTTAGTGTTTAAAATATCACCAGTGAGGCATGCAGACAAGCTTTCAGAGTGGATGGTAGCCGTTGAGGCCTAAGGTTTATCGTCAGGTCGGGAATCAAACCACGGCTGATCTCAACCCTTGACTTGCAGAACAAAACCATTAAGCTCCGCGCATCTTTTCTATTTACCCAACTGCGAAGGAGGTTGTTATGTCTTTATCTAAAACTCTGTTCGCAGGTCTGGCCGCTTAAGCACTCTTCAAAATTCTGCTTTGCCTGGCCACTGGCCTGCCAATCTGATTTCAAAATTTATTAAATATTTAAAACAGGATTGGTTTATGGGCACTTCTCATAATCAAACTCCTGCAGCTTCTTCCTGTGCCGACGTTAAGGTTATTTCGTCAGCTGAAAACTGGATGGAAGGTGCAGCGCTGCAGCAGTTACAGAAAACGGCTGAGCTAGACGGTATGGTTGCGGTTGCAGGTATGCCGGATTTACACCCGGGTCGGGGTTATCCGATTGGTGCGGCTTTTTTCTCTGCCGCTAAGTTATATCCAGCGTTGGTCGGCAATGACATTGGTTGTGGTATGAGCTTGTGGCAAAGCTCAATCAAGGTCTCTCGCCTGCATTTGGATAAAATTGCCAAACGCCTGAGTAATGTCGAGCAACCGTTGGATAACAGCTGGACTGATCTTATTGCTGAGTGTAAATGCGATAAGAATATTCAATGCAACGATTTTGACCGTTCGCTGGGAACCATTGGTGGCGGTAATCATTTTGCTGAGTTTCAGGCGGTGGATGACATCTTATTGCCTGAGTTAGCCGAGCAGGCAGGCATTGATAAAACCCGGTTGTTATTGCTGGTGCATTCAGGCTCCCGTGGCCTGGGTCAAAAAATACTGACTGAACATATTCAGCAGTTTAATCATGATGGCTTAATCGCAGGCAGTGAGGAGCAGCAGGATTATATTCAGCGACATGATGAAGCCGTTCGTTGGGCTGAATTAAATCGTGAGCTGATCGCCCGGCGTTTTCTGGAAGCGGTCAAAGCAGACGGACAGTGTTTGCTGGATATCAATCACAACACGGTATTACCAGCAGACGTTTCCGGACAACAAGGATGGTTGCATCGCAAGGGTGCAACACCGGCTGATCAGGGCATGGTGGTGATTCCCGGATCACGCGGGGATTACAGCTATCTGGTGAAACCGGTTGAGCAGAATATCGCTGACAGTTTGTTTTCGCTGGCGCATGGTGCTGGCAGAAAGTGGAAACGAACCGAAGCCAAAGATCGCTTACATAAACGTTTCAAACAGCAGGATTTATTAAAAACATCACTCGGCAGTCGGGTGATTTGTGGCAATAAAGACTTGTTGTATGAAGAGGCGCCACAAGCCTACAAAAACTGTGATCAGGTGATTGCGTCGATGACGGAGGCGGGTCTGATTCAGGTAGTAGCACGCTTACGCCCGGTATTAACGTTTAAAACTCAAGGGACTTGTTCGGCATGATATTACTGCAACTATCAGCCGGGCAGGGCCCGGACGAATGTGCCAGAGCCGTAGCTCTGGCGCTGGGTAAAATTCAGCAAGATTGCCAGCGCACTGACGTAATACTGGATATCGTCGAGTCACAACCGAGTAAACAGAAGCACTGCTATCAGTCGTTAATTCTGTCACTGGAAGGTGACGCTTCAGTCTCTGTTGTGGAGCGCTGGAGTGGTAATTTTGTCTGGATTTGCCAAAGCCCATTCCGGATTGGCCATAAGCGCAAGAACTGGTTTTTCAGTGGTCAGCGAATTGATGCCGAACAGGAAAAAAGTGAGCTGAATGAAAAGGATATAACCTTTACCAATTGCCGCGCTTCCGGAGCCGGTGGCCAGCATGTTAATAAAACTAACTCTGCTGTTCGGGCTGTACATGCTCCCAGCGGTTTGAGCGTTCGGGTAGAAACTGAACGCAGCCAACATGCCAATAAAAAACTGGCGCTCCAGCTGCTGGCGCATAAGTTAGCAGAGCAGGAAAAAGCAGGTGCTTCGTTACAAAATGCCAAACGACGAATGACGCATCATCAGTTGGAACGTGGCAATCCAAATAGGGTATTTAAGGGAGAAAGGTTCAGCGAGTTATGATGCTCTGATGACTTCTGCACCAGAGCCACAATAAAAATACTGGCAGCGAGCGGGATTATTATCGTTAGCTGCCAGTATTTTCGAATACAAAAGCGCTATGACGTTATCAGCGCACTGTTAACCAGCCTTTCTTTTTAACCAACTGGTTTCTTCACCGGGCTCGGGCAATATCTCACCACCTTCCATCACCCAGCTGGCGGGGAAGCCGAGCAGGTTAATTTCCACCTGTGGTTGTGCTAAATCAGCTGCGTCAGCAACGGCCTGAATTAATTTACGTTTCAGGTCTTCGGTTAACTCGCGGTTGCGGTTACCACCACTGCGCACATTACCGTTAATGGACAGGCGAACATTTCGCTTCAGCGGATGGCCATACATAAAGACAACGCTGACAAACTCGGCAGGAGCCCCGGTTGTTTCAACATGAACATGGGTAATGGCTTCTGCGATTTTCTGACTCGTCGATGTTTTTAGTGGCTTCTTACAAGCAAGGGTATATACCGGCATAACATGTTTCCGTCTTAGGCTTCTTATTGAAAGTCAGGGTTATAGATTGGGATTAAAACGGAACAAATCGTTACGTCGTTTCGAACGAATAAAACTGCGCAGCATGTGCAGAACAAACCGAACTTTGCCAACTGCGGATAAACGTTTTTGGTTGCTGCGGACAAATTGATTAAACAGGTCTTCTTCCATCAGAGATAACAGCACATAGTCCGGGTGTTGTTTGGTGATGGCCATCCACTGTTCAGCCAGTGATTGCAAAAATACCACGCGACGCTGTTGTTCAAATCCGGTAGGGCATTCCATGGTGATCAGCGATGACTGTGATGGCTGATACGCCGTGTATGCCTGACCCGGTGGGATTTCACACCAGACAACGATGGTTTTGTCGTTACTGACGTGTTGCTGGTAGCTGCTGATCAGCAATGCTTCGAGCCGTTGCAGTTGCGACTGATCGAACTGCCCTTGCTGAATGGAGGCGAGTATTTTCTTCATCGGAGTGCCTGTTATTCATTGAACGGCTTTTATGGTGCGCTGAGAAGGGGGCTGATACCATGAGGCCTGAGGTCAGAAAATTGATACAAATGGCCACGGCATCCACATTATCACCCACATTACCACTCACATTACTACCCGGATTCAGGAATCATCCCTCTATGAATAACAATCAGCGTGCTGCTTCCAGTATTCAGATTATGGTGGAGTTAGGTTGTGAGCATGGCCTGACTCCGGCTGAGTGTCTGCGCAATACCGGTCTCGGTATCGAGGAACTGAATCAGGGAGATTTGCTGGTCAGTGCCGAACAGGAATTGCAGGTTATCGATAATCTGGTAACTGAACTGCCGGATATCGCTGATCTGGGGATTCAGGCAGGGCTGCGCTACAGGCTGACAACCTTTGGCATCTGGGGTTTTGCCATGATCAGCAGTCCGGATCTGAAGTCGGCGATTGAGGTGGGGCTGAAGTACCTAGACCTGTCTTTTGTACTGGCGGATTTTAACTTTTATCAGCCGCAGGAAGGTGATTCTGACACTGGCATGGGATGGCTGGAATTTGATACCGCGGCTTTTCCCGAGCGGTTGCAGCCGTTTTTGGTAGGGCGTCACCTGGCGGTAGCGCAGCGTCTGATGCAGGAAATTTATGGTGAGCATATCCCAGGGCACGTTGCGATTGATATCGCGCTGCCAACACTGCCGTTAGCGCGGCTATTAACGGATGCGAATCTTCCCGGTTCTGCGGTGTCGGCTCTGAAAAGCCTGAACTTTAATTGTAAGAAAAATCGTATTGGTATTGAGCTGGATCGGCTCAGCCAACCGTTACCCCAGGCCGACCCGGCAACCGCGGCGTTTTGTTTGCAGCAGTGCGAGCAGATCTTGAACCAGCGCCAGCCGTACACGGGAATTGTCGCAAAAATTCGTCAGCAAATGCTGAGTCAGGCTGCGCAGTCCTTTACGCTGGAGCAAATGGCTGAGCAGTTTCATATCAGCCCGAGAACGCTACGCCGGCGGTTGGCCGATGAAGGCACCAGTCTGCGGAAGTTGCAGGATGATGTTCGTCAGACTCTGGCGATTGAATTATTAACCGTGGCACAGCTGTCAGTCGAAGCGGTGAGTGAACGCCTGGGTTATGGTGAGCCCGCCAGTTTTATCCGGGCGTTCAATCGCTGGACCGGCCAAACACCGGGGCAATATCGGCTCCGTCATAAAAGATCACACTAATGATTCCGTAACATTACGCCACCTTTTGTTGATTCAGCCTGGGTTAAGATATGAGCTGAATAATCGCAAGATGACATAATAAGGATCAGCACCGTTGGGTGACTGATTCCAACCGGAGTAAGATGTGAGTTCCCCAATCAAACTGTTATTGCCTGCTATCGCTTGTAGCAGTGCATTGTTTCTTTATGGCTGCGGATCGGATGATGATTCCGACAAAAAATATCGCGGTTACATGCCTAAATTTGCCGGCGATATATTAACGTCGGGTCCTGCCCGGCCACTGCGGCACGTTCTGCAGGTTGATCGTAAGAATGACACGGAAGTTCAGCAGGATGGTGCGCAAGGCCAGAAAAAAGTGGCGACCGCGGAGCCAACCATCCGTTTGCTGGCAGAAGAGGATACTCAGGCTGAGCCGATCGAATTTGATGCCGTTGACTGCAGTAAAGCCAGTGATGTCTGGAATGCTTCACCACAGGCGGCCAACTTCAACAACAGCGCATTGCAGTTTATTCAGAACCTGCAGGCACAAACGGTATTTTATGACTGCATTATCCGTGCGCAGGTATTTAATCACTCCGCAGAGGTGACTACGGCCGAGGCTGTCAGTACCGTCAGAACCAGTTTTGATGACGGCGATAACAGCTATTTCGCCAGCTGGACATTACCTGCGAACCTGGTGAGTGAGAAGTCGGCGAAGGAATTGCAGATTGATTCGGTGGGTATTCTGGTGAATTTGCAGCCGGGCATCGACAGTACGAAAACCCGGGTCGACCTGAATCAGTCGGCGACGGATTCTGAGTTTATCAAACAGATCCGTTCCACCTTGCAGGATCGTCTGACCAATGGCACCAATATTCGTTCAGTAACACTGACAGAGCGTAAAAACAGCGCGGGCCAATTGTCAGAACAGCGTATTGCCGGGCGTATTATTTTTGATAATAACCTGAGTGTGGTTGCTGCTTTAATTAAGCCCGGTATTGGCGCGGTGTCGTATCTGAAGCAGTGTGCAGATAACAAAATAGCGGATGATTACCTGCGCGCCTGTGATGCAAACTGGCAGGAGCAGGCCTACGACAGCCAATGGCAACTGATCAGTGATGCGAACGCACTGGCGCAGTTAAAAGCACAGTTGCAGATTAACGGTAACCAGGGCACCAGCGTGACCGCGGAGCAGCTGTTTTATAACGGTGAAAGTGAAGATCAGTTTTTCCGTAAGCGCAGTTTGCCAGCCCAGGGCCCGTTGTAAGAACGGAACGATTTAAATAAAAAAACGCCGCAGTTTGCGGCGTTTTTTTATTCAGGAAGAATGTTTCTGACGGTATTCGCTGGGCGACATATTATTCAGCCGTTTAAACGCCTGATTGAGTGCGGTTACCGACGCATAGGCCACTTTTTTAGCAATCTGTTCAATGCTGATATTGGTTGTACGCAGCAGCTGTTTGACTTCGGTGTCGCGCACCTCATCAATCATATCCTGGAATTTACTGTGCTTGGATGCCAGTCGACGTTTCAGTGTACTGATGCTTAAACCCAGTGTTTCGGCAATTTGTTTTTGCGAGAAACTGCCATCTTCCAGACCTTTGCGGATCGCGCTTTTTACCTTCAGCAATAAATCGTCGGAATAATCTTCCAGGGTGTTTTTTTGCTTGAGCACATCTTCGATGGCACCTTGCAGGCGCTCCGGGTTGTGGGAAATAACCGGTTTATCCAGCAACCAATTGTGCAGCTTACAGCCGGATTTTTTCTGGTTAAAAATAACCGGCGCTTTTAACAGCTTCTCATATTCTGCAATGTCGGCTGACGGCGCATGCTGGAAATAAATCTGCTGCACAAAGTCCGGTTGAATTTCACCGGTCATCACCCGCAGGATACGCAGGTAGTTGGCAGCCCGTAATTCCATAATCGGAGCGGCTTCTTCAGCACTGAAAAATGGATTTTCAATCGGCATATCGACAACCGACGAATGGAAGGCCAGCTCAGTCGGAAACGCCTGATTAAACACACTGACGTACTGGCAATAGAGCTCCAGTGCCTGACGTGCGTTTTCGCAGTTAAACGCCAGTTGTGCCAGATGAGAAAAATCGCTGGAAGATTGCTCACTGCCAGCGCGGACACAAACCAGCGGGTCACCACTGACTTCTTTTGCTTTGTGACCCACTTCAGAGAACTTGCGTACCGGAATTACCGCCGGTAACTCAGCCAGCGATTTCCCTAAGGAACTCAGTCCGAGTGAGGCAAGAACGTCAGTTTGGCTGACGCCCTGGCGCTGGAAGTACTGGATGATCGGGTACAGGTGGTAAGTCGAAACCAGAGGTTCTGAAGCATTGGCTTTGGACATAATTCCCCGCAGGTCTGAAGTTGGCGATTTATCATTAACGGATTATAACGAGTCTATCAGAGCAGCTAAACGCTGTTTTTGTTCCTTGTGATCCAGCGGCCGCTCAATGGTTTGTGGAATGGCTTTGGCAATCTCCATTTCCAGCTCCTCGCCGTTCTGAATACGTTTTAACAGAATCTCATAGTTCCGTTTAAATACCGGGAAGGCCTTTTCTTCTGCTGTATTGGCAATGAAATACCAGTCGCTGGCTCGCCCGGCAAAATATATCGCCGGATGACTCCAGCGATAATCTTTTTTCGGTGATGGCGCCCGGCAGGCTTCAATATAAGCGGCGTAGGCATTGGGCAAACCCAGAATCTCAGCGCTGTCGCAACGTTCCAGCACCTCATGAACGCTGGGCAGAAAACGGCTTTCTTTTACCGCTTTTTCCGCGGCGCGCATGATCACTTCACCGCTGTATTCCACCAGTAAACGTGACCACAGGCGCTTGGCCATGATCATGGTGTCGTAGTCGGGAAACGCTTTTAAAAACTGGTTGTGGTAGTTGAAGCGGAATAACTCAAAAATCTGGTTAATGGCTTCTTTCTGTTCAACCGTTGCGTCCGGCTGGCCATTACCAGCTGGTGTCTTTGAGTCGCTGGACGCTTGCTTCAGCTGTTGTGTAACCCGGTTGAGCAGCTGCGTGCTGGGTGTTTTGTCCATGTTGTTCTCCCGGGTTGTTAGCTTGATGGCTGGTTTGAGCTAAGCGTTTGGCCCATTGTTGTTTCACATATTGCAGAAAGCGGCTGTTCCAGCTGGTGTGTACCTGATTGGAATCGCGCCAGTAGAGTACAAATTCCGGCACCAGGCTGTGAGCAAACTGATGATCGATATGGCCCATCGACAGGATATCAAAGCAATCCGGATCGGGTTGCCAGTTTTCTGCGATACGGGTTGGTACCGTTGAGTGTTCTACCGACGCACTGTAGCGCGCCCATTGCTGGCGTACGTGCTGAATAAATTTGCTGTTCCAGGTTTTAAAGGCATCGCCACGCTCTGCCCAATAGAGCACAAACTCCGGCACTGCATCATTAATAAACTGCGGATCAATACCGGCACGTTGCAGAATCTGGCAGGCGTCCTGGCTCGGGTGCCAGTTGTTTTCAATCGCTTTGGCTTCATCGGCCTGAACGTTAAAGGCGCTGCGATCACGCGAGGGCTGGCTGTTCTGTTGGCTGAAAGCAGCCTGGTTGGCGTGCTTGCCGAACTTCTGTTGCTGCATCTGCTGTTGCTGGCGCGCAGCATCGTTCTGGGTATACACCCACTGGCTTTTTACATGCTGGAAAAAGCGGTGGTTCCAGTCGCTGCGATTGGCCCCTTGTTCCTGACCGCGCAGAATAAAGCCATCCAGTAACGACATGGCAAATGCGCTGTTGATGCCGTGTTGCTCCAGACGCTTCAGCGTGTCTGAGCTGGGTTGCCACTGATTATTCAGCGGCTGGTGCGGCGTAGGAATATTGGCAGCGTTGTTGTGTGTCGTTCGCGCAGACTGAAAGGCTGTCTGGGATGTTGCCGCAGATGGTTGTGACTGCTGCAACTGACCAAAGTGGTACACCAGCCCTTCACCATCAGGAAAGATATCGCCCTGCACCTGAATCAGACCTTTATCAATCAGACTGCGCAACACCCGCCGGATCGAGACATCATCCCAGAATGGCAGCTGATTACGTAACGCCTGGTTGTGCAGTCGTGCCCGGCTCTGTCCCTGCAAGCTGGCGGCATCGTTGAGTACTGTTAATAACACCGCTTCTTCCAGCCCAATGGTGGCCGCCAGTGTGGCAGACAGGGGGATGGTTTTATCGGTAAACAGCGGATGGCTGGGCATTCAGTTTGATTCCAACAACAGGGGTTATTTGTATTTGGCCAGAGTTGCCTGATAACGCAGTAAGTTACAAGGCACAGAGTCATTCTGCTATTGTACCTGTTTTGCCGCTGGCGACTACTTTTACCACAAGCGACTACCAATATGACACGACCCACTTATGCGTTAATTAACTGGTCAAATTTCCGCCAGAACTACCTGTTGGCCAAGAGTAAGGCGCCAGGCAGTGTGTACGCAGTTATCAAAGCCGATGGCTATGGCCATGGCATGGTGCGCTGCGCCCGGGCGCTGGGTGATGCCGATGGGTTTGCTGTTGCCTGTGTTGATGAAGCGTTGTTATTGCGTCAGGCCGGAATTAAACGCCCTGTGCTGGTGTTGCAGGGAGCATACGATGCCGAAGAATGGCAGATCGCCAGTGCCAATAACCTCCAGCTTGTTGTTCATCATGCTCAGCAATTGGTCGAACGTGAGTTGGCGATTCTCGATAAGCCGGTTGATGTCTGGCTGAAGATCAACTCTGGTATGAATCGTCTTGGTATTCGTGCAACAGAAGCCGAATCGTTGATAGCGCTGATTAATGACGATGAGCAGCTGCAGCTGAAGTATGTGATGACTCACTTTGCTGATGCCGATCTGGCTAAGCCGGAAGCGTTTTCTGCTGCAATTGAGGTTATGAAAGCCCAGGACTGGTCACTGCCTCTGAGTGTTTCCAACAGCGCCGCTACTATTACCCAGCTGGCAGCAGAGCTGGAGGATGACGGTTCGGTTAGTCGTCCGGGCATTATGTTATACGGCTCGTCGCCGCTGGCTAAACAATCGGCTGCCGATCTGGGCCTGAAAAGCGTTATGACGCTGAAGTCACAGGTGATTCACGTACACGACGTAAAAGCTGGCGAAAAAGTAGGTTACGGTGGTGATTGGACCGCTGAAAAAGACAGCCGCATTGCGGTCGTCGCTATCGGATATGGCGATGGCTACCCGCGTCAGGCACCTTCCGGTACTCCGATTCTGGTCGAAGGTCACCGTTGTTCGCTGGTGGGCCGGGTATCGATGGATATGATTACTGTCGATATTTCCGAAAACGCGGATATTCAGGTCGGCAGTGAAGTGGAGTTGTGGGGCGACAATATCGATGTGGATGAAATCGCCGGTCTGTGTAACACCATTGCTTATGAATTATTTTGCCAGCTGACACCGCGAGTGAAACGAGTTGCGGCTGAGGGGTAGCCGGGCTTTTATCTGGCGATAGCGCAATCAAACAAGAGCATTATTTTTCAGCCGCCGGATCTGTGGGCCATCCATGGCCCTAGATCCTACCGCCACATCCTGTGGCTGCTTTGAAAATTAATCCTCTCGTTTAATTTCTTATCAGGAATCTTCTTAAATGGATCATTTAAAAATTCGCGAATATTTATTATCCAAACCCGAAGCCTGGGAGGATTTTCCGTTCTACCCGGATGTCGCGGTGATGAAAGTCAAAAACAAAATGTTTGCGACGTTATCGCATGCTAATGCCAAAGAAATCGAAGAGCACGGCAATCACTTCCGAATGAATTTAAAATGTGATCCGGATGAAGCGATTCAATTACGTGATGTATTTGAGTCGGTAACCGCTGCTTACCATATGAATAAAAAACACTGGAACACCGTTATTCTGAATGGCGAAGTACCTATGGGCGAGCTGGAGCGTATGATTGATAATTCGTATGCGCTGGTGGTGAAAGGAATGACTAAGGCTGAGAGAAGGTCGCTGGAAGCGGCGTATTCGGTGGAGGAGTTGTATAAAAAATAAGCCCTGGAATCAATAAAATTCCGGGGCTTATTTTTTATCTGCATTTAACTATCAGTCTTTAATTAGTATAAAGATGTCCAGTCAATTTTCAGCATACCTTCACGTACACGTTGCGGGTGGTTACCCACATCAATACGCTTCACTTCTTCTCCGGTTTCATAGCTGATCACCGAAACCTGATCGGTTGCGCTCCAGGAAATCAGGCAGTTTTTACCAGAGCGGTCTGTCACAGCCCAGTAAGGTTTTTCACCTAAGTCTTCGAGGATTTTGTATTCGAAGGTTTCACGATCAACGATAGCCGCGTAGTCACTCATCGTACCGGCAACACACAGCTTCTTATCATCTTTGCTCATAGCCAGACCATGGTGAGCCGAGTCGTTTACGTAGCTGATTTTTGGCGTGTGAGGAATCAGGTTTGGCAGTTCGGCCAGACGGGTTACTTTTTCAGTTTCCATATCAAATTCGATCAGACCATGCAGGAACGACAGCTGGAAGTAGAAAAAGCGGAAGTCGCTGGTGTGAGCCATTGGACGAATCGCCGGACTCAGGTGACCTAAGCCTGCTTCATCCAGTTTGGCTTTGATGTCGAAGTCTTTGATGATTTCATCCGCTTCGGTGTCGTATACCAGGAACTTACGTTGACCACGGGTCGACTCGCGTAACAGCTTGCCGTCGAACGGCATAAATACGTAACCAATACTGGAGTGGTAAATACGTTTACCATCTTTCGAATAGAGGTTTTCGTGTGGTGAGTTACCGGTTGGGAAACGCGCTTCTTCTTCGCCGGTACGTACATTCAGTAATTGCACTACGTTACCGGTAGAAGCCGATACGGCCACCTGTTCGCCATCCGGAGACAGTGCCATGTGATCAGAACGGTTGCCTTCGATTTCTTTGCGCCAGCGGATATTACCGGTTGCCAGTTCAATGGCTACAACGTCGGCAAAGCTCGGGCGGGAGACAATCAGTAATTCACCGTCTGGGGTGCTGTACATGTCATCCACAAACTGGTCGTTACCTTCACCAATCAGGTTACGGATGCCAAGAAAAACGATATGGCGACCCGGGTCACTCCAGATTTCTTCCATACGCTCCTGGCGATCCGGAATACCGTTAATACGGCCGAGTAAGTCGTAATTGTCACCGTCGATCACATCAATGGTGCCATCCCAGTTGTTACCAACAAAAATAGCCGGACGCAGGCCGTCGGGATATTGATTCGGATCACCCGGGTCTGTTGGCTCCGGAGTAACCGGTTCTACCACCGGTGGTGGTACTTTAAACAACCAGCGCAGCCAGTCGATAAAACCAGCGGAGGCGGGCGCGCTGGTAAAGGTTAAAACGCTGAACAGGAGTAGTCCTGACGCTTTATTACGCAGTGAGTTCATAAATTATCCTTTTTCTGTTTTTTATAATGCGAAAGCTTCCGATTTCGGAATCAGCAGGCTAGCTGAGCCATATGTCAGAGACAATGCAATTCCTTTAATGGCAGGAATTGCTGTATGCATGGCTTAAATTGGGGTGGTTAAACAAGGAAGGTTTTACGATCTGGCGCAAGCTAGCGAGTGAATGATTAAGATGTGCGAACCAACGATTGCAGCAGAACGATCAGCTGCAGTGAAGGTGGCGCAGGCCTGATTAAGGCCTGCGCACGGTGGTGATTATTCTTGAGAGAAGGTGTACTCAGATACGATTGGGTAGTGATCGGAAGGCCACACCAGTTCGCCATTAGCAAAGTTCAGGTATTTGTCTTTATCAATGCTGGAGCTGACGCGACGGAACTCCGTTCCCTGGGCATCTTTGCCGCCGCTGTAGGTCCAGTCGACCGGGTAAACCGGCTTGCCAAATTTCCCTTCAATTTCACCGAAGTTGTGGAAGGTTTCTGAGTCATCCGGCAGAGTACCCAGTGCCCACCAACGAGCATTTAAACGAAAGAAATCATCATTGATTGCCTGGCCATTTTTTAGTGCCGACAATGCAATCGACATTGGCAGGTTGAGGTAGTTGTCACCAAAGTTGCCCATCAGGATCACCGGCTGCAGTTCACCGTCGACCATGGCTTTTTCAAAGATAAATTCACGCAGCTGGTTAATGGCAAAGGTTCGTGCTGCGGTGATAATCAGACTGTGACCGGCGTCGTCAGGTTTTTTGTTTTCATACATCTGGGTATTGAACAGCCACAACTCGCGGTTGGTGCCCTTGTCGCGAACCTTAGCGTAAGTGAACATGCGGTTTTCAAATTCACCAAAATCAATCGCAATGTTTTTTAATACCGGTACGGCCTGGGTGCCGATATTAATGGCAATTTCAGCGATGCCTTTTTCGGCGGCTGCCGCCAGAGCATTGTCTTTCAGTTCTTTGAAGCTGTACCAGCGGTTGCCTTGCTCGAGTACTTCGAAACGCACTTTGTTGTAATAAATGGCGTTGAATTTACCAATGGTCAGGCCGTCGTCACCCTGACCGATGCGGTCATAGGTGTCTGATAATTTGCTGTCAGCGTTATTCCACAGTTCGATAATTGAAACGCCGATCTTGCCGCCAGCATGGTGGAAGCCGGTGTCCAGCGATGCCAGCTGAGAGTTATAACCTTCCTGGGTGCCAACAAAATCCGGGTTATGATGTTCAATGCCACGGATAACTGCGCCAAAGCGATTCTTCCAGATTTGATTACCTTCATCGGTTTCCGGCTCTTTATCGCGCAGGTTAAAGGTCATGGCTTTGTAGTCATCCGATACCGGAACCGGTACTTCGCTCATGGCCAGCGCCTGAGCGCTCATGATTAACGCTGAAGCACCCAGCAGGCAGCGCTTCAGAACGGGTGAGAAAGCAGCTTTCATAAGTAAATCCCTTTTGTTATTCGAGTTGGGAGTTATTGGAATCAGGTTCGATTAAAAAACACTAGTGGTACGATGGTTTTGTTGTGGCCGCAGTCTAGGTTTGTTGTCAGTGGCTGGATAGGGCAATTGGCGACCAATTGGCCGTGGCCGGATAATTGGCTCAGGATGATCAATAAAGATGTTAGAATCCTGCTTCTTTATTATGAATGAGTGACCAACCGTGACTGCAAACAAAACCGATCATCTGCATGGGATTACCCTGGAAAAGCTGCTGAATGAGCTGGTGGATCAGTATGGCTGGAAAACCTTATCCGGCTGGGTGCGGATTAACTGTTTTCGTTCCGACCCGAGCATTAAGTCGAGTCTGAAATTCTTACGCAAAACGCCCTGGGCACGTGCTCAGGTAGAAGCGGTATTTATTGCCTATAAAGAGGGCAAAGATAATCAGCAAATCAGTACCATTGTGAAAGAGATGGCCGGTTTTTCTGCCAAACAGAAACCGGCTGCTGCGGATAAGCCGGGCGAAAAGGTGAATCCCTGGGCAAAACGCTGATTCTTTTATTAGCAATACGTCAAACGGCAACAGTCCGTTACTTTTATTCTTTCGTTAACCCTTCTATTGTTTCTCCATTCGCCACGGTAAACCGATATACCGTGGCTCATAATTACAAAGGAGAATCGCCATGATTAAAGCCTACGCCGCAACCGAACCGGGTGGTGAACTAAAGCCGTTTGAATACGATCCGGGCCCTCTCGGTGATCACGATGTGGAAATTGATGTCGAATATTG
Organism: Bacterioplanoides sp.; assembly: GCF_965219715.1. Lineage (GTDB taxonomy): Bacteria > Pseudomonadota > Gammaproteobacteria > Pseudomonadales > Oceanobacteraceae > Bacterioplanoides. The sequence continues at coordinate 3,894,599 of NZ_OZ244785.1, forward strand.
CGGCATTTGTCACAGTGACCTGAGCATGCTGAATAACGAGTGGGGCATTACGCAATACCCGTTTGTTCCTGGTCATGAGGTGGCGGGTAAAGTTGCTGCCGTCGGTAAACACGTCGCTAAATTCAAGGTCGGCGATCGTGTTGGTTTGGGCTGGCATGCCGGTTATTGCAATGAATGTCAGACCTGTATGGAAGGTGATCACAACCTGTGTGGTTCTGCTCAGGGCACCATTGTTGGCCGCCATGGCGGTTTCGCCGATAAGGTTCGCGCTCAGGCATCCAGTGTGGTTGCGTTACCTGAAGGTCTGGATAGCGAGAAAGCCGGCCCGCTGTTTTGTGGCGGCATCACGGTTTATAACCCGATGGTTCAGTTTGATGTGAAGCCAACTGCCCGCGTGGGTGTGGTGGGTATTGGTGGCCTCGGTCATATGGCGCTGCAGTTTCTTAATGCCTGGGGCTGCGAAGTCACTGCGTTTACCTCTTCGGAATCGAAACGTCAGGAAGCACTTGAACTGGGTGCTCATCACACGCTGGATTCACGCGATAAAGACGCATTAAAAACCGCGGCGTACAGCTTCGATCTGATTCTGTCGACGGTGAATGTTTCCCTCGATTGGAACAGCTACATCAACACATTAAAACCACGCGGCCGCTTACATCTTGTAGGTGCGGTTCTGGAGCCGGTAGCGGTGAGTGTATTTGCGTTAATGGGGGCACAGCGCAGTGTGTCTTCATCACCTGTGGGCAGCCCGGCGGTGATTGCTGAGATGTTGGATTTCGCTAACCGCCACGATATCGAACCTAAAGTGGAAGTCTTTGATATGGCTGACGTTAATAAGGCGGTTGAGCGGTTGGAGAATGGCAGCCCACGTTATCGTGTGGTGTTGAAGAAATAGCAGGGCCGAAGAAGTACCAGAGCTGAATAAATAATGCCGCAAACAAACGCTGCCTGCCTGACGTCAGAACGTGGCAGTCAGCGTTAATAATGCCCCTTTGGTCGTCAGATCAAAGGCGCGCTGATTACCGGAAAACAACGCTTTCTGTTTGCGATAGATCAGCTCCGGACCAATGGATAACAAGTGGTTGTAACGCCAGCGCAGACCAAGGTTTGCGTAATAGCCCTGGCCATCTTCTTCTGTTTTCTGCTGTTTTGCAGGCTGCAGATCCAGATAACTCTCGTGCAGCGTTATGTTTGTTTGGTATTTCAGCCAGCCTGCGCTGGCTGAAATTTGCCAGTTACGGCCGATGTCTGAATAAGCAAACAGCCCGAGCATCAGCTCTCTTGATTTAAACTTCAGATAATAATCACCGGCGTTGTCACGCTGGGTTTCTGATCGAAGGTCATTAAATCCGCCAAGGCCAGCCTCTGCTCCCCAGCTGTCACCAATCGAAAAGCGGCCGCGTATATTCAGGTATTGGTCACTTTCGAGCTTGGTATCGGCGTTGGTGGATTGATTAGCGCCACAACAACCTAACTCCAGCTGGAATGTATCGGCTTGTGCCAGTGGTGCTAGCAGTGTGGATAGCAACATCCAGAATGTCGTCTTCATGGCTCATACCTCACATTAACGCTGTCGCTGCGACTCATGGTGACACTGCCTCCGTTCACCCCTGAGCCGAGTTGCCCAATTTGAATACGGAAGAGTTTCAGCTCCAGATTGCAGTATTCAATCGGATATGAGCGGGTGACACTGGACTTAAGGCTGAACAATCCGAAGGTAACAATATCCAGAAACGGCACTCCGAGAGAGCGGTACAGCGGGAAAAATATGCCGCCGGGTTTTACGTCTTCTTTCACCTCAACGGATTGTGGCAGAGCTTGCTCCAGCTGAAGGGTGAAGCTGCCATTATCGGTAGTGGTAAATTTTTTGGTGAAGCTGCTGGAATGCACGCCGGAGTGACAGGCTGCGATGCTGATGACTTCCGCCTGATAGTTGTCGTTTGTAGTGTTCCAGCTAACGATGGCTTCGTCTGTGCGACTGCGATAGGTTGTGTCTGGTAGTGGTTCGTTGATGCGAACCGACGGCGGGAAAACTCCACGGGCGGAATAGCCAACCAGTCTGCCAGCCTGGCTCTCGACTTTAAGCAGATCGCTGGGATACCAACGTTGATTGCGGGCAACGTCGGGTTCGAAGCGAATATCAATGATGACTTCCGTGCCGCTGTTATTATCGTCTAACGAATTCTGATACAGCCCCGGAACATCGGCGGTGTAACGCAGTTCGCGCTGCTGGCTGGTGTTGCGGGCATAAAAAATATCGCCACCAACCAACGGGCGAAGCTGGCCGTTGAGATAGGCAGAAGCGGCGACGCTGGCTTGCTGTTGGTCGACGGGTAAATCAGCCCGGATGCGCAGCGATACACCTTCGCTGGCGATATTTTCTGGTTTGTCATCGGATTTGTTGCAGCCGCTGCTCAGCGCCCCGAGCAATATCGCGCAGCTCATGCGTAGATAAAAATGCGTGCGCATAGGTTCGTCCGTGAAGTTTGCAATTAATAAAAATCATTATACTGAATATGGCCAGATAAACTGCACCACTTCAGGAATTCGTTGGTCGGTCGATTCTGCGGTGAATACCAAGCCGTTATCATCGTGTTAGCGGATGAACATAATATGAACGGAATCCGCGCTGATCGCTCAGGTACAGGCTGTTTTGAAGGGAGGGAAAAGGGGCAAAAAGCGCGCAAATAAATTTACCCGCAGGGGCTCTTCTGGTATCCTGCCCTCCCATCTTGAGTGAAGCTTTGGCAACTCTGACCGACACAGGTTAGCGACCCTGCTGAGTCTTCCATTTTTATATTTATCTTCTCGTTCTGCGGACCTTCTATGACACGATTTATTTTCGTTACGGGTGGTGTTGTTTCTTCTTTAGGGAAAGGCATCGCTTCAGCATCTCTGGCTGCTATTCTGGAGGCGCGTGGCCTCAAGGTCACCATGCTCAAGTTGGACCCTTACATCAATGTTGACCCTGGCACGATGAGCCCGTTTCAGCATGGTGAAGTTTTTGTTACCGAAGATGGCGCAGAAACCGATCTGGACTTAGGTCACTACGAGCGTTTTATCCGTACCAAGATGTCTCGTCGCAATAACTTCACCACCGGTCGTATTTACACCGATGTTCTGGCAAAAGAACGTCGTGGTGATTACTTAGGTGGCACGGTTCAGGTGATTCCGCACATCACTGACGAAATCAAACGTCGTGTCTTGGAAGGTGCTGAAGGCGCTGATGTGGCGCTGGTGGAAATCGGTGGCACCGTGGGTGATATCGAATCTCAGCCATTCCTGGAAGCGGTTCGTCAAATGAAGGTAGAGCTGGGTTCTAAGCGCGCGCTGTCGATGCACCTGACTCTGGTTCCTTATATCGCTACTGCAGGCGAAACCAAAACCAAGCCAACTCAGCACTCCGTTAAAGAGATGCGTACCATTGGTTTGCAGCCAGACATTCTGATCTGTCGTTCCGATCACACCATTGATGCTTCTTCCCTGCGTAAGATTGCGCTGTTCACCAACGTGGAAGAGCGTGCGGTAATCCCGCTGGAAGATGCCGACACTATTTATAAAATCCCGGCGATGCTGAACAAAGCAGGCCTGGACGAATATATCGTTGAGAAGTTCGACCTGAGCTGCAACGAAGCCGATTTATCCGAGTGGGCTGAAGTGGCGGATGCCAAGCTGAACCCGGAGCGCGAAGTTCATATCGCCATGGTTGGTAAATACATGGAGCTGCTGGACGCGTATAAGTCTCTTATCGAAGCCGTTGATCACGCCGGTATTCACCATAAAGTGAAGGTGAAAATCGACTTTATCGATGCTGAAGACATTGAGCGCAAAGGCACTGATATCCTGAAAGATAAAGCCGCAATTCTGGTTCCGGGTGGTTTTGGTAATCGTGGTGTGGAAGGCAAGATCCGCACGGTTCAGTGCGCTCGTGAAAACAAAATCCCATTCCTGGGTATCTGTTTAGGTATGCAGAGTGCGGTAATCGAATTCGCCCGTAACGTGGTTGGCTGGTCCGACGCCCATTCATCTGAGTTCAGCAATGACACTCAGCACCCGGTTGTTGGTTTAATTACCGAATGGACCGATGCTTCTGGCAATACTGAAACCCGTACAGAAAACTCTGATCTGGGTGGCACCATGCGTTTAGGTGGTCAGGAGTGTCGTCTGACGGAAGGTTCTAATACCGCGCTGGCTTACGGTTCTGACGTGATTGTTGAACGTCACCGTCACCGTTATGAAGTTAACGCCAATATGATTGCGGAGCTGGAAAAAGCCGGTTTACGCATTGCCGGTCGCTCCATTGATGGCGATCTGGTTGAAGTAGTTGAAGTGGTTGATCACCCTTGGTTTGTGGGTTGTCAGTTCCACCCTGAGTTTACGTCTACACCACGTGATGGACACGGACTGTTTAAAGCATTTATCGCTGCTGCTCTGGATCAGACCAAATAAGTAGCAAGCTGAATAAGTGACTAACGATTTTTGAGAGCTGCCTGACCAGCTCTCAACGCAGAATTTTTTACGGAGATTAAAATAGCATGGCTAACATTATCGACATCAAAGCACGCGAAGTTCTGGATTCACGTGGTAACCCAACCATCGAAGCAGATGTCACTCTGGAAGGTGGTTTTTTTGGTACTGCTTGTGCGCCAAGTGGTGCATCTACCGGTACTCGTGAAGCACTGGAACTGCGTGATGGCGATAAGAGCCGCTACCTGGGCAAAGGTGTCCTGAAAGCGGTTGAAAACGTAAACACCACCATCAAGTCTGCACTGGTAGGCATGGACGGTACTGATCAGCGTGCTCTGGATAACAAAATGCTGGAGCTGGACGGCACTGACAACAAAGCTAACCTGGGTGCAAACGCTATCCTGGCTGTATCTCTGGCGGCGGCTAAAGCAGCTGCAACGGCTAAAGGTGTTGAGCTGTACGAACACATCGCTGACATCAACGGTACTGCTGGCCAGTACTCTATGCCTGTTCCAATGATGAACATCATTAACGGTGGCGAGCACGCAGACAACAACGTTGATATTCAGGAATTTATGGTTCAGCCAGTTGGCGCACCAACTTTCGCTGAAGCGCTGCGTGCCGGTGCTGAAATCTTCCACAGCCTGAAAAAAGTTCTGTCTTCTCAGGGCCTGAACACGGCAGTAGGTGATGAAGGTGGTTTCGCACCTAACCTGGCATCTAACGCTGATGCTCTGGCCGCTATTAAAGAAGCTGTTGCAAACGCTGGTTATGAGTTGGGCAAAGATACTACTCTGGCTCTGGACTGTGCTTCTTCTGAATTCTACGTTGACGGCAAGTACGACCTGAAAGGCGAAGGCAAAGTATTCTCTGCAGAAGAATTCTCTGACTACCTGGCTGAACTGTGTGACCAGTACCCAATCGTTTCTATCGAAGACGGTCAGGACGAATCTGACTGGGATGGCTGGAAGTACCAAACTGAAAAACTGGGCGCTAAAGTACAGCTGGTGGGTGACGACCTGTTCGTAACCAACACTAAGATCCTGAAAGAAGGCATCGAAAAAGACATCGCTAACTCTATCCTGATCAAGTTCAACCAGATCGGTTCTCTGACCGAAACTCTGGAAGCGATCAAGATGGCAAAAGACGCGGGTTACACCGCTGTGATTTCTCACCGTTCCGGTGAAACTGAAGACACGACTATTGCTGATCTGGCGGTTGGTACTTGTGCTGGTCAGATTAAGACCGGTTCTCTGTGTCGTTCTGACCGTGTTGCTAAGTACAACCGTCTGCTGCGCATCGAAGAGCAGCTGGGTGCTAAAGCTCCGTATAATGGTCTGAAAGAAATTAAAGGTCAGTAACATCTGACTTCTCTGGTTTAGCTGTTGGGATGAATCAGAGTTTGTAATAGCAGCAACAGGATGTTGCGTGAGCATCGAAGGCACAGGGACAAAATTGCAGGATGCAAATTTTGCACAGCGTCGCTGCCCGAAGGGCGAGCTACAGGGAAGTAGCGAGTGACGTGCCTTGCGATGCGGGCGGCTTACAAATTCTGGTTTATCCTGATAGCGGAAACAGAGCTTGATTGAAATCGTAAAAGAGGCTGCATATTATTCTTAGCCACCGGATCGGTGGGCCATCCATGGCCCTCGATCCTACCGCGACTTCCTGTCGCTGTTTTAAGAATAATAAGCAGCCTCTTTTTTATTATTCGAGAAAACCATAACAACAAGAAAGGAGGGCGTATGCGTTGGTTGATTTACACACTTATCCCAGCAGCTTTATTGCTGATCCTTTTATATCGTTTGTGGTTTGACGATACCGGTCTGATTGCCAGTGAAAAATTGCAGCAGGAAATTGAACAGCTGCAACAAGATAACGAAGTTCAGCAAGATCAGAATGATTCGTTATTGGCTGAAGTTAAAGACCTGAAAACCGGGAATGAAATTCTCGAAGAAAAAGCGCGCGAAGATCTCGGTTTAGTGCGTAAAGGTGAAACCTTTATTCTATTTGTTGATCCTGCGAAAAAATGACCTCCAGTACTTCACAACAAACTGATTCTCCAAAATTCTGGCCAATTTTACCGGCGGCTGGTGTTGGCAGTCGTATGCAGGCTGACCGACCGAAACAGTATTTACCATTGCACGGCCAGTTTTTAATGGATCACACACTGCAGGTGATGTTGAGTTATCCCAAGTTTGAGCAACTGGTGTTGGTGTTATCGGAAACCGATCCCTATTGGCCGGAAAGTTTGTTCGCCAGTGATTCACGTATTATTCGTGCACCGGGCGGTAGCGAGCGTTGTTATTCAGTATTAAACGGCTTACAAGCGCTGGAAGGTATTGCTGCCGATGATGACTGGGTGGCGGTCCACGATGTGGCTCGCCCGTGTTTGCAGCACTCAGATCTGGATGCGTTATTTTCATCATTGGAAAATTCCGATTCAGAAAAGACCGGAGCTTGTGGTGCCATCTTAGCGTCACCAACCCGCGATACCATGAAGCGTGGTGTTAAACAGCCAGACGGTACCATTGCCATTGATCATACCGTCGAACGTGAACAACTGTGGCACGCGTTAACACCACAGGTATTCCGTTATGGCGAGTTAAAACAAGCGCTGGAATTCTGCTTGCAGAATAAACTGGAAGTAACCGATGAAGCGTCGGCGCTGGAGCAGATAAAACAGCAACCGTTATTAGTGGAAGGCCGGGCTGACAATATTAAAGTCACCCGTCCGGAAGATCTGGCGTTAGCCGAGTTGTTTTTATCACGGTAGCTTTTACCGGAACTAGTTTTCCGTTTTTAATTTTTTAAACACTGAGATCAGATTATGCGTATTGGCCACGGCTTTGATGTTCATAAATTCGGCGAAGGGGAGTTTGTTACCTTAGGTGGTGTGCAAATTCCTTATGAAAAAGGTCTGATCGCTCATTCTGATGGTGATGTTGCGCTGCACGCGTTATCCGATGCGTTATTAGGTGCGGCTGCTCTGGGCGATATTGGTAAACATTTCCCGGATACCGACGATGCCTACTCGGGTGCCGACAGCCGTGTTCTATTGCGCCATGTTGTCGAACTAATTTGCGATAAAGGTTACCGCGTTGGTAACGTCGACATCACAATTATTGCCCAGGCGCCGAAGATGGCTCCGCATATCCAGGCGATGCGCGAAAATATCGCCGCAGACCTGAACGTTCGCCTCGACGATGTCAACGTAAAAGCCACCACCACTGAAAAGTTAGGTTTTGAAGGCCGTAAAGAAGGCATCTCGACTCATGCTGTCGCTTTGCTGCTGGTAGCCGAATAAAGAATTAATTGAATGACTGAATCTGCATTACCCGTCTGGCCAAAATTGTACCCAGAGACCGGAGCCACTGGTTGGTTGAAATGCCACAACCAGGACTTTTGTGTGGTCGAAATTCCGCAGGCATTGCCCTGTGGAGAAGGTGAGCACATCTGGCTGGAAATCGAGAAAAACGGTGTGAACACTGGCTGGATTGCCAAACAACTGGCAGATCTGGTGGGTGTTAAAGAAATGGACGTGGGTTATGCCGGTTTAAAAGATCGCCACGCCATTACCCGTCAATGGTTCAGCATCTATTTACCACTGGTGCGTTTACCAAATGGTGAGCCGGACTTTTCCTTTATCGAAAAGAACGACGACGGTGAGCAAATCAAAATCCTGCAGGTAAAACGTCATTCGAAGAAATTACGTCGCGGTGAATTATTGGGTAACCGCTTTGAAATTCGTCTGCGTGATATCAGTTATAACGATGGTGCTGACAAAGCCGCGCTGGAACGTAATCTGGAACTGGTTAAACAAAGCGGTGTACCCAACTACTTCGGTGAACAGCGTTTTGGCCATAACGGCGGCAATATCGAGGCGTCTCGTCAGATGCTGACCGGTGAGATAACCGTTAAAAACCGCAGCAAAAAAAGTATCTATCTGTCGGCGGCGCGTTCGCTGATTTTTAACGAAGTGGTTGCTGCACGAATCAAGCAGCAGACCCAATCGCAGATGTTAGACGGTGATATTGCTGCAGAACAGCAACTTAACGGCCAGCCAATTGCCACAGCACCACTGTGGGGACGCGGTCGTTTGCAGACCAGCGCTGATGTGTTGGTGCTGGAAACGGAAGTGGCGGAACGTTATGCCGATATCTGCGAAGGATTGGAGCATAAAGGCCTGAATCAGGAGCGACGTGCCCTGATTGCCGCTGTGGAGAATCTGACCTGGCAATGGGCAGATTCTGCTCCTGAGATGGCTGCCAGTGGTGACCCGGCCTGGCAAGGTAGCAGTGGTGAAGATTTAACCCTCTGTTTTTCTCTGCCAAGTGGGTATTATGCCACCTCTGTTATTCGTGAGCTGTTATCTCCACTGGAGCGAACGCCGGTCTGGCAAATTGACGGCGGACCCTCTGAAAACAGTAATTCGCAAACCAGTAATAAGTCGTAAACAAATACTAAGTCCTTTAAAACCGGAATTAACCATGAAACTGATGCTTTCCAATGACGATGGTGTACACGCTCCGGGGTTGCAAACCCTGGCCCAGACATTGGAACAACAGGGTCATCAGATTCATGTGGTTGCACCGGATCGTGATCGTAGTGGTGCCAGCAATTCATTAACACTGGATCGTCCGTTGCATCCGATTCATCTGGATAATGGCTTTATCAGTGTGAACGGCACGCCAACAGATTGTGTGCATCTGGGTGTGAATGCGTTTTTTGATGGTGAATGTGAGCGTGTTATCTCCGGAATTAATGCCGGCGCCAACTTGGGCGATGACGTGCTGTACTCTGGTACCGTGGCTGCTGCGATGGAAGGTCGCTTTCTCGATAAAACTCCCATTGCCGTCTCGTTGGTAGGTAAGCAGCACTTTGTCACCGCCGCACAGGTTGTTATCGAACTACTCCCCCGTTTTGAACAGCTGAGTCTGCCGGCGAACTCGGTCATTAATATCAATGTGCCTGACTGTCCGTTTGAGCAGTTGAATGGCTATGCCATTACTCGCTTGGGTCATCGTCAGCGTTCAGATAACCCGGTGCTGACTACTAACCCACGTGGCAAAGAATGTTATTGGATTTCAGCAGCTGGTGACGTAGCCGATGCCGGTGAGGGAACTGATTTTCATGCGATTGAACAGGGTAAAGTATCGATCAGCATCATTCATATGGACATGACACTGCATGGTGCTCAGTCTGACGTTGAACAACATTTTCAGGATCTGATCCGCGAGTGAGATAGGCAGTGAACGAGCAATATTTCGCCGGTATTGGCATGACATCTCAACGAACCCGTAACCGCCTGGTTGAGCGCTTGCGTGAGTCTGGGATTAAAAATGACAACGTATTAGATGTAATTGCCCGCACGCCACGACACTTCTTTGTGGACGAAGCGCTGGCGCATCGCGCTTATGAAGATACGGCTTTGCCGATTGGTAATGGCCAGACCATCTCCCAGCCTTACACCGTTGCCCGCATGACCGAAGTTCTGCTGGCGGCCGGGCCATTGGGCAAAGTACTGGAGATTGGTACCGGTTCAGGCTATCAGACGGCGGTGCTGAGCCCGCTGGTTGAGCGCCTTTACAGTGTTGAACGTATCGAAGCTCTACACAACAAAGCTTGCCTGCGCATCGAAGCGTTACAAATGAGTAATGTCACGCTGGCATTATCGGATGGTACCTGGGGCTGGCCGGAACATGGCCCTTATGACGCGATTTTGGCAGCGGCGGCGCCGGAAGAAGTGCCGCAATCATTGCTGGATCAGTTGGCGGATGGTGGACGTATGGTACTGCCGGTCGGTACTGAGGAACAAAAACTGGTGCTGATTACCCGCCGTGGAGATCATTTTGCCCGTAAGGTTCTTGAACCTGCGCGCTTTGTTCCGTTTTTATCCGGCGTACAGCGTTAATCCGCACCAGCCAAACCAATAATTTCTTACTTCTATATAAAGGAAACGCTATGAAACACCTTTGGTTGTTTCTGAAGGGCATTGCCATGGGGGCAGCGGATGTTGTTCCAGGTGTGTCTGGTGGAACCATCGCATTTATCACCGGCATCTATACCGAACTGCTGGATTCAATCAAGAGTATCAATCTGGATGCGCTTCGTACGCTGTTTAAGGAAGGCCCAAAGGCCGCCTGGCAGTCAATCAACGGCACCTTTTTACTGGTACTGGGCAGCGGTATTTTGTTAGCTCTGTTGTCTCTGGCCAAAGTCTTACACCATTTATTACTGACCCAGCCTGAGCTGCTGTGGTCGTTCTTCTTCGGTCTGATCGTCGCCTCCAGCTGGCATATCGGTAAAGAGATACAGGGCTGGAATCTGAGCAAGGTTGCGACTCTGGTATTGGGAATCGTCATTGCGGCCGGTATTAGCCTGGCATCGCCTTCGTCCGTTACGCCAACAACGCTGATTATCTTTGGTGCTGGCAGCATTGCTATCTGTGCCATGATTCTGCCAGGGATCTCAGGTAGCTTTATTTTGTTGCTGATGGGCCTGTACGAACCGGTATTGGGGGCGGTTAAAGCATTGGATCTTGGCATTATGGCGGTATTTGCTGCAGGTGCAGGAGTTGGATTACTGGTGTTCTCGCGCCTTCTGAGCTGGTGTTTGCATCATTATAAAGACCTGATGTTTGCACTTTTAACCGGCTTTATGCTGGGATCGCTGGTCAAAGTCTGGCCCTGGAAAGAGACCATCAGCACCCGGTTGAACTCAAAAGGACAGGAAGTGCCCTTTATTCAGGACAATATTTTGCCGCTGGGGCAGCAATCTGACATGCTTATTGCCGCTGTTTTATTGATGATTGCCGGGGCGGCTATGGTCTTGATCATGGAAAAAGTGGCCAGTCGCGGTGAATAATCGGGTAGCACCTGTTGGTTAAATATACAAACGAGTGTTCAGTAAATATTGAAAGCGGCAAGTGACAATTGCCGCTTTTTTGTATCTGAGCGTATTGATAGCGTGTTCAAGCGATAACAGCGTAAAAAAAACTGTTTTTTTTAGATAACTTTGGAATATATAAATCCGTTTTAGATTCAAAAAGTTAAAAAGAAGCGTTAAAACTTAGCTACTCAAAAAGCTGTCATTTTTGAGTGTCAAAAAACAACCATCTGTAGGCAATGATGAAGATAACGGCCCCTGTCATATTAGTCATGTTAGTTACACTCGTAACAGGGTGTATCTCCAGCCGCGATTTTGTGTCAGTTGAAAGAAAGTTCAGTAAAGAACAAATGCCGTCAGGTTTCCATCGCGTTAGCAAAGGTGAAACTTTGTTTTCCATTGCCTGGCGCTATGGACTAGATGTCCGGCAGTTAGCAAACGCTAACTCGATTTCTAAGCCTTATACTATCTATCCAGGTCAGAAAATTGACATCGATTTTGAGCCTAAGCCGGTTGCCCTAGCCAAAAGGCCGACTGTCGAAAAAACGTCAAAACAACCCGTTACAAACAAAGTTCGTCCTAAGGTAAAACCTAAAAACAGTCATAAGCCGCCAATGAAGACAGTCCGTGCGACCTCTGCTGACTGGAAATGGCCTCTGAACGGTCGTTTAATAGGTCGTTTTTCGACCAAAAAGCCGGTCAACAAGGGGATTGATATCGCCGGGTCTTTGGGAGAATCTGTTTTGGCAGCAGCGGCTGGCACCGTGGTTTACGCGGGTCGGGGCTTACGCGGTTACGGGAACTTAGTCATCGTCAAACATAACGATACTTACCTGAGCGCTTACGCCCACACCAGTCGCATTGTGGTCAGTGAACAAGACGTTGTTAAAGCTGGCCAGAAGATTGCCGAAATAGGATCTACTGGTACCGACAAAGTGAAACTTCACTTTGAGATCCGGAAAAATGGCAAGCCGGTTGATCCGCTCAACCACTTACCCAAACACCCTGGGTAATACGTCCGATAACCGGACCAGAGCGGATAAAAAATAATCAATCGTTCTGGTATGAAACCTGTTTCGGTTCAGGTTCAGGACGATAACCAAAAAGGCGGGTAATGACATGGCAGTACAACAACGTGAATTGCGTGAACAAGACGTTTTCGAAGATGTAGACGCTCTGGCGCTGGTAGAAGCAAACTCAGAAGACTCCAACGACAAATCCGATGAGCGATTTGCGGCGGACACATCCTATAAAGCGCTGGACGCAACACAGCTGTATTTGAACGAGATTGGTTTCTCGCCATTGCTGTCAGCAGAAGAAGAAGTGCACTACGCACGTCTGGCCCGTAAAGGCGACGAAATGGGTCGCCGCCGCATGATTGAAAGTAACTTGCGACTGGTGGTTAAGATTTCCCGTCGCTATGTTAATCGCGGTTTATCACTGCTGGATCTGATTGAAGAGGGCAACCTGGGTCTGATCCGTGCGGTAGAAAAATTTGATCCGGAACGTGGCTTCCGTTTCTCTACCTACGCGACTTGGTGGATTCGTCAGACCATCGAGCGCGCGATCATGAATCAGACCCGTACCATCCGTTTGCCGATTCATGTTGTTAAAGAATTAAACGTATACCTGCGAGCTGCTCGTGAGCTGACTCAGAAGCTTGATCACGAGCCAACTGCAGAAGAGATTGCAGAACTGCTTGAAAAGCCGGTAGCAGACGTTAAGCGCATGCTGAAGCTGAATGAGCGTGTAACGTCAGTTGATACACCATTAGGTCCAAGTTCCGACAAGTCGATTCTCGACACCATCGCTGATGATCGTGTTTCTGACCCAAGCGAAGAATTACAAAACCAGGATATTCACTCCAATCTGGATCAGTGGATTGAAGAGCTGCCTGAGAAGCAGCGCGAAGTTCTGTCACGCCGTTTTGGTCTGCGCGGATACGAAACCAGCACACTGGAAGATGTGGGTCGTGAGATTGGCCTGACTCGTGAGCGTGTTCGTCAGATCCAGGTAGAAGCTCTGAAGCGTCTGCGTGAAATTATGGAAAAGCAGGGTCTGAATGCCATGACTCTGTTCGGTGAAGCCTGAGCGACACCAGTTTACCAGGCCTGACGACAGGCCGGGCGAAACCGAATCAGGAGCAGAGCCCGCACACTCCTCTCCGTATTACCTGACAGGAGTCAGGAGCCAGGAGGCGTAAAGACCAGGAAGGTTGTAAAAAGGACTTAGGGTGTTGGGTCAGACGATTTTCGAATGACCTAAAAAAAGCAGAACCGGGATGGTTCTGCTTTTTTATTGGCTGCTGATCAGCAAAAACGACAGGGTAGTTATCGTTCCAGGTGCTCAAGCTTATCGGGCACGCCATCCCATTCTTCAGCATCCGGCAGTGGATCTTTCTGCTCGGTAATGTTTGGCCACTCTTCTGCCAGTTCGGCATTTAATTCAATGTATTTCTCCTGACCCGCTGGTACTTCATCTTCCGAGAAAATGGCTTCAGCCGGGCATTCTGGCTCACACAAAGCGCAGTCAATACATTCATCCGGGTGAATCACCAGGAAGTTCGGACCTTCATAAAAACAATCGACCGGGCAGACTTCCACACAGTCGGTATATTTACACTTAACGCAGTTATCAGTTACCACAAATGTCATGCGGCATTCTCCTAATCATCAGTCGCTTATTCTGTGCGCCAAAACAACGGGCTCCACAGAGATTTTTTTAGTAATAATCGGCAATTCTAGGTAGGCGTTGCCCGAGTCGCAAGCGTTCGACCAGACGAAAGGGTTATACGTTCCTTTCGTCTGGTTCTAAAAAGACCGCTGTATATAAATGGTTTTTATAATAATTCTTTCAATTTATACAGGATTTCAAGTGCCTGGCGTGGCGTTAAATCGTCAGGATTTAACTCGCCCAGCTTTTCTTCTACCGCAGACGGCATTGCGGAAAACATATCACCCTGCATTGGAAACTCGGTATCAGCAGAGGCTGCTGGCTGCACTGTCGTTTCCATCGGACTGGATACCGCAGTCACGCTCACTTCAGTCGGAGACTGCTGTTCCAGCTGCAGCAGCTGGGCCTTGGCCTGGTCGATCACATTGCCCGGAACACCAGCCAATTGTGCGACCTGCAGGCCATAACTCTGACTTGCCGGGCCATTTTCCACCGAGTGCAGAAAAATAATCTTATCGTCATGTTCGGTGGCTTTGAGGTGAACATTACGAACGTTGCTGTGCTGTTCCGGCAGGCCCGTCATTTCGAAGTAATGAGTCGCGAACAGGGTAAAAGCGTTGATGGAATCTGCCAGATGAGCAGCGCTGGCCCAGGCTAGTGATAAACCGTCGAAGGTGCTGGTACCACGACCCACTTCGTCCATCAGCACCAGGCTGTTTTCACTGGCGTTGTGCAGAATATTCGCGGTTTCGGTCATCTCAACCATAAAGGTGGAGCGGCCGCCGGCAACATCATCGGCACTGCCCATACGGGTGAAAATCCGATCAATTGGCCCAAGTGTGGCGCTGTCGGCCGGAACATAGCTGCCGATATAAGCCAGCAACGTGATCACTGCCACCTGACGCATATACGTCGATTTACCACCCATGTTCGGGCCGGTAATAATCTGCATCCGCTGTTGTTGATCCAGGACTGTATTATTGGCGACAAACGGGTCGGTAATCAGGTTCTCAACCACTGGATGACGACCTTGCTGAATGTTCATAACCGATTCATCAACCAGCTCCGGCTGTACAAAGCGCAGGGTTTCTGCACGTTCTGCGAGGTTGGTTAACACATCCAGCTCAGACAATGCCGCAGCACTTACCTGGAGGGCAATCAGGTCTTCGCCCAGATCGCGTACCAGTGTTTCGTACAGCATTTTTTCACGGCTCAGAGCACGGCTTTTGGCGCTCAGGGCCTTGTCTTCAAACTCTTTCAGCTCCGGGGTGATAAAACGTTCCGCGTTTTTCAGAGTCTGGCGGCGGATGTACTCGGTCGGCGCCTGGTCTGACTGAGATTTGCTGATTTCGATGTAATAGCCGTGAACCCGGTTGTAGCCCACTTTTAAGGTGTTGAGTCCGGTGCGTTCTTTTTCCGTTTCTTCCAGTTTTACCAGGAAGTCTCCGGCGTTTTCGCTCAGGCCTCGAAGCTCGTCCAGCTCGGCATCATAACCTTCGGCAATTACACCGCCGTCACGAATAACAACCGGAGGGTTATCAATAATCGCCTTGGTTAAACGTTCAACCCACTGCGGAAATTCCTGTACCCGTTCGTGCAGATTACATGCCAGCGGTGTATCCAGTTGAGTCAGTTGCTGGCGAATATCCGGGAGTACTGAATAAGCGTCGCGCAGGCGTGCCAGGTCTCTTGGACGGGCAGAACCTAACGCCACTCGTGACAAAATACGCTCAATGTCACCGACCTGCTTCAGCGCCCGATTGATGTCTTCCCAGGCGTAGCTCGACAGCAGCTGGCCAATAAAAGACTGACGTTGTTGTAGCTGTTGTTTGTCGCGAATCGGACGGTTCAGCCAGCGCTTTAATAAACGGCTGCCCATGGCGGTTGCGGTTTTATCCAGAATCCAGGCCAGGGTGTGCTGATCGTCGCCTTTCTGGTTGATGTCAATTTCCAGATTACGGCGGGAGGCCGGATCAATCACAATGGCGTCATCCGGTTGTTCAACCATCAACGAACGAATGTGGGGCAGTTCGTTGCGCTGGGTTTCCTGAGCGTAATGCAGCAATGCACCCGCAGCGCAGATAGCGACGTTCATTCCTTCACAGCCAAAGCCACGTAAGTCTTTGGTTTTCAGCTGCTGGGTCAATAAGCGCAGCGCGGTGTCGGATTCAAAATGCCAGGGGGCCATGCGTTTTGCACCAGCACGCTCGCTGATTTGTTCCGGGTAAGGACTTTCTTCGTTAAATAACAGTTCCGCCGGGCGTAAGCGCTCGACCTCGGCGTCCAATGCTTCCTGTCCGTCCACTTCCATCACTGAAAAACGTCCGGAGCTGATTTCCAGAACGGCGAGACCATGGCGTTGCTGATCACTGCACAGGGATACCAACAGGTTATCGCTGCGTTCATCCAATAACGCTTCATCGGTCAGAGTACCCGGGGTCAGAACCCTCACGACTTTACGTTCTACCGGGCCTTTTGCCGTAGCCGGATCACCGATCTGCTCAGCAATGGCCACCGAAACGCCTTGTTTTACCAGCTTGGCAACGTAGTTCTCAGCTGCATGAAACGGTACACCTGCCATGGGAATCGGTTGACCGTCGCCACTCTTGCCACGTGCAGTCAGGGTGATGTCCAGTAGCTGAGCCGCTTTCTTGGCATCGTCATAAAACAATTCGTAGAAATCGCCCATGCGATAGAACAGAATAGTGTCAGGAAAATCGGCCTTGATACGCAGGTACTGCTGCATCATAGGTGTGTGTTTCGGGGCGGATTTTGTGGGCTGCTGAGCTGCCATGACTGGTGTCCTTAATCGCTGATAGCTGAAACGATGCTTAGCGCAAATCGAAAGGGACAGAATTGTAAGTGATTAGCTTTTGTTCTCAAGGAGAAATACATGCCACAACTGATTGATTCGATAAACTCTCTGGCAGAAATGCTGCAAAGCCGGGATATGCGACTGGTGACGGCGGAATCCTGTACCGGTGGCGGAATTGCAACGGCGCTGACTGATGTGGCAGGTAGCTCAAACTGGTTTGAGTGTGGCTTTGTGACTTACTCAAATGAAGCCAAAGTACGTTATCTGGATGTTGCCCCTGCCATCATCGAAAGTCATGGCGCTGTCAGCGAAGAAACCGTGCGGGCGATGGTTGCTGGTGCAGTAAACAATAGTCTTGGTGATGTGGCAGTGGCGGTCAGCGGCATTGCTGGCCCGGGCGGCGGCAGTGATGAAAAACCCGTTGGTACCGTTTGGTTTGCCTGGGGAGACGCAAGTCATCAGGTTAGCCGCTGTTTTTGTTTTGCCGGCGATCGCAGTGAAGTCAGGCAGCAGGCAATTGTTGCCGGAGTGCAAGGCTTGTGTCGCTGGTTGTCGTCATAAGAGGCTACTGATAAATAGTCCTGTATATCTTTCCAGTATTTTTTCTGTTTTGGGGTTGGCGCTTAAAAAAAGCTATGGTTAAATACTGGTTAAATTTACAGTGATCTGAACCGGGGTTTTACCCGCTGGTCTTAAAGCTACAAAGTTAAAGGAATTGTTATGGACGCTAACAAGCAAAAAGCTCTTGATGCCGCCTTAGGCCAGATTGAACGCCAGTTCGGTAAAGGCGCCATCATGAAGATGGGTGAGCAGCCACGTGAAGCCATTCCAGCAGTATCAACCGGTTCTCTGGGTCTGGATATTGCTCTGGGCATAGGCGGCTTGCCAATGGGACGTATCGTTGAGATCTACGGTCCTGAAAGTTCTGGTAAAACCACCATGTGTTTGTCCGCTATGGCGCAGGCGCAAAAGGCAGGCAAAACCGTTGCTATCATCGATGCTGAGCACGCACTGGATCCGTTATACGCTGAAAAGCTGGGTATCGATTTAGACAGTCTGCTGGTATCTCAGCCAGACACCGGTGAACAAGCACTGGAAATCTGTGACAGCCTGGTGCGTTCAAATGCCGTTGACGTGATTGTGGTTGACTCCGTTGCTGCATTAACACCAAAAGCTGAGATCGAAGGCGACATGGGTGATTCTCATGTTGGTCTGCAGGCTCGCTTAATGTCACAAGCACTACGTAAAATTACGGGTAACGTAAAAAATGCCAATTGTCTGGTGATCTTTATTAACCAGATTCGTATGAAAATTGGTGTGATGTTCGGTAGCCCGGAAACAACAACCGGTGGTAATGCACTGAAGTTTTACTCTTCTGTTCGCCTGGATATTCGTCGTACAGGTTCGGTGAAGCAGGGCGATGAAATTATTGGTAACGAAACCCGCGTTAAGGTTGTTAAAAACAAAGTTTCTCCACCGTTTAAACAAGCTGAATTCCAGATTATGTACGGCCAGGGTATTTACCACATGGGTGAAGTTATTGACCTGGGTGTTAAGTGTGGTCTGGTTGAAAAATCCGGTGCCTGGTACAGCTATCAGGGCGATAAAATTGGCCAGGGTAAAGCCAATGCGTCTAAGTATCTGGAGGAGCACCCGGAAATTGCAGAAGAAATTGAAAACGAAATCCGTGCTCAATTATTAAACCTGCCTGCGGAAACTACTGATTCTGAAGGTGCAGATGCAACCGAAGAAGCCTGAGTTTCTCGATGAAAAAGAATTGCGGCGGACAATAATTGATTTATTGTCCCGTCGCGATTATTCCCGCCTTGAATTATTTCGTAAATTAAAAAAACGTTGCGACGATGCAGAATTATTAGAGCAAATACTCGATGATTTTCAGCAGCGTAACTGGCAATCCGATCAGCGTTTTGCCGAATCATTTCTGAATAGCCGTTATCAGCGTGGTCTTGGGCCCATGCGTTTAAAGCAGGAAATGCGTGATAAAGGTCTGGCCAATGATGTTATTCTGCTGGCTCTGGAAAGTTTAGAAGTTGATTGGTATCAACTGGCTTTCGACGTTGCACAAAAAAAAGCGAATTCGTTGAAAGAATCTGATCCTAATAAAAAACAAAAATTATTTCGTTTTCTGGCTTATCGTGGTTTTAACAGTGATCAGATCGCTTACGCCATGGACGAAATGTAAAATTTGTATATTTGCACCAGGCTGGTGCAATGCATAATTCCCACAGAAATTGTTGTCGCAATAATCCATTCTTTGTAACTTCGGGTGATCTTTTTACCTTACATTTGTTTCACTGTCGCCTCAGTCTATTGACATAAAACGCACCGGTTAACAAACTCGCCCGGTAAGTGGGCTTAGTGCGGTGTTTGCACTCATCGGAAGTCTTAAAACAATAAACATAGCTCCGTGTCGAGGAGGGATATGAGCCCGACTGTACAGGTTGATGTCGTGGTACTTCAGCATTTGCTGAATTTTTGGGATAGCCGCAATATCGATATTAACCCGATCTGGAAGGTACTTGATATTGATGCCACTCAGCCATTACCGCGCTGGGTAGCAGCCGAACGCCTGTCTGGCGTTCATGAATACCTGATTGAACAAGGCTTTGGTGAAGCTTTGGTGGTTCAGGCCGGGCAATACCTGGCGCAACAGAACCTGCCGCTTACCCGATTATTGGCGTGTGGTGAAACGCTGGAAAAAAGCCTGCCCCAGTGTATTCGCTTCACGCACCTGACCGTTGGCAATGTGCAGTTCGAACTGGAGCCACGTGATGAATTTCAGGTTGTCCGAATCGTACCTGCCGAAAGTTCTGACTGTAATTGTCAGCTGCTGATGGCGCTGGCTTGTTTGTCACGTGCGATTGCCGGTGTTCTCGCCGGAACGCTGAAAGCGGGCGAATTATCACTTCATCTTCCCTGGCATATTGCGGATCACAGCAAAATGGAAGAGCTGCTGCTGGTGCCGGTTGTTGCAGATGAAGGCTTTGCGCTGGAGATCAAGTTACCGGCCTGGCAGCGACAAAACCCGGCGCATAACGCCACCGTTTTTCGTCATACCTTACGTGAAGTGGAAAAGGACGATCAGAAGTTCCGTGAATATCTGGCGATTTATGACGAATTGAAAGAGACACTGGAGCAGTGTTTGCTGGAACGTAACGTCAGTCAGGAAGTTGTCGCTGCACGCATGGATATCAGTGTGCGTAACCTGCAAAGACGTTTAAAAGCATTGGGTACGTCCTACCAGAATCTGCTTGATGAAGCACGTCAGGCATTAACCATGAAGCTGATCCGAGATGAAGCAACACCGCTGTATGAGATTTCATTTATGGTGGGTTATACCGAGCCCAGCGCCTTCTACAAAGCGTTTAAGCGCTGGACCGGTAAAACGCCAGGCGAATATCGCCTGACGTTAGCGCCCGAGGCTGAAAAGTCAGACCTCAATGCAGTTTTAGACGAGGTCTGATGACCTTGTTGATATGGCCAACCAGCGTCAGCAGCAGCGTATGCCAGTAGCCGTGCAGTGCAATCTGATGCAGGCGGTACAGTGATACATAAACCAGACGCGCCAGACGACCTTCAATCATCATTGACCCTTTGGTTAAGTTCCCCATTAAGCTCCCGACAGTACTGTAGCGGCTGAGTGATACCAGCGACCCTTTGTCTTTATAAATAAACTCCGGCATGGGTTTATTTTTATGGCGCGCTTTTAATGCCTTAAATAAGTGGCTGGCTTGCTGGTGTGCTGCCTGAGCGCGGGGTGGTACCGGTTTACCATCGTCCTGCAGCATGCAGGCACAGTCACCGAGGGCAAAAATGGCATCGTCTTCGGTCTGCAGATGACGGTTAACCATAATCTGGTTCGCTCGGTTGGTTTCCAGCCCCAGAGTTTTCATAAACTCGGGCGCTTTAACGCCAGCCGCCCAGACTTTTAACCGGGCTTTAATGGGCCCCTGGTCTTTGGTTTCAAACCCTTCTGCGGTTGCTGCGGTAATCAGGGTATTGGTGCGAACGGTTACGCCAAGGTTTTCCAATTCCTTGGTTGCTGCCGCAGAAATACGCTCTGGCAACGCCGGAAGAATGCGATCTCCGGCTTCAATCAGAGTGACCTTCAGATTCTCGGTTTTGAGGTTCTTCATGCCGTAACTCACCAGCTCTTCAGCGGTGTTATACAGTTCAGCTGACAGCTCAACACCGGTTGCACCGGCGCCAACAATGGCAATTTCCAGATCGCGTAATTGCTCATCGTCGCCCACTTTTGCGTTGGCACGTAGGAACTCATTGAGCAGGGTCTGGTGGAATTTGTCCGCCTGTTTGCGGCTATCGAGAAAGATGCAGTGCTCTTTGGCGCCTTCTGTACCGAAGTCGTTTGTCACACTGCCAATGGCGAGTACCAGAGTGTCGTAACTGACCTTGCGTTCAGCCAGAACCTCTTCGCCCTGGTCGTCTAACATCGGCGACAGAATGATCTGTTTGGTTTCCCGGTTCAGGCCAGACATACGGCCGAGTTGAAAGTTAAAGCCATGCTTTTTGCCATGGGCGCGATAGTTCAGTTCGTCGATTCCTGAATCCAAAGCGCCGGTGGCGACTTCGTGCAGCAGTGGTTTCCACAGATGGGTTGGATTGGCATCAATCAGCTCAACCTGAGCTTTGCCCTTACGCCCCAATGAGCGTCCGAGCTGGGTTGCCAGTTCCAATCCGCCTGCGCCACCGCCAACAATGACGATACGTTGCATAAGCGAACTCCGAAAAGTGAATGAAAAAGTGAAAAAACTGCACGCATTATACGGACAAACTGGTCATTTGTGGCCACTTTTCAGAATTTAATACAATGCTCCTTTAGCTGGATGAGTGCTGGTCAAAAAAGCGTAACAATTTTGCGGTAATGGCTTCCGGCTTGTCATGATTCAGCCAGTGGCTGGCATCAGGAAAACGCTCCAGCTTTCCATTGGCTAAATAATTCACGCTCAATTCTGCCATCGGCAGGCTCAAAGCCAGATCCTGCTCGCCCCATAATAATTGGCTCGGTGCGCTAACCATGGCCGGAGCCTGGGGCTGCTGGATATCCCGTAACATACAACGGTAATAATTCAGCATGGCTTTGGTGCAGCCGGGTTGACTCCAGGTGTGTGTCAGCATGTCGATATCGCGCTGATCGTAAGAGCCTTCATTTGAGGTTTTGGTTAAGGTGTCGCGCAGGCGTTTAAAATTAAACAGTGAGATTAATTTTTCCGGCAACCAGGGCAGCTGGAAGAAAAAGATATACCAGCTTTTCAGCCATTGAAGCGGGTTCTTTTTAAGCACCTCAAGAAAGGCCAGAGGGTGCGGAGCGTTAAGAATACTCAGGCTGTGCAGCTTGTCTGAGGAATGAATACCATACCACCAGGCGATACCACCGCCCCAGTCGTGGCCAACTAAATGGCATTTCTGCTGTCCTGCAAACGCCAGCAGTGCATCAATATCGGTTGCCAGCTGATCGATGCGATAGTCGATCAGCTTTGCAGGTTTATCCCCTTTGCCGTAACCACGCAGGTTTGGCACCAGTACACGGTAGCCCGCGGTCGCCAGCGGTGTGATCTGGTGACGCCAGGCCGCCCAGCACTCTGGAAAACCATGTAATAAAATCACCAGCTCGCCGGATTTAGGGCCGAAATCATGAACTTCGAGATTAATACCTGCGTTATCGACCAGCACAGCGGTGCTGGATAACGGATCGAGATAACTGGACATCCTTTCCTCTTTTATATTGGTTTGCGAACCGTTAATAGTCAGCAAGGTCAGCGTTGAAAGCCCCAGATGCCCAGCAGATGGGAAACTGCCAGCACGATAACAATCACTGCCATCGTAGTAATCGGGTAGCGCAGAGCTTTGGGTTGTTTGATATAGGCCTGATGGAGGTGAAGAAACTTCATATGGCCAAACGGACCAACTGCCAGCTGCAGCATCAGCAGGGTTGCGGCTACGACCAGTGCAATTAACAGTAATGGTGTGGCTATTTCAGCGGCAAAAGGCAAAGTCATTATTAATCCGAGGCTAACAGCAGAGAAAGCTTATTCTGACATGCCTGCCGGTTTAATGCTTCTTCTGCGCTGTAAACCGGTAACTGGCTACACAGAGTTAATGCCTGGGTGATTTCTTTGGCGAAGTCGTCGGCATCAATCCGTGCAAGTGCCGTAGCATATTCGTTAAGAATAACCGGCACTGCACTTTCCAGTTCTAATGCGCGACTGAACTCTTCCAGCGCACCAGACTCGCTCGAACCGTAGGTCATATTGCCAATAAAGGAACCGACACGTTCGACAACCCCAGCGTGTAAACCACCTAACATGGCCGGATAAAGGGCGCGTTCAGGATAACGCTGTTGCAGTTGCTCAAGCATATCCCGGGTTTTACTCAGGTAATCGGTTGAAGCGGCGGCAGATGTGCTCAGTAACTCCAGTTCCCTGGCGTGGGCGTAGGCCAGGCCAAACAGGGAAAAGGTATGGTCGGGTGCCAGTGGCAAGAGTTCTTCTGATAGCACTGAAATTTCGCGGTAAGCCGCCAGGCGTTTGGCTTCATCGCTTTCAATCAGCGCGGTGTGCATCAGACGGGAATAGAGCGCCGGAATCAGGCCCGCCGGACCGAGTTTCTGACCGAGTTTGTAAGCTTGCTCAAAATCGCCCTGAAAATGCAGACGCCAGATATTCTGAACTTCGCTTGCCAGAGGCTCAAAATTATCGGCTGCTGCCGCTTTTAAAGCGGGGTGGGCATCACTGCGCTGTGCCTGTTGCTGAGCATATTCCATCAGCTTTGGATATTGCAGTGCTTCTTTTTTCAGGTTGTCTGCACTGGGATAATCGATGAAGGTTGCTTTGGTCAGCTCTGGCCAATGCTGTTTAAGCTTGTCTCCGCTGTAATCGAACTGGCTCAGGGTTTCCGGGTAAGGTGTCCAGGAAGCCGCTTGAAGAGCAGCATCTGAGCTGGCGAAAGCACTGTTGCAGAGCAGTATTAAAGAAAGAACAATGGCGCCAGATAACGAAAAAAGCTTACGAAGCATAAACACAACCTTCATGGTGAAGGCCGCGATTATAGAGAGCCACCGCAAGCTGAGTAGGTGTGATCAGGCCAAGTAATTTGTTAATAGCCTGATCGGTCATGGCTGCGTAATTCAGTTAAATGCATTGCCAGGCTCAACCCCCAGCTTCTTGAGAATCATCGCCAGTGGACAAAAGCCGGTAAACGCTGCCTGGAACATATTGGCTCCGACAAATGCGGTAAATCCCAACCAGTAGATGCTGTGAAATTGCGAAAGGGTGATGCTCAGCAGAATGAATATACCAGCAATGGCAAAGATTAAGCGATCAACATTCATTGTGTTACTCCAGTTGAATTAGATAATTCTAAAATTAGAGTATTCTTATTTAGTTATGTCAATGATTTTTAATGTATCGCTTGTCTGTGTTGGAGATAAGTCCTGTTCTGAAGCAACAGTCGGTTAAATAACCGGAGTTTTATCCGGCAAATTGGCGTTCCCCTTACGGCTTGGCTGGCGATACACCGGGGCTAACCGCTATACTCCCGCTTTTATTTTGTCCGTTCGGATTTAAGCACCGTATGAAAAGCTCAGAGATTCGTCAGAAGTTCCTAGACTTCTTTGCTTCCAAAGGCCACGAAGTGGTGGCTTCAAGCCCATTAGTTCCGGCTAATGACCCAACGCTGCTGTTCACCAACGCCGGTATGGTGCAGTTTAAAGATTGTTTTCTGGGTCAGGATAAGCGCAGCTACACTCGTGCCACATCATCACAGCGTTGTGTGCGTGCTGGTGGTAAGCACAACGACCTGGAAAACGTGGGTTACACCGCGCGTCATCACACCTTCTTTGAAATGCTGGGTAATTTCAGCTTTGGCGACTACTTCAAGCACGATGCTATCAAGTACGCCTGGGAATTCCTGACGTCGGACCAGTGGCTGAATCTGCCAACCGAAAAGCTGTTGGTAACGGTTTATGCTGAAGATGACGAAGCCTTCGACATCTGGAACAAAGAAGTCGGTATCCCGGCGGACAGCATTATCCGTATCGGTGATAACAAAGGTGCAAAATACGCCTCCGATAACTTCTGGCAAATGGGTGATACTGGCCCTTGTGGTCCGTGTACCGAAATTTTCTACGATCACGGTGAACATATCTGGGGCGGTAAGCCAGGTACGCCGGAAGAAGACGGCGACCGCTTTATCGAGATCTGGAATAACGTATTTATGCAGTTCAACCGTACCGAAGACGGTGAAATGCAGCCGCTGCCGAAGCCATCGGTGGATACCGGTATGGGTCTGGAGCGTATCTCGGCGATTATGCAGGGCGTTCACTCCAACTACGAAATCGATCTGTTCCAGGCGCTGTTAAAAGCGGCGGGTGACGTTACCGGTTGTACCGATCCTGAAAACAAATCCCTGCGTGTAATTGCCGACCATATTCGTTCAACTGCATTCCTGGTGGTTGATGGTGTTTACCCATCGAACGAAGGTCGCGGTTATGTATTACGCCGTATTATCCGTCGTGCGGTACGTCATGGTCATATGCTGGGTACACCGGCGGGTTTCTTCCATAAACTGGTTCCGGCATTAGCCGAGCAGATGGGTGAAGCTTATCCTGAGCTGGTGAAGCTGCAGGATCAGGTATCCAAAGTATTACGACTGGAAGAAGAGCAGTTCGCTAAGACGCTGGATAAAGGCATGGGCATTCTTAACGATGCCATTGCCAAGCTGGAAGGCGACACCATTCCTGGCGAAACCGTATTTAAGCTGTACGACACCTATGGCTTCCCGGTGGATTTAACCGCTGACGTCGCTCGTGAAAAAGATCTGAAAGTTGATGAAGAAGGCTTTGATAAAGCCATGGCTCATCAGCGTGAAACCGCCCGTGCAGCCGGTAACTTCTCAGCCAAAGCGGCGGGTGGCTTAGGTCTGGATGGTGAAACTGAATTCTGTGGTTACGACCAGCTGAGCAACACAGGTTCTGTTCAGGCGCTGATTAAAGACGGCGAAAAAGTGGATGCACTGAATGCTGGCGACGAAGCGTTGCTGGTGCTTGATGCTACGGCGTTCTACGGTGAAAGTGGTGGTCAGGCCGGTGATAGCGGTTTCCTGAAAACCGACGGTGTGGTTTTCCAGGTTAAAAACACCACCAAAGAAGACGGCAACCACGTACACCACGGTGTGTTGGTTGAAGGCAGCGTAAAAGTTGGCGATCAGCTGACCGCCGAAGTGGACGCAGAAAAACGTGCAGCAACCACCTTGCACCATACTGCAACTCACTTATTACATGCAGCACTGCGCAAGGTTCTGGGTGAACACGTTGCTCAGAAAGGCTCGCTGGTAACCTACGACAAACTGCGTTTTGACTTTTCCAACCTGGAAGCCATGACGGCAGAAGAAATCGCAGCGGTTGAAACCATGGTGAACGACCAGATTCGCGATAACAGCGAAGTGGTTACCAAGCTGATGAATATCGACGACGCGAAAAACAGCGGCGCAATGGCGCTGTTCGGCGAGAAATACGACGACGAAGTTCGCGTGCTGTCGATGGGTACCGGTGAGGGTGCTGAGCAATTCTCGATTGAATTATGTGGTGGTACTCACGCCAAGCGTACTGGTGACTTGGGTCTGCTGAAGATTACGACCGAAGCGTCTGCAGCAGCGGGTGTTCGTCGTATTGAAGCGGTTGCTGGTCAGGCGGCACTGGATTTTGTTGCTGAACAAGAAGCGGCGTTGAGTGGTATCGCTCGTCTGGTTAAAGGCAGCACTGACAACGTTGGTGACAAAGTTGAACAACTGGTGGCGCGCAGCCGTCAGCTGGAAAAAGAAATCGAAGCGCTGAAAGCCAAATTGGCCAGCTCTGCGGGTTCCGATCTGGCATCCCAGGCAAAAGACATCGCTGGTGTAAAAGTGCTGACAGCCCGTATCGATGGCACCGATGTTCCAACCATGAAAACCACTATGGACGGTCTGAAGGACAAGCTAGGTTCTGCACTGATTATGCTGGCTGCCGATAATGACGGCAAAGTAACTCTGCTGGCGGGTGCGACCAAAGATGTGATTGGTAAAGCCAAAGCTGGTGATGCGGTAAAAGCCGTAGCCGAATACGTTGATGGTCGTGGCGGTGGTAAGCCGGAAATGGCTCAGGCGGGTGGTCAGAAGCCGGAAGGTATCGACCAGGCGCTTGAAGCCTTTGAAAGCTGGGCCGCGGAGCAACTGGGTTAATTCCACCCGGTTAGCCCAAGCTCTTAAGCTGATAAAAAGCCACGTTATTCCCCGTGAATAACGCGGCTTTTGTTTGTCTGGCATCTGTTTGTAAACCGGTCTGCAACCCGGTTTTTTGCTGCAACTCAGTTTTCCTGACTGAAATTCGCCTGAACACTGCTTAAATTCCAGCCAAATCTTTTCTGAATGGGGCATTTAGTGTTTAATTAGCGCCCTTTAAAATCAGTCGACCCAGTGAATTATCATGGCGTTATACGTACAGAAATACGGCGGTACTTCCGTTGGTTCCATCGAACGCATCGAACACGTCGCGGATAAAGTGAAATCTTTCCATGATGCTGGCCATCAGATCGTGGTTGCAGTATCGGCAATGAGTGGTGAAACCAACCGCTTAATTGGCCTGGCAAATGATATCTCCGACAACCCGACTCCACGTGAAATGGATGTGTTGGTCTCTACCGGTGAGCAGGTCACCATTGCTCTGTTATCTATGGCTTTGCAGAAGCGTGGCATTAATGCCCGTTCTTTCACCGGCTGGCAGGCGGGTATGAAAACTGACAACGCCTATATGAAAGCCCGTATTGAAGACATTGATACCAATGCCATGCGTCAGCAGTTAGACGCTGGTGGTGTTTGTGTTGTTGCTGGTTTCCAGGGTATCGACGAAGACAACAACATTACTACGCTGGGTCGTGGTGGTTCTGACACAACCGGTGTTGCACTGGCTGCAGCGTTAAAAGCCGACGAGTGTCAGATTTATACCGATGTTGATGGTGTTTATACCACTGATCCACGTGTTGTGCCGTCGGCGCAACGTATGGAAAAAGTGACCTTCGAAGAAATGCTGGAAATGGCCAGCTTAGGTTCGAAAATTCTGCAGATTCGTTCGGTTGAATTTGCAGGTAAATACAAAGTTCCGCTCCGTGTTCTTTCCAGCTTTGAGGAAGGAGACGGCACCCTGATCACAATGGAGGAGAACAGCTCCGTGGAAAATCCAGTTATTTCCGGTATTGCTTTTAACCGCGATGAAGCCAAAGTTACCGTTAAAGGTGTACCTGACATCCCAGGTGTTGCCTCGAAAATTCTGGTTCCGGTAAGTGATCAGAATGTTGAAGTGGATATGATTATCCAGAACGTATCTGCCGACGGTACTACGGACTTTACCTTTACCGTTCACCGCAACGACTATCAGAAAGCTTTAACGATTCTGCGCACAACGGCTGAAGAATTAAAAGCTCGTGAAGTTACCGGAACTGATGATATCTGTAAGGTGTCTATGGTTGGTGTGGGCATGCGTTCCCACGCAGGCGTGGCCAGCAAGATGTTTAAAGTTCTGGCGGATGAAAATATTAATATTCTGGCGATCACCACTTCTGAGATTAAAATCTCTGTTGTGATCGAAGAAAAGTATTTGGAATTGGCAGTGCGAGCACTCCATACTGCTTTCGGCTTAGATGCTGAAGCAGGCAACGAATAACCTCCGCTCCTTTCCAAAGTTAGTGTTAGAGAGAGCTCAATGATTGATCTCTCTCTAATAACTAAAAATTCTCAATATCCCACTTAAGCCGCTTTCAATCTGGTCATACTGGTCAATACTGGAAGCAAAGGGATGAGAAACCGGCTTTTGCCAACAGCACCCTAAAATCGAACAGGAATGTTAGGAGAACCCTATGCTTATTTTAACCCGTCGTGTAGGCGAAACACTGATGGTTGGTGACGATGTAACTGTTACTGTCCTTGGTGTTAAAGGAAATCAGGTACGAATTGGTGTGAATGCACCAAAAGAAGTGGCTGTGCACCGTGAAGAAATTTATCAGCGAATCCAACGTGAAAAAGACGGTGGTGAGGCTAACGGCAACTACTGATTTTCATCAATCAGTTAAAAGAAATTCCTAAAGCCTTAATTTCTTTGAAATTTTTCTTTGAATTTCTGAAGAACGTGGTATTATGCGCGCCGTGACATGGAGAGATGGCCGAGTGGCTGAAGGCGCACCCCTGCTAAGGGTGTATAGGTTTACCCCTATCGAGGGTTCGAATCCCTCTCTCTCCGCCACGTTCTTTCTGCTTCATGCAGAAGCGTATAAAGATAGTTGACAACTAATGCTAACTACCTATAATACGCGCCCCACGATGCGCGCTCGTAGCTCAGCTGGATAGAGTACCTGGCTACGAACCAGGCGGTCGAAGGTTCGAATCCTTCCGAGCGCGCCATTCTTTTTTAGAATGCCTCCAATCGTGAATTGCCTTAAGAGACGCGCTCGTAGCTCAGCTGGATAGAGTACCTGGCTACGAACCAGGCGGTCGAAGGTTCGAATCCTTCCGAGCGCGCCATTTAAGCATTCTTACAAGAAATAAAATATTCCCATTTATTCTGGCTATTTTAAATTTCTTCGCATCAGCGACGAAGGTGAGAACCTTCTGGTTCGTACTGAGCGCGCCGTTTGAGCACCCTTCCTGAAAAATCAAATATTCCTATTTATCCTGGCTATCTGAATTTCTTCGCATCCGCGACGAATGTAACAACCTTGTTGTCGTTTTCACTGAATTGTCCAGTTCGTGTGCTGCATTGAGCCAACTTATTGTTTTATAACGATTAACCAACAATTCGTAACGGCGTGTTGTGTGCCATCTGCTAGTCTCAAAACTCATGTTTGGAGATGTATATGCGTTGGTCTCATATTCCCCTGAAGCGAAAGTTAATATTCGCCATTTCGGGCGCCCTGCTAATTTCAATTACCCTGTCTACGCTGCTGACTGCTTTTTTAGTGCGTGAAAATACGGTCGAGCGAATATCGGAAAGTGAAATTCCAACGACTCTGGCTGCGGTATCGGCGCAGGTTGCGCTGGAGATTGAAACCCGCTTAGCCGTTGCAAAAACGATGGTTGCTAATACGCCGGTTAACCAATGGCTTGCTTCCGGAGAAAATGCTTCGTTAAAAGACGATGTGTTGGATTACTTACAGCAGGTTAAGCAGCAAGAGTCTGCTATTACAACGTATTTAGTGTCGGGAATTTCTGGCAATTATTACACTCATGAAGGCGTGGCGTTGCAGCTGGATAAAAATAACGAACGGGACGCCTGGTTCTTTGATTTGATTGGTAGTGGCGAGACTCTCAGGCTGGAAGTTGGTATCGCTAATACAACTCAGGTACCAACCCTGTTTATTAATCACCGAATTCCGGGCATGCCAGTTATTACTGGTTTGGGTCTTGAGATAAGTCGTTTGTCGGATTTTATTGGTGAATACCAGTTGGGCGATGAAGGGCTGGTTTATCTGGTTGACTCATCCGGCGCGGTCAAAATTCACCCGGATAAACAGAAATCCAATGCGGCTCATCTGAATGAACGAGCAGAATTAGCCAACCTGATTCCCAAACTCCTGAATAAATCCGGCACTCAGGTGTTCTCAATTTCTGAACCAACTCCACGTCTGATTGCAGCCCAATATATTGAGTCACTGGATTGGTATGTGATTGCTGAGCTGCCAACTGCCGAGTTATTTGCTCCATTAAATGATATGACGTTACTGGCGGTTTTACTGAACTTGGCGTTAGTGGGAGTGTTTATGCTGATTGCCGTGTGGCAGGCTGCATTAATTACCCGACCAATTACCAAAGCGTCATCGATGTTGCAGGCGATTTCCGATGGCGAAGCGGATTTAACTCAGCGGCTCGAAGTGACCAGTCATGATGAAGTTGGCGTTTTATCCGGTGCATTTAATCGTTTCAGTGAAAATATGAGAACCCTGATTGCTCAGTTGGCGGATACATCGGATCAGGTAAGGGATGTGTCGGCACAGGTACAGCAATCGGCAAAATCTTCGCAGCAGAATTCTGAGGATCAGGTTGAAAGTATTGTTCTGGTGGCAACCGCGATTACAGAAATGGGTGCCACGGTGAAAGAAATTGCTGCTAATGCTGAAAAAACCGCATCCTCCAGTCGTGCTGCGGTTGAACAAGCAAACTCCGGCCAGGAAGTGATGAATCACACCTCGGTTGAAATGGGTAATCTGAATCATGAATTAGTTGGTGCGTCGGATGCGGTAGAAAACCTGGCAACCGGGGTCGAACAAATTGGCTCAGTATTAAATGTCATTTCCGGCATTTCTGAGCAAACCAACTTGCTGGCGTTAAATGCTGCGATTGAAGCTGCCCGGGCTGGTGAGCAAGGCAGAGGATTTGCGGTAGTGGCCGATGAGGTGAGAAATCTGGCCAGTAAATCTCAGCAGGCAACGGAAGAAATAAACAGCATGCTGGAAAATCTTCAAAGTGCTTCTGGTCTTGCGGTAGCAGCAATGCGTAAAGGCGGAGAGCGTTGTAATAATGTTGTGTCTGAGTCGTCGAAAGCGCTGGCGGCACTGGATACCGTGTTGCTTTCGATTAATGAGATGACGGATATGGCTACTCAGGTTGCGACGGCAACGGTAGAGCAATCGACTGTTGTAGCCGATCTGGAAAAACACATCACCCATATCAATGATCTGGCAGAGCAAACTCTGGGAGCTTCTGCAGAGACGGCGGTTGTATCGGAGCAGCAGCTGGAAGCCGCTTCCGCTGATTTAAAAGACATTGTTTCTAACTTCCGTTATTAATTAACGAATTCAGATCAGAAAGCCCGGTTAATACCGGGCTTTCTTTTGCCAGCTATTTTTGCCGAAAAAACAGTTCCCGTTGTCACCTGAGTGGTTTTCTTTCATCTGTTTTTGTTGAATCCTTATCCATTCGCACGATGAACAACACAGAGTGAAACATGACAACACTATTTGATCGCGATATTCAGTTAACGGTTTGCCAAAGCCCAGAGCAGGAATTGGCCGATTTTGGTCAGGTTTCTGATAATTTTCTGGTAAACGGTGTGCCCAATGGTGGTTACCTGATGGCCATGATGGCGAACGCTGCTTTAAGTCACAGTGAGCGCCAGGCGCCAGTCAGTATGACGGCTAATTTTCTGCGTCGCAGTGTGCCCGGTGAGATGGCGTTCAAACACGAGTTAATGAATCGCTCCGGTCAGTTTGATCGATTGGAAATTAAAGCGCTGCAAAAAAATAAAGATGGCGATGAAAAAGAAGCCATTCGTGCTTTTGTTACTCTGATGGACGAATTTCCCGGTGATGGTGAATTACGTTATGAACGATCTGAGCCTGAAGTCCTGCCACGAGACGAATGCCAGCGTATGTTGCCTTTCCCTAATTACAGCATTTTTCGCAATGTTATTTCTTTGATGGAGCCGTCTTCGTTTGGCTGGATGAAAGATGAACCTTCGGAGCGTTCTGAGCATAAAGGCTGGATTCGCTTGGCGGACGAACGTCCCTGGGATGCTTTGTCGTTAATTCTTGCCTCCGATGCATTTCCTCCGCCGGTGTTGGCCAGCCAGGGTATGGTGGCCTGGGTTCCAACCATCGAGCTTTCGGTGCAGCTGCGCAAAATTCCGACCAGTCGTTGGTTAAAATGTGTGTTCCGCTCTAACTATATTACCGATGGTTTGGTGGAAGAGGATGGTGAAATCTGGGATGAAGAAGGTCATTTAGTGGCCATCTCGCGTCAGTTAGCGCAGTTTAAGCGTGGTCATGTTTCTAAAACACAAAAGATCAGTATGCGTGCGGCGAGTGCGGTGATGGCAGTCGATAACTGGCGCAGAAAATAGGTAGTAATCGCAATATGTTTTGCCGTTACCGCTTAAATCCGCGAAAATAACGGCTTTCATTTAGCCATTCCGGATTTGTAGTGACCTCTGCTCAATCAATCACCCGCGTTGCAATTAACGGTTTTGGCCGTATTGGCCGCTGCGTGTTGCGCGCTCTTTATGAAAACGGTTATCGCGATCAGCTTCAGGTTGTTGCGATTAATGAACTGGCGGATATTGAGTCGCTCAGTTATATGTTGCGCTACGACAGTACTCATGGTCGCTTTCCGGGAGATGTCAGCGTTGCTGACGATCGCCATCTGATGGTTAATGGTGATCGCATTTGTGTGCGCCATATCGAAGATCCGGCTGAACTGAACTGGGATGAGTTGAATATTGATCTGGTGCTGGAATGTTCCGGTCAGATTACCAGTCGCGATGGTGCACAACTTCATCTGGATCGCGGTGCGTCCAGCGTGTTGATTTCCAATCCTGCCGATGCATCAGTCGATAACACCATTATTTATGGTCTGAATCATCATTCGCTGACGGCCGATCAAAGTATTGTTTCCAATGGTTCCTGTTCAACTAACTGCCTGATCCCGGTTTTAACTCTGCTGGATCAGGCCTTTGGTGTGGAAGCCGGAGTGACCACCACGATTCACTCGGCGATGAATGATCAGCCGGTGATTGATGCTTACCATTCTGACCTGCGCCGTACCCGTGCAGCCGGCCAAAGC
Organism: Bacterioplanoides sp.; assembly: GCF_965219715.1. Lineage (GTDB taxonomy): Bacteria > Pseudomonadota > Gammaproteobacteria > Pseudomonadales > Oceanobacteraceae > Bacterioplanoides. The sequence goes on from NZ_OZ244785.1 coordinate 3,928,059, forward strand.
ATTATTCCGGTGGAAACCGGTTTATCAAAAGGTATTGGCCGGTTAATGCCTCATCTTGATGGCAAAATTGAAAGCCTGCACGTGCGTGTGCCAACGGCGAATGTATCAGCGCTTGACCTTAGCATTCAGCTTAAACAGAACACCACAGCGCAGACGGTGAATGAGCTGTTGCAGTCGGCTGCGGAAGGAAAATCAGCCGATCTCAATCTGAAAGGCATCGTTGGTATCAGCGCTGAGCCGCACGCGTCGATCGACTTTAATCACGATCCGAGATCCGGGGTGGTAGACGCTACTCAGACGCGGGTCAGTGGTGGCAAGTTATTAAAACTGTTGGTGTGGTTTGATAATGAATGGGGTTTTGCCAATCGTATGCTGGATACCGCAAGACTGATGTCGCAGCTGCAGCAGGCTCAACGCTAGCTGAGTCGGATCAGCGTTTTGCAGATTAAACTGATCTGTTTTTAAAACCCGGTAGCCCCTGGCTACCGGGTTTTTTGCTGTATTACTGCAGCTTTTCCTGCATGCGGGCAATGCCTTTGTCGTAAGCACTGTGCTGACGCAGCGATTTCGCTTTCTTAAAGTTGTCTAAAGCATCCTGCCAACGCTCGCTGGCTTCGTAGATACGGGCGATGTTGTAGTAGCTGCTGGCCTGAACCCGGTTTTTGCTTTTACCGCTAGCCAGTTCGATGGCCTTACGATTCGCCCATAAGGCTTCGGCGGTGCGGTTCAGCTTCTGATAGGTTAATCCTAAGTTGCTGTAAGCCTGACCATAAGATGGGTAAAGGTTAATGGCATCCTGAAACTTGTACATGGCATCTTCCAGGCGTTTTTCCTGGTACAGAGCTTCACCACGGGTGTTGATTCGTTTCGCTTCTTTCTTAATCGCCGGAGTGATTAACGAATGGCTTTCGAATGATTCGGCAGCAATCAGGCTGTCCATATGACTGGCCAGTCCGGAGCGGCTCAGGCTCAGATATTGGTTGATATCGTGGAACGCGCCATTTTCGTCGATACCAAACACAATCCAGCTGGTGGCGGTGGTATCGGGCTGTACGCGGTAGGTACGGATCAGCGTCTGGCCAACATAGACTTCAACCCGGGCATTACTAAAGCCCATGGCTTTGGAATCTTTGCGGTTGCGTGAGCCGTTGGTGTAGTCATGTACGGCATACACATAACGCTCGCCATCGTGTTTTTGTTCAATGGTAATGGTTTCCGGACCGAAGCTGTCGGTGTCATCCACATCCAGGTTGGCGTTGGTGCCGGTTTTATCGACGTAATAAACGTGGTTGTTGGGATAGCTCAGGTGAGAATCCAGATCACGCGGGGTTGCTCCCCAGGTTAATACTGCACGCAAGCCATCCAGGTTCTGCATTACCGGCGACAACGCATAGGTAAAGTCGTCACATGGACATTTCACCACCAGGGTGGAATAACCCGGCTTGTTAATGATCATGGTGGTTTCGGCATCATCAATCAGATCTGCGGGCACTTTGGCTTTACCCGCTGATGAGGTAACTGCACGTTTGGAGCTGTCGCCATTGCGCTGCCAGGTTACTTTGGCATCTTCGATGGTCTGGTCTTTGACCACAGCGCTCAGTACTGATATTTCGCCGGCCGTTGCCTGAAAGGAAAGTGCCGCTGCAGTCAGCGCCACAGATTGAATCAATGTTTTCATGTAAGTCCCTGAAATACATAACAAATAGACGAGCTAAGTTTAGAACCTTGAATCGCTTTTGTCAGTGATAATTATCTCACTTTTATGGCGATGGATACCGCCAGCGCAGCTGTTATAATGCGCGCCATCCAAATTCGCCCTTTGGCAACAAAGGGGTGCAACGGCTTATAGCAGCGGAGTGACCATGACTGTATTAAAAATGACCGATCTGGACCTGAAGGGAAAACGCGTCCTGATTCGTGAAGACTTAAACGTGCCGGTTAAAGACGGCAAAGTAACGTCTGACGTTCGTATTCGTGCGTCTTTACCGACTATTCAGCACGCGCTGGAAGCCGGTGCCAAGGTTATCGTAATGTCTCACCTGGGTCGTCCAACGGAAGGTGAATACGAAGAGAAATTCTCCATGCAGCCGGTTGCTGATCACTTAGCGGGTTTGCTGGGTCGTGATGTTAATGTGGTTAAAGATTTTAAAGCCGGTGTTGAAGTGGCTGAAGGCGAACTGGTTCTGTTAGATAACGTTCGTTTCAACAAAGGTGAGAAGAAAGACGAAGACGAGCTGGCGAAAGCGTACGCTGAGCTGTGTGATGTATTCGTTATGGACGCCTTTGGTACGGCTCACCGTGCACAAGCGTCAACTCACGGTGTGGCTAAATTTGCACCGGTTGCCTGTGCTGGCCCGTTGCTGGCTGCTGAACTGGATGCGTTAGGCAAAGCATTGGATAACCCGGCGCGTCCGCTGGTGGCGATTGTTGGTGGTTCTAAAGTTTCGACCAAACTGGAAGTGCTGGAAAGCCTGTCTGATATTTGTGATCAGATCATTGTTGGTGGTGGTATTGCGAACACCTTCCTGGCCGCTGCAGGCAAACCGGTTGGTAAGTCTCTGTGTGAAAACGACCTGATTCCAAACGCCAAAGCGCTGATGGAAAAAGTATCTATTCCGGTTCCGACCGACGTTGTGTGTGGTAAAGAATTCTCTGAAACGGCTGAGGCAACTCTGAAGTCTGCGGATGACGTGGCTGAAGACGATATGATTTTTGATATCGGTCCTGATTCTGCCAAAGCACTGGCAGAACAGCTGAAAGAAGCAAAAACCATCATCTGGAATGGCCCGGTGGGTGTATTCGAATTCGATCAGTTCGGTGAAGGCACCAAAGCGCTGTCTCTGGCAATTGCTGACTCCGACGGTTTCTCTATCGCTGGTGGCGGTGATACCTTAGCTGCCGTGGATAAGTACGAAATCGCCGATAAGGTTTCTTACATTTCCACCGGTGGTGGTGCGTTCCTGGAATTCGTTGAAGGCAAAACACTGCCAGCCGTTGCTATCCTGGAGCAACGCGCTAAATAAGCGTGTCATAATGCGCTGAGCGATTGCGCTCACAGATCTGATAAACCGGTAGTGGCATGGGTTGCTACCGGTTTTTTATTGCTTGCTGATTGTTCCAGATTAATAACCATTCTGTTTTGCTGCTATTAGAAATATAATTGTCATTATGTGAAGCAACCCGCAATATTCATCCGGGTTATCGCAGACAATTTATGCTCTGTTATGGATTTTAAACAAGGAACGTTATGGCACGCTTCTCCATCTCCGTAGGCTTACTCCCGCGATTGTTCTGCATCGCTCTGATCGCAATTACCACAGGCTGTGCTTCAGTACGTCAACCAGCCGAATTCACCATTGTGAAAACCGGATATATGCCGGATCTGGATGCTGTGCTGGTGGATGAGGAACGTCTGCACAAGCGTGACCCGTTCGGCCGTACCCTGCTGCATCAGGCGGTGTTATCCAGCAGCCGGATGATTGAACCCCTTATTAATGCCGGCATTGATGTGAATGTGACTGACAAGCGTGGCATGACGCCGTTGCACCTGGCGGTGCTGAACAGACCCGACTCGATCTCGCGGTTATTGCCGTTTAACCCTGACTTCAATCTGGCATCAACCAAGTCGATTGCGTGTACGGCAAGAAAACGCAGTAAAATTGGTCTGACGGTTAACCAGCTGATTGAATTCTGTGACCTGAACCGAGCTGCAGGCATTGTCGCCAGTTACCGCAGCGATCAGGCGTTATGGCAACAGGCACGTTTAAAAGACAGCTACGAAAGTTATCAGAAATATCTCGAAAATATGCCGCGCGGCAGCTATCGCGAAACAGCCCTTGAGCGCCAGGAATTGGCTCTGGAAAATCTGGAGAAAACACTGGAACAGAACCAGCCTTGCCCGATTACCGACAGCGAATATTATCTGCTGACGGACTCTTGTGAGAACGGTGTTGCCCATGGCGAAGGGGAGGCGAAAACCGCCCTGGGAAAACGTTTTATTGGTGAGTTTCACAAGGGTGAAATGCACCATGGCAAAATGTATGTGCATAACGATCTGGTTTGGGACGGACCTCTGGCAAACGGAATTCCACACGGCAAAGGAGTATGTCGTTATGATAATGAAATGGAAGTGTGTGAGACCTACGAAGGCAAACGAATTGATGTGTTGTTTAAACAGCGTCAGTTAATGGTTAAACAGATGGAAATGATGCAGTCACAAATGACCAGCTTACGTCACGAAGTGCGTGCTTCAGCAGTGGCTTCTTCTTCATCGTCTTCGGGAGGAAGTGACAATGGTTATGTTGTTGATTTGTTCAGCAATGATAAAGACAAGCGAACGGCAGCTCAGGTACGCGCAGCGGTCGATCTGTTTTCATTCCTGATTAAAAATGCGCGAAAAAAGAAGTGAATAAATAATGCGATATGCTCTGATGTTTTTTGCCGTGATGTTAACCGCTTGTGCTACTGAACCTTTTGTTACCGATGATGACAGTGCTGCTGCTCAATCGGCAAAAGATACTGTGCAGCAACAAGCGGAGCATCCGATTCTGGTTGTTCCTGGCGGTACGCCACCGAGCGGACGCTTCTGAGTAAAAACATGCATAAAAAAACGCCGTGCAGAGAGTCTTCTGTACGGCGTTTTTTATATACGAATCAAGCGAGGTTTAACCTGCGATGGAAGCCTGATAAATCGATTCTATGGTTTCGTTCAGTGTGCTATTAAAATCCGCATCGCTTTGCTGAGCGGAAAGCCCCTGAGTTAATGCGCGGGAGAAGCTGGCAATCATGCCAGTGTTATTACTCAGGCGAGTGTTGGATTCGTCACGGCTGTAACCACCGGAGAGCGCAACGACTTTAATAACGTTCGCCTGTTCGATGCATTCTTTATAGAAATTAGCCTGTTCTGGCAGAGTAACTTTTAGCATCACTTTCTGATCGGCATTAAGCTGCTGCAGGTTTTCGATTAACGCTTGTTTCAGCAGTGCTTCCGCTTCAGCTTTTTGCGGGCAGTTGATATCCACTTCCGGTTCGATAATCGGTACCAGACCCGCAGCAATGATTTGTTTTCCGACTTCAAACTGTTGCGCCACAACAGCCTTAATACCTTCGGCATTGGCCTGTTTGATCACCGAGCGCATTTTGGTTCCAAATACGTCCTGGGTGTTAGCTTTGGCCAGCAGCTGATCCAGTTCTGGCATAGGTTTCATCAGTTGAACGCCGTCGGCTTCATCGGCCAGACCCTTATCCACTTTCAGAAACGGCACAACCTGTTTTTCCTGCCATAAATAATGGGCAGATGATTTTCCTTCAATCTCACGATCCAGCGTATTCTCAAACAGAATGGCACCTAATACACGCTGACCATCAAACGCCTGATCGGTGATGATGCGGGTGCGCATCTCGTGCACCTTGGCAAACATGGCTTCATCACCATCGTATTCCGACTCTTCAACACCATACAGCTTTAATGCTTTGGGGGTGCTGCCACCACTTTGATCCAGTGCGGCAACAAATCCATTTTGACTGATGACTTTTTCCAGCATGGCTTGCTGTGCTGATGAGGCCATTGTGTAACGCTCCTGAGGTATCGTTAAAAGTTAGGGTGTCCGTAACCCTGAGAATCCGGTGGGCATTTTTAAGCTTTTTTGCGTTAAATTTCAATGAATAATTCTGATTCTCATTTGTGTGAGATTTGATATTCGGGGTCTGAAAGTCTGCCTTTGAGTGGTACAATGCCGCCAACCGTGAACCCCCATTATTAGAAGGTAATACAATGGCCCTGATTAGCATGCGTCAAATGCTGGATCACGCCGCCGAATTTGGCTACGGCGTGCCTGCTTTTAACGTTAACAACCTTGAACAAATGCGCGCCATCATGGAAGCGGCGGACAAAACTGACTCTCCAGTTATTGTTCAGGCTTCTGCTGGTGCCCGTAAGTATGCAGGTGCTCCTTTCCTGCGCCACCTGATTCTGGCAGCAATCGAAGAATTCCCACATATTCCTGTGTGTATGCACCAGGACCACGGTGCTTCTCCAACTGTATGTCAGCGTTCTATCCAGCTGGGTTTCAGCTCGGTCATGATGGACGGTTCTCTGGGTGAAGACGGCAAAACGCCAATGTCTTATGAGTACAACGTTGATGTGACCAAGCGCACCGTAGAAATGGCACACGGTTGTGGTGTTTCTGTTGAAGGTGAGCTGGGTGTTCTGGGTTCTCTGGAAACCGGTCAGGCCGGTGAAGAAGACGGTGTCGGTGCTGAAGGCACTCTGACTCACGATCAGATGCTGACCGATCCGGAAGAAGCTGCTGACTTCGTTAAGCAAACCGGTGTTGATGCACTGGCGATTGCTTGTGGTACTTCCCACGGTGCTTATAAGTTCACTCGTCCACCAACGGGTGACATTCTGGCGATTGACCAGATTAAAGAAATTCACAAGCGTATCCCGGATACTCACCTGGTAATGCACGGTTCTTCTTCTGTACCGCAGGAGTGGCTGGCGATTATCAATGAATTCGGTGGTGATATTCCTGAAACTTACGGTGTGCCGGTTGAGCAGATCGTTGAAGGCATCAAACACGGCGTGCGCAAAGTAAACATCGATACTGACCTGCGTCTGGCATCGACCGGTGCTATCCGTCGCTTTATGGCAGAAAACCCGGGTGAGTTTGATCCACGTAAATATCTGGCTCAGTCTGTTAAGGCTATGTCTCAGATCTGTGTTGATCGTTATGAAGCTTTTGGCACTGCCGGTAACGCTTCAAAGATCAAGGCACTGTCTCTGGATGCGATGTTTGATCGTTACCAGTCTGGTGAACTGGATCCGAAAATTGCTTAATTTCAGGCAATTCTGATCGTTCTGAAAAACCGGCCCAGGCCGGTTTTTTATTGCCTGCGATTTATGGCTCTGGTCGGGATAAATTCGTCGAATGTAAAAAGACCACTCAAAAAGTATGTGAATTGATCTGGATCAATTTTTTTCCCAATCCTCTCCCTAAACTACTGAGTAATTACTAAACAGCAACAGGGATGGCTAGGAAATATGGACCATTTCGAGTGGACCGAGGACCTCAACCTCGGTATCGATATTATTGACTCTCAACATAAGCGCATTGTCGATTACATCAACGAGATTAACGTCGCGATTTTTCATGAAGACGTAGCGATGATCTTTGATGTGATGGAGCGCTTGAAAGACTACACCCTTGATCACTTCGCTTTTGAAGAGCAACTGATGAACCAAGCTGGTTACGTGCTGCTGGAAGCTCATCAGCAAGTACATCGTCGTTTCGAAGATAAAATCAAAAAGCTCGAAGACTCGTTGTTAAACGGCCAGGATCCGTTTGGCGTTGCTCGCCGCATCCGCACTTCGTTGATGGCGTGGCTGATTCAGCACATTAAACATGAAGATGTGGACTATGTGCCGGTGGTTAAAAAGGTGCTGAATAAAAAACAAGGCTGGATTAACGCCGCGCTTGATCGCATTTTTGGTCAGACTGAAGAAGCCTGAGTGATCATATTCTGCAATTAACCGCTAATTCAGGTATCTTGCTGTCCTTTAACTCAATTCAGGGACGGAAGATGTTCAGAACCTTGTTCGCTAAAGGTGTTTGTTTCCTTTTAAGCGCCTTTCTTATATCTGGCGCGGCAGCGCAAACTTCACGAGAATTCAGAGCTGATCATACCGTGGGCGTTGATCTGGGGTTGTCGCTGGTCTCTCTGCCATTCCCGGGCTCAAAAGGCGCTGCTGTTAACTTCAACTTGTCGGATCAGTGGCAGCTTGGCTTGTCTTATATGAACAGTGGCTTCGAAGTAAACTTTTCCAAGCTTAAGTTAGCGGGTTTTAAAGAGCGGCATGCAGGTCTGGTATTACGTCGTTTTTTTGGTAACAGCTTTAATCTCAGTGGTGCTTATGTGTATCGCAGTAATGAGGTGTTTCTGGACCCGGAGATTTACAATATTCCGGTAACAGACCAGGGCTTCCGCACGGAAGCTGAGACCCATATGGCGCAACTGGGCATTTCTAATCACTGGCAGTTTGATAACTGGAGTATGGCGGTGGACTGGATCACTCTGACATTGCCACTATCTGGTGAAGTGACTCAATCTGTTCAGGAGCGGGTATCAGAAGGAGATCGCGATACGGTAAGACGCGCAGAGAATGTACTCACCTGGTATCCAAACCTTGCACTTGCTACGTTGCGTGTTGGTTATATGTTTTAACTGGTTCGACTGTCCGGCCCGAAGCTTCGGGCCGTTAATCTGCTCAGCGAGCAGCCATATAGTCTTTGTAGCCGCGGGTATCATTCAGCTGAATTTTTGAGCGCACAAAGATGCCGTTACCACGGCCGAGTTCCCGTCCTTCTTCGTCGTAAACTACTGCCTCAGCAATCCACTGGCTGCGGTTCTTATTCACAACCTTGCCCTTGGCGATCATTTTACCGCTGGCAATCGGACGGGTGATGTAAGTGGTAAACGAGGTGGTTAATACAAACACCTCTTCTTCTAACGAGTTCGCTGCAAAAAATGCGGCATCATCCAGCATTTTAAAATACACCGAGCCATGGGTGGCGCCTGCCGTGTGGAACATGGACGGCTGGATATCGATGGTGATTTCGGCTTCTGCTTCGCTGATGGTCATCACCGGCTTGTAATACTCGTTTACCGGAGCGCATTGGTACATCTCTTCCAGTGCGCGGTAATGATCGTCTTTCTGCTGAGAATCGCTCATATAAGCCTCATAGTTTTTGTAATAGTTGTCTGAGTTGTTGTTGCTCTGCATTTGTCAGTGCAGTTAAGAATTCTTCGTTGGCGGGCTGTTGACGCGACTTAAGCTGCTCTGCAATCTCCCGGCCTTGCTCACTGTAGTTAATGTGTAATACCCGACGGTCAGAGTCACTGGGCTTGCGCTCAACCAATTGCAGGTTCAGCAGGCGATCAATCACACCGGTCAGCGTGGCATTATCAAGAGCGCAGTGCTCCGCCAGTTGTTGGCTGGTGGGATTGCTGAGGTCCAGCATAAACGTCAGTACCTTGGCCTGGGTTGCCGTCAGTTGCAGGTCTTTAACCCGGCTATGCCAGTGTTTACCGGCGGAACGTGCGGCTTTATTGAGCAGATGAAAAATGCAGTCGTCGTTTTTCATATTGTTTTGCGTGCAAAATATTTGAGTGCATACTAATTATTCGTAGAAAGCGGGGCAAGACTTTCTGGTCTTTTATGACAGGATGCTGATCTGATGTTGGAAAATAGAGGCCATTGCAGGACAGAGGAAGCCAATTGTTAATTTTTTGTTGCAGTGATATTTCATTAACCGGTAAGCTTCGATCCATATTTTATAAGAATAATGGCTTAAATTTACTGACGTTTGAGCCAAATAAAGAATCAGCCAACAAAAAAATAACAGGTGGCTCGCCAATGAAAACTTCTTTAACTCTTGCCATGGGTAGCATGCTGACGCTGGCTGCAATCGATAGCCATGCATTCACTCAGCCAACGCACAAACGTATCGTTACTGATGCTGTGGCTTATATGAAAGCGAACCCGGGTACAACCAACTTTGCCAAGCTGGAAGCGGCTGCTAAAGCGGCAGGCCTGACGGTAGAACAGTTTGGTGATGCAATTGGCCAGGGCGCCTATGACGTCGATGATTTCAAAGACACTTATCTGTGTGGCGCGGTAACCGGCGACTGTGTTCAGGCTCCGGTATTCGGTATTGGTAGCTTTGTTGCAACTTACACCGCCTGGTGGCACTTCCAGAACCACTCTCGCAGCGGTGATGTTCACGGTAACGATATTCCTGGCTACAACAACAGCCAGATTCCGGTAAAAGGTACTGAAGATAAGCTGTTAGGTGCCTGGTTAGTTGGCGATCACCTGGACGATGGTAAAGGTGGTATGACGGGCTGGTGCTTCTGGCGCTGGTGTAATGAAGATTCCGAGTACAACTCCTACGGTATTACTGAAAAGAACTACCGTCTGGATACTCACTCTCATAAGTCTCATTACGAAGATTTCGAAAAAGCGGCGTTCCAGCCAATCGATAACCTGGGTCAGTACTGGTACAACCAGTTCCTGAAAAAGCCAACGGCTCAGACCTTGGGTTTCGCTCTGCACACAACTGACTTGTTGCAGCCGCACCACACCTGGTCAACTTCTGCTAACAACCACGGTGGTTGGGAGTCTTGGGTACAGGACAACTACGACAAGAAAAACATGAATGATTCAGCTGCAGTAACCGAAGCACTGAAGTCTTTCACACCGGTTCCTAAAGGTCAGAACGATATTCGTCCACTGCTGACCGAAGGCGGCGCAATCTCTTACAGCCGTGGTGGTATTGTACTGAGCAGCACCAGTGATGCGGATCGTAGCGAGACGGCACAGATTGTTATTCCTCATGCGATTGCAATGACCGTTCATGTGCTGAACCACGCAGTTGAACGCTTCTGATTAATCGTCAGACTGCGTAAGGAAGGCGGACTCAGGTCCGCCTTTTTTGTTTTAATGGCTCCATAATTAAACGCTATCGTGTCACCGCTTTTCCTGAGACAAAAATGAAGAAATTATTTAACTTCTGCCGCAACGCATCATTCGCTGCCACTCTGATTCTGGCGACTTCCACAGCTATGTCGGCTGTTCATAATGATATTAAAGATCCTCGGCTCGTTGCGCGTATGGGTGAGCTGACACTGAGTGCGCCGGTACTTGAAATTTTCTGGCGTTCTTATAACCATCCAAGCCAGCCGGTGAGTCCGCCGCAGGCGATGCAGCGCATTGTGGATGATGCTTTGCTGGCTGCTTATGCGCGTGAGAATTTACCCGCCGAATTATTAGCGGAAGAAAACAAAGTGGGTTTTTTACGTCAGGTGCAGCGTGAAGACCGCAGTGTTGCGTTGCTGCGCAAAGCCCATGAAAAAGATTTGTTTGCGGCCATTCAGGCATTACCGGAAAAGTCACTGGATGGCATTCTGACTTTTAATCCACAGCTGACAGCTGAACAATACAAAGCAATATTTGCTCTGAATTCCAGCGTCAATATCGAGGCAACCGCGGAGCAGGAAAACGTTGCCCGCAATACCCAGGTGGCTGAAATTGATTTGGGAAATAAAAAAGTCAGTCTGAGTCTGTGGGATATTTATCGTCGCCAGAATGTTCAGGGGCGCTTGTCTATGCTCAATGCCGACCTGAAACATTTACATGCCGAGGCCCGTCAGCGTGCCGGTTCTTTATTTGTTATGAACTGGGCAGAAAATAACATTCCGGCGGAAGACGTTGCCGCGGTACAGCAGATTGTTGCTAACGAGCAGGATAAAACGGTACTACTGCAAAGCATGGGTTTATACGCTGATGTCCATGACGACAACCCGGTATTACGCCAGCGCGCAGAGCAAATCCCGCAAGATCAGGTGCTGGCTTTCTACAACGAGCACAAAGATGAATTTGCCGTGGTCGAAAAAGTAAAAGCCCGCCATATTCAGCTGGCAACGCAGGAGCAGGCTGACAAAGTAAAACATGAGCTGGAACATGGTTTGAGTTTTGAGGATGCCATTGCCCGGTATTCGATTGCTGACGATAAAAATGCCAAAGTTCCCGGCGACCTTGGTTGGTTAATTCGTAAAGACAGCAATCGTGGCTGGATTCATTCCGTTGCCTTTGCGCATCAGAAAGGACAAACGTCGATGCCGTTTCGTAGCCCACAAGGTGACGGCAAAGTGGTTTACGAAATTCTCTATATCGATGAACGGGAAGATGGTTACCTGGACGTAACGGATGCAACGGTGCATTACGAAGCCAGTCGCGATATTGCGTTAAAACAACTGAAAAACGAATTTTATGCCCTGCAGCAAAAATTACGTAACAGTGCGGATGTACACCTTAATCCCCAAGCTTTTAAACGTCGGAAAAAACCATGAAGTGGAGTGTTGCAGTTGCAGTCGCTGCATTGCTGACTGTGTTACTGCTGAACCTGAAAAATGACGAGCTGGTTCAGATTCAGTCGGGTGAAAGTGTTTCAGCCGTTATGGCAGACGGTGATCCGTTGGAGCCGGTTAAGCCTGCAGTGGTGGCTGTGCCTCAGACCGTTGACGCGGTTGAGCCGGAGACAGAATCCGTTATTGAGCCCCGTGCGGAGATTGAACTCGACCAGCAGGCGATAGCATCCTTTCGCGACAGCATTGAAAACGGCGACCCGAGAGCACCGGCTTTAAATCAAAGCCGGCAGCGTGATGAAGAGCCGTCGCCAGAGCAACTGGAAGATCCGCAGCAATACGAACAATACGAACGGCGTCAGAAGATGCGTGTTTACCGTGCTTATGTTGAAGCGAGTAAAAGCAAAGTTGCAGAGTTGGAAAAAATGATTGAGCGTGGCCAGCGCGAAGGCGTGGATGAGGAGCAGCTTGAATTTGCCCGTAATAAAATTAAGGGTATTCAGGAAATGGCTGAAGAACTGAAACGTGAATATCCGGATATTATGGAAGATAACTACGCACCAGCCGATGATTGGCTGACGAATAATCTTGGTGTTGAAGATCCACAGGCCGCTGAAAATAATAACTAACGGTTAATATTTTAAACGTTGTTTCAGGAAACGAAGGGTCATCAATCAGGTAAAAAAAACGGACGAAAAATAACTCGTCCGTCTAAAAATAGAGTGGAAAGGTGAATTTACCGCTAATTTCCATCAATCACAATAAGACCTTTAACTTAATTGTCATACTCGGTTATTTGACGCAGTTTTGCGTCAAATAACTGCTGATAATTATGTCTTTTAATGGATTAAAGATTCTGTTGCGCGGTATCTTTAATTTTCTGAACCATGGAGCGTAAGCCATTACCCCGGGTCGGGCTCAGATGTTTCACCAGGTCAACGCCATCAAAATACGCGTCAATATCAAAAGCGATAATATCTGCGGCAGATTTGTGGTTGTACGCTGCCAGCACAACACACAATAAACCTTTCACAATGTGAGCGTCGGAGTCGGCTTCAAAGCTTAAGACACCGTCATTGATTTCACTATCAATCCAAACCTGGCTCTGGCAGCCGCGCAGCAGGAAATCATCGTTCTTTTTGTCGTCAGCCATTGCCGGCAGCTGTTTGCCCAGATCAATGATGTATTTGTAACGTTCTTCCCAGTCGTCAAAAAATCCCAGTGTATCGAGAATATCGTCGCTGGTTATGTCGTTACCAAAAGTGTTTTGTGTAATTGCCATAATACTTCTGAATCAAAGGGTTTCGATAAAGGTTTTGATGCGCTGTGCCGCTTCAATACATTCTTCTACGCTGGCAACCAGTGCCATACGCACCCGGCCTTCACCCGGATTAATGCCATCAATTGTACGGGATAGATAAGAGCCGGGCAGGACTGTAACGTGTTGCTGAGCGAATAACTGCTGGGCAAATGTTTCTTCATTCACCGGTGTCTTCAGCCACAAATAAAAGCTGGCGTCGGTTTGCTGAACATCAGCAACCGGTTGCAGTATTTCTAATACGGCACGGAATTTTTCGGTGTACTGACGACGGTTTTCCTCGACATGTTGCTCGTCATTCCAGGCAGCAATACTGGCCAGCTGAGTCTGGATTGGCATCGCGCAGCCGTGGTAGGTGCGGTACAGCAGGAAAGGCTTGAGTAAGTCGGCATCACCGGCGATAAAACCGGAACGTAATCCCGGCAGGTTGGAGCGCTTGGACAATGAATGAAACACCACACAACGCTTGTAATCGTTGCGGCCTAAGCGCTGACACGCTTCCAGCAGTCCGATAGGCGCTTCCTTACTGTCGACAAAAATCTCTGAGTAGCACTCGTCGCTGGCAATAATAAAGTCGTGTTTGTCTGCCAGCTCAATCAGCTTGCTGAGTTGTTCAAATGGAATCACCGCGCCGGTTGGGTTACCCGGAGAACACAGGAACAACAACTGACAGTCATCCCATACCTGAGGAGCGACTTTGTCGAAGTCCGGCATAAAGCCGTTCTCTTCTAAGCAAGGCAAGAAATGAGGCTCTGCGCCTGCGAGGTAAGCTGCACCTTCATAGATCTGATAAAACGGATTCGGGCTGACAACCAGAGGGTTGCTGGCGCTGCGATCAACTGCGGCCTGAGTGAAAGCGAAAATAGCCTCACGGGTACCGTTTACCGGAATGACCTGAGAAACCGCATCAATCGCATCAAGCGAGAAGCGTTGTTTCAGCCAGTCGGCAATGGCCTGATTCAGCTCTGGCAGACCTTTGGTGGTCGGGTAATTTTCCAGTCGCTTAATATTGCCGGTCAGAGCCTGCTGGACAAAGTCCGGCGCCGGATGTTTTGGCTCACCAATCGATAAAGCAATGTGTGGCAGCTCGGTATTCGGTGATACCGCCGCTTTTAATTTTGTTAGTTTTTCGAACGGATAAGGCTGTAATTTGTTAAGATCCGGATTCATACCACACCAGTGTTCTGCAAGCGTTATTCGGGGCGGCAGTATACCAGTTTGTGATAGTGGCTGCTGCCGTTGTTATGCTGGTTAAAATACACTGAGAAAAATAATAGGTTCGTTACGCAGGAAGCTTGATACAAGCCAAGTCAGTCGCTGACGGGTTGGCTTTAAATTGAACTATGGGAATATTTTTACGCTCGTATCGCTTGGCCATGATGTGTGGAATTTTGCTTCTGTTCCTCGTGCCAACGACCATTATCAGTGCATCCCCCGTGGCATCGGTTGCCCGCCAGGGCGTGCTTAATGCTGCTGATTGGGCGCCGGAATCCGGCAATCTGTTGCTGTCCGGAGAATGGGGTTTTTCCTGGCAGCGACTCGACTCCCCCGCACAATGGCAACAACCCGGACCTCCCTGGTTTGTTATGCCCTCTACCTGGGATTCCAGCGGTACCGCTGGCTGGCATCATTCTGGCCAGGGTTACGCCAGCTTCTACCTGAAAGTGACACAACTGCCGCCTGGCAAAGAATACGCTGTGTTTGTTCCTGAAGTGTCGACCGCTTTCCGGTTGTTTGCCAACGGTAAACTGATCACCGAAGGTGGTCGTGTTGCTACGGCAGCCCGGGATGGCGAGGCCTATATTGGAAATCGTTGGGCCGTTTTAGGTGAAGTGCCCGGTAACGAATTACAGCTGGTGCTTCAGGTTGGTAACTTTCACCACAACAGTGGTGGCCCCTGGCAACCGATTGAGCTGGGCCTGCGCCAGCCATTAACGGAGGGATTCTATTTTCGTCAGTTGTACGATGCTCTGATCTCACTATTGATGATCATCATGGCGGGGTTGCTGATTCTTGAATATCTGGTTGATCCCAAAGACCGTGCGGGGTTGTGGTTGGGATTGCTGGCTCTGGCGCTGGGATTACGCATCGGCATCGTTGGTAATGCGCCGTTTTACTGGTTACTGGATTTCCAGCTGCCCTGGACGTTACATATGCGTCTGGCGTACATCTCTATGCTGGTCAGCCCGCTGTTTTTCCTGGCCTGGATTCATAACAGTTTTCCGCAGGATCTGAAGCGTCGCACCAGCCTGTTAGTTTCCTTGCCCTTTGCGCTGAGCGCCTTGTTGTGTCTGATTCTGCCACCGCTGTGGTTCACCCAGCTGCTCGGGCTGTTCAGCGTTATGTTGTTGCTGGTGGTGCTGATTGGCTGCGTGTTGTTGTTACAGATCAGCTGGCGCCGCCGTCATGGTTCATTGCTGTTACTGGCCGGGCTGATTGCTCTGGGTGGAGCCGTGGTCCATGACCTGATGCTGAATAATCAGCTGATTCAGGGCAGCCCATGGATCGGCACCGGCCTGCTGCTGTTTATTCTGACTCAGACCAGTAACTTCCTCAGCCTCAGGGTGATGCAGCGCCGTCAGATTGAATTTCTCAGTCGTGAGTTGGCATCGGCTAATCGTGAGCTGGAGCGGCGGGTTGAATTGCGAACCCGTGATCTGGCTGATAAAGCCCATGCGCTGGAGATGGCGAACAACCAGCTGCAGATTCTGGCGAATGTGGATGGTTTAACCGGATTACTGAACCGCCGGGCGTTTATTGAGCAGATGCAGCAGCTGGGGGAGTTGTCGGTTAACGTTGCGCTGCTATGGATCGATCTCGATCACTTCAAACACATTAACGACAACCACGGCCATGTGGCCGGTGATCATGTGCTGAAACGTTTTGGTCAGTTATTACGTGAGCTGGCACGGGACCAGGACCGCATTGGCCGACTTGGCGGGGAAGAGTTTGCCTTGCTGTTGCTGGATTGTGATCAACCTGGCGCGGTGGTGTACGCCAAGCGCCTGCAGGCGGCATTAACTCAGCTGAAATTTGAAGACTATCCGGATTTGCGCAACGTCACCGCCAGTATTGGCATTGCCATTGGCCGCCTGGGGGAAGACAGCTGGGAAGAGCTGGTTATCCAGGCGGATGAAGCCATGTATGAAGTGAAACGCAACGGCCGCAACGGTTACCGTTTCAGCTGAGCGCTGGCTGGGTCTGCTGTGCGGTAAGGCAATAATAAGCGCTGCCGGTTAATTGCTTGGCCTGCTTTTTCGCTTTGGCAGCCAGATTCGCCATATGCTGGGCGCTGCCGTCATCGATCAGCGAGGACGGCACAATACCAATCGAAATCCCCAATAACGGAAACTGGCCATGGTTGCCATTGCGGTCGCTGCCGCAAATATAGCCACGCTGCCAGTCCTGCTCGTTATGGTAATCACGCCTGCCCTGATCAAAAGCGGCGATAAAATCGGCACACAGGGCGGTAAAGTCATCACGTTCGGTAATTACAATAAAATCATCGCCACCCACGTGGCCAATAAAACACTCCTGACTGCAATGTTGTTGCAGCAGTTTCCCCAACCAGCGTAATACCGAATCTCCCTGGCGATAACCGTAGTGATCGTTGTACGGTTTAAAGAAATTCAGATCGACATAACACAGGTGGAAGCGTTTATTGAGTCGCAGTCGCCGTTCAATTTCTTCATCAATAGGTACGTTGCCTGGCAGCAAGGTTAAAGGGTTGGCGTAGCGGGCTTTTTGTATCTGGCTGTCGGTGATGCATTTCAGCAAATCCTTGGTGTTGACGACACCCTGATAACGCCCCATATGAGTGACGATAAAATGCTGGCGCAGGTAATGGTCTTCGTCGTCGGTGATGATTTTACTGACGGCTTCCAGGCTCATGGCCGCATCGACAATTAAAGGATCCTGCTGCATCAGCAGTGATACATCCTTGCGCTCGTACAGGGCACGGCCATACGGCAGGGCAAACATTTCCAGCAGCTTGCGACGGTGTAACAGGCCTGCTGGCCGCTCATTTTCGATTACCGGAATCGACATCAGTTGCTGATCGTTGCGAAACAATTCATCCGCTTCCGCCAGGCTGGCATCGGCGCTGACGCAGGTTGCCGGCTGACAAAGCTGAGATACCGGTTGCTCCAGCGGGCTGCCGTTACGGCGCCGATGTTCCTGGCGCTCTCCACTGGGGGTTAACACCTGGGGCTTTATCTGTGGCCGCCCCAGCAGGTAGCCCTGGCCAAGGTGAATGCCCAGACTACGGATTAGCTGCAGTTCGGCGGGTTGTTCGATGCCTTCGGCAATAACTTCGCATTTCAGCTGCTCGCATAAATCCACCACTGATGTGACAAAGGCTTGCTTCACCGTGTCCTGATCAATCCGGTCGATAAAATGGCGATCGATTTTGACAAAATCCGGTTTTACTTCGGACCACAATTTCAGCCCGGAATAACCGCTGCCGAGGTCGTCGATGGCAATGCTGAAACCGAGGGATTTGAGACGCCCGATCTGGTCGATGAAGAGATCCATCTGGGTAATCGGAAAGCGTTCTGAAATTTCCAAGACCACCTGAGAAGGGCTGATTGCCAGCTCTTCAAGCCGCTGCAGCAGTAACCGCTCTTCAAACGCCAGCTGGTCAAGGCTTTGTGGTGTGATGTTAATAAACAACAAGCCATCAACATCGCTGTGGCAAAAATGGAACAGCGCTGAGCGCAAACACAGACGTTCCAGTTGCGGAACCTGCTCGAATTGCTGTGCCGCCTGAAACATTAAGTCAGGCCGCTGCAACATGTGCCCGGGCTCTCCACGAGTGAGGGCCTCATAACCCAGAGCCTGGAAATTTCGCAGGTCAACGATGGGTTGTAATACGGTAAATATGGCTTCCCTGCTGAGTAGATCATCCAAGCTGACTTCCAGCAATTGTGGCGCCATAAACAGTTCTCAGCAAACTTATCAGTAACACCCTATAACGCTGACATGACAGAAATATGACCGCTAAACGAATGGTCTGTCGTAATTTTTCCAGTGAAAATCACTATTTCTGACTGGTCGTTTTTCAGCCATCGAATGGTGCCATTTTGCGTCATTTATGCATCGAAATGATTGGCTAAGTTATTGTTTTAACAGTTTGTTTATTGCATTTTAGATAATGCACAGCGTTTTTTTATTTTCTGCACAGTCGGGGTTCGGCTGTGTGATGTCAGTTCTGTTTTTTTGCATAGCGGTTGACCCGATTCTTCCTACTCATGGCCTGGTCATTATTGCCATTCTGAAACCACTTCCGGATTTCTGTGCAGCTGTGTCTGCAGCTCTGGAAGTTAAGGGAACAGTGAACAATAAAAACAGAGGGGGTCGTTGCAGCTGTCCGACCACTCTCATATAACCACGTGCCGCCGAGGCGGTGTTACGTCACAGGAATTCAGCATGAAACATCATGAACTCAAACGCTGGTGTCATTCGGCACTGGCGACCGGTGCTGTAATGGCCGGTCTGCTCGGCGCCGCCAACGCCGCTGCATTTTCTCAAGCTCCGCCAACACCTTCTCCCAGCCTGGGTGAACAGCAGGCATTAGATGCCGTTTATGGTCTGGCTCAAGGGTGCTACGCCGTACAATCGCCACAAAACGGCAAATACATGCGCCGCTTTAAAAAGGCCGCAGCTCTGGTCGACGATGGCCTGAGTTATAACTTTACCGCCAACAACATTGGCGAAGCGGCACATTTCTACTTTAAGCCAACCAGCTTCTCGCATTACATGCTGACCGATAAAGATGGTCGTTACCTGGCCACTCATTTGCCGAATGAAGTGTCGGCTGGTCGTTATGCCGGGCGTTTTGCTGAATTTAAAGTGACCGCCCATTCCGGTAATAATGGTGAGATTCACTTCAGTTTTTACGGCCCTGCGCTGAAGAAAGTGCTGCAGCATAACTATGGCAACATCGGTGCTTACCGCCACGGTGGCTTATACGTTATTGATGCACTGAACCCGGCCAACCTGAACAATGAAACGGCGTTCCGCCTGGTGCCTCAAAGCGATTGCCGACCGTTCCCGGAAGCCGAATTAAATCTGGTGGAAAATCAGCCGTATAAGACCGCCGCGGATCAGCCGGTGCGAGGCTTTATCGATCCGCATACCCATATCACGTCGAATGAGTTTATGGGCGGAAAAATGTTACATGGTAAGCCGTTCCATCGCTTCGGTATTGAGAACGCACTGAATGACAGTAAAGGTATTCATGGCCCATGGGGGGCGCTGGATATTATCGGAAACCTGATGGGTTATGACGATGTGAATCATCGCTACGACACCCGTGGTTATCCGGATTTCCCATTCTGGCCAAACCACAAGCAAATCTCTCACATGCAGCAGTACTACAAGTGGATTGAACGTGCACACAAAGGTGGACAGCGGATTCTGGTGTCTCACCTGGTGGAAAACGAGGTGTTGTGTAATGTGCAGAAAACGGTGAATCCGGCCAGCTGGATCAATCCGAATAACTGTAACACCATGGCCAGTATCTATTTGCAGATTCAGCGTTTACGCGAAATGCAGGATTATATTGATGCCCAACAGGGCGGTCCGGGGAAAGGCTTCTTCCGTATCGTTACCTCTCCGGCTCAGGCACGTCAGGTGATTGCTGACGGTAAGCTGGCGGTTCTGATGGGGATTGAGGCTTCTGAACTGTTCAACTGTGGCCTTAAAGACAGCCACTGTAATAAAGAAAGCATTGAGCGCCAGCTGCGTGATATCTACGACGCCGGTGTACGTGTGATGTACCCGTTACACCGCTTTGATAACAAGCTTGGTGGCGCACGGATGGAAGATGGTTTCATCAACGTCGGTCAGAAGTTATCGACCGGTCGTTTCTTCGAAACCCAGGGCTGTGATGCAGAAACTCAGGGTGCTAAGTTCACTTCCGGTTTCCCATTGATCGGCAAACTGCCAGTGCTGAAAGATATTCTTAATGTGATTGGTCTGAATCCGACCTATGACGAAAGTGTGTTCCACTGTAATCGTCATGGTCTGAGTGAGTTGGGTAATTATTTGGTGAACCGGATGATTGACAAGGGCATGATCATCGAACTGGATCATACCTCGACGAAGACCGCGCGCTCGATTATGGACATCGTCGAAAGCCGCAATTATTCCGGTGTGGTGTCGACTCACAGTCACCTCAATCACGCTCCGGGCTGGCGTCCACATAAATTGCATGAGCGCATTGCCAAAGCCGGTGGATTCCTGGCGCGTTATAACGGCAGCTCTAATGGTATCGAAGGCAGTCTGAGCCCGTACCTGTCGTTAATGGAAGACACTGAGTTCCTGAACGCGGTGGCTTTCTCAACCGATATGGGTGGTATTGGTTCCCAGGCAGGTCCTCGTAATACCGCTGACAACAGCCCACTGATTTACCCGTTCGAAACCGAGTTTGGCACCCGCATTGATAAGCAGAAAACCGGTAATCGTATCTTTGATTACAACAAAGACGGGATTGCTCACTACGGCTTGCTGGCGGATCACCTGGAAGACATCCGTAACCAGGCCAGCCGTCGTGTTTATGATGCAATCATGAACTCGGCTGAAGCTTACCTGCAGATGTGGGAACGCTCGGTGGCTAACAACTCGGCCAAACATATCGATCCGGCGGCCAGCTATGTTTCGATTGTCGATCGTCGCAGTGGTAAGTGTATGGACATTCCGGGTGACGATAACAATCTGAACAACGGTGTGAATGTACAGCTGTGGGATTGTCAGCTAACCGCTAATGATCAGAAGTGGCAGTGGGACAAGCAGGCACAGATGTTCCGTAACAAAGCCAATCCGAATAAGTGTCTGGATAACCGTGGTCACCTGCGCGACGGTGGTGAGATTGTGATCTGGGATTGTATCGATCATAACAACCTGCGCTGGACCTATTCCGGTAACAAAATCGCCAACAAGCACAATGGTCAGTTTGTTGCGGATGCATTTGGAACTGGTAACGGTGCAAACGTTGGCCAATGGAGCCATCACGGCGGGGCGAACCAGCAATGGGAGTTACGTCTGCAGCATCCGGAAGGCCGCTGGGCACAGTTCCGGGTGCAGAGCTCAGGCCAGTGTATTACTGCACCGGGTGGTAATAACGGCGACAAAGTCCGGGTAGAAAACTGCAACAGCAACGACAATCAGCAATGGAAATACGATCCGGCGACGGGTCTGGTGATTTCGAAAATTGCCGGTGCAAAATGCCTGGATATTCCGGCTGGTAACACCAATGATCATTCCAAACTTCAGGTTTGGGATTGTGATGCCAACAATAAAAACCAGCAGTTTAACTTCTCTGGCAATATGTTTCGTGCTCGTCTGAATACCGGTCAGGCGCTGGACGCTGCGGGTAATGAGCTGATTATGTTCCGTGGTCATGGTAACGCTAATCAGCGTTGGCACGGCACACTGAATTAATGCAGAGAATTTTAACGATTTAAGACGGCCTTAGTCAGGCGTTGGCCCTGTGGGAGTAATCTCACAGGGCTTTTTTTATGATCAGAAAAAAAGCAGCGAACCTTTTACGCCATCAACGTACCAGTTCATCCGGTCCAGCTCATCGTCGCTTAATGACTGTCCTTCTTTAACTCGGGTACGGCCACGGTGATTAACAATCGGGCCAACAAAAATCTGCTTTTCTCCGGCCATAATTTCGGCCTGGACACGCTCGATTTCAGCACGAATCAGCGGCGGGATGTTATCGCTGAGGTTGGTCAGCCTGGAGGTTGATTCTTTCATACCGCTCCATTCACTGCTGCTGGCCCAGCGATTATCCAGAACGGCCTGAATGCGTTTGACATAATAAGGCGCCCAGTCATGAACCACAGAAGCCAGGTGATATTTCGGTGCATAAGCTGACATATCGGAGTGATAGCCAATCACATAAACCTGACGTTTTTCCGCGGCTTCAGCCACTGCCGGAGAGTCGGTGTGATGAGTAATCACATCGGCGCCTTTATCCATCAGTTTGTTGGCAAGCTGGGTGGCTTTCTCTGGGGCGTACCAGGATTTGGCCCATTCAACTTCGACGACAGCGTCCGGGTTTGCAGCTTTAACGCCGAGCGTAAATGCATTAATGCCACGAATCACTTCCGGCACGGCATGAGCCGCAACGTAACCAATCTTGCCACTGCGGGTCATATTGCCAGCGACGATGCCAGCCAGATAACGCGGCTCGTAGGCACGGGTTGCATAGTTTGCGAGATTATCGGCACTGCGGTTACCAGTTGCGTGTTCGAATTTAACCTGAGGGTTTTTACGGGCAATGCTGGCCGATGGAATCATATAACCCAGTGAGGTTGCGAAGACGATGTCGTTTTCGTCTGCCAGCTTTTGCAGTACCTCGCGCGATCCACGGCCTTCCGGCACAAACTCAACAAAACTGGTTTCAACCTGAGTGCCGAACTGGCGTTCGATTGCTTGTCTGCCCAGCTCGTGCTGGTGGCTCCAGCCAACCGGATTGGCCGGGCCAACATAGATAAATGCCGCTTTTATTGCAGCCTGAGTTGGCAATGTGGTCAGAAATATTATGGCCAACAGCATAGAGCGGATAACGGCGCCGGAACGACTGGAAAATTGCAGCATTGGTAACCTACAAATCAAAGTACAAAAAACAGGCGGCGCATTTTCCTGATTGATTGGTCAAAAATCAAACGGAACTGCTGACTCTGTCGCTGGCGAAAGCAGAGTCAGTCTTTTAGGTTTACATCTGGGTGTTTTTTAGTCGGAGGGGTGGCGGAAAACGACGAATTTTCCGCTTAATTGTCAGCTTTGCAGAAAATATCGGGCATCGGCTGCGGATTCGTGGGGCAATTCTTCCATCGGTAAGTGAGCACAATTGTCGTACATAATGGCTTTGGCACCAGGAATCCGATCAGCAAATTTTTGCAGGTGGCTGGCTGGAATCCATTTATCCTGCTTGCCCCACATCACCAGTGTTGGCTGCTGAATTTGCTCCAGGTAAGAGGTATCGAAGCCGACGTGATTGCGAATATAGGCAATGACCCGGGTGCCTGCCTGGCGATTTCCAGGGCGCCGCATCATGTCGTAATAACGATCCAGGATAGTGGTCGTCAGCTTCTGTGGCTGGGCGTATGTTCCCTTCACCAGATTATGTACCAGTTGGCGCGGCAGGGCGGTGTGATTAAGTGACCAGCCTGCGAAGGGTATTCCCATACCAACCAGTGCCATGGGCGGAATAAACAGAAAGCCGGCGCTGTCGATCAGAATCAGTTTGCTGACTTTTTCCGGATACCGATAAGCAAATTCATAACTCATCCATCCGCCCAGCGAATTACCGGCAATGGTACATTGCTGAATATCCAGCGCATCGGTAAAAGCATTAAGAAAATTGCTGTAGAGGTGTTTGGTTAAACCGTTCGGGTGTGGGCCGGTGATGCCAAAATTCGGCATATCAAGACTGATAACTCGGTACTCATCACTGAGAATATCAGTCCAGTCGAGCCAGTTGTGTAATGAAGAAAAAATACCATGAATACACAGCAGCACCGGGCCATTCCCAACATCGCGATAATGAATCTGCATGCCATCAATGTCGATAAAGCGTGAATCAGTTAAGCAATGACGCTGCTTAACGGTTTCCAGTGGCAGACTCCAGTGCTCACCATTGATCAGATCACTGAGATTCTGCCAGTAGTTGATTAACATGCGTATACTTCCAAGTTCCATGAATGCTGTTATTGTGCATATCCCCGTCAGCCTGAACAGGGACAATCTTGCCTAACTGCGTGTTATGTAAGAAAAGTTGTTGAGTAATGTTGTAGAAAAATAAGGAGATAACGGTGTTAAACCCGCCTGATCATTTGCGCCCGGGCTTACCTGTCTGGCAACGGGTAGTACTGGGGATCGTGGTATTTATCTATTTCGAAGTGGGTTATTTGTGGGGACAACGCGGCCACAGTATTGAAACGTCCTTTTACGGTAACAGCGAATGGGATGCCTTGGTGCCTTTAATTCCCGAGTTTATTGTTCCTTATACTCTGGGTTATATCTTTGTGTTTGTTCCGATGCTGCTGTTTAAACACAGAGCGGATTATTTCTGGGGTGCCAGTATCTTTATTATTGGTATGTCGCTGGCGTTTCTGGTGTTTAAATTTTTCCCGGTTTATATGGATAAAGACTACGCCACTGGCAATGATATTTTTTCACGACTTACCTACCATCAACAGTACAGCGATACTGACTACAATAACTGTCCGAGCCTGCACGTATCATTAAATCTGTACTGCTGGATTTTATTGTTTATGAAATTCGGCCGACCGATGTTATGGCTGATCTGGATGCCGCTGACCATTATGGCGTCGACGGTGTTGGTGAAGCAGCATTTACTGATGGATATTGCTGCCGGGATTGTCTGGGGTGGTTTAATGGGAGCCGGCTTTTATTGGGCGCGATTTAAACTGAATAACAGCGAAATGATCGGTAAATGGTTATTCCGTTTGTGTCTGGTATTTATTGTGATTGTGCTGGCGCTGAATCTGAAACATATGGCCAGAGCGTTCGAATTATTCAGTATGTTTGTTGCGGAAGGCAGCAGTGTCATTCTGGCAACGGTTGTGATTACTGCGTTGGCATTACTGGCTCTGAAGCTGATTAACCGCAATAAACACCATATCGACAGTTCGCATTAAGTTGATAATTTTTCTGTCGGATTATTTATGATCGGCAATAAAAAAGCGGCCATAAAATGCCGCTGAAAGCAGGGTGAAATCGTTGACGCGAATTTTACCCTTGCATGAGATAAGCCATAGCTTATTTCAGGTGCACTGGTAATCCTTTACCTGAAACTCCGTATTCTTTGGGTTACTCCTCTGACCTTTGGGTTAAACGCCTAAGGTGTAACGCAGGTGGTCATTCAGGAAGCGACCATCCGGATCCATTTCCTGACGAATGCGTTTAAAGTCTTCGAAACGATCGTAACGAGCAGCAAATTCATTGGCATCCAGAGAATGGATCTTGCCCCAGTGTGGGCGGCCGTCGTACTTCCAGAAAATTGGCTCAATCGCAGCAAAGTACTTTTTATAGTCTTTGTCATGAAAGTTATGGCAGCTGATGGCAAAGCCATCACGCTGATAAAACGGGCTCAGCCATACATCGTCGCCCTTGATATAACGCGCTTCAATCGGGAATACGACCGGGATGTTTTGCTTCTCGATTGTATCGAGAATCTCGCGCAAACACTGCGGGCCGACTTCTGCAGGTACTGTGTATTCCATTTCGTTAAAACGAATATCACGCAGATTGCCGTAGATTTCCCACGATTTACCGTAACGGGTTTCCGGCTCAACACCGCTGGCGCCCATGTTAACCAACCAGGCCCGCAGGAACGGAGCATAATCAATTACATTGGATAACAAGCGGAACGCTTCATAAGCATCGCCGCTGGCTTTTGGCGGTTCGGTCGGAATATCTTTCTCTTCAACTTTATCGAGACTGATGCCCAGCATGTAATCGCCGTGTGGCAGAGCGTACATTTCATAATGACGGTGCTTGTCGCGCAATTCTTCCGCGCGTTCCAGGCCCTCGTCTTTCGACATCATCCAGCTGTGTTCTTTCAGGTAATACGCTTTATCGGTTTTGATGCGGGCTTTAGTGACAATACCCAGAGCACCCAGATTGTTACGGGCGGCATTAAACAGATCTGCGTTATTGTTGGCTGAACACTCGGTGATGTTGCCTGCGGCATCGGCAATCCGCAGCTGGGTCACCTGAGTCGACAGGGTTCCCAGGTCTTTACCGGTGCCGTGGGTTGATGTTGCCAGTGCACCGCCAAAAGCCTGAGTGTCGATATCAGACATGTTCAGCATCGACATGTCGTGTTTCCACAGCTTCTTACCGATTTGAGATAAACGAGTGCCGGCCCATACATCGGCTTCCATGGTTTCCGGATTAACGTTCTCAATACCACGCAAACGGGCCAAAGATAGTAAGGTCTGATCGGTCGGAACCAGGCCTGAGAAGCTATGGCCGGAACCTACGGCACGAATATTCTGGTTAGCACCACGAATAGCATCCAGTAGTTGTTCTTCGTTTTTAGGTACCCAGCGCTCGTTGGGTTGACAGTTCTGGTTACCAGACCAGTTGCTCCATGGCAGTACTCGCTTGCCGTCCTTACCAATGATGCCAGCAGGCGCTGTTTTCTTTTCCTGGTTTGAACAGGCGGTGGTTGCTCCACCGGCCAATAAGCCAATACCTGCAGTTTTCAGCAGGTTACGACGACTCATTGGAATACGATCAAAATTCATGGTTATTTCTCCGTCGCCATATAACGCACCAGCGCTTCAATATCTTCTGGCGTACATTCATTACAGGTACCCATCGCTGGCATGTTGCCAACACCAGCAATTGCGTTGTTGACCGTTTCAGTCATGCCTTTATCCAGTACATCTTCCCACTCGTCAGTAAACGCCTGGGGAGCGCCGGATGCATCCACGGCATGACAGGCCGTGCAGTACAGGTCGTAAAGTTCAATGGTGTAATCGTCGGTTGCCAGGGTCATCGGGCTGATCAGACACAGCAGCCAGAATAAAGAATTGCGCATGGTGATACTCGTCATCGTTATTATCTGCAGGATGTTGTTATTGGTGACCTGCTAAAGATTACCTAAAATGGAACGATGGTACAAATAAAAAGCCGATCAACATTGTACTGATTGCTTCTGGCCTCAGAAATCAGTGGCTTCTGTCGTTAGCGGATTGCAGAGCCGGCAGCTTAAAAGGCTGGAGCTGATAGCGTGAAGAAGGGCTGGGTACCGCGTTCCAGAGACGATCGTACAGGTATTGATGCGCACTGTGGAGCTTAATCTGATGTTGGCCCGAATGGTTCAGTTTTTCGTCGAGAAACTGTAGTGTTTCCGGGTAAGGGTGGCCGATAACCACAGCAATACCGCGGTTTTTAGCGAGTTTGACGGCTTTGTCGAACTGGCGTGATATTGCCTCTTGGGTGACCACATGATCGAGAAAAATATCGCGTGTCAGGTGGGGTAATCCAGCCGCTGCGGCTTGTTGAGAAGCAACGCTGCGAGCGGTGGTCAGACTATCCACAAAGAACAGTCCTTGTTGTTGCAGCGTGTTCATTACTACCGACATTGCCTCAGGGCTTTCTGTTAGCAGGCTGCCCATGTGGTTATTTACTCCCTGGACAAACGGCACCGCATGAATGTTATCAAGCAGTGTCTGGCGCCATTGTTGTTCATCCATATCCAGAGTCATGGCGCCAGGCCCCAGCTTGGCGTTGTTTTTGTTCGCCATTGGGGAGTGAAGCATAATGCTATGGCCGCGATTATGGGCCTGTTCGGCTAACGATCGGGCAAAGGGTGTGTGAGGCAGAAAAGCCAGGTTTAACGGCCCGGGTAAGGCCAGAGTGCGTTGTCCCAGTTTTCGATTGTTACCAATATCATCAATAATAATGATCAGGTTCACGTCATTGTTATCAGCATCCGTGGCAGAAACCAGTGGTGCTGACATCAACAGGGTAAAAAAGGCGAAAAAAAAGCCGGGCAGCCAGCCCGGCTTTTGGCAAAGCGTGATCATTTTTGTTGAGACTTCGCCTTAGCCAGAGTGTCGTTTTCGTCGTTGTCAGCTGCAGAGTTCTGTGCGGAAGTCTTACCGGAGGTCGGTGACAAAATAGTCACACCCCGCAACAAGGTGTGGGCCTCGTACAACTGGAAGTCTTTCTTCAGCAGCTCATTCGGGCCAATGGTGTCTTCGTTGTTGTCTGCCTGAGCCTGTGACTCTTCACTGTCATCTTCCGGATTCTTCAGGTGACCCGGCAGATCCGATTCTTTGTAGAAGCGGTTCTCATACGGGGTGACTTCGCTTTGTTCCACGCGGATATCCGGCTCAATACCATGGGCCTGAATCGAACGGCCATCAGGGGTAAAGTAGCGGGCGGTAGTCAGCTTGATGGCTTCGTCATTGGTAATCGGCAGTACGCTTTGTACGGAGCCTTTACCAAACGAGCGGGTCCCGACAATCACTGCACGCTTATGATCCTGCAGGGCGCCGGCAACAATTTCGGAGGCCGACGCTGAACCACCATTAATCAGCACCACAACCGGAATGTCTGCCGCGACCGTGTGTTCAGTGGCGGAGAAGCGCAATTCAGAATTCACTGCACGGCCTTTGGTGTAGACAATCAGGCCTTCACTGATAAAGGCGTCGACGACTTCAACGGCAGCGTCTAACACGCCACCCGGGTTGTTCCGCATATCGAGGATAATGCCGTTCAGAGGTTGGTCGGCGGAGGTCCATTTTTCGATGGCTTTATTCAGCTCGGGACCGGTTTTCTCCTGGAACTGAGTGATACGAACATAACCAATGCCACCACTGAGGGTTTCAGTGCGGACACTGGCGACCTTAATCTCGGCACGTTCGAGAGTGAAGGTCAGCAATTCTTTTTCGTTTTTGCGGCGCACTTCCAGAGTGATTTCAGAGCCGGGTTCTCCACGCATGCGATCAACCGCATCGCTCAGGGTCATACCCATGACCGCTTCGCCATCGAGGGTGACAATCAGGTCGCCGCTTTTGATACCCGCGCGTTGCGCCGGAGTGTCATCAATTGGAGTCACAACACGGATCAAACCATCTTCCATGCCGACTTCGATGCCAAGGCCACCAAACTTACCGGAAGTATTTTCCTGCAGATCGCTGAACGCTTCCGGCTGCAGGTAGGCGGAGTGAGGATCAAGGGATGTCAGCATGCCCTGAATGGCGTATTCCAGCAGCGTTTTATCATCCACTTCTTCAACATAAGAGGTGCGGATGCGTTCAAAAATCTCAGTGAAATTACGCAATTCGCGTAATGGTAGTTTGCCGGGGACGGCGACTTCCTGACCGATTTCCTGTTGCGCAGGTGGTTCTGCGAAAGCGGCCGGAGCCAGAGCCAGGGCAACAATAACGGAGCGAATCAGGTTTAAGGAAGGCGCTGCAAACATGGGCATGAAGTAACTCAAAATAGAACGAATATCCTGAAGAATGGCACAAAAGTCATATCTTTAAAAACTTTCGCCAGTCATAAAGTGTTTAGCGTCGTTTCAGCCAGGCGGCCGGATCTTGTGGCCGACCCTGATGGCGGATCTCAAAATACAGATTCGCTTTGCCACTGTCCTGATTGATTCCCGACAATGCCAGCGTGTCGCCCTGATTCACCCAGGTGCCCACTTCGTGGAACAGTGTCTGGTTGTGAGCGTACAGGCTGAGGTAACCATGGCCATGATCAATAATAGTGATCAGACCAAAACCCCGTAACCAGTCGGAAAACACCACACGGCCGTGGTGAACAGCGCGTACTTTTTGCCCTTCGCGGGTATTAATCAACCAACCATCCCAGCGCGCATGTTGATCACGGCGGTTGCCGAACGCTTTGGCGACACGGCCGCTGGCTGGGCGAGGTAATTTACCTTTCATGGCGCGGAAAGGGCGTTCGTCGTTTTTACGTGGGCTGTTGCTGATCAGCGTTTGCACTTCGCCGAGTAATTTTTCCAGGCGCTTACGGTCGGCCTGCTTGCGCTGTAACCGCTGCTCTCTGTTGGACAGCTGCTTTGACAAACTGGCGAGCAGCTTTTTCTGTTGCTGTTTGCGCGCTGTTAATGCCCGGTTCTGTTTTAGCAGGCGGTTTTCACTTTGTTGCAGCTTCAGCTCTTGTTGCTGAATTTGTTCGGCGATGGTGTCGAGACGTTGCAGCTCGGCGAGTAAACGTTGGATATTTTTGATACGGGCCGCGTTGAAGTAGTCAAAGTAGCGCATCATGCGCTGCACTTGTTGCGGGTCGTCCTGATTCAGCAGCAGTTTCAGCGGGCCCTGATCCCCCAGCTTTTGTGCCGAGCGCAGTTGCTCAGCCAAATGCTGTCGGTGCTGCTGCTTTAATTCACGGAGCTGGCTTTGCTCCAGACGGAGCTTTTTTAGGCGGGATTGCTCCTCCTTCAGCTCAGTTCGGGTGGTTTCGATTTTTTTCAGCAGCTCGGAAATTTCCAGATCGGATTTGCGCAATGCCTGATCCAGCTGACTGTGCTCGTCCCGTGCGGTGTTCAGCCACTGCTCGAGTTTTTTGATTTCCTGTTTCAGGTTACTCAGTTGTTGCTCGTCATTGGCAGCCACCGTGCTGCAGAGCAGCGCGGCGGTGAGTAGCAGAGTCAGGTGTTTGAACATGATGCGAATCCCTGCAGCAACGTATCAGGAAAAGTCGATTAAAGCGTCACCGGCCATTTCTGCCGGCTGCTCCAGACCCATCATGGCCAGTAATGTTGGGGATACATCACATAAGCGACCAGGTTTCAGTTCCAGCTGCTGCTCGCGACCATGAACGTAAATCATATCAACCGGGCCGGTGGTGTGCTGAGTCATTGGTCGACCCTGTTCATCCATCATCATTTCGGCATTGCCGTGGTCGGCGGTGATCAGACATTCGCCACCGACTTCCAGTAATGCTTCGGTAACACGCTTCAGGCTGGCATCAATGGCTTCCGCTGCTTTCAGTGTTGCTTCGTAAGAACCGGTGTGACCCACCATATCGCCGTTGGCGTAATTACAGACGATCAGGTCGTATTCCTGCGACTTAATTGCAGCAACCAGTTTGTCAGTCACTTCAGGCGCGCTCATTTCTGGCTGTAAGTCGTAAGTCGCAACGTCCGGAGACTGGACCAATTCACGGGTTTCGCCGTCGTACAGTTCTTCGCGACCACCGGAGAAGAAGAAAGTAACGTGGGCGTATTTTTCAGTTTCGGCAATACGCAGCTGCTTCAGACCCAGGCTGGAAACGTATTCGCCAATACCATTCACCAGTTTAGCCGGAGGAAACGCACAGCTGGCCGGAATGGTAGCGGCGTATTCTGTCATCATCACAAAGTCAGACAGTTCTGGCGTCACGGCACGTTCAAAGCCATCAAAGTCTGCACCCTCAACAAACGCACGGGTCAGCTCACGGGCACGGTCCGGACGGAAGTTAAAGAAGATGATACTGTCGCCATCTTT
Source organism: Bacterioplanoides sp. (assembly GCF_965219715.1). Taxonomy (GTDB): domain Bacteria; phylum Pseudomonadota; class Gammaproteobacteria; order Pseudomonadales; family Oceanobacteraceae; genus Bacterioplanoides. The sequence continues at coordinate 3,959,316 of NZ_OZ244785.1, forward strand.
CACCTGAGCATCGGCGTCACCAATCACGGTGGCCTGAACGAATTCGTCGTTTTCGTCGCGTTGGTAAGCCGCATTCAAAGCTTCGATACCGTTGGCAGCAGTAAACGGCGCTTTGCCTTCGGTCATGGCGGCATAACCAGCTTCTACGCGATCCCAGCGGTTGTCACGGTCCATGGAATAGAAGCGGCCGATCACAGTCGCCAGCTTGCCATTGCCTAACTCGGCCAGCTTTTCTTCAATCAGTTTGATGGATGGTTCGGCGGAACGCGGTGGCATATCTCGGCCGTCCAGAATGCCATGTACGTTGGAGCGTTTAACGCCTTTGGCTTTGGCCATTTCCAGCAGCGCAACCAGGTGATCTTCGTGGCTGTGCACACCACCCGGTGAAAGCAGGCCAACAAAATGCACGGCGCCATCAGCTGCAATGGCTTTATCCATCGCCGCTACCAGGGCTTCATTGTTTTGCAGCTCATTATCGCTAATGGCTTTGTTGATACGGGTGTAGTTCTGGTAAACGATGCGGCCAGCACCGAGGTTCATATGTCCGACTTCTGAGTTACCCATCTGACCGTCCGGCAAACCCACTGCGGCACCAGAAGTTTGTACCAGTGCGTTTGGATATTGTTGCAGCAGACGATCCCAGGTTGGGGTTGGCGCATTGGCGATGGCATTGTGTTCGGTTTCTTCACGATGGCCCCAGCCATCCAGGATGATCAGTGCGGTTGGAGTAGGACGTGACGTCATGTAAAAACACTCAACTCAGAAATAAAGAAAAGGCCGGCATTGTACCTAAATTGCCGGGCTGCGGCATCTTTGCTGCGCCAGTGCGGATAATTGGGGTTGTAAAAGCATAAAAAGCGCCCAAATAGAAAGGACGGCGGTGGTGACCGGGTCGGCTGAGCGCTATACTGCGCGCTCAAAATTTTCGCCGTAATGGTGCTTTGTTGTACGCAGCAATGTCATCCAGCGGTCATCAATCAGATTAACAATATAGGTCTTGTATGGATCAGCTTTTCGAATTCATTGGCAATCACTGGTGGTTAGTAGGTATCTGGGGTGCATTTCTGGCAGCGCTGCTGTGGGACAACAACCAGCGTGCCGGTCAGACGGTATCAACCGCTCAGGCTACCCAGCTGATTAACAAAGAAAACGCTGTGGTACTGGATATTCGTGACAAGGGCGAATTTGGTAAGGGTCACCTGGCCAATGCTCTGAACATTCCCTATGCCAATCTGGCAAACCGCATGAATGAGTTAACCATTCATAAAGAAAAACCCATCATTCTGGTATGTAAAACCGGTCAGACGGTGAGCATGGCGGGCAAAATGCTGCGTGAGCAAGGCTACAACGCTGTACGCCTGAGCGGTGGCATGATGGAGTGGAACGCACAAAACCTGCCTGTGGTTAAAAAGTAACCTCAGGCGACAATAAGAGTTTAAGGATCTAAGACAATGGCAGAAGAGAACCAAGCGCAATTTGCACTGCAGCGCATATACACCAAAGACGTTTCTTTTGAAGCGCCGAATGCACCCGCTGCTTTCACAAAAGAGTGGAAGCCAGAAATCAAACTGGATCTGAACTCCGGTGCCCGTAAGCTGGACGAGCAGCACTTTGAAGTAACCATCAAGGTAACAATTACGGCAACGAATGCAGAAGAAACTGCATTTCTGGTAGAGCTGGAGCAGGCGGGTCTGTTCACTATTGCCAACATTCCTGAAGAACAGCTGCAGCCAATGCTGGGTGCGATGTGTCCGAACATCCTGTTCCCATACCTGCGTGAAAGCGTTGATGCGCTGGTTGTAAAAGGTGGATTCCCGGCTCTGATGCTGGCACCAATCAACTTTGATGCGCTGTACCAGCAGCGTCTGATGCAGGAGCAACAGGCTCAGGCAGAGAAATCTGAAAGCACGGAAACGATTCAGTAAGTTTTACGCTCTTTCAGTCTTGCAAAAACGCCGTATGTGAAAACATGCGGCGTTTTTTTATGGCCAAAACGCCGGATTGGTCTGCTTCCGTCAGTTTCTGGTTTTGTCCGCTCCGCTGTTGTTGGCAGTGTGCTGTGGTTCTCAGTCTGAGCTTTTTTCAGTAATTAATTAACTTATTTGTTATTAACATGCGGGCGCTGAGACCCCCGTCTGGGTGAATCTCATGGTTACGTCAGAGTCATGGAAAGCCAGATTGTTTCAGGGAGAAAAGTGTCGTAACTCATTACAAAAAGGCTGCAAAAGCCAGACAAAGCACATATGGAGAACAATGTTGAAACTAGTTAAAACTTTTCAGGTAATGATTGCGGTTGCCAGTAGCATGCTGTTAATCACTGCCTGCCAGGACGAAAAAGCTGCCGGACAGGCTGTAGCACCTAATCAAGCAGCGGCAGTTAGTGACGCCGAAGTGGAGTTGGCTACTGAAGCTGAAGTGGCTGTTGAGGAAGCAGAAGTTGTCAGCGAAGAAGCCGTTGCGACAGAGCAGGAAGCAGAAGCTGTTCAGGCTGAAGTCACTAAAGAAGTAGCAGCGCAAGAAAAACAAGCGTCAGCAAACGCTGAAATTGGCGATGCAAACGTTGTTGAAGCTGCTGAAGAAGAAACAAAAGCGGTAGCTTCTCAGGAATAACCCAGTTTTCAAACCTGCTGTTATTCACAGCAGGTTTGTTTGGTGACGGTTTTACCCTATCGCACCTTCATAGCCAATCTGGCGCCAGGCTTCATATACCATCACTGATACACAATTAGACAGATTCATGCTGCGGCTGTCAGCCATCATCGGTAAACGCAACCACTGCTCCTGTGGAAACATCATGCGGACCTCTTCGGGCAGGCCGCGGGTCTCAGGGCCAAACATCAGATAGTCACCTTTGTTAAACGCCACTGACGAATGGGTCGTTTTGCCTTTGGTAGTCAGGCAATAAAGTGTTTCCGGATTCTCATTAGCTATAAAAGCATCGAAATTTTTATGGATTCTGACATTTGCCCACTCGTGATAATCCAACCCAGCACGGCGCAATGCCTTCTCTTCCATATTAAAGCCAAGAGGCTCAATAAGGTGCAGCTGGCAACCGGTGTTGGCGCACAAGCGGATGATGTTGCCGGTGTTGGGTGGGATTTCTGGCTCGAATAAAACGATATTAAACATGGATTCAGGTCAATTTCAGCGCTATCGGGTGGCGACATTATAGTCACGTCTGAACGGTAAGACTATGCAGGCCAAAAGCTGGTCTACACTCTATTACACACTCCCGTGTTTTATAGAGGAACGCCATGCGCTGGCCCTGGCAGAAACAGAAGATCGACAATCAGCGGTGCTTAGGCATTGAGCTGCACAATAGTCAGGCGTTTGCTGTATTACGCGATGCCAGTGGTGTGGTCGATCGCTATTTGCCGGATAGCGATGAGCAGGGGCTGGATGGTATCGCTAATTGGCTCGGAAAACAGGGTTATCAACAGCTTGCAGTGACGATTTCTCTGGATCAACGCGATTACGAGTTACACCTGGTCGAGGCGCCACAGGTACCGGATGAAGAGCTCAGTGACGCGCTGCGCTTCCGCTTAAAAGATCTGGTTAATAAGCCGCTGGAGGATATTGCCGTGCAGGCGTTCCGGTTACCAGCAGACGCTTATCGTGGTCGTATGGATATGGCTTTTGCTGCGGCCATTGAAAAAAGCCGTATTCGTCAGTTGGTTGATTGGTGTGAACAGAACCAGCTGATTCTTGCTGAAATTACCATTCCTGAATTAAGCATGTTGCAGCTGGTGGCAGAAATTGAGCCGGAAACCAGTGTTGGTGTTTTACGCCTGGATCCGGCCGAGGGCATTTTGTACCTCTATCACAACGGTGGTTTGTATCTGACACGGCCATTGGCGGTGGGAACTAATGATCTTGGCTTGCAGGATGGCATGACTGATGAGCTCAGCCTGGAAACCGATAGCCGCATGGAAAAACTGGCGCTTGAGCTACAGCGCTCGATGGATTATTTCGAAAGCCAGCTGGGTATGGGCAGTGTCGGTCAGATCTGGGCATTAATTCCCGACACCATCGAACTGGACCAGGTATTGCCTGAGTTGGAAGAAGCGGTCAATACGCCAATTCGCACCCTGTCACTCGATAGTAGCTTTAATCGTATGCCGGCTGGTATGCCGCTAACCGCCTCCCTGGCGACTGCGTTAGGAGGGAGCTTGTCTTATGAGCTGGCAGATTAAGCAGCGCGTTAATTTTTATACCGACGAGTTTAAGCCACCGCAACTGCCGGATGAGATTGCGCGGTTGTTGCTTATTTCCGCGGCATTGATGTCGTTAATGCTGGTGGTGTTTGTGTGTGTCTGGAGTTATTCCGGTTGGCAGGGTCGTGCTTTAGATAATGCCCGTCAGCAGCAGGCGTTTCTGCAACAACAGCTGGAAACCATAAAAGCTGAGCGTCCACCGCTAACCGCTGATAGTGGTCTTGAGCAGCAAAAACAGCTGCAAGAGCAGCGTTTGATGGCAAACCAAAAAATCCTGCGCTACCTGACTCAGGGACAGTTGGAGCAGAGTCATTCCTTTACGCCGATGGTCGAGCAATTGGGAGAGCAGGATATCAAAGGTGTCTGGTTACAAAGCTTTGTCATTGATGAGCAAGGCCAGCGTATTGGCCTGAACGGTTATGTTGATGATCCGGCGAAACTGTCTCCGTATATCTCCTCTCTGGTGAATCGCAGTGCTTACAAAAACCGGGCATTTCGTTTTATTGATCTGCAAAAAAATGAAGGTAACAGCTGGCTGAAATTTGAGTTGGATACCCGTGCCCGTGATGAGCAGGAAAAAAATGATCTGATCGAGCAGCTGGCCGTGGGAGAGCAACAATGAATTGGTGGCAACAACCCCATATCGCCCGCGCAATTGCCGCGTACCTGGATTTGAATGAGCGTGAAAAACTGCTTACTCAAATCACGTTAAATGCGTTGCTGGTTTTTGTCTTTTTTGTATTTTTAGTCGAACCGTTTTTTTCGTCGGCTCTTTCTCAGCGGGATGAAGCGTCATTGCTGAGTGCAGAAAACAGCCGTTTTGAACAGCAATTGAATGAGCTGCAAAACACACCGGTTATCGACCCCAATCAGGCAATACGCGATCAAATCGAAGCACTGGAAGCAGAATCGCGCAATGTGCAGCTACGTATTGGCAACCTTACAGACGCTTTGGTTTCAACGGAAAACATGGTTGAAATCCTTGAGCAGATGCTGACGCAGGATAAACGTTTAAAAGTCACCAGTCTGGTGAGTGTTCCTAAAGAGCAGATTGAACTGGAAGAAGGTGACGATCAAAGCCGTCTTTTTCGCCACGGGTTAAAAATAACGGTTACAGCTACTTACCCGAGTTTGGTTGCGTACTTAAAACGATTGGATGCGTTGAAATGGCGTGTTTACTGGCAGTCGCTGGAATATAAGGTCAGCCGCTATCCCAAAGGGGAATTAACACTTGAAGTGTATACCCTGAGCACTCGTGAGGAGGTGTTAGGTGCGTAGCTTAATTATTGGTTTTCTGCTGTTTACTGCTTGCTCTGCGTTTGTCGCTCAGGCGGCAGATCCTACTCAACCTCCCGGCTGGTTGAGTGGCAATGCACCGGTAAAAAAACAGACGATTGACCGGAGCCAATTCAATTTGCAGCAAGTACTCAATCGCAGCGGTAAGCGTCTGGCGGTGATTAATAATCAACTGGTTAAAACCGGAGACAAGGTTGCCGGAGCAAAGGTAGTTGCTATTAAAGCGGACTCGGTTGTTCTGAATATCTCGCAAAAACGATTAACCCTGTCTTTACTGAATAGAACAAAAGTGTCTGTTAGCCGATCAGATAATAGGAATTAGTGATACCAATGAGATTCTTAACTCAAGTTCGTCGGCAAGGAAGCAAGATCACAGCCGTAGCCCTGACTCTGTCATTGCTCGGCTGTACAACCACGGCTGAGAAACCTGAAACGGATGTTGCAGCTCAGCCTGCTGAGGTGCTGTTACAAGCAGAGCCATTGCCACGCAGAGCACGGATTTTTGATCCGGAACAACTGCTGCCCGCCATTGATACACCAGCCTCAGAGAGTGAGAGCCGGTTTGACGTGGTTGCGCGCAAAGTACCCGCTAAAACTTTTTTTAATAGCCTGGTGGATGGTACCGATCAGAACCTGGTCGTTCATCCGGATGTAAAAGGTGAAATTTCGCTGAATGTTAAAAACGTAACCTTATTGGAAGCGTTATCGGCAGTGCGTGATATTTATGGTTTTGATTTTAATCAATCACTGTATGGCATTCAGATTTTACCGCGCCAGCAGCGTACTGAAATTTTTCCGATTAATTACCTTAACGTGAAACGTGAAGGAAAATCTGGTATGCGTGTCAGCAGTGGCCAGGTGAGCAGTAAAACCACCAATTCTGGCAACAATTCCAATGGTAATAATAAAACCAGCCAGACTCAGACACAGACCATTAATACCTCACGGGTAGAAACCGAGTCGGGTACGGATTTTTGGAGTAACCTGCATAAAACCCTGCAGTTAATGATCAGTAGTGAAGAGGACGCGAAGGTTGTGGTTGATGCTCATGCAGGCATTGTCATTGTTAAAGGTATGCCCAATACCATCGCAACCATTGAGCACTATCTGGATAAGGCCGAATTAAGCGTGCAAAAGCAGGTGTTAATCGAAGCTAAAATTATCGAAGTGACACTGAATGATGGTTTCCAGTCGGGAATCAACTGGAACACATTATCAGCGCGCAGCAGCAAAAACTCCTGGGACACAGGGCTCACTTCAGAACAGCTAACCAATCCTGATCGTATACAGGGTATTTTCTCATTAAATTTCCGTGTTGGTGATTTTGCCGGTGCGCTGCAACTGCTGGAAACACAAGGCGATGTAAAAGTTCTGTCGAGCCCGAGAATTGCCACAGTAAATAATCAAAAAGCGGTTATTAAAGTGGGCACTGATGAGTTTTTCGTAACGGAAGTAACCAATAATACGACGACGTCTAATACCGGTACTACCGAAGCACCGGAAATTGAACTCACGCCTTTCTTTTCAGGAATTGCTCTGGATGTAACTCCTCAGGTGGGTGACAAAGATGAAGTGATTCTGCACGTACATCCAACTGTCACCGAAGTCGAAGAGCGGGTTAAAACCATTGCTCTGGGCGACAGTGATTATAATCTGCCGCTGGCTTTTAGCCGGGTGCGCGAAACGGATTCTATTGTAAAAGCACGCTCCGGCCAGATTGTGGTTATCGGTGGTTTGATGCAAAACCGTCAGCAGATCACTGAAGCTAGTGTACCGCTGTTGGGTGATATTCCGATTTTGGGCTGGTTATTCCGCCAGGAGCGTCGCCAGGTGTTACAAAGCGAGCTGGTTATTTTGCTACAGCCAAAAGTGATTGGTTCCGGTCTGAGCCAGGATCAAATCGACTATATGAATAAGCGTTATTCTCAGGTGCTGATTCAGGAGGGTTGATTGTGGAAGCGATGCGATTGGCCAGCGACTGCAGTCGGTTTTATGGCCTGACTGAAGCTCCGTTTGGGCTGACACCAAATACCGACTTTTATGTTGATCTTCCCAGCCAGAAGCAGGCATTCGATATGCTGATATACGCACTGGCATCCGGTGAAGGTTTTATCAAGGTTACCGGTGAAGTCGGGACTGGTAAAACCATGTTATGCCGACGCCTGTTGAATACGCTGGAGCAACAGGAATTTATCAGTGCGTATGTTCCGAACCCCGCCGTTGATGCCGACGGTTTATGGCAGGCCATCGCGCGAGAATTCGCGATCGATTATTCCCTGTTTCCTGACAGTGCAGCGCTCAGAGCAGAGTTGGAAAAATACCTGATCCGATGTGCACTGAATAAGAAGCAAGTGGTGTTGATTATTGATGAAGCGCAATCGATGCCTGAGAAAACTCTTGAGGCGTTACGTCTGATTTCTAACCTGGAGACGGAGAAGCAAAAGCTGGTGCAGATCGTGTTATTTGGTCAGCCAGAGCTGGATAGAACTCTCGGCCAGGAAAATATGCGTCAGCTATATCAGCGCATTACTTCATCTTCAAAACTTAACCCTCTGAACAACCACGAGAGCCTGGCCTTGTATCTGCAGCAGCGTATGTGTCTGGCGGGTTATAAGGGCTTACCTGTATTTTCCAAAAAGGCGATTCAGCGATTATGGAGTGCTACGCAAGGTGTTCCAAGGCTGGTGAATATCATTGCCAATAAAGCGTTGCTGGTTGGTTACGGCGCTGGCAGCGTGCAGCTTGAGGCCCGTCATGTTGATCTGGCAATTAAAGATACTGAATTTTCATATACGGAAGAGAGTAAAAAAATTCCCTGGTTCTATCTTGTTCTGTTGGCAGCAACTGCAGTGGTGGCTTTATGAGTCTGGTGCATCAGGTATTACGTAATATTGATGATCGTGGTGACCAGGATATTGTTATTGTTCCGGAAGCGCTGAAACTGGAAGAAAAATCGCCGCTCAACTGGACGCTTATTTCAATCGCCGGAGTTTTAGTTCTGATAGCTCTGATGACGGTTTGGTTATGGCAAAGCCAGCCGGGATTCAGTAGTTCGAATGAAGAAAATTTATATTCTGACGCTGCTGCTAAAACAGAAAATAAGGCGCTTATGGCTGAGGTTCAGTCAGAGTTGATCGAGCCTGCAACGCCTGATATTCAATCAGCTGTAAAAACTGAATCGGTCGAAACCCTGGAGTTATCACCAGCAGACAGTGTGGCGTTTGAAGAATCTCAGGTGACTCCAGCAGCCGTTAAAGTTGTAGAAGAGCCCGTAACGGAATCGAACGTTTCAGAGAGTGATCAGGCTAAACAGATACAGCGTCCTGCTGCGGAAGAGGGTAGCCATTTGTTGATCAGTCAGCGCGATCAGCAATCACATCAACAATATTCCTATATGTTGACTCTGATGCGCCAGAAGCAGTGGGCACAAGCGGGTGATATTGCAGAGAAGTTGCTGCAATCTGATGGCCTTGATCCGTCACTGAAACAGAAATTACTGCACAACAAATTACGGATATTGCTTGAGGAAAAGCAATTTGATCAGTTCCTCAGCTTTTATAACCAGCATCAGGGAACCGATTCCATTGCCTGGCTCAGCACTGCAGCGCCAGGCTTGCATATGATGGCGGCTTATCCCCAGGCTGCGGCCAGTTATCAAAGGCTGATCGACAAACAGCCGTCCGTGGTCAACTGGTCAATTGCATTAGCTCTGGTATTGGAGCAGCAAGGTCAGCAACAGCAGGCAGAAACCCTTTTCAACCAGATATTAACCGGCTATTCACTTCAACCTGGTCAGCGTCGCTGGGTGGAAAACAAACTGGAAGGCCTGAGGTAATTTATGGCACTACAGTCACGTAAAAAAGTCCGGGTTGGCGACCTGTTAATGGAAAAAGGGCTGATCGATGAAGATCAGCTGATGCAGGCGCTGGCAGAACAAAAGAAAACCGGAAAAAAAATCGGTCGCGCAATTACCGATTTAGGCTTTGTTGCGGAAGATCAGCTACTTCAGGCATTAGCCGATTATTTTAATTATCCGTTTATTGACCTGGCGCGATTCAAATTAATTCCTGACCTGATTCAGCGGTTGCCGGAAACTCAGGCACGGCGCTTTCGCTGTGTAATTTTAGGGGAAGAGAATTCCGGGTTACTGGTCGGAATGGCAGATCCTACCGACCTGATGACCATTGATGACCTGCAGCGCATTCTGAAAAAACCGGTATTACCGGCGTTTGTGCGTGAACAGGAATTGCTGTCTGTTTTAGATTCGTCCTATCGTCGTCAGGAGCAAATGGCCAGTATTGCCGGCGAACTGGAAGGCGAGCTACAGAGCAGCGACTTCGATATTTCTGAACTGGCGCTTTCCAGCGACAGTAACGAAGCACCGGTTGTGCGTTTATTACAGAGTTTATTTGAAGATGCCGTACAGATAAAAGCGTCGGATATTCATATTGAACCTGAAGAAAGCCAACTGCGAATTCGTTTACGGGTCGATGGCGAGTTACAGGAGCAGGTGGTAAAAGAAAGACGTGTTGCGTCGGCGCTGGTATCCCGACTGAAAATTATGTCAGGACTGGATATATCCGAGAAACGTTTGCCGCAGGATGGTCGTTTTAATATTCGCGTATTAAATAAAAATATCGATGTGCGTTTATCGACCATGCCGGTGCAATTTGGTGAATCGGTCGTCATGCGTTTGCTGGATCAGAGTGCTGGCATGTTATCGATGGAATCTCTGGGAATGCCTGCTGCGCTGCAAAAGCGCTTTGACTACCTGATTCATCGCCCTCATGGCTTGATTCTGGTTACCGGGCCAACCGGTAGCGGTAAAACGACCACATTGTACGCGGCGCTGACATCTTTAAATAAGCCAGAAAAGAAAATTATTACGGCAGAAGATCCCATCGAATATCGTTTGCCACGTATTAATCAGGTTCAGGTTAACCCTAAGGTTGGACTTGAGTTTTCCACTGTGTTGCGGGCTGCGCTGCGCCAGGATCCGGATATCGTACTGGTGGGTGAGATGCGTGACCATGAAACGGCAGAGATTGGACTGCGAGCCGCAATGACGGGTCATATGGTGCTGTCGACATTACACACCAATGATGCCGCATCGGCTGCTGCGCGTTTGATGGATATGGGGGTGGACAATTATCTGGTGGCGTCGTCTTTACGAGCCGTGGTTGCTCAGCGACTTATTAAACGTCTGTGCCAGCACTGCCAGCAGCCCCATGAAGTGAAAAGTCAGGAAAAGGTCTGGCTGGAGAATCTGGAAGTGGGTTCTTCTGCTGCCCGATTTACCGAAGGGCGTGGTTGTCACCAATGCCACAATACCGGCTATCAGGGGCGGATTGGTATTTACGAATTGTTGGAAGTGACACCGGAAATGTTATCGAGTCTGCGGCGTCAGGATAACCAGGGTTTTGCTGATGCGGCCGCTAACAGCCCAGGGTTCCGGTCATTATCACTGAGTGCGCTTGATTACGCCCGCGATGGTATTACTTCGCTGGATGAAGTGTTCCGTGTTTCTGCAACTCTGGATGATTAATCATGGAGTTTGTTTATAAAGGGCGCGATACGCAGGGTAATAAAGTTGACGGCAGTCTCAATGCGGTGAGTGCAAATGCTGCGGTTACTACACTGCAAGAGAGGGGCATCGTTGTTATTGGCCTGGATGAAAAAAAGGCCAGTGTTGCAACCGATAAAGATAAAAAAGCAATAAAACTGTTTAAGGATAAAGTATCCAGCGACGAGTTAATCCTCTTTACCCGCCAGCTTTATGCTCTGACAAAAGCCGGTATTCCGATTATTCGTGCCTTAAACGGTTTGGCCGAGTCCAGTAACAACGAAGCGTTAAAAGATTTATTACGTGGTATATCCGATTCTCTGATCAGTGGCTCTGATCTATCAACGGCATTCCGCCAGTACCATAGGGTTTTTTCACCCATTTATATCAGCATGATCCACATCGGTGAAACAACCGGTAATCTGGATGACGCATTGATTAAATTGGTTGCTCACCTGGAGCTTGAGCGGGAAACCAAAAAACGCGTTAAATCCGCATTGCGTTATCCAACCATGGTTATTGCTGCGATGGTTGTTGCTATGGTGGTTATCACCATGTTTGTTATCCCGAACTTCACCAGCGTTTTCGCCAAGTTGGGCGCTGATTTACCGTTCGCCACTAAGATACTGATGTATAGCTCGCAGTTTATGCAGGATTATTGGCTGGCTATCGGAATTGGTAGTATCGCTGGTTGGCTGATGTTCAGCCGCTACATTAAAACGGAAAGCGGAAATTTATGGTGGGATCGTAAGAAACTGAAATTCCCACTGATTGGCAGTATTTTTGAACGTATCGCTTTGTCGAGATTTTCGCGGTCTTTTTCAATGATGATGGCTGCTGGTGTGCCAATCCTGCAAAGCCTGTCTATTGTAGCAGAAAGTGTTGGTAATAAATTTATTGGTGATGCCATCAACGGCATGTTATCGGGTGTGGAACGTGGTGATCGTTTAACAAATACGGCTTCGGCAACCGGATTATTTACCCCGCTTGTTCTTCAGATGATGGCTGTTGGTGAAGAAACCGGTGCTATCGATAAATTACTCGGAGACGTTGCTGACTTTTATGAACAAGAAGTCGATTACGAACTGAAACAATTAGCCGATGCCGTCGAACCTATTTTATTGGCTTTTTTAGGCGCATTGGTGCTGGTACTGGCCCTGGGCGTGTTTCTGCCGATATGGGAGCTTAGTTCTGCCGCACGATAATTTGATCTGCCTCACAAAATGTAATGTAAGAATTGTTTTATTTCGTAAGTTCCACCCCAAAATTGAAACCGACTGAACTATTATTTATCTAAGCATATGAACAGTAATCTGTGTGGTAAAAATAAAGGTTACAGCTTGTTACAAACAGGGCTCGCCCTGTCAGTAATGGGAGGTTTAATTACCTTTTTAATACCGAAAATGCTTGATGTTGTTGAAGACGCAAAGGATGCAAAAGTGCGTGCGGTGGGAAGTAGTTTTAAAGCCGCCGTGTATTTAACCAGAGAGGCCTGGTACGCAGCAGGTAAGCCCAAAGGTGCACTAGCTACTTTTGGTAAAGGTGACGTAATAATGTCATCTTCAGGTTGGCCAAAAAATATTATTGGAGACAATAATATTGAAACTAACTTGGCTAACGGTGAACTTGCCTGTCGTAATTTGTGGCGCGCCTTGCTGGTTGATCGGGCACCGGAAGTTGAAGTACCTGGGCTTAAAAGATCAACAACAGAATTTATTGCCGAAATGGATTCCGGTGTTTGCCGCTATCGCTACGTCGATAGTGAGATCGAGAGATTTATTCAATATAACCCGGCCAATGGCCGGATTAAATGGCAAGTCCGATACAATTAGCAGGAGTCGGAATATGAAAAAACAAGCGGGTTTTACACTGATCGAACTGATCATGGTAATCGTTATTCTTGGTGTACTTTCGGCTTTCGCATTACCGCGATTTGCTGACTTGGGTGGTGAGGCTCGTCAGGCTTCCATTCAGGGTGCATTAGGTGCTGTACGTTCAGCATCCAATATTGCACACGCCCAGTGGTTGGCTGATGGTGGTGCCGGAACTACGGTAACACTTGAAAACACGGTGATTTCTACTCCAGCCGGTAGTAATGGTTATCCAGCTGCTGATAGCCAGGGAGTAACGGGCTCAACAGCAACCGTGAATGGTATTGTTGAGGCAGCTCAAGTATCTGCCAATGATTATGGTCTGGCCCATGCAAGTGGTGTTTTAACCGTGACTCTTGGTACCTGCAGCTTCACTTATACTCAGGTTAACGGTGTGGTTAGCGCCCTTGGTGGTGTTGGTGCTAACGGCTGTTAATCGGCAACATCAAATGGAACACTCGAAGGGATTCACGCTGGTCGAACTGGTTATGGTTATACTGCTGATTGGCATTTTAAGTGCCATCGGCAGTAGTTTGTTCACCCGTCAGGGCGCATTCAGTGCTTTTACAGCACGTGACCAGTTTATGGCGATGGCATTATTGGCACAAAAGCGTGCACTCGCTAATGTGAGCAATAATGCGGTTGAGTTAACGATTTCCCAAAATGCCGACGCCTGGCAATTAAATCTTGTGCAGGGAACTGGTGCAGGGCAGGTTGTTTACGAAGAGCGCACTGTTGACCGAGCAGGTGCTTCACTTTCCATTGACGGCAGCGCATTGGGTAATGGCGCAAGTCAGGTCATCAGCTATAACTCTGACGCTGAAACCAGCGTTAATCGTCAGTTTTTATTCACAGCAGATAATAGCTATGGCTTTTGTCTCGCTTCCACCGGTTTTGCCTATACTGGTACATGTCAGCCTTAGTCGCTGATTTTTCAAAGGTTTATTGATTACGGGAGATAGCCAATGATCCTTCAACGCTCTCGTAACAACAGTCGCGGTATTACTCTGATCGAGCTGGTTATCACCATTGTGATTATTTCCCTGGCTTTGGTTGCAAGCCTGTCCAGCTTCTCTGTCATAACCGGCCGCAGCAGTAATGTTCTGGTACAAAGCCGGGCGCTGGATCTGGCGCAATTGTATATGGATGAAATCCTTTCTAAGAATTTTGATGAAGCGACCGGAAGTGGTGGTACGCCAACTTACACCGGCAGTTGCAGAATTACTGACGACGGTGAAAGTCGTGACAACTATGATGATGTAGACGACTTTAATGGTCTTAATGAAAGCCCGGCAACCGTCAATAATAATCTGGCGGCTCTGTATGCCAATTACACAGTTGATGTCGATGTCAGCTGTGATGCGTCTGTGGGGGCTAACGCGAATGGCAGTAAGCTGGTGCAGATAACCATCACCGACCCTATAGGCAACAACAGTGTTGTCAGTGCCTACAAGGGTAATTTCTGATGATCAGGCAGCGTGGGTTTACTCTGGTTGAACTGGTTATGGTGATCGTTATTGCTTCGATTGTTGGAGCTGTGTCGGTTCAGTTTATTCGTTACTCATCGCAATCAGTGATTGATACCGCCGGACGCCAGCAGCTGGCGGCGAGTGCTGCCATTATTAATGAACAAATAACCCGGGCGTTACGTGATGCCCTGCCAGGCAGTATTCGTACAACCGCCGATAATCGTTGCGTGGAATATATGCCGGTTGTTGCGGCATCAACTTATACCAGCCTGACCACCGGCAGTTCGACAACAGCTTTTCAGGCCGTACCGTATTCGACCACGCAGGCAATTAATGGCTATGTGTCTGTTTATCCATTAGCGGATAATAATCTATACGATTTATCCAATCCCGGCGCCATTACTACCGTGTCAGAGACGCTGCCAGCTGGAAACTCAGTTGCTACGGGTAATCCGGTATCCGTGGCACTTTCTCCAGCTCATAATTTTGCCAATGCTTCACCGGTTGATCGTTTCTATTTATCGACAACTCCGGTGGCTATCTGTCAGCAGGGTAATTATTTATATCGGTTCTCGGGATATGGCTTTATATCCAATGTGGCAAACCTGGTCGCTTCTTTACCAGGCAACTTTGCTAACGGACGGGAAGTACTGGCATTTCCTCTTGTCGCCAATTCTTTAAATTTCCAGATCAGTGCGGCCACTCTGGTACGTAATGGTGTTGTTACATTTCAATATCAGTTACAGAACACCCGTAATGATGATGTATTGGATTCCGTTCAGGAGGTTCACATTCGTAATGTTCCCTGAATTTAAGCAGTCAAAACAGCGAGGATTTGGGTTACCGGCAGCAATTTTTGTCATAACGATTCTGGCATTAATTATCGCGGCAATGAGTAATATTCAGCGTAACTCTGCTGAAGGAATTACCTTGCAGGTTCAGTCCAGTCGGGCATTTTACAGTGCAGAATCCGGTGTTCAGATCGCATTGAATTTATTATTACCACCGAACGGCAGTGCGGGCAGAAGTTGTGCAACTTCTCCTTTTTATCAGCGTACCTATACCGTAGCAGGATTGGTCGGTTGCAGCGCCAGTGTCGAGTGCAGCTCTGTCACTGTTAATAGTGAATTTTATTACACATTAGTCAGCACCGGAGAGTGTGGAACTGGTCTTGATCAGGCACAGCGGCAGATTGAAGTGAGGGCAAAATGATACATTATTTATTGCTCGTCATTGCGTTGTTTTCAATTAATGTATTTGCAAGTTATGAACTAACAGAACTTGAGGCAACTGCGCTTGATGTGCCGGATACAAGCACCGTTGTTTCCTGGGATAACACCGATACCGGCTTTCCCGACGATGACGATAAAGTCGTCGTTAATATTGGTTTTAATTTCACTTTTGATAATACCCAATATAGTCAGGTACGTATTCTGACTAACGGTATCTTGCAGTTTGGTCCGGATCAGCGCTTGCATCGGGATTTCCGTAATGAGCAGCTACCAACGGATGAAGGTGATCGTATTATTGCGGTTTATTGGGATGATCTGGTTGACGATGGTAGCAGTAGCGTAACTTATGGTAATGCTGGCACGGCACCGAATCGCCGGTTTATCGTCAACTGGACTAATGTGCGGGCGTATTCAAACAATCTGAGATACGATTTTCAGGTTGTTTTATATGAAAACGGAGATATTCGTTACCGCTATAACAACAATATGGCGAATGGTCAGAGTGCAACCATTGGACTTGAGATCGATGACTCTGATTCGATTCAGTATTCTTTTAATCAGATCAGCGTTGAAACCAGTTTCGACTTGCTGTTCCGTAATAGTTTATTGGTTCTGCCTGACCCAGTAGCCAGCTATCGTTTTGATGAGTCCTCGTTTGACGGAACTTCCGGAGAAGTAACGGACAGTTCGGGAAATAATCTTAACGGTAATACCTTTAATGCTTTGAATACGCAGGATGCTCTGCCAGCTGTTCCCGGTGTGGTTGGTAGCTGTCGATATGGTGAATTCAGCGGTGCCAGCCAGTATGTTGAAGTGCCTGACAATAACTTGCTGGATTTTCAGTCGAGTTTTACCGCAGCGGCATGGATAAAAATTGATTCAATTCCATCTTCTGGTCTCAAAACCATTTTATCTAAAGATGAAAACTATGAGTTTCATGTAAACCCCAGTGGCCAGATCAATTGGTGGTGGAATAATTCTTCGGGCTCCACGCGTCAGATTAATTCCAGCACAACCGTGACTGCGGATGTCTGGACCCATGTTGCAGTCAGTTACGAACGTGGAAATCAGGTGATTTATATTAACGGCACTCCATCTGGTACATCGGCGTTTAATGAAGACTTACGTCAGAATTCAGATCCTTTACAAATTGGTAGCGACCAGAATTTTGGCGGCCGTTACTTTAATGGTGATATCGACGAAGTTAATATTTTTAATCAGTTCCTTACACAAAATCAGGTGGCGGAACTTATTGATCAGACACGCCCCTGTGCATCGGCTAACTTGTGTGTCAGCAGCTTTCCCGATGGCATCAGTACTCATTCGGCCACCGGTGAAATAACCTTTGGTCGTGACAGTCAGTTATTCTTCAGTCCGGATGACCGGCTGAATACTCTGGCTGTGAATATCGACGGAGCCTCGTCGGATCGCAGCTGTGTTGCTGTTGAATGTCAGGCGAATGCGACTCCTGTACCAACGACGGACGCTCCATCATTTCCGAATACCAGCAGTTTTACAACGAATGTCACTATTCCCAATTCCGGCACCGATGCAATTGGTGGTGTCACAAACCAATATCGCACCATCAGTGTTGGAAATTCCGCGGTAATGGGAACATTCACTGGCCAAACGGACTTTTATATAGATCGTTTGGTCACGGGAAGTAACAGTGTTCTTAATCTGGTCGCGGGTAACTACTGGATACGCGATCTGGATTTAGGTAATGCAAACACCATCAATGTTATTGGTTCGGGTACGGTGCGACTCTATGTGCAAACAAATACCAATATAAATCGTGATCTGCTGGCTAACTCGGCAGCAGCAGGTCAGGCCCGTGATGCTTCTCAACTGTTGATTTATGCGTACGGGAATCTTGAGTTCCAGCGGGATGCAACTATCAGTGGTACGGTTTATTCGGCAGGTAGCCTTGAACTGAATCGAGACTCTTTCTTATACGGAGCCATGGCTGGTGCCAGTGTTGTACTGGGTCGTGACACCAATGTGTATTATTTACCATCTTCAGTTGGCAATACCGATTTTGGTGGTTTATGCCAACCTGCTTCCTGCACGTTAGGTTCTTTTAATATCTCACAGCCAAATTATTCTCTGGCCTGTCCGTTCTCCAGAGCCACGATTCAGATCCAGGCGATGTGTGATGATGGTTCAACCACTAAAGATGATTACGCTGGCACAATTAACCTGTCCAGTTCAGAAGCGTCGCAGTCACAATTTTACGCAGCTTCAACAGGCGGCAGCGCTATCAACAGCGTAACACTCGATGGTAGTGAGTCCGGTGTGGCTACGGTTTACCTGTTTCATCAGAATGAAAATAATAACCTGGCGGTTATTGCCAGTGATACTGCGGCGTCTGTTTCTTCAACCTCAATAAATGAAACTGATTTCCGCACCAATGGCTTTACGGTTACTAATGCCGGTAATTTTGTTTGTGGTGACTCGACATCTTTTAGTATTACCGCGGTCGGGGAGGATACATCCGGAACTCCTTGTCAGGTACTGGAAGGTTTTAGTGGTAATAAAGATTTTAAAGCCTGGTTTGCAGCAGAATATAACCCTACCAGTCCTGGAACGGAATCAACCACATCAGCCATTATCGTCAACAGCACGAGTGTCGGTAATCAAACTGAACCTGGCAGTAATAA
Organism: Bacterioplanoides sp.; assembly: GCF_965219715.1. Taxonomy (GTDB): domain Bacteria; phylum Pseudomonadota; class Gammaproteobacteria; order Pseudomonadales; family Oceanobacteraceae; genus Bacterioplanoides. Next base: position 3,977,621 of record NZ_OZ244785.1, read on the forward strand.
CCTGACTCTGAACTTTGCTAATGGCGTTTCTAATGTATCGCTGCAATATCCGAATACCGCGCAGATTAACTCTGTTAACTTTAAACACGATGAACCGCCTTATGGTACCGCGCCGTTACCTGCAGATCTGACTGGTAGTGTGGGGCCTTTTGTGGTGTCGCCTGCACGTGTCGATTTAGCCATCAGTACTGCGAATAGCAGCTGCTCTTCGGCAGATGGCAGCTGTAGTGCGTTTGTCGCAGCGGGCTCCGGGTTCTCTGTCACCGCTACGGCTCAATGCAGTAATGGTGCAACAGCAACGGATTATATTGGAACAACGAATCTTACCCATGCGCTGGTTGCGCCGGCAGGCGGTGCTTTAGGGAATCTTGGAGTAGCCGACCAGGCGATCAACGATAGCGGCAATGGTACAGTGACATTCACCCAATCGGTATCAGAAGTTGGGGTGTTTAATTTAGTCAGCACACCGCTTAATTATTATGGGGTAGCTGTAGCCAGCGATACATTATCCAATGTTGGTCGTTTTATTCCGGCATCATTTGCGGTAACGATTGGCGATAACGGTTCATTAGCGCCGTTTTGCAACAGCGCGACGTCGTTCAGTTACAGTGGTCAGGATATTAACTGGTTGATTGCTCCAACGCTGGTGTTTGAAGCACGCAGTACTGGTGGAACTGCGACCACGAATTACACCCGAACGGCTGATTTTATGAAGTTAGCCAACAACGATGTGTCTTTTCAGAATCTGACGGCCGATGCCACCGCCAACCGTACCGACGGTACTGATATTGCGTTAGCGTCGACGTTTAATAACGGCGTCATCACGATTGATGATGCTACTTCTGGTCAGGTGAAATACCAGCTCAGTAGCAGTGATGTATTCATCTATACAAAAGAGTTACTGGCACAGGTTGCACCGTTTACTCCGGACCTGGACATTATTCTGGATGAAGTCCGGGATGCGGATAATGTAACTCAGTCTGGCGTTGTGCCAACCATCGAGCCAGGTGGTAATCAACAGATCCGCTTTGGTCGTATTTTCTTAAAAGATACGTATGGCCCGGAAGTAGTGAATTTAAATATGCCATTACAAACGGAATATTTTTCCGGCATTGGTTATATCCTCAACCGCGATGACAGCTGCACTAGTTATAACTCGGCGAATGCCAGTATCAGCGGAATATCTTCTATAATTGCCGGCACTGGCAATCTGGTTTCCGGAGAATCAAATATTGGCCTGGCCGCACCAACCCCGAATACCGGTACTGGCACTGTGACCTATGATGCACCTGCCTGGTTGGAAGGCGATTACGACGGCAATGGCAGTTTTGAAAATCCATCGGCTACCGCAACCTTTGGGGTATACCGTGGTCATGATCGTGTGATTTATTGGCGTGAAGTTACAAACTGACCAGCCATAAAACAATAAAAGGGCTGTGAGATATCTCAAAGCCCTTTTATTGTTTTATTTTCAGCCCGGTAGCGATCAGAACTTAATGTTCTTCACCTTCTTCCTCATGGTCCGCTTCAGCATTATTACCAAAGTCCATGTTCAGCTCTTTAATCTTACGTGTCAGAGTATTACGGCCCCAACCCAGCAGGTTGGCGGCATCACGACGGCGGCCGGCAGTATGTTTTAATGCCGTTTCGATCATGATGCGTTCAAACGCCGGAACTGCAGTATCTAATAAGCCCACCACGCCGGATGCCAGTTGCTGGTCAGCCCAGTAGCGCAATGCCTGCTCCCAGTTACCACCCACTTGAGAGGCACTTTCCTGTTCCAGTAATTCCGGTGGTAAATCACTGACTAACACTTCACGGCCAGACGCCATAACCGTTATCCAGCGACAGATGTTTTCCAGCTGGCGAACATTACCTGGCCAATCGAGTGACGATAAATATTCTTCGGTTTCCGGCTTCAGTGTTTTAACTTCCACTTCCAGTTCTTCTGCCGCACGCTTGAGGAAATGCGCCAGTAACTTCGGAATATCTTCGCGGCGATCCGCCAGGCGTGGCAGATGTACACGAATCACATTTAAGCGATGGAATAAATCTTCACGGAAGCGGCCTTCTTTTACCAGGTTTTCCAGATCCTGGTGGGTTGCGGCAATAATACGCACATTAACTTTGACCGGCGTTGTACCACCCACGCGATAGAATTCGCCATCAGCCAGTACCCGTAATAACCGCGTTTGGGTATCCGCTGGCATATCACCAATTTCATCTAGAAACAGGGTGCCTTCATTCGCTTGTTCAAAACGACCACGGCGCTGGCCACCGGCTCCGGTAAACGAACCTTTTTCGTGACCAAATAATTCCGACTCAATTAAGTCTTTAGGGATGGCGGCCATATTCAGGGCAATAAATGGCGCTGCTGCACGCGGACTGTGTTTGTGTAATGCATGCGCAACCAGCTCTTTACCGGTACCGGATTCACCATTAATTAATACGGTAATATTGGATTGTGATAAACGACCAATGGCGCGGAAAACTTCCTGCATCGCCGGTGCTTCACCAATAATTTCGGTATTTTCCTGATCTTCTTCCGCTTCCGGAGCCTGGGCATTTAATTCAGCAAAGTGATCGATTGCACGCTGGATTAACGCAACGGCTTCATCCACATCAAAAGGTTTTGGTAAATATTCAAACGCGCCTTGCTGATACGATGACACCGCACTGTCGAGGTCCGAGTGAGCCGTCATAATAATAACCGGCAATTGCGGATGAGCTTCTTTTGCTTCTTTCAGCAGCGTCAGGCCATCCATTCCAGGCATACGGATATCAGAAATAATGGCATCCGGATGTTCGCGGCGTAGCTGTGCCAGTGCAGGTTCAGCCTGTTCAAACACGCGGGTGGTGATGTTGGCTTGCGCCAGGGCTTTTTCTAATACCCAGCGAATGGACTTGTCGTCGTCAATAATCCAGACCGTGCTCATAGGGCTTCCAAAGGTAAATAAATTGAGAAAATGGTTTTTCCAGCATGGCTCTCAAATTCGATGATGCCATTAATCTGGTTAATAATTGATTGGGAAATCGACAGACCTAAACCTGTGCCTTCTGCCCGGCCGCTGACCATGGGGTAGAACAGGTTTTCCTGTAATTCGCTTGGGATTCCCGGGCCGTTGTCGCAGATTTCAATCTGGGCAACCAGGCGATGACGTTTATGGCCAATGGTGAATTGTCTTACCGTACGGGTTTTCAGCGACAGGGTTGGTGTCGCAATCGCCGGTTGTGCCTCCAGTAGCGCTTGCATCGCGTTACGGCAAATATTCAACAGTGCCTGAATCATCTGGCCTTTGTCGGCCTGCAGCTCCGGAATCGAGGGATCGTAATCGCGATTAATGGTGATGGCGTTGTTGGATTCAACGCTGATCAGCTGACACACACGTTCAAGAATTTCGTGAATATTAACGTCTTCAGTTTGTGGTATCTGACGCGGGCCTAATAACCGGTCAACCAGATCACGCAGACGATCGGCTTCTTCGATAATAATTTCGGTATATTCTTTTAAGCCTTCGGATGGCAGCTCACGTTCCAATAGTTGTGCTGCACCACGAATACCACCCAGTGGGTTTTTAATTTCATGGGCCAGGCCACGTACCAGATTGCGGGTGGTTTCCTGCTTGGCAATTAACTGTTCTTCACGGCTGATGCGCATCAGGCGATCACGGCCCTGCAGCTCAATCAGCAGAGTGGGTAATTTGGTTTCCGGATGGGCAACCGGGCTGACGCTATAATCAAGGGTAATCTGATGCTGATTGTGCAACAGAATAGACGTCTCACGCTTGGTGTAGGAATGCCCGGATACGACCGACTGCTCCAGTGCCTGACGTGCTTCTTCAGACTCTTCTGCCAGCTCCCAGAACGGTACTCCTAAGCCACGCTGGCCGCTCATCTCCAGCAGTGCTTCCGCCGCCGGATTCATATAAATCACAATCAGGTCGGCATTCAGCAACAACACCCCGGTATTCAGGTGTTCTAACAAGCGTTGGTTCACAATTGCACTGGCCAGCATTTTTATCTCCATTCTTCGGGACAGCCTGGCTGGCCCGATTTGTCCTTATAATCAGCAAGAACCGAGCCATATTGTTAAAGTGCACAAAAATAGCGCTGTGGTGGTAAAAGCATGCTGTGAGGTAGCGCGGATGTGCTGAAACTAGCCTTATGCTAGCACTGAAATGGTGCAGATATGATTTCTTATGTGTTTTTTTGGTGCGGCGGGTTATTTCCCAGAGCGATTCAGGCGGGAATAACGCTGAACATAGATGGTCACCTTGTTAGAAGAGATGACGGTTTTCTGTTGTTGGTCGACCACCCGCAGCTGCAGTTTGTGTTCACCACGGTTCAGGTGGCGCAAGGTAAACAGGGTTTGTTTTCCTTCATCAACGACCTTGCCATTATCCAGCAGTTCGATGACATGACCTTCCTCCAGCTTTGGTGTCAGTATGCCACTGACCTGAAGTTCTCCGCCCAGGCCAGACGGTAACTGGTACTGATCGTTGGGGGTCAGAATTCCGAGGCTGGTATAACTCACCGCATTGGCTTGTGGTGCTTGCGCCTCAGGCGTTTTGCTCACCGGCGGTTTGAAAGCCGGCACCGTTGGCAGCTCTTTCAGTTTGTGGGTTTCAGCGCCGGACTGAGGTTGGTCGCTGAACACAATGTTGCCCTGGGCATCACGGGTAATGTAAACCTCGGTTGCCAGCGAATAACAACAGACGCTCAGAAGACCCAGGGCCAGAAAGCTTTTTGTCTTATTTGTCATATTAGGCATCGCTAAAAGAGGTTGTTGGGCTGTGATTCCCTAAGCATGCCAGAAAGCCAGACTAGACTGAAAGCATTAGTCGTTTGTAGTTGGGGTTTTTTATGCTTGTTAAGAATAAAATCTGGCTGGCTGGTGTGAGTTTGTTAGTTGCAGCGATGATCGGCATTGCCGCTGTGATGAAAGGGCTGGCGCAGCCGCAGCTGTATCAGCAGTCTGCAACCAGTGCCTTGCTCAGAGTGCAGAACAGCGCTGCCAAGGTTGATTCTGTATTGTCCGCTGCTGCCGCGCAAACCCAGGCGATGGCCTCTTTGGCAGAAACCCTGCCGCTTAATACCTCAACATTTATCAGCCAGATCGAACAGGTGGTTAACCAGTTCGATAACGCTGACGTGGCGGGCGGAGGTATCTGGCCGGAACCCAATGCGTTAGAAAATGGTGTTGAGCGGGCTTCGTTATTCTGGGCCCGCAACAGCGCAGGTAAGCTCGATTTGCTGGATGACTTTAATCAGAGCGGTTATCACAACGAAGGCTGGTATCAGGTTGGCCGACAGTTAGCGGCCGGTGAGTGTGCCTGGTCGGAAGCCTATTTCGACAGTGTATCGGGTGTGGCGATGACCACCTGTACCGTTGCGATTCAGCGACAGGGGCTGTTCTGGGGGGTAGCAACCATCGATCTGATGCTCAGTGGTATGCAGAACCTGTTGCTGGAGCAAAATAAAGAGTCCGGTGGTTTTGCGTTTGTGATTGATCAGACCAATCGTGTGATTGCGATGCCGGGAATCCGCTCGACTGACTACGGCACCAAAACCATGGACGAAATTATTCGCGCTGACAGTAGCCTAGCGCCATTAGCCGACGGCATTCGTCGTGGTGAAACGGTTTCGGATCTGCAACCCGGGGTGATCGACGGCGAAAGTGCGTTGTTGATTGTCGATAAGATGAAAGATCAGGACTGGGTGATTGGGATGGTTTTACCACACTCGGTGGCATTGGCAGCCAGCAGCAGTATTACCAATACCCTGTATGGTGCGTTGTTACCTCTGATCGTTATTTTTGTCATTGTAATGGTGATGTTTGGCCAGCGAATCCTCGGCTATCTGGAAGAAACGACACAACAGGTACACAGCCTGATTCAGGGCAAAATCGGCACCCGGCTGCACGTCGAGCGCGACGATGAGGTTGGTCGTTTGCGTACTGCAGTAAATGACTATGGTGATCACCTCAGTCAGCTTTTGGTTGTGATCAGTCAGGGGGCCAGCCGGGTTAAGTCGGAAGCAGAATCGCTCAGCGGTCTGAGTGATACGCTGACGCAACGGGCACAGGCTCATATGGATGAAAATACCACGCTGGCAGCAGCGATTAACCAGATGTCGGCCAGTGCCGATGAAGTATCTCAGAACACCTCGACCGCGGCACAAACCGCCGAAGATGCCAGTCAGCTGGTGGCTCAGGGGCAGGATGTGGTCAGTCAGAACGCCGAAGCAATTGCGCAGCTTGCCGATGCTTTATCCAATACCTCGGAAGTGATTGATCGCCTGGCGAACGATTCGCAGCAGGTTGGAGCCGTGCTGGATGTGATTAAAGCCATTTCCGAGCAGACCAACCTGCTGGCGTTAAATGCAGCGATTGAAGCCGCACGTGCCGGTGAACAGGGCAGAGGTTTTGCCGTGGTGGCGGATGAGGTAAGAACGCTGGCCGGTAAAACCCAGGAGTCCGCCAGCGAGATTGAAGCCATGATTACCCAGTTGCAGAACGCCGCTAACGAAGGCGTGACGGTGATTGAGAAAAGCCGGGGCTTATCGCAGGATTCCATCGACCGGGCGCAAAGTGCCCGGGAGCGGTTCGATGATATTGTTGGCGCCTTTACCAACATCAAAGACCGCACAGCTAATATCGCCACCGCAGCAGAACAACAGGCGCGGGTGACTGAAGAAATTCATCAGCTGGCTGAACGTATTCGCCTGATCTCAGAACAGAATGCCCAGGATGCCAGCCAGCTGAACCGGATGAGTCAGGAGTCCACCGAGCTGGCACTTGAGCTGCACAATATCAGTAAGCATTGATTCTTAGCGCTAAAACCGTATCCTGCCTAGCCTGCTTTAAGCAGGCTTTTTTATGTCACCAACACATCTTTGGAGAATGCAGTGATTGGTTTGATTCAGCGCGTCAGTAACGCCAAAGTCGAAGTGGCGAATGAAACCACCGGCGAGATTAAACAGGGGATTCTGCTGTTATTGGGTGTTCAGAAACACGACGATGAAGAGCTGGCCGATAAGCTATTACATAAAGTGCTGAACTACCGCATATTTTCTGATGAAAATGGCAAAATGAATAGAAGCCTGCTGGATATTAATGGCCAGCTACTGGTGGTCTCGCAATTTACGCTGGCAGCAGATACCAAAAAAGGAATGCGTCCTGGGTTCTCTTCTGCGGGTTCACCCGATCAGGCAAATGCGTTATACGAATACTTTGTTGCCCAGGCGGGCAAACAGGTTGCGACTGAGACTGGCCGGTTTGCTGCGGATATGCAGGTATCACTGACCAATGATGGGCCGGTGACTTTCTGGCTGGAAGTCTGACTTCCTTCAGGCACGACTGAATAAAAAACACTGATAAATAAAAACACTGAATTTAGCTGATAAGAGAAAAACCATGGATTATTCTGCTTTAAAACATTCCCACATGGGTTTAGCGTATCTGAGCATTATGCTGTTCGTTGCCCGTTTTGTGCTGTTCTCAGCCAAGCCGGATTTCCGCAACAATAAGATCCTGAAAATCCTTCCTCATGTGATCGATACCTTCCTGCTGATTTTTGCCTTTATGCTGTTGCATAACATCTGGGGCAGCCCGGTTGTTGGCTGGTGGATTGTTGCCAAAATTGTTGGCTTAGTGGCATACATCGGCTTTGGCGTAGTGGCGATTAAGCGTGGTAGCCTGCCAGCGTTTGCCGGTTCACTGATCTGCTTCGCTTATATCTTTGGTGCGGCCAAGGCCCACAGCGTTTTGTCCTGGCTGGCGTATCTATAACATCTTGCCGTCCTGATAAGGATTTAATTAAGCAGAGGCTGGGTGCAGAATCTTACAATTCTGAACTTCCCAGCCAGCTTAAGGTCAGACTAGAATAAGACGATACCGGGTTATTCAGCTGTTTTATGTTTCAAACTGTACTGCGTTATCTATTGATGTTTGCCGTGCTCCTGACTTCCAACAGTCAGGCGCTGATGGCTGCGCAGTCGTTTTTGACAGAGCCTGGCACTGGTATAGAGCTGGTTGCAGATGATCTGCCTCCATGCCATCAAATCACGGATAAGAGCCAACCTCAGGTTGAATTGTCAGAAATACAGCTCGAATGTGAACGTGATTGCAATTGTTGTGGCGGCAGCTGTTCCAGCTTTGCCATGACGCTTGATTTACCGCTGGCGTTATCTGCTCTACAGCACTTCGAAGCACAACGCTTCTCCCGATTTTCTCCACAAAGCCGTCTGGAATCTCTTCAGCGCCCTCCCATTTTTGCTTAACACACTACCAATCCGCCTCTAATTTGTTGCTCGTTTTGTTGGCAACAGAGTGATTATTTTTTTGTGTTGAGTTACCTATGAAAAATCAGATGTTAATTGTGCTGGCTGTGGCCTTTGGCGCCGCTGTTTCTTGGCTGGTGAAAACCCCGGCTGATATGGCTGGCCAGGCCGATAATGAAAAGGCAAAGCAGCCATTGTATTGGGTGGCACCGATGGATCCGAACTTCCGCCGTGACGGCCCGGGGCTGTCGCCGATGGGTATGGATCTGGTGCCGGTCTACGAAGAGGCAGATACCAGTTCTCCCGGCGAGGTCAGCATTTCTGCTGCGGTAGAGAGCCAGATGGGTGTTACTGCAGCAGTTGTGCAGCGTTTACCCTGGATCGAGCAACAACAGGCATTTGCTGAAATTAAACTGGATAATCGCTATCTGTGGCATTTTCAGATTCGTGCCGACGGCTGGATCGAGCGTGCTTATGTGTCAGGCGAAGGTGAACGGGTAACAGCCGGGCAGAAATTATTCGATTTTTACAGCCCGGATCTGGTAGTGGCCCAGGAAGAATTCCTGGTAGCGCTGGCCGATGGTGAAGCAAATCTGATTGCGTCTGCACGCGAACGCTTACAGGCATTAAACCTGCCGCAGCACTGGATTAATCGCTTACAAAAAAGCAAAAAGATTCAGGAAAAAATTCGTTTTACTGCCGAACAAGATGCCACCATTATCCGATGGAACCTGGAGCAGGGGCGACGCATTAAAGCCGGTGAGCACTTATTAACTCTGAGTGATCTGTCACACCTATGGCTGGAAGCCAGGCTGACAAAACCCCTGCAACGTTTTAATCCACAGCTGGCGGATATTCAGCTGATCAAACCGGCTGATAAACCGCTGGCTGTTAATTTCGATAAAGCCTTGCTGTTGCCAGTGCTTAATAGTGATCGTACCCAGACGTTACGCATTCCACTGGATAATGATCAGGGTGCATGGCGGGTGGGTGATTACCTCAACCTGGCGATCCGCCAGCAGTTTGCCGAAGTATTACAGCTGCCGTCACAAGCCGTTATCAACGACGGTATTCAGCCACGAGTTGTGCTGGCGTTAGGAGATGGGAAGTTTAAATCGGTTGCGGTAACGCTTGGTCGCGAGACCCAGCTGAGCGCTGGCGCTTATCCGCAAAAAACCGAGATTCTGGCCGGTTTAATGCCGGGCGATAACGTTGTGACCAGCGGTCAGTTTTTATTGGACTCTGAATCTTCCATTAATTCTGACTTGTTGCGTTTTTATCCACAGGATGAGTCACTGATGGTCCCATCACAAAACCAGGAGCAACAACCCGATATCATCTGGATGCAGGGAAAAGTTAAACAAAGCTCCATTGGCAATCGAATCGAGGTTAAGCACCAGGGGATTAAACAATGGCACTGGCCTGCGATGCAGCAGGATTTTCATCTGGCACTGGATTCTGAAACGGTTAAACATTTCAATCCGGATCTGAATAACTGGAGTCAGTCGCTCCGGATTAAACTGGCGGCTCTGGATGATGGTGACTTTTGTGTAGTCGACATTCGACCTCTGGTTGTGAATCACAACAGTGGCGAGGTGACGCCATGATTCAGCAGATTATTTTATGGTCGGTAAATAACAGGATTCTGATTTTATTGCTGAGCGTGATGCTGGCATTAGCTGGTGTGTATGCGGTTAAACAAACTCCGGTGGATGCCATTCCGGATTTATCCGATGTGCAGGTGATTGTAAAAACCTCTTACCCGGGGCAGGCGCCGCAAGTGGTACAGGAGCAGGTAACTTATCCACTGACATCGGCCTTGATGTCAGTACCCGGTGCACAAACCGTGCGCGGATTTTCCTTTTTTGGCGATTCCTACGTTTATATTATTTTTGATGACGATACCGATATGTATTGGGCGCGCAGCCGGGTATTGGAATATCTGAGTCAGATTGCTCCACAATTACCGCCAGCGGCGCAACCACAATTAGGGCCTGACGCAACCGGTGTGGGCTGGGTGTTTATTTATGCTTTAGCCGATAAAAGTGGAAAAACTGATCTAGCAGAACTGCGGCGTCTGCAGGACTGGTTTTTAAAATTCGAATTACAATCGGTAGCGGGTGTGTCGGAGGTAGCCACGCTGGGCGGTATGGTCAAGCAATACCAGTTGCAGCTGGATCCTCAGGCATTAATTGCCCATAAAATTCCGGTCGACATGGTGGTCAAAGCGGTACAGCAGGCTAACCAACAAATGGGTGCTTCGGTGGTGGAAATGGCTGAAGCCGAATATATGCTCAATGCCACGGGTTTTATTCGCTCAGTAACTGAACTGGAAAATATACCAGTGCTGATCAATCAACAAAGTTCACCACTGCTCATCAAAGATATCGCTCAGGTACGTGAAGTTGCACAAATGCGTCGGGGTATTGCCGAACTGAATGGCGAAGGTGAAGTGGTCGGCGGCATTATTGTGATGCGTTATGGCGAAAATGCCCAGGCAGTGATTGAGCGGGTAAAAACCAAACTCGACAGTCTGAAGTCAGCTTTACCTGATGGCGTTGAAATTATTCCTGTATACGACCGTACTCAGTTAATTAATTCGGCGGTAGATAACTTATGGCAGAAACTGGGTGAAGAGTTTCTGGTGGTGGCGCTGGTCTGTGCCGCGTTTTTATTCCATTTGCGTTCGTCGCTGGTGATTCTGCTGAGTTTACCGCTGGGTATATTAGCCGCTTTTATCCTGATGAAGTGGCAGGGACTGAATGCCAATATTATGTCTCTGGGCGGCATTGCCATTGCCATTGGTGCCATGGTTGACGGTGCCATTGTGATGATTGAAAACCTGCACAAACATCTGGAGAAGGAGCCGGAAATCAGCGGCGAAAAACGCTGGCAACTGGTGATTCAATCCTGCCAGGAAGTGGGACCCGCACTGTTTTTCAGCTTGTTGATTATTACTCTGAGTTTCCTGCCAGTGTTTGTATTAGAAGCACAGGAAGGACGCTTATTTGCACCACTTGCCTTTACCAAAACTTATGCCATGGCTGCCGCGGCGATTCTGGCTATCACTCTGGTTCCGGTGTTATTGGGGTATTTAGTTAAAGGACATATCCGCAGCGAGCAGAAAAACCCGCTGAATCGGGCGCTGGTTGCTGTGTATCTTCCCCTGTTAAAACAGGTATTAAACTGGCCAAAACTGACGCTGTTATTGGTGTTGGGTATTGCGGCCAGTGCCTGGTATCCACTGCAAAAAATTGGCTCGGAATTTATGCCGCCCTTGGACGAAGGCGACTTAATGTATATGCCAACCACGTACCCGGGTTTAAGCATTGGTGAAGCGCGCCAGATTCTGCAGCAAACCGATAAATTAATTCGTACCTTGCCGGAAGTAAAAAACGTATTCGGAAAAATTGGCCGGGCAGAGACGGCTACCGATCCGGCGCCACTGACCATGGTGGAAACGTTTATTCAGTTTAAACCGCAGGGCCAATGGCGAGAGGGGATGACGCCGGAAAAAATCCGCGCTGAGCTGGATCAGTTAGTCCAGTTCCCCGGATTAACCAACGCCTGGGTGATGCCAATTAAAACACGGATCGATATGTTAGCCACCGGCATTAAAACGCCGGTTGGTATCAAAATCGCCGGCGATGATCTGTCGCTGATTCAACGCCTGGGGGAACAAATCGAACAGATAGTTCAGCAGGTGCCTGGTACCACCTCGGTCTATGCAGAGCGGGTTGCATCCGGCCGTTATCTGAATATCCGTATCGATCGCTTCCGTGCTGCACAATACGGTCTGACGCTGGCGGAATTGCAGCAGTTAATCGCCAATGTAGTAGGCGGTAAGGCTATCGATCAGTCGGTACAGGGATTAGAGCGTTATGCCATCAGCGTTCGTTTCCCCCAGGCCTACCGTAACTCGGTTCAGGCGTTAAACGATTTACCCCTGGTAAATAAAAACGGCGAAGTTATCCGTTTGGCGGATGTAGCCGAGGTCATGATTGAACCCGGTCCGGCGATGATTAAAAGTGAAAATGCCCGCATTAATGGTTGGTTGTTTATTGATATCGCCAATGTTGATCTGGGACACTACGTGCAACAAGCACAACTGGCCGTTGAGCAAGCGATTACCGATGGTCAGATTCAGGTACCTGCGGGTTATTCGATTAACTGGTCTGGCCAGTACGAATATTTGTTACGGGCACAACAGAAACTCAGTTATGTGGTGCCACTGACTATCGCCATTATTGCGATTTTATTGTTTCTGAGTTTTGGCCGCCTGGCGGAAGTCTCGATGATTTTACTGACTTTACCATTAGCGCTGGTGGGCAGTTTATGGCTTATGTGGTGGATGCAGTTTAATTTCTCTGTGGCGGTGGGCGTTGGCTTTATTGCGCTGGCTGGTGTGGCGGTGGAAATTGGTGTGATTATGTTGGTGTATTTAAATCAGTCTCTGAAACAGGCACAGCAACTGGCTGAGAAACAGCAACGTGTTTTATCGGCTGAAGAATTAAAACAAGCGGTTATTCAGGGCGCAGGTTTACGTTTGCGTCCGGTGGCGATGACGGTGGCGACCATTGCCATTGGTTTATTGCCGGTATTGTATGCTGGCGGCACCGGAGCAGAAGTGATGAGTCGGATTGCCGCGCCTATGGTGGGAGGCACCGCCAGTGCTTTGTTATTAACTCTGGTGGTATTACCGGTGATTTATTATTTATGGCGACGCCGGGAATTATTGGATTAATTCCTGATATAAAAATCCCCGCATGAGCGGGGATTTGATCCTTGTCGATTTAACCATCAGGTTTTTGAAACTTGTTTCCGTCTAAGAGTTAAAGCAGGCAGAGCAAGCAATAAATACCAGGCTGAACCGCCACCTCCAGAACCGCTACCACCGGAACTGCCATCGCCGCCGCTATTGCCGTTGTTTCCACCGCCGTTAGTGTTGTCGCCGCCATTGGGTTTGTCGCCACCGCTAGTGTTGTCACCACCATTGGGCTTATCACCACCGCTGCTACCGTCGCCGCCGCTGTTATCACCATTATCCGGGTTATCGGTTCCGGGAACCTTACCGGCCTGAGGAAAACGTCCGTCGGTGTCAGAGCTTCCTGAGGCCATCACACAAGCACCTGTTGCACAGAACAGGGCCAATGCTCCGGAGTTTTTAGCCTGGTCGGCACTGCTGGCAACATTTGGATTTACTTTAACCAACAGGTTTTCATTGGTAACCGGTTTAACCTGAATCTGATATTTACCATCGTTGATTTTATTAAAGCTGTTGCCGACTGCTTGAGTCGCAGAACCGCTCAGTTGAATATCGTCTGCAGTAAAGCCAGTGACACCTTGAGTAAAGCTAAAGTCCAGTGTTATTGGTTGATTGACGGTAAAACCAACCGGGCCACTAATCGTCAGGTCCACGGCGAGAATCTGCAGTGACAGTGTTTGTGTATGGCTATGAGTTCCATCGGACACGGTTAAGGTTATAGCGGTTTTACCTTTAAAAGCCGGGTCCATGGCGTATATCAGGCCATTTAATGCAGTATTGATATCACTCGCTTTACCTCGGATTGTCAGGCTTTTATCGTCTTTGCCATCACCCTGCTCAAAGGCAATATTGCTGAAGTTCGCCAGTGTTACAGAGCCTTTATCAAGCTGAATCCTGAGTTGTAATATCTGATCTTCATTCGGGTGAGAAACGGTCAGGGCATATCCCTGATTATGTCCGAAATGGGTTAACTGTGCTGAGCGTTGGGTTGCTGCGGAACCGGTTAACCAGGACGAATTAAACAACCAGTCATTCTGGTCATCGCCATTAAAATCGGCACTGTCGACTGCACTGTAAAAACTGCTGTTGAGGGTGTGTTTTTTCCAGTTAACTTTGCCATCAGAATTGTTGCCGGTATTTTCCAGCCAGGCGGTTTGCTTCACTTGCAGGCTGGTGGAATAAATAATATCGAGGTCACCGTCGCGATCAATATCTGCCAGTTTGGCGCTGTCCATACCACTGCCGCTGACCAGAATATCGCTGCTGAAGCCACCACTTTTGTCATTCAGATAGATCACCAGATCAGCTCTTCCGCCGCTGCCGGCTCCGGCACTGATAATGTCGTCCCAACCGTCACCGTTGATATCACCACTGCGCAGATTTGACGGAGAACGGACACCAAATGGTGTGTTGAAATCACCGCTTTGTGGCTCACCTACTGAAAACTCAGCTTTATTGTCTGCCACTCCGGTTTTTTGAATCAGGCGATAGCGACCGTTGGCTTCAGCAACAAAAATTTCCAGAGAACCGTTCTGATCGAAGTCTGCGCTAAGGGTTTGCACGGATTCTTCGTGTTTAAAGAAACTATTGCTGCCTTCGATAACCGTATCATTGCTAGCGCTAAAGCGAATTTCTCCGTCAGCAACGGAATGGTAATAGACACGGGTTCCATTACGGTTTGATACCAGTAAATCCTTTTTATTGTCGCCATTAAAGTCGACGACATTGACAGAAGATCCACCTTCGCTGCTTTCTATTGTATGTTTGGTGAAACCATTTTCAGTTCGTTCGAACCATGCCAGACGATCCTGGCGGGTTTTTGCCCAGACGTTAGTTGCTCGTTGAGTAGCAGCAACAATATCGAGGTCGCTGTCGCCATCAAGGTCAACGATCTGATAGTGATAAGTATTGGTGCCATTTTCGAGGATATGGCGAGTGAAAGACGGGTGCTCAACTGAGTTTTGACCCGTATTTTCGAACCAGATCAGACCACCATTGCCAACGCTGTTAAAAATACCCATGACAAAATCGACATCGCCATCTTTATCCAGATCCATTACTTCCGTCTGGTAACGGGAAGAACCAAGCTGGCCATTAAAATAGGGCAATGATTGAGTACGTTTTTCGTTGGATGTGCCAATAGTAATTGTTGGTGATTGTTCACTGCTGTCAGCCAGTTCGCCGACATTGTCCGGGTTACCGCCATTGTTAGTGTCTCCCGGTGTAGTGGTGGGTGGCGTTCCACAGACGCTTGATGTTGGTGAACAAATCAGAAGCTGGGCCGCAGTATTCTGGGCGGCGAAGTTGCCGGTCGCTTTATTCGCCGGAAGCTGGATCAGAATATCAGTAAAGATTACCGGTGTTATTTTCAGGTGATACAGATAAGGATTGGTTTCATCCCTTTTTATTTCGTCTGCCTGAGTTGCTCCACCGCTGATAATAAAATCGTCTGTGTCCAGTCCGTTAACGGCTTCTGTCACTTTAACCGAAACCGTCAGTGGCTCCAGCTTGGTGAAATGTTTATCGGCTTCAAGGACAGTGCCAACCCCCAGTACCCAAAACGGGAATTTAATGGTGCTGCTGCCATTGCTATCGTTGCTGGTTACCATAATTGTATCCAGGCCGAAGTAATTGTTATCAGGCTGGTACAACAGGCCGTTCAACGCATTGTTCAGGTCACTGTCTTTGCCTCGTACCGTGATACTGCGGTCCAGTTCACCGTCACCGGATACATAAGTCAGGTCACTGGATGCTGCAAACGACAACTTGCCATGGGAAGCACTGATACTCATAGTCTGTTCAATATCAGCATCTTTATTATTGTCATTGACGCTCAGGATTCGGCTGTCGTCGACACCAAAATTATGAAATCCTTTTGCCAGCTGTACTGATGCAACTGGATTATGAAGACGAACGCTGGCGCTGTTAGCAATAATAAATTCGCTGACACCATCGCCGTTAAAATCACCGGCCGCCGATGAATAATCTCCTAAAGTAAAAGATCCCATACCATGGCGAACGTAAGCTGGCGTTTGGCTTTTACCTGCGGTGTTTTCGTACCAGCCCCAGGTTGGAGGTTCATATTCCCAGGAACGACGTACACGTTCATTGGCGAATACCACATCGATATCACCATCGCCATCAACGTCTTGCCAGACAGGTTGGTAGTTCGATTTTTTATCGGTAGGGAAACGATGTATATCAAACAGGCTGTTGTCTTTCTGCTCCAGCCAGGCCAGTTCAGAACCAAACGAATCGGAACCGCCAATACCGATATCATCATCACCGTCGCCATCGATATCGGCGACTTGCAGGTACGCTAATTGGTAGGAGATACAGCGGTCAAACGGGGCGTAGTTGGTTTGGCGCTGGCAAAATTCCTGACGGGCGATGTTCTTTTCAGTCCAGCTGCCATCCGCATTATTCAGGAATAAACGGTAATAACTGGCTCCCGCGATCAATACGTCCGGGCGGTTATCACCGTTGGCTTCCAGAGCAACCGCCAGGCTGAGTTCTTTGGTATTTCTTCCTGGTGCAGGCGTAGAATTTTTAACCACATCAATATCAGCTGAGGTAAATTCACCGTCTTTATTCTGACTCCACAGAGTCGCGCTTTCGCCATAGGCTGAAATAAAATCGAGTCGACCGTCCAGATTAAAATCCGCAATGGCCAGTTGATCAGCATCGGTATCTGCAATTACCTGGCGGGTAAACTTTTGTTGGCCATCATTTTTAAACAGCCAGATATGTTTACCCTGGTAGGGGTTAAGAACGCCGCTGCGGGTGGTTGCTTTGGTGGCGCCAAGTACATCAAGGTCACCGTCTTTATCAATATCTTCTACTTCGAAGTGATAGAAGTTAGCCGCATCATTAATAATATGTTTTATAAATTTGGTCTGATATACGGCTGTGTTTTTGGGCCTGGCATTTTCAAGCCAGGCCAGTTCGACGCCACGCCCTGAATAATGGTGCGCGGCATAAACAATATCCAGATCACCGTCCTTGTCCATATCAATGGATTTAACCCGAATTAACATGCCGCTCGGACTTGAACCGTAGTACTTAGCGGATGCAATGGTGCGCAGGTTATTCGCGCTGAGATCAAGCTGGTTTTGAGCGTTTGCTAACGGAGATAGCAACGCAAGCGATAGTGGCAAAGACAAGAGTTTCATAGTCTGGCTTCCGGATCTGGTACTAAACTATGAAGGGTTATATCAAGCCAGTCAGGAGGTTGTCTTCGGCAGTAAGTCACATATCTGAGCTTTATTTAAAATTTGAGCTGAATTAATAACGACTGTTAAATTTATAGCTCAGGGTGCTGGCGTGAATGGTGCAGTTCGACGTCGCAGAATTACCAGATCAGCTCAACAAAGGCATGTATCCGCAAATGATTAAAAGTGGTTAAAGCCACCGGCTTTATTCAGATCTGCTAACAATTCCCGATCACCACTGAGGTTAACGCCACTGCCAGAAACAACTTTGCCTATTTTATGTACACCGTCAGAAGCACTGGCGTGTTGTCTGATCAGCTCAGCCGATTCGACCGTATCCGGCAGGGTAAACAGCAGTTGATAGTCGTCACCACCTGTCATACACAGTGCCGGACTGTCTGGATCAGCTAATAGGATGGCGTCTGCGTTAAGCTGTAGCTGCACATCCGAGGCTTTAGCGATATGACCTGCGTCCTGAATCAAACCGTCGGAGATATCCATACAGGACGTTGCTTGGCCGAGCAATGACTGACCAAGACTCAGGTGTACTTCGGGAAAATAATATTGCCGGGCATAACCAGAGGTGTCGGCCGGGTTGTTTAACACCTGTGGCAGAGCAACCGCTGCTGCTCCCACTTTACCGGACAAACAAATAATATCGCCGGGTTGAGCGCCGCTGCGTGTTAATGCCTGACTGTTGCTGTCGTGATTCAGTGGAATCCAGCCCTGTACTGCAACGGAAATCACCAGCTGTTTGCCACGAGTGGTATCGCCACCCATTAAGGCGATATTTAATTCGTGGGCTGCTTTTTTTAATCCGTCAGAAAAATCTTTCAACCAGTAGGCGTCAGATTGCGGCAGAGTCAGTGCAAGATGAAAACCCTGGGGGCAAGCGCCCATCGCGGCTAAATCGCTGACAGCGCAACGCAGCGCCCGTTGAGCGATTAAATTTGCCGGGGCCGTTGCCGGAAAATGCACATCAGCCACCTGAGTATCAATACTCTGAACCAGTTCACTATTGGCCGGTGGTTTTACTACGGATGCATCATCACCAATGGCAATAACAGTATCGGGGGAGGAGGGGAAGTCTGAGCAAAAAAACTGGCGAATTAATTCAAATTCACCGATGTTTGTTGGTAAAACATCTTCAGTTTTTTTGCTCATAGTCAGTCCTGTTATTCAGAATCAGTCGCGAGGACTCAGGACTTTTTCGCTTTCGGGCCGCGAATTTCTACCATACGGTCACGCTGGGCAAGTTTATCCAAAATGCCGTTAACGTATTTGTGGCCGTCGGTGGCGCCGAAGGTTTTTGCTAATTCAACGGATTCATTAATCACGACCTTATAAGGTACGTCGATACGATGAACCATCTCATAAGCACCCAGACGTAAAATCGCTAATTCTACCGGGGTTAATTCGTCTAAACGACGATCCAGCAGAGGTTCGATTTTTTTGTCCAGCTCGGACTTTTCGCGCGGCACTCCATGCATAATATCGTGGAAATATTCCAGATCCACTTTACTCATATCGTTGTCGGTACGAAATTCGGCTTCAATCGCAGCCAAATTTGCACCAGCCAGCTGCCATTGGTAAATAGCTTGTACGGCAAAACGTCGTGCTTTACGACGAGCGGCCGGGCTGGTTTTTTTACCGCCAGAGTGGTTGCCCTGGGCGGATGGGTTACCGGGAGTGCTGGACATCTGGCTTACGCCTCCAGAGCTTTGATCAGGTTAACCATTTCAAAGGCAGACATCGCAGCTTCTTCACCTTTGTTACCGGCTTTAGTGCCGGAACGTTCGATGGCCTGCTCGATAGAATCAACGGTCAGAACACCGAAGGAAACCGGAATACCAGACTGCAGAGAAACCTGACCCAGGCCTTTGGTGCACTCAGCTGATACGTATTCGAAGTGAGGAGTACCACCACGAATTACCGCACCCAGAGTGATGATGGCGTCGTATTTACCGCTGTCAGCAACTTTTTTAGTGGCCAGAGGAATTTCCATAGCGCCCGGAACACGGATAACCGTGATGTTTTCGATATCCACACCGTGGCGGGTTAAAGAGTCAACCGCACCTTCTAACAGGCTTTCTACAACAAATGCATTCCAACGACCTACAACAATGGCGTATTTACCGTCGTTTGGAGTTAAATCACCTTCGATAATTTCTAAACTCATGGTTTTACTCTCTAACATATTCAATATCTGAATTAATAACGTTTATTTACCGCTCGGTTTTCTCAGAGATTTATTCTGAGTACGGCAAATATTCTTCAATTTCCAAATCGAAACCAGACAGACCTGCGTACTTGGTTTCACTGCTTAACAGGCGCATTTTTTTCACACCTAAATCACGCAGAATTTGTGAGCCGGTACCAATGGTCAGGAATGCACCTGAGCTATCGGTATTCGGGCTGCGTTGTGGACGTACACGACCAAAATGCTGGTCCATACTGTCACAAATATTTTCCTGTTGGCCTGCAGACAGCAGTACCAGTACACCTTTGCCTTCTTCGGCAATTTTTGCCATGGCTTTGGTGGAAGACCAGCTTTCAGATTCGGTTTTACGAATACCTAATACATCACGCAGAGTATTGGTGGTCTGAACACGAACCACAGTTGGATCTTCTTCAGAAATATCACCCATGGTTAAAGCGATATGGGTTTCGTTCTGAATATTGTCGCGGAACGTATGCAGCTGGAATTCACCAAATTCAGTGTGAACGGCTTCTTTGGTGGTCAGCTCAACGGTTTTTTCGTTGGCGATACGGTAGTGAATTAAATCAGCGATGGTGCCGATTTTAATGCCGTGTTTTTCCGCAAATACTTCCAGATCCGGACGGCGCGCCATGGTGCCGTCGGCGTTCATAATTTCAACGATAGCAGAAGATGGCGTCAGACCAGCCAAACGCGCAAGATCACAGCCAGCTTCGGTGTGACCCGCACGGCTTAATACACCACCAGGACGAGCACGCAGCGGGAAAATATGACCCGGCTGAACAATATCTTCCGGCTTGCTGTTGGCATCAACCGCGACCTGAATGGTGCGTGCACGGTCAGCAGCAGAAATACCTGTGGTGACACCTTCAGCCGCTTCAATGGATACGGTGAAAGGGGTCGAGAATTTTGCGCCATTGCCGGTTACCATCGCTGGCAGACCTAAGAAATCACAACGCTCACCACTTAAGGTTAAGCAGATCAGACCACGGGCTTCAGTGGCCATAAAGTTGATGATTTCAGGGGTTACTTTTTCCGCTGCAACAATGATGTCGCCTTCATTTTCACGGTCTTCGTCATCCATCAGGATAACCATTTTACCGTTGCGGATATCTTCAATAATGTCTTCAATCTTATTCAGGGGCATGTTGCTCACCTATTTCCAGAAACCGTTTTTCGCCAGGAACGCCTGGTCGATACTGCTTTTTGCCGTTTGGGCCGCACCGCTTTTAGCGGGCTGGTTGTTACCACCGGCCAGCAGCTGTTCTAAGTAACGCGCGATAATATCAACTTCGAGATGAACCTGCTGGCCTTCTTTGGCGGCGTACAGGGTTGTTTCTTCTGCGGTGTGCGGAACAACGTTCAGCTCAAAGCCATTTGGGTTCAGTGCGTTGGCCGTCAGACTGACACCATCAACGGTAATTGAACCTTTCGCAGCGATGTATTTTTTCAGATTCGCCGGTGGTTCGATTACA
Source organism: Bacterioplanoides sp. (assembly GCF_965219715.1). Classification (GTDB taxonomy): domain Bacteria; phylum Pseudomonadota; class Gammaproteobacteria; order Pseudomonadales; family Oceanobacteraceae; genus Bacterioplanoides. Next base: position 3,998,570 of record NZ_OZ244785.1, read on the forward strand.
AACTGAATCGAGCGGGCATCGGCGTTACGTTTTTTAATGGTGCCTAAACCATCGACATGACCGGTGACGATATGACCGCCCATACGAGTGGTTGGCATCATGGCTTTTTCCAGATTAACCGCAGTGCCTTTGCCCCAGCTGCCAATCTGAGTGTGTGCCAGAGACTCGCGTGATACATCGGCAACAAAACCATCACCCGGCAGTTCTACCACGGTTAAACACACACCATTGGTGGCGATGCTGTCACCCAGTTTCACATCCGCCAGATCGAGTGATCCGGTATGGATACGCAGGCGTAAATCACCTTGTTTGTTTTCAACGCTGGCAACTGAGCCAACCGCTTCAATAATTCCGGTAAACATCTAGTTCTCTTCAGGTGCTGGCGTTAAAGGAGTAAGCGTCAGACGCAGGTCATTGCCAACCATACGCACGTCCTGCCAGTGCCAGCGAATCTGTTGTTTCATTTCACTGAAATCTAATGATAGCAGTGGTCTGGCGTTGCTCCCCATCAGGGTTGGAGCGCAATACAACACCAGCTCATTAATCAGGTTTTGGGCTGCGAAAGCACCGGCCAGCTGGGCGCCGCTTTCGAGCAGAATTTCGTTATGTCCCTGCTCGCCTAAATAGCGAATCAGAGCGTCGAGGTCGACTTTGTCGCCGTCAGTTGCAGGTGACGTCCAGTAGTTCAGTTCACCGGAGCCTGCCGGGCGGGCTGGCTTATCGGATGGCTCCGATAGAGTGGCAACCAGAATATCGCCGTTTTGCTGTAACAACTTAGCATTCGTCGGCAAGCGGTTCTGGCCATCAATAACCACGCGCAGAGGTTGACGCCATAAACGCGCTTCTTGTTCGATACCGCTTTCGGCGGGGCGAACCGTCATCGATGGGTCATCGATTAGCACCGAATCGACGCCGGTAATAATCACGCAGGAACGCGCACGCAGACGCTGAACATCACGACGCGCTTGTGGCCCGGTAATCCACTGACTTTCACCACTGGCCATGGCGGTACGACCATCCAGGCTTTGTGCCAGCTTAGCGCGAACATAAGGTAGCCCGCTGCGCATACGCTGCATAAAACCGATGTTAATTTCTTCAGCTTCCGCTTGTAAGCAGGACTCCACCACCTCGATGCCCGCTTCGCGCAACATGTTATAACCGCGACCGGCAACCTGAGGGTTCGGATCGGTGGTGGCACCAACAACACGGGCAACTCCGGCGTTGATCAGGCCCTGGGCGCAGGGTGGTGTGCGGCCAAAGTGGGAGCAGGGCTCCAGCGTGACGTAAGCAGTAGCGCCTTTTGCGTTATCGCCCGCGGCTTTTAACGCATTTACTTCAGCGTGGCCTTCGCCGGCTTTCTGGTGCCAGCCTTCGCCAATAATTTCGCCGTCTTTTACCAGTACACAGCCGACTCTGGGATTAGGGCTGGTGGAGTACATTCCCAGGCGCGCCAGCTTTAACGCCCGGGCCATATAGGCATGGTCGTTGCTCATGCATCTTTCTCGCTGGACTGGCCTGATTTATCAGCCATACGTTCAATTTCTGCCTGGAACTCGGAGACGTCCTGGAACGAGCGATACACCGACGCAAAACGCACGTAGGCAACCTGGTCCAGCTGGCGTAGCTCATTCATCACACATTCACCCAGCACACGGCTGTCGATTTCACGCTCACCGGTGGTGCGAAGATCGTGTTTGATGCGGGAAACAGCAGCTTCAACGGCTTCAACACCCACCGGACGTTTTTCCAGTGCGCGCTGAATACCACTGCGGAGTTTGTCTTCGTTGAAAGGTTCGCGGGTGCCGTCTTGTTTGACGATGCGGGGCATGAGCAGTTCGGCGCTTTCAAAGGTGGTGAAACGTTCGCCGCAACTGATACATTCGCGACGACGGCGCGTTTGTTCACCGTCTGCAATCAGACGTGAATCGATAACTTTAGTATCCGGATGTGAACAAAACGGGCAACGCATAACTGGTAAAGAGCTGACTTCAATAACCGCCAACCCGACATGGGCTGGCCAAAAGTTGCGCGATTTTACTTGATTTGGGGCAGTGACGCCAGTACCAACAGCGGCCGTGAGAACAGCGCTGGTCGCCGTCGGCTGGCGTCTGCCAGGCAGGGTCAGAGCTTATCGATATTACGATCAATCCAGCTTAAACGATTGAGTAACCAATCGCGCAGGTATTCGACTTCTTCACGGTGACTCTGGGAGTCCGGAATCTGGTTACCCTGGATAAATTTCCCGAGAATGTCCCATTTTTGGAAATTACGTGTGGCGGCGCCCTGGTTCAGTTTGGCGAACTCACCATCAATTCTCTGATTCAGTGCGTCGTTGCTCAGCACGCCTTTGCGCAGTTCACTCCAGCGGGCTTTGAAAGCACTGACAAATTTTGCGCTGTGGTAAAGGCGCTCAGCGACCCACTTATCGCGATAGAACCAGCCGGATGGCGACAGGTTAACGTTGATCGCACGGGTATCGTTACCCGACGACAGATTGAAGTCCCAAACCGGACCGGCGACTAACTTGCCGTTTTTGTCTTTGTGGAAATAGGCACTGGCGTAAAAACCATCGCGGTTTTTAAACAATTCATGCACCAGAAAATAATCCACCAGAGAATCGAGCTCGACAAAATTTGTGTAACCCGTGGTGTCATCTTCAGCGTTGGCGCCGTACAGAGCATCAACAAACTGATTGGTGTAATTGCTGATGTAAGCGATTTGCTCTGGCTGAATGTCTTTTGGTTTCGGATAAGCGATGACCATTTTGCTATCTCGGGTCGAGAAGGCGACTTCATCACTTTTTACCCGGTGTGGTGGTGTCAGCTCAAGGATATAACCACCAGTTAAATCTTCGCCGTCGATCTCATCATCTTTCAGCTTGTTGATATCGATACGGCCACTGTCGCGTTTAATTTTTTCCGTCAGGATATAAACGCCGCGATAGTCCAGCTTGTTGTTCTCGTCGCTGAAAAATACTTCGATAAATTCGGTTTTTGGTTGCCATAAGCCGGAAATGTCGGCGGCCAGATCGTAGGCCAGCACATTACGCATCAGGCTTTTGTCGGCGTAGGGAGCGTAAAGTACCCAGTCTTCTTCTTTCGCCATGCCCAGTAATTCAGCTTTCTGATCTTCTAACACCTCATCGGCATCGAGAGCATCTTCGGTGGTACCAATGGCATAACCAGCCAGGCTGGTGCCTTCTTCTGCTTCCCATAATTCCAGGCTGTATTGCTGCTTGGCAAAACTCTGGGAGCCAAAGCCACGTACTTCAATACCGGCATAACGATGCTCTTCATCCTGGCCATAATCCAGATTGGTGGTGTCATCGAGTTTATTAACACCGTCCGGCGAATTGATCAGGGTAAATTTCGTTAATATCTTCGGCTCATCCGGAATCGTCAGGTGATTGGTCTGGATAATCGCAATTGGCAGATTTGAGCTGACAAAAGTCGACTCATCAAAATCACGTTCAACATTGCGTTCTTTCGGACTTTCCTGACAGGCTGCTAATCCCAGAGCCACAATCGATATTGCTAATATTTTTTTCATAACAGGGCTCCTGAATTACAGCTGGTAAGAAATGGTGGCAGTGGTGATGGTGGCCCAGACGTCATCGTCTTCGAGGTCGACATTTTTCTCTTCGTAATAATCGACGTAGTCGGAGTTGTCGCGAATGGTGGCCGACAAGTCGAAGGACCAGCGTTGCCATTGGTAGCCACCACCAATGTTCCAGCCGGTGCCGGAGAACACGTGATGCTGATCATGAATAGCGGTTTTATCTTTACGGCTTTCGCGGAATAACACCGGCCCGGTGTAAATCCGTGCACCTTCGCCATTCAGGTTAAGCCCTGCCAGAAATTGCAATTCGCCACCCCAGCCGCGGATGTCGTCATTCACCGCTGAGTCGAAGCGATACAGAGTGGAGCGTGCCATCAGATATTGGTTATGGCTGTAGTCCAGACTGGCGTGTAATGCTTTTTGCCAGTCTTCGTCAGAGCGGGAATAAGAGGAATCCGGGTCGTTGTATAAAAAGCTAACGCCTCCTCCCACTCGCCAGACGGATGATTGTTCTGCGTAGCCAAACATTGGTAAGGCTAACAAAATTAATGTGATTGCCGGTTTCATAATAACCCCCGTAAAGTACGGATTTATAATTCGTGATACGGCGTATAGATAAGGTGATCTGGGTCAGTTTTAAAGCCGGGAACAGCGCAACAGATTGTTGCAGTTCAGTGTTGGGAGACGCTTTGTTGCAGGGATGAAGTTAATCGTTGCGCTTTAATTAATGGCCGTAAAAAAACCTGAGTATCCGTGAAAGTTACACAGGTTTTATCGATGGCGGATATTCACTTCAGGCGCGGATTTTCTGAAACTGATTAATCAGAATCTGTTCAAGTTTCGGGGTTTCCTGAGAGTAATTATCAATATATCCCCAATCCTGAAAGGCACTCTGACAAAAGCCGGAAGTAATGTCGTTAAAATAAACACAGGTACGACCAAACACAGCCACCACCCAAAAGCCGCAACCTTCATCACCCCAGGGGTGTTGTTGCCATAATTCAGGTTGTGGCAAGCGTACATTTTCCCACACCTGACGTATCTGAGGCTGCATTTGCTGCTCGGCCTGATCGAGTAACGACAGTAGATTAATTTCGCTGATAGGCGTCCATTCTGCGGTAACCATAATTCACTCCTCAGCTGTTTCAGGTGGGAATACTCTATGACAGAACTATGACAGCAAGGTGACACTGATATTTATGGCAACAATGTGCCGATGTCAGGACTGTCAGGGATAAACCAGGGCGAGGTCAGGCCCTGGCTGAGAGAATAAAAAAAGCGGCCCAAACCGGAGAAGACGGGGCCGCAAAGGGGAAATTAACCGTTTACTTCGTCAAAAGTATCCAGCAATTCCTGCTCAGGAGCGGGAGTAGCCAGGCTCACACCAATGATGGCAATGGTGGCGAAAATAAAGCCAGGCACAATTTCGTAAACGTCGAACATGCCACCGCTCAGCTGTTTCCAGATCACTACGGTGATACCACCAACCAGGATACCGGCGAGACAGCCCTGACGGTTCATACGCGACCAGAACAAAGACAGAATCACAGCCGGACCAAATGCGGCACCGAAACCTGCCCAGGCATAAGACACCAGGCCTAATACCGAGCTGTCAGGATTCAGGGCCAGTGCCCAGGCGATGATGGCGATACCGGCTACGGCGAAGCGGCCGATTTTCACCAGCAGTGCATCGTCGGCGTCTTTGTTAATTAATTCTTTGTAGAAGTCTTCCGTCAGTGCAGAAGACGATACCAGCAGCTGAGAATCCGCGGTGGACATAATGGCTGCCAGAATCGCCGCTAATAAAATACCGGCTACCAGTGGGTGGAACAGCGCCTGTACCAGATCCATAAATACAGTTTCTGAATCCGCCAGTGGTGTATCGAAGTAACCAATACCGGCAACACCTACCAGAGAAGCGCCAACCAGACCAATAAAGGTCCAGGTCACAGCAATACGACGTGCCTGTGGAATATCGTCACGGCTTTTGATTGCTTTAAAACGCGCCAGAATATGTGGCTGACCGAAGTAACCCAGACCCCAGGCGGCCAGAGAAACGATACCCATCAGGCCCAGAGCCGTGCCGTCAGTTTTGGTGAAGGCATCTAACATTTCCGGATTTTTTGCCGCCATCAGGGCGCTTGGGCCATCACCCACAGCGGTGAACGCCGCGATAGGCACAATCACCAGAGCCGCAGCCATTAACAGGCCTTGTACCAGATCGGTCCAGGATACCGCCAGGAAGCCTCCAAAGAAGGTGTACGACACAACCGCAATGGTGCCCACGGTAACGGCGATGGTGTAATCCAGACCAAAGACGGTTTCGAATAATTTACCACCGGCAACCAGACCGGAGCTGGTGTAGAACAGGAAAAACAGCAGGATAAAGAAGGCGGCAATCGAGCGGATTAATACCTTATCGCCAAAGCGGTTGCTGAAGTATTGTGGCAGTGTCAGGCTGTTGCCAGCTGCTTCTGAGTAGTCACGCAGACGTGGCGCCACAATCAGCCAGTTCAGATAAGTACCTAACAATAAGCCACCGGCCAGCCAGGATGCTTCCCAACCTGCGGCATAGGCATAACCCGGCATACCTAATAACAACCAGCCGGACATATCGGAAGCACCGGCGGATAACGCCGAAGGCCAGGCGCCGAGGGAACGGCCACCAAGAATATAGTCGGATAAATCGTTGGTTTTACGATAAGCCCATACACCAATCCAGAGCATTGCTCCGAGGTAGGCAATAAAGGTAATCAGCGTTGATACATTAATGTCCATGCTGCGCTCCTGAGTATTTAAGTTTTCTATGTCGTTTTTATAGTTAATGAGCCGCCGCAGCGGCTCAGTTTTGGGTGACGCGAAGCGTCGTTTTTTAATTCCTAACGGAAAAATTAATCATCAGAATTCAGTGATAGCAGAGTTGCGTTACCACCCACCGCGGTGGTGTTGATGGTGCGTACTCTTTCTGTGGCAAAACGCTTCAGGTAATTCGGACCACCGGCTTTAGGGCCTGTACCGGATAAACCGCGGCCACCAAACGGCTGAACGCCCACCACGGCACCAATCTGGTTGCGGTTGATATAACAGTTGCCCACCCGCACACGGCTTTCGATATAGCTGGCAGTCGCTTCATTACGGCTGTGGATGCCCAGCGTTAAGCCATAACCGGTGGCGTTGATGCTGTTAATTAACTGACCCAGCTCGTTGGCTTTGTATTTCAGTACGTGTAACACCGGCCCAAATTGTTCGCGGCCGAGATCGGCGATATCGCTGATTTCAATTGCAACGGGGGCAACGTAATGACCTTTTGCTGCCTGTTGCGGTAACTGAGCTTCCGCCAGTACACGATCGGCTGCACGCCAGCGTTCGATATGATTCAGCAGACCATTACGCGCACGCTCGTCGATCACCGGGCCGCAGTCGCAGCTGTAATCCTGTGGATTACCCATTTCGATGCGTTGTAGTGCGCCGTCGATTAATTCGATGATGCGTGGCGCAATATCATCCTGCACACACAACACCCGCAATGCAGAGCAACGCTGACCAGCCGACGCAAACGCAGAATCCATCACATCGGCAACAACCTGCTCCGGCAGTGCGGTTGAGTCGACAATCATGGCGTTCTGACCGCCGGTTTCGGCGATAAAGGTGGCCAGTGCGCCATCGCGTGCTGCCAGCGTGCGGTTAATGTGTTGTGCGGTTTCGGTAGAACCGGTGAAGGCGATACCGGTGATGCGTGAGTCTGGAACCAGAGCATTACCAATGGTGGCACCAGCGCCACACAGCAGCTGCACCACGTCACCCGGAACACCGGCTTCATGCAGCAGCTGTACCGCACGACCGGCGATTAATGAGGTCGATTCCGCCGGTTTTGCCAGTACTGTGTTACCGGCAACCAGAGCAGCCACGACCTGGCCAATAAAGATCGCCAGCGGGAAGTTCCATGGGCTGATACACAGGAATACGCCACGACCTTCGTAATAATGTTCGTTGCTTTCACCCGTTGGCCCCGGCAGGCGGGTTGGCAGTTGCATGCCATCACGTGCCTGTTGCGCGTAATAACGACAGAAGTCGACGGCTTCACGCACTTCATCAATGCTGTCTTGCAGAGTTTTACCGGCTTCGCGGGCACACAGAGCCATCAGCTCGTCGGTGTGTTGCTCCATCAGATCCGCCATACGTTCCAGACAGGCTGCGCGGTCAACGACCGGAGTGCGGTTCCAGTCGAACCAGGCATTGTCGGCAATTGCCAGTGCCTGCTGAGCTTGTTCTGCACTTGCCCAGATCACATCACCGACTTTCTGGCTGTGATCGTATGGGCTGAAAACGGTGTGGATGTCGTCACCGTGGGCGGCTTTACCACCAATCAGCGGCGCCTGATGCCACTGTTTGTCGTCGAAGGCACGGATGCTGGCCAGCAATGGCTCACGCTCAAACGCCACAGACAGGTTGTAACCCTGAGAATTGCGACGATCAGAGAACAGTTCAGCGGAACGCGGAATGTGTGGGTTGCGGAAAGAGGCATGACGGCTGGCCTGTGCCACCGGCGACTGCACCAGTTCCGATACCGGTGTTTCGGCATCCACCAGGCGGTGAACAAACGAGGAGTTGGCGCCATTTTCCAGCAGGCGACGTACCAGATACGGCAGCAGATCTTTGTGTGCGCCAACCGGAGCATAAATACGCACATCAATTTTGTCGTCGTTTAACAGACGATCATAGAGTGCATCACCCATGCCGTGTAAGCGCTGGAATTCAAACGCACGACCCGGATTCAGCTGCGCCAGTTCGGCAACGCTGGCAACTGTGTGGGCGTTGTGGGTGGCGAACTGTGGATAAATATTGCCGTTGGTGGCTTCACTCAGCAGGTAGCGGGCACACACCAGATAGGAAACATCGGAGTTTTCTTTACGGGTGAACACTGGGTAATCGGCCAGGCCTAATTGCTGCGCGTGTTTAATTTCGCTGTCCCAATAAGCGCCTTTTACCAGACGAATCGGAATCTCATCACCTTGTTCTGCTGCCAGTGCATTGAGGAAACCGAGCACGGCGGTGGCGCGCTTGGAATAGGCCTGTAACACTAAACCAAATTTGTCCCAACCTTTCACAGCCGGGCTCTGATACACCTGACGGAACAGACGCAGGGATAATTCCAGACGATCGGCTTCTTCGGCATCAATGGTCAGCGCAATATCGTGCTGACGTGCTTCTTCGGCCAGGCTTGCCACTTTGGCGCCTAACTCTTCAATCACCAAGTGCTGGTGGGATTCTTCATAACGCGGGTGCAGGGCGGATAATTTGATTGAGATGCTGGGTGCCGGACGGTCGTCACGCCAATCTTTGTTGCCTTTACTCTTGGCCAGAGTGCGCAGCGCATCGCGGTAGGAAATAAAATAGCGTTCCGCATCGGCGTCGGTAAATGCCGCTTCACCGAGCATATCAAACGAGTAGGTGTAACCTTTGGCGCGGTAGCCTTTGCTGTTTTTGATGGCTTCGTCGATGCTGCGCCCCAGCACAAACTGCTTGCCCATGATTTTCATCGCCTGGTTCATCGCGGCGCGAATCACAGGTTCGCCGGCACGCTGAACCAAACCACTTAACAGGTTACCTGCTGACGTTTCGCGGTTGGAAATACCGGTGATTTTACCGGTGAGCATCAGGCCCCAGGTGGAGGCATTCACCAGCAGAGAATCGGAACGACCCATATGTTCGTCCCAATCAGCGGCCGACAGTTTGTCGCGAATCAGGGCGTCGGCGGTTTCTGAATCCGGAATACGCATCAGCGCTTCCGCCAGGCACATCAGGATCACGCCTTCTTCGTTATCCAGGCTGTATTCCTGTAATAACTTATCCACCGCATGGGCAACATCGCCATCGGCACGGATCACTTCCACCATCTTACGGGCGCGCATTTCGCTTTTATGACGGAATTCGCTTTGTGCTGCAGGCTCATCACTGCCTTCGGCCAGCGCCACCAGTTGCGACATGTAGCTGTCTTCATCAACCGCGTATTGCTTTTCGATAACGTTAAACCAGTCATCGGCGGTCATCTGGGAGTGGTCTGCAAACAGCACCGCTGCATCAAAATCGCTCATCGTGCGCACCTGTTTTTGTTGTTCTGTCGTTGTACGGACAGGAAATTTATTTACCAGTCGGTCAAGGTTACGGGATGAGGGCGTGCAAAAACTTGTTTAAAAATCTGGCGGTTTTGTCAAAAACTACGGTTTTGGTGAGAATTTAGTCGAAACTTTCGACTTTGGTCTAAAGCGAATTCTGGTTTTTACGCTGACTGCGCAGCTGGCCAGGGGAGAGTTCAAAGCGCGCTTTAATCGCGTGATTTAACGCACTCTGATTGGCGAAACCGGTTTCTGCGGCCACGGCACTGATCGCCATCGAGGAATTTTCCAGCAACCAGGCTGCCTGTTGCACCCGCTGCTGCAGAATGTATTGATAAGGCGTCATACCGGTGAGCTGGCGAAAGCGCAGATGAAACTGGCTGGCACTCATATGGCAGGCGTTCGCCAGTTCCTCAACGCTGAGTTTTTCCGTCAGACGTTCGGCAATCAGCTGATCGAGCATTGCCAGATCGATACGGCTGGAGGTGCCGGGAGCGGACTGACGATAAGCCGCCACCCGGTGAAATAAGCTGTGTAGCAATAAACCACTGACGTGTTGCTGCAGCTGCACATCGAGTGGCCGCTGGCTGAGTTCGGTCGCCAGGCATTGCACCAGCGATCTGAGGTTGTCATCCAGCTCGATAAAACGTGGCTGAGCAAACAGCTGATCGAACAAACCGGCGTCGATCAGATGGTTGGAACCGTCATGGCCGCTGACGTCGATAACGACTACGGTATTGTTGCCTTCGCCATAAAAGGCATGGTCGCAATTACTCGGCACCAAACAGCCAAAACCCGGGCCAAAATGCAGCTGCTGATCCGGTGGCAGGTCAAACCACACCTCACCGGTTAAACCCAACACCACCTGATGGTGATGGTGGTGATGACGGTGTGGTTGTGATTCAAGTGACTGTACCCGGCTGGCACCAATGGTCCACATAGCAGGTTCCAAAATTCAGATGGTTTAACCCTAAGGGCTAATGCGGATTTTTTCCATTCGGGAAATTACGCAATCCGCTAAATCATAATGGCAGAAACAAAAAACGCCCCGCTGACAACATCAGCGGGGCGTTTGTGTGATCAACTCAGTTGATCAGATTTTCAGCGGCTTACTTGTAAACCGGCAGCTTAGCGCACAGCTCAACCACTTTAGCCTGAACTTCAGCTTCAACGGCTTCAGAGTTGCCGTTTTCCAGCGCGTCCAGAACATCACAGATCCAGTTAGTCAGAGCTTTACACTCGTCTTCTTTGAAGCCACGGCTGGTAACTGCCGGAGAACCGATACGCAGGCCAGAAGTAACAAAAGGAGAACGAGGATCGTTCGGAACGGAGTTTTTGTTCACAGTGATGTTAGCGCGACCCAGAGCCGCGTCAGCGTCTTTACCTGTGTACTCTTTACCAATCAGGTCAACCAGGAACAGGTGATCGTCGGTACCGCCAGAAACGACGTTAATGCCACGGCTGATAAAGGTCTCTGCCATCGCCTGAGCGTTTTTAACCACCTGAGCCTGGTAGGCTTTGTAGTCTTCAGACATGGCTTCTTTGAAGCACACTGCTTTAGCTGCGATCACGTGCATCAGTGGGCCGCCCTGGGATTCAGGGAATACAGCGAAGTTCAGCTTCTTGTTCAGCTCTTCGTCTTCCTTCGCCAGGATCAGACCACCACGAGGACCACGCAGAGTTTTGTGAGTTGTAGTTGTTACAACATCAGCGATACCAACCGGAGTCGGGTAAACACCTGCCGCAACCAGACCCGCGATGTGGGCCATATCAACGAACAGGTAAGCGCCCACAGCGTCAGCAATTTCGCGGAACTTGTTCCAGTCAACAACACGGGAGTAAGCAGAGAAGCCCGCAACGATCATCTTAGGCTTGTGTTCTTGTGCCAGACGCTCAACTTCAGCGTAATCGATTTCGCCCGTCTCTGGGTTCAGACCGTACTGAACTGCGTTGTAGATACGGCCAGAGAAAGATACCGCAGCACCGTGAGTCAGGTGACCGCCGTGTGCCAGGCTCATGCCCAGGATGGTGTCGCCCGGCTTACACAGAGCCATATAAACAGCGGCATTTGCCTGGGAGCCAGAGTGTGGCTGAACGTTAGCGTACGGTGCGCCGAACAGGTCTTTCGCACGGTCGATCGCCAGTTGTTCGATCACATCAACGTGCTCACAACCACCGTAGTAGCGCTTGCCCGGGTAGCCTTCGGCGTATTTGTTAGTCAGCTGAGAGCCTTGAGCTTCCATCACGCGAGGGCTGGTGTAGTTTTCAGAAGCGATCAGTTCGATGTGGTGCTCCTGACGCGCGTCTTCCGCTTGCATCGCTTCCCATAATGCTGGGTCGAAATCGGCAATGTTCATATCACGGGTAAACATTCGGCTATTCCTCATGTGAGTGTGACTATTATGTCAACAAGACTGGGGTGAATAATTTTTGAGGGCGGCATTTTACCTGAAAGTCCGGCTTCTGGCACTTGAAATACCATCATAATGAAAGCAATCGGGATTCATACAAAACCGCGAATATCCTGTCGGAATAGTCAGGAAAACCGGGCGTTTTTTTGTCCATGGCAGAAATGGTGTAAGCGGGTTACGTTTCGAAACAGTCTGTATGCTGTGGGGTTGTTAGCATGGCGTTATGAAAAAAACAGCGCTGACTGTGCATAAACAAACCGTCATGGCCAATTGTGTCGGGTTTCGGATATGGGCAGGTAAAAATAATAAAAATGAGCTGGTTCCATCGCTGGAATCGCAATACACCAACCTTGATGAATACACCAGTGATCGTGTGCCGCTGGAAATTGTTACCTGTGAAGTCCGGTTGGCGGCAGAACTGGCCCAGGAAGCCAATCTGGGTCTGGCCGTTATCGATCTGATTGATATCCGTATGACGTCGTTGGGGCAGGCCATACAGCAGGTATTAATGCCGCTGCAGCAACAGCAGCTGACGTTACCGGTGGAAGTTCTGTTGTATTTAACCGGACGATATTTCCAGGTGTTATCGGAAGTGGTGGCGCTGGACGTCAGTCATCAGCGTGAAGGTATTTGTATTACCTTTATTCCACGAATTCCCGACAGCGTCAGTTATCATCAGATTGAAGGTGCGGTGTATGGTCTGGTCAGGCTGGTGGCGCACTTTAATCAGCGTATGCCGGATGTGGTGCGTTTTGCCCACGTGCCGGATGCGTTAAATTACGATATGTATCAGCACTGCTTCCAATGTGTACCGGACTTTGCTGCAGATCAGACGCAGCTGATTTATCAGCTTCAACCCGAACAGGAAGCTGTGTCGCTGCCTTTGTTATTGTCGCCGGTGATTCATCTGCACGAAAAACAATTTCCGCATCTGAATTATTCTGAACGCATACGGCTGTTATTAAATACCGTATTGGGTGTGATTGAGCCAACCCGGGATAATATCGCCCGTATTATGAATTTAAGTGTGAGCAGTTTGCAGCGACGACTGAAGCAGGATCAGACCAGTTACAATCAGTTGTTACTGGAGGTGCGTCAGCAGCGGGTAAAAGAATATATTCATCAACCGGGAATGACATCGGAAAAGCTGGCGTTTTTACTTGGCTATAAGGCCAAAAGCCAGTTTCTGAAAGCATTCCGTCAATGGTTTGGGAAAACACCGCAGCAGTTTCGCTGCGGGTAGTATGTAGTCGCAGTTCGACTGAAATAATCAACAACGGTTAACCTCGCTGTAATTGCCTTTTATGGGTTTAATCACAGCGAGGTTTTTCTTTATAGCGCGTTGTAAGCGTCACAGCCTAACGCTTCAAATTCCTGCTTGGTGTAATAGCTGATTTCAGGTAAAAATTCTGCCAGCACTTGTGCTTCGTCACCGGGCGTCGATGTTTGTTGCACGGTTTTATTAAAGCCATTTATTGGCAGCATATTACGGATAATTAACAATCCATCGTTAACGCTGTTCTGTTTACCCGGAATTAACGAGAAGCCATCTCCGCTTTCTGACCATTTCAGATATTCGATACCACATTTCTCGGTAGCATTTTCAGGACGATCCTGTTCCCAGCTGGTGACAATGGTGAATTTACCGTCCGGATTAATGGTGATTTGTTCATCGTATAAACATTGGGTCACTTTCTGAGAGTAATATTCGTTCTGGCAGATTGACCAGTAACGCAGCTGAGCGTTTTCTGTATTAAAAGTATCTGTTCCCTTTAATGTGGCAGGAACAACCGGAATTTTACCGCGAATAACTGCAACGGGTTTAATGCTGCGATCCAGGAAAGACGACATATACTGGTTATCTAAATTAGCAAACCAGCCCACCTGACGCTGCGGCTTTTCGATGCCAGGTACGCCATAGCAGGCACCAAAGAAGTTACAGGCGACGCTGTAAGCGAAATTATAGGCCGCTTGCCAAACCGGCGTTTCTTTGGCCGGGTTTAGTTTACGTGCGGCGTATTGTTCGGCGGGTACCAGCGGAATTTTCAGCAGATTCTGATCATTTTCCAGCTCGTCACACAGCGCCTGGCCGGTCAGAGTTTTACCACTGGTTGCCAGTGTGACTTCGGGCTCAGGCAGTTTCACACCATCGGTAATGGATTTACCATTGTCCGGAACATACACCCGGTATAGTAAGACCGACTGACTGTCTGTGGCATGGTCATACAAGGTGTTTGCCGCCCGCTGTTGTGGCGGTGTACCGGCGGCGACGGTCAGCTGGTAATCACGCTGTTCAGCATTACGCTGGTTACCATTAACAAAAGGATTAATGGCGCCCTGATTCGGAATAATACTGCTGTCGCTGATGGCGTCCATCGGAGCTGCGGCGGTGTTGTAACTGTTCAGCGACATATAACGTGCAAACGGAAAGTCACCTTTCAGTTTCAGCGTTGCGCCTTGTGGCAGTTTATAACGCGAGCTCCAGTAAGTTGCGCCGGTATCCGGATAAGCAAAGTTGCTCTTCGGGTTTTCGATTGAATAAGGTCCTTGCCAGAAGCAGCTGCTGGTCGCAAAAACCGGACTGTCACCGTTACCTTGTTTGTTATCGGTGTTGCTGGCGGAATTATTATCATCACTGCCACATGCCGACAATAATGCCGTCGACAGTGCCAGGCTGGCGATAAAAAGTGATTTGTTGTTCATCTCGTTTCCTGTACTTATTTTTATGGTCAGGAATCTGATGGTAGGGAAACGGGCAGTTTTTACGGATTGCGAAACGGGTCAGATTTCACGTTTACAGTCGCAATTCGGGTCATCAATCCGGGTCTTCACGGTTGCAGAGCGGATTTTTTTGATATTAGTCAGTCGTGGCTGAGATACCCGAGAAACTGATAAATTAATCTGTAGTAAATTCTATTATCACTTCTATACTGAAAAAAAATAAAAATTCAGGGCTGTGATATGAGCTTTCTTAGTCATCTGGGAGTACGCAATAAACTTTGGCTGTTAGTCGCCAGTGCATTAGTTGGGGCGTTGATTGTACAGATTCTGTCGGCTTCTCAATCGCGGCATATGCTGATGGAAGGCCGCAAACTGCAGATTCAGCACCTGGTGGATAACACCGTTACTCTGATTGATCACTTTTATTCCCAACGCGATCTTCTCGGCGATGAGGCAGCACGCCAGGCTGCTTTTGCTGCGGTTCGTGCTCTGCGTTACGACAACGGCAAAGGGTATTTCTGGATTAACGATAAAAACCTGATCCTGCTGATGCATCCGATGAAACCGGCCAAAGAAGGCAAAGACATGACGTCGGTTAAAGACGGTGACGGTAAGTTGCACTGGCAGGCGATGCGTCAGGCTGTAGCCGGTACCGGCGCGGGTTTTGTCGATTACAGCTACAAGGGTCCTCAATTTGATGAACCGGTTGCCAAGGTTTCTTACGTCAAAGAGTTTGCGCCCTGGGGATTAATTATCGGCACCGGGGTATATGTGAATGACGTACAGCAGCAATTTTACCAATTGGCCCAACAGTCGGGCGTTATCTTCCTGTTGGTGATTGCTGTGGTGATGATGTTTGCCGGTATGTTGGCACGCAGTATTATTCAGCCGTTGGAGTCGATGGTGGCCAATATGACCACGGTTGCGACTGGTGATCTGACGGTTCAGATTCCGGATCAGCGACGAAGAGATGAATTAGGACGTTTAAATCGTTCCTTTGCGTCACTGCTGGCGACCTTCCGGGAACTGATTCAGCACTCACGTGATGGCAATAAGCGTATTGCAGACTCGGTGGAGCAGTCAGCAGTGGTTGCTGGGCAAACCGAATCCGGTATGAATCGCCAATATAATGAAACGGATTCTCTGGCGTCGGCGGTTGAAGAATTAGCCACCACTTTACAGGAAGTGTCGCAGAATACTTCCCACACCAATGAATTAACGGCGGATGCTCGTCAGCAGATTGATAATTCCAATGACAGTATGAATCGCACTGTTACTGCGGTTACCCGGGTATCAGAGTCGGTTGAGCATGCCGGTGTTGTGGTGGGTAAGCTGGAGCAGGATCTGAAACAAATTGATGGCATTCTTGATGTGATTCGTAATATTTCTGAGCAAACCAATTTATTAGCATTAAATGCCGCAATTGAAGCCGCACGTGCCGGTGAATCCGGACGAGGATTTGCGGTTGTTGCCGACGAAGTCCGCTCGCTGGCTCAGCGTACCCACGAATCCACTGAAGAAATTCAGGCCATGATTGAAGCATTACAATCCGAAGCATTAAAAGCCGTGTCTGTGATGCAAAGTAGTGTCGACCAGGCACGTGAAGGTGCCGGTTTTGCCGTGACTACCGGCGAAGGCTTACAGCAGGCGACTGGTAACGTGAATGCGGTTACCGATCGCATTGCTCAGATTGCCGATATGGTGCAGCAACAAAGCGCTGTTATCGAAGAAGTAAGCCAGAATGTGTCCAGTATTCGTGACATATCTCGTGAAACAAAATCGGGCAGTGAGTTAGTGTCTGGCAATCGTATGGCGCTGAATGAGTTGGTTCAGTCGACGACAGATTTACTCGATCGCTACCAGATCTGATAATTGGCTTAAAGAGCAGGCAGCCGGACTGATTTAATTCAGCCTGCTGCCATACTCCTCGGCTGCTATTAACTGATCAATAGCGGTAACGGATAGCAAACGACGCCAGGTTATAATTCACCAGCTCCGGCGCATCCGGAGTTTTATCGCCATCAGGCCCCCATTTTTCCCGACTGAAATAACTGCGCCAATCGGCACTCAGGGTGATATTGCGCAGTGTTAAATCCACCCCCACTGCATAAGACAGCGAACCAAAGCCAGACAGTTGTGGGTCGTTACTCTGGAACAGGTTTTTCTGGCTGTTATCCAGAGAATAAAATAATGCCTGTTGCTGTTGATAAACCCGGCCTTCCAAACGCCAGCGGAACCAGTGAGTTAAATCCTGCAACCAGGCTGCTTTTAAGGTATGAGACGTTATTTCCCAATTATCGCTGTAATAACGGTAGTCACTGTGAATCGCACCTTTCCAGGGTTTTACATAAAAACGATATTCCAGCGTTACGATATCGGCTTTGCGCAAATCCGGGCGACTGTCGATGTCACGGTAAGGGTCATCAAGTAAGCCGTTGTGTTGTTGCTGGCCATAAGACAAGCGCACAATTTCATATTTATTCAGCACCTGACTCAGGTTGACTTGCCATTGCTGGAACTGTCGCTTTTTTCCTTTAGCCTGACGTCGCTTTTCACTCTGTTGTGGATCGGTCGGGTCGAGTTTGTCTTCACCATAAGCGAAACTTGCTCCAATCACTGTTTGAGCGCTGTTTAATTCCAGCAATGATTCTAAGTGAACTTGCTGGCCAGAGAGGTCCTTTTCATCTTTATGGCGAATACCTGCCGCCAGTTTGCCGTAACGAAAGTAGTGTTCTGAAGCAACGTTAAACGATAAATGCTGTTTATCAACACTGGCGCCTGACATGGTGGTTTGGACCACACCCTGATCGTTTTCGCTGGTCTGACTGGCATGAGCACCGGATGTTTTTTTCTGACTGCCACCAAGGTTGAGTAGCCAGTCATCGGCAAGCTTTTTCTTCCATTGCAACTGATGAAAATCACCAATGATCGCATCCGCTGAGCCACTGCTGATTTGTGACTCCGGAAAGCGGGTTTGCTGATATTGGCTGTAACGATAAGACAAGCTGTTGTCGCTGGGAGCATCTAATGCCTGACTTTGGCAGGCGGCCGTTAATGCAATCAGGCTGGTGATAGTTTTTCTGGGGTTAGCCATCGATCATGTTTCCGGAATAATCCTCCGTCGTTGTCAGTTTCTGCAGGAATTCCGCTTCCGGCAAAGGTTTGCTGAAGTAAAAACCCTGAACTTCTTCACACTGCTCCTGTTGCAGGAATTGCAGCTGTTCTTTGGTTTCCACACCTTCAGCGATAACGCCCAGGCCCAGGTTATGAGCCATGGCAATGATGGTTCGGGTAATCTGCACGTCGTCAGAGTTATCGGGCAAGTTACGAATAAAACTCTGGTCAATTTTCAGTGTGTCGACGGTGAACTGTTTGAGGTAATTCAGCGAGGAATAACCGGTACCAAAATCATCAATGGCGGTATGAACCCCGATATTACGTAATGCCGTTAATACTTCCAGCGTGTGTTCCAGATCATCGATCAGGATGCTTTCGGTTAATTCCAGTTCCAGCTGCTCCGGACGAATACCGGCTTTATTAATTGCAGTTTCGACAACCTGAATAAAGTCCAATTGTTTAAACTGACGCGCCGAGACATTCACGGCAATGCGTTCAATCTGAATGCCTTGTTGTTTCCAGGCTGAGAATTTCAGACAGGCCTGTTCCAGCACCCACTGGCCAATCGGAATAATCAGGCCGGTATCTTCAATAATGGGAATAAATACTCCCGGAGATACCAGGCCTTTATTGCGGTGATTCCAGCGCAGCAAAGCTTCCGCTCCAACCACAGTAGCGTTATGGCTGAGGTATTGTGGCTGGAAGAATAATTCCAGTTCTTCCCGTGCCAGAGCGTGGCGTAAATCATTTTCCAGCTCGAGTAATTCGACCGCTTTCTGATTCATTTTCTCATCGAAGAACTGCACATTGTCACGCCCAAGTTCTTTGGCGTGATACATCGCCATATCCGCATTTTTCAGCAGTTCTATGACACTGTCGCCGTCGTTAGGGAATACCGAAATACCAATACTGGCACTGATAAAGACTTCACGTTGTCCCAGTTTGAATGGCTGATGTAAGGCATGCAGAATTCGCTCACCCACTTTAACCGCCGTATCGGCAGCGGCTTCACTGTCGAGTTGTGAGCCGATGGCCACGGTAAATTCATCGCCACCCATGCGACACACCAAATCGTGCTTTTTCACGCAGTGACTTAAGCGACCGGCAACTTCTTTTAATACCTGGTCACCCGCCGGGTGACCCATCGAGTCATTAATGGGTTTAAAGCGGTCGAGATCGATAAATAACAGCGCTGCTGATTGCTGCTTTTGTTTCGCCTGTTCCACCATAATGTTGAGCTGTTCGTGTAACTGGCTGCGGTTCGGCAAGCCTGTCAGCGGATCAAAATACGCCAGTTTATGAATCCGTTCTTCAATGGCTTTGCGATCGCTGATGTCTGACATGATGATAATCAGACTTTGTACTTCGCGACTGCCGTCACGAATGGCACTGACACCAGCCCAGCCGGTGCGGACTTCACCATCGTCACGCTGATAAAAAATTTCACCCTGCCAATAACCGTTAATGACCAATGCTTCACCGATTTCTTCGAAGAAGTCGACATCATGTCGCTCCTGAGAAATCAGGAAGTCTGGCGTCTGGCCAATAATTTTCTGCGGATCGTAGCCAGTGATGTTTGCAAACGCCTTATTGGTGCTGGCAATATTCAGCGAGCGGTCGGTAATTAATATGGCTTCGTTGGAGTTTTCGAATACTTCCGCCGCCAGTTGTAATTCACGCTCCAGTTGTCGCGCCTCGGTGACGTCGCGGGCAATACCACTGATCCCTTGTAGCGCACCTTGTTCGTTCCAGAGTAAACCGGCACGAATTTCGATCACAATTTCTTCACCAGATTTGCAGCTGGCTGTCATATCCTGGCGAATAACAACGTTCTTTTCGGCGGCTTCGGTTGGGCTGCGCAACGCAATCTTAATGTGCTGACGCAACGTTTTAATCAGCTTGCGTATGTCGCTGCGATGGAATACTGCCTGTACGCCACTGCGTAATAATTCATCAGGTTTATAACCCAGGGTTTTTTCCACCGACGAGCTGACAAAATTAAAATTCAGCTTGGCGTCGGTGGCCCAGATAATATCGGTCATGTTTTCTGCGAGCAGACGATATCGGCGTTCACTGTCGATAATCCGCTCCTGGCGTTCGATATCTTCTGTGACGTCACGTGCGGTACCAACAATACTTTCCACCTGGCCATCGCGGCTACGCGAGAAACTGGTGTAAATAAAGTTCACCATTCGTACGCTGCCATCAGCATGTCTGAAGCGGCCACTGAACTCGGCTGTTTCACCGTCTTTTAAATCCGCCAGAGTTAACAGCTTTTGCGTCAGGTTTTCGGTCTCACTGCTGTCGACTAATGAAACCCAGTTGTTGCTGGTGCTGTGATTGGCCGGATAACCCAGCATTTCCGCCAGCGAACGGTTTTTAAACACCAGTCGTGGTTTGTTGCCCGCATCCGGTTCGACCACATAAACCAGATCCGGCATGGCATTCATCACCTTGCTCCAGAAGGCTTCGCGCTCGTAGGTTTCTTCCACAATGCGATTACGCTCAGTCACATCCAGCAATGTCATTAACGCTAAACCGTCACTGCCGGAACGCAGGCTCAAATGCGCCCATACATGCAGGCTGTTGCCCTGAAAAGTTTTCAGCCGTAATTCAAATTCCGTTGTGGTTAATTTCAACAGGCGTGCGCGCTCAATTCCTTTATGGAATTCATGAGTGTTGGGTGCAATTAATCTGCGGTATTCGCCCAGTAATTGATTGCGGTCGCGCGATTGGAACAGGGTAACGGCAGCTTCGTTGGCGTTAATTAAATACAGGTCATCCAGGTTGCCCTGATAACGTGACATATCCAGCAGGCAGTGGGCGACTCCTGCTTCTTCGAATAACGCTTTGTAACGGCTGCGGCTTTCTGTCAGTGCCTGAGTCGCGGTAACGGATTCTGTGATATCCCGCAGTAACCAGACGACACCCTCAATGGTGTTGCCGTTATACAGCGGGTTATAGCTTTGCTCAAAAATACGTTGTTCGCTGCCAAAGTCGGCAACCAGATGATGTTGGCTATCACGTGGTTGGCTGGGGTTGGCGGCGAGGCTGTTGTAATCCTGATTCCACAACGCTTTGCTGTCCGGCCAGACATCGCGTAATGACAGACCGAGATATTCCTGGCTGCCATTTTCACGAAACAATGCGGCAGCTTTGGGATTGGCATAATTAATCCGGCCGTATTCATCGGTGGAAATTAATGCTTCATCAATCGACATTAAGGCTTTGTCGGCACGGCGCTCGGTTTCACGACGAATGGATTCCAGCTGCAGCGATTTTTCTTCGGTTCGACGCAGGTAACTCCAGAGCAGAAATGCCAATGTCGCAAAAATAGCCAGAGTCAGCAGTGGCTGGCTCAGGTACTGCCAGAGAATCGCCTGGCGTTGTTGTTGCTCGGGCAGGGCGATAATATCCCAGGGGGTATAAGCCAGTTCTGCGCGGGCCAGAATACGTTGTTTTTCGTCGGCACGTAAATCCGGTTGGGCATCGGAATCGGCGTAATAAAATTCCCGGATAGAAATCTGTTCGCTGATACGTTCGATAATCGCCAGTTCAAAGCCCGGAAAGTTGCCCTGAAAAACAATATTGGACAGCTTGCTGTAGGAGCGACGTATCACCAGTTTGTAGTTTTGGCCGTCCATTTCAAAGCTGGTAAAAATGTAATAGCCGCCACGACTGCCGTAACGCAGTGAAAAAACACCGGAAGGCCCTGTCTCGGGTTGTGTGCGTTTGCTGATTTCAGAGATTTCCTGGCGATCCAGTAATTGACCATAATGACGTTGATACTGACCATCGTCACTGTATACAAAAAAACCAGTGATATTGAAGAAAGCGCTGAGCATGTCCTGCCACAGCAATTCGTCATTTTCCGGATCTGATTTGTTAATAAACGCAGACAGCTGCTGCGTGTGACTGTTCGTGAAAACTTTATTGGCATGTAAACCAGCCTGTGCCAATAACCCAGCCTGGTCGGCGTAGTTATTAACCGTTTGTGTCAGGCTATCAGCAAAGCGTTGTTGCTCTTCCTGCCACTGGCTGTAGGCATTGTGTAACAGCACAACAACAAGAAAACCGGAGCTCAGCAAAAACAACAGGAAGTTCAAGCGGCCGGACGAGTGCTTGATGGTTTTGTTATGGGAGGCGTCTGGTGCAGAAAAGTCCATTAACGTCAGATTCTTACCGATAAAAGTCTGCTTTCAGTATAGACCTCTATCTCGGGAACGCGTAACCGCGAATTGCGCCGATTGAATGATCGAAAAGCCCGGATATTATGAGATTGATGGCAGGATTACGTTGCCAAAAGCGGCGCTTTTCAGTAGCGTTGCGCCGTTATTCCTTCAGATTATTTGTCAGGTAAACCAGATGGCTCAATACGTATTTACCATGAACCGTTTAGGCAAGATCGTGCCGCCTAAGCGTCAGATTCTGCGTGATATCTCTCTTTCCTTTTTTCCGGGCGCCAAGATTGGTGTGTTAGGCCTGAATGGTGCGGGTAAATCGACACTGCTGCGCATTATGGCGGGTGTTGATACTGATTTTATTGGCGAAGCGCGTCCGCAGCCAGATCTGAATGTTGGCTACTTGCCGCAGGAGCCGGAGCTGGACCCGAATAAAGACGTTAAAGGTAACGTTGAAGACGGTTTATCGGAGCTGATGAACGCCAAGGCTGAGCTGGACGCTGTTTATGCTGCTTACGCCGAGCCGGATGCTGATTTCGACGAGTTGGCAAAGAAGCAGGGTCGTTTAGAAGCCATTATCGAAACCGCGGGTGGTCACGATGTTGAGCGCCATATGGAAATTGCAGCTGATGCGTTACGTCTGCCGCCGTGGGATGCGGACGTGACCAAGTTGTCTGGTGGTGAGCGCCGTCGTGTGGCGTTATGCCGTCTGCTGATGTCGAAGCCGGATATGCTGCTGTTAGACGAACCAACCAACCACCTGGATGCTGAGTCGGTGGGCTGGCTGGAGAAATTCCTGGAAGAATACCCGGGCACAGTGGTGGCGATTACCCACGACCGTTACTTCCTAGATAACTGTGCTGAGTGGATTCTGGAACTCGACCGTGGTCATGGTATTCCGTACCAGGGCAACTACACCTCCTGGCTGGAACAGAAAGAAAAACGTTTAGAGCAGGAGAAGAAGCAGGAAGAAGCTCATGCTCGCGCAGTAAAACACGAACTGGAGTGGGTTCGTCAGGGCGCTAAAGGTCGTCAGTCGAAGAGCAAAGCACGTTTAGCGGCGTTCGAAGAAATGAACTCGCGTGAATTCCAGACCCGTAACGAAACCAACGAAATTTATATCCCACCAGGCCCACGCCTGGGTGACAAGGTGATCGAATTCCATAACGTGACCAAGTCGTTTGGTGATCGCGTGCTGATCGATGATCTGAGCTTCGCCGTTCCGGCCGGTGCTATCGTCGGTATCGTGGGCGGTAACGGTGCAGGTAAATCGACGCTGTTCCGTATGATTGCCGGCACTGAACAACCGGATTCCGGTGAAGTGGTGATGGGTGAAACCGTGAACCTGGCATTTGTTGAGCAGTTGCGTGATGAGCTGGACGACAAAAAGACCGTTTGGGAAGCCATTTCCGATGGTCACGATATGCTGAATATCAACGGTAAAGAATACCCGAGCCGTTCTTACATCGGTCGCTTTAACTTTAAGGGTGGCGATCAACAGAAACGTGTGGGTGATCTGTCTGGTGGTGAACGTGGTCGTCTGCAGCTGGCCTACACGCTGAAGCAGGGCGCCAACGTATTGCTGTTGGACGAACCGTCCAACGACCTTGATGTTGAAACCTTACGTGCTCTGGAAGAAGCGGTATTAGCCTTCCCGGGCTCTGTGATGGTGGTATCCCACGACCGTTGGTTCCTGGATCGTATTGCGACACATATCATGGCCTACGAAGGTGATTCGAAAGTTACTTTCTTTGAAGGCAACTACACCGAATACGAGGCGGATCGTAAGAAACGTCTCGGTAACGAAGCTCAGCCGAAGCGTATGAAGTACAAGCGTCTGGCGTAAGTTAATATCCTTCGGCAGAGAGAATCGGTTACTTTTTTACCACCGGATCGTACAGCACGTCCCTGTGCTGGCGATCCTTCCGCAACATCCTGTTGCTGCTTTAAAAAAGCAACCGACACTCACTGCCTAAATAACCTCTGAATCCTCTCATTCTTTTCCCTCCAATACATAACACTCGTTTGCTAATTCCCTTAAATCAGCTAAACCTAAGTCATAAGTATCAGTTGAGAGTTTATTTCCATGGAGCAGCGCCAGTTTAAGCGTGTCCACTTCTTTCAGCGCGTTCAGGTAACAACCCATGAACAGCGTTTGGAAACCCATTGTCTTGATATCAGTTTACGCGGCATTTTGCTGGTACGTCCTGAAGGGGTTAACTGGCATCTGGAGCAACACGTGCGTGTCAGCCTGGTATTGTCAGAAGATGAAACCATTCAGATGGAATGTTCACTGGTGCATATTGATGACGATGTTGTGGGTTTTGCTTCCGATTCAATGGATCTTGATAGCATGACAACCTTACGCCGGCTGCTGGAATACAACCTGGAAGATCCGGCCGAGATGAATCGCGAACTGGGTGAGTTGATTCGCAACCACTAACTCGTCAACTGCCACCAAAAACCACCTGATACGTTATACTGCAGCCTCAATTTTCCGGGGGCTGTTATGACTGCTGTATTTTCTCCTGTAATCCGTGACGCTCAGTCCGGACCATCCATTGGCAAAGTTGTGTGTGTCGGGCGAAATTATGCCGAACATGCCAAAGAGCTGAACAATCCCATTCCTTCTCAACCCATTCTGTTTATGAAGCCCGCCAGCTCGGTTGTTGATATGGCCCAGGCACTGAATATTCCTGCGGATCAGGGCAGTGTGCACCACGAACTGGAAATTGCATTATTAATTGGCGAAACGCTGAGTAAGGCGGATGAACAGCAGGCGGAAAAGTCGATTCAGGCGGTCGGTCTGGCGCTGGATCTAACGCTTCGTGATGTACAGGCGCAGTTAAAAGATAAAGGTCATCCGTGGGAGCGGGCCAAAGCATTTGATGGTGCCTGCCCGGTTTCCGAATTTGTCAGTGCCGATCAAATCAGTGACTGGAAAAACATTCCATTGCAGTTAATCCGCAATGGCAAGCTGCAGCAGGACGGTAACAGTCGTGACATGTTATTTCCGATCCTGCCCTTGTTAGCTCATATCAGTCAGAGTTTTACTCTGAATCCCGGTGACATCGTATTAACGGGTACACCTGCCGGAGTAGGGCCGCTGGAAAGCGGCGATCAGTTGACCGCTCGTCTCGCTGATGTGATTGAAGTCACTACCTCTGTCAGCTGAGCAGTCCTGTTCAGCTGAACAACTGCTGTTCTAACGAGCGGCCATGGCTGAGCTGGCGATAACCCAGCTGGTGCTCGGCCAGTAACTGCAATAGTTGCTGGTCGACAATTGGATTTATCACGGCGTCGTAATCAATAAATATTTCTTCGCGCTCGGCGTTGACCTGCTGCACACCGGATAACTGACGTATTGCGGTGATGATCTGATGGTTTTCCTGCCACAAGCGTAATGTGATATTGCCCTGAGCCTGTTGCTCAATATTCTGATCCAGCCGCAAGCGACCTTGTTCCAGAAACAGCACCTGATTACACAACCGTTCCAGCTCATTCAGGTTGTGAGAGCTGATGACAAATGTGGTCTTATCCGACAGCTCGCGGATCACTTCGCGAATATTGCGTGCATTTTCCGGATCCAGTCCGGCGGTTGGCTCGTCCAGTAATACCAGTTGAGGGCTGCCAATTAAGGCCTGGGCGATACTCAGACGTTTACGCATGCCGTGGCTCAGCGCCGGTGGCAGAGTATTTTGTTTGTCCTGCAAGCCCATTAATTCCAGCACCCGCAGACACTCATTGTTAGCTGCTTTGTGATCAAAACCCTGTAACCGGGCAAAAAACACCAATTGCTCCAGTAAGGTTAAATCCGGGTCGAACAATGCATCCTGAGGTAAGGCTCCCAGCTTGCCGGATAATGTGGCGGCTGTTGGTGTCTCACCAAAGATTTCCACGTCCCCTGCAGAAGCGTTTTGGTAGCCGCATAAAATACTGAATAACGTGCTTTTGCCCGCGCCATTAGGGCCAACCAAGGCTACCGGGCTGCCGGCAGATATTTCGAACGAGACATCATCCAGCGCTTTGGTTGCACCATACGATTTGCTCAGGTTCTGGCAACGAATTAATACCGTCATACACTTTGTCTCCGGAACAGCAGATAACCGGCAATCATAAATACCAGGGTTTGTGCAATTGGATAGGCGAGTAACGCCCAGCTATCCATCGGTAAATTATTCAGCATCTGGGATAACTGATTACCGGGAACTAACAACGCCAGATAATCCAGGCCCGGAACTTTTGTACCTAACCAGCGAAATAAACTTTCGCCAAACGCAAATAACAACATGGCAACAATGGTGGCGGTACGGACTTTATTCAGTAGTACTGATAGCAGCGACATCAGTGCAATAAATGGCATCACAACAATAAACAGTTGAACACCGGCAATCAGCAGAGTGTGAATATGGTGCAGAAAAAATCCGGAGTCGCCACTGCGTAATACGCCCATCAGAGTGGCAGAAAAAATTGTCGCGATAATTAACAGCAACTGGATGATCAGTTGCCCGGTAAAACGACCAAAAAATATTTCTTCCCGTTTGGCGCGTAATAATAAAAAACGCAGACCGCCACGCAGGCGCTCACTGATCATTTGATCGGCGGCTACCAAAATGGCAAAGGGTGGTAACACATACAACGCCAGAGCCCAATAAGCCCCCAGCTCCGGTAATACCCAGTTCGCCAGGTTTTCCAGACCTAAGGTCGTTAAAATACCTTCCACCGGACTGTGTGGATCAGCTAATGCTTCGGCACTTTTTCGGATTGGGTAATACAGGAATAAAACCCAGACCCCCAGGCTGGCTAATAAACTGAAGGTTCCTTCCCGGGTTTGTAATGGTTTAACAATCTGTTGCTGAATAATCAGCTGCCAGGATGACATGATGACCTCGTGGGTTCCGTTACGCTTGGGCTATTATGTCGTGGCTGATGGTTAAGAAAAAGCCCTGGTAGATAAACTCCACCCGGGGCTTTTATTGTTGGCAATTACGAATCTGACCAGAGCCTAAATGTTGTTTGCAATCGCACGCAGGAATTCGATGTTTTCGATATTCTGATCGGTGCGTTCATCTTTTGCGGTACCGTATTTGCGATTGGCCGAGAGTTTCACAATTGTGGTGTTTTTCTCAGGATTAACATAGACCAGCTGATTTAAAACCCCGACGGCACTGTAGTCGCCTTTGTTGCCCTTCGGTATCCACCATTGATAGCCATAACCCAACTCTATCGGGTGCCCGGCAACAACGGGCTGGCCAACGTCACGAACGGCAGAGTCGATGCTGGTTGCAGCGTTTACCCAGTTTTCACTGATAATTTGTTTACCCTGCCAGCGCCCTTTATTACGGAATAATTCGCCAAATTTAGCGTAATCGCGCGCGGTCAGGTTCAGACCACTGAAGGCCAGCTCGGTGCCATAAATATCGGTGATCCAGTAGCCGGGTGACTCGAAGCCCAGTGGTTCAGCCAGTTTCTCGCTCATATAAGATGAAACGGTGCGGCCGGTAGCGCGTTCTAGCAAAGCACCAAGAATTTGTGTGTCACCCGAGTTGTAGCGACACAATGAATCGGGTTCGTGTTCTTTCGCCATTTGAGCAACAAATTTGTTCAGCCCCATGACAGGGTTCAGTGCCGCTTGTCCCATCTGGAAAACTTCAGAATCTTCATCATTGTAGTCTTCGTTCCAGCGTGCTCCGGACGACATTTGTAATACTTGCCTGATGGTTACGCCGTCGTAGGCGGAGCCTTTTTTGACTGGTACATAATCACTGATGGCTTTATCCAGGCTACTGATAAAGCCTTCTTCTAATGCAATGCCTACCAGGGTTGAGATAAAGCTTTTTGAGACCGACATCGCTAACCAATTAACTTCACGGCCACCGGTTAACAGATAACGTTCATAGCGGATTTCACCATCCACCAGTACCAGTAACGCGGCGGTATCGGTATCGATCAGGAATTGTTCGGTGGAACGTTGTTCTCCTTCAAAGGAGAAATGTTCTGGCAAATTAATGCTGTTTTTTTGTGGAAAAAAATACGGCTTGGAAGAGGCAGGCATTCGGCTTACCGGGGCCAGCTGATCGATTCTGCAGAAATTCTGATGCTGCGGTTGGCCGCTAAATAACCCTGCTTCATTCAGTGAAGCAGGCTCGGACGGTTTAAAAAGACGCCGGCCAATGTAGCGCAGGGCAAACGAAGCGGCGTTGGTATTTTTGATTAGATGCATGGTGATTGTTCTCCAGTGCCGTTATTGATGGAAATACCGGAGCCTAGTTTACGGAGTGGAGTTGGCTTAGAATTACCATTTCGAGACAAATTGAAACGGCCCAGATTATGGAGTCATTGATTCGTGCTGGTGGATTACAGGGTTTTGAAGCTTTGATAAAAGAGCTGGGGCAAGATCCTTATGCACTGCTGGAAAGGCATGGCATTGCTGCCGCCTCGTTAGCTAATGTCGATGAACTTATCTCCATGACCGACGCAACTGAGTTGCTGGAGGAAAGTGCGCTGCTTTGCCAATGTCCAACGCTGGGGTTACAGCTGGCCGCGCGTCAGGATGCTGGTCTGTTAGGCGCGGTGGCTATGATTATTCGCAGTGCTCCGACTCTCCAACAGACCATAAAAAGTGCCGTGCGCTATTTGTTTCTGCACAGCCCGGCGATGGAATTTTCGATGAAGCCTGAGAGTGATCTTTACGCAGGTTGTGTCACACCAAGCTTAACCATGCATCAGACGGAGTTTGCGACACAGCGTCAGGCGGTTGATGCAGCTCTGGGATATATGTGGCGTTTTTTGCAGCTTCTGACGGACGAACCGGTACCGTTAAAAGGGGTATCTTTGCACCATGCAGCAGATGGAAATGAACATGCCTACCGGCGCTTTTTTGGTGTGCCTATTCATTTTGAACAGGCCTATGCCGGGCTGCATTTTCCGAAAGAAGCCTTATCTTTGCCGCTTAAAACCTTTGATACCCGTTTTCATCAATTGGCGCTGGAGCAGATCTCCGCTGCAGCACACAAAGGAAAGTTGTCGGTGGCGGATCAGGTTCGTCGCGCAATTCCACGCACTCTGGGAGAACAGCGCGCGACTAAACAAATCATTGCTGACATGCTGGGTATGCATCCGAGAACATTACAGCGTCGTTTGAGTGCTGAAAATGCCAGGTTCGAACAGATCCAGGAAGATATCTACAAGCAGGCGGCGCTGCGATTTCTTACCGAAACGGATATTCCGTTAACCCGTCTGAGTGACATTCTCGGTTTTAAAAATCCGTCGGCCTTTACCCGCAGTGCTAAACGCTGGTTTGAGAAGTCGCCTTCAGTGTTGAGAAAAGAAGCGCGCAGACATTAAGCGTTCTACCAAGAAGATACAGGGAGTAAATGCAGTGAAATGACAGCCGTTGTGGCTGAATAACAGGCACAAAAAAGCCCTTAATATTAAGGGCTTTTGTTATAACGGCTTATTCAGATGATTCTCAGAACGGGATGTCGTCGTCGAAATCATCGAAGCTGTTATTTGGCTGAGGTGCCGCTTGTGGCGCCTGTTGTGGTTGCTGATAACCACCTTGCTGTGGAGCCTGTTGCGGTGCCGGGCGTTGCTGCGGTGCGGCCTGAGGTGCTTGCTGTGGCGCCATAGCAGGCTGCTGATAACCTCCGGCCGGGTTCATTGGCTGTTGTGGCGCTTGCTGTGGAGCCGGTTGCTGATAACCACCTTGTTGCGGTGCTTGCTGAGGTGCCTGTTGTGGCGCCGCAGCCATACCAGCCATTGGTGCTGAGCCCTGGTTCATCATCTGGCCTGCAGACTGGAAACCACCGGCAGGTGCGCCCATACCACCACCCATATTGTCGCCACGGCTGTCGAGCATCAACATGTCGTTGGCAATGATCTCAGTGGTGTAACGTTTTACACCGTCTTTTTCCCACTCGCGGGTACGCAGTTTACCTTCGAAATAGGCTTTGGAACCTTTTTTCAGGTATTGCTGTACGATCTCAGCCAGCTTGCCGTATACCGTGATACGGTGCCATTCAGTTTGTTCAACCTTCTGGCCGCTTTGTTTGTCGTTGTAGCTTTCGTCAGTTGCCAATGACAGATTGGCAACGGCATTGCCGTTTGGCATAAAACGAACTTCAGGGTCACGACCCAGAGTACCGATAAGTGTCACTTTATTAACGCTGCGACCCATGCTGTTCTCCGTTTTCAGAATTAATGATGGCTGAGGCCTCTTTCATATCAAAGGCTTCAGCACTGACTTTTAAATAAATGGCGCCTTCACTGGCGAGCAGACTGACCTCCGAAACACCGGTCAGTGCCATAAGTTGTTTAAGCTGTTGTGCGCTGGTTTCACCATTCACAGCCAAGCGTACGCTGGTCAGATGTTGTGGTGGTGAGGAGCGCCAGATAATCAGCGCCCAAAATATCATTAACAGGGCCAGGCCGACAAACAGGATTTCGCTGTTGAAATCGGCCAGTATCCAGCCGCCCAGGCTGCCACCAACAAATGCGCCGAGAAACTGCATGCTGGAATAAATACCCATGGCGCTACCCTTGGCACCCGCCGGAGCAATTTTACTTAACCAGGACGGTAAACTGGCTTCCATCAGGTTAAAGCCCCAGAAATAGAGCAGCAGCAGTACTACCCAATGCCACAGACTGTTCGCCATGCTCATCAGAAACAGGGTTACGGCAATAATGCCGGCACCTGTCAGCACCACGCTTTTCATCTTACGGCGCTTCTCGGCGATGATAATAAAAGGCACCATCAGGATAAACGCTACAACCAGAACCGGCAGATACACCCAGCTGTGTTGCTCTGCTGCCAGACCTTGTTGCTTCAGCTGCAGCGGAATGGCAACAAAAATAGCCACCATCAAGGCGTGAAGAATAAAAATACCGATATTGAGCGGCCAGAGCTGGCGATTACTCAGCTGCTTTTTGACTTCGCTGAGCACCGCGCTTGAGTCGCGATGCGGCAGCTGTGCCGGGTTAGGGATAACAAATAAGGTAACGAACACGCCAGCAATGGCCAGAATGGCAGTAATAAAGAAGATGGTACTCAGGCCGCCCATACTGGCCAGCCATGGGCCTAACACCAGAGCAACGGAGAACGATAAGCCAATACTGGCACCAATGGATGCCATCGCTTTCATGCGATTTTCTTCGCGAGTCAGGTCGGTAACCAGCGCCATAATGGCACTGGCGATTGCGCCACCACCTTGCAGGGCGCGGCCAATAATAACGCCATAAACACTGTCGGCATTTGCCGCAATCAGACTGCCAGCCGCGAACACGATCAAGCCACCCACAATCACCGGTTTACGGCCGATGCGGTCGGATAAGCTACCCGCCGGAATCTGCAACAGCGCCTGTGTCAGGCCATAAATCCCCATCGCTAAGCCCAGTAGCTGTGGGGTTGCACCTTCCAGTTGCTGACCGTCGAGCATCATTACAGGCAGCACCATAAACAGGCCAAGCATGCGCAGGGCATATAACGATGCCAGCGACATAACGGCGCGTCGTTCTGTGGTTGACAATACTGCGGCTTGAGTCAAAACGGTTCGGCTCTGTGACTAGTTAAAAAAGGGGCGCTAGTGTACCAGCTCAGGGCCGATTTGATTAGCCATTAACTGGGGAATCGGAGGGCATTCAGAGTTGCTGTCGGGCAAAGACTTAAGGATTAAGACATTAATGCGTCAAATTGAGTACAAAGTACCAAAAAATTGCCGTTTCCGTGTAGCAATTTATGTCAGATTGCGTACACTCAAGCCATTCTGGTTGTGGATAACCAGAAGCATGGAGCAATAAGAGTTAACGGATACACTACTACAAGGAGTTCACTTATGGAAAAGACGAACACTCTCCCTGGCCGCCGTATCATCCTGTTTGGCCAGCAGAATCTGCAAAACTCAATACTGATCGGTTTTATTCATCAACGCACTAATATTGATTGCCAACTGGTTAATCAACCCCAGTGGCGTGAAGAATGGAACACCTACCCGTGCAAAACCCTGGCGCTGATTGATGCTGAAAGTGCTCGTCCGGAGAAAATCCAGGAGTTACTTGAGGCAATTTACGAACAGCCAATGGATGTGATGGTTGCCTTCTTTAATACCCCTCCGGGTCATGCGATGGAGCGTATGATTGTCTGGCCGATGGTGAATGGCCTGTTCTACCGCGATTCTTCGCAGCAGCAGCTGAGCAAGGGGATTCAGGGCATGTTTTCCGGTGAATACTGGTTGCCACGTCAGTTAATGGCACAGTATCTGGAGCGCACTCGTCATAAGCCACGTCGTATGTCTGCCCATGCCGCATTACTGACCAAGCGCGAGAAGCAGATTCTCAAGCTGACGGCGACCGGTGCAACTAACACGGAAATTGCTGAGCAACTCAATGTCAGCATGCACACGGTGAAAACCCATATTTACAATCTGTTCAAAAAGATTGGTGCCAGCAACCGTATTCAGGCTGTGAACTGGGCGCAGGAGAATATGGACGAGCTGTTGCATGAGATGGCGGAATAAAGCCGGTTTTTGCTACTGATCCAACCTGTTAGTTAGCTTACAATAGCGGACTTTCTTTCAAACAGATGTGAAAGCCGTTCTATGGATAAGATTCAGGTTCGCGGTGCTCGTACCCATAACCTCAAGAATGTTGATCTCGACATTCCGCGCGACAAGCTCATCGTTATTACCGGATTAAGTGGTTCCGGTAAATCTTCCCTGGCATTTGATACCTTATACGCCGAAGGTCAGCGTCGTTACGTTGAATCTTTGTCGACCTATGCCCGCCAGTTCTTATCCATGATGGAGAAACCGGAAGTTGATCTGATTGAAGGTCTGTCTCCGGCGATTTCGATTGAACAGAAGTCCACTTCCCATAATCCGCGCTCGACCGTTGGTACGGTGACCGAGATCTACGATTATCTGCGTCTGCTGTTTGCCCGGGTCGGATCGCCACGTTGTCCGGATCATGACGTCGCACTGGAAGCACAAACCATCAGCCAGATGGTGGACTCTATTATGGATCTGCCGGAAGGCAGCAAATACATGATTCTTGCCCCGGTTGTTCGTGATCGTAAGGGGGAGCATTTGCATGTGTTCGAAAGTTTACGTTCACAAGGTTTTATCCGTGCCCGTATCGATGGCCTGGTGTGTGACCTGGATGATGTCCCGGAACTGGATAAACGTAAGAAACACAGCATTGAAGTGGTGGTTGACCGCTTCAAAATCAAAGAAGGCATTGAGCAGCGTTTATCCGAATCATTGGAAACCTGCATTGAACTCAGCGGTGGTCTGGCGCTGGCAGCGCCGATGGATGATGAAAAAGCTGAGCCGCTGTTATTTTCGTCGCAGTTCTCTTGCCCACATTGTGGTTACAGTTTGTCGGAACTGGAGCCCCGTTTATTTTCCTTCAACAATCCAGCGGGTGCTTGTCAAAGCTGTGATGGTTTAGGTGTTAAACAATACTTTGATCCGGATCTGGTGGTATTAGATCACAGCCTGACGGTCGCTGAAGGTGCTATTCGTGGTTGGGATCGTCGCAGTGTGTATTACTTCCAGATGATTACATCGGTGGCAGAACACTTCGGTTTTGATATCGATAAGCCGTTTAAAAAGCTGACGAAAAAACAGCAGAAAATATTGCTGGAAGGTTCGGGTGAGGAAGAAGTTCGTTTTAATTACGTAAATTCCCGTGGCGATCAGATCTTTAAAGAACACGCATTTGAAGGTGTGTTGCCAAACTTAGAGCGTCGTTATCGTGAAACCGATTCGCAAATGGTACGCGAAGAGCTGTCGAAATATTTAAGCGTTCAGCCGTGCCCGACTTGTAAAGGATCACGTCTGCGTACTGAAGCGCGCCATGTGTTTGTTGGTGATAAAACCATTCACGCCTGTACCGCGATGCCGGTAGAAGAAGCACATGAATATTTCACCGGCCTGCATATGGATGGCCACCGGGGTGAAATTGCAGAAAAAATTCTGAAAGAAATCCGTGAACGTTTGCAATTCCTGGTCAACGTTGGCCTGGAATATCTGACCCTGAACCGCAGCTCGGATACCTTATCTGGTGGTGAAGCTCAGCGTATCCGTCTGGCATCACAAATTGGTGCTGGCTTGGTTGGAGTGATGTATATCCTCGATGAGCCGTCCATTGGCTTGCACCAGCGTGATAATGATCGTTTGTTAAAAACCCTGTTTCATCTGCGTGATCTTGGAAATACGGTGATTGTGGTTGAGCATGATGAAGATGCGATCCGCAGTGCTGATCATTTAATTGATATTGGCCCGGGTGCTGGTGTTCATGGTGGTCAGGTAATTGCTCAGGGCACACCGAAGCAGGTTATTAAAAATAACGCGTCGGTTACCGGTCAGTACCTGTCCGGTAAAAAACAAATTGAAGTGCCAGCTGAGCGTACTCCGTACGACAGCAATAAAGTTCTGACGTTAACCGGTGCAACCGGTAATAACCTGAACAACGTTGATTTAACCATTCCGCTGGGTTTAATGACTTGTGTTACCGGGGTTTCCGGTTCCGGTAAATCAACGTTAATTAACCGTACTTTATACCCTCTGGCGGCAACGGCGTTAAATGGCGCGACCACGTTAAAAGCGTCGGATCATGAAGCAATCGATGGCCTGAAGCAGTTAGATAAAGTTGTCGATATTGATCAGAGCCCGATTGGTCGTACTCCTCGTTCTAACCCGGCAACCTATACCGGAATTTTTACTCCGGTACGTGAATTATTCGCCGGAACTCAGGAAGCCCGCTCCCGCGGTTATAAAGCCGGACGCTTCTCGTTTAACGTCAAAGGCGGTCGTTGCGAAGCTTGTCAGGGTGACGGCGTTATTAAAGTTGAAATGCATTTCCTGGCGGATATTTATGTGCCGTGTGATGTGTGTAAAGGCAAACGCTATAACCGGGAAACACTGGATATTCGTTACAAGGGCAAAAATATCCACGAAGTTCTGGATATGACGGTAGAGGACGCACGTACTTTCTTTGATGCGATTCCTGCGGTTGCACGAAAATTACAGACCTTGATGGATGTTGGTTTGAGTTACATCAAGCTTGGTCAGGCGGCGACTACATTATCCGGCGGTGAAGCTCAGCGGGTGAAGCTGGCGAAAGAACTGTCCAAGCGTGATACCGGCTCTACTTTGTATATTCTTGATGAGCCAACCACTGGTCTTCACTTCCATGATATTGAGCAGTTGCTGGCGGTATTGCACCGTTTACGGGATCACGGTAATACCATTGTGGTTATTGAGCATAATCTGGATGTGATTAAAACCGCTGACTGGATTGTGGATTTAGGCCCGGAAGGTGGCTCGAAAGGCGGCTACATTATTGCTGAAGGCACACCGGAGCAGGTGGTAAAAGAAAAAGCATCTCATACCGGGCGATTCTTAAAGCCTTTGCTGGCTGCGAAAAAGTAATATGGCATCCGCTGGAAAACGGGCTCTGTGCACAAAATGCAACAGGCCCGTCAAAGTCTGTGTTTGTGATGCTTTGGTTGAAATCGAGGCGCCGCTTGAGCTGATCATCTGGCAGGACCCGACCGAAGCAAAACATAAATTGTCGACGGCCCCGTTATTACACCTGAATATCACTAATAGTCGTTTATTAATTGCTGATGAATTAAACCCGGAAGAGGTTTTTTCTTCTACGGATTTGTCTGAATGTGCTTTGTTGTATCCGTTAGAGAATGGACAGCAACTACAGGCTGGTCAACAAACCAGAATAAAAAAATTACTGGTGTTGGACGGTACCTGGAAAAAGGTACGACGTTTATTCCATTTGAATGCCTGGCTGAAAGATTTGCCGTATATCCAGTTAACGCCAGAGTCATTAAGCCGCTATGCGATTCGGAAATCACCTCGCGCAGATGGTTTATCGACCATTGAAGCGACGGTTGCGGCATTGAGCCTTATCGATAACGGCAGAGATTATCAGCCGGTGCTTAATGTTCTGGAGCGAATGGTTGAATTGCAGCAACAAAACATGCCAGCGCAACTCAAACGAACCCGAAGCTAATTTTTCTGGCGATTCCATATCGGGGGATCGCCAATTTTCTCCAATAAAAAGTCGATAAACACCCGGACTTTTGCCGTTAAGACATTCGACTTTGGGTATACCAGCCAGATTGCCGACTGATCTTCTATCTCGTATTGCGGTAATACCCGAATCAGGCGGCCATCCTTTAATTCCTGATGAATATTCCAGTAGGTATGCATCGAAATGCCTACGCCGCTCAAGGCAGCGACCTTCATACTGGCTCCATCATCACAGACAATTCTGGCTGTGGCTCCTGGAGGTGGAAAGCTACTGGCGACACCATCAGGTGTCACCATTTTTCTTGGTTCAGCGTTGCCGAAGACTAATAACCGGTGGTCGCACAGTTGTTCAGGGTTTTGTGGTTGGCCAAAACGATTAAGGTAGCGGGGCGAAGCGCATAATATTCTCTGATCATCCGCCAGTTTCCGTGCCCGCAGGCTACTGTCTTCGATTGCATAGTTGCGCAATGCCAGATCAAAGCCACCCTCGATTAAATCCAGCTGCATGTCGGACAGCTTTAACTCCAGATTGATTTTGGGATACCGCTCAAGAAATTCATCCAGCAGAGGCATGATGTAGGCCTGAGCAAAGGTACTGGAGGACGCAAAACGCAACGTACCACTTACTTCATCGACACCATGACCCAATGCCGCTTTTGCTGCTGCCTGTTGTGCCAGAATTTCCCGGGCATAGGGCAGGAATTCAGCACCTTCCAGTGACAGGGAAATTTTCCGGGTTGAACGATGTAACAAATCAGCACCAAGCTGCTGTTCCAGCTTGGCCAGTCTTGCGCTGGCAACGGCAGGCGCCAGGTCCAGCTTGCGGCCAGCCGCACTGATATTCAGCATATCCGCAGCCATAACAAATAAACGAATGCCTTCAATGTCCAAGAGATGTTCCGCTAAGCAGTGATTATATAGAAAACCCGAATTCTGAATTAATTTTAGTCTGGTTTTATAGATAAAGCGGATAAATATACTGGCTCTGTTCGACGTTACGTCATACACCTTTGTTAACCCGACAGGAGCAAACATGTCCCATCAGATCATCACTGACCTTAACAATCGTTACACTGCCAAGAAATACGATGCCAGTCAGCGTATATCAGTCGATGATATGGAAATCATTCTTGAAGCATTACGGTTATCTGCTTCCTCGATTAATTCACAACCATGGAAATTTATCGTTATTGAAAGTGACGCTGCCAAACAACGGCTACATGATACGTTTGCAAACAAGCATCAGTTTAATCAACAGCATGCGAAAGAAGCATCTCATACCATACTGTTGGCCTATGATCCTGAATTCACCAAAGAAAAATTCAGCAAACGCCTTGATGCCGAAGTGAGCTCTGGCCACCTTGCTGCTGAGAATTATGACAACTTTATGGGAGCTTATGAGTTTGCCGAAGACAATACCGACGAGCACGGATACAACGGTGGCTGGTCGAAAGCTCAGGTTTATCTCGCATTGGGTAACGTATTACACACGTTAGCGCGTCTGGGCATTGCATCAACTCCGATGGAAGGTGTTGACTCTGAGCTGATTGGCGAATTATTTCACGATGAACTGGATGGACATGTTTGTGAGGTTGCCTTAGCGATGGGATATCACAAACAAGGTGAAGATTATAATTATGGAAAGCCAAAAGCGCGTTTGGCCCGGCAAGATGTGATTACGGTGCTATAAAATAAAACCCCCGGCATTGAAAATGGCGGGGGTTTTATTTCAGTTCATATTATTCGTTTCAGAATTTATGAACCACTTTAACTGAGCCGTCTACGACGGAGCTGTCAACATAACCAATCAGATTTGGATTATTGGCGACCAGGTCTTTCACGGTGGCATCATCACCAGACTCTTTAGGTGGAGTGCCTTTTCCGGTGAAAATCAGGCGTGACCAATAAGCCTTTAACTGACTCGAGCTTTTGCCCAGTACTGTGCTGTTAAATGCTTCCCGGCTTGCGGTGCCTGCATTCTGATCAACCGGAACGGCCTGACTGCCATCCGGGAAGTTTTTACTTTTGCCAAGGAATACCCGGGCAATCGTATCCTGGTCCAGATTAGCATTGCCATTACTGGCACTGACAATAACGGCGACTTCGGCGCTGGCAACACTGGCAACAAATACTGAAGAAATGGCCAGGGTTTTAAGGAATTTATTCACTAATTTCATATTTATTCTCCTTAAAATACCAGATCGACAGCAACACTATACAGCATTGCAGACTCGCCTTCTTGCCCAAGTCTCAGCTTTTCATCGACGTACTGAGCCTCAACCTTAAAGGCTGTGCCTGCATCATAATCGAAGCGTGCGCCTAAAATGATGCTGTTTTCTTCACCGCGTAAATTGTTTTGCAGTGTACCGATCGTACCTGAACGTTTCTCGTCTTTGTCGGAGGTATAAGTCAGATGTACGGTGGTATCATCAAAGCGTTGAGCCAGGCTGACCAGATACGCAGTGTCGTTCAGGAACAGCTCTGTTTCATGATCAAGCGAGGTCCATTCGGTGATAAAAGAGGTCGAACCGTTATCGTAGGTAATGGCTGCTTCGTAGAACTTGGCAGTGTCACCGTCAGGTAAAAATTCATCTGACAGGCCGCTGGCTACAGCACCTGCAACCAGTGCTTCGAGTGGATCACCGGTAGGGTTCGCAGCCAGGTCAGGCATATACAGGTCGGCCTGGTGATAACTTACACGTGCGCCCCAGTTACCCTGACTCAGATTTAATACTGCACCACCGAAGTTTCTCAGTTCAATCTGGAAAGCTTTTTTTACCGGAGCAAACGTGTCATTGAAACGGCCATAATAAACCTGGACCGAGCCATCAACCGAACCTGCGCTAAAGCTGCGCGTCAGGTCGATACCGTTAACTGAAGAGAAAACATCCAGTCGGGAATACACTTCACTTGGCGGTCTTACCCAGTTGTAGGCGTAACCCACTTCGAGAAAATCAGAGTAATAGAAGAAAGGAGAGCGCAGGCGACCGATGCGTAAATCGGTATTTTCATTAACCGAATAAGTGACGTACGCCCAGGAGTTTTCCGTTTTATAATCTTCGGAACCGCGAGCAACAAACTGTGTTGTCGCCGACGTCGAATCATTTACCTGCTTGCTGACTTGCAGAGCAACCATGGTGTCTTGATTGAAAGAGAGGTCGTCATCATAGCCGGATGAAGTAACATCTTTGTTGGTGAGCACACCTGCTCCAACACTCATAAATCCATTTATGTTGAGATCATTTGCAAAAGCCGTCTGGCTACCCGCCAGCATAACCGCTGCTAATAGCGGTCCCTTGCGATTTATCATGGAATAAACCCTCACTTTTTTGGTTTAATAAAACCTTAGTAAAGGTCCAAAATAGTGCAAATAATTACTGCATTATTTCTAAGTAATATTACGGAGCTATGCTTGTTCCGTCATCGCGGTAATGTGTTTGATCTGGCGCTGAATTAACGACTGATTTTTTTCCGGCAATTGGTTCAGCCAGTAGCTGGGTACTTCTTTGCCATGCAAATCAGAGATTTGTGGGCCGCTATCCCAGTCGATATCACTGTGTTGCGCAATTTCATCGAGAATCGATTGGCTGGCCAGTAAGCGTCGCTCTTCGCCGTGCTGAGCCAGATGAGAAGCCCAGTGAATGGTATCGCCAACCAGACTGCCCTGGAGATGCTGTTCTTCTCCGATCGGAGTGAGCAGAACAGAGCCAAAGTGTGCCGCAATACGAAATTCCAGTGGTAATAATTTACTGTCGTGTTCGCGTAAATGACTGACTAATCCAAGAAATAATTCTGCCGCGTATAAACAGTGCAGTGCATCCTGTGGTCTGGATTCAGGCAGCCCGAACAGCATAACGATGCCATCCCCCTGGAACCTGTCGAGCTTACCGTTGTAAAGCTTAGCTGCCTGGCTGAGA
This sequence comes from Bacterioplanoides sp., assembly GCF_965219715.1. Taxonomy (GTDB): domain Bacteria; phylum Pseudomonadota; class Gammaproteobacteria; order Pseudomonadales; family Oceanobacteraceae; genus Bacterioplanoides. The sequence goes on from NZ_OZ244785.1 coordinate 4,038,639, forward strand.
AGCTTGTGGTATTGATTCAGCAGTGACGACAGTTCCGCCGCGCTCAACCGGTTTTGTAGTACTTCCAGCTCCTGTATCTCGATATACAACATTGCACAGGACTGATAACGGAAGTGTTGTCCCTGATTGTTGGGCTCCGTATTAATAAATTGCCCAAGGGCTTTTTCTACCGCACGTCGTTGCTGTTCTGTTTCCGCTATTTCTTTTAATGAATCGTGCAACGGCTGCAGATCCTGAATCTGCGGCGCTTCCAGGGTAAAGCTGTCACCGTGCTGCCAGTTTTTCAGTTTTTGTGGCAGCTGACGCAGATACGACAGATTCCGTTCGCTGAGCTGATACGCCAGCAGGGCGCCAATACAGGCGAATAGCGCGCTGGCCAGCAGGTTCATAGCGAAATCGCGGCGTAATGACTGGCTTGCCACCGCATTATCGATGGCAGCCTGAATGGTACCAATCGCCAGGTTGTCCTGAGTGATGCTCTGGCTGGTGGTCATGGCCGCACTGGCAAAGCGTCCGGTTTCGGCAATGACCTGCTGATCGGTATTAAGAATACGGATCGCCTGAATAAACTCGCCACGTTGCCACTCGTTCAGAGTCAGGTTAAGGCTGACACGATCTTCATTCAGTAAGCTGGGTGCTAATGCAACCGCCAGGCGTTTTAACTGCAGTTGCGATTGATGCTGCAATGCCTGTTCGCTGTTGTTCGACTGGGTATGAAATGTCAGAGCACTGATGGCCACTGCGGTAAACAGAATCATCAGGGCAGTAAATAAGCCAAAGGCTTGACTCAGATTCAATTTTTGCCAGATCGATGAGGGTTTAGCCATTGTGATACTCAAACAATTTTTCTTTATGATGGTATTATATGCGCCGCCTGAAGTAACGCCAGCAGAAGCAAGGTTCTGTGGTGTGTATTATTTGACCAAATAGTTGATGATGGGGAACCACCATGAGTGATGTGAAACAGTCTCTGCAAGATAAGCTGCAACAGTTGGAAAAAGGTCTGTACCTGATGAGCCTGGACCGTGTACGTGCTTTGTCAGTACATGAAACTGTCGATCTGATTGAAGAGCTGCGTGGCGTAGTTGCTGCTGCGAAAGCGGATACAGATAAGCTTTAATCGAATTTAAACCAGGGGTTATCCGTGACTGAATTGGTTCTAATCCGCGTGACTGGGGCCGACAAGCCCGGGTTAACTGCTAACATCAGCGCTATTCTGGCGCAGTACGATGTAACGATTTTAGATATCGGTCAGGCTGAGATTCACGACACTTTAACGTTGGGTATTTTGGCCGCCATTCCTTCCCGGGCAGAGTCTGCTCCGGTTCTCAAAGACGTATTGTTTAAGGCACATGAACTGGGCCTGTCGGTGCGCTTCACACCTGTCACTCCCGAGAGCTATCAGAGCTGGGTAACGCAACAGGGCAAACCTCGTCATATTATTACGCTGCTTGCGCGCGCCATCGAAGCAAAAGCGATTGCTGCGATCACTGTCATTGTGGCAGAGCACAACCTCAATATTGATCAGATTAACCGCCTGTCCGGGCGTGTCGATCTGGATCAGGAACAGGAAAATACCCGTGCCTGTGTTGAGTTTTCCGTACGTGGCGAGGCAGATCAAAGCCAGATGCGCGCTCAGTTTCTGCAGGTTGCTAACGACCTTGGAGTCGATATCGCGTTTCAGAAAGATGATAAATATCGCCGTAGCCGTCGTTTGGTTGCGTTTGATATGGATTCAACCCTGATTGAAGCGGAAGTGATCGATGAGCTTGCAGCCGCTGCCGGTGTTGGTGAGCAGGTTGCTGATATTACTGAGCGGGCGATGTCGGGAGAGCTTGATTTTAATCAGAGCTTTGAACAGCGTGTGGCCTTACTTAAAGGTCTGAATGGCGATGTGCTGCAGGGAATTGCGGAACAGCTGCCGGTGACCGAAGGGGCTGAGCGACTGATCCGCAACCTCCGTTCTCTGGGCTACAAAACAGCAATCCTGTCAGGCGGCTTTAACTATTTTGGTCGCTACCTGCAGGAGAAACTGGGCATCGATTACGTATTTGCTAATGAACTCGAGATGGAAGACGGCATTGTCACCGGACGAGTGACTGGCAAAGTTGTCAATGGTGAACGCAAGGCTGAACTGCTGCGCGAACTGGCTGCAAAAGAAGACATCACGCTTGAGCAAACCATTGCGGTGGGCGACGGCGCAAACGATTTACCGATGTTAAGCATTGCCGGTTTAGGGATTGCGTTCCGGGCGAAGCCTCTGGTGCGCGAGAATGCTAAAAATGCGATCTCTACCCTGGGCCTGGATGGCATCCTGTACCTGCTGGGTTATCGCGATCGCGATATTGGCTGATCAGTATCCGATCGACGCTCCAAAACAAAAAAGCCGCAATGAATGTTCATTGCGGCTTTTTTGTTGCCGTTAAGGCTGATATGGCTATTCGTCGTTAAAATCGTAGGCCATACCGGCCTGGGGAGCCTGTACATAATGGCCCTGAATAAAGTGCGCGCCCATCTGCCATAAATTGGCAACCGATGAAGCGTTCTCTACCAGTGGCACAATGGTTTGCTTTTCTTCTTCGTGCAGGTGGCTGAGCAGCTCTTTCAGATGTTTCTGAGCATCTGGATTGTTGCCCAGTTCCTGGGTAAAGGAGCCATCAATTTTTACGTATGTTACTTCCAGATGTTTGAGAATCTGGAACGGCTTCAGTGCGCAGCCAAAGCGGCTTAATGCCGTTGGGATACCACGCTCCAGCAATGAGTGGCTGAACTCCTGGCACTGCTTCAGCATCTTACCGGCGTCTTCCTCGTTAAACTGGAAGATGGCGGCTCCCTTTGGCAGCTTAGCAGCGTTCAGTGCAACGCTGATCCAGCTCGCCAGGCTGTCGTCAGATAACGATGCTGATGACAGGTTAATAAACATGCGGGTGTTATGGTCATTGGCGCGATGTTCACTGAGCAGTTTGGTGGTATGTAATACAACCCAGCGGTCGATCTTGCGCTTCAGGTCGTCATTAACGTCCGGGTTATTCAGGAATTCACCGGCGGAAATGACCTGGCCATCCGCTTGTGGCAGACGTAGCAGGGTTTCGTAGTGTTCGGTTTCTTCACCACGTAAGTTGATGAGAGGCTGGAATAACAATTGGAAGCTGTTGCTCTTTAGGGCGTCTGCCAGCTGGGCTTCGATATTCACTTCGCCATCTTCAGGCTCATCTGGTTTCTTCGGCAGGTAAAGGTGAATGCCGTTTCCGCGTTTGTGGCCTTCCTGTTTACGCACATCATCCGAGGCATGGTGAGCCTGTTGCAGAATGTCTTCCGGTTTTGAGCTGTTTTCAGTAATCAGTGCGATCCCGATGCTGGTTGTTACCGTAATCGTGCGCTTGTCGATTTCAATCAGCAGGTGCTCGATGATATCGCGCAGTTTCTCTGCTTGTTCCAGCGCTTGCTCAGCATCAATGCCCATACCGATAAAGGAGAAGATATCTTCACCAATACGAGCAAGGTGTGTGCTGTCCGGCAGGCTTTTGCGCAGCTTTTCTGCAACGGCAGTAATCACTGTGTCGGAGTGGTTAATACCAATTTCACTTTTTACTTTATTGAACTGGTCAATATTGATGTAAAAAACCGCACCACGGGCACCTTTGAGTACGGCACTGTCGACGGCATTTTCCAGTCGTTCGGTAAAGAAGGTTTTATTGTATAAATTGGTGAGTAAGTCACGGCTGCGAATGGCCTCCAGCTGTGCTTCCAGTTCGTGGCTGTCCGCCTGACCACGAATAGTTACCTGAGTACATTCCTCGTCGGCGTAGGTTGCCGGGGAAAAGTGCATGCTCATAGCAAACACATCACCATTACCATTGATGCCTGAGGTTTTCAGTTCACCGGCTTGTTGACCCTGGTCGTAACTTTTGAGGAATTGTTTAAATTGCTTCTGGCCAGAGGCATCCACCATATCCATGATTGGCATGCCTTCCAGGTCTTCGGCAGAGTCGTAACCAAATAATTCGAGATAGGCGAGGTTGGCGTAAACGTGCATGCCGTCATGAATGTAGGCAACGGCGTCTTTTGAGCTTTCCAGCAGCGCTTGTGCACGCTTTTCTGCATCGCGCAGTTTGACTTCCAGCATGCGCTTTTCGCGGCGTGCTTGCAGATGCTTCAGCTCACGCTGAATCACCATTAACATCACGTTGGATTCTTCCAGAGGAATGATCGTGGCGGCGCCTTTTTTGAAGCAGGTCTCGAATGTAATGGCATCGAGCTCTTCATTGGTCACCAGAATTAACGGCAGATCTTTATTAAGGCGCTGGATCTGGCTCTGTAACTCTTCCCACTGAATGTTCTGTGCCTGGGGCTGTGCTAATACCAGATCCCAGCTTTTATCCTGTAACTGATCCACAAAATCCGCCAGAGAACTGACCTGATGAGCTCTGGTTGCGCTGCCTGAGTTGCGAAGCATACTGACGATATTTTCAGCGTGATTCTGAGATTCGGTCAGAAGCAGCAGGTGGATTGTATCTCGGTTCACAAATTTACCAGCTTGAAGATAAGGGATTGCTGATTATAAGTATTAGGGAAGAAAAAAAAACGTCCAGTTCTGACAATAATTGTCATAATCCGAAGCAGCTGGTCAGCTTTTACCCGGTTTTACAACTTATTCCAGATTGAGTCGAAATCATCGTCGGTAACACCCGGTGCAGGTTGCATGGTGTTTTGCTTTTGACTGGCATTACCACCCACCATACGGAACTGGAACTGGCCAAAGCTACTGGTTGAAGTCAACCGTTTAGTCAGCTGATAGCGACCTTGCTCAGTTTCAAACATCAGCTCAACCTTATTGCCGGTTCGGAACGGCATTCTGGGTAACAGCAGTGTTGCAGGTTGAGCGATGGCCTTGATGGCTGGCAGCAAAAGTGCGCGCATAAGAGGCCCGTTGTTACCGGTTTTCTGAAGAATTCTTGCTGCGCCAATTTGTGCTTTGGGCGCCAGTAACTCAATACCCAACTGAGTGCCCTGGTCGCGCAGATGACGAATCCAGCGGATTACACCAATAGACCAGTGTTTCACCCCTTTTTCCTGAATGCCAATCAACTCTCCAGCCTGAATGCTGGGTGGGACATTGCCTTTCCAGTGCAGACAGTAACCGCCAGGACTGGTGTTGATCAACTCAATAGCGTGTGAGGGGTATTTGGCTTTTGTTTCAACTTCGCCATCGTCGTTTTTGTGCTTATTAATAAACTCGATGGTATCCAGGTTCAGACTAGGATTGTCTGCAATCTTGGAACCACCGGCGTCAAACGCATCGGCCCAGACATCGTCCGAGCTGACTTTGCCTGTGTCCGCAGCTTGCTGCACGTCTTCGTGCATCGTTTTGGGCTTAAAGCGCGCCAGCATTAAATCAAAATCGAGCATGCCGCCGCTGTAATAATGCGTTGCTGACAGACCGATGCACAGTCTCAGTGAACCTTCGGTTGGAGCACGACGAAACGAGCGTTGCCAGTGAATTCCCCAGGATTGAATGGCGTGAGACAGCAGGTTATCCGACAGCTTACCCGGTACCGTAATGGTGTTATTGCCATTCGGGTTAGAAGCCCATAGCTTCAGTGCCTTAACCAGCTCTGTGGTATTCAGGCTGCGGAACAACGGTTTTTGTGCATCGCGCAAATGCTGGCGGTACTGGCCCGGACGATCGCGATGTAAATTGATAATAAATAAAGCGGATTCGTCTTCAGCCTGCGTCAAACCAACAAATTCAGCCCAGAGTTCGCTGGCATCATAGAGTTGCATCAGGTCTTGCTGACGAAGGTTGTTGGGTTTTGCCGTGCCCAGTAAGTGAGCACGGATATAGACGTCTTTAATGGTGGAGCTGGACAGGAAGCGTGTCTGGCGATCGCTGACTTTGTATTGAGTCAGGCCATGCATTTCTGCCAACAGCAGTAACTGATTAATTTCCAGCCAGGCATGTTCAGGTGGCTGGCAGTAGAGCTGGAACGCTCGCAAGATGGTTTGGTTGGTATCTGATATTGCACGGTGCACCGCCAGTGTGACTATCTTGGCGGGTTTGTCGGTCGGCCCCAGATTGGCAATGCTGTGCGCCACAACCAGCTTGTAGCCGGTAGCCAGATGTGCCTGAAGAGCCTGGCTGAGGTTAGCGATTTTCAGCTGTTTCTCATTCAGTGAGATCGATGACTGTAAAAAGTGTTTATTCAGCAGGGTACAAATGGAATAGATGTAGGGACGAACCACTTCCAGTACTTTGAAACGCAGCAGAGGGTCTGTGTCCCACTGATTCAACTCCCGGATGGCATGGTACAAACGGCGCGCAGATTCCCCGGTATTAGCCATCGGGAGCTCTTTGGCCCACTGGGTAATACCTTCAACATTGCCGGCACAGATACTGGGTTGAGCCAGTGTCGTTGCCGGGATATGTAATTTGATTGGCGCTTTTGAGCTGTCCATGCGTTCCTACTATTGATTAAAAAACAAACGATCAACCAATTTTTAGCGAGTGTATCTGTTCTACAGTATAGACAATTTGCCGTAAGTGCATGCCAACACTCAGGAAATTTGCTGGTGCTAAAGGTAAAACAGTGTAAAACCAACGCATCATTCCGTTATGGCGCTGACTTTTACCGTAGTGAGAATCATTTTTTATATTATCGCCGTTTTATGGGCTTTCCCGCCTTCTTCCCTGACCAGCTTTGGAACCAGATAACCCGGTAGTTCACTCATCAGTTGTTGATGCAGAGCCACAGCTTCTTGTTGGGGTATATCAAAGTGGCTGGCGCCCTTTACCGGATCAAGCAGGTGAAGGTAATAAGGCAATATACCAAATTCAAACAGTTGTTTGCTTAACTCAGACAAAACACTGAGCTGATCGTTGACTTGTCTCAGTAATACCGCCTGATTCAGCAAGGTTACGTTGGCATCTCTAAGTGCCTGGTAGTAGTTCCGGTGCAGCGCAGATAATTCGTTAGGGTGATTAATATGCAACACGCAGCTGCTGAGCAAGCGGCTGTCTTTCAGCCGTTGGCACAGCTCTGGGGTAATTCGTTGTGGGATCACCACTGGCAGTCGGGTGTGGATCCGAAGTCGTTGTACATGTGGAATGGCTTCTATCTGATCAATTAGCTCGGACAAATGGTGATCTTGCAGCATCAGCGGGTCACCACCGCTGAGGATAACTTCCTCAATGCTGCTATCGCGCGCGACATACTCCAGCGTTTGCTGCCATTGCTGGCGGCTGACGCGGTTCTCCTGATAAGGAAAATGACGGCGGAAACAGTAACGGCAATTCACCGCGCAGCCGGACGCAGCCAGTAGCAGGACACGCCCCCGATACTTATGAATAATGCCTTGTTGGATATTGGCATGTTTTTCTGCCAGTGGATCTGTGACGTATCCATCCGGGCTATGCAGCTCAGCCGCCTGGGGTAAAACCTGAAGCAGCAATGGATCCTTCGGGTTACCCGGCTCAATCAGGTCGGCATAAGGGCCGGGCACTAGCAGGGAAAAATCCTGACTGGCAATATTAGCGCTTAGGCGTTCGTCCGGGTCGATTTGCAGGAATTCAAGCAGCTTATCAAGGTCTCGATATGACTCAGCCAGGATCTGACGCCAATCTTGTGGCTCTACAGCGTCGCTGGTTCGGGTTATGATATGCACTTTGATACGACTTCCTAAAAGTAATCAGGTTTTAAAATGGCGAATTATTCTACCAACGAATTCAAATCAGGTCTTAAAGTGATGCTTGATGGAGATCCTTGCTCCATCGTAGAAAACGAATACGTGAAGCCGGGCAAAGGCCAGGCATTCAACCGTGTAAAGCTGCGTAACCTGAAAAACGGCCGCGTATGGGAGCGCACCTTTAAGTCTGGTGAATCTCTGGAAGGTGCAGATGTTATGGAATATGACATGGAGTACCTGTACACCGATGGTGAATTCTGGCACTTCATGGCAAAAGATGGCTCGTTCGAGCAACACGGTGCGTCTGAGGAAGCGCTGGGTGATACCATTAAGTGGCTGAAAGAGCAGGAAACCTATGTTGTGACCCTGTTTAACGGCGGTGTATTAACCGTTGCTGCACCGAACTTTGTAGAACTGGAAGTGACCGAAACGGATCCGGGCCTGAAAGGCGATACCGCTCAGGGTGGTTCAAAGCCAGCAACTCTGACTACCGGTGCTGTTGTTAAAGTACCGCTGTTCATCAACATTGGTGAAGTGCTGCGTATCGATACCCGTACCGGCGACTATGTCAGCCGTGCTTAAGCCCTGGGCTTAATTTTAGTGAAAGGGAGCCTATCGGCTCCCTTTTCTTTTTCTGGCAGCCAGTGAGCTGTTTTTTACATCGCAGGAATTGTTTCATGCAGGATTGGCGTCCGGGAGCCAGCAATAAGTTGCTGCAGTTACGTGCGGAATTAAACCGCGCGATTCGTGAATTCTTTTATCAACGACAGGTGCTGGAAGTAGAAACTCCCTTATTGTGTCAGGCACCGGTAACGGATCCGAATATCGAGCCGATTCAGGCACAGGGACGTTATCTGCATACGTCACCGGAATACGCGATGAAGCGTCTGTTGTGCGCTGATAGCGGTGATATTTTTCAGATCGCTAAAGTCTTTCGTTGTGGCGAAGCGGGTCAGCGCCATAATCCGGAATTCTCGATGCTGGAATGGTATCGGGTTGGCTGGAACCACTGGCAGCTGATGGACGAAGTGGCGGAATTATTGCGGTTGATATTAAAGCAACCGTTTCCCCGTATTGATCTCAGTTATGCCGACGCTTTGAAACAGTTTGCGCACTTAAACTGGCCAGCGTGTGACGATGCTGCCATCAGAGCAAAAGGTATTGAGCTTGCAGGTGTGGACCTGGAGCTGGATCGCGATGGCTGGCTGGACATTATTATGAGCCATCAGGTTGAGCCGGGTTTACCTCGCGACACATTGGTTTTTATTTATGATTACCCGGAGTCTCAGGCAGCATTGGCAAAAGTTCGCAGTGACGAAAATGGTGCCGTTGCTGAACGGTTTGAAGTGTATTTAAACGGCGTTGAACTAGCGAATGGCTATCACGAACTGACGGACCATCAAGAGCAGAAAAGACGTTTTATGGTTGAAGCGCAAGGGCGTGATATTGATCAGCGATTATTGCAAGCGATGTCTTCTGGTATGCCTGACTGTGCCGGGGTTGCAATGGGTCTGGATCGAATATTGATGGTTTTATCAAATATAAGATTGATCGACGAAGTGCTCAGCTTTTCCTGGGAGAGAGCATAATTTCAGATAATAATTCCTGCCTGGCCTGAAAAGTTGTAGCTTTGGCGTGAAGCAGTGAAAACAATATTGACATCCATCAGTTAAAATTATTTTTCGATTTTTATCTCGATATTTAATTATCCGCCAGGGATACGACTGAAGGGAATGTCATGTTTGGTTTTTTTAAACGCCGTGAAAAGCAGGTAGTTGCGGATACTCAACCACAGCCGATGCAAACTCAGGGAATCAGTTATGACTCTGGTTTAATCGACCAGTTTCATGCTGAGCACCAGGCTTTATTAAATTTATTCGGATTAATTAAGACCAGCGCGGAAAAACAAGATTTCAAAAGCGTCCGGAAAAATCTGAAAAAATTCACCTCCATATTACGTGGTCATTTATTGACTGAGAACGTAAAACTCTATGTTTACCTGTCTAAAGAGTTGGCTCGCGATAGTGAAAATCGCGAAATCATTATGACGTTCCGCCGTGAAATGATGCAGATTGGCAAGGCCGTTAATCAGTTTGTAACCCGCTACGATAAAGAAGATTGGACGCTGGAGATGGAAAAGAACTTTCTTGGTGAATTAATTACCATTGGTGAAGTTCTGGTGCATCGTATCGAACAGGAAGAATCAACGCTCTATCCGCTCTATCCGCTCTATCCGCTCTATCCGCTCTATCCGCTCTATCCGCTCTATATGCCGGAAGATCACTATAAAATATAAAAAGGAATAACTATGTTAAGCGAAAACCAGATTAAGCTTGTATCCGATTCATGGCAGCAGGTGTTGCCAATCTCTGAGCAGGCTGCCGAGCTGTTTTACAATCGCCTGTTCGAACTTGATCCTTCTCTACGGCCGTTATTTAAGGATGATATTAAAGTTCAGGGTGAACGCCTGATGAATATGATCAATGTTGCTGTAAATGCGCTGAACAAGCTGGACGATGTGGTTCCTGCGATTCAGGCGATGGGGCGCCGTCATCGTGATTATCAGGTCAAAGACGAGCATTACGCCACTGTTGCTGAAGCGCTGTTATGGACTCTGGAACAAGGGCTTGGTGAAGCTTTTACGGCTGAAGTTAAAGAGGCATGGACTCAGGTTTATACCATTCTGGCGACAACCATGATTGAGGCCGCTAACGCTGTTGAACCTGCCTGATTACTGTCAGAAATAAAAAAGCCGGTACACTTCACATCTGAGGTGTCCGGCTTTTTTTGAAGGTAAGGCGGTTTATTCCAGAGTCATACCAACGCTTTCGCCCATGCGTAGTGGTGAACCGGCTTCCAGAGTTTCCTGCCAGTGCATTTTGTCTTTTTCAAAACACAATACAACGGTTGAGCCCAGCAGGAAGCGGCCCATTTCTTCACCTTTTTCAATGGTGATTGGTTCCGGACTAGGGTATGACGTGACGCGTAACTCACGCTTCGGTGGAGTAACCAGGCCATGCCATACGGTTTCTACCGCAGCCACAATCATCGCACCCACCAGTACCATGGCCATCTGACCCAGTTCGGTATCAAAAATCGCCACAACACGTTCGTTACGCGAAAACAGGCGTGGTACATTTTCCGCGGTTGTCTGGTTTACAGAGAACAGGTCACCCGGAACATAAATCATTTCCCGCAAAGTACCGGTAACCGGCATATGTACACGGTGGTAGTCTTTAGGCGACAGATAAATCGTTGAGAATTGGCCGCCCATAAATGGCGCAGCACGATCGCTGTCGCCACCTAATAATTCAATCAGGGAATAGTCCTGGCCTTTCGCCTGGAAAATACGGCCATTTTCAATAGGGCCCAGCTGCGATACGGCGCCGTCTGCCGGAGACAGAATCATATTGTCGCCGCTTGCTAAAGGACGTGCTCCGTCCTGCAGTTCACGGGTGAAGAAATCATTGAAGCAGCGGAAATCCTCAGCATTCTGACGCTGAGCTTCGCTCATGTTCACATCAAACTGTTTGATAAAAGCACGAATTAACGGGTTTTTAATCCAGTCAATTTCGGTAGCCGCCAACGCACCAACACCGCGAGATAATAAGTGCTGTGGTACCAGATATTGGCTGGCAATAAATAATTTATCTTTTAATGAAGTACTCAATGTATTTTCCTCAGGGCTGTTCGCCGGTGTTAACTGGGGTGCTTTCGTCATTACCCCATTCCGACCAGGAGCCAGCGTACGCTTTGATATTTAAACCTAAAATTTTTCCTACCAGGTAGGTATAACCGGATCTGTGGTGAGTCTGGCAGTGGGTGGCAATCTCTTTGTTTTCGTCAATGCCCATTGCTTTTAATAGCTCACGGAACTCATCCAGATTCTGGATACGCAAACCATTCTCAGCATCCATACCACGGGTCCACTCGTAATTCACCGCACCGGGGATATGACCGCCACGCGCAGAGATAACTTTTTCACCGCTGTATTCCTGAGCGGACCGGGCATCCCAGATAGCAAAATCCGGCTTGCCAATGCGTTCGATGATTTCGTCTTTAGTTAAAGCAAAATCATGTTGCAGCGACTGAATCTTGAATTGGCTGGCAACCGGCTGATTTTCTCCGGCTTCAGTGGTTAAGCCGTCTTTCAGCCAGGCGTGAATGCCGCCATTCACATAGGAGTATTGTGAATGACCAATCATGTCCAGCGCCCAGATCAGGCGCCCGGCCCAGCCTCCGCCTTCGTCATCGTAAGCAATAACGTGGGTATCCGGTGTCAGACCTAATTCACTGAATAATGCATTCAGATCGTCGAGGGACGGTAACGCACCCGGTGTTGGCTTTTGGCCAAGTTGCAGGCGTTTGAAGTCCAGATGAATGGCGCCCGGAATATGGTGTTGCAGATAGGTATCCAGCTTACTCTGATCAATAATCAGGGTATTGGCCAGTGGCAGCTGAGCTGCCAGCTCTTTTGGCTCGATCAATAACGGCAGGGTGGACATAGAACTTTCCAGTTAGTGTTATCACACACAGAAAAGCCGTAGTGTATCTGAGCAGCAGACACTTGTCAGGAATTGGCGGTGCTAACGGCCGCCAACAGTGCGGGATTTACGTTGCTTTTCAGTATTGCTGCGCAACTCGGCCAAACTGCTGCTGGCTGTCTGGCACAGATTTTTGAAGGCCATATATTCTGCCGGTGTCAGACTTTCTTTGCCGTCTTCGTTATAAGCAATCACAACCCCGATGGGTTTGTTACCGGCATCAATCGACATGGTCACTAACTGCTCTGGCAGTCGTTGCTGCGTTTGCTCCGGTAAACCACGCATAAACCGGGCGCGGTTTTCTGATGTAATTAATAAACTGGCAGGTTTTTCCAGCAGCTTGCCAAAGATGTTGGTTTTTCGCAGATCGATCGCCAGCCGTCTGATCAGATCCTGTTCTGCGACGCCTTCAGCGTAAAACACTTTCAGAACCGTTTTGTCTTTATTCAGCAGGGCAATGCAGGCACTGGATAAACCAACGCCCTGACAAATACCCTTTAATACGCCACGCATCAGATAATGCCAGTCACCAAAGCTGTCTGGTTGTTGCTGCAATTGCTGCATCAGCTTCTTCAGATAGCCGCTGTCAGGCTGACGTGTTTGTTGTTCAGGCTCGGGTGTTGGAACTGCTTTGGCAACGGCGTTTTCGTCACTGCCACGCTCAGGTTTAGGATCTGGCTTCTGTGGCACAATTTTCGGGTAATCGAAGGCCGTCAGTTCCGGGCTGAGTAGCAAAGCCAGACCACTGGACAGCGCGTCCTGCTGACTTCGGCTGATCATCAGTTGAATCTTGCGCAGCTCTGCCAGTTGCATCGCTTCAGGTTTCCCCAGCCAATGGCACACCAGAGACAACCAGCGTTTTGAGCGCTTTCCGAGTGGGCTGATATGCCAGTGCCAGGCAAAGCTATTCGCCATGATGGCAATCATGTGTGGCTCTTGCATCTGATGCAGTAATTTTCTCTGATCGTCGAGGTCACGAGGATCGTGTTTGCGCAGCAATTGCCACTGGGATTGTTTCAACCAGTTTTGCGGGCGGTAACAGTCAATGGCCAGCTGTGGCAGGCACAGCAGTTTGGCGAGTTGTTGCCAGTCTTTGAGGTGCTGAGTGCCAAAGCAACTGTTGGCGGCAGGAATCAGATCCTGTCCCTGGCTCAGGCTGTATAACCAGTTTTGGGATAATTCATCATTTAACAACCATAACCACATGGGCGCAGCGGTTAACATCGTGCTCCAGCGAGCGTAACTCACTGAGCTGCTACCTTTGCTGGCGGCCCACTGCGCTGCCAGTTCACCGGCCATACCGGAACAATGCAGCGCACGGCGGTACAACTGATGCTGGCGGGATTCGCTGTTTGCAGTGACGACCGGCAGTTGTTTGATTAGCCGAACCAACTCCTGCATGCCCAGCAATGACAGGCAGCTGGCAGCACCGGATATCTGCTCACGGCAGTCCGGGTTCTGGCTGACTGCCGACATTAACAAGTGCAGGCATAGAGCAGGATCTTGTTCTACGACTTTGCTCAGATCGTCAAAGTTAACCTGATTGCTGCGCATTTGCTTGCGCACCCGGTCACGGCTCTCGGCCAGAATCGGGAAGTCGCGGAATTCTTTTACCGCTTTCCAGGAGGTTGCTGAAGGTGGCACCAGTGATAATTGTGTCATGTCTCAGTTTGTGTAACAGCGAATTGTGACCTTTACTTACTATAGTCATTTTCCCTGTCGTCGCCGGATAAATTATATAAAGGTCATATTCGATAATAACGATTCACCGGAGATCACGATCTGGTGGCTGCGGCCGATAAGGGGTTATCAGGAAGCTTAAGGACTGAATGAATGCTGTTTCTAATTGGGCTGTTTATTGTATTTGGAAGCGTTTTGTACGGCTATGTGATGTCGCATGGCCAGTTGCTGGCGCTGTGGCAGCCGTTCGAAATTCTGATTATTGTTGGCGCCGCGTTTGGTGCATTTCTACTGTCTAATCCGTGGCATGTGATCCTGCAGTGCTTCAAGCTGACGCCCCAGGTTATTCTTGGCGGCAAGGTTAATAAAGCCATGTATATGGATGTGCTGGGTGTCATCTACGACATTCTTAATAAAGCCCGGCGTGAAGGCATTATGGCAATCGAAGGAGACGTCGAAAGCCCGCAATCCAGTGCAATCTTTTCCCGTTATCCAGCCATTCAGGCGAATGAAGAGCTGGCCAATTTTATTGCTGATTATTTCCGCATTATTGCGGCTGGCAATCTGACGTCATTTGAACTCGAATCTCTGATGGATCAGGAAATTGATGCACGCTTACATGAGCTGGAGCAGCCAGGGACTGCGGTGGGGAAGGTTGCAGATGCCCTTCCGGGTTTCGGTATTGTTGCCGCGGTATTGGGTATTGTCATTACCATGGGAGCAATTGGTGGCGACGTTGCGGAGATAGGTAAGCACGTGGCCGCTGCTCTGGTTGGTACCTTCTCCGGGGTGTTCCTGGCGTATGGTGTGGTGGGGCCGGTGAGCTCGACGTTACGTCATCTGGCTGAAGAAGAAATCAAACTGTATGAGGCCAGTAAAGCCTGTATTGTTGCGTCGTTAAATGGCGTGCCGCCGCAGCTGGCGGTTGAGTTTGGCCGTAAAGCGCTGTTTACCCACGGTCGCCCAAGCTTTACTGAAGTCGAAAGTAAAATACGTGGTCGCTGATGGAAAATCTTGGCCAGAATCAGAACATTGTTGTTCGACGTATTAAAAAAGGAAAACACGAAGATCATGGTGGCGCCTGGAAGGTAGCCATGGCTGACTTCGCGTTGGCAATGATGGCGCTGTTTCTGGTGTTGTGGGTGATTAACTCGTCGAATGAACAGGAAAAAGCGGCCATCTCTGGCTATTTTCAGGATCCCCAGGCCTATGAAGAAGGTACCAAGGTGCCATCGAAATACGTGATAGATCTGGGTGGTTCGCCTTCTGAAGCCGATAATATGGCGGAATCGGAAGTCATTGATCCGGAGAAAATTCTCCAGGCACGTGAAATCGAAAATCTGGCAGAAGCGATTGAGCAACGCCGTTTGCAGGATATGCAGGCTAAGATCGAAGCGCGGATTGACGCCAGTCCAACCCTGAGCCCGTTCAAAAATCAGTTACTGCTGGATATCACGACCGAAGGCCTGAGATTACAGATTGTTGATCAGACCAAGCGGCCGATGTTTGATCCGGGCAGTGCTCAGCTGAAATATTATTCCGAAGACATTCTATGGGAACTGGCGCCGATGCTGGCGACCCTTGATCATCGTTTATCGATCAGTGGCCACACCGACTCTTCAAGGGCAGTGGGTCTGCGTGAGGAAGACGATGTGAACTGGAGTTTATCCTCCATGCGTGCCGATTCAGCCCGTCGGGCGCTGATGGAGGCCGGGGTGCCGAAACAGCAGATCGCTCAGGTGATTGGTATGGGAGACACCGCACCGTTAAAAGCTGATGATCCGGGCAATTCGGTTAACCGTCGTATCTCAATCACGATGTTAAATAAACAATCGGAAGCCAATGTACGTGGACGTGCCGGTGGTGCCGATGTTGAGTTTGTGAATGATGGCGAAGCGCCACCCGAGGACGAGCGTAAACCGACCATTAACAAGGCGGGTTCATTGTTGGATGAACTGCGTAAGCAGCGCGAAAGCAAAAATAACAGCTACGACAACCCACCCAACAAAGAAGAGATATTCTGGTAGGCCCGTGCAGTTTTTCTGACACTGGCTGCCGAATCACTAACAGCTTACAGCTCGGTCAGTGTTTCCAGAATACGTTTGTAGCTGCTAAAGCGTAATTCACTGATTTCGCCTTTTTCGACCGCTTCGAGAATCGCACAACCCGGCTCTTTTTCATGGTTGCAGTCGCGGAAACGGCAGTAGCCACTGAGGTGACGGATTTCTTTAAAGCCGTGTAGTACCTCATCTTCATTCATGTGCCACAAGCCGAATTCGCGGATTCCTGGCGAGTCGATCAGATCGCCACCGGCGGGGAAGTGATATAGACGTGCGGTGGTGGTGGTATGACGGCCTTTCTTGCTGGCGTGGGATAAAGCGCCAACTTTTAACTCTTCTTCCGGAAGCAGCGTATCAATCAGCGATGATTTCCCCACGCCCGACTGGCCAACAAATACGCTGACGCGGTTGTTAAGAAATTCTTTAAACTCTCCCAGGCTGCTTTCTTCCTTGCTGCATACCCTCAATGTGCGGTAACCAAGCTCTTCATAGGTCGACAGCATGTCATCGAAGCGCGGGCGGCTGACATCATTCAGCAGGTCGGTTTTATTCAACAGAATAATCGGCTCGATATAACAGTTTTCGGCGGCCACCAAGTAGCGGTCAATCAGGTTGGCATGAGCTTCTGGTTCAGGTGCAATCACCAACACAATAAAATCGATGTTGGCTGCAACCGGTTTAATCTCGTTATAGGGGTTTGGTCGTGATAGCTCGGAGCTGCGCTCTAATACGGTTTCGACCACACCGGTGCGAACGGTTTCGCCGGTAGTAACAACCAGAGTCTCGGGTCCGGGGCGGAATACCACTTTATCGCCGGTAACCAGAGATCCCAGGTTTGCTCTTAAGTAGCAGCGGTATTTGTCGCGGTTCTGGTCTTCCACTTCTACCTGGGTGCCGAAATGAGCAATGACCTGACCGTGGATTTCTTCTCCCAGTTCCCCGGCATTCAGTTGCTCCGATATATCGCGTTCCTTACGCTGTGCTCGCTGGGCTTTTTCCTGCTGGATTTTTTCAATGCGCCAGGCCTGACGTTTGTTCAGTTTGCGTTTGGCCATATAACTTCGGATACCGGGGTAAAGATTCAGGGCGATATTGTCCAAGCTGGCTGGGCGTGATGCAAGTTGTTAGACTTATCGCAACTGAATACAGGCGGAATATATGAGTCAGAAAGACAATCTGGTGTGGATGGACCTGGAAATGACCGGTCTGGAGCCGGAGCAGGACGTGATTATTGAGATCGCTACGCTGGTCACCGATAAGGATCTGAATATTATTGCAGAGGGTCCGGTACTGGCTATTAAGCAGCCGGATGTACTGCTTGATGCCATGGATGACTGGAATACCAAAACACACGGCAACTCGGGCCTGACCCAGCGGGTACGTGACAGCGAAGTTTCCGCTCGCGATGCGGAATTGCAGACACTGGAATTTTTGCGCGAGCATGTGAAGCAGGGCGCTTCTCCTCTGTGTGGTAACAGCATTCATCAGGATCGTCGTTTTCTGGTGAAATACATGCCTGAGCTGGAAGCGTATATGCATTACCGCAATATCGATGTCAGCACATTGAAAGAGCTGGCCAAGCGCTGGAAACCAGAGGTGGTATCTTCGTTTAAGAAGAAAGGCGCACACCTGGCGCTGGACGATATTAAAGAGTCCATTGACGAGATGGCGCATTATCGCAGCCACTTTTTATCGCTCGATTAATCCCGGGAAATTTTCTCTTTCCTGAAGCAGCTCAGGTTTCTGCAGACACTCACGGCAGGCCTGAGCTTTTTTGTTTTTGATTCCTTCCTTTATTACTCCGGCACCAACAAAGTTGTCGCAAATTGATAGCTTTTCTTTCTTTTTTGGTTAAAAACTCTGCAAAAAATTATCATTAATGAGTTGAAAGAAACATTTGGTAATAAGCAAAGTATCTTTTATTATCTTGCCGTTGTCGTAATTTTCCAGTCAAGAAAGGGGAGAGAGTTGTGTCTCGACCAAGTCTAAAAACTCAGCGTTACCAACAAATCATGGATGCTTATGAATATTGTGTTGGCCGCTATGGTGTTGAAGGAGCAACACTCGAACGCATTGCTACCCAGGCAGGTTTAGCGCGCCCGTTAATTCGCCACAATGTGGGTAACCGCGATGAATTGATGAAGGGATTATTGTTGCGCTTTGACGAGAAGTGCGATGAGTTTATCCGGTTGTTGCAGCAGCAGTTACCGGAATCCGGACGTTTACCTTCTTTACTGGACCAGTTATTTGTTAGCAGTAATGCCCATACAGCGATATTGGCAAACGCGCTGGTGGTTGCTGCAGGTGATAATGATGAAGTAGCCGCCAAACTTAAAAACTGGATTGAGCGTTTCTCGGTTTTTATTCTGAATGAGCTTCAGCAGGAAAAACCAGAAGTTGGACGCGATGAGCTTTATGCTGTTGCCTGTGGTATCGCTTCAATTTATGCCAATGTGGCAGCCTATTCTCCGGTTTCAGATTTAAAAGATGTGCGTCAGGCCTGCCGTACTTCAGCAGGCTTATTATTAAACACGCTGGCGGCGTAATTATTCGCTGATAACCTGATGGTGCTGAACGCCCAGGTTAATTTGGCCATCATCACTCTGGATGCTGGACTCAACCACATCGCCAAGCTGCAGATAAAAAGGGCGCGCCAGTTGTTTTTTAATAAATAGCTGCCATTTTTTCTTTTCTGGTAATAAAGCCGCAACCCTTATCAGTAATGGCGATGGCAGCCCGAGCGCACAACCACTTGGGGTTCCCGTCATCAACACATCGCCCGGATTAAAATCGGCAATCCGGGAATATTCACTTAATGTTTCTGCGGGCTTAAATACCAGATTGGCTGTGTGGTCTTGCTGACGTATTTCGTTATTTACTTTCAGAGTGAGCTGCAGCTGATTTAACTGCTGCATGTCTTTTTTATCCAATAAACACAAAACCGGGCCTAACGGACAAAATGTGCGGTAGCTTTTGCCTTTGTGGAACTGCATTTGTGGAATCTGAATATCCCTGGCAGACACGTCATTGCCAATGCAGATACCTGCAACATATTGATGCAGGTTTTCGTTGGTTATGTTCTCCGCGCGGTCAGTCCTCTGGCCAAGTACCAGAGTTAACTCAACTTCGTAATCCAATAGCTGAACATCTCGTGGACGAACGATTTCACCAACCGGATGGTGAATCGATGCCGCCGACTTAGTGAAAAACATATTGTAATTCTGAGCATCCGGATCCAGGCCAGAGTCAATCATATGCTGACGATAATTAGCGCCCTGACATAAGACTTTGCCATCTCTGGTAATGGGCGAGAGTAATACGACGTCAGACATATTCAGCGATGTCTCGGTCTCATGGCTGAGTTTTTCTATTTGTGAATAACCCAGCTGAATTAATTCTGAAGTGGTGGTGCAAGGAATATTCAGTGGCTTTACGAAATCACCCTGCTGGATACCCCAGTGAGTGTTTTGCTGATGTTGGAAACGCAGAAGATGAAGTGGCATAGAGCAGTTACCGGAAGCCAGCGAGCTGGTCGTTGTTATTATTGATGGCCAGCATATCATGCTCTTGATAATTGCGATTGGCTGTGGTGACACAGCCGATCGCAGGTAAAACCGGTGTGTATCAGAGCGAGTGGTTTATACCTGTTTTCCCGGGTTCATAAGGCTTTCCGGATCAAAGGTATCGTACAGACCTTTTAATGCCTTAATACCCAGCTCCCCTTTTTCTGCTTCCAGATAGGGGGCGTGATCTTTACCCACACCATGCTGGTGGCTGATGGTGCCGCCGTTAGCCACAATGGCGTTTGCGCCAGCGGCTTTTAACTTCTGCCAGCGCTTCAGCGTATCGTCATAGTTGTCGGCAGTACGGAACATAAAGGTGGTATAAACACTACAACCCTGACCATAGAAGTGCGACAGGTGCGTGAACGGATGCGGAACTTCACCTTCGTCTTTAATGGCATCGCGGATTTCGTTTTCCATGTCGGTCATGGTTTTGCTGACGTCGGCCCAATCAACACAGGTTTCCATCGAGTCAGCGGCAGCACCAATTTCCCACAGGCCATGACGTAAATAAGGGGCGCGGAAACGGCTGTGTTCCCAACGTTTACCTAACAGGCTGCCGGTATTCACTCCAGAGAATTTTTTAATTTCTTTGTTAGCCAGTTTTAATGCTGAGCGGCATTGTTCTTTGCTGCCTGTCGTACCAAAGGTGAACATCACTTTGTTGTCACCGATACCGCGCAAACCCAGGTATTTATCCAGCACTTTTTTAATCGCTGGTGGAGAGCCTAAGGTCATATGGGTCTTGGTTTCGATACCGTTACTTAAACGCATCATCGACAGTTGAATATTGTTCTGCACGATAGAACGAGTAGCCGCTACGCCTTGCTCCCAACTTGGGAAGAAAGCCACGTAGAAGGCTTCTTTTTCTGCCACTGGCATGACGCGCACTTTCACTTCGGTGATGATACCAATTCGGCCTTCACTACCGAGGAACAACTCACGTACATCCGGGCCCGCAGAAGTTGCCGGGAAGGTTGGGATATCCATCAGTCCTTGCGGGGTAACAATGGTGCCGCCAGCAAACATTTTTTCGATACGACCATAACGCAGGGATTGTTGACCACTGGATCGGGAAGCTACCCAGCCACCGATAGAAGACAGTTCCCAGGATTGTGGGTAATGACCCAGGGTATAACCGTGCTCTTTCAGCTGACGCTCAACATCCGGCCCTAAGGCGCCGGCACCAAAGGTTGCGATCTGGCTGGTTTTATCGAAGTGCATCAGCTTGTTCATTTTGCCCAGTGAGATGGTCAGCACTGGCTTGTCACCTTCTTCCGGGTTGATATGGCCAACCACTGAAGTACCGCCACCGTATGGAATGACAACGATGTCATTCTGGTAGGCGTAATTAATCAGGGTCTCGACTTGTTCTGTAGTTTCTGGCTGTGCCACAGCATCCGGGAATACACCAAATTCACCGCTGCGCATTGCCAGCCAATCGGGAATGCTCTGGCCACGGCTATGACGTACCCGTGTCTCCGCATCGATACTGATCAGGCCGGATTTAATCAGCTCACTGGCTGGCATACGCGAAGCCGGGACCTTAGCAATTACCTGATCTAAGGTGGCATCTTTCAGCGGGACCGCCTTACCGATGCGGCCTTCAACAAATTCCTGACCTGCTTTACTCAGTTGAAAATCGAGGTTGTTTTTTTCGTCGCCCCAGCCATTCCAGCGCTTCATGGTATTGCCCTTATAGTTATAACTTTGATGACTGCATACTAGGGAGTGTTGGGCAATTGGTTAATGACAGTTGGGGACCTATAATTGCCCGATTGAGACATCAGGGTTAATTCAACACGTGACTTTGGCTTCCACAGATCAGCGACAATCGATCATCGGCATTTCCTTATTGGTGAAGCTGATCGAAAGTTATGGCGTATCTTCAGAATCGATTCTGAGCCAGGCTGGCATTGAAGTGGCACTGCTTGATGATCCAAAAGCGACCATCAGTGTTCAGCAGGACATCGATTTCACTCAGGCGATGATGAACGCAATCGATGATCCGCAACTGGCTTTTAAAGCAGGGCAAGCATTCCGTATTAATGCCTTTGGTGCGATTGGTTTGGCGGCTTCAGCGTGCGGAACGGTTGAAGAAGCGATTAACTTCTTTCTGAAATATATCCGCTTGTCTTACACACTGTTTGATATCGAATTTATCAAACAGGAAGAAATATCGGTGCTGCGTTTCAACGATTTCTATCCGCTGGAGAAGCACCTGAAGCGCTTCTATCTGGAGCGTGATTTTGCTTTCTTTATGATCTCCATCCGGGATGTATTTCCACGTTCCAGTGCCGGCTCTTTGTATAAATCCATTCGTTTCGGTTTTTCACCAGAGGATTCAGCCGGGAAATCGGCAGATGATTATTTAAGATGTTACGAGTGTGAGGTGAAATTCGCACAGCCGTATAACGATCTTTTATTCGACAGTCGTTATCTCAACCGTTCTTTACCTCATGCTAATGCGCTGACGCAAAAGTTACTCGAAGAGCAGTGTGAAGTGCAGAAAGCTGAGTTGGTCATCAGTGGATCGTTTGCTGATAAAGTTCGCAAGATTGTTCGTACTACCGAAGGTGTGATTCCAAAGCTGGAGGATATCGCTGCACAACTCAATATGACGCGCCGCACAGCCACGCGTAAATTGCAGGCGGAAGGTATCAGCTTTCAGGAAATCGTGAGCGAAGAGTCCAGCCGAAAAGCCATTCACTATCTGCAAAAAACTCAGCTCACCGTCGAGCAAATCGCCGATAAATTAGGCTATAGCGAATCCGCAGGATTTATCCGGGCGTTTAAGCGCTGGACCGGGAAGGTTCCGAAACAGTTTCGTAGTCACCAGCAACAGAGTTAAGGGTGTTATCGGGCGCCTTCTTCAGCAGGATATTGATGGCTGACATCAAATAACGAATAGTCCAGTTTTTCAGCGGGCTGTGGCTTAGAATAAAAGAAACCCTGCAGCACATCACAACCACACTCCTCCAAATAACGCTGTTGGTCGATGGTTTCCACTCCCTCTGCAACAACACGCAGCCCCAGCTCATTAGACATGGCAATGATAGCGTTACAAATTGCGCGATTATCATTGTCGTTTACAATATCCTCAACGAAGTTCCGATCAATTTTAACTTCGTCGAGTGGAAACAATTTCAGATAGCTCAGAGATGAATATCCGGTACCAAAGTCATCAATGGACAGTTCCACTCCCAGATCCTTCAGCTGATTAAGCTGGCGAATATTTCGCTCAGAGCCTTCCATTACAATGTTTTCGGTCAATTCGAAAATGAACATTTCGGGAAGGATCCGGTACTTTTGAAAAAGAGATGTGATTTTTTTAATAAAGCCGGGGCTATTGAACTGTGGGCTGCTGATATTGACTGCAACTCTGACATCTGGAAACGAAGATTGCCATTTACAGATCTGCTGGCAGGCTTGTTCCAATACCCAGTTGCCCAGCTCGACAATCAGATTGCAGTTTTCGGCAACCGGGATAAATTCGCTTGGGGAAATCCATCCTTCTTCATTGTCGTACCAGCGCATTAAAGCCTCGACCGATTTGACGCTGTTGCTATGAACATCCAGCTGCGGTTGGTAATGCAGCTCAAAACTGTTGCTCTCAATGGCTTTCCGCAACTTATTTTCCAACTGCAGCTGGCGTATGGCCAGCTGGTTCATCGATTCTGAGTAAAAATGGTAGTTATTCTTTCCAGCATCCTTGGCATAATACATAGCAATATCTGCATGTTTTACCAATGTATCGGCGTCGTTAGCATCCTGAGGAAATGCACTGATACCAATGCTTGCTGAGACCTGAATATTGTAACCATTCAGTACGGTTGGCTGGGAAAGCACCGTCAGCATACGTTTTGCAATTAAAGCGGCATCTCTGGCCTGATGTAGATCACGCAACAGAATAACGAACTCATCGCCTCCAAGACGGTACAAGTCTGCATGATGCTCGGCACTGCGATACAGACTTAGCATATCACTGCCACGCAGGTTCTCAGATAGCTTACGGCCAACATCGGTCAGCAGTGCATCACCCATTGCGTGCCCTAAGCTATCGTTAATCCGTTTAAAGTTATCGAGGTCGACAAACATAACGACAACCATGTCCTGATTACGAGCGGCATTTGTGATAGCTTGCTTAATGCTGGTCTGAAACTTTCTGCGATTGGGAAGGTCAGTCAGACTATCAATATTTGCCTGATCAAGCAGGGCTTGCTCCTTAACTTTTAACTTTTCTGACATGGTGTCGAAACTGTTGGCTAAGAACGCCAGTTCATCTTTGCCTTTCATATTCAGGCGATAATTAAAGTCGCCGTCGGTAATATTTCGAATTCCGAGAACCAGCGATCTTAATCGTTTGGCTAATATCCGCCCGATAATAATTGATATCAATGTTCCGGCTAAAACCGATAACAAACCCGTTAATAGCAGAAACTGACTTTGATCCTGATTGGTTGCAATCATGTTTGTCTGCGCACTGTTGATACCGAGGCGCAATTTGTTATTGAACTCTGAAACAGAATCGCGCATCCCTGACCACGAATCTAATACATTGATTTCGGCTTCTGTTAATGACATCAGCTGGTTACTGGAATAACGGGTAACTTCGCGATATTCCAGTAAAGCAGTATGCGTATAGTCGAGTTCTGCTAACAGATAATCAATCGCGATGGCGGAATGGATGTCGATCTTTTGTAATTTCTGCAGTCTGGATTTAATTGTCTCTAGGGTAGAAAAAACCGGGTTGAGGTTTGACTCTTCTTTCTCAAGCAGACGAACAAACGCGATTTCGATCAGTACTACCTGATTTTCGGCCGCGGCTTTAGTTTTCTCATCCAGTGACAGGTCGCTTCTGATTGATAAGTTTGTTTTAAGTAATTGTTCAATAAAATCTTGTTCAAGGCTGACTAAAGTAGATTGTGTCGATGAGCTGGTCGAAAGCAGGTTTAATTGCTTTTTTAAACTCGAAATTGCTACGGCATAGTTGCCCTTTTTGCTATTCGAAAGCATATTTCCGAGTTGGCTGATCGCTAACAAGGCATCTTCACGAAAAACTTTCTGACGACGAATGTAGTTGTAGAACTGCTGAGTCGCCGAATCCAGATCGCTACTGGTTTTATACACAATGTCCTGTAGTGGTGCTTTTTCTTCCAGCAGCGCATTGAGCTGCTGCATCGTACTGCGACTGAAATAGATACCCACGGTAACGGCAAAAACTAATAGCAGGGTTAATAGAGTAAACCCAAGGTTTTTAATCGTATTAAATGACATAAAATCAGTTGTAACCCGCACGTTCCATTAATCGTGTCGCGTACTTTTGCAGTCTGCCTGCATTCGTAAGGTTATGATGATCGGCATCGAAATCTCCCCAGGCTGTGACTATGTCAGACGCAGGTACTCTCGGGTTTGCCGGGTATTCCATATTCAGGCGTGCAAACAGGTACTGCGCTTGTGTCTCGGCTAACCATTCAAGAAATTCAGTGGCCGCTGCTTTATTAGGCGAATGACGGGTGATACCAGCACCGGAAATATTGATATGTACACCATTTTCTTCTTTGGCTGGCCAGAATAACTTAAGCAGGGTATCCGGTTTATTAAGCTGGTGGCGCCCCAGGTAGTAGGAGTTAATAATCCCGACATCGCATATGCCTGATTCTATGGCTTTGATGACAGCGCTGTCTTTAGGAAGGGGCGGCTGTGCCAGATTATTAACCCAACCTTTAACAAAAGACTCCGTTGTTTTAACGCCGTATTGGTTGATCAGCATAGCCACCAGAGATTGGTTGTAGACTTTGCCGGAAGTCCGCAGGCAAAGACGTTTATGCCATTGGGGGGCCGCCAGCTGCGGATACGAAACCAGTTGATCTGTTGAGACGTTGGCGGTGTTGTATACCAGCGTACGGGCTCTTACTGACAACCCAAACCAGTGATTGTTTGGATCACGAAGATGCTCCGGAATATTCCGTGTCAGAATGGCAGATTGAGTTTTTGCCAGTAGTCCCTGGCGTGATGCAAACCATAAATCACCTGCATCCACAGTCATCAGAATATCTGCCTGAGAGTGTTTGCCTTCTGCTTTCAGCCGTTGCAGTAAAACATCTGCCTTGGCTGTAACCGCCTTGATTTCCTGACCTGTCTGTTGCTGGTACAGCTCAAGTAGTGGCTTGATGAGGCTTTCTTCTCTGGCGCTGTAGAGCATGAGAGGAGGGAGGTTTGCTGCCAGCAACGTGGATGATACGGACCATAGCAACAGTGCTTTCAGATATGTCATGGATAGACCGTGCAGGCTAAAAGCTTAATTATAGGTTAATGAGAATTGTTATCAAATGGAGGGTGGTTTACTTAACAATAAATAACAATCACCGGAACAGCAGGCTGCTTTTACAGAGATGGATTACTGGGATAGCAATATAAGAAGTGAAAATGGTGGGCCCGCCCAGACTTGAACTGGGGACCTGCCGATTATGAGTCGGATGCTCTAACCAACTGAGCTACGGGCCCTTCGTTGGGCGAATGATTCGTCCCTGAGAAGTGGCAAGATTATAACCACGCTTAGTAATAAGCGCCAGCCCTTTGATTTAACTAATAAAAAGCGCTTGGTTGAAAAACGAACAAGCATAAAAAAACCGCCAGGTTTTAACATCTGGCGGTTTTTTATTAATCAGCAAAAGCGGCTGATTATTCGTCGATAAAGCTGCGCAGGTGATCTGAGCGGCTTGGGTGACGTAACTTACGCAGAGCTTTGGCTTCGATCTGACGAATACGCTCGCGGGTAACGTCGAACTGTTTGCCCACTTCTTCCAGCGTGTGGTCAGTGTTCATATCGATACCAAAACGCATACGCAGAACTTTCGCTTCACGTGCGGTCAGGCCAGACAATACGGAGCGGGTTGCTTCGGTCAGGCCATCGTTGGTGGCGGTATCCATCGGAGATTCAGACTGAGTATCTTCGATGAAATCACCCAAGTGCGAATCTTCATCGTCACCAATTGGTGTTTCCATGGAGATAGGCTCTTTGGCGATCTTCAGGACTTTGCGGATTTTATCTTCCGGCATGTCCATACGCTCAGCCAGTTCTTCCGGCGTTGCTTCACGCCCCATTTCCTGCAACATCTGACGCGAAATACGGTTCAGCTTGTTGATGGTTTCGATCATGTGAACCGGGATACGAATAGTACGTGCCTGGTCCGCAATCGAACGGGTAATTGCCTGACGAATCCACCAGGTGGCGTAAGTAGAGAACTTATAACCACGACGGTATTCGAATTTATCCACTGCTTTCATCAGACCGATGTTACCTTCCTGAATCAGATCCAGGAATTGCAGGCCGCGGTTGGTGTATTTTTTCGCGATCGAGATAACCAGACGCAGGTTGGCTTCGACCATTTCTTTCTTAGCACGGCGAGCGCGAGCTTCACCGATAGAAACCTTACGGTTAACTTCTTTAATTTCCGGAATGCTCAGCAATACGCGCTCAGCAACGGCTTTAATCTTCTTCTGGGAGCGGAAGATTTCCAGCTTATAGGTTTCCAGTTTGCGAGAGTAAGGACGATCCGCTTCAATCAGAGTCTCAATCCACTCGTTGTTCACTTCATTGCCCTGGAAGCCTTTAATGAAGTCTTTACGGTCCATACCACACTTACGGGTCATCAGAACCATAATCTGACGTTCCTGAGTGCGAATGCCATTCAGCGAGCTGCGTGCTTCTTCAACTAAAGCATCGAAGTATTTAGGCGTCAGCTTAATTGGCGCAAATACTTCAGCCAGTTTCTCTAACGCAGCTTCGGCTTCTTTGCTGGCACGGCCGTGATTTTCCAGTGCTGCTTCTACAGCATCGTTAGCATCGGAAATTTCAGTGAAGCGACGAACCACTTCCGCCATATCAATGCCGGATTGTTCTTCTTCGTCGTCTTCATCATCGCCATCTTCGCCATCAGAATCTTCATCGTCAGATTCTTCTGCTTTCGCAGCTTCCGCTGCAGCGCCAGCCTGTGGGCCTGGCTCCGGATCTTCATCAGATGGGTCGATAAAACCACTGAAGATGTCGCCGACTTTATTCGGATCTTCTTCAGCTTCTTTAAAGGCGTTCATAATGACGCCAACAGCGCCCGGGTAATAGGCCAGGGCAGACATCACTTCACGGATGCCTTCTTCGATGCGCTTGGCGATAACAATTTCGCCTTCACGGGTCAGCAGCTCCACGGTACCCATTTCACGCATATACATACGTACCGGGTCAGTGGTGCGACCAACATCGGATTCAACCAGTGCCAGTGCGGCAGCAGCTTCTTCGGCAGCGGCATCATCGGCTGCGTCGTTAAACAGGGATTCGCCATCCGGGGCGTTTTCCGATACCGGGATACCGATATCGTTAATCATACGAATGATGTCTTCGACCTGATCCGGGTTTGCGATATCGTCCGGCAGGTGGTCGTTAACCTGGGCATAAGTCAGGTAACCCTGTTCTTTACCCTTGGCGATCAGTTCTTTTAATCGGGATTGTTGCGTGCTAGCTGACATAGAAGCCTGTGTTCCGTGTTTTTAAGGCGGAAGAAAAACGCCAAAGTATAACTTTTAACCTGCCATTAGGCCAGTAATCACGGGGCTTGTTCCCGCTTTTTTTGGCTGTAGGGAGGTTAATTACTCTGGATGCTCACTTCGACATCTCAGCCAGGTTACGTGTGTAGTCAATCGGTGGCTTGTTGCCGTCTCTGTCCGATGTGCCCGCGGGCGTTCACGTTGTGCGCTGTGCTGCTGCAGTCGGCCTCCTTTATTTGGGAGGTGAGCTTAATATAGGGACGAGTTGGGTGAATTCAAGGCAGGCGTTCGGTGAAATTGTCAGTACGTGTTAACGGGCGTAAATTGCGGTGCGTTTTTTCTGCAGCTCATGCATATGTCGCTGCAATTCCC
Source organism: Bacterioplanoides sp. (assembly GCF_965219715.1). Classification (GTDB taxonomy): domain Bacteria; phylum Pseudomonadota; class Gammaproteobacteria; order Pseudomonadales; family Oceanobacteraceae; genus Bacterioplanoides. The sequence continues at coordinate 4,067,085 of NZ_OZ244785.1, forward strand.
GCAGGCGCTGGCGCTCTTCATCACTGAGTTTTTCTTTGTTGGCCAGCTTGGCTTTAAGGCCCGCAAGTTCGGTTTCCAGTTTGCGGGCATTAAGGCGCTTTAATACATCGGCGATGGTCGATGCAGATGGTATTACGCTGGCTTCAGCGGCTTTTTCTGCAATCTCTTTTAGCTGCAGCTGGAACGGTGAGCCAGTCCACTGAATAATCAGGCCGATACTGTTGTTTTGTGGCGCTTGTTTCAGTTTGTTTAACACCTCGAACAATAAGCGCTCAATTTCACTCTCAGGGTCACATTCCGGAGTTTCCAGTTGCTGTGCCAAGGCCGGGTTTTGTACCAGGGCTGTTAACGCTTGATAAACCTGCGGCGCTAACGCATCACTGGCGGGCTCAGCATCGTAATGTGCGATGGGAGGGGCATCGATAAACGGCAGGGGAATGTCGTCCTCGGCTTCCTGCTCCGCAGCAGGTGGTGGAGCTTCGGCTTCCAGTTTGGTCAGAGCGTGACTCTCGACTCCGGTTTCTTCCTTCAGCTTCTGGCGCATCAATTGACGCAACATGCCGTCTGGCAGGCGATTAATAAGAGGAGCGGCCAGTTGATCAAGGCGTGCTTTGCCGTCGAGTGTGTCGAAGTCGACCTGCTCTTTCAGATGAGTGAACAGAAATTCGGGTAGATGATCCGACTGGTTCAAACGTTGTTCGAAAGCGTCTTTGCCTTCAACCCGAACCAGGGTATCCGGGTCTTCACCGTCGGGCAGGAATAAGAAGCGCGCTTGTAAACCATCCTGTAACAGTGGCAGAACGGTTTCCATGGCGCGCGCAGCTGCCGTTCGGCCAGCCTGGTCACCATCGAAGCAGAAAATTACTTCCGGCACGATTTTAAATAAGCGGCGCAGATGATGTTCACTGGTTGCTGTACCTAACGTCGCGACGGCGTAATGGATGCCGAACTCAGCCAGGGCCACCACATCCATATAACCTTCAACGATGACAAAACGGGTCAGCTTCTGGCGGATCTTACGAGCTTCGTATAAGCCGTATAACTCACGGCCCTTTTGGAAGATCGGTGTTTCCGGTGAGTTAAGGTATTTCGGTTTTTCATCGCCGAGAACACGTCCACCAAAGGCAATTACCCGGCCGCGGGCATCGCGAATTGGGAACATAATACGATCACGGAAGCGATCGTAGGTACGGTACTCTTTACCCGGTTCGTCTTTTTCAATCGACATACCACAGCTGATCAGCTGTTTGATGGTGTCTTTATCATTGTTTGGCGCAAGACGTTTTTGCAGATTGTCCCAGCCGGGTGGGGCATAACCAATCTGAAAGAATTTGGCTGCCTTTCCTGACAGGCCGCGATTCTTCAGGTAGCTCACTGCTTTGCCTTTGTCTTCATGGCTGCGCAGCATCTGCTCGAAGAACTCGGCTGCTTTGTTCATCTGGCCAAATAACGGCTGATGCTGTTGCTCCTGGCGAGCTTCAAACGATACCTGCTCGCGAGGCACTTCCATATTGGCGTCAGAGGCGAGTTTTTCCACTGCATCCGGGAAGCTCAGGCCATCAAACTCCATTACAAACTTAAGCGCGCTGCCGGAGGCGCCGCAACCGAAGCAATAATAGAACTGCTTGTCCGGGCTGACGGTAAAAGAAGGGGTGTTTTCGTTATGGAAAGGGCAGCAGGCGGAGTAGTTTTTGCCGGTCTTCTTTAGCTTGACGCGACTATCCACCACGTCGATCACATCGACACGGGACAATAGGTCGTCAATAAAGCTTTGGGGGATACGTCCGGCCATTGATCAAAACTATCTGCGTTGCTTCTACTGCGTTAAAAACAGCCTCAAAGTGCTCATTTATAACCCATAAACTCCGCTTTTTCGCCTGTTTTGTGCCTTGCATAAGCTGCCTCGAAAACGTTTAAGGAAGTTTTAAAGGAGCGGACAAACAAAAACGCCATCAATTTTCATTGATGGCGTTTGTACAAAATGACATTGCAAGAATGCCTGTCGCTGGAATCAGCCCAGTTGAGACTTCACCAGTTGACTGATCTGGCCCATATCGGCGCGACCTTGCACTTGTGGTTTGAGGATGCCCATAACTTTGCCCATATCCTGCATTCCTGCAGCACCGGACTGTGCAACGGCATCAGCCACCAGTTTGGCCAACTCTTCTTCGCTCAAGGCTTCCGGCAGAAACTCGCTGATTACGTCAATTTCGTACTGCTCGCCTTCTGCCAGCTCGTCACGACCTGCTTCTTTATATTGAGCAATAGAGTCGCGGCGTTGCTTGGTCATTTTGTCGAGGATCGTCAGAGCGCGAGCATCATCGACTTCGATGCGCTCGTCCACTTCAACCTTTTTGAATTCTGCAGTAATCAGGCGTAACGCACCCAGACGTGGTTTGTCTTTGGCGCGCATAGCGTCTTTTACAGCATCTTTAACGGTTGTAACCAGTGTGCTCATATAAACCTCTAAGATTGATTCGCTGATTAGTACAGACGAGTCATCTTACGCTGTTCGCGCTGTACCTTTTTCAGGTGGCGCTTAACAGCTGCAGCAGCTTTACGCTTACGAACCCAGGTTGGCTTCTCGTAGTGTTCACGACGACGTACTTCAGACAGTACACCTGCCTTTTCGCAAGAACGCTTGAAACGACGCAGAGCAACGTCGAACGGCTCGTTTTCTTTAACTTTTACAGCTGGCATCCAATCACCTACGTGTATGTAATAAATTCTTTGTTTAGTGGGGGAAAACCACGGACCCCCAGTCAGAGGGCGGGCATTCTAATGCCTTTGATCGAGGAATGCAAAACCTCTGCATGGATTTTAGTACTTTGCGGCAGTATTATTGCGCTCCTTCTGAATTTTAGTGTGTCTCCGGAGTCAATCTATGCGGGTGCTGGGCCTCGAATCTTCCTGTGATGAGACAGGTATTGCCTTATATGACAGCGAGCGTGGTTTGCTGGCACATCGGGTCTATTCGCAGATTGCTGTTCATGCAGAATACGGTGGTGTGGTGCCGGAACTGGCCTCTCGCGACCATATTCGTAAGTCTTTGCCGCTGATTCGTGAGGTAATGGGAGAAGCTGGCTTAGAACTAAAAGATCTTGATGGCATTGCTTATACCCGAGGCCCGGGTCTGGTTGGTGCATTATTAGTTGGCGCTTGTCTGGGGCGCTCTCTTGCCTGGGCGTTGGATGTGCCTGCGGTGGGTGTTCACCATATGGAAGGTCATTTATTGGCTCCTATGTTGGAAGATAATCCGCCACCGTTTCCTTTTATCGCTTTATTAGTGTCTGGTGGCCACACCCAGCTGGTTCAGGTTGATGGTATTGGTAAATACTCTTTATTGGGGGAGTCGCTGGACGATGCGGCCGGTGAGGCCTTTGATAAAGCTGCCAAGATGATGAATCTGCCATACCCGGGTGGTCCTGAGTTAAGCAAGTTGGCAGATTCTGGCGATGCAACACGTTTTAAATTCCCGCGGCCGATGACGGACCGCCCTGGGTTGGATTTCAGTTTCAGTGGCTTAAAAACCTTTACCCGAACCACAATTTTAAATTGTGCCGAAGACGGTGTGTTAGCTGATCAGGATCGAGCCGATATCGCCGCAGGTTTTCAGGCTGCGGTTGTCGACACACTTTCTATTAAATGTAAGCGTGCGATGGAAAAGACCGGTATTAAGCGTTTAATCATCGCTGGCGGTGTGGGAGCTAATCGTCAGCTGCGCGCTAAGTTGCAGCAAACAGCAGAAAAGCTCGGTGGTGCGGTTTATTACCCGCGTCCGGAATTATGTACCGATAATGGGGCCATGATTGCTTACGCAGGTACTCAGCGTTTATTGGCGGGTGAACAGGCAGATCTTGCGGTGTCCGCCGTGCCACGTTGGCCAATGACCGAATTGAATCCGGTAAAATACACCGCTCGCGGTTAATCTCAGGTAATAAAGGCGAAAAAATGGATAAGGTATTTATTCACGGTCTGAAAGTTGATGCGGTAATTGGTGTTTACGACTGGGAAAAACAAGTTCGCCAGCCACTGGTATTTGATCTGGAGATGGCCTGGGATATTCGTGTTGCCGCTGCAACGGATGATTTAATTCACGCATTGAACTATCAGGCTGTGACCGAATTTGTAGAAGCATTTGTGCGGGAGCAGCATTTCCAGTTGCTGGAATCTTTAATTGAGCGTCTGGCGGAAGCTTTGCGAAAAGAATTTGGTATGCCATGGATTGGTATTAAGGTTGAAAAGCCTGCAGTTGTGCCGCAATCCCGAGTGGTGGGTTTGTATATAGAGCGCGGTGAACTTGATCCAAAACAAGGCGGGCATTGATGGCGCGCGTTTTTTTAGGTTTAGGCTCCAATCTGGATGCTGAGGTGAATCTGGCAGCTGGTATCGAACGTTTGGCTCAGGATTATCAGTTAATTCAGCAGTCGCCCTGGTATCGCTCGCCGGCACTGGGTTTTGAGGGGCCGGAGTTTATTAACCTGGTGGTTGAAATTCAGCTGAAAGATGATTTTTCTCCTGAGCTGTTGTCGCAGCAATTAAAACAAATTGAAACGGACTTTGGCCGTGCTGCTGATGCGGTGAAATATTCATCCCGTCATCTAGATATTGATATTTTATTGTTTGATGACAAGGTCGGAAAGTTTTCGACAGAGAGCAGTTCGTTTACTTTGCCACGTGAAGATATCTGGAAATATGCGTTTGTATTAACGCCTTTGCTGGATATAGCTCCGGACTTGGTTTGCCCTGAGCACCAGCAGCCGCTGAGTGAGTTTAGGACGAATATTCAAAGCCAGTGCTTAGATTTGGTGGAAAAGTGATAAGTGTGTATTGTTTTTGAAAGCAGTGACAGGATGTCACGCTAGCGCAGCGATCACATGGATGTGGCTTCTGCGCGGCGGCAAAAAATAATACATACTTATCGCTTTTTGTAAGAACAGTAAAATTACATCAGATATATTTTCAGCCGCCGGATCTCTGGGCCATCCATGGCCCTAGATTCTACCGCAACAGAGCATTCAGAACATCCATGTACTTCACCTTGCAGGCAGCTTCGCTGTGCAAAAATACTATCCTGTAATTTTGTGTTGCTGCTATTGAAAACATATCCGATGCAATTTTTAAGCTCGAGAAAGCTTCCACTCTTTTAATTTATCTGCACGAGCCTTCTGCAATCCTTCCCGAATAGCCGGGCCAGCTAATCCTTGAGCAATCATATCTTTTGCCGTCACTGATAACGCGACGCTTAACGCCTCACGCATATAATCCGCTTGTGGATACTCACAGTTTTCATAACCGGTACGGCCACGAGAATCAGCGATACTTACTAATAGGAACTGTTCAAACCGTTCGGGCTTACGCCAGGCATCAACACGATCGAATACTTTCAAAATTGTTTCCGGTTTTAATTCCATTGCCCGGTGAACATGGGTATGAAATTCACTGGAAATCAGTGCGAGTTCCTGTGCATCTTTTGGCGACTTAAGTTTTTTACATAAAGACTTAATCGGTTTTAAACCTTTGGTTTCATGACCGAAGTGACGAGGAAGGTTTTCCTTATCCGAAAGTGCTTTGCCAAGGTCATGAGTTAAAGCTGCCCAACGCGTTGCGATACTTTCGGATAAGGGAACCGAGGCCTGTAATGACATTAATGCATGGATGCCACAATCGATTTCAGGATGGTATTGCTCTGGTTGTGGAATGCCAAACAAATCATCGATCTCTTTAAACCAGACGCTTAATGCACCGCAGTCACGCAGTACCTGAAAATAAACCTGAGGGTTCTTTTCTCCAAGTGCGCGTTGGGTTTCCTGCCAAACACGTTCTGCGACTAAATGATCCAATTCTCCATCGTTCACCATCTGCTGCATTAACGACATGGTTTCATCGGCAATGGTGAAATCGAGATCAGCAAACCGAGCAGCAAACCGAGCAACCCGTAAAACCCGTAATGGATCTTCACTAAATGCCGGAGAAACATGGCGCAGGATTCTATTCTCTAAATCTTGCTTACCATTGTATGGATCAATAATATCGCCAGCGTCATTCTGGGCCATAGCATTTATCGTTAGATCACGGCGTAATAAATCTTCTTCGAGGGTAATATCCGGGCTGAAACGGCAGTCGAAGCCTTGATAGCCTTTGCCTGACTTTCGTTCAGTGCGCGCCAGCGCGTGTTCTTCATGAGTATCCGGATGAAGGAAAACCGGGAAGTCAGCGCCTACTTGCTGATAGCCCTGTTCAAGCAACTGCTCTGGGGTCGCACCCACAACCACCCAATCCCTGTCTTTGACCGGAATATTTAATAGTGCATCGCGCACCGCTCCGCCAACCAGATATATATTCATAAACTACTTGTGCCAGAAATAAAAAAAGCCCCGGTTTGATGGCAACCTGGGGCTTTAGTGTAACGCCGATTATTAGCCAGATGAATGCTTAGAAATAGAAGCCGGTTTCCAGAGCGACGCCTGCTTCTTTTTTCGGGTCGTTCGGATTAGCCATTACAGCTAAGTCCAGATGGACGCCAAATGGTGAGAAGCCTGCGCCCAAAGACACAACTTCATCATTGCTGCCTTTAAGGTTTGTACGATAACCTGCACGGAACTGGACGGTATCGAAGATATCCAGCTCTGCACCAACAGCCGCGTACTGTGTCGCTTTTTCGAACGCTACTGGTTCGTTATCCACTAAATCCAGGTCAGCAGCTACGGTAACCCAGTCGCCGCTATAAGCCAGACCTGCACGGTATTGTGGATTTAATGCGATCGTGCCGCCATCCAGTGTCAGTTTATTCTTACTGCCTTTTACTTCAACGTCTGCAACGTCGAATTCTTCACCAATCAGGTTTTTACCGACCAGGCCTAATATCCACTTATCTTCACCGCCAAAGCGATAGGACAAACCGATATCAAGGTTCACCTTGTTATAGCTCTCGCGAGAATCTTCTACCGCGTCTGCGTCAATATCCTCGTCGCTATCAATTTCAGTAACGAAGTGGAAGGTTTCGATTTGTTGCAACTTAGGCGTTAAGCCAATGGCAACTTTCTCGCCAAAGAATTCGAACTCTCTTGAGATGGAAAGTGCAGCTTCAGCAACGGCAATGGCTTTGATCTGTACCTGAGAATTCAGATCAGGCTCTTTAGCCTCATCAGATAGCTGACCATTTTTGAATAATAAAATGTTGCCAGCTGCAGTCTCTACCGGATCACTGGTGTAATTAGCAACATTATTTACCTGGTTCAGAATCGGAACAACTTTACTAACCAGCCCAGGAGCAAGTGGGTTTGTTTCGATTTCCTGCAGAACCTGGTCCAGGTTCTGAGACGCATCCGATGCCTGACCAACCAGCTTTTGTGCTTCTTTACCGTACGCTGAAATTAAATTCTGATCCTGATCTGAGAACAGTGCCCGACCGGAGAAATTTGCATCAGCATTAACACTCAAAGCCGCAGCGAATTTTTTACCAGGGAATGCAAGTGCAGCACCAACACCAAAGCGTCCGCGGAGTGGGTTACCTGAAATGGCATCCAAAGACTTGTTTAAATCCTCTGTCACTGTGTTTACGTCATTAATTTGCTGGTTTACCCCATCGAGGGATTGCTTAAGGTTCTGATTCGACGTTTTAGCTTGGTTTGCACTACTTAGAATCTGTGAAGCATTGTTATTCGAGATAGCATTCTGAAGATTTGTAATCGCGTTACTCAGATTGGTTGCACTGGTCGACAAAGCGTTGACGTTATTACTGAAGTCACTGTTATCTTTAAACAAGTCTTCAAATTTAGGAACAATCTCGTCAATGATGTCGTTTGCATCATCCACCAGGCCTTCTTCATCGGCAACATTGACCCCGATTTGCGGAAACAATAAAGCGAAGTCGTCACTTTCATGAGCCTGAGAAAGTAATGATGGATTATATGCCGGAGCGTGAGCGCGTTGAGCGCTGGCAACACCGGTATTACCCATAGCCAGACCACGTGCGTCCATCGGCATAAATGGCGCTGCGACGGCAGATTGTGCACCAATGGTGGCAATGGTTGCGGCAAGAAGAGAGCGTTTGATCATGATCACATTTCCTGAATAAGTGAGCGAAGTCCTTCTGGCTCCGATAAAACCTTCTATCGGTTGGGAGTGGTGCGATTGTAATCGCCTGGCGTCCGGCTCCCTACCCTGAAACTATAGGGTTAGTCCCTTTAACTGTATGTGGCGATAATCATAGCCCTAAAAATTGGCCCTTGCATGGCGATTTCGTCTCAGACGAGGCCAAAATGGCAAATTAATCATGAAACTGTGAGCTGGGTCTAATGCGCCATATTTGGGTCAGGTGAAAATTTCCTGTAGCCGTTACTAAATTTCCTGAAGCACAGGCCGATACAGGAGCTAAGTCACCTCTTAACCGAGTTTTAGTTTGGGAGATACCGTATGAAACCTTTTGCCAGGATCAGCTTGACCGCTGTTGCTGTGATGGGGCTGCAAGCCTGCTCCAGTGCGTTAATTGAAGAAGATAATATCGTTGAAGAGCCGGAGGCTTTTTTCCAGCCAGTTGAGCAGGAAATCGATCCGATTGCTCCCATGGTTTTGCGGGTTGTTGGATATGGTGCCATGGACAGCAACAGCAAAAAGAGCAGCGTGCAAAAACGCCTGATGGCGATTCGTGCTTCGAAAATGGATGCTTATCGTTCCATGGCGGAAAGGGTGTATGGGACCTCGGTGCAAGGTAGTACCACTGTGCGTGATATGGTGGTCCAGAATGATCGCTTCCGCTCCTACGTTGAGACCTATATGCACGGTGCTCGTGTTGTTTCTACGGATGTTCTGCCGGATGGCAGTGTCGAGACTATTCTGGAAATGATCATTGATCAGGGTTTCCGTAACTGTCTGCAAACAACCGATAATCAACGCTTTAACGTTGATTGCCGGGTACCGCTGGGCGGGAATAATCCGAACCACTTTGCTGCCAGCCAGCGTCAGCGTGTCCAGGGTGAAGCGTCGATGCCGGAATCAGGCTTCTATTTTATTGAGTAACCGGAGTTCCTTATGACTCGTGCTGCGACCTTTCTGTGCATTCTGGCAAGCTTAATCTTTGTACCATCGGTATTTGCTCTGTCGGTTGAAGTTGTTGGCCAGGCGCCTATCGATGGTGCTTTGTCACGGGTACGTGAACTGGCAATGGATGACGCCATGCGCCAGGCAAGTTTGCGTGCCGGAGCTCAGATCAGCAGCACGCAGCTAATGGAGCATGGCGTTGTTGAAGAAGACAAAGTAAAGCTGACGTCGAACTCTCAGCTGAAAAATGTTGAGATCCTTTGGGAAGACCAGATTGATGGCCTATATCAGGTGGCAATTCGTGCCGATGTCAGCGCACAGGCCATGTGTCCGAACAGCAGTCAGCGCTACCGTAAAGCCATTGCTGTAACCGGGTTTGGTTTGGCTAATCCGATGCAGGCGAGTATTGGTCAGCTGCAGAATATCGAACAGGATTTACCCCGGGTATTAATTAATACACTGAATAATCGCGGAGCTACTCATGCACTGGATGCTACGCGAAGCAGCTTATTTCGTGACCCGCGTCGGGCGCCATCGGCTGAAACGCCACAGCAAAGATTAACAACGTCTATCTCTCTGGCGACTCAGTTGGGAGCACAATATGTTGTCTCGGGCGTGGTGCGTGACCTGGCGATGCAGGGGGATGCACGGGAAAGTGAGCCCGGTGTAACAGATAAGTGGCTTTCTTTATTGGGTGTGGAGGAACAGGAAGGCGCTCGTCAGTTCGTGCTGGATGTGTTTGTTCATGATGGTTTAAGTGGGGCCATGCTTTTTCAGCGTAGTTACTCTGCCTCAGGAAGCTGGGATTTACCTCGCCAGAAAAGGGTTGGTTTTGCCTCTCCACAATTCTGGCGCACAGGCTACGGCCATCAGGTTCGTGATGTTTTAACCTCGGTGGTTGATGATCTTGATGAAGTACTTCGGTGCCAGCCGTTTATGGCGCGGGTGGTGAAAGCACGCGGTAATAGATTGCATATTGAAGCCAGTGCCGGAGCTGGTATCCGACCTGGTGATAAGTTTCAGGTGTATCGTACCGGCACTTTCTACAATCTTGACCTGGAGCCCAGAACGGAATTAAGTGATATGGCAACGGAGGTTGTGGTTAAACAGGTACAACCACAATTTGTCATTGCCGAAATGCAATACACCGCAGAGCATTTAGCTATTCAACGAGATGATATGGTGATTGCCTGGTAACGCGTTTCGCGTTACCAGTATCAAATTGGCAGGATTGTTAGTGACTTTATAAATCGTCCAGCGATGTTGCCGGGCAGCTGATGCGTTTTACCATGCGTTCTTCATGGTAAGTTTCCAGATGAATATCAAATCCCCATAACAAATGCAGATGCTTCAATACTTCGTGAGTATCTGCCGATAATGGTGTTTCGTTGTGCATCGTATGCCGCAGGGTTAAAGAGCGATCTCCTTCCAGGTCAACAGACCAGACCTGAATATTCGGCTCGCGCATGGATAAATCGTATTGGCGTGCCAGCATTTCTCTCAGGCTGCGATAACCTTTTTCATCATGTATGGCTTCGACCAGATAATTAGATTTATCTGCGTCGTCATAGATCCCGAACAAATGGAAGTCGCGCATCAGCTTGGGTGATAAGAATTGTTGGATAAAGCTCTCGTCTTTGAAATTGCGCATCGCGAAATGCAGGGTTTCAAGCCAATCACTGCCAGCAATATCAGGGAACCACTCTTTATCTTCCTCCGTCGGATTCTGGCAGATCCGTTTGATATCCTGGAACATATTAAAGCCCAGTGCATAGGGGTTTATGCCGTTGTAATACGGTGCATCAAACGGTGGTTGAAATACCACATTTGTGTGAGATGCCAGAAACTCCATAATGAAGCCGTCGTTAACTTTTCCCTCGTCATACAGGTGATTGAGCAGCGTGTAATGCCAGAAGGTTGCCCATCCTTCATTCATAACCTGAGTTTGACGTTGAGGGTAAAAGTATTGGGAGATTTTGCGGACGATACGAATGATTTCACGTTGCCACGGTGCGAGCAGCGGAGCGTTTTTTTCGAGGAAATACAGCAGGTTCTCCTGCGGCTCTTCCGGGAATTTACGTTTACTGGTTTTCTCTGAGGTCTTTTGTTGGTTAGGAATCGTGCGCCATAAATCATTCAGCTGTTGTTGCAGAATATTTTCCCGCTCTTGTTGGCGCATTTTTTCCTCAGCCGCAGATATTGGCTTAGGGCGGCGATAACGATCAACACCGTAGTTTTGTAATGCATGGCAGGCGTCGAGAACCTGTTCCACTTCTTCCTGGCCGTAGCGTTCCTCACATTTGCGGACATAGTTTTTAGCAAATAATAAATAGTCGATGATTGAGCTGGCATCAGTCCAGGTGCGGAACAGGTAGTTACCTTTAAAAAATGAATTGTGACCATAACAAGCATGCGCAATAACCAGAGCTTGCATAGGAAGTGTGTTTTCTTCCATCAGGTAAGCAATGCAGGGATCTGAGTTTATGACAATTTCATAAGCCAGCCCCATCTGGCCACGCTGGTAATTTTTCTGGGTTGCCAGAAATTGCTTGCCGTATGACCAATGGTTGTAGCCGATTGGCATCCCGACGGATGAATAAGCATCCATCATCTGTTCGGCACTGATGACTTCGATTTGATTCGGGTAGGTGTCGAGCTTATACATTGCCGCGACCCGGGCAATTTCTTCGTCGTATTGCTGCAACAGCTCAAAGGTCCAATCAGAGTCGGTCGATATATAGTTCTTTTGCTGATCAGTCATAACACCTCCTCACTCAGCTCGCCTGCTGGTATTTTTCTTTAGCGAACAGTTCGCGGAAAACTGGATAAATATCCCCAGCGTCGCGAATCTGAGCCATGGCGAATTCCTGGCTGTGAGTTCTGGATAAATCGTCGTAAGCTTCCCACAACGCCTGATGTTGATTGGGTGTAATTTCGATATAGGAAAAATACTGCACTGCCGGAAGCAGCTGTTCTCTGAGAATCTGAGCGCACAATGGTGAGTCATCATCCCAATTATCACCGTCGGATGCCTGTGCTGCGTAAATATTCCATTCAGAGCTACTGTAACGCTCTTCGACAACCTGATTCATCAGCTTGAGAGCACTGGATACGATGGTGCCGCCGGTTTCACGCGAATAGAAGAAATCTTCTTCAGATACTTCTTTTGCGCTGGTGTGATGGCGAATAAATACAATTTCAATTTTGTCGTAGTTTTTCTGCAGGAATAAGTACAACAAAATGTAGAATCGCTTGGCGATATCTTTGACATCCTGTGTCATAGAGCCGGATACATCCATCAGACAAAACATCACAGCCTTACTGCTCGGAACCGGTACTTTAACCTGGCTGCGATAACGCAGATCGAGGTCATCGATAAAGGGAACCAGCTTGATCCGTCTTTCCAGATCTGCAATCTGATCCTTAAGCTCGTTAATTCTGCTTTGATCTGGGCTGTCTTTGTCCGAACTATGCTGCTGTAATTCCACCAGTTCTGCTTTCAGAGTTTTCAGCTTTTTGCGTTTTCCGGATGTCATTCCGATACGACGGGCATGGGCATTTCGCAAAGAGCGAACGACCGAAAGATTATTGGGAGTTCCTTCTGATACAAAACCAGCACGCAGCGTTTTATATTCGCTCGACTGGCTCAGTGTTTTTTTGACCATGTTGGGTAAAGCAAGATCGTCAAACAGATAGTTGAGAAATTCTTCTTTCGTCAAATAGAAAGAAAAGTCATCTTCTCCTTCGCCCTGATTACTGGCCTGACCATTGCCTGAGCCCGCACCTCCTCCCTGGGGTTTATCAATGTGATCACCCGTATTGAATTCTTTGTTTCCCGGAAACACACGGTGCTGTTTACCTCCCTGGCCATGGGAGATCATCGGCTCATGGGTACTACGGGTCGGAATACTGACTTGTTCTCCACGTTCCATATCGGTAATCGAACGCTTATTAACAGCATCAGAAACGGCGTCTTTGATATGGCTTTTATAACGCCGTAAAAAGCGCTGGCGATTGACCATGCTTTTGTTTTTGCCATTTAAACGCCGATCAATAATGTATGACATAGACCACCTCGGTTAGTCAGAGTACTTTTCACAGTACTCTGACAATGCTTCGGTTGTTGTTATCTCGTTTACCAGCAGGCTCAGTGGTTACTGAGATTTCCTTACCCGCAGGTACCACTCCGATAACAACCGGACTTGTTTCTCGGTATAACCTCTGTCTTTCATACGCTCGACAAAGTCGTCGTGTTTCTTCTGGTCATCCGACGAAGATTTGGCTGAGAAAGAAATGACCGGCAGAAGATCTTCTGTATTCGAGAACATCTTTTTCTCAATGACAGCGCGCATTTTTTCGTAGGATTGCCAGGATGGATTGTTGCCATTGTTGTTGGCGCGAGCCCGTAACACAAAATTCACAATCTCATTACGGAAATCTTTCGGATTACTGATTCCAGCCGATTTTTCAATTTTCTCCAGTTCTTCATTGATAGCGACACGATCGAGCATCTCCCCGGTTTCCGGATCCCGGTATTCCTGATCCTGAATCCAGAAGTCTGCGTAAGTAACGTAGCGATCGAAAATGTTCTGACCGTACTCAGAATAAGATTCAAGATAAGCGGTCTGGATTTCTTTACCGATAAAGTCAACGTACTCTGTTGCCAGATATTCTTTAATGTAATTCAGATAACGATCGTGAGTTTCTTCGGGGAATTGTTCCTGCTCGATGGCTTGTTCCAGCACGTACAATAGGTGAACCGGATTGGCCGCCACTTCTGTGGAATCGAAGTTAAATACTTTGGATAAAATTTTGAAGGCAAACCGGGTCGAAATACCACTCATACCTTCATTTACACCGGCGCCGTCACGATACTCCTGAATCGATTTGGCTTTCGGGTCGGTATCTTTCAGGTTTTCACCGTTATAGATACGCATTTTCGAATAAACGCTGGAATTTTCCGGTACCAGTAAGCGCGACAGAACGGTAAACTGCGCCAGCATGCTGAGCGTATCCGGAGCACATTGAGCATCGGACAGTGAACTGCTTTTCAGCAGTTTTTCATAGATATTGATTTCCTCGTCAACCCGTAAGCAATAAGGCACTTTGACGATGTATACCCGGTCGAGGAAGGCCTCATTGTTTTTGTTGTTGCGGAAAGTCTGCCACTCGGATTCATTTGAGTGCGCCAGAATGATGCCTTCAAACGGCATGGCACCCATGCCCTCGGTTCCGTTGTAATTGCCTTCCTGTGTGGCTGTGAGCAGCGGATGCAAAACTTTGATCGGTGCCTTAAACATCTCGACAAATTCCATCAGGCCCTGATTGGCACGGCAGAGTGCACCCGAGTGTGCATAGGCATCCGGGTCATCCTGAGCAAAGTCCTCCAGTTTTCGAATATCAACCTTACCGACCAATGACGAGATATCCTGATTGTTTTCATCGCCGGGTTCTGTTTTAGCAACACCAATCTGGTCAAGGATGGAAGGGTAGAGTTTTACAACTTCGAACTTGCTGATATCGCCGCCAAATTCATGCAGGCGTTTTACTGCCCATGGTGACATCACTTTGCCGAGGTATCGTTTAGGAATGCCGTAATCTTCTTCAAGAATATGAGCGTCCTCATCCGGGTCGAATAATCCTAATGGTGATTCGAATACCGGAGAGCCTTTAATGGCGTAGAAAGGAACGTGCTGGATTAATTGCTTCAGGCGTTCTGCCAGGGAGGACTTACCGCCACCAACCGGGCCTAACAGATAGAGAATCTGTTTACGTTCTTCCAGCCCCTGAGCGGCATGACGGAAATATGAAACGATATTTTCGACCGCTTCCTCCATACCATAAAACTCGGAGAAAGCCGGATAACGTTTAATGACTTTGTTGGAGAAAATACGACTGAGGCGTATGTCTCTGGAGGTATCAACCACTTCAGGTTCGCCTATTGCCATCAGCATGCGTTCTGCTGCGGTTGCATATACGCTGGGATCCTGTTTGCAGAGTTCCAGGTATTGTTGCAAGCTCATGACTTCTTCCTGAGTTGCTTGATACCGTTCCTGATAGCGGCTGAATACAGTCATAGGGCACCCCTTGTATTGCTGAATTTTGGCTACTTCTGCTACATCTTTTTTACTTCAGAAATTAATGGTTAATACGTTTTATAAGATCAGTATGGTTCAGGTTAGTTGCGTTTCGCCAGTAAATAATTGTGAGAAAATCATTTTTTGGCGCATGAATGTTGTTAAGCAGGCTTTATGCCGTAGTTAGTAAATAAACATTCAATTAAAGAAATGTGAAAGGAAAGTCACCCGCTTGTATGAGAAAACAAGCGGGTGATTGGCTGCAGCTTTTGGCTGTAAAGAAGGTCAGCAGGGAAAGTCTGAAATACGGGAATTCAGTTCAGCGCGATTACTGCTCGCATAAATCGGGAAAGGCCATTTTCCACATCTCAAATCCACCATCCAGGCTATACACTTCCGCGAAGCCCTGTTCAGTGAAGTATTGAGCTGCTCCCTGACTGGAATTGCCGTGATAGCAGCAAACCAACAACGCTGTTGCTTTATCAGCACTGTTCATAAAGTCGTTGAGGTTCTGGTTATCAACACGTACTGCACCGGTAATACGGCCAGCGTCAAAACTCATAGCATCACGGATATCGATGATTTGTGGCGCTGATTGCTCCATCATGGCTTTGGCGTCAGCAGCACGGATACGTTGAAAGGCCTGCATTATTTACTCTTCTTTTTTGGTTGTGCGCCAACCCGGAAAAACTTTTCATCATCCAGGCGCAGTGCGGTTAATTTGCCACCCCAGACACAGCCCGTGTCCAGAGCATAAACATTATCGACATCCACTTTGCCTTCCAGTGCTGCCCAGTGGCCAAACAACACTCTGGTATCAGCCGCTTTGCGGTTTGGGTGTCTGAACCATGGAATAAAGCCATTTGGTGCGGTATCCAGGCCTTCTTTGCTGAGCAGATCCAGTGTTCCCATACCATCAATAAAGCGCATACGGGTCAGGCAGTTAACAATGGCTCGGATACGGTCCATGCCCTCCAGCGACTTATCCCAGCGAGCAGGCTTGTTGCCGTACATTTGCTGAAAAAACTCACGGTGGTGATTGCCCTGTAAAACCGCTTCAACTTCCTGGGATAACTTATGCGCTTTGCGGCCGCTCCACTTCGGTGGAATGCCGGCGTGGCTCATACACCAGTTACGTGCTTCATCGAAGTGTACCAATGGCTGGTGCCTTAACCAGTCCATCAATTCATCTGCATCCGCAGCTTTCATAATCAGATCAAGGGTATCGCTGCGTTTCAGCTTGTGATCGCCGTAGTAAACAGCCAGCAGATGCAGGTCATGATTGCCTAATACACTGGTGGCCCTATGACCCAGGCCCTTAAGAAAACGCAGCACTTCTAACGATTGTGGGCCGCGGTTAACCAGGTCTCCGGCAATCCATAAATGATCGTTAGCGGAATCGAATTCCACTTTATCTAACAGGCGTTGCAAAGGTTCATAACAGCCCTGAATGTCGCCGATTGCGTATGTTGCCATTTAGGTTTTTCTTATGCTGTGAATGTTCAATCGTTCTTCAGTTTAGCGCGTGTGGAATGGCCAGAGTAAATACCGGAATAGTGGCATGAAACAGCGTGCCATCAGCGGCTTCCATCACATAATAGCCACGCATGCTGCCGACCTGAGTTGCCAGCACCGCACCGGAGGAGTAATCGAAGTTACCACCTGGCTCGATGGTTGGCTGCTCACCAACCACGCCTTCGCCGTTTACTTCCTGTACATCGGCGTTGCCATTGGCGATAAACCAGTGGCGGCTGCGCAGGGTTGCTGCCTGATCTCCGTGATTGAGAATACGGATGTGATAGGCGAACACATAACGTTGCTCGTCTGGCACCGATTGATCAGCCAGATATTCGCTGATGACATCAACTTCGATGCTGTCGTCCAGATGGCTCATGGATATTCTCTCAACCGCTCTGTCTTAGTTATCGGGAGTTTCCCGCTGTTGTTTATCGTACACCGCGTCTGCCACCTTAACGTAATCCTGCAGCGTCAGGCGCTCCGGGCGTAAGCTGGTGTCGAGACCGAGTGCCTCAATTTCTTCAGCATCAAGCAACTTCTTCAGGGTATTGCGAATGGTTTTACGACGCATGCTGAACGCTTCACGTACAACCCGCTGCAGAACTTTGGCGTCTTTTGCCGGATAAGGCAGTTCGTCGTAAGGCACCAGCCGAACGATGGCAGAATCCACTTTAGGTGGCGGATTGAAGGAGCCAGGTCCAACAATAAACAGCGGCTCAACCTTACAGTAATACTGTGCCATGATGCCCAGGCGGCCATAATCAGAGCAGCCGGGACCAGCCGCGAGACGATCCACCACTTCTTTCTGCAGCATAAAGTGCATGTCTTTCACCATCGCGTGGTGGCTGAGGAAATGGAAAATCAGTGGTGTGGAGATGTTATATGGCAGGTTTCCCACAATCCGCAGTTGCTGATCGTCGTGATCAAGCAGCTGACGAAAATCGAACTTCAGTGCATCGCCTTCAAAAATCCTGAAATCCGGATAATTGAAAAATTTGGTACGCAGAATCGGCACTAAATCGCGGTCCAGTTCAACCACATTCAGTCGACCGCTGGCTTCCAGTAAAGGCTCGGTGATCGCCCCCATACCCGGACCAATTTCAACTAAGCAGTCTTCTGCCTTCGGGTTGATGGAACGCACAATTTTGTCGATAACGTAGTGGTCATGCAGAAAGTTCTGACCAAACCGTTTACGTGCCTTATGGCCGTGATCGTTTGGGTTTAACGAGTGTTTGTTTGATGCTTTGCTCATAAATTGCTTGCCATTTGGCTGGCGACTTCGATGGCTGTTGCCAGGCTACCGCTGTCTGCCTGGCCAGTGCCTGCCAGATCAAGTGCGGTGCCGTGATCAACCGAAGTACGGATAATCGGGAGTCCAAGAGTAATATTAGCGGCACGACCGAATCCGTGGAATTTTAATACCGGCAGGCCTTGGTCGTGATACATCGCCAGGGT
Source organism: Bacterioplanoides sp. (assembly GCF_965219715.1). Classification (GTDB taxonomy): domain Bacteria; phylum Pseudomonadota; class Gammaproteobacteria; order Pseudomonadales; family Oceanobacteraceae; genus Bacterioplanoides. The sequence goes on from NZ_OZ244785.1 coordinate 4,085,177, forward strand.
TGCGTCTGCGTTTTCTAATAACTTGGGAGTGTAGAGTGTGTCTGCTGGTAATGGGCCAACCAGGTTCAGGCCTTCATCGCGCAGTTCATTCAGCGTTGGGGTGATAGTGTCTATTTCTTCACGGCCTAAATGGCCATCTTCACCGGCATGGGGATTCAGCCCGGCAACCAGAATTCTGGGTTGAGCCAGGCCAAAAAACGTCTTCAGGTCCTGGTGCAGAATACGGCTGACACGTTTGATACGTTCTGCGGTAATGGCATCAGCTACATCGCGTAAGGGCAGGTGGGTGGTGACCAGGGCCACCCGAAGGTCGCTGGTGGCCAGCATCATAACGACTTCTTTAACGCCGCAGTAATCACGAAAATATTCAGTGTGGCCGCTGAATCCTGTGCCTTCCTGTAAATCGGTCGCGCCTTCGTTGATAACGCCCTTATGTACCGGTGCGGTGACAATACCCTGCCACCAACCATCGAGACAGCCCTGGGCGGCAATACGCAGCGTTTCCAATACATAATCGGCATTGGCTTTATTGAGCTGGCCTGCACAGGCGGCTTGTTTCAGCGTAACCGGATAAACCCAGAGTTCGCCACTGCTGGCAAGCTCTGGCGTCGCTGCCGGATCTAGTAACCGTACGGTGAGTGGCAGCCCCAGTTGCTCTGCGCGTTCAGTTAACAGCTGGGGGTCTGCAATAACAACCAGCTGTTGAGCGTGTTTTTGTTGCGCCAGTTGCACGCACAAATCAGGGCCAATACCCGCCGGTTCTCCGGCGGTAATTGCCAGGCGAATGGTCATTGAGCCGCCTTGATATCAACGTATGCTTCGGAACGCACTTTACGTAACCAGATTGGTAGCTCTTCCTCAAAACGGCGGCCATACAGCATCTGGCGCACCTGGTCGCGTTGTTTTTCAGCACCGATGTCCGTTTGTTTACGATCTTCAACCTGCAGGATGTGCCAGCCAAAGCGGCTTTCAAACGGAGTGCTCATCTTACCAGGCTCAGTCGCGGCCATCGTCTTGTCGAAAGCCGGTACCATGTCGCCCGGATTTACCCAGCCAAGGTCACCACCACTGGCGCCACTGCCCGGATCGTCACTGAATTCGCGTGCCAGTTCAGCAAAATCCTCACCCGCTTGTAAGCGTTGATACAGTTGCTGAATCAGTGCGGACGTTTTTTCTTTGTTCCGCAGCTCATTCGGCTGAACCAGAATGTGTCGGACTTTCGATTGGGTGACCATCTGGGTGTTACCGCCGCGCTTATCGAGTAACTTAACGATGTGGAAGCCACTGGCGCTTTTGATTGGGTTGCTGATGTCACCTGTTTTCATCGCCGGGATCACGTTAGCAAAGATTCCCGGTAGCTGAGCTTCTTTACGCCAGCCCAGGTTACCGCCTTTCAGTGCGTTTCGTCCGTTGGATTTAGCAATGGCCGTCTGACGGAAATCTGCGCCGTTGCGCAGCTCCTGAACCACGCCCTGGGCTTTGTTTTCGGCTTTCTGGATGTCGGCAGGGCTAGCCTGGGAAGGAACGGCGATCAGGATATGACCAATCTCATATTCTGCTGCTGATGCCATTTTGCCGAGGTCCGACGCCAGGAAATAATCAACATCCTGATCGGTAATTTGTATGCGCTCACCAACCTGGAAGCGCTGAACGCGGCTGACTCGCATTTCGTTACGAATCTGTTCACGGGCCTGGGAGAAGGATACGCCTTCGGCTTCCATGGCCTGGCGGAATTGCGTCAGAGACATCTGGTTCTGTGCTGCAATCCGGCGTATCGCATCGTTGAGTTCAGCATCGCTGATACGAATGGCACCGCGATCTGCCATTTGCAGCTGGATACTCTCCAGCACCATGCGTTCGAGAACCTGGCTGCGCAGCACATCATTCGGAGGCAACGAAGCGCCGGCATTTTGCTGGCGCACCGTTTCAATACGTTGCTGCAGCTCACTGTTCATGATGATGTCATCATCAACCACAGCAACTACCTGGTCGATTGAGACAGGTGCTGCCTGAGCGGCGGATGTAAATAAAGCCGCAGTGATGAGGCTGGCAGAGATAAGGTGTTTAAAAGTCATGGTATTTTCGTCTTGAGTAACCGGTTACTGCATCTTCGATAAGGGCGTCGGTGCCACCACCCAGGGTGGTCAGGCCTTTAAGCTGGATGCTGAGCATAAAGCCGTATTTTTTGTCTGTGGTGAAGTTGCTCTCGGCATCGGACTCTTTTGGAGAGCTCTCGCGGTAGAGCAGCTGCACCCGCCAGCAACAATTCTGATATTCCAGCCCGGCAATGGATTCCAGCACATCACTGACCGGACGTTTGTCTTCGCCCTGGTAAGAACGCAGGTCGCGTAACTGGCGGCCAATTAATGCCCAGCGATCGTTAAGTGACCAGAAGAAGCCCCAATCCAGCTGCTTGGTTTTGGTTTCGAAAGTGTCATTTTCGGCATCGTAGGTTTGCACGGTATTCGTGGAGGCACTGAGGAAGCGGTTTTCGACGCCTTCAAACCGCACGCCATAGCGACGCTGTTTGGCGTAATCTTCAAATGGATCCCATTCCAGCGTGTGATATAGCGACCACTTCTCATCCGGATTCCACTCAACTTCAGCCAGAGTGCTGGAGGTTGACTGGGTGTCGGCAACATCCAGAGTGGCGGTTTTGTTCAGCTGAACGCGACGGTCTTCATTGTACTTGATCTGACCAAGGCTCAGGCGGAACTGCTCCAGACCATCATCGCGAATAATCCGGCTGGTTAAACCAATGCTGGTTTGATCAAGGTCGGCCAGACGGTCACCACCAGTGAAGCGTTCACCAGTGAATAAACTGGAAAACGATACCGTGCTGACGGTGGTATCAAAGTTAGGAATGTTTTCCTGGCCAGCCAGATAAGGGCTTTTTACCCAGAATACCCGTGGCTCCAGTGTCTGTTGATAATCGCTGCCAAACCAGTCGAATTCGCGATCAAAGTAAACACCGGCATCAAGGCTGTAACGACCCACGCCATGGCTGATATTCAGCTCGGTAGCGTCGTCCTGGCTTATGGTTTCATCGGCATCGGTCAGTTTGTATTGGCGATAGCGGTATTCGGCCTTGGGAGTCAGGAAACCAAATGGCCATTCGAACGGGTACGAAATCGCGGAGTTCGATAACCAGCGGCGTCCGTTCAGGGCATCAAATCCGGTTAATTCGACATCAACGTTATTGATCTCAGCGCTGTCGGCGCGAGTAAAGCTGGTGTATTGCAGCTCTTGCTCCAATTGCCAATCGTTGATCACGCTAGGGGTGTAATTCAGATTCAGCTGTGGCAAACGACGATAAGGGCGATTTTTTAGCGCAATGGTTTCATCGACGGTCTGGAAGCTTTCCGCGGTAATATCAAAGTGCCAGTCGGCCTGATTGAACAGAATTTCACCACGTCGTGGTAAATGCGTGGTTCGGTCAACCGCGGCGGTTGGTTTCATATTGGATAAATAATCTTTATCACTGACTTTGTTGTAGACCCAGCGATGTGACCAGTTTTTATTAATCTGACCTTGTTGCTGGTAGTTGATCAGATAACGCTCACCAGACTCTTTTTGGTTGGTCGCGCCTTCTGGCAGAGCGGCGTTAAAGTCGGCGAACTCTTGTCGTTGCTGACGGTCGCTATCGAGGTAACCCAGATTCAGTTCGCCATCACCAAACCAGCGCGTTTTATGGCGTAACTGCGATTCCCACAGCAATCCACGATTAAGAATGTGGTGTGGTGTGATGGTCGCATCCAGATTAGGCGCAAGATTGAGGTAAAAAGGTAGCTGAATATCCTGCGCCTGGAACTGGCCATTGATCGAGAACTGCGGGTTCAGAAAACCGGTGGTGCGCTGATCGCCAATCGGAAAACGGTAATAAGGTAAATACATCACCGGTACGTCGGCGATGCGTAACCTGGCATGCCAGGCACTGCCAATGCCACTTTTTTGATCAAGGTTCAGCTCTGAAGCGGCGATATCCCAGTCGTTGCTCTGTGGCTCGCAAAAAGTGAGCGTTGCGTGTTCAAGTTTCAGCTTACCATCACCTTCACTGGCAATGGTGTCAGCACTGCCACGCAGGTGTCGCGCCGGGATCGAATATTCGGCTGCGGTGAATTGCATCTGCTCTTGTTCATCGACTTCGGCTTTATCGCCGTACAGCGTGATGTCAGACGTTTGCAGGCGAACATTGCCGGAGAAGAAACCGGTTTGGCTGGCAGGAAACCAGCTGGCCTGATCGCCGGTCAGGATACGGTCGTGCTGGCGGAATTCAACATTACCGGAGAAATGCGTATTGCCGTTTTTTTCACGTTCGGATTCATTGGCTTCAACCTCAATATAATCACCTTCGATTGGGGTGATCTGAGACTGACGGTAGGCGCCTGAACAAAAAGACATCATGCCTTGTTGTTCTTCTTCGTTCAGAAATTCGTTTGGATACCAATTGAGATAGCCCGGTTGCTGTTGAGTCGCACGCTGGGCCTGAACCTGGCTGGCAACCGGAGTCATTACCAGGCTGAGCAGCAGTGCGTTAAAACAAATTTTTCCGGCTTGAATAGTCATAGTGGCTGCAACGCGCCTGTCCATATTATTAACTGTGTTACATTACGGGCTGAATAACGACACATAATACCTGAAATTGGTGTAATTGATGGTGCCAGCGCGCAGGCGCCCAATTCTAGAACGACTAACTCTGAGAGGCCAGCATGGATCAGCGTCGCGACCAACTCGCGCACTGGGCAGCGGATATTATTCGCCAGCAGTATCAACACAATGTCCCACCACAGCTGGACACGGTATCGGGTGATGCCAGTTTTCGCCGCTATTTTCGCTTAAATTTTTGTCAAGACGAGCAGCATCTCAGCTGGATTGCTGTGGATGCTCCGGCTGATAAAGAAGATAACCCGCGATTTGTGCGAATCGCCCGCCACTGGCATCAACACAATATTGCGGTTCCTGAGGTGATTGCCCACGACTTCGATCAGGGTTTTATGCTGCTGCAAGACTTTGGCGATGCCATGTTATGGCCGGCTCTGCATCAGCAGGGCAGCAGTACAGAACAGATTCAGCAGTTGTATCGCCAGGCGATTGATCAGTTGATTGCCATTCAGCAACTGCCAACGGCCGATCTGCCAGCTTATGATGCTGCTCTGCTTGATCAGGAAATGGCGCTGTTCAGTGATTGGTTATGTGCAAAAGAGCTGAAACTGGAGCTCAGTAATTCAGAACAAGCCATGCTACAGCAGGTGTTTGATCAGCTGCGCGAGCAGGCATTGCAGCAACCTGCGGTTGTGGTTCATCGCGATTTTCATTCACGTAACCTGATGCTAAAAACCGACGGCTCTCTGGGGGTGATCGATTTTCAGGACGCGGTGGTGGGGGCCGCCAGTTATGATCTGGTCTCTCTTTTGCGTGATTGTTATGTGCGTTGGGATGAGCCGCTGATTACACCGTTAGTGGAGTATTACTGGCAACAAGCCCGTAGTGCCGGTATCTATCAGCAATCGCTGGATGCGTTCACCCAGGATTTTGATTGGATGGGGATGCAGCGACATTTAAAAGCGGCGGGCATTTTTGCTCGATTACATCTGCGTGATGGTAAAGACGGTTACCTGGCGGATATCCCCAATACTTGCCGCTACCTGACTGAAATCAGTGCTCGTTATCCACAATTCTCCGATTTTCACCAATGGCTTCAGCAACGTTTTATGCTGGCTTTACAACGATTTGTTGATGGGCGTGCGGCATGAAAGCCATGATTCTTGCCGCAGGTCGTGGCACCCGGATGGCACCGTTGACGGACAATTGTCCAAAGCCACTGATCCCGCTGGCGGGCAAGCCGCTGATTGAACACCACATCGAAAAGCTGGTGGCGGCAGGGGTTCGCGACATTGTTATTAACCATGCCTACCTTGGTTTTATGATTGAAGACGCTCTCGGAGATGGTTCCCGATGGAGTTGCAGTATCCGTTATTCTGCAGAAGACCAGGCACTGGAAACTGCTGGTGGCATTATCAAAGCGCTGCCGTTGCTGGCGACTGAGTCGAATGAACCTTTCCTGCTGATTAACGGCGATGTCTGGTTGGATTGGGATTATGGCAATGCATTTGCCATCGCAGAAAACTTCGATCAGCAACAGGAGGGGTTTCTCTGGTTAGTGAAAAATCCGGATCACAATCCAGCGGGTGATTTTGCTTTAACCGATAACGGCCAGGTGTTGTCGCAGATAAACGATGCAGGCTGGACGTTCTCCGGTGTCAGTCTGTTATCACCAAGGCTGTTTACCGACTTACCTGAGGGAGTCAGGCCGCTGGCGCCAGTACTGCGCCAGGCGATGGAGCGGGGTACAATTCATGGGCAGGTTTTGCCGTGTGATTGGGTTGATGTGGGAACTCCCGAGCGATTAGCCAGTCTGGAACAGACGTTGTTGCGGAAGATACCCGGATGAATTTCTTTATTGGTAAATTAGTTGGCGGAGCGTTTGGCTTGTTAACCGGTGGGCCTTTCGGTTTATTGATTGGTGCCTTTACCGGACATTTATTCGATCAGAGCATCGGTCGGTTTTTAGTCGGGGATGACGGCTCTTCACTGGCAAGCAGTCAAACCTCGGTGCAGCAGGTGTTCTTCCGCAGTACTTTCCGGGTAATGGGGAAGCTGGCAAAAGCGGATGGTCGAGTCACTGAATCTGAGATTGCGGCGGCAACTCACATTATGGATCAGATGGGGTTGAGCGGAACGCAACGACAAGCGGCAATCGATTATTTTACCGAAGGTAAAAAAGCCGGGTTCGATTTATCGCCGGATCTGGTGTCGCTGAAGCGTGTTATCAGCCAGCGTGCCAGTCTGGCGCAAATGTTTCTCGAAATTCAGCTCAGTGTTGCTTATGCCGACGGTGAATTGGCCCTTGAAGAACGACGCTTATTTAATCAGCTGTGTAAGCAACTGGGCATCAGTGCCTTTCAGTTTGAATGGATCCATGGACGGGTAAAAGCGGCCATTGCCGGACAGTCGGCGCGCCAGGGGGATAACCTGCGTCAGCAGTTAGCGAATGCCTACGCCGTATTAGGCGTTAAAGCGGATACTTCCGATGAAGAGCTGAAGAAAACGTACCGTAAACTGATGAGCCAGCATCATCCGGATAAATTGCTGGCGAAAGGCTTGCCTGAAGAAATGATGAAGCTCGCGAAGGAAAAAACGCAGGAAATTCAAACCGCCTACGATCTGATTAAAAAGAGCCGCAGCTGATCGCGTTTTTACTTCGATTGATCAGTAATCAACTCTGCGGCGCAGATTTTTAGTCTGACCACGCTTTACCTTGCTGTCTACCCGGCGTTTTTGCGAACCCCGGGTCGGCTTTGTTGCAATTCGCTTCTTCTCAACCCGGCTCACACTGCGAATCAGTTGCTGCAACCGAAATAAGGCGTCGTCGCGGTTAAGCTCCTGAGTGCGAAATTGCTGAGCTTTAATAATCAGCACACCCTCTTTGGTCAGGCGCTGATCTTTTAATGCCAGCAATTTTTCTTTGTAAAAGTCAGGCAGGCTTGAGCGATGAATATCAAAGCGCAGATGTATCGCAGAAGAGACTTTATTAACGTTCTGTCCGCCGGCACCCTGCGCCCGGATCGCATTTAATTCTATTTGATACAGTGGAATGACGACGCTGCGACTGATGACCAAAGCGTCGTTTTCAAGTTGTGGCTGACTCACGATTAACCCGGATTAAGAGTGGCTCAGGATAAAACCGGAATAGTAGCCATATGGAAGGCAATTGCCCAGAAGTGACAAAACACACCACCCATTACGAACAAGTGCCAGATTTCATGAAAACCGAACCAGCGCGGCCATGGATTCGGCCATTTTAAGGCGTATACGATGGCACCCAGTGTGTAGCTGATTCCGCCATACAGAATCCACCACTGAGCATCGACAGGAATGGTCTCCATCGCCGGCCCTGCTGCAAATACGACCATCCAGCCCATTGCCAGGTAAATCAGTGTGGATAACCATCGTGGTGCGCTGATCCACACCAGTTTTAATACGATACCGGCGACAGCCAATGCCCAGACGACTGAGAACAGAATCCAGCCAGTATCACCATTTAATGGCACCAGACAAATAGGCGTATAACTTCCGGCAATCATCAGGAAAATCGCCATATGGTCGATGCGTTTTAACCAGCGGATGGCTTCTTCACTGGCATGCATCAGATGATACAAGGCACTGCTGGCGAACATCAGAAACATGGTTGCACCAAAAATCACAAATGACACCATATGCCAGACATTGCCGTAGAGTGCCGCCTGAACGGACAAAATGCACAGCGCTACAATGGCAAAAATTGCGCCTGCTAAATGGGTCAGGCCACTGACCGGATCACGAAAGACGGTATGCATAAGCTGTTGATTATCGGATGGTGGAAAAGCGCTACCATACGTATTTTTCTTTAACATAAGTAGGGGGCTTATTGTGCCAAGTGAGCAACCCGGGCCAGATGAGAAAAGCCAGCAAGTCCCGCAATGGTCGGTGTATCTGGTGAGAATGGCGTCGGGAAATCTTTATTGTGGGATCAGTACAGACGTCGAACGTCGTTTCAGAGAACATTGCAGCAGTGCAAAGGGAGCCCGGGCTTTACGTGGGAAGGGGCCATTGTCACTGGTGTTTTGTGAGGTGGTTGGCAATCGCAGCGACGCTTCAAAGGCGGAATATCAGATCAAGCAGTTGACCAAGCGAGAGAAGGAAAAGTTAGTCACAGGTAAGCGGTCATTACCGGACTTTTCTGGTTAATTGGCCTATCGGTTAAAGGTACTTTGCCATAATGGAATGAATGTCGATTCTGGCTAATCCCTGGTTAAAAATTTCAGCCAGCTTTTGCCCTTGAGGGGTTTTCTTGAAACAAATATACAGTTTCTTGTTGGCCAATAGCCGAGTGTTGAAGTTTGCTCGGGCTGCTTTATTGCGCAATGAGCGATCTGTCTTAAACAGATAGTCCATCACGTTGCGATCGATTACTGCTAAATCCAGCCGACCGTTGATCACTTTCAACAGATTGCTTTTATCGTTGATCACAGCTTCTGTTGTCAGTTGGCCGCTTTCAGCCATGGCATCAAACTCTTTGGTGTTCACATAATCCTGAACGATACCGATGCGATAATCTTTCAGGTCATTTAATGTTGACCAGTTAACCGGTTTTTGGCTTTGCTCAACAAACCCCAGAGGGCCGCTGCCAATCTCGTCGGAATAAATAAATTGTTGTGCTATGTCTTCGGCATAATATTCCGGAAAGTACCCGGCGTAGGCGGTGCTATTGTTGCGAGCCAGCGATACTGTGCGGCTCCATGGGAAGAAATCGACTTCCAGTTGATATCCCATTGCTGCAAATGCGGCTTTGGCGACCGCAACGGAAGCGCCCTGATGATCAAGTTGTTTGCCCGAATAAGGGGGCCACTCCAGCGAAGTTAAGCGGACGACGTTGTCGCTTAAGCAAACAGTGCTCCATAACAGCAATATCATCGCAAGAGCCTGGCGCATGAGTTCTCCAGAGGTTAGTTTGAATCGGCTTTGTATAACAATAGCTCAGTATAACAGTATCTGATTGGCTGTTTTTGCCGGTTACTGGTGGTGCAAGCGTATAAATGATGCCGTCTACAGGGAATCTCAATGGTACATCGGTCTTAGATTGTGGCGGAATGTTTATCAATTGCACTTAATTTGGCTTGATTGTGATGGCTGATGAAATAACGGTTGGCCAATCTGAGACAGCCCTACGCTTTTTTACAGGACTGTCATAATGCCCCATTACACTTTATGTTCCTGTTCAGTAGAATGTCCCGCACGATTCGATACGGATAATAATTTTCACCATGTTTAAGGCCATTTGGGCAGCCCGTTGGTATGTGTTACTGGGCTTATTTGTTTTCACGATTGCGCTTGCTGTAACCACACCTCTGCATTTCATCTGGCGTTTTGCTGAGCCTCAGGCTGCTAATTTACCCGTTAATATCAAACAGATTTCCGGCACTGTCTGGGATGGACAGGTGCGCGTACAAGACCCGCAGCTGGGATTGCTTGATGTTCACTGGCAACTAAGCCCATGGAAACTATTAACGGCTAATGCTGATTTGAATCTGGATGTCAGTGGCAATGGTGTCCAGCTCAATGGTCAGGTCATGATGGGAACCGACCGTCAGTTACATGTGATGAACACAACGGGCTTTTTATCGTCTAAACATCTGCAGCCGTTGTTACGTCAGGGGCGTGCATCGTTACAAGGTGATTTTGAGGTCACCGGTTTAACCGCGCAGCTGGATATTGAATCACGTCAGATTAATCAACTCGATGGCCAGCTGATATTTTCCGGTGGTGATGTTGGTTTTCCGGTGGATGGCAAACCGGTTCAGGCGGAACTGCCACTGTTGGTCGGTTTGTTGAAACGCGAATCTGACAAGTCGGTATTAAATATTGAAACTCAGGAAGGCCTGCCTATTGGTCAGGCGTTTATCCAGAACGATGGTTGGGGAGGTGTCGCTATCCGTCGTCGCTTCCTGGATATTCTCGGACAAAAATGGCCGGCAGAGGCCACCGAGGAAACAGTAATTTTTGAAGTGTCCCGGAAGATTCTATAACCTTGGGCGCTTTCTGAAGGAGTGAAGTTTGGTTGTGAGCGCGGAAATAAATGCGCCAGCCAGTGTGCCGCTTGCATCGTGGCAAAAGCTGGTCTTAGTGCTGGGAAAATTGCTGTTTACGATATTGCTGGCCGTTCAGGCTGCGGCACTGGTGTGGATGATTGTTGCTCCTGAACCACTGTCGCTTATGGCACCCACGCAAGGCAGTGGCGGAGCGCAGGTTTCCGGCATTCGTGGCACGGCGGATTATCATTTATTTGGTGTTGCCACTGAAGAGCCTGTGAAGGCCCAGACTCAGGTGGTGGATGCGCCTGTTACCCGCTTGCGTCTACGTTTACTGGGCATCAATAAATCGTCGGATGCCGAGCAGTCTAGCGCCATTATTGCACCACAAAGCGGTCGAGGAGACTTTTACCGCATTGGTGACACGATTCAGGGGCGTACCAAGTTGGCCGGTGTTCAGCATGACAAAGTGGTTCTGGATACCAACGGCAAGCTTGAAACGCTGAAGTTCGAAGAAACAAAAAAATCCGGTATCAACGCACGCTCTGTTGCTGCCCCGAAACCCGCCAGCCGTCGATCAGGTTCATTACGTGAGCGTTTTGGCAAAGTTCGTTCTGCATCGGATTTTATGGAGTTAGCATCGGCTGAAATGGCCAGCGATCCTGAAGGTGCCATTCGTGAGTTGGGGCTTCGGTCAGCCGGAGCCGGTCAGGGGTATAAGGTGCAACCGGGCTCTATGCTCACTGCTTTACAGCTGGTGCCGGGTGATATCGTATTGTCAGTTAATGGCCAGCGACTGGGTGATCTGGACGCGGACAGATCTGTGTTGGAACAGCTTTCCAGCTCTGGTAATGCACGAATTGAAGTGCAGCGTGGTAATAATCGTTTCGTGGTTAATCACAAACTTAATTAAAGGAAATGGGTGTGTTTAAGCGTTTTTTAGTCGCTTCATTATTGTTGCTGAGCTTTCTCAATCCGGTACAGGCTCAGGAAAACTGGCAAATTAATCTGAAGGACGCTGATATCGGTGCCTTTATCAGCCAGGTTGCCGACATCACGGGTAAGAGTTTTGTGATTGACCCACGGGTTAAAGGCAAAGTGAACGTACTGAGCAGCGAACCGGTCGATCAGGCTGGGGTTTATGAGCTGTTTTTGTCGGTGTTACAGGTACATGGTTATGCCGCTGTACCAGCCGGTGAAGTGGTATTAGTTGTTCAGCAGAATGAAATTAAGCAGCAGGGACGCGACATCGAAGCGCAGATTGCTGATGAAAGCCAGGAAATGCTGACCAAGGTTATTGGTATCAAAAACACCCCGGCACTGGACCTGGTTCCTATCTTGCGTCCGCTGGTGGCTAAATACGGTCACCTGGCAGGTGTGAAATCCGCTAATGCTTTAATCATTTCTGATCATGCTTCTAACATTCGTCGTATCGAACAGATTATTGAACGTCTGGATAAACAGGGTGTTGAAGAACTTGAAGTGATTCAGTTGAAAGAGGCCTGGGTGGGTAATGTGGTTACCATGTTGCAGAACCTGGACCCTTCAAAAGTGGCCAAAGGAAATAGCAATGCGGGCCGCACCTCAGGCAGTATCCGTGTGGTGGCTGATGAGCGTAGTAATCGTCTGATTATTAAAGGTGAAAAAAGCGCGCGCGCCCGCGTACGTAAACTGATTGAAGAGCTGGATCAGCCTTCATATTTCAGTGGCAGCGCCCAGGTGATGCGTCTGCAATACGCCGATGCCAAGAAACTGGCAGAGCTGCTGAAGGGCTTATTATCTGAAGCGCCGGCTGGCGGCAAAGATGCTAACCAGGCAAAAGGTAAGGCGGGTATTCACGCTGATGAAGAGTTAAACGCTCTGGTTGTGCGCGCCGAGCCTTCGTTAATGAAAGAAATTAAAGAGCTGGTGTCGTCACTCGATGTGCGTCGTGCTCAGGTGTTAATTGAGTCTGCAATTGTTGAAGTAACTGGTAACGTGAATGACGCTTTGGGTGTCCAGTGGGCTGTTGGCGATTTAGACAACCCTGTTGGCGGCACCAACTTCAGCAATGCTGGTCCGTCGCTATCGACCATTGCGGGTTCGGTTGCCAGTGGTAATCCGGCCGCTGCGTTGGGTGCTGGCTTAACGTTAGGTGCGTATCAGGAAAAAGACGGTGAGGCTTCTTTTGGTGCCGTTATTCAGGCGCTGCAAAGTGATACCAACACGAACCTGCTGTCGACACCAAGCATCATGACGCTGGATAACCAGGAAGCTGAGATTATTGTCGGTCAGAACGTTCCTTTCCGTACCGGATCGACCGCATCGAATAATAACTCCAATCCGTTTACCACGATCACTCGTGAAGACATTGGTATTACGTTAAAGGTTAAGCCACACATTCACGATGGCGAAGCCATTCGTTTAGAGGTTGAAGCAACCGCGGAATCTGTGTCTCAAACCAGTGTGAACGGCAGTGCCGATCTGATTACCAATAAGCGTTCGATCAAAACTATGATTTTGTCGGAAAACGAAGAGACTATCGTATTGGGTGGCTTAATTCGTGACGACGTTCGTGAAGTGGAAAGCAAAGTTCCTCTGCTCGGTGATATCCCTCTATTGGGTTGGTTGTTCCGCTCCAGCTCTACCGAGCAGGTAAAAAGTAACCTGATGGTTTTCCTGCGTCCTACGATTGTGGTTGAAGCGAGCAAAGCGAAGCAGTTAACAACAGATAAGCTCAACGGTATCTGGGAGTTCACCATTTCTGATGACGTCGGTGTTGATGATGTTAACTCACGAATGGAGAAACTGTTCAAAGGTTTACCGGCCGCCCGGTAAGCGAGTTTAGTGTTCTCCCTGACGTAAAAAGCCGGTTAATACCGGCTTTTTCTTTTTTTGCTGATCAGTTATCCGGCTGAGCCAGCGCTAATGGATTTAGTCCGGCACTTCTCATCAATTGCAAAAGTGCAATCAGCGGTAAGCCAATCAGGCTGTTCTCATCACGACCTTCAAGCTTCTCAAATAAGTTGATGCCAAGGCCTTCGACCATAAAGCTTCCTGCGCACTTGAGTGGCATTTCCAGCTCGATATAACGCTTAATTTCTTCGTCATCTAATTCGCGGAAATGTACTGAGAAGGGTTCAGTAACACTCTGATGCTCTCCGGTTTTGGCATTTAATAAGCAGATCCCCGTATAAAAGTGAACCGCTTTACCGCTGCTCAACTTCAGCTGTTGTTGTGCTTTCTCGACTGTATGAGGTTTACCACAGATTTTGCCGTCGACAACGCTGCATTGATCGCTGCCAATAATCCAGTGATCATTAAATTGCTCGGCCAATGCCTGAGCTTTTTCGACAGCCAGGCGCTCGACGTATTGCTGCGGTTTTTCTCTTGGGAGTGGTGTTTCATCAATGTCTGGCGAGGCGCATTCAAACGGGATACGAAGTTTGTTCAGAACCTGGCGACGGAAAGGAGAGCTTGATGCCAGTAGCAGTTTAAAGTCAGACATGAGTTACTTATCAGCAAAATATTAAGGGCAATAAAAAAGGAGCCGCAGCTCCTTTTTTATTCTGGATCAGAATTAAGCGAAGTTAGCGTTCGCGAATTCCCAGTTTACCAGGGCCCAGAAACCGTTCAGGTAGTCTGGACGAACATTGCGATAATCAATGTAATAAGCGTGTTCCCACAGGTCAACAGTGATCAGTGGAGTAACACCTTCTTCAGTGATCGGTGTTGCTGCGTTAGACGTATTAACAATATCCAGAGAACCGTCAGCTTTTTTAACCAACCAGGTCCAGCTTGAACCGAAGTTGTTCACAGCCATTTCGTTGAACTTGGCTTTGAATTCTTCGAAAGAACCAAACGCTGCATTGATAGCGTCAGCAACAGCACCAGTTGGTTCGCCGCCACCGTTAGGGCTCAGGCTGTTCCAGTAGAAAGTGTGGTTCCAGATTTGCGCAGCGTTGTTGAAGATACCGCCAGAAGAAGTTTTTACGATTTCTTCCAGAGTCTTACCTTCAAACTCAGTACCACCGATCAGACCATTCAGTTTTACCACATAAGTGTTATGGTGTTTGCCGTGGTGGAAATCCAGAGTCTCTGAAGAGATGTGTGGTTCCAGAGCATTTTTTTCGTACGGCAGAGCCGGTAATTCGAATGCCATTGTGAGTCTCCATTATCTTTGCTAAGTCGGTTGCAAACCCAATTCGGGGGAATACGGGTCCACTATATATGGGGAGAGTATGAAGCGAATTCAACTCTCTTTTTTAGTAGTCGAGCAATGATAGCACCGGACTATAGGGCTTGCTACGCATGAAAATTGTATGGTTTTAGCCTTCTTCGCTGATTGGTCGCACATTTTGCTAATTCTGAGACTTGTGTATGTTTAACCGCTTGTCTCTCTAGGTTACTATTCGTAGCAAAATTACACAGACCAGCAGTAAGCTGGCGGCTACCACGAGTTGTGAACCATGGAAAAGCAAAAAGAACCTATCGTTCCTGATATGAAACCATCCGCCGAAGATATTGAGCTGCGTAAGCGTCAGATGGCTGCTCGCCGTCAGGCTGCACAGCGTGCTGCGGTTGCGAAAACTGCGGTTGCACCAGCACAACCGGCGAAACAAACCGTTGCGATTATTGCTCTGGTAGTAGCGATTGTTATGGGAGCAGCTGCAGCGTTTCTCTTTATGCAGCTACAGATTGTGCAAAAGCAATTAAACCAGGCGCAGGTGGTTATTACCGATCAGGGTAAGAACTTACAGAAGCTGAATGACCAGCTGTCCGCGACCGGTGAAAATGCCAACCTGTCGGTTGATGCGTTAAAAATATTGGTCAAAGAAAACAATAAAGAGATCCGTAAGCTTTGGGACGTTGCTAATAAACGTAACAAGGCAAATATCGCCAGTAACGACAAAGCGATTAAGTCGGTAAAATCCTCTCTTGCTGCTGTATCTAAAAAGCAGGTAGCTGCGGATAAAGCGAACAAGTCTGCTATCACAGCGGCGAAAACAGAGCTGACTCAGGCATTAAACTCTAAAACTTCCGCTTTATCTTCGCGTATTAAGAAAGTGGAAGCTTCAGGTGAAGATCTGGCGACAGCACAGCTGAGTATCAGTCAAAACAGCGAAACTATTCAGGCGCTGGATGCTAAGGTCGCAAAACTGAAGCTTGGTGGAGATTTGGGTGACATGCGAATGGAGATTGAAGATATTCAGATCCGTCTTGACCGTATCCAGAACGCTCTGGGTGGTACCGCTCAATAATGGTATCGGGAGCGCAATTGTTGCAATCGTTGGCGGACCTGCCTGGTTGTAATATTTCCACTGCTAATAAACAGCAGCTGACTGAGATTATGTCTCAGCAGCTGCGCTCTTTGCCTCTCGCAGAAGCCGCTCTGGCTTGCGGTCACTTAAGTGACACTCTTTCAACTGCGTTTTTCTTTGGTTATCAGTGCGCGGTTCGCCGCCTAGATCCTGTATTAGAGAACGATCAATTCGCGGCTTTTGCAGCTTCTGAGAAAGGTATTCGTTCGTCCAGAGACTTTGAAACTTCCGTCAGTCAGAGAGGGGAGGGTCAAATTGTTTGTGGCACTAAGTCACATGTTATGTTGCTGGAGCGTGGGCTATTAGACTCCGTTTATGTGCTTGCTAATAATCAAGATTCTCAGCTGGTGTGCCTTAAGGTTTTGACGTCGGACGAGGGCTTTACTCCTCAGAACTCCACAAAACAACAAGCATTTCTAAAGGATGTTCCGCACACTCCAGTTGTATTTGATCACTGTACCTGTGAGCCTGATTACTACCTCGCTGATGCACATCAGAGAGCATTTAAGCCGTTCAGGTATTGGGAAGACGTGATGGTCAGTTTGAGCTATGCAGGTTGGCTAATCAGGACGTTGTCGGACTCTCATTTAAAATCGATGCTAGCGAACTCAGCTTCGGCGTTGATTGAGTCTTACCATGAATCCCCTGACTATTTCAGTCAGAGTTCGCTGTCATTAATTGATAAGCTGGGGACAGAAATGAAACTGGCTTCGAAAGAGTTACCTTCATCCTTTCGCCAGGAGTGGCAGCAAGATAGCGCACTACTGATGTTAGGCGCAGTCGCTCGAGAGAAAGTGAAAGCTAGGCTTTAAGGGCGAGCTGTTGCGCTTACGGACACATCTGCGCGAATATTGTTAACCGAACCTGTAAATTCCTGGCCAGAATAATTGATGCTTTGAATATAAGTAGTGGTTCCACTCTGAATAACCTTTTGAGCTCTATTGTCCTTGCTGGACTGTTGTTCCACACTCAATTTTTCTGAGCTAATTGTTTGTCCGAGATTGGCTTGGCGAACTGGTTCTTCGACTTCATTAATTCGGTTGTCACCACTTGCTGTTGCACCAACTGCTCCTTCGATAACTTGTTCATCCATTTCTGAATTGAGTAGGCGTGGGATGTCGATACTCTGTGAAGTCGTACGGTTATATCGCTTATGCCGACTGTAGTTGTAATGGTGAGTGCGGTGCTTGGCTTCTTCGATCGCTGTAAAAATATCATCAGAATAATATTCGTCATGCTGTGGCGAAACAGCGAACGCTTTAGAACTCAGGATCGCGATTGCGATAAACAGTGTGATCTTTTTCATACTGCACCTCGTTATTATTCTTAACTGACAATATCAGGGGCGAGCTTCGGCACTAATGCTAACGCTTGAGCGGATGTCAGTTGCTGTTCCAGAAAAGCCTTGCCCTGAATAAGTGGTGACAGGAATGTACACTTCTGCTTCTGACAAATCTACCTTCTGAACCGGTGTTTCAGCTGACTGAACTGGCCTGGCCTCTTCGAGACTTTCGTTATCGATGGTATGTCCCAGGTCAACCTGAATAACCGATTCATCAATTTCAGCAACTCTTTCGTCGCCAGCCGCCGTTGCGCCAACGGCTCCCTCAATCATCTCGTTATCCATCTCGGTGTTCAGCATTTTCGGGAGGCGGAAGCTTTTCGAGGTTGAGCGGTTGTACCAGGTCGAGCCAACATAACGCTTGTCGATTGGGTTGCGCTTGGCATGAGCGACGGCATCATCGATTTCGGTAGAATAGTATGCTTCGTTGCCCGGTTGAGAATACAATAACGGACTCACTACAGCAGTTGTTCCAAGCGCTGTCACAAGTAGCAGCTTTTTCCCTTTGCCATTCATAAATGACCCTATCGCTTTTTGTTATTTTTTGTAATTATGTCATGATAGCAACGCGTACTTTTTATGTACAATGCATCGGCTCGTTTTAACCCATTTGGTACGCCTTTACCAGACTGCGGTCGGTCTAATTGTGCCAGATTGATGTATTGTTGAGTGTTTTCGGGATTTTGCCTTAGGCAGGACCATAATAATGATAAAAAAATTGTCAGTTAGTTGGTGCATACTTGCACTCTTAGCCCTCAGCGGCTGTACCATTCACCAATCTATCGGTGATAACTTCGGTTCTTATGTCGCAGCTCCGGATGGCCAGGATTTCAAGCCCGTTGGCTACCGCTGGGATTATGAACATACGGCTTTACTCTATGTTTACCGTCCCGCTACAGAGTGGTCGATGGATGAACTTGAAACGCCAAGTTTCAATGTAAACGGGGAGCGTTTGTTCAATATTAAAGGTGGTGGGTATACCTGGTATGAGATGGAGCCAGGCTCATACGATATTGTGGTTCGACGCGGTATTTTTGGTCTGGAAGGCGTTGAGTGGTTTGAGATCAAGCGAATTGCAGAAATCGCATTCGAAGCCAAAGCCGGAAAAGTATATTACTTACGTTACTCCGAAATTGATCCGCCGGTTATCGACCCTGATTTAGAAGAAATTCCTTTGGGAGATGGTCCGCTGCAATTGGTTGCTCCAAGCCGGGCATTGGCGGAATTGCGTGACGTACAGATGATTCACCGCGGCCGTGGACTGTTAGCTGCCCTCGAGGTGAAACCAAACGAAGATCTGCAAAATGTGTTTGATGCGTCACTGGAAGATGAAGAGCAAGCACCGGTCAGTAATGAAGCTTCTCCAGCTTCGGGAGCGAGCGGAATTAAGGCACGCCCTCGTACTAAAGAAGAAGAGTGGTGGCCGTTTTAGGTCAGACCTCAATGGGTTACAATACGGATAGCATTCAAACGCCCACTTTTTAGTGGGCGTTTTTACAACCGTAAGAGCCTGAGATTGCGGTTAGCTTCATCAGGCCAAAACAAGAGAGAGCCCTTCCATGACGACTGTGATCAAGCAGGAAGACCTGATCCAAAGCGTGGCTGACGCGCTGCAGTACATTTCTTATTACCATCCAAAAGATTTTATCGACGCTGTTCACGAGGCGTATCAGAAAGAAGAATCTAAAGCTGCTAAAGACGCAATGGCTCAGATTCTGATCAACTCCCGTATGTGCGCCATGGGCAAACGTCCAATTTGTCAGGATACCGGTATCGTAACCGTATTCCTGACCATTGGTATGGATGTGAAGTTTGAAGGTGATATGAGTGTTGAAGATATGGCGAACGAAGGTGTTCGTCGTGCTTACACTCATCCTGATAACGTGCTGCGTGCCTCTGTTCTGGCTGATCCGGATGGCAAACGTGCTAACACCAAAGACAACACGCCAGCTGTTATTCACATGAAACTTGTTCCGGGTAACACCGTTGATGTTCATGTAGCGGCGAAAGGTGGTGGTTCTGAAGCGAAAACCAAGTTCGCCATGCTGAACCCATCTGACTCCATCGTTGACTGGGTTCTGGAGCAGGTGCCTAAGATGGGTGCTGGCTGGTGTCCTCCAGGTATGCTGGGTATAGGTATTGGTGGTACTGCAGAGAAGGCTATGATGGTGGCTAAAGAATCTCTGCTGGATCCGATTGATATCCATGAGCTGCAAGCACGTGGTGCTTCTAACCGTGCTGAAGAGCTACGTTTAGAGCTGTTCGAAAAAGTGAATAAGCTGGGCATTGGCGCTCAGGGGCTGGGTGGTCTGACAACCGTTCTCGATGTAAAAGTTGCTGATTTCCCAACTCACGCTGCGAATAAGCCGGTAGCGATTATTCCTAACTGTGCTGCAACCCGCCACACACACTTCACTTTAGATGGTACTGGCCCGGCTAAGCTGGAAGCGCCAAGCCTGGAAGACTGGCCGGAAATCAGCTGGGAAGTGGGTGAAAACGTACGCCGTGTAAACCTGAATGAGGTCACTCCGGAAGACGTTAAAGAATGGCAGCCGGGTGAGACTGTGCTCTTGTCAGGTAAGATGCTGACTGGCCGTGATGCGGCTCACAAGCGTATGGTTGATATGATCGCCAAAGGTGAAGAGTTGCCGGTTGATCTGAAAGGACGCTTTATCTATTACGTGGGCCCGGTTGATCCGGTTCGCGAAGAAGTTGTTGGCCCGGCTGGCCCAACCACTGCAACCCGTATGGATAAGTTTACTCGCACCGTACTGGAAGAAACCGGTCTGCTGGGTATGATTGGTAAAGCCGAGCGTGGTCCGATTGCAATTGAAGCGATTAAGGATAACGAAGCGGTCTACCTGATGGCCGTTGGTGGTGCTGCTTACCTGGTATCACAGGCGATTAAAGAAGCTAAGGTTGTTGGTTTCGAAGATCTGGGTATGGAAGCTATCTACGAGTTCGATCTGGTTGATATGCCAGTAACGGTTGCAGTAGATAGCAAAGGTGAATCAGTTCACCAGACCGGCCCACAAGAGTGGTTCCAGCGCATTAATGCCACTGAGGTGTAAGCGCTAAAGAGGTAAAAGTGTGACTGAGAATTAATTCTGCGTCGCGCAAAAATTGAGGCTCCTTCGGGAGCCTTTTTTGTTTCTCGGTATTATTTCTGAATACCAATCTGGTCAACCAGCATCGCTTTACCTTCGCAAGACAGAAGCCTGAAGCTGAGTCTGCCTTTTTGTTCAAACGCCATCAGCGCCAGCTCAAAATTTCTTGCCGCAACATCGGCGTTGTTACTGTACGAACGATATCGGCCTGACGGCTCTTTGTCGCACTTATGAAGTTTTTCTGACGAAAAAAAGTCGAAGCCAGCACCTTCCTCATCATCAAGTTGATACACCGCGATGATTGTCTGGTTGTTAATGCGATCCGCTGCCATCGTTGTGCAAGTATTCAGTAAAAAAAACAGGTAAATCAGGTTTTTCACACCGTAATTCCAGAGTATTTCCGATTGTTCTTATTATCGGCCGTTCCTTTCATTTCTGAAATATGAACTATGCTTTCTCTATCTCTCAGGAATTTTCGGACCAAGGAATCTGAATGACTTCCCTAAAATTCATTGCCGTGATGTTAGTCGGCATATGGAGCGCCTTTGCGCACGCAGAAGACCAACTACCCAAATTAAATGAGCAACCGTCGTCTCTTTATACCGGTTTTAGTCAGCTATTGGATGACGATAAAACACTGGTGCTTGAAGAGCTGATCGATCTGGATGCCAATATTAAACGGGTTGCCATGTACCACAATGGTGATCGTTTACACCGAAAAATACCAAAGCAAGTGCATCTGATGATCGAAAATAAACTGATGCACCGGGTGTTGGACAGTGAGCGTTTCGAACTGATCCAGTGCATCGAGTGCCGAATGACTCAGGTGCAACTACGAGGTGAACAGCTGGAAATCGCTCATGCGGCGGAATCTAACCAGCAGCTTCGCCGTTTGGGGAAAAAAGTTCGTGCCGATGCTTTTTTGTTCTGGAACGCTTCGGTTCATGATGAAAAATTCACCATTAACCTGCGTATGGTTGATGCTCGTGACAACGGTTTATTGTGGTTAAAGGAATACTCCAAAAAGACAACTCGAGAGCAGGAAGAAGAAGGTTTTGACCTGGTGACCTACGAACTGACGATTGGCAGTTGGGGAGTGACCGGTGAGCGTGATGTTATTGCCGGTGGCAGTGAAAAAGTGGATGGCGTCACTGTGTTTGGTTTACGCCGTCGCGAAGCAACCAGCATCGATGAAAAGCTCGAGTACACTTTAGCAATTGAGCACTTCCGAAATTTTTCTGAAAGCGACAACTTCGATGTGTCCGGAGTCAATCTTGAAGGCCGGATAATCGCTGATCTGCCTAGTCTGGATAACATCATTGATACCCGGGTCTATCTCGGACTTGGTCAGTCATTTTTTAATGATGCCAATAGCCTCGTTTTTCGCCTTGGTTTTGAATTCCCGTTTTTCAGTGATGGCTTTATTGATTTTGGCATGGTTTCAATGCCGACTCGCGATGTGAAATGGAAAAAAGAATCAACCTTGGAAGAGAGCGGAAAATTTGGTGGAACCGGTTATGACCTGACATTAGGGCTGAGATTTTAAGGCGTTATTATGAAATTAATCACAGTGATATTTATCGGCCTGGTGACATTTTTGTCCGGTTGCAGCTATGAAAGAAACAACCGTATTGTAAAAGGCTTTGGTGATTCTGGTTGGGTTTCGGAAACTGAAGACGCCCCACAGGAATCAGAAAGAAAAGAAGAAGTCGCCCAGGCGGCGAAGAAACAACATGGATTGATGCACATTCATCGTTATGGTCCGGGTTATGACATTTTGCTGACACTGGATGCCGGCGATAGTGATGTTAAATTTGTAATGGCGTTACCTGATGGCAAGGAAGTACAGGAATCACCGCAGCCTGAGTCTGATGCCGTTGACTTTGACGAAGAGTCTGAAACTGCTGAAGACCTGCCTGATCCGGCTGAAAATCATCAGCAAATGGCCGAACGTATCAAAGAGTTAGAGCAGGAAAAAGCTCAGGTTGTTGAACAAACTACCCGCCATATCCTGAATGCTCAGTCCATGTTCTACAAAAAAGAATACTGGAAAGCATTGGATGAGACTAATGCAGCTCTGGAGCGCTTACCAACATCTGCTCAGGCGCATGCATTAAAGGGCAGTATATATTACAAGATGGGTTTAATTCCTGAAGCGAAAGCCAGCTGGGAAGAGGCTCTGTCGCTTGATCCTGAAATGGATCAGGTAAAAACCAGCCTTGCTCGTATTCAATAACGGAGACTCACTATGAAAGTATTGATTTCGTTATTACTCAATCTGGTTTTGTTTTCCCATATTGCTTTCTCTGAAGAATCGGAGCCTCAGCAATATGAAGTACCTGTCAAAAAAGACGAATTGGAAGAAGCCCGTTTTAAGAATGAAATGGAAGCCCGGCTTGCACGGGACATTGAGTCATATTTGGGAAATAACCAGTTTATTATTCAGGTTGAAGCAGTACTGCAAAAAACCCGTACCGTCGTTAAAGAAGGCGGCGATTCAGGCTCTCCTGCAACCGTGTTGCCTCAGGCTCCCGTACCTTCTATTACAACCACTCAGGTCCGCCCTCCAGAAGTAAAAACCATTGATGCTGCGGATCTGGAGGAACTGCCAGGATTACCCGTAAATGAGTTACCTTTGCTGCGTGAAAACCAGCAAGAGATCGCGGCATTGCAGGAGATCGTCGAAAAACTTGAATTCGATCGTCAACAAGCATTGCAGTATGCAGATAAGCTGAAGCAAGAAGCTCAGAAAAAGATTAAAACCATAAAAGAAAAAACGCTGGGGTATCGCAACAGCATTAAAAAGATGACCATCACTTTGGTTGTTGATCGCGAATTAAAAGATGAGCAGATCGAATTCCTGAAAAATCTGATTACCCGCAAATCTCAGTTGAATGAGTTACGTGGTGATACCCTGAACATCGTACGAACCGATTTTAACCGTATCGATACCAAACCGTCAGAAGCGACACCGGAAGCAGAACCAGCAGAAGATTTTCTGACGAAATATGCCGATTGGATCTGGACCCTGATTGTTCTGTTGTTCCTGCTTCTGTCGATACTGTTAATCATCTGGTTTTACCGCCGTACCGGGAAGTCAGAAACTCCCTCAGCGTCGGAAAGCCTATCTTCCGTTGCGCCTGAATCGGCAATGCCGGCCGTTATGCCGCTATCGGGCAATAGTGATGAAATGCAGCAGCTACGTCAGAAGCTGAATGAAACCCGACAGGAATTGGTCTCGGTTGGTTTAGCGAAACCTCAGCTGTTCCAGCGCCTGGTGACTGAATCTATTCAGAGTCAACGCGATACAGAAGTTGCTGCAATGCTTGAAGTTATGGGCGGGAACCTACTGAAAAGTTTATTGCCTGCTATTGATACTGAGCAGTGGCATCACATCAACGAACTGCATACGCAGATGGAATGGTCACCGGAATTGGTATTAACCTCCTTGGTCGATTTCCATCAGCGTATGGTATTGGCGATTGACAGTGATACACCTGAAAGCAGTAAGCCATTTTCTTTCCTGGAGAAGCTTAATGATTCCCAGGTAATCTATCTTATTAAAGATGAAGATGTTCGTATCAAAGCGCTGGTATTGTCACAGCTGGAAGCCCAGCGTGCGGCGGATATTATTCAACGCCTCAAAGCCAAAGATCAGGCTGCAGTCGCTTACGAATTAGGACAGTTTGAAACCTTGCCTTTAGCAGCATTTAAAGACGTCGCGGATCGACTGGCAAAGCAGTCTCTGACGGCACCAACTTTTGAAAATGTAACCGCAGACGGCCTGTCAGTACTGATTCGTATGTTGGATAACATGAATACCGCTGATGAAACCCGCCTGCTCAAAACACTGAAATCAGAAAAGCCAGAAACCTTCTATCGCTTGCGTCAGGTGTATTTCACGTTTGCTGATTTGGTTCGCACACCAGAGCGCGTAATTACCAATGAGCTTCGAGAAGTGAATCGTGATGTGATGGCGATGGCGTTGTGTCATTGTTCGACCGAATTTAAACGTCATGTGTTATCTGCATTGCCTGGTAAATTAAGAACAGCCGTGATTGCTGAACTCAAAATTCAGGAGAGTGAAGCAACGCTTGACCATGTTGAAGCGGCGCGACAACAGGTTGTATCAATAATGCGCAGTTTGCTGAAAGAAGGCCGTTTTTCTATGGACGAACTGGCCCCGATTGCGACGCCTGCGCGTGAAGATGTTGTTGAATCTGAATAACGATAAGAAGAGCAGTTTATGTTTTCATTCAGTACGCTAATTGGTTTTATTGCTGGTATCAGCTTGTTTGTGTTTGCTGTTGCCAGCAGCACAGACAACCATCAGATATTCGTTAGCTTATCGAGTTTTGCATTGGTTTTAGGCAGCACGGTGGCCGCGTCTTTAATCAGTTATTCCACCAAAGATGTGTTGATTGCAGTGCGTTGTATGGCAGCAACGTTTTTCCACGCACCAACTTCACAGCAGCATCTGAACACACTGGTTGCGCGCTTTGTTGAATGGAGTACGGTCTATCGCTCAGGTGGTATTGCCGCTTTGGAAAGCAGTCTTACGGAGAAGGAACAAAAAGATGACTTTATTCGTAATGGCATTGAATTGATGGGAAGCGGCTATAAAAACAGCGATATTCGTATGATGTTAACCGATGAGTCAGACGCCTCCTGGCAGCGCCATACACTGGAGGCAAAAGTACTCAACACCATGGCTGTTTATGCCCCGGGATTCGGCATGGTTGGTACCATAATTGGCCTGATTATTATGCTTGATAATATGAACGGTGATATGGCGGCACTGGGGAAAGGTCTGGCGCTGGCATTGATTACAACTCTCTACGGCGTTGTGTTATCAAACTTGTTCTTTAAGCCTGCGGCCAATCAGGTGACAGAAAAACAGGAAACCTGGTATTTCCGCAATCAGCTGGTTACAGAAGGCTTTGTATTGCTTGCTGAAAAACGTGATCCAATGTTTATTCAGGATCGTTTGAATGCCTACCTGCATCCAACATCACGTTTACGTCCGGTTGTTGAGGACTTCTGATGCAGGAGTCGGTTAAATCAAGAGGGCTGCGCCGTCGTCGGCCAAACTTTGATGATTCAGCCAGTTCGTGGCTGGTGACTTATTCGGATGCAATTACCTTATTGTTGGCTTTTTTTGTCATGATCCTGGCCGTCAGTGATCTTAATCAGGGTAAGGTTGAGGCTTTGAAAGAAGGTTTATCTGAAGTTATCACTAATGAAGATAAGCCTACTCCCTTCACTGATATTAAGAAGGGCCTTGATGAATATATTGCAAAGCAAGGCCTTCAGGATCAGTTATCAGTAGTGCTCGATAACAAGGGAGTGAAAGTCGAGTTTGCTAACGTTGCTTTGTACGATTCTGGCTCGGCGGACATCAAGACCGACGCGCTGCCTCTGCTTGAGGAAGTGAGTCGGGTTATTCGCAATACCAGTCACTCCAGTCATATGATTGAAGTCGAAGGGCACACCGATGATTTGCCTATATCGACAGAAAAATTTCCTTCCAACTGGGAGCTATCGTCGGCTCGTGCGACCAATGTCGTAAAGTATCTTTTGTCGCAGGGATTGGAAAAAGAACGCTTAAAAGCTTCCGGCTTTGCAGATAGTCGCCCTAAGGAAAACTCCGAAAACCTCACTGCTGAACAGCTTCGTCCCGCGAATCGTCGGGTTGTGGTATTTGTTCGACGTTACTGAATCAGCAGCATAATATTTTCGTGGAAATATAACTGCTACATTTCTGAAATATTCGTGTCTCGTTATTGTCACTTTTCTCTCTTAGCCTGCTGGCTCCGAATTAAAGCTTAGCTCCTGAGAGAGAACGATGATGGAATTTAACAAAAGTGGCTTATATAAAGCGCTGATGATTGCTATGGCGGCCAGCGCTCTGGTGGCTTGTGGTTCAGAAGATGGCGACAATGGTGCTACTGGCACAGCAGGTCAGGCAGGTGCTCCGGGCTCACCTGGTGACAAGGGAGACAAAGGGGATGATGCGTCTGTAACTGGCCGTTTAACTCGTATTGCAACCGTCCCAACCGGTGCTGAAGTAACCGGCATGTTTATGACGGAAAATGGTGATTTATTCTTCAACGCACAGCACCCATCAAGTGCGAACGTCGAAACGGATGGTAATGCAACGCCGTATAACAAAGGTACGGTAGGCGTTATCGAAGGCTTTAGCTTCAACGAAATTCCTGCAGATAAAATTAACCTGCCAGTTCCTATTGGTGCAGAAATGCAGTTGGTACAGACCGCATATGGTCAATACAAAATTCTTGGCCAGAACGGCGACGCCGCAAAAAATGGCGGCACACAGCCAGAAGGCAAGTTAGGTAGCATTCGCAAACTGGATAACAGCGCAGAAGTCACCGAAACCGATATGCCAGACTTCAATGCATACCTGCCAATTCCAAACAAAACTAATGAAGGTTACCTGTATACCAACTGGGAAGATCGCCCGGGTGGTATGAGCCGTATGCACCTGAAGAAAGAAAATGGCAAATGGACGGTTCTGGATGCGATGATGGTTGATTTCGCGGCCGTACAAGGAACAGGTGCTAACTGTTTTGGTTCCGTTTCTCCATGGGGTACTCCATTGACTTCAGAAGAGTGGGTTATCAGCACAAAAGTAGATACAACCACTCACCCGGACTGGAACAAACCTGGCAGTACCAGTGCCGTTTGGGACTTAGCTGATACGCCTGCTAACCCTTATGACTTCGGTTATATCGTTGAAATCAGCAAACCTCTCGAAGCAGCTCCTGTGCCGGTTAAACATTACACCATTGGCCGCTATGAGCATGAAAACTCAACAGTAATGCCTGACGCGAAAACGGTTTACTCATCTCAGGATGATGATGGCGGTGTTCTGTTTAAATTCGTTGCCGATACTGCAGAAGATTTGAGTTCAGGTACCTTGTACGGTGCTAAATTGACTCAGGATGCTGATAAGAATGATCCGGCAACAACGGGTTTCGACGTTGAGTGGGTTGCTCTGGCATCGTCTGATAATGCAACGATTGAAGCCTGGATCAATGAATTCGATGGCATTGGTACTGATCAGTGGGAAGATGGCAAGACCAGCTATATGACAGTCAAAGATGTTGAAGCTTGGGCTGCATGGGTGAAAGCGGGTCGTCCGGCTACTGGGCATACTTATCCGACAGTAGAAAATGGCGGTGGCAAGGTAACGGCTGGCAAGCCTATGGATGATCGTTCAGCGTTTATTGAGTCTCGTCAGGCAGCCCGACAACTCGGTGCAACAGCAGAATGGCGCAAACTGGAAGGGATTTCTATTAACCATAAGCGTGTAAAAGAAGCAGTTACTGGTGAAGACTTGATTGCAGACGAGAAAGTAACAGCTGCTTATCTGTATATGGGGAATGCCGACACCGATAAAACCATGATTGATGAAGTTGGAGATATCCGCCTATCCAGTCGTGTTAAAGATTGCGGCACTATTTATCGTGCGAAAATTCTTGCTGACTACAACATTAATCGTATCGACCCTGTGCTAACAGGTTCTACTTATCGTACCAAGTTATCTGGCGCAGATAAGTGTGATGTGAATGGTATTACAAACCCTGACAACGTTATCGTTCTGAATAATGGTAGTATTCTGATTGGTGAGGATGCTGGCAGTAATCGCGATAATGATACGCTTTGGATGTATGAACCTAAAAAATAAAATTTAGATTCCTTAAAAGGCCTTGCGGTAAAACGTAAGGCCTTTTTTGTTATTAGTATTTAATAAGAATGAAACTTTTAAAAATCATAATGACAGAATATTAATTAGAAATAGATTAGCTTGATGTCATGAATATAATGTATTTTTTTATGTCGTTTGGAGGCATTCTTTTATTCTCATTTCTTGCTTCTTGTAGCGATCAAGGAGCAGCCGATAGCAATGTTAATACCACTTCTTCCGGTATTCCTGCATCTGATTACATCGCTCTGGGTGAGACTTATAACCCGGAAGCAGTGATTCCTCCACAGTGTTATACCAAGACTGATGGTAATAAAAACCCATGTTATGCATGCCACCAAACCTACAAAAAGTCGGAAGGTAGGCCGAATATTATGGCTGATGGTGGACTTCAGGGCAGCTATGACTTCTCTGATGAAGGTATGGTGAATAGCTGGAAAAACTTGTTTGTTGACCGAGGCGAATACATAAAAACATTATCTGATGATGATATCCGTAGTTGGGTTGATAAAGACAATTATTCAGTGTTTATAAGTCAGCTTGAGAATGACTCTGATTGGCAGGGTGAGATAGCAAAAATCGAAGATCTGGCTTATCCCGATAAAGCCTTCCATGAAAATGGCCTTGCTAAAGACGGCAGTTATTGGGTGGCATTTAACTACAAACCATTCCCGAGTACTTTCTGGCCGACAAACGGATCTACCGGAGATGTCATGGTTCGCCTGCCTGCAGCTTTTCGCGAGATTGACGGCGTGTATAACTCCGATGTTTATTTCGCTAACCTGGCGCTTCTGGAAATTGCTGTAAAAGATATAAAACAAGTATCTACCCTCCCGGTTTCTGAGAACAGTATTGCAGAAGATATCGATGGCGATGGTGTTCTGAAAGATGACGTTACCACGATAACAATTCGTGATACTTATCTTGGTGATGCCTCAAATATCCAGCTGGCAAAGATGCTGTATCCAGAAGGAACAGAGTTCTTGCATACAGTGCGTTATATAGGTGTTGACGAGAACGGCCAGGTCTTTAATGCACCGAGAATGAAAGAAGTACGTTACATGCGTAAAGCTCAATTTAAACGCAAGAACCTGTTGTCGACATCTTACTATCGCGAAGCTAAAGAAAAAGATTTCGGAAAATTGCCGGTAACTGTGTATACCGGAGATAAAGGTATCAGCAATGGTTTTGGCTGGGTAATTAATGGTTATATCGAAGATAAAGATGGCAGTCTGAGACAACAAAATCGTGAAGAACTGGCTTTCTGCAACGGTTGCCATAAGACCGTCGGCACAACCTTTGATCAAACCTTTTCATTTGCGCGTAAGCTAGAAGGGAAGCAGGGTTGGGGTTATATCGACTTAAGAAAAATAAAAGATGTTCCGACCATGGGTGAAACGCAAGGTGAATTTTTAACCTATATGCAACGCGTTGGTGGTGGCGACGAGTTCCGTCAGAATAAAGAGATGCTGAAGCGTTGGTTCAATAGCGATGGAACTGTTAATCGCACAAAGGTTGAAGCAGCGAAATCTCTGTATGAGCTGATTATGCCATCTGCAGAGCGGGCGCTGGCATTGAATAAGGCTTATAAAGCCATCGTAGACGAGCAGAGTTACATCTATGGTCGTGATGCCGTGCTAACGCCAGCAAGCAATGTCCTTCAGCATGTTGATGATAGTGTTGCTCCGCTGCAGGAAACACATCGTCATCACTGGGATATGCGCCTAGATTGGAATAAACATCTGGATCTGGCTGAGAGTCTATAACCATGCTATCAGATAGTTTTTTTCAGGCTTGTTTGCTGATGGGCCTGGGAATCGGAATCGATGTAGCAATTGCAACGGCATTGCGTACACAGGTTCTTAAACAGCAGAAAATCGTGTGGTTGTGGATTGCCGGCGTTACTCTGACTCACACCCTGTTTCCTATGGCAGGGTATTTACTGACTTACTTCAGCATTCAAACGTTACCAACCTTAACGCCGCTGATTGGTGTTCTGGCTTTTTCTTTGATTGCCTGGTTCTTATGGGAAGAGTTGTTTGCAAGCGAAGAAGAATCAGAACACCAGAATCTGATCGTAACCGCGGGTATTATTCTGGCAGTAAGCTGGGATGCCTTATGGTCCGGACCTGCTAAGTCAGCACAAATTGTTGGTTGGAGTGAGTGGCAGATCTGGAGCTCGTTTATACTGGTCGGCCTGGTTGTGATGGCCTTTGCCATGTTGGCATTTCGTCTCGCCAGTGCTTTTTGCCACTATGCCCGCTTACGCGGCAACCCGTTAATATTCCTGCAGTGGGTGCAATACAGCGTTATTGGTTACTTTGGTTTATTGGCCTTATTCCGCTATACACTGGGCTCTGAAATCAGTGATGCCTCTGTTTTTGTGTTATCTATGGCAATGACATCGGTACTGATGGCAGCCTCATCCGTATTACAGCAACCTCAGAACGCCTGAATAAGTTGATGAACTTTTTGGCTGGCGAGCAGACACTGCTCGGCTAAGTCAGCACTTTTTAATTGCTCAGGCTCTATCGAATCGAGGTAAAAAGCATTGATACACTGCTGAAGTTGTTCAATCTTATTCAGATCAAGCAGGTATCGCTGGTCGACTTGTGATAGCTCTTCGGCAGTTAATGCAACACGCAGACGTAAACAAGCTGGCCCTCCACCATTGTTCATACTCTGACGAACATCGATGAAGTCTGCTTTTCTGATTGGTTGTGAATAATCATTTAGCAGGGTATTTAAATAGGTTTTTACCTTCACGCTGTACTGACATTCAACCGGTAATAACAACCGCATTAGATTTTTATGCTTTGGATCGTTTAACAGTTGGCCGTTAAACAGGTAAGTGTTTACAGCTTCTTCTAATGGCACCTGTTGTTCAGTTACTGTTATTGGCTGGAAATCAATCAGCGATCGGATTTTCTCGAACGCCAGTTTTTGTGATTCGGGCTCATAGGCTTTTTCATGGAAGAAGAGTACATTGGCATTAGCCACGGCAACAACATCATTATGGAAGGCTCCGGCATTAATTGCTTCGGTACTCTGCTGAATAAATACCTGATGGGTTACTGGTACCTGGTGAATCCGGGCAATGGACTGGCTGGCCCCCAGGCTTTGTCGGCCCGGGTAGACCTGTTCCGCTGAATTTTTTCCATAACAAAATAATTGCACATAGTTATGTTTATCGTACAGCCGGTTATGATTTGCCGCTCCTTCATCTGAAAAAATCCTCAGTTCTGGTAGCGCTTGATGAATCGTGAAGTGAGCATTGTTTGAAAATATCGTTGACAGCATTCTAGCTGTTTGTTCGGCTTCCAGTTTTCGGTGATCATTGGATTGCAAGTTAGCTACGGTAATGTGTAATTTATTATCCAGAGTGTCACAGGATGGTGTGACGGTAGCAGCATTCGCAGCCCACATGGCTGATGCCGAATACAAGCGTGCTAATAATCCCGGAATTTCACTCGCTTGCTTTAACTGTTCCGACAGATTACCGTAATAACCCAGCTGATGAAGCAGCTCAATACGAGGGCAAAAATGAGGAGGAAAGATTCCCTGGATAAAACCGGATTCAATCATCCACTGCATCTTGCTTAACCCTTCAAGCGCTGCTTTTTTGGGATAAGATATTTGCTGTGCATGCTGTTGGCTGGCAACATTACCAATGGCTAAACCAGCATAATTATGGCTGGGGCCAATTAACCCATCAAAGTTCACTTCAATCATAAATCCACCTGGCTGATTTTCACGGAATCTTCAATGGCTTCTGCTAAAGCAGAGGCTTGCGGCCATGCACAGTAATCTGCTGCATAATAAGCACTGGGACGATGATTGCCGCTGACCCCGGTTCCTCCAAACGGCAGCGTGCTGGGAGCTCCCGTTGTGGGTTTATTTATTGTGAAGAAGCCAGCGTTGATATGTTGCTGGAACTGTTGTTGATGAACAATATTTTGTGAGACCAAACCCGCAGCCAGACCATACTGCGTTGCATTAGCGTGCTGGATTGCCTGATTGATGTCATCTACCCAAAACACCTGTAACACAGGTCCGAATATTTCCTCGTCCGGAATTATTGATTGCGGAACTGAAGACATGTCGATAACTGCCGGAGAGACCAGTGTGTCTGGTTCTAAATCTTGTGGCTCAAGCAGTTTTTTACCTCCCAGAGACTCAAGGTGTTGATATTGCTGTCTGACTTTATTTGCTGCGTGTGGGGAAATCAGCGGGCCAATAAAGCTCTGGCATTCTTTTCCATCGGTTGTTGATACCCGAAGCTTTTGGCAACGTAAAACCAAGTTGTTAAGTAACTCTCTGTTTTCTTGGTTATCAATGATGATAAGTCGACGACTGCAGGTACAACGCTGGCCACTGCTGATAAACGCGCTGCGTATAATCAGGTCGCTGATTTGATTTCTTTCATTATCTGAATATGGTTTATCATAAGCATCGACAATCAGCGGGTTATTGCCACCCATTTCCAGGGCCAATAAAACTTCCGGCCTTCCGGCTAAGGCTTTGTGTATTATCCGGCCAGTCTGTGAAGACCCGGTAAACAACACGGCATTTACGGGCTGTAATAATAAGGCCTCTGATACCTCAGAGCCTCCAGGCAATAAATTTATTACCCCGGCAGGAAGGCCGGCCTGATGCCAGAGTTGAACCATAAATTCAGCGCAGGCTGGGGTATGCTCACTTGGTTTTAACAAAATGCAGTTGCCTGCCAATAAAGCAGGAACAATATGGCCATTGGCCAGGTGAAATGGGAAGTTATAGGGAGAAATTACCACCACCACACCAAGTGGCTGGTGAACCAATCTATATGGATTCTTGTTGGTATCGGCGCAACGGTTTTGCTGGGCTGAGATACTGATGTCTGTTTTATTGATACAGGCTGCGATTTCTGTTCGGGCTTCCCACAGCGGTTTACCATTTTCCTTCGATAATAATGTCGCCAACGATTCTTGATTATCTCTCAGCAACTGAGTAAAGGTCTGAATAATCAAGATACGTTCTGTAAGACCGATATTTCTCCAGCGACCGACGTAGCTACTGGCTGCTACAAAAGCCTGTTCAACCTGATGCTTTGCAGCTTGATTCTTCTGCCAGATAACTTCACCACTGGATGGGTTTGAAGAGGTAAGAACAGGGCCTTCTCCATTTAGCCAATTGCCATTAATAAATAAACCTTTATCAGATATATTCATTTTTTTCTCCCGTCTGCTGACACGTTCGGGGAATAGCCACAACTTCGTTTTCTGGCATTAAATTCAGATGGCTGTATAGCTCTTTATGCGGTTCTGAATCATCAGTCTGTTGGCTACTGAGGGTGGCACGAAAGCCGGAGAAGCTTCCATTACTGATTATTGATGGATTGCACTGATCAAGTTGCGATAGTGTTGTGCGACGAATACTTCTCACACTGTTAAGCTCTGATACCTTACAGCGCAACAGCGGGCCACCATCGAAAATATCTATGACTTGTTCAAACTGAAATCCTTCCTGGTGTAACAGTTCTTGAGCGCGAATACCGGCATCATTAGGCTTGCCTATGGCATTACGGGTTTCTTCCGGCAGTAAACAGGTGTATATCGGCTGGCGTGGCATTAATTCGGTAATAAACTGATTTGAACCTTCAGCGCATAAACGGTCTGCTTCAGTAAAATCCATCTGAAAGAAGTGTCGGCCAAGGCCTTGCCAGAATGGACAGTAGCCATTTTTATCAACGCGTCCCCTGAGTTCAGCAATCACATGGCTGTTAAAGCGCTCTGGGTAGGCCCCCATCAGCAGGTAACGACAACGTGCCAGCCAATGGCCATTACCACGGTATTCCGGGTCAACAAACAGTGTTCCGACCTCTGAGCAATCGGTGTAGTCGTTTGTCAGTTGCAGCATGTCGACGCGCAACTGTTTTTCCAGCGCATGGGAATGGTGGCTTAATGAAATCAATCGATATGAGTAAAAGGCCTGACGGCTGCCGGTTGTTGTAAAAATCGCGGCACAGCCAACCACTTTGTTTTTATCAGTATCTTCCAGCCCAAGCCAGAAAAAGTCGTGAGGATCATAGCCTTCATGGCTGAAACTGTTTATTGACGTTTCGATATTACGTTCGAGCAAATACCGGTCTGCCGGGAAGGATGTCATTCCAGGGCCTGCCTTAACAGCAAGCAACAGTAAATCATCGATATCTGAATGTTTAACGGGGCGTACAATCAGCATAACAGTCGCTCCATCTCTGAGTTCAATGATCCCGATTTTTGCTGCAGCAGGTGAAGCATAAAGCTGGTGACAAGTGCACTACGTTCGGCAAAACTATCAATACATGCGTATTCCTGACCGCTATGGATACCAGAACCCCGGACTCCCAAAGTATCGATATTTAAAAGTCCGGCAGCTGCGAGGTTATTACCTTCGCAGCAGCCACCGGTTGCCTGCCATTTAATGGGAATATTCAGTTTTTCACCGCAGTGTCTCAGTAGTTGATACATCTGACTCTGCTGCTGGCTCATGACTTTTACCGGACGGCTGAATTGCCCTGATAGTCTGAGTTTGCAGTGACTTTGCTGCTCGACCCGACAAATAATTTCTCTGAATTTTTGCTCTATTGTCACTTGCTGGTGTTGATGTTGAAAACGGGCATTAAATCGACACTGTGCGAAATCCGGCACAACATTCACCGCGCCGCCGCCACTGATCTTTCCGATGTTCAAGGTGATTCCGTTTTCTTCATCACTTAATGCGGCCAGTTCGCTGCAAACAGTTGCGATGGCGAGGCAGGCGTTGTGGCCGGAGAAAAAATCTCTGCCAGCATGAACACTTTTTCCATATGCACAGAGTGTAAAATTGCCGCTGCCTTTGCGTGCCCCGGCTAACATGCCATTACTTAAAGCGGGTTCAAACGTCAGGCCAAAATCGGCCTGGCGTGCCAGATTGGTTAATGTCTCAGCCGATCCCAGTGACCCCGTTTCTTCATCTGGTGATATTGCTACTGTAAATCCAAGAGGACATTCTGATGTGAAGGTGTCGGCGAGAATTTCCCGCAATAATAACAATGACTGTAGCATCACCATCAGCCCACCTTTCATATCAGCGGTTCCAGGGCCATGGAGGTGGTTTTGTTTGATGCTACAGCATTGAAACGAAGACTCAGTGGGAAAAACAGTGTCGCTGTGCCCGGTAAGCAGTAACTGGCATTCGGCTTCAGGGTTAAAACGGAATACCTGCATTGGGCGTAACGCGTATGTCTGAGTTTTGCCTTCGTCATCAACTAACTCGGAGTCGGGCAGGTCAATGGTCTGATAACTGTCTGCTATCGGTTGAAATAATGATTTCAACTTTTGCTGAATTTCTGATATCCCTTGATTATTAAAACTACCGGAATTTATTTCGCATAATTCTATTGTCCGGTCGAGCATGGTTTGTTGCGCGGTTTGGCAGCGGCTCCACAGATATTCACCCAATGAAAAGTCTTCGACGGGCGTTTTAATCGGAATGCGTAATGCTGGTGTGTCTTCAGGTGTTTTCATCATACCTCCCACCGCCTATGCCGGAAGCATTTACCATCAGCTAAGAATTAACTCTCTCCAGTATCACCCAGGCGGCACCGGATTTTCTGCGTAACTTATGATGATAATCCGAATAAAATCAGGCGGGCTCTGGGGTAGGGTAAAAGTACGCGTTTTCATTCTGCGTCAGGAGCGTGTCTATGACGGCAAATTATTGGTCTGAATGTGCCCGACAGGAAGCGGAGTATTTGCTGCACCCTGCATCGTCGATCAGTCAGCTGATTGCGGATGGTCCGGGGTTGATTGCTGCAGCACAGGGTTGTGAGGTTACCGATGAGCAGGGTAATCAGCTATTGGACGGTGTTGCCGGTTTATGGTGCGTCAACGTTGGTTATGGTCGCTATGAATTGGCTCAGGTGATGAAAGAGGCTTCGCTGCAGCTGTCTTATTACCACAGCTTCAGTAATGCTACGAATCCATGGCAGGGGGCGTTGGCTAAGAAGCTGGTCGATCTGACGCCGGAACCATTATCAAAGGTATTTTTTGGCAGCGGAGGAAGTGATGCCAACGACTCTCTGATAAAAATTGCCTGGCATTATTTTGCTTTAAAACAACAGCCTTCGAAGAAAAAAGTCATCGCTCGTCAGCAGGCTTATCATGGTACATCAGTCAGTACATCCAGCCTGACCGGGCTTCCCAGTTTTCATAATTATTATCCATTACCGTTGGATTTTGTATTACGGGTTGAATGTCCTCATTTTTATACGCGGGGTCTTAAAGGGGAGACCGAAGCGCAGTTTTGTCAGCGATTAATAGATGAAATTAAAACGACTATTGAGCAGGAAGGCGCTGAGAATATTGCCGCATTTATTGCTGAACCTATTATGGGCGCGGGCGGAGTGATTCCACCGCCTAAAGACTATTTTAAAAAGCTCCAGCCGTTACTGAAGCAAAATGACATTCTTTTAATTGTTGACGAAGTGGTGTGTGCTTTTGGACGCACAGGGCATTGGTTTGCCAGTGAATACTTCGACATTGAGGCCGATATGCTCAGTTGTGCCAAAGGCTTGAGTAGTGGCTATTTTCCGATGTCAGCGTCGCTTATCAGTGATGAGATCTGGCAGGTTCTGGTTCAGGGTTCAGATAAGTTAGGCGCTTTTTCCCATGGATATACTTATTCAGGCCATCCGGTAGGGGCTGCTGTGGCGTTAGCAAATATTCAGATTCTTGAAAATGAGCAGCTGATTAAAAAAGCCGATGATAACGGCCGCTGGTTTCAACAAGTGATCAGAGAGCAACTGATGTTGTCCGATCATGTTGGTGAGGTCAGAGGGCTCGGGTTACTCGCCGGTGTTCAGTTAGTGGTTGATAAGCAGCGGGCTGAACTTCCTGATCCGGCGATAAAGTGGCCCGCTAAAGTGGTGGCCGAAATGCGTAAATCCGGTGTTATCGCGCGGCCACTGCCGGGGGTTGGCAGTCTGGCTTTATCACCTCCACTGATCATCAGCCGTGAGCAGCTACAGCGTATTGTTGATGTGATGGCTCATGCCATTAAGGTGGTCACCGGGTAGTCGCGGAAGCCTGCTATAGTTACAACAATAACTGTGGCGGACGGTGTGTATGAAATCACTTGATCGCATTGATCTCAGGATACTGGCGTTATTGCAGGACAATGGACGAATCAGCAATAAAGATCTGGCAGAACAGGTTAATTTGTCGACCAGCGCCTGTCATCAACGCCTCCAGAGGTTATTGGACGAAGACTGGCTGCTTGGCATTCAGGGTATTGTTAATATCGATAAGCTGGCGGCACCGGTACAGTGTCTGGCAACGATATCGATGAGCTGTCATGCACCGGAATCCTTTGCTTCGGTGGAAAAGCAGCTGGAGCAAATGCCGGAAGTGTTAGAAGCCTATACCGTCAGTGGTGGTTGCGATTTTATTGTGCGCTTTGCCTGTGCACAGATGAGTCGGTATATGGATCTGACCAATGAACTGCTTCATTATTGCCCGGACATTGGTCAGATAAATACTCACGTTGTGTTGAAGCAGAGCAAGCGATTTCAGGGCTTTATTCTGCCTTCACTGTGACTTGTTATTTTCTGTTCAACCGTCATTCGTTGACGATGCGATAACAAGGAGTGTATTCCCCCTGAATTTTCATTCTTCCGTGGGCAACCATCGCCGACAATAGTTTATCCATACCCGCAAGAATATTTTCATCCCCCCGGATCTGATAAGGACCGTGCTGCTGCACGCGTTTAATGCCTTTTTCTTTTACATTACCAGCAACAATTCCGGAAAAAGCCCGGCGTAAATTAGCGGCCAGTTTATGTTGAGGTAGAGATTGGCTCAGCTCCAGCTCGGCCATGTTGTCGTGAGTTGGATCAAACGGTTGCTGGAAGTCATCTGCAATGGTCAGCGACCAATTAAAGAAAAATGCATCCTCGATCAGGCTGCGGTAATCGCGGACTTTTTGTGTGCCTTGTGACATGTAGCGAGCCACAGCTTCTGCATCATCAATAATTATTTCATAACGCTGCTGTGCTTCTTTACCCAGGGTATCACCAATAAACTGATCGATATCTCTCAGGTAAGGTTCTGCTTCCGCAGGGCCGGTGATTACCAGTGGGAAAGGAGCGTTCTGGTTGGCCGGATGAGATAGCACACCCAATAAATACAGCAGTTCTTCAGCCGTTCCCGGACCTCCAGGGAAAATAACAATGCCATGGGCAAGACGGACAAAGGCTTCAAGACGTTTCTCAATGTCCGGTAAAATAACCAGCTCGTTGACTATTGGATTGGGTGCTTCGGTGGCAATAATTCCGGGTTCTGTTATGCCGATATAACGGCCATCACAGATATGTTGTTTCGCATGGCCAATCGCCGCGCCTTTCATCGGACCTTTCATCGCCCCAGGGCCACAGCCAGTGCCAATATCCAGGCTGCGCAGACCAAGCTGATAACCAACATCCTTTGTGTATTGATACTCGTGGCGCGGAATAGAATGACCACCCCAGCAAATTACCAGATTGGCTTCTCGATCTGGTTTTAATACTTCAGCATTGCGAAGTAAATGAAAAATGGCGTTGCTGATATCTTCACCGCGGCTTAAATCGTAGCGATGTGCTTTGATGATGGAATCCTGTGCGTACAACACGTCCCGCAGAACGGAAAACAGTTGCTCGCGAACACCGCGGATAATTTCGTCATCAACAAATGCGCTTTCCGGTGGTGATGTCAGGTTCAGTACAATGCCACGTTCTTCCTGAGCTACTTCGATATTAAAGTCTTTGAATTCACTTTCCAGGTCGAGGTAATCATCGTTCTGGCTGCCAGCACTGAGAACGGCATAGCAGCAACGGCGCAGTAATTCGTGGGTAGGAGCGCTGAAATCTTTCAGTTGTTGAATTTCGTAACGAGACAGCACTCTGAGGTGCGTTTTCGGATGAATGACTTCGATGTTTCGTGCCATAGATAATTCCTTATTAGAGTCTTTAAAGCGTAGACGACCCATAGTTGTTTGATGCGCTGATCAGGCCCAGAGTTCCATCGGCCCATAATGGCTTATCACTCTGAGAATATCGCTGCGGGTAATGATGCCGCTGAGGATATGATCCTGATTTACCACCGGCATTGCGCCGATGTCGTAATCGAGCATGCTTCGGGCGCATTGGCGGATATCAGCGTCTGCCGCGATACACAATACCGGTCGGCTGGCGAAGTCGAGGATGTTTTTCTGCCAGTCAATCGGCCCGTTAGCGCAATGTTTGACGATATCCTGTTGTGAGAATATTGCACTAATTTTCAGTTCGGAGTCGACCACCGGGATATGATGGAAGTTACTCTGCTGAATCAGGCGCCAGGCTTCACCAACATTGGCGCCGGAACTGATCCAGCGCACCGGAGTTTGCATTATGTCGCTGACATAGGCCACCGGCTGCGGTTGATGCTGTGGCTGCTGCTGTTGATAGGCAGCGGCCTGATCGCCGTAATCAGCATTCTGATCGGCGACCGGAGTGATTGCCTGGCTGGCAACGGTTGGGTTGATGCGGTTTTTTTCCGGGCGCATCGGTGTTTCGATCCGTTTGCCCATGTCATATACCACTAAAGCCATCCTGACCTCCTGTATTGTTACCAAATAATACCGTGAGAGGGCGGGCTGCACAAAAATAACGCAGACCTGATTTTGAATGTGATCTTATTTGGTGCCGGAATAAGATTTAAGTGCCCAAAAATGTCAAACGAAGGTGATAACGGCTGAAATAATTGCGTATTTCAATGCGTATCTTTTCTGGCATATCTGTTGCTGAACTCAAACAATTATTCATTGGGAGTACGGATATGTCATCGATTGACAAAAAAGTTTCCGGAGCATTATTTGTGTCGTTATTCAGTGTATCGGCCAATGCCAGTGAAAATTCAGTAATGCAGGTGCTGGAACTGAATTTAAATACCATGTGGGTGGTTATTGCTGCTGCTCTGGTTTTCTTTATGCAGGCCGGTTTTGCTTTGTTAGAGAGCGGTATGTCTCGTTCTAAAAATGCCGTTAATGTGATGATGAAAAACTACATGGATGTTTGTCTTGGCAGCTTATTATTCTGGCTGGTTGGTTATGGCGTAATGTTTGGCGAAAACAATTCCGGTTTTATTGGTGCCAGTCACTTTGCGATGAATAATGGAGAAAGCTGGGATTACACAATTTTATTGTTTCAGACCATGTTTGCTGCCACAGCCGTTACCATTTGTAGTGGCGCA
This sequence comes from Bacterioplanoides sp., assembly GCF_965219715.1. Classification (GTDB taxonomy): domain Bacteria; phylum Pseudomonadota; class Gammaproteobacteria; order Pseudomonadales; family Oceanobacteraceae; genus Bacterioplanoides. The sequence goes on from NZ_OZ244785.1 coordinate 4,125,546, forward strand.
ATGGCGGAACGAACAAAATACGATGCTTATTTAATTGCTGCATGTGGGATTATTGCCGTTATTTATCCGGTGTTTGGCAGTTGGGTATGGGGTGGTTTATATGGCGGCTCCGGTTGGTTGGCAGAACTCGGTTTTATTGATTTCGCCGGTTCTACTGTAGTTCACTCGGTTGGTGCCTGGTGTGCTTTAGCGGGCATTATTGTAGTGGGGTCACGTACCGGGCGATTTTCCCCGGATGATGGCAGCGTCCGGGAAATTCCCGGGCATAACTTATCGCTGGTAGCCTTAGGTGGTTTTATTTTATGGCTGGGGTGGTTTGGCTTTAACGGTGGCAGTACGTTAGCAGCCAGCGCTAATGTCGGCAAAATTATCCTGAATACTCAACTGGCTGCCGCCGCGGGTGCAGTTGGGGCTTTGTTGTATTCCCGTATTAGCCGCAGACCGGTGTTATTAACGGCAACCATTAATGGCAGTCTGGCCGGACTGGTAGGCATTACCGCTGGTTGCGCCACGATGTCGGTTGAATTTGCCGCATTTACCGGACTGATTGCTGGCGCAGTGTCAGTGTATGGCACGGCCTGGATGGAGCGACGCAAACTCGATGATGTGGTTGGTGCAATTCCCGTGCATGGCTTTGCCGGAGCCTGGGGAACGTTAGCTGCAGGTTTATTCGTAGAAGGAGATTTGTTTAACCTGTCGCAAATTGTGGTGCAGTTAGTTGGCATATTGTCCGCATTTCTCTGGGCTTTCCCGGTTGCACTATTGCTGTTTTTTGTGATCGATCGGTTGGTTGGGTTGCGTGCGTCAACTCAGCATGAACAGCAGGGCCTGGATTACACAGAACATGATGAGATTGGTTATCCGGAATTTCATCAGCATGTGACCTATCAGAAGAAAAGTTAAGCGGGTATCCGAATGAATATTGAACATAAACGTCGTGCAGTATTTACCGTTTTATCTGAGGTCGTTGAGGGAGCTGAATTGTGGCAAGCAATGTGGTGCTGGCAACAACAGTTTTCACATAAATCACAATTTGAATTAAATGGTTTTTTATCGGCTTGTAATCATATTCAGGCCATTGCCGGAAATCGTGCAAATTTATATCGGCGTTTAATCAGTTGCATGATGCTGGAAGAAAAAGAACTGAAAGCCGACCCTATTGTTGATATGCAAAACTACGCAGAAGAGTTAACCGAGCTGGAGTTGTTAAACCCGTTTGTTGAAGCGACTGCAGTTTCTGATTGGTCGGCAGCTTTTTCTACGGTAGCGCGGGATATATTTACCTCATTACGCAGCGACACTGCACGCAGTATTGGCAAATATGCCCAAGAGCAGGCGGAGCGTCATTCTCTGGATGCACGCCTGGCTTATGCATTCACGCTTTGGAAAGAAAGCCCACAGGGTGTTATGGATATTGCTGATGTTGAATCTGCGGCTTTGCGGAAGCTACTGAATTACATTTATATCGGTTTATGCGAACGGCTAGGGCCAGTTGAAGCTGATCGGATTCTTTCCCATGCGATTAAACACACTCAGGCTCAATACAGTGAGCCTGATGTGTCGCAATTGTTGTGAGGTAATTCAGCTTGCCAGTTGTTGTAGGCGGTTGAGAATGCTGTCGGTATAACGCATCACCAGATAGGGCACTAATCGAGCACTTTGATCCTGGGCTGACTTCTCGATAAACAGCCATTGCCCTTTGATGCGGCTGAGAGAACGGCTTGCGTCCGATCCGGCTTTCCCTTGTGGAAACAGTTCCAGACCTTGTTTAAAACTGGCCATCAGCTCCGGTAATTGCGGACCATCAACGGACAGCGGTGCGCCCATCGAAGATGCCGCGCGTTCGATGTAACGTTCGACAACTTGCTGTAATAACCGGGTTTGTTGTCTGGCCCAGTTTTGCGAGGCACTGAGTTGCAGTTCGTTGTCCTGCGCCACTAGCAGCGCCAGGCTATCCAGCTCCACAACCATGGCATTGGCTGCTTCACGCATCAGAGTTACCACCTGAAGTTCCGGAAAGGCGCTCTCACGAATTTCCGATAGGTTGGCATTCAGGTGCTGGTTAAACGCCGACCAGTGCGTCTTAATATTCTGGCTTTGTTTGAGGTAGCGGCCGCCAAGGCTGTTTTGAATGGAAGCGTGGTTCTGTTGGGTTTGCTGCAGGCGACGATCGAGATCCATAATCAACTCGCCGTTACCTTCATCCGCCTGGACGTGATAATACTTTAGTAGCAGGGATTTGACCGAAGTCCCCAGATTAAATACCTGTTGCTCCAGTTGCACTGGATCTGCATGACTTGGCAGGCAGATAAAGAGCATGAGAAAAGCTGACCGAAGGGTTAACATAGGCGCCCTCTTTGGATTTTGTATTTATTATTCTTACTGCTGATATCAGCTAATCACTAAAGCAGCTATCCTGCAACCCTGTTAGTTGAAACAGATATAGTAAGTCAGAAAGTTTGGAATTGTATGGAACGAGTGTACCGTTTAACCATTTCCTGCCCTGATCGGGTAGGTATTGTTGCAAAAGTTGGTCAGTTTTTTTCAGGTCATGGTGGTTGGATTGTTGAGGCAAACCACTATTCAGACCCGGTAACCGGACGCTTTTTTATGCGTCACTGTATTCGTGCTGATTCCCTGCCTTTTGATCTCGAAGGCCTGAAGCAAGCGTTCGAGCCCATTGCTCAGGAATTTGATATGGACTGGCACGTGAATGATTCCGGCCAGCCGAAAAAAGTGATTTTGATGGCGAGTAAAGAGAGCCACTGCCTGGTTGACTTGTTGCACCGCTGGCATAGCAAGGAGCTTATCTTCGATATTCCTTGTGTTATCTCTAATCACGATACTTTGCGTTCTCTCGTCGAGTGGCATGGAATTCCGTTCTTCCATGTGCCGGTTGATAAAGACAACAAAGCTGAGCATTTCCGTCGTGTAAATGCCATTGTTGAAGAACACCAGGCAGACACCATTGTACTGGCGCGGTATATGCAAATTATCCCACCGGAGTTGTGTGAGCGTTATGCCGGACAGGTAATCAACATTCACCACAGCTTCCTGCCTTCATTTGTCGGCGCTAAGCCATACCACCAGGCGGCTGAACGTGGAGTGAAACTCATTGGTGCAACCTGCCATTATGTAACGCAGGAGCTGGATGCTGGCCCAATCATTGATCAGGATGTGATGCGAATCAGTCACACCAACACTGTCGAAGATATGGTGCGTTTGGGTAAAGACGTTGAGAAAATGGTTCTTGCACGTGGAGTACGCAGCCACATCGAAGATCGGGTGCTATTACACGGTAATAAAACCATTGTGTTTTGAGTTTGGCTTATCGCTGCCAGTAAAACAGTCGTGATTTTTCAGTCGCACACATCGTAAGGCACATCCCTGTGCCTGAGATGTGCCCGCAACATCCTGTTGCTGCTTTAAAAAACACGACTGTGTGCCTGGCAGCATAGAATATTGAAGTATTTTCAAAACAGCCGCATGGAGCGGCGTGTCCAACTCAGGATGCAGGGATGCTCCTTGAGTTAGGTGTGGCTGAAAATATTTTGATGTTCTATGCAAAGACTAAAATTCAGTGAAATAAAAAACGGGCGCTGTTTTCACAGTGCCCGTTTTTTATTGAGACTTTGAAGAAAAGCTGATTACAGCATTTCAATCGCAACGGCTGTTGCTTCACCACCACCAATACACAGAGCGGCAACACCTTTTTTACCACCGGTGTTTTTCAGCGCGTTCATCAGAGTAACGATCAGGCGAGAACCGGTAGATCCAACCGGGTGACCCTGGGCACAAGCACCGCCGTAGATGTTTACTTTTTCAGCATCCAGACCCAGATCGATGATAGGCATCATCGCAACCATTGCGAACGCTTCGTTGATTTCGAAAACATCAACGTCGTCTTTAGACCAGCCCGCTTTATCCAGAACTTTCTCGATTGCGCCAACCGGAGCAATGGTGAACTCAGATGGGTGCTGAGAGTTGGTGCTGTGGGCAACGATGCGAGCGATTGGCTTCGCGCCTTTTTCTTCAGCAGTACTTTCACGCATCAGAACCAGAGCAGATGCACCATCAGAAATAGATGAGGCGTTAGCTGCGGTTACAGTACCGTCTTTCGCGAAAGCAGGGCGCAGAGTTGGGATCTTCTCGATGTTAGCGTTGAATGGCTGCTCATCGTTATCAACAACGGTTTCGCCTTTACGGGTTTTAACGGTTACCGGAACGATTTCCGCGTTGTTCAGGCCTTCTTCAATCGCTTTCTTAGCACGAGTCAGAGAGCGGATGGCGTATTCGTCCATTTGCTCACGTGTGTAGCCTTTCTTATCGGCAACTTCCTGGGCAAATGCGCCCATCAGTTTGCCGGTTTCTGCGTCTTGCAGACCATCCAGGAACATGTGGTCTTGTGGAGCCGGGCCTGCACCCATGCGGTAGCCGCCACGGGCGCCTTCTAAAACGTAAGGAGCGTTAGACATAGATTCCATACCACCGGCAACGGCGATATCAACGGTGCCTGCTTTAATCGCATCGTGAGCAAACATGGTTGCTTTCATGCCTGAGCCACACAACTTGTTGATGGTGGTAGCACCGGTTGCATCCGGCAGACCTGCTTTGCGCATGGCCTGACGGGCTGGGCCTTGCTTCATACCCGCTGGTAATACGCAGCCCATGGTTACATCTTCAACGTCAGCTTTGTCGATACCTGCGCGGTTGATTGCTTCTTCAATAGCAATCGCGCCCAGATCTACCGCTGGAACAGAGCTCAGGCTGCCCATAAAGCCGCCCATTGGTGTACGTGCGCCGCCAACGATAACGACAGAATCTTGCTTAGACATGGATTTCTCCTGACATTTGACCTCAAAAAAGTGGCGACATATTAGATCAAGGTCTGATGAATTCACAGCCATAAGAAAAATAAAACGCTCGTTTGAAGATCGGAAGTGTGGCGCAAATAGTCCTGAAATATTGTAGTTGCTGAAGATTTGTACACGGATTGAGCAATTGCTCGCAGATGGGTGCCTGTGTCTGGGAAAAAGGTACCAGCAGGGCTGGCGGGGCTGGCATCTTTGACTAAAGTGGTGTTACGTACAGATACAAAATGACCTGACCTCTACTACTGAATCATACTTTCGAGTGATGAGGGTGTTAGAGGGCAACATTATAGTCAGTGCATATCTTTGGGGCAGGTCTGCTCCGATAGGTGCACCAATAACCATAAAAAACACAGAACAGGTAGCAATATGGTGAAGAAAACGCTTCTCAGCCTTGCAATTGCAGCAACCGCCGCAGGAATGGCAGGCTGTCAAATCAGTAGTGTCGAAGGTAATAATAAAGTCGATCAGACAGCAGTTCAGGCAGGTGACCCAACCTTGGGTGGCAAAGCCGCTGATACTGTTAGCCCAATTTTCTCGCCGGCAACATCTCAGCTGCCACTTGCGAATGACCTGATTTACGCAGCCAATAGCGGCACTGGCGTTGTTGCAGGCGTAACCCCAGGTGCTGACGGTACTGCTGATATTGCAAACCCGGAGTCTAATCCGGTTAAAACCGCGATTAATGATCTGGATGGTTTCTCCACCATTGCTCCAATTGACATTCCTCTTAACGGACTTCTTGAGTCCGATTTAAGTGCAAATGGCAAAGTTTTATTGATCCCGCTGCGAAATGCCAGTAATGAACCTTCTGTCGGAACCACCCCCGTCGATCCTCTCAACATTCGTACAATCGTCGATGTGGCTGGGTTACAGGCTGCTGTAGCAGCTGGAAATACTGCCGCAGCAGCAGGGATTATCAGGAAGTCTCTGAATCCAGGTATGTTCAATAGTCAAGGCAATCCAGACTCAAGTCTCCCTGGATTTCCTCAATTCGATTTGAGTCAAGTGATTCTGAAAACGCCAACAGGTCAATCTGTTCCGCATCTCAGAATTATGCCTAAAAAGCCATTGCTACCTAAAACAAAATATGTGGTTGCGCTTACTAATGAATTGCGTGACTCATCAGGTCAGCCCTTGACTGAGCCGACCGAGTACACATCGTTAACAGGTGACGGAAGTTTATTCTCTCCTCGCCTTTCTGCGGTTCGTGACTTGGTAAAATTAACCGAAAACATTGCAGGCGGTTTCTATAGCTTGTCGAAGCCGGGTGGTAACGCAGGGGATATCATTCTTTCTTATGCATTTACTACTGGTGGTACTACCGATGTACTGAAAGCGATGGCTGCACCTGAAACATTCATTGTTGGTGGTTCCATTGCGGAAGCGGAAGCTAAAGTTCGCGCCGGTGTTATTGCTACTAAGGCAGATGACGAAACTGATGCTGCTGTCGCCGCTCGAGCCGAAGCTTCGTTGAAACAGGTTGCAGCAGGCGTTGCTCAAGCGGTTAGTGCACGCCCAGATGTCGATATCGATCATACAGCTGATAATGTTATTGCTTTGGTAAAAGCCAATGCAATTGCTGCGGACGCATACAAGAATGCATTGCGAGGTCAAATTACCGGTAAAATTGCAGCAGCGCTGCCTGGTCTGAATGCTCTGGTAGACTCCCCTAAAGCGCGTACATATACCGAAATTCCTGGGGTTGCTGTTCCATTTACGTCGTTACTGACATCGCAGATTACTCCACGTGTTGAAGCTCAGATTACCGATATTGCAACTGGTGAAGGCGCTATTACTAAATCTGTCGTTGACGGTGGTGGAAGTGCAGCGGCAGCGGCGGCTCAACTTGATGCCATCGCCGGTCAGGTTGCAGTAAAAATTAATGAAGCTCAGGCCGGCACTCTGCCAACTACTGATGGTGCGACAGTACGACCTATCCTGAAGGCAAGCGAACAGTTAGCTCCACAATATCTTGCAGGCTTACGAACAGCTATTGTAACAGGGCAGGTAAATGCTCTGACCTCGGGTGGATCGATCCGTCAGGGTGGCCTAACGATGCCGAATTACCTCCCTGATGCGGTAGTGGGCACAGCAGATGGTGCTTTGGGAATGTGGCGAGGTAGCGATGCTATTTCTAAAGCATTGAGAAATGGCCTGGATGCGCCACGTGATAAAGACGGCACTGCCAATGTTAGTTACCGTTTCCCATTCGCAAACAAGGTTGGTAATTCAATGTTGCCGGTGATGGCGACATTACCTCCTGCTAGCTGCGACCCTGATGGTGCAGGCCCAGCTCCTGCTATTGCGAAGCCTGCAGACGGTTGGCCTGTAGCAATCTACCAGCATGGTATTACTGTTGACCGTACAGCAGGGTTACTTGTAGGTAATGCACTAGCTAAGCAATGTATCGCTATGGTTGCTATTGACCATGTAGCACACGGTGTTGCTCCTCTGGACAGCGCTGGTGTGAATAGCCGAGCTCTGTTTAATGTCGAGCAGGTTGCATCTGAAACAGCTGAAATCGCACAAAAAGCCAGCCCATTTGCTTTTGCTGTTAATGCTTTAGTGAAAGCTAACCCTGATCATGCTCTGAAAGATTTAAAAGAACGTCACAACAACATTGCTAAAGGTAAGGCAGCGGCTGATAAAGCGAAGCCTGGTATTGCAATGGTCTTTAAATATGACGATGCAGGTAAATTGGTTGAAGCTGAGTCGGTGGGAAAATCTGCTGATTTGTATATCAACCTACAGAACTTTGGTCGTACCCGCGATCATATCCGCCAGACTGTTGTTGATCTACTGAACTTAAATGCTTCGATTGGTAGCATGGATGTTGATGGAGATAACTCTAATGACTTCAACGCTGACAAGGTATTTTTCATTGGTCACTCATTAGGTGGCATTGTTGGAACGACCTTCCTTGCAGTTAACAACGATCCTGATGTTCAAAAATACAACACAAACCTTAAACCTGTAAAAGCTGCTGCACTGGGCAACCCAGGTGGTGGTATCGTGAAGCTGTTGGAGAACTCGCCTGGTATTGGTGCTCAGATTCTTGCGGGCTTGGCCGGTAATGGCCTGAAGCAAGGTGACGCTTCTCTGGAAACATTCTTCACTGTATTCCAGGCAACTATTGACTCGGGTGACCCGATCAACTTTACCTCTACATTAGAAGGGATGCCGGTTCTGGTGTATGAAGATGTGGGTGGATTTAAAGAAAATGCGGATGCCACTCCGGAGCTTTCTGACCAGGTTGTACCGAACAACGCCTTAAATCCATCACAGCCAAGTGCACGTTCTCTGCTTGCTGGTACCGATCCTTTAGTCACTCAACTTGGTATCACCGATAAGCTGACTAAGCCAGTTGCTGATGCAGTTAAGGTTAATAACCCAGGACCAAACGGAACCGGTATTCTGACCAGCAGCGATGTATTGCGTCAGAACGTTCGTATCTCGAAGGGCACGCACAGCACCTTCTCGTCAGCAGACCCGCAAGACGTTTTTGCTGAAGAGTACATGCAGATTGTGACCTTCTTTGATGCTTATAATGCAGGGGCTGAATACAAGTCACTGCTGGTGAAAGATACGAATGTACTAGAGGTGCCAGCGCAATAAGCGCTGGTCTCAGAGTTAGCGGAATTTGGAGACAATAATGAAAAGAAAAGCATTCACATTGAACGCCCGCAAACTGCCTCTGGCTGTTGCAATTGGTGTATTAAGTGCCGCAAATGCGCATGCAGTTGAATTTAATTTTGGTGATCTGAGTGCACAGTGGGATAACACCGTGAGTTATGGTGTTGGCTGGCGCTTGGAAGAGCCAGGTTCGCACCAGATCCACCCTGGCAATGGCGCTGCAACTGGCAACAAGGGTAAGGGTTCATCGTATAACTACGACGACGGCACCCTGAACTATAAAAAGGGTGATATCTACACTCATGTTGTTAAGTGGAGCTCTGACCTTGAGATCAACTATGACAACTACGGTGCTTTCTTCCGTGCTCGTGCATACTACGACGCGGCAATCATGGATCAGGATACTGACTTTAAGCCACTGATTCAGGAAACTAAGGACGCTGCCGGTAAAGGTGCTGAGCTGCAGGATGCGTACGTTTGGGCAGATTACTATCTGGGCGATACCCCTGTTAGTTTACGTTTAGGTCGTCAGGTTGTTAGCTGGGGCGAATCAACCTTTATCCAGGGTGGTGTTAACAGCATTAACCCGGTAGATGCGTCTGCATTTCGTAAGCCAGGTGCTGAAGTAAAAGAAGGTTTGTTACCCGTTAACATGTTCTACACCTCGGTTGGCCTGACGGCTGATTTGAGCTTAGAAGCCTTCTACCAGTTGGAGTGGGAAAAAACCCGTATTGACCCATGTGGTACATTCTTCTCTACCAATGATTTTGGTGGTGACGGCTGTGGACCAGTAATCCTGGGCGGCGCCAACGACGAACGCGATATTCTGATTGAGCGTCAGAAAGAGATCGATGCCGGTAAGAAACTTTCGCAACGTACTGCTCCGGTTACTGAGCGTCTGCGTGACGACGAGCCAAAAGACTCTGGTCAATATGGTATTGCCTTACGTTGGTATTCAGAAGCGTTGGGTGACACTGAATTCGGTTTCTATCACATGAACATCCATAGCCGTCTGCCATTTATTAATGGTGGTGTAACTAACTATGCGGCTGCGACGGACCCTCAGACTGGTCTGGTGCAGGGTGATCGCGTTAACCCAAATCCAGACTTCGACACACGCTATCCGGTTTACCAGATCGCCTACCCTGAAGATCTGCAGATTTCTGGTATCAGCTTCGCGACTTCTACCGAAGGCGGTGCTTCGATCTCTGGTGAAATCAGCTATAAGCCTGATGCGCCTATCCAGTGGAATGCATTCGAACTGCTGTTAGCCGGTACTGGCGCGCCATATAGCCGTCTGTATCAGCAGCGTGCCAAAGAAGTTGGCGATGCTAAAAAACTGTACGGCAAAATCGCACAAGGTTATGACGAGTTTGATATCTGGCAAGCACAGATGACATTCATCAAGTTCTATGACCGTGTTCTGGGCGCTGACCGTCTGGCTCTGGTAAGTGAAATCGGTGCTACTTATATCCCGGATCTGCCTGATACAGACGATGCCCGTTATGGTCGTTCAGGTGCTTACGGTATTGGTAATAACGATGGTGTTTGGACTGCAACGCCTGAAATCGCGGCTACCAACTTCTGTACTGCGCCGGGTAGCGGTCAAAATCTGAACACCGATAACTGTACCGACGATGGTTTTGTAACCGAAGTGTCTGGTGGTATCCGCTTGCGTGCAGTTATGGACTTCAACAACGCGTTTGCTGGTGTAAACGTTTCTCCAAAATTATCTGTCGCGTATGACAAAGGCAACGGTCCTGAGCCAGGTGCTCAGTTCCTGGATGATCGCCTGACCACTGGTCTGGGTGTGACCTTTGTTTACCAGAACCAAACGTCTGTTGATATCAACTACACTAACTTCAGTGGCGGTGATTACAACCAGATCAAGGATCGCGACAACATTAGCCTGTCGGCTAAGTACTCATTCTAATAAGAGAAGATCAGGAATATTGAGGTTTAACAACCATGTTGAAAAAACACTATAAAACCTGGGGCGGCGTATTAGCGCTGTCCCTGATGGTAAGTGCTGCGAATGCTGCTGTGGCTCCTGCTGATGCAGCAAAGATTGGTTCTTCTCTGACACCTAACGGCGCTGAGATGGGCGGCAATGGTGGTGAAATTCCAGCCTGGAATGGTGGTATTACCAAGCCGCCAGCTGGTTACACTGTTGGTCAGAAACACGTTAATCCATTTGCCGGTGAAAAGCCTGAGTTTGTAATTACTGCGGCTAACTACAAACAATACGCTGACAAGCTGTCTGATGGTCAAAAAGCGTTGTTCGAAAAATACCCGGAAACTTATCGTATGCCGGTATTTAAAACTCATCGTTCTGCGGCGTACCCTCAGTTCATCTACGATGCAACTAAGAAAAACGCAACGGATACCAAACTGGTTCAGGGTGGTAACGGTCTGGAGAACTACGTAGAAGGTACTCCTTTCCCAATTCCGGCTAATGGTCTGGAAGCTATCTGGAACCACATCGTTCGCTACCGCGGCGGTTCGGTTTCCCGTGTAGTGGGCCAGGCAACCCCGCAGGCAAATGGCGACTACACGCTGGTACGCTTTAAAGACGAATTTACTTTCCGTAATAAGCTGAAAGATTTCGATCCAAGCAAAGACAACAATGTACTGTTCTACTTCAAGCAGGATGTTGTTTCTCCAGCGCGTCTGGCAGGTAATGTTCTGCTGGTACACGAAACACTGGACCAGGTAAAAGAACCTCGTAAAGCCTGGGTATACAACGCTGGTCAGCGTCGTGTACGTCGTGCTCCACAGGTTGCTTATGATGGTCCGGGTACTGCGTCCGATGGTCTGCGTACTTCAGATAACTTCGATATGTTTAACGGTGCGCCAGATCGTTACGACTGGAAACTGATCGGTAAGCAGGAGATGTACATTCCATACAACTCTTATGAGCTGAACAGTGGTGACGTTAAGTACGATGATATCGTTAAGGCTGGCCACATTAATCAGGATCTGACTCGTTATGAGTTACACCGTGTGTGGAAAGTTGAAGCAACCCTGAAAGATGGTAAGCGTCATATCTACGGCAAGCGTGTGTTCTATATCGATGAAGACACCTGGCAAGCAACCGAAATCGATCACTACGATGGTCGTGGCCAACTGTGGCGTGTTGCGGAAGCTCACAACATGATGTTCTACGATACGCTGGTACCTTGGTATGCGGTAGAAACTCTGTACGATCTGAACTCTGGCCGTTACCTGGTTCTGGGTCTGGATAACGAAGAAAACGGTTCTTATGAATTCGGCTTCGAACGTACTCAGAAAGACTACACTCCAGCTGCACTGCGTCGTTCAGGCCGTCGTTAAGCGACACCAGAAATGCGCAAACAAAAAACGGATGCTTCGGCATCCGTTTTTTTTCGCCTAAAAGAAATAACTGAATTTTTTAGTCAGTTCGACTGAGCAGTTTCAGCATATCTAAACACTGAGAAATTCGTGATACTCGCATCAATCGAATAAAAAATTACACGGTGTTTCTCCATGTCTGATCAAACTGCTGAATTACAATTGTTTCGCGATAATGTTCGTCGTTTTATGCAAACTGAAATTGCTCCGGATTACGAGCAGTGGGATAAAGAAGAAATTTTCCCGCGGGAAGTCTGGAATAAAATGGGAGATCAGGGGCTGTTGGCGGTTGATGTTCCGGAGCAATACGGCGGTTATGGCACAAGCTTTCATTTCTCCATGATCATTATGGAAGAGATTCAACGCGCAAACTGCAGTGGCCTTGCCGGAAGTGTAGCGATTCACTCTGATATTGTTGCTCACTATATTGTGAATCACGGAACGGAAGAGCAGAAACAGCGTTATTTGCCGAAAATGGTGAGCGGTGAAATTGTTGCAGCATTGGCAATGACAGAGCCTGGGGCTGGCAGTGATTTACAGGGAATCCGCACCTACGCGAAAAAAGATGGCGATGAATTCGTGATTAATGGCAGTAAAACCTTTATCACTAACGGTCAGCATTGTGACCTGGTGGTTGTTGTTGCCAAAACTAATCTCGAGGCTCCGGGCTCGCGCGGTACAACCTTATTTTTATTGGATACCAGTACCCCTGGATTCCAGCGCGGCCGTAACCTGGAAAAAATTGGTATGCATGCCAGCGATACTTCGGAGTTATTTTTTGAAGACGTTCGTGTACCTGCGTCCGCGGTATTGGGCAATGTCGACGCAGGCTTTGGTGTGATGATGAGCGAATTGCAACGCGAACGCTTAACTCTTGCAGTAGGAGCGGTAGCCGCCGCAGAAAATGTATTGGAAGAAACCAAAACCTACGTGAAAGAACGTAAAGCTTTTGGTCAGGATATTGCGAGTTTTCAGAATACCAAATTCCGCATGGCCGAAATGGCGACGGATATCCGTATTCACCGCTCGTTTGTCGATGAATGTATTGCCAAATTTGAGACCGGTGACCTGGATGTGGCAACCGTCAGTATGGCTAAGTACTCAACATCGGAGATGCAGGGGCGTGTTGCTGATGGTTGTCTGCAACTCCATGGTGGCTACGGTTACATGCGTGAATACGGAGTTGCCCGTGCTTATGTAGACGCCAGGATTCAACGAATTTATGGTGGAACCACTGAAATTATGAAAGAACTGATCAGTCGTGAAGTTCTGAAATAAATAAAAAAGCCCGCGGTTCATAACGAAAGGCGGGCTTTTTTATTCGTCATTGTCTGATCAGAACTTGTATACAGCGCCAAGCTGATAGACCGTTGACGCATCTTTATTAATGTATTCAGCGCGAATATCAAATTGTGGAATCAGCTGAAATGCAGCACCAACTCCCATAAATAAACCATCATCATCGCCAAAATCGACACCCGCTCGTGCGAGTGCCGAAAGGCGATTATCAATTTCCGGTAAATGTTTTTGTGCCAGCGCGCTCAACCATAATCCGCTGATGTCATTGTTACCAATGAAGTCGCCTGTCTGGCTGTAACCCACTTCAACGCTTGTGTCGACTTGCGGAATATCATTGTTCAGCTCGTAACCGGCAAAAACTGAAAAGCCGGTTGCATCAAGGTTTGAGCTACCAAACGGAGAGTCGATGATATTTTGTGATACGCCACCACCAATGTAGAGCTTATCTAATTGAATCTGGATTTTCTCGTCGTTAGCCGTTGCGCCGAAACTGGCGAGCAGAGCGCTGATAGCCAGAATTTTTTTCATGGGTGTTTCCTTAATTAAAACGAATAAGTTCAATCGCCGGTTCGCGTAAAGCAGCAAGCTGTTCGCGCAGCGATAAAATATGTTGCGACCAGAATTGATGGCTTTCTAACCAGGGGAATGCTTGAGGAAATGCCGGGTCCTGCCAGCGTTGACACAGCCAGGCAGCATAACGGGCAATACGTAACGTTCGTAATGCTTCAACCAGTTGCAATTCCTGCGATGGAAACTGGCGAAACATTTCATAGCCTTCGGCAATCGTCATTAACTGCTGTTGTTGTTCGTGCCGCTCACCGCTGAGTAACATCCAGATATCCTGCATCGCCGGGCCCTGTAGGCAGTCATCAAAATCGACCATGTAGAGCTCTTCGTTACGCAGTAATAAATTTCCGGTGTGTAAATCACCATGCAATCTCAGAGAGGCGAAGCTGTCTGGCTGGTAACGCTGTTGCAGTTCCTTGGTCAGATCTGCCATCAGGGATGTGTACGCTGGATTGTAATCTGGCGGCATCAGATCAGAAGACAATACCTGCTGTTCAGCTAACACCAGGTCGTCAGCACCACGAATGGTGGGTCGATGAATAAAATTGCGGCTACTACCAATATTGTGAAGTTGTCCTAACCAACGGCCAAGCAGTTCCAGATCATTGTCGCTACTGAGCTCTGGAGCATGGCCACCCTGGCGTTTGAAAATCGCAAAATAAAAGCCGGAGTACTCGAACAACGATTTGTCGTTAACAACGATGGGAGCAATCACCGGTAATTCCTGCTGTTGCAGCTCCAGCAGAAAGTTATGTTCCTCCTGGATGCATTCTTTGCTCCAGCGGCCCGGGCGATAAAATTTGGCGATGAGAGGCTGCTCTTCCTCAATACCAACCTGATAAACGCGATTTTCGTAACTGTTCAGTGGGAAAACCCGTGCGTCACAGATGTAACCCAGAGTTTCGATGGCATCCATCACTTTTTCTGGCGTTAAATCGCTATAAGGGTGGCTGGTCATAGGGTCTCACAGGCATTAATAAACTGGGCGCAGTATGCCGCAAAGCCATTCAATTCTCTAACTTGATGAATATTGCTGCGGTGGCGGCGTTCGCGCAAATGCCCAACCACCGACAATATTGGCTCCTTGAGACTTCAGGCATCTGGCAGCAACGTCCATGGTTGCACCGGTTGTCATCACGTCATCAACGATCAACAAGTGCTGTGCGGATAAATCCAGGTTCCCGGCCCGCAAGCTATGGCGAAGATTTTGTTTTCTTTGCGCGCGGTTTAACGTGCGCTGGTCCTTTGCCGGGAGTTTGATCAGAGCATTGGTTATAACCGGAATACCAGTGCTGTGGCTTAAATTGTAAGCAAGCAGCTCCGCGGTGTTGAAACCTCGTTTTACGGTTCGGCCAAAAGATGAAGGGATAAACACCAGGCCATCAACTACGGCTAGCGTCTTTGGCGGTTGTTTCAGCATTAATGCCGACAACTTATTACACCAGATAAATTGCCGCTTATCTTTGAGTTGGTGTAACCAGTTCGAGACCGGAGGTGCATATAGAAAGTGGCAATGGCTGTAATCAAAAGCGGGTGGTGATTTCTGGCAGCGGCCGCAGCGAATCTGATTTTGTGTGCTCAGAGTCGCAGGTATAGGCTCTGAGCATTGGCTGCAGGCCGGCTCCGGCGTGCTCAAATTGCTGTAACAACGTTTGCAGAGAAAAGGCGTAAAACCGACCGCTTCCAGGCAAAGTTCGCACTGGCTGTGGTAATTTAACAGTTGTGTGAAAAATGAGCTGATGTTCTCTCTTATACGATACAAAGTTGACCGCTCCCTGTGAAAACTTAGTATGTATCATTCCGTGAATAATATAGTAGTGATGGCAGAGGATTAACTATGGGTCAGGTGGCTGAATTAAATACCGGCACACGTCATGACTGGACAGTCGCCGAAGTTGAGGCACTGATGAGTAAGCCGATGAATGATTTGTTGTTCGAGGCTCATAGTGTTCATCGCCAGCATTTCGACCCTAACCAGGTTCAGGTCAGTACCCTGCTGTCGATCAAAACCGGTGCTTGCCCGGAAGATTGTGCTTATTGTCCACAGAGTGCGCGTTACGACACCAAGCTGGAAAAAGAGCGCCTGATGGAAGTCGAAGCGGTGATCGAGAAAGCCAAAGCAGCGCAGGCTGCAGGTTCCGATCGTTTTTGTATGGGAGCTGCATGGCGTTCTCCTCGTGAAAAAGACATGCCTTACGTACTGGCGATGGTGAAGGGCGTTAAGGATCTGGGTATGGAAACCTGCATGACCTTAGGCATGCTGGACGAAGACAAGTCTCAGCGCTTGGCTGACGCTGGCCTGGACTATTACAACCACAACCTGGACACCTCTCCGGAATACTACGGTGATATCATTACTACCCGTACTTATTCAGACCGTTTAGAGACTCTGCAAAATGTCCGTGATGCCGGTATGAAGGTATGTTCTGGCGGTATTCTCGGTATGGGCGAGCAGGTTAAAGACCGTGCTGGCCTGTTAGTGCAGCTGGCAAATATGCCCAAACACCCGGATTCGGTGCCGATTAACCAGCTGGTTAAAGTTGCCGGCACACCACTGGAAGCGGAAGGTGATCTGGACCCTCTGGACTTCGTGCGTACCATCGCGGCAGCGCGCATCATGATGCCAAAATCTCACGTTCGTCTGAGTGCCGGTCGTGAAGAAATGACGGAAGAGATGCAGTCGATGTGTTTCTTTGCCGGTGCGAACTCAATTTTCTACGGTGAGTGTCTGCTGACCACACCAAATCCTGCAGCGAATAAAGATCAGGATCTGTTCCGTAAGCTGGGTATTAATTCAGACCACAAAGTGACAAAACAACCCAAAGAACTGGATGAATTGTTGAAGGTGGCCGCTAAGGACGACCCTAACGCGCAGTTCTATGACGCCACTGCGGGCTAGTCGACCATTAGCGAAGAACTTTAACCATATAATTATCAGATCTAACAGAAGCCAGCGATAAGCTGGCTTCTGTTGTTATGGCTGCTTAAAATATAAACAATCATTAAACATTGTCGTCAGTTTCAGACTGGAGGTTCGTATGAATATTGGTTCCACCGCAGGATCGGCATTCACCACCGCAACTGCTGGTATCAATCAGAGCAGCGATCAGGTTAAGCGTGCCGCGCAGGAGGTTGTTGATGCAACCACCACTCGTCCTGTCGAAGGCAGTGGCAAGATTGCCGAAGCAACCACGGACCTGAAACAGGCGGAACGTTCTGTCGAAACCAATGCCAAAGTTGTTCAGGCCGCTGATAAGACATTGGGCTCAATCATCGATATTGAAGCCTGATTCTGGCCTGAGTCAGAAACGCACTGAGTAATCCAGTATGCAGATTTCAGTTAACACCAACCAGATCACAGCTCCTGCAGCACCAGCGAATATCGCTGGTGGCGCTGGCGTCGTGGCGGTTGAGGATGCTGAAAATGCTGGTTCGGTAGCCTTTGCTCCGGTTGATGCGGTGTCCATCAGCGAGGCTGGACGGCGTGCCAGTGAGCAACCGATTCAGCCAGTGCAGGAGATTGAACGTGAGTCGGTTGATGAGAGTGATTCAGGCAGTCCGGTTGCCGAAGATGACGCACAGGCTCAGACGGCGTCTGGTGAAAAGGACAGATCAGAAGCACAACAGGATGTAACTGCAGAGCGCAAAGAAGCTCAGGATAAAGCCGAGCAACGCCAACAACAGGCCGATTTGGCGGTAATTCGTCAGCTCAAGGCTCGTGACGCTGAGGTGAAAGCCCATGAAGCAGCTCACGCTGCGGTTGGTGGCGAACTGGCTGGTAGTCCTTCCTTTACTTACCAGAAAGGCCCGGATGGCGTGCGTTACGCCGTTGGTGGTGAAGTTCCGATTGATGTCAGCAAAGTGAGTGGCGATCCACAAGCGACGCTTGAGAAAATGCAGCGGGTGCAACGTGCAGCCCTGGCACCTGCTGAACCTTCAACGCAGGACCGCCAGGTTGCTGCTCTGGCGGCTCAGCAGGCAGCAGAAGCGCGTTCTGAAATTCTGAGTGAACGACGTAACACGGCAGAGGAAGAGAGTGAAAAAGATTCTCAGTCGTTGAGTGCTGAGGAAAAAGCAGCCGCTGAAAAAGAGAAGAAAGAAAAAGCAGAAGATGCGGAGAAGCGGAAAGACAGCCAAACGGCAGCCGATGTGTTTTCTGAGCAGAACCAGCGCTTACGCCGCATTAACGAGTTTTTGCTGGAAATCTCTGCACCACCGGCGGCCAATGCCGGTGATCTGATCGATGATGTTGTCTGACACGTTGACCGGAACTGGGCTGTAATCGGCCGCTCCCCTTGATCTATCCATTAGTCATCCATTCTTTATACCGTTTACCCAAATAGCACGGATTGTCACTTCTGACCTGTCAGACAATCTATTCTCCAACCTTTTTCGTCGGATGCCGCAGCAAAAAGCCTGTGATTGCTATGCTCCTCAGGCTTGACAATGTCGGTAGGCGAACGTATGTTTCAAACACTTGTTTGAAAAGGTGGTCAGATAAGACCATCGTATTAATAAACAGCAGCCGTGAAGCTGCCCGAACACAATAAGGCAAAGAGGTCAGTCGCTATGCCAGAGTATAAAGCTCCCCTACGTGATATGAAGTTCGTGATGGACGAAGTGTTGGACATGCCAGGCCATTACGCCAGCCTGCCAGCCTATGCAGAGAACGCTACTCCAGAGATGATCGATGCGATCATCAATGAAGGTGCTAAGTTCTGTGAAAACGTTCTTGCACCACTGAACCGTGTAGGTGATGAAGAAGGTTGTACTCGTCACGAAGATGGTTCTGTAACCACTCCTACTGGCTTCAAAGAAGCTTATGCTCAGTACGTTGAAGGCGGTTGGCCAACACTGTCTCACGACGAAGAAGTTGGTGGTCAGGGCATGCCTGAGTCTCTGGGCAGTGTTGTATCTGAAATGGTTGGTACTGCGAACTGGTCTTGGGGCATGTACCCGGGTCTGTCTCACGGTGCAATGAACACCATCTCTTCCTGGGGTACTCAGGAGCAGAAAGACACTTACCTGACCAAGCTGGTTAGCGGTGAGTGGACTGGTACCATGTGTCTGACTGAGCCTCACTGTGGTTCTGACCTGGGTATTCTGAAAACCAAAGCTGAGCCAAACGCTGACGGTTCTTACTCTATTTCTGGTACCAAAATCTTTATCTCTGCCGGTGAACACGACATGGCTGAGAACATTGTGCACATCGTTCTGGCCCGTCTGCCAGGTGCACCAGAAGGTACCAAAGGTATTTCTCTGTTCATCGTTCCTAAGTTCAACGCAGCTGAAGACGGCAGTGTTGGCGATCGCAATGCGGTTGTTTGTGGTTCTATCGAACACAAAATGGGTATCCACGGTAACTCTACCTGTGTGATGAACTTCGACGGTGCAAAAGGCTTCCTGATCGGTCCTGAGAACAAAGGTCTGAACTGCATGTTCACCTTTATGAACACCGCTCGTATCGGTACTGCTCTGCAGGGTGTTACTGCAGCTGAAGGTTCTTTCCAGGGCGCTCTGGCATACGCTAAAGACCGTCTGGCAATGCGCTCTCTGACTGGTCCTAAGGCGCCTGAGAAAGCAGCTGACCCAATCATCGTTCACCCAGACGTTCGTAAAATGCTGCTGACTCAGAAAGCATTTGCTGAAGGTGGTCGTGCTCTGGTTTACCTGACTGCGATGCAAAATGACATTGTTCATTACGGTAACTCTGACGAAGAGAAGAAAGCTGCAGATGAACTGCTTGGCTTCCTGACTCCTATCGCGAAAGCGTTCCTGACTGAAGCGGGTGTTGAGTCTACTAACCTGGGTGTTCAGGTATTCGGTGGCCATGGTTTCATCGCTGAGTGGGGCATGGAGCAGCTGGTACGTGACGCTAAGATCTCTACCATCTATGAAGGTACTACCGGTATTCAGGCACTTGACCTGTTAGGCCGTAAAGTACTGATGACTCAGGGTCAAAGCCTGAAGAACTTCACTAAGATTGTTCACACTTTCTGCAAAGAAAATGCAGAAAACGAAGCTATGGCGCCGTTCATTGAGCCGCTGACCAAGCTGAACAAAGAGTGGGGCGATCTGACCATGAAGATTGGTATGAACGCCATGAAGGATCGTAACGAAGTTGGCTCTGCTTCTGTTGATTACCTGATGTACTCTGGCTATGTGACGCTGGCTTACCTGTGGGCAACCATGGCTAAAGCGGCTCAGGAAGCATTGGCTGCAGGTACTACAGAAGAAGACTTCTACAAAGCTAAGCTGACAACCGCTCGCTTCTATTACACTCGTATCCTGCCTCGCACTGCAGGCCACGCGGCAACTATGGTTGCTGGTGCGGATACGCTGATGGATCTGGATGAAGAACACTTTGCGTTCTAATTTGATCTGACACAAAGAACCGCGCTTCACGACAGTGTTGACGCGGTTTTTTGCGTTCTGGTATAGGCAATTTAATTTCAGCCGTTACAATAGCGGCGTTTTGTTTATTGGTCTGTCGCTGGAGCCAATGACAGAACGAACAATATACACGAGGTGAATCATGGCAGAATATAAGGCCCCATTGCGCGACATGCGCTTTGTCCTGAATGAAGTTTTTGAAGCTGACAAACTGTGGAGTTCGTTAGCTGGTTTAGAAGGCGTGGTTGATGTTGAAACCGCCGAAGCCATCCTAGAAGAGTGCGGCAAGATCGCCAGTCAGGTTCTGGCACCACTGAACCGCGAAGGTGATGAGCAAGGCTCTACCTGGAACGACGGTGAAGTCACTGCGGCTCCAGGCTTCAAAGAAGCGTATCAGACTTACACCGAAGCCGGCCTGAACGGTCTGGGTGGCAACCCTGAGTTTGGTGGCATGGGTATGCCGAAAACTCTGGTTGGTCAGATGGAAGAAATGGTTCAGGGCTCTAACATGTCGTTCGGTCTGGCTCCGATGCTGACTGCTGGCGCATGTCTGTCTCTGAATGCTCATGGTTCTCAGGAACTGAAAGAGAAATATCTGCCAAATATGTATTCTGGCGTTTGGTCGGGCGCAATGGACCTGACTGAACCACACGCAGGTACCGACCTGGGTATTATCCGTACCAAGGCGACTCCAAACGCTGATGGTTCTTACGATGTAACCGGCACTAAGATCTTCATCACCTGGGGTGAGCATGATATGGCCGAGAACATCATCCACTTGGTTCTGGCAAAACTGCCGGATGCACCAGCTGGCCCTAAAGGCATCTCCCTGTTCCTGGTTCCTAAGTTCCTGGTGAACGAAGACGGCTCTCTGGGCGAGCGCAACACCATGGGTTGTGGTTCTATCGAACACAAAATGGGTATCAAAGGTTCTGCTACCTGTGTGATGAACTTTGACGGCGCTAAAGGTTGGTTAGTTGGTGAAGAGAACAAAGGCCTGGCGGCTATGTTCACCATGATGAACTACGAGCGTCTGGGTGTAGGCATCCAGGGCATTGGCGCGGCTGAAGCGTCTTACCAGAATGCTGTTGAATACGCTCGTGACCGTATTCAGTCTCGTGCGCCAACCGGTGCTCAGGCGAAAGACAAAGCGGCTGATCCAATCATCGTACACCCGGATGTGCGTCGTATGCTGATGACTTCACGTGCGTTCACTGAAGGTGGTCGTGCATTCTCTACTTACGTTGCTAAGTGGCTGGACATCGCTAAGTTCACCGACAACGAAGAAGACCGTAAGCACGCTGATGCAATGCTGGCACTGTTAACTCCGGTTGCTAAAGCCTTCCTGACTGACAACGCTCTGGAATCTGCAGTGGCTGGTCAGCAGGTATTTGGTGGTCATGGCTTTATCCGTGAATGGGGTCAGGAGCAATACGTTCGTGATATCCGTATCACCCAGATCTACGAAGGCACTAACGGCATTCAGGCACTGGATCTGATGGGTCGTAAAGTTGTTGGTAACAATGGCGCGTTCTACAAGCTGTTCGAGCAGGACATCAACGAATTCATCGCGACTCAGGCGGATAACGAAGCCATGGCTGAGTTCATTGAGCCGTTAAAAGCTGCGCTGGAAAACCTGAATGACCTGACTCAGTGGGTAATCGACAGTGCTCAGGGCAACCCGAATGAAGTGGGTGCTGCTTCTGTTGAATACCTGCAGGTATTTGGTTACACCGCATTCGCTTACATGTGGGCGAAGATGGCGTCTGTTGCTCTGAACAACGCTGACGAAGCTTTCTACAAAGCGAAACTGGGTACTGCACGTTTCTTCGTTAAGCGTCTGCTGCCACGTTACATTGGTCTGACTGCTGCCGTTAAAGGTGGTGCAGAGCCATTGTTCGAGCTGGAAGAAGACATGTTTGAAACGGCTTAATCGCTGTTTTCTGAACGTTAAAAAAGCCACCTTCGGGTGGCTTTTTTATGCCTGTGATACGGTATTGCAGGTTTTGCACAGTGAAACACTGTGTTGTTGGCCAAAAGGCTAATGCGCCGGGGCTGACATCTGTCACATGCTTGTAATAGACTGGTGTCTAAAATTTGTCAGAAACTGAAGTTATGTCTAAAGACGTTGATAAGCGGGTGGAGCGCACCCGACGTTTATTAATGGATTCTCTGCTGGAGCTGATGGCTGAAAAGCCTTATGGAAAAATTTCAGTCGCGAATGTTTGCCAGCATTCCGGGGTTGCACGACCAACCTTCTACCTGCATTACCACTCAAAAGATGATTTGTTGCGTGGCTATATTGAGCGCATGTTTCTGCAATTTTATGCGGAAGTTGAGCCTTCGCTGACGGCATCACCAAATGTTGACCCACAGATCGCTGAAATTATGTTCCGCCAATGGTCGGATAACGCGCGTTTTGCCAAGTTGCTGGTGGAAGCTGATGTTGAGGCGCTGATGCTGGCGGAATTCAAATTGTATGTTGGCCGGGTAATGGAAGGGTATATCAACGCCCACGAAGCGCTGATTAAGGATCGCAGTCAGGTTAACTACGTTGTCGACTTCTTAACCGGAGCGTCCTTTATGGTGATTGTGCGCTGGATTAAAGAAGACTTCCCCATCCCGCCGCAGGAAATGGGACAGCTATACGCTGATTTGGTACGACCTGGGTTGTTGCAGGTGATGCTGAAAGGTCGATTCTGACTGTTCGACTCAGCCCGAAAACGTAAAAAGGCTCCTGATGGAGCCTTTTTTATATCTGTGTGGTGACGTCAGGCGACGCCAGCACGGCGATTTTTGTCGACACGTTTGTCATGGATTTTACGAATCTTACGTGATGCCTTATCGAATGCATCGCGTACCGCTACATACATGTCCTCGTGGTCAGTATTGTCGTGATTGTCGTTGGTGATCGCAACCGTCTCTCCGGGTAAACCGATTTCCAGCGAGACGTGAGCTAGTTTTCCTTTGTTGCTGTGATTGTGGGGCATGGCTACAACGGCTCTGACCCCGGTGATCCCGTCAAATGTTGAGGTCAGCTTGTCGGCCTTCTCCCGAATGGTTTGTTCAATACCGGCAGAATGTTCGATGTCGCGGAAGCTGATTTCCAAACCTTTCATAGTCGCTCCTTTTGTTAGTTGCCTACTAAGGATGGATGATTCAGGTTACTCTGACCATGCCTTAGGTCAACTATTTATAACGGAAAGCAACTTCCTTTTGATTGAGACTTTGGTAACCGTCTGTGAGGAAATTTAGGCCTATACTGATTCAGTTAACGAATAAATGAGCGTGTTATGCATTCACTCATTGCTTTTTACAAAGGTACGGGCACCGATCACCGCGGCAGAACGCTCAGCGGTATTCTGGCTTTCTCAGACAGCGAGTTAGAGAGTTGCCATGATTATATCCAGTGGTTATTTCCTCTGCGCAAACCCAGCCCGTACAACCCGGAGGCGCCGGTTGTCACGGATGAGGTGGCGGTAGAATTTCGTCAGGATCATGAGCTTCAGATCACGGTACACCGTGTATTGCTGCGTATGTTGCAGTTTTACGGCGTGGTATTAAGAGAGACGCCACAGGGTTTTGAGTTGCTGGCACCAAAGGATGTTCACGATTTTCACTGGATGACGCCGGATAATCACAATCACAAACGTCTGAGCCGGATGTTGGCATCACTGAAACTATTTGGTCTCGATACCCATGTCACTGCTTTGTGGCAGGGCTTGCAACAGCTGGCACTGGCCAATCCTGAAGCGATATCAACCGCCACTATTACCCATTGGCGCCTGGCAGCGCTGGGGGTCGATGACTCCTTATGATAGGCTGTCGGTCTGACCAATAACGAGCATTGCTATGCAGGTTTTTGACCTTCCGGTTGTGTTTTTTGATCTCGATGATTCTCTGATTAACAAGGATGCCAACAGTCTTTGGATTAAGTGGCGCTTCAAACACGAGCGCTGGGCGATGGTTGAAGCGCTCCAGGCTTTGGCATCGCTGTATCGGGCGTATAAAAAGGGCACCGTCACACATGCTCGCCTCTCCAATTACTACCGTACCCGAACCCGGGGAATGACTCTGGCTGAATACCGCCAGAGGGTTGATGACTTCTTCCTCGAACGCGGCAATTTTCATATTTATCCTCAGGCTGCTTCCTTACTGTTTGCTTATCAACGCCAAGGGACCGAGTTGGTCATGATTACCGGCTCTGACAACGTGGTTGCTGAAGCGTATGCAAAAGAGCTGGGTATTCCCCACGTAATCAGTAACCGTTTGGTTGAAGAAAACGGCGAGATCAGTGGCTTGCAGCAACCTATGTGCTATGGCGACGGTAAAGTGGCGCTGGCCCGCCAGTTTCTGCAAGAGCGTGATCTGACCTTTGCCGATGCCGCTTTTTACACGGATAGTCATTCAGATGTGCCGTTGCTGGAGTCGGTTGCTCAGCCTGTGGTACTGAATCCGAATGACGAATTACGTCTGATAGCTCGTGAAAAACGCTGGCCCTGCCTGGATTGGCGCGAATAAAGTGTTCCATTCCTGCTTATGCTTGTCGGCAGTCCCTTATCTGGTATAGTTCGGCTACCCAATCACATTTCCCCTGATTATCGGAGATCGCGGTGTTTTTCCAATATAACCGCCCGTTACAGCAGGGTCAGCATCTGACCCAGCGATGGTGTTAACACAGTAATTTTTCTGTGATGTGGACCTGTGCCTGAAAACTGGCTGCCACAGTGTTAACCAAACGAGTCTCCAAAGGTTTTATATGACACCGCAACAATTCCATACCCTGGTTGAACAGGGCTATAACCGTATACCGGTCGCACGCCAGGTACTGGCTGATCTTGATACACCGTTAACGACGTTTTTAAAGCTGGCTGCTCAGCCTTACACCTATTTGCTTGAATCGGTTCAGGGCGGCGAAAAATGGGGGCGTTACTCCATTATTGGTTTGCCATGCCGTGAAATTTTAAAGGTTTATGGTCAGCAGATTCAGATCGAAAAAGACGGCGACATTGTCGAACAGTTTGATGTCGAAGATCCGCTGCAATACATCAGCGAATTTCAGCAGCAGTTTAAAGTGCCTACCCTTGATGGTCTGCCAAAATTTGATGGCGGCTTAGTGGGCTACTTTGGTTACGACACCATTCGTTATATCGAACCCAAATTAAAAGCCACTTGCCCGCAAGACGATTTACAGACACCGGATATTTTATTGATGGTGTCGGAAGAAGTGGTGGTGTTCGATAACCTCAGCGGCAAGCTGCATTTAATTGTGATGGCCAACCCTGCGGCTGAAAATGCGTTAGAAGCCGCTGAGCAGCGCATTGAACAACTGCGTCAGCAAATCCGCACGCCATATCAGGGCGAAATAGGTCAGCCGTTGGCGGAGCCTAAAGAAGTCGCTGAAAGTGATTTCCGCTCTATGTTTGGAGAGCAGGAATTTATGGATGCGGTGGATAACATCAAAGAATACGTGTTATCCGGTGACATTATGCAGTGTGTGATTTCACAGCGTATGCAGGTGCCGTATTCCGGTGACCCGGTGAATATTTATCGCGCGCTGCGCACCTTAAACCCATCGCCTTATATGTATTGCCTGAATTTGGGTGATTTCCACGTGGTGGGTTCTTCTCCGGAAATTCTTGCACGATTAGAAGATGGTGAAGTGACGGTTCGTCCGATTGCCGGCACCCGTTATCGTGGCCAGACCGAAGAAGAAGATCAGGCGCTGGAAGCCGAATTATTAGGTGATCCAAAAGAAATTGCCGAACATTTAATGTTGATCGATTTAGGCCGTAACGACGTGGGTCGTGTTGCGCAAACCGGTGAAGTGGAAGTGACGGACCAGATGGTGGTGGAACGCTACAGCCATGTGATGCACATTGTTTCTAACGTCAAAGGCAAAGTTAAAGACGGCATTACCGCGATGGATGTATTACGTGCGGTTCATCCGGCGGGCACCTTAAGCGGTGCGCCAAAAATCCGGGCGATGGAAATTATCGACGAATTTGAATCAACCAAGCGTGGTGTTTATGGCGGCGCTGTGGGTTATTTAAGCTGGAATGGCAATATGGATACCGCAATTGCGATCCGTACTGCGGTAATTAAAGACGGCGTGCTGAATATTCAGGCTGGCGCCGGTGTGGTGGCGGACTCTGTGCCGCGTCTGGAATGGAAAGAAACCATGAATAAAGGTCGTGCGATGTTCCGCGCGGTTGCCATGGCGGAAGCCGGACTGGATCAGGAATAAGGCAGAGGAGTACACACTATGTTAGTCATGATCGATAACTACGACTCTTTTACCTACAACGTGGTTCAGTATTTTTCTGAGCTGGGCGCTGATGTAAAAGTGTTCCGTAAC
This sequence comes from Bacterioplanoides sp., assembly GCF_965219715.1. Lineage (GTDB taxonomy): Bacteria > Pseudomonadota > Gammaproteobacteria > Pseudomonadales > Oceanobacteraceae > Bacterioplanoides. The sequence goes on from NZ_OZ244785.1 coordinate 4,152,042, forward strand.
GATGAAATTACCATCGAAGAAATTGAAGCATTAAATCCGGATCATTTAGTGATTTCGCCAGGGCCATGTACTCCGAATGAAGCGGGTATTTCCATGGCGGCGATTAAACACTTTGCCGGTAAATTACCGATTCTTGGTATTTGTTTAGGTCACCAGAGTATTGGCCAGGCATTTGGTGGCGATATTATTCGCGCCGGTCGGGTGATGCACGGTAAAACCTCGCCGATTCATCATAAAGATTCAGGTGTGTTTGCCGGATTAACCGAAGGTTATAACGCTACCCGTTATCACTCTTTGGTCATCGATAAAGATACTATTCCGGATTGTCTGGAAATTACTGCCTGGACTGAAAATGAAGACGGCAGTATGGAAGAAATTATGGGTGTACGTCATAAAGAATTGGCCATCGAAGGTGTGCAGTTCCACCCGGAATCTATTCTGACCGAACATGGCCATGATTTATTGGCGAACTTCTTAAAAACCAAAATCTGATCACAGGGGAATAACATGGATATTAAACAAGCGTTGGCCCGTGTGGTTGAGCAGCAGGATTTAGCCACCGAAGAAATGACGGCCGTTATGCGCCAGATTATGACCGGTGAATGTGACGATGCTCAAATCGGCGCGTTTCTGGTTGCACTGCGAATGAAAGGTGAAACCATCGACGAAATTGTTGGTGCGGTAACGGTAATGCGTGAACTGGCGAGTGGCGTAAAAGTCGAAGCTGATAATGCGGTTGATATCGTGGGTACTGGCGGTGACGGCGCTAACCTGTTTAATGTCTCTACTGCGTCTTCGTTTATTGTTGCAGCGGCTGGCGGTAACGTCGCTAAACACGGTAACCGTGGTGTTTCTTCCAGTTCCGGCAGTGCTGATTTATTGGAAGCGGCCGGTGTGAATCTGGCGTTAAACTCTGATCAAGTTGCTGAATGCATTAATCAGCTGGGGGTGGGCTTTATGTTTGCTCCTCAGCATCACAGCGCGATGAAACACGCCATTGGCCCGCGTAAAGCATTAGGTCTGCGTACCATCTTTAACGTGCTGGGTCCTATGACTAATCCGGCGGGTGTTAAAAACCAGTTAATTGGTGTTTTCAGTAAAGAGCTGGTGCGTCCGGTTGCTGAAGTATTACAGCGTTTGGGTGCAGGCCATATTATGGTGGTTCACTCCAAAGATGGTCTGGATGAAATTTCTCTGGCGACTGAAACGTACGCCTGTGAATTAAAAAATGGCGAAATTCGCGAGTTCGAAATTAAGCCGGAAGATGTGGGTCTTGAGCGTCAGGACTTAACCGGTTTAAGTGTTGATAGCGCTGATGAAAGTTTAGCCCTGATCAAAAATGCGTTAGGCAAGCGTGATACTGATGCCGGTAAAAAAGCTGCAGATATGCTGGCGATTAACGCCGGCGCCGCGATTTATGTTGCCGGTTTGTCGGTAAGCTTTAAAGACGGCGTTGATATGGCGGAAGACGCAATTTATAGCGGTATGGCGCTGGAAAAAATTAAAGAGCTGGCAAGCTTCTCGAAATATATTGCTGAAGACGGTCAGGGCTGATTAGCCTGTCAGACCGGAACGAGCGAAGCCATCTGATTATTTTCAGTCGCAGGATCGAAAGTTCGTCCATGAACCACGATCCTACCGCCGCATCCATGCGGCTGCTGTGAAAATATTCAAATAGCTTCCCTCCACAGAAACCTGAGTCGACTCAAAAGGTTTCGAAACACTTTAAAAATTAACTGCCGAAACAGAGCAGAACATAATGAACACACCAACCATCTTAAAAAAGATCCTGGCGACCAAAGAACAGGAAATTGCAGAGCGCAGCAAAACTGCACCTTTAGTAGAAATTAAGGCACAGGCGGCTGATCGTGATCCCTCCGAGCTGCGCGGTTTCTACCGCTCCATGAAAGCGAAAGTAGATGCAGGCTTGCCAGCGGTTATTTCTGAAATTAAAAAGGCGTCACCGTCCAAAGGTGTGCTGCGTGAAAACTTCGTTCCTGAGCAAATCGCTGAATCCTACGAAAAGGGTGGTGCGGCTTGTTTATCGGTATTAACCGATCGCGATTATTTTCAAGGCCATGAAGATTATTTAATCGCTGCCCGTAATGCCTGTTCATTACCGGTTATCCGCAAGGACTTCCTGATTGACCCGTATCACGTATATGAAGCGCGTTTGCTAAACGCTGATTGTATTCTGCTGATCGTATCAGCCCTGAGCGATATGCAGCTGCAGGATCTGGCTGGTTTGGCAGAAGAGCTGGGTATGGATGTGCTGGTAGAAGTACACGACGGCGAAGAGCTGCAATCAGCTCTGAAACTGTCGACACCGCTAGTGGGTATCAATAACCGTAACCTGCATACGTTTGAGCTGACGCTGGATACCACGCTGGGCTTATTGGATCAGGTTCCTTCTGACCGCTTGTTAGTCACTGAAAGCGGTATTCTGGTTCCGGATGATGTGAAGCTGATGCGTGATAATAACGTGAATGCTTTCCTGGTCGGTGAAGCCTTTATGCGTGCTGAAGAGCCAGGTGAAGAGCTGCAGAAGTTGTTTTTCTAAATTTTTTATGGTCGCGGACAGGGTCCGCTCCTACAAGATATTTGTACCGTAGGAGCGGACCCTGTCCGCGACATTTCATAACCCTGTTAATCATTTTCCAGAATCGGCTGATAATTCATTTCATCGCCCAAAATACGAATAACTGAAATGAAGTCTCGGTTAAGCCGGTAGAAGATGTAATGTTCCCGGACGTGTAACTTTCGATATCCTGCACGTAATTCGGAGCAATCGATACCAATCTCAGGATTGATTGAAATAGAGGTCAGCGCTGTATTCAGTTGATCCAGATATTGATCAGCCTGAACTACTCCCCAATGCTCCATGGAATAAAGCCAGATGTTGACCAGGTCTTCTTCGGCTTTGGTTTGTTTATGAATCCTGAGCATCTATAACTAATTCCGCCTTCCGTCTGGCTTTTTGCTTGATGGCTTCCATATCAAGCACTCCTGCATCTCCACTTTGCTCGCCCTCTATGAGTGCAGCCTGTAAAGCCTGGCGTTTAAGCTCCTGATAGTCTTTTTCTGAGACAACAACAGCTACTGGCTTGTTATTACGGGTGATACTGACAGGCTCACTCTGAGACTTCAGCAGTACCTCGCCAAACTCGCGTTTGGCATCTGTAGCGGTGTAAGTGGTCATGCGTGCAACCTGAATGATTAAATTGATCATTATGATCATTTCATATGGTTAAGAAATGAGCAAGTCTGTGGGATGGGATAGCGAGAATGTCAGCTTGAAAGTTTTTGGTCGGTGAAGTCTTTATGCGCGCTGAAGAGCCGGGCGAAGAACTGAAGAAGTTGTTTTTTATGATAGCTGAGTAGATTTTCACCATGCTTATTAGCTATTTTAAATCCATGACCAGTTCTGGTTCGATGATTGCTGCCAGTATCAATCTCTTTGTCATAAGTCTTAACCAGTCGTGAACCCACAGGTGGTCAGTTTCTTCTTTGGTTTGACGGAGCTTACTTATAGCTTTGATAGGAGTTTCTATCTTTCCACCATGAGCAACAGCACTGCGATATGCGTAAAGTAGCTTAAGCACTTTTGTGATATTCGTTTCACCAAATGCAGAAAAGTTAATATCCCTATCTATTAGTTTCAAACGATTGTTAAGAAGATTTATATTTCTGATTAGCTGACGTTGGATAGAGTCCATCCTATCTTCTGGTTGAGGGGAGTGGGATAGCAAGCCTTCGATTACTGAAAAGTAACCCAAAACTTTAAATGGTGAAGAGTCAGGCAAATTGTCTAGGGATAAGTACAGTGAAATAATTTTTCTAACTTCACTGGGGAATTCCATATTTAGTTTTGGGATGATTAAGTTAAGATCTTTTTTTAGCAAGTTAACTTTGCACGCCGACGGCAATTCATGATCGACAAACATCGCTCCAAGAGAATTGCGAATGTTCAGCATGCTGAACTCCAAGTATGGTGTGCTTGTTGCGCCGCTTTCTAATGTAACGTAACCCATTCGCAAATCGACTTCAGCTATTGAAAAAGCGATGTTTACATTCCAGTAGAAAAGATTCGGGTCGGAGCATTCAATAACTGCATGCCTCCACTGGCTTGGGTCTGAAATTGGATGCCCACCTGGTCGATTGCCAGTTAGGGGAAGGCGCTGATTGAGGAGACCAAGCGTTCCTCTCCTTTCTGAGAAGGATCTAAAATGCCACTCAGAACCTTCATTGGATAGCTCTTCCATGGTTGCTTTTCTGAGTAAAAGGCCATGGCCTAAATCGGTGTCGTTTTCGATTAGATCCTCTTTGACATCCAAAAAAACAAGACCTTTCCATTTTTCTTGCATCATAATCATTATCCGTCGTTAACCCTCTTTGTCATTTTTCGAGGAAAGAACAGTAAGCCAATTAGAAAAAACCGGGCTAAAGAGCCCGGTTTCCTGTATCAACTAGCGCAGTAAGAAATTTTATTCTTCTTCCTGGCACAGCAAAAACTCCAGCAGAGCTTTCTGAGCGTGTAAGCGGTTTTCCGCTTCATCCCAAACAACAGAGCGTTTGTCGTCCAGCAAATCTTCGCTGACTTCTTCGCCACGGTGTGCTGGTAAACAGTGCATAAAGACAACGTCGTCGTTCGCCAGATCCAGCAGAGCAGGAGAAACCTGATAATCCTGGAACTTAGCCAGACGATCATCCTGCTCATCTTCCTGACCCATAGAAGCCCAAACGTCGGTCACTACCAGGTCAGCGTTTTTAACCGCTTCTTTCGGATCACGCATTACGTTTACACGATCAGCGTTTTCGTTCACCAGATGCTCGGCAGGTTCAAAACCTTCCGGACAAGCAACGTTTAAGGTGAAGCCAAACTGGCGTGCGGCATTGATGTAGGAATGGCACATGTTATTGCCATCACCAATCCAGGCAACAGTTTTACCTTTGATGCTGCCACGGTGTTCAACATAGGCCTGTACATCGGCCAACAGCTGACATGGGTGGAAGTCATCGGTTAAGGCATTAATTACCGGTACCTGAGAAAACGCGGCAAAACGCTCGACGGTTTCGTGATCAAATGTACGGATCATCACCACGTCGACCATACGGGATAAAACGCGTGCGCTGTCTTCGATTGGCTCACCACGGCCTAACTGAGTGTCACGTGGCGATAAGAAAATCGCGCTGCCGCCCAGCTGTGCCATGCCCGCTTCAAAGGATACACGGGTACGGGTCGATGATTTTTCGAAAATCATGCCCAGTACTTTATTTTTTAGTGGCTCATGAATCTCGCCGGAGCGGTGAATTTTTTTCAGCTCAATCGCGCGATTAATTACCCAGTCTAATTCTTCCGGAGAGAGATCCAGCAGGGTTAAAAAATGTCTCACAATAATTCTCTCTTAGCCGAGTGTCGAAACTAAAGCTACGACACGTTCAACAATCTGATCGGCTTCTTCTTTATTCAGATTTAATGGCGGCAATAAACGAATCACATTGCCCGCCGTGACGTTAATTAATAACTGTTGTTCGGTAACGGCCTGAGCCATCAGCTGTGGACAATCCTGGTTCATCACCAGACCAATCATCAGACCACGACCACGGATTTCTTTTAATTTACCCGTGCCTTGCAGTTTTTCAGTAAATTGAGCGCGTAAATATTCGCCCATTTCTGCGGCGTGTTCGCTCAGCTTGTCCTGTTCGATGGTTTCAACCACTGTAAAAGCAGCAGCACAGGCCAGCGGGTTACCGCCGTAGGTAGAGCCATGATTACCTGGCTGTAAAACCTCTGCCGCTTTGCCGCGTGCTAAACAGGCACCAATCGGTACACCGTTACCCAGGCCTTTGGCGGTGGTTAATACATCCGGCATAAAGCCAAATTGCTGGTAGCAGAAGTAGCTGCCGGTACGACCGTTACCGGTCTGGATTTCATCCAGCATCATTAACAGTTCGTGCTGATCACACAGTGCACGTACCGCATGCAAATAGTCAGCAGAAGCGGTCGCTAAACCACCTTCGCCCTGAACCGGTTCCATTAATACCGCAACAATTTGTGGATCGGCTTTGATCACAGCTTCCAGTGCTGCGATATCGTTGTAGGGTACACGGACAAAACCGCTGACCAGCGGGCCAAAACCTTCATGCACTTTGGCATTACCGGTGGCCGACAAAGTCGCCAGAGTACGGCCGTGGAATGACTGAGTCATCACCACGATTTTGGCTTCATGAATGCCTTTATCGTGGCCGTATTTACGGGCGATTTTAATCGCCGCTTCGTTAGCCTCAGCACCTGAGTTGGAGAAAAACACATTGTCCATGCCAGACACGCGTCGCAGTGCTTCCGCCAGTGCTTGCTGACGTTCAATACCGTATAAGTTGGAGGTATGAATAAGCTTGTCTGCTTGTTCGCACAGCGCTTTGGTAACTGCAGGATGAGCATGGCCCAGACCACACACAGCGATTCCGCTGAGTGCATCCAGATACTGCTTTCCATCTTCACCGTTCAGCCAGCTGCCCTGGCCAGAAGTGAAAGTCACCGGTAAACGCCCGTAGGTGTTCATGATGGCATGCATAGGTTTGAATCCTTAAAAACGCAAAAAGGCAGCTGTTGCTGCCCTCGGAGGACGAATAATACGGAAGGCAAGGGGCTTTGTAAATATACGCCAGAGGTCGAATATTCATCAGTATTGATAGTTTTGTTTACCAAAAAACAGACTAATCTTAATCAAAATGTTGTGTGTGAGATCACTATGAATATTCGTACTCGTTTAACTGCTGCCATGTTGTCAGCGGTCATCATCCCGTTAGCGGTCATTACCATGCTGGCTGTGCTTGAGCTGCAGGACAGTGCGGTCAGAGAGTTTGAAAATCGCAGTAATGCTGAAATTCGCCATATCGATAAGGCATTCAGTCTTTATCTGAATGGCCTTGCTGAGGATGCAGCTTTTCTGGCCAGTACCCAGGCGATCAAAGGGCTTGACAGTAATGTTACTCGCTATCTTGATGCGCCTAAGATGACATTCGCCCAACGTGAGGGTAGTCCTGAGGCATTAGCCTTTGCCCTGATGGATGACTTCGGAAATTCAAGACCCGACCTGGCTTATGTTTTTCTAGGGTTGGATGATGGGGGCTATATACAGTGGCCGGCAGGCGAAATGGGCAATTATGATCATCGTAAACGCCCATGGTATATTACTGCGAAAGAAAGCCCCGGCGTGCCAGTTCGTGCACCTGCTTATAAAGATTTGAATACAGGTGCTCCCTTATTGGATTATTTGCATACCTTTACGACTGACGGTGGTTTGACGGGCGTTGTGGGTGTGGATGTTACATTGGCAAAGCTGACTGAAATGGTGAAATCGGTGCATTTTGGTGAGCAAGGATATCTGATTCTGATAGAAGAAACCGGCACCGTTTTAGCCGATGGTGGTGTTCCTGAAAACAATTTTCAAAAAGTGAACGAGGTGAGCGACGTTTACCAGCAGCTGTTTAATGCCAGTGGACTGCTTGAAGTGACTTTGAATGGCGAATTATGGTTTGCAACGGTTTATACCTCGCCAGAGTTGGGCTGGAAATTTGTGGGTGTTATTCCTGAGCATGAAGTGTTTGCCAGTGCGGCTCGTTTGCGTAATACCATTATTGTTATCGCACTGGTGCTGCTGGCGGCTTTTGCTGTGCTGGCAATGTGGATTAGTAACCTGATTTCTCGCCCGATTCAGGTTGTGACCAAAGGCCTGGAAGAAGTTGCTTCTGGGGAAGGAGACCTGACGCGCCGCCTGAAAGTAGTCAGCAATGATGAATCGGGGCAAATGGCGTCTGCATTTAATCGTTTTGTCACCATGATTCATTCACTGGTATCTGATATTAATCAACGTGCAGTGGATGTTCAGAAACAGTCTCAGGGTGGCCGTAATATTTCTGATCAGCTGATGAATATTTCCGACCAACAATCCAACGCCATTGAGCAGGTTTCAACGGCATTTAATGAAATGGTGGCTACCTCCAATGAGGTGGCAAAAAACTGCAGCGAAACGGCGCAGGCAGCAGACCAGAGCCAGCATCATGTGGAGCAGGGGCAAACCTTTATTCAGAAAACGACCGGATCGGTTGAGCAGCTTGAACGGGTTATTGAAGATTCAAACCAGGCTATGACCGCACTGGCTGAAGAATCTAAAAATATCACGACCATTCTCGATACTATCCGCGGAATTGCTGAACAAACGAATTTATTGGCATTAAACGCAGCAATCGAAGCCGCACGTGCCGGTGAGCAGGGACGGGGTTTTGCTGTGGTTGCCGATGAAGTGCGTACACTGGCGGGCCGTACAGCAGAATCGACGGAAGAAATTGATTCTATGATTACATCCCTGATCAGCCGTACCAGTGCCGTATCGGATAAATTGGCCAGCAGTCTTGAGCATTCACGCGAAACGGTTGATGCAACTGAACAAACACGGGATGTATTTGTTTCGATTCAGGATTCGGTTTCTCGCATCCGTGATATGGCGACTCAGATTGCGGCCGCAGCTGAAGAGCAGCATCTGGTTGCGGAGGAAATCAATCAAAATATCATCAGCATTAATAACGAAGCTGTGAATGCCAGCGAAAGTTCTAAGCAGTTAAAAGCGGGTGCTGAAAGTCTGAGCAGTGTATCTGGTGAGTTATCCTCTATGGTCAGTCGTTTTAACGTCTGAAATCAAGCTATCTGATCGGCCATCGTGCTGATCAGATAGATCAATTATCTTGCTCTGCTGAGCCATTCTTATCCCGGATTTTGCCTGTTAAGGTTTGCCTGACACCTGCCATGATCTGGAAAACGTATGACCAGCGACCAGTTAAACGACTCTCTGAACGACTACCTGCAAGCGACGGAATTTTTCGATTTCGATAATCCTCAAGTCAGTGCTTATGGCGATAAGCTGCTTGAATATGTGGATCTGAATGACAAAATTGCCGTAGCCAAAGCACTGTACCTCGGTGTGCGCGATGATATTCTTTATAACCCATACGTTTTCCAGATTATCCCGAAAACTCTGTCGGCCAGTTATTGTCTTGAAGACGGCCAGAGTTATTGCATTCCAAAAGCGGTGTTATTAGGTGCGTTGGCGCGTAAATACAGTATTCCATCGCGCTTAGGATTAGCCGATGTAAAAAATCATTTATCGTCGCAGCAGTTAATCGATTTCCTGCGTAGCGATATTTTTGTGATGCACGGTTTTATTGAATTGTATTTACCGGATCAGCAAGGTGAAATGCATTGGGTAAAAGCCACGCCTGCTTTTAATGAAAGATTGTGCCGTTTAATGAAAGTTGATGTACTGGAATTTGATGGTTACAACGATTCTATCTTCCAGGAATTCGACGAAAACGGCGGACAACATATGGAATACCTTGCTGACCATGGCACCTTCGCCGATGTACCGATGGATTTTATCGTGGAGTCTGTGGATAAAGCCTACCCCCATCTGGTGAAAGCGTTGCAGGAAAAACAGATGAAGGGGCGTTCGCTGGAAGCGGAAGTCTGAGCGCTATTTTTTGGCGTGTTCCAGAACAAACTCAGCAAAAGCACGATTGGCTTTACTGAGATAACCGTCGCGGCGCCAGGCTAATGCCAGATTCAGTTCAACCGGTTTGGAAAACGGTCGGGCGACCAGGCCGTCTTGTGGTTGAATAACCATTTCCAACAGTGTTGACGCTGCATAGCCGCGCTGAACAATAGCTTTGATTAATGCAATCAGGTTGGTTTCAAAACCAATTACCGGTTGATATTGGCCATCGCTGGCGAGTTGGTCGACCAGTTTACGGTGAAAATAACCGGGCTTAAAAAGCACCAGTTCCTGACTAAAAAATTCGTCGTAACTGATGCTGCTTTTGCTCGCTAACGGATGATCTTCCGCCAGTATTACTTTCATTTGTTCGTGTAAAAAAACTTCGGCTTCCAGCTGCGGGCGAAGAAAAGCTTCGGCAACAACTGCCAGGTCAATATCGCCTTTTTCTAATAATTGTTGCAGTTCCCAAACGCCGCCTTCAATGACCTCCAATCGCAGGTTGGGGTAACGTTCGCGAAACGCCATCAGTATTGGCGGAAAATAAAACGATCCCAGCATACCGGGAATGCCAACCCGGACTTCCCCTTTCTCCAGCCCCTTTAATTCCTGCATCTCAATTAATGCATCGTCCGTTGCCTGAACAATACGTCGGGCATGAGCCAGCAGTCGTCGTCCTTCATCTGTGAGGGTAATGCGCTCGTCATGACGGTGAAACAGGGTGAGCTGCAACTGCTCCTCCAGTTTTCGGATCAACATACTTAACGCCGGTTGGGCGATGTGCAGCTGTTCGCTGGCCCGGGTAAAGCTTCCGAGCTCAGCAATGGTGGCGAAATATTTCAGCTGTTTCAGATTCATAAGAAAAGTATATGGATATAGTGATTACTATATATTTAACTGATTCATTTGAGATTGCTACCCTCGAACCGGTTTTAACTGTGGATAAAGAGGGCGTTATGATCGAGGCAGGCAGTCGCCGCTATTGGCGTGCATCGATAGCACTTCTGATTGGATCTTTATTGGTATTTGCCAATCTGTACTTACCTCAGCCTTTGTTGCCGGTACTGGCACAGGATTTTGCGTTGAGCAGCGCCCAGGCGAGTCTGGCATTAAGTGTCAGTACGGCTGCGTTAACGCTGGCTTTGTTGATGATTGGGCCTTTATCGGATGCGGTTGGGCGTAAGTGGCTGATGATTGTCAGCATGGCTGGAATCTGTGCCTCAACCGGCCTGGTCAGTCAGGCCGATAGTTTCACTGAGCTGCTGACATTACGGGCGATGACCGGGTTTTTCGCAGGGGCACTACCAGCTATTGCGATGGCTTACATGGGGGAAGAAATGTCACCGGCAGCGCTGGCGGCCGCGGTTGGGCTCTACATCAGTGGCAACAGCTTAGGCGGTATCGGTGGACGATTATTCGGAGGCCTGATTACGGACCTGTACGGGCTGGATGATACCTTTGCTCTGATGGCCTGCTTCAGCTTTGTGCTGTTGCTGCTGTTTATCTGGCTGCTACCTGAAAGTCGTCATTTTCAATCTCAACCGCAATCCCTTAACCGGATCATTGGCAACTACCTGAGTCATTGCCAGAATCCGCTGTTGTGGCCTGCTTACCTGATCGGTGGGCTTAACTTTATGGTGTTTCTGAATCAGTACAGCTATATCACATTCCGATTGAGTGCCACGCCGTATGAGTTAGACAGTCGCTGGTTGGGACTGTTATTTCTCACCTATTTATCCGGTACTGCTGGGGCTGCGTATTCCGGCCGCTTATTAAGGCGCTGGTCTCCTCCGGCATTGATGGCGCTGGCCATTCTGTTGTTTATGTTGGGGACATTGCTGACGCTGAGTTCTGAATTAGTGGTGGTTATCGCGGGATTATTACTCAACGCACTGGCATTTTTTTCCGCTCACTCCGCCGCCAGCGGTTGGGTCAGTCGCTGCAGTGATCAACATCGTGCCAGTGCCGGCGCTTTGTACTTCGTCAGCTATTACTGCGGTGCCAGTGTTGGAGGCGCTTATCTGGGAATATTCTGGCAGCCGTTTGGCTGGAGTGGCGTGGTAATTGGCTCGTTGCTTGTGTTGTTACTAACGCTGATGCTGGCGTTGCACCTGGCACAGCTGACAAAAAAGCCCGGAAAAATCCGGGCTTTCTGAACGACTAAGGGCAACCAGAATTACAGACGGTAATTCATCTGGAAGGACAGGCCCAGAGCGTTAACATCGTATTCGCCCTTCAGGTTGTCTTTGCCTTTTTGCTGGTCATTCAGGTCGTAGTTGTATTCATCAATCTTGGTTTTATCGATGAATAAATACGCGATACCGGCGTCGAAGCTCCAGTGGTTATTCAGCGTGTAAGTTGCACCGGCTGTTAACCACTGGCGGTCATTATCCGGTACACGAGCGGTACGGTGTTCACTGTTAACCGGCGACTCATCAAAGGCGTAGCCGGTACGCAGCGTCCAGTCTTCGTTCAGCAGGTATTCGGCACCAACCGAGTAAGAAACGGTGTCGTTCCATTTTTCTACGATGTGGCCGATGTAGTTTTCACCCAGGCCCGCGATGTCATCAATAACGCCTTCATCGGTAGCAATTACGTCGAAGTACTTAAATGAAGACCAGTCAGTCCAGGTGGCACCTGCCAGTAACTGCAGACGATCGTTAAAGTCGTGAGCAACACTGATAGTCGCAGAACGTGGACCGGTTAATGGTACGCGGGAATCCTGCTTCTCAATTTTCCCGGTTGCTGGCTGACCTGCGGCATTCAGCGGTGTGGTGCTTGGAGAACCAGCGATGGCTGTGCGCAGTGCGTTCAGTTCGGTTTGTGCTGCGTCAGTATCGGCTGGCACAATTTTGTTGGAAGAAGCCGAGTAAGCCACGACACCTTCTGATTTCTCGAACTTCGATTTTCCTTCCAGTTCAAAGTCCACATCTGAGCGGTAAGCAAAACCCAGTGTGGTGCTTGGTGTAACGTCCCACATCAGACCGAAGTTCCAGCCGTAACCAATGTCGTCACCGGATACTTCAAACTTGTTCTCGTAACCTCGGTAGTCTTCCGGGTTAATCTGCTGGCCTGCTTGTGCCGCTTTGTAAGCGCCGGCTAATGGCACCAGATCCAGCTCTTTGCTTAACAGACCTTTGGCATAAACGATGTCGATACCCACACCAAACGAGAAGGTGTCGGTTACCTGGTATGAAAAGGTTGGCTGAATGTCGATAGCCGACAGTTGTGTTTCATCGGCAAAACCACCGGCCAGTGAGCCCTGGTCGTAATTGGTTGAGGTGCCAAACGGAGCAAAAATACCCAGGCCAACAGCTGCTTTGTCGTCGAGTTTATGAACGTAGTAGCCAAATGGAATCAGTTTATTGTCGAGGAAGTTACCACCGTCGTTGTAAACACCCGCTTCGCCAAATGGTGTTTGGGCGGTTTTTGGCAGGTTGCTGCTCATGCCAGCACCGTCGATGCGCTCACCGCTGAATTCGCCGTCCAGGTTCAGATAAGTGAAACCGAATGATGCCTGGGAGCGCTCAAGGCGGCTCATACCTGCCGGGTTAAAGAAGACAACAGAGGCATCTTTAGCGACAGCTGCACTGCCGGCAAATGCGCGGCCAGCACCACTGGCAGCCTGTTCATTGATTTTAAAACCGGATGCCATGCTTTGGGACGCAAGCATAACAGCCGCAGCCAATACTGAGCTTTGCTTCAACATAAAGTGATCCTTGGGTATTTCTGTTTTTGTAATAAAAATGGCGTAGATGGAGCGCCAGGGTGGCGGATTATGTCAGGATGAATTACGCCAAAATGTAACTAATTGTGTTTTTTGTGTAATTTATGGAATTACAAAGCTGAAATTAAGGCATGACTCGGGGGAGGGATTTTTCCATGGAAAACCAGATGTTTGGCTTGTCTGGGGAGTATCGGATGCCGGAAGAAAGGTATCGCTACCAAAAAGAGAAGAGGGCAGCGCAATCGACGGGAGAACAGGGTAACAGTCAGGAGGACAAGGAGGTAGGTAGCAGGCAGGTAAAAGGAGGTAGACAGTAGCAGGGCAGCTCAACTTGATAACCGCAAGTCACCCAGCCTGCGATGTGCCGACCAGGTGATGATGCGTCGAACGTAAGTGTTTATTCGGCTTCGATTCCGACAATCACCCAGCTTGAACCTTCAACTGCAGTGTCACGTTCCAGGTGCCAGGTATCAAAAATACCGTCTTCGGATTTCTCCAGCTCGTCTTTGCACAAACCGCGGAACAATACGCTGATTTCCGCCACCGAACCGTTTTGGTCGGCGCGTACAATTTCGGCATTTAAATCGAGGATTTCAGTTTGTGGCGGCACCATCAGACGTTCGCGTTGTTGCTTCAGGCCAGCGAACAGTGGTGCAGATACGTATTCTTCGATGACTTCCAGCTTACCGTCGTTCCAGGCTTGCTGAACGGTGCGGTAATGTTCCAGTGCACCCTGAACAAAACCGTCGGCATCAAAACCCTGTGGCAGGTTGTAAGGCGATTCTTCCTGCGCTGGTGTTGAATCAAAAGCATGACCTGCTGCCGGAGAATCTTTTGGCATTTCAAAGCTTTGACGCTGCTGCGGTTGCTGGCCATAACCTGCTCCCTGAACCGCGGGCTGACGTTGGGCACCTGCCATTGAACGGAATATCTTGAGCGCAATAAAGGCCAGCAGGGCGAACAGAATAATGTCCATAAACTGGATACCTTCAAATGCTCCGCTTCCTAACAAGGCTGCAAACAGACCGCCGGCCAACAAGCCACCGAGTAAACCACCCATCATGCCACCGCGTTTTTTCTGTGCAGCATTCTGGCCTTGCTGTTGCTGTTTTTGTGGCTCAGATTTTTTCTTAAAAAATGGCGTGGTTTTATGGCTCTTACCAAAACCGCCACCACCGCCAAAACGTTTGGCGTGTGCTTCACCAGCAAAGGCAAAGATCAGACAAAAGGAAGTCAGAAAGGTCAGAAAGGCTTTCATCAAGGCATCCATCGTTAGTGTTATTGATGGAGGGAGTATATCACTGCCTGATAACCCAGGCAGTGATACTTTTGCCAGAAGAAGCTGACGAAAAGAACTCGGTAAATCAGGCTTCTTCGAGAGTCAGGTAAACCAGTGTCTGATTCACCAGCTGATAGGCAATTTCACCGAAGGTGAATGGCCCGGTCAGTGTTGAGGTTTTACGGCTCTCCAGTTCCCCATACAGGAAATTAAGAATGCAGTTAAACGACAAAGCGGCCTGGTCAGTTTGTTCCGTGGCAATGGCACTTTCCAGACTGGCAACGTAATCACCAACCGGGTTGGCGAAACGATAGCTCACGCCTTCAAATACCGGAGCGTATAAATCCACGGAATCGGAACCGGCTTCCTTAATCGACACGTTCACATTTACACCGTTGTAATCGGCTACCAGAGGCAGGCGGGTGTCGATGTTGTGTTCTTTCAGGTAGCTGGCCAGATTGGTTGGCTGACCATCGACTTCGCAGTTGTTAACGTTAAAGCCACTCTGCGGGAATTTGATTTCTGCACCACTACCCTGTTGGAACAAGTTCACAATATTAATATTGGCGAACTGATTTTCCGGCAGCGGCACATGCATCGCGATGCCTTTATCTTCCATCAGCATGCTGGCTGTACCAAAGCCAACTTTGGCGGTGGCGTCTGCTTCTGCCAGGTGAGAGCCAGCAATCCAGCCGACGACCGGAGTAAAGAACATATTCGGGAACGACGGCGCATTATCAGCATAATTAATATGGATATCGGAGCCCGCCGGTAAAATGGTAATGGTGAAACCATTGTCTGGTGCGTCACTGGCAATGTTTTCAATAGAATGCACATCGTAAGGTGTGATGCGTGGTGGGTTATTGCCGCTGACGCCTTCGATGGTATTGACGAACGCTTTGTTCTGGCTGACCTCGCCACCGTCTTCTCCCATAAAGTATGGGATGGTGCCTGCAATCCAGTTACCGCTTGGCAGTTGGGATAATACTTTTTCATCAGCAGCGATTACCAGGTAATCACGTTGATTGATTCTTTCGATCAGGGTTTCCAGGTCCAATAACTCGGAACGGATACTAACTTTGCTCATTACTTCTAAATCCTGTTAAACCGCCTGGCGTACCAGTTGGTTAATCTGTGCAACTTCCGTTTTCATTGTGCGTTGGTTTTCAACGAAGAACTGACGTAATTCTTCCGCACATTTTTCATTGCTGATTTGGCCACGCTGGCTCTTAATCTTCACCAGCAATAAACTCAGGTTGATACGTTGTGTTTTAATGCTGACTTTATCGTCAAGAATGTCGAGCCAGATGCTGTGACGGGCATCGGGAATTTCGGCTCCACGGCTTTCCTGTTCCAGGCTCTGAGAAAGGCGTTTGATAGAAAGCAGTTCTGCTTTCAGATTCGCCATATTCTTTTTCAGATACTTCATCATATCGATAACGATTTCGCGCTTCTCTGAAAGCGGAAGGTCATCTTTATACAAATCTTTTAAGCGGGTGATGTACAGGTTAAATGCCAGGTTTGATGAGATAATCGATACACTGCCATTAAGAATGCTTTCCCAAACCGGGTGATCGGGTTTAAGTGCTTTCTGACGGGACTGAGCTTGTGGCACAGAATCCGTCTTGGCACCGATTTGCTGATATTCCGACTTTAACCGTGCCTTATTCTTAATAAAGAATGCACGCAGTGTTGAAACCGATTCCTGTAATGATCCTTCACCTTTAAGCTCAGCCAGCTCGAGCTTATGCAATAACATACGTAAAGGGTTGGACTTGGTTTTAAGTGGAAATTCGCTTTTGATAATACGAATCCAGATCGGATCAGTTTCCAGTGGTAATAAACTGCTTGCCTGATTGTCCAGTTTGGCACTTTCTGCCGACAGGATTATTTTCTTAACAATTTCTTCCTGGCTTCCTGTCAGTTCGGAAATCGTTTTCGGATCAAGCTTCTTTGAATGTCCTAATAATACTGAGTCACAAAGTTGGGCGGTATATTCTGAATCAGGTTTGCCTAAAAAGGCGGGGAAAACGGGAGTGGTTAACCGTTTGAAATTAGAGGATGTTGTTCTGAATTCTATCAGAGTTGCAAATCTTCCTAATTGAGTGTGCTTCCATCGATAAGTTTTTGCTGTTGGGTCATCTCTGAATCTTGACCTTATGGACAGCTTTGATTTGTTGTTTTCTTCATCAATTCTGATTAAACAACTTTCCTTGTTTTCATCGATTCCTATTTCTTTGATGAAGAAAGGAGGATATATCCCTAATAGGTTTTCTACATCCTTTAAACGTAGTTTATCCATGTATTTCTTCCGCTAAAAAAGTTTCCTGGTGAGCATTGAGTGAAATAAAACTGTATGAATTTTAAGCGTGTCACAAAGCTTTAAAAATTTGTAACTAGTTTCTTGTCAATAACATTCAATGTGTGTAAGCATGATAACGGTTCTCATCACAATAACCAACTATTTGATAAGCCAGACTATAAGGAAAGTAGTAAATGATAGAGTCAGCAGTAAACCTATCAGAAACCATTAATAATTTTGAAAACCTGAAAAAATATTTTATTGATAAAGTATTTGATAATGGCGATGTGGTTTTTTATCAGAATGAACAAGCAACGGATTGTTATTACATCGAACAGGGCGTTGTTGTCTTACAATATTACGATGACGACCTGGGAATAATGGTCGATCTGAGTACTCATGAAGCGGGTGACGTTATTGGTGCAATCAGCATTATCAGCAACGAAACACGCTCTGTGACTGCGGTTGCGCGCACTCCGGTGAAAACCCGCTGCCTGACTCAGGACTGTATCGATAATATTTCTTTAAACGATACAGAAGCCCACAAAGAGTTTCTGGCTTTAGTCAATAACAGCCTGATCAAACGCTTCAAAAACAATCAAAGTCTGATAAAAAATGAAGCGGTATTGCGCACAAAGGTGCCCGCGGTTGATCAACAGATTGCTGCAGCCGTATCTGCACACGAAGAATTTATCAGCTGGCCGGAAGAAAAAGTTGATCAAATAATCGAAAAAATTTCTAAATTAATTTACGACAAGGCTGCTGAACTGGCGTTAAAAACCCGCGAAGAATCGGGTATGGGTGTTGTTGATCATAAAATGTTAAAAATTAAGCTGGGTTCATTAGATGTGGCTCAGTCATTAATTAATAAGCCGGGAAATGGTGTTCTTGAACTGGAAGCAAATGGCGTTGAAAAGATGACGATGCCGGTTGGTGTGGTATTCGGCATGATTCCAATTACTAACCCGGTTGAAACCATTGTTTTCAAAACGCTGATTTCTTTGAAGTCCCGTAACGCAATTGTGATCAGCTCTCACCGTAAGGGCAGAAATGTTGGTGATTACACGGTGCAGTTAATTCGCAGTGTACTGAAAGAAGCCGGTGCTCCTGAAAACCTGGTGCAAACTCCTTTATTACCAGCTAATCGCAAAGTTACTCAGGCTTATATGAGTCATGATGACATCAGCATGATTCTCGCGACGGGTGGTCCATCGATGGTGAAAAGTGCCTATTCATCCGGTACACCGGCAATTGGTGTGGGTAAAGGCAATGCGCCGGTATGGATCTGTGATGACTGTGATGTTGCTGTTGCTGCAGAAAAAGTCATTAGCAGTAAGTCGTTCGATAATGGTGTGGTGTGTGGCAGTGAAAATAACCTGCTGGTCAACCAGGCTATTGTTGATGAGTTTAAAGTACATGCAATCCAGCATGGTGCAGCCTTGTTAACCGCAGAAGAGAAAGAACGATTGCTGGAGATCGTATTCTCTGCCAATGGTCGTATTGCTCCGGAGTTTATTGGTCAGTCGGCAGAAGATATTTGTCTGGCGATTAACGTAGTGCGTGATTATGACATCAAGCTGATTGTTGCTGACGTTGCTGCTTATGATTTTGAGTCACCGCTGGTACGGGAAAAGCTGGCGCCTGTGTTATCACTGGTGACCGTTAATTCCGAGCGCGAAGCTCTGGATCATGTTTATGAAATTCTGGAACTGGAAGGTAAAGGGCATACCGCTATTATCCACAGTCAGAACAAAGAGCGTATTAATGCCTTCAGTATTGTTGCTCAGGTTAGTCGGGTATTGGTTGCTACTGCCGGAACCCAGGGCTGTATCGGCGCTGAAAACGGCCTGAATTTATCCTGGACGTTAGGGTGCGGAACCTTAGGTGGTGGCTCAGTCAGCGATAATGTCAGCTACCAGCATCTGCAAAACACTAAACGTATTGCCTACTGACATCAGGTGTTCAGGCCAGGATTAATTCCTGGCCTGGCCAAATAATAAGGTTTTTAGTGATGGTTTGGCGGGCGGATTCGTCACCGGGTTACGCGGAAGAATCAGTTCCTGGGTTAAGCCGGATTCGATGACCTGTCTTTGAAGTTGCTTCTGTAATTCACTATTGCCAAACCAGCTTTCTAAACGTTGCTTCGCTGTATTGTCCAGCTTCGCATATTCCTGCTGTAGCACCTCTAAGCAATACACCCGGTAATGAGTGGTTTTGGTGTTCTTCAGCGTCAGGGTTTTTCCACGATAACTGAACTGTTTTTTATCTTGTTGCCAGGCCTGGGCGTTAGCGTGCAGATATGGAAGATAGTCTTCAGTAATACGCTTGAACAACGGCTGCCAAAATTCAGCAGCAGGTTCTGCCCATTGTTGTTGTGACGCCAGCTTATGAGGTTTGGCATTCCACAATCTGGCCGTCCATTCATAAGTATTTGGTGCCTGGCGGCGCATGACTTCGGCAGACACCGGGTCATTACCAAAGTGGCGGAACATTGAAGCAAAGAAGCCAAAGTCAGCCGCAGAAGGATGACTGCCCATTAAATACGGCTGTTGTTCTAGTAGCGGTTCGAGAAATTCAAATTCACGGAATAACATATCGCGAACGGTATCAGCGTTCGATTTATCCACACCATCATGCCACAACCATTCATGGAGCTGGCGAAAACCAAAATACCAGCCGACCGGGCGGGCAATAAAACGATTAAATAAGCTGTTGCCTAAACCCCAGCCAACGGATAAGCGCGACGCTTTAGGTACCCAGCGCCACCACATGGCCGGGCGCCATAACCATTCGTCACCATAGTCTTCCAGCAGCAGCGTTAAAAAACGAAGTGCCGGGTCCTGCGGTAATATCGGAACTTGTGGATAACGAGTTTCGAACCACTGCATCATCGGCGTACTGTCGTATAGCCACAGGTTGTCGTGGGTCTTAATTGCCGGAACTTTTTTAACCCCGGTTGCGTGGGCTATTTCATTAAGGTTGAAATAGTCGATATCCTGAGCCTGATGGGGAATCCCCTTGTATTTCAGGTAGGCTTCGATTTTCCCGGAAAAATAGGAAATATCCGATTTATACAATAAATACGGGGAATGGCCATCGGTGAGTTCTTTTTGATTATTGTTATTCATACTGCTGCTTATTGTAATTGTTCGATCTGGTAATTCTGCCGGGCCAGCATACTGAGTAAGCCATCTTTGCCAGCCAGGTGTAACGCACCCACTAAGACAAACTTGGCTTCAGGGTGATTAATCAGATTTTTGATGCGTGGCATCCAATTGTTATTACGTTCAACCAACAGACTTTGATAAATTGCAGGGTAGTCCGTCAGCATGGGTGCATTACCGAGCTTATTGAGCTTCTCTTCATTTCCTGTACGCCAGGCATCGCGCATACCATTCATCATAACTTCCAGCTCCTGCGCATCGGCCAGAGTTTGTTCGATCAGATTGTCTTCATTGCCCTGCGCCATGTTCGCCAGATATTGAATCTGGCTCTGCATGCTCTCCAGCTGACTGGTTAACTTGCCGTCGGTTTTTGCCTTTTTATAAAAGTAGCTGTCGACGCCTTCAGCAGTCAGGCCATATTTTTGCAATTCTTGTACGGTAATAATCAGAGTAATAAATTGTGGTTTAAAGGCCATAAATTGTTGCATATCGATATCATTCAGCATGCAGTAATTCTTTAATTTACGAAATGCCTCCGCTGACAGGCTGGATTTTAATGTCTGGCCTTCGGGTAACAAAAACGCTTCTTGAAATTGTTGCTGAAACTCAGCCGTTTCCAACTTGCCAATATCGGTTTCAAACACCAGCCAGTTCACTTTCTCATAAGCTTGCTCAAACTCTTTTGGCAGTGGGTAATCTTCTTCTTTTAATAAGTGAAAGGTGCCGCCAAGATAAATATGGTTGGCTCCTTTGCTGACTTTCCATACAAAGGATTCTGCATGAGCAGTAAGAGCGGCAAGTAACGGGAGGAGGCAGAGTAAATAACGCATTGCAGGAAACCACAGCTTAAACAAAAAAACGCCCGAACAGCATACTGTTCGGGCGTTTTGATGTCACTGCTTCTACCCCTTTAGGGGAGGTAGAAAGCTTGTAATGGATGTTTTTCAAAAGCAGCAACAGGATGTTGCGGGCCCGGCGCAGGCACATGGATGTGCCTTACGGCGGGTGCGGCTGAAAAATATCCTTTGCAGGCTTCTGTGGATTCCTTAGAGAATTCGCATTCCTGGCTTAGCACCTTCATCCGGTTCCAACAGCCAGATATCTTTTCCACCCGGGCCCGCTGCCAGCACCATACCTTCAGACATGCCAAACTTCATCTTACGTGGGGCCAGGTTAGCAATCATCACGGTCAGGCTGCCAATCAGGTCTTCCGGTGCGTAAGCGGACTTGATGCCAGAGAAAACGTTACGCACGTCGCCATTACCAATATCGAGCGTCAGCTGTAATAACTTATCGGCGCCTTCAACGTGTTGTGCATTGACGATTTTAGCGACACGTAAATCAACTTTTGCGAAATCATCGAACTGGATTTCCGGCGCGATCACTTCGTTGCCGTCTTCACGCAGCTCAGGGCCTTTTTTCTTGGCCTTTTTCTCTTTTTTCGCAGGCTTCTTCTCAGCCGCTTTAGCTTCAGTTTTCGCCGGTGCTTCGCCGTTTTCTTTGGCCAGCTCTTCTTTGGTTTCTTCCAGAATGGCTTCTACTTTGGCCATTTCAGCGCGGCCCAGCATTGGCTTAAATTTGTTGATCTCGTGACCCACCAAAATGGTGCTGCGTGCATCCCAATCCAGAGATTCCAGGTTCAGGAAGGCTTTGGTTTTTTCTGCGATTTCCGGCAGAACAGGCGCCAGGTAGGTAATCAGCTGACGGAACAGGTTGATGGCAACGGAGCAAACTTCCAGCACTTCCTGCTCGCGGCCTTCTTCTTTGTTCATTGCCCACGGGGCTTTTTCCTGAATGTATTCGTTGGCACGATCCGCCAGCGTCATGATCTCTTTCATAGCTTTGCCGAATTCACGCTGCTCGTACAGTTCAGCAATAACGTCACCGCGATCGATAAAGCTTTGAACCATGTCCTGTTCAACGCAGTTGTCGCTTAATTTGCCGCCAGACTTTTTAACGAAGTTGGCGGTACGGCTGGCGATATTCACCAGCTTGTTCACCAGGTCAGTGTTAACACGCTGTACGAAATCTTCCAGGTTCAGATCAAAGTCATCAACGCTGGCGCCCAGTTTTGCTGCGAAGTAATAACGCAGGTAGGTTGGGCTTAAATGGTTCAGGAAGGTACGTGCCTTAATAAAGGTGCCACGTGACTTCGACATCTTCGCACCGTTTACCGTGACAAAACCGTGAGCGTTAACCGCAGTCGGAGTACGGTATTCTGCCGCGGTCAGCATCGATGGCCAGAACAGCGCGTGGAAGTTGATGATGTCTTTACCGATGAAGTGGTAAACCTCGGTTTCTGAACCTGGCTTCCAGTATTCGTCGAAGTCTAAATCGTCACGACGCTCACACAGGTTTTTGAAGCTGGCCATGTAGCCAATCGGTGCATCCAGCCACACATAGAAGTATTTGCCTGGCGCATCCGGAATCTCAAAGCCGAAGTAAGGTGCATCACGGCTGATATCCCATTCCTGCAGACCAGCATCCAGCCACTCAGCCAGCT
Source organism: Bacterioplanoides sp. (assembly GCF_965219715.1). Classification (GTDB taxonomy): domain Bacteria; phylum Pseudomonadota; class Gammaproteobacteria; order Pseudomonadales; family Oceanobacteraceae; genus Bacterioplanoides. Next base: position 4,174,565 of record NZ_OZ244785.1, read on the forward strand.
TGTTAGCCACTTCGTCTTGTAAGGTGCCGGAACGAGTCCACTCTTTCAGGAAGCCGTCGAAGTCCGGCAGTTTAAAGAAGTAGTGCTCAGATTCTTTTTCAACCGGTGTTGCACCAGAGATGGTGGAGAACGGGTTCTTCAGGTCTGCCGGGCTGTAGGTCGCACCACAGCTTTCGCAGTTATCGCCGTACTGATCTTCAGTGCCACATTTCGGGCATTCGCCTTTGACATAACGGTCTGCCAGGAACAGCTCTTTCTTTGGATCGTACAGCTGCTTGATCTTGCGAACGTTGATATGACCTTTGTCGCGACAAGCTTTGTAGATAGCAGCGCTCAGCTCGCGGTTTTCTTCCGAATGCGTTGAATGGAAGTTGTCGAAGGCGATCTGGAAATCGGCAAAGTCGGTTTCGTGTTCGGCTTTTACTTTGGCGATCTGCTCTTCCGGGCTGATGCCTTCTTTTTCTGCACGCAACATAATCGCAGTACCGTGGGCATCGTCAGCGCAGACGTATGTACACTGGTTGCCACGGGATTTCTGGAAGCGAACCCAGATATCAGTTTGGATATATTCCAGCAAATGGCCCAGGTGAATAGAGCCGTTGGCGTACGGCAGGGCACTGGTAACCAGAATTTTGCGGTTGTTGCTTGATTGATCTGTCATGAGACTCGTATCTATGCGCTGAAAAAGAAAGGGCGACATTGTACGAGGGGGAGTGGTTGCAGTTCAACCGGAGTTCCTGTGGTTATTATGTAACGGTCGGAACTCCGGTTGTTGGAGGTCAGTCGTCGGCTTTGGGTTTGCTGCCAGGCACCAAGGTAACCCGCACCACTTTAATGGTGTTGTCTTTAACCTGCAGGGTTTCGAAGCGATAGTTGTCGATCTGCACACACACCGGGCTTTCCGGAATATGCTCCATCGTTTCAACTAACATGCCGCTGATGGTTTTTGGGCCATCGGTGGGTAGTGACCAGACCATGGTTTTGTTGACGTCGCGAACAAACGCGGTGCCATCAACAATAAAGGAACCATCCTTCATCGGTTTAACATCCGGAGAGCTGGCAGTGGCAACGTCGGTGGTGAACTCACCAACAATTTCTTCCAGGATGTCTTCCAGTGTACAGATGCCCTGAACATCGCCGTATTCATTGACTACCAGAGCCATGCGACGCTGGTTTTTCTGAAAGTTAAACAACTGGGTATGCAGTGGCGTACTTTCCGGAATGAAGTAAGGCTCACGCACAACACTTTCCAGTTCTTCTTTCATATATCCGCCGGATGCGAGGAAGCGGCTGATATTACGGGTATGCAGAATGCCCACTACTTCATTCAGCTCACTGCGATACACCGGGATACGGGTATGCTGAGTGCCTTCCAGTTGCTTACGAATGGTGTCGAGATCTTCATCCAGATCGATGCCATAGACTTCGTTACGCGGCACCATGATGTCATTTACCATCATCTTTTCCATGTCCAGAATGCTCAGTAGCATGTGCTGGTGGCGTTGCGGAATCATGGAGCCAGCTTCACGTACCACAGTGCGCAGTTCTTCGGTGGATAAGTTGTCTGGCGTAGGGTTATTCACATCAACCCGGCCAAGCTTCAGTAATGCATTGGCAATGGTGTTTACGAACCAGACAAAGGGGTAAAGAATCCACTGCAAACCTGCCAGAATCGGAGACGCAGGGAAGGCAATTTTTTCTGGCGCAATGGCTGCCAGAGTTTTCGGTGTCAGTTCGGCAAAAATCAGAACGACCAGGGTAAACAGAATGGTATTTACAAACACCGCCAGATCCGGGTTATCCGGCCACAAACGCTGGCTGATAATAGTTGCTAGTGCCGCAGCGGCGAAGTTAACCAGGTTATTACCGGTAAGAATGGTGCCTATCAGGCGGTCGGGTTTTTCCAGTAACTTGGAGGCACGTTTGGCACCTTTGTGGTCATTCTTTGCCAGATGGCGCAGCCGATAGCGGTTGAGCGACATCATGCCGGTTTCAGAGCTGGAGAAAAATCCTGAGAAAACAAGGAGAAGAGCCAGTATGCCGAAAAGCACACTTAAGGGAACGTCGTTCAAGACGGGGTCCTGTCGTTATGGAGTGGTTGTAAAAAAGGGTTACTGATATGTGCCCATCATAGGCAGGAGCGGTGTGGTGTCAATGGCCTGGGATAATTCACAGGGCAGCACTTCAAAGAAACCTTACTTTTCAGCCGCCGCTCAGAAGGTACATCCCTGTACCTGCTGAGCTACCGCAACATCCTGTTGCTGCTTTGCAAAGCAAGGAATCTTTTTCGTTTCAGCCCTTACCCAGCAGGACTTCTACAACAAACTTTGAACCAAAGTACGACAGAATCAGGAAGCCGGTACCAATAATGGTCCAGCGACTTGCAGTGACACCTCGCCAGCCAAACTGATAACGACCAAACAGCAAGGTCGCGAACACCAACCAGCCAATCACTGCAAACGCGACTTTGTGAATCAGAAACTGGGCTTTCAGGTCGATGACGCTGGGCATGCCAATAACAAAGGCGGCAGTCAGCAGAATCATGCCGAGCCAGATCATTTCAAACAGCAGCAGATCCATAGTTTGTAGCGGCGGCAGGTTCTGCACTAAGCCACGGAAATGATGTTTCTTCAGACTCTGGTCTTGCAGGTAAAGCAATACTGATTGCACCGCAGCAATGGTGAAAACACTGTACGCCAGAATGGCTAATAAGATGTGCCAGGCCAGACCGTAGCTGACTTTATCCAGAGGCACTTGCTGATCGGACAGCGAGGCTGACAACAAAATAATGGCAGCCATTGGCAATAAACCAATCAGCAGGTTATCGATGGGTTTGCGCCAGCTTGAGAACAGCAATAGCAGAGTGATTACCCAGCTGATCAGCGAGCCGACTTCAAAGAAAGCAAAATTAATGTGCTGGCCAACCAGCATATCGGTACCGAGATAGCCAAGGTGCAGCAGCGCAGCAACCATTGCCGCGGCCAGTACCAGACCACGATTGGCTGGCTGTTTACCACTAACGGTTAACCATTGACGAAAGGCGCTGAACAAATAAAACGCGGCGGCGGGCAGCGCCAGGGCAAGTCCTGACATATCACTTCCTCATGGCTTCGTTCAGATGAACAGATTGAACAGAACGAAGGTGTACAGGCTAAAGCAACGGAGTGTCGCACTTTTTATATTTGAAATCATCACCTTGTCGCGCTTTTTCATAGCCTGACTGTTGGGGATCAAGGCAGGCTCGGGCTATACTGGCGGCAATTTTTATCTGTATTTGAGTCATCGACGATGTTTGAGAGCCTTACCGATCGCCTGGGCGGTGCGTTAAAAAGTATCACCGGCCAGGCCAAGTTAACCGAAGAAAACATTAAAGGCACCATGCGCGAAGTACGTATGGCGTTACTGGAAGCGGACGTTGCGCTGCCGGTTGTTAAGGAATTTACCAATCAGGTAAAAGAACGCGCCATCGGTGCTGACGTTCTGCAAAGCCTGAACCCGGGCCAGGCCTTCCTGAAGATTGTTCACGACGAACTGCAGTCAGTTATGGGCTCGTCGAACGAAGCTCTGAACCTGGCAGTTCAGCCACCTGCCGTCGTATTAATGGCCGGTCTACAGGGGGCCGGTAAAACCACCACCGTGGGTAAGCTGGCCAAGTTCCTGGCGGAACGTGAAAAGAAAAAGGTGATGGTGGTTTCTGCTGACGTTTACCGTCCGGCGGCCATCAAACAGCTGGAAACACTGGCGGGCGAAGTGGGCGCCTTGTTCCATCCTTCTACCGCGGATGAGAAGCCAATCGATATCGCCAACGGTGCTATTGAAGCGGCGAAGCGTGCTCAAGCGGATGTGCTGCTGGTGGATACCGCCGGTCGTCTGGCCGTTGACGAAGCCATGATGGCTGAGATCCAGGCGTTAAACGCAGCCATCAATCCAGCTGAAACCCTGTTTGTGGTCGATGCCATGACAGGTCAGGATGCTGCTAATACTGCCAAAGCTTTTAATGACGCTCTGCCATTAACCGGTGTCGTTTTAACCAAAGCGGACGGTGATGCTCGTGGTGGTGCTGCGTTATCGGTTCGTCAGATTACTGGTAAGCCAATCAAATTTATGGGTATTGGCGAAAAGACCGATGCCCTGGAGCCATTCCACCCGGATCGTGTTGCTTCCCGTATTCTGGACATGGGTGACATTCTTACCCTGATTGAAGAAGCCGAACGTAAAATCGATAAGAGCAAAGCCGACAAGCTGGCTCAGAAGATTAAAAAAGGCAAAGGCTTCGATCTGGAAGATTTCCTCGACCAGATGCAACAAATGAAAAAGATGGGTGGCCTGACAGGTATGCTGGATAAATTACCTGGCATGGGTAATTTAGGTGCGATGGGCAAACAGACTGACGCAGCTGAAGGTCAGTTTAAACAAATGGAATCGATTATTTATTCCATGACCCCGGATGAGCGTCGTTTCCCAGACAAAATTAACGGTTCACGTAAAAAGCGTATTGCCCGTGGTTCTGGTACTCAGATTCAGGATATCAATCGTCTGCTGAAACAGCACAAACAAATGCAGAAGATGATGAAAAAAGTCACTGCCAAAGGCGGCATGCGCAAAATGATGCGTGCTATGGGTAGCATGGGCGGCCCTGGCGGAATGGGTGGCCCAGGTGGTGGTATGCCGCCTGGTGGAATGCCACCTATGATGCGTTAAGCTTTATCGCAGTCGCTTCTGATCACAAAACGCCTGTTGCCATGCAACGGGCGTTTTTTGTTTCTGGATACGTGAATACGAAATGTGATTTCGTTGGTAAATCCAGATAATGATTTACCATCAAAAGTTACGATTTATCCGGTAAATATTATCGGTGGGTTTTATTTACTAAGCAGACATCAGAATGTCTGTATTCAGCTGGCTGGTTATATGGTGATATCAGTACTGATCATTCTGTAAAAACAGTTGCTGCAAATAAATAACAAACTATGATTGATGCAATATTTTTATAACATTCGAGCGATCGTTAACAAGGAGTGAAAATGGAAGCGCCCTCCAGAAGGCTGGTTGCTGCGGTATTGATTTACCTGGTAGGCATTGCCATTGTTGCCTTTGCAAGTTATCTGTTCGAAAAGCAGCGCTACCTGGAAGATATTGATGCTCGCTTGCTGGCGGCTGCGAGTAACCTCAGTGAGATTCTGCCGAAAGACTTTCATGATATTGCCCGTTCGGCAGATGCCATTTCAGAAGAGCAGGATCTTCATAATCTCGAATTATTAACCAGTCATGCTAAAAGTGCGGATATGACCTATATCTACAGTTATGTCATGGTTGATGGTCAGATCTATTTCACCAGCTGTAACTACACCGAAGACGATGTCAAAAGGGGTCAGGTAGTTACATATTGGACCGGCTACCCGGAAGGCGATCAAAAATACTTTGATGCAATGACGGCGACTGAGCCTATGTACGTTACTGCAGGCGACCGCTGGGGTTTATTCCGTACTATTTTAATGCCGATGACATCTCCTTCCGGATTACCTTATGTCGCGGCGGCTGATATGGATATCACCGTGATCGAACAGGCTTTGGTCGACGATATGTTGTATGTTTTCGGACTGAGTCTGCTATTAGCATTTATTGTTGCTCCACTGATCTGGGCGTACCACAAGACTTACTCCGAAATGAACCGTGAGTTACGCGGTCTGAATAGCAAGTTACAGCAGGATATTGATCAGGCGAAAATTCTTGAAGAAGAACTGAAGCAGGCAACCAGTGCTGCAGAAGCGGCCAGCCGGGTTAAAAGTCAGTTTTTATCCAATATGAGCCACGAGTTACGAACGCCAATTAACGGTATTCTCGGTGTGAATCAGTTGTTACTTGATACACCTCTAAGCGAAGAGCAGGACGAATACGTTAACTGGGCTGGACAAAGTGCACTGGTATTGCTCGATACTGTGAATCAGATTCTCGATACTGCAGCTATTGAGGCCAATGGATTAGTGCTTCATCCCGAACCTGTGGATACGCTTTCGTTGATTGAAGAAATCAGCAAAATGTTCGGCTCTCAGATTGGTGCCAAACGATTGGATCTGGTGTTTCATCTGGCCAGCGATTTGCCGGCAACGATTTCGGTTGATGTTGTACGTTTTCGTCAGGTGTTAATCAACCTGATTGCCAACGCGTTAAAGTTTACCAGCGTCGGTGGCGTAAAAGTGACGCTAGCCTGGAAAGATAATCGCCTGACTGCTGAAGTACAGGACAGTGGCATCGGTATACCTCCAAGCAAACAGCAGGAAATTTTCGAAATATTCCACCAGTTGGATACTTCTCACTCCCGTACCCATGACGGCAGCGGTTTGGGCTTATCCATCGCGCAAAAAATCTGCGAGTTAATGAAAGGTGAACTGAGGTTGCAGCACTCTGACAGCAGTGGTTCAGTGTTTGCTTTTTCGGTGGATGTTCCAGCGGTTGGTGACGAAGTAATCAATCGTGTTGCCATTAGTTCTGAGCTTCACATCGGATATTGTTCGTTAAGTGATTTTAATCAGCAGTGGCTGGAATATGAGTTGGGCTCAGCCCATGTTGAGCCGTTCTCGTCTGTAGAAGAGGTTATCAACAAACAAACTGAAGTCAGTCATTTGATTGTTGATGCCAGCCTTGATGATGAGGTACTGATTCCCTTGGCTCAGTTAAGCCATGATATTCAGTTGTCTCTGTTGTTATGGCCCGGTCAACATGTTCCGCAAGTATTAAAGAACAAGACTAAGGTAATCAGAAAACCGTTGTTGCGTTCTGATTTACGATCATTTTTCGCAGTGAAAAATGATCGCTCTTAGATAACACTGTGCAGCGGTTAATTCAGAATCTCACAATCCAGATACTCTGGGACCGTTGCATGCCAGCCTAATTCGTCCTGAATATGTAAGCGCATGCAGTCTGCCGCCGAGCTCTCGCCGTGCGTCACAAATACTTTTTTTGGCTTGCCCGGCATGTCTTTCAGCCAATCGAGAATCTCACGGTAGTCGCCGTGGCTGGATAGAGCGGTGAGGTTATGGACCTCGGCTTTGATCGGGAAATACAACCCGTGAATTTTTATGCGTTCAGCACCATGCGTCATAGCATCACCACGGGTGCCTGCGGCCTGATATCCAAGAAACAGAATGCTGTTTCTGGGGTCGCCAACGAGGGTTTTCAGATGGTGTAAAACACGACCACCACTGGCCATACCACTGGCAGAAATAATGACAGACGGGTATTTCCTGCCATTCAGCTCTATCGATTCTTCCACAGTTTTTACGTAGTGGGTCATTGAATCAATTTTTTCGCAGTCTTCTTTATTGAGTTTATGCAGGTCATGTAAGTCGTAAAAGATTTCGGTGGCTTTAATCGCCATCGGGCTGTTCAGGTAAATTGGCATATGAGGTATGCGATTTTGTGCCCGGAGTTTTTGCAGTACGTGTAAAACCATTTGGGCACGACCTACAGCAAACGCTGGCACCAGGACAATACCGCCGCGCTGTGCTGTGCGGTTTACGACATCTGCAATAACGGCTTCCTCATCTGTTTCTTCATGCAAGCGGTCGCCGTAGGTTGATTCCACCACCAGGTAATCGGTTTGTGGCAGTGGCTCTGGTGGATACATCACGACGTCATTGCTGCGCCCGACATCACCAGTAAAGGTGATGCTTTTACCCCGATACTCCAGTCGGATTGCACTGGCCCCAAGAATATGACCAACCGGAAAAAACTCCGCTGTCATGCCACCCGGCAATTCCAGTTTTTGATGAAAAGGCAGAGATTTAAATTGCTTCAGGACTTTGCGTGCGTCTTCTTCGGTATACAACGCTTCGGCTGGTTCGTGTTTGGAAAAGCGTTTTTTGTTGGCGTATTTTGCATCTTCCTCCTGTAAGAAACCGGCATCGGGCAATAATACTTTGCAAAGTGCTTTGGTTGCATCGGAGCAATGAATCGGCCCGTGATATCCGCGTTTCATCAAAGCCGGTAAATAACCAGAGTGATCGATATGGGCATGGGTCAACAATACGGCATTGATATCGCTGGCGGAGAAGGGTAGATCGCTCCAGTTGCGACGGCGAACATTCTTGATTCCCTGAAATAATCCACAATCGATCAGTATTTTATAACGATCGTACTTCAGCAGATATTTAGAGCCGGTTACGGTACCGGTTGCGCCAATAAACTGAACCTGAAACGGGGCCTGCATAATGGTTACTCCCTGGCTATTCCATCAGAAGATTACCTGATGAGCTTAGAAGATTAAGTCTCGCGTCTCGTTGATTTACGGCAATACATTCCCGTCTCAGGCTTTCTACACTGTGTTGCAAATATAGATTCATTGACGATCAGAGCAGCCATGCAAGCAACTTTTGATTTCCTTAAATTAAAACGTCTTGGCGTTGATACACACCAGGAACCGGTGGTGTACATGCGCCAGGATTGTCACGTCGCCATTGCCGAAGGTTTTAATGCTCAGAGCCGGGTTGAGGTGCATGCCGGTGAATACCGTACGATTGCGACGCTAGCGCTGGTTTCAAACGACCTCTTGTCTCATCAGCAAGCCGGATTATCAGAAGCGGCGTGGCGCTTGTTGGGGGAGCCGGAAGAGGGTTGTGAGGCTCGCTTTCATCATGCATTGCCCGTCGATTCGATGTCGTTTGTCCGGGGAAAATTATACGGCGAGCGGTTAAACGCAGCTTCTGCGGCGGCGGTTATTAATGATATTAAAAGTGGCCGCTTTAGTGACATTCAGTTGTCTGCATTTGTGACTGCTTGCGCCGGAGATCGTCTGAATCTTGATGAAACCATTGCGATAACTCAGGCGATGGTCGCCAGCGGTCAGCGCTTTGATTGGGGTAAAGAAAAGGTCCTCGATAAACATTGTGTTGGTGGTTTGCCGGGTAATCGCACAACACCCATTGTTACCGTCATTGTGGCTGCTAACGACCTGACCATGCCGAAGACGTCGAGTCGTGCAATTACCTCTCCTGCCGGAACCGCCGACACCATGGAAACCATGACTCCGGTGCAGCTGGAATTCGATCAGATGCGCAAAGTGGTTGAGCAGCAGGGAGCATGTCTTGCCTGGGGCGGTTCCGTATCGCTTAGTCCAACCGACGATATTGTTATCCGTGTTGAACGAGCCCTGGATCTGGATAGTGAAGGCCAGCTGGTGGCGTCGGTTATTTCGAAGAAGGTTGCTGCCGGTTCGCGCCAGGTGTTGATTGATATTCCGGTTGGACCCACCGCCAAAGTCCGTTCCGATGAAATGGCGCATAAGCTGCGCGGCTTGCTGGAGCAAACCGGAGCAGCACTGGGGCTGGATGTCCGCACTGTGATTACCGATGGCAGTCAACCGGTCGGCCGTGGTATTGGCCCCGCGCTTGAAGCCCGGGATGTATTACAAGTACTGGCCAACGAAGCCGATGCACCACAGGATTTACGCCAAAAATCCTTGTTGCTGGCGGGTGAGATGCTGGAAATGGCGGATAAAGCGCAGACCGGAAAAGGCTATGAACTGGCTGAAAAAACGTTGCTGAGTGGCCTGGCGATGAAAAAGTTCCGGGCTATTTGTGAAGCTCAGGGCGGATTTAATAAACCGCCAGTTGCGCAATTTAATCACTGTGTGCGTGCCGAAAAAAACGGGGTCGTGGCCTATTTCAATAATCGTTTTATTGCACGCCTGGCGTCACTGGCTGGTGCTCCAAATGCCGCGGCAGCCGGACTCGATATTCATGTTCGTCTTGGTGACAGAGTAAAGCCTGGCGACGCACTGTTTACGTTATACGCAGAAGCGGCTGGTGAGCTGGCTTATGCGTTGGATTTTCTGGATGGACATACAGACGTTGTCCGCATTGAAGAGGAACTGGTCTGATGTTGATTCTGTGTCTGGATGGTCACCAGCAATTAGCTAAGGCGATGTCAAAGGCATTGCAAGCTGACGTTCTGCCACTGGAAAGCCGACATTTTCCCGATGGTGAACACTATTTTAATTTGCCTGCTGATGTGCGCGGCGAAGATGTAGTGGTTTTGTGTCATTTGCACCAACCCAATGATAAAGCCATGGGATTGTTATTTATGGCACGCCACCTTAAGGATATGGGAGCCAGGCGTGTTGGTTTGGTGGCGCCGTATCTTGCGTATATGCGCCAGGATATTCGTTTTCAGCCGGGGGAATGTTTAACCTCCAAATATTTTGCTGAATTAATCAGTGACGCATTTGATTATCTGGTGACTATTGATCCACATCTGCACCGTTATCATCATTTAAATGAAATTTATTCGATTCCTACACGAACTTTACACGCTACCCGGATTATTGGTGAATACCTGAAAAAACTGGCGGAAAAAAATCCGCAGCAAAAATTATTGGTTGTTGGGCCGGATGAAGAAAGTGAGCAATGGGCTGAAACCGTTGCTCGTGCAGCTGGCTGCGAACACTTGGTATTAACCAAAACCCGCAGTGGAGATCGTGATGTTGCTATTCATATTCCGGATGTTGAAAAATATCAGCACCATCTGCCCGTAATGGTTGATGACATTATCTCCACCGGGCGCACCATGTTGCGTACCGCAGAAGAACTGAAAAAACAGGGTTTGAATCAACCTTTATGTATTGGTGTGCATGCTGTATTTGCTGAGGGCGCACTGAGTGAAATGCAGCAGGGGCCAATTGCCGATATTCAGACCTGTAATTGTATTCCGCACCAAACCAATCAAATTGATATCAGCTATTTATTAACTCCGGCTATTTTAGAACTGGTTCTGGAATGTGAGTCGCAACCTGTGGAGCCTGCACTATGAGTTTAAGTTTGCACTTTATGCAACAACACGAGCGTTTTCAGCAGCAGGAAATTGAAGCACAGGCGCGCCAGCATCGCGAATTCGATAAAGACTTTGCCAGTTGGGCTGAAGGCGAAGGTGTTATAAAACACCAGGCGACAACTCAACTGCAGGTTTTTGAGTTAGCTACGGCACTGGAAGAAGCCGGAATTAATAATAAAGCCGAATGTTATCAGAAGCTGCGTGCACTGGATCAGCTGACCAACCAGGCGATGTGGCTGGTGGTGCATATGACCTATGCCAAACATGTGTTTCTTGATGGTCGAGATTTGGCACCGGAAGATTTTAAGCGCGACCCTCAGGGGCATACCGGCGGATCATTAAATATGGTGCCCGCCTATGCTGCTTATCTGGCGGTAAACAGTATCACCGGTATTCATCGTGATTGGTTAATGGGTCAGGGTCACTGTGTGGCCGCAGTGGATGCATTACAGCTATTAACCGGAACGGCATTAGCGGATCGGAAAAAAGAATATCCGTTAACCGACCTTGGGCTCAGTCACTTTGTTCAGGATTTTTATAACTATCGTGTTCGTCCGGATGGCAAACCGTTATCGCCGCTGGGTTCTCACGTAAATCCTAATACCGCCGGAGCAAAAATAGAGGGTGGTTATTTAGGTTTTGCTGGCCTGCAATACGTGCATATGCCACAAGCTGGCGAGCGCCTGGTGGCATTTTTAAGTGACGGGGCATTTGAAGAACAACGCGGCAGTGATTGGGCGGCACGTTGGTGGCGTGCTCAGGACTCGGGCCTGGTCAGTCCGATTATGATTGCTAATGGCCGACGTATTGATCAACGAACTACGGTTGCACAGCAGGGCGGTAGTGACTGGTTTATCGATCATCTGAAACATCAGGGCTTTGCTCCGTTTGTAATTGATGGACAAGATCCGGCAGCCTTTGTGTGTGCCATTTATTTTATGGAACAGCATTTACAGCATGCAGGTGACGCGGTCGAAAATGGTGAAGCCTGTTATCCGGTGCCGTTACCGTATTGTATTGCTGAGACCGTTAAAGGTTATGGTTTCCCCGGTGCCGGAACCAATGCGGCACACGGTTTGCCGCTAGGCAGTAATCCTCGTCGCGATAGTGATGCATTAAGTTTTTTCCATGCGGGTGCAAAAGCCTTGTGGCAACCGCAGGAACACTGGCAGTCGGCGGTACAGTTACTGACTCAGCCTAAGGTCCCCATGTTACCGGTTGCTGTAACGATTAATCGTCAGGATCCTCAGTGGCAAAGTGATGCCATTGCACCGATGGCGGCCATCGATAATTATTTTGTCGACCTGGTGGAAGTAAATCCGGAATTAAAAGTTCGGGTGGGTAACCCGGATGAGTTACGTTCTAACCGGATGAGCCAGACTCTGGATTTATTAAAACACCGTGTAACGGATCCTGAAGAGGGGGTTGCTGAGTCTCTCGACGGCAAGGTCATTACCGCGTTGAATGAAGAAGCAATTGTCAGCGCCTGTCTGGCTAATCAGAGTGGTATTAACATTGTGGTGTCGTACGAAGCGTTTGCCACCAAAATGTTAGGAGCCATTCGCCAGGCAATTATTTTTTCGCGCCATCAGAAAGAAGTGGGTGAACCTGCGCCCTGGCTGGGTCTTCCAATTGTTTCTACTTCCCACGTTTGGGAAAACGGTAAAAATGAACAGAGCCATCAGGACCCGAGTCTGGCTGAGAGCCTGATGGGAGAAATGGCTGATATGTCGCGGGTGGTGTTCCCGGCGGATGGTAATTCCGCCATGGCGTGTCTCAAAGCCTGTTATGGCGATCTTGGTGTTGTCTGGAATATTGTCGCGCCGAAGTCGGTAATGCCTCAGGTATTTGATGCCAGACAGGCGGAAGCACTGATTCATGATGGTGCCGTATGTGTTCGTGGTCATTGTGGAGCTGATTTACAGCTGGTTGCTTGTGGTGCTTACCAGTTACAACAAGCCTTAAAAGCCAGCGATCGATTAAAAGAAAAAGGTGTCGCTCATTCGTTAATTTATTTATTGGAGCCAGGACGCTTCCGCGCGCCGCGGGATGGTTATGAGGCTGAGATCATGGCGCCGTCTTCGGTGATGGAAACTCTGTTTCCGGCACGGGTACAGCAGCGGGTGTTTATGTGTCATACCCGGCCAGAAGTTGTGCTGGGACACGCACGTATGCTTGATCTTGGGCCACAACGCAGTATTGCTCTGGGTTACGTCAATCAAGGTGGCACACTTGACGCTGATGGTCTGTTATTCGCCAATCGTTGTACCTGGGCAGATGCACTGGCAGCGCTGGCGAAGCTTGCCGGAGTCGAACCTACCGACTGGTTAAGCGCGGAAGAATGGGCCGCAATTTGTGGTCAGGGAGATCCGTACGACGTAATTCGACATCCTTATCCGCCAGAGGTGCAGGCGTAACAGACTGGATGGCTTGGCTTCACCTTCTGTCCGGGATAAATTAATGGAGATAGCAGGTTCAAAGAGTGAGTAGAGCGTATGTTGCGGTTAACACTGGTGGTTGTTGGATTGCTGGCTGCCACAGCCAGTGCAGAAATGTACAAGTGGGTTGATAAAGACGGCAAGCAGCACTTTGGTGACGCTGTACCGGTGGAATATCAGCAACAGGCAGTGCCTGTGAAGCAGGCCGCGCAACCAACCCGAGAGCAACAGGCTGAAGCTGCCAGTGCAGCATCCCGTACAAAAGCATTGGCGGAAGAATATGACTATCGTCACCAGACCCAACAAGCAGAGCTGCGTGAAAAAAGAAAGGCGGCAGAGCAAGCGGCAACAGAAAAAAAGAAACGTAAACAGACCAATGATAAAAGTTGTGAGGCGCGGCTGAAGCGCTATCACGAAAGTGCTGAATGTTTTAATCAATACCGCAATGCCAATGGCTCATTAAAAGCGGCGGCTTATGAAAAATGTAAGGACGTTGAAGCGCCGGAAGACTGTCTCTGAATTTGTATGAAATTTTACGGATTCATCTGAAAAACAAGAGCCCGAACCGGGCTCTTGTTGTATTCAATTAACGTAATTTACGACGCCATTTCTGATTGTTGTTTCCGTGGCATCCCCATACTCCGGCTTTGCCTTCGTTGCGGAATAAATCCAGGCATTGGTTGAATTGGCGGTTTTTGATTTGCTCGCCGCTCCAATACCACTTCTGGTTCGTCGCATTGGAGCAATTAGTTAATCCTGTCAGACGATTACCACCACTGGTGTATAAGCATAAGCCCGATTCGATATGACGAATGTGCTCACTACCTTCTTCGTGTAGCCATTTATCGGCATTGGCACAGTCGCTCACTGCCACCTGATTGCCTGAACGATGAATACAGCGATTATTATCTTTGTTCTGATATTGCATTAATGCTTCGCTTACCTGATAGCCACTGGCAATATTCAGAGTGGTTGATCCCACCGAATAAGGCTGATTGCTGCTGTTAAACGTCATGCGTTTAATGGTCATATTGTCGCCGTCAATATCGACATCAACAAAAGCTTTAAACAGAGCGGCACCGGCTACAACATTTAATATTGAAGCAGGACCTTTGTTTGTACCGGATGGGCGTGGAACGGTGAAATGCCACTGGCTGGTCGGATAACGATGGCTGTGGCCAGAAAAAATAGCCACGACGTTATAACCGTCAATTGCTTCCCACATCTTCAGGCGTTGCCCGGCCGTCCACCAACCGTTTGAAAATCCATCAAAGCCATAATGAGACATCAGAATAACCGGACGACCACTGTTACCTACATGCTCTCTTAAATCGTTTTTCAGGAAATTCAGACTGTTGTACGGACTGATATGCTCGAATCTATCGCTTGAGGTATTAGGGCGCGGCTCATTGGCGATAAAAGTACCGAGTTGTACCACGTGTACATCCTGCCAGTCCCATGAATATAAGCCACCATCACGCTGCTCTTTTTGCAGCAGATTGTTTCTTTGATGATTGATCGAATCCATGATGTCACCCGGAGAGACACAGGAGCTGAGTAATGGGCAGGCTAATCGCTGATACCAGGTTGGATCTTCATCATCATGGTTACCCATGCCTTCGTACAGGTAGTCACGGATACGCCAGGTCGCATTCTCGAAAAATTCGCGCTCGTCTTTACGTGAATTCTGGGTTAAATCACCGGCAATCATTAAGCCACGAATATCACTGGCGGATTTAATCATATCGGCCATGACTGACAGAGTGGTATTCGCTACCTGATTTCTTGGGTGGTTGCCGTTGTCGTATTGAGGATCTGCAGTTGCCAAAAAGCGCACATTGCGCTGGTTATTACTGACCTGAACCGGATTAACTTCGCGGCTACTGCCATTAACGTTATAACCGTGACATTGCAGATACCCTTCACTGTAACGTACCCGTACATGGCCGCCAGCCTGGAAATTAACCTTACAGCGAAAATCCAGACTGTCGATTTTAATGTTGGCGGTCAGTACCTGATAGCGATCGCCACCGGGATTACAGTCGGTATTTGACCAATGACAAGATTTAGCGTTACCCGGATTAACGGTTTGTTTAAAATCAGACGAGCCATCAATATCGACATAATACGACTGATCTTTGAGGTCGTTATAAAACGAGAAGCTGTGAGCATTAAATGCGGCAGCCAGAAGTGCTGGTAGCAATAGCGTTTTTTTCAGAGTCATAGCGAGTTTCTTATAATACGTTGTTGGTTTTGGGTTATTTATTATTGTGAGAATAAAGTAGCATGATGGTAACTCAGTAATTGAAATTTCTCGGGCAAAAACAGGCCGTGTCTATATCGAAAAAAGCTCAGATGTTCACTTGGCTCGTAATGTTCCTTTGTACGACCTGGATTGCGTCAGATTTCTTTTCTCCGGAGGAAAAGGCCGCATCGGCGGAAGGCCTGCTTAAAGCGGCTGTTCTGGAAGCTGTACCTGACTTCGCAGTTAAAGAAAAAATTGCAACCGCTTGTCAAACTGCGGCAGGTGTATGGCAGGACCTGGAGTCGCAGCTGAAAGCGATACCGAAAGATCAGCAGCCCGCTTTTATCAATGACGTTATGCTTCATTATCAGGAAAAAGGTTGTGTTGTCAGTCAGGAACTGAAACTGGCCATCAATATCTTTTGGCGCGTTGAGGAATTTGATTCAGCTTTGCTGCCAGCTGCTTTGACTGAGAACCGGGAGTTTGCCGCAGAAGAAAAATATCGCCGGTATCAGGCCCAACTCAAAGATTTGCCAGCGGTTGTTGAGCGGAGTTTATTGCCAGGAGAGAGCTACGATCAGGTTTATGCGCGTGAGCTAAACCGAGTATACGAGGAGGTTTTCTCAGGCCGCTAGTAGTAACTAACGGCCTGAAACAGCGCGTTATTTAATGGCAACCCCGACAGGAAGTTGTTCAAACCAATCGAGAAATTCACCAACATAAGGTGGCTTAAACAGTCGACCGTGTTGTGGGGCCATAATATCAATATCCAGATTTCTCACCCGGCGTACCCAATCGAGTTTTGCCTCGTTTGATGGCATCCAGCGTTGGTGGAATTTACGCATCTTCTGCGAATGGCTGCTCATATTATCGACCCACAGAGGCGCATCAACCGGCTCAAGTGCAGCACCAACGTCACCACTCATCAGAATTTTGGCTTTCGGGTCATAAACGTGGAAATTACCGGATGAATGCAGGTAATGGGCCGGAACAAAATTCAGCTGAATTTTATTCAGGGTTAAGGTCAGGCCTTCATCAGGAATAGCGCAATATTCAATTCGCTCCATACCAAAATGACGAATAAAGCTCTCCCATAACCAGGGGGAATACAGTTTAGCGTTAGGCAATGCCTGATCCCATAAACCCAGCGACGAAATAATGTCAGGGTCCTGGTGGGAGGCAAACAGATGGGTGATCTGTTCTGCCGGAACAAACTTTAAAACCGCAGAGAGCATGGGGGCGAATAACTCAATGCCACCTGGATCGAGCAAAATCGCCTGATTGCCACTCTGAATCAGATATTGGTTGGTATCGATAATACCTTCGGCTTTATCAGGATCGCGGCCAAACATAATCCAGCGATGATCGCCATCTTCATAAATCGTAGTCGCTAACATAGCGGGGTCCTTTTTCTGATGAGGTGCTAGCGCTGGCTTAGCAGGCTGCGGGCTTTGCTCAGGTGTGCACGAATTTTATCGGCGGTGTCGGTAATATTATTTGCGATCACTTCCAGCTGGCCGCGAAATTCCTCGGCGGAAGAGGCTTCTACTTTACTGGAGGTAGCAATCAGATTGGCGGTACGAATGTGTTTATCGCCTTCCTCCAGCTGTTGCTCCAGCTCACGCAAACCGCGCTGTAAGTTTTGCGCTAATTGTTCATTTTCGGCGAAGCAGGCTTCCATAGCGCCATTGAGAGACTGACAGTGTTCACTGTGTTGCTGGGCAATCCAATGGAACTTATCGGCCGCCATGGACGAGCGCCACAGAGACACAGCTTGCTGCGATAATTTTTCGGACACACCGTTAATGTATTGAGATTGTCTGATGATGTCGGAAGCCAATTCATCAATAAAATGGGTGATGGCTTTAAAGCCAACGGTTTTTGAGCCAGCGCGAACAGCCAGTGCCCGGGCGTTTTTGGCGGTTAATGCCAGGCCTTTTGCTTCCAGCATGGCTTGGTGTAATTCAGCAGCGATGCTGGCTGCTGTTACAAATATCGGCGTACTCATCTGCTTTTCCTGTTGTGGAATCCGTCGTTTTGCCGGTCCATTTTTACTGATCAAGTATAGAAGGCTTTTACCAGCTTGCTGCTGTATCGCCGATTTTATGAAGTCGGTAGCTCGGTACCTGCTGCATTGGTTTTCAGCCAGCCACGTACCCGACGTTTCAGCGCCTGGTGTTGTTGGCTGGACAGATCCGGACCATCGACATAAATCTGGCGATAACTGTTACGCTGACGATGTCTCATCATGCCCGCCCTGCGTTTGTTATCGGCCGGATTCAGAGTATTTAATTCAGTCACCAGATCGAGAACCGGAATTTCTAACTGCTGCAGTTGCTGTTCCAGATAAAGCTGGTTATCGGTATTTTGCACCGGATCGACCAATATAAGCGCCAGACCACGTAAATCCTGATCATCGGCCAGCTTTAGCTGTTGTTGGTTATTGAGAAAATCGATTGCCCAGGAAGCGCTGGTACCGTTGGCGATCACGACCAGATTAAACTGACCGCGACTGTTGAGATAATTAATCCCGGCGGTCAGGCGTAAACGCATTTGTTGCTGGTAACGCTGCTGTGGTGTCTGGCTCGAGTCTTGTGCTGGGGTTGTTGTGTCTGGCTGGGTACTGGCTACTTCTGGCAGGCCGGTGAGACGTGGCAATGCCGGTTCGTTATCCGTCAGGGTTTGCTCTTCTGCCGGTTCGCTTTTGCCGCTGGCGGCAATACCTGTGCCGTCGCTTTCTTCTGCAACCAGCGTTGTTTCTTCTGAGTTGTCACCGGCCTGGTTTGGTTCTGTATCTTCCGGTGTTTGTTCAGCCTGGTCGGCATCACTGTCTGACTGAGCATCATAAGACGGGCGGGGTGGTAACAAAGCTGATGGCTGATCCGGTAATTCAATCGCCAGCGTTGCCCAGCCGTAATCCGGTAAATATTCGCGCAATGGCCCGGTTACTGCCGGCCAGTGACTGTGTTGCTGGTTATCATGCAGAATCAAAATTCCACCCTGAGGTCTGCCAGCGGTTTCCTGTAAAAACAAGCCATGAAAAGGTGTATCTCCGGCTACCAGCTGCACCACTTCACGTTGGCGCTGGTAGAGGCTGAGGTGGTTAATCACCGATGAATGTCGGTTGATGTCGGGTTGTGGTGAACTGCGTTCGATAACGACGGTTGTTTCATTGCTGGAGTCTTGTTGTTCGTCGCTTTGTGCATCGTTGGCAGAGCCTTCCGTCGTTGTTTCTGTTGTGTCGCTTGCCTCTGTTTGAGTGCTGCTTGTGGCTTCGTCTTCTGCGATGACGGTCAGTGGCGTCAATAAAAAGGTAAACAGCAACAATGCGACGCTGAAGTTTGACGGAAATGGCATAGTGCAGGCCTGTGATAAATGCGGTTTTCTGACAAAAGCAAAAGATGTACCCATCTGACCATGGCGTCTTGCTGCAATCACCCGGCGCAACACGTACAATGCGAACCTGATAATTAAGACCGACATTACCGGATTCGCTCATGAAAGATTGTTTGATCGCCCCTTCTATTTTGTCCGCTGACTTTGCCCGTTTAGGTGAAGAGGTTGATAACGTTCTGGCCGCTGGTGCCGATGTGGTTCACTTTGATGTGATGGATAATCACTATGTTCCTAACCTGACGATTGGTCCTATGGTATGTAAGGCGCTGCGCGATCATGGCGTAACGGCTCCGATTGACGTCCACCTTATGGTGAGCCCGGTTGATCGTATGATTGGTGACTTCGCCGAAGCTGGTGCGAGCTACATTACGTTCCATCCGGAAGCTTCTGATCATATCGACCGCAGCTTGCAGCTGATTAAGTCGGCTGGTCTGAAAGCAGGCCTGGTATTTAATCCGGCAACGCCACTGCATTACATGGACTATGTCATGGATAAACTCGATGTCGTATTACTGATGTCGGTTAACCCTGGTTTTGGTGGACAATCTTTTATTCCGGCGACCCTGGATAAGCTGCGTGAAGCGCGTGCCAAAATTGATGCGTCGGGATATGACATTCGTCTGGAGATTGATGGCGGTGTAAAAGCCGATAACATCGGCGAAATTCGCGCTGCGGGTGCTGACATGTTTGTTGCCGGTTCGGCCATCTTTAATGCGCCGGACTATAAAACCGTGATCGATCAGATGCGCGCAGAAATTGCGGCAGCGGAAGCTAAGTAACGGATGCGCTGGCACGAACAGATTCAGGCGCTGTTCCCTCATCTGGAGAATGGCCCTGAGCTGGTGTTGTTCGATCTTGATGGCACGCTGATTAACAGTGTGCCGGATCTGGCTGCTGCTGTTGACGTTATGCTGCAGGAATCCGGTAAGCCGCTAGCGGGTCAGGAAAACGTCAGTCACTGGGTTGGTAATGGCGCTGACAAGCTAGTGCGTCGTGCTTTGTGTGATGGCGATGACATTGCAGCGGATGCTTTAGAAGCTGAAGCGGTTGCACCTTATCGGGCGATATTCGATCGTGCCTACCTTTCAGCGTTACATCACGCTACCGGCGTTTACCCGGGCGTACAGACATTACTGGATCGCCTGTCCGAGGCCGGCATTCCGAAAGTACTGATTACCAACAAACCCCGCTTGTTTACCGAACCACTGGTCGAGTCGCTGGGCTGGCAGGGGCAGTTTCAGTTGCTGCTGTGTGGCGATGATCTGGCGGAGAAAAAGCCGTCGCCCATGCCACTGCTGTTCGCCTGTGGCAAACTGGCTATGTCGCCAGAAAATGCGTTGATGGTGGGGGATTCCCGTCATGATATTGGCGCTGCTAAAGCGGCTGGTATTGCCAGTGTTGCCGTGCCATATGGCTACAACCACGGTGACGATATCGCTTTGTCCGGCCCGGATATGGTGGTTGATAACCTGATGGCTCTTGTTCCCGTCTGATGACTTTTATTTTGGGTTTATGGCTGCAGTGATGAATAAACAGATGCGCCGCTTCTTCTGCATACTCGTGTTGCTGTTCGCAGGGCAGGCTACCCTGGCCGAACCGGCAGTGTATATGGAAGGCGCGATTGGCCTAGGTGTGCAATCGTTGCATGACGAGGAAGACAATGCCGCGGCCAGCCGGGTGCTGAAGCTGGGCAGTGGTGTTCAGCTCCTACCGTTTCTCAGTGGTGGTGTGGTGTTATACAGCTGGGGCGTAGTTAAAGATGATAAGTCGGAAGACTCGATTAACTTTGACGGCCTCAGCGCTGGTTGGGAATTAGTCGCGCATTTACCGCTGTCATTAAAAGGTCTGCCAACCGGGCCGTACTTTCGTTACGGTGGTCATTGCTGGTCGGCGACAATCACTGGTCTGGCTCAACCCTGGGCAAAAAGCGGTTGCTCCGACCTCAGTGCCATTGGCCTGGCGTTCTCCTCCGACAGCCGTCGTGAAGGACAAGCGTCTTTTTACGTTGAATTCTCCCGTACCCGATTTGATGAAGTGACATCTGGCAGTCTTATCGCGGGTATCCGCAATCGTTTTTGAGCCGAAATTGTATGTTTGAGCTGAGTCTGAATTATCTGATTATTTTTACCTCGCTGCTGGTGGTATCAAGCGTTGCGGTAACCGCGCTGGTTGTTAACCACAAGTCGAAGCTGGCTGAAGCCGATCTATTGCAGCAACAGCTGGAATCAGAACAGAAGGTGGTAGCGCTCGAGCAGCAGTCAGAACTGTTAAAACAACAGCAGGAACTCGAGCAACAGCAGTTGCAGCAACAACAGCAGCAATGGCAACAAGATATTCACCAACTCCAGCAAGAGCTTCAGCAACAGCGCAACAGTGAGCAATCACTTCGCCAGCAGCTGCAGCAACAACAGCTGGATGGTACGCGTTGGCAAGAGCGCTCTGAGGCATTGCAGCGTCAACATGAGACGTTGCAGCAAGAGCTGTCGGCCAGCAAAAGCCAGTTGGAAACTCAGCAGCAACAGCGTGCGGAGCTGGAAACTCAGTTGGCCACAGAGCAGCAGTCACGTCAGCAGCAACAGCAGCACAACGAAGAGAAACTGCAGCTGCTGCAGGAGAACAAAGAGCAGTTATTAAAAGAGTTTGAACTGCTTTCTCAGAAAGTACTGGAACAGAAGACTCAGCAATTTAACGAACAAAACAAGCAGCAGACTGAGCAGCAAAAACAAGGGCTGGATGCTCTGCTCAACCCATTCCGTCAGCAACTCGATGGCTTGCGCAAAAAAGTTGAAGACGTACACCTGCACGACGCTAAAGATCGGGCAACCTTGCGAACCCAGATCACCGAGTTGCATAAGCTGAATCAACAAATGAGCAGTGAAGCTCAGGCTTTGACCACGGCATTGCGTGGCGAACAAAAAGTACAGGGTAACTGGGGCGAGATGGTGCTGGAAACCGTACTGGAGCGCTCCGGACTGCGCGCTGGCGAAGAATACGTGCGCGAGCAAAGTCACCATGATGACAGCGGTCAGCGTTATCGCCCGGACGTGATCATCAACCTGCCGGAAGGCAAGCATATTATCGTCGACTCCAAAGTGTCGCTGACGGCTTACAGTGAGTCGGTGAATGCCGAAACCGACGAACAACGTGAGGCAGCACTGAAGCGTCACGTTGAGTCGGTGAGAATCCATATTAAAAGCCTCAGCGAAAAAGCCTATCAGCAATTGGAAGGCCTGAATTCTCCGGATTTTGTTTTCCTGTTTATGCCTATTGAGCCGGCGTTTATGGCGGCTTTCCAGCAGGACGAGCAGTTGTTTAACGAGGCATTTGAGCGTCGCATTGTGGTTGTGACGCCAACAACGTTGTTGGCGACCTTGAGAACGGTTGCCAGTCTTTGGGCCATCGAGCGACGAAATCGCAACACCGAGAAAATCGCCGATCAGGCACGCTTGGTGTACGAGAAGGTCGTGAGCCTGGTCGACTATATGGAGAAGCTTGGTAAACAGCTGAATACCGCTCAGGGCACCTACGATGATGCCTGGAAGTCGCTTAAGCAGGGGCGCGGTAACTTGTTAAGTCGTGCGGATAACTTCCAGAAACTTGGCGTGCGGGTTAAAAAAGAATTGGCACGTAACCTGGTCGAGGAAGCCAATGCCGAAGCTGAGCTGCATGAAGCACTGGCGACAGACTCGGGGTTGCAAGCCGCAGAAAGCCCATCTCCTAAGCAGGAAAGCTTACTTAGCGACTGAATCGGCCGTACGTCAGAAATTTGGTTCGATAATTGCTACTCTCTAGTCAAGTCTGAATAAATGACAGAGATTTGACTATGTTTGACGGGCAAAGCATTTTAATTACTGGCGGTACGGGTTCTTTTGGTAAGCGTTACACGAAGACCCTGTTAGAGCGTTATAAGCCAAAAAAAATCATCATCTTATCCCGCGATGAACTGAAGCAGTTCGAAATGCAGCAGGAATTTAATGATGAATGTATGCGTTACTTTATCGGCGATGTGCGTGATAAAGAGCGTATGGTGCAGGCAATGAATGGTGTTGACTATGTCATTCATGCCGCCGCGATGAAGCAGGTTCCCGCTGCTGAATACAATCCAATGGAATGTATCAAAACCAACATAAATGGCGCTGAAAATGTGATTCACGCTGCCATTGTTAATAACGTCAAAAAAGTTATTGCTTTGTCGACTGATAAAGCTGCGAATCCGGTTAATCTCTACGGTGCAACCAAACTTTGTTCAGATAAGTTATTTGTCGCAGCCAATAACATGGTGGGTGCTGCTCAGCCTCGTTTTTCTGTTGTGCGCTACGGCAATGTTGTAGGGTCTCGTGGATCTGTCGTTCCTTTCTTTGAAAAGCTGTTGGCTGAAGGCGCCAGCTCTTTGCCAATTACTGATATGGGCATGACGCGCTTTTGGATTACTCTCCAGCAAGGTGTCGACTTTGTTTTGAAAAATTTCTCGCGTATGAAAGGCGGGGAGATTTTTGTTCCTAAAATTCCATCCGTGCGTATTACTGATCTAGCGACGGCTATAGCGCCAGAGGCAACTCAGGACGAAATCGGTATTCGTCCGGGGGAGAAACTTCACGAAAAGATGGTGCCGAGAGACGACGCCAATCGTACCTTTGAATTCGATGACCATTACGTGATTGCACCTGCGATCAGCTTCCATGATGAAAATATTAACTATGCTCTGAATCAGGTTGAAGAACAGGGGAAGCCGGTAGACTCCGGATTCAGTTACGATTCTGGTCGCAACGATCATTTCTTAACGGTCGAAGAAACCCGTGAGTTATTGATAGAGGCTAAGCAGTGATACCTTACGGATGCCAGGATATTTCCGAAGAGGAAGTAAAGGCCGTTGTTGAAGTATTAAATTCCGACTACCTGACTCAAGGAAGTAAGCCAACTCTATTTGCGGAGGCGATTGCCCGGTTTAATGGTATTCGCCACGGTGTCGTTTTTAATAGTGCTACCTCTGCACTTCATGCCGCTTGCCTGGCACTGCAGGTTAATAGTCAAAGCCATGTTTGGATTACGGCGAACAGTTTCGTCGCTACTGCCAACTGTGCGGAGTACTGTGGTGCGACAGTTACTTTTATAGATATTGATGAAGAAACTGGCCTGATCTCTGTTGACTCCCTTAACGAGAAGTCAGAGTTGGCGTTGAAAGGAAAAATCCCCCCGCCTGATGTGATTATCCCGATTCACTATGCTGGTCAGTTAGCAGCTATGCCAGCGATTAACGATATCGCAAAACGGCTGGGAGCTAGAATTATTGAAGATGCCTCTCATGCGTTAGGCGCAGAAGCTCCGGATGAATGGCCAAACGATTGCCGTGGTGATATTCATATTTTTAGTTTTCATCCGGTAAAAATGATCACCAGCGGAGAGGGTGGCGCGGCTATTACTGATGATGAAGTGCTCGCAGACAAGCTCAGGCTTTATGGGAACCATGGCATTGTCAGGGATGCTGAAAGATTAGAATATGACTCTGATGGCCCTTGGTATTATGAACAGCAGCTGCTTGGTTATAACTACAGAATGACTGATATCCAGGCGGCATTAGGCCTTGTGCAGCTAAAGCGACTGCCTGATTTTTTAGTGAAACGACGTACGATTGCCGAACGTTACGAAAATGATCTGAGTGGTGTTGTTCAGAGCGTTAATCAGAAAATAAATGGTATCAGCAGTTACCACCTTTATCCGGTATTGGCTGATGAATCCCGAGCTGATGAGCTTTTTAAATACCTTCGGGAACAGGGCATAGCAACTCAGAAGCACTATATTCCCATTCCTTTTCAGCCCTATTACCAGAAAAAATACAATATAGACCGTTCTGATTTCCCAGCAGCAGAGCGTTTTTATCGACGGGTTATCGCTCTCCCCATGTTCAGCCGACTAACGGATGATCAGCAGTCTTATGTCGTTAACTGTTTGAAGGTATTTCATGATGGCTAAATCGGAAATACAGCTTACAAGTGACCTGGTTGCTTTAAGAGTACTGACCATAGATGATGTCAGCGAAAGGTACGTAAGCTGGATGAATGATCAGGAAGTTAATCAATATCTCGAGTCACGCTACACTACTCATGATTTGAGCAGCGTCCAAAATTTTGTTGCTGATATGTATGCCTCAGAAGATGATTATTTATTCGGGATTTATTATCGCGAAAAACATGTTGGTAATATTAAGCTAGGTTCACTGAGTAAGCATTATCTCAGAGCGGATATAGGCCTGCTACTGGGAGAGCGTGATTGTTGGGGTAAGGGAATTGCAACGGTTGCCATTCAATTAGTAACCGAGTGGGCATTTCAGAAGCTAAAATTAAAGCGTGTAGAAGCTGGCTGTTACTCCGACAATATTGGCTCCAGAAAGGCATTTGAAAAATCAGGTTTTACAGTAGAGGCCATTTTAAAAAATCGTTTTCGTCTGGATAGTGGCGAGTGGCAAGACCACGTATTTATGGCCAAAGAAAATTCAGAGGTTGAATAGGCGTGATGTCCAATCTCTGCCTGGGAACCGCTCAGTTTGGCCTTGATTATGGTTGTACTAATCATTCAGGTAAGGTTAGTCCCAACGAAATTGATAAAATACTAGAAAAATTCCACAATTCTGGTGGAAAATTTCTTGATACGGCGCCTGCTTACGGTAATAGCGAAACGTTACTCTCAGGGTATTCTCAATACTTTAATATCCTCTCCAAAACCCCTCATGCAGACCCTCTTGCACAGGTTGATCAGGTCATTGAATCATTTGAATCGAGCCTGGAAAACTCGTTAGCCGCTCTGAATACTTCTCACATTCAGGGCCTTCTGCTTCATCAGGCAAATATCGTAAATCAATATCCCGATGAAGTTATTAATTGGCTCACGTCTGTTAAGACTGATGGGCGGGTAAGAGAGCTTGGTGTTTCTGTATATGAGCTGTCTGATATTGAAGATTGGGACGTACTTGGAGATGTTATTGATTGGCTTCAAATTCCATTAAATCTGATGGATGAACGTGCAATTCGACAACCAGTATTAGCCCAGCTGCGAAACAAAGGCATAAAAATTCAGGTACGCAGTGTTTTTATGCAGGGCCTTTTGCTTGATCATAAGAGTGCCAAAGTTGTTCTGCCCGATCCCGCCCGGGTATTTCTTGATCGATACAACACTTGGTGTGAAAAGGCCAATATCAACAAACTGGCGCTGTTATTTCAAAGCGTTATGCAATATCACCCTGAGTTAATTACCTTTGGAGTTAACAGTATCTCTGAGCTTGAACAGATTTTACTGTCAGTCGGTGATGAGAAAGCCAATCTATTGCAGCAATGGACAGCACAAGATATTGCCGCTACCGATATTCCAGAAAGCTGGCTGAATCCGTTTAATTGGGAGTTAGCCTGATGAAAGTTATTGCCATGGTTCAGGCACGCTTTAATTCATCAAGAATGCCTGGCAAGGTGCTGCAAAAAATGTGTGGCATTCCCATGCTGAAGCGTGTTGTAGATCGTGTAGCTCAGGCACAGTTTGTTGATGACGTGATTGTACTGACAAGCGATCAAGAGTCGGATGATCCAATAGCCGATTTTTGTCAACGTGACGGCATTGATTTCTATCGTGGCCCATTAAACGATGTGTTGGGGCGATACTGGCTTGCGGCTCAGTATTATCAAGCCGATCAGATCATCAGGATAACAGCAGATTGTCCCTTAATTGATGCCGGGGTTATTGGCTCTGTTATCGAGATGCACCTTCAGCAGAAAAATGACTATACCTCCAACTGCCTTGAGTACTCGTTACCTGATGGCCTTGATTGTGAGGTATTCAATTATGAGACCTTAGAGCAACTCGCACAGCAGGCTGACAAGCTCTCATGGCGTGAGCATGTCACGCTAATGCTCAGACAAGGTAGCCTGAAGGGAGATTATAAAGTTGCTTGCTGGAAATCCACAGAGGACTACTCCGGCTGGAGACTAACGGTTGATTACCCTCAGGATTTCAGCTTTGTTGAAGAGATTTATCAGCGTTTCGACAATAGCCATTATGTCACCTTAAGCGATGTTATTACGCTCTTAAATAATGACTCAGATTTACGAAATAAAATGCCGGTTATTGAATTAAATGAAGGCATGAATGAATCGATGAAAAACGATAATCAGGTTGAGGTAGAAAAAGATGGAACGGTACCAGAGATCAACTGAGTGGTTACATAAAACCGAATCTGTCATTCCAACCGCCTCGCAGACATTCAGTAAGTCTCATTACTCTCTGCCTAAAGGTGCCGCTCCACTATTCCTGGAGGAAGGGAGCGGTGCGTATGTTACCGATATTGATGGCAATCGTTATATCGACCTGGTCAATGGTTTATTGTGTGTCAGCCTGGGGTATCAACATCCCACAGTTGATAATGTGATAAAAAAACAGCTGCAATCGGGTATTTCTTTTTCTCTGCCCCACAAGTTAGAAATGGCGCTCGCCGAGCGGCTTGTTGAACATATTCCTTGTGCAGAACAGGTTCGCTTTGGCAAGAACGGCACCGATGTAACCAGCGCCGCGGTGCGCCTGGCTAGAGCTGTCACCGGCAAAGACCATGTATTAGTGTGTGGCTATCACGGTTGGCAAGATTGGTATATCGGCAGCACAACACGACACATGGGAGTACCACAAACGGTTAGAGAACGTACCCACAGTTTTCCGTTTAATGATCTCGCAGCTCTGACTGAATTGGTCGACCATCATGAGAATCAGGTCGCCGCCATTATTATGGAGCAAATGAATGTTGAACAGCCTGCGGAAGGCTATTTACAGGCGGTTCGGGAGTTGTGTGACGAAAAAGGAATTATTCTGATCTTTGACGAAATTATAACCGGGTTTCGTTTTGATATCGGTGGTGCGCAATCGGTGTTTGGTGTCACTCCCGATCTTGCAACATTTGGAAAAGGTATGGCTAATGGTATGCCTATATCTGCCATTGTTGGGCGACGTGAGTTGATGCAGGAAATGGATACTATCTTTTTTTCCGGTACCTTTGGTGGAGAAACATTATCATTAGCTGCCGCCTGTGCGACGATTGATTTTATGGTTGAGCATGATGTGCCAGGACATATGAAACTCGTTGGTGGAATGCTGGCGGAAGATGTTTCTAAGACTGCAAAAGTATACGAGTGTGATGACTGGTTTTCTCTGGTTGGCCACCCCTCCTGGAAAATCTGGAAAATAGACAATGACCCTGAATTTATAAAGAAAACTCTGCTGTTGCAGTTACTGGCAGAGCAGGGTGTACTCTCGATTGGTTCCCACAATATCAGCTGGAGTCTAAAGCCTGAAAATGTAGAAACGATTGTTTCTGCTTACCAGTACGCTTTTGAGACAATACAAGGAACGGCTAATCCAGGAAAGCTGATCCAGGGGGAAATTATTAAACCCGTATTCCAGGTTCGCAAGTGATTGTTTTTTTCAGGTGTGACGCATCCTCTGATATTGGAATTGGCCACTTCTCCCGCTGCCTGATTCTTGCTGATGCTTTTTCAGATCGTGGTATTCAGTGTCATTTTATCTGTTCAGTCAGTAGCCGGGACAGTATAGGGAAGTTTGGTGATCGCTATCCTGTGTCGTTTACAGATGGTTATGATGCTGCTGACACCGTACGTATCCTTCTTGAGACGTCGAAAACCCGTTATCGTTTAATCGTTATTGATCACTACGGGTTGGATTCATCCTGGTTGTCGGAAGTTAAACCAAATTGCAATGCCACTCTGCTGATTGATGACAATTCTGGCCGCAGTCTGGAAACAGATTGGCTTCTCGATACCAACCCCGGACTTACAGAAGAGTTAGCTTCGAAATACTATTCCTCCGGAGCCAGATTTTTCTGTGGCAGTCGTTATGCGTTAATTTCGGAACAGTTCGTCAGAATGCGTAGGCAGAATACTGGCTGTATCCAAGGCACGCCAAGAATTCTTATTAACCTGGGTGGCGGAGACCCGGATGACCTACTCCTAGAGCTCATACCTGCTCTGTCGCTACGGAGTGACTTTGAGGTAGAAGTCCTGTTACCGGAAACACTGAATAATTACTCACTGAAGAAAAGACTGTGTGATGAAAATGGTGTGCCCTATATCAGCTTTAGTCGATCATTGGCCGATATTTATAATCGGTTTGACATCGTTATAGGCGCTGCCGGTGTTAGTTCGCTGGAAAGGCTTGCACAGGGAATTCCAACAGTTACGGTTTGCCTCGTCGATAATCAGGATGAAATATTTAAGTCTCTGAGCGAAAAAGGATTAGTCTGGGCTGCAAAAAAAGACAGTCGTTCAATTATTTCCGGGATAGATAAACTAATTAACGACACTGAATTGCGAAATCGCCTTATTAAATCAGGCCTTGAAGAAGTTGATGGTATGGGCGCCAGTCGTGTTGTACATTCAGTGTTATCAGATATAGAGGAAAGCAGTCGTGGAAATTAATGGTCGAAAGATTGGTGATAAATACCCCCCTTATATCATCGCTGAAGTTTCCGCGAATCATAATGGCTCTATAGATCTGGCGCTAGAAACGATCAAAGCCGCTTGGGAAACGGGTGTTGATGCGGTCAAGATACAGACCTATGAACCTCAGTCTATGACGATTGAGTGTGATAACCCTGACTTCTTTATTGATGATGGTTTGTGGAAAGGTAAATCGCTCTACGAGCTTTATGATATGGCGCACACGCCTTATCGCTGGCACAAGAGAATCTTTGATTTTGCCCGGGAGCATGGAATCACGTTATTTTCTTCACCATTTGATGAAGAAGCAGTTGACCTGTTGGAAAGCCTTAGCACTCCAGCCTATAAAGTGGCATCGTTTGAAATGACGGACTTTCTATTGGTCGATTATATTTGCCAGAAGAATAAGCCTGTCATTATCTCTACGGGTATGGCTGATCAATCAGAAATCGCCGAATCTTACCATTGCGCAACAAACCGTCTTTCCCCGGATAATGTATTGCTGTTGCACTGCGTGAGTGGATATCCAGCTCCGGTAACAGATGTGAATCTTGCAACCATGGTCGATCTGAAGCGCCAATATGGCGGCTTGATTGGTTTGTCTGATCATACACTGGGAAATGAAGTCGCTTTGGCCGCAGTTGCACTTGGTGCAAACGTCATTGAAAAACACTTTACGCTTGATCGAAATAATGGAAGTCCTGATGCCGAGTTCTCATTAGAGCCGAACGAGATGGCTGCTCTTTGTCACGGCGCACGAACCGTTTGGTCTGCGCTTGGGAAGGTTAATTACGAACGAAAAAAATCAGAAGCATCGAATGTCCGCTTTCGCCGTTCATTATATGTCGTAAAAGATATAAAGAAAGGTGAAGCATTTACCTCGGAAAACATACGTCGTATCCGACCAGGACATGGGTTACCGCCAGGAAAACTGCCCGAGGTATTAGGGAAGAAGGCAACTTCAGACCTGACCTCCGGAACCGCTTTAGTTCAGGGGCACATATCCGGTGACTAAAGTGTTGTGTCTGGGACCTGAAGATTCAGATATCTTTCGGTGGCTTACCCACATCGGCGAAGACGTTGTTATTTCTTCTGAGAAAATTAATCTGGCCCACCTTAAATCTGTATCGCCAGATATTATTGTTAGTCATGGCTATCGTCACATCATTACTGCCGATGTCATTGCTGCTGTTGAGAAAGGGCGCCTTATTAACCTGCATATATCCTATCTTCCATGGAATCGAGGCGCCGATCCTAATTTCTGGTCTTTCTATGAAAATACGCCGAAGGGGTTCACTTTCCATTGCATTGATAACGGTTTGGATACTGGCGATATTCTTTATCAGCGAACGGTAGACATAGACGCTTCTCATACACTCAAAAGTAGTTATGAATTACTTCAAGCGGAGATGTGCAAGGCGTTTCGTGACAACTGGGAGAGTTTGAAAGGTCTTTCTGTTTCAGCGGTTAAACAAACCGGCTCAGGGAGTTATCACCGGGCCTCTGAACTGAAAGCTATAATCCACAGGTACCCCAAACATTGGGATACCCCTGTGGCTGATATCTAGTATTTCACTATTATTGGTTTTTCATTGCGATGCCGTGATTCTTCAGGAATGCTTTAGCACGTATAGGGTTGGAATCACTGAAGTTGAACAGGCTGCCGCACACAACACCATTTATCTCACAGCTATTAAAAACATCCAGTAAATGTTGATAAGAGCCAGAACCGCCGGAGCTTATGACTGGAATGTTGACAAGAGAACATACTTGCCTGGTTAACTCTTTATCGAAGCCATCCATTCTGCCGTCGTTGTCAATCGACTGAATAACAACCTCACCACAATGACATTTCACCAAAGTTTCCAGGTGCTGCTGCAGTTTTATCGGTTCGCGGTTTTCACCATTTCCACTGAAGAGTACGTATTCATCGTTTATCTTCCTGACGTCGACAATACAAACGACTGCTTGTGCACCGAATGTGTCGGCAATTTCTTTGATGATCTCCGGGTTTGTATAGGTCACTGAATTCAACGCGACTTTATCTGCTCCACATTCGATAAGTTTCGCAGCCTCTGCAAAGCTTGTAATACCACCACCCAAGGTCAGAGGCATAAAACATTCCTCGAGTACCGGCTGCAGTATTTCCAGTAGTGGTTCTATACCTTTTTCTGCCTCGGTATTCAGAATAATCAGCTCATCTGCCAGTTGAGAATTGTATACGGATGCGCTTTTCACCGGATCCCCAACATCGCGATAGTCCTGGAAATTCACACCTTTAACAAGACGGCCTTGACGCAAGAGTAAGGTTGGAATAATTCGTTTTTTCAGCATGTTCCATCCCAATCGCAAAAATTTTCGATAAACTTCAGGCCTGAATTCTGACTCTTTTCTGGATGGAACTGTGCGCCAATGACATTTTCGCTGGCTATAACAGAGGGATAATCTTCTTGGTAGTGTGTTGTTGCAATGACTGATTTCTTCGAGACATTTACCGCTCTGAAAGAGTGAACAAAATACATGTCAGAATTTGGTTTGATGTCTTCAAGTAGTGGATGTGGTTTTTTGATATGAATTTCGTTCCAGCCGGCATGAGGGACCCGAACTTTTTCGTCGGAGAAGCGCTTTACTTTGCCTTCAATATAGCCAAGACCTTTACTGTGTTCACCTTCCTCGCTGTCTGTCAGCAACATCTGCATTCCAAGGCAGATTCCCAATATAGGCTTTCCCGACTGTTTAAATGCTTGTAGCGGTTGTTCAAAGCTGGCTTGTCTGAGTTTATTCATGGCAGTAGCAAAATGACCAACACCAGGAAGTATCAGGTGGCTGCATTCTTCAAGATCTTCGGGAGTTTCAACCATAATGTAGTCAAAACCACTGATATATACGGCGTTGGCAACAGACGAAATGTTGCCGCTGCCAATCTTCAAAATACCAATCACGCTTTCTTCTCTCTGAACCACGTATCAAAGTCCCAGGTTTTGGGTGCATCTTCAATCGCAGAGAAGTCTGGTTTAAAAGGTGGAACGATCAGCTTCATTACCAGTTCATTAAATTCTGTTTCCGACATATCCAGGTATTCTAGGAACAGATCAAGCGATGGTGGTCGTTTTCCTTCAAACTCTTTAATCAGCGCATCGGCATCCGGTTTACTGATTTCTCCTTTTCGTAAATCCAACGCAGTCATTTGAGTAACACGGGAGTAACCACGCTTGAGGAATTTTATGTAATCACGAACTCCCTGCAGATAACATTCGATCTTCTCATACGGATAAATATCCCATGGCATGCCTTCAACCTGATCACCTTGCCAACCAAGTTCATCCATAATCAGTTTTGATTGTTTTTTGGTATCCCATGGAATATAGGACCCCAGGCAAACAGAATGATACTTAAGTCGCTTAAGATCCCGTATGGATGGATAAGTGAAGGGAGTCATATCCCGGGGGTCGAAATCGAAATCGGATGAAATCATCCCTTGCATATCTTCTGCTGTGATTCCTAAATTCACAAACCGATTGAAACGGGTCTCATCCACTGTCTCGATTTCATCCTCGCGGTAATCGTAGTAGGCAGTGTATTCGGACGATGGTTCACCCCAGAAGATCAGTGGCGTTTTATATTTTAATGCAACATGCATTGGATAGGCGAAAATTCCGGTATGGCAATGCCAGCAAAAGTCACCTTTGCGAATCAAAGCTTCCAGCATCAGGCGCTTCACCAGTTTCCAGTTAGGGGTGAAGCTATGCACGTCGACGCCAAGCTCTTTAAATGTACGCTCGTTATTCTTCAGCAGGTTTGGTCGCATGAAACCGTGGTTGAACTGAACAACCAATGGCTTGATACCATATTCCTTGATCAGATAATGAAGGGTGAATGTAGAATCTTTCCCTCCTGAAAAAGGAATGATGCAATCGTATTCATACTTGCCGCGGTATGTTTCGATCAATTTATCCAGAGTCTTTTTTCTGGACTGCCAATCGATATCCGTATCACGGTAATTCTTCTGATTACAGATATTACATACCGAATTTTCATCAAACTCGATGGTTTCATACGTTTCAGGAAGTCCACATTGTACGCAACGCTTCATATCACGCTTCCTCTTTATCATATTTTTGGAGCCACTTTTCGATATTCGGCTCATTCTCGCTGATTTGCAATGTCAGCTTTATATCATCCGGGTTTTTCGTGTCGGATAAATAGCTATCATAATGCTTGGGTAGATCTCTCAGGAATGAAGAGAAATACTCAGAGAATGTTTTCACAATATCCGGTAGATCTTTTTCAGCATCGTAATGTTTAGCTAACGCATAGAGGTTAAATAGCCAGAACCAGATTGTTCCCCGTACCATCATGCTGACTAATGCGACATCAGGGTTCTTGTTATTGATGACAGATTGGTTGGCTTTGAAACAAAAAACCTCAATAGATTCAAGATTTGGCTGTAGATGACTGGTGTATTCCAGCAGTTCTTCGCTGATGGCTACAATGGCTTTTCTGATAATTTTTATACCAGTGTTTTTTTCTGCATGCGAAATAGGGCTTGCTGCATTTTTGACTAATTGGAATACGTCGTAATCTGAATCCGCCAGAGTTTCCAACAATTTAATGAAGTCGTCTTTCTGCATGAACGGGCAATTTTCGATAGTTGCCCCCTGAGAAAGGTTGTGAATATCGAATCTTTTACCGGTCAGCAGCTTACGCTGTGCATGAGTTCTCGAAGTGTTGTAAAACGGCGTGGTGTAAATTTTCCCATGCTCATTCTCTTCAAGGAAATAAGCATCATCTGCCAGGTTTTTACGCCAGTCTTCAAACTGTTCCGATGTGTCCTCATCTAAATAGAACGAAGATTGTGAGTGAGTTTGCGTTTTGTCCTGAAAACCATAATCCAGACCAACAAAAAATATATTGGGTAATTTGAGGTCAATCGCAACGGCCAGTGCCGCATTCGTTGCGCTCGGAGTGCCGTCCATCACCGTATCGTATTTAGATTCAAATACTTTCGCATACGTTGTTTCCTGCTTCAGGTACATGACGCCATCTGAAAACAGGTTATAGGTCTCAGGCCTGATTTGAGCCGCACCAATAAGTGGAATGGTCTCGACTTCGGGAATGAGTGCCAGATCGTCGTACATCGCTGCATCTGACTCCAGTGACACAAGAAAATCCGGTTTGATGCCATTTTTCATCAGGGAATGGCCAGCACTCCCGGCAGCAACAACGATTAAGCGGGCTCGGTACTTTTTGATCGTTTCGATATAGTGGTCAAGAGACGGACCGTTACCACATACCACTGTCGCTCGTGGGCTTGAAGACAAATCAATCGAGCGCATGACAGGCACTTGCTGATTGATATTGTGGATCACATGATTGAGCTGGTTAATCTCGTCGTCATAAAAGCCCCAGATATTGATGTACGGTTCAATCTCTTCATTCAGACGTGTGGCTACCCGGGTGTAAAATTCATCTCCCTGGTGAACGTAGAATACGGTTTGAATCGGCATAAATGGAATGTTCATACAGATATTGTTCCAGACAGCCGCAAATCCTGTATGCACTCTGATATGGTCTTCCAGCTCTACCGTGTCACCAACAGATAAAACGAAAGACCTGGTTTTGTCCTCTATATAGGGTGTCATCATCGCTTCCCAGTCGGTCACATACAAACTGGCAGCAAATACATCCATATCATGCTCGGCAACAACAACATGACGGACATCTCGGATTTTGAGAAATTCGCTGATATGTTGGCCGAGACCGCAGCCAAGAAATGCAACCTGCGGGATACTGTGCTCGAAACGGTATGGACGCTGGTTACCCTGGACTGCACCAGCAGCTCTCAGGAATCTGGCCAGGGTGCCGTGGAAAAATCGCCCTTGATGGAGTTCGGTATCGAAGGTGTGTCTCAGTGGGTGATTCATTCCGCCAACCGGAAAAGCGTCAGAAAACTGTCGGGCTTCCTTGTGATTAAACTCTGCAACGGCTTCAGGGTAAATCGCGATTCCCTCTTTCATCAGATTCACTTCCAATGACTTGGGATCAATATTCACCTGAGTTCTATGTAGCTTCCGTTCCTTTACCTTGTCGTAAATACCGGGAAAGGTACGGGCGAAAAAGCTCAGGTTCTTTTCTTTGCGTGCTTGTAGTGAGGCTAATACCTCTTGTGCCGATTGCATAACTCATCCTCTGGTCCTTGGGAGGGATAAAGCATTTTTTATGCCATCAGGTGTGAATGGTGGCTGGAAATATTTCTTAAAATTCTAAAAAAAATGCCTAAAGCTTTCTCAGGTGGCGCCGTTAACCTTTTTGACAGAGTCAGGAATGCTACCAACTAACTCAGAGCGGTGGTGGTAGCCCCGATAAGAAGGTACAGGAGAAAGACTATGCCTCAAATTATTAATACCAACATCGCCTCGCTGAATGCTCAGCGAAACCTGGACCGTTCACAGTCCGCTAACCAAACAGCGCTGCAACGTTTGTCTTCCGGCTTGCGTATTAACAGCGCAAAGGATGACGCTGCGGGTCTGGCGATTTCTACCCGTTTTACTTCCCAGATTAAAGGTCTGAACGTTGCCGTGCGAAACGCTGGTGACGGTATCGCACTGGCACAGACTGCGGAAGGTGCACTGGGTTCTATCAACGAAAACTTACAGCGTATTCGTGAGCTGGCGGTACAGTCTGCTAACGCCACGAACTCTGACGTTGACCGTGACGCACTGCAGTCAGAGGTTAAGCAGCTTCTGTCTGAGGTTTCACGTACCGCAGAAGAAACAGACTTCAACGGCCGTAAGCTGTTAGATGGCTCCTTCAAAGCCAGCTTCCAGATCGGTGCAAATGCAGGTCAGACGGTAGATGTATCGATCAGCGAACTGACTGCAGATAAGCTGGGTGCTTCCAAACAATCTGGTGTGAGTTCGTACGGTACAGACTTCGGTTTGTCTAACGGTGACTTAAGCATCAACGGTGTTTCTATCAAACCATCTGTTGCTACCGATGATGATAAATCGACAACCGATGCCGGTGCTTCCGCTATTGCGATTGCTGCCGCTATTAACCGCTCCAGCGATGAGACCGGTGTTAAGGCATTTGCTAATGCCAACGAAGTGAATGGTACAACCATGACTTCGGCAGCGGGTGGAACTTCAGCAAACATCGAAATTAACAACGTCAGCTTCACTTTGCAGGCTACCAATAACGGTAATGATGTAGAAAAAGCTCAGACCCGTAAGTCGACTATTGAAGCAATTAACGCTAAGTCCGATCAGACTGGTGTTGTGGCAATTGATGGTGGTAACGAGAACGGTGTTGTTCTGCGTGCTGTTGATGGTCGTAACATCACCATTGAAGGTACTGGTAGTAACCTGACCACTGCATTTGGTCTTGCCGCTGCAACAACTACAGCTGGTGCTGCAGATGGCTCGTTAACCGGTGCTACAACAGGTGTATATGAGTCGGGTGTAACGCTTGTTGCTGACGGTGATACTAAAAACATTGAGATTACAGGCGGCTCCGGTACTGGTACTGGTGATATTACTCGCACCGGTTTTACCGAAGGTACTTACCAGAAAAGTACAGCGACAGTGACTACAGAGTCTAAAACAGTTACTGGCGTGGGTACCTCAACAACTGCTGCATCTCAGTTGGCGATTGAAGAGGGTGACCTGGTAGTTAATGGTGTGACCATTGCTGCAAGTTCGTCAGTTTCTGATAAAGCGTCGGATACTACAGCGAACTCTTCAGACGCATCTGGTTCTGCTATTGCGATTGCTGCGGCAATTAACAACTCATCAGAATCCACGGGTGTTACTGCGACAGCCAACGAAACTGTGTTAGTTGGTGTAACCGGTGCAGCCCCTACAACTGCTGCGACTGCGGGAACCCAGTTGGGCATTGTTATTAACAATGTTGATATTGGTTCTGTAACTTCACAAGGCGATATTGAGAAAGACCGTGCAGCGACCATCAGTGCTATCAATGCAAAATCTGGTCAAACAGGTGTGGTGGCTGAAGACAATGGTGAAGGTATCACCCTGAAAGCAGAAGATGGACGTAACGTATCGGTAACCATCGGCTCTACTACTGCTGGCGCGCTGACAGGTGGTACTTTCGGTCTCGATACTGACGTTGATGGTATTGGTACAATTGCTACCGGTGGTGCGGGTATAGCGGCAGGTTTTGCAACAACAGCAGAAACCAAATACGCAACCGTACAGCTTGAGTCAGCGAAAACCATTGATATTGAAGGTGGTTCGAAAGGTACAGCTGGCCTTACTGATTCTGGCTTCAAGCGCGGCGAATACGGCGGTGGTGAAGATGGTCAGTTCCTGAAGGATCTGGATATCTCAACCGTTGAAGGGGCTCAGAAAGCTCTGACTGCCATCGACAACGCCATTGGTGATGTTGCAAGTAACCGGGCAGAACTGGGTGCGGTTCAGAACCGTCTGGAATCAACGGTGAAAAACCTGCAGGTAACCTCCGAAAACCTGAATGCTGCGAACTCTCGTATTAAAGACGCTGACTTCGCCGCAGAAACTGCAGAGTTGCAGCGTACTAACGTACTGCAGCAGGCAGGTATCTCGGTACTGGCCCAGGCTAATACTTCTGGTCAGCGAGTACTGTCACTGCTGGGTTAATAACTCAGTAACCGGAACCAGACCTTCGGGTCTGGCTCTGACAGGATAACGTTGATTTGAGAGGTGGGTTATGAATGATTTAAAAGGTGAAATGCGAGATACCGTATCTTCAGCTACCTCGTCTGTACGTAATACTCAGACTGCTAAAAACG
This sequence comes from Bacterioplanoides sp., assembly GCF_965219715.1. Taxonomy (GTDB): domain Bacteria; phylum Pseudomonadota; class Gammaproteobacteria; order Pseudomonadales; family Oceanobacteraceae; genus Bacterioplanoides. The sequence goes on from NZ_OZ244785.1 coordinate 4,212,743, forward strand.
CAACTGAAACACAAGCTGAAAGTGTTCAGGCGCAAGGGTTGAGAGGAAAGGAGCTGCCGGGTCAGGCAACAGAAATTGCCGGGTTAAACGAAGAACAGCTGAGTGAAGCCGTTTCTAAGATTAACCAGTATGTTCAGAACATGGAACGTACTCTCGACTTTCAGGTAGATGAAGACAGTGGTCGCACGGTGATCAAGGTATTTGATAGTGAATCGGAGAAGTTGATTCGCCAGATACCAAGTGAGTTAGCTCTCACATTGGCGCAGAAATTGAATGATGACGAGCCAACGTTATTGTTCAGTGCCAAAGTGTAGTATTTAAGTAAACTCCTATACAGAAAGCTCCGCATTGGTCGATAACACCAGTGTGGAGCTTTTCTTTTTGCTGCTCCAACCTATATTTAGGGTCGCGGAGGTCAGTTATGGCAATTGAATCATTAGGTTTGGGTTCTGGGGTATTAACCAGTGACCTGGTAGACAAGCTGGTTAAGGCCGAACGAGCATCAACCGATTTGCGTCTCGATCGAACTGAAAAACTGGTCGATGCCAAAATCACAGCCTATGGCGAAATCCGCTCATTAATGTCGAAGCTGAACAGCTCTGTATCAGCCCTTTCAGATCCTGCCCAGGCGGGCGCCACTAAAGCCACGTCTTCCGACGAAAGCATCCTAACGGCCAGCAGTGCATCAAATGCGGCGACGGGTACCTATAACGTTAACGTGTTAAATACTGCCAAGTCTCATTCGTTAGCGAGTAAATCATTCGCAGGTTTTAATGAAGAGATCGGTACCGGTAAGCTGGTGATTTCTTTTGGCAAGATTGGCTACGACGGCTCAGGGAAGTTTCAGACCTTTGAGCCTAACGACAAAAAAGGCTCCAAAACCATTAGTATCGATTCGGGCAGTCGCAGTCTTAATGGTATTAAAGAAAAAATTAACAGTGAGAATATCGGTGTTAAAGCCTCCATCGTTAACGACGGTAGTGGCTATCGCTTATTGTTGACCTCTGAAGAAACCGGTGAAGAAAATGCGTTACGTATCGAAGCATTGGATGATGCCGGAAACCCGTTATCCACAGGCCTGTCGGCATTCGCATTTAATGAAACTCAGAACGGCCCTGATAATTTTGAGCAAAAGTCAAAAGGTGAAGATGCTCAGATCAGTCTGAATGGCCTGAATATTACCCGTGCTTCTAATTCCATTACCGAGGTAATTGATGGCGTTACGCTTAATCTGAACAACGCTGATGCCGGTAAAACGGTTGCAATCAAAGTGGATGCCGATGCCGACAAGCTAGCGGGCAATATTGAATCTTTTGTTAATGACTATAACAAGCTGAAAAAGTTTGTTGATGATGTATCCAAATACGATAAAGACAAGCAGGAGGCTGGTCTGCTGTTAGGTGACTCTACGATTCGTGGAGCGCTGAATGAAATCCGTTCCATGGTGAGTTTACCCATCGAAGGAATTACCGGCAGTAAATATCGTTCTTTAACAGAACTTGGTTTAAACACCGATAAAAATAACGATTACTTGCTAAAGTTTTCGCGCAGCGATTTTAATAAAGCAATTAAAGAAGATCGAAATGCGGTAGTGAGTATTCTAGCTAAATCCGGCACTACCTCGGACAGCCAGATTGTATACAGCAATGATTCGATTAATACGAGAGCTGGCAGCTATGATATCAAAGTTACCCAATTGGCCACTCAGGCTAAGCTCGATGGCGGTAGTTTAGCGTCGCTCGACTTCTCTTCGCCGGTGGTGATCGACAGTTCTAACGATGAATTTACCATTAATGTTGATGGCACCAACGCATCTGTGAAATTAAAGCAGGGCAGCTATGCCAGCGGAGAAGATCTTGCGAGAGAACTCTCGATCAAAATCAACAGCAATGAATCACTGTCAAAAATTGGTAAGAGTGTTTCAGTTAACTTCGATGCAACCGAGAAACGTTTTTCCATCACATCCAACCGATATGGCTCCGACTCCCAAGTGTCGTTTTCAAGCGTTGATGCCAACACAGCGAATACTCTTGGCTTCAATACTCTGACAAAAGGCACCTATCAGGGTGTTAGTTTAACAACACTGAATTCAGATGCCTTTAATGGTAAAGGGGCTATTACCCAAATTGGTAGCAGAACAGTTAATACAGATGTTGGCATCGATTTTTCGGCGAACAACGCCACATTTTCCCTTAACGTTGATGGTACCGGGCCTGTTGCTGTAACGGTTAATCAAAATGCCAGTGGTGTTGACCTGAATGGTGATGGCACTTTTGGTGATCGCAAAGATACCTTACAAGCAATTCAGACGGCCATCGATGCGACTTCTTTGAATGGAAAGGTCACTGCATCGTTTAATGATCAGGGATATCTGCAATTTGAAACAACCCAGAAAGGTGCTTCAAAGTCGATAGAACTGACGGGAGTTGGTTCTGGCACCAGTGATGTATTATTGGGACTCAATGGTTCACAGGGCGTCCAGACCAATGGTAAGGACCCTGGCGTGACTTTGGCCGGCCCGATTCAGTTTAAATTCCAGGTTGATGGCCGTACGACGGATAACAAAGTAACCGTGCCCGCGGGTACTTATCTGACCGGCGATGCCCTGGCGACTGAAATTCAGAATCAGATTAACAGCACTTTGTCTTCTGACCCTCAATTTGCCGGAGTTAAGAAAGGCGCCGAAACAAATGTTGGCTCGCGGAATATCAGTACCAATATCGATTTCTCTGCTGCCAATGCAGGCTTTGTATTAAATGTTAACGGTGTGAAAAAGGACGTTCTGGTAAACAGCGACTCTGGTAACAACATCACCGATATTCAGTCGGCACTGGATACGGCCTTTGGCGCGAATGTGGTAACAGCAAGCCTTGATGGTGATGGTCTGAGGTTGACCAGTGTTGCCGAAGGCCATGATAAGTTCATTCAGGTTGAGTCGGATGGTCGTGGTGTGCGAACGGGAAATTTCGCTAACCTGAATAGTGGTATCGACTTCAGTGGCGGTGGCAATAACGCGACCTTCACACTCACTGTTGGCGGCGTCGATATTAATGTCGATGTAAATGAAGACGGTACCCAGGACGGCAATAACTCCGCTTCCAACCTGGTTGTTATTCAGAAAGCACTGGATTCAGCATTAACTGCCAGTGGCGAATTTCAGGCGGGTGATATTAAAGCGCAGGTCGACTCATCTGGTAATTTGTACTTCGAAACGTTTGCTAAGCAAGGTGTTAAAACCGCTTCAACATTTGGCGCATCCGCTACGCTGGAAATTAAAAACCTCGGTGGTACAGCATCATCAGCGTTGGGTCTGACGACCGGTGTCAGCGACAACGGTTATGACGGCTTTGGTCTCGATAATACCCGTAAATTCGGTTACGACGTTGATACCAAGGTTGAGTACGTTTTTGATGCTGATACAAAACTGGGGTCCTTTAAAGTAACCAGTGGCGGCCAGGGAACACAGGTTGGCTTTAAAGAGTTGGATTCTGAAGCCATATCCGCATTTGGTTTTCAGGATGCTTCCGTTTACAACCCGCAGCCGGCCAAAGGGCTGGATGTTCAGGGAACAATTAACGGCGTCGAAGCGAAAGGTAGCGGCCAGTTCTTACGAGCAAATGACGGTAACGTAAAAGCGAAGAACGGCTTTTATGTTGCTAACAAGCTGGATTTATCAACGCCTCTGATTCTTGATGCCAATAACAGCAAGTTCACACTGAGTATCGATGGGGTAGAGGCGGAAGTAAGTCTTAACTTTCCGGCCACTTATGTGAATGGCGATACTTTAGCCACGGCGCTGCAAAAAGCCATTGATGACAACCCGACCTTTAAAGAGAGAAAGGTTGGCGTAAAAGTTGAGTATACGGATAATCCGGAATCCTTTGCCCACCAGAAATTAAGTTTTATCTCGAAATCCACAGGTGAAGACTCTGTGGTTGAAATTGCAGATATATCTGCCGAAGCCGCCAGCGCATTTGGCTTTGTTAAAGGTATTGGCGATGGCGAGCGAGGAAAAGACCAGGACGGTGAAGTTGATAAGGCTTCAGGCCTTCGGGTTAAAGTGATAGGTGGCGGAGTTGGCGAGCGTGGTTCTGTCACTTATATTCAGGGCTTTGCAGACCGGCTTGAGGATATTCTTGGGAATTTCCTCAACGGTGAAAGAAGCCTGATCTCTGTGAAAGAAAATGCACTGAAGTCGGAAAAAACGGAGATTGGTGAAGATCGCAAGCGTCTTGACACTCGAGTAGAAGCGTTTGAAACTCGTCTGAAGTTGCAGTTCAAGGCCAATGATGCGGTTATTCAGAAGCTAAAAACCACACAAGACTTTATTAAGCAGCAATTTGAAGCAATGGCGAACGCTTCGAAATAATATTCTCGTGGCCTGTGTTATTGCGGGCCCAGCCACATCCAGAATGCTTTTCGTTCTTCGGTTGTTGCTTCCGTCCAGAGTTTTTTCATCGTCTTAAGGCGATTGCTTTCGAAAGGTATCAATCCCTTATCTTCATCATTGCCGGATTGGCGATAAACAACGTGTGGGTTGGTGGAGTTTGCTGTTAACTCAGATGCCTTAATACCACGGGCTAATAGTTTTCCATTTTGTTGCAGAGCAATATCGATATTTTCGCTGAAGGTTATCGCTTCATCATAATCGCGGATCGTGGGAATCTGCAGTTGGTAGCGATTGTCTGCTACGAAATCAAAACGCAGGATCACGGGTTCAGATTCTACGATCATTCCGGCGTCATCATTATCGTTCCAGTTTTCCAGATACTGAAATACCAGCTGGTGGTTACCGGGCTCAAGATTAAGCTGATAATATCCGGTAGGGAGCTCAGGGCTTTGTATTTCCCGATTATCTAATTGTATCAATTGCATCGCCGCAGGGATCACAATCTGGCTGCTACCCTGGCCAATTGTTTTTTCGATCTCTGTTGCCAGAACTGGCTGACAAATAATTAAGATAAAAATTGCGATAAAACGATACATAGATACTCTCCGTGAAAAATCAGATTGTTATCATACCGGCCTGCATCCGCAAGCCGGTTGAGTTATACCATTGAACAATCAGAAGTCGAAGCGAGTGCCCAGCTGAATAGCAGAGATACTGTCTTCTGCTGCGCCATTGGCTGCTTTACGTTTGTCATCCAGAGAAATATCTTCGTAAGAAACCCAGGTGCGGAACTTCTTAGTTACATAACGAACGTATTCCACTTTAACAGACGTTGCATCACCGGAATTATCACAGCTGTTTACTGCATAACGGGTATGAACCATGTTAGAGCCGAATTTATACTGAGCATAAGCCGCATTAGTCGTGCGATCTTCAGCGCAAGCGCCAACCGGGTTTTTCAGAGACGCAGTTTTCACGTTACCGGCAGAGTTACCGCCATACAGGTCATAATCTTTTGATGCCTGATGAGTTAGCGCAGATACGGTTACCGCATCAGTGATTTTGTACCATGCACGGGCACCAATCAGATCACCTTTGTTATCACCACGGTTATCTTTGGAGTAAGCTGCTTGCAGTTTTAATGCACCCACTTTGTACTCACCACCCAGCATATACTGGTCAAAATCATCGCCGTCGCGACCTTCAACCTGAGTGCCGGCACCTAATGTTAAGCCACCGTTTTTGTAGTAATACTGAATCAGATCGTCATCACGAATGGTACCCTGACGCAGAGAATCATTGCCGTCTGAGAAATAGGCGCCACGTACAAACTTGTGCCACAGAGTGGTTTGAGAACCGAAGGTGACAGAACCAAAGTCGCCCTTCAGGCCAACATTTGCCAGACGCAGTTCTGGCGAGCTTTTCTGACCGAAGTCTGCGCCAATGCCATATTCTAACTGGCCGGTTACGGTCAGGCTGTCGTTAATTTTCTGATCCGCTTTTACACCCACACGGCTTAAGAAGTCACGGCCGTTGGCACCGTCGTCTTTGGTTTTTGCATCGATGCTGTCCACACCAATACGCAATGAACCGTATACTTTTGAGTTTACGTCGTTAGCTGCTTGCGCAGAGGCTGCCATCAGTGTTGCTAAAGAAGCGGCCAATACTGTTTTTTTAGTAAGTTTCATGTTGTTTCTCTCCATTTTTTATTTATTAGATTTAATTGCAGCGTCAATCAGGTCAGCACCAACTTCTTTTTCGAAGCGTTTCCAAACCGGACGCATTGCATTCACCCATTGCTGACGCTCTTCGTCAGTAATCTCGACCACCTGGCTTTTACCAGAATCAATGATTTTCTGACGGTCTTCTTTCGCTTTCTGAGCGGCGATCTGGTTGCCATAAGCAATGGCTTCGTCCAGTGCTGCCTGTAACTCGTTACGGATGTCTTGCGGCAGGCCATACCAGAACTCAGCAGAGCTCACGACCAGGTAATCCAATAAACCGTGATTGGTTTCAGTCACGTAGTCTTGTACTTCGAAGAACTTTTTCGAATAGATGTTTGACCAGGTGTTTTCCTGACCGTCAATCGCACGGGTTTGTAATAATGTGAATACTTCAGAGAATGGCTTCTTCAGCGGGATTGCATGCACTGCTTCAAACTGCGCCTGTAACACATCGGATGTCATGATGCGGTATTTTTTGCCAGCAATATCTGCAGGAGTGCGGATCGGCTGATTAGCAGACAATTGCTTCATGCCGTTATGCAGGTAACCCAGACCAACCAGCATTTTACGTTCCAGAGACTTCAGCAGCTCTTTACCTGCCGGGCTGTTCTGGAACGTCTCAACGGCTTCCATATCTTCAAACAAAAACGGTAAATCGAAGATCTGCAGTTTTTTAGTGTATTTCTGGAATTTAGACAGAGATGGAGCTGCCATCTCCACATCACCCAGTTGCATAGCCTGTAAAACTTTACCGTCGGTGAACAGCTGGGAGTTAGGGTAAACCTTAACAACCACTTTACCGTCCAGGCGCTGATCAACCAGCTCTTTGAACTTCAGAGCCATTTGTCCTTTCGGCGTGTTTTCAGCCACGACATGGGAAAATTTAATTTCGATGGGTTTTGCCTGCGCAGTGGATATTGCTAAAGCACCCAGAAATGCAACGATAATTCCTGCGAACCGTTTCATATTGTGATCCTCAATTGTTTTTAGAGTTGGAATCCGGCCGTATTACAACAGCCATGATGAAACAGCTTGAGCAAGCGATATGCCAGAAGGCTATTACTGCAGGTGAATCCGCTGCGTTGAAGCAAGCTTAGTTCATCTTTATTGTGTTTCAATGAGCGTTGTATCAGTTTTATAAAAGCCAGTCAGTATGGGGCTGAGAGGGAATTTTACCGATGGTCGTAGGGGACTGCCTGATAAGTACTTTCCGACTTTAGTCGCGCTGGCCTAAACTGTTTTATAAGGTTGCAATATCTGAATATTCCTGGCGATTAAATAATCCGGAAATGGGTGGAAAAGCACCCGCAAAAATATACAAATGGGTCAATCCTGAAAGAAAAGAGTATTTGATGGCGTCGAGAACTGAAAAGTCTGCAGTAAATCCAGCTTTGCCAGCGACCTGGTTCTGGTTGGGCGTGCTTTGGGTTGTTGGAGTCCCGCTGGTTATCATGACGGTGCACCAGTACGCCGAAGACGAAATTCTTGGCGATATGGAAGATGAGGCCCTGGTTGTTGCTGAAAAATTGCGTACAGAGCTGATTGATTACCAGGATATAGCCGCTTCGGTGGCGGGGTTGAATACCGTTGCGGCAGTCCTGTCTGGAAATTCCGGACAAGAGGCCAACCTGAATCGCTTTCTGAAAAAAATGAACCTCAGTCTCGGCAGTGAATTTCTATATATTATTAATCCAACCGGGCACGTGGTTGGCGCCAGTAATGCCTTGGCAGAGAGCAGTTTTCTGGGAACCAGCCTGGCGTTTCGGCCTTATTTTCAGCAATCGATGGCGGGAGAACCTGCTCGTTATTACGCGCGGGGTATCAGTTCCGGTACTCGTGGACTGTTCTTTTCGGCACCGGTGGTCCGTAATGGCGAAGCACTCGGGGTCGCGGTGGTTAAATTATCGCTTGAACAGGTGTTTAAGCAGCTGTCTGCACGTGAGGATGGCTTTTTAGTTGTTGGCTATGACGGGGTTATTTTTGCGGCCTCTGACAGCGATTGGGAGCAGAAAACACTGTATCCATTGGCTGATACGCAACGCCAGGTTATTCGTGATTCCCGTCGCTACGGCAACGCCAACCTCATTCCCGTGGGCAATAACAGCTCTGCCGATGTATTCGATAATAACTACATCTACCTTCAAAGTGGCGGGTTGTCACGGCGTTATCTGATGCGCCGTGCCCTCGTTGAGGAGGCCGGTTGGCATGTGCTTGCGGTATCGCCGCTGACGCAGCTGTACAAGCGTATCCTGATGTTCTGTCTTTATTATTCGTTGGTGGTTGGCATTCTGGTATTGCTGCAACTTTACTGGCGAAAACGATCAGAGGTGCAAAAGCACATCGAAGGGATGAATCAGGAGCTTGAGCGCCGTGTGGGTGAATTAACCCAGGAATTAACCCAGTCGAATGATGAGTTACGCGATCTGGTTGATCACTACCGTTATACTCAGCAGCAGTTACAGGAGACCCAGGACCAACTGATTCAGGCGGCAAAACTGGCGGTGCTGGGTGAGATGTCAGCCGGAATCAATCATGAATTAAACCAGCCACTATTGGCGCTGCAGACGTATAACGAAAACAGTTTGCGCTTAATGGCGAAAGACAAACCTGAAATGGTCGTCAGTAATTTACGCGAAATGCAGCAGATACTCAGCACGATGCAGGGGATTGTGTCGCGCCTGAAAGTTTTCTCCCGACGTTCTCCTCCGGAGCCACGCGTCGTTCAGGTCTCCGAAGTGCTTAATGGCGTCATGGGGATAATGACCCCCATTCTGAAAAAGTCGGCGGTTGAAATCGAATTGTTGCCCGAAAACTTTGACGGGCAGTTTTATGCGGAACCTATTCAGGTGCAACAGGTATTGGTCAACTTGTTGACCAATGCCGCTGAAGCAATGGCAGATCAGCAGCAGGCTAAAATTAAAGTTGAGTTGGTTGATCAGGACGGTGCACTGACCATTCGGGTTGCCGATTGCGGCCCGGGAATTGCACCTGAAATGCGAAATAAAATCTTTGAGCCTTTCTATACCACCAAAAGCACAGGGCTTGGCATCGGTCTGGCGTTGTCACGACGAATTATAGAAACGTTATCTGGCTCACTGACATTGGCCGAAACAGAAGCCGGTGGCAGCACTTTTGTTTTAACGTTACCGAAGTGCGCCCCTGCAGAAGGAAAATCAAAATGAATCCGGTATTAATTGTTGATGATGAAGAACACATTCGTAATGCGCTCAGTCAGACTCTCGAAATAGAAGATATAACGGCACTTACCGCAGCTGACGGCGAACAGGCTCTGGCTCATATCAGCGCCGACTGGCCCGGTATTGTGGTAACAGACATTAATATGCCGAATATGGATGGTATGGCTTTATTAAAAGCCACTCGCCAGATTGATGATGGCATTCCGGTAATTATGTTAACCGGCCATGGGGATATCTCTCTGGCGGTGGAATCTATGCGTCTGGGCGCTTACGACTTTCTGGAAAAGCCATTTGCAACCGAGCAATTACTGGAGACGATTCGTCGCGCCCAGGAAAAGCGTTTATTAACATTGGAAAATCGCCAGCTGAGACGAGAAGTTGAAGCGCAGAGCCGTCCCGGGCCAAGGATTATTGGTAATCACACCGATATGAAAAAGCTGCGCGATACGCTTGATCATATTAAAAATACGCCTGCGGATATTCTCATTCATGGTGATACCGGTTGTGGTAAAGAACTGGTTGCACGTTATCTACACGCGCACAGTAATCGCAGCGACAAGGCTTTTGTTGCTATTAACTGCGGTGCTATACCCGAATCATTAATCGAAAGCGAGTTGTTCGGTCATGAAGCCGGTGCCTTTACCGGTGCCGGAAAAAAACGGGTGGGGAAATTTGAGCACGCCAATGGTGGTACGTTATTTCTTGATGAAATAGAAAGCATGCCAATGGCATTGCAGATTAAGATGCTGCGGGTGCTGGAAGAGCGCAAAGTGGAGCCTTTAGGCGGGAACCATCAGATTCCCCTTGATGTTCGGATCGTGGCCGCAACTAAGCGTGATCTGAAAGAACTCAGCGATGAAGGCGAATTCCGTCTTGATTTGTATTACCGCTTAAATGTCGTGCAGGTGCATATTCCGGCGTTGCGAGATCGTCGTGAAGATATTCCGGTACTGTTTGAACATTTTGTCTGGTTGGCGGCTAACCGCTATGGATCAGAAATTCCACCATTAACCGCACAGCAACGACAACAGTTATTAGCCCATGACTGGCCCGGTAATGTGCGCGAATTGCGTAACCTGGCGGAGTGTTTTGTTTTATTGGGGGGTGAGCGTGCTTTCGATAGTCTGTCCAGTTCGGGCGGTAGTGCGCCGATTTCTCTGGCAGAGCAGGTAAGTCGTTATGAGGCCATGCTCATCAGTGAAGTGTTAACCCGTCACCAGGGGCGTTTAAAAGATGCTCAGGAAGAAATGGGACTCGGTCGGAAAACGCTGTACGAAAAAATGAAAAAGTACGATCTGGATAAACAGGCATTTAAAAACGCGGGGGAGAATTAACCCCAGCTGATTTTATAAATGGGTGAGGAGTCACCCATTTTTTTTGCCTTCTACTTTTGTCTATAGGCTCTTCAGGCCCCGCAATTCCTGACATCGCTTGTAAACACGGCTTTTGAAAAACTTGGCACCTCTTTTGATATAGCTTCTCCATATCCCTAATAAAAACGAACTCAGAGGAGGACAGATGATGAAGTTCATTAATCGTCTGGAAGATATCTTAATTGGGCTGTTATTAGTCTCAGTTACTTTGTTGGTGTTTGCCGAGGTGGTTTTACGTTTCGGCTTTAATACCGGTATTCACTGGGCGCAGGAAGTCACTTTATTGCTGTCTGCCTGGATGATTCTGCTGGGTGGTGCATGGGCTGTACGTGAACAATCCCACATCTGTGTTGATGCTCTGGTTGAGCGGGTAAATCCGAAATACAAAAAATGGATTTTATTAACAGCGATTGGCATATGTCTGCTTTATTGCGCCATCTTCCTGTATGGCTCCTGGGTCTATCTGGGAAAAATGCAGATGATTGGTATCGAGCTGGATGACGTGCCGTTACAGCGTTGGGTAGCTGAATCGGTATTGGTTATTGGTTTCGGTCTATTGGCGCTGCGTCTGGTTGAACTGGGTGTCAAAGTATGGCGTGGCGAAGCCCACGGTTTTCATGTGCACAACAACGCACTGGTTGAAGAGCACATTGCCGAGGAGAAAGCATAATGGTCGCCGCAACTCTGTTTCTGGTTTTATTTTTATGCATGCTGATCGGTATGCCGATTGCGATTTCACTGGGCTTCTCGTCTATCACCGCAATCCTGTTGTTTTCAGATGATTCGGTTGCGTCTATTGCACTGAAGTTTTTTGAAGCCACATCTGAACATTACACCTTGTTGGCGATCCCGTTTTTTATTTTATCCTCGGCATTTTTATCCACCGGTGGTGTTGCCCGTCGCTTGATTGAATTTGCCAATGCATCGGTTGGTCACGTGCGTGGTGGTTTAGCCATGGCATCGGTATTGGCCTGTATGTTGTTTGCAGCTGTATCAGGTTCTTCGCCAGCAACCGTTGCAGCGGTCGGCTCGATCGTATTAGCCGGTATGGTAAAAGCCGGCTATCCGATGTCTTTTGCTGCTGGCGCTGTAAGTACTGCAGGTACCCTGGGTATTTTGATTCCTCCTTCGATTGTAATGCTGGTTTATTCGGCTGCGACTGAGGTTTCTGCCAGCAAAATGTTTATGGCCGGTTTTGTGCCTGGTATTTTAATTGGCCTGATTTTAATGGTGACCATTTATATCGTGGCGCGTCGTAAAAATCTTCCTGCTGAGCCGTTCGCGGGTTTCTCGACTATTGCTAAAACAGCATTCAGCGCGTCCGGCGGTTTATTACTGATCTTGCTGGTATTGGGTTCTATTTATGGCGGTTTGGCGAGTCCGACCGAGGCTGCCGCTGCTGCTGCGGTTTATGGTTTCCTGGTGGCGGTTTGGGGCTATCGCGATATTGGTCCATTAAAAGATCAGCCATGGAGAAAAGAGGGTGAGTCGCTGTTTGCTGCGGCAATCCGAAATCTGATTGCGTTCCCGGTGGGTATCATTAAATCGGCAACAAACCCTGAAATTGGCATTGTTGTGCGTGATGCTGCCCGTGTTTCTATTACTCTGTTGTTTATTATCGCCAACGCGATGTTGTTTGCGCATGTATTAACGTCCGAGCAAATTCCACACAGTCTGGCGTCCACGATTGTTGAATGGGGCCTGCCTGCCTGGGGTTTCCTGATCGTAATGAATATTCTGCTGTTAATGGCCGGTAACTTTATGGAGCCGTCTGCCATTCTGTTAATTATGGCGCCAATCTTATTCCCGATTGCGACCCAGCTGGGTATCGACCCGATTCACCTCGGTATCATCATGGTAGTGAATATGGAACTGGGTATGTTAACTCCACCGGTCGGATTGAATTTATTTGTGACTGCGGGAATTACGGGTAAGAGTATTGGTTGGGCGATTAAAGCGTGTGCCCCTTGGCTGCTGTTAATGCTGGCGTGCCTGATATTAATTACCTTTGTACCGCAGATCAGTTTGTTCCTGCCGGAATATATGGACTCTTTATAAAGGGTACTGGATAAACAGTATTGGTTAAACGTTACTAAAGAGTTTTGATTTAAGTTTGGGTGATGGCTTTGGTCAGGTGCTGTTAATGCAAGTACCTCTAAAGCCATTTCGCTGATTGCTCTCCGGACAAATAATTCTTCAGGTGCGATGGTTCTCCATTGTTAGTTGTGCAACTGGCCTCAGGATTAGATGTATGCAACAGCGACTTTCCGGTCCGGCTTAACCGCCGGGCCGGTTTTTTTAGACTTTTAATCTGACATAAAAAAGCCCGGATAACTTTGGTTATCCGGGCTTTTATTTTTTCGCGACTGCTTTGTTTTTATAGCAGCGAACTTAGCTGTGGTATTTCACCACGGTGTCCACTTCACTGGCAGAACCCATCACAACGGATACACGCTGGTGAATGCCTTCCGGTTTCACGTTCATGATGTCTTCAAATGCTGTTGAGGCTTTACCGCCAGCCTGCTCAACCAGCATGCTCATTGGGTTGCCTTCGTACATTAAGCGCAGTTTGCCCGGCTTTTTCGGATCGCGCTTATCGTATGGGTACATAAAGATGCCACCACGGGTCAGGATGCGATGAATTTCAGCCACCATGGAGGCAATCCAGCGCATGTTGTAGCGCTTGCCTAACGGACCTTCTTCGCCCTGTAGCAAGTCAGCAACGTAGTTTTGCATTTCCGGTAACCAGAAACGCTGGTTTGACATGTTGATGGCAAATTCCTGAGTCTCAGCAGGAATCTGAATGTTTTCACGCTGCAGGAAGAATTCACCATCACGTGGATCGAGGGTGAAAGAGAACACGCCTTTACCAACCGTCAGAACCAGCAGAGTAGAAGGGCCGTATAACACGTAGCCCGCAGCTACTTGTTCTGTACCTGCCTGCAGATACGCTTCCTGCTCTCCGGCGTCAGACCCCGGCGCGGCTTTCAGAATTGAGAAGATGGTGCCAACGGTAACGTTAACGTCGATATTGGAAGAGCCGTCCAGCGGATCAAACAGCACCAGGTATTCACCGTCTTTGTTGCAGGCAACCGGGTCGTCTTCTTCTTCGCTGGCAATGCCCTGAACGGCAGGGATTTTAGCCAGTGTGTCTTTGATCAGATCGTTAGAAATTACGTCCAGTTTTTTCTGGCATTCGCCTTGTACGTTTTCTTGTTCAGCACTGCCCAGAATACCGGCCAGAGAGCCCAGGTGTAGCTGGTGGGTGATGTCCTTACAGGCTACCATCAGGCCGTCGATGATTTCGGTTACGGCCAGATTGTCGCAGTGCTGGTCCAGAAAAGTACGCAGGCGTTGCATAGTGGGTGATCCTCTCACGCTAAGCTTATTCAAAATTGCGCGCATACTACCGGAAAATTGCTGGAATTTCAGTCAATCTCTGCTAGATCGACAACAAAGATGTCACCAAGTTAGCAAAAGTCATGGTTGAGCGCTTGGGGACGGGCACAGATGCCAGTACACTAGCGCGTATTATCAGTTACGAAATACCTATCAGACCCATGGCATCACTTCCTATGCGCCTTCATATTCTTGGTATCTGTGGCACCTTTATGGGCTCTCTGGCCCAGCTGGCTAAAGATCTGGGTCATCAGGTCTCTGGTTCAGATGCGGGCGTGTATCCGCCGATGAGTGATCAGCTGCAGGCTGCTGGTATTGAACTGAGTGAAGGATTTGATCCGGCCAATATTCCGGCGGATGTCGACCTGGTGATCATTGGCAATGCCATGTCGCGCGGTAACCCGTCAGTGGAATACGTGCTGGAGCGTGGCATACCTTATATGTCCGGGCCGCAGTGGCTGGGGCAGTATGTGCTGCGCGGTAAGTGGGTCGCCGCTGTGTCCGGTACCCATGGCAAAACCACAACTTCCAGTATGCTGGCCTGGATTCTTGAATACGCCAACATGGCTCCGGGTTATCTGATTGGTGGTGTGCCGGAAAACTTCGGCGTGTCTGCGCGGCTTCCGGGTTCACCTGAACTCGGCGATTCGCCGTTTTTTGTAATCGAAGCAGACGAATACGATACAGCTTTCTTTGATAAACGTTCCAAATTTGTTCATTACCAACCACGTACGTTAATTCTGAATAATCTGGAATTTGATCACGCCGATATCTTCCCCGATCTGACCGCTATCGAGCGTCAGTTCCATCATCTGGTGCGCACGGTTCCGGCTAATGGTTTATTGGTGATGCCAGCAGCCGAAGACGCTCTGGAACGGGTCATTGATATGGGCAGCTGGACGCCGGTACAGAGATTTGCCCGGGACAGCGATCAGGTTCCTGCTGATTGGTCGTGGCGTTTAGACAAAGCGGATGCCTCTCAGTTTACGTTACTGGCCGACGGCATTGAGTCCACCGTTAGCTGGCAGCTAAGTGGTTTACACAACGTTAGCAACGCCATCGCTGCCATGATTGCCGCTCGCCATATGGGCGTTACGCCGGATATATCCGCTAAAGCCCTGGGCGAATTTATTTCCGTAAAACGTCGAATGGAGCTGGTGGGCGAAGTAAATGGTATTCAGGTGATCGATGATTTTGCCCATCATCCAACGGCAATTGCCACAACGTTAGCAGGCGCCAAAGCGCGACAGCTGGCGGAAACCGATCAGGGTCGTGTGATTGCGGTGCTGGAGCCACGTTCAAACACCATGAAGCTGGGTGTGCATAAACATGAGTTGGCGCAGTCGGTGAAGGATGCTGATAAAGCGTTTTGGTTTCAGCCAGCGAATATTGATTGGTCATTAGCAGACGTTGCCAGTCAGTGTGAAATTGATGCGCAGTGTTTTGATAATCTGACGCAGCTGCGTCGCGCCATTTGTGCGGAAGTAAGGCCTGGTGACCGGATTGTTGTGATGTCCAACGGCAGTTTTGCCGGGCTGCCACGATTGTTGCTGAATGATTTACAAAACGGCCTCTCTGAAGACGAGCCAGTTGCGAAGGAAGTCCAGTCATGAGTGAAGAACGCATTTGTGTCGCAATCACCGGAGCCTCTGGTTCCCTGTATGCGTTACGTTTGATCGAGGTATTGGTCAATGCTGCCAGACCTGTTGATGTGATTATCTCTAAAGCAGCGCAGCTGGTGTTTGCAACTGAGATCAATCTTGCGATTCCGGCAAAGCCACAGGCGCAGGCGGATTTTCTTGCTAAACATTTTAAGGTTGATACGCAGTTGATTCGTGCTTTTGGTCGAGAAGATTGGATGGCACCCTGGGCTTCCGGATCGGGTCAGCCAGGGCCGGTTGTTATTTGCCCTTGCAGCACCGGCACATTGTCGGCAATTGCAACCGGCGCCAGTAATAATTTAATTGAACGCGCTGGCGATGTGGCATTAAAAGAACGGCGCAAATTAATTCTGGTACCGCGTGAAACACCTTATTCCGAAATTCACTTACAGAATATGTTAAGCCTGACCCGAATGGGGGCCGTGATATTACCTGCCTCCCCGGGCTTTTATCATCAGCCACAAAATATCGAAGATTTAATCGATTTTGTCGTGGCGAGAATTTTAAATCAGTTAAATATTTCCCAGCAGCTGATGCCTGCCTGGGGCAAAGATAATGACGAGGAAAAACCATGAGTGAGCAGTCACCTCAATCGCATAACGCTGCGCAGGAATCGCAGGAAGATAAAGTAAAATGGATCGCGGTTGGTTTGTTTGTGGGCATTATTGGTTCGGTGATTGCGCTGGATTGGTACGGTTATATTAAGCACCCGTCGGATTTTGATGGGGCAACCATCGCGGAATTTAAACTGATCTCACTGAATACCGAGGCAGCCACCAAGGTGTCGCCAAAAAATTCCGGTAAAGAGGCATTCTGCGCAAACGATTACTTGTTACTGCGTCCAACCAATGGCAATGAAGTAGCGGGCATTCTGGTTGATGGCAAAAAACGCCCGGTGCATTGTCGCTATGGTTTTGCGAAAAGTGACTCTGAAGAGCAGTATTTGAAAAAGCAGGCTGAAGATATCCAAGCTAATTAAACGCCTGGATACTGCTGTTGTCGAAAAAGTGTTCTCAAAAAATATTCTGAAAATACGAAAATAAAAACGAAAAAAAGAAGTTGTTATGTCTTCCATTCCGAGCCGATTCTCACGATCTTTATTAGTCAGCGCTATGATCTCTGCCTCGTTGGCGGTATTGCCTGCCCAGGCAGAAATCAGCGATCTGGATGGTGATGGCATTGCCGATCACCTCGACACCGATCGTGACGGCGACGGAATTTCCAACTTCCTGGAGAAAGCTGCGGGTACCAACCCGGATGTGGCCGATCAGGCGGATGCCGATGATGATGGTATTCCGGATTCTCTGGATGATGATGCGGATAACGACGGTGTGCGTAACACCAAAGATGACTTTCCTGGTGATCCGACGGAATGGCTCGACACCGATGGTGACGGTGTTGGTGATAACAGTGACAAAGACATCGACGGTGACGGCATTCGCAACGATCTGGAAACTCAGCTGAATTCTGACCCTCTCGATAGCAGCGAAACTCCGGCGGATTACGATGGTGATGGCTGGCCGGATTTACTCGATGAGGATATGGATGACGACAGCTATGCCAATGAGGAAGACGCCTTTCCATTGGATGAGCGTGAATGGTCGGATCTCGATGGCGATGGCATTGGTGACAATGAAGATCAGGACTGGGATAACGATGGCATCAATAATGACCTCGAAGATCAGGTAGGAACCGATCCTAAGGATAAAAATTCGGTTCCGGGTGACATTGATGGCGATGGCATTCCGGATTCGTTAGATAACGACCGTGACGGTGATGGTACCGATAACATTCACGACCTGTATCCGGATAATCATCGCGATTGGGCCGATACCGACGGCGATGGTTTACCGGATAATCGCGACATGGACGCTGACGGTGACGGCATTCCGAATGTGTTTGAGCTGCATATGGGGACCGATCCGCTTGATGCCAACAGCTTCCCTCAGGATAAAGACGGCGACGCGATGCCGGATGCGTTTGATTCCGACCGCGACGGTGATGGTGTGGATAACGCTCAGGATGTTTTTCCAACCGACCCGGATGAATGGGCAGATACCGACAAAGACGGTATTGGTGATAACGCCGACGAAGACCGCGACAATGACGGCTTCCTGAATGAGGTCGAAAAGCAGGCGGGTTCCGATGATCTTGATCCATTCAGCGTTCCGGCTGACCTCGATAATGATGGCGTTGCCGATGTGGTCGATAATGACATGGATGATGATGGTCATCTGAATAATGTGGATGCGTTCCCTCGTGATGGCAGTGAATGGACGGATTTTGATGGCGACGGTATTGGCGATAACTCCGACCCTGACCAGGATAATGACGGCATCAATAATGATTACGAGCGGCAGCTGAATTTTAACCCTCTGGACGCCAGCAATGTGCCAGCCGACCTCGACGGTGATGGTATTCCGGATGCACTCGATAGTGATCTGGATGGCGACACCATTGGCAACGCCATTGACCGCTTCCCGCGCGATAAATCAGAGTGGAACGATATCGATAATGATGGCATTGGTGATAACTCGGACCCAGATCGTGACGGTGATGGCATCATCAATGATTATGAAACTCAGGCCGGTACTGATCCGGCTGATGCTAACTCTCGTCCTGACGACCTGGACGACGACAAAATTCCGGATGTGATCGACGACGATATTGATGGCGATGGCTACCTGAATGCCGATGACGCTTTCCCGCGAGATCCATCGGAATGGCGCGATCTTGATGGTGATGGCATTGGTAACAATTCGGATCTGGATATCGACGGTGACCGGATTTCAAACGAACACGAAATACGCCTGAATTTCGACCCGATGGATGCGGCTTCAACACCGGCTGACCTGGATGGCGATGATATTCCGGATGCACTTGACGATGACATCGATGGCGACGGTGTAGCGAACAGTCGTGATGTGTTCCCGCGTGATGCCAGCGAATGGGCAGATCTGGATCGTGATGGTATTGGTGATAACACGGATACGGATATCGATGGAGATGGCATCAGTAATGATTACGAGGCGGCCGTCGGCACCGATCCAGCGAATGCGTCATCGGTTCCGGGTGATAGCGATGGAGACGGTATTCCGGATACGCTGGATAATGACCGTGACGGTGACGGCTATGCCGACGAAGACGATGCCTTTCCGGATGATAAATCGGAATGGGCTGACTTAGATGCTGACGGTAAGGGTGACAATAGTGACTCGGATCGTGATGGTGATGGCTTCTCGAATCAAACCGAGCGTCAGGAAGGAACGGATGAATGGTCTATCAGCAGTTTCCCTGACCACAACGCACCGGTGGTTGAATTTGCCGATTGGCGCAGCAATGAGCCAACTGTTGTGACCGGCATGGCTTACGATGACGGCATGGGTATCCGCGCTGTTTGGTTGGAAAATCCATTCGGGGAACGCTGTGAAGGTTCAGTGATTTACAGTGGTCATATTCGTGTTGTGTGTCCGAATCGGAATAACAGTACTGAGTGGACTCTGATTGTCGAAGACGTATCGGGCAACAGAACGGAGAAAAAGCTGCCCGGCGCTGTGTTATCGGAGTCGGATTAATGGCGGCAAGTATGAATTCGATTTCTAATGTTAAAGACTTTTAAATTGTGTGCCTTTTTTAACCTTTCATAGTGTAATGGTATGAAACAGAAGCTACACTAAATCCTGTTACTGTAAGTTTTTAGTGATATGTCTCTCAATTGTGTTTTTTGTAATAAATTAGTCTTCGGCGCGGGTGGTTTAACCGTGCCGAAGAAAGGCCCCGCACACCAACATTGTTACCAGGCAGATGCTGCCCTACGGCGTACTTTTCAAAGTCTGGATATTACCGAATTAAATGATGACGAACTCCGTGATCTGAAAGATCTGGTACTGACGGAGGAAAATGAGCGGGCCCGACAACGGGCAGGGGAAACAGAAGACGACGGGGATGTTGAGCTGTTCTGAGCTCCTCCCCATATATCTAGGCTGACTGAAGTATCGGACTAATCTGGAAATTGCTCGCGTATCTGCGCAACTCGGTCGATATTATCCAGCAGTATGCGCACCAGCTCCGGATCAAACTGTTTACCGGATTGTTCTTCGATTAATTTCAGAGCTTTTTCCAGTGGCCAGGCTTCTTTGTAGCAGCGTTTACTGCCCAGTGCATCGAACACATCGGCCAGTGCAGTGATGCGACCCGCAATATGAATCTCTTCCGCTTTTAGACCTTCCGGATAGCCCTGACCGTTCCAGTGTTCATGGTGTTGACCAGCAATAATGGCACCGAGTTGCAGAATCCGGCGATCGGATTTCGACAGGATGTCTTTGCCAATAGAAGCATGGCTTTTCATGATTTCCCATTCATCGGCATCGTGTTTTCCGGGCTTATTCAGAATCTTGTCCGGAATCGCAACCTTGCCAACATCGTGTAATGGCGAAGCCAGTTTAATCAGCTCGGCCTCTGCTTCGGACAAGCCATATTCTTCCGCCAGCAAGCGCGATATTTTGGCGACACGTTTTACATGGGCACCGGTTTCTTTTGAACGCTGTTCCACCGCTTCGCCGAGCATGTACACCAGCTCGCGCTGCGTCTCGAGGATATCTTCGCGCATCAGCAGGTTTTCATAGGTGATGGCGACGTTGGTGGCGTAAATTTCCAGCAGCTGTTTATCAAGCGCTGAAGGCTCTTTGTGATATTCCACATACAGCAGACTTTCACTGCCACGCTCTGAAGCAAAATAACCGATGTAATAGTCGTCGTAATATTGGCTGCATTGCTTTTGCATCGCGGCCTCAAAGCCAGCACGGATGTAGTCAGGCATCGAAGCAAAGCTGTCCATATCCGTGAATTCCTGCATTTCACCGGTTGCCGCCAATACACGGAAGCGTTTTTCATGCAGATTCAGGTGATCGAGTTGGGAGCTGCTGGAGCAATACAATGCGGTTTGCTCCAGGCCCAATAAATTGGTGACCTGGTCGAGGACGGCGGAGGCAAATTTACTGATTTTGCCAGCGCTGAATACCTGAGCCGATGCCTTGATAACCTGTTCCAGGCCGCGACGATGTTCGTTCAGAGTGCAAATATCGCGGTAGCTGCGCAAAGTGGCGTACATCAGGGTATTGAGCTTGGTGGTTGTCAGCTCGGTCTTGTCTTTGTAGTCATTGATGTCGTATGTGCGGATAACTTCGTGTTCCGGCGCCTGGCCTGGCTGACCGGTTCTCAGCACAATCCGGGTGTAGCGGTTGTTCAGATCTTCACGGATATAACGGGCGACGTTCAGGCCTGCATGATCCTCTTCCATGACGACATCGAGCAATGCCATGGCGATATCGTCATTGTCACGCATGATTTGTTTGGCTTCTTCACCGCTGTAGGCACTGATCAGTTCGATCTTACGGCCATCGAACTGGAAACTGGTCAGCACCATGCGGGTGATGCGATGAACATCCGGTTCATCGTCTGCGATCAGAACCCTCCAGGCGGTCTTATCGGCGTTGTTAGATGGAGCTGGACGACCTGAGTTATTGTCGTCAGCAAAGAGAAAATCATCTGGCATATAAGACTCCAACCTGATGTCGCTTAAGGCTGTGTGGCTCACTAGCGGTAAAATTAAGCATTCAATTCAGTCTAGCTCAGGATAGGCGGTTTGGTGCTTCAGGAAGCAATTTGACCGGGCGAAAATCACCGCGTACCAAACACCACCATGGTTTTTCCTTTAACTGAGACCAATCCCTGTTCTTCCAGATCTTTTAATACCCGGCCAACCATTTCTCGTGAGCAGCCAACAATACGGCCAATCTCCTGGCGGGTAATTTTGATTTGCATGCCATCAGGATGTGTCATGGCGTCCGGTTCTTTACTCAGATCCAGTAACGTACGCGCTACGCGTCCGGTCACATCGAGGAAAGCAAGGTCGCCGGCTTTGCGTGTGGTGCGGCTCAGGCGTTCAGCCATCTGGCGGAAAATACGGAAGATCAGTTGAGAATCCTGCTTTGCCAGTTCCTGGAACTTGTCATAACTGATTTCAGCCACTTCGCATTCGGTTTTGGCTTTTACCCAGGCCGTACGCTCTTGTTGTTCTTCATCGAACAGGCCCATTTCGCCGAAAAAGTCGCCTTCGTTGAGGTAAGCCATGATCATTTCACGGCCATCGCTGTCTTCGATAAATACGGTGACAGAGCCTTTAATCAGGTAATACAGGGTGCTGCTTTCTTCACCCGCGTAAATCAGGGTGCTGCGCGCCGGATAACGGCGGCGGTGACAATGAGATAAAAAGTCTTCCAGATGTTGGTGTTTCGGGATGATTGGAGGAAGGCTCATAACGTGACGTCCGGTCAAAATATAGTAAGCGATTATTACTGATTATTACGACTTATAGAAGCCACAATAACATTTCGTAATCAGAGGTTGCTTTAAGCTTAGTGCAATAATCTGTTCGCTTGTGAGCGCTACAATTTTTCTTCTCCGACAATCCTGCCCTGTGGTAATCTCCGCCATCTAAGCCGGGTAGATTAATAACACTGGAGTATTCAGGTGAAAGCAGCAGTAAAGTGGGTTGATAATGCCATGTTTCTGGGCGAATCAGGAAGTGGCCATAGCGTTGTCATGGATGGCCCGGAAGACCATGGCGGGCGTAACATGGGTGTACGTCCGATGGAAATGTTGTTGCTTGGCCTGGGTGGCTGTACCAGCTTCGATGTGATGAGCATTTTGTCGAAACAGCGTCAGCAGGTGGTTGACTGTGTTGCTGAAATTGAAGCTGAGCGCGCGGATGCCGTCCCGTCGGTTTTTACTAAGATTCATGTGAAATTCAAAGTAACCGGCAAGAACCTGAAGGAATCTCTGGTTGAGCGGGCAGTGAAATTGTCGGCGGAAAAATATTGTTCTGCTTCTATTATGCTGGAGCAGGGTGGAGTAGAAATCAGCCACAGCTATGTTGTGATTGAAGCAGAATAAAATCTGCAACCGTTTTAATTTGAGGATACGTTATTGAACAAGAAGTTGCGTCTGCATGGTTTTAATAACCTGACCAAGTCTCTGAGTTTTAACATTTATGACATTTGTTATACCGAGACGGAAAAAGAGCGTCAGGAGTACATCGAGTACATTGATGAACTCTACAGTGCAGATCGTTTGACTAAGATCCTGACGGATGTCGTCGATATTATCGGTGCCAATGTTCTGAATATTGCGCGTCAGGATTATGAGCCGGAAGGCGCCAGCGTGACCATTCTGATTGCGGAGCATGAAGTACCACCAACAGCTGATCTGATGGAAGAAGCACCTGGTCCGTTAAAAGATTCTGTGGTTGCCCATCTGGATAAGAGTCACGTCACCGTTCACACCTATCCTGAAAGTCATCCGCACGGTGGCATCAGTACCTTCCGGGTCGATATCGATGTGTCTACCTGTGGTCTGATTTCGCCACTGAAAGCGCTGAATTACCTGATTCACAGTTTCGACTCTGACATCGTCACCTGTGATTACCGTGTGCGCGGTTTTACTCGGGATGTTGACGGTGTTAAGCACTACATCGACCACGATATCAATTCGATCCAGAACTATCTCAGTGAAGATACGCAAAATGCTTATCAGATGATTGATGTGAATGTGTATCAGGAGAATACCTTTCATACCAAAATGCTGCTGAAGGACTTTGTGCTGGATAACTATCTGTTCGGTGAAGGCTCCAAGAGCTTAACTGCGGCAGAGCGTGAGGAAGTTGAAGCTAAGGTGCGCAAGGAAATGCTGGAAATTTTCTACTCGCGCAATATGCCCTGATGCCGGTTGGTGTTCAGGGACCAGCCATCGTCTGGTGGCTGATGTTGACTCAGGCGCTGGCACTCAGCACGGCGCCACTGATGGTGTTTGCCGGTGGTCTGATCGGCAAACAACTGCATCCTGGTCCCGGATTCGCGACCCTGCCGGTCGCTCTGAT
Source organism: Bacterioplanoides sp. (assembly GCF_965219715.1). GTDB lineage: Bacteria > Pseudomonadota > Gammaproteobacteria > Pseudomonadales > Oceanobacteraceae > Bacterioplanoides. Next base: position 4,236,423 of record NZ_OZ244785.1, read on the forward strand.
GATTGTCGGAACAGCGACTTCTGCCTTGCCAGCCGCGCGTCTGGCGCAGCGCTGGGGTCGTCGTAAGCTATTCCTGCTTGCCACTGCTATTGGTGGTGTGTCGTCATTGATTGCCGGATTTATGATTTCAGCAGGATCCTTCTGGGGATTTTCGTTATCGGCTCTGGCTTTTGGCGGTGTGATTGCTGTGATTCAGCAATCCCGGTTTGTGGCGATGGACAGCGTGACAGCAGAGCAAAAACCGGTTGCCGCCGCGCGCTTGCTGCTCGGCGGCCTGATATCCGCGTTTCTGGGGCCGGAGTTAACGTCGCTATCGGTTCTCTGGCCTGAATATGGCTTTGCCTCAGCGTTCTGGGGCCTGGCTGCCTTATTCGTGATCGTGATGCTGGTATTTTATTGGGTGTTGCCACCACTGCACCTGCCGCAGCAGCAAGCGAACAGCAGTGGACGACCGTTGACTCAGATCTTCTCCCAGCCAGTGTTGTGGCTGGCGGTTGCCGCTGGTGTTGGAGGTTACGGTTTGATGGCCTTTATTATGACGGCAACGCCTCTGAGTATGACCACTTTGGATGGTCACTCTGTAACGGAAGCTAAATGGGTGATTCAGAGCCATATTGCGGCGATGTTTTTGCCATCGCTGATTTCCGGCCAGCTGGTTCGGTATCTCGGCTATCACCGTATGATTTTAGCGGGAGTCATCATTTATGCAGCAACTCTGCTGGTGTCCGGTTTTGATCAGACATTGGTGCATTACTGGCTGGGGCTGATATTACTTGGGCTGGGCTGGAATCTGATGTTTGTTGCCGGCACTGCGCTGCTGCCTTTGACTTATCGGGCTGAGGAAGCCAGTCGGGTTCAGGGCGTCAATGACATGCTGGTATTCACCGCTCAGGCCTTTGGTGCGTTGGCGTCCGGAGCGGTGCTGTTGTACTTGGGCTGGCAGGGGTTGCTGCTCAGCACCATACCAGCACTGTTCATGTTGCTGGTGCTGTTAATAAAAGTACCGGCGCATCACCTTAAGCAGAGTTAGTGCTTATCGTTCAGCTGCTCCAGCAGGATTTCCTGGGGTAGCTGCGCTTTCTTTTGCTGAATCAGACAGGTGTATGCTGCGCCAAGCAGCAAAAGGGTTCCCAGCAAGCTGTATGTTGTAAGCATGAGCATCTCTCCACTTCATTTCTCTGAATCTTAGAAAGAAATAGGGATTTGCCCAGGCAACTTCTCTGACAGTTTCTGGTTTCACTCGAGCAGCTGAGATAACTTTCTGAAATGACTACAAAAAGAGTTTTGTAACTATATCTGGACTGAGCTGGAATCGGGTCAGAACTGATGATGTATCTGAGCCTGCCACCGCGGCTGCCGGTGATATCGCAATTGAGTTTGTTTATCCGATATCACCGAATCATCATCGAGTAACTGTTTAACTCCAAGGCTGAGACTCCAGCTGCGCCATTGGCGACTGAAGTACAGCTCAAACTGCTGGCCAAGCTGACTGGTTACTTTCACGTTTTCACCGTCAATATTAAGCTTCTCTTCGCTACTGCCCTGGTAACGCCAGAAAACACCGTATTGCCAGTCTGACCAGTTTCCGTCAGCAGCCAATGTCAGACTGTATTTGGGTTGATGGGCCAGAGGCTGGCTGGAGCGTTCTGCGGTAGCACGCATAAAGGAGCTATACAGCCCCGCTTCTGCGGTTAATGCCAGGTCAGGGGAGAGCTGGATTTTACTGTCCACTTCAATCCCTCTCAGCGTTCCGCTGACTTCGCTGTTAATCGGCTGAATAACCGTAAGGGTGGCATTATCGACTTGCTCTTGGCGGCTGATATTGAGGATGGCATTGTTGATGGTGCGCTGAAACAGGCTGAACCTGACACGCTTGTCGTTGTGGCGGTCGTGATAGTGGATGGTTGCTTCTGCGGCGCTAACCAACTCTGCCTGCAGGTTTCCGTTGCCTCGCAGTTCCACGTCTTGTTGACGAATACGATATGGGATCCGGGCTGTCAGTTCGGGTTGTCTGACACTCTGGAATGCGCTGAACTGGAGTTCGAGCCGGTCATTGTATTGGTGCTTCAGGTGGAAGCTGGGTAGCCAATAGGTATCACCGGTGGTCTCTGAATTGGTTGATTCACTTAACTGGTCTGTCTGTTCCAGCTCGTACGTTTCCATGCGAAAGCCAGCTTCGAACCGGGTTGAATCAGTGAGATGCCAGCGATCCAGGCCGAACAAGTGGAATGACAGGTCTTCAACTTCATAGCTGAGTGCCGGCGAGTCATTGACGGTAATTCCCTGGTCGCTTTTTACCTGTCGCCGCATGTGTTTGACATTCAGGCCGGCTTGCCAGTGATGTTCATCAACCACTTCCTGCAGGCTGGCTGTTAACTGCCAGCGGCTGTCATTCTGCTTAACTTTCAGACGTTGCAGTCGTTGGGTTTTCTTGTGAGTTTCTGCGATGAGTGAGCTCTGCCAGCGCATGTGTGACCAGTCGCTGGCGACTTGTGTCCGCCAGCGGAAGCTGTTCTCTTTGCTGCGTTGGTTTTGCAGGTTGCGGATGTTTTGGTCTACCCGACCGCTGGTACGGTTATTCTCAGAGTTCTGCAAGTGCAGCAGGCTGCTGCTGACGTTGGTTTGGCTGGTGTCGTAGTTGTAACCCAGGTAGTAGCTATTTCGGTCATCCGCTTGCTGGCTATCCCAGTGATCATTGCCGGACGGTTGTGCCTGAGATCGGTCGATTTCCGTTGCATGCACTTTATTGCGGCTTTTCTGCCAATCGAAGGCATAGTGCAGCTGATGCTGGCCAAATGGCTGTGAGCCGTTAATGGCGGCAGCAGAATTCAGCGGCAGTGCACCGCTGTAAAGGCGTAACGAGTGATCTTGCTGGTCCTTGTGTAATACCAGGTTAATGGTTCCGGCGGCACCACCGCGAGAATCAAGATCTGCGCGGCCACTGCGGGTAACTTCAATACGCTCAATGATACTGGCGGGAATCTGGCGAGCACTGATGGCATTGTTAATGTTGTCGCCACTCAGTGGGTGACCATCAACCAGGATTGCCAGGTAGCGATTGCCCATGCCGTGCATCTGCAGTAATGGCTGCCCTTCGCTGTCTTGCTGCAGAGTAACCCCTGGAATATGAATCAACATATCGAGTGCGGTGTTGGGTTGCCAATGGCTGAAGTGCTGCGCACGGTAGTTGAACTGGTTGTAAGCTTCGTCAGGATTGGTGAGCTGTGCCCGGGTCGTTGTGGTGAATAAGCTGGCTGACAGAAAAAGCAGGAACAACATCCGTGTTGGCATAAAGTTACTTCCCTTTCATCTGGCTCAGGCACAGGATTTTAAAGCCATCTTGCTGGGCCAGTATTTCAACGCTGGCAAAGCTTTGTTGCGCCCATTCTTCATAGGCCAGGTGGCGATTAGCGACGATCCATAACTGGCCGTCGGCAATCAAATGTTTTTTGGCTTGTTGGAATAATTCTTCAGCAAAATGATAGTTAGTCTCTTTGCCCTGATGGAACGGCGGATTACTGATGATGTAATCGAAGCGACCGTCGATTTGATGCAAACCATCGCTGGCAGTCACGTCTGCGGCGAGCCCCAGACGCATGCTGTTCAGTTGTGCGCTTCGTAAGGCGAACGCATCAACATCGGCGAGAGTAACGTCCAGAGCATTTTGTTGTTGCTTCAGGCTCAGGCCGATCACGCCGCTACCACAGCCCAGGTCCAGCAACTTGCCATGTGCCGGAGCCGGTAAATGCTCCAGCAGTACACGAGTGCCGATGTCCAGTTTACCGTGGCTGAATACGCCCGGAAGCGTCATATAAGCTTGCTCATGCCAAGTAAATGACTGAGCCTGCTTCAGCCAATTAAAGTTATCGCTGCGAATCAGATCCAGCTGCCATAGCGAGCAGCGTCTCGCGCTATCAAGCTTTTCACTGTTTTGAGTAAAATCAGCGCAGGCCTTGCCAATACTTTTTCCTCCGGCGTCGTTAGCGGCAACGGCAAAACAGCGATCGGCATTACTGGAGATAAACTGAATCAGGCCTTTGGCCAGGTGTTTGGATTTCGGCCATAACACAATGATGTGATCTGGCTGCCAGTCGAAGCAATCGTTCTGTGGCATCGCAAATTGTTTATGGTCAGGGTTGAGCTGGTTGTAGTTATTAAAGGTTTGCCAGTCCCAGGTCAGGATACGGGCATCATTTTCGACCAGTTGTTGTTGCCAGTTGCTGGCGAGTTCAGCGCCATTACCAATGATGAGCGCCCGTTTCAGAAGATCTGGGTGACGCTGTAAAAGTTCATAGACGGGCTGGCTCATGCCGGAATTCCTGTTAATAAATCCCGGACCGTTAATGCCGATTCCTGAATATCTTTGGCGACGGGAATCAGATTATGAAGGGTCAGGGTGTCGTTCATAGTGCTCGGCAAACCGCTAACAAATACGGGTTTGCCGGACTCAATGGCTGCCTGCTGCAGTTGTCTGAACTGAGCTGGTTCGGCGCTTTCGGTCATCTGTACGAGACAGGCTTGCCAGGGGCCTGATGTGACCAGTTCAGTAATGTGTGAGCCATTTAAAAAGCCACTGAAATAGTGCGGGCGCAGACCGAGTTGCTTCAGTAAGACCGCCATTAGCAGCAAAGATACTTCGTCTTTCTGGCTGAAGTTGGTGATCGCAATGGCTGCCTGCTGTTGGTTGGCAACATTGCTGTTGTCATACAAGCGGGCTGCCAGTCGTGCCTGCAAAAATGCGGAATAAAAGGCCAGTCTGGCTTTGCCTAGTTCAGTCTGGCACTGATCTTTCAACTGGTTATAAATCGGGATTAATAAAAAACGCAGCGTGATATCGACCGGGAAGTAGCGTGTGGCTTCTTCAAACACGGCGTCGAGTATCTGTTCATCAAAGTCATGGAGTGCCTGATGGAGGGTTTCACGGTAGTGCTGCCATTGGGAGGTTTGTTCTGCGCTGTTAACTTTCAGTGGCGCCGTCTCAATGCTGTTCTCATTCAGCATGGCTTGTGCCTGAGAGATAGGAATACCGCGATTGAGTAAACCAACAACCTGTTTGATCAGGCGGATGTCACCATCCGAGTAAAGACGATGGCCCTTTGCTGTACGTTTGGGGCTTAACAGGTTGTAGCGGCGCTCCCAGGCACGCAGGGTAATTGCATTAACACCGGTTTGCTGAGAGACCACCCGGATGGGGAAATAGGCGGCTTGACCGTCGTTGTTGCTACTCGCCATTCTGCACTCTTATTTTCATTCGCTATGTTGGTTGATTTTATAAGTAGTTATACACAATGTAAAAGAATTGGCGAAAAGTGATGCGTAACTTCGACATGGATCTTTTTCTTCGCAACGTGTCGTAGTAAATTGTCGGACAACTATTCGTTTTTTCTCTCCGGAGGCGGTCATTGGATTCCAACACGGCAATTGATCTTGATTTACTGAAGAAGGCTGTTGATGCTTCCAGCGAAGGTATTGTTATTGCTGAGCGGGAAGGCGACGACAACATTCTGATCTATGTGAACAAAGCGTTTGAGCGGCTGACTGGCTATGAGGCCGATGAAATCCTGTTTCAGGACTGTCGTTTTCTGCAAGCCGGTGATCGTGATCAGCAAGCGTTGAATGATCTTAAGCGAGCACTTGAACACGATGAGAGTGCGCGGGTTGTGATTCGTAATTACCGTAAAGATGGCAGCTTGTTCTGGAACGAGTTGAGTATCTCACCGGTATTTAACGAGCAGGATCAGCTGATGTACTACATCGGTGTGCAAAAAGACGTTACCGCTCAGATTGAGGCAGAGCAGCGGGCGGAAAAAGCCGAAGAAGAGCTGCGTTTGTTGAAACAGCAGTTTGGTGTCGAATAACAGGCATTAAAAAAGGAGCTCATGGCTCCTTTTTTAATGTGTCATTCAGGCTTATTTAGCGTCCTGGTAAGCTTTAGCAGAATCGACGATCATCTTACGTGCGTCGTCAGCATTGCCCCACCCCTGAACTTTTACCCACTTACCTTTTTCCAGATCTTTGTAGTTCTCGAAGAAGTGCTTGATTTGCTCACGCAGCAATTCAGGTACATCGTTAATATCCTGAACATCGTTATACAGCTGAGTCAGTTTCTCATGTGGTACTGCAACCAGTTTTGCGTCTTCACCAGCTTCGTCTTCCATGTTCAGAACGCCAACAGGACGCGCACGGATTACAGAGCCTGGTTGTACTGGGTATGGAGTAACGACCAGTACATCTAACGGATCGCCATCGTCAGCCAGAGTGTCATTAATGTAGCCATAGTTCGCTGGGTAGAACATTGGAGTTGCCATAAAACGGTCAACCATCAGGCAATCCATGTCTTTATCGATCTCGTATTTGATCGGAGAGTGGTTTGCAGGGATCTCGATAACAACATAAACGTCGTTCGGCAGATCTTTACCAGCTGAAATAGCGTTGTAGCTCATAATAAATTCCGGTTAATGATTCGGTTAATGAATGGAATGGCTGGATTATAGCGGCTAGACGCTTGCTCTTACAGCCTGCCATAAGTATAAATATCAGCCGATAGTTGTAGGTGACGGTATTCCTTTTACTAAATAGCAGTATCTGCCTAGACTCAATGGAGCCCCCGCGCCCAGACAATTTTTTTATGACCTGTAAAATGATCTGTACAAGCAAGCTGACTAGCAAACTTCTGACACAGCATGGACTTGCATTACCATTGCTGCTGTTAACTGCGATAAAAGCCAATGCAATCGAAGAGTTTGAGCTGGATTCACCTTTTATTCTTGAAGAAGACATCCCGGTTGTATTAACAGCCGCACGCTTAAAACAACCCCGTGCAGAAGTACCTGCCAGTGTTACTGTTATTACTGCAGAGCAAATTCAGGCCTGGGGTGTGCGAACCATTCCTGAATTAATGCGCTTTGTTCCTGGTATGTTTATAGGCCACGGCGATGACGAAAATAACGCTTCCGTTATTTATCACGCGTCGACGCCTAACATTATGCGCCGTTTACAGGTTCTGATTGATGGTCGATCGGTGTTTAAAGCGGCAATCGCATCGGTTGTCTGGGATGATATTCCGGTCGCACTGGAAGATATCGCCCGCATTGAAGTGACCCGTGGACCGAATGCCGCGACTTATGGCGCCAATTCTTATCTGGGTGTGATTAACATCGTCAGTAAACATCCGGCAGATACACTGGGTAGCCGAGTTAGGTATCGCAATGGTAATCAGGGTTACGATGATTCATTCGTAAGTTACTCCGGAGCAGACGACCAGCTAAGCTATCGCGTCAGCGCTCAGATTAATGCCGATGACGGTTTTGATGGCAGTGGCGCTAAAAATAAAGATGAGTTCCGCAACAGCCGGCGTCATGGCTTTGTCTCAGCTTACGCGAGCAGACACCTGAACGCATATTCACACCTTGATGTTCAGGCTTCTTATAAAAAAGGTCACACGGATATTCGTAAGGAAGAAGCCTACGATACAACCTTCCCCGATCAGAAAACTGAACAAGGCCACTTGTGGTTGAAGTGGAATAACGAGTTCAGCAGTAATCATTTCTCTCATTTACAGGCGTATTGGCAAATCGATAGCCGTACGCAAAAAGCCGATGCGTGTGTTCCGGCTGCGGGTTTGGACCCGGATTTGTTCAAGCTGTACCAAATTAATCCAAAGCTAACGAGTGATTTGTTCAGCAAAGGCTTTCCTGCTGAGTTGATCGCAACGGCTAACGCTGCTGAATTGGCTCTGATTACCCAAATTGCTGGCCGCGCGCGTGCGCCAGGGGTAAACCCTTATCAGGAAGTCTGTGGTCATACGGATCGCAGTGTTCAGGAGCAGCGTTTTGATATTGAGTGGCAGGATACTGTGCAGTGGACATCAAAATTCCGTACTGTATCGGGCGTCAGTTTACGTCGCGACGAGGTGAGCTCGAAAACTTTGTTTGATGGTAATGCCCGGAATGATACTTACCGTCTGTTCGCCAATGCAGAATTGCGCGCAGCCGAATGGCTGATCTTTAACGCTGGTGGTATGTACGAAATTGAAGATCAGAATGATGATGCTTTTTCCCCGCGTTTTGCCGTGAATTTTTTACTGGCGCCGCAGCATAGTATCCGCGCCGTATACTCACAGGCTGTGCGTTCCCCCGATCTGGTTGAGCAATCTCCTGATTACAGTATTCGTATCAGTGGCCTGAGTGATAATTACCTGAAGCTTGATTCTGGAAAGATTTTTGTCAATCAGGCGGATATGAAACGTAATCTGGATCATGAAAAAATCACCAGCCTGGAGTTGGGATATTATGGTAAATCCGGTGATTTTGAGTGGGACCTTAAACTCTATCAGGATGAGTTAACACAGCTAATCTCAAACCCTATCGCGTTGAGCACCACTGTTGTGACTTCTGACAATGAGATGAAAATTAACGGTGCAGAGCTTCAGTTCAACTGGAATGTCAGCAAACGTGATTGGCTTCGTGTTGTCACCGCCTACGTCAATACCAACTTTGAACTGGGTAACACAGCAGGTCTTGATGCTCAACAAATTACAAATCTGAAACGTGTTGAAACCCGCGCGACAGCAAAAGACAGTATTGTTGCCAGCTGGCATCATGCCGGCGATGGCTGGAGTGCCACAGCGTCACACTTCTGGTACGACGCATACGAGAACAATCCGTCCCGTCGATATCGCCGATTTGAGGTTAATGTCCGAAAAGAATGGCAAATAAATGGCTATACCCCATGGATTGGAGCGTTCTGGCATCATATCATTGATGACAATCCACTTGTTTACGGTAATCAGGACTATGCAACTGATGACTTGTATTACCTGCAGGCGGGGCTGAACTTCTAATCATGAGCTTCGCAGGCAAGGATGCAATGCACACGATAATTAAGCTTCTGCTGCTACTACTGATTGTTATCAGTCCGGTAGAAGCGGCAGATGTTGCTGTTTTAAGTCACAAAAAACTGGGGTCAGTGACACAACTGGCGCAGTTGCTATCGGAGCAGCTGCAGCAGGATGTTGATGTTCGACTCATCAGTGAAGACTTCTCCTCAGATTCATACAAAGCCGTTGTACTCGCGGGCCCTAAGGCAGTGTCTGGCTGGCAAGGCAAGCAGCCAGCTGTTGCTGTGTTCACCAGTCAGAAGGTGGTGCAACAGCACAAAGCCAAGCTCGCTTCAGCCATTTTTATTGAGCCGCCTCTGGCGCGCCAGGTTCGTCTGGCAACAACCGTTCTCGGCCGTAATAAGCCGCTTGGAATTTTAGTTCCTGATCTTGCTCCCTGGCAGCAAGCCGTCAATACCTTGAAAGAGATTGCTAAGGTTCGCTGGTATGCCATCTCTGAATACCAGAACCTGAATCGTGCATTGGTAGACTTACTGCGTAATAACGAGGCATTGATCGGTGTGTACGATCCCGAGCTTTATAGTTCCGCCAATATCAAGAACATCCTGATCACTGCCTACCGCCAGAATAAACCTTTGATAGGCCCTTCCAGCGCTTATATTAAAGCGGGAGCATTAGCCACTACCTACAGTGACATCCCGGATGTTGCTAAGCGGTTGTCGGAGATACTGCGACAAGGGCTCGATACCGGTTCCTGGCCTGAGCCGGGTTTTAATCGTTACTTTAATGTTCGTTACAACGAGCAGGTCGGGCGTTCACTTAACTTACTGCTGCCTCCTGAGCATAAGTTGCAGGAAGCCATTACGCAGCAGGAGGCGAAATAAATGAAGTTTCGCCAGTGGTCATTACGTCGTCGTATTTTGTTAGTTGCTGCATTTCCGACTTTTGCTGCCGTGTTGATTCTGACTGCCTTTCATATGGTCCAGCGTTGGGATGATGTACGTGCCGAGCAGCACAGTATTGCTTTGCTGATTCTTGAAGATCTTGCAGCAGCGGCGGAGTATCCGCTGATTTCCGGTAATTACGATCTGATTGAACCCTTGATCAATACCGCGTTACAGCAGCCTGGGGTGGTTGCGATTGAGTTTCAGAGCCCCCAGGGAGAGCAGCTGTTAAATTTCCTCGATGAGCAGTATGACGCTGTCGCGGCGGAAGACATCCATATATTAAGTTTTCCGGTCAAAATGAAACTGGAGCAGTTGGATGAGTTCTCTGAATACGATGAAGTGGCTGAAGACTCTCCGGAGTCTCAATTGTTGGCGACTATTAATCTCAGTCTGACGGACGCGTTCACCCGTGAGCGCGAATTCACCATCATGTGGCAGTCTGCTATCGCTGGATTGATTGTGGTATTGATTGCTGCATTGGTTAGTCACCTGACCTCTTACGATATTATTTCCTCACTTGAGAAGCTGTCTGAGTTTTTCTCGCGATTAGCCCGCGGAGAAAACAGTGCCCGAATTTCTGTGGCGAATGGTGCTGAAGTCGGTCGCTTGCAGGTGAATGCCAATCAGCTTGCTTATTCACTGCAGCAGGCGGAAGAAGACCAAAAGGTGTACACCGAGCGGTTGATGGAAGAGCAGGTGAAGACGCAGCAGGCGAGTCGCGCGAAAAGTGAATTTCTGGCGATGATGAGCCACGAATTCCGGACTCCGCTTAATGGTGCTATTGGCATGTTACAGCTGATGGAGCAAAAGCAGTCGGCGGCGGAGTTTGATGATTATAAAGCCATGGCTGAGCAATCACTGACGCATCTGACTCAATTGCTGGAAGACGTTTTAGTGGTGGTTGATACCGAAAAGAACAAACTTCAGGTGTTGTTTTCAGATCATAAAGTTGAAGATATTCTTGCCAATCTGTTGGATGCCTTTACGACAGCAGCCATGAACAAAGGCATTTCGCTGGTGGTTGATTATGACCGCTGCCTGAAGAATAAAGCCATCCGTACCGACCCTTCTCTGGTCAGACAAATTGTTCGCCATCTTGTCGACAACGCACTGAAATTTACCGAAGAAGGCATGGTAATTGTTGAGTTAGGCATCGATGAGCGCGGTGGGCAGAGCTATCTGCGGGTGCAGGTGAATGACAGTGGCATTGGCATTCCTGATGAGAAAAAACGCCAGGTACTGGAAGCTTTCCAGCAGGCCAGCTCGTCATTCAGTCGCCGTTATGACGGTGTTGGGCTGGGCCTGACCATTACAAATCATATCAGCCAGATTTTGGGCGGCCATTTAGTCCTGCGTGATAACGCCAGTGGCGGTACTCAGGTTGAAGTCGAGTTTCCGGTGGAAGTGGTTGCCCGTCGTGATGGTTTTGGCAATCAGATGGCTGACAGCGAACGCCAGATTCTGATCGTCGAAGACAATCTGGTGAATATGAAGGTTGCTGAAAAGATGTTGCTAAAGAGCTTCAGTAACATGAATGTTGATACCGTAGAGTCTGGTGAGCGCTGTTTAGACGTAGTAACCAACAATCGTTATGACCTGATTCTGATGGACTGTCAGATGCCTGGGCTCGATGGCTTTGAAACCAGCAGGCAGTTGCGTGAGTTTGGTTTTCATCGGCCGATTGTTGCCTGTACGGCTAACACCACTGATCAGATTTATGAGCGCTGTATCGATTCCGGCATGAACGATTACATCGCCAAGCCTTTGAAAGTAGAGACGATCCGTAAGACGCTGGAGCGCTGGCTATAAATTATGCCCGCGCTCTGGCAGCCTGCTTGAGCATTGCAAACCGGCTTAGCTGAAGAAAGTGTTTAGAGAGTTCTGATAGGTTTGCTGCAGTACCTGTTCCACCGTTACTTCTTTTACTTCAGCAATTTTTTCGGCGATAAACGGCAGGTATTTCGGTGCGTTTTCATTGCCACGATAAGGCACTGGTGTCAGATACGGCGCGTCGGTTTCCAGCAGCAGGCTTTCCAGTGGCGTTTGTGCCACCACTTCACGCACGTTATCAGCCTTGTTAAAGGTGACGATACCGTTAATTCCGAGGCAAAAGCCTAAATCTACGGCAATCTTTGCCAGTTCCAGCCCTGAGGTGAAGCTATGTACCACGCCTTTTTTCGGCATTTTCGGTGCATATTCCTGCAGGATTTCGATGGTGTCTTCGTCGGCTTCGCGAGTGTGAATGACTACTGGCAGTTCACAGTCAATCGCCAGTTGTAATTGACGTTTAAAGATTCGTTTCTGTACTTCGCGGTCGCAATGATCGTAGAAGTAATCAAGCCCAATCTCACCAACGGCAACAATTTTCGGGTTAATCGCATGGGTTTGAATGTAGCCATCCGCTGCCTCATCAAACGATGCCGCTTCGTGGGGATGAACGCCCAGCGTGGCATAGACATCTTCAAAGCGTTCTGCCAGACCAAGTGCTGTCGGCATATTATCTGGTTGCACGGCGATGGTCATAAAGCGCTCAACACCGATGTCACGACCGGCTGCCAGGATTTCTTCAGGCTCACCTTCTTTCAGGTAATCCAGATGGAAATGTGTTTCGATAATAGGTAGCTGGTACTGCGGAATATCGCGGCGCTTTTTCTTGCTCATGACGACAATAAAACTGTGTTGTAACTGGGCGGGGGAGTTTAACACAGGCCAGACAGTATCGTTGCCCTGTGTCGGGAACAGCGGAATCAGCCTGCGTGGTACTGGTCTTCTTTTTTGCCGCTGATCGCAGCGTAAATGCCTTTGATTTCTTCCATGTCAGCTTCAATATCGCCTGTGGTGGTATAGATACCTTTAATACCACCACGCTTATTTTTGTAATCCAGAAAGCCCATCAGAATAGGAACGCCAGCACCATGAGCAATGTGGTAGAAGCCGGTTTTCCAGTAAGTCACTTTTGAACGGGTGCCTTCTGGTGGCACAATCAGGAACAGTTGTTCGTTTTCATTGATTGCATCAATAGACGCCTGAACCATATTGTTGGCTTTGGAGCGATCAACCGGTACGCCGCCCATCCACATCATCAGACCTTTAAACGGTGGCTTAAAGATTTGTTCTTTACCCATCCAGTAAATTTTTGCTTTGAGTTTAAACGCAATAAACAGCATAAAGGGCAGATCCCAGTTGCTGGTGTGTGGCGCTGCAATCATGACGCACTTTTTAAGATCCTTCGGGATTTCCCCCTCGGCTTTCCAGCCAGACAGCTTCAACGCCAGGATGGACATCCAGCGCAGCAGGGTTTTCAGGATCGGGGTGTCAAACATGGTGGTATGCATACGTTTTCTCTGATCGTATCGTTAATGCGCGCGGATCATACTCTGCTTACTCTGTCAGCTGAATAGCCAATTCGACCGCGTTGCCTGTCATATTAGGCCAATTATCAATTTAATTCCGTGTCTGATTACAATCAGTGCCGAAAATCGCCAGTCGGGCATAATAATCGGGGTAAGCTAGGACTGGTCGTGCCTTAACCTTCCATTGAGGCAATAGAGTTTTTCCAGAAGCCACTGGCTTTTGCTTGAGCAGAGCACAGCGATGTCCACAGAAGCAGAGCATATTAGCGATCGTTTGTTACCGGCGGATGATGTTTGTCGTCGTGCCCGGCTAAGCCGTGATATACGGTTTGATGGCGTGTTTTTTACGGTTGTGAAGACAACGGGAATCTTTTGTCGCCCGGTTTGCCCGGTGGCGCCACCGCTGGAAAAAAACGTGTTTTACGTTCCCTCTGCGGCCGAAGCTTTTCAACTTGGTTATCGCCCGTGCTTACGTTGTCGTCCGGAAACATCACCAATGAGTGCTGCCTGGCTGGGAAATGAAGCGATAGCTGCTCGTGTGATCCGTGCCGTTAATCAGGGGCAGCTGCAGCATGCTTCAGTTACTCAGTTGGCCGAGCGAATGGGAATCAGCGAGCGTTATCTGCGTAAGTTGTGTCAGCAATATGCCGGAGCCAGTCCAGTGCAAATGGATCAGGCGCGGCGCAGTTTATTGGCGAAGCAGTTGTTGTTTGATTCGGATCTCAGTATTACGGAAATAGCGTTTGCGTCGGGGTATCAAAGCGTGCGTCGATTTAACGAGCATTGGAAGCAACAATTCGGACAGCCACCATCGGCGATGCGTAAGCGACAAGCTTCTGATAATGAGGAGCAGAGTTTTAAGCTTTACCTTACCGCGCCAGAAAACTATGACTTTGAGTCTTTATTAGCATTTTTTCGTTTACGCCAATTACATCAGATAGAACGGGTAAGTGACGATGAATACCAGTGCTGTATTCGTTTGAGCAACGGCGACACGACTGTCATTAAAATTTGTTTTAATCGCTCCAGAAAACGCCTGGAGCTGAATCTGACGACGGACGCATTGGTTTTTGTCAGCGAAATAGTGGTGCTGGTGAAGCGCTTATTCGACCTTGAGGCCCCTGTTAGCCGAATCCTGTCAGATCTGGAATCTGATCCGAATTTATCGCTAGCAATTGATCGGTTGTCTTTGCAAGATCTGCGTTTACCGGGAACAGTGACACCATTTGAAGCGATCTTTCGAGCGATCGTTGGCCAACAGGTGAGTGTCAAAGCTGCAATTACCATTCTTAATCGTATTTTATTGCGTTTGTATGGAGAGGACTCGAAATCAGAAGTCGTGTTAAAGCCATTTCCTGACGCCGAAGATTTTACCGGGTTCAATTTTGACGGTCTTGGTTTGCCTCAAGCGAGAATCAACACGCTTACCTCAGTTGTTGACGCCTTTATTCAGCAACCGTGGATATTTGAATTTAATGCTGATCCGGAAGTGCGTCGTAACACTTTGCTTGAAATAAAAGGCATTGGCCCGTGGACCGTTAATTATCTGGAAATGCGTGCCTATGCTATGCCGGATGCATTTCCGGCAGGCGACCTGATTGTACGACAGAGTTACAGCCAGTTAATTAACAGCGAAAAAATACTGACAGAAAAACAATTGTTAAAACACGCTGAGAACTGGCAACCCTGGCGCGCTTACGCGACGCTATTATTGTGGCAATTTTATAATGCAGAAACTGCGACTCGGTCGTAATTGGAGTAATAAATGCCTGTATTGCATGCACATACCCCGGAAAAAATAACTCAGCAAGAGGGACCTGTTTGCCTGGTTGTCGCGTCCCCTTGGGGTGATATCGTGATCCGGGGTGAGAAAGATGTGATTCGTAGTATTCGTTTTCAGCCGGGACAGGTGAATCAGAATACCGATATTGCTGTCTGGGCGGATCACTGTCGACAGCAGTTCACGGCTTATTGTTGTGGTGAATTGCAGACGTTTGATCTGCCTATCAAGCCGATAGGTACCGATTTTCAGCAGCAAGTCTGGTTGGCACTGCAGAAAATTCCTTATGGAGAGTTAAGCAGTTATCAGCAATTGGCTGAGGCGATTGGCAATCCGGGTTCCGTCAGGGCGGTGGCCAGTGCTAATGCCAGAAATCCAATCAGTCTTGTTGTTCCCTGTCATCGGGTTATTGGTTCTGATAACGCGTTACGCGGCTATGCGGGTGGTATTGAGACCAAGGCGAAATTGTTGGAGTTGGAAGGTCATCAGATTCAGGCGGGTGAAATTACCCTCACGTCTAAGGTGCTGGATCACCGTCAAACGGAGTTTGAATTGCGTTAAACATGACAGGAAAAAGGTAAAAGCCAGTAATGACAAGTAAAAAGCAGGTTGCAATCTGATTCAGGATCATTAGTATCAGGCACATGAATATTTCAAATACACGTATCGCAAACATCATCGCTGAGCATCAAGCAGCGAATTCAGCACAGTCCAAGAACGGTCTGGTTGCGTCTGTGTATTTTGGGTGGTATGGCTTTGGCTATTTTAGTCAAAAGTCGGGTATCGCCAGCTAAAATTGAAAGTTGGCAGTCCCGGCGAAACGCCAGACTGCCTCCAGGGAACAAGAAAACCCCGATTGGCAGTCAGCCAGTCGGGGTTTTTTTATTGGACGTCGTTTTTCACAGAAGCAAAAGGCGACACACTGAAGAGAGCAATGAGATGGAAACACTCTGCATTCAGAACATTTTAAATTCTCAACCTGTTGACGCCGGAGGCGTGAAGGCAACAGGTCGATTTAGCTTTGCTGGCTATTTTAGCCCGGGCTTAGTGCGTCGTTGGTGATATTGACCAACAACCATTAAGTCCGGGCTCGATAGAAAAAGACATACGCGTGTAAAACATAAAACAGCAACATCCAGCAGATACAACAGCTAAATTAAGTGAGAAAAAGATGACAACTTCAGTGACAAAATTAAATCAGACAAACAATCAGACAGCCGATAAGCAACAAGCTGAAAAGCTGGCAGCGAATGATCCAGCAGTGCGCCAGGTGCGTACGCCACGCGAATTAAAGCAACAACTGGCGTTAACCGATGAGCTGGTTTTACAAATTGATCAGCAGCGTCAGCAGGTTAGGGATGTATTAAATGGCGACGATGATCGCTTATTGATTGTTACCGGCCCATGTTCTCTGCACGATGAAGAAGCGGCGCTGGATTACGGCAAACGCCTTGCGGCATTAAATGAGCAGCTCAGCGACAAGTTATTAATTGTGATGCGCGCTTATGTGGAAAAACCACGCACTCATATCGGCTGGAAGGGTTTAGCATACGACCCGGAACGTGATGGTCGTGGCAACATGGAACAGGGAGTTACCCGCTCCCGAGAGTTAATGATTCAGCTGGCTGAGCTTGGCTTACCACTGGCAACTGAGGCGTTGAATCCATTAACCATGTTGTACCTGGATGATCTGGTGAGCTGGACTGCGATTGGCGCCCGTACCGCTGAATCGCAAACCCACCGTGAAATGGTGAGTCATTTACCGATGCCGGTTGGCATTAAAAATGGTACTGATGGCTCGGCAACAACCGCAGTAAATGCCATGATTTCTGCACGTCACAGCCATCATACGCTGGGTCTGGATGTCGATGGCCAGATTGCTATGTTAGACACACCGGGAAATCCAGACACGCACCTGGTGTTACGTGGTGGCAAAAATATTCAGGGACAAACCATCACGAACTACGATGCTGAAAGTATTGCCGCTTCATTAACTACGCTGGCCGCGGGTGGGGTAAACGCCAAGGTGATGGTCGATTGCAGTCACGACAACGCCGAGAAACAACACCTGCGTCAGATTGATATCGCTAAAGAAGTAGTTTCTCAGCGAGCTGGTCTTGAAAATAAACCGGGTAATAAAGCGATTATTGGCTTAATGCTGGAAAGCTTCCTTGAGGAAGGTAAGCAAGGTATGGACGGTGAAAGAGGTGATGGTCAGCTGACTTACGGTAAGTCGATTACCGATCCATGTATTAGCTGGGGGCAGACAGCAGAACTGCTAACCGATCTGTATAATTTGCTTTGAAACAATATAGACAGATGCTGGCTTCAGCTGCCTGTCTTGGTGACGAACTGGAAAGATATGGAAATAGAGGAAGACACTTTACTAATCAGGCAGTTGGTTGATTTCAGTGAAATTATTCTGCCACTGGAGAGCACAAATCGTTATGAAATCAGGAACAAAGAGGGCGATGGAGCCTACTTTGCATTCGAGGTTGGGGGACGACGCTGGTTCTCGTTATTGGTGAGATCTGTGCTTTCAGGACATCGGCCATTCA
The DNA here is from genome assembly GCF_965219715.1 of Bacterioplanoides sp. Classification (GTDB taxonomy): domain Bacteria; phylum Pseudomonadota; class Gammaproteobacteria; order Pseudomonadales; family Oceanobacteraceae; genus Bacterioplanoides. The sequence goes on from NZ_OZ244785.1 coordinate 4,253,900, forward strand.
CTCTCAGGATTGTAAATGATGATAATAAAGATGTATTAACTGCTTATCGTCCGTTCCGTTTTTATTTTCATCGATTGAATGTATTTGAGAATGGCCAATGGATTGGTGCAGTTCAAAGGAAATTCAGTCTTGTGAATAAACTGTTCGAAGTTCTGGATGGCGATGGGAACTTACTTTGTGAAATTAAGGGACCATTATGGAAACCATGGACATTTGATATTGTCCAAAATCAAAAAGTGTATGGAATTATCCGAAAATCCTGGCGAGGATGGGCCGAGGAATTTCTCACGGATGCCGATACTTTTGGTATTCAGTTTCCAGATGGCGCAACCTCGAAGGAAAAGAAAATCCTTTTAGCTGCAGTTTTTCTCATCGACTTTATTTATTTCGAAGGTAATGAAGGTCAAGATTACATATCGAATTACAAAATCTGAGTGTTCCGCATTGATCACTAAATTGAAATAGACAACGGCAATTCAAAACCCACTATGCTGATACTGTTTAAAGTCCTCCCGCTGCGGAGGATTTTTTTCGACCTCAAGAATCGCCTGATCTAACTTCTCAAAAAACACCGCTTTATCCCGCTCACGTTTTACCTGCTGGAATACCGCAGAAATTTCCAGCGACTGCATGGTGAAGTAATGCAGCCACTGCTTCAGGCGGTCGGTGAGTTGTTTGTCGTTCAGGTCTTGCAGGTCGTCGGCGAGTTTGCGGAACAGCTGCAAGTGCTGTTGCCAGCCCTGTGGCTGGTAATCTGACCCCGAATGCTGTGCCTTGATACGTAAGCCAAGATCCGGCGTTGCCACCAAACCACGGCCAATCATCAGAATATCCGAGCCACTTTCCTGCATACATTGTTGCGCGTTATCCGGAGTCCAGATCTCGCCATTGGCCAGAACCGGTATCGAAAGCTGGCCCTTTATTCGCGAAATCCATTCCCAGTATGCCGGTGGTTTATATCCCTCGGTTTTGGTGCGTGCGTGCACGGTTAACCATTGGATACCAGCGGATGCCAAGGCATCGGCATTTTCCAGCGCCAGACTTTTATCTTTAAAGCCGAGACGCATCTTGGCAGATACCGGAATATGATCCGGCACGGCCTTACGAACAGCAGCTGTGATGTCGTGAATCAACTCTGGCCACTGTAATAACACAGCGCCGCCCTGGCTTTTATTCACGGTTTTTGCAGGGCAGCCAAAATTGAGGTCGATGGCGGGGGCGCCCATGCGAGCCACTTTGGCTGCGTTTTCGGCCATGAGTTGTGGATCGCTGCCCAGCAGCTGCACATGTACCGGCGTGCCCGCCCGGGTTTTGCCACGGTGTTCACCGGAATAGGCCAGTTCAGGACTGAAACGCTTAAACACCCGTTCCGGATACACCTGTTGAGTGATTCGGACAAACTCGGTAACACAGTGATCGATACCACCAACTGCGGTTAACAGCTCACGGAAATGACCATCCATTAATCCTTCCATCGGTGCCAAAGCAATATAAGGGGAATGGCAATTTGAGAAGGGCAGAGAACCGGTAAACATAGGACGACAGCTGAGCTAAATATAAAGAGCCGGAATTATACGCGGGAGTGATTTAGCACTCTAGTGGTATAGATTTTGTGAATGACGAATAACACTGGTCATTATATTCCGCGATTCCCCTTGCTACTGGCGCATTTCGCGTAACAGCTGGTTAGTAATTAACCGGATGGCAACCAGTTTAAGTTGCGCCAATTAGACCTTTTAAGTACTCTACGGCGGCTTACTATCCCCATAACTACGCGTTTCGTAAGGTTTATTTTGCGCAAAAGCAGAGTGAAAGGGCTGGGAGCTTCGACACAAAAAACAGAGGACGCCTGACATGACTGAGCCAAGTCTCGTCTCTCAAGGTTTGGACCTGATGGTATTTGGTATGGGAGTCGTATTCGTATTCCTGACCATGCTGGTATTCGTAACCAGCGCCATGTCTAAACTGGTGAACAAAATCGCGCCGGAAGAAGAAGTGGTTGCTACTCCAGCACCTGCAGCTCCGACCCAGGGCGTGGACCCACTGCTGTTAAAAGTATTGTCTGCAGCAGTTAAAGAGCATCGCGCGCGCCAGAAATAACGAAACCACGTTATTGATAGCTACCAAAAGTAGTAGCCCGCGAATTTGGATTACCCAAACGTTTACAACGTTAACGGATTGAAAAGGCCATCACCCATGACCGATTCTAAAAAACCTTTAGGTATCACCGACGTCGTTCTGCGCGACGCACACCAGTCCATTCTGGCGACTCGTATGCGCATTGACGACATGCTTCCCATTGCTGAAAAGCTGGATCAAGTAGGCTACTGGTCTCTTGAATCCTGGGGCGGCGCAACATTCGATTCTTGCATCCGCTTCCTGGGCGAAGACCCATGGGATCGCATTCGCGAATTCAAGAAAGCCATGCCAAAAACCCCGCACCAGATGCTGCTGCGTGGTCAGAACCTGCTTGGCTACCGTCACTATGCTGACGACGTAGTTGATAAATTCGTAGAACGCGCTGCTACCAACGGTGTAGACGTTTTCCGTGTATTCGACGCGATGAACGACCCGCGTAACCTGGAAACTGCATTAAAAGCAGTTAAGAAACAGGGCAAACACGCACAGGGTACTCTGTCGTTTACCACTTCTCCGGTTCACACCATGGAAGCATGGGTGTCTCTGGCGAAACAAATTGAAGATATGGGCGCAGACTCCATTGCCATTAAAGATATGGCCGGTGTACTGACTCCATACGACGCATTTGAACTGGTTGGCAAGCTGAAAGCTCAGACTGACCTGGAAGTTCAACTGCACGCTCACGCGACTTCAGGTCTGTCTGATATGACCATCCTGAAAGCAGTAGAAGCTGGCATCGACCGTGTTGATACCGCAATCTCTTCTATGTCCATGACTTACGGTCACACAGCAACTGAATCTGTTGTTGCTGCTCTGGCAGGTACTGAGCGTGAGACTGGCATTGATCTGCTGTTGCTGGAAGAAATCGCTGCTTACTTCCGCGACGTTCGTAAGAAGTACGCTAAGTTCGAAGGTGCTCTGAAAGGCACTGACTCCCGTATTCTGGTTGCCCAGGTTCCTGGCGGCATGTTGACCAACATGGAAAACCAGCTGCGTGAGCAAGGCGCGTCTGACAAGTTCGACGACGTACTGAAAGAAATTCCACGAGTTCGTGAAGACCTGGGTTTCATCCCTCTGGTAACTCCGACTTCTCAGATCGTTGGTACTCAGGCAGTACTGAACGTACTGACTGGCGAGCGTTACAAGTCTATCTCTAAAGAAACTCAGGGCATCCTGAAAGGCGAATACGGTGCTGCACCGGCGCCGATGAATGCTGAGCTGCAAGCTCGCGTTCTGGATGGTGCGGAAGCAATCACTTGTCGCCCGGCTGACCTGCTGGAAAACGAGATGGACAAGATCATTGCAGACGTTGACGCACTGGCTGCCGACAAAGGCATCAAGCTGGCTGCTGATAAAATCGACGACGCTCTGACTTACGCTCTGTTCCCACAGATTGCTCCTAAGTTCCTGGAAAACCGTGGCAACCCAGACGCATTCGAACCAGCGCCTAAAGGTGCTGACGAAGATACCTTCACCGTAACCGTTGATGGCAACGAATACGTAGTGAAAGTTGACGAAGGCGGCGACGTTAAAGAACTGGCTCCTGTAAACGGTGCCCCAATCAGCTTAGGTGGCGCTGCGCCAGCGGCTGGTGGTGCTGCTCCTGCAGCCGCTGTTGGTGGTGGTGATCCAATCGCTGCACCTCTGGCTGGTAACGTATGGAAAGTTCTGGTTCAGCCGGGTCAGCAAGTTGCTGAAGGCGATGTGGTTCTGATTCTGGAAGCCATGAAGATGGAAACCGAAGTTCGTGCACCGCGCGCTGGCACCATCGGCAGCGTTGCTGCGGCTGAAGGTTCTGCTGTTAAGGTTGGCGACACTCTGTACACGCTGGCTTAATGGGGGGCTGATTGATGGATAGCTTACTCCGTCTCTGGAATGACACTGGTATTGCCCACATTGAGGGTGGCCAGGCGTTCATGATGTTGGTGGCCTTTGGTATGTTGTACCTGGCCATCAAAAAAGGCTTTGAGCCACTGCTGCTGTTACCAATCGCTGTTGGTACTCTGATGGTTAACATCCCGAGTGCTGGCATGGGTTGGTCTGCGGCCGAAGCTGCGATTCGTTCTGCGGATCCAAAAGTACTGGCAGAATTTGCTGAACTGTTCGGCATTGCTGCTAACTCAACGATGGATCAGGTGTTTGCCGCTTATAAAGAAGCTTACGAAGTGCAGGGTATCCTGTACAAGAAAGCGGTTGCACTGGGTTCTACCCTGGGCTTCGATAACGGCATGTTATACGTGTTCTACAGCATGACGATTGCCAGTGGTGTTGCACCTCTGCTGATCTTCATGGGTGTTGGCGCGATGACTGATTTCGGCCCGCTGCTGGCTAACCCTAAAACTCTGCTGTTAGGTGCGGCTGCTCAGTTCGGTATCTTTGGTACTGTTGCTGGTGCGGTACTGCTGACTGATGCAGGCCTGATGGACTTCACCGTTCAGCAGGCGGCGGCGATTGGTATCATCGGTGGTGCTGACGGCCCGACTTCGATCTTTATTGCATCGAAACTGGCGCCTGAACTGCTGGGTGCAATTGCGGTAGCGGCCTACTCATATATGGCTCTGGTTCCTCTGATCCAGCCGCCAATTATGAAAGCACTGACTTCAGAATCTGAGCGTCAGATCGCCATGAGCCAGCTGCGCACGGTAACCAAAGGCGAGAAGATCGTATTCCCGATCGCTGTACTGGTACTGGTTGCGATTCTGCTGCCATCCGCAGCTCCGCTGCTGGGTATGTTCTGCTTCGGTAACCTGATGAAAGAATCTGGTGTGGTTGAGCGTCTGAGCGACACGGCACAAAATGCTCTGATCAACGTAGTGACCATCTTCCTGGGTCTGTCTGTTGGTTACAAAATGAGCTCTGATGCTTTCCTGAACGGCAGCACTCTGGCGATTATCATCCTGGGTCTGGTTGCCTTTATGGTAGGTACTGCTGCTGGTGTGATCATGGCTAAAATCATGAACAAGCTGAGCAAAGATCCTATCAACCCGCTGATCGGTTCTGCAGGTGTATCTGCTGTACCTATGGCGGCTCGTGTATCTAACAAAGTTGGTCTGGAAGCTAACAGCCAGAACTTCCTGTTGATGCATGCGATGGGTCCAAACGTTGCGGGTGTAATCGGTTCTGCGGTAGCAGCCGGTGTGATGATCAGCTTCTTCGGCTAATCATTAAACATCTCGTAAGACGTAAAAAAGCCGCTCTGGAAACAGAGCGGCTTTTTTGTTTCCGGAGCTTTTATAACTAGCTGCTTAGAGATCGAGCCCGATTATCTAAGGAATCATAAGCTGAAACGCAATAAACCCAATCCAGCTGACGGCGAGTAATATCCAGGGAAGAAAGGTCAGTGGCTTGGCTGGCTTTTCTTCTACCAGCTCCGTTTCGGTCTCTTTTAGTTTCGCTTTCAGCTCTTGTTTCCGCTGCTTGTCACGTTCGCGGGATTTTTGCTTTTCGCGCTTTTTATATTCAGCAATGCCTTTTTCGATACCCTGAGCAATCAGCTTGGTCTGCTCTTTGGTCTGACCAGGTTTTTGGGTGCCTTTGGCAATTTTCATTGCGTCAGCCTTGGTCGCATCTGAAATTTCTGCTTTGGAGTGCTTCTTAGCCATTTGAGATATTGATTGTGTGGGAGATAGTCGGGGAGTGTGCCATTAGCAAGCGAATGTCGCTACAATGGTCGTTTATTTTTTCAGCTTAAGTACCCGCTAATGTCCCAGAATTTTGTCCATCTTCGTGTTCACTCAGAATTTTCGCTGTACGACAGTACCGTGCGGGTGAAGAAGCTGATTGGTGCGGTTTCGGATATGGGCATGCCGGCTGTTGCTCTGACTGACCAGGCCAACATATACGCGTTGGTTAAGTTCTACAAAGGCGCTTTGGGAGCTGGTATTAAGCCAATCCTAGGTGCGGATCTGTGGTTGGAAAATGAAGAGGATATTCATGCACCGTTTCGTATAACAGCCCTGTGTCAGACGCCCGAAGGTTACCTCAGTTTGCGGGAGCTCATTTCCCAGGGTTTTGTTGATAATCAGCATTTCGACCGTGCCATGATCAAAAAGGAATGGTTGTTTGAACATCAACAGGGATTAATTGTGCTCTCAGGTGCGCGCGATGGTGATATCGGTCAGCGCGTGGTGAAGGGGGACTTAGAAGGTGCAGAGATACTTGCCAGGGAATACCAACACGTTCTTGGTGACCGTTTTTATTATGAAGTTCAGCGTACTGGCCGCGAAGGTGACGAAGTCGTAGCTAAGGCGGGTATCGCATTGGGCGGCAAGTTAGGAATCCCGTTGGTGGCGACCAACGATGTGCGCTTCCTGAAGGCTGAAGACTTTGAAGCGCATGAAACCCGGGTTTCGATTGGTCAGGGGTATGCCCTTGAAGATAAGCGCCGCCCGCGCGAATACAGCGAGCAGCAATATTTCCGTTCTGCGGAAGAAATGGCTGAACTTTTCAGTGATATTCCATCTGCGATTGAAAACACTGTTGAAATTGCTAAACGTTGTTCGGTGGAAGTGTTATTGGGTAAATACTTCCTGCCAGATTATCCGATTCCGGAAGGTCTGAGTGAAGACGATTTCTTCCGTAAAATTTCCGAAGTGGGTTTGCAGGAGCGTTTGGAGTTTATTTATTCCGACCTCGATCCAAATTCCGCTGAGTTCCAGGAAAAACGTAAGCCCTATGATGAGCGCTTAAAGTTCGAGCTGGATATTATTATCCAGATGGGATTCCCGGGCTATTTCCTGATCGTAATGGACTTTATTCAGTGGGCTAAAGACCACAATATTCCGGTAGGCCCGGGACGGGGTTCTGGTGCTGGCTCCCTGGTTGCTTATGCGCAGAAAATTACTGATCTGGATCCACTTGAATACGACTTGCTGTTCGAACGATTCCTGAACCCGGAACGGGTATCCATGCCCGACTTTGATATCGACTTCTGCATGGAAGACCGGGAAAAAGTAATTTCCTATGTGGCGGATAACTACGGTCGTCAGGCGGTATCCCAGATTGTGACCTTTGGCACCATGGCAGCAAAAGCTGTGGTCCGTGACGTGGCCCGTGCTCAGGGTAAGTCATTTGGTTTAGCGGATAAGTTATCGAAATTAATTCCGGGCGACCCGGGTATGACGCTGGAAAAAGCGTTAAATACCGAACCTGCACTCGGTGAATTTTTAAATGACGATGACGAAGCCCAGGAAATCTGGGATATGGCGTTGCGTCTGGAAGGTATCGCCCGTCAGACCGGTAAACACGCCGGTGGTGTGGTAATCGCACCCACCAAATTAACCGATTTTTCCGCCACCGCTTGTGAACCCGGTGGCGCAGGTCTGGTAACTCAGTTCGATAAAAACGATGTGGAAGAAGCCGGACTGGTTAAGTTCGACTTCCTGGGTCTGCGGACCCTGACCATTATCGATTGGGCATTAAAAACCATTAATCGTTTTCGTGAGCGTGAAGGTAAAGAGCCTATTCGGGTGGAAGAAATTCCGCTCGATGATAAAGAGTCGATCGAATATCTGAAAACCGCTCAGACTACCGCGGTATTCCAGCTTGAATCCCGGGGTATGAAAGACCTGGTTCGCCGTCTGCAGCCAGATAACCTGGAAGATATGATTGCACTGGTGGCCCTGTTCCGTCCGGGGCCGCTGGAATCCGGCATGGTTGATGACTTTATTAACCGGAAACACGGCCGTGCCGAAGTGGCTTATCCCCACCCGGATTTCCAACACGAAAGTTTAAAACCGATTTTAGAACCGACCTACGGCGTTATTGTTTACCAGGAGCAGGTAATGCAGATCGCCCAGACACTGGCAGGTTATACCCTGGGTGGCGCTGATATGTTGCGTCGGGCGATGGGTAAGAAAAAACCGGAAGAAATGGCCAAGCAGCGGGAAACCTTCCGCGAAGGCGCTATTTCGGTCGGGGTTGACCCTGACCTGGCGATGAAAATTTTCGACCTGGTGGAAAAATTCGCTGGTTATGGTTTTAACAAATCTCACTCCGCCGCCTATGCAGTCGTTTCGTATCACACACTGTGGCTGAAAAAACATTATCCGGCGCCGTTTATGGCGGCGGTAATGACCTCCGATATGCAAAACACCGATAAGGTGGTTGGTTTTATCGAAGAGTGTCGTGAAATGGAGTTGGCGCTGGTTTTACCGAATGTTAACCAGTCGGAATTTGGTTTTACCGTCAATGACGACGGTGCCATTGTTTATGGTTTAGGTGCAGTGAAAGGCGCCGGTGAAGGTCCGGTGGAAGCGGTCACCGAAGCCCGTGCTGAGGGCGGTGAATTTAAAGATTTATTCGACTTCTGTGAGCGTTGCGATTCCAAGCGAATTAATAAGCGGGTACTGGAAGCTTTGGTGCGTTGTGGTGCGTTTGACTGCTTCGGCGAGGACCGTTCAATTTTAATGGCCGCGATTGAAGATGCGGTAAAAGCCGCGGGTCAAAGTGCGGCTAACGAAGCTGCTGGTATGATCGATCTGTTTGGTGAAGTCGAAGCAGAAGTAGCTGATGAAACCGATCCGTATGAACGTCATCGTCATTTACGTAAGTGGACTCTGAAAGAACGCTTACAGGGTGAAAAAGATACCCTGGGCTTATACGTTACCGGCCACCCGTTTGATGAATATGAAAAAGAAGTACGCCAGCTGGTGCCAACCAAGCTGTCACATATTCAGGAAAATAAAGGCACGCAAAAACTCACTGGCTTAGTGGTTGATATGCGGGTGATGAAAAACAAGCGTGGCGACAATATGTGTTTTGTTACGCTGGATGATCGCTCTGGCCGTATGGAAGTCGCTTTGTTCGCTGATGTATATGAAGACGTTCGCGAAGTTGTTGCCAAAGATAAAGTGCTGGTTGTTGAAGCTCAGGTCAGTCATGACGATTATTCCGGCGGCTTAAAAGCAACCGGCCGCAGTGCGATGGAAATCAGTCAGGCGCGATTAACTTTTGCCAAGTCTTTGCGTATTAAAGTTGATGCTGAACTGGCAGGTGAGCGTTTGCCACAACAGCTGCAACAGAAATTATTACCGATGGAAAATGGTTGTCCGGTGGTGCTGGATTTCCGTAACGAAGTAGCTCAATGCGATATTCAATTGGGTGATCAGTATCGTATCAATCCCACCGACGATCAGTTGCTGCAACTAAAATACGAATTTGGCGAGGAAGCCGTTGAGTTGCTATTTAACTGAGGTTGTCGAACACCAGCTTAAAAATCAGCTTGCCAGTGAAAACCCAGTAATCTGGGTCGCACTAAGTGGCGGCCTCGACTCTGTCGTGTTGCTCCATCTGTTGGCACATTCCCGACGTTATCTAAACCACGTAAAAGCCATCCATGTTCATCATGGCTTGTCCGAAAATGCGGATTCCTGGCAGCTGTTTTGTCAGGATCTTTGCTCTCAGTTAAACATCCCGCTGACGGTAAAAAGAGTTGCAGTGGTTGCCTCTGGTGAGGGACTGGAACAAGCAGCGCGCAAAGCTCGTTATAGCGCCTTTGCCGAAGAATTAAGGCCGGGCGAATACTTGCTGACGGCACATCATGCGGACGATCAGATCGAGACTTTTTTTCAGCGCTTGATGCGAGGTGCTGGTATTCAGGGTTTAGGATCTATGCCTGTTGTTCGTCGTGAACAACATTATTTTTTATTGCGTCCGTTACTGTCGTGTCAGCGCACTCAGCTCGCTGATTATGCGCAGGCAAAGCAGCTAAGTTGGGTTGAAGATGAATCCAATCAGGACCAGCGATTTGATCGTAACTGGTGGCGTCAGAACTTACTGCCAACCTTATGGACACGTTATCCCGGACGTCAGGCCAGTGTATTACGCAGTATTGAGCAGTTACAGCGTGACAATGAGGTGTTGCAGGAGTTACTGCAGCCCAGGCTTGAAAGCTGTATTGCTGAAAGTCCCTGGCCGGGAACCGCCAGCCACAAATTATTGCTGAATGAATTAACCCGAAATAGTCATGCAATTCAGGCGTGTATTTTACGTGCTTGGTTCAGGCTTAATGGAATTAATTCCCCCTCTGCCATACAACTGCAATGTGTCTTTAGTGAAATCATCGCCGCTCAAACCGGTAAGCAACCCGAACTTGTGTTGGGGGCCTGGGTTTTAAGACGTTTCGATAATGCGTTGTTTTTGTGCGGTGCAGAGAGTGGGACAGATCGGTTGACTACTGAGGAGCAGCCCCTGAAGTTATCACAACTTTGTGCCGGAAATGAGACATCGTCAGCAGCTATCCGCTGGCATGCTGGCACAATACAGATTGCAGCCGATACACAGGAAAGTGATCGTGTTGGGTTGTTACCCGGGGACTACACCCTGATGACTGCCGCAACAATTCCAGCGGGGTTGATAAGGCCACATGGACGGCCGGCGAAAAAACTCAAACATGTCTGGCAAGAGCATAAAATCCCGCCCTGGTTAAGGCCACAATGGCCCTGCCTGGTTGCGGATAATGGAGACCTGGTTAGTGTTATTAACCTGGCTGTGGACTCTCGATATATTGCAGAAGACGGCTGTACACTTAGTTGGAGTCGTCAGGAAAAGAATAATGAAGAATAAGATTGCTGGCCTGTTTTTACTGGTAATGAGCCTGCTTCCGGTGGCTGCTCAGGCTTTATCTGTGTATCAGGTTAATGCGGTGATGACTTATGCCGGGCAGCTGAAAACCGATACCGCATTTGTCATTCTGGAGAATGATACCAGTCGTTTTGAAGAACACGGTGCAGGTGGCTATAGTTTAGTGCTGAGTGTGAATCAGAACGCAGGTGGCAGTTATACCGTTGATACGGAAATTTATGCAGATCTCGGTAGAGGTCAGAAATTACTGGGCACACCTGCTGTCACCATGGAAAAAGATAAACCGGCCAGCGTTGCATTTGATACTGAGCTGGTTGGGCGTGTGGAGTTGCAGCTGACTCTGGTAAAACACGTGGATGTTGACGGAAATGAATTGCAAGAATGCAAATATGTAGAGTGCGAGTAATATTGCGTTTTCTGTTGTTATTAATTGCAGGAATCTGGCTTGCTGGTTGTAATGATGCTGGCGAGCCTATTCTGCGCGGAGTTAAGCAAGGAAACAGCGAGCTTTCAAAAGCCGGTGATACACCTGCACAGCCCGGCAGTGAAGGCGAAAGCCCGGAAGATAACACCTTTGGCGTTGAAGAATTGTTTTATCAACCGCAGGCAACTGACCAGAAGCACACAAACGTAGCGCGACGCATCCTTGATCTCAATTTACCCCATGAAATAAAACACGGTGATATTCACGCCAACACGGAACCGCAGTGGCGTAATCACGCGTTGGTTGGTGAGACCCAAACCTTTCCGAACTTCTTTGAGCACAAAGCTGAAGTGAATCAGAAGCCATCGGCTGTAGACTTTTCTGGCAAGGTTCACTGGCAGGAGGCCGCGGAAGATCTGGCCATTCCGCCGCTTAACACCATTGAGGGATTAGAATTGGAAATATCGGTGAAAACGCGATAACCGATATTGAAGCCTGTAAGAAGGCCTTAGCCAGAGCAGTACTCCAGCCAGGCGATCAGCAAGTCTTTAAAATCATCCAGACCACAACCGGCAATATCCTCACTGTCGTAGAAGTTCAGGCCATCGGCGGTCATCTGTTCCTGACTATCATCGTCAAAGTTTTCGGCAATGCTGTTGGCTTTGATCTCAACTTCATCGCGGTTCAGCGATAAAATAAATTCTTTGCCATTAATGTCCAGCGCTTCAAAAATACCGTCCTGAATTTGCTCGATATTATGTAATAAACCGGAAATGCGATCGGTATCGTTACCAATTTCGTCACTCAGCCAGCGGCCAATTGCAGCTTGTTCCATCGACAATTCTGCAACCGGGCCACGGTTTCCCTGATAAAACTGATATTCCAACTTAATCTTCCTCTTCTACCGCATGGCCAAGATCCAGTGGCCAGCCACCCAGATCTTTATAGCGGTTAACAATAAAGCAGAATAACTCGGCTGTTTTAAACGTATCGTATTCTGCGCTGTGGGCAGAGCTGTTGTCGAAATCGATACCAGCGGTTTTGCAGGATTTTGCCAACACGGTTTGTCCTAACGCGATTGCTGCAATGGATGCAGTATCGAACGAGGAAAACGGATGAAAAGGATCACGTTTAATATCATTACGGTCGACGGCTTCGCGCAAAAAACTGTGATCAAAATGGGCGTTATGACCAACCAAAACAGCACGATTACAGCCGTAATGTTTTATTTCGCGGCGAATGGTCTGGAACATTTCGCTTAATACATCGATTTCGAACTCGGCATCACGTTCAGGATCAAACGGATCAATACCGGTAAAATCCAGCGCTTCCTTTTCCAGATTGGCGCCATCAAATGGATGAATATTGGCTGACAGCGTTTCATGCGGATGCAGATAGCCGTCGTCGTCCATACGCAGAGTTACCATGGCGATTTCCAGCAGGGCATCGGTGCGTGCGTTAAATCCACCGGTCTCAACGTCAACCACAACGGGTAAAAAGCCGCGGAAGCGTTGCGCCATTAAGGATTTAGGCTGCTTATCGTCACTCATTGTTCGTCCTTAATCCTGTTTATTAGTAGTCCAGTTTCCAGCGCAGGGTCTCACCCGCGCGTAACGGTACGATGATATCATCGCCAAAAGGCATTTCAGTGGGGGCCTGCCAGTTTTGTTTAATCAGTGTGATTTCATCTGAATTACGTGGCAAGCCGTAAAAGTCCGGGCCGAAATGGCTGGCAAAACCTTCCAGTTTATCCAGTGCACCCAAGTCTTCAAAAATCTCAGCGTAAAGCTCAATGGCAGCGTAGGCGCTGAAACAGCCAGCACAACCACAGGCACTTTCTTTCGCGCCTTTGGCATGGGGGGCTGAGTCTGTTCCGAGAAAGAATTTAGGGCTGCCGCTGATGGCTGCTTCCTGTAACGCTTGCTGGTGAGTATTGCGCTTGAGAATCGGCAGGCAGTAGAAATGGGGTTTGATACCACCAACCAGCATGTGATTTCGGTTGTAAGCCAGGTGTTGCACGGTAATGGTTGCGGCAACGTTGTCGCTCTGGCTCTGGACAAACTCAGCGGCATCTTTGGTGGTGATGTGTTCAACCACCATTTTTAGATCAGGGTGGCGGCTTGCCAGTGGCACCAGAATTTCATCGAGGAAACGTTTTTCACGATCGAAAATATCCACATCGGAGTGTGTGACTTCACCGTGAACCAACAACTTGATGTCATGTTCTGCCAGGGCTGCGGCCAGTTCGTCCAGTTTGCTCAGGTCAGTAACGCCGGAGTCTGAGTTGGTGGTCGCTCCTGCCGGATACAGCTTAACCGCAACGATATGACCGGCTTCTTTCGCTTCGCGAATCATTTCCGGAGTGGTGTTATCGGTCAGATACAGCACCATTAATGGATTGAAATTCAGCCCCTGCGGTACTTTCGACAGGATTCGGCCGCGGTAATCCAATGCCTGTTCTGCCGTCATTACCGGTGGCTGCAGGTTCGGCATGATGATCGAACGACCCATAACACGGGCTGTGGCTGGCACGGTATGCTGCAGCACTGAGCCATCGCGCAGATGCAGGTGCCAGTCGTCAGGACGGGTAATGGTTAAACGCTCAGTCATCTCTGCAAACCTCGACTAATCTTATTGGTGTAATTGGCGCATATTGTACCGAATTAGTACGCTGATTTCTTAATTATCTCGGTGACTTGCCGATAACTAAGCTAAGTTGCATTCAAAGTTTACGTGAAGCCCATGCCTAACATGTTCCGCCTGGCGACATTACTGCTGTTTTCATTGCCGATGCAGGCTGCTGAGCCGCTGCATTTTGGCGGCAGTCTGGATAATACCGAGTGGTCATTAAGCGGTTCGGTGTTTGAATGCCGTTTCGCCCAGAAAATTCCTGAATACGGTCATGCCGTTTTCTATCATCAGGCCGGTGAAGATGTGTATTTCCAGCTGGAGACCATTCGTAATCTGATGGATTACAGCCAGGCGCGGGTCAGTATTCTGCCGCCTTATTGGCAGCCCAGTGGAAAAACAGAGAATCTGGGAAGTGCCAAGATTGTTAAAGACAAACCCAATCTCAGCCTCGATCATGAGCGTACTAATCAGTTTTTACATGCCTTGATGGAAGGCAAGTGGCCGACCATCAGCCATAAAACCTATTACGACGATCAGCGCTTTGTGCGTGTTCAGGTGTCTGCGTTTGCTTTCGATGAGTTCTACCTCGATTACCTTGAGTGCGTGAAACAGCTGCTGCCGGTTAACTTTGATCAGGTCGCCCGCTCAAAGGTATTTTTTGGCGGTAATGAAAAAGTGGTCGATAAAGCCGATACCGATATTCTCGATCGCATTATCTTTTATATGAAAAACGATCCGCGGGTATTTGCGGTGTATCTCGATGGCCACTCCGATAATCAAGGGCGCCGTTATGATCAGCGCCAGATCTCCAAGGCCCGGGTGGAAGATGTCGAGCGCTACTTTATCAAGCAAGGGATTAATCCGGAGATGATTACCACCCGTTTTCATGGCGGACGTTATCCGGTTGCCACCAATAAAACCGCCAAAGGCCGGGCAGAGAACCGTCGGGTGACCATTCGCCTTGAGCAGCGTGAAGATATGCCGATTCCGGATAATCTGCTGTTTAAGCTGCCACCACGCGCTGATCGGCGCTAGTCCGCGACAGGCTTGGCTAGTCGCTGTACAACCAGTACAATACGCCCCCTTAAATTTTCTATCGCCTGAGCTGATAAGCGGTTCGGGCCTAATCATCCTGGAGAAATTCCATGTCAGACATCAAAAAAGTGGTGTTGGCCTATTCCGGTGGTCTGGACACCTCGGTAATTGCTAAGTGGCTGCAAGAAGAATATCAGTGCGAAGTAGTGACCTTTACTGCTGACCTGGGTCAGGGTGAAGAAGTTGAACCTGCGCGTGCCAAGGCTGAAGCGCTGGGTATCAAAGAAATCTATATCGACGATCTGCGTGAAGAGTTCGCCCGTGACTTCGTCTTCCCGATGTTCCGTGCAAACACCATTTATGAAGGTGAGTACCTGCTGGGTACTTCGATTGCGCGCCCTCTGATCGCTAAGCGTCTGATTGAGATCGCTAACGAAACCGGCGCTGACGCTATCGCTCACGGTGCAACCGGTAAAGGTAACGACCAGGTTCGTTTCGAATTAGGTGCCTACGCACTGAAGCCAGGCGTTAAAGTGATTGCTCCATGGCGTGACTGGGATCTGACTTCCCGTGAAACTCTGATGGCTTATTGTGATGAGCACGGTATTGAAGTTGAGAAGAAGGCAGGCAAAAAGTCGCCTTACTCAATGGACGCTAACCTGCTGCACATCTCTTACGAAGGCGACATTCTGGAAGATCCTTGGAATGAGCCGGAAGAAGATATGTGGCTGTGGACCAAGGCACCTGAGCAAGCGAAAGATGAGCCAACTTACCTGACCATCAGCTTCAAAAACGGTGACCCGGTTGCGATCGACGGTGTGGAAAAGTCGCCAGCGACCATTATGGAAGAACTGAACAAAACAGCTGGTGAAAACGGCGTTGGCCGTGTCGACATCGTAGAAAACCGTTATGTGGGCATGAAGGCCCGTGGTTGTTACGAGACTCCAGCGGGTACTGTATTGCTGAAAGCGCACCGCGCTATCGAGTCCATCACGCTGGACCGTGAAGCGATGCACCTGAAAGATGAGCTGATGCCTAAATACGCTAAGCTGATTTATAACGGTTACTGGTGGTCCCCTGAGCGTGCCATGCTGCAAGCCGCGATTGATGAAACTCAGAAAGTGGTAAACGGTGACGTTCGCCTGAAACTGTACAAAGGCAACGTCATTGTTGTTGGTCGTCAGTCTGAAGACACGTTGTTCGACGAAGCGATTGCTACTTTTGAAGACGATGCCGGTGCTTACGATCAGGCTGATGCCGCAGGCTTCATTAAGCTGAATGCTTTGCGTCTGCGTACTGCTGCCAAAAAAGGCCGCAGCCCGCTGTAAGCATTGTTGCTTTTAAGTTGGCCAGAAAAACAGGTCGACAATAAAAAACGCTGTTATTGAAAAATAACGGCGTTTTTTATTGTCTTTTTATCTGACTTAAAGCCGCTTGAAATTGTCGATCTGGTACGTCACCTCGTCATCAGCGACCATTTCAGAGACATCAATGTAGACATCACTTGGGATGCCAGCCTCATCTGACCAGTTGATCTCCAACCGATGTGCCGCTTGTGTCTGAGCTTGCTGTATCCGACGCATAATGACGGCTAAATCCGGCACTTCATCACCAATCCAGGATAGTGGAATAGCTTTGCCGCTGTTGCTATGTACAGCACGGTAAGGGGCTCCATTCCGGACTTCGATATCAAAAGGCCCGGTAAATTGTTGGTGGCAAAAACACTCTTGTGTGACACGCATCGTATAATGTTCGGGCACCTGAGCAGGTGATGGTGCCAGCCAGCTACAACCGGCTGTCATGCTTAAAATCAGCATTAAATAGTTGTTTTTCATCGGCGTCGGCTCCTGATCATGAACACTGATAACAATAAAGTGATAAACCAGTTGAAATGGCCACCACCTCCCCCACCACTGGAAGCATTTCCATTACCAGAGTTATCACCGTTACCTGAATCTCCATCACCACCAGTATTGTTATCCGCAGCCTTAATGGCGACCGTAAAAGAAGCCACACTCACATTACCTGCCAGATCTTGTGCACGGGCTGCAAGGGTATGAGTGCCATGTGGCAATGTTTGTGTCGATGTGCAATTCCAGCGATTGTTGCTAATCGTAGCGGTTGCACAAAGTGTGGTGTTATTCATTAAGACGCGTATCTCACCGCCGTTGGCTGTTAGATCGGTTGTGCCTGACAAAGCCGGTCGTACCGAGCTGGTTGTAATATTACTGGCGGTTAATACAGGTGTTGTTGTATCAATGATGGCTGTAATGTCACGGGTAACGATGCCCAGGATATCGCGGATGGTAAGTGTATTGCTGCCTTCACCAAGATTTTCTGAAGGTATGCAACCCCAGCTGCCATCATTGGCAATGGGTGAGGTACACAGGGTGGTATTATCGTTTATAACCTGAATGTTATTACCATTGTTGTTGAGGTTAGTCGAACCCCTAACCAGTGGCCTTGGATTATTTGTCAGCGCGATATTATCGGCATTAATCACAAAAGTATTGCCGCCATCGGAGGCACTGAAATTCAATACCGCATTGCTGTTGGAGCGATCAGCATCACGAAATAAATTATTGCTTTGATCGGTTGCTGTTACTGTGACGTTGGAGGCTGTTGGTGTCAGAGTGACAGCAATATTTTGTGCCGTTGTGGCGGTAACCGGGAAGCTGCAGGTAGCCTGGCGGCTATCTGGCTGAATACTGCAGGCATTGCCTGCCAGGCTAACAGCATTAAATGCGGCGCCCGTTGCCACCAGAGTTAATTCAATATTGCCGCTGGTTCTGAACCCTGTTTCGGTGTTACGGGCAGTAAAAGCGTTTGTAATCGTCAGGTTCTGTCCAATACTGGCGCTGCCTGAAAAGGCCTGTGATTGAATGGTCATATCAATTGGAGCTGTTGTACATGAATCACTGAAATGAGAAGACAGGGTTTGTGTGATTACTTCCTCTGAGCAACTGGAAAAACGTTTCGGCAGGGTACCAATAATCGCGTTCATAACAAAACCAGTGGAAGCACAGCTGTTGCCGTCACCGTCGTGTCCGGATTCAAAATTATGGCCAATCTCATGGGCAATGGTTGCAGCGGTAAAAGGGAGGCTGATTACACCACCAAAGTCACGCGATAATTGACTGGTACCCACGGTAAACGCACTGCAGTAGGTCGAAGGACTAGCAAATGCTACGCCTGTGGTGCTGCCAATGAAGTCTTTACCGGTGATCAAGTGAACAATTGAATTGTTTTCTTTTAGAAAATTGGTTGGCGTTTGATTTCGGCCGTCATAATTCCCGAAGTTGTTGCGGCACACCGTAGCGCCAAATCGTTGCTCACAACTGCGCGAAAATAAATCGGTTAATACCGTGTTAGCATCCGTTGAGCTGGTATATATATCGGTTTCATTGGTCAGGAACACACTGTTAATCTGATTAAAAGCGATATTAAACTGGTTGAGATAATAACCTTCGACCATATTCATCAGACTGTCGGTAGAGCCTTGCAGATCCCGGCCACTCAGTGCGCTTTGATATTCCTGATCAAATACCAATTCAAGATCGGCATAGACACAGACACCATCGACTAAATTATTACACTGATTAGTAAAAGGCTGAGCCAACTCTTTGGCAATAAATAATGCCGGGTGGCTGGGGTTGGCGCTGCTGTTGCTGTAGTGTATTTGATGATTGTGCTGATCGTTACCACAGGTTGCGGCAGAGGTCAGCGAGCTGAAAGGGAAAGCACTGAGGGTTTGTTCTGACGGTGCGGCATGTTGCTCAATAAAGTGCATTTGATTATTAAACGATGTGATGCCGCTCCAGCTGTTATTAAAAGATGACAGCCGAACCCAGCTATTATCAAAACCCGAGACATAACCTTTGTAATGGCGGCTACCATTATCGCTGGCAGGATACTGGCTGTTCTCATCGAGAATTAATCTATGTGTTTCGCCGGCAATATAAAATGGAAGCTCTAGCGATAGGGTGTTGGAAGAAGAGACGGCACACCAAGTCAGTAATGCCAGCAGTGTTCGGTTTAACAGCATAATAATCGATCCCACATTTCAGATTAATCTATAAGTTGATACAGTATATGGAATTTTACTGATGTAGGATCATCAAATCGTAGATTGTGTTCGCATATTATTGGGATCTGTTTCACGGAATCATACAAAGATGCTTATGTTGACAGCTCTGGCATGGGGTGTGATTGTAATTGTAAGTCTCTTACTTAACGGAGTGTGGAAATGTCCGAGTTGAATGGTTTATTACGCGATAAAGTACGTTTGTTAGGTAACGTGCTGGGACAGGCAATTGCAGCTCAGCACGGTGAAGAGATGCTGACACGGATTGAAGACATTCGTCAGCAGGCAAAAACGGCTCGGGCCGGCGATGAGACTGACCGGGATCGATTGTTAGCTTTGTTAAAGACTATGCCAGACGATGCTCTGGTACCAGTTGTTCGTGGGTTTAACCAGTTTTTAAACCTGGCCAATATTGCTGAGCAGCAACATTCTGCCAGTTGGCGTCGCGGCGACTTTCTGCAGGATGATGTCGATTTACTGTTCAATGGTCTGTTAGACCGTCTGCAGGAAAAAGGCATTGATGGTCTGGATCTCAGCCAAAAAGTCGCTGATGTAAATATTGAGTTGGTTTTAACCGCTCATCCGACCGAAGTGACCCGCCGTACATTAATTCAGAAATACGATTTAATTGCTCAGTTATTGCAACAGCGCGATGACTTACGCGATGGTCACCCTCAGCTGGAAGATATTGAAAAACGTATTGCCTCGCTGGTGGAAGAAATTTGGCAAACCGATGAAATTCGTCAGACAAGACCGTCTCCGGTTGATGAAGCCAAATGGGGTTTTGCCGTTGTTGAAAACTCACTGTGGCAGGCTGTGCCGCAACTTTTACGTCAGCTAGATAACGAATTACGTTCCCGTGGCGCCGGAGCATTACCTTTGACTGCGGCACCGGTGCGTTTTTCTTCCTGGATGGGGGGAGATCGTGATGGTAATCCGAATGTAACGGCAGATATTACCCGGGAGGTTTTATATTTAGCCCGCTGGATGGCAGCAGATTTATATCTGCGCGATATTGAGAAACTCGGCATGCAGCTGTCAATGACCGCAGCCTCGGCGGAAATGCGTCAGGCGTATCCGGTACACGAGCCTTATCGCGCCTGTATTCATGATTTACGCGATAAATTAGAAGCAACCCGTGTTTGGGCCGCCGCCAAAGCTAAAGGAAAAGACTGTGATATTCGCCCGTTGATGTCACAGGATGAATTATTACAACCACTGATGCTTTGTTATAACAGCTTGATTGATCGGGGAATGGATACCGTCGCCAATGGTTTGTTATTAGATACCTTGCGTCGTGTTGCCTGTTTTGGATTATCGATGGTGCGTCTGGACGTGCGTCAGGAATCCACACGTCATGCCAATGCGATTCAGGCGTTGTGCGAATTTTATGGCTGGGGGGATTATCACAGTTGGCCGGAATCGCAGAAACAGGAATTCTTATTAAAAGAGCTGAAATCAAAACGGCCGATTATTCCAACTCGCTGGCAACCGGATGCTGAAGTACAGGAAGTGTTAGACACCATGAAGGTGATTGCTTCTGATGTCGGCGAAGGGGTGTCTTGCTACATTATTTCTATGGCCAGTGAACCATCCGATATGCTTGCCGTTGCTTTATTATTGCAGGCATGTGATGTGCGTGATCATTTACCCATCGTGCCATTATTTGAAACGCTGGATGATTTAGAACAATCGGCTCCGCGGATGGAAAAACTCTGGTCAGTGGATTGGTATCAGGAATATTGCCAGGGTCATCAGCAAGTGATGATTGGTTATTCTGATTCGTCAAAGGATGCTGGTCAGTTAGCGGCGGTTTGGGCTCAGTACCGTGCTCAGGAACGACTCTCTGCAGTGGCCAATGATAAAAATATTCGTCTGCGTTTATTCCATGGCCGTGGTGGTACGGTTGGGCGCGGCGGTGGTCCTGCACATGGCGCTATTCTGGCTCAGCCGCCAGGGTCTGTTGAAGGTGGCCTGCGGGTAACCGAGCAAGGCGAAATGATTCGCTTTAAATACGGCATGCCGACTCTGGCACTGCGCAACCTTAAAATATATGTGTCCTCTGTGCTGGAAGCGAATTTATTGCCTCCGGAAAGTGCAAAACCAGAATGGCGAGAGGTGATGGAGTCTCTGGCACAATCCGGTGTTAACTCTTATCGCGCTATGGTTCGTGATACAACGGATTTTGTTCGTTACTTCCGTGCGGCCACTCCTGAGCAGGAACTCGGAAAGCTGGCTTTAGGCAGTCGTCCGGCACGGAGAAAATCCGGCGGTGGAATTGAAACACTGCGAGCGATTCCCTGGATTTTTGCCTGGACGCAAATGCGTTTAATGTTACCTGCCTGGCTGGGAGCTGACGAATCTCTGCAACAGCATATAAAGGAAGAAAAACTGTCATTGCTGCGGCAGATGTATCAACAGTGGCCATTTTTCCGCACGTATATCGAAATGCTTGAGATGGTGGTTTCGAAAGCGGATAGCGGATTGGCGCAATATTATGAGCGCCGTCTGGTTGAGCAGGAATTACAACCTTTAGGCAGCGTATTAAGGGCGCGCCTGGAAGATATGCGTGATCTGGTGCTGCAGATTAAGGAACAGCAGATCCTGCTGGAAAATAATCGCCTGCTGGATCATTCCATGAGCATTCGTAACCCGTATACCGATCCATTGCACTATTTACAGGCAGAGTTGCTGTATCGCGATCGGGAATCCGGCGATAGCTCGAATACTCAGGTTGAGCAGGCACTTAAGGTCACCATGGCAGGGATTGCTGCTGGTATGCGTAATACCGGCTAGCTGTTCAGAACAGCATTTCTCCCCGAATTGGTATAACTACCAAAGTCGGGGAGTACTTTCCCGGCTTTTTTTCCACAATGACTTGAGCAAGAACCTTGCTAGCGGTAAGGTTAGGCCAATTTTTCTCTGCTTCTGGCTAAAATTTGAACAATTTGTGCCAGTTTGCCCAGTTTTTTAATTAACCATTAAGGAGTTTGCGCATGCGCGTAATTCTGTTGGGTGCGCCAGGTGCTGGTAAAGGTACTCAGGCACAGTTCATTTGTGAAAAGTTTGAAATCCCACAGATTTCAACCGGCGATATGCTGCGTGCTGCTGTAAAGGCAGGCAGTGAATTAGGTCTGAAAGTAAAAGAAATCATGGAAACCGGTGGCCTGGTATCTGATGAAATTATTATCGACCTGGTAAAAGATCGTATTCAGCAGGACGATTGCGGCAATGGTTTCCTGTTTGATGGTTTCCCACGCACCATTCCACAGGCTCAGGCATTATTAGATGCGGGTGTTGATATCGACGCTGTGCTGGAAATTGATGTTGCTGACGAAGAAATTGTTAAGCGTCTTGGTGGTCGTCGTGTTCACCCAGGTTCTGGCCGTGTATACCATGTTGTTTACAATCCACCAAAAGTGGAAGGTAAAGATGATGAAACCGGTGAAGAACTGATCCAGCGTGATGATGATCAGGAAGAGACGATCCGTAAGCGTCTGTCTATCTACCACGAGCAAACAGCACCACTGGTTAGCTTCTATAAAGATCTGCAGGCGGAAAAAGGCGATGCAGCTCCGAAATACAGCCACGTACCTGGTGTGGGTTCGCTGGAAGAAATTACTGCATCTGTGATGGCAGCGTTAAGCTAAATTCATACATGTGTTTAAAAAAGGGCCTTTATGGCCCTTTTTTTTGCTTTGGAGTTTCCTTCATTGGCAGTCATCAGCAAATCTTTATCATTCATCTGATCGCTCAGGTCTGAATCCGATATCACAAAAATGTGTAAAAGATTTCATATAGATAACGGCACTTCACCGTAAGAAGGTGTAAGTATAATTACGAGGTAACAACCAATACGACGATTATCCGAATGTTGCTTCGGATATTATTCGTTAGCTGTCAGTTTTTTGGAGTTCATGAATAATTACTTAATCAGTGTTTAGTCTGGCTGGCTTGCCCGGTTCGCAGAATAGCCAAAGCGTCTGCTGGCATTGATATATCGTCAGAATATTAAAAAACAACAACGGTTATTTCTGTCATTGAGTGCAATCGCAACAACTCAGGGTAATGAAAGGAATATTGTTTTTTTACGCCATATCTTTACCGGCTACATCGGCTATTTATGGAAATGAGGCAATATTTTTATAAAAACGGGCAAAATATACGTTTTTTGATCATATTTTTTTGGTTTTTCAAAATAAAAATACTATTATTGCTTCGAATAGTTATTGTACAGCTGATTACTGTACCTACTACGATTTCTGATCAGGCAAAATAAATCGAGGACTAACCATGGCACGACCAAAGAAAGCTCCTGCGAAACGCGGACGTAAGCCAGCTGCAAAAAAAGCTGAAGCACCAGCTTTGCCAAAAGCAGTTGTAGCGGCCACTAAGGCTGTTGAAAAAGCAACTAAAGCGGTTGCAGCTCAACAAACCAAAGTAGAAGCGGCTGAAAAGAAAGCTGCTGCAGCGAAAACCAAAGCAACTGCTGCTAAAGCAACTGCTGCGGCAAAACGTGCAGCAACTTCTGCAAATGCAAAAGTAAAAGCTGAAAAAGCAAAACTGCAAACTGTTAAAGCGGCACTGCGTGAAGCTAACACTGCGCTGAAAGTTGCTGAAATTGAAGCGAAAGCTGAAGCAACAGCGGCAGCTGCAAAAGAAGCGGCGGCAGCATTCGAAGCGTCTCTGGCTGCTAAAGCAGATGCAGATCTGGCTAAAGCCGTTGCGGATTTCGAGAAGAAATGGCGTAAAGCACGTGCTAAGCAAGATGCTGCAAAAGTAAAAGCTCGCGCTAAGAAAGAAGATGCAAAAGCTAAAACAGCGGCTAAAAAGCTGAAAGCCAAAGCGGCAGCAGCGGAAAAAGCAGCTAAGCCAAAAGCAAAGCCAGGCCGTCCAGCGAAAGCTAAGCCAGCTGCAGCTAAAGACGCAGCTCCTAAGCGTCGTGGTCGTCCACCAAAAGCAGCAGCTGCGGCTCCTGCAAAAGATGCGGCTCCTAAGCGTCGTGGTCGTCCGCCAAAGGCTGCTGAAGCTGCACCAGCAAAAGAAGCAGCTCCAAAGCGTCGTGGTCGTCCAGCTAAAGCTAAGGCTGCAGCTCCTGCAAAAGATGCGGCCCCTAAGCGTCGCGGTCGTCCACCTAAAGCTGCTGCAGCTGCACCAGCTAAAGACGCAGCTCCTAAGCGTCGTGGTCGTCCACCAAAAGCGGCAGCTAAGTAATAGCATCCGTTATAAAAAAAACCCGGCTCGCCGGGTTTTTTTATGCCTGCCAGTTAACAACTTCCTGTCACCGCGTATGAGTCGCTATGATATAATCGCGCCGCTTTTTACACCTGAGACTGCCTTAGTTATGACAAACATTCTGATTCTGGATGCCTCTTCCAGTTTGTGTTCGGTATCTTTGTTAAGTTCCGGGCAAGCACACCATTTATGTGAAGATCAGCCACGCAGACATGCTCAGCGTTTATTGCCGATGGTTGATGAAATTCTCAAAGCCGCTGCGGTTAATAAATCTGAGCTCAATGGTATTGCTTATGGTCGTGGTCCAGGCTCTTTTACCGGCATTCGTATCGCAGCTTCGGTTATGCAAGGCATTGCTCTGGCATTAAATCTGCCGGTTTATGGTGTGTCATCGCTTCAGGCGATTGCCCAACAGTTGGTTCAGCAGCATGCATTGAATCCAGGGCAGGAAATTGCGGCCATTATGGATGCTCATATGGGGGAAGTGTTTTGGGGGATTTTCCGGTTGCAGGAAAATGGCCTGGTGACACTTCAGGGCCAGGAGCAAGTGGCTACTCCTGACCGTTGCATTGAGCAACTGGCTGAATTTAATGGGGTATTTGCCGGAGACGGGCTCACGCTTGAGGCATTAGAAGGGCAGTTTCCGGATGAGAGAAGTTTTGCCGATGTTTTACCCAAAACCGAATATATGACATCGCTGGTAGCTGATGCCTGGGACAAGGGTCAGTTTGGCAATGAAGAGCAACATGCACCGGTCTATTTGCGTGATTCCGTTGCCTGGAAAAAACTCGACGAACAACCAAGTTTATTAAAACGTTAAGGGCTCACGCCTGTTAGGGAACAACTGTGGATCTGATTGAAATTATCGTTCTGGCACTATTGCAGGGACTCACCGAATTTTTACCTATTTCCAGCTCGGCTCATCTGATTTTACCGTCGCGTATGTTCGGTTGGGATGATCAGGGGCTGGCATTTGATGTTGCCGTTCATGTCGGCACTCTGGCGGCGGTCATTTTGTATTTCCGTCGTGATATTGAAGTACTGGCACTGAACTGGATGAAAACCGGATTTACGCCAACTCCGAATACTGAAGCGAAACTTGCCTGGTATGTGGTTGTTGCAACCATTCCTGCTGGCCTGGCCGGGTTATTACTGGATGACTGGATTGAAGCAAATCTGCGTTCAACGGCGGTAATTGCCGCTGCAACCATCGGTTTTGGTTTGTTGCTGGGCTTTGCTGATAAAAGCCGCAAAGATGGCATCACTCTGACTCATATGACGTTGATGATGGCCCTGATTATTGGTCTTGCGCAGGCATTGGCTTTAATTCCCGGTACTTCCCGTTCGGGTATTACTATTACAGCGGCTTTATTGGTTGGCTTACATCGGGTTGAAGCGGCGCGCTTCTCATTTTTATTGTCTATTCCTTTGATTCTGGCGGCGGGCGGCTTAAAAACACTGGAACTGGCAAATTCATTATTGCCGGTGGATTGGACATCCTTGGCTCTTGGGGCAGGCTTATCTGCGATCAGCGCCTGGGTTTGTATCTATTACTTCCTCGCCTTTATTAACAAAATCGGCATGATGCCATTTGTGATTTATCGTCTGATTCTGGGCGGGATTTTATTACTTTTCTTTATCTGATCGTTATCTATGGCTGAATTGATCTGTCTGGACAATGCATTAAAAGACGAAGCGCTGGCACTATGCCAGCGTTTTGCTTTGACGCTGGCGCCGAAATCGTTGTTACAAAGTGATGGCTTTCATCTGTGTCTCGACTTTACTGGTTTGAGTCTGCAGCAGGGTGGTGTTAAGCCCGGGAAAAAACGTACTCAGGTGCAGGTCGATTTTTCACAGGGGGCGGTTGCCCATCGAAGAAAGTTTGGTGGTGGCCAGGGGCAGGATATTGCCAAGGCGATTGGCGTAACGGTTTATAAGCCCAGCGTTATCGATGCAACGGCGGGCCTTGGTCGTGACAGTTTTGTCCTGGCAACCCTGGGATGTGAAGTCACGGCTTTTGAGCGGCAGCCGGTGATTGCAGCGTTGTTGGCCGATGGACTGAATCGAGGAGCCAACGATTCCGAAATCAGCGATATTATTGAGCGCATATCTTTGCATCATGGCACCAGTCATGAACTGCTGAAACCTGCATCAGATATTAGCGATATGGTTGACGTGGTTTATCTGGACCCAATGTTCGAGCACGATGAGAAGAATAAGGCCCAGGTAAAAAAAGACATGCAGGCATTCCGCCAGGTGGTTGGTCAGGATACTGATGCTGATGATCTGCTAAGCCGGGCGACGGCTTGTGCTCGTTGTCGTGTCGTTGTTAAACGCGCCCGCAAAGCCAGGCCGTTAGCGGATGTTGAACCAACTTATGCCCTGGTTGGCAAAGCCAATCGATTTGACGTCTACGTTAAAGCCAAAGTCGCGCCGCTGGAATAAGCCATAAGACACGCATAAAAAAGTCCGCATTTTGAACTGTGACCCATAAGTTGGGCAGTTTAAGCTGCGGGCTTTTTTATTGCTGATTGTCCAGTTAGTCCTGAGCGTCTTCCTGTTCTGTTTCCAGATCTGCTTCAAGGCTGCGCAAAATACTCTGACGTAGTTCACCGTCAAGAATATCCTGCAATGATTGCGTCAGACCGTTGATGGAGTCATCAAAACACAGGCTGTCGTTATCATCTTTAGTCAGCAGACCTTTTTGCAGTAATTGCTGAATCAGGGTACGGAACAAGGCCTTATCGAAAAACTCCGGAGCATTAATGCCGTACAGCAAGCTGATGCGTTGTGCCAACAGCGTACTTTGTTCTTCTGCTTCTTTAGCATTGAGCTGGCCTGACCCGCGGCGGTTAAGCAAACTCAGCGTCAGGAAATAACGTTCCAGTGTTTGCATCACGTTGTCGGCCAGGCCGCGTAACATCGCAAACTCATTGCTGCTGGCAGGTGTTGCATGGAAGCCTGCCTCATTCTCATGGAGGTAGCCTTTGTTCACCAGCGCATCCAGCCAGTTATTAACTTCGCTATCCAGCTCGTTGATATCCCAGTGCAGGAACAATTCTGCCTGCAGGAATGGATAGGCCTGCTTAACCATCTGCACCACCTGATCACGGGTGTAGCGCTGGTTGTTAACAAACAGGCAGGCGATCAGAGATGGTAGGGCAAACAGGTGTAATACGTTGTTGCGGTAATAGGTCAGGGTAACGGCCTGGCGATCGTCGGTTTGAATCAGGTCACCCATTGGGTGTTTGCTGCGCGAAAATACCCCGAGTTCTTCTGAGTATGCCAGCCAGTCTTTGCCATCTCCAGGAGGAAGTGCTGTTAATGTGCTGTATGGCGTTTGCTCAATCAGGTCGCGATAGGACTCCATCTGACGCACCAGTAATTGCTCATCCATTGCCTGGCGTGGTGCTGATAGAATGCTCAACGCAATAAGGTTAATCGGGTTGATTGAAGCCGCGCGATTGATTTCGGTAACAACCTGATTTGCCAGTGTGTTGACGACAGTCGGTGCCCAGTCTGGGCGATAATCACAATCGCTGAAATCCAGTTGCTGCCAGCCCGGTTTTTGTTGATCGAGGAATTCCGTCAGATAAATCGGTTTGCCGAAGGTTACATGCACTTTACCGAAAGAATTTTTAAACGACTTCAGAGTGCCAAACACACCCAGCAGGCTTTCTTTCTTTTTCTTTTTGCCGCGCAATTCGCCAAGGTAACTGCTGGCTTCGAATACTTTTTCGTAACCGGTATAAACCGGCATAAAAATAATCGGCTTTTTAGAATCCCGCAGATAGCTGCGTAAAGTCATGGCCAGCATGCCGGCTTTAGGACTCAGCGTACGGCCGGTACGACTACGTCCACCTTCAACAAAATATTCTGCCGAATAACCATGGGTAAATACCGAATGCAGGTATTCATCAAATACGGCGGCATAAAGTTTGTTATCGCGGAACGTACGACGCATAAAGAACGCACCACCACGACGTAAAATTGGTCCGACAACCGGCATATTAAGGTTAATGCCCGCTGCAATCTGCGGCAGTTGTAAGCCATGGTGATATAGCACATAAGACAACAACAGATAATCAATATGGCTGCGGTGACACGGCACATAAATGATTTCGTTATCTTTGCTGATTTCTTTCAGGTGCTCGATGTTGTGCAGATTTACACCGTTGTAAATCTTGTTCCATACCCAGGTTAACACCAGGTCGAGGAAACGCACATTGGTGTAAGAAATATTCGAAGCAATTTCATCGGCGTATTTGTACGCTTGCTGCTGCGCTTTTACTTTACTGGTGCCTTTGTTTTCCACTTCTTCCTGAATGGCTTTCAGCACCATGGGTTTACGGGGAATCTGGTGCACCAGCGTACGGCGGTGGGATAAATCCGGGCCAAGTACCGAGGCGGAGACCTGACGATTATGTACTCGCAGAATTCGTGACACTTTACGTGCCAGCACTTCCGGAGTTTTATCCGCTTCGTACAGCTCGCGCAGTGACATTGGTTTGGAGAAATGAACGAAGGTATTGCGGCCATTCAGCAGAATCGCCATCAGGGTCACCAGGCGACCGCCAAGTGCACCACTGTTCTGCAGCCAGATGCGCAGAAAGGAGCCTTCTTTATCGGGAGCACGACCCCACATCACACGAACCGGAACAATCTGAATATCACGTTGTTCGTCTTCGGCAAGCCATTCAGCCTGGCTGATCAGCTGCTTGGCCACAATGGGTGAACCCTGGCGACGAAAAATCCCGGTGCGTTTGTAAATATGGAAAAAGGGCTTAGCTGGCAGTCGACGATTTAACAAATCTTCATAGGGGCTGTTCCAGCCGAACTGGCTGACTTCGCGATCAATCACCAGCTGCTCTGCATGGGATGGCGACCATAAGGCATAGACCACAGGCTTGTCCGGATCGAGATTAAACTCTTTAACATCCGGGCCAATGATATGGGTTTTGATAACCCCATAGAGCAACTTCTGCTGCCAGCGATATAAGGTGCGGCGCAGGGCTTTAATAAACTTCATAGGTAACACTCTTAAGATGACACTCGATGATCCGGCAAGGGGCCGGGTCGGGCGCTAGTTTACCTTGGCGGCTGTGTGGATCAAAACGCTATCCTGAGTCAAATAGCCGGTCAAAACTTGCCATTGGTCAATCACTTGCCAATTTTTCACGGCTGGCTGCTTTCGTGGCAGCATTTGTGAATATGTCGAAAAATGTCAATCCACACCAATAATGACTTTCTTTATGATAGACATAGCCGTGACAGGGCGATGACCGGTGTGATCCCCGGTTTGTCGCAGGTGAAGGAAGGAACAAAACACATGATAAAAGCAGATCAGTTAACCAGGCAGTTCGGCAGTTTTTGTGCTGTTGATCGCTTGTCGTTTGAAGTCAGTCCAGGTGAGGTGCTGGGATTTTTAGGGCCGAATGGCGCTGGCAAGTCGACCACGATGAAAATGATTACCGGTTTTTTACAACCCACCTCCGGATCGGTATCGATTTTTGGTCATGATATTGAGCGACAACCCATTCAGGCAAAGTCGATGATTGGCTATTTACCTGAAGGTGCGCCAGCATACGGTGATATGACGGTATTGGCATTTTTACGCTTTATCGGCGAAATTCGTGGCTTCAGTGGTGCTGAATTAAAACGCCGTGTGGCCAGAGTGGTGGCACAGCTGGATCTCAAAGATGTTGTGGCGCAACCCATTCATACTTTGTCGAAGGGTTATAAGCGCCGTGTTGGTCTGGCACAAACCCTGATACATGACCCGCGCATTCTGATTCTTGATGAGCCCACTGATGGTTTGGATCCAAATCAGAAACAACAGGTACGGGAGCTGATTCAGAATTTGTCGGACGACAAAATTGTGATTGTATCGACCCATATTCTTGAAGAAGTCACTTCTGTGTGCTCGCGGGCAATGATTATTGCAAACGGTCAGAAGGTCATTGATGGTACGCCCGCTGAGCTGGAAGCGCGTTCGCGTTACCACCAGGCTATCTCATTACGTTTTCAACAACCGGTTACCGAAGCTGCGGGTCGTTTTGCGGCACTGAAAGGCGTTGTCGAAGTGGATGAGCAACAACAAGGTTTGAGTTATTTGTTGTTCCCTGACAAAAACGCCCAATTGTATCCGGCCGTTTCAGCATTGATTGAGCAGCAGGGTTGGCAATTGGACTCGTTACATATAGAGCGCGGACGACTGGATGATGTCTTCCGCTCCCTGACACAAGCTGATGCGACGGCACAGGTATAAGGAGAGAGAAATGAATACCTGGACTATTTGTAAGCGTGAATTAGCCGCCTATTTTTCGACGCCGGTGGCCTATGTTTTTATTTTGATTTTTCTGGTGATGTCCGCTGCATTCACCTTTTATCTCGGCAATTTTTATCTCAGGGGACAGGCGGATTTATTGCCGTTCTTTGGTTTTCATCCCTGGTTGTTTCTGTTTTTTATGCCTGCTATTGCAATGGGGTTATGGTCGCAGGAGCGCCAGCTTGGCTCGATTGAATTACTTATGACACTGCCAATTACTTTATGGCAGGCGGTCGCCGGAAAATTCCTGGCAGCCTGGCTGTTTGCCGGTATGGCTTTGGTATTTACCTTCCCACTATGGATCACAGTGAATTATCTCGGCTCGCCCGATAATGGTGTGATTCTGACCAGTTATCTCGGTAGTTGGCTGATGGCCGGAGCTTTTATTGCGGTGGGTTCCTGTATGTCGGCGCTCAGTCGCAACCAGATTGTTGCGTTTATTCTTGCGGTGCTGGTGTGTTTTCTGCTGATGCTGAGCGGTTTACCGATGGTGCTGGATGTATTTCGTGGTTTTGGCTCATCAGCGTTAACTGATTTTGTTGCCAGTCTGAGTTTTATGACACATTTTGAAGCACTCTCCCGTGGCGTCGTGGATTTACGTGACGTACTGTTTTTCCTGCTGACGATTGTGGTGTGGTTAATTGCCACGACTCAGGTTCTGACCATTAAAAAGGCGCAATAAGGAGGCACCATGAAATTAAAATCTTCCGTTTTTATTCTGTTGTTTGCCGCTTTTTTATTGGTGGCAGGTTTAATCAATCAGCTGGGCGGCAGTGCTCGCCTTGATCTGACGGAGCAAGGTTTGTTTACCCTGTCGCCGGGCAGTAAAGCGATTTTAGCGGAAATGGAAAAGCCGCTGGAAATGCAGCTGTTTTTCTCGCAACAGGCCAGTGAAGATCTGACTTCCCTGCGCGCCTATGCGCAACAGGTTCGGGAATTATTAGCAGAATACGTATTGCATTCGAATGGCCAATTAAGTTTATCGCTGATTGACCCGGAGCCTTTTTCTGAGCAAGAAGACCTGGCGACCGAAATGGGGCTTCAGGCTGTTCCGGTATCGGGCTTTGGTGATGAATTGTATTTTGGTCTGGCGATAACATCGCAGGACGGCAGTCGTGCGGTATTGCCATTCCTTCAGCCGGATAAAGAAGCCTTTCTGGAATACGAAGTAACCCAGTTAATTTATCAGCTGCAGCAATCCAGTGCGCCGGTGATTGCGCTGTTGTCTGGTCTGGATGTACGTGGTGGTTTTGATGCACGCAGTGGTCGTCCGTCTCCGCCGTGGATGGCGATTGAACAGTTGGATAAACAATATGAGGTGCGCTCATTAACCGCAGATATTGACGCTATTGCAGATGATGTCGATTTATTGCTGTTGATTCAGCCTCCTCAATTAAGCGATCAGGCTCTGTATGCCATCGATCAGTTTGCACTGAGAGGTGGGCGGATTCTGGCGTTTCTTGATCCGGTCGCTGAGTCAGCTGCTGCAGGACCAATGGCGGCTGCGGATGGTGGATCTGCAACAGCATTAGATCCTTTGCTGGAAAACTGGGGAGTTGCCTGGAATCCGGATCAGGTAGTTTTGGATGCGGCGAATGCGCTGGTGGTGAACCAGGGGCGCAACCGTCCGCCAGTTCGTCATTTTGCGTTATTGTCGTTAGGAGCTGAAAGTACTGATGCTAATAACGTTGCCACGGCAGAGCTGGAAAGTCTGAATCTTAGCAGTGTGGGGGCATTTGTTGCCAAAGGTGATGCAACCACCAAATTTACGCCATGGTTGTTTTCGTCAACTGACGCCCAGTCAACCGATGCTAATCGTTTGCGCTTCGGTGCTGACCTGGTTGAATTGCAGCGTGGTTTTGAGTCCGCAGGTGAGACATTTAATCTCGCGACCCGGGTTTCCGGTGAGGCAAGCAGTGTTTACCCCGACGGCGTTGATGGTGTGAAAGCGGATAACCATTTGCCGCAGAGCGATAAGCTGGCTGTTACGCTGGTGGCTGACACCGATGTGTTGACTGATCGTTTGTGGGTTCAGGTGCAGAATTTCTTTGGCCAGCGCATCGCTTCTCCCTGGGCTGATAATGGCAATATGGTGGTTAACCTGATCGATCAGTTGTCTGGCAGTCCGGATCTGATTAGCTTAAGAGCCCGTGGCCAATATTCGCGACCATTTGAAAAAGTTGAAGAGTTGCGTGTTCTGGCGGAAGAACGTTTTCTGGTCAGTGAGCAGCGTCTGCAGCAACGTTTGCAGGAAACCGAAGCTCAGCTGGAGCAATTGCAACAGCAGAAAGAAGGCACAGACCAGGTGTTAACGTTATCCGCTGAACAGCAACTGGCTTTGGAAAACTTCCAGCGACAGAAAGTCGAAATTCGTAAAGAGTTACGTGCGGTGCAACATGAGCTGGATAAAGATATTGAAGCGCTGGGCACTCAACTCAAAGTCCTGAACATCTTTATTCTGCCGCTATTGTTCACACTTTTATGTTGGGGAATTCGCGTGCTGATTCGTAAGCGTCAGGTTTTATAACCTTGCGCTCCGGTATCGATCATAATGATGGTGGATTGCCGCAAACGGACATTGCGGCAACCGCTTTAAGGGGAGAGGGCGGCAGCCGCTTTGGAAAACCTCGCTGGTTTCTTCTTACTTTTTAATAGCGCGGTTAGTAGTGCGGTGGTGGTGGCTCGTCAGCCGGGTTGCGGAATACATCTGAGTTACCACTCACTTGTTCCAGTTTTTTATGCATCATTTGCAGCGCATTTTTTGCCAGGGCGAACTGTTGCGATATTTCAGCCATTTCTGAGTTCAGGCTTTCAATCGTATCTTCGAGATACAGAATCCGGGTTTCCAGCTCAGTGATGCGCTGATCCTGAATATGCGCTGTATCAGTTTCTTTGTTTGCCACTTTATAACCTTGTTCTATCGTGTTGATTTTTTTGATGAATTGGGCTTTCATAGCCGACTTGTTATAGAACTCACCGGCTTGTTTCGCACTATATTACAGCGAATAACTGTTGCTACCGAATCTGTTAAACAGGTCGAGATAAACGATAATAACGATTGATACGAGAGAAAACATGGGTAAATTGATTGTTCGTAAAATTATTGTGGCATTGGTCTTTGCTGCTGTTTTGCCGGCACTGATGCTGGCAGTGTTCCCACAGGCATTTGATGGCCAGACAGATTTACTGGTCACTCTGGCGGTAGCTGGTTTTGTTATCAGCCTGGTATCTGCGCAGTTGGTTCCTGCACGTCGTCGCCGTTACCGTGGTAGCGGTACCATTGTTGAAAATGACGTGGAAGATGGTCGTGAGCGTGGTGTGGTTAAGTGGTTCAACGTTAAAAAAGGTTTTGGTTTTATCACCTGGGATCAGGGCGAAGATGTGTTTGTTCACTTCCGTTCGATTCGTGGACAGGGTCACCGCTCTTTAACCGAAGGTCAGCGTGTTAAGTTTACCGTGGTTCGTGGTCAGAAAGGCCCTCAGGCAGAAGACGTATCAGCGATTCGTTAATATCTGCGAGACAAAATAAAAAAGCCGCATTACTCAGGTAATGCGGCTTTTTTTGTATTTGCGATTCAGCAGCTATTGCTGATCTTTGTGAAGTTCCAGTTCATCACAGCCCTGAGGCTCCGCGTACCACTGCATAATCAATGTCAGCTGTTGCCATATCAGCATTATGACGTTCTCCCGCTCCGGTAATGAACTCAGTATAGTTCGGCTTACCGGAAGGGAAGGGGGAAATCACAATACTTATGTAGCGCTGTGTGAACGTGTGTTACTTCAGTGCAACCAGTGCTTTTAACAGGCGAGGGTTGCTCACGACCAGGTTGGCAGGTGCTTTCAGTTGTGGCTGACCACTGGCATCGGCTAACAGGCAGCCGGCTTCTGAAGCAATCAGGCTGCCAGCCGTTAATGCAAACTCATCAACATTGCTCAGCAGTGCACCCTGGAAACGGTCAGCGGCAACGTAAGCCAGCGACAGAGCGTTGGAACCGATGTTGCGCAGGTCATAGCTTTTCACCATCAGGCTTTGCAGGCGCTGACGCTGATCGAAGGCTTCTTCGTTGCTGCTGCGTGGTAGGGTGTAGCCGATGATGCTGTCTTCCAGAGTATTCACATTGCTGGCGCGGATACGGCGGTTGTTCAGCTGGGTACCACGGCCACGTGATGCGCTGAATTCATCGCCATTCATCGGATTAACCATGATGGCATGTTCAGTCTTGCCGTTTTGCAGGCAGCTGATGATGATGGCAAAAGACGGAATTCCCACACGGAAGTTAGATACTTCATCGATAACACATACTTGCCAGGTCGGCTGTTTTTCATCGGTGATGTTGTCACCGGTTTCACGACCATAGAAGTTGTGTTCAGGTAAGGATTTCTTCAGCTCGAAGATAATGCCTTTTTCCAGACCGATAGTGCAGTCTGCAATAAACTTGGCTTTTTCCTGATCGCTGCTTTGCGAAGCATCAAAACGATCCAGGCGGCGAACTAAATCCTGACCAGCATTACGCGCAGCGCGCAACGCCAGGTTAACCATGGGCTGCATAGGAATTGCTATCTCTTAAAGAACGGGGAACCGGCGATTATATCATCAGGCAAAGCTTTTGCGCTACACTGTCGGCCTCTGTTGTTACACACCTTTTATTGCAGGAGATCAGGCCCCGTTATGCTCGACAATATTGTGATTGTTATGGTCAATACCACTCATTCCGGTAATATCGGGGCAGCGGCCCGGGCAATGAAAAATATGGGGCTAAGTCAGCTGGTGCTGGTGGACCCGAAGGCGGCTATTGATGAGGAGGCGATTCAGCGTTCGTCACGCGCGGAAGATATCCTGCATCAAGCACGTATTGTTGCTTCGTTAGAAGAAGCGATTGCCGACTGTGGTCTGGTGGTGGGTACCAGTGCACGCAGTCGTTATATCCCCTGGCCATTAATGAACCCACGCGAATGCGCTGCCAAGGCTGCGATGGCTTCCGCCAATGGCAATAAAATTGCGTTGGTGTTCGGGCGTGAATCGAGTGGTTTGACCAACGACGAATTACACCTGTGTCATGCACACGTACATATTCCGACCGTCGAAGACTTTTCTTCTCTGAACGTCGCCCAGGCGATTCAGGTGATGTGTTATGAAATGCGCCTGGCTGCGATTTCTGAACCGGCACTGCAGCAGGAAGAATCAGCCTGGGGGGTGGAGTGGGATTACGAACTGGCCAACCATGAGCAGTTGAACGGTATGTTGCATCATTTGGAACAAACCATGGTTGATATTGGCTTCTTAGACCCCAATACACCTAAGCAAACCATGTCGCGCCTGCGCCGCCTGTTTCAGCGTGCCGGTGTCGACAAGATGGAAGTTAATATTTTACGCGGCATATTCAGTGCCGTTCAGCGTCAGCAAAAAGTACAGGGTGTACAGCAAGACGCAGTTAAGACCGGAGACTCAGATTGAGTATCAAAAATATTCGTGAAGATATCGCCTGCGTTTTTGAACGTGATCCGGCGGCACGTAACACCTTTGAGGTGATCACTACTTATCCGGGTGTGCACGCGATTGTGCATTACCGCATGGCTAACTGGCTGTGGCGCAAAAATTTCAAATGGTTGTCGCGTTTTCTGTCGACCTTCAGTCGTTGGATGACAGGCATCGAAATCCATCCGGGTGCGACCATTGGTCGTCGCTTCTTTATTGATCACGGTATGGGTGTTGTTATCGGCGAAACCGCTGAGATTGGTGATGATTGTACCCTGTATCACGGTGTGACTTTAGGTGGCACCAGCTGGAATAAAGGTAAGCGTCACCCGACGCTGAAAAACGGTGTTGTTGTAGGTGCTGGTGCCAAAGTGCTGGGCCCGATTGTTGTGGGTGAAAATGCACGGATCGGTTCCAATGCTGTTGTGACCAAAGAAGTACCTGAGGCGGTAACGGTTGTTGGGATTCCTGGGCGGATTGTCCGTAAGGCGACGGCCGAACAAGCCAGTCGCCGGAAGGAAATGGCCGAGAAAATGGGCTTTGATGCCTATGGTATCGCTGATGAAATGCCGGACCCGATTGCTCGTTCTATCCATAACATGATGGATCATATGCACGCTGTTGACCGCAAAATCGATAGCATGTGCAAGGCGTTGAGTGACCTGGGTGATAACACCTGCAATGAAGCACTGCCGGAGTTGGAGCAGGAAACCTTTGTGGCGTTGGGTGAAGAACCTGAGGCGCTCAGCGAAGGCGCTAATGCAGAAAGTAGCAGTGGGCAAAACTCTGCTGAAAAATAGTTGACTAAAATAGTCGGGTATACGCATAATGCCACCGTGATTAGATTGGAGGTGGCGTTATGCGCTTAACAACAAAAGGCCGCTATGCGGTAACTGCCATGTTGGACCTGGCAATTCATGCCCAGAGTGGACCTGTAAGTCTGAGTGATATTTCTGGCCGACAGGGAATCTCCCTTTCTTATCTTGAGCAATTGTTCTCAAAATTGCGTCGTAACGGACTGGTCGCCAGTGTTCGTGGCCCGGGTGGTGGTTATCGCCTGAGTCGTAATGATGACGAGATTCATGTGGCGGAAATTATCGACGCTGTTAATGAATCCATGGATGCGACTAAGTGTAACCGCCAGGGTGATTGCCAAAATGGCGACGCGTGTTTGACCCATCATTTATGGATTGATCTGAGTGATCAGATCCATGCCTTCCTGCGTGGAATTACCCTGAAAAGCCTGATTGAGCGCGAAGAAGTTCGTCAGATTGCTGATCGTCAGGATGAAAGCAGCGCAAATCGTATCGATGCCATCCTGAACGAGGAAGTGGCGCTGGCCTGATAGGGTCAGTAACCCTTCTTTTGCGGTCTGGGCTTGACCTGCCGGGCCGCCTGTCGACAATGGGCCACTTTCCTGACTGATATAGACGGCTCTGCATGAAACCCATTTATCTCGATTACGCTGCTACCACCCCTGTTGACCCCCGTGTCGCTGAGATAATGGCGCAATGTCTGACGCTGGATGGCAACTTTGCCAACCCGGCTTCCCGATCCCATAAATTTGGCTGGCAGGCCGAGCAGGCTGTTGAAACTGCCCGTCGTCAGGTGGCTGACTTGTTTTCTGCAGATCCGCGGGAAATTGTCTGGACCTCGGGTGCGACGGAAAGTAATAACCTGGCGCTGAAAGGCGTAGTTGAGCAATTGAGAGCTGAGCAGCGCAGATCTGACGATCCTGATCAAACGTTGCATATCATTACTTCTGCGATTGAGCACAAGGCGATTCTTGATACCTGTGAATACCTGCAAGGTAAAGGTGTTGAGGTCAGTTACCTGACGCCGGACGCGGATGGCCTGATCAGTGCCGATCAGGTTGCGGATGCGTTGACGGAAAACACCTGTCTGGTGTCGCTGATGGCAGTGAATAACGAAATTGGTACCAAAACTGACATCTCAGCGGTTGCGGCACGATTAAAAGACCATAAAGCGCTGCTGCATGTGGATGCCGCGCAAGCGGTGGCCAAGCAGGAAATTGATGTGAATGCCTGGGGGGTTGATCTGATGTCGATTTCCGCCCACAAAATGTATGGCCCGAAAGGCATTGGTGCATTGTATGTGCGGCGCGAGCCTCAGGTTAAGCTGGTGGCCCAGATTCATGGCGGTGGTCATGAGCGGGGTATGCGTTCGGGCACTTTGGCGACTCATCAGTTGGTTGGTTTTGGTGAGGCGGCCAGGATTGCCAAAGAAGAGCAGCAGGCGGATGAGCAACGTATTCGTGGCTTGCGCGATCGTTTGTGGCAGGGGTTGGAAGCGCTGGGTGAGGTTTACCTGAACGGTGATCTGCAGCAGCGCAGCGCCGGCCACCTGAATGCCAGCTTTGCCGGAGTTGACGGTGAGATTCTGCTGGCTTCCCTGGCGAAAGTTGCGGTGTCATCCGGCTCAGCCTGTAATTCCGCCAGTGTCGCGCCATCCTATGTGCTGAAAGCGATTGGTCGCAGTGATGAGCTGGCTCATGCCGGTTTGCGCTTCTCGGTTGGTCGCTTTACCACTGAAGAAGATATCGACAATACCGTTGCTGAAGTCGGTCGGGTTATCGGCTTGTTACGCAAGGCATAATTTTTACCCGGAATCCACTGAATACGCGTACAACTTTCATCAAAAGGTGCGTATAATTCGCGGGTTTTATTTTTCGTAAACACTTTTTAACCATTAATTGACTATTTTGGAGCTTAAAATGGCTGTAGAACGCACCCTGTCTATCGTTAAACCAGACGCAGTTGGCAAAAACGTAATCGGTGAAATCCTGGCTCGTTTCGAGAAAGCTGGCCTGCAAATCGTTGCTGCTAAAATGCTGCAACTGGACGACGAAAAAGCTGGCGGTTTCTACGCTGAGCACGCTGAGCGTCCTTTCTTCAAAGATCTGGTTGGTTTCATGACTTCTGGTCCTGTTGTTGTACAGGTTCTGGAAGGTGAAGGCGCAATCGCTAAAAACCGTGAGCTGATGGGTGCTACTAACCCACAAGAAGCTGACGCAGGCACCATTCGCGCTGACTTCGCTCAGAGCATCGATGCGAACGCTGTACACGGTTCTGACTCTGCTGAGTCTGCTGCTCGCGAAATCGATTACTTCTTCGCTGCTGAAGAAATCTGCCCTCGCTAAGCACTTGTTGCCGGAGGACTCGTTTCTCCGGCAAATGTTCGGAAGGCGTCGGACGCCTTCCGTTGCCCGTCAGGAAGCACCTTGTTTGTCAGTTCGCTGACAGTATCTCCAGGTAACCAATTCGATGTCTGATACTGCTGAAAAAATTAATTTACTGGGTTTATCCCCGCAGAAGATGGAAGCTTTTTTTGCCGATATGGGTGAAAAGAAATTCCGTGCGCAACAGATGTTGAAATGGATTCACCAATACGGTGAAGCTGACTTCGACAAGATGACCAACATGAGCAAAGGCCTGCGTGCCAAGCTGGCGGCCATCAGCGAAGTGAAACTGCCGGAAGTGATTTATGACGAAACTTCCAAAGACGGCACCCGTAAATGGGTAATGCGTATGGAAGGTGGCAGCTCGGTTGAAACTGTTTATATCCCGGAGAAAGAGCGCGGCACTTTGTGTGTGAGCTCGCAGATTGGTTGCTCGCTGGATTGCTCGTTTTGTTCCACCGGTAAACAGGGTTTTAATCGCGATTTAAGTGCTGCCGAAATTATCGGCCAGGTATATGTCGCCGCAATGGCATTCCATGAGCCGGGCGAACGCCGTGAACGTAAAATCACCAACGTGGTGATGATGGGCATGGGCGAACCGCTGCTGAATTTTGATAACGTTGTTGATGCCATGGCATTGATGATGGAAGACAACGCCTATGGCTTGTCGAAACGCCGTGTAACCCTGAGTACCTCAGGTGTGGTGCCGAAGATTGATCAGTTGGGTGAAATTACCGATGTGTCGCTGGCGATTTCGCTGCACGCGCCCAATGATGAATTGCGTAATCAGTTAGTACCTCTGAATAAAAAGTACCCGATCAAAGAATTGATTGCTTCGGTCAATCGTTACCTCGATAAATTACCTGACCGTCGCAAGGCCACCATCGAATACACCTTAATCGACGGTGTTAACGATGAACTGGAACATGCGGAACAATTAGCGGAACTGATGAAGCAGGTACCGTGCAAAATTAACCTGATTCCGTTTAACCCGTTTCCGAATTCCGGTTATAAACGCCCGAGTAATAACCGCACTTATCGTTTCCGTGATCATCTGATTAATGCCGGTCACATCGTCACCATTCGTTCTACTCGTGGTGACGATATTGATGCAGCTTGTGGTCAGCTGGTTGGCCGGGTAGAAGACCGAACTCGTCGTAGCGCGAAATATATTAATGCGGTACAACTGGATGAATCTGAAGTTCAATCTGAGGCTCGTCATTAATGTCGAAGGGAAATCGTTGGATCAAATACCTGGCTGCTGCCACGCTGGCGTTATTACTCAGTGCTTGTGTGACCGTGGTGGAAAGCCCGTTTAATAAGAAAGCATCCCCGGACAAAGCGGTTGAAAATTACACCCAGCTGGGCCTGGCGTATATCAAAAATGGCCGGGTGGACTGGGCCCGTCAGCGTTTAAACCGGGCACTGGATATTAACCCGGAGTACGCGCCAGCACACGATGGTATGGGCTTGTTATGGCAGGCCGAAGGCGAGCTGGATCTGGCGGAAGAGTCGTTTAAAAAAGCCATCAGCCTGGATGAGCAGTTTAGCCAGGCGAAGCATCATTTAGGCCGCCTGTATGCTCAGACCAAGCGCTTTGAAGACGCAAATGATGAATTAACCGAAGTGGCGGAAAACCGCTATTACGAAAACCGCGTGGCAGCCTATAACGATCTGGCGATTAACGCTTATCGCTGGGGCAAGCCGGAACTGGCTGTAAAGTCATATCGCGAGTCTCTGCGTATCATGCCGTACAACGTGGATGCACTGGTGAATATCTCGACTCTGCTGTTTGAAGCGCAAAACTACAGCGAGTCACAAAAGTACTTTGATCGTCTGGATCGTTTAGCCAAACGTCAGCAAACGCAGCACAACGCCCACAGCTTGTGGCTCGGTATTAAGCTGGCTGCGATCAGCCAGAACACCAAGCGTGCGATTGAGTTAGCGTCTGAGCTGAAGCAGAACTTCCCGGACTCGAAAGAATACAAGCAATATCAGCAATCGCTGTCGGCAGTTAGCGGAAATTAATTATGAGCGCCCTGTTTGAAAATCCGATAAAACGTCGTAAAACCCGCCAGATTATGGTGGGGAATGTGCCGGTTGGTGGCGGTGCGCCGATTGCCATTCAAACCATGACGAATACCGAAACCACCGATATCGATGCCACGGTTGCGCAAATCATGCGTGCTCAGGATGCTGGGGCTGATATCGTTCGTGTGTCTGTACCTACCATGGAAGCAGCAGAAGCGTTTGGCGAAATCCGCAAACAAGTCAGCATACCTTTGGTATCGGATATTCACTTTGACTACCGCATTGCCTTGCGTGTAGCTGAATTGGGTGTTGATTGCCTGCGTATTAACCCTGGCAATATTGGTCGCGAAGATCGTGTACGTGCTGTTGTCGATGCTGCCAGTGAGCGCGACATTCCAATCCGGATTGGCGTTAATGCCGGTTCTTTAGAAAAAGACCTGCAGAAAAAATACGGTGAACCAACTCCGGATGCACTGGTTGAGTCAGCCATGCGTCATATCGATATTCTTGATCGACTGGATTTTCAGGATTACAAACTGAGCCTGAAAGCGTCGGATATTTTTATGACGGTCGCCGCTTATAAAAAGATCTCTGACCAGATTGATCAGCCATTACATCTCGGCATTACCGAAGCCGGTGGTTTACGCGGTGGTACCGTGAAATCGTCGATTGGGCTGGGCTTGCTTTTGTGGGAAGGCATTGGTGACACCATTCGTGTATCGCTGGCAGCCGATCCGGTTGAGGAAGTGAAAGTTGGCTGGGACATGCTGAAGTCGCTTAAGCTGCGCTCCCGCGGTATTAACTTTATTGCCTGTCCAAGCTGTTCGCGCCAGAACTTTGATGTGATCAAAACCATGAATGAACTGGAAATGCGGGTTGAAGATATCCGCACTTCGATGGACGTTTCGGTAATTGGTTGTGTGGTTAATGGTCCAGGCGAAGCCAAAGAGACCGATGTGGGCTTAGCCGGTGGCCAGCCGAATCTGGTGTACATCGATGGTAAGCCACAGCAAAAACTGAACAATGACAATTTGGTGGATGACCTCGAGCGTCTGATTCGCGAGCGCGCCGCCGAGTTAGAAGAACAACGCAAAGATATGATTGTTACTGATGCCTGATTGTGTATCCGGCAACAGATGATTAACGAGTAAAAAAACGATTATGAGTAAGAAAATTCAGGCCATTCGTGGCATGAACGACATCAAGCCAAACGAGACTCCGGTTTGGCAATACCTGGAAGGCACAGTAAAAGAGCTGCTGGCTTCTTATGGTTATGGTGAAATCCGTATGCCAATCGTTGAACAGACCAATCTGTTCAAACGTTCTATTGGTGAAGTAACGGACATCGTCGAAAAAGAAATGTACACCTTCGACGACCGTAACGGCGATAGCCTGACTCTGCGCCCTGAAGGCACTGCCAGCTGTGTTCGTGCCTGTGAAGAGCATGGCTTACTGTACAACCAGACTCAGCGCCTGTGGTACACCGGACCGATGTTCCGTCACGAACGTCCGCAAAAAGGCCGTTACCGTCAGTTCCACCAGATTGGTGTGGAAACCTTTGGTATCGCCACAGCAGATATTGATGCGGAAGTGATTCTGCTGACTGCACGTCTGTGGAAAATGCTGGGTCTGCAGGATGCGGTAACGCTGCAGCTGAATACGCTGGGCAGCAACGAAGCTCGTGCCGAATATAAAGATGCACTGGTTGCTTATCTGTCCGAACGTAAAGATCAGTTAGATGAAGACAGCTTACGTCGTCTGGATTCAAATCCACTGCGTATTCTTGACAGTAAAAACGAACAAACTCAGGCATTATTAGTC
This sequence comes from Bacterioplanoides sp., assembly GCF_965219715.1. Taxonomy (GTDB): domain Bacteria; phylum Pseudomonadota; class Gammaproteobacteria; order Pseudomonadales; family Oceanobacteraceae; genus Bacterioplanoides. The sequence continues at coordinate 4,296,886 of NZ_OZ244785.1, forward strand.
GATGCGCCGAAGTTACATGATCACCTCGATGAAGAGAGTCGTGAACACTTCGCCACTCTGTGCGGTGTTTTAGATGCGGCCGGGGTGAAATATGAAATTAACCAGCGCCTGGTGCGTGGTCTGGATTACTACTGCAAAACCGTATTCGAATGGGTTACCGATAAGTTAGGTGCTCAGGGAACCGTTTGTGCCGGTGGTCGTTACGATGGCCTGGTTGAACAGTTGGGTGGTAAGCCAACTCCGGCGGTTGGTTTCGCCATGGGTGTTGAGCGTCTGATTCTGATGCTTGAAACTCTGGAGCTGGTTCCGGATGCTGTACTTAATACACTGGACGTTTATGTTTGTGCATTGGGCGACGGTGCTGATAAAGCGGCACTGTTATTATCGGATCAGGTTCGTAATGAACACGATTGGCTGCGTATCCAAACCCACTGTGGTGGTGGCAGCTTTAAGAGCCAGATGAAAAAGGCAGATAAGAGCGGTGCTCGTTTTGCCATCCTGTTGGGCGAAAGCGAAATTGCTGAGCAGCAGGCAACAGTAAAAGATTTGTCCGGTGAACTGGATCAGCAAACCATGCCACAAGCAGACGTTGCGGCCTGGATTGCACAACAAATTAACTAATTTTGAATAACAACAGCCGGTAATCTGTAACCGGGGTAGAGGATTGGGAATGAACGAATTTAGAACGGAAGAAGAACAGGTAGAAGCGTTAAAGAAATGGTGGTCTGAAAATGGCACCAGCCTGATTTTATCTGTCGTTGTTGTTGCTGGCGGCTGGTTAGGCTGGAATACCTATCAGGACAATGTTCGCGCAACCGGCGAAGCGGCATCCGCTGTTTATTCTCAACTGGTTGAAAAAGCGGCTCAGCCGGCTGCCGATCAGACTGACGCTGTTAAAGCAGAAATGATCTCTCTGGCTGAACAGCTGAAAAAAGATTTCAGCTCAACGGTATACAGCCAGTTTGGCGGTTTATTCCTGGCTCGTTTTGCGACCGACAACGGCGATTTCGAAACTGCAGTTAAAGAGCTGCAGGCTGTTATTGCTGCGGCAGAAGAAGGCCCGGTTAAACTGACCGCTCAGGTTCGTCTGGCGAATATTCTGGTTCAACTGGATAAAAACGATGAAGCATTGGCGTTAATTCCTGCTCAGCCTGATGCTGCATACGCTGCACAGTTTAATGAAGTGAAAGGTGATGCTTTGTTCCGCAAAGGTGACATGAGCCAGGCTCGCGAAGCTTATGTTGCTGCCAAAACGGCGGCTCAGGAAGCTGGCATCAACACCCAGGTGTTGCAACGTAAAATCGACAACCTGACCAGTGCTGAACTGGTTGCTGAGGAGTCTTAATCCCCGTGCGTTTTTCCTGGTTATCTGCGGCTGTGATGGCCTTTGCATTATCTGCCTGTTCCAGCACACCTGAAAAGGAAGCGGAAGAAGAGCAGGGACTATTACCTGAATTCGAAGCCAAAGCCGAGCTGTCGGTTAGCTGGCGACAAACTCTGGGTAAGGGTCCGGGCAGTGCTTACGCAAGATTGCGTGCAGCGGTTGTTGGAGACCAGGTTTTTGCGGCGGACAGTTCTGGCAGCCTTTACTCTCTGGATCTGGAAGATGGCTCACAGAACTGGCAGGTCGATCTGGATCAGGCCATCACCGCTGGTGTTGTTGTCGATTCCGGACAGGTATTTGTTGCTACCCGTGACGGTATCCTGCATTGCCTGAGTACTGACGGTGAGCCTCTGTGGCAAGCGGTTCTCAGCAGTGAATCGATTTCTCCGGCTGGTTTTGATGAGCGTCGGGTGTTTGTTCACACTGTTGATGGTCGTATCAGCGCCTTCGAACGTGAAGACGGCAAGCAGGCCTGGTCGTATGAACATGCGATGCCGGTATTAACCGTTCGCGGTACCAGCACGCCGCTGGTATTGGATGAATTTGTCGTCACTGGTTTTGCCACCGGTAAAGTAGTGGCTCTGGACAAGACATTAGGGATTCCGCGCTGGGACAAGCGTCTGGCCATTCCGGATGGCCGCTCCGAGCTTGAGCGTCTGGTGGATGTTGATGCCAGCCCGATCTGGGATGACGGCCGTATTTATGCCACCAGTTATCACGGTAAGTTAGCGGCTCTGTCTCTGACTGGTGAAACAGACTGGGAAGAAGAAGGTTCTTCTTATACCAGTCCGGCATTAGCGTTAGGTTCTTTGTACCTGACTCTGGATGACAGCAGCATTCAGGCTTACGACCAGCGAAACGGCGCCAGCCAGTGGTTGCAAAGCGCTCTAGCGAAACGCGAGTTGGGCAAGGTTATCGCCTACGGTAACTATCTGGTGGTGGCCGATGGTGAAGGTTATGTTCATTTGCTGCGTCAGGTCGACGGTGAGCTGGTTGGTCGTCTGCATATGCGTCCCAAGCCGTTACATATCAGCTACCCTGCACAGGGTGAAGCAACCAATTGGCGCATGTTGCGCGGCCGCGATTTCGGAATTCGCAGCCCCTTGGTTGCCACGGACCAGGGTATACTGATTTATACCAACGCAGGTGAACTGGCGTTGGTGACAATCGAATCTGTTTCAGATCCGGAATGACTCACCCTTTAGTTTACTAATGGGTTATCAGAAGTATTTTCAAGGTTGGCCGATGCCAGCCTTTTCGTTTTTTAAAGGCAGTTAACTTATGGTTCCTGTAATCGCCCTGGTTGGTCGTCCCAACGTTGGCAAATCAACACTGTTTAATCGTTTAACCAAAAGCCGCGACGCTTTGGTGGCAGAAATTGCAGGCTTAACCCGTGACCGTAAGTATGGCGAAGGTAAGGTTGGCGATCGCCCGTTTATTGTGATCGATACCGGTGGTATCAGCGGTCAGGAAGAAGGCATTGATGAAGCGATGGCGAGCCAGAGCTTCCAGGCGATGAACGAAGCCGACATTGTTTTCTTTATGGTGGATGCCAACGCGGGTATTACCGCAGGTGACCGCATGATTGGTGACTACCTCCGTCGAAACAATAAAGAAGCGTATCTGGTTGTTAACAAAATCGATGGCCGTAACCCTGACATGGTGCTAGGCGAGTTTTATGAGCTTGGTATGGGTGAACCGCTGGCGATTGCGGCTGCACACAACCGCGGTGTGTCGACTCTGATCGATTATGTGCTGGATGAGCTGCCGGAAGAAAAAGAGAAAAAAGCGGCCGAGCTGGCTGCGGCTCAGAATCGTGAACTGGAATATATTTACGAAGAAGAGGAAGACGAAAAAGAGCCTGAAGTTCAGCACGAAGCGCTGGATGTTAAAGGGATTAAAATTGCGGTTGTTGGTCGACCTAATGTGGGTAAGTCGACGCTGGTTAACCGCTTTTTAGGGGAAGAGCGGGTTGTTGTATACGACCAGGCTGGCACTACCCGGGACAGTGTTTATATTCCCTATGAACGTCATGGTCAGGAATATACTCTGATTGATACCGCTGGTGTTCGTCGTCGGAAAAACATTCACGAAGCGGCAGAAAAATTCTCCATCATTAAAACCCTGCAAGCGATTCAGGATTGTCACGTCTGTATTCTGGTTCTTGATGCCCGTGACGGTATCGTTGAACAGGACCTGCACATGCTGAGTTTCGTACTGAACTCGGGTCGTGCGTTGGTGATTGCCATCAATAAATGGGATGGCATGGATGCTTACGAAAAGCAGCGTGTTAAAGATGAAATTGATCGTCGTTTCGATTTCCTGACGTTTGCTGAGATGCATTTTATTTCGGCACTGCACGGCACTGGTGTTGGTCATTTGTACGAATCGGTTGATCAGGCGTACCGCTCAGCAATGGCAAAATGGCAAACCAATATGCTGACCCGAATTATGGAAGATGCCGTATCCAGCCATCAGCCGCCAATGATTCGCAGTCGTCGTCCGAAATTACGTTACGCTCACCAAGGTGGTTCGAACCCGCCGCGAATTATTGTTCACGGCAACATGGTTGAAGATTTACCAGAAGACTATAAACGTTATCTGGCGAATACTTTCCGTCGCGTGCTGGACATTAAAGGCACCCCCATCCGCTTTGAATTCCGCCAGGGTTCAAACCCGTTCTCTGATAAAGAGAAAGAAGTGAAGCACCGCAGTAAGCGCCGTCGCGATTCTGTGGTTAAAACCGCCTCTATTCGTCAGGCGAAGCATGACAAAATGCGTAAGCAGCGGAAAAAACAGGGTCGCTAGATCATAATTTCCGGACAATAAAAAAGCGCGTTATTTAACGCGCTTTTTTATTGTCTTCAATTTGTTCTGTTAAGAATCAGAAAGCCCAGTTTGCAGTAATCTGAGGGCTTAATGCTTTCAGGTCATTTACCGGAAGAAATACATTGCCGTCGCGAATTTCTTCACGGTGAATCATGTTGTATTCCAGTGTTGCCATCACACCAAATTCCGGACGGAACTGGTACCCGACTCCGGCAAGGGCATGTAGATCCCAGTCACCACCAAAGCTACGGGTCAGGGACTTATTGTTTTTTGTGTTTAATACACTCTCATAGATAGCCGTGCCAACACGGAAGGCGAACTGATAACGCATGCCGATTTCTTTACGGATGAAGTAAGAATCGTAACCCCAGCCAGCTAATAAGCTCCAGGAAGCCATGTCTTCGAAGACTACGCCGGATGTTGCTTCAGGGTTAAACTTCTTCGCTTCTTTGAAATCTTCCAGAGAAACGTTATAGCTGCCGTCTGCTTGTTTTGTGCCGATACACTGTTTGGAAGAGTTAGTGATACATACGTTGGCCGCTTGAGCTTTAGCAATTAAGTCGTTCAACTGCTTTGTTAGTTCAGCATCACTATGGTCGGCGCGAGCAAAAATTGCCGCGTTTAATTCATTTGTGCGATCAGTGCTGGAAAAGTTAAAGCGGCTGAAAGAAACTGAGTTATAGCGACTGCCCAGATTAAAGAAGTGGCCATTTTGTAAGTGGAATACACCGAGAATATCGATCGCGGTGCGCTTGACCGTCATGTCATCTTCCTGAACGACACCAATTGAAGGAAAACGCCATTTTTCACGTTCTTCATTGGCTAACAGAGTTGAGGAAGTGGATAAGAAAAAGCCGTACTTTTCGCCAACAGCAGTGTAACCACCGGATTTCTGAACCAGGTTGCTACCTTTATATTTTGTTTTAAATTTCAGGCCACCGAAGTCATTGGTGCTTTCTGAGTATTCGAGCGTTTCTTGTCCCACGCCCAGATAACTGTACGAAGCATTTTCGAATTCAGCCATGGCTGTGGCAGGGATTATCAGAGAGGCGAGTAAAAGAGGTTTGATGTTCATGAAGGCTTCCTGCTTGTAGATTTACTCAAACTATACAAGCAGACAGAAATATTGCCAGAGCTGAACACGCTTTATTCAGCTCTGGTTCAGGAGTGTTAAGCGTGCTTTACCACTTGGCGTAGTGATCTTCGCTGAAGCCCCATTCTCCATCCAGTGTAATCACTTCGTCAGGCAGGTGGATCTCGCCATAGTATTGGCCAAAGTGCTGGGTAAAGTTGGATGCTGCAACCACAACATTCATCTTCTCTTTACGCTGGCCTTTGGGCTCGAAATGTAACTGGATCATGCCGTCATTTGAGCGCATGGCCCAGGCATGGTTGGGATGGTAACGATCGAACTGGAAGTCCACCATATCAATCTTATACATCTTACCGTCGAGCCAGAGGGCATTTTCACTGGTACCGGTCTCATTAACACCAGCTGCCAGGTTAAACCCTAAGCGACGTCCATCGGCAAGTTTGCAGGACATGCTGCCCCAGTTCCAGAACGTTTCGCGGCGCATATAGCCACAGCTCCAGTCTACCGAAGCTAGCGCATCAATGGCTTCCAGGTCGTAATCTTTGCCACCCCATTTCACATTGCCATTACAGACCAGAGCGTTACTTTTCTGGGTGAATACCCAGCCCTGATAACCTGCGCGGCTGCAAACTGCCAGCGGGTTGTAGGAGGTACTTTCGTCGATAGTGGCATCGATTTCAACGCCGCCAGCCAGTGATACCTGAACCTTACGAACGCCAGGACGCGAAGAGGCTTTAATCGATACTTTATTAGCCCCTTTTTTAAAGCTCGCTTCACCATCGTTCGGGAAAGGTTCGATGCTGGTATTCATTGCAAACGGCTGGATAAAGGAGAACTCTTCAAATTTATCGGTTTCTGGTTCGTAGAGATAAATAAATGAATTACCTCCAACCTTCAGATCGACAATTGCGATACCCACAATCAGCTTCGGGCTGATCAGGCCAATAAACTGGAACTGATTAAACTTAAAACGTTTTGCCAGAGAACCTAATTTACGATCCATCGGAGAGCGTAAATCAAAGTCCATGTAATTGATGTGATCGACGCTCTCAGGATAAACCCCGTAGGTCGGTTGGCCATTTGTATTGATTAGTTGTTGTTTGGCAGCCATGAGTAATCCTTAAAAATCAGGCGAGAATGGCTGCCATTGTCCTGTGGAACACTGGGTAGGTCAAATCTGCTGCAAACGGTTTACTGGAAAGCCGCCCGTAACGTTTGCAGAGTTTCCTGGTCTGCTTTGAAGCGCATCTTCAGGTAAACGCCCTGAGCGGTGAAGTTTGCTGCAGAGAAGTCGTCGTCAACAAAGCCGGTAAAGTTGTAACCCAGGCCTAACCAAACGTTGGTTTTCGGGATCCAGCCGACCGATACCCCATAACCCTGTTTGGTCTGGTTCGCCTGATAACCATGCAGACGACGCGCATGGGCACCAATGTCCCAGTGATCGTTCAGATGATGGCGCCATTCAGCCGCCATAAAGTCAGTGGTTGCTGCATAATCTTTGCTGTTGTACTGGTCAAGAACACGCTTGATACCGTATTGAGCGGCCAGCTGGTCACGGTCGGTGATTAACCAGTTAACGTGTGCATTATTAATCAGGCGGCGACTGCGACGAGGAGTTCCCTGGCCACCATCTGCTTCCTGTACCCAGCGTGTTTGTAACAACAGCGCATATGGATCTTTACGCGGACGAATGGCCAAGTCGAATTTGGCATCCAGCTTTTTGTTGTATTTATCTTTGCTCTCGCTGTGGAAATAATCCAGGCTGCCACCGGTTGCAATAGCGTCACTCAGTGGGTGATAAACACTGGTTCGTGCAGTCCATTTATCAGTGTCATTACCATCACGGAACTCCAGACGATTATTCCATTGCCAGATTGAAGTACGTAATGCAGAACCAGCATATACCGCATAAAAATCTTCGCTGTTCTGTCCGACTTCAGATGGTGCATTGGTTTCCAGATTCCTGGCCTGATCAAAACCGGCGCTCACACTCAGGGCGTCATTAATCGGAAATTCCTGGCTTAAACCAGACACGCTGAATAAACGGTAAGCATCGTCTTGCTTAACCTGTTCAATCGATTGCTGAGCTTTCGCGCCAGCCCATGGTGTTGCCCGCAGGCCAATAATGGTGCGCTGAGGAGCATTTTTTTCGAAGCCCAGTTCGTGTTCACCAAATAAGCTGTAATCGTTATTAATCCGGTAATCGGCACCCAGGCGTAACTGATCTTTCGCGTCTGAGCGCTGGGAGATACGTGCCAGTAGTTGCGCGTTTAATGTAATACGATCATTGAAGAAGCGGTTACTGAAACCTGCAGTCAGCTGATCACTGTATAAGTCGCCACTTTCATTTTCTTCAGCTGAAGACAATGCGCCTAACGAGAATTGCTGGTCACTGTTCAGGCGGTGAATCCAGTCCAGCTGAGTCTGATATTTGTCATCACCAGTGCTGAGCTTGTAATGGTGGAATGCATTCAGTTTCAGACGATCGCGATCAGACAGGTACCAGGTACCTTCGATACCTTCTTTACGGAAATCATTTTCTGCAGAAGAGGATTGATCAACACCAAAATTTTCTTCCTGACGACGAATATACGCTTTTGCTTCGATGCTGTCGGTACGGTGAGTAGCTTCGAGTAAATGTGCCTTGGCCGGCGCTTTCTTACCTTCGACTATACGATCACTGAATGCAGCTTCTGCTTTAATTTCTGTATTGCCCAGTTTTACTTTAACGTCGGCTGCCTGCAATGCGCGACCATCGCCTTGCTGGTTTTGTTTTATCACGGTTACACCGGCTTTGACGGTGTTATCGAATAATTTAACGCCCGCACGACCACCGGCAATATGTCCAAGCTTACCGCCTTTATCAACATCGTATTCAGCAATAATAAAACGAGGGTTAAAGCTGTCATCGGTACTCAGGATTGGCTGTTTAAAGTAAATCGTACCGTCCTGATAATCGATTACATAATCACTGTCGCGTTGCAGCTCCTGACGCGAAATCACAACTTCACTACGGAAACGGTCGCGTACTTCAATATGAATTTTCTCGCTGTTGGCAACGAGCTGTTGGTTACTGAAACGATAAAGACCGGAAGTACCATCACCTTGAATTTCATCACGGGCATAACCGTTATCGCTTTCTGCAGCGAATGCAGAGAACTCAAATACTTCGCCTTGATAAGCGGTTTGTGCACCAGTCATTTTACGGCTGTAGCGACCTAATTCGGTAACGGTTAAATCGGTATTAATATCGCCGAATAAAGCATAAAAGCGCTCACGCTCGATTTTTACATACAGCTTCTTGGCAGAGCTGGCATCCAGACGTTGCTGGCTGGCATCGCCATATAAGGTGTAATAACGATTGGGTTCGATGGTGCGGGCAAATGCTTCGGCTTCTGGTTTACCGGAATCATAGGCGGCGGTAATCAACCAGTCGCCAGGAATCTGACCCTGGGTGAAAAATGCTAAACGACCATCGTGATAAATATTATCGTCGATGCCTTCTGCTTTACGGCCAGACGAATCACCACCGCCGGCATTGTAACCAACCGCCAGATCACCTAAACCAACCAGAATCCAGTCGCGTTTTGGTGCTTGCATCCAGATACGTAATTCGTCTTGCTGGCCGTTGTTGTGGCGGAAGCGCAGAACAGCTTCACCGGAGGTGCTGGTTGGAGCCAGGCGAATTAATGCAATACCGTCTGCGCCAATGCGGTAGCGTGGCTTAGTGGTGCGGCCTAACGGGTTAGCTTCGATTTCCGCATTCTCATCATACAACTGATAAGGCGCCTGAATTTCCAGTTCGCCCTGTACGTCTGCACGAATAGGGAAGCCATCTTTGTCGGTCAGTCTGACGGCAATGACCGCTGGCGTAATACCGTCGGCAATTGCGCGTGATTGGTCTTCTACCAATTCTGCTTTAGCCGGATCCTGTGCGTATTGTACGGTGCGATTAAATTGGCTGACGATATCGCCATCTTTATCGATTACAAATACGCTGAAACGGTTTGGACCAGGCTCAATATCAACACCGCGCCAGGTACTGACGGCCAGATCTCGCTGACGACCTTTAACAATGCCATCAAAGTTCAGCGGACTTACCGGTTTATTGTCCAGCAGCAGTTTAATACGCTGATCTTTCTGGTGAGAGATGGCAATTTTTACCGAGCCAATACTTGGGCTGCGATCCAGCGGTGGCCACAACCATTGAGCATTATCTGCAGCGGTATTAAACCAGTCATCATCAAATTCCGGCATTAACGGCTCAACAGGCAGGGCAGCCGGGTTACCAGAGGCTGTTGCTGGTAAATCAGCGAGGAAACCTTCGATATCGGTCTGGACGCTGGCTACCTGAATATCGCTGTCGATACTGGCGAGGCGAATATCCGGATCGCCAGAGAGTACTTTCACTTCAACGCGACGGTTTTGAGCACGGCCATTACGGGTAGAGTTGGAGGCAACTGGTTGAGTCGCCCCTCTACCAGTGAAAATAACCTGTTCCTGAGTAACACCCAGTTGAGTCGCAACATATTCGGCAACAGATTTTGCCCGTGCTTCCGACAATACCTGGTTATTTTCAAAAATATGGCGATTACGTGGCGCAATACGAGTGCTGTCAGTATGACCAACAACTTCGACTTTCAGATTGCGCAGGCCAACCAAACGATCAATTACTGACTTCAGATTGGTTTTATCCTGAATGGTTAATACGTCAGAGAAGTTATCGAATTTTGGCGGCTTAATCGGTTTTACTACCCCGTCGTCTGGCGGCAATTGCAGCACAGCAGTGGTGCTTGCTGGTTTTACTTGCTGGGTATTTTTACCTTTTACGTTAAAGCGGGTAATGGCTTTGGTTTCTAAAATGCCGCTTTTCGCTTTATCGCTGACAACCGCAGTAAATTGCAGCTGATGCTGCCATTCTTTCGGTTTATCGCCCAGTTTATAAATCAGTGTGCCATAGGTAATACGTGGATCTTCCCACGGTACATTATCCAGCACTGAGCTGCCTGGTTCATAAATCACACCGTCAGGCAGAGCAATCATCTCCATCAGGTTGAAGACTTCCAGACCGCTGCCATCGATATCCAGGGTAAATTTCAGTTTCTCAGGTACCGGTGAGTTATACGGCATACTGCCATCGGCCAGAGTGGAAAGCGGTACCAGTTGATGACTCAGGCGCTGGCGAACTTCGCCTTTTTCCGGCTCTTTAATCTTTAACGCAAAATCCACACGCCAGAAGCTGCCTGGCTGAACGTCGACAAATTGCGAATACGCACGACCTGCATGGAAACCACGATTATCACAGGCAACGGCTTCCATATACGGTGGAATCGTTGAGGTATCCAGCTGAACAACGTGAGTGCCCGGGCGCACATCTTCAATATGCCATTCACCGGATGCATCGGTAACGACGTAGGTGCCGTCTTCCATATACAGGCGCACGTTGGGAACGGCTTCTGCATCCAGGTTGCCGTTACAGTCATCAAGATACACACGGCCGAATAAACGCGACGTATCTTTAAAGAAGTCATCACGTGTCAGTACTCTTGCCTGGGCAATGTTGGAGCTGACTTTGTCGTCACTTAACCAGGCTTTATTGATTAACTCACCTTTGGCCAGTGTCGTTACCTGAGTGACATAAGATAAAGTCACACTTTGTTCTTCAGCGATATTACCAATATCAAATGTCAGCTGTTGTGCATTACCACTGATTGTTGGATCAGCAATTTTTTGACTGTTCAGTTGCACAGAACCTGGTTGGAAACGCAGACCAGAAGGTAATTGGTCAACAATTTTACCGTCGGTGATTTCAACCTCATTATTCTTCAGCACAATGCTGTATTGCAGAAAATCACCCACGCCAACTTCATTTTTGCTGGCACTCTTGGTGACCAGTGCACCACTGGTTCGAATATCCACAGGAACATCCGCAATAAAAATATTCTGTTGGATAGTGAATGGCTGACCACGGGATATTTCCGTCAAACGGAACGGATTATCTGTATTTGAAGGTACTTCAGATAATTCATCATCGGATCTTTTTGATGGGACACGCAGCTCTACTGGCGCTTCAAATTGCAATTGGTAGCTGCCAGGTCTGACGAACGGGAAGCGGAATGAACCTGCAGGTACGTTTTCCTGAGTACTCAGAGTTAACAGATTCTGAGCGCTGGCTGGGCAGGAAGGTTTGCCCGGAACTGCGTCCGTTGGTCCCTGACCACTGATAAAAGCATTCTGATAACAGGCAGTAGCATTGTCATCCAAAACTTTACCCAGAGCAGGTTCGCCGGTGTTGGTATCGATCAGAGTTACTTTAATGCCATCAATCGGTGTGCCGGTCTGAGAATTAAAAATACGGCTGTAAGGGTCAAAACGGGTTTGCAGGCTGACGCTGTCAGTGTTGTCATTTGCGTCGGTGTAACTTACCTGCAGACGGTCGTTGCGGTCTAACGTTAAGGCGCAATCGTAAGATTGGGGAGTATTCAGTCGGGTTTGGATAACGCCAACAAATACACCGGTATTAATATCAGTTTCAGATAAACGAATGGTTTCCTGGTCGGAGCCTTTGGTGTTCGTTACCGTAACGGTAATTTCGTCACGTCGTAACGGGTTCAGGTTTTTGTCGGCTTCCGATACCTGAATAAATAATGGCTCACCGACTTTAAAGCCAAACTGAGAATCGGCCAGTTGGTAATTGCCTGGAATACTGTGAGGTGCTCCACCACCCAGCTGGGTAAAGCTGGTCTGGTCGGTAAAGCTATCAGCTGCTGCGCTGGTCGCACAGGCACTGTTGGTAATTGGAGTACTTTGGCTTCCACCACCTGCAGATTGAAAGTGTTTAATTTCTATTTTTGCTGCGGTTGGTGCAACCGGGCCCGGGAAAATTTGTTCTGTAACGAAACGGGCTGAATCTTGTTCTGTCTTTTCAACGCCATTAACTTCATATGTTGCTTTGGCGGTGTTGGTGATTTCGGTATTAACCGGTGTAACAGCTAATACCGAAACCGGTGCTACCGCCACGCACGCGCAGGCGAAAGCCCGAAACCAGTTGGCTCCGGTCTTTTGTAAGCGAGTGAGTGGGGTAGAGAAGGTCATTATTTAATCAATAATTGCATAAAAAGTGATCACACTTTGTTGCCCTGCTGGGAACGTTGCGTAATCAAATTTTACGTTGTCACTTGCTGTACCGTCTAAAACACCGTCAACTTTGGTTTCTGAGCCAGAGATAATGGTGTCTGTAACACTTGGATCCAGGCAGACATTGTCTGGGTCAGCAGTTGTAGTAGCTACATTACAGAAAGTAGTATCAGTTGGCGCACTATCCGCAACTGCTACATCAACTGCAGCAATGGAACCGAGGTTGCGCAATGTGATGGTGTATTTAACAATTGCACCCGGAATTGCTTTGGCTGAAACCGCTTTATTAATTGGGTCCCAAACGACCTCAGATTCTTTTAAGAAACCGCTGCTGCTCGGGTTGCCAGGGTTTGGAGTGAAGTCAGGGAAGCTGGCACGTAACACGTCAGAGACGCTCACAACATGGTCATTGCCAGAATCTGCATAAACAATCGATACTGATCCGGCAGTCACTGTGGTTGAGGCGTTATGTGCAACAGTGCTTGTATCAACATTATCCTTACCATCTGCTGGAGTATTGCTTTTGCGAATATCTACAGCGGCCAGATCTACAGTTAAATCAACGCCAAACAGGTCATCGTTCACACCCAGAATATTCTGAGTTTCAACTGCAACATAGATGTTTTTCACTGCGGAGTCTTTTAGTAAAGACAGCTGGGCAGCACTTGCGATCAGCGTATCACCTGCACTTAAACCCGTAGTGCTATCATTCTCAGCAAACACAATAAACGCAGCATTATTGTCGTCTTTAGTGTTGGCATTGTTCGCAGTAGACGTATCTCCCAACGATAAGATCGCGTGATCGTCTGCTGTATTTACTGCGTTGAACTCGAAGTGAGCATCTGTGTTACCAGTGTTCTGTAGCAAGTACTCACCCACTACGTAATAGTTCTTAGATGCTACAGTTTTTACAGATGAGGTAGCCGATGGCGTATCGTCTGTTCTGTTTAAGGTAAAGTCAGCTTTAACATCGACTAATACGTTATCACTTGCTTCCACTTCTGTTTGTGGAACAGAGTTAACGTTATAGTTCAGTGTTGCAGTATTTGTGATGGTTAAACCAGCTTCTGTGTTAGCAGCATTGGCATTCACCACTGCTAAACTTAATGCACCGAAGACCACCGGTGCGACCATATTTCTTAGTTTCATCGTTATTGTCTCCTAGGAGTTATTTCACACGCACTTGAAATTCCACTGAACCGCTTGCTTTCGGCGCAACTGCTTCTGGCAGCGTCCAGCGGATGTGGGTGATATCTTCGGCGCGAGCTTTTCGGGTTTTGCCGTCTTTAACAACGACTAATTCAGCAGTACTGGCAAAGTTATTGCCTGAATCCGCAGAATAAGTGATCTGGCTACCAGCACCATCAGCGCTGTTAGCCACGTACAAAGTGTTTGCCGGTACCGGGTTATTAATCACTACGCCAGTCGCTGGCTGATCACCGGTATTCTGGTAAGAAATTTTGTAACCCACTTTATCACCGGGAATGATTTCTTCGGCAGCTACCCATTTTTCTGACACAGAGCCATCACCGTTCTGAACGGGAACAATTTTAAAGGCTTCCGTCACCAGAGTAACCTGGGCAAATGCAAAAGCAGGTAAAAATAATAAGGCTGTTAACAGAAAACGCATGTTGCTTTCCTTATTTAATTTCAGCTTGAAGCTGGATGTTGAAGTTGTCACCCGCGTTAGCAGTACCAAGATTCACAATAACGTCGCCGTCTTTGAATTCGCCCTGGTCGTCTGCGGATGATGAAGCTGGTGAAGCTTTGTTGAACTCCGGCGTTAATGACGTAGCAACCGCACCATTTTTAGATACTGTGAAAGTGCCAGCGGCAGTAACAAAAGTCATTTCATTCGGAATCTGGTCGGTAATTACTAAGTTGTTTACCGAACCGGTAGAACCCGTTACAGAAACAGCAATCTGATAGGTAACGATGGAACCCGGCACGTACTGGTTAACACCACCTGGAGCAGAAGGGTTACCTTTGTGGAAAGGATCTTCAATCTGCAGAATGGTTTTGTTGATATTTACTGCCAAAGGAGTAGTTGGTACGCCAATAACAAAGGTATCTGTTTCGCTGTGGAATGGGTTATTACCAACAACCTCTCCAGTTGGTAATAATGTCCCCTTGTTTGCTGTTGTTGCGCCGCTGGTTTTTGAACTAGCTTCTACTTTCAGCTTGCTCTGTTGTCCTGATGTAGCTCCTCCTGGGATATTGGTCAGAACAACGATGTCCTGTTTTGCGCCCATTGCTAAGGTAATATCCGGGGTCGCAGTAATGTCTTGCTCTCCTGCGTCATATACACCATCGCCATCAGCATCAATAAAGATCCTTATATTTGTTACATCGAAGTTGTCCCCTGATTCGTTCGTCACTCTAATAGTAAATACTTCTTCATCATTACCATTATTAGTGATTTTATAGGACAAAGCTTGATCATTATCACCAGCGTCAACAGTTTGGTTACCTTGGTTATTCGAAGTAACATTTACCTCAATTAACTCCAGTACCTTAAATTTTGCTTCACTGGTTGCCGTAACTCCTGAGCTACCCCCGGGAATATCATATGTGGCGATTGCAGTGTTCGTAATTTCTGTACCTGCTTTCGTCGCAGAGAGTGCGGCAGCAGATGCAACACTTCCTAAAACAAACAAGGCTGTTTTTACCAGGTTCTTCATAGGTTTCTCCTTATTGAACCTTCACTTTATAGTTAAATTGAAACTGTGGCTGAGTACTGTCCGCGGCCTTAAAGATTCCTTTCGGCTTTAAGCGGATATGAGTTACGTTGCTGTCATAGCCATCACCGGAAGCGGTAGGGGTATAACTGAACGTATTTCCGTCATCATTCGAAAAATCGATGTCGTCATTTGCGGCATCTAACGAAATAAAAGTAAAACTTAAACCGCTGTCATCGGGTGAAGTGCCGTCGATAAAATCGACCGGACCAGCATTAGTCAGGTCGCCAACAAATAGCGGTAAATCTTCAGGAATTTGTTCATCAATAATCAGAGTGTCAGAATCCGGACTACCTTCCCCGGAATTAATTGCCAGCAATTGATATACCACTTCAGCACCCGGGATCGCTTTGGGGTTATTTGAACCATTAATAGGGTCGTTAACTACCGATGATGATTTTGTCAGCGTAACGTTGGGCAGAAGTTGACGAATCTCAATAAGTTGTTGCAGCTGATGGCTGATTTCATTTTCTGTGCCTTCGTTTGCTGTAACGCTGAATGTCCAGTCGCCCGGATTATTAATTGAAGCTGGAATGCTGTAACTGTACTCGTAGGTTTTTTGACCCAAAATGGTATCGTCGGCAACCGTCATATTTGTTGCTGCCAGTATTTCTTCATCAGCCGCATCATTGATAGCGATATTGGCAGAGGTGATATCAAAACGACCAAACGGATCAGAAACCAGCGCATTAATATAAATGCTCTGATTCAGATTGCTTCGGCTGATCGTTTGGCGGGTATCATCACTGAACGGTTTATCGAAGAATTGAAGCTGCTCAACCTTAATCACGTTGCTGACTGGAAGAATCAGTTTTGATGTATCAAAGCCGTCGTTAATCCTAATAGCCATGCCATCCTGAACACTGGAACCGTTGTCAGGGTTGGACATCAGATCCTGAGTAATTCTGAGAGTTAAAGTCTCTCCCGCTGGGATGGTTAAATCTTCAGTAGTTGGTGCGGCAATGGTGTAAGGAATATGAAAATCAAATACCGTTGCTTGCTGATCCCGAGGTAAAACCCGATCACGTATGGCACTGGCTAATACCGTGCCATCACTTTTTTCCAGCTGGAAAGTAATATCGTGATTGCGTCGGATTTGGCCAATTCGCCCTTTACGATTGGAACCTGTATGACGCAAATGCAGTCTGACAACAATCCCTTTAGCGGTTGGCGACAATAACAAATCTTTTTCAAGAGCCGGGGTGATAATCCAGCTTCGTGATCCACCACGCGCTAGAATAACCTCTGGCAATGCACCATAAAGTGTACGTGTCATGGAGCTGTTGTTATTTAAATATAATGCTTTATTGCCCGGCTCAGCGGTAAAGCTTGCAGCAACCGTCAGGTCTGGCGCCTGAATCCAATGTTGACCGTCACTAATGCTTAACGATGCGCTATTGCTGATCACTGTTCCGGCGGCTATATCATTTTTAATAACGGCATCGATTTCAATTTTAATCGAATTGTTAACGCCGGCAGGAATGGTTATACCTGAGCGAGTGAATGTATTGCCGTTAAAGGGTCCTGTTGAACCTCCCTGAGAAGAGACAACAACAATCTCACTGAATGCATCCTGGAATATATCCTCAAGAATCACTCCGCTCAGACTGGCACCGTTGGCTTCATTTAAGTTGAAGGTGTAACGCAGAATATCCCCGGCTTCGATCGCTCCACCATTCAGGTCAGTTACCTGTTTACTGGATATGCTCAGGTCAATAGCACTGACGTCAAAACTGGTTGTCGCACTGTTGTTAAACTGAATATTATCGAATTGATTATTGCTGGCCGTCACCTGAATGTTGTGAGTGCCAACAGCAGCCACGGTTGTATTCAGGATAATAGAAAGATCTGTACTCTGGGTGTTGCTGTTAATTACCGGCGCATACGTACAGGTCACCAAGCTGGATGCCGCGGCACATGTCCAACCGCTGCCGGTTTGAGAATTTAACGATAAACCGGTTGGTAGCGTGAACTGAATCTGTGAATTCGCCAGTGTGGCATTTGGACCATTATTGCTCAGGGTTAAGTCGATGGAAGTTTGACTGTTAACCAGTGCATTGCTTGACGATAACGATGAGATAGAAAGGTCCGCGATTTCTTGGTTTGGCACGCTGATAACTTCAGCCGTCAGGAATACCCAGTCACCGCCTGAAGAATATGTTGTTGTAACACTGGTGGCACCGGCAGTCAGATAATTACCTATCGGATAAATATCGAGGTCTACACCGCTGGTAAACTGGTCAGTCGCATTGGAATAGGAGTTGAATTGCGCTTCTAGCGGATTATTAGCGTCAGATAAATGAACTCCGTTAAATACTAAGTCTTCGCCAAACCCATTGGCTCTGCTGTTAAATGGGTCGCCTTCCCAGGTGATATGAGCGTGTTTGCCGCCTTTGGCTGAAGGGTTGTCTGCGATCACAAAGTTATTGGGAATTAACGTAATTTGGTTCCCCTGAAAGCGCTGAAAGCCGTCAAAAATGTTAATAACTCTGAGTGGCTCTTCCGATGTCTCATAAATAACAACCAGAGCCCAGCCACCGTATGCAATATTGCCGCTGCAGTAGAAGCTGCGAGCGTAATCAAGATTGCTCACCTGATAACTGCCACCACCCGTAATAAGCGAAGTCACATCTGCTTTCGAGCTGTAGAACTCGTAACCGTTGATGTTTTCCGTATATGTGTACTGAGAATTAACGATGCTGCCGTTGAGTTGCACAGAGGTATCTGGTGTTCCTGAACCTGACCAGAACAGGAATGCAGCTTTAACTTGCTGACCACTTTGCAGATCAAGAGATGCACTGCTGCTGCCTAAGTTAGTGCACTCATTATTGGCTCGCATGGTATTACCTGTGAGCAGAAACGAGATATTACCGGCGAAGCTCTCTCGTAACAGGATTTCTTCTTCAGCGTTGGCAGACAGGGATATGGTCACAAAAAACAGCCACACGAACCCCTGAGCGGTCAGCTTGTAAAAGCCGAGCCACTGCTGCGATGCGTTGTCGCTGTGAATCGTGATGCTGTGTACCAAATCGTAATTCCTGTACGTAGGTTCAAAAAAATCAACTGTTACCGTTGGTAATTTTGCGCAATTACGGAATGGTATGGCCCCGCCATGGAACAGTCAATTTGCCGACGAGGCGCGTAATAGCTGGAAAGGAGTTGCGCTAAGCCTATGATTTAGTGGGATTATTTTCATCTAATACAAAAAGCTTAGCTAAAACAGGGGATTGAGGCATAAATAGGGCATAAAACGCGTTTCTGACGCAAAAATAGCGTCAATAATCGGGAGTATGTGACGATTATTGTCACCGATTCGCAAGAAAGTCAGGTTGAAATAAAGATGTTAAATTATGTAAAAGTTGTTACGAGGAATCGTAATTTACACTGTTGGAACGCAGTGGCTTCTGAAGAGAAGGTCAGATAGTAAACCTGGTACGATGGTGCTTGCAAGGTGTTGGTAGGGTTTTTGTTGCCTTTCTTTCTGACGGGCAAAAAAATAGCGGCTCATTGGCCGCTATTTTTTTAACTGAAATATCGCTTAGAACGCGTATTTCGTTGTGAAGTGAACGCGAGTCAGATCGCCTTCAGCATCATTGTCCAGTTTGTGAGTTGCCTGGCTTAATTCAACGCCATAGGTCAGCTTCTTAACCGGAGAGTACATCAGGTTTACACGAACGCTGTTAGAAGACTCGGTATCGCCAGTGTTGTCGACATCGTAATCCGCTTTCAGCATGGAGTAAGCCACGGTGCTGCGCAGTTGGCTGTTCCAGAAGTGGCGGTAGCCAATAAATGCTGCGGTCACATCGGTAGCTTCCAGGTCGCCGTCTTTCATCACGGCATCGGCAGCTTCACTCAGGCCAACGTAACGGCCGATGGCACCTTTGTTTACCGCAAATTTAATATCGTCGGCACCAACGGCGATCTTACCGGATAAGCTGATACCAAAGCCCAGAGTAGACTCATCAACTTTTGGAGTGTTGCCGTTTGCAGCTGTGTATGTGCTCAGCTGGCGGCCGATAGCTGCAACGGTGAAGGCATTTTTACCGGCTTTGAAGTTATAACGTGCTACTACGTCAGGCAGAGTACCGTCATCGTTAGCACCAGGTGTGGTGGTCTCTGAGTTCTCTAATGCGAACTGGAAGTTACCATTGGTGTAACGAATCATCGCTTGGCGGCTGAATACGGTACCGTCACTCACACCCAGGAAGTCAGCAGTTTCCGGCAGTGCGCCAACGTTCATAAAGGTCGACCAAGTCTGACCGAACAACCAGTTGCCGGTTTTGATGAAAGCATGACGCAGACGTGGGTTGTACGAGTTAGATACAACTTCGTTACCACCCGGTGCCAGCATGAAGTCTAATTCGATAAAGCTAGTGATTTTCTGGCCATTTTCAAAATCGGTAACGGTTTTGAAATTAAAACGAGAAGTTTTGGCGTGAATATCGAAGTTGGTTACTGAATCGCCGTCGGTGCCTTTTGGGCTGGTCGGGATAGTCGATGGTACATAGAAGTCACGACCAGCGCTTGCTGCACCTATCTCGCCTTCAGAGTACTGGCTGATAGTGGCATCCAGCTTGACGTAGCCGCCATAAGAAAATTCAGTGTTTGCTGCGTTTACAGCCATTGGCAGGGCAGCTGCCATCAGGATTAGGGGGGTCTTGCGCATGTTCGCTCTCCGTTTATCATTGTTGTGCATCACCACTATGGTGCACGGGTTCCCCCTGTTGAAATTAGCCAAAGGTCGAAAAGTAGTGGCTTCTAGGTATAAGTACTTAGCACCTGTTGATGACTGCTTGCGTGAATAGACCATTGTCTAATTTTGGGAATAGCCAGCCGTGACCAATATGAAGAACAAGAAAAACAACAACCGTGATACCCGCACGGCAAATCTAATCAAGTAGGGGACACGCTATGAGCGATCAGAATGTCTATCCGGTAAAGCCTGAGTTCTCTGACTCGGCATGGATTAATAACGAAAAGTACCAGCAGATGTATCAGCAGTCTGTGATCAACCCAGAGGGTTTCTGGCGCGAACAGGCTGAGCAGCGTATCGACTGGATGCGCCCGTTTACTAAGGTTCGCAATGTTTCCTTTGATGATCACAACGTTGATATTCGTTGGTTTGAAGACGGTACCTTAAACGCTTCGGTTAACTGTCTGGACCGTCACCTGGAAGAGCGTGGTGATCAGACTGCAATTATCTGGGAAGGTGATGAACCGGATCAGGATAAGCACATTACCTACCGCGAATTACACGAGCAGGTGTCTCGTTTTGCCAACGCATTACGTAGCCAGGGTGTTCAGCGTGGCGATGTTGTCTGCATCTATATGCCAATGATCCCGGAAGCTGCCGTTGCGATGCTGGCATGTACCCGTATCGGTGCTATTCATTCGGTCGTATTTGGTGGCTTCTCTCCGGATGCCCTCGCAGGTCGTATTGAAGACAGTAACGCAAAAATCGTCGTAACAGCCGATGAAGGTGTTCGTGCTGGCCGCTCTGTACCACTTAAGGCGAACGTCGATGAAGCGCTGAGCAACCCAAATGTCTCTTGTCTGGAAAAAGTGATTGTTGTTAAACGCACTGGTGCGGACGTTGCCTGGGATGCGAATCGCGACGTCTGGTACGAAGAGCTGGTCGCTCTGGCTTCACCAAACTGCCCGGCAGAAGAAATGAATGCCGAAGATCCGCTGTTTATTCTCTATACCTCGGGTTCCACGGGTAAACCAAAAGGTGTGGTACATACCACCGGCGGTTATATGGTGTGGGCTTCGATTACGCACCAGTATGTATTCGATTATCACGACGGCGATGTGTATTGGTGTACCGCCGATGTCGGCTGGATTACCGGTCATACCTATCTGTTGTACGGACCGCTGGCCAATGGCGGTATCACGCTGATGTGCGAAGGAGTACCGAATTACCCGTCTATTAACCGCGTATCTCAGATCGTTGATAAGCATCAGGTTAATATCCTTTACACTGCACCAACCGCTATTCGTTCTCTGATGGCAGAGGGCAGTGCAGCAATTGAAGAAACCCACCGAGAGTCATTACGTCTGTTGGGTTCTGTGGGTGAGCCGATTAACCCGGAAGCCTGGGAGTGGTATTACCGCACCGTGGGTGAAGAGCGTTGCCCGATTGTTGATACTTGGTGGCAGACTGAAACCGGCGGCATCATGATTACACCACTGCCTGGTGCAACGGATATGAAACCAGGTTCTGCAACCCGTCCGTTCTTTGGTGTACAGCCTGCGCTGGTGGATAACTCCGGTATGCTGCTGGACGGTGCCACCGACGGCAATCTTGTGATGGTTGATAGCTGGCCGGGCCAGGCGCGTACCGTATATGGTGACCACGAGCGCTTTGTTCAAACCTACTTCTCAACCTTCCGTGGCATGTATTTTACCGGTGACGGCGCACGTCGTGACGACGACGGCTACTACTGGATTACCGGTCGTGTTGATGACGTAATCAATGTTTCTGGTCACCGTATGGGAACCGCAGAAGTAGAAAGCGCGTTGGTTGCCCATGAAAAAGTTGCTGAGGCTGCTGTTGTGGGTTATCCGCATGACATTAAAGGTCAGGGCATTTATGTGTACGTAACCCTGAATGCCGGTGAAGAAGCCAGTGACGAGCTGGCGCAGGAACTGCGCGGCTGGGTGCGTCAGGAGATTGGTCCGGTGGCAACACCCGATCTGATTCAGATCACGCCAGGGCTGCCAAAAACCCGCTCAGGCAAAATCATGCGTCGTATCCTGCGTAAGATCGCCGCTAATGAGCATGATGCTCTGGGTGATACTTCGACACTGGCTGACCCGTCGGTGGTGGATGTTCTGGTCGAAAACCGTATGAACCGCGGTTAAAACGGGCAGTTTTACGAAGTGAAGTGCAAAGCTACTCAGGTATATCATCTGAGTAGCTTTTGTTTTTTGAATCAGCCGGAAAACGAACTCAAAGTAACGGTCGCGCTTTGCTGAAAAAGTGCCACAATAAAGGCTGATGAGCAGGAGGGGAACTATGCAGCTCGCAAAAAAAATAATTATCGCTGATGATCACCCATTGTTTCGGACTGCGATGCAGCAGGCGGTAAAACAACTGGTACCGGATGTCACGATTGAACAGGCAGAATCACTGCCGGAACTACAACAACTGGTAGAGCAGCATAAAGATGCTGATTTAGTTTTACTGGACCTACAAATGCCGGGCGCCCACGGTTACTCAGGGCTGGTATTTTTACGTTCCCACTTCCCGGAAATCCCGGTAATCGTTGTATCAGCGTGCGAAGATCCGGCGATTATGTGTCAGGCGATTGATCACGAAGCCTCGGGTTACATCGCTAAATCTTCACCACTGGAAAGCATCGCCGAAGCCATCGAGCTGGTGTTACAGGGAGATATTTATCTGCCTGAAGACGCCCGACGTCATCAGCATCAGCCGGATCAGCAAGCGCTGGATATGGCCGAACGCCTGGCCAGTCTGACGCCGCAGCAATTCCGGGTATTAACCATGATGACCGAAGGCATGCTGAACAAACAGATTGCTTACGATCTGGAAGTCAGTGAAGCGACCATCAAGGCACACGTCACGGCGATCTTCCGTAAGTTGGGTGTACGTACCCGGACTCAGGCCGTGATTGCGGTACAAGCACTGGATATCGAAAGACCAGATGCGCAGATTGCGCAGGGTTAGCAGCCGTTAACTTAAAAATGCCGCTTTGTCTTCTAGTCAAAGCGGCATTTTTGTATCTGATTTTTATCTGTCGGTAAAATGGGCCTGACTGCACATTTCTTGTTGATTAATTCGATTATAATGCGCTGATAGTTAATAGGGCTTCCGAAGGAATGGAAATGAATCTGACCCGTAAGGTGTTGCTTCTTTTTCTGGTCAGTTTTATCAATGGTTGTGCTTTTTACCCCAAAGTTGAAGCTGATCAGGATTATATGAAGAAGTGTCAGATGGTGACCAGGAAGATGACGTTAGAATCTAAATCTCTTGGCGCATTTGATTGTAGCGACACTACTCCAGAACTTTGTTTGGTCGTTCTGATTGGCGTTCCCGCAGCATCGCTGGTGGTTTCTGGCAGTGTGGTACTGGCCGGAAATACTTTACACTGGATGGAATATCACGGCCGTTGTGAACAGGGCCTGGTCAAAAAAGCCCTGTCACAGTTCTGATCCTTACTTTTTCACCAGGCGCCTGATTAATGCCCGCAGCGCAGCCGGGCGTACCGGTTTGCTGAGGAAATAAAAGCCCAGGTTTTTTGCCTCTTCGGCAACTTCAGGACGCGGATCAGCCGATATTAAAATACCCGGCAATTCTGCATCGTTAAACTTCTCCCGTAACAGTGTCATGGTCTGAATACCGGTTTCGTCATTATCGAGCTGGTAATCACAGAGCATAATTTCTGGCTTAAACGGAACCTCCATAGCAGAGGCTATATCGCTGCAGCTGTAGACGTCACACTTCCAACTGTTCAGCAAAGCATTCATACCCGCCAGCACTTCCGGATCATTATCGATGCAGAAGGTTTGCATGCCTTCAAAGCTGCCCGATCCGGCTGCCATTTGCATTTTCGGTTGCTCAGCCTGCTGTACAGCGTCGGTCAGTGATAGGGTGACGCTAAAACGGGTACCCTTACCAACACAGGATTTAACTTCGATGTTGTGGCCCATTTGTGTTGCCATACGTTCGACAATCGCCAGGCCGAGACCTAACCCTTTGGTGTCCTGGCTCTCCTGATTCAGTCGTTTAAATTCGCCGAATATCTCTCCCAGTTTTTCTTTCGGAATCCCCGGGCCTGTATCCCAGACTTCAATCGACAGCTGATCGCCACGTTTACGGCAGTTAAGCAATACGCCACCGCTTTGGGTATAACGTACGGCATTACTGAGAAGGTTCTGGATGATGCGGCGTAACCAGTGAGCGTCACTGATGACCCAGTGATTGCAATCGCGGAAACGCAGTTCCAGGCCTTTATCCGCTGCCAGTGCCGTAAATTCGTCTCGTAGTGGCTTGAGTACGGCGCTGAGATTGATGGGATGAACATCCGGCTCCATGGCTCCGGCATCCAGTTTAGAAATCTCAACCAGAATGGATAACACGTCTTCTGATGATTGCAGCGAGCCTTCGAGGTGTTCCAATAGCTGGCGTTGCTCATCACTGAGCTGATGTTGTGCCAGCGTTGAGGCAAACAACTTGGCGGCATTGAGTGGCTGCATCAGATCATGACCCGTGGCTGCAAGGAAGCGGCTCTTGCTGGTATTGGCTTCAATCAGCTGAGAAGTCAGGTCTTCCAATTCCTGGCTG
This sequence comes from Bacterioplanoides sp., assembly GCF_965219715.1. GTDB lineage: Bacteria > Pseudomonadota > Gammaproteobacteria > Pseudomonadales > Oceanobacteraceae > Bacterioplanoides. The sequence continues at coordinate 4,321,374 of NZ_OZ244785.1, forward strand.
CTTTCTTCTACCCGGCGTTCCAGCTTGATATTGGCCTGCTTCAATGCCTGCTCCGCCTTACGGTGAGCTGTAATGTCGGTAAAACTGGTGACAAAACCGCCGTCTGGCATCGGGTGTCCCTGCATTGAAATCACCAGGCCATTTGGCAGTGAGCGCTCGAACTGATGTGACGAACCGTTGCGCAGGAATGTCATACGGCGACTGATCTGATGTTCGATATCACCCGGGCCACAGAAACCACGCCGGGCATTAAACCCGATTACTTCCTGAATCGGTTTGCCCACGTGGATAAACCCGGGTGGATAATCAAACAGTTGTTGATACCGGCTGTTCCAGGCAACCAGGTTGAGGTGACGGTCAACCACGCTGACACCCTGGTGCAGATTTTCGACAACGGCCTGTAATTGTTCGCGGCTCATTGAGAATGCCTGGCTGGCTTCACTGGCGATAAAGGCCAGGTCCCGGATCTGAATTTGTTCACCACCCAATAACGTGGAAAAGATCACCCGGGCAGAGGAGGCGCCAACCACCGACGCGAGGGTTTTTTCCGCTTCGTACAACAACTCGTTGGAAGATTGTGCATGGTCGTACTGAACGCCATGACGTTTCTGGTAATCGCTGAAGAAGGAGTCGGTTTTCTGGAAGCCTAATACCCGTTCCAGTACGACGCGTACGTCATCCACTTTACAGTCAAAGCTGGGGGCGATTTTGTTGTTTTGCAGGGCTTTGGTGCTGCTGAAATCACTGGCCAGCATACGCTCGCGCACCGATGCATTGGTGACCACCGAGAAAAATATAAAACAGCTGAGGTTAACCGCCAGACTGAGAATCACGCCGAAGCTGAAGTCGTCCATATTCTCACTGATCATGGCGACACTTGGCGCGCCCAGCGCTTCCCCCGGACTGTTACTGATGACGGGTAACAAGAGCGCATAAAACCAGATAAAGGTACCGCTGATAATCCCTGCCAGAGCGCCCTGATGATTGGCGCCTTGCCACACCAGACCACCAATTAAGGCCGGCGCAAACTGGGCAACCACGGCGAAAGACAGCAAGCCAATGGCCGCCAATGATTCAAACTCGCCAACACTGCGATAGAACAGATACGAGCCAAAAATCATGGCGACGATCACCAGCCGGCGAACGGTTAATACCAGAGTACGGACATTGGACGATTGTTGCAGCTCGGTTTGGGGCTGCGAGCTGCGGAACACCATGGGAAGAATCAGTTCGTTGGAAACCATGGTACTGATGGCGATGGTTGCCACAATGATCATGCCGGTGGCTGCACTGCCGCCGCCAATAAAGGCAATCACAGCAAGCGCATCCTGCCCCAATGAGACTGGCAGGCTGAGCACATAGGTGTCGGGAGTAAAGCCGAGGTCTTTCATAAACAGATGGCCGGTGAGTGCAATGGGCACCACAAACAGCATCATCAGCACCAGGTAAGAAGGGAACAGCCAGCGGGCTGTGCGCACATGGCGAATGGATTCGTTTTCGATCACGCCGACCTGGAACTGACGAGGTAAACACAGCATGGCCAGGCCCGCGAGAAAGGTCTGTAGCACAAAGGCAAGCGAGATCACATTGCTGCTGAGCAGTGGGTGATCCGGGGCGATGTTCTCTCCCAGTTCAACAACGTCCATCGGGCTTTCAAACAAATAGGAAACGACCCAGATACCTACGGCGATAAAAGCAATCAGCTTCACGACGGATTCAAATGCGATCGCCAGCATCATGCCAGGGTGTTGTTCGCTGGCATCAATGTCGCGGGTACCGAATACGATGACAAATACCGCCATAGCGGCGCTGATATAAAAAGCGGTGTCTTGCCAGAAGAACTCGGTGATCGCCGGGTCGCTGCCCAGGGGCGTTGTGATCAGAGTAAAACTGGTGGTAATGGCTTTCAGCTGTAAGGCGATATAGGGTACCACGCCCAACATGGCAACCAGGGTCACCAGAATCGCCAGGCTATGGTCACGACCGTAACGGGTGGCGATAAAGTCAGCAATAGAGGTAATACGTTTCTCATTGGCGATGCGGATGATTTTGCTGAGCAAGCGCCAGAACAGCAGCATAAATAAAATAGGGCCAACATAAACCGCCAGGAAGCTCCAGCCGCTGGTGGCTGCCTGGCCAACCACACCATAGAAGGTCCATGAGGTGCAATACACCGCCAGAGACAGGCTATAGACCACCCCGGTGTTATGAATCGGACGACCCTGATGCGCTCTGCGATCACCAAACCAGGCAACCCAGAACAACGTACCAATGTAGAGTACCGATATCGATATCAGTTGCCATGCTGGAATCATAATTGTCCTTATTATTGTCAGGCGTTACTGCTGCTGCACTGATGGAATCTTAGCACTGAGTCCTGCTAATCCGGCCAGCTTTATGCTGCAAATTATCTGAGTATAAGACTAAGGTCTGTGCATCCTGGGGCGAAGCGGCATGAAACTGATCTGCATCAGGGTTATCAATAGCGGTTTCGACTTTGGTCGGCTGGGGAAAGTGAATGGCTGGCGTACACTGACTATTGAGTAAATAGTGGAGTCTTGCCGTGCAGCAGGATGTGTACCAGAGAATCAAAAATCACCCGGACTTTCTCAGTCTGGTGGAAAAGCGCCGCAAGTTCGCCTGGCAGCTGTCGGGTGTTGTTCTGGCAATGTATTTCTCATTTATTTTATTAGTTGCTTTTGCCCCCTCCGTGCTGGCAACGCCGATTACCAGTCACAGCGTGACAACCTGGGGGATCCCCATCGGCATTTTTATTATTGTGATGTCGTTTTTGTTAACCGGGGTTTATGTCAAACGTGCCAATACAGAGTTTGATGAGGAAAATCAGCGCATTATTGAGGAGTGTCTGTGAACCAATCTGCGATGTGTTTTCTGACTCGCTTTTTCATTGTATGTCTGTTGCCTGCCACTGTGTTTGCATCACCGGAGACGGCAGCAGAAAGTAACTGGTCGGCAATCAGTATGTTTGTGATTTTTGTGTTGCTGACCCTGAGCATTACTTTCTGGTCCAGTCGCCGAACCCGGACTGCTGCCGATTTTTATGCCGCCGGTGGTGGTATCACCGGTTTCCAGAATGGGTTAGCCATTGCCGGTGACTATATGTCGGCGGCGTCTTTTCTGGGAATTTCCGGGCTGGTTTATTTATCCGGTTTTGATGGCCTGATTTATTCCATTGGCTTTTTAGTCGGCTGGCCACTGATTTTATTTTTAATTGCTGAACGTCTGCGGAACCTTGGCCGCTTTACCTTCGCCGATGTTGCTTCCTACCGTCTCGGCCAGAAACAAATCCGGACCCTGGCTGCCGTTGGTTCATTATGTGTGGTTTCGTTATACCTGATTGCACAAATGGTTGGCTCGGGAAAACTGATTCAGTTGTTATTCGGATTACCCTATCACTACGCTGTGGTGCTGGTGGGAATTCTGATGATTTTATACGTCAGCCTAGGAGGTATGTTAGCGACTACCTGGGTGCAGATTATTAAAGCGGTATTGTTATTATCCGGCGCCAGCTTTATGGCCTTTATGGTGTTAGCTGCTGTGGGTTTTGACCTTGGAGAGTTATTCCGTCAGGCGACGCTGGTGCATGAAAACGGCGTTGATATTATGGCTCCGGGAGGTTTGGTTTCCGATCCGGTATCGGCTATCAGTTTAGGCATTGCATTGATGTTTGGCACTGCCGGTTTGCCACATATTCTGATGCGCTTCTTTACTGTTGCCGATGCTAAAGAAGCCCGTAAATCCGTTTTCTATGCCACCGGTTTTATTGGCTACTTTTATGTTCTGACTTTTATTATCGGCTTTGGCGCCATTGTTCTGGTTTCCACCAATCCGGATTTTCTTGATGCTGACGGCGCCATATTTGGTGGCAGCAACATGGCAGCGATCCATCTTTCTGCAGCAGTGGGTGGCGACTGGTTTTTAGGGTTTATCTCCGCGGTTGCCTTTGCCACGATTCTGGCGGTGGTCTCCGGTCTTGCACTGGCCGGAGCATCTGCCGTGTCACATGATTTATACGCCAATGTGTTTAATCCGGATGCCAGCGATGAACAGGAAGTGCGTATTTCCAAAATCACCACTTTGGGACTTGGGCTGGTAGCCATTTTACTGGGCTTATTGTTTGAGCATCAGAACATTGCATTTATGGTTGGGTTGGCGTTTGCGATTGCTGCCAGTGCTAATTTTCCGGTGTTATTTTTGTCCATGTACTGGCGTCGGCTGACAACCCGTGGTGCGATGATTGGTGGTTGGTTGGGGCTGTTAACCGCTGTCATTCTGGTGATTATCGGGCCAATTGTCTGGGTGGATATTCTGGGGAACCGCGACGCAATTTTCCCGTATAAATACCCGGCCTTGTTTTCGGTCACGGTTGCTTTTATTTCGATCTGGTATTTTTCGGTAACGGATCGGTCCGCTGTTGCCGCACAGGAACGCGAACAGTTTGACCAGCAATTGGTGCGCTCTCATACCGGCGTTGGTGCCAGTGGTGCGAGTGCCCATTAAAAAATTCAGGCAGCCAAATTGGCTGCCAACAGGTTTGCCTCTGAGCTGGGGCTCCCCTTGACACCGTCTTATGGCGGTGTCTTTTTTATTCTTTCAGAGTCGCTTATCAAGCCGTTCTGAAGCAGGGAGGTTTTATAATGACAATTCAAATCGACCTTAACCAACCTCCATTCAGTTTTCTGGATGAAAAGCAGCTGGACTGGTTAACCAGCCGTCTTGATCTGGTCTTTTTCCCGGCGGGAGCAACCATTCTTAATGAAGGTGATGCCAGCCCTGGTGTTTATATTATTTATAAAGGCGTTGTTGAAGAGAGCGGCGCCAGTGGTGACCATATTTTCAGCCAGTATGGCAAAGAAGATATTTTTGATGTTCGTGCGGTTCTTGAGTCCCGCTGTAAGCATAAATACACCGCCATCGAAGAAACTCTCTGCTACCTGCTGAAAGCAAAAGATTTTGTTCAGTTGCTGGATGAATCCGATGACTTTTCGATTTATTTTAAAACCGACCTCGGTACTCAGCAGTCGCTAGTTGAGCAGCAGGATAATTCGGTTTCTGAGTTTATTCTGGCGCGTATCGATGAAGATACCATTCGTCCACCGGTATACGTTAACGGCCAAACAAACCTAGCCCGGGTCGCGAACTTAATGCACGAACAAAAGTACGATGCCGTGTTGGTACGTACGGCCAAAGGTGTGGGCATTGTTACCGGTACTGACTTACTCAAAGCTACCTTAATGGGCGATAAAGGTAAGCAGGATAAAGTGGCTGATATTGCTCAGTACAACCTGATTGGCGTTGAGTACGGTGATTTTCTGTTCGGTGCTTTATTAAAGATGACCCAGCACCAGATTGAGCGTGTTGTTGTAACTCATGAGGGAGAAATCGTTGGTCTGCTTGAGCTGATGGATATGCTCAGTCTGTTTTCTACCCACTCCCACGTTATTGCCATGCGGATTGAGCAGGCAAAAAATCAGCAGGAGCTGGTTGTTGCCGCTCAACGCCTGGACACACTGATCGACAGTTTGTCAGGGCAGGGGGTGCATGTCTCAGCCATTATGGAGCTGATCACCACTTTAAATCGCCGTCTGATTCAGCGGGCGTTTGAGCTGATTTTCCCGGAGCGGTTACGCAACAGTGTTTGTATTCTGGTGCTTGGTAGTGAAGGGCGAGGCGAACAGATTCTGAAAACCGATCAGGATAACGCCATTATTCTCAAAAATGAGCACGACCGCGAGGCGGTCAAGCCACTGTTACAACAACTACATCAGGCGCTGCTGGAATTCGGCTATCCGCCTTGTCCGGGTGGTGTGATGTTTATTAATGATTCCTGGATCGAAACCATCGAAGGCTGGCAGGGCCGGGTAAAACGCTGGTTGGCATCAAGTACTCCGGAAGCCATGATGAATATGGCAATTTTTATGGATGCTGAACCTGTGTGTGGTGATGCGGAATTGTTTACGCCAGTCAAACACAGCTGGCAAAGCGAAGACTTACGCACCAGTCTGGCGTTGGTATGGTTCGCAAAACAAGCGATGCAGTTCGAAACACCATTAACTTTCCTCGGTAAAATCCGTGAAGATCATGGCACGGTCGATATTAAAAAAGGTGGCATTTTTCCGTTGGTGCACGGCGTGCGATCACTGGCTTTTGAACATGCCATTGATGAGTGCAACACCATAAAACGTTTGGAAATACTGCAACAAAAAAATGTTCTCGAAGAGGATGTGGCACAAGGGTTACGTGATGCCTTATTGTTTTTTATTCGCTTACGGTTACGCCAGCAGCTGGAGCGCGATGGCGAAAATCGTGGACTGAGCCAGCAACTTGAGCTGGATAAATTACGCAGTGTTGATCGCAGTTTGTTACGCCACGCGTTTCACCGGGTGAAAAAGTTTAAACAACAGCTGTTTCTTCATTTTCATATGGAGAACTTTTAATGTTGCCGCGCTGGCTGAAGAAACACCTGCCAGGTTATTTACCACCGGAAGGGCGCTGGCAGCATCTGGCGGAACCCTATGATGGTGATGAAGTTGTTGTGCTGGATTGTGAAACCAGTTGTTTTGACAAAAAGAAAGGTGAGTTATTAAGCGTCGCAGCGGTGCGTATTAAAGCGAACGAAATTCGTTTATCGGAAGCATTAGAATTAACCATTAACTCCGATGCAGAAACCGATCCGGATTCGGTGCGGATTCATTACCTGCGCCGTGAAGACAGGCTGCAAGGCGTTGCCGTTGCAGAAGCGATCGAAAAGCTGCTGGACTTTATTGGCAACCGTCCGATCTGTGGCTTTTACATCGAGTACGATGAGGCCATTCTTAATCGTTATATCAAGCAGCTGTATAACTTTCACCTGCCGAACCGTTTTATCGAAGTATCGGAAATTTACGTCAAACAAAAACGCCGCCATATTCCGGAAATGGCTCTTGATCTGACGTTTGAAGGTCTGGCAAACGATCTGAAAGTGCCGGTAATCGAGCGCCATACCGCCATGGGCGATGTGATATCTACGGCGCTGATGTACATCAAATTGACCGAATTCCGTAACAAGAAGAGCAAAACGAAATAATACCCCCTTCCCATATCATGGCAGGAAATGTCAAAAAATCAGGCGGTTAAAGTCAATCTCTGTTGGATACCCACCGTTATTATGCTCAGCATGACCGTAAGGTTCTGCATAACAATAAGAGGTATTCACAATGGAAGACTTAATCCGTGCATTGGCATTTATATTTGGCGCAGGGGCTGTATTTATCCTGCTGATGTTTCTCGAAGCCTGGTACATGCATCGCAAAACCGGGCATTCCGGGTATTACATCAAAGAAACTCTGGCCAACCTGACCACCGGCGCTTCTTATAAAATTGTCGATGGTATCGCCATTGCTCTGTTTATTACTGCCTTTGCTGATGTGATTGCGCCGTACGGATTGCAGTGGAATCCTGAACCTTCTCTGCTGACCTTTGTGATTCTGTTTGTGCTGGCCGACTTCTTTATGTACGTCAATCACTTTGCCATGCATAAATTGCGTTGGTTCTGGGTGGTGCATGTAACGCATCATTCGTCGGAGCATATGAACCTGTCTACAGCATTGCGTCAGAATTTCCTTAACGCGCTGAACGGTAACTGGCTGTTAATGTGGGTACCTCTGGCATTAATAGGCTTTGATAAGGACTGGATTCTGATTGCGATCGAAGCCAACCTGTTTTATCAGTTCTTTATGCACACCGAAGCCGTTGGTCGTTTGGGATGGGCCGAAAAAATCTTTAATACACCGTCTCATCATCGGGTTCATCATGGCAGCAACCCAGAGCAGATTGATCGTAACTTTGGTGGCGTATTTATTATCTGGGATCGCTTATTCGGTACCTTCCGTGATGAAGATGATGCTGGCGAGATTAAATACGGCGTAACCCGTATGCCGGAAAAACCTCTAAATCCGTTTTATATTCAAACGTATGAGCTGGCATCCATGCTGAAAGACGTATGGCGTTATAAAGATTTACGCATTCTGTATAAACACCCGGATTGGGTATTGGAAAAATACGGCGAGCAGTAATTGCAGACATAAAAAAAACGGAGGCATGGCCTCCGTTTTTTTTATGTCTCGGCTGTGGCTATCGATCAGCCCAGCTGCAGGGTGTTGAGTGTTTTTTCGCGAACGTTCGCTAACAGCTCACCATCGTCAACCAGTGATTCACCGTATGATGGAATCAGTTCTTTCAGGCGTTCAGCCCAACCGGATTCCATTTGCTCAGTGAAGCATTTTTCCAGCACTTCAATCATTGCCTGTGCCGCTACCGAAGCACCTGGAGAGGCACCTAACAAGGCGGCAATGCTGCCGTCCTGAGCTGCAACCAGCTCGGTACCGAATTCCAGTTTACCTTTGCCTTGCTCATCTTTTTTGATGATCTGAACACGTTGTCCGGCTTTAGCCAGTGTCCAGTCTTCGTCTTTACAGGAAGGGAAGTAATCGCGCAGAGAGGCAACACGTTCGCTGTGAGATTGGCGAACTTCGTTGATCAGGTATTTGGTCAGGTCCATGTTATGCAAACCGACCGACATCATTGGCATCAGATTGCTTGGGCTAACGGACTTCAGCAGGTCCAGTTTCGAGCCTTTCTTCAGGAAGCGCATGGTGAAACCGGCGAATGGGCCAAACAGCAGCGCCGGTTCACCGTTAATAATTCGGGTATCCAGATGTGGAACCGACATCGGAGGCGCACCAATGGCAGCTTTACCATAAACCTTGGCGTGGTGTTGCTTAACGATCTCAGGATCTTTACACACCAGCCACTGGCCACTTACCGGGAAGCCGCCGTAGCCGTTGGCTTCAGGAATACCGGATGCCTGCAACAGTGGCAGAGCACCACCACCGGCGCCGAGGAATACAAACTTAGCCTGTACCTGGCGTGGTTTACCGCCTTCGCGGTTGTTCAGAGTTACTTGCCAGCCATCATCTGACTTTTTGAACTCATCCACTTCGTGATTCAGAAGCAGTTCAAAATTTTCCGATGTTTCCAGCTGCGCAACCATATTGCGTGTCAGAGAGCCGAAGTCGACGTCAGCACCATAGTTAACACGGGTCGCAGCAACTTTATCGGCTGGATCACGGCCTTCCATCACCAGTGGCATCCATTGGCGCAGGACGTCGTGATCTTCGCTGTATTCCATGTCTTTAAACAGATGGTGAGCGCTCAGTTTCTCAAAGCGTTCGCGCAGAAAAGCAACGTTATCTTCACCCCAGACAAAGCTCAGGTGAGGTGTGGTGTTAATAAAGTTCGATGGTTCAGGTAAACCACCGTTGCCGACCAGAGTAGTCCACAGCTGCAGTGAAATTTCGAAGTTAGCGTTGATCGTTAATGCGCGATCAATTTCGACGCCGTTTTCACCTTGTGGGGTGTAGTTCAGCTCGCAATAACCTGCGTGGCCGGTACCGGCGTTGTTCCAGCCGTCGGTGCTTTCATGGGCAACACGGTCAAGGCGTTCTACCATTGCCATGTTCAGGGATGGATCCAGGCGCTTCAGCAGGGTTCCCAGTGTGGCGCTCATGACGCCGCCCCCAACCAGAAGCACATCGACTTGTTGCATAGTCATACGTTTCGCCTTTAACTCAAATCAAAATCTGGTGCGTTTTGTTGCGTCTCACAGGGTGGCTTGTGGCCAGTTTAGTGTAGGTGAGCACGCGAAATCCGGGCTGTTATACATAGGCACTTTGCGGCTGACAATTGCAAAGTATTCAATTGCTACCAATGTATATTCAGTCGCCGTCTTTCCTGAATTATCTGCGATTAGTGGCGTTTGGCCATTGGCAGATAGTTGCAATCTTATTACTTCTGTTAGGCTTGCCAGCAGACGTAACCGGTGATCTCAGTTTGCCTCATTACCGCCGGGATTGTTGTTTTACCGGGTGTTTCCTGAGGCTGAATTTTCCCCGGTGGAAAGGTAATCTTGAGGAGAATTCAGGGCGCGCATTCTAGGGAAAAAAGCCTTGTAGGTCAATCAGCTGGCGCCTTGTAAAGCGCCAGGAAAGGACAAGCTGTTACTGAAGATAACAGCTTTATGATCAAAGATAATCGATGTGTGGTGTGATTGGTTAATCGAGGAATTTCTGCCAGAACATGGCTTTACCCATCTCCGGATCAAGCTCATAACCGGCAAACCCTGATCTACGATAGCTGGCCTGGGCTGGCAGGTTGCCTTCCAGTACTTCCAGCGTCAGTTTGCAGCAGCCGCGCTGGCGTGCGACTTCTTCAACCTTGTCCATCATTTTCTGGGCGATACCCATACCACGGCAGCCATCACAGACAATCACATCGTGGATATTGATCAGTGGTTGGCATTTGAAGGTCGAGAATCCTTGCATGGCGTTGATTAAACCAACCGCTTCGCCGTTTACCATGGCCAGCACTGTAAACGCATTGGCGACTTTGGCCAGCTCGATCGCGAGGTTATCGATCACCTGCTGCTTCAGGGCTTCGCCGCCGCCCATTGGGTCCTGGGCGTAGTGGTTCATCAGCTGACCGATGATCTGCTGATGCTCCGGGTTGTGATAGTCCGCAATAATAACTTCTGATTGCATGTACTCTTATTCCTATTCTTCGCCGATAAACCCACCGGTCTGGTGAGCCCATAACTGGGCATAGATACCACCCAGTTCGATCAGTTGTTTGTGGCTGCCTTGTTCAACAATTTTCCCCTGGTCCATCACAATCAGACGATCCATGGCAGCAATGGTGGATAACCGGTGAGCGATCGCAATCACGGTTTTGTTTTCCATCAGGGTATACAGACTTTTCTGGATGGCCGCTTCCACTTCGGAATCCAGCGCCGAGGTGGCTTCATCGAGAATCAGCAATGGCGCATCTTTTAACAACACCCGGGCGATGGCAATTCGTTGACGCTGGCCGCCCGATAATTTAACACCGCGCTCGCCCACTTGAGCATCCAGACCGGAGTTACCCATCGGATCGTGCAACTCCTGAATAAACTCGTTGGCCTCAGCTTTGGTAATGGCGTCCAGCAGTTGTTGTTCGCTGGCATCCGGGTGGCCATACAGGATGTTCTCCCGCACTGAGCGGTGCAGCAGCGAAGTGTCCTGGGTCACCATACCAATCTGTGCCCGCAGGCTGTCCTGAGTCACGGCTTTAATGTCCTGACCGTCAATACGAATGGTACCGCTATCGATGTCGTAAAAGCGCAGCAGCAGATTTACCAGGCTTGATTTACCGGCGCCGGAGCGACCCACCAGGCCGATTTTTTCGCCCGGTTTGATATCCAGGTTAAGGCCTTCAAATACCTGTTTGTCCTGGCCAGCCTGTTTGCCCGGATAGCTGAAGTGAACGTTATCCAGTTCTATGCGACCTTGTTTGACCTCCAGCGTGGTAGCTTTATCGGCGTCCTGAATCTGTTGCGGTTGTGACAGAGTATTCATGCCATCGGCAACGGTGCCGAGGTTTTCAAACAGAGCACCGACTTCCCACATAATCCATTGCGCCATGCCGTTGATACGCAGTGCCAGGCTGATGGCAATTGCAATGGCACCGACGCTGATGGCATCGTCGCGCCACAACCAGATGGAAATCGCGGCAACCGCAAACGCCAGCAAATAATTGATCAGATTAACGCTGAAGTTCAGGCCGGTAGCCAGACGCATCTGGCGATGCACCGTTGCCATAAAGTCGTCCATGCTGTCGCGGGCATAACCAGCTTCCCGCTGGGTATGGGAAAACAGTTTCACGGTTTGGATATTGGTATAGGAATCCACCACCCGGCCGGTCATCGCTGAACGGGAATCCGCTTGCTCGGTGGCGACCTGCTTCAAACGCGGAACAAAATAAAACTGGATCACGACATAGCATCCGAGCCAGATGAGGAATGGAATCATCAGGCGGATATCAGCCGCAGCAACAATTGCCAGTACCGAAGTGAAATACACCAGAATGTACATCAGCACATCGAGCAGCTTCATTACGGTCTCACGTACTGACAGTGCGGTTTGCATTACCTTGGTGGCCAGTCGTCCGGCAAAGTCATCCTGATAGAAGCTCATGCTCTGGCTGAGCAAATAGCGATGCCCAAGCCAGCGTATCTTCATCGGGTAATTCCCCAGCAGGGTTTGATGAACCAGAAATGCGTGCAGCAAAACCACAGCAGGCAGGCCAATAAGCACCAGGGCTGACATCCACAGCAGCGTTTCGCCTTGCTCGTCGAACAGTGTCTCGGGGTTCTGCTTGGTTAACCAATCAACCAGATCCCCCATAAAACTGAACAACGAGACTTCCAGAATGGCCAGCATCGCTGTCAGCACAGACATCACAATCAGTGGAGCTTCCATCCCCTGAGTGTAATGACGACAAAAGGCATACAGGCCTCTGGGCGGTTGGCTGGGATGTTCCGGTGGAAAGGGGTTAATCAGTTGTTCGAAAAAGCGCAGCATAATGAGGTAACAGAACTATCAAAATAATGCGGCACAGTAGCGGATAATCTGAGGAATTGTAAGCCTTAAGCTAGCTCGCCGATGCTTGCTTTTGCATAAACTCTGCAATCATCGCCTTGATTGTTCCGTCGTCTTTTAATTCACGAATACGTCGGCCGAGTTGAGGGATAAGGTGACGGTGACGTTTATGGATGTAGTGATAGACATTAAAGCGGGCTAACTCTGGTGCCAGTGCTCTGAGATTGTTCAGATTAAATTTGTGTTTGCTGAAGAAGGCACTGGTCTCTGACAGAATCGCCACGTCAGTGCGGTTATGTTTGAGCATCTGCGCCAGCTGATCCAGGCGGTAAACCTGAGTCAGGCTTTTGGGGTGAAAGCGTTTATCGATGGTTAAGCCATGGCGAATGCCAATACGCAATGCATCGAGGTTTTCAGTCGATGCCGACGTGATGTCATGCCGCAGGGTGTAAGCCGCAATGTTGACGGTCATCAGCGGCTCCGGGACTTTAATCATGTTTTCTGAAATTTTATCCAGGCCTTCTGCCCGGGCAAGTTCGGCATCCACATCGCCGGAATGCAGCAGGTTTTCCGAACGGGCAACGGAAAGGGTAACAAAGCGAGTCGGGTAGCCAGCTTGCTGATAAACCTGGCGCATCAGCTGGATACCAACGGCAGTCAGCGGGTTATCGATAACAATTGAAATAACCATAGGGCGCGGAACAGCATCGCTGTCGTCTGGAGAAGCCACAGCGGTCAGGCCGATAAGGGCTGAAAATAAAGAGATAAAGAAGCGAGTTAACATAGGTCTGTTCGAGAACATAAGTTGTCTCAGTATAGACCTATGTGTTTGTCTCAGATGCGGAAAGAGCGAATGGACTTCGGCATGCCGTTTGGCAGCGGTGCCGGGTTGTCATGAGCAACCAGAAACTCAAGCTTGCTGCTTACAACCGGATTCAGATCTGCAATCTGATTGTTGTCTGCATACAGCTTTTTCAGGTTTTGCATCTCTTCTATACCAGCGATTTCTGTCACCTTGTTATAGGCAATGGACAGAGTTTTGAGGTTCTTCAGCGGGCTGATTGAAGCAACGGTAGAGATTTCGTTGTGATTCAGGCTGAGGGATGCAAGCGATTTAAGCGCAGCAACCGGCTGTAAATCGGTGATGTTGTTGTTGGACAGATTCAGTACCACCAGGGATTGGAATTGCTCAAGGCCAGCCAGACTGGAAATTTCGCTGTCGGTACATTCAAGAATTTGCAGTTGGTCAACGGTTTTAACACCCGTTTGCGTGACGCATGCTCTCAACGCCGTATCTGTGATCAGCGCGTTTTGAACCTGTTTATTGTCTTCTACAGGCGCAGGCTTTTCAGTGCCTTTTGCTGCATCAGCGGCTGAATCGCTTGATTTACTTCCGGAGCCTCCACACGCAGTCAATAAAGAGACAACGAGCAGTGACAATCCAGCTTTAACCAGGGAATGTCGCATGAGAATTAACCAATTATTATTTTTGTGTTGAGTAGATTATCACAGCGCAGTTTTCAAGCCTATGTTTGGCGCCAACTGACCGATTTTATCTAAGTGATTGATTTCCAGAGGCAATTACAGATACTCAAGCGATAAAGTTGTTAGTTCAATGTAAACGGAATGTAAGACGCTATGCTCGATATTAATCAGTTGATGGTATTTATACGTGTGGTTGATGAAGGAAGCTTTACCTCAGCGGGTAAGTCTCTGGGAATGCCAAAGTCACGTGTGAGCCGCATGGTATCTGATCTCGAAGCCAGTCTGGGCTCACGTTTACTGCAGCGTACAACACGCCAGCTGAGTCTGACCGAGGTGGGTAATGAATACTACAACCGCTGTCGCCATCTGATTCATGAAATCCTCGAAGCGCATCAGGTGATCTCTGATCGTGAACATGCTCCCCACGGTGTGTTACGTATGATGGTGCCTATGGTGGCGGGCAGTGGCTCGATGGGCCATTTTATCGCCAAATTCCAGGCGCTGTACCCGGAAGTCCGGGTTGAGGTGGTTCATACCGACCGCGAAGTGAATATGATTCAGGAAGGATTCGATATCGGTTTTTTCCTGGGCGATTTACCGGACTCTTCGCTGATTGCCCGGGTTCTGATGGAAACCGATAGCCTGTTGTGCGCCAGCCCTGACTATTTGAAAGAGCATGGTCGGCCACAAACCCCGCAGGATCTGGTCTCCCTTAACTGTGTGAAGTTGGGTGAAGGCATCCAGCCAGAAGTCTACGATCTGATTAATACCGAAACCGGTGAAACGATGGAGGTGAAAGTCGAGCCAACCATCGTGACCAATATGATGGCAGGAATGGTGAACAGCATCATTAATAATGCTGGTATTGGTCGGGTGCCTTACTTATTGGCGGGTGAATCGATTCTTAATGGCGATCTGGTACCATTATTCAGCAACTGGGTGAACCGCCCTGAGCCAATCTCGCTGGCTTACCCATCACGCCAGTACCTGCCGAAAAAAGTCCGGATGTTTATCGATTTTATGGTGGATGAAGTTGATGAGCTGAACCGCCTGCTCGATGAGCTGCCAACTCCGGAAGAGCAGCTTTCCGCGTTTTCCAAATTTGTCAAAGCTTCTCAGGGCATCTAGCACCAGCCATAGCTGACTGACGCTGGTATTTAAGGTCGGCCCTGCTAGGCTGAAACTTAAGTATTCGGCGTACGGAAAAAGCCTGTGGCGGAAGCAATTTCACTATACTGGTGCGGCTTGTCAGAGCAGGCTTCAGACTGTCTGCAGGCACTTGCCGCAGAACAGGGTTTTGCCCGCTCTGCTGAAACCGAAGCACAACTCTGCATCTACGGTCGACATGCTCCGACCGATGCCATTCAGTCTGCGGATCTGGCGGTAGTTATCGCCGAGCAATCCTCGCCGTTTGCCGACTCTCCTGCGATCGACTTCCTGCTACCTATCGATGCCCCTGTCCCGGTATTACGTCAGATTATCAATCAGGCAATCAGACAGTTACAGCTGAAGCGCGATAATGAACGGTTTCAGTCGCGCGTGTTACTGCAACAAGAACAATTTCAACGGCTGATGGATATTGGCTTAGCCTTATCCGCCGAGCTGGATCACCAAAAATTGCTGGAGCGTATTCTGGCGGAAGCACGTCGGTTTGGGCAATGTGACGCCGCGTCGATCTTTTTGATTGATCGCAGTCAGGCTGAACCGGAACTGGTGTTTAAGCTGACCCAAAACGATTCGCTGGCGGTTGATTTTAAGGAACAGCATTTTCCACTGGATGAATCGTCATTGGCCGGCCATTGCGCATTGTCGGAAGAGATTCTGAATTTTGAGGATGTGTATCAACTCGACCCTGGCAGCGGCTTTCATTTTAATCAGGACTTCGACCGTAAAACCGGCTATCGCACCCGCTCCATGCTGGTGATTCCCATGCGTACCCACGATGGCAAAATCGTCGGGGTTATTCAGTTTATTAATCGCAAACGCGCCAATGTCGGGGTATTGGATCCTGCCAAAGCAGAGCAGCAGACCTTAGCTTTCAGTGCTTCTCTTGAAGCATTGCTGAAAGCAATGGCCAGCCAGGCGGCTGTCGCAATTGAAAACAATTTACTGATGGATCGCGTGAATCAGCTGTTCGAAGGTTTTGTGCAGGCGTCGGTGCGCGCGATTGAGCAACGTGATCCAACCACCAGTGGTCATTCCTTCCGGGTCGCAGAACTGACTACGTCATTGGCAGAGGCTGCCAGCGATGCCGTACTGACAGAGTTTCAAACCATCCGTTTTTCTTCGGCTGAACTGCGGGAGTTACGTTATGCCGCTCTGTTGCATGATTTTGGCAAAGTCGGTGTTCGCGAACACGTGCTGGTGAAAGCGAAGAAGTTAACACCCCAGGAGCACATGCGTTTTCAATATCGGATCGCACTGCAACGGGAAACTCTGAAAAACCGTTATTTACAACAACGGCTGGAATTAAGTCGCCGCGGCGAACTGAGTTCAGAAAAAGAAGAGCAATTAGCGCTGGAAGAGATCAGCCAGTTACAGCAGCTGGAAGGCATGCGCCTCGCCGTTGAAGAAGCCAACGAACCAAGCATTCTGGATGACGGTACCTATGAACATTTGCAGCAAGTAAAAGAACTGATGCTGCAGGATATTGATGGTACTCAGCAGCCTTTGCTACAAGACAGAGAATTCCTCGCACTTGCGGTTAAAAAAGGCAGCCTGACGCAGTCAGAGCGACTGGAAATTGAAAGCCATGTAAAACACACGATTAACTTCTTAGAAACGATTCCCTGGACACCTGAATTGTCCGGCATCCCGAAAATTGCCGGCGCCCATCATGAAAAACTGGATGGCAGTGGTTATCCCTATGGCCTACAGGAACGGGATATTCCGGTTGGCGCAAAAATCATGACCATCTGCGATATATTCGATGCGCTGACGGCTTCTGATCGTCCTTATAAGCCTGCATTACCGCTAAGTCGGGCGCTGGATATCCTTGGCTATGAAGCCGCCGACTGCAAAATAGATAACAACCTGTACGCACTGTTCTGCCAGCTTCCTCATCAAATAATCCTGCCATCATTAAAATCTATCTGATCATTACGCATCAGACCCTTTCGGTTTTCTGTAATTTTACTGTCACATTTTCGCAACATACTGCCCGCCATTAACGTGCAGGTCAGTATCGGCCTGCCTGAATCCTAGCATTCCTTTTAGGGGGCAAAATGAAACGCAATCGACTGTTGCTGGCAATGGCTTCAGCAATGATGGCTTCAAGCGTTATGGCTGGCGAAGCGGTTTTCTACGTAACTGAAGATGGTGAAGCGGTACAGGATCTGGCTGTATCGGTTGACGGTAAGAAAAAGCTGGTGGGCAAATCCGGTTTTGTTTCCTTCGATGTTCCGGCCGGTAGTCATACCGTTGAACTGTCTCAGTATGGCGAGTTTCTCGGTGAGTTTGATTTTGAAACCGCCGCTGCAGATCAGAATGCAGAAATTCAGGTAGAAATGATTGGTGGTGAAGCACTGCCGGAAGTGAACCTGTACACACCGGGTCAGGAACAGGCTGCGGCTTTGGGTCAGATTTCCGGTTACCTGGAATCCGAAGACACCGGTGGTGCGATTTCCGGTGCACGTATTTCTATCGCCGGTACTGAGCAAGCGGTTGTTACTGATGAAGATGGTTTCTTCTCATTCGAATTAGCCCGCGGCGAGTACGATCTGGTTATCTCCGATCCGAATTACGGCAAGCGTGACGTGAGTGGCGTTCGTGTCATGAGCAACGTTAACACCGGCGTTAATTTAAATCTGAGCCTGGAAGGTGAAGGGGTTATCGAAGAAGTGGTTGCTGTTGGTTCTTATATTCCTTCAACAGCTACTGCTCAGGAACGTGATTCAGCAGCGGTGCTGGATTCTATTGGCTCTGAGCAAATGTCACGCTTCGGCGACAGCAACGCCGCTGCAGCGTTAAAACGCGTTGTTGGTGTATCCATTTCTGACGGCAAATACGTTGTTGTACGTGGCCTGAATGAACGCCACTCTGCAATTATGCTGAACGGTGCGTCTTTGCCGAGTCCGGATCCTTCTCGTCGTGTTGTTCCTCTGGATATTTTCCCGTCAACCATTCTTGATGGCATCAATGTCCAGAAAAACTTCACCCCGAACGTGTTCGCCGACTCCACCGGTGGTGTTGTTAAATTAACGACCAAAAAATTCCCGGAAGAATTCGAAGGCAAAGTATCGGCGTCTATTGGTTATGTTGACGGCTTAACGTTTAAGTCCCGTGATGTACAGCAATCTCAGAGCCTGGACATTTTAGGGTTTGGCAGTGGCGATGATCGTGAGCTGCCTGGTGCTGTTTCTTCTATTGAAGAACGTCTTGCAAGTGATGATGCGACTTCTGCGGAAGAACGTGCTGCTACTGATAGCCTGGCTTCTAATCTGGGAACGGAAGAAAAAACCATTCTGCCAAATACCTCATTAGAAATCAGCTTGGGTGATACGTTATCTGATACTGATGAGATGACTCTTGGTTATACCGCGTCGTTAAAATATTCCAACAGCTGGTCCCGTGAAGACCGTAAGACAAACAGCTATATCGTAGATGACGGTAAGCTGAAGTCCGACGATGAATTTATGGAAAAACGCACCAAAAATAACATCAACCTGGGGGCTGGTCTTTCTGTTGGTGCTATTTTCGGTGAAAACGAATTAACCAGTAATACGATGGTATTGCGTCAAACTCAGGCTGATAGCCGTATCCGTCGTGGTGTTGGCGGTGACCAGGATCGTGAATCAATTTACACCAAGCTGGGTTGGTATGAGCGTCAGTTCTTATTCCAGCAATTTACTGGTGAACATTTCCTGACGGATTTTCTGGAGACTGAAATCGATTGGCAGATTTCTTTTTCTGAAGCGAAGCTGGATGCGCCTGATGAGCGTGAATACAGCTTCGAAAGAACGCCGGATGCTAATGAAGAATTCGAACTTTACTGGAGCTCAGCTGACCGTACATATAACGAGTTGACCGATCAGAATACCGATTTTGGTGTTGATCTCTCCAGTCTGGTATACGCAAGTGATGAATTGGAAGGTCGTTTAAAATATGGCTTCAGTTCGTTCTCTCGCGAGCGTGACTCGGATGGCACACGTTTGACTTATCGTGGTAACGGCCAGACCGCAAGTAATTATGCCGGTAATCTGGATATTGATGAGATCATTGACGACTCAACTGCAAAAGGTATTGCACGTATTACCAGTAACAGCTCACCTTCTGATGATTATAAAGCTGAGTGGGATTTAACCAGCTACTACCTGATGTCTGAAGTTAAATGGTTCGACAGACTGAATGTTTTATTCGGCGCTCGTGCAGAAGATTCAGAAATGACGGTTAATACTTTCACTTTGGGTTCTACTATCCGTAACCCTGAGGCTGTGCAGGCAAAAGTTGAAGATGACGATGTCTTCCCATCGATATCGACAACATTCCATGTGATGGAAGAACTGCAATTACGCGCAGCTTATTACGAAACTAAAAACCGCCCGGACTTCCGTGAGCTGGCTAACGCACAATACATTGACCCTGATACCGGTGACAGCTTCCGTGGTAATCCGAATCTGGTCAGTGCAGAAGTTAAAAATACTGACGTTCGTGCTGAATGGTATTTCTCTGACAGTGAAAGCGTATCGTTAGCTTACTTCACTAAGGACTTTGATAATCCAATCGAAAAAACTCTGTTAACCGGTGGTGATGTATTCTCATTCGAGAATGGTGATTCCGGTAATGTTTCTGGTTGGGAGCTGGATTTCCGTAAAGAATACGAACTTGAAAACTACTCAACGTTTGTTGGCGGTAACTTCTCGGTGATTGATTCTGAAGTTGAAATTGTCGTAGATACCGTAAATAAAAAGCAAAGTATGCAGGGTCAGCCAGATCAATTGGCTAATTTACAGCTTGGTCTTGATGATTTTGATTTGGGTGCAGAATACACACTGGTTATTAATTACCAGGGTGAATCTCTCGATTCTGTAGCGCCTGGTGTATTACCTAATGTAATGCGCGAGCCACGTACTGAAATTAATCTGAATGCTAAAATTGAAGTTGGCGAAAATACTTCGATTAAAGCGAAAGTTAAAAACATTACGGATGATGAAGTGAAGCTGACTCAAGGCGGAAAGAATTTCCGTAGCTATAAAAAAGGCGCAGAAGTTCAAATCGGTTTTACCATGGAATTCTGATTTTAATTCGCCATTTTAAAACCGCCTTCGGGCGGTTTTTTTATGTCTGTGATTTAATAATAGTGTCATAAAAGATGATTACTTTGAGCGGGTCTTAAATAACAACCGATTCTTATTAGAGGAATTACCATGGAAATGAAAAAGCTAGTTTTAGCTATGGGTGTTATCTCTGGTGCAGCTCTGTTAACTGCATGTGGTAGCGATAGCGATAACGACAAAAAATCTGATAACGCTCCTGTAGCTGGCAGCGAAACCCGCGCTAACGACAAATCAGGTGTTTGTTCTACTGTAGCGACTCACGCTGGCCAAGACATCAAAATGGCTGACGGTACTTACAAGCCACTGTGTGAGCTGGAAGGTACTGTATCTGAAACTGCTACTCTGTCTGCCGACAATGTATACCGCCTGCGTGGTTACGTAACGGTTGGTACTGGTAACGGTGAAATTGAACTGAAATCTAAGGCTGTTGTTGGTGCTGAAGCAATTGCTGAGAAGAAGAAAGTTACCGATGCCGGTGTAACCCTGACCGTTGAAGCTGGCACTCACTTCCGTTCATCTGGTCGTGGCAGCCTGATCATTACCCGTGGTTCTAAGCTGATGGCTGAAGGTACTGCGGACGCTCCTATCGTGATGTCTTCCATCGACGCTGGCTACGAAGGCCAGGGCGAGTGGGGTGGCCTGGTACTGCAAGGTTTTGCTAAAAACAACAAGTGTGGTGAAGGTTCTAACGACGTTCTGTGTAACACTGCTGACGAAGCCGGTACTGGTTTCCACGGTGGTAACGACGACGCTGACAACAGCGGTTCTATCAAGCACCTGATCGTTGCTGAAGGTGGTTACGAAGTTGCTCCAGACTCTGAAGTAAACGGTATCACTCTGCACTCAGTAGGTTACGGTACTACTATCGAAAACGTGATGGTTCTGAACAACGCTGACGATGGCATCGAATTCTTCGGTGGCGCTGCAAACGTTAAAAACCTGATTCTGGTTGATAACGGTGACGAATCTCTGGACTGGGATGATGGCTGGCGCGGTAACGTTCAGTTCGCATTAATCCGTCAGGGTCTGGTACACAAAGGTGACCACGGTATCGAAGCTGATAACAAAGGCCGCGCAGTTGATGCAAACCCTCAGTCTAAGCCAACCGTTGCTAACGTAACCTTCCAGACTGGTCCTAAAGGTTCTGATGACCTGTTCCGCTTTAAAGAAGGTACTGGCGGTATGCTGGTGAACGTCGCAGCGGATAACTACGCTGAGTGTGTTCTGCTGGAAGAAGCTGCTACTGGCCGTAACGGTAGCCTGAGTCTGACTAACGTTCTGCTGGAATGTCAGGCATACGATAACAACACCCTGCTGAAAGCAACTGATGGCGGCGTTGCTGCTAACATCACTGGTGTTCCGGGTGCGTCTGCAACTGTTGAGCTGGGTAACGCATTCCAGGTAACTGGTTCTGAGTCTACTCTGGCTAACGCAGCGACTCTGACTTCTGCTAATGGCAGCACTAACTTCTTCGATGCAGCTGGTGCAAGCTACATCGGTGCTGTTGCTCCAACTGTTAGCGATAAGGCTAACGCTTGGTGGGCATGGGCAGACAAAGTTGTTCCAGCTGCTTTCAAATAAGCACTGAAATAACGTCTCCTGAAAACCCCATCCTCAACTGAGGGTGGGGTTTTTTATTGCCTGTATTTCTAACGATTCCCCGCCTTATTAACCATTTAGTTTGTTCTCAATAAAGCCTGTCATATATATGAAATCTAACTGTCATGTCACATAAGTGTCATAGAACTGCAGTATCGTGCGCTCTGAATTTGGGGGCCTGTGCACGCAGGCAAAGAACAGTTTTAACGGGTAAAGAATTATGCCTACGCAACTGCGAACTCGTAACATCCTGGCAGCCGCTGTATTAACCGCAGGTGTTACTTTTGGCGCTACTGCTGCCAACGTTGACAGCGCTCTGGATAAAGGCGTTAAGCGCGTAAACAAAGCGCAACAGTCTCAGCAAAAAATCGATAATATCGATAACAGCATTCGTTCCAGTGAGCGTGAATACCGCGGACTGGTAAAAGAAGTTGAAGGCCTGAACGTTTATGTAGAGCAGCTGAATAAGCAGCTGGCGGCTCAGGAAAAAGAGCTGGTTTCGATCGAAGCCAGTATTAAAAACGTGACGCTGGTTGAGCGTCAGATCACTCCACTGATGCTGCGTATGATTGATGCGGTTGATCAGTTTGTTCGCGCCGATGTACCGTTTCTGAAAGAAGAACGTGCTGAGCGTGTTGAAAAGCTGAAGCGCATGATGGGCCGCAGTGACGTCACGGTTGCGGAAAAATACCGCAAGGTTATGGAAGCCTATCAGGCAGAAATCGACTACGGCCGTACCATCGAATCTTACCGCGGTACGCTGGATGTGAATGGCCAGCAACGTGAAGTGGATTTCCTGCGCGTTGGTCGTATCTCTCTGATGTACCAATCTCTCGACGGTCAGGACCTGGGTGTCTGGAACACCGTAAACAATGCCTGGGAAACTCTGGACCCAGCTTACAAGAGCAAGCTGATGGCGGGTATTCGTATCGCCCGTGAGCAGGCTGCTCCGGATCTGATCAAAGTGCCGGTTGCTGCACCATTGGCAGCAAACTAAGAGGAAGATGTCATGAAAATTAAAGCATTATTTTTATCTGCCGCTCTGGCATTTTCTTTCACACCGGCCACTCAGGCAGCCGATTCTGTATCTGTTGATGAGCTGCTGAATCTGGTTAAACAGGGCCAGGCACGTGATGACAAAGAATTTAATCAACGTCTGAATCGCTTTAACCGTTCTAAGGCTGAGCAGGAACGTATGGTTGCAGAAATGACTGCAGAACGTACACGCCTGGAAAACCTGAGTGCGCAAAAAGAAAAACAATTTCAGGAAAATGAAACCAAGGTTGCTGATGCTCAGGAGCGTCTGACTAACCGTTTAGGTTCATTAAAAGAATTGTTTGGTGTGCTGCAGCAAGTGGCTGGCGATACCAAAGCCGTCTTTGAAGGTTCTGTGGTTTCCAGCGAATTACCAGGTCGTAATGAATTCCTGACTAACTTAATCAAAACCGCAGGTTCTTCTTCTGAATTACCTTCGATTGATCAGCTGGAACGCCTGTGGTTTGAAATGCAGCGTGAAGCGACGTTCTCTGGCCGCATCGCACAATACAACGCCGATGTGGTTATGCCTTCCGGTGAAACGGTTAAAAAAGACGTGATCCGTGTTGGTGGTTTTAACGTTGTATCCAACGGCAATTACATCAACTGGGATTTGGAATCTGCACGTCTGGTTGAGCTTGATAAGCAACCGGGCTCCCGTTACAACGGCCCGGCGGCTGAATTAGCAGGCGCTTCCGGTGCTGCTCTGACCGGTTTCTGGATTGATCCTTCCCGTGGTCAGTTATTAAAAATTATGGGCCAGTCGCCTGAGCTGGGTGACCGTGTAGATCAGGGCGGTGTGGTTGGTTACATCATTCTGGGTCTGGCCGTTATCGGTATTCTGTTGGCGGTATGGCGCATGATTGTTCTGTTCGCTGAGCGCAGCCGTGTATACAAGCAAATGCAATCCGATACACCAGACGAAGGTAATTCTCTGGGCCGTGTCATGGCGGTATTTAAAGCCAACCAGAACGCAGACACTGAAACGCTGGAATTACACCTGGGTGAAGCAATTGCTGCAGAGATTCCTCGTCTGACTCGCGGTATCGGCTGGATCAAAATCATCTCTGTCGTGGCACCTCTGCTGGGTCTGCTGGGTACGGTAACCGGTATGATCGATGTATTCGAAACCATGTCTCTGTTCGGCACCGGTGATCCGAAACTGATGGCCGGTGGTATTTCTCAGGCACTGATGACCACGGTTCTGGGTCTGGTGGCAGCAATTCCATGTGTATTC
The DNA here is from genome assembly GCF_965219715.1 of Bacterioplanoides sp. Taxonomy (GTDB): domain Bacteria; phylum Pseudomonadota; class Gammaproteobacteria; order Pseudomonadales; family Oceanobacteraceae; genus Bacterioplanoides. Next base: position 4,345,478 of record NZ_OZ244785.1, read on the forward strand.
CTGCATACCTTAACCAACAACCGCTCTCGTGAACTGATGATGATTCTGGAAGAGCGCGCCACCGGTATCCTGGCGCGTCAATCTGAACAGCAAACGTCTGCGAAAGCAGCTTAATAGCGGATTGGTGAGATAGATGTTCACTGAAATTTACGAACCGGTCTATCTGTTTATGGAGCGTGGAGGAATCATCCTCTACGGCATCTTCGGACTGATTTTTATCCTGTGGCTGCTGATTTTAGAGCGTGTGGTGTTCTTCTCTTTTGTACACCGCTCCGATCTGAAAAAAGCCGTTTCAGAATGGGAAGGCCGTGCAGAGCGCACTTCCTGGCATGCCCATCAGATTCGTCAGGATCTGATTGGCAAGCTCAGCAGCGATCTGACTGCCAATATGAGCACCATCAAAATGGCGATTGGCCTGGCACCGTTATTCGGCTTGTTAGGCACAGTAACCGGCATGATCGAAGTATTCGATGTGATGGCGTTTATTGGTAACGGCAGTCCGAAAGCGATGGCATCCGGTATTTCCAAAGCAACGATTCCGACTATGGCAGGTATGGTTGGCGCCATTACCGGGGTGTTCGCCCAATCGTTATTAGACCGTTATATCAAGCGTGAAAAAATTCACCTTGAAGATCAATTAACTTTTGACCACTAAGTAAAGGGAGCTACCTGCGTTGCTGCTACGGCGTTAAAAATTTTTTCGAAATGCTCACTTACAACAGTAAGCTCCGCTTTCTTCAAAGTTATTAGCGTGCACATCTTTGAAAGGTGTCTTGTATCAACTGCCTCGGAAACGCTCCTTAAACAAAGGTTATAGGCACTGAATCAGAAGTGCCTAAAAATGAGAATGAAATTATGAGACGTAGTTTTTCAAACATCGCTCAGGAAGCTGAAGACGGCGAAATCGATATCACTCCGATGCTGGACGTGGTTTTTATCATGCTGATCTTCTTTATTGTTACCGCTTCTTTTGTAAAAGAATCCGGTATTGAAGTGAATCGTCCGGATGCCAGCACTGCGCAAGCTAAGCCACGTGCCAACATTCTGATTGCGATTAATGACATCGGTGAAATCTGGATTGATAAACGTCGTGTGGATGAATCTCAGGTTCGTGCCAATATCGAACGTTTGCGTGCCGAAAATCCACAGGGTTCGGTGGTTATTCAGGCCGATGAAGAAGCCAAAACCGCTAAATTAGTTGCGGTAATGGATGCTGCACGTGCAGCTGGTGTCTACGACGTGTCGTTGTCCACGGAGGCAAACTAGCATGTTGCAGTCCTCCCTGGTTCGTTTTGGTTCAGCGCTGGCGGTTGCCGGTGTTGCAACCTTCGCGGTGTTTTGGGTGATGCAAAGCCTGATCAGCAGCGGAGGTTCGGTGCTGAATGAACAGGATTTCGGTCGCATTGAAAGTTTTGTAATGCAAAAACCGGATGATGACGTTCAGACCAAAGAGCGCAAACCACAAAAACCACCGGCTCCGCCACAAGAGCCACCAAAACCGGATATGCCAGCGCCGGATCTGGCCCAGGCATCAACCGACGGTTTTGATATTGGTGGTTTTGACATTGGCGCCGATTTAAATGTTGATGCTGGTTTAGGTGGTGGTTCTGGTGATGGTGAATATTTGCCTATCGTTAAAGTTGCGCCAACCTACCCGCGCCGTGCGGCGCAAAAAGGCATCGAAGGTTATGTCGTGGTTGAATTTACCGTATCCAAGCTGGGTACTGTGATTAACCCAATGGTGATCGAAGCTGATCCACCAAATATCTTTAATCGCGCTGCATTAAATGCCGCGAAAAAGTTTAAGTACAAGCCAAAAATCGAAAATGGAAAAGCCATCGAAGTCACCGGTGTGCGTAACATTATTCGCTTTGAGCTTGATAAAAGCAGCAAAAAGAAAAGGTAACAGGAGGCCGTTATGAAATTTCCGGTTGCTACCGTGTCATCAAAAGCTCTGTCCGTAAAAGCACTCGTCGCCATGGTATTGGTGCTGTCTTTTGCGACTGCACCCGTCAGTCAGGTTTATGCCGCTCAATCGGGTGGCGAAAACGCTGAGAAGCAGGTTGAAAAAAAGAAGAAGCGTCGCGTAAAGCGCGCTCAGACTTTACGCCCGAAAATCTACAAGAAGCTTGAAGAAGCTCGCGTATTGGCGGATGAAAAAAAATACGATGAAGCGCTGGAAACTCTGACGTCTCTGGAAAAGCGTAAGCGTAACAGTTATGAAAAAGCGATGACGCATAACATGTTCGCTTACGTGCACTTTAACCAGGAAAACTATGACGCCGCGATTCAGTCGTATGAGAAGGTGGTTGCGAATAAGAAAATTCCTGACAGCCTGATGCAGGGCACACTCTACAGCATTGCCAAGTTGTATCTGATGCAGGAAAACTATCAGGCAGCACTGAAGCCACTGAACGAATGGTTCTCTCTGGTAGAAAAGCCAAGCGGTGAAGCCCACATTTTGCGTGCTCAGATTTATTTCCAGCTCGAGCAATACAAAAAAGCGCTGCCAGATGTAAAAGTGGCGATTGCCGGTGAAAAAGCTAAAGGTAAAAATCCTCGTGAAAACTGGCTGATGCTGGAACGTGCGGTGTATTACCAGAATAAAGATTTTAAATCGCTGGCACGTTGTCTTCAGGATCTGGCAACTCTGTACCCAAAGGCTCAGTACTGGGTACAGCTGGCGGCGGTGTACAGTGAATTAAATATGCCATTAAAAGAGCTGTCAGCGCTTGAAGCGGCACATGAGCAAAACCTGCTGACCAACGAGTCTGAACTGGTAAATCTGGCCCAGGCTTTGTTAGGCCAGGAAGTGCCTTATAAAGCGGCTAAGATTCTGGCGGACGGTATGAAAGCCGAGCAGATCGAGATTAATGCGAAAAACCTGTCGCTGTTGGGTGATGCGTGGATGATCGCTAAAGAATACGACAACGCCATCAAGGTTATGACCCAGGCAGCGAAGATGTCTTCTTCCGGTAAAGACTTCTACAAACTGGCACAGATTCATACCGAGCGTCAGGAGTGGGATCAGGCACTGAGCAATGTCGACTCCGCGCTGAACGATGCCGACTTTAACAAGAAAGCCGATGCTCAGGTGTTACGCGGATTAGTGTTATTTAACCTAGATAACCTGGCAGACGCGCAGGGCGCTTTTGAAGCAGCTTCTGAGTTTGAAAGCTCTAAGAAAATGGCAAACCAATGGTTAGCTTACATCGAAGGAGAGCGTAAACGTCGCGAATATATGGCGGGTACGTTATAAGCTTTCAGCTTGTATAAAAGCAAAAACCGGCTTTGATTTTTGATCAAAGCCGGTTTTTTTATGTCGGATATCTAACGGTGTCAGGGCTTAGGAATAAATCCTGCCTGCTGCAGGCGTTCGGTCATTTTATCAAACATCACTTGCAGGCCATTCATTGGTCGCAGCATGACTTCAAAATGAATGATTTTGCCGTTGTCGTCCCACTGAATTAAGTCGATCCCTTTAATCTGCTTATCATCGACCCGGGCAGAAAATTCCAGTGCCATGTTATTACCATCGACCCATTGGCGGTGATACTCAAAGTCTTCGAAGATATCCAATACCATTTGCAGGATATATTGGGTAATCGGCTTACCAACTTTGGGCGCCCAAAGGGTTGGGGAGTGAAACTCGACGTTATCGTCGAGGATCTGGCTCAGGAGTTTCAGGTCGCCATTAAAAACGACTGAGTGCCAGCGTTCCAGATTCTGTGTGCTCATATCGATACCTGTTGTTTTTATTGTTAATCGCGACCTGGGTCGGCGCGATGTCTGTAACGGTATCTTTCATCACTTTGAATTGTCAAAGCTGAGATTGTTTTATTTCGTTGCGCCCAAATAACAGGGGCCAATACTTTAAAGACAGATACAAAAACGCCCCTTACGCGTAAACGTAAGAGGCGATGTGTGTTGCGAATAACGCTTATTTTGCCGTATCCGGTTTATAGAACTGGTAACGATTAATTTTGTGCTCCAGCAATTTAAAGCAACCAATCATCACTGCCGCAATAAGCAGGTAGACCATGCCAGCCGCAAAGAACATCTCCAGCGGTGTATAAGTACGGGCGATAATGGTTCGCGCCATACCGGTTAAATCCAGCAGGGTGATGGTGGAAGCCAGAGCGCTGCCTTTCAGCATCAGTAATAATTCGTTGCCGTAAGCCGGGAATACAATACCAAAAGCACGCGGCAGAATAATGCGGCGAATCATGGTTGGCTTGCTCATCCCCAGTGCCTGAGACACTTCAATTTCACCTTTCGGAATCGCCTGAATGGCACCACGGATCAGTTCGGCGCTATAAGCCGCAGTATTCAGTGAAAAAGCAATAATGGCACACCAGTATGGCTCACGCAGAATTGGCCACATCCAGGATTCTTTAACCACATCAAACTGTGATGCTCCGTAATAAATCAGGAAGATTTGTACCAGCAGAGGGGTGCCGCGGAAGAAGAAAATATAACCGACAGGTAGAGCGCGTAACCAGGTATTTTCCGACGCACGCATTAATGCCAGTGGTACGGCGAGAACAATACCAATCAAACCCGAAACAAAAACCAGTTCCAGTGTCAACCACGCACCTTCCATCAGTTTTGGCAGATATTGCCAGATAACGTCCCATTCCCAGTTCATGCTTTACCTCCACTGAGTTTGGCCTGCTTGTATTGCTCTGGCTTACTTAAACGCTCCAGATAAGCCGTAACAAATGTCGCAATTAATGTCAGGCCCAGATACAACACCGCCGCCGCTAAATAGAAGTCAAAAGGCTGTTTGGTGTTCGCAGCTCCCACCGCTGCCTGGCGCATTAATTCATTTAAGCCCACCACAGAAACCAGTGCGGTATCTTTTAATAACACCTGGAACAGATTGCCCAGTCCCGGCAGGGAGTAGCGCCACAATTGCGGCATAATAATGCGGAAGAAAGTCTGGAAGCGGGTCATGCCAATGGCCTGGGCAGATTCCCACTGGCCTTTGGGGATTTCCAGCATCGCCATACGGAACACTTCGGTGGCATAGGCACCAAAGGCAATAGCCAGCGCGGCAACGCCGGCGGCAAACGGCCCGACTTCAATGTATTCGTCGTAGCCAAAATAACCGGCAATCCACATTAAAATCTGTGAACCACCAAAATACAGGGTTAAAACCAGTAACAACTCAGGTACACCACGCACAACAGTGGTGTAAGTCGTGGCCAAACCACGGGCTACACGATTGTTTGAAAGTTTCGCTGAAGCACCAATCAAGCCGATGATCAGACCAATAACAAGGCTGGCGAGTGCCAGTTGTATCGTCATCCAGGCGCCGCTAAGCAGCAAATGGCCAAAGCCTTGTAGATCCATAGTGGAATCCTGCAGATAAATGAAAAAAATCAGCCCGGCTCCTGTTAAGAAGCCGGGCTGATTTCAGTTCGGTTTAACTTAGTAAATGTCGAACGGGAAGTACTTAGCGTTAATTTTTGCGTAAGTACCGTTCTCAACGATGGCCTTAATCGCAGCGCTCAGTTTGTTCTTCAGCTTGTCGCCTTTACGAACGGCGATACCAATCTGGTCGTCGATATCGATGTCAGCGCCTTTAAATTCGAAGCCTTTACCGTCTTCGGTACGCAGCCAGTCGTAAGCCGGGAATTTATCCGACAGGATGGCATCCAAACGACCTGAATTCAGATCCAGGTATGCGTTGTCCTGGGTGTCGTACAGTTTTACTTTAACCACGTCACCATAAACATCTTCCAGACGCTGGCCGGCGATGGTGGCACGCTGAGCGCCAACAGTCAGACCTTTCAGACCTTCTTCAGAAGTATCCAGCGCCTTGCCTTTCGGGCCAACAAACGCCAATACGTTGGAGTAGTATTTTTCAGAGAAGTCGACAACACGCAGACGCTCTTTGGTGATTGACATGGAAGCAATGATGGCGTCGTATTTACGAGCACGCAGACCCGGGATAATACCGTCCCAATCCTGGGCAACAATTTCACAGTCTGCTTTCATTTCAGCACACAGCGCTTTGGCGATATCAACGTCAAAACCAACCAGTGCACCATTCTTATCAACCATGTTGAACGGCGCGTAAGCACCTTCTGTTGCGATGCGGATTTTATCTGCAGCCAGAGTTGCTGGTGCAGTAAACAGAGAAGCCAGTACGATACCGGCGGTCATCAGTTTACGGATCATAATCATTCCTCAGAGTAGTTATTTGCTTAGAGTTATTTTTTAAACGTCAGCCTGGCCGACGCTGTTTATGTCAACAACCGTTATTACGACACTTTCTTTATTACACCACCAGATTACTGGTGGCTGGCCATAAAGTCGCGGACACGCTGCGACTGTGGGTTATCGAATACCTGTTCCGGAGTACCGATCTCTTCGATCTGGCCCTGATGCAGGAACACCACTTTGCTGGATACTTCGCGGGCAAAGCGCATCTCGTGAGTCACAATCAGCATGGTTCGGCCTTCATCGGCCAGTTCGCGCATCACTGCCAGCACTTCGTTCACCAGCTCCGGGTCGAGGGCCGAAGTTGGTTCGTCAAACAGTAATACCTGAGGGTCCATCGCCAGGGTACGGGCAATCGCGACACGTTGTTGCTGTCCGCCGGATAAGTTGCCGGGATAGACGTGTTCTTTGTCGGCCAGTCCTACTTTCTTCAGTAGTTCGCGGGCACGCTCAATGGCTTCCGCTTTTGGCATTTTCAGAACGTTCACCGGTGCTTCGATGATGTTCTGCAGAATTGTCATGTGTGGCCAGAGGTTAAACTGCTGGAATACAAAGCCCAGACGAGAGCGCATGTTTTCCAGCTGCTTATGATTGCTGGCATCCAGTTCGCCCTGTTTGTTGGTTTTCAGACCTAACTCTTCACCGCCAATAATGATCTGGCCCTGATTAGGCTTTTCAAGCAGGTTGATACAACGCAGCAGGGTACTTTTGCCTGAGCCACTGGAACCGAGAATGGAAATAACGTCGCCGGTATTGGCTTCAAGGCTGACACCTTTCAGAACTTCAAGCTCACCATAGGATTTATGGATGTCTATCAGTTGAAGGGCCGTTTTGGAGTCGTTCATGCACACTATGCCGTAAGTTATTGGAATCTGGCGAGTTATCTGACCAGTTCGTCAAAACCGGCTATTGTCGGCGGTAACTGCTGAGAACACAATACGCAGAAGCCGCAAGTGTGTATGACATTGTGGTTAATTTGCTCAAAATCAGCGCTGAAGGCGGGAGATTGGGGAAAACGGGCGTTTGCTGAGTTTTTACTCGATAAAAACAGGCAGCAACCCGGTATTAAAACCGGGCGCTGATAGCGAAGAATTACTTCTTCTTCGGCGTCCAGGCCCAAACCATGGTCGCCTTAACGGTTTCGGTGCCGGTGGCGTCAGTAATAACAACCGGTACAGAGATGTCGCCCTTCGGGTTGTCCTGGATAAACTTCACCTGCTCATCCGAGAAGCTGGCAACAGCTTTCATATCGCCGGTCGCACGCTTCTGATATTCCAGCTCCATGGTACGGATCACAATGATGCGATCATCCGGAACCGTCATACCGGTCATAAAGCCGGTAGCGGATTCAGCCAGCAGGCCCATGGCGGCAGCGTGTACCGAGCCAATGTGGTTCTGAACCTTCTTTTTATTGCGCATTACGATGACACACTCGTTCGGTGTCAGCTTTTCAACGCGGGTACCGGAAGTGCCAGCGAATGGAATCACTCTGCCCATCACGAAGGACAGAGCCGGTGTTTGCCAGGACTTCGGTAATTTCTGAACGAAGCCAACTGCTTTACTGAGTTTGTTGTTCTTAGCCATAACGAATGTCTTCTGCTTAATCTTATTTCAATGGTATTGCTGAATGCTTCTGCACATGCATAAACGAGGTGGATCACATGTGAGAGGCGCCGGAGTCTATCCGAGTTGTGGCTGGCTTACCATGGCTTGAATGCCGCTGTGCTTACGTCGGGTTTGTCGCAACAGTTGCTGCAGTTGCGGGCACAGCTGTTGTGGGTCGTAAGGGGCGAAACCATGCTTAAGATAAAAAGCATCCAGATGTGGCAGCGGAAAGGTAATGATGGGCTTGCTCAGTTCCAGCTTAGGCAGTTGCTGCAATAGTGAAGCCGCCAACCCCTGTTGTCGCCGGGATGGCAGGGTGCACAGATTACGTAACAGCCAGTGTTGTGAGTATTCCACTAACCGAGCCCCGCAGACTAATTCATCCTGCTGTTGCAGGCCGATCAGACGATTATGAGGTGCAGCGCGGCCACTGTCCTGGCTGGCTTTATACAGACGATTCATGGCAATGACGGAGGCGTCCATAATGAAAGTGGCACGAGTGTTCATATTGGCTCGGGACGTCCTTTAAAGGCTTCAGCAGATATGCTCAGATTCGGTCTGATGACATTCTGCTGAGTAATATCTGGGTCAGAAGAATGTATGAAATATAACAATAACATTGATGTAACATTTGGCCGCTAATCTGCGCCGCATCAAAACTCACCGGAGATACAATAATGAACCACGTGATCTTGTCCAGCATGATCGCTGCGACCTTGATGAGCTCAACGGCAGTCGCCATGTCGAAGAAACCAGCCCCTGCACCAGAACCAACACCAGCTCCGGGTAAAGTGGTTCGCTTTATCGCTATTGGTGATATGGGTACCGGTGAAGACGGTCAGTACAAAGTGGCTGCGGTCATGAAAGATGTCTGTGAGCAGCGTGGTTGTGACTTTGCAATTGGCCTCGGTGATAACGTCTATGAGTCGGGTGCTGATTCAACCGACGACATTCAGTTCAAAACCAAATTCGAAGATCCCTACAAAGATCTGAACTTCCCGTTCTACATGGCGCTGGGTAATCACGATAACAGCTGGATCATTGGTGGTGACGGTCTGAACAACGACAAGGGTGATGTGCAGGTGGCGTATCACTACAAGTCTGATCGCCCGAGCAATAAATGGAATATGCCAGCACGTTACTACAACTTCAGTGCACCTAAGGGTGATGTGAACCCACTGGTTGAATTCTTTGCTCTGGATTCTAACCCGTTAGCCGGTGTAGCGGATGCTGACCCGGAATACTGGCAATTCCCATACCGCAAGAAGCAGGCGAACTGGTTCAATCTGGGTATTCAGAACTCAACAGCTCCGTGGAAAATTGCTTTCGCTCACCACGCCTACCTGTCTAATGGTAAGCACGGTAACGCTGGTATCTATGACGGCTTCCCGGGCGCAGGTGTGATTTACCGTAACTTCTTAAAAGACAATGTGTGTGACCGTGTTGATGTGATGATCGCTGGTCATGACCATGAGCTGCAGTGGCTGAAACCAACCGATAGCTGCGGCAAGACCTTCCACATCGTTTCCGGTGCTGGCGCAAAAACCCGTGATCTGAAAGGCACGAAGAACCCATCATACTGGCAGAAAGACGGCGTGTTAGGTTTCTTCTACATCGAAATTGAAGGCGACGAGTTCCGTGGCACCGCATATACCGTAGATAAGGTAAGCGGCGAGTACGAAGCTGCCTTTAGCAAGACCCTGAACCGCCAGTAAGCGGTTCAGAACACTACGCAAATAATCACCACAATTAAAAAACAGCGGCATTTGAGAGAGTGCCGCAAAGGGAGTTGTTATGTCTGTTTCTCGTCGTTCGTTATTAAAAAATCTGGGTTTGGCCGGTGCCGCTGCTACCGTTGCTGGCCCAACAGCTGCTATGTCATCCAAGCCAACGCCTGATCCATTGGCAAATAAAGACATCGCCGATTTTGGTCATGGCGTTGCTTCCGGTGACCCGTTGGCTAACAGCGTAATCATCTGGACCCGTATTTCACCAAAAGTAAACGCAGCTATTGATGTGACATGGCGCATTTGTCGTGACGTAGAAATGACCGATGAAGTAAACAGTGGTACTTTCTCAACCAATGCCGATCGTGATTACACCGTTAAAGTAGACGTTGATGGCCTGATGCCAGACAGCTGGTACTACTACCAGTTTGAAGCGGGTGACAAAAAGTCCGCCATTGGCCGTACCAAGACTGCTGCAGAAACGGGCCTGGATCGTCTGCGTCTGGCTGTTGTTTCCTGCTCCAGCTTCCCGCACGGTTACTTTAACGTTTATAAAGTGCTGGCTGAGCGTAACGACCTGGATGCGGTTGTTCACCTGGGCGATTACATCTATGAATACGGCGAAGGTCAGTACGACGATAAAGACCTGCGAGCTGAGCGTGCATTGCTGCCGAAACACGAGATCGTTTCTCTGTCGGATTATCGTCAGCGCCACAATCTGTACAAGCGTGATCCGGATTTGCAGGCGGTACACCAACAGTACCCGTTTATCGTAACCTGGGATGACCACGAGTTTGCCAACGACACCTATAAAGACGGTGCAGGTAATCACGATGACAGCGAAGGTGATTTCTACGCGCGTAAGCGTGCGGCGAAAAAAGCTTACTTTGAGTGGATGCCAATCCGTAACCAGCCAGATGATCTGGAAGCGGTTTACCGTAAACTGCAATTCGGTAACCTGGTTGACCTGATGATTCTGGATACCCGTGTTGAAGGCCGTGATGAACAGGTTGGTTTCTTCACTCAGTCAGAGCGTCACGATCCAAACCGTACGTTACTGGGCTTCGACCAGGAACAGTGGCTGCACAACCAACTGTCTGTTTCGAATGCTAAGTGGAAAATCTGTGGTCAGCAGGTTCAGATCCAGCACATCGGACCGGTTGCTCTGCCAGATAAGCTGGGCGGTGGTGCGTCTTTCTTCCTGGATACCTGGAACGGCTACACCGAAACCCGTCGTCGTCTGTTTAACCACCTGGAAGACAACAACATCGACAACTTTGTGGTGCTGACTGGTGATATTCACTCGACCTGGGTGGCTGATCTGGCACAGGATCCATACGATCGTAAGAAATACAACGGCAAAACCGGTGACGGTTCTCTGGGTGTTGAGTTCGTAACACCGTCGGTAACCTCTCCGGCTCTGCCTCCGGTTATTGGTGACGTTGCTGCTGCGGCTCTGAAAGTGTCCAGCCCACACCTGAAGTACTGTGAAATGGTTCACCACGGCTTCTTTATTCTGGATGTAACAGAAGAACGTGCTCAGGCTGACTGGTATTTCGTTAATACCATCGAGAAGCAAAGTACGGCTCATTACCACAAGGTTTCCTACAAAACTGACAACGGCGCTAACCGTGTCAGCGAAGCCGGTGGTCCGGTAACCGGAGTTCGCAATCCGGTACCTCTCGCGCCAAAAGCGTAACGATTAAGGCCACAGCGATGTGGCCTTATTTTTTGCTCTTTTCTTAAAAATGGTACTAAAGTTCAGGGTGGCATATTTGGTCATACGCAATTCTTAAAATTGTAGATTATTGGCACAGATTCACACCTCTGACGCTGGACTCAACAGCGCAACACTAATAATTTATTGCCACAAAATGTGGAGGATAAAAATAATGAAACTCATCACACGTCTGTTCGCCATCTGCTCGTTAGCATTGCTGACTCAGGTTGGTATGGCTGCTACCGATGCTTCCAAGGGCGCAATTTACCCGGTTGAAGTTGAAGCGGTTGGCGGTGAATCCGAAGGTAACAAGTTCCTGTCTGTTATTGGTAAGGTCAAAGATAAGATCGATACCAGTGTTGAAAAAATTGAACGTCCATTTGAAGAATGGGCTTACAGCCGCGGCGTCGGCAAAATACCGAGTGTTTGTCCAACCGGTTACAGCAACAATGCTGGTCTGTGTGCCAAAGACTGTCCTGCAGGCTTCAGCTCTGTCGGTGGTGTGTGCTGGCAGCAGTGCCCTCCGGGTTATTCTGACACCGGTGCTTTCTGTACGCTGTGGAAATGGTGGCCTAAAACCATTACTAAAAAATCCTGGATTCAGGAACGCAAAGTTAAGCAGTGCCCATCTGGTCAGGTGAACGAAGCTGGTCTGTGTTACGAGCCATGTGCTGATACCTTCAAAGGTGTGGGTCCAATGTGTTTCGGTCGTTTTGGTGCCGGTATGGCAAGCCGTATCCGTAACCAGGCTGGTGATCAACACGCAGCTGCACTGGCGAATGCTGGTCAGGGCGGTATCGTTGTGCCAGAAGGTCAGACTCCGACTCTGAAAACCGATATGTCTTTTGCACCAATCGTTTGTGGTCTGGACGCGATTGAAGGTTTTGCCGGTGTGCCGGTTCCTGATGCCGCAAACCTGGGTGGTTTAGGCGTTGATGCTGCTGGTGGCGCTATTATTGGTGCGATCTCTGATCAGATTAAAGACGAAAACAAAGCCTGGTTTGTACCAACTCTGTCTGACACTGTGCTGTTCGACTTCTCTGCCGAACTGAGCTGTGAGGATGATGGTACGGTTGCAACCGCTGGCCTGATGATGAAGCCAAGCATCACAGTTAAAGCCTCTACCCGTAGCTTCGATCCTGCACTGCATGCGTTGGCGGGTGTTGATCTGGGTATTATGACTGTGTCTGTATACGAGCTGATTCCATTCCGTATCTACGGCACCGTGGGTACCACCCTGAGCGCTCAGACAACTCTGGAATCGGTTGTTGATCGTGCTCAGCCTCCGGTAATCATCAACGACGTGCAGCACGCAAACAGCACCAGCCTGGAAGTGATTCCTCGCATGGAACTGTGGCTGTCTTCTACCGCATACCTGCGCATCACTTCTATCCTGAACTTTATCCCGGATCTGCTGCAGATTGGTGCTGAGTTCAAACTGTGGGTGATGGATCTGGCGATGCCTTACACCGTTGAAGAAGGTGTGCGTGAAGCGTCCGAAGGTGGCTACGAAACTTACAAAACCGAAACTCTGAAGCGTGAACTGAGCTCAGGTAACGGTTATGTGAACACCTTCCTGAAAGTATTAGGTATCGATATCAACGCATTTGGCGACGAAGCTGATCTGAAATGGACCGGCGTAGAAGACAATGCAGTTGAGTTTGTACGTGAAGAATCTCAGGCGATTGCACAGTAATCATCTGCTGAACGTTTAGTACATCTCTGTATTAAGCATGATATAAAGCCCTTTGCCGCTCTTATAAGCAGCCAAAGGGCTTTTTTTATATCAGGTTTTGACATGGCTATTCTGAAAAAAATAATAATTGTAATTGTCTCACTGCTGCTGATCTCAGCTGGCGCACTCTATCTTTATATTCAGTCGCTACCGACCGGAGCGCCTGAATACGTGAATGTCGAAGATCTGGACGATTCCGGGCAACTGATGGCTTTTTCCTGTTCTGCCGGGCAATCCCTGAATGTTGCTTACCGGGTCACCGTCACAGTTGCGTCTGAATTAAATGATCGCGCTGTTTATGACTCACGATTGCGCTTTAATGCGCACTTACAGCAAGCCAATGATAATGTCGTTAAAGGACTTGCTGACGACATTCGTGTGAATGAAGGTGAGGGAGACTTACCGTTACACGATGTATTGTTTCTGACCAAAGCCAATGCTGATCAATATCTGGTGTTTTCTTCGTTTAATTCACTGGGGTTGATTGAGCGGCATCCAATGGCGATTTTGTCTCAGTTGATTAAGGCATTGTCGGTCGGTAATGACCGTGATAACTATTTTTTCCCCTACGACGCGATGCAGCGGACTTATCGTTATCGTCATGATGGTGGAAGCGTCGAGCGTGCAGTGTTCCCGACAACGGCTAATATCGATAAATTCGTAAACTCCTTTAACGAGTACAAAAGTGACTGGCAGGTGACTCTGGACAGTCACTGCTTACCTAAAACACTGGTATCGAACGAGCAGCAGGCCATTACGGCAGCGGGCCACCAGGGCTTTATTCGTTTTCGTATAGAAGCTGAGCGAATTCCTGCGGTAAAAGATCTCAGCCAGCTGGATTACAGTGCTTACGCCAATAGCGGTAATCACTGGAATGTTAAGCAGGTTAATGGTGATGACGTCACTGCCGGGATCGAAAATGAGCAACAAATGTGGCAGGCCATTGCGGGCTTTGATAGCAGTAAAGATGTGGCGGCGCTGAAGCAGGCTGCTAACTATATGCTGGATAACTTTTCTGCCGATGATACACGCGATGCTTTGTTGCAGGGCAATCTTGATGACGCCACGAAACGTGATTTAATTTTTGCGCTTGGACTAACGGGTCGTGAAGACGCTGAAGCTTTTATGCTGGATACCCTGGCCGCCATGCCGTTACAGGCGGGAACGGCTGCGGATCTGCAGAAAGTAAGGTTGATGGTTTCGCTGTCGAGTAACGACAAGGTAACTCAACAGTCGTTTGATCGTTTTTCGGCATTGGCTAATCAGACTGATGAATCGGCTAACGTTCGTAATAACGCGTTGATTAATATGGGCACAACGATTAAAACTCTGGAAGCCGCGGGTGAAAGTACATCCGGATTACAGGATCGTCTGAAAGGACAACTGAGTGACACGATTGAGCAGGGTGGTAATCAGTCTGCCAGTGCAATCCTGGCGGCAGGTAATGCCAATATTTCCGGATTGGAAAATAAAATGGTGGATTCTCTGGCGAATGGCTCCAGTAAAGAACGTTATGCGTCCGGTGCAGTGCTAAGTCGCAATCCTGATTATCGCCAATCGTTGATTGAGCATATCGCAAAGGAGCCTTCAAATCTGGTTAATAACGCTATTTTATCGAACTGGGATGCTAGCGCGTTAACGCCTTCCCAGCGTCAGCAATTAACTGAGATTGCAGCCCAATCTGATGCTCAGAAAGCAGAGCTGATTGGCAAATTCCTGAAATAAGCTCTTTTCTTCAGGCATGAAAAAGCCGGGGAATGGTTACATATCATTTCCCGGCTTTTTATTTGTGTTGGCGAATTACTATGGGCGTAAGCGGATTTTTACGTCGACACCTTCAAGGTTAATGTTGCTCATGGTCACATCCCCGAAATGAGAGTCTGTGGCGCCGGCAACGCGAACGTTTTTAAAGGCAATCTGTTTAATTTTAGTTGGTACTTTAACGTCCAGAGAACCGTCAGCGTTGAGGGTGGTCTTTGGACCTGGTTCGTATTCGATGCCGCTGATTTCCATATCTGCTTCCAGCAGATTGGCTCCAGGTATCAGCGCTCCGGCAAGCGATTCCAGGCTGGTCAGTGCCATGTCGTCTTCCGCAGAAGAACTGCCGTTAATAATGTCGATCAGTTTGTCATAGTTGGAACCAACCGACTGACCGGTAACAGCGCTCAGGTCGGAGTCGGAGATGGCTTGTAGCCCGGTACGTTCAGATAGAGTTTGCTCAGCGATGGCGCGATTGTCATCGATTGCAGCATTGGCGCTGGCCATAAAGGGTTGAATCGGACCTAACAACATGGCGCTCACAGCAGCAACCAGGCGGTAGCGTGACTGTTTCTTCAATACCTTGTTAAGTTGTTTCTCGGTGATCCAGTTGTTTTCAACTAACACCTCACCCAGACGTTTTCCGCTTTTGGCCTGGTGAGTCAGAGCCTGATCCAGTTGTTGGCGTGTAATCAGTCCTTTGTGGATTAACAGTGTTCCTAGCCGGGACTTCTGCTGGATTTCTTGCCGCTTTTGCATGTTGAGGCAACCCTTTTATTGTTGATTTTTCCTGCGACGCTATGGTGCAGCAGAAGCTGAACGACAACAACGCATAAGAATTGACGTATCCAATCCGGCTCTGTTGATGACTTTTTAAGTTCCTGAAATACCAACAAAAAATGCTATCTGATTACTTTGTAACTTGTAACACCAAGGTACCTGAATCAAGCAGCGGAAGGGATACTCCTTGTATTTTTATAAGTATAGAAGTCAGGCTGATTTTTGCGCAGCAATAGCTTGTCTATATAGATAGATTAGGAATATTAATTTAACGCTTGAAACCAATAGCGATAAGCTTGGTCAATATTAGTCTTGATCAGACCGGGAAAGTCATTGGGCCACGCCATCAATACCCCTATAATGCTGATCGAATTTGAATATTGTGGATTTGGAGACACCAAGGTGAGCGAAGCACGTCACGTTAAGTTATTGATTCTCGGTTCTGGCCCTGCGGGCTACACAGCAGCAGTTTACGCTGCGCGCGCTAATCTGAATCCTGTGATGATTACTGGTATGCAGATGGGTGGTCAGCTGACAACAACGACCGATGTTGATAACTGGCCAGGTGATAACGACGGTGTTCAGGGTCCTGCGCTGATGGAGCGTATGAAAGCCCATGCTGAGCGTTTTGACACTGAAATTATCTTTGATCAGATTAACGAAGTGGAGCTGCAGCAGCGTCCATTCCGCCTCAAGGGCGACAGCGGTGAATACACCTGTGATTCCCTGATCATCTGTACTGGTGCTTCTGCCAAATACCTGGGTCTGGAAAGTGAAGAAGCCTTTAAAGGTAAAGGTGTATCCGCTTGTGCAACCTGTGATGGTTTCTTCTACCGCAACAAGCGTGTTGCTGTGATTGGTGGTGGTAACACCGCTGTTGAAGAAGCGCTGTACCTGTCGAATATCGCTAAAGAAGTGGTTGTGATTCACCGTCGTGACAGCTTCCGCAGTGAAAAAATTCTGGCCGATAAACTGCTGGATAAAGCGGCAAACGGCAACGTTACCATTAAGTGGAACAGCGAGCTGGATGAAGTACTGGGTGACGACATGGGCGTAACCGGTATGCGTATCAAAAACCGTGAGAGCGGTGAGACTGAAGAGCTGGATTTAGAAGGTATCTTCGTGGCAATTGGTCACCAGCCGAACACCGGTATTTTCGACGGCCAGCTGGATATGAAAGATGGCTATCTGAAGGTTCAAAGCGGTACCGAAGGTAATGCAACACAAACCAGTATTGAAGGTATCTTCGCTGCAGGTGACGTGATGGATCATATCTACCGTCAGGCGATTACTTCTGCCGGAACCGGTTGTATGGCTGCGCTGGATGCTGAGCGCTTCCTGGATAACCTGGAAGGCTGATTGCTCAGATAAGAAAATCCAGACAATAAAAAAACCCGCTACGGCGGGTTTTTTTATTGTCGGCTTTTTATGGCGTGGCTTTTATGGTCGTGCTCCGCTGAATCACGGAAAACGATTTAAGAGTGTTCAGGTGCTTCATTCTCCAGCGTCAGCACTTTTGCCTGGAAACCGGCTTCGCTGAGAATATAAGCCGCCGCTTCTCCACGACCTTCGCCCATTAACACATGGACAAATTCTTTCGATAATTCGTCGAGATGACTACGCAATTGCGCCAGCGGAATATTCCGTGCGCGTGGAACCGGATTTGCTGATGCTTCCTGAGGTGTTCGTACGTCGATAATGACGGTGCCGGTGTCGCCATCATCAATCAGCTGCTTCAGTTGTTCTTCATTAAGGTATTCCAGTACTGGCTGCTTCAGCAGGGTATCGAAATCTTCCTTGGTTAATACCATCAGCTCGCCGTCACTGCTCATGGTAATGCTGGCATTACGTGGCATGGCACTAACCAGGGCATCTTCACCAAACAGCTTTCCTGTGGATATGGCCGCGAGCGTTTCCTGCTTACTGCCTTGCTTTCGGGTGACGACGGCTTTACCGGTTTTAATGACGTAACACTCGGTGCCTTCGTCGCCTTCTTTAATGACTTCTTCACCAAGTTTTACGCTTCGCTCCTTAAACTTCGCCAGCAACTGCTGGATATTCGCCGGAGGAATACGATTGAACAGGTTGGAAGTCAGCAGGGCTTCGAGCCAATCGGATTGCTCGTCTTCCTGCTCATAAGACTGGCGCAATTCCGCCCAGGTGGTGATTAACTCCAGATACTTGCGCTTGATCGAAAAGAAGGTGCACGCCGATTGGGTAATGCCGGCACAGCGATGAATCGGATGGCTGCCATCCAGGGCGAGAAAGTTTTCATCGTCATCACCTTTTACCTTGGTGATATTAAAGCTTTCATCCGCCAGGTCGATTTCGCCGGACAGTAAAAAGTGGCATTCATCATCATGAACACCACGTTTAAACAGAATCTTTTTTGCCCCCAGTTCATGCTGACGGAAATGAGGCATCAGCTCTTCGATCGCTTGTTCGGATAATTCGTCGAACGGGACAAAGTGCTGAATCTGTTCAATATTGATGGCGTCTTCCATGGATCGGCTTCACGGCTGAGAATTCACTAATAATAGCAAAGCCCTGAATTAATCGTCACCCGCAATATTCACGGCAGCGTCAGGCAATCTGTGATTTTTTGCAGCTGTTCCGGATCTGTGCGATCAATCCCTTTGATAAAGGGTGTATGACCAATAAAACTGACCTTCTGTTCATCGAACCACTGCGTCAGAAAAGCCAGATTACCCGCCTGGGCTTCCATATTTTCTGACAGACTATTAGCCACCCAACCGACTAGCTTAGCGCCACTGTTTTGCACCATTTGTGCGCTCAGTAATGCATGGTTAATACAGCCCAGGCGCAGACCAACCACCAGAATAACTTCGGCCTCTAATTCACAGGCAAAGTCCGCCAGAGTTTCTGTGTTGTTCAGGGGTACCAACCAGCCGCCAGCACCTTCGACCAGCTGAAAATCTGCTTCGACATTCAGCCCGGGTCGGCAGGCTTTCAGCAGTGCATCTTTCGATAGCGAGCTATTTTCTAATTCAGCGGCAATATGTGGGGCAATAGCCGCTTCTAAAGCAACCGGATTATGGGTCGAATAAGATTGTTGTTCTGTGCTGTATTGGCGCAGCAATTGAGCATCTTCGTTCTGCCACTCTTTGCCGTTATCGCTGTCGGCTAATTCACAACCTGCGGCAACCGGCTTTAGACCAAAAGTAGTTAAGCCTTGTTGTTGTGCTTTTTGCAGCAGGGCAGAGGAAACTAGAGTTTTGCCCGCGTCAGTGTCAGTACCGGTAATAAAGTAGCGTTTCATTATTTCCCTCTTTAAATCTGCATTGTGATATTTACTGCTCGACACGTTGTGAATACGTCCGTGTAAACTCGGCTGCCGCGTCCATGCGGCAGACTGTCTCGCAGCAAACACCACAATACAGATTCAGATCATCGAATATTTACGAGGCCGATACTTTCAATAGCAGCGACAGGATGTCGCGGTAGGATCGAGGGCCAGGGATGGCCCACCGATCCGGCGGCTGAAAGTATCGGCCTTGTGAATATGGTTAGCCTTTGCGTAAAACCAGCCAAAATACCTGATAACTCACCGGCAGTTTGCCGTTATTATCACGCGGATAAAACTGATCCAGCTGCTTTAATGCCGCACGACCACCCAAACCTGATTTTCGGCCAGAGTTTACGTTAGTCGCCCCAATGGCTTTTAAGCTGCGCAATAATTCCGTTAACGAATCATAATGCTCCGTCAGGCATTCCTGATGCTGGGTAATAATTTCCAGATTCAGCTGAGCACAGATATCCACCAGGCGCTGTTTTTCGACAAATTGATTCACATGTGGACGTTCATCAATTTCGTGCCAGGCGTCGCTTAATTCCTGCTGGGTCCCCGGCAATAAAGTGGCAATCGCCATAGTAGAGCCCGGTTTTAGTACCCGCTGCCATTCGTTTAATGTGTGTAACGGGTTTTCACTCCATTGCAGCATCAGGCTGGAAAAAATGCCGTTTTTACTGCCGTCGTGGAAAGGTAAATCGTCAGCATCTGCCTGAACAAATTCAAGGCGGTTAATAATGTCGGAATCTGATTTTTGTTGCTGAGCGAACTGCAGCATACCTTCGGCCAGATCAACACCGGTTAAATGTTGAATGCCTTTTTCCAGCAATGGTTCAAACGCTGCGCCGGTTCCACAACCAATATCCAGCCAATGTCCCAGATCTTTATTAACAGCAGTAGGCATAAAAGTTAATAAACGCTCGATGGCCTGTTGCTGAATCGTTGCCGCACTGTCGTAACTTTGTGCGGCACGGCTGAACTGTCGGGCAACCTGTTTTTTATCGCGGCTGCCATTGTGAGCAGAATGACCTTCATCATTTTTTTTATGAGAAGACAGCGAATCAATATTTACAACCTTCATTAACAGGCTCCTCCTGTATCCACCTGAGATAGCAGGGATCGTATCGAATTGAGTAATTCCTTCTGGCCGGATTCTGTTAAAAAGAAACAATGACTGGCTTGTGACGATTCCGAAGCCGGAGTTAAACGACGAGGGTTAAAACCATCCTGCGTTGAATACCAGTGTCGTTGTAGTGCATCAACTTGCGGCAGAGTTGGGTAATTCAGCCAGCTTAACGATTTGATTAACGTCTTTTCGTCACTCAGCTGAGTATTCGCCAACTCACGCATTAATTCCCGTGGTGCATCTGCATATTGAGTACACAAGCCTAAAAAACGTTTGGTTGTTTTGGCCGGGAATTTTTTCAAATTTTCAGAAAAAGCAGCAAAGGTTTCCTGTTCCATTCCTTGTTCTGAAACCTCAGGCTCCTGCAGAAAACGCTCACCGGTTGCCAGGGTGATCAAGGCAACCGGAATATCAGAAACCATCTGAAATTGCTTCAGGGTATGAATCGCTAATGCACCACCTAATGACCAGCCAATCAAGGTGATTTGTTCAGCCGACTGCTGAAGACAAATCTGTTGTAAATCGTTAGCCAGAATTTCAGCGTACGGTTCGAGGCTGTCTGCAGCGATATAATCAGCAGCCAGATGACAACCTGGCAGTTGTTGATAAAGCGGCGAAAAAACTTCGGCAGAAAAACTCCAGCCGGGAAACCAGCAGTAAAGAGTCTGAGACTCAACCTGGTTTAATACTGTCCAGCTCATTGCATGACCTCAGCAAGGGCTTTTAACAGTAGATCAATTTGTTCACGACTGTGACCCGCGGTCAGCGTAATACGCAAACGTGCACTGCCTGCTGGAACGGTTGGTGGGCGAATGGCACTCACCCATAAACCACGCTGTTTCAGTTGTTCGCTGATTGTCATGGCTTTATCAGCATCACCGATTAATAACGGCTGAATGGCGGATTCCGATGGCATTAAAGGTAATGCCTGTTTTTCCGCTTGTTGGCGGAAATATTCAATATGCTGGTTCAGCGTGTTACGTCGTTCAGGCTGCTTCATTAACTCCAGATTAAACAACATGGCTTCCGCCAGAGCCGGAGGTAACGCGGTGGTATAAATATACGGTCGTGCGAACTGCACCAAATAATCGATCAGCTCTTCACTTCCTGCGACAAAAGCACCGTAGCCACCTAACGCTTTGCCCAATGTGCCGACATAAACAGGTAATTGCTGGTGGCTCAGGCCAAAATGATCACGAACGCCATTCCCTTGATTGTTTTCTTTTGCTCCGAGAATGCCTAAACCGTGGGCATCATCGATCATTAATAACGACTGATGTTTCTCTGCGATATTGGCAAGTTGAGCAACGTCGGCCAGATCACCATCCATGCTGAAGATGCTGTCACTGACGATCAGCTTTTCACTGCTGTCATCGGACGCATTGGCCAGCATGTCATCAAGCTGAGCGTAATCACAATGGCGATAACGCAACAGTTTGGCGCGGCTCAGTTGAGCGCCATCCAGCAGCGATGCATGGTTTAACTTATCCTGGAAGATCAGATCACCGCGTTGTGCCAGCGCCGAGATGGTTCCGACATTGGCCATAAAACCACTGGAGAACAGCAGGGCGCGAGGGTAACCGGTGTAATCGGCCAGCGCCTGTTCCAACCCGTGGTGAGCGCTTGAGTGACCACATACCAGATGGGAAGCACCACTGCCAAGATTCCACTTGCTGGCCGCTTTGGCCAGTGCATCACCGCCTTCGCAGGCCAGGCCGAGATAGTCGTTGGAGCAGAAGTTAATCAGACGTTGACCATCAATCTCGACTTCCGCTTGTTGCGGGCTGTCGAGGGATACCCGGCGACGTAACAGATGTTGTTCGTTACGTTGTTCCAGGGCCTGATGAATACGTTGATTCCAGCTCATACTTCTCGCTTTGGGTTGGGCTATCGATATTGAGCCTGATAAACAGGCATGGCGACCGATCAAAAAGTAGACATCATAAGCGGCACTGATCAGTGGTCAACTAGACTGTAGTTTGTCGGTTTACTGCTTGTGGCAATACAGTCATTATGTCTGCGGTTATTTTCTCGCCATTGTTTGTAACCCTGTTTTGTACTCAGGTTGTGTTGCCCGGCTTTATTGTTTTAGGAGAGCGTTATGTCTGCCACTGAATCCAACTTCCACTCAGCGAATGTGGACCTGGCGTTTGATCGCGAGCATATTTGGCACCCGTACAGCTCCATGACGACTCCGGGCAATATCTGGCCGGTGAAAAGTGCCTCCGGTGTGCGCCTGACGCTGGAAGATGGCCGTGAGTTAATCGATGGCATGTCGTCCTGGTGGTGTGTGGTTCATGGCTACAACCACCCGCGTTTGAATGCGGCAGCAACCGAGCAATTGCAGCAAATGAGTCATGTGATGTTTGGTGGATTAACCCATGCTCCGGCGGTAGAGCTGGCCAAACGTCTGGTGACGTTAACTCCTGAAGGTCTGGATAAGGTTTTTATTGCCGATTCGGGGTCGGTCGCGGTGGAAGTGTCGATCAAGATGGCGATTCAGTATCAGCATGCCCGTGGCAAGCCGCATAAAAACCGTATGTTGGCGCTGGAGCACGGTTATCACGGTGATACCTTAGGTGCGATGTCGGTGTGTGATCCGCAGCGTGGTATGCACCACTTATTCTCCGGCATCCTGCCACAACAGTTTTTTGTTCCGGCTCCACAGGCCCGTTTCCACGATGACTGGAACTCTGAGGATATCGAGCCGCTGCGCCAGAAGCTGGAACAACATCACGATGAAATTGCAGCCTTAATCCTCGAGCCGATTGTTCAGGGGGCGGGTGGTATGCGTTTTTATCACCCGGAATACCTGCGCCAGGCCCGAGCCCTGTGTGATGAATTTGACGTGCTATTAATCGCTGATGAAATCGCTACCGGCTTTGGCCGCAGCGGCAAATTATTTGCCTGTGAACACGCTGAAATCACACCAGATATTTTGTGTGTCGGTAAAGCCATTACCGGTGGTTATATGAGCCTGGCGGCAACATTAGCCACCACCCATGTGGCGGAAACAATCAGTAACGGCGAGGCCGGTTGTTTTATGCATGGCCCGACTTTTATGGGCAATCCGCTGGCGTGCCGGGTGGCCTGCGAGAGCATCGATTTATTGTTAGAGAACGATTGGCAGGCTCAGGTCCGCCGTATCGAACACGGCCTGGAGCAAGGACTGGCGCCTGCACGAGAACTCGAGTCCGTGGCAGATGTGCGTGTGTTAGGTGCGATTGGTGTGATCGAAATGAAACAACCAGTAGATATGGCGACCTTACAACCGGCTTGTGTTGAACGTGGCATCTGGATTCGCCCATTTGGCAAGCTGGTGTATGTGATGCCGCAGTTTATTATGAGTGATGACGACCTGGCGTTATTAACAGCGGGGATGGTTGGGGCGCTATCGATATAGCGCCTTATTAAGATTAGCCTTTGGCACGGCTTTTTCGGTCCATCAACCTTTGGCCAGAAACTGAAATTTCTAATAGTTCAGATAGCTGCTGTTTGACCCTGTAATTTACAGGAAACATATAGGTTTGATGAATTACTAGCTCTTTAAGAATTCTCGAACAGACAGGGTTGTTCTTTAGTATCGTTGCAGTTTTTTCCACTGAATCAAAACTGAGAGTTCGATTGAATTTGAACTCAATTGCTTGCCTGATTAATGTGTATGCGGGAGAGCCTTCGACTTGTTCAAGTTTGTCATAGATTTCATAAGCCTCTTTCGATCCTATAGAGGAAGAAATTTTTCGAATAACTGCATTTATTACCCCATATGTCAAATGCGTATACGTTGATTCGGCATGTTCTTGAATTTCAATGTTTGAAAGATCAGGGTTCTTAGCAAGATGAGATGAAATAAGTTTAATAATTTCATTTTTCGCTGTATTTGATATCGTCAAGAAATAGTCTAAAAACTTCAAACCGGATGATATACCAGAGTCGGCAATTGATTGCAGAGAATCTCTTGTTAGTATTGCATGGCGATTTCTTATAATTTGCCCAGCAATCTCCATCCCTTTAAAAGTTTTATTTATCTTCCATAGTATTTCTGGCTGTTCATCGTCATTGACTTCTTCATCCAACCTTTCAATAGCATCGAGTCTTTTATTATGCTCTCTACGTTCTTCTACTATTTCTCTTTGCTCTAAAACCAACTTAGGTATTGAGTTCATGAAGTCTGTCATAAACTCTAAAGTGTTATTGGCTAAAGTCGCTTTTTTACTCTCAGAGAATAGGTTATCTAGAACGCCTTGTATCTCACTTAAAACCCAAGAGTCCTTGGTGTGGTGTGTAATGAATATAAGAATGTTAGCAAAATCTTCTCTATGCAGATTTTCTAGCAGCATGCTTACACAGCCTTTGATGCTATGGTCGTCACTGTTGTAATCTTCTGCAATTTTCTTTGCTACAAAGAAATAATAAATATAAGGGTATTTGAATCCGAGTCGGTTCCCTTTATGTGCTAATATTGAATGCTTTTCCAGTTTCTCTATGACTTCATTCTTTTCTACGGTTAAAAACTTTTCACAGTACTCCGCGAAAAAGCTATTTACTTCATAAGAGTTTAGATCGTTTCCATGGTTGAAAATATTCCAAGATAGTTCAGTCAATACATTTAAGTATTTGGGGAAGTCGGTCTTTTTAATTTTTGCTTTATCAAAGGCTTGGTAGATAAGCTGCTGGTAGCAATGTCCATATGAGGTCAGTTCTATATTTAGTTGCGCACTTGCCTCGAAGTTCTGTAGTACCATTAATATGTATAGTGGCTTTCCTGGAACTATATTTCTTTTTATGACGGTGTCTAACTGGTTCTTTAACTCGTCACATTGTGTATATAGTTCTTCATCATTAATATTTTCTTCTATACCAAGAGATATCCATTTTTTAACAATCTCTTCTCTTTTTACATTTCCAAGTCCTACTATTTTTGCATTCTTGTATTTATCCAAGGCGGATATTTCACAGGCGACGTACTCGAATGAGTCATGGCAAGTTATGATTATGTAGTCAAATGCATTGTTCACTTCGGATATGAACTTGTCACGGTATTTTTCGTTTAGTTTGATTTTATCTATATTATCGATAAGTATTACTTTGTTATCGGTGTTTATGAACTTATCGAGTGTGATATTGTTTAACTGCAGTTTTATTAGTTTTTCTATGTTGTACGCTAAATCTGATTTTGATATTTTTGATGCATCGATGTATAAAGGTATAACCTCTTTTTGTAAGGAATCCAGGTAAATACTTTTTAGTAGTGTTGTTTTTCCCTGCTGTTCCTCTCCAGATATTAGGTGGTAGCCCTTTCTCTTTAATATATTTTTTGAGTCTATGTACTCTATTTCCCCAGATTCATTTTCTGTTCTAATGTCTGGAGATACATAGATATCTTGAAGGGTTACCTTATTGACTTTTCTGTGTGAAAGTAATATCTCGGTGTCATCCAGCCAAGTTAAAGTTCTTTCTGTTGCTGAGATTAGCTCTTTTTCTATTGCTTCTGATATTTTTGATGACGGTTGGAAGTTAGTTATCGCGGACTTTAATTTCTGTGTTGCATCCTTCCAGGCCGAATCGCGGTTTTCCCAAGTATTGATTGCGACACCATCCTTTGGAATTGCTTGGAGTTTTGAAAAAACTGTACCTTCTGTCCAGTCACAATCTCTTATTATGATAGGCACAACTAACGCATTCTGGCTGTCATGTTTTTCCATTGCTCTTTTCATTTCAATGTCATAGCAATATTCAGAGGCGATAAAACTTGAGCTTATTAGCAGTAAGACTATGTCTGCATTCTCTAGGTTCTCATCAATTTCGTTCTTCCATTCCAGCAGGAGATAAGTTTATTACGTTGAAGTAGTGTTAGCTGCTCTTCCAGTTCCTCTTTGAATGCTTCATCTTTGTGTGAGTAGCTTACAAATACTTTGGCGGTCATGTTCAATCCTTGAATTAGGTTTTTTATCAATAGTAACCTCGCTTGTTAATTCGGTCAAATAACGCCAAGAGTGGTGAACTTCGCGCGAAAAGAGATGTCACACCCTCAATCGTTTTGAGGGTGTCCCATGTCTTATCCACACGAGCTGCTTGACGCTATCCCGGAACTGCAGGATCAGCGTCAGCTATTCGAGCAAGCTGTTATTCATGAATCTCACCTGAGCCTGAGTCATAAAAAGCTGGTGGCCTGGGCGGCAGCGCTAGCCTGTAAAGACGAATGTGCAGTTGGTCAGGTGAACGACACCGTTGGCAACCTGACCCGGGTCGAACAAAAGGCGGTGATGTTAGCAAGCAGTCGTATGGCGGTAACTAACCCGTATTTTATGGGAAGGAATGTTCAGCCGCTTGATGCCGGCGGTAGTTTACAAAGCTTGGGAATGCGACCTTTCCCTGAGCTGCAGGTAACGGATGAAACCGGCTACCACTATGCCTGTGTTGCGGTGTCGTTAATCAACCAGGGCTTTGCCTGTTACAACAGCCATATCGCCAGTTTAAAAGCGGCGGGTGAGTCTGATGAGGCGATTGATCAGGCAATTCGTATTGCAGTTTCGGTTTCAGCACTGCGACAAATCAGTTTTAATGCTCGGGTTGCAAGATTTATCTGATAAGAATTTTAAGGGTTGTATTGTGCTGAGTTTATTTAAATCCAAACCTCTGGTTGATCAGGAAACGGCTGATTGGATTTTTGAAACCTTTGCCTGGGCATTGCAACATTTTGATGCCGATGAGTTTTTTAACCGCACGCAGCTGGTATTGCCAAGTAACGAATTTTTCCCTGGCAGAGTGTCCAGCGTTGAAGAAAAAGCCGCCAATATTTTTCAGCACACTCAGCGTTATGTCGGTTTGAATCACTGGCCATTGCAGTTGTTATCCAGTCAGCAGTTACAGCAAGATCCTCAATGTCAGATTCCTCCTGCGCCCCAGCCTGAGCTGGAGCAGATTCTGCGTGACTCTTTACCAAGTGCTGCAACAGCACAAGGAGTTGAAGCGGGTAAAGAGCTGATTCAGACCGAACAGCCATTGCAGGTTTTTTATAATCCTCAACAAACGTTAAAGCCGGAAGATATGGCCGCCAGTTACGCTCATGTGTTGGCGCAGCACCTGGTTGTTCAGGGTCGGATATTGCCGCCGGGTGGTCAGAACCTGTTTGCCGAAGCCAGTGAATTATTGGCCGGTTTTATGGGTTTTGGTGTGTTGCTCGCTAATTCCTCTTATACCATTCGTGGTGGCTGTGGCAGTTGTTATAACGCCATGGCCAATCGCCAGCCGGCGTTAACGGAATACGATAATGTTTTTGTGCTGGCGCTGTTTTGTCAGCTAAAAGGTATTGATCGTAAAACGGCGACTCGTTACCTGAAAAAACACCTGCACAGGCCCTACAAGCTGGCAGTAAAGCAAATTGAGGCGGAGCCTGATAAACTGGCTGCTTTGCAACAGTTGCGTTAAAACCCGGGCTTATGACTAATAACGATATTCTTCGTCGTCTGCGTTACACCTTTAATTTGAACGACAAAAAAATGATAGCGATCTTTGCTCTGGGTGACTGTAAAGCCAGCCAGGAGCAAATAACCGGATGGCTGAAAAAAGAAGAGTTGGAAGGTTATATTCGCTGCGACGACGATAGCATGAATGCGTTTCTCGATGGTTTTATTATTGAAAAACGAGGCCCTCGCGAACAGTCTGAAGCCGCAGATCAATCTACTAAAAGCAAGAAGCCTGCGGTTGATCCCTGGAAAAAAGCCCACGCCCGCATTAATAACAATATCATCCTGCGCAAGCTGAAAATCGCGTTAAACCTGCGCTCAGAAGATATTTTTGAATTGTTGGAGTTAGCTGGATTTAAATTAGGAAAGGCTGAACTCAGTGCGT
This sequence comes from Bacterioplanoides sp., assembly GCF_965219715.1. Taxonomy (GTDB): domain Bacteria; phylum Pseudomonadota; class Gammaproteobacteria; order Pseudomonadales; family Oceanobacteraceae; genus Bacterioplanoides. The sequence goes on from NZ_OZ244785.1 coordinate 4,373,321, forward strand.
TCTTCCGCAATCCTGGCCATCGTCATTATCGCGAGTGCCAGGATCAGGTATTACGTAATTTTCTACAGGGCCTGCAGAAAAAACACCGTGGCTAAATAGACAGTCCGGGGTTATTCGCTGACGATGCCCAGGCCACCAATCACAAACTGAATAATCTCCTGGCGCCAGCTCTGCATTTCTTCATCGCTGAACTGGCCAATCGCGACCTGTTTCACCGCCTCCATTAACATGGACGTAATCAGGTTGGCGGCAATTTTCTGGTCCATACTGGCGCGTAAGAAACCCTTGTCGACACCGTTTCTCATATAAGCCTGGGTAAACTGGGCAAATATGGAAATAAAGTGCTCAACCGATTCGTGGATCTCGCCATCAACTCCGAGGGATTCATAAAAGGCAATTTTTGCCAGACGTGGATCACGATTAAAAATCGCCATCATATGATCAGCAATGCGTTCCAGCTGGGCCTGATACTCATTGAGAGAATTGGTTGTTGGTGGCTCCTGTTGCACCACTTCAGCCATTTCTGCCAATAAATCGGCAAGAATAGCGTTAAAAATATCACGCTTATTTTTGTAATAACGATAAATGGTACCGTGGCCAATATTCAGAATTTTGGCGATGTCGGCAATACCGGCGGCGTGAAAGCCCTTGCTGGCAAACACTTCGACTGCAGCGCCGAGAATGTCGGCGCGACGCTGTGCAATTTTGGCTTCACTGGCGATATTAGCCATGGAACTCACTTCGAATCAAAACGGAATTGGCTGTCATTTTGATTTCGGTGGAGGAATTGTCAAGGCTGAGCTCAGAACGCGCTCAGCGTTGCTTTTAAAACCTGGTTTTCAACCTTTATCGACTTCAGCATCGATTTCGCCAGTTTCTGCTTCAGATCCTGGTCATTGAGTTTATAAACCGGTTGTTTTACCAGAGATTTAGCCACTGCGTTTTGTGCCAGCTTTTTTACCGTCGGCATCAGACCCGGATCTAACTGATCGATTTCGATTTGTTTGATCTGGGGGTTATTCAGATAAAACGCACCTTCCTTAGCTTTGTAGATCAGGGTACCGGCGATTTCAGCTCTGCCAGTCGCACTGATGTTATTGGGTGCATCCAGGCGTACCTGAGTAAACAGGCTGATTTCGTTTTTACCCTCAACCAGATCGACTTTGGCATCACTCAGGGTGACCACAAAAAACAGCTTCTTACGCTCCAGTGGCATCAGGGCATCGATCTTTTGCTGGATCTGTTGCTCGCTGATTTCCAGTGTATAGCTGAAGCCCCAGCTCAGGCTGCTTATTAACAGCAGGGCGGTTGTGAGTATGGTTTTCATTATGATTTGCCCTGCTGGTTGATAATCAGTTGTTTCAGTTCCTGAATTTCCGCCTGCAGATCTTCGATGGTGGCTTTGCCTTCGGCTTCTTCCTGCTCGGCACGTTCACGGGCGTGTTCGTCTTCCAGTACATTCACGACAATACCAATCACCATATTGAGGAAGGCAAACGCCGTTAGGAAGATAAAGGTGAGGTAATAAATCCACGACAGTGGGTAGGTGCCCATGGTTTCGTACATCACGTCGGTCCAATCTTCAAAGGTCATTACCCGGAACAGGGTTAACAACGAAATGGAGATATCGCCCCACAACTCTGGATTGATCGAAGCAAAGAAGGTCGCACCGACGGCGGCATAGATATAGAAGATGATAAACATCAGCAGTAAGACATAACCCAGCTGTGGCATTGCACGCAGCAAGGAATTCAGCAGTGTTCGCAGCTCGGGAATGATCGATACCATCCGCAGTACCCGGAAGATCCGCACTAAGCGGCCGATCAACGCCATATCGCTGTTTTCGATTGGTATCAGGCTGACCACCACGACCAGGGTGTCGAACACGTTCCAGCCATTGTGGAAGAAGCGTTTCTTATTCGGTTCGGCGATAAAGCGCACAATGATTTCAAAAAGGAAGATAAAGGTGATACCCACATCCAGCCAGGTCACTACTTGCAGTACGGTTTCCGGAATCGGATAAGTTTTGGCGCCGATCAACAATGCGGAGATGATGATGACGGACACCACAAACAGCTCAAACAACTTGTTATCGCGTAATTTGAGGGAAGCGGCCTGGATTTGTTCGATGTTCATAGCAAGGGAATTGGTTGTGGTTGGAAAATGGATTGTGATTGATGTCAGCGCGCCATGTTAACCAAGGGCTAAGGCCTTGGCGACTGCAATTGAGTGGAATTCCGCACAACTTTGCAGTTCTTTATTCCTAGTGAATGTTTTACCATTACATTAGTGTTCACTAACAACTGCGCTAGAGGTGAAGTTAGTAATTACTTCATATAGCTAAAATTTCTAAAAGCAAAAGTTGGTGGGTACTAACTTCAGAAATTACTTTAACTATGCGCGTTAGATGGAACACTCTGTTCAGGTTTTGTTCGCCACAATTCCCCACCATTCTCTCCCACTTAGCTAAGTCATTGTGAAATAACGCAAAATTGTACAATTTCGTCCACTTCACCAGCTTGCAAAAGGCCAGGGTGCTTCCTATAGTGTCATTATGTGGATGATAGTGGGTAATTGTGGAGTCTCTTTAAGCTGCAGTGGAGATTCAGGGAAGGTTAGTACTCACTATCGCTACCGGAGAGAATTACCCAATAGATAAACAACAGGTCACAGACGGACAGACACATGTTTCGGGGGCTACACACGATCAATCTGGATGCTAAAGGGCGTCTGGCGATCCCGACTAAATATCGGGAACCGCTGGCGGAGCTCTGTGGCGCCCGTTTGGTGGCCACCATTGATACCGAAGAACGTTGTCTGTTGGTGTATCCCATTAACGAATGGGAAGAGATTCAGAAGAAAATTGAAGCGCTGCCCAGCTTTAACCCGGTTGCCCGCCGAATTCAGCGACTGCTGATTGGCCATGCAACGGATCTGGAGCTGGATGGCAGTGGACGAGTGCTGTTACCGCAACCTTTGCGGGAATACGCCGGTTTAGAAAAAGAAAGTGTGCTGGTCGGTCAGGGCAAGAAGCTGGAACTGTGGAGCAAAGCTCAATGGGAAAGCCGTCGCGATGACTACCTGGATATGGTGAGCCAGCCAGATCAGCTGCCGGAAGAGTTACAGAGCTTGTCACTATGAGTTTACAAGGCACGAATTTAGAAGAATTTTTACACACTACGGTTTTGCTGGAAGAAACGGTCGATGGTTGCCTGACCAACCTCGATGGTGTGTATGTCGACGGTACCTTTGGTCGTGGTGGCCACAGCCGTTTGTTATTAAGCAAGTTATCTGACAAAGGTCGTCTGATTGGATTCGATAAAGATCCGCTGGCGATTCAGTCGGGCAAAGAGTTAGAGCAGGAAGACAATCGCTTTCAGATTGTGCAGTCCAGTTTCGCCGAGATGAAAACCGAATTAGCGCGCTTAGGTATTTCTGAGGTAGACGGGATTTTGCTGGATCTGGGTGTGTCGTCTCCCCAGCTCGACGATGCTGAGCGTGGTTTCAGTTTTTTACGTGACGGTCCGCTGGACATGCGTATGAACCCGGATGCCGGAATCAGCGCGGCTGAGTGGCTGGAGCAAACTCCGGAAAAAGAAATTGCCCGGGTGTTAAAGGAATACGGTGAAGAGCGCTACGGCAAACGTATCGCCAACTGGCTGAAAAAAGCGCAAGCGGAAGAGCCTATCACCACCACGTTACGTCTGGCTGAAATTGTAAAAGCGGCGAACCCAAACTGGGAACGTCATAAGCATCCGGCCACTCGTGCATTCCAGGCGATTCGTATCGCTGTGAATAACGAACTGGGCGATCTGGAAAATGTGCTGGATGAATCGGTGGACCTATTGGCAGCTGGTGGTCATCTGGCGGTGATCAGTTTCCACTCGCTGGAAGATCGCATGGTGAAACGCTTTATCCGCGCTCAGGAAAAAGGCAAGGACGTACCAGTAGGTATTCCGTTAACGGATGATCAGCTGGGTAAAACCATGAAACGGGTTGGTAAGGCCATTATGCCAACCGAGGAAGAAGTAAAACGTAATGCTCGTTCCCGAAGTGCGGTGTTGCGGGTTGCCGAGCGTTTGGCCTGATGACAACTGTCATCAACATAAAAGCCGGATTAAAAATGGTACCGGTTTTTTTGTGGTTGCTGGTGTTAATCACTGCAGGCATTCAGGTGGCGCAAGTGCATCAGCATCGCAGTTTGTTAGCACAGTGGCAGAAGCTGGACAGCATTCGCATGGATTTAATGCAGGAGCAGACCCGGTTATTACTGGAAATCAGCACACTGACGGCTCTGGGGCGAATCGATCAACGTGCACGCAAACAATTAACTATGACTGAAGCGACCGATATCCAGGTGTTGCAGCAGTAATTAAAGCAAAACAAACAATAGAAAAAACGGAGCCAGACGGTGACGGAACAACAAGAGTTAACAACAAGCGGAATTGCCCGCTGGCGCTTTGCGCTGGTGATGGCGGTTTTTGCTGCTTTGTTGTTAGCGGTTCTGGCGAGACTGGTTATGTTACATACGGTTGATCAACCGTTTTTATTCGAGCAGGGCGAAAAACGTACGGTACGTTCTGAAGTTCAGCCTGCCAGTCGTGGCAAAATTCTCGATCGGCATGGACGACCCCTGGCCATCAGTACGCCAGTTATTACTTTATGGCTCAACCCGCAACAAATTAATCTGCAGCAACTTCCGCTACTCGCCAAGCCTCTTGGCCTGAAAAAGAAAACGCTACTGAAGAAAGTAGAAAGAGCGGCCAGCCAGGGCCGCTCTTTCATTTATTTAAAACGTCAGGTTGAGCCCGAACTGGCGCAGCGTGTCCTGAAAATGGGCATTAATGGCGTGTATGGCGATGACGATTTCCGCCGTTATTACCCGGCAGCCGAAGTAACGGCACATACTTTGGGTATCGTGAATATTGATGGCAAAGGTCAGGAAGGTTTAGAGCTGGCATTTGATGACTATCTGAAAGGAACGGAAGGTTCCCGTCAGGTAGTGAAAGACTTATATGGCAATGTCATCAAACAATTAAAAGTGGATGAAGTACCGCAGCCTGGCAGTGATTTAAATCTGACCATCGATCTGCGTTTGCAGTATCTGGCTTACCGCGAGTTAAAAGCTGCGGTTTCCTCGCATAAAGCCAAATCCGGATCCGCAGTGTTATTGGATGCGCGTAACGGTGAAGTATTGGCTCTGGTTAATCAGCCATCCTATAACCCGAATAACCGTGCCAAATTAAAAGCAGAATTCATGCGTAATCGTGCGTTGGCCGATTTGATTGAACCCGGTTCAACCATGAAGCCATTTACGGTGGCGGCAGCGCTGGATTCAGGTCGTTACTCTCCGTCGACCAAGGTTAATACCGCACCCGGTTTTATGCGGGTAAAACATAAAACCATTCGTGATCATCGTGATTATGGTGAGTTAGATGTCACCGGCATTATCACCAAATCCTCCAATGTCGGAGTAACAAAATTAGCCCATAACCTCGGCGCCGATAAAATCTGGCGCTTTTTTCATGATGCCGGTATGGGCACTGCTTCTGCGTTAGGTTTTCCTGGTGAAGCAGTGGGCAGTTTGCCTTATCCGGAACAAATGGATGATCTGCGTTTAGCCACCATGTCATACGGTTATGGTTTATCTGTCACGCCGTTGCAACTGGCGCAAGCTTATACCAGTTTAAGTCAGCAAGGTTGTCGTCAGGCTGTGCGCTTATTAATGCAGAAGAACATCGAAAACAGCCCGGAATGTCAGCGGGTGATGAAGGCTCGTACTGCCAAACAAGTATTAAGTATGCTGGAGACCGTGACTTCAGAAAAAGGCACTGGTCGTCGTGCACGGGTGGAAAGTTATCGAGTCGGCGGTAAAACCGGTACTGCACATAAGGTTGGTAGTGAAGGTTACGAAGATTCTGAATACACCGCCATTTTTGCAGGGGTTGCACCCATTTCCAATCCGGAATTGGTGTTAGTGGTGGTAGTGGATGAGCCGCAGGGCCAGGAATATTACGGTGGTGAAGTTGCCGCTCCGGTATTTTCAAGAATTATGGAGCAATCATTACGCTTGCGTCAGGTAGCTCCGGATAACAGCAATATCAAGAAGTTGCTCGTCGAAAAAAATATGAAAAAAGCAGCCGTTTCCGGCAAAAAACTTCCATTACATGAGCGAGGTGCAGCGTGAAGTTATCTGCATTAACTCAGGGAAGTCTATTTATTCCCCCCGAGTGGGATCGTGAAATAAACCATATCCACGTTGATAGCCGTGATGTACAAGCGGGCGATTTATTTATCGCCCGCAGTGGTTCTCAGCAGGATGGTCGTACTCATATTGACGATGCCATTAAACGTGGAGCAAGCGCTGTATTGGCTGAAGGGCCCATTGCATTCGAGTGTGTTGGCTACGAAATCGTCAGTGGTGGCGTGCCGGTATTTTCTACACCGGATTTAAAGTCAGAAACACCTAAGTGGTTGCAGCACCGTTATAACTTAAATAATGAATTGCCATTGATTGCCGTTACCGGCACCAATGGAAAAAGCTCGGTTACTCAATACATCGCCCAGTTGGCAGTGGCTGTTAATCAACAAGCGGGTGTATTGGGCACGTTAGGTAACGGTGTTTGGCCAGAGCTTGAAGAAACGCGAAATACTACTCCCGATTTATCCGTTGTTGCGCGTTTATTAAATGATATGCAGCAAAAACAAGCGGACCTGGTGGCAATGGAAGTGTCATCCCATGGTATCCATCAGGGCCGTATTGAAGGATTAGCGTTTGAAACTGCGGTGTTAACTAACCTCACTCAGGACCATCTGGATTATCACGGTGATATGGAAGGGTATTTTGCTGCCAAGTCCGCCTTATTTACCGATTTTTCAGTTAAAAATGCACTGATTAATATTGATGATGAATACGGCGTACGCTTGGCGAAAAACGCTGCGGTAAATGCCGATGTTGTTACCTACGGTACAAGCGCAGGCGCTTTGGTTCGTTATACCGATATTAATTACGCTAATGGCTTGTTAACAGCAACGCTGGTTTCACCCTGGGGTGACGGTGTTATTCGTTTACCCCTTATTGGTGACTTTAATCTGGCTAATGCGGTGGCGGCGATCAGTGTTTTATGCCTCCATGGCTTTGATTTTAACCAGTTATTGTTGGCGGCAGAAAAGCTGCAGCCGGTTGCTGGTCGCATGGAGCTTTATCGTCGCCAGGTGAGTGGAAAAACTCAGCAAGCAGTTATCGACTTTGCTCATACCCCGGATGCATTAACCAATGTTATGCAGGCGGTGAATGAGTCGGCCGAAAACATCGCACTGGTGTTCGGTTGTGGTGGCGATCGTGATCGCAGCAAGCGTCCGTTAATGGCTCAGGCTGCATTAAACAGTAAGGCGACGGTCTGGCTAACCGATGATAATCCGCGTACAGAAAACAATGAGCAGATTTTTTCTGATGTGCTGACTTGTGCTGGTGCAGAACAATTTTCCTGTGAGCATGACAGAAGCAGGGCTATCCAGCTGGCTTGTGAGTCCGATGCCGAGCTGATTGTGATTGCTGGCAAGGGTCATGAAAACTACCAGGATATCGCTGGAGTAAAACAGCCTTACAGTGATGAGGCGGTTTTGCTGCAGTTGGGGTTTGAAAAGGCGGGAGGTCATGATGCTTAAGTCTTTTCTGATCAGCGAAATCCTGCCAACTATTAAAGGTGTTCTTGCTCAGGGCTCCGATATAGAAATCAGCGGCGTTTCGACTGATACCCGCACCATCTCAAACGGCGATTTATATATTCCGTTAAAAGGTGAGCGTTTTAACGGTCATAACTTTATTCAGCAGGCCAAGGCGGCTGGTGCAGTTGCCGCTCTGATTGATGAAGATATAAGTGTTGATGATCTGAACGGTTTTCCATTAATTCGCGTATTCGATTGTTTGTTAGCACTTGGCCAGATTGCCCAGTTTCAGCGTCGTCAATTTGAAGGCCCTGTGGTTGCAGTGACTGGTAGTGCAGGAAAAACCAGTGTTAAGCAGTTGATGGCCAATGTGTTAAGCCAGCAATTTAATACCTGGATGACACAAGGCAATCTGAATAACCATATTGGCGCACCGCTGACATTATTGGCAATTCAGCCAGAGCATGAAGCGGCCATGATCGAATTGGGTGCCAGTGGTTTAAAAGAAATCGCTTACACCGCTCAGTTTGTTGAGCCACAAGTCAGTATTTTAACCAATGCCAGTGAAGCACATCTTGAAGGTTTTGGCAGCTTAGACGGTATCGTCGAAACCAAGGGTGAAATTATTGATTATGTTCGCCCGGGCGGACGAACCATCTTAAATCGCGATGATGAATTTTATGACGTTTGGCAGCAACGTGCTGAGCGCCAGGGTATTGCGGTAACCAGTTTTGGTTTGTCGCCTGATGCCGATGTTCGTGCTGAAGATATCGAGACCAATCTTCAGGGTTGCCACTTTAACCTGCTGGTAAATGGTGAGTCGCACTCCGTTAATTTGCCGTTGTTAGGTGAGCATAACGTCCGTAATGCGTTAGCCGTGGTCGCAGCTGCTTTGGCAGTACCAATGTCTCTGGAAAAAATTATTAAGGGTCTTGAAACCGCTGAAGCTTTTAAGGGGCGTTTACGCTGGTGTGATGGTACTCAAGGTCAACGCATTCTGGACGATAGCTATAACGCCAGTCCGGCGTCTGTTTATGCTGCTATTGATGTATTAGCCGATGCTGAAAACAGCTGGCTGGTACTCGGCGATATGGCCGAACTGGGTGATGATGCGGAAAATATTCACTACAAAATAGGGCAATACGCTCAACAACAGGGAATTAAACGCCTGGTTGCTACCGGAAAATACAATAAAAATACCGTAGCAGCCTTTGGTGACAAAGGAATCTGGTTCGAGAACCGTGATGAATTGGTTCACTACTTAAAACAACAGACCTCAGCAGTCGATGTATTGCTGATAAAAGGGTCGCGTAGTGCAGGTATGGATAAAGTCGTTACTGCATTACAAATTGGGGAAGAGGAAAACTGATATGTTGCTATGGCTAGGTGACTGGTTAGCACAATTTCATTCGGGCTTTGGTGTGGTTAATTATTTAACACTCCGGGCTATTTTGTCGGTAATTACTGCGCTGTTGGTATCGTTACTGTTAGGTCCCGTTGTTATTCGCAAATTACGTGAATACCAGATTGGTCAGGCGATTCGTGAAGTTGGACCAAAATCACATTTAAGCAAAGCCGGAACACCAACGATGGGTGGTGTGCTTATTTTACTTTCTATTGCGATCAGTACGCTGATTTGGGGAGATCTTGAGAATCGCTTTGTCTGGGTTGTGCTGTTGGTCACTCTGGCGTTCGGTGCTATTGGCTGGGTTGATGATTATCGCAAAGTGGTTGAGAAAAACTCCCGAGGTTTGCCAGGTCGCTGGAAGTATTTCTGGCAATCGGTGTTCGCGATTATTGCCGCAGCTTATCTGTTTTACAGCGCTCAAAGCCCACAAGAAACTCAATTGGTTGTGCCTTTCTTTAAAGATGTCATGCCACAGTTGGGTTTGATGTTTCTGGTTTTAACCTATTTTGTGATTGTTGGTTCCAGTAATGCGGTTAACCTGACGGACGGCCTTGATGGTCTGGCGATTATGCCAACAGTAATGGTTGCTGCAGCATTAGGTGTTTGCGCTTATTTAGCAGGACACGTTAATTTCGCCGATTACCTGCATATTCCTTATATTGCTGGTGCTGGTGAATTGGTGATTTTCTGTGCTGCCATTGTTGGTGCTGGTATTGGTTTCTTATGGTTTAACACATACCCGGCTCAGGTATTTATGGGCGACGTGGGTTCTCTGGCGCTGGGTGCGGCGTTGGGTGTTGTTGCCGTTATCGTTCGCCAGGAAGTCATCCTGTTCATTATGGGCGGTATTTTTGTTGCAGAAACTGTCTCCGTTATTTTGCAGGTCGCGTCATTCAAAATGACGGGCAAACGTATCTTCCGCATGGCGCCGCTGCATCACCATTACGAACTCAAGGGCTGGCCAGAGCCACGTGTGATTGTTCGCTTCTGGATTATCACCATTATTTTGGTGCTGATTGGTCTGGCGACACTGAAAATTCGATAACGACAAGCAAGGATTAACCGAGCAATGACTCTGACCAAAACGTCTACCACTAAACGCATGATTATCGGGCTGGGTATGTCCGGGTTGTCGTGTGCGCGTTTTTGTCAGCGTCGTGGTTGGTCGTTCGATCTGTGTGATAGCCGCGATAATCCGGCTAACCTCGATGCCGTTCAACAGGAGTTCACTGAAAGTGAAATTTTCTGCGGAGCTCTGGGTGGCGAATTGCTGAGTCATTACGACGAGTTGATTGTCAGCCCGGGTGTTGCTCTGGCAGAAACCGCAATTCAGCAAGCGATTCAGGCTGGGGTTAAAATCTCCGGCGATATTCAGCTGTTTAAAGAATTTGTCACCAAACCTGTGGTTGCTATCACCGGCTCAAATGGCAAAAGCACAGTAACCTCTTTGGTTGGCGATATGTTAAACGGCTGTGGTGTGAAAGCTTTGGTCGGCGGGAATATTGGTTTGCCAGCTCTGGATCTGATTGCTGATGTGGCTGCTGACGGTAGTGATAAGGGCAGCGATGTTGATATCTACGTGTTGGAATTATCCAGTTTTCAATTGGAAACCACTACTCAGCTAAATGCCGCTGTCGCAACTATTTTAAACCTGAGTGAAGATCATATGGATCGCTACTCAGGTATGGAAGATTATCTGGTTGCAAAACAACGCATTTTTGCTGGTGCCTCAGTGGTTGTTGAAAATAAGGATGATGAAGCAACGAAGACAGATTCAGATTCCTCAGCGGTTCGTTTTGGTTTGAAAGCACCAGAAACTGATGAATTTGGCCTTCGTCAGGTGGATGGCCAGGACTGGATTTATTTCGGCAGCCAGCCGCTGTTGTCAGCGGATGAGATAAAAATCAAAGGGCAACACAACCTAGCGAATGTGATGTCGGCTTTGGCTCTGGTTCAGGCGGTTGCTCCGCAGCTTAATATTCAACTGGCCGATAGTTTTGCGGCCATTAAAAGCTTTGCCGGTTTAGCACATCGTTGTCAGTGGGTCGCTGATATTAATGGCGTAGCTTGTTACAACGACTCCAAAGGCACTAACGTCGGCTCGACCCTGGCAGCAATTAATGGGCTGGGAGCGAGCAGTAAAGGAAAAATCTGGCTACTTGCGGGTGGTGTCGATAAAGATCAGAGCTTTGCCGAACTTGTTCAGCCTTGTCAAAAGTACGTAGCGGAAACCTTATTGTTTGGTCGCGATGCACTCAATATTCAAAAGGATCTGGTTGATTGTCAGACGCAGACTTTTACAACCATGGATCAGGCATGGAAGTATGCACTGGAAAATGCCAATACAGATGACTTGATATTGTTATCACCTGCTTGCGCCAGCTTTGATCAGTTTAAGAACTTTGCGGTGCGTGGGGAATATTTCCGCCAGCTTGTGAATGATTCACAAGAGGTGGCCCATGGTTGAGTTTGCTCAAAAACTGCAATCGCTGCCATTTCAGCAGTTATTCGCCCGCTTGTTCTGGCAATCGAAAGAGACGCTGTTTTTACCCTGGCTTGGCCTGATGTTCCTTGGATGGCTAATGGTTGCTTCTGCGTCTACTGGAATCGCCGAATATTACACTGGCAATGAGCAATATTTTGCGATGCGTCATGCCGTGTATTTATTGCTGGGTGTGGCCGTCACTTTTGTTGTCAGCCAGATTCCGCTGCGTTGGTGGAGTCAGACAGAACCGCTGTTTTTATTGTTTGCTTTTATGGGATTAATTCTGGTTTTTGCTCCGGGTATTGGCCATGAAGTGAATGGTAGTCAGCGCTGGTTAAACCTTGGATTGATTAAAATCCAGGCATCTGAAATTGCGAAATTAGCCGCTGTCTTTTTTATTGCAGGTTATCTGGTTCGTCGCAAAGAGGAAGTACAGCAGCATTGGAAGGGGTTTCTGAAGCCTTTCATTATTCTGGGCGCGATGGTTGTACTGTTGCTACTGGAGCCGGATTTTGGTGCTGTTGTGGTATTGATGGGCGCCGCTCTGGTTCAGTTGTTTTTGGGTGGTGTTAAAGCAGGGCAATTTTTTCTGTTGTTGATTGGCACCCTGATTATCAGTGGTTTTGTGTTAACCGCTGAAACGTATCGAATGGAGCGCCTATTGGCTTACTTAGATCCATGGGCGCCGGAGCATGTCTACGGCACAGGCTATCAGCTGACCCAGTCTCTGATAGCGTTTGGCCGTGGAGAGTTATTCGGTGTTGGCCTGGGAGAGAGTGTGCAGAAGTTGTTCTACTTACCAGAAGCACACACTGATTTTGTGTTTGCAATATGGGCGGAAGAAACAGGGCTGTTTGGCGGGGTGGTTGCTTTGTTACTGCTTGCGGCTTTGATTGGTTTTATCTGGCAAGTCGCCTGGAAAGCGCAACAAGCCGGGCAGTTGTATGGTTCTTATATTGCAATTGGTATCGGTGCATTGCTTGCGTTGCAGATTATTATCAATCTCGGAGTAAATATCGGATTATTGCCAACCAAAGGATTAACGCTGCCATTTTACAGTTATGGCGGCAGTAGTTTGTTGGTGTGTTGCGCGATGGTGGCCGTGGTAATGCGCATATCTCACGAAATCGAACACCCTTCTATTGTTATCGAAGATGAGAAACCTATTGCTGGTTCAAAAAAGAAAAAAGCAAAAGTGGTGAAAAAGAAAAAAGATATTGTTACTGAGGAGCCGTTTGATGTCTAAAGCGATTCTCTTTATGGCCGGTGGTACCGGTGGCCACGTATTTCCAGCTTTGGCGGTTGCCAAAGAAATGGCCGAAAAAGGTTATGACATTCATTGGTTGGGTACGTCTGCAGGTATTGAGAAAGATCTGGTACCTGCTGCAGGTTATCCATTGCATTGTATTGATATCGCTGGATTGCGCGGTAAAGGAAAACTCGGTTTGTTGACGGCTCCGCTGCGCATCGTGAAGGCGGTATGGCAGGCAAGAAGAATCATTAACAAGGTGAAGCCTGTTGCTGCATTGGGTATGGGTGGATATGCCACTGGTCCTGGTGGGGTAGCAGCGCGTTTGGCCGGAGTGCCTTTATTGATTCATGAGCAGAATGCGTTTGCCGGAATGACCAATAAATTACTGCATAAAATATCAAACACCACTATGCAGGCGTTTCCCGGAGCTTTAGAAAATGCCCTGGTTACCGGTAATCCGGTACGCAAAGATGTACAGCAAATTAAAAATCAGATTTCAGATGCTCAACAACGTTTAAAAGTATTGGTTGTTGGTGGAAGTCTGGGCGCTGTGGCATTAAATCAGAATGTTCTTGAAGCAATGCAAAGCCTTGAAGAATCTTTGCGACCAGAGTTATGGCACCAGGCTGGTAAGCGTAATATCGATGACGTTCAGAGCAAGTACCAACAGGCGGGAATTGAGGCCAGGGTAACGGCCTTTATTGATGATATGGCAGCCGCTTACGAATGGGCTGACCTGGTTGTTTGTCGCGCCGGTGCATTAACGGTATCTGAAGTTGCAGCAGCCGGTAAGGCCGCAATTTTTGTCCCTTTTCCGTTCGCTGTAGACGATCATCAGACGGCCAATGCCAATTATCTGGCTGACAAAAATGCCGCGCTGATTTGTCAGCAAAAAGATTTATCCGCCAGCTGGTTAGCTGGTCAATGGCAAGAATTTAGTACAAATAAAATGGCATTGCAGCAGATGGCAGATACTGCTCGTCAATTAGCAATGCCCAACGCTACCCAGATGGTAGTGGAACAGATTGAGAGATTTAGTCGTGAGTCATAAAGCAAATACACTGACCCATTTGATTCCTGAGATGCGTCGTATTCGTTGCATCCATTTTGTTGGTATTGGTGGTGTCGGCATGTGTGGCATTGCCGAAGTGTTGTTGAATCAGGGGTACCAGATCACTGGTTCTGATTTACGCCAGAGTGCCGTTACAGAGCGTCTGGTTGGTATGGGCGCCAAGGTGTTTATTGGTCATGACAGTGAAAATGTTGAGCAGGCTGATGTGTTGGTCGTGTCCACTGCAATTGATGAAAATAATCCGGAAATTAAATCAGCGCTTGAGCGACGTGTCCCGATTGTTCGTCGTGCTGAAATGCTGGCTGAACTCATGCGCTTCCGCCACGGTATCGCGGTGGCTGGTACTCATGGCAAAACAACAACGACGAGTCTGGTTACTTCGATCCTGGCGGAAGGAAATTTTGACCCGACATTTGTTATTGGTGGCAAATTAAATAGTGCGGGTACCAATGCCCGACTGGGAGCAAGCCGTTATTTGGTGGCTGAAGCTGATGAGAGTGATGCCAGTTTCCTGCATCTCCAGCCAATGGTTTCCATCGTTACCAATATCGATGCTGATCATATGTCGACCTACGATGGCGACTTTGAAAAGTTAAAAAATACTTTCGTCGAGTTTTTGCATAATCTGCCGTTTTATGGACTGGCTGTTGTCTGTATTGATGACGAAAATGTCCGGTCTATTTTGCCTCGTATCAGTCGTCAGTTTGTGACTTACGGTTTTTCTGATGATGCCGATTATCAGGCTATTAATCTGACGCAGGATGGGATGTATACCCGCTTTACTGTGAAACGCAATAATGGCAAAGCGGATCTGGATATTCGTATGCGCATGCCGGGCAAACACAATGTATTGAATGCATTAGCTGCAATTGCGGTCGCTGATGATGAAGGTGTTAGTGATGATGCAATGCAATCCGCGTTGGAGAAATTCGAAGGTGTTGGTCGTCGTTTTCAGGTTTGCGGGGAATTTCCATTAGCAGATGGTGATGTCATGTTGGTGGATGACTACGGTCATCACCCGCGAGAACTTGAAGTGACTCTTGAAGCGATTCGTAACGGCTTTCCGGAGCGACGTTTGGTTATGTTGTTTCAACCGCACCGTTATAGCCGTACTCGCGATTTGTATGAAGATTTTGTCCGGGTATTGTCACAAGCCGATGTCTTATTATTGATGGATGTTTATCCTGCTGGTGAAAAGCCTATTGCAGGTGCTGATGGTCGTGCTTTGTGTGGCTCTGTTCGTCAACGTGGGGCGGTTGATCCTGTCTTTATTGCCCGGGATGAATCCGTTGAACAACCGCTGAAAAATGTGCTGAAGCCTGGAGATCTCTTACTCACTCAGGGCGCTGGCGATGTGGGTGCTTTAGCGCAGCAGCTGGTGCAAAAATTACCTGGTTTGCTAAAAGAAGTTGGAGGCGACCAGTGAGTACCTCCTCGTTAGGAAAAATTGCTGTATTAATGGGCGGTAATTCTGCAGAGCGTCCGGTATCTCTGAACAGCGGCCGCGCAGTATTTAATGCATTACAGAATGCTGGCGCAGACGTTATTGCGATTGATATTCAGGGTCATGCTATTGCTCAGCTGACGGAAGCTGAGTTTGATATTGCATTTATCGCGTTGCATGGCCGTGGCGGAGAAGATGGCACGATTCAGGGTGTTCTTGAATGGTTGGATAAACCTTACACCGGTAGCGGTGTTATGGCTTCTGCGTTGGCAATGGATAAGTGGCGTACCAAATTAATCTGGCAGGCCGCTGGACTCGCTACCCCGAAGGCCGTGTTATTGGATAAGCACTGTGACTGGCAGGCAACTATCGAGTTGCTGGGAAATAACGCCATTGTAAAACCAGCGCGGGAAGGTTCCAGTATCGGTATGCGCCGTGTTCATACGGCAGAGGAACTGAAAAAGAGTTATGAGTTTGCCAGTGAGTATGACGCCCTGGTTCTGGCCGAGCAGTGGGTAAGTGGACCTGAGTTTACCGTTGCAATTGTTGATGGTGAAGCACTGCCTGCCATTCAGTTAAAAACGCCGCATGAATTTTATGATTATGAGGCGAAATACCAGGCCAATGATACCCAGTATTTACTGCCTTGTGGTCTGAACTCTGAAAAAGAATCTGAATTGCAGAAATTGGCGTTAAAGGCATTTGATATTCTTGATTGTCAGGGCTGGGGACGAATTGACGTGATGCAGGATGCTGGCACCGGTAGCTTCTGGTTATTGGAAGCTAACACCAGTCCTGGTATGACAGATCATAGTTTAGTTCCTATGGCTGCCCGGGCGAGTGGTGTTGATTTTCCGCAGCTGGTTGTGAAGTTGTTAACAGAAGCTAAGCAGCGCCAGGCTGATCAGTAATATGAGAAAGACTAAAGCAACGGGAGCAACCAGAATTGTTGAAAAACAACCGTTACAGTTGCGTTTCCCCCGAGTCCATATCTACTGGCTTGCTATTCCATTGCTAATCGCAGCGTTATTTTTTAGTGGTCGTTGGGTTTATTTAAGCTGGCCGGTAAATACTGTTGAAGTAAATGGACAGTTCAGCTTGTGGAAGCCCGGGCTGATTGTTGGGCAGCTTGAGTGGTTAACGGATGAAAGTTTCTTTTCCGCTGATTTACAACAAGTGTTTCAGCAGGTTGATGATTTGCCATTATTAAATGTGGTCAGTGTGAAAAAGCGTTGGCCAGATACAATTTTAATTAATGTGCACGAAGATGTGCCGATGGCAATTTGGAATGGTGAAGAAATATTGACGGTTGGTGGCGATATTTTGCCGCGTCCTGGGTTTGTGTCTGGCGATAAATTGGCACGCATGCGTGGGAATACTCATTATGCAGAAAGTGTGATGCGAAATTATCGAAGATTGCATCAAATGCTCAAAAATAGTGGTGTTTCAGTCTTGGAACTGGAAGTATCTGACGTAGGTTCTATCACTGGAAAGTTGTCAAATGGCTGGAGCGTGGCATTTGGTCGCCAGTATTTTGAAGAACGTATGAAGCGTCTCGAATTATTATTAAAAACCTTGCCCCATAAAGATGTGGCAGGAATAGATTTACGTTATGTCAAAGGTGCCGCAATTAAGTGGTTACCGGTTGGGGAGATGGAAGCATGAATCAGGTGCAACAAAAAAATATGGTGGTTGGCCTGGATATAGGGACATCAAAAATCGTAGCCATTGTTGGTGAAGTTGGTGAAGACGGGCAAATTGATATTGTAGGTTTAGGGAGTTGTCCGAGTCATGGTCTGAAAAAGGGCGTTGTTGTTAATATTGACTCTACGGTGCAGTCGATTCGACGTGCGGTAGAAGAAGCTGAGTTGATGGCTGGCTGCCGTATTCATTCGGTGCATGCGGGGATTGCTGGCAGTCATATTCAATCAATGAATTCACACGGTATTGTTGCTGTACGTGATCGTGAGGTTACTCATACTGATATTGAACGAGTAATTGATGCTGCGCAGGCTGTAGCAATTCCACAGGATCAGCGAATTCTCCATGTATTACCCCAGGAATATGTGGTCGATTTCCAGGAAGGTATTCGTGAACCCGTGGGTATGTCTGGTGTTCGTCTTGAAGCAAAAGTTCACCTGGTGACCGGCGCTGTTAATGCTGCACAGAATATTGAGCGCTGTATCGAACGCTGTGATTTGCAGGTTGATGACCTGGTGCTTGAACAATTAGCGTCGAGCTACTCCGTGCTAACGGATGATGAGCGCGAGCTGGGTGTTTGTATGGTCGATATTGGTGGTGGTACCACGGATATTGCTATTTTTATTGAGGGTGCGATTCGACATACCGCCGTTATTCCAATCGCTGGCGACCAGGTGACTAACGATATTGCGATGGCATTACGAACGCCAACTCAGCACGCAGAAAAAATAAAAATTAAATACGCATGTGCGTTAACACAGTTAGCTAAGGCTGACGAAACAATTAAGGTACCAAGTGTTGGTGACCGTCCGCCGCGTGATCTGTCGCGCCAGGCGTTAGCTGAAGTTGTTGAACCACGATATGACGAGTTATTTACTCTGATTCAGTCTGAGTTACGTCGCAGTGGTTTTGAAGATCTTGTGGCTGCCGGAATTGTATTAACGGGTGGCACTGCAAAAATGGAAGGCGTAGTCGAACTGGCCGAAGAAATCTTCCATATGCCGGTAAGACTGGCGCGCCCGCATGGTGTTTCTGGCCTGCAAGATGTGATTAATAACCCGATTTATTCAACATCCGTTGGCTTGCTGCTTCAGGCGGTAAAGCAGCAAGAAAATAAAGCGCTGAAAAAACTCGATGAAAATCAGGAAAAAAATGGTTTTTCACGCATAAAAGATTGGATTAAAGGCAACTTTTAAGATTAAATATTGATCGCGCGCGCGGAAGGAGATAAAGCGATGTCTCAACAAAGAGAAGGGGATATGTTCGAATTAGCAGATGACTTACAGCAAAACGCCGTTATTAAAGTAATTGGCGTTGGCGGCGGCGGCGGTAACGCTGTGCAGCATATGGTGGATGGCCAGATCGACGGCGTCGATTTTATTTGTGCCAATACTGATGCTCAGGCCCTGCGTAACGTCAGTTCCCGTTCCATTATCCAGTTAGGTAATGGTTTGACCAAAGGTCTGGGTGCTGGTGCGAATCCGGAAGTTGGCCGTCAGGCTGCACTGGAAGATCGTGAACGTATCGCTGAAGCCTTAGATGGCGCTGATATGATTTTTATTACAGCTGGTATGGGTGGTGGCACCGGTACTGGTGGTGCGCCGGTAGTTGCTGAAGTAGCAAAGGAAATGGGTATTCTTACCGTTGCCGTTGTTACTAAGCCTTTCCCGTTTGAAGGTCGCAAACGTATGACGATTGCCGATCAAGGGTTAAAACAGCTGGCGGAGAATGTTGATTCCTTAATTACCATCCCAAATGAGAAGCTGCTGTCCGTAATGGGAAGTGGTACAACCTTATTGGATGCCTTTAAAGAAGCGAACAATGTTCTTCAAGGTGCGGTTCAGGGTATCGCTGACCTGATTACTCGCCCGGGTATGATCAACGTCGACTTTGCTGACGTTCGTACAGTTATGTCCGAAATGGGACAGGCAATGATGGGTACTGGCGCTGCGAGCGGTGACAACCGTGCCCGCGAGGCTGCAGAAAAGGCAATTGGTAGCCCGTTACTGGAAGATATCGATTTACAGGGCGCCCGTGGCATCCTGGTAAATGTAACCGCTGGTTTTGATTTGTCACTGGGTGAGTTCAGTGAAGTCGGTAGTGTTGTCGAAGAGTTTGCCTCCGATAATGCGACCGTTGTTGTTGGCACCGTGATGGACCCTGATCTGTCTGATGAGTTGCGTGTAACGGTCGTTGCTACAGGTCTTGGTCAGGAAGATGTCGCTGTTGCTCCAATGCCAACTGAAGCAAAAGTTGTTGTTGATAACACACCGCAACAAAAACCAGAGCGTGTGAATCCGATGGATCATCCTACAACGGTAGCGGCAGATATGAGCAATGCGGTTAAAAAGCCTGCTGCTGATATGGACTACGACAGCATTATGGATATCCCAACCTTCCTGCGCCGTCAGGCTGATTGAGCCATAATGTAGCAAATTGCAAACAGCCTCTGGTAGCTTTGCAATTTGCTGTTATAATCCCGGCAATCGATAAATTGTTTAAAAATTGCCCAGCAATGGCAGGAATGTCCAGATGATCCGACAGAGAACACTCAAAAACACTATCCGCGCAACAGGCGTTGGTCTTCATTCAGGTGAAAAAGTTTACCTGACTCTGAAGCCTGCACCTGTAAATAGTGGCATTGTGTTCCGTCGTGTTGATCTGGACCCGGTTGTTGATATTCCGGCGAATGCGTTAAGTGTTGGCGAAACAACCTTATCCACAACTCTGGTTAAGGAACATGCAAAAGTTGATACTGTTGAACATTTGCTATCAGCGATGGCTGGTTTAGGTATTGATAATGCAATTGTCGAGCTGAGTGCGCAGGAAGTGCCAATTATGGATGGCAGTTCCGGTCCGTTCGTATTCCTCATCCAATCTGCTGGACTTGCAGAGCAAGAAGCTGCTAAGCGATTTATCCGTATTAAGCGTAAGATTGAAGTGCGTGAAGGTGACAAGGTTGCCTCTTTTGTTCCTTACGATGGGTTTAAAGTCAGTTTCGAAATCGATTTCGATCACCCGGTGCTCAAACAAAGCGTGCAGCGTGCAAGCCTCGACTTCTCATCCACTTCATATGTGAAAGAAGTTAGCCGTGCCCGTACTTTTGGTTTTACCAAAGATATAGAGTACATGCGCTCTAAGAACCTGGCTCTGGGCGGCAGCGTAAAGAACGCCATCGTTGTTGATGATTATCGTGTTCTTAATGAAGACGGTCTGCGTTACGACGATGAGTTTGTGAAGCACAAGATTCTTGATGCTGTAGGTGACCTTTACTTGTTGGGTCATAGCCTGATTGGCGAATTTGTTGGTTACAAATCTGGCCATGGGCTGAACAATCAGCTGTTACGTGAGTTATTACAGCAAGAGGATGCTTGGGAGTTTGTTGAGTTTGCGGAAGAAAGCGCGCCAATTTCCTATATGCGTCCAGCGGCAGCGGGTTAATACAGGTTAACCAAAGTTCACAGGATTCCATTGGAGAATCTATATATAAAGGCCATACTTATATGGCCTTTGTTGTGTCTGGGTGATTGAATCCCGGCCTGTTTGTAAAATTATTGGTAAAAACATTAATAAATTAGTAGGGTAATCCCGAAAATTCTGAACCTGATCCTATGAATATAATAATTGTCGGTCGTCGCCACGGAGAGTCTCGCACCTACACACTTAGCAATACGGCTAAGGCTGTGATGCTGGGGTTCTTGTTTGCGTTGCCGTTTGCTATGGGAGCATCAGGGTATTGGTTAGCAGAGCGTTTGGCAGATGAAGGTATTCTTGATCTGAATGCTGCAAAAGCCTGGGAACACGATTTGGACATGCAGCGTCAGGAGCTGCAGCAGATTCGCAAACAGACTGACCAGGAGCTCGAAGCCCTGACACTCAAGTTAGCTGAACTGCAAACAAAATTATTACGGCTGGATGCTTTAGGTGAGCGTCTGGTTGATGTCGCCGATTTACATGCTGAAGAATTTGATTTCACGGCATTACCTGCCGTTGGCGGTCCGGAAAATGGCGTTATTGGTGCTCAGGGTACGCTCGGGGAAGCGTATCAGTCTCCTGAAATCAGCAACGTTTTAGATAAGCTGGCCGAACGCATTGATAACCGTGAGCAGCAGCTCGAGGTTCTTGATGACCTGATGTCTGCCAACAAGTTAAGCTCAGATACCTTTGTTGCAGGACGTCCGATCACTAAAGGCTGGATGTCTTCGCGTTATGGCAAGCGTACAGACCCATTTACCGGGCGTTTGGCTTGGCACGCCGGAGTCGATTTTGCCGGTAAGATGGGGTCAGACATCGTTTCTGTTGCTTCAGGTGTTGTTACCTGGTCCGGCCCTCGTTATGGCTACGGTAAGCTGGTTGAAGTCAATCATGGGAATGGCTACAAGACCCGCTACGCACATTGTAAGGAACTCAATGTTAAAGTCGGTGAGGTTGTTCGTAAGGGCGACGTTATCGCCTTGATGGGGAGTAGTGGTCGTTCCACTGGACCTCATGTTCATTTCGAAGTTTACAAAAACGGTCGCACCGTCGACCCGGCTTCCTACATTCATCGCAAACCGCGATGAAACTTCTGCTCAATACGCTTGTCATCATAGTGGGTTAACAGTAGCCTTTAGCACTGTTTCGGCCCTGCGCCAGTATTTTTTATTCGGATAATCTTAAAACCATGATCGGTAACCTGTTTCGCAAGATTTTCGGCAGCAAAAACAGCCGTGAACTTAAGCGCATGGGCAAAGTTGTAGCCCAGATAAATGCCCTGGAAGAGGGCCTGAAATCCCTTTCTGACGACGAATTAAAAGCCAAAACAGCTGAGTTCAAACAGCGCGTTGCTGATGGTGAAGCATTAGACAAGCTGCTGCCGGAAGCTTTCGCTGTTTGTCGTGAAGCCTGTACCCGTGTGATGGAAATGCGTCACTTCGATGTGCAGATGATTGGTGGTATCACTCTGCATGAAGGCCGTATCGCTGAGATGCGTACGGGTGAAGGTAAAACTCTGGTAGCAACCCTGCCAAGTTATCTGAATGCGCTATCAGGCAAAGGCGTACATGTTGTTACCGTGAACGATTACCTGGCGCGTCGAGATGCCGAGTGGAATCGACCATTGTTTGAATTCCTTGGCATGACTGTTGGTATCGTTGTGCCGGGTCAAAATCCGATCGAAAAGCGTGAGCAGTATCAGGCCGATATTGTTTACGGTACTAACAACGAGTTCGGTTTTGATTACCTGCGCGACAATATGGCCTTCTCGATGGAGGATAAGGCACAGCGTGATCTTAATTTTGCCATTGTCGACGAAGTAGACTCGATCCTGATTGATGAAGCGCGTACCCCTCTGATTATCTCTGGTCCGGCAGAAGACAGCTCTGCGCAGTATCGTGCAATCAATGAGCTGGTACCTAAGCTTCAGAAGGGCGAAGAAAACGAAGACGGTGGCCAGGCGGTTGCTACCGGCCATTACATCGTTGATGAAAAGCAACGCTCGATCGAACTGACCGAAGAAGGTCATGAATACGTTGAAGAGTTGCTGACAGAAGCAGGCATTCTTAAAGAAGGCGAGAGCTTGTACGCAGCGGCTAACCTGACTTTGCTGCACCATGTGCATGCTGCCTTAAAAGCGCATGCGGTATACCAGAAGAACGTTGATTATATCGTTCAGCAAGGCCAGATTGTGATTGTTGATGAGCACACTGGCCGTACGATGCCAGGGCGTCGCTGGAGCGAAGGTTTACATCAGGCGGTTGAAGCTAAAGAAGGTGTGGAAATTCAGGCTGAGAGTCAAACGCTGGCATCAACTACCTTTCAGAATTACTTCCGCTTATACGGCAAGCTGGCTGGTATGACGGGTACTGCAGATACCGAAGCATTTGAATTTCATCAGATTTATGCCCTGGATGTGGTTGTTATTCCAACCAACAAGCCGATTCAGCGTATCGACTTCAATGACGTTATCTATGCAACTCAGCGTGAAAAATACGATGCTGTTGTAGAGGAAATTCGCGAAGTTATCGCCCAGAACCGACCGGTACTGGTGGGTACCGCGTCTATCGAATCTTCCGAGTATATTTCTCAGGTGCTGCAGCAGGCTAAGGTTGCTCACAACGTCCTGAATGCTAAAGAAAATGCTCGCGAAGCCCAGATTATCGCTGAAGCGGGTCGCCCGGGAGCGGTCACTATTGCGACTAATATGGCAGGTCGTGGTACCGATATTATGCTGGGTGGTAACTGGGAATCCGAAGTTGCGGCCCTCGAGAATCCAACCGACAACCAGATTGCGGAAATCCGCGAAGACTGGCAAAAGCGCCATGACGATATCCTCGAAGCCGGTGGTTTGCATATCATTGGTACCGAGCGCCATGAATCCCGTCGTATCGATAATCAGCTGCGTGGTCGTGCCGGCCGTCAGGGTGATGCGGGTTCCACACGTTTCTTCTTGTCTCTTGAAGACAACCTGATGCGAATCTTCATGTCCGAGCGTATGCGCGGCATGATGCAGGCTTTGGGTATGAAGGACGGTGAATCCATCGAGCACAAGATGGTCACTAATGCGGTTGAAAAGGCGCAGCGTAAAGTTGAAGGCCGTAACTTCGATATCCGTAAGCAGTTGCTGGAATACGATGACGTCGCTAATGATCAGCGTCGTGTTGTTTACGAGCAGCGTAACGATCTGATGGCAATGGCGGATATTTCCGACGTTATTGCTAATGTTCGTAAGGACGTAGTTAACGAAGCCATCGATGGCTATATCGCACCACAAAGCCTTGAAGAGCAGTGGGATGTTGCGGGTCTGGAAGCGCATCTGAAATCTGAATTTGATATTGAGCAGCCAATTCAGGAATGGCTGGACAATGAGGATAAGCTTTACGAAGAAACCCTGCGTGAGCGTATCCAGGAAAATATTCAGAAAGCTTATGAAGATAAAGAAGCTTCTGTTGGTTCTGAACCAATCCGTATGTTCGAAAAGCAGGTGATGCTGCAAATTCTCGATAATTTGTGGAAAGAACACCTGGCAACTATGGATCACCTGCGTCAGGGGATCCATCTGCGTGGTTATGGACAGAAAAATCCGAAGCAGGAATATAAGCGTGAATCGTTTGAATTATTCCAGGAGCTGCTGAAAAACATTAAGCATGAAACCATTCGCGTGCTTTCTCATGTGAAAGTGCGTGAGGAAGAAGAAGTGCGTGAAATGGAAGAGCAACGCCGTGCGCAGGCTGAAGCTCAGGCTAAGGCTGCAAGCTATCAGCATGACGAAGCTGCATCTGCAATTACCGGGGATCAACCTCAGGAAGCTGCGGAAGAACTCGAGGCTGCGCAGCCGTTTGTTCGTGACGGTGAAAAGGTGGGTCGTAACGATCCTTGTCCGTGTGGCTCTGGTAAGAAATTTAAGCATTGTCACGGTAAGCTGAATTAAACATTTCGCTTTTCTGTGATTGATTAAAATATGCAGCCAACTGGCTGCATATTTGTTTTGAAAGATAAGGATTAAAATAGCGATAGCTGTGATTTTCTGCCGCCGGATTGGACAGCACATTTATGTACTGGCGAACCCTGAGCAACACCCCGTTGTGGCTTTGAAAAATACAATTATCGTTATTTAAAAGCGCTGAAAATAAAAAGCGTATAAAGAGGTGAATGATGGCTGTTAATTTCGAAGTATTTAAAGATTTTTGTGCGGTTGATGGAATTGAGTTGGGGATTACTCAAGCGGGTGTTCGTTACCAGAATCGCGATGATATGGTTTTGATTCAGTTAGCGGAAACTGCCGTTACAGCTGGGGTTTTTACACTTAATGCATTTTGCGCTGCCCCGGTTACGATCTGTAAGGATCACCTGGCTAAGACCAACCCACGCTATTTATTAATTAATACCGGCAATGCAAATGCAGGCACCGGGCCTGATGGTTATCAGAATGCAATCGATAGCTGTAAGCTGGTTGCGCAAACAACAGGCTGTTCTGCTGAGCAGGTTTTACCATTTTCTACCGGCGTTATTGGCGAACCGCTTGATATGACGGCATTTGAGCGTGGTATCCCTGCAGCATTCTCTGACTTAAGCCGTGATAACTGGGAACGTGCAGCGTCAGGTATTATGACCACTGACACTTTGCCAAAAGGCTTTAGTACTCAATGTGAAATTTCGGGTGTGATGACAACAATTACCGGAATTTCTAAGGGTGCAGGCATGATCATGCCCAATATGGCGACCATGTTAGGTTTTATTGCAACGGATGCCTCTGTAGATAAGTCAGTGTTACAAACCTGGTGTAAGCAATTAGCTGATGCTTCCTTCAACCGCATTACTATTGATGGTGATACCTCTACCAATGACTCCTGTATGTTGATTGCAACAGGTAAGTCTCCTTTGGTCATCAGTGATGCAGATTCTGCTGAAGCGCAGCAATTATTTTCAGAATTAAAAAACGCATTTCAGGTACTGGCACAAGCGATTGTACGTGATGGAGAAGGTGCTACTAAATTTGTAACGGTCGAAGTATCAACCGCAGCCAGCCATAAAGAAGCGCTGGATGTTGCTTATACCGTTGCGCATTCCCCTTTGGTGAAAACTGCATTGTTCGCATCAGATGCTAACTGGGGTCGTATTCTTGCGGCGATTGGACGCAGTGGTGTCGAGAACTTTGATCTTGAGAAGGTTCAGATTTTTCTCGATGACGTTCAGATTGTTGAGAATGGCGGACGATGTGTCAGTTACACTGAAGAAGCTGGTTCGGCAATTTTTGCTAAAAGCGAATTTGCTATCCGTATCCAGTTAGGGCGTGGCGACATTGAAGAAACCCTGTGGACAACTGACTTATCTCACGAGTACGTATCGATTAATGCGGATTATCGCTCTTAATCACTGCGTTACTCATAGAGTATTTTGACTCATGCCGATAGTGATAATGTCGGATCGAAATTAATTAAGTATTGAATATTCGGATTATGAAAGAAGTCCATGTTGCTGTCGCGGTGGCTGTTGTTAACGATGCTGAAGTATTAATTGCCAAAAGACCGGATGACAAACATCAGGGCGGTTTATGGGAGTTCCCAGGCGGTAAAGTCGAAGATGGGGAAACCGTACCTGCTGCACTGGTGCGCGAGTTAGATGAAGAGGTGGCTCTGCCAACAGCTGAGTCTAATATGTCAGAGCTGATGCAGATTCCATTTGAGTATCCAGATAAAAAAGTATTTCTGGACGTCTACTGGGTGGAGGTTGGCATTAACGACGCTCTGTTAGCTCATGGTGCTGAGGGCCAGCAAGTGCGCTGGGTAAAAGCGCACGAGTTATCTGATTATCAGTTTCCGGAAGCAAACAAGCCGATTCTTGATGCCATTACAGCACGTCTGACTTAATCAATTATTCGAAGATGGTTAAGAATGGCCAGAGCATGATTCCGAGGATGAATGCGATGGCCGCTCCAACTGCAATAAAATCCATCGGCCTTTCCCAGAGGCGCTGACGCCAGTCGGGAATTTCACCGTTCGCCAGTTTTTCTTCGAACTCCGCTCGCAGGTTGATCTGTCGTTGTTGCTGGCTGGTCAGTATCAGTTCCCGCGCAGCTTCAAACTGATCATTGTTCCGAACCCAGACAGCTGCCAGAGAAATTCCCCAGCGTCCGGCATTCGTCTCGTAATAATCCACATTGTGTTCATCCAGCAGTTCACGAATTTCATTCGCTTCTTCTTCGCTGACACCATTGAGCTTAAATAATAGTTTGGCCATAACAGGTCTGATTGATTGTGGAGGCCCATTGTAAACGGGCATAAAAAAACCGCCAAACGAATAACGCGGCGGTTGTATGGCACTTATCAAATGAGGTCGCGATTTCGCGATAGGCCCCGGGTTGTGCCAAGGAAAAAGAGAATGTGCACATCTCTTAATTGGATAAACCAATGCTAGTAGAGGAATGTTACATTAGCAAGGCGGTTTTTGTATTGGCGACGTAAGTTTTTACGGACTACGCCATTCGGACAGCTTGCACTGTTGGCTGATTTTGGCGAGACTTGGCGTATATCTCACCAATAATTAAAAGAAAAACGTAATGGCAAAAACCCTGCCTGATCAGATTGCGGATTTATTCATCGCACTGATTTTTACCGGCGAGCTTAAAGCTGGCGATAAACTTCCTCCCGAACGTCAACTGGCTGAACTGTTGTCGGTTGACCGAACTTCATTACGCATGGCACTTCGGACCCTTGGACGCATGAATGCTGTGAACAGTGTTCAGGGCTCGGGTATACGGGTTTGTAATATCCATACCGATATGGGGTTGGACTTCCTTGATAACCTGTATCGGATTCCTGAACTGGAGCTGGGTGGCCGCTTATTGTTAGCGGGCCTGGAGTTATTCAATCGGGCAATCCCAACGGCAGTAAAGCTGGCTTTGGAAAAGCGCCGGCGTGATGGTATTACTGATGACGGCCGCATGCTTGAGATGGTACAGGCAATGTATCAGAGCGTGGAGCAGGGGCGTAGCACTCAGGAGCTGGCCAGAATGGAAGTCGACATCATTGAAGCTCTGATGGAGGCAACCGGAAATCAGGTACTGCAGGCATCAGCAAACAGCTCGCGACGCATCCGTACTTTATTAACCGAGAAGCTGTTTGAGTTGATTGACGTAAAACAGCACCTGACATTTCAGGTCAGCATCGTTATGAAGGCACGTCAGGCCAGTGAAGACCTGGACGAACTGATTAATGAATACCTGCAGTACATTGAGCAGCTGACAGAGCCGTTGTACGAGCATCTGCGCAGCGTACCGGAGGAACCACGTCTGGTCAGTTCCCCACTAAAGAATGATCGCAATATCAGGAGCTGGCAGCAGGTACTGGCTGGCCCTGACGCGCCGCTTGAAAGCGTGCAATTAGTAAAACCAATAAGCTGAATATAAACAGAGGCCAAAGCCCGAAGCGCATGTAAGGTGTTTGGCCCTGACGCATTTCTGCGGTTCCGGTCAATGTGTCGCGAACTTCCAGCGGTAACTTATCCAGAATTTCGCCTTTCTCGTTCACCAGTGCGGTAATGCCGGTATTGGTTGAGCGTAATAAGTAGCGTTGGGTTTCCAGCGCCCGCATCTGGGCCAGAGCCATATGTTGTTTGGGACCAAGAGAGTCACCAAACCAGGCATCGTTACTCACCGTGATTAACATATCGGCATTGTTTGCCAGGCGGCTTACCAGCTGTGGATAAGCAATTTCGTAGCAGATATAGGGCGCAACCAAAAATAACTCTTCATCACCGCTGTTACTGGTTTTGGTGACTTTCAACGGCTGTTGTTGCTGCTCTCCGTGTAAGAAGCTCGACATTTCCAGATCGAAAAATGGGATTAAACCGCGAATTTGTTTTTCCAGAGGAACAAACTCGCCAAACGGGACCAGCTGTTGTTTGTGGTAAATACCCTCACCGTTACCGGCGGCAATGACACTGTTATGGAATTCACCCGCTAGCGGATGGCCTATTGGATAGCGATAAGGAACACCGGTAATTAGAGTCGTATGATTTTTGGCTGCCTCACGTGAGAATGCATCCAGGTACGGCTGGAATTGGCTGAGCAGCAGGGTGACAGCTGTTTCAGGCCACAGCACCAAATCTGCCTGCCAGTGATCACGGGTTTCTCCGTAGTAGGCATTAATCGTTGGGTTAACCATCTCGGGTAACCACTTTTTATCCTGAGGAATATTCCCTTGAACAGCTGCTACCTTGAGTTCACCGGTTTTCTCGGTCCATTGCTGCTGTTGCAGCATTAATCCCGCTGGCCACAGTAATAAGATAAGTAAGTAAGCTGGTTTGCGCGTCTGCCATGCCTGATAGCAGGCCGTTACACTCAGTAGCAAAATCAGAGATAAGCCATAGCTGCCGATCACTGGCGCCCAGCCTGAAATCCAGCTTGATAAGTGTGCATCTCCAGCGAATAGCCAGGGAAAGCCAGTCATAAACCAACTGCGGAACCATTCGTGTAAAAACCAGAATACCGGAATGGTCAGCCAGGCCAGTGTGGAAGAGAAAAAGCGTTGGCGCAGGGCGAACCAGAAGGCCGGAAAAGTACCCAGGAATGCGGCAAATAAACCAATGAGGAGAACGGCCAGTAACGCTGGTGTGCCGCCATGATCATGCATACTGACATAGATCCAGGACACGCCGCTTGAGAATTTACCGAAGTTGAACCACCAGGTTCGCCAGAATGCCTGTTTTACGCTGCTGCTATGCCATATCGCATGAACAAAAACGGCAATGCTTAACAACCCTATTGGCCACCAGAACAAAGGTGCCAGTGCAACGGGAAACAACATGCCAGCAGAGAGCAGCAGGAGTGGAGCCAGCCAGCGAGATTCCGACTGGCCACTTTTCAGATAGGTGAGTAACTGCGACATAATGCACCGCAAATAGTTATTGTCGTAATAGTCGCGAACGAATGTTTAGTCCGCGACGGCGGTTACTTCCAGCAGATTAATCTGGCGACTGGTGCCATTCACAACCTTGAAGCTCAGGTTGTCGACCCGAATGCACTCATTACATTCAGGCACCCTGCCAAAGTGGTGAACAACAATACCGCCGATGGTATCGAAATCCTGGTCCTGAATTTTTGTGCTGAAGTGTTCATTAAAGTCTTCGATCGGGGTCAGCGCTTTCACCATGGTGATGCCTTCCTCGACCTCTTTAATCATACTGTCGTCTTCATCGAAGTCGTGTTCATCTTCGATTTCGCCGACAATCTGTTCCAGCACATCTTCAATAGTCACCAGCCCGGCTACACCGCCAAACTCATCGACCACAATGGCCATATGGTTGCGCGTTGCACGGAATTCCTGAAGTAATACGTTCAGGCGTTTGCTTTCCGGAACAAATGTCGTTGGTCGCAGTACCTGCTTCAGGTGGAAGTCTTCACGATTTTCGTTAAGGATTAATGGCAGCAGATCTTTTGCCAGCAAAATGCCGAGAACTTCGTCCTGATCTTCGCCGAGTACCGGAAAGCGCGAGTGAGCCGACTCGATAATCTGGGGTAAATAATCTTTCAGTGGATCATTCAGGTTGATTGAAATCATCTGCGAGCGGGGAATCATAATATCCCTTACCTGCATCTCAGATACCTGTAAGGCGCCTTCGAGAATGGTCAGGGTTTCGCTATCAACAATGCTTCGCTGTGCAGCTTCGCGGACAATTTCTTTGATGTCCTGACGGCTTTGTGGGTCGTCAGAAAATAAGTCAGTGATTTTTTCCAGCCAGCTTTTCTGCTGGCTGCTCGGTCGCTCTTCGCTCATAGTTTCTCTTCAGAATAGGGGTCGCTAAATCCCAGCTGGGCCAGAATTTGACGCTCCAGACTCTCCATTACTTCTGCTTCATCATCCTTTATATGGTCGTACCCTAATAAATGCAAGCAGCCATGTACAACCATGTGTGCCCAGTGAGTCTCACTGGTTTTATTTTGCTCAATAGCTTCCTGTTCCACCACCGGGACCGCAATAATCAGGTCGCCCAATAAAGGGATCGGTACTTCGGGTGGGGCTTCAAACGGAAATGACAGGACATTGGTTGGTTTGTCTTTGCCACGGTATTCGCTATTGAGTTGCTGACTTTCCGCATTATCGACCAGTCGGATAGTGAGCTCCGGGTCTTCCAGCTGGCAGCGTTCTGCAATGGCCGCATTCGCCCAGCGAGTTAATGCCTCTTCAGACGGTAGGGCGGGATGATCAGCGATATCGTCGGCAATCTGTACATCAACGAACAGTTCGGGTGGCTCCATGTGTTCAGTCATCGCCGTGGCTCTCTTTGCGGGAGCCGTCACGCTGTTTACGGCGGTCACGTTCTTCCTGCTTTTCCAGTTCATCGTGCTTGTCGTAAGCATCAACAATCTTTTGTACCAGAGGGTGGCGAACAACGTCCTGGTTGTTGAAGCGGGTGATGCCAATACCATCAACACCATCGAGCACACTCAAGCCATGTTTCAGGCCGGAATAGACGCCTCGTGGCAGGTCAACCTGGGTTACGTCGCCGGTAATGACGGCCTTGGAGCCAAAGCCGACCCGGGTCAGAAACATTTTCATTTGTTCTTTGGTGGTGTTCTGGCTTTCATCGAGAATTACAAACGAATGACTCAGTGTACGACCACGCATGTATGCCAGTGGTGCTACTTCAATAACGTTGCGTTCCATCATCTTCGCCACCTGCTCGAAGCCCAGCATTTCGTAGAGCGCATCGTATAGCGGACGCAGATAAGGATCGATTTTCTGTGCCAGGTCACCAGGCAGGAAACCCAGCTTTTCACCGGCCTCGACCGCCGGACGAACCAGCAGAATACGCTTGACTTCATCGCGCATCAGCGCTTCAACTGCCGCAGCAACTGCGAGGAAGGTTTTACCGGTACCAGCGGGGCCAATACCGAAATTGATATCGTACTGTCGAACCCGCTCAAGGTATTCCAGCTGATGGGGGCCTCGAGGCTTAATAACTGCTTGTGGGGTTTTAATAACACCAGCTTGCTGGCCTTTCTTAACTTGCGCGTAGGCAGCTTCTGCGGCGTCTTCCTGTAACAGCAGATGAATCAGATCCGGGCTGATCTGGGTGCCGTTATGAGTTTCTTTATAGAGGCGCTGAATCAGATGAGCGGCACGCTTACTGGCTTTGGCACTGCCTTCCAGTTTGAACTTGGCGCCGCGGTTGTAGATTGTGAGCTGAAAATGTTCAGCAATTTGGCGAATGTGGCTGTCTAGGTGGCCACACAGGTTGGATAACCGCAAAGCATCATCGGGTTCCAGTGTAAAACTGGTAGCGTGTTGTGTTTTTTGCGGTTGCTCGGCCGCCTGTTTCTGGACAGTTGTCTGATTTACAGGAGTCTCTGTACTCAAAAGGGTCTCTGTTGCCTCTTCTTAGGATTGATGATTGCCAAGTGGCAGATCAATAAGCCAGTTCCGGATTCAATACGATGCCGCGTAAGCTGTTTGGATAAGCATCTTCAATGCTTACTTTAACAAACTTACCGATCAAATCGTGATCATGGTGACGGAAATTCACAACCCGGTTGTTCTCGGTACGACCTTGCAATTCGCCGGGGTCTTTCTTCGATACACCGGTAACCAGAATGGTTTCTTCTTTTCCGACCATGCGACGGCTTATCTGCTGAGCATGCTGTACGATGCGTGCCTGCAGAATACGCAGACGATCTTTCTTCACATCTTCCGGGGTATCGTCTTCCAGGTCGGCAGCGGGAGTGCCCGGACGTGAGCTGTAAACAAAGCTGAACGAAGTGTCGAAGCCGATTTGTTCAATCAGCTTCATAGTATCTTCGAAGTCTTCCAAGGTTTCGCCCGGGAAGCCAACGATAAAGTCCGAAGAGATAGAGATATCCGGGCGTAAGGCGCGCAGACGCTGGATCTTATCGATGTAAATATCGATTTCATGGCCACGTTTCATGGCTGCCAGAATGCGGTTGGAACCACTTTGTACCGGTAGGTGAATATGACTGACCAGTTCCGGCACTTCGGCGTACACATCAATCAGACTATCGCTGAACTCCAGTGGGTGCGACGTTGTGAAGCGAATCCGGTCGATACCTTCGATATCGGCCACTTCCGTAATCAGTTCTGCCAGGTCTGCGATATCACCATCCGCCGTGTCACCGCGATAGGCATTCACATTCTGGCCGAGCAGGTTTACTTCGCGCACGCCCTGATCTGCCAGCGACTGAACTTCTTTCAAAACATCGGCCAGTGGACGGCTGACTTCTTCGCCGCGAGTGTAGGGTACAACACAGAAGGTACAGTATTTGGAGCAGCCTTCCATGATCGACACAAACGCACTACAGCCCTCTACTTTGGGTTGTGGCAGGTGATCAAACTTCTCAATTTCCGGGAAGGTTACATCAAC
Organism: Bacterioplanoides sp.; assembly: GCF_965219715.1. GTDB lineage: Bacteria > Pseudomonadota > Gammaproteobacteria > Pseudomonadales > Oceanobacteraceae > Bacterioplanoides. The sequence goes on from NZ_OZ244785.1 coordinate 4,406,206, forward strand.
AATCTTGATGGCGTTTTCAGCCTTATTCACCATATCTGGCAGGCGGTGCAGCGTTTGCGGGCCAAATACCATGTCGACAAATGGCGCTCGCTTCATGATGGCGTCGCCTTCCTGAGACGCAACACAGCCACCAACACCAATCTTAAGGTCCGGATTGGAGGTTTTTAATCCTTTCCAGCGGCCCAGTTCATGGAACACTTTTTCCTGAGCCTTTTCACGAATGGAGCAAGTATTGAGCAGGATCACATCCGCTTCTTCGGGATTAGTGGTCAGCTCCATTTCATGGCTTTCACCCAGCATATCGGCCATACGCGCAGAATCGTATTCGTTCATCTGGCAACCGTGGGTTTTGATAAAAAGCTTTTTCGCCTTCTCTGTCATAGCCTGCTCTGTCATGTGATAGTGGTGTATCGAGGCGGAATACCGCCGTTACTGCTGAAAAAAGCGGGGCATTATACGTTGGCGGAGGGGAGAATTGCTACTTTTTGACCAGCGATAGTTAACTGAGCAAAGCAGGGGGCAGGCAGCCGGAATGCTGCCTGCGATTGATAGCTGTTTCGTTTATTTATTACGCATCATGGCTTCGATGGCACTGGCGTACTCAGCCGCCTGATCAGCCAATGGTTCGTGACGGATGTCGTCATGTTTCAGCGCCACGCTGATGCGGTATAACCAGCGTTCCATGCGCAGTGCGATGCCTTCTGCAGCATCAGAATCGGCATCCAGAATCTCATTGCTCAGGTTGGTAATAACATCGGCATGTTCTGCTGCACGGGTTGCGGCAACGGTGGCTTTGGCGATTGCGCCTTTAGCGCGTGGGGTTTTAGCGATTAATGCCTGAGCCTGCATCAGAGCTTTTTGTGCAGTATCCCAGCTGATCGGAGCAACAGAAGAGCCACCTTTGGCGTCGATACGCGCCAGTTGATCTTTGATTGGTTGCAGCTGGATATATTCGATGGTGTTGACTTCAACCTGGTGCATACGGGCCAGCAGTTCTTTCTGGCGTTTGCGAACCTCCAGAGTCTGGCTGTCTTCCATCAGGTCAATCATTTCGCGCAGTGATTGCTCCAGACCGGCAAAATCGGTCGGGAAAAACTGGTCTGCTTTGATCTTCATCAGAACGGAACGATGATCAAGCGTGGGCTTCAGCTGCTTAAGAATATTGCGTTTGGTCTCTAAGCCGGCGTCCAGGGTTCTGATTGACGTCATAGCTACGGTTTTAACCGGGCCGTCAGGCTCGCCGCCGGTATGCATTTCCTGTGCTTCGAGCAGTTGTTCCTGAGCCAGCTCAAGGTGGCGCGGGGCATAAAATTCCAGCTTTTCGGTACGTCCCAGATCAATCTTAGACTGAGCATGTTGGATAGTACGTGCTGCGGACTCATCGGCAACGGCGGCATCGCGCTTAGCGGTCTGGCTGATGGCGTCAAAGTTGGCAATTTTACTGGAACAACCACTCAGCAGCACTACGCCCAGTGTGGCAATAGCGGTTTGGGAAATCAGGTTCATGTTTCTTCCTTATAAAATGGTCCGTAGCGGATTATTTTTTCGCCGATATTACCATCTGTGCATGAGAATGCGACCAGTTAGTGCTTGTTTCTGTGCTACTTGGCTGATATACAGAAAGTATGCAAACCACAGAGGATGCCTTGTTTTATCGTTCGATAACCTGTTAACCGGTGTAAGCGAAGACTAAGGAGTGATCCCTATGAATGCAGAGATGCAACCCCTGTTTTGGCGCATCAGCCAGACCAAACAACAGGGCATGAGTGTTGTCAGTTTACTGATGCCTGCGGATGCTGGTGGCGATGTTGCTGAAGTACCGATGGATGTCAGTTTCCCTTCTAAATCCCCTTTTTACGAACCTCAGGATCTGCGCTGGTCGGAAGAAGACAGTAATCTGTTTCTTGATCTGATAGAGCGGGTCGTTGATACCAATGACCGCCCGGATATTGAACTGGACCTGAACGATGATGTCGTGCAGGGAATCGTGCAGTTGGTGGCGTTACATCGTTTTCAGACGCCCAGGCCTCTGGACGAGTTGCTGGCCGATGATGTGATTACCGAGCGGGAAGAACTTGAGATCGGCGATCTGGTGTCGCTGAATACTCAGTTTGGCGCTCCGTTGGCGATTATCGTGGGTTTGGATGCTATCGATGCTACATGTGTCTTGCTGGATCCGTTAATTAACCCGGATGGTGAGATCCTGATTCCCGATCACAGCGTACTGATGGTCAATCGCCTGGCGGTGCTACCAGCGGCATTTGCCGTCACCGACAATGGTGAAGGTGCGATATTACATTGAAGGCAGCCTGATAATCAGGCTGCGCGCTGGCGGCGTTTATTGGTCAGAGCCAGTTGCGCCAGCATTTCATAATAACCCGTGTTAACACGCGGCTTATGCACCGGGCGAATAGAGTCGGATTTGGCGGTGATAGGTTCTGCAACAGCGCTAGTGGTCATCGTAATCTCCTGGTCTTGAAGTGTTTGAGAGTGAATGTTCATTCAGTTCTCGGGAAAATAAAAAAGCCAATTGGCTTTTTAGTTGTTCATTCTATCCGGTTTATTATGCCTTGATGGCATCCCAGCAAAGATTCAGCAGGTCATCGGTTTCAAACTGACCGGCCAGTTTCTCTGGCATGGTGTTCTGTTTCTTGGCAATGGTTGTCAGACTGCCATAGATAAACATGACGAGTGTCTCGTTCGGCAAATCCTTAAACAAATGCTGTTCTTTACCATCATTCATCAGTTGATGAAGCTGGCTGTGCATTTGTTCCATCGCTTTTTCCTTAAAATCACCGCATATAGCCGGCGAAGCAGAAAGCTGGTCCATCAATGTACAATCTCTGGGGTTGGAATACATGTAACCGTACAAGTTCCCCCAAAAACGATAAAAACGCATCTTTATACATGCTGATTCATCATATTCGCGCAGACATTCAGCAGACATACGCTGGGCAAGATCAACAAACAGCTCCTGCACCAGCTCATCTTTGGTTTCAAAGTAACGATAAATCGTACCGGCGCCACAACAGGCACTTTTAGCAACTTTTGACATGGGACTGGCCTGCAGCCCACATTCGGCAATCAAATCGGCTGTCGCTTCAAGTATCTGTTCGCGCTTATCCATAAATTTCTGTATCTGTGACTGAATGTTCATTCTGCTCTTCAATCGCGAAGAGTACTAGATGTCGTAATTGAATCAGATTGTTTCAATGATGAGACATTAGCCATTTTGTTTAGCCAATGCATTGGCTCTCAAGGCAAATATCAGAGCTAATGCTGCTGAAAGCGCCATCATAAGCATCATTGGTAACGGAGTGGCATTGTGAATAAGGGTCCAGAGGTAGCCAAACAGTGCTCCGATACAAAACTCGGTGACGCCAATTAATGCAGTTGCAGAGCCACTGATATCCTGAAAATAATGCAAAACCAGGCTCATGGCATTAGCGGCGATCAACCCCAGGCTGCCAACAACCAGAGCTATCAAAGGCACGGTTAGCCACAACGACGGGCTGTTTGTCAGGTAGAGCATCACCACAGACAGGGCGGCAATCAGCTGAATAAACGTTCCGACAATCAGCAGTTGCTTGCTGCTGTAGTGATTCAGCAAGGCCATATTCAGTCGATTCATTGTCATCATGACGACAATATTAGAGCCAAATAACCAGGGAAACACCGATGATGGCTGGTTGAAATGTTCCAGATATAAATATGGCGATGCGGTGATAAAAACAAACATAGCAGTGAAGGCAAACGCCAGCGACAAGGTAAATCCACGGGCTTGAGGGTGTCGAATGACTCTCAAGTAGCTTTGCCAGGGTGCCGATTTCTGGCGTTTTTCTTTCGGGTGGCTTTCTTCCAGTTGCCACGCCAGTATTACCAGTACTGATAGCGCATAAACGGAAAGGAAGGTGAATATCTCGCGCCAGTGGGCAAACTCGACGACTAAAGAACCAAGCAGCGGAGCAATAAGTGGTGCCAGCATCATAATCATGGCAACCATCGACAGGGTTTTAGCGACATCGCTGCCTTGGTAGCGGTCACGCACAACTGCTGCTGAATTAACCGTGGCAATACCACCACCAATTGCCTGAAATATGCGCAGTACCAGTAAGCTCTCTAGCGATTCAATATTAATCAGCGCGAGGCTTGTTAAGGAAAATAACGACAAGCCCAGGATGATAACCGGGCGTCGGCCAAAACGATCAGACAATGGGCCGCCGGAGAGCTGGCCGATGGCGTAGCCAATTAAGAAGGTACTGACCGATAATTCCACCTGATGAATATCAACGTTCAGATCATCGGCCATCAAAGCCATTGCTGGCAAATACATATCAATTGCCAGGGGTGGGATAGCAGATAGCAGGGCAAGTAAAAAGGGAAGGGGGAGGCGCACTGTAGTTACTCGAACAAAACGTTAGTTTAACGTAGTTGCGGAACTTAATTGAGTTCAGTTCCTGAAATGATTTGTTGCAACCTTGTTTGTGCTTTTCCAGCAGATGAGCTGCGAAGCAGGGCATAAAAAAGCCCCGCTGTTACCAGCGGGGCGATATAGGAAGCAAGCGGTTGAGATTATTGAGCAGCCTGATCCTCGATCAGCGTTGCAACAATATAACCATGACGTGCTTCATCAGCCTGATTTGCTGGCGTGTTAGCACTGTCTATCGCTTCTTTACTGATCATACGCAGCACGACGCGTTTTTTATCGGTACTTACGAAGCCTTCCAGTGTGGTTTCACTATCGGCCAACGTAATACGGCCATTGGCTGCAGTCGTGACGTTCAATGTACCTTTATTGCGTTCACTCCGGACGTTGACTCCAAAGAAATTGTTTTCAGCGTTAAGACTGACATCATCGGAGTGGACTTCAAAGTTAGCTGTCGTGTTATTGAATGACAGAATACCATTCAGTGCAGCAGCCAGTACGCCTGGATTGCCTTTACGAATGCCATACTCAATGCCCTGAATGCGATATTGGCCGGTAATATTGCCCGGGTCTGCGCTATCAATCGCGACACCGATATTACGGTTCAGAACCTGAGTAACAATACTTGTGCCGCTAAACTGGCCGAGAGACCCTTTCAGCATCAGGTTTACATTGATTACTTCGCCTTGAGGGCTGAATAAACCTTCAAAAATCGCACTGGTATTGCTGTACCCGTTGAGTGCCTGATCCAGCAGCGATGAAGGGATGTTGAACAGTGAGCTTCCATTAGAAATGTAGAATGCCGGCAAGGCATCGCTATCGTTTGCTTCTCCACTGGTGTCTTTAGCACTGATTACTGAGTTACGTAAATTCGGATCCGTAATCTGCGTATAGCTGTTTCCGTTGAAGGCCAGCCCTGCGGAGAATCTTGAAATAATGCGGCCAATTTTGTTGCTGCTCGAATCCGTCGTTCGCTTAAGGTTAAAACCGCTATCGGTTGCAGTCGTTTCCCAGGATTGAAGTTCCGAAGCGAGAGCCTGACCGTTTGACTCATCGGACCCTAATTCGACACTGACAACACCGTATTTAGGTTGGATGCTGGCTGATTTAAAGCTGCCGTCATCCTTGTTGAGCATCAGTGTATCAACGATGACGCTTTCACGTTTCCGGTTACTGAAATCTGGCTTGTTATCTGATGTTTTTCCGACTTCTGCTTCCTGAGCAAGTTGGGTTGATAAATAGCTACCTGGGGCAACTTCAACGAAATTGACTCTTCGTGCAAAAGTGTACTCGATCCGGTCATTTTCTACATTGGCGTCCGGACTAGTAGTAATGGAGATATTCCCCTGCGAGTCAATTTGCCCAGACTCAGACCCCGTACCGGTATCGATATCCGCTTTTGACAAGTCACCGGAAATGGTCGATTTAGGTGCGTTTGTCCCGCTGAATACTGCGTCAGGAGTGTAGGATTGAGTTAAGTCCCAGTCATTTTCTACCGTGCCATTCAGGCTAAGTGTCAGGTTGCTGCCAGATTCTGCTTTTAACTCGAAGCCTGTTGTGCGTTCTGTACCAAGCTCAAGAGCCAGAGATCTGCTGGTTGTACCCGGATTATTAATTGCGAAGTCAGCCGTGCCTGCCAGGACTGAGTACTTGCCTGCAACTAAAGATGCAGCACCAGGCAGAGTTCCAACTTCAACTCGCACGCGAGCGGATCCGGTTTGGCCAGCTTTTGAGACGGTTAAACCAAATTCATAATTACCGACCGTATTTGGCGTAATATCCAGATCTTGTGCTGTGACTGGGAAGGTAACGCCTGGCACGGTTGGACCGCCAATTTGTGACCAGCTGTAGGTAACGCCGTCCTGATCGCTCGAACCTTTTAATACCAACTGATTGCCTACAGTAATTTGCTGGTTGGCAGGAGGAATGGCGGTTGGCGGATTGTAGTCACTGATACTGCCAGGACCGGAACCCGGGCGGCCATTCGCATCAGTAATGCCTCCGGCCACGCCCTGGTCAATGATGGTGAAGTCAGAGGTGGTATTCTTTTTCAGCTCGGTAATCACCCGTTGAGCAGCCGCAAGAATTTCTTCAATGGAAATTTTGCTGGTATCAGTTTTGTTATTCCACAGCAGTTGACCTTCAGCGGATAGTGAGCTGACAAATTGATTGAGTACCGCTTCAACCGAAATATCTTTCTGCTTAGCAATATCTGCCAGTGCTGCGGTTAATGAGCCGTAAAGCGCTGCCTGATCAGCTGTAATATCGCTGTTGGTTACATCGGTTGGTTCAGTAAGCAGTAGGTCAACACTGCCGCCTAAACCAAACATGGTTCTGATGCGGTTGTTTAGCTGGCGAATCAGGGTTTCATTAATGTTGGTTTGTGATGAAACGTACTGTGCGGAAGCGTGTGTCAGGGACGTAATATTCGCCGAGAATACTTGCTCACCAACTTTGCTGGTGTTTACACGCGGAATGATCGCGGTCATCACAAAGTTGGTTGGCAGATCGAAGAGTTCTTTGAACTGAATGCCATCAGGAGCCTGTTGATCTTCAGCTTGCTGAGTACCAACACAACCAGCAGGTGAATCACATACCATTTTTGCGCCGTTGCGATGACTGATTTTTACCAGAGCGGGTCCGTTGTACGGTGTGTCTGATACGGCTAACAGACTGTAGCGCCCTCGGGAGTCCGTGGTTCCCGTTGCAAAGGCCGTTGTGTCTACTTTGCCGTCCTGAACTTTGAATAACTCAACTTTGGCATTGAGTACATTACCTTTTACCGCCAGGCCTGTCAGGCTGACGCGTTCAACGGTTACGGCTTCGGCCTGTTGACCACCATTACTGCCGTTATTTGCGGGTTTGCTGTCATCGTTGCTGGTGGAGCCGCTACTACATGCGGTTAGTGCTGCAGCAATCGCGGCAGCGAGTGCAGTCTTTGAATAGGCGTTCATCGATACTCTCCGTGTGGGGCGTTTTAATCTCAAGCAAAAAGTATAGAAAGAGTATGGATAATTTGGCGAGTCGATTTTGCCAATTTATTGAACAGTTTGGCGTTTTTATGCGCCAACGCACGAATGTACGGAAAAGGAAGGTAGTGGGATACAAAAACGCCACCTGATTGGTGGCGTTTTTAACAGTAGAGTTACACGTTAAACAGGAAATGCATTACATCGCCATCTTTCACTATGTAGTCTTTACCTTCTACGCGTAATTTACCGGCCGCTTTACAGCCAGATTCGCCGTTGTGCTCGATAAAGTCATCATAAGCCATGGTTTCTGCACGGATAAAGCCACGTTCGAAATCAGTGTGAATCACACCAGCTGCCTGAGGAGCGGTGGCACCTTGCTTCACCGTCCAGGCACGCACTTCTTTTTTGCCGGCCGTAAAGTAAGTTTGCAGTCCTAACAGTTCATAGCCGCCACGGATAACACGGTTCAGACCCGGTTCGCTCTGGCCCATTTCTTCCAGGAACATTTCAACGTCTTCGGCATCTTCCAGTTCGGAGATTTCCTGCTCGATCTTGTTACACACTGGCACAACAACGGCATTTTCATTGTCTGCAATGCCGCGAACCACATCCAGGTGTGGATTATTTTCGAAACCATCTTCCGCTACGTTAGCAATGTACATGGTTGGCTTGATGGTGATCATATGGAACAGTCGAATGCGATTTTGTTCGTCATCGTTCAGTTCCATAGTACGTACCGGTTGATCACCTTCGAGGTGTTCTACGATACGCTCCAGCAGCGCTTTGTCGGCTACGGCGTCTTTGTTGCCGCTTTTGGCCGTACGGGTAACGCGTTGCAGCTGCTTTTGGGCGCTGTCGAGGTCTGCCAGGACCAGTTCCAGGTTGATCACGTCAATGTCATCCGCCGGGTTGATGGTGTTTTCAACGTGGATCACATTCGGGTCTTCGAAGCAGCGTACTACATGAGCAATTGCATCGGTTTCGCGAATATTGGCCAGGAACTGGTTGCCCAGGCCTTCACCTTTGGAGGCGCCTTTTACCAGGCCGGCAATATCAACAAATTCCATGGTGGTTGGGATGACCTTTTCAGGGTCAACGATAGCAGCCAGGGTATCCAGGCGAGGATCTGGCATAGGCACGATGCCACTGTTTGGCTCAATGGTGCAGAAAGGGAAGTTTTCTGCGCCAATGCCGGACTTGGTTAACGCGTTAAACAGAGTGGATTTACCGACGTTGGGAAGACCAACGATGCCGCATTTGAAGCCCATATCAGATTCCTGCTAATAAAATATTTAAATTCGGATGAAAAATTGCCGGGTATTTTACCCTTTATACGAATGAAGTCGATTCATCGCTTTAGCAATATCGCCTGCCAGAGCAAAAGGAATAACGCGAATGGCTTCATCGATCGCATTATCGATGGCTTGTTGTTCACTTTTGCTGGCTTTGCCTAACACGTGACCGGTGACTTTGTTCTTGTCACCCGGGTGGTCGATACCAATACGCAGACGATGGAAATTTTTGTTGTTGCCAAGCTTAGCGATGATGTCTCGCAAGCCATTCTGGCCGCCGTGTCCACCACCTTGTTTAAATTTGGCGATACCGGTTGGCAGGTCAAGTTCATCGTGGACGACCAGAATTTGTTCCGGAGTCAGCTTGTAGAAATTGGCTAACGCCTGAACGGCTTTACCACTGGCATTCATAAACGTGGTTGGAACCAGTAACCAGACTGTTTTGCCATCAATCACACCCTTGCCAGCTTTGCCGAAGAACTTTTTATCAGCAGATAATGGAATGCGATAGGTTTCCGCCAGGCGTTCAACCACCCAGGCGCCGGCATTATGACGGGTATTCTCATATTCGTTGCCGGGGTTTCCCAGACCAACGATCAGCTGAATATCAGACATGACTTTATTCCAACGTTATACAAAACAATCAGGCATAAAAAAGCGGAGACAGGCTCCGCTTTTTTCAGACAAGGTCTGCAGACTGAAATTACTCAGCTGCTTCTTCGCCTTCTTCTTCATCAGCCGCGCCGCCTTTTGGAGCTGCAACAGTAACAACAGAAGTATCGTGATCTTCACCGTGAGACAGAGCCAGAGACTCAACGCCTTTAGGCAGTTTCAGGTCAGACAGGTGGATAACGGTGCCTGCTTCAACTTCAGCCAGATCGATTTCGATGAATTCTGGCAGGTCGCCTGCTGCACAGATGATGTCCAGGCTGGTCAGCTGGTGAGAGATCTTACCGCCGCCCATTTTAACGCCAACACAAGTGTCTTCGTTCAGGAAGTGCAGTGGAACGTGAGCTTTGATCTTAGTGCTCTTGTTTACGCGCAGGAAGTCAGCGTGCCAGATCAGCTGCTTAGCTGGGTGACGTTGCAGATCTTTCAGGATAACTTGCTCAGACTTCTCACCGATGTTCAGGGTGATGATAGAGCTGTAGAAACCTTCGTTTTCCAGAGCTTTGTTCAGCTCGTTAGCTGCGATGGTGATAGCAGTAGGCTTACGGTCGTTACCGCCAGCTTTACCACCGTAAACGATAGCTGGTACGCCATTTTCGCGACGCAGGCGGCGGCTCGCACCTTTCCCTGAGTCTTCACGAACTACTGCATTCAGAGAAAATTCTGACATGGTTCTTTCCTTTATAAAGGTTATAAAAATGTACTTCTCAGTACGTAAAACCGCCCAAGCTTGCGACCAGCTCAGGCGGTGTAAAAATCTTAAATTTCAGTACTTGCTGTTAACAGATCTTGATGAAGAGTCTGTTAGCGGAACATTGCACTGATGGATTCTTCGTTGTTCACACGACGAATCGACTCTGCCAGCAGGCCAGCAATGGTCAGTTGGCGAATGCTGCCAACGTTACGAGCGGCTTCTGTCAGAGGAATGGTGTCGGTAACAACCAGTTCATCCAGTTCTGCTGACGCCAAGCGCTCAACAGCGGGGCCGGATAATACAGGATGGGTACAGTAAGCGACAACTTTATTTGCACCAAACTCTTTTAATGCTTTCGCTGCCTGACACAGAGTGCCGGCGGTATCCACCATATCGTCAACCAGAATGCAGGTGCGGTCTTTTACGTCACCAATAATGTGCATCACTTCAGAAACGTTGGCCTTCGGACGACGTTTATCGATGATAGCCAGATCCACGCCTAACTGTTTCGCAACTGCGCGGGCACGAACAACACCGCCGATGTCTGGAGAAACAACAACCAGGTTTTCGTAGTTCTGACGCTCAATATCGTCGATCAGGATAGGGGAGCCGTATACGTTATCCACCGGTATATCGAAGAAGCCCTGAATCTGGTCTGCATGAAGATCAACCGTTAACACACGGTCGATGCCAGCACCTGACATCATATCGGCAACCGCGCGGGCGCTAATAGGCACACGAGCAGAACGAGGACGACGATCCTGACGAGCGTAACCGAAGTAAGGAACAACAGCGGTAATACGGCTGGCTGAAGCACGACGCAGGCCATCGGCCAGCAGCAGAACTTCCATCAGGTTGTCATTGGTTGGTGAGCAGGTAGGTTGCAGGATGAATACATCCTTACCACGTACGTTTTCCTGCAGCTCAACGGTAATCTCTCCGTCACTGAACTTGTCAACGGTGGCTTCACCGAGGGGAATATCAAGACGTTCAACGACCAGTTTGGCCAGTTCCGGATTGGCATTGCCGGTAAATACCATCAACTTAGACACGGTTGTCCCCTTTGATGCAATAAGTCAGTAACAGATAAGAGTAGAATAAGATGGCTGGGGTGGCAGGACTCGAACCTGCGGATGACGGGATCAAAACCCGTTGCCTTACCACTTGGCGACACCCCAACTTTTAAGACGGTCTGAATAATATCTTGTGAGCTGGCGAAGTGTTAACTCCTTTAGCCACAAATGACACATATTCAGCCGGTAGCTGATCAGAAACTGTGATAGCTTCTTTCTCAGAACCGAAGCTTGAAAATATGCAAGCTCCAGTGCCCGTCAGCTTAGCAAGTTTGAATTTATTTAGCAAATTCAATGCTTTACCAATTTCTGGATAAAGCTGAGAAACAATGTCTTGGAAGTCGTTGTTTCCCTCTCGCCTCAGCGCGGTGCGTATATTAATGATCGGCGTATCCCGTGTCAAACATTTATTTGAAAAAATTTTCCCAGTATTAACATGGACTTGCGGAACCACAACCAGATACCAGGGTTCATCCAGCTCAGGCGTTGGTGTGAGCACTTCGCCAATGCCCTCTCCAAAGGCTGCCTGACCACGAACAAACACCGGAACATCAGCTCCCAGTGTTAAGCCAATCTCAGCTAATTCATCAAAAGACAGATTAAGTCCCCAGATTTTATTCAGAGTAAGCAGAGTTGTGGCAGCATCGGAACTGCCTCCACCCAATCCACCACCCATGGGTAATATTTTTTTAAGCTGAATATCGGCGCCTAAAGGTTTGTCTGATTTTGCCTGTAATGCACGTGCGGCTTTAACAATCAGATTGTCCTCAAACTCAACGCCTTCTATATGTGGCTCCAGAGTTAACTGATCATCATCACGCAAGCGGAAGCTCAGTTCATCGCAACGATCAATAAACTGAAACAGGGTTTGCAGATTGTGGTAGCCGTCTTCACGACGACCGGTGATGTGTAACATCAGATTCAGTTTGGCGGGTGCCGGAACAGTGAGCCAGTTGGATACAGAAGCGTTATTCGTGCTGTTGTTAGCCATTGATGGTCCACTCTTTAATCGAAAATACAAAACGGAAGTTATGGCCGGTTACTTTAATCAGGCCGGGTAGCCAGAAGCCTTGCTGATTGCTGTAGCGTGAATAACGAACTTTCCAGCCATGCTGATTCAATTCCTGTAACAGGCCTGAGTCATCAAACTTAGCGTCAGAATGGCCGCCCGGTGCCGGTTGTCCTTTAACCCAGTGGCGAATATCACTCACCGGAAACTTCCAGCCCATGTGAGTCAGCATTAACTGTTCGGCGTTACTGGCTTGTTGTGGCTTATCCCAGCCGGGTAACAGCAACTCTGCTGAGTCGTCGCTGCCTTTTAATTGTGACGAACCCTGGCCGAATGGTCCGGTAATAAACAGTTGGTAGTCGCCATCCTGTTGATTCCAGGTCAGGTAGCCGGTGACGCTGTCGTGTGAAGAGGTAACCGAAAGTTTGCCTCTGACTTGCCAGCTATCGATCTGTGACAGCTGCTGTTGCAGAGTTTGTTGGCCGACTTGTGGCGATAATAAAGCGCAGCTGCTGAGCGTTAGCGTCAGCAGCAGAAATATGAAGCGAGTGATCATAAGATGTTATTCAGATTGAGCCTGGGGCGGGTTGTCGACATTCAGGCGCTCAAGTGTGCGCTGAATGATTTTGCTATCGGGTTTAGTGTCCAGACCTTGTTGCCACACAGTGCGAGCCTGATTTTTATCACCGGTAATCCAGAGAATTTCGCCATAATGCGCAGCAATCTCATGATCAACCAGAATCTCAAAGGCTTGTTTCAGTAGTGGCAGTGCGCGATCGAAGTCGCCGCTGCGGAAATAGATCCAGCCAAGGCTGTCGATAATCGCCGGGTTATTGGGCGATAGCGACAAGGCTTTTTCTACTAAAGGTAATGCTTCGTCCCAGCGATCTGTGCGGTCTGCCAGGGTGTAGCCTAATGCGTTTAACGCTTCAGCATGATCCGGTTTCAGACTGATCAGAAAGCGCAGGTCGCTTTCTAATAATTCCAGATTATCCAGTTGCTCCGCCAGCATCGCACGGGTGTAAAGCAGGTCGTAGTCTTTTGGAGAGATCGACAATGCCTGGGTTAACAGTTCCATTGCCTGTTCTTTCTCATCGGCGTTTGTCAGTAGCTGAACTTCAATGCGAATCAGTGGCGTGGTCTGGCGAGGATAAGCTCCGCGCAGTTCATTTAAATATTCACGTGCTGCGTTCAGGCCCTGTAACTCATCAATCAGCTCTGCGGCCTGCAGGTGTGCTGCAAGAAACTCACGACCTCCTTTTACCTGGCGGTAATAGCCGAGCGCTTTTTCTTTATCGCCGCTTTCTAATGCAATTTTACCGAGATAGAAGTTCGCTTCACTTTCGTGGCTGCTGGAATCTAACAGTTGCAGCAAGTGCGTTTTGGCGGTTTCGCTATCACCCAGCTCTTCTTCTAATAACGCCAGTGATAACAGAATCGCCATATCATCCGGAAAGTTATTATTCAGATCCGTAAAAGCCTGCAATGCTTCGTCCATACGGCGCTGTTGCAATAACAACCTGGCTTTAAGAACCGCAATACCTTTATGGTCGGGTTTGTCTTGCTCCAATTCGTCCAGCCATTCGATGGCATCATCAACGCGCTGCATTTGTGCCAGCAGGCGCGCTTTCTGAATTTTGGCGCTGAGGTAATTCTGCTGCAATGACACCGCATGGTTGGTATGGGTCAGTGCCTGATCATACATTCCCAATTGTTGCTCAATAATGGCACGGGCCTGAAACAGGTTGGCGTTTTCAGGATATTTGCCAGACAGCGTCTCAAGGTTTTTAAGAATGTGACGCTTACTGGCCTCTGGCTGACGCGCCGCGTTGGCTGCGAGATAGTCAAACTGACTGATTTGGGCAAGTTGCAGTAATTTTTCCAGATGATTAAGGGCATCATCGAAATCGCCACTGTCCATCGCCAGTTGCGCAGCGGCCTGATGGGCTGCCGGGTCTTCAGGTTTGCTGTTCAGCCAGATTTCGATGGCTTCTTCGGCCAGTTCGGCACTGCCAACGTACTGGGCAATACGTGTGGCGCGCTCTGAAATGTCGGCATCCTGAGTTTTCCGCGCCTGATTCATATAATGGTAGAGCGAAATATCAAAGCGCTGGCGCTGGCCTGCAACTTCCGCCACTAACAGGGAATACAGGATGTCAGCAGGAATCGGGCGATAAACCTCTTCGGCTTCTGCCTGGGCAGAGGTATCGGTTGGCTGTAACTGATCCGGTTGCGGTGAATCCGGATGTTCCGATGTCTGAAAAGAAGCACAGCTAATCAGCAGGGATGTTGATGTAATAAGAGCAAGCAGGCGTAGTGTCACAAACGGCCTCAATGTGATGTTCCATGTCAAATGTAGCTTTCAAACTCGAGATATCAGAGTCTTTGGTCATATTTACGGTCAGATAGCGGGCTAAGTCAAAGATTTCAGCAGCAAAGCTGCGAATAGCTGTTTATAATCGGCGCTTTTTATCGCGAGGCTACTTCAGCAGTATGGGTATCTGGGCACTGGGAATTAACCACAAAACGGCACCGGTTTCGGTTCGCGAGCGCGTTGCGTTCGACCCGGCCAGTATGTCGGACGTGCTTAATCAGGTGCAGGAACTGGATCCCGTTTCAGAAGTGGTTATCTTATCGACCTGCAACCGCACCGAGATTTACTGCTCTTCTCCCCATAGTGAAGACGATACTGCCGATCAAAGCGCGCAGCAGAAAGCGGTGCTGAGTCAGTGGATGTCTGATCATCACAATATTGATCAGCATGAACTGAACGGTTCTTTGTATTGCCTGGCTGAAGACGAAGCGGTGCAACACACCATGCGGGTTGCTTCTGGCCTCGATTCTCTGGTGTTAGGTGAGCCGCAGATTCTTGGTCAGATGAAGTCGGCTTATGCCGTGGCCCAGGAAGCGGGGACCGTAGGCACAGAACTGGGCCGTTTATTCCGTCAGACCTTCTCGATTGCCAAGCGTGTACGTACCGACACCGCTATCGGTGAAAACCCGGTATCTGTAGCGTTTGCAGCCGTGCGTATGGCACAGCATATCTTTGCCGATTTAAGCCATAGCCGTGCGTTATTAATTGGTGCCGGAGAAACCATCGAATTGGTAGCGCGTCATTTACATCAGGCTGGTGTAAAAAAGATGACGCTGGCTAACCGTACGCTGGCGCGGGCGCAGAATCTGGCACAGGAATTCCACGCGGAAGCGGTATTGCTGGAAGATATTCCGACCGTACTGGCCGATGCCGACATTATTATTTCTTCCACCGCCAGCCCGTTGCCGATTTTAGGTAAAGGTGCGGTGGAAAAAGCGCTGAAGAAGCGTCGCCATAAGCCGATGTTTATGGTGGATATCGCCGTACCACGTGATATCGAAGAAGAAGTTGCCGAGTTATCCGATGTGTATTTGTATACCGTCGATGATCTGCGCGACATTATTGAAGAGAATGTGCGCTCGCGTGAAGACGCCGCCCGCCAGGCAGAAGAGTTGATTCTGTCCGGGGTTGAGCATTATATGCGTGAGCTGAAAACCCTGGATGCGGTAAACACCCTGACCGATCTGCGTACCCATGTGGATCAGGTAAAAGAAGATCAGCTGCAAAAAGCACTGAAACAATTACAAAATGGTGGCGATGCGGAAAAAGTATTGCGCCAGTTTGCCCATACCTTTTCGAATAAATTATTACATGCACCAACCAAGTCTCTGCGTAAAGCCGGGGCGGAAGGACGGTTGGAAGCACTGGACTGGACCCGTGAGCTGTTTCAGCTGAACTCGGCGCCGGATTCCGACAAATAACCCCAGCTAAGAACTGCCATGAAAGAATCTATCCTGCTAAAACTCGAACATCTGCGTGACCGTTACGAAGAGGTTGGCCATCTGTTGTCCGACCCTGATGTGATTGGTGATCAGGATAAATTCCGTAAGTTATCCAAGGAATACGCTGAGCTGGAAGAAGTTGCTAACACTTTTGGTGATTATCAACAGGCTCAGGAAAACCTGGAAGAAGCTGAAATCCTGGCTCAGGACTCTGACCCGGATATGAAAGCCATGGGTGAAGAAGAGCTGGTCAGCGCCAAGGCTGAGATTGAAGAACTGGAAGGCAAAATCGAAATCCTGCTGCTACCAAAAGATCCGGATGATGGCCGTAACGTGATCGTTGAAATCCGTGCCGGTACCGGTGGTGATGAAGCCGCCATTTTTGCTGGCGACTTATACCGTATGTACACCCGTTTTGCCGAAACCCAGGGCTGGCGCGCAGAATTAATGAGCGCCAACGAAGGTGAGCACGGTGGCTTTAAAGAAGTGATCACCCGTATTTCCGGCACCGACGTGTATTCACGTCTGAAGTTTGAATCCGGTGCTCATCGGGTACAGCGTGTACCGGAAACCGAAAGCCAGGGTCGTATCCATACGTCTGCTTGTACTGTGGCCATCATGCCTGAAGTAGAAAGCGAAGAAGAAGTGGATATCAACAAAAACGACCTGCGTATTGATACCTTCCGTGCTTCCGGCGCCGGTGGTCAGCACGTTAACAAAACCGATTCTGCGATTCGTTTAACTCACTTACCAACCGGTGTGGTGGTGGAGTGCCAGGACGAGCGTTCCCAGCATAAAAACAAAGCCAAAGCGATGGCGTTGTTGGCGACCCGTTTACGTGATGCTCAGATGCAGGCGGCGCATGCGGAACAAGCGGCGACCCGTAAAAGCTTGGTGGGCTCGGGTGACCGCTCTGAACGTATCCGTACCTATAACTATCCACAAGGCCGGGTTACCGATCACCGTATCAACCTGACCTTATATAAGCTGGATGAAATTGTGCAGGGTGATCTGGCTCCGGTGATTGAACCTCTGATTCAGGAACACCAGGCGAACCTGCTGGCGGAAATGGCCGGTAACTGATTACTGTGTCTGGAAGCATCTCGATCGATCAGTGGCTGCAGCAAGCCAAACAGCAGTTAGAAGCCGCTGGTCACGATAGCCACAGCAAAGATTCGGCATTATTAGATGCTCAATTATTGCTGACTCATGTACTGGAGCAAAACCGCACCTATCTGTATACCTGGGGTGATAAAGCGCTGACGGACGAGCAGTGTTCCCGGGTGAATTCTTTACTAGAGCAGCGCCTTAACGGCGAACCGTTGGCCTATATTCTCGGCCAGCGCGAGTTCTGGTCGTTGCCATTTAAAGTGGCACCTTCGACGTTAATTCCACGAGCGGATACCGAAACTCTGATTGAATGGGTTCTTGATCTGGCGGCAGAGCAACAAATCCCAGCTCAAGGTTCAGCATTGGATTTAGGTACCGGCACTGGTGCAATTGCGTTAGCCGTTGCTTCAGAATTACCTGATTGGCAAATCACAGGTGCTGACTTCCAACCGGAAGCTGTGGCGTTAGCGAGTGTAAACCAACAGGCATTGGGTTTTAACAATGCGCGGATAATTCAGAGCGACTGGTATCAGGCATTCTCTGGTCAGACGTTCGATCTGATTGTGTCTAATCCACCCTATATTGATGGTGATGATCCTCACCTGGATCAGGGGGATGTACGCTTTGAACCCAAATCGGCATTAGTGGCTGAAGATGCCGGAATGGCTGATCTGGCGCATATTATTTCTCAGGCACCTGAGTATCTTAACGACGGTGGTTGGTTGTTGCTGGAGCACGGTTTTCAGCAGGCCGAAGCTGTGTGTGAGTTATTAACTCAGTGTGGCTTTACTCAGGTTGAGAACCGCAAAGATTTGGGCGGCAATCCAAGAATTTCAGGTGGCTGCTGGAATTCAGTCAAATAAAATACAGTCATGGTTGTTTTTCAAAAGCAGCGACAGGATGTCGCGTGCCCATCGCAGGCACATGGATGTGCCTTCCGATGGGTGCGGCTGAAAAATAACCGTGAGTGTGTTTTTGTTTTTATCTACCATTCTTTTGAAAACCTTGTGAGTAATTGATTCATGAACGACCAGCAACTTTTACGCTTTAGCCGCCATATTTTATTGCCACAAATGGATATCGAAGGGCAGCAGGCTCTGCTTGATGCCCGTGTGCTGGTGGTGGGTGCTGGTGGTTTGGGTTGTCCGGTAATTCAGTACTTGGCTGCCGCCGGTGTTGGCGCAGGTGAGGGTGAATTAATTCTGGTAGATGACGATGTGGTGGAGCTATCTAACCTGCAACGTCAGACCGCACATGGCACCGGCGATATTGGCAAAGCCAAAGTTGAGTCGGCCAAAGAAGATGTTCTGCGTTTAAACCCAGACTGCAATGTCATTGCGGTGCAACAGCGTGCGGATCTTGCCTGGTTGCAGCAAACCTTGTCCGGGCAGAAGGTAGATTTGATTATCGACTGTACCGACAATGCCAGCATTCGGTATTTACTAAATCAGGTTTGCCTGGAACATAAAACCCCCTGGGTGTCCGGTGCTGCTGTCGGCTTAAGCGGTCAGGTTACCGTGTTTGATCCACGCCAGCCTGATTCGCCTTGCTACCGCTGTTTATACCCGAACCTTGATGACCAGCAGCTGACTTGCTCTGAAAACGGTGTGTTATCGCCACTGGTTGGCGTGATTGGCAGTATGCAGGCGTTGGAAGCGTTAAAGCTGATCGCTGAGATTGGTAAGCCTGCCATTGGCAAGCTGATGACTTTTGATGCCGCCGGTGCTGAATGGCGCAACTGGAAGTTATCCAAAACTGATGCTTGCCCTGACTGTCACGGCTGACACCGGCCGGGTCTGAATGACTGCCAGTTCTGGCAGTCAGATTCACTTAATCCGTTATTCCTCTGATAAGTCAGCCGGCCATTGCTCGGAATTGGCTGGCTTTTTCACGTTATTCCGCCCGTTCTGAAGCAAAAATAACTACGCAGTTATACTTTATGCTTACTTAGTAATATTTGGCCCTGCGGTTGCAAACACCTCCGTCTGATAGCGACGAAAAATAATTCAAATAAGCACAACACATCATTAAGACGCAGAGGCAAGTATGGCAAGAGTGATCGTATTGGGTGCAGGTACCGGCGGTATGGCAGGGGCCTATGAAATTCGCGAACTGCTGAGCAAAGAGCATCAGGTGACCGTGATTAACAACCGCGAAGATTTTCAGTTTGTTCCTTCAAACCCCTGGATTGCGGTGGATTGGCGTGATCGTTCAGAAGTAAGCTTTCCGATTCGTCCGTATCTGGAAGAGAAAGGCATCGAGTTTATTGCTTCTGCGGTGGTGGAAATCAACGCACACGATAGCTATCTGACGTTAGAAAATGGTGATGTTGAATCCTACGATCGGCTGGTCATCTGTACCGGCCCCAAACTTAACTTCGCTGCTGTTGAAGGTGCCGGGCCCCATGAGGGTTTTACCCAATCAGTCTGCTCACTGGATCATTCGGAGATCTGCCGCGATAACGTTAAGGCTTTAATTGACGAGCCGGGTCCCGTCATTGTTGGAGCGATGCCAGGTGCTTCCTGTTTTGGTCCTGCTTATGAATACGCTTTTATTCTCGACCGCGAACTGTGCAAGAAGAAGGTGCGTGATCGGGTGCCGATGACTTATGTCACCAGTGAACCTTATATCGGTCATCTGGGGCTAGGAGGCGTGGGTGATTCCAAATCCATGCTCGAAAGTGAGCTGCGCAACCGTCATATCAAATGGATCACCAACGCCAAAGTGACCAAGGTCGAAGACGGCATGATGTTTGTTGATGAAGTGAACGACGACGGTTCCCTTAAGCAACAACATCAGCTGCCGTTTAAGCATTCGATGATGTTGCCTGCCTTTGCCGGGGTTGATCCGGTCGCCGCTGTTGACGGTCTGGTGAATCCGAAAGGCTTTGTGATTATCGATGAGTATCAGCGCAATCCAACGTTCAGCAATATTTTCTCGGCAGGCGTGTGTGTCGCCATTCCTCCGGTGGAAGAGACGCCGGTTCCAACCGGTACACCCAAAACCGGTTATATGATTGAGTCGATGATGACTGCTATCGCCCACAATTTAGCGGCGGATTTGGATGGCAAAGGAGAGGCCAACCATCGTGGTACCTGGGCAGCGATTTGTCTGGCCGATATGGGTAACACGGGGGCGGCATTTGTGGCCATTCCTCAGATACCACCTCGCAACGTCACCTGGTTTAAGAAAGGTAAGTGGGTGCATTTGGCCAAAATTGCGTTTGAAAAATATTTTATGCGCAAGATGAAAACCGGCTCCAGCGAACCGATTTATGAAAAATACACACTCAAAGCATTGGGGATTAATCGTCTGAAAGACGAATAGTTCAGCGGGTATTGGTTGCTTCACCCTGTTGCAACCGATTCACGCCGGGTGTGACCTCCGCCTGGCGTTAATTTTGATTTCACCCTCTCAATTGGCGTTTGCTCCTCGCCAGCGACCAGTGAAATCAAACACTTCCCTGTTTCCCCCGCTATGCGGGGGCTTTTTCTATTTGTTGAGCCGGAAGCTTACGTTGTGGCGGCAAACTCTGGTCATAAAAAACGGCCATAAAAAAACGGCTCAGACTGGTGGTCAGAACCGTTTTTAAAGACTGCCTGGCTAAGCAGGTTTGCTTCTTAGTTGCTGAATGTTCGTCAGCTTATTCTTCGCCAAACAGGGAGCAATCAATAAAGTCACATAAAGAGTGAATCACAACCAGGTGCACTTCCTGGATACGGGCGGTGATATCACTTGGAACACGGATTTCAACGTCTTCGGCGGTTAACAGTGACGCCATGCCACCACCGTCTTTACCGGTTAAAGCAACAACCGTCATTTCACGCTCGTGGGCAGCCTGTATCGCCTGAATCACGTTGGCAGAGTTGCCACTGGTGGACACCGCAAGCAGTACATCGCCGGGGTTGCCTAATGCGCGGATCTGCTTGGAAAACACTTCGTTGTAGCTGTAATCGTTAGCAATCGAGGTGATGGTCGAAGGGTCTGTGGTTAACGCAACCGCTGGCAGGCTAGGGCGCTCGCGTTCAAAACGGTTCAGCAGTTCAGAAGAGAAGTGCTGAGCATCACCGGCGGAGCCACCATTACCACAAGTCAGGATTTTTCCGCCGCTGACCAAACTCTGCACCATTACCTGGCCACCTTGTTCAATATACGGCGGCAGCTCTTCTGCAGATAACATTTTGGTTTCGATACTGGCGCCAAAGTGGCCGATGATTCGTTCTAACACAGCGGAACTCCGTAAATAGACGCGCCAATCATAAAGAAAAAGCCCGGCGCTGAATAGCCGTTAAGAGTCATTCTTATTGGCTTGGGAAGCGATCAGAAGGCATTTTTGATCCAATCAAACACCACTGGATTACCACTGGCTGAAATTACATCAAAACGGCAATCGGGTGGGGTATTGCCAAAGTTCTTCTGCAGATAATGCTCAGCGGTTTTGCGTAACTTACGTTGTTTCTGGTAGGTGATCGATTCTGCGCCACTGCCGTGTTCATCGTCCGCGCGATAACGAACTTCAACGAATACCAACACCTGGTTCTGTTGCATAATCAGATCAATTTCACCGGCTTTAATGCCGTAATTTCGTTCGATAGGCTGCAACCCTTGCTGGATAAGCCAGGCTTCGGCCAGCTGCTCAATGCCTTCGCCATAGTGGCGTTTTTGCTGCGGATTCCGGGCATCAAGCTGGGATTGCTGCGCATTATCCGGTTGCTTGTCGGAGGGAGATTTAAACCACATAACACATCCTTGTGTTGATTGATTTGAGTCGTTTTTTGCTATTTAACGAGCCGCTAAGCGCGCCGGTTTACCGGAGCGGAAACGGGTGCATTCGGTTTTACGATGAATGCGGCGTTGTTTATCCAGCGTCAACGCGCCGGTACTGCCAAACACCTGGCTGTTCGGGAAGGCTTCCAGCTGTTTCAGGCGCGGTAATAAACGAAAGGCATCCACGCCCATGGCGTATAACCGGGCGTACCCACGCTGACCGTTTTTCAGCGTGTTTTCCAGCTGTTGATGCAACTCGCTGCTTTCCAGAAGCCAGGGCACATCACAAAAACGAATGCCGTTTAAATCGCGGTCTTTGCGCTTATTCACCACCCCGGAGAAGACGTGGGAAGTGGCGTAAACCGGTAAATCTGAAGCGAAGTTAAACGCCAGTGTTGGCTTAATCTGACGGGCTTGCTTTGGTAATGCCACCATAAATACCCAGTCGACGTCCTGGCGGCGACGTGGTTCAAACTCTGTGCTTTCGCGCAGAATCCGGCGCATAGTTTTAAAGCGTTTCTGGCTGTCATCGACGTTTAACAGGGCTTTAATTTCCGGATTGTAGTCTTTGCGATTGCTGTAATAACGCTGCTCACCAATTTCACCACCCAGCTCCAGCCAGCGTTGTTCAAACGCGGCGTAGATACGCTGGCCCCAGTCACCTTTCGGCATCATTACCAGTGCACGACGGTGTCCGTCATTCCAGGCTTGTTCCGCAATCTGTACCGCTTCATCTTCTGCCGCCAGACCAAACTGATAGAGGTTGCTGGCTGGCTGTTGCTCGGTCTGGGTAACTTCTTCATCAGCGTAATGTTGGCTACGCTCGCCATAGTTTAATGCCAGTGTTGGTAGTGGTAATGACTCACGTTGCTGCAGCGCCTGAACCGTTAATTTATTAAACGGACCAATTAACCACTGAGCGCCGTCCATTTGTGCTGCGGCATAGGCGTTATCAATCTCTTTATATTGTTGCGAGTCGTATACACGGATCGCCGGGATGTCGTACCCCTTATTCAGCGACTGATAATACGCCGCCATAAAGCCATCACGTACCGCACCGCCGGTCTTTTTCAGCGGACCGGATAATGGCAGCAATAAAGCGATATTGGTTGGTCGTTCCGCGGCGATATCCGCCAGAATTGCCAGTCCGCCTGGCAGTTGTAATGCCGCCGGGTGTCCTGGGTTGGCGGTACGCCAGTTTTCCAGTTCAACCAGGTGCTCATCCAGAGTCAGGCGTGAATTTTTGCTGATAGCCGCCAGTTGTAACCAATGGCCAAATTGGGTGTCGGGTGATTTTTCCGCCCAGGCCAGCAGCTCAACTTCCGGTAACTGCATCAGATCCTGCCAGATCAGATCGTGGTTCATTGACTGCTCTTGTGGGGTCAGAATGCTGGCGAGGAAGTCACGTTCGCGAGCAGCGGCAAGGAACTCCTGCTGGGCTTCCAGAACCGCAACCTTAATCAGGCCGAGACGACGTTCTTGCGACGGCGTGGCGAACTGTTGCTGATTCTGAGCATCGCTTAAATACAGCGACGCCTGTTCCGGATCGCCATCGCGTAACTGCAGTTCCGCAGCCAATAAAAGGTATTCCAGCTGGTCGTTGCCGCTAAGCTGTCTTTCTGACAAGAGTTGCAATTGCAGCGCAGCATTGCGAAACTCGCCGTTTTGCAGGCTGGTCGACGCGGTGGTCAACAATTCCTGATTCGACTGGCCAACGGTTTGTTCATTCAGACCGGATGTTGGATAGTCAGGTGTTGTGCTACAACCACTGAGCCCGACAACACTGCTTAACCCAAGGCCAATGGCAAATGACCAGGCGCGTAATGCCGGCGATTTGAGTTGGCCTGATCTGTTAATTGAAGAGTTTCCCCGCATGACCTCTGTTCCACTGTTGCAGCCGGGCACCCTGTTTGTGGTGGCCACCCCGATTGGTAATCTGGCCGATCTGAGCGAACGTGCCCGTCAGGTGCTGGCTGCGGTTGATCTGATTGCCTGCGAGGATACCAGACATACCCAGAAATTACTTCAGCACCTTGGGCTGAAAAAGCCGCTGCTGTCCGTTCATGACCACAACGAACGAGACCGCATCGAACAGGTTGCTGAGCATCTGAATGGTGGCCGTACCATGGCGCTGGTTTCCGATGCCGGTACGCCGCTGATTTCTGATCCGGGTTATCCACTGGTTCAGGGACTGCGTCAGAAAGGTCTGAAGGTTACGCCGATTCCGGGTGTCAGTGCGGTGATTACCGCATTATCTGCGGCGGGTTTACCAACCGATCGTTTTACCTTTGAAGGTTTTTTGCCACACAAAAGTGGCGCTAAAAAAGAACGTCTTGAAGGCCTGGCGCAACAGACTGCGACTCAGGTCTTCTATGAATCCAAACACCGCATCCTTGATACTCTGGCTGTGATGGCAGAGGTCTTTGGTGAAGAACGTGAAGCCTGTGTGGCGCGTGAGTTAACCAAAACCTTCGAAAGTTTTTATCACGGCACCTTTCCCGACATTCTGCAGCAACTACAAGTGGATGCCGACCAACAGAAAGGTGAATTTGTGGTGATGGTTGCGGGTAATAAAAACCCTCAAAGCGATTCCGCAGTTAATCTCGATAAATTATTCCGTTTATTGCTGGCCGAGCTGCCACCGAAAAAAGCGGCCGCCATTGTTGCTGATATCAGTGGCGAAAATAAAAAGGCGCTGTACCAGAAAGCGCTGGAGATTCAGGGAAAAACCTGACGTTACTCATCCCCGTTATTCATAGTCGATAGCCGGATGGGAAACCCTCCGGCTTTTTTGTTTTTAAAGAAGTAAAAATTATGATTCAGAACGATCAATTAAGAGCCCATGCTGCACTGGTGTTAGCCATGCTGATCTGGGGTTCTACCTTTATGGCGATGAAAGTCATCATCACCGATATTGCCCCTATGGTAGTAATTTTCCTGCGTATGATTATTGGCAGTGTGGTGTTTATCCTGGCCTGGCGCTGGATTCGCCATAACATTGAATATCGTAAAGGCGACTGGAAATACCTGGCGGCGATGGCGTTATTTGAGCCATGTTTATATTTTATTTTTGAAGGGCTGGCGCTGAAATATACCAGTGCTGGTCAGGCCGGTATGGTGACAGCAATGTTGCCGTTAATGGTGGCGCTGGGTGCGTTTATTTTCCTGAAAGAACGCATCAGTAAACGCCAGTTAGCCGGTTTTTTATTAGCCATGGCTGGTGTTGTGTGGATGACGTTAGGCAGCGTTCAGAATGAACATGCCAGCAATCCATTATTAGGTAACTTTCTCGAATTTATGGCAATGTTCTGCGCCATGGGGTACACCCTGATGATGAAACATCTGACCGAACGTTACCCGGCTATTTTCCTGACAGCGATGCAATCGTTTATTGGCGCGGTTTTCTTTTTACCACTGGCGCTGGGCTCCGAATGGCCGGACAGCTTCTCCATCGAACAGTGGGGCATACTGCTGTATCTCGGCGTGATTGTGACCTTAGGGGGTTATGGCTTATTTAATTATTCCCTGACTTATGTAAAAGCCACCGTTGCTGTGGCGTACATTAATTTATTACCGGCGATTTCTCTGATTTACGCCATGATTTTCCTTGGTGAACGCATGAACCTGGAGCAGTGGATTGCGGTGGCCGTGATTTTCTCCGGGGTGTATCTCAGTCGTGGTGGTGCGGCTGAATCGGAATCAGACGATAAAGATGATGATGGCGAGGCCAAAGAAGAGATTAACCCGGCGGTTGGTTAAGTCAGAAAAGTTTGCTTCAGGAAACAGAAAAGCAATCTCTCAGATATACCCCTGCAACACGCAGCAAGTCCTTCCCTGGATGCTCTGCTGCCACATCCATGTGGCAGAAGGTTGCAGAAATATATCTCAGAGCCCGCTTTTATGGCTGCAACTATTGTGTGGCTTTGATAGAATCCGCCGCCGAGATGCCCAGGCAATCGTCGCTCACATTAGTGAGGGGAGGAAAGTCCGGGCTCCAATGGGCAGGGTGCCAGCTAACGGCTGGGCGGCGTGAGCCGACGACAAGTGCAGCAGAGAGGAGACCGCCCATCACTTTCGAGTGGTAGGTAAGGGTGAAAGGGTGCGGTAAGAGCGCACCGGGCCACTGGTAACAGTTGGTTGCAAGGTAAACTCCACCCGGAGCAAGACCAAATAGGTTCCCTACAGGCGTGGCCCGCGCTGGGAACGGGTAGGTCGCTTGAGCCTGTGAGCGATTGCAGGCCTAGACGAATGATTGTCGCCTTCTTCGGAAGGAACAGAACCCGGCTTATCGGGCATCTCAAATCATTCCAAAAAAACCGCTGGAGCGAGAGCTTCAGCGGTTTTTTTATGCTCTTAATCGTAGTGCGCCACATCGGTTGAGACTGTACGGCACACTGGACGAGACTGAATGCTATCCGTGAGTTGCTGAATCTGGAACTCGCAACTCCTACAAGCTGAATAGCTTGATCGGTTTTGATAACGAAGTGATAAACGAAGCGTTTTAAATTTGCTGCAGTGCAGACACGGTGATATTTTTATATCACGTTTAAAGCCAGATTTTGCGTGTCAGCGATTAAAATCATCTATTGCATTTGCCCTGTCGTTTGGCGCATCTAAGCAATTGATAACAATGCGTTTAATACTTGAAAGCGAACGATACGTACGAATAAAAGAAGCCCATATTTTTAATAATAGTGAGCTTCAGGTTAAGGTTTTAAGTTATAGAGCTGGGACTAATTATATTTTATGTATCTGGTAGGTTTGTTACTAGAGTCTATCGATAAGTCATAATATTCTCCTCGGTATTTTATGACTTTAAATATCAGTAGGTAAAGGATGAGATAGCAACGCTCCATATCCCTGCAGAACTCAATAAACTTTTCATCATTCATATTTATATCGCTTCCATGAGCGGTCTTGTTTCTAGCATTATTCCAAGATTTTGAAAGTAGTTTGGCTAATTTTATTTTCTCTAATTTCGCACTTTCTTCGGGGAGAGTTACTTCGTGAAATTTTCCAGATTGTAAAATTTTTATATAATCATTTTTTGAAAGTTTTGATAAAGCGATTGACCTTTTATCAACTACTAATTCATCGCCAGAGGATAGTATGTCGATGAGGGCACGACGTGGAGAACGATAGTTGTTATTTCTGACAGTATCCTTAAGGTAACACTTTGTTTCTTTTGAAAGTGACGATTCTTCAATCTCAGTGATACGATTTTTTATCTCGGAAATTTCCTCTTTACTTTTGACTAAATATTCGCCAAACCCTTCTCTAATAATTCCTTCTATTGCAATGGAGGCAGCCAGAACTTTGCTTTCGGCAAATACGCTACAAGAGACTACTTTTAACCAAAAGGGATATATCACTTCGTCTCTATCACTTTGGAAGTGTGAGACATAGGACTTTATAAATTCAATGGAGCACTTTGCATGAGATAGTTTCTCATTAGGAATTACGGACCTGCATTTTATATAATCATGTTTTGTACTATGTATTCGAACTTTAGTTATCCCGTTTATTGATATGCTCTCATATATTATATTTAGCTTTTTCCCGTTTATTATTTCAACGGATTT
This sequence comes from Bacterioplanoides sp., assembly GCF_965219715.1. Lineage (GTDB taxonomy): Bacteria > Pseudomonadota > Gammaproteobacteria > Pseudomonadales > Oceanobacteraceae > Bacterioplanoides. The sequence goes on from NZ_OZ244785.1 coordinate 4,433,616, forward strand.
TATGATATTTTCTTTTATCTCTTCATTAAGATCAATGGTGTCAGTTATCTTGAATACTGTTCTGTCTGGGTAGCTGAGTATATTTAGCGTTCCGGTGAAACCTTGAATATCACCTTTTCTGAAGTAAACAACTAGTGTTGGTATTTCTAAATTATCAATCGTAGTTCTTGTATTGGTTACAATAGGGAGAAAGTCTTTGGATACTATTTCGCATTCATTGATTGTTTTTGATGTTTCTACTTCTGATTCAATATTTTTAATTGTCGTTGATATAGCTATTTTATTACTTGCCCTTTTTATGCTTAGATGGCAGTTTATTGACTTCCATGAGCTGCTGTGGAAATCGAACAGCTCCAGATTAAAAGCTGATTCTTTATCCACGAAAGACTTGTATAGTAGTTTTTGAAATTCTGGGAATAGATTTTCTAATATTTTCTCACTTTTTGAATCTATTGTTCCTCGAAATCTAATGTCAGAATTATTGTTTTCCCATACCTTGCCGACCCCTTCTAAAATAATCGGATTATTCGCGGTGTTTTGTGTAGCTTTAAAGGGAATGTCATCACTATTGAACTTCCCATGTATAAGTGAGTCAATCAAATTATCTTTCATGGTATTTCTCTTGAAATATATTTTTGAATTATGATTCTATGTGATTTTTATTATGTTGAATTGCATATTATTTTCTGTGTATGTCAAAGCGCTCCGCAATTTACAGCTATGATCGCCATTATAAGCATCATAAATCTTCACTCTTTTCAGAGAGTTTTGGAGTCACTTACCTCTGGGCAGAAATGCGATTCGGCGATTAAGCCTGTTTAGTCGCTAGGCGTTGAACTAGCTTTACAGATTCAAGCCTTTAAGCCTGTAAACTCCTCAACTCACTATCCAAGACGGCGATTAGTTCTCTCAAGAGCTTTGGGCTGCCTTTTTAACAGCAGCATCATTCACTACTAGAGAGTTTAACCAATCAAGTACCTTATTCAACTGATCAGTATCAGATAGCTCGTAATTTTCATCATGGGTTCCTGATGCCATAACTCTCCCTAATTAATCTCAGCTTGTACCTTTCGGCTGGGAAAAATTAGCGGCAGGTAATCAGACTCTATGCCCCAGATACATGTTGTTTAGTGTGATAACAAGCACCGCTGGCTATGGCACCCTTCAGATAGTTTTAGCTGGTTGGCGGTTTAACTTTTCCCTGAGCTCGTTCATTTCAATGAATCTACGGTTTCATGTAATGCGAGCATCCGGGCCTCTGCTTTTCTAACAGAATCATTTCGTAACTCTGCTTTAATGTTCGATCGTTCACCAGATCCTGATTAGTCGATCAGAATAAACCGATGTAGATAACTATGGCAGTCGTACTTTACTGTTGCTCACCCTGGTTTTTACACTTGGTACGAATACGTTGAATATCTGCATGCGTGCTATGTAGAAAAAATATTAACCTACTGATTCTCAGGTATGGTGAAACAACTTAGTTTGATGGGGTTATAAAGGCATTGTGTCTTGGTGACAGGCCGCAATGAATCACAAGTAGCTTTTAACTCGATTCAATTGACCGGCATACCATATGGGGTTATCGGGCCACTGGCGCAAATAATCTAACTGAAACCGATTCTTATCTGATCAATTGTTAAAAAAATCAAAAAACGATTGAACTTCACTCTGGTACTTTGTTCTTATGAGCTCAAGAGATAGTAAATGGTCTTAAATGGCTCATTGAGCCGCATAAGAAAAGAACAGTATTGGAGATCTGATGTTTACCAGAACAGCAGTCAGTTTCGCTTGTCTGGCGTTAGCCGCATGTGGCAGCGACTCGTCAAATGATAATAAACCCAACCCCGGCGACAGCGCCGACAATCGAACCGGTAGTGGCGTTCAGGTTGAGGCAACCCCGACTGAAGCAACACCAACGGAGCCTACGCCAACTGAAAGCACGGTTTCTGCCGAGCCAGAACCGGAAACACCGGTTGTTGCCACAGCGCTTCCGGTTGCCAACACCTTAGCGTTAACACTCTCAGACAGTCGCAGTTTCAATTTTTCCTGGCGACCGCAAAAGAATCTGAGTCATTACCGCTTGTTCGGAAAAACGGCAGCGGCAGAAGGCTTTACTCAGGTTGGTGCTGATATCTCCAATTTCGATATTGGTTTGTCATTACAGGTGGCGCTGGTTGATCAGGTAAATGCTCAATACAAGCTGCAAAGCTGTAATAGTGCCGGATGCACGGATTCCAATATCGTTAATGTAGCGGATACATCCGCTTATTTGCGTGCAGCCATTACTCAGATCAGCCCGGATTCGGTTGAATCCTATTCCCGCTTTGGCCGTGCGATTGCCTTAAGTGATGATGGCTCGACTTTGGCCGTTGGGGTACCGTTTGAAGATTCTGCCAGCGCGGATGCGCCGGGTCAGCCACGTAATGATGCTGGTGCCGTGACCATCTTTAAAAAACAGGCAAGCGGCAGCTGGAATCAGGTGGCTTATATTCCGTCTCCGGCGGGCGCCAACAGCTATTTTGGCCGCTCAATTGCGCTGGATGCTGATGTGTTAGCCGTTGGTGCTAACGGTGCTGATAAAAAAGCCTTTAATCCGAATTCCGGGCAAGTCGAAACGGTGACCGAATTTGCCGGAGCGGTGTACACCTATTTTGACGATAGCCGCTTGGGTGGCTGGCAGAGTATGGGACAAATTACCGCTGCCGAGGCCGGTCGCTCCGACAGTTTTGGTTATTCGGTTGCATTAAACGACAGTGGTCATGTTCTGTTGGTGGGAGCACGTCATGAAGACAGTAATTCGACCTCCGCCAGCGATAACAGCCTGGAAAATTCCGGAGCTGCTTATGTGTTTATTACCGTTGAACCACACAACCTGACTTCCAGCTGGCATCAGACGGCTTACCTGAAAGCGGCTAACGCCGATGCTGAAGATCGTTTTGGTTACTCTGTTGCACTGGATGCCAGTGGTGATATTGCTGTGATTGGTGCGCCTTATGAAGATAACGATGCCAATCCGGATTACATCGACGTTAATAAAGAGCCGGAAAATAATAACGGCCTGAATACCGGAGCGGCTTATGTGTTCCGTAAAAATGCAGAAACAGGCAACTGGCAACAGGAGTCGTATCTGAACGGTAACTCTCGTACCGGACATTTTGGTTTTGCCGTGGCGATCAGTGGTAATGGCCAGCGAATTATTGCCAGCGCGCCAGAAGCGGAAGTTTTCGATGAAGATAAAGCGGGTTACGTGGCGGTGTACAACTACGTCAATAACGAGCGTTATATCTGGGATCGGGAGTTTGATTGGATTCGCCCACGTTTTCATCAGAAAGATGATTTATTCGGACATAGCATTGCCATCAGTGCCGATGGTAACCGCATAGCGGTTGGTGCTCCGGGAGAGAGTGGTTTCGCGGCTGGTATTCATTATTTCTCTGAATTCACTCAGGAAGAGGGAGAGGGTAATGAGGAATCCGGCGCTGCGTACATTTTTGATCGTAAGCGCAGTATTTTAGGCCCGTGGACCCAGCTGGCGTATTTACGTTCACCTCTGGTGTCTATTCCGAACGAATTCCTCGGTTACGACATCGATCTGGCTGGTGATGGCGAAACCGTGGCAGCCAGCCGTCCTGGGCTGCAATTCAGTGGCTTTGGACAGGGCAAAGGTGCTGTGTTTATTTATTAAACCGGCGCGATCTCTTGTTTCGGAAAAACCGCTGGTGCGAAAGCGTCAGCGGTTTTTTTATGGCTGACTCCGGCGCTGAAAACACATACAGTAAGCACTGATTTTTCAGCTTGAGATCTGTGTCGTGTTATCTGTTATTTCCCGGTTTCTGTTGTTAACACGTTGTGTTAATCCAGCCTTTTTTGTACGTCTGACTGTGCTGGCGATGCTGACGTTGTTTGCTCTGAATTCCCAGGCGGGCTATCCGGTGTTGAAGCAACAATGTGATGGTTTGCCACAGGTCGCTGTTGGTACGGAAGCCGGTTTTTGCCTTGGACTGATTATCGACAACAAGGATTTACCGTTTAAAAAACCAAGAAAAGCGATTCCGGTTGCTGGTACTCATCAGTTACTGGTGACGGATATGGGCGGCTGGGGACCGAGTCGTGGTGTCTTATGGTTACTGGAGTTTGCTGACGAGCGTTATTCGAAGCTGATTAATGCTCATCGTCTGGCAGAAAAACTGATGTTGCCACACGATATTAAGCATCACAGTGATGGCTGGTTCTACATTGGCGAAGCCGATAAATTGTGGCGTTTTCGGTTATCAGGCAGTGAAATTTCTGAAAAAGAAATAGTGATTAAACAACTGCCGTATGATCGTAAAACCTATCGTCATCCATTAACCAGCTTCGTCTTTATGGCGGACAACAGTTTGCTGATTAATGTTGGCTCGGCCAGTGATGACTGTGGTTTAACCGCAGGTGATCTGAGTCAGGGCCGCTGTGAGGAAGCAAGTTGGGTCGGCTTGCGTCGTTACCCCTATGTGGCGGCACAGAAAAACTGGAGCCAGCAGTACCAGCAATACGCGACCGGTTTAAGAAATTCGGTGGCATTGGTCACTCACGACTCAGGTACGGTGTTGCAGGCCGAGAACAGCTCTGACATTAAAGATGCGGAAGAGCCGTTCGAAGAAATTAATCAGGTTATCGCCGGGGGCTTTTACGGCTGGCCATATTGTTTAAACCGTGAGTTCGATCAGCAGTTTATTGCCGACGGTTGCCATCAGAAAAATTACCAACCACCGTACTCATTAATGCCCCCGCATACCGCACCGCTGGATATGATGTATTACCCGGGCAAAAAACTGCCGGGGTTACAGGGTAAGTTATTAATCAGCTGGCACGGCTACCGGGTGATTGGCAATCGTTTGGTGGCGTATGCGGTTGATCAAAAAGGCTTGCCGGTTTTACAAAATGCCCAGGAAAATCCAATCTGGTTTAAACGCGATCCCATTGCGCCAGCAACGGAGTTCACCACTCATATAGCCAATCCTAAAGGTGGCTCAGCAGCTGATGCGCAGCATCAGGAAGTGATCAGCCAGTGGAATAAAGTGGCGGATGTCCGGCCGGAAGGTGCGCCGGTTGGCTTAGCCATGTTGCCGGATGAAAGCCTGCTGATTGTCGACGACAAAAACAAAGCGCTGTTACGGTTATCCACCGGAAGTCGTTATATCGATCCGGCACAGGAGCTATCTGCTTCACCAACACTTACCGGGTTATCTGACGAATACCTGTTTCGTGACGACGCTAAAGACCTGCTGTTGAAAGAATGTTCGGCCTGCCATCAGGAATTAACCAGCCAACCGGGTGCATTGTTAAATCGCCGTGATGGTTGGTTGCGCCGTGAAGGTAATAAGACGTTGCTGCAATTACGCCTGACAGGCGAAGCTGGACAAATGCCACCGACCGGTTCGTTAACAAACACGCAGATTAAAACCCTGTTAAATGCCATTGTTGATTAATCAATTTTCAGGCTGAAAGATCGGTAAGCAAAGGCCTGTGAGCGACAAACGTTGTTCACATGCCATCACATTGTCTGTTAACAAAAAATTAAAGAACTTGTTTGAAAAAACAGCCTGTTTTTAACTCCTTTTTATTCTGAATGAATTCGTACAGGCCTGCATATACTGAAGGTTGCTATGCCGATACATTCAGTGGAGGAGGCTATGAACAATCATATTGTGGTGATTAATGCACCCAAATCCGGCACGGATAAATACTTTGAACGCTTCTGTCGCCAGGTTCGGGAAAATCACGCCCATGACAAAACCCCTATTGTTTTAATTAACCCCGATTATCCGCTGGGCTTGCCGGAATATCTCGACGATATGGGTGTGCGCCTGGTGGAAGGTCGCGGTGTCAGCCCGCAGGATTGGCAGCAGGCCAATATCGAAGAGGCCGAACATATTGTGGTGCTGGCGAAAGACGATATTCCTGAAGACAGCGACAGCGTCTGTTTTGATATTTGCCATCGTCTGAGCGAGCGAGGCCTGTCTTATCGGGTCATCGTTGAATGTTTTGATGATGGCAACCGCGAGCGCTTTAAAAGTGTGGGTGTGAAGTCGGTATTACGACCGATTCGCTCTTATCCGGAAGTGATTGTCCGGGCGCTGGAAAGCCCCGGTGCTGAACTGATTGTCGAAGATATGTTTACCCGGGCGGAAGATCATTTTAAACGTTTCCCGTTATGGCTTGAGGGTGACCTGTGGCGCGACGTGGTACAGGCGATGATGCTGGATAATCTCGGTACACCAATGGCGGCGGTCAGCAAAGAGGGAGAGGTGATGGTGCATCCGCGGGCGGATCAGGCGATTTATGCCCAGAGTATTATCATGCTGGTGAAAACCGCTCATACGCCGGCTGAAGCTCAGGTTCACGATGCGTTCCGGCGATACATCAGCCATGACCTGAGTGCCTGATCGAACCACATCGAAATCCGTATCGGGGAACCAGCACAGCCGTTCTGGCGTCTATAGTTATCAGTATTCTTTATGACGCCAGGACGAGTTATGTCTGAAGTTTCTTCCTGTTCTCCATCCCGCGGTCGCACCATCCTGCAGCAGCTGCGGCAGAATGCGGTGGCCATCATCAGCTTGTTTGTGGCGGTCAGCAGCCTGAGTTACAACTCCTGGCGCTATGAGCAAACCGAAGATAACCAGAATCAGCGGATGGCGGCATTTCAGATTCTGTTCAAACTCGGTGAGCTGCAGAATGTGGTGTTTCATCATCGCTACGATATGGATCGTACGCATCTTGGTAATCCCCGAACCGGCTGGAGCCACGTACTCTTGATTAAGGATCTGTCGCAGTTGATGAAGCCGCCGATGCGAGAGCCACTGGTGCTTTCCAGTGCGGAACTAGTAACCGTCTGGCAGCAGAACTGGGAGCAAATGGGAGATCGTCAGCAAAGTGCCGATGCCATTCTCAATTCAGCCGAAGCGGTGCGTCAGGCGACCCTGGCGTTACTCGAATCTCTGGAGTAACACAGGCGGTTTATTTGCCAAAAGCCTGCACTTCCTTGAGCTGAATCCGTATCCCGGCGTTAACAGCGACGCCAAGTTCCTATAAACTCATGCAAAACTTATACAGGCAGCCCATAACGGAGCTGCCGACTGCATAATAAGGTCGCGTGTGAGCACAAAATCTCGTCCTCCATTTGGTGTGTTATTGGCCAATCTGGGTACTCCGGAAGCCCCAACTGCAAAAGCTGTTCGTGAATATCTGGCGGAATTCCTGTGGGATCGCCGGGTGGTCGACGTTCCCCGGCCAATCTGGTGGATGATCCTGCACGGTGTGATCCTGCGTTTCCGCCCACGCATGGTGGCCAAAGGCTACGCCAGCATCTGGACCGATGAAGGTTCTCCACTGATGGCGATCTCGAAAAAGCAGCAGCAGGCGTTAAAAAAACAGCTGGCTGAGGCTTATGGTGAAGACATTCCGGTGGCACTGGCGATGACCTACGGTCAGCCAACCATGGAACAGGCCGGTCGTGAACTGCGCCAGGCCGGTGTGGAGAATATGCTGGTACTGCCGCTGTACCCGCAGTTTTCGTCATCAACCACGGCGGCGGTTTATGATCGTCTCGCCAGTGGCCTGAAAGGCTGTCCACATTTGCCACAAACCCGCTGGGTAAACGAATACCACCAACATCGGGGGTATATTCAGGCACTGGCCAACTCGGTGAAAGAATACTGGGCGGAACACGGTCAGGGTGACAAGCTGCTGATGTCATTCCACGGTATTCCGCAGCGCTACGAAGACCGTGGCGATCCTTATCCCTCACAATGCCGGGCCACGGCAAAAGCCGTGGCTGATGCACTGCAACTGAAAGACGACCAGTGGTTCTGCGCCTTTCAGTCTCGCTTTGGCCGTGAAGAGTGGGTGAAACCTTATACAGACTTTACTCTGAAAGAATGGGGCGAAGCAGGCATTGGTCGGGTGGACGTCATCAGCCCGGCATTTTCAGCCGATTGCTTAGAGACACTGGAAGAGCTGGAAGAAGAAAACCGCGATAACTTTATCGAAGCTGGTGGTAAGGAGTACCACTATATTCCTTGTCTGAATGACCGTGATGATCATATTCAGATGATGGTGGATCTTGTGAAGCAACACACTCAGGGCTGGTAAAAAGGCCACCAAAGCTACCTGCGTGAGCCGGTTGTGTAAAAAAGCGCTGATTTGTCAGCGCTTTTTTTATACCGGTTTATTAGTTACTTAAACCGGTTTCCTGATCAAAACCGTCGAGAACCGGCACCGGTTTTTTGTCTTCGCCAATGGCAACAAAACTGAATACCCCGGTGATCGCTTTTTCAGTGCCATCACGGTACATGTCTTCAACATAGATATTCACTTCGACCTTAATTGAGGTGCGGCCAACGTGAATGATGTCGGCAACCAGCTCCACCATCGAACCTTCCGGAATCGGATGCTTAAAGTCGACTTTATCGGACGATACGGTGACCAGGCGTTTGCGGCTGAAACGGGTCGCGGCAATAAACGCGGTTTCGTCCATCCAGCTTAATGCCTGGCCACCAAATAACGTCTCATGATGGTTGGTGGTAAACGGAAAGACGGCTTTTACGACACTGGTTTTGGCGGCGTTGATACGCTTGGCAATTAATTCTTCGCGCAGGCGCTGTTGTTGTGGGCTCATACACTTCTCTGGCTGGGTAATCGGCTGGTTAGTCTGTTGTGGACTGTTAATGGCTCGCGTTGCTGTTGGCGAGTGATGAATCGGGCCGCTTATGAAGTCAGTCTGATGCTGTGCGACTTTAGTTTAAGGCGCGCATTGTATTCGAGTAAAAACTCTACTGCACCTGAGAATTCTTCATGCGGGTTGAAAACGCTTACTGATTCGACGTATTGATCAATTTGGCCACTGAATCGTGCAGATTGGTCATAGTATCCATGGCGTCTCTGTGGAATCATGCGGCTCAACAGCCGGTTACAGGCTGAAATTGATAAGACAACTGCCACCCGGCCGTGAGAGCACCATGACAGATAAGCCACGCGTATTATTAGAAGTAAAAGACCATATCGCTTATGTAACTCTGAACCGCGAAGAGAAACTGAACGGTCTGGACATGCCGATGTTCCGCCAGATGATTGCCACGGCGAAAAAAATCCGCAAAGACCGCAGCATCCGCTGTGTAATTCTGTCGGCCAACGGTCCGTCTTTCTGTGCCGGCCTGGACTTTGGTGCACTGAACAAAGAACCAAGCATGGTTGCCAAGGTGTTCCTGAAATTCCCCTGGACCAAACAAAACGTGGCTCAGGAAATTGCTCACTGCTGGCGTGACCTGCCGATTCCTGTGATCTCAGTGGTACACGGCAATTGTTTTGGTGGTGGTATGCAGATCATCCTGGCGACGGACTATCGTATTGCCAAACCAGACGCCAACCTGTCGATTATGGAAATGAAGTGGGGCCTGATTCCGGATATGAGTGGCATGGTGACGCTGTCGCAGCTGACCCGCATTGATATTGCTCAGGAACTGACCATGACCGGCCGCCAGTTCAGCGCTGAAGAGGGCTTTGGTTATGGCCTGATTTCCAAGTTGTCTGATAACCCAATGGCGGATGCTGAAGAGTTAGCACGCACCATTGCAGAAAAATCGCCGGACGCCATTGCTGCAACCAAGTATCTGTTTAAGAAAACCTGGAAAGCCGATACCTGGAAAGCGTTACGTTGGGAACGTTGGGTACAGGCACGTTTATTAGGACGTAAGAACCAGATGATTGCGATGAAAAATGGTATGGCCAAAGGTAAAGAGCCAAAGCCGTTTGTGGATCGTAAATCGTTTCGCTAGTACTGAAGGGACTAGTAGAAACCGGTACCTAAGGGAATTATTAAAAATGCCGCCTGCTGCACAGTAGGCGGCATTTTTTATGGCTGGTCTTTTTATACGAACATTTTTATACCGGCCTTTTTGTCGCTGATATCTGGTCAGCATAAACTACATGAATTTACTTTCTTCCTGATAACTCACTTTGTTAGCATACTGCCCTCAACTACAAGGAACAGGTTATGGCACAAGCACTTAAGCCTAAGAAAAAAATGAATCACCAGGATCTGTCCAGTTCAGGTTTCTGGATTGGTCACATACTTATGATCATCGCCACCATCGCTGGTGTTTATCTGGCAGCCCAGGCGGGTTTGCAACAGGCCATTTTGTTTGATGATGTGGTTTCCCGTCAGCACAATTATTTTCTGCGACAGTCGCTGTACGAAGAGCTGCAGGACAATGTCGCCATCCTGACTGAATACGATAAAGAATATCTGGGCCGCGGAATTTCGGTAAATCAGCTGAAAGCCAATTCGCCAAAGATCAGCCGTTACGTTTGGGAGACGATGAAATATTCCCAAACCACACTGGAAACGCCGAGCTACTTTCTGGGTGAAACCCGTCGTTTCTATGCCCAGGTGGATGACATCATCGCCAAGCGTGAATCTTTTACCTATGGCCCATCGTTCGCCAGTAAGCTGATGAAACAGCAGCTGGAAAATATGAGCAAGAATGTTTTACCAAAGCTGAAAGCCAATACCGAATATCTGGAACAATACCTGAAAGATTACGACGTTAATGTGGTCGAAATTAAAGGTGTACAGCAACCGCAGTCTGACTCATCAGAGCAAGCAACAGCGAAGGGCGATAACAATCAGGCAGTGGTGAACCATGAGTCGTAAATATTGCCCACACTGCCACAATGAACAGCTTCAGGTGACTCACTATTACGGTGAAGAGCTGGATATCTGTCGTCGCTGTGGTGGCGCCTGGTTTGAGCACGGTGAATTAAACAGCCTGATTTCCAAGGTCGACAACGGTGAAGATGACGCCGACTTTGAGAAACTGTTAGGAAAAAGACACGGTCGTACCGAACATCAGTGCCCAACCTGTCCGTCGCATTTGCACAAATACCAGTTGCTGAACGATTTTGAGGTCGACGTTGAACTGTGTATGGAGTGTGACGGTGTTTGGGTGGAGTACGATCAGCTGGATAAAGTCGAACACTCTCCGCGTATTCGCACCGCTCTGGACGAACTGAATAAAAAAATATCGGTAAAATCCTGGGTATTTCAGGCATTAGCTAAATTTCCGGTGGAGTACAACCTGAAGCCACATCGCTTTCCGATTGTCACCTGGACGTTACTGATTCTGAATACGCTGATTTTTCTTGGTTATGCGTTTTCTGTTGATACCCGCAACTGGGTATTCGAGCACTTTGCCAGTCGTCCGGCGGATCTGGCTGCCGGGTTGGAATTATGGACGCCACTCACCGCGACCTTTCTGCACGGCGGATTTATGCATCTGATTGGTAATATGTATTTCCTTTATGTGATTGGCGATAACCTTGAAGATGTGTTGGGACGTGGCCGTTATTTATTGGTGTATTTATTAGGAGGAATTGGTGCCAGCGTGATCAGTGTGGCGATGAACTGGAACAGCCCGATTATGAGTGTTGGCGCCAGTGGTGCAATTGCCGCATTGTTTGGCATGTATTTAATCTGGTTCCGTTTTGCCAGCCTGACCTTTATGTTTCTGGTGTTCCAGAAAAAGCTGTCGCCGTTGTGGTATTTCGCCATCTGGTTAGTACTGGATAACGTGATTGCTATGGTAACGTCGCCGGGTGGTGTCGATTACTGGGCGCACATTGGTGGTTTCGCCGTTGGTTTGACGATCGGCTACAGCCTGAAAAGCTGGGTGTATCGCCATAACCCGGTGGTGCGTATTCTGGCGGATCCAAAACACAAGGTTGCGCGTTAAAACGTCAGTCCTTGTGATTAACCTGCTGCAGCGGCGACGGATTGATATAACGAATGCAATCCCGGCCGCTGTTTTTGGCATCGTATAAGGCCTCGTCAGCGCGCTTTAATACACGGTTTAAATTATCCGAATGATCCTCTAACGCAGCCAGGCCAATACTGACGCTGTAACCAAACTCCCCCTGTTGTGAAGGTATACGCAGCAGGGCAATGGCCTGTTGTAACCGTCTGGCCAGCCCCATGCCGCTGTCTATCGATGCTTCAGGTGTGATAATGGCAAACTCTTCGCCGCCAATCCGTGCAGCAACATCTGAATCACGAATGGTATCGCCGATGCAGTCAGCCAGGGCAATAATGGCTTTGTCGCCGACGTCATGGCCGTATTGATCGTTAATCCGTTTAAAGTGATCGATATCCAGCATCAGAATGCAAAACGGTCGCTTATGGCGTTTGGCTATTTTCTCAATCTGATTGCCCAGTTCAAAAAATGCCCGGCGATTATTTAATGCCGTCATCGGGTCGGTACGGGCAAGGGTTTCTGCATGATGTTTGGCTTGTTCCAATTCCCGGGTCCTCTGCCGGACTTTGTCTTCAAGCTGTTCGTTTTGTTGCTGCAATTCATGTTTGCGCTGAATCAGCAACAGTTCAAGAACCTGAATCGACAGCAGAATAAAACTCAGCGTTACCTGCATTGCGGTTAGGCCACCCTGGCCAAAGAAGTTATAGAAGTAACCGTATTCCTGTGATGTTCCCCACCAGGCCAGCATAAATATAAGCAGATTAAGAAAGGCAACCGCCAGCGGAGGTTTGCGTAACACCGCCCACAACAGCGGAATAATTAATAACGACGGTTGTAAAAAGGTCGCTAATTTCGCCTGGTAGCCATAGCCGGTAATAAAATAGCCAACCAGCAACGTCAGTAAGACAATGCCGATGCTTTCCACAGATACCAGGCTGGTGAGATTCTGTAAGCGATAGAGCAAATATACAAAAGGTGTAAAAGCGATAACACCAACAACGTCGGCAATGCTCCAGCCAATAATGGCGTAAGTAAAGCCACTGCTGACCGGTTCATAAAGAAAGTGATAACTGCTGATGCCAACAAACGCGGATATCAGGCCCAGTACCAAGGCCGCCGCTAAATAACGAGCGGTTTTGATGTACAGCTCTTCATCCAGCTGATGATCAAAAAAACGTGCCGGTTGCAGTTGGTTGGCAAGAACGGCCCCGGCCGTGTTGCCACAAGCGGCAAAAAACGGAATGAGTAAGGCCTGCCAGTAAGCGGAATAATCGTCAAAACTAAAGTGGGAAAAGGCTGCAGCAAAAGCGCCCAGCCACAGTCCCGGCCAGACCTTATTGCCAAACAACATCAGAAATGCCAGTGCCAGGCCGCCAGCAGGCCATACCGCTAATGTATCTGCCCACCATTCGGTGGCGTAAGCAACAATAAAAAAGATCAGGCCAGTAATTATATTAAGCTTAATTAATCGCAAAAAGTGACCACGCAAGTGCTGAATAAAGGCATAAATAACGTGCAGGTCCTGACCATGGAGTTGCAAACATACCCTCCTGGCACCTGCGTCAGTTTATCTCAGGCGCAGCTGTTTGCTTCGTTGGCTTTCTGTTAAAACTGGTAGCTTTCTTTTGGTTTCAATCAGGGAATGTGTGGCAATCCAGCAGGGTTTGATCTGGGTCAGGATGGTTTATTTGGTGGCAGGGTAAAATCCGGCATCGAGATAAATTACAAAATTATAAAGAGAAGATCACCATGTTGTACGTATTAAAGTTACACGCGTTGATGGCCCTTGGGTCGTTAACGGTAACCTGGATTCGTGGCGCATTAAGTTTTCAGGGGCGTGACGATTTAGCCTCCGCCAAACCGGCATTAATCGCCAATGCCGCTACCAGTGGTTTGTTGTTACTCAGCGCCGTTGTGCTGATGTTTAATGCGGGCCAATATCCGTTCGCCGATGCCTGGTTAACAGAAAAGTTAATCTGGCTGGTGGCTTATATTGTGCTGAGTATTCTGGCGCTGAAACCAGCTTTGCCAGTTGGTCTGCGGGTTCTGTTATTTGCGGCCGCCAGTATGGCATTTGCCTTTGCTTATGCCAGTGCGAAACATCATCTGGGTATTTTTCTGAACTGATCACAACGCTGATATTGCCAATCACAGGTTAAGCCCGGTTGTTCTGATACACTCTCACTTAATATCAGATGCCGGGCTTTTTAGTGCCTGCTTTACCGTGAACGGAAAGAGAATGTTATGTGGCTCCAACAAGAAATTACGTTAAAACCTCAGGTGCGTGGCTTTCATCTGGTGACTGATGAAATCCTGCGTCATATTCCACAATTACGCGATATTCGTATCGGTATGATGAATGTATTTATTAAACACACCTCGGCATCACTGACCATTAACGAAAATGCGGACCCTTCTGTGCGAGAAGATTTTGAATCCTTTTTTAATCATCACGTGCCGGAAAATGAGCCTTATTACACCCATATTTATGAAGGGGCGGATGATCTTCCGGCCCATTTAAAATCCAGCATTTTAGGTAATAGCCTGAATATTCCGATCACTGATGGTCAGCTGAATATGGGCATCTGGCAGGGCATTTATTTGTGTGAACACCGCAATCATGCGACACCCAGGCAGCTGGTGATTACCCTGCAGGGTGAAACTCGTTAAGTCCGGTTCTCTGCAAGCCACAACAGTAATGCCGAAACAGTAAAGCCGCACTGGCTGTTAGTTAAGTTGCGGCAATAACTCAATAAACTGTTTTAATGCCGGTGACCAGCTGTGTGGGTTGCCGGTACTGAAATAGGTATCAACCAGAGCTATATCATCCGCGATCTCTTGATAACCGATATTAAAGCGCCCCTGGTGAGAGAGAACGACTGATAGTGGCATCAGCGCATAACCCATTCCTCCGGCGACACAACCCAACATGCCATCAATACTGCCGAACTCAAAAATACGGGTAGAGTGAATACCCTGGGACGCAAGAAACAATTCGATGCGTTGGCGATAGCTGCAACCCTGGCGAAACGACAGAAATGCCGATTGTAATAACGTTTCTGCGGATGGCATGTGAGCGAATTCACCAGGGCCAACCAGTACCAATTGCTCGCTGAACACTTTCTGATGATAGAACTGCGAGTGGCGGGTTTCACCGGCGACAAAAATACCATCGGCTTCGCCTTTAATCAGACGCTCAACCAGCTGCGCGCTGGGGCTGGTTTCCACGGTTAAATCGACCTGCGGATAACGCTGATAAAACTCCGCCAGAATCGCCGGTAAACGAATGGCGGTGGTGGTTTCCATCGATGCAATGCGTAAGCGGCTATTGGCACTGTGTTGTTGCTGAAACAGTCCCAGTACATCATCGTGGCTACGTAACATCTTACGTGCATGATCGAGTAAGGTTGTACCGGCACCGGTTAGTCTGATGCCACCTTTACGTTCAAACAGCTGGGTATTTAACTCGCTCTCCAGCTTTTTGATATGAGCCGTTACGTTCGACTGAACGGTATTAGCCCGTTCAGCGGCAGCAACAAAACTGCCACTTTCGGCGGCTTCCAGAAATAACCGTAACGACTTAAGTTCCATCGTGTTTGTGACCTGCTCAGTTGATAATCATGATTATGCTATGCATCGATAAATCACAATAAGTGATAGTCGGAATCACTACAAATCATTTCTAATGAAGTCGGCTATCACTTAATCTGCATCCGCACTGAAGCTTCAGCTACCAGGCATCGGGTATAAGGAAGGCATAAGGCCTTAGGAGAGTACGAGTGATCAAACGCGCCGATCTGGCCATTCTGCAACTGGGTATTGCTGCCACGCTGGCCGGGGTTGGCATCGCCCGCTTTGCCTATACGCCGCTGTTACCCCAGCTGGTGGAGCAGGGTTGGTTCAGTGACAGCCAGGCGGTGTATCTGGGGGCCGCGAACCTGTTGGGTTATCTCGCCGGTGCCATCAGCGCCCACCCGTTATCGCAACGTTTTGGCAGCCCGTTATTGTTGCGCTTGAGTTTTGCCGCTGTGTTTCTCAGCTTTGCTTTGTGTGTGTTGCCGGGCTGGTTCAGCTGGTTTTTCTTCTGGCGCTTTATGGCGGGCGTTGCTGGTGCCTGGCTGATGGTATTAGCGCCATCGGCGGCATTGGCCCAGGCGCCGGTTGAGCGTCGTGGCAGCATTGGCGCCATGGTGTTTGCCGGTATTGGTATCGGCGCTGTGATTGCTTCCAGCGTGGTGCCCTTGCTGATTCATCAGAGTTTATCTGTTACCTGGGTGGCACTGGCCATCGCTTGTCTGGTGATGGTGTGGTTGGGGGAATCCGGTATCCGCCGTCTGAATTGGGCGCCATCACAAACCCAAACCACTGCTCAGCTCGACAAGCGGATGATGTGGCCGGTGTGGCTGGTGATTCTGGCCTACGGTCTGGATGCTATTGCGTATGTGCCACACACCTTATTCTGGGTGGATTATCTTGCCCGTGAACAACAATTAGGAATGCAGGCGGCATCGTTGCAGTGGTTAATTTTTGGCATCGGTGCCTGTTGTGGCCCTTTTATCGCTGGCTGGTCGTCGCAACGCTGGGGAATAAAAAACGCACTGGCATTCGCCTATCTGGCGAAAACCAGCGGCATTGTTTTGTCGTTGTTGGTGGTTGGCAGTGCTTTGCCCGATTTTATCAGCCGTTCGTTATCGTCGTTCTTAGTGGGCGCCATGATTCCCGGTGTTGTGGGGCTAACTTCTGCGCTGCTGGCCGAATGGTTGGGAGCAGCAAATCATAAGAAATTCTGGGGATTGGCGACGGCGGTATTTGCTTTAACTCAGGCGTTGTCCGGCTATGGTATGTCGGCCTTGTTTGTGGAACTGGGCAGTTATCAGTCGTTATATGTTATCGCCGCTATGATTATGGCAGCGGGTTTTGTATTGGTCGCTTGCAGCGAATTAAGCAGAGGAAAATCCCATGAAACTACTACTTAATGCCACTTCACCCTATGCCCGTTTTGCCCGGATAGTGATGTTGGAAAAAGGGCTGCAATCTCAGGTTGAGCTGGTGTGGGTTGATCCGTGGAATAACAACGCAACCTTATTAGCGGCTAATCCGGTAGGGAGAATTCCGGCGCTGATCATGGACGATAATGTTGCGATTTCAGAGTCGCTGTTGATTGCCCAGACGCTGAATGGTTTGACTGGTACAGGTGAATCGCTGGATCTGTCTGTAAAAACGTCGGCGCAATTATCCCAATTGGGTCTTGGCATCGGCCTGATGGACATGGCGTTTAACAGCGTTATTAACGCCAAATATTACGGCGATGAAATTTATAATACCTATCTGGGGGAGCGTCGCTTTGTCGCGATTGAACGCACGTTACAGCAATTAAATACCGCATTGGCAGACAACCATTATACCGATTTAACCCTGGCGGATATTGCGGTTGCCGTCGCGCTGGATTATATCGATTTTCGTTTGCCACAGTTGGAAGTGAATAAACACTATGGCCATATCGCGGTGTGGCGCCAGGCTCTGGCCGGGCGCGACAGTTTTGCGACGACCGCGTTTTAAACGCGTAATACGGTTCTGTTCTGGTTTTCAGCTCTGTTTTTCAACCCTGGCTTTTAACTCGCGGTTAAACTGCTCGTACAGTGGTTTAACTCCCTTGATTAATGGCCAGGCCAATAACGGTAATAAACCGCCGAAAGTTTCACCGTGGGTCAGCTGAGTTTTATTGTCGTCGGTTTGCTCGAGAATAAAATAATGGCGGGCATTAATCAGAATATCCAATGCGGATTTAGGCGAGCCCCAGGCGAATACTTTGTTCTCATCGCAGTCGAGAATTTTACCGGCGAACGCTCTGTGTTTACCGGCAAACATCACCTTCAGTTTTACTCCGCGTCCCAGTTCTGCTGTGCCTTTAAAATCACGGAAGATGGTATTCCACTCAGCATGAGCAGGTATATCCGTTAATACGTTCCACACCGTTTGTGCATCACTGTTAATGTCGATACGGGTTTTAACTTCAGGCATTTTTCTTTCCTTATGTTTGTATCGTTATGATTTGCTGCTCAACCAGTCGAGGGAAATAGGCCACAGTTCTTCTTTAAACTTATCGCGGAAGAAACCGGTATGACCAATAGTCTTTGATGAAGTTTGTTGTGGCGCAACAATCTGAATCTGTGAATCCAGATTTGGCATCAGCTTCATTAAATGACGGATGTTCACCTCCGGTGCCAGGTCATCGTCAGAAAAACCCAATGCCAGAGTCGGAACATTTAATGTCTGATATTGCCGGGTATCCAGTTTAAAACCCGGGTCGAGCAGGTAATCGGTGCGAGTCATCCAGCGTGCCCACTGGCGGAATAAACCTGACGGAATGGTGATATTGCCAAGGCCGAAGGTTTTGGTCGGAAAGTCTTTGGTTAAGCGTGCAACCAGCGGGAATATAACCCGGCTGACCAGCAACATTTTAAAACTGTGTGGCCAGGACCAGCGACTCCAGTGTGGAGCGGACGAAGCGACCATAACGACCTTGTTTAATTCTGAAGCTGACGGCGCTAACGCTAATAACTGGCCACCCATGCTATGACCAACCACAGAGACGGGTAATTCATACTGCCTGGCATGTTGAATAACCGCTTCGATGTCCTGAGCACCCCAATCGGCCAGATGTAATGGACCTTTTTCGGTGCAATGGGCGTTATCGCCAGTGCCGCGATAATCAAAGGTCAAAGCGATATAGTCCTGTTCGTTCAGGTGTTGGGCAAACTTCTGATAGAAGCCATGGGCGACACCAATGGCACCGGCGATAATTACCACGCCTTTGGCGGTTTCTGCTTTAACCTGATCAAACTGATGAATCTTAAGTGTCTGGCCATCGGCACATTGAATGGTTACCGGCTTTGTCATTGTGTTGCTCGTAATTCAGGGAATAGGGGAAAAATCGGGAACTGGAAAACTGGCAACAGTGTATCGTTAACTGCCCGGTTGAGCTAAGTCAGTTTCTGCCATCTGTCTCAGCTATTTGCGCCGTAAAAGCCTGACAAAAAAAGCACCCGTTCAGGGTGCTTTCAGAGGCTTCAAAAACTGGCGATAAAAACGCGATTAAACCAGCTGCATCAGCGATTGCTTGGAATAATCTTCCAGTTCGTCGTAACGACCGTCTTTAATTTTTAATACCCACTCCGGATCTTGTAATAAGGCACGGCCTACGGCGACCAGCTCGAACTCATCGTCGTTCATACGCTGGTTCAGTTCTTCGAAAGACGTTGTTTGTACTCCGGACGCGTCGATCATGTCTTTCTTTTCTTCATCGATAAAGCTGGCGTTCAGGCCAACGCTGCCGACGGTGATGGCAGGTTTGCCGGTGATTTTTTTGGTCCAGCCAGCCAGGTTCAGATCCGAACCTTCGAATTCTTTTTCCCAGAAACGACGGGTAGAGCAGTGGAAAATATCCACACCGGCTTCAACCAGTGGCTTCAGGAAAGCTTCTAACTCTTCCGGCGTGTTGGCTAAACGTGCTGAGTAATCTTGTTGTTTCCATTGAGAGAAACGGAAAATAATCGGGAAATCTTCACCCACACGTTCACGAATGGCAGTAACAATTTCGCAGGCGAAACGGGTACGGGCGACTAAATCACCACCGTACTGGTCTTCACGCTGGTTGGTGCCTTCCCAGAAGAACTGATCGATCAGGTAACCGTGAGCACCGTGAACTTCTACTGCATCAAAACCGATATTTTTGGAATCTTCTGCAGCTTGGGCAAACGCTTCGATCACGTCGTCAATATCGTCCTGGCTCATAGCGACGCCATTTTCTTTGCCCGGTTTTACCAAACCGGAAGGGCTGTAACCTGGTACTGACGCATCTGGCTCAACACCTTCTTTACGGATGGCGCCAACGTGCCACAGCTGTGGAGCAATTTTGCCGCCGTTAGCGTGTACTGCATCGACCACTTTTTTCCAACCTGCTAAAGCTTCGTCACCATAAATAAACGGTACACGTGGATAACCGTTTGCGGCTTTATGGCCAACACAGGTACCTTCGGTAATGATCAGGCCCACTTCGTTTTCTGCACGCTTAGCGTAATAAGCCGCCACCATATCGTTGGCAACGTTACCCGGCGAATAAGTACGGGTCATCGGCGCCATTACGATGCGGTTTTTTAACGATAATGGGCCCAGTTCGATTGGCTGAAATAAAGCAGCGTTATGTGTCATAGCGATATCCTGTTTTTTTGTTCTGTCTGTTCTTGTTACGAATTATTTGTTGGCATGTTAGTCACGCCACTGATTAATTAATAATTCCATACTGTGCTGGAAATATTGTTTTCCGGTTTCAAGGTCAATTTGTAAGCGGCCATAGTTTTTAAGCCGGCCATAGCTCTGGAGACGACCATAGTAGAGCGCACCTTTACAGCTATGAATAAACAGCTGCGCCATCTGTTGCGGGCTGGCAATGGGTTTTAATTCATCTGTTTGCTGAGCATCGGCAATAACCTGCTCAATCCAGTTCAGCTCGAAAGTGGCTAACTCTGCCAGTCGCTGTTGCATGGCTTCCGGCAGCCGCACCAGTTCACTGTTTAACGCACTGACCGGGCAAATCTTTTGTTCATTAAAGGTATGACGCGCAGCCGTTGCCAGATAATGATTCAGCTTCTCCAGTGGCGACTGGTTGCTGGCATCAAAATGCTCAAACCCTTGTTGCAGCCATTCCTGAGTCCAGTCGCACAACGCCAGACCTAAATCGACTTTCTGGGCGAAGTGGTGATGCACACTGGCTTTGTTAATACCTAAGGTCTTGGCCAAGTCCTGATAACTGAAACCACTGAAACCTTTCTCGCGCAGCAAATCGGCGGATAACTCGACGATCTGCTGCTTACGGTTGGGGTTTGTAGCGTGGTTGGCGGACATGGTTTAACTCATTCGTTGGTAGCTGCTGTCTGCAGTTGTTTGTTGTATGACTACTAGCCTACCTACTGGTAGGTAGGCTTGAAACGGGTCAAAAGTGCCAAGGTAGGAGGTGAAAACGGTTGGCCAGGCGTATTTAAGCTGTCAGCTGGATTGACCGCACCTGTTAACAGGTGCTAATTATTGGTCTTATTAAAGGAGAGATCAGATGGCTGTTAAATTTTCAGAAGATGTTGTGCCTTTGTCTGACCTTAAGGTTAACCCCGGTAAGGTTGTTGGCCATGTTCAGGAAACCAGCAGGCCCGTGCTGCTAACCAGCCGTGGTCGTGGTGTTGCCGTGGTTCAGGGGTTGGAAGAATACGAAAAAACCGCTGAAGAGCTTGCGTTCGTCAAAGCTGTCGCTCAGGGGCTGATGGATGTTAAAGAAGGGGATACCGTTTCCTTAGAAGATGCAAAGGCGGCACTGGGAATCGAATAAATGGATGTTCGTATCGCCAATTCGGCGTTGCAGGATTTAAAAGCCATTCAGCGTTATTACCGCGATCAGGGCGTTCCTGCTGTTGGTCAGGAGTTTGTGACAGATATTGTTCGCAAGTTGGAAATGCTGAAAATGCATCCAGAATCAGGCCGTGTGGTACCTGAGTTTGAAGCGCAGCATATTCGCGAATTAATTCATCCACCGTTTCGGGTGGTTTATCTTCTTCATAATGATGAAATCGTTTTGATTCGGGTCTGGCGTAGCGAAAGGCAGCTGGAATTACCGGAATAGGCTTATATCGAATTTATCTGTAGCAGAATTCTCGATTTGCTTCGTGGTAGGCTGAAAGAGTGCCTGAAGGCGAGAAGCATGAAGGTGAGGAGGAAGTATGAGCGACGAAGGTAACGTCATTCCGTTTCCGGCTGAGCGCTGTGACAGTCCATATTCCAGTGATGAATACAGCAGGTTGTTTCTGGCGGTGTTGTTGAAAAACATCAGCCAGACCTATCACTTCAATCATCAGTTTGCTGCCGAGCAGCTGGTGCCTTATCTACCTGGGCTGCATAGCCTGACCAAAGCGGTAATCCAACAAATTCCACCAGAACCTGCAACAGCGAGGCTGGCTAATAAGCTATTGGCGGAGTCGATAATTAATAGCTTTAGAGATGCTGGGTTGATTATCAATTAAGCCTATATTCATTTGTTCATTATTAATGTAAATGATATATTTGTTATTTTTGTGTGCTTAATTACCAGCACACCATAGTATTAAGGCAATTCAGGCGTTGTCGCTACATAAAAAGGATTTGATATGGCCCGCTCAAAGGTCGCTGTGGAATGGTTGAAAATTTTATCCTGGCTTGGTGAAGAATATCGGTGCCACCTAAGTTTCATATCTCAGCCCGGGAGTATATCAACTATCGAATCAGTAGAGCTTGAACTGGGCTATATGCTTCCGGAAGGTCTTAAATCTATACATCTTTTAAATGATGGTGAATCTTCAGAGTCTCAAGGTCTTTTTGGTGGCTGGAGACTCTTAAGTTTAACTGAGCAACGTGATACTCAAGTTCAATTTTTACAGGAATATGGCCAAGAGGGTAGAGTTTATCACCCGGTTATGGAATCTGGTGGTGGTGATTACTACTGTATAGATTTAGAGTCAGGGAGGATAATTGAATACTCTCATGAAATTGGGCCAGACGAAGTAGTTTCCAATAGCCTGGAAGAATTTCTAAGTAACTTTAATAAAGATATTCGTCTTGGTAAGTACAAGCCTATGAGAGGTATGAATGCACTTTTTCATGAGAGTGAATTTTAGTAATTAATGTGATGCGAGATCTTCAAACATAATAGAAAACAAACTTTATAATTTTTATTAGCCAAAAAAAAATTTATCTAGTCATACATTCTAATCGATTTAAGTTTCTCAGCTATTTTTGTTTTACCCCAGCATATCTGAAGGATCATTATTGTATTTAATGATGACATCCCCGCTCTCTAATGAATATGTCAAGTCAAGGTGAGTCCACTTCTTTTCACCCTTGCTTGTTTCATCGCCATGGGATGAAACCCAATATACTAATTCCAGAGAGGAGTCTTTCACAGAGATCCAGTCTGAGGAGCCTGATAATTTATACTCTGCACTGTAGGTCGCAGAGTTGGAAAGATAAGAACAATGTATGAAAACTTCCTCACATTTATCTGGTAATAGTGGCAATAGTAGTTCTAATGGCTGTTCATAAACGCTATTCATTCAACAGGCTCCTTGTTTCAATAATTAGTCGTTCTATTTTTTATGCCAAATAGATTTGGCACATTAATAATGTTTTATATCATTATTTTATTGGCTGGCGTTTAGGTTGTAAACCCTGTTGGAAAATTGAAAATTTTTATTTATATAGGGAATGAGCGGCCAAGTGGCCGCTGATTTTTATTGAGAATCACTGAATCCTTGGCGCCGCTGCCAACAACTCTTTTGTATAAGAATGCTGTGGATCACGCATTACCTGCTCAGTTTCTCCCTGCTCAACAATCTGTCCATTTTTCATCACTGCAACTTTATGAGCGAGATGCGGAATAATGGATAAATCATGGGTTATAAACAGATAAGAAACGCCCAGTTCCTGTTGTAACTCGCGTAATAATTCCAGCACCTGACCACGAATAGAAACGTCCAGAGCCGACGTTGGTTCGTCACAAATAATCAGTTTTGGATTTACCGCTAAAGCACGGGCAATAGCGATACGCTGGCGTTGACCACCGGAGAATTCGTGTGGGAAACGATCCAGGTGTTCCGGTAGCATGCCAACTTTAACCAACAACTCCTGCATGGTTTGTTCGCGTTTTGCCGCATCTTTTTCCACGCCCAGAGATAACATACCTTCTTCGATAATTTCACGAATGCTCATACGTGGATTCATCGATGAAAACGGATCCTGGAAAATCACCTGAATCTCTTTGCGCAGCGGCATAAAGTCATTGCGGGATAGCTGATCAATACGTTGGCCACGGAAATACAGTTCACCGCCATACACCGGGTTTAAACGTAAAATCGCTTTGCCGGTGGTGGTTTTGCCGCAACCGGACTCACCCACCAATGCCAGGGTTTCGCCCTGATCCAGCGACAGGCTGATATCGTTCACCGCTTTGGTATGACCCACGGTACGTTGCAGAATGCCTTTTTTTTGCGGGAACCAGACTTTCAGGTTGTCGATTTTTAGCAGCGCCTGATCTTTTTGCTGATGCTGTAAAAACTGATCCTGACGTGGCAGGGAATGAATCAGCTGGCGGCTGTATTCATGCTGAGGATTAGCAAAGAAGCTATCACGATCGGTTTGTTCAAGAATATCGCCGTGTTGCATCACTGCGATGCGGTCAGCCATTTGATACACCACACCCATATCGTGGGTGATTAATAACACGCTTAAATCACGTTTTTTACGTAACTCGTTTAACAGCTCCAACACCTGCTTCTGAATGGTTACATCCAGTGCCGTTGTTGGTTCATCAGCAATGAGTAGCTCGGGTTCACAAGCCAGTGCCATGGCAATCATCACACGTTGTTTCTGACCACCAGACAGCTGGTGTGGATACCAGCTTAAGCGCTTTTCCGGCTCGGGAATGCCGACTTCGGTTAATAATTCCACCAGGCGTGTCTGAATATCGGCGGCAGCCACTTTCTGGTGCAGTTCGATCACTTCCCGTAATTGTTGGGCAATGGTCTGTACCGGGTTCAGCGAGCTTTGTGGCTCCTGAAAAATCATCGCAATTTTGCGACCACGTACTGTGTTCATGCCCATTTCGGTACGGGCGAATAAGTTATCGCCACGCAGATGAATCGTACCGCTACTGATTGCCAGTGCTTCATCTAATAAGCGCATAATAGCCAGCGAGGTCAGCGATTTACCGGAACCAGACTCGCCAACCAAGGCAAAAATTTCACCCTGATTGATGTTAAAGCTGATGTTTTTCACCAGCTTCACATCCGGGTTCTGACTCAGCGAAATGGATAAATTATCGACAGATAAAACATGTTCGACCATCTTAGTTCGCTCCCTGTGTTGTCGCAGAAGACGACTCCGACTCGTCGTTATGTCCGGCTTTTTCTGTGTTATGTGCCAGGCGTGGATCAAACGCGTTACGCACCTGGTCGGAGAACAGGTTAGCCGCCAATACCAGGCTGAACATAAAGACAAAGGCCGCAGAAACAGACCACCACACGGCTGGGTCGCGAGATAATTCGGAACGGGCGGCATTAATCATATTGCCCCAACTGCCCATGCTGGCATCAACGCCCACGCCTATGTATGACAACACGGCTTCCGCTAATACAAAGCCGGAGAAATCCAGTACCAGAGCAATCAGAATAATATGGGTAACGTTGGGCAGAATGTGTTTGCCAATCACCCGGGGATGCGACACGCCAAAGGCATGGGCGGCCTGAACATAATCCAGCTGGGAAATCTTTAACGTTTCAGCCCGTAATAAACGGCATAAACCAGTCCAGCTGGTTAAACCAAGAATGGCGCATAGTGCCAGGAATTTAAAGTCGGCACGTAAAATGGTCAGATCGAATTCTTCAGAATGCGTTTCGATATAAACGTCGATTAATAACACCGATGCTGCAATCAGCAGAATGCCGGGAATCGAGCTTAAGGTGGTGTAAATGTATTGCACCACATCATCGACCCAGCCTTTAAAGTAGCCAGCGCTGATGCCCAGAATAATGGCGATTGGCAGAGTCAGCAGGGTGGCCAGCGTACCAATTAATACACCGGTACGAACCGCTTTTAAGCTGTTCACCAATACGTCGTGACCGACTTTATCGGTACCAAAAATATGATAAACACTACCCAGTTCGAGCATCCAGAAACTGATGATACTCAGCAGTGCAAATGTCCAGTAGGCGGTTGTCCAGGGAATGGCTGATGGGCCATGGACTTTTTCCCGGCGACGGTTAAACCACCAGTGAATGCCAATCACAATCACCGTCAGAATCAGCGCTTTAACAATGGCCTGGGCGCTACGGGTAATCACATCGGCGAGCACTTCGTCAGCGTTATTAACATGCTGGCCTGCGCTTTTTAACCTTGGGTATTCACGCACCACATTGCCAAATTCATCCTGACTGTTTTCCTTCGCAAAGGAATAAATCGCAAAAGGGGCTGAATAGGTTTTTTCGTGATTTTTCTCGATATCGCTGAGGATGACATCGAGTACGGATTTCACTTCGTTATCGTAAGCCACCACTTCACTGACGGTGTTTTGCTCACCGTTTCTATTGCTGATGTTGTCAATGGAATTGGCATTGATGGTCGCAGGTGGAAGGGCTTCGCGGAAGTGGATGGAATCCAGCAGAGCAATCAGTACATAAAATACAATCACCATAAAACTGGATAAGCCCACTTTGGAGGTAAATACCGAATGCCAGCGCTTACGTGCCTGTGGGTTCTGGCGCAGTTGCCAGGCGAATAAAAATAACGACGTCACCAATAAGAAGATCAGCGCATCGCTCCACAACAGAACAGGTTTAATCATGACAGGCGCACCCTTGGATCAACTAAGGTGTAAGAAATATCGGTTAACAGCAGACCAATGATGTACAGCACCGAACCAAGGAACACCATGGAGCGAACAATGGCGAAGTCCTGGGCCTGAATGGCATCTAAGGTGTAACTGCCTAACCCCGGAATACCAAAGAAGGATTCCATCAACAGGCTGCCAATAAACAGCGAAGGAATCACCACGACGACACTGGTTAAAATCGGGATCATGCCGTTGGGCAGCAGATGCTTAAATAACACGTTCAGTTCTGATACGCCTTTTGCCCGGGCCGTGCGGATATAGTCGCGGGTGGCTTCTTCGAGGAATACTGTGCGATATAAACGGGTTCCGGCGCCAATGCCACTTATCACACCAATAATCACCGGCAGAATTAAAAACTTGGTGGCGTCCGCTCCGGGTAAATAACCGGATATCGGCACCAGGCTCCAGAGTTTGGCAAACAAATACTGGCCACCAATGATGTAGAAAACGCCTGAAATCGACAGCATAACCACGCATAACGTCACCGCGGCGTAGTCAAATAAGCTGGAACGGAACATCACAATGATCAGAGCAAATACGATGTTTACCCAGATGCCAATTACAAAGGTAGGCAACTGAACTGCCAGGCTGGGCCACATACGCTCCTGAATATCGGCACCAATCGAACGACCTTCATCGGATTTACCAAAATCAAACGCCAGCAGACGAATCGACTTATCGAAGAAGATGGTGTCCGTTAATGGACTGTCGCTGTCGGAATTAATAAACAGCGGTTTATCGTAACCGCGTTGTTCTTTCCAGCTCTGGATCGCTTCTTCACTGACGTGTTTATCGCCCAGATGAACCCGGGCCATCTGGTCCGGGCTGTTCACCACAAAAAACAACGCAAAGGTGATGATGTTAACGCCTAATAAAATCGGAATGGCGTAAAACAAGCGGCGGATAATATAAGCCAGCATCAGTTATTCTCCTCCGCCTGAGTTGTTGATGACGTACCTGAACGTTCTGAGGTCGCCTTGTCATGTTTATGATCGCCGTCATGGTCGATCACCCGGGTCTGGCGACGTTTATAAGCCTGATAACCCGGAACTGCGATGATTAAAGTAATCAGCAGTACCAGCCCCAGTGGCCACAATACCGGTTGATTCCATTGTTGCTGTTTCTCGCGGCGCAGTTCGGTATCCAGACGACGATATTTAAAGGTGGTTTTCGAAATGCCGTGGGGTTTGGTATTTTTTACCCAGCTGTTATTCAGGGCATAGCTGTGGCCATGGAAGCCGGTTGCCCAAGGAGTATCGCGATGCAGAATATCGAGCATCTGATCGATAATTTCTGCCCGTTCTGGTGAATTTTCCATCAACTGCATTTTTTTGAATAAGCGGTCGTACTCTGCACTTTTATAGTTGGCTGAGTTCACACCGGATTTGGAGTCGATCTGGGCATTTTTACCGTACAGCAGGAACAGGAAGTTTTCCGGGTCCGGATAATCGGCCAGCCAGCCCCAAAAATAAATCTGAGCATTACCGTTTTCCATTTTGTCTTTAAAACGGTTGTAGTCGGTGCCACGAATGTTCAGCTGCAGGTTCAGCTTTTTGAACTGTTTTTTGATCCATTCCATGCGCGCCTGAGTACCGGAGCCGGAAATGGTGTCGAGGTTTAATACCAGCGGTTTCCCGGTTTTGGCATCACGACCGTCCGGATAACCGGCTTCTGCCAGCATACGTTTGGCAACTTCCAGCGGTTTACGTACCGCTTTACCAGACGTTGGATCATTTGCATCCTGCTGCCAGTCGAAGACGTAATCATTGATACCATCTTTACCAGACTGATAACCAAAAATACCCGGAGGAACCGGACTCATAGCGGTTTCGCCACGGCCGTTTAAAAAGATGCTGATAAATTCTTCCTGGTTGTAAGCGATGGCAATGGCCTGACGTAATTTGCGTTGTTTTTCGCTGTAGCCACCAATCACCGGATCGAGCATATTAAAGCCGAGATAATAGGTAGAAGGCTGAACCGATTTATTTAAGGTGATGCCTTTTTCAATCATCTCTTCTGACAGCGTAATACCTTCGCCACCCACTTTTACTGCCTGATCAAAGCTATCGCTGCTGATGCCGGAGCGATCATAGTAACCCTGTAAAAACTTGGTCCATACCGGAATGGCTTCTTTTTCCAGGCGGAAAATGGCTTTGTCGATAAACGGCATGGTTTTACCTGCATCATCCAGTAAGCCTTTTTCCCGGTCGCCTGGTTGAGAGCCGCCGGATTCACCTTCTGACGGATACAGCTCACCGCGATAGTTCGGGTTCTTACTCAGGATAATCTCAGAGTTCGGATTATTCTCCGTCATCATAAAGGCACTGGTGCCGACCGGATGCCAATCGAGGGTGATGTTTTTATCCGGTAATCCCGGCAGGTGATAAAAGCGGTCGACTGCCCAGGGAATCGGAGCAAAGAAGTGGAACGCCAGCCAGTAATTAAACTGTGGGTATTTGCCTTTTAACTTTATGGTGAAGGTGTGGTCATCGATCTTTTTGACACCTTCCATATTAAACTGGCGTAAATCCAGCCAGGCGTTGTCGTCAGCACCGTTTTCCTTTAGTTGTTTACGCGCTTCAGTGATGGCTTTGCTGGTATCGGTCATACCAACAATATACTGGCTTAATAAACCTCTCAAAGGTGCCAGCCGCTTTGGATCAGCCAGGCGATTAATCTGGTAGATATAATCATCGGCGATTAACTCCTGAGAGCCTGTTTCAGTGAAGTCCTTTAATGAGGTAAATGCGGCCGATTGGGAAGCATCGGCGAATTGATAAGTGAACTCGCCATTTTGGTTTCTCGCGAACGCCGGATGTGGTTGATATCTGATGCCTGGCTGAATTTTCAGTGTGTAGAGGCTGTAAGCTGGTGCTTCTGCGTCATCAGCCAACGGCTGATTTTGCTCATCCAACAGCTGGACTTGCGGCATTTCGGTTAACGTCAGGGGAATCAGCTGATAGGGCCGTTTTAAATAATGATATTGCAGCGGTGGCTCATAAATCTGATCGATAAAAATCGATTCATCAGAGCTGTAAGCCCGGGCGGGATCCAGATGCTTGGGACGTTCTGAAAAGCTGGAGTAGAGAATAATCTCGTTGTCCGGGCTTTCCGGGTGGGGATCGTTCCAGTTGCTGTCGGAACAGGCGCTTAAACCGAGCAGGCTTGCAGCGCTCAGCATCAATGCTGAAAGTCGTCTGGCCAGTGTCATTATTGTTCCCTGATGGTCAGGCAATTTTTTGTAGTTTGTCAGGACTTTAACACAACTAAAACACTTGTCAGTGTTAAACTCCGCACTTCATTGAACCGATAAGATTAGCACTCAACAGGAAATTACGGTGGAACTGAAGCAGATTGACAAAACTTTGTATAAACAACGCCTTAACCGCTTTCAGGGCGGCTTGGTAGCCATGTTGTTTGTGGTTGGATTAGCGGCTTCGTCATTCTATATCGAGCTGTTTGGCAACCCGGATGGTTCCAATTTTATTTACAATCTGGCCGGAGTGATCACGGCGGTACTGAGCGCCATCCTGTTGTTCAGTCTGATCAAAGAAAAACCCTATATGGCGGAAATCCGTTATATGTGGAAACTCAAGCAGGAACTGAACCGTATCTATCGTGCCAGTCGTAAACTGGAAGCGGCGTTGGAGGACGAGCAAAACAGTGAGGTTTTCCACACGGCTCTGGTTATCCGTTACTTCAGTCTGCATGGCTCCCGGCATCTGTATCAGCTGGAAGACAACACTCTGACGCTGGATGATCTGAACAAGCAGATTGAAGAGTTTGATGAGCGTCTGGCGAGTCTGGGAAAAACGATCAGCACTGATGATTACCGTGCAGAGTTGATTCAGCAGCTGTAACCCGAACTCCGGAAGGTCGATTCCGGTTGGTTTTCTGAGCAGCAACATGGAGGTTGCGTGCCCATCGCAGGATGCAGGGACAAAATTGCAGGATGCAAATTTTGCACAGCGAAGCTGCCCGAAGGGCGAGGCATAGGGATGTGCCGAGTGGCGCTCCTTGCGATGGGTGTGGTGAAAACTAACCGGGATTGGCCTGATCATCAGCCGAAGCAGACCGATATGGTGGATGCTTTATAACCGCTGTCGATGTAGAATACGCCACAATTTTTCCACGACTATTTTCGATAACTGGCCTTTTGACCATGATGAAATATATCTCCACCCGCGGTAATGCCCCGGAACTGACCTTTGAAGAAGTGCTGTTAACCGGCTTGGCAGCAGACGGCGGCCTGTACGTACCTAAAGATGTACCAACCTTCTCTCAGGAAGAAATCGCTTCCTGGCAGGACCTGCCATACACCGAACTGGCCCACAAAGTGGTTTACCCGTTTGTTGAAGGTTGTGTGGATTCCGATGCGCTGAAAACCATGCTGGAAGAGGTGTATTCAGGCTTTGGTCACAAAGCGGTAGCGCCACTGCAACAAATCGATCACAACGAATACGTACTGGAGCTGTTTCAGGGTCCAACACTGGCGTTTAAAGATTTCGCTCTGCAACTGCTGGGTCGTTTGCTGGATTACGTACTGGAGCGTCGTCACGAGAAAGTTGTGATTATGGGCGCAACTTCCGGTGATACCGGTTCTGCTGCGATTGAGGGCACCAAAGCCTGTCGTAATGTTGATATCTTTATCCTGCACCCACACGGTAAGGTGTCTGAAGTTCAGCGTCGTCAGATGACCACGGTTCTGGGTGATAACATCCACAACATCGCCATCGAAGGCAACTTCGACCAGGCACAGGATATGGTGAAAGCCAGCTTTGGTGATCAGCAATTCCTGCGTGGCGAGCGCAAACTGGTCGCAGTAAACAGCATCAACTGGGCGCGTATCATGGCTCAGATCGTTTACTACTTCTATTCCGCACTGAACCTGGGTGGTCCTCTGCGTCCAATGGCGTACTCGGTACCAACCGGTAACTTCGGTGATATCTTCGCCGGTTACATGGCGAAGAAAATGGGCCTGCCGATCGAGCAGCTGATTATCGGTACCAACAGTAACGATGTACTGCACCGCTTCATGAGCAAAAACCAGTACGAAGTACGTCCACTGAAGCACACCATTACTCCTTCGATGGACATTGCGGTATCCAGTAACTTCGAGCGTCTGTTATTCGATCTGTACGATCGTGACGGTGCTCAGCTGGCAGACCTGATGGCCAAGATGAACGCCAAAGAAGAGATTGTATCTCTGGACGAGTCGAAGCTGGCGAAAGCCCGCGAAGTATTCGACAGCTATGCGGTTGATGAAGACACTACCATCAAGACCATGCAGGAAGTCTTCGAAGAAACCGGCTACCTGCTGGATCCACATACGGCAGTGGGTGTAAAAGCGGCACGTGAATGTCGTCGTAACAACCGCATTCCAATGATTACACTGGGTACTGCTCATCCGGTGAAATTTGCAGAAGCGGTTGAGCGCGCTGGTTTCGAAGTACCGGCACTGCCACATCACCTGAGTGACCTGATGGATCGCGAAGAGAAGGTTGATGTTCTGCCAGCAGATCTTAAAGAAGTTCAGGCATTTATTGCTAAGAACACCTTTAACGACTGATTCTGTGGGTATCAGAGGCTGATCTCTGCTATCAGCCTCGACCGTTCAGATAAAAGCCGTATCAGTTTACTGATGCGGCTTTTTTGTGGCTGTCAGGTGCCGGTAGAGCAACAAGAAAACAACAAAAGGGTGATTTTCTCCTGCTTTAGTCTGAATTATCTGGGCTATGCTTACAGGTAATATTACTTATCGCACCCCGTGCTCCCTCCTAATTTTCCAGGTTGCTTAAATGAGTTCGCAGTCAGCTTATATCGAACAATGCTTTGATGCGTATAGCCAGTTGGTTATGGCGGTATATCTGATTGATCCGAACGACGGTGCCATCCTGATGGCCAACCAGTCAGGTCTGGAGCAGCTGAAGATGTCCCTCAGTGAGGTTCGCCGACAAACGGTATTCAGCTTGCAGCAAGACGTTGCCGATCTGTCACACTGGCGCAAGATTGTTGAAGCCATTCGGGCTGAATCTCCTTACACCTTTATTGGACAGCATGTCAGAAGTGACGGCAGTGGCTTTCCGGTTGAGGTTGTCAGTCGTTTAGTGGAGTGGGGCGGTTGCGAATATCTGCTGTCGGAAGTGTCTGATATTTCACGGCGGCAACAGCAGGAGGATGATCTGCGCCAGCGTGAACCGTTATTGTCTTTTGCTCTGAATGAAGCCACTGACGGCATGTGGGACTGGAATCTGGAGACCGATGAGGTTTTCTTCAGCCCGCGGTTAAAACAAATGCTTGGTTATGGTCCGTATGAAATGGCGCCAGTGCTGGAAAGCTGGAAAGGCAAACTGCATCCAGAGGACGTCGAGCAGGTTATGCATGCCATGGAGCAGCACTTGCAGGGGCAAGCTTCGCGCTATGAAGCCCAATATCGGCTGGCGAATCGCAACGGCAAATATCTGTGGATGGAAGACCGTGGCATGGTGTGCCGGACTGATGATCAGGGCCAGCCACTGCGTGTTGTCGGAATGGTGCACAACATTAACGAGCAAAAGGAACTCGAGCAAAGGCTGCGAAACCTGGCGACCACCGATGAACTCACCGGGCTACTGAATCGTCGTGCCGGTTATGCGGCATTTGAGCAGCTGTTGAAACTCGCAGTACGGCATAACAATGATTTGTGTATTGCGATTATGGATCTCGATAACTTCAAAGCCATTAATGATAATCATGGCCACCAGGTTGGCGATAAAGTCCTGAAAAATGCCGCGAATACCTTTGCATCCCGGGTGCGTTCCAGTGACGTGCTGATGCGTTGGGGAGGCGAAGAATTTCTGTTGGTTATGCCACAAACCCGGCCAGAAGATGCCTTTCATGTTTGTGAAGATCTGCGCCAGCAATTGGCTGAGCAAACGTTGCGAACCAGCACTGGCGATGTTCAGTGTACGGTATCGATAGGCATGCGACACCTGACGGAGCACAACGACAGTATCAAGAAGCTGGTCAAAGATGCTGATGCCGCTTTGTACCGGGCTAAGTCGCTTGGTAAAAACCGGACCATCACGGCATAACCTCTGCACTTGTCATTACATTACCCCTTTAGCCTCGCTTGTTGCGGTGTTACCCTCTGGCGAAATTGAGAGGCTGATATGAACTATATTGCATTACAAGACTACAAACAGGGCTGGATATTCCGTCATAAGGATATGCCAGTGCCGGATGAAAACCAGTTACACATCAAACCTTTGGCAGATGATTCAGCACAACAATTCTGGCGTCAGCATCTGAGTAAAGAAGCGACTCATGCCAGCCATTTTCTGGGCGACGATTGGCCAGCAAAAAATGGTGTCTGGCTGGAAAAAGGGGAATGGCAAACTCTGTGGGAAGATGATGATAATCAGTTACCGGAACTGATCGAGCAACATTGCCAGTGGGATGACAATACCGTGGTGTATTTTTGTTATGACCTGCATAACGTAATTCAGACTAACTGGAAGATATTTAAACAGCATTGGAAGAATTTTCTGTTTTATGATGATTCGGTTTTCTTATTAGGAAAAAAACGCCAGCAGGTTGTTCGGTTTGAGTCAGATGGCCATTTTGAAATTGGTAATAAACCGAAATAATTTCTATTTAAATAGCGGCAATTCTGGCAAATAAAAATATCTCTCAGTTATGTTTGTGAATGCTTCCGCTTCTATTTGTTAATAACCCGCATTTTTGCGGGTTTTTTGCCTGAAAATGCTGATTTTAAGCGGCTTTGTGCAAATGCGAATAAACCTGTTTTCTATTAAATTTGGTATCTTCTCAATAAGCTTGCGTTCGTTATAAACGCTTTATACACTTGCTAAATACTAAGAGAGAGGAGGTCAGCTAATGAAAGGTGATGCCAAGGTAAATGAGTATCTTAATCAGATACTGAGTATTGAGTTAACGTCGATTAACCAATACTTCCTGCATGCGCGTATGTTTAAAAACTGGGGGCTGAGTGTCCTCAATGAAAAGGCCTATAAAAAATCCATTAAGGATATGAAGCAGGCCGATAAGCTGATCGAACGTATTCTGTTTCTGGAAGGTTTGCCAAATCTGCAACGTTTAAACCGTTTGCGTATTGGTGAAAATACCGAAGAAATGCTGCAATGTGATCTGGACCAGATTGAAGAGCAGCTGGAAGTATTGAAAGAAGCAACCGTATATTGTGAATCGGTAAAAGATTACGTAACCCGTGATCTGCTACAGGACATTCAGGAATATGAAGAAGAATACCTCGACTGGCTGGAAACTCAGCAAGAGCTGGTTCGCCAGGTGGGTATTGAAAACTATTTACAGTCTATGATGTAAGGCATTTGAGGAGTCGATATTATGCGTGGTAATCAACAGGTTATAGAGAAACTGAACGAGTTACTGGCTGGTGAACTCAGTGCCATGGACCAGTACTTTATCCATTCCCGTATGTACGAGGATTGGGGACTGAGCAAATTATACGAGCGTATTGATCACGAATTTGAAGATGAAAAAGGTCATGCTTCAAAACTGATCGAACGTATTTTATTCCTGGGTGGTACACCAGACATGGTTACCCGCGCGCCCCTGAATATTGGTCAGGATGTGCCGGCTATGTTGCAGAGCGATCTGAACCTGGAATACAAAGTTATTGATGATTTGCGTGAAGTGATGGCGCTGTGTGAGCAGGTTCGTGATTTCCAGACCCGCGATATGTTGCAGGTATTACTGGATGACACGGAAAATGATCACACTCACTGGCTGGAACAACAGCTGGGCCTGATTGATAAAATCGGTCTGCAGAACTACCTGCAATCACAAATGTGATTCAGATTATTCTGAAATAAAAAAAGGGGCTCTGAAAAATTCCAGAGCCCCTTTTTTGTATTGTGCCAGATTATTCTAATAAACCATCCAGACCTGAAGTCAGATCCGTGGTTTCCGCCACGTCACCATAGGCTTTTTTAGCATCCATACCAATTGTCTCGGCAACTGCCAGCGGGAACTGCTCAATGATTTGTTCCTCGCTCCAGTTTTCGTCATGGGCATTTTTCAGATATTTCGCCAGATAGATAATGCCGGCGTATTTAGAGTATTCCTGTTCGGTTTCCGGTCCGTTCTGACCGGCAATGGCTGATTGCATTTCTTCCGGAAATTTCCAGCGCTTAGCGAGTTCTGCACCCACTTCAGCATTGCTAAAACCCAGCTGACCATTTTCCAGCACGTGGCGTTTGCCACCGAGTTTTTCAGCTTCATCAATGCTGGCGACTTGTTCCGGAATAACCATCAGCATTAGCAAGCTGCCCACTGAGTGCAACATACCGCAAGTAAACGCAGTTTCTTTATCGCAGTCACTGACATAAGGAGCGATCCACTTGGACAACGCGCCAATTGCAAACGCATCACGCCAAAAAGCATTCTGGTCGAAACCGGCAGGCGCTTTAAATGCACCGGTTACACCGGATGCCAGCACCATGGTGCGCAGCGTATTAAAACCCAGCAGCATCACGGCATCATGTGGATTCGCAACCGTGCGTGAGACGCCGTAATGAGCGGAATTAGCGAGACGTAGTACTTTGGCGGTGAGAGCCTGGTCCATCGCGACTTTGCTACTGACTTCGTCAACATCGACATCTTCATTACGGAAGCTTTCGATCAGTTCCTGCACCACCTTAGGAATGTGCGGCAGTTGTTGAGATTCAGAGAAAATGGATGCCATGTTCATATTTTTTACTTCCTTTAGTTACCTATCAGAAAGCATAGGACAGGATTTCACAATCGGGTAAATATCTCCTTGTTAATTCGTGTTACTTTTCTTTGGCTTGTTTTACTGCGGATTTTCCCGCTAAAAGTGTCAAAAGTGTTTCGCGCTTTCCGTAAATAAACGTTCAGTTATTGGCTAA
The DNA here is from genome assembly GCF_965219715.1 of Bacterioplanoides sp. Taxonomy (GTDB): domain Bacteria; phylum Pseudomonadota; class Gammaproteobacteria; order Pseudomonadales; family Oceanobacteraceae; genus Bacterioplanoides. Next base: position 4,469,780 of record NZ_OZ244785.1, read on the forward strand.
CTATTTGATATTATTGACGCCAATGTGAATTCGGAGCGAATCAGGATGCAACAATTCAGCGCACAGCAACGGATTGGTTTTATCGGCATGGGGCTGATGGGAGTGCCTATGAGCACCCGCCTGCATCAGGCAGGTTTTGATGTCGCCGTGTGGAACCGCAACCCGGAAAAGTGCCAGCCTCTGGCGGCAGCCGGTCTGACGGTTTGTGAATCGTTGCAGCAGCTGGTTAACCGCAGTGATATTCTGATGTTGTGTGTAACCGATACCGATGCCGTGAATGCCATTGTCTTTGGTGAATCCGGAATTGCTGAGTTCGCACGTGATGGACAACTGCTGATCGACTTCTCCAGTATTGATCCACAACAGACGCGTGACATGGCTGCGGCGTTATTGCAGCAAGCGGGTGTTCGTTGGATTGATGCGCCGGTTTCCGGCGGAGTTGCCGGAGCCGAGCAAGGTACGCTGGCAATCATGGCCGGTGGACGTGAACAGGACATTGACTCAGTTCGCAGCATACTGGAGCCTTTGAGTCAGCGGGTTACCCGAATGGGCGACGTGGGCTCAGGTCAGGTGACCAAAATCTGCAATCAAATGTTGGTAAGCTGTAACGTTCTGGTGATGGCTGAGGTTATGGCGCTGGCTGAAAAGTCAGGTGTGGATGCCGCTCAGATTCCGGATGCGTTAAAAGGTGGCTTTGCTGACTCGATCCCATTGCAACTGACCGGGCCACGCATGGCCAGCAGAGATTTTGAGCCGGTAAAATGGCACGTTAAAACATTATTAAAAGACCTGGATATGGCTAATCAATTGGCCAAAACCATGCAGAGTTCAGTTCCGATGGCTGGATTAGGCGCTGAACTAATGAGACTTCACGGCAGTCAGGGATATAACGAACAAGACCCCTGTACGCTGGTGGAGATGTATACGGAGAAAACCGATTGAAACTCACCGCCAATTTGTCGCTGATGTACACCGAGCGACCTTTTTTAAAGCGCTTTGAAGCTGCACGAAAAGATGGCTTTACTGCGGTTGAAATACAGTTCCCTTACGATACTCCGCTGGCAGATGTACAGCGGGCGTTAAACGACGCAGGCCAGCGTTGTGTATTAATCAATGTGCCTGCCGGTGACCTGATGCAAGGCGGGGAGGGCTTGGCGGCCGTACCCGGTAAGCAGGCCGAATACGCGGCGTCACTGGTGGAATGCCTGGCGTATGCCCGGGCGTTAAAAGTTTCCTGTGTGAATGTTCTGCCGGGTCGTTGTAACGACGAAAACCAGAAAGTGTTTTATCTCGATACGTTTAAAAAGAACCTGGTGAAAACGGCAGAAACACTGGCACCGTTTGGCATCACCACGACCTTTGAAGCGATAAATACCCGTGATATGCCAGGCTTTCTGATTTCTTCCAGCCAGCATATGTTCGATATTATTCAGGAGCTGGGCAAGCCGGATATCATCAAGGCACAGTTTGATGTTTACCATATGGCACTGATGGGTGAGGATGTGTGTGATGTGATCACCCGCAATGCCGACCATATTGGCCATATTCAGTTTGCGGATACCCCTGACCGTGGTGAGCCAGGAACCGGCAATCTGGATTTCCACGCCATATTCCAGGCCATTGAGACGTCTGGTTATAAAGGCTGGGTTGGGGCTGAATATAAGCCGACCCAGCTGACTTCAAAGACCTTAGGCTGGAAAAATGAACTCGCCAGTGCTGTGGCTCAGTGCTCTTGAGTACACTGGCGTAGCTGTAAAATCGTTAGAACAGATCAAACTGATCTGGCGTTGATTCTTTCCCGGCTTTTGCTCGTTTAGTTTTGGCTTGTCTGGCTTTTGGGGGCTCTGACTGTGGCACTGTTTCTTCAGTTGCTTGCTTCTGAGTTATTGACGTTTCGGCTGCGACGGCCTGGCCATCATTCTCTGTTGAGTCGCTGATATCAAATAAACTGGCTGTTACTGTTTCCGGTTGAGACTGAGGTTGAGGCTCTTCAGTGTTAGCCTCGGCTGACTTATCGGCTTCTTCCTGAATGCTTTCTGTAGCTGCACTGATATCCGCTGCCGCCAGTTTCTTATCTTCGGCGCTGTCTTCACTGATAAACATATCGAGCTGTGGGATGACAACATCTTGTTCTGGTGAGCCATATTTGGCTTGCCACTCTGCTTGTTGACGGGCGGCAATGGCTTTGGCACGACGGCGTCCACACAGATTGACGATCAGTTGTTTTTGAAATGGGGTGAACTCATTCCAGTGGAAGCGCTCTTCGCGTTTGCGCAAACATCCTTTGCAGTAACCTTTGTTGTTTACTTCGCAAATACCCCGGCACGGGTTTGCGATTTCAAACATTTCACCCTGATCAATCATGCCGTTGCAACTATCCGTAATACACAAACTTCAGATTAACAGTTTGCGTGGAAATAGCGAGTCACAATCAGGTGGATAAAATTGGTGTATTGATGCGTAAAAAGAGGAGATAAGATCGAGCTTGGGGGAGGGGAGAGCAAACCAGCAGCGGAAGCTGCTGGTTCGGAATAAGACTTATTCAGGCGTTACGTTTTCAGCCTGAGGGCCTTTTTGGCCAGTAGTCACTTCCATAGTCACTTTCTGGCCTTCAGCCAGAGAACGACGACCAGTGCCATTGATAGCGCTGAAGTGAACGAATACGTCTTTACCAGATTCTTGCTCGATGAAGCCGAAGCCTTTTTCATCGTTGAACCACTTAACGGTGCCTTGAACTAATTCTGCCATGTTTCTTTCCTAACGGTTATGCCATATATCTGGCTTGGGTGTTTCATTTGGCCGACCTTGCTGACAGAACTAAGCTGACGAACATTGAGTCTTGCCTACTATCGACCAGTATCTAGCATATCCTTCAAAATATGGAGCACTCGCCAATCATGCCCGGGATCATTCCCTAAGCAGAGCCATAGTAGCTCAGTTATACAGACCGACCAAGTGTCAATTGGTATTTATCGCTACTATTTTTCACATATTGCTTGCAATCGGTCGTATTCGGCCGGACTAAACGAATGTTTATGTCATTCCTATTACTTTTGAGCGCAAATTAGCGGAGAATCGCGCCAATCTGAACTTTGGGAGATTTTGCCGTGCTCGAAGCGATTCGCTGGCCAGAAAATAATGATGCACAACGACTGTTTCATGGTCGGGGTCATGCCTACCCCGGCTATGAACATGTGAATATCGATTGGTACGCTCCTCTGGTTTTAATCACTCTGTATCGTGATGTCAGTGATGAATGGTTAACGCAGCTGGCACAGCATATTGCACAACAGTTACCCCAGGCACAGCATATCGTTGCGCAGCAACGTCACGTCAGAAACGGCCCATTTATCTGGTTACAGGGCGACACGGTCGACAAGCTGGAGATTTCAGAACACCAGTTAAACTATTGGCTGACCCTGGGGAAGCAACAAAACACCGGTATTTTTCTTGATATGGCTAATGGCCGGCGCTGGCTGCAATCAGTTTGCCGGGACAAATCGGTACTGAATCTGTTTGCTTATACCTGTGCCTTTTCTGTTGCTGCCCACGCGGGTGGCGCAAAGAAAATCGTTAATGTGGATATGAGTAAGGCATCGTTATCCCAGGGGCGGGAAAATCACAGACTGAATGGTCAGGATTTAGAGCGAGTAATTTTTGAAGGGGTCGATATTTTTAAATCATTTGGCCGCCTGAAAAAACACGGGCCATATGATGTGATTGTTTGTGATCCGCCCACCTTTCAGAAAGGCAGTGTGAACATCGAACACGACTATCAGAAAATTATCCGCCGCATTCCACAACTGGCTAACCCGGGCGCCGAATTATTAATGTGCCTGAATGCTCCGGAACTTGATGAAGAATTTCTTAAAGCACAAATGGCAGAGCATTGTCCGGATTGCCAGTTCGTAAAACGTCTGGCTAATCCGGAGGTGTTTGTTGAGGCTCAGCAGGGTAAAGGGTTAAAAGCGTTGTTATATACCTACAAGCCTTAGTCCGGGTTGTAAGTATTTACTGCCGCTCTTTTCTGATTATGCATTTGTTTGATTTTTTGCTGCGTTCGCCATTTCCAGAATGCAGCCAATGCCGAACCACTGATGTTATGCCAGATGCTGAATAAAGCGCCTGGCAACGCCGCCACCGGGCCATAGAATTTTAATGCCAGTGCGACACCTAAGCCGGAGTTCTGCATACCAACTTCCAGTGCAATGGTGCGTGCTTCCACTTCTGTATGGCCATTCCAGCGGGCAATGCCATAACCACCTGCAAGCCCGAGCAGGTTATGCAATATCACCGCCGCTGCTGCACCAGCACCCAGTGTGGCAATTTCATCAGCATTTAATGCAACCACAATAGCAATGATGATCAGAATGGCGCTGCTGGCAATATCCGGCAGATATTTATTCAGGCTTTTTCCCAACTGGGGTAAATAGCGATTGGCAAGCAGCCCCAGTGCGATTGGCACAATCACAATTTTGGCGATGCTTAAAATCATCCCCTGAATATCGACGCTGATTTCTGCGCCGGAGTAGAACCACACCAGATACGGCGTTAATACCACACTCCATAATGTCGACATTAACGTCATACTGACCGACAGTGCGACGTCGCCGCCAGCAAGATAGGTCATAACATTAGACGCGGTTCCACCTGCGCAAGCGCCAACCAGAATCAGACCCACGGTCAGCTCCTGAGACAGACCAAAAGCCTGAGCCAGACCCCAGGCAATTAATGGCATTAATGCGAACTGCAACATAACGCCGGTTGCGATGGGTTTGGGTTTATTCAGAACCCGTTGGAAATCCTGCAATCTGAGCGTCAGGCCCATGCAGAACATAATCACCATCAGTAATGGCAGGATGGCACCTTTCCAGGCAATTAAAGGTTGTGGCTCGTGCCAGGCCAGCAGGCTGACGGCAATGGCAAGGAATGGAAAAAACCGATTAATAGAAAGCATGGCGGCACCGGGTTGATGTTCTGATGCATCGGGTTATATCGGTTTTTGATCAGGGGTTCCAGCCTGAACGTGCAATAAGTTCCTCGGGCGGTCGATGCTTCAAGGCCATTGTTCTGAGAGCATTGTTTACGACGTTTGATTGCTACTCCGCTTTTGTTGCCAGATTTCGTAACCATTCACACCAATGTGCAGCAACAAGGCTGACGCTGCCGCAACGGCCAGCGGAATAAAGCCACGCCAGTCGAGTAAAAAGAAGCCGCTGGAAAGTAACAGGAAGGTTGGATAAAACAACGTTCGTTTCAGTAGCAGGGGTAAATGTTTCATGGTTACGCTCCGTTAAAATTCAGTGAGATTGCAGCAATAAGTTAGCCGGGCTTTTTTCCAGGTTCTGGTTGCCGTTATCGGATTCGTCTTTCAGATTAACGCCCGACAACTGGCGTCGCTGAGCTTCCACAATCAGATACATCAGTTTGTGTGTCGCTTCTTCGTAGCTCAGACCTTCAAGCCGGATATTGGAAATGCAATTGCGGTGTGCATCGTTTTTGCCGCTTTGTGGTTGCCAGGTGAAATAACACCCTAAGGAGTCGGGAGAACTCAGCCCCGGTCGTTCACCAATTAACATGACTAACATACGTGCGTTTAACGCTTCTCCGATTGGATCACCAATAGCGACCCGTGCCTGTTCCGCCAGAACAACCGGGCCGGCTGTTAACGATGTGGCTGCCAGCGCCGAGGTAATGGCCGACAACATATGGCTGGCATGATGGCTGATGGCGGCAGACGACAGGCCGTCGGCAATCACAAAGGCGATATCAAACTCTGCCGGAGTTGCCTGTTGCAGTTGCTGCTGATCGTCTTTATGTAACAGTCGTCCGAGATCCGGACGTTGCAGATACGTTGCCCGGTCCGGTGCCTGGCTGCGCACTTTAAAAATTGATGATGGACTTGTGCCGGACTGCTGCAGTTGCTGTTGCAGTGCCGCAAAATCCAGTGGCAGATGCACCGCATCTCTGGCCTTTGCGTGAGCCAGCTGAAATTGCAGGTGAACATCCGTGGTCAGGCTGATGCCTGCTCGCCCTAAGCCAATACGGGCATCGGTATAACGGCGCAGACTTTGCCAGGGATTTTCGTGAATAAAATCATTTTTCATCAGGTTGCTCCTGGCTGTTTTTTATTATGGCGGCTGTCATTGGGTTAACACGTGCTTAAAAGCATCTGGCAGTTGTTGACCACCAAAAGCCAGGTGGTTTTGCTGGTCAAAAATACCAACTTTTTTCAGCCAGGCTTCAAATTCCGGCGCTGGTTTTAACCCCAGTAGTTCGCGGGCGTATAACGCATCGTGGAACGAGGTGGTTTGATAATTCAGCATAATGTCGTCGGAGCCGGGAATGCCCATAATAAAAGTCCCTCCTGCGGCAGCGAATTGAGTCAGCAACATATCCATATCGTCCTGATCCGCTTCGGCATGGTTGGTGTAACAAATATCGCAGCCCATCGGCAGGCCTAATAATTTGCCGCAGAAATGATCTTCTAACCCGGCGCGAATAATCTGTTTGCCGTTATATAAGTATTCCGGACCGATAAAGCCCACCACAGTGTTGACCAGTAACGGGTTAAACTTGCGGGCCACGGCATATGCTCTGGCTTCGCAGGTTTGCTGATCAACACCGTGATGAGCGTTGGCGGAGAGGGCACTTCCCTGGCCGGTTTCAAAATACATCAGGTTGTTGCCTACCGTACCGCGCTTCAGGCTCAGGCCAGCATCATAGGCTTCCTGCAGAATATTCAGGCTTACACCAAACGAATCATTAGCTCCCTGGGTGCCGGCAATTGATTGGAAAATCAGGTCGACCGGCGCACCGCGGTTAATAGCTTCAATATGGGTGGTGACATGGGTTAATACACAGCTTTGGGTCGGAATCTGATAATGCTGAATCACATCATCCAACATACTCATTAAAGTGGTGACGGCTTCAATATTGTCACTGGCGGGATTGATGCCAATCACCGCATCACCGTTGGCATATAACAAACCATCCAGTACCGAAGCGGCGACACCAGCGGGATCATCGGTTGGGTGATTGGGCTGTAATCGTGTGGACAGGTGGCCTTTTAATCCGATGGTGTTACGGAAACGGGTGACAACTTCACATTTATTGGCGACCAGAATTAAATCCTGAATGCGCATTATTTTACTGACAGCGGCGACCATTTCCGGTGTTAGTCCCGGCGCCAGCTGTTGCAGGCTGGTGGTTGTTGCCTGTTCGCTCAGCAGCCAGTTACGGAAGTCGCCGACCGTTAAGTGGCTTACTGGTTTAAATGCGTCTGCATCGTGTTCGTCGATAATCAGACGGGTCACTTCATCGTCTTCATAGGGAATCAGACATTCCTGCAGAAACGTTTTTAACGGCACCTGAGCCAGAGTTAATTGTGCGGCTACCCGCTCCTGTTCGTCTCGGGCGGCAACCCCTGCAAGGCAATCGCCGGAGCGCAATGGCGTGGCTTTGGCCATCAGGGTTTTCAGGTCATTAAAAACAAACTGCTGTTGTCCCAGGGAAATCTGATAACTCATGTGTTCTGTCTGTGTTTATGCTTTTGAATTAAGCCTAGCCTGTCATTCACTGACAGGCATTGGCTGAGTGAACCTTACTGACTGTCACTCTTTGTGCTGGTCGAAGCTTTCATTTTCGTGCTTGATAATAGCGCCCATAAAGCCACAAAAAATGGCAATAGCACCAATACACATCGCGCCAATCACGACCGGGTTATCGGCGAAGGTGAAATAGGCAGCAACGCCTTCCCAGCTGGTTAATGGTGATGAGTTCATACAATGCTCCTGGCCCACCCAAACAGTGGGCCGTTAAATTAAAAAAGAGTTGATTCCTGGCTGGAGTCAGCCTGCCGCCGGAGTCAGTTTTTCCGTCGCTGGAGTGGTTTGCGCAACGACATCCTGTGCCGGTACGGTTTCCGGATAAGGCACTGCCGGGATTTCTACCAGGTCGAGACCTTTAGCTTCCACTTCCGGTGGCACACGTAACATGTCGAGTTTTTTCAGTGCCAGAGAAATCAGGTAACCCGGGATAAAGCCTAAGGCCACCATAATGGCTGCACTGATTAACTGACCCAGGAAGTTAATTTCCGGTGCACCTTCGATTACGTTTGGATAACCCGAAGCGAAAATACCAACAAATACCACGCCCAATACGCCACACCAGCCATGTACGGCAACGGCGCCAACAGCATCGTCGATACCTTTGCTTTCCAGGAACTTGCCGAACAATGGCATGGTGGCGCCGCCAAATACCGCCAGCATAAAGGTCAGACCCGGGTAATACAGATCCAGACCCGCCGCAATGGTGATGATGCCTGCCAAACCACCGGACATAGTCATAAAGGGTTCACGGGAAGTCAGATAAGCGCCAATCACACCACCGGCAAAACCCATCAGAGTATTAAAAGCAAAAGCGGATAAATTGGTTGGGTTGTTATAAATTGTGGTCCAGCCGGTATCTCCGCCATTAAAGATGATGCAGCCACCGAGGAAGCCGAAGAAACCAACAATAATCATCATCAGACCAATTAAAGCCATTGGCATGTTATGCGGTACAATGGCCATGGCTTTGCCGTCGACGTATTTGCCGATACGTGGGCCTAAATTAATTAACACACCCAGTGAGAAGAAACCGGCAACGGCGTGTACAACACCGGAGGCGCCCACATCGTGATAACCCAATACGCCGGTTAACCAGCCATCCGGGTGCCAGCCCCAGGCCGCTGCTAAAATCCACAGTACCGAACCCACGGCAATGGTCAGAATTAAATACGCACTTAAACGAATACGTTCAATCACTGCGCCGGACATAATTGATCCGGTGGTTGCACCAAATAAAGCAAACGCGGCCCAGAAAATACCAGTGCCTAAATCTTTGGCATCAGGACCCATGCTGGTTGACCACGGCAGTGCAGAGGCCGCATCGGTAGGAATAAAACCGCCCGGAAAGGCGTTATAAATCCACCACCCAAAGAAATAGAAGGTTGGGATAATAACGGCCAGGGTGAGGATATTTTTCATGCCGGATGCCAGGGCATTTTTAACCCGTGAGGCACCAATTTCGTAGGCTAAAAAGCCCGCATGAATCATAAACATAATGGCAGTACACCACCAATAGAACACTTCGATGTTCATTTGCTGGTGCATTTCGAAAGCACTTTTCAGCGCTTCCAGCTCGGCAGGTGTCATAGACAAGTCTCCTGATTTGATTTTAAAAAACTGAAATAAAACCGCGGTTAGTTAGCCGTTTTGTTGCAGCAGTGATGCCAGATCAGGGACACAAAAAATTACATTTTATTTTGACTGCTTTGTCACCAGTGTTTGATCAACACTTGTCCGATTCGCTCATAATTTTTACACCTTTGACCTCTTTGTTATGATGTTTGTTGTTAATAAATATTCAGCCCTGACATTGTGGAACGACTCTTGTGAGTTCAGGTTGAATGGCTGTTCAATGACGGTGCGCTGTGGTGCTTAATGTGCGCCTTTGTTGTTCGTTATCTCAGAAAGCAGCGAACGGATTTATTCGCTGCACTAAAGGAAGCGTTATTATGAAGCTGGATTTAACCGAGTTATCAGCCACCCAGATTTATCATTTATTAGTTCAGACCGTATTGCCACGTCCGGTGGCCTGGATTCTTAGCGAACAAGCCAATGGCAAACTGAATCTGGCTCCGTTTTCTTTTTTTTGCTCCGGTTTGCTCCAATCCACCAACGCTGGTGGTTTCTATTGGGAATAAAACGGCAGAGCAACCAAAAGATACCTTCGCCAACCTGAAACGCAGTGGCCGTTGTGTGGTGCATATTGCTTCGTTAGCGCAACTGGAGGCGCTGAATCAGAGTGCGATGACGCTGGCGGATCATGAAAGCGAAGTCGAACACTTAGGGTTGGAGATCGAACCTTTTGCAGAGCAGGGGCTGGGACGTATAAAAGAAGCGCCGATCGCTTTTGCCTGCAAGCTTCAGCAAGTAGTTGAGCTTGGGGATGCGCCACAACATATTGTATTTCTGGAAATTGAGCAGGTTTATCTGGACGACACCATTGCCCAGGAGCTGGATGGGCGGTTAAAAGTATCTGCGCAAGGGCTGGATCCGGTAGCTCGTCTGGGAGGAACGGAATATGCGGCGTTGGGAGAGCTGATCAGCAAACCCAGGCCGCAGTAGCTGACCTGGGATTACGGTGTTATTGCTTTATGATTCCGGTTCGAAAACCAACCGTCCCTTTATTGTTCCGGTTCGAAAACCAACCGGAAGCTAACCGGTACTTTCACTGTCAGGCTTTTCAGGCCAGCCAGCTCTCGTAACTGATTGATGGCTGGCAGCATGCCGAAATCTTCACTATCAACCAGAATCGGTTGGATTGTGCTCACTTCCAGGCTGCCATCGGCCAGCTGGTAAACCGCCAGGCGTGCGGACTGCAGTTGGCTGACTCCCACCATATACAGTTGGGCTTTTACATTCAGATATTGCACCGATCCCGCCGGACGTGGTTTTAGTACACCCGCTCTTACAGCCATTTTGACTTTGGCTTCCGGGAACTCATCCACCCGGAACAAAATGGAGCGCATGCGTTTATCGCGCATGGTGATATTGGTTTCTACCGAAGCGGTCTGGATATTCAGTTCAGCCTCGCCGCTGTCTCTGATAACGCCGTTAAAGCGGGTGAAATAATGGTTGTCGGCGACATTGGCGTCTTTGGTGGCGACGAAGCTGATTTCTGAGCGGCTGTTGTTCAGAATCCAGTCAGCCACACTGAGCTGGCTGAGTAGGGTCAGGCAGAGCATGATCAATAGACGCATAAATTTTCTCCCATGAGTTTTATTGTTGACGGCGGTTTTATTGTGGTGATTCAGTCGATCGGGTTATTACAGACGCAATCCTGAAGGTTCGACAGCTGGATGAGCAGAAGTTCCACAGACATCATGATTTAAGATGAAATTGTGCCTGGGTACAAATTTCACCGGCATCAGGGAAATACATCTGTGCTTTTTTGGAACAGATTTGCGGTGATTATGACATTCAGTCGATGAAACCCCGCCGTTTCCGGCTCTTCGGTGTTATTTATCTCAACAGATACAGGTGTCTATGATCTGGCTCATACCACCACGCAGCGGGATAAGGTATGATCGCGGCATCTTTATCTGGATGTGATAACAACCGATCATGAACAATAACAATTCTCCCCAGCAACAACCGCAACAAGAGAAGGCCCCGCTGAACTGGGTGCCGGTCATTATGTTCACGGTAACAACGCTGGTATCCGTAACTCTGGTTCCCTGGTATGGCATCGTCTATGGCTACGAGACGTCCGCCTGGGTCGCTTGTGTCATCATTACCTGGATGACCGGTATGGCAATTACTGGTGGCTACCATCGTTTGTGGTCACACAATGCGTATCAGGCTCATTGGGCATTACGTCTGTGGTATGCCCTGTGGGGAGCAATGGCGTTTCAGAACAGCATTCTGTCGTGGAGCTCCGGTCACCGTGTTCACCATCGCTACTGTGATGACGTCGATCTGGACCCGTATTCCGCCAAGCGTGGTTTGTGGTTCTCCCACATGGGTTGGATGTTACGCAAATACAAAAGCGGCGAAGTCAATTTCGACAATGTTAAAAACCTGATGAAAGACCCGATTGTGGTCTGGCAGCACAAGTACTACGTCGCAATCGCCATGGGAATGAACATTGGTGTGCCTGTTTTACTGGGCCTGCTGACCGATGATCTGGTGGGCATGTTATTACTGGCGGGTTTTCTGCGTATTGTGATTGCTCACCACATTACTTTCTTTATTAACTCCATTGCTCATAAGTGGGGCTCGCAGCCATATACGGATGAGAACACCGCGCGTGATAACGCTTTCTTTGCTTTCCTGACGCACGGTGAGGGTTACCACAACTACCACCATATCTTCCAGACTGACTACCGTAACGGCATTCGCTGGTTCCACTGGGATCCAACCAAGTGGTTTATTAAAGCCTGCTCCTGGGTAGGACTGACCTGGGATTTAAAAGTTGTGCCTGACTTTAAGATCCGTCGTGCCATGGTAAAAATGCAATTTAAACGCGCTCAGGAAAAACTGGCAGTATCTAAAGCCAGTGACCCGGCGGTACTGGCACAATGGTCAGCGCAGCTGGAAAAAGAGTACGAAGAGTTTAAAGCCATGCTGAATGAATGGACCGATTTACAGGCTGGCAAATACGAACAGACCAAGCGTAATCTGGCCGTTAAATGGGAAAAAGCAGCGCTACGTACCCGTTATAAAGAACTGGAATACTCTCTGAAGATGCAGCATGAACGTCTGCGTCTGATGACGGCTCAGTTCGCTGGCTGATTGTTACACTGAATAATAAGAAACCGCCCGGGTAGTAATACCCCGGCGGTTTTTTTATGCTTGGTTTTATAAAATTGTGCGCTGATTCTCACTCATTGCATGCTGCATATCTCATCTATTTTTTGCGGTTTAAATTACTATGATACTCGTTGAGTGAGAGACTCAATGACAGGATAAACTTAAAAGGATAGATAAGATGAAAAGACTGGTTCCCCTGTTGATCGCTGCCCCGTTAATGGTTGCCTGCGGTAGTGATTCTTCTGACAGCAGTTCTTCTGGCGGCGACTCGAATACCTCAACGAGCAAGCAGCCTACGTTGCCTCAGATTCAGGTGAAGAGCACCAATAACTCGACTGTAAACAACACGATGAATCTGGCCTCCGGTATGGCCAGCAGTCTGACAACACAGTTGAGTAACTCCGGAGTAAAGCCAAGCTATAACAACAATTCCGGCAGTGAAATCTGGACTTATAGTGTTAACGGAACCACCCTGAGATTGGAATATCAGGATGGTGATAGCGAAGATACGTGGAAGCTGTATATTGACGGCAAACAAGGGGATACCACTGTTAACAATTGGCTTGCCTGGCAAGTTGTTGAGCAGGATAGTGACGACTCCGCGGTTGTTAGTATGTTTCACCAGAACTCAACCGAATTGAGCTTCCGTATCTCTTCTGCTGATAAGCGCGCTTCTTTTGAACAGTTTTCAGCGAATGGCAATCTGGAAACACATTGGATTGTTCATGAGGAGTCAGAAACGTCAGGTCGTTATGTGGCGCAGCAGGGCAGTGAGCAAGTTGTAGCTATGGTTTGGAGTAACGACTCACTGACCATATACAACAACTGTGGTACGGATATCACAGCCGCAATTATTGCAGACCTTGCGACAAGCTGTTCAGCCAACCAGTCTCAGGTTTTGTAGCAAGCTTTATTTCTGCCAGTAAAAAACGACAAAGCCCCGGCTTTGTCGTTTTTTATTTTCCCGCCCTTGTGCTCCAATAACCATAAATAACAACTCATACGAAACGTTAATTATGGCCAGCCATCAGCAAACAACTCGCTCTTCAGTCGATGTGGAAATTCCCAACCGTTTTGTGTTTGCCGAAAGTCATCGGACTTTTCGGGCGAGCAAAATCCGCTGGGGTTTTAAATTATTATTTGGCCATAAACCGAATCCTGATGATGCTCTGATTCGGTGCTTTGCCGAGTCGTATATGCAGGCCGATAAAGTGGGAGATGCGGTGGCGGAAGAATTATTCGCCAGCATGAAACCGCAGCAAGGCATGCGTTTATTAAAACAGGGAATTGAGCAGGGCGCGGATTCCCTGATGCAGGATAACGGTGAGTGTGACGCCCCGGCATTATTCGATTTAATCAAAAAAGCTGAGCATAAACCGGAGTGGGTTGATCAGAGTAAGCTTGATCTGGCATGTCGCACCATTCACCGTTGTGGTCGTCATGCTATGTATGCGCTGGGGGATCTGGCGTTGTTAGGTGGCTACGCCAATGCTGATATTGCCAAACCACTGGCATTTACCGGCGCATTAAACGGCAACAGCTCATTTGATCGGGTATCGGAAACCACATCGTTCTGGTTTGACGTTACCACGCCGGGCGGTCTGGATATTCATGCTAAAGGTTATAACTCGGCGATTCGCGTGCGTATTATGCATGCGTTAGTGCGTCGTCGGTTATTGGCCCACCCAGACTGGAACTCGGCCGAGTGGGGATTACCGATTAATCAGGGTGATTCGCTGGCAACCAACGTTGCGTTTTCGATGTTGATGATTCTTGGCTGCAAAATGTTGGGTTGGCGTTTTGAAGATGAGGACATAGAAGCAGTGCTGCACCTGTGGCGTTACGCCGGTTATCTGATGGGAGACAATTACCAGCTATTGCCACAAACCCGCCAGGAAGGTGTGAACTGGTTGTATATGGTGGCGATGGCCAGCCGGATTAACCCGGACAAAGACAGCCTTGAGTTGGCGGGTTCTTACCTTGAAGCCTTTCGCGAAGTTCCCGGCAGTCCGTTGTACCAAACCTTTGTTTACTGGTTACATCGGGTGTATTCCGGCTTCTTTATACCGGGTGATATTCGTAAAGCCCTGAATTTGCCCACAACCTACGGTCTGAAACTGTTGCCAGCATTACAGGCGCCAGTGGTATGGAGCCTGGATTGGCTCAGCCGTCGCTGGCCAGCGCTCGACAAAAAGCTGAGAGGTTTTGGCCGTGCTGGTCAGGCCTACATCGTTTCAAGCCGGTTGCAGGGGCGCGAAGTCGATTTCCAGGACAAGCAAACGTTAACCCGTTAATCTCAGTGTTAATATTTATACCGTTATCTATTTAAGCCTGTTGTTGTTTGGGAGGGGATTGGTTTATTTAGAGCAACAATGCGTTCTGAACTCGTGTCGATTTCCAGCTTTCATTTCAGATGTTAGCGGGATAATCTGACGATTCGTCAAAAATGACGGATCGTCAAAACAAGCCAGTCACGGCTGAATAGTGCCACTGACTGTCGTAATACGGGTATCAGCAGTGTGAGTCAGCTCAGTAAAGCAGAACAAAAACGTCAGGCTCGGGAAGAAGAGCTAATTGATCTGGCGGTTGAAATTATTGCGAACGAAGGCCCGGGTTCGCTGACGCTGGAGAAGCTGACTTCTCGCTCCGCCTATTCCAAAGGCACCATCTACAACCATTTCAGCAGCAAAGAAGATTGTTTAAGCGCACTCTGCTGTCGCGCAGTGTCGTCGATTATGACGTTTTTTCAGCAGGCGGTTGAGTTCGATGGCAACTTACGTGAAAAAGCACTGGCAATACATTATGCCTATCAGCTGTACTCACGCATTCACCCCACTTTGTTTCAGGTGGTATTAATCAGTAAATCGCCGGGTGTGCGCGACAAAACCTCCGATAAACGTGTGGAGTGTATGGACCTGCTGGAAAATCAGATTAATGATGTCAGCGATTCTATGTTTCAACACGCTCTGCAGCAGGGGGAAATTAACAATCCCCACGTCAGTGTAGAAACCGCCAGCTTTGCTAACTGGGCCATGTCATTTGGCACCTTGGCATTGGCCAGTTCTGCCGCTGAAGCAACTGCGGTTTCACGCTTGGATCAGGAAACCATTCTGCTGAATAACGTCAATTTATTACTGGATGGCATGGGCTGGAGCCCGCTATCAAGCGAGTGGGATTATTGCGATAGCTGGAAACGCATCGCTGAACATTTAAAGCCACTGGCAACTCATCACACAAACAACACACACGATTAATAACAACAATTTTAAAACCCTGAACGGGAGGAAACGTTATGAGGCAGGTCTGGTTAAACAGTATTCTCCGCCACCCCTGGATCACCATAATGCTGGTATTAGTACTGGGCATTGGTGCAGCAGCAGGCGGCAAGAATCTGTATTTTCGTGGTGACTATAAGGTGTTCTTTGAAAAAGAATTTCCGCAGTTAGTCGCCTTTGAAGAAATGCAGCGCTTATTTAATAAAAACGATAATGTCTCCATTATTGTTGTTCCCAAAGAGGGCACGGTCTTTGAGCCGGATATGATCGCTCAGATTAAAGAGCTGACCGATGAGGCCTGGCAAACACCGTTCTCCAGCCGTGTGGATTCCATTACCAACTATCAACATACCTGGGCCGAAGAAGACGACTTAATTGTTGAAGATCTGATTCTCGAACTGGATCTGATTGATGACCAATCGATCGAGCGGGCGAAGCAGGTTTCCACCTCAGAACCAAATCTGGTGAACCGCCTGGTGTCTGCCGATGGCAAAGTTGCAGTGGTGAATATCACCATTCAATTACCGGATCAGGAAAATAATACGCTTGAGGTGATTGAAGTCACCGAGTTTGCCAAAAACTTAAGTGAACAATTCTCAGAGAAATACAAAAGCGCTGACTTTTATCATACCGGTGTGATTCTGATGAATTACAGCTTCGCCACCGAAGGTCAGAAGGATATGGCGACGCTGATTCCTCTGATGTTTTTGGCGATTATTGTCATGCTGGCGATTTTACTGCGTAGTGTGATTGGTATGTTATCGACGCTGGTGGTAATTATTTTAACCATTGCTGCAACCATGGGTGTTGGCGGCTGGCTGGGTTATTTCTTATCCACTGGTACCATTAACGTACCGATTGTGGTGATGACACTAGCGGTGGCTGATTGTGTGCATTTAGTGGCGTCGATGCAGTTTGCTATGCGCCAGGGCAAATCCCGGGAAGAGGCTGTGGCGTTTGCTATGGATCTGAACTTAATGCCCATCTTTATTACCAGCGCTACCACGGCAATTGGTTTCACTACCTTAATGTTCTCCGAATCGCCGGTATTGGCCGACTTTGGTGAACTCAGCGCCATCGGTGTGATGATTGCGTTTGCATTGTCCGTCACCATTTTGCCAGCGTTGCTGCGGGTATTGCCGATGAAAGTCACGGTGGCTCCGGAACATCACGGTGGTATGGAAAAACTCGGTGATTGGGTGGTGAAACACCATAAAGCGCTGTTGCCGATTACCGGTGCGGTGATGTTAGGTTTTGCCGCGCTGGTGCCACAAAATGAACTGAACGACGAAGCGACGAAATACTTTGATACCTCCACCGACTTCCGTCAGTCAGTGGATAAGCAGGAAGAGTTAATTTCCGGCATGTCGTCGATTAACTGGGCGTTATACAGCAACGAACCCAATGGTATTGCTAACCCGGAATTCCTGCAGGTGGTCGAAGACTTCAGTCAATGGTTACGCCAACAGCCAGAAGTGGATCACGTCGCAACCATCTCCGATACCATTAAGCGTCTGAATAAAAGCATGAATGCCGATAACGAAGAGTTTTATCGTTTACCGGGTGATCGTGAATTAACTGCGCAATATCTGCTGATGTATGAAATGTCTCTGCCTTACGGCCTGGACTTAAACAACCAGCTGAATATTGATAAGTCATCGACCCAGGTAGTCAGCACGTTACAAAACCTGGGTAGTAAAGAATACGTTGCCCTGGAAAAACGGGTACTGGATTGGTTTGCCGAGCGTGCGCCGCAATACCGCATTGCTGGTTCCAGCCCAACGCTGATGTTCTCGCATATCGGTGAAACCAATATGGACAGTATGATTGTCAGTATGGTTGCGGCTATGTTCCTGATTTCCTTGCTACTGGTATTTGCCCTGAGATCAGTCCGTTTAGGTGTGATCAGCTTAATCCCGAATATTATGCCGGCGGCCGTTGGTTTCGGAATCTGGGCGCTGATTTCCGGCGAAATTAACCTGGGCCTGTCGATTGTGGTATCTATGACGCTGGGTATTATCGTTGATGATACCGTACACTTTTTATCCAAATATCAGCGTGCCCGTAACGAAGGCCGCGATGCCGAAGCGGCCGTGCGTTATGCCTTCTCCAGCGTGGGTCGTGCATTAGTGATCACTACGCTGGTATTGTGTGTTGGTTTCTCGCTGCTGGCGTTATCTTCTTTCCGTATGAATGCGGATATGGGGACGGCAACGGCACTGATTATCTTTATTGCGCTGGTAGTCGATTTCTTATTCCTGCCAGCCTTCCTGTTGGTGGCGGATAAACGTGATACTTCCGCACAGGCAGAATCAAACGTTAATATTCAATCTCACGCGGCAAAATAAAAACTGAGGATAGCAACAATGAAATTATTAAATACACTGGCAAGCTCGATTATTTTATTAACCGCAGCATCTCTTACTCAGGCGCTGGACCTGGCGGGTAAAAGCCCGGAAGAACAAGGTCTGGCCATTGCACAGGAACGTAAAACCCGTGATCTGGGCTGGGGAGATTCGCAATCTGCCGTGACCATGACGTTACGTAATGCCCAGGGTGAAGAAAGTGTGCGCGAAATGCGTATGAAAAGCCTGGAAATTAATGACGACGGCGATAAAGGTTTAACCATCTTTGATAAGCCGCGTGATGTAAAAGGCACCGCGTTCCTGAGTTTTTCTCATATCAAAAAAGCCGATGACCAGTGGTTGTACCTGCCAGCGCTGAAGCGTGTAAAACGTATTTCTTCGCGTAACAAGTCTGGCCCGTTTATGGGCAGTGAGTTTTCTTACGAAGATTTAAGCTCGTTTGAACTGGAAAAATACAACTTCAAACTGTTGGGTGAAGAAACCGTAAATGGTGTGGACTGCTACAAAATTGAGCAGATTCCAACGGATAAATACTCTGGCTATACCCGTCAGGTTGCCTGGTTAGATAAAGCTGAATTCCGTGCCCAGAAAATTGATTTCTACGATCGTAAAAAGTCGCTGTTAAAAACCCTGACCTTTAACGATTACAAGCAGTACCTGGATCAGTACTGGCGCCCAATGGCGATGAATATGGTGAATCATCAGACTAAGAAAAGTACCGATCTGAAAACCAATAGCCTGGAATTTAAAACCGGTCTGAAAGACTCTGACTTTAACAAAGCCACGCTGAAGCGTGCCCGTTAAGTATTACGGAGCCAGAATCAGACATGAAATATTCCAGAACACTATTGCTGCCCGCGCTGTTCAGCGCGGCTGCAGCGCAGGCGGTGGATCTGTCTGCAATTGAATTCAGCGGCAATGTGGGTGCTGAGTGGCGCGAATTTATTGAAAAAGGGCAGTGGAACAATTCTGATATTGAGCAGGCGCGCCATCAGTTCAGTATCAGTGCTGAACCGGAATTCGCCTGGGAATCAGAAAGTGGCGACCACGTTGTGGTATTGAAAGCCTTTGGTCGCTACGACAGCGAAGACGATGAACGTAGCCACGGCGATATTCGCGAAGCTTCCTGGTTAACTTACGGTGACGACTGGGAATTAAAAGCGGGTATCAGTAAGGTCTATTGGGGTGTGACTGAATCTCAGCATCTGGTGGATATTGTTAACCAGACTGACTTTGTTGAAGCGCCGGACGGTGAAGACAAACTTGGTCAACCAATGGTGAAATTATCCTTGGTGCGCGATTGGGGCTTAGTAGATGCCTTTATTCTGCCGGGTTTCCGTGAGCGAACCTTCCCTGGGGAAGACGGCCGTTTCCGTCCGCAGCTGGTGGTCAAGGATGCGCAATACCAGGACGACGATAAAGATAAACACATCGACTATGCCTTACGCTGGAGCCATACCATTGATGATTACGATATTGGTTTATCGTATTTTAACGGCACCAGTCGTGATCCGTTATTAAAGCCGTCAGGTTTTAATGGTCCACAACCAACAGAATTCTCTGCCTTCTACGCGCAGATTAATCAGTTCGGCCTGGATTTTCAGGCGACGTTAGATTCCTGGTTATGGAAGTTGGAAACTATTTACCGGACCTTCGATGATTCGGTCAAAGATTCTTTCCGCAGCCAGAAACTGGAAGATTACAGCGCTGCAACCGGTGGTTTTGAATATACCTTTTATGGCATTGCTGAAACCGATTGGGACTTAGGTGCGCTGATGGAATATCAGTACGATTCGCGCGATCAGGCCAATATCAGTCTGACCCAGAACGATCTGTTTGTGGGTGGCCGTCTGGCGATGAACGATGCTGACTCCACTGAAATTCTGTTTGGTATGACTCAGGATCTTGATCACAGCAGTACCCGCAGCATGTTGCTGGAAGCCGAAACCCGTCTGGGTGAAAGCGTTAAGCTGAATGTCGAAGGGTTGTTGTTCTCATCGGATGACGAAGATAACCTGAGCTATCAGTTCCGCCGTGACGATTATATTCAGGTGTCTTTGTATTATTACTACTGATACAAAACACTGAATTCTCGCTCAAGCAAAAACGCCGCTATGGGTTCTCCGATAGCGGCGTTTTTTATTACGCGTGATTCAAGGTTGGGTTATTGCGCATCGTGCTGTTGCTGCACACTTTTTCCCAGTGGTGTAATCGACCAGATTTCACCGTTCGAGCCTTTGGTGTTCATGGTAAATCCACGCAGCATTAAGGCTTCCAGTGCCTTTTCGGTTTCCAGCTCTGGCTTTGATATTTCTCCGGCGATGGTTTTAGCGTACCGCCAGGTATAACCAGGTTTTTGCAAACGCTTCAGAATCTTTTTATCGGTGCCGGATAAATTGTCTTTGCGTTTGGCTTCTTCCTGTTGATCGGTGCTTGGTTCGGTCTGATTTTCGATCATGGTTTGCACCATCTTCATCTCTGCTTCAAACCCGGCGCCTTTAAAGCGCGCGATTTTATCCAGATTAGAAAATGCCAGGCCAATGGCGCCGGCCAGAACCGCAACCCCCATTTCCGTGGTTAATCCCAGAAAGCCATAAACACTGCTGACGCCCAGTAGCATGGTGTAAGACGCAAATTGAAATGTGGTTTTGATGAGAGTTTCCTTTGTTTCTCGTCGGCTGAACGTTGTGAAAGAACAGCAGGGTTGTATAACGGCGGTTAGCTTGGAATAAAGCAGCGTAAAAAGCAATTCGGAGGCTGCAGGGGAGTGGTGCAATTCGGTGGGGCACAGAAGGAGCCGGGCACACTGCACCTCCTGGCGCGCAGCTCCTCCCTACACATCATCCTTTAATTAAGCGCCGGCCATTTCCTCATTTAGCACCTCACTGCTGACTGGCATATGAGTCATGTTGACGCTGGTTTCATCGGTGATGGTCATCAACGCCTGACAAGCGTTGCTATTCATAAATGCTTCACCAGCAGCCTGAGCTTGTTCCATGGATTGCCAATAAACAATGTCGTACAGGGTGCCGTCAGGATCCTGACTGTTGGAGCGGTAAATAAAGCCCGGTTGTTGTTTCAGAAAGGTGTTTACACCCTCATGAGTGGCCTGCAGTTCAGTGGCGCTTACGCCGTCTTTTAATTGGTAGCGTACCAGTTCAATAGTGGTCGTCATCGCGGTTTTCCCTGTGGTTGGAATGAGTTTCAAAGTAAATTTCATCGATCTGTGCGGATGTTTGTATCCGGCCCCTGAATAGTACGGTGGCCCTCCTGACAGCTGTCTGTCAGCAGAGATTCGCGGTTTTGATTGTTTGACACGGCCAATACCCTATGCCATTCTAATTCTAGGAATGACATGTCATTCAGTTTTGATCGGCACTCACCACAACTCTGAACAGACCCTGTAGAACAAATAGAAGACAGAGAGGTTGCTATGAACACACAAGGTAAAACCGTTATTAACCTGCCCGGTATTGTTTACGATCTGGCGCAATGGCTGATGTTTCCGCTGAATATGCTGATCAGCGGCTTATGTCACCTGCAGCCAAAAGTGTCGGTATGGAACGAAGAGGGCAGCCAGGAGTTAAAGCTGGAAGGTTCCGGCAGATCTTTGGAAGAAATCAAAGCTGATATTCTGGCTGAGAAAGATGTGGCCTATAACGAAGAAGACCTGGTGCGATTATACGACTCTCTGCCGAATGTGAATGCCAAAGAAGATCTGGTTGGCCGTGCCTGGAAAGGCAAAATCATGCGTACCAATGCCTCAGTGCTGGATATTGCTGAATGGGCGATTGTTCGTCCCCTGAGTTACCTGGGTGTTCGTTGGGGTAAGCGTTACCGCACTCAGCATCAGGGGGATCCGCTGTTGTTCCGCTGGATGGATAAAATTTATCTGCCAATCCCAATCTGGGGCAATGTAGGTATGACGGATATTCGCTGGCGTGAAGATGCGACGGCAACCATGAATTATGACCATCAGCCGTGGAAAGATTATTTTAAGCTGGTGACTGACGAAGATGGCAAGGTTGTGTTGTTAGGTGTGTGGACTCACAAGCATATTGCCGGTGGTTGGTTCACGCTGACTTTGGAAGGCCCGGCTAACTAATTGGACGCCTTAGCGGCAGCTACACTTTTACTGCTATATTCTTACCGTAACAAAACAGCAGGCTAAGCCTGCTGTTTTGTTATTACGCATCTGCTAACAGTTTAAACTGTTAACGGGTTCGGTCTTCCACTTCGTCGAATGCTTCAACCGAAATGCGCTCTGCAATGTTGCGCATGGCTTTCATTTTCTCTGGATTACTGTTGCCGAAAAACGATTGCCAGGCTTCGCGTGATTCCCACTTGGCAACGGTCAGGACTTTATCCGGAGTGTCTGATGAACGAAGCATAAAGCTGCCCAATGCACCATCGACGGTATGATGAATATCGTCGGTGACTGAGCGCCAGATGTTCTGAAACTCGTCCATTTTTTCGGCGGGGACGCGCCATTCATATACAACTCTGAACATGGGTGCTCCTGGAAAATTTGTTTCGTTTCTTTGTATGTACGTCTTTGTTTATTGCATGCATAAGAAACTGGTTTGTGATCGTTGAAACGGTTCGGCGTTAGTGATGGGGCAGGGCTTCGAATTCCTGACGTTTAGCTTCAAACCACTTGGTCATATCATCCGGGTTTTGCATCTTCTGTTTCATTTTTTGCATGGCTTCCAGATGAGCGGCATCTTGTTTCTGAAACATCTCCATACCGTGTTGTTTGCTCAGCTCAGCCATTTCTTCGAAGGTTTCGGCGTGGAACTCTAAATCGCAGGCGCCGCCGAGTTGATTACAGGTCATGGTTTTCATGGTGTCAGCTCCGTTGAGATATGAGTTTCAGGGTAGGGCAGAGGATGGGGAGCTGTCTACACCGCTAGAGCAATATGGGCTAGCGATGAAATATCGCAATTTTATTGCCATCCAGATCTCTGAAGTAGGCGGCATAATAAGCACCATTGTTCCTTGCGCCAGGTTCACCTTCGTTGCTGGCGCCCAGCCTAATGGCCAGAGCAAAAACTTCATTTACCTTTTCTGGGTTGGGAAGCGTGAAAGCAACCATTGCACCATTACCACTTGATGCTGCTTCGCCATTGAAGGGAACCGTCAGAGCAAATTTTGTATTGCTGCCTTCAAATTGCCAGAAAGCAACGGTGTCTGATTTGTGAATCTGTGTGCCGCCGATAGCACTGATTATCGAGGAATAGAATGACTCTGCTTTTTCAAAGTTGTTGGTTCCTAACATGGTATGAGAGATCATTTTTGGGCTCCTTTAATTTAATGGCCTAATACCATCCCCGGTTAGTGGCATCAGCTATGATCCATTGCTGCACTTTTTTACCTTAGCAACTTTGATCAGCTCATTTGAATGTGTTTTGAAGTACAGTTGATCATCTTTATACACAACACTCAGACTCGAGCCGAATACACCATTGTTCACAGTATTGTCCGGTATGGGCCAGCCAGAGTAATACTCTGTATTATTGCCTTTTCGAATAATTATGCACTCTTGATACCAGTTTACTTGGCCTTCTTCACCTGAAGGAATGTGCCAGAGGTAATCAGTCTCAAACGGAGGGGTAACATTTATCTCACCATTGCTGTCATTTTTCAGATACGCAGTGAATGTTACGGGGCAACCTTGAAGGGCAATTGATGCAAATGCGATGAAAAATAAACGATTCATAATTTTTCGTGATTATAGGCTACTTTAAGTCACCTGAAGGAGCCTATATTGTCGGGGGAAATCAAAGAAATAAGATTATAGCTTCTAGTTAGGCCTAAACTAGATTCTTTCGCGGTATTCTTTTATTTGTTTGAGGATTTCAGCATCAGCTCCGGGTGTATTTTCCAGATCACTATAAATTAGATAGGCTTTATCACAGTGTTTCTTAGCCTTGACTTTATTGTATGTTGGCTCATCTGAATCTGCGAAAGCATGACACAGATGGTATTCAGACTCATATTGCCCAAGCGAGATAGCTTTCTTCCAAAATTCAATAGCTTTTTCCTTATTTTCTTCTATCCCGTAACCAAAGAACATCAAGTAACCCAAGTTATTTAAAACATTGATTTGAAGTTTTTTTGAATCTGGGTTTACTTCTTCTAATACTGCAAGTTTTTCCCATGAATTAGCTGATTTACCGTACTCCCCATTCCGACAGTGACAGGTGCCGGTATAATAAAGTTGGTGAGCAATATCATCATCGTTAGATAAGCCAATGGCTTTCAGAGAGCAGTCTTCTTTACCCTTAGAAAAAGCTGATAAACTAGTTAAAACAAAAAATGTAAGTAAACTTTTCATAACTTCCTTGAGCGATAATGCTTTGTGTATTTGTTATCTATCGTTAGCAGTGTGCCACAGATTTGATTAGAACAAATAAGTTTGAATCACCCGCTGGACAACGATAAACACCAATTCCACCTAGACGATTAAGGGCTATAGAAGCCATTTCCCAGCCTTCCTGTTCCGATGCTTCCCAAACAGGCAAGGAAAAGATTTCTAATCCTGATTCCTCGCTCAAGATCTTCAATCCTAGGGAGTCACTGGTTAGGTCTTCTGGCAATGACTTATTTCCCCAGGCCCATTGCAACGAGCCTGATGATTCTTGAGTAGAGCAAATAAAGCATATTTCACATTTCAGCTGCGGTTGCCCGCTGGAACTGAATATTAATGCTCTATTTGGAATATCAAAATCAAATCGTTCGAAACTACCAAAATTAAACTCAGTTTGAAGCTTCTCTTGAGCTTTTTCCATCTGATCCATACATAGGTCAACATATGAATCTATTTGATCATCAGACCACATAGAACTTCCTTAAGGTTTATAACGCCTTACAGCAAGCACATCTTTTTGCATCGCTAGCTTGTGATTGTTATAGCTTGAATTAAGTAGTCTTCATTATATTGATTTCGACCACCTAACATTGAGTCTGAAGCTAGCACAGAAGCGAATAAGCATTTAGCGCGACAATATTAATAGCAATTGACATAAACAACATAAACACCAAAAAAACAAAGTAATTAAAAGCCATGACTTCCTGATTCTAGTATAACCAGGATCAATTCTTTCCCTCAGAAATGTAAACAATAGCCAATGTATAGATACAACAACTCCAACTAATGGGGATGACGAAACCTCACTTGAACACATGTCCCAGGGTCGAAAGCTGAACGTAGGCTTAATATGAACATACCAAGCCCACAAATATAAAAATAACTAGGGCAAAAAAAACTTTTTATAAACATCTAAATATTGGCTATAACGCCGCCATATGGAGCATTGTTAACTGTTGAGGCCATTGATGACTGATTCAATGTTGCCTTTCCATGTGGGATAGTCATCTTCATTCTCTGCCCACAGCTCGTTTAATTCAGAAGACTCACCAAGCACGAGGGATAATGCCGAAGCTAGTTTTGCTTTGAATGGTATTACGCTTGTTGCGTCTTGTTTAGCTAACCATTTATCAAGCTCTTCGATACCCTCATACTCAGCTTTGTTTACCAGAGCGTTTGTAATTGCAGCAGCTACGATTATTTCATGGCACTCAGTATATTCGATATATTCGTTTTCTGAGGATGATAATGCTTGCTCTACAAGTTGAACTGCACTAGTTCCATCTTCCATAGCGTCTTCGATAATTTCACAGGAAGTATCATCATCAAATACTCCCATTCCCCATGCTCCCATGAATACTCCTTTATACAGTTAACGCCTCAAACACCGGCTTGGTGGAGTTGGCGGATTTTTTGGTACAAAAAAGGTGACAGCTTTGCCAAGTCCGAGTGCTTTGAGTTGTTAACACTTTTATTGGAGGTGCGCACTGATCTCACCTAACCATGTTAAAACTTCGCCATCTGAATCGACATTATTAAGTCGCTCTAAAGTCATATTTTCAATAGCACCACGATTTAGCCGTTTTTTAGCCTTACTCTCTTTTTTACCTTTTTTCTTATCATCAAGATCTTCCCAAGCTACAGCAGACTCTGAAGCTTCGTGAACGGCCTTTGCGACTAATTTTGGCACATCATCGAAAGGCTGAAAGTTTTCAGTTAACTGTATTTCAAATTCTTGATTGATGGCTTCAAAATGGATGTAGTTCTCCATTTCTCTTCTATTCGTAATAAAAGATCGACAATTTTCACCACGTACATTTACTCTATCGGCGGCAGCCTGATACTTTGCTGGCGCAGGAGGGAGCGTATCTCTATCCAATACGTGAACTTCTGGAACTTGGAGGCCTTCGAGCCTGTTCGTCCACAGTTCAAGAGTCGAGCCCCCCATGGGTATATAAACTAACTGACCAAGCCGCTCTGCATTTCTTAAATCGACGATATTAGGGCCTTCTTGTGATAGGCGTGAAGATATTTCGCTGATATATTCAATATCATTTGGGCCTTCTACACCAACAAATACCTTGATGTTGTGATTTGCAAATATACCTAGACTTGCCTTTATCTTTAGCAAAGTGTCGTCGTCATTCTCTGCTAAGAAACGCGTGCCATCTTCAGCCTTTTCAATAAATCTGATTGATTCTCGATCTACCCTTCCGGCAAGTATGGGGTTATGAGTTGTAAATAACACTTGATTAGAATCTTCAAGTGATAATTCTTGAAGCGCATCAAGCAGCAATAGTTGGTTATTGGGATGCTGAGATGTTTCAGGCTCTTCTATTGCGAATATTACATCTTGCACATCTCTTTCATCGGCTAGTTGCTCAGCCTTAGCGCGAAAGAAGTTTATCAAGAAAAGACGCCTCACACCGCTACCGCGCTTATTCAACGGTATTTGGTCTTCATTTGTAAGCGATACTGAGAACACCTTACTCCAATTAAAATTTGAGAAATTAGGGTTGAGTTGGCTTGCCAGCTCAGGATCCATCTCTCTTATCTTTTCAATAGTTAACTTTGTAACCTCTTCAACCTGCCTCTTAACATGATCACCTATGGTTTCAAGATCTCCAGCCTTTTGCTTGAGCGCCTCTTTGATAGCAAATTTTATTGGGTCTTGGGCTTCAGCATCTTGGTCCGAGCTTGGCCGATCAGATTTAAACAATTGAAAAAGGGGGAGTATATTCTGAAGAGGCTTCCATATTTTTGACTTTATCTCTAGTTCGACTACTTGTTTTACTAGTTCCTCATCGGGAACACTTAACCAGATAGCATGCCTCAAAGCTGATTTTACGGTTTCATTAACACCATCTAAATCTACCTGCAAATTTCTAGCTCTTGTTCGAAGCTGAGCAACAGTCAACGAAAATAAATCATCAAAATTTTCGGCTGTAGGGTGAAATGCATGTATGAATATTTCTTCGCATTTCAAGGCGGCCCCTGAAAAGACCTTTTTAACTTCAAGTTTGTTGTCGGTATTTAGAAGGTATTCATTAGCAGGGGATATAAGGTTATCTGTATCTATTATCAATTGTTCGGGTATTTCACCGAAGACACAGGTTATTTCAACACTATCTGCATTCCTTAACCCTGATGAACGATCACCGGCTTCCAGCTTATCAGAATTAAAGAAGGCATCTAAAGCTTCGAGAATTGATGATTTGCCGACATCATTCTTGGCAATTAGTGCTGTTAGATCTGCAACAGGAATTGAAATTTCTTCTCTATAGCAGCGGAAATTTTTTATTTTTACTTGCTCTAGTTTCATCCATTGAATCCTAATTCAATTCTCGGTTCGTGTGACTTGTAGTGTTAACGCTTTGCTTTGGGGCAGCCAGCGCGAAGCGCGTTTTGGCTGTCCCAGCCGCGCAGCGGCGACAACAGCAACTTGTTATGTGCTTTTGGCATAGTTAACGAATCTAATAAAAGCTAAAGCAGCGATTAAAAACAGAGTAGACGAAAGAATAACGCCAACACCTTGAATATATACGAACACTTCCCAGTCCAAATACGTTTCGGCTATAGCAAGAGCCAGCTCTACTACAATGCTTCCAACAAGGCATATTGGCAAAACTTTTCGCCAAGAAAACCCCTTTAGTTTGTAGATTTCTATAGACGCCCAAAAGATGACAAATAAACCCGCAATGGCGATTAGCCCTGCAATAATTTCGGGAATCAATGTCAAAAGTAGCGAACCGAAGGCGCCCTCATTATCTATTTCATTTTCCATAATATAAATCTTTACTCCATCATCACATAACGCCTCAATAACCGGCGCAGCCTTGCTGCGTCCGGTGCCTGAAAGGCGCGTAGTTGATTGACTTGTTAGGCATTTATTATCCCCACTGACTACGTTTAACTTCAGTAGTAATTATATGAACTGGCTTTTCCTCTAGATAGAGGTTGGAAAAGCGTTCTGTTTGTGGGTTATAGGAAAGCCCGCGGCGCCCTATATGGCAATCTAAGAAATCATGAGATAGGAACTGCTCAAGAGACCTGACTGAGCTATGACGATTTGCAGTATTACGGTTACCTAATGAGGCAATGACATCTCTTGCTGTACATGCTTTGTAACCATTAGAGCTAAAATCAATGACGATTCCACCGGGGGTTGCTTTTTCCATTTTTCTGGTTTGTTCTAGCAAGTCATTATTTTTACCTTTCCAGTTTTTCTTCGACTGAAAAGGGAGCCCCTTAACCGCTGTTTCTTTGCCGTCTTGATTTGTAACGCTTAGCTGAAATATGCCATCTGCTCCGTAAATTCTTTCAGGAGCACCACGGCCACGGCCTCTGATCTTTTTATACGATACATTAATTAGGAACTCGTCGAAGCCCTGTTGGTAGCGAATAGGCTCAGCTCGAGCCAGTGCTTGACCTAAAGCACCAGTAATTGAATCTTCATCGGCAGAGTGTTGATCGTAAAATGCTTCTGCATTTGCTATGCCGAGTGCGTAGTGGCCTCGAAGAATATCTAATACAGAAACAGGGATTATATCTTTCATAAACTGATTTCTAATTTTTGCCTAACATTTTGGTTGTAGGCATGCGCGTTTTGGCAGTTGGCGACATTCCACCGTACTGCTATAGCTCTTTGATTCTGTTGAAGGAAATTTTGACATCCGTTCCATGCTCCAGACTCTTACCTTAAAACCCGCATGCGTGTTTGCAGTAATAACAGGCGCTTGTTATTACTGCTGATAATTCTGTTAGGCCGTTGATTTTGCTACAGATCTTCTGAAGCTTCCAGTACAAACGCGCATTATTTCCCATCTGTTCTGTGCCAACGAGCACGATTTGACCGTCATCGCTGAAATAAGCTGTACAGGTATACATACTTTTAACATGCAGTTTCGACTTGGCGGGAAGGAGGTTGATCTAAGCCAGCGGGCCGCTAATCGCTGCTTTCATTCCCCCTCAATTTCATTACTATGTTGGCCATCCAACACATCCACTATGCGGAGACAAAACATGGCAAATGTAGTGATTACCGGTGCTAACCGGGGGATTGGCCTGGAGCTGGCCAAGCTGTACGCCGCTCGTGGCGATTTAGTAACTGCGATCTGCCGTGAGGCAGGTGACGAGATTGAAGATATCGCTGATCAGACCATCAGCGGTATTGATGTAACCAATGAGCAGATCGGCCCGGGTCTGCAGACCATTCTGGCTGAGTTAGTAGAAGGCAAGATCGATCTGCTGATTAACAACGCTGGTCTGTTCAAAAACGAAACACTGGACGCGATGGATGCCGACAGCATCCGTGAGCAGTTCGAAGTGAACACCATCGCGCCTCTGATGATTGCCCATGGCCTGGCGCCATTAATGGGTGAGGGCAGTAAGATCGCCAACATCACCAGCCGTATGGGTTCTATCGAAGACAACACGTCAGGTGCTTATTACGGCTACCGTGCATCGAAAGCGGCATTAAACGCAGTCGGCAAAAGCCTGGCGATGGATTTAAAGCCTAAAGGTATTGCAGTGGCTCAGCTGCATCCAGGTTTTGTACAAACCCGTATGGTGGGCTTTAACGGGGATATCAGTCCGGCAGAAGCCGCGGCTGGTCTGGCTCAGCGTATCGACGAGCTGAATCTTGAGAATACCGGTGGCTTCTGGCACTCCAATGGCCAGCAACTGCCCTGGTAATAGCGCATTTAATCGAAACAAGAGCGGAGCAGGGTAGGTATTATCTTGTTCCGTAATGCACAGAAATATAGGCTTAACCCTTAACGGATATTTTAGCCGCACCCATCGTAAGGCACGTCCATGTGCCTGCGATGGGCACGCGATAGTCCAATCGCTGCTTTAAAAACATCCGATAAGGGTTAATCTAAGCGAACAACTACTAATTGAATGGGAAGGCTATGGCTAACCAACGTATTATTAAAAAGCGTCACACCACCTACTTAGGTGAATTTCTGGTTGATGCCAGCCAGGACGAATCCTGGAAAAAGAAACTTCAGGAATTAAAAATCGAAGACAAGCTGGATACCGCTGAAGTTGGTTTCCCGTCTGCCTTTAATGCGTTCTTCCCGGAAACCGTGGGTATGGAACTGCAATACTGCATCGAGCGAGTAAACCTGGAAGATGTACCTCGTGCAGCGTCTTGTTGGTGGCCGGTTGATGAATCGACGCATTTCTACATGGCTTACCCGGCAGGCTTCCCACAGACCTCTATTTTTATGGCCATCGACTTTGATGATCACAGCGACTGCTGCGGTTAACGGTTGATGTTAATCGTGGGTAGCCCCGGGAAAAGCTAATACACGGAGGAAGGTAATTGATGACAACACAAACTGAATTATCGTTTGCAGCGTTAAAACAACGATTACGCGATCAGCGTGACCTGTTTAATCAATTACATTCCACCCGCTTGCACCGGGCACTCAGCTGGCTACAGGCCGCTGAAAATCAGGCTGATGATAAAGATATACAGTTTATCTCGGTCTGGATCAGCTTCTCTGCCTGTAGCTTTTCCAGCGCCAACGCTTCTGATGGTGCCCATTCATTAGCCGAACAACAGGATTTTCAGCGTTTTATTCAGCAGCTGGTTGAACTGGATAAACAGCAGAAAATTTATCACTGTCTGTGGCACCAATATTCCGGCCCGGTAAAAGCGCTGATCAAAAATCCGTACGTGTTTGCGCCGTTCTGGCAATCTCTGCGCGACAATAACGAAGACTGGCATGCCAAATTTGATCGCTCTTCTGTCGATGCGTTGAATTATCTCAGCCGTAAAAAAGTGCCGGAATTACTTGGTATTGTGTTAGACCGATTGCAGGTGCTGCACAACCAGGTTGTGGGTGGCGGAGCCACGTACCAGAGCCAGGTTAACCGAGAGCAGGTTGAAGATGGTGCGCGACTGCTGATGACCCTGATGCCGATTATTATCGATATTATGCTGGAGTCATCGGAGCATAACTGGGGTGAATTGGCCTACCCGGTGGTTAACTGATCCCCGGAATCTGCTTCCGCCTATTAACGTTGCTTTGCTGAGCGGCATTAAGGCTCCGAAAAAACCTGCTGCAGCCAGTTATATAATTGCTGATATCGTTTTTCTTTCTGATCGTTGGGTTTGGTGATCAGATAAAACTTCTCTTCCGAAGCAAAACGCTTGTCTCTCAATGTTTGCAGTTCGCCGCTGCGAATATCCATTTCAGAAATCGGAAAGCTGGCGAGCATTAAACCAAGGCCATTTTTACTGGCTTGCACTGCACTCTCATAACTGTCGAACCACAAATGCTGCTTAGCATTTAACGGATAACCCAGAGCCTGTTCCACCCGTTGCCAGTCATTAAGGCTACGTCGGGTGTGAATCAGAGTTTGTTTGCGCCAGTCGCGGCGGTTGTTAATAGGGTGCTGCCGCAAATAGCCAGGCGAGCCTACCGCCGCAATATCGACTTCAGACAGTAATCGCGCCTGATGGTCAGGCCAGGGTGGCGTGCCAAAGCGAATAGCAGCATCCAATGTGTTTGCCTGTAAATCCTGATAATCCGAACTGGTGTGAATATCCAGCTGAATACCGGTCTGCTCAACAAACTCCGCCAGGCGCGGAATAACAATCCGGTTGGCGACATAATCCGTCATGCTGATGCGGATGTGTTTGGCGATATATAAATCGGCAAAGCCTTGCCAGCCCTGTTTGTAATGCATCAGGGTGGTTGCTGCAAACTGATAAAAACGTTCTCCTGCCTGAGTCAGCTTTAATTCTTTGCCCTGGCGGCTGAACAGGGTTAAACCGATGCGGGTTTCCAGACTTTTAATCTGCTGGCTGACCGCTGACGGTGTGATATTCAGTTGCTCTGCCGCCAGCTTAAAGCTGTTGTGCTCGGCGGCAGCAACAAAGGCGGGTAAATACTGAATCGGCGGACTGGGGAAGGCAGGGTGGCTCATAGGGTTAGCTTTGATTGGATTAGAAAATCTAATTTACCCTCAAGATATTATCGTTTGTGCTGCACACATAACAAGTGGAATATACCTCTGAACTACGCAGACGATTATAAATCGGTTAAGGAACTCTAATGTCATTTGAATACATCAGCCTGGAGCAGGCAGTCAGTGCAAGTGGGCCACGTATGGTGGTGCCGCAGGGCATTCCCAGCCCGTGGAGCGAAGCGGTTAAGGGATTTTTCCATCTGCGTGGCATCTCATGGCAGGCGTTGTACCTTGATCAGCGTAACGATGCGATGAAGCAATGGACCGGCAAGCGCAGTGCACCAGTATTAATGGTCGACAATCAGCCGCCTGTGCATCGCTGGCAGGATATTCTGGCGTTTGCTCACACTCAGGGAGAGGGCGCTGAATTATTGCCGCAGGATCCGCAACAAAAGCAGCAAGTGATGGCGCTGTGTGGCTCTCTGATGGATGAAAACGGTCTGGCCTGGAATCGTCGCCTGGTGTGTATCGAAAAAGGCCTTAAGCAACAGCCAGGTGGCTATCCGGAGTTTATTGCCAATTATCTGGGTAAAAAATACGGTTACGACGATTCGCACAGTGGTGACTATGTGTCGCGGGTGTGTACCCAGCTGCAGCAGTTAACTCAGCAGTTAGAGCAGCAGAATCAGGCAGGCAGTCGTTTTCTGGTGGGTGATCAGTTGTCAGCAGCTGATATTTATTGCGCTTGTGTGATGGCCTTTTTTAAACCGCTGACGCATGAGCAGTGTGCCATGTCGCCGGTGATCCGTGAGGTATTTGAGTCGTTAAGTGAGGCTGAGCAGCAAGCTCTGGACCCGATATTAATTCAGCACCGGGATTTTATTTATCAGCAGTATCTGGAATTGCCGCTGAGCCTTTAAAAATGCAGGGCCTGTTAACATGCCCTGACAGAGCGAATAAAAAACCAGGCTGAAGCGCCTGGTTTTTTATTGGTTGAGATATCGCTGCAATCAGGCTGTTTCCAGGTGGGCTTCCAGCCGTTTGCCAATGGCCGCCAACATCGAGATATGTTGCTGGTTCGCTTCATCAACAAAACCTCCCGCCGGGTCAAAAATCACTTTCAGCGAATCGGCGATATTGGCCAGGTCACCACCCTGCTTCAACAAGGCACTGCTTAACCGGGCAATTGCGGTTGTCCAGGAATAATCTTCTGCCTTATTCGTGTGAATCAGAATTTCATAGGGTCGGTTGGAGCCGTCAGCCAGGGTCTGATCGTTAATGGTTAACAGCAATTGTTGTTGCTGGTTCTTGATCTCGTAGGTTTTACCATGTAATGCCACTGGTCGGCCTGTCTCAGAGACGCTCGCCGCCAGGTTGCTGTCTTGGCTGCTATCCAGAGTCTTGTCTTGAGTGCATGCTGGAGTGTTTTCATCACTGTTAACCAGCTCGAATTTAACAATGCCGTTATTAATTTTAATAGTCATATTCTTCTCCGTCGTTCGGAATTCTTTTAATACAATCAGGCTTATTTCGGGTTTTGGTATTATTTATAGCTTTCCGTAATAGCCTTCTTTCAGCGCATCAAATAAGTTGGCGGCGCTGTGTGTTTCCCCTTCGTATTCGATCATGTCGTTGCCTTTGGCTTCGACCACTTCGCCGTTATCCAGCGTGAAACGGTAGGTGGTGTTTTCCAGATCCTGCTCTTTAACCAATACGCCCTGGAATACTTCCGGATTAAAGCGGAAGGTGGTGCAACCTTTTAATCCTTGTTCATAGGCGTATCGGTAAATCCCCTTGAATTCATCAAACGGGAAATCCGTAGGAACGTTGGCGGTTTTGGAAATGGCTGAGTCGACCCATTTTTGTGCCGCAGCCTGGATGTTGACGTGTTGCTTGGGGGTCACCGAATCCGAGGTAATAAAATACTCCGGCAGAGGTTGATCTTCGCTGAAGGGCATTGCTTGTGGATTAACCAGCTTACGATAGGCCAGCAACTCATAAGAGAACACGTCGACTTTTTCTTTGGTTTTACGTCCGGGCTTAATGATGTTGCGGGCGTAGTGGTGGGCAAAGCTCGGCTCAATACCGTTACTGACGTTATTCCCCAGCGACAGGCTGATGGTACCGGTTGGCGCAATCGACATATGATGGCTGAAGCGGCTACCAACTTTGGCCAGTTCGTTGACCAGTTCAGGCTCCTGCTCATGAATACGTTGCATATAACGGCTGTATTTTGCGTGTAACACTTTACCCGGCAGCTGATCACCAATCTGATAACCGTCTTTTTTTAATTCCGGGCGCTGGGCAAAATGAGTTGCCGTCAGGCTGAACATTTCGTCCATCATAGGTGCGGCGCCTTTTTCTTTCGCCAGCTCCAGCCCTTGTTGCCAGCCAATAATGGCCATTTGCCGGGTGACTTCTTCGGTGAAGCCCTGGGACTCACTGTCACCGTATTTCATCCCCAGCATGGTAATTGCCGAACCTAAACCGAGATAACCCATGCCATGGCGACGGGTGCGCATCAGTTCGTGTTCCTGGGTAGACAGTGGCAAACCGTTAATCTCGATTACGTTATCCAGCATGCGGGTAAATACCGTGACAACTTCTTTAAAGTGAGCCCAGTCAAAGCTGGCCTGGTCGGTGAATGGCTGGCGGATAAAACGAGTGAGGTTAACCGAACCTAAAATACAGCCACCATAAGGAGGGAGTGGTTGTTCACCACAGGAATTGGTCGCGCGGATATTTTCGCTGAACCAGTTATTGTTCATCTCATTGACCCGGTCAATCAGAATAAAACCCGGCTCGGCATAATCGTAAGTGGAGGTCATAATCACGTTCCACAAACTGGCGGCCGAAATCGTACGGTAAATACGACAGGCAACTTCACCGTACTCGTTATAAAAATAGTCACCTTCCACCGGCCAGTACTTCCACAACACCTGAGTGTCATCACTGAGATCCAGCGGTTTTATTTCCTGCTCTTGCTGGCTGATGGGAAAAATTAATGGCCACTGGGAATCACTGGCAACGGCATTCATAAATTCATCGGTGATTAACAGCGACAAATTAAAATGGCGTAATTGTCCGTCTTCACGTTTGGCCTTAATAAATTCGAGAACATCCGGGTGACTGACATCCAGCGTTGCCATTTGTGCGCCACGTTTTCCTCCGGCGGAAGAAATATTGCCACACACTTTGTCGAATACACCCATGCTGGCTACCGGGCCAGCGGATTGTGCACCGCTGCCGTGTACAAAGCTGCCTTTAGGCCGCAGGGTCGAGAATTCATATCCAATTCCGGCACCGGATTTCAGGGTTAAACCCGCCTCCTGAACTTTTTCCAGCATCTGCTCCATGGAATCTTCCAGGTGATCGGACACGGTGGTATTTACGGTTGAGGTTGCTGCTTTATGCTGATTAACACCGGCGTTTGCAATAATACGGCCTGCCGGAGTTGCACCCTGATTCAATGCCCATAAAAACTTTTCCTGCCAGTATTGCTGTAATTCTGATGTTTTTTCTACGGCCGCAACTGCGCTGGCAACACGTTCAAACGTATTGTTGATGTTTTCTTCCTGAATATCGCCGTGAATGTCTTTTAAGCGGTATTTCTGATCCCAGATTTCAATCGATGTTTCCTGAAATGGAACGGATAAATCCGGTATTTGTTTAGCAATATTATTATTTTCAGATGTGACAGAATCTTTAGTTAACACTTGGTCATTCATAATATACTCCTGCTGTATTTCCATCCGATACAGATGGCTCAACACTGCAGGAGCATTAAAAATGCCAATTAATTACTTTGTCATAATTGATAATGGACGAATTATCTTTATTTATAATTAATCCGGTTTTTTCAGGTCCTGAAGGATCGTAT
Source organism: Bacterioplanoides sp. (assembly GCF_965219715.1). Taxonomy (GTDB): domain Bacteria; phylum Pseudomonadota; class Gammaproteobacteria; order Pseudomonadales; family Oceanobacteraceae; genus Bacterioplanoides. Next base: position 4,505,953 of record NZ_OZ244785.1, read on the forward strand.
ACAGACAAGGTAAAACAATCAGCACTAAAAGAGTGGATATTAAAAGACCAAAACTAATGCTAATTACTAATGGAATCAGTACCTGTGCTTGTAAGCTGGTTTCAAATAACAAAGGCAGCATTCCGGCAACCGTTGTGCTTGTTGTCAATAAAATGGCGCGAAGTCGGTCCTGACTCGCCTGACGAGCGGCGCTATGCAGGTCCATTCCTTCAGAAACGTGATGTTTGACAAATTCGACTAATAAAATAGCATTATTAACAACAATCCCGGCCAGTGACACAAAACCCACCATGCTGGGCATGCTCAGGTCGTATCCCATAATCAGGTGGCCCCAGATCACGCCGATTAATGCCATAGGAATCGACACCATCACCAGCATAGGTTCTGAATAATTGCGGAACTGGAAACTGAGCAACGCAAATACGCCAAATAAACCAATAATTAATCCGGTTTTTAATGAGCCCTGGGTTTTACCGGCGTTACTGATTTCACCTTCGACACCAATATTCAGACGAGGATATTGCTGCTTTAACTGCGGAATAAATCGCGCAAAGGTATCGTTAATCACTTCCTGGGTATTCGCCATCAGAGTATTAACCGAACCGAATACGGTAATGGTGGACTGATTATTAATTCGCTGAATACGGGATACATCGCGCTGCCATTCGATATCCGCCAGTGTTGCCAGTGGCACTAACGTGGTTTTCCCCTGAGGATTGGTTAACTGAATCGGAAAGTCGCGTAACTCATCCAGAGATTGGTCGTTTTGTTCAAGTTGCACCACAATTTCGATGTTGTCGGACGTAGAGCCTAATGACGGCAGGGAAGAATAAATCGGGCGATAAAACTCATCGATAATAATTCCGGCATAAGCACTGCGTACCTGATTGGCAACATCACTGGCATCAATATTCAGTGAGCGTGACTGGGGTTTAAAATGTAATACCAGTTGTGGTTTACCCGGACGATAATCGTCCAGCAAGTTGTAGACACCGTTGTATTGCTTCAGCCAGTTTTGCAGCTGATATGACGCTTGCGACAGCTGCTGGCGATCCAGCCCGGATAGGCGTAACTCAATCGCACGGCCAGCAGGCCCTAGTGAGGGTTCGGCAATGACCAGACGAGACGCCTCCGGCATTTCCGGCAGGTTTTCCAGCCAGGCCGAAGTCAGGCTATCGAGATTCGTATTACGTTGTTCTGCGGTTAATAAATCAAGGCTGATGGTGGCCAGGTGAGCACCGCTATCGAATGCGTCCTGGTTTTCGTTGAAGCGTACGCTGATATGGCGAATTAAATCGCTGTTTTCATTTGCTTCCAGTGGGATAACCGCTTGCTTTAAAGCATCCAGGATTACATCAACCTGTTGCTCGGTTTTATGCAATGAGGTACCCGCAGGCATTATCAATCGCGCTTCAAGTACATCGCCATCAATATCCGGGAAGGCTTTAAATTTAACAATCCCTCCGGCCATCAATGCGATACTGGCAAAAAATAACGCAATGGTGAAACCAACCACGGCATAGCGATAATATATGGCTTTTTCTAATAAGGTACCGAGTTTACTGCGGCGAACCTCAAACCAGCGATTAACCATCAATTGCAGGCGGCCGGGTTGTTGGTCTGTGCCGTGTTTCTGATCGTGTTCCAGAGTATGACGCAGGTGAGACGGTAAAATTAAAAAAGCTTCAATCAGGCTGATGCTGATTACGATCAGTAATACCAGCGGGATAACCCGTAATACCTGACCCAGATCCCCCTGTAATCCCAGAATAGAACCAAACACAAATACGGTGGTTAAGAATGATGAAAACACACCACGGGCGACTTTCTGAACGCCTTGTGTCACCGCATCTAATGGCTTCAGGCCTTTTTTACCGTGTGCAGCAATACTCTCTGCAATCACAATGGCATCATCCATCAGAATACCCAGCGCTAATAACAGCGCTACCATACTTAGCATATTGATGGTGATACCCAGCTGAATCATCACAAACAGCGCACCAATAAAACTTACCGGTAAGCCCATAATCACCCAGAAGCTGTAGCGCAGGCCGAAGAACATCAACAGGGTAATAAACACCAGAATTAACCCCTGCCAGGCATTGCTGAGTAACATGCTGAGGCGGTCTTTAACAATGGTGGTGAAATCCTGGGTCAGGGTGAAATTAACCCCTGCCGGTAAAACCAGTTGTTCAGTTAAATCCTGTACGGCATTTAATACTGCCAGGCTGTCATCACTGGAATTTTTCGAGACCTTTAATAATGCCGCACGGTGATTATCAAACAGGCTGTAATCTTCGGTTTTATCAAAGTCGTCACGAATATCCGCCAATTCCGATAAACGGATCTCGGCACCGTTACTGCCACTTAGTAGGGTGAGATCGGCCAATGCCCGGGCGCTCTGACGTTCATCCACAAATCGCAATTCCCAGGTTTTATCAGCACTGGTTAAATCACCCAGCGGCAAATCGAGATTCTGTTTCTGCAGCAGGTTGGCAATCTGTTGCAGACTGATCTGGTACTGGCGCAGCTTTTCCGGGCGCAGGCTTACAATTAATTGTCGCTGGCTGAAGCCACTGAGTTCGACCAGCGGAATGTCCGGGTTTTGCTGCATTTTGGCTTTAATCAGCTCTGCCAGATCTTTTAACTGGCTGGCGGAAAACTGCGGGTCATCGACGGTCAGCGCCAGGGTAACCACTGGAGCGGTGCGACCAATCTCGGTAATAACCGGCAATTTACTGTTGGCGGGAAAATTATCGATGCGATCGACAGCCGAACGCACGTCGTCGAGGAATACGTCGAAGTCACCACTTTCGAGCATTTTTAACGTCATAAAACCAATATTGGAGCGCGCTTCACAACGTTTTTCATCTATAAAACTGATGCCGTCGGTGGCGTTTTCCAACGGTAAACAAATACCTTGCTCCACTTCGCCAGGGCCAGCACCGGGATAGGTGACCGACACTTTTACTTCGAACTTATCGATTTCAGGAAAGGTTTCTTTTTGCAGCAGCGATAAGCTGTTAAGACCAACCACCAGAAAGGTCAGCATCAGTAAATTGGCCGCGGTTGGGTGGCCGGCAAAGATGCGCAGAATATTACTGAACATGACCAGACTCCTGCTCAGTATTCAGCGCTTTGTCTGCCTGTTTTTTCTGCAATTGCTTTTCCTGTAGTTGCTTTTCCTGTAGTTGCTCCAGAGAAGGAGCAGCACTCAATCGCATATCCGCAATTGCCGGAGTCAGGTCGGTGGTGACCAGCTGATATTTGTTATTGGCAAACGGTTGCAGTTGCTGGGTGGAAAACAGCGCTTGATTATCGCTGATTAACAACGGGGTAACTGGCTGCTTTTTCAGGCGAAAATACGCGCTATTGTCGGGCGTCTCAGGCTCAGCCAGATACAACCATTGCTGCTTATCGGCCCCTGCGTGTAATGCGGTTAACGGTACACTGATAAAGTCTGCCGGATTACTTAACAATTCCGCTTTTACCTGAAGCCCTGCTAACAATGGCGGTCTTTTACCGGGAATAACGCCGTCGTAATGTTTATTAATCCGGATTACCGCACCTAAGGTATGACTGGTCGGATCCAGGCTTTCGCGTAATGTAACCACTTCACCTTGCCAGAATTGTCCGGGTACCAGCGGCACAGAAATACGTGCATGCAGACCAGCTTGTTGCAATATCTGGCTGAGATTCCGGCCGCTCGCCTGCAGTGCTGCTTGTGGCGGTTCAGCCTCTGCTTTGCTAGTAGACTGTTTCGGGTGTGAGGACTGTGCAGACAGCGATGCCACATTGGCAAACGCCAACTGAATAAACGGCCGTAATTTATCTAACGAAAACTGAGCTTCGATCTCAACCTGATCAATACCAATCGCCTGAAATAACGCCTGGCCTTGTTTAACGTATTCGCCGGTTTCAACATCCACTGAACGGATACGACCATCAAATGGCATCAGGATCCGGGTTCGTTCGATATTACGTTGTTGCTGATCCACCGTCGCAACGGCCGATTCCAGCTGAGCTTTTAAACTTTGCTGTTGCGCAGGCAAAGCTTCAATTTGCTGTTGTAGCGACGCTGCTTCCTGCTGTAGGCCAATCAGTTTTTGTTGTTCGGCATCCAGTTGTGATGCGGATAACGACTGCACTTTTGCAAGGTCTTGTTTGCGTTTTAATTCCTGGCGGGCGAGCTGGATTTTTTCCTGCACCAGCGTCTGACGCTGCAATAAGCTGTTTTTATTACTGTTTAATTCGCTGCGCTGGGCTTCAACGCTTTTTTGTTGTGCTTTGGCTTGTGCCAGGGCAAGACGATAGTCTTTGTCGTCCAGCTGAATCAGTTCTGCGCCTTGTTTGATGGTGGCGCCAGCAACCAATAATGGATTCAGACGAGTCACCCGGGCAGCAACTTCAGCGGTCTGATTTAATTCAACTGCCGCTTTCACCATGCCATAACCGGACACCGACGGCTTGATCGCTTCACTGGTCAACGGCATCAAGGTGACGGCAACCGCATCCTGTTGTAAGGCTTTTTGTAGTGGTGGCGTGGCACTTTGTTTTGCAATCACCAGCGCAAGTACGCCAGCAATAACCAGAATGGGCAGGGCTTTTTTATCGGCTAACCGTTGGGCAAATGACATGGTTTTCTCCTGCTCAGTTGTCTGTGTGATCGTTGCTTAGTTGATCTTGGCTTGAATCATCACTATCGGGTTGATCGGCGATGGCGGAATGGCTGTTGTGGTTGGCTGCCGGGTTCAGCATCAGGCCCTGGCTTAACACCTGAGTAACGTGTTGCTTCCAGGCATCGCTGCGAATAACGTCGCGGTTAACATTGATGGTTTCGCTCATTACCGGTTCGGCCAATAACGGGAACATCAGGTTGCTCATCAAGGACGCCGCAGCGAAATGAGGGTTCAGGTCCGGGCGCAGAATGTTGTGCTGAATCAGAGTTTCCAGCAGTTCAAGCAATCCGCGCGACAGGCGTTTGGGAACGGCTTCGAGAAAAGCGCTGCGCAGCTCAGATTGCTGAGTCAGAATTTCATCCTGCAACAGCCGCACCAGCCAGGGCTCCGATGTAATCAGATCAATCATATTGTTCACCAGCAGTGCCAGCGCCTGATTGGGCTGTTGCAGAATCTCGGCGGCAACCTGTTGGAATACTTTCTGGCGGTGTTCACCACTTTCTTCCAGCAAGCTGATAAACAGGCCTTCTTTGCTGCCAAAGTAATAACTCACCATCGCTGATTGCATCCCAGCCTGTTGTGCCAGCTCACGAATACTGATGGAGCGGTAGGGCTTTTGTTGCAATAAATCGCGTGCTGCCTGGCGTAAAGCCTGCTTGCTGAGCTGTTGCTTTGCCGGATCCTGGGGTCTGCCACGGGCCATAAATGGACAACCTGTCTGAATTGATTAATCAAGTGATTAATAAAATAGACCTAGGCGCAGCACGGTGCAAGCAATGAAGGAATATGTTGTGTGTAAAACAGTCAGGAAAAACAGGCAGGGCTATGGCAGACGAGGGATTTTATCAGGTCGCTGAGCTCAACCGGGCTCAGCCACCAATCAGCTTGTGGTAAAACTCGCTGACGATACGAGCGTAATCTTGCAGCATGGCAGAGCGGTTTTGCAGGCTTTGGTGATACAGGCTGGTATTGGGATAACGTTCTGCCGGAATTTTCAGATAGGCCTCCAATACCGGTAATGCCTGGTCGAGATGACGCTTTTGTCGCGCCAGGTTTTTACTTTGCAGCGCAACGTCGTCCGGAAAGTCAGCCTGCAGTTTTTGCAGGGCAATCTTGTGGTTCAGCAATACCAGCAGCTGATCGCTGTGGTTGCTGTCGCTACCATGATGCTCGTGTTTATCGTCGGCATGCAGTAACGAACTGGTGAGCAGCATTCCCGGAGGAGTCGCCAGGGAAAACAAAAGCAGCAAAGGCAGCAGGCGGCTTTTCAGACGGTTTTGCAGGTCAGAGCGATTCATCGTAACGTCGGGTTTTAATTCAGCAGCAGCCAGCGTGGTGTGTTTTGCAGATACGCCAGGTAGGGCTCACCAAATAATGTTTTCAGAAAGCGTTCTTCCGGCGTTATCTGAAAACGATTGATATAGACAACAAAAATAATCGGCCAGATGAATGCCAATGGGTTGTTGAGATAAGTCGCTAAGGCCACAAGCCATAACATCAGGCCCAGATACATTGGATTGCGGGTAAAGCGATAAATACCGGAGGTTACCAGGCTGGAGGCTTGTTGGGGTTTTAGCGGGTTAATGGTGGTTTTGGCGGCAAAAAAACGTTTCAGGCTGATCAGATCAATCACCACACCACAGGCAAAAATAATAACTGCCAGAGTGGCGCTCCAGTGCCAGGAGCCGTCGGTTGCAAACAACGTCAGCGAGATTGTTTCAGCCGTAAACCAGACTCCTAACGCACAAATGATCATAATCACAGGCGGCGGAATTTTGTTTTCCAGGCGGGTCAGGAAAGTCGTTGATTGGGATGTCGCCATACCAGATCCGTTTATTATTGTTAATAAAACCAACACTCTACCATGCGAACTGATACAGGGGAGTAAACTGCTGCCATTTATTGTCAGTAATCCAGGCGCTTGCTGTTGTGTTTGGCGGATGTGGTTGTTACAACTCCCTGACCACAACCGGGGTAGCGATTTACGATTTGAAAATGGAAAAATTATGGCAGAAGCACTAAAAGACCAATACGGCCCGGAAGTTCCGCAAAAACTGGCAAACGATATTCAGCAGGTATTTCCGCAATTTGATGCAGAGGGTTTTCTGCAACAGGTGTTGCCGGAGTTCGAGCAGCTGGAGCTGATGCCACGGGGCAAGCATATTGCTCAGGTATTACGGGGTTTTCTGCCGGAACATTATCCCACTGCAATCGATATTCTGGTGAGCTCCATGGGAGCGTCGCTGACCGACAGCCGTAGCTTTGGTATGTCGTCGTTTTTCTATTTGCCACACAGCTTCTTTATTGCTGAATTTGGTCTGGATCATTTTGATGAATCCATGGCGGCGCAATATCAATTAACGCAGCGTTTTACTGCGGAGTTCTGTATTCGCCCGTTTTTATTGAAATATCCGCAGCAAACGTTGGCTCGTTTGGCACAGTGGCTGGATGACCCCAGTGAGCATGTACGCCGGTTAATCTCCGAAGGCACGCGACCACGCTTACCCTGGGGTATTGCGCTGAAACCCTTCAAACAAGACCCGGTGCCGGTTCTGGAATTGCTGGAACAGCTAAAAGACGATGAGTCTTTGTATGTGCGTCGCTCGGTGGCTAATAACCTCAACGATATTGGCAAAGATAATCTTGAGGTGTTGTGCCAGACCTGTGAATCCTGGTTGCAGGGCGCGAGTAAAGAACGTCGCTGGCTGGTAAATCACGCCTTACGTTCTGCGATTAAACGAGCAGAGCCCCAGGCGCTGGCGGTGTTAGGTTATGGTCAGGATATTGAGGTAAGCGTAGGAGATATTAACCTCACTCCTGAGAAGGCGACGCTGGGTGATAATCTGACCATCGCCTTTTCGGTTACCAACAACGCTGACCAGCTGCAGCCATTACTGGTCGACTTTGTTATCCATTATGTCAAAGCTAACAGCAGCACCAGTGCCAAAGTGTTTAAGTTGAAAACGGTAGAGCTTAAACCGGGCGGCCGTGCCGAGTTCAGTAAAAAGGTGTCGCTGAAAAATATGAGCACCCGCAAACACTATCCCGGAGTTCATAAGGTTGAGGCGTTGTTAAATGGCGTCAGCTTTGAGCTGGGGGAGTTTGAGCTCGCTCTGCCTTAGCTGCCTTAAGCCCGAACAATCGCGATCTGTTGCCTGAATCCGGCAAGCTGGATTAGTTCAGCTAGACTGTTAAGACAGGTGTCAATGGAGCTTGAGAATGCAGGCAGAGATCGCCCCGTCAGAAGTGCAACAAGATGCGGTTAAGCCAATTGTGCTGCTGGTGGATGATGAGGAAAATATCCTTAAGTCGCTAACCCGTACATTACGCAAATGTGCTGTTGATGTTGTTACGGCAACGTCCGGCAAGGATGCGTTGTATATCATGGAAAACACCGATGTCGATCTGATCATCTCGGATATGCGTATGCCCGGCATGAGCGGGGCAGAGTTCCTTGAAATTGCCGCACGAGATTACCCCAAAGCCATCCGTATTCTTCTTACCGGTTATGCCGACCTGGAATCCACCATTGCTGCGGTTAATAAAGGCAAAATTGCCTGTTATATGAATAAGCCGTGGAACGACGATGAAATTCGCCAGATTGTAAACGACAACCTCCGCTCAAAAATTTTAGAAGTTAAAAATCAACAGCTTAGCCGCGAGTTGCTGGAAAAAAACAAACAGCTGGAAGAGCTGAACGGCCACCTTGAAGAGAAGGTCGCAAAACGCACCGAGCAGCTCGATCAGGCACTGAAAGAAATCAACCAGAGTTACGAACATATGGTCACTCTGGCCTCCAGTATCGCCGCTATGCGCGACGAAAAAGCGGCAAAAGCATCCACCGTAAAAGCAGCAATGGCGGAGGAGATTGCATTAAAACTGGGGATGCCGGATGACGAAGTTGCCGCCGTTCGTGATGCCATGTTGCTGTGTGATCTGGGCAAGATGTGTTTTTCCGACCGGATGTTGTCCAAACCTTACAGCGAGTTTGATGGCGAAGAGCTTAAGTTGTTCAAGCAATACCCGATTCTCGGCGAAGCGGCGTTATTAGGTGTGCCCGACCTGTTTATGGCCGGGGTATATATCCGCAATCAGTTCGAGCGCTTTGACGGATCGGGTTTTCCCGACAAACTCTCTGGCGAGCGTATTCCTAATGGCAGTCTGATCCTGGCAGTTGTCCGTGATTACGTCGATCTGGTGCTGGGCAAATACACCGGTTCGGAATACGAAGAGCACAAAGCCAAAAACGAAATTGTACGTTTCTCCGGCGTGCGGTATGACCCGCGCATCGTTGATATCTTTGTTGAAATTTATCAGGACTTCAGCACCGATAAACTGGACGACGGTGAAAAACTGATTTCAGTCTCAGCCTTGCGGCCGTCAATGATGCTCAGCCGCAACCTGCTATCAGGGCGGGGGATGGTGCTACTAAAACGTGGTCATATTCTTGATGACCACGTCATCGATAAAATTGTGAATCTGGAACAAACGTCAGGTGATAAGTTAGATGTCTATGTACTGATTGAAGAGATTGAACCCGGTATACCAGAGGGATAACGCATGAAAGGCATGGTATTCGATATGCTGCGCGACATGGTTGAAGAAAATTATGGCCTGGATGGCTGGCAAGCGGTGCTGGATGGTGCCGATTCAGACGGCATGTTTATTTCGACCGAAACCTATCACGATCAGGCATTGCTGGATCTGGTGGCCTCGGCATCAGAAGTAACCGGCATCGACGCAAATGATCTGGTTTATGCCTTTGGCCAATATATGGTGACGCAGTTTTATCAGCGTTTTCCGCAATTCTTTGAATGTGATGGTTTATTCCCGTTTTTATTATCCGTCGATCATCTGATTCATGTGGAGGTCCGCAAGCTGTTTCCTGATGCCGGTGTGCCACAATTCGAATACGACGAGCAGCTGCCCGACAAGCTGACCATGTTGTATAAATCGCCGCGCAAATTATGCAAATTAGCGGAAGGCCTGATCGACGGCAGTGCCAAACATTTTAAGCAGGACTATCAGTTAACCCACGATGTGTGTATGCATAAAGGGGACGATCGCTGTCATTTGTTAGTGACGTTGCAGTAAATCTGTAAGCAGGGAGCTGACAGTGGTCGATTTCGAAAAAGCCTACTTTCGTGAAAAAGAATTACGTAAGCGCGCTGAGCAGCTGCTTGAGGATAAGTCTCGCGAGTTGTATTCGTCATTCTATGACTTACAACAGGCCCATCACGATCTGAAACAACAGCAAAACCAGTTAGTGTCTTCGGAGCGGATGGCGTCGTTAGGTGTTATGGCGGCAGGCATCGCTCATGAAATTAATAATCCGATTGGTTTTGTCAGCTCTAACCTCAATACCATTAAAGAAGCGTTTAATGATATTCAGGACTTTATCGAAGTATTAGAACAGCAACTGGATGTGAACCCAAACGATGCTGTTGTTCATAAAATCCGTGAATCTCTGGATAAATTCGACATTGCCTATCTGCTGGAAGACTTTGGTGAGTTATCAAAAGAGACACTGGAAGGCCTTGACCGGGTTAAACAAATCATCGCTGATCTGAAATCGTTTGCCCGTGAAGACAGTGGCGATATGCAGGAACTGGATGTTAACGATTGCCTGCGTGGAGCACTGAATATTCTGAATAACCAGTTAAAGTATCACGCGGTTGTTGATGTCAGTTATGGCGAACTGCCAACCATAAAAGGGTTTTATGGCAAGCTGAGCCAGGTATTTATTAATCTGATTGCAAATGCCAATCAGGCGGTGGAGGATCAGGGCAGTATTAAAATAGAAACCTGTTGTAAAGATAATAGCCTCTATATTTCAGTGGAAGACGATGGCCCGGGTATCAGCAGTGATCATATTGATCAGCTGTTTACGCCATTTTTCACCACTAAACCGGTGGGGGAAGGCACTGGCCTGGGGCTTTCGATTTCTCAGGGCGTTGTTGAAGAACACGGTGGCAGCATTGAGGTCAGCAGTACCCCGGGAGAAGGGGCCTGCTTTACCGTTGTTTTACCGGCACCGCAGTAATCACTCTCCGGACTGCATCCGGAAAATCGGATCGATAAAATCCGGGTTGCGGGCATTAACGTTTAATTCCTGCAACAACCCATCTTTGATTGAATAAATCAGGCCATGAATGGCTAACTCCTGACCACGATCCCAGGCGTGTTGCACAATTTTGGTTTTCGCCAGATTGTTTACCTGTTCCATCACGTTTAACTCACACAAACGATCAATGCGCGCTTCTTCCGATTCAATCGCATTAACTTCATCCTGATGCTGGTAATACACATCTTTAATATGACGCAACCAGTTATCCACCAGGCCAAATTCGGTATTGCCTAACGCAGCTTTAACACCGCCACAGCCATAATGGCCACACACGATTACATGGCGCACTTTTAATACATCGACCGCAAACTGCAATACCGATAAACAGTTAAAATCCGTATGCAGTACCACATTGGCGATATTGCGGTGAACAAATAATTCACCCGGATCTAAGCCAACTACCTGATTAGCCGGTACCCGTGAATCGGAGCAACCAATCCACAAATATTCCGGCGTTTGTTGCAGACTCAGACGTTGAAAGAAATCCGGATCGATATAGGTCTGGTTTTCTGACCAGCGACGATTTTTCTCTAATAAATTTTCAATAGTCATCTTTACCGGTATCCAATACTGATTATTTGTTACTGGTCAGCTTATTACTGGCTAGTTTATTACTGAACGAGGGGAGAATCACTGACCTGAAATTCAAAACCTTCAATCTCGGCATCTGAGATTAATAACTCGATATATTGTGCCAGGGCTTTGCGGTGCACTTTTTCATTCAGATAGGTTTTGATTTTTTCTTCCACCTGATCGAACTCCAGTGGCTGGCCTTCGATACGGCGGTTAATCCGGGCGATATGGTAGCCATAACGGGTTTCTACCGGGCGGCTTAACAGACCTTCGTCCGCCAGGAACAGTACTTTCTCAAACTCAGGTACGGTCTGGCCTTTGCTGATCTGGCCTAAGGAACCACCTTGTTCTTTTGACGGGCACATGGAGTGGCGCATGGCAAAGTCGCTGAACAGTTGCGGTTGTTGCTGAATTTGCTCTAACAGTCCGTCCGCCAGTTCTTTGGCTTCGGCACGCTGATCCAGATCTTCTTTATCGGCCGCCAGTAAAATGTGGTCGACTTCGAGAATCGGCGAGGTAATAAACTTATCCGGGTTGGCAGTAAAATAACGCTGGCATTCTTCATCACTGATGGCTGGAACCTGAACTTCACGTTGCATCAGCTCGGCTAACATCTGGTCATCGGTTAATTCAGAACCGTCTTCGTTTTTAATATCCAGTTGTTCACAACGCTGTTTTAACAACTCAACAATGACTAATGCTTCGGCAGCGGCGATTGTTGCATCACGCTGGTTGTCCGCCGGGTGATATTGCATTTCAGCCAGAATCTGGGCTTCGTTGATGGCTGTGTCATTAACCAGAATATCCGGGATAGTGTTTGGCTCTTCTGGCTGATTGTTATCATCCAGATTAACGGTAGGGATTTCGATCATCTGCATGGTAAACCTCTCAGTACTGCTATTTTTAATAGTAGGTGGCCACTACCTTGGTAGCGGGCCACCTTTTATGGATGCCGGGAATCGGCGGTCGGTTTTAGCTGTTTTAACTGATTAATAGTTCGATTGTTTGGTACGCACAATCTGGTAGTTACGACGGAAGTATTTCAGGGGAACACTCCAGACATGAACCAGACGACTGAACGGGAATACCACAAACAAGGTCATACCCAGGAATACGTGTAATTTGTAAATCCAGTGTACGTTGGCAATCGCCGCCGCAGCGTCACCACCCTGGAAAGTCACCATATTTTGTGCCCAGCTCATCAGCATTAACATTTCAGCGCCGTCTAAGTGACCGGCAGAAACGAAGATACTGGCCAGACCCAGAATTAACTGAGCGTATAGCAGCAGCAGGATAGCGTTATCCATGCTTGAGCTGGATGCTTTAACACGTTCGTTGGTGAAACGACGGATAATTAAAATGGTTAAACCGTAAAAACAGATTAAGCCAAAGAAACCACCCATCGCCATGGCGAATACTTGTTTCATGCTGGCGGTAATCCCTAATACATGCCAAACCTCATGGGGCGTTAACAGGCCGACAAAGTGACCGGCCAATACCATAATAATACCGACGTGGAATGGCATGCTGCCTTTACGCAACATCTTGCTTTCCAGCATCTGGGAAGAACCGGTTTTCCAGGTGTACTGGTCACGGTCGTAACGAATTAAACTACCTAATACAAACACGGCCAGCGCGATGTAAGGGTAGATGCCAAACAACAGGTCATTTAAGTAGTTCATGATTGACTCCTTTATCGCGCTTGTGCAGTCGGTTGAATAATATTTACCGGCATTTCGTTAACCCGGCTTTGTTGTTCACTCGGGCGGGATACACTGCTTGAGCAGTTGGTCTGATCCGGTCCGCCGGAGAAGGTCACCATTTCTTCTTCCCAGACTTTATCAATCGCTTCGTTAGTATCGTCACGTTCTTCTTTGGCGATATTTTCACGAATTTCATTCAGGTCCAGTTCTGCCTGGCTGATTTCCAGCAGCGCAGCTAACAAAGAAGCGTAACCTTCATCGCGCTGTTCCAGACGTGATTGCAGGGTCGCCAGAATATGGCTGACATCCTGTAACCAGGCGCGGGCATCTTCACGATCCTGGGTGGATAAAAACTCTAAAAACAGTGGCAGATAATCAGGTAATTCTTTCGCCCCGATTTCTAATCCAGCCTGTTTATATTGTTCCATTAAATCCACCATCGCCTGGCCACGGTCACGGCTTTCGCCGTGCACGTGTTCAAACAACAGCAGGGATAAATTACGACCACGTTCAAATAACGCGTCGTAATCCGATTGCCAATCCAGTAAATCCATCGAGGCGCGCTGCTCGACAAAGTCGATCATTTCGACTTTGGTTTCTGCGCTGATATCGTCGTCGGCCTGAATCAGTTCGAAAATTGCGGCACGATCATCAGCAATTTCGGTTTCCGGATAATCCAGTAACAGGGAAATTAATTTAAAAATCTTCATTTTTATTCTCCCTGTGGGTCAAAGACCGCAGGCTTAACTACTTTGGTGGTTTGTTTTTTCGCACCAAACAGGTTCAGGTCGTCGTTACCGTCGGAGCAACCGTTACCGAAGCTAAAGCCACAACCGTTACGTGTGTCATGAGCAGAGCCAAAAGTTTCTTCGGCGTAAGCTTTATGGCTGGTTGGTACGACAAAACGATCTTCGTAGTTGGCCAGCGCCATATAACGGTACATTTCTTCAACCTGACGTTGGGTGATACCGGTTTGCTTCAGTACTTCCAGATCTTCTACCTGATCCACGTTTTGCGAACGCTTGTAAGCACGCATTGCGATCATACGTTCCAGTGCTCGGATCACTGGCGCTTCGTCACCGGCGGTCAGCAGGTTAGCCAGGTATTTCAGCGGAATTCGCAGCGATTTCAGATCTGGGATTTCACCGTTCATACCCACATGGCCAGCTTCCACTGCGCTCTGAATCGGACTCAGTGGTGGGATGTACCAAACCATTGGCAGGGTACGGTATTCAGGGTGCAGTGGCAGAGCGATCTGCCAGTCCATCGCCATTTTATAAACCGGCGATTGTTGTGCTGCATCCAGCCAGCTTTGTGGAATACCTTCTTTACGAGCCGCGGCAATCACACTTTCATCGTTCGGATCGAGGAACATGTTGCACTGAGCTTGGTACAGATCCTGATCGTTAGCGGTTTTGGCCACTTCTTCAATTTTGTCTGCGTCGTACAGCAGTACACCCAAATAACGGATACGGCCAACACAGGTTTCAGAACAAATGGTTGGTTGACCGGCTTCGATACGTGGGTAACAGAAAATACATTTTTCTGATTTGCCGGTTTTCCAGTTGTAATAAATCTTTTTGTACGGACAAGCCGATACACACATACGCCAGCCACGACATTTGTCCTGGTCGATCAGTACGATACCGTCTTCTTCACGTTTGTAGATTGCACCACTTGGGCAGGATGCTACACATGCAGGGTTTAAGCAGTGCTCACATAAACGTGGCAGATACATCATAAATGTATTTTCAAACTGACCTAACATGTCGGTTTGTACATTATCGAAGTTTTTATCCGCTTTACGTTTGCTGAACTCTGTACCGAGAATTTCTTCCCAGTTCGGACCCCAGTTGATTTTTTCCATGCGCTTACCGGAAATCAGTGAGCGTGGACGGGCGACCGGCTGGTGTTTGCTTTCACCGGCAGTGTGCAGGTGCTGGTAATCGAAATCGAATGGCTCGTAGTAGTCATCGATTTCCGGCAGATCAGGGTTGGCAAAAATATTCGCCAGAATATTACGTTTGCCGCCGATTTTAGGAGTTAATTTACCGCCTTTAACTTCCCAGCCACCTTTCCATTTTTGTTGATTTTCCCATTCTTTCGGGAAACCAATACCGGGTTTGGTTTCAACGTTGTTGAACCAGGCGTATTCGACCCCCTCACGGGAGGTCCATACGTTTTTACAAGTGATAGAGCAGGTGTGACAACCGATACATTTATCCAGGTTGAGGACCATGCCTATTTGAGCGCGAATTTTCATAATAATCTCCTCACCTAAACCTTATTCGCCATCCAGCCAGTCGACTTTGTTCATCTTACGAACGACGACGAACTCATCACGGTTACAACCCACAGTGCCGTAGTAGTTAAAGCCGTAGGATTGTTGTGCGTAACCACCAATCATATGGGTAGGCTTCATCACGGCCCGGGTTACAGAGTTATGAATACCGCCACGGGTCTGAGTAGTTTCTGCACCCGGCACGTTCACGATACGTTCCTGGGCGTGGTACATCATGCTCATACCTTCCGGCAGACGTTGCGATACAACCGCACGGGCAGCAATAGCACCGTTTACGTTAAATACTTCGATCCAGTCGTTATCTTCGATGTCGGCTTTTTTCGCATCGATCTCACTGATCCATACAATCGGGCCACCACGCGACAGAGTCAGCATTAACAGGTTATCGGAGTAGGTTGAGTGGATTCCCCATTTCTGGTGCGGAGTAATCCAGTTCAGTGCAATTTCCTTATTACCGTTTGGCTTTTTATCCATAATTGGCTGCACGGTTTTCAGGTTAATGGGTGGCTTGTACGACACATGGTTTTCACCAAAGTCACGCATCCACTCGTGGTCCATATAGAACTGCTGACGACCAGTCAGGGTTCTCCATGGAATATCTTCATGCACGTTGGTGTAACCGGCGTTGTAAGACACGTGTTCGTCTTCCAGCCCAGACCAGGTTGGAGAAGAAATAATCTTACGTGGCTGTGCCTGAATATCGCGGAAGCGGATTTTTTCTTCCTGTTTCGGCTTAGCCAGATGCGTATGGTCAATACCGGTTACCTGGCTTAATGCATCCCAGGCTTTCACTGCAACGTTACCGTTGGTTTCTGGTGCCAGAGTTAAAATAACTTCGGCAGCATCAATGGCGGTTTCGATATTCGGACGACCTTTCGCCGGACCATCGAGTTTTTTGTAGTTCAGCTGACCTAATAGCTCGATTTCTTCATCGGTATTCCAGTTAATACCTTTACCACCGTTACCTTGCTGATCTAACAGCGGGCCAACGGATGTGAAACGTTCGTAAGTGGCCGGGTAGTCACGGGTTACTTCGATCATATTCGGAGCAGTTTTGCCCGGAATTAAATCGATTTCGCCTTTCCACCAGGACTTCACTTCACCGTATGGCATCGCCAGTTCCGCTGGAGTGTCGTGCAGGATTGGCAGAGTCACCAGATCTTTTTCCTGACCTAAATGACCTTCACAGGTTTCGGAGAATTTCTTCGCGATACCTTTAAAGATGTCCCAGTCAGAACGTGCTTCCCAGGCCGGGTCAGCGGCTTTTGATAACGGGTGAATAAACGGATGCATATCCGAAGTATTCATATCGTCTTTTTCGTACCAGGTTGCAGTCGGCAGAACGATATCCGAGTACAGGCAGGTCGTGGACATACGGAAGTCCAGCGTGACTAATAAGTCGAGCTTGCCTTCAACCGGAGCATCGTTGAATTTCACATCTTCTGGTTTGATACCACCTTCTTCGCCTAAGTCTTTACCCATCAGACCATGTTTGGTGCCTAACAGGTGACGCAGCATGTATTCGTGGCCTTTACCGGACGAACCTAATAAGTTCGAACGCCAGATAAACATGTTACGCGGGAAGTTTTGTGGGTTATCAGGATCCTGGTTCGCAAACTTCAGCTCACCGGATTTCAGCTGTTGCACACAGTAGTCTTTGGCAGACATACCAGCTGCTTCAGCATCTTTACACAGGTTCAGTGGGTTCATGCCCAACTGAGGAGCGGATGGTAACCAACCCATACGTTCTGCACGGGAGTTGTAATCAATGATAGAACCGGACCATTTTTCTTTATTAGCCTGTGGCTCAATCACTTCTTCCATGCGCAGTTTTTCATAGCGCCACTGGTTAGAGTGGTTATAGAAGAACGAAGTACCGTTCATATGACGTGGCGGTTTGTTCCAATCCAGCGCAAACGCCAGTGGCTGCCAGCCGGTTTGTGGACGTAATTTTTCCTGGCCGACATAGTGCGCCCAACCACCGCCGGACTGACCGATACAACCACACATCATCAGCATGTTAATCACGCCGCGGTAGTTCATATCCATGTGGTACCAGTGGTTCATTGCCGCGCCGATAATAATCATGGAACGACCACGAGTTTTGTCCGCCGTACGGGCAAATTCACGGGCGACTTCAATCACCAGTTTTGGATCAACACCGGTTACACGTTGTTGCCAGGCTGGAGTGTAAGGCGCGTTGTCTTCATAAGACTTAGCGACATTGTCACCACCGTGACCGGCATCCACACCATAGTTAGCAACGGTTAAATCGAATACGGTTGCTACTAAGGCGGTTTCACCATTCGCCAGCTGAACTTTTTTCACCGGAA
Source organism: Bacterioplanoides sp. (assembly GCF_965219715.1). Classification (GTDB taxonomy): domain Bacteria; phylum Pseudomonadota; class Gammaproteobacteria; order Pseudomonadales; family Oceanobacteraceae; genus Bacterioplanoides. The sequence continues at coordinate 4,523,670 of NZ_OZ244785.1, forward strand.
TATTACGTGGTAATACTTCGTCGTGTTCAGTGTGGTCGTAGTATTTGTGTTCGTGCTCGTTGGCTGCAGTGGCGAAATACGGGAAGTTAACTGCAACAACGTCGTCGCTGCCTTTTAACGTCAGGGTTAATTTAACGTCTTCACCCGACTTACCGTCTTTCTGCAGGGTGTTCCACTTACCTTTTTCACCCCAGCGATAACCGATGGAACCGTTAGGAGAAATTAGCTCGCCGGTATTTTCGTTAATGGCGATGGTTTTCCATTCCGGGTTATTTTCTTCACCCAGGCCATCCACTAAATCAGCGGCACGTAAGAAACGACCCTGGCGGTACTTGTTGCCTTGAGGATCATCACCGTCTTTTTCCAGCATCACCAGATTCGGGAAGTCGGTTTTTTCACGCACATATTGCGAGAAATATTCGCTTTGGTTTTCGATGTGGAATTCTTTCAGAATGACGTGACCAAAGGCCATGGCTAACGCCGCGTCAGTACCTTGTTTTGGTGCTAACCAGGTATCACCAAACTTAGAACATTCAGAATAATCCGACGTTACAACACAGGTTTTAGTACCTTTGTAACGCGCTTCAGTTAAGAAGTGAGCGTCCGGCGTACGGGTTTGCGGAACGTTAGAACCCCAAACGATCAGGTAGTTGGAGTTGTACCAGTCAGCGGATTCAGGAACGTCAGTCTGCTCACCCCAGATTTGTGGCGAGGCAGGTGGTAAATCACAGTACCAGTCGTAGAAGCTTAAGCAGTTACCACCAATCAGCGACAGGTAACGAGCGCCAGCAGCGTAAGACACCATCGACATAGCAGGAATAGGCGAGAAACCGGTGATACGGTCAGGACCGTAATTCTTAGCGGTGAATACGTTAGCCGCGGCGATAATTTCGTTCACTTCATTCCAGTCGGAACGAACAAAACCACCCATGCCACGTTGTTGCTTGTAGGACTGAGCTTTAACCGGATCAGAAACAATCGATTTCCATGCTTCAACCGGATCCGAGTGAGACTGTTTCGCTTCACGCCACAGTTTGATTAATGCTTTACGAACCTTTGGGTATTTCAGCCGGTTAGCGCTGTAAACGTACCAGGAATAACTGGCACCACGAGGACAACCACGAGGTTCGTGGTTCGGCAGGTCAGGGCGGGTACGCGGGTAATCGGTCTGCTGGGTTTCCCAGGTAATCAGGCCATCTTTAACGTACACCTTCCAGCTACAGGAGCCGGTGCAGTTCACGCCGTGGGTGGAACGTACGACTTTGTCGTGTTGCCAGCGACGACGATAGCCGTCTTCCCATTGGCGGTCTTCATTGGTCAGGGTGCCGTGACCATTGGCGAAGTCACCCTGCTTCCGTTTAAAAAACTGAAGCCGATCCAGAAATTGACTCATATTGGTTCTCCTACAAGCAGCTACCCGGTTGGAATAGCGAGCAAAAACACGGTGCTTTTCTCAGGTTGTTTTGGGTTAAAACCCCTGAGCTTTGTTTCATTTGTGCAACCAACATAGGGCCGCTAAAGGCGTGTGAATTTGACGTGCGTCAACAAGCGGGATTTATCACTGCGTTAGAGGGAGGGGGTCTACCTACAAAGGGGTAGCTGACTTATTACCTATGTTCTGGAGGGGGTAGCTCTATTCGGATAGCATTACCGATATAATGTTTTCTGAAGCTTTTCAGGCTGCTTTTCCAGACAGGTTTTTCGTATGGTTTCAAAGATCCGTAATTCCATTGTTTTCCGAATTGGCTCATTACTGATGGCCATGACGGTGATGGCCGTGCTCAGCATGTTCAGCTCGTTTGTTATTTCTGAAATTGCCGATAAAGACGCTGCGGCGATTAATGTTTCCGGATCGTTGCGTAAGCAAAGTTACCTGATGTTATCGACCTTGCTGGTGGCAGAAAATACCGCTGCGGTAACTGAACAACAGGCAGTGTTCGAGCAGTTTGAAACCATTCTGAGTGATCCGGTTTTAATATCCGGTGATCTGGTATCGCCGGATTCGGCATTAGCACAATCCTATAAAACCGTGGTAGTCAGCTGGAAAACCGAGGTTAAACCGGCATTAGAGCAATATAATTCGACGGCCACGGCCAAAGCTCAGCTGTTTGATACGGTTAATTCTTTTGTTGATAAAATTGATTTTTTAGTGCTGCAATATCAGCAAGCGGCAGAATCTAAAATTGAGTTATTACGTATTATTCAGATCATTGCATTGTTCAGTACTTTGATTCTGGTTTATGTGGCGATGACGTCGATTCACGGCCATATCGAAAAACCGCTGGCGCAACTAACGGCAATGGCACGACGGGTGCGTGATGGTGATTTAACCTCACGGGTTGAACTGGATAATAAAGACGAACTGGGTCTATTAGCCCAGGCATTTAACTCCATGAGTGACTCTTTATCGGAGATGTACGCCGACCTTGAGGGTCGCGTCAGTCGTAAAACCATGCAGCTGAAACGCTCCAACGATTCCCTGCAGCTGTTATTAAATACCTCACGTTTATCCAATAATGCCACCGAAGAAGATCTCGATTTTCAGCCCATTCTTGATGAACTTTCTAATCTGACCGGTATTGGTGATATGGATTTATGTATCACTAAACAGGATGCAGACTCGCCTTATATTCATTTGCTTGAAATTGATGAAGTCAGCAACCGACCGAATTGTGATACCGGCAATTGTGAAGGCTGCCTTTCTCATAGTGGCACCATTATGAGTAATGTTCAGGGCTGCTATACGGTGCGTTTTGCGCTGGAGCGGGAAGAGCATAACTACGGTGTGCTGGTGGTGCGGATGAAATACAAAAACGGCCTGGAAGCCTGGCAACATCAGTTAATTCAGGCGGTTGCTGATCAGATTGCGGTTGGACTGAGTCTGAAAAATCAGGTGCATCAGGATCGCCGGGTAGCGCTGCTGAATGAACGTACCGTGATTGCCCGGGAATTACACGACTCGTTAGCCCAATCGTTGTCGTACCTGAAAATTCAGGTATCACGGATGCAAAAAGCCCACGATAAACAAGCCGACGGTGAAGTATTCCAGAATCTGATTGACGAAATTCGCGACGGTCTGGGGTCGGCGTATCGCCAGCTGCGGGAATTATTGTCGACCTTCCGTCTGCAGGTGGGTGGTCGTGGTTTAAAAGGTGCGCTGGAAGATGCCATCAGCCAGTTAAGTAATCGCACCAATATGAAAATTACCCTGGATTACCAGGTGGATTCGATATTGTTTACACCCAATGAAGAAATTCATTTATTACAGATTGCCAAAGAAGCATTGCAAAACTCGTTACATCATTCCAAGGGCGAAAACGTAAAGGTTTCACTGGTGGAAAATAATAACCAGGTGACCGTGTCGGTGGCGGATGACGGCGTGGGTATTCCCGATGGCCCGGAAAAAATGAATCACTACGGCCTGGATATTATGAAGGAGCGCGCTAAATTATTAACAGGCCGGATTACCATGGAACGTGCCGGAGAGCGAGGAACCATTGTCACCTTTGTCTTTTCGCCGGAGTCGATCCATTCAAATGTTGCGTTAAGCCGGTAATCCGCTGCTGATATCCGGTAATGTTAATTGTGTTGGGTTTATTAAAAAGCCAACATAAAAAACTGAAAAGGAGAACGTTATGGTTGAGAGTCTGAGTCATTTAACGGCAAAAGATATTATGACCACCGAGGTGCTTACTGCCTATGAAGGCTGGTCAATCAAACGCTTATCGTCATTTCTGGTAAAACACTGTATTTCCGGTGTGCCGGTGATCGCCAGCGATCACTCACTGGTGGGTGTGGTCAGCAGTTCGGATGTGATTCATTTCGACAGTCAGAGCCAGCAGGAAAAGAAGCAGATGGTGCGCGATGTCTATGCCGAGTTTGCTGGCGTGGAATACACCGAAGCGGATGTTGAAGCATTAGCGAAAAAAGCCGATGAAAACTGCACCGTTAACCAGGTGATGACACCTCACGTGATTAAAGTGGAAGAAACAACGGCGGTTAATGAAGTGATTAAGCTGATGCTGGCCAGTAAAATCCACCGGGTATTTGTCACCCGCGACAATATGATGGTGGGTGTGTTATCGACATCAAATATCCTCCAGGCGTTGGTCGACGACTGATGGTTATGCTTTTTTACCTGTTCTGAAGGCCCCACATCGTTGGGGCTTTTTTATGGCTGTTTTTTATTCACGATCATTCACGGTTATTTACTGTCAATCACGTGATATATTCGTATCTTATTAATATTGTCATCAGGGTATCGCAAGCATGAATACTGAGTCAGCGTCGGCGCAAATATCATTGAACGACTCGATTGAGCAATCTGAAGTCATCGATTTGTATCGTGCCAATCAATGGTCGTCGGCCGATAAACCAGAGCAGCTGTTGGCAGCGCTACGCAACTCACACTCGCTGGTGACGGCACGACTAAACGGTAAGCTGGTGGGGATTGGTAACGCCATCTCTGACGGCCATCTGGTGGTCTATTACCCACATATGCTGGTGCACCCTGAATGCCATGGTCAGGGCATTGGTCGGTTAATGATGCAGGCGCTACAAACCGTGTACGGCGATTTTCATCAGCAAATGTTAACCGCCGACGGTGAAGCGGTGGAGTTTTATAAAGCGTTAGGTTTTGAGCGTGCAGGTCAGACGGAACCTATGTGGGTGTATGCCGGTACTGAGCATTAGTATTTAAATATTCTAGCTCCCACGCTCCGCGTGGGAGCCAGATGAATCGGTATTATTAAATAATACGGTTGCGATAAATTAAAAAACCCGCCAATTGGCGGGTTTTTTAGTTTCTTAAGCGAGAGTGAAGTGTTTTCTATGGATTATAGAATTCGCCACTCTTACGCAGGTAGAACCACCAGTTAATAAAAATACACACCGCGTAGAACACCGCAAAGCCAATTAGTGCCACTTCAGGAGTGGTCGCTTTAATCTGTTCACCCAGTACTTTCGGGATGTAGAAGGCACCGTAAGCAGCGATTGCAGAAGTCCAACCCAGCACCGGACCAGCCTGTTCTTTGTTAAACACCATGGCGATAGTACGGAAGGTCGAGCCGTTACCAATACCGGTTGCTGCAAACAGAGTCAGGAACAACAGGAAGAAAGGTACAAAATATTGTTCCGGAGTTGCTGATTGGTAAGCCAGCTGCATGTAATAAGCCACACCCAAAGCGCTGCCTACCATCACAACAGAACACACTTGGGTTACTAAGGCACCACCAACTTTATCGGAAATCCAGCCGCCCAGAGGACGAATCAGAGCACCAATAAACGGGCCCATCCAGGCGTACATCAGTGCACTTGGGCCATTCGGGTTAGCGGTATCGTGAGTCATCACACCATCTACCATCAGATGCTGGTAACCGAAGATCACTTTAATCGACAGCGGGAAAGACGCAGCAAAGCCGATAAAAGAACCAAAGGTCATGGTGTAGATCACACTCATTACCCAGGTGTGTTTGTTATTAAAGATCTGATATTGACGATCCAGTGTCTGGCCAATGGCACCCGGAATACGCTTCAGCAGGAATACGGTGGAAACCACCACAATCACCAGCACGATTTCTTTTGGTACACCAAAACCGGAACCGTTTACTTTTTCAGGTAATAACAACCACAGACCAAACGTCGCGGTCAGGAAGCCGACCAGTAGCATGCCACTGATACCAGCGAACGCACCCACAGGTGATGGAATTTCTGGAGAAACGTGTGGCGCACGAATATTATTCATACCAAACCAGCCCGCCACCGCCAGTGGAATTAATGCCAGCAACCAGACAAAACCGGCGTTATGAATATAGGTTTCAGAACCGGCAGGAATTTTACCAATTAAGGTACCGGAAGTATTTTGCAGAATCATCGGGTCGCCACCAAACGCGGCAAAGGTCATAAATAATGGCACCAGAATCTGCATGGTGGTCACACCAAAGTTACCTAAACCGGCGTTTAAGCCCAGCGCCAAACCTTGCTTCTCTTTCGGGAAGAAAAAGTTGATGTTACTCATGGAAGAGGCAAAGTTACCGCCACCAAAACCCGACAATAATGCCAGTAACTGGAACACCCATAATGGTGTGTTCTGATCCTGCAGCGCAATACCGGTACCAACCGCCGGAATCATCAACAGTGCAGTGGTAAAGAAGATAACGTTACGGCCGCCAAACGGGCGAATAAAGAAACTGCTGGGAATACGTAAGGTGGCACCGGTTAAACCGGCGATGGCCATCAGGGTGAATAATTCAGATTTCGCAAACGGGAAGCCCAGGTTCAGCATCTGAACCGTAATAATGCCCCAATAAAGCCAGACGGCGAAGCCACACAATAAACTCGGAATCGAAATCCACAAGTTACGGTTAGCGACACTTTTCCCGGTGGATTCCCAGAAGCTTTTATCCTCCGGGTCCCATTGGCTTATATCGCCGGACTTTGCTCCCTGGGTTGGGGCAATTCCTGCGTTGTTGAGAGAGTCAGACATGAATTTCTCCTCATTGCCTTTTATGAAACTGTATTTGCCACTATGCGAAGCCGTGTCTGAGCCAGCAATAATTCACAAGGGGTAGGGCGGTGAAGAAGAAAAACAGAAAAAAACCTTAAATAATCGCCGGCAATAACTCAGTGGATTAAAAAAAGCGAAAAAAGCCGAAACTCTGCCCGGATTTTTGCCCCTAAGGTAAGTGGGTAATTAAAAGAAAATACCCCAAAAGGGATACCTAAGTTGCTACTTAGGGTAAATCCAGCATACTGGTGGTTTATGTAATACTTGATGCACATCAAGGGTGGATGAAACACGGCTTACAGCAGCATAAGAGTCGCCATAGGATAGGCAAACACAAAACCAGCAGCGACAGAATTACAGGGGGCAGATTATGTCAGAACAAGCCACAGTGATGATTGTTGATGATCATCCGTTGCTACGAAAAGGGTTACGCCAGCTGATCGAAATGGAGGATGAATTATTACTCATCGCCGAAGCCAGCAGTGGTATCGAAGCCATTCCTCTGGCGCTGGAACACGAGCCCGATCTGATTATTCTCGATTTAAATATGCCGGATATGAATGGCATTGAAACCCTGGCGAAAATCCGCGAGCAATCGCTGGCATCACGCATCGTGGTGTATTCTGTTTCCGATCAGGATGAAGACGTGGTGGCCGCGATTACCGGTGGTGCCGATGGCTATTTGCTGAAGGACATGGAGCCGGAAGACGTGGTCGAGAAGATCAAGCAGGCGGTGCTCGGCAAGATGGTGATCAGCGATCGTCTCACTGAAGTACTGGCCACGGCGTTACGTCATCCGCAGAAAAACGATTCCAACCTGTACGACACCCTCACTACCCGCGAGCAGGAAATCCTGCAACTGATCGCCAAAGGTATGAGTAATAAACTGATTGCCCGGGAGCTGAATATCAGCGACGGAACGGTTAAAGTACACGTCAAACACCTGTTGAAAAAAATGAACCTGCGCAGCCGTGTTGAAGCCGCCGTATGGGTGGTGAACCAGAAGCAGGTCGGTAAATAACAACCGTCTTGAATGAGTGACCGTTTGTATGAATGACTGCTGTAGCGCTCCCGGCCTGACGCCATTAGATCAGGCTCTGGAGCAGTTGTTAGCTGGACTGAAACCAATTACCGAAACCGAGTTGGTTAGCATTGAAGAAGCATTAGGGCGGGTGATTGCAGAACCCGTCAGCAGTGCCCTGAATATCCCACCGGCTGATAACTCCGCCATGGATGGCTATGCCATTCGCGGCAGTGACGGCGCAGAAGGCGCTGTGCTGACGCTGGTTGGAAAATCCTTTGCTGGTCACCCATTCACCGGCCAGGTTGGCGCAGGCGAGTGTGTACGCATTATGACGGGCGCTGAGATCCCCTCCGGTGCCGACGCCGTCATCATGCAGGAGCAGGTAACGGTTGATGCGACCAATGACGCTCAGGTAACGCTGCAACGCGAAGTGCGCAGCGGCAGCCACGTACGTAATGCCGGTGAAGATATTGCCGTTGGTCAGGTGGTATTTGAGCCCGGCCGTAAACTGCGTGCCGCTGATATTGGCTTACTGTCCAGCCTGGGGCTGGCGGAAGTGCGGGTTATTCGCCGTTTGCGGGTGGCGGTGTTATCAACCGGTGACGAATTGAAAAAGCCGGGTGAGACGCTGGAAGCCGGGCAGTTCTACGAGAGCAACGGCTATACCATTTCAGCGGTACTGCACAAACTGAATGCCGAAATCACTAACTTCGGAATTTTACCGGACGATCTGGAAACGCTGCGTTCTGCGTTCCGTCAGGCGAACGAAGTGGCCGACGTGGTGATCACCTCCGGTGGTGTATCGGTTGGTGAAGCGGATTTTGTCAAAGACGTACTGGATGAGTTGGGTGAAATCGCCTTCTGGAAATTAGCCATTAAGCCGGGCAAGCCGTTTGCGTTTGGCTTCTTACCCGACAGCGTATTTATCGGACTGCCGGGCAATCCGGTATCGGCACTGGTGACCATGCATCAGCTGGGTGTACCTATGCTGAATAAAATCAGTGGCCAGGAAAGCCAAACTTCACTGCGGATTGCTGCCAAAGCCGGTTGTGCCATTAAGAAAGCGCCGGGTCGTACCGATTTTCAACGTGGCATCTACAGCACGGACGAGCAGGGCAATATGACGGTAGTGACTACCGGCAGCCAGGGCTCCGGCATGCTGACTTCGATGAACCTGGCGAACTGCTACATCATTCTTGAGCAGCAGCGTGGCAGTGTTGAAGTGGGTGAGACTGTGATTGTGGAGCCGTTTGATAGCATTGTGAGCTGAATTCTTCAGCGCTCGGAAGAATTTAAAAAGCCATTGTGAAGTGCTACTCAGGTTAAAGCACGGCGCAATGGCTTTTTTTGTTTGTCTGATACGGTTATTGGTGATATTTTTCGTAACAGTAAATAAACAGGTTGTGTGCTGTGCATGCCTGCCGAAGGGAATATCCTGCCAGGAAGGTTTCAGTTTGAAATCAGTTTTATATCCGAGTGTGAGAAGAGTCTCTTCGAGCTTGTAAGATGATGAATCTTGGAAGGTGGGTGGTCTTGTAGGGGGAGGACGAATAAGTGTTCTATGCTTCTCACGACGTTTCATTCAATCCAAGCTTTTCACGCGTAAATTACTAAAAGCCGGTACGTATATCGAGCCAGCTTTGTTGTTTGTTCAATATGCTAAATCCCTGGTCTAACTTCCTTTCCTTGCTAGGTTGCTCGCTCGATCTGTCCTAGGCGGCCAGTGGAGTATTTTCTTTAAGTTCGTTTCATCGCGTTTAGTTGATATCTGAGTTGTGTTAGTCTGCTATTCAAAGATTATCGTGTCCGATACATCTCTGATTTGCAGACCGATTTAGAGTAGTAGGTCGGGCACAGAACGAGCGCTGCTCGGTGTAGTCCAGCTGTGTCGGCATGCCTTAGATGTGGGCGTTATGTCTAAAAAATTTATTGTTCGCTAATACTTACTTAATTTTAAAGAAAGATATAGATGTATTCAAAGTTATACGAAGAGTTAGAGAAATTCTCTTTAAACTGTCAAAATGAAGAGGAGCTCCGAGGTGCTTGGATTAAGGCCTTCTCCAAGTTTGGAGTTGAGTTTAATGCTGAACGAGATAAAAATGACCTGTCTTACAATCAGGTCATTATAGAACTGAAGTCTAAGGGGTTGTTCCGTGGGAAGACATCGAGTGCCAAGTTTTCAGAGGCTGTAGAAGATAGACTAAAAAAATATATTGTTAGAAAGTCTAAGGAAGAATCAATCCCTGAGGGAGACTATACAGGAATTGCTACAGATGGAGATCATATCGTTTTTTGCTATGTTGAAAATGGAATTATTAGGCATCAGGACTTAATGCCATTTTCTCCAGTATCTGTAAAAAAAGTAGCAAAATGCTTGGAGGGATCAACTCGCAGGGCATTAACATCCCAAAATCTTATTGAAGATTTTGGGCATGATTCAGATGTTGGTATAAAGTTAATGGGGGCTCTATCTAAAGAGCTATCTGTAAATTTTAAAAGCGATAAAAACAACAAAATAAAAATGCTATTTCAAGAATGGCAATCGTTGTTCGGTCAGGTCTCAAATCTGACTGCCGAGCAATTATCTAAAATAAATAAACAGTTAAATTTCTCTATTCCCGATATTGGTAAAGAAAAAACTTCAGGCCTGCTTTTTGTTATTCATACCTACAATGCTTTGGTAATGAAGCTTATTGGTGCAGAGATCGTATCTTATTTAGACCTTACGCAGTATCGTGATTTTTGTGGGAACTTGGCAACTTGTTCTGATCAAGACCTTTTAAATGCTTTGTCTGAGGATGTTGAGAAGAGTGGACTTTTCGAGTCCGCTGAAATTAAAGGTTTTATTGAGGAGGCTATATTCTCCTGGTACTTAGACGTAACAGGAGGCAGTGATAAGCGGGATGTAATTGAAGCGATAAGGGATGCTCTTATACAACTTTCACTTTATAGATTTGATAACCTTGATGGAGCTAGGTCTCGAGATGTTTTGAAGGGATTATATCAATCATTAGTCCCTGATGTATTAAGAAAAAGTCTAGGAGAGTTTTATACCCCTGATTGGCTTGTGGAGAAAACTGCAGAAACGGCAGGTGTAGAAGATTGGCTTGACAAAAAAGTGCTTGATCCAACATGTGGATCTGGTTCGTTTCTGCTAAATGCAGTAAAAAGAAAAAGATTGGAAGCAGAAAAGTCGGGTCTTTCACCAGAAGATACTATCGATATGTTAACCTCGTCGGTTTGGGGGTTTGACCTAAACCCCTTGGCTGTTCAAGCGGCTAGAGTTAATTTTTTGATTTCAATATCGGATTTGATCGCTAAATGTAAATCTAAAGAGATTGAGATTCCTGTCCTATTAGCTGATAGCGTCTATTCGCCAGCAAGAGATCCTCTTTCAACAGAAGATGTAGTTGAATACAGGATTGGAAGTAAAACAGCAGACCTATTAATAACATTGCCATCCGAACTAGCCTTAGACAGAACCTTACTCGATAAAGTTTTTGGAATAATGGCTGAATGTGTAGATGGTAATATGGAATATGATGCTGTTGAATTTAAATTAAAAAGAAGAAAAATATTAAAAAATGAAGACTTGCGTGAGTGGTCAAGTCTATTGGGAGATACATATAATCGAGTTTTGGCTCTTCATAGAAAGGATTGGAATGGTATTTGGTTTAGGATAGTTAGAAACTTCTTTTGGTCCGCGACGGCAGGAGAATTTGATCTAATATTGGGTAACCCTCCGTGGGTTCGATGGTCTGCATTACCAATTGATTACAGAGAAAAAGTAAAGCCGACCTGTGAACAATACGAGATATTTTCGGAAACAAAATTTCATGGAGGGAATGAGCTAGATATTTCAGGAATGATATCCTACACGGTTTCTGATAAGTGGCTGAAAGATAATGGAAGGCTTGTATTTGTGATAACCCAGACACATTTTCAATCTCCTTCATCTCAAGGGTTTAGATCTTTCAAAATAGATAGTGAGTACTATTTGAAACCTGAGAAAGTTGAAGATCTAAAGTTATTAAAGCCCTTTCCAGATGCTGCAAACAAAACGGTTATTGCTTCATTTATTAAGACTAAAAATGGATTAGAGGACGCTTATCCCGTCAAATATAATATCTGGAAAGCACGGCCAGGATTTAAAAAGGCAATTAATGAGCATGCGAAATTAAGTGAAGTTGGTGTCGGTGTTGATGTTGTGCCATATGAAGCGAACCCTGTGGGGGATTCTCGATCTCCCTGGGCAATAATGAAGCCAGGCTGTTTTGAGAAAACTGAATGTATTCGTGGAAAATCGGATTGGATTTCAGGTAGGAAAGGAGTTACTGCGGATCTTAATGGAATTTATATGGTCGAGATACTAGATGTAAATTCATCTACTGGGCTTGTTCAAATTGAAACAAGACCTAATGCAGGGAAAAAAGATATAGGTCCAGCAAAGAAATTTTGGGTAGAGCCTGATCTCCTATTTCCGCTTGTTAAAGGCGCTGCAGATTTTGACTCATGTTTCTTTTCTCCTAAATCTGAGTTATATATTTTTGTACCTAATAAAGGGATTACAAAGAAGTATTTATTAGATGCCGAGGATAATGTAGAAAATGATCTGCCAAAATCGTTTAAATACTTTAAGTCATACAAAGGTCATCTTCTGGGTAGGTCAACGTATAAGGCAAGGTTGTCTAAATATGCGTTCTATCATATCTACAATGTCGGTAGCTATAGTTTTTCACCATATAAAGTTATGTGGGCTGAGCAGAGCGGTACTTTTAAGGCGGCAGTAGCCTCATCAAAAGGTGTGCCATTGGTTGGGTCTAGGCCGTACGTTCCGGATCATAAAGTGTATTTCGTCGATTGTAGCAGTGCGGATGAAGCTTACTATTTATGCGGCCTGCTTAATTCTGACATAGTTACTCAATATGTTGAAAGCCATACAATTAGTATTCAAGTAAGTAATATTTTTAAGCACATGGAGTTACCAAGGTTCGACAGTAAGTGTAGCCTTTCTAAGGCTATTGCAGAAAAAGTTAAGAAAATACATGAGGTTACAGACAAGCAGCTACGAGATAAAAAGCTGGATGAGGTTAACCTGCTATCTGAGAAAGTTATTTTAGGTATGCAGGTATAACGAGTTGCTGCACTCGGAAAATGACCTTACCCCGATAAAACGGACACCAAAATCTAACCAAGATTGAGGTGTCCAATGCCCAAGTACGACAATTCTAGAAAGACCTGGCAATATTCAAACGAATTTAAAGTAAAAGCTGTACATTTAAGCTTGACTACAGGCATTCAGGTTCAAGAAGTTGCCAATATGCTCGACATTCATGCTTTCACGATAGCAGAAAGGAAAAATCGTGCCAGGAAAGCGTATGGCTGGGAGAGAGTGGCGCCATTAAATAAACTCAACGGTGGATGACGCTTCGCTTATCCACCCTACAATGTTCGATTTTATCAGCAGAAAAATGTTGCGTAGGCCGGATAAACGAAGTGTCATCCGGCATATAAGCAACGCAAGCCATCACCCCCGGCTAGAACAAGCCGGTGTTACTGAGCGCTTCAGCTCATTGACAAAATTACACGGCCCCTGGCGTGCATCCAGCTGTGGCCGGATGATCGACTCCCAGGCGGTACGACAAGCATTGGTCGAACCCGGCATACAGAAAATAATCACGCCATTCGCAAGGCCTGCAATCGCACGGCTCTGGATCGTCGATGTACCAATCTGCTCATACGAGATCTGGCGGAACAACTCGCCAAAACCATCCACTTCTTTGTCCAATAACGGACGTACCGCTTCCGGCGTAGAATCACGCTGAGTAAAACCGGTACCGCCGGTAATTAATACGCCTTGCACGTCGCCGTCGGCAATCCAGTTCGATAACACCGCACGAATCTGATAGATATCGTCGACCACTATTTTTCGGTCGGCCAGCTGATGGCCTTCTTCCAGTAAATTGTCCACCAGTAACTGGCCACTGGTATCATTATCCAGAGAGCGGGTATCAGACACGGTTAACACCGCCAGATGCAGCGGTTCAAATTCAGTTGTAATTTTATGACCCATAAAAACCTCGATAAAACGTCAGCTGGCTTTGTCAGCCAGGTACAAAGAAGGGCGCAAACAAAAGCCAGCTTGTTGCCATTGTTGCGGGGTATTGGTGTTAATTAATGATTGACTGTGTGGTGCAACCAGCGCATTCGCTTCAATCTGCTGGCACAGGTTTTTGATCGATAGTCCCTGGTGCTTTTCGCCAGCGCTGGCCAGCATCAGACGTTTAGCGATTAATTGGTGATGCAGCGGAGACAGAGGCAAAAACAGCGGCAGAAAATGATTGCGGAAATAACAGGCCTGATTTCTGGCTTGCCCCTGGGATAATAAATAACGCAGTGTACGTTCGGTCAGTAGCGGTAAATCGACCGGTACAACCAGCAGGGCTTTTCCCGGCTCTGGTTGCTGCAGACAATAAGCCATGGCAGCTTCAATCCCCGCCAGCGGCCCACCATTGTCGAAGTTATCCGAAATCCTGGCTAATGTCGGGTTGTGATGCTGATCATCCTGCTGGTGCGGATTACGGCTTAACAACACCTCCTTTAAGCCCAGCTGGGATAATAATTCCAGCATATAACTCAGCTGAGTCTGGTTGTGCTGCTGAGCACTATTCGCTTGTTTATGCTGACGCGCCAATAACGCTTTATCGGTGCCCATACGGCTCGATTGACCACCCGCCAGTAATAGCGCCCGTACTTCGCATGTATCAATACCGTTAACCATAACTAACCTCCCAGCATGGCCAGGTGATGGGTAGAACCGGAGTACCCTTGCTGCAGATAATGACTGGCTTTTTTATCCAGCAATTGTTGCTGAATTTCATCAGCGATAGCGGCCTGATCGTTATGCTGAATAAGGCTGCGCAAATCGTAGCCGCCATCACCAAATAAGCAGGTGTGTAATTTACCGGAAGAAGAAATACGCAAGCGATTGCAGCTGTTACAGAAGTCTTTGCTGTACGGCATAATCAGGCCCATGGAACCGAGGTAATCCGGATGCTCAAATTCCTGCGCAGGCCCGGCCAGTGGCCCTTTCTTTTTTAACTGCCAGCCCTGGGTTAACAGTCGTTGTTTAATGTCTTCACCACTGACGTGGTTTTGCTGAAAATAATCACCGTTGTCACCGGTTTGCATCAATTCAATAAAGCGCAGGCTGATGGGCATATGTTTCAGCCATCTGAGAAAAGTATCGAATTCCTGCAGGTTGTAAGACTTTAATAACACCGCATTCACTTTGATGCGTTTAAAGCCGAGACAAATGGCTTTATCCAGGCCGCGTAAAATCTCTTTTAAGCGATCGTGGCCGGTAATGGTCTGGAATACCCGTGGGTCGAGGCTATCGATACTCAGATTTAAGCCATCCAGTCCGGCATCGAACCAGAACTCTACCTTCTCTTCGAGTTTATAACCGTTGGTGGTTAAGGCGACGTCTTCGATACCCGGTGTGGATTTCACCACCCGGATAATGTCGCTCAGGTCTTTACGAATCACCGGTTCACCACCGGTAATACGGATTTTACGGGTGCCATGATTGGCGAATACCTGCGCCAGGGTCTGGATTTCTGTCAGGCTCAGGTTGTCGTGTTTGTCGTCACATTGGTAACCATCAGGCAGGCAATAATTGCAGCGGTAATTACATACGTCGGTTACGGATAAACGCAGGTAGCTGAACTGGCGCTGGAAACCATCGTGGAAATTGCTCAACGACATCTGCCGGTCTGTGATATGACTGCTGCTGGCTTCACCCAGCGCATAATCAGAATTTTTCATGGAACACCTTTCCAAACCCGGGAGGCCAGGCGGTTTCCCATCTGACCCATCGGCTTAGTTTCCATTGTCCCGGCAGCTGTCTGGCTGTGCGGGAGTTAGGAAAAGAAGCTCGGCGTTTACTGTATTTTTAAACCTGTATTTGTCTCTCTATTGTAGGGAAGGAGGTTGCCAGTCCAATTACTGCGAGGGGGTAAAATGGCTACCCCTAATGGGGTAGATTTGATTTATGTCAGCCTTTTATTGAGCGTACGACCTGAATATCCAGACGTTTTGCCAGTCGCGACAAATTAGCCCGATCCATATCCAGCTGGCGCGCCGCCGCGGCCCAGTTGCCATTACTGGATTCCAATGCCTGTAAAATACACTGACGCTGAAACTGCTCGGTGGCTTGTTTCAGATTATTAACCGGCTCTCTTGTTCTTGGGCTTACTACAGTTGGGTTTGTTGCATCAGGGGCCGTTGTTTGGTTCGAATAGCTATCAGAGCTGGTTGGTAATTCGTGATCTGTTTGCAGCAGGCCAATATCATTGCGGTTAATGGCAATAATCGCTTCGTTCACTGCACTGCGGCTGCGGGCTTTTAATGCCGCGCGGTTAATGCAATGTTCCAGCTCGCGGATATTACCGGGCCAGTCGTAACGGTTAAGGTAGGGAATCACTTCTGCGGCAAACTTAATTTGTTGCAAGCCAAGCTTACGGCGCATTAGCTCAACAAAATAACCACTCAATAACACGATGTCTTGTTTGCGCTGACGTAACGGCGGCACGGTGAGTGGGTACACACTTAAACGGTGATATAAGTCGGCGCGGAAATCTCCGTTTTCGGCTTCTTGCTGTAAATCGCGATTCGTCGCCGCAATGATACGCACATCCACTTTATGGGTTTTATCCTGGCCAACCGGCTGAATTTCCTGGCTTTGCAGCGCGCGTAATAATTTGCTTTGCACCTGTAGCGGAATTTCACCAATTTCATCGAGAAATAAGGTACCGCCATTGGCAATGGTGAATTTACCTGAACGATTTTGGCTGGCACCGGTAAAGGCGCCTTTTACATGGCCAAATAATTCACTTTCAATCAGGTTCTCTGGCAGGGCGGCACAGTTCACATACACCAGTGGGCCGTTATTGCGGTTTGATTGTTGATGAATGGTACGGGCAACCAGTTCCTTACCTACACCGGTTTCTCCCTGAATTAAGGCGGTAAAGTCCGATCCGGCAACAATCTGAATTTCCTGTTTTAACCGCGACATCGCCTCGCTGTCGCCAATCAGTTCACCGCCGTCTTTAGTTAATGCTTCCTGGGTGAGTTCTTCCACCACCGCCCGGGCATGGCTGGCATCGCGCTGATACAGCTCCAGTGTCAGCGCATTTTTTAATGCCGCAGCAGAAATGGCAGAAATAATATCCAGCGTTCGGGCGGGAATATCGTCAAATTCGTTAGGGGTCAGGCTGTCGAGGGTTAATACCCCAATCAAATTACCTTCAAACAGCAATGGCAGGCCCATACAGGAATGCACCGGTAAATCGCCTTCCATGGCCAGCAATAAACCGTCATAGGGGTCGGGCAGTTCGGATTCACTGTCAAAGCGCAGCGGTGTTTTCGCCTGACAGATTTCAATAAAACGCGGATGTTGCTGAATCTCAAAACGACGGCCCAGTACTTCGGTCGTCAGGCCTTGTTGCGCCAGTGGTTTGAGGAACTCACCTTGCAGGGTTAATAACACCACCGCATCGCAGTTAATGGCTTTACGGATATGGGTCAGCAGACGTTCGAAACGATCGTCGTTGACCAGGCTGTGGCTTAAATCGATGGCCAGTTCGATCAGGGCGTTGAGTGAGATTGGGCTCATAACAGCCTCTCAGAGTATGTATTCGATAAGAGTCTTTATAGCACTTTGTAGTCGATATGACACATTTGTTTTGTAGTCATTATGACTCTTTTACTACAGGGTGAAATCGTTAAGTTGTTGAAATATAACGAATAAATGAGTTTGGCATAGCCTTCGCTATAACCCGGGCATAAGCAGTTAATTTTGCACTGATAAGTCGAGGTTTATGTATGTACTCACATTTTCACCTGGGTGGCCAACGTCCCGATATTCACAATGCCCGTCAGTTTCACTGCCTGTTGGTGGCCGGTAACTGGGGCATGATTTTTGGCCTGATTTTTACTTTGTTGTCGGTGTTGGCCAGTTATACCTATGCCCACTGGTTTTCTATGTCGGTGCAAGTGTTTGCTCATATCAGCACCTTGTTGTTCGCCACCATGGTGAAGTTTGGCTACATCATGCGTTCCATCGCTTTAAATCGCTTTGCCGGATTAAAGGCGTTTGCCAGCAATGAACTGGCCGCGAAGGAGTAGTGCGCAGATGACTCAACGCAGTATTCCTTTATCGGCTGCCAATACCACCTCATCGGCTGGCCAGTCTTTATTGCATGCTTCCGCGCCAATCTGGGATCTGGCATTCCGGCCGTTGTTTTTATTGGCCAGTGGCTTTTCGGTGATCGCGGTTTTGTTATGGGCGGCGCTGTTAAATTCCGTTATCAGCTGGAAGCCGGTGTTCAGTCCGGTGTTGTGGCATATCCATGAGATGGTGTTTGGTTTTGCATTAACGGTTGCTGCGGGTTTTTTATTAACCGCCGTTCAGACCTGGACAAATTTACGCAGCCTGCACGGCAAACCGCTGATGGTATTGGCAGGAATCTGGCTGGCGCTTCGTGTTGTTATCTGGCAGCCCTGGTGGCCGGTTAATCAAACGCTGATGCTGCTTGTCTTGCTGTTGCAATTCAGCTGGTGGGCTCTGGTGATTGGCTTTTTTGCCCGCCTGTTAATTCGTGCACGCAGTCAGCGGAATTATCTGTTTTTGCCTTTATTAAGCGTTATCGCTTGTTTAAACCTGCTGTTTATTTATCTGGCTTACGGCAATTTCTTTAACGAAGCACTGCATATTGGCCAGAGCGTTATCCTGTTTTTTGGTGTCATTGTTTCTGTAGTGGCAGGGCGGGTTATTCCGATGTTTACCCGTAATGGTTGTCGTATGGCAGGCATTCAGGCGGAGGTGCGTGCTAACGAAAAACTGGACATCAGTTTGTTATTTATTTCACTGACGGCGGCTTTTTGCTTTTTATTCAGTGGCTGGCTGGACATCTTTCGCAATGAGTTCTTTCAGCCGGAATGGCTGTTGGCGCTGGTTGGTGTATTGCACTTATACCGACAATCGCTGTGGGCGCCGTTCAGCACGATCAGGATTCCGTTGTTGTGGTCATTACACGGTTCGTATTTTTTCCTTGGGGCCGGTCTGGTGCTGGTTGCCATTAGTCAGGAAACCAGTCTGATACGCCGTGGTGATGCTTTTCATCTGATTACTGTGGGCACTCTGGGCGGCATGATTCTGGCGATGATCAGCCGGGTTTCTCTTGGCCATACCGGACGGCCATTGATGGTTGGAAGACTAATGACGCTGGCGTTTCTGCTGATTTTTATCGGTGCCGCTGTGCGTTTTGTCTTTCCGCTGTTTCAACTGTCTTTATGGGGATGGAACGTATCCGCAGTGTGTTGGGCAATCGCCTTTGCACTGTTCTGTTACGTCTATTACCCGATATTAAAGCAACGATAAAACAGCCCGCCGTTCGAGTGGGCAATAAATAAATTTTTTTACTCAGCAATACATTGGAAATTATATGTTATCTCAACATCATATCGATCTTGTTAAAAGTACCGTGCCACTGTTAGAAAGTGCAGGCCCGGCGGTGACGGAGCATTTCTATAAACGTATGTTTCGTGATAATCCGGAAGTTCAGCATATTTTTAATATGAGCAACCAACACTCCGGGCGCCAGCAATTTGCCTTGTTTTCTGCTATTGCTGCTTATGCCAAACACCTGGATACACCGGAAGTTCTGTTAGGAATGGTGGAGCGGATTGCGCAAAAACACAGCAGTATGAATATTCTTGCTGAGCATTATCCGATTGTTGGTCATCACTTATTGGAAACCTTACGTGAGCTGGTGCCGGATCAGTTTACCGCCGAAATCGAAGAAGCCTGGGGGCTGGCGTACCAGCAACTGGCCGATATTTTTATAGGTCGTGAACAGCAGATTTATCAACAGAATTCAGAGCTGCCGGGTGGTTGGGAAAATGGCCGGGAATTTGTTTTAACCGAGAAGCGCATCGAATCGGAACTGGTAAAAACACTGGTATTTGAACCGGCCGATGGCGGCCAGGTTGCGGCCTATTTGCCTGGCCAGTACATCGGTATTGAGGTACAGCCAGAGGGCAGTGAATATCGGGAAATACGCCAGTATTCATTATCATCGGCTGCGCAATCTGATCGTTATCAGATCTCTGTTAAGCGCGAAATTTTAGGTCGTCCCGGTGTGGTTTCGAATTATCTGCACGATAACTTACGTTTGGGTGAGCGGGTTACCTTGTACGCTCCGGCGGGGGATTTTTATCTGCACAGTGGCGAGCAACCTCTGGTGTTAATTTCTGCTGGTGTCGGTTTAACACCGATGCAGGCGATGCTGGAAACCGTCGCTGCAGAAAATCCGCAACGTCTGGTGTATTACCTGCATGCCTGTGAAAACCCAGGACAGCACAGCTTCCGTAAAACCAACCAGAATCTGGCGAAAGATCTGAACCTGACGTTGTACAGCTGGTATCAGGCGGAAGCGCCGGAAGTGGAAAATACGTTCCACGGTTATATGGATATTTCTCTGATTGATGATTTGCCGCTTGCTGACGGTGATTTCTATTTGTGTGGCCCAACCGGTTTTATGAGCTTCGCCAAACAGCAATTGCTGGCGCTGAAGGTGGATGATTCACGCATTCACTACGAAGTATTCGGCCCTCATGAAGATCTGTGATGGTTAGCCTGATAAAACCCTGATGAAGCGGGTGCACTCACTGGGTGCACCTCAGCTGTTTTGAACTCGAAAATATACAGCACTAAATAATGAGTCTAAGGGCAGATTACGCTGAAAGCTTAGTGCTCTAATCAGATTTTCTTGGTTGAATGGCCATTCAATCAACATTATTGGATTGTTTGTCTACATTGCTTTGAAAAAATACTTAGGGTTGTAAATAATATTTGCCTCGGTATTATATTTAGAACACTAAGCAAATTTGAGGGCGTAACGGTATTTTCCGGTAAGCGTCACTCTGTATCCCATGGACTCTGTGAGCCCAACATCCGATTTTTCTTTGCCCGAGCAGGGCACTCAGCCTGTCATGACGTCCGAGTACCATTTCCGTTGTCCGCAGCCATCCGACGGCAGTGAGGTATTCCGCCTGGTTCAGCGTTGTAAACCACTGGACGAGAATTCTATGTACTGCAATCTGCTGCAGTGCAGCCATTTCAGTGATACCAGTATTGCTGCGGAAGTGGACGGTGAGCTGGTGGGCTTTATCTCCGGTTATCGTTTACCTCAACAAGCGAACACCTTGTTTGTCTGGCAGGTGGCGGTGGATAGCAGCCAGCGCGGTAAAGGTCTGGCCAGCCAGATGCTGGAGCAGCTGGTGCGCCGGGTTGGAAATGTGACGTATCTGCACACTACCATCACGGCGGATAACAAGGCGTCCTGGAACACTTTTAAGCGTTTTGCTCTGAATCTTGGCGCACCGCTAACCAACAAATCATTTTTCGATAAACACCAACACTTTTCTGGCGAACACGACAGTGAAGAGTTAGTAGTTATTGGTCCCTTCACACTTTTTTAAAACACTCTCACGAAGAGGTTTAATATGGAAATTTTTGATCAGCTGGAATCGAATGTTCGAGGTTATTGCCGTGCTTTTCCGGTGGTATTTACCAAGGCACAAAATGCATTGTTAACCGATAGTGAAGGGAAGGAGTACATCGACTTTCTTGGTGGTGCCGGAACGCTGAATTACGGCCACAACAACCCGAAGTTTAAGCAAGCACTGGTTGATTACATCAATTCTGATGGCATGACCCATGGTCTGGATATGCACACCAATGCCAAACAGGCATTTCTGGAGTCATTTCATCGACGTATTCTTAAACCTCGCAAGATGGAGTACCGCGTGCAGTTTACCGGCCCGACCGGGACCAACGCGGTTGAAGCGGCATTAAAAATTGCACGCAAAAATACCGGTCGCCACACCATTGTTTCTTTTACCAACGGTTTTCATGGGGTAACCCAGGGTTCCGTTGCAGTGACAGCCAACCAGAAATACAAAGAATCGGTAGGTATGCCATTACCGGGTGTGCAGTTTATGCCGTATGACGGTTACCTTGGTGACTTTGATACGCTGGAATATTTCGAAAAGGCGCTGGAAGATCAGTCTTCCGGGTTGGGTCATCCGGCCGGTGTTATTGTTGAGTGCATCCAGGGCGAAGGTGGTTTAAACGTTGCCAGTAAAGCATGGATGTTACGCCTTCAGGAAATCTGCCGTCGCTACGATATGGTATTAATTGTTGATGATATTCAGGCGGGTTGTGGTCGCAGTGGTACCTTCTTCAGCTTCGAAGATTTTGGTATCGAACCCGATGTGATCACCTTATCTAAATCTTTAGGTGGTTACGGTTTGCCGATGGCGATTGTTTTATTAAAAGAGCAGCTTGATAGCTGGAAGCCGGGTGAACATAACGGGACTTTCCGGGGTAATAATCATGCTTTTATTACCGCGCGTCAGGCACTGGAGCATTATTGGTCTGACGATCAGTTCTCCCGCGATGTGCAGAAAAAAGCCGCTCATTTGCAGGCACGATTAAAAGAAATTCAGGCGAAACACGGTGGTCAGCTAAAGCATAAAGGCAAAGGCATTATGCAGGGGCTGGAGTTTAAGTCCGGCGATATGGCGGATGCTGTTACGGAACTGGCCTTTAAGCGCAATCTGGTGATTGAAACCAGTGGCTCAGAAGGCCAGGTAGTGAAAGTACTGGCGCCACTGACCATCGAAAATGAGGTGCTGGATCGTGGTCTGGATATTTTATCCGGCTGTATCGCTGATGCTTTATCAAAAGATGTTTCCCAGGCCAGTTAATCCGGCCAGTGAATAAAAGAGTAATTGGGGTTTTATTGTGATTGTTCGTACCTTAGATGAGTGTAAAAGCTCTAACCGTGCCATTAATGGTGGCACCTGGGAATCGGTTCGTATGTTGTTAAAAGATGACAACATGGGATTCTCATTTCATATCACCACCATTTTTGCGGGCACGGAAACGCCAATCTGGTACCAGAATCATCTGGAATCGGTTTATTGCATCAGTGGCAGCGGGGAAGTCGAAACCTGTGACGATGGCAAAATTTATAAGATTGAGCCAGGTACCCTGTATATTCTCGACAAGCATGATAAGCATCTGCTGCGTGCCAACGAAGATATGCAAATGGCGTGTGTTTTTAATCCGCCGTTAAACGGTAAAGAAGTTCACGATGAAAATGGCGTTTACGCCCTGGAAGCGGAAACGATTGATTAATCAAACTGGGTCAAAAATAAAACAGGGTCAGAAATAAACAGAGCCAAAAATAAAAAAGGGCCAGGTGAACGCTGGCCCAAGCTTGCTCTGATGAGCGGGTGCTGAGAGAGGTATTCAGCATACAACCAGGGCTTATCAAACAGCCCTGTCCTGTAACCGGAGGCTCCCGCCTGAACTTACAGGAGATTTCTGATGGGAGTCAGAAAAAGGGAAATCGGTTGTTAACAGAGAGCCGCTAGGCTCCCTGCATTGCCGATCAGAATTTCGCTGTCGCAGTTAACCAGACTTTTGTGGTATCTGCTTTGCCTGATTTATCCGACGCATCGTATTGTGATGCTTTCAGGCTCAGACTGTAGTTGTTGATCTTCTTGGCGACCACAAAGCCATATTCCGAACCCAGATCATCACCACTGTTGTCACCGGCGAAGCTGTGATACTGGCCAACCAGTTTTAATCCGGCAACCTTGGTTACGACATTCAGGTAGGTATCTTCGAAGCCATCATTGCCATTGCCGCCAAGGAAGTTATCGCTCCAGCCATTAAATTTATGGTTGGTGCCTAATGGTGTGGCGAAGGCAGCTTTGCCATCATCACTGCCAAGTAATTCCTGCCCCAGTTTTACCGTGACGCCATCCAGTTTTACACCGGCTGCAACGTTGTAATAGCTGGTGTCAAAATCAGCGCCTGCCACTTCTTTATTCTGAATAGCGTATTCAACTTCATACACGGCGATATTAACGGCACCCGTAGCGCGTAAACCATAGGTGTTAAAGTCGGTGGTGCCACCAATGTCGTTGAGCAGGTAGGTATAACCCGTCAGGCTTAACTCTTTACCCATTTTGTAGTTAACGTTACCGAGGAAACCATCTTCTAAGGTATCCGCACCGGTAATGGTATGGCGGTTGTTAAAACCAGCCAGATAAATTTTAGTGTCAGGAATTGAGGTATTGGTTACCGAGATGGCATCAAAGGTTGCCTCATTCTGGCGGAAGCCAACACCACCCACATGACGCTGGTTATCCAGCAAAATACGTTGATTACCAAGTTTTACTGTAGTCTCCGCATTTTTATACTGGAAATAGAACTGGTTAACATCGGTGTATTCCGGATCAATAATTTTCTGCTCGGTGGTTTTACCATTCACCCCATCGTTATAGTTGGTGTCTGTTAAAGCGGTAACATTATCAACCTCGGCCAATACACTGATACCGGCAATATCCGCTGACTGGTAGGTCAGGCGAGTGCGTAATGTTGCGGCGTTGGCTGAATCGTTGGTATCAACGTCACGCTCAACGTTTTCGTTGCGAAGACGCAGGCTGATGGTGGTTTTACCTGCTTTGATTGCGTCAGTGACGGCGTCAGCCTGTACCGATGTGGCGCCAGCCAGTGACGTTGCTAAGACAGTAGTGGCCAGAATCGTTTTCTTCATTGCAATTACCTTTTAATTGGTCGGCGGTATTTGCAACCCAGATTAGGACGAAAGTGGAATAACTTTTTGACCGAAATCAAGGAATGTCTGCGGCTACTTATTCAGGGGTATATGTTGTTATCAGACATTATCTATTAAGAATAAAAAAATCCGCCAGGAATTAACCGGGCGGATTTTTTAACGAAAGAGTGTTTGTATCAATAATCAGAATGGTGCAATTTCGATCGCCTGTTCATCACGATTAATAACCACATAACGGCTTAAATCCTGGCCATTGGCTAAATCGTTAGTCATTTTATTCAGATAAGGCTCGGCATCATCGCTGCTCGGCGCTTCACCATTGCTGCCGCTTAAACCGGCAATAAAGATAAAATCCCAATTTTTACTGACGCTGTCGGCTTCTGATTTCAGGCTGCTGAAATCACTCAGTTCCTGCGGCAGTTTATCAACACACATCACCGGGCTGATGCTGCCGCGCTGGTGCTTTTTGATTTTTCCTTTGGTGTCTTCCGTTTGCGCGAACAAAAACAGCAGCCGTTGTGGCTCAGGCTGTTGTCGGGTCATTTCTAATAAATCGTTAAATACAGATTTCATCGGCTATATCTCCGTCCGGCGTATACTCCGGCTGTTACTACTTAATTAAATTACTTTTGCGTACCTGAATCAGGAAATCGTTATTCAGTGCATCTTCCATCCGGTGTTTGTACTTCTCAGACTTCATCGCGAAATACATCACAATCATGCAGGCGGCACACAGCCCGTACAGCAACATAAAGCAGGCGGTATGTACGCCGCCAATGTCGATTGCCAGGCCAAACAGAATGGGTAGGGTAAAGCCTCCCAATGCCCCAATCATGGCAACAGCGCCACCAACACTGCCCATTTGATAGGGGTAATAGTCGTTAATGATTTTATAAACCGAAGCGCGGCCAAAGCCCTGGGCCAGGCCAACAATCAGAATCAGCAGATTAAAAACCCACAGGTTTATCTGAAATGAAACCGGTACGTCTTTTTCCACACCGTGAATTACCATGGTGGTGGGTGGATAGCTGAGGAAGAACAGACAGACGATACAAATCCAGAACACGCTCCAGTTAACACTGCGGCCGCCATACTGGTCTGCATACCAACCACCAATCGCACGGATTAAACTGGAGGTTGTGGCAAATACCAGTGTCCAGGCCATCGCCTGGGATAAAGAGAGTTTGTACACGTCGATATAATATTGTGGCAGCCACAATAACAACGCCAGAAAAGAGCCAAACACAAAATAATAATACAGCCCGAACATCCAGACGTTGGCCGACTTAAGTGGCTTCAGGTGTTCTGTGATAGCCACGTGGGTATAACGCGGTTGAGATTTCTGAATACTTTTTTCGCTTGATGGTGCCAGCCAGATAAACAACAAAATCATAACAATGGTGCCCAGGGAAAATACTGGCCCAACCATTTCCAGCCCCAGGTGTTCAATCACCAGCGGCGTTAACAGCAAGGTGATTGCAGCCCCTGAATTTCCCGCTCCGAAGATACCCATGGCGGTGCCTTGTTGTTTGCTTTCGAACCAGGCGGATACATAACTGATACCGATGGTAAACGACACGCCGGATATACCCAGTAGCAGACCGGCAATAACATAACCCTGAAAGCTGTTGATATGGTTCAGCATCATCAGTGGTGGAATCAAACAAGCCATCTGAATAACAAACAATTTTTTGGTGGAAAAATACTGACACAAGATTCCGGCAGGTAAGCGCAACAGGGCGCCGGTAATAATCGGGGCGCTGATCAATAAGCCATATTGGGTGGCGCTGATATCTAATGTGGGGGCGAGATGAACACCCAGTACCGCAAATAACGTCCAGACTGAAAAATTCGCTGCAAACGCCAGGGTTGCCATTATTAATGCTTGTTTCGCGTTAGCTGTCATGGCGCTCCCCGGTTGCTGTGATCATAAAAACTGGTTTGGCTGGGAATACCCACCCATTAGAAAAGCTGTTTATATTAATTCAGTAACCCGGTAGCAGTGGAATACCCCCTTGGGGGTAGCTATTTCAGGCGCAGCGGGGCACAAGGAGTAGATGATTTTTTAGTTTGATTCAGGTCAATCTCAGCCGTCTCCCGCGGGCGTTAACTAGGGCCTACTAAATCTCTCAGATTCATAGTGAGGACTTGTTATGAGTGAGAACACCAGTCTGAATGTCTTAAGATTCAGCGACCCCAAAATCAAAACCTTGCATATCACCTGGTTTGCTTTTTTCTTAACCTTTGTACTCTGGTTCAGCCATGCGCCGTTAATGGCGTTTATCAAAGAAGCCTTTGATCTGAGCAGTCAGCAGGTTAAAGCTTTATTAATTCTGAACGTTGCTCTGACGATTCCCGCACGTATCGTAATTGGTATTCTGGTGGACAAATACGGTCCACGAATTGTGTATTCCTGCTTGTTGATGATCTCGTCGGTGATCAGTTTTGGTTTTGCTCTGGCAGACAGTTATGAGCAGCTGGCACTGTTCCGCTTTCTGTTAGGTTTTGTCGGTGCCGGTTTCGTAATTGGTATCCGTATGGTGGGTGAATGGTTCCCGGCCAAACAAGTGGGTGTCGCCGAAGGTATTTATGGTGGCTGGGGCAACTTTGGTTCTGCCGCTGGTGCCATGACGTTACCAACCATTGCGTTGTTATACGGCGGTGATGACGGTTGGCGTTATGCGTTAATGAGTATTGGTGTGATTGCCGGTGTATATGGTGCTATTTATTACAGGCTTGCGCGTAACACTCCGAAAGGTTCGACTTACTTTAAGCCGAAAAAATCCGGTGGTTTAGAAGTCACCAGCATGAAAGACCTGTACTTCTACCTGCTGATGAACGTACCTATGTATGTTGCTCTGGGTGTGCTGGCGTGGAAACTGTCACCATCCGGTGTGAGCCTGTTTGATACCAATACTATGTATATTCTGTGGGGCGTGTTGGTTGCATTGTTTGCGGTACAAACCCGTTCGATCTGGCACGTTAACCACGAGCATTTAAAAGCCGGTGTGCCTGAATCGGATAAATACAACTTTAAGCAGGTTGCGATTCTCGATTTATCTTACTTCGTTACTTTTGGTTCTGAACTGGCAGTCGTTTCTATGTTGCCACTGTTCTTCCTGGAAACTTTCGACGGCCTGGACCCTGTTAAAGCCGGTTTATTAGCCTCTGGTTTCGCCTTTATGAACCTGGTGGCACGTCCAACCGGGGGGTGGTTCTCGGATAATTTTGGTCGTCGTAAGTCGCTGATGTTCCTGATTGGTGGTCTGGCGATTGGTTACCTGGTGCTGTCGCAGATTAACAGTGAATGGTGGATCCCGGCTGCGGTAATCGCCACCATGTGCTGTAGCTTCTTTGTACAGGCGGGCGAAGGTGCGGTATTCGCCATCGTTCCTCTGGTAAAACGTCGCATGACTGGCCAGATTGCCGGTATGGCAGGTGCTTACGGTAACGTCGGCGCGGTAACTTTCCTGACAGTATTAAGCTTTGTTGATTACAGCACCTTCTTCCTGGTAATTGCCGGTGCGGCTGCAGTGATTTTCTTCGCCGCCATGTTCCTGGATGAACCAAAAGGCCAGATGACCGAAGTGGCCGAAGACGGCACTGTGCATGTGATTGATATTGGTTAATTAACCACTTTCGAAGCTAACAGAAATCAGTAAAGCGATTGTTTTTCAAAGCAGCAACAGGACGTTGCGATAGGATCGCCAGCACATGGATGTGCTGTCCGATCCGGCGGCTGAAAAATAATGCTTTGCTGATTTTTCGGTTTCAGAAGCGCAGTTAACGTTTCAGATAGAGGAGCGCAATATGGAAAAAACCATGGAAAACACCAGCCACAATCTTAACGTTAATTGTGGTGCTGCAACCGATAAAGGGGTAAAGCCCCTGAATGAAGATGCCGTGGGTTTATGTGTTCCCGATAATAACCATCAGCTGAAACATAAAGGAGTGTGTTTACTAGTAGCCGATGGTGTCAGTACCGCCGAAGCGGGCCAGGAAGCCAGTGAAAGTACGGTTAATAACTTTATTGAAGATTATTACAACACCCCGGATACCTGGAGTGTTGGCTACAGTGCGGAGAATATTGTCTCTGCGATCAACCTCCGATTATTTCGCAAAAGCCTGAAGTACAAAGTCGAAGGTAAAGGCTTTTTATGTACCTTGTGTGCAGTGGTGATTAAGTCGCGCACCGCTCATGTGTTTCATGTGGGTGACAGTCGGGTGTATTTATTGCGCAATGGCGAGCTTAAACAGCTGACTCAGGATCACTCGGTTACCTTGAGAAAAGGCGAGGAATTTTTGTCCCGGGCAGTGGGGATGGATAGCCAGTTACATCTGGAATATAACCAGTTCCCGCTGGAGGAGAATGACATCCTGCTGTGTTCCAGTGACGGCTTACATACCTTTATGGATGACAATGAACTGATCAGCCTGTTATCCCAGCCGGGCGAGGCCTCGGCACGGGCAGCGAATCTGGTAAAAAAGGCGCTGGAGAACGGCAGCGATGACAATATCAGTGCCACCATTGGGGTGATCGATAAACTGGATGAAGAAAATATCGATGATTACAACGCACGCTTAACCCGGCTGCCATTTCCGCCTGCGCTGGAAGCCGGTATGAAGCTGGATGGTTTTGAAGTGCTGGGAGAAATTTACGCCAGCAGCCGCAGCCAGTTATATAAGGTGCGCGATTCAGAATCCGGTGATGTGATGGTGATGAAAACGCCGTCGCTGAATTACGAGGGTGATAACCACTATATCGACCGTTTTATTCAGGAAGAGTGGGTCGGAAAACGTATCTCCAGCCCTTACCTGGTGGAAGTGAAGCAGGTTAAACGTGAGAAAAAATTTCTCTATTATTTGCTGGAGCTGGTGGACGGCGTAACACTGGAGCAATGGATCGCTGATAATCCACAACCGGATCCGGCGATTGCCATTAATATTGTTGAGCAAATCGCTTTGGGGTTGTCGGCATTACATCGCAACGATACCGTGCATCAGGATTTGCGCCCGGCCAACATTATGATTAACGCCGATAACCGGATCAAAATTGTTGATTTTGGTTCGGTGTACGTCGCCAGTCTGGCTGAAGTATTTACCCCAATTCGTCATGAGGGAGTTTTAGGTACCGCCAGTTATGCCGATCCGAATTACTTATTAGGAAAAAACAGTGCAACCCAGGGAGACCTGTACGCGTTAGCAACCATCACCTATGAGCTGTTCACCAGCCACTTACCCTATGGCGAAGGGGTTGAAGAATGCCGCACTGCGGCGGACTATGATCGCCTGCGTTATCACACGGCCAGCCAATACAATCATATTATTCCACTGTGGTTTGATCGGGCGCTGGAGAAGGGAGTGAAATTCGACCTCGAGCAACGCTATTTCTCGATTGCCGACTTTATTAAAGACCTGAAAAATCCTAACCCGGATTTCCTGCGTGATGATCCAAAAATCGAGATGGCCCGCAGCCCATTATTGTTCTGGCAGCTTATGTCAGCCTTCTGGATTCTGATGTTACTGCTGATGGTAGTATTGTTCTCGGCTGACTGATGTCAGCCGGGAACAGTATCCTCAGTTAAAGCGCAGTCTGCTCAGCGTGTTGTCGTTTATAAAAACGAATATCGTGTTCCTGCTGACGTGCCTGACTAAAGGCAGATACCCGTTTGAGATAACCTATCACTCGGGTGGCATGGTCAACGTTATTACTGCCACAGCTGTTGCAACGATAAACGGTACGCTTATCGATATGATCGCACTGATTACAAACCGTGATGCGAACATTAATGCAGAAATATTGGCAGCCGGTATGGGCTGCTACTTTATAGAGCTGGCGATATTGTTTAGCCGATAAGGCCTCCTCCAGATTGAGGTGTAATGCGGAACCACCATCAAGATATTCGACCATTTCTTCGCCGTGCAGCATAAACTTATCGAGCGGATTACAGTTTGTGTCCTCTACCAGATAAAAATATGAGTTATAGCAGTCCCGGTTAACCTGATAGCCGTCTTTTTTGTCCCATTTAGCATTTTTAACTCCGAGGTTTTCAGCGGGAACAAATTCGGTGTTAAATAATATTCCGGTTTCTTTTTTGGCTTTCTGGTTCGCCCGATAAATCACCTGTAAACGGTCGCGCACAAAGGCTTTATATTCCGGGTTATTACCGACTGAAATTCCTTGGCTCTCTGCTGCTTCTGCCATGCCATTGATCCCAATGGTCAAGAACTGCTTATTCAGATCAATCAGGCCATTGTCGTACACGGGTAACATGCCGTGATCCCGGTAGTCTTCCATCAGCATGCGATAAGCCAGCTGGTATTTATGAACCTTTTCGACTTCGCTGTTTAAATCACGACCATCCTGCTCCAAGCGGTTCATATTCATGGTGATCACATTAACAGAGCCGGTGCTGACTCCACCGGCGCCTAAGGTATAAGAAAAGGTATTGTCAGTAATCTCGTTACGTAAACGGCAGCAGGAAGCCAGCGAGTCCGGATTATCGGATAAATAGCTGAAAAAGGAGTTTCCTTGTGCCAGTTGCTCAAAACAGAATTGGGCAAACTCCGGGTCTTTGTAGTCGCCATTCTCGGTAAGCATGGCTGCAGTCACCACAGGGAAAGTCAGGATGGCTTTTTTACGCTCTTCATTAAACCAGTCCATAAAGAAGCGCTGCAGTTTCTCAACCCGCTGCCAATCGGGCTTTTGTAGCGCACCTTGTTCATCTTGGTGAGGAAACACAAAATCGGCGAACATGGATTCAAAATAATACCGATCATAAATCGAAATATTCCAGAACACGCTTTGGTAACCCCGAGCTGCTGCAGGCTGATTTAACGCGTACACCACATGTTGCAGGTGGTTAGCGATGCATTTGGTGTTGGTCTCCAGATAATCATCACCATAATCGCGTGCGGCAAAATGATCGAAGTAAGTCAGAAATTCAACGGTGGCAATCGCACCGGCAAACTGGGCACTGACAGCAAACACCAGATTAACAAACGAACCGCAAAAAGATTCCAGATGTTGAGGCGCTTTGGATTCGCCCCCCAGTTTGGTTAACCCATGTAATAAAAACGGATACATGGTGATTGAGGCGCAGTAAGGTTTTAAACTGGTTTCGTCGTGGATATAGATTTCGTGGTTGTTGATCTGGCGCTCGTACTCTTCTGCCAGCTGTGCATCATATAGCTGGGTAATTTTCTCTTTCACCTTGGCCCGGTTTACCTGAATTACCGCATCTTTCATTAACTCGGCTTCGAGCGTGGCAATATTTTTATGGGTGACGTTGGCATTGGCGTCATACTTCGATCCCTGAGCCGCATTGCTGGCGTGAACATAGTCATCGATAAACTGCAGTTTTTCCTGAATCTGGTCTGGGGTGAGGCGCAACATGGCGTATCTCCTTGGGTATTAATGGCAACGATTTTTCAATGAATCGGCTGTGAAGTTAATCAGCCTGCTGAAATAAACAGGTAAGGTCAGCACTGATTTCACCGTCGGTTAACTGGTAATAACGCTGGTTCGTCTTTGGGTTGTTCAGGCCACCATGAGCGCTGATCCAGGGGCCCAGTTTTACGAAATCCAGATAAGGGCGCAGATGGCAGGAAATGTGTTTTAAGCCGGAATACAGACAGGTTTTTATCCGGTAACGGCGTGCAATTTTTAATTTTTGCTGCAGGTTAAACACCGCCCATTCACCACCAAAAAACACCACGGCAGTAATCAGCCCCTGATAACAATCAAGCCATGCCTGGAATTGCTGATCTGATAAGGGTTGTCCATTGCTGGCGCACCAGAGTTCCGGACTGTGACAACCGTCGCAGGCAAGCGGGCAGCCATAACAGCTAAAGGCCAGAGTAACTTCTCCAGGGCATTCCTGAAAAACAACATAAGGTGTATCCGTTCTTAACTCTGCTTTCATTTCTATGGCTATATCTTGTGTCTTAGGTTTGATTTTGTTCTATATATAGTGTTTCCCGAATCGCAGATAAGTGAAAGGAAGATTAAGAGGTACCACCAGAGAGAAAGGAGAAAGGAGAAAGGAGAAAGGAGAAAGGAGAAAGGAGGAGGGAGGAGGGAGGAGGGAGAAAAGCGAAAGGAAGAAAGGCCTAATAAAAAGCCTGCAAAAATGCAGGCTCCTTTGAGGTAATACCGTTTTTAGTTTGATAGGGGTGACAGCAAATTCGGCTGAGTCGCGATTATCTTTTACATCGACTCGGCAGCAGCCAATCCGGATAAATAAGCACCATGAACGGTTGCCGGGTAATCCCGGTTAATCGCTTCACCAGCAAAATACACTTTATTGTTAATTGGCTGTCCCAGCTCCGCCCGGTCTTTAGCCTGTGAACCGGTTTTTAGAAAGGAATAGGAACCGTAGCTGAATGGGTCGGAGTGCCAGCGTGTTACCCAGATTTTTTCAGGTTGAGGAATATCCTCGCCATATATTTTGTGTAGAGTGGTCATGGCTTGTTGTTGGATCTCAGCATCACTCAACTGCTCAATGGCTTCACCAAAGCTGGCGGCGTTAAAGCCAAGTAAAACAGGTTCACCGATGTATTTGGCAATATTCAGCCACTCAGCCCATTGGCCATTTCCCTCGCCAATAAAACCAATCAGATCTTGTTGAGTACCCCAGAAGTTGGAGGGAAATTTTAAATACACTTTATTAAGAGTGCCCATTCCCAGACGGTCTATGGCGCTGAGCTTACTTTCTGGCAACACCGGGTTAAATTGAATGACGCGCTTTTTTAATACACCCAGTGGCACGGTAACTAACACTTTATCAGCCCGGAATTCCTGTTGTTGGGACGTGGACACAATAACCTGATCTTCCTGGTAATTGATCTGTTTTACCGCTTGTTGCAGCTGAATGTTCAGGCCCTGTTGTAAGTGGTTAATAATCTGCGCATAACCCTGGGGGAAAATAACATCACCGCCGGAATATTCTTCACCTTCCTGCAGAGCGGCAAAAGAAAGTGATTGGCTGCTACCTGAGTATTCATGTTCAAGCGTGGTGTTAATCAGGTAATTTCTTTGTTGTGGCGACAGACCCGCTGTGTCTGCCTGTGCCGCTAATTCGGCGATAGCGCTATCAGGGTTTTGTATGCCCTGGCGATTCAGTGATGAAAAGAACTGTTCGACTTCAAGCTCATTTAATTGTGTTTGTTTGCCGGAATGGTCGTAACGCACAATATTGTCGTAGTCGGTTGCGACGGTATCCAGATTCAGTTGCTGGGCCAGGTCGTAAACGGGATTACCGTTGATGCCATGAATCCAGCTGGCGCCCATATCCAGTTTGATATCACCCACCTGCAGCGTCCATATTCTTCCACCAATACGATCGCGCGCCTCCAGCACGGTTACCTGATGACCGCTTTCTTTCAGCCGCTGTGCTGCGGCAAGGCCTGCGATACCTGCGCCAACAACAATGATTTTCTGATTGCCGTTTTTCGACGTCCCGGCACAGGCGGTTAATAAACCGAGTGAGATAATGATCAACCCGGATAACAGGCGGCGTAACTGTGGTAGCGGCTTAGGTCTTAGTGAAGAAGGTAGCTGAGAAAATGAAGGCAAGGTGGGCATAGCGGGCTCCAGAAATGGCTGCCCGGCTATTGTAAGCCACTTCAGTCGCCACTCAAGCTCAGTAAAAACAAGGTCGCTGCAATCAGAGAACTGAGAGTGCGAATATGATTCCAGCGAGTCCAGTGACGCAAATACTGCTGCCAGGTTTCGTTCAGCTGTTGCTCCGGTGCGTCACGTAGCCGGTTATTCAGAGGTACGTTAAATACTGCGGTAATCACAAACATACCCAGCAGATAAATGGCAGCAGCCAGCTGCACCAGTCCATCACCGATGAACAGTAATGCCAGGCTCTGCAGGCTGGAGCCAAAAAACAATGGCATAAAGGCTGACGTCAGAATCACTTTATTAATGCTGATCATCGCTTTGGCACCATGATCGTGTGGCAGTGCCCGCAGTGAGGCCATCACAAACACGGAGAAGGTAAAATAGACACCAGTCATCAGGCCGGTACTCAGTAGCGCCACGCCGGTCAGCCACTGTAATAATGAATATTCCATCGTTTACCTTCTGCTTCGACTGTTATGGCCCACCAGTATCCGTCTGAAAAGCTGGATTTATAATGCTTTAACGTCTTTCTTATTTGATTATTCGTCCATTTCTGTCGGAGCAGGGGCTTGTAAAAAATACATTTATATACATATACTTTGCTGCAGCGTCAGAATTTGAGAAGGCCTATGACAGACAGTATCGACCCAAGAGCACTGGATAAGCGTGTGGAGCCTTGCTTCAACCTGCGCCTGCGTCAGGCTAATCGGGTGCTGACCAGTCATTACGACGGCTATCTGCGCGACCTGGGAATCACCATTGCGCAATTTTCTGTTTTAAGAGCACTGTGGTACCTGAAAGCAACTTCGCAAAAAGACCTGCAAGGTGTGCTGGTGTTGCAGCAAACTACTCTGACACGCAATCTGAAGTTGCTGTTAAAGGCCGGTTATATTGAAACCCGACCGGGGGAAGAGGACCGGCGTGTGTCTATGGTGTCTCTTACTGAGGATGGCAAAGCGATTTTTAAGCAAGCCAGGGAACGTTGGCAGCAGGCGCAACAAGATGTCAGTGATCGCTTAGGCGAAGCGGCCAGCGAGCAACTGGTTGAACTGACCGAAGCGATTATTTCGATGTAAAAATTTGGCCAGATATATGTATATACATGTTAATGGCGATAAGGGAGCGGCTAACACTGAGGTGAATAACGATGAATGTTATGCAGATACTGAGAAGTAAAAACCAGATCATGGGGCGCCTGATGCCGCATAAAACGGCGCAGCAAAGCGTCAAACTGTTTCTATCGCCGCGGGCTTTTGCAGCAAAAGACTGGGAACAGCAGGCGGAATCCCGGGCACAAAGAATCAGCTTTGGTCGTGCTTATGGTCGCCAACTCAGCGCACTGAAATGGGCCGGAGCAGGGCAGCGGATTTTATTGATGCATGGCTGGGAGAGCCGCGCTAGTCAGATGAGTGTGATTGCGGAGTCGTTATCACAGCAGGGGTATGAAGTAATTGCTATCGACGCACCGATGCATGGCAACTCCGGTGGGCTGGAAACCAATCCGGTGGAATTTGCTAATGCGGTCCGTGCCGCCAGTGAAGAGCTGGGTCCTTTTGCTGCAGCGGTTGGCCACTCAATGGGCTGCGCTGGTTTGGCCATTGCCCGCGAGTCTGGTGTGAATATTCCGCGCTACGTATTAATTGCCTCTCCTGCCAATATGCTCGATACCTTACAAGCCTTTGCGGGCTTTGTTGGCTTACCGGATAAACCAACCAAACTGTTTATACACGGCGTTGGAGAAAAGGTTGGGCGGCCGGCTGCCCAACTTGATGTGGGAAATATGTTGTTGCCGTGTCAGCCGGATGTACTGTTAATACACTCGGAAGATGATATTGAAGTGCCTTTTGCAGCAGCGGAGAAAATTCAGAGCAAACTTTCTGGCGCAGAAATCTGGAAGGCTTCGGGTTTAGGTCATCGCAGAATTATCAGGGATCCGGAAGTGATTTCGGTGGTGAGTGATTTTTTACTGAATGGCAGAGAAAAAATGGCGGGTTAGAGTTTCGACTCTTCGGAATATCTTGATTGTGCGTATAAGGCCTGCTGATGTGATAGCTGGCCTTTTCATATTCTGATTGCTGGTGTGGCAGAACCTTATTGCTAACGCGACAACCAATAGTCTGGTTGTCTATGAAGGTGGGCAACGGCAATAACGGTTACTTCGTTATGGTTGTGATGAAAAATGATGCAGTACGGAAATTTTGCAATCAGGCATCTGCGTGTTTGTTTACTCAGCTTTTGATAAGCATTTGGATGGGTGGTAATCCGGGAGATTGCATTTTTTACTTCGATTTTGAAGCGCTCTCCTAACCCTGTTTGCTCAGACTCGTAATAGTCGAAGGCTTCTCTAAATTCGGTTGCAGCAACGTCAAGGAAAGAGACCTTCACTGATCACTTTCCTAAAACAGAATCGGCGGAAACCTTTTTCAGTTTGCCTTGGTTAAGTGCTTCAACTCTGGCTTCTGCTTCTTTGGCC
Organism: Bacterioplanoides sp.; assembly: GCF_965219715.1. Taxonomy (GTDB): domain Bacteria; phylum Pseudomonadota; class Gammaproteobacteria; order Pseudomonadales; family Oceanobacteraceae; genus Bacterioplanoides. Next base: position 4,560,021 of record NZ_OZ244785.1, read on the forward strand.
CATATCTGATCAAGCTCTTCATTGGGCTTGTTTAAACTTAACAGGAGCTGTTCAGCAATGATCGCTCTTTCTTTGGATGTAAGAGCAAGTGCTTGATTTATAAGAGATTCTGCTGCTTCGCCCATAGCTTAGTCTCCGCAGGAGTTAATGAATCTAGATGATAGCTTGGATGGAAGGTTGAGTAAATGTTGAACTGATTTCTTAGGTGCGGTGAGATGGGTATATAATCATCCCCTTCTTAGCAAAAGATTGTAAGTGAGTAATGGAATACGTTTGTCTAATTTGGTTAGTAATAAACATTAGTGTTTTGGCTTATATTGTGATTCGAGATGAGATTTCTTTATTCCTTAAAAAATATTTTTTACTCTTGACCTCATTCGGGGCGATGGCATTCATTGGTTGGGCATTAGTTAATAATAATGGCCAGTCTTTGTTGGGAAATACTCTATTCTCATTGGGGCTGTCAGGGATAATATTTAATATTATTCTCGATGCAGTATCGTATCGTCGTGCACAGAGCGCACAAAGAAAGCAGCAAAATAATATGAGAGTGTTGTTAAACCATTTTGTTGCACCTCTCTTGTTTGACATCCGAAGAGCTTATCCATCACCTAATTTGGTCTCTGATAAACACCTTTCTCTTGCAGAAGCTGTTGAGATTCGAAATCAGCTACATGAATTGAGTTTCCGGCTTAGGCGAAAGCAAGTTGATTCAATTATATTAACGCCCGAAGAAAATCAATTGATGACGATTACGGGCGGGTTTCTAAAGTTACTTAAATCAAAAGAACATTTGCTTGGAATAAATTTAACTCTAGCTTCGATAATTAGTGAAGAATGTTATATTCAATGGAACGAGCTTCTTACTAAATCTAGTACACTACTTGAGATATATAGAAGAAAAGAAAAATCAGGAGAAGAAATTGATGATTGGGAAGTCAATCAGACGAGAGAATGGCTAAATATTGTTATCCGTATATTAGAGCCATTCCCAAGTAATTAATAAGAGTGGTTTCTATTTCTTGCCATCTTCCGGAGGCAAAACATCCTCTTTCGTTTCAATCGGAATGACTTTCACCACTAAGCCCAGCATAGGGTGATCCACATAGTGTAATTCTTTACTACGCATGCGGCGGCTTTGCTGGATTTTGGCCGAACGAATCGGAGCTAGCTGAGGCTCACTCAAGGAGACTTCACTACCACTCAATAAATCGGCACGGTAATCTGATTTTTCATTACTGGAAGCAGGCAAAGATAGCGCCGCTAATTCATTCGGTTCAGCCAGCTCATAATGCTGAATATTCAGATCGGTATTGATGTGCAGATAACGGCTGACATGCAGCTGAATGGTGCCACGCAGCTGAATGTCCAGCTTGTCTTTCAATGAAACGTCGATTGGATGTTTGATCGCTTTATCTTCGCTCTGAACCGGTTCAATCCAGGCCTGGTGCCAGATCACTTCCATATCTTTGCGGCGATTAATCTTGGCGGCTTTGTCGGCAAAAATCAGATAGTCCAGCTGAGTTAACGGCTGTGGGAACTGGCTGTCCGGTGTTTTTTCCACGCCAAATTTCGACCAGAGAGCAGTGGCTTCAGAACCATCTGCTTGTGGCTTTAACCACCAGTCATAGCTGTGCTGGGTATTATCGATTTCGTCGGCAATTTCGAAAGCAGGTGGTTCGCTGGTGATGGCATCCGGCCATAACTCATGATCGATGGTTTCTTCATCCTGATAAGCAACCAGCATAACTTCCACGCGATACCATGGGTTTGCCAGCGTAGTTGCCGGAAGCAGAGCGGCAGACAGCAGTAATAACGAAAAAACTGCGGCGCTGCGGCGTAAAGAGGAAAGGAAACTCACGAGTTAGGGTCCTTTTGCAATTCGGTGACCACTTGTTCGATCACATTAAAACGTTGATCCATGGTGCGCATATTAAAGAAGAAGCGCAATGTATGGCCGCCTTCGAGTTTATAACTGCCGGGCTTGGTTTGCACCAGTTTGACCAGAGTAAACGGGTCGATACTGGTTTGTGCGGCAAATTCGATACGACCGGCTTCGTCACTGGCATCCAGTTTGGCAATGCCCAGTGGTGTCAGTTTGAGTTTCAGCGCAGTCTGGCGGAACAGGTTTTTCACCGCATCCGGCAATAGACCAAAACGGTCGATCATTTCGATCTGCAGATCTTTTAATTCGGCTTCATCACGGGCGCTGGCGATACGTTTGTACAGGGTTAAACGACCATTCACATCCGGCAGGTAATCCGCCGGAATTAACGCCGGTACGTGCAGGTTCACTTCGGTGCCCTGATTCAGTACCAGATCATCACCCGGTTGTTTGCCGGATTTAATCGCGTTCACCGCCTGCTCCAGCATCTCCATATAGAGGGTGAAACCAATGGTTTCGATCTGACCACTTTGTTCGTCGCCCAATAACTCACCAGCACCACGAATTTCTAAATCGTGGGTCGCCAGCATAAAGCCAGCGCCAAGATCCTGGGCGGAAGAAATCGCTTCTAAACGTTTCTCCGCATCCTTGGTCATGGTTTTTGGTGGCGGCGTTAATAAATACGCATACGCCTGGTGATGCGAACGACCAACACGGCCGCGCAGTTGGTGCAGCTGCGCCAAACCGAATTTATCGGCCCGTTCGATAATCATGGTATTCGCCGATGGAATATCGATACCGGTTTCAACAATGGTGGTACACACCAGCACGTTGGCACGTTTGTGATAGAAGTCGCCCATCACACCTTCTAATTCGCGCTCACTCATCTGGCCATGGGCAAAGGTGACACGCGCTTCGGGAATGGCTTCGCCTAATTCACGTGCGACTTTTTCGATGCTTTTGACTTCGTTATGCAGGTAATACACCTGACCACCACGCAGGATTTCCCGCAGAATCGCTTCTTTAATGGTGGCGTCATCGTGCTGGCGAACAAAGGTTTTCACACTTAAACGTTTGGCAGGCGGCGTGGCAATAATCGATAAATCGCGAATGCTCGCCATTGCCATATTTAACGTACGTGGAATTGGCGTGGCGGTTAAGGTCAGAATATCGACGTTGGCACGCAGGGATTTAATGCGCTCTTTTTGTGTCACACCAAAGCGGTGTTCTTCGTCGATAATTAATAACCCGAGCTGGTCGAACTTCACATCTTTCTGCAGCAGTTTATGGGTACCTACCACGATATCGGTTTTACCCTCCAGCATTTTATCCAGCGATGCCTGGGTTTCTTTCGCCGATTTAAAACGCGATAACACGTCGACTTTTACCGGCCATTCGGCAAAACGATCAGCGAAGTTCTGATAGTGTTGTTGCGCCAGCAGGGTAGTCGGTACTAACACTGCCACCTGTTTACCGCTTTGTACCGCCATAAAGGCCGCACGCATCGCCACTTCGGTTTTACCAAAGCCCACATCACCACACACCAGACGATCCATTGGGCGTTTGCCGGTCATATCACCAATGACAGCTTCAATCGCCGCCTGCTGATCCGGGGTTTCTTCAAACGGGAAACCGGCGGCAAAACGATGATAATCATCGTCGGGCTTATCAAAGGCGAAACCTTTTTTCGCTTCACGACGAGCATAAATATCCAACAACTCAGCAGCAGTATCGCGGATTTTTTCTGCCGCTTTACGTTTCGCTGCTGCCCATTTTTCACTGCCGAGTTTATTCAGCGGTGCGGTACTTTCATCACCACCGCCATAACGGGAAATTAAATGCAGCGATAACACCGGTACGTATAGTTTTGAACCGGTGGCGTATTCCAGCATTAAAAATTCGTTGGTCTGGCCACCGGCTTCCAATGTTTCCAGGCCTAAATAGCGACCAACACCGTGATCCAGATGCACCACCGGAGAGCCCGGCTGTAACTCGGATAAATCACGAATCATTAAATCCGCATCGGTGGTTTTCTTGGTACGACGGCGACGTTGCTGAATACGTTGGCCAAATAATTCGTTTTCAGTGATGATCACCAGCTGATCTTCGGTCAGCTGCACACTATGCTCAATTGGGCCGATAATAATGCCCAGCGCATCTGTACCTGTTGCAAATTCATCCCAGCTGTCGATTTCCCGTGGGCGAACTTCTATACGGCGCAATAAATCTTTTAATGCCTCACGACGACCGGCGGATTCAGCACAGAATAAAACCCGTTGGTTACCACCCTGATCGGCGGCATTTTCCTTTAACCAGAATTCAAGGCGTTGTGACGGTTGCTCAAGACGCGAATCAACGCTGATATCCACCATTTTTTCCGCTGCATACGCCGTAGCGCCAGCCCGATCCGGTAAGTCTTTATCGTGCCATTGGGCTCGTGGAAATTCGTTTAAGCGGCTGAATAACTGATCGGCGGCCAGGAATAAATGGCTCTGTGCCAGAATCGGGCGCTGGATATCGTAGCGACGGCTTTCGTAGCGTTCTTCCACGTCTTTGCGGAAATGTTCAACCGAGGCTTCCAGCTCACTGTCGTGAATCACCAGGGTGTTTTTTGGCAGGTGATCGAAGAAGTTGCCTAAATCATCGTCAAAAAACAGCGGCAGATAATACTCTATACCGGCCGGAGCGATACCATCGGCAATATCGGTATAAATCGGGCACTGCTTGCCGTCTTGTTCAAAGAAGTCGTACCAGCGACCTTTAAACGTACGAATGGCCGTGGTGTTTAGTGGAAATTCCCGTGCCGGTAAAATACGGATGGAATCGACTTTTTCGACGGTACGCTGGCTATCGGGCTCAAAGGTACGCAAGGTTTCAATTTCGTCATCGAATAATTCGATACGGAAGGGCATCTCCTGGCCCATGGGGAAGATATCCATAATCGAACCACGCACCGCAAACTCGCCGTGTTCGTAGACGGTATCCACACAATGGTAACCGGCGGCTTCCAGTTTCAAACGCGTCGCGTCAACGTCGAAGTTGGCTCCGATATCCAACGCAAAACTCTGGCCCTGATAAAAATTGGCTGGCGGTAAACGATGCAGCAGGGTGCTGATTGGCAGAATCAGAACGCCTTGTTTTAAATCGCTCAGCTGACTCAGGGTGGCGATACGCTGGGAGACAATATCCTGGTGTGGAGAAAACACATCGTAGGGCAGGATTTCCCAATCCGGGAAGTGTAATACCGGCAGCTCGCTGGCGAAGAAACGAATCTCTTCTTCTAAGCGCAGAGCGGTGTTCGGATCACGGGTCACAACTAAGGTCAGACCTTTCTGATTGCTCGCTGCACTGGCAATCGCCAGCGCCTGACTGGCGCCGTGCAGGTCTCCCCAGAAGCGGCGTTCTGCGGCTTTACTTGGGCAATCGGGCTGTAACGGGCTGACCATGCGTTGACTCCAATGGGTATCTGGAAAGTACCAATAAAAACAGCGCGCTAGTTTAGCGAATTGAGGCTGGAAAGTTGAGCGTCAGATTATTAAAAGTCTGCGATGGAGCGGCGGCTACTGACGGCAGGTGACAGCAGTGACGGATGAAAGAAAAAAGGCTCACGGATAGCAACCTGCCACCACAACAGGTTTGCTATCGGTGAGCCGAAGGGAAATGGATTATGTCGTCAGTCGTGCTCAGTGAAAGCTGGAAACCGGCCCTGAGGTCACTTCACCATCCTGAACCAGATGTACGCCATCGGCATGTAACGCTGCACGGCTGTAACGCTCGTAAGATTGCTCGCCGCCATTCGCGTAAATATGGTCGGTCACCAGGCTCATCGACTTACTGGATTTATCGATGTCGATCACACGCATGTGGTTAATGCGGGTGCGGTTCCAGTTGCTCCAGGTGAAAGCGATGCGGGTGGTTTGTTGATCCGCACTGTCGAGGAAGCTGACCGCTTTGTGATCGTACAGGTATTCCGCATGGGATCGATCATCAGCAAACAACTGGGAGTTGATCTCAGTTGGTGCGGCCGGGTTGCTGACATCAAACAAAGTCGCTTTTAAGCCCTGAGTACGACCGGCACTGTTGGCATCGATACCCAGGCCAAGTAATAAATTGTCTGACAGCGGATGCAGATATTGTGAAAAGCCTTCAATTTCCAGTTCGCCTTCAACAAACGGTTTATCGGCCTGGCTAAGGTTAATCACATACAAAGGGTCCGTCTGGCGGAAGGTGACGATATAGGCACGATCACCGCGGAAACCTACGGATTTTACCTGCTCGCCGGGCTTACCAATGATGGTGGTTTGTTCCCGGTTAGGAATAACAGCAACCTGGTCAAATTGTTGCTGAGCATTGGCTTTAAGTACGTATAAGCGGTGGCGGGCATCAGACCAGGATGGTGGGATGTTATCACCCGCTGGCACTGCGTCTGATTCCAGCGCGACCGGGCTGTCAATCGGCTCAGGCAGGGCAATAAAATCACGGTTGGAAACCAGCACCCGTAAATAGCCGTCTTTTTCGCTCATACGGAAGGCGGGCATTGGCCACTGTAAAAAGCCCGGAATGCGACCGCTGGCCTGCAACGACAAATCGTCCATTGAGAACTGATCGATACGTGTGCCTTTGTTGTAATAGCCAGCGGCTAAAAATAAGCCGTTGTCCGAGGTGTATACATCATTCACACGGCCACTGCTGCATTTGGCCTGCCAGCTGGTTGGGTTGGATAAGTCGATTTTCAGCAGAGTAACGATATTGTGGTAACCGCCTTGTTGTTGCAGATCGGGCAGGTAGCAGCCGGAATCGTTAAATAACGTGCCTTTTAATTCGCCATTCACCCAGTAACGCGGCAGCAATTTTTCTAGTGGGGTATCGATGACTTTGCGGACCCAGTTTTGCTGATCGCGATAGTCTTCCTGAGTGCGTAACACCAGCGGCTGGAAACGATTTACAACGTACAGAAAATTGCCTACCCGACGGCTGGCAACGATGTCACCTTCAAATTCCAGTTGGGTCTGTTTTTGTGGCTGTGCCGGGTTATCAAGATTGAGGAATGTCAGTGATGCTTTCAGCATCTGATCGGTAGTTGGTATCGGGCTGGTGGCTGAGATGTCGGTATTTGCAGCTTCGGGTTCGATCGTAGCGTCGACGGCAACAGCCGGGCCGTGATAAATCGAAACGGTGCCTTCCTGAGATAAGGTGATCAGCTCCTGGTTATGCAGGAACATCCCGTGGAATTGGTAAAAGTGCTGCGGTAACTCATAGTCGCCGACTTTACTGCTGCGCACCGGATTGGTTCGTGTTTGATACACGCGGATCGCTTGTTTACTACCGCCTTGTCCGTTTTGCGACGTACGGAAATTACGCGGTGAATAGGCGTAAAGATAGTCTCCGTTTTGCTTCACCATGTCGGCTTCATCGACATTGCTTTCCTGAGTGTTGGTGGTTGAACTGTTGTTGCCAAAATCAGGCTGGCTACCACCACTGGCGGAATCTTGCGCAGCTTCCGCAACCGGTTCACCAGTATTGCGGCGCTGACCGTCCATATCACCAATCAGGCCTTTTTTCAGGTAGGCCTCCAGTTGCGTACTGTTCTTCAGAGCGTTGTCGACATCAATCTTGTCTGAGTTTTTATTATCCGACATACATGCCGTTAACCCCAGGCTGGCTGCCAGGATGGCACTGGTCACATAAGGGCGCATAACAATCTCCAATCCGTTTATGGGAAAATTTACCATTTATTGTTTGGATGATAAGTGGGAAAAATTTCCATATCAAGTCAGTGGCTTGTAAACCCAGGCATCCGAGCTTCTGGAACAAAAACACTGCTGAGCTGATACAATCAGCGCCTTTGAATTGCCGGATATCAGGGATTGTGGTGCGTTATTGGTTTGTGTCGTTGCTGGTTGGATTATTGAGCAGCGTGAGTGTTGGGCTGCATGCGAATGAAGCAGAGGTCGGCAGTAAGCAGAAAAACGGGCAGAAAGGTGAGCAGAAGAATGAGCTGCAGTTCAGCTCGGCCCAGCTGGGAGTGCATTATGGCGAAGGGGATGATATACGTTCGGATTCCTGGAACCAGGTCAGCCTCAGTGGCAGCTGGCGACTACAGCACTGGCGGTTAAAAGCCGGTTCCGGCTGGTTGCGTTACAGCGACGGTAAACAAGGAATCACAGACAGCTGGCTGTCGGCCACCTATCTGGTTCAGCGGCTCTGGTTATCCCATTGGTGGGACGTACGTTTTCGTCTGAAGTTGCCAACCGCCGAAGCGCAGGATTCATTGGGTACCGGCAGTGTTGATCAGGGGATTCGGCTGCAATTGCTGCAGCAATGGCAGCAGGGTGTTTACTGGTCGTATCTGGGTTATCGCCAGCGTGGTAAAAGTCGCGAGTTTGATTTGCAGAACAGCTGGCGTTGGGGGGCTGGAATAAAACTGGCCGACTATTCATTGTTTTATGATGGCAGTGAAGCCAGCCAACCTGGCCGCGATAACAATCATGCGATTACGTTAATGGCTGGTTTCGAGTGGCTGGACTATCACTGGTCACCGTACGGCAGTGCTGAAGCGGACGGTGACTGGAGTGTGGGTCTGAGTGTCCGCTTCTGAGGTCTTTCTGTTTTCGGCAGCGGCACTGGAATTAAAGCCGCACCGAAATTTAAGCGCCGCTGAATTATTTACGCACGTCTCCAGCCGGCGGTTCACTGGCACCGTCAGACACTTCTCCGGTATCCGGTCGGACAATCTCAGGGCGAGATGTTTCTGGACGTTGTGGCCTTTCCAGTGCGGGTAATTCCAGCATTTCAGGCCGTTGTGGAAACTCCGGGCGCTGACCACCCTGTTGTTTACCGGTACCACCAAAACCATCTTCGCCCGGTCGCTGGCCGGTTCCTCCAATGCCTTCTATTTCAGTGCCAGCCTGAGTGCTAACAGCAGTTAACAGCAGCGCGGAAAACATCGCGATATTAATGTTCATTATTTTCCTCATTCCTTTCCTGGCAATAATAAACGCCGGCATTCATTCGATAGTCACCAGGCGAGTTTTGTTTTAACTCGCGGGCTTTTTCATTCACTTTTTTCAGCAGTTCCATGCTTTGTTCGCGATAGAAGTGGTGTAACTCGTCTACTGCTTCGGCGGATAAGCTGCCGTAATAGACGCTGCGTTCCAGTCTCGGTTCGCTGTCGGGTAATAAATTATGGCTGCTGGTTTTAATGTGGTCAGACAAGTTTCGTCCGAAATAAAATAACTTTTCGTCTTCGCCATCACGGGGAATAAAGGCTTCATTACACAGCTCGATTTTATCGTCACTGTCGTTTTGCTTAATAACCCGGACAACGCCCAGTCTTAGCCATTCATCCAGAACCGCACGTGGACGAATATCCTGGCGGCCAACGGTTTCTACCAGAGTTTCAAAGCTGATATCACCGGGGGTTTGAGACTGACGTAATAACGGCTGGGGTTTACCTTTTTTGTGATAACCCGGAGTGCTGAGCCAATACGCCACCATTTGCCCGCCTAGCGAGACCGAAGCCGGAGCTTCAATATGTTCCGCGGCTTCCTGGCGCAGGCGTTTGACGTCTTTACGGTGAATACCGGTCAGCAGGCTTAAGCGGCTTTCGGTTTGTTTTTTGCCATCGATGGGGAAATCCTGCTCTGCCACATCAACATACAGCTGCTTCAGAATTGGCATAAGCACGGGAAACGTCACCTGATACCGGAGTAACAGGTGGACCAGTGGACGCAATATGGTGCGTACCACCGATAACAAACGGGAAGGGGTTTGCAGCTGATTCATGCCACCATTATGCAATAAATGGGAAATTTTGCCATGTTGGCTGGGTGTAATCGTCGTGTAAACCCGAAAGTGATCTGCTTTTCTAAGAACGCTGGGCCGTTCGCAGTTACTTTTGGTCGTAGTTATTTTTGGTCACAGTCGCTTGTGTCGCGCTTGTTGCCGTTGGCGCCAGACAACGCTGTTGGCAGGATCGCGCGGGTTAATTAACTAAAATAACAATTTGTTCCTACAGTCACCTCACCTTATCGACTAATCTTCATAACAGATTGTGTCTTTTGGTTATTAGTATTGGACTGCGGGTTATGAAAATGCAGAAAAACTCTGAAGGTTTCACCTTAGTTGAGTTAATTGCGGTGGTTGTTATTGCGGGAATCTTATCGGCTTTTGTTATTTCACGGTTTGCCGATCTCCGTGACGAAGCACGTATTGCTGCATTAGAAGGGTTAGCCGGCACGTTTAATTCAACAGCGGCGACACAACACACCATCGCCCGGGTCAATCAGGACGCTGGTGGCTTAAATAACGGCTTTATCGCCAACGGTGTGTTATTCGACCAGGGCTACCCGGTGGCTCTTGATTTTGATGCCCCGGGGAGCAGCTTTGGCAGCGGTGATGGTGTTCCGGAAATTCTCGAAGCCATGGACATCGATCTGGATAACTGGACCTTTAACACCATCATTAATGGCTCTGAAAACGGTCTGATCACCCGCGAACTGTATATGACCCGCTCCGATGTGATTGCCACGGGCGCTACCGCTCAACAAATCATCAATACCGGCTGTTATGTATCCTACGATAGCTATCTGACGGTTGTTATCGCTCCCGTTGTGCGACAGGTAACCACTGGCTGCTGACGTTTCCGAATCAGCGTTCCTGAATCAGGCGCTGAGTCACCAGATTTTTAAACGGTTTAAAGTTATTGCCAAAGCGCAGTGCCACTTTACGGGCAACTTTGGCCATCGGGTTATCATCGGTGAACATCTTCACCACCAGATTGGTGCCGTCATAAATGGGTGTGCTTAACAGTTTATGGCGTACTTCGTAATTACCCAGTACCCACTGTGAAGCGATATCTTTGCCGGACTGCTGAGCTTTGATGATCTGTTGCGCCAGTGTGTCGGCAGAGCGCAGTCCGAGGTTATAGCCGTGGGCCGTGACCGGGTGCATTCCCACCGCCGCATCACCAATTAAGGCAAAACGCTGGCCGATAAAACGGTTCGACATGGCGCCAACCAACGGATAAGAGTAGCGTTCTGTGACCAGTTTCATGTTGCCTAAACGCTGGCTGAGCATATTTTCAGCTTCGCGGGTGAAGTCTTCGTCATTCAGATTGGTCAGTTCAGTTGAGCGTGATGACGGAGTGGTGATCACAATCGATGAGCGGTTTGGCCCCAGCGGCAAAATGGCGCAGGTACGACCATAAAAGAAGCATTCACGGGCGGTGTTTTCATGGTCACGTTCGTGCTCCATGTTACACACCATCATTACCCGGCCGTAATCTTTCATTCGTGCCGAGATGCCCATCATACGGCGTACAGCGGAAAAACGGCTATCGGCCGCAACCACCAGTGACGCTCTCAGTGTTGATTGACCTTGTTCGCCAGTGAGTTCAATAACGCCATCCGCCGCGTTGGTATGCACATTGGTGACGCTGGCCTCCGTGATCAGGCGAATATTTTCGTGTTCAATAACCTGCTGGTACAAGGCTTTGCGAATCTGATGGTTGGCAACCAGATAACCCAAAGGTGCAACCGGATCATCACTGCGTTCGAAGTGCAGGGTGTAAGGTGAGTTGCCGTCGATGACTTTGGCTTCCTTTAACGGGTGTACTTCGCCCGCCGGAAAACGTTGCCAGACGCCCAGCTCTTCAAGGATACCTTTGGATAAATGATTCATGGCGATATCGCGCCCGTCCATGGCTGGGTCCGCGATGGCAGCCAGCGGTTGTTGATCGACGATGGTGATGTTCAGTCCGGAGTTGGCCAGACACAATGCAAAGCTCAGCCCGGCGGGGCCGGCACCAACAATCGCAACATCGGCATGCAATAACGCAGGTAGCGTGGTTGGTTGTTGGAAATCGGTGGCTGGTTTCATATCGGGCTCCGGAGCAAAAAACGCGAGAATCTGGCCGCAGGCTATCAGGTTAACGCCAGAAAACGCTGATATTGATCAAGATTTGATAATCACGCTCATCGGAGGTAGTCGCAACTATCACCCATGGCGATGTTCACCGCTGGCTGTTCGTCAGACCGATAAACTTTTACACTGGAACACATGTTGATTGCCAGAACCGCATGGCTGAAATCGGACGGTTAATCTATGAAATGGCTGTTAATTTTTATTTCTCTGACGCTGGCTGCCTGTAGCCCATCCCCGGACGAGATTGCACAGGACTATCTCGAACGAATCGCCCGGGTTACTGCTGAAAATCTGCCGGACGATCCCTCATTCCTTAATAACCCTCCGCCGTTGACCCAGGTGAAGCAGCAAAGCTATCTGATTGAATCCGGTAAGGTCTCATTGCTGGATTTTCTGAAACTGCAATCCTGCGAGCTGGCACAGTCGCTGGGCTACAAAAACAGCCAGTTAGGCAAGTTGGCACCTGCCAGTCAGAAAATGCATCTGGAACGGGACTTCCTGCTGTTGGCGCCAGCCTGTATCGAGGCATTACAAAGCAGTAACCCGGAGCTGGCGCAGTTATTGAGTCAGGCGTTGCAACAAAAACGTCAGCAGGCATTAAAAATCTGGTGGAATGCCTGGTTTGCCGCTGCTGAATGGCAATCGTATATTTCTGGCAGTCGTGAACCGCTGGAGCAGGGGGGAGCTTCGCCGGGTCATTTGCGCCCGGGGCTGGTGGCGCTGGATTATGCCATCGATCAGGGGCTTGACTGGCAACAACAGAATTACGTTTATTCCGATTCTGATATGGAGCAGCAGCTACAGCAGTTACATCTGGCTGAATCGTTAAGCCGTTGGCGTAACAGTCTGCGAATTATGACGCCGAGCTTATATCGTGCTGCGTTGATGCTGGAGCAGAGTCAGCAAAAGAAAAGTTTGTGCAGCAACGGCGTGGAGAAAAAACAGGCGGAATATCTGCGTAACGTATTTAATCAGTTTTATGTCGCTCAGCTGCAGCCGTATCTCGGGCGCATTTATAAATTCGGCAATGAATTATGGCCACGATTAAAGGCGGTTAAATCATTAGCGACCAATCTCAGCCCTGAGCTGTCGCCGCACCCGCAGTTTTTATTGTGGTTTGAGTCGCTGCAACTCGAGAAACAACAGTTTGAGCAAATGAATCTGCGTCACGTTAAAGCCTGGCAGAACTGGCTGGCGGAATGTGGTCAGTCACCAGGTCGTGCCAGCTCAGATTAATCGGGTTATGATCGGCACAGAATTAAATGGAGTACAGAATAATGAAATATGGATTAACGGTTTTAATCAGTCTATTGATGACTGCTGGCGCTGTTGAGGCGCAGGTGTACAAGTGGGTTGATGAAAATGGCAAAGTCCATTTTGGTGATCAGCCACCGCGTAAGAAGCCGACCTCGGCTGAAAAAGTCGAATTAAAAATTGCCCCCCGTACCAGTAATGAACCGGTTGCCAATGAAGCTGACCGTGCTCGCCGGCAACAACAATTACTGAAAACGCTGTCGGATGAACGTCAGCAGCGTGAAGAGAAACGCGCCAAAGCCAAAGCCGCAAAAGAGCGTAAGGCGGCCATGTGTAAACGCCTGGCGGCAAAGCGTGATGAGATGTTACGCGCCAATGCTATCTACACCACCAACGATAAGGGTGAGCGCGAATATATGGATGAAGCCAAAGGTGCTGCCTATCGCAAAGAACTGGTAGCACGTTACAAGAAGGAGTGTGGCAACGGTGGCTGAGGCACGTTCGCAGAAGTTATCAACCACACGCCTGGCTAAAAAAGCGGGCATTGATAGCCGTATGTTATTTGAGCGGCTGTTAGAGCGGCAGTGGCTTACTCGCGAGAAAGGAGAAGATGGTAAAAACCATTACCAGCTGACGGCGAAAGGCGAGTTTGAGGGCGGTGAATACCTGCAATCGGACAAATACGGCCGCTACATCGTCTGGCCAGAATCTCTGTTACAACATCGCCTGCTGGCAACCATGGAAGAAAAGCAGCTCAGCGCTACTGCACTGGCAAAACCAGTTGCCGCTCCGGCACGGCTGGTTAACTTATTGCTGGCGGAATTGGGCTGGATCGAAGCGGTTGCTTCGGGCTGGCAACTGACCGCAGTGGGCCAATCGCTGGGTGGCGTTAAAAAAGAAACCGAGCAGGGCGCAACTTACGTCAGCTGGCCTCAAACAATCGAACAACGACCTGACTGGCAGGCCGCAATTGCTCAGCTTGATCCTGATAACCCGGACTGCCGCAGTCTGGATGGGCGCCAGTGCCGAAACCCTGGTGAGCGACTGATTGCCAACTGGTGTTATCTGCATCGCATCAGTTACGCCTGTGAGCGCCCTGTTGCAGTAACGGCACTGGCTTCCCAGACTGCCGAAGATGAGTCACCACAAACCGTCGCCGTCGATTTCTATCTGCCACAACCGGGGCTGATTATTGAATTCTGGGGATACCCAAAAGGGCAGCCAAGTGCAGATTTTCTGCGCCGTAAGATGCAGCGGCTGGAACAGCTAACGGCAGCCGGGCTGGCGGTATCTGAGATACGTGAGCAAGATCTGGCAAACCTCGATAATCTGCTGACAAAGGCGTTACTGAAGCTGGGCATCAAGGCTTATTAACATTGGCTGACTGGCTTGTCGATTTCGCCACGTAATTTTGGCACCTTCGTTTGGTTGTTTTCTAATCTGTTGTTTTTCAAGCTTTTTTTAAATTGAGTAAAAATGCATCAATTTGTCACCGGCCTTATAAAACCGGGCATTGGGTGCTGTTTTCTAATGCTTGTCCACTGAGATATCCACAGAATCTGTGAAGAAGTATCCACTTACCTTGCAGGCCATGATTAACCGTGGCTGTTGTCGTAGTTGATTTAAGCCTTGTTTATTTTGTGGTTATTGCCTGTTTCTGGCACTGCTTTTGCGCATTTGGTGTCGCTTATGCACATTGGCGATGCAGCGCTGTAAATCCACCGGATTTTCTTCGGATTTTTCGTAAAACAACTATTGCAATTTATAACTCATTGAAAAGTATAGAAAAATTTAAACTGTTTAAAAAGTGATCAATTTGACTAGGGGTGAGGTTTTATCGCACTTCGGGCGCTTTTTATGATGGTTAAGCACAGAATTATCCACAAAAACTGTGGGCAACCATAACGGCAGAAAATCACACCAGAAAGAATTCGTATGGGTTTTCCCCGGCTAAAACCGAGCGATCAAAGTCAAGGGCCTGAAGTCGACAAAAACTGCCTTATACACAGAGATTTTACCTTGCAACTAATACTTATTCTCAAAGTCAATAACCTGTCGCTGTCTTGGTGTTTTCCCTAAGCGGTTGAAAGTATTAAAAAAATTTTTAGCCGTATTTATACACATTTGGCTGCAAGGCGCGTGGTTATTGAGCTGGAGCCATTTGTAAAAAAATCATCCAGTTTTTTATCCACAGTCATTGATCCATCACGGTGAGCGGTCGCGGGGAATTGTTCAGTCTGGCAGCGAAAGTTGAAGATCCACTGCCAGGCTTGCTGGACTTATTCCGCCAGTGGCGGAGGAGGTGGAATGTCGGATACCGCGGTGGGTTCGTCACGCTCAACGAAAAAGTCGTCCATGGCAGGGTCAACCTCATGGCTGAAGTCCTGCAATGGTTGCGGCAGCTGCTGTTGCCAGTCAAACCGTTTCACCAGACGGCGGAAGACGTTATCCAGTTCGGCGGTCAGCACCAGCTCTTCGCCACTGACCGGATGTTCCATGGTCAGTTGCCAGGCGTGCAGCAACAGCCGTGGCGCTTCAAAATGATCGCGGAAATAGCGGCTGTGTTTACCTTTGCCATATCGGGCATCACCAATAATCGGGTGAGCCAGATGTTTCAGGTGACGACGGATCTGATGTTTGCGGCCGGTTTTCGGAATGGCTTCCACCAGCGAGTAGCGCGACTGCGGATATTTATCGATGGCGATTGGTAATTCGATCTGCGCCAGGCAGCGGAAATCGGTGATGGCTTCCTGCGGCGGCTTAATGGTTTCGTGTTTGGCGTACTTGTCGACCGGTGGTGACATGGCTTTATCGAGATGAACCGATTCCGGGAAGTACCCGCGGGTCAGCGCCAGATAACGTTTGTCGACCGCTCGCTCACGCCATTGATCCACGACCTTGCTGGCGATCTCGGAGCTTTTAGCAAACAGCAGCACACCCGAGGTTGGTTTATCCAGCCGGTGTACCGGAAAAACATGGTGGCCGAGCATATTGCGCACCAGCTGCAGAGCAAAGCGGGTTTCATGGCGATCAATTTCGCTGCGGTGAACCAATAACCCGCTGGGCTTGTTGATGGCGATCAGATGATCGTCCTGATATATCACCGGTAACGACATGATGAACTTCCGACAGAAACAAAGGCGCACTTTACCTTAAATAGCGTGATAGCTCACCCGCTGGCGCCGATCGGCAAGATCGATGTGGATTATGTTAATGGAAGATGTGACGAGTGTCGGTTTGAACAGGGCTAACGGCTGTTGGTTTTGCAGGCCTGTGCCTTAACAGCTGTTCCGTTCTTTGTTAGTGTGCGCGCAGTTAACAAGAATAAGAAGGATGCCGGATGTTTGCTCGTTGGCTTATGCTCATCGTTGTACTGTTGGTTGCCGGGTTTGCTGGCGTGCGTTATGCCTATTTCACCAATGGTCAGTTCCCCGATTTAACCTCGACACCACTGCTGCCTTCAACGGAGCTGGAAGTGGTGGCAGAGCTGCCATCGCCGCCGGGAAATATCGCCGTTGCTGATAACGGCCGTATCTTTTTTACCTTCCACCCGGAAGCCGGGCCGGAAGTGAATGTTGCAGAATGGCGTGATGGTTCTGCTCATGCGTTTCCCAACACACAATGGCAACCCGGTGGAGAGCACGAAAAGGCGCTGAATGAAGTGCTGTCGCTGCGTCTTTATAACAACGAACTGTGGCTGTTGGATAACGGTCGTCATGGTCTCAGCCGCGTGCGTTTTCTGGCGTTTGATATCAACTCCGGTGAGTTGCTGCAGGAATATCGCTTTCCACGTAACGTCTTCCCATTGGGTTCCCACGCTAACGACTTCCGCATCAGCCCGGATGGCCGTTTCTTCTATATTACCGATGCCAGTCTGATTGCCCGTACTCCGGCACTGGTGGTGTTCGACCGACAACAGCAGGACAGCTGGCGCCATCTGCACGGTAGTCACACCGTGGCCGCCGGAGATTACCAGCCGGTGGTTCAGGGACGTGCGATGACCTTATTTAACGCCTTTACCGTGAATCCCGGTGTGGATGGCATTGCCTTAGATCAGCAGGGAGAATGGCTGTACTTTGCCGGTATCAGTGCTGAGCAGCTGTATCGTGTGAAAACGGCGGATCTGCAGGATAAGCAGCTACCGTATGCCACGCTTGAGTCGCGGGTTGAAGCACTGGGCGAAAAAACCATGACCGATGGTATGGCCATTGATGCCAGCGGTAATGTGTATTTATCCGATCTGGAGCATTCAGCCATTGTCCGGCGCACTCCCGATGGCGAGCTGCAGACCTTGCTGCGTTCCGCAGACTTGCGCTGGCCGGACGGTTTCAGTCTGGCAGCAGACGGTTATCTTTACGTCACCTGTTCGGCATTACATCAGGTGATTGGTGTGTCCCGGGATGAGATGAAAGCACAGGGCCCGTTCCAGATTTACCGTTTCCACCTTGGTCGTGCTGAACAGATTGTCGCCGGGGATCTATAATCAGAGAACAACAATACAATAAGAATCGCGTATGAAGTGTGTCTACAATGCGGCGGATATGCTCGAAGCCCATGTGATTGTGGGCATGATGCAGCAACACCGCATCAGTGCTTTTATCGAAGGTGAATATCTGACGGGCGCCATCGGCGACTTGTCGGCACAAAATTACGTGCGGGTGATGGTTAATAACGACGATTACGATAAAGGTCGTGAGTTGGTGCAGCAATACGATCAGGCCAATGCGGTCGAGCCATCGGCGCTGCCCGAGCCCATCTTCCGCCACTGGCACTGGGTCGCTTTAGCCGTTGCAGGCATTATTGCTGCGGAACTGATTCGTTATTTCTGAATAATGGGTTGGCGACGGTTTCATCCGTTATCCCGATAGCTGCGCAAGCCTTTCGACATTCAAACAGCCTGGCCTCTTAAGCAACCCGGCCATTCAAAAAAGCCTGGCTCCTTAAACAGCCTTCTTAGCCGTCATCCAATGGTGCAAATAACAGATCCGTCGCGCCGAAGTTGATTTTCAGGGCACTGAGCGCAGCGGTGATCTGACCACGGTGGTGCGTTTGGTGATTAAACAGATGCTGCAGCACCTGGTCGAGTGTTTTGGCGTAATCGTCACCAGCGGTGGAGCGGTATTCAATCACGGCGGTGGCATCGCTCTGGCGCAGCAGATCACACCAGCGAATTAACACGTCATCAATTTTTTCCCGTAAGGCCCATAGCTGGCGAATATCATCACTGATATGGCCATCCAGCTTGCGCGGAAATTCAATATTGTGCAGTTCTTCGAGAATCGGATAGGCATTGCTCATACGACTCAGCCACAGCAGGTCGGTAATCACCAGATGATTCCAGCAACCGTTGATGGAGCCAAAGAATAATCCGACATCCTGATTCAGTTGCTGGTCGTCCAGAGTCATACAGACCTGGTACAACGAATGGTTGATCCAGCGGTTGTAGCGGGCGGCACGACGATGATGATCTGACCAGGGCATAGCAACCTCCTGAATACGGCTCGCGCATAGACAGCTAAAAGAAAAGCGTATGACAGACAATTTACACGCGCAAGCTGTTCGCAGTCGTTGAGTTGTTTATCATAGGGGCCCTTATGGATAATTCTGACAGGCTGTTTTTTATGCACGTGTGGTTGTTACTGGTAAGTCGGTGGTTGTTAGCAGTCAGCAGGGGGCTGCTGAAAGGCGCTGGCTGGATGATTGTTGCCATGGTTTGTTCCGTTCCGGCGATGGCCGTGCCGGTTGCCTGGGATCAGAATCAGGACACGGAATCGCAAGGCTGGCTGAGCAAGCGCTCCGAAAATTTTGAAATTTTTTATCAGCCGAAACTGGCAACGATGGCGCAGCGGTCATTACTGTTGGCGGAAGACGTACATAACGAACTGGTGCCGTTTTTTACCAGCCCCGCCGGCAAAGTCACGTTACCGTCGGAACCCACACGTATGGTGCTGGTGGATGAATTTGATTTATCCAATGGCTGGGCTACACCCATCCCGTTTGCACAGATGCGGCTCTACAGCTCGCCACCGCAGGATGTAAACAGTTTGGAAAGCAGTGATGACTGGCTGCACGGTTTAATCCGCCACGAATACGTTCATGTGCTGCACACAGAAATGGCACGTGGGTCGGTAAAAATAAGCCGTAATATTTTTGGTCGTACACCCTTGTTGCCGTTTATAGTACCGGTTTCTCCGTTTCCCCACGCATTAACGCCATCGATGTTACTGGAAGGACTGGCGGTTTATCTGGAAACCAATAAAGACGCAGGTTACGGCCGCCTGCAAAGCAGTTTTTACAGCATGTTAATGCGCACTGAGGTGGCCAGTGGCGAGTTGCAATCGTTAGGCGAAGTGGTAGTCACCGGGCGTCATTTCCCAACCAACCGGGCTTATTTATACGGCGCTTTTTTTGTTGAATACCTGGTGGAAGAATACGGCGAAAATGCCGTGCGCAATTATCTGCAGCTTTACAGCGGTCAGATTATTGCGTTCTTTATGCAGCAATCCAGCGCCAGCCGGATTTTCCGTAAAAACTTTTATCAATTATGGTCTGACTATCAACAATATCTGATTGCCCGTTTTACGCCGGAAATTCAACGCCTTCAGCAACAGCAAGCACAGCAACAACAACTGTCACAACACGCGAGCGAAATTGAAATACTGGCGCAGAATATTCCGGTAATGCCGGTGTTCAGCCATTACAACCGGCAATTACTGGCCTTGCGCAATAACCGTGAAGACCGCCAGGCACTGGAGATTATTCCTTCTGATCCGGCGGCAGACATACAGCAATTAACACCGGAAAAAGGCATTCGTTATATCGATGTCGCCGATGATCAGACCATTGTTGCGGCGCGTCTGCTAACCCGGGCCAGTGGTCGGGTATGGAGTGATTTATTTATCTGGCGTGAAAATAACGGCTGGCAGCAACTGACGTTTGATCAGCGTTTTCGTAAGGCGCGCTGGCTGAATAATCGTCAGGTGTTGGCATCGCGCAATATTGCCGGTATCAGTGAGCTGATGCTGTTAACGCTGGGTGATGAATATCAGCTGATATCACAGCAATTAATCTGGCGCGGCCAGGACGGCGATGTACTGGGTGATTTTGATGTTAAACAAACTACCGATACTAAAGGTAGTGAGGTTAAAAGCACCGATATAAAAAGCAGTGATATAGTTGCCGCGATCAAACGCCGGGGTCAGGGCTGGAATCTGGAGCTGAGCCATTTCGAGTCAGGTTCTTCAGAGGTAACACTGCGTTGGCAGAAAATTACCGATACCCGGGCGGTGGAAAATTCTCCGGAATTTCTGGCCAATGGCGATATTATATTCAGTGCCGATTATCACCGTATTTTTAATATCTATCAGCTGACGCCAGCCAACGGAGCGTTGCAACAATTAACCCATACCCTGAGCGGTGTATTTAATCCTCAGATCATCAGCAATCCATCCGGTGAATGGCTGCAGTATGCCCGTTATGCGGATGATGGTTATCAGATCGTACAGCAACGACCGGTACAAACAGCGGCAGGTAACGTAGCGGATTTTTATGGGCAATATAATTACCACTATATCGGTCCAGAAAATAATGCGGATGCTGCTGCAGAACCTGGCAAGTTTTATAATTTGGTCAGCGGTGCTTTCTGGCGCAGCATTCGTCCTCATACCTGGTTACCGGTGGCCATTTCCAATGATGATCAAAGCCGTCTGGGTGTTATTACCGCAGGCACGGATGCATTAGGTCGTCATCGTTACAGCGTGATGGTGAACCGCGACAGCGAACAAAAACAATGGAATACCCAGTTGTTGTACCAGTACGACAATCGCTGGACGTTTTTATTCAGCCGCGACCACGATACCCTCAGCAGTTCCCGCATCGAAGATGGCGAGCTGGTGCGTAATATTCAGCGTGATGATTTATGGCTGCTACAACGCAATATTATTTCGCCATTGTGGCAGGACCAGCTGAGATTCCATTTAGGCCTGGTACGGGAGCATAAAGAAATTGTCGATTTTCCACTGGATCGCGATGAATCGCTGGTGGGTGCCGCCGCGACTTTTGATAACCGCCAGAGTTTCCTCGATGTTCCCGGCGTTGGTTGGGGCAGTTATGCCGATTTGATTGTCGAAACCAACGATATTATTGCGTCCGAGTTCGACGGCAATGTTTACCAGGGACGCTTTGCCCATACCTTTGATTTACCCGGTCGTGCCGCGTTGAGTTATGACCTCGCCGGAGGTATTGCTGATCGTGGTGCCGAATCGTTTGTGCTTGGCAGCAGCAGTGGTGAAGAAGGCAGTTTATTTGCGCGTAATAAATACCGGTTGCGTGGTTACAGCAGCGGTGTTCAGGAAGGTCACCGGGTATTTCGTCAGAGCCTGAGCCTGGCATTTCCGTTAGCGCGAATTGATGATAACTGGGGCCTTAATCCGTTAGGTGTTGCCGATATCTCTGCCCGAATATTTGCCGATCATGGCAGCGCCTGGTTCCGCCATCAGGATGCCAAACCGTTAACCGGCGTGGGAGTCGAAATCACCACCGAAATTGTGCTGGGTTATCGTGCCTTGCTGCCGGTTAAAATCGGCTACGCCAAAGGGCTGGATGAGGCCAATGGTTCAACCACCCACACCTACTTGTCGGTGGGGTTGTCGCTGTGATGCTTCTGGGGTAAGTTGACGCTGAATACATAGGAGTCTTTGTATGTCTGCTGATGCAGAAAAGCCTCGTTTGGCAGTCATAGGCAGTGGTATTGCCGGATTATCCAGCGCCTGGTTACTAAAACAGAAATATCAGGTCACCCTGCTGGAAAGCCATGAGCGGGTGGGGATGGGCGTATTTACCATCGACTACGATGCGGATGGTATTCGCAATCGTATTGATATTCCGTTGCGGGTTTTCTGTGAAGGCTATTACCCCAATCTGATGGCGTTGTACCGTTATATTGGTGTGGATATCGAAATGGGTGACCACTCCGGTGTATTTCTTGATGCCGCCGGTAACGAGATTCTGCATTACGGCAATATTCAGTTTGCCGGTCGACACTTTTCCTACCCGAAACTGCGTTCATTATTGCGGCCAAAAGCCTGGCGCTTAATGATTCAGTACAAACAATTCGCACGACTGGCACAGCGTGCGCTGAAGCAAAACAGCGATGTTAAACAGCAGACGCTGGGGCAGTTTCTGACGCAACATCAGGTGCCAGCGGATTTTACTGAAACCGTGTTATTACCCGTATTGGCGGTTACCTGTACCTGTGATTACCAGAGCCTGCTGGATTACCCGGCGGAAATCATTCTGGTGTATCTCACCAGTGGTATCTGGAAGTTTGGTATCACCAATGCCAGAAAAGGCGTCGACGATATTGTGCCGCGCTTAACCGATGGCATTCGCGTGCAAACCGGCAAAAGTGTGGTGGCGGTTCGCCATACTGAAAGCGGTGTTGAAGTACGCAGTGCCGATGGTGATACCCAGGTGTTTGATCAGGTGGTGATTGCTTCCCAGGCACAGCAGGCAGCGGCCATGTTGCAAGGCTTTGAGCAGCAAAAACAGTTGCTGAACACGGTGGCATTTGAGCGTTCGGATATGATGATTCATACCGACAGCAGCTTTTTACCGCAGCAGGGCGAAGGGTGTTCGGCGGTGAGTTATTGTCTGCCGCAAGCGGGCCTGCAACGTCCCCAGGTCAGTGTGGATCTGACCAAAGCAATTGATAAATATCGCCAGCAAAGCACGGTATTTCAGACCTGGCACCCGACCTTTGAACCGGACGCTGATAAGCTGCTGGCACGGATCGAATTTACCCGTCCGGTGGTGACACTGGAAAGCCGTAAAGCCATGCAGCAGTTACGGCAATCCCAGCAAAACAACCAGACCGGGGTGTGGTTTTGTGGTTCCTATCTGGCCGACAAAGTCCCGCTGTTAGATGCAGCGGTCGACTCTTCCGTTGCTATTGCTGAAGCGTTGGGAGTTGATATTCCCTGGCGCTCGGCGTAACGCTTGCGATCAGGTTACGGCAGGCGATGTCGCGACAGGAATTTCATAATCTGGCCGAGCAGCAGCTGAATCCACCCGGGAGTTATTGGGGCAATCTGGGATTATGGCCGCAGGTTGGCGAAGACTCGCAGCAAAAAGTTGAAGGGCATGCGCAGCAATATGCCGATGCTTGTTGTGCCTTGGCGACAGAGCTGGCACAGCAGGTGGGATTACATGCTCAATCCCGCGTGTTGGATATTGGCTTTGGCTGTGGCGATCAGCTGTTGTTGTGGCTGCAGCAATACCAGATTCAATCGCTGCACGGCTTTAATAAATCCCATAGCCAGACAGAACTGGCGCAACAACGATTACAACAACAGGGTTATGGTCGTGCTGCCGAGCAATGTTGCTACGGCGATATTGCTGCGCTCAGCGCCCCTCAATGGCAACAATTAAGATCGCAGCGTATCGATCGGGTGGTGGCGCTTGATTGTATTTATCATTTCACGCAACGCCAATCGTTTTTGCAGCGCAGTCAGCAGCTATTATCGCCGGGCGGTCGTCTCGGTTTTACCGATTTAGTGTTGCTTAAACCATTCGCTGCCATGAGCATAAAACAACGGCTGTTATTGCGCTGGATGTTTGCCGCCTCCCGTATTCCGCCGCAGAATATTCAGACGTTGGAGCAACAACGGTTGTTGTTACAACAGGCCGGATTCAGTCAGGTTCGTTATCAGGATTTATCACAGCCTGTCATGCAGGGTTTTGCTTCCTGGCTCACGGCTTTTAAGTCGCGTTATCAGCATCGTCACAGTCGTTTGTTCTGGCTCAAATATCAGGTAACGGCCAGCTTTCTGAAATGGGCCTGCCAGCAGGGGCTGCTGGGTTACGGCGTACTGGTTGCCGATAAAACTGATGGAACCGTTAACAGCGTCGACTCAGCCAATGGCCCGGGATGTTCACTGTCTTAGACTTTGTCTCATGCTTGTGTGTGAGAAATTTACCGTATGAATCTGTTTGGACGTCTGTTGCTGGTGCTGTTGGGCGCCTGGGGCACCCATAAAAAACCTTTTCAGCATGTGTTTAGTCAGCATTTTCGCGTCTGGCTGCACGACCTGGGCTGGCGCGATCATCTGCCAAATTACCGTTTTTACAGCTTTATGGAACTGGGCCGTTATGGCTTCTGGCATGGTACCCGGCTGGCACAATCGGGCAGCTATAACGTGCGTATGATCGCGGCCCAGGATTTTACCTATCTGCGCCCGGTTTCACCGCTGGCAAAATTCCGTTGTGATACGCAGCTGATTGGCTGGGATCATAAATACTTTTATTTCCGTCACAACTTCTACGTTAAAGACAAACTGGTGGGTATTGGCCTGGTAAAAGAAGCCTGCCTGAGTAAAGGTAAAGTGGTTAATCCGAAGTTTATTGTTGGCAGCGAAGGTGAAAGCCACCAGGTGATTGAAGCCTGGCAAACGTTGCAGCAGCGTCTGAAGGATTAATCCGCAGGTTTTTGTCTGATTATTTAATAATTGATGGATTAGCGGCTGCGGTATTGGTTGTGATGGATTAGTGGCTTATGTAGTGGTCGTAGATTTGCTGGATGCGGCCGCTGTTTTTCATATGCTGTAATCCGGCATTAAAATCATCACGGATTTTTTTACTGCGAAATACTGGCCGATAATCTTGTGGGTTCAGCGCTATCACATCGTGAACGGTAACCGCTAAAGGTTTCAGTCCGGTATTTTTATACGCCAGATTTTCGAAATAACGATAGATATAAATATCGCTGAGCACCACATCTTTGCGGCCACTCTGTAGCATCGCTACCTGAGTATTCTGGTCATTCTTTTCACTGTAGTTTTTCCCCACTTTTACCTGGCTCAGCCATTCAGGAAAGCGTTTATCCGCTCCCTGAAATGAGATAATGCTCAGGTCTTTTAAATCGCCGGGCTGAGTGATCGTCAGCTGATTTTTCGTTAACGTAATAAAGGCGTTGTAATACAGCACCGCCGGTTCGCCATAAAAACCACCGCTGCTGGTTAAGTCTTCTCCCAGATCGGTCATCGCCGCATCAACCCGTTGTTGGCGAAAAGCGACCGGAATCCGGCCGAGTGGGTAATACTCGGGTTTCAGTGTGTGACCACGGTAGGCCAGGGCTTCGCTGATAATATCCAGCTCGATACCGGAATTTGTTTCGGGGAAGCAGTAGGGGGGGATTTTTTCACCAAATGCCATGGTGATGGTTTCAGATAATGCTACCTGTGTCAGTGACAACAGCAGGATAATTCTGATCAGATGCCGCAGCATGGAAGACCTTAGTGTTATAAATATTATTGAGGCTTAACATAACAGGTTTGTCGCCTCAGTCCAGTGTCTCATGAGTCGGATGTCATTGGCTTAAACAATCACCAATCAATATCATTGCCATCAAAGCTGGCGAAGCGGCCGCTATCTGCCGGAGTGGAGTCAGCAATTAAATCCAATAAGGCATTGGCGGTGACTTCAGCGGAATGTAATTGCCCGCACGGCAGGTTTTTCTGGAAAGGTTTGGAGAAACCGGTATCTGTGGTTCCTGGGTGAAATAATAAAACACAACAATTTGGCACAGTGCGTTGCCATTCAATGGCGATGGTTTTCAGCGCCATATTTAACGCGGCTTTGCTGCAACGATAACTGAGCCAGCCGCCACTGCGATTGTCACTGATGCTGCCTATGCGCGCTGACAACGCGACAAAATAGCTGTTGTTGTCAGACTTCAGTGACGTTGAAAAATGCTTTGCCAGTAGAATACTTGGCAAGGTATTGCTGTTTATATTCTGTTGAAAGAAATCGACATCAAATTGTTTTAAGGCTTTTTCCGGGCGCTTTGTTTCACTGTGCAGAAAGCCGATAGCGTTAATCAGAATATCTATTTTTCCGAGGGTTTTGGCCAGGTCAGCCAGAGATTGCTCGTCATTAATGTCGAGCAAATGCCAATGCACTCTTGGGTGATCAAACTCCGGTTGAGTCGTGCGGTAACTGGCATAAATCTGCGCATCCGGATAACGCTGCAGGCAGGTGTGTATGCTTGCCAGGCCAATACCGCCGGAACCCCCGGCAATCAGAATCTTCATCTCAACGCATCAAACCAATGCGACGCAGAGAGCGTTGCGAATGGCTTTCTACCCGGGCGCTTTGTTGCAGGGTTTCTTCAACAAACGCCAGGTGTTCATTAACGGCTTGCTGCGCGGCCTTAGGGTCGCCCTGAATAACCGCGTCTTTTATGGCGGCGTGTTGTTCTTTAATTTCGTGACGGCGCTCTTCGCGGGTGTAGAGGTGCTCAAGGTTATTGGCGATAGTTTGTTTAAACAGGCTGAACAGGGCACGCATGGAATGCAGCAGTACGGCGTTGTGGGAGGCTTCGGCAATCGAAAGATGAAAATGCCAGTCTTTTTCTGCTTCCTCTTTATACCCTTTGCGGCTTTCGTGAATGGTCAGCCATTCCTGATAACGATGTTCAATGATTTCGTGGTCGGTCGGTGTTGCACGCAGCGCGGCATAGTGGGCCGCGACTTCTTCTAAGGCGTGACGAAACTCCAGCAAGTCGTAATTAAACTCACCATGGCTCTGGAACAGTTGCGTCAGCGGGTCGACAAATGACAAACCAATGTCGTTGGAAATAAAGGTGCCACCGCCTTGTTTCCGCACCACCAGCCCCTTGGCTTCGAGCTTTTGCAGCGCCTCACGTAACGACGGTCGCGACACTTCAAACTGCTGCGCCAGCTCCCGTTCCGGTGGCATTTTTTGCCCCGGTGCCAGGCTGCCTTCAAGAATCATCGATTCCAGACGCTTGGCAATGACATCAGATATTTTGGTGGAGCGGATGGTGTGTTCAGTCATAACGGGCCCAACGAATGCTGTGAAATACGCCTAATCAACAAATAAATTACTAAGACGTAAAAAGGTAAAACCAATTCTATAGCAGCCTTGAAAGGCTGTCAGTGGTTAATTTCAGGCAAAACTTAAGACAAAGGTCTAAATAAAATCCGGGTATTAACCTGTCTGGTTATTTGACGGACGCTTCAGGATCACGATAATTTAAACCCATAAAGTTAATTGGGTAATTGGTATGACCAATTATGGTAATTAAGACATAACAAAAGCAAGCGGTGATTTATGCAGCACAGTGATTCTTTAACCCGGGCGTATCCGCCCAAGCCAAAACAGGTCTATCTGTTGGGCACCTGCCTGGTCGACAGCTTTTATCCGCAAGCGGGTATGGACGCCATTTCGCTGCTGGAGCGCGAAGGGGTTGAAGTGATCTTTCCACAGAGCCAGACCTGTTGCGGCCAGCCAGCGTACAACTCGGGTTATGACGAGGAGGCACGTAAGGTGGCGCGCCAGCAGCTGAAGGCCTTTGCCGGTGATATTCCGGTGGTGGTGATGATGGGTTCCTGTGCGGCGATGGTGCATAAAGACTACCCGCTGCTGTTTGCCGGTGAGGCGGAAGAAAAAGAAGCCAACGCCCTGGCTCAACGCACGTATGAATTCTCTGAATTTATGGTGAATGTGCTGCAGGTCAGCCTGACCGATACGTGTTCGCAACCGGCCAAAGTTGCACTACATACTTCATGCAGCGCGCGTCGCTCAATGAAGGTGGCGGATGAACACAAGGCCTTATTGTCATCGTTATCCGGCGTTCAGGTGGTTGAGCCGGAGCGGGTCACTGAGTGCTGTGGTTTTGGTGGCACCTTTGCGGTGAAGCAGCCGGATATTTCCGCCGCCATGGCCAAAGATAAAGCCGACAATATGGCGGCGACCGGTGCTGACGTCATTACCAGCGCCGATTGCGGTTGTTTAATGAATATCAGCGGTACTCTGGATAAACAGGGCCGCTCCATGCCAGCCAAACATCTGGCCACTCTGTTATGGGAGCGCAGCCAATGAACCAGATTCCTGTTGCAGACCTGTCTGCGGTTAATGAAGTCAGCCGCGAAGAGCTCGCCAATCTGGTGAATCGTGAAGAGCACGAATTTGCCGATATGCAGCAGCGCCATTTTAAAGCGCGGGCAAAAATGTCGCTGGAAAACGAAGCATTACGTGCGAGTTTTCTCGGCGCCAGCAATTTTCTCGTGGGCAAGCGTAAAGCCATGTTTCCGGATGCGGCAGAGCTCGAAGCGTTACGCGATCGTGGCGAAGCCGTACGTCAGAACACGCTGAATAATTTACCGGATTTACTCGAAACGCTGGAAAAGAACCTGACGGCCAACGGTATTCAGGTGCATTGGGCGGAAGACGCCGATGAAGCCTGCAGCATGATTTACCAGATTCTGGCGGACAATAACGCCAAAACCGTGGTGAAAGGTAAATCCATGGTGACCGAGGAAATCGAACTGAATCATTTCCTCGAAGATAAAGGCATCGAATGTCTTGAGTCGGACATGGGTGAATATCTGGTGCAGCTGGCAAAAGAAACACCGTCACACATTATCATGCCGGCGATTCACAAAAATAAGCAGCAGATTGCGCGTTTAATGCATGCCCGTGCCGAAACCAGCGACGGCAGTGATGTGCCTTACACCGAAGATGTAGATGAATTAATCGGCAATGCCCGTGCTATTTTGCGCGATAAATTTATGACCGCAGACGCCGGTATTTCCGGGGTTAATATGGCCGTCGCCAACAGCGGTACTTTGTGCCTGGTGGAAAACGAAGGTAACGGCCGGATGACCACAACCGCGCCTAAACTGCACATTGCAGTAACCGGTATCGAAAAAGTCGTCGAAGATTTTTCTCAGGTACCGGACGTTGCCAAGCTGTTAACCCGTTCGGCAACCGGCCAGAAAATTACCACCTATTTTAATATGATTTCCGGGCCGAAAAAGCCGGAAGAAAAAGACGGTCCGGAGCAGGTGCATCTGGTGCTGGTGGATAACGGCCGTTCGCGTATTTTTAATCACGAAACGTTAAAGCCAACACTGCAATGTATCCGTTGTGGTGCCTGTATGAATCACTGTCCGGTATATGCCCGTATTGGTGGCCATGCCTATGGTTCGACTTATCCGGGGCCGATTGGTCAGGTGGTGACACCACAGATTGGTGGTATCGAAAAACACGGTGATATGTTGTCAGCCTGTAGTTTAAACGGCGCCTGTGGGGAAGCCTGTCCGGTACGTATTCCGTTACCTAAATTAATTCGTGAGTTGCGTTCTGAAGCGGTTAATACCGATGTTAATCACGTAACTGCGGAATCCATTCGTACCGTTTTTAATGCGGTAAAAGGTCGTGGTAGCAAACGCACTCTGGGTGAAAGCCTGATCTGGCAGGGCTGGTCGCTGGCCCATAAAGTTCCGTTTTTGTACCGCATGATGACGACGGTTATCACCCGCGGTCGCAAATTAATGCCAAATAAACTGGGCCCTTGGACCGACAGTCGCTCGATGCCTCAGGCAGCAGCCAAAAGTCTGCATGAAATGGCCAAGCAACGTGGTCTGGCGGATCGTTTACCGCCGCAGACCACTGTTGACTCATCCTCTGACGATAGCCCGCGTGATACTCAGGAGCACAAATCATGACCAGTCGTGAACGTATTTTACAGCGTCTGCGCAGTGGCCAGACATCACGCCAGCCGCAAGCGTCAGAACTGGCGTTTCAGGCAAGCACCAGCAACCTGGCGGAATCTCAATGGCAGGCTGAATTTATTCAGAACCTGCTGGATAACCACGCCGAAGTGATTGAAGCCAGCGAAGCCGATTGGCAGCAACAGGTTGCCGATGTATTACGCGGCAAGCAGATAAAGCACTGTCTGATTGGTAACAGCGACGAAGGCAAAGCCCTGGCTCAGGACCTGGAAAACGATAACAGCGAGTTATCAGTGCAGCTGTATGCCCGCAAACAGAATAAAGAAACTCTGTTTGCTGAAGTGGATGCCGGAATTTCTTTCGCCTGTGCCGGTCTGGCAGAAACCGGATCGCTGGTGGTACACACCGGCCCACAGGAACCCCGCAGCCTGTCACTGGTACCACCACTGAATATTATGCTGGTGAAACAATCACAGCTGCTGGCGGATTTTAATCAGTTGGTGCAGAGCCCGATGTGGCAACAGGCATTTGCCGCTGAGCAAAAGCCAACCAATATGTTACTGGTTTCCGGGCCGAGTAAAACCGCCGATATTCAGCAGACCCTGGCATTTGGTGCTCACGGGCCAAAAGAGCTGGTGGTTATCCTGATTAACGACAGCAAATAAGCAACGATCAATTTCGCTAAAGTTCGGTCAATTTTGATCGGTTCGATAAATGTAGAGTATCGATATGAACAACCAAGAGTTTTTACAACGTTGCCGTGAGGTCGTTGGTGCAGGGAATGTATTAACCGGTGATACCGAAACGGAACATTACCGTACCGGTTTCCGCTCCGGTGAAGGTGATGCCTTAGCGGTATTATTTCCTGAAACACTGAAGCAACAATGGCAGTTATTACAGGCCTGTGTAGCGTCGGATAAAATCATTATTATGCAGGCGGCTAACACCGGCCTGACCGAAGGTTCGACCCCAAGCGGTAACGACTACGATCGCGACGTGGTGATTATTAATACCCGTGAGCTGGATAAACTGATTTTGCTGGACGAAGGCAAGCAGGTCATCAGCTTCCCGGGTTCGTCACTCTTTACTCTGGAAAAAATGCTGGCACCTCTGAAACGTGCACCACACTCGGTGATTGGTTCATCCTGTATTGGTGCTTCGATTGTTGGTGGTGTTGCCAATAACTCCGGTGGTGCGTTAATTAAACGTGGCCCGGCGTATACCGAGCTGTCGCTGTACGCTCAGATTACTGAGAGCGGTGAATTAATTCTGGTTAACCACCTTGGCATAAACCTGGGTAACACGCCGGAAGACATTCTCGACAATCTGGAAAACCAGACCTTTGCCGACAGCGATGTGCTGAAAGGTGATGAAAAAGCCTCGGCCAGCGACTATCCGGAAATTATCCGTGATATTAATGCCAATACCCCGGCTCGTTATAACGCCGATACTTCGCGCTTATACGAATCCAGTGGTTGCGCTGGCAAGCTGGCGGTATTTGCTGTTCGTCTGGATACCTTTGCTGTTGCCGAGCGCGAGCAGACCTTTTATATCGGCACTAATGATGCGGATCAGCTGACCGAGTTGCGTCGTCATATTCTGTCGGAATTTAACAACTTGCCGGAAGTGGCCGAATACATGCACCGTGATATTTACGATATCGCGGAAAAATACGGCAAAGACACCTTTATGGTCATCAACTATTTTGGCACCGATATGCTGCCAAAAATGTTTGCCCTGAAAGGACGGGTTGCCGCGACGCTGAACAAAATCAGCTGGTTACCAAAAGACATCCCCGACCGGGTGATGCAGTTTGCCAGCAAGTTCTGGCCAAATATGTTGCCAAAACGCATGCAGGATTTCCGTAACAAATACGATCATTACCTGATTCTGAAGATGAGTAATGACGGTATTGATGAAGCCAAACAATACCTGACGGATTATTTTGGTCGTGACGATCGGGGTGATTATTTTGAATGCAGTGCCGATGAAGGTAAAAAAGCCTACCTGCATCGCTTTGCTGCCGCCGGTGCTGCCATTCGTTACCAGGCGGTACATCAAAATAAAGTAGAAGATATCCTGGCACTGGATATCGCCTTACCGCGTAATAACCTCAGCTGGGAAGAATTTTTGCCGGAAGAAATCAGCCAGCATATCGAGCACTCGCTCTATTATGGCCACTTTATGTGTTACGTCTTCCATCAGGATTACATCGTGAAAAAAGGCGTCGATCCAAAAGCACTGAAGGCTAAGATGCTGAAGTTGCTGAAAGAGCGCGAAGCCAAATACCCGGCAGAGCATAATGTGGGTCATTTATACGAAGCTGAGCAGGGATTAAAAGACTTCTACCAGCAGCTTGATCCAACCAACAGCTTTAACCCGGGTATTGGTAAAACCGAAAAGCACAAACGTTGTTGCTGCTGATCCAGTAAAACTGACTGGCGAAAAACCACAGCGACAGTCAGTAAAAAACAGAAAAGCAGCGGCGTTAACCCGCTGCTTTTTTTATGCCTGTTTATTTTACTTTCGACTGCTATTTATGGGCCTGCCAGCTATTCGGGTAGCTACAGGCTAATTGAGAAGCTGAGGGCTATTTGGCGAGCTGAGGGCTCAATAACCAGGCGCTGGCAGTGGCGTCAACCTGTGCTTTTAAGCCGCCGGGAATAAACTGGCGTTGCAGATTGTCGCACTGATAAATCGCCTGGTAGTGGCGTAGCACTTCCTGACGATTAATCGAAAACGGCGGACCTTGTAATTGCTGTTCGTCGTATTCGTAACATAACAACAACTGGGGTGCTGCCTTGCTCAGGGTGAGCAACTGATACACATAGTCTCCACGCATCGACTCTGGTAATGCCACCAGTGCCGCCCGATCGTAAATAGCGTCTACCGGGCCAAGCAGTGCCGGGGTCAGATCAAAAATATCACCGACATAAATATCGATATGCTGCGCCCGGTAATGACGAAGTTTGCCCTGTTGACTTACCTCGGGTGTGAGCTTCAGGCGGGCGAACATTTCTTCTACTGCCGCTTCATGTAACTCCGCTCCGGCAACCTGTAATCCCTGGCTCAGCAGCCAGTCAATATCACAGGTTTTGCCACACAACGGGATAAAAATACGTTGGCCTGGTTGCAGCTGTAAGCGTTGGAAATGAGCCAGCAGCTGCTCGTTGGGTTGATTCTCGTGAAAACCAATATCGTTGGTTTGCCAGCGCTCGTGCCAGAATTCGGCCTGCATAATCTGCTCCTCAGGGCTCGTTTTTTGTAGAAAGCAGGCTTACCATACAACTTAAAGTTAACTTTAAGTCAAGCGACTACTATGGCGAGTGATGCTGTGGTAGCGGGCACATAAGGAGTCAACGCGATGGATATTGGTGAAGTGGCACAGCTCAGCGGCTTACCGGCGTCGGCCATCCGTTATTACGAAGCCAAAGGACTGATTGCATCGGTCAGTCGTAAAGGATTACGCCGTCAGTTCAGTGATCTGGTGGTGCAACGACTGGCGCTGATTCAGCTGGGTCGTCAGGCCGGTTTCAGTCTTGATGAACTGAAGCAGATGTTTGATGACAATGAAGGAGCCATCGACCGCCAGTTGCTGCGTGATAAGGCCGATGAGCTGGATGAGCAGATTCGTCAGCTGGTACGTATGCGTGATGGTTTACGCCATGCCGCCGATTGCCCGGCACCGAGTCATTTTGAATGCCCGAAATTTCTGCGCATCCTGCAGTTGGTGGGTAAGCGTCCGCTGCCATCAGCTTGACCCGCCTCAAGCCGGAACGGATTAGCCTGATTTGGCCATTTCCTTTTGTGCCGATTTCGCCAACACTGTTGCCAGACCGCTTGATCGCATAATTACACATTGGCGAAGCCGTTTTACGGCTTCCTGACACCTTATTATTTAAAGATTCTGATTGAGAGAACACCGATGACCAACACTGCATCCAGTCAGCCATTACCTGCACCACAGGCTGGCCTGTACCGCGAACCGGGCAATCATGCCCATTACCTGGAAATGACACTCCGTGACGGCATTGCGGCTGAAGATATCAAACACGCTCTGGCGCTGGCGCTGCTGCAGGATCTCGATACCCATATCGCCCTGGCGTTTGGTAGCCAGGGCTGGGATCGGTTACAACCCGACTGGCGTCCGGCGGATCTGCAGCCGTTTACGACGTTAGCGGCGAAGCATCAGATGCCTGCCACCCAGGCCGATCTGTTGTTTTGGATTCATGGCGAAGACCGTGGCGAAGTGATGGCCGCTGCGATTCATATTGGCCAGAGTATGGCTGCTGTAGCTGATGTTCAGCTCGACATCAGTGGCTTTAAAAATCACGAATCCCGCGACTTAACCGGCTTTGTTGATGGCACGGCCAATCCAAAAGAAGAAAAGCGCATCGATGCGGCACAAATCCCGGCGGGTCAGCCAGGAGCGGGTGGGTCTTATGTTTTCAGTCAGCAATGGCGTCACAATCTGCAGAGTTTCCAGCAGTTAACCACCGAGCAACAGGAAGCGGTGATTGGCCGTACCAAACGCGACAATATTGAGCTCGAAGGTGATGCCATGCCGGTGGATTCTCACGTCAGTCGTACCGATGTCAAAGTGGACGGTGTTGGTATGAAAATTTATCGCCGCAGCACACCGTACTACAGCAGCGCTGAAGATCGTGGCCTGTATTTTATTTCGTTCGCCTGTGAGCTGAAACGGATCAGTATTCAGCTGGAACGTATGGTTGGGGCGAGCGATGATGGCATTGCCGATCAGTTAATGGGGTATTCCCAGCCACTCACCGGTAGCTACTGGTTTATGCCAGCCCAGGCGGATCTGATGCAATTGCTGAAAGAGCAGGGCGCTGGTGTCGCTGAGGCGGACGACTAACGGCTACTGTTGTCAGGTCTGCTGACGGCGTATAACTGACAGCAACAACGTAAGCAGCAACGTAAGCAGCAACAGCTTTGCGATACACATCAGAAGCGCCGGAAGCGGAGGAAGTGATATGTTGGAAATAAATAATACAGGTCTAATTCTGGTGGATGTCCAGGGCAAGCTGGCCGACCAGATGGTGGATGCACCACAATTATTTCAGCGTTTACGTACTTTGATTGCCGGTGCCAATTTATTGCAGCTACCGATTGTCTGGCTTGAGCAACTACCGGAAAAACTGGGTGAAACCCGGGAAGAAATCCGCGATTTATTAACCGGAAAACCGCTGATTAAACAGACCTTTTCCGGTTTGAATAACGCTGAAATCGCCACCTGTATCGAACAACACGGACGCCAGAACTGGCTAATTGCGGGGATTGAAACCCACATCTGTGTTTACCAGACGGCGGCTCAGCTGTTGGAGCAGAATTATCAGGTACACTTGGTCACCGATGCAGTCAGCTCCCGTACCGAAGCGAATAAAAACCTCGCCATTAACAAACTGGAACAACTGGGTGCCCGGTTAACCTCGATTGAAATGGCGTTGTTTGAATTACAGCAAGTGGCCGAGGGCGAACGCTTTAAACAGTTAATTAAATTGATTAAATAAAACGTTTAATCGTCTGTGCCATCGTGTTGCAGAATCTCCATCATCAGCGCTTCACTTTGCTGAATATAATTGTGCCCGAATAACAGCGCATGGTTCAGCAGGTGATACAGCTGATACACCCGTGATCGTTGCTGATAACCTTCGCTCAGCGCGCTCACACTTTGATAACCATCATAAAACTTCTTCGGAAAACGACCGAATAACTCCGTCATCGCCAGATCACTTTCGGCATCACCGTAATAACTGGCCGGATCAAAAATCATCGGATACGACAAATTGCGATCGGGATTAAAACCAATATTGCCCGACCATAAATCACCGTGTAATAACGACGCTTCAGGTTGATGTTCTGCGAGAATTGCACCACACCGAATCAGGCATAAACGGCTGATGTTAAAGCGTGTGCCTTTTGCCGCCAGCTGATCGATTAATGGCTGTAATCGTTGCTGAATAAAAAAGTCGCTCCAGTTATGGTTCCAGCGATTATCCTGGGCCGTTTCACCACAATAAGTTGTGCGGGGGAAGCCATAGCCCTGATCGGAATGATGTTGATGCATCTGTGCCAGCTGCTGACCAGCACTGAACCAATCGCCGTGTACCGCCAGTGGCAGGTGTTGCAGGATGATGTAGCTGAAGTCGTCACATTCACCCACGGCCAGCGGTGCGCAGGTGGCAATGGTCTGGGTCGCCATCAGAGTTTCCAGGCTGGTTTCCTCAGCCTGAAAATGATCGGCGTATTCACTTTGCTGGCATTTAATAAAGAATGCCCCGGCAGCGGTTTGTACGCTGTATTGCATCTGGTCTTTATTGTGATGATGACTGAATCCCTGAATATCGCAGGCATTGGGCAATAATTTTCCTTCGGCAATGGCGTGGTTAAGAATGGTGGCCAGAGCGGCAGGAGAATGTTGCTGATCCAGAGCGGCGGCTGCGTTCATAGTTACCTCACAGGAAACGGAAAATCCGGACGTTTAAAAGCGCGGGCTTTTAAAAGCACGAAGGTTTTCAAGTACTCAGTTTTAAACGTACAAAAGTTTTAAACGTACATCGCTCCATAGTAGAGCAGCCGGGATGGCAAAAGTGAGGGCTGTTTAACAGTTAATGCAGGCAGGCCAGTTTAGTCCGCCAGTGTTTACCAGAAAAAATTGCGTGGTAACACGCGGCAGCGCTTCGTTAACAGGTAACTGCGCTTTGCTAACAGACGGTTACGCGTTCAGGCGCGATGGCTGAATCTAATCAGGAGTTTTTTATAAAAATTTGCCGCCAAAAACTTCGCCGGTATAAAGCTTCGTTGGAATAAAACTTCGCCAGTATCAAACTTCTTCCGGAAAGCCGAATTACAGATTTTGCTGCAACTGCATCCAGTGAGCCAATTGTGGAAAGTGATCATCCACACACTCGGGGGCGGTCAGCATATTGATGTGATCGTAATCCAGCGCATGGCCGGTATCCTGCGACAATAATCGATATTCACTGTGATGTGGCCCCGATTCCGCCCGGAAGCGTCTGACGTCGTAACGATGTCCCAGGCTGTAGTCGCGCTGGCCAGCGTAATACAGGGTATTCGGCAAGCGGGTGTATTCCGCTGCGGCGCCATAATCAAAACCATCATCGGTGTCGATCCAGTCGTCACTCACCACCCAGTCGACACATTGCTGATGGGTTTTACGGGTTTCGTTATCCGAGCCCAGTTTGTATCGGACCGCCGGTAAGTAGCCATTGCGGCGGGTCAGAAATGGCGACAAACGATTCCAGACAATTTCGATGCGGAAATAACGATCCAGGGTATTGGCCCGCACGCTGCGTTTGGAACCAAAATACACCGACGAAATAACCGACGGCACTAACCCCGGCGAACGCAGCAGTGCTGAATTCAGGTAGACGCCACCCCAGGAGTGGGCCACCAGATGCAAACGTGGCTGATCACTATGTTGCAGCACAAATTTGATCAGCGCCGGCAGATCATCACGAATGGTTTCGGTCTGGCCATGTTCGCTGCCTTTGTGAATCTTTGGTGTGCTTGCACCAATGCCACGCAGATCCGCGACATACACGTCGTAACCTTGCTGCGCCAGGTAGCAGCCCAGGCCTTTGCCACTGCGGTGGTAAAAAATCCGGCCGTCCTCAACCATGCCATGGATCATCAGTACCGGAATGCCCTGGTGGCCCGGCTGACTGATATGCATCAGGTGCAATTTATGATCATTGTCGACATCGAGAAAAACGGATTGAAAGCGCACAAAAAGCTACCGGCCTGAAAAACGGGCGTTAAGTGTAGGGATATTGGGGTATTTATCAATGGCCCGAATGGTACATTTGTATGACATTTTGTATGGCTCAATTGGTTACAAAAAGGCTCAAAATAATACATAAAATGGCAAGATATAATTTCCATAATGGAAATAATGTGGCCGTTTTCTATGGCGGGCGAATCAGGACAGATCCGGTGTTTTTTGTGACTTGGCTATCTAGATAAATGGTTTTGGGGTATGTGTTTACTAACTAAATGTTCATGCCTGAGTGTGAATTAAAGCAAACTCCTTACCTTTGATTCAATAATACCGATTGGACTTAAGTCGGATCACTGGGTACAAAACGCAAAAAACATTCTCAACCGTTTGATGACCCAGGAATACCATGAGCTTATCCGATGTTGCCGTGAGTGGCCGCAGTTCATTTCGTCGCAGTCGCGCCTGGCGCTGGCTGGCTGACAGCCTGACCCAGCAGCAACAGTTCAGCGATTACGCCGAACCCCTGATGCAGATGATTACGCCGAACTGGAGTAGCGTTTACAGCCGCGCCCGTATTCTGATGCTGCGTCACGAATCCGATGATGTATTTTCGCTGGTGATTCGTCCGCAAAAAAGCTGGGGGAAACAGCCGTTTGTTGCCGGACAACATCTGGAGTTAATTACCGAGAGAGATGGCGCTCGTCAGCACCGTACCTTCAGTATTTCTTCATCGCCGGAATATTTCCGCAAAACCGGTCTGATTGAACTGACCATCCGGGTGCAGGAGCAGGGTGCTGTCACTCCCTGGTTACGTGAGCATTTTGCCGAAGGCGGTCTGGCGAATATTTCTGCGGCCAAAGGCGACTTTCATTTATCCGCCAGTGATGACGATAAGCCTTTATTGATGATCGCCGGTGGCAGCGGTATTACGCCGTTTCGCTCGATGTTGCAGCAACTGCGCAGCCGTCAGTCTGATCGTACCGTCCACCTGCTGTATTACGCCCGCGATAACGAACAGTTTTTATTCCCGCAGGAATTTCTGCGTTTGCAAAAAGAGCTGGTGGATTTCCGCGTCAGCCTGATGGACAGCTCACAGTTGGGCTTTATCGACAGTAGTCATTTATCGCGTTGCGATTTTGACCTCAGCGATGACGATACCCGGGTGATGATCTGTGGCCCGACCCCCATGATTCAAGCCGCGCGTGAAGTGGTTGCTGCCGCTGGTGCCAGTGAAGATCGGGTGATGTTTGAGTATTTTGGCGCCGCACCGATTGATCAGGTCGAAGGTGCCGAAGGCAGCCAATATATTTCCTGCCAGAGCAGCGGCAAGCAATTTATCAGCGACTCGGAACAACCACAAACCTTGCTGGATCTGGCTGAACAAGCCGGATTAAAACCGGTAAGTGGTTGTCGCATTGGTGTTTGTCATCAATGTATCTGCAAGAAGCAAAGTGGTGTGGTGTACAACACCAAAACCGGACAAACTTCGGATACCGGCCCGGGCGAAATTCAACTGTGTGTGTCGGTCGCTGTGTCAGACGTGGCACTGGATTTATAAGGACGTTCTTAAGGATATTACTATGACAACTTCTCTTTCTTCTGCACGTCCCGATCAGGAAACATTAAACGCTTTTCAGCAGGATCTGGACGCCATTCGTGACGAAGCGCTGGCACGCCGTGGCCAGCAGGATGCAAATTACATCCGTAACATCATCCGCATTCAGCGCGGCTGCGAAATCGCTGGTCGTGTGGTGTTGGTGGCTGGATTTATTCCGCCGTTGTTATCCGTCTGGTGGTTATTTTTGCTGGCAGGCATCGCGTTATTATCGCTGGCAAAAATTCTCGATAATATGGAAATTGGCCACAACGTGATGC
This sequence comes from Bacterioplanoides sp., assembly GCF_965219715.1. Taxonomy (GTDB): domain Bacteria; phylum Pseudomonadota; class Gammaproteobacteria; order Pseudomonadales; family Oceanobacteraceae; genus Bacterioplanoides. The sequence goes on from NZ_OZ244785.1 coordinate 4,599,256, forward strand.
ATGGCCAATACGACTGGATGAACGATCCTCATATTAATTCGCGCAACTTTAACTGGGACATTGCCGCCGACAGCGATTCCTGGAAGCGTTATCACAACCATGAACATCACACCTACACCAATATCATCGGCAAAGACCGCGACTTTGGTTATGGCCTGCTGCGCCTGAGTGATGACCTGCCGTGGCGCCCGAAAAACCGTTTTCAGTTTATTACCTATGTATTGCTGAGCCTGTTGTTCCAGTGGGGAGTGGCGTACCACGAAGTTGCGGCTGAACGTATTTTTATGGGCAAACGCCGTAAAGACAGCTCATTGCCGATCAGCCGTCAGCAACTGAAAAAAGACTTTTTTGCCAAAATTAATAAACAGGTATTTAAAGACTATATCTTTTACCCGTTACTGGCGCTGCCGGTTGGCTTGCTTGCAGGTGCTGGTTGGGCCATCTTTGGCTGGGTATTACTGGCCAACCTGATTGCCAATCTGATTCGTAATTTATGGACCTCCACCATTATTTTCTGTGGTCACTTTACCGAAGAAGTACACACCTTCGACGAAAAAGAATGTCAGAACGAAACCCGCGGGCAGTGGTACTACCGCCAGATTCTTGGTTCATCCAACCTCGAAGGTAAGCGCTGGTTTCATATTCTTACCGGCCATTTAAGCTGTCAGATTGAACACCACTTATTCCCCGACGTACCGGCACCACATTATGTCTGGATGGCTAAACGCGTAGAAAAAGTGTGTGAGAAATATGGCATTCCTTACAACACCGGCAGCTTTGGCCATCAGTATCTGACTGTGGTGAAACGGGTATGGAAATATTCCTGGCCCGATAAAAAAGGCCATACCCGCGATTCGCTGGCGGCGGGTTAATAACCGACCTGCTTGTATCAATTAATTCAATTATCATTACGGGCGGCCTGCGGGACGCCCGTTTTTTTATCGCTTCGGTTGCTCCACTTCTGTTTTAAATCTATGAATTTAAAAGGATTTTAAAAATTGCACAGTGCTTTGGTGAGTTTTGCGCAGTGATTGTGGCGCGCTGACCCAAAGCGACATATTGCTGTCATCGTCAGTCTGCTAGCTTACTGTCGAAATGGCGGCCTTTCAGTTAACGCTGTCCGGCAGCCAATAATAAAAATACAAAAAGCAATCGAGAGCTCACCATGCAATCTTTAAAATCCCTGGCCCATCCGCTGGCCGGGTTGTTGGCTTTGTCGGTCTCCGCCACCAGTTATTCAATGAGTGATACGCCACCGCCACCTCCGCCGGATAATGGCGCGTTAACTCAACCCGGCCCGGGCCTGGGGAACATCAGTTACAACAGCAACGAATTATTTAAACCGGTGTCCTGGATTAACCGCGATAATGGCGTACCACCAACACGGGCATTTCGTAAAGCCTTTGGTATTAACGTTGGCATTATGATCGACGGTTATTTTTTAGCGCCGTTTGCGCCCGACAGTGGTTTAGGCCCGGGTGGCTTTTTACTGTTTGATGTCTCCGACCCACGCAATATTAAAAACGTAAAACGTATTTATGAGCCGGACGGCCGCACTTCGGAATTCCGCGAAGTTCATGCCGTTGGTATAGCGAAAATGAATAACCGCCGCTACATCAGTATTCATACTACCCAGGGCATTGAGATCTGGGATTTCACCGATCTGAATAATCCGCAACAAACTTCCAAACTGAATCTGCCGGGTGTGAATGCCGGTGACTACACCTCGGTAGCCTGGCAATTATGGTGGCAGGCGCCGTATTTATACGTTGCCGGTTCTAACCAGGGGGTATTTATTGTTGATACTTCAGACCCGGCCAATCCGGTGATTGCCAATCGTGGTAACGGCCGTCCGAACCCGGTGCCTCCAGCGGAACTGGGTGGCACCCGAGTCGGCCCGATTTTTACCATGGGTAACCAGTTACTGGTGACCTCGATGGATCAGCAGGACGGCTGGTCGAGTCTGGATATTTCCGATCCGTTAAACCCGGTATTGCTCGATCGTACTCCGGATCTGGCGCAAACCTATTACGCCACTTGTTTTGACGGCACCAAAGTCCACGCCTCGACCCGTGGTGGTGGCGCCCGTATGGTGAGTTACGATTTATCTGATCCGGCGCGCTTTGTGTTTGAAAATAATCAGGTCGTGTTAGATGAGCAACTCTACTGCGGCGTGCAAGATAATTATGTATTCCAGGGGTTGCAGAACGCGGTTTATAAAGTCGATGTGAGCAACCCGTTCAGTTATCAGAATCTGGGTGGGGGTTCACTGGGTGTTTCCAACCCGGATCACGGTCAGGTCGCACCGTTGGGCAACCTGGTGTTTATTGGTAACGACCACGGTACCGGCTCGGCCTTTATGGTGCATGATGTAAATCCGGATACCAAAGCACCGTGGGTGAAACAGGTCAGCCCACGACCGGATGCAAACAATCAGGCACTCACCAGCCGTATTGGTATCGCCTTTTCCGACACCGTGGATTACGAATCGGTGAACGAAAATACCTTGAAGATCATCGACCTCAGCAGCGGTAGCCAGATTGCCGGTATGTATAGCGCGCAATTGGGCATCGTGAATTTCTCTCCGGCGCAGCCCTTAAAAGCCAATACCCAATATGAAATCCGTGTGCTGGTCGACGGGGTAAAAGACAGCGTTGGTAACGCCACCGATGTCGCTTACAGCAGTCGTTTTACCACCGGCTCAGCGGCGTCGGCGTCGTTAACGTATCACTGGCCACTGGATGTAGACGGTCGCGAATTAAAGTCAGGCAACCAGGGACAAAACCAGGGCGGTACCTTTGCCGAAGGTGGCCTGGTATTTGACAGCAATGGCGATCAGCTGGCGCTGGCGACTGACGTTTCCGGCGTGTTGGGTGGTTCGGCGACGGTGTCGTTTTACCTTAAAACCACACAAACCGGCGCAACAGAAGCATGGTACGCGCCGGGACTGTTTGGCCGTGATGATAACAACGGCACCAACGATGTGTTCTGGGGCTGGCTTGATGATCAGGGTCGCATGCGGGTATCTGCCGCTAACGATGGTGGTATCGCCACTCCGGCCGCTGTTAACGACGGCCAGTGGCATCATTATGTGATGACTCGTAATTCCGCCGATGGCGCTTTAACCATCTGGCAGGATGGCCAGCGTGTTGCAATGGGTTCGGCCCGCAGTGGTGTTTTTGGTGGTGCTTCATACAACGAGTATCAGACGCTGGGCCGTATTCTGCATAAAGGCAAAACGTTGCAGGGGAATCTAGATGATGTGCGGGTGTATAACCGCGTATTAAATAACGCCGAAATTGCTGAATTATTTGCCGCACCAGTGGCCAGCATCAGCGCTGCCACGCAAAACCAGCAACAGTTGGTGGGTGAGGATGGTCAGTTCCGGGTGGATCTGAAAAATGCCCGTTATCAGGGGGGCGCTGCACAGGTCAGCTGGAACTTTGGTGATGGCACCGTCAGCGACTTTTCAACCCAAACCAGCCACAGCCACACACTCACTCATAGATACAGCCAGCCTGGCCATTACCGCGTGATTGTCACCATTCGAACCGACGCTGGAGAACAAACGCTGAGCTTCGAACACACCGTCAGCTATCCGCTTACCCGAACCGCTCCAGCAGCGTCCGGGCCTATCGTTGCCGATGCCAATCAGGTTTATAACGTTAACCCGGATAACGGCACGGTCACGGCGATTAATCGCAGTACGATGAACAAAGCCTGGGAAGTTGCGGTGGGCAAAGATCCAAAAACCCTGGCGGTTGGTCCGGATGGTCTGATCTGGGTGGCAGTGCAGGCCGACGACTTGTTAATCGCAGTGAACCGCAGCGGTAATATCACTAAACGAATTGAATTGGCTTATGGTTCTGGTCCGTATGGCATTACCTTTACCCCGGACGGTTTAAAAGGACTGGTGACCTTGCAGAACGCCGGTGAGTTACTGGTGTTTGATCCGGCGAACGGCAATGAATTAAATCGCCTCGCAGTGAATATTGAGCCGCGCGCTATCGCCGTCGATAGCGACAGCGGCCTGGCTTACATCAGCCAGTTCCGTACTTCTATGTCGTTAGAGAATGGCGACACCAACACAACCGATGGCGCTGAAATCACGTTGGTTGATTTGCTAACCATGACCATCGACCAGCGTATTCGTCTGGCTAACGACACCACCACGGTGGATGCCGAAGACCGCGCTCGTGGTGTGCCGAATTACCTCAATCAGATTGTCATCAGCCCGGACGGTCGTCGCGCCTGGTTGCCAACCACCAAGGTTAATATTAATCGTGGTGTGGCACGGGATGGCAAAGCCCTGACCCATGAAACCAGTGTACGTACCGTGGTGAATCAGATTGATCTGATCAGCAAACAGGAACGTTTTGACGATCAGATTGATTTTAACGATCGGGATTCTGCCCACGCCATGGCGTTTTCTCCAGCGGGTGATTATGCCTTTGTGGCGTTGCAGGGTTCCAACAATGTGGAAATTGTTGATGCTTATTCCGGTGCCGTTCGTGGTGCACTGGATAATTCCGGTTTAGCGCCACAGGGCGTGTATATCGACGAATTAAATCAGCGCGCTTATGTGTACAACTTCACCAGTCGCAGCGTCAGTATTTTTGATATTAAAGATACGCTGGCCAGTGTCAGTTTTGCGCCGGAAAAAATACGCACGGTGAACGTTGTGGCGAATGAAACACTCGAAGCCAACGTCCTTCGTGGTAAGCAGATTTTCTATAACGCCCGCGATACACGAATGAGCCGCGATGGTTATATGGCCTGTGCCAGCTGCCACCTGGAAGGTCTGGATGACGGCATGGTGTGGGACTTTACCGATCGTGGTGAAGGCCTGCGTAATACCATCAGCCTCAAAGGCCGGATGGGTGATAAACACGGCAATGTGCACTGGACCGCCAACTTCGACGAAATTCACGATTTCGAAAACGATATCCGTTTTGGCTTTGGTGGCACCGGCTTTATGGCCAACGCCGATTTTGAAGCGACTAAAAATCCATTAGGTGCGCCGAAAAAAGGAAAAAGCGCCGACCTTGATGCACTGGTGGCGTATGTCTCATCATTGGAAGATTACGAACGCAGCCCGTTTAAAACCGCCAATGGTAAATTAACCGCCGCTGCCCAGGCCGGTGAAACTCTGTTTAACAGCACGGGTTGTGCTGGTTGTCACTCCGGTGAGGTAAACGGCATTAATACCAAGCGTGATGGTGTGCGCCATGATGTGGGCACTATTCAGGCAAACTCCGGTCAGGGCATCGGCCAGCCATTGGCCGGTGTGGGTTTTGATACACCTACCTTATACGGCGTGTGGCGTACGGCGCCGTATTTCCACAATGGTCAACAGCCAACGCTGGAAGGGGTTGTGGCGTCTGGCCACGGTGGTGCATCGGCGTTAAATGCACAGCAGCAATCTCAGCTGGTGGCGTACGTAAAATCCCTTGATGGTGAAGATAAACGCTATTTCCGCGTGAAAATGCGCGACTGGGATGAGTGCCTGGTGGCGGAAGGTTCCGGTCCGGATGCCAATATTGGTCGTTATAACTGCGGCAGTTGGAATGACCAGTGGTGGTACGCTGATATCAGCGGTCGTCTGCACAGCAAGCGTGACGAAAGTTATTGCGCCAAAGGCCAGGCTCGTGACGGTGGCTGGTTATCCGTGTGGAAGTGTAATAACAACAGCGACCAGCAATGGGATATTAACAACTTCCATTTCCGTCTGAAGCAAAACACCAACTTTGTGATGGACGCGCACCAGAGCCAGAAACGTCAGGTGACCATGTACTCCAATAATGGTCAGAATAATCAGTTCTGGTTGAAAAACTTCAGCGATTTTAATCACCTGAAAAATGCCAACGGCTTATGCCTGACGGCAACGGCGGTCAGTCGCGAAGCCAATGTGGTACTGGAAAATTGCCGCAACAGCGATTTGCAACAATGGTGGCGTGATGGTGAAGGGCGTTATCACTTATTACGTGATCCGAACTTCTGTCTCGACTACAAAGGCGAAACCAATAACAACGGTGCGCTGGTGGTGTGGGAATGTAATAACGACTGGAACCAGTACTTCGTGCTGGAAGGACAAACCATTCGTACCCGTCGCGATAATAACTTCGCTGTGGATGCCTTTGGCTCAACGCCGGGCAGCAACGTTGGCATCTGGAGCGTTAACGGTGGGGCTAATCAGAGCTGGACGGCTGAATAACCAAAACTGAATAGCAGAAGTTAAAAAACCGCTTACTGGATTTTCAGTAAGCGTTTTTTTTATTGTGCTTGTGACCTGGATTAAAAAATCAGGCTGGCGCGTAAAAACGGACCGTAACGCCAGTCGGTACGTTCGAAGGAGGTAATAATTTCATCGCTGTCGACCGTTGTCTCTTTATCAACCGTGTTGATATAAAATTCCACATCGGTGCTGAAACCTAACTGTACCGTGCTGCCGAGACCGGCATGTTTCAGCGAGCGGTTCTGCCACAAATAACCAAACTCGATATTGGCATCCAGCGCCAGGCTGATTTCTTCCTCGTAGGATTTTCCGAAATGCTGCTCCGCTTCACGCACAACACGATCGCCGATGCGGAAGCTGAATAAACCGGCGCCCACCCGACCATTCAGATAAAAACTGCTGTGGTTAAACATATAACGGGCGGTGTATTGTGCGGTGTTGTAGCCAATCACAAACAGCAATTTTTCCAGCTCAAAATCGCGGTCAAAATAAATCTTTGGCTGACGCAGGCCAGACTCAAAAAAGGCGATGGCGGTGGGGACATTATTGCGCGAATAACTCACACCTTTGTAGATGCCTTTTTCTTCGGTTTTTAACAGGGCGTAGCGTTCATAGCGGTTGGTGAATGCCGTGCTTTCGCTTGGGCTGTCACCACTGCGGAAGGTGGCGATACCACCCACATCTTCCTTGGCGTATTCAATCACCAGGCTGGACGCACCACTGAAAAACTGATCAAACCCAAGCGTGCCAAACAGTTTACGGCTGGCGGCTTTTTCTAACTGGCTGGCCCCTTCTTCGGCCTTGCTTTCCAGGTAACTCAGTGCCAGTTGGGTGTTAAGAATACGGCCGGAAAAACGCACTTCGGTCAGCAGCGAGTTATTCATGTTGTACCGGGTTTTCGCCAGGGTTTTACCGTCGCCTTCATCGTCGATACTTTTTGGCTCTTTAACTTCCTGATCAACGCTCCAGGCGGTTAATCGGGTACCCAGCGACAACGAGAATTCCGCCAGATCCGGCTCGGGAAACGGGTTGTGCAGGGGCTGCTGTTTACTCAGGCTGGCGGGTGAAAACTGGTAATAATAATCCTGGCGCAAAGCGTTGGAATGTAAGCGGATCTGGTTGTCCCGGGTCAGGTACAGCTGCGGATTAATACCGGCGTCATCGACGATGCTGTTTAACACCTGATAACCTCGTTGCTGTTGCTCACTGAGGCGATACAACATCAGGCTTTTATTGCGTTTGCTGCGGTATTCATACACCGCCACCCAGGCGCTGTTAGTACCGGTCGGGAACACGCTGAGAATATCTTTCAGATCGCTGCGACCGTGCAGACCAGTGCGGATCTGGCGAAATCCCTGTTGGTTACCAACATGCAGGTTGTAATCTTCATCAATAAACGCCAGCGCCCAATGACCCTTGTAAGACACCCCGAAGCTGGCATAAATCGCCGATTGTGGCAGCGGCTGGCTTTTGCCGTTAATAAACAACTTCTCATTGTTGTGACACACCACTTCGCCACGCGGGCTGACAATCACCTCCGGCAGCAGGCCGAAGCCACACAGTTTGGATAAGCTGTCGCCCAGTTTACGTGGACGACCGTGGCTGGCGGCGACGTAATATTGCTCGCCACTTTTATAAAAAGCGTACGAGCCAGACAGATAACGGCCATGACCAATTAACGATGAATCTTTGCCCAGTGATAGCTTGCGTTCGCCAATACGAATCCAGTAACTGCAGGCGTTGTCGGATGAGCACTTGCTGTTATAAAACACGTTCTCCACTCCAAGTCCGGATAAATAGCCGTAATAACTTTTGCCGTGGGGTTGAGGTTGGCTGTGTTGCCAGTGTATTGCCTGGCTGGTGGCTGGCAGTAACAGGGTCAGAGCGATAACGCAGCAGCGGAATAGGGAAACTCGCACGGAGACAATCCTTGTGAACAGCAGGGAACATAAAGCGCCATCGGCACGGCGGATGGCAGGTGCGGATTTTAATAGAAACAGCGCTGGCTTAACACGTTTATTGCTGCGGCCAGGCTGTTTGAAGAAGAGATTGAATAGAGAAGTACAGCGAGCAATGCGCCGTGTATGACGGCTAATAAAAGGCGAGCGCTTAAAACTTCAGCCACTCGCCATCGGCATCATCAGACATCGACTCATTCCATTCCCGTACCAGATCGGCCAGAGCATGGGTTTGCTGATGTAACGCCTGTAATTCTTCTTCGGTATTTTTCGGCGCGCTGATCAGTGGGATTTTGCGCAGGCTGGCAACCAGTGGATGATCAGGCATCTGCATCTTATTGCGTTCTAAGGTCCAGCGCAGGTTGTTCGCCAGCATACGGAAGAAACTGATTTTGGTTTCCATCGAAAACAGGCTGAAGTCTTCGATATCTGAGAAGTGCTGGAAATCGATACCCGCCAGTAGGGCGTTTTTGCTGTTTACTTTAATCGAGGCGGAACGTTTAAAGTTCAGCAGCATGGCCATGACGCCAAACATTTCACCGGGATTAATTTCACCAATCACTTCGCTGTGTTCGTCGCCGGACAATACCGTTAGCTGACCTTTTAACAGGAAATAGAGAATATTGGCGTTTTCGCCTTTTTTGATGATGACTTCTTCGCTGTCGGCGGTGACAAACTGAGTGACACTCATCAACAGCTCAAACTGCGCGCTGTCGTTATGAATCAGATCTTTAAAAAATGTGACGCTGTTCACAGCACGCTGCAAAGTTTCCAGAGGGTATTCTTCGCGGGTCACACGGCGCATAATCTGCCCTTACTCAATTTTTAAAACTGGCTGCAATATAGCACGCCGGACACAGTAATAAAGCGTTCAGGAAAAGCCTCTATGGGATGGATTGTTGTATTTTTGTTGATGGTTGTCGTGATCTGGCTGCTGCGTCGCGTCAAACGGAATAAACGTCGGCGTTTTATTGAACAATTTCAGTATCGCGATGCACTCAAAGCCAAGGTGCTGGAAAAGTATCCTCACCTGGACGACGATCAGGTGCGGCTGGTGTTTAAAGGCTTAACTCAATATTTTCTGATCTGTTTACAGGCTGGTAAAAAGCCGGTGGCGATGCCATCACAGGTGGTGGATGTAGCCTGGCACGAGTTTATTTTATACACCCGCGCGTATCAGAAATTCTGTCAGCAGGGACTTGGTCGGTTTTTACACCATACGCCAACGGAAGCTATGTCGAGCCGCACGATTGCCTCGGAAGGTATTAAGCGCGCCTGGCGCTTAAGTTGCTGGCAGGAAAGTATAAATCCTAAAGGACCGGAACGTTTGCCCTTGTTATTCGCTATGGATAGCCAGCTGCAAATTAAAGACGGTTTTTATTATTCGCGTAATTGCAAACAGGGCAGTGGTTCAGGTGGTACAGCAGCAGACTATTGTGCTGGACATATCGGTTGTTCTTCCGGCTGTGCTGGTGATTCAGGCTCGGCGTCGGATTCCGGTGGTTTCTTTGGTGGTGATTCTGATGGCGGTTCGGGTTGTGGTAGCGGTTGTGGTGGTGACTAAATAGGTAACTGAATTGCAGATATAAAAAACGGCCCGCAGGCCGTTTTTTATTTGTCTGATCAGCCACTCAATGAACTGATCAGAAGCTTGTCGAAAAACACCGACAATTACTGAGCGTCCAGCGCTTCCTGCATGGATTGCTCAGCAACTTTTTCCAGCCAATCAAAATCCATATCTTTGTGCGCTTCACAGATAAACCATGGCTCGCGGGAATCCGGCTCCAGCATCACGCCGTGTTTGATCAGATTGTGAGCAAACTCGGTGTACAGGTCGCTGTTGGTTTGTTTCCAGTCGCGGTAGTTCTGCGGCACGATGGTGCCCAGGTGAATACCAAACATGGAATCCGGACCAGCAAAGCGGTGATCGACACCAAACTTATCGAATACTTTCGCCAGAATGCCCTGAATCTTTTTGCCGGTGGCGTTGATGCTGTCTAACGCATTTGTGTCACGTAAGGTGCTCAGGGTCGCCTTAGCGGCGCTCAGGGCAATCAGGTTAGCGGTGTAAGTACCGCCGTGGGTCACGCCACCTTTTCCAAAGCTGATTTTATCCATAATGGCGGCTTTACCACCAAAGGCCGCCACCGGGTAACCGTTACCCATGGCTTTGGCGTACGTAGTCAGGTCGGCGTAAATACCGTACAGCTCCTGGGCGCCACCTTTGGCGACACGGAAACCGGTTTTTACTTCGTCGATGATTAACAGCGAGCCATTTTGGTCACAGATATCACGCAGCTTCTGCATGTATTCCTGAGTGGAAGCGATGGAACCACAGTTACCCATGATTGGCTCAATCACGATAGCGGCAATATCGTCACCAACGCGGGCGAATACTTCGTCTAACGCTTCTGCATCGTTCAGAGAAACGGTTTCCAGATGCTCACGGCTGGCTTCCGGAATACCACCTCCGAAGGATTTGATTTCCGGAATGGTGCCTGATTCCGGGTCCCAGCTGTCGACGTCGGGTTTCCACATCATTTCATCGTACAAACCGTGGAAGCCACCTTCGACCACAACCACCTTATTACGGCCGGTGTAGCCACGTGCGGTACGGATCGCACCCAGTACCGCTTCGGTACCTGAGTTGGCGAAACGCATCTTCTCGATTTGTGGGCACATGGACTTCACCAGCTCGATCACTTCGGAATCCATCTTGGTCGAGAAACCAGTCATGGTACCGATGTTCTGGATGCTGTTGATGACCGCGTTGTCGATACGCTCATCGCGGTAACCCAGGATGATAGGGCCATAAGCCAGACGGAAATCAACGAAGGTTTGCTCATCTTCATCAGTGATGGTGCAACCTTTCATGTTCTTCACGAATACGGTGTTTTCGTCGCCCCAATAGCGGTAGCTGTCGGCAACGCCCATCGGCATATGAGTGTGAGCGGTAGCCAGCAGGGCATCGCGATTGGGTTTATTGCTCATGATCAGATCCTGAAATCTCGGTCTAAAGGATGAAAAGGCGCGATTATAACGTGGGATTGGGGAAATATAAGGGCTAATCAGGCTTTCGCTGGTGTCCTAGCTGTCAGGTGGTTTCAGCGGCCTGATTTGCTGGGCTGTGGCCATGCGGAAGGGCTGTCTTGGCCGCCGAGCCGCTGGGTAGCTGTCTGGCGGGTGTTGTCTGATGGTTAAGTTGGTGATATTTTTCGTAATAGATAAATTTATTGGCTGCTGGGTTTGAACTCGGTGGCCGGGATGTGCGGCTAAGCACATCTGTCGAAGGGAATGTCTGCCAGGGAAGGTTTCAGTTTGAAATCAGTTTGTATCCGAGTGTGGGAAGAGTCTCTTTAGTTTTTAAGGTGTTGTAGCTTGAAAGGCAGGCGGACTTGCAAGAGAGCACTATTAAAATGCTAGCATTCAAAATACGGGATATCTAAGATATATGACGAACAGATTATCTTTCGGCTCTATTTATAAATCTATAAAAAGCCTACCTTCTATTGAATTGCCCTCTTTTGTAGTACTAACAGGACGGAATGGGTCAGGAAAAACCCACCTACTCGAAGCATTGAGAGATGGGAAAGTTAAATCTAGTTTAGTGAGTAATACTCAGACGGATGTCATTCTTTATGATTGGAATAGCATAATTCCAAAAGATACTGGAATCTTTCACACCCATCAGCATTTAACGCAGCGTTCCAACTGGTTTACCCAGATTAGACAGCAACAAGATCAATTGCTTCCCCATATTCAGCAACAAGTTATGGCACTGGGAGTGCCTGAAGAATATTGTTCTTCCATATATAAAATTCGAAACCTGTCAAAAACAAAAATATCCGAGTTTTCAACCGATGAGACAGTTGATCAAATACATGCACAAGTAAAACAGATATTGAAGCAAAACGGCCAAAGTGTGTTCTCGCAAACACAGCGCCACATTGGTGATGAAAATTGGAAAAAAATAGTTCCCGAAGTTGCTAGGGAGAAGCCAGAATTATTCTTGGAGACATCAGAGTCAAAGTTTTTCGGTGAAAAAAAACTACTCTGGGGGGAAGTTGACCCATTCCAACAAGCATTTGGCCGACTTTTTTCTACCTATAGAGATTTAATTCATCAGAACGATAGGTTACAGAAATACCCGCCTGAGGACAGTGATCTAGTTCATTTAGATTCAGCCCAGTTTGTTGCGGAACATGGAGAGCCCCCATGGGACTTTGTCAACAAAATACTGGGCGTTTGCGAGCTAGACTTTCGTGTTAACTCTCCCCCTTTGCATGAAACATCATCATTTGAACCAAAGTTAAATAAAATATCATCTGATGTTGAAATGAGGTTCGGAGATCTTTCATCGGGAGAGAAAGTGTTAATGTCCTTTGCATTATGCTTATACAATGCAAGCGATGCACGACAAAAAAAGAGATTTCCTCGACTCCTCTTGCTTGATGAAGTTGATGCACCATTACATCCATCAATGGTGGTTTCGCTGTTGAATACAATTCAAAGTGTTTTGGTTGAAGATAAGGGGATCTCTGTAATCTTAACAACTCATAGCCCTTCTACAGTTGCGCTCGCTTCGGAAGGTTCACTTTACGAGATGAATCCCGTTGGTCCTAAAGTTGAAAAATGTAGCAAAGGAAAAGCCTTGTCAATACTAACCACTGGCGTACCGACGTTGTCTATTTCGTTCGAAGGCAGGCGACAAGTATTCGTTGAAAGTAAAACAGACGCCGGAATTTATGAAAAATTATACCAGCGCTTCAAAGGCACGCTGGATTCAGCAAGATCATTGTCATTTATCGAAGTAGGGCACAAGCCAGAATCAGGTGGTGAAGCTAATGCCGGTTGCGCACAAGTCCAAAGAATCGTGGCAGCACTATCTGAGAATGGGAATGAAAGTGCCTTTGGTTTGGTTGACTGGGACGGTAATGTCGATGAATCAAAAAGAGTTAAAGTTCTTTCCCCGGAACTTAGAAACGGACTGGAATCAGCAATATTTGATCCGGTAATTGTTGCTGCTGCAGCTATTCGAGATAATATTAATAATTGTATTCAGCGAGGGATTGTCGACCAAGGCGAAACATATATGCATCTATCTTCATGGGATACTAATAGGTGGCAAAAGGCAGTAGATAAAGTTCAAGAGCTTGTGATAGGACCTAAAACTGAAAATTCTGAAAATATAGAAGTAACATATTTGAACTCGATGGCGCTAGGAATAAGGAAGGAGTATTTGCATCTTGATGATCACGCCCTAGAGCAAGCTATTGTTAAAGCTTTTGGTTTCTTTGCTACAAACAATAGACGTGCAGGCGGATTGATGAACCACTTTGCAGATGCCGTACTTAGAGATATTCCAGATATTATGCCCGCAGACATAATACAAACATTTATGAGGTTGCTAGAAGGCGAATCATAAGATGCTAAAAGTCAATGAATTTCGAACCCTCGGTGCCGGAAGCGGTTAATATGAGCTGGTTGTAGAAGAGTTATAAAAAGGAAGTGTTTAATGAAAAAATTTTCACTATTTATATTAACTATCATCTTTAGTAATGCATGTTTTTCAGAGGTTACTTCTGAAAATCTTGTTGCTGCGATTAGGTCATTGTGTCTTGCAGGAGATGAGTATCAAATTAAGATTGAAGGGGATGCTTCATTATCTATTATGAAAAAAGGTGCTGAAGGTGAATTAACTTTCTCTAAGCGCAATATAAATGGCATAACGGACATCAAACAAGATGATTTGAAGTTGAAGGAACTAGACTCAATCAGGAAGTGTATTGAGCCTCATGTTGATAAAATACTTAATTTGATGATTGAAGAAGCTACATTATCAAATAAAAAGACTCTAAATACGAAAATTAAATCAGCCTCGTACTTGTCGAGGCTTTTCATATCCGATAGGAATTCAGTATTTATTCCTGATTTAGAACTGATACAAGCATTATCTGAGGTTGGCTTTGAAAGTCTGGGTGACGTATTTACCAAAGATGATCTAGAGAAAATTAGGAGTACCTACAAGAAAACCCAAAGAACATCAGTAAAAGCCGGTATGTTTGAGTATCTAGAAATAATGAATGGAGCTATTCACTCGAACAAATGCGAAAATTCGTTGTTAGAAGGAACCCCAGTTGAAATAATTGAAGATGAACGTGGAGTACCCTACGAAAAAAGTAGAATTCGTGTTTTACATGGAGCATGCAAGGATAAGACAGGCTGGGTTCCAACGGCATCTTTGAGATATGAACAGTCATAATTTCTAACAAATCACTGAGGAATTATGCCAAAAACCGGTGCATCTTGGCTCAGCGTTAAAAACTAGGCACTAATACTAAATGACAGACAAACAAGAAATCAGCTTCTCCGCATGCCGTAGTTTCGCACTGCGGTTGATCGGAATTAGCTCACTACTAGTAGTAATTCCATTACTCTTCATAAACTTAGTCATCTACTCAGCTCTGCTGGAAACCAGTGCGATTACTTCATTGCTGGTGATGGGCTGCTTGAACCTTGGAGCGATCTGGCTAAGTGTTGCTGCGGCTCTCAAGTATCTTATGTCGGGTGGTTTCGGCGATTATGAAGTTGTAATCAAGCGAAGTGAAAACACGTAGAGAGTAACTAAGACTCATTTGGGAGTTATTTGATACCAATTCTTATGCCCCACAAAGGAATATGCTCCTGCAACCACTGGAAAGTAGAGGTCCGCTTAGCCGGGCCTCTCACTAACCTGAATCCCCGTATTTGTGATTGTGACTATTGCCAGGCTAATCCATCACAGATCATCAGCGACCCGGATATGTCCGCGGTATTCACCGGTAACGACGTCTTAATCAAAAAGAACGGCGATCAGCTCGCTAACTTATACTACTGCGAACACTGCAATGATTTACTCGCTGTAGGCTGCCTAATCGATAGCCAACTTCGAGGAGCAATTAACTCCACATTGCTACAGGACAAGAGTCAACTTGGTGAACCTGTGAAAATACAACCAAGACTACTGAGCGCAGTAGAAAAGCTAGAGCGCTGGGGGAGGTTGTGGGGAAATCTGAGTGGGTTGGATTTCTGAAGTTGATGATACTTAGTATGTATCTGTATTGCTCCTGAAACCGCTCTACAGCAACGCTTGTACAGGTGTTGATAAACATTAAAATAACAAACAAACCGTTTTTCTTTAAATCATTGGTATGTAGAGAATCACCATGAAATATTCATTGCTTCTGATTTTATCGATTTTTAGCCATCTGGGTTATGCGGAATCCATCGCCTGGTATCAGCCAGAAGAGCTGAATATTGAAGGGGAGGAGCTCTGCCCAGAGATTGAAAATTACATTGACTCTTTTGAGGCGCGAAAAGACAACCATTTTCAGGTCTGGAAGTTAGACGTCAATCAGGACTCTCAGATTGATTACCTGATTTGGGCTGGAGTATTTGGCTATTGTGGATCTCTAGGTTGTACCACTCAACTATTTGTTAATAAAGGCGATACATGCCAAACCGTTAACTCACCTCATCTACATTTCGACCAAAAAATTGGTATCGATAAAAAAAAATTGTTTGTACCAGTGGAGCGTTGTGGAGTATGGAAGTTAGATAAAACCAAATTGGTGCATGTTGAAAACAGAGATAGTTGCGAGTAAGTAGCTTATAGCTAAAGGGTGCTCACTTTAACCAGAGCGATAGTAGCGCCGCTGGCCGGACAGCTTGCACTGGTGATGGGTGCTGTAACGCTGGCGGTGATTGCTAAGAATCAACACTCAAGAGAACAAGACGTCCCTCATGCCCAGACCTAAAACCAAAACCGAACTACTCCAGGCCGCCAGCTCAAACTTCGACCAGCTATTTGAGCTAATCGACTCAATGCCAGAAACCACTCTGAACACCGAGTTCGACTTCTCAGCCGATAAAGGCAAAACCGAACAACACTGGAGCCGTGATAAAAACCTGCGCGATGTGCTGGTTCACCTCTATGAATGGCACCAGTTACTGATCAACTGGATCAGCGCCAACAGCGCGGGCAATAAAGCTGACTTTCTGCCAGCGCCGTACACCTGGAAAAACTACGCTGATATGAATCGCGAGATCTGGAGCAAACACCAGACAACCACACTCGATAAAGCGCAGGAGTTACTTAACCAAAGCCACCAACAGTGCATCGACCTGATAGCAGGCTTCTCCGACGAAGCACTGTTCACCAAAAAGTACTTCGACTGGACCGGAACCACCTCCGTCGGCAGTTACTGTATTTCCGCCACCTCCAGCCATTACGATTGGGCAATTAAGAAGTTAAAAGCTCATATCAAAAAATTCTGAATCCGGTGAGTAACTCCCTGGTTATTCACTGGCTCTGCACCTAATTGCAAGCCTTTTCACTCGACGACAAGCAGACCCAGCTGTTACCACCATCTGAGCCAATCAGGCATCAATAGCGACCAATATGAATTTAATGCGAGTAAAAGCTTGCTTAAAGGCGAGCGTATATTCATATTTGATGGCGATTCACCAAACAACTCCGCTACCCACAACAATAAATACAGGGTGAAATTATGAAAAATGCCGCTCTACTGGCTGCGTCTGTTGCGCTGTTAACGTCGCTGACCAGCGTTGCCGCTTCAAAAGTTCCTACTGAGGCTCCATATGAAATCCGCGATGGAAAGGGTTTCCCTCATACCGGGGTGGAAACGGTGCCTTCACAGACCGCGCCGTCGCGCTGGATGTATGAAAGCTATCACGATGCACCGCAGACCTATCTGCGTGATATCTGTATTCCAGGTACCCATGATTCCGGAACCTATGTGGTGCAACCGCGCTTTATTAATGTTGATAAAAATATTTCGCAAACCACCCAGGCCAGTATTCGCCAGCAGCTTGATGGTGGTATGCGCCAGCTGGATATTCGTGTCACCTTATTTAACGGTGAATATATGGCGTATCACGGCCCAACCATCGGTGCCAAAGCCATCGATATGTTTAACGATTTAAAAGCGTTTGCAGCCGAAAACCCAAAAGAAATCGTGATTATTATGTTACGACTGGATCATGAAATCAGTGCACAACAGCGTCAGGATTTTATGGACAGTATTTTCCGCGACACCATCGAGCCACGTGTCGCAGCATTAAACGGTCAGGATGCTGATGTGACCTTCCAGCGCATGTGGGAGCAGGATAAATCGTTTATTGTCTGGGATTATGGCGGTGTAGATGCCTACCCGAACTGGGGTCATGCATCCGGAACGCCGGTTTATTTATCAACCTCATTACCGAAGAAGTATTTTGATCATCAGGTCGCTCAGATTAAGCAGCGGGATCCGAATAAATTTTTTGTTTCCGGCCTGAATCTGACGCCAACACTAAATGCCGGTGCAGAAGAGTTTTTTAATGGCTTATTTAAAGGTGGTGCATTTTCAATTAAAAAGCTGGCACAACATGTTAATAAGCCAGCATTGATATACGCCAAAGACCGCAGTGCCAAAGCCGTTGGTAAACGGGTGAATATTGTTTCTGGCGACTTTATGGAAGATCAGCCTGCGTTTGAAGCCTGTATGGATATTAATGACAGGCAAAAATACTTCTTTGCTCTGCAAAGTGTACGCAGTGGTTTGTGCATCGGGGTACGTGGCGACCAGGCCGTTAACGACGCGCGTATTGAATTGCAACAATGTAATCAGCATACAATAACCCAGCAGTGGGATTACGATCATACGAATGGATTTCTGAGAAATCGTGCTGACCTGAATAAATGTGTCCATCTGCCAGGGTTAGCCAGCAGCAGTGGCAATGAACTGTCATTATTCGAATGTTCGGCCAGCAACGAAACCCTGAAGCAGGCAATGACCTTTGATTTCCGTGAAAATATTATTGACCACCGCTATTCCGATGTTTCTTTCGACAGCACTGAGGATCGCGTCGGCACCAGTGTTCGCCAATGGCAGACCAATGGTGGTTATGCCCAGCGCTGGAGCCGTATTTATCAAACTACTGCGGATGCTGATGCGACTGAGTTATACGCTGCACCGTGGAAAGACTGTGCCGCTGAAAATCAATTATGCGATTCAGGTTCTGACGCCGATATTATTGTTCGTTATGGTCATGCCGCGACCGCCAGTTTCGAATATCGTCGTACCGCCTCCGGTAAGGTGATGTGTAATAACAGAACGCTCGGAGATCCTAAACCTGGTTACGCAAAGCGTTGTGCTTATATCAGCGTCAGCGAAAAGCCGGAGTTTAAAACTCTGATTAATAAAGCCAGTGGTTTATGTATGGATGTAAAAGGGGGCAACAGCAATCCGGGCACGGATGTCTGGCAGTGGCCATGTGATGGCGGCATTGCCCAGTTATGGTATTACAACTCTCTGACCAAACGTATGTACAGTAAAATTGCTCATGACCGCTGTCTGGATAATCGTGGCCAAACGCATAATGGTGGTGGCCTGGGAATCTGGCGTTGTGATGATCCTAATATTGAAAACCTGTTATTTAACTGGGATGGCACCTATCTGAAGAACATCCAGAGTGATCAGATTGCTGTGGATGCCTTTGGTACTGCAGCGGAATCGGTGATAGGGCAATGGACGTTCCATGGTCGTGAAAATCAGCAATGGTACTGGGGAGATTGAGATCAGAATCTTTGGCTGCTTATCCGACTTCGAATAGCGCGTTGCTACCCTGGGTGGCCGAGCAAAATGCAAAGACGACGGAGTGCAGCCGAAAAGCTGGAGCGCTGGAGCAAGTTATGGAGAAATCTGAGTGGGCTGGATTTCTGAGGCCAGTCTGGTTATTGCTTGTGTAACACAGCGCTCCATCTAATCAGGAGATGGCAAGTGGAATAAATAGAGGAGTTCAATCTCTCAGCCGACAAAGGCAAAAGCGAACAACACAGGCTGCAGAGGCCTGCTCTGGAAACCTATCAGAGGAGTAATACTTCAGCGTCTAACCTGTCTTCTATATTGTACAACTCGATTGATCTTCCTATACTTGTCTTATTAGTTGTACATGTGAGATTCCGCTTATGAAGATTGTCTCTTTCACAGAAGCCCGAAATGGCCTGAAAGCCGTATTGGATGGTGTGGTCAATGACGTCGACACTACGGTGATAACCCGCCGCGACGCCGAAGATGCGGTGGTTATGTCGCTGGACCACTACAACAGCTTGATGGAAACCGTCCATTTGCTGCGCTCTCCGGCCAATGCTGACCATCTGAATCGTTCCATTGCTCAATACAAAGCGGGTAAAACCAGGCCGCGAGATCTGATCGATGAGTAATCGCTTGTTGAGCTGGACGGACGAAGCCTGCGGCGATTATCTCTATTGGCAAACTCAGGACAAAAAGACACTGAAGCGAATCAATAAACTCATTACTGATGTAAAACGGTCGCCATTTGAGGGGATCGGCAAACCCGAGCCTCTGAAAGAAAACTTATCCGGTTTTTGGTCCAGACGGATCGATGATACCAACAGGCTGGTTTATGCCGTAGATGAGGCGGCTATTACAATTATTTCTTGTCGCTACCATTATTAACAATAAGCAATCCGTTGACGCCGTAAATCTTGCTAAAACTCCAGGAAATATCCGTGAATAGAATCAATCCGAAAAAACTCCTCAACAGCAAATGGACTGCCGTTAAGCCGCAAAACAAAGAAAAGCACTTTATGATCACCGAAGTCGAGTTCGACGAAGAGGGCGACGTTATTCACTGCTTAATCGAAGCCGTGATGACCAAGAACGAACGCGCTATTGATTGGCAAGACCTGAAAGACGACAGCCAATGGCAGCAGGGCTGGAAGTAACCCGCCTCAGCTTGACTTAGTGAGTCTTTACTGAATAATGCAGCGTTCGATCAGCAGTACTGTTATAACAGGGAACGTTTATGCTCAGATTTCAATTTCTGGTTACGCTTGTAGCCTGCCTTTTTATAGCCAGCTGTGGTGGCGGCTCCGGATCTTCTTCTTCCCCATCTGGCAAAAGCAATCAGAGCCAGGCCAGCGATTCTAAGCTTTGCCCAACGGGTGATACCTTCGAAATTAATGGTATTGAGCTGACCCTGGCCGTTTTTGATCGTAATAAAGACGGTTGTTTATCCGACTTTGAATACCGCGTCGCTACCCGGGCGGCCGAGCAAATAGCCAAGAATAACGCGACCCGTATTGAAGTAACGGGTACTAATGGCAATAACAGCCTCAGTAAAATCAATTCCATGCGGGTAACCGGTAACGCCGAAGTGTCAGATGGCAAGGCGCAGTTGCACACCAATATGGAGCAGGGCAACTTTAATATCAGCCTGAAGGTGGATTCCAACAGCCGCTCACTTGAGGGGCGCTCGTCGGATGAGCGTTTAAAACTGTATTTTGATGATGAGCCAATTAAGCGTGAGGTTTTGAAAGACCCGCTGTTTGCACTGACAAAATTCAGCTTTCCATTACCACCCATGAGAGGTGATATCTCTTATGTGTTTGGCTGTAAGTACCTGACTTCACTGGCGGTAAAGTGTGACACTCTGGCCGTCACCGAAACCAAAGATGTGGGTGCCCGTATTATGACGCTGAAAATTAACGTGACCTTCCCGTTGGGGCTGACGTTTGATACACAGAGTTTGCCGCAATCGGGCTTTATTATGGCGACCTTCTGCAGCGATAAAGACGATATCCAAACTTGTTTAGATAATTACGCCGAAGTACCGGTGTCGTTTAACTGAGAATTAACGCGCTAACTTTCCTGTGATTATCAGGTCACGCTACTGTGTTTCTTCCGCCGTCGCTCGCGCTCGCAGCGGCGGTTCTCCAACCACCCGTTTATACGCGCGTGAAAACGCCGCTTCCGATTGATAACCCAGTTCATCCGCTAACTGCGCCAGAGTAACGTCCGATTGTTTAATGCGCAGCCGGGCTAAATTCATGCGCCAGTCGGTGACGTACTGTTTTACCGAAGTACCAATCACTTCGGTAAAACGCGCGGAAAAGCCAGAGCGCGACATGCCCGCTTGTTGTGCCAGCTGATCTACCGTCCAGCTGGTTTCCGGATGATTGTGAATTGCCGTCAGGGCTTTGCCCAGTTTTGGGTCTTTCAGTGCTCCCAGCCAACCCATGCTGGCTTGTGGCGAATGGTTAAGCCAGTGTCGCAACGCCTGAATCACAATAATATCGGCCAGGTGAGAAATCACCGTTTCGCCACCGGGAGACAGAGTGCGGGCTTCCTGTTCCATTAATTTCAGCAGCGATTGCAATTGCAACGACAGCGCGCCGTCTTCCTTGCTGATGTGAATAATTTGCGGCAGCTGAGAGATTAATTTCTGCCCGACAATATGATCAAAACTTAATACGCCACAGGTCAGGCGAGTGTCGGGCTGATTGTTATTTAAATGTGTTTTATCGGCCTGACAAGGACCGCCGTGGCGAATTAATTCAAACCGTTCAGATAATTGAATCACCGGAATATCAAAAAAAGGCGTGCAGCTTTGCCCGGCAGTATCAGAAATATAATGGCCTTCTCCGCGTGGAATTAACGCCAGTTCACCGGGTTTTAAATAATGGCGCTCACCATCATCAAAGCGTAACCAGCAGCCACCTTCGGTAACGATATGGAACATCATTTTGCCACTCAGTGCGGGCATGGCCATGCCCCAGGGAGAGGTTAATTCTGAACCGGCGTACACCACACCATTAAGTCGTAAGGAATATAAGGTTTCGCCCAGTGTATCGGATACCGGCGGAACTTCGCGGTGATTGCCCAGACATTTTCCCACAGTGTGATTGTCGCTCATCGGTCTGCTTCCATTTCCATTGGCTAACGATAAAATATGATTTAGACATATTTTTAGTGTCTTATTTATTATTCCGAGTGTAAACCATCATCGTTTCGCCACTGGCGGGCTGATTTCTGCATTATTTTCTTAAATACCCGGCTAAAGCTGTTAACCGTCTGAAAACCACTTTTATAAGCAATTAAGTTAATCGGTAAATCGGTGTCGGCTAATAACCGGCAGGCTTGCCGTAAGCGGGTGATGGTTAACACTTCTAACGGCGACATACTGATATCCCGACTGAAGTGCCGGTTCAGGGTCCGCGTAGTAACGTTTAATCGCTGTGCTAATAGCGGCAAACCTAATTCGGTTTGAAAGTCCTGCTGAATAATTTCAAACGCTGCTTTTACCAACTGGCTGTTTGCCTGTGGCAATGTTAATTCTGCAGGGAAATTGGGTTTCTTAATCGTCGTCGGCGTTGTTTTTCCATCTGGGTTATTCGCTGTCTGCAAAGAGCTATCAAGCCGAGCAGAAGAGCCATTAGGCTGAGTAAAAGAAGAATCATAAAACGGATTTGTGAGAAAATAGCGGCGACTTTGATTCGCTACTTTATCGCCATAAAAATGCGCCAATAACCGAATACCAATTTCCAGTGAGGCATTAATATCCGCGGTACACCAGCAGTTGTCTGCCTGGGTAATGGCCTGGTCTGTGGTCAGGTTGACCTCGGGAAAATGAAAACGAAATTGTTCGGCAAACGACCAATGAACCGTCGCTTGCTTAAAATCCAGTAATCCAGCCGCCGCCATTAAAAACGGTCCCGTTACTAAACCGGAAATAATCGCACCGTTATTATGATGAGCCTGCAACCATTGAATTAATTCAGAGTTATGTTGCTGAGTATTGGTGTGAGCGCCCCACACTGCGGGCAGGATAATTGCGTCGTATAAGGTGTCAGTGTTCAGGCCTGCTGTCAGTTGGTCTTTTATGCTCTGCGGTGTTGAACCGGGTTTAAGTTGTAAGCCGTTAAAGCAGTGTACCGTTGGATCTTGATGATCACTGACAGAGACAAAGTGGCATTCAAACAAAGCCTGGCCGGTGCTGATATCCAGAGCGTTAATTTTGCCGGCGGCGTGCAGGAAATCCATCAGCAGGCAGATGCTGCCGGACCAGACATCGTCCTGGCTGATAATGGCGACTCGTATGGTCATGTCGGTGATCGCTTATAACTCATTCTATTTGTCTTTATCTTGGTTGTATCTGTCTCATATTGCAATCTTTGTACGTTTTTACCTTGTTATAGTGGAGCGATACCCGTCATCGGGGCGCGATAGACAAACAATAAGAAGGAGTGGCGCGTGGAAACTTACCTGACAAAAGAAGAGAAGGCTGAACTCAGGAAAGCCAATGACTTGAAAGCCTGGGCAGGCTTTGCCACCAGTTGGGGGCTGATTGCCGCAGCGATGGCCATGGTGGCGATGTGGAGCAATCCGCTAACCATCATTTTGGCATTAGTGATTATTGGCGGGCGGCAGTTGGCGTTGGGAATTCTGCTGCATGAATGTTCTCACCGTTCCTGGTTTTGCTCCCAGGCAATGAATGATTGGGTCGGACATTGGTTGGCGGGTATTCCGATGTTGGTGCCGATGGACTTTTACCGTCCATATCACTTCGCTCACCATACTAAAACCGGTACAGATGATGATCCGGATGTCGATAACATTCGTCACTATCCGGTATCGAAAAACAGTTTCCGGCGGAAATTATTGCGCGATTTTACCGGTCAATCCGGCATTAAAACATTACTGGCGGTTTTGTTCTTTGTTAACACTGGCCGGGTCGGTAATGCCCGGGCAATGGGTAAACAAACCAGGCAATTAAGTAAAAAAGATATGCTGAAAACCACACTGAAAAACTATCGCGATATTTTAATAGTGCATGGCTTTTTCTTTGTTTTGTTGTGGAGCCTCGGTCAACCACTGTTATACCTGTTGTGGTGGGTGGCTTTTTTAATTCCGTATCAGTGGATCAGTCGTATTCGTCAGGTGGGTGAGCATGGTGCGATGCCACAGCTGTCGGGCGATGATGTACGCCTGACGACCCGCACTACCGTTGCTCGTTGGTGGGAGCGGCTGTTATTTGCTCCGCACTATGTGAATTACCATTGTGAGCATCATCTGGTACCAACGGTACCGTCGTATAACCTGGGTCGGTTGCATCAGCTGGTGAAAGCGCGTGGGTTTTATCAGGAGTATCCCGATGCGTTAGCCCATGGCTATGGAGAGGTGATTCGTAAGGCGACGACTACTTGTTGATTGCTTTTTCAGGATTGTCATAATGTTCGTGAAGGCCAGTGAGAAGTTGGCTATCACGAGCATGATTTCTTTGGAAATTGTCGTAATCGATCCGAAAAGTATAGGAATTGGATGAAGGAATTTATTGCCAGCGGTGCAAAGCTTATAAAGGAAAAAGCTGATGGCTTGACTGTGTTTTTCTCCAGTATCCATTTAGGTTCTGTTAATGATGAGACGCTGTATGACGAAAAACATTATTTTGTTGTGCCTCTGAGGACATCTGAATACGGTTTTTCTCTTCACACCACTCGTTGTCTACCACCTTCTGTTCCAGATATTAATCAGTTACCCAAAAGGCGTATTTTTCACTTTGCTCATCAGCATGCCGAGTTCCTGTTAAAGGAATATATGGTTCAGAGTGCTGGTGAACTTGCTAGTGATTATTCGATGAATGAGCCGGGTACGCTCACTAAACTGGCTGATGATATCGATGAATTCGAGAAGAAATTAACGGTTGGCATGCTGGTTGTCGGAGGCTTGGCAACAATCGTTAATCCCGTTGCTGGTTTGCTTATAGCCGCCAAGGCAATTCTTCCCGGGCCATATAAGCTGATTAATAAATACGGTGTCAGAGCTCTTGGTAAAAAATTAGATTCTTTTCGGCAAGCGCGAAATATTCGTAAAGCAGAAGAAAATGTGACTAAGCAATTCGAGGGTGTCGATAGTCTCAGGGTTGTTAACCCCATATTACAGGAACTGGATCTGGCACTCCGAACAACAGAGGATGAGCATGATCCGCTTATCGATCCGAATCTGGCTTCCGGCAGTGTTCCTGAGTTAACGAATGAACGCTGGCGCCAATTAACGGAAGCTGCAATATGCCATGTTTATGAAGATATTTTTAACGATTCATCAAGATATGAGGAAGCCTGCTTAGGGCCTGAAGATATCCGCTGGCTGAGAACTATGTATGCTACGTATGATAAAAAAACAGCGGCAAATTAGCCGCTGTTTTTTTATCAAAGACTTGCTTGCCTCAGAAGAACAAACCCGCTTCAAGCTGGGCTTCTTCCGTCATCATGTCTTTGCTCCAGGGAGGATCAAACACCAGTTCAACTTCCACCTCGGATACATTCGGCACTTTCGCCACACGGTATTTCACATCGGAAATTAACACCGGGCCCATGCCGCAGGTCGGAGCAGTTAACGTCATACGGATATGCGCTTTGTTGCCGTCGATATCAATGCCGTAAATTAAACCCAGGTCGAGCAGGTTAATCGGAATTTCCGGATCAAAAATCGTGCGTAATGCCTGTTCAATCTGATCTTTATGAACGGCGTTATCACCACGGTCTTCAAACTGAATGTCTTCCGCTTCCAGGCCCAGTGCGGCAGCGTCGGTACCGTCAACGCGCATCATATTGCCGTTAACCGTTACCGTGTAGTTACCGCCCAGCGCCTGATTGATGGTGACAAAAGTGCCAGCCGGGATCAGAGTCGGAACGCCGGAAGGTACCTGGCGGGCAGGGCACTCTTGTTGTGCCACGACCATTCGTTTTTCCATGAGCTCGCTCCTGTTACCACATCAGGTCGTCTGGAATCTGATACGCCGCGTACGGATCGTCTTCTTCCAGTTCGGCACTTTGGTTTTCTGCGATATAGATAAAGAGTTTTTCATCACGCTGACGGATTTTTTCCGTCACCGGCACGGGAATCACTGCGTGGCTTTTGCCCTGGGCAATAATTGCCAGCTGGCCGCGACTCAGGCGATCCCAGATGGCCTGATCAACGTACAGTTGTTTGATCTTGTTATCGGCACCAACAAACTGGTATTTGATGTCGCCTTTTTCACTGCGGATGGCGTTGGTATCAATCAGCTGTTTGATCTGTGCCAGAATGGCTTTTTGTTGCGCTTCTTCTTCACGCTTCAGGTTCAGCTCGCGATCCTGCTCGGCCTTTTTCTGGCGTGCTTGTTCCGCTTTTTGCTTGGCAACGTCCAGCTCATTCTCCTGGCCGGTACGTTGCAGGTGTTCCTGCTTCTTCATTGCTTTGGCGTTCTTTTTGGCCTTTTTCTTGTCGACCAGGCCAGCCGCTAAAAGCTGTTCTTGCAGAGATTTTGCCATCTCAACTGTCTCTAATAATCTTAAAATAACGGGGTTAACCGGGTGTTATGTTACCTCAGTTACCCTTTATTCCACACACCTTCCGGCATAACGTCGACTAACGCATCAATCGTCAGGTCACGTTCTTCAACGCTGTCGGCAACGACTGTGATGTGACCCAGCTTACGTGCTGGACGTGCTTCTTTACCATAAGAGTGACGATAAGCGTTGCTCAGGCTGTCGGCTTTTAATGAAGAATCTTCTTCGCCAATCACATTTAACATCGCCACCGCCGGGTATTTGGAATCGGTATTGCCCAGTGGTTTGCCACTTAACGCCAGCATATGGTTACGGAACTGGCTGGCTTCGGCGCCTTCAATCGACCAGTGGCCGGAGTTATGAACGCGAGGTGCTACTTCGTTGGCAACCAACCCCTGTTCGGTTTCAAACAGCTCCAAGGTAATGGTGCCAACGTAATCCAGGCTGTTGGCTAGGTCGCGTATATAACGTTCGGCAATCTGTGCCTTTTCGTCAGACAGACCCGTCGCCGGATACAGGGAATAACGCAGGATGCCTTCGTGGTGTACGTTTTCGGTCATTGGCCAGACGTTAACGTTACCGTCGCGATCGCGGCTGGCGATTACGGAGGTCTCACGCAGGAACGGGACAAACGCTTCGGCGATGAGTTCGCGGTTGCCAATGGTGTTCCAGGCAGGTTCGGCATCTTCCGCAGTGCGTAATACAAACTGGCCTTTGCCGTCGTAACCTTCGGTGGTGGTTTTCATCACAATCGGCAGGCCGAGGGTTTCAATCGCGGTATGTACATCTTCCAGCGAATTGACCGCACAGAAATCAGCCGTATCGATACCGGCAGCGCGTAACGCATTCTTTTCCAGTAAGCGGTTCTGGAACACTTTGAGTGCTTTCAGGCTTGGGAATACCTTGTCTTCAACCGGTTCCAGCAGTTCCACGATGTGCGCCGGAATGTTTTCGGTTTCGTAGGAAACGATATCGACCTCATTGATAAAGGCGTTCAGCTTGCCTTCTTCATGGGCGCGCAGATCGTACAGGGAGATTTCCAGATCACTCAGGTCGGTAACGCTGGACTCTAACATCTGGCCTAACTGGCCGTTTCCTAAGATACCAATTTTCATCGGGTGTCTCGTTTGCTCATCAATGGAATAGGGAGGTTAGACTGGCTGTGTCTCATCAAAACAGCCTGTCTGATCGGGAATGACAGGTAACTCTCTTGTTGTTACTCGGCTTCGCGTGGATCCGGTTGTGACAATACGGTCTCGGTTTGTTCGGCGCGGAAAGCGTCAACCCGTTTCAGTAGTGCGTCGTCTGAGGTCGCCAGAATCTGTGCCGCCAGCAGACCGGCATTTTTAGCACCGGCATCACCAATGGCCAGTGTACCTACAGCAACACCACCCGGCATTTGTGCAATCGACAGTAATGAGTCGATACCATTTAACGCGCGGCTTTTAACCGGCACACCTAATACCGGTAAAGAGGTTTGTGATGCGGCCATACCCGGCAGGTGAGCGGCACCGCCAGCACCGGCGATGATCACTTTAATGCCACGACCCTGGGCTTCTTTGGCGTAGTCAAACAGCAGATCCGGAGTACGGTGAGCAGAAACCACTTTTACTTCGTAGGCAACGCCCAGTTTATCCAGCATATCGGCCGCGTGTTGCATGGTTGGCCAATCGCTCTTGGAGCCCATAATAATTCCGACGGGTGCAGTCATGGTGACACCTTTTTGCTGTTTAACGCTTATTTGACTCAGGCTGGGTGGCTGACAATCTGCAGATACCGCTACTGAGATTTGAAAGGCGCGCATTCTAGCATAAAGCACCGAAATACTGAGGCTGGATGGCAAATTTTCTCGGTTTTCAGGTAACCATTTGGTCAGGATTTTCAGCTATTAACAAAAATGATAATTTTGTTGATATTCCTGCAAATGAGTACCACTATAGTGGTATTGCCATTGTTGACTATTTAAGGAATGGCAATTTCTGCCTTGTCATAGTTCTTTTGGTAATAAGCATATTCTTTTCTCTAATAATCAAATAACCATATAGATTGTGTGGTTGTGCTTTGTTATATTCTTTATCACTTTGTCAAAATATGTAGAAAATTTGATCAGTATTGGCGGTCTGGTATGACGTGATGTGGCCGTAATGCACAAAGATAGTGCGGTCTTTCTGAGGCAAACTGGGCTGTATAACCCAGTGGGAATTTTCTTTGTGTGATGCATTGCTGGCAGAGCATCAACCAGGGGAGTGCTTGGAAGTCGCTCCGGTTACAGGCTAAGGACAAATATGGCAAATCTATACTCGAAGGTCCGGGAATTAGTTACCGGACTCAACGGAAAAAATGACAACGAGCTTTATCAGGTAATGTTTGATACGGCTGTCGCAGGCATGGTGACGATTGATAGTCGGGGCTGTATCCAGGCTTGTAACCCGGCGTTGTGCCAGATTTTTGGTTATCGCAGCGAAGAGCTGCTGGGTCAGAGTATCGAGTTGCTGATGCCATCTGCCTATGCCCGCAATCATCAGAAGCAGATCGATGACTACATCAAAACCGGCCAGGCGACGGTGGTGGGCCGTGGTCGTGAAGTGATGGCGATGCGTAAAAATGGTGACGAGTTTATGGTTCACCTGTCGGTCAGTGAAATGACGTTCGCCGGCACCCGCTGTTTTACCGGTGTGGTACACGATTTATCGGCGTCGATTGAACAGAACCAGCAACGTTACCGTGATCAGGCCTGGCTGGGTAATGTCTTGGATCAGACACCGGCCGCGGTTCTGGTAAAAGACATTGACGGGCGTTACCTGTTATTAAACCGCCGTGCTGAAGATTTATTTTTAACCCGCGCAGAACAGGCGGTGGGTCATACCGATCGTGAATTATTCGACCCACATTGGGCCAGTGTTGAAGCCCGCACCGATAATGAAGTGCTGACCAGTGGCATGCCGCGGGTATTTGTTCAGCCGATTTTGCAGCAAGGTGTGTCGCGTAATCTGTTAATGAGTAAAAACCTGTTGGCGGATGGAGAAGGCCAGCCGATGGGGATTGTCAGTTTATGCATCGACATCAGTTCGTTATCGGCATTAAAAGTTAAAGAAAAAAATAACGACAGCAGCTTCCTTAATTTATTGCCCCAGGCATTAGCGCTGATTTCAACGGACGGCGATATTCTTCAGGCCAATCAGGCGTATTCCCAGCGATTTGGCATGAACGTTACGGCGGTGCAGGATTGCAACCTGAAAGTGGTGGAAACCGAAACCGTTATTCAGGCATTTCATAAATTATTATCGTCCGATATGCGGGAAATTCAGGTGGAGCAGAAAGGTTTGCCGGGCCTGACATTGCAGCAATATCGGCTTGATGGTGAGGAAGTGGTGCTGCTGAGTTCGGATATTCCGCCCAGTAGTTTCAGCAGTGAAGCACGTGACCCGCTGGAACCCGGCAGCACATCGTTAACCGATAACGCCCAGTTTATTGCCAGCTTAAGCCATGAACTACGCACCCCGTTAAATTCGGTGATTGGTTTCAGCCAGATTCTTAAATCCGATACGCTGAAATCCGATCAGTTAGAAGCGGTCGATATGATTGAACGCGCTGGCAAGCATCTGGTGGCACTGGTTGATCAGGTATTGGATCTGATTAAGCTCGAAGGTGCAGTCGCTGAATTACAAAATGAACCGTTTTCATTGCTGCCGGTGATTGAAGAATGTGTTGAGCTGGCTTCTTCGCTGGAGCAGCAGCATCGGATTCAGATTCAGCTGGATAACGACAATAGTAACCCCTGGGCAATTGGTGATCGTATCCGGGTGAAGCAGATTATTCTTAACCTGATTACCAACGCTTTAAAGTACAACCGCGATAACCGCGTTGTGGTGGTGGAAGTGATGACCATGGCTGAGGGGCATTTGCGGGTTTGTGTGAATGACGAAGGCATTGGTATTGCGGAGAAACGTCAGGACAAAATTTTTGTTCCGTTTGAGCGCTTAGGGGCTGAGCACAGTGCAATCGAAGGTAATGGATTAGGGTTGGCGATTTGTCGTCAGCTGGCCGAGCGCATGAATGGCGCGCTCGATTTTATATCGGTGGAAGGTCAGGGCAGTTCTTTCTGGCTGGAGCTGCCGACCGCGCAACCTTTGTATTCGGCCGGTCAGGCATATCGCCAGCAAAGCGAGCGTGACTTTGAATTGGATGCATCACGCCGGGTTTTGTACATCGAGGATAATCTGATTAATGCCCGCTTTGTTGAGCTGGGTTTTAAATCGCGTGAAAACGTTGACGTTACCATTGCGCACTCCGGTAAAGAAGGAATGGATATCGCGTTGCAGCAATCACCGGACGTGATTTTACTGGATATGCGTTTGCCGGATATTCATGGTCTCGATTTACTGAAAAAGCTACGTGATATTCCTGAGCTGAAAAACGCCCGCATTTATGGTGTTAGTGCTGATGCATTACCCGATCATATTGACGCGGCAGAAGATGCGGGCCTCGATGGCTATATGACCAAACCACTGGATCTGAATGAGCTGAATGACATGATCTGTCACTGACTAAGAGTCTGATACAAAAGCAAAGAATAGCGTTCAGAGAAATACAATTCAGAAATAAAAAAAGCACAAACCAATTGGTTTGTGCTTTTTTTATTTCAAGGGCTTTGTATCGGTTTTTTGTGTACGGACTTTTTTCTGCAAGGCCGTCGTGGATAAACCGTCAGGTGCTCTGGTCAGAGCGCAAACTCACCGCTGTTAATCTGGCTTTCCGCATCTGCCTGCAAGGCTTCATAACTAGGTGCTTTGTTGGCCAATACCAGAACCGGTTCGGACACCTGATCAAGATGATAGGCTTCCTTCTTCAGCTCAACCTTACGGTATTTAAAGGTACCGGTGATTTCTTCCTGCTCACGAATGCGCAAAAATAACGGAATGGCATAGGCCGGTAGCTTCTCCCGCAGGTGGCGTGTAACAGCGCCCCAGTTAACGTCGTCTGCAGACTTGGTCAGAGTCAGGGCTGCCATACCGGCGCGGCCATCGGTGAAGGGTACTTCCACACCATAAGCGACGGCGTGTTCAATGTCCGGATAGTCCATTAATACCGATTCGACTTCGGTAGTGGCAACGTTTTCGCCTTTCCAGCGGAAGGTATCACCTAAACGATCGGCAAACGCAATATGGCCATACCCCTGATTTAACACCATGTCTCCGGTGTTAAACCAGCAGTCGCCTTTTTTGAATACATCGCGAAACAGTTTTTTATTACTGGCTTCTTCGTCGGTGTAACCTTCAAACGGCTGTTTGTCGTTAACTTCCGTGATTAATAAACCCGTACCGCCTTTTTTGACCGGGTTCATAAAGTTCTTGTTGTTACGTACTGGTGCATCTTCGTCGATATCGTATTCAACAATGTTATAAGGCAGTGGGCAGAAACCGGCCGTTTTATCCAGATTAAATACGTTGGTAAACACCAGATTACATTCACTGGCGCCGTAAAATTCGTTGATGTGTTTAATGCCAAAGCGTTGTTTGAATTCCATCCAGATATCCGGCCGCAAACCGTTACCAATAATTACCCGGATTTTATGATCCTGGTCGTTAGCGGCCGGCTCTTTGTTTAACAGATAACGGCATAATTCACCGATATAACAAAATGCCGTTGCACCGTAATCACGGACTTCATCCCAGAAACGACTGACACTGAATTTACGCGATATCGCAATGCAGGCGCCAGCGCCGAGAACGGCCGCCAGGGAAACGGTCAGGGCGTTGTTGTGATAGAGCGGCAGAGACACGTATAACACGTCGTCTTTTTTCAGCTTCATTGATGCCAGGCCCATACCCGCCATGGATTTATGCCAGCGGTAATGACTCATCACAGAGGCTTTTGGCAGGCCCGTGGTACCGGAGGTAAAAATGTAATAACACGGCTGGTGCATTTTCACCTGCTTGGTGGTATCTGGGTTGTCGGCTGATTGCTGAGCACAAAGTGGTTCAATATCCTGATAATGTGCCGGAGCCTCGCGGTGGCCAGTGTCTCTGATGTAATAAAGCTGGGTCGATAATTCAACCGGCAGCTGCTGTTCTACCGTGGCCATGTTTTCTAACATTTCTTCGCCAACCAGCATCAGTTTTGGCGATACCAGAGTGATGCTGTGCAGCAACACTTCACCACGTTGTGAAGTATTCATCATGCTGGCTATGGCACCCAGCTTTACCGTGGCCAATACTGCAATTAAGGTTTCCGGGCGGTTTTCCAGCAAAATACCAACGGTGTCACCCGTGCCTACACCCTGACTGGCGATTAAATGTGCCAGGCGGTTGGCCTGTTCATTGACTTCGGCGTAGGTATAAGTGATTGACTGATAACGAATGGCAACATGATCCGGCTGGTTTTTAGCGTGCTTTTCCAGCAATAATCCAATGGACTTGTTTTTATGCGGTTTGGTACCTGCCAGAGCGGCCACACCTTTAATGGTGGTTGGCATATCCGGAAGCTGGCGCACTAACTGGCCAACAATATTCCCTAAAGAAACGGTTTTTGCAGCATCAGACATAGCAGGTCCTTTTATTCTTGTTTTGCTTTGTTATTGTGGCGAAGCGATCAATATTTTTAGTATAAAAACCAGTCTGCCACAGGCTTTTGTGAAAACCTATGGCAGAACTGTGTAAAGCCGTTGGCAAGACTGGCAACGGCTGGTTCTTTCAGTTTATTTCAGTTCAGCAGACGATTTATTTAACAGTCGGCGTGCAACAATTAACTGCTGAATCTGTTGAGTGCCCTCAAAAATATCCAGAATCTTTGAATCGCGTGCCCATTTCTCCAGCAACTCATCTTCGCAATAGCCCAGTGTGCCGAGTAATTCGACACAGCCGAGGGTGATTTCATTGGCTACCCGGCCGGCTTTGGCTTTTGCCATCGATGCTTCTTTCGAATTCGGCATGCCGTTGTCTGCCATCCAGGCGGCTTTCAGGGTTAATAACCGCGACGCTTCCCAGTCGGCTTCGTAACGATATAACTTTGCTTCGATCTGGCTGGCATTTTTCACCGGCGTTTTATAATCGGCGTTTACACCCATTTTGCTGAGGATTTCACGTGTGCGGTCAATCGATGCTTTGGCAACGCCTACGGCCATGGCGGCAACCACCGGACGGGTGTTATCGAAGGTTTGCATAACACCGGCAAAACCTTTTTCGACGTTAACTTCCGGTGATCCCAGCAGGTTGGCTGCGGGGACACGACAGTCGCTGAATACAATGGCAGCGGTATCCGATGCCTTAATACCCAGCTTCTTCTCCAGTCGCACCACTTCCATACCGGGAGTGCCTTTTTCCACCACAAACGATTTAATCGCCGCGCGGCCTAACGAACGATCAACACTGGCCCAGACCACCACAGCCTCAGCACGTTCACCGGAGGTAACGTAGATTTTTTCACCGTTAATGATGTAGTCATCACCGTCTTTGACGGCCGTGGTACGCACTGCGGCGGAGTCAGAGCCAAAGCCAGGTTCGGTAATTGCCATTGCTGCCCACTTATGACCAAAGCGAGCCATTTGCTCATCGTTAGCGACAGCGGCAATCGCGGCATTTCCCAATCCCTGGCGCGGTAATGTCAGGGATAAACCGACATCACCCCAGCACAGCTCTTGCAGGCCCAGTACGGTCGACAGGTTGGTGCCGTTCTGGATACCCTCGGATTTTTTTGCGTCCTGTTTTAACTTTCCGGCGCCGGCACCTTCACCCATGCCGGTTTGTGCCACGGCGTCGTTCATGCCATCCATAATGGCGGCGAGCATATCCAGCTCAACCGGGTAGGCGTGTTCGCTGGCATCGTATTTACGGGAAATCGGGCGGAAGACATTTTCTGCAACCTGACGCGCCTGATTCACCAGCGGCTGAAATTTCTTTGGAACTTCTAAATTAATCATTATTTTTATTCCTTATAAATGCATGCCACTGGTATTACAGGCCAGCACTCGTAAATCACGATACCAACGTTCTGCCGGGTGTTCTTTGGTAAAGCCATGGCCACCTAATAATTGCACCGCATCGGTACCAATTTTCATCGCTTTTTCCGCACATAAAGTGTGTGCCAGGAAGGCCTCACGATGGAATGATTTACCTTCTTCCGCTAACGCCGCCGCGCGCCAGGTCAGCAGACGCATTGAATCCAGTTCGATACCAATATCGGCAATTAAAAACGCAACCGATTGGCGGTGACTGATCGGCTCGCCAAAGGCCTCACGCTCATTACAGTAGATAATAACGTAGTCGAGTGCAGCCTGGGCAGCACCAATGGCCAGGGCACACCAGTGTAATTGCCCAAGGTCGATAAATTCCTGGTAGTTAAAACCTTCGGTGCCTAATAATGCATCGGATGCCAGTTCAACATTTTTCAGGGTTAATTGGCCGGTGGTCGCTGCACGTAAACCCATGGCCGGTGCTTTTTTAAAGCTAATGCCGACGCTTTTTCCCGGCACAAGAAATACCG
Organism: Bacterioplanoides sp.; assembly: GCF_965219715.1. Taxonomy (GTDB): domain Bacteria; phylum Pseudomonadota; class Gammaproteobacteria; order Pseudomonadales; family Oceanobacteraceae; genus Bacterioplanoides. The sequence goes on from NZ_OZ244785.1 coordinate 4,634,105, forward strand.
CCGGTTTGCCTTTCAACATGGCTGCAACCAGATATAAATCGGCGTCGCCGGCAAACGGCACCAGGGTTTTCTGACCATTGATCAGATAACCGGTTTTGGTTTTCTTTGCTGTGCAGCTCAGTTTATTTGCATCAAATAACGGGTGCGCTTCCTGTACTGCAATAGCGGCTTTCACCGGTGTTTCTTCTATATAACGTGGCAGGTAGTTTTTCTTTTGTGCCGCTGTGCCCCAGCGAACAATGGCATTGGCGACTGCCGTTGGTGCCAGAGCGGCATAAGCCAGGCTCATATCACCCCAGGCCAGCTCTTCGGCAATAATGGCGCTGGTGGTTGGGCTGTAACTTTGTGCGGCGCCACCTAATGCTTCCGGTACCGAAAAATAGTTCAGGCCAATGTCCATCAGATTGGCGAGAAAGTCTTGTGGCAACGCTTTGTTTTCATCGGCGTCCAGAGCCTGGTCGCGAACAACATCGGTAGCGTAAGCACGCACCGTGTCTTTAATCATTTGTTGTTCTTCACTAAGGCTCAGATCGAACAGGACGTTTTTCTTTTCCGGTGCTGGCAACAACATATTGTTGTCGACTTTTCTCTTTTTGGCGGTGCGTTTTAATACTTCGCCAGCAACCTTAAAACCGGTTTTAGTCGACAGGTAAGCCATCTTTTCTGCGGGCTTACGCAGTTTGTATTTTTCCGCGAACTGGCTGCCAGCAAATTTGCTGGCTAAGCCCAGGCCCAGACCCTGAATATCTTTTGCCATGAAAACACCCTTTTTGTTGTTATGGGTTTTATTGTTTTAGATTTTATTGTGCTGAGATTGCTCGTGTTATCTGTGCCCGGCATAACGCCTTTGAAACCTGCCTGTAGCACCTGAAGCGTCACTCCTTTTTTGAGGAGTGGTATCACAGTGTCGCAAGGCTTGGGGAATGCCTCATTGGCACAAGAGGCATTTTGAAATGGCCTGAACTGCCATTGGGTTATCCAATCGGATCAAGGTGAAAATAACAGCAGGTTGTATCAGGCCTGACCACTGTTTATGCAGGCCTGAATGGACTCGCTGACAGCCTGATACACTGCCAGGCCAATCGCTTCTCCCAATGGTGTGTGTTTTCCGCAGTACTCACTGGCGTGGGTATCTTTTTCTGCGCTGGGGCATATGACGGCATGGCTGTCGGTACCGGTGCCGCTGGCATCACGACCGGTTTCACGGCTCTTCAGTTGAAAGTCGCGCACCGCCGTGGTTTTAGCTTCCGTCAGTAAAATCAGTGCTTCGGCCATCGCTGCCGGTGTTAATGCCGTCGAACTGTGCAGCCAGATATTAATGGTGCCGGGTTCGGGAATGGATTGCTGGCCGGGTTGTTGGCTGACAGTCGCCGGGTCCCCCGGCCGTAACAGATTACTCAGGCCGCAGGTAACCCAGGCCTGAACGGTGTGACTGGCGATCTGTATTTGTTGGTGACGCAACGATTTCATCGATGCGGCAGTCATCATTGCGGTTACTGGCTGGGGTAACTCCAGCTCGCTGGCTTTGGCGGCCAATGTTTGTGCCGGTGGTGCAAACGGCGGTTTGGCATATTGGTCCACCTTCAGGTTCAGCAGAGAGCGGGCCTGGCACAGGCCGCCATTTAATACCGCCGAGCTGAGTATCTGCTGCGGTTGATCGAAACATAGGCTGATGTAATCGGGTCGATTAATACACTTCATGGTTTTTCGCCGGTTGACGGATTCAGGCAAAGCGACAGGGCTGGTATGATAGCGACCATCTTAACGAATTACTGCCCGACTCGGGTATTAAGAAGGATATGTTGCCATGCTGACTCTGTTGTCGCCTGCTAAAACGCTGGATTTTGATACACCACCAACCACCAAAACTGCGACGCAGGCGGATTTCCTCGATCACTCCGCCGCGTTGGTGGATGTGTTAAAGCCTTACTCACCGGACGAAGTTGGCGCGTTAATGAAGCTCAGCCCGGCGTTGTCGGAATTGAACGTGCAACGTTACCACGACTGGGTGCTGCCGTTTACGGCGGATAATGCTAAAGCCGCAGTGCTGGCGTTTAAAGGTGACGTGTATACCGGTTTAGAAGCGGAAACCTTCAGCCAGAAAGAGCTGGAATTCTCGCAGCAGCATCTGCGCATTCTCAGTGGTTTGTACGGTTTGTTACGCCCGTTGGATTTAATCCAGCCATACCGTCTGGAAATGGGTACCAAGCTTGAGAATCCTCGTGGTAAAAACCTGTATGAGTTCTGGGGCACAATTATTACCGATGCGCTGAACGTAGAGCTGGAAAACCACAGCAGCAAAACCATCGTTAACCTTGCCTCCAACGAATATTTTAAGTCGGTTAAACACAAGCAATTAAATGGTGAGTTAATTACGCCGGTGTTTAAAGACGAAAAAAATGGTCAGTATAAAATCATCAGCTTCTATGCGAAAAAAGCGCGAGGCATGATGGCTGCGTACATTATGCAAAACGGCATCGATAAAGCCGAAGATATTAAAGCGTTTGATGTTGCCGGGTATCGCTTCAGTGAAGAAGACTCCAATGCAGATACCTGGGTATTTAAACGTGCAGAAAAGGATATTCCCAATGCATAAATTGATTGCAACGACAGCCGCGCTTCTGTCGTTAACCGGTTGTGTGCTGGCGCCACAAACCATTGAACTGAACGAAAACTATCAGATTACTGCAGGAACAATCAGCCCACAGCGTGATGCTCTGGTTCGTGTGGTTGATCAGCGAGCGCAGCAGGGTGAGATCATTGGTCACCGTGGTGGGCGTCTGCCGGAAAATTCACCGTTATTAGTAAAGCAGGATTTGTCTGGCATTCTCACCAGGCGTTTGCAGGGTTCGTTGGCGCAGTTGGGTTTTGGTGGTTCCAGCCCGCTGGATCCGGTTAAGGTTCAGCTCGACATCAATCAATTTGAATTCAGCTGTAACGAGGGTGTACTGGTCAATCAATGTGGCATGGAAATGAAGCTGCAGTTAACCGTGATCACAGCGACGCAAAAATTCACCAAACCGTATGCGATTAACGAAAGTCGCCGTTTAGCAGCGTCGCCTAACGCTGACTACAACCAGCAATGGGTAAATGAAGTGCTGGATAAACTCTGGAGCTACATGTTCGCCGATGAGCAGTTGCGTTCGGTGCTTGGCGTGCAGCCATAACCATTCCTCACAAGGATTATTCAATAAACAAGGATGTTTTTATGACCCCTTTCGATATGTACGCCACCATGCTGCAACCCTGGCAGCAGATGATCAACTTGTACCGTGCCCCGCTGAGTGGTGACGTCACGCAGGATATTAATCCGGTGACCAGTTGGTTATCCCCGCAGTTTGAATTTAACTTTGCCGGTAATCGCCAGCTGGAAAGTAAAGTGGTGTCACAGGTGGCCAGTTACGGCAAACAATTGGGTGTTGTGACTGACGCACTGGTTGAGCTGGCGCAGGGAGAGCAGGGTGAAGCGCTGAAGAAGTTGCAACAAATGCAGGCTGATATTGAGCAGCTGAAGCAACAACATCAGCAGCAATTGTTGGCTCAGGTAAAGTCGGGCCTGGGAGAGCTGCAACGCAAAGACCCTGAAGCGCTTAAGCAGCTGTTAACTGAATTTCAGCCTTAAAGTTCGACCTCTTTTAATAAAGTCCTAAAGGTTTTTCTTACCCGCGCGTAATTTTTTGCGGTAATTCGCGCGCGCTAATGCCTGCATATCTTCGACCTGATCGGTTTCATCAATAATTTCCCGGCCCAACAGGGTTTCGATTGCATCCTCAAGTGACACCACACCGGCCGTCTGACCAAACTCATCGGTAACCAGGCAGAGGTGTTTACGCTTTTTGATAAATACATCCAATAAACTCTGGACCGACATTTTTTCGGAGACACTGACCATGGGTTTGATCAGCTCGGTTAACGGACTTTGACCTTTACCCTGACGCTCTGCGCGATAGAGGTCGGCTCTTATGACTTTACCGAGAATGGTATCGGTATTTCCCTGATATACCGGAATGCGGGTAAATTGCTGGGTATCCGGATCATCCAGTGCTGCCGAAATAGTCATGTCGGCTGGCAACATATGCACCACACTGCGTGGCGTCAGAATCTGTTCTGTTTTAATTTCACGCAGGCTGAGCAGATTGGATAAATATTCATTTTCCTGCGCAAACAAATTACCGTCTTTATGGCTTAAGGATGCCAGAGCAATAATCTCTTCCCGGGTAATTTCGTTCTCTTTATTGTCACTGAAAAGTTTGGTCAGCCGGGTGGATAACCAGACCAGTGGGTAAACCAGTTTTACCAGCCAGGAAATGATGTAAGCCGCCGGAGTTGCCAATTGTTTCCAGAACGTTGCTCCCAGGGTCTTGGGAATAATCTCAGAGAAGTAGAGGATCGCCAGGGTCAGAGCAACGGCAATGGCGGTTTCCCACTGTTTACCAAATACCTGAATTGCCTGGGCACCCACGCCCGCAGCACCCATGGTATGAGCAAAGGTATTGAGAATAAGAATGCTCGATAACGACTGATCCAGGTTGTCGCGCACCTTAGCAATCTTTTGGCCAGCCCCCGGATTTTCCAATAACAGTTTTTGATTGTAACTGGGTGTGATAGACAGAAGTACCGCTTCGAGAATTGAGCACAGGAATGACACACCAATGGCTATGCTCAGATAAATAATTAACAATGTCATTGATGGTCACCATCCTGGTTGCTTGATAGCAGGTATGGTTTAACAGTAGAGGTTTGGCTGGGCGGCTGCAACTCAGTGGCTGCATCTGCAGGTATTAATGGCCATTGGAACAGAGGTGTTCCAATGGCGCGCTTACTGTGGGAGTCAGGCATCGGCAGTGCTGTACTTTAATGCCGTGAATGATGGTTTACGTTTCAGTTTACGTGCCAGTGTTTTGGCACTGCGGGTTGCTGTTCTGGAAATAGCACTTTCCAGTTTATCTGAAGTGCCTTTAACAACAACGTCTGGTTGATCCGGTAACGTCAGGTGGAACTGACATTCTTTATCAATGCCGCCCTTTGGGCCATTGATGTCACTGAGTTGAATTTTTACTTTCTGAATCCTGTCTTTAAAACGGCTGAACGCAAACTCAACCCGTTTATTTAATAACTGACGCAGTTCGCTGGTTAATTTAACGTTGCGAGATTGAATTTCAATATTCATCGGTATTCCTCCTTAACGTTTCGATATCCAGATTACGCGCAGAACAGTGCGGAGAAAAGTCTGTTTTTACGAGAAATTCGCAAACTTTTGCAAATTTTTTCGACAATTTATGACACTAAAAAGTTATTGATTTATAACCCTGGTTTTAGTGTTGAAAAGGGATGGTAAGGATAAACAGGAGAGGGAAGCCGAGTGTTATAGAGAGTGTTACAGAGATTGCTGTTGAACGCGGGCAATAAAAAGGCGCTGAAAATCAGCGCCTTTTTACATGAGCAACAATGATTATTTGCCGCCTTTCAGAACGTGGTTGATGCGCATCTGAGTTTCCGGAGTTTGCAGTAACTCGGAGAATGCGATCATTTCCGCTTCAACCGCCGCGTTTACGCGCTCGCGGTGACCTTCGGCTTTACCCAGCTTTTTAATCGCACGTAAAGAATCCTGAGAGTTTTTCAGTAATTCCTGTGCAGCCTTCATGGCATGTTCCAATGCACTGCCATCTTCAACAGCGGCATTGATCAGTCCCCATTTCTCCGCTTCAGCAGCTTTGAAGAAACGGCCTGTTAACAGCAGGTCCGCAGCGTTTTTGGCGCCAATGGCTTCTTTCAGCATCACGGAAGATGCACCTTCTGCGGCAACACCAATTTTGGCGAATGGCAGGCTGTAACGGATGCTGTTGCCCGCGTAGGCCAGATCAGCGTGTAACAGCAGGTTGGCGCCAATACCAACAGCAACACCTTCCTGAGCCAGAATCAGTGGCTTTTCCATCGCGGCCAGGGTATCAAAAATACCGGCAACACCTTGCTGAACACCTCGCAGATCGCCGTCTGGCAGCAGATCACGCAGGTCGTTACCGGCGGTGAATTTGCCTTCGGCACCTGTCATCACAATCACTTTTACGTCATTGTTTTGTTCGCTGTCCTGTAATGCGGCAATCACATCTTTGTATGTCTGGACGCGGATCGCGTTCAGTACTTTTGGACGGTTGATGGTGATTAAAGCAATGCCGTTTTCCAGGCTGTATTCGATATCCTGATACATAAGCTGATCTCTTGTTGTCTGCGCTTAGTTTTGATTAGCCGATGATGGCAGAGCATAAGGTAGATTTCAAACAAGTGTTTGAAACTGCTTGTATCCGGAAAAGCAGCAGGCATAAAAAAAGCGCTCAGAAATGAGCGCTTTTAATCGAAGGCAGTGTGGACGAAATTAATTCAGACGCTGGGCAACCGCAGCATTCTGTTTCGGGTTGCTCATCTGAATATAGTCGAGCAGGATCTGACCGGCTTCCACCAGTACTGCATCCTCTTCTTCGTCGTCCTTTTCTTCTTCCGCGTCGCTGTTTGCCTTGTCTTCGCTAGCGGCTTCATCCTTGCCATTGGATGTGCTGGCTTGTTTGTTGTCAGCTTTATCGGTGGATTTTTTATCATCCCCGGATTGCTTGTTATCTTCTTCCTCGTCGTCTTCAAGGCTATCCAGCAGTTCCAGCCCTTTGGCTTTACGGCGGGTATTTTCCAGTGCCAGGCGACGATCGTCGTTGGCTTCACGTTCTTCCTGACGGACTTTTTCGTTCAGAGAAACCTGAGTTTTATCACGCAGCTCGGTAATTAATGCCTTTTGTGCCCGCATAAACTGGAAGTCCGGGTTGTCGGCAATACGCTGTTGGTGCTTATGACGCAATGACGGTACCAGGCGATTTACTTCACCACTTTTCTGATGCTCAGCCGGGCGGATAGTGTCCCAGGCCAGTGCTTCGTCGAGAGCGCTTTCACCGATTTTGTCTTTATCAAACAGTGACGGGAACAGGATGTCCGGAATCACCCCCTGGTGCTGAGTACTGTCGCCGGAAACGCGGTAGAACTTAGCCTGGGTAATTTTTAACTGGCCGTGGTGTAAGCGACGCAGGGATTGCACCGTACCTTTACCAAAGGTCTGGCCACCAACAACGATGCCACGACCATAATCCTGAATGGCGCCAGCAAAAATCTCAGATGCGGATGCACTTAAGCGATTCACCAGAACGGTGATAGGGCCGTCGTATAATACGCCCGGGTCCTGATCTTTCAGCACTTCAACATGACCACGAATACTGCGAACCTGAACCACCGGGCCGGTAGGAATAAATAAGCCGGTCAGATGAATGGCTTCTTCCAGAGAGCCGCCACCGTTGTTACGCAGGTCGATAATCAGACCTTCAACACCTTCCAGTTTTAATTCCTGAATCAGTTTGGCGACATCACGTGTGGTAGAGCGATAATCCGGCTTGTTTTCCATACGGCCCTGGAAGTCGATATAGAAAGTCGGAATATCAATCACGCCAACTTTGCGTATGGTTGGATTGGCCGGGTCGCCATCCTGTAATTCAATAATATCTTTCTGAGCCGACTGTTCTTCCAGTTTTACTTCATCACGGACAATGGAAATGACTTTGCTTTCACTGCCGTTGCCACTGGATGGTAGGATTTCCAGTCGTACTGTGGTGCCTTTGGTGCCGCGAATTAAATCCACCACTTCATCCAGACGCCAGCCAATAACATCAACAATTTCGCCATCGGCATTCTGGCCGACACCAACAATTTTATCCGCAGGTTCCAGATTTCCTGCTTTATCAGCCGGGCCTGCCGGAACCAGACGCACCACTTTGGTGTGTTCGTCTTCGGTTTGTAATACCGCACCAATGCCCTGTAATGACAGGCTCATATTGATATTAAAGTTTTCGGTATTACGTGGGGAAAAATACTGTGTGTGTGGATCGAATGAACGGGTGACTGCGTTCATAAAGGTTTGATAAGCGTCTTCCGGTTTGGATTGGTGTACCCGGTTCAGCTGATTCTGATAACGCTTGGTCAGCAGTTCAATAATGTTGTCTTTTTCTTTGCCGGCCAGCTTTAAATTCAGCATGGAGTTTTTAAGACGCTTGCGCCATAACTCGTTGAGTTCTGACTGGCTGGTTGCCCATTGAGCTTCTTCCCGATCAAGCTCCAGCGATTCGTCCTGATCAAATTTGTAATCTTTGGCGTTGGCTTTTAATTCCGTCAGTAAAAACGATAAACGCTCGGAAACGCGTTGCTGAAAACGGTTAAAAATCAAAAAGCCCGGGCTCATATCACTGCGGGCGAGGGCATCGTCCAGTTCTTTACGGTATTTTTCGAATTCCTGCACATCGCTGGCGAGAAAATAACTGCGGGTGCTGTCGATGTCTTCAAGCAGAATATCCAGAACCTTGGATGACATTTTGTCGTCCAGACGCTGATGCGCGTAATGGTTGCGCAACAGGTTCTGCATGATTTGCTGGCTGGTCAGGGAATGATTGCGACTCGGTTCGAGATCCTGGAACGGCGTTCCGGGTTCGATGGTTTCAATGGTGGCTGATGCACTCAGTGACAAAAGACTTGTCAGTAAAAAGGCTGATGCTTTGCTGGTAAAAGTAAAACGCATAGTTGTCGCCATAATTCCTTATTGTTGTTTGTGCTGACACCTGAGCACGGGTATCATGCCGCCCCTTGATGCTACGGTATCTCGACAGGGCTGTCATCTTTGCTTCATGTTACTGTCAGGCCTTTTACAAAGCCTTACACATCGTATTGACTTAGGTCCTGCAGACAAATCACCGAATAAAGATAGAGTAGCCCAGCTTTGACCGGCATCAGAAAGATTAATTCAAATAGCGGAGTAGCTTGTGGCGCGAGTTAAACTCGATTTACCGGATTGTTTCAGCTTCAGTACAGAGCTGGATGTTCGGGTGTCAGATATCAATTATGGAAATCATGTCGGTAATGACCGGATGGTGTCTTTGTTACACGAGGCACGTCTGCGCTTTATGCGTGAGCATGATTTCGGCGAGTTTAATATTGCCGGTTTGGGAATCATGGTAACGGACGTCGTGGTTTCCTTTATGGCGGAATCCTTTGTTGGCGAACATCTGACGATCCGTGTGGGTCTGCACGATTTCAACAAATACGGTTGTGATGTGGCTTATCAGGTTGAGAATCACGCCGAAGACAAAATTGTCGCTAAAGCAAAAACCGGTATTGTTTTCTTTGATTACGACGAACGTAAGATCGCCCGTATTCCGAAGATCTTCCTGGAGCGTTGTGCACCGGAGCAGCTGGATTTGTTAGAGCAGGTCAGTGAAGCTGAATAACTGACAATGAATATAAATAAACCCGCCCGTTGAAAAACGCTGGCGGGTTTTTTTATGGTTGCGATTAATCGCTGAAGTAATTGGTAATAAAGTCCAGAAATGCCCGGCTCTTATTCGCCAGATAGCGGTTTTGCGGGAACACCACCTTGATGGTTCTTACCGGAATATCCACTTCGGTAAACAGCTGCACCAGTTCACCGTTTTCCAGATGACGTTCGGCAATGTAGGTCGGCAGGGCGGTAATGCCCATACCTTTCAGGCAGGCCTCATAAACCAGGTCGATATCGTTCACGGTTAACTTACGCTCGATGTTCTGCAGGGTAAAACCGTGATCTTTCTCGAACTGGCGTAACCAGTTAATACGTGCGTATTCGGCATTCGCCACCACCAGAATGCGGTGGTTATTAATGTCTTCGAAGCTCTGAGGTGTTCCCCAGCGTTTCAGGTATTCCGGCGACGCACACACGGCAATCTTCTGCTCTGCCACAGGTTTGGCGATTAAGCGTGAATCTTCCAGCGTGCCGATCCGTAAAGCGAAGTCATAACCTTCTTTAACAATATCCAGCGGGCGGTCAGAGATATGCAGCTCAAAGCTGATATCCGGATACTGCTCGGAGAAGTCATTGAAGATACGCGCCAGTTCGCGGCGGCCGAAGTTCGACATAGCGGTAATCCGCAGTCGGCCTCGTGGCGTCACATCAAAGTCGGTGACCAGCTTTTCAGCTTCGGTAATGGACTCAAGAATGTTTTCACAATGCTGATAAAACATCTGACCCGCTTCCGTCGGGCTGACCGAGCGGGTGGTACGGTTCAGCAAGCGAACCCCCAGGCGTTCTTCCAGGCCGCTGATCTGCTTACTGACGGCAGATGGGGTTACACCCAGTGAATCGGCCGCCGAAGTAAAGTTGCGCGAACGCACGACGGAGACGAAGGTTTGCAGGGAATCGATACGAGACATGATTATTGACTCATTCAAATAAAAGTTGTGATTAGCCCTACTATATTGTATTTCCAGGAAACAATGACGTTGTTTTTTGTTAATTACCGACTTATGTCTAACAATTCAGTATTAATTTAAAGGCAACAATCGCGCGAAATTGCCGCTATTTTCGCAGGTTAATAAAGCCCGAACTGATGATCAGCGCCGCGCCAACCCAGGTACTCCATAGCGGAATTTCATCCCAGAACAGCCAACCCATTAACGCGCCGTAGACCACTGCGCTGTAGGCATAGACACCAACACTGCCGGTTGGTGCAATCTTATAGGCTTTGGTCAGTGCCAGCTGGCCAAAGGTGGCAACCGCGCCAAGCAGTAATAGCAATCCCCAGTAGGATGGCGGCACCGGATTCCAATTCGCCAGTGCCGCGGGGAAGGACACCGTGGCGGCAATCACACCAAAATAAAACACAATTCGTTGGCTGGGCTCCTGGGTCACCGACAACTTGCGGATGGTGACCTTGGCCAGAGCGGCGAGAAAGGCGCCTAACAAGCCCACCAGGGCAACATAGGTGAAGGCTTCATCACCGCCGGGGCGCAGGATAAACGCAACTCCGGTAAAACCCACAAGCAGGGCGAGCAGACTGTTCTTACCGGACTTTTCCGACAACCATACCCAGGCGATTAAAGGCATAAACAGCGGACTGGAGAGTTTCACCAGAAACGCTTCGGTCAGCGGCATATTGCCAATCGCCCAGAAGTAGCAATACATCGCGGTTACGCCGACCAGACCACGCATCAGGTGCCAGTGCCAGACGCTGGTTTTTAATAGTGATGGTCCCTGGCGCAGAATCATCGGAATCAGAATGATCAGCCCGGCCAGATTGCGGAAAAAAACGATTTGCTCAGTCGACAGTTCATCCGATACGTATTTGATCAGCGCGCCCATAATGGCCAGTAAGGCTTCACCACCAATCAGAAACAAAGCACCGGTGCGTATAGCATCGCGGCGGGACATTGCCTGGGCGTTGATGATGGAATGGCTGGCTGGGTTGGCGGACACAGAGGACTCCGGATGATTTACCTCTTGAATACGGCCGTTGGGTCTTTAAATTCACTAAAGCGGGACTATATAAGAGGTAGGTAAAGAATAAAGAGCCGGGATTATAAAACATCCAGGGCCCGATTAAATCTGTGTCGGCCGTGTTTGTGGAATGGAATACTTTCAATAGCAGCAACACAAAATGCAGGAGCAATTTTGCACAACCTAGCTGCCCGAAGGGAGAAGCACAGGGATGTGCTGAATGATCCTGTTGCTGCTTTTAACGCCTCACAATTCATCAATTTTTCTTCATGGATTAAAAAAAATAAAGTTTTCATAAAAAGACTTGAAATAAATTAATCAAGCCGCAGATACGTATCAGAGATTGAGATAACGATTGAGTCGATCGATAAGAGGAGTGTGTGAATTATGCGTATGGATCGTTTGACTACCAGTTTACAGAATGCCCTGGCCGAGAGTCAGAGCCTGGCGTTGGGCCAGGACCACAATCAGATTGATACGGTACACGTGCTGCTGGCGCTGCTGGAGCAAACCAACAGCTCAATTAAAGACGTGATTCGTCGCGCCGGCGTTAATGTATCGGAACTGGAACGTGCGCTGCGCGCGGTATTAACCGACCAGCCAACCGTCAGCTCGCCGGATGGTAATGTGCAGCTGGCACAGGAGTTGGGTCGGTTATTAAACCTGGCCGATAAAGATGCGCAGAAACGCGGTGATCAGTTTGTTTCCAGTGAAATTTTCTTGTTGGTTGCGCTGCAGGACAAAGGTGCGGCGGGTAAAGCGCTGGCTGATGTTGGCCTGAAAGCTGACGCTCTGGAAAACGCGATTAAAGACATGCGTGGCGGCGAAGCGGTAAACGATGCCAATGCTGAAGATAACCGCCAGTCGCTGGATAAATATTGCATTGATCTGACCGAACGAGCCGAGCAGGGCAAACTCGACCCGGTGATTGGCCGGGATGATGAGATCCGTCGTACCGTGCAGGTTCTGCAGCGTCGTACCAAAAATAACCCGGTGCTCATTGGACAGCCGGGGGTGGGTAAAACCGCCGTGGTTGAAGGTCTGGCGCAGCGCATTATTAACGGCGAAGTCCCGGAAAACCTGAAAGACAAACGTATTCTGTCGCTCGATATGGGGGCGCTGGTTGCCGGTGCTAAATATCGGGGCGAATTCGAAGAACGCTTAAAAGCGGTATTAAAAGACGTGGCGAAACACGATGGTCGTATCATCCTGTTTGTCGACGAATTACATACCATGGTGGGCGCCGGAAAAGGCGACGGTGCCATGGACGCGGGCAATATGCTGAAGCCTGCGCTGGCCCGGGGCGAATTACACTGTGTTGGCGCCACCACGCTGGATGAGTATCGCGAATACATCGAAAAAGATGCCGCATTGGAGCGTCGTTTCCAGAAGGTGCTGGTGGATGAGCCATCGGAAGAAGACACAGTGGCGATTCTGCGTGGCTTAAAAGAGCGTTACGAAGTTCACCACGGTGTGCAGATTACCGACAGCGCCATTATTGCTGCGTCTAAGCTGTCGCAACGTTATATCACCGATCGTCAGCTGCCGGATAAAGCCATTGATCTGATTGATGAAGCGGCGTCTGTGATTCGTATGGAAATCGATTCCAAACCGCAGGAAATGGATAAGCTGGAGCGTCGTTTAATTCAGTTAAAAATTGAACGCGAGGCGCTGAAGAAAGAAAAAGACGACGCCGCACGTAAGCGTTTATCCGGCCTCAATGAAGAAATTAACAAAGCCGGCAGTGCTTATGTTGAATTAGAGGAAGTCTGGAAAAAAGAAAAAGCCTTGCTTGAAGGTGCGTCGAAATCGAAAGAGTTGCTGGAGCAGGCCAAGCTGGATCTGGAAGCCGCACGACGCAGCGGAGATTTACAGAAAATGTCGGAATTGCAGTACGGCACCATTCCTGAGCTGGAGAAACAACTGGCGTCGGCCAACGAAGCTGAAGCCGCTGGCGCGCAGGAATTCAGCCTGTTGCGTAATAAAGTGACGGAAGATGAAATTGCCGAAGTTGTGTCGAAATGGACCGGCGTACCGGTAACCAAAATGCTCGAAGGCGAACGCGATAAGCTGTTACGTATGGAGCAGGAATTACACGATTCCGTTGTTGGTCAGCAGCAGGCAATTGCTGCGGTATCCAATGCCGTGCGTCGTTCCCGTGCGGGTTTAAGTGATCCGAATCGTCCGAATGGTTCGTTCCTGTTCCTCGGGCCAACCGGTGTTGGTAAAACCGAGTTGTGTAAGGCGCTGGCCACTTTCCTGTTCGACAGCAAAGACGCCATGGTGCGTATTGATATGTCGGAATACATGGAGAAACATTCGGTGGCACGCTTGATTGGTGCACCTCCGGGCTACGTTGGTTACGAAGAGGGCGGTTATTTAACCGAGGCCGTACGTCGTAAACCCTACTCCGTGATCCTGTTGGATGAGGTGGAAAAAGCCCATCCGGATGTCTTTAACATCCTGCTGCAGGTGTTGGATGACGGTCAGCTGACTGACGGTCAGGGTCGCAAAGTCGACTTTAAAAACACCGTATTGGTGATGACCTCTAACCTGGGGTCGGATGTGATTCAGACCCTGGCGGGTGCGTCAGTCGAAGAGGGTAACGAATCCAGCTACGAAGAGATGCGCGAAGCCGTGATGGGTATTGTTGGTACTCACTTCCGTCCGGAGTTTATTAACCGGATCGACGAAGCGGTGGTGTTCCATCCGCTGCAGAAAGAGCAGATACGTGGCATTGCAGAGATTCAGCTGCAGCTGTTGCATCAGCGTTTGCGCGAGCGTGATTTGTCGCTGAAATTAACCGATGCGGCCATCAGTAAATTAGTGGATGTGGGTTATGACCCGGTATTTGGCGCCCGACCACTGAAGCGCGCGATTCAGCAATGGATCGAAAACCCGCTGGCTCAGGATATTCTTGGCGGCAAGTTTGTTGCCGGACAAACCATCAAAGCCGACGTTGAAGGTGACAAGCTGGTGTTTCGTAGCTGAAACATCAGCGCTGAACTAACACAGCTGAACCAATACCATTAAAACAAGCCAGACGTGTCACGAAAAAGCCCTGATGTGAAAACATCAGGGCTTTTTTGCTTTGGGTATTCCAGATTTTGTGTTCAAGGTTTAGCAGTTAGCGGCTATACCGTCTCTGCCAGGTGTTTAAACGCTTCTGCCTGACGAACAATATCCGGCACCACAATCACTTTACGGGCAACGATATCCATCCAGGCAAATAACACACTGACCCGTGCCGCAAGTTCGCCGTTTTCTTTGTAGATATTGTTCACCAGAGTTACGGTTTTATCGGAACCGGTTGGTTCTCCGGCTTCCACGCAGATGGACAGCACCTCATTCATATGAACTTCACGGAAATATTCCGTGCTTTCTTTAAATAATACCGGGCCCACATTGTGCTCGCTGAGCCACTCCGGGCCGATGCCAATCTCGGTTAAATAACCAATCCGGGCGTGAGCGGCCATGTCGGCATAGGCGCTGTGACGCATGTGATTATTCGCATCACAATCTGCCCAGCGAACTTCAAACTGTTTGGTATAGAGAGCCTGATTCATAAACCGTCTTCTTGATAACTGAGTGGTTGCCATTGTCAGGGGAAATAATGGATAAGTGAAATTCATAATTGGTATTATCATCATGACTTTGAATCATGATGGTGGGTATCCGATGGATTTACGTTTGTTGCGGCAGTTTGATCTGAACTCGCTGGTGGTGCTCAAGGTGTTGCTGGATGAACGCCATGTGACCCGGGCGGCACAACAGCTGAATCTGACTCAGTCGGCGGTCAGCCGCAGTCTGGCTCGTCTGCGCCAGGCATTTGATGATCCGCTGCTGGTCAGTGTTGGTAAGCAATTAACGCTGACTCCGGCTGCCACCGAGCTGGTTGGACCCTTAAATGATTTATTACGCCAGGCTGAGGCCTTGTTACAGCCACAAACCTTTGACCCCCACAGTTTTCAGGGCAGCGTTCGTCTGGCGACGTCCGATTATGGCACTCATTCCTTGTTACCCAGACTGATCCCGATGCTGGCCAATGCGGCTCCGGGGGTTCAGTTAACGGCACTGGAATGGCCAAAAGACACACTCAGCGATCTGGAACAGAATAAGGTTGATCTGATTATTGGTGGCGGCCATGTTTCCGGCGGCGAGATCTACCAGCGGGTATTGGTGCGTGAACCTTTATACGCATTGGTGCGCAAGGGTCATCCGTTTGCCGCAGGTATCAACCTGGAACAATATCTGTCGCTGAAGCACATTATTATCAGCTCAACCGGGCATGGCTTAACCAAGGTTGATCGCTTGTTAAAAGAGCAGGGGTTACAGCGGGAAGTGGCGGTGCGGGTTTCTCACTTCTTTGCCGCACTTGGCATTATCGCCAATACCGATCACATTATTCTGGTGCCGCAGCACTTTATAAAACGTTACGTGAACCGGGATGACTTTGTGGTGTTACCACCACCGTTTGAAGTGCCGGATATGGCAGTGATTATGTTCTGGCATGCACGTCTGCATAAAGATCCGTTCCATCAGTGGTTTCGTCAGTTTATCGTTGATGAGCTCTACGCAAAACGCGGTCGCCATAACCAGTCGCCGCTGATCACTGCCAGCTGAACACAAAAAAGCCCGGATAAGCCCGGGCTGTTTTATATGGGAGTTGCCGTGTTGTGGTCGTAGTGCTGAGGATTGCAGTAGTGGAGCTGCCTCAGCTGGCAACAGCAACCTCTTCACGGGCGCCGGAACGATAGTTACGGCGATAAGAAGCCGGTGTTTCTCCGGTCCACTGTTTAAAGGCTCGTTCAAAACCACGACGATCGGAGAAGCCAAGATCCAGCGCCAGTTGCTGAACATCGGTGTGATCGTTCTGCAAAGCCTGTTTCGCCTTCTCCAGTCGCACTTCTTTAACCAGAGACGAAAACTGGCAGTCTTCTTCCTGTAAGCGACGAGTCAGGGTGCGACTGCTGGTATTTAATAATTCGGCAACCGCGCCTTTGGTGATTGGTACGGATTCCGGCCACTGATGCAATACATGCATCACTTTCTGGCTGAAAGCCTGCAATCGACTGAAGCGGGAAATCGCTTGTTCTGCCTGACTGCGCAGGGCGTTAAACAATACCGGGTTGGCATAAGCCAGTGGTGCATCCAGATGTTTACCGCAGGTATTGATCCAGTTTTGTGGCTGGTTAAATTCAACCTTCACACCAAAAAACTCGTCTAACTGATCGCGATAAGACGGAGGAGGGCAGCGGAAACCAATGCCCTGCAATTTGTAATAATTACCGCCAATGGCCTTACCAACACTGTGAATGCCAGCGGCAATAAATTCAGCTCGCGCCTGATTACCAAAGGTGCTGCCGTCGGTGACGTAAAACACAACTTTGACCGACTCCTGGCCGATATAGAAATCCGGTGAGCGTGAGTCACTGATTAATGAATAGTAGCGACGCAGGATCGCCAGCGCTTCGCGGCCGGTCTGGCAACTACTTACCAGAAAACCTAATAAATAGAAGCTGGGTAATTCCAGGCGTTGTCCGGCACTCAGGCCGATGGCTGGTTCGTCTAATAGTCGGCTACATTGCTCCAGCATCCGATCAAAGTTATGGATCGAGATACGCTGATTGGAACCGGTAACGGCGTTGGCATCCAGGCCTGCAGAAGTCAGCAATTCACTGCTGGAAAAGCCTTTACTTTCCAATAGTCGGAACAAAGGCTGGAGTGCCGCCGTTGTCATTGTATTGGGTGTATTTTGACTCATATTAATATGATGCTTTTGTCATTATTGTTATTCTTTAGTGGTTGGAAATAAGCTACCACCAGATGTCGTATTAGGCCAGTCGGGTAAAGGCATTTTTATTAGATTTTTCTGAAATACCGTAATTGTGTAATAAGTTAATTGCGGGAACTACTTACCGTCCTGAAAAAAACTTGGTTTTTCAAAAAGTTAGTGTTGACACGGGGGTAGGTTATCCGTAACATGCGCAGCCTCTGACGCGGGGTGGAGCAGCCTGGTAGCTCGTCGGGCTCATAACCCGAAGGTCGTCGGTTCGAATCCGGCCCCCGCAACCAATTTCAAATTGCCCTAGAAAGGTAACTTGAAAGAAGTTATAAGTTCAGAGAGACAACGTCGGGTAGTTTGCTCACTACCACTGTTAAGATGAGCTGTTCAGCTAACAGTATCGACTACAAAATTGACGCGGGGTGGAGCAGCCTGGTAGCTCGTCGGGCTCATAACCCGAAGGTCGTCGGTTCGAATCCGGCCCCCGCAACCAATTTTCAAATCAACCAGCCGCGAGCTGGTTTTTTTATGCCTGAAATAAACTAACGGCTATAGACATTACTGATCAGCTCACGCAGCCAGCGATTGGCTTGATCCTGATCGGCGCTGTTATGCCAGTATAAGCTCCAGTCCAATTCTGCCAGTTCAAACGGCAATTCCAGAATCTTCAGATCATTTTCCAGTGCCAGGTGGTAGGGCATGGTCAGCACCATATCGCACTGAGCGATCAGTTTGGGTGCTACCTGGAAGTGTGGCACCCGTAATTTGATGTTGCGGCGTTTGCCCAGGCGCTGCAATGCGTAATCTTCATAGCTGGCGCCACTGCGGCGATTCGACACCTGAATATGATCCAGCTGCAGGTATTGCTCCAGGCTGATGCTGTCGCCAATTTGTGGGTGGTCATGACGCACCACACAGACATAACGCTCCTTAACCAGTGGTGTCATACACACCTGAGGCCCGGAAACCAGCGGTACATCCAATGCCAGATCAACGGTGCCGGCGGTCAGTTCGCGTTCAAGATCGTGGCGGCTGACGTAATAACACTCAAGCTTAATGCCCGGCGCCTGTTGTTTCAGGGTATCCAGTAATTCCGGTAATAAGCGGCTTTGGCTCATGTCATTCATGCTGATACGGAAGGTCTTACGGCTGCTTTGGGGGTCAAAGGTGGCGCCTTCCGCGACGCTGTTTTCCAGCAGGGTCAGCGCCTGTTGTACCCGTTCAATGATGTTTTCAGCCAGTGGTGTTGGCCGCATACCGCCCGGGGCGCGGACAAACAGCGGGTCATTCAGTGACTCACGCAGCCGCGCTAAAGCATTACTGACCGCTGGCTGCGACATAAACAACACCTCGGATGCCCGGGTGAGGTTGCGTTGTTGGTAGATGGCATCAAATACCACAAATAAGTTCAGGTCGACGTTGTGCAGCGACATCAGTGTTATTACCCGGCGTAATCATCATTCATAAATCAAATAATAATACATTCAGATAATAAATTTATAGAATGAGTCGTTTTTTCTTATGCTGACTGCATCATTAATTAAGCGGAGTGATGCCGTGTCAGAGCTATTTATGGTGCGCCATGCTCAGGCTTCTTTAGGTGCTGAAAACTACGACCAGTTATCCGAGCTGGGTTATCAGCAAGCGCGCTGGCTGGGAGACTACCTGGCCGATGCACAATTGCAGTTTGATCATGTGTTCTGCGGCAATATGGCCCGACATCGTCAGACGCTGGAAGGCATCCGCCAGGCGCTGGGTTCGGCTTGTCCGGATGAACAGATCATGCCGGGGCTGGATGAGTTTGATTTTAAGGCGCTGGTCAGTGCCTATCGTCACGGTTGTGCTGACACTCAGGAGCCTCAATCCATTGCTGATTATTATCGTTTGCTGAAGCAGGCGTTGCAGGCGTGGTCGCAAGATAAATTGGGTCATCAGGCAGATGGGTCGCCGCTCCCCGAAACCTGGCAGCAGTTTCAGCAACGGGTCAGTCAGAGTTATCAGCATATTCAGACGCTTTGCAGCGGTAAGGTGCTGGTGGTCAGTTCCGGCGGCGCTAATGCCATGTGGCTATCGCAGGTGTTGCAGGCGCCACAACAAACCATGATTGAACTGAATCTGCAGAGTATCAACACCGGTTTAAGCCACTTCTTTTTTAATCGCCAGGCCATGCGCCTGAGTCAATTTAATTCAATACCGCATCTGGATACCGCAGAGCGGCGTAAACACATTACCTATGGTTAGTTAGAAACAGGGTTAAACATCACCCAGTGCTAAGCATAAGAATTTTCCGACGACGGAGCTAAGTTATGGATTTTGAATACAACGACAAAGTAAAAAATCTGGTTCAGCAGGTTCGTGATTTTATGGATGAATATATTTATCCCAACGAACAGCTATTTCACGATCAGGTAAAAGCAGAGCCCTGGGTCACTCCGCCAATTATGGAAGAGCTGAAAGCCAAGGCGAAAGAAAAAGGCCTGTGGAATTTCTTTTTGCCAAAAAGTTACGGTGAATACAGCCCGGGTTTAACCACGCTGGAATATGCTCCGCTTGCTGAAGAAATGGGCAAGGTGATGTGGGCGTCCGAAGTGTTTAACTGCGCAGCGCCCGATACCGGCAATATGGAAGTGTTAGCAAAATACGGTAACGAGCAACAAAAGAAACAATGGCTGGAGCCTTTATTAAACGGGGAAATCCGTTCAGCGTTTGCCATGACCGAACCGGAGGTGGCGTCCAGTGATGCCACCAATATTGAAACCCGTATCGAACGTGACGGTGACGACTACGTTATTAATGGCAAAAAGTTTTACATCAGTGGTGCTTGTCGTAAGTCCTGCGAAATCATGATTGTGATGGGTAAAACCGACCCGGATAACAGCAACCGTTATGTACAGCAATCGCAGATCTTAGTACCAACCAATACACCCGGGGTAAAAATTACCCGACCAATGACGGTGTTTGGTTATGACGATGCACCGGAAGGCCATGCGGAAGTTATTTTCGAAAACGTTCGGGTTCCAGCGGAGAATATTATTCTCGGTGAAGGCCGTGGTTTTGAAATTGCACAGGGGCGTTTAGGCCCGGGTCGGATTCACCATTGTATGCGCAGCATTGGCGCTGCCCAGCGTGCGTTGGAAATGATGGCAAAACGCGCTAACGAACGTGTGGTGTTTGGTCGCCCGATGATTAAACAACAATCTGTGCGTGAAGATATTGCCCGCTCCGCTTGTCAGATTGAACAGGCGCGGTTGATGACGTTAAAAGCCGCTCAGAAAATGGATGAGGCCGGTAATAAAGCGGCTAAAGATTTAATCGCCATGATTAAAATTGTGGCGCCTAACATGGCGCTGGATGTGATTGATCGTGCCATTCAGATTCATGGTGCTGTGGGTGTCAGTCAGGATACCTTCCTGGCGCATATGTTTGCCGGACAGCGCACACTGCGACTGGCAGACGGCCCGGATCAGGTGCATATGATGCAACTCGGTCGTGATATCGCCAAACGCTTCGAAACGGCGGAGTCTTAATCATGACGGCAGCAACAGCAAAGGCAAAGGCAGTTGATCAGCTGGATGAAGAAAAGCTTGCCAGCTATCTGGAGCAACATGTTGATGGTTTTAAAGGACCATTAACCGCAACCAAGTTTGCCGGTGGCCAGTCTAATCCGACCTTTAAAATTGAAGCACAGTCCGGCGTATATGTATTACGCCGCCAGCCGCCGGGTAAATTATTAAAATCGGCCCA
This sequence comes from Bacterioplanoides sp., assembly GCF_965219715.1. Taxonomy (GTDB): domain Bacteria; phylum Pseudomonadota; class Gammaproteobacteria; order Pseudomonadales; family Oceanobacteraceae; genus Bacterioplanoides. The sequence goes on from NZ_OZ244785.1 coordinate 4,654,963, forward strand.
CGCGGTGGACCGTGAATATCGCATTCTTAATGCATTACAAGACACCGATGTGCCGGTGGCGCAGGTGTATCACTTGTGTGAGGACCGCGATGTGATTGGCTCAATGTTTTATCTGATGGAATTCTGCGACGGTCTGATTCATTGGGACGCGGCATTAAAAAATGCCGCCAGCAATGAGCAGCGTGGCGCCATGTACGATGAAATGAATCGGGTATTAGCGGCAATTCATTCGGTTGATCTGGAAAAAACCGGATTGAGCGATTACGGCAAGCCGGGTAATTATTTCCAGCGTCAGTTTGAGCGTTGGTCGGCGCAGTATAAAGCGTCGGAATTACAGCCAATTCCGGAAATGGATCAACTGATTCAGTGGCTCGGCGATAACCTGCCGGAAGACGATGGCAAGGTATCCATCGTTCATGGTGATTTCCGTCTCGATAACCTGATGTTCGATCAGGGCAATAATAAAGTGATTGCGGTACTGGACTGGGAGCTTTCAACCCTTGGCCATCCGTATGCCGATCTGGCGTATCAATGCATGGGTCTGCGTTTACCGGTGAGCGATAAGCCGAATACCTTGTCGGGCCTGATGGGGCTGGATGCCGCAGCGCTGGGTATTCCCAGTGAAAAAGAATATGTGGCGAAATATTGCCAGCGTATGGGAATTTCAGAAATCGAAAACTGGAATTTCTATCTGGGCTTCAGCTTCTTCCGTCTGGCGGCGATTGCTCAGGGTGTGGCTAAACGTGCTGCCGACGGTAATGCGTCGAATAAAGCAGCCGGATCGGTGGGCGCTATGGTGCAACCGCTGGCGAGCACTGGCCTGAATATCGTAACCAACCAATAAGGAGCCGATGATGTCTACTCAACTATTTAATCTGAGCGGCAAGGTGGCTCTGGTCACCGGAGCCAGCCGTGGCATTGGCGAAGAAATCGCTAAATTATTTGGCGAGCAGGGCGCTCATGTGATCGTCTCCAGTCGCAAACTGGATGACTGCCAGAAAGTGGCGGACGCGATTGTGGCGAATGGCGGCAGTGCAGAAGGTCTGGCGTGTCATATTGGTGATATGCAGCAAATTCAGGATACCTTTGCTGCGATTCGCGAAAAACACGGCAAGCTGGATATTCTGGTGAACAATGCGGCGACCAATCCATATTTTGGCAATATTTTAGATACCGATCTGGATGCCTTTAATAAAACCGTGGAAGTAAATATCCGTGGTTATTTCTTTATGTCGATTGAAGCGGGCAAATTAATGCGTGAAAACGGCGGTGGCAGCATTGTAAATACCGCTTCTGTTAATGCCTTACAGCCTGGCATGGGACAAGCCATTTATTCCATGACTAAAGCTTCAGTTGTGAGCCTGACCAAAGCCATGGCAAAAGAAACCGCACGTTTTGGTATTCGTTGTAATGCGATTTTGCCGGGATTAACCAAAACCAAATTTGCCGGTGCTTTGTTTGATGACGACAAAAGTTATCAGACCCTGGTGAAAGATATTCCAATGGCGCGTCACGCGGAGCCGCAGGAAATGGCGGGTACCGTGTTGTATCTGGCGTCGGATGCAAGTTCTTACACCAACGGCGAATGTATCGTGGTTGATGGCGGTTTAACGATTTAAGGTTTGGAGGTTGATATGGCTCTTGATCCACTATTGGATTTTAGCGGTAAAGTGGTATTGCTGACGGGTGCTGCCAGTGGTTTTGGTGCCATTATGGCGCAGGAATTTTCTGAGCGTGGTGCACGTTTGGTATTGGGCGACATTAATGAAGCCGGGTTAAATGAACTGGCTGAAAGCCTGCCAGGCGAAGTGGTTACCCGCTTATGCAACGTTACTAAAGAAGCCGACTGTCAGTTACTGGTGGAAACTGCGGTGGCTGAATTTGGTCGCCTGGATATTGCCATTAATAATGCCGGAGGTGGCCAGCCGCTGGGTAAGCTCACTACGGTGACGGAAGAGACGCTGGATCGTCAGTTTGCTCTTAATGCCAAAAGTGTTGCACTCGGTATGAAGCATCAGATCAATCAGATGCTGAACCAGGGTGAAGGTGGCGCTATCTTAAATGTCAGCTCAATGGCTGGCCTGGGTGGTGCACCGACCATTGGTGCGTATTCTATGGCGAAGCACGCAGTGATTGGTGCTACACGTACGGCGGCGATTGAATTTGCTAAGCAAAATATCCGGGTTAATGCGGTGTGTCCGTTTTTCAGCCCAACACCGTTAATCACCGAATCGGCACTGGCTCCGGCGCAGGAAACCCTGGCTCAGGGTTGTCCGATGAAGCGCCTGGGTTTACCGGAGGAAATGACTAACGTCATGCTGATGTTATGTTCCCCGACTAACACCTATATGACGGGTCAGGCGATCGCCATTGATGGTGGCTTATCAGCATCGTGAGGCTTTGCCGCTAGGACGTATTTGATTGAACGACAGAAGCCGGATCAGATGACTGATCCGGCTTTTTTGTGTTCTGAGTGTCCGGTATTTCTCTGGATTATCGTTTTATTACAGGTCGTCAGCCAGCTTGCTCAAAATATTCGGTAGTGATAATTTAGACATCAAATGAAACAGCGGCTTCGCCTGGTGGTTTCGCTGGCTGTTACAGAAGGGAATTGTCTTGCTATGGAAGGTTTCAGGTTGAAATCCAATGTTGGTCCTTATCCTTCCGGAAAGTCCCTCAACCTTGCAAGGTCTTGGAGCTTGCAAGGTACGCGACCTTGTAAGAGCACACTATTAAAATGTTACATGCCTAGGAGAATAATCAGCATTGGATGATGATCAGTTTTACCCAGATTGGCTTTACAAGAAGCTAATTGAGGATGACTTACCTTGGGATCAAAAGTCACCGCATAATCTTGAAGAGTTCTTGAGTAAGTTTACTCTCCATGATTCTTTCTGGGTCGGTGTATTTCATCACGTAGCATTTGATAGGTCTGTTACGCTGGCATTTCAATGGGACTCCGTTTGGTTGCCAGATGAAGTAGAAGAAGGAACTTCACATGTTGATGATTGGCCATACTTGTTTGTGCAACTCAACGAAGTGGAAGAAGTGTCCAAAGCGAACTTCGTAGAGTTAGATGGTATAAATCGCGCCATCGGAGGTGCTGAAATAATGAAATTAGAAGGTGCAAACCATTTAGCAATTGATGATGTTTATGGTGGCCAAGTGAACGTCGTCTTTAAAGGTAAGCATTCCATTATCGCGCTTAATCCTGATGGTTCGGTGCTCGAAATATGAATACATGTAACAAGCGCATGTTGCCGGAATGGTTTTCCACTGTGCTCCAAACCATCCGCAAATGCGGGCGTTAGAGTTCACCACTATGAAGAAATTGACTTTAATTTTGGGTTTACTTTCTATGTTCAGCTTCGCTAAAGCAGCGGAATATTCTGAGGGCCAGGTTTGGTCTTATAAAACAAGAGCTGGTGAAGAGAAATCAACGGTTCTAATTAATAAAGTTGAGACAAATGAAAAGTTAGGAAACATCTATCACATTAGTCTCAACGAAGTTAAAGTTAAGAACCCTCATATAGCCGGTGGCTTTTCAAGTGAGCTGCCTCATTTTCCAGTATCTGAAGAAACTTTGAAGAAAAGCCTTCTTAAGCTCGTTGGTAATACTACTCCGAATCCAGACTATATAGAGGGCTACCACACTTGGAAATCTGCTTTTGATGCTGGAGAGGCAGGCATATTTACTATATCCGTAGCTGAGATCGTTGGATTTATTGAAGATACAATCAAACAAAGCAATTAAAAATCGCCCACAAAATGCGCGGGTTGGACTCGCTAACACTCGCCTTTTATTGCGGCGTTATAAGCCTTGGATAAATGGAAATAGCCTATGAAAGAAATAATTACCGATGGGACAATTAGCTCCATTACCTCGAATCTCAATGATGCTGCCAATAACTTTAAAGCCACTTGGTTTCGAGGTCAGCCCAATTACACTCATAAGCTATTACCAAGCATCTTTAGGCAGAGAAATGACTTCGGGATTAGTTTCAATGAAAAAAAGATGTTCGACGAATTTAAGCGTAGGTACCCTGATCAGTCATCTAATCATAAGACCACTTACGAATGGTTAACCCTGATGCAGCATTATGGCCTTCCAACAAGATTACTTGACTGGTCCAGTAATCTTTTAGTTGGTTTGTATTTTTGTTGTATTTCAGATGAGGAGGTCGATGGAGCTCTATATGTCTTTGATCCAACATATATGGAGAGGGACTATCAGTTTAATGAGCTATTGGAGATGCAGATTCAAGAAAAAACCAGAGCAGACTTTTTCAGAAGGCTTGTGTACCGAGTGCCAGATCTCCTTAATGATGAATCTCGTATAAACAATATTCGAGTAGGTGATATAAAAGAAGATATCATGATTTCAAAAGAGTTCTTTGGCCTTTCAACTGGTAGCAAGGCTAATTTTAATAGCTTAACTATTCAGCAGAAGCTTGTTAATACCAATGATCATAATGGAAATCCATTGCCTTATGTGGAGCAAGATATTCTTAGGGCTTTCTCAAATATAGTCCCTTTTAGAGCCCCTCATTTAAATCCAAGGATACGCCAGCAGCATGGTCTATTCACGTTTCATGGAGGCATGTTCATTGATGGCGAAGAGTTCATTAAGGTTGAAGATATGGAACAAGATCATTACGCAGGGGATTCTTTACTTAAAATTAAGATTTTGGCTAAAGACAAGCCAACTCTTCTTAAGGAGTTGGAGTATGTTGGTATAAGAGAAGCAACCTTGTTTCCTGAAATGGAATATCAGGCAAAAGAAATTAGACATCAGTTTTCTACCCAGCATGGCTTATAACAAGTCAATTAACTACGCGCCTTCGGCGCCGGACGCAGCAAAGCTGCGCCGGTTATTGAAGCGTTATACGTAAATATCATTGAGTTATTATGAGCTATCTAGAAGAAAGTAAATTGCCAGAAAACTGGGAGCTAATAGATTCAGAGGTGCAACGAAAGTTCTCCGATGAGCTTAAAAGAGAGGTTCCATCTGGTCACGTACTCTTTGGCATTAATGCTTCGGCTATTGCTAGGAGAGAAGACAGAGATGACTTCCTATTTTTAATTAAACATCCAGAGTACAAATATTCGGAAGTGCATTTAACATGGAGCATTGAGACAGATCCTGCTTGGCCGCCTGCAAGCCTTTTTAAAAGCATAGATGAGTGGAAACAAGAAATTATAGATGATGCTTGGTAGTATAAAATCGTATAACAAGCGCATCATGATCGCAGCCTTCGGCTGCTGGGACGGCTTACATTTCGTTCGTTCCTCACTATATTACAGCCGCCCCATATGCGGGCGTTAGTGCTCCACTCGGTCCAGGTAAGGAATCTCGTATATGTCGAATTTCGGCCGTATAAATGCTAAAGGCATGGTGATAACGAAAAAAATATACTCTCAGATAGAGATGGTTGAGCTTGCCAATTCATTAGGAAGAATTGCAAGGCATCCAAACGGGGAAAAGTTGGCGATATTAAAATCAAGCAATGGTGCCAATTCTCGACCAGGAACATTCAGCAAAAATTATGGGTTATCTGCGTTTCCGTTTCACACAGATACTTCATTTTGGGGTGAGCCAGCAAGATACATCGTAATGGGCATGTTAAACAAGAGTTCCTGCTCGACTAACTATATATCCATCGATGATCTATTCGATCTTTATAAAGGTGATTTTGTTCGTGAGGGGCAAAAATCTATTTATTTAATCGAGACTTTTGAGGGGTGCAAATACACATTACCAATATTTTATAGAAATGGAGAATTAGGGTTACGATTTGACCCCAATATAATGACACCCTTGAGCAAGCACGCCTGTAGCTTTCACTTGAAGCTGCAGGAAGCAATAAATAGCGCAGAGCCTGAAAGAATTGAATGGGTGGGCAACAAAGCAGTTATTATTGATAATTGGAAATATTTACACAGCCGATCTGCTGTCAAGGGCGAAGATCGTGAAGTGTTAAGAGTTTACTTGGAGAGCTAGATGAGTTGGGATAAAGATTCGCTTTGGGCAAAGTCAAAACTATATTTTGAACGCTCATTTGAAGTAGATAGAACAGATGATGTCTTTGGACTCTGGTGTGCGATGGGGTTGGAATTATTATCACGCTCTACAATTGCAAATTTTAGCCCAATGCTTCTAGCTGAACCCGATAAGGATCAGCGTAACTTATTAACTGCTCTTGGATTGGGCTCATCAACGGCACAAAGGAAATCGATCCCAACAAATCAAGTGCTTCGATTGTGCAAAGAGTTAATACCTCAGTTTACAGATGATGAGCTTTCAATCGCCCTTGCTCTCGCTGGTAGGCGTAATGAAGAACTTCATTCTGGTACAGCAGCTTTTGTTGAATATAAACATCAAAAGTGGATTGGTGGCTTTTATAAGTGCTGCAAGGTATTAGCAGAAGCACAAGGTGAAAGTCTAACTAGTTTGCTCGGAGAAGAAGCACAAACAGCTGAGAAGATAATTGATGAACTAAAGGATGAAGTAACTAGTAAAGTTAAAAGTCGAATTGCAGCTTATGCAAAGGTTTTTGGTGAAAAAGAGCCGGATAAACAAGAGAGCCTGAAGCAGGAATCAGAAAAGCAGGGGCTTTCGCTTAGTCATCATAAACATCATAGAGTTGAATGCCCAGCTTGCAAATGTGTTGCTACAGTCCAAGGTGATACCTATGGGAGAGAGCAAATTGAAAATAAGGAAGATGAAATTGTGGTCCGGCAATCAGTTATACCAACTAAGTTTTCATGCGATGCGTGTGGCCTTAAGTTGAATGGATATGGTGAGTTAATGGCCGCGAATGTAGCTGACCATTTTACTCACCGCGTGCATTATACGCCCGAAGAATTCTATGAGCTTGTAGATCCAAACGATAGAGACGCTATGGATGCTTATGCGGAAGAGCACGGGTACTACCATTTCAGCAATGACTAATGCACTAACAAGTTGCAGCACGCAGACCCAGCTACGCGCCGCTAGCATGTGGTTTGCTGCGCAAACTTACCACATGCTAGCTCTGCTTCGCTGGGCTGGTGTGCAAGGCGTTATGCACACTTATGAACATTGAAGAATTTGTACAAAAGGCTATTAGAGAAGATATTTCGATAACAGATATTGAAAGCTATTCGAAATCATCCAGTACTGATATTGAAAGTGCCTTTAATAAATTGTCACTGCATTTTGCAGAGAAATTCAATGAGGGTAGTATTTCTTACACAGATTGTGACTTTGCTATGAATGGCATATGGCCAATAATGCTAGATTACATCATGGAGAAAGACATCCCATTGTTAGAACCCTGCTATGAAATCTACTGTGCATTTGACGCAGGTGAATATAATCATGGCGATGACGCAGACCCAGTAGAGAAATATACTTTGCCTGCAATAAAAGAGATTTTAGAAAATGCATAACAAGCAGCACGTTAAGCACAACTTCGTTGTGCAGGACTGCCAAACTGCTTCGCAATTTGTCAGCCCGTGTGCTGGGCGTTATACGCAAAGGGAGCATCATGCTTAAGAATTTGATTGTTAGTCTGGCCTTAGTAACTCCGCTATTCGCTGTGGCCGAAGAAAAGCAACCAGAATTTGAGATTTCCTGCCAAGATGGCCCTAAGGAAATGGTCACGGAGGTTCCGAAGCTTGTTCAAGCACTAGCAAGTGTTAAATGCACAATTTACGGTCAAATTATAACTGGTTCGGAAGGCGTCCTTTGGAACTATCCTGGTGGCTTTGCCCCAGTAATAATTCCAGCCCAAATGGTTCGAGCCCAGCCAGAAAAAGTAAATAATGAATTTCACTTCACTTCTGTTGCAGCAAAGAAACTAAGTCAAAAAGAAGCCGCTGAAATATATAAAGGCTTTGGCCAAGGCTTCGATGAAATACCAAAAGAAGCGCCTGAAACCATTGAGATCGTCGCCACTAATCAGAAAGGTGTAACTCAAAAGGTCTATCTCTTTCAACTGGCACCAGAAACTATATGGGGTTTTACCTGCCAACCAACATGCAAGCCAGAAATGTCATTTATGGTAATGAAGTTTGAGCGTCCAAAATCGTAAGCGTATAACAAGTGCATGTTGTTCGCCCCTGCGGGGCTGGTACCTCCGTTCCGCTGCGCTTCACTTCGGCCCCAAATGCAAGCGTTAGTTGCCGAGGAGAATTAGGTACATGATTCGAAACGAGAAGGACTTTTCAAGCTGGTTAGATAGCCAGCTCAGTGTTGAAATACCGGCGCACATAATTGCGTTTAATATTAACGTTTATGAGTCACCATTTATTGTTGAAATTGTTGGCTCCAATGAATTCGATGCCGAAGATGAAGATTGGGCGTGCAACGAAGATTGGGTTCCTAAAGTTCGTTCTATTGAGGTTTCAAACGATTTACTTGGCAGCACTTGGGAAGTTGCAGAGCAAAATATTGTTAATATGGCTCGTGGTTATTTCAAATCAAATTACGTTAATGCAGGTAAACTAAAGCAAGCAAAAGCATTTGCTGTTGGGTTCGTGGATGGCAATCTAAATTTGATTAAATAGGCAACTAACAAGTGCCTAAACCAAAAGGATGATCTTGCCCCGATAATCAGACGCCCTTAAATCACTCACAGGTGCCTGATACCTAAACACTACAATCCAGGCAACCTACAAAAGTCTTTGAATTATCCCTCTGTGCCAGGCATCAACGAATCCTTCGCCTCTGAAAAGTGAATCTTTCCTGGCACAAATTGTCTTTTTCTTGTCTCTATCCGGCAATCATCCCGATTGTCAGCCCTTTATTATCAGATCAGCTAGCCGTTGATGGCGAGTTCTTCACTCCTTGAGGGTAGTAGGTTAGGGCTATCCCGTCGTCAGCGACACTTTTTAATCAGCCATTTCTCCCTGCTTTTTGTTAGCCACTCTGTCTGAATTCACCCTGTGATCGCCATAACCCAAAGTGCATAATGCCCGGCGCTAATAATTAGATAAAACAAGGAATTCACCATGAGTCTGATTAATAAAATCAGCCGTGCTGTTGGGGTAGTGGCATTAGGGTCGACATTAGTTGGTTGTGATGGCCTGTTTAACCATATCGCAGAAAAAAATCTTGACGACGTTAACATCGAAATCGAAACCAGTGGTGTTGCTGAAGACGTAGAAATCCGCCGTGATGCTTACGGTGTACCTATGATTGAAGCGGCCAGTATTGGTGATCTTGCTTACGGCATGGGGTATTCCATGGCGCAGGATCGGCTCGCAGAGATGGTGGGAATGAACCTGCTATCTCGTGGCCGTTTAAGCGAAATGGCGGGTCCGATGGCGCTGGAGATGGATATCTACATGCGCACTTTGGGCGTAACCCAGGTTATCGAGCAACGGTACGCCGACCTGGACGCCGATATAAAAGCGCATTTGCAGCGTTTTGCCAAAGGGGTAAACGCCTATATTGATTCGCACGAAGATCGTTTACCGCTGGAGCTGACGCTCAGCGATTATCAGCCGGAAGCCTGGCACGCCAGCAACACCATCGGTATTTTTGTATTACTGAACCTCGGTGTTGGTTTTAATTTGCACGAAGAATTGGGTTTCCTGCAGTTTGCTCAGAAGTTTGGTTGGCAAAAGGCCGCTTATCTGGCACCGGTTTACCCGGATGAAAAGATCGATTTTGCCGAAGCAGAAAAGATTTCCCAATTGCAGCTCAGTGACGAAACGGTCGCTGCGCTGAACCAGCAGTTACAACGTATTTCAGCCGTCGAGCAGCAATTAAAGTCTGTTAATGGTCAGGGAATAGCTGCATCCAATAACTGGGCGGTGCATAAAAACAAAACGCAAAACGGCGCCTCTCTGGTGACCAATGACACACACTTATTGTTAACCCATCCGTCGACCTGGACTTTAATGGAGGTTAAAAGTCCGGAGTATTCCGGCGTTGGTATTACCCTGGCGGGGGTGCCTGCGCTGGTGGCGGGTTACAACGGTCATATCGCCTGGGGTGAAACCATGGTGATGGCCGATACCATGGATGTTTTTCTGGAAAAGCTGCGTGATAACGATGGCGTAACGGAATATCTGTATCAGGATAGCTGGTATCCGGTAACCGAACGGACAGAAGTAATTAAAGTTAAAGGTGAAGATGACGTTGAGTTGATTGTGCAGTCGACGCGTCATGGTCCACTGTTAAATACCGCACTGGCCGGCGAATCCAAGCATGAAATTGTACCGCCACAGATTCACAGTGAATACGGTTTAGCGCTGGCCTGGACCGCACAATATGCCGACAAAACCATTGAATCGTTTTTTAGCCTTGGTCAGGCGAAAAACCTAAAGCAGGTTGAAGAAGCATTAAACGGCGTTGGTTTTATTCACCTGAATGTGATTTACGGCGATGCCGACAGTATTGGCTGGCAGGTAACCGGAACTTACCCGCTGCGTAAAAAAGGCACCGGTCATTTCCCAAGCCCGGGCTGGACTGGTGAATATGATTGGACTGGCCCGTGGGGTGGTGAAAATACACCTCGCCAGGTTAACCCTGAACAAGGGTGGTTGGGCACCGGTAATCACCGAACGGTTGAGCCGGGCTTTTCTCCAACTCTGACCAGCTCCTGGTATTACCCGGAACGTTATGAACGTATCGCTCAGATGTTAAATACGTCGAAGAAACATAATTACGCCAGCATGGAAGCGATGCAGGCTGATCGTCGCGACGTATTTATCGCCAAGGTTCAGCAACGTTGGGCGGATGCAGATCAGTGGAAGAATATCGAAACGGCATTACAGCAGCTTGACGATGATGAGCAGGAAAATGCCCGCTTTATTCTCGAACGTATGATGGAATTTAACGGTGAAATGCGTGAAACCTCAGCCAATGCAGCAATCTGGGGCGCGCTGGAGCATAGCCTGACACGTGCGATCTTCCTCGATGAGTTAGGCCCGGATGACAGCCATTTGTGGCACGTATTTATGTCGGTGAATGGCCGTGCGTATTCGGCGTACCAGGATCATGTATTGGGTCGTGAAGGCGCGCCGTTCTGGGATGATGTTTCCACCGAAGAGGTTGAAGAGCAGGAAGCCGATATTATCGTGCGTGCTGCAGCGGACGCATATACACATCTTGAGCAACAGCTCGGAGATGAGGTTGCTGATTGGCAGTGGGGTAAGCTTCTGACTTATCACTGGCAAACCAACTCAACCAAGTTTCAGAAATACCTGTCCGGTGTAGAAGCTTATGCGGTTGGTAAGCTGGCCGGATATACCGATCGTGGCCCGTATCCGGCGGGTGGCAACCGTAATACGCTGAACGTCGCAGGGCATGATCTGGGAACGGATTATAAGGTCTGGAATGTACCGGCAATGCGTATGATTGTGGACTTCAGCCAGGAAGAGCCGCTCAGTTTAGTGGTTGCGGGTGGCCAGTCGGGTAACCCGGCGTCGCCACATTACGATGACGGCATCGATTTATGGCTGAGTCGTAAGAACCGCAATTTACCATTTAATTCGGATGAAAAAGTGAAAGCGCACTTTAAAGATCTGACGCTGCTGAAAGCCGTCAGTGAATAGCGCTGGTTAACGTCATAAAAGCGGTGGCTGAATAATCGCCGCCAAGCCATAATAACCCCGCAACGGTTTGTCCGTTGCGGGGTTTTCTTTTCTGGGGTTTTCTTTCCAGCAGCTTTCATTTGAGGGGCGGCATGACAAAAACAGTATTTATTTCCGGTGCGGGTAAGCGACTGGGTAAACAGCTGGCAGAGCATTATCTGGCTAAGCAGTACCGGGTAATCGCTCATTTTAATACGGTGAATGAATTACCGGATCATCCGTTATTAACCTGTATTCAGGCGGACTTATCGCAGCCACAGCAGCTGGAAGATCTTTGTCAGCAACTGCAACAATATGGGCCTTATACCGGTGTGATTCATAATGCTTCGTGTTTTGTTGCTGATCATGTTGCGGCGGAGGCGGGTGAGCCTTTGTCGAGTCATTTTCAAAAACATTTTGCAGTGCATGTACAGGCACCCATGGCGATTACTGAAGCGCTGCAGAATCACTGGGCTGATAACAGCTGGATGACGGTGATTTCGGATATTTACAGCGAAATTCCGAACGAAAAATTCGCGGTTTATTGTGCATCCAAAGCGGCATTGCAGAACTGGGCATTAAGTATGGCGCAGCGCTTATCGCCTCAGGTGCGTACCAATATTATTCAGCCGGGGCCGATCCAGTTTTTACCGGAACACAATGAAGCCTATCGTAATAAAGTGCTGTCTCAATCGTTAATCAAACATGAACTGGGATATCAGGCGATTGTTGAAGCATGTGATTACCTGGCTAACAGCCAGGCGGTTTGTGGCAATGTGATGCGGGTTGATGGTGGCCGTTTTGTTGCTAACCGTTATACCCAGACTTTCAGTTCTGAGTAACCTTGCTCTGCTCCCGCCATAATTGCTGAACTTGTTGATTGTAGCTGTCTTCAAGTTCGGCATTGATACAATGGCTCAGCTCGTCAGAGCGATACAGAATATCTATATCAATTGTGCGGTCTTTTTCTTTTCTGGCGGGGGTTTTTGCTTCCCGGCCAAGCGTACGTTCAATATTCTGTAGCTTTATTTTAAGAAAATTCGGCTGTTGCTCGCTGTGTAAAATAACCAGCTGATTCATAAACGGAAAATGGAAAGTATCACCCACCGCCGCGGTTGTAACAGCCGGCGACGCGGAAATTACATCTCCCTGCTGCTGTAATAATTCCAGAGCTTTTTTAAGGTTATTCTCTGGTTCAATATTGCTGCCTAAACCTAATAAAAAATAGCTCATGATTATTCCGTCTTGGGCATTTTTCCTGAATGGTTAATAACAACCATCAGTTAAAAATAAAAAAACTGTAAAAAGCTCTCGGCAAAAAGTCTGAATCTTGCCTGGAGGCCTAGAGTCTCATCTTTATGACTGCCAGATTAACAAATCAGGGCGTCGAGTGATATCGATTGCCGTCATGGATTGTCAGGGAGGGCAGCACCATGGAAACCTATTTAACGATTCTGTTATTTTTTCTCGCCAGTTTATGGCCCATTTACGCAGTCTCCAATCAGGTGGTTGCGCCACCATTGATGTTGGCGCAGCAGTACATTCAGGGGATCGACGTTAATAAATATTTTGTTAGTGAAAAACTGGATGGTGTGCGGGCTTACTGGGATGGTCAGCAGTTGTATACCCGTTCTGGTCAGAAAATCTCAGCGCCGGTGTGGTTTTTAGCCGCATTACCCAAAAATCGCTTAGATGGTGAACTCTGGCTCGGGCGGGGACGCTTTGATGAAGTCAGTGGTTTAGTGCGGCGTAAAAAGCCAAAAGACGCTGACTGGGCTGACGTTCGTTATATGGTTTATGACCTGCCGGATATGGTGGCTCCGTTTTACGAACGACTCTGGGTTTTACGCACGCTGGTTGCTGAGCAACGCAAACCCTGGCTGAAAGCGGTTGATCAGAAAAAGCTGAATTCGGAACAAGAACTCAAAGACCGGCTGGCGCAAGTGGTTGCGGGTGGTGGCGAAGGTCTGATGTTACGGCATGCGCGGGCTTATTATCAGGTCAATCGCAGCAATGATTTACTCAAACTGAAACCCTTGTATGACGCTGAAGCAACGGTACTGGCGCATATTCCCGGTGAAGGAAAATACCACGGCATGATGGGGGCCTTGCTGGTGAGAGACAGCGATGGTCGTGAATTCCGCTTGGGAACTGGCTTCAGTGATCATGAACGGCGTTATCCCCCCCAGATTGGCAGTCAGGTGACCTTTTCGTTTAACGGTATGACGAATTCCGGGTTGCCGCGTTTTGCACGTTTCTTACGGCAGCGATTGCCTGAGTGATATACTGGCGCGATGACCAGAATTATTACCCGGCCAGTGCCCGAACAGTGGCAACTTGGCGATATTCCCGAACGCCTTCAGCGGATTTATGCTGCCCGCGGTGTTGTTCATGCCAGTGAGCTGGAGTTGCAGTTAAAGCAGCTTCTGCCCTGGCAATCCCTTAAAGGCATCAACGCTGCCGTAGATTTATTGCTGCCGGTTGTTCTGCAGCAAAAAAAACTGCTGGTGGTTGGTGATTTTGATGTTGATGGCGCAACCAGTACCGCATTAGCCATTCGCGCATTGCGTTTATTTGGTGCGGTGAATCTCGACTATCTGGTGCCAAACCGGTTTGATTTTGGCTATGGCCTGTCGCCGGAACTGGTTGAGGTGGCGCGTCAGAAATCCCCTGATCTGATCATGACGGTTGATAATGGTATTGCCTCGGTTTCCGGTGTTGCCGCTGCTGCAAGCTATGGGATTCCGGTGCTGGTTACCGATCATCATTTACCGGGTGAGCAGCTGCCGGATGCCGCCGCGATTGTTAATCCGAATCAACCCGGGTGTGAATTTGCCAGCAAGTCTGCTTGTGGCTGTGCGGTGGTGTTTTATCTGATGCTGGCGTTACGGGCACGATTGAACGATATGAACTGTCTCAGTCAGCCGGTCAATATGGCTCAGCTGCTGGATCTGGTGGCGCTTGCTACCGTTGCTGATGTTGTGCCACTGGATCTTAATAACCGCATTCTGGTTGAGCAGGGGCTGCGCCGTATACGTGCCGGTCAGGTTCAGGCAGGTATGGATGCGTTATTGCGGGTGGCTGGTAAGGTGCCACAAACAATTGTTTCGTCGGATTTTGGTTTTGCTCTCGGGCCGCGTCTAAATGCTGCTGGCCGCCTTGATGATATGTCTCTGGGGATTGAGTGCCTGCTGACCGATAATCCGTCTCTGGCGTTATCCATGGCCCAGGAACTGGATGAAATGAATCGCAGTCGGCGTGAAATTGAACAGGGTATGCAGCATGAAGCCATGCAGTACCTTAAAGATTTTAATGTCGATAATTTGCCGGTTGGTGTGTGTTTGTACCAGCCCGACTGGCACCAGGGTGTTATCGGAATTCTCGCTTCCCGTATTAAGGATAAAGTTCATCGTCCGGTGATTGCCTTTGCCGCAGATAACGACGATGCGGAACCTGAACTGAAAGGATCCGCCCGTTCAATTGCCGGTTTGCATATGCGTGATGCTCTCGATGAAGTGGACAAACAGTATCCGGGTCTGATTAAAAAGTTTGGTGGCCATGCCATGGCTGCCGGTCTGACGTTAAACCCAGGTTGTTATCAGGCGTTCAGCACGGCTTTTAACCAGGTATGCCAGCGTCATCTCAGCAGCAGTCAGCTGGAGCAGAATATCGACAGTGACGGCGAGTTGCTGGCATCGGAATATACGCTGGAACTGGCGCAGCAATTACGCTGGGCTGGCCCTTGGGGGCAGAACTTTCCCGAGCCTGTATTTCATGGTCGTTTCCGCTTAGTGCAACAACGTATTGTTGGGGAACGCCATTTAAAAATGGTATTGCAGCCACATGGCAGCGATCAGCTGCTGGATGCCATTCAGTTTAATATTGACCCGCAGCGCTGGCCAAACCTGAATATTGATCAGGTAACGGCTGCATTTCAGCTGGACGTGAATGAATTTCGCGGGCAGATTACCGTACAACTACTGATAAGATATCTGGAAACTGACAAAGGAAATGTCTGAGCATGAAAGCGTTAACAGGGATGTTTTTGCTGCTGTTACTGAAGCCGGTAATAGCGGAAGTATATCAATGGCGTGATGAACATGGGCGACTGCAATTTTCAGATTCGCCACCTCCACAACAGCTTGGAAAAACCAGCCCCAAAGTCGAAACCATTAAGCTTGAACCCATCAGTGAAATTCAGTCGGTAAAACCAAAAGCGGGTTTTACATCAACTGGTCGTTGGCGGGAAAAAGAAGCGGCGGCTAAATCGCGCAAGAAACAAAGGCGTCTGGAACGTGAGAGGGAAGAGCGACGTATGGCAGCGAAAAAACGTCGCTGTAAAAACGCAAGGTCAAAATATCGCAGTAATCAGGTGAAATCACTGAGCGCCAGCAGTCTCAGCAGCTTGCGTAACAAGCACGCAAAACGTGATCGGTTAAAACAACAAATGAAGGAAAATTGCCGCTGATTATTCAGCGGCAGGTGAATCAGAAGTCGTCATCATCATCTTCTTCGTCTTCATCATAATCCGGCTCGGATAGCCCCAGTACTTCGCGTTTAAAACGTTCGCTGACCGGGTGGTCGCCAATCCAGATTTTTAACATGGCATCGTTTAAATCTTTGCCCGGAACGGACCCTTTCTCAACACCATCAATCACGATGTGGCTCATTTGTGTTTTCGGATACCACTGAATATAGCCAATCGTACCTTTTACGAATTTATGATCGAATAAATCCACCAGTCGTTCGACACGAGGTTTGATATCGGCCATTTGTTCCGGAGAAATATTAATCGATAAGCCTTCGTTAATGGCGTTGGTAAAGCGGCGGGCGCTGACCCGGTTGGAAACCACATGAAATACCATACGGCGTGCTTCATTGGCGGCAATCAGTGCTTCTGCATCTAGTTCTGCATTTTCAACGTAAAGCTGACCCACATAGGTATCAACAATGGCGTAAGCCCTGCGAATTGACGCACCTTTAAGCTGCAGCTCCGGAGCATTTGCCGTTGCTGCAATAACATTGCGGATTTCCACGCCGTCGAGGGTGAGCGCCTGCAACGAGAATGAAGAAAGAAAAATGGCGATAGTGAATAACACTTTCATTTTCACAGCCAAAGCCTTGTTTTAATTATGACTATACGACGACAGTATTGTGAATTCAGTTAAGAAAGCAATGGCAGAAGCGGTTATTCGGGTTACCCGATTGGCTTTATTGGCTTTATTCGCTTGTTTGGCTTGAATTGAAACATCTTCCCTAATGACCCTGGTCTCTACAAATTGGCTGCCTTGATTTAACTGGCGCCATTGACTGGCTTTTGACGACAAAAATACGTCATAAAGATTAACTTCCTTAACCACAAAAAACAGAAAATAGTCTTATCTTTTGCGGAATTTTTACTACAGTATTCCTGATAGAAGTAATTACAAATCAATAACATTATGAATGATAAGCTTATTATTCCACCACGCCCGGACCTGTTAATCGACATTCAACAGTTGTTGTCTCATGCCAACCCGGAGACTTCCGAGCTTATTCGTCTGATCCGCCGCGACGTTGCCCTGTATACGGTGCTGTTGTCGACGGTTAACAGCCCTTTGTTTCGCCGTCAGTTTCTAATTGAATCGGTTGAACATGCGGTAGCCACGTTGGGGATTCAGCGGGTTTCTAATTTGGTCCAGGCGGTTGCGATGCGAACCTCTATGGACCCGGATGGACGCTGGCAACGTTTCTGGGAAGCCGCCACCGAGGTAGCGACCCTGTGCCATCAGCTGGCTCACAATACTCAATGTATGCCTGCTGACTCGGCGTATACGCTGGGCATGATGCATGATATTGGCGTGGCGGTGATGCGTGGCAGCTTCGAGAATTACGACGTTGTCAGTGGCGATGCCAACAGTTGTAATGCGGCGTTTATTCGCCGGGTAGAGCGTAACAGTTTTGCTACGGATCGATTTGAAATTGCCGGACGACTGGCGAAAGAATGGTATATGCCGGACGACGTCAGTGAAGCGTTATTGTTACAGGCTCATGCCCAGGCTGCGTTGATGGGTAACGCCACGGTCAGTGACGAAGTGTTATCGGCCAACAGCCTGTTGATTCTGGCGAAAGATATCAGCGCCGAATACCAGAGTTACTGGAATTTTGAATCGCGAGAGGCGCTGAATAAGCTGGTTCATAAAGCAATCGATTATCTGGCGATTGGTAATCATGAGTATCTGGATATGAAGGATGATCTGGTTGAGCGACTGGCCATGGCAGAAATGGAAAGCTGAGGTCGCTTAGTTTTTTAGCTTGGCTGAGCAGTTAGTTAAGCGCTTGGCTGAACTTCTGGTTAATTTCCGGTTCATAGTGCTCTGCTGTAATCTGTCGCTGAGATCTTCCGGAAATTTTTATGCTGTATTTTCAGTTAACCATTGTTTTGTTGGCATTCGCCGCAAATTCTTTGTTGTGTCGCTGGGCGCTGGATGTTCACCAGTTTGATCCGGCGTTATTTTCTCTCATTCGCCTGGCCAGTGGAGCCGTTATTCTGAGCATTCTGCTGCGTCGTTTTGCACCGCCGGGCAGTAAGGTCAATATCATGCCCTGGCGCGAGCGGCGCTTCTGGAAGCTGGGTGCGGCCTTAGCAATTTATGCTCTGGGTTTTTCCTGGGCCTATCTACGGCTTGATACCGGTATTGGTGCTTTTATTTTATTTGCCACCATTCAGATTGTGATGCAGTTTGCCGCGTTTTGGTTGGGAGATCGCTTATCCGCGTTGCAATGGGTCGGCATCATCATTTCATTTACCGGTTTGGGCTGGTTATTACTGCCCGGTGCAGCGGCTTCGGATCTGTTTTCCGCCGGGCTGATGTTTATTGCGGCCCTGGGCTGGAGCTGGTTTGTGATGCTGGGCAAGCAATCACAACAGCCACTGCAGGATGTGCAACAAGCCTTTATGGCCGCCTCCGCAATCACGCTGGTGTTATTCCCTGTGTTATTGCAGGAGTGGCTGCATTGGCACTGGATGCCCTGGCTACTGGCATTGTTATCGGGTGTTGTGGCTTCAGGTTTAGGCTATTTCCTCTGGTATCGTATTTTACCCAAGCTGGGATTAAGCAAAGCGGCGCAATTCCAGTTACTGGTACCGGTTATTGCGCTATTGATGGGCATGTTTTTTCTCGGCGAAACCCTGGGTCAGCAAGCGCTGGCAGCGATGGCGTTGATTATTACCGGTGTGGCTTTATCTACCTTTTTCCGTCGTGCTACTGCACCCTGATTTCACCTTGAGTGGATGTGTAATAGCCAGAAAGCGTAAAAAGCGGTAAATCCTTCGCTGCAGCGGTTGTCAGTCGCTGGAATTCTGATGATATGGCGTTATAGTTTCCGCATAACCGAACTTCCAAGGATGCTCTTATGCTCACCATGTTAGCCAAGCTGTTTAAGGCGCTGAACTCAGAGTCTGCGCCGGGACAGATTGCTCTGGCATTCGCACTGGCTGTGATTGTCGGACTGACCCCGATTTTAAGTTTTCATAATGTGATTGTATTGCTGCTGGCTTTTATTCTGCGCATTAACCTGTCAGCGTTTTTTCTCGGTGTGGCATTTTTCTCCGGCCTCGGATATCTGATCGACCCATATTCGGTGAAACTGGGTGAAAGTCTGCTGCAGAATCCGGAGTTGGTACCGACCTGGACCGAGCTTTATCAGAATGACTGGTGGCGTATGACGGCCTTTAACAACACGCTGACATTGGGTGGTTTGTTGTTATCGCTGGTGGCTTTTATTCCGGTATTTATTGTCTCCCGCATTCTGGTTAATACCTATCGCGATAAATTACTGGCCTGGTTTGAGAAGCTGAAAATTGCTCAGATGTTAAAAGCCAGTAAGTTTTACAGTTTGTATAAGTCACTGGCGGATTAAGGAGTAATACATGAAACAGTGGATTCGCTGGTCAGGATTAATTGGATTTGTGGTCACCCTGGGTGGGCTGGCTGCATTTTTATTGTTTGCTGCCGGACCCATCATTAAAGGCAGTATTGAACATTTTGGCAGCCAGGCTGCCGGTGCAAAAGTCAGCGTTGACGACGTCAGTGTCAGCCTTAGTCCCTTAGGTGTAACACTGGATAATTTACAGGTTGCGGACGCCGATAAACCGATGGAAAACCTGGTTCAGTTTGATCAGGCTGTTGCGCAACTGGAACTTGCTCCGCTGTTGTTGGGCAAGGGAATAGTGAAGGATTTATCGGTTAATAACCTGCAGTTTAATACTGCTCGTTCTGAATCCGGCAAGCTTGAAAAAACTGACGAGGTTAAAGAGGCAGATAACGACTCAAAAGACAGCGAAGCCAATGGTAACAATGCCGATAAAGAGTCGTCTCCATCAGTTGCCAGCGTTCCTTCCGTTGATGAAATTCTGGCACGTGAACCATTAAAAACAGAGCAAGCCGGTAAAGAGGTTCAGCAGGCATTTGACAACAGTAAGCAGGCTATTGATCAGGCAACCGCCGCGGTTCCGGACAGTAAGGCGCTGGCACGTTATGAAGATGAATTAAAAGCTCTGCTGTCGACCGATATCAAATCGCTGGATGACTTTAAGCAACGTAAAAAGCAGCTGGATGCGCTGAAGAAACAATTTAAACAAGACAAAGAAGCGGTGGCACAAGCCAAAGCTGTGATCAGTAACAGTCGCCGTGAATTGGCCGACAAACTGAGCGAGCTGAAAAAAGCACCGGGTCAGGATGTTGCGACCATCAAAAATAAATACCAGCTGGATGCCCAGGGTGCTGCCAATCTGAGTGCTCTGTTGTTTGGTGACCAGGCTGGCGAATGGGCAAACAAAGCACTTTACTGGTATGAGAAAGTGAAGCCTTATCTGGCTTCTGATGAAAAGGAAGCAGAGGATGCCACTGCTGCAGCTGCTGAACAGCGCGCTGCAGGGCAGTTTATTCATTTCCCATCGGATGATCCATGGCCGGAATTCCTGATTCGCAAAGCAACCATGAGTGCACCTATGTTAGGTGGATCTCTGGAGATTAATGCGTTGGATATTACGCACCAGCAAGATGTGTTGGGACGTCCTGCACACATCACATTGCAAGGGCAACAGCTGACGGATATCGAAGATCTGAATATCGATGTGGTACTGGATCATCGCCAGGGAGTCAATCGCGATAACGTTACCCTGACGGTTAAAGACTGGACGGTACGTGATATTAATCTCGGCATTGCTGGCAGCAAACTCGACAGCGCTTTGTTCCAGGTACAGGGACTGGCCGTGGTGTCATCCGGAACCTTACAGGCAAAAGCTGACGCACAAGCTTCCCAGGCCAGATTTGGTGGCAAAGGTAAAACCACCTTTGCGAAAGAAACCAATCTGGCACTGGCGAAGATTAACCAGTTCGATATTAACGCGAAGGCAAGTGGCAAAATTACCGCTCCGGATGTTGAGCTGGGTTCTGATCTGGATAAGCGACTGAACCAGGCGTTTAAACAGCGCCTGAAAGACAAGCAGAATGAACTGGAAGCGAAACTGGAAAAACGTTTGCAGGAAAAAATGCAGTCTTATCTCGGGGACTATGCGGATGATCTGCAACAACTGAACTCCCTCGACAGTTCGCTTGATGATAAAACCGCCGAACTGCAACAAATGGCAGACAGCCGGCTGGAAGACTTTGAGGCTCAGCAGCGTGCTAAAGCGCAAGCTAAGGCCAAAGCCGAAGAAGAGAAGGCAAAGCGTAAGCTGGAAGCAGAAAAACGCAAAGCTGAAGAGAAAGCCAGGCAAAAGCAGAAAGAGCTGGAGCGAAAAGCGAAAGAAAAGCTTAAGAACTTGTTTTGAGCTGGTTTTCATAAAGCATAAAAAAACGGCCTGATGGCCGTTTTTTTATGGACGTATTATGGCTTCTTTACCAACACCATTAACAAACCATGTTCCCGCCACAGCTGCACTTCCAACCCTTTAAGTTGTAATGTCTGTGGTTCGGGCTGTTGTTGAATATCGGCAATATCTCCATGTAATGCTTCGTCGTAGGGCACCTGATACAACGTCTGAATGTCATTTTTACGGTAACGTAATTGTGCCGCAGTGACGCCTTTAATCGAACAATAGCGGCCTCCCAGCATAAATTTTTCAGGTAACTTTAATGTGGTTTCCAGCAAACTTGAGCGGGCTGGAGAGAAATCCAGTTGAGTAAAATAGCCCTGAATATCCGCCATGGTATTGGTTTGTACATCCAGAGGTTTGAGCTTCAGGTGATTTTTAACCACTTCATAGGCAATTTCTTCGCTGTAGTTGTTGGGCTGAAAAGTCACTATTGCCAGGCCTATAACGATGACTGCAGAGGCTACCCAGCCACTGACCGGTGATTTTATCCAGTCGAACAACGACACCGTTTTTTTATCGGCAACATTTGTTTCGGTGGAAGGATCTGGCTTATCGAAGGAGTGGCCGGGCTCTGCGCCTAATAATTCATCCTGCAGTTGCAATAAATCCTGTAATTTCTCTGGCTCTAATTCAGGCTGCTGACAAATCTGGCGAACACTGTCGCGCAACGATGTATTACCTGGAGGGGATTGTGTTGGTTTCATTCGCCTTTTCCTCCATAGGGTTGCTGATTGTTGATGGTTTGTGGCTCATTTATCGATTGTTGCAGTTGCTCACAGCGCTTCCGTAAACGGTGAATTCTCGACAAAAAGCTGCCCCGGGGCATGTTCAGAATGTCGCAGGCTTCGTCAGTACTGTGACCGAGTACTGCCCAGTGATAAAGAATATCCCGATCCTGAGGGGCGAGTGTTTGCCATACCTGCTGTAAAATCTGTTGGTCAATATGCAGCTGCTCCAGATCGACCGGAGAAATGTCGTAATCCTGCTGCTCTTCAAAAGATTCGTTAGGCCAACGCTGCTGATGACGGAACGAGTCAATAAATCGATTACGGATAGTGCTGCGAAGATAAGCCATTTTATTGTTGATGGACTTTCCCCGGCGTAATTCAATCAGATAGTGCTCCACGGCAGATTGCAGCAGATCCTGAGCGTTGTCCGCCTGCTGGCACAATACCATCGCGTACTGAAACAGCTGTTGCAGTTCTTGCGGTAGCAGTCGGCTTTGCTGTTTTTCAGTCATGTGAATTTCCAGTCGCTATAGAGTTTTCGACACGGATACTGAAATGATCATCGGTCAGATGGTGAATTAAATCAAAAGTTGTGTACTGCAGGTTCGCTGCGCTGATATCCAGATAAGAATGAAAATGCTGCAACGCAGGTAATAACTGTTCCGCGTGTGGTAAGGGTTGTTGTCTGCAAACGGATTTTTGCTGGTAATACAGCGCAATTAACTGATATTCGAATGTTGCTACCTGACTGAGTAACGACCAGTCTTTGTGCTCGGCTTTGACGCCGTATTGCTGGCTATCGAGCAATGATGCGAACTGCTCGCCATAAGTATTAATGTCCCAGTGGTTCTGATCATTATGCTGTCGGAAACATTCTGCCAGGGGATAAAAGTATTCATCGCCGCACAGGTGATGAGTCAGTGGCAGATTACTTGCCAATGCCTGGCAATGGCTTGCCCGTTGATTATTGGCGTACACCGGGTGTTGTGCCAGCATTTGCTGACAAAATTGATCCAGGCTTTGTTGGTACCCGGCACTCATAACAACAGCTCCGTCATGTTGCTTGGCTGGTGGTTACTTTGAGTTGCAACCAGGCTACGCTCCATCAGCTGTTGCGCTTTATTTCCTTGTTGTTGCAATAACGGAAACTCCGGTAAATGGTTATCCCATTCAATCAGACAGGGTGGTGGTGTTTTGGTTTGCTTTTCGTTGTGCCAGTAACCGAGAAAATCACAATAAATATCCCAGACGGAATCACAAATTTCGCTGCCATGAGTATCAACCAGATATTCTCCCTGGCGGCTATGGCCAGCCAGGTGTATTTCACCGATGCTATCTAATGGGATATGCCGGATAAAATGTTGCAGTGATAAGGTCGGGTCATCGCTAAAATTCATCTGATTAACATAGATGTTATTCAGGTCGAGTAACAGCCCACAGCCGCTGTGGTGACAAATGGCTGCGAGAAATTCCGCCTCGCTCATATTGCTTTCAGAGTAGCCGCAATAGCGTGATACGTTTTCAATCAGAATCTGGCGGCCAAGAATGTTTTGTACCTGATCAATACGTTCAACAAAGTGTTGTATTCCCTCCTGGGTGTAGGGGACGGGTAACAAATCATGAAAATTTTGTCCCTGATGCGCAGTAAAGCACGCATGTTCAGACACCAGGGCCGGTTGAAACTCATCGATTGCCTGTTTCAGTGCCGATAAATATTCCAGCTTCAGTTCATCGGTACCGCCGAGATTCAGACTCACGCCGTGGAAACTCAGCGGGTAATCGGCGCCGATCTGATGCAACAAATGACGATTGAGAGGTGCCCGGAGAAAATTGCAGATATGTACCTCAAACCAGTTGATGACAGGGCGGTGTTGCAGGATATAACTCAAATGGGGAATGCGCAGGCCTAGGCCCACGCCTTCCACATCGGTTACCTGAGTGCCGTTGACGCTCATCATCCGTGTCTTACTTCGCCGGTTTCACTTTGGCAACGCGACCACCGGTGATTTTTTCACAGGTACCTTTGGGAACGTAGACCCATTCAGTGTCCATATTGTCCATTTTTGCCTGACCCGCGCAGCCGTGTGAACCATCCAGTGCGCCGCAATCGTTCATACCTGCTTTGGCAATACCGGCACACTTCTCCCAGGCTTTGGGAGTGTCGGGTACCGCTTGTGCAGGAGCTGCGGTCAGAGTCGCCAGGCCAGCTAAGGTGGCGGAGAGCAGTAGTTTGTTATTCATCATGAATTCCTCATAAGTAATGCGGGCGCTGAATGCGATCGCGCTGACCATCGCTCACACCCGGGTGATGACGGCTTATAAGAACAGACGAAAGAACGGCGGATTTGATTGCATCATTATTTCGCTGCAATAAAATGCCCTGCAAACAACGTTTCAGGTGTCGTATGCAAACCCGTTTATTAAGCAAAGCAGAATTTGATGCTACCCGTAGTGAGCCAAAGCGAGTTGAAGGTGGTGAGCCGCCGATGGACTTCTGGGCCTATGTCGAATCCATTCCTTCAGAAGATTTTGGTGTTGCTGATTGCCGCGAAGGCCAAGTCAGCCATGTGTATCGTATGGGCGACCAATATGAGCACATTCTGATTAACAGCCAGTACAAAGGTCTGGCGATGGTGATTGTGATCGATCTCAGCGAAAAGCGTGTTTATGGTCACTTCCTGCTGGATATTAATCCACCAAACACCCAGCCACCGGAAGAGTAACTCCGCAGAGTAAGCCAAGCAGCGGATCTGTTAACAGAACCGCTGCTGACTATCAATTCAGGTACATCAGCCTCAGTAATCAGCCACGATGTAAAATCCGCATAATGCCGCCGGTGATGCTGGTTGGTAATAATTCACTGAACAAATAAGCAATTTTGAATTGCAGACTGACGGCACGATGTGTTTTGGGCTGCTCAATTTGCTTCAGAATTTCCGTCACAACGTCGTTGGCACCGATGTGCACACCCAGTTTCTCCAGCACCGGTGCAGAGCTTTGTTGCGATTGCAGCATATGGGTATTCACAAACGGTGGCATCACATCACACACCTTAACACCGTATTCTTCCCACTCGATTCTTAAGCCTTCGGTCAGGCCGCGAACCGCAAATTTAGACGCCGAATACGACGCCAGCATAGGTACACCATAGGTTGCTGACGCCGAGCTCATATTAATGACCCGGGCATTATCGGTTTGTTTCAGGTAGGGAAAGGCGGCCTGGCAGCAGTTAATAACGCCCATAACGTTAATGTCGATAATTTGCTGGTGACGTTGGTTACTGATTTCTTCGAAGCGATCTATTTGTAAGATACCGGCGCAATTAAATAACAGATTCAGCTGTTGATCGTGTTGTTTGGCAAAGTCGCGAATATTTTGCTGGCATTGATCGGCATTCGTCACATCCAGTTGGTAACAACAAACCCGTTGCTGATCCCAGTCCTGAGTTTGCTGCTGCAGAGCCGTCAGATTGATATCGGCTAATGCCAGTGACCAGCCGCGGCGATACAGAGCTTCTGCTGTGGCTTTACCAATACCGGAGGCGGCACCCGTGATAAATGCGGTTTGTGTCATGCTGATTCCCTGTTTGATTGTGACGCCAGGCTGATGGCTTGGTGTGATTGTTATTGACTAAGCAACCCGATTGTAGAGCCATCGGGGTCAGGTCGATAGGTTCAAATTGGCCTGATCAAACGGATAGCAAAAACTTGCCCACAAAGCTGGATTCGCCGATATGGCGTCATTAAAAGCGATCGATAAGTTGCCGCTGGTTTTCTTGAGAATAAAGCAATGCATTAGGCGGGATAAGGGGGGAGAGCGGAAAACCTGCACTCTGAATCTGTGCAGGTTTCCGGAGAGGTCCTTAAGTAGCGTTATTTTTCGTTGGTCGCTACTTTTTTACCCGGCTGTGGCAGCGCAAAGCGCGCCAGATCGTTGCGTTTAACGTCAGACAGCTGCGCGACATCTTGCAATTCGCCGCCCTGAATCATCATCAGCCAAGGACGTTGTTTGTCGCTGATGGCTTGCTTGTACAGAGTGGTGATGTCTTCCAGTGTCAGAGTTTCAACTTCCTTGGCAATCGACTCCATGGTGTTGAACTGGTAGCGGTGCTGGTTCAGTTCGCGCCAGAAACGGCTGGCTTTTTCTGCCAGATTTTTCGGTTTTTCCAGCAACAGATTAATCAGACCTTGCTTAAAGCTGCTGAATTCCTCAGGCGTTAATGCGGCTAGTTTTTCTTTGTATTGTTTGAAGAAGGTTTCACTGTGCTGCAGCAACTGCTGAGGCTCGGTGTCCGGAGACTGCACTATAAACGCCAGCGCCGGAACCGTTTGTTGCGGATAAGGCGTGGCAAATACGATATAGCCCAGCTGCTGTTCGGTACGCATATATTGATAATACGGCGCCGATAAAATCTGGCCCAACAGGCTGAAACTTGCGCGGCTGCGGTCACTGGTATCATCACCCTGAATATACAGCGTAAAGGCGTTGTCCTGATGATCCAGTTGCAGTTGTTGTTGGTACTCACCAACCGGTGCCTGCAGTACTTCTGCCGGTGACAATTGTGGGCTGTTAGCCGGGAAGTACTGGTTCACCATGGCGGCCATATCACGGGCCTGTTGTTCATTCAGGTTACCGTGAACATAAATTTCCTGGGCCAGCTTTTGGTGGAAGTTTTCAGCAAATGCCAGTACGTCTTCGCGTTTAACCGTCGCAAGCTCGGTTAACAGTTGTTGCTGATTAAAGCTTGGCTCATATAACCAGTGTTTCAGCTCTTCCAGCGTACGTTGATAAGGTTTGCCTTTTAACTGGTTTTCCAGTCCACGTTGCAGCGAGTTTTTATAACGGGTGAAGGCATCTTCATCCAGTTCAACCGTCTGCATTTCTTTCAGAATACGGCTTAATAATTCCGGTAATTTATCCTGATAACCACCAATGTGCAGCAGCAGGCCCTGGCCTGTGGTGCTCAGGTTATAGCTCAAACCCGCTAGGTAGGCCGGGTAGCTGTAGGTATTCAGGGCTTCATTCACGGTGCGGCTGTATAAACGGGCCAGTACGCGTTGGCGCGCTGAGTTTTGTACAGCTTGTTGCTCAAGCAATACACGAACGTGTGCTTTAGGCTGTTTAAAGTCGGTTTCGGCGTAATACCACAGTGAACGATCGGCTTCGTCGATCAGCGCTTGAGGAGATTTGTGGTCTGCGGCACTGATCAGCTCAAAGTTTTCTGGCACAAATGGATTCGCCGCCGGCAGGTGCATCTGATCAAGGCCTGCGGTTTCGATATCCTGGCTGCTGTAGCGGCTTGGACGCAGACGAATATTGGTCTGGTACCACGGATCCTGAATATCCGTCGGAACATTCGGCGCGATTAAAGTACGCAGCATGTTCTCTGAATTCAGGGCATCAAGAAATGGCTTCAGTGTTGGTTGGCTGATGGCCTGCCATTTGTAGTCACCGTAAATGCTGTCGTGGGCTGAGTACACCAGCAAGTTGCTGCTCAGGCGAACCACATAGTCCGATAACCGGCTTTGTTCCTGAAAGCGGAACGACAGCTCACTTAGCTGTGCCTGCTCTTCGATCAGGTAACCCGGCAGAGGCTGATCTTTCAGCAGGTCGATGTAATACATCAACGCCTGGGTAATTTGTTCTGTGTGCAGCAGGCCTTTTTTCGTCAGGCTGACCTGCACCACCATGGTAGTCTCATTATCCGTCGCAAATGAGCGACCTGCACTTAAACTTTCTGCCCAGCCTTTTTCTTTCAGGAACTCCAGCAGACTGCCTTCACCTTCATGGCCCAGTAAGTTGCTGATGACCTGAATCGGCTTAAATTGATAGAGATGCTTGGATGGCGGCAGCGGGAAAGTGAACTGCAGGCGACGAATTTCTTTGACCGGCTCAATGTTCATATCCAGCGGTAACTGACCTTCAGTAAATAACGGTGCTTTGGATTTAACCGGCTGAGTATCACGCTTAGGGATATCGGAAAAATGAGAAACCGCCCATTGTTCCAGTTGGTCGAGGGAATAATTACCGGCCAGCACCAGTGTCATCCGGTCTGATGAATAGTACTCGTCGTAGAATTTTAATAATTCATCACGAATTTTGCTGTCTTCGCGATCGGAAAGGGTATCCAGGTTACCGGTGGCAAATGATGCCAGTGGATGTTCCGGGTTCATGGCTTGTTTTTCTGCCGAATAAATACGACGGAAGTCATCTTTGTATTTCGATTTGTATTCCGCATGTACGGCGTTCTTTTCACGTTCAACAAACTGTTCGTCAAACGTCGGAGAAATAAAGAAAGGTGCAAATCGATCCAGTGCGCCTTTCATTTCACTGTTATTAATGTCGAAAAAGTACGTCGTCTGACCATAAGCCGTGAAGGCATTATGCGAGCCACCGTTACGTGAAATATACGCCTGATACTCGCCGGCATCCGGGAAAGGTTCGGTACCAAGAAACAGCATATGCTCAAGGAAATGTGCCAGACCTTCGCGACCTTTCGGGTCATCACCACTGCCCACTTCAACCGACACTGCAGCAGCGGCTTTTTCTGATTCTGGTGTTTGTACTAATAACGTTCGCAAGCCATTATCCAGCTCAAGATAACGGTAATCGTAGGCATCCGATGGACTAACGATAAGGTCTGGCTGGTTCAGTTTTTTGTACATAGAAAATGCGATCGCTGCAAAGACGATAAGTAAGAAGGTCCAATAACGGGGTGACAGCATGTCAGCTCCTGTGCATTACGCTGTGATATTTATTCGGCGATCAGTGCGCCGTTCCCTGGGCATTAATGATGGCCTGTGCATCGGCCAGAGAATGCTGTTTGGGGTCGAGTTGGTTGATCAGGTCAAGACGCTGTTTGGCATCTTCAAGTTCCGCCATTACCAGTGCGAACTGGCTTTGAAAGCCCTGATCAATTGCGTCATACAGTTCCTGTGCCTGATCTTTGCTGTTGGCAGCATTCGATTCACGCAGGGATTTCAGACAGGCTAGGGCAATCTGGTGGTAGGCTTGGTCTTTGTTCACTAACGGACTCCTGATACAACACATAGCCACATTCAGCGGCTGTTACGGCTGTCTATCATAACGCAGCGGTTGCTAATGAGAAGGGCTAACGTGTCGGAAAGTGTTAGGGCCTGATCATTCAGATCAGGCCCTTATAAAACAACGGCTTATTGCGCGAACCAATGAAGCTGGTCGGCACTCAGTGGGCGAGACAATACGTCACCACTGAGCCAGTCGACATTGCTCTGATGGGCGGCAGCCAGACTCTCGGTAATGTTGATTTCCGGCGCGTAAATAAGCAGGTCGTGGTCGTGGATACGCTGCAACAAGCGACGGCTTTGTGGCAGCGATTTGCTGTGCCGCATATTCGATAAAAACTCCGGTGCCAGCATCACGCCCTGAATCGGCAATGACAGCACCTGACGCGAGTTAAGGAAACTGCGGCCAAAGTTGGCCATAAACAACTGGCAGTTGGTTTGATGAAGCTCGGAGCGCAGTGTCTGTTCGTCACTGTCCTGGCATAAAAGCTGGTTCTCATCGAGAATCACAACGCTGCGCAGATCGTGCTCTTTGCTGAAGCTTTGTATGGCATTAAGGTAAGCGCGGCAGTGCTCAAGGGGAACATCCTGAGCGTCGTAAATAACCGTCATATGGCCCGGATAACTGGCCTTCCAGGCGGTATTCATCGTGGTTAACCAGTCGTGCCAGTGTTCTGTGTCATGACTTTTGGTTGTTGGTTTAAGTGCGACCAGTTCACCGCGCTGGCTGAACAACAGCAGTGCCTGGTGTTCTGGTTGTGATGGCGAGGTTGCTTTTGCCGCTTCGCTCAACCGCAGTGCGGGCTTTTGTGGTTCCTGCTGCATCGCTTCCGGAATTAATCCGAGTCTCTGGCGTAGCCATTCATCCCAATCAAGGCTGTCATCGCGTTTTTGTTCGATCACCACCCCCGGCTGAACGATCAGGCGTTCGCCACGGAATTTGATCGGGTCTTTAAAATCATCGCTGATGTGTTGCTGCTGGGCGACCGCAATGCCTTCGCGGGCCGGAACCAGAATCAGAAATACGTGCAGCTGCGGTGAATAAATTTCGAATTGTTCGTTAGTCGCGGCTTGCAATCGTTCGTAACAAATCGAAGACAGGTCTTTGTTATCCACTTGTTGAGGATCAAAACTAACGACCAGCAGCTCCAGCGTGTCGTCGGAATCATGGGCGTCACGTTCAAGGCGGTTGAGGTGATGGCTGCCTGAATACCGTTTCAGTTCATCCTTAAAGTCTGACGGTGGGCTGATATCGTCGCCAACAAAGCGGCACAAACACACGCGGAACTGGTCGCTGACGGAGGTCACCGTCATCCAGCTTGGCACCTTTTGCTGATCTTTTTGCAGGAAATTAAAAAATCCCAGCCATGAGTGATCGGCCTCGACTTGCAATGTGACCTCGGTTTCAAGCTCAACCGGCATGGCTGAAATGTTCGGAGCAAACAGGTTTTTGCCAATCAGCTCCTGCTCGTTCAGGCCCAATGCTTCACACATCGGGCGGTTCACCAGGCGCACAATCCAGTTAACGTCGGTCAGTAGTAAGGGCTGTTCATCCTGAACCGTGTGGCGTAATAGCTGGGCTTTACGCAATAGCTGATGTTGTTTCAGGCCTTCTTTGATATCGCTGGTCAGCAGCAGGTTGTCCCACGGTTTGGCGACAAAGCGGTGCACGTCACCGTCACGCCAGGCTTGCTGCAATTCCGGATAGTCGACCTGGCCAGACAAGAGAATGCGGTAGGTTGCAGGAGAAGTCTGACGTACCTGGCGGCACAGGCTCAGGCCATCACCACCCGGCATTTTAAAATCGGTAATCAGTAAGTGAATATCCTGTTCATGCAGGATCTCCAGCGCTTCAGCGGTGTTGCTGGCCTCGAACAAGGTATATTGTTCCGGCCTCAGCATACGGCGAATGGCTTGCAAAATGCCGACTTCATCATCCACCAACAACAAATTCCACTGCATAGATCACCTCACTGATCCGTATATCCTTATTGAAGACTAGGCTTTATCTGAGCCTGCTGTTCTTATTGTTACCTGTAAAATGTAGCGCTTTGTAAAAGAATGCAACTGCTTGCGAAAAATCCTTCAGTTTAAAACGCTACTGAAGCCAGCTTTTTTATATCCCTTTCTCTATTTACGTTTTTTCTCCTTGAAAAGCCTCAGGGCTATCTATACTGGAACTAAGTGTCATGCAGAGATTGAGAGTGCGCAGTGAGGGATAAACAAGCTTTAACAACCGGAGAAGTCGCCAAATATTGTGGTGTTAATTTCCGGACCGTCATTCGCTGGATTGAGCGTGGTCACCTGGAGGCTTACAAGCTTCCGGGGCGTGGTGATAACCGGATCCCGGTCGACAGTTTTGTGAATTTTCTCAAAGGCAACAACATGCCGGTTCCAGATGATCTGATGATGGGCGGTAAAACCCTGTTGCTGTTGTCGGAATCGAATGAAAAGTCGATTGAGATTGCATCGGTTGTCCGTCGTGCTGGCTGGGATGTGATTGTCACCTCCGACCCGGTTCAGTTTGGCTATCAGATTGCCCAGCATCAACCTGGTGCTATTGCAGTAACCGCCGACAGAGACCGTCATTCCGTCGAAAAAGTCATTAAGGACGTCGAAGGCCGCGACATTATGTGTCTGTGTTTTGATGTGCCTGTTAATAAAGAAGCAGCAAACAGCCACAGTTGGATGTACTATAACTGGCCTCAGGATCAGCAAGAGCTGATTAACGGATTAACCAGTGATGTCGCCGCCTGAATAACAGGCACTCTTTGTAAGCGCGATTAATGACATGAGGCCGAGTGAATGGATCTGATCTGGCAATTGTCGACGCTGTTAATGGCGCTGCTCTGTGTCACGATTGCCGGGTTCTTACAAAGGGCCCGCAAAGAGCTGGAACAGGTCAATAAAGAACGCCAGCGTTTTGTTCTTCTCTGGAAACACCTCCCCGATATTGTTACTGAAATTGATTGCGACGGCCGTATTCTCGATGTGAACAACATCATCAATGGTTACGAACGTAAGCGTCTGATCGGCAGTCTGAGTACCGATCATCTTTCCCCAGAATTTGCCGAAGTATTTCTTGCTCGCCTGAAGAGTGCGATTGAAACCCGTCAACCACAATCTTACGAAATGAGTATTCCGGTGGCCGACGGCAGCCGGGCGGTATTATCGAATCAGTTGATACCGGTGGTGGTGGACAATGAGTTACAGAACTTGCTGGTGATCAGTACCGATGTGACCGAACAGATTCAGGCCCGGGGAGTGCTTGAGCAGCAGCGTGATGATGCTGAACAGGCAAATCTGGCGAAGAGCCGTTTTCTTGCCAGTATGAGTCACGAAATCCGTACGCCGATGAACGGCTTACTGGGGATGGTGTCTCTGATGGAGCAGACATCACTGAATGAAGAACAGCTGGGTTTCCTGAAAGTCATTCAGTCGTCTTCGGATCACCTGTTAGCTGTGATCAACGATATTCTCGATATCTCCAAAATCGAAGCCAACAAACTGGCGATTGAAGAAGAGGCGTTTAACGTCCGCACCATGGTGGATGACTTGCTAGGCATGGTGTCTGCCAAGGCGAAGGAAAAATCGCTGGCGTTGCAGTCATTTGTGGAAGATGGCATGCCTGACGTTCTGATGGGAGATGCCGTGCGAATTCGTCAGATTCTGATGAACTTTCTGACCAATGCGATCAAGTTTACCAACCACGGTCATGTGTTATTACGCCTGGTGGTGGTGTCGCGTCAGGGGGAGAATGTGCATCTGCGTTTTTCCGTCGAAGACAGTGGTATTGGTATCGAAGCTTCCAAAGCGATGCACCTGTTTGATGAATACACCTTTGCCCATGGCAAGCTGTCGACGATGGAGGGAGGGACCGGACTGGGCCTGAGTATTAGCCGACGCTTAGCGCAGTTAATGAGTGGCAAAGTTGGTGTGATCAGCACCCCCGAAGTTGGTTCGAATTTCTGGCTGGACCTGCATCTGGATGTTGCCAGTCGTGAGGTGATTGGAGCCAGCACCGACAGTCCGGTGGCGTTTGCAGAACTTCCCATCTGGATTGCCGATGAATTACGGGTCAATCGCGCGCTGGTGGTGTCGGTCGCTCGCGGCCTTGGCGCACCGCAGCAAGAGTTTTCAAATAAAGAAACGTTGTTGGAGGCATTAAAGAATCAGCGGCCTGCCATTCTGATTCTGTCGAAACGTTTATTTGAGTCTTTGCAGGATGATTGGGCGTTACTGCAACAAGAGCAGATCCATATTGCTGTGACTTATCCGGATACGATTAACTTCGATCCGAGTGAGTTGCTGAAAAACGGCATCAGCGCTTATTGGGACTGGCCAATTGGCCAGAAACATTTAGCCCAATTATTAACCAATATGGCGCTGAATCAGGATCGGCAACAACTGATCAGTCCTTATCGCCGGGCTGTGAAACCGGCGCTTCAGGATGATGAGCTATTGAATGGTAAGCGCATTCTGCTGGCGGAAGATAATCCGGTTAACCAGAAGGTCGCCAGTCATATGCTGAAACGCATGGGGTGTGACATCATCATCGCCAATAACGGTGAAGAAGCGTTGCAGAAATTGCAGTCTGAGAGCTTTGATCTGGTGTTAATGGATTGCCATATGCCCGTTATGGATGGTCTCGAGGCAACACGGGAAATTCGTCACGAACTGAATCTTGATCTGCCCGTATTGGCGTTATCGGCGGACGTGATGGCCGAACAGAAAAAAGCCTGTGTTGAAGCCGGAATGAATGACTACCTGGCTAAACCGGTTAAATTTGATGAGCTGCGCCAGGCGCTGCAGCAGTACCTGGCGTGAATAACACCCAGCTCGCACTCAATAATGGCGGGCGGATAAAGCGGTGAAGTTACAACACGCTGCCGTATGGAATAAAGCGGTTATCCGTTTTACTTTTGAGTGCTTTGATAATGTCTTTTTCCGGAAGTTGTTTGGTTTTCTTCAGAAAACGGTAAATCCAGATAGCCGGGTTCTTATCCCGGGCTTCCCAGCCGCTTAATTTCATCTCTGCAAGGGTATAAAAGGTAGCCAGATTGAGACGTTCCTGTGGCTCCAGTTCATTAATTACGGTTTGCCACTGATCCTCCGCCAGCTGAATCCAGCTGCGGGCTCGTGCCAGATTCTGGTCATCGATTGCGGCACTCAGATCCGTGGATGTTTCCAGTTGCTGGTGCAGCTCCGCCAGAGTTTTCAGTACTGTCAAGTCAGGTGCTGTGGTTCCACCACCGGCAGGTTGCCATGTATCAACCATTACAAATTACCTTGTTCGCTCTGAGAAAGCGGCAAGGATATACTAAAGCGACTGAGGCTGCGAACGGCCCAAAACAGACAGGAAAATGGCCAGACTTGTCGCCGTCATAGCGGTTAGATAATGGATAATGGCCAGATTGGGAACACGAGAAGTTATATGACTGACAATTACTCTGATATTCGTCCTTTTAACGATGACGAAGTAACCGCTGTGTTAAAGCGTTTGCTGACTTCTGATGAGTTACTCGGAGCTTTATTGAATTATCGTTTTCCCTCATTGCCTGGCATCGTTAAGCCGTTGGCCAAGCCGGTATTTTCTGCCCGGGTAAAAAAAGAGTTTTCTCAGGTCGACTCCATTGAAGCATTTCAGCTGTGGCTGGAGCCTAAAGTTGAGCAGCTGCTGCAACGTTCTACCACAGAGGTTGTTGTTGAAGGGCTTGATCAGCTTGATCCGGCAACGCCGTATGTCTGGATCTCGAACCATCGCGATATTGCGATGGACCCGACCATGATTAATTACTCGCTGCACCTGGCTGGCTGGCCTACCAGCCGTATTGCCATAGGCGATAACCTGCTGAATAACCCGGATGTGGCCGACATCATGCGGTTAAACAAAAGTTTTATTGTGAAGCGCAGCATCGAAAACAAGCGCCAGAAACTGCGCGAATTGCAGCGATTGTCCGGGTATATCCGCCATTCTGTCGAAGAAGGGCAATCGATCTGGATTGCCCAGCGCGAAGGGCGTGCCAAAGACAATATCGATAAAACCGATACCGCAGTGTTAAAGATGCTGGCGCTGCACGGACGAGAGCGCAAGGAAAGCTTTGCTGAAACCATGCAGGCATTAAACCCGGTTCCGGTTTCGATTCAGTATGAATGGGATCCGTGTGACCTGATGAAAGCCCAGGAACTGGTCAGTCGTGCCAGTGCCGATGACTATCAAAAAGATGATGAAGAAGATGTGCGCAGCATCCTCACTGGCCTTACCGGAGCTAAAGGTAAAGTAAAAGTTAATTTCGGTACGCCGTTAATCGCTGAACAATTGCAGGATGCTGATATAATGGCCAACCAGATTGATCAGCAACTTCGCGACATGATTGAGGTGCTACCGGTACATCATGCGGCGTTGCAATTATTGCAGCAGCAGAACGGCCAGTTCCGTCAGCATCCGGTTGATTCCAGCCTGGATCTGAGTAAAGACATCGAAGCCCTTAATCAACGTATTGCTGATCAGAGCAGCGCCGTACAACAACGATTGCTGGAAAATTATGCCGCGCCTCTGTTACTGGAGGCCAATAAAACCTAACAGGGAAACTCTGTATATGAGTGTTATCTTCCAGGGCGTATCAGCCGTGCTGATACCACTGTTTGCATTATCTTTGGCTGGCTGCCTCGACCTGGGGGTCAGCTACAGCGACAAAAATCAAACCATCGAAGTGGGTCATTACAAGCAGCAGTGTAATAAAACATCAGCAACACTGTGCTTTGTGACCCGCGAAAATGAAAAAAGTGATTACACGGTTTTTGAAAACCTGAACGGCTTTTCTTCTTTTCAGTGGGGCACCCGCTACAGCCTGAAAGTTGAAACCTCTTTCGATAAAAATGGCAAACCAAACCAGTATCAGTTCCGCTCGGTTGCCAGTGAACAGGCGGACAGCAACGCTTTCTCTCTGACCTTGTATACCGCAACGAATATTCTGACCTCCTCTGATCAGACTAACTGGTCGTTAGCCGGCGAGAAAAATTTCACTGCCACTGCAGAACAAGGCAGTGCGATTGCAGCGGCGGTCAGTGATAAAAAAGTAGTTCAGTTGGAATTTACCGCCGCGAATAATAATCTGACCCTGACGAAGGTGAAGTGTTCTGCGGCGGAAGATAATTTCGCAGCGAATTGTGAAGGAACCAGTACTTCAACCTGGCGTATTGCTCATTTCCAGAGTGACTGCAATCAATCCAGTGGCAACCTGTGTTTGATTTATCGGGTCAACAGTTCTGACGACTGGGAACTGTTGCGTACCGATGATGGCAATATCAGTGGCTTCACTCCTGACTGGGGTAAAGAATACGATATTGAGGTGGAAAAAACCGTCAGTAACGGTGGCCAGTTAGTCTCGGCAAAATTAAAAACAAATGACGAAACACCGGAAGACAAACTCGATACTGCCAACAGTTTTGCCTTTGTTTTAAATGGTACATTCCTGAGTAAATCCAACAGCGACAATAAAATTGCTATGTACGACGGTGGTCAGATTCTGGCTTGTGACAGCCGCTGCGCTGCAATTAACTCGGCCATAGACAGTGATAACCTGTTGTTGCTGGTGGGTTATGTACAGGGCACTGAAGTTTTTGTTTCTGCGGTTGAATGTGATGAAAACCCGGGCAAAGATTTCGACGACTGTGTTAAAGATTATAACGATAAGACCAGTGGCGACGACAATGATGTCAGCTGGTGGCCACCACTGAACTGATTGTGATCCAGGCTCATTGCTGATGCCGTGAGCCTGAAACATTTACAG
The DNA here is from genome assembly GCF_965219715.1 of Bacterioplanoides sp. Taxonomy (GTDB): domain Bacteria; phylum Pseudomonadota; class Gammaproteobacteria; order Pseudomonadales; family Oceanobacteraceae; genus Bacterioplanoides. Next base: position 4,691,954 of record NZ_OZ244785.1, read on the forward strand.
AGTTGGCGATGTCAGTCGCGCTGAGAGAATTCCACTTCCAGATTTTCGCTGCCATTGTTTACCCACAAGGTGCCGTCTTCAATGGTTACCTGCAGTTGCATTCCCCGGCTGCACAGCGACGCCAGCCGTTCAACCGCATTTTCCGATAACGATATTACCTGCAGATTTTTAAACCGTGCCAGCTTTCCTGAGTTCTGCTGCCACCAGATATCCGATGCATTTTGCTGATAGTTAATCACAACCACCTGATCGGATAAGGCGCTGGCTTTGCGAATGCGCTTTTCTTCCGGTTGCCCCAGTTCGATCCAGTTTTCGATATCTCCGGTGAGGTTCTTTTGCCACAGATCCGGCTCATCGTCATTACTCAATCCACGGCTGAATTCGAGTTGTTCGTGGGCGAATAAAGCAAAAGCAAGAATACGCACCATCATCCGCATTTCCGTTTCGGATGGGTGCTGCGCAATGGTCAGGTTGTAATCCTGATAGTGGTGGCGGTTAAGGTCAGAAACCGAGAGTTGGCACTTAAAAACGGTGGCAGACAAGGCCATAAGATGTCCTGAATAAGATGGCTAAGCTGTCAGTTTATTACAGCTGACGCCACATTTCAGAGCTTTTGTCTGGCCCCGCAATTCTGGACACGCTGGTAATCCGGCACAGCGATATATTGAGCCCATCTGCTGAGCGGACAAACCGGCTCAGATGTTGTGAATATCAGGTGATGAAAGATGAAAAAGATCAGTACTATCGCATCCGCGTTATTAATTGCAGGCAGTGTTCAGGCTGCGCCAGCCTCTCTCGGTTACGATTATGTTGAACTTAACGGCAGTATTGGCAAGCTGGGAGTTGAAGTACCGGCAGGAAATAACGACTTCCGCGAAGATATTCGCACCACCAATTTTGCCGGACGCTGGTCAGGAATGATCACCGACAATATTTACAGCACGCTGGATGTTAATTACCTCAACGGTAATGGTGATAAACGCTTTGGCCCGCTGGAATTTGAACTGGATACCACTCAAATTAATTACTCAGTGTTGATCGGTGGTGCTTTTGCTGTTGCTGACGGTCTTGATCTGTTTATTGCTGGTGGTATTGGTGGTCTCAGCCAGGACAGTTCACTGGAAATCAACGGCAACAGAAGCAAAGATGACCTGGATGTGAAAGAGACTGAATTCGCCTGGGAATTTGGCGTGCGTAAGGCGATGTGGCAACAAGGTCTGGAGTTCGAAGCACGGGTGGAGGGCATTGGTGACCAGGTGGCGCTCGATCTGAATCTGCCTATTTACATCAACGAAAATGTAGCTTTGGTGCCAACCGCGACCATTATGGAAGAAGAGCGTATTAAGGTGAACAAAAGCCACTCAACTCTTGGTCTGGGATTACGTATCAGCTACTGATGCAGAAAATCTCGTTTCGCTGAGAAAAAATAGAACGGGGTGATACACTGATAGCAGTTGTTACTGGAGTCTGCTATGAGTGAACATCCCTTTTCGGAAGCTCAGTTATTAAGCCCGGAGCTTAAGGTGCTCGATGAGGTGTCACCATTATGGAGCAAGCGTTTTGATGACCTTGCAATGTATATATGGGAACACCTTGATCAGCCATTGCCGGTAGAGGAGCTGGCGGAAAAGGTACATTTATCCGTTTACCATTTTCATCGCATGTTTGGCTCTGCTTTTGGAGAGTCGCTGGGCAGTTATATTCGTCGTGCCCGGTTAATCAAAGCGACCTCTGACCTGATGGAAACGGAAGACGCGATTACCGACATTGCCTTCGATTGTGGTTTTTCGTCTTCACAGGCATTGGCCAAAGCTCTGAAAAAACAAACCGGTATGACGCCGACGGAAATTCGTCAGGCCAAGTCACAGCCGGGAATGGATGTACTGATGACGTTGCACAGTCGCCTTGGTCGTCCAAGCAGCAGTGATCAGACTCTTAGCCAGGAGCAGAAAATGGCCGAACAGCTGGAATTTAAAGTTCATCATTATCCGGACCGCTATTTCTACTGCGAAAAAGTTGAAAAAGCGACGTTTGATAATTCCTATAAAGTCTGGAAAAACAACACTCCGGATAAAAACGGTGAAATGGTTGCACTGACTTTTGCCGAAGGTGAGTCCATGGCGTTTGAAGATATGGACGTCTGGGTGGGGGATGCCTGTGACGAGGCGAAACAGAACTTTGTTATGCCGGAAGGGAACTACCTGTTAACCCGTATCAGCCTGACTTCGACTCTGGGGTATTTCTCTGCCTGGGAGGCGATGGGAAAATACCTGATGAAAGAAGGGCTGGAGCCGGATGAAGACAGCCCGTTGCTGGAAATTACCCATAATCCAACAGCGCTGTTTGCGGCTGTGGATCTGACATTGTCGATTCGTCTTAAACATTAAAGCGTGCTTTATTGTTTTGATACATAAAAATACGTGCCAGTAATTCCAAGATTTTTGTCTTAGAAATGCTGGTTTTATTTTTTTAATATCTAAAGATCAGTTTTTACTTTCCTTTTTTACGATTCTTCCGCTAATTAGTTAAACATTCGCGTTAATTGTGCTGACGGGCCAAAAGCCCATCGTCAGTGCCAGCAGTGAAACTGCCCAGGGCCACAAGCCGGAGGAAACGCTATGTTTAAACGCATGCAAGAAATGCAATGCGAATCCGTGCATTGCTTCAGTTCTGTTCAATCGTCTGTACCATTCCGCGCTTTTATCGTGTTGCACAACTCCGACCGGGGTGCCGCTCTCGGAGGTTGTCGCTTGCAGCCTTACAGCAATGAGCAGGCTGCGCTCAACGATGCCATGCGCCTGGCACAAGGCATGAGCTACAAAGCCGCATTGGCCGATATCGCCCATGGCGGAGGCAAGTCGGTAATTATCGAGCCCAAACAGCCCTACGACCGACAGGCGTTATTTCGTTGGTTTGCCGATTGTGTCGATAGTCTTAATGGCCGTTATATCACCGCTATGGATGCCGGCACTCAGGTGACCGATATGGATTTAATCGCCAGCCGCACACAACACGTTGCCAGCCACAGCGCAATTGGTGACCCATCCCCCTTTACCGCACAGGGCGTTTTACACGGCATTCGCGCCGCACTGGAATTTCGGCTGCATAAAGAAATTCGTGATGCCAGTGTTGCGATTCAGGGCTTAGGCCATGTCGGCCTGGAGCTGGCGCGGCTGTTAATGCGCGCCGGTGCCAAAGTCTGGGTCACTGATCCGAATGTTCAGGCCTGTCATAAAGCCGCTGAAATGGGCGCCGAAGTGGTTGAGCTGGAGGATATTTATCGTCTCCCCGCCGACGTGTTTGCACCTTGTGCCCTGGGAGCGGTTATCAACGCTGAAACCCTGCCTCTGCTCAACTGCAAAATCGTTGCTGGCTGTGCCAATAATCAATTGGCGGATAACGCCATGGGAGATGCGCTGGTTGCACGGGATATTCTCTACGCACCGGATTTTGTCATTAATGCCGGTGGGCTGATTTATGCCGCCAGTCGTTATGACCAGCACAATGCCGATCAGATTGAACGGCGTCTGCAGCAGATTTACTACAGTCTGTTGCGGTTGTTTGTTGCGGCCCAGAGTCGTGGTTGTGGTGTGCATCAGATTGCCGTTGATCAGGCCATCGAAACACTCGCCAGAGATCATCTGAAACTCACCGCTTAACTCATCCGATCCTTTTATCTGTGTTCGGCCAGGAGGCAAGGTTATGAATCCGTATTCAGCCAATTCCGGTATGTTGCAGTATCTCGCCAGCGATGGCGTTCCTACCCGGGAAGTTCCGATGTGGGCCCACGATATGGAATATCTGGTGAAGGCGTACGAGTGGATGATGTTAACCCGTACCTTTGACCAGAAAGCCGTGGCATTACAACGCACCGGTCAGATTGGTACTTATCCGTCGTGTCTCGGTCAGGAAGCCATAGCGGTGGCCTGTGGTATGGCGCTGGATGATAACGACGTATTGGTGCCTTACTACCGCGATCATGGTGCTCAGCTGGTGCGTGGTTATAACCTTCATGAACTGCTGTTGTACTGGGGCGGTGATGAGCGTGGCAGTAATGCCGGACCAGCTCAGGACTTGCCGATTTGCGTTCCGATTGCCACCCAGGCTGGTCATGCAGTGGGCATTGCCAGTGCGATGAAAATCCGTGGCGAACAACAAGCGGTGCTGTGCTCCATTGGTGATGGTGGTTCCTCCAAAGGAGATTTTCTCGAGGCGCTCAATCTTGCCGGCACCTGGCATTTACCCGTGGTGTTTATCATCAATAACAACCAATGGGCGATCTCGGTGCCACGTCATTTACAGAGTGGCGCGGCCAGCCTGGCCCAGAAAGGCATCGGTGCCGGTATTCACAGTGTTCAGGTTGATGGCAACGACATGATTGCCATGCTGGATGTGGTTCAGGACGCACTGGAGCGGGCCCGGGATCGTAAGGGCCCAACCTTAATTGAAGCCATCAGTTACCGTCTCGGTGATCATACGACGGCCGATGACGCCAGCCGCTATCGCGATCAGCAGGATGTGGAATCCGCCTGGCAGCGTGAGCCTATGCTGCGTATGCGCCAGTTCCTGCAACACCAGGGCGCCTGGAACGACACCATGGAGCAACGCTGGCAGGATCATTGTCATACCGCCGTCAGCAAAGCCGTTGAACAGTATCAGGCGGTTCCGCCACAGCCGGACGAAGCCATGTTTGATCATTTGTACGCCGAATGGCCGGGCAACCTTGATGATCAGCTTGACCTGTTTGCCGCCAAACAAAGCCGGGCTTCAGGCCAATAAATCAGGATATAGGAGCAGAGTGATGAATAGTGTTAATACAGTTCAGACTCAGGATCTGACCCTGGTCGAAGCGGTAAATCTGGCACTTCACCATGCGATGAAACACGACGATTCGGTGGTGATGCTGGGTGAAGATATTGGTGTTAATGGTGGGGTGTTCCGCGCAACCGTTGGCCTGCAGCAAGCATTTGGTCAGCAACGGGTGATGGATACGCCACTGGCCGAAACCCTGATTGCCGGGACCGCAATTGGTATGGCGGTGCACGGACTGAAACCTGTGATGGAAATCCAGTTTATGGGATTTATTTTCCCGGCGATGGAGCAGCTGGTGACGCATGCGGCCAGGATGCGCAACCGCACCCGGGGGCGTTTGCATTGCCCTATGGTGATTCGGGCGCCATTTGGTGGTGGCATTCATGCACCAGAGCATCATTCCGAAAGTACAGAAGCGTTATTTGCCCATATTCCCGGTATTCGCGTGGTGATTCCGTCTTCACCCAAACGAGCTTATGGCCTGTTGTTGAGTGCCATAGACAGCCCGGACCCGGTGTTATTTCTTGAACCAAAACGGATTTATCGTGCGGTGAAACAACCCATCGCCGATGACGGTGAACGCTTACCGCTGGATCGCTGTTTTATTCTGCGCGAAGGCACCGACATCACGCTGGTGACCTGGGGCGCCTGTGTGCAGGAAACGCTGGAGGTTGCCGGGCAATTAGCGCAGCAAGGCATCAGTGCGGAAGTGATTGATGTGGCGACGGTTTCACCACTGGATATGGCCAGTATCCGTACGTCGGTGGAGAAAACCGGTCGTTGTGTGATTGTTCATGAAGCGGCTCGCTCCGGAGGTATTGGTGCTGATATTTCCGCGCAACTGGCAGAGCACAGTCTGGAATATTTGCAGGCGCCGGTGAGTCGGGTAACCGGGTTTGATACGCCAATGCCGTATTTTCGCCAGGAGAATCTCTATATGCCAAACGCGGCTGATGTGATGGCGGCGGTCCAGGCCACGCTGAATTATCGCTAATTAGCCATAACGAATTTATGACTCATAACGATCAGAAAATCGATTTAATGACTGAGCAGGGGATAGCCGATGCGTTACTTTAAATTGCCGGATTTAGGTGAAGGTTTAATGGAAGCCGACATTGTTGAATGGCATGTGGCGGAAGGGGATGAAGTTCAGGTCGACCAGTTATTAGTGTCGGTCGAAACCGCCAAAGCCATTGTTGAAGTGCCGTCTCCCTGTGCCGGAAAAATTCTTCATCGTTTTGGTGATGAAGGGGATACAGTAAACATTGGTGAGCCGCTGGTGGAATTTATTACCGATGACCAGTCTGATCATGTTGCTACGGCCGCGCCTGCGACAGACAGCGGCACGGTTGTGGGTGATATTCCCCAGGCGCAAACCGTTACTCAGGATCAGTTTTCGTTAGCTCCACAGGCTTCAGCTGCCGGAAAGGTCAAAGCAACGCCCAGTGTCCGGGCATTGGCAAAACGCCTTAACGTCGATATTGAACAGGTAGTGGCTACCGGACAGGAAGGGCGTATAACTGCCGACGATGTTGAAAAAGCCAGTCGCTTAAATCAGCAACATGGCAGCGGTGAACGATTAACCGGCGTGCGTAAATCCATGGCGAAAAATATGGCCATGGCACACCAACAAGTGGTTCCCGTTACTTTGTTTGATGAAGCGAATGTCAGCCAGTGGAATGATGGTGAAGATACCACGGTGAGATTGGTTCAGGCGATTGCTTACGCCTGCAGCAAAGAACCGGATTTAAATGTCTGGTTTAATGGCGAACAATTAACCCGGCGATTAATCGAAAAAATTGATTTAGGCATTGCGGTAGATACCGAGCACGGTTTATTTGTACCTGTGCTACGTGATGTTGCTAACCGCTGCGCCGATGATTTACGGGCCGGATTAAATCGTCTGAAAAAAGATGTTCAGGCGCGAACCATTCCGCCAAAAGAATTGCAGGGAGCCACTTTTACCTTATCCAATTATGGCGCGTTGGCAGGGCGTTACGGCACACCAATTGTGGTGCCGCCAACGGTAGCGATTTTGGGCGCGGGAAAAGTCATGGAAAAACCCATGGCTCAGCTCGGAGAATTATTCGCCGGAAAAGCGCTGCCGTTATCTCTGACATTTGATCACAGAGTGGTCACCGGTGGTGAGGCTGCACGTTTTATGGCGGCAGTGATAGAAAGTTTGCAGGCTGAGCCGGATATTGATCGATAAAATTTCAGCGATAAGATTTTTTTGATAATTAAAAGAGAGAACTTAACCGTTCTCTCTGGCCCACACTTCCAGCATTAACCGCACACGGTCTTCGCACATTTGTTGTGATAATTGCAATTGGTCACGTACTTCTTCGATACGTGATGTGTCCTGAACATCATCGAGATAATCATCGATTTCCAGGCTGACATCCCGGCCGCAACCTTCATACAACTTTTCAAGCAGCAGCTCACAACGCTCGCGATCATCTGTGGCAACACGAGGTTGCTCCAGATCGTGCTCCAGCTCGCGCAAAACGGAATAACAGGTTTCACCACGCTGGTAGAGAGTGTCCTGATTAATACCGTGCAGATCTTCCAGAGCGAAATCCCAGTCATCCCAGTCGTCTTCTGGCTGAATCATGGTGGTTTTGATGCTGCCATCGGCCAGTGACCAGGCGATAGCAATCGGGTGGGCCTGTTCTTCCCAGGAGCTGCCATCAACGGCAAGAAAGTGTGGATATTGCATAACAGACCTCAATCTTGGTTTTACGCGGTTTACAGATGAGCGCAATGTAAGGTCTGATCAGCACCTTGGCAAGACTCTTACAGCCTGCTCGGAAAAAACTGCTCCGCTTCAGCGGCACTGACCGGGCGACCGTAATAATAGCCTTGTGCCAGATCACAGCCGTGGGCAATCAGAATATTCGCATGGGCTTGTGTTTCCACACCTTCGGCAACAATGCTCATGCCGAGGTTTTTACCCAGAGCAATAATCGAAGAAGCAATTGCCTGGTCGGCTGGGTTATTACTCAGGTCTTTGACAAACGTCCGGTCAATTTTAATTGAGTCTACCGGCAGGTTTTTTAAATAATTCAGCGAAGAAAAGCCGGTACCAAAATCATCGAGATAAATCTTTACGCCATTTTCGCGGAAAAACTCCAGTACATGGCGGGCACTTTCCAGGTCCTGCATTAACAGGCTTTCGGTAATTTCCAGTGATATCAGATTCTCAGGTGTATCGAGTGCCTTAAGCGTATCGATAATGTCGTGTTCGAAATCCGGAATAAGAAACTGCTTCGGCGAAATATTAATACTGATATTGGTTTTCAGACCTTGCTGATACCAGGCTTTGGCCTGAACCGCCGCGTGTTCCAGTACCCAGTTGCCGATATGACCAATCATACCGGCGTCTTCTGCGATATGAATAAAGCTTTCCGGTGATATAAAACCACCGCCGGGTTGTGGCCAGCGTAACAAAGCCTCAAAGCTGTGCAGGGTACCGGTTTGCTGTTTACCATCGCCGGCCAGGTATACCTTCGGCTGGTAGTACAATTCCAGCTCTTCGTTTTCCATCGCTTTGCGTAACTTGGTTTCCATCGCCAGCCGGTGCTGAGCGACACGTTCCAGTGACGGTGTAAAAAAGTGGAAGCGGTTTTTGCCATTCTGCTTGGCGCGGTACATGGCAATATCGGAATTTTTTAATAATACTCCGGGCTCTTCACCATCGTTTGGGTACATGGCGATCCCCATGGACGCGCCAACAAAAAATTTACGGCCAGCCAACATAATGGGCTCGTTCAGCGCCATCAGCAGGCGCTCGGCCATATACAACACTTCTTCCTGATGACTGATGTCATCCAGCACAATCACAAATTCATCGCCACCGATACGAGCGATGGTATCGCCTTCACGAATACGTGTTTTTAAGCGTTTACTGACTTTAATTAACAGCTGATCGCCAGCGTCGTGACCCAGACTGTCATTCACGGTTTTAAAGGCATCAAGGTCGAGGTAACAGACAGCAAAGCGCTGATGATTCTGATGCGCCCGATTGATGGCGTTTTCCATTCGATCCAGCAGCAGAGTGCGATTGGGCAGCTCGGTTAAGGCATCGTGTTGCGCCTGATGAGCAATGGTGGCTTCTTTTTCGCGCACCTCGGTAATGTCGCGCAACACCCAGATAAAGCCCGCCACCGGGTCGTTACAGGCATACGCTTCAACCCAGTGACCATCATGGCTTTGATAGATACCGCGATTATCACCGCCAGATTCTCCCGCCAATGACGTCATCTGCAGTTTCAGTCGCTCGGGTTCGGTAATCCGATCCATTGAGTTCTGTAACAATTCCTGATGTGTCATCGACATCAGACGCGACTCAGTCAGCTGATTAATTTGCAGATAGCGGTCGTTAAATAGAATCGGAATGCCATCGTGGTTAATTACCAGAACCCCTTCCTGCGACGCATCAAGGGTGGCATTAATGATACTGAAAGAGCGACTAAGCTCGCGTTGAGCGGCTTTTTGTTCTTCCAGGTTGAGATTGAGTTTTTTGTTTTGCAGCAGCAGTTCGTTGGAGGTGGTGCGCAGTGAGCGTTTTAACTCGGCGCTGTCCAGGTCGGCTTTTTCGTAGGCGGCATTCACGGCATCCAGTAGCGGCGACAGATGGTCAGGAATTTCCCCAGCCAGATACTGTGCAATCTGCTGTTTCAATACTCGATGCATGCTCACTCTCTTGTGATTGAACAACCTTGTCGTGTAACAGGTACTGGCAATACACCGCCATTATTTACATGACAATCAGTACAAAGTTTAGCAGGGATTACGAGATATGAATGTAGCGGTTAACAAATGTTTACTATTGGCGAGAGATGGCAGAATCCCGGCCGGCGTTTATGCCTGACCGAGATTTTTCAGATGTTGATAGTGGCCTTTCAGTGCCGAGCTTACCGTGGCATAGCTGCGAATCGGGTAGGCTGTGTCGGCGCAAGCCGGTTGCAGAATCTTGTGCAGTTTCGGGTAGTGGATATGGCTTACGCGTGGGAACAGGTGATGCTCGACCTGAAAATTCAGCCCGCCTAATGCCCAGGTAACAAATCGGTTATCGGTGGCAAAGTCGACCGTGGTACGTAACTGATGTACGGCCCACTCATCGGCCATTTCACCGTCGTGATCGCCACCTTGCTGTGGTGCCGGAAATTCCGCCTGGTCCACCACATGCGCAAGCTGAAACACCACGGCAAATAAGAACCCCAGAATTGCATGCATCATAAAGAAGCCGGTCAGCGTGTTCTCCCAACCGAAAACGCTCGCTGGTAACAGCAGGTACAAGCTGATGTATAAGCCTTTGGAAAACCAGAACTCAATATGATCCGCCAGACTCATCTTATGACTGAACTCACGGCTGGCAATTTTCTGGGTGAAATAGGCTTTGTAATCGAGAGCAAAAAACCAGAACAGGCTGGTTAACGGATACAGGAACCAGGCATAAATGTGCTGCCAGCGATGAAAGGGGAATCGTTTCTGCCGTGGGCTCATACGGAACAGGCCAAAAGCATCGATGTCTTCATCAAGCTCGTCGACGTTGGTAAAGGTGTGGTGATTACGGTTGTGCTTTTGTGCCCAGTAAAAACGGTTTGAACCAATCAGATTAAACGTTAATGCGGCAACGCGATTAATTTTGCGTGATTTGCTGAACGACTCATGGGCGCCGTCGTGCATGATATTAAAACCAACCAGCGCCGTTGCCAGACCATGGCCAATCCAGGCGAGCCAATTGTAGTCCTGCGGCAATATGAATATCAGAGCAAAGCTGGAAATAAACAGGGTGGCGATGGTTAACGCTTTACGATACAGAGCCGGGTTACCGGTTTTTGCACTGCTCTGATCTTTAAAATACTGGTTAACCGTTTTTGACAGTCCCTGGTATACGGCACGCTGGCCGCTTGGAAAGTGGATCGAATTCATTGTTATTATTGAGTCTTCGTAAAATCGGCTTAATCCTAACGGAAAAAACGCGCTGATAAAACGTTCGTACAACTTATAACTTGCGTCAGATCAGTCAAGCACGAGCAAATGCCGTGCTGTTACAGGTCGGGAACGTATTTTTCGTTCTGCTCACGCGCTTTTTTACGGAATGCCCGTGGCGAGATCCCCAGCCAACGACGGAAGGCCCGGCCAAAGTTCGATGGGTCGTTGTAACCCAGCTGGTGAGCAATTTCCTCAACCGACGTGCTGCTTTCCAGCAGCAATTGCATAGCCTGTTCACGGCGCGCCTCATCGATGATTTTCTGGTAGGTGGTATTTAACTGGGCCAGCTGGCGATTAATGGTGCGTGGGCTTGACTGCAGTTTATCGGCCATCACCGTCAGCGTTGGGAAGGCTTTCATCTGCTCAAGATGGCGGCGGATCTGAGTCACCAGGTCCTGGCCCCGATCCAGTTCCGCCAACAATTTCTCACACTCAGCTTCGGCCATTCGGCGCGCAGTCGTATTGGCGGTGGATACCGGCGTATCCAGCAGATAGGCCGGTAAACACAACTGATTATGCGGCTGGTGAAACATCACCGGTAAACCGATCAACCCTTCGTAACAGGACTCCGGTCGGGCCGGCGAATCGGTGAATTTAACAACAGCAGTCAACTCATCATGACTTTGGGTCAGGAAGCGGGCAATGGTGACAAAGGTCGAGATAATGTTCTGCACCACAAAGGTAAAGGTGGTGGGCATCGCCGCCAGACGATTGATCTGAATAATCGCGGTGTCGTCTTCCTGAATAAAACGAATGTCTGCCAGTAGCGTGCGGGTGCGGGCGTAGCGAATGGCCAGAGACAGAGCATCGCCCAATGTGTCGGAAGCCATGATGGCAAAGCCAAGAAAGCCATGGCTGGAAATATTCATCCGTTTGCCGTGTTCCAGCCCCAGTAACGGGTCGCCGCTCAATGCCAGTGCGTTCTCAATCACCTTGTGATACTGCAGCGGAGAGATGTACTCCTGAGGGGAGGTCAGTGTCGCGGCACTCAGGCCGGTACCGTGTGCCAGCTGGGCAGCATTGATGCCTTGCTGGGCTAACAAATCAATCAGTTGCGACAGGTATTCGGTGGCAATAAAGGGGCGCGATGCTGCGCTGATATTAGACATAATGGTCAGGCAGTTTTTGCTCTCTGGCGTAGAATGACCGGAATCATGTCACGATTTCCTCTTTAACTCAATTGCACTTTCGTTCATAGTTCGGGCCAATAAAAAAACAAGCAGACCTTCTGCTAACCCTCACCAAGCCAAAAATAACGCGGTGAATCGGGTTGGTGTTTGGTTTTTTCTTCGAAATCCGCATTTGGGGAGACTACACGTGGAAGCATCTTTCTGGGATGGTAAGCGCGCACCTGGCGTGCCTGACAGCATTAACCTGAACGAATACGACGCCGTTGTTGAGGTAATTGAAAACTCATTTAAGCGTTACGCCGACCGTCCGGCTTTCACCAGCATTGGTTACACTCTGACTTACCGTCAGATCGATGAGTACTCCGCTGCTTTTGCTGCTTACCTGCAGAATCACACCAGCCTGAAACCAGGCGATCGCATCGCGATTCAGATGCCAAACATTCTGCAATTCCCGATTGCTATGTACGGTGCACTGCGTGCCGGTATGGTTGTGGTAAACACCAACCCGCTGTACACCGAACGTGAGATGTTGCACCAGTTCAACGACTCCGGTGCAAAAGCGCTGGTGTGTATGGACGTATTTGCTGCATCGGTACAGAACATCAAAGATGAAACCGGTCTGAAGCATATCATTGTGACGTCTCTGGCAGACATGCTGCCTTTCCTGAAGCGTACTCTGATCAACAGTGCTGCTAAGTACATCAAAAAAATGGTTCCGGCATACAGCCTGCCTGAAGCGATTCCTTTCCGTAAGGCACTGGCACAAGGTGCTAAGTACAACAGCTTCGAACCGAACTACATCAAGAACCCGAACGACACCATCATTCTGCAATACACTGGCGGTACTACCGGTGTAGCTAAGGGTGCTGAGCTGACCAACCGTAACCTGGTTGCCAACATGATGCAGGCACACGCGATGCTGCAGCAGACCGATGATCAGGGTCAGCCAATGAAGCCGGAAACCGGCGCCAAGATTGTTGCACCGCTGCCGCTGTATCACATCTACTCATTCACTGTTCACCTGATGGCGCTGTTTGAAGCCGGTGACCACAGTATCCTGATTGCTAACCCGCGTGACACCGACATGTTCGTGCGTATGATGAAGCCACACCAGCTGACCGGCATCATCGGCCTGAATACTCTGTTCGTATCGCTGCTGGAGCACAAAGAATTCCGCGAAATGGATTTCTCCAAGCTGCGTCTGACGCTGTCTGGTGGTACTGCTCTGATGGACGATACCGCTAAGCGCTGGAAAGAAGTGACCGGTGTTGGTGTATCCGAAGCTTACGGCTTAACCGAATGTTCTCCTGCAGTAACCATGAACCCGGCAGCTGGCCTGGAACGTATGGGCACCGTAGGCCAAGCAGTACCAGGTACCGCACTGAAATGTATCGATGACGAAGGTAACGAAGTCGCACTGGGCGAGCGTGGCGAGCTGTGTGTTAACGGTCCTCAGGTAATGAAAGGCTACTGGAACCGTCCGGAAGCAACTGCCGATTCTTTCACTGCTGATGGTAAGTGGTTACGTACTGGTGACGTTGCGGTAATGGACGAAGATGGCTTCGTTAAGATCGTTGACCGTATCAAAGATATGATTCTGGTTTCCGGTTTCAACGTATATCCGAACGAAATTGAAGACGTAGCAGCGGCTCACCCAGCTGTCGAAAACTGCGCGGCGATTGGTATTCCGGATGCGAAAACCGGTGAAGCTGTGAAGCTGTTTATCGTTGCAACCGACGAAAACGTTACCGTTGACGAGATCCGTAACTACTGTCGTGAAAACCTGACGGCGTATAAAGTACCTCGTTACGTTGAGTTCCGTGATGAACTGCCAATGACTCCGGTTGGTAAGATTCTGCGTCGTGAACTGAAAGACGAAGAGGAAGCCAAGCGCGCAGCTGAGCCTGCATAATCGCTTGTTTCTTTGAATCATTAAAAACGCCCGCTGATTAGCGGGCGTTTTTGTTTTTGCTACCCCGGAATAACTTAAATCCCGATCCTTTTAAATCCTGATTCCCATCAATTTCCACGTTAAAAGACCGAACTGACACGGCTAACCGGCCGTTAAGCCAATGGCCCCTATGTAACCAATTGTAAGAATGGCGCCGTTCCAACTAACAATAACATTCAGTTTTTATTTGATTAGGAAGCACCATGGTTCAGTACAAGGCTCCGGTTAAAGACATCAAATTCCTGATGAACGACGTTTACAAGTTCCAGGATCATTACAAAACCATCCCAGGTGGTGAAGAAGCGACCGACGAAATGGTCGACATGATTTTAGAAGCGGCGGCTTCTTTCTCTGAAGAAGTGATCGCACCTCTGTACCAGAGCGGCGATGAAGGCTGTATTTTTGAAGGTGGCGAAGTTAAAACGCCAAAAGGTTTCAAAGAAGCCTACCAGATGTACGTAGAAAACGGCTGGCAGTCGATGGCGACGCCGGTTGAATACGGCGGTCAGGGCTTGCCTATGTCTCTGGCACTGGCTAAGTCTGAAATGATTGGTACCGCAAACTGGTCCTGGGGCATGTACCCGGGTCTTTCTCTGGGTGCGATGAACACCATCTGGATGCACGGCACCGAAGCTCAGAAGCAAGAATTCTTCGTACCTCTGTCGGAAGGTCGCTGGACCGGCACCATGTGTCTGACCGAAGCTCAGTGTGGTACTGATCTGGGTCAGGTGAAAACCAAAGCCGAGCCAAACCCAGATGGTTCTTACAGCATCACCGGTCAGAAGATCTTTATCTCTTCCGGTGAGCACGACATGGCCGAAAACATCGTGCATATCGTACTGGCACGTCTGCCAAACGCACCAGAAGGTACTCGTGGTATCTCGCTGTTTATTGTGCCTAAGTTCAACGTGAACGAAGACGGTTCTCTGGGCGATCGCAACCCGGTTAGCTGTGGTTCGATCGAAGAGAAGATGGGCATCCACGCGTCTTCGACCTGTGTAATGAACTTCGACGGCGCTAAAGGTTTCCTGATTGGCCCTGAAAACAAAGGCCTGATGTGCATGTTCACTTTCATGAACACCGCACGTATCGGTACTTCTATCCAAGGTGTTGCTTCTGCTGAGCTGTCGTTCCAGGGCGCATTGCCATACGCCAAAGATCGTCGTTCCATGCGTTCTTTAACCGGTACTAAAGATCCGGATAAAGTGGCTGATACTCTGATGGTTCATCCAGACGTACGTCGTATGCTGCTGACTCAGAAAGCAATTGCGGAAGGTGGTCGTGCGATGGTTTATCACGCTGCACGTCTGGCGGATCTGATGGGCGCTGCGCACACTCGTGGCGATCAGAAACTGTATGACAAATACGATGATGAGCTGGGCTTCCTGACGCCTATCCTGAAAGCTTTCCTGACCGAGCTGGGCTATGAAGCAGCGAACCATGGTGTTCAGGTTTACGGTGGCCACGGCTTTATTAAAGAATGGGGTATGGAGCAGATCGTTCGTGACGCTCAGATCTCCAAGCTGTATGAAGGTACTACCGGCGTTCAGGCACTCGACCTGTTAGGCCGTAAGATGCTGTTAGGTAAGTTTAAGTCGTTCAACACCTTCGCAGATCTGGTTAGCGAGTTCACCAAAGAGAACAAGCGCCCGGAAATGAAGAAGATGGTTAAGTCACTGAAGCGCAACATGCTGGCGTGGAAATTGAACAACTACCGCATTGCTTATAAAGCGTCTAAAAACCGCGACATGGTTGGTTCTGCTTCGGTTGATTACCTGATGTACGCCGGTTATATCGCCATGTCTTACTACTGGGCGCTGATGGCTGAAACCGCTTACGCCAAAATCGAAGCAGGCGAAGGCGATGCGAACTTCTACAAGGCTAAGATTCAGACCGCTGAATTCTACTTCAAGCGCATTCTGCCTCGTGCCAAAGGCCACGCCAAAATGATGGTGCGTGATCCTAAGTCGCTGATGCAGATGGAAGAAGAGCATTTTGCATTCCTGGATTAATTGCTAACAATTAATCCGGAAAAATAAAAACCGCGTTTTGCGCTCGGCGACGAGCAGGCAAAACGCGGTTTTTTCGTCTGTTATTTTTAATAAAACACAGGCATAAAAAAGCCGATTCCGGGGTGCATTCGGAATCGGCAAGCTTGCTGTGGAGAACGATTAATTCAGATTAATTACGCTCCAGCGCAGTAAAGGCGGTATCGGCATCGCTGATTACCCGGTTGCGACCACCGTTTTTGGCTTCGTACAGCGCGTTATCGGCACGTTGTACCAGGCTGTCCATGGAATCGGTTCCGCGCAATGTTGCGCTGCCAATGCTTGAGGTTACCTGTAATTTGCCGCGGCTGTTTTCAAACTGTAACGCGCCAATTCCCATGCGAATACGCTCAGCGATGCGTAAAGCTCCGGCCTGATCGGCACTGGATAACATCACCAGAAATTCCTCGCCGCCGTAGCGGAAACACATATCGGTTTGGCGAATGCAGGCGGTAATGCAGCTTACGGCGTCTTTTAATACCTTATCACCCATGCTGTGACCAAACTCATCGTTCACTTGTTTAAAGTGGTCGAGGTCAATCATCAGTACCGACAGTTGCTGGCCGTGGCGTTTTGCCAGTTCCACTTCACGGCCCAGTGTTTTATCCAGAGCAACGCGGTTGCCTGCGCCAGTCAAAGGGTCGCGGAATGCCGCCGCCAGTGCTTCGAAATACCGAAGCGCGTTACGCATCGGATACACCAGCGTCGACAGTAATCCTTCCAGGTTGGCCAGCTCATGCTCGCGGAAGCGGGTAGAGCGATGGAACGTCAGGTCACCCATATAATCCTGCTGAGTCTGTAACCGGTAGCTGATTGAATGCGGCGACGTTTTGCCTTCGCTGATCAGCAGGTTGTTCGCCGGGTGGCTGAAGGTTAAGCCGTCGACCAGTACTGCCTGCTGAATTTCCTCAAAGAAGATTTCCAGCAGTTGTGATAATTCCAGCGTGGTCTGCAATTTGCCGGACAGTTTTAGCAACACTTCCGGGCGCAGATCGGGCTTCAGTGCTAACTCACCAATGGTGGTAACTGATTTTTCTTCTCGTAGTTGTGCACGACCATTGCTGTGTAATGGACTCACCATGAGCCACCTCGTTCTGGCAAAAAATTCATATCAGCTGTTAAGCGATTTCTGTGCCAGAGTTTTCCTGAAGATAATTTCCTTTAAAAACAACAAGTTAAATATTTGTGACAGAGTTTCAGAGGAAAGGCTGGATATTTGACGATCAGTTTATCAGTTGTTTAGCCAAGAAAATGACTTGTAACACTTAGGTATGTGGCAGATATCCGTCGAACCTGACCTGTCTAAGCTGTCAGACTGAGTTTCATCCGCGCTAAACACCAACAATTCATACCCAGGTAGCGGCAATCACCAGGCCGACAGCGTAAAAGCGGCAATAACAGGCGTTGCGGGTTGCCGCTATTGCCGGTTGCTTCAGCCGGGTTTGCCGTCGGCCCGCGGGCGCAACAGAATCGGCAGATAGTGGTAGAGGAAAGTAGCCAGGCCAACCAGCAAAAGAGTGGCTGCCAGGCGGTAAGCCGTCAGGTGGTCGATAACCGCAGCCAGCCCCAGATCGGGCAATAAACGAATCACCACCGCACATTGAATGGCTACAAACACCAGCGACATACCTCTGAGCGCGGTTATTTTCCGGCCGGTATGGCCAAGGCTGATGCGAGCCATCATCGCCAGGATCATGGCAAACAATCCACCCATGGTAATCGCATGCAGCCACGGCGTTGCCGCCCAGGGCGTTAAGGCCAGTAACAGCAAACCAACCATTAGCCACAGGTAGGCCAGATACAAGGACCACAGCATCGGCTCGGAGAAAACGCCGCGCTGATAAAACAAGCGCAATAGTCCGAGGTGCCCGGTTACCGCCAATACTGCACATAACGCCAGAGCATATTCCAGTAATTGGGCGATCTCATGAATGCCCATTTGTTGCAACAGTGCCTGTAATAAGTACACCGGCACCAGCAGCCAGGTGAGTGTCATGGTGGTGTGTTTCAGCAATTCAGGGATCGCTACCACCGGTGTTTTTAATCGCAGCCGGGTGAAAAAAGGTACAACACGACCGCTGACCCAGAAGGTCATGGCCATCATGATCAGAGCCGCAACCCGCTGCAGTGTGGCGATATAAGGAGAGTGGAAATACAGCAGGTAATGATAAATCGCCTGAAAGATTGCCAGCCCCAGTAATAATCCAACAAACGGCCAGTTGTGGCTTTGGTTGTCGCTGTGACTGGCCTGTTCTCCGGCAGATAAGGTGTTCGCCAGTCCGGCAGCGGCTAGTAGCGGCGTAATAACATCCAGCGATGCTAACAGCCAGGCAGGAATGCCGGCCCACAACCAGCCAAGACGCGCTAATAACCAGACGATAAACAGAATCTGAATAAAGCGTTTGGACACACCAGGCTGTCCGGTCCAGTTGCGCGATGCGGTTAACAGAAAACCGACGGCAATCGCCTGAACAAAACCAAACACCATTTCATGGCCATGCCAGATAAACCAACCACTGTAAGGCTGAAAGTTTCCGACTTCGCCACTGAGCACTAGCAACCACAACAGCAGGGCAGCAAATACAAACAGACTGGCAAACAGAAAGAAGGGGCGGAAGGCAATGTGCCAGATGGAAAAACCGGATGGTGTTGGCATGGCAGATCCACAAACAAAAAGACATCAAACCGCGAGTGGCGATTTGATGTCTTGATCTGAGGCAGGAAAGGATCCTTCTTACCTCGTTATTGCAAATCGTGAAAAGGGAACTACAGAATCTGGCTAAGCAGCTTCTGCGCTTCTTCAATGAGCGATTGCAGATGCGCTTCACCCTGGAAGCTTTCCGCGTAGATTTTATAAATATCTTCAGTACCACTTGGACGGGCGGCGAACCAGCCTTGCTCGGTACACACTTTTAAACCACCAATGGCTGCGTTGTTACCCGGTGCATTGGTATGAACCGAGGTAATGGCGTAACCCGCCAGTTCGCTTTCAGTTACGCTTTCGGCGGTTAACTGATTAAAGGCCGCTTTTTGCTCCGGGGTTGCGGCGGCATCGACACGCTTGTAATGCGGGTTGCCGTGTTGCTTCACCAGCTCAGCATAATATTGCGATGGCGTTAAACCGGTCACGGCGGTAATTTCTGCCGCTAATAAACACAGCACCACACCGTCTTTATCCGTGCTCCAGGCGTTACCGTCGAAGGTTAATAAGCTGGCACCGGCACTTTCTTCACCACCAAACGCCAGCTCGCCATGGAACAAACCCTGAACAAACCATTTAAAGCCAACCGGCACCTCGTACAGCACACGCTCGTTAGCGGATACCACACGGTCCATCATTGATGACGTCACCAGGGTTTTACCGATTTTTAAATCGCGCGACCACTGCGGGCGGTGCTTCATCAGATAATCGACACACACGCATAAGTAGTGGTTTGGGTTCATCAGACCTGCGGCATCAACAATACCGTGACGGTCAGCATCCGGATCGTTACCAAAGGCCAGATCAAACTGATCGCGAATATCCAGCAGCTTGGCCATGGCGGCGGTGCTGGAGCAATCCATACGAATGCGGCCATCGTGGTCTGGCGGCATAAAAGCAAAGGATTCATCAATCTGATCGTTCACCACTTTCAGGTTAAACGCCGGATTTTCCGCCAGCTTGTTCCATACCGGTAATGCAGTACCACCCATCGGATCGGCACTCAGTTTCAGGGAGCTGTTGGCGATGGCATCCAGATCCACCACACGTTTCAGATCATCAACATAAATGCCAACAAAATCATAGGTGCTGGTTTTGGCCAGGGCTTCATCCAGTGTCAGACGCTGAATGTCGGCATCATTATTTTGCTGTAATTTCTGCAGATACTGGTTCGCGCGGTTTTCGATCCAGCCAGTTACCGAACCGTCGGCCGGGCCACCGTCCGGGGTGTTGTATTTAATGCCACCGTCTTCCGGCGGATTGTGGGATGGAGTAATGATAATGCCGTCGGCCAGTTGCTCGGTGGCGGTGGTGTTTGCCGTCAGAATGGCATGGCTTACCAGTGGTGTTGCTGTGACTTCATTGTCCTGGGCGATGCGGACATCAACGTCGTTCGCAGTCAGAACCTGCACCACAATCTCCCAGGCGGGTTTGGATAGGGCGTGGGTGTCGCGGCCGACAAACAGCGGGCCGTTAATACGGTTTTCTTTACGGTAATCAACCACCGCCTGGGCAATGGCAATAATATGTTGTTCGTTAAAGCTGCCTTTCAGGGAAGTGCCGCGATGGCCAGAGGTGCCAAACTTTACCGGTTTTAATGCTTCGCCATTGATTTCGCTGGCGGCAAACAGGGTAAGAACAGAATCGTTAAACATCTTCATTCCTTGGAGTATTTAAATCGTGTGGCCTGCATCGTGATCTTGTTGACCCGGTTATGACAGGTCGAATCGTGCGGCCAAAAAGTTTGGCGCCATTTTCTTACAAACGTTCGACAATGTCTTGTTTCTGCAAAATAAATCCCACAGTTGTGCGCTAATCGACGAATTTGTCCTGATTGTGGCTATCTGGCTGTGGCCGACTGTTTTACCCTTGAGGCAGAAATCGGGAACCCGTCCTGATATTGGTATCTGAATTTAAATCGAGTTAAGCAGTCCGATATGAAAAACGTATTCTCTCCGTCGATTCTTTCTTTTGCGATTCTGGTTGCTGTGGCAGGCCTGAGCGGTTGTGGCAGTGACGACTCTGAAAACAACAGCAATCCGGTGGCTGGTCAGCCTGATGATCAAACGGGCGGCGAAAAACCACCGGTGGTGGAAACGCCTAAACCTTGTGGTGCAGATACCCAACTGATTTTTCCGGCGCCATACAGCGCCACTTCAGCCAGCAGTATCACACTGCGGGGACGTAGCGGCTGTGATCAAATCACCGCGTTAACAGTGAACGGGGTTGCGGCAACCAGCAGCGACAACTTTGCCAACTGGCAGGTAAAAGTGCCGTTAACCGCAGGGCTGAACACACTCACCGCCACCATTGCCGAGGGCGAGCAAAGCCAGCAGTTAGCCCTGGCAAAAATAGAATCCAACGAATTACTCTACAGTCCGGCAGACATCGTACTGAGCAGCGATGAAAGCATTCTGTATATGATCGACGATTCCCGTCGTCAGGTGCTGGAGATCGATATGGCCAGCGGTGCACGAAAATTATTGTCGGCTGCAACCACCGAAGATAACTATGCCTTTGGCAATATGGCCGGGCTGGTACTGGATGAAACCAACCAAAAGCTGTATCTCACCTCGCGCTATATCAAAGGTTTGAGCAGTAACGAAAGTTACAGCGGCATTATGGCCGTTGATCTGAAAAACGGCAGTCGCAGTTTAATTCTCGACCCTCAGGCTGCTGCCTCCAGCGACGATTTAATTCGCAATGTCGATAGCCTGGTATACGACGCCCAACAGCAGCGTTTTTATCTGTCGACCCAGAGCGCGATTTACTGGACCAGTGCAACACCAAGCAGCAAGGTGCAGCTGTTATCGGATGGCAGCACTCCTGATGCCACCAACCCGTTCAGCCGTTATGCCAATTTACGCATGGTGCTCGACAGCAATAACCAGCGTTTAATTGTGTCGGACGACGGTAATGGTGGTGATGGCAGTCAGGTGCTGGCCGTCAATATCGATGCTAAAAGTGCTGATTTCGGTAAGCGCACAATTCTGCTGGCGACGGACAAAGGTCTGAATCGTATTCAGGACATCAGCCTGCAGGACGCCACTACCGCATTAATTACCGATTTAAATCCGGACAACAGTGCGCTGCGAATTTATCAGCTGAACATTAAAGACAAGTCATTAAATCTGATTGTTGATAGCAGTACGGTGCAAAATCAACGTGCCATTAAAGACGAAGCGCGGACGTTTTATCAGCCATCAAAACAGCGACTGTTAATTTCTGCCGATCGCGCAAAATCGATAGTTGCGGTAGATATTTCGCAGAAAAATTATCGGCTGTTATTCAGCAATACCAATCCAACAATCAGTCAACAGCCACAATTATTCGATGAATTATCCCGTAACGCGCTGGATGCCAAAAACGGCAAGTTGTATCTGGAAACGGACGATGAGCAGATTGTGCGTGTGAACCTGGCTAGCGGCGCACGTGAAGTGTTTATCGATAACCTTGCGTTAAGCGACGAGCATTATTCCAGCAACGCCATTGATTCGATGGGATTTGATGCGCAACAAAATGCGCTGATTATTACCGGTTATCAGCGCGACAATAATACTCGTGAAACCACTGGCTATGTTTGGGCATACAGCGCTGTTGATGGCACAAAAACAGTCATTACCGACAACGCCAAAGACACTGGCTCAGAATTAAATCGCCCGTGGGATTGGGTAAGCCTGGACGCAGAATCCGGCATAGTGGTCGACGATACCAGCTCGCCATCGCGTTATTACCGCACCAACCTGAGCAGCGGCCAGCGCAGCGAAATCAACGTTAACCTCAGTGGTGTGCCGGACCGGTTAGAAGTGGAAGACATGGAAATCAGCCAGAACAACAGCACGCTGTACGTCACCGACGATTCGAGCAATGCCGGGGTGTACGCCATTGATATCGCCAGCGGCAAAGCACGGGTAATTACCGATAGCACCACGCCGGACGATGGCAACGCCCTGCGCTTAAAAGACCCGGAAGCACTGGCTTTGGCCAGCGATGGCAAACACGTGTACGTGGGTGATAACAGCGCCTCGGCGTTGTTTAAAGTGAACCTGGAGAGCGGTGCTCGCCAGGCGTTAATATACGACGCCAACACCTCCACCAACTCCTGGGCGGAGCGCATTCAGGGGATTGCCGTGGATCGCGATAAGCAGGTGTTGTACACCAGCTGCGAAAATGCCGAAGTGGTGTTAATGATGGATGAAGTCACCAACGAATGGGTAATGGTGGCGGAATAACCGCTGAGTGCGAGATGATAAGCCGCTTTGGTGAGAGCCATGGCGGCTTTTTTGTTGGCCGTGATTGACCTTTATCAGATAAAACTGACCTTTCTAACACTATTAAATTAGTTATTAATTCGTATAATCAACTCACTGATTTCAGGAGCAGAGCCCTGAAATCGTGTCATTTAAGGAATCTGCAGTCGTAAGGAAGCGAAGTGTCCCCATCAGAAGTATTGTCAGGTAGCTACCATGCAAGATCTTAATCAGTTGCAGGAGTACCTGCGCCAATTCGCCAAAGAACGTGACTGGGATCAGTTTCATTCCCCCAAAAACCTTGCGATGGCTCTGAGTGTTGAAGTCAGTGAGCTGCTGGAAAACTTTCAGTGGTTAACTGAAGAACAGTCTTACACGCTGGACGATAAGCAACGAGAAGCCGTGATTGATGAAATTGCGGATGTACAGATATACCTGGCGAGGTTAGCAGACAAACTGAATATCGACATCGGTGATGCTATTGCGCAGAAAACAGTAAAGAATGAAGCCAAGTACCCAGCAGATAAGGTGAAGGGCAGCTCAAAGAAATACACCGAATACCAGCAGGTGAATGAACCAAAAGCTGATCCTTTGGCGGATAAAAGCACATGATCGTCTATTCAGCTACGAAACAGCAATTCGTCGATGACGTTCGTGCAAATGCCATTGCTGACATCATAGAAGGTGAGGTGGCCCGAAAGCTGAACCGTAACTCGCCACGAAATGAGTTCATCTCGTGGCAGAATTCTCTGCAATATATGTTCAACGTATTGCACGACCCGGATATTCCAGCCTCGGCTGGGGTATCTATCGAATACAATATTCCTTTAACCAATCGGCGCGTCGATTTTATCCTTACTGGTAAAGACGAAAATCGCCAAGATACCGCTGTAATTGTCGAACTAAAACAGTGGCAAGAAGCTAAAGTTACCAACAAAGACGCCATCGTGAAAACCCGCTTTCAGCACGGTGAGCAGGAAACCAATCATCCGTCGTATCAGGCTTGGTCTTATGCTGCGCTGATAGAAGACTACAACCAAACTGTGCGTGACGAGGCCATTTCCTTGCAACCTTGTGCTTATCTGCACAATATGAAATCCGCTGATGCTATTAACGATAAGTTCTACGCCGAACATACTTCTAAAGCCCCGGTATTTATCTCGCCTGATGCACTAAAACTAGCGGAGTTTTTAAAACAATCAGTAAAGTATGGCGATAGCGATAACATCATGTATCGCATCGAGCACGGCAAAATAAAACCTAGTAAAAACCTGGCTGATGCTTTAGTTTCAATGCTGGACGGCAATCCGGAATTTCTGATGATAGACGAGCAAAAGCTAGTCTATGAAACTGCCCTTGATCTTGCGCATAAAGCCCAAAATGGCAACAAGCAAACTCTTATCGTGAAAGGTGGGCCTGGAACAGGAAAATCCGTCGTAGCCATCAACTTATTGGCCGAACTTACCAAGCGTGAATTATTAACCCAATACGTGTCTAAAAATGCTGCCCCTCGGGAAGTTTTTAAAAAAGTACTCACTGGTAGCCGTAAGAAAACTCATATCGACAACCTATTTAAAGGCTCGGGAAGTTACATAGACACAACTAAAAACACCTTTGCAGCATTGCTGGTGGACGAAGCTCATCGGCTAAACGAAAAATCTGGCCTTTACAGCAACCTCGGCGAAAATCAGATAAAAGAGCTTATCAACGCCAGCCACTTCAATGTGTTTTTTATCGATGAAGCACAACGCGTCACGCTAAAAGACATAGGCAGTGTCGAAACTATTAACTATTGGGCAGATAAGCTTCAATCTACGGTCACTGAACTGGATCTATCATCGCAATTTCGCTGCAATGGCAGCGATGGTTACTTAGCTTGGATTGATAACACCCTACAAATTCGAGAAACCGCAAACACAACTTTAGAAGACATAGACTACGACGTAAAAGTCTTCGATGACCCCAATGAACTACGCAAAGCCATATTTAAGAAAAACCGTTTGAATAACAAAGCACGCATGGTTGCTGGTTATTGCTGGGAGTGGGCTAGCAAAAAAGATAAAGGTGCTATGGATATCTTCATTCCCGAGCATCGTTTTGAAGCGCAATGGAATTTAACCGATGATGGCAGTTTGTGGTTGATTGCTGAGAAATCTGTAGAACAAATTGGTTGTATTCACACCTGCCAAGGTTTAGAACTGGACTACATTGGCGTGATTATAGGTGACGACTTTGTAATTCGAAACGGTGAAGTCATCATACAACCATTGGAGCACCCTAGTCGAGACAAAGCTCTGAGTGGTATTCGTGGTTGGCTTAAGGAAGAACCTAAAGCAGCTTTGGCTGCGGCAACGGAAGTGATTAAGAATACCTACCGCACACTTATGACTCGTGGTCAGAAAGGCTGCTTTATATACTGCACAGACCAAGAAACCCGAGAGTATTTCCATAAGATAGCTAGCCGAAAAATCGACGGCGATGAGGGATTAGAAGTAGAGGAAAACACAACTTATAAAGGTTTAGATCTACCTGTTGTAAGTTTTGAAAAAGCAATTCCTTACGAAGGCTATGTACCTATTTTTGACTTAGAAGTTGCTGCTGGTGGCTTTAGTGATCAACAAGGGTTGGATAACCAAGAAGAGCATGACTGGGTAGAGTTACCAGAACACATCAAAACTACACAAGGGATGTTTGTTACACGTGTAGTAGGTGAGTCTATGAATAAACGAATTATCAACGGTTCTTGGTGCTTGTTTAAAGCCAATCCTGGCGGCACTCGCAATGGGAAAATTGTATTAGTACAGCATCGCGATATTGAAGATCCGGATCACGGTGGCACATATACAGTTAAAAAGTATCACAGCGAAAAAATAGAAGAAGCTGGTATGTTGGTTAATCAGCATATATTCCTAAAACCAGAAACCAATGCTTATGGTTATTCATCGATTGTTGTTGAAAACGATATCGATAGTTTAAATGTGATAGGTGAGCTTCTTGTTGTCTTGTGATGATTGAAAGGGAAATATAGTAATTAGTTGGTTTTAATTATTACGTTGTATGGCTTAATTTTAATGGATTTGGACGATCTTTATGGATTTCTATGTGTTTAAACCTGGGCAGGCTATATCGATACCAGGGGAATCGAATGATTGGTTGTCAGATTTAGTAGTACTGAAAGCTATTGATTGGAATGACTATGGTTTCTACACAACATTTATAGTCAAATATTATGATGACGAATCAGTTGAACATGAAATTGGTAGGGTAAGGATAGGTTTTAAGGGGCAGACCCATAGTCAGAAAATATTTGATGTCTTGCCTGAATGTTTTTCAGAGCTAGGTGCCGGCTATTTCTCATTAGGTGTTTCAGCAGAATACTACCAAAATTCAGGTGAGTTATTTGAATGTGAAGAAATATTGTCGAAGTTAAATGATATTGTGTTAAATCCTAAGCTTATTGATGAATATAGTGATGAAGATGTATTGAACGTTTCTTTACTTCGTTCAGCATCAATTACTACAGTGAAGGAAGAATACCCCCGTGTATTGGCAGGCCTACCAATTTTAACCGACTTTAAATTTGGATTTTATTGCGAAGGAGATAATGAAAGCTCTTATTCACTTGAGTTTGATGTAATTAAGCAATCATTACCACCGAGTAATGTACATGCTGTTATTGGTAAAAATGGTGTAGGGAAGACGACTTTATTTAATCGCATGGTCGAAGCTGCGGTTGGTCGGGATGAGTCGGAAAATAGCTATTTCTATAATCTACAAGGAATTTCAATATTTGAAAAAGAAAACCAAAGATTAGAGGTTGGTTATTTTAGTAGAGTATTGTCTGTTTCATTTAGCGCATTCGATACATTTAATTATCCAGAAGATGATGACTTTCCAGCAAAAGGTCCATGCTATTCATATCTCGGCTTGATCGACCAAAGAGGTCGAAGACTAAAGACTCATGATGAGATTTATACGGAGTTTGTCCAGTCAATCTCAGTGATGTTTTCGGATGTGGCTAGTTTGGGCGAGTGGCGGGACGTATCCGATGACCTGTCTAAGTCAAATAACTTTAATGGTTTTGAGTTTGAGGAGATTTTCAATGCTTTTGAACGTGCAGGTGGTGCATACGGCTATTTGGACAATGATGAAAATGGCTTCTCGACGAAATTTCTAGGTGAAATTAGACCATTGTTAGAATCTTTAAGTTCAGGTCATTTTATTGTGATTCGCATTGTTGTTGAATTACTGAGGCGTATAGAGACTAAAACACTGGTCTTAATAGATGAGCCCGAAACACATTTGCATCCTCCTTTGTTATCTGCATTGATTAGGATAATTTCTAAAATCCTTCATATGCGAAATGGAGTGGCAGTAGTCGCTACTCATTCTCCTGTCGTATTGCAGGAGCTCCCAAAGTCTTGTGTATGGAAAATTTATCGAACTGGAGATTCTTTCCTTGCTAATAGACCAAAAATAGAAACATATGGCGAAAATATCGGAACTTTGACAGAGGAGGTTTTCGGGTTGGATGTCAATAAGTCTGGTTTTATTGCTGAACTTGAGAAAGCTATAAGTGAAGGTGAATCATTTGATCAGATTGTTTCTGAGTTTGATGATCAGTTAGGTGTAGAGGCCCGCTTAGTTCTTAAAGCATTAATTAGCTCTAGGAGCTCAAATAAATAATGAAGAGAATGAACCGCCCTCCATATAGTCATCAGCATGTCGCGCAAGTCGTAAAGGATTCTATGGATATCGATAGGAGTACTTTACGGCCAATAATTGAAGATGAGTTGGAAAGACGAACATGGGTGTTAGTCGAAAATAGTTATACTACTTCAGCCAATCAAGGGAATTTAACTACTTTGCACAGATGCAATGTCGGTACTAATCAAAATCCTCAGGGGGTTTTGGGTAGTTTGACGAAAAGCAATATGATTGCTCTATATGAGGATTACTTTCGAAAAAAAACTGAGCCTAGAGCTATTTATGATTCGATCCAGAATTTAGCTGAAGATGAATGTCCATATTGTGCGGGACTTAGTTCAGATGTTGATACACTTGATCATTATTTACCTAAGAAAGTTTATCCTCGTTTCTCAATTCTTCCTGTAAACCTTGTTCCTTCTTGCTCTAGTTGTAATCGTATAATGCAAGCCGCTTCCTCGGATGAGCTTGGAGAGCAGTTTTTACATCCTTATACAGATGCAGATCATTTTTTTCAGAATCAGTGGCTCTTTGCGACATATAACATGGGAGCAGGTGATCTGGAGTACTTTGTTGATCCTCCAGATAGTTGGAATGAAGATGATAAAAGAAGAGTCGACTATCATTTCCGAGAGTTGGAGTTAGAACAACGATTACGAAAGAGAGCGGAGCGCGAAGTCGCAGGGGGGATTCGCCTGTTTGAGAAATATCGAGAAAGGAATCCTTCACTAACGATTCAAGAAGCCATTGATGATGCGTTTTCAGTTTGGATAGAGGTTGAATTCGTGAACCACTGGAAAAGGGTTGCATATTTGGCTTTAGCAGAGGCAGTACTGGCTTGTTAGGTGTTATTACTTGCTCCCCTCGCAGCACAATATACTTCCTTAACGTTGCTATGGAGCCTTACCTTGATTAATCTCAGCTGTGGTAGAATTTAAATCGCTACTCTTCATTTCTCCCTAAACTCCTATGAGACTCTCCAAAGCCCTGATTTACTTCGCTGCACTCATTCTACTCACCATTGGTGCCAGTAAACTCACTCTGTACCTGGAAGAGTCCCCGGGTGGTATCAACGGTGTATTTGCTGAGCTTGGTACCTTCAATGTGGTTGTGCTGTTCTGTCTGCCATTAATGGCGGTGGTGTTCTCTGTGTACCCGCCGCTGATGTATCCGTTTGTGGTTATTGGCTATCCTTTTATGTGGCTATGGCGAAAAATCAAAGGCGGTCGTTAATGTCAGCTTCTCAATTTCCCACGGAAGGCCAGGTGCAACGCCCTGTACTTTTTCCTATAAACCGGCACAAGGCTTACCACGCCCATGTGTATTTCGATGAAGCGACGGTCGATTTCGCCACTCAGCTGTGCCAGCAAGCAGGGGAGTTGTTTGGTTTGAGGGTGGGTCGCGTTCATCGCAAGCCCATCGGTCCTCATACCCGTTGGAGTTGCCAGATTACCTTTGGCAAAAAGTCGTTTGATGTGTTTATTCCCTGGCTGGATGAGCAGCGCGGCAATTTAAGTGTGCTGGTTCATGCATTAACGGGTAATGACCTGGCTGATCATACGACTTATGCCTACTGGCTGGGAGATCCGGTGGCGCTGGATTTGTCGATGTTCTGATCGTTTACGTGGCTCCCGCTTAACACTCACCAATAAATTGGTTCGAGTTACCCTGAATTTTTTCAATTAAACGATTGCGGCGACATTCCCAGCGGCTTGGTGGCTGTTGTTTATTCCACGCCTGGTATTGTTTGCGTTCTTTTTTCGATAATCGCAGGGAATATTTTTCTGCCATATATAAGTAAGCGCGGGCAATGGCGCCGCGGCTTTCTTGCGTTGGCTGTACGCGTTTGCCCTTAAAGTCGACCACCATGGCGCACTGGCCATATTGCTGCGGGAAGCCGTTCCAATCGCTGAAGCGATAATTCGAGCGGTCGCCATTCACTTCACCAATGGTGGGCACCAGGTTGTGCATATCTCCTTCCATCAGGCGAAATACGCTGTCTTTTTTACAGGCTTTGCGGCCGCCGTTTTGCCAGCATTGGCGCTGATGCCCAAAGGCCCAGGCCGGGACGATGTGCTCCCATTCAATACGGCTGGCGCGTTTTTGCTGTTTGCGTACCTGATAGCCGCAACTGTTGAGGTCTGGAATCAGTTTTTTTCCCTGATAACGAAAGTCACAACCGCAATAAAAGCTGGTTTGGTGCTCGTCCTGATACAGGGCTTTCAGCTGTTTTTTTGCTTTACGGAAGGTGAGCGGCTCGGCAGAAGCCTGGGAAACGAACAGCAGGGTGCTGATTGCCAGCACGATCAGGGCATACAAAGATGACATATTGGGCTCAGATACAACTCAGATTCTGAAAGGCCGGCATTGTAAGGCAGTTTGGGGAATCTCGCAGCTACAGCGGTTATCGTCATTTCCGGATGGCGCTTCGCTTATCAAGCATTTCCGGATGACGCTTCGCTTATCCGGCCTACGGACCGTTTTGTTTTGTAGGGTGGGTAAGCGCAGCGCCACCCACAAATGGTGGGAAGCTAAGAGGCCACCCACAAGAGGAAGGTAAGGTGGTATGATGGCGGCCATTCAATTTATCAGCCATCAGGTAGCCATATGTCTAAGAGCTTCGAAGCCCAGGGAATCATTCACTCCATCGATCAGACCCGCGAATACGGTCAGAACGGTTTCACCAAGCGTGAGTTTGTCATCAAGCTGAGCGGTGAAGGTGAAAACCCGGATTACCCGAACTATGTGGCGCTGGAGCTGATTAAAGACAAGTGTGCACTGATGGATGCCTATCAGGTAGGTGATGAGGTGATGGTGACGTTTAACCTGTCTGGTCGCCTCTGGAATGCGCCAGGTAAGCCGGAAAAATGCTTCACCAGTCTGCAGGCATGGAAAGTAGACCGCGCCGGTGATGCCGCTCCGGCTCAGAACTTTGATATGGGCGGTTTTGCTCCGTCGTCTTCCGGTCCTGCGTTTGATGACGACGTACCGTTCTGATTACTGATTCCGGCTTTATTGTCTAAGCCGTGTGATTCTTTTTAAAACCGCTGTCATGACGATGGCGGTTTTTTTATGTCGGTGTGTTTATGTTAGCTATGCGTTTATATTAACCAAGCGTTTATGTTGGCTGCGACATTCTGCCACGCGTGACAATCTGCCTCGCGACAGTCTTTTTTAACTTTCCTAATATCCGCGCCGCCTGAAATAACAGGTGCATTAAGCGTAAGCAAAAAGCGGAATCAGGAGAGAGTGATGAATTACGGCTCGGCTTTATCAGTAACCATGGTGTTAACGTCTTTAGTGGCAACAACCCATTTATACGCTGAGGATCAGGTGCCACAGGCTGAAGATAAAGCACCACAGGCTGAAGATCAGGTGCTGAACGCAGAAGGTGAAGTGCCCCTTGGCTCGGTAACGGTTATTGGTGATGCGGCTTCTCAGTCGTCTTCGTTGGGCAGCACCCCGCTGTACCAGTTACCGCTGAATTCTTATGTGATTAATCGCTCTGATATTACGCGTCTGCAATTTGTTGATCCGGATGATGTGCTGGATCGGATTCCGGGTGAGACTCAGGTGCGTAATTTGCGCATTCCCGCCGGTGGCAAGGGGTACACCATTCCGATGGTGGACGGTATACCGCTGGAAAACCCGTATGAGGGAGCAACTCAGCGGCTGGACCGGGTAAACACCGCAGACATCGACAGCATTCAGGTGATTAAAGGGCCGTCGTCGGCACTCTATGGAAATAACGCTTTAGGTGGTGTGGTGAATGTGATCAGTCGTGAGCCTGCGCCGATTTCAGAAACCGAGGTGTGGACGGAAGCGGGTAATCTGGGTCGTCATCGCAGCGGGGTGAATACGTCAGGTACGGTGAACTCCGGTGCTGCTCAAGGGTTAGGGTATTTCTTCGACGCTAACCGCCAGCGATTAAACGGTTTACGTGACGGTGAAAAAGATAACCGTAATCAGTTCAGTGGCAAGTTGGTGTACGCGGTAGATCAGAAAACACGGATTCTGACCCGGCTGGAATATTTTAAACACGATCAGGAAACCCGGGGCGATTTAACCAAGCAACAATTAAAAGACGATAAAACCCAGGCGGCTGGTCTGAGTTCGGCCACGGAACTGAATCAGAAGTCTGCAGCGCTGAAGCTGGAGCATCGTAATCAGCAGCATTATCTGGATGCGGTGTTTGTGGTTCGCCAGAAAGACACCATTGGTTTATCGCGTTTTCGTGGCCCGCAGGATGCCGTGGATAAAAACTATCAGGGCCGGTTGTTATATAACTACGATTTTTCCCAAGCTCACAACAGCAATACGCTGCTGGCGAAGTCTGATCTGACGCTGGGTCTGGATAGTTATCGCGGTAAAAACGACGTAAAACAATATGATCGCAAAGACGTAAATTTAACCGGTGATGCTGACACATTTGATACGCAATTTTCGATTAATGCGTATTTTGCTCAATATCGGTTGCAGCCCACGGAGCAGTTAACGCTGACTGCGGGGGGGCGATACGAAGAGATTCGCCATGAATCGAGTATTTACGATAAAAAAGCGGAGTTTGAAAACTTTGCGCCCAAGCTGGGGCTGAATTACGCCATCAATAACAACCATATGTTATGGGCCAACATTGCTCAGGGTTTTTATGCGCCGGACAGTGATGATTTATTCGATAAAGATAACGGCAACCCGGATCTGAAGCAGGAAAAATCACTGGATATCGAGTTGGGCGTGCGTGGTATTAGCGGAGATTTTGTTTACGATACCGGTTTCTATCACAACCGTATTCGTGATTACCTGGTGACTCAGGAATTCGAAAAAGACGGTAACGAATTTGAACGGACCACCAACGCTGGTCAGGTAACGGTCAAGGGTATTGAAACCGTACTGGAATACGCTCCGGCCAGTGCCAATTGGCGCGCCGGATTTACCCACACCCTGGCGTACAATAAATACGACGATTTCGATAGCGTAAAAGGCGATTTTTCCGGTAACCGCATGAGTCGCTCGCCACTCAACCACGTTAACGTGCGCCTGGCCTGGTTGCCGGTTATTGGTTTAACCGCAGAACTGGAGGGCGATTTCTACAGCAGTTATTACAGCGACGATGCCAACAGCCGTGCCGGGAAATTTACCCGTGATGAACGTATTAATCTGCGGTTAACTTACGAAGTGCAGCAATGGCGCTTCTGGTTTAACGCGATGAACCTCACAGATACCTTGGAAGACCGCGCCAGTTATAGCCGTGGCAAGCTGAAATTCCGTACCGCGGCGGGTCGTAACTATTACGCCGGTGTTGGGTATCAGTTCTGATGCGGCCATTAATTAAATCCAAAGATCTGAATCGCTGGTTCTGGCGCTGGCATATTATTGCAGGCCTGGCGACACTGCCCATTGTGTTTTTGTTGTGTGTTACCGGCGTTATTTATCTGTTTAAGCAGGACTATATCGACTGGCGCTACCAGTCAGTGTTGCAGCTGCCAGCGGTGACAATCTCTGATGAAACCGTTAGCTACCAGCAGCAATTGGATAGGGTGCTGGTAGCCAGTAATCAGGCGGTAAAACAGGTGTATTTGCCACAACAGCCTGACCAGCCGCTGGGCTTCCGTCTGCTTGAAAAAGGTCATGCCCGGCACATGGTGTATACCAATCCGTATACGGGCGAAATTACCGGCGAAATCGATCAGAAAGATACCCTGATGTACGACATCCGTAAATTACACGGAGAGCTGTTGTTGCATAAGCCGGGCACTCTGACGGTTGAACTGGTAGCCAGCTGGTTTGTGGTGTTATTAATTACCGGCATGTATGTCTGGTGGCCGGCACGGCGCTTTTCTTCAGCGGGCTTTTTTACCATTCGCTTTAACCGTGGCAGTCGAATTCTCTGGCGCGATCTTCACGTGGTCTTCGGGTTTTGGATGTCGGTGATTATGTTGATCATTATTGCCGGTGCCATGCCCTGGACCGATGTTTTTGGTGGTGGTTTAAAGTGGGTGCAAAAACACACCGACAGCGGCTATCCGACAACCTGGCGTCGTGACTCGGGTTTGTTTTCAAACACAGACAATGGCCTGGCCTTTAATAAGTCGCCACTGACTCTGGATCAGATGGTTGAAGTGGCACAGCAGCAGGGACTGGCGGGTAAGTTAGTATTAACATTGCCGCAAAAAACGGATTCCGTTTTTACGCTACGTAATCGCGCTTTCTGGCTGGAAGATCAGCAGGTAATTCACTTTGATCAATATTCCGGTGAAATCGTAAAGCGTCATACCTGGGATGATGTGGGAATTCTGATGGAATTACGTCAGATATTTATGCGTTTGCATCAGGGGGAGTACGGCCGCTGGAACTGGTGGATCGTATTCATTGCCAGTGCATTATTTGCGTTAAGTACGTTGGCAGGATTAATCAGTTATTTGAAACGTAAACCCGAAGGCCGTTGGGGATTGCCTCAGGTACCGGAATCCTTCCGGGTCGGGCAGATTCTGTTGTTGCTGATTGCTGGTTTGGCAATCTTATTCCCGATGTTTGGTCTGAGCTGTGTTTTGCTGATCAGTGTCAGTTGGCTTGCTCAGCGGGCCAGCGCAGGTTTGGCTTAAATCAGGGCAGAGCCTGTTTGTACCAGGCTCTGCTGTTCTCTTCGTATCTCACTGTATCCAACATCCCGTTTATCTGACAGCTTGTTGGTCCCGCAGGGTTCTCTGTGGGATTTTATTTTTCTCTTGCAAAGGATTGGGGTCGCTGTTAAAAATATATACTTCACATGTGAAGTAGTTGCGAAGATGGATAAGAGATTCTTCTTTCTGATCAATATGGCCCAACATCGGATGTTTAAGTTTGCCGATGTGCAGTGTAAGGAGCGTCTGGGGTTGTCGGTCACCCAGGCGACGGCGCTGATTTTTATCGCCAAGAATGAAGGTTGTTTGCAGAAAGAGTTGGCGGCTGTAGTGGGGCAGAACCAGTCTGCGATTACTGGGTTGATCGGTCGTATGCAGAAAAACGATCTGATTGATCGGCGCGCCTGCGAAGAGGATGGTCGTGCTTCACGTTTGTATTTATCCGCTGAAGGGCAGTCAAAACTGTTGGAGGTTTTTCCTCTGATTAAAGAATTGAATCATAAAATCAGCGCTCAGTTCAGTGATGAAGAGCTGGAAACGGTCGCACGTTTTCTGAACGTAATGATTGACGATTTTAAGTATTAACCAAGCAACAATTAAGTAAAACCAAGCAGAGTAACAGAGCGAGAATAACAATGAGCCAGTATCTGAAAATGTTTAACCAGCTGGGTCCTGAGATGTTTTCTAAAGGCATCAGCCAGGTGGCGCCGTATTTTTCTACGATTGACCCGCATGTGGTTGATTTAAAGCCAGGTTATTGCGAAGTCTTTCTGAAGAAACAAACCAAGGTGCAAAATCATATTGGTACGGTACACGCCATTGCCATGTGTAATGCTGCGGAGCTGGCGGCGGGTGTTGTCACTGATGTGTCTGTGCCTGAAGGTGCGCGCTGGATTCCGCAGGGGATGACGGTGAAATATCTGGCTAAAGCGAAAACCGATTTAAAGGTGGTGAGTAACGTTGAAGATGTGGATTTCTCCCAGGGTGGTGAAATTCCGGTGCATGTTTCTGCATTTGATACCGAAGGCACAGAAGTGTTTTGTGCTGATATCACTATGAATGTGAAGTTGTCTTAATCTGATTATGCTGAACCGGCGGCTGTTTCTTGGGCTGTAATTCAGATATAAAAAAGCCGGAGATAAGTTGAATAATTCATCTCCGGCTTTTTTATTTAAGCTGTATCGATCAGGAATTACAGAATCTGATCGATCACTTTTTCTAGACGGCTAACCGCACCTTCAACATCGTGCAGTTTGTCCAGGCCGAATAAGCCGATACGGAAAGACTGGTAGTCGTCGCCTTCGTCACACATCAGTGGTACACCGGCTGCAGCCTGCATGCCTTGAGCAGCGAATTTTTTGCCGCTCTGCATTTCACCGTCGGTGGTGTAGTTAACCACTACGCCTGGGGCTTTAAAGCCTTCTGCGGCAACGCTCTTAATACCTTTGCTTTCCAGCATTTCGCGTACACGTTTGCCCAGCTCTAGCTGCTCTTCGCGTACTTTGTCGAAACCGTATTCTTTGGTTTCCATCATGGTATCGCGGAATTTAGTCAGGGCATCGGTTGGCATGGTGGCGTGGTAAGCATGGCCGCCGTTTTCGTAGGCTTGCATGATCATGTGCCATTGCTTCAGGTTGGCTGCGAAGCTGGTACTGGTGGTATTTTCCATTGTATCCAGAGCGGCCTGGTTCATCATCACCAGAGCGGCACACGGAGAAGAGCTCCAGCCTTTTTGTGGCGCGCTGATTAATACGTCAACGCCGATGGCTTTCATATCAACCCACAGCGTACCGGAAGCAACACAGTCCAGAACGAATAAACCACCCACCGAATGAACAGCGTCAGCAACGGCTTTCAGGTAGTCGTCTGGCAGAATCATGCCGGACGCAGTTTCTACATGTGGCGCGAATACCATTTCAGGCTTTTCAGCTTTAATGGTGGCAACCACTTCGTCGATTGGAGCCGGAGCGAAAGGTGCTTGTGGGCCTTCTTCGATGCGCTTGGCTTTTAATACGGTGCTGGAAGCCGGAATGTTGGCCATCTCAAAGATCTGAGTCCAGCGGTAGCTGAACCAGCCGTTACGGATAACCAGAGTCTTTTTGTCCTGGGCGAACTGACGAGCAACCGCTTCCATACCATAGGTGCCGCCACCAGGCACTACAACCACAGCATCAGCGTTATAAACTGATTTCAGAGTGGAAGAGATATCGTTCATTACAGTCTGGAACTGTTGTGACATGTGGTTCAGAGAGCGATCGGTAAATACAACGGAATATTCTAATAAGCCGTTTGGATCCAGATCCGGAAGTAAGCCAGCCATGCTGTCTCCTGCAAATTGGTAAAAATAAAAACGAAAAGTTTAGTCGATTAGATAATAAAAGCCTGCACGGGTAAAGCGTGCAGGCGGGAACGACCTTATCCAGAGAGCGTTCCAGTAATAACGAGATCCGCTTATTCGCCGCTGCGTGCGCCCGGAGCCTTCTTCGGTTGAGCGTCAATGCTTTCGCAATTAACGTCGATGGAATCCGGCGACATCAGGTACATATACAGCGGCATAATTTCATCCGCTTCCGGAACGCTGTGTGGATGTTCGTTCGGATAGGCTGAAGCGCGCATTTGTGTGCGGGTACCGCCCGGGTTAATACAGTTCACGCGTACATCGGAGGTGTTCTCCAGTTCTTCTGCGAGAACCTGCATCAGACCTTCGGTGGCAAATTTCGATACCGAATAAGCACCCCAATAAGCACGGCCTTTACGGCCCACGCTGGAGGTGGTGAAAATAACCGCAGCATCGTTGGGTGCCTGGCGCAGCAGTGGAATCAGGTGCTTCATCAATACGAACTGGCCATTCACATTAATCTGCATCACTTTTTGCCAGGTGTTCCAGTCGTAATTGTCCAACGGGGTACGTTGACCGAGAACGCCGGCGTTTAATAATACGCCGTCTAAGTGGTTGAAGTTTTCTTCAATTAAATTCGCCAGTTCGCGGAATTTATCTTCGTCACTTTCTTCTAAATCGAATGGCAGTACTGCAGGCTGAGGCAGGTTTTCTGCTTCAATTAAATCGTAGGTGTCGTTTAATGCTTCCTGAGTACGACCCAGCAGCAGAACAGTTGCCCCGGCACGAGCGTAAGTTAACGCAGCGGTGCGGCCAATGCCGTAACCCGCACCCGTCACCAGAATGACGCGGCCTTTTAAAACCTGTTCTTGTTGTGCCTGTGCAACAGGCTTTAATTGGCTAATATCGATCATTGTGCTTGCTTCGTAATTTAAATATTTGATCGGGCTGCAACATCAGAATATTTTTCCCGCCGGATCGGTGGGCCATCCATGGCCCTCGATCCTACCGCGACATCCTGTCGCTGCTCAGAAAAACATTCCGACGCTACAACCCTCTTATTTGGGTTAAAGCTTAATGAAGCTTAAGAGTTTCTCGGGCGTTTCAATAATGGCATCCGCCTGCCAGTTCTCAGCGCTATCGTCCGCTTCGATATAACCGAAGCTGGCTGCCAGGGTGAACATCTCAGCGGCTTTGCCTGCTTGTATGTCGCGGATATGATCGCCAACGTACCAGCATTGCTCGGCTTTCAGACCCAAGATTTCTGCGGCTTTTAATAGTGGTTCCGGATCAGGCTTTGCTTTGGAAACGTCATCCGGGCAAATCACCACATCACACTGAATATTCAGTTTCTTTAATAGCTCGTCGGTGTAAAGGCGGGGCTTGTTGGTCACAATACCCCAGCGAATTTCCTGTTTTTCCAGCTCAGCAATGACTGTCTCAAAACCCGGGAAATAGCCACTTAGTGTGCCGATATTGTCGAAGTAGCGATCCAGTAATTGCTGACGGTGCTCAATAAAAACACTGGAAGCTGTCGCTAAATCACGACCGGCCTGATCCGGATAGTCAAAGGCGATACGGGTGAGGGCAGAGCCGCCGTTAGAAACCTGCTCGCGGATTTTTTCGTCCGCCAGTTCTGGTTTGCCCTGATCTTTACGCAGGCCATTAACCACAGCAAAAAAGTCCGGGGCGGTATCAACCAGGGTGCCGTCTAAATCGAATAAGATTGCCTCAGGTTTCATGCGAGAAGGTGTCATTCCGCTTTTTCCGTGGCCATCAGATAGTTAACATCGACATCATTATCTTTCAGGCTGTAAATCTTAGTGATTGGGTTATAAACCATACCCGTCATATCGGTAACGGCTAAACCGGCTTCACGACACCAGCGGGTCATTTCGCTTGGCTTAATAAACTTGTGATAATCGTGGGTGCCTGTTGGAACCAGGCGCAGTAAATATTCTGCACCAATAATCGCGAAGGCATAAGATTTCGGATTGCGGTTAATGGTGGAGAAAATCACCTTGCCGCCAGGCTTAACCAGTTTGTGGCACGCTTTAATAATGGAAAGCGGATCTGGAACGTGTTCCAGCATTTCCAGGCAGGTCACCACGTCAAAGGATTCCGGCTGTTGTTCTGCCAGTTCTTCTACCGGGATACATTGGTAGTCCACTTTTACGCCGCTTTCTAACGCATGCAGTTTCGCGGTGTTCAGATTAGCCTGACCCATGTCGATACCGGTAACATCAGCACCACGTTGAGCCATCGCTTCTGACAGAATGCCACCGCCGCAGCCGACATCCAGCACCTTTTTGCCAGCCAGATGAGCGATGCGATCGACGTAATTAGTCCGCAGTGGGTTAATTTCGTGAAGCGGTTTAAATTCGCTTTCCAGGTCCCACCAACGAGTGGCCAGAGCTTCAAATTTAGCGATTTCTGCGCTGTCTACATTCTGCGCTTTTTCAGTGCTCATATCTTTTCCCTAATTCTCAGGAATAAGTCGCCGGAGTAATTAAGCCGCCGGGAACATATCTTCAGAGTTTAAAGCAGAGACTTTTTCGAGAGCAGCAACAGGATGTTGCGATCGCCCGGCAGGTACATGGACGTGCCTTCTGGGCGACGGTAGAAAAAGTGTCTGCTTTGAACTCCTTAAATTAATTTTAATTTTGCGAAATTTTCTTCTGCCACTGCACTGCATTGGCAATTAACTGTTCTTCATCCAGGCCGCTGGCTTCGCTTAACTGGCCTTTTTCCAACAAGGCTTTGCCTTCAACCCAAACGTACTCGGTGGCACGACTCGAATCGGTATAAACCAGCTGCGAAATTGGATCGTACAGTGGGTTCTGGCCCAGCTGAGATAAATTCACTGCCTGCATGTCAGCCCACTTGCCAACGTCCAGCGAACCAACCTGGTCATCAATGCCCAAAGATTTGGCGCTGCCAATGGTGGCCATTTCCAAAGCCTGCCAGGCGGGCAGGGCTGCGGCATCTTCAGCGACGGCTTTGGCCAGCATTGCGGCAGTTTTCATTTCGCCCTGAATATTTAAATCGTTATTGCTGGCGGCACCGTCGGTTCCCAAACCTAAATTAATGCCATTGCTTAACAGCTTGGCGGTTGGGCAAAAACCACTGGCCAGTTTTAAGTTGGATTCCGGACAATGCACAACCGAAGCGCCGGTTTGTTTCAGAATCTGAATATCGTCGTCAGAAATCTGCGTCATATGCACGCAGCTGACACGCTCGGTTAAAAAACCTAAGTCGGCTAAACGCTGAGTTGGACGTTTGCCTTTTTCTTCCAGGCTTTGTGCGACTTCAAAAGCGGTTTCGTGCAAATGAATCTGAACCGGAATATCCAGCTGATCTGCCAGTGTGGTGACTTCTTTTAATGGCGCATCGGAAACGGTATATGGGGCGTGTGGCCCAAGACCCAGCGTAATACGCGGTTGGTTGTGATAGTGCTTGTGTGCAGCGACGGCTTTTTCAATGTAGTCGTCGGCGTTCTGAGCAAAGTTCGTCGGGAAATCCAGAATCGGCGTAAAGCTGACATTACGGATGCCGGATTCGACCGCCGCTTGTGCGCCTTGATGCGGATAGAAATACATATCGGAATAGGTGGTCGTGCCACACTTCAGCATTTCTGCAATAGCTAAACGTGTGCCGTCCAGAACAAACTCACCGGTTGTCCATTTGGCTTCCGCAGGCCAGATGTGTTCGTTTAACCAGGTCATTAGCGGCAGGTCATCGGCCAAACCACGGAATAATGACATCGCTGCATGGCCGTGGGCGTTCACATAGCCTGGCAATAAAATATGGTCATTTAACTCAACAACCTGATCAGCTTCATGGCTGGTGGCTTGTTGATCCTGAATGGCCAGAATCTTACCGTCTTTCACAAATACCGCCTGGTTGTGCAGTACGGTGCGGCTGTGGGATGCACTTAATGGTGCGACCCAGCGTGCGTTAATCTGAATATCGGCCTGCATGTATCAGGGTTCCGGATCTGCTAATCAAAGTGGTGGGAGAGTATATCCGATTTTTACCAATCTCTCAGAGCTTGTTGTGGCTCTGGAGGAAAGGAATTTTCTGTCTGTTTTTTGAGCGATTTAGACAGGTGTCTGAAAGCAAAAATCGCTGAGAGCGCGATACAGGAGCTCTCAGCGGGTATTTCCTTGTTTTTCTTCGGTTTTTGGTTGGCAACTGTGATATGCTCCGATGCTTTGTATTTAACGTTCAAGCAGAGCGTTAACCCTTTAAAAAGGAACAGGTCGGATATCTATGGGTGAGTTAGCCAAAGAAGTACTGCCAATTAACATTGAGGACGAGCTGCAGCAGTCGTACCTTGATTATGCCATGAGCGTAATTGTTGGCCGTGCATTACCAGACGTGCGTGACGGTTTAAAACCGGTACACCGTCGTGTGTTACATGCCATGAACGTACTGGGCAATGACTGGAATAAGCCGTACAAAAAATCCGCCCGTGTGGTGGGTGACGTAATCGGTAAATACCACCCTCACGGTGACTCTGCGGTATACGACACCATCGTGCGTATGGCTCAGGACTTCTCCATGCGTTATATGATGGTGGATGGTCAGGGTAACTTTGGTTCGATCGACGGCGACTCTGCGGCGGCGATGCGTTATACCGAAGTACGTATGGCGAAAATCAGCCATAGCATGCTGGGTGATATTGAAAAAGAAACCGTTGATTGGGTGCCAAACTACGATGGTACTGAGCAGATTCCGGAAGTACTGCCGACCCGTATTCCGAACCTGCTGGTAAACGGTTCTTCTGGTATTGCTGTTGGTATGGCAACCAATATTCCTCCTCATAACATCACCGAAGTACTGAACGGTACGCTGGCGCTGATCGACAATCCGGATCTGGATGTTGATGGCCTGATGGAATATATCCCGGGCCCGGATTTCCCAACCGGTGCATTCATTAATGGTCGTGACGGTATTGTTGATGCGTACCGTACCGGTCGTGGCCGTATCTATATGCGTGCCAAGCACCACTTCGAAGAAAACGAAAAGAACGACAAAGTTTCGATCATTTTCACCGAAATTCCTTACCAGGTGAATAAAGCTCGTCTAATTGAGAAAATCGCCGAGCTGGTCAAAGACAAAAAAATCGAAGGCATTACCGAGCTGCGTGATGAATCCGATAAAGACGGTATGCGTATCGTTGTGGAATTGCGTCGTGGCGAAATGCCGGAAGTGGTTCTGAACAATCTGTTTGCACAAACCCAGCTGCAAACGGTCTTTGGTATTAACACCGTTGCACTGGTGGATGGTCAGCCACGTACGCTGAACCTTAAAGAGCTGCTGGATGCCTTTGTTAAACACCGTCGTGAAGTGGTGACTCGTCGTACCATTTTCGAACTGCGTAAAGCCCGTGAGCGTGGTCATATTCTCGAAGGTCTGGCATTAGCGCTGGCGAATATCGATCCGGTAATCGAACTGATCAAACGCTCTCCAACGGCTGCCGAAGCAAAAGAAGCATTGATCAACACCGCCTGGGAGCCGGGTGATGTGTCTGACATGCTGGAGCGTGCCGGTGAAGATGCCTGTCGTCCGGATGACCTGCCAGAGCAGTATGGTTTCCGTGACGGTCGTTATTACTTATCTCCGGTTCAGGCTCAGGCGATTCTGGATTTGCGTCTGCAAAAACTGACCGGCCTTGAGCACGAAAAACTGATCGAAGAATATCAGGTTAAATTAGCGGAAATTGCTGAGTATCTGGAAATCCTGGGTAGCGCTGAGCGTTTGATGCAGGTTATTCGTGAAGAATTAGAAGCGATTCGTGAAGAATACGGCGATGACCGTCGTACTGAAATTATCGCGCAAAAACGTGATCTGACCATGGCGGATCTGATTCCGGAAGAAGATCTGGTTCTGACTCTGTCTCACGGTGGTTACGCCAAAACTCAACCGATGGATACCTACCAGGCGCAGCGTCGCGGTGGTAAAGGTAAGTCGGCGACTTCGGTGAAAGACGAAGATTTTGTTGAGCATTTATTGGTGGTGAACAGCCACGATACCGTGTTGTGTTTCACCGATGCCGGTAAAGTCTATTGGTTAACCGTTTACGATATTCCGCAAGCGGGCCGTAACGCCAAAGGTCGTCCGATTGTTAACGTGTTGAATTTATCCGAAGAAGGCGAGCGAATTACCGCAATTCTGCCGGTGGATGAATACAGCGCTGATCGTTATGTATTTATGGCGACTTCTAAAGGCACGGTTAAGAAAACCTCTCTGGATCAGTTCTCACGTCCACGTTCTACAGGCCTGATTGCCTGTGAACTGGATGATGGTGATCACCTTGTTGGCGTTGCCATTACTGATGGCTCGAAAGACATTCTGATGATGTCAGATGCTGGTAAGGCAGTACGTTTCAGCGAAGAAGCGGTTCGTCCAATGGGTCGTACCGCACGTGGTGTTCGTGGTATCAAGCTTGCCGATGATCAGAATGTAATCTCTCTGATTATTCCGGAAGAAGGCGGCACCATTCTGACGGCTTCTGAGCGTGGTTTCGGTAAGCGTACTGCGGTAACTGAATTCCCAACCAAAGGCCGTGGCACTCAGGGTGTTATCGCTATGGTAACCAGCGAGCGTAATGGTTCTCTGGTGGGTGCTGTTCAGGTATTCGAAAACGACGAAGTGATGCTGGTTTCTGACCAGGGCACATTGGTTCGTACCCGCGTTAATGAGGTTTCTCAATTGGGCCGTAAT
The DNA here is from genome assembly GCF_965219715.1 of Bacterioplanoides sp. Lineage (GTDB taxonomy): Bacteria > Pseudomonadota > Gammaproteobacteria > Pseudomonadales > Oceanobacteraceae > Bacterioplanoides. Next base: position 4,735,240 of record NZ_OZ244785.1, read on the forward strand.
ACTCAGGGTGTGACTCTGATTAAAGTGTCTGAAAAAGAGAAGCTGGTGGGTGTTGAGCGTATTTGTGATGCTGACGAAGATGAAGAAAATCTGGATGCTGAAAATGCAGAGGGTGTAGAAAATACTCCTGATATTGAAAGCAATGGCGATGCTGAAGGCGATGCGCCAGTCGCTGAGTAAGCATCCGAAAAACACCCGCAACAGCGGGTGTTTTCTTCTTGTGAAAAAATTTATACAAACAAACTATTTGTAGATCGAGCATATGACCCGAGCATTTAATTTTTGTGCAGGCCCGGCGGCTTTGCCAACAGCAGTTTTAGAACGCGCTCAGCAGGAAATGGCAGACTGGCATGGCAAGGGCCTGTCCATTATGGAAATGAGCCACCGTAGCAAAGAGTTTGTTTCTGTTGCTGAAAAAGCCGAGCAGGATCTGCGCGACTTAATGCAGATTCCGGATAACTACAAAGTTCTGTTTATGCAGGGCGGTGCCAGCAGTCAGTTCGCGATGATTCCGATGAACCTGCTACGCGGCAAGTCGAAAGCTGACTACATTAATACCGGTCAATGGTCTAAAAAAGCGATTGCTGAAGCCAAACGTTATTGCGACGTCAATATTGCAGCGACGACCGAAGACAATGGTTTTTCTTCTGCGCCAACCCAGGATGAGCTGAATTTATCCGCTGATGCGGCTTACGTTCATTACTGCCCGAACGAAACCATTGGTGGCGTGAAGTTCGATTATATTCCGGAAACTGGCGATGTGCCGCTGGTGGCGGATTTTTCTTCGGCCATTCTTTCGGAAGAAGTAGATGTTTCTAAGTTCGGTATGATTTACGCCGGCGCTCAGAAAAACATCGGCCCTGCTGGTCTGTGTGTCGTTATTATTCGCGAAGATTTATTAGGCGAAACAATTGAAGGCACACCAACCATGTTTAATTACAAGGTTGCTGCTGACAATGGCTCTATGTACAACACACCACCAAGCTATAGCTGGTACCTGGCTGGTCTGGTGTTTGAGTGGTTAAAAGAGCAGGGTGGCGTTGCTGCTATGGCTGAAGTTAATCAGCGCAAAGCTCAGAAGTTGTACGATTATATCGATGGCAGTGGTTTTTATGCTAACCCGGTTGCTAAAAACAATCGCTCGATCATGAATGTACCTTTCACGCTGAAAGATGATGCGCTGGATAAAACCTTCCTGGCAGAAAGCGAAGCGGCAGGTTTGTTAAATCTGGCAGGTCACCGCAGTGTTGGTGGTATGCGCGCAAGTATTTATAACGCAGTGCCGGAAGCTGGCGTGGATGCGTTAATTGAATTTATGGCTGAGTTTGCGGCTAAAAATTCATAGATTTAAATTAAAGAAATTTTAGCTCCTAGTCATATTGTTCTTCAAAAGCAGCGACAGGATGTCGCGTTAGGATCAAGGCACATGGACGTGACACTGATCCGGCGGCTGAAGAATTATATGGCTGGTGGCGAATAATCAGATAAATATTGGCGAGAAAGGTGGGCTGTTATTCGGCCGCACTCATCACAAGGAGCGTCCCTGCATCCTTTGATGAGCACGCAACATCCATGTTGCTGCTATGAAAAACAGACCATCTTCCTCTGCCTGGATGGGATTGGAAGCGGCATGAGCGAAACCGTCTTGGGTGAACAGCAGGAACTTGAGGTTTTACGTAATAAAATCGATAGCCTGGATAAAGAAATCCATAAGCTGATTAATGAGCGCGCACGCTGTGCTCAGGAAGTCGCAGAGGTAAAACAAAAATACGCCGCTCCTGGTGAGCATGTGGTGTTTTACCGTCCTGAGCGTGAAGCTCAGGTCTTGCGTAAAGTCATGGATCGTAATGAAGGCCCGCTGGCTGATGAGTCAATGGCACGTTTATTCCGCGAGATTATGTCTCAGTGCCTGGCGTTAGAAGAGCCTTTAAACGTGGCGTATTTAGGCCCGGAAGGTACCTTTACTCAGCAAGCGGCAGTGAAGCACTTTGGTCATGCTGTTCAGTGTACTGGTCAGGTTTCTATTGCTGATGTGTTTCGTGAAGTAGAAAGCGGTAATGCGAACTACGGCGTTGTTCCGGTGGAGAATTCGACTGAAGGTGTCGTAACTCATACGCTGGATACCTTTGTTCATTCCAATCTGAATATCTGCGGCGAAGTTGCTCTGCGCATTCACCATCATTTGCTGGTCAAAGAAAGCGAAACAGAAAGTGAGATTAAAAAGATTTATTCTCACGCCCAGTCACTGGGTCAGTGTCGTTTATGGTTGGATCAGAATTATCCGAACGTAGAGCGTATTCCGGTGAGCTCAAATGCCGAAGCGGCTAAGCGCGCAGCACAAGAGCCAGCTGCAGCTGCTATTGCTTCAGAGGCCGCGGCGGAGTTGTACGATCTGGTGATGAAAAATGCCAAGATCGAAGATCGTCCGGATAACACCACGCGTTTCCTGATTATTGGTCCGCAAAAAACCATGGCTTCTGGCGAAGACAAAACCTCAATTCTGGTGTCCAGCCGCAATCAGCCAGGTGCTTTATATCAGGTGCTGGAGCCGTTCCATCAGGCGGGCATCAGCATGACTCGTATTGAGAGTCGTCCTTCTGAATCTGGTACCTGGAATTACGTATTCTTTATTGATTTTGAAGGCCATGCAGACGACGCGCATATCGCACCAGTGCTGGAAAATCTGCGCAATATCTCTGTTGATTTTAAATGTCTGGGTTCTTACCCAAAAGCGGTGCTTTAAATTATGACTACAGATTACAAAAGTCAGGCGGTTGAAGGTGTTCAGAGTTTGCGCCCGTATCAGCCAGGTAAGCCAATTGATGAGCTGGCGCGCGAGCTGGGTTTAAACGAGAAAGACATTGTTAAACTGGCCAGTAACGAAAGCCCGGTCGGTCCAAGCCCTAAAGCGCTGGCGGCAATTCAGGGTGAGTTGGAAGAATTAACCCGTTACCCGGATGGTGCAGGATTTGAACTTAAAAAAGTTCTGTGTGAAAAACTGAATATTCAGCCAGAGCAAATCACGCTGGGTAATGGTTCGTCCGATATTTTAGATTTTATCACTCGTGTGTTTGTGAATGACGGCGACAATATTGTTGTTTCTCAGCATGCGTTTGCGATCTACGGTTTGGTAGCAAAAATGGTGGGGGCAGAAACCATTGCTGCTCCAGCTAATAATTTTGCTCACGATCTGGATGCCATGCTGGCTGCCATTAACGATAAAACCCGTATCGTGTTTGTGACCAATCCAAATAACCCTACCGGTACCTGGATTACAAAAGGCGAGCTGATTGCGTTCTTGGATAAAGTGCCAAAGCGTGTTCTGGTGTTGTTGGACGAAGCGTACTTCGAGTACGTAGATGAAGCTGACTATCCGAACGGCATTGAACTGTTAAGCCGGTATCCAAACCTGGTTGTCACTCGCACTTTCTCAAAGGCCTACGGCCTGGCATCGATGCGCGTGGGTTATGGTGTATCCAGTCCGGAAATTGCCGATTTATTAAACCGTGTGCGTCCGCCGTTTAACGTGAATTCGTTTGCATTAGCCGCTGCAAAAGCAGCTGTATTGGATGAAGACTACGTTGCTGAAAGCATTGCGGTAAATAACAACGGCATGGCTTATCTTGAAGGTGAGTTTAACCGTTTGGGTCTGGATTTTATTCCTTCGGTTGGTAACTTTATCAGCGTGAAAATGCCAGTCGGTGTTGATGCGATGGCGGTGAACGATGGCCTTCTGCGAGAAGGGGTTATTATTCGCCCGGTGGCCAATTACGAAATGCCGGAATATCTGCGCGTTTCTATTGGTATTGCAAAAGAAAACCAGGCCTTTGTTGCTGCATTAGAAAAAGTGTTAGCTCAGGTGAAAGCCGAGCAGGTGAACGCTTGAGTGTGTCGATTACCGGTTCAGTAACAAAGGTCAATCCAGGCTTTTGCATTAACAAAATTGCGGTGATTGGCCTGGGGTTGATTGGTTGTTCCTGGGTTAAGGGCCTGCGTATGCGCGGTTGCGTGCAGCAGGTCTCGGGCTATGACCGTAACCTGGACTCCATGCAGTTGGCGCAAGAGCACGGCATCATTGATTCCTACGATGAGGATATCCAGCAGGTTGTGCGTGGTGCTGATCTGGTGATTGTCTCTGTGCCTATTTTGGCGATTGATTCGGTGCTGGAATCCATTGCTCCGGTTATTGGTGAAAATACCGTGTTAACCGACGTAGGTTCGGTTAAAGGTTCGGTGGCTGCTTCAGCCTCGAAAATCTTTGGTGCTGATTTTAATCGTTTTGTCCTTGGCCATCCGATTGCAGGCTCCGAACGCAGTGGTGTGACTGCTGCGGATGAATATCTGTATCTCAACCACAAAGTTATTATTACACCGGAAAATCATACGTCTCATCAGGCCCTGGCGTTAGTGCGTAATGCCTGGTGTGCGGTGGGTGCCGATGTGGAATATATGGCAGTGGAGCACCATGATGAGGTGCTGGCTGCGACCAGTCACCTGCCTCATTTATTGGCTTATTCGCTGACGGACACGCTGGCGAACAGTCATGAAAATAAAGAAATCTTTAATTACGCGGCCGGCGGCTTTCGCGACTTTACCCGCATTGCAGCCAGTAGCCCGGTAATGTGGCGGGATATATTTTCTGCCAATAAAGACCAGATTTTAAAAACGCTGGATTTATTTCAGCACGATCTCAAATTCTTGCGCCAGGCTATCGAGGAAGACGATACCACTCAGGTGATGGGGGTTCTGACCCGGGCCAAAGTTGCGCGTGACCACTTCTCAAAAATACTCGCCCGCAGGGCCTATGTGGAACCTATGAAAGCGACATCTATTACTTACCGTGCCCTTCCGGGCAAGGCGTTATCCGGCAGCTTCCGAGTGCCGGGGGATAAATCCATTTCTCACCGCTCAATTATGCTGGGCTCGCTGGCGAACGGCACAACCGAAGTGACCGGCTTTCTCGAAGGGGAGGATGCTCTGGCAACGTTGCAGGCATTCCGTGATATGGGTGTGGTTATTGAGGGGCCGCATCGTGGTCGCGTAACTATTCACGGTGTTGGTTTACATGGTCTGCAGGCACCACCCAATGCGTTATATGTTGGTAACTCGGGCACCACGATTCGTTTGTTGTCTGGTCTGATGGCTGGCCAGAAGTTTGATGTTGAAATGAGTGGTGATGAGTCTCTATCTAAGCGTCCAATGGGTCGCGTGGCGAACCCGTTAAAAGAGATGGGCGCTATTGTAGAAACCGCTGAAAATGGCCGTCCGCCTCTTGTTATTAAAGGCAGTGAGGTGATTAAAGGTGGCTCTTCTCTGAAAGGCATTCATTACGATCTGCCAATGGCCAGTGCTCAGGTAAAAAGTTGCGTGCTGTTGGCTGGTTTGTATGCCGAGGGTGAAACCTCTGTGACTGAACCGGCACCAACCCGTGACCACACAGAACGTATGTTGAAAGGCTTCGGCTACGACGTTCAGGTTGAGGGTAATAAGGTTACTCTGAAGTCTGGTGGTGAACTAACCGCGACTAATATCGATGTGCCGTCTGATATTTCTTCTGCTGCTTTTTTTATGGTCGCGGCGAGCATTATGCCGGGTTCCGATATTACTCTGGAGCACGTGGGTATTAACCCAACCCGTATCGGTGTGATCAATATTCTGAAAGCCATGGGTGGCAATCTGGAAGTATTGAACGAACGCGAAGTGGGCGGCGAGCCGGTGGCGGATGTCCGCATTCAGAGTGCTCAGCTGAAAGGGATTCATATTCCGGAAGATCAGGTGCCGCTGGCGATTGATGAATTCCCGGCGCTGTTTATTGCAGCTGCCTGTGCCGAAGGTGAAACCGTTCTGACTGGTGCAGAAGAATTACGCGTTAAAGAGAGCGACCGTATTCAGGCCATGGTCGATGGTCTGGTCACGTTGGGCGTTGATGCAAAAGGCACTGAAGACGGCGCAATCATCCAGGGCTTCGGCTCTGATGGCAGCTTTGGTGGTGGAGAGATCGTTACGCATCATGATCACCGTATTGCCATGAGCTTTGCCGTTGCCTCTCTGCGTGGTAGCGAAGCGCCGATCAATATTCTGGATTGTGCCAATGTTGCAACGTCTTTCCCGAACTTTGTTGAGCTGGCTAATGGCGCTGGCATGAATCTGACTGTGGAAGAGGTGTAATTATGGCTGTTGCTAATCCAGATGCTCCGGTAATCACAGTTGATGGTCCATCCGGTGCCGGTAAAGGTACCGTCTGTGCTCGCCTGGCTCAGGAATTGAACTGGCAGTTGTTAGACAGTGGGGCTTTGTATCGTATTACCGGCCTGGCATCTGATCGTAAAGGGCTGGCGCTTGATGATGAGCCGGCCGTTGCTGATGTGGCTGCTAATCTGGATGTGCGCTTCGAGCCGACTCCGGTGGGCGTCAAAGTGATTCTGGAAGGCGATGATGTGACTGACCAGATTCGTACCGAAGAGGTGGGTAGTCTGGCTTCTCAGGTGGCAGCATTGCCTGAAGTTCGCACGGCACTATTACAGCGCCAGCGCGACTTTCAGACTCTGCCAGGCGTGATTGCTGACGGCCGGGATATGGGCACCGTAGTATTTCCTCAGGCGCAGGTAAAAGTCTTTCTGACTGCCAGTGCCGAAGAGCGCGGCCAACGCCGTTATAAACAGTTGACTGAAAAGGGCTTTGATGCTAGTTTGCCCGCCCTTATCGAAGACATACGTGCCCGGGATGAGCGAGACAGCAACCGTGCTGTGGCTCCCCTGAAGCCTGCCGACGATGCCACTGTTATTGACAGTACTTCTATGACCATTGAAGAAGTCTGCAATCAGGTACTGGATCTGGTGAATAAAGCCGGATTGGCCTGAGTAGGTGTGTATACAGAGCAGCGTACTCTGAGATTGAAATAAAACACTGGCCAGTGGGCCGTGCAGTCACAAGCGCAAACATCGCTGAAGACTGGCTCAACAGTGTTTTGTTTTGAAAATAAACTAACCCCGGATAACTGGCTATCCGGCAAGCGTTAACTTCGGCTTCCTGACCGTTAATCAACAAAGGTCAAGTTTGAAGCACGCGTAACGAGATAGGTATATATCATGACCATGAGCGAAAGCTTTGCTGAACTATTTGAAGAATCCTTAAAAGAACTGGATATGCAGCCTGGTTCTATTGTTACTGGTACTGTTGTTGATATCGACAGCGACTGGGTAACAGTAAACTCTGGCCTGAAGTCTGAAGCGGTTATCCCTCGCAGCCAGTTCCTGAACGAAAAAGGCGAGTTAGAAGTTGCTATCGGCGACGAAACTCAGGTTTCCCTGGAAGCAGTTGAAGACGGCTTCGGTGAGACCAAACTGTCTCGTGAAAAAGCTAAGCGTGCTGAAAGCTGGAAAGAACTGGAAAAAGCTTTCGAAGCTGATGAGCTGGTTACCGGTATCATCAATGGTAAGGTTAAAGGTGGTTTCACTGTTGACCTGAAAAACATCCGTGCATTCCTGCCTGGTTCTCTGGTTGACGTACGTCCGGTACGCGACACTCTGCACCTGGAAGGCAAAGAGCTGGAATTCAAAGTTATCAAGCTGGACGCCAAGCGTAACAACGTTGTTGTTTCTCGTCGTGCTGTTCTGGAAGCTGCTAACTCTCAAGAGCGTGAAGAGCTGCTGGCTAACCTGCAAGAAGGTCAGTCTGTTAAGGGTATCGTTAAGAACCTGACCGACTACGGTGCATTCGTAGATCTGGGTGGTGTTGACGGCCTGCTGCACATCACTGACATGGCTTGGAAGCGTATCAAGCACCCAAGCGAAATCGTTGCTGTTGGTGACGAGATCGACGTTAAAGTTCTGAAGTTCGACCGTGAGCGCAACCGCGTATCTCTGGGTCTGAAGCAACTGGGTGATGATCCATGGGTTAACATCAATGAGCGTTACCCAGAAAACGCACGTGTTAAAGCGCGCGTTACTAACCTGACTGACTACGGCTGTTTCGCTGAGCTGGAAGAAGGTGTTGAAGGTCTGGTTCACGTTTCTGAAATGGATTGGACTAACAAGAACATTCACCCAAGCAAAGTTGTTCAACTGGGCGACGAAGTAGAAGTGATGGTTCTGGATATCGACGAAGAGCGTCGTCGTATTTCTCTGGGTATCAAGCAGTGCACCATGAACCCATGGGAAGAGTTTGGTACTAAGTTCAACAAAGGCGACAAGATCAGCGGTAAGATCAAGTCTATCACTGACTTCGGTATCTTCATTGGTCTGGACGGTGGTATCGACGGTCTGGTTCACCTGTCTGACATTTCTTGGAACGACAACGGCGAAGACGCTGTTCGTAACTACAAGAAAGGCGATGAGCTGGAAACTGTTATCCTGTCTATCGATCCAGAGCGTGAGCGTATCTCTCTGGGTGTTAAGCAGCTGGAAAGCGATCCATTCTCCGAGTTCGTTGCTGAGAACGACAAAGGTGCTCTGGTAACTGGTAAAGTTGTTGCTGTAGACGCTAAAGCCGCTACTGTTGAGCTGGCTGAAGGTGTTGAAGCAGTACTGAAAGCTTCTGACATCAGCCGTGACCGTGTTGAAGACGCGCGTAACGTTCTGAATGAAGGCGACGAAGTTGAAGCAGTTATCACTGTTGTTGATCGTAAGAACCGTACTTTAGCTCTGTCTGTTAAGGCTAAAGACGATGCAGCTGACAAAGCAGCTCTGAAAGAGCAGCGCGCTAAAGCTGATGCTGAAGTAGCTGGTCCTACCACTATTGGTGACCTGATCAAGGAGCAGCTGAACAAGTAATTGTTCGTTGTTCTGAGAAATCAGCTTAAGAAAAACCCGCCTTCTGGCGGGTTTTTTCGTTTAGCGGGGCTGGAAAGTGGTCTAATTTTCGCAATTGTTTAAATAATGTTCATCTGGGGTTGCAAATAAAATCGCCTAACTGCATGATTTAGTTAGGTTTATTGTCATGCTACAAACAAAAGCACGTTCTCAAGGAGGGAATGACGGTGACAAAATCTGAACTGATCGAAAAAATTGTATCCAGGCAGCCGCAGTTATCATCTAAGGATGTAGAGCTGGCGGTAAAAACCCTGCTTGACCATATGTCGCAGACGTTGTCGTCTGGTGAGCGGATTGAGATTCGTGGTTTTGGTAGTTTCTCACTGCATTATCGTGCTCCTCGTGTTGGGCGTAATCCGAAGACAGGGGAGACGGTGGATCTGAAAGGAAAGTTTGTTCCACACTTCAAGCCGGGTAAGGAACTCAGGGATCAGGTTAACGATAGCCTGATTGAAGAGCATTAATCTGCAGGAAGTAACATGAAACAGATTAAGTTAGTGCTGAGCATTGCAGTGTTTCTTGCGGTGTTGGCTTATACATTGGCTTTCGCTGCGCACAATAGTGACACGATCAGCATCAACTTCTTAGCGGGCTTGCAGGTCGCTATGCCTATGGCTCTGTGGTTAGGGCTGTTCTTTTCTGCAGGAGCCTTGTTGGCCTGGTTGATTACTGGTGTAACCAATGCTTCGCAGAAAATGAAATTACGTAAGTTGCATAAAGAGTTAGAAGAAACCAAGCGGCGTCTCGATCGGGTATCCTGAATATGATGGATTCTGCACTGGTTTATGTGCTGCTTTTATTGGGTATCGCCATTGGCTGGACATTGGGGTACCGTTTTGCCAAGCAGGTAAAGAAGTCTACGCCCGAAGACTGGATGCCAAGTGTCGAAGATTTGTTGGCGCAGGCGGGTGATGTTTCGCTTGAGCGCCTTTTAAATGTTTCCAGTCTTGATGATGATTCTATCGATCTGTTTTTAAAGCTTGGCAAAACCTTGCGTGAAAAGGGAGAGGTCGACCGAGCGATCCATTTGCATCAGTCTTTATTTGCCCGCACTGATCTTTCAAAATCAACTTTACAAACTCTTGAATTAGAGCTTGCGATCGATTTTTCTTATGCCGGTTTGCTGGATCGTGCTGAACGCCTTTTCACCGAGCTATTGGATGCAAAAGGGCGTGTTAGGGAAAAAGCTTCCTCTCATTTGGTGGAGTTGTATGAGGAGGAAGGTGAGTGGCAGGAAATATACGACCTATATCTGAATAAAAAAATTCATATTTCTCCCGGGTTAGCCAGAAGAGTGTCTCATGCCGTTTGTGAATTGGCAGAATCTGCCGTCGCTGCCGGTGACTTTCTGGAAGCGCAAAAACTGTCTCGTGCAGCGTTAAAAATCGACAATGCCTGTGCCAGGGCCTTTGTTGTGTCTGGGAATATGGCTTTTGGTCAGAAAGAATATCATGAGGCTATTCGTTGTTATTTGCGTGCGGTGGAAATTGATCCTCAGGCGTTGATATCCATTCTTGATCCCTTGGTCGATTCTTTTAAGCATGTCGGTGATGCCAGTGGTTTATTGAATCATTTATCCAGGCACTGGAAAGAAACTCATTACGTTCCCGCATTGGTGGCAAAAATAGATTGTCTGGCTGAAGAGCAGGGGCCAGAAATGGCCATTGGCTCTCTTCTTCAGGAGCTACAAAACCAACCTTCTAACTCAGGTTTTTTCTCTCTTGTAGAAATGGTTGTGCGTCACAAACAGCAGCTCGATAAGTCGCAGTTGTTAATACTCTATGATATTCTGCGGCGCATTGTTGAAGATGAACCTAAGTTCATTTGTAAGAATTGTGGATTTAAAGCAAAAGAGCCTCATTGGCGCTGCCCGAGTTGTAAAAACTGGGCAACGGTTACCTCTTTTGTACCAACGGCTCAAAAAGTGAAATTGGATATATGACTACTTTGTCACCAGTTGTAGTAGCACTGGATTACCCGAATCAGGATTTAGCGATAAACATGGCTCAGCAACTTGATCCGACTCAGTGTCGCGTGAAAGTTGGTAAAGAGCTGTATACTGCTTCTGGTCCGGTAATTTTAGAAAAATTACACGCTTTGGGCTTCGACGTATTTCTGGATCTTAAGTTCCATGATATTCCAAATACCTGCGCCAAAGCCGTTGGTGTTGCAGCTGATCTTGGCGTTTGGATGGTAAACGTCCATGCGTCAGGTGGTCGTCGTATGATGGAAGCTGCCCGTAACGAATTGGATAAAAAATCGCATCAGCCTTTGTTGATTGGTGTGACTGTTCTGACTTCGATGGAGCAGAATGATCTAGCTGGAATTGGTTTGAATCTGGATCCACAAGAGCAAGTGCGCCGTTTGGCCTTGCTAACTCAGAATTCAGGTTTAGATGGTGTTGTTTGTTCTGCGCAGGAAGTCGAGTTAATTCGCAATAATTGCAGCCCTGAGTTTTTGACGGTGACTCCTGGAATTCGCCCTGCAGGCTCAGAGCAAGGCGATCAGCGCCGGGTATTAACTCCGCAGCAAGCATTGGCTGTTGGAGTAAATTATATGGTTATTGGCAGACCCATTACTCAGGCATCTGATCCTGCGTTGGCCTGTAATGATATTCTGGAAAGTTTAAGTACTGGTATTTGATTGTGTCTGGCACGGAAGCACAAGAAAACTGGTATGTGGTATTAACTAAGCCACGCCAGGAAGAGCGCGCACTTCAGCATTTGCATGAGCAGGGGGGAGAGGTTTTCCTTCCATATATACAACTAGAAAAAATACGCTCTGGTGCATTAACAATAAAACAGAATGTGATGTTTCCTGGTTACTTATTTCTTAAGACCAGTAGTAGTTCCCCACTATTAAACAAAGTCCGCTCCACGCCAGGCGCTCGCTCATTATTGCGCTTTGGTATTGAGCCCGTCGTAGTGCATGAAGAGTTGATTGAAAGCTTGAAGAGCAAATGTTTTTGCGACGCTTCTGCAGAAGTATTTAAAGAAAATCAAAATGTTCGCATTAGCTCTGGTCCATTTAAAGACTATCTTGCGATGTTTAAAGAATACGATGGTGAAAAACGCGCCATTGTTTTATTGAATTTGCTTAATCAGCAACAGGAACTTGCAGTAGAGCTGACGCAGCTCTCTGCATAAGGTTTATGACAATGTAAATTCTGATGCGACAACAGGGAAAGTTCGCGACGAACCTTAGGGCGGTAGCGTGTCTGTTGAACTACTGGTTGCTCTTCGCCTTTAATGAAATGAAAATAGCAAGTGCCGAAACCGGCTATGTCAGTCTTTTAAATCAATGTTGCTTGCACGGCATATTGAAGTGGTAGTAGTTGACCTGCTCGCAGAAAAGGCTGGGTTGCTGAGCAGCAAGTAATCACCGATAGTCTATTTGGAAAATGAACGATTTCTTGGCCTGTAGAGAGTTGAACTTTGCGGTAACTCTGGACAAGCGGGATGCTTATCAAAATGCTGATTATGTGGTGATTATGTGGTGATTATGTGGTGATTATGTGGTGATTGCGACCCCAGCGGATTACTACGTAGAAACGAACTACTTCATTACTCCGTCAGTTGGGGCGGTATTCAAAGATGTAATGACTATTAACCCACAGGCAGTAATGGTTATTAACTCCATAGTACCGGTTGGGTATACATGGCGTATTAGGGAAGAGCTAAACTGTGAATGGTTGATGTTCTCGCCAGAATTTCTGCGGAAGGGAGGGGTCTCATTTGATTGGATAAACCCGTCCCGGATTAATGTTGGCTCACGAAGCGAGCGAGCATGGATTTCTGTAAACCTACTAGCCGAAGGTGTAGTAAAATCAAATATTGATATTCTGTTTACTAACAGTACGGAAGCCGAAGTTGTTAAATTATTTTCCAATACTTATCTGACGATGCGAGTGAGGTATTTTAATGAGCTGGAGAGTTGCACTGAAATCCATGGACTGAACGCGAAGCAGAGTATTGAATGTATGAGGTTAGATCCTATAACTGGTGATCATTGTTTGCCGAAAGGCACCAAACAGTTATTGGTTAATTTCGACGACAGTGATGACAATGTAGCGCGCTATTATAGATCCCAATACCAAACGAAAAGTCCTTATTATGGGCTTGGCTCTTAAGCGTAGCCTGAAAGTACTGAGTACTTACAGTTTAGTGATGAAGAGTGGTTCGGATAACTACCGTGCATCCACAATCCAAGGTGTGATAAAACTGATTAAGACTATAGGTGTCGAGGTTGGGTGTGCGAGCCGGTACTGGAAGGAGGCAAGCTTTTTCATTTCCGAACGATCACTGATTTAGAGGTATCGGATGTTATTGGAGCGAATCGCCCGTGCGAAGAAATTAGCTATGTCTTTGGTAGAGTTTATGCTCGTGACTTGTTTGGTAGTGATTGATATAAAGTATAATTGTATTGGTTTTTTAGTTAAGAATAAGTCTTAGTGCTTTGTTGCTGGAAGCGCTGTGGAACGATTTTTAGAGGTGAGGGTGAACTTATGGGTGGACTGAGTGGCGCTACTGTCTGCGCTATCTTGCCGGTTTTTAGAGACGACCGGATTGTAGACGCTGTTAAAGCTTTGCTTAAGCAGAAGGTTAGATTTGATAAAATTATTATTCAAGATCCTTTAGGTGAATATTCTCATCTTGAGGGGCTTTGCGATTCTATTTTTGTAAATCATGAAACTGATGAGGGGCTATTTGACGGAATAGATAAGTGTATTGATAAATATAAATACGATTTCTATTTTCTCCAAGGTGCTGATGACTTGTTAGTTGATAATGACTTTCTTTCTCGCTTCAAGTCCTTAGCTTCTGAGCCAGATATATATTTCGAGAGAATTAGAATTGTTGGAGAATCGAGAGTACGATTATGGCCACCGGGCTTTTTTGTTAAAGCAGGGGTGGTTTTACCTCCACATTTTGGAAGCGTGTACAAAAGAGATGTTTTGCTCTCTAGTAGGATGAGAGACTTCGCTGTAGGCGGTAATGTTGGAGCTGACTCTGCTTGGTTTTATACTTTAGATACTGATAAGTTAAAGATGAAGTATACCAATGATCAATCTTTTGTTATGGCTGCAGGTGGTATTTCTAATAATAGTTTGTTGTCGCCTCTTAAGAATCTATTGAGTATGGAAAAGAAGATTAGAAGGCACGGTTCAGGAGTCCCATTAGCTGTGGCTAAATACTGTATTTCTTCATTTCTAAAGTTGTTTTTTATAAGAAGGCTATAATGAGAAATAGTAATTACTTACCCGTTTACACAGATGGGGTTGAGGAGGCTTTGCCAAAATTTCTTCCGCACTCTCGGTATAGTAAGCTGGGCTTTACTCATTTGTTATTGAATGGATTCGTTCCGCCACCATATTCTCTAATTGATGGTGTTAAATCAATAGCACCGTTTGATGAAATGAAAGTTGATTATTCCTATTCTGATTTATTTCCGAAGTCTTCAAAAAGTGGTTGCAAATTCAATATGTCACGCTTTGAAGAGATATTTTACGAATATTTCAAGGTCAATGTGCCTGTTGAATCCAAAGTTTCAATACTATATAGCGGTGGGAAAGACTCAACAGCAATTGCTCTATTGTTAAGTAGGTTGAGGTCAGACGTAAAGGTTAAACTTTTCTTTTTGAATAATCCCGATGAGTATGAAAGGGCAAAGGCTCTTTCTGATAGCTTGGGCTATGAAATGGAAGTCATTGATGTTGATTGGGAGGGGGCGGTAGATGCATATTCTTCAATGACTTACTTTTGTGGCGACTTGAGTGCACCTAACTACATTGTTGCCCAGAAAGCAGCAGAAAAGTGGTCGAGTATCATTTTTGATGGCTCAGGAAATGATCTATATTCAGGCCATATTCCCTCTAGAAACGATATGATTAAATATTACTTAAAGCGTTTAGTTGGCAATAAACTCAAATATTTGCATAAGTTCCTTCCTGCTCGTTTTCGGTTTCTGGCAAGGCCTGCATCATTGATATTTACTTACAATTACTTTCCGGTTTCTTCAGAAGTGCGTGGTCTAAATAGTTATATGACTTCTGAATACGAAAAATATTGGAATTATGTAGATAACAGATTTTCTGATAAATGTATAGAGGACTACAAGGTTAATACCAGAGGGCGTTTTCTAGATAATTTTCAAATATATACTAAAACTTTTTCTTACGAAGGGAGCGGGCAGGTCTTCCTCCCTTTTTGTGATAAAGATATTGCAACATACTTATCTAGATTGGAATTGGCCGAAAAATTTACTCCGGGCCGAAATAAAGAATACCTCAGGAAGTATCTAAATAAGTACTTGGACTACGAAGGTTTTCCCGGAGGAAAGCAAGGAATGGATTCAATTTTTCAGCGGGATAGTGAAAGTATATACGCACTGCTATCGGTCTATAAGTATAGGTCGAAATTTGTGTCTCTAAATTATAGGCTTGCAAAAACTTATCCAGGTTGGGCGCAATTGCTTTGTGGAGTTTGTATTTGGGCAGACAAGTATAATGTATCTTTGGATGATGTTTTGATGGGAGATGATATATGAAACATTTGGTCGTGACTGGTGGTCTTGGGATGTTGGGTTCGAATCTAGTCAATGCTAGCTTTTCTCGCTTTGATAGTATTACTGTCATTGATTCTAACATTCGCGGAATGAAAGATTATGCAATTAATCTCTGGGGAGAGAATAAATACGATTTAATAGAAGAGGATGTTCGAGAGATTTCTAAGGATAATGTTGATAAGCTTTTAAGTAAGCATGGAGATATATATTTTGTTCATCTGGCCGATGTTGTTGCAGGTATTGGATATGTTTTTAATAATCAGTTTTCGATATTGGAAGAAAATACAAGTATAGATATTGCAGCATTTAAGCTTTCCAAGATGATTGATGCTAGTAAAGTATTGTATGCCTCAACTGCATGTGTATTCAATCAAGCAAGTCAGAGGAGCTTGGATGCGAAAGTTTCTATCTCAAAAGATTTATTTCCAGCTAATCCAGAAAGTACATATGGCTGGGCAAAATTATTTGGTGAGCTTGCTTTATTTAATTTGTATGATGAGGCAGATAATGTAGGTGTAATATATTTTCATAATTTAATTGGAACTCCGTGTGATTTTTGGAGTGAGAGATCACAAATGTTGCCAAGCATTGTTAATAGGTTGTTGTCTTTACCTGATGATGAGCCTAAGGTTTTGACGGTTTGGGGGAGTGGTAAGCAGGGAAGGGCATTGGTTCCAGTTCAATTAGCTGTTGAGTCAATTTTGAATACTTTAAGCTTGGAGAAAATCCAAAAAAGGAACCAAGTTGGCCCAGAATTTTGTACATCAATAAGAGAGGTGGCTGAAATATTGTTATCGAAAACAGATGGTAAGTATGTTTTGGATTTTGATCTGACTAAACCAGAAGGAGATATTGGTAGATCAGTGGCGGCAGGTGAAAGCAGACTTGTAGCCAAAATCACGATGGATGATATACGACAAGTAATTGGTGATGTTTATCTTTGGGTTAAAGAGCGGAAAGTATAAGATGATCGATAACGTTACTTTTGTTTTGCCTAAGAGGTACTACGGTGGAATGGAGGTTTCTAATCAGAAACTTATGGACTACTTTTCACGTAATTTTTCGGTAACTGTATCTGCATATGTGCAAAAAGGGGGGGGGGATAATAATCCTTACATTTGCAACTCTTGTGAAACTTTGTCACTCACTGAAATATATTTTTCAGTATTAAAGTGGTATAAGAATAGAAGACAGACCTTGTTTGTTATCAATGGTGTATTTCCGTTGCTTTGTATGTTGCTTATACCTTTTAGAGTTAACGCTGTTTATCAGCTGCACTGCACGCTTGAAGGAAATAATGAGCTAAAGCAATTTAAAAGAATTATTCTCAAAAGTTTGGTTGCTATTTGTACCTATCGCTTTAAGGTATATTGTGTGTCTGAGTCTTTGGCTGATGAGGTCAGAGGTTATAAGTTGTCAAATTATAATGCTGTTTCATTCTCCCCTAATGTATTGGACGATTATAAAATAAGAGCTTTTAATGATATATCAAGGTTGTCCTTTGTTGGGCGTATCAGCCATCAGAAAGACCCAATCTTTGCAGTTGACGTGTTTCGAGAATTTAGTCGAACGGATACTGGGCTTAAATTATCTATGATTGGAGAGGGCCATCTTACAAATAAAATAAAGCAGAAAGCTTCCACTTTAAATATAGATTTTCCTGGTTGGCTGGATCAGCCTTATTTAGCAGGAAGTGCTTTGTTATTTACATCAAACTATGAGGGGTATGGGTTAGTTATCATCGAGGCTTTAGCTAATGGATGTTTGGTTGTAGCAAGAGATGCGCCACATGGTCCGAGCGATATACTAAGTAAAATTGATAAGGATATGATTGTTCCGTTTGACTCAGGCCCAGAGGCTTATGTTGATTGCTTGAATTTACTACGAAGCAAGTATTCTTCAAAAGTTGAGCGCGAACAGCTTAAGGATAGGATTTATAATTATTTAAAATATTTGAACGATATCAGATTTAATAGCTGGGATGTTCTTCTTTGATGGCGTTTTTGCGATTTATATTTATACTGACATTTTTGTTTCCTTTTATCCCTGGAATCCTTGTATCTGATATTCAGCCTTTATTTATTGTTGTCGGTGCTATTTGCTTTTTTGTATCTTCAGATCGGGTGTTATTTGTGCCAATGCTGTTGCTAACATTTTTATTGTTTTACTCAATTCTTTTCTTTGATGAATTAACAATAAAGGTATTGGTGTCAATAATTGGATATGTCGTTACATTTGAAGTTTTCCGTAGAGTAGACTTTGCAATACTGTCCAGAGCTTTGTGGGTTTATTTTTCTATTACGTTAGTTGGAGCATTGATACACTATGTAGACTTGAATTTTTGGGGAGAGGTCAGAGAAACTCTATCTTTGCGGAACTCAAATTATGAGTATTATTCGCAATTTGCGCCAGAGCCAAGTATGTATTATAT
Organism: Bacterioplanoides sp.; assembly: GCF_965219715.1. Lineage (GTDB taxonomy): Bacteria > Pseudomonadota > Gammaproteobacteria > Pseudomonadales > Oceanobacteraceae > Bacterioplanoides. The sequence goes on from NZ_OZ244785.1 coordinate 4,753,045, forward strand.
ACAGTTGATTGCTATATATGCGGCAATTGTTTGGTTTGGAGACTATAAGCTTAGGGTAATGTATGCTATAACTTCTATTGTGACTTTCATACTTGGAAGTGATTTGGCCTTATTATTGCTGTTAATTCCAGTAGCTGTAGAGCTAAGTTTATTGTTTTTCACTAAAGAGAAACTGTTCTTTTTGGGAAACTTGGCTTCTTTTTTTATATTGTTTACGTTTGGTGCGTGCTTTCTATTGTTCCCTGATCTTTTCATGGTTTTTATAGAATACTTTCATCGCTCAGAGCAGGTAAGGATTTACGATGTGGGTCAGATATATTATTCGTTCACTAAAAATCCTATAGGAATGTCCGAATATAAAAGTATGATGGTAAATTTTTCACTCGATTACCCTGGCCGGTTTCGGGAAGACAGTTTGGGGTCAACTTCAGCTCTTTCTAATATTATATACTCCATAGGAGGAGTGGGTTTTTTGTTCTTTATCTTTATAATAAGATTTTATTTTAAGTATTTGGGGATTTTTCTGTTGTCTATATCCTCAACTATAGGGTTGAGTTGGTTTCCATTGGCTTTGATTATATGTAGAAAGAGGAATTGTAATGCTTGATTTGACAGCAATTATTCCAACAGTCGGGCGCTTTGATGAAGTTAATAAGCTATGCCTTGGTTTAGTAAGCTATAATATCAAATGTATTGTAGTAGTTGATGGTCCTTTTGAAGATCCCAAGGGAGTTTTATCAGACATAAAAAAAAGCGCTGATATTATATATCTTGAAAGGAATGTAGGTCAGGCGCTGGCTACAGATAAAGGTATAGATATAGTAGATACAAATAAGATCATGTTGATTGACTCAGATGATTTTATCACGATCGATGATGTTAAGCGTTTTGAAAAAGAACTTGACGGTATTCAATCTAAACAGATATTACTTCCAAGAAGTATAGCAATATCAGGAGGACGAGTTATTAAGCGTACTAGCTCTATTTCTAGTTATTCTGGCAAGCTAAGGAAAAATACTTTTGGTGCTCAGAGTGGCGTGATTTTTAATAGAGAGGACTATGTTAGCCTAGGGGGGCAAAGTAAAAAGCTAGCTTCTTGTAAAGATTGGGATATGTGGATTAGGGCGCTAGAAAATGGATTTTTTTTTCATGTTTATAATGCAGATGTATTTTACAGTAAATCTGATGATGGAATATCGCGTAATTTGGCTAATGTTCTGAAAGGGCGTTTTCAGCTATGGGAAGCTCACCCATTATTGTTTACTAGCTTTGGTCGACTGTACGACTGGTATTTGTTGCTTCGCTATGTAGCTTTTAATTGCGAGCCTGCCGGGCATGTGAACTTTAGTATGCTATATAACGTTTTTTACCCAATTCATCGTATTGTTTTTAAGTTACGGAAACGGTTTTTCTAGTGTTCAGAGATTACTCTATTAGAGTTATATATACCCTAACGAAGTTTGGTTGGCTAACTTTATTGTCAATATTTGTGGGAGCTCTGTACGGCTTTGGTAGTGCAGAGTCGATACTGATGATTCTACCTCTACAGGCGATACTAATCGCTGATTTTGGTTTATCTGTTATTGCTTCTGTTAAAAAGAAGAGGCCTTCTTTTTATATTAGTATTGCTTTGTGTCTACTTGCGAGCTATTGCACAACTTATATATATTACGAAAGTGTTGTGGCTGTATTTACCGGTGATGAGTCTTTAGTATTGTTCTTTCTTATATTCATATTTTCTTTTTCGGTTGTCGTTGTTAATACCGTAGACTCAATATGCAGAGCGAATGGGGTTGTAGTTCCCATCTCACTAGCAGCAATATTTATTTGCGTGCTGGCGCAGGTCTTGGTTTTCATGATGGCTTTTTGGAATTTTAAATATTTCTATTTTTTGATATTTGTAGTGGCCTACTTGTTTTCTGCATTCCATCTTAGATCCTTTTTAAATAGTAAAGTCTATGGTATCTCTTTAGAGTTAGTTCCTAAGTTCCTTTTTTTTCTAAATGGTGTTTTATTAGTCTATTTTGGTACTAGATATGATCTGGCATATCTATCTGGTGAGGAGCTTGTGTTTCTCGACTTTTCTGAAAAATTTTATGCCGCTTTAATGTTTCCTATTAATGTCGCATTGAATGTGTTTCATAGTAGAGGAGTTGATCTCAGAACTAGTTTTTTTTATTTTTCGATAATATTTGTTGCTTTGCTATTAGCTTACTTGTATCTACTGGGTTTTTGGCAGGTGGCTCTTTTTGCAGGTATATATATGGCGAAACTTTTTTTTGCCATATACTCATACTACGGCAATTATACGGATTCAACTAACTTCGTTGTTGTTCTTGCTAGTCTTGCTTATCTTCTGGTTTTTATATGTACGAAGGTTTTTCTGGTTGAATATAAGTATTATCTTGAAGTTTCTCTGGTTATGATTGTCGGGATGCTTGCTATTTTTTCAATCTCAAATTATTTGAATAAGAGCTTTAAAGGAGTTAATTGACATATGAAGCGCGCACTTATCACAGGGGTTACTGGTCAGGATGGTTCTTACCTGGCTGAGTTTTTGTTGGAGAAGGGCTATGAAGTTCATGGAATCAAACGTCGTGCATCTTCTTTTAACACGGAGCGTGTCGATCATATTTATCAAGATCGCCACGAGTCAAATGTTAACTTCTTTATGCATTACGGAGATCTGACAGACACCTCCAATCTAACCCGTATTTTAAAGGAAGTTCAGCCTGATGAAGTATACAATCTTGGTGCGCAGTCTCATGTAGCCGTTTCTTTCGAGTCTCCAGAGTACACGGCAGACGTCGACGCAATTGGTACTCTGCGTCTGTTGGAAGCGATTCGCTTCTTGGGTATGGAGAAGAAGACTCGTTTCTATCAAGCTTCTACCTCAGAATTGTACGGTGAGGTTCAGGAAATTCCTCAAAAGGAAACTACTCCATTCCATCCACGTTCTCCGTATGCCGTTGCTAAGATGTACGCCTATTGGATTGCGGTTAACTACCGTGAATCTTATGGGATGTACGCCTGTAACGGCATTCTGTTTAATCACGAATCTCCACGCCGTGGTGAAACCTTCGTTACCCGCAAGATTACTCGCGCATTGGCTAATATCTCCCAGGGCGTCGAAAAGTGCTTATATCTCGGTAATATGGATGCCTTACGTGACTGGGGCCACGCCAAAGATTACGTGCGTATGCAGTGGATGATGCTGCAACAAGATAATCCCGAAGATTTTGTAATCGCCACCGGCAAGCAAATTTCTGTACGCGATTTTGTGCGTTTGTCTGCCAAAGAACTAGGCATTGAGCTGGAATTTTCCGGTGAAGGCGTAGAAGAGAAAGCGACCATCACTAAGATTACCGGTGATACCTGTACGGGAGTCTCTGCTGGTGATGTTATCGTGCGTGTTGATCCCAAATACTTCCGTCCTGCAGAAGTAGAGACTCTGTTAGGCGACCCAACTAAAGCCAAAGAAAAACTGGGTTGGACGCCAGAGATTACCGTTGAAGAAATGTGCGCTGAGATGGTACAGGCTGACCTGGCTAAGGCTAAACAGCACGCTCTGTTAAAAGAGCATGGTTATGACGTAAATGTATCTCTGGAAGGCTAAATAGTTATGACAGTACGCATCTTTGTTGCTGGTCATAAGGGTATGGTCGGTTCGGCGATTGTTCGCCAGTTACGTGCTTCTGGCCGTGATGTTGAAGTGATTACCCGTGACCGCTCCGAGCTTAATCTCCTGGATCAACAACAGGTTCACAATTTCTTTCAGCAACAAAATATTGATGAAGTGTACCTGGCAGCAGCAAAGGTGGGGGGTATTGTTGCAAATAATACCTACCCAGCTGAGTTTATTTACGAAAACCTGATGATGGAATGCAATATTGTGCATGCAGCCCATCAGGCTGGTGTGAATGATTTATTGTTCTTGGGATCTTCCTGTATTTATCCAAAATTGGCTGAACAGCCAATGAAGGAAAGTGCTTTATTAACGGGGACTCTTGAGCCAACCAATGAGCCCTATGCAATTGCTAAAATTGCTGGCATCAAGTTGTGTGAATCCTATAACCGTCAGTATAGTCGCAATTACCGGAGTGTGATGCCTACGAACCTATATGGTGAAAATGATAATTTTCATCCAGAAAACTCACATGTTATCCCGGCATTGATGCGTCGCTTCCATGAAGCAAAGTTGAATAGTGATAAAGAAGTGGTGGTATGGGGTTCTGGTAAACCGATGCGAGAGTTTTTACATGTCGATGATATGGCAGCTGCCAGTATCTTTGTCATGAATGCCAGCGATGAGGTATATAAAAACTGCACCGAAGACATGTTATCTCACATCAATGTTGGTACCGGAGTAGACTGTACCATTGCGGAATTAGCATTGACTATGGCTGAGGTTGTAGGTTTTGAGGGAGAGGTGGTATTCGACAGTACTAAGCCGGATGGCGCACCCCGCAAGTTAATGGATGTTTCTACTTTAAAAGAGCTGGGCTGGCAATATAGCATCAGTTTAAAAGATGGTTTGTCTATGACTTATAAGTGGTTCCTAAATAACCAGGATAACTTCCGTGGCTGATGTATCCGGGGGGAGGGTTGTTCACGACTTTTTACCTGCTGAAACCTTTGAAGCTATCGTTGATGCGGCCCCTTTGGTTTCCATCGATCTGGTCGTACGAGATCAGAATGGACATGTGTTATTAGGTCGGCGTAACAACCGGCCTGCTCAGGGATATTGGTTCGTTCCTGGCGGGCGTATTCGTAAAAATGAATCTCTTGAATCTGCTTTCACACGTCTAACCAAAGACGAAATAGGAATTGAGTCGGAGATATGTAGTGCTACCTATCTCGGTTTATACGAACATTTTTATGACGACAGTATTTTTACCGAAGCAGGCAAGCTTGTTTCCACACACTACGTTGTAAATGGTTTTGAAATAGTGGTTGATTCTGCTGATATGTCATTGCCAGAGCAGCAGCATAATGATTATTGCTGGCAGAGCGAAGCCGAGTTGTTAACGAATCCAGAAGTACATATACACAGTAAATGGTACTTTCAGAAGGACAAAGGTTTTTTATGATTATTCCTGTCATTATGGCTGGCGGATCAGGCACACGTTTATGGCCTATGTCACGAACAGCTTTTCCTAAGCAGTTTCTGGCATTGGGAAACAATCTCACAATGTTACAGCAAACAGCCGCGAGACTGGATGGCTTAAGCTCCGGTAAGCCCATTGTTATTACTAATGAAGAACATCGCTTTTTGGTAGCTGAGCAAATGCGGCAGCAGAAGTCCGATGCAGATATTTTGTTAGAGCCTGTTGGTCGTAATACCGCTCCCGCGATTGCTTTGGCGGCATTGCATTTGCTAAACGCTAACACTGAAGAAACTCCTGTGATGTTGGTGCTGGGCTGCATTATGGGAAATCGCAGAAAAATGCGAAGACGGCAACGCTCTGCTGGGTAAAAACGTTAAGAATCATACTGTTTTAAAAGATACAAAAAATAGTTTTGTTTTTCTGAAAAGCGTTTAGTTACGACATTGGTGGGTGGAAAACCTTGTTGTTGATACTCCCGATGCGTATTAATTGTAGATAAAGGTAAAGTCCAGAATATTAAAGATATCGTCGCAGATATCAAAAAACAGCGTAGAACGGAACATCATAATCATCGTGAAGTGTATCGTCATTGGGGTAAGTACGACTCCATTGACAATGGCGAGCGTTACCAGGTCAAACGCATTACGGTTAATCCTGGGGGAAAGTTGTCGGTACAAATGCATCACCAGAGCAGAACACTGGATTGTAGTGTCTGGAGCAACAAGTGTGACTCATGATGAAGAAACTTACCTGGTCGCAGAAAATGAATCTACTTATATTCCGATTGAGCAGGTGTATGCTCTGGAAAGCCTAGGGGTCATTCCTTTGGAGATAATAGAAGTTCAGTCGGGCTCATATTTAGGTGAAGATGATATCGTTCGTTTAAAAGACAAATACGCTGGGGCATAATCACCATTATTTTTGTGACTTGCTTATTGTGATAGCCGTATTATTCCGTTGTTACTGGTTGGCGGAACGTATGAGTGTTCCCGTGTAGTCTTGAATTATCGGAGTGGTGTATGGACATCCGGTTTCGAATACAGAGCCGCTGTTACGTTTATATATTGGAGTGCGTGCCAATCAGTAGTTTGTCAATGATTTAGTTGCTGAAGTTGGGGTGTTCTAAATACATGCTTTTTTAATAAGAGGGACTGAATGAAAGTTCTACTAACGGGTGCTAATGGTTTTCTCGGAACTTCTATTAGTGAACAGCTCGATATTAGGAATTACGGCTTCATACCAATGGTCCGTAAAATAAATAAATATTCTCCCAAGAATGCTAGAGCTGTCGGCAATATTGACTCTAATACTGATTTTAGCGAGGTGCTACCCAGTATTGACGTTGTTATACATGCCGCAGCCCGTGCGCATATTATGGAAGAAGAAGTGGCAGATCCTTTAACCGAATACCGGAAAATAAATGTTGCTGGTAGTGAAAATCTCGCTCGCCAGGCTGCAGTTGCTGGTGTTAAGCGCTTTATCTTTATCAGCTCTGTAAAAGTATCGGGAGAAAGCACCAGCGGAAAGAATGCCTACAATGAATCTATGGCTGCTGCGCCTGAAGACGCTTATGGGCAATCTAAGTATGAAGCTGAAGAAGCGTTAAAAAGAATTGCTGCAGAAACTGGGATTGAACTGGTAATTATTCGCCCACCCTTGGTCTATGGCCCGGGCGTTAAGGCTAACTTTCTTAGTTTGTTTAAACTATGCAAGCTGTCCGTTCCTCTCCCATTCGCTTTAGTGAATAATCAGCGAAGTATGGTTTACTTGGAGAATTTGGTGGACTTTATTATTCAGTGTGTTGACCACCCTAATGCCGCTAATCAAACCTTTTTCATCTCGGACGGGAAAGATTTGTCCCTAAGTTATCTGATTCGAACCATTCGTAAAGCCATAAATAAACCTGCGTTGTTGTTTCCCGTACCTGTTTGGTTGTTTAAGTTGGCTGGCAGGCTGATCGGTAAAACAGCTGTTATGGATCGCCTAGTGGGCAACTTACAAGTGGATAGTACCAAAGCGCAGCAGTTACTTGCTTGGAGGCCACCTTGCACGATTGAAGAAGGCATTAAAGCGACCGTTGCTGATATTAATAGCAGGAAATAGTTATGTGTTGCGAGTGTTTGATTTTATTTTTCCCTTATATAGGCAGATCTTCTGTTTTCCTATATTTGTAATTAAATATTTTATCGGTATATCCGATAGTGGATCTTTTTTGCTCAAGCGGGATCGGGTTGTGCGTAATAAAAAGTCGTTTGTTCTGTTTAATTTCGTGCAATAAAAGTTGATGTGCCCTCAGTTGGAAGCCCATTTTGCGTTCATGGTATCTATTATTAAAACCAAGCTAAATGACTTTTCGCAGCTGTGGATCGTATTAAAAGGCGAAATGAGCCCAGTTTGAGCCATTTAATTGGTATAGCTTGATCGAAGCACGAGATTCGTTGAGTGTTTATGACATGCGACTTGGTATATGGTGTTGGCCCAGATTAACGAGGGTGATGTATCGATGTCATAGTTGCTGGCGCAAACTGACGTCGAAATTATTTAGGCATTATCCACCATAAATTATTTTAATTTTTTGCAGCTATTGAATTGTATAGGGGCTGGTAGCAGATTTAAAGTTAGCTGAACGCTGCCTTTTCCCTTATTTTCCTGCATTCATCACCCAATCAGGACAATCGCCCTGTTTATTGTAAGCCGCTGGAGCTTCTAGCAATAAACTAATCACATCTTCTACCCTGAATTCATGGCAGGCTTTATCTAATCGATGGAGTAGGTTGTGAGTTTCAGGCCAGCTCAGGAATACTTCGTTTGCTGTCATTATACGTGGGTGGTTGGTGCCTTCTACGTTAGCTCCTATTAATAGCTCTTCGTACAGTTTCTCTCCTGGACGAAGGCCTGAAAATAGAATTTCAATATCACCGTTAGGATCTTCTTCTGTTTTTTCTGTTAAGCCTGATAGTTGAATCATCTTTTTGGCAAGGTTGGTAATTTTTACTGGCTCCCCCATATCTAACACGAATACATCACCTCCTTTGCCCATAGCTCCGGCTTGAATAACCAGCTGAGAGGCTTCTGGGATCGTCATAAAATATCGAATAATGTCCGGGTGTGTTACCGTAAGTGGGCCGCCGCTCTTTATTTGCTTACGAAACAGAGGCACAACCGAGCCAGAAGAACCTAGCACGTTGCCAAAGCGAACCATGCAGAACAGGGTTTCACTTTGGCGTTCGTTTAATGCTTGCAATACCAGCTCTGCTAAGCGCTTTGATGTTCCCATCACGTTCGTAGGGCGCACAGCTTTGTCCGTTGATACTAATACAAATCGTTCCACGCTGGCGGTTATTGCGGCTTCAGCACAGTACCAGGTGCCGAATACGTTGTTACGGACGCCTTCTACTACGTTGTGCTCTACCAGTGGTACGTGCTTATACGCCGCTGCGTGGTAGATCGTCTGAACTTTGAAGGTCTTGAATATCGTTTCCAAACGATTCTGGCGCTGTACTGACCCAAGGATAGAGATCAATTTAACGTTGAGTCGCTCTTCATCATTGATTCGGTTGAGCTCCTGCTCAATGGAGTACAAACTGAATTCATTAAGTTCGAGTAATATCAACTGGGTTGGTTTCTGGCGGATTGCCTGACGGCACAACTCGGAGCCAATTGACCCGCCGGCGCCAGTGACAAGAACTACCTTATCGCTAATATTTTGGCAAATCAGGTCTTTTTGTGGGTCTACTGCATCTCGCCCGAGCAGGTCTTCGATTTCAACTTCGCGAATTTCTTCGATCTTTGCTTTGCCACTGACTATATCGGCAACAGCTGGTGTCGTCAGTACTTCCAGTTTTTTTACTGCCAGTCTTTCGATTAACTGTTTACGCTCTGAGAAACTGGTGTTGCCGAGAGCGAGTAATACTTTGCGGCAAGGGTGGTTTTCTAGCAATTCATCCAGCTCATTGGCTGCAAAAACTTTCAGTCCGTTAATTTGCGTCCCTTGCTTCTTTTTACAATCGTCAATAAACGCAATTGGTCGATATTCTTTATTGGCTGCCAGTGAGTGACTGAGTTCTAATCCCTGCTGGCCAGAACCATAAATAACAACGGGTTGAGCACCGGCTTTTCCTTGCTGTGTGATAATGCTACGGATAAATAGTCGGGGAAGTGCAAGCAAGGCAAAGGCTGTAAATACATAAATAATAATGCTTGAGCGCGGTACGGATGCTTGTGCCAAAAAGCTGCTGGTGCCCAATATCATCGCTGAGATTAATATACCTACTCCTAATGAGCTAAAAGCTTTGCTGGTCATAAATCTAACCACCGCCCTGTAGAAGCCCAATCGTATAAAAACAAGAACGGTTGTGAATGCCGTGATTCCTATGCTAAATAAAACATTTAAGCTAATAGTTGGCAGAATATCACCATGGCGCAATGCCAATGCCATATATATAGCAGCGGGTATTGCAACAACATCGTAAGAAAGGGTAATCAAGCGTTTAATTGAACGCTTAGTGTTTAGCAAGTAAGACAGCATTCCGTATGTCCGATACAGTATCCAGATAGAGACGCTCCCAATATAACATATATTCAATTTCTTGCTCTGAGGATTTGGTCGAAACGTTACTTTGCGCTCACTTTTTCTGAGAATTGCTTTTGTTTTCTTTGAAGAGTATCAATGCATCCAGTATTCTTTGTATCAAGTATAAGGCTCAGGGCCTTTTAAATAAGCTTTGTTCAACTTATGAACTATGGAGATCTTATGAACCAGCAGTTGGGAAGCTCAACGCAGAATAGCTCTGTAATCCCAGATTCTGATGAAATCAGCTTGACAGACTTATTTCGTAATCTCTGGCGTCAACGGGGATTGGTTTTTGCATTTATAATTCTGGCTGTGGCTGCGGTTATAACTTTGCAGTTTTTCAAGGGGAGCTTGTCTGCGATAACTAAAGTAGAATACCCAATTACGCTAAATTTTGACGGTGAAGTGGGGTATCCTAATGGCAGTGCTTTTTCACCAAATGACTTGATCTCGACATCGGTTTTAGAGCGTGTTATCCCCTCTCTAGAGCTTGATGTTTCTGCCTCTAGGCTGGGGGCTGCATTGAGTGCTGGTTATTCGAATAGTTTGTTGTCCAGTGCAGAGCTGAGTTTGGGAAATATTCTTCAGGATAATAAAGTCCCGGCTGATGTTAAAATCTCTGCAGAAGACGCTTTGGCTGAGCTGAAGACAGAAAGTCAGCGTTTTTTAACGCTACACTTATCTTTAGAGCGGTCGGGGATATCTGCGGTGCAGGCTGAAGATGTAGTTAGCCGTATTGTTGATGTATGGGCTAAAGCCAGCGTCGAACAAGGTTTGCTCAGCCTTGATATATCTCGCCCGATAAATCCATTTGTTGTTGCTCAGAGTGGTAATTTAATTGATACCTATGATTCCGCAGCGAACTATTTGAAATCTCTTTCTGGTGCAGTGGAAGGTCTTACAAAGGAGCCTGGAGCTCAAAGCCTTGTGGTCGCCGGTAAGAGCCTGAGCGATTTACAGCGTGAAATCTCAGCGCTTGAAGGAACTGATGTTGGTCCATTGCGTGAGTTTGCATACTCTAACTCTTCAAGCCTTGCATCGGTTGACCCTGCGATCCAGGTTCGTTTATTTGCTCGTCAACGGCTGTTAAAGCTTGAGCAGGAGCGTCTAACCAAACTGATTGCTTCATATGATTCTGCGCTTTCGCAATTGGCTTCAATTAAAGGTTCTGATGGTGGAGCTGGCCGAGTAAACTCAGGCCAGGGCAACTTACAGTTAGAGCAATCAGTATTTGACTCGCTATTGCAGATGGGAACAAAGCTGGGTGCTGTTGAGAACCGTAATAAGCTGTTTGATCGTCGTACAAAGGCTGTGGAAGACCTTCTGGCGTTAGAAAAAGAAATGGCGATCCTGATGGGGGTTGCTGGTAGTGCGTATGGCGATTTGAATCCTACCGAAATCCTCAAAAGCGCCTTGCCTAGTATTGAGCAGCGCTTGAACAGTATTCAGCAGGATGTCGATGCTTTCTTTAACGCTTATCGTGATATCAGTCTGCAGAGTGGTGCGCAGTTATACTCAGCACAAGCAGCACCTCAGGTTCGCGGTGGCTTTGTGGTGTCTGTTAAGAAGATGATGAAGTACGCAGTGTTAGCTGCAGTGTTGGGCCTGATGTTGGGTATTATGGTTGCTCTGATCCGAGCTGCGATGATCAACTCAAATAAAAATTAAGCTGATCCGATTGGCTTTAAAAAACCCGGCGATTGCCGGGTTTTTTGTTTTCTCTGTTTAATCTTTCGAAATACGGCTGCCTACTGCGCCTTGTTGATCGCGATATTTGGCATTTGCTCGTTTGTTATAGGGGCGTTTGGCTGGGTTGCTCAATGTTTCAAAGGACATGGCGCAGATTACCATTCCTGGGCGTAAGGCCAGTGGCAATTTACCGTTGTTATAGAACTCCAGTACGATTTGTCCTTCCCAGCCCGGATCAATGCGGCCTGCGGTTACATGTACCATTAAGCCTAATCGTGCCAGTGAGCTGCGGCCATCGAGCCAGCCCACCAGGTCGTCAGGGATGGTCACGGATTCTAATGTGGCGCCAAGGATGAGTTCGCCTGGATGAATAAACAATGCCTCATCTTTGGCGATCTCGATCTCTTTGCTCATGATGCGATCGATATCACGTTCGAGCTGGTCTCTGTCGCCAGATAAATCCAGGTGTGTCGCTGAGTTGTTGCTGAATACTCTGAAGCGGTGGTCGAGGCGTAGGTCAACACTGATGCCGGCGATGGCGTCGGCATCAGGAGCTGGCGTGATGGTGATGCTTTTGTCTTGCAAGCGTTGTTCGATGTCGCCATCACTGAGTCGCATAGGTAGAGTCCCGCTGGAATTAAAGTTGCGGGATTTTACCTCAGATCGGCTTGGTTAGCCTATCAATCTTGCATGTTGATTTTGGTCACATTGATTTCGTAGCGCTTCTTGCCTTTCTTTTTATCAAGTAGTCGTACTAACAGATAATTCTTGTCTTTTGCGAACCATGCATAGACCTCGCGACCTTTCTTCTTGCGTATTTGCTGAACCTTGACGGTATCTAATTTGCCGGCTTTCGTTTTCAGCTGCTCCTCGCCGATGACTTTGAAGCGAAAATCTTTGCTTTTGTTTTTTTCAAACACGGGGTAACTGAACTCTGTCTTTCCTGACGCCAGATCGAGGCCCGCCTGAAGCATATAAGTCAGATTGTCCTGGATTTCATTCTGCCATACGCTCTGATGGGTGATGTTCTTTTCCATATCCCGGACCGAGTTGTCATTCGGGTGGAAGCTCAGGGTGCGATCATCTTCATTAAATAAACCGCTGGCGCGATATTCGTAGTTCAGTGGTTGCAAGCGCTTGGTTGTGGAGAGTGTAAATTCGGAGCTTTCTTTTAACTTAGCTGCACCGGTTTCGGCTTCGAAAACAAGCTGCCAGCGATTGTCGCCGATCTTTTTCAGTTCTCGTTTGGCATCAATATCAACACTGAACCAGCCTATCTTCCATTCGGTCTTATATTTAGCTGTGAAGGGAGTAATTTTGGCCTGTGACTCCTGCCCAGCAGGAGCTGAATCATCATTAATTGCAGAAAGCTGTGGGTTAGCACTGGTGATGGTGCTGAAAAAGGTCAGAAAAATCAGTAGCTGCTTAAGCATAAAGCTTGTCCGGCAAGTCCATTTGCCAGTCAGTATATAGCCAAACTCGCTGTGCGGTTAGCTATTTACAGATCCAGACGCAAGCCTGTGTTAGGAATCACATTTCCATCAAGCATGGCATTGCAGCCTTTCATAGTTAAGCGACCGTTCACAAACCATTTAACTGCAATAGGGTAGATAATGTGTTCCTGAGTATGAACTCGCTGCTGCAGGCTGGTCGCATCGTCACCGTCATAAACAGGAACAACAGCCTGGATAACATTGGGGCCGCCATCCAGCTCCTCTGTTACAAAATGAACAGTAACCCCATGCTTTTCATCTCCAGCATCAAGAGCGCGTTGATGTGTATTCAGCCCCTGATACTTAGGCAGTAAAGACGGATGAATGTTCAGCATGCGTCCGTGATAGCGAATAACAAACGATGGCGTAAGGATCCGCATAAAGCCGGCAAGCACAACGAGGTCTGGTTGATATTCATCAATGGCTCGCATCAGTGCAACATCAAAGTCTTCGCGGCTGGCAAATTCTTTGTGGTCAACAATCTGAGTTTCGATATCGCGATCTTTTGCTTTCTGAATGCCTGGAGCTTCGGGACGATTACAAATAACAGCGGCAATTTCGCCGTCGATATCGCCATTTTTTACTGCATCAGCAATGGCGACCATGTTGGAGCCACTGCCTGATATCAGTACAACGATTTGAGGTTTGTCTTCTTTCTCTGCGGGCAGGCTGCCCGCATTCAGCGTGTCTACGCTCATAATTGGTGTTTGCCAGTGAATTGAACCTGGGCTTCACCTTCAGCCTGGGGTTGGATCTCACCAATGATCCAGGCGTGCTCACCTTCTGCGTTCAGTAATGCAACGGCCGCATCAGCCTTGTCTTCTGGCAGTGCGATGATCATGCCAACGCCGCAGTTGAAGGTGCGGTACATTTCCGCCGTTTCGACGTTGCCTTGTTCTTGTAGCCAGTTGAAAACAGCAGGCCATTGCCAGCTATTGCTGTCGATAACCGCTTTGCAGTTTTCTGGCAGAACGCGCGGGATATTTTCCTGGAAGCCGCCACCGGTGATGTGTGACAGGGCATGTACGTCAGAAGTGCTGATCAGCTTCAGAGTCGATTTAACATAAATCTTGGTTGGCGCCATCAGGGCATCCGTTAACGGCTGACCGTCCAGTTCACCGCTCAAGTCGGCGCCGGATACTTCGATAATTTTGCGGATCAGTGAGTAGCCGTTGGAGTGAGGGCCGCTTGATGCCAGAGCAATCAGCTTGTCGCCTGCCTGAACCTTTGTGCCATCAATGATGTCTTCTTTTTCTGCGATACCAACGCAGAATCCGGCGAGGTCGTAATCTTCACCTTCATACATTCCTGGCATTTCAGCGGTTTCGCCGCCAACCAGGGAGGCGCCAGCCTGGGAGCAGCCTTCGCCAATGCCTTCAACCACTGCAGCGGCTACGTCTACATTCAGCTTGCCTGTCGCATAGTAATCGAGGAAAAACAGAGGTTCTGCACCGGCAACCACCAAGTCGTTAACACACATGGCTACCAGGTCGATGCCAATGGAGTCATGCTTATTCAGGTCCATGGCTAAGCGCAGTTTGGTGCCAACGCCGTCGGTACCGGAAACCAGAACAGGTTGCTTGTAACCTTGAGGTAATTCGAACAGAGCGCCAAAGCCACCCAATCCAGCCAGAACTTCCGGGCGGCGGGTGCGCTTAGCAACACCTTTAATTCGATCAACTAAAGCATTACCTGCGTCGATGTCGACGCCTGCGTCTTTGTAGCTAAGGGATTGTTTTTCAGGAGATTGCTGTTCGCTCATGCCGTTGTCACAGGTTGGCTAATGGAAAGGCGCGTATTCTAACGATTTGTTATGGCAAGCGCATCCCGCAATTGCTCTGTTTTCGCCAATTTTTCCCCTGACTACTGGTTAAATTTACACGTCGTGGCACAATACGCCCCAATTGATCGATTTCGATTGGAAGTAAGGGCTGATTGTGCGCCAATTTTTGTTGTTAATGCTGACTCTTTGGTCGAGTTTTTCCGCTGCTGTAATGGTTTCAGACCTGTATGAGGTCGACGTTTCAGTGGCTGATCAGACGGCGGAAAACCGTGAGGCTGGAATGGCACTCGCACTCGAACAAGTGCTGATCAAAGTGTCTGGTAAACAAACGGTTTTAGATAATCCGGCGATACAACAGCAACTTACCAGTGCCGACCGTTTGGTAAAGCGTTATCGATACGCCCGGGATGAGGTGGATGACTCCGTTCGTCTGCAAGTGATTTTTGCCGGTAACCTGATTGATCGGTTGCTTCGTAACGCCGGTGAACCGATCTGGGGGAAAAGCCGGCCTCTTATTCTCATCTGGCAAGCCGTTGAAGAAGACACTCAAAGACAATTTCTGAATCAGGACAGTGGTGCCTGGGCGGTATTGGTCGAGCGTGTCATGTCAGAACGTGGTTTACCAGTGTTATGGCCAACGTTGGATCTTGCCGATGAGCTGGTGTTGCCGCTGGAAAAGCTGTGGGGGCTATTCAAGCAAGACATTCAGGTGGCTTCGAGCCGTTATCAGGCGGATGCAGTGGTTGCTGGCCGTTTAAGTCCGGCATCTGAGGAAGGCTGGGGTTACAGTGGTATTTTGTTTCACCAGCAAACGACACTGGCCTTGTCTGCTCAGGCGGAAGATGCTGAAGGCGTCTTGCGTTTAGTCGCAGATCAGGTCGCCAGTTATTTTGCATCTCAATACGCGGTTGAAACGAACGCGGTGGCTCAGCCTCAAGGATTTCAGTTACAGGTGACGGGGGTGGAGAATTTCGCCTCTTACCATGAATTATTAATGTATCTGAATTCTAAGGTGGCCATAAATAACGTAAGCTTATTAAAAGTAGATGGAACCCGTCTTACACTGGCTCTCGATCTTGCCGCCGATTGGCAACATGTCTGGAGTGTGATGGCGCTCGATAAACGCCTGAGCATCAGTGAAGAAGCCGGTGTATTGCACTGGGGGCAATATAAGTAGGTTATGACGCAGGAAAATATGGCCATTGTTGAGCCACAACAGCAGCTGACATTATCGGTCGCCATTCGCGATGATGCCCGTTTTGCTAACTATTATGCTGGCCCGAACGAGCAGGTTGTGCATGAGCTGCAACGTCAATGGACCACCCATGGAGAACCTTTTATTTTTCTTTGGGGCGCCAACGGCGTTGGTTGCAGTCATTTGTTACAAGCAGCGTGTCATTATGCAGAAGGCCTGGGGCACCAGAGCGTTTATTTACCATTGGATGAGTTGGCGGAATACAGCTCGGCTGTGCTCGATTCAATGGAACAACTGCCGCTGGTCGCACTTGATAACATTCAGGCCGTCACTGGCAATCCGGAGTGGGAAGAAGCGTTGTTCCACTTGTTTAATCGGATACGCGATCGTCAGGGGCATCTGTTGATTGCCGCTGATAACAGCCCTAAATCGATTGGTGTTAACTTACCGGATTTAGTCTCCCGCTTGACTTGGGGGATGACTTATCAGGTCGAGCCATTAGAGGATGAAGATAAGGTCCAGGCGTTATTGTTGCGTGCCAAGCGTCGCGGTTTAAACATGGGTGATGACGTGGCGCGCTTTATATTGACGCGCGGCCCCCGTGATATGCAGGGGTTGTTTGACCTGCTGGATAAGCTGGATCAGGCGTCATTATCTGCGCAGCGCAAACTGACGATCCCGTTTATCAAAACAGAGTTGGATTGGTAGCTTTCCTGACTTAATGCTGAAAATACAAAAAAAGGCCGCTCTTAACAGGGCGGCCTTTTTGTTTGTCTTGTCAGATGGTGCTCAGATCAGCTCAGTGCTTTTTTCAGGCGACTGATTGCTTCCTGCAGAACATCCATGCTGGTTGCGAAAGACAAACGCATATGGCCAGGAGTGCCAAATGCAGAGCCAGGAACCAGTGCAACCTCAGCTTCGTTCAGCATTTTTTCTGCGAAGTCGACGTCTGATTCGATACTTGCAGCTTCCATGGCTCCCTTGAAGCTTGGGAAAGCGTAGAAGGTACCGTCACTTTCAACACACTCAACGCCAGGCAAATCATTCAGTGCAGCAACCACATAGTCGTGACGCTCTTTGAATGCTTTCAGCATATCCTGAACACAACCCTGATCACCATTCAGTGCCGCTTCAGCAGCTACCTGGGCAATAGAGGTTGGGTTGGAGGTGCTTTGTGACTGAATTTTCTTCATTGCAGCAACCAGCTTTTGCGGGCCACCAACGTAGCCGATACGCCAGCCAGTCATGCTGTAAGCCTTGGAGACACCGTTCATAACCAGAGTACGGTCGTAAAGCTCTGGACAAACTGTCACTATGTTATGGAAACCACCTTCGGCCCATAAAATGTGCTCGTACATATCGTCAGTCGCGATCAGTACGTTCGGGTACTTTTTCAGAATGTCAGCCAGTGCTTTCAATTCTGATTCTGTATAGGCAACACCAGAAGGGTTTGACGGACTGTTGATGACAACCAGTCGGGTTTTTTCGGTGATTGCAGCGTCCAGCTGTTCAGCTGTCATTTTAAAGCGGGCGCTCTGGTCAGTTTCAACAACAACCGGCACGCCTTCTGCGATTTTCACCATATCTGGATAGGAAACCCAGTAAGGTGCAGGGATAACCACTTCATCGCCTGGGTTCAGCAGAGCCAGTGCCAGGTTGAAGAAACTTTGCTTACCGCCACAAGACACCAGAATCTGGTTTGGCTCATAGCTTAAGCCGTTGTCACGCTTGAACTTGTCAATAATCGCTTTCTTCAGAGACGGAGTACCATCCACCGCGGTGTACTTGGTGAAGCCATCAGCAATCGCTTTGGTGGCTGCATCTTTAATATGCTGTGGAGTATCGAAATCCGGCTCGCCAGCGCCCAGGCCAATAATATCTTTGCCTGCCGCTCGCAGTTCTGCTGCACGGTTGGTTACCGCCAGAGTAGGAGAAGGCTTGATCTGTTGAACGCGATCAGACAATTGCAGGTCCAAGTGTGTATCCTCAATAAACGCGTGGTGGGAAAGCAGTTCGCTGTGAGTTTCTGTCTCAACTGACAACTACTGCCGTAAAAAATCCGTATAATTCTAATCGAAACTGTTACTTAGCGAAACAACGACTTTCTGGAATCCTGATGAGTAAGGCATTTGAACTGCAGTCAAAATATTCTCCCGCCGGAGATCAACCGACGGCCATTAAGGGGTTGGTTCAGGGGGTTGAAGCGGGATTGCTTAAGCAAACGCTACTTGGGGTAACGGGATCCGGTAAGACCTACACCATGGCCAATGTCATCGCAGAGTGTAAGCGCCCGGCGATTATTATGGCGCATAACAAAACTCTGGCAGCCCAGTTGTATGGTGAGTTTAAAGAATTTTTCCCTAACAACGCCGTCGAGTACTTTGTTTCTTATTACGACTATTACCAGCCAGAAGCTTATGTTCCGGCGTCCGATACCTTTATTGATAAAGACGCCTCGGTAAACGAACACATCGAACAGATGAGGTTGTCAGCAACCAAGGCGTTGATGGAACGCCGTGATGCTGTGATTGTTGCGACTGTGTCGGCCATTTATGGTTTGGGTGATCCGGACTCCTATCTGAAAATGATGCTGCATATGGTACGCGGTGATGAGGTTGATCAGCGCACAGTGTTACGTCGTCTGGCGGAACTGCAATACACCCGGAACGATCTGGATTTCCACCGCGGTACTTATCGGGTGCGTGGTGATGTGATTGATATTTTCCCGGCGGAAAGCGATGACGAAGCGGTTCGTATCGAACTGTTTGATGACGAGATTGAACAAATCTCTTTGTTTGATCCGTTGACCGGTGAGGTTCGCTCACGCCTGGCGCGAGTAACGATTTATCCAAAAACTCACTATGTAACACCACGGGAAACCATTCTTGGCGCCATCGATGGTATTGAAGACGAGTTAAAACAACGTCTGGAGTATTACCGCGACAATAACCTTCTGGTAGAAGCCCAGCGTCTCGAGCAACGTACCCGTTATGACATCGAGATGATGCGAGAGTTGGGATATTGCTCCGGGATCGAAAACTACTCGCGGTACTTATCCGGTCGCTCAGAAGGTGATGCACCGCCAACCCTGTTTGATTACATTCCCAAAGATGCGTTGGTGTTTGTCGACGAATCTCACGTCACCATTCCTCAGATTGGTGGTATGTACCGCGGCGACCGTTCCCGTAAAGAAACCCTGGTGCAATTTGGCTTCCGTCTGCCATCGGCGCTGGATAACCGTCCGATGCGTTTTGAAGAGTGGGAAGCAATTGTGCCGCAGTGCATTTTTGTATCGGCGACTCCGGGTAACTACGAACAGGATCATCAGGATCATGTGGTTGAACAAGTCGTTCGGCCAACCGGGTTGATTGACCCTGAATTAGAAATACGCCCGGCAACTGGTCAGGTGGACGACGTATTACATGAGCTGCAGGAGCGTACCGCCAAAGGTGAGCGGGTTCTGATTACCGTGTTAACCAAGCGCATGGCGGAAGACTTAACCGACTTCCTGCTGGAGCAAAATATTCGTGTGCGTTATCTGCATTCCGATATCGACACCGTTGAACGGGTAGAAATTATCCGCGATCTGCGCCTCGGCGAGTTTGATGTGTTAGTGGGTATTAACTTATTGCGGGAAGGTCTGGATATTCCAGAGGTCTCTTTGGTCGCGATTTTTGATGCTGACAAAGAAGGCTTCTTACGTTCGGAGCGTTCACTGATTCAGACCATTGGTCGGGCGGCACGTAACCTTAACGGTAAAGCAATTCTCTACGCAGACCGGATCACCGATTCGATGCAACGAGCGATGGATGAAACCGATCGCCGTCGTGAAAAGCAGATTGCCTTCAACGAAGAGCATGGCATCGTACCGAAAGGTGTGACCAAATCTGTTGAAGATATTCTTGAGGCTGGACCACCACCGGGTAAAAAATCCAAGGGCCGGGGTAAAGGCAATCGTGTGCGCCAGGTCGCTGAAGACGCAGCAGGATACGGAACAGAAGACTGGAAATCACTGCCGGCTGCTAAATTGGTGCAGCGTGTGGCAGAGGTTGAAGACCAGATGTTTAAAGCGGCGAAAGACCTCGATTTTGAGGAAGCGGCGCGACTGCGTGACTTGTTGCATGAAATGAAGCAGAAGGTGATTGAGAACAGCTAGGGTGGCGTTCATATACTAATGATTAGTTCGTAATCTGGTATTATGGCGGGTTCTGAAAACAGCTGTTCAATTTTTACAGGGTCACCACTATGACGTTGCCGTATCAGGCGTTGATGTTAAGCCAGAATGAAAGTCTGGCTAAGCGTCTGGATGATATCCACCAGAGTATCCTCGACGCTGTGGCTGCGATTGATCGTGTTGCCTGTGCCTTGTACGACCCGGTTACCGGCTTGCTTGAAGCTTTTGTCAGCAGCAATCGGCAAAGCCGTTCTGTGCGGCGCAATCATCACGCGGTTTATCGGAATTGCGGGGCGCTGAAGCACATAGCCAGCAGCCGTCACGGACAGTTGGTACAGGCTGCTGACGAAAGCGTAACCACCGACCCTTTCCTGGCGCCCTGGTTGGCGACACATGATTGTGACTGCTCGTTTATTGTTCCCTTGTTTGCCGGGGATGACCTGATTGGTTTTCTGTTGTTCGACAGTCAGCAGACTTCGACCCTGAATGCTGAAGCTCAACGTGATGTACTGGTGCATGGCAACCTGATCGTTATGGCCATTCTGTCGGAAGTATCGGCAGTTAATTCGTTATTGGCGACCACTAAAACCGTCCATGGCATGGTGCACGTGCGTGATTTTGAGACCGGCGAACACCTTGCCCGGATGGCACGTTTATCACGCCTGATCACTCAGGGAGTGGCTTCGCATTACCAGCTTTCCAGCGAGTTTATCCAGCATGTATATCTCTATTCTGCATTGCATGATATTGGCAAACTGGGGATTCCTGACGACATTTTGTTGAAGCCAAATGGCCTGACTGAAAGTGAGCAAGCAGTGATGAAGAGTCATGTTGAGCAGGGTGTGCGGCTGATTGATGATTTGCTGAATACTCATGGCTTACAGAATCTTCGCGACTCGAAAATTCTGCGCAATATTGTTGCCTGTCATCATGAATTGCTGGATGGCAGTGGTTATCCGAATGGCTTAACGTCTGATCAGATTCCGGTTGAAGCCCGGATTGTCACCGTTGCTGATATTTTTGATGCACTGACCTGTGCGCGACCTTATAAACAGCCCTGGAGCGTTGATGAGGCGTTTAATGAGTTGCAGGAGATGACCGCGAAAGGTCAGCTGGATGTATATTGTGTCAATGCGTTACTAACTGCCCGGGCGGAAGCGGAGCAGATTATTCAGGAGCTGAAAGAATAACGATAAGGCCATCATACAGACACAAAAAAGGCGCTTGATAAAAGCGCCTTTTTTGTAACGAATTTTGGTAGGACTACCCAGATTCGAACTGGGGACCTCTACCATGTCAAAATTGTGGACAAATCAAACTAACTCTTTGAAATATAGAGAAAAATCCAAAAATACAAGATTTCACCCGGTGTCAGATAGAGTCAAAACAACCGAAAATTTAAGGCTTGTTAACCCCTGTGTTAGTATTGCTCATCTTTTATAGTTCTATAACAGGAAGTTATGTCTAAATTCCTCACAACCGCCATGATCAATGCTTATTTGGAAGAATTGATCAAAAAGACTAATAGTGACCTTATCCTTGTTAGTCCTTACCTGAAATTTAGCAATAAAATCAAAGAGTTACTCTCGGATATGGAAGGTTCTGGCCTGCGGGTTAGTATTATCTATGGTAAAGAAGTATTGAAAGCAGAGAGTGCTCAGCTGACTTGGGTTAAGTCTCAACCTCACATCGATTTGTATTTCTATCGAGATCTGCACGCTAAGTGTTATCTGAACAGCAGCAATGCCATTGTTTCTAGCATGAATCTTTACGAGTTCAGCCAGGTAAACAATTTTGAGATGGGGGTTCTACTTAGTAAGAAGGTAGATAACGATGCTTTTGATGATTGTTTTGATGAAGTCCAGAGATTGCTGAGAATTAGTAATAAGGTTGAATCTCCGGTCGCGGAGATTAAGAATCAAATAATATCAAAGGTTCAGGAAGTTTCTGATAACGCAGATTCTGGCCAGGCTGGAGTCGTTTCTAAAGCTGCCTTAGTTGCCAAGAAGGTCATTAAAGCGGTTGTATCAGATGAAAAACCAGATGCTTATTCTACCGAATACAACAAGCTGACAACTTCGAAGTTAGCCAAGAAATACAAAATGACTACCGAGAAGGCTAATAAAGAATTGGTCTATATGGGTTGCCTTGATGAAAAAGAAGGTCGTTTATATCTAACAGATCGTGGCAAATCTAAAGGTGGTGAATTCAGAAAAGGGGCTCATGGCATTTACTTTTTGTGGCCAGAAAACACTTTTGATTGATTCCTTCTAAGAGTGGTTACAGCTTCCACCTGTCAGCCACTCTTTTAGCTAGCGACAAACCTGCCCTATTTTCCGTTAGCTCTTTGTGCTCGCTTGGTCATGGGGCTTACGTGTCCTTCCTCCGGTATTTCTATACCAGTACTCAGCCAGATTGCATATTCCGGAAATAAAGTCTGTATTGCTTCCATCTCTGAGGTTCGCATTACTTTTCTCTGCTTTATTGATCTCCATCGGGTTGCATCTATCTGCGTTTCTTTTTCAAGCCATGGCATTTTTATGCCTTCCGCTTCAATTAAAGCAAGAAATCTATCGACTGTAGAATCCATATAGACAAAAATAATTAAACATTATGATTAATTTATTGATCATAATGCTTAAAGCTCCTATTCTTTAGCTGTGAGTGTTGCAGCACTCATTTGTTAACGAAACTAACCGCCAATCCTACCACGGTTGCCGCAAAGCCCAAAAAGGCCCGGCTGTTGAGTAGGCAAGGAGATACCGCATGGACGCTCTTAATAAGCAGCCAGCACCAGCCCTCAGAATCGCCTCACCGATTCCTATGCAGGCTGAACTGATCCAGATCGACGGCCATGTCGCTCTAATGGAATATCAAGCCGCCTTTAAAAACGAATTTGTACACCTGCCAGAAGTCGCACTGCGCTACATGGTTTGGCTGGTTCTATCCGACGAAGACAAAGCCGAAATTCACCGCTTCGCACTCCAGATCCGCAACGAACTCAACGCACAAGGATTAGAACGTTTTAAGCGTGCAGCCGCGGAAGTATTCAAAGCGGGGAAAAGCTCATGAAGAAAATGCTGCCATCAGGCTCCAGCTATGTGGCTATGACCGTAATCGGTAAGACAAAAATAGAGTTCGATAACATCGCTCTTTATTACATACAGGTAGCCGTTCCGGAAACCAACGGTGCCGGATACGTCGCGCAAAAAGTCCCATGTGACTCGGAAGTTGTCCGTTACCTGCCAGACGATATTGGCTCTTACCCTCTCAACATCACAGCACAAGTCCGCTTTGAAAAAGCCCAGGGAAAACTGACGCCGCACGTTGAGTTGGTGTCTGAAATTTTTAATTAAAAAACGGCGCTGGCGCGTAACCCTCACCGCCAGCAACCGACTCTTAGAGGGACTTAAAGGTAAACACTATGAACAACATGCAATTCCCAATGCCAGTGACCATCTGCGGCGCCATGTCTTTTCAGCCGGACAATGGCAATCGAATTAACCAGATCTTTGTCGTTAACAGTGATCCGGACAACCCGAATTACAAAGGCACCGTTCCGGCAAAAATGGCGTGCGATCAGGTTTTATTTGATCAACTTCCGACTGATCAAAGTGCTTATCCAATGGACTGCACAATTTTAGTCCGCAACAAGACGGCTGGCGGCAAAACCGTCCAGCACGCTTTAACGCTGCAACAGACAGACAAAAAAGCTAAGGCTAGTTAATGGCAAAAATTCTGATTTGTGATCAGCCGGTCATACAACCCACTGGCGAAGTGGCTTGCTCAGCATGGCAAGTGGCTGATTACGAATCGCTTCTACAGCAACAGGATCTTAATCAGCTCTCACAAATTCTCACTGATTTTGATCCCGTTCTGTTTGCGGCCATTACTGGCGGTTTGTTGCTCTCATTTGCAGGCGCGCACATTGCCGGGGTCGTAGTTAAAACGATGAACCGTTCTTAATTAAATAAAGGTAATTTCCCATGAAAAAAATCACACAACGTTTGAATAAAACAATGGCAAAAGCGGGTTTCGTTGCAGCAGGCGCTGCTCTGTCTGCTCAGTCCTTCGCCATTAATGATGAAGATATCACAGGTGCATTCGCCGCCGGTGAAACCAGCTACGGCTTAGCCATTGCCGGCATCATCGGCCTCGCTGCTATTGGCGTTGGTGTCGGCTTCGTGATGGGCATGCTGCGTAAAAGCTAATGCTGGTCACTGTTCTGCTTGCAGTAGCCCTGAACGCCTCGTTCGTTTACGGCTATTACACAGGAAGAATTTCGTAATACGGCACACGTCATGTGAAGGCTCCGTAAGGGGCCTTTTTTGTGCCTGTCATCTGGAGTTTACCCAATGATCTTTCGATGCTTACTCATATTCGTTACCACCGTATTAGCCACATCCCCGGCCGCAGCTAACGTTGATGCCACGTTCTCTACTGGTTATAAAATCCGATTTTTTTCTAATTCAGAGTTTTCAGGTTATTTCGATAGCCCGGAAAATGCCTGTTTAGGCTCGTCGCAGCTTTTCTCTTCAGACCCGGTAGCTCCTTCCTGGGCATCTGGATATCAAACGTGTGGTCTGAAGTCTGGTGAGTGTTATGCATCTGCGGATTGTTCGGATAAAAGCTCGTGGGTCCGTGCTGGTCGAAATGATATTGTTAGCTCGGTCAATCATGGTTGCGAAACTTGGGATTCGGTATCCGGTGCCTGTTCAATGCTTTGTGAAGATAGGGCTCCTAAAGAAATACCTTATCTCGACATTGAGAACTGCGACAGAATTCCGATTAAGAGTTGTGGCCAAAATCAATCAGCAGAAACCTTTTATGAGTTTGATGCGGTTGCGTGCCCTGTTTGTTCCGATGGTGATGACTGCCAAGCCTATGTAGACAACAACGGTTTTAATTGCCCTTCAGGGTCATCAACTCACATTACCATCAGTGACTTAAACGTCGATGGCCTAGGTGTTATTCAAAGACCGACTGCCTCCTGTGTCGATAACGACAGCACAGGTGGCGATAACAGCGGCGGTGGCGATAACAGCGGTGGCGGCGATAACAGCGGTGGTGGCGATAACAGCGGCGGTGGCGATAACAGCGGCGGCGATAACAGCGGTGGTGGCGATAACAGCGGCGGTGGCGATAACAGTGGCGGTGACAACACAGGTGGGGGCAATACCGGTAGAAGTGGCAGCACAACCACCGACCTTTCCGGCGTAATTGATGCCATCACTGATCAAACAACAGAGCTGATTTCCGGCAGTGATGAAAACACAACGGAAATTACCAATTCCATCGATGGCTTATCGAGTGAAATAAGTCAGCTATCAGACGCACTCAAAGACGATGCTGGCGAGTGCGATCCAGAGTCTTCCGGATACCTCTCATGCCAAAAAGGTGTTCAGCGCGGTGACGGATTCAACCCCAATGAAGATTTCAAAGACCTTACCGAACGAGTGAGCGTCAAACGAGCCGAATACATACAAGCCGTTGAGGCCGCCAAAGAACGATTCAGCCACTTATTTCAGATTGATACCTCAGCAGGTAATCCCTTCTATGACGACGTTCAGGAAATCAAAGGAGCTGAGGTTAATTTCGGCACATCAATTTTTCAGGAATTTCTGAAATACCTTCCCTCCTTAATTTTGCTCGCTGCCTCCATTCGTTCCGCTGAAATCATGCTGTCCAGGTAGGAGATTCATATGAAATGTATTAGCTGCATAGTTTTATTGATTGCCTTACTTTTCCCGTTTTTTGTATTTGCTGAGGCGACACAATCTACTAATCAGACACTGCTGGATAATATCGGTGTAGTGATTGATTGGTTCGACGACACGTCCTACCAATGGGCTGACACCATGCTCGAACGAATATCAGCCTGGGTAATCGTGTGGTGGCTTGAATCCAAGCTGTTTATTTTTCAATTGTCACTGAATATTGCTGAAGGGGTCGTCAGTACTCTCGGCATATCAGAAGCCATTTCTGCACTACTGGGTGGTGTGGATAGCAAAATAGCCAACTTTATTTTCTGGTTAAAAATCCCGGAAGCGATCAACACCATACTGTCCGCTTATGGTGTACGCATGATCATGGGGGCCTTCTCATGACAACCGCTATCCATCACGGCCCTCCGGGCTCCTATAAAAGTTTTGCCATTGTTCAGGACGTAGTAATTCCTGCTCTGAAAAAAGGCCGCACCGTAATCACCAACATCCGTGGTCTGGACGACATTAACCACATCGCAAAAACCATGGGATTCGAACTCCCGGAAGAATCAAAGTTAATTGCTGTAAAGCACGATTCCCGCGAAGGGTTTGAACATATGGCGCGTTTTTTTCACTGGGCGCCACAGGGGGCACTGATCGTGATGGATGAAGCACAGCGTGTTTATCCGACACGATTAAAGAATCTTACTGAATTTGACTTAACCGACCCCCAAGAGGGCGAACTACCGCGACCGACTACGGTAGAAAATGCATTCGATCAGCACCGACACATGAACTGGGATATTTATCTCAGCACTACTAATGTCGCCAAAGTCCATAAAGAAGTGCGCGCCGTGGCTGAGTATGCCTTTCGTCACCGTGATATGGCGGGTGTGTTGCCCTGGTATAAAAACAAATGGCGGGAATTTAAACATGACGCAGAAAACAACGGAAAATCCGTTAGTCATTACATCGGAACCCCACAACTCAAAACAGCAAACACAAAAGTCTTCGAGTGTTACCAATCAACCGCAACAGGAACCACTCAAGGGTCTAACGAAAATAAAAGTATTTTTGCTGATACAAAGCTTCGAATACTCCTCTTGCTTATCTTCAGCTGTATCGCGTATTTCATTTACGGCCTTACACAGGTTATGGGGCGCTTTGATAAAAAGCCTGAAGTACCTGTCGAAACGATTGCTCCGCCTTATGCTGGGAATACTGATCATGATGGCAGTGGCAACCTTCATACGGCTAGCAGTGAAAACCCTGCTGATATAAATCCATTTCCGGTTATAGATATTGTTGGTGGTCGAAAGGTTTATTACACCGGCACCTTTATCGTTCATAACTTCGAACTCGTCTCCGATAGCGACACAATCCACCTAACGTCTACCGACTTCACAGCAGCCGGTTATGACGTCGAAAAAATCTCTGATTGCATCGTTCGCATTACAGCAACCAAACAGCAGCACATAGCCGTTTGTTCGCCTGAGCCGCTGCAAGTGCAATCCACCCAACCAACCGCATTACTCCCGCAGATATGAGCATTAGCACTAGGGGCGGGTCTGTGATCCCGCAAGAGGTAGCCAAAGGCGTAGGACGTGAGTCCTGTGGGCTGGGTAACAGTCGTGCCTGCACGATCTTTATCCAGACCAGCACAGAGTACTTCCAACTAAATACTGCCGCTCTGGCGAAGTCTGAAGCACGTAAGGCGAAGCCACTGCGGCAACGACAAGCGAACAGCGCCGAGGCGTCCGCAGGGCTTCGCCCTGCGAAGCCAGGTCATTACGTACCTGTAACACGTAATTAAAAAAAGGCATTTCACGGTGTCGCGGAAAAGTAGACGCCAGAAGGACAAGAGGAACTAAAGGTATGGCACGTTTTGAAAACAAAAAAATGTCACGGTCTTACGATAAGGAAACCGGGCGGGATATTTTCACGACGGAACGGGGAAATGAATTTGACTTGTCGCAGCTTCGTTTCTTAGCTGCAGGTATCGATACCCTGCGCCAGCTGTATAACTGCACCATCAAAAACGATGCTCTGGAACAGATAGCCAGGCATTACAACAAAGACGGTGCCGACACCAATAGCGCTCCTTTTATCACCCTGGGCGGCATTGAATGGAAGTTCACAGCCTCCGGCAAAAAGTCCGGGTACCAATACATCCTGAAAAATCTGGATGAAGGTTTTGTGGTCCTGCTGAAATCGTTTTACAAAGAAATCGACGAACACGGACCACACCTGAAAATCGAAGCCACTCCCCAAATTATCGACGAATTAGGGCTATGCGGTGTTTCTAAACGGCTGCGGGAAATCGCCCAAATCTTCGGGGAAACAGTCGAAGCATCCGGCGTAGCCGTTCACCTGCACGTAGATATGAAGGGCTTAGAAATTCCGGAAGACTTCGAACAGCGTTTAGCCACACGCAGTAAGAAAAACTTCAAAGTGAACAGCATCAGTAACGCTCATTTTGAAGCCGCGGAAGCAGCCTTTATCTATGGTAAGGGCCAAACGTACCTATTCGGGCAATCCAGCTCCCTCCAAATGTGTCTCTATGACAAAACACAGGAAGCCATTAAATCCGACAAGCTCGATTTTATGGAAGAAATCTGGAAGCGCACCCCATCGGTCAAAGTCTGGTTAGAACCTGAATATGACGACGGCAAAAAATCGGGCGTCCCGGATACCGTGCACCGGCTGGAATTCCGGATACATCACAGCGTCATTAAGCAATTCGAGAACGGCCACTTCCAGAAAACCTGCGAATACGACGACAACGGCAACCTGACCAAGCCCGGGGAAGAAGTGTTCATCAGAGAAGCGCGGGATCTGAAAAAGCACCTGCAAGGCCTCTGGCTCTACTGCCTCGAAAACTTCCGCCTGGAACACTCCCGGACATACGTAGACCCCATCTGGCAAAAGCTAATGGAAGACATCCATTACTTTCAGATTCACCCAACCTTTATCTATGCCAGAGCACAAAAAAAGTCCGGCGGCCCCTCTACCCGAAGGAACGTAGCCATGTGGATCGGAAATCACCTAAGACTGGCGGCTAGACGGGGCCTGACCACTGATCATGTCACTAACTACCTGATGAACGCCGGATTAGAAAGCGAGATTGCCGACTACTTCGGGCTTCGAATATTCGGACACCAAGATGAAGTCTGGATGTGCCTACATGAATTTGTATCAAACAAGCTAAGAGAACATCGACTAAATGGGGTTGCTGCATGATTGAACAAAAGCTAATGCCATTAAGAGATTGGAGAGAGCAACGATTTGTAGGAACTCCACCGAGTGTTTCTACGGTTAAACGCTGGGTTAAGAATGGCGACATTCCTACTAAAAAGATTGGTGGATCTATTTTCGTTATCTTAAACGAAGAGATGAATACAACAGGCGACCATCTCGTTGATGCAGTTTTGAGTAGTTAAATAGTGGCTAATCGTAGTAAAGAACATAAAGATCTTCCGGATAACCTCTATTCAGTAGGGGGGAGTAGCCCTTATTACCGGTATAAGCATCCGATCACTGGCAAGATGCATGGGATGGGGAAGAACCGGAAAGAGGCTGTTGCAGCTGCCAAAAAGCTCAATCAGATACTGGTTAAAACCAACAATTTGGTTGAATCGGTTTTGAATGACTATGAATATTCAGTGGCCAGGTGTGTTGGGCTGTATCGTGAAGAACGTCAGCCACAGCTTGAAATGAAGCCGTCGACAGTGAAGTTAGAAAACTATCGGTTGGACGCGATAGTAGAACACTTGGGGGCCCGAACCGCTGAGACAGTATCAGTCAAAGATTGCTCCGACTTTCTCAGAAACTTCCAACGCAACGCCTATACCAAACATCGAGCAACTCTGATCAAAGTACTGGCGTATGCGGAATCTCAAGGCTGGGTTTCTAAGAATACAGCTAAATCAACATTGCCATTACCAACAGCTCAAGAAAAGAAACAACGCCTGCCTCTGAAAAAGGAATGGTTCGATCTGATCTATGCTGCTTCCCCTACATGGCTACAGATCGCAATGAATATTGCCCTGATCACACTTCAGCGTCGTGGTGACTTACTCGTAATGAAGTACAGCGATATAAAGGAAGGCTACCTCTACATCATCCAGCAAAAAACTGAAAAGCATGGTTCCCGGGCATACCTTAAAATCGAAATTGGTCAGGCTCTCCAGGGCGAAATAGATAGAAGTAAGACAGAAAAGCCGGAACACTACCCTTTCATGCTTCACCGGTACCCAAAGAGAAGAATCCCATTTAAAGGCCAGAAACACTACGGCCAGATATCAGAAGATCGTCTCAGTAAGTCATTTGCCAAAGTCAGAGACTCACTGGATGAATTCAAGAATATGCCCAAAGCAATGCGCCCTACTTTCCATGAAATCAGGGGATTAGGCGGCGCACTCTACTTAGAGCAAGGCTTTGAGAAAGAGTATGTAAACCTGTTAATGGGCCACACAACGCAACAAATGACCAATGAGTACACAGACCAACACAGAACATGGACTAACTGCGAAGCAAACCTCTCTATTAACTAGCTTCAGTATTTTCTTGTTTTGTTGTAGCCATAACCAGCTTTACAGCAAGTAGGGCCATTACAAAATTGCCGATAAGCCCTTCAAGTGCAGAAAATAACTTACCTGTCACTGTCGTTTGTATTACATCTCCGTAGCCCAGAGTACTAAACGTAACCATACTTACATATAGTGAATTTATGGCGACATCTAAGTCAAAGAGCTCTTTTTTGTTCTGGTCAAGGTCGTAATAAATAAAAGCAAAACCGATAATCAAGCCACTGATTCCACCAACAGCTAATTTAAGAGTCGCATTGGCACGGTCTCCATCAAGAAGCGATGGCAACCCTTCCTTCGTCACAACCCACCACAATGCCCCAGGCGCTCCAATTGCGAATAGATAGGGAGTTATTTGTAGAATTCCAGCATCTGAGACGGAGCGATAATACTCAGCAAGTACCGACGGTAGCCCAACTGAAATAAATAGAACAACGGTGGTTATAAGGGCTGCTTCAAAAGATAGGTAGAGTGTTGACCTTGAGAAAGCCATCATACGACGAAATCTGCACAGTAAGGCCTCAATTAGCCATGAGAATAACTTAAAGGTAATACGGGAGAATGACCCTAAGGCAGATCTGACAATTTCCATTTGTCTATATCCATTGTATGCAATTCGCTTGCAAAGGTTTTGCAAACACATCATCGGAAACAAAAACAGACACATATAAGTGTCTGTTTTCGCTGTAGAATTTTGGTAGGACTACCCAGATTCGAACTGGGGACCTCTACCATGTCAAGGTAGCGCTCTAACCAACTGAGCTATAGTCCTGAAGTGGCGCACATACTAACCGCAGGGTTACCTTTCTGCAACCCCTGCGACCGTCTTTCCTGCGAAGAAAATTCTTTTAAATCAATCTGCTAGCTGTTGAGAGAAATTACAACCAGATGCAGGCTGGTAGCTCACTGTTGATCAGCTTTGGTTGATTTTTGACATTCCCTGCCATTAAATGAGTGCCATCAATAACCGGGGACGATTCTGTGCAAACACAATTTCAGGTGAGCGGTGATCTGGCTGGCTTGGTACGGCAGTATCTGCAGCAACAGCAGGATTGTGACTGGTTCCTTTATCAGGAGCTGGAAACTATCGCGGCAAACAATCGCATTACGTTTGAGCGGTGGTGGCACATTCTCGAAGCATTGCAGGCACGTTATCCAGACAAGAATATTGCACTGGAGTTAGGAGCGAATGTTCGCCCGGTGCATCTCGGTGTGCTCGGCTATCTGGTGCTTGCCTGCAATACCATGGCCGAGGCTCTGCTGGAATTTCAGCGTTATCAGGGCTTGTTACACGATGGCGACCGGGCTCAGGCAAGCAGTGACGGCAACCTGATGATGCTGAGTTGGAGCCGGCATTATCAGCTTAACCATGTGCTCTCCGACCAGGTGCTGATCAGTGGTATGGTGAGCTTTATTCGGACCATGGTCGGTCAGCCTGAATTGAAGGCCAGCAGGCTGTGTTTTTCTTTCCCGCGGCCTGACTGGCCTGACGAGGTTTATCAGCCCCTGTGCGAAGAAGTGTTATTTGATCAGCCAGCTACAGCGATTTGTTTTCCGCCAGAGTATTTAAACTTGCCGGTGGCAAACAGTGACCCGGATCTGAAGGCCTTACTTGAACAACAAGCGCAAGCCATGCTGGCGATTTTACCGCAGCAGGATGACCTGATTATTCATCTGCGAGCGGCGTTGTTAAAAGCGTTACGCAAAGGGCAGGCAACATCTGAATTTGTGGCCAGTGAGTTACATATGTCAGAACGCACTCTGTTTCGCCGATTGCAGCAATATGACTTCACTTTTAAGCAGATTCTGGCGCAAACCCGAACCGAATTAGCAAAAGAGCAGCTGAAATCCGGCCAGTTAACTCTGGCGGAAATCGCCTTATTGTTGGGCTATTCGGAACAAAGCGCGTTTAATCGTGCGTTTAAACGCGAAACCGGTATGACACCGCGACAATATCAACAGAATGATTGAATGCCGATCGTAAACTGCGCGTTAACAGGCGCTAGTTTCCGTGTATGAACTAGACTCAAACAGATTACTGCGATTTTCTGATCTGAGGAGTCTGCTTTGCAGTTACGAACGCAAATTCTGTTGGTGTATCTTCTGGTGCTTGGCCTTGGCCTGGCAATCTCCAGCAGCATCTTTATTTCCGGGCGCCAGGTAACGGAAATCACCAATCAGCTGGTGGAAGAAAAATTACCCCGGCTCGACAGCATTAACGATCTTTATATTGCCATCATTGAGCACGAACGCCTGCTGTACGAATATTACGCAACAACCGACAGTGAGCAATTTGAACCACTGCTAAGACAAAATGGCGAGCGTATTTCATACGATCTGGAGCAAATCGCCATAGCCTTCCCGGACACCGTTGAAATCGAACAAATTCGCAGTGACGAGCATATGGTGAGTGATTACACCATGCAGTTGGATCAGATGTTTCGCTCAGCGGCGGTTGATTGGGATAAAGCCCGTGAGCTACTCGGTTTGGTGAGTGCCGCCGGGCGGCGCATCTTACCGCGTTTGGATTTGTTGGTTGATACGATCAAAGACGATGCGGTAATGACTGCAGAAAACACCCAGCAGCAAACGGAGTTGAGCAGTTCGCTGGTGATCGGTTTTGCGTTATTGGTGATCGTGATTGCTGCGTTTGTTGGTTTTTACGTTAACAGTTATATCCGTGAAACAGTAAAACGCCGGCGGTTGGCGATGTTTGCGGAACGCAGCCCCAACCCGATTATGAGTTTTAGCTGGCGCGGAAAGTTAAATTACACCAATCCGGCTTGCCTCAACCTGATGACATCACTCGGGAATAATTCTCGTCGCCCTGAAAGTCTGCTTCCCGACGATTTTCAGCGTCTGCTGTTAAGCTTGCAAACGAGCAAGGACAATTACTCACAGTGGGTTGCCCGCTTATCCGATAACTGCACGCTGCAATATTCGCTGTCGCTGTTGCGCGATCTGGATACCGTGCATCTGTATATAGAAGACATCAGTGAACGTACCAAAGCACAACAGGACCTGAAGTTTCAGGCTTACCACGATGTGCTGACCGAAATGCCAAACCGACGTTTCTTTAATGAGTGTCTGCAAGAGCTGGTGGAAAATAATCAGCATAAAACGCCGTTTGCCCTGGTGTTGGTCAGTCTCGACCGGTTTGATCTGGTTACTGCCAGTGTGGGTTATCAGGTTGGTGATCAGATTCTGAAAGCCGTCTCCGACAACCTGACTCATTTTATTCAGAACTACTGCACGCTGGATCTCAGCAATAAAAAATACCGTCTGGATTCCAGCAAGTTCGCCTTGTTGGTGGACGAATTACCGGAACACGATTTTGCCGAAAATCTGGCGGCCGCATTGGTTGAAGAAATGAGAATGCCGGTGTGTATTGATAACAACGAATTTCACCTGACGGTGAGCGTTGGTGTGAGTCATTTCCCGGATCATGGTGAGAGCGGTGAGACTCTGATTGCTAATGCAGATGCGGCATTAACCCGGGTTAAGCGTGATGGTGGCGACGGCTTATTAAGTTACAGTCAGGATATTCATGCGAAAGAGCAAGCCTGGATCGATATCGAACGTAATCTGCGCCATGCCATCGATGACCAGGAATTAGTGCTGCATTATCAGCCAAAAATCTCCGCTCATGCGCATCAGATTTCCGGTGTTGAAGCCTTAATTCGCTGGCGTCGTGCTGACGGCAGTATGGTGTCGCCCGGCGAGTTTATTCCGGTGGCCGAGCAAACCGGATTAATCGTTATGATTGGTGAGTGGGTGATTCACGAAGCCTGCCGCCAGTTCGAACGCTGGAATGACGAGAAGCCACTCAATATTGCAATTAACCTGTCAGCCAGGCAGTTCCGCCATCCAGACTTTATACCGATGGTGAGTGAATGTTTGCATCATTACGCGATTGATCCGGCGATGATTGAGCTGGAAATTACAGAAAGCTTATTGATGAACGACATTCAGAAAAGTATCGAGACCATGCATGAATTAAAGGCGCTGGGCTTTAAATTATCGATCGATGATTTTGGTACCGGATATTCATCGCTGAGTTACCTGAAAGATTTTCCGATCGATAAACTAAAAATCGACCGGGCCTTTGTTATGAATATTGAAAACAACCCGGAAGATCGCACCCTGGCGAAAACCATTGTTGATCTTGCCCATAACCTTAATCTGACGGTGGTGGCTGAAGGTGTTGAGAACGAGCAACAGCTGAAAATTATTGAAGAGCTGGGCGTTGAGGAAATTCAGGGGTTCTATTTCAGTAAGCCGATCAGTGCTGGAGATATCGAGCAAAACTATTTCTGAGCTTACTGGTATGGAGCGATTGAGCAGTCGCGCCAGGTCTGTAGCCGGGCAACTGCTCATAATTCACCTTTATTGAGGTTTAAACGTCAGTGTCAGGTTGACCGGCACCACTTCGGCAATCACTTTCAGCTTGGCAATGTCTTGCAATAAACGAATGCCTTTGGTCATTGCAAAGTCATTTGCGTGGATCAGAACCGGCTGCAGGCTGGTTACAACCAGTTGCCCATCTTTAGCGGGCACCGCCAGCAGTTTCAGGTTCAGTTCTTCATCGCTGCCATGCAGATTTAACTTCGCAGGTAATTCAATTTGCTGAACCTTGCCTGCTTTTAATCCCGCTAATAATTCGGCTGATAATTGTGCCTCAATGGTGGCTTTAGCGAAGCTGGATACTTCAAACAACAAATCACGCATGCGCTGATCGCGGATAGGGATGCGGGAGTCGATACTGGTTAAATCAATTTCAACCTTAGCCAGACCGCTATCAGAGACTTCGCCGCTGAGTCGGCCAAAACGGTGCACTTCCAATAAGTGGCTGTTTTTACCGGTGACAAAGGTCACTTCGGAAGGCTGGGTAAGCTGCCAGTCGGCCAGAGCCGAGGCGCTGCTTAACAGTCCTGCTACTAAAGCCGGGGCAAATTTCTTTAACTGCATATCGTCTCTCCTTTTACCAGGTTTCTGCATGAATCACGGTGATCTATTGCAGCAGCGTAACCTGTGGGAATGAGTAAGTCACCAGCCAGCGAAGGTCTTTTTCAATCGCTTCTTTATTGTCACTTTCCAGCGTCCAGCGCTGTTTATCCAGTTTAAATTGCTGCTTTTTGTCGAGCTTTTTGTATTCATCAAGAATAGGCATGGAACGAGTGGCTTCATAGTGGCTGCGCAATTGCGCCAGCTCTGGTAACTGCCAGGCATCGGGGTCGAGGCCGGAAATCAGATACTGAATACGCAACACACCTTCGGTGATTTCGCACTGTTGTTCCAGCACTGAACGGGCAACAAAACGAATGTCATTAACCAGCTCCAGTTGTTTCTGGCGGAGGTTATGGGCCGCTTTGGCCGCTTCTTCCTGCTGCTGACGTTCGACGTCGGCTTCAGCTTGTTTTACTTTTTTAACCAGATTCCAGGCATAGACCGCCAGCGCAATGATAATTGCCAGGCCAGCGATGGCGAACAGGGTAGGGAGGCTCATGAGGTAATTTCGGTCGTGTAATCAAAACAGGGCGCTATTATGACGAGTGTTGGCCCGTCTCGGCTAGTCCTTGCAGAATAAACACTGTTCCGGTGGCGTGGTGCCTTCACGATAGCTTACTCTGAATCGGGCCTGCCCCCGGTTTCTCTGCACCTGATAGCGGCGTTGCTGGTGCAGTGAATCCGTAATGGCTGGGTCTTTGGATGCGCTTGTTTTTTCTGCCTGCGCCGAATTCTTCATCAGCGTTTACCTAACTGGCGCATGGCTTCACTGGCGGTAAAAAATATCTGCCCAGGCTGAAGTTGTTTAAAAAGTTGGCTGTGTTGCAGCTGGTCCATCACCGGTCCTTTAAATTCCGCCAGGTGCAGAGATTTCTGTTGCTGCTGCAATTGCTTGTTGAGCCGAATCAAGCCTTCATAACCGTCAAAATCAATATGATTAATGGCACTGCCAATCAGGATAACGTGTTGAATGTCCTGTTGCTGCTGTAAACGCTGCTGAACATAGTCCTGTAGGTGCTGGCTGTTGGCAAAATAAAGATTTTCATCAACTCTGACCAGCAGTAGCTCGGGGCTGGTGGTCACTGGGTGGCGTTCGATATTGCGGAAGTGGTCGGAGTCCTGATAACGACCCACCTCTGCAATGTGTGGCTCGCTGGTACGTTTCAGAAACAATACCAGCGACAGGCAAATACCGATAAATATGCCGGTCTCTGCATTGGTCAGTAGTACTGCTGTGAAAGTAATTAACCAGGTTAAGCCATCGCCTCGTTGAAAATGCCAGGCGTGGACACCGTCAGACCATTTGATCAGTGGTAACACGGCCGCAACAATAATGGCTGCCAATACCGCTTTGGGTAAATGTACAAACCAGTCTGAAAAAAACAGGCAAACAAGCGCGACCATAACCATGGTAACCAATGCTGCAGCCTGGGATCTGGCACCGGCGGCCTGGTTGACCATCGAGCGCCCAAAACCGCCAGCCACCGGGTAAGCCTGGCTAACGGCAGCAGCCATATTGGCACTCGCCAGCGCTAATAACTCGCGGTTCGGATTGAGGCGGGTGTTTGATTGCAGCGCCATGGCAGTGGCAACTGACAGACTCTCGAGATAAGCAATCAGCGCAATGATAGCTGCGGATGGTAGTAATGCTTGCCAATTGATCTGTCGCCAGTGTTGGCTGATCGCACGAGGCCACTCGAGATCTGGCAGTCCCGCAGGGATAGCACCAACGGTTGCCAATGGCGTATCCAGTGACCAGCTGGTTGCAATTCCTATCAGGATTACCAGCAGTGGTGCTGTTTTTCCTGCGGAACCGCGGACAAGCCTGGGCCAGGCCAGTAACAAAACCAGCATCAATGATCCTAATACCAGAGCACTGACATTAACCTGATCGGCTTGTTGCCACAAAGACAGGAAGGGCTGAAAAAAGACGTCGCTCTGCGGTATTTCAATTCCAGCAAAGTGTTTAATCTGGTTCAGAATAATGATCAGTGCGGCTGCGCTGGTAAAGGCAGAAATAACGGTATGACTGATAAACGCAGTCCAGCGTCCCAGGCCAATTAAAAAGAACAACAATAAAAAGCAAGCCACTAATAACGCCAGCAGGCTGGCGTATGAGGCAAGAGGCAGCTCATCAGTGGCCAGCGGCGATAGCGCTTCCAGTGTCATCAGTGAAACGATGGCAACCGGGCCAACGGCGAGGGTTGGGCTGGTTCCTAATAAAGCGTAAAACAACAACGGTAACAGAGCGGCGTAAAGTCCGGTCTCTGCTGGTAAGCCAGCCAGAAATGCATAAGCGATGGCTTGCGGAACAATCAGTACAGCAACGATCAGTCCCGCGGTCAGATCGGAAGTTAACCAACAACGCTGATAAGAATGCAGTGTTGGCAGCAGATTACTGCCAAGCCTGGTTAACTTCCCTGGCTTCATGCAGGCTCAGGTTCCGGTTGCTGGTCAGCATTCGCTTCCTGAGTTTCACAATACAGATCGTTCAGAACCTGAATAATACGTTCAGCCTGATCATTGTTGAGGCGGTAATAAACGGTTTGTGCCACGCGGCGCGGGGAAACCAGATTTTCACCTCTCAGCCAGGCGAGGTGCTGAGACAGCGCAGATTGGCTTAATGGCAGTTCTTTGACCATTTCTCCGACCGACACTTCGCCTTCACGCAAGCTGCATAAAATCGACAGTCGGTGTTCATTAGCCAGAGCCTTTAACAGACGCACTGCTTCTTTACGATGATTATCGAGAGCTTCGTTAGTCATGTTTAGCGACGTACTCCTTTGCGATATCTGATGTAGCAATTGTATATTATGTATTGCTAAATAAGAATATTCTAATATTATTATTCCAAAACATAGAATATACCACTAAAAAAGTCTGAGGGATTGACCATGAGTACCCACATTGAGACGCATTTTGACCAATTTACCGCTACCGCCAGTCATATCGTGGTTGATACTGCCAGTCAGCAGGCCGCGATTGTTGATCCGGTTATGGGCTTTGATCAGAAGTCCGGTACCACGGATGTCACCCTGATTACTACTATGCTCCTGCGAGTAAAAGAAATGGGGGCACAGGTCAAATATGTGCTCGAAACTCATGCTCATGCTGATCATTTATCCTCGGCGGACTACATTCGCCAGCAAACCGGTGCTGAAATTGTGATTGGTAAACCAATTACACAGGTGCAGAACACCTTTGCCAGTATCTTCAATGAAACCGATGTTCTGGCTTGTGACGGCAGCCAGTTTGATCACCTTGTGGAAGATGGAGATCAGCTAAGCCTGGGAGAAACTCTGATTAACGTCATCGCAACGCCGGGGCACACGCCCGCCTGTGTTTCCTATTTGGTTGGTGATGAGGCGGTATTTGTGGGTGATACGCTGTTTATGCCGGATGTTGGCAGCGCACGTTGTGATTTTCCTGGTGGCGACGCCCGTACCTTGTATCGTTCAGCACAACGTTTGTTATCTCTTGATGCTGGCATTCAGATGTACCTTTGCCACGACTATCCGCCTGCGAATCGCGACATTGAGACGCGGGTCAGTGTGGCGCAGCAACGCCGCGAGAATATTCACTTGCGTGATGGCATCAGTGAAGACGAGTTTGTTGCTCTGCGAACCGAACGGGATAACACATTAGAGGTCCCACGGCTGATATTGCCATCGTTGCAGGTGAATATCCGCGCAGGGGCCTTGCCGGCGGCAGAGGAAAACGGCACCAGTTATCTGAAAATGCCGCTGAATGTTCTCTGATATGGGCCTGGCGAACCAATCCCTGTGCTACATAGCATAAAACCTGCTGAATCTATGGCATTTTTCATAATATTGGTTAATCTGAATGATAAGAAAAACGAATAAGGAAAATGACCATGCTGGTCAATAATCGTTGGGTTCGGGCAACCGGAGATTTAAACGGTAAGCCCATCAGTATTCAGTTTCGTGAAAATTGGCAGCTGGCGGCGGACTCGGAAAAGTTTCCGGTATGTGTTCAGATTGCCTGGCACGCTGATACTCAGGATGAAAGCAGCGGCTTTCCGGCAGACAGTGAGCAAGAAAGCATTCTGGTGTTTCACCAGAGCTTGCAGGATGCGCTGGAGCCAAACGAAAACGCTGTTGTTGCCATGATGATTACCCACGATGCGATCAATCAATGGATTATTTATTGTACCGATCTGGAAAGTCTGAAAACGGCTTTAGATGATATTCCGACTGATAAAGGTTTATATCCGATTGAGGTGGTCGCGGATGAAGATCCGCAATGGAAGATCTTTAACCAGGTGTATGAAGTGATTCAACAGCAGGGTTAAATTATCTGCTGAATCAACAGATTCAAATTGAACGACTCTCAATAACCCTCGGTGCTTTTCTGCCTAGCCAGCTAAACATCGGGGGTTATCTGTATTTGGAGAACTGTTAACCGGATCAGCGTCTCTGGTCATTCTCTTTTTGCTGTTCTTCCGCTTCCAGCGCAGCGATACGTGCAGCTTCGATCTCCGCCAGCTCCGCTTCGACCATGTCCGGGGTTTCCAGTGAAACCAAACCAATTTTTCCTGAGCGCAATTCGTGCAGGCACAACTCGGATGCTTTGTGCAGGTCGGCAATGCCTCCCGGGCGCAGGCAGCCACGTTTAGCGGCAATGGTATTCAGAGCCTGCTCAGCATTTTCCGGCGCCTGTTTCATTTTGAAGCGTGTCATCAGTGGTTGCTGATACGCTTCCAGCAGGTAACCCAAGGCAAACTGAGCAACATCGGTGTATTCGATGGCGGTATCTTTAACCGCGCCGCTGGCTGCCAGGCGGTAACCGCTTTTTTCGTTTTCAAATTTGGGCCACAGAATCCCTGGCGTGTCGGATAACACCACACCGTTTTTAAGGTCGATCATCTGGTTGGCTTTTGTAACTGCCGGCTCGTTACCGGTGCGGGCAATCTGGCGGCCAGCCAGCGCATTAATCAGCGTGGATTTACCCACGTTCGGAATGCCCATAATCATCACCCGGATCGCCAGTTTCTTCTCTGTGCGTTTACTGCCGAGTTTCTTACACAGCTGAATGACCTTTTTTACCTGCTTCTTATCTTCAGCAACCAGAGGCATTGCCTGGGTATTGTGTTGTTTGCCAAAGTAGTTCACCCATTGTTGGGTCACTTTTGGGTCGGCCAGGTCAGACTTGTTAAGAATCTTGATACACGGGGTGTCGCCTCTGAGCTCATCCACCAACGGATTGGTGCTGGAAAACGGTAAACGGGCATCGAGTACCTCCACCACCAGATCGATTTCCGGCATGGCTTCGGCGATTTTTTTGCGGGCTTTGTTCATATGGCCCGGGAACCAATGGATTGCCATAGTGACGATTTCCGATTGACGATGGATGAAAAGGGCGGCACATTGTAAAGCAAGGCCTGTGTAGAGCAACTGCTAAAGCTGTACTCATGCTATTCAAAACCGCACCTCTGTTATGTGCGGCGCAACAGAGAACAGGCCTAGCAGTCAGCGACACAGGATTGTCACAAAACCAGCTTACGCTGGTGGAAGTTGAGTTGGACGGGAGACGGACCTATGGATCTCTTACCTGATGATTTTGCCCAAAGTGCCAAACAACAGGGGCGCCAGGCCTCTGCTACCGTATCCGGACGTCGTCGTGCCGGGTTTCTAGTTGGAAACAAATTCGTTTTTTCAGATCAGACTGAAGTCTTGTGGATGCAGGCCGGACCGGGTGAATTCCGTGAGTTACGTATCTGGCGCAAGTAAACAGGCCAGTCAGATAAAAAATAACCTCCGCTTCGCGTGAAGGGGAGGTTACTTACAGCGGCTATGTGTTAGCTACTGATTATGGATGGCTGCTAGTAACGATGGCTACGGCTATCAGCCGGCAAACATCGAAGCAGGCGCTTCCGATTCTTCGTCCGCCATTTCTGCCGCAGACTCTTCGCTTTCTTCTTCTACCTGAGTTTCAACCGCAGCCGGTGTTTTATCGATGGCAGCGGTTTCTGAGTATTGACTGGTTTCCTCAACCTCAGCCGGTTCAGCAGCGTCTGCACTTTGTGGCTCGCTTTGTTCGGCGGCCAGAGCCGCTGCAACGCGCTCAGCTACGGCTTTTTCAAAGCTGGCTTCTGCTTCTTCGTCCTGCTTCGCCTTCTTGCGTTCCAGTTTGGTAATCGCACGATCGTGGTTGCCCCAGGCACCACCTTTAAACTCAATGCTGTGAACGCCGTTTTCTTCAGCGATTTCATTCGCAATGGATTTAGCAGAATCGTCGGCATCGCGTGCCATCAGTTTACGCTCACCGGCATCGACGCGGGCGAACAGATCAACCAGGGCGCTGGATAATACTTCCTGAGCGACTTCTTCGCGGGTTTTGCGGAAACGTTTTGAGATAATCGACAACATTGCCAGATCGCTGGCATCCAGACGGGTGGTGACGGTGGCCAGCGTTTGCTCCATTTCGCGCTGAGCTTTTTCTTCCTCGTAATAACGGTCGATCAGAGATTGAGTGCTGGTGATATCGATATCCTGCATGTGATGGGGTCCTGCCAACGGGCTGAATAGGTTCAACAAAAATTTCCCAGCTACTGTATATGCTTACAGAGGTTTTGTGCAACCACTAGCGGATGATTTATAGTGCGCTTTTTATCTGTCGGAGAGCACAATGTCAGTTTCAGTCGAGCAAACCATCAGCAGCAAGTTACAACCGCTTGAGCCCGAACATCTGGAGATTGCCAACGAAAGTCATATGCACTCTGGTCCGGCGACCGATTCCCACTTCAAACTGACGGTGGTGAGTGACCAGTTTGACGGCAAGCGTCCGGTTGCGCGTCATCAGTTGGTTTATGGCCTGTTGGCCGATGAATTAGCGGGTCCGGTACATGCGCTGGCACTGCACCTGTATACCCCGCAGGAGTGGCAACAAAGTGGTCAGGCTCCGGACTCGCCAAACTGTCGTGGTGGCAGCAAGGGCGGATGACCTTGGCCGCTACGGACAGTGTCGTCATCTGGCAAGTCTGGCACACTGCTCGGCACAATTAATCTGGTTTGCCTGTTTTTGGGCTGTACCGCTATATTTTCACCGCGAGAATAACAATGAAGTATCTGTTAACCGGCCTTGTGGGCCTGCTGTGCAGCTTTGCTGCTGTTGCTGAAAACCAATGGCAGTTAGAAAAGGAAGACGAAGATCGGGGTATTAAGGTATTCACCCGGGAAGTGGACGGTTCAGACCTTAAGGCGTTCCGTGGTGAGATGAGTTTCAAAACCACATTAACCGCACCGATTGCTCTGATCGAAGACACCAGCCGTGCGCCGGAATGGATGCACAATTGTGGCGTGGTGGAAATCATCGAAAACGTAAAGCCGGGCGAAGCCGTCTCCTACATGATTACCGAAGCGCCATGGCCGGTTTCTGATCGCGATACTGTGGTTCATAGCGTTGCCACACAAAACCCGGAAACACTGGCGGTGCGTGTCGATGTTGAAGCGCGTAACGATGTCTTCCCGGCGAATGA
Organism: Bacterioplanoides sp.; assembly: GCF_965219715.1. GTDB lineage: Bacteria > Pseudomonadota > Gammaproteobacteria > Pseudomonadales > Oceanobacteraceae > Bacterioplanoides. The sequence continues at coordinate 4,795,856 of NZ_OZ244785.1, forward strand.
TGACTACATTCGTATCACTAAAATGAAAGGTTACTGGAGCTTCACGCCAAATGCAGAAGGTCTGGTGGATATTGTCTACGAAGTGCATGCCGAGCCAAATGGTGGTTTACCATCCTGGTTGGCCAACAGCGTGGTGGTAGACACTCCGTACAACACCATGAAAAACATGCAGAAGCTGCTGAAAAACGACAAATATCAGACCGCAAAGCTGTCATTTATTCAAAACCGCTAGTCGTTCATTTTTCTCTACCTTGCCAAATCTGCCCGCCTTATCGGTGGGCGCGCATTGCTCAGCTGCATCGTTGGCCCGAGTTCGTCCTTGGGCTGAGTAGATCGTTGGCTTGTGCGCCTTCCGGTACACCGGAAGGTGTCATTGCATTGTCACAAATACGTCATACACTGCCCGCAAATTTTAAACGGGCGTTCACAGGCAATGAAATTCCTGCGTGTTTTAACCATTCTGGTTTGTTCTTTCGGCTTGTCAGCGGCACAGGCTCTGGTATCTGAATTCCGTGATTTGCCGATCGACGGCGAGAAAACACTGTTCACCATACATGGCTCCAACACCATTGGTGCGGCTCTGGCACCGAATCTGGTGAAAGATTATTTACGTCGCAAGGGTGCTGAACAAATTGAGGTTCAGGAAACTTCGGTTGAGAACGAGAAGCTGATCAGCGCGTACGTGCGTGACAGCCGCACCCAGGTTTATGTTGCTGTGGCTGCCCATGGTTCCGGCACCGGTTTTAAAGGTTTGGCTGCGGGTTCAGCCGATATTGCAGCGGCGTCGCGCCCGGTTAAAGACAAAGAATTCAATTTGCTGAAAGGCAATGCCGATATGCGTGCGCCACAAAGTGAGCATATCGTTGGTATTGATGGTCTGGCGATTATCATCAATCCGGAAAACCCGATTCAGGATCTGAGCGTAAATGAAATTGCTGAGATATTTTCCGGCGGTTATCAGGATTGGTCAGAGCTGGGTGGCAAGCCGGGCCCGATTAATGTCTACGCGCGTGATGATAAATCCGGTACCTGGGACTCATTTAAAGGCATGGTGTTGGGCAAGAAAAAGAAACTGATCGGCACTGCGCAGCGATTTGAGTCCAACGATGAGTTGTCAGACACGGTTGCAGCCGATGCGTCCGGAATTGGTTTTGTTGGTTTAGCGTCGGTACGTAATGCCAAACTTATCGCTGTATCCGATGGCAGCGCTAAAGCACTGCTGCCCAATAAACTGACGGTCGCTACCGAAGATTATGCCTTGGCCCGTCGGTTGTTTATGTACACGCCGGGTGAATCTGAAAATCCATACGCGGCTGAGTTCCTCGAATTTGCTCTGGATAATTCCGGTCAGAAAATTGTGGCAGATACCGGTTTTATTTCGCAGGAATTAAAAGCGGTAACACCGGAATTTTATGCGGATCTGCCTCCGGATTTTCGTAAGCTAACCTCGGATGCACAACGCCTGACAATTAACTTTCGCTTTAAACAAGGCAGCGCCAAGCTCGATAACAAAGCCTTAAAAGACATTGAACGACTGGTTGATTATCTGCAGTCACAAAAGCAGCGCGAAATCCTGCTGATCGGTTTTGGTGATAAAAAGAAAACCGAAAAACGTGCGAAATTATTATCAAAATTGCGGGCAATGGCGGTACGTCGTGAGCTGGTGCGCAACGGTATTTATCCGAAAGAATCGGTTGGCTATGGCGAATATTTACCGGTGGCGTCAATTAACCGCAGTGAAGGGCGGATGAAAAATCGCCGTGTTGAAGTCTGGTTGCGTGAGTCTGCAGCGATTGCAGCCGCTGACTGATCACGCTGATAACCAGCATAAA
>NZ_CBDCOG010000001.1:0-37116 GCF_965219715.1 Bacterioplanoides sp.
CTTTCGTGCTATTTTTAAAAATATGATGCAGTTATTTTGATTTAACTCAAAATTTCCTGATCAGGATGATATGGCTATTAGATAGGGAAGGGGCAGGATGAAAGTAAATAATATCAATGGAACAAGCGATAATTCATGTAAATGCGAGGGCTGGCTAGATCATTGGAAAAAATTTGGTGGTGGATGGTTTTTTGATGACTGTGCTGTAGAAGGATGTACTAATCGTGCGCATGTTGGAGCACACGTAAAAAAGCATAATAGTTCTGATAATAATTGGTATATAGTCCCATTTTGCCATACACATAATTTGTGTGACAAAGTTTTAGGGGTATTCGAATTATCGTGTGGAAATGTTCGAAACGTCATGACGACTGCTATTGCAACAGTCGCCGTTTTTCGTCATTCAACAACAACCGGATCAGGTCAGCGTTAGACGTGACTCCCCGCAGTTTTTTTTACCACCGCCAGCGTTTCTTGCTGCTCAGCATTCAGCGGAGCCTGCAACATGAGTTTGTTTTTTCTGTTTGCGTTGCGGTGTTTGTCCATAATTACCCCAATGCCAGGTCGCAGCCCAACGATTCAATCAATACAAGCCGATCCGCATAACTGGTCTGCTGTATTTTTTTAGCCGTCGCCCTATAGCCAGCATCATCCAACTCTTGATCGAGACAATCAATAAACAGCGCATCTACTACGCTACCCATTAAACATTCAGCGACCTGCTGTTGTTCAGTGTCTGACAACTCCAGAGATGAATGATTGTATTCCAGCAATCCCTGATAGCGATCCAGCATTGTCGATACCCGCTGACTGAATTTGTCAGGGTGTGATTGTTTGACCTGAATGATAGCCGGAGCCGGGAATAGTTTTAGTCGTTTATCTGCCATAGTATCCTCACAATTTTATTTTCTGCGCCCGAGTGTCCAGCTCCCCAGAGCCTTTTCGGAACGAATCAATCCACAGTAGTTTATGTTTGCTGAATTTTTTCCCGTAGGCCTGCCAGCGGAAATGACCACGAACCTCAAATGAATGCTCTAGAGGGCAGCGTTCGGGCAGTTGGAAAAACCAGTAATCAAACTGATCGTGACGGTCAAAAAAGAGCGGCAAAAACCGCTCTGTCTACCATTAAATCAGTTCTAGTTCGATTTTTTCAAAATCTTCGGTTTGATAGTTATACCTCTCAATATCATGTAGAGTGATATCGGTTTCATTAACTATCCACTCTGCAACACCAGCCGAATCATAGTCATCATCACCCGGATAGTTTCCGTTTTCGTCCTCATAACCACCCATGTGATATAAATCTATAAGCACATCCCAGTCGCTGTTCATATGGGTGTTGTGGCGTGTATCAACCGCTCCGTCAGCGTTGACATAAATATCCCAGTCAGTTGAACCAAAATGCTCAGCAGCAGCAGATAATTCAGAGATCAGATCGATCTTTTTGATTTGAATAGTGGTCATTTTTTTTCTCCTAGAACCGTTCCAGATTGGTCGGCGCTTTAGTTAATGGCTAACGGTGATTTGCAACTCTATCTCCCTCACCGTTGATATAACTATAGCATCAGTTCGCCATGACGCACAGCTATTTTCCACTCTTTATTTCGAATACCCAGTTTTAGAAATTGGTAGTTCTACGCTTGTTTCAGCAAATGTAAGCAAAACCTGTGATAGGTAATACCAAATAAAAAAGCTCCCGAATGGGAGCTTTTTTACATTCCTGTGGTTATAAATCTGAAATACCGACTCCAAGCTCTCTTGCCAATTTGAAATCTTCAATGCGATTTCTTACTGCCCTTGTCTTGGTGGTTTCAGGGCTGGTAGAAACTTTTTTGGCTGCCGGTTTATGGTTCTCAGCTTTACGAACAGGTTTTTCTGCTTTGCTTTCTGCGTAAGCTGCTCTTTTTTGAGCTTTTATCTTTTCAGCATGCTTTGCGTAATACAGCCTGTTGGCTATTTGCTTTGGTGTAAGGACTTCTGTCATTTGCCAACCTCCACCACTTCAGCACTGGAAGCTTCAAACACCTCCCTGGTTTCCGGATCAGCACATGTCCAGCGGTAGGATCGGGCGGCGGTTTTTTCTGCGCCACGGTAGGTTTTGTACCGTGGCTCCAGGATCTTTACCCATGACTTGCCCTGGTGGTTCCAGTAGCTCTGCTTGATGGCGTACATCATTGCATTACCTCCGGATTAAAATGCCACTTCCTTTTGACCTTGTTCATGATCTCCTTTCCGTTTGAACCGGCTGCATCAATCCATTTTGAAGGCCACCGGTCATGGTGTTTATATCCCATGGTCATCAGGTCAGCTTTTGCCCTGTTCTCAACATCGAGAAAGAGTAAAAACCTGAATTCAAAAGACGTTCCATTTTCCATGGATAACAACAATCTGGCGGCGGCTTCAGCACTGTTGCTGGAATGTTCCAAGGCCATTTTTGCCAAGTCAAGGGCGGCAGTTCCACGGTTAAAATGATTGAGAATGTTCAACCGTCTTTGCTCTTGTCTCGCCTGAATGCGCTTGATGGTGTTCTGATCCATCACGCTACCCCCATTTCCATCTTTGCCTTAACAGCAGCAGCCAGAAAAGACGGGTGAGTTTTACCCAGCAGCTTTACCAGCTCGGTAACGGTGAACTCACGGATTGCACGTTCCAGCGGCATGTTGTAAATTACTTCAGACATTAGTTTTAATTCCATATTTTGGTAAGGGTTGAAATTAATGTTCCTGGTCTGTTCGGGGCCTAATCCAACAGACCGGGAAATTCACAAAAAATCTGATTCAGCTATCGCACTGCTTTTCCACCTCCCTTATATAACGCCTCATAAACTCCCGTAGCTCACGGCTTGCGCTGGTGTCGTTCTGCTTGCACAAGGCAACAAAACGATCCCTTAACGACTCCGGAATTCTCATGGTCAAAAGCTTGGTTGCTTCCATATCCTCCGCTCTTCGTGTTTGCGTATATACATAATATATAATTCATATATGCATGTAAATATGCAGATCGGAATATTTTTTAAAAAGGGATGCGCCATCCTTTGGCACAGTGCAAGAAATGGGCGTTATTCTGTGATGGGTTCCAGTTGTCCGGAGCGGATGGAAGAAAGATTGCTGGCAGATCCTGAGATATCGCCTGACTGATCTGGCGGGCCTACTTTACCAGCGGTGTGTGTATGGCTGGCAATTATGCCAAGTGCGCCTTCTATTTCAGAAATACAGTCAACGACTATTTGCAAAACATTCTGTTGCTCACTACCCAGCCATGTTTTGGGAGCAGTCAGGAGCTGTTTGGCATTGGCTGTGCACTTTCTTATATTATCGCAGGTTTCCTCAATATTGGCGCTGGTGTGTCGTTGCCAGTTGTCGTATTTGTCATAGCCCTGCCATACGCTGCCGTTTTTGTGCCAGGCTGCTTCATCGGTATCCAGATTTGGCAGTTTCAATCCCCAGGGAATCACACCACGGATAAAAATCAATTTGGGTGATGCATAGGCAAAACAGAATTCTACAATACAGCCCGGATCGGGCAGGGCGAAAATACCACGTTCATTACCGGCATAAGTCATGCCTAAAACCACATCACGGAACAGTTTGCCCTTGTCGTTGAAATGTTCATCCACTGGTTGGATATCCACGGCGTACAAAGGTTCATCCAAAGTGCAGTTTCCAGTAATGGGTGTGGTGGTGATGCGTTCAACCCTGCCTAGCATGGGCGTGTGGTAGCCTGCCTTTAGCTCCGGATAGAGTCTGTTTACCAGTCGTTTGATGGCGTCCATGAAATCACCATAGTTTCCTGTCTGAGCTGTACTGAATTGACAATGCCCCGGTTAAACTGCACTCCCGGCCTGATAGCCGGAACCATGGCAATGCTGGCGCTATTGGTGCTTAAATGCCCGGTAAACAGGTTATCGGGAATCTGGATCGGGTGTTTTGCCCAGCGGGAATCCTGCCAGCTTCCAACAAATACCGAACCATCGCCCATTTGTTGCCAGATATACTGTGGAATCCGGTAAACCCTGCCAATGGCATCCATGGCCTGATAACCATCGCCCAGATGATAAAAATAGGGGGATGGCTGATCCATATAATCAGAGGAAGGGATGACAAAATTAATATCCGTCTGTTCGGTCAGGCTGACCAGCACATCTTTAGCGGCAACATGGCGCAATCCAAGGGGCAAAAATCGGTTTATAGTTGCGTTCAGCTCCCGGCAAAACAATTTTTGTTGTTGCGGGTTGATGGTAATACTGCTCTCCACATAGCCAATAAAAAAAGTGTAGGTTTTACCATCGCTCCAGCCCGCTTTGTAAACTGCAATGCCCGACAGCTCTTTATCAGACACAACAATAAAGATGGCTCTGCCGGGGCTGCACAGCTCCAGTCTGATATCGTCTTCAATCAGGTTGTGTGGCTCATTATCCACGGTCAAAGATTTGATAATTTTCATCAGGCAAGGGCATCATCCCATTTTTTCAGAACAGCCTTAAAGCCGGTCAGCTGTTCTTCATCGTTAGCCGGTGGTGTCAGAGTTGATGCCAGATCGTTTCCGGAATCCTGTTCTACGGCTGTTGGCTGAGGCTGGCGTTGCTCGGATTTTTCGGCAACAGTGCGATGCTCTGCCAGGGTGAACGCAATCTGCCAGAGCTGCAGCTGGTCATGCTCTGCCACATTGAAATTATCCGTAAACGTCACCTCCCGTATTTTGCAGACTTCGGCTATGGGGGTAACTATCTGGTAAATCGTCATATTGCCGTTGTCATCTGTGGATCGGGCAAGGGCAATCAGCCTGGTAAGGTCGTCTGAATTTTTGTAATGGATCTCCAGAGTGACTGCCAGAGTCACGGGCTTTATGCCTTCCTCTGAACGATCACTGGCAGAGCTCTGGCCGGAAAGCTCTTTGGTTTCTATGCGGAAATTTGCCCGGATTTTCAGATTATGGCCTAGTACCCGGGCACTATTGAGAGTCAACATAAAAATCCTTTGTAAAAGGATTCATCCTTGGTCAAAAATAACAATCATGGTCTGGAATTTTTCATACTCAAGATGTAGCTGGATATCGTTCAGTCGATTGCGGAAATTAGTGAAATCATCCTGTGCCACCCCGACCTCTGACTCGCATTGCTCAGCAGTCATTTCAGCAACTGCACTGGCGCTGCGTTGTATATTCAGCGTTGCCTGGTAAATATGATCAATCGCCTCAGATACTAACTGCCCGAATGGGGTTGAGGTGTTGTATGTAATGCGGCTCATGTCATTTGCTCCCGAACGAATTGGTTAATCGTTTGCTGTTCCTGTTTTGCTCTTGCACGGGTTTGTTTTTTAACCCGGTGCTTTCTTGCCTGGCCGTTGCTGATAAATAATGACTGTGCGGCACTGGCATCCTGTTGTTTTTGTTGTTCCTGAGTTAATCGCTGGTGTTCAGCAATGATGGATTCAGTCCAGTCAGGCAGGGTATCAATATTATCTGGCTGACGGTCAGGCACCTCAGAAATGTTGTATTCAATATGACCTTTGTCGTCCTGCCATTGCAGCGCCCAGAAATGGTCGGGAAGCTCATAGCCGGACAGGTCAAACTGCTGGGTTTTACCGTCCACAATGGTCAGGTTATCGGGTTCGACAATGGTAAGTTGCATGGCGGGTTCCTACAGTTTGATGATGAAGGCCAGGGCGTAATAGGGGTTCATTGTGCTGACGGTGTGGGTGTGGTTGCCTGTGCTGTTGCTACTGGCAGAGTGGGTATGGCTGCCAGTGCTGTTGCTGCTGGCGGTGTGGTTGTGGGAACCGGATGATCCAGCACTATTGCTATATGCTGTCCATGTCTTATTTCCTTCGTGATTGCCTTGGCCAACTTTGTCAGAATAAGCCCATGCACAATAACCAGTAATAGTATGGGAATGACTAGGCATCTCACTTGTTGTCAATGTATGAGAATTCACCGTAATACTATGACTATGACTCCCCCCAGAATCCACAGTCACATCATGACTATGACTCCCCTTACTATCCGTAGTAGCCGTTTTAGCTCCACCCGTATCCCCAACCTCATAATCACTACCCGCACAAATAATCATCCTGTCCCGCAAATCCGGCACAGCAATCCCGTTACTGGTTTCCCCCTCACCATTACACAACTGCCAGCCATCCGCTATCTGTGATTCAGTTCCGGCAAACATCCAGACGACTCCCGGAAAGACATCAGGCAGCACAGACCCCTTAACTTTTGTCAGAGCCATCGTTCATTCCTCCAGCGTCTGCAAAATACGGAACACCACTTCATCACCTGCATTAACCCCTTCCGATAGTGTCACCCGCTTGGTATTGGTTTCAGCGTAAGCGCTTGATTTTGGAGCCTGTTCAGCCCCGTTGATACAAACCACCAGGCTTGAATACCCCAGTGTATAGCTGTTGCTCAAATCAAACACGGTTTGTCCTGAAGTCGCATTATGCACTTCTGAAACATAACGGGAGCCAACCCCACCACCATCGCCAGATGGCACAAAATCCGACAGATTACTCATGCCGGTTATTCCAGAATCCGCCAGCCCAGCTCTGCATTGCTGTAAAGCAACTGCAGGGAAACCAGGCTGGTATCCAGGGTCAGGTTATCCTCTGCCCCCATGATCCGTTTGCCATTACGGTTCAGGCTGACCGGGTTGGTATCCAGAGCGTTGCCAACATCCACAAAATCAATGAGTTCACCGTCGCCGGGGCTGGCTGGCAGAGTGACGGTAAATGCTCCGGCACTGCTGTCCAGCAGGATTTTTTGTCCAGCCATAGCGGTTGTGTCGCCAGTCATCAGGTTCCAGTCTGAAGTGCCCGGCGGTATCACCAGACCAATCAATACCTGAGCCTCATCACCTTTTATCAGAGGGGATGCCAGCGTCAGCTGATTATTTGCAATAGTGAATGCGCCACGGGTTTCATCCTGGTGAGCCCCATTAATAAACAACATGGCTTTGGTAAATGCATGTGGAGGCGACAGAACGGTTTCTCCACCAGTGGCAACCGGAGCTGACCAGCTTATGGTGTAGATTTCTGAGCCTCCTCCGGAGCCTCCGGTGGGCACAAAATCTGATAAATTACTCATCAGTTCATTACCACCCATCCCCTGGTGCTGTTCATATACACAAAGGTCATCAGATAGCCCGGAACATCAACATTCATATCTTCAGACAGTGACATAATATTTGTACCATTTCTGCCGATGGTCAACTGCTTCCCCTGGCCTGCCAGCCCTGTTCCGTCAGCAACCATGACGGTATGCCCGGCGCTGGGTGACGATGGCAGATTGACTGTTAATGTACCAATGCTGTCCATATCCACCATAATCCGGTCACCGTTGGCGGCTGTGGTGTTGCCCGTCACTACTTTCCAGTGGTTGGGTAACAGTTTATCCAACTTACTTTTGTAGTTGCCGGTAAAATTCTGCTCAGACTGGACATCAACTACAAAGGCGTAGGCTTTGTTAGCACTGTCATATGTGACAGTGATTCTGGTCTGTGAACCGTTCGCCATGGCCCCGGCAATATCTTTAATCTGGTTATCGGATCGGATGGCGGTGGATGGCAATCGGGCATTGGGCACAGTGCCTGAATTCAGGTTGCTGGCATTGCGATAAAAGGATTCGTTCTGGCCGTTCAGCAGGGCTGAATCTTTGGCTTTGGCATTGATACCCAGATACAGCAGGTTGGCCTCTTCTTCAGATAGCTTGCTGTTAGCGGTATTCAGTGCGGTTGTGCCACGGTCATAGGCGGTTTTAGCAGCTTTTGAGCTGGCAACATCTGTACTGCTGTCAGATGTGACTGAATCACTGACAACACTTTTGTTAACAAAACGGCCATCAACTTCCGTTTTGTTATAGGCGTTCAGGTCACCAGCGGTTTTCGGGATACTGGCTTCAAGGTTGGTCAGGTAGCCATCCAAAATTTCTTCATCATGGAAGATCAGATCGGTGCTGTAATCTCCCAGTGCTGGCATTACATCACCATTGCGTTTGTTCCATGAATGAACGTCAACAGTGACATTGGTTTGCAGTATCAGCCAGTCATCATCGGTAGTGGCAGAACCTGCCGGATCAACTTTCAGAATATAAAGGGAAGCGGTTCCGCCACTTCCTTCAATAATCGCCATATCCCCCATATGATGCTTTGTATAAGCATTGCGTTCTGCAGTGCTGTCATAGACAAACACATTGACAATAGTTTGTCCGGGGATCTGGTTAGGGCTTAATAATCCGGCACTATCCAGACCGGCGTAACCGTTAGATTTGTTACGGTTTGCCAGTTTTTCAAAAGTGGATTGATATTCAGTATCTTTGCTGGAAATCAGTTTGTGGGCGGCTGCAGCGTGATCATAAGTTTCCTTGGTAGCAAGTGAAGCTGAAACTGTGGCTGTGCTGGTTGAATCAGTGGCGGTGCTGATACTGGATTTCTGGATATAGCGGGCGTCCCCTTCGCTCTGGTTGATCTTGCTATTGGCTGCAGTCAAAGCTTCATCGCCTTTTTTGTAGGCGGTTTCAATGGCACTCTGGACGTTTTTGTCAGCAATACCGGTGACGGGTGAAAAAATAATATCCTTTGCCTTGCGTAAATATTCCTTTAATGGCTTCATTCCATCACCCTCCAGCCATAATGCGAACCACAATACAGCAGTGACATGGAAATCAGGTTGGTATGAATGCCAAGATCGTCATTTTTCCCCATAATCAGATTGCCATTGCCGGAAACACTGACTGCATTATTTTCAACCGTTCCGCCAATATCCAGAAAATCGACTTGCTGCCCTTCCTGTGGAAGGGCTGGCAGGGTGATGGTGAATGCCCGGCTTTCACTGTCCAGCAATAATTTATCGCCCGGACTGGCGCTGTAATCTTTGCGAATCAGTTTCCAGCTGGCCGTTAGTGATGCCTGTTTACTGGTCGCTTTTGCTCCACCAATAATCACCTGAACGTGGTCATCCTCTTTCAGATGGTCAGCGAGGGTGATTTCATTATCGGATATCAGGTACGCCCCTCGGTTCTGATCCTGCATTACGCCATTGATGTACACGTCAGCGAGAGTGAACGAATAGGGCGGTTTAATAACGGTCTGGCCTTCTGTGGCAAGCGGGGCAGACCATGAAACAGGGGACTCAACTTCAATCCATTCCCCGTTCATCCGGTAGTAGGGTTTATCATTCTCAGGCGCTTCTGGAACCAGATGATCCAGCAAATGATCTGCAATAGGGCAGGTTTTTCTCAGATCATCAACCACTCCGGCAGATGATATTGATGCCACCAGTTCCATGTAGTGTTGAACCTGATTGCCGTCCATGTAATCAGCCTGGTCATCATTGCTGTAAACTGGCTGGACTGTGACAGTTACCCCATTGAGATCCCCATGCCTGGATACATCCAGCCATATTTTTTTAGGCAGTGAGCCAGGATCAAACAGAATATCTGACTGATTAAATGTCCTGATCCCCTCCACATAGCCAGTTCCCTGCCTGATTTTATATTTTCCGGCATCATTAATAACCTGAAACCCGGTTCCCCAGAAACAGGAACGACCGTAAATATCCCTGGTACTGACTCGCTCCAGCTCATCAGAAGCGTGCAACCTGGCCATAAAATCAATCTGCCAGGTAGCCGCCTCTACCGTGATGCCAGTAACTGCCTGAGCCCCGTCGTACACCGTCATAAAGTTGCGAGTCATGCTTTGACCACGGATATTATTGCCGGGATCATCGGCCACTTTATTTTGCGTGGGCATAGTGGCAATGGCGACACTGGCATTGCCATCCTGACTGGAAACCAGATCCATCCGGTTAAATTCAAATGGGCCCACAGTGCTGTCCATAAACAGGCTGTAAACTACCTGGTTCGGATTCACATAACCGGTCTGGGTAACGCTGGCCTTATGAACTATCTGACTGGAATCCGGTAACCCGGACGTACGATCTATAGGTGCAGTAGGATCTATATCCGGATCGTAGGACAGGATAAAAGTATCAATGTTCAGTATTTCATGATTGCCCAGTTTTTCAGCAATCAGATTTTCGCCTTGCAGGGTGATGACTTCTGCCATTTATGACGCTCCCGGCAAACTGGCTATGGAGGTTTGCTGATCCCAGTCAAAGGCTCCGGACGTTGCCTCCATGGTCAGCAGGGTAATAACTTCCCATTCATAACGGCGGCAGGTTCGGCCATAAGTCTGAATCAGCCAGTTCATAAACTCCGGATTCTGTGAAGTGATGGAGTCGCTGACACGTAACACAATCACGTCCCAGTCTTTATCCGGTAATCGTTCTTCCTGCTCTATATAACCCAGTTGCAATCGTTGGAATATGGCAACAAATCCAGCCGTGGAACCGGCATCTGAGGCATTAGCGTAGGCATGAAATACCCTTAGCCGGTACATTTCTACAGGCTCATTGGAGAATCGTTCTATACCACGCTGCCAGGCTATCAAGTCAACAATACCCGATTGCGCGGTGCGTGGGTCAAGCTGGGTAAGGGGCCAGTTGGCCCATTCCATCACCTGTGCAAACCAGTTTTCGGCGGCCTGTTTCAGTTTGGTCAGTTCCGGGCCGCTCATCCACCATGGCAATGTCAGGTTCATATGTAAGCCCTCATGGTGGCGTTCATGTTTATAGTAAGGTTGCCAATGACGGGAAGCTCCATAAGGCTCTCAATATCGCCACGGTCAAACACCACAGAATCAAGATCAGGTAGATAATCATGAAGTTCCTGTCCTAGCCTGCTTATGCTGAAACGGTCAAAAGGCCAGGTACGGGTAACCGGGTACGCCAGATTTTCCCGAAAAGCACTGCGTACCATTTGTTCACAGTCTTTTTTTAACTGATCCAGTTGCTCTGTGGTCAGATTGCTGACCGGGTAAATAGTCATTTTGAAATCATAGGGAGTGCCTGGCATGGAGAAACATTCCATATCATCACCATGGCCATGGTAGCCATTATCCCTGATATGAGCGTTCACACTATTTACCAGATCCTGTGGTGCGGATCCGGTTTCTACCATCAGATAAGCATTGGCGGTTCCCGGTCCTCTGGGTGCGCCATGCTCAAACCATATGTAATCAGACCGTAACCCGGAAAACTCAGTGATAATGGATTTGTATGCAGCATCGTGGTGAAACTGACCAACGGCGGTAAACTGGTTCTGGCATCGAAGTCGTAATTCATCATTGGACTCAACATTGGCTCCGGTGGTAGTTATCCAGTCATCGTTATTGCGTACTGACACTACGCCATCTACCGGCTGGGGCAGAATATGGTAATAACCGGGCGCCAGATTGTAGGCCGCTCCGGGCTCTGCAGCCATTGCCTGCACATCTACAGTAATCTCGTTTTCAGCAAAAGTGGTGTCTTCCAGAGTTACCAGCTCATAGACCACGCCGTTAACAGGAGGGGACTGTATCCTGGTTCCTTTGGGAACCACCATGGCATTTTGAACATTGACTCTGGTGAATGTTATGTTGCCTGTGGTAGCTTCGCCCTCTTTGCGTTTGAGTTTCAGGCTCCAGGCAAGGATATCCAGAAAAACATCTTTTGACGTTTTAACAAAGCTGTTGGGTAGCAGGTCATTAATCAAAAACTTCACAACCCACATAGCAGGAGCGGTGACAATGGCGCTAATTAGTCGCCAGAATGGAGACCATCGGGAATCATTACTGATCTGACTGCCCTGGTCAGTATTAATCTGATTCCACTGTGATTGCATTTCTTCTTCAGTGGTGGGAATACCGGCATCCCGAACAATCTGCTCAAAATCTTCTTCATGGGTATTAATGGAATCGGTCATGTAGCGACCTCCATATCCATGCCCACTTTGATATCTCCGGCAATGCTCTCTGCAAACAGGTAGATTTTTTCCCGGTTGCTCCAGTCGATCTGGATAGTACCAGGTTTAATTCGGGTATCGTCTTCTACCAGTGTTTCCACTTTGGACATATTGCCAGCCCACTTGCTCTGTGACCGCTCGCCAACCAGTTCAATTAAAAGGCCACTATCCAAAATCATATGAACAATATCCTGGGTAATTGACGGGCGCTGTATAACCATTTCCGGAATACCAGCGGAATCCAGGGTAATATCCCGGTCAGTAATCAGAATATCCTGCCATTCACTGGAAGCGGTCATATCAGGCTCCCTCCATTAGCAAAAATTCATTGAGTAATGCCGGGCTCATGGGCTGATTTGTGGTAATAGAAACTTCTGTGGTTTTGTTGCTGTTATCGCTGATTGATTTGCTGATCTGGTTGGTTACACCTCCGGCGGGCACTTCGTTGGGCATGGTTTCACGGCGGTAAGGTACGTCAATATTCAGGGATTCAACATCAACAACAGGTTGCATTCCGGGAATTCCGGTAGGTCGGTAGGTTTCAGCTTCTGGAGGCAAATTGACCGGGGCAGGAGCTTCAATTTCTGAACCAATACTGATTCCCGGAATCTTATCCAGCTTCTCAATAACCCAGTCAACAATGCCTCCCAGTGATTTAAACCAGTCAACAATACCCTGAACCATGGCGGTGAATGCTTCGCCAGCAGCGGTATCAGAAAAAACATTCCAGAGTGCTTTGATGCCCATCCATGCTGCATAGAGAACGGCCACCAATCCGGTGATACCAATCACAATCAACCCGACAGGAGAAGCAAGGAACGCGGCATTCATTGCCCACTGGGCGGCAGCCATGGTCATGGTAACCAGTCTTCCCAGTTTCATAATCATCATAAAACCAGCCCAGGCGGCCTTGCCCACTCCGGCGGCAATGGTCAGGGCGGCCATACCTGCGCCTAATGCCAGAATGGTAATGGCTGTAAAGCCAACTATTTTGGTCAGATTGGGGAATAGTTTTGTCCAGTACAACACCTCTCTGGCTCCGGCTGCCATGGTATCAATCAGGGGATTAATTACCGGCAACAGTGCCTGACCTATGGCTATTCGCACTGCATCAATACCGGTTGCCAGTTGTGCCCATGGATCGGTCATAGCTTCCGCCATTTCGGCGGCCTGGTCCATGTTTTTGATTTCACTCAGTTCGGTGATTGAACCTGCCAGATCTTCAGTACCTGCCATCAGCAGTTGAATCAGTTTCACGGCTTCATCTGTGCCAAAGGCGTCTTTCAGGGTGGTGAATTTAGCGGCTTTATCCAGATGGCCAATTTTTCCTTCCAGCAGATCCAGAATATCGGTCATGGATTTCATATTGCCAGTGGCATCAAAGAAAGAAACGCCCAGTGAATCCTGAGCGGATACCGCACCACTTAAAAATGCATTGTATTTAGTGGCGGCCTCGCTACCGGACATAGTGGCTTGCAGCGTGCCCAATACCGCTAATTGCTCACTCATGTTAACACCCATAGCGGTAGCTGATGCGCCAAGGGCTCCAAAACCCGATGCCATTTCTGAACCGGTGGTTTTAAACATCCTTACGGCGGCTGCCGTTTGCCCTGCCACCATTTCAACCCAGTTGGATTTGCCCATCTGGTCAGCAGTATTTTTGAACACGCCATACATGGTTCCCATGTAGTTTGTGATAGTGGCGACATCAGATTTAGTGCCTTTTGCCAGAATGCCTGAAGCGGTGGTGAAGTTCGAAAGTTCCTGACCACTCAGCCCACCAATGGCGCTTTGAATATCGTAAGATGCCCGTACAAACTCATCAGCAGCACTGCCATAGCTGGCAGAGAATTCAAGAGCGGAAATATTCAGTTGGTTTAGTGCGTCTTCCTGAACTCCCAGGCTTTTCACTTCCCCCAGAGCCCGATTCATTTCAATAGCTGGTGACAGGCTCTGATAAATCAATGCCCCGGTTCCGGCCAGACCGATAGCCCCGGATGCCATATCATGGAAACCGGTTTTTGCAGTCGATACCAGATCGTCAAAGCTTTTTGTAGCCTTCTGGGCAGGGCTGGTGATTTTGTCTACCAGCCCTACTGTAAACATCAGAGGCGTCAGGGCATCGGATGACATAAGCTGTTTTTAGCTGCTGGCTATTGGCTGTTTGCTTCTGGTTACTCCCGGTCTGGTTTGGTGACTGATTTCACAGCCCACATGGCGGCATCTTCAAAAGCGGTTTGTGCCAGAGAGGTGCAACGTTCGTCTTTTCCATGCTCTGCAACCAGGTCGATCAGTTCGGCGGCTTTCTGCTTTATTGCATCCACGGTTTCATTACCATCGGGATTAAAAGCAATGCCGACACGATATTCGCCTTCAGTCATAACAACCTCACAAAAAAACAGGCGCTCCTACGTGAATGAAACAGGGGTTAGCCCCACAAATTTTGATTTCATGCACGTAGCGCACGATATTTTGAACAATAAATCAGCGTTTCCGTCTTCCGGAGAACGCTCTGGCAACGCCATTGGCAACGGCTTTCTGCATTCGCTGCCAACACTCTTTTTCCATCCAAAGAGCCCTCGCCATGGTTTCCTCAGAAAGGTCTGAACCGGGAAACCAGTGTTGGGCCAGGGCTTCTAACTGGGTGAATCCGTCCTGGTCAATGCGCCTTGCCCGGTGCTGGACTTTTTTACAGTAATCGCAACATCAGGCTTAAATTCTTTGACCACTGCACCAAACAGGTCACTGGTTAATGCGTCATGAAATGCCTGTTTAACGGCCTCTTTTGTGTTTTCGTTGGCAGAGGTAATCACCAGAAAATTGTGCATGGGCGCAACTTTGTTTTCCATCTGCAGGGCATTAATGCAGTTGTTGTAATCTTCAAGGGTGACTTTAAACATCAGCTCTTTGTCGCCGATCTGTACTTCAATGGTTTTTTCGTTCATGGCGTTATTTTGCTATCCAGGTGTCGTAGGGCTTCTCCCATCTCTTCCTTGTAATTTGAAAAAGATTTTCTGGGAAGGTAGTTTGTTGATAATTCAACCTGCAACTCACTCAGCTGCTTTTGCAGATCATCAATTTGATCTTTGGTTTCATTTCTGAATGTCTGAGTTTCGTCCCAGAGATGTTTCAATATCCATCCACCAGGACCGACCAAAAGGATATTGACCAGGACCAAAACAATAGCGCCTATCTGTTTGTAACTGAGGGTGATAGATTCTGTGCTCATACAATCTTTGACTCTCCGGTTTTCGGTGACCAGAGGGTTATTCGTTCACCATTGCGAACATCAAAATGAAACCAGGTAACATCACTTTCTATAAAAGTGATGTAAGGGAACATCTCTTTGTTATTAATGACAAACTGGCGAACCTGTTCAGCCGTATGATCACGGAACTTGCAATCCATGGCTCTGCCAAAAGCATGCTGGCTTGTTGGGCTAAACACCTTACATTCATCGGTTCTCAGTCCGGACTGTTCGAAATTGCCGCCAAAACACCAGTTATTGATTGTACACAGCCCCATCTTCAGACGTAACTGATCCAGAGTCATTAAAACCCGGTCATCAATCAGACTCAGTG
This sequence comes from Bacterioplanoides sp., assembly GCF_965219715.1. Classification (GTDB taxonomy): domain Bacteria; phylum Pseudomonadota; class Gammaproteobacteria; order Pseudomonadales; family Oceanobacteraceae; genus Bacterioplanoides. The sequence goes on from NZ_CBDCOG010000001.1 coordinate 15,417, forward strand.
ATTTGTCGCCCATCTTCTTATAAACAGAAGGGGGAACCAGTTCCTGAGCCTTGAAAAATCGGGGCTGGTACATGTCTTAGGCTGCCCGTATATCATCAGTATCTGTCTGTGACAGATAATTGGTGTCATTGATACGAACAAAATCAGGGCTGGTGACATCAAAGGGGAGGGTGGTCATATGCTTTTCCCCTCCGGCCTGGTCGATATCCAGCAGGCTGCTGATTCGCAACAGGCAACCAAACAGCTCAACTTTCATATTTTCATTACCAGTATCAGCAAATGCATTTATGTCGAATGTAGAAAGATCTCTGAAAGATCCAGCACTGGATGCAGCGTTCATAATCAATGTAAAATTCTGGGCATCGACTTCAATCTCGCCACTACACGCCACTTCGCCATCCACATAATCGTTGGGTATCCCACGATCTTTTGCTACTGCCCGGCTGTCGTCTATGTCGGCAGTCATGGAATTGACGAATATCAGAAAATCGCCCAGCTGAATATTGAAACTTTTTCCTGAAATTCTCATAAAAACCTCTCATCAGGCGGCATCTGCGTACTGGGTTAAATCCAGAGTGATATTGGCAGTGATGGACTTGGGAGAGCCGTAGGGGCGCAGGGTGAAATAAATTTCAACGGTGTTTTTTGTAACCCAGCTAATTACAATATCCCCGGATTCTGGTGGTTCAATCTCTCCTGGGAAAGGGATGCCGTTAATTTCCACCCCGTGACTCATCTCCCGAAGGGGGGTCATAAAGTAAGTTTTGTTAAAGGCGATAGACTTGGAAGTGCTGTTCAGAAGACGGTTTGCAATTCGTGATACCGCCAGCAGGTAAATACGTCTGGCGGCCTTGTCGGCAACCCGCAGGTTTTCAATAACACGGTAATCGCTGGTTTCCGGGGCCAGAGTATAACCGTCAGACGTATAGGTTCCCTCGTAATCCTCATACCAGGTGGGCACAGTGAAACGTCCATTGTCGTGCAAATCCAGCAAAACGCTTTTGTCCAGTGGCCTGCCGTTAATATCAACCGGGCGTTCGGCATAATTTCCCACCAGTGAACCGGTAGCAGTACGCATTGGACTGTCTGCCACACTGACTGATTGATTCGCCAGTCGCCCTGCCAGAGAGCCCAGAAAATCCGGATATAATAAAGGAACAACAATTACCCGATCGCCTGCAACATTCTCAGTAATCGCTTTGGCTGCTGCTGAATAATCGCTCCAGCTTTCGCCATCATTGGAGGCATCCAGTTCCCGGAATGCAGCCTGAAAGAATGTGCGGCGCTGGTATTTGCTAATCATTGCTTCAGCTTTGGCGTGCATATCCTCTAGCTCTGATTTGGCAGAAACCGGGTCGCAACAAACTACAGATTCCACACTGACCTGACCAACAGCATCATCCACTGAATCCAGCAGATCCGCACTTTCAGAGAGTGGTAACACATAACCAAACCAGTTCTGACCACCATTATTAATAGCTGCCATGATCTGTGTCTTCAGGTTGCTGGTATCACTGCCCAGCAAATCATCCAGATTGGTAGATGTATTAATGGCGTGTACCTGGTCATTGATTTCTGAATCTCCGGCCACTCCGGTAAAAAGGTCCAGGCATTCGATAGCAGTCGGAGAACCTTGCCCAAGGTTTAAATTATTAACGGTAACGGAACCTAAAGACATACTAGCCTCCTATTTTCGGAGAACCGTTGGAGCGGCGTTGTCGCTCCTGTTCAATCTGGTCAGAGATAATCTGTGATGCATCACCACCCATAACCCCAAGGAACGGTCGGGCAGGGACTTTTACTTTCCAGGTCTTGGGTGGTCTTTCTTCCTTCCGGAGTTTCCGGATAACCAGAGCGGCCTGCCCCATCTTCATGTTTTCCATGATCCATTTCTGGCTGGGTTTCTTCTTTCGGGTTTTGCCTTTACGGGGTTTCTTTGTCGTATCCTGTGGCGTTACCCGAAACCCTTCATTCAACAATGCTTTTGCCTGCTTGCGGCTGGCAGGTTGCTGATAGTCCGGCTTGCCATGAATGTTTTCCATTTTCAGGGCATCAAACACTTCCGGAATCCCGAACTGGTGACGTGAGGCAAGTTTGGCAATCGCCCGGTTCGTCCAGGTCAGCCTGACGTTTTTTGTGTTCGCAAAAAACTTAATAGTCTTGCCCATCTTTTTTAATACCTTGCCCCTGCCGTATTTCCGTTTTTCCATAGATTTACCAGACAGGGTTTGCTGTTGGCGGATATGGTCACGGCTTTCTTTCAACAGGACTCTACCGGTATTTTTCAGGATGCGTTTACGGGATGTGGCGGACAAAGAACGGATCACCAGCTGCTGATTAATGGCGGCTGCCCGTTCTGCATCGTAAGTAACTGACATATCAGGAATCATCTGAGACTCCCTTGTGACGGTCTTCCGGCTCCACTTCCTCTACAGATTCCGCTACATCCACCAACGGATCATCAATCAGGCTCCAGCGTTGCCCCTGCCATGGAATATTTCCCGTGTCGTCCATCACCACCATGACCGGTTCCACAAACTCAATGGAGATATCTATATCCCACTGGGTTCCGGATGCGTCCAGTGCTTCAATATCAATATCCGGGTCAGGTAACTGATAGGAATCACGATCCGGGTCATGGTCATGTAACCAGGCGGATACCCAGGCGGTAATCAGCCTGGAATCTCCGGTATAGCGTTCAATCAGTAATGTGCATTGATGATGGAGCCTGCATATTTCAAGATATTTCCCCATATTCCGGCTTTCCGGAATGACGCTGCAAAGGTCAACCCAGTTATCAATGTTCTCTTCTGGAACAAAATTCAGACCCACCAGAAAATCAGTGACCTGCTGCAGCTTGTAGCTCATATCACATCCACCGAAATATCAGAGAGTTCAAGGAATGCCCTTACGGCTTTATCTGAGTTGCAGAGGTTGGTGTATTCAGTCTCTTGTGATGACTTCGCCTGGTTCTCTGCCGGTTCCCGTCGGTCAATGGTGGGGTAATCCCGACAGATAACGGCTTTGCAACGGCAGGAAACAGCCCGGCGATACAGCATCAGCAATCGGCTTTCGTCGCCTATGGTTTCAGCCGGAACGTCTTTCAGGTGGTCGAAACCTTCATCCATTTTCCTGTGGCGATAATCCATCAGCTGAATGTTGATTTCAGCCATTGCATGGCTCAAATGTTCCTTGATGGTTCCCTGGTTAAGTTCATTGGGTGTCCGGTAGTCTTCGCAAAACTTCCCGATATCAATATCCGGCCAGAACAGCTGGTTTTTGATGATGCCTTCATGCTGCGTCGTTCTCTTGCCGGAAAAACGGTTCATGACAGAAACCTCAGAACCGGGACAGAGCAACAGAAACAAACCCCGAACCCGATTGGTTTGACTTGTTTCTGTGCCTGCCCGGAGTGGGTGCTGAGGAGTCTTTCATTAGTCCAGTTTCTTTTTAATCTGGTTAATTTTGGTGGTGCATTTGCTACCAACAGGGTCGATTTCCATGGCTCGGGTGAAATGTTCCAGGGCGTTTTTAAACTGCTTATTGCTGAGATCAACATCACCGGCCAGCTTGTGATATTTGCCAATCAGCTCTCTGGGAACCTTCCAGCCATCCTCAACCATGGCTTCAAAGGTCTGACTGAACTCGGGATCGTGGGGCTTGTCTCTGGCTATCTGGGCATTTGCCCAGTGCAAAACACTATCAGCAATAAAAGTGGGCAGATTGGTTTTCTTAAACCGTTCCGGCATGGGTTGCTTCTGCTCAATAGCGCAATCCACAAAGGCCATGGCCTCCGGAATCTGCCCAACATCCAACATCATGATGATGACTTCCACCAGAACCGGATTCCGGTAGCTTTCTCCTTCCTCAATATATTTCTGTGCAACAGAAATATATTTGGGTATCAGTTCATCCTGTTTTAGCTTGTCTTTATCTCCGGGGGAGAGCCCTGACAAGCGTTTCAAATCGGTTTCAAGGCTGTTAACCAGTAGCTGAAACTGGTCATAATCTTCTGCTGTCTGCCGTATGGTATCTGCTTCGTATTCGGCGGCAAGCTGATCTTTTTTTTCAGCTTTTTTTCTGGCTACAGCAGCATCTTTGAATTGCATGGCGATGGAAGTCATTTTTTAACTTCCATCTGGTGTAGTTGATTCTTCATCAACAAACTCTATGTTATTAGCTTCAATTCCGGCAATACCGTCAAAATTTTCAATCATGTAGGCATCGTTGGAACTCATAAAATCAACCACGGAATTACGCTCTGGCTTGTCTTCCATCTTGCGGCGGGTTCTTCCTGACTGGTAATAGAGAGACAGGTTTTCTGTATCAGTTACCACCAGACCAGTATCCGGAAAATGAGGAATCACCAGTGATGGCAAGCCACCATAGGTTTTTTCCAGAACCATGATCTGGTTTTTTTCTGTGGGTTGTTGGGCAAAAGATGACAAAGCCTTACCCATATCATTAGCTACCAGACGCCTGCCGATGATGGCTACTTCGCTGCCGGTGCGCTGGGCATCGTCAATAATGCTATACACATCGTATGTCATTGCATCCAGGTTCTTATAATCACCAAACTTGCCAATGGTGATTTGCCCGGAACCATCGGATGATTCCGTAAGATAATGTTCTTCCTTATGGGTCATCAGCAGTTTCAGCCAGCCAATGTTTACATCTTCCAGATTGGTATTGATACCCGGTTTGGTTTCAGTGGCTGCCGATGTGCCATACCAGCCCACCATAATTCGATCCAGGGCAATACGGCGGTAAACCTGCTGCATGTACAGTTCCATAAAATTATCAAACCGTGCCCAGGCATCCAACAAGTCATAGCTGAATGAAACATCAAATTCCGTTAACTTGCATTCATATTCAACCCCATCCGGTGGCTGCATTTTGGTTGGCTGGCGGTCTTTTTCATCTACATTGGTGCGTTTTGCCAGCGGGCTGTATATACCAATTTTAACCGATTGCCCCTTGCGGTCTGTGACAGGCAACATATTGATACGTTTCAGAAAGTCACTGGAATCCTGAATAGCACTGTTTAGCATGGTTTCCATGGGTTCAGTGACAGAAAAATATTTCCCGGGATTAGTCACTTTGTACGATTTGCACAATGCCTGGTGCAGCTTTCTGAATTTTTGTATGGTTAACTCTCTCATGGCTGCAACCTCAAACGAACTGAACTTCTTCACCAGCTCCGGTTCCGGCTGGCTTTTCAGTGGCTGGCTTCCCCTCAACGGCCTTGGAAAGTTTGATTTCAACGTCGGTTAACCGGGTGCTTAGCTTGTCGATAGCATCAAGAATATTTGTTTCAGACTCTTTGCCAGTGGTTTCATTGCCTGTTGCAGTGGTTTCAGATCCGGTTTCAGGCTTTACGGCAAAGGTCGCATTTGCAAACTTGTCAGCCAGGGTGTTGTTCAAACTTTCGGCAGCTTCAAGTTGCTTTTCAGCCAGATCCTTCAGGGCGTTGAACTGCTCATCTTTCATATCGTATTCCTCTGGATCGGGCTGGATCTCCCGGCTTAATAATTGCTTAAGCCGTTTGATGAATGATTCAGATTCTTTATTGGGGTCATCAAACTCCGGTAAGGCTGTATCGGAGTAATCAATGGATTCGGTTTGCTGACTGATTAATAACGGACAGGGTTTCTGTTTAGAAAATTGCAGGGCAGAGGTTCCCAGGCTGGCGGGCTCATCGGTGACAGCCAGCCCCATCAGGTAAGCCTTTCCGGTTCCGGCAAAATCATCGGTCAGCTCCATACTGGTATGCAGTCGCTGCCCCTGTTTGTTCATTTCGATCAAACGGTTATTGGGGTGGATTTTTGCCTTCAGGACGGTTCTGCCTTTTTTATCAGTGCCGGTTTTAACCTGAGTGACTTCACCAAAATTGCCAAACCACCAGAGTAAATGCTCAGAGCTGATAACAGCCTGATACTCTTCAGGGTCGTAGGTTTCGGCGGCTTCCAGCAACATCTGTTCACTGATCTTTCGACCATCAACCGTTGGGCCTGCTGTGCCTATAGTCAGCCAGTCTGTTGTCAGCATGGGCAAAAACTTGTGGGGTAACTGCCCTGTTTTTTAGTTGTTGCAACTGGCTAATTAAAGGTGATTTATTCCAGTTAATTCCTGATTATTGCAATCAGGAATTAACTGGAATAACAGGCGTAAAATGGCATTTTGCCGGTTGTAAACTCCTGGCATGGCAAACGAAAAAGAAACCATTGAAGCGGCCCGGTCTTTGTATATTGCCCGGAAACGGGTGACGTATATTGCCCGGTCTCTGGGCATTACCCGTAATACAATTTATCGCTGGGCAAGGCAGTATGGCTGGGACAATCTGAAAACAGAGGGTTCCCCTCTGGAGGTTGGCAAACGTCGTCTTGCTGCATTGCTGGCAATGGAGGGTAAAACAGAACGGCAACTGGCAGAAATAGAACTGCTGACCGGTGTTATTGAACGTCTTGACAAACTTGAACACCGGGCAGAAAAATCCAAACCCGATGGTGGTAAACGGGAGAAAGGCAAGCCGAAAAAAAAAGCATCCAACGATTTTACCGGAATGGATCGGGAAAGCCTGTTAAAGAAGTTTTATGCCAGCCAGTTTCCCTATCAGATTGCCCAGTACAAATACATCAATAACCGTATTCGTAATCTGCTGAAATCCAGGCAGATTGGGTTCACCCGATACTTTTCGGCAGAGGCGTTGGTGGACGCGATTCTTAATGGGGGTAACCAGATCTTTTTATCGGCCTCCAAAAATCAAGCCAGTGTGTTCCGGGATTACATCAAGGGATTCGCCCTGGACTGGTTTGATCAGGATTTAACAGGGCGTGATCGCATCGATATCCATACCGATGCAGGGCTGACCAGTCTGCTGTTTCTCAGCACCAATAGCTGCACTGCCCAGAGCTATAACGGCAATTTGTATTTTGATGAATATTTCTGGACAAGGGATTTTGAAAAGCTGGACAAGGTTTCTAAGGCCATGGCAAGCCAGAAACGGTTTCGCAGAACCTATTTTTCAACCCCTTCCGCTATCAGTCATCCCGGTTATGCCATCTGGAGCGGGGAACCGTACAAAGAACGGTTTCGCAAGCGGAACCAGCCCGTTCCGGAGTTTCCGACAGACATGCAACTTCGTAACGGCATTCTCTGCCCGGATAAACAATACCGGCAGATCATCACCATTGATGATGCCATCAAACAGGGCTGTGACCTGTTTGACCTGGAGGATCTGGAGCTGGAGTATTCAGAGGATGAACTGGAACAGTTATTCCGTTGCCGGTTTATTGACGACAGCAACAGCCTGTTTCAGCTGGCAACCCTGCAACCCTGTATTTCAGATTGTGCTGACTGGCGTGATTTCAACCCGGGACGTTCCCGGCCATACCTCAATAAACCGGTATGGATAGGCTATGATCCATCCCGCACCAGAGATGGAGCCTGTATAGCAGTCGTGGCTCCACCAAAACGGCAGGGTGGACAATTCCGGGTGCTTGAACGTATTCGCATGTTGAACCAGAGCTGGTTCTACCAGGCAGAAAAAATACGTTCGCTCACTGAAAAATACAGTGTGGACTATATGGGTATTGACTTAACCGGACCAGGCTCTGGAGTCTTTGAACAGGTGCAACAGTTCTATCCCAATGCCACGCCCATTCATTACACCATCGAATCCAAGACCCGGCTGGTGCTGAAAGCCCAGGAAGTGATCGGCCAAGGTCGGATACTCTGGGATGCCTCCTGGAGCGATATTGCGGCGGGATTTATGCAGATCCACCGCACCACCACCACACACGGGCGGATTACCTATGTTGCTGATCGTTCGGAGCGAACCGGCCATGCTGACAGTGCCTGGGCCATTATGCATGCACTGATCAATGAGGGGCTGAATTACCGCAATATGCGTCCGTCCACCTATGCCTTTGGTGATGCTTATGAGCAAGCGGCGTAAAAAGCGGGGTTCTGTGGCAGTGCAGGAGTTCCGGATAGGCGATCCGGAACCGGTGCTGGATAATTTGCTGGACTATCTGGGGGTGTTCCTTTCGCCCTGGGCAGGGTATTACGAACCTCCGGTATCGTTAATCGGCCTTAGTCGGATGCGCCATGCCAATGCCCAGCATGGCCGTTGCATTAACTTCAAGCGGAATATTCTCAGCCGGTTTTTCAAGCCTAATGAGGTGGTGGGGATGCAGGACTTTCGTTGCGCCTGTTATGACCATCAATGTTTTGGAATGGGGTATTTCCAGATTATCCGCAACAGTTTCAACGGCGTTGCACAGTTGCAACATCTTCCAGCATTGAATATGCGACGCAAACCGGATACTGACCAGGGTGAAACCCAGTTTTGCTGGTTAGGCCCGGATAAGCTGGCTCCGGTAGATTTTCAGCCCTGTGAAGTACTGCAAACCTCAGAATATGACACAGTACAGCAGATTTACGGGATTCCTGATTGGCTGTGCTCTATGCAAGCACTGTTACTGAATGAAGATGCAACCCTGTTCCGCAGACGTTATTACCGGAATGGCTGCCATATTGGTTACATTCTCTATACCACTGATCCGAACCTTGATGTAAAAACTGAAAAAATGCTCAGGGATAAAATCAAAGAGGGTAAAGGGGCAGGGAATTTCCGGAGCCTGTATGTCAACATACCGGGCGGTAAAGACAAAGCGGTTCAGGTGATTCCGGTAGGGGATATCAGCCAGAAAGACGAATTCAACAGGATTAAGTCCATATCCGCCGATGATGTGATTGTTGGGCATGGTATGCAACCGGCACTGGCAGGCATTCGGCCAGAGGGAAACCAGAGCTTTGGTGATATTGAGAAAATCGTTCGGGTTTACATTGAAACCGATGTGAAAAGTATGGTGCAACCGTTTTTGGATCTTAACCGGCAACTGGGTATGGATGTTTTTGAGTTTGATTTTGAGTTGCCGTTGATGGATACCAGTGCAACAACTGGTGTTGCTGCCTAAGTAAATTCCTTCGGAATTTACAATGGTTGAAACGATGCAACCAAACGCATTTCAGCCGGGAGGAACTGGGATTGGTTCCTCCTGGTTGGTTGATAGGGCAGATTGGGACTGTGGCTGGGTTGATTGTGAGGACTAATCGGTTTTGTAAAACCGATTAATGCTGTGAAAGACTCAGGTTTAACCCCAGTGCCTGCATAACGGCCATCTTGATGGGTCACGATTCGCTGGAGTCGGCCAGAATATATATCAACTATGCCAACGATGATCTGCAACGACAGTTACAGCAGGCTTTGTCTAAGCCAGTGCAAACAGGAGTGAATGTTATTCCATTGCGTCGATAGTTGGTACGGTTGTTAATGTGGAAAAGCGGACTCGTCCGTATAACGCTCGTATTTCCTATGATTTTGAGTATTATGTGGACTGGTACAGAAAATAACGGGTTTTGCGTGTTATGTGTACCAGTCCAGATACTAAGGGTTATATTTCTGTTCCAAAATCAAAGTTATTTACACTCCAGTGGGTCTTGATTGTTTTACAACCTTTGAGCGTTGGGTATTCTTCAAGTCTGGAAATGCCCTTCTCAGCAAAAACATGATCTCTGGAATGGAATAAAGAAATTCCAAGCTGAAATAATTTCTTTATATCTTCCGTCACTTCTCCTATCAGCCGCTGATACTCAGCCACCTCGTCTACTGTCGCTCGCCTGTATTTCTTGCCTTCCCAAATGAACGTATCTTCTTGTTTGTTTTCCATATCGAACCTCGAAATATAACAAGGATCATCCAGCAGACCAGCCTTCGGCTGGCTGCTGATAACCAGGGTTATCTGCCTTAATCAGCTTCATCATAAATCTGGTAGATGTTATCCAGCTCAAACGATATTCTCTGATCGCACACCAGACCATGCTTATCACTGAATACCAGATCATTATTAATTACTCCCTGTACCTTGCCGTCTATCACTCGCTCGACAAGTACCCAGAAGCGTTCCGGTTCAGCACACACTTTCACATAAGAACCTTTTCTGACTTGCGCCAGTTCTTCAGGGGTTGGTGCTTCGAATGTATCAGGGTGGTCAATGGCTTTTTGCTGTGCATTTGCAAACATATTCTTTACCTCTTTATTTAACGTCAGATAACAAATTCATCAACTCAGACCGCCTTGACAGGCGGCTGGTTATGAAAGGGTTATACGCCTTAATAAAGATTTTCCCCGATAGCCTCAGCCTGCTTTTGTGCTTCCCATCCTGCGTTAAAACCATCGACTACCCATTGCGGCGGGTTATCATAAATGTGCATCCAGCCAGTGCGTTTTGAGCCTTCAAAAGCCAATCGGATTCCTTCACCATAGGCTTCGTCGTATTGGGCTTTGCGTTCGTTTTCAGTACGATTTTTCACTTTTTACTCACCTCAATTCTCAACATTGTGTCAACCGGCGTATAACAAGTCGTTCGAACGGACAGCCTTCGGCTGCCGATCAACTCTAGGTTATGTTCACTCAACCAACTCTTTCGTAAACTGCCTTCAGTTCGTCTGGGTGCAAGTTTGGGTACGCTTCTTTCACTTCATCGCCAGTTGCAAGACGGAACTCATTCGGGTCAGTCTCATCGAGATAATCAAATGGCTGGGGACGATCTGTATTCATATCAAAAACCTGAGAACACCCATCATGCTTGTTAGTGCCTTTTACCCAGTCACCGGCTTTGAATTTCTCTTTGATCGCTTGGTATTTATCACTCATTTTATCTCTCCAATATTGTGCCATCGTGAACCTAACAAGGGGTTCCAATCGGACAGCCTTCGGCTGCCGTTGAACCCACAGGGTTATACGGCTTTAACCTCGTATGCTTCAACATGGCCTAGCCCGCCACATTCATCACAATCAGATTCAATATAATGATCCTCGTCAAAATCATCGTACTGAATACCGTTGCCTTCACATGAATCACAGCAAACCCGCCCTTCCAATGAATTATATTCCGAAACTTTCAAATTTTTAGCTTTAACGATCCCATGAACAACATTGGCTTGCCCACGCTCCGTAATTTGTTCAGGCTTCATTGTTTGCCCACCCTTAACATATTCAAGATATTACCCGTCAAGGCATCACCAAACTGTTTTGCTGCGTTTTCAGGGCTTTCTGCATGTCTGGCTATGTCAGCTCCCATAGCAGAGGCTGCCATGATCAGGGTGTCGTACACATCGCAGGCATCAGCCTCCGGGTTGACTGACTTAACGGTAAATTCAACCGTCTGGATCAGGTGTAGAAATCCCTTAGTATCAAAAATTCGCTTGTTACAGGTGTTCATTACAATTCCTGTTTCTATACTATGTCTGTTTTATCAGAAACAGACGTTATGAGAGTTAACTGCCCCCATTGCATGGAAAAAGCCAGTATACGAAAAAATAACCGGATTTCAGCCGGTGTTACTGAGCTGTACTGTCAGTGTGAGAATAAACATTGTGATTCTGGTTTTGTGATGACTCTTGCCCATAAGCACGATACACGACCACCAAAAGATCAGATGGATAGCCTGGTGGCCGAATTGGTCAGGCGTATGACCAGGGAAGAAAAAAAACAGGTTATGTCACTGCTACAGATTGGCTGATGCTGGTTTTCATGCTTTCTATATTAACCAGGTTGCCAATATTTTCATGGGCTTTTCTGTGTTCCCAAACCAGTATGGTTCTCACATGGGAACGAATACGATCCATAAGCTCGCTTTCATCTTCCCCCATGAAAACCTCCTCAACAGTATGATCAGGATCGTAGGTGTAGTTGTCTCCATGCCATGTCAGCGGGAATGGGAAAGCAAAACAGATGGTAATTAGCCCCCCACGTTCGTTTTTCTCAATAATCTTGATCACTGGATCTTTGTGTAAGTGAGAGCATTTATAGTTGACAGAGTTATCCATTAAACAAACCTTTATGTTAGCTGTTAGCTGTTAGCTGTTAGCTGTTAGCTGTTAGCTGTTAGCTGTTAGCTTGTTATTTAAGATATTTGGTTATTAGTGGTGCAATCCAATATAGACCAAATACTGGTTTATCAATCAGGTGTACGACAGTTAAAAATAGTTGAAATATCAAATAGTTCAAAAATTGGTTCGTTTCAAACCATAATCAACCCGTTAGCATCAGAAAGAGGTAATAGGTTGAAATGGTGCATAACGTGTATACCAGCGATGAACACAGTCAGTTTTCCATACGCTTGAAAATGAAAGATCGTGACTATCTTCATGCTGAGGCTCGTAAGAATAACCGTTCCCTTAATGCTGAAATTTCCCGCAGGCTGACGTTTACCATTGAGCATGAATACCTGATCGAAGAACGTGATGTTGATATGGCTGTATCGCAAATGCAGGACAGATTAGGAAGTGGTGCTTATTCAGATGACAGTGAGTTAGCCGTACAATTGCAGCGGATTTCCCGTAAAATTGACCGGTTGCAAAATTATCTTGATAGTGAATCGTTTTCCGCTCGCCTGTTCAAACAGGCTTTTTCGTACTTTTCAAAAAAGTAGTCTGGCTCTAATGCTTTCCGTTGCAGTGGTTGCAGGCAATGCAACGGCTGCAACCACGCAACCTGTCAATACTCAGCCTCAATATACCCTGACCGCAGAGCAACGCCAGCAGGTGGAAGCAAGCTGGAGAAGTGCTCTGTTTTCCCATGCGGAAAAGCTGACTCTGAACTTTACCCGATTCATGCCTGATAACTATCAGAATTTTGCCACATTTCGTAACAATGACTGGCAACTGGCCTTTGACCGTGACTGGGAGAGAGCCCGGAACGGGTTTTCCAGCTTTGCGGATCGTAATACGGTTGAGTATCAACAGTTGCGGGAGATCCACAATGCCTTCTTTCATTTGAATTCGGCTTCACTGGATATGCTGCGTTATCTGAGAACAGGGGATAAAGAGTTGCTGGTCAGTATTCGTGAGCAACTGGGAAGGGTGGAAGCTCTTGAAACAAACTCTGAAGGCTAGCGCCTCCAGAGCTTGATACTGACTCAGAAAAGAGCCAGTAATTCATCGGTCATGGTCTGAAGGGATTCACGGCGTGACTGGATAGCCAGAAACCGGATAGCGTATTCATACACTGGCGGTACAGTATCACTTTTCTCCTGGTTAATGATGGTGCGCTTTTGTACCTCCAGAATTTCCCCCAGTTTCTCCTGAGAAATCTTCATGGATTTTCGCAAATCACGGAATTCCTGCCCGGTCATTGCTTGACCCCATTTACCACACCTGGTGACCCGTGAAAGGTGGATCATGAAAGCCTCCGAAGAAGTAAACACATTGTTAAAGAACTGTTGCGTCTTGCGAACAACTGAGGCTTATTATAATGAAAATATTTCACCTTTCAATAGAAAAAGATGAAATATTTATACTTTTTCGAGTTGAAAAGGTGCAGATATTGCGTGTAGAATATGCAATTGTGGGAGTGCGTGTGCTTTTAAAAAAATGAGTTTTTTACCAAGGTTTATGGCCTTCATGGATTTCCACGTGAACCGATAGCCATTCACTATGAGCTACCATTAACCATCAGTGAACCATCAAAAAACTTATTCTTACGCCTTGCGTCGTGTTTGGATTTTTTGGTAAAATTTAGTTGTTGTTTAGATGGCGTGACAACCACTATCCAACCCTTCTCAGTCTCAGAATTCACCAACCGGATTCTACCCAGCTGCTTCATAGCCCAGGTGTTATGAGGAGCGGTTAGCGGTGGCTACAGTCGTAGAGTCTGTAGCGTGCTCAACTCTGAGACTGAGCATTGTCAACACCCTAACCGCTTCTCACCATGACAAGTGACAGCGGTTAGCCAAAAGAGTCTCAGTAACTATGGCTAATCATTACCTGAATGCAGTCACTGCCTGCCCACTAAAGGGCACTGTTAAATCCATTGCTGTAGCCCTGGCCAATCGTGCCAACAATAACGGTGTCAGCTGGCCTTCTGTCAAAACCCTCTCTGCCGATACCGGCTTTCATATTTCTACGGTAAAAAGAGCAATCCAAAGCCTGAAAGGTTCTGGTCATCTAAAGGTGGATGCCCGAAGCCGAAAAGACGGCAGTCAGACCAGTAACCGCTATACCCTGATTATTGAATCGTTCACCACTGGCGTTAAGCAAGCCATCAAAAAAGGTTTTGTTAAAGCGGTGGAGATGGGTCAGCAGTTTGTTGAAAGCAAAGTGCGGGTTATTAAGCCCACTTCTTCCCGGATCGGTGAACAGGCCTGTCTGGAATTGTCTGAAGTTAACCAGCAAGTGGTTATTGATCGCCTCACCAGTAAAACCAACCATGTACTAAAGAGCCAAATTGAAAACTACGGTTTAGACAGTGCCTATGTTCAGAAAGTCCTGTTTAATGAAGTGCAGCAGTTCAGGCGGGAAAAATCCGTTCGAGAGTACAGAACCACGATTGAAAAGCTGACTGATCGCAGCTGGGATATTGAAACTGCTACAAGCCTGGTGGTGTGATTATGAATACTCAAAAACATATTCACCATGGTCTGGCTCTGGTGTCCTTCGGTATGACGGGGCTGTTTGGTTTCTCCCTGGCCAGCGGAGTAACGGCGTTACTGTTTGCGGTATCCATGGTATTGATTCAGGCGGCGGCGCTGTTGTTTATGCCTGAGCGATTTATTGAGGCAAAAAACCGGGACTCTGGCGGTGAAATGGCACTGTATGGTGGGGTGATTGTAGCGGCATTATTGTTGTCGATGGTTGCCAGTGTTGCGACACTCTCTGGTAGTTATGAAAAATCGGCATCAGCACGGGCAGAAAGGGCATCACTTCAGGCGGCAATGGATGGCTACATTGAATCCGGGTATATCACCAAGGGACTTGAGGTTCGCAAACAAATTGAAATGCTGCCAGAATTTGACGTTACTCCGCTGGCATCGGCGGCGGAACGGGTTGAAGTGGTTACTGGTATCTCTGGCTCAATACTGGTAACGGCATTTATTACTCTGCTGGCGTTTCTGCTCGATTTGGCGGTGATGCTGACTAACAGCCATGCTGTTACTCGAAATAGTAACGTCCGTTACTCGGTACCAGAGCCTGTTACTCAAGACAGTAACGCCCATTATTCGGTACCAGAGCCTGTTACTCAAGACAGTAACGCCCATTATTCGGTAACAGAGCCTGTTGCTCAAGACAGTAACGCCCATTATTCGGTAACAGAGCCTGTTGCTCAAGACAGTAACGCCCATTATTCGGTAACAGAGCCTGTTGCTGAGCGTAGTAATGACGGTCATGAAATAAAACGGACAGTAACGGATGAATCTCCGTTACTGGAGCAAACAACCCCTGAAGTTCGGGTTGTGGCTAAAGCACTGAATGACGGAATTATCAAAAAGCCGTCGGTTCGTGAAATTCGGATGTTACTGCGCTGCTCACAAAACCATGCGGCACAAATCGCCCGTAACTGCCGACAACTTGAGTTGTCTATCTAGTGCGTAGGTTACCCGGCCTGATTCTCTGTTTTGGTGACAGGACAGAAACCAGTGCCGGGTATTGGCGTCTTGTTAATGTCTACTGTGTTTCTCCTGCTGTTGTGCAAGGTGCTTGAATCGCTGGATTAATGCCCGGTTAACACTTTTCCGGTGGTTGTGATGGGTCTCGTAACTGTGCAGCTGCATTAGCTGGTGAAGATCGCGGATCTGGTGGATGGATTTGATGGCATCATCTGCAGATCCACTCAGGATGCGATATTCAAAGTTCAGTTTCTCTCTTAGATTGACTTTCTGGTTCATCGTGTTGGCCTCGCTGGTGTTCAGCCAGTTGGTTTTGCAGGTCAAACCGCAGGTTGCTGTCAGACAGTGACCGCAGGAATATGACCTGCCGTTCTTCGCTTTGCCGGATCAGGTAGCGGATCAGTTGCGCTTTGCGCTGGTCGGCGGCGGTTTGTGCCGGGGTTCTGGGTAGTCTGGTCATAAGGTTTTCCAACAGTGGGGTTAAAAAACACGGAACAAATGGAACAGCCAGTAAAAACAGGGCTGTATCCCTTGTAGCGCCTGCATTTAGTGTGTTCCATTGCCAGTGGAACAACGTGGAACACGATGGAACGTTTTTTGGAACAGCCAGAAATACCAGTGGCTGTGTGTTCCATGGTCGTTCCATCAGTTGTTCCACTTTTAATGGAACAATGTTCCATGCTTGTTCCCTTTTTTGTTCCCTTTTTGGAACAGGCTTTAAGCCTTGTTTTGTAAGGGATAGAGAGTGATTTTTTTCACTCTGTTCCATTTGTTCCATCATTTCGTACCCCACTGTTGAAATTGAGCAAACCTGCTGACAGAGCTAAAACATCTATAAAACATACTTATTTCTAACAGTGGGGTATAAAAACACGGAACAAATGGAACAAATGTTTTAAAAAATACTTCTAGCCCTTGGCGTTTCTGGTTTTGCGCTTGTTCCATTGTTGGAACATTTAACGGAACGTTCGTGGAACAAAAGGGAACACATAGTGGAACAGGCTTATCCATTGGCGGCCTCCTCAAATACCCAGCAACGGTATGTTGGCTTTTTGGCCGTGGGGATTTTGGAACGGACTTTTTTCTGACCCACAAATGCATGGGTATGGCTGTTGGGAAACAGTTTTTTCAGTTCGCTCATATCCAGGCGCTGCATTTTCATTTCTCCGCAGGCGCTATCAAATTCCGGCAGGTTCACAGCAATTTTGCCTGTTCCGGTCAGGTGGTTTAGTTTTTCGATAATCACTTCTTTGCCTGCGGCCATGCTGCGTTCGTAATTCAGGGTTTCGTAGTATTCCCAGAACTGTTGCAGCAGGTCGTGTTCGGATTGCAACCGTCGCTGGCGATCCTTGCAGCGATCCCATAAGTAGCTTTTGAAGTGTCTGAGTTGTACATCGGTAATCAGCTCATTGCCAAATACGGTTTGCAGGGTGTGAGCCAATGCCAGAATTTGGGCATGGTTTTGTAATACCCTTGGGGTAAACTTTTCTTCCTGCTGGCTGGCTCGTTGCACAAGATCGGCGTGGGCGTTGTCGTATTCGCTGAAATAGGTTTCCAGCAACTCAGGTTCCCTGGTTAACACCTCATTGCGGAATGCTGCAAGATCTTCCACATCCATAGATCGAAGGTTGGCAATGCGCTTTTCAATTTCAGCGTTGTAGCCGGTGGCTTCCATATGAATATGAACAATTCGTGATAGCAGGGCATCGGAACCGTCAACACTGAGGTTCTGGACAATAATTGTGGTTCCCTTAAAATCTTCTTCATTGGTTTCCAGTCCGTGGTTTTTGATACCTGTGCCACGAATTACTCCACCTTCCCAGGTGGTTTTCAACCAGTCATAGTTGAACATTAACCTGCCTTTTGATTCGCTTCGATCACCCTCATTCATAACCAGTGGCAAATTGGACAACTGGGCAAATTTTCGGGCAAGTGCCTTTTCGTTGAGTTTTTCCGGATCAACCCCTTCATATTTTCTGAGTCCCAGCAGTCGCCAGAGGTGTTTGGTCATGGTCGTTTTGCCGGTTTCACGATCTCCCGATATTTCCAGAATGGGATAGCCTTCCTGACGTTTTCGGATCTGTTGGGCAAACAGGGAACCCGTCCAGAATGACAGTGTTGCCAGCCCTTTGTTCTCCCAGATGTAATAAAAGTCTGAATACCAGTCTGGGTTAAATGATCGTTTTCCGGTGTGATAGACATTGCTACCCAGTTGCTTCAGCCCGGATTTAATACTGACCTGATTAAACGCCAGATAACCTTCCTTGTTTTTCTCTACCATCTTTCCGTTGTAGTAACCAAAATCAGGAAAGGCATAAGCTCCGGTTTCATGGTCATAACCCACAAACGGAATGGTGCGAATCTCCTCCGGGCCTGTGCCGTGGTCAAACCACATGGATTGCAATATATCCAGATCGGTTGGCGTAACTCTGACTCTTGCCCCGGTGACTTTGGAGAGCATGGAGCGGCCAAAGTTGGCAGGGCTGTCCATATCACTGGCAGAGAGTCCGGCCAGGTATTGTCCTTTACGGTTAGGAAAGGTCACTTTAAAGAAGTAGTGCTTATCATCCGTTTGGGGGTTTACCTCTGTATAAAGGAACCTTGGCAGGCAGTTACTTATAGCCGTTGTGCTGTAGTCCAGAGAAAACATATTTATGGCTGAATCAACATCGTGCAAAGGATCGGTATACAGTGGCTCTTTATTGCCGTGGTATCGTTCCTTAAATTCGCTCATGGCGTTGGCATCCTTTTTGTCACGCAGGGCAGAACGCCAAATCTGATGGTTCTGCTCAATAACGGTATGGTTAAAGCCGGTTTTGACGTATAACCAGAATGCTTTTTCCTTGGCGGTGGTGGCTGTCAGGTATTGGCCACGCCATAAAGCATTTTTGAAATACTTGTCATTCAGTTTTTCAAGACGGAATTCGTCGTCCCAATCTGGTTTGCCTGATGGAAATGCAATGAGTACACGTTCTCCCAGCTCTTTAAGCTCCTCTTTGTACTTAATGGCTCCGCTAATACCTGCATTGTCGTTATCCAGAGCGATTACCCAGGTAATATTCCGATCTGCATTACGCGTGATGAATTCAATGGGCAGATTGTTGGCGCTTAATGCGCTGACGGTTTTTATGGCCTCCTTTTCGTATTTTGATTCCAGAAGGGCAATAGATTTGAAAATACCTTCTGTTATCCATACCCAGTCGCCATCGTTGATTTCCTGTTTGGGCGGTTGCCAGCATTCGCCTCTGTAAGAGCCAACAATTTTTGCCTTTTTGCTCTTGTTACGGCGGATATCTTTGGCATCAATCAATCTTGCCCAGTAACAATCATCACTGATTTTGAAGCGGATAGACTGGGCTGTGCTGCCATCTTCCAACCGCATTTGTTCCTGGGAATACCATCCTGCCAGTAGGCCGGTGTTGAATCCCCTGTTATCACGCAGATAGGCTCTGGCGCTGGCGTTTGGATCATCCTCTGTTGCCGGGAAACGCTCGGTGAAGTTTTCGAACAGGTGTTTATAGCGTTCTCTGGTGTGGAATGTGTCACCGCAGTTTTTTTTGCGACCGCAAAACAAAACCCATGGGTTATCACGGTATGTCCAGAGTTCACGCTTGCCGCATGACGGGCATATGCCTTCCTGCATATACCCGCTGGTATTCAGTTTATTGAATTTCAGCTCAGGGTCGTTTTCCAGCTCCCTGATTACGTCGTTTACCAGGCTCATGCTGCAACACTTCCCTGACCGGAGTTGCAGGAAATTCGTCGGGCTTCTGCCAGCAAGTGTTCACGCTCCCGCAGGTGCGGGTTTTCTTCATACAATCTGGCGTTGATGCTGGCAGATGACCAGCGTTTCTGACCGCAGACAATGATTGGCTGGGGAAATTTGCCGGACTTTATCCAGCCAGACAGAGTGTTTCGGTGAACCTTCAGACGCTGGCAAAGGTCATCCATGGTCAGCATTTCATCTCTCTGAATATCAAAAGCCTGATAGGAGTCAATCTTGATGGCATTAACCACTTCCATGACTGCTGATTTAATTTCATTAATTGCATTTCCGTCCATATTTATGCACCTTAGATAGTAAAGTTATTAAAAAATGCTCATGTGAGCTAAAATATACGTGCTTGGTTAAGGTTGTGCGTATACGGCTAAAAATATGCACAACTGCATCTTAGAAGCGGTCTATTATCAGGTCAATGCTTGTATGCAGAAAAATGTGCAGAAAGGTCTAGGTGAGAGGATAACTGCTGTGAAAAATCAGCTCGGCGGGACTCGGATTCTTGAGGAACGATCAGGGGTCAGTCAGTCCTATTTATCCCGGTTAATGCGAGGTGTGATTGATAATCCGGGTTCCCAGCAACTTATTAAAATTGCAGAGGCTGGCAATGTGTCGGTGGACTATCTGCTTACCGGGGTTGCCGGTGACGAAAGAGTGGCTGAAGGGGTTGAGGATCTGGACGGTGGCAGGAAATTTTATATAGACGGGTCGGTGCTGGAGCGTATCGGTGTTGTGGCTGACCAGTGCCGGGCATTCAGTTATCAGGGAGATACTATTGATGCCTATAAACACGGCGATGCTCTTTTGGTTAATGTGGATAGCCCAACAGGGGATGGCATTTATCTGGTTGATTTTGGCAATGGGATCTCGGTTCGGCGGTTAAGCTGGATGCCGGGTGGCATGGTCAATGTCATCAGTGACAATTATGGTTCCAGCCAGGTAGCGGCTGAGGAACTGAAGATAGTCGGCAAGGTTGTCTGGGCTGGAATCAGGCAGTAAATCAGCAGGGAGGCTGTATGTCACGGAAGCTTTTTGAGAAAAGCCGGGGAAACTACGTCGGTATTTTCCCCCCTCCCGGCGGCTGGCAAGCCGGGCGTAAGGGGCTCCGAAGAACTCTGTGCAGACAGGATGAAGTGGATCATCTGAAAGAAATTGACAGAAATGTCCGTCTTATGGAGATGTATTCACGTAAGGCCAGGGAGATCAGTGATGAACAATATAAGAAGGAGCAAGAGAGTAAAAAGAAGAAGCAGCGTAAGCATTGGACTGTTAACCAGGCTAAGGAATTGTGGCTAACTTCTGTCAGGGCTACCTGTGTTGAGAAAACAGCAAAGATGTATAGCCGGAGTTTAGATCTGTATGTTGCTGCATGTAGTAACCATGAAATGTCAGAGTATGACTACCAGAAATACAATACTTTTCTTGGGTATTTGGGGGATGAGGCAACTTACAGGGGGAGAAAACTTTCTGATACCACAAAACATACCCATGTAAGGCATTTAAAAAACTTTTTGCTGTTTTGTTTGGACAAAAAAATCATTGATCGAATGGAGCGGCTGAAAATGCCGGACTTGCCTGAAAAGGATATGCAGACCCTGGAATTAAAGGATTTACATAAAGTGAAGCGCTATCTTGTTTCACAACTGGCCATTGCAGAAATGGATCATGATTTAAAAGCTATCCGTGATATGAAAAATATGCTGAGAGCTTACATGATGGCAACTCAGATTCTAGCCAGGCTTGGTTCCATCTGGTCTTTGACTCTGGCAAACATAGATATGAAAAACCAGATGGTTCATATCCGTGATAACAAAGAGCTTGGGTGGCGTAATAAATGCCGTAAGTGGCCGGACAAGCCTATTAATGGAGAGCTGTACAAATTTTTAAAGACGGATCTGGCAGAACGTAAACAAGGTGAAAGATATTTTCTTGATCGTGGAAATGGAGAACCTTGGTTTTATGACCAGGGCGATATATCAACTATGGCAAGCAAGATATTCAAGGAATTAGGTTTACCATCCATAAAACCTTTTCACTGGGGTATGAGAGCAACCATGATTACTGAACTTTTGCTGGTAGGTGAAGACGCTTATGCCGTCCAGCAACTGGCAGACCATGACAGCATAAAAACCACAATGCTCTACCTGAACCGGCGAAAAGTTAAACAGAAAAAAGCGGTTGACCGGATCGCCCTGCTTATGCAGAATTCACCTCAAGCAAGCCCAGAAGTGTCACTTTAGTGTCACGGTGGTTGACAATTTTTTCAAAGCCCTTATAGTTAGCGGCGTTGAAACGGCAACCCTTCCCGCCTTCTAAGCGGATGGTCGCAGGTTCGAATCCTGCCGGGTGCGCCATATATAACCCCTGAAGGCTAGATATATCAAGGCTTTCAGGGGTTTTTCTTTTTGTGTGTCACATCAGTGTCACACGCCATTCTAACCCTTCTGTGTCACATTAGTGTCGCAAGATC
>NZ_CBDCOG010000002.1:0-57427 GCF_965219715.1 Bacterioplanoides sp.
GAGAAATCCGTAAATCTATTGTTGATGCCGCAACTGGTCGTGTGGGCCGGTATCCGCCGAAGCGTCTTGGCGGTCCTACCAGATCCTGTATGATCATGGACACCAACCCGCCGGACGATGATCACTGGTGGTACAGGCTGGCAGAAATGGAAACCCCTGATAACTGGGAGTTCTTTCGGCAACCCCCTGCCTTAATCAGGAATGCAGACGGTGAATGGCTGAATAACCCGCTGGCGGAGAATGTACAGAATCTGGCGCAGGGTTATGACTACTGGCGTAATCAGGTGGGGGGGAAATCCGACCAGTGGATACAGGTATATATAGAAGGAAGATACGGCACCGTTATGGATGGTTTGCCGGTTTATCCTGAATACAGCGACACCATTCATATTTCTGAGAAGCCACTGGAACCGGAAGACCGGCCTCTCATTCTGGGCTGGGACTTTGGTTTAACACCGGCCTGTATCATCGGGCAGGTTACAGCCAGAGGCCAGCTGCTGCTGCTGGGCGAACTGGTGGCGGAACGCATGGGACTGCAGCAGTTTTCTGAAATTGTTGTCCGTCCCCACCTCGCTGAAAACTTCCCGGAATTACCGGTAGGCATCAGTGTCGGCGATCCGGCCGGCAGTGCCGAGTCCCAGACGGACCAGCAGAATTGTATTCAGGTGCTCAATGATGCCGGTATCCCTACGATCTCAGCTCCCACTAACAAGATTGAGCCAAGGCTGAATGCCGTTCGTCATTTTCTGACAAGGATGGTGGACGGTATGCCCGGCATTCTGATTGATAAACGCTGCCGTATGATCCGCAAGGGATTCAACGGTGGTTACAAGTACGAGCGTGTTCAGGTCTCCGGGGATGAACGGTTTCGTGATAAACCCTGCAAAAACCGCTATTCCCATCCTCACGACGGCCTGCAATATCTGTGCCTGATGGCCGGTCGGGAATACGACGATTCAGTTTTACCTTCCAGCACGGAGTACGGCTATGCAGCCGGTGACAGCGGATACCAGCCAGCCAGCTATGTCGGCTACTGATTTTCCGGAAACGGATAACGCGCAGACGCAGTATCCGCATCCTCCTGAAACTCAGTTCGAAATGGAAGCACTGGGTCTCTGGCTCAGGGCGCGGTTCGATGAAGTCAAAGGCCAGCGGCATGAAGTCGAAGATTGCTGGCTACAGGACCTGCGGCAGTACAAAGGCCTGTATGAGTCCGCTGAATGGCAGAAGCTGAAGGAAGAAAAACGCCGGTCAAAACTGTTTTCCCGGATGACCAGGCGCAAAGTCAAAGCCTACGACAGTCGTATGATGGAGATGCTGTTTCCTTCCGGAAAAGACCGTAACTGGTCACTGAAGAGTACCCCCGAGCCTGATGTTGTGATGACTCCTGTCACTCAGGAGATGATCACTCAGCGTCAGACAGCCATGTTTCAGGAGCAGGTACAACAGATTGCACAGGAGCGTAACCAGCCTCCGGAACAGGTGGCACAGATGTTGCAGCAGGGAGGTTATGTTCCGGAACTGGACAGCGAAGAGTTACGCCATATCGCCATAGCCGTAGCACGGTCAGCCTGCGACCGGATGAGCACTACCATTGCTGACCAGATGGCAGAGCTGAACTACAAAGCAAACTGTAAAAAGGTGCTGCACTCCGGTCACATCTTCGGTGCCGGCATCCTGAAAGCCCCGTTAGCCATAAAGCACATGCGGCCTAAATGGGCGTTTGATGGCAGACAGTGGTTTATGGAGATGACTGAAAAGCTCATGCCCTATATCGAGTGGGTGCCGGTATGGGCGTGGTATCCGGACCCTGCGGCCCGGTGTATAGAGGATATGGAATTTTGTTTTCAGCGGCATGTGATGACCCGGCATCAGGTCACAGACCTTACTATGCGCCCGAACTTCAATCAGGAACTGATCAGCTACTACCTGAGTGAGTATCCGGACGGGGATGCAGAACCCATGAATTACGAGGTGCAGCTGGATGCCCAGAACACCAGCTCAACCAGTATGGACAGCCGCACAGACCGACGTTACGAGGTACTTGAGTTCTGGGGAGTACTTAGCAATGAACAACTGCGCGACATCGGCATTGAGACGGACCCTATGGAGGCATTCTGGGTGCAGGCATGGGTCATCGGTCATCAGGTCATCCGTTTCGGTGCTGCCCCCATCGAGGGGATGGATCACCCGTACCATATCTACCATTTCGAAGAAGATGAATCCTCTATCTGGGGTGAAGGTGTGCCGGCCATCATACGTGATGACCAGTCCGCCCTGAATGCCACCATGAGGGCCATGATGGATAACATGGCCAGCACAGTAGGTGCCCAGTATGAGGTGAATACTGATCTGCTGCATCCTTCCGAGCGCGTCCGTGACATCTGGCCCAACCGTGTCTGGTTCCGTCGTGGTGATTCCCGCTATCCTGCGCTGCGGTCGGTAGAGGTGAACAGCCGCATTCAGGAGTTTCTGGCCCTGAAGGGAACCTTTGAAACACAGATACATGAAAATACATTGCCGGCGTTTATGCAAGGTCAGCAGAGTGGCGGCGCAGGCCGCACTGCGTCTGGCCTGAGCATGTTAATGGGCAGTGCTAACCTCGATGTTAAAGACCAGATCACCAATTTTGACCTGGGCATTACCCGTCCGGTGGTCTCCGGTTTTTACAAGTGGAACATGCAGTTTAATGACGACCCGTATATTAAAGGTGATTTTGAGATCATAGCAAAAGGCTCCAGCTCACTGGTAGCCAAAGAACTACGGGCCGGTCAGCTCGATCAGTTACTGCCGTTACTGTCTAACCCGCAGTACGGGCGTTATATCGACGCGCGGAAACTGCTGGAAGAAATATTCAAGGTGCGGGATTTGCTGGATACTGAAATCCTGTTATCTCCTCAGGAGTACGACGAGCGCGAAGCACTGCGGAACCAGATACAGCAGCAGCAACAACAGTTGCAGAAGCTCACTGAGTTGCTGGATAAGCTCTACAAACAAGCGCCTGCTTTGGTTCGCCAGGCAGCGGATCGTTTACCAAAAGAGGCATTTACCAATGCAGGAATGGCACAACAGGGCTGAAGATGCCCTCTATGCTCTGCGTGAAAACCATGAATCGGTCACATATATGGCTATGCTCGATTATTTTTCAGCAGTCTATGAGAGAGAAAAGGAAAACATGGTGTTGAGCAATGACGAAGAAACCCTGAGAACCCACTGGATTGCGGCAAATGGTGTGCGTTCACTTCTGGCTGACCTGATGGTAGAGAAGGAATAAAAGCAGCCGGCAGGGTGCCTGTTTCTCCGGCTGCAGTGGCGAGTTACCTTACGTCAGCAGTAAAAAGCCGGTTTTCATTATAGACCGGATACCTGAACAGGCCCGAACAATGTCTGAAAAACCTGAATACGATGAGGATGAGCAGGCCTGGAGTGAAGCCTGGTCGGATGATAAAGACGGCGACGGAGCCTCACCTGAAGCCACTCCGTCGGCTGAAGAGCCCGATCCGGAAGCTCCCCCTGCACCGGAAGATGATATCGCATCGCTGAAACACAAGCTGCGCAGTGCCGAAGGCCGTTTAACGAAATTCGAGGAACACGTCGAAGATCTGCGGAAAAAAATCTTATCCAGAGAGACCCCCAATGAGCCGGAAACGCCTGAAGAAGATACGTTTCTACCGGATGGATGGTCACAGGAGGACTGGGAAGATTTCTCGGCAGATTATCCGGTACAGGCAGAGTTACTGGAGCAGCAGAGCCGGCAGGTCAGACAACTGAATGACCGGATGCAAACCACCGAGACCCATATTTCTGTCAGCGAACAGAATAAGGAGTTCGAGGACACCATCTTAAAGGCTCATCCTGATTATGATGATTTGCTGGCTAACGAGAGACAGCAGATCGTTGACTTTATTGAAGGTCAGCCCAACCCGACCCTGAAATCAGCCTATCAGCAGGTCTATCAGAACGGGTCTGCTGAACAGATCATTGATCTGGTCACTGATTACAAAGAACACGGTCGTCAGCCGGCTGGAAAAAATGAACCTCCTGTCAGTTCGTCAACAGTGAATAATGCTCTGGCCGTTCCCGGCCGGAGCCGGTCGCCCTCAAATATTACCGGCAAATCCGGAATGCCTGATGCCAACGACTTTTCCGGCAGCTGGAACTATTTCAGTGATGACAGCATTGATGACTGACCGGATACCTGCAGGTAACACGTCATGGCAGAATCAACTGACTATGGTGACATCAGCCCCCGTACTGCGGCCTATGCCAGCAAACGGCTGCTGAAACGCGCTATTCCGTATCTGGTTATTGAAAAGTTCGGCCAGCCCAGGCCGCTGCCCAGAAAACACTCAGACACTATTACATTCCGGCGTTTTGAGCGTTTCCCTCATACACCAACCCCGTTGACAGAAGGCGTTACACCGTCTGCCCGTAAACTCCAGACCACTGACATTAAGGCGGTCCTGAAGCAATATGGTGATCGCATCCAGATCACCGATAAAATTCAGGATACCCATGAAGACCCGGTACTGTCGGAAGCCGTGGACATCCTCGGTGAGCAGAGTGCGCAGATGCTGGAAACCGTGCGTTTTCATGTGATCCGTGCCGGCACCAATGTGTTCTATGCCGGCAATGTTGCAAGCCGCGATAAGGTGGTGGGCACGGTTGACCTTGACCTGCAGCGCAGGATTATGCGCCAGCTCAAACGTCAGGATGCCCGTAAGATGACCCGGGTGATTAAGTCAACTCCGTCGTATGCTACCCAACCGGTCAATGCCTGTTATATCGCTATCTGTCATCCGGATTGCGAGAATGACATCCGTGATATTAAGGGTTTCACTCCGGTCGAGAACTACGGCACCATGCCGCCGTTTGAGTCTGAGGTGGGTAAGGTAGAGGATATGCGCTACGTCACCAGCACCATTCTGGAAGGCTGGGAAGGTGAGGGTGGTACCATCAGTGGTGAAGAAGCCGGCAAGGCCGCTGTACTGTCAACCGGTGGTGAAAAAGCCGATGTTTACCCCATCCTTTATGTCGCCAAAGATGCGTATGGCATTATCCCGCTGAAAGGCGAAGGGGCAGTCCGGCCTATGGTGGTCAACCCTAAACCTTCTGACTCAGATCCGCTGGCACAGCGTGGCCATGCCGGATGGAAAGCCTACCAGACTGCCTGCATCCTCAACGATGCCTGGATGGTCCGGGCCGAAGTCGCCGTTTCTTCTTAATCCCATCATTGACACAGGGACAGCCGGAGCAATCCGGCTGATGATCCGCTATGGCCGCAAGAAAACAGTACACTATGGATGAACTGGAGGCACTGTCCAGACCGAAACTGAATGTCATCTGTACCAACCGTGGTATTGAGGTGGTTGATGAAACCCCTGATGCTGATATACGCCGTATGATTATGGTGCAACAGTTTCAGGAAGCCGGTTCAGCAGATAAGGCAAACACACCGGAGACAGAACCGGAGACAGAACCGGAGACAGAACCGGAGACAGAACCGGAGACAGAACCGGAGCCGGCACCGGTATCATATCCGGGCGAAGGAAAACCTGAAACCTCTGCACCGTCTCCGGTGCAGGCCAAAAACGAACGGGTGTGGTTTAAGGTCATGGCCGGATCACAGGCCCATGAAAAACACGATGTCTTTGCCAGCCTTAACGGTGAGAGTGTCCTGATCAAGCGCGATCACTGGGTAAAGCTGCCCCGTAAATTCCTGAGTATTTTTGAGAACGCAGTGCAGACAGAAATGGAAACAACGGCAGATGATCGTGTCATTGAGAGGAATGTACCAAGGTTTAATGTGCAGGTACGCACTATTGAGGAAGGGATTTCTCCTGAAAAGAGCCGGCCTGAATAATGGTCAGAGATATTTTTAACACAGTGTCGTTTATCCTGAGCGACACATCGAATGTTACCTGGACCGAACCGGACCTGATTAATGCCCTGAACAACGCCTGTCGCATGGTGGTTATCTGCCGTCCTGATGCCTGCAGCACGATCGGTGATGTCACCCTGAAGGAAGGTGCGCAACAGCGTATTCCGGATGATGGCCTGCGCCTGATCGACACCTATTACAATGAATCCGGAATCCCGATCCGTATGGTCAGTCGCCGTGATGTTGACCGGATAAATCCGGACTGGATGCACATGAACCCGACCGACGATGTTCTTGAAGTCATGTATGACGGACGAATTCCGGATGTCTTTTATGTGTACCCGCCGGCAAAGGAGGGACGGGTGATCAGGCTGGGTTACTCGCTGATGCCGGATGTGGTCAACACCGCAGACGATCCGTTTCCCCTGCCGGAGAAATACAGTCCGGCTGTAATCGAGTGGATGCTGTACCAGTTGTTCTCTCTGGACTCACGTAATGCCCAGTCGCAGCAACAGGCCAGTGCTCACAGTCAGCAGTTCTACCAGATTCTGCAGGTAAAAACACAGGCTGATGTCATGGTGGCACCGGCTTCCAGCCAGAAAAGCGCAGGATAAGGAGTCGTTATCATGGCAAAACTCACCGACCTGTCTCCGGAAGTGGTGGCTGAAACGCCTGAATGCCCGATCGGACAGGTCAACAAGGCCCTGATTAACACCATCCGTGATTTCTGCTGGAACACGCACTACTGGCAACATGAAATGGAACCTATTACCCTGTTGCCGTTCAGTGAACAGGCTCCGGAAACCTGCATTTACACTCTGCCGGTGCCTGAGAATACTGAAATGCTGACGGTAATAACCCTGGTGTATAACGGCAGTCTGCTGTCGATGAAATCTCAGTCATGGCTGGACAGCAATGTTAACAACTGGCGACAGGCCAGTGGTGAGCCGTTGTATTACCTGATGATGAGCGACAAACGGGTCCGGTTTGTGCCGGCCAGTGATATTGTGCGTCCGGTGGCAGTCACCGGTACACTGATCCTGCAGCCGACAAAAGTTACTAATGAGTTTGATGACCGGCTGATGGAATTTGATCAGGCCATCATTAACGGCGCGTTAGCAAAGCTGCTGGTGATTCCTGATAAAAAATGGAGCAACAGTCGCCGGGCCACTGTCTCTGAGGCGGTGTATCAGGAGGGACTGAGCCGGGCCCGGTTCATGGTCATTAAAGGCTTTTCAACCGGGACTGAAACCGCCGGGAGGCGATCATGGCTTTGATACAGTTGCAGCCGTTTTATCGCGGTGATGACCATGCCCTGCAGGTGCTGGTGAAGGTGAAGGACTCGGAAGAGGCGCTTGACATCACCGGCTGGGAGTTTACATCTACCATGAAACTGTCGTCTGAGTTACCCGATCAGCCGGCACTCGATGATCAAGGGAACCGTCAGGTGCTGCAGGTCGTTAAGGTGGCAGACGCGAACGACGATTCCAGAGCCGGCCGGATTGACCTGCTTTACCCTGCCGCTGAAACCCGCCAGTTGCTACCGACCAGTTATGAAATGGACATTCAGTGTCAGCGCAATGGCATTACACAGACGCTGGTAAAAGCAACGATTACCGTGCTTGCCGACGTTTCCCATGGTGACAGCCATGACTGAACAGGCGTTACAGGTTGAGATTGTCCTGAGTCAACTGGTGGCTGAGATACTGCCGGATGAGATACTGCAGATCGAGGCTCAGGTCTCTGTAGTGTCACCGGACCAGATCGTGTTGCTGGAACATATCCGTCAGGACAGCACGGCAGCCCGTGATCTGTCGGAGCAGTACCGGGATGAGGCTCGCAGTGCCGCCAGTGATGCTGACAGCAGCCGGGCGCTGGCCGGGCAGTACCGCGATGAATCAGAGGTACTGAACGGGAGCACCGGGGAACTGTATCAGGCTACCGACAGCCTGCATTCTGACACCATGCTTCGCCATGAGGAGGTGAAAACACTGCAGGCCAGTACTCAGGCACTGAAACAGAACGCCTGTGAATGCGCTGACAGTGCTGAGTCGGCGCGTGACCGGGCGGTGGCGGCAGAAACAAAATCAGCGGAATCCGCAGCGGAATCACTGACCAGCCAGCAGGCGGCAAAAGCATCAGAAACCACTGCCTCTGAAGCGGAGCAGAACAGCCTGAAAGCGGCCACCGCCTCGGAAACGTCTGCCGTCCATTCTGCCGAATCCGAAGCTCAGGCCAAACGCTGGGCCACAGAAACAGAGAATACCCCGGTACAGGATAACGATTATTCCGCCCTGCACTGGGCCGCAGTCGCAGAACGTATTGCCGCCGGCATAACCAACGGCATGGTATTTGCCGGATCGTGGAATCTGGCCGATGATTTGCCACCGGAACCGGAAGGAACGACAGTACCGTGGTATCGGATCAGTAACGCCGACATATCTGCCATCCGTCCCACTACAATCGCTATAGAAGCACTGGCACAGGATGCCAATGCCGGTGATCAGTTGCTATGGGACCCGGAGAACAAAGAGTGGTTTGTACTTGATACTTCAGATCAGGTCTGGCTGGTCAATGGCCAGCAGGGCGAGGTCATCCTTACGGCGGCGGATGTAGGAGCACAGCCCACTGAGTATCCGCATTTCAGAAAAACGATAACACTGTCTAACAGTGCCGCCGCAGTACTCAGATTTCAGGATACCAGCAGTGAAGAAAATAAAGACTGGACAATAGTTACTCACGGCACCGGATTTTCTATCCGTAAAGACGGCACCTCAGGTGGCAGTAGTTCTTATCCTTTCAACCTGAGCATATTGTCAGAAAGTGTGCAGTTTTACGGGAATGAAGCCTACCACACCGGCAATAAGCCAACGGCGGCTGATGTAGGTGCTGTATCAACGACAGGCAATAACACCATAACCGGCAACCTGATTATCAGCAACGGCGAAAATTTTCAGTATTTCAAAGCCATGAGGGGCGACACTGATGCCATTTTCGGTAACGGACTGACTGCAGCGACGATGACCTGTCGGCAGGACGGTGAAGAAATCGGTGTGCTTACGTTAAAAGACAAGCTTCGGGTAAAAGAGAAAGGTGACAGTAGTTACCGAAGGGTTTATCACGAAGGCAATAAGCCGACACCTGAAGCACTGAGTGTCTTATCCGATACCGGTGGCGACGTAAAAGGTTATATCAATATCACCGGCCTTTCAGACCGGCAGTACCGGATCACGCATCCTTCATCAGAATACACAGGGGAATTTGCTGTAACCACCAGTGCAGTACTGATAAGACGACTGGACTCAGAAGGGAATAAACGATCAATCGGCATATTGAATGATGGCGACGCAGTGGTCTTCGATGGTGCCTGGCGCAAAATCTACCATGAGAACTTTAAACCCACTGCGGCGGATACAGGTGCGGTATCAACCATCGGTAATTCCCAAATATCCGATATTAACAGCATGATTCTTAATGGCGGCAGCACTTACAGCCGGATCAGGATTACAAATACCAACAGCAAATGTGGCGACGATGAAGGTATTGCTTATCTGCAGGCAGGATTCTCCGGTGGCGAAAATACCGGTGGGCAGCCTGGAGCATTGCGGCTGACCGGCTGGTATGGTGGATTCCTGAAAGACTGCTGCTTTTATATTACTGAACCGGACAAGCTGAAGGTAAGCGTTAGTGGCAGCTGGCATGTAGTCTATCACGAAGGCTATAAACCCAAACCATCCGACATCGGTGCCCTGGGTAACTCCGGCAACCAGAAAATAACAGATGGCTCACTGACTGCTACAGACCTTATCGGCCGGCTGAACCAGAAATCCGGATACCAGAAACTCTACCGTTACAGTGAGTCCACCCACGGCAGTCCGGATTTTGAAGGAGGGTATCTGCAGTCCTACCTAACCTTTACCGGCATTGAGGGCTGCTGTACCTGGATGTTCAGTGTCCGCTCTGATGAACTCGGAGCAGAGACCCCGCAGATACCGGTTGAGCTGTCTCTGGGAGGGAAACGGGTTTACCATCAGGGATTCAAACCCACTGCTGAGGATGTAGGTGCCGAACCGGTGCTGGACAGTGACCGCAAACGTAAAATCACCATCTCCACCTCCGACCCGTCCGGTGGCAGTGATGGCGATATATGGTTCAAAGTATGAATGTACAACATGAAGGGCAGTGGCAAGATGCCGCAGTATTTGTAAAGAATAGCGGCGACTGGGTATCTCCTGACGTATCGGTAAAACATGATGGCCAGTGGTACAACCTCGGAGTGTTGACACTGTTCCGTGACATGCTGGACGCTGAATTTTTGATTAGTAAATATTACGGATATGGATTTATACATGAACAATGCGGTTCAATTACACAAAACCAGTTTCACAATCAACCATCAGGATATATTTCAACCCTGTTATATAGCCGTGAAGGGGGAGGTACCACGATTATGATCATGTATCCTGAGCAAATCACAAAAGCCTGTATATCTGTGGACGGTAAGGAGCACACTTTCAGTTTATCCGATTATTATGGCGAATACCGTGGATCAACCAGTAAAGACAGTCTGCATCTGGAAGATAATAACGGCAGCACCGTAAAACTGATCGTTAAAGTGAAATAACCATGCACCTGATTATCATCCGTCCACATAACCTGGTCGTTGTTGATACCGATGCCCTGAATTTCGACTTGTCCGACCTTACCCCGGACAACCTGTACGCTCTGCAGTGGGATGACAGCAGCGGCCACACTGAATACACCGGCCAGGAGAATGAGACAATCAGCACGCTGCCGGACTGGGCGACAGACGTTGTGAATAAGCACCGGGAGCTGCTGCAGAAACAAAGAGCCAGCGAGCGTCTGCTCGCTGTCAGCCGGATCATCCTGAGCAACGGCCAGGCCAGAAAAGACCGGGTGACAAAACAAATCCGTGCAAGAGCAAAACAGGAACAGCAAACGATTAATCAATTCGTTCGGGAGCAAATGACATGAGCCGCATTACATACAATACCGCAACTCCGTTCGGACAGTTAATATCGGAGGCGATTGATCATATTCATCAGGCAACACTGAAAATACAACGCAGCGCCAGTGCTGTTACGGAAATGACCGCTGAGCAGTGCGAATCAGAAATCAGCGTGGCGCAGGACGATTTCACTAATTTCCGCAATCGACTGAACGACATTCAGTTACATCTTGAGTATGAAAAATTCTGCAACCTGATCGTCATATTTGACCAGGGATAACCATCTCCTCCCAGTGAAAGTGTAAAAATGACACCACAAGCCGATGTGTGCCGTTCCATGATTGAACAGGCACTGGATTTTTATGGCCTGCCGGACAGTGAATCCGCTGTCCGGCTGCTGTGCATGATTGCTGCCCATGAGTCCGGGAAATTCCTGTATACCCGACAGCATGGTGGCCCGGCCATCGGTGCTTTTCAGATGGAACCGGCCACCTATGAGGATGTCAGCCTGTATGCCAGGAAAAAGGGGTATATGACGGATGAATTCCCCAGTCCACCGGAGCGAATGATTTTTGATTTCTGGTTCGCAACCGGCATGGCCAGAATATTTTTTCTGCGACTGCCGGCACCACTGCCGGCACCGCACCAGCTGAAGGAGCTGGCGGTGTACGCGAAAAAATACTGGAATACAGAGCTGGGTAAAGCGACACCGGACATGTACCTGTCGGCCTACAGGGATTTATTTGATGAAAAGTAAGATGGATGTGGCGGCTATTGTGGCTGTTGTTGCAGTAATCGGCTCCGGTATCGGCTGGGTGATCAGTGTTGAACGGCGTATGGCTAACCGGTTGAAAAACGAAAGTTATTATGCTGATCAGCAGCTGACGAAAAGTACGTTACGGGGCGAATCTGAAAAACTGAAAACTGAGCTGGATGCTGATGTTCGCGGTCTCAGGGACCGCATAAACAATTTTCAGTGTCCTGCCTGTCCTCCCTGTCCGAAAGGATAAATTCCATGACTGAACAAAAACTCACCGAAGGCCAGTGGCGTGTCGGTATCCGGTTTAATCCGTCCGGAAATTTTGATGTTGAACGGATCAAAACCAAAGCCGCAGAGCTGATTGACCTGATTGACGAAACCGGTAAAGACGGTCGTTGTACGGCACTGGCCATGAATGCGTTCGAGGACGGTGCCATGTGGGCGGTAAAATCTGTGACTAAAGTGCCGAGATGAAACTGCTGTTTAACCGGTTCCTTGGCGAAATACCCCGGACTGACCCGTCACTGCTGGATCAGGGTAATGCGACCAGAGCGTGGAATGTGGTGCTGGAGCGTGGCACCCTGCAGCCGTTCCATGAACCCCGGCATTTCTGTGAGGCCTCTAAACCACATGACCAGCTGAGTATTTACCGGTTCGCACCGGAAGCCGGCGATCCGGCATCCGGCTGGATGTTCAGCTGGGACAAAGTGGTTGACTGTGTGCGCGGTCCGGTAGCAGGCAACAGCCAGCATCTGACGTACTGGACCGGAGAGGATTTTCCCCGATACACCGA
This sequence comes from Bacterioplanoides sp., assembly GCF_965219715.1. Taxonomy (GTDB): domain Bacteria; phylum Pseudomonadota; class Gammaproteobacteria; order Pseudomonadales; family Oceanobacteraceae; genus Bacterioplanoides. The sequence continues at coordinate 12,404 of NZ_CBDCOG010000002.1, forward strand.
CAACTCCGTCGCCACCGGAGATGGCGTATTGCCCAACGTATCGTACAGACTCGGTGTTCCGGCCCCGGAGTTCGCTCCCTATGCTGAGAGAATGTATAAAGCACCGGAAGACGAAGAATCTGAAGACGAAGAATCTGAAGATGAAGAATCTGAAGATGAAGAATCTGAAGATGAAGAATCTGAAGATGAAGAATCTGAAGATGAAGAATCTGAAGATGAAGAATCTGAAGATGAAGAATCTGAAGACGAAGAACCGACCGGCCCTGAAGGTGAGGTCGGGCCGGAAGGCCCGGAGGGTCCGACCGGTCCTGAAGAGGAAGAACCGGAAGATGAGAGTGAAACCGGGCCTGAAGGAGAAGAGGGTCCTGAAATTGATGCCTCGACCGAAACTGACAGGGATTACGTGCTCACATTTATCCATCAGCTCGGTTCGCTGGAAATGGAAAGTGCTCCCAGTGCTCCCAGTGAAATCGTCACAGTGCCGGCAGAGACAGGATTCGGGGTACGACTGAGGAATATTGATGTACTGCCATCCGGACCGTATCCTGCCGGTTCGAAACGACTGTACCGTCGTATATACAGCGGCGGACTGACACAGTTTGCCATGGTGGCGGAACTGGGTGCCGATGATTCGGAGTATGAGGACACTATACCCGACGCGGAGATTCCCGGGGATTTGCTGGTCAGCGAGAGTTTTAATCCGCCGCTGGAGGATATGCACTCTCTGTGCGTATTGACCAACGGCATTATGTTTGGTGCCTGTGAAAACGAAGTGTGCCTGTCAGAACCGTACATTCCCCATGCCTGGTCGCCTTTTGCCCGGTATCCGTTGCCTGATCCGGTGGTGGGGCTGGGGCAGGCCGACAGCAATATTGTCGCTGTCACTCTGAAAAACCCGTATATCATTACCGGCCAGAGTCCGGAAAACATGAGCGTGGTTGAACTGAAAATGAATCAGGGATGCCTGAGTAAACGCTCTGTCGTATCCGGTCAGTTCGGCTGTATCTATGCTTCCCCGGACGGACTGGTGATTATTGCCAGTGGTGCATCCAGAACACTGACAGACGGACTGATCACCCGACGACAATGGCAGGAACTGAATCCGTCCAGCATGATCAGTGCCGTTAATGAAGACCTTCTGATTGTCAGCTTTACCGGCAGGGACGGCACCAAAGGCTCATTCATTCTCAACCCGCAACAGCTTGATGCCGGTATCCGGTTCACCGACCAGCACTTTACTGCGCACTACCATGACGGACTGCTGGACAGCCTGCTGGTTTATGATCCCGGGATTGAGGCCATCGCATTATGGGACAGTGGCGAGGCACTGACGTACACATGGCGCAGCAGAATCAACATCGTGCCGGAACCGATGTGTTTTCGATGTGCCCGAATTGAGGCCATCAGTTATAAGGACCTGATATTCCGGTTGTACGTAGATGGTCAGCTGAAATACCAGTGTCCGGTGCCGGATGACAAACCATTCCGGCTACCGTCAGGTTATCAGAGCCGGCAGTTTCAGGTGGAACTGAGTGGCACTGATGAAGTTCGCCAGCTCTGTATTGCTGAGTCCGTCAATGAGCTTGAATAGACGTTTCCCGGGCCTGGTGAATGCTCCGACTGATGCCTCAGCGCAACAGTCGCAGTGGATGGAACAGGTAACAACAACGCTGCGCTCCGGTCTGGGACAGTCGAAAAGCAATGAAGGGAAATGGCTGACCTGGCAGGACCTGGAACAGGCCGAAGTGGTGGTAAAATCGGCGCAGGGTGATGGCAGTTACCAGCCGGCTGTACCACCGGATGAACCGCTGGATATGTCGCCACCGCCGGGGCTGACGGATGTTGAGGCCTCCGGAGGCATGACGGCCATCTATATCACATGGGCCGATCCGGCCCTGGCGTATTACTATCATATTGAGATTCACCGGGCGCAGAAAGATGATGTCGGTATGGCTGTTATGGTGGGCACCACCATGGGCAATATCTTTCAGGATGTGCTGGGCAGTGACGACACCACAAAATACTACTGGGTGCGGATCGTTAAACAGTCCGGCGGTGAGAACATTATCGGACCGTGGCACGCTACAAAGGGGGTATCCGCTGCCGCCGCTACTGATCCGGACTGGGTGCTGAAAGACCTTGAAGGCAGGATTAACGAATCTCACCTTAATGATCTTCTCAGCAGTGAGATCGGCAAAATCCCCCGGATCGCCGAGAACACGGCGGCCATCATTGCCGAGTCGGAAGCCAGGGTAACAGAAGATGAAGCCCTTGCCAGTCAGATCACTACGCTGGCAGCAGATATGGACGGCGGGTTTGCCGGTGTCCGTGATGAAATGCAGGTGATTGTCAGTGATCAGCAAAAGCTGGCATCCAGAGTAAGCACCGTTGAACTGGATCTGGAAGACACCAGAGGTGCTATCGAACAACAGTTTCAGGTATTTGAAGATGAGTTCGAACAAATCCGGGCTGAGTACACGGTCAAACTGGATGTGGACGGCTATGTCGGTGGTTTCGGACTGGTCAACGACGGTGACGTTATTACTGCACTCTGGCGCGTGGATGTGTTTGGTGTCGGTTCCCCTGGCTCTGAAGAACTCACCTTCGCTGTAGATGCAGAAGAAAACCGGGTAGTGATGGACGGGGCCTTTATAAAAAATGCGTCCATCACTGATGCCCAGATCGGCAACATGACCGTTGATAAGCTGACCGGCGGAACGGCGGACTGGGTGGAAGCCAATATCCGTGATGCGTCCATTACCAATGCCAAGATCGGGAATGTTATCCGCAGTGATGATTATGAAGCCGGGACTGCAGGATGGATTATAAATAAAATAGGTGTTATTGAGTGTTTTGATTTGTATGCCAGAGGAACTATAGAAGGGTCAATAATCAGAGGGTCTGTTGTTGAAGGCGGATTAATTATTGACAGCGGAGTTAGTATTACTAAACCAACAGAAGCAGATAAAGGGGTAGGAACCATCCGGTTTTTATGTTTAGCTGATTACTCTTACCATTATGAAAAAGAAGAAGATGTAACCGAGGTTGAGTTTTTTATTCCGTCCGCCGGATATATGGGAGAAGGATATGATATGTGGGGAGACGGTAATACAGAAGAGCCTGTTTATAACAACTTTGAAAGGAATATTAAGCATACAATTTCTCCGAAGATAAGTTTTAACGGAGCAATAGACTTTTACTGGAACTCCAGTTGTCCATCCCCGGGGGCAAGCACTGAAGATGATTTTGACTTTACTCTGAAAATATATGGAGTAAATCCAAACAATCATGAGACTTTATTAAAAACGATTAATGCCAGGATTGAGCCTAGCCCTTTTGATTCTGTTATTCCTGAAGGTGTAATAGAGTATTCATATAATAGCTCAACAATAAGATGTTATACGTCAGCAGGTATACCATACGATACAGTAATTGGTGCATACACTTCTTTTATCGTTAATCTGGATATTAATATTGATTACGAAGGGGATTATAAAAATATAAAGTTTGTTTCAAACAGACTGGGAACTTTTACGATTATAGATTCAAACAGGAATTATATATGAATAAAACCATCAGAAGATCACCATATTTTATTGATAAATTATATGGATCTAATATTTATATCTATGGAAAGAACGATATTTCTAACTATATGTCATTAAGAATATTAGATGGTATAGAACTTACCGGTGAAAACGTATCTGATTATAAAATAGAGTATGGTGAGAAACAACCTTATAAGGATTATGACCAAATTATTATTATTTCTGATAATGAAAATAGTAGCCATTTTTATGAAAAATTCAAAAATTCTCATGTTTCTGTAATAAGCACTGAGAGTGCTGAAGGTCTTTCAGAGTCTCAAAAACAACTAAATAATACAGACTGGTTATTTGTCCGTGATGTAGAGAGAGAGCTATTGTCTATGCACTCTAAAGGGATATGCACTTTGTCAGACACTACGCTAAAACGGTTTAATGAAAGACTCAGGATGAGAATGAATGTTGATAATGAGATAACTAAAAAATGCTCCCAGATAAAGAACGCCAGTTAATCCGCTACTGGCTGAAAGAAAACCAGAGCGCGATTGATCTGGTGAACGCCTACAGTGCCGTATCGCAAATCTGGGATGACTTACACGACGGTGATAAAGCCGTGACAAAAAGCCGGGTCAACCAGATGATGACGCTGGCCCTGATTGACATCCCCACCAGTCCCTTTTTCCGGGAACACTACCTCGAATTAATGCCGGTGGTGCAGCACTGCCTGATGACCTGGCTGGATGCCAACACCCTGGAAGCGGTGGGTGATGACCGTGACCTGCAGGTCAGCTACATCATTCGCTCTGTCACTACTGATCTTATTATCCATGTAGCCGGCATTGTCGGTGGTCCTGTCTGGCGACGGCAGGCAGCACTGGCGATCCGTCAGGCCATCTACCATGATAACGAACCCTTTGAAGCGTACTATGCCGAAGTGATGAAGCTCCGGCAGGACACAGAGGAGGAATCCGATGTGCAGTGATCCTGATTATGCGGAACAGAACGAGTATGAGAAAGCACTCATTGAGCAGTCAGAAAGTATGTGGGCGGATTACCAGGAAAATTATGTCCCGCTCGAAAACCAGGTTATTAAGGAGGTTGAGGGAAAACGGAGTGCTGGCTACCAACAGTACTCCAAAGATCAGGCGGTAAATGCTGCCCGGATGCAAACGCCGGGCACTGTCACAGTGGGAGCCGGGATGCAGCCGGGGTCCGGCAGTTTTGCCAGAGCCAGCCAGAGTGCCCAGCAACAAAGCGGTGCCGCCGGAGCCATGGGAGCCATGGCCGGACTACAGTCTGCTGAAGACCAGTATATGTCCGGCATGATGGGACTGGCGCAGACCGGACGTGGCCAGCAGGCCAGTGCCATGTCCGGTTACAGCTCACTGGCAGCAAACCAGGCCGGAACGGATATGGCCGAGCTGATGGCCAAACAGCAGGTGAGTTCTGCCAGATGGGGAGCTGTCGGCAGCATGGCGGGGATGGGAGCTTCAGCTTACATGAAACAATCTGGTTTGACAGGAAATAACAATACCAGCTCAGGCACTGCTACAGGAACCTGATGATATTAGAATTTGCACCGGATTTTTGCCTCAAGCTGTCTGCTGAGTGAGTCAAGCAGGAACCTGGCATCGTATTCGCTGACCATTGGGGTGACATCAACAGTGATTGTGGCGTGAGTGATAGACCCTTCGTACAGTGCTGTTTTTTCTGTCACTTTAAATCCTTCATAGCCTCTTACGCAGGCGATTTCAGCGGCCCTCAACAGGGCGATACCCTCAGCTCTGGTCCTGGCAGAAAAACCATTGACAACACTATGGATGCGATAAGTGTCAGGACCCAGTTGTGAATCACCGTAGCCTCTGTGATAAGGCGTGGCACCGCATCCCGCCAGCACCGCAGCCAGCGACAGAATAATCCATTTTTTCATGGGGAAAGTCCTGCAAAAGGGATGATTCTACTCATTTCCCGGTCAAAAAAAAGGCTGCTTATCAGGCAGCCCTGCAGAACTTTCATTGTCGTAATGACTTCCCGGGTCATTACCTCCGAATTATAGACGGCAGGTGATAACTATGTGTGCTTCAGCCCCGGAGATCAGCACCGAAGCTCAGGATAAACAGGCAGCGATGGTTAACTGGATGGGGGAGGATTTTGAGCAACGGTTCCAGCCGCTGGAACAGAGTCTGCTGGATGAGGTGACCAACAAAAATGCCAATATCCGCCAGAGCGTAGATGAAGCCGGTATCGCTGCCAATAAATCCTATGAGGCGACCCTGGGCATGAGTGAGCGCAATATGGCCCGTTACGGAACAGAGCTGTCAGAGGATCAGCAGGCTGCGATGGATGCCAGCTCTGCCCTGTCGGCTCAGGGAACGCAGATTGGTGCTCAGGGTATGGCGCGGGATGCCACTACGGCCCGTTATGACCAGCTGCAGCAGGGCCTGATGACCCTGGGCTCCGGCATTAAGTCCGGGGCCATTTCCGGTATGACCAGTGCCGCGAATCTGGAGGCCAACAGGAACAGCCAGAACCAGCAGCTCTACGCACAGAGCCAGAGTGACATGATGAGCGCCATCGGCACCGTTGCTGCTCTTGCGGCGGCACCTTATACCGGCGGTGCATCACTGGCGGCAATACCCGCCGCTGCATCGGACAAAAATGCCAAAAAAAATATCCGTAAGGCCAGCACGAAAAAAAACCTGAAAGACATCGAATCCTTTGATGTTAAGCATTTTGATTACAAATCCGGTATGTCCGAAGGCCGTCCGGAGCAGGGGCATATCGGCGGTATGGTACAGGATATGCCGGAGTCCATGATTACAGCGGACAAAAAACACGTTGATCTGCCCGATTCGATTATGACCCTCGTCGGTGCCACTCAGGAGCTGTCGAAGAAAGTGAAAAAACTGGAGAAACGCCATGTCCGCAGCTAACGCCTTCCTGAGTGGTTTTACCGGCGGCATGACCGCCATGAACAACGCTTTTGACTCCAAAGCCAGGCGCGATGCCCTGAAAAGACAACAGAAGCAGCAGGAGGACCTGCGTAATTTCGCTGCGGTGTCACACATGTATAAGGGCATGAATGCAGAACAGAAACAGATGATGCAACAGGCGGTGGTGGACAAAATGAACGCCAGTCCTGATGTACAGAAAATCCTGTCCCGCAATGTTGGTTACAACGAGCAGAAGCGCATCAGCTCGAAGTTAGGTGAAATGACCAGTGGTGGTTTTGTGCCATACGTGGATGTGGTGGATGGCCGCACAGGGCAGGTCCTGCGCACAGCACCTTTAACCGAGTTCGGCAGCAGTGATAAAGACGATCCGCCACTGGTCATGAGCAATCAGGACTTTATGACCACCATGGGCAGTGTCCTGGGAGAAGATGATTTTGGTCTGAAACTCGGGGCGCAGATATTGCAGGCCGGTGGGCAGTTACCGGAAACCCCTGAAACCCAGGAAACCTTCAGGCTGCTGGAAAAGAACGGAATGTTGATTCAGGAAGGCAGTAAGTCCGGTTACAGAAATATTGGATACATCAACAAATCCGGTGCCGGTTCAGGTTCAGGTTCAGGTTCAGGTTCAGGTTCAGGTTCAGGTTCAGGTGCCGGGACCCGTAAGGACTCGATGAAGCTGGAAGATGGCAGCGAAATTTCCTGGTGGGACGTGAATGGCAGAATTATTGAGCGGTACATAAACCCTGATGGCTCCAGAAGGCAACCCATGGATGTTACTGAAGCATGGAATAACGTGAAAACCCGTACCGGCAGTCTTAATGATGAATACGCCAGAAAATACTATGGAGAACCGCAACCGGACCAGGCGACCGGTTCACAAAAAACACCCATACAGGGACAGGGTGTGCTGCAACCTGAGCATCTGAAGGAGGGCATGGAAGAGACATCTGATGCGGAAGAAACGACTGATCCAACACCGAAAGAAACTCCAAATCCGAAGGCCTCACCAAAACCAAAGCCTGAAGAAACGCACAATTCAGAAGACAATCAAAAGCCTAAAGGAATTCGTTTTACCAGCCACAGAGGCTCAAATTCCGGTGATAACCCTTATCTCCATGACGAAGAGGTCAGGAAAAGGTATATGGATCAGCGTAACCGGATAGCCAGGGAAGCCCCTGAACTTCAGAAGAAGATTGATCAAGCCAGGGAACAAGCCAGGAAAGAAGAAGAGGAACGACAAAAACGTATAGCTGAATATCGGTCACAATTACGGTCAGGAGTAAGTGCGCAATGAGCTGGCAACAGGAATGGCAGGGCATCACCGAAGGTGCTCAGTACCAGGGCAGCGACGATTCTCAGCGTGAGGCGATGCGCAATGATTTCTTTGCCCGGCGCATTGCGCCGAATTTTGCGCCTTACGAGCAGCAGGAAGTTAAAAACCTGTTTGATCAGGATACTGCGCCACAGGGTAATCCGGATGCCACCTTCGCCGGGGAATCCCTTAACCTCCTGAAAGCCGGTCTGCTCAGTTCCATTGCCGATACCGCACAGGGATTCACCCTTGGCCACAGTAACCGTCTGGCTGACTGGATGCGGACAGGCGCTGAAGAATCTATGCAGCAGGTGTCGCCTACCACTCTGGAGGAGATGGAGAACACCGGTTTTGATTACGACCGGGAAAACGGTCTTTCCATCAAAGACGACTCAAGTTTCCGTGGTCTGTTGGGTCTGACTATGCAGGGCCTTGGTTCCGTGGGAACCAGCGTGGTGGGCGGTGGTTTGCTGGGCAAGGCAGTGGGCCTGGCCGGCAGGGCCGGTGCCGGCAGTGCTGTTGCAGGTCGTCTGATCTCCGGCAGCGATAAAAGCATCAGGGCTCTGACCGCCAGAAAAAATTACGACCGTGCGCAAAGTATTATCAATGCCGCAGAAGCAGGAACCCGCGTGGGCACCCATGCCGGATTCAGTGGCATGAGCAGTGCCATGATGGTCGGCAGTGTCGCATCCCAGAGCTATGGCGAAGTAATGAATATGCCGGATCAGGAAATCCGGAAGCTGGCTCCCTTTCAGAAACTGGTGCAGGAGGAAACAACGCGATACCCGGATAATCCGGCCATGGCTGAAGCTGAAGCCAGAAAACGGCTGGCGAAAGAGGTCAGCCTGAGTGGCAGGGGCCTGTCTGCACTTATCGGAGCGGTTACCGGCAATATTGCCAACCCCATGGAAGCAAAAATGTTGTTGGGCAAGGGAGCAACCAGCCGGATCAGTAATGCCATTCGCGGCGGCATGGCTGAGTCCGTGGAAGAATTTACTCAGACTGCCGGACAGGAATATCTGTCGAACAAAGCTCAGGCCGAAGTGGCAGAACGGGATATTGATGTCATGGATGGTGTTATCGGTGAGGCTGTCAGCAGCATGGTGATCGGCGGTCTGACCGGCGGCTCTTTGGGCCTTGCTTCCCGTCCGGGCAGGATTGCCACAAAAGAAGATGTGCAGGTCAAAATCAACGATGCCGACATCGAGATCGACAAACTGAAACAGCAGTTGTCGGATGAATCCCTGAAGGACACTGAACGTGACCAGGTGGCTCTGGAACTGACCCGGCAGATGCGTGAAAGACACCGGAACCTGAAGGAGTTTGCAAAAGCCCCTACTGCGGAACAGGTCGCCAGGAGGAAGAAAGGCAGGCCTGATCCGGAAAGTGATACCGGCCAGAGCCAGCCCTCCTCAAATGCCCGGAACTGGGTTTATCCTGATATAGAAAAACGCCTTTCCACTGCCCGAAATGAATACCGTAAGGCTCAGACAGACTACAGCAGGTCCATGGCGAAAGGCGGCAATGATGTTCTGGCCGGATATTACGAGAGCCAGCTGAGGAAGAAACAGGATCAGGTTAATCACTACCAGCTGTTTTACGACCACCGCAAAAACCAGCAGTATTTCCAGAGCAAAGAGCAGTTTGATGACTGGATCAACCGTGTCTCCCTGGGCGGCACCGAGACCAGCATTGCCATGAATGAGCTGCAGCTCAGGAAAACCGCACAGCCCGTTAAGGACGGGATGCTGAACATCCGTCGTCAGATTGAGGCCAAACGGGAAGAAAGAGCAGCCCGCAGGCCTTTGCCTCAGCCCACCCTGCAGGAGCGGTATCAGGCGCGTAAGAAGGAACAGCACATTGACCAGCAGGAACAGGCATGGGAACAGCTTCAGCAGGAAATGGAAGTCGGGAAAATGTTCGGAAAGCATTTACGGGGAATGGCTTCTCTGAAAGAGCGTGGAAAATTGATGGCTGGCAGTAGTAAAGCATTAGCGATTTATCGTGAGAGTCTGGCTCAGAAAAAGAAGCAGGAAGAAGCGTTGATCCGTAAGCAGGAAGAAGATCGTCGTTACAAAGAAAATCAGATACGGGCGGAGGAAGCAGCAAGAGAGCGTAAGTACCATAAACTGAAATCAGAACAGGAACGTCGTGATAAAAAAGAGCGTGAAGCCAGAACCTATGAACGGGAACGTCGTCGTGTTCAGACGTTACTGACAGAGAAAATCCACTTTAAGCAGCAAAATATTGGCCGGTATCAGGTTTGGCCGGTCGGTAAGGATAAATTTGCTGTAGGTGGTATCGACCCGGATGAATCCGGAGCGATGCATAATCTGGGTGGCTACCGGGATGAATCAGGCACCTGGTCATTCCCCAGAAATCGCCGTGTTGATGTGCTGTCCTCTCTGGAATCAATGGCGAAAAAGCCAAAAGCCAGGCAGAAGAAAAAATCTGAAGCTAAAACCAGGTATCCGAAAACTGAGCGCAAACAACAGCGTCGTCGTCAGACTGAGCAGGAACGACAGCTCAGAAAAGAACTGGCCGCTTCTAAAGCGCAACGGCAGAGCGATCAACAGTTCAGTCGGGAGCTGGCAGCAGAATGGGTAAGACCGACAGCCAGGAAAATCCTGGCAGCACGTCGTAAGGCCAGGCAGGATGCGGTCACTAAACGTATTTCTGATCTTCAGGCTCACCTGGATGTATCTGTGGAGCCTGCATTTGAGAGGGTGTCTGAGCAGTCCAGAGAATACATAGCCAAAGCGCAGGAAGCGGAAACTGCTAAAAGAGGCATGGCTGATAAGCTGGAACAGGAGCAGCGTAAGAGCAGGCAGCAGGAGAAGCAGGAGCAGGTGCTCCATCAGCGTCGTTTGAATGAACGGCACTGGCAGCAGGTAGAGATAGGCCCGTATCAGGTATGGGCTGCTTCTGATGACCATTTCATGGTCAGTGGTGCCATGAAATCAGAGTCTGCCAGAATGCGCGATCTTGGCGGATTTTTTAATAAGACTCTGGCCAGTTGGCAGTTCCCGAAAGACAGCAGGTTTGAAATTGAGTCGGCATTGCAGCAGATGGCGAAAGATTCCATACCTGTTAAGGTGGAAACCTTTACACCTTCTGAGAAAGAGCGAAGAAAGCAGGCCTCCCGTCTTGAGCAGGGCCGAAGGGAGTATCGACCGGAACCCAAAGCTACTGAGAAAAGATCTCGCCGTGAAGTGGCAAAACGTGAAATCAAGCGTCGTTTAGAAGCTGGCTGGCTACCGGGAAGCCTGAAACGGTTAGCGAACACAGAGCATCGCCTGAAAAATCCTACCGTGAAACAGCAGCGTCGGCAGGCAGCACAGGCTGTGGCAGAAGGCAGAAAGTACGGTAGCCTGGTCGATTTGTTTAAGGCCGAGCGAAAGTTAGTTCGTAAGCGTGTGATCAAAGCGATCGAACATATCACCGGAGAGAAAGGCAGGACAGCCCTGAATGAGCTTATGCTGCGTAGTTACCGACAGCGTGAAGCCAATAAAGAAGCATCTGAGCCGCAGATTCCCGAGCGTACAGAGGATACCGGCCAGGAACATAAAAAACCAGAGGCCGAAAAGAAAAACCAGTTCGACCGGATCATTGATGACTGGCTGGATCAGCCGGTCAGCCATAGCTATCAGAATCAGTCACGCACGGAATTTGCCGCTCTGGAAGCTACCCATATCCGCACTGACTCCAGTGGCAACAAAGAGCCGGTTCGGTTTGTTGAGCTGAAAGACGGTGAACCCCTGTATATCACTGTCCGCCGGAATGAGATTACTGACAGGGCCGGAAAGTTTCAGCCTATCCCGGGTCGTGATTTCCTGTATAAGGATGACTGGCCAGGCTACGAACCCACCAATAAGCCGGAACCTCCAGGACTGAAGAAACTGCGTGAAGACGTTGAAGCCGAAAAAGACCGTCGCATAAAAGAGAAGGAAAAAGAATTTCGCCGGCCAAAACCTTATCCGAAATCTGAAGCGACCCACCTGTACAGTCCGAAGGGCGGTGAAAAACAGCTGGTTAAGAAAGTTCCTGATGCCGGCATGGATGGATGGTGGCGGACACCGGATGGCCATTTAATGTTTCTGGCCGGAGAGAAGAAACGGCTTAAATCACTGGAGGAGATCAGGAAGGATAAAGAACGCCAGCGTAAGGCGGCTGAAGCGGAAGAACGCAAAGCCGCTCTGGAAAAGGCCAGGGAGTTGCAGGATATAGCCAGACAGGAGGCTAAGAAAAAGGAACGGTTTAAGAACAGCTTCCTGAGCAGGCATCTGATTAATCATTTCATCGGGGATAATGGCCTGCACCATGATCCGGCAGAATCCGGACTCACCATTAAAGAGGGCAAAGGCGATTTCCACTTTGTTGATGACAGCGGCAACCGGTTGTCTGCCAGAGCACTGACCGGCTATGTGGATGCTATCAGGGATGGTTTCTTTAAATACCAGCCATCGAAAAGAGCGAAACCGACCAAACTGCCCACCATTCGCCAGAAGAACCTGCAGGATAAAGAAGTGATCGGGAACGGAAAAGGGGAGGCCTGGAACAAAGCACGCAATGCAAAAGCGCAACTGAAAAAACTGGGACTGGAAAAGACCCATTATGTGTCCGGTGATTCCGGCTATTTCGTTATCCGGAAAATACCCGATCTGTCCGGCATCAACTGGGAATACCTGTCCTATGAAAATCGGGGAGCCATTGAAACCATCATGGTGCCTGCTAATCTGGAACCCGGGCAGGCGGCACAGATAACAGATTACACAGGCCAGCGGGTGATTCAGTACCGCAAGCCTGAACAAATGATCATTGAAGGCGGTGCTGAGCCAAAAAAAGGCGATCCGGTAATCAGGCTGACAGGTGCCAGGGAAGAATTTTTAGAACGCCTTGCTGAAACTGCACCGTCTCAGTCAGCAGGAGAAGGTCATGGCGTATCAAAAGGAAGCAGCAAGCCGCAAAAAACAGCGGCGAGTGAAACGCCGGCAGGAAAAACAGTTAATAAAACTGCTGAATCAGGCCGTGTGGAACCGGGAACCGGAAAAACAGAGGTTGCCAGAGGAATAACAGAGCAGCCGGGAGAGATGGATGATGGTCCCGGTGTACCGGATATTTCCGGCATTAAGAAGCTGAATCCGGAGACTGCCAAAACGGTGGAAGCAGAAGTGAAGGCGCAGGCCGGTAAAGAACCTTTAGAGCTTGCTTCTCTGAAAGGCGACTGGGACAGTATTGAACAACAACTCCGTGATGCTCTGCTGGCTGGCCAGCACGTCACGGAAGGTTGGTATACCTACCAAACTGAAGACCTTAGTCATACAAAAGGCGGCGGTTGGGTAATGATCGTTACGGAAAATGATACCGGCGATGCTTACCAGAAAGGAGGTGCCGGTCAGTCAGTCTGGTCTCAGACCGATGCCGTGGATGCTGTTATTAAAAAACTGGCTCCCCAATCCACTGAAGAAACAGAGAAAACAACGTCTGTTGCTGAGGAATATTCTCATGTTAAGGATTTAGATAAGGCGATCAGTCAGTTTACAAATACCGGACAGGTACTGGATTACCTGATAAAAAATACATCGGGTGTCAGAAAAACAGTGGCGCAGAAACTAAAGGATTCCGGTATCAACGTTCCCTTCAGATATGCCGATAAGGCATTTTTGAAACAGGCTGTGTCAGGACTGGACGAAGCAACCCGTTATGCCATTCTCAGACTTAGAGGAAAATCTGGTTTTGGTCTGTATACGTTCGATAACAAAACGGTCAATATAAAGGCTCTTGACCAGCTGGGCGGGCTTGTCTCGTTCGATACATATGCCGGTGCTCTGCTGCACGAAATCACCCATGCCGCTATTGATGGCAGACTGTCAGACCGGTATCACGCACGGGATCTGGATTTATCCAATCCGATAGACCGCATACATGACATATACGATGTTGTGTTCCGTGCCTCTTTAAGAAACGGTCATCTCAACGATTATGGCATGAAAGATTCTGAGGAATTTATTGCTGAAGCGATGGGAAATGCTGATTTTCAGGCATACCTTAAAACCATTAAATACGGGAAATATCAGAGCGTCTGGAGTGCATTTGTTCATGCCGTTCGGGATATACTCGGCTTGCCGAAAGAGTCAAAGACTGCCCTGGAAGCGGTGCTTCAGGCATTTGATGAACTTTCTGCACCAGAGACAACAGGAGCAAAACATGAGACCGGACGCAAGAGCAGCGATGAATCACTGGCAGGAACACCTGCCGGCAAAGTACAGGATGCTGAAACAACAGGGCAGGCTGAAGCAGGAAGCGGAAAAGGTAGCAGGCCAGGCAGCGGAAATGATGGTAACACTGACCGGACAGGGGCTGAACCATCTGGAAGCCAGGGAGATCGTGGAAAGGGAGCTGATTTATCCGGAGCCTCCACAACCAGCGAATCCGACCTCAGGCAGCGAACCGGAGGTGTAGCGTCCGGAGCGACTGACTTCACTATCGACAGCAAAATCGCTGAAGATATAGCCGGCGGTGGTCGTAAATCCTTCAGTGAAACTCAGCGGTTTGATGACAATATTGCTGCCATCAGGTTGCTGCAGGAACTGGGAGATCGTCCGGCCACTGCTGAACAGATGGAAGTGCTGGCGAAATATGTAGGCTGGGGAGGCCTGCAGGCTGCATTCCCTGATGAGGCCGGTAAGACCCGCAAAGGCTGGGGAAAGAAGGCGAAGCTGCTGAAGGAGCTGCTGACAGAAGATGAGTACCAGGCTGCAATGGCCTCCACTCCCAACGCTCACTACACCACACCGGAAATCGTTAATGCCATTTACACCGCTACCAACCAGTTTGGTGCCCATTATGGCCGTGTGCTGGAACCCTCAGTAGGCACCGGCAATTTCATTGGCCTGATGCCACCGGATATGCGTGGTAACTCCAATATCTCTGCCGTTGAGCTGGACGTGATCAGCGGCAGGATCGCCGGCAAGCTGTATCCCTCCGCAAAGATCAATACCCCTGTGGCCTTTCAGGATTTTGATCTGGCCAACAACTCCTACGATATAGTGGTCGCTAATCCGCCATTCGGATCAACCACCATTACAGATGCCAAACGGAAGGATATTTCCGGCTGGCGCATTCACAATTACTTCCTCGCTAAATCCATGGATGCGTTGCGCCCTGGTGGGGTAATGAGTGTGGTTGTATCCAAAGGCTGGATGGACAGCAATTACAACCAGAAAGGCCGTGACCGGATGTTCCGGGATGCGAAGCTGACAGGTGCCTTCCGGATGCCCGGCAACGCCTTCAAATCGAATGCCAATACCGATGTCACTACTGATCTGCTGTTTTTCCAGAAGCGGGAGATTCCCCTGAGTGAGGAACAACTGAAGGCACCACCTGCCACAGAGATTGATTTCCGCAATAAGGCTGCATTTACCGGGGCTGACGGATCAACCATGAACATTAACCAGTATTTTTCCGACAACCCGGACCGGATACTGGGCGATGCCATCACCAGTGAGACCGGCATGTACGGCCCCGGTGCCAGGGATGTGGTTATAGTCAGAGAAGGTCATGACTGGCAAAAGGCCCTGAACGACGGCATTGGTCAACTGCCGAAACGTATCTTTAACCCGGAGCACAACGTCAGCATTGATCTGGCACCGGATACCAGCATGGACATCAATCATGCTGATGTCGGTGGTATCTATCTGTCCGATGACGGCAAACTGATGCGTCGTGATCCGGACGTGGAAGGCAAACAGTATGGTGTGCCGGTGACCGGCTACACCAATAGCAACGGCGAGTTTATTGCTTATAAGAAAGGTGATATTACTAAACTGAACCAGTTGTTACCCATGGCCAGAACCGCCAGGGAGCTGATTCAGAAGCAGATCACTGAAGTGGCAGACCATGAGCTGAAGCTGTTAAGAGATAAGCTGAATCAGCAGTACGATGAATTTGTTAAGAAGAACAAAGCATTAAACCGGGATGCTAACAAACGACTGCTGTATAACAGCGATCCCACCATTGCGCCGATGCTGCTGGCTCTGGAGAGCAAATACGAGAAAGAGATCAGCAAGCAGGTAGCCGCTAAGACCGGCCAGACCGCACGCAAAGAGCAGGCCACCAAAGCCGATATTTTCACCCGCCGAACTCAATCCCCCTACTCTTCTCCAAAAACCGCCGACAGCGGCCAGTCCGGCCTGATCATCAGCCTGTCTGAGACCGGAAAGGTCGATATGGCGATGATGGAAAATCTGACCGGAAAGGACAGGGCAGAACTGTATCAGGAGCTGAAAGGCCAGATTTTCCATGATCCGCAGGCCGGATGGCAGACCAAAGATGCCTACCTGTCCGGCAATGTGAAGGAGAAACTGCGCCAGGCTCAGGAAATGGTGGCGCAAGGTCATTTTGATGATCTGGGCAAACAACTTGGCACCGACTTCAGGGAGAATATTAAAGCCCTTGAGGCCGTCATTCCGAAGGATGTGCAGGCCACTGACATCAATGTCAGGATGGGCGGTGCCTGGCAACCCCCTTCTGTCATCATGGATTTCTGGAAGCATCTGACCGGTGGTGATGCCAAAGTTTCTTTTGTGCCGCAAACCAATAAATGGTTTTTCAATGGCCATGGCACCAGATCCGACCTGATCCGGAAATGGAGCAGTGAAGGAGCCAGCCCGGCCTGGCTGATCGAACGGGTCCTGAATAACCGCCAGATCGTGGTCAAAAAGAAAGGCCCGGACGATACCCTGATCACCGATAAAAAGGCGACAGAAGCCGCCAACGTGAAAGCCGAGGAAATTCAGGGCGAGTTTGAAAGCTGGCTCTGGAAAGACCCGAAGCGGCGTGACCAGCTAGTCCGAACCTACAACGACACCATGAACACCACCGTCAACCGCACGTTTGACGGCAGTCATCTGGCGTTTCCCGGCAAGGTGTCTGACGACATCATTAAATTCCGCACCACACAGAGCAATGCGATCTGGCGCATGGTGCAGAACCAGGCCACCTTGCTGGATCATGTGGTGGGTGCCGGCAAGACATTCACCATGATCGGCGGTGCCATGGAGATGCGGCGCATGGGGCTGGCTAAAAAGCCGGTGATAGTGGTGCCCAACCATCTGGTAGAGCAGTGGGCTGCGGATTTTGCCCTGCTGTATCCCAACGCCAAAGTGCTGGCCGCAACAGCCAACGACTTCTCCGCCAGGAAGCGGAAACAGTTGTTTGCCATGGTTGCGACCGGTGACTGGGATGCAGTGATTGTTTCACACAGCAGTTTCGGCAAGTTGCCCGGTGATCCTGCCGCAGAGGAAGCCTTCCTTCGACAGCAACTGAAAGACCTTACTGAATCTGAAATCGCTGCCCGTGAGGCAGAGGGTAAGGATTCCCGGAGCACCAAAGAGCTGGCTAACGCCAGGGGCCGGTTGAAGGAGAAGCTGAAAAAGCTGCTGGAAAACACTGATAAAGATACCGGACTGACCTTTCAGGAGCTGGGCATTGATGCCGTGTTCCTTGATGAAGCACACGAATTTAAGAACCTGGAGTTCCAGACTTCCATGAACCGTGTGAAGAACATCAACCCGACCGGCAGCAACAAGGCATCTGATATGTTCATCAAGACTCAGGCCATCAGCAGCAGGGGCGGAAAACTGGTCTATGCCACCGGTACACCGATCAGCAATTCCATGGCGGAAATGTATACCATGCAGCGGTATCTCGGCTACGAGGCTCTGAAAAAGCAGGGGCTGGCGCACTTCGATGCCTGGGCAAAGCAGTTTGGCAGGATTGAGACCAAACTGGAACGCAAACCGTCCGGCAAATATGAGCCTGAGTCCCGCTTCGCCACCTTCATCAATATCCCTGAACTCATGCAGCAGAGCAGAGAGTTCAGTGATGTTATCAATAATGACGACATCATTGCTGCACTGGCGGCAGAAGGGAAAGGCAAGCACGTCCCGAATATCAAAGGTGACAGGCCTGCGAACATAGTGGCGGAGAGGTCTCTGTATCAGGAAGGATACATGGCAGACATCGAGCGACGGTTCGGTGACATGCCCGATGATCCCAGAGAGGATAATCCCCTGAAGGCCACCAATGATGCCCGTAAAGCCGCTCTGGATATGCGGATGATTTATCCGGAGCTTCCGGACTTTGCCGGCAGCAAGATCAATAAGGCCGTTGACTCCATGATGGAGAATTACCACCAGTGGGCGGATGACAAGGGCACACAACTGGTGTTCTGCGACCTGTCCACACCGAAAGGCAGGTCTGCGGATAAATCCATAAAGGATTTCCGGGAAAAACTCACTGAGCTGACAGATAACGCCTTCCTGAAAAACCGCATCAAAAACACCGATCCGGAGGAGTTGTATGACCTGCTGCTGGAAATGTCGGGTGATGACCGGGTGAATGCGGATAAGGCCATGAAGCTGATTGACCGGACTAATCCGGATGACATCAACTCGCTCGGGGCAAAATTTGATGTTTATAACGACGTGAAGAAGAAGCTGATCAGCAAAGGGGTGCCGGCATCAGAGATCGCCTTTATCCATGATGCCAGTACCGACAAGCAAAAGGCTGAGTTGTTTGCTGCCGTCAACAGTGGCAAGGTGCGGTTCCTGATGGGTTCCACTGCAAAAATGGGGGCCGGCACCAATGTTCAGGAGCGTCTGGTCGCACTGCATCACCTGGATGCACCATGGCGACCCTCTGATCTTGAGCAGAGAGAAGGCCGGATTATCCGCCAGGGCAACCGCTTGTATATTCGTGATCCGCAGAATTTCGAAGTGGCCATCAACCGCTATAGCACCGAAATGACCTACGACGTGAATATGTGGCAGACCCTGGAGATTAAGGCGAAGTTTATCGGGCAGATCAGAAATGGTGATTCCAGCGTCCGTGAGGCTCAGGACGTAGCCGGTGAAGCGGCCAGTGCCGCAGAAATGAAGGCGGCCAGCTCCGGCGATCCCCGCATTCTGGAGCAGGTGGAAATCCAGCGTCGTCTGGGCACCTTGCAGAACCTGCGCCGCAGTCATCAGCAGGAACAGCTTAATGCCGGCATGATGATGGAGTTTAAGCAGCGGGAGCAGAACCGGCTGACTGAATCTGTCGAAAAAATGAGGCAGGATTTCGGTGCAGTCGAACCGGTCAGAAAGGATAAAAAAGGAACGGTTATCCCTTCGTACATCAACACTGATGGCACCAGATACACCAAAACTGCCGATGCGGTTAAAGCGGTGACAGAGACAGTGAATGATGCCATCGGCATGAACCGGGATGAGGCACCACTGGGCACCTACCGTGGTATGGAGGTGTCTTACATGGTCAGCGAATACAAAGGCCAGCCGGCACTGGACGTCTATCTGTCCGGTAAAAGTGGCACGAAATATGCCGCTATAACCAACCGGCTGACCGATGATGACGGCACTTTCCGGATTTCCGGTGTGTTCACCAGCCTGAACAGTGCGATCAGTAAGATTGATAAAATCCGTGAAAACGATGAGCGCAACCTGAAGCAGATTCCGGATGAGATTCAGGGGCTGAAAGAGCAGAAGGACAAACCGTTTAGATACGCTCAGGAATATGAGCAGAAGAAAGTCCGTAATCAGCAGTTGCTGGAAGAGTTGGGTTCTGCCAACCAGACCAATGAAGCAGCAAAAGAGCTGCCTCAGTACAGTCAGCTACAGCAGGAGAAGCAGTACTATGATTCTGCTGTGCAGACTGCTACTGACGATGCCAGCCGCCTTATCCATCAGGTACAGCTATCCAGAGTCAACCGTCTGCTGGAAAGGTTGCAGTATGCCCCGGAAGGGAAGGAACAGGACATTGCTAAAACCGTTGATGCCGGGCTGGAAAAAATAAAATCAGAGACTCAGGACTTGAGTCAGTACGCTCAGGTAGCCAGCCGCTATAGCCTGTCAGACAGCAGGACAGCGAAGAAAAACTATCAGGCTAAGGCCGTTGCCGGAAAACTTGAGAAGGCCATCAGCCATATTGCGACCGTTGTCAGAACTGAGGCCGGACTGCCGGAACACCTGCGACGGCAGATCGAACAGGATGGTGTCTCCGGACGAGTGAAAGGCGTTTACGATCCGGTAACAGATCAGGTTTATGTGGTTGCCGGTAATGCCAGCAGTGTGGCTGATGGTATCCGGACAGCCCTGCATGAAGCCGTTGGCCACAAGGGGCTGCGCAGTCTGCTGGGTGACAGCCTGGATACGGTACTGGATCAGGTTTACCGGTCCCTGTCGCCGGACCAGATCAGCTCCATGCGTGATCAGTACACCAACCAGATTGCCGGCAAACCATCTGCAGAGCAGCGACGGATTCTTGCAGAGGAACACCTGGCACACCTGGCTGAGTCCGATCCGAAAAATAACCTGCTGAAAAAGGCTGTTGCCAGAATACGACAGTGGCTTCGTAAACATTTCCCTAACCTGAAATTCTCCGATAACGACCTGCGCCAGATGGTCATTGATGCCAAACGCCGGGCCGGATTAACAGAGTCTGCCACCGGTCGGACAACACCGGCTCAGTCTGAGGCGACTATTCGTTATCAGATGGATCTGGATAAGGTTGATGAGAATGTCCGTAAAGGCATCCGTGCTGCCAGACAAGTCCTGAAATCACATAAAGATATTCGCTCTGCCATGCACCGGCCTGATATTGGTGATATAGACCTGATCTGGGGGAAAGAAGGGCAGTGGCCACCGAAGAAAAAGGCTCAGGTCAGGAAAGGTCAGAAAGGCCTGGCTCACATTATTGAAGCACGTATCCGGAAAAATAAACTGACGGAGGCCGAGGCCAAAGAGGTTTTGTTTAAAGTCATAGAGACAATGGCCAAAGGTGACATCGTTGACAGGAGCAGGAAAATAGTGGATGGAGTACCGGAGGAACGGCTAAAGATTGAGATGGGACCTTACAGAGCTTTTCTGGTAAATGAAGATACGAACATCAGCAATCATTATTTGCTGTCAGGGTTTGAAGTGTCTGCTTCAGGTGATACCAGGCAGGCTCAAGACAGACCTGGCTCTACGCACAACAGACCTACACGCAGCCGTTCTGAAGTGGGAGCTGAAGCAAAACTCAGTCTAAAGGATAACACAGACAGAAATCAAGGTATTCCTGATAAACCGGAAGCTGCAAGATACAAACTGGATAAGGCCAACCGCATGGATAAGGAGGCCTTTAAGGAAGCGGCGGCGGAGAATCTGACATCCCTGAAAGACAAGATTCTGGACTCTGGGGCACTGGGAACTCTCGGAGGTCGCCAGATCAGACGGGTATTCAGCAGAACCTTTGATGCCATGGGTAAGGGCAACAAAAATCCGCTGACCAAAATTGACTTGCTGACTCAGGCCATGGGCAACCTGCGTGGCCAGTGGGCACATAAGGCCGAAGCCGTTGAGAAAATCTGGAGCAAGCTGACAAAAGATAAGTGGGCGTATCAGAAAACCAACGACATCATGTATGCCTCAACCCTGGCCGGCGTTGATCCCCGATGGGAGGCGTACCGGCCTAAATACGGCACTCAGGACGAGCTGAAATCTAAGATAAAGTCTGCGAATGGCCGCAATAAAACCCGGCTGGAACGCCAGCTCAAAGAAGAACAGCAGCGGCTTAACGATTATAACCAGCTGAGACAGCAATACCTGCTGCTGGGTAAGAAAAACAAGCTGGGCCATCAGGTGTTTGAGCAGGTCTCTGATTTTTACGAAAAGCAGTTTCAGGCCACTCTGGAGGCCATGAATAAACGGGTGGAAGGCATGAAGCTCGATCCCCATGCGACCGGACAGTTGAAAGCAGAAATACAGGCCATGTTCACCCGCAGCATTGCCGATGGCCCGTACTTCCCTCTGATGCGTTTTGGCCGGTATGCCATTGTCGCCAAAACCAAAGATGGTGAGCACTACAGAGAACATTTTGAGTCGCTGAAGGCGATGAAGATGGGTCGTGTTGAGCTTGAGCGGCAGGGTTATGAGATTGTCAGTACCGGTAAAACCGCAGAGATACAGACCAGCCAGCTGAGTGGTGTGTCAGAGTTTACCGGAAAGATTTATCAGGCCCTGGAATCTGACAGGCTGAAAAACATAGACGACAAGGCAAAGCTGGAATTTATGGATGAGATCAACCAGCTCAGTCTGGCCATGCTGCCGGAACTGTCTGCCGCCAAACGCTCTATGCACCGCCGGAAAGTGCCCGGTTTTGATACCAATGCCCGACGCGCCTTTAACAGTGTTGCATTACACGGCAGTAACCGTCTGAGCCGGATTGAATATGGCTGGCAGATCGAGTCAGAGCTGAACCGGATGGACGATGCAGTCTCTGAAACCAACGCAGACAGCCCGCTGTCAGATGAGGACAAGATCACCGGCCGGGCTGTCGCTACCGAAATGCGTAAGCGGCACCAGGAAAATATGAATCCTAAGGGCAATGCCCTGTCAGCAGTCATTGTCAACGGTTCGTTCCTGATGACCATGGGCGGCTCCCTCGGTGCCGGACTGGTCAATATGACGCAGAATGTGCTGGTCGGGTTGCCAGTGCTGGCGGGTCAGTATGGTTTCCGGAAATCTGCCGGCATAATGATGTCGTCCATGATGGATTATGTGCGTAACGGCAACCAGTTAAGCAAGGATATGGATGCCGATGATTTCCTGAATAATCCCTGGCTGTCCCTGCACAACAAAGACCCTGATGGCAAAATCACTGCCGACGAAATTGCCATTATCAGGGCACTGACTGAAGACGGCACCATCGAAACCTCGCCGGCACACAATATTGCTGCCAGAGCGGGAACCGATATTCAGCCGGAAAGTCAGGTATCCAGAGAGTGGATGAACAAGGCCATGAAAGCCAGCGGCATGTTCTTCCACAATGCCGAAGTGTTCAACCGACAGCTGATCGCTCTGACTGCACTGCGGCTTTACAAAGAAAAGCATCCACTGAAAACCAGAGAGGATATGGAGAAAGCACAGCAGTACGTCAGAGACCAGGTGCTGGATGCCCATTTCGATTACAGCACCTACAACCGGCCCCGGCACTTTAAGGGCAACATGGCCAAGGTCATGCTGATCTTCAAACAATACAGCCAGAACATGACTTTCCATCTGGGCAATGCCTTCCGTGAGGGTTTCCTGGATAAAGCCGCTACACCAGAGGAAAAAGCAGCGGCTAAGAAAGTGCTGTATACAACACTGGGTATGCACTTTGCCTTTGCCGGTGCATTAGGTTTGCCGGGGATGTCCATGGTGCTGGGCGGACTACAGGCCGCATTCGGGGATGAAGACGATCCGGAAGATTTCAAAACAAAAATGCGTAACAATCTGGCAGATGCCGTTGGCCCGACCATGGGACACATTCTGTCGAAAGGCCTGTTTGATGGTGCCTTTAATATCGGTATGCACACCAGAACCAGCCTGAATAATCTCTGGATCAGCGATCCGGGCTATGAAATGACAGCCCGGCAGAAGGGCATGTATTACTTCACCAATGTGTTCGGCGGACCGGCTGCAAACCTGGCCATCAATGCCAGTGTCGGCCTGTCAGAAATGGCGCAGGGCGACACCATGAAAGGGATACAGAGGATTCTGCCGAAATTTATCCGGGATGGAGTCCGGGCCTTTGATTACACCCGTAATGGTATCGTCGATAAGAATGGCCGGGTGATGCAAGACGACTACCGCTACTCAGAGGCCGCTATGCAGGTGTTTGGTATTGCTCCTGCCCGACAATCGGAAATGTGGGATGCCAGTGGTGCCATGACCGGTTACGAGACGGCGCTCAGTAAGCGGCGCAATGACCTGATGCGCAAGCTGGACAAAGCGGTCAGGACCGGAAACAGGCGCATGGAGGCCAGAATCCGCAAAAACATTCAGGTGTTCAACCGCCGGCATGAGGGTGATCCGGTCAGCGGCTGGGCAGTTATCGAAGATAAGCAGATAAAGCGCAGCCTGAAATCAAAACGGCAGGCCAGGGAGAATGCCGTGTTGGGCCGGGACCTGCCTTCGACCCGCAGCGGTATGGTGGAAACGCTCAGGGGATACCAGTATTAATTAACCGGATTTTTCCTTTCCGGCGTGACTCCGTGCCTTTTGAAGGCGATCCTGTGTGAATGAAACGGGTGATCCCCCACGAAACCAGCTCAGATTTCACGTAGCGTCGCGTGTTTTTTCCGAAAACCGGACCTGGCCGGTTTTTTTTCGTTAATAAAGGTAGCACCATGAAATCGTTGATGCTTTGCGGACATTCGGTCAGGGTAGACGATCAGGGCCTGATTAATCTGAACGATATGCATGAAGCCAGTGGTTCCCGCAGAGCTAAGGAACCGAGTAAATTTATGCGTATGAAAGACACCGTAGAATACGTTTCCGAGTTAAACACCCACAATCTTGGGCATTTTCGCAGCCAGCGTGGCCGTAGGGGCGGAACATGGGTATGCAAATACATAGCCTATAAATACGGCTCATGGATTGATAAAAAATTTGAAGTGGGCGTGATGAAAGTGCTGGATGCCTACTTTTCCGGAGACCTGAATACCGACAGCCAGTGGCAGATGCAGCAGGAATTACAGGAGCATATTCTGGAAATCCGGATCTCGGAACAGATCGGCAGCTTCCACGGCAGGGGGCTGCATCAGCGGAAAAAAGAAAAAAGGGGTATTCGAAATAGTGTGTTGATCGAGGGATAAAATAATCTCCCGATCAAAATTTCAGTTCGTGTAGATTCTGGCTCCGTAGTTCTTCTGCTCAACTTGTAAATCATTCATGGTTGCCATGCCTATAAAGCCCTCCGGTATTCGTGATTTAAAAGATGGTTTGGTGGTCTTATGCTTGGCTTCCACAAACAGTGCCCTAGCTCTGAGAACATCGAAACTGTAACCCCGTCCCTGCCGGTAGATGGACTTGATCTGGTTGTTGATGGATTCGGTGAGAGCGTTCGTAACTGGATGATCAAAGTAGTTGAAGATTTCCTTATGCCAGTTGTCCATTGCTCGAACAAGATCACCGAAATAGCATTTTACTCCAGTAGGAATGCCTGATTTCCAGTCATCATAGGCAAGCTCCGCTTCTTGCCGTGTCTGGTAGTCATAAATTTCATAGAAGGTTTCTTTTGCCTCGTACACAGTACCCAACATCGGGTAGTTGAGAGTCCACCCCTCCAAGATAAACTTCTGCTGATCTGTAAGAGCACTCCTGCGTCTCAGGAGAAGAAAGCGATCATTCATCAATCCCTTACGCTGCTTTGGCGACAGGGACTCCCTGAGCGATTTGCGAGCCTTCTCAACGGCTTCATTTGCCATCTTAACAACGTGAAACTTGTCTATGACTGGTATCGCATGAGGAAGTACCAGAGCCGCCGCATCAAGGTAAGGCCGCCACATATCAATAGTGACCAGTTGCACTTTCTCGGGATTCTTCAGTTTGGTTAGTGCTGTGATAACAGTCTCTTTCTTTCGATCTTTAACCAGGTCGATCAGAGTTCTCTGCTCAATGTTCGTCATCACCAGGCGCATTCGGCGGTTAAGGTGTACCTCATCCAGTCCCAGTACCCTTGGGGTTTCAAACTGATACTTCTTTTCGAGACAGTCAATATAGGATTTGAGGATATTCCTAACTGTGGCCTCAGTGACTCCCACATCTTCAGCAACACTGGTGTTGGTTGAGCGAATAGCTCGATCCTGAATGTATTTCACCAACCGGACAGTTGCTCTGTGAGCGTCACTCAGGTCACGACTTTGCTCGAACTGGGTTTTACGGCAGTCACCACAACGGAAGCGGCGACGGTTTAACAGTATGCCAACCCGCTTGCCATGTATGGGCGTATCCATAAACAATTGGGTTTTCCCACCGTGTCCAAACAAGTTGTTTGAAAAGCAATGAGTACAGTAACGACTCACCGGTTCGTTGATGCTGGCCTTGATACGGTAATCAAGATCGTCTTCTTCAATACTGTCCACAGAGATTGAAGGCAGGTTCAAAAGTCCCATAGTGTGATATATGCCTTGTCAGAAATGCGGTTAAATCAGATGCCCATACATCACACTTAGAAGAGGTGAGAATATCGTCTACTGATCTGCTCTCTTGAAATGCCAGTCATTCTGGCGACAGATGACTTGTTTGGCTTTTTCCCTGAATTGGTCAAAAACTGGATAGCGGTCTGTATAGATTGCTCTGTTTTGCCAGTTCTGGCTCTATGGGTTTTGAACGCTCCCTGTCTCATGCGCTCATTAGCATGAGGAGTCTTTATCCAGACAACTTCAACCCTACGGCCTCGTCCATCAGCAACCGTGGACTTGTACTCTTTCTGCCAGCCAGTAAGACAGTCGTTATATAGGTCATTGTCGTAGCCACTGAGGACAACCATACCATCCAGTCGTTTAATGACTGACAACATCATTTCATGGTCAGGGGTGTTCATTTCATGACTGTAGCAACGCTCAGAGCCATTGTGTCTGGTGTCATGAAGATAGGGAGGATCGATATAAAACAAGGTTTCATGGGAATCTTGGTAACGCATCAGGTCAATAGCATTGCGCCGTTCTATGATAACACCATGCAGACGTTCACCAACGGCTCTTAACGATTCGGGGTAGTTCTTCCAGTCGCTCCCAGCTGTAGAAGCCCGTCTATGGCACTTGCTACGGAAACCCGTCTTGTGGTTCTTATTGGTTGCAGCTGAGCCAAAGCCCATGAATGAGCGTACAATGGTTCTACGCGCTTGCTCTACAGTACTTTCAGAGTCTTGAACAGACAGTTCAAACTCCTCTCTGGAGAACGGGGTTAACTTCAGCTGCTCGATCAACTCTTCCATTTGATTTGTGTCTCGGATGACAGAGAGAAGGTTGACTAAACCACCATCAAGGTCGTTGTAGACTTCATGAAAAGATCGAGACTTACGCAGCAATACGCTGGCCGCACCGCCATAAGGTTCCACATAGAAACGATGCTCTGGAAAGTGAGAAATTATCCAAGGAGCCAGTCTCCATTTTCCACCATGATAACGGAGTACCGGCCTTCTGATCTTTGACATGCTCCCCTCCCTGCAATCAACACTGTTTTTCGATTTATACACTGTTAGATTGTAGCTTCAGGAGATCATCAAATCTACATAGTTTTTCGAATACCCGAAAAAAGAAAGCTGGAAAGTAAATCTGCGTTGCTGCTGGAAAAATATCAGGGCCAGCTTAACTTTGACCGACCGCAAATATTGCTATCGCGGGTCTAACGGAAGAACCCCGAGAAGTCCAGTTGAGTTGTGGGCAAAAAATGAAGTCATAAAACGTAAAGTTGAATGAGCATGATCAGAATCGGCGACAAAAAGACGGTTGTAAAAATGACCGGCAACAGAAAGAAAGATGTTCTGTCCTGCTTTGACAAACTGGAAGAAGAACAGGAAGAAAAACGCCTGATTGATCTTCACCAGAAGAAGCGGAAAATCAACAAGCGCGCAAAGACTCGATTTTGACACATAACCCTGTGGGTTCAAGCGCCGCCGTAGGCGGTCGTCTTGGAACCCCTTGTTATGTTGCGTTTTGCACAGGACTTGAATAATGGAAATTGAAAAACACGAATTTATCCACGTAAGAATGCACTCGACGGAAGTCGGTAAATTCATTCTTCTCCTTGAAGAAATAAATAGCGGTAGTAGCAACTTGCCTGACTGGGCAAAGAAACAAGCGGAAGAAATAATCAAGAAGATAGAACATGCTCGAAAATGACAGAAGAAGATCAGAGAGAATTGGTGATACTTGGCAAATTCCAAGCAATACACTCATCAATGAATACAGAATTGCCGATGGATGAAAAAACCAGATCCAAATTTCTGGAAGCTAAAAGGATGATGTTCCGGGCTTTGGATCGGCACTGGGATAAATGTAATTCAATGCTGAACAAGGACGATATAAAAGAGCCATATTCAGCGACATAACCCCGGTTATCCTGCTGGAAAAGAGCGTTTTCAATGGCGAGTAATGAAGGTGCAGTAGATTTTCATTAAGGGGTCACGCCATAGAAGTGATATATCACCATAGGCATCCAGACGAGAAGAAAATGCGGACCCGAACGCTACGTGGCGTGGGGGCTGGAGGTTAGAGACCTCCGGCTACCCGATTTATGCGGCAGGTTCCATTTTGGAACATACCACTGAACAGTTTCTATTTTGGAACCATTTGTTATACACCGGTATGATAAGAACCCAAGATCAAAACTTATGGAGTAGTCATGGGACAGCAATTCAACGAAGCAGAGATTAAGCATTTTGTAACTGTGGACATACCAAATAGTTACAGGGATGGCACTAGCTTTACCTGCAAGCTATTCCGGCTGATCCGCACAGCCGACCCTGCCAACAAACACAAACTGAAAAACAGCTTCCCGAATGAGCTAGAAGCATGGGATCGCTTTGAGCGTATAAGCCTTTGCCAAGATTGGGAGCAGTTACCTGAAGTGGGTAGCATCGTTCGCACAGGCAAAAAAGTAATGAGTGCGGAAGCTGGAAGTCTTGGTGTTGTTTATGAGCGTTACTGCCTTGGTGCAGAGGAACCAACAGGAGTAGGCATTATTTTTGCCAATGGAGACTACGACGGTTTCAGTCGTGAAGACTTGAGGCTCTGTGGTGTGACGCACACCGGCAAGCTGGATAAGTATGCCAAATATTATCAATTCAAGAATGTCATAGAACTTAGCAAAGACTTTGAACGTGGGATTTTTTGCCAAGCGTTTGAGGAAGGCGTATAAGCTGGAAGGTCTAGGTGTCCGGCCTGCAAAAGCAATGAATATAGAGCAAATAGTGTGTAATTTCGCTAGTTTCTGGCTGTATGGCACGAGTATCAAGGCTTTCGGAAGTACACGCCAATTTACATAGCGGATTTGAATGGTGTAATTTTAGTTGCTCACCTGAAGCCTTTGGTAATCAAGGTATTCATCGGAAGATGCCTTAAAGCACTCGGCTTTCCGACCATGAAGTACATAGAATATGGTGCTTTATATTTAGCAATTTTGCAGGCCGAGCCCCAAATAAAGTTCTAAAACGTAAAAAAGAGTTCTGAAACGCACTACTGTATACTTGGAGGAAAGACCCAATGCCAATGGAGACCAAGGTGGGAAATCACGACTACCCAGATTATGCAGACGATCCTGTGAAGCAAGAAGCTGATAAATTACTGTCTAGCGGTGAGGCCGAGTCCGAAGAAGAAGCCTTAACGATTGCTGAGTATATGGACTGCATTATGACTGACGAAGAAGCGGAATTGGTCGAGAAAAAAACGGAATAATCCATCGTTTTACAACTTTATTTGTAGATTGCCGGATGATAGGGGCAAAACACGCATGGTTGCGTTGCCCTATTTTAGAACTTTATTTTTGCCCACACCTTTCCCGATCTCTTTCTTGGGGTCTTTCAGAATGGTTCGCCGGCCTCCGTAGTAGAGCGTTCCGTGTGACCCCTTCCCCCTAGCCTTGAGCACCTTGAGTTGTTCATCCCGTAACCTTGCCAGTTTTTTCAGTTTCTTAAGAAGTTCTTTCCCGTTCATATGGTTTATTTTTCGGATATTTTTATCCGGTATTAAGAGTATTAATTCTGGTATTGGCCGGTCATCCAGCGGCCTTGCTGCCGGTAAACCAGCTTACCGGATGCGTGAAACATCATCGAAAACGAATAGGGGCTCGGCCTGCAAAATTGCTAAATATAAAGCACCATATTCTATGTACTTCATGGTCGGAAAGCCGAGTGCTTTAAGGCATCTTCCGATGAATAGGGGCTTGGCCTGCAAAACCGCTTTTAGAACAGAAAGTAGAGCTAATGGCCTGAAATATAAAGAAAAACAGACATTGGCGACTGTCGTCTAAAAAACACCAATCTCGCCTCTGTTTTTTCTCACTAACCACCCTTTAAGATAGCGATTTCTATTTCGATAAAAGCCCCGAAAATAAAGGGCTGTAGCTTCTCGAAAACCTATCTCAGAACCGCTTTCTCAATTCACCTAGACTGGATGAGTTTTGAGAAAAACTTGTAGCTCTCGTAATTTTGCACGGGTCTGGTGGAAAAGTTCACGAAAATGACGACCCTTTTATTTTTCAAGAAGTTATCAGATTGTGTACTTTTCGATAGGTTGGAAAATTATCTATCAAAAGTGCTCTCATAACTCGATTATCAAAACTCTAACAGGGTTTTAATAGGTTACTCGTCAAAACCGAGGGTTCTTCCACCAGACCCGTTGCAGGCCGGACACCTATGCGGCAAGGTTCAGTAGGGTTCATGTTTCATAGTTCCTGATATTGCTCACCGGAATTGGTGAGTGACAGGAATTATTGTACAAAAAGTCAGTTTTGTATTTTTGCCGCGTATCGGCTGTTGTAATTGCAAAGGAAAACTGCATTTTTCCTCAACGATAACAGTCAATTGGAAGCATTGTGGCTGCATCAGATGTCAGTTGCCGGCCATCCCTCATTTGGAAGGGCTACAAAAGGACACAAAAAAACAGCTTGTATCAGCCGGTTTCGCCTGTAGCATAAACAGATCATATAGCAAACAACTGCCGTTCATATGGAAATCTGCCTGAAATAGTTGCGGCAGTTTGTTGACCGTTTTGTGATGGCAGGGAATCTGTGGTAGTTTGATGTGAATAGTGTTTCCGGAGTGATTGTCGTTATCAGCATTTTCTGTAAACACCGTAAAAACGAAAGGCCCGGGGATGTCAATCGCCAAACAGTCATCTCCGGGCCCCCTCAAAACAATCCAGAGGATTGCTTTCACTCTGTGAGTAATGATAGCACATTTCCACAGAGCCATCGCAAGCCTTTTTTTGGAGAGATTGCAGATGGCAGCTCTTGTTAAACAGTTAGACATTAATTTTCCCGCAGAGTTTGAGGTTGCCGGGTATCTTGATGACTCCAGATGGGGCACTTTTTCCGTACTGTATAAACCGAAAGGTTCTTCCCGGGCGTATCAACGATCGTATAAGTTGTGCGATCTCCCTTCTGTTTTGAAAATGATCCAGCAGGATAAAACCAAGGATTATTGGATCAGCCAGGCTACTTTCCGGAAATTCAACCGTCTTAAAACCAGTCTGGCCAGCATTGGCACGGCCTTTGTCGATATTGACTATTACAACACCAGAGACTACATCCACCTGGATTCGCATGACATCCTGAACAAACTATTGCGCCATTGTGATGAGACCGGTCTCCCTGAGCCGTCCATTGTTATAGATTCAGGCCGTGGCATTCAGGCCAAATGGTTCCACGAACCTCTGCCAAGGGCTGCGTTAGCCAGATGGGATACTATGCAGCGTCACCTGGTTAATAAGTTCGGGCATCTGGGGGGCGATCAGCATGCCAGGGATGTATCCCGGGTATTGCGAATCGTGAACACAGTGAACCAGAAGAACCAGGCACCGGTCAAAGTCATGTACGTGAATAACCGGTTCGATATTGATGAGCCGGTTAGTTATGCGTTCAACGATCTGGCCGCTGCAATCATTCCTGAGCGTATGCCGGCGAATGACGAGATCATTCTGGAGATCGACCCCGGGAAAAAGAAAAAGAAAAGGCCCGGATCGGTTTCACAACTGTCGGCATGGCAGCGTGGATTCTGCCTGAACACTCTGAACTGGACGCGCCTGTGTGACCTGCAGACACTGATTAAGCTGCGTAACGGGGATGTCGGTGAGGGTATGCGTGAGCCGCTGGCGTTTTACCTCTGTAATTTCTATGCGCTCCGGTACTACAAAGAATTAAGTATCAGACCGCTGGATGACTGGAACGAGTTCCGGAATCTGTGTCTGGAAGCTGCGCCGCATTGGGGCCTTCAGAAAATACGGAACAAGACCAGCAATATCTATGAATTAACCCGAAAAATGGCTCGTGGTGAGACGGTCGAGTTTAACGGGAAGAAATATCCGCCGCTGTATACGCCGACGAATACTCTCCTGATAGACCTTTTCCGGATCACTGATATAGAGCTGTTACAGATGAAAAGCATTATCAGTCCGGCAGAAAAACAGCGACGTAATACCAATCGGAAAAGGGAGGCCCGTCGTGAGACCGGCGTGAAGGAGCGTTCGGTGTATGATGCAGAACGTAAGGCTAAGTCCCAAAGCAAGCAGGAGAAGGCCAGAGAAATGCGTTTAAACGGGTCTAAAAACAAGGAGATAGCCGAGGCTCTAGGCGTACACGTTAAGTCAGTGTCTCGCTTGATAAGGGGGTAACATGGTGTGTCCGCTTAACTGGTTACTGCGAAGCTATGGGCTATTGCCCATTGGTTCCTGCCGGAGAATCCGGGGGGTAACATGGTGTGTCCGCTTAACTGGTTACTGCGAAGCTATGGGCTATTGCCCATTGGTTTCTGCCGGAGAATCCGGGGGGTAACATGGTGTGTCCGCTTAACTGGTACTGCGAAGCTGTGGGCTTTTGATTGTCCGGTTCCTAAAGTTATTTCAGGCTCTCAGGATAACTAACCCGGTGCGCTGACAGCCCGAGACCGACCGCAGGGAGCGAACGGGTGGCAGCGTATCGGAACACAGGGCACTTCAGCTTCAGGCTACTCCGTCCCTGTTGTTCTTCCCTTCCGTGTCTGTCTGCTGTGCGTCCTGTGACAAATACCCTGTCCGTATCTACGCTGATTCTGTCTTTTACCTGCGGAGAGTCATGCTTTGTCATCCCGTTATCCCGAGATACTGCGTAAACGGCATGTAGCTGATTACCAGAAACAGTTCAGACAAACCGGTATCACCATTGAGAACTTCAGCACGCAGATCGGAGTGCATCACACAACTGTCCGCCAGTGGCTGAAACGCTACGCACCTGATTTTTATTCTT
Organism: Bacterioplanoides sp.; assembly: GCF_965219715.1. Lineage (GTDB taxonomy): Bacteria > Pseudomonadota > Gammaproteobacteria > Pseudomonadales > Oceanobacteraceae > Bacterioplanoides. The sequence continues at coordinate 45,021 of NZ_CBDCOG010000002.1, forward strand.
CCCGACGGCAAACCAAAACGATCACGCAATCCGTACAGGTTGAAACCGAGTGGTACCCGGATAACCAGCCTGAAATGACCGAACCGGAACTTTCTGTCATGCCGGACGGGCCGGATGACAGTGACCGGATTTCGCTGCTTCTGAAAGAAATAGAGTTCCTGAAAAGGCAGGTAATATACTGGATGCGACAGGACCGGATACAGATATGAATACCATGACGATAGGCAACCATGTGTTGCCGCTGCGGGAAGTGGCTACGCCGGACGGTGTGATGATGGTGCCAAGACATGTTTACCGGCGCAGTAACAGGCCGGCCTGGCACATAGAGATCAGCAGGCAGGGCGAACCGCAGTTACGCAAATATTTCAGCGACAATGATTACTGCGGTGGTGCCATCGGTTCATTGTCCGGGGCCATTGAAACCCTGTACGCCGAGCTGCCAAATTATAAAACGTTCGAACAGCTCAACCCAGGCAGCAGCCACTGGTACGGCATCCGTGAGCGTCTGAATAAATCCGGCCGTGTTACTTGCCAGGTGGTACAGACATACATCTGTGGCTACCGGAACAAACTGAGGACTGTGCAGTTCTACGTCGGGACCACAAATACCCGGTCTGACAAAAAACTGCGGCTGGCAATAGACCGGGCCATCGGGACTCGCTGCTGGTCGATTGACACAATCAGGTCTGAAGGACGAGCCGTGCTCTACACGCTGCCAGTTCCCGTCAATGTTGAGAGATTCGCCTGCTGAAGAGTTGTTCGAGGGGGATAGTTACGAGACGCATTTTAAGGTGTGTTCACGATGAGATTGAGAATGCAGGCTTGTGATTCCACACCTAAAAAAAAGGCTCTCAGATCGCCTTAAAATGAGTCTCAGGACTACTACACTCATTAACCACAAACCCCTCTAACCTGGTGGTAGCCGCAGGAAACAAAACGCGGTTTTTTCTTGACTTCCGGGAGTCATAGAGGTACAAATTAGGTACGCAATTAATTACATACATGTATGTAACTAATTAAGGTAATTAATATCTTGCCAAGGATTCCCATGACAGAGACAGAGAAAGCAGCTCCAGGTCGGCCACATGCGATACCGGATGAACGATTCTTCCAGAAAATACAGGATCGTCTGGACAGCAATCCGCATGAGACCATTGACGACATAGCCTATACGTGGCTGTTTCAGGAAGTTGGCGGCACCCGCAAACGTGCCAAAGAATTGCTGTCAAAATTCCGGGCCGGTTATCTCGCCAAACTCGCGGAGGACCAGCCGGAGGTGCCGGGGGATATACTGGCCATGGCAGCTGATATGGCAAACCGTATGGCGACAGAGACATACCTCATGTCACGTAAAGAATGTGCTGAAGAACTGAAAGCGAAGGATGAAACCCACAACATTCAGGTCAACAGGCTGCAAAAGCAGAACAGTGAGCTGGAGCGACAGGGATTCGCAGATGAAGAACGGTTGCAGGAAAAAGATAGCCGGATAGCGGAGCTGGAAGGGAATAACGTACAGCTCTGTGATGATCTGGAGGAATGCAGGACAACGCTCACCAGGGTTATTGAGCAGAATGCAGAACTGAACAGAGGTATCCATGGCCTTCAGGAAACCGCGACTCAGCAGAAAATACGCCTCGATGATCAGGCCGAAGAGCTGAAATCCCGAAAAGGCGAAATTGAAACTCTGAGTCATAAGCTGGATGACGCCCGTGGCACATGTAACGACCTGTCACAGCAGCTGCAGGCATCAAAATCCAGCGAGGCTCTTACCCGTCAGGCTGAAACCATGATCCGCAGTCAGTTGGGAGACGCTAATCAGAAAGTGGTTGTGCTGGAAAAAGAGAACAGGGCATTGTCTGCCAGGCTGCACCAGATGGAACTGGATAAGGCGGTTGCGGAATCGCAGGTGGCTGCTGCTAACGCTGCCGCCAGTGCTGCTGAAGCGATGATCGAGGAAACCAGGAATTTGTATCTGGATCAGATCGCCAGCCTGAAAAAACAGGTCGAAGGCAAAAAGACGGGAAAAGGGGAGACAACAGAGTAACCGGCTAAATAAAGTGGCACTGTCCCGGGATGGTGCAGTGCCACCATGGCTGAGAGTTGCAGAATGGAGTCTCAGTCAGGCTGTTATTGTAGTCACAATTTGAAAGGCTGCCATTGCATCTGAACCGTTGCAGCAGCCACCACACGGAATAAAATCCGATGACAGTTATTAGATAAACGGCGGATGTTGTGCCAGAATGCCGACTCACAGAGAGGCTCATATATGGCAACTGTCGTAATTACTATTAATGATAATGATAATAAACTGACTACGGACGTTGAGTTCAACCCACCATTAGCTGATGAGTGTTCAGACGCTCAGACCATGGCGTTAAGACTGGTTAATTATCTCGGGGGTAGTCGGGTCCATGCTGACCGCCGTCGTTTGAGCCTGGTTCATTACCAAACGCCAGATCGACTGCTGCGTGAATCAGTTGTTGATACTGCCGGACGTTCAAATCTATGATAAACCGTTGACCTGAACGGTAAAGAATCACCGAGTTACCGGTGAGTTCACTGATGCCAGGATTTTTCCGGATCAGCAGGGATTCCGTAAACGTGTTTTCCGGAAGTCCGGAGTGCGCCAGTATTTTCAATGCACAGTCCGTTGGGATCAGATTCGTTCCGTCCAGCCATTTACTGACAGCAGATTCACTGCGACTGGTGATACCCGCCACATCGGATCGTCCGAGACTGCATTCTTCCATCACGAGTCTCAGCACAGCCCCTGTTCGTAGTCCCGGTTTATTCTTAGGCATCCATTAAAATCCATTATTAATCCAGTACGGACCGCTGTCGTTTATGCCATGCTGCTGATGTACCCATCTATGGCGGAGTGCAGCCATGAACACAATACACAGAGCCCTTGCTGATGTAGTCAGGGCGACCGACATGATCAGCGAGTGTCGCCAGAGTAACGATCACAGCAACAGAACGGTGGTCGTACTGAATGAGGCGATGGCCAGTCTGCTTCACGCACAGCGGGCCCTGAACACTATTATCGACGCGCCGCAAAAACAGAGACCGAATGTGATGGTCATCGGGTACAGGACAGACAAATCTGCACAAACCTCTTAGAACCTAAAAAAACCTTATAGTTCAATTTGGATTTTTGAAGGTGTGTTAAGGTCTACGGTCAACCTGTCGAAATCTGTTATATAACATTTTAAACCTGTAAGGTTTTTATAGGTTTAAAATGTTGCATTACAAATAATAAATTGATATAAATAACCCCGTCGTTATCACAAAGGGATAGCGGCGTATTTGTTATTCAATATTGCGTGTATTACTGAACAAGGATTTCAGATATGTCTGAACAAATTATTGTCGTCGATGAGGGTTCTGCCCAGGGCATCGGTGCGTACTACTGCGAGACAGAAAAAAAGATTAAGTTCTGTATGGTGCCTGCTATGATCGGCCTCACAGTTGACACCGATCCGGTGGGCAACCCGCTCGACAACAGTTATGAGGTCGACGGTGACGAGTTCTGTGTCAGCACGAATCTGACCTCTCCGGTGACTACCAAACGTGCCAGCTACCAGACATCCGTAGAGAATCGTGTACTGATCCACGAGGTGTTGCGCAAGGCCGGTTTCGGTGGGCAGGAGATTACCGTTATGTGTACCCTGCCGATCACTCAGTATTTCATGGGCGACAGCTACCGGGTAAATAAAGAACTGGTGCTGGCCAAAAAGCGCAACATTATGGGGGATATTACCAGTATTAACGATGTGCCACTTGCCAGGATCAAAAACAGCATTATCGCACCTGAATCTATTTCCGGTTTCCTCGATCACGTTATTGACGAGACCGGTGAATGGCTGATCCAGATGGACGAGGGTCAGACCGCACTGGTCATCGACATCGGCGGCACCACCACCGACATGAGCGTGGTTGATTCCATCGGTTCACCGCAGGCCCGACACAGCGAGCCAAAAGGGGTTTTTGATATAGCGGATTCGCTGAGAACGGAAATGATTGCGGAGGGTCTTGCCAAATCTCTTCCAAGAGCGCATCTTGATGCCGTTTTAAGATCAGGTACGTATCGTGGCCGATCTTGCAGGGACCTGATCAAAAAGGCTTCCCATACGGTGATGCGTGAGATTCTGAGCCGGATGCAAACATTCGGTGACGATGAAAACGCCTTCGAATATGTAATTTTTGTCGGAGGCGGAGCAGCAATCATCGGCGAAGAACTGGGTAAGCGTTACGGCAACCCGAACTATATCATCCCGAAAGACCCGGACCTGGCTGTGGCCAGAGGCCTGGTAAAAATGCAGCTGGCCAACAGACTGGCTGCTGAAGAAGAAGCTATGGACGAGTGACATGAACAGATTTGCCAGATCGTTCAGCATTAATTACAGAGAAGGTGCCCGGCAGGTTGAGGACCGGCTGGTCAGCGATCTGAAAGATGCAGAGAATGACGGGCGCGGATACCCGTTGAAAATGATGCGTAAACGAATGTGTGTCGGAACCATCATTGATGAAATCTCTGAAGGCCTGTCTGATGCGATTCTGAAGCTGGACGGTAAAGGAATCCTCAGCAAAATGGATTCCATTCATAAAGCCGAGATGATGATTGAGCTGATTAAGCACGAGATCGCGCAGCAGAGAATTGTTGATGCTATGTTCGATAAGGCAAAATCTGCTAACAGGCCGGTTGATCCAGTTCTGACTGATCCGACAGTCAATAGTTATGCTGAATCACCGGAGGGAGAGGCCAGACAGGAGCCTGAGCCGCCGGTTACAACAGGTATTATACCCCGGCAGGCCCCTGTGGCTGAGTACAACGGGTCCGAACCTGAACCGGTTAAGAAAAAACCGAAGGTCAGACGGACTGCAAACATATTTGCTTAAATAGTTATATCAACGGTGAGGGAAACAGAGAAACAAAATCACCGTTAACCAACGAGCCGACCAACCGGAACGGCTCCAGGAGAAAGAAAATGACTACCACTAAAACTAAATTTTTCATCGTAATGGACCAAATGACAGTTTGGGGCGCTGGCCAAACCCGGGAATCCGCAATTAAAGACGCTGCCCAGTGGCTGACAGACCCTGAAACCGGCGATCAGGGGTGTTCTGAAAAATATGTTGAATCTATAGAGTGCTCTGAGCAGGAATCTCGAAATGGTGGCGAAGGCGTATTTATCTATGAAGTTACTGATTTCGACTGGCCTGAAAATGCTGAGAGTCTGGACGGTGATCAATGGTGTGAGTACTACTATAAACAGGAAAAATTCAACGGGGATTGGGTAGCTAACAAATAAGAAGGGAGCGGCGAAAGCCGCTCTTTTTTTGATTGCAGTTATGAGTAAATCCAGCTCGTCTGCGACGTGGAAGACGATAGGAGAGATCAATGGCAGATAAACGACTAAAACTATTTCCTGCTCCCGCAGTCATTCGGGTTAAACAATCATACACCGACAAATTCAGTCAGCGTATCGCAACCATGCTGGATCGCTATCACGGTCTGATGGAATACCATCATTTATCTCTGGAGCTGTCAGACTCCGAACGGCAACAGGTGTATGAATGTTTATCGGGTAGCGTGGTGGATGCGCTGTTTATTGACTGTCTCGACAAGGAGCTAACTGATGCAGGCTTTGAGGCTACAGCTAAAAAAATACAGCAGGCCAGTTTTGCTGACCGGCTGGTGTTAATTGAATCGCTGGGCTGTGATCTGGCACTGGGGTGATTAGCGATGGCAGAACGGCACTGCTCTACTCGGACAGCAGTAGGGGCTGAGCTATCGGATGGTTGGAATAATAGTGCAAAAAAGCCGCTGGATATGGATAATCCAGCGGCTTTCCCGTTTGTCATTCAGAGATTGCGGACTCTGACAACATTATGTTAGCAATCTTTTCAGGCGATGTCGCCCGGTATTTCCCCTGTATCAGGCATGGCTACGTGATGTTCATCCAGGCCGCTTTCTGCGACAGGCCTGGTTTTCGATTTCTGATTCTGCTGCTTGTCCTCAACCGCTTCAATGACTGCTGCCCGTTCGTTCCATTCAATCACCAGTTCCTCCTGGCAGGCAACGGGCAGTTCCGTGATTTTCTTCTGCAGGCCGGACAGCTGCTTTCTTGATGTAGACTGGCTGATGGAATCCCTTATTTTATCCATCATTTTCCCGATCTCTGCATCAGACAGCGGTTCCGGAGTGACATCCTTTTCTTCATCAATGGCATCTGACACCACTTCGAATGTGGACGTGGTGTCAGATGCCATAGCTGATTCCAGATAACTCGATTTCGGAGCGTATTTGAGAACGTTTTTAATGGCTGTCTTACGCCACCATTCCTCAAAATTGACACCGGTATCCGGATTAAACTGATCTGCATTACGACCGGTACTGGCAATGGTCATAATCCGTTTTTTCGGTAACACCCGGACAATCTTTTCTTCATTGGTCGTAATGACTACTGCATAGGCTCCGATTGCGTCACCACGCTGGCCAAACCAATCCGGGTCGAAAACAGGCTGGTCATCAATGCCGGGCCTGTACTGAAATGAGTCATTACTGAAAACTACTTCGGAGATGATGTTGGCAATTTCGCCGGAATTTCTGGCAAGTTTTACCAGTCCCTGAACCATCGGGATATAATTGACAGTTTCCGTGTTTTTTTTCTTGTCTTTGAAAACGATCAGTGTGGACTCCCGTCCATCAATAAGGAGTCCGTCGCCAGCCGCTTTCTGACACGCCGAGAACAGAGAAGTCCGGTTCGCTTTCAGGAGCCTGTCAGACTGGGGATGTGTGGAAATTGTGTTAACGACAGTCCGCATGAACCTGCGTGGGTCCAGGCCGGCTGGCAGCATAGACTGAATAGCCTTACTCTGGCCGTTCAGGTCTCTGGTGAATTTAGCGATTTCGGTAGAGGCCATGAGACACCTTCAGTAGAGTGTCTGCCTGATGTGTGCGGGGAATGATAAACACTCATCAAACGCCCGTAAACCGGAAATGATCTTTCCAATGACGATAACATCCTCTATCAGCAGTGACGGGTAATTGCCGGACGGTGGCAGGCACCAGATTTCATCAGCGATGGTTTCCATCCTGCAAACCATTATTCCACCGGTTTTTTTTAACAGTAATAACGCTAGGGGAGTGCCTATCGTTTTCAACGGCGATCTGCCGGATTCCCGGCGCGTTAATTTCTTTTGCGGATCAACAAATACCCAGGAGCCAAAAGGCAGGCCAATGCTCGATAATTCACTTGATTCAACCTGGTAAACAAAAGACTGGTCGCTGAGTTCAAGGTCGGTGGGCGTTGAAAACCATCCGTTAATGTATTTGGCATCAATGTTCTGCCGCTCGTTTTTCAAAATTTCCATCCACTGTCTTATTCCAACTCTCGATAGCCATGGATGCTGATCTGAATTTCCATCAACCAGCTCTCCAAACAGGGTCCAGTCCAAACGATAGCCAGTGGCAGCGCAGACTCTCTTTATAAATGTGAGTGATTCCTGTTTGGCTTTACCGGTCAAATGTTTCGTGATCAGAGCATCGGTTGTTTTCATTCGGAACGCCAGTTCCCTGTAACTGATTTTATCCTCTTTTAATTGCTGCCTCAGTCTGAGTTGCCAGGTAACCGTTTTGTCACTGGGATGATTGGGTTTGGTAATCATGGTGGCTCTGTCGCTGTTGTACGATTCAAATAGTATTAACGCCAACTTCAGCCGTCACCGATAGCAATCGGCTGGCAGTTTTTGTGAAATACAGTTTTGGAGTGAATATTAGGCGGTTTTCCATGAGCAGACATTCTGTGTTGAAAGGAAAGGCTGGAGAAAGGGAGTTTTGTGCTGAGCTGGCAAAATTTACTGGAGCCAATGTTCTGGTCAGAAATCTGGAGCAGTCGAGATCCGGAGGACATGATCTGTATATGCCCGATGATGTACATGTTGACAAAGCACTGGCAGAAAGACTGGACGATTTCTGCATAGAGATAAAACGCTACAAGCGATGTAAACCCTCAGACATATCAAAATGGTGGAAGCAGGCCTGCGAACAGGCCGACAGGCGCAGGAAAAATCCCATGCTGGCCTACCGGCTGGATCACCAGGCATGGAAATGTCTGGTGCATGTGGGAAAATTTCCGGACCATGATGTTCGTGGATGTATTGCGATGGAGTTAGAATTGTTTGCTGAAATACTGAGACACGGATTTAAAGATGCGTTATCTCCTGAGAGGACTGCACATAGCTTTTAATCCGGCGGTTGAGCTGAGGTCGCCTGCCTGGTTATTTAACAGTGGCGGCGGAGAGGCAGGGCTGACAAGAGAAGAGAAAATTATCAGTGGCTGCATGATACGCCAGAAGTTACAGAGGCAGCTGAGTGATCTGAACTACAGGATACTGAAACTGAGTTTTACAAAACCCGGAAATGTGGAACAGGCACTGTGCGACGTAATTTATATCAGGCCGACAGTGATTGAGAATGCAAAAATATATTCCATGAATGATCCCCGTTTTGTAGACCTGTGCTGCCTGAATGCATGTTGGTGTGTTGATTTGTTTCAGGACCGAAGATACGGGCCAGTGCAAAAATACGGACGGGCGGAGTTATTGAGCAGCAGACGCAGGCGTATCAGTGAAACCATAGAGATGATGAAAAATTTAGCGGTCAGTACGGCGGCGGTTATACTGACACAATCGTATGAATCAGAGCGTCTGGTATCATAGTTGTGTTGTTTTTATGTAACAAAATTGTCTAAACAATTCAGTTAGACTATTCTTGACATCAGTTTTGACAGGTGGCTCTATCAAAACGTATCACGAAACATGTCTGACTTGATGTGCAGCACTATACCGGGTAAAGAAACCGGCCACATGATGGCCGGTTTCTTTACCCGTTAGCTGAATCGTTGATCCCGGGCCGAGTCCGGTATCAGGTCGCTGAACAACTCAGGCTGCAGATCTTTAATCATCAGATACAGACCCAGTAGCTGGCAGTAAGCTGGTTTCATCTTCGTGCGGCCATCTATAAATCGCTCGAAAGTTGGCAGCGGGACCTTCATGGACTCAGCCAGGCCCCGGTTAGTGATGCCCAGCTGGTCTCTGATTTCGCACAGTCGTTGAGACTGGTGTTCCAGAGATTCAAAATTTAACAGTGTATCCACGAAGTTCCTGCCTCGTCAGTGGTGTACATAGTATTTGCATCGCCTGATAAGTTATGCATAGAGTTCTATGTGACAAATCGTTTACCGTAAATGCTGGCAACATGTCCGTCGTTGAAATGCCAGGGCTTTTCACGGTACGCGGTGAGTCTGCCGAAAATGACAGGTATGTTACGACTGAGCAGATCGGCAACTCTGCTGGCATCAACGCCATGGCCGGAGTAGAAATGTTCAAGATCGGACGGTGTTTCAAAGTAACGTGTGCGGCCTTCATACGTAGCCACCAGGAGAGGGACTGGTTTCATCTGTAGCTCTGGATTACGACGGAGCTCCATTTCAAAGTGGTCCAGAATCAGCCAGGCTTTCATTTTCCGGTAAGGGTGGAGTTTCCGGAAGTGACCTTTATATGAAAGGGTCATAAAGAACTGACCTGCATCATTACGGTGCAGGGCCAGGTGGTTGTCGTTGATACCTCTGTACAATTTCAGGAGTTCCATAAAAAATCCTTTGGGTAAGGCCAGTGCGGCCTTACCCTTATTGGTTACCGGGATATTGCCAGCCTATCCAGTCGAGCCTGAGCAGCACCAGTGGTGGTGTTGATTAGCCACCGGAAAAGCATGGTGTGAAAAAACTCAACGCCGGTGTGATACAGATCGTGGAGGGCACGTTCAGCTATCTCTGCAGCTCTTTCAGGCTGGCGCTTATCATCGGCTGGCAAAAAGAACCTGGCCTGTGATAAGATGAGAGCGTCTGTCTCTGACAGGCCTGGAATGTGTGCCTGCATAGATTTGATGCGATCGGCACGGATTTCTGATTCAGTTCTGATAGCCATAAAATACCTCTTGTAGATCAATGGCTTGTTACATGTAAGACGGCGTTTCGACTGGTACTCGAAACGCCGTTTTCGTATGCCTTGTCTCCCAAGGCACAGCTATACAATACCGTTAAAATGATGGAAGTGCAACTCCATTTGAATAAATATCTACTGCCAGAGTAATCAGGTAGGTCTCGTAGTGTATGACTCCAAGGCAACTCAGATTTATTGATAACTACATAAAAACGGGAAATGCGTCCCAATCTTATGTCGATGCTGGCTATACGGCCAGCACTGAAACGACGAAAAGAGCATCATCGTGCCAGATGCTAGCGAAAACTAATGTTCGTATGGAAGTACTAAGAAGGATGAAGGAAATCGCTGATGCCGGAATGGTCAGGATCGAATCAAAACGAGTTTTGCTTTGGGAGATCGCGCAGAAAGCCAGCGGAAAGATAAAACCGGATGATGATTCACAATTTCAGCCAGACTATAAAGCGGCAATCGCGGCAATCAACGAACTGAATCGAATGGACGGTCATCACTCAGATAGTAAAATCAGGATTAAAGACGATCGTTTCACATTTGACGCTGAAATCCTGCCGCCAGAGTCAGAAAACGCAGCGTTTACTCAGCTGGATGACTCAAAACAAAACGAAAATTAACGCTTACTGCCGGTAACTGAACTTACCGGTAGTAATTGAAGCTGATTAATTATGCAAAATGAATGCATAACAACCCGATTTTCATTGATTCATGTCAGATTCAGCCATATTTGGGTATTTTATGGCAATTCTCTGCGCATGAAGCAGGGCAACCACCCGCAAAACGCCTCAGATTTCACGTAGAAGCGCGATTTTGACACCAAAATCGGCGTAAAAGGGCGAAATCCGGCTCAAATCGGCTTATACAGGATGTATTGGGTTCCCATCCGGGCTATCTGGGGGGTGGATTGGACAGGGGGGGGACGAGCGGACAGTTTGCTATTTCGAATAAAAGCCTGGTCTTTTGAGGTTTCCGGGACTCCTGCTGTATTTCCTGCTCCTGAAGACAGATCAGTAGATCAGGTGTACCAATACCTCTCTGAAAAATTTTTTAATGGATAAATTGACCTAGTACTGAAGTGCGGAGAAAAATGTTGTCAGAAAAACTCGATCCGTTCAGGGCAAGATACATCCCCCAGGACGGGACGCAACAGTCCCTGGTGAAGAATATTCAGGACGCATCAGAAGAACTCTATGAGCTGTTTCTGGATGCTGAGAAATACGACGCACGATCGGCACACATAGCGAGAACCAAACTCGAAGAAGCATTCATGTGGGCGGTAAAAGGTATCACCAGTGTCCGACCAAAAGCGTGATGAACAACAGATGCGGATTTGTTCTCAGTGCGGCAATGCCTTTATGGGTCTACTGTCAGATAACTACTGCCGTGTCTGTTACAAAAAAGCCTGTGATCAGTCTGATTCTATACGTAGATTCTATAAGAAGGGCCGACGTGTTGATTAAAGAGATATTAATCGGAATCCTGAATTCCTTATATGTTATTTCCGCCATATTAGCTGGTTGTTATATACTTTGTATTCTGACGGATTACTTATAATGAGCGATACTCTTATAATTTCCTGTGATACCTGTTTTGTATCCGATGGGCATCACACCTTTCAGGAACTTTACGATCACAAACATCTGTTATGGATTCTGATCTTAAAACTTCTTAAAGACTCTGCTTTTAAAACATATTGTGATGCAGGTGGTGTCCGAATGGACAACTGGTTTATTGCCGGACTGAATACTGAGTTTGGACAACTAACTTACCACCTTCCGGAAATCTACTGGAACCATATAAAAGCCCCTGCACTACCCAGGAATGAAGGCTATGACAACCACACCTCTGAAGATGTGTTAACACGACTGTCATCTCTTATAGAACAATGAGAGTCCTTGATCTGTTTTCCGGAATTGGTGGCTTCAGGTGCATTATCAGGCGTGTTTTCTTAAGAAAATAATTAAACATGGCGAATTACCGGGCCTCCCGTACGGGTTATAAATTCCATCAGTCTGCTGCTTTTGTCCGTGGTTTAATGGGGCCGATCGGTTCCGGAAAATCCGTGACCTGTGTTCAGGAGTTAATGAATATCGCCCTGCGTGTTCAGAAACCTCATACGGACGGAATAAGAAGGACCAGATTTGCCATTGTCAGAAACACATACCCTGAATTAAAAAGTACCACAATAAAAACATTTCAGGACTGGTTCCCTGTCGAGATTTGCCCGATTAAATTCGATACTCCGATTAATTGTCACATGCAGCATCAGTTACCGGATAAAACCATGGTTGATATGGAAGTTTTTTTTCTGGCACTGGATAAAGAACCGGATGTTAAAAAGTTGCTGTCGATGGAACTAACGGCAATCTGGCTAAACGAAGCCAGAG